>NZ_CP033381.1 GCF_016865255.1 Methylomonas sp. LW13
ATGAGTGTGATTTGGAACAACTGCCTGGCCAAGCTTGAACATGAAATTCCCAGTACCGATTTCAGCACCTGGATCAGGCCGCTGCAAGCTGTGGAAACCGACAGCCAGTTAAAATTGCTTGCTCCCAACCGGTTTATTATCGACCACATCAAACAACATTTTTTCGCGATCATCGAAGACGCCGTCAACGAGTTTTCCAATGCGACCTTGGCGGTACAGTTTGAAATCGGCAGTAAAAAATCGCCGGCCATCAAAGCACCGGCACTTAATAAAAGTCCGGCGCAAAAGAAGAATCAACCGAATTTTTTAAACAAAGCCTTCACCTTTGAAAGCTTTGTGGAAGGTAAATCCAATCAATTAGCCAGAGCCGCTTCGATGACGGTTTCCGATAACATCGGCAAGGTCTACAACCCGCTGTTTATCTACGGCAGTTCCGGTCTGGGTAAAACCCATTTGATGCATGCCATCGGTAACGCGGTGCTGTTGAAAAAGCCCGACGCCAATATCGTCTATCTGCATTCCGAGAAGTTTGTGCAGGACATGGTCAAGGCACTGCAACAAAACAGCATCAATCAGTTTAAAGAGTACTACCGCAGCATCGATATTTTATTAATGGACGACATCCAGTTTCTGGCCGGTAAGGAACGTTCCCAGGAAGAGTTTTTCCACACCTTTAACAACCTGCTGGACAACAAACATCAGGTGGTTTTGACTTGCGATAAATATCCCAAAGAAATCGATGGCTTGGAAGATCGTTTGAAGTCTCGCTTCGGTTGGGGTTTGCCAGTGGCTATCGAACCGCCGGATCTGGAAACCCGGGCCGCTATCTTGATTAAAAAGGCCATGCAAGTCGGTGTGGATCTGGATCAAGACATCGCCTTCTTCATTGCTAAACGCATACCTTCCAATGTTAGGGATTTGGAGGGTGCGTTACGGCGGGTGGTAGCCAACTCGCAATTTACCGGCCGCGACATCACTCTGGAATTTACCAAGGAAGCGCTGCACGATTTGATTAGCTTGCAAGATAAGTTGATCAGTATCGATAACATTCAAAAGACCGTGGCCGAATATTTCAAGATCAGGGTAGCCGATTTATCCTCAAAAAATCGCAAACAATCCATCACTCGGCCACGACAGGTGGCTATGTGTTTGGCTAGAGAGTTGACCTCGCACAGTTATCCTGAAATCGGCGATGCCTTTGGCGGGCGCGATCACACGACGGTCATCAACGCCTGCAAGCGGGTGGCTGAGTTGAAAGATGACGATGTGAAGATGGCGGAAGATTACAAAAACCTGTTGAGAACCTTATCGCATTAATTGCGCTTAAGTTGTGGATAAAGTGTGCCGAAAATACTCTATCCAGGTTATCCACAAACCTCATACAAGCTAAAACGGTATCCGGCAACAATGTTTGATACATGCTAAGATTTTGATTTAAATTAGATAAAACCGGTTTTCCACAGCTTTTTGTTTACATAGTAGTAACAATATATAAAAGATATTTATATGAAATTTATTATTAGCAAAGATCAAATTTTGCCGCCGCTGCAGCAAATCGTTAGCGTGATCGAGAAACGGCAAACCATGCCGATTCTTTCCAATGTGTTGTTGCAGGCCAGCGACGAGCAGTTGGTAATGACCGGTACGGATACGGAAATCCAGATTGTTGCTAAATTAAATATCGAATCAATATCGAATTCTGGGGAAATTACGGTTCCTGCTAGGAAATTTCTGGATATTTGCCGCTTATTACCAAACGGCGCTGAAATCCACTTCGAGTTGCAAGACGATAAAGTCAAAGTTGTCTCCGGCCGCAGCAGGTTTTCTTTAAGTACCTTGCCAGCTGAACACTACCCTGAATTCAATGAGTCAGAGTTTGAGCATAGCTTTTTATTGAATGCCGGCAAATTCAAGAAGGCGTTGGATAAAACCGTGTTTTGTATGGCTAATCAGGATGTACGCTATTACCTTAACGGCTTGCTGCTGAATGTGAGTAATTCCAGGCTAAAGCTGGTCGCTTCCGATGGTCATCGTTTGTCGATTTATGAAGATGACATAGGGCAAGCGACCGGTTATGAATCCCGCATTATCATGCCCAGAAAAGCGGTGCAGGAACTCAGTCGTTTGCTTGATGATGCAGATGCTGAATTGAATATCCAGTTTTCCAGCAACAACATCCGAATTTATTACAAGGATGTGGTGTTCTCTTCCAAGCTGATTGATGCCAAATTCCCGGATTTCAGTAAAGTGTTCAATCAAAGCTTTATGAGTCCGTTGCTAATCCAAAAACAAGTCTTGAGAGATGCGTTAACGCGGGTGGCGATTCTGTCTAATGAAAAATACAAGGGCGTGACTTTCGATATATCCAGAGATTTGCTGAAACTCAGTACGCATAATCCCGAGCATGACGAGGCCGAGGAAGAGTTGATCATCGATTATCAAGGCGAGCCGTTGAGTATTTCGTTTAACTCGCAATATATGCTGGATGCGGTGTCCAATCTTGATTCCGAAATGGCGGTGCTAACCATAGCCGGCAACGCCAGCAGTTGTTTTATTGAAGAACCTGAACAGCCTTTGTTTAAATTTATCGTGATGCCGATGCGGATGTAGGTTGTCCAGGGATTATGACCTTGTTAAAGCTGGATGTGCTGTCGGTCAGGAACATCCATTCAGCAAGTATCTCGCCGTCTCCTGCCATTAATTTCATCACTGGTGCCAATGCCAGCGGTAAGAGTTCGCTGCTGGAAGCCATTTTTATTTTGGGTAGGTCCCGCTCGTTCAGAACCACCCATACCAAGCAGGCAATTTCTTTTGATCAGCCGCAATTGACGGTGTCGGCACAAAATCGGCAACAGTCCGGTTCAGTCAGTACGTTGGGGATACAGATTGACAATAAACAATGCCAGATCCGCATCGATCAGGAAGATCGGCAAAAAGCGGATTTGGCTTACGCATTGCCGGTGCAATTGATTCATCCCAAGAGTTATCGCTTGCTGGACTCCGGGCCACAAATTCGTAGAGAGTTTTTAGACTGGGGGATTTTTAATCAGCACAAAAACTTTCTGCCCAGTTGGCGGAAGTTTAATAAGGCATTGCAGCAACGCAACGCTTTGTTGAAAACCCGGCAAATTAAACAGCTGCCGGCCTGGGATAAGGAATTTGTGGAATATGGGCAGGTGATTAACGATTTTCGTTTGGCCTATGTCGCCAGCTTGCAACCGGTGTTTTTAGAAATGGCTAGCCATTTTTTGGATAAGGATGATGTCGATTTACGCTTCTTGCCAGGCTGGGACGATAGACAAGCCTTAGACTTTATTTTGAAAAACGATCTAGACCGAGATATGCGCTATGGCTTTACACATAGCGGCCCGCACCGAGCGGATTTTCAAACGTATCAAAACAAAAGACTGGCTAGAGACTATCTGTCACGGGGGCAACAAAAGCTTTTGGTCTTGGCTTTGTTATTGGCACAAGTGACCTTACTGAATCAGGAAAGCCCATACTCGTGCGTCATTCTCATTGACGATCTAGCGTCCGAATTGGATACAGAAAACCGGGCAAAATTGATAAAATACCTCGTTGGATTGAGTTGCCAGGTTTTTATCAGCAGTACCGATATAGCTGATTTTGGCGACTTAAGTTCGGTAGAAAACTATAAATGGTTTCACGTGGAACACGGCGATGTAAAACAATTTTGATGTTTCACGTGGAACAAATAATAAAAATTAACAACTCCCATCACACACGATACAACCGATTCATGCGTGACATGAAGACAGGGCATCGTTGCGGTAAAACACAACACAATGGATATACCCATGAGTGAAAATTACGACAGTTCGAATATCACAGTACTAAAAGGCTTGGATGCGGTCAGGAAACGTCCAGGCATGTACATTGGCGACACCGATGACGGTTCCGGCTTGCATCACATGGTATTCGAAGTCGTCGATAACTCCATCGACGAAGCGCTGGCTGGGTATTGCAAGGGCGTCGATGTCGTCATTCATGAAAATGGGTCCGTATCTGTCTACGACGACGGTCGCGGCATTCCGGTGGATATACACAAAGAAGAAGGCCGTTCCGCCGCTGAAGTGATTATGACCATCCTGCACGCCGGCGGTAAGTTCGACGACAACGCCTATAAAGTCTCCGGTGGCCTTCATGGCGTAGGCGTCTCGGTGGTGAATGCCTTGTCTGAAGAGCTGACGCTGAAGATTCGTAAGAACGGTAAGCTGCATATGCAAAAATATGTACTCGGCGAGCCTGTAGCACCGTTAGCGGTGATTGGTGACTGTGAAGGCAGCGGTACCTACATCAACTTCAAGCCCAGCCCAACTATCTTCACCAATATCGAATTTCATTACGACATCCTTGCCAAACGTTTGCGGGAACTGTCGTTTTTAAATTCCGGTGTGCGCATCTCCTTGCGCGACGAAAGATCCGGCAAGGAAGATGTATTCGAATTCGAGGGCGGTATCAGCGCCTTTGTGCAGCATCTGAACAAAAACAAAACCCCGTTGTTTGAAAAAGTCTTTCACTTTATCGCCGAAAAAGAAGGCGTAACGGTGGAAGTGGCGATGCAATGGAACGACTCCTACCAAGAGAACGTGTTCTGCTATACCAACAACATCCCACAACGCGACGGCGGTACGCATTTGGCCGGTTTTAGAGGCGCCTTGACTCGCACCATCAACCAATACATCGAAACTAACGGCCTGGCTAAAAAAGAAAAGGTCGCCACCACCGGTGACGATGCCCGCGAAGGTCTAACCGCTGTGTTGTCGGTAAAAGTCCCCGATCCCAAGTTCTCCTCGCAGACCAAAGACAAATTAGTGTCATCGGAAGTCAAACCCTTGGTCGAATCGACCATGAACGAAAAACTGCAAGAGTTCCTGCTGGAACAACCGCAAGTCGCCAAAGCCATCGCCGCCAAAATTATCGATGCAGCCAGAGCACGTGAAGCGGCTAGAAAAGCTCGGGAAATGACCCGCCGCAAAACCACCCTGGATATTGCCGGTTTACCCGGCAAACTCGCCGATTGCCAGGAAAAAGACCCGGCCTTGTCCGAACTGTTCATCGTGGAAGGGGACTCGGCGGGCGGCTCCGCAAAACAGGGCCGTGATCGCCGCACCCAAGCCATCCTGCCGTTGAAAGGTAAAATCCTTAACGTGGAACGCGCCCGCTTCGACCGTATGATTTCATCGGAAGAAGTCGGCACCCTGATCACCGCCTTGGGCTGCGGGATTGGTAAAGACGAATACAACATCGATAAACTCCGCTACCACCGCATCATCATCATGACCGACGCGGACGTCGACGGCTCGCACATTCGCACCCTGTTACTGACGTTTTTCTATCGGCAATTGCCGGAGTTGGTCGAGCGCGGCCACATCTACATCGCCCAACCGCCCTTATACAAAGTCAAAAAAGGCAAACAAGAGCATTACGTCAAAGACGACAACGCCTTAAATCAATACTTGATCCAATTGGCTTTGGACAAAGCGCAACTACAAACCGATGCCGACACCCCGGTCATCCAAGGCCAAGGTCTGGAAAAATTGGCGACTGAATTTGCCGACGTGATGAGCATCATCAATCGCCTGTCCAGACGCTACGACGACCTGTATCTGGAGCAAATGACCTACATGCAGGTGTTAAGCGACGAAATCAAAGCCGATCAGCAAAAGCTGCAAGCCTGGTTGGATTTGCTGCAAAAAAATCTGAACGAGGGTGGTCATAAAGCCATATTCAGCACCGAGTTAAAATATCGCGGCAGCGACGACTTCGATGTGGAAGTCAGTAAGCGTCTGCACGGCATTACCAAAAGTTTTGTCTTGCATGCACCCTTCTTTGCCGGCAACGATTATCAAAAAATCGCCCGCTATGTAGAAAAAACCCTCAGCATGTTCGGCGAAACCTCTGTCATGCGTATGGGTGAGCGCGAACAACAAGTCGATAACTTCAAGCAAGCATTCGAATGGATGATGAAAGAAGTTAAAAAAGGCCAGCACATCCAGCGTTACAAAGGTTTGGGCGAAATGAACCCGGAACAGCTTTGGGAAACCACTCTCGACGCCAACGGCCGCCGCATGCTGCAAGTCACCATCAACGACGTAGTCGCCGCCGACGAAATCTTCACCACGCTAATGGGCGATGTGGTGGAACCACGTCGGGATTTCATAGTTAAGAACGCCTTGGATGTGGCGAATTTGGATGTATAACGTGTCGGGTGCCACAATTAGTGAAAAGTGTGCCAAAGTAGTGAAAAATTAGTGACACAAAAAATGAAAAAAACCGATTGGCTTTGGTTCTTAGAACCCGAATGGGAGCATGTTTGCAACTGTGGGGGCTGATCGGCAAGACGTTAGCGCTCAACTTGATGTGTTTATAGAAATGAAAGAGACTGATCGTTATCGATCCGTTGATGCCCTTCGAGCGTGCGTTTAATCAATGAGGGCTTCCAGGTTTGAGCTGTCTTACGAACTGAAAAGCCGATTGGCAAGTACTTTGTCTAAAGTAGATTAAGAATACATACAGCTTGAATTTAGCTATTACAATTGTGAACGTCCCGTTCTTTAGGACAAATTTGGTATATTGGCACTGTGTCACTTAGGCTCGTGGGTGACTGATCTGAATTACCGCGACAGATGGCCAAAGAAAATAGAGACGAATTTACAGCAAAGATCAAGCAACAGATAGCAAAAAGAGCTGGCTGGCTGTGTTCTGATCCGTCATGTCGCCGTCACACCATAGGCTCAAACTCTGATGGTGATGGCGAAATCAATCTCGGAATTGCAGCGCATATTTGTGCAGCAGCGCCTGGAGGTCCTCGTTACGACCCCACAATGACGCCCGAACAGCGTAAATCTCCGGACAATGGCATATGGATGTGTCAGCTTCACGGAAAAGCCGTGGATGCGAAAGACTCCACGTTTACCAAAGACCTTCTGCACGAATGGAAGGAAAAGGCACAAAAGGATTCGTGGCTACGCGTTCTCTACAATCAAGGCGTGCAGCAAGGCTTAGTGGATCAGGGGCTGTCAAAAGACGAGCTAAGCTTCCGTTTTCATGCCGCCGCCGCCGCCGATCTCAACGTTTTCAAACGATCTTACAAATGGCCATCGACTTCAATTGCACTGACGTTAGAGATTGATGGACTAAACGATCCCGTGAGCACATCGGCTTTAGCTACGGCACTTGCAACGTTAGATGATCTTGTCCTTGTCGCACCACCTGGTATGGGGAAAACGACGACACTGTTTCAAATAGCAGAAGCAGTTATTGCCAATAGTCATTCTGTTCCAATCATTATTCCACTCGGTGACTGGTCAGCTGACGGGGTGTCGCTGCTTGAATCCGTACTTAAGCGTCCTGCATTCTGTGGTATTACAGAAGATCAATTGCGCACCGTGGCATCAAAACCTGGCGTAATCCTACTTTTAGACGGTTGGAACGAACTCGACAAAGATTCTCGCAAACGGGCAGCAGTCCAGCTTGAGCGATTGCAGTTAGAACTGCCCGAAGTGAGCTTGCTTATTTCGACACGTAAACAGGCTCTCGATGTTCCGGTCAATGGCAAACGGGTTAACCTCCTGCCACTTGACGAAATGCAGCAGCTTGACATCGCACGGGCAATTCGTGGAGAGGCGGGCGAGCGTATTATCGATCAAGCGTGGCGAACGACTGGTGTACGCGAACTCATAACAATCCCTCTATATTTAACTTCACTGTTAGCTCTACCTGAGGAATCGCCATTTCCGGCTACTAAGGAAGAGATTCTTCGTCAATTTATTGGTGTTCACGAAGATAACAATTATTGCGTCGTAGCGCTCGAGGACGTTACATTTGGCCTCCACCAACGATTTTTGGAAGACCTTGCGGTAACAGCCACGCGAGTCGCAAATACGACTCTTTCAGAATCCATTGCGCGTAAATCAATTTCCGGAACGGACGACGAGCTCGTGGCCGAAGGACTAATTACTGAAAAGCCCCAGCCAAACTTGGTGCTGGAGGCGCTGGTCAGCCATCATCTGTTGGTACGAGATAACGTCCTCTCCGGTTATTCGTTCCAGCATCAGCAATTTCTAGAGTGGTATGGGTCTCATATGGTCGAGCGTCTGATGCTTTTAAGTGTTGGTTGTGAGAAGTCGCTGGAAGCATTGAAGTCGGATGTCCTGAATCTGCCTGTATGGGAGGAATCTATTCTCTTCGCGTGTGAGCGATTGGCGCGCGGAGTTCAGCCGCAGTTGGAAGCCTGCTGCTCTGCTATTTTGGAGGCATTCACTGTTGATCCTATTTTAGCTGCCGAGATGATTTACCGCTCCACTGAGGCAGTTTGGGTGCGTATCGGGCCGACTATTCAAGGCCTTGTCAGGCAGTGGCACAAAACCGGAAAAGTTGATCGCGCACTTGGCTTTATGATTGCATCAGGCCGCCCTGAATTTCTCGATCAGGTTTGGCCGCTTATCACACACGAGGATGATCAGATCCATCTCTCTGCATTGCGTCTAGGTAGACGCTTTCGCCCTTCGATTCTAGGAAGCGACGCTGTCAAGCGGCTTACGGAGCTCCCGCCTAAAATTCGGAAAAACGTTCTTCTCGAAATTGCGTCTAACAGTGGCATGGATGGCCTTGATCTAGTGACCGCCGTTGCTAAATCTGATCCCGACTCAGAAATAAAAGCCGCAGTGGTCAATGAATTTGCGTGGCGCTGTGCTGATAGACACATTGCTGATGTACTAAAAGGTGCTGACAATAAAACTTTTGACCTTTTGGTGCAAAATGACCTGATTGATAATCTAGAAGACGATGCCATCAAGACTAGACTCTCTGCAGCGCGGGAACGGCGGTGCAAAGAAGGCATGAGCGCCTACGATAAGTTGCACTCTCTGGTATATGGGCGTGGCGATATCGACCGGAGTACTGAACTAGCGACCGTAATCGCCGAAATTGAAATCGACAATAGGCAGAATGGCACTGTCAATCTTATTCATGAGGCTGCCAAATGCTTTCCTCGTGCCGTTGCCGCTGGTATCCTTCGTCGTTTACAGGAAGGTCGCACGCTTCCGTACCGCGCATCGGAGCTGATATCCGAATTAAGTTTAGAGTTTGTTGAAGACAGTGATCTGTGCAAAATTGCGCTTGAAGCAGATTGTATTGATGAGCGCGCAAATGCTGCCGCCTCGGCGCTTAGTACGAAGTCGGTAGGCCGCATTATCGACAAGATGTTTGATGCCATAAATCAGATTCACGATACTAATGGCAATTATGATAAATCGGTAGCTGATCGCTATCATATTCTTCTTAATCGAATCGGGTATACCAAAGCCCCATGCCTTCTTGCGGCGATCGAGGCAAGATCAGCGCAAGCTAACACTCAGAAAATTGTGGCATTGGCGGATCTAATCTCACGACACCCGCATGGCGAAAATCGTCGGGGTCAGCCGTTTGATTCAGGGGCTCTTGCTACGATTACAGAGTTTATAGAAGATTGGGGCAATCGATTGTTGGCTTCGGATGATGTGACGCGCAGGCAGCTCGCGTCGATTGCCACGCTTGCCTGTCACGCACCGTCTGCGGCGTTACTACCGTTACTTAAGCGACTGTTGGACGAAGAACTCCGACGTTGGCGAGCGTTCAAGGAACAGGCGAAAGTTGATCAGTACCGAGGAGGCTTGGCTACAAACGAAGCACGTTCGTCTTGGACGCTGCAATATCAGCGTGCGTTCCACGCGATCAATTGTGCAGAGACAAAGGCGCTGATGCGGGAATATTTATTAAACGAAGACTTCGGCTATTCAGCTGCATTGGTGCTTGTCGAGCAGTGGCGGGATGTGAATGAACCGAGCGACACCAATATTTGGAAGAGCGGGCCGAATTTCTCACGTGTAACAGAAAAGCGAGCTGCACGCTTATCAGATCCTTCGGGGTCTTCAGAGGAAGCCGACGCCATTTTCACAGTCATCGAGCAGTTGATAGGAGAGGAGGCGACCGAGACAATGAGGAAGCACGCGATAACACTTGCTATCGTGGCTACTGCACTTCCGCACGGCCGGCGAGACGATACCATTAAGGCAATTATCACCTTAGCGGATCGGCATCAACGCTGCCTACTCCTCACTAATCTCGTTCTCTCCGGCGTGCTACTTGATATAGAACTGATCAAACACGGTATAGCTGAGGTCTTTGAATCTGCTCAGAAACAACCTTGGATTTTGACAGAACGTTACGAGCTACGAGATTGGCTGAGTTTGTTGCCATTCAGTAATAGCTCAATTGATGCTTTTGACATTGTGCAAGCGTTACCGAAAGAACACCGCACCTCAGAAGCATTGGAAAAGTTGCTAGACGCGTTAGGGCACGCGCCTGGTGATAACGCGGAGAGCACCCTTTTCCGACTCGCCGAGGCTGATCCGTACCTTTACGCGTCTCATGCCTGGCGCAACGCTGTGTCTTGTCGCGGGACGCTTACAGCAATGATGTGCTTTGTAAATTTGGCCGCACAGGGTGTTTTCAACGGCAAAAGTGGTGAGGATCAATGGCGTATATCTATGCTTTTAGCGGGCTTTATAGGCGAGCAACCTGCATTGCGCTCGTACGTCTATGATCTTTTGAGAAACGCCCCTAACTCACCGGGGCTTGTGCTCCTCGCTAAGTCCGTCGCGGAAACCCCCGACGCGGACGGATTGTTGTTACTCATCCAAATTGAGATCGAGCAGAAGCGAGCCTTTGTGTCCTGGCGTACGATTGAGCGTATCGTGACTCAGCACGTTCCTACTGAAAACTGGGGAAGCGCTTATAACGTTGTGGCTGCGCCTGCCGTCGAACTACGGCGGAAACTGCTAGCCATGACGACTGACGGAGGCCCAGGAGACTCGGCTGCACGTTGCCTGAATACGATCGACCAAATCAGGGATGAATACGGTATTCCTGTAACAGAACTACGCCATCCCGATCTGGGTTCAGGCAAGGCATGGCCTATTCTATTAAACCATTAGTATGTCAATTGCTGATATTCAATTTAAAGAGGTTAGCCCCGAGGCTAAATTACCACCAATGCTGTCAAAGTGATGAAGGCGCAAGGTGCGTAGTGTCAGCTACTTATTTATATGGAGTTGACGCTCTATAGATTCGGCAACCAAAATCTGGCCGGATTCGTTTTTTGAATTGGTGGCGGTCTTGATCGGAATACGCAAATATGGGGCGTGTCATGTGCAGAAGCCAAACCACCCGCCCCCTATACCTACCGATAATGTATATTTTGTATTTGTCATTGCTGGAAATCGACCTAGACAATCTCGGGTAGACATTAGATTTACCGCGAAAATCCAAATTACGTCTCACCCCATTGAGCTTACCAGCCGTAGTAAGTTAGGGCCGCGGCCAAATATTAGATGTGCAATTTGCGTTATCAGTTCGAATCGATTTTTCTAAGAGCATAAATGCCACCAAAAATTAAAGTTTGATCTGTCGGTAGTTATAGGGGGCGGGTCAGGTTATTAAACAAGCAGTGTCGTTCAAAAAATAACCTGTCATTGCGTATATACATCGGTAGGGCAATCACCCCCCCTTTACCTACCGCTATCGCAAAGAGTATTCCTTCCGCTGCCGGAGATCGGCAATCATGTTCCAGCTGTGCTTTTAGATGCAATGCTAAGAAACGGACTAGACATAGACTTGCTGTTTATATCGTTTTGCCGATCACCATCAATTTGAATTCGATTCAAATTTGGGCGATCCCCGACGAAGAATTGGTACGAATTGTTCGAAGATACCAACGCCGCCAACGTGATTCTGGACCGGATCGTCCACCGGGCTAATCCTATAGAACTCAAGGGAGAGTCGATGCGGAAGCTGAAAGGTATAGCACGGCCTAAAGCCCATAATTTGTGAACCTTGCCGGGCCGAGGGTGTGCAAGTCGGTGTAGTAATGCAGTGTGGACAGAATAATTGGTCGCTATTAAAAATAAATTAAGGTGACGACTCAAAAATTGATTACTAATAACTGATTTATATTATGTTTTATATGAATTTATTATCGTGAGGTAGCACTACACCTTTTAAAAATTATATTACAGTTTTTGTAAAGTGTAATACAGTTTATGTATATTGCAGTTCTATTATATTCTTGTATATATAAAATATCGTTGAAAAGTTGAATTTTTTTTATTATTCTCAAATAAAAATAAATTTTCATATTCAGTTTAATTATGAGTCCATTTTCTCAATGTTTAGTAGCGCTTCGTACACGTTATGGCATTCGTCAGGGCGAGCTTGCGGCTCTGGTTGGATATGAACAGAGCTATATTTCTGCGCTTGAGGTAGGACTTAAAGGGCCGCCGACAGCAGAGCTTGTAGAGCGCATATGCGAAGGGCTGTCGCTTTCAGCTGAAGAAAAGCAAAGGCTACATGAGGCGCTGTGTGCATCTCAACGAAAATTCACAATTGATGTGGACGCCAGGGAAGACGTTTACTGGATGTTTAGAGATTTGAGGGAACAGCTATCGGAGCTATCGGAGGTTCAAGTGCGCATGATTCGTGATGTTGTCCGTTTGAGAGATCCCCAGAACCGTCAGGTATTGAAACCAATACGTAGTGTTAAGCGTAACAGATTTAAGGAGGCCACCATGTAAGCGGGACAAACCTTGCGGCTTGCCCCGCTGTTTGGAAGCATCAAACGATACTGCCGGATTGGCGTCTTCAGTATCGCTATAACCTTCCACAGCGTCAAGCCGTTTCCATGATTGACCCAATTACCGCACGTTCATTTAATCGTGTATAGGCATAATTTTGCCTAAAAATTGGTGTGTCATTACAGCAACTGACGATGTTGGGTTGAGCTTGCTCGGCACGCATCTGTGGAAGGAGCAGTCATGTATAGACTAGCGCTAAATATCATTACCTCATCATGCGGCATTGTTCGCGATAAATTTCTAAGCCACAAGAGTGTTCGGATGATCCCCTATAAGAGATTACTAGAACTCTTAGCTATTTATCTGTTTGATACATCCGCTGAAATTGTCCGAGATCTCGAACAACCAATAAGTCCATGTCTTTCCGAAAGCGCTACATTGCGCCGACATGCCCTGAAATTAGATTAACGGAGACGAGTTATGTCCTCGAATCTTTGGCAAGGGCGCTGGCGTGGTCGTCAACCTGACGGTGACGTCCATAAACGAGCTCGAAATGTCATTACCCCATCAGGTGGTATCGTTCGCGGTAAATTCCCCAGCCGCAAGAATGGGCGGATGGTCCACCACGAAGGATTGCTAGAACTCGAAGCGATTTATCTGTTCGAGGCATCTCCCAATATTGTCCGCTATCGTGAACAACCCGTAACCCTTCATTATCCCGATGGCGCTAAATTGCGCCGATATACCCCGGATTTCGAGCTGGTGTTGACCACCGGCGAAATCGTCCTCATCGAAGTCAAACCGGTCAGTAGCCTTGGTCATGACGATGTGCAGCACAAACTTAATTGTGTCGCTGAGCATATGCGCAGATCGAAAATGCCCTTCGTTATATTGACCGATGAAGTAATACGGCAAGAGCCACGCTTATCCAATCTTCGCTGGGTACTTCGTCAGGCGCCACGTATTCGGCCATCGGCGGATGCCATGACGGTCGCCATCAATAAACTTCGCGACTGCCTTCCTGCATCGCTTGCAGAGGTTACAGCTTTAACAACGGACAGTAGCGTTGACCTTTACTGTTTGCTTTTGGCGGGATCTTTACGCTGTTCTCTGGACCAGCCTATCTCGGACGATACCCGAATTGAATTGAAATTGGAGGCAGACAATGACTGGTTTTGCGTTGCGCAAGAATATGGTTTTTGATTGGAGAGGTATCGAGTACCGAATTGATCGGATTCAAGCGAATGGCGACTTGCTTTTGGAATGCCCGACTGACGGTCATTTATCGGTGGTCTGTCGCGAGCGGCTTCTTACCGAATATAGGGATGGCAAAATATCCGCAACATTAGCCGAATCATCTTCAAGCGCCTCTTCGCCGCCTACGTTTTCCAGGCCGCTCGAAGATTTAGCTGAACACGTGAAGCAAAAAGTGGTTCGCCGAAAGCATTATCTCGAAAAGATTCTGGCTTATGGCGTTCCGGTTTTTACAAAGGATTATCTCAAACCGCTGATCAAACTGGCTGCCGCGGAAATTGCCGATGCAAGCCCGCCTAGCATAACCTCACTTTATCGATGGTATAAGCGTTTTTCTGAACAAAGCGACGCGCGAGCCATTATTCCGAGAACTGATCGATGCGGACCTCGGACATTGCGGCAATCTGATCGCATTCTACAGTTGGCGGAAGAAGCGATGGCCGAAGTATTTAATCGTTCTCCCCAAGCGTCAGGCTATACACTCTATGAGCGCTTGTGTGGAAAGATCGAGCTTGAAAATCAGCGGCAACTGGGTGCTAAACCGCTCAAGGCACCGTCGCGACGCACCGTATATCGCATGCTTAAGCGAACCGATGCCTACGACCTAACGGTGTTAAAGGAGGGGAAGTCCGTTGCTGATCGCCGATTTAGAATTTCTAAGGTGGGGGTCAAAACGTATCGGATCTTGGAGCGTGTCGAAATTGACCATACACCGCTGGACTTATTCCTGATTGACGAACGGACATGGTTACCGTTGGGCAGACCGACACTGACTGTCGTGATTGATCACTACAGTCGGATGTTGCTTGGCTATTACTTGAGCTTTGAAAGTCCTTCCACTGCTGCTGTCATGGGCGCACTTCGCCATGCCATTCTGCCTAAAAAATTGGCGGAGCCAGTTATAGCCAATCTAAAAATCGTCAACAGCTGGCCTTGTTACGGCATACCCGAAAAAATGGTACTCGATAATGGTTTCGAGTTTCATAGCAACGATCTTGATAGCGTTGGGTTCGATTTAGGAAGCCATATTCAATTCTGTCCAAAACATTCCCCTTGGTACAAAGGTGTGGTTGAACGCTATCTCGGCACCATTAATTGCAGTTTTGTCCATCAGTTGCCGGGTACTAGTTTTTCGAGATTCTATCAAAGGGGGGATTACGACCCACAAAAGGCGGCCTTATTAACCTTTGCAGAATTCAAACAGGTTTTTGAGAAATGGGTGGTCGATATCTATGCTCAGGACTTACACCGAGGTATTGGTACCACGCCTATGGTACGTTGGCAGGAAAGCATGACACATCATCAGCCGATACTTCCCAATGATCTGCAGACTTTTCAGTGTCACATCGGGAAAGTCTATTCCCGATCATTGCGTCATGATGGCATTTTATTGAATTGGCTGTATTACCGTAGCGACGAACTCGCGCCCATCATGCGTCGTTATGGTGAAGGCGTTAAGGTTAGGGTAGTACACGACCCCGAAGATCTGGGTGAAATCTATGTTTGGGGACCTGACGATGCCGAGCCTATCACCGTAAAGGCAGTCGAGTACGACTATGCAAAAGGCCTTACGGCAACGCAAAACAAATTTATCCGTCTGAGGCTGAATGAACAAGGTGAGGCGGCTGTCGACAAAGTGGCATTACGCCAGGCTAAACAAGATTTGGCACAGGCTGTAGAAGACTTGATGATCAGTCGTAAGCTTAAGGATAGACGTCGAAGTGGCGCTTTGCGGGGGATCAGCAGCAGTAAACCGAACGGGTCCGATCTGAATACTGTCACTAAACCCGACGTTATAAAGGTTACCAAGCCGAAAAATACCAAGGTGTCTATAGCGGGTGATCAGGGTCAAGAACAGACGGCGATGGAAATCATCGCCTCCTTTCAAATGAAACGCTGACAGGGAGGTCGCGATGAATTTCAAAGAGATTTTCGATGCATTGCAGCGTTTCGATGAAGAGTACATTCCCTTCCCGCCTTTTGTTGTTGCAGTCGATGCCGTCAAAGCAAACATCGCGCTGTTTCGAGAGACGGGGATTGCACATCATCTGCTTTTACTGGGAGAAAGTGGCACGGGTAAGAGCAGTCTCTGCCGGTGGGTAGAACAACAATATCCTCGCTTCAAGTTGCCAGATCGGGATGTTACGCCAGTATTGATCGTATCGGTGCCACCGGCGGCCACCATTGCCAGTATGGCGTCCGCGCTGCTCGAGAAATTGGGTGATCCGGCGGCGGCTTCCGGCACTGTGTCGGCAAAAACCGCTCGGGTGATTACGCTATGCCGCGCCTGTCGGGTAGAAATGATTTTGTTCGACGAAGCCCAGCATATCCATGATCGCGGGAAATCAACTACGCATTATTTGGTGGGCGACTGGCTTAAATCATTGATAGACCAGACGGGGGTACCGACGGTGTTTCTAGGTCTGCCTCGCCTGGAAAAACTGTTACAGGTTAACGAGCAATTACGCCGACGTTTTTCCCGACGTATTCGTTTGGCCTTGGGACAAAGTGATAAGGACACTATCCACGCTGAATGTTTGCAGTTATTCCGTTCGCTGGGTTCTTGTTTGCCGCTTCCTCTGCACTGCGGCTCTTGTGGCTGGGACGAACTGGGTATGCGCCTCTATTACGCCAGTGATGGCCGTGTGGCCTATATCAAAAAGCTGTTAGCCACATCGTTGAGGATCGCACTGGAAACAGAAATAAACGAGATTGGACCGTCCCTATTGGAGCAAGCCTTTACCGAGGAAATATGGTGGGAAGGTGTGGGCAAGCTAAATCCGTTCAATCCGGGATTCGAATTTCGCCGTCTGGCTCGAGGAAACGAACCGTTTGAGTGCGGCAGTTTCGGCAATAGCCGCAGGTCTGGTCTGGAGCCGGTATGCTGATTCCGCATAGCCAGTATCCGGTGCGCCAAACAATGGAAAAGGGGGAAAGTCTAGCGGGTTATTTATATCGTTTTCAGGGTGGCAACGGGCATCGAATCACTCGGCGCTTAGCGCATACCTTAGGCGCTTTGTATCGCGGAACGGCAACTGATGCTACACCAGCGGCTTTTGATACCTTACAAACGTTGCTGGGGACTTCAACCGAACTTGATCGGACCTGGTGGCTGCGCAAACGGCGTTTACCGAAATGCTCGAATGGGCATGAGAATAGCAGGCCGGGAATAGATATCGTCCCGGTACGTTTTTGTGTTCTCTGCCTAAGCGAATGCAGTTTTCATTTTGCCCTTTGGGAATTGCCGCAGATTGCGGCATGCCCCGTTCATCAGATCCGATTGTATGAGCACTGCGCTCTTTGCGGCAAAACTTTTTCCTGGTCCGAATTAATGCCGGATTGGTTTTGTGCCTGTGGTCAGTCGATTATCAATGCACCCATTACACTTGCCAGTCGCAATCAGTTGCTATTTGCCCAGCTCTTAGCGGGATCGGAAGATGTTGACCTGCCCAGTCGTTTCAACAACTGTGATGAATCGTCAATTTCGAAAGGTTATACGCTCAGTGAAGTTTACGCAGGTCTCGAATGGGGCAGTCGGTTGCGTAAAGCGTTATGTCGTGACGGTCATCGATCCCGCAAGCCGATTCAGAGCAAGTGGAGTCACAGACCTTACTGGTCTGACGACTGGATTGTCGTGCTTATAATGGCGTCGCCTGACGAATTAAGACATCGGATACTGAGAATACTTGCCAGACGATTCAGAGGGCATAAAGACTTGCTCTGTTCCGTGTCGAAATTAGATTGGTTGTATCGGATGATGCTATTTGTCGACACCGGCAGCTATGGATACTTCCAGATGAAAATTCAGGTGGTAGTGGCGCAAATGCTGGCCGACTACCAACTGAAATTGCCGATCTCGTCGGCGGTGTTTTATAACCCCTGGATTTCGCCAACACGGCGACGCGAAAAACAATCAGCGTTGATGCACTGGTGGGCAAATTTATCCAAACATATTGGCGACCTCGATCCCGAAATGCTTCGCTATCAACAAACAACAGTTATACCGCCCGTCAAATACGGTAAGCGGGAATACGAGTTGGAGTTGGTGGACATCCTAAATCGCCTGTCGAGTGAGGCATTCCAGCACGCTGATTTAGCGGATTGTCGAGCGCTCATCTATTGGTGGCGGATACCGAAAGAATTGCGTGAGCTAAGCGATCCTAGCGATGTTTTACCAAAGCTCGGATTACACCTGACGGGAATACCCGATTATGAGCTGTACTTCGTCGGATCCCTGGTTCGACTGGCATGTCAGGAAAAACCAGCATGATTGCCGTGAACGATTATTGTGCTTTACCTGTGCGTCCGCGTCCGATCAATGGCGAGGCTACCCTGGGTTTTTTGATGCGCGTTGCACGGGCAAACGGTTACGAATCGCTGCGGCAGTTAGGCAACACATTTCGAAACTTTGAAGGCCTATGCCAAGCGCTTGGCTTATCCGCTGAGGAAAGACAGGCATTGTTTGGACCCCATCCAAGTTTTTGGGGACCAAGCGCATTGTCGAATGGGCTGACTGCCATCGACTTTAACCATAGTCAAATGCGCTGGTGTCCGCTCTGCCTTCGCGAGTCGGCACATCTAAGGGGTCCATGGCTGCTGAAAATCAGCTGTATTTGCAACCGGCATTCAATCCGTTTACATGAGCGATGCCCAAGTTGCGGCAGTACTCAGCGGCTAGAACGGGTTTAACTTGAACAATGCGCTTGTGGAGCGCGGCTTGCCGATGCCCGAGGTACCGATCGGGTCGATGAGCCACTGCTTTCACTAAGCCGTGCTATTCAGGCGGCAATGAAAGGCAAGTCGGCATTGGCGGGTTTTCCTGCCATGTCACTGCCGGAATGGATTCGATTGATTGGTTATCTAGGGCAGTACTCGGAATCCTTCCAACCCGCCAAACCGGGGAAGATTGCGAATTTACACCAACTGGATACTGCAACCACGCTGATGCTGCAAGTGAGTCGGCTATTGGATGGCTGGCCGGAAAACTTTCACGCCCTATTGAGCACTCTACATCAGCAAGCAGACAGTCAATCCAGTATTCGGAGGACTTTCGGGTCATTCTATAGGACTTTATACACGGACTTGTCCGGTGAATGTTTTCAATTCCTGCGCGACGCATTCGAGGGCTATTTGCACGAGCATTGGTCAGGGATAGTCAATAAACGCCACCGAGCGTTTAAGCTAGAGACGATTGCCAGACATCCCCGCGTGACCTTGAAACAAGCCGCCAAAAAAGCCGGCGTGGCACCGTCAACTGTTCGACATTTCATTCGAGCCAAGGTGATCGCTGGGAATCAGATTGAATTGCCGTCCGGTCGAAAGATGCGTTCAGTCGATGAACAGAGCTTTGCTGAAATAGCGATTCTGGCAAAGGGATGTGTCACGCTTGATCAAGCTGCCAAACAACTGGTGTTACCGAAGAGCCGGGTCAGAGAATTAATAGCGGATGGCGTCTTAAAGCCGTTGGTCTCAAGAATGCACGGCAATGCCACCGCTTGGCTAATTCCGAAGCAGCAAGTGCAAGCATTGTTTTTCACCGGCACAGAAGTGATGCATTCGCCACCGACAATAAACGTCAGATATATATTGAAATATTGGCATCTGCGCGAAGGGGAATTCATCGCACTGGTTCGTGCGCTTTTGGGTAACCAATTAAAACCAGTGGGCAAGCTGAATGAGTCAGTGCCATTGGGAAACATCCAGCTTGATGAGCAACAAACTTGGCAGTGGCTGGCGGAAATGCGCTACGCCGACGGTGCCAGTGTTTCTGTCGACCAGGCAGCGAAGAGACTAGGCTTGAAACAACAAGTGGTATACGACTTGGTAAGGCTGAGGTTACTGACGACTATCCAAGATCATCTTCCTGGTCGGCGAGTCACGCAAGTAAGCCTCGACGATTTTCAAGCCACCTATGTATCTTTGGCTGAATATGCCAAGTCAGAAAAACGGGCGCCGCGATGCCTGCTACAAGCATTGCAAGTAAAGCCGGTTTCGGGGCCTATGATCGATGGTAGCCGGCAATATTTTTTTCGTCGGTCTGACCTATATGGTGAATTGAGTGGCAATGGAGCCAGTTTGATTGCCCCGTCCTCCCCAAATGAAATGGAGTAGAAACCCTATGATGCCATGTAATCTTTGCAGTCCAGCCGATGAAAACGGTATACATCAGCCCTTTGGTTCAGAGGGTCAAATGCTTCTGGGTTTAAAACAGCGTGGTAAAACGAAATACTTACCAGATGGAATGAGTTATCAACGGACATACGTTTGTCAGGATTGTGGCGCCGAATGGAAAATGATCGGTAAGCTAGGCCCAAATCCAAGTTACAAAGATATACCCATACTTGAAATCGTCAGGCGCTGAGCAGGAGAAACGCCAGAGAAAAATCATGGTATTTTTGCAGGGCCTGCCGAGTTAGCTTACTTGCACCGCCATGGCGATAACGCGATGTATGCAACGACGATAAAGTATATCGAAGGATGGTAGGCTGGCAGAACGTGACTGCTGGGAACAAACAAACATCACTAACATGGAAAAAAGGTGGCAAGTCCATCGGGGGGTTGAATAGTATTCATCAACCGGCAAACTGTAACGTATTACACTCTTTCTGCAACGACAATCGAGCTTCTAACTTGAAAAAATTGACGCCGCTGTTATTCAAAACACGGCAAATCTTTGACATTCTTATGAGCATTTGCGGTTCCTAATGTACGCCGAACAATTCCTTGATGTATCAATAATCCCCAAAACAAGCGGATAAAACGAATCTTAATACCTCAGAAAAGACGGTTGTGCGTACATTAGGAACTTTTAGTATTGGAATTTATCTTAACGAGCCTTGGCATAATCCATTATGACAAACCGACTGCCCCAGAAAGCGTCCTCGACTATATCGATGCTCCAGGATCTTGCGAAGTTGGCAAACTATTCTCTCATGGACACGCTCAACTGTGACCCTGACGCGACAAAATACGGTGACGACCACGCGCCGCGACAAGTCTTTACGGGACATTATGTCCCCGTCAAGCCGACTCCAATCATAGACCCTGAGTATGTAGCTCACAGCAAAAATTTTTTTTCCGAGCTTGGCCTTGCCGACAGCATGGCAGAGTGCTCCGATTTCGTCCGCATGTTCTCCGGTGACATCTCTCAGGTTCCAGAGCCGATGCGCAAGGTTGGTTGGGCGACTGGGTACGCACTTTCCATCTACGGCACTGAATACATTCAGCAGTGTCCGTTCCAAACTGGCAACGGATATGGAGACGGTCGTGCAATTTCTGTGCTTGAGGCCGTCATCGACGGTCGACGCTGGGAGATGCAGCTGAAAGGTGGCGGTCGCACGCCATATTGCCGTGGCGCAGACGGTCGCGCTGTCTTGCGGTCAAGTATCCGCGAGTTCTTGGCTCAGGAGCACATGCACGCACTGGGCGTGCCGACATCGCGGTCTTTGAGTTTGTATGTTTCAAAAACGGAGAAGGTAAAGCGACCGTGGTACTCGGAGGGTTCGCGCTCGGAGAATCCTGACATGCTTATATCTGAGGCTGTCGCCATATCGACTCGCGTCGCGCCGTCGTTCATTCGCGTCGGCCAACTTGAACTATTCGCTCGCCGTACTCGAAAAAACGAACACCCAAAAGCGCTGGAAGAACTGGCGAAGATTGTACTGCACTTGATTGATCGCGAGTACGCTGACGTGGTCAATAAGCAACTCACAACTCCCGATAAATTGCTGTTGTTGGCGCGCGCGTTTCGTAGCCGCCTCACGTCACTGGTGGCGAACTGGATCCGCGTCGGCTTCTGCCAGGGCAACTTCAACAGCGACAACTGTGCAGTCGGAGGTTTTACACTTGATTATGGCCCCTTCGGCTTTTGCGATGTGTTTAACCCCCATTACCAACCTTGGACGGGAGGCGGTCATCACTTCTCGTTCCTGAATCAACCAAGCGCAGCGCAACGCAATTTCGATATGTTTTGTTCGGCGTTGCGGCCGTTGCTGGCATCGCATCAGGACTATTTGCTAGAGCTCGACGAGATTCAAAGTGGATTCTCGAAAGTTATGGAAGCGCAAATGGAAAATATGTGGGCCGCCAAGCTGGGTCTTAGTACTTTGAAAACAGCGTCTCATAAGGCATTTTGCAGCGCACTAATCAGCGAGCTTGGCACACTCATGATGCAAACGCCTGTCGATTACACTATTTTCTTCCGCGAGCTCTCGTCGATACCCGACGACATTGGCCCACTCAAGAAAAGCTTCTACAATGACGCGGCGCATGATACTAACCCCAAAGAGTTAGATAAGCGTTGGGCAGCGTGGCTCGCGAAATGGAAAACACTTCTCAGCAGTTCCAGTGAGGAAACCTCTAGGCAGATGAAGCTTGTAAACCCAAAGTACATTTTGCGAGAGTGGTTTGTTGTGCCGGCATATCAGCAAGCAGCTGTGGGAAATTATTCTCTAATTCGAGAACTTCAGGACGTGATGACGCAGCCCTATGAAGAGCAGTCGAAGGACGTGGAAGATAAATACTATCGGTTGAAACCGCCTGAGTTCTTTGAGGTGGGTGGATTGTCCCACCTTAGTTGCTCGTCGTGATTCGTTGGAATTGAAAAAGTAGTGCCCGATACGAATGGCACTTACTTAAGCTTCTCGGATGCCCATATTTTTTCACGTGTTCACTCGCCTGATCGCTTGGCTCAACAAGTAAGGTATTGTTTTCATTGAAAATAAATTTTATGGTTTAACTTGATTATCCAAGAAGGGTTAATAAATGCAAACTGAAATTAAGAAGTGGGGCAATAGTGCCGTGGTTCGATTGCCGGCCAGGATGCTCGCCCAATTGAAGTTGGAAGTTGGTTCATCAGTTGAACTAACTGTTGACGAAACCGGTTTTCGGATTGAACGAACAACAGCAAAACCAAAGCTCAAGTTAGACGACTTGCTGGCCGAAATTACGCCCGATAATCGTCACGAGCCGATTGAGTGGGGAACAAGCGTTGGGCGCGAAGTTGCAATGTGATGGCTGCGAACTATCTGCCTGTTGATTCAATGGCTTTTCGCTTGCTAGTTGCAAAATGGCGTCTAATTTTCACCACAATGTTAAAGTCTGAGATCAAGCAAAAAGTGTCATATATAAATCCGCCTTATCAAATCTAATGTTAAACAACTTTCACAGTCCGGCATTTAGGATAGCCACTACATCCCCAAAATTGATTGCCTTGGTTGTCTCCGGTTTTAGCGGTTCTTAGGATCATCGGTTTTCCGCATTTAGGACAGGCGTTTTCAGGTTGCTGCTGCTTTTGCTCAACAATGGTCTTAACATGTCTGACATGCTCTATATGGGTTTTGATAGAGGGCTTTAGACGACCCGCTTGGATTTTGCGGCACACCACCGCGATCTCGCTTTCGCTCAATAGGCGCTGTTGTTTACTTTTGATAAAGCGAATGTAACCACCGGCATAGACGACATTCTCTGGCATGGGCGTTTTAAACTCACTATCACCGACAAACACTACTAACGAAAAAAGTTTGCTAGGTTCAATCTCCAATGCCGATTGCAGCGTCTGCGTGTGCTTATAGTTTTGATGCAAGGGATTTTGGAACTGGTTTTTGTGCTTGTATATTTGCTGCGTCCACATCTTTTGCTGCGCACTACCAAATATCCAACCTTTTAAATTCTTGGTTTCAATGACGAAAATGCCATATGGCGATACGATCACATGATCCACCTGCGTCGAACCGTCTTCCGTGGGCAGCGTGACGTTTTTGAATAAGCGATAGATGTTTTTATCCAGAAACAACGCGGCCGCCAAGTTGACTAAGGCTTCTCCGATGACACCTTTCATGAACGGTGTTTTCAACAAGCCGATGACGATCAACAAGACAAACAGCCATCCATAGCTTGCTATCATAGGCGCAAACGCTTGTAACAGAATTTGGTTAATATCCATTTAATGAGTCCAATGGTGGGTTTAATCGTTATGGGTCTTACGAACCACAGGTAAGGAATGGTCGGTATGTGCGGTCGCTACAACCTCACGGCAACGCCGGAAAGCATAGCTGAACATTTTGAGTTACCACGCTTGCCGAGCTTTCAACCCAGCTACAACATCACTCCCGCACAAAAAATCCTTTGCATCGTTCAGCTAGACGACCAATCATTAAAATCGGTAAACCTGTTTTGGGGCTTAGTGCCATCCTGGTCTAAAGACGATAAAAACAGCCATCACCTGATCAACGCCCGTGCTGAAACCATCAGAGAAAAACCCAGTTTTCGGGCTGCCTTTCATAAGCGCCGCTGCTTAATCGTCGCAAACGGATTTTATGAGTGGCAGAAATTGGCATCGCACAAACAAGCGTTTCATATCCATCGTCAAGACAATCAGTTATTTGCCTTTGCTGGACTCTGGGAACATTGGGAGCACGATGCGAAAACGCTCTATTCCTGCACCATCATCACGACCGCTGCAACGACACTGATGCGACCGATTCATGAGCGTATGCCGGTTATCATACCAATAGCCCATTACCGGGATTGGTTGGATAAATCAGCAGGGGAAGATGACGTGTTTCGACTCCTGGATAATCATGCTTACGCTGATATGACTACAACACCGATTAGCGATTATGTGAATAATCCAACGCATGATGACGAGCGGTGCTTAAATTGAATGTGGATATGTCCTTGCGAAGGTGTTGAAGTAGCGATTTGTAATTGGACGGCATTTGACTAGGCTAGTTAATCCAATAATGGCAAATTACTAGGCTATGGAAACTGAAAGAGGCAAACTGGTTCGTTGGATAGACGATAAAGGATTTGGATTCATAAAATCGGAGTCAGGCGGTACCGATATTTTTATCCACATATCGGCGTTAAGAACCATGAGTCGGCCGCCTGTTGTCGGTGACATTATTTTTTACGAAACAAGCCTTGATGATAAAGGCAAGCTACGCGCAATCAACGCAAAAATTGACGGAGTTTCTCAGGTTTTAACGGTTGCTCCAATAGACAGGAAGCCCAGAACACAAAAAACTGGCGCTCCGCAGCAAAGACTCCCCAGAAGTTTCAACACCTATAGGCCACCGTATAAGAAATCTGGATATAGATTTATTACAGTGCTGCTTGTGGTTGCTGGAGTTTCGATCCTCAGCAAGTTTGGTAATCAAAATGTAACTACTGGTCAGCCAGTATTACCAATAGCTGAACCACCAAAACCGACTCAGAATTTCCAGTGTCTCGGCAAGGTGCATTGCTCGGAAATGACCTCGTATGAAGAAGCCGAATTTTATCTACAAAATTGCCCTGGCACGAAGATGGATGGTGACAATGACGGCATTCCTTGCGAACAACAGTTCTAGCTCATAGAAAGCTAGGCGCTTCGCATATTCGTGGCTAAATGACGGGGGGATACGCTTGAAGAAACTCATAGGTGGGGTTGTCTGCGTTTTAGTTCTATCCGGTTGCGCAACTTTCAAAAGCTTAAACGCGGAGGTGCCCTTGTATGAACGCATATTCATGTATAGCGGAACCAGACTGGATTGGGCAACGTTAGAAAACGACGATGTGACTATCCGAAAACTTAAGGCTGAACCTCCGGGCTATCCTCTAGTTGACCTGCCATTTAGTTTTGCGTTGGATTCTTTGTTTTTACCGTTAGCAATTAGTGCCGAGATTTTTCACTGATTGCAACTTTTAAAGCTCGTACCGGTATCGATTGCAACCAATTTGTGACTAGCTTTTAAATTCCATGCAGAATTTCCTGGCTGTTTACTATCTACGGCTACGCGCCGATTTGGGCTTGGACAACCTGTCGCACCAGCCAAAGCCCTGTTTGCCGGCGATAAAGCCTAATACGACCAAGCCTTCGAGCAATACAAAACCAACCGCCATCAGGAAATCTTAAGTCGCGACTATTTGCAACCCTCGAGGGGACGAATATTGGTTTGAGCCCAATGTCGAACATTTCGAAAAACTGATTGTTGGCGCAAATCGAAAATTGACCATGGCTTTATTGGTTCAGCGCATTAATTCCATTAGACTCATCTCGCTGGTTTTTCTTGATGTGTTTGTTCTAGTAGCTCCGCAGGGGAAAGAACAGAGGAATGGCCGTTTTGTGGGAAATAATGAACGAGCTTTGTGTCGGGCGCTGCACCGGCACAGTTCCTTGCTCCGCACATTAAATACAAGAGTTTTTGAGACTGCCCATTTATGGATACTGTGACCATTTCATGATCAGGAATTGACTTACTATCAAGCTTCGCATAAACGGATGAAGCCAATGCTTTGCCTTTAGATTCAAAATGCGCCAATGAAAGGATGAGCGCGAAAAATATAGTAAGGAGAAAAGCTGATTTTATAGAGTGTCGTTTTTCGCGTTTCTCGGTATCGGAATCTTTACGCTTTCCCAGCAATTTAAATTTTAGCTTTAAAAATCGGCGCTTTCGTTTCAAATTGTGTCGCAATGCGTCATTCACCTCGGGCAATATTGCATGTGAGTATGCAAATCTGCAAACCGTGTATATCGCCAAACCTGTTAGAACTGGCCCAAAGGAAATTACAAATCCGTGATATAAAATCTGTTGAAAGTTACGGTCAAGAACATCGCTATCCAACCCCAATTGTCGAAGAAATCCACCCGTGTAGGCAGCACTCGCACAGTATAAAAACGACGTTATAGCGGCAAGTCCTAAACCGCTGTCTAGTAGTGAGTTTTGTCTATTGTCCATAGAAATAAATTATTTACAGTTTTCATGAAATCGAGCTTCAAATGAGGTAATTAACTAAGACGACTCCACTAGAGAAAAATATGAGTCACAAGTTGCAGTGAGCTCTTTAGTTCGCCAGTTAGGGCTACATACCCTTTAAGTATCAGTTTCTAAGATTCCTGGGTTATATCACTTGCTGCACTTGCTTGCTGTAAGAGTCGATCTTGTGACTCCCCCCGGCGATCTTCCAGCTAAATGGCGCGATAAAATGTTATCCGAAGCCCAACCGATATAACATTCTGGTTATGCCATGGATGAATGTCGGCTTTGGAGGGGTAGCGAATTGGTTCTATCAACCCAATTGTGCCATTGACCAGCTATAGGCTTAACGACAACTTCATGGGTGGAGCGGTCAAAAAAGTATTGAAAAATATATTTTCGCAGAAGTGTCAACTTTTTTGTAAACTACTTCTAGTATACTTTGAATAAAGCACACTTACATAACCATGATAATAAGGAGATAAGTTATGAATTCCACTGCGCTTGGGACGTGGCGTAATCCGCCGCTCGTCTATGTTGTCGCGGAACTTGCCATCTCCCCCTACTACTCAATGAGCAACAAGGTTCCTGGACTTCAGGATAGCCTAAGAAACACATTTCCTCGAACGGTTGAAGCTAAAGAGCTAATTGTCGATGGGGTCAAACCCACTCCACAGCCCTTATGGCAACTGTTGTCAGCTGATCAAAAACTCGGTGTCCAATTGGGTACTCGCGCGATCTCGTTGCATGCAACGAGCTATGTTCAATCGAGTGATTTCTTAAGTCGTTGGGCTGAGGTGTTGGACGCCATTCAAAATGCCAGCCTTGGGGCATTCGTCGAGCGAGCAGGATTGAGATATATTGACTTGATTGTTCCGTCCACGGACCATTCTCCAGCTGACTATTTAGCAGATGGACTAAAAGGTATTGAACCGGAAGGAGCTCGCTCTAAAGGCTCCATGTGGGCTGCAGCGTTTCAGTTTGACGGAAGTTTGGTAAATCTTCGCGCGGCTGCGCCTGCACCACAGGGCCTCTTGTTGCCGCCGGATTTCAATGCACTACCGCTAAACAAGCCAGTAAAAATGCACGAAGCTGAGAAACACATCCAGAACGGACAGACGATAGGATTCGTCGATACTGACTGCCTCAAGGAGATCGGGCAAGTATTTGATGCAGGAGAACTTTTGGGGATTTATACGGAAATGCAAAAACTGACATCGAGAACTTTCAAGGCCTCACTATCTAATACTGCGAAAGGAGAATGGATGTGAACAACACAATAGAGACACGCCAATACACAGCTTGCCAAGCAACACTGTTGCAGCAGCGGCCTAGCGATATTATTTCTGCTGTTGAAAACACGGTAGAAACATTCGTGGCGTCCCATTCTGGAAGGGTTCAGGTAGTTTACTCTGACGATCAGGCTCAAGCTTTAGCTTCAAGCGTTGCAGGTCTTCACAACTTGGGAAAAGGGTTTGGTAAGGCTCTGACCGCCGGCACTGTGGCATATGTTCTCAGCGTTTCTTCGCCAACGAACGCACCCGAGTTGTTCACTGCTCCGGACGAGATCCCTCGCGAGAATGCTTGGAGCCGCTGGTCGGAACAAGCCAAAGAGGCTCTGCAGAACGCAGCGTTGAAGGAACTGCACCCTTCGACAGCAGTCGCTCGCCTTCGAGTTGATCGCCTCGCAACGCTCCAAGCGGCTTTCGGATTTACGACTCAGGATATGGCATCAGTCCTTGGTATTTCGCGACAACAGCTTTATAAGTGGCTTGATGCTGCCAATCCGATACAAATTCAAGAGGCGGGTCGTGTGCGTCTATCGATAGTAGAACGTATTGCGAAAGAATGGATGTCACGATCTAAAGTACCACTCAGTTCGGTAAGTCGTGAAAATGTGGCGGGAGGAAGTTCCGTACTCTCCATGATGACTGCGGATATCATGGACGAAACCGTAATTGTGGGTAGCTTTGATGAACTATTGGCCAAGCTTCAGACAAAACCCAAAACACGTAGCCAGCGGCTTCGCGAGGCCGGGTTTACCCGACGAACATCCTCTCTTCCTTTGGACGACTAAGAGGGCTTTCCTTGGCATTTGGTGATGATATTACTCTGCGTGGGTGGCGTACTGGGTCCGTGATATCAGTTGAAATGCTTACTCTGCTCCAACCCCACTTAACAAGGCACGATCAGCAATCGACATTAGTTGCGACGGATGATTGGCTTGTAGTTATTTCGCAAACTTGCGACATCGTCGCTCCGAAATTAGAGGCAGAACCATTAGTAGAATTGCTGCTTTGCAAGCCCATTTCAGGCAAACCTCGCAAAGGCCAACGCAACCTGGAGTCAACCCGTTATCTCGATTTTCGCCCAAATCGGGAAACACACCCTGACATTGTTTTATCAGCACACGCAGTAGCAGATCGTCATGTAATCCCGCGCGATTTGCTCACAACCAATGAGCCCGATAGAGTTCGTTGGTTAGACCATATTTCATCTCAAAGGATATTGGCATGGTATGCGCTTCGCGCAGGACGCCCATCATGGCCAAATAACTTATGTGATCGTATTCGAAATGCAACGGGGGCCCTAAAAGATGCGCTTGATCTTGATCTGTTCGCCAACGATAAATCCGAAGTAAGAGTTGCTATCGCGGAAAAGGACCAAGAGCTCGAAAATGGCGAGTCATATCATTTAGCCGTTTACTTTGTGGTCGATGAAGACACCTGGAATGGTGATAGTGACGATCGAAAAGCCATCAACATAGCATTTGCAAAATTTGTCTCTGAACTAGATGCTTGCGAAGGGATAGATGTAAATCAAGATTTGAGTGGAGTCGTACCTGGAAATGAGTTTAGCTGGCAGGAAACTCAGCAGACTGATCAATGGAACTTCGCGAATCTGAGCCATCGGGATTAATCTAAATGACAACAACTCACAAACCCCTCGTTGTCCTAAGGTGTTACGGACTTGAGTTATAACCGGTGTTAATATCGTTTCAAGGGCCTGATCGACTTCGTGATAATTGAAAAAAACGATAAATATTTTAATTAGGTGAACTTTTGTAACTTTTACGAGGCAATCAAAATGAAGCTTTACAAGGCGATTATTATGATAATACTGGTTTGCTTTGCAAACGGCTCATATTCTGGTGGATTATTCGGTAACGATGGCTTTTTCCAAAAACAGATAATAGATCCCTTTCGTGGCAAAGATCGTTCTCCGTCACCACCACCTGGCTCTGTTGTTATTAATCCAGGAAACCAATACGTTCCGAGTGTCTCAGAACCCCCAAATAATTTGCCAAACACGCAGCCTATAACTCAAATGCCCCAGTACAGTAGTAGATGCCAAACAAATATTGGTAGTTGCATTTTAAACTCAGTTGGTCCTGTTGGAAGTAGCTGTTGGTGTAATGCGGGTTACAATCAAATAAATGGAGTTCTTTTACCATGAATGTAGATACCGCAATATCATTGTCGAAAAAAACAAGCGCCTTTTTTTGTGTGGCGCTTATACTTTTATTCGTGTTCGATATTGCATCTGCGGCATCTGGTAAACCCTCAAACGATACCGTCAAAACCGAAAAAATCACATTAACAGGAGGAGGAGGGTTCGAATCTATTCAACAAAACCATCAGATTGAAAGCTCACTTCGTGAGCAAATAGTCGAAATGAGTAACACTATAAAACGATTAAATTCTGAAGAGGATAAAGCACGTATCCAAGCCCAGATAAAATATTACGAATATCTTAATAAAAAGGCTGAAATTAACTTATCTCAATATAGGTGGCAACAAACAGCCTCTAATTATCTACTTTTTCTCGTTATGGTAGTGGTTTTATCTGGTATTTTCTTCTCTGGCTATCAAATATGGAAGTCGTCAAGCATTAAGGATATTTCGTCTGATTCCACAATAGAGCTTTCAATACAAAAAATAAAGGTAACTTCCTCAGTTGTAGGGGTTATTGTTTTAGCGATATCTATTGTTTTTCTGTATTTCTTTTTGATTGAGGTATATAGAATTAAAGTTGTCGATATGTCTAAATCTGAGATGGAAAGCTATTATACGGACAAAAAACAAGCTGTTACTGAGTCACGCTAACAAGGCAAATCAAAATGAATGTTCGCTGCCCTACGTGCCGCTTATTAGCGTTGTTAACGGCAGCTTTTGGCCGAACTTGCTTTATCAGAAGATGGGTTCGAAGTTTTTCAATATTAGTGGCACAAAATCTGGAATATTTCATTATTTGTGTCAAATGTGGGTTTTGTGTGTGACACAAATAATGAAATATCTTTTTAAAATCAACGGACCATTTTTCACTAATTATGTCACCCGACATAACGGTGAAACCGTCGGAAGCATTAGATTCAAAACGCATGGCGATACGCCAAATTGTGGATCGTTACAGAGTGACCAATCCGCGCGTATTTGGATCGGTGCTTTACGGTACAGACTGCGACGGCAGCGACCTGGACTTGCTGGTAGATACGTTGCCCGGTGCCACACTATTTGATCTTGGCGGACTACAACTTGAACTGGAAGATTTACTGGCAGTTCCGGTTGATCTTCTGACTCCCGGCGATCTGCCCGCCAAATTCCGCGAACAAATATTGGCCGAAGCCCAACCTGTATGACAGTCAATCGCCTTGCCGATTATCTGGAACATATGCGGCAAGCCGCATCCGATGCTTGTGGTTTCATCGAAGGTTTAAGGTTGGAAGAGTCAAATTAGGATAATGCTGACCTTATTCAATTTGCAATTAGAGGAAGTTCCTCTACAAGTCGCGAAGCTAGCATTCGAACTCCATTGTCAGGATACCCAAGATCTCGTAATTGAGTTAACAAACCCATCTACCATTTCGCCTCAGAAGATTGATGAGCTTTTTTACATTGAAGCAAATCAGTTGATATTCAAATCAATAGCAGCGAGAAATCATTGTACAGCTGTACATAGCGTTCATAAATTCAATAAAAATGACTCATCAATATCTGCGATACAGATATTTGATGAAGCTCATCAACTATGCGTACGTGAATTTCAAGAGATAGATACGGCTAGCGGGCGATTTTTGGGTTTAATGACTCAAACTGTGGACGTTCTAATGGCCGCGGTAGAAGCTATCGGTAGTGCAGATTCTAGTAAAGTCTTTCAAATTTTGAGAAGCATTGGAAATGCTTTGCCATTTCTAAGTAATTTTAGCTTGGAGGGTTTAGTTAAATTAGTAGCTGCGCAGCATTTAAAAACTTCCGGAGATATGGCTGCGGGCATGTTTTTCAATCAATTGATTAACTATTTATCCACGGTTCCGGTACGGGCAAAAGCTCTGTATGCAATAGTTCGAGAAAACATTGCTGACGAAAACATGACTTTGTATTGTTCTGCCCTGATTGCTTTGGCAAAGGCAGAGCACGGCCTTGAAGCCGTTAAGCTTGCGTTGAATGATGTAAATTCCGATTGCATCAACCTTTCAGTAAGTGCTTTGCGGGCATTGGGGGGTATAAGTAATGAATGGGATACAGAACCGGGTTTAAAGAACGACATTCAGAAAACCATAAAAACGTTGGTTCATCACCCGGATTCGAGGATTAGTAGTCAGGCTATAAATACTTTATCCAATGCGGCAGCCGGTCAGCATGAGCTAATTCCAGAGCTATTAGCTTATGCTAAACCTGATAATCATTCAGCGATACAAGTGCTTAGTAGCTTTGTTTTTATGAATCTTGCGACCGTCAAAGAGCAACCGAATCTGGCACAGTTATTATTAGCATTAACTAATTTACAAGTTGGCTATACACATCATTTTGACAGTGTGCTTGCGCGATTGATTAAAAATGGTACTCATGATCAATTGGTGTATGACTGTTTATCTACTTGGATACTTAAAAATTGTGATAGCAGAGGTGCAGACGAAAAGGTGAGCACTTGTTTTAACCAAAGCCTGATGCAATTGATAAACAAACCTTTGTTGTCGGAATTAATTACACGTTGGCTAATTTCTGATGAACTGGCTTTGGGTGCGGCTTTTGGTGATGTTATTAGTTATCTATGGAGTCATGGATTCGTGCAACCCGCTTTTTCGAAAGACGTTCTAGATACTTTAGAAAATGAAGACTTTAAATACCTTGCTCGGCGTTTACTCGGCTGGACATTTTTTGAAGAGCCTTTGCTTTCACTGACGTTTTCATTACTAGAGACAAAAGATGCGCAACGGAGAACCTTTGGCTGGGTACATGCGTTGCTAGCGAACGATGTAGGACGAAATTATCCTCTTGCCACACAGGAAGCCATTCGAGAAAAACTGAGCAGCGCTGGACCCGAAGTAGAAAAATTATTACAAGCAACGCAAGCAGAACTGCTTGCGCGTGCTGATACGATCAAGCAATTGCCTATTAGAAAAGAACTGTATCCACCGATGCCCGTTCGTATAAGGCATGCCATTGCACTTAAAAAAGAAAAGGAGGAACGCGAGGCAAGAGAAAAGGCTAGCGAACAATCCATATTTCAACAAATCTGCACAAGAATATGGACAAAGGGAGGGACGGGGAGTTTTTCCATTTTTCAGGGCAAAGTTAGCGAGGTCAATCGCTATGCTACCCACTCAATTTTTGTCACGTTGCCAGCACAATCTGTTATTGATCCACTTAATGACGAAATCACACGAATAAGCTTTAGGCTTGCCAAGCGTGGTGATGAATGAAGCTCGTCATCTCTGAATATTTGCGCACTCTCAAAGAGCGGGATGAGCTTGATCGTCTATTACCGGACTTGTTGCTGGAAATGGGGTATGTTCCTGTCGCGCGTCCGCAAACGGGTAATCGACAATACGGAGTGGACATCGCAGCCCGAGGTAAAAATGCAGACACAGGAATTGATGAGTTACTGCTTTTAGTGGTTAAACAAGGGGACATTAGCCGAAGCGAATGGGATAGCGGCAATCAAGCGGTACGCCAAAGTATCAACGAGATATTTGATGTTTATTTAAGATCGCATCTCGAACCTCAAGATAAAGATCGCACTATCCGCATCGTGGTTGTCACCAGCGGAGAGCTAAAACAAAACGTGCTAGCCAGTTGGAGTGGTTTTGTCAGCGAAAATCAAGATAAAGCAAAAATAGAATTTTGGGGAGCAGATGCCATCGCGGCACTAATAGAAAAACATCTTTTAGACGAAAATGTTTTTCATGACGAAGACCGCCGCGACTTAAGGCGCGCGCTGGCATTATCCGGCGATAGCGAATACGACAGACAAGATTTGCATCGGTTGTTTTTACGTGCCTTGGATTTGAAAGACAACGGAGAGTTGCTCGATAAACCAAAGACAGGTAAATCCTTTTTGAAAGCCTTGCGAATCGTCAATTTATCCGCCCAGGCATTTGCACATTGGACGCTACGCGATGATGGAGATACTCGCCAAGGTCTTTTCGCCGTAGAACGAGCCTTGCTTTGGTCGTGGCATCGTATTCAACTCGCCGATGAGAAAAGCAGAAAAGACGCTATCGCAGGAGCTTTCGGTGCGATGTGGTGGGGTTATTACCGTTTTGCGGCGCAATACTTCGCTAGGATTCAGCCGTATTGTTTCTTGGAAAATAGTTTGACTCGATTTGCTTCTAATGGTGTGGAATCGTCCCTGATCGCCTTTGAACAAATTGGAATCTTGGCAAGCATCGCTTTGTTTTTAGGTTTCCATCCATTCGCCACAGAGGAAGAGAAAAATTCTTGGTCTAGTTATGCTGGTGTGGTGATTGATGCACTGGAGGAGTTGTTAAAAAATAATGGCGTTAGCGGTTCACCCTGTCTTGACCGGCATAGCCAAGACATCACCTTGGCTCTTTTCGCTTTATTAGGGATGGGGCGAAGAGAGGTTGCCAATGAATGGTTAAGAAAACTGTTCCGCAACGTAGATTTCGCCTATAAAACTAAGAAATTTGTTCCTATTGCTACGGATTCCTTGGATGATTTGGTGGAGGAAGGTGGCTGGTTAGGAGGGCAAGCTACTGATCGTATGATGGAAATATCTTGGACGCTGGCAACTATTGCCGGCTGGAGTGTCATTCTTGGTATGGATGATCTTTATGAGGTGTTAGCGAAAAATGCTAAAGATGCATACCCTAATGTATGTATTCAAATATGGCATCCTGAAAAAGATCTGTATCAACATCTCTATTTCGAGACGGCTCATTTCGACTCAGGTGCGACTGAAGCGCCAATTCATTTGCCACCAACAGCAGCAGAATATAGAAAACAGATGAATATGATTCGGGAATCTGATTTTGGAAAAATTCTCATTGACTCACCGGCAGCCAAGGCAGAACTTATTGGGCTAGATTTCATTGCTTATCGTCACTTTCAAACACCGGTTCCACCTTCAGTTTGGTATTCGCCTCTGAACAATGTTATTGTTTAAGTTACAAGGCAATTTACATAAGTGAATTTCAAGGTTTTCTATCGATATTTTCACGTATAGAGATACTTCGAACGCACTCCCTTCAGCCCCGACCGCATATAACCCCAACCCGTTGGCATATAAAAATCTCTCGGCCGCATTCCCAAGAAGTCCGGCGGTACCTTCGTGCTTCTCGGCTGCAACTTCGAGCCTGGTGGGGGTGCCTTCCGGATTTGCGCAGGTGCGTTCCAGACATTGGGATATGCCTTCCGGGGATTTTTATATGCCGCCGGGACTGTTTGGAATGCGTTCGCGGTGGTCGGCAACCCGCACGGGTGCTTCGGAAGTCACTACAAAGTAAATGGCTACGCCTTCGGGTAATTTTAAAATCCAAACGCGCGACATTTAGCCGCACTTGTGTAAGTTGATAGCTTATCTATACTCTTGGGCAACATAGTTTTAACGCTAGTTATTCCCTTCGATTTATTCCAATACTTCCGCCGGCGATTCGGCTTGTTGGCCGTTGTCTGGCGTGCTTATCGTTTATTTATAAGGAGCACACTGATGGCTAAATCAGATTATTTCCCCCGCCCGGATGGCGAGTTATTGATATGGCATGACCGGTTTATCCTCAATCTTGCTGCTTTGAAAAGCCAGTTGGGTTTATCCGACGAGGACATTGCTGCCTGCAATACCGAGAACCAAGAACTGCATGGCAAAGTGTCGGCCGCCAATATTGCCGCTGCGGCCGCGCATCATGCGACCGCCGATAAGCAGGCTTATCGCGGCCAATTCGAGAATAAGGTGAGGGCATTGGCGCGGCGCATCAAGGCTCACCCCGGTTATACGGAGGCATTGGGTAGTCTGTTGGGTATCGTCGGTGCGGAAATCAATACGGATTTAACCGATGCCAAGCCGGTGCTGAAGGCTGCCGATCAGACCGGCGGTAATGTGTTACTGAGTTTTCAAAAATTCAAAAGCGACGGCATCAATATCTATTCCCAGCGCGAGAACGAAAGCGAATTTGTGTTTCTGGCCCGCGACACCCAAACCCGCTATGTCGATAACCGGCCGCTATTGGTTGCCGGCAAGCCTGAGCTGCGCCGTTATACGGCGGTTTATGTGGTGAAAGATATGGAAGTGGGCCAATACAGTGACGAATTGGTGGTGAGTTGTGCGCCGTAAGTGTGCTTCGATTCCAAGTGTGTTCGATTTTAGGGGATGCGTGATTCAGCCTTCGCTGGTTTCCCCGGTTTAGACACCTCATATTCGACAACGTCTATCTTTGTCCTTATTAACCAGACTGTTAAATTCCCTGGCTCCGTCATTCCCGCCTAAGCGGGAGCGACGATATTTGAGGGCTGGGTTAATAACTTGAGACTTATTACCCTTAAATATTCGTCATTTCCGCGTATTTGCAGATCCGGAACCAGCAAAACGGGGAGGCAACCAAGGGAGAATAATCGCTGGATTATGTAGTCTTAAACCAGCTGCTGGCCGAGTACCAATATATCGATAATCGGGCAATCCGGTTTATTGTCCCCGCTACAGGTCTGAGCCAACCGGGCCAGAATGTCGCGCATTTCGGTTAATTCGGCAATGCGTCGATTCAAATCTTCGACATGGGATTGGGCCAGCGCTTTGACATCGGCACTGACTCTTACCGGGTCTTGCCACAGCGAAACCAGATCGCGGATTTGCTCCAGCGAAAACCCTAGCCCCCTAGCTCGTTTGATCATCCGCAACACTTGCAAATCGGTGTCGTTGTAGGTCCGGTAGCCCGATGCGGTGCGCACGCTTTTTCTGATCAGTCCGATACCTTCGTAGTGCCGAATCATTTTCGCGGATACGCCGGTCATTTTCGCAGCTTGGCTGATATTCATCGCTCACTCTCCAATAGGGGGACTCGGCGTTGCGGGCGGCCAGTTCGCCGCCCGCTAGCGGGTTCGGTTAATGCCTGATGGATTGCAATAAGCCGGCGAGTTACCGCGATGGGACGGTCAAGCGATTTTTTTGCTTTTTTAGTCCCTGGTATTTTTTGAAAAAATCGCTCATGAAAAAAACGCAAGGCTCTAAACGACAGGTTTATCGGCGACGGCATAAATCACATTGGCTGAAATCTCGGTAACCGATTGGCTCACTAATTGGTCGAGATTGGCCTATTTCACCTTCTGTAGCTGTTCGCTATTGAGCTGATCCAAGGTGCCCCGATAACCGCTACCCATCGCCAATGTCCACCAATCCTCAGGCTCAGACAGAGCATGAGTCGCGGTTTCGGCAAAAATGCGCACATTGGTTAAACCGGCTTCGGCCAGCATCTCCAACAGTCCTTTCGGTGTGGAAATACGATCCCAAGGATTAAAGTCTTTATAGAGTTCGGGGCGTTGTTGGCGGATGGCTTGCCAAAGCGAGGTGTTGGCTGGCTCGAATAAATCCGGTCCCCAGGTTGTAATAGCCAATCGCCCGCCTGGCCGGACCTGGCGCCATAATTCTTTGACGGCGGCGGCCATATCAGGTACGAAAAAGATCCCAAACACGCAAACGACGGCGTCAAAATAACCATCGGGATAACCTAGAGCAAGCATATCATGGACCCGAAATTCCAGATTCTCAAGACCATCGGCTTGGGCTTTATCGGCTGCCCGAGTCAATAGTTTTTCCGCCAAATCGACCGCGACCACCCGGCCATCCGAGCCGACCATCCGCGCGGCCGGTAAGGCTGAAGCGCCGGTTCCGGAACAAACATCCAATACTTGGTCACCTTGCCTCAAACCTATTCGCTCAATGGTGCTATGACCGAAACGGTTCCAAAACGTGTTGGCCGGGTGATCGAATAAATCGGCGGCTGTGTTATAAGCATGTGCGGTTTTCTGATTGGCTACCCCATGTGATTCCATTTCAACCTCCTGAAAAAATATTCAAATTTTAGTCATGGATAGTCACCTTACCTCAGTGACAATCCGGAGGCATCAATCTAAAGGTTTACATAATGGGAAGGTCAAGCAGAATTAAGGCTTAACTATGATCGCTAGATGAACAATCTGCTCGGATCGTCGCCAGATCAACTACTGAACACCAGATTCAAAGCCTGGCGGGGAATTTAATCAGCGCTGCCCTAGGGAATAAGGCCGTAACCGCGCCAAGCAAAAGTACGGCAACAAGATTGATGTGTGTCATGTTCATTTGTTTGTTGCGCCACGTAGAGCAAAGCGAAGCTTTTTGCCCGTCCGTTTGACTGCCATGTTAGGCACTGTCTTTTCTCATCATGCGCTTTAGAATTGGTAGTCGGTAAGTCGACGTCCTTGATTTCGCTGACGCTGCATTGAGGCTGCACGACTCTCGGTGCTATGTCTCCGATTTCCAAAAAGACAATGTGCTCCGCGAGCTCCCATTAAGCCAACGCCCATTCGCCCAAGTTCACACAATTTTAGCTAGCCCTGCGATAATGGCCGGCCTGTCAATAACCCCTTTGTTTTCGTGTCCCCCAAACTCAACCCCCAACAACTCGCTGCCGTTAAAACCATCGATCATCCCTTGTTGGTACTGGCCGGTGCCGGTAGCGGCAAGACGCGGGTGATTACCGAGAAAATCGCTTATCTGGTGCAGCAAGGTACGCCTGCGCGACATATCGCGGCGGTGACTTTTACCAACAAGGCGGCGCGGGAAATGAAGAGCCGGGTCGGCAGGCTGATTGATGACAAAGCCAGTCGCGGCTTGCGGGTATCGACTTTTCATTCCCTGGGCTTGGATATTCTGCGCAAGGAACACAAAGCCCTGGGCTATAAGGCGGCGATCACCTTGTTCGACGAACAGGACCGGCTGACCTTGCTGCGCAATCTGATCAGCCATGGCGTCGGCGGTTGCGACATTGATAATGTCGAGCAGTACAACTGGCAAATCGGCCAGTGGAAAAACGCCTTTGTGACGCCCATCCAGGCTTTGAGCCAAGCCGATGCCAACAGTTTGCCTGCTGCGCTGCTTTACGAGGCATTTACCCGCAGTCTCAAGGCTTATAACGCCACCGATTTCGATGATTTGATTTTGCTGCCGGTGCTGCTGTTTCAACAACATCCCGACGTTTTGGAAAAATGGCAGAACAAGATTCGCTATTTGCTGGTGGACGAATACCAGGACACCAACATCACCCAGTATCAATTGGTGAAATTACTGGCCGGTAATTTGGGGCGCTTTACCGTGGTGGGCGACGACGACCAATCCATCTATGCCTGGCGCGGCGCGCAACCGGAAAATCTCAGCCAGTTGCAAAAAGATTACAGCCGCTTGCAAGTTATCAAGCTGGAACAAAATTACCGTTCCGCCGGGCGGATTTTGAAAGTAGCCAATCAGTTGATCGCCAATAATCCGCATGCGTTCGAGAAAAAACTCTGGAGCGAGTTGGGCTACGGCGACCCGCTACGGGTGCTGAGCCATAAAAACGACGTGGCCGAAGCCAAGCAAGTGACTGCCGAGATTGTGCATCACCGCTTCAAAACCGGCGGCAGCTATGGCGACTATGCGATTCTGTATCGCGGCAACCACCAGTCGCGCTTGTTCGAAAAGGAACTGCGCGAAAATAACGTGCCCTATTTCATCAGCGGCAGCGCTTCGTTTTTTTCGTATGCGGAAATCAAGGATGTATTGGCGTACCTGCGTTTGCTGGTTAATCGCGACGACGATGCGGCGTTTTTGCGGGTGATCAACACGCCGCGCCGCGAGATTGGGCCGACCACGCTGGAAAAGCTCGGCGCCTATGCCAACGAGCGGCATATCAGTTTGTTTGCAGCCTGCAACGAGTTAGGCCTGCAACAACGGCTGCCGGAAAAGTCGGTACAACGCTTGAGCAAGTTTTGCGATTGGTTGAAAGAGACGGCGATCAAGGTCGAGCGCGAGGATACCTTTGTCGTCGTCAACCGGATGATAGACGAGATCAACTATTCGGCTTGGTTACAGGAAAACAGCAAAACCCCCGCTTCCGCCGAACGTAAACTGAAAAATGTGTATGAGTTAATCGAATGGCTGCAGCGTATCGCCACCAAGGAGCAAGGCAGTGAACAGTCGCTGGCCGATGTGATTGCCAAGGTGATGCTGCTGGATATTTTGGACCGCAATCAAGAAGACGAAGCCGGCGACCAGGTCAGCTTGATGACCTTACATGCCGCCAAGGGCCTGGAGTTTCCACACGTGTTTTTGATCGGCATGGAAGAAAACCTGCTGCCGCATCAAAACAGCATCGAAACCGATAATATCGAAGAAGAGCGGCGCTTGGCCTACGTGGGCATTACCCGCGCGCAGCAGACCTTGACCTTTAGCTATTGCACGCACCGCAAGCGTTTTGGTGACTTGACCGAGTGCGAACCCAGCCGATTTTTAAACGAATTGCCGGAAGAGGATTTGGAATGGGCCAACAAAAAACAGTTGCCGCCGGAAGAAATTAAACAGCGCGGCAAGGCCAGCCTGGCCGCACTGAAAACGATGCTGAATTGAGTTTATTGCAATACCACGAAAAAGCCTTCGCCGCCGCGTTGCAGATTGACCAGCAACGGTGCATTCGGGTTGACCACTTGCTTGATCTCGTCCAGATTTCTGACCCGGTAGCGGTTGGCTGTGACGATGATGTCGCCGGGCCGCAGGCCGGTTTTCCAGGCTTTGGAGTTTTGTTCGACTTTTTCGATCATCACCCCTTCCACTTGATCCTTGGGAGTCACGCCGAGCACGGCACCGCTTAAAGTCGGATGCAGTTTATTGCCGTCCAGCTCCGGCCGTTTCGGCTTGCCGATGGTGGCTTGCAGTGATTTGCGTTCTTCGCCGCGCATGATTTCCAGGCTGGCGGTATCGCCGATTTGCAGCAAACCCACCGCGTTACGAATTTGGGCGCTGCCGCCTTTCACATCCTGACCGTTGATGTTCAGAATAATATCGCCCGGCTCCAGACCGGCTTTTTCGGCGGGCGAACCGGCTTCTACCCGGCTAACTACCGCGCCGTGCTGGCTTTTCAAGGCAAAGGCTTTCACCAGTTCCGGCGTCAAATCCTGCGTGGTCACACCCAGCAAGCCGCGGCGCACCTCGCCGTGCTGCACCAAGGATTCCATCAGCCGAGTTGCCATATTCGATGGAATCGCAAAACCAATACCGACGTTGCCGCCGCTGGGCGCGAGGATAGCGGTGTTCATGCCGACAAATTCGCCGCGTAAATTCACCAAAGCACCGCCCGAGTTACCGGGGTTGATCGAGGCGTCGGTCTGAATAAAATCTTCGTAACCTTCAATGCCCAAGCCGGAGCGACCCAGCGCGCTGACGATGCCGGAGGTGACGGTTTGGCCCAAGCCGAACGGGTTGCCGATGGCGACCACGAAGTCGCCAACTTTCAGTTGGCTGGAATCAGCTATTTTCAATGCGCTGAGGTTGTCGGCGGGGATTTGGATCACCGCCACGTCGGCTTCCGGATCGGTGCCCAGCAGTTTGGCGTTGAGCTGCCGGCCGTCGCTAAGGGTAACGGTGATTTTGTCCGCTTTGTCTATCACATGATTATTGGTCAACACATAACCTTGATCTTTATCGATGATCACGCCGGAGCCCAAGCTGTTTTTCTGCTGTTGCCGCTGGTTTTTGGGGATGTTGAAAAAACGCCGAAACATCGGATCGTTCATTAACGGATTTTCCTGCACCCGCACATTGGTCGAGGTGGAAATGTTAACGACGGCGGGCATACTTTGCTCCAGCATCGGCGCCAGGGACGGCAAAGGTGCGCCGTCGACTTGTCCGGGCAATTCTGCGCTGGCTCGCCAGCTGCTCAGGCCAAACAAGATAATCAGGAATAGTTTGTTCATGTTCGTCATGGTTTTTGCATTCCAGGCAGTTAAGTTGCCAGCATGGACTCGCTGGGCGGGAAAATGTTTCACTGAGAGTTTACTTAATAATCGACTATCATAGATTAAGTTTTCTTGTTGGTTTCCCTTCACTTTTTATTCGCGACGAGTACGTGGCTGTCGACATCCATTCCGCTGAAGGCCGTGTGATTCGGCAATTAATTCCGCTATCCACCTTGCCCTTCAGTAAATTTGAGGCGCTGTGCGCACAAATCAAGGTCGAGGATGCGGAAGAAGGCCAATTTTTGTTCAAATGCGGGGATGAACCTAACGATCTGGTGTATTTGATCGATGGCAGCGTGACCTTACAGACCGATCTGTTAAAGATCGAAACGATCAAGTCCGATAGCCCCTCGGCGCGCTTTGCGCTGGCGCATCAAATCCCCAGGAAAGTGCATGCCGTTGCCAATAGCCGAATTCGTTTTTTGCGTTTGAATGCTGATATGATGAAATCGGTTCAAGATGTCCCGTATGAAGAAGCAGAGAGTTTTATGGTAGCTGAAGAGGTGGAGGATAATGACGACTGGATGACGACATTGTTGAAGTCGCCGGTATTTCGAGCGTTGCCTCCGGCTAATTTGCAAAAAATTTTGATGGGCATGGAGGAAGTGCGCGTGAATGCAGGCACTGTCATTGTCAATCAAGGTGAGCAGGGCGACTTTTACTACATCATCAAACGAGGGCAATGCTTGGTGAGCAGGAAACCTGCACCCAACGCCAAGGAGATTAAGCTGGCGCAACTCAGCGATCAGGATACTTTTGGTGAGGATGCATTGATTTCAGGCGAGCCTCGCAACGTTACGGTCAGTGCGTTGACGGATGTTTGCCTGTTGCGATTGGGTAAGGAGCAGTTTCTGAACTTGATCAAACAGCCGACGCTTAAATATATCAGCTATAAAGACGCTCAAGACTTGGTGACCAAGGGTGCGGATTTGATCGATGTGCGCGAGCCCGATGAATACAAGCCAAAGCATTTGCCGTTCAGCATCAATCTGCCGTTTTTTTCCTTGCGCATGCAGCTAAAAACCTTGAATCGGCAGCATCCCATCGTCGTGGTTTGCCAGAACGGCAAGATTAGCGAAACGGCGGCTTTTATCCTGATGCGGCACAAATTCAATGCGCTGATTTTAAGCGGCGGTATCGACAGCATTAACCCGGACGAACTGAAAGCACCTTCATCGTTTCCGATCGACGACGGTATTGAGACCGGTAATTTTAGAGGGAGCAGCGGCGAGAGCGAGACGAGTCACTCGTTCACCGAGCAATCCTCAATACAAGATGATATGGAGCGTTTGCGGCGTTTTCTGCAGCAACTTAAAACCAAATATAATATTTTGGAAGCCGAGAAGAAAGCTTTGGAGATGAAATATTTGGCACTTGCCAAATTTACGGAATCGCTGAAAGCGGAGCTGGAAGCGATGAAGAAAGCCGGTGGCGGTGGCTAGTCGGAAAAAACCCTGCTACTAGCCCGCCAACGCCTGAAAGCTGATCAATAAAACGCTGTTTATTTGATCTTGGCTTCTTTGTACATCACATGCTTACGAACCACGGGATCAAATTTTTTGATCTCCATTTTTTCAGGCATGGTTTTTTTGTTTTTGGTGGTGGTGTAGAAATGGCCTGTGCCTTCGCTAGATACCAATTTGATTTTGTCGCGCATTGTCAGTCTCCTTAATATTGTTCGCCGCGTTTACGCATATCGGCCAAAACAGCATCAATGCCGTTTTTGTCGATGATACGCATACCTTTGGAAGATACTCTCAAACGAACCCAACGGTTTTCGCTTTCAACCCAAAATCTGTGGTGATGCAGATTAGGCGTAAAACGTCTTTTGGTTCTGTTCATCGCGTGTGAAACGTTGTGCCCTGTTACTGGGCGTTTACCTGTTACTTGGCATACTCTGGACATGACTACCTCAATGCGAGCTTTTAATTCAAAATAGCCGCGCTTTATAACAAAAAAACTTTTGTTGGTAAACAACAGCCTGCAAAATAAATTTGATAAAATCGGTTTTATTTCCCCTCGCTTCGGAATTTACAGGACTTTAATGGCTATTAAACTCGGCATGGTCATGGACCCCATCGGCCAGATCAATATTAAAAAGGACACCAGTTTCGCGATGTTGCTGGAAGCCCAGTCTCGCGGTTGGGAGCTGCATTACATGGAACTGTCCGACCTTTATATGCGCAACGGCGACGCTTATGCCCGTTCCCGCGTGCTGGAAGTCGAACGCGACGACAAGCAGTGGCATAGGTTTCTCGGTGAACAGCAAATAGCCTTGTCCGAATTGGACGCGATCATCATGCGTAAGGACCCGCCCTTTAATCAGGAATATATCTACGCCACTTATATGCTGGAACAGGCTGAGCGCCAGGGTGTTTATGTGGTCAACAAGCCGCAATCGCTGCGCGACGCCAACGAAAAAATGTTCACCGCCTGGTTTCCGCAATGTTGCACCGATACTTTGGTAGCCCGAGACCCGCAAAAAATCCGCGACTTCTTAAAAGAGCACCGGGAAATCATCTTGAAGCCCTTAGACGGCATGGGTGGAGCGTCGATCTTTTACGTCAAAGAGCATGACCCCAATCTTAGCGTGATTCTGGAAACCATGACTCAACACGGCAGCAGTTACATCATGGCGCAAAAATACCTGCCTGCCGTGAAAGACGGCGACAAACGGATCTTGGTGGTCAATGGCGAACCGGTGCCTTATTGTCTGGCACGGATTCCGGCCAGCGGCGAAAGCCGGGGCAATCTGGCAGCCGGCGGACGCGGCGAAGGCCGGCCATTGAGTGACCGTGATCGCTGGATTGCCGAACAGGTCGGGCCAACCTTACGCGAAAAAGGCTTGATATTTGTCGGCCTGGATGTCATCGGCGACTATCTGACCGAAGTCAACGTCACCAGTCCAACCTGCGTGCAGGAGCTGGATAAACAGTTCGGCATTAATATCAGCGCTCAATTAATGGACCACATCGCCGCTCAATGCCAGGCCTGATATGTACGCGCCGGACTTGACTCCCACGCCGTTGTCGCAAGGTGATTCGCTGCTGACGGCGTTGTTTGTGGCGGCGGTACTGCATGTGATCGTGTTGTTGGGCGTTAATTTCACCGCACCGCAGCCACCTAAGATCAACCGCTCGATTGAAATAACCGTGGCCCATGCTCCGGTGAAAAAGGCGCCCAAGGATGCGAAACATCTGGCAACGGAGCATCAAATAGGTGCCGGCGAGGAAACCCGCAAACCGGAGCCGCCGCAGCAAAAAATAGCCACTCAGGAACAATCGATCAGTCCGCCGGCAAAGAAAGTCTTGCCGCATCCGGTGGTTCCACAAGTCAAACCGGTCGCCGAGAGACTGCTTACCCAAGCCAAAGCGCCGGTTAAGGTGGTGACGGAACCCGAGCAACCGGTAGAATTACCGGAAGCTGTTGAAGTTCCGGAATCTGCCCCCAAATTATCCCCGGAAGCGCTTCAGCAACAAATCGCCCAACTCGGCGAGCGCATCAGAAATACCCAACAAAGCGCGCAAGATACTAAGATTAAATTCGTCAACTCGGTTAGCACGCACAAGTATCTCGCGGCGCAATATGTCAAGGATTGGGAGGACAAGGTTGAGCGCACCGGCAATCTGAATTATCCTGAGGCGGCGCGCAAAAAAGGCGTTTCGCAATCCTTGACCATGGACGTGGGGATTAACGCCGACGGCAGCATTTACAGCATGCGGATTGTCCGGTCATCCGGCAATTCCGCGCTGGATGACGCCGCGAAACGGATTGTGAAGATGAGTGCGCCCTTTGCCGCTTTACCCGATGATTTGTTGAGAGAAGTGAACGTTTTGGTGATTACCAGGGTCTGGAAATTCTCAGACGAAACCGGCATGACTGCCCGCTAGCCCATACAGCACTCCAATGACAGACGTTACTTATTTAAATAACCAGTTTTTGATTGCGATGCCCGGCTTAGCCGACCCGCATTTTTTTCACACGGTGACATACCTGTGCCAGCACAACGAAGAAGGTGCGCTCGGCATTGTCATCAACCGACCGACCGGCATGAAATTACGCGACATTTTCGAGCAAATGGGGATTAAAACCAAGCTGGAAAATGTATTGGAAACCCCGGTGTTTGCCGGCGGCCCGGTACAGCAGGAACGCGGCTTTGTCATTCACGATGCCTGTGAACAACGCTGGGATTCCAGTATCAGTACCGCCGAGAATATTACGCTGACCAGCTCTCGCGACATTCTCGAGGCCATTGCCGAAGGTAAAGGCCCCAACCACTATTTGATCGCCTTAGGTTACGCCGGCTGGGGTAGCGGCCAACTAGAAAAAGAAATGGTCGAAAACGCCTGGCTGAACACGCCATGCGGTGAAGAGATACTCTACGAAACGCCGATTAGCCAGCGCTGGAATGCGGCGGCGGGACAATTAGGTATCGACATTAATCGCCTGACCACGCCGGCAGGTCATGGTTAAGCTCGATCCGCTGGCGGCAAAATTCAGCAGCGATGCGTATTTAGGGTTTGATTTCGGCAACAAAAAAATTGGGGTCGCGGTGGGACATGCCGATACCGGCATTGCCAGTCCGCTGCAAACCATCCAATCGCTTAATCAAGTGCCGGACTGGCATAAAATCGGTCAGCTGATCGCCGAATGGCGGCCCATAGGTTTGGTGGTCGGCATTTCTCGACAGAACGATGGTTCGGATAATGTGATTACCCCGCGCATGCAAAAATTCTGTCGGCAGCTGAATGGTCGTTACAATCTACCGGTGCACCAAATCGACGAAACACTGACCACGTTCGCCGCTAAACAAATGCTGTACGACGACTTGAAGGTTAGCGCTACTAAATTATGGGCCGTGCAAGATCAACTGGCCGCACAGATCATTCTGCAAAGCTGGTTTGATCAGTAAAAAGACGAAAACGGTTTTACGCCCATGCAGCCTTATTATCCCGTCGCTTTCAGCTTTTTCCCGAATTTCATAACAATAACAAGATTCCCCCTGTAACCGTCATGCCCATCACCACGCTGAATATCGATAACCTGCTCGACACTCTGGAAGCCGCGATTCGCCGGCAGATTAGCGAGCGTAACTTGCATAATCCTTTGCTAATCGGCATACACAGCGGTGGCGCCTGGATCGCACGGCATATGCATCAGCGTTTGGGTTTGAGCGAACCCTTGGGCATGCTGGACATCACCTTTTATCGCGACGATTTTTCGCAAATCGGCATGCATCCCAAGGTCAAAACCAGCCAATTGCCGCCGCATCTGGAAGGCCGCGACATCATTCTGATCGATGATGTGTTTTACACCGGCCGCACCATCCGTGCCGCGTTGAACGAGATTTTCGATTACGGCCGCCCCAATCAAGTAGTACTGGCGGTATTGATAGAGCGCAACGGCCGGCAGATTCCCTTGCAACCGGACTGTTACGGTATCCGCATCGATCTGGCCGGCGATCAACGTATCAAACTGACCGGTCCTGATCCACTGGGCATCGAGATCCAATCCCCGCAAGTGGTGGCGGCATGACCCGACACATCCAGCTTACCGAACAAGGCAAGCTCAAGCATTTTCTGACGATCGAAGGCCTGGATAAGGAGCTGCTGACTGAAATTCTGGATACCGCCGAATCATTTGCCGGCATGTCGGAACATCAAGTCAAAAAAGTGCCGTTGCTGCGCGGCAAAACCATCGTCAACCTGTTTTTCGAAAACAGCACCCGCACCCGCACCACTTTCGAGCTGGCGGCCACCCGGCTGTCGGCGGACGTGCTGAGCATGAACATCGCCACGTCCGCCACTTCCAAGGGTGAGAGTCTGCTGGATACCATTCACAACCTGGAAGCGATGCACGTGGACATGTTCGTGGTTCGCCATGCCCTGAGCGGGGCGGCGCATTTTATCGCTCAACACACCGCCCCGCATATCAGCGTGATCAACGCCGGTGACGGCCAGCACGCCCATCCTACCCAGGCGATGCTGGATATGTTCACCATCCGCCAACATAAAAAACAATTCGAAGGCCTGAAAGTCGCCATCGTTGGCGACATCTTGCATTCGCGGGTGGCGCGTTCGCAAATCTTGGCTTTGAACACATTGGGCGTTGCCGAAGTGCGGGTAATAGCTCCCAAAACGCTGTTACCGGCGCAAGTCAAAACTATGGGCGTGATACCCATGCATGACATGGACGAGGGCCTGGATGATGTGGATGTGGTCATCATGCTGCGTTTGCAAAAAGAACGCATGAATTCGGCGTTTTTGCCTAGCGAAAGCGAGTTTTTCCGCTGTTTTGGTTTGACCGAAGCCAAGCTTAAACGCGCCAAAGCCGATGCCATTGTGATGCATCCCGGACCGATCAATCGGGGTGTGGAAATTGCCTCCAGCGTCGCCGACGGCCCGCAATCGGTGATCTTGCAGCAAGTCAGCAATGGCGTGGCTGTGCGGATGGCGATTATGTCGATGGCGATGCACAGTCAAGGAGGAGCGGCATGACCAAGATTTTGATTAATAACGGCCGCATCATCGATCCGGCCAACAACATCGATGCTATCGGCCCGGTTTGTATCGCCGACGGCAAGATTGTCTCGGTGTTGGAGCACGCCGCCGATTTCACTCCCGAACAGATTATTGATGCCAGCAGTCAAATCGTCTGCCCCGGCTTCGTCGATCTAAGTGTGCGCTTGCGCGAACCCGGCCATACCCAAAAAGGTAATATCCTCAGCGAAACCCGAGCGGCGCTAAGCGCTGGCGTAACCTCTCTTTGCCTGCCGCCAGATACCAAGCCCTGCATCGATAGCCCGGCGGTAGTCGAGTTCATCAAGGACAAGGCCGAAAAAGCCGATTACCCGCAAATTCATAGCATAGGGGCGTTGACGCAGCGTTTGGCCGGCAGCGAATTGAGCGCGATGTTCGCGTTGAAACAGGCCGGCTGCATTGCCGTCAGCAACGCCAGCGAACCGCTCGGCAATCTGTTGATATTACGGCGGGCGATGGAATATGCCGCCACTCATGACTTGCTATTAATGTATCGCGCCAACGAAGCGGCCCTGTCCGGCAAGGGCTGTGCGCATGAAGGCGCGGTAGCCAGCCGCTACGGTTTACCTGGCATTCCGGAAGCCGCTGAATCGATTGCCTTGGCGCAATGTCTGGAGTTGGCGGAGTTGACCGGCTGTCGGGTGCATATTAGTCAAATCAGCTGCAAACAATCGGTGATCAAATTGCAGCAGGCCAAGAAATACGGCCTAAACGTCACGGCCGACGTGGCGATTCACCAACTGCATCTGACCGAAGACAATATCACCCCATTCGACAGCAACTACCATGTATTGCCGCCGCTACGTAGCGCCATCGACCGCCAATATCTGCGCGAGGGCCTGGTTAACGGCACCATCGACGCGATCTGCTCCGACCACCAACCACACGATCTGGATGCCAAACTCGGCGCCTTTCCGGAAACCGAAGCGGGCGTGGCTGCACTGGAAACCCTGTTGCCATTGACGCTGGCACTGACCCAACAACATCGCATCGGTTTGTCGCAAGCCATCGCCAATCTGACCTGCAAACCGGCACACATTTTAGGCCTGGCTAGCGGCGTATTAACACCGGGTTCTGCGGCCGATGTGTGTATTTTCGATCCGCAAGCCAATTGGCCGGTTAATCGCGACAACTGGCTTAGTGCCGGTTGCAATACGCCGTATTGGCAGCAGACCTTGACTGGGCGCGTGACCCATACCTTGCTGGCCGGTAAGCCGGTGTATCGCTTGGTTGAGCTGCCGTGAACAGGTTATTTCGTCCCATTGTAAGTAGCACAGCGTGCTCATTAAGGAATAAATCATGAGTTGCATCAAAAACCGCCGCACCGACGGCTCGACATCCTCCAGTATCATCGACGACCTGAAAGGCGATCAATCTTGGCGGATTTTTCGCATTATCAGCGAATTTACCGAGGGCTTCGACGAACTGTCCGGATTGTGCGACGCGATTTCGATTTTCGGTTCCGCCCGTTTGCCGCCCGAGCATTTTTATTATCAAAAAACTGTGGAACTGGCGGAAATGCTCAGTAAGGAAGGCTTTGCCGTGATCAGCGGCGGCGGGCCCGGCGTGATGGAAGCCGCCAACAAAGGCGCGATTTTGCATGATCAACCGTCTATCGGCTTGAACATCGAATTGCCGATGGAACAAACCCCCAATCCTTACCAAAACATTTCGCTGAATTTCCGTTATTTTTTCGTGCGCAAGGTAATGTTCGTGCGCTACTCGATCGGTTACGTGTGTATGCCGGGCGGTTTCGGCACGCTGGACGAGTTTTTCGAAGCCTTGACCTTGATGCAAACCCACAAAATCTATCCGATTCCATTGGTACTGTTCGGCAGCGATTTCTGGAGCGGACTGATGGATTGGATGAAAGCCAAAATGATGGAATACGGCACCATTTCCGAGGAAGATTTGGCTCTGATCACCGTCACCGACGATCCGCAAAAAGTGGTCGACATCATGGTTGCGCATCGCGAGTGGAAAGATTTGCAGCGCAAAAATTAAGCGCCGCGCAACTTTCAGGACTCAACTCGGTCACAACCTCGTTAAACATAAGGATTTTTTACACACATGACTGCGACAAGTCTTAGCCCCAGCCAAGCCGCCTTACAAAATCTCAAAACTCACATCAACACCCAGATCATCGGCCAGGAAGTTCTGGTTGAAAGGATGTTGATTGCCCTGCTGGCCGATGGTCATTTGTTGGTGGAAGGTGCGCCGGGCTTGGCGAAAACCCGCGCCATCAACGTGCTCAGCCAAGGCATAGAAGCCGACTTTCATCGCGTGCAATTTACCCCGGACTTGTTACCGGCTGATTTGACCGGCACCGAGATTTACCGGCCGCAGCAAGGTAGTTTCGAGTTTCAGAAAGGTCCGTTGTTTCATAACTTAATCCTGGCCGACGAAATCAACCGCGCACCGGCTAAAGTCCAGGCCGCCTTGCTGGAAGCCATGGCAGAACGGCAGATCACGGTCGGTAAAGCCACGTATCCGCTACCGCCCTTATTTATGGTGATGGCAACGCAAAATCCTATTGAGCAGGAAGGCACTTACCCCTTACCGGAAGCGCAACTGGATAGATTTTTACTGCATGTAAAAATCGATTATCCCAATGCCGAACACGAGCAAGCCATCCTGCATTTGGCCCGCGCCGAGGCCAAGGGCGCACTGCAAAACCAGGGCAGCGCACCGCCTAAAGTGAGCCAGCAAGCCTTATTCGCCGCGCGCGGTGAAGTGTTGGATTTATATCTGGCCGACAGCTTGGAGCAATATCTGCTGCAAATCGTGCTGGCGACCCGCAATCCCGGCGCTTATGGTCAGGATTTGGCCGGCTGGATTCAATATGGCGCCAGCCCGCGAGCCAGCATTGCCCTGGACCGCTGCGCGCGCGCCAAGGCCTGGCTGCAACAACGCGATTTTGTTGATCCCGGCGACATTCAAGATATGGCTTACGACGTGTTGCGCCACCGCCTGATTCTGTCCTATGAGGCTGAAGCCGAGGGCATTAACGCCGATTATGTGATCAAAGAATTGATAGCCAGAATTGCCGTACCCTAATGAATAAATCGCCAGCGACCGACAACCCCCGGGTGACGGTCACTCTAAAAGCCTTGGTGGATCTGGCCAAGCCGGCCGGTATGCTCAGTCTGGGGCACGCCAATATCCGCGCCGCGCAAAGCGGTAATTATCTGTCGCATCTGAAGGGCCGCGGCATGGCCTTCGACGAAACCCGGCTCTACCAACCCGGCGATGATGTGCGGCGCATCGACTGGCGCGTCACGGCCCGCACCGATAAGCCCCACAGCAAGATTTTCAAGGAAGAACGGGAAAGGCCCATGTTCATTGCCGTGGATTACCGCGCCACCATGGCTTTTGCCACGCGCGGCGTGTTCAAATCCGTGCAGGCTGCCCGTTTGGCCGGTTTGCTGGCTTGGGCGGCATTGAAGCAAGGCGACCGGATTGGTGGGCAGATTTTCAGTGATGACGGTTGCCAGGAAGTAAAACCGCAAACCGGCAAACCGGCGCTGTTGCGGTTTTTAAATGCCCTGGTCAATCCGGATTACAACGGTGCGGCTGTCGTCAACCTGGCGCAGCCTCTGGCCAGATTGCTGCATCATGCCCGGCCCGGCAGCCGGGTGTATATTCTCAGCGATTTTCGCGGGATGAATAGCGCGGCCGAAAATCATCTGGCCAATCTGGCCCGGCATTGCGAGGTGGTGTTGGTACACATCGCCGACCCGCTGGAAAGCAGTTTACCGACCCAAGGCCGCTACCGCTTTACAGACGGCTGGCGCGAAGTGCTGTTCGATAGTGGTGACAAACAGCGCCTGCAAGCCTATCGGCAGCGCTTCCAAGACCGGCAGGCGTATCTGCAAAAGCTGGCCAATAAACTGCGTCTGACCTTGATACCCTGCACGACCCAGCAAATGCCTTTGGACGCATTGAACGGCACCCGCGCGCGTCCGGCGGCCTAAGACCTTCTCAATCTGGCCATGCGCATCCCCAATTTGTCTCATTCAATAGATTTTCCGGTGCCGGATAACGAGACACAAAGTATCGCGCTCGTCAGCCCGTTGGTTTTACTGATACAAATCGGCGTACTGAGTTTGCTGATGTTTGCCGGCGGCTGGCTGGGCGGCAAAATGATCATTCCGCCCGGCTATGCCAGTCCGCTATGGCCGCCAGCCGGCATCGCACTGGCTGCGCTATTTATGGGTGGCCGCAGGCTTTGGCCCGGAATCTGGCTGGGTGCGGCGTTCAGCAATTTTCTGGTGACTATTGATTTTTCCGGTCAATTGACCGCGCAAACTGCGATGTCCTCCTTTGCCATTGGCGGCGGTAGCGCCTTGCAGGCGTTGGCGGCTCTGGCTTTATCCAAAGCCTACGTAGAACCGGGTTTGCCCAAATTGGATAGTCCGGCCGCCATACTCAAGTTTTTTGTCCTGGCCGGGCCGGTAGCCTGTCTGATCGCGCCCAGCGTAGGCGCAGCCGTACTTTATTCATTGGACTTGATGAGCCAGGCGCAACTCTGGTCGTCCTGGCGAAACTGGTGGGTTGGCGACAGTTTGGGCGTGATGATAGTGACGCCGCTATTGTTTTGTTATTTCGGACGCCCCCGTGCGCTTTGGCAGGCGCGGCGCTTGAGTGTCGCGCTACCCTTACTGGGCACGCTGCTGGGTTTGGTGCTGGTATTTTTGCAAGCCTTTCAAGCGGAACGCGCACGCATTCAACAAGCTTTCGACAGTCGGGCCGCCGAGATAGACCGGCTGCTGGCGGAATATGCCATTGATGTAATCGATAGTACGCTGGCGCTAAGAGATGTATTTCTGGCATCCGGGCAGGTGAGCAGAGCCGAATTTAGCGTGTTTTCCCAGGGTATCCTGCAACGCCATCCGGAAATCCAAGCCCTGGAATGGCTACCTCTGATTACCCAAGCTGATTTACCGGCCTTCGAACAAGCGGTACGCGCCGAAGGATTTCCTGATTTTCGCGTCATCGAACGAGATAGTGCCGGTCAATTGGTGCATGCAAGTGCCCGGCAGGAGTATTTTCCGATCATGTTTGTGGAGCCGATGGCCGGCAACGAAAAAGCCTTTGGCTTCGATTCCATGACAAATCCTCTTAGCCGGCAAGCAAAAATCCTGGCCCGCGCCAGCGGTAAACCCACCGCCTCGCAAAAACTGACGCTAATGCAGCGTGACGATACTGATCCCGGTATTTTGGTGTCCATTCCGGTTCGCCGGCATAGCACCGGCGGCGATGTCTTGGATATTACCGGCTATGTCTCGGCAATCTTACTGCCGGCCAAAATGGTGGAAACAGTCACCAGGGGGCTCAACACCGATACGCTGGGTATCAGCATTGATGACCTCAGCGCGCCCGCCGGACAAACGGCTTTGTATGTAAAACCGGTACGCAAACCGGTGTCGCTAAACTACGACTTAAAAAAATGGCAGCATAATTTTGCGTTTGTGGATCGTAATTGGCAAATTACCGTCACGCCGGATAGCGATTTCGTCAACGAACAAGGTTCATCGCTACCTTTGATTACGCTGATCGGCGGACTCTGTTTTACCAGCTTGCTGAGTATTTTATTGTTGATCATCAGCGGCAGAACCGCCTCCGTGCAAGCTTTGGTGGACGAACGCACCCAGGCATTGGCCGACGCGGTTGCGGAATTGGAAACCGCCGCCAATATCGCCAAGGAATCGGAGTTAAAGCTGCGCACTATCGTCGATTCCGAACCGGAGTGTGTGAAACTGCTGGCGCGGGACGGCAGTTTATTGCAAATGAACCGCGCCGGTCTGGACATGATAGAAGCCGAGACGCTGGAGCAAGCCCAACAAGGACGCATGGAGGATCTGGTATTGCCTAAGTACCGGGCAGCCTTTAAAAAATTGACTCGGCGGGTGTTTGCCGGCGCATCAGGCACACTGGAATTTGAAATCGTCGGCCTGAAAGGCCGGCAACGCTGGTTCGATACCCACGCTGTGCCGATGCGCGATGCGGAAGGCAATATCGTAGCCTTGCTGGGTTTGACCCGCGACATAACCGAACGCAAGCAGGCCGAGGAACATCTGAAACTGGCTGCGCGAGTATTCAGCGAGGCGCACGAAGGTATTTTAATTACCGATCCTGGCGGGATCATCGTCGATGTGAATCCGACTTTTTCCGAGATTACCGGCTATAGCCGCGCTGAAGTGATAGGCCGAAACCCGAGCCTCTTGCAATCCGGTAAATACGGTGCGGATTTTTACCGGGATATGTGGCAAGCCTTGCATGAAGCGCAGCATTGGCAAGGCGAATTGTGGAACCGTAAAAAAAACGGCGAGTTGTATGCTGAGTGGCTAACGGTTTCTGCTTTGTGTGATGCCGACGGCAAGGTCACTCACTATATCGGGCTATTTTCCGATGTCACCCAGGCCAAGCAGCAGCAACAGATGCTGGAATTGTTTGCCCATTACGATCCGCTCACCCGCCTGCCGAACCGGATTTTATTCGCTGATCGCTTGAATCAAGCCATCGCCCATAGCAAGCGGGAGAACACTTTGCTGGCGATTTGCTTCCTGGACCTGGACGGCTTCAAGCCGGTCAACGACCAGTTCGGCCACGACATCGGCGACCGGGTGTTGGTGGAAGTGGCGGAAAGAATCAAAAGCGCGATTCGCGAGGAAGACAGCGTGTCGCGGCATGGCGGCGACGAATTCGCGCTACTACTGGGCGATATAGACTCGATTGAACAATGCGAGCAAACCATCATGCGCATTCACCGGGCGATTGCCCAGCCGTATGTCATCGACGATCAGCCGATTTCGGTCGGCGCCAGCAGCGGTTTTACCGTATATCCGCTGGATGATGCCGACGCCGACGCCTTATTGCGGCATGCCGACTATGCCATGTACCAGGCTAAATTGGCCGGCAAAAACCGTTGCCAGTTGTTCGATGCCAGCCACGACCAACAAATCATGCATCGCCACCAACAACTGCGCGACATCGAAGCGGCGTTTTTAAACAACGAGTTGTGCATGTATTACCAGCCCAAGGTGGATATTAAATCCGGCCAGGTTAAAGGCGTGGAGGCCTTGATCCGCTGGCTGCATCCGCAGCGCGGCATGGTGCCGCCGTTGGAGTTTCTACCGGTGATTGCCTCCACCGATCTGGAAATCCGCATCGGCAATTGGGTCATCGCGCAAGCTTGCGAGCAGCTGGCGGGCTGGCATGCGCGCGGCTTGCCGTTGGAGGTCAGCGTCAACATCTCCTCCTATCATTTGTTGTGGTCCGGGATTGGTGCTTATATCGAAGACACTTTACGCCTTCATCCGGAACTGGACGCCCGCTACCTGCAATTGGAAATTCTGGAAAGTACCGCATTGGATGATTTGTCGGCAGTGAACCGGATTATCACCAGCTGCCGCGAGCAACTGGGCATCAGCGTGGCCCTGGACGACTTCGGCACCGGCTACTCCTCGTTGACGCATTTGCGGCATCTGTCGGTAGATACCGTAAAAATCGATCAGACCTTTGTCCGCGACATGCTCGACGATCCGGACGACTACGCCATCATCGACAGCGTGATCGATCTCAGTCAGGCTTTTAGCCGGGAAGTCGTGGCGGAAGGCGTGGAAAGTCAGGAACAAGGTATCGTGCTGTTGCTGCTGGGCTGCCATCTGCTGCAAGGTTATGCGATTGCCCGGCCGATGCCGGCAGCGGCGATTGCCGACTGGGTGATTGCTTACCGGCCTTTCGACGACTGGCAAATTTATGCGGATGCCGAGCTGTCGGCGGAACAGGTTGACATAGCGATTCGCCGCTTCGACACCCGGCAGTGGTTGCAGCGGGTCCAGGCCTGCCTGTTCGCAGAGCCGCAAGGTGCCGTAAAAAGCTGGCCCATCATGGACCAGCGTCGTACCCATCTGGGCCGCTGGCTGAAGCAAGTACAACACGACCGACAGTATGCCCAGGATTGGCTGGAACATATCGAACAATTACAGCGGCAATTGCATGTCCTGGCCGAAAGTTTGTTGAAACGCTGCGAGACCGGCCAGCGCGATGCCGCGCAGGCGGGTTTTAACGACCTGCGGGCTATTCAGCAGCAAATCGACGACATGTTGATTTTGTATACCCCACTCCCCAATTTGGACGCGATGTAGATATTCAATATGGAACCATTGCCTTTAAAAGATATTCATTTGCCCGATTCGGTGGCTTTTTGGCCGCCGGCGCCGGGCTGGTGGTTGTTAGCGGTATTGCTGCCGTTGTTGATTTTTTTGTGCCGGTATTTTTATAAACGCATCCGCCGGCAGACAGCGGTGAAAACCGCCGGCAAATTGTTATCAGCGCTTCGCCGGGACGGCAGCGCCGACGCCAGACAGACCTTGGTGGCTTTATCGGCTCTGTTGCGGCGCGTAGCCATCAGTACTGCGCCGCGCAGCGATGCCGCGAGCTTGCGCGGCGAAGCCTGGCTTAGCTATCTGGATCAATCACTGCCGGATGCGCCGTTTACCCTAGGCCCCGGCCGTTGTCTGGCCGACGGCCATTATCGGCAAACACCGCCCGCCGATACCGAACTGGAGGCCTTGTTTGAATTGTGCGAACGCTGGTTGAAACAACAGGCGAAAAAACGATGATCGAATTGTACTGGCCCTGGTTGTTATCTCTACTGCCGCTACCGCTGCTATTGCGTTGGCTGTTGCCGGCGCGTGCCATCGCCCAAACGGCAGCATTGAAAGTACCGTTTCTGGACGATCTTGGCCCCAGCGAAACGCGGGTGGTCAGCAGCGAACGGCGCTGGCCTTTATGGCTGGCAGCTTTTGCCTGGGCCTGTTTACTGTTGGCCGCCGCGCGTCCGCAATGGCTCGGCGAACCCATCGAGCAAGCGGTCAGCGGCCGAGATTTGATGCTGGCAGTGGACGTATCCGGCAGTATGCAGGAGGAAGATTTCATCCTTGGCAAGCAGCGCGTGGATCGGTTAACCGCCATCAAGCAAGTGGCCGGCGATTTTATTCAACGCCGGGTCGGCGACCGTCTGGGCTTGATCCTGTTCGGTACGCAAGCTTACTTGCACGTGCCGTTAACCTTTGATCGCAAGACCGTGCAAACCTTGTTACATGAGGCTTTTATCGGCATCACCGAGGACGACCCGAAAACCTCGATAGGCGACGCCATCGGCTTGGCAATCAAACGGCTGCAACAACAGCAAGATGCCAGCCGCGTGTTGATTTTATTGACCGACGGCGCCAATACCGCCGGCGAATTAACGCCGATAAAAGCCGCTGAACTGGCAGCCGAACATAAGCTGAAAATCTACACGATAGGCATAGGTGCCGATGAAGTATTGGTGCGCAGCCTGTTCGGTACCCGCCGGGTCAATCCGTCCGCCGATCTGGACGAAAAAACCCTGACTGCGATTGCCGATACGACCGGCGGCCATTATTTCCGGGCGCGTAATACCGAAGAACTGGAAAAAATCTACCGGATGCTGGATCAGCTGGAGCCGGTTGAAAAAGACAAACAATATTTTCGGCCGCGCAGTGAGCTATTTTATTGGCCGCTGGGTCTGGCTTTGCTATTGACGGGATGGTTAACCTTGGCCCGCTTGAGGTGGTCATGAATTTTGCCGAGTTTCATTTCCTGCGGCCCTGGTGGTTGCTGGCATTATTGCCGGCCGCGCTGTTTTTGATTTTGCTGGTGCGGCATCGGCAAGGGCGCGGTAACTGGAGCGAGGTATGCGATGCCGAGTTGCTGCCCTTTATTTTGCAAGACAAACCGTTGCAAGCATCGCGTGGCCCTTTGTTCGGTGCCGGCTTTGCCGCGTTGCTAACCATAATCGCCTTGGCCGGTCCCACCTGGCAGCGCTTGCCCGGCCCGGCCTTTAGAAACGATGCGGCGCTGGTGATTGCGCTGGATTTGTCCAAATCCATGGATGCCGCCGACATCAAACCCAGCCGTATCGGTAAGGCCCGTTACAAAATTGCCGATTTATTAAAACAGCGCAAAGACGGCCAAACTGCATTACTGGTCTACGGCGGCGATGCGTTTACCGTCACACCATTGACCAACGATACCGCGACCATTGATAGCCAGCTAAGCGCACTGACCACCGACATCATGCCCAGTCCGGGCAGCAACACCAGTGCGGCATTGAATGCGGCGGTGGCATTGCTGCGTCAGGCCGGCCTGGTCAAGGGCCATATCCTGCTGGTCACCGACGGCGTCGACGCCGATGTGGCCGAGCAGGCCGAACACTGGTTGGACGATTACCGGCTCTCGGTACTGGCGATGGGCACGCCGGAAGGCGCACCTATCCAGTTGCAAGGCTCAGGGTTTTTAAAAGATAGCAATGGCTCTATCGTGGTCGCCAAGCTGGACGAAGCCGCGCTGAACACGCTGGCGCAACACGGTCGCGGCATTTATCAGCCGGTGACGGCAAACGATGCGGATGTCGAGAATTTGGGGCGTTTGTTCAATAGCGCCGACACCGGTGGCGAAAATTTGGATAGCAATCTGTTGTTGCAACAATGGGATGAAAAAGGCCCCTGGCTGTTGTTGCTGGTATTGCCTTGGGCAGCTTTGCAATTTAGAAAAGGTTTGTTATTGGCCTTGCTGTGTCTATTGCCGCTGCCGAAGAACAGCTACGCGCTGGACTGGCAGAGCTTGTGGCAAACGCCGGATCAACGCGCCAAGCAGGCTTTCGAGCAACAGCAATATCAACAAGCTGCCGAGCAGTTCGACAACCCGGATTGGCGCGCCGCCGCCCAATACAAGGCCGGTCAATATCAAGAAGCCGCCGAGACCTTGAAAAACACCCAAAGTGCGGAAGGCCATTACAACCGCGGCAATGCCTTGGCTCAGGCCGGCCAGTTGCAAGAGGCCGTGCAAGCCTATCAACAGGCGCTGCAACTTGATCCTAAGCATCAGGATGCGAAATACAATAAGGAGCTGGTTGAGAAGAAGCTGAAAGAACAGGAACAGCAGAAGGAGAATCAACAGCAAGACCAGCAAAAGCAGGACAAACAGGATTCTTCTGAGCAACAGCAAAAGCAGCAGCAACAGCAGGACGGCAAGCCCGATCAAGCCGACAAAGATGCGCAGCAGGAGCAAAAACCGCAAGACCAGCAAAAAGCCGACGCCAAGCAGGACGCGGAACAAAATAAGGCGAAAGAAGACCAACAATCCGAAGCCGAGGCCAAACAGCAAGCTGAGCCGCAGCCGCCCAAGCAAGAGCCGACAGACCAGGAACAAGCCGCGCAAGCCACGGAAAAAAACGAAACCGAGCGCGCCAACGAGCAATTGTTGAAGCGCATACCCGACGAGCCGACGGGCTTACTAAAGCGTAAATTCAAATATCAATACGGTCAGCGCAATCGAGCTAACCCGACCGGTCCGGCCTGGTAAATTGACGGATCGGGAATCCGGAACGAATTAGCCTAAGACCGACACATTTTAATATTGGACGCGATGAAACGATGGATATTGGCCTGATACTGATTTTAATCCTGATCAACGGTGTGTTTGCAATGTCGGAAATGTCGCTGGTCTCTTCCGGACTGGCGCGCTTGCAGAAATTGGCCGGCGAAAAACGCGGGGGGGCGCGCACCGCGCTGAAATTGCACCAGGACCCGTCCCGATTTTTGTCTACCGTGCAGGTCGGCATTACCTCGGTCGGCATTCTCAGCGGCGCGCTGGGCGAGGATGCCTTGACCGAGCCCCTGTATCGGCAATTGCTAAACATCCCCGCACTGGCACCCTATGCCCAGAGCATTGCATTAATCGCCACGGTATTTCTGATTACTTATTGTTCGGTAGTCATAGGTGAACTGGTGCCCAAGCGACTGGCCTTGCTACATCCGGAGCGGATTGCGGTGTTTATCGCCCGGCCCATGCACACCCTGTCACTGGTTGCCAGCCCCATCGTCTGGCTGCTGTCTTCATCCAGTACGCTGATACTGCGGCTATTTGGCGCGCATCGGCCGCCGCAGACCAGTGTCACCAACGAAGAAATTAAACTGCTGATGGAAATCGGTGCGGAGTCCGGGGTATTTCATGCCAGCGAAAGCCATTTGGTCGGTAACGTCTTGCAACTGGATGAACAAATGCTGGGTGCGGCCATGACGCCCCGGCAACAAATATACGCTATTGATTTAAGTGATCCGGAAGCGACAGTGCGCGCCGAAATCGCCGACTGTCCTTACGCCCGGGCAGTAATTTGCCGGGACGGTCTGGAAAATGTGGTCGGAATCTTGCAAAGAAGCGATCTGCTGAAGCTGGCGATGTCTGGCGAGACCTTGGATATAGCGCCGATCCTGCATACACCGCTATACGTGCCGGAAGCCATGACGCTAAGGCAATTACTGGAGTTTTTCCAGGAAAAGCGAGCCGATCTGGCGCTGGTCGTCGACGAATATGGGGATATTGAAGGCTTGGTCACGCTGAGCGATGTGCTGAAAGCCATCGTCGGCCATCTGCCCAGCCGCACCAATCTGGACGTCGATGTGGTGCAACGTAGCGACGGCTCATGGTTGGTAGATGGCGGCTTATCGATTCAGCGTTTGAAGACGGTGATCGGTATAGACGGCAATTTGCCCGGCGAAGCCGACAACGCCTATCACACCGTCGGCGGCTTTATTTTGTTTTACCTGGAAAAAATTCCCCAAGTAACGGACAACTTCGAATATCGGCAGTGGCGTTTCGAGATCGTCGACATCGACGGTACTCGTATTGACAAGGTGTTGGTCAGCGCCAAGCCGCCCGAGCCCGCAATTTAACGCTTTGCCAAATTGGGTTTGTCGGCCTAAAGCGCAATAGGCGACACCTGAGTTATACGCCAACATTGCTTGCATCGGCATTCGCTTTACATCGTTAGATTACCTGACGACCTAGAAAATCACCTGGCAACGTAGAAGTAGCCCGTGATTTGTTAGTTGTTTGAAAAGATTTTTTGCTTAAAGGACATACCATGAAAGCCAAGCTCCATACGTCATTCCGCTCCTCGCCGCTTATGGCCGCGCTGTTTTTGCTGAGTTTTGCCTTGCCCGCCATTGGCGCGGATCATAAACCCTTATTGGAAGCCTCGCCCGCCCTGTTAAAGCTGCTAAGCATCGCCGAAGTCAAACCCGGCGAAGTCGGCGAGTCGTTGAATCTTTCGGCTCGGGTGGAGTTGGATCAACATAGGGTCGCACGCATCGGCGCCTCGGTAACCGGACGGATTACCGAAATCGATGCCATGCTCGGCCAAGCGGTAAAAAAAGGGGAACGTCTGGCGCTATTGAACAGTACCGAGTTGGGTAAAGCTCAGTCCGACTATTTAAAAGCCGCGTCGCAAGTCAATTTGCGGCGGATTACCGTCAAACGCGCCGAGCGCCTGCTGGAAAGCGGCGTGATCTCGGAAGCCGAGTTTCAGGAGCGGCAGAGCGTGTTGACTGAAGCGGATGTGGATTTACGCGCCGCCGCCGACCAGTTGCGGGTCATGGGCATGAGGGATGCCGATTTGCAGCGCATAGACAAACAACGCAGCATTCACTCCTTTTCGCCGGTTACCGCCAGCATAGACGGCGTCGTCATCGAACGAAACGTCGCCATCGGCCAGGTGGTACAGCCGGCAGACGCCTTGTATACCGTTGCGGACTTGTCGCAGCTGTGGCTGGTAGCGGAAATTCCCGAGCAACAAGCGCATTGGGCGCGGCAAGGCGACCAAGCCTTCGCCGAAGTGCCGGCACTGCCGGGGCAGGAAGTTAGCGGTAAGTTGATTTACGTCGCCGATATGGTCGATTCGGACACCCGCACGGTGACGGTGCGCATGGCCCTGGCCAATCCGCAGCGTCTGTTTAAGCCGCAGATGCTGGCTACTCTAAAAATCAGCAAGCCCGGTTCGCAAACCTTGATCGTGCCCAGCCAGGCGGTGGTCAGGGAAAATGATAAGGATTTTGTGTTTGTGGAAACCGCCGCCGCCCGGTTCGAATTGCGCCCGGTACGTTTGGGCCGCGAAGAAGCGCAGAAACGGCCCTTATTGGAAGGCTTGAAAGCGGGTGAAAAAATTGTCGTGGGCGGCGCGTTTCATTTAAATAACGAACGCCTGCGCAGCACATTGGAGTAGAGCATGATTAACAGCCTAATAGCAGCCGCTCTGCATCAACGTGTTCTGGTGGCGGTGCTGGCAGTGGCGGTCACGCTGTTCGGCGTGCGCGCCGTGCAGCAGTTGTCGGTGGATGCATTTCCGGATGTCACCAATATCCAGGTTCAAATTGCCACCGAAGCGACCGGCAAATCGCCGGACGAAGTGGAACGCCTGGTCACCGTGCCCTTGGAAATAGCGATGGCCGGCCTGCCGGGTCTGGAAGAAATGCGTTCGATGAATAAGAACGGCTTGTCTTTGATCACGTTAATTTTTACCGATAAGACCGAGGTTTACTTTGCCCGGCAGTTGGTGATGGAGCGGCTGATAGAGGTGAAGCAGCAGATGCCGCAAGGCATCAATCCGGTGCTGGGGCCGGTGTCCACCGGCTTGGGCGAGGTGTATCAATACACCTTGGAACGCGACGACGACGGTCAGCGGGCCTTGACCCAGGAGGAATTGCAACAGCGCCGCGAAGCCCAGGACTGGGTGGTACGGCCGTTGCTGCGCGGGATTCCCGGCGTGGCGGAAATCAACTCCCAGGGCGGCTATGTCAAGCAATACCAGGTGTTGGTTGACCCCAACCGCTTGCATCATTACCGGATTTCATTGACTGAAGTATTCGAGGCGCTGGCCAGAAATAACGCCAACAGCGGCGGCGGCGTACTGCCGCATTATGCCGAGCAATATCTGATTCGCGGCGTCGGCTTGATCAACGACGTCAAGGACATCGGCAATATCGTCTTGAAGGAAGAAGACTCCGTACCGGTGCATATGCATGATGTCGCCGAAGTCAAAATCGGCCACGAAGTCCGGGCGGGTGCAGTGCTCAAGGACGGCTACACCGAATCCGTGGGCGGCATTGTCATGATGCTGCGCGGCGGCAACGCCAAGGAAGTGGTCAGTCGTATTAAGGCGCGAGTGGCGGAAATCAACGCGAAAGGCATGCTGCCGCATGACCTGAAAATTGTTTCCTATTACGACCGTAGCGATTTGGTGGATGCGGCTTTGCATACCGTGACCAAAGTTCTGCTGGAAGGCATTGTGTTGGTGGTGATCGTGTTGTTCCTGTTTCTGGGCGATGTCCGCTCCAGTCTGATCGTGGTCAGCACCTTGATCGTCACGCCCTTGGTGACGTTTATCGCGATGAATCAGCTGGGTCTGTCCGCCAATTTGATGTCGCTGGGCGGCTTGGCGATTGCCATTGGTTTAATGGTCGACGGTTCGGTGGTCGTGGTGGAAAACGCTTTTCGTTTGCTCGGCGAACGCAAGGGCCGCGCTACCAGCCGGGTGCGCGTGGTGCAGACCGCGGCACAGGAAGTGGCCACGCCGGTATTGTTCGGTGTCGGCATCATCGTGCTGGTATTTTTGCCGCTGATGACGCTGCAAGGCATGGAAGGCAAGATGTTCGCGCCGCTGGCTTATACCATTGCGATTGCCTTGCTGATTTCGTTGATCGTGTCGTTGACCTTATCGCCGGTACTCTGTGCCTTTTTACTGGAAGGTCACGACGGCGAACATGACACCCGGCTGATCGCTTTCATCAAGCGGATTTATTTACGGATGCTGGATTGGGCGATGGCCAATCGGCTGAAGGTGGTGGGCGGTGCGGTCGGTGTGTTTGCCGCGACTTTAGCCTTACTGCCCTTGCTGGGCACATCGTTCATTCCGGAAATGAAGGAAGGCTCCATCGTGCCGGGCATTAACCGGGTGCCGAACATTTCGCTTGAGGAAAGCATCAATGTGGAGATGCAGGCGATGAAAATGGTGATGGCAATCCCCGGCGTAAAAACTGTGGTTAGCGGTGTGGGGCGCGGCGAAAGTCCCGCCGATCCGCAAGCGCAAAACGAGTCCACGCCTATCGTTACATTAAAACCGCGGGAAGAATGGCCGAAAGGCTGGACTCAGGACGACATTGCCGATGCGATGAGCGCGAAACTCACCGAAAACTTGCCTGGCATGCAGGTGGTGATGGCCCAGCCGATTTCCGACCGGGTGGATGAAATGGTCACCGGCGTGCGTTCCGACGTGGCGGTGAAAGTCTTCGGTGACGATCTGGCTGAACTGAAACGCCTGGCAGACGCCATTGCCGGGGTGGCGAACGACGTGAACGGTGCCCGCGATATTCGGGTCGAGCGTTTGACCGGCCAGCAATATTTGAATATTACCGTCGATAGGCAGGCCATTGCGCGCCACGGTTTGAATGCCTCGGACATTCACGATGTCATAGAAACCGCGATAGCCGGCAAGGTGGCTACCGAGATTTATCAAGGCGAACGGCGCTTTTCGGCGGCGGTGCGTTTGCCGGAGCGATTTCGTAACAATATCGGTGCCATCGATGCGTTGATGCTGACGTCTGCGAACGGTGCCCGCGTGCCGCTGGGCGATGTCAGCAATATCACCTTAAACGATGGTCCGGCCTTGATCAGCCGGGAAATGGGTAAGCGCCGGATTGTCGTGGGGATTAACGTGCGCGACCGGGATTTGGGCGGCTTCGTCGCCGAGCTGCAAAAAGCCGTGGCGGACAAAGTGCAATTGCCGGAAGGCTATTATCTGCAATGGGGCGGCCAATTTCAGAATATGGAACGGGCTTTGGGGCATTTGCAGATGATTATTCCGGTCACTATCGCGGCGATTTTCTTTTTGCTGTTTATGTTGTTTAAATCGCTGCGCTTTGCCGCGTTGATTATTCTAGTGCTGCCGTTTGCGTCGATTGGCGGCATCATCACGCTGTTTCTCAGCGGCGAATACCTTTCGGTACCGGCGTCGGTGGGATTCATCGCCTTATGGGGCATCGCGGTGCTGAACGGCGTGGTGTTGGTCTCGTATATTCGCTCCCAGCGCGAAAGCGGCCTGAGTCTGGAGTATGCGATACGCCGCGGTTGCGAACAACGTTTTCGGCCGGTGATGATGACCGCCACGGTGGCCTTGCTGGGTCTGGTGCCGTTTTTATTCGCCATCGGCCCAGGTTCGGAAGTGCAAAAACCCCTGGCTATCGTGGTGATCGGCGGCTTGATTAGTTCGACGCTGCTGACCTTGGTGGTATTGCCGGTGTTATACGGCTGGTTTGATGACCGTCCTGATGTTCATAAACCTTTTTCAATGAAGTAAATGATCCATTGTATGCATAGACATAGTTACTCGTGGCTGCTGTATGGCCTGTTAATGCTGATCAGCGCCGCGATACAGGCGGCGGAGATTCAAGTAGCGGTTGACCGCAACCCGGTTGGCCTTAACGAATCGTTTCAAATTACCTTTACCGCCAGTGAAGCTCCGGACGGCAATCCGGATTTTGCGCCCTTGCAGGAGAATTTTGAAATTCTCAGTCAGCAGCGCAGCACCAGCTCCTCTTGGGTCAACGGCAAAAGTAGCCGGACTGAACAATGGATAGTCCGGGCGATGGCCAAACAAGCCGGCGAGATGTTTATCCCGCCGATTGCCTTCGGTGCCGATAGCAGCAAGCCGTTGAAGCTGGTTGTGAATGAAAATACCGCCGCTCCGCAAGGCAACGATGACATATTTCTGGACGTGACCGCTACGCCAGAGCAACCTTACGTACAGTCACAAGTGTTGTACACGCTGAAGTTGTTTCGCAAGGTACAGATTACCCAAGCCAGCCTCAGCGAGCCGGAAATTAAGGATGCCTTAGTCGAAAAACTGGGCGAGGACAGCACCTACACCACCCAAGTCAAGGGCGTGGATTATTGGGTGACCGAGCGCAAATATGCCATTTTTCCGCAACAGAGCGGGGTATTTACCATTGCGCCGCTGATTCTGAATGCCGAATACCTGAGCAATCAACGCCAACCGCGTTTTAACGGTTTCTTCAATCGGCCGGATACGGAAACTCGGCGGGTGGCTTCCAAAGCCATCACGTTGAACGTGCAAGCGGTGCCGGCAGGCTTTAAAGGCCCGAACTGGTTGAGTGCCGAGTCATTAACACTCAGCGAAGCTTGGTCCGACGCCGGCTTGCAAACCAAAGTGGGCGAACCCTTGACCCGCACCCTCACACTGAGCGCGAAAGGCACCACGGTCGGCCAGTTGCCGGAGCTGCTCGATAAAACCGCTATCGACGGCATCAAAACCTATCCCGACCAACCGCTGCTGAAGGAAGACAAAGACAGCGACGGCTTAACCGCGCTGCGCGAGGAAAAAATCGCCTTCATCCCTTCCAAGCCCGGCGAATATACCTTGCCGGCGCTGGACATCGTTTGGTTCAACACCAAAACCCAGAAAACGGAAACTGCACATCTGCCTAGCGTCAAGCTCACGGCTTTAGCCGGCAGCACGGATGCCCAAAATTCCGCACCGCCCGCTACATCAAGCACGCCGCAAGAGCCGGTAACTAGCCCGATGACCACGTCGCCGATTACCGTGACCAACAGCAGCGACACCCGCTTTTGGCAAGCGGTATCGGCGACGTTGGCGCTGGGCTGGCTGCTGACCATTGTTGTGTTTTATCGCCGCCCTTCCGGCAAAGTATCTAAGGATAAGCCTGTTGAACGGGTGCCGGAAACCGCTATGGAAAAGACCCTGAAACGTGCTTGTTGGGAAAATAACCCGCAGGCCGCCAAACAGGCCTTGCTGCAATGGGGTAAGGCCGAGTTCGGCGCGGAGAGTTTGGGGGCCATTGCGGCGCATTGTCCCGAGGCGCTGCGTGAAGAGATTTTGGCTTTGAATCGCTTGCTATATTCCGGCCAAAGTCAGGACTGGCAAGGCCAGACTCTTTGGCAGGTGTTTTCCACTAAGCCCGCAGCGGTCAGCGGCAAAGGCAAAGGCGACGACGGTTTGGAGCCTTTGTTCAAGATTTAAGGTTCGATTCCTCAGCCGCGCCCGTTCAGATGCGCCAACGCCATATACAAGGCAGCAATCGAGCGGGCTTCACTGCATTCGCCGCTGGCTAGCAAGGTATCGATACTATTCAAGGGCCAAGGTACCACTTGCAGTTCTTCAGGTTCGTCGCCGACCAATTTTTCCGGATACAGGTCTTCAGCAAGAATAATATCTATCGTGTGTTCCAGATAGGCCGGCGCCAGCGATACCCGGTGCAAATGGTGTAATTTGGCCGCGCCGTAACCGATTTCTTCTTTTAACTCACGGTTGGCGGCGTCCAGCATATCCTCGCCGGCGTCCAACTTGCCTTTCGGTAAACCCAGCTCGTAACGATGGATGCCGGCGGCGTATTCCCGAACCAGCAGCACAGTATCTGCATCCAGCATCGGCACCACCAGTACCGCACCGTGCGAAGCGCTACGGGCCAGGCGCTCGTATTGGCGGCGCTCGCCGTTACTAAACTCCAGGTCCAGCGCTTCGATGCAGAATTGTCGGGTTTGGGCGATGACGGTTTGTTTGAGGATTTTTGGTCTGTTGGGCATCGGCTCAGGGTCTACAGCTTGGTTGTTGGTTGGGTTGCTGTCGTGGGTTTGCTTTCAATGCCAAGATCGGCGTGAAAGTACTTTCAACTGTTCGCTAACTTAAAAAAACCAACCACGCTTTGCAGTTGTTCGGCTTGGCCGTTCAATTCCTCGGCGGTTGCGGCCATTTCTTCCGAGGCGGCTGCGTTTTGTTGCGTCACTCTGTCCAACTGCCGCATGGCCTCGCTGATTTGTTTGATACCGCTGGCTTGTTCTGCTGACGCGGCATTGATCTCTTGGACCAGGTCCGCTGTTTTCACAATGTCCGGCAGCACATGGCCGATGAGCACGCCGGCTTTTTCGGCAATCGAGACGCTGTTGGATGCCAACTCGTTGATTTCCGCCGCTGTGGTGCGGCTGCTTTCCGCCAGTTTACGGACTTCCGCAGCCACCACGGCAAAACCTTTACCATGTTCGCCAGCCGAGGCGGCTTCGATTGCCGCATTTAAGGACAACAAATTGGTTTTGTAAGCAATGTCTTCAATCAAGCCGATTTTTTTGGCGATGTGTTTCATGGCATTGACAGTTTCGATTACCGCTTCGCCGCCTTGCTTGGCCTCGCTGGCGGATTTGCCGGCCATCTGTTCGGTGACATGAGCATTTTCGGTATTTTGTTGCACCGAGGCGCTGAGTTGTTCGATGGAGCTGGTGGTTTCTTCGACACTGGCCGCCTGCTCGGTGGTGGCTTGGCTGATGGATTGCGCAGTAGCGCTAACTTCTTTGGACGCCGAGCTTAATACGTCGGCATTACCCAGAACTTGCTGGACGACGTTACTCAGCTGGTCGCGCATGCCTTTTAAATCGTACAACAAACTGTTGGTGTCGCCTTCCCGCAGCTCTATCGCCACGGAAAGGTCGCCGGCGGCCATGGTATTCACCGCTTCAGCGGCATAGCCGGGTTCTCCGCCAAGCTGGGTCATTAAGCTTTTGGTGATCAGATAGCCGGCAACGCCACCAATCAGCACTGAAATGAGCGCCAGTGTGGTAATCAAATTCACGCTTTGATTGACCGTTTCCTTGGCTTCTAATCCGGATTGTTTCATTAGCTTGGTTTGGAAATCAATTAGCGCGTCTACCGAATCTATATACTCGGTTTGCAACTTCCTGACTTGGGACAGCAGAAAATCTGCAGCTTCCGCTTGCTTGCCCTCGCCGGCCAATTTGATGAACTGATCCTGGGCATTTACGTAAGGCGTCCGGGCATCCAACACTTTTTTGAGTGCGGCTTTACCTTCCGCGCTGCTAATAGTCTCGTCGAGTTTATCCAGGTTTTCCTTGATAGCTCGCCGTGCGTCTTGAATGCGGGCCAGCTCCTTATCGATGGCGGCGCGGTCTTTGATAATCAGGGTATTGCGCATCGAGCGGGCAATCACATTGATGTTGCCGATGACGTCATTGGCCCAGACTGTTTTCGGAAATTTATCGTTGACCATGTTGTCGATGTTGGACAATAGGTCGTTCATGCTGTTGATGCTGATGCCGGCAATCATGGCTAGCAGCAGCAAGACTCCGCTAAAACCCAAGCCTAAACGGGTTCTCACTTTCATGGTGCTCATGAATTTAACTCCTTTCGACGGTTGATGCCGTGACAGAACAGATATAAAAGCTTTTAATCCTTTTTCTAATAGACATCAAGCCTAGCTGAACTTAGGGATTTTCCGGTTAGAATAAAAAACTAATTTAGGCCGTGTTTGGGAATGACAAGAGCTATTGAATGATAGGGATAAACTAAAATGCTCGACTGGAAACAAATCGATACCGTACTGCTGGACATGGACGGCACTTTGCTGGATTTGAATTTCGATAATCATTTTTGGCAGGAATTTGTGCCCTTGCGCTTTGCCGAACTGCATAGCCTAACGCTTGAGGACGCCAAACAGCAGTTGGCGCCGCGTTTCAAGGCCATGGAGGGCAAGCTGGAATGGTATTGTCTGGATTATTGGACCCAGGAATTGGCTTTGAATATCGCCGGATTGAAGCAGGAGTTGGCCGGTTTGATTGCGGTGCATCCACATGTCACCGAGTTTTTGGATGCGGTGCGAGCCAGCGGCAAGCGGCTATTGCTGGTAACGAATGCGCATCGCGATAGCTTGAATCTGAAAATGGAAAAAACCTGTCTGCATGGGTTTTTCGACGAAATCGTCTCGTCGCACGATTTTGGTTTTGCCAAGGAGCAGCAAGGTTTTTGGCAGATCCTGCAAGACCAGCATTTGTTCACAAAGGATAGAACGCTGCTGGTAGACGATAGCGTTGCGGTGCTGACGTCCGCCCGGACGTTCGGCATTGCTCATCTGGTATCGATCAGCAAGCCGGATAGTCAACGGCCGGTTAAGCAGGTTGCTGAGTTTGTGGCGGTGGAGGATTTTCGGGCGTTGATGCCTGGTTTGTAGTGGGAGCGGGGCGGGGCGGCCGGTGCTCTCTGGGCTTGTGCTCTGAACGCGGCGGGCGTTTGTCGCGCGGCATGACCCGTTCGCGCGGCTCGCGGCGTTGGGGCTTGATCACTTCTTCTACCATCAATTCCGGCGTGATGCTTTGCACCGGCACTTTCTCACCGATGTAATCCTCAATGTCCGGCATTGAGTAAGCGTATTCCTCGCAAATAAAACTGATCGCCTCGCCGCTGGCGCCGAAACGGGCAGTACGGCCAATCCGATGTACATAATCTTCGACGTCTTGCGGCAAGTCGTAGTTGAACACGTGAGATACGTCCGGAATGTGCAGGCCGCGCGCCGCCACGTCGGTAGCGATCAGCAGCGTGACCCGGTTTTCCTGGAAATCGTTAAGCAGGCGCTGGCGCTTTTCCTGGGGCACGTCGCCGCTGAGCATAGCCACTTTATGGCCGTTGGCAGCCAGGTAATCGTCCAGTTGCTCGGCACAGCGTTTGGTGTTGACGAAGACGATGCTGCGCTGCGGTTGGTGATGTTTCAGCAAACCCAGTAATAGCGGGATTTTTTGCTCATTGGCCGGACAATAAGCCACCTGATTGATGGCTTTGGAAGTCACTTCCTCGGATTCGATACGAATCAGCACCGGGTTGTTCATGTGCTCATAAGCCAGTTCGGTGACTTTATAAGACAACGTAGCGGAAAACAGCATATTCAAACGCTTTTCTGCCGGCGGCATGCGGCGCAGCAGGAAGCGGATGTCTTTAATAAAGCCCAAATCGAACATGCGGTCGGCTTCGTCCATCACGGTGACCTGGATGTTATCCAAAGTGAAGGCGCCTTGCCGGTAGAAATCGATAATGCGGCCCGGTGTGCCGATAATGATGTCGACATTGCCCTTGATTTTATCCAACTGCTTTTGATAGTCGGTACCGCCGTAGATCAATGCAAACTTCAGATTCAGATACTTGCTCAGAGCCACCGCGTCTTTGTGAATCTGGATCGCCAGCTCGCGGGTTGGAGCGAGAATCAGCGCGCGCGGGTTCTTGATTTTTTCGCTTTCGTCGTTGATCAGGTGCTGAAAAGTCGCCAGCAAAAATGTGGCAGTTTTGCCGGTGCCGGTTTGGGCTTGGCCGGCAATGTCCTTGCCGCGTAAAGACAAGGGCAAGGATTTATCCTGAATGGGTGTGCAGTTGATGAATCCTGCTTCTTTCAGACCTTTAATGATGGAGTCGGACAGCTCCAAATTGCTAAAACGTGTTTCCGTCAAATGTGTTTTCTTCATAGCCCGATAGAATAAACTAAAAAGCCGCGCGGTTGAAATCGATTGACAATTAAAGCGCCGCGAAACTATAGTCTTGACTTTGTAAACTAATGGAGAATGGCGTGAGCGACCTAGTCCTTCATGTATCAGACGCTGATTTTAATGAAACTGTGTTGAAAGCCGGTGCGCCGGTGTTGGTCGATTATTGGGCAGAATGGTGTGGTCCATGCAAAATGATTGCCCCGGTTTTGGATGAAATTGCATCCGAATATCAAGGCAAACTCACCGTTGCCAAGCTGAATATCGACGAAAACCCCAAAACCCCGCAGCACTATGGTGTGCGCGGCATCCCGACCTTGATGCTTTTTAAAGGCGGTGAAGTGGAAGCGACTAAAGTCGGCGCCTTAACCAAATCCCAATTGGCTGCGTTTATCGATAGCAACATATAAATCAAGCCGAATCACCGGATTTATTAAAAATGTTTTTGATAAGTCCGGTTATTGCGCTAGAATTTTCCCCGCTTGCTTCTTCGCATTCTGAACGTCCTTAACAAATCCAACAACTACCTGCCGCTGTAAACAGCACTCTGCTGTTTTGCATTTCTTTCATTTCCCTTAATCAACATGAATCTTACCGAGTTAAAACTTAAACAAGCCACTGAAATTATTGCAATCGCTGAATCCTTGGGTCTCGAAAACATCGACAGAGCCCGAAAGCAGGAATTGATTTTTGCGATTTTGAAGAAACAGGCGAAGAGTGGGGAAGATATTTTTGGCGATGGGGTTTTGGAGATATTGGCGGATGGATTCGGTTTTTTAAGAACACCGGGTTGCTCCTATTTGGCGGGCCCCGACGACATTTATGTATCGCCCAGCCAGATCAGACGTTTCGGTTTACGCACCGGTGACACCGTTAGCGGCAAAATCCGCCCGCCGAAGGAAGGCGAACGCTACTTCGCGATGTTGAAGGTCGAAAGCATCAACTTCGAATCGCCAGAACAATCCAAAAACAAAATCTCCTTTTCCAACCTGACACCGCTGTTTGCCAATAAACGTTTCCGTTTGGAGCAAGGCAACGGCACCAGTGAAGATTTAACCGCCCGTATCATCGACTTGATCGCCCCTATCGGTAAAGGCCAGCGTGGCTTGATCGTTTCGCCGCCGAAAGCCGGTAAAACCATGATTATGCAAAGCATCGCCCATGCGATTGCCGAGAACAATCCCGAGTGTTATCTGATCGTGCTCTTGATCGACGAGCGCCCGGAAGAGGTGACTGAGATGGAGCGTTGCGTGCGTGGCGAAGTGGTTTCCAGTACCTTCGACGAACCCGCTACCCGTCACGTGCAAGTGGCGGATATGGTCATCGAAAAAGCCCGGCGCATGGTTGAACACAAGCACGACGTGGTTATCCTGTTAGACTCGATTACCCGTCTGGCCCGTGCTTACAACATGGTGGTACCGTCTTCCGGCAAACTGTTGTCCGGTGGTGTCGACGCTAATGCGCTGGAAAAACCCAAACGTTTTTTCGGTGCGGCGCGGAATATCGAAGAAGGCGGCAGTTTGACGATTATCGCTACCGCGCTGGTGGAAACCGGCTCGAGGATGGACGAGGTGATCTTCGAAGAGTTTAAAGGCACCGGTAACATGGAACTGCATCTGGAGCGGAAAATCGCTGAAAAACGTATCTATCCGGCGATTAACATCAACCGCTCCGGCACGCGCCGCGAAGAATATCTGGTCGATCCGGACGAACTGCAAAAAACCTGGATTTTGCGCAAAATCCTGCAGCCAATGGACGAGTTGGCGGCATCCGAGTTTTTGCTGGGCAAACTCAAGGACTTTAAAACCAACGCTGCATTTTTCGATTCGATGAAGCGCTGAGCGCAAAACCTCTGTACCGACGAGCGCTACAGCGCTCGTCACAAACTCGTCAAACATCCCCACCGCTGTTTTTCTCTTTTTTGTCATAAAACACAGAAGCCTAGACTCATTCTGATGTGCAGCCAGCAGCGCGCCAGCACATTTGATGGTTATCGATGCGATTAATTTTGTTATATTGCGCGACGACCTTAAACGAGGAGTATGGCCTTGCGAACAACCAGCAAATTTTTTATGCAATTCGTCCGATTAGCCGGCCCTTTCTGGTGCTCGGAAAATAAGACGACCATTCGGACCTTATCGGCGTTTTTGGTCGCGTTAACAGTGGCGCAAATTGCGGTCTCGGTCATTATTACCGAATGGAGCGCGGATTTATTCGATGCCTTGGAGCAGCGCTCTATGTCGAGGCTGTTTACCCAAGTTGGGTTGATCGTCTTGATTTTTATCGCGAATATGGCAATCACGGCGACCCATTTGGTCGTCAAACGCCGCTTGCAACTGAGCTGGCGGGGCTGGTTAACCGATAAATTGATCGGGCAATGGATGCGCGACGGCCGGCATTATCTGGTTACCCACTTACCGGGTCAGCACGATAATCCTGACGGACGCATCGCCGAAGATGTCCGCATTTCCACTGAATACGCAATCGATCTGTTACACACTTTCTTTTACTGCGTACTGTTGTTGACCAGTTTTACCGAGATCCTGTGGACCTTGTCGGGGACCGTTACGGTAAATCTAGGTTTGGTCGAAATCCCGGTTCAAGGCCATTTGGTCTGGTTGGCGTTGATTTACGCCGCTAGCGCATCCACGCTGGGTTGGTGGATAGGTAAGCCGCTCACTATGGCTACCGACAATAGACAGACCGTGGAAGCCAATTTCCGCTTCGCGCTGGTCAAAGCCCGGGAGAATGCGCAAGCCATTGCCTTGATCCACGGTGAGCGCCATGAGAATCCGCATTTTCATCATTTATTCGGAAACATTGTCGATGCCTGGAATCAGCAAACCCATGCCTGGCAGCGGATCACCATGTTCAGTTCCGGTTATTCGATATTGTCCATGGCATTTCCTATCTTGGTGTCGGCGCCGCGCTTTATTCTGGGTACGATCAGCCTGGGAGCGTTGATGCAATCCGCGCAGGCTTTCCAGCAAATGGTCGCGGCTTTGTCCTGGCCGGTTGACAATATGGGTAAGGTTGCGGAATGGCGGGCCTCTGTCGAGCGAGTTTTGGGATTGAGCAAGGCCCTGGAGCAATTGGAACGCGAAATAGCCAAGCCTGACCCCTATCGGATTCGCTTGGTGAAAAGCGACAAATCCGTATTGGCGTTTCGCGATTTATGCATTTCGCGTTTGGACAGAATCGTCTGCGTGTCCACTCTCAATGAAGAAATCAAGGCCGGAGAGCGGGTGTTGATTGCTGGCAATGCGTTTTCCGGTAACAAGCTGTTCAAAGCTATAGCAGGTCTGTGGCCATGGGGCGAAGGCATAATTGAATTGCCGGATGATGAAACCATGTTCTTTATGCCGCCGCGTCCTTATCTGCCTACCGGTACCTTGCGCGCGTCGATTTGCTACCCATCCAACCCCTCCACTTTCGATCAGCAGATACTTGAAAATGCCCTTCAACTGGCCGGAGTGAAAGAGTTGGAGGAACAGCTCGACCAGGTTGCCGATTGGGAGAAGAATCTTGAGCGCGAACAACAACAACGCTTGGGCTTGGTGCGGCTGTTGTTGCACAAACCCAAATGGATATTGATGCAGGAAGCCTTTGATTCGCTCGACCCTGAAAGCGAAGTGGACATGGTCAATCTAATCCATAAAAGGCTCACGGATTCCGCTGTCCTGACCATCACCAAGGTGCCCAATATACAGGCTTTGTACAAGCGGCGGATTACGCTCTGCTAACGGGAAACGTGCTCTAAGGCGCTTTGTTACAGGGGCTATCCGAATGTCTGCCAAAAAACTGCGCGGGGTCAATCTGGGCGGATGGTTGGTTTTAGAAAAATGGATGACGCCCAGTTTGTTTGCCGGGTTGAATGCCAGGGACGAGACCAGTTGGTGCGTCGAATTGGGCCGCGAAGCCGAAACCCGTTTGCAGCAACATTGGCAAACCTTCATCACCCGCGCCGACTTTGCCTGGTTGGCGCAAGTCGGGATCAATGCGGTACGCATCCCGGTTGGCTATTGGCTGTTTGCAGCCGATTATCCCTATCATCATAGTTTCGGCGCCGTGCGATTTCCTTTTGTCGGCGGCGGCATGGAGGTACTTGACCGGGCTTTCGATTGGGCTGAAGAATTTGGCTTAAAGGTCGTTGTCGATCTCCATGCCGCGCCCGGCTGTCAGAACGGTTTCGATAATGGCGGCATCCAGGACGTTTGCGAGTGGCATACTCAAAACAGCTATATCGACTATTCCCTGGAGACCCTGGAGCGATTGGCCCAGCGTTACGGCAAACGCGCGGCATTGCACGGAATTGAGATCTTAAACGAGCCGCGCTGGGATGTGGATACTGAACTGTTGAAACGTTACACCGAAGCCGCTTATTGGCGCATTCGCCGCCATTGTCCGGCTGAACAGGTGGCGGTGATATTTCATGATGGTTTCCGGTCGTTTCGCGAATACGCCGGTTTTTTACAGTCGCCCGAGCATGGCAATGTGATCTTTGACATACACCGTTATCAATGTTTTGTGCAGGACGATATCGACAGGGATATTTATCAGCATTTGCAAAAAGTGGTTTGCGATTGGAAAGCAGAAGCTGACGAGATTATCAGCGGCCTGAGTTTGCCGACCTACGTCGGCGAATGGAGTTTGGGGTTGGATGCAAAACTGGCGGCGCTTTGGGCCGAGGGGCTTTTCGATCATGTCCATACGGAAATGGACGACATGCAGTTCGATATCGCTTGTCGCGGCTACGCGGCCGCCCAACTGGCCGTGTTCGAAAAGTATCTGGGCTGGTTTTTCTGGAGTTATAAAACCGAGAATATGCCGCAATGGAATTTTCGGGAATGCGTCGAGCGTGGCTGGTTACCGGGTAAGTATGCTTGACGCTTGGGGCTATTGCTAAAATATTTGGTATTTTAAGTGGGGGATTTGCGTTCTGGAACGTCTTACTATTAACAGCATCATAGCAATCATGCCGCATGGGTATGCTTTAGCCGATAATGATGATTAGGTGTAATATGAAAACAAGACGATCTCGAACCAAATTGGACAAAATGTCGCCGGAAGCCTTGGATGCCTGCTTCCCGTCTGCGCGCTATTTTCAAGTTCACTTCGAATATCTGCATGAAACCATCAATGAACTGAAACAGCAGCTTACTCAGTCCAACCAGCAAATTGCCGAACTGCAACAGCAGCTGCAAGCCCAGTCATTGGCCGAAATGCCAACGGTAAATTATGCTGCCGAGACAAAGTCCACGGGTAATTTGCGTCAGTCTTAACAGCCCTAAGGTTGCTTTAGATAGCCGTCACTGTTCTTTTCGACCCAGCGTGTTTGTCCGGATTCCAAGGTTTCCCGTTTCCAGAACGGTGCCTGGCTTTTCAAGTTTTCCATAATGAAGCGGCTGGCGTCAAAAGCGTCGCCGCGATGCGCGGACCACACTGCCACCAGCACCAGCGTATCGTTGGGCCATACCTGGCCGATGCGATGGATCAGCAGCACGTCTAATAACTGCCACTGACTTTGGGCTTGTTCGACAATACGCTGTAATTGCTTTTCGGTCATCCCTGGATAATGCTCCAGGTACATACCGCGTACCTCGTCGCCTTCATTGAAGTCGCGCATGCTGCCAACGAAAACGCCGGTGGCGCCGTATTTGCCGGCCATGTCGACCGCCTGAGCTTGAAAATCGGCCAGTTCTTGCCAGGGGTCGAAAATCTCGGCGCTAAGTTTGATGGTACTCATTTCAACCTCCGGTCACCGGTGGAAAAAACGCCACGTCGTCGCCGTCGCTAACTTCGGCATCCAGACCGACATACTCCATATTGATCGACGCCAATACCGTGCCCGGCATGTCCATGTGCGGATTAGCGCGATGCCAGACCTCTAGCACTGTCAACGGCGCATCGATTGTCAGCTCGTCGTAGCTGCGGCCGACGCGATCCTTCAAGCTTGCAAAGTAAAGCACTTTAATCGACATCTTTATTCACCCGGTAATACAATGCTTGGCTGATTCCACTTGCCTAGTATGCCATGTCCCATTCGCCGCTCACTCATTTTAATGCCGCCGGAGAAGCCCATATGGTGGATGTCGGGGATAAGGCCATCACCCAACGTCAGGCGGTTTGCGAGGGGTACATAGAGATGCAGCCGGAAACCTTGGCGTTGATTGTGTCCGGCACCCACAAGAAGGGCGACGTACTGGGCATCGCCCGCATTGCCGGCATCATGGCCAGTAAAAAAACCGCCGATCTGATTCCGCTCTGCCACCCGTTGCCGATCAGTCATGTCGAGCTTAGCCTGCAAGCCCAAACCGACTTGAGTCGGGTCTATTGTCAAACCACAGTGAAGACTACCGGCCAAACCGGCGTGGAAATGGAAGCCCTCACCGCGACCCAGATTGCCTTGCTGACCATTTACGATATGTGCAAAGCCGTGGACCGCGGCATGACGATTCAAGGGGTGCGTTTGCTGGAAAAAAGCGGCGGCAAATCCGGGCACTGGCGCCGGGACGACGCTTAAATCAAGCCTTGCCGCTTACTCGTCGGCCTTCTTGTCAGGCGGGCGGTTGATGATTTTTTCGTCTATGGCTTTGTGTAGCAAACGAATCAGCTCCGCCGAGCCATCTTCGCCAAACTCCAAGTCTTCCGGTTTTGTCAGGCTGGCGTTGACGGTTAAGCCACGCCGCTCTTCTTTCAACTTGATGGTGTATTCGGCTTCGTCGTAATCATTATTCAATAAAGCGCGCAACAAGCCGACATCTTTGCCGCTGGTGTCGGGGTCATAACGCACCTGAAAGCGTTGATCTTCCTGGCTTTTATCCAGCACTTCGATATTGCTGATTTTCAATGCCGTGGCGACCATTTCCCAAGCCCGGTCGGGGCGGGTTTTCAAGGTAAGCACAGGCTTGCCCCCTTCGTCGGTAAACGCCATCAAATCGGCCAAAGCCGACTTAGGCTTTAAATCGTCGGCAGCCACTGCCGGCTGCGGATTGGTATGTTCTATCGGTAAAACCGGCGGCAGTTCCAGGTGGTGGGTATCACGGTATTTGTCCGGCGCATCCGCGCAAGCCGTCAGCAACAGGCAAGGCAGGCTGTAAGTCAGCGTTCTTAACAACATAAGGCTCACTCGCAAAAAAAGCGTCTATGTTCCAGCACCGGGAAAGACAGGCGGGTTTTTTCCAGGCGGCTTTTATCGACTTCGGCGCTGACAAAGCCAGGGCCGGTTTTGTAACAATCCAGTACCACGCCCCAAGGATCGATCACCATGCTGTGGCCGTAGGTTTGCCGGCCATTCATATGAAAGCCGCCTTGGTTTGGCGCGATGACGTAGCAGAGGTTTTCGATGGCGCGGGCCCGCAACAATACTTCCCAGTGCGCGGCGCCGGTTTTGGCGGTAAACGCGGAAGGGATCACCAATATATCCAGGCCTTGCCGGGTCATCGGCCGGAAAAATTCCGGAAAGCGTAAGTCGTAGCAAACCGCCACACCCAGCCGGCCGAACGGCGTATCGATCACGCAGGAGGCGTCGCCGGCTTCGACGGAGTCGGATTCGCGGTATTCCTCGGCGGTATCCGGCACGCTGACGTCGAATAAATGCACTTTGTCGTAGCGGGCGACTCGCTCGCCCTGCTCGTTGTAGATCAAACAAGCCGCGCGGACTTTATTGGCGGCGGTGGCCTGCATCGGCATCGTGCCGCCTATCACCCATATGCCGTATTTTTTGGCTATGGCGGCCAGAAAATCCTGAATCGGGCCGTTTCCATCCTGCTCGCTGACTTTAACCTTGTCGTATTCGTTCATACCCATGATGGCAAAGTTTTCCGGCAAGGCTACCAGTTTCGCACCGGCTTTCACGGCTTCGGCGATCTGTTTCTCGGCTTCAAGCAAATTGGCGCTGACTTGCGGTCCGGAGGCCATCTGGATGGCGGCACATATGGTCATGAGGTGTCCCTGATTTTAATTGTTTTCTATAGTTTTAACTGTTGGGGAGCCGTTTATTCGGCAGAGCCGTTCATTTGCTCAGCGACTCCAGCCAGCCGCCGGTTAAGCCGCGCCAAGCCTTTTGCACCAAGCCGTCTTGATCGTGTAACGGCGTGACCTCGACATTGCCCCAGGGCCCGGCGAGTTTGTATTGCGAGCCGAAAAAATAACCTTCTTTGTAATCGTCAGTCACCACTTGGGTAATGACGGCAGCGATACCGCCCACGATTGTACCAGCAATCGGCACCGCCCCGGAACTCTTGGGCACGACGGCAACGCGGTGGTCCATGGTCTTTTTTACTAGGTCGGCGGTCCCGGCTATGCTGAGTTTCGCCGATACCGCGTCGATTAATAAATTGTCGGTATAGGCTAAGCCGTTGCTGATTTTGAAGTCGCCGGTAATCTGATCAAAGGCCAAGCCCTGGCGGTAGACGTCGGTAAAATCCAGGCTCAAGCGCTTGGCCCATTGTTCCATCGCGATCAAGCCCAGCAAGCGGCCAAAGCCCGGCTCGATGCTGGAAATGCGGCCGTCACTGAACTTCAGCTGCATTTGCCCGGTCAGGTTGGCCGCTGAAAATTGCTGCGGGGCGCCGCGCCAGCCGCCGTTGAAATTGATTTCGGCGTGTGTGCCTCTCAAGTCGTCGGTAAAACCTAGCTGCGACAGAAACAAGCCGAAACCGTTCATGTTCAGTTTGCCGGTTAATTGCGTCGAACTGCCACCGACCAGTTTGATCCAGTCCGCACTGAAATCTATCGTACCGGCCACGCTGGCCAGTTGCACGTGTTTGAAATGAATGCCGTTGATCAGCCGCTCGGTATTCAGCTTCAAGCTACCCAAATCCACGCCGCGCCATAGCAGTTGTTTGCTGTCGATCTCGATCAAGGGCAAGTCGGTAACGACGTCTTCTGCCGCGTCGAAATTCAGGCTATCCATCGCCGACAAATTCAGATAATCCATTTGCAGCTTGATGATGTTGGTGCCGCCGCGCTGGTCGGGGATCGTCAATTTGCCGCGTGCCATCGCGCTGTCCAACGTGGCTTGCCAAGCTTGATTGATATGCTGCAACCGGCATTTTAGCGCGCCGATGTTCTGGCCTTGCCAGATCAGTTGCTCGGTATCCAGAATAACTTCTTTTAACGCCGGCAAACGTTGCTGGGTTTCGTTGTCGGAGAATGCGGCAAGCGCGTCGGACAATTTGAATTGCGGCTGCTTGATTTCCAGCTTCAACCCTGCCGGTTCGTAAAAGTCCGCCGAGTTCCGGCCGAACACTATATGCCCGGAATGGAGTTGATTTTGTTTGCCGTCGATCAACAGCGCAGCGTTCAACTCCTTGCCGTAAGTAATTTTTAGTGGCAAGTATGGGCTGTTGTTAAAAATAAAGCTTAGATTCAATGCTTGCTCTTGCTCGGCCGATTTGGCCAGAGCATCCTGGGTGTTGATCGTTACGCCCTGTAAGTTGCTGTTAATGCTCAGGGTGGACGGCTTAGCCGCATCGTAAGGCAGCGTCAATACGGTTTGATAATTCAAGCTGCCGTCGGCAACCTGATTTTTCAGGAAACTGAATTGCTTTTCCAGGCGCTGGATGTCGGTGGTGCCGTCTATCAGGATTTGCGTGGCGCTGGCATCGCTTTGTAGGATCGCATGTATCGGATAGCCCAGGGTATTGCCTTCCAGCCGGGTGCTGCTGACCCGGTCTTCGGTAAAGCGCAGCACGCCGCTGATGTCGTTGACGGCCAGATCGACGGGTTTGACCAGCAAGCGAGCCTTATCCAGATGCGCATCGACTTTGACGGTGGTCGGCAACGTCTCGTAGTAAGCAATTTTCAGATCCAGGTCGACTTGGGTATGACCATCCGGGGCCAACACTTTAGCCAGCGGATCGATTTTGGCGCGTAGCGGGGTTTTTTGCAGATACTGCAAGCTTTGCGGCAGCTTACTCTGCACCTGGCCCAACACGTAAACATAATCGCTATTGGCCAGATCAGGAATCGAAACTACGGCTTGATTGATGTCGACGTTTTCGCTATGGCCGCCGTTAATCGCCACGTTCAGATCCGCGCCGAGGAATTGCACATCGGCATGCACCGCACGCAAATGCGGCCACAGGGCGTTGAACTGAATTTCGCCGTCGTCTATCTCAAACACTACTTCAAATAGGCCGGGACCGGTGGTAAACGGGAAGTCCGCCAATTTGCCATTCAAGCGCATTTCGCCCTTGTCGATATGCCCGCCGATAAAGGCGTCGTCCAGCCAGGCGACCGCATCCTTACCCATGATTTTGGCCGGCAGGTATTGCGGTACATTACTGATGTCTTTGAAATTGTCGAAACGGGTGCGCATATCAATGACAGCGCTGTCGCTATTCTTCGGGATGCTGAGTTGCAGGTTGGTTTGCGTGTGGAAGGCCGCGCTGTCCAGTTGCAGATTTTCGCTGGCGATTTGCCAGTCGCTGTCGGTTTGCCGCCAGTTGATTTGGCCTTGTAAACGCGGGACGTCCAGGCTACTCCTAAACATTTGCGGCGCATTGAATTTGGCGTTTGTACTGTCGAATATCAGTTGCCCGCCCTGGTCGCCGGCAATGATAGAGCCGCTTAGCTCTTGTAATTGCGGCACGTCGCCTTGCGCATCGTTACCAAGGTGGCTGAAATGGCCGTTGAGCGCATAGCGTTGTTGATTGCTCTCAGCGTAAAACGACAGATCGCGCAAAGTGCCGCGTGGATTGAGTGACAGCCATTTAGCCCAATCGGTTTGCTCTGCCGGTAGAAACGGCGGTATCAAATGCATCAAGGCTTGCAAATTCAACTGTTTGATCACGCCGCTGAGGTTGCCTTGCGCATCTTGCTGTAGATAGAGCTCGGCATCCCGCCAGCGCTGATGATTGGCAAAAACGTTGACGTCGTAGGCACTCCAACGTTGCCGGCCGTTTTGCTCAGTCCAGGCCAGATTGCCTTCAAAGGTATCGAGTTGCAGCGGTTTGCCTTGCTGTCTGCCGAATTTAATCTGTTGGCCTTGCAGATAACCGCTAACTTGGTAAGGCATCGAGTCGCGCCATTGGCTCCAGATCCGCATATCGCCCGAGCCGGATTCCAAATGCAAACCCAGTGGTAAATCCTCGATCAGCCAAGCCGGCCCTTGCAGATTGCTGCCTTCCACATAAATTTGGCCGTTGATGCCATTGGCCTGGAAGATATTCCCGTCAAGTTGGGCGGAAATGCGCAAGCTGTCGCCGTATTGCTCCGGCAAACTGCTGACTAGATGGAGCTCGTGGCTTTGATCCAGATAGTGGTTTTTGATCAGCAAATCGAAGTGTTCGACAGTCACCGGCGGCCGATGCCGCTTCAGATCCTGCCACGTCACCTGGCTTTGCAGGATCTCGTATTTGCCGCCCTGTAACAGCCACAGCGGTTGCCCGTCGCTGCTTTGCAGGCCTTTGATGCTGAGGCTGCCGTCCTCATTACGCAGAATATCCAGTTTGGCGCCCACCAGCGTCACCCAACTGGCGGCCATAGGGTCCTGGGTCAATAGCCATTCCAGTAAATCGATACCGATCCGCACTTCTTGCAAACGGATAGCCGGTTTCGCCCCGGCTTCGGCGCCTTCGATAGCGATTTCCCGCAACAATAATTCCGGACTGAAACCGCGCATATTCGCGCCCAGTTTGCCGATATGCAGCGGAATGCCGGTGGTCTCGCGGACTTTTTGTTCCAGCGTGATGCGGTAATCGGCAATGTCGATCAAAAAAACCCGTACCGCGCTCAAGACGAGGGCAATCGTGATCAGCGACCAGAACAACAGGTGTCGGGTAGCCCGGGTAACGTGGTGAATAACCAAAATAGCCGCCTATAGCAACACCACGTCGTAGTGCTCCTGGTTATATTCGGCTTCGGCGCGGATTTTAATGCCGACTTTCAAGAACATTTCCAGCTCCGCCAGCATATCGGCTTCTTCGTCGAGTAGCATTTCCACGACCTGTTCTGAAGCCAGTACCAGGATTTGCTGGACATTGTATTGCCTGACCACGCGAATGATTTCCCGAAAAATTTCCAGGCAGATCGATTCGGCGGTTTTCAAGACGCCGCGGCCGCCGCAAGTCGAGCAAGGCTCGCAGAGAATGTGTTCCAGACTTTCCCGCGTGCGTTTGCGGGTCATTTCCACCAGACCCAACGCGGAGACTTCGGTGATTTTGGTCTTGGCGTGATCCTTGTCCAGGTTGCGCTGCAAGGCCTGCAACACCTGCTTTTTATGGTCCTCGCTCTGCATATCGATGAAATCGATAATGATAATGCCGCCCAGGTTGCGCAGTCTGAGTTGTCGGGAAATGGTCTGGGCCGCTTCCAGATTGGTCTTGAAGATGGTTTCTTCCAGATTGCGGCCGCCGACATAACCGCCGGTGTTGACGTCAACGGTGGTCATCGATTCGGTCTGGTCGAACACCAGGTGACCACCCGATTTGAGTTTAACCTTTCGGTCCAGCGCCTTGCTGATTTCGTCCTCGACATTGTAAATATCAAACACCGGCCGCTCGCCAGAATAATGTTCGATGACCGAGACGATTTCCGGCACGAAGGTTTCGGCGAATTCGACCAAGCGTAGAAAGGTTTCCTTGGAATCGACGCGGATTTTTTCGATGCCGTCTTTGTACAAATCCCGCAAGGTGCGGATGCTGAGCGGCAGGTCTTCGTGGATCAGGGTTTTGACTTTGGCCTTGCTGCTTTTTTCCAGGATGGATTCCCAGAGTTTGTGCAAAAAAGTCATGTCGGAATACAAAATCACGTCTTCCACACACTCGGCTGCGGTACGGGCAATAAAGCCGCCGGGCACCTGATGTTTCAGCTGATAGGCTTCGATGCAAGCCCGCAAACGGGTGCGTTCGGATTCGCATTCGATGCGTTGCGAGACGCCGGAGTTGCCGGCATAGGGCATGTAAACCTGATAGCGGGACGGGATGGAAATATCGGTGGTCAGTCGCGCGCCCTTGTTGCCGAGCGGATCTTTGGTGACTTGCACCACCAATTTTTGGCCTTCCTTTAAATAGTGTTCGATGTTTTCCGAGGCTCTTTCGGCCAGTTCCTTGCTGCTGAAATCGGAGAGATGCAAAAACGCCGCCTTTTCCAAACCAATATCCACAAAAGCCGCCTGCATGCCCGGCAACACGCGGCACACCTCACCTTTGTAGATGTTGCCAACCAAACCTTTTTGCCGGACCCGCTCGATAATCAGTTCTTGCAGGACGCCGTTTTCGATCACCGCGACTCGGGTTTCCGGCGGCGTGACGTTGATTAATATTTCTTCGCTCATTGAATAATGTCTATGCCTGCTAGGCTTAATAATTGCGCGGTTTCGAAGAGCGGTAAGCCCATCACGCCGGAAAAACTGCCGGTGATCGATTCAATAAATACGCTGGCCAAGCCTTGAATGGCATAGGCGCCAGCCTTGTCGTGCGGTTCCCCGGTTTGCCAATAGGCGACGATTTCCTGGTGGCTCAAGGGCCGGAAGCGCACTTCGCTAACGCTAAGCGCTTGCCAGTGTTGCTCACCGCGTAAGGATACCGCGCTATAGACTTGATGGCTGCGGCCGGATAAATGACTGAGCATTTCAATGGCGTGCTGCAAATCGTCCGGTTTGCCGAGGATGCGGCCGTCGCAAATCACGCTGGTATCCGCGGCCAGTACCGGTAAATCAGTGCCGACCGTTGCCAGACAGAGCGCCGATTTTTCTGCGGCTACCCGTTCGACGTAAGCAGTCGGTGTTTCGCCCGGCCGCGGCGTTTCGTCGATGTCTACCGCCATGATACTGTGACGGATGCCGATTTGCTTGAGCAATTCGCTGCGGCGCGGCGAGGCGGAGGCCAGGATCAGTTGTGGGTGCATGCGCTTAACGATGGTAAGGGTGGTTATTCAACAGACTCCAGGCCCGGTAGATTTGTTCAGCGACAATCACTCGAACCAAGGGATGCGGGAAGGTCAGCGGCGACAGGCTCCAGGATTCCTGCGCCAGGTCGCGCACTTGCTGGGATAAACCTTCCGGTCCGCCTATCATTAATGCGACCGGCTGACCGTTGCCCAGCCAGCGTTGCAAGGCTTGCGCCAAATTCGGAGTGGTCCAGGGTTTGCCGGGTATGTCCAGCGTCACCACGTGCGCCCGGCTTGGCAATGCCGCTATCATGCGTTCTCCTTCGTCCTTGGTAATGCGGGCAATGTCGCCGCTACGGCGTTTGTCCGGGGCAATTTCTTTTAGCAGCAACTCGCATTCGCGCGGCAGCCGCTTGGCATATTCATTATAACCTTGCTGTACCCAGTCCGGCATTTTGTTGCCGACGGCTATCATGTGGATTTGCATAGTTGTTACAGGCTATCAATTCGCGGGAAAACGGGGTAAAGAACGGGTGGTATTCATGCGCACAGCGTTTACAAACGTCGCCGAGCTATTGGCGCTAATCGCTAGCGTGACCATGTTTGGCATGCGCAGGATCCCCAAATCCCGATATTTTTTGCTGCGCTTAGGTTACACGAAGCGCCGGGCTTTGCGAAATCGGCTCTACCGTCCGATAGTGCAAGCCCTAAACGGCCATCTGGTTTATTTAAACCAATTCTTGGGCGGATTGGCTTTTTTCAACCAAATGTCGTTAGAATGTTTACTGTATTGGACTTAGACGATAACAATGGTGATGCTAAGCGCGCTGTTATGGACCCCGGCGCTGGGGGCAATATTGCTGGTACTGGTCTCCGGCCGGAATAGCCGATTGATCAGAATTGTAGCTAATGTATTCAGCTTGGCGGCTTTGTTGCTGGCTGGTTTGCTATTGCTCCAGTTCGACGCCGACGACACCGCGCTGCAATTCAGCGAGTTCTATCCGCTTAACCCCAAACTGGGCAGTGCTTATGCTTTGGGTGTGGACGGCCTGTCCATGCCGATGCTGGTGCTGGCTGCGCTGTTGACTTGCATTGCCCTGCTGGCTTCCTTTTCTTTGGCCGATAGCATCAAGGGCTATCATATTTCCGTGCTGTTGTTGGAATTCGGCATGCTCGGCGTGTTTATGGCGCAAGACTGGGCGCTGTTTTACATCTTCTGGGAAGTGACGTTGATCCCGCTGTTTTTCCTGATCGACCGCTGGGGCGGCAAACGCCGGCATGCCGCCAGTTTAAATTTCGTGCTGTACACCATGGGCGGCTCGGTGTTCATGTTGCTGAGTTTATTGGCGATCAGTCAATACGATCTGGAAAACCAGGGCTCCTTGATGGCCTCGATGGGCCAAGCCGCGCAAAATATGCCGGAGATCGAACAGGTTTTGGTTCTGCTGGGCTTCCTGATCGGCTTTGGCGTGAAAATGCCGATCTTTCCCTTGCACGGCTGGTTGCCGTTGGCTCACGTCGAAGCACCCAGTCCAATCAGTATTCTGTTATCCGGCATTCTGCTGAAAATGGGTGCCTACGGCTTGCTGCGCTGTGTGGTGATGTTGCCGGTTGCCGCAAAATTGATTCAGCCGCTGCTGGTATTTCTGGCTTTGTTCGGCATGCTTTACGGTGGCTTGCTGGCCTGGCGGCAACGCGATCTGAAAGCCATGGTGGCTTACTCCTCTTTGAGTCATATGGGCGTGGTCCTGTTGGGCATTGCCGCGCTGAATCAAACAGGCTTCACCGGTGCGATATTACAAATGACCGCGCACGGCCTGATCGCCGGCGCGTTGTTTTTATTGGTTGGTCTGCTTTACGAACGCACGCATACCCGTAACATTCAAGATTACAGTTCGCTGGTGCAGGTCATGCCGCGCTTTGCCACCTTGACTACCTTGACCTTGCTGGCGGCCATGGGCTTGCCCGGCTCCGTTGGTTTTATCGCGGAACTGCATACCCTAATCGGCGGCTTTCAAGAATGGGGAGGGTTGATGGTGTTTTTTAGCCTCAGTATTCTGATCAGCGCCGCCTATGCGATGCGCACCATCGGCTTGCTGTTTACCGGGCCGGTGAAACCGCAGATGCGTGAGATTGCCGACCTGAAATCTTTGGAACTGATGGCTTCCGGCGTGTTGGTCGGCGGTATTGTATTGTTTGGTTTGCTACCGGCGCCGTTGATTGATTTGTCTATGGCAACGGTGGGGAAAATGTTGGCGGTAATGGGGGAGAGGTTGCCGTGAACATAGTCCATATCGAAGGAAGGGTCCGGCTCCCGTATGCCGCGCCGAGCACCGAAGCTTTTTCCGAGATCAGCCCGCTAGGGGAGCGGCAGGGATGCCGCTTGTTTTCGGAGGGGCTGGGAAGCCCCTTCCGAAAACCCTCGGAAAAAGCTTTGGCGCGCAGGATCAAAGCGGTATTCGGGTCGCTTTTTCTTTGGATACTTTCTTTTGGCGATGCAAAAGAAAGTATCTCGGCTGTCGGTCCGAGAACCGACATTAAAATATCCGTCGCGGTAGCGACACCATTTTCGAAGATCAGGGTGTTAAGGCAATGATGGCATCGTCTACAAGCACCTTGTCGCCCCGACAAATCATCCTTGACGCGATCCATCACCTGGATCACGTATTACCGGGACAAGCACCGATTCACGATTTTGTGCATCACAATACCTTGCATGGTTTTCAACACCTGCCGTTCGAACAAGCGCTGGCGGACTTTACCGAATTGACGGGTATCAGTTGCTACCTGCCGGCCGAACAGTTTCGCGAGTTTTATGCGCGGGGCCGGATAGCCGATGACGATATTGATGCTGCGTTGGCGCGGCAGTTTGCTGATGCGCTGGACACCGAGATTTTCAAGGTCAATGGCAAAACCATCACCCAACACATGCTTTACCGACTGGCCTTGCTGCACGATTTGGCGGCCCTGAAGCCTGCGCAATTCGATTGGCAAGTGCGCGAACTCCGGGTGTTGGAGAATATGTTAAGCAACGGCGAAAAGGCTTCCGAGTTATGGGATGGTTTGGTCGCCAAGCTTGGATTGCAAATGCAGAATTTGCATCCGGAAGATTTGCTGGATTTGTCCGCCGAGCAAATCCGGCAATGGCTGCCGGATGCGGCGAATGCCGGTGCGGAACAGCAGATGCGCCAATCTTGCATGGAGAGCCTGGAAAGCCTTTTTGCACGGGTCGGCGGCAGTTTGACATTGCGCGGCTTGCTGTTGGCGTTGACCGGCGAGGATATTCTGGACACGGTGCGGCCTCAATTAATTCGTTTATGTGCATCTTTGCTGGACGAAGGCCTGGCGGCCTGGCGATTGCCTAAGCGCCAAGAACTGGGTTTGTACGAAGCTTGGCGCGAGAGTTTGATCTACGATGCCCAGCCGGTTTTTCAGGAACTACATAATTGGCAAGCGGTTATGGGAGCACTACCTGCCGAACCCATAGATGCGATTGCGCAAGAGCTGGTAGCACTGAAAATCCCAGAATCCCGCTGGGTTGGCTATCTGCAAAGGCTAACCCTCGAACTGCCGGGTTGGTCGGGTTTGATCAACTGGCGGCAAACTCATCCCGATTATCAAGCGGATGACGCCACCCAGCCCCTATTGGCCGATTATCTGGCGATACGCTTGATTCTGGATCGGCTGTACGCAGAACAGCTATGCAGGCAGCAATGGGGTTGCGAGGCGCAACTGGACAAACTCCGCGGTTATTTTTCGAAAAACCTGGCCGAGTTTTCGGTCAGGCATACTTTGTTTAAAGGCCAATTGCCGGAGTATTTGGCGCTTGCGTCACAGGCTTTACTGAAAGATTCGGCGCGGGACAAACAGGTCTGGCAGACCGTGGCCGAACGGATTTGGACCTGGCAACTTAGTCCGTTGGCTCCCTCAGCCCTCAGTATTTATAACCAGGGTTGGCGCTTGTTTCGCCTTTGCCAATTGCTTGGATTAACCGCCAGTGACGTGCAGCGATCAGAGCCGGCCCCGCTGTTGGATTGCTTGGCCGTCATCGACACTTTCAGCGAAGCGGATCGCAGTACAATCTGGCTGAACGCCTACGAACGCCATTATCAACAAGCGCTGCTGCAAGCCCTGCACGCCAATCATAATCGCGGGCGCTGGGCGCAACGAGACAACCGCCCCGCAGCACAAATCGTGTTTTGCATGGATGATCGCGAGGAAGGCATCCGCCGTCACTTGGAAGAACTCAATCCGGCTATCGAAACGCTGGGAGCCGCCGGTTTTTTTGGCGTACCGATGAATTATCAAGGCCTCGACGATAGCAAATTGACGGCCCTTTGTCCGGTGGTGGTCGTACCGGCACATAACGTTCAGGAATGCAGTCAACCCGGCCAGGAAAAAGCCTTGGCCCGGCGCCGGCAAGGTCGCAATCTAAAGCAACGGCTTGCCGATTTGCTTCAGCACGGTTTGCGCCGCGATGCGCTGCTGGCATATCCGGTGATTAATACCATGGCACCGCTTACGTTGCTCGGTTTGCTGGCGAAAAGTTTCATTCCCAAAACGCAGCAGCAGATGCTGGCTGCGGTGGCGAAAGGCATCGCACCCGACGTGCCATCGCAATTGCATTTTACCGCTGGTAACCCTGAGACACCGGCCTCGCCCCAACAGCCCAGATTAGGCTTTACCGACCAGGAGCAAGCCGACCGAATTGCCGGATTTTTGCGTAATACCGGTCTGACTTACGGCTTTGCCGAATTGGTGGTATTGATGGGCCATGGTTCGATGAGCCAAAACAATCCGCATTTGTCCGCATACGATTGCGGCGCCTGCAGCGGCCGGCACGGCGGACCCAATGCCCGGTTGTTCGCGGCAATGGCGAATCGGCCAGAAGTCAGGCAATTACTGGCCGAGCGCGGTATCGTCATTCCAGCCGACACCTGGTTCATCGGCGCCGAACACAATACCTGCGACGAAGACATCATCTGGTATGACAGCAGCGCCGTGCCGCGGGAGCGCCAACCGGCCTTCAACAAATTTATGCAGCAGATGCAACACGCGCAACGCATGTCGGCTCACGAGCGCTGCCGGCGTTTGGCGTCCGCGCCGCGCCGGCCGGAGCCCAAGCAAGCGTTACGGCATTTTCTAAATCGCGCTGCCGATTTTTCCCAGGCTCGGCCGGAGTTGGGCCATGCCACCAACGCCGCGGCACTGGTCGGTAGACGCTCTTTAACGCAAGGTGCATTTTTTGACCGTCGCCTGTTTTTGATTTCCTACGATCCGAGCCAGGACCCGGAAGGTACAGTGCTGGAAGGCATTTTGCTGGCGGTCGGTCCGGTCGGCGCCGGCATCAACCTGGAATATTATTTCTCCACCGTGAATAACGAACGGCTGGGTTGCGGTTCAAAAGTGCCGCACAATCTGACTGGCTTCTGTGCAGTGATGGAAGGTGCCGGTAGCGACTTGCGCACCGGCTTACCAAGGCAGATGATCGAGATTCACGAGGCCATGCGTTTACAAATCGTTGTCGAGGCGAAAACCGCGGTGTTGGAGCAAATTTACGGTCGGCAGGAAAGCCTGCGAGAACTGATCGGCGGCGGCTGGGTGCATCTCAGCGCCAAAGACCCGGATAGCGGCGAGATATTTGTGTTTCAACGCGGTGTCGGCTTCGTGCGCTGGCAACCCGACAACAGCGAACTGCCGCTACGGGATAACTCGCCGGATTGTTACCGAGACGAAACCCAGCCGGTGGCGCCTATGCTGATCAAACAGCCCGATTTAATGGCGGTTGTATGAGTATGGCGGCCTACGCAACCCTGATTCCCTTGTTTCCGTTGCTGGCGGCGCTATTGATTGGCAGCCTGCATTTTTGCCGGATTATCGACGGCGAGGCCGGCGAGAAAACCACGGCCCGGCTGGGCGTGACGGCTATCGGCCTATCGGTACTGACGGCCCTGGCTTTATTGGCCGGCAATTTGTCCGGTCAGTTGCCCGACTCGGTGTCGTACGGCACCTGGCTGCGTAGCGGCTCGCTGAGCATAGACTACACACTCAGCACCGGCGGTTTTAATCTGGCGGTGGCCGGTTTGTTCTCGCTGTTACTGCTGGTCGTGATGCGCTTTTCAGTGAATTACCTGCACCGCGAGGCCGGTTTCCATCGTTTTTTTTTCATCCTGAATCTATTTGCGGCGGCAATGCTGCTGTTGGTGTTGTCCGGCAACGCGGTGTTTACCTTTATCGCCTGGGAGATGGCCGGGGTTTGCTCGTATTGGCTGATTGCTTACGCCTATGACCGGCCCATCGCCGCGCATAACGCCACCCGCGTATTTGTGACCAACCGCATCGGCGACGGCGGTTTTATTTTGGCAATCGGTCTGGCCCTGGCCTGGTTGGAAAACGCCGATTGGCAAACCATCAACAGCAGCGCGGCCGATCTGGAAGCGGGCGATGCTACCTTGCTGGCCCTGAGTTTTGCCGTGGCGGCATGCGCCAAATCTGCGCAGATTCCGTTCACGCCCTGGCTGGCGCGGGCAATGGAAGGGCCAACGCCGTCCAGCGCTATTTTCTACGGCGGGGCGATGATCCATGCCGGCGTGTTTTTGATGATTCAATTGCAGCCCCTGTTCATGCAGGTACCGCTGGCCATGCTGGTGTTGACGGTGGTTGGCGCACTGACGGCAATTTACAGTTATTGGGTAGGCTTGAGCCAGACCGATATTAAAAGCTCGCAAATCTTTGCCACTTCCGCGCAACTGGGCTTGATGTTTGTCGAATGCGGTTTGGGATTTTGGACTTTGGCGGCCTGGCATCTGGGTGCGCATGCGGTAGTGCGGTGCTATTTGCTGCTAACCGCGCCGTCCATCTTGCACAACACCCACGGACAACCGATTCGACCGGTGGCGCCGGCGCTGGCAAATTGCCGCTGGGCCTTTATCGCTTCCTTGCAGCGCGGTTGGCTGGAGCCGGCCATGGATTGGTTGTTGGTGAAACCGGTTATGCGCCTGGCCAAGGATGCGCGCTACATCGACGAGCACATCGTCGATCCTGCTTTGGGCGCGCCGGCCCCGGCTATCAAAGCGGTGTCGTCGTTCGCGCAATGGGAAGAACAAAAAATGGGCGCCAACCTGGATAGCCAGGAGGATAGTTTCGCGCAAGGCAGCGGTCTGGCCGGCAAACTGGCGCAATGGACCGCCGCCTTGCTGAACTGGTTTGAATATCATTTCATTCTGCGCGGCATCGGCCGCGATTCGATTCGATTTGGCCGGCGCCTGGGGCAGGCTGCCAACCGTTTCGAACAATTATTGTTACAGCCGCGCTATCTGGCGTTGTTTGTGTTGATCACCTTGATGGTAGCGCTGGGATACCGATGAATACCCCTATTGTTTTCTGGCAGGCAGTGGCGGCGGTACCGCTATTGACCTTGATGACGCTGGTGCCTTTGCTGGCCATGTTAGCGGTGGTGTTTGCCAAACCGGTTTATAGCGTGCGGCTGGCCTTTGCCGGGGCATTGCTGAACGTATTGCTGAGCATTTATCTGTTGCTAATATTCGACTCGGAAACCCCTGGGCTCCATCTTGCCGAACATTTTCAACTATTTGGTATTAACTATCGGGTTGGCGTGGACGGTACCAATATTCTGTTCATTCCACTGACGGCAATTTTAGGCTTGCTGGCGCTGGTCTATACCTTGATCACGCGGCATCGCAACGACCGCTTGTTCATCGCCTGCCTGCTGGCCTATCAAGGTATTTTAATCGGCGCGTTTGCGGCACTGAATACGCTACAATTCTGGTTCTGGTGCTTGCTGGAACTGGTGCCGGTGGTGTTATTAACGGTATTTGCCGGTACCGGCAAGCAGCGCAATCAAGTGGTGAAATCGGTCTTGCAATACTGGCTGTCCGGTTTGGCGATGAGTCTGGCCGGCTTTGTGTTGCTGAGCTATGGTTTGGCGCAAAATGGTTTGGATTTGAGCTTTGATTGGTTGACCTTAAAGCACCACAATCTGGCGATTCCCAACGAAACCCTGATCTTTATCCTGTTGTTTTTCGGCTTTGCCATCCGCATGCCGCTGTTTCCGTTCCATGCCTGGTTACCTTTGCTGGCGGAGCACGGCACCGCCGCCAGCGCGGCGATTTTTCTCACCGGTTTGAAACTAGGTATCTACGCCTTGATCCGCTTCATCCTGCCGCTAGTGCCGGGTGCGGCCGAGCAATGGGTGCATTTTGTCGTCGATTTGGGCTTGATCGGGATTTTTTACGGCGCCCTGCTGGCGCTGATGCAAATCAATATGCGCCGGCTGTTGGCGTTTGCGGTAATCAGTCACACCGGCATGTTGGCGATAGGCGTATTCTCCTTCAACGATTTTGCCTTGGAAGGCAGCATTCTGCTGTCGATAGCCTATGGGTTGGCGACTGCCGGCATGCTGTTCAGCATCGGCTTGATTTACGAACGTACCCGTACCTCGTTCCTGCCGCGCCTGGGCGGGTTGTTCGAGACTAATTCGACGATAGCCTTGCTGTTTTTGATTTCCGCGCTCAGCACCATGGTCATGCCCGGCACACCGGGTTTCGATGCCGCGCACTTATTAATCGAAGGCACCATAGAGGAACACGGCTGGTACATCGCCATCGCGATTTTGCTGGGTAACGTGCTGGGGGCAGCCTTTCTGTTGTGGGCGTTTCAGCGTCTGTTTATTGCTCATGCCAAGCGCATTGTTCAGCCTTACGGCAGCGTCCACCATCCGGTGGTTAAGGAGCGGATTATCGCTGTGACCATCTGCGGCCTGCTGATCGGCACCGGTTTTTACACCACGCCCTGGCTGAAATACATCGATCAGGAAGCCAAGGAGATTGGTGAACATTATCCGGAACATCACAGCCACCACATGAACGGCCCGCACCATGACTGATAGTTTCCCCTTACTGTCCCTCTGTCTGGTCTGGCCTCTGTTGGGGGCCTTATCGCTGGCGTTCATCCAGGATACCCAGTTAGCCAAGCGCGGCGCTTTGTTGGTGGCCGTTGTTGAATTACTGTTTACCGTCGCGGCGGCTGGGGTTTTCGATAGTGCACGCGGCGATTTTCAGTTGCTGGAAGACTATGCCTGGATACCGGGCCTGAATATTCACTATCAACTCGGCGTGGACGGTATCTCGATCCTGTTTTTGCCGATGACGGCCTTGCTGACCCTGATGGCTTTGTTGGCCGGCTGGAACTGCGTGCGGCAATTAAACCGCTTTCAGTTGGCGTTGATGCTGGCGCTGGAGAGCGTAACTATCGGTGTATTTACCGCATTGGACCTGGCCTTATTCTTCCTGTTTTGGGAGCTGACCTTGCCGCCGATTTTTTTCTTGATCGGGTTATGGGGCGTAGGCGCAGAGCGACGGTACGCGGCGATGAAATATACCTTGTATATGTTATTCGGCGGCGTGCCCTTGTTGTTCGGGATTATTTTGCTGGCGATTAATCACGCGCAGGCTAACGGCGGGACCATTCCGCAGGATTTGGCTTTCAGTTTGCCGGTTTTACTCAACACGCCGATACCCGAGTCGGCGCAGGGTCTGATCTTTCTGCTGCTGTTTTTGGGGTTTGCGGTGAAAGCGCCGCTGCTGCCGTTTCATACCTGGCTGCCGACCACTGCCATTGAGGCGCCGACTTTTCTCAGCGCCTTGCTGGTCGGTTTGAAACTGGGCGTTTACGGCATCATTCGTTTTGCGATACCGCTGGCGCCGCAAGCCGCCTTGGAACATCGCTGGCTGTTGGCGATACTGGGTGCGGTGACGCTGATTTACGGCGCCTTGATCGCGTTGCAGCAAACCAATCTGCGCCGCTTGCTGGCTTATTCCAGTATTAGCCACGTCGGCCTGGTCATCGTCGGCATCACCGCTTTTAATTTGCAAGGTTTGCAAGGCGCGGTCATGCAGTTGCTGAATTTCGGTATAGTCGCCGGCAGCCTGATGTTGATCGCCGGCATGATCCAGCAACGCTTGGGTAGTACCGATCTGGTTCATCTCGGCGGCTTGGCTAAACCGCTGCCGCGCTTAACGACGCTATTTTTCTTGTTTGTGCTGTCCAGTATCGGCGTGCCCGGCACCAATGGCTTCCCCGCGGAATTGCTGATGATACTCGGCGCATTGCAAGCTTATCCGGCACTGGCGATGGTGGCTTTGTTTGGCGCGGTATTGGGCGCGGCGTATCTGTTGGGTTTTGTCAGACGGGCATTCTTCGGCCCGCTTGTGCACGACAGCATAGCCAAAGTACAGGATCTGCGCCCACGCGAGTTGGCATTGCTGGTCGTGCCGGCGCTGCTGGTATTGGTGATAGGTCTGTATCCGCAATGGCTGTTGTCCTGGCAAGAAACCAGTGTGCAGTCCTGGTGGCAGCGCTTAAGCGTGGTGGCTCCGCGGGCGGCACCAACATCCATACTCACGCAGAGAACCACAATTTCAGGCGCGCTGAGCGATGGTTCAATATAAATTTTGCTTTAACCCAGATTTAAAGCGTAAAGCAATTGCCATGTAGTTTCGATTCGATATAGTATTGCCAGTAAAGACACATTCTTTTGAACAACCCGTTCCGGATCCGCTCCAGAACGCATAGTGATAGAAAATAAGGACACCCATTATGATTACACCCACGAAATTACTGCTGGAAAACAAAGCCTGGTCGGAAGAAGTCAGTAGGAAAGATCCTGATTTTTTTGTCCAGTTGGCCAAAGAGCAAAAGCCCGACTTTTTGTGGATAGGCTGCTCGGATAGCCGGGTGCCTGCGGAGACCGTCGTCAACGCCAAGCCCGGCGAGATTTTTGTGCATCGCAATATTGCCAATCAGGTCATCGTCACCGATTTCAATTGCCTGAGCGTCTTGCAATACGCCATTTCCGTCTTAAAAGTTAAGCACGTTATCGTTTGCGGCCATTACGGCTGCGGCGGCGTAAAAGCGGCCTTGCAGCCGCAAAAATCCGATCTGGTTATCACCAATAAATGGTTGCTGCACATTAAAGATATATACCGTTTGCATCAGGAAGAGCTTGAGTCTATTCCGCCTGAGAAAAAAACGGATCGCCTGATCGAGCTGAATATCATCGAGCAAGTTTATCGTCTGGCGCATACCTCGATTATTCAGTCGGCCTGGAAACACGGGCACAAGCCCACTTTACATGGTTGGGTATACGGCCTGAACGACGGCTTGATCAATGAATTGATCAAACTCGACCATAACACGCAAATCAATCCGATTTACCGCTATGCCGACTAGCATCCGGATTTTCGCAACGACTGGGTAAACCAATGACATCGCAATTGAATTCTTATATGAAACATCTGCACCAGGACTTACCGGCCGGTATCGTGGTCTTTCTGGTGGCTTTACCGTTATGCCTGGGGGTTGCATTAGCCTCCGGTGCGCCGTTGTTCTCCGGCATTATCGCCGGCTTGGTGGGCGGCATTCTGGTTTCCTGGGCCAGCGGCTCGCAATTAAGCGTTTCCGGACCGGCAGCCGGATTGACGGTTATCGTCTTCGAAGCCATCGAAACCTTGGGCGGCTTTGGCGGTTTTTTACTCAGCGTGGTGCTGGCCGGCGGCTTGCAAATAATTCTGGGCTATTTAAAAGCCGGGGTAATTGGCGCATTTTTTCCGGCTTCGGTGATTAAAGGCATGCTGGCGGCGATTGGCTTGATTTTGATTATCAAGCAAACGCCGCATGCCACCGGTTACGATACCAGCTTCGAAGGCGATGAAAGTTATATGCAGGAGAGCGCTGGATCCAGCTTCTTCGAATTGTCCGAAGCCTTGGAAGCGATTACCCCCGGCGTTACCATCGTCAGTGCCGTGGCACTATTGATTTTGGTGGTCTGGGATTCCGGGTTTATCAAGCAGTTCAAGCTTTTAAAGTTAATTCCCGGTCCGTTGCTGGCGGTTATTTGGGGTGTCGGTTTCAACGCTTTGGCAGTGCGTTTTGCCCCGGAAATGATGATTGGCGAAAAGCACTTGGTGTCGCTTCCCGAGTTGGGCAGTGCCGCCAACTTTATCAACCAATTGCGTCTCCCGGATTTCAGTTATTTCAGTAACCCGAAAATTTACAGCGTGGCGGTGACCATTGCGATTATCGCCAGCCTGGAAACCTTGCTGAGCATAGAGGCGGTCGATAAATTGGACCCGCACAAACGGGTTGCGCCGACCAATCGGGAGCTGAAAGCGCAGGGCCTGGGCAACATGGTCAGCGGCTTGATGGGCGGCCTGCCGATTACCGCCGTGATCGTACGTAGTTCGGCCAATATCAATGCCGGGGGCCAGACCAGAATCGCGTCATTCTTACACGGCGTTTTGTTATTGGTCAGTGTGCTGTTTTTTGCGAAATATTTGAATATGATTCCGTTAGCCTGTTTGGCGGCAATTCTGCTGCAAACCGGCTACAAACTGGCCAAGCCGGCACTGTTCGTGGAGTTTTATCGCAAGGGCTGGAATCAGTTCGCGCCTTTTGCGATTACCGTGGTGGCGATTTTATTCACTGACCTGTTGTTGGGTATCGCGATTGGTATGGCGGCTGGATTCTACTTCGTCTTGAAAGCCAACTTCCACGCGGCGATTACCTTGACTCAGCACGGCGATCATTATTTGTTGCGCTTACATAAAGATGTCTCCTTCTTGAATAAAGCCTTGCTACGTAAGCATCTATCTGCCGTAACCGATGACTGCGAATTGCTGATTGACGGCTCCAAAGCGTTGTTCATCGATCAAGACATCATTGAAACCATCGCGGATTTTCTGCTGGCCGCGCCGGACCGCGGTATTAATGTGGAAATCCAGGGCTTTAGCGTCTCTTGCGACGTGTCTTCGTCGGCTCACTGATGCAAAGTCAATTTCTTTAAGCCACTACCAATCGAAAGTTGTTAATCGGTTTCGGAAAACGCCGTGCCGAAACCGATTTTTTGACGCATGAATTTCGAATATTTTTGCTAGCGGAGTCTAATTACTAAACTCCGCTTTGCTAAAAATCCGCTCAATCACCTTTTGAAATCTTAGCCCTATAATAGCCGGGGCAGTTGGCGACTTTCTCCGCGCCAATTTTTCCAATCTCCCCGAGGCTATATCAACCATGTCCAAAATGCGCGTTGCCTCCCTGTCGATTGCCGGTGTTATTGTCGGTGGAATTGCTTTGGTAACAGGGCTGTTGCTGGCATCGCTACCCGCCGAAAATGGCGAAGTAGTTTTGCCCGGCCTGTCCAGTCAAGCCCGCGTCAAAAGCGATGCGTTCGGCGTGCCGGAAATCGAAGCAACCCAGCGGGAAGACGCTTATCGCGTGCTAGGCTACTTGCACGCCCGCGACCGATTGTTTCAGATGGAATTGATGCGCCGCAAAAGCGCCGGACGCCTGGCCGAATTGTTTGGTGCCAAGGCGCTGGACGCGGACCGTAAACAGCGGATTTATCAAATGGATCGCGCCGCGCAACGCATCGTTGCCGATTTGCCCCCGGCTCAGCGTTTGACGCTGCAAGCTTATGTCGACGGCGTGAATCAATTCATCGGCACTGCCCGTGTTCTACCGCCGGAATTTCTGGCGCTGCGCCACCGTCCCGAGCCTTGGCGCCCTGAAGACAGCATCCTCGTCGAGTTGGCGATGTTTCAAACCCTGAACGGCCAGGAACAGGACGAGCGCATGGTCAGCGTCATGGCTCGCGCGCTGCCTCAGGAGTTGGTGACTTTCTTGACGCCGGATACCGATCCCTACGCCAAGGAATTGGTCGGCGGCAACCTACCGCGCCGCTTTAATCCGTCAATTCCGCTTGAGGCACTGGCCAGCCTACCCGGCACCGATTCAACGCTGGCGCTTAACCAAGCAGTGGATGCCGAAAATGTGGTGTCCGGGTCCAACAACTGGGTGGTTGCCGGCAGCAAAACCCGCGATGGCCGGGCGATGATCGCCAGCGATATGCACTTGGCGCTAAATGTGCCCAACATCTGGTACCGCGCCGATCTGAGTTATGGCAATCGCCATATTTACGGCGTGACCTTACCTGGTGCTCCTGCCGTAATCCTTGGTGGCAACGATGATGTGGCCTGGGGCTTTACCAATGTCACCGGCGACTTTCTGGATTTGATCCGCCTGGAAACTGATCCCGCCCATCCCGGCCAATATCGCACACCGCAGGGCTGGCAAGCGTTTACCGAACACCAGGAAACCATTCGCGTCAAAGGCGAGCCCGACGTGACGCTGACCTTGCGCGACAGCGAATGGGGGCCGGTATCGGATCAAGATTTACTGGGTCAACCCGTGGCGATCAAATGGACTGCGCTTGAGCCGCACTTTGTGGACCTGGGCCTGATGGATATGGACCAAGCCGGCAATACCCAGCAAGCCGTGGCGGTGATGAATCGCTTCGGCGGTCCGCCGCAGAACGTAGTGATTGCTGATCGTGACGGCCATATCGCCTGGACTTACATGGGCCGCTTTCCCAAACGCCGCGGATTCGACGGCCTGATCAGCCAGTCGTGGGCCGACGGCAACTTTGCTTGGGACGGCTCTATCCCTCCCGATGAATTGCCGCGCCTGTTCGATCCGGCGGACGGTTTTATCGTCACAGCCAACAATCGTACTCTGGGGCGGGATTACCCCTATGTGATCGGCCATAACTGGTCCTTGAGCTATCGGGCGCACCGCATTGAAGAGTTGCTGAAAAATCGCAGCGGCTTGACCGAGCCGGATTTGCTGGCAATCCAATTGGATACCCGCAGCGAAATTCTGGCGTTTTACCAGCAATTGGCGCTGGACGCTCTGAGCAATCCGAGCGCGGCGGACGACAGCTTGCAAAAAGCCCGCAACGCCATCGCCGCCTGGGACGGCTACATGCAAACCGGCAGCATAGGCGCGCCAATCTTGAGTGAATTCCGCACCCAACTGGCCGGCGCAGTATTTGAGAAAGTAGTCGCGGCAGGTCAAACCCTGGACCCGCAATTCCGTTATGCCTGGCGGGAAATGGAAATGCCGCTGCGGCAATTATTGACGCAACGGCCCAAAGGCGTGCTGAACCCGCGTTATCAAGACGATTGGCAGGCCATGATCGTGGCGACCTTGCGGCAAACCGTGCAAGCATTGCGCGAGAAATATCCTGCTGTCGAGCCCGATCAATTGACCTGGGGCATGACCCACCCGGTTAATTTACGCCACCCGTTCAGCAAAGTAGCGTCTGTTTTGAGCGGCGTGCTGGACATGCCGGCCTTCGACAGCGACGGCTGCGCCAGCGTTTGCGTCAAGGTCATGGATAACGCCCATGGCGCCAGCGAACGGCTGGTCTTGTCGCCGTCGCACCCGGAAAACGCCCTGTTCCACATGCCGGGCGGCCAGTCCGGCCACCCGTTATCGGCGCACTACCGCGACCAGCAGAATTTTTGGCGGGATGGGGTGGCTTTGCCGATGCGGGCGGCGGCGGTTGGGGATGTGTTGCGGTTTGTGCCGAGGTGACGGTAGCCACGCATCGCGTTTCATCGAAAGTTTGAATATGAAATGACAGAAAAGGGCCAATAACCTTGTCGGTGCGATTCGCTTGCGTAATCGCACATTTTGAGGCCAGCATATCCTCCGCTATCGGAGCAGGCTCAATTTGATTCAATCACTTTAACTTCACTGGTCATACCTAGCTCTTACCAGAGACATGCAGATGAAAAAATTCGATGCTAGTCGATAAGTTAATATGTCACAGGTCGTTTCAAGGTCGATGGGCAGTTTATCTAGCTCATTGTTGGTCGAACAGAAAGACGAGGATTGCAGAGGAATGAGATCGCACCGCTACTACCACTGGCTTGTTGTCGCGGCACTCGCGTTGCTACTGGCGATCTTGTTACTGGACCGAGTTGTTTCCGCATCGATCTGCATGCAACTTCTTGGTTGGGACCTACAGGCGAAGCAGATACAAACTCGTGCCCTTTGGTCTTGGGTTATCGCGGTGGGCATTATTATCCCCAAGCGCCGGAACGATTCTCGGTGGGCAGTCTGCCGGCTACTGGGCAAAATACCAGTGTTTTTTCGCCTCACTATCGTGTGGTTGATTGTGCTTGTTCCATTCTACAATTCGGAGCGCCGCTTCTGGGAGACAGCGGCCTACGTCAAATTACACGACGAGAGCAGAATAGTAAGGCCAGGAGAGCTCGATGTGGATTTCGTCATTATCACACCCTCGCGATTTCCAGGGCGCATCTACTACGACGCCCGAGCGACTGGTAATCGAGAGGCCCTTATACTCGCGCTTAAGAAGAAGGGCTTGGAGACCATCCAACAAGTGGATGCGCCGGATGGTCCCTGAGCCATGTAGGCCATGATAAGCAAGAGGGTTTTCGGCAAACTTTAAATCCCCATAAATGCCTATCGGCTTGTTCTAGATTTTGGCTAAATTGGAAATCAGCCAGGATACGCGGTGCGTACCCTACAACTACAAATGTTCTGATGGGACAATCGGCGTTCGGTATTTCCGAAATTCAAAAAAGCCAGACTATCCGTGTTTACACCCGGCAATCAATCGCTCCAACAAGTCCTTCTGCCGCTCGATACTCCCGCACAATTCAAATAGCGCCTGCGCCCGTTCCAAGTTTTGCCGGGGCGCGCTAACTTTGAAATATTGGTTGCCGTCCAGGTAATCGCTGAAAAAGCGCAGGCCCAGTTCGAACGGAATCAGCCAGATGGCCGGGTAAAGATAGTCGTAATCCTTAGCGGTGAAAAACTCGCCGGCTTCTTGCAGGTAGCTTTCCAAAATGGTCCGGCAGCGGGCCAAGTCGAATTCATTGTTGCTGAGGTTGTGGCAGCAGGAGCGCAGGCAGTCGCCGATGTCGTAATGCACCAGGCCGGGTTTGACGGTGTCCAGATCGACCAGGCTGACGATGCGGTCGCTGCCGGGTTCGAATAGAAAATTGTTCAGTTTCGGGTCGCCGTGGATCACCCGTTCGCGCAGTTCGCCGCGCTGCTTGGCCTGTTCCAGGACGTGGATTTGTTGCTGCATCCGGTCGATAAAATCCCGGCACTCGCTAAATTCCGCATCGACGGTGACTTGCAACGGCTGCGTCAGCCGTTGGCGATAAATTTCAAAATAGCTTGGCGTGATATGAAAGCCCGGCAGGGTGTCGTGCAGTTCAGCGGCGGGCAGGTTGGCGCATAGCTTGTGGAAGTGCGCCAAGGCAAAACCGACTTGGCTGGCTTCCGCCGGATTGCTGATGTACTCGCGGCTCTCGGCGGGCTCGATCAATTCCAACGCTCGCCAGACTTGGCCACTGTCGTCCCGATAACTCGCTGCTCCAGCCACGGTGGAAAGCATGGCCGGGATTTGCAGATGCACATCGGCGGCACGCTGAGAGCCGATATGCCGATTCAGCCGTTGCAGATTGGCGATGACCTGCTCCGGCTGCGGAAATACTCGGCCGTTCAGGCCTTGCAACACAAAGCGACTGCCGTTGTTTGGGGTGACGAGATAGGTGTCATTGATCAGGCCGTTACCGAGTGGGCTGATCTGCGGGTTGCTGCCGAGGCCGGTGAATTGTTCGGCTATCTGCTGAAGCCGACTCACAGTCCGGCAAGTTGTTGACTAAGCGCCTGCAAAGCTTGGCCGCGATGGCTGAGGGCGTTTTTTAATTCCGGGGCCAGTTGTGCCGACGAGCATTGGTATTGTTCGACCCAGAACACCGGATCGTAGCCAAAGCCGTTTTCACCCACCGCCTGCCGCAGAATCCGGCCTTCCCAAACACCTTGGGCGATAATGGGCGTCGGGTCCAACGCATGGCGCAGATAAACCATCACACAAATAAAGCGCGCGCTCCGTTCTGGGTCCGGCACGTCGCGCATTTCTTCCAGTAACTTGTCCAGATTAGCTTGGTCAGAAGCGCCGACCCCGGCATAGCGCGCCGAAATCACCCCCGGCGCGCCGCCCAGCGCATCGACGGCCAGACCAGAATCGTCAGCTATGGCCGGCAAGTTGCAGTGCAATGCAGCGTTGCGGGCCTTGATGATGGCATTTTCGATGAAGGTCGCGCCGGTTTCTTCCGGCTCGACCACGTTGAATTGCGATTGCGGCAGGATTTGGTCGTTTTGCAGGATGGCCTGAATTTCCCGAATCTTGCCGGCATTACCGCTGGCTAAAACGATCGAACTCATTTTTTTACAGCACGACTCGCAGCGGCGCGGGCTTTTTGGCTTCGCGCAATGCGGCTTGCTGTTTTTCCAGCAGCTGATTGATACCCAACTCTGCCAACTCCAGCATCGCGTTTAATTCGTCTTTTCTAAAAGCATGACCTTCGGCGGTACCTTGTACTTCGATGAAGTGGCCGGCTTCGTTCATCACCACGTTCATATCGGTTTCGGCTTGATGGTCTTCGGCGTAATCCAGATCCAACACCGGCACGCCGTTGTAAATGCCTACCGATACCGAGGCCACTTGGCCGTGCAGCGGGTTTTTCTTGATTTTGTGGGTTTTTAACAGGTGCTCAATCGCAATCGATAGTGCAACAAAGCCGCCGGTGATGGATGCGGTGCGGGTGCCGCCGTCGGCTTGAATGACATCGCAATCAATGGTGATGGTGTTTTCGCCGAGAGCTTTCAAGTCGATGGCGGCGCGTAAGGAGCGGCCGATCAGGCGTTGAATTTCCAGGGTGCGGCCGCCTTGTTTGCCGCGGCCGGCTTCGCGGTCCATTCGGCTGTGGGTGGAGCGCGGCAGCATGCCGTATTCAGCGGTAACCCAACCTTCGCCTTTACCTTTTAGAAAACGCGGGACGCTATTGTCGACGCTGGCGGTACACAGAACCCGAGTATCTCCGAACTCTACTAACACCGAGCCTTCGGCGTGTTTGGTGTAATTACAGGTAAAGCGTATTTCGCGTAATTGATCGGGATTGCGTCCGCTTGGTCTCATATTCATCTCGTTGGTATACAAATTGCCGGCATTATACTGGCTTTACCGGGCGGATTTTTAACTATTGCCGGGACTGAGAGCCTGCTGTAACTCCGCCACGCTTTGCGGCCGATTCTCCGGAAAAACCGCCATGGCCCAATCGATGGCTTTTAGTAAGTACTCCGGAAAGTGCCGTTTATGCGCCTTCACGGCCGGCGCCAAATCGTCCTGTTTGATGCGATCCGGCGAGGGCTGCGGGATTTTATAATCCAGGCAGGCGCGCATGCTGGCGCACACCGCATAAATGTCCGACCAGGGTCCGAGATTGCCATTGTTATCGTATTGCTCGATAGGCGAATAACCGTTGGTCAGCACCTTGGCGCGGTTGCGTTGCGGGTCCAGCGTGATTTTACGGATGGCGCCAAAATCCAGCAGCAAAGGGTCGTTTTCACTGCGAATCAGAATATTCGCGGGTTTGATGTCCAGATGCACCAGACCTTTTTGATGCACCGCTTCCACGCCGGTCAGCAACAGCTTGAATACCGTCAGCAGGAAGGCTTCGTTAATCGGTAGGCTGCGTTTGTGCAGGATTTTGTCCAGGGTGATGCCATAGTCGTAAGTCATCACCATATACACGGTGTCGTTGGCCTGAAAGAAATTAATCACATCGACGATATTATGGTGCTTCAGCATCGCCAGCACTTTGGCTTCTTCAAAGAATAGCGAGCGGCCGCGCATGAACAGCGTCTTGGCCTCTTCATTATTGGGTACGACTAGATTGTTCCAGGTGCGGTGTGCCAGCTTACGCGGTAGATATTCCTTAATCGCCACCTGAATTTGATCGGCCAGCTGTCTGGCCAGATACACCGAGCTGAAGCCGCCGTGCGCCAATTCCCGCTCGATCATGTACTGATCTATAATGGTTCCCGATTGAAGGTAATTCCATTCCTTGGGATAAGTTTCTGGATCGTAGTATTCGGCCATGTGCAAGCTGCGCGGGTTAAGCGTAACGATTATAGGTGAAAAATGATAAGAAGCATGACCGCTTTCGCGGACGGCGAAATAAGCGCCGACAATCTGACCATCCTTTGCGAATTACGTTCGGTCAACCATCGTTACAGCGATGTTAGCGTCAAGTTGCCGGAGCGACTGCGCTTTGTCGAAGCCGACGCCCGCCGCCTGATCAGTGACAAACTCAAGCGCGGCAAAATCGAATGCGCCTTGAGCTACAAAAAACAAGCCAGCGACAACAGCTTCAATATCAATCGGGAAATAGTCGAAAAACTGTTGTCCGCTACTGCCGGTATCGAAGCGTTGATGAACAACCCGCAGCCGTTTTCCGCATTAGAGGTGTTGGCGTTTCCGGGGGTGCAACAAGAAACCGAAACCGACAAGGAAGCATTACGCGATAAAATCGTCCGGTTGCTGGACTCAACCCTGGACAAAATGCTGGAAACCCGCGCCCGTGAAGGTGCACAACTGGCGCAACTTCTGGAAGACCGCTGTCAGAAGATTAATTTGCTGGTCGATGCGGCCCACAAACGCATGCCGGATGTGCTGCACAATCTGCGTAGCAAGCTTACCAGCCGGGTGTTGGAGATGGTCGCCGAACCCAATTTTGATCGCTTGGAGCAGGAGTTGGTGTTGCTGGCGCAAAAGCTGGACGTAGCTGAAGAACTGGATCGCCTGGAAACCCATGTCGCCGAAGTGCTGCGCACCCTGAAACAACCGGAACCCACTGGCCGCCGCCTGGATTTTTTAATGCAGGAAATGAACCGCGAAGCCAACACCCTGGGCTCCAAGTCCGCTGACCGGGAAATGACGCAGATTTCTATCGATTTAAAAGTGCTTATCGAACAGATGCGTGAGCAGATACAAAATATTGAATGAAGTCTCAACCAATACAGGCGCTTAGACTTTTATCTTACTTCCCGTACCGCATATATTTTGTGATCCCTCTAACAGGTTGTTGAAAAAAGAAAATCGGTGGAAAAAATTCCTCAAAATTCTCCAATTTGCTGTTAAAAGTCATTTGGTCGCAACGAACAATCAATGACTTACAAATTTCAATTTTGCCAGAAATGCGTTTTTAGGGACAAAAGTGGAGAGGATTTTTAAATTTCAACAGCCTGCTAATTTAAAGTTCAAACTGAGCTTGTCGGCGTTAGCGGCTCACTATTATCCGACAAGCTCAAGACCCATAATAAATCTAAACAACTTAGATAGCGTAAATTAAAGCACTACTTATCAGCGCGCTGACAAAACAATATTGCGTCTCGCCAATCCAAACCTTTTCCTGTGGCATTCTGGAAGCACTCTACTGTGTTTTTGGCATTATTGGTGCCGGCGCAGAGATTAATAATATTTTGCCAATCCCAACTGATACCCTTGCCCCAGTTCACTCGGCCGTCCAGTACGCTTAGAAAGCATGCGCCGGGCTCTGCGGGTTTAGTCGTTCCGGCACAGAGTTGCTTGACGTTTTTGGGCTCCCAATTCATATTTTTCTCGTCATTCCAGGGGATTTTGCCTTGCACCGAGTTAAAGCATTCTGATTCATGGTCGGAGGCTTGAACTGTCACAGGATTAAAAAGCAATGCAATTGAGCCGATGGCAATTGAGGTGCGGATAAAACGGTAAATACTACTTGATGTTTTCATGAGTAAATCCCCCACTATTTAATATTGATGTTTAATATAATTTAATCACTAAAAACTATATTTTTGGCTCGCTAATAAATTACTCGACTTTTAGAGTATTTAGTTACCAGCTTACGCTAACTCACTATTCCATAAAAAATAGGTTTGTCGAATATTTACAAATCAACTGCAAATTTACAAAAACTCAATAAAAATAATGGGCAAAATAAATCCCGTCTATGGATTAACTCCTCGATTAATAATAACTAGAATTTACAAGCTGTTTTTCTTCAGTGCATTGGACTGCCAAAACTGGGATATATCGTTATTCGAAAACCTGTCTATGGAAAACTCTGCAATATCAATAGACTTTGCAGTCACATTGCCTTCAATAATTAAGTCGGCAATGATCTCTCCGAAAATTGGCGCATATTTCAAAGCCTGGCCAGCGCCCAAACAGTGGTAAAGATTAGTCAACTGGGTGTCCGGACCTAAGATAAATTTCAAATCGGGGGTAATATCGAAAAACGAATGATAGCCGCCGGCATAAACCGGCTTGCCGATTTTGGGGAAACGATTAGTCACCTTACCCATATAACTATCGAGCTGTTGATGGGTAACATTAAAACTCAGCGCGTCATAAATAACGTTGGCGCCCTCCGGATTCATCACCGCTCTGCTAAACGAGCGGGCAATATCCTTGGCGTTGCGGCTACGAGGTTGGTGCATGTGCAAAATGCTGCCGCGCCAGCGCCGAAAATAGGCTTGATTGACATAATCGGCAATGATGGGCATGCCTTCGGGAATGTCATCGGCGCTCACTAAAAAATTGGCGGCATACACCGGTTCCAAAGCCACCGGGATGCTTAGGCCGATACCACCGAATAATTCCGCGCTCCAAGCCCCGGCGGCATTGATCACGTGTTCGGCAAAAATTTTGCCCTGGCTCGTATTAATGGCGCTGATACCTTGCTCGGCATGTGCAAAGTCTATGACTTCGCAATGCTCCAGCACATCGATGCGGTTCTTTTTAGCCGCCGTTTGCATGGCATTTAATATCTGCGGCGAGTCCAACTGCAAAACGTCGGGTTCGTAATAGTAAATTTCGTCCGGCACGGTTTTTAGGGCTTGGCGGCTCAGATCCATCACGTCGCGATGAGCAAGCATCGCAAAGCCTATGCCTTCCTGTTGCAGCATTTGCTCCAGCGCCGTCCAACTCTCGGCGCGGCTGTCGGGGGTATTTTCTGCAATCCAGATTGCGCCCGGTTGCTCGTAGGGGATGTTAACGCCCCAAAGGGGTTTGAGATTTTTCCAATATTGGGTGGCCATTTTGGCCATCCTGGCGGCCATCGGCGACGCATTGGCGGAGCGGACGATGGCGCTATGCCGGGAGCTAAGACCGGCACCCAAAACTTTTTTCTCGATAATGGCGACTTTATGTCTGTTATTGCCCAGCCGGCGTTGTACCGAAAAAGCGCATGCCGCGCCGAGGCAGCCACCACCAATCACCACGGTATGATTGAGCTTATTCATCAAGTCTCCACGCAGCCTGGCGCTGCAAAGCAGTTTTCAGCGGCTATCAAGTCTTGATAGCAGACATTCCCCCATCGACATGCATGACTTGCCCGGTAATCCAGGCAGCATTTTCAGACAGTAAAAACCAGGCCATCTGGGCAATATCCTCTGCTTTGCCTAGACGTTTCAAAGGGTGCCGCGCTGCCGCAGCCTGTTTTTTGCTGTCTTCGCGCAAGAGACTTTCCGCTAATGGCGTGTCTGTCAATGACGGCGCGATGGCGTTTACCCGGATTTTTGGCGCCCATTCCGCCGCCAAGGCGCGGGTCAAACCCTCTATCGCACCCTTGGATGCCGAGACCGTGGCATGGAAAGGAAACCCGGTTTGCACGGCCACCGTGCTGAACAGCACGACCGAAGCACCCTCTGCCGCTTGTAGATTGCGCTGATAGTGCTGCAGGCAGCGCACGACACCGATCAAATTAAGTTGAAAATCCGCAATAAACTCCTCGGGCTTGATCCTGACGAAAGGCTTTAAATTGATACTACCGGGGCAATACACCAAGCCTTGCAAGGGTTCATCAATGGCCGGCAATGCGTCGCTTGCTACATCGCAACTAAAATGTTTGAACACGTTGGGCACCGCAGCAGAACGGCTTAACGAGTAGACTTTGCAGTGCGGCTGAGCCAAACCGGCAAGTGCCGCCCCAATCCCGCTACTGGCTCCTACAATCAAAACATTACCCATGTTGTCCTCTGTCAGCCGATCAATCCAAACAAAATCTGTCGTTTGCGGTGGGGGTGCTAATGATTTCTTCTTGTATGCGCCGTAACAGACTGAGTTTTGCACCACTAGCCCCCCGTGGTCTGAAGGCTACCTTGCGGATGCAGTTAGTCAATGCACTACGCACGGCTAAGCTGGACGGGATAAACTAGTGTTTTTACGTGACGAGATTTGCGGATGAATCCAGGCCGATTTGGCATCTTTAGCGGCATCGCGGCACCGGTAATCTGGCTGTCGCTGATTGGTTTGGCCGGCGCCATGCGCCCGGAGTTCAACCACAGCTATCAGTACATCAGCGAATTGGGCGAACGCGGCAGTATTACGGAAATACCGATGCGCTATATCGGCTTCGGATTCGCCGGATTATTGTATGTGTGCTTTGCATTAGCCGTCCCGGCCACTTTGCGCGAAGGTTGGCGTTCGGCGCTGCTCGCCACGCTGATTGGTCTGGACGGCATTGGGCGTATTGGGGCCGGTGTATTCGCCAGCGACCCCGGCTGCGATGGCTTGTCTTCCAGCCAGGAATTACATAGGCTGTTTGCGATGACCGGGTTTTCCGCGGCTATTCTGGCAACACTTGTTTGCGGTGTGGTGTTCCGCCGCCATGCGTGGCTGGGAATGCTTAGCGTTTACTCGATAGGCAGCGGCTTGCTGGCGACGAGTTTGCTGCTGCTGATGACTTGGGAGGCCAATCCTATCCAAACCCCCGGCCTGTTCGAACACTGGGCAACCGGCGTGCTTTCCATCTGGACGCTGGTGCTTGCGGCGCGTTTACAGCAAACGTCGGCTGTGACGGATGAATAATGTTCTTGCTACAAACTTTAGTTATTGCCCGACCCTTGATAACGCACTCCGGCACAGGCAAGTGTCGAGTGCAGTGGCGTATGAAATTTAAGGGTCTGCTTGATGGCAGGAACTTTCCAGGATTTCAATCACCGAAATTTCAACAGCAAAACTGCGGGAGAATAATGTGATCAGTGCCGTATATGCCGCTTTGGCGGCCTTGCTAATAGCCGGGTTGTCACAGAGAGTTATCAAATTGCGCCGGGCAAAAAAAGTGATTTTCGGCGATGGCGGCGAAACCGATTTGCAAATCGCCATCCGCGCCCAAGGCAACGCTACGGAATACATACCGATATTGTTGATTTTATTGGCGCTACTGGAATTAAGCGGCGGACATGCCGCGCTGCTGCATATCGGCGGTTTTGCGATCATCCTGGGTCGAATAGTCCACGCCCGGGGCTTGCTGCGTGCGAATCTGGATCAACGAGTGCTTGGCATGCAAATCACTATTTTCACCCTGATAGGCCTAGCCGTCGCTAATTTGGGCTACGCCGCTTATGCCGCATTCGGTTAGCTGATGCTTGGGCAATAATCTGCAGAATGGCTGGATAGCTTAAGGCCGTTTGAGCAGGGCTAAAATGCCCGTTGCCAAGATGATTTCTCTAAGAAAACACAAAAGACCGACTATCAGCGCCAGCATTGATGCCACAAACAAAAGAGAGACCGCATCCGAGAGATCGATGGCCAATTCCACGCCGACAAACATGACGACGATGGACAGGCAAACCAGCAAGGCGCAACTGGTGCACAGGATGATGGACCATTGGTTCCAACGTGCCCGCCGCGTCAAGATTTGCAATTCCGGATGATGTTGCTCGGCTTGCGCGCCATCAAGCTCACTGAGCAAACGAAACCGGTCCACGGTGCGTCCCAGGCGGTTGGTCAATACCGCCAAAATACCGGCAACGCCGGACAGCAGAAAAACCGGAGCGACCGCTTGTTGAATCACATGAGCAACTGTCGGTATGTTGGCTATGGCATCCATAATAACTATCCGCAAAATTAAAAATAACGCATTTATCCACCCAAGCTTTAAATGCCCCGGATTCCTGATTCCCGCGACATTCAAAGGCCGGGTTTAATCGGACAAGTTAAACTCGCACCTTGCCCACTGTCGAAAAATTTTACAATCAGTGTTGCATTTAATGTGTGTCCGGTTAAAGTGACCGATCCGATAAATTCGACCGCCAACCTCACGGAGTAACGTGTGTTTCCCGTTAAGTCATGCAAATTTGCCCTGCTCGGGCTTATCCTCAGCCAGCTGCTTTGCTCGCCCACATTGGCCGCCCCGGTCTCGCCGATGTACCGGCCATCCTCGGCGCTGACCGGTCAATATCTGGCCGTCATCGTCAACGACGCCGATCCCTTGAGCGTACAAATTGCCGAGTATTACCAAAAGCAGCGGCAAATTCCGGCGGAACAGATGATACATGTGCGTTTTGCACCGAATCAGGCCGTGTTGTCCAAACAACAATTTGAGCAAGTGAAGCAGGGAGTCGATCAAAAAACGCCGGCACATGTGCAGGCCTACGCGCTGACCTGGCTGCAACCGTTTCGCGTCGATTGCATGTCCATCACCACAGCCTTCGCAGCCGGCTTTAGTGAATCATTTTGTGCTAAAGGCTGCGTACAAACCCATAACAGCCCTTATTTCACCTCCGAAACCGATAAGCCGTTTAAAACCCACGGCTGGCGGCCCACCATGGCCGTGGCCGGCAAGACCTTCGCGGAAGCGAAAAAACTGATCGATACCGGTGTCGCCTCGGATTATTCGCATCCGCAAGGCTCGGCATATTTGTTGAAAACTTCGGACAAGGCCCGCAGCTCTCGAGCCGCGCTGTTTCCGAAAGTGGCCGAATCGCTGACCAGCTTTTGGCCTGTGCATTATCTGGAGCAAGACTACATTGAGGGACGCCAGGATGTGATGTTTTATTTCACCGGACTGACCAAAGTGCCGCATCTGGCGGATAACCGCTATTTACCGGGCGCTGTTGCCGACCATCTCACGTCCACGGGCGGCGTGATGTCGGGCAGCGACCAGATGAACATCACCGAATGGCTGCGTGCCGGCGCTACCGCCAGTTATGGCGCGGTGGTGGAACCGTGTAATTTTCCGGCCAAGTTTCCCAATCCGGGCGTATTGATGTATTTCTACTTGCGCGGCAGCACTGTGATTGAAGCTTACTGGAAAAGCGTCGCCCAACCCGGCCAGGGGATTTTTGTCGGCGAACCGCTGGCTAAACCGTTTGCTTATCAACCACACCAAGCGCCGGCGCCTTAGTAGGCATCCATAAAAACCCTTTCCCCCCAAGAAGGTGGGATTTTAGTAGTCACCCAGATCCGCTTCTTCATCCGCGACGACAAGCCGATTGCGGCCGGCTTCTTTGGCGACGTAAAGCGCTTGGTCGGCACGAGTTAACAGATCGAGCCGGGTGCCGCCATGCACCGGATAAATCGCCACACCTATCGATACCGTCACCTGCGGCAACTGATGATTACCAAACTTCAGCGATAAGCTTTCGATAGCCACGCGCAAAGCGTCCAGACGTTGCAGGATTTTGTCCGGCTGGATTTCCGTGGTGACCACCACGAATTCTTCGCCGCCGAAACGGCAAACCATATCGCTGCCTTCCCGAAAACTGTTCATCAATTGCGCGGTTTTTTTCAAAACTTCGTCACCGGCGTCATGGCCGTAGTTATCGTTAAAAATTTTAAAATGATCGATGTCTACCATCGCCACGGCCAGCATTTTGCCGCAGCGGCTCATCCGCAATAATTCCCGGTCCAACACTTCTTCCAGAAAACGCCGATTGAACAATCCGGTAAGCGGATCGCGTATGGATAACTCGTGCAATTCCTCGCGCAAGCTCAAGTTCGCCAAGGCCAGCCGGGCGCTATCGGCGGCGGCTTCGGCTATCGACAGCTCGCGCTGAATATCTTCCGGGTGGCCACTGGTAAACCGGTGTTCGATGTAAATCAAACCCAAAGCGCGCGAATGCGCTAGCAACGGAATGCACAGATAAGGGCTGGTTCCCGGTTTTACGTGGCTGCAAACCGGATTGATACTCTGGCCGACGCGAGCCATATGAATGCAGCCGCGCCGCATGCCCCAGCATTCGTCGGGAGTAAACACGGCTTCCAGTTCGCTTTCGCCGCTTCCCCAAGCATCAGCCAGCACCAGTGAATTGCCAGCGGCGTCCAGCATATACAGACCGCCGACGGAATCGGCAAACAAACGTACCAATGCCGCTTTGATAATCGGATAAGCTTCGTCCATTTTTTGGCAGCTCTGCAACAAATCGGTCATTTCGCGGATTAATTGCATATGCAATATCGCGGCTTCCAATTCGGTTTGGGCTTTTTTTAAGGCGGTAACGTCCCGCGCCGCAGCAAAAATCCCGGCGACGTCGCCTTTGTCATCCCGATAAACCGAGGCGTTGTACATCACCTCGGTGATCTGTCCGGAGGTATGGCAGATAGCCAACGGGTAGTCCGTGACTTTGCCTTGCGAAAACGCCAGGCGATAACCGTCGCGGGCTTTTTGCGGATCGGTAAAGTAAGTGGAAAAATCGCTGCCGATCAATTGCTGCCGCGGTACGCCGGTGACTTTTTCGGTAGCGCTGTTCACGTCCATGATCTTACCTTCGGCGCTGATAGTCACCAGCGGATCGAGACTGGCCTCGATCAGGCTGCGCGCATAGGAGGTTTTAATATTTTTCATTCGCGCGACTCAATACAACCGCAGTTCATCATTCTCGGCGGCGCCTATTTAAATGCCTCGCCCCATTGCCCGAGATAAAACCTTTGCTCCAGGGCCGCACGGCTGCGTTCCGCCTGCTCGCCGGCTTGAAACTCTTCGGCTAAGTTATCCGCCTCGGCTTGATAACCTAACGCCAACATCGCCATCGGCGTACAGTCGTCCGGTAAATTCAGCACTTGCCGGGCTTTATCGGCATCGAAACCGCCCATTTGATGGGTAATCAAGCCTAAGGCGTTGGCTTGCAAGCATAAGCTCAGCGTGGCGGCGCCGGTGTCGTAAGCGGCAAAGCGGTTGGTTTTGCCGTTGTGATTGAAGTTCTGCATCGCTACCGTCAAGATAAATACCGGGGCGTTTTTGGCCCACAGCTGGTTTTTTTCGACTATCACCGATAGCGCGGTTTCCCAGGCTGCGAGATTGCTGGATTTGTCGCAAACCACAAAGCGCCAAGGTTGGTCGTTAAAACAAGACGGCGCCCAGCGCGCCGCTTCCAGGCACGCGGTTAAATCCGGGTGGCTGACCATTTTATCCACGGCAAAAGCCCGCGGGCTCCAACGGCTGGCGATCAAGTCGTGAATCTGAACCTGGGTGGTGGCGCGTTTATGTTGCATGGCTGAGCCCCTCGTGTGTGCTTAAGTAATTTTTAGCGCGTGCCGAAGCGGCCTATTACCAACCGCGTGCCACGCATAAACCCGCCGGTAAATTTCGTAAATCGGCAAACCGGATACGCAACGGATGGTAACTCTCCGACGCCGTCCCGTCCATTTTTAGCACGGTTCGCCGCCAAGCGGCCGAGTATGCTTTATAGCGCCTGGCAGATGGTGCTAAAATCGCGCGTTTAATATCATCCTTAGAATCATTCGGCTAATCGGCGCAACCGTTATTTTCAGCGGCCTAAGTCCGCAACCCAGCCGCTGGAATGCAACGCAGACAACATCATGACCATGGATTACAAACTAACCCTTAACCTCCCCAAGACCGAGTTTGCGATGAAAGCCAATCTGGCGCAACGCGAACCGGAGATGCTGAAAAAATGGAACGAAAACCAGCTGTATCAAAAAATTCGCGAGGTTTGCGCCGGTCGGCCTAAATTTGTTTTGCACGACGGCCCTCCTTACGCCAACGGCGCGATTCATATCGGCCACGCGGTTAACAAGGTCTTGAAGGACATCATCGTCAAATCCAAAACCCTCAGCGGTTTCGATGCGCCTTATGTGCCGGGCTGGGATTGCCACGGTTTGCCTATCGAATTGATGGTGGAAAAATCGGTTGGCAAGGCCGGGGTTAAAGTCACGCCCGCCGAGTTTCGCAAGGAATGCCGGGCTTACGCGAAAAAACAGGTCAATATTCAAAAAGAAGAATTCATCCGCTTGGGCGTATTGGGCGATTGGGACAATCCGTACTTGACCATGGATTTTGCCTTTGAAGCCGATATCGTCCGCGCGCTGGGCAAAATCGCCGCCAAAGGCCACCTCAGCAAAGGCGCCAAACCGGTGCATTGGTGTACCGATTGCGGCTCGGCGCTCGCCGAGGCGGAAGTGGAATACGAAGACAAACACTCGCCGGCTATCGACGTGCGCTTCTCGGTGGTGGACGAGCATGCCTTCATGGCCAAGTGCCACCATGCCGGCGACCGCGAAGGCAAAGGTCCGCTGTCGGTGGTGATCTGGACCACCACACCCTGGACGCTGCCAGCCAACCAGGCCGTGGCGCTAAATCCGGATCTGGAATACGCGGTGGTGCAATGCGAAATCGACGGCCAAACCGAACGCTTGGTCATCGCGGAAGCCCTGCTAAAAGACGCGGTTTTGCGTTACGGCATTGGTGAGCATCACATCGTCGGTTACTGCAAAGGCGCAGCACTGGAAAACCAATTGTTGCAACATCCGTTCTACGACCGCCAAGTACCGATCATACTCGGGGACCACGTCACCACCGATGCCGGTACCGGTGCGGTGCATACCGCCCCCGGTCACGGCCAGGAAGACTATGTCGTAGGCATGAAATACGGCTTGCCCGTCGACAATCCGGTCGGCAGCAACGGCGTATTTTTGCCTAGCACCGAACTGTTCGCCGGCCTGCACGTGTTTACCGCCAATGAAAAAGTGCTGGAGGTATTGCGCGAGCGCGGCAAATTGCTGCATCACCACGCCTTGCTGCATAGCTACCCACATTGCTGGCGCCACAAAACCCCGATCATCTTCCGCGCCACCCCGCAATGGTTCGTCTCCATGGAGAAAAACAGCCTGCGCGATACCGCCTTGAACGAAGTGAAAAGGGTAGAGTGGATACCGGATTGGGGCCAAGCCCGTATCGAAGCGATGCTGAATAACCGTCCGGACTGGTGTATCTCTCGCCAGCGTACCTGGGGCGTGCCGATTGCCTTTTTCGTGCATAAAGAAAGCGGCGAATTGCATCCACGGACCGGCGAATTGATCGAACAAGTGGCCAAACGCATCGAACAACAAGGCATAGACGCCTGGTTTGAGCTGGACGCGGCGGAATTGATTGGTGCCGATGCCGAGCATTACCAAAAAATGACCGACACTCTGGATGTCTGGTTTGATTCCGGTGTGACCCATGCCGCCGTGTTGGAGCGCCGCGAGCAACTGCGCTTCCCGGCCGATTTGTATCTGGAAGGTTCCGATCAACATCGCGGCTGGTTCCAATCTTCCTTATTGGCATCGGTAGCGATGAACGATGTCGCGCCTTACAAACAAGTATTGACCCACGGCTTTACTGTCGATGCCGAGGGCAAGAAAATGTCCAAATCCAAAGGCAACGTGGTGCTGCCGCAAACGGTGATGAAATCGCTGGGCGCGGATGTGTTGCGCTTGTGGGTGGCCGGCACCGATTATCGCGGCGAAATGTCGGTGTCCGATGAGATTTTGAAACGCACTTCCGACGGCTACCGCCGCTTGCGTAATACCGCGCGCTTTCTGCTCTCCAACCTGGACGGCTTCGACCCCGCCCAACATCTGGTCGCCAAAGACGATTTGCTGGCGCTGGACCGGTGGGCCGTCGATAAAGCCTGGCAATTGCAGGAAGAGATCAAAGCCGCTTACAGCGCGTATCAGTTCCAAAGCATCTACCAAAAAGTGCTGACCTTCTGCAGCATCGACTTGGGTGGCTTTTACCTGGACATCATCAAAGACCGCCAATACACCGCCAAGGAAGATTGCCTGGCCCGGCGTTCCGCGCAAACCGCGATGTACCATGTCATCGAAGCGCTTACCCGCTGGCTAGCGCCCATCACCAGCTACACCGCCGACGAATTATGGCAATTCATTCCCGGCCAACGCGGCGAATCGGTGTTTCTGGAAACCTGGTACGAAGGCTTATTCCCACTGGACGCCAACGCAGCTATCAGCCGTGACACTTGGGACAAAGTGATGGCAGTGCGCACCGTGGTCTCCAAGGAACTGGAGCAACTACGCGGCAAGGGCGCCATCGGCGCGTCTTTGAATGCGGAAGTGGAATTGTATTGTGATGACGCTTACGGCGCGGAATTGAACAAACTGGCCAGCGAGCTGCATTTTGTCTTTATTACGTCCAACGCCGGCGTCGCCGACATGCAATTCTGCCCGGACGATGCGGTCGCGACCGAACTGGATGGCGTGAAATTGAAAGTCACGGTATCCGAGCATGCCAAATGCGTGCGCTGCTGGCACCAACGCTACGACATCGGCGAGCACCCGGAGCATCCGGAACTGTGCGGCCGCTGTGTGGAAAACGTCGCTGGCCCTGGCGAGACCCGTCGTTATGCTTAAGTGGTTGTGGATTTCCGCAGTCACACTGGTGTTGGACCAAGCCAGTAAGCTGGCGGTGGACGGTTCGATGCAGCTATTTGAGTCGATCCCCTTGCTTCCGTATTTCAATCTGACCTACGTACATAATACCGGCGCGGCCTTCAGCTTCCTGGCCCAGGCCGGCGGCTGGCAGCGCTGGCTATTCGCCGGCCTGGCGGTGGTGATGAGTAGCATCATCGCGGTCTGGCTTTATCGTTTACAAAAACACGAGACTTTGATGGCCGTCGCCCTGGCTTTGGTGTTGGGCGGTGCTATCGGCAATCTGATCGATCGGGTAGCTTATGGTTATGTGATCGATTTTCTGGATGTCTATTACCAGGACTGGCATTGGCCGGCTTTCAATATTGCTGATTCGGCGATTTGTATTGGCGTGGGGTTGATGTTGTTGGAGAGTTTTGGGGTTGAGCGGAAAGATGTGGATGGTTTGGAGTAGGCTTAGCACGGCCATTTGGTTATAGCCAACGTGTTCCCCTCTTTGAAAAAGAGGGGCTAGGGGAGATTTTTCCAATAAGGTGTCGCTAGCGCGACGGCTGGTTTTTAATGTCGGGTCTCGGCCCGACAGCCGAGATACTTTCTTTTGCTTGGCCAAAAGAAAGTATCCAAAGAAAACGCCACCCGGACGCCGCTTAATCCCTGCGCTCCTCGCTTTTGAACGGGGTCGCCGAAAGGGGCTTCCTGCCCTTCGGCAACGCGATGCATCCTTGCATCGCCCCTGCGGGCTGATCCCTTCAAAAGCTCCGGTGCTCGGCGCGGCATACGGGAAAACCCCGCGCCAAATCCGCGGCTTATTGTTTACGACCCTTTGTAGGGTGCATTAGCGATAGCGTAATGCGCCGAATGATTTAAGACCAACATACGGCGCAATACGGCTACGCCTATTGACGCCCTACCAATTGCGCCTTATCGGGTTGACAGAGGAGAAAAAAATTGGAATTACCGAAGTTCAATGACACATTCCTTCCAATAATTGACATTCTGCGTGATGGTAGGGTCGTTCCAGGACGGGAGTTGTTACGGCTTGTCGAAGAGAAATACTACTCAAAGCTTCCGCCAGAATTGCTGAATCAGACAACAAAGAGTGGTGATCGACTTCTGGAAAACAGAATCGCCTGGGGAAAGTCCTATCTCAAGAAAGGTGGTCTAGTCCACTATCCTCAACGCGGTTATGTCCAGATTACCGAGAAAGGTAAGTCCGCAAAGGTCGAAACGATTTCAATAGATCAACTGGCGTCTGACGTTATCGGCTTCTACAAACCGGAGGGAGCGATTTCTGAAAAGCAAGAAATTGCCAACTCAAGTCCACAGGACCTTATTGATTCTGGCATTGAACAGATTGAAGACAATGTCAAAATTGAGCTTTTACAGAAACTGAAGCTGATTGATCCATTCGCTTTCGAAAGAGTTATTCTTATCTTGCTGAATCGAATGGGCTATGGCGAATTCATTGAAACTTCCAAATCCCGTGATGGCGGAATTGACGGAATCATAAATGAAGATCAACTTGGTTTGGAGAAGATCTACATTCAGGCCAAACGGTATACTGACAACAAGGTCCGTGAACCCGATATTCGAAATTTCATCGGGGCCATGAGTGGTGACACAGCCAAGGGAATTTTTGTCACAACCTCCGATTTTGACGAAAATGCAAAGAAGAAGGCTAAGGCAGCCCATCACACAATCGTTCTAGTTAACGGACTGCGATTGGTTGAGTTGATGTACAAATTCGGGGTAGGGGTTCAAGTGAAAAACTCATATGAGGTCAAAGCGTTAGATAATGATTTCTTTGAAAATGAGGATATCTAACATCTAGTTAAATCTGAAAATTGCGTACCGAAATCACATGTTCTCAGCGTGGGAACGAGATAAAGCGCAAGGTCCGATTAGCGCAGCGTAATCGGACGCATGTTGAATTAAATCTTTAAGAGTATGTGCTGCTTCCAATAAGGCAAACAATGATTGTAAGCTCCCTTCATTCCTCCGAATACGCTTTGCTATTCGGAGCTACCTCAAAATGGCTACAATTTTTATAAGCTCAAACCCTGCAAATCGCGCACGGGTTTTCTCTCGTATGCCGCGCCGAGCACCGGAGCTTTTGAACGGATCAGCCCGTTAGGGGCAATGCAGGGATGCATCGCGTTGCCGAAGGGCCAGGAAGCCCCTTTCGGCAACCCCGTTCAAAAGCGAGGAGCGCAGGACAAATCGGCAGGATAGCCGATTTGCATGAATCGCACCCGAAGGGCGAGGCACAAGGATGTGCCGAGTGATCTAAGCGGCATCCGGGTGGCCTTTTCTTTGGATATTTTCTTTTGGCCACGCACAAATTCGCATGGAGCGAATTTGAACAGCCGATAGGCTGGCCCGGAGGGCGAAAACCAGGGATGGTTTTCGTAGCGAAAGTATCGGCTGTCGGGCCGAGACCCGACATTAAAAACTAGCCGTCGCGCTAGCGACACCTAAAACACCAACTGCATTGACATCATCCCCGAAATCTCAAATCCCGTCCGCGGAACCGTCGCGCAGAAAAATTATTCTTATCCGTTGATAACCTAATAAGAGGGCAGTTTTGAGCTAATTGGGAACGCAAACCCTGCCACGCTAAGGTCAAAAATTCCACGTCAAACAAGCCGCTAACCCGTCCGACCGCTCACACAACTCCGCGAAGTTGAATGACGGTAGCTATTTTGCGCTACAGAGTACAAAAGTTCCGGGCGATTTGTTTCCATAAAAGAAACAAATCATGAATAAAATGCCTGATTGTAAATATTTTTGGTGGGTATATAGTGAAGTCGTACTTACAAAGCGACTAAACATAGTCAAGGTGGACCCCATGAATATTTCAAAAAACATTTATAGAGACGTGATGATTGGCTTGTTTTTTGTCACCGGCGTGCTCAGCTTCGTCTCCGGTCAATTTATCCTATCCACACTTTTATTTGGTTCCGCATCATTGGCCAGTAACTTGAATCAAGCAACACCTGCGCGGGTTTAAGAGTGTAGGCTGGCCGCTATCGGCAACTTGTGGCGCAGACTCAAATGCGGGCATTGCTAATCAAGGCGGAACCTTATGGGTATTTTTTTAACCAAAGCCAAATCGTAGACATATTAAAGATCCTTACAGTCATTCACTGCCAAGCATAAAGCCATAGGAGAAATACCATGAATTTACGTTACGCAAATATGAAAAGTGCGCTCGAATTTTTATATGCGCCTCCCGTCACCCTGGCGATTATCGAATCATGGAGCGATGACGAGTTTGATGATGTGTTGGACTGGATTGAACAAATGACTCGTCGCAATTGGCATCGAATACTTCAGCGACCAGAAGTGTTCGTGCAACAAAGGCCGGATGTTTTGAATGTATTGGATGTTGAAATGTAATGGAGAAATTCAAATACGGCGTTTTTCTGGGCGTTATTATTAACTCGCCCCCTAAATACCATTCGCCTTGAGTCTATCGAAGGGGGCGCCAGCCTGGGCTTCGATGGGCTCGGCCCGAACGGCACCCGTGTCACATTGTTCCGCTCTAACCAGGGGTTGAGCTTAGATTCTCCCGCAACTTGGCGCTGCGGCTATCTGGGTATAAAAACCTTCACTTCGCTATCGCTGCGCTTCCAAAATTGAATACGCCAATCATCATCAATGTACTGAATGGTTCGTGATGAATGGATGTCATTTAACAGGGGTCTAACGATCCAGTATGGTGTTGCCTAACCCAACAACTTACTGGAGATGATAATGAACCGTGGAATCCTATTTTGCACCGCCATGGTGTTTGCAGCCTTTGAGGCTTTGGCGGATGGCAACTCTCATTTTGATGTATTCGCCAACCTCGATACCGGCCCCGGCAATGTCACGGCGACTGCCAACGGCCGGATCATCATGAGCCAGCATCAGTTTTATCAACCGCAATACACGGTGGTGGAATACAAAGACCAGGCCTTGCTGCCTTTTCCGAATAAGGAACTGTCCGCAACCGATTCGACTGCACCGATCAAACTCGATTCGGTGCTGGGTATCCGCTCCGATAGCAACGGTATCGTCTGGATGCTGGATAATGGCATGCGGAGCGGGGTGACGCCCAAGCTGGTCGGCTGGAATACCAAAACCAATAAACTCCAGCGCTTGATTTATTTACCCGCGCCGATCGCGCCCAAGGATGCGTTCGTCAACGACTTTGCGTTGGATGCCAACCACAATCATGCCTTCATCAGCGATCCGGCCGGTGGCGCGAATGCCGCCTTGATTGTGGTCAACCTGTCTACCGGTGCGGCGCGGCGGGTGCTGGAAGGCCATAAAAGTGTGGTGCCGGAAAACGTCGATTTGGTCATCGACAATGTGCCGATTCAGGTGAAAACCCCGGCGGGCGAGTTGGTCAAACCGCATATTGGCGTCAATCCGATTACCGAGGATTTGGCCAACGAATGGGTCTATTTCGGGCCGATGCACGGCCTCAGTCTTTACCGGATTAAAGCGGCGGATTTGGTCAACGAGTCGTTAACGCCTGAAGAACTGGCAAAGCAGGTGGAACACTACAGCGACAAACCGATTTCGGACGGCATCAGCATTGATGAAAACAACAATATTTATCTGGGGGACTTGGCGAATAATGCGATTGGCGTGATCGCGCCTAACCGACAATACCGGCAATTGGCGCAGTGTCCAAGGCTGTCATGGGTCGATTCCTTCAGTTTTGGCGCTAACGGCCAACTCTATGCGGTAGTGAATCGCTTGCATCGCTCAGCCACACTGAACGGCGGCGACAACCAATCCAAACCGCCTTACTTTCTGTTGAAGGTCAAAGCCTTGGCCGCGGGCCTGCCAGGACGTTAAAGATTGATTTGAGATGCGCTTATTTTCCGGCCTATGGCGTTGATTTGTTCGCGCAACCAACCGTGGGCCGGGTCTTTTTCCCATAGCGGATGCCAAATCATCGCCAAATCGTAGTCCGGTAAACTCACCGGCACGGGTAATACTTGCAGCGGCACCAGTTTCTGAAAAGCTATGGCCAAGCGATAAGGCAAAGACAAAATCATGTGGGTTTGGGCCACGATCAAGGGTGCCGATAGAAAATGCGGCACGATGAAATTGATACGCCGCTCCAAGCCCAACTCGGTCAATTTCTCGTCTATTACCCCCAATTTATCGCCGGTTCGGGAGATCAGCATGTGCGTCCCCGCCAAATAGTCCTCCAACGACGGTGCGGCTTGGATGGTGGGATGATCCTGCCTGACCACGCAAGCCATGCGATCCATGAATAAATGTTCGCAGTGCAAATGCGCGGGCGGATTCAGTACCGAGGCAAAGCCCAACACCACATCCAGACTGCCGTTTTCCAACTGCGCCAAGGGAAAAGCAGATTCCGTACGTTTGACATGAATGTCCACGCCCGGCGCCGTTTGCTCTATCAATTGCGACAACTCTGGCAAGATCAAAAACTCCATGTAATCGGTCGCGGCGATGGTGAAACGGCGCTGACTGGATGCCGGATCGAAGGCCTGGGGTGCCTCTAGCAATCGTTCCATTTCCTGTAACAGACTGCGTACCGGCTCCACCAAGGCCAGCGCCAGTGCGGTCGGCTGCATGCCGGTGGGCGATTTAACCAAGACTGGATCGTTCAATTGCTGGCGTAAGCGGTGCAAGGTATGGCTCATCGCCGACTGGGTGACGAACATGCATTCCGCCGCGCGGGTGACATTGCGCTCCCGCATCAAAACATCGAAAGCCAGCAATAGGTTTAAGTCGAAAGTGCGTAGGTTAGCCATCCTGAGTTCCTCAAAAAATTCGGCTGCATACTAAACAATATCGCTGCTGGCCGGTATGAACAGTCTTGATGGTAGCGGATGAAATTTCACCATTTCACAGCCAAGCCGTTTCTCCCTACCTTATACCCCGAGCGCGTCGTCCAAGCCTACAAGGTTTAACTCCCCCAAGGGTAGCTTTTCGGTTGGCGGCGCGCCCAAAACTCAATGGCGATTGCCGTTTACTGAAACATATTACGGGGGATTCTTACCATGTCTGCACAAATTCCAATTTCAACCTTCAAACCTTATCGGGGCGAAAAAGCCCGGCTGGCCAGAGCTTACGATTATCTGATTCTGGTACTGGCCCTATTTTTATTCATCGGTTCGTTCCATCTGCATTTCGCCCTGACCGTCGGCGACTGGGACTTCTGGGTCGATTGGAAAGATCGGCAATGGTGGCCTTTGGTCACACCCTTAATCGGCATCACCTTTCCAGCGGCTGTTCAAGCTGTGTTATGGGATAAGTTCCGGCTACCTTTGGGCGCCACGCTCTGCGTTGCAGCGTTGTTGATCGGCACTTGGGTTGCCCGAATCTTTGCCTATCACTACTGGAATTTCTTTCCCGTCAACATGGTGTTGCCGGCCACCATGGTGCCGGGAGCCTTGGTACTGGATACCTTGTTGATGCTGACCAACAGCCTGACCATCACCTCCATTTTTGGCGGTGGCGCGTTTGCCTTGTTGTTTTACCCGACCAACTGGCCGATCTTCGGCATGTTCCACCAAGCGGTCGAATACCACAACAGCCAGCTGACTGTGGCCGATTTATTTGGTTTCCAATATATCCGCACCGGCATGCCTGAATACTTGCGCATCATCGAGCGCGGCACCTTGCGCACCTACGGTCAGTACGCCACACCTTTGGCGGCATTCTGTTCAGCGTTGTTGTGCTCGTTGATGTATCCGCTGTGGTGGTACATCGGTAAATGGTTCGCCACCACCCGTTATTTGAAAAAAATCTAAGGAGGAATGGTCATGAAATCACTCTTTAAACCTTGGCTGTTGGCGTTGCTGTGCGTCAATGTATTGTCCATATTTACGGTACCCACCGCGCAGGCACATGGCGAAAAAGCCCTGGAGCCGTTCATCAGGATGCGCACCATCCAGTGGTACGACGTGCAATGGTCCACGCAAAAATTCAACGTCAACGATGAAGTCAGCGTTAGCGGCAAGTTTCATGTCGCCGAAGACTGGCCGATCAGTGTGCCAAAGCCGGAAGCCACTTTCCTGAATATTTCAACACCTGGGCCGGTACTGATCCGCACCGAACGTTACCTGAACGGCAAACCATGGACCAACTCGGTAGCCCTGGAGCCGGGCGGTGACTACGAGTTCAAGGTGGTCATGAAGGGCCGTTTGCCTGGCCATTATCACATCCATCCGTTTTTTAATTTAAAAGACGCCGGTCAGGTAATGGGCCCTGGGGTGTGGCTGGACATTGGCGGCGATCCCGCGGACTTTAGCAATACCATTCAAACCATCAACGGTGAAATGATCGACATGGAAAGCTTCGGCTTTGCCAATGGTGTGTTTTGGCACCTGTTCTGGGGAGCGTTGGCGGCTGCCTGGCTGTTGTGGTGGGTGCGCCGTCCCTTGTTCATCAGCCGTTACCGGATGTTGGATGCCGGTTTGGAACATGAGTTGATCACAGCTCGGGACAAAGTCATCGCCAAGGCCGTGTTAGTGGGCATTCCGGTATTGGTATTGGTGATTAATTCCGTAACCAATAGCCGTTATCCGGACACCATCCCATTACAAGCAGGACTGGATAGGATTTTGCCTTTACCGGCTCAAGTCAATGCCGGAACGGTCAATGTCGACACGCTAAAAGCCGAATACAACGTGGCGCAACGTGCCATGGTGTTGCAGGTTAGTGTCGATAATCGCAGCCAAGGGGCGGTCAGGATAGGCGAGTTTTCCAGTTCCAACGTGCATTTCATGAATGATGATCTATCCGAGGTAGGCAACGTGCCCGGCAAGGACGACGTCAGCAATAAAGGCCTGAGCCTGAATGACAACACGCCTATCGCCCCCGGCGAACAACGTACCGTCACTATTGAAGTGCGCGATGCGGCCTGGGAGTCGGAAAAGCTGGATGGACTAATCAAAGACGCGGATAGCCGAGTGGGTGGCTTACTGTTTCTTTACGACGACGTGATGGGAAAACGCTATATCTCCAGCATTTCCGCCGCCGTCATTCCCAAATTCAATTAATTCAGGAGCACACATCATGGCTACCACGACAGAACATGTTAGCTTAAGCACCGAAACCCCAAAATCATTGCCTTGGTATTTGATCGACTTACCTAAGTACCTAAAGGGTTTTGGTCTATTAGCGGTTATCTACATCAGTTTACGGTTGTATCAGGGCGCTTTTGCCATCGCGCACGGTTTGGATTCCACGGAACCCGCGTTCGAACAGTACTGGATGCGGCTGTTTTATATCGAACTGGCGGTTCTCGCCGTCGTCGTCAGCGGCTTTTGGGGTTACTTATGGACCACGCGCGACCGGAATCTGGATCAGTTGGCGCCCAAGGAAGAAATCCGCCGCTATTTCACCTTGACGATGTGGATCAGCATCTACACCTTTGCGGTGTACTGGGCGGGCAGTTATTTTGCCGAACAGGACAATTCCTGGCATCAGGTGGCGATCCGCGATACGCCGTTTACCGCTAATCACATCATCGAGTTTTACTTCAACTTCCCGCTGTACGTGATCCTGGGCGGCTGCGCCTGGTTGTATGCTAGAACCCGCTTGCCCTTGTATGCCAAAGGCATCTCCTTGCCTTTGACCTTGGCGGTGTTCGGACCCTTCATGATCTTAGTCAGCGTCGGATTCAACGAATGGGGGCATACCTTCTGGTTTAGAGAGGAATTCTTCGCCGCGCCTATCCATTGGGGATTCGTGATTGGCGTATGGTTTGCCCATGGTGTGGGCGGGATATTGTTACAAGGCGTGACTCGGCTGATCGAGCTAATGGAAAAAATCGAAGACGCCGAATAGGGCTGTTTACTAACTGATGTTGCGCAGTCATGGTTTTTGGTCCCGTTATTCCGCCCCGAGCATCGCAGCTTTTGGCGGGAGCAGCCCGGTAGGGGAGCGGCAAGGATGCCGCTCGTTTTCGGAGGGCTAGGGATAGCCCTTCCGAAAACCCTCGCCAAAAGCGAGAAGCGCAGGATTTAGGCGGAATCCGGGCGGCCTTTTCTTTGGATACTTTCTTTTGGCCGTGCAAAAGAAAGTATTTCGCCTGTCGGTGCGAGAACCGACTTCAACATAAACCAGTCGCGATAGCGACGCTGATTCTGATGGCATCAGACAAACCATAAGGTTGCGTAATGTCAGTTACTAACAAACTCTCACGAAAATGTTTAAGTCATTAGTCGCCATGCCAAAGAGTCACATTGATTCGGTTCACTATGCCTGGGTCATACTCGCGGTCACGTTTCTATGCTTGTTTATGGCATCGGCGCTGCGCTCCGTTCCAGGGATCATCATGCTGTCTCTGGAACAGGAGTTTGCCTGGAACCGGGAAACCATTAGCGGCGCCATTTCACTCAATCTGCTGTTATTTGGTCTAGCCGGACCGTTTCTAGGCCGATTGATGGATGTCTACGGTGCCAAACGGATCAGCGTTATCACCTTGATTTTGTCGGTGGCTGGCGCCGGTGGCAGCGTTTTTATGCAGGAATCCTGGCAGCTGTATTTGTTTTGGGGATTGCTGATTGGCGCAGGTTCGGGCGGCACTTCCATGATTATGGGGTCGGCGTTGATCAATCGCTGGTTTCATAAACACCGCGGACTGGCGCTAGGCATATTGGGCGCTGCCTTCTCCTCCGGCCAATTAGTGTTCACCCCTGTCCTCATGCAGATCAATGTGCATGAAGGCTGGCGTGCGGCGACATTGTTTATCGCCGTCGGCTTAGGCTTGGTGGCTTTACCGTTGGTGCTGAAATTTTTAAGAGACGATCCCGAATCAAAAGGCCTGTCGGCGTATGGCGACCATGGCGTTCATCGAACAATGCTTAAGCCGGATCAAAATCCCATGCGCTCGGCCATGCGCAGTCCGCAGTTCTGGTTGTTAGCCTTGAGTTTTGGCATTTGCGGTTTAACCACCTCCGGACTGTTTCAGACTCATTTGATTCCGCATGGCATCGAACACGGCTTCACCGAAATGACCATGGCCATGTCCTTAGGCGTCATGGGCGCGGCCGATGTGTTCGGCACCATTTTATCCGGTTGGTTATGCGACCGGTACGGCAAGCGCTGGCCATTGGCGTTTTATTACGTCGTCAGAGGTGCAACGCTGATAGTGCTGCCCAGCATAGATAGCACCGGACAATTAATGCTGTTCTCGATTATTTACGGCATGAATTGGTTATCCACGATTCCGGCAACCTCAGCCTTGACAGCGGATTTATTCGGCAAACAAAACGTCGGCGTGGTATTCGGCTGGATCTGCTTTGCGCATCAAATCGGGGCGGCCATAGCCGCCTATAGTGCCGGGTATGTCCATGGCCTGATGGGTGATTACCACCTGGCTTTTGTGGCGTCAGGTCTATTCGCTTTTATCGCAACCGGTATCGTTCTTTTCATAAAAGAACCACAAACTGTTCGTTTTTAATTTAATTTTGGAGGAATAACATGCCCTTAGTTCGAATATCGTTAATGAAGCAAGAAAATAAAGAGTTCGGGAGAAAGATTGGCCAAATCGTTCACCAAGAAATGGTGCGCACAATCAATGTACCCGAAAAAGATTGTTTTCAGGTTATTACCGAGCATGATAATAATTCTTTAATTTACGATTCCAATTATCTTGGTATACATCGAAGCGATGGCATCGTTTTTATACAAATAACCTTGAATGAAGGCAGAGGTGTCGATTTAAAGAAATCACTTTATAAAAACATAGCCGATAGTCTACATAATCAGCTAGATATACGCAGAGAAGATGTCTTAATAAGTCTAGTTGAAGTCAAAAAGGAAAATTGGTCGTTTGGGAATGGCATTGCGCAGTATGCGTAATAAGCGGTCAATACTTCTGCGTTTCATTAATCTGATTAAATGTTTTTAAAAATAGGGGGTTATTATGTCCATCGATATGTATCAAGTATCAATAAAAGTTTTTATCAAAATGCTGGGCAATTTATCGAAAATACTTGATAAAGCCGCAATCCACGCCGAAGCGAAAAATATTGATCAATCTGTGTTTATCAATTACCGTTTGGCCCCCGATATGTTTCCGCTCAGCAAACAAGTTCAAATTGCAACGGATATGGTCAAAGGCTGTGCCGCTCGCTTGGCGGGGTTAGAGAACCCATGCTATGAGGATAATGAAAGCACATTTGCCGATTTGCAGGCTCGTATATCCAAAGCCATCGCTTTTATCCAAGATGTAACCCCGGCGCAAATAAATGGCACTGAGAATCTGGCTATTAATTTCAAGATTGGCGGCACCGAGAAAAACTTTGTCGGTCTGCCATACTTGCTGGATTTTGTCCTACCTAATTTTTATTTCCACATCACGATGACCTACGCAATCCTTAGGCACAATGGGGTTGAATTGGGGAAATCGGACTTTTTGGGCGTGGATTAATTCAGCGTTTGAATTATTCATGTCTTTTGTTTTCCATAGGTAGAATGCGGCGTTTTGCCTATGGTGATTCTATCCGCTGTCGTTCTGGGAAATACCTTCGTAAAAAATTCGAACCTCATGATGAATGATCAAGCTTCCATAAATCAACACCCCACCCTGTCCTGAAATTTTTATAATTGCGCAGTGTAATTCATACTGTCATGTAGCACCCGTACAATATGAATCTTGGCTGCTGTAACACGATAAAAAACTAAATGGCGATTGATGTGGAATTGCCTGTACCCTTCACGAATGTAATCACAGGCAAAACCCAATTCCGGATTTTCAGCGATTAAAGCGAAAGCCGCATTTAATTCATCAAAATAGCGATCCGCCTGCACCTCGCCCCAGTTGCTAAATGAGTAAAGCCAGATATTTTTTAGATCTTGTTTTGCGAGTGCCTGAGTATGGATTTTGCGCATTTTCAGACTAAACCGGCTTCTTTTTTGGCTTCCAGTCTGATTGTTTCCATGTTTAATTCGCCGGCATCGCCACTCTCCTCACCTTGAATTAGGGATGTGCGTAAAGATTGCAATTTGGAGTTCGCTTCTCTTTCCTCAAGCAAGCGTAATGAGTCACGCATAATTTCACTAACGCTTGCATAGCGTCCACTCTTGAGCAAAGAGTCAATGAGGTTATTCCAGTGCTCGCCGAGGCTAACGGTTTGGGTTCGCGCTTGAGCCATGTCGTTCTCCTAATCAGATTATTAAAAGTCTCAGTAAGATATATTCTTACACCTGGAAAAGCAAACCAATTATCCCATGCAATACGGCATCGAACACGGCTTTACCGAAATGACCATGGCCGTGTCATGGGCGCGGCCGATGTGTTCGGCACCATATTATCCGGCTGGTTATGCGACCGCTACGGCAAGCGGTGGCCGCTGGCGTTTTATTACGTAGTCAGAGGCGCAACGTTGATAGTACTGCCCAGCATAGCTATGATCGGGCAATTAATGATTTTCTCGATTATTTACGGTATGAATTGGTTGTCCACGATTCCGGCCACCTCGGCCTTGACCGCCGATTTATTCGGGAAACAAAACGTCGGCGTGGTATTCGGCTGGATCTGTTTTGCACATCAAATCGGAGCGGCCATTGCCGCCTACAGTGCCGGGTACGTGCATAGTCTGATTGGTGATTACCACCTGGCTTTTGTGGCGTCGGGCCTATTCGCTTTTGTCGCAACCAGTATCGTTCTTTTTATCAGAGAACCGCAAACTGTTCGTTTTTAAGGCTATGTGCATTCTAGGGTTGGAAATCAGAACTGTTCATGCTTTTTTATCGCGCCGTTTTGTGCAAAACCTGGTTGGATCGTTGATAAGCGCAATGGCTTGTTATGTACAAAAGTTGGTTGGGCTGCCAATGCTCGTTGCCGGACGGCTTAGGTTTCCAGTAATTGTCAGGTCAACCGTTGAATGCAGGCATTCAATGACTTGTTGCTAAGTAGCTTGGTATAAGTCAGACAACAAATATATCGTGTTAGGGTTAGTCATTTGAACTTCATCAACTATATTTCAGACTTGTCTACGAACTTAAAACTGTAGCGAGACAGATAATCGCTATTTTACTAAGAACCATCAAACAAAAAATCATCATGCCTATCAAACCTAAACCGTTCGCCTATGTCTGCGCTTCATGTGGGTGGAGAAAAGCCGTTTCCCCGAGAAGCGACGCTTTAATGCCTGGAGAATATTATGACTGCTGCCCAACATGCGGTAGTAATTCCCTGTCAAAGTTGGAGCTAAACCGCCTTCAAACACTTTGTGGTGGGTTATTTGGCAGACTTCTTAAACGTTAATTGAGCTCTCAATAAAAATAAAATCAAGGGACACAAATGAGTGTAAATAATTTCGAAGAATCTCTAGGTGCTGAATTTGAAACCTTCAAAGGAGGAGTGAAAAAACCCAATATCCTGTTAATCGGTGGAACTGGTGTTGGCAAAAGTTCGCTAATAAACTGTTGTTTTGGCGAAAACTTGGCCAAGACAGGCACGGGAAAGCCGGTTACTCAATTCATTGATTATTTTTCTTGTGAAACAGTTCCGATTGTCCTTTTTGATACTAAAGGCTATGAAGTGGGCTCTGAAAAAGAGAGAGTATTTATTGAGGATGTTTTTCAATACGCGGCGAGGGATTTTAGCTCGTCAGAATCTGACAATTCTATCCATTTGGTTTGGTACTGTATTCAGGCATCGGGAGGACGAATTTTAGATTTCGACATCGAAACGATTAACAAGCTTTCTGCCTATGGCATTCCTGTCGCAATCGTGATTACCAAAGCTGAATTCCTATCAGAAAATGAGTCAATTAAATTTATAGAGGTAATAAAAAAATCATTACCAAATATACCAGTTTTTGAAACAAGCGCAAAAGACAATGGTCAAAAATGGCAGTTTGAAGATTTATTACAGTGGTCGATTGAAAAATTACCAGAAGCCTTGAAGATTGCGTTTGCATCCGCTCAAAAACAAAGTTTGAATATTAAGCGTGACGAAGCTAATAAAATTATTAAACAACACGTTGCTGGAGCTGCATTTTTTGGTTTTACTCCTTTACCTGTTTCTGATGCGCCGTTGCTTTTAGGGAATCAGGTTGCCATGATCGCTAGGATATTATACGCTTACAATCTTGATAATTTTTCAAGCATACTGAATGGATCAATATTTACACCCATTATTGGCCGCGTCATATCTGGCAGTGGAATTTGGGTTGTTGGGCAATTATTCAAATACTTCCCTGGGCTTGGGACTGTCGCCGGTGGATTAATAAATGCATCCGTCGCATCTTCAATAACTTATGCAGTAGGTTTATCTGTTTCAGAGTTATGCGAGGCAATCATAGAAAAAGGACTTGAAGGAGATGTTGGTGAACTGAATAAGTTTATTGACAACCTTGCACCATTTTTCGAACAACGATTTAAAGATAACTTTAATAAAAATCAAGGATAAGTAAAATGAATGCTCGTTATAATGTTGCCATTGTAGGCCAAACAGGAGTGGGGAAAAGCACCTTCATAAACTATCTATATGGAGAATGCGTAGTAAAAGCCGACATCGGAAGGCCGGTCACTAAAAATGGATTTCATCCAGTAGAAATGGAAATAAATGGTTTACCAGTTACCCTTTTTGATTCATGGGGCCTTGAAGTTGGAAAGCATGATCAATGGATGTCTGAGCTGAGCAAAGAGCTAGATAAACGAGGCATAAATCAATCCGCCTCCGAATGGTTTCATTCTGTTTTTTATTGTATTCAAGCTGGCGGAAATAGAATACAAGATTGCGATATAGATATAATTAAAAAATTTATTGAAAACAATTACAACGTATCTGTAATTCTGACAAAATGCGATCAAGTTGGCGAAGATGACGAGAACGCCATGAGGCAAACAATACAGGCGTCTATTCAAGGTATCTCAGTAATTTCAGTTTGTAGTGAAGAAAAAAAGACGCGATCTGGCGAAACAAAGCCTTTTGGAAAGGGCGATGTGGAGCGCAAGGCTTTTTCTGATTTTTTTGATTCATTAATTATCCGTGTTCCGCTCAGATGCAACTACGTCATGAATGAAATAAAGAGAGATTGGCTAACAGATATTAAAGCCAAGATTAAAACTATAGGACACTTTGGTTCAAATGAAAGTGATGTAAGAGAAAAAATTAACGCGGATACAGATAAGTTATACAAAACGCTTGCATCACAAATTAATAAAGAAATCGATTCTACAATAAAAATGTATGGGACTTTTTCAGAAAAACTTGGTTACCCACCTTTTGAATCTAACGTACCATCAACTTCGTCAAATCATTTTCATAAAAAGTCTACTGATCTTAATCTAACTTGGTACCAAGCTCCAGTTTTTGCGGCATTGCTACCATTTTTGGCCGTTTATGCATTATTTGCAACTAAATCCACAACACAAGCCGAGTTTTTAGACGAACTTAATACTGTAGAATCAAAGGTTGATAAATATATTGATTCACAAACTAGGAATATTACAGAGAGACTTCAAGAGCTAAAGGCCGAGGTATTGTGCCCGACTGCTCATTAATGGTTTGTTGCCATTTAAAAATATAACTGACAGAAGGATTAGGGTCGTAACAAGACAATCAAGCCCTACTCAACCACTCCATGAGATATCAGAAAATCAAATTCCAACCACTTGATCGAGTTCAATGATAAAGATTGTCGGCCATCATTCCAACCTCATTCTGCAAATAGCCTTTTTATTTCCACATCACGACGAACTACGCCACTGTGGCGCTCTTCATCAGAACGCCAACCAGCCCCGTGCCTTTCCAGTTGCGATTTATAGCGGCCTGTGGAGTTATCAAAAAATGGTTCACGTTATTCACTGATGTTACGCAACCTTATGGTTTGTCCGATGCCATCAGAATCAGTGTCGCTATCGCGACTGGTTTGTGTTGCAGTCGGTTCTCGCACCGACCGGCGAGATACTTTCTTTTGCTCGGCCAAAAGAAAGTATCCAAAGAAAAGGCCGCCCGGATTCCGCCTAGATCCTGCGCTTCTCGCTTTTGGCGAGGGTTTTCGGAAGGGCTATCCTTAGCCCTCCGAAAACGAGCGGCATCCTTGCCGCTCCCCTAACGGGCTGTTCCCGCCAAAAGCTGCGATGCTCGGGGCGGAATAACGGGACAAAAAACCACAGCTGCGTAACATCAGTTATTCACATTGAAAATATTTACGATGGAGTAGCTAAAGGAGACGTGGCGCAGACTTGCCGGTTTGCGTCGCTGCGAAAAGATCGGACCGGTGAGCGTCGTATCGATCCCAGTGCCCGGCGTTAGCCAGGGAGGGCCAGGTGTCTTCTGCTCACAGCATCTTGACGACGACTTTCCCCTTCGAACGCCCTTGGGCGAGGTAGGCAAGCGCATCTTTGGCTTCCTCGAACGGAAATACCTTGTCGATCACGGGCTTGATGCACTCGGCTTCGAGGAGTTTGCCGATTTCACTGAGTTGATCGCCATCGGGACGCACGAACAGAAATGAGTAAGTGACTGCCCGTTTTCTGGCAAGCCGCATGATCTTGCGGCTCATCAGCCCGAATACGAACCTGAGGAAGAAATTCAAGCGCTTGGCATCCGCGAACGCCGCATCCAACGGCCCGATCAGCGAGACGATCTTGCCTCCCGGCTTGAGGATGCCGACGGTTCTCTCGAGTTCGGCCCCCTTGAGCGTGCCAAGCACCACGTCGTAGTCGCCCAGCACTTTCTCGAAATCTTGCTTCTTGTAGTCGACGACTTCATCGGCTCCCAGGCTGCGCACCAGTTCAACGTTGCCGGTGCTGGTGGTGGTTGCCACCGTGGCGCCAAGGTGCTTTGCCAGTTGGATCGCAAAGGTGCCAATGCCGCCTGAGCCTGCCGGGATGAACAGCTTCTGGCCGGCGCGAAGATTGGCGCGTTCCTTCAGCGCTTGCCAGGAGGTAAGCCCGACCATCGGAATGGATGCGGCCTGCACGAAATCCAGATTGGCCGGCTTCAGCGCGGCGGCGCTCTCCGGCACCACCGCGAATTCGGCAAGCGACCCCGTGCCAAGATCGAAGATACTGGCGAAGACCGCATCGCCGGGCTTGAAGCGCGTTACGTTGCTGCCGACCTCAGTCACCACACCCGCCAGATCGCTGCCCAGCGTGGCCGGCAACTGGAAATGCAGGACCGGTTTGAACATCCCGGTTGGAATCATGTTGTCGATCGGGTTCAGGCCCGCGGCGTGGACTTTTACCAGCAGTTCGTCAGCCTTCAGTGTGGGACGAGAAATGTCGGAAAAACCGATCTCGGGCGACTTGCTATAGCGTTTGAAGGTGAGGGTTTTCATGGTTAATGTGCTATTCACAAAAAATTCCTTGTTGCTAAGTTCAGACTAAATCGGTGTTGAAATGCGACTTGGTTTCCATAACGCTGGACGACGAACGCCTTCATGACATTTGTGGTTTTTTTATTGCGTCGAGCCGCAGATCTTTACGAAGCCCTGCGTCCAATACGCGAGCAGGCGCAAATCGGCGTAGCAAGCTCAAGCGCTTAGCGAGACCGCCCGCGGTATATCGGAGCTTGGGACGAGCCGATCTGGCCGCTTTCAGCACCACATCGGCCACGACTTCCGGCTCATCGGCAATAGCCATAACTTCCTCCAACACCTTATCTAATGCCGCGCGGGTTTCGTGGTATTCCTCAAGCTGCGAATCGGCCGCCATTAGGTTCGCGTCGAACTTCGTTTTTGTGTATGCGGGCTCGATGACCGAGACCCGGATGCCTCGGGTACGCAACTCGTGGTCTAGCGATTCCGAATAGCCTTCGATCGCGTGCTTGCTCGCGGCATAAATGGCCATATACGGCATCGGCAATACGCCAAGTACCGAGCCGATGTTGATGATGCGACCGCTGCCTTGGCGCCGCATATGGGGTGTAACGGCGCGAGTCATGCGGACGATGCCGAAGAAGTTCGTATCAAAAACCGACTGGGACTGTTCAATCGAACTCTCTTCCGCTCCAGCAGGCGCAACCCCGAAGCCGGCGTTGTTCACCAGCAGGTCAATGCGTCCTTCCCGTTGCATCACCTCGCTAACGGCAGCTTCGACGGAAACATCGCTAGTCACGTCGAGAGGCAGCATCTGAAAAGAACGTTGACCGGTTTGGGCGCCCCGTCTGCTGGTCCCGTAGACCTTGTAGCCAGCCGCGGTCAGCCGCAGAGCGGTTGCTTCGCCGATGCCCGAGGATGCGCCGGTAACCAGCGCGACACTAATATTTTGCTTAATACTCATAACTCAAATCTCCTTGCGGGGTGGATTGTCTATCATCTAAGTGTTACTATCATTTCGGTAGTTATGTTACTACCAATTTGAAAGCAAGTCACTACCAAAATTGTATGAACGATAAAAATATTTGTGATGACCCTTGTCCAATCGCGCGCTGCTTGGCTTTTCTGGGAGACGCATGGAGTCTTTTGATTCTGCGGGATGCCCATTTCGGCCTCACCCGCTTTGACCAGTTTCGGAAAAACCTGGGAATCGGACCCGCGATCCTGACCCGCAGATTGGCGACTCTGACAGCGGAAGGCTTGTTGGAAAAAAGGCTTTATTCGGAACGCCCGCCGCGTGAGGAGTATGTGTTGACTGCCGCCGGCCGCGATTTTCTGCCGGTGCTGTTCACGATGGGTGCCTGGGGACGTCAATATCGCGGCGAGGGCCAACTGGTGCGCATCTTGGACGCAGAAACGGGGGCAGAAATCAGACCGGTGCTTGTGGATGAGGTCACCGGGATAAAGATCGGGAATCGGCCGATACGCATTGTCGAGCCGGATGGCGACTAGGGGTTATTGCCGCTTTGGCCTGCGCTTTTATTTGGTTGCCCAGTTAAAACGGCAACAGCCCTAATCAAACAAAGGGGTTTATGCAAAAAATCCGCTGTCGGAAATGGCACATATTTCAGCCATTCGCCGCAATGGCTGAGCGTCAGCAAGCTCGCCGGGTAGATGCCGCCAACGCTTCCAGCAAGGTGAAATTGCAATGCGTTGCCAGACAATCAGCCAGACGCTCGATGCCGGCTTCGCGCAACGCATTGAAATCCAGGGCTTGCGCTTGCCGATAGCCTGCCCAATGCAACAGCGCATCGCAGGCGGCAGGCAAATCGAATAAACCGTGCAGATAACTGCCCGCCACCTGTCCGTCTGCCGAAACGGCGCCATCGTGACCATCCGCTAGCGAAAATAAGGGTTGTGCCAGCGCCGGACCGCTACTGACGCCCAGATGAATCTCGTAGCCCGCCACCTTTGTCGTTTGCCCATAAAACGTGCCGGTGGTTTGTTTCAAGCATTTTTCCGCGTGCAAAATCGTCTGCATATCCAATAAATCCAGGCCGGCAGCACTACCGGCCGGACCTTCCAATCCGAGCGGGTCGTCTATGCTTTTGCCCAACATCTGAAAGCCGCCGCAAATCCCCAGCAGTTTGCCGCCGTAACGCAAATGGCGAGCAATAAATTTGTCCCAGCCTTGCTCTCTAAGACGGGCTAAATCACTACGCACCGATTTGCTGCCGGGTAGCACAATCAAGTCTGCACCGGCTACCTGGTCTGGACTTTTCGCAAAACTGACCTGTACGCCGGGGTGCAATTGCAATGGATCGAAATCGGTATGATTGCTGAAGCTGGGCAAATGCGGTACGACGATGTGAAACGCGCCGGTTTGGCCCTGTTGGGCATGCCGAGTGGATAAGGCATCTTCGGCTTCCAGATAAAGATCGTGCAGATACGGTAGCACGGCCAACACCGGCTTGCCGGTTCGCTGTTCCAGCCAGTCCAAACCGGGTTTTAGCAGCGCAATATCGCCCCGGAAGCGGTTGATGACAAAACCGATTACGCGCTGTTGTTCGCTTGCCGACAGCAATTCCAGCGTGCCGACCAAGTGCGCAAACACGCCGCCACGGTCAATGTCGGCGATCAGAATCACCGGACAATCCACCGCTTCGGCAAAGCCCATGTTGGCGATGTCGCCTGCGCGCAAATTGATCTCTGCCGGACTGCCGGCACCTTCGACAATCAGCATCTGGTACTGAGCGCCCAAGCGCTGCCACGATTCCAGAACCGCTTGCTTGGCGACTTTTTTATAATCGTGGTATTGGCTGGCCGATTGGTTTTGCAGGACTTTGCCGTGAATAATCACTTGCGCGGTGGTGTCGGTATTGGGCTTGAGCAGCACCGGATTCATATCGCTATGCGGCGGCAAACCGCAGGCTGCGGCTTGGGCGGCTTGGGCGCGGCCGATCTCGCCGCCGTCGACGGTTACCGCGCTATTCAATGCCATGTTTTGCGGCTTGAATGGCGCGACGGCGATGCCTTGACGCCGGTAATAACGGCACAAGGCCGTCACCAAGGTACTTTTGCCGGCATCGGAGGTGGTGCCTTGCACCATCAGGGCGTGGAAAGGCGGCTTAGGATGCATCGGGCCAGCCGTTTTCGTAGACAAACGCCGATAAAGGTTGCGGCGTTGCCCAGTTTTCCAGTTCCAACATGGGTTTGGGGTAAAACTCGGCGACATGGCCCAAGCAAAGCACCGCAATCGGCCGGCTACCGGTGGGCATTTTCAATAGTTGCGCCAATGCGTCCGGATCGAATAGCGATACCCAACCCAGCCCCAGGCCTTCGGCGCGGGCCGCCAGCCACAGATTTTGAATCGCGCAGGCCGCCGAGGCCAGATCCATTTCCGGCAGTGTGCGCCGACCGAATATGTGTTGCTCGCGCCGGTCCGGCAAAGCGACGATCAGCAATTCACCGCAATCGAGTATGCCTTCCACTTTAAGCTTCATGAATTCGTCGTGCCGTTCGGCGAGGGCTTCGGCGGTAAGTTTGCGTTCCTGTTCGACCAGCGCGTAAATATCATTACGTAAACAGCGATCAGTGACGCGGATAAAGCGCCAGGGCTGCATCAAGCCGACGCTGCCGGCCTGATGCGCGGCTTGTAATAGACGTGCCAGGACTTCGGCATCGACCGGATCGGAAAGAAAATGCCGCATGTCGCGGCGTTCGGCGATGGCGCGATAGACGCCGGCGAGTTGTTGGTCAGGGAAGCGGTGCGCGGCAGAGGCGTCTTGCGGTGCAGATTTGTGCTCGGGAGTTGCCGGCGAACGCGGCGATTGCTGTGTCATTGCAGCATGGCAACCATTAGCACGGCGGCTTCCGTTAGCTCGACCGCCGCACCGTAAACGTCGCCGGTTACCCCGCCCAAGCGCGAGACCGCGGTTTGCCGTACCCAACATAGTAAGCCTCCGGCGAACAGTACGGCCGGTAAACCTAAAAACACCGCGGCAGTCAGGACGCTAATCACCAACACCGCTTGGATATGCGCTCTTGGCAATTGTTGCAATAGCGCCTCGGCCAGGCCTTTTGGGCGAATATAGTCAGTTGTCAGCATCAAACCCAGAATTGCGGTTCGGCCTAAAACCGGGGCCAGCAGCAAGGGGGCGAGGCGAGTTTGCTCGAACATAGAGGTCAGCGCGGCAAACTTCAGGACTAAAACCAGCACCAGCAAGCTAACCGCAATCGGTCCGGAAGCCGGATCTTTCATGATTTGCAGGCTACGCTGTTTGTCGCCGTAGCCGCCGACCCAAGCATCGGCGCAATCGGCCAAACCGTCCAAATGCAGGCCACCGGTCAGTAAGACCCAGCCGGCCAAGACGATAGCCGCCAACAGCATGGGCGCACTGCCGGCAAACAGTATCGGCGGCAGGCTTAGGAGCATACCCAGCAGCAGGCCGACCGCCGGATAGTACAAAACCGAACGTCCCAACACGGGAGCGCCAGCCGCGTCACGACAACTAACGGGGATGCGGGTCAGAAATTGCAAGGCAAGCAGAAAAGCATCCACGATTATTTAAGATGACGTCCCTTGGCATCTTTATAGATGTGGCCGGTAGCAATTAATACGCCCTCAATGAAGCCCCACATGACGCCAAAACCGCCGGTAACCAGCGTGACTACGGCTTGGGTGAAGCCGAGGAAATAGAAGCCCAGATAAATGCGATGCAAGCCGATCGCGCCGAACGCGATCCCTAGCAAAGCCGCGACCAACTTGCTTTTGACTGGCTTGGCTTCCATTAGATAAGCGCCGACCAGGCTGACGTCGGTGACTTTATCTTCGTCGTGATCGAAATCCACATCATCGCCGACTTTGGGCGGCGCTTCCGATGTCCATTGATCCAGGTGGAATTCGTAGAATTGACCTTCGTATTTGATCACGCCGGTCTGGCATCTTTCATCGTAACTTTCTATGTGTCCTAGCATGTTGTTTACCAAATCAGTTGTATGTTTTTATTATTATGTGCAGCTGCCATTAGGACAGTTGCCGGTCGCAAAGCAAGCTCGACGTCAGCCCAGCTTATTTTTCGCGGCTAATGATACGGGAAAGCCCAAGGCCCCGCCATTGCGCTTGACGCAGCTTGCTAACGCAAGCCTATTTCAGGCAGTAGAGACTTGCGCTTGACTGAATGTGGCCATTTCATTGTGTAAACGACAGGCCATTTGCAGTAAGGGTACCGCCAACACCGCGCCGCTACCCTCGCCCAGACGCATCTGCAGATTCAATAACGGCTGAGCGTTCAAGGCTTGCAGGACGCGGGCATGGCCTTTTTCCGCGGAACAATGGCCGTAAAAAAACCAGTCCACGCAGCCGGGATTGATCCCCACCGCCAGCAACGCCGCGACACTGCTGATAAAGCCATCTATCAACACCGGCAGACCTTGCTGGGCGGCGCTGATATAGGCTGCAGTGAGCGCGGCGATTTCAAAACCGCCCAAGGTTTTTAAAATATCCAAAGGCGATTGCAGAGCCGCTTGGTGGAGCTGTAAGGCGGAGTCGATAACACGGGCTTTGTGATCGATTTGTCCGGCGTTCAAACCGGTGCCGGCGCCGGTAATCTCGGCGGCCGGTATCCGCAAACTGGCGGCAGTTAAAGCGCTGGCGCTGGTGGTATTGGCGATGCCCATTTCCCCGCCGATAAACAAATCGGCGCCGTTCGCTACCGCCCGCTCGACGGCAGCCCGGCCAGCGGCCAAGGCTATCGTTAACTGTTCGTCGTTCATCGACGCTGTCCGTGAAAAATTAGCGGTGCCGGCACCGGCTCGATGGCTGATTACATTGGGTAAGGCCACTGGCTGCAATAGACCGACATCGACGACTTCGAAATAGGCATCGACATGCCGGGCCAGCACATTCACCGCGGCACCGCCGGCCGCGAAGTTTTTTACCATTTCCATCGTTACCACTTGCGGAAATGCCGAGACACCTTCCTCGGCAATGCCGTGATCGGCGGCAAATACGCTGACATGGATTTTTTCCAGTTTAGGTATTTCCCGGCGCTGCATCGCCGCCAACCTGACCGCGCAATCCTCCAGCAAGCCCAAGGAGCCGGGCGGCTTGGTCAATTGTGCTTGCCTGCTTAAAGCTTGTTGGTAATAAGCGGCATCAGGCGCGGCAATCGGCGCGGATAAACTGTTCATAATCAAATTACAGGGTTTTGAGGATTTGCGGCAAACCGGCGGTGACCAGCACCACCTTGTCGCTGATTTGCGCGAGTCTTTGATGTAAAAAGCCGGCTTCATCGACGAATCGGCGCGTCATGGCGTCGGCGGCTACGACACCCAGGCCCACTTCGTTGCTGACCATAATCACCCGTTGCCTGCCGGTCGCCAGTACGGCGCATAAGGCATCGGCTTGTTGCTGATAGCGCTGTTCTTGCAGATTACCTTGTTTATCGAACAACACATTGCATAACCACAACGTCAGACAGTCCACCAGCAAGCAATGTTGTTTGCCGGCATATTCGTTAATCACGTCCGCCAAGGCGATGGGTTCTTCAACGGTTAACCAATGCGGCGGCCGGCGTTGTTGATGGTGCTGGATGCGGCTGTGCATTTCGTCGTCACCGGCTTCAGCGGTGGCGATATAAACCACGGGCAGGCCGGAGGCCAAAGCCTGTTGCTCGGCATAGCGGCTTTTACCGGAACGGGCGCCGCCCAAAACCAGCTCAATCATCCGCTAACCGCACCGCCAGTACATCGCATTTAGCGTGATGCAGCACGCCGTTGGCAGTAGAGCCGAGCAACAATGCTAAACCATGGCGACCGTGCGAACCTACGACAATCAAGTCGGCCTGAATCTCTTCGGCTACCCGGACGATTTCCAGTTTGGGGCTACCCATTTCCAGATGTTGCCGTTCGGCGGGAACCTGTAGTTTCTCGCCCAGCTCGTGCAGGCGTTTCTTGGTGGCATCCATCAGTTCCTGGGTCAGATCCACGTCGAAGGGAATGATGGGGCCATAGGCCGGATCGGTAATCGGCAAATTATCGACCACATGGACCAAGCTCAGTTGGGCAGCGTTTTGCGCGGCGATTTGCCTGGCTTTTTCCGCAACTTGACCGCCATGTTCAAAAAAATCGGCCGCCAATAAAACATGTTTATAAATCGACATAATTCCTCCTAATCGCTAACAGCGATCTCGGTAAACAACAAAGTCATAACCTGTGTGGAAATCAGTATATATAAAAAAGCCAACGCCAAGCCGAACATCAACGGCCTATCCAGGGCATGCCGAAAAATATTGCCGTTAACCAGCCAATGCCAGCCCATCAGAGCTATCATCGCGATATATGCCACCTGACTGATCTGGGTATACAGACTGGCGACCGCCGGAATGGCGCACAAACTAATCACCACATCAGAGCCCAATAGTGCTGTCAGGGTTTGTGGAAAACGGGCGGTTTTTCCGGAAAAATAGAGTAGCGGATAGCAAAAACCTATCATCAACACCGTCTCGGCGGCAATTTGCAGCAGGGCATGCGACCAATCGCTATCCAGCAGCAAAATCAATAGATTAACCAGCAAATAGGGTATGAACATCAGCCGCATTAACCAAGGCGACGCCGGCACATCCTGCGGGCCTTTGCGCATAATGCAAATCTCAAAAAACAACACCATCAGTTGGTACATGATCACTCCGCTTGTTGTAGGTTTTCCTCCGCTGCCAGCCAATCCATTTCTGCCTGTTCCAGCGCGCTATCGATTTGGCCTTTCCGGCTCAGTAACTGCTTTAATTGTTCCTTATATTCCTCGGCATAAATGGCCGGATCGGCCAATTGTTCTTCCAGATCGCGCTGTTGCTGATGAAACTTTTCCACTGCCGCTTCGGCTTTTTTCACCGCGTCCAACAATGGTTTTAAACGCTGCCGGCGCTCCGCATCGAGTTTACGCTGATCCTTGCGCGACACCCCGCCGCCATTGTCGTTGGCGACCGGTTCGTCGCCCGCTTTCTTTTGTTCGGCAAGCCATTGCTTGTAATCGTCCAAATCCCCGTCGAACGGCTGGATTTTGCCGCCGGCTACCAATAACAGTTGGTCGGTCACCGAGCGCAATAAATGTCTGTCATGCGAAACCACCACCAGAGCGCCTTGGTATTCCTGCAAAGCCACGCTCAGAGCGTGGCGCATTTCCAAATCCAGATGGTTGGTAGGCTCGTCCAGCAGCAACAAATTCGGATTTTGATAAACCAACATCGCCAGCACCAAGCGGGCTTTTTCGCCGCCGGAAAACGGTCCGACCGGATCGTTGACCTTGTCGCCGCGAAAATCGAAGCCGCCCAGAAAATTGCGTAAATCTTTTTCAGTCGCTTGTTTATCCAGCTTTTGCAGATGCCAGAGCGGGCTTTCTTCCAGGCTTAGCAATTCCAATTGATGCTGAGCGAAATAGCCGATATGCAAATCCTGAGCGGTTTGTAGCTTACCAGTCAATGCCGGCATTTGCCCGGAAAGTACTTTGATCAGGCTGGACTTGCCGGCGCCGTTGGGTCCGAGCAGGCCGATGCGGTCGCCCGGCGCAATCGATAGGCTGGCGTTTTTAATCACCACTTTATCGCCGTAGCCGATGTCGGCTTCTTCGATTTTCAGCAGTGGATTGGGCATTTTCTTCGGCGGCGGAAAACTGAAACCAAACGGCGAATCGACGTGAGCCTGAGCGATCAATTCCATGCGCTCCAACGCTTTGATCCGGCTTTGCGCCTGTCTGGCTTTGGTGGCTTGTGCTTTAAAACGGTCAACAAAACTTTGGATATGGGCAATCTCACGCTGCTGCTTTTCGTAGGCGGTTTGTTGCTGAGCCAGTTTTTCGGCGCGCATGCGTTCGAAGTCGGAATAATTGCCCGTGTATATTTCGGCTCTGTTTTGCTCGATATGCACGATGTGGTCGGTGATGGTGTCCAGAAAATCGCGGTCATGCGAAATCAACAGCAGCGTGCCGGGGTACTTGCCGAGCCAATCCTGTAGATAAATCACTGCGTCCAAATCCAAGTGGTTGGTGGGTTCGTCCAAAAGTAAAACATCGGACCGACACATCAGCGCTTGCGCCAAATTTAAACGCATACGCCAACCACCGGAGAATGAGCTGACCGGCCGGCTTTCTTGCTCGGTGCTAAAACCCAGACCGTTTAACAAACGCGAGGCCCGAGCTTGCGCCGTGTATCCGCCGACATGATCCAAAGCGGCATGTAGCTCCGCCAATTTGATGCCGTCGTGCGCTTGCTCGGCCGTATGCAATTTTGCCTGCAACGCACGTAACTCTCTGTCGCCGTCCAGCACATAATCGATGGCTGAACATTCCAAGGCCGGGGTTTCCTGGGCGACATGGGCGATTTCCAGATTCGGCGGCATGGAAAAATCACCTTCGTCGGCATGCAATTCGCCGCGCAATAACGCAAAAAAGCTGGATTTGCCGGCACCATTGGCTCCGGTCAGACCGATTTTTTGGCCTTTATGTATCGTGAAAGAGGCCTCGCTAAACAGCAAACGGTTGCCGCGACGGATGGCGATGTTTTTGAAATTGAGCATGATGGTCAAAAGTTGGCTGGGTGCGACACCGCACAATAGGGGGATTTTAGCGCGGCAGGGGGTTGCGCGTCTTTTGCAGTTTACGTGACGACGCAGAGCCGGCTATTTGCGGGCTTGTTGTTGAGCAGGGCAATAGGAGCTTTTGGGAGAGGAGGGATAAGCCGCTAGGGGATGTAAGCGGGAGCGGTAATGTTTTTAAGGTTATCCCGATTTCGGATGAATTATCGTCAAACGGGGCAACTCCGGAATACGTCGGGGACGGCCAAGAACCAGCCGCCCCCGAGAATTAACTTACCAGGACAAACTGCGTGAAATAGCGCCACTACCATCGTACAAGTAGCCATTTTTAACTACCTTGGTGACGGTGAACGCGCAAGTACCCTTGCTGTTGCTAGGTAACAGGGCACTGCTCAAACTGGTCGAGCCCTTTGTGCCGGTAATGGAATAGCTTGCCCCGGTCACATTAGTTTTGCTGGTGCTCGAGGTAACCGAGCCACTCCAGGTACCATAGACGCCTGCACCGGTAATGGTCGATGTTCCGGATTTAACGGTAATGTTGGCGACGCATTGCGATTTACCTCCGCTTAACAATTTTCGAGTCATCACGGTACTGGCAACTTTCATATTCATCGCTACGACACTTTGCGCCGCCTGAATACTTTGTGTGGTGCTGGTTTTCAAACCGCTGCTATCGGTAACGGTTAGTGTTGCGGTATAGGCGCCGGGGGTATTGTAGATGTGGCTGACCGATGTGCCAGTTGTTGCCGCAGAACCATCGCCGAAATTCCAGGCGTATGAAGAGATCGAGCCGTTTTTAGTGCTTGAGCCGGCACCATTCAACGTAACATTCAGCGGAGCGTCGCCGACAGTTGGCAGCGCTGTGATGACTGCTGAGGGTGGCACCAACGCTACAACCGGGTAATTGCCGGTAATTTGGTATTGACCAAGGCTGCCGTAGTCAGAGTAACCCGTAGTTAAGTCGCCTTTGCCTACTCCTTCGACTTTCAGGAAATATTTTCCGGCGTTGAGCGAGACGTTTAAGGATGCCGCCAAGCTGTCCACCGGATTGGCTTGGGCCACCGTTTTGCCTTGCGCGTCAATTAACGTTAACAACACATCCAAATTGGGCGCTATTGCATCGGGTGTAACATTCAACTGCGCGCTGCCCCCGCCGGTTGAAAATACGAAAACGTCGACGTCCGTTGTGCGCTCGATGATGCCACTTTGTGAAACCGCACTGGCGTCGCCGGCTAATGGTGCCGCACTGGCTGTTGCATCCGGGAAGTCATCGGGCCGCACAGACGCACCCGCAGCGTTTATTACTGCAAGATCATCCTGCAGATTGTTGGCGCCCGGATACTCGCCTTTACTCCATTGTGCGACAGGTTTGTAATAGCCCACTCCCATGATCGGCGCCCAGCCGGTAGCACCGCTACCATGGCCGGCATAGTAGCCGGTGCTGGCATTGCCATCATGATTGAGGTTTAAGTTATGCCCTACTTCGTGTGAAATAGCTTCTGCAACATATTTGGGATAACCGTTGCCCAGTTTGTCGAAGAATACCCAGGCGGGCCGATAGCGTTCCGGGTAGGCGGCTGAATAATATGAAAACACATTAACGTAAGCCACGCCGCCGCATGTCTGGTTGCAAAGTTCCGGCATAGACCGGGTAACCACGGCTCGAGTGCCGTACTGAATGTCACTGGTGCTACTGCGCCTCAAGGCATCCAAAGTGGGCTCCTGGGTCGTCACGTCAACATCGAATGGGGCGTAGTCTTCCGCTACCCGTTGCCATATTTCGCGAATGTTATTTAATTCCGTAGTGCTGAAAGCGCCCGGGTTGCCATCTATATCATAGGCTTGAGCGGTAAGCGTAGTCATACTCCAGGCCGTGTTGGTCGCGATGTGGCCATTGAAGTCCAAATAAATAACGCGATTGGAACCAGGCTTGCTGTGCAGGGCGAATGGGTCGGCAGTTGCCGTACTGGCTACGCCGCTACCGGTGCTGGTGACCGTGGCGGTTTCTTGCTCGCCTTGTCCTTGAGTGATTTTGGTATGCTCGTCGATATAAAGCAGGCGGCCGCTTTCATCGATCCAGGCGGACGCATCGGTGCGCAATATATCTTCCAGGCGTTCGCTGGACATGTCGTAGGCTTTCGCCACATCCCCCAGCTTGTCGCCCAATGCGTCGATAGCTGCCTGACCGTTCTTTTTGCCTGTTAGGGTAATTTGCGGAAATGCCATTTCAGTTTCCGCCTCGGCCAGGTCGGTAATCTTGGCTGATGAACTTTGCGATTTTGCCCTGACCACGTCGAAGGGGTTTTCCATGCCCGACCCGTTTAAACCCGAGACAAATGCTTGAACCCGGCCATCGGCAAGCAGGGTCAGCCCGTAGTTATAACCGATCAAAGCGCTTTCGGCTTCTTGTTGCGAAGAAAAGTACAGTGGCTCTGCAGATATGCCGGCGGCTGAAGCGGGTAATTCGGTACTCAAATCATTTTCGATGGTCGCTTTCTGCTCAATCGGCGGCGTGGCGCAACCCACTAAGGTAGTGATGACGGCGGATGCGATGAATGTCTGTTTGTTCATGGTGGACTCCCGTGTATGGAAAGATCACTGTACCCATTCTCAAAATCGGCAGGCACAGGCGAGTAATACTGACGACAAAGTAAAGAACAATGTGCCCAAAAATTCTGAGATCAGAGTGGCTATTTTAAAAAGAACGGAAAAAACTGAACGGCGCCGACCTTTCCCAAGGTAACTCATAACAATACCCAAGTGCCGCTCCCCAGAAAGCGCGGGCCCTTTGCAATCACCTTACTAGATCCGCGCATACACAACGATGACAAATGTTTTCAGACCTCCCTAAAGCTATGTTTTAGTAAATGAAAATACCCGTCACTGCCACCGTACCTCGCAGCATAACACCGGCTTGATAGGATTGCCTTACAACGCGAATCCGCCGCTAATTTAGTAAGTGGTGGCAACATCGCTACCTGCCAAAAACCCCCGCCACCAATGCATCAGGCCAAACTTACCGCTTTGGTTTTTACCGCGATACCACCTATCGTCTGGCCCCCAAAATCGCATAGCAAACCGGCGTCAAAATCAAGCTGGCGGCCATCCCGATCAACAGGCCGGCTGACAGCGACAAAGTCATCGGAATCAGGAACTGCGCTTGCTGGCTGGTTTCCAGTAAGGTCGGCAAAAAACCGGCAAAGTTGGTTAGAAAGGCCAGCAAGATCGGCCGAAAACGGGCGATACAGGCGGCGCTGATCAGGTGTTCCACCGGGGTATCTTCGTCGCCGTGCTGACGAATATAATCCAGCAGCACCAGGCTGTCGTTTACCACCACGCCACTAGCCGCAATCATGCCCACTAACGATTCCATCGATAAGGGCAATCCGGCCGCCCAATGCGCCAGCACCGCGCCGCTCCAGGCCACCGGCGCTGCCAACAGAAAGATCAGCGGTTTGCTGTAAGATTTAAACGGCACCGCGATCAAAGCATAGATCACCAACAGTGCGATCAAGGTATTTTTACCGAAGGCCGCCAGCATCGCTTCCTGTTCCTGGCGCTGCTGGCCGATTTGCACATTCAGGCCGGGAAACGCCTGCTCCAGACGCGGCAAGGCGCCGCTTTCCAGCGCGGCGTAAATACCGTTGACATCGGCCTTGGTCGGATCGACGCGGGCTTGTACCTTCAACACCCGATGCCGGTCTTCACGGTTCAACCGGGAATAGCCTTGCACCAATTTGATCTCGGCCAGATCGTTTAGCGGCACGCTGCTGCCGTTCGGCAGGCGTACTGGTTGAGCCTTCAACGCATCCAACGATTGTCGTTGTTCCAACGGATAGCGCACAATCACTTTTACTTCCCGGCGGCCGCGCAGGAAGCGATGCACTTCCTCGCCGTAATAACCCTGGCGGACTTGCTCGGCCAGTTGTTCCAGGCGCAAGCCCAGGCGTTCGGCTTCCGGCTTTAACGCCAGCCGTACTTCCGGTTTGCCCGGTTCGGATGAGTCGATCACATCGTAAACCCCGGGAAACGCCGCCAATGCCGTTTTGAGTTGCTCGGCGGCGGGTTGCAGCAGGCTTGGGTCGTCGGCGCCCAGCAGCAACTCGATGTCGTAAGGCACATCGCCTTCTTTGTAAATAAAATCGACCTTGCCCCGGCCAATATCGCCGATACGTTGCCGCCAGTCGCGGATGAAGTCTTCAACTTTCAAACGCCGGCGGCCTTCTGCCGAGAATTCCAACCAAATACCGGCGCCATGCTCCCAAATAATCGTTTCCACACCGACGATCACACTCTGGTCGTTGGCATGAGCGGCTTGCATGTTTTGCCGGCTTGCTGGATCCACGCCGTCCAGTTCGTCGCGTAAAGCAAACAGGGCTTTTTCCACTTGGGTCGCCAGTGCTTGTGCCTCGCTGTAAGGCGCACTCTGCGGCAATTGCATCGATACCCAAAAACTGTCCTTGGTGACATCCGGATTAATCGACTGCCGCACCCGGTCGCTTAGTACCAAGGCCGTGCAAATTGCCAGCAGGGCGATGAACAAGGCCACGGTCAAATAACGCCAGGCCAGTGCCGTTTCCAACAGCGGCTGGTAAACACGTACGACGAAACGATCCAAGCTCTGATTCATTCGCTCGCGCAAGCGTTGTAAACGGCCGGGCTTGGCCTGGGTATCGATGTCGCCGACCAGATGCGATGGCAAAATCAGCAGGGCTTCGATTAGTGAGAACACCAGCGTCAAGATCATCACCAGGCAAATCGGCCGCATCAGTTGCCCTGCCCAACCCGGTAAAAACAGGCCGGGCAAAAACGCTACCAGTACGATTAATACCGACAGGCTCACCGGTAGCGCCACCTCCTGCACCCCCTTAATCGTCGCTTGCAGCGGTGACTCCCGGCCTTCGGTCTGCCGACTATGCACACTTTCGCCGATGATGATGGCGTCGTCCACCAGGATGCCCATCGCCAGCAAAAAACCGAATAAGGACAGCATGTTCAGAGAAATATCCAGGGCCGGCATCAGCCAAAACGCACCCAGCACCGAAGTAAAAATGCCGACGCCAGCCCACAGCGCCACCCGCAGCCTTAAGAACAAGGTCAGCACCAGACAGACCAGCACGAAGCCGCTCAAGCCGTCTTCCAACAGCGTGCCGATGCGCTCATCGTAAGCTTGCGAATCGTCCCACCAGGTAATCAGACGCAAGCCGTCCGGCAATTGCCCGCGCATCTCTTCGACATACGCTTTGACGCGCCGGGCTACTGCGACGCTGTCCTGTTCGGCGTGAATCTCCCAACCCTGCGCAGTTTCGCCATTGTGATGCCAGGCCCATAAGCGTTCTTCCAGGCCGTCCTTGATGGTGGCGATTTGCTCAAGCCGCACTCGGTTGCCGTCCGGCAAAGTCTTGACGATCAAGGCCCCGACCGCGTCGGCGTCGCGGGCGCGGCCACTGACGCGCAATTGCAGCTCGCCGTCGGGATTCTTGATCAGGCCACCCGGCAGATCCACCGAGGCCTTACGCAAGGCTTGTGCCACGTCGTCCAGTGTCAGCTGATATTTGCGTAATTGATGCGGCAACACTTCGATGTCGATTTCATAGGCCAGCTCACCGTAGTTACGCGCGCGGCTGACGCCCGGAATCGCTGCCAGTTGTTCCTGAATCCGGTCGCCGTAACGTTGCAAGGTGGCGGCATCGGTAGCCCCGTGCAAGGCCAGCCAGATCACGCCGTCGTCGTCGTCCCGGCCTGCCGGCAACACCTGGATTTTTTCCAGCTGTTTCGGCAGGCGCGGAATGGCTTCCACCCAGCTTTGCAGGGTTGCCATCATCTGGTTTCGGTCGTGGTCCGGCAGAATTTCAACTTCGATCTTGCAGTTATCGCCCCTAATCTCGGCGTGCAGATGTTTAACGCCCGGCACATCGTGGATGGCTTCCTCAATGGGCACGCATACCGATTCCTCGACTTCCGAGGGACCAGCGCCAGGGAATACGGCTTCGATCACGATGATATTAGGGCTGAAGCGCGGAAATACTTCTTTATCGACGCCAAGCACACCCAGCACGCCGCCGGTCAGAATCAGCAGCATCAACAGATTGGCCGCGACCGGATTGCCGGCGAACCAAGCCAATAAACCCAATCGCTGGTTGGTGGGCATCATGGGGCAGCGTCAGGCTGCGCTTCGACTGCGGTGACTTTCATGCCGGCCACCGCCACCGGCAATTCCGACACCACCACCCGCTCGCCGGGATTTAATCCGGCCTTGACGACGACATGCTCGGCGTCGTGGCGCAGCACTTGCAATTGGCGAATTTCCAAGCGTTGCTCGGCATCGACCAATTTGGCTTGTTGCAAACCGTTCAAAGCCGTGCGCGGCAAGCTAAACAAGCCGTCGCGGAGCACGCCTTCGATCTCGGCTTGCACGAATAATCCGCTCAGCAAGGGCGGCCTATCCGCGCTTTCCCGGAACGGCTCGGCGACTTGCGCGACCAGATAAAGCTGGCCGCTGTTGTCGTCCAGCGCCGCTTCGCTGCGGACGATGCGGCCTTGCCAGCTATGCGGCTGGCCGGCCAGTTCTGCGCGCAAGGTCACCGCCGGCCAGCGGCCGACCTTGCCATGTTGCCCCAAAGGCAGTTCCAAAAAGGCCAGTTGCTCGGTGCTGATCGGCAGACGTACTTCGGCGACATCGCTGGCGTAAATCCGTGCTATCACTGCGCCTGATGGCAGATATTGGCCCAAACCTGCTTGTTTGCTGAGCACCCGCCCGGCAAACGGTGCCCGCAATTCGCAGCGGCTGCGATTGAGTTTGGCCTTGGCCAGATCAGCTGCGGCGGCCTTGAGCTTGGCTTGCGCCTCGGCCAATTGCGGCTTGCGCAGCGCCAACGCTGTAGGTTCGCCTTCGCCCAATGCTTGCCATTCGCTGTGTGCCTGCTCGACTTGGGCCTGTTCGTTGATCAAGACTCGCTGGGCCTCGGCCAGCTGGGCTTCGGCGGCAACGATGGCGTAATCGTAATCGCGCGGGTCTATGGTCAGCAGCAATTCGTTGGCGGCAAAGAAACCGCCGGCAGCCATCGCCGAATGTACCTGCGCTACTTTACCGCCCACTTCGGTGACCAAGTCAATAGTCTCGCGCGGCGCGACCACGCCTTGGGACATGACGTTCAGCCGCAAGCTTTGCGGCTCGACGCGAACCACATTGACCTTGGGAATCGTTGGTTCGGTGTTTTGCTGCACGTTTTGCGGCTTGCCGGCGATGATCGCCCAGGCCGCGCCGGCCGCCGCCAGCAATACCAGAATCGGTAACAGGATTTTTAAATTGAGTGTTTGCGGATTCAAACGCCACCGCCTAATGCCAGATAGAGGTTGATACGATTGTTTAATAATTGCCGCTGTACGGCCAGGTGAGCGCTTTGCGCATTGAGGGTGCTGCGGTAGCTGTCGAGTAAAGTCAGGATTTCGATCAAGCCCTGCCGGTAGGAATACACCGCCAGCTTACGGCTGGCCTCGGTTTGCTCGACAGCTTCGCGCAAGGCCTGTTCCTGGGTGCGCAGCCAGGCTTCGGCGGCCAGCGCTTGCTCGACTTCGCGAAAGGCGTTTAAGGCCACGCTCTGGTATTGGTTAAAGGCTTCCTGGACTTTAGCTTCATTAAAGCGAATTTCCCCTTGCAGCCGGCCGCCGGTCAATAGCGGCTGGGCCAAGCCGGCGGCGAGGTTCCAGGCGGCCGCGCGCGGGTCGATGATCTCGGTCAAGGCCGCGCTGCTGGCACCACCCGCGCCGGTCAGCGTCACGCGCGGCAACAGGGCTTTTTCGGCGCTTTCCAAGCGCGAGTCGGCGGCCCGCAAGCGTTTGAATGCGGCGATGACGTCCGGACGGCGTTCCAATAGCTCGGCCGGCAAGCCGGCGCTCAAGGTTTCCGGCGGCTGCGGTAATTGGAATGTCGCGTCGAATTCTTGTTTAGCTGGATCATTCCCCGGATACCGGCCCAGCAAGGTTTGCAGGCGCTTACCGATTAACTGCGCATCGTTTCTAGCTTGGGCCAGCTGCGCTTGGGCATTTGCCAGATCGGTCAGCACCAAGCGCAAATCCAGGCCGCGGGTCAAACCCCGGTTGAAACGGCCGCGCACCAGATCGACAATGGTGCCGCGGTCCTTGACCGACTGTGCCGCCACCGTCGCTTGCCATTGCGCTTCAGTGAATTCGAAATAGGCTTGGGCAATCCGTGCCGCCAGCGATAATTGCGCGGCGCGATAATCGTCGCCAGTCGCTTCGGCTTCGGTTTCCGCGGCTTGTTGTCCGGCCTTGATTCGGCCCCAGACATCCAGCTCCCAGCTCAGGTTGAACAGCGCCATAAACGCGCCGGATTCGTTGCTTTCGCCACCCACATTGGACTTTGCGCGTTGATAGCCGGGTGTTAACGACAATTGCGGCCAGCGGCCGGAACCGGCGATAACAGCTTGTTCGCGTGCCGCGTCGACGCGGGCAGCGGCAGTTTTCAAATCAAAATTATCGGCCAGACCGCTGCTTACCAAGCCCGTCAGATGCTCATCATTAAACGCGGCCAACCAGCTCGTTGCGGCCTTTTCGGCAAAATGGCCGTTGCTGCTCCAGTGTGGTGGTGCCTGAAAAGCCAAAGCATGTGGGTCCCGAGGCGCGGGCGCTTCGCAGCCAACAGTCAATAGCGCCGATAGAGCTGACAAAATCCATAACATCGGGTGGCAAGGTTTGGCTGGCATTAGGGCGGGAATGGCAGAAAAAATCCGATGAATAGAGGCGCGGTTATTGAGTAAGACGTTCAAACAGACCAAATCCCCACCGCAAGCGAAAAATAATAGAGGCAATCCACTCGCCGTGATAGCTTGGGACCGACTAATTGTTCAGCAAGCCCGCTGGGTAGAAATTATTCCGCCTCTTGGCGCTTAGGCTGCGTTAACCCACTCAAAGAAATCGGCCATGTCCGCCGGGCTTTGTTTTTACTGCGTTACAATCCATACTTTGCGCATCGCGCACGTTTCCCGTCAAATCTTTTAACTACCCAGCCACACGATGAATATTTCGTTTGAAATCGTCCCGCGCAGCCTAGAGGCTTTCGACCAGCAATACGCCTTTGTGCAAACTTTGGACAAAGGCATCAACATCATTAATGTCCCGGACATCCAACGCTTCGATACCCGCAGCTGGGAATTGGCAACCCGCGTTGATCGGAGCAAATACCGCTTTATTCCGCATTTTCGGGCGATAGACTTCAAAATCGACAGCGGCGAACTTTACCGTATCATCGAAGAATATGCGCTGGACAGCGTATTGTTGGTGTCCGGCGATCCGCCGGAAGGTTTGAAGCGGTCGTTTTACAATACCGATGTGGTGGATTTGATTCGAGCTGTGCGCCAGCGTTTCCCAAATCTGAACATATACGCCGGCTTCGACCCGCATCGCAGCGGTGTGCAGGATGAATGCGATTACATCCAACGCAAGGTCGATGCCGGCGCCGGCGGCTTTTTCTCCCAGCCGTTCTACGACAGCCGCATGATCGACATCTACGCCGAGCACATGCAAGGCCTGGAAACCTATATCGGCATTAGTCCCATCACCAGCAAGGCCTCGATGAACTATTGGGAAGTGAAAAATAAGGTGAAGTTTCCGAAGCGTTTTCGGCCGGATTACGATTGGAATGTGGAATTTGCCAATGGCGTGATTGCCTCGGCGGCAGCGAATGGTTTGAATGTCTATTTCATGCCGATCCGGATTGATTTGGCGCGGTATTTTGGGGCGATTAAATTGGGCGGGTAATGTTGACATCAGCAATAGTTCCCTCTCCCACTGGGAGAGGGTTAGGGTGAGGGGATAAATTAGAAAAGCTTTATTCTGATCCCCTCATCCCAACCTTCTCCCGGTGGGAGAAGGGGCTGACGCTGGCGTGAGGTATCGCGTGGGAACGCCGCCATGGACGCTCTGTGTCGTCCGGTAGATACTTTGATTTACTATCCCTAAACCCGGTTGAATGCCGCTTCCAGCATCGGCAGCCGGCATCAATCTGAGCCAAGAGTTAACCTAAAAAAACAACTCGCGCATTTTTTGCCCCGGCGATTCGGCACGCATGAAGGCTTCGCCAACCAGGAAGGTGTAGATGCCGTTCTCCTGCATCAATTTCACATCGGCAGGGGTGTGAATGCCGCTTTCGGTGACAATCAACTTGTCGGCAGGAATGGTGTTTTTCAAATCCAGCGTGGTTTGCAACGATACATCAAACGTACGCAGGTTGCGGTTATTGATGCCTATCATATTGGTGTTGAGCTTCAGGGCCCGTTCCAATTCCTCCGCGTCGTGCACTTCGGTCAATACGTCCATGCCCAAGCCGGTGGCGGTGTCGGCCAATTCCTTCAGCATCGCGTCGTCCAGTGCTGCGACGATCAACAAGATACAATCGGCGCCCAAAGCTCGCGATTCGTGAATTTGATACGGATCGATCATGAAGTCCTTGCGAATCGCCGGCAGCGGGCAGTTTTGCCGCACCATTTGCAGATTGGCTTCCGAGCCCTGGAAAAACTCCTTGTCGGTCAGCACCGACAAACAGGTCGCACCGCTAAACGCATAATCGACGGCGATTTCCACCGGTTTGAAGTTCTCGCGGATCACGCCCTGGCTGGGAGAGGCCTTCTTGATTTCGGCGATAATCGCCGGCTTTTTCTGATCGGCCTTGCTGCGTAGCGCCGAATAAAAGCCGCGCGGGCCTTGCACGGTGCCGGCTAATTCTTCCAGCATCGACAATGGCGTATTGCTTTTGCGGCGGGCTACTTCTTCGGCTTTTTTGGTTAGGATGGTTTTTAGGATGTCTGGTGTATCGGTCATTGTTCTTGTTGGGTTTGTGTCGCTAAGGCGACGGTTATTTTAACATCGGGTCTCGGCCCGATAGCCGAGGTACTTTCTTTTGCTTGGCCAAAAGAAAGTACCCAAAGAAAAAGCCACCCAGATGCCGCTTATATCCTGCGCTCCGAAGGGTTTGAACGGGGTTTTCGGAAGGGCTATCCCTAGCCCTCCGAAAACGAGCGGCATCCCTGCCGCTCCCCTTCGGGCTGATCCGTTCAAACCCTCCAGTGCTCGGCGCGGCATAAGGGATAAAACCGTCCCGGAATTACAAACAATAAAATCGGTATTGGTAGATACTGTTACCCAGTATTTTTTAGGTTTTACTTCGAAACAATAAAAATTTACATGCTAAAAGCAATAGATAATCTTTGGGTAGTTAAGCTTACAAGATGTTCTGATTGGGACTTGTTTCTTTTTGGAGGTAACGCATACATGGATGGCGAACGATAGTCGGTAAACTCGAATGTGTATGCGTACACTAGAAGTGGCATATTTCTTTCGCTGGCTTGTTTAATGATAGGCTCGACATATTCCATCATATTGCGTGAAGAAAAACTTGTAGCACAAATAATCCAATTTAAATGCATTCCTTTTGTTTCTCCTGCAACACTAAACTTAGCGTTATCAGTTCTTTTTATTAGGCCTTCAGCTAATATAGCAATATGTATAAAGTCTCGCGCAGTCATATCGGCAAAATAACTTGAAATAAGCTCCCTGCCAGATGAGTTGGAAACAAGCCTATCCCCAATCGGAGCAGGAAGCCTGTTTAAATTTATCATTTCATAAATGAATGAAAAGTCATTTTCATTAAGACTTGAATCATGCCGAAGTTTGAGTATTGAGTCTAAGTCTTGTTGTTTTTTCTTAATTAATATTGATAATCTTTCATCGCCTAACGGATTATGATTTAGTATTGCACGGCGCGGGTTCGATGAATACTTATAAATTAAATCTAATAGATCGACTACAGTTCCATGAAAACCAGAAATAGCATGTATCAATGACTCTGGAATTGTGCACGTATATCCATAAGGTTTGTTCTTGGCAACCTTGTGAAATACAATTCCAGTTGAATGGGACACCACTGACAATAATACGCAGTAATTTATTTCCTTAAAAGAAATTGATACAGAATCACCAAATCTATTTATTCCATTAAGTTTTTGATTAGACTGATGCCTCCAATAGTGAATCCATTTTCTTGCTTGTTTAAGGTTATGTTCATCTTGCTTCTCGAGAGATTTGTTGCCAGATGTTAAATAAAATAGTACCAAAACCCCATTTCCAAACCAAGCTAAATCACAAGGTTCTTTTTCTTTATGCTTTTTTTCACCTTTCTTGTAATTTTGAGGTATATAAATATTTTGGGCCCCAAAAGACTTTTGCATTAGCTCTTCTAAAACACTTTCTTGATGACTCTCTAACTTTAAACTCATATCTCGTATCTGGCGTAATTGAGTTGCTTCGCGACAAAGAGTCCGTGGGCTGGGTTGAGCGAAGTAAAACCTCGCTTAAATATATTCTTGCTGGGTTTCATTTTCATTCAACCCAGCCTACGAAAACCTCAAAATATTAGACGCTTTCGAATTTCCCTGCGGGGTTTTCACCCCTATGCCGCGCCGAGCACCGGAGGGTTTGGACGGGTCAGCCCGCAGGGGAGCGGCAGGGATGCCGCTCGTTTTCGGAGGGCTAGGGATAGCCCTTCCGAAAACCCCGTTCAAACCCTTCGGCGCGCAGGAAATAAGCGGCATCGGGGTGGCTTTTTCTTTGGATACTTTCTTTTGGCCAAACAAAAGAAAGTATCTCGGCTGTCGGGCCGAGACCCGACATATAAAAAACCGTCGCGATAGCGACACAAAATTAGACCGCCTGAGAATACCCTATCAACGCCTCAAACTTACCCAATGCATTCCCTCAGAGGAATCTCATGCCGCTATTGTCTGCACCGTCAGCTTAACCCCAAGTGCCTTGCAGACTTTGGCAATGGTCTCGAAGCGCGGTTGGGCGTCGGCGCGTAAAGCTTTATACAAGGCTTCGCGGCTGATGCCTGCGGCAGCGGCAATTTCGGTCATGCCTCGCGCCCTGGCAATACTGCCGAGTGCATTGGCCAAGGCCGCCGGATCATCTTCTTCCAGAACAACGGTTAGGTATTCGGCAATGGCTTGATCGCTATCCAGATGTTCGGTAATGTCGAACACGGGCAAATCGGCAATTTTGATTTTTTCGTTCATGATTCAGTCCTCCAACAACGCGGCTAGGCGTTGAGCTTTCGCAATATCGGCGGTCTGGCTTGATTTATCGCCGCCACCCAGCATCACAATCAACACCTCGCCTCGCTGCACATAGTACATCCGCCAGCCGGGGCCGAAATGTTCACGCATTTCAAACACACTCCCGCCTACCGCTTTGACGTCACCGAGATTGCCTAGTTGGGCCTTTTCCAGTCGGCGCGCCAAGCGGCGGTGTGTCAATCCATCTTTCAAGCCAAACAGCCATTCGCTGAATGCGGGGAGTTGTTTGATTGTGTACATGCAGAAACTGTAATCGAACGATTACACCTCGTCAATACTTTAGTGGGCTTTGGAATACCCAATCAACGCCTCAAACTTACCCAAAGCACTCCCATCCGCCAACACCTGATGCGCTCGGCGAATGCCGGCATCCAGCGAATCGGCCAAATCGGCGGCATAAATCGCCGCGCCGGCATTTAACGCCACAATGTCGCGGGCCGGGCCGGCTTGGTTGTTCAATACCGAACGAATGATAGCCAAGCTATCGGTAGCACAGGTAATTGATAGCGTTTCCAGACTGGCGCGAGATAAGCCAAATCCTTCAGGCGTGATGGTGTAGCAATGAACGATACCGTCGATCAATTCGGCAACGTCGGTCGGTGCGGCGATGCTGATTTCATCCAGGCCGTCGCGCGCATGCACCACCAGCACATGCTTGCTGCCCAGTTTTTTCAAGACTTCCGCGACCGGCACCAACCATTGTTTATCGAACACGCCGATCAATTGATGCGGCGCATTGGCCGGATTGGAAAGAGGGCCGATCAGATTGAACAGGGTGCGCACGCCCATTTCCTTGCGCGGACCAACCGTGTGGCGCACCGCGCTGTGATGCTTGGCGGCAAACAAAAAGCCCACGCCTATGTCGTTAACACATTGCGCCACTTGTTCGGCGGGCATATCCAGATTAATGCCTGCTGCTTCCAGTACATCGGCGCTGCCGCAGTTGCTGGATACCGAGCGATTGCCATGTTTGGCCACCTTGCCGCCGGCCGCCGCGACTACAAAGGCCGCCGTCGTCGAAATATTGAAAGTGTTGGCACCGTCGCCGCCCGTGCCGCAGGTGTCGATGACATGCTCTCCATGCACCGGAACCGGCCGCACCAGCTCACGTAACACACTGACCGCCGCGGCAATTTCTTCGATGGTTTCGCCCTTGCAGCGCAAGGCAATCAAAAAGCCGGCGATTTGCGCGTCGGTCAGCTCGCCTTGCATCATGGTACGCATCACATCGCGCATTTCCTCGGTGCCGAGGTCTTGTTTATCCAGAAGTTTTTGCAGCGTGGCTTGGATTTGCATGGAGTGGGTAGCCGGTGTCTTGGTCAAGACAGGGATGATAACAAACGACGGCTCATATCGAAAACCTCGCGGGCCGTCAATCCCTCGCGAGCGAGGTCGCTTGCTTACACGATCTCGAGAACGGGTAGATAAAAAGGCGATTTTATTCCAAGCCAGCTTATAAATTTCAAGTTTTATTGACGTAGCACATTGATTAAGCCGTTATGTTTTTATGGTAATTGACGGTGGTTAACTTAGCTGTTAAATGACGGTCAAGACTAGCATTTTAAATAAGCGGCTTGTCGCAAAGAGCTAGTCTTTATCAGCATGGCAACGGTTTTTGGCCGTTTGGCCGTGCGCAGAAAATTTGTGCTCGTTAATCAATGGAGACATTACCATGAAATACTTTGCCAAGCCGATTCGGCGACCTTACTTTAAGACTTATCTGTTCAGCATTCTGGTGCTATCGCTTTGCCTTGCCCAATCTGCTGAGGCGGCGACGGTTTCTGCGAGCGCGGTCATCGACTGGAGTACCTTTAAAATTACCGCCATTGATATTGGCAATGGCCTGCCAACTGTGACGTGGAGTAATCAGAACGACACTAGCCAAGTGAATACTGGTTACTACTACAACACCTATGATAGCGCGGCAAATTGGAGCTCAGGGACTTCGACTACCGAGTCACTGTCCACATCGACCTATAGCAGATCTGCTTCCAGCGCTACATCGATTAATCAAATCAACGCCAATGCCGCTCTAAACGGTTCTTTTCCGTATCAAAGTTTATCAGCCAGCAGCGGTAGCCAGCGATCCGGCAGTTTTACCGTGCAAGGCAGCGGACTGTTAATTTTCGAAGCGAATTACAGTTTGATGGGGGATCTGGGTGCCTCAAGTAATGCCTCGGCAAGCTCCAACGCAAGCTTCAATTTGAGTTACTACAATGGCGGAAACTCCGGGTCAGTCAACCAAAATGTCAATCAGTACCTATCAACCGGCTCCGCGCCCGTGACGGAAAACGATATATTGTCTGTTGCTTTGGTCTTTAAAGACGGTTGGAGCGGAAGTTTTTCCGCGAATACCAGTGCATCGGTTTACGGGTACGACTACGGAACCGGAGGCGGCGGCAGCGTACCGCTACCGGGGGCTTTCTGGCTATTTGGCAGTGTATTGGCCGGAGCCGCCTCGTTGCGGTCGGCTAATACAATGCGCAGAATGCGGCCATTCGCAGAAGTCGCACGCTAAACAAGATGTCGAAGGGGTGGCGCCGGCTACCCCTTTTTTGCGTCCGGCTATGGAGTGGGGAGTTCTTTAAAACTTTTGATGCCGGTTTAGCCAGTCACACACGCCCAGTCCGGCACTGCGGCCGGTAGCGAAGCAAGCCGAAAGCAAATATCCCCCGGTCGGCGCCTCCCAATCCAGCATCTCACCGGCGACAAAAACGCCGGGTAGCGCGGTAAGCATCAGATTTTGATCAAGACTGTTAAAACTCACGCCGCCGGCGCTGCTGATCGCTTCGGCGATGGGCCGGGTGGCATTGACAGTGATGGGCAAGGCTTTGATCGTCTTCGCTAGAATGGCGGCGTCGGCAAATTGCGCCTGGCTGAGCACTTCGCGTAGCAAGGCCGCTTTGACGCCGGAAATGCCAACCCGGCTCTGCAAATGGCTGGATAAGGACCGGGAACCCCTGGGGCGGCTGATTTCGGCCAGCACCCGTTCCGCATCGCGTCCTGGCAGTAGGTCAACGGTGAAGGTGGCGCTGCCGTGAACATGCAGATATTCGCGCAGCCGCCGCGAAAATGCGTAAATCAGGCTGCCTTCCACGCCGTGCGTGCTAATCACCATTTCGCCTAGCCTGCGTTCGGTGTAGCCCTGCGTGTCGGTAAAGGTTAGCGCTATCGATTTGAGCGGCGCGCCGGCAAACTTCTCGCGTAGATGCGCACTCCACGCTACTTCAAATCCGCAATTTGCGCTTTGCAAGGGTGCAACTTCCACACCGCGAGCCTGCAGCCATGGCACCCAGGCCCCATCCGACCCAAGTTGCGGCCAACTAGCACCGCCCAAGGCCAACACGGTTGCTTGTGGCTTGACCGAAATTTCGCCATCCGGATTGCTCAGGCGCAGCGCGCCATCATCATCCCAGCCCAGCCAGCGGTGGCGCATATGAAAGTGCACACCATTCGAACGCAAGCGGTGCAGCCAGGCGCGCAGCAGCGGTGCGGCCTTCATCTCCGTTGGAAACACGCGGCCGGATGTGCCGACAAAAGTTTCTATGCCCAAGCCTTGCACCCAGGCTCTCAGGGCCTCCGGAGAAAAGGCGTTCAGCATCGGTTCCAGTGCGGCACGCTGTGTGCCGTAGCGAGACAAAAACGGCTCGAACGATTCAGAATGGGTAATGTTTAATCCACCCTTGCCGGCCATCAAAAACTTACGCCCGGCAGAGGGCATAGCGTCATACACAGCGACGCTCAAGCCGGCCTGGCTTAGCACTTCGGCGGCCATCAATCCGGCGGGGCCGGCGCCGATGATAATTGCTGAATAGCTAATGGCGGCCACCTTGGAATCAACGGTAATGATATTTGCACGCGACGATTAGGCACTCACCATTTTGCACCCGGTAAACCAAACGATGTTCCTGGTCGATTCTCCTAGACCAAAATCCTTGCAGCTGATGCTTCAAAAGCTCAGGTTTACCCAATCCACTATGAGGATTGCGGGCTATGTCGCTAATCAGCGAAACGATACGCTGGTAGATTTTTCTGTCGGTTTGCGCCCATTCATTGAAGTCTAGAAATGAACTTTGCTCGAAAGCGATTTTCATAGCTCGGATAGGTCAACGCGAACGATATTTTGCTTTTGCTCGATATTGTTAATGGCTGTTAGCAAGCGTTCGCTGTTAACCGGATTTTTCAGCAAATATGTGGTTTCGTCTTCTTCGGCCTCCAAGCTATCGCAAATGGCGATTTCCACTACTTTATCGTGGAACAAGGCTTTAACAGATTGCAGAAAATCGTCGTTAAGCTCGCTGGCTTTGAGTTTGTAAGTCGTGTACATGTTAATGCGCTCCGGAAATTTTGAGTTGGCGGTAACAAAGTCAGCATTAGTAACAAGAATTGCCGTTACTCCCTAATTCAAGTGGCTTATAGCTTGGCTTGCAACGGATGTCTATCAGGATGCTTGATCATTTCTATTGTCAAATCGACATCGATCTCCGGCCAATAAAAATGATCCGGCGATGGCTCTTCGACTTAGTAGATAGTCTGAAGAGACTGGTTTTTAAACCACGGGAAATCGTTATATGACATGTACAAGGTATTTTCCCTAGTTTTCAACCAAAGGCCATGGCTAGAAATTTGGGTTACTTCAACGCTGAAAGCTGTATCGCTATCCGGAGCATCCGATCTGGGTGCCGTAGAATTTCTTCGGAGCTTTGAAATTTCCTGCCAAATAACAGGTATTGCGGCTAAACCCAAAATGAATTGAAACCAAAAAGCAAACCAGAACCATTCGGGACGTTTGTCAATATGAATAATCGAGCTACTGCGACCAAAACCGATTTCGCCGGTAAACAATGCTGTCAGACAGCTGTATACGAAATATAAGTCCCAAGCGAAAATCAAGAACCAAAAGCTCAAGCCAAGCAATGTTGGAATGCGGGACCTAGCTCCTGTAATTCCAATTTTACCGCGCCAAAAAATTCCGCAACATATCATGTCCATGCTCGGTCAGGATCGACTCGGGGTGGAATTGCACGCCTTCAATATCCAGCGTTTTATGTCTTACGCCCATGATTTCGTCGATGTTGCCGGCCTCGTCCTGGGTCCAGGCGGTCACTTCCAGGCAATCCGGCATGGTCGCTTGTTCGATCACCAGCGAGTGGTAACGGGTGGCGGTGAACGGATTGCTCAAGCCTGTGAACACGCCCAAATCTTTGTGATACACCGGCGATACTTTGCCGTGCATGATCTGCTTGGCGTGGATGATGTTGCCGCCGAAGGCGTAGCCTATGCTCTGGTGACCCAGGCAGACGCCAAGAATCGGGTATTTGCCGGCGTACCGGTGGATGGTTTCGACCGAGATGCCGGCCTCTTTGGGGGTGCAGGGGCCGGGGGAAATGACGATTTTGTCCGGGCGCAGCCCTTCGATGTCTTCCACCGTCACTTCGTCGTTACGCACCACCACCACCTCGGCACCCAGTTCGCCGAAATATTGCACCAGGTTGTAGGTGAACGAATCGTAGTTGTCGACCATCACCAATCTGACGCCGCTCATGTTTGTGCTCCTTTAGATTGAGCCGCGCTGCTCAGGAGGCCGGCTTCGGCCATGCTGACGGCGCGGAACACCGCGCGGCCTTTGTTCATTGTTTCATCCCATTCGTTGCGCGGCACGGAATCGTAAACGATGCCGGCGCCGGCTTGAATGTGTAAGGTTTGGTCTTTGATGATGGCGGTGCGGATCGCGATCGCGGTATCCAGATTGCCGGACCAGGAGATGTAACCCACCGCGCCGGAATAAATCCCGCGCTTGACCGGCTCCAGTTCGTCGATGATTTCCATGGCCCGGATTTTCGGCGCGCCGCTGACGGTGCCGGCCGGGAAGGTGGCCGCCAACACGTCGAAGGCATTTTTACCTTCCTGCAATTCGCCGGTGACGTTGGAAACGATGTGCATCACGTGCGAATAGCGCTCCACGATCATTTTGTCGGTGAGTTTGACGCTACCGATTTTGGCGACTCGTCCGGTGTCGTTGCGGCCCAGGTCGATTAGCATCAAATGCTCGGCGATTTCTTTCGGATCGGCGAGCAGTTCCTTTTCCAGTTCCAGATCCTGCTCGTGGGTTTCGCCGCGTTTGCGGGTGCCGGCGATTGGTCGCACCGTCACTTCGTTGTCTTCCAGCCGCACCAGGATTTCAGGCGACGAGCCCACTACATATAGATCGTCCAGGTTCATGAAAAACATATACGGCGACGGATTCAGGCACCGCAAAGCCCGATACAAATCCAGCGGCGCGGCTTCAAACGGAATCGACATGCGCTGCGATAATACCACCTGCATACAGTCGCCGTCGGTGATGTATTGCTTGGCTTTTCGCACTGCATCTTCGTAGCCTTGTTGGGTAAAACCGGAGACAAAATCGTGTTCGTGCACGTGCTTAACGGCAGGATGCGCTTGCGGATTGGCTTGCAATTCACGCAGCTTCACCACCAGTTCGTCGAGTCTGGCTTTGGCGTTTTCGTAGGCATTGGTTTGCGATGGATCTGCGTGGGTCAGCAACAGCATTTTGCCGGACAGGTTGTCGAATACCAGCAGGTCTTGCGACACCATCAACAAAATGTCCGGCGCGCCGATAGGGTCCGGCTTGCCGCTGGGCTTTAAACGCGGCTCGATATAGCCGATGGTTTCATACCCGAAATAACCGACCAGGCCGCCGTTGAAGCGCGGTAATCCCGGTACGTCCGGCACCTTGTAGTTTTGCCGAAATTCTTCTATCCATTCCAGCGGTTGAGCGTGCTCAAAAACTTGGGTGTCCTGGCCGTCTTTTTCGACCGTGATGCGGTGGCCGCTGATTTTGATACGGGTTTTGCAAGGCAAGCCGATGATCGAATACCGTCCCCACTGCTCGCCGCCGTGTACGGACTCAAACAAATAGGAATAAGGGCCGTCGGCCAGCTTTAAGTAAGCACTGAGCGGCGTGTCCAGATCGGCCAGCACTTCGCGGCAGATCGGGATGCGGTTGTAGCCTTGTTGGGCGTATGCGGTAAATTCGGCGGGTGTCATTATTATTCTCTTGAAGCAACCGGTTGTGCGACTCGCGATTGTAACGCACAACGCGCCCAGCAGCGACCCGCGCGGCTGAAAACTGAGCCTACTGCGAAATTGTAAACTGCTTGGACGTCCAAAATTAAACTGGCTGCACGTTGACAGCCTTATATTTTGCACCTCTATCTATCGGGCTGATAAAAATGGAGTTGTTACAGCGTGACATTGAGGCGCTGGAGCAGGAAAGGCATCAGCGTTTGGGACAAGACGCGGCAGCAGCTGATCAAGGGCCTTCGGCAGCTGATAGCCCTGTCGGCAAGGTTAAAACATTGGCGGTGAATAAAGAGTTTGGCGAATCCATGCGCATTTCGGGTATTGCACTTCGGTTTTGAATCTGCAGTTTGTGCCGAGCCATGCAAGGCGCAACGGTCGCGAACGATGCGCCTGTCGGCAGCATCCTATAGATCAGCGCACGTTATTGCGCCTTACGGACTATTTCGTTTCCAGCCTTTGACAAAGCCGCACCTGAAGAATCTGACCAATTTTTAGCGGCTTCCCCAATATAGGACATCCCATATTTAATCAAACTTCGTTTAGTTGTAGCTAAAATTTTATTAGCCCATTTTCTAAATTGTTCAGGTTTTTCAATCAATTCGCCGTTTTCACCATAATACTTTTCATTGAAATAAATTCGTCCTCGGCGAAGAACATCCCCATTAAAAAAACATCCATCAAATTCAATTACAGGTGATCGCAATTCATCGACTGTCCAATAACCTTGAGCAGCCACATATTTCATGTGAACATACTCAAAGTCGTCAAGTCGAAGAATATAAAAACTAAGCCATTGTCGCCCATCTTCAACGAAATTGAGGCTATCTAGTTTTTCAGGTACTGATGTATTAGATCGATTACGGATTACGACCAAAGGCTCAATATTTTGCAGCTTATCTTCAAGCAAAACTATGTCATTTGGCATTAAAAAATAATTAACTTGTTTGCCCATGGTCTTTATTTGTTATAGGGAATAAATGATGGTCTGGTTCCCGTTGCCGCTTCAATATCATCTAAAGCAGTAATTTCACGCGACACAGGGTTCCCCCTTACAGTTTCTTTACCTACCTGATACATTTCCGTCACATTGTTTTCAGCATCCCTAGCAACGAGATCGACATAGCGATAGCTTTTATCCCCATCTGGAGTTTCAACTTTATATTCTTGTTGTGCTTTAAGGCCGCGTGATTCTATATCATTAGCTTTTTCTGCAACCTTTGATTGGTGTGCAAGACCACCTTTCTTGCCAAAGGGGTTGGGACAGGCTTTAACTGCAGCCTCAACAACGGCCTTAGCCCCATTAACACATGCAGATGGGTGTGTTATGCATTCAAGTGCGGCTAATACTATTCTTGGATTCTCACCGGTTGGGTCAACCAGATTCAGCGGGTTATTTAAAACATAGGTGTAGGTATTAATGCCCCCCGCCAACCCAATCGGATCGGATTGCAGGTAGCGCCCGAGGTTAGGATCGTAGAAACGGGCGATATTGTAATGCAGACCGGTTTCTTCATCGTAGTATTGACCGGGGAAACGCAGGTTCTGGGTGATGAAGGCCGTGGTCGGCGTGGCCTTGCCGAACGGATCGAAATCTGCCGCCCAACTGATGTTGCCCGTGCGGTCCGTGGTTTTTTGGGGCGTGCCCAACCGGTCGTTGTGGTAATAATGGATAGGCCAGGGTGTCTGGTTTGGATCCGAGTCCACGTCATAGTTGATCCGCGCCAGTGGCTCGCCTTCCAGGTAAACGTAGCTGTGCGAGAAGGATGTGCCTCCCCACTTGGTTTCATCCAGCAGCGTTCCGCTCAGCACGTCATAATCAAACGCGACGTTACCGCTGTTTGTCAGTTTCATGCTGCGATAGCCGAAGGCGTCGTACTTATTAGCCTGAACCGAGACTAGGCTTCCGCCCACCTCATCCTTGATGGCCGTGACCAAATGGTCGGTGGCCTGGTAAAAATGCCGGCTGCCTTTCTGGCTCGCGTCGCCGTTCGCGTCGTACTGGTAGCTGGCCTGCTGCGCGCCCGTGAGCGCCAGCAGTTTCTGGCTGCCGAGGTCGTAGGTATACGAGGTCTGTGCGCCATTCCGTTCGCTGCTCAGACGGTTGCCTACATCGTCATAGCTAAACGCATGGGTGTTCACGCCGGTGGTACTGGACAGCCGGTCCAGCGGGTCGTAACCGAAATTTCGATGACGCCCCGAGGAGCTTAATTCGTCGGCCACATTGTCGAGGTTACCGTTCAAGTCATAGCCATAGGTGGCGGCCATGACGCCCGGCACGGTGCGCCCGGTTTCCCGGTAGTCTAAGTCGTAGCGACGGCTGATCTGTTTGCCATTGCCGTAGGTGAGCGATTTGACCGGGCCGAACGGCAGATGGGTGATGTGAGTTGCTAGCGGTGTTGTTATGTCGTAGACCCAGCTAACGGTACCATCATCCCAGTCGTGCAGCGATACCGAGTCGACTTGGCCGGCCGCATCAAAGCCATAAAGAACTTCACGGTATCCCGAATGCGATATTTTTTCTACCTTGCCATCGGCGTCGTAGGCATAGTAAATAAAGTTATCGTAGGTATGCGGCAAACCCTTGGCGGTGATGGATGTCAACCGTCCTGCCCGGTCGTACTTGAGAGTCCGGTTACCGTTGAAGCCCGAACGCAAGGCGCGCGACAGCTTGCCCAGGTTGCCGTTTTCGTCGTAATAAAACTGCGCGCCGCCATCGCCACTTTTAATCCGATTCAGCGCATCGTAGGTATATGTGACCGACACATTGGCCGCATCCGTTTTACCGATCCGGTTACCGGCGCTGTCGTAGCCGTATTGAGTAATCCCGGTATTGGGACTGTCCAGTTGCATCAGGTCGCCGAGGCCGTTGTAGCTGTAGACGGTGTCGTGGTTGTTGGCATCGGTGACTTGGGTGAGGCGGTCTTGGCCGTCGTAGCGATAGTCGGTCAAGCCGGCGAGAGCATTGGTGCTGCGGATCAGCCGGTTCAGGCTGTCGTATTGGTGCTGGGTGGCATGGCCGTTAGCGTCCGTGACCTGGGTCAGGTTGCCGTTGGCGTCGTATTCGTAGCGTGTGGTCTGGTTGTAGGCGCCAATGTCTTGGGCCAGGCGGTTTAAGGCGTCGTAGACGCGACTGCGGGTTTTAACCACTGCGCCGCTGTTATCGAGAATTTCCTCTTTGGTGCGGTTCCCCATAGCGTCCAGCGTGTAATGAATCTTGCCACCCAGGGCGTCGGTGATGTCGGTCAGGCGGTGCGCAGCGTCGTAGGTAAACGTATGGGTGACACCGGCTGCCGAGGTAGTTTGAGTCAGGTTGCCGGCTTTGTCGTAGGCGTAGGCGGTGGTGTTGCCGTCGACGGTTTTTTGGGTCAGGCGGCCGCGGGCGTCGTAAGCAAAGCCAATCACCAAGCCGTTAGGATCGGTCAGGCTGAGCAGGCGGCCGTTAGCGTCGTAGGCGGTAAAGGTGGTGGTGTGGCCCAGGGCATTGGTGATTTTCCACAGGTCGCCGGGTTTGTGGTTGGCAGTATTGTCGGCGTAGTAGCTATAGGTGGTGATGTCGTTAACATCGGTACGCGGGCCATTTGCGCTTAGCACTTGGCCGAGGATGTTGTAGGTGTAGGCCCATGTGCGGCTTTGCTGGGTCGCGGTATCGGTGACGGTTCTACTCAGCAGGTTGCCGCCCGCGTCGTAATTGAAGGCGGTGCGCCGGCCGGCCTCGTCGATTTGGGTGGGCAGGTGGTAGTTGGCGTGCCACTGGGTACTGCGTTTGCGTTCGATGCTGTTCGGCGCCGGCGTGTAAGCACTGAGGTTGGCCGGGCAACTCGAACTGGGCGCCAGGCCTTCCACCCGGACGGTTTCCAGGTTGCGGCTCAGGTCGTAGGCATAGCAGCTGAGGTTGCCGTTGAAGTCGGTGCGGCTGGCGAGGTTGCCGTTGGCGTCGTAACTTTGGTTACTGGCCGCAGAGGTGCAGCCGGCACCAGATGGTTGATCTTGGCCGGCACTTTTGACAACTCCTAGTACTGATTTAAATCTGTCGGAGTACTCACTACCCAATGGGTTGGTAACTGACACGCTGTCGGTATTATAACTCAGCTGGTATTTCTCAACTCCACCCGCATGTTCAGTCGAAACCGCTTTCCCTTCAGCATTGTATCGATACGTCGCATAGCGCGTTCCAAATTCATCTATGATTCCGGTCAGCGCATTTTGCAGGTTAGTATTACTGGTGTAAACGGGTTCATTGTATAGGTATTGGCGAGATGAACCGTCCGGGTTAGTAACTGCAATCAAATTGCCAGTGGTATCGTAGGCGTACTGGGTCACATTGCCAACTGGATCGGTCATGCTGACCATACGACCATTCACATCGTAGGTAAAACTCAGGTTACGCTCAAAGCTATCCTGAACATTAATGAGCAATCCTGGAGTTGGCGCTATGGTCAGAGGAGTGTCGTCTACGCTATAGCTCAGCGTTTGCATAAGGCCGTTTGCGTATTCTATGCTGATTAGCTTGCCCACTGCATCGTATATTTCCACAGCATTGGTGTTCACGTCGGTGTATTGCCATCCGGTTAGTGAGCCAGTGGTGTTGGTCAATTGTAGAAGTTTGTCTTTAACGTCCGCATCGGCTTGCCAAGCACCCAATTTAAAGGTAAAGGTCGTAATTTCCCCAGTGTTACGCTGTACTGCAGCTTGATTTACTTCTTTAGACGTGATGAATCGTTGAAAATTGTGCAGCCAATTTTTACCGGATGTATCGATTATGGAATTCGAAATACTACTATACAGACGGCTAAACATCAGCGGAGAATCCCCGACTTTTTGGTAGTCTATCTCCTCTTGAATCTTATTGCCAAGTGCTTGATTGATTGGGTTGCCAACGGAACATTGATCTGGTTTAAGTTTATTCTTGCTGCTTGAGCATTTACCCATAACTAGCGTTTGGCCAAACGGGCAAGATGCACCACTATTCAGACAGTAGTAGAAATCATGATGAGTTATTATGAGATCTGCCCCAGAATTCAGATAAGTCCAATAATAACGGATCTGAAACGGGCCATTACAATATGCTATCGGCCCATTTGGTACGTAATTATTACAATATTGCCCATACTCTATCCTGCATGCATTATCTGCTTCAGTATAAGTGAAGAAGTATTGGGGCATATACTGGTGGTTTTCTTGAGAAAACGCCGACTGACTAACTAGAATTGAAAATATTATTATTGTCCATAATCTATAATAAATATTTGAAATATTCTGAAAAATTAAATTTAGATTCGTCATATAATTTAATGCTTAAGGAATCTCTGAAAAACAACCGTTTTAGCAGAAGTCAGTTATAAAATGATTCAAAAACTTTAATATCTCCCTGATTTTGATTAAAACATCGGTTTTTTTCGAAAAACTCCCCGGTATCTGGACCTGTTTTCAAATAGCGGACGCAATAAGGCTACGACGTTCGTAAGCATCAGCGCGCAGCACATTGGCAATGGCCGTTAAAAAAGTTAACCGGGCGGCGTTTTTCGCCAAGCCGCGATAGCAATTTTTGGCGTAACCAAAGCGGATTTTAATGTCCCGAAATACGTGTTCGACTTTGGCGCGGCGACTGGCTAGTTCGTGTACGGCCTGGTACAGGAAATGGGCCTGTTCGCTGTCGTCCTTCGTGAGCTTGGCCGGTTTGCCCGGACGCACCGCGTATGGCGCAAATAACCAAAGGGCATTGCGGCGAATGAATGAATCAAACGTACGGCGCAATACGGCTTCGCCTATTCTCGCCTTACTTATTACACCTTATAAAGGTGCGACTCGCCTGCCTTCTTCTAAAATATCGCCCATTTTTTATCCATGACAAAAGCCAAGTGGCATATGTCACTGGCAATATTTTGTTGTGTTTTCTGCCGGATGTCAGGCCAAGTCCAGACAACAGCCCTGGTACCTTGGCCGTTTTAGGAAGCAGAATATCCAGTCCCAATTATCTTTTGTCAACTGAGTATAAATGTAAAGGAGTTGCTTAAAAGAAAGAGCATGTTTGTTAATGTTCATTTTGTGACCGAATCTACACCTAATTGGATCAGTGCTTCAGCTAGCCCAACAAACAATAAAAAACATCGATAACCGTTCTAAAAGCTTACCAAAAATAAAGTAGCTAATTGACTAACGGGTAAAACCGGCTATACAAGGGAGAATCAATGCGCAAGTGGATGCAATTACGCGCCTGCCGAATCCGTGTGATTCTTAGCCGACTTTGGAATGCTCCCGCCAGTCGATTTTATCCAGCCCAAAACGTTCGATTTTTCGGTACAGCGTGGTGCGAGTTATGCCTAAGTTTTTCGCCGCCAAGGAAATATTGCCCGCGCATTCCCGCAGGCTGGCTTTGATGCCGTGCAACTCCCAGTCTTCCAGGGTCATGGATCGGCCTTTAGCCACCGATATTGGATAAGTCAGCGTGTTGTCCAAAGCGTTATTGTCGTTCCCCGGCAGCACTTTACCCAGCTCTTCGACAAAATCCAGCGGCAAATCCTCGCGGGTAATCAGCGTGTCGCCGGCGGTGTATAGCGTTGCTCTGATGACGTTGATCAACTGGCGAATATTGCCTGGCCACGGGTGTTGCTCGATCAAGGCAATGACGCTGGGGCAAATACTGATTGCCTGCGGATTGGGCAGATTAGCCAGTTCGCGCTGCAAGATGTGGTGAATGATGCCGAGTTTGTCTTCGCGCTCGCGCAAGGGCGGCAGATGAATTTGCGCGCCGTTCAAACGGTAATACAAATCGCGGCGGAAGCGGCCGGCTTCGACGGCTTCCAACAAGGGTACGTTGGTGGCGGCGACGATTTGCACATCCACCTTGATCGGTTTGCTGCCGCCGACGGGCGTGAACTCCGAGGTTTCCAGAACTCGTAACAGCGTGGACTGCAAATCCAGGCTCATATCGCCGATTTCATCCAGAAACAGAATACCTTTGTCCGCTAACAGAAATTTCCCCGGTTTGCCGGCACTGCGCGCGCCGGTAAAACTGCCGGCTTCGTAACCGAACAGCTCGCTTTCGATCAAGTCATGCGGAATCGATGCGCAGTTGATCGCGATCAAAGGCTGATTTTTCCGCGGTCCGGCGTGTTTCAGCAGATTGACGAAATGATCCTTGCCCACGCCCGATTCGCCGGTAATCAGCATCGGAATCTTATGGTTTTGCAGCTTCACGGCCTTATCTACCAAGGCGGTCAATTGCTCTGACATTGCCGATTCGTATTGGCTGGGCGGCCTTTTGGCGGGTTTGAACGGGATTCTTTCCAACACCCGCGCTTGCGCAACCGGACTCTGGGTTAAGGGCAGATTGGTATTTAATAGTACGCATAACAAATGCAAGAATGCGAACAAGGAGTTCATGCTTTCCTGTCTATCGCTGATCAAGCCGATCACGGCTTGGACGTTGTCGTCCTCATCCAGCAAAGGGTAACCGACCGTGGTGAAGGGGTGTAACAGACTGACAAAATGCTCCATGCCCTGAAAGGCAATCGGTTTTTTCAGTTGCGCGGCGGTGCCGATGCCGTTATTACCCAGCACCGCTTCGCTCCAGCGGCTGTGCTTTTCGTACAAACTCAGCATGAAAGGGCTGGCAAACGGATTTTCGCCTAACACTTGTAACAGGCGCCCGTCGGCATCGGTCAATACCAGCATGACGCCGGCTTCCTTCAAAAACACGTCGAATTGATGCCCCAAATGCCGGAGCATTTCTGAAATATCGTGAGCGGCGCGGTGGATAAGCGGCTCCGAATCGGTGGTGAAACGCCAATGATCCCAGCGCGCGTAATTGCCCAATGGCAATTGGTATTCTTCCAGGCAGCGGCGCCAGGATTCCGAGACTTCCGGGCGTACCCAGTCCGTGTGATCGGGCACGCAACGGCTCTGTGCCATCCAGCGCCAGGCCTGTATCGGGCGGTCAACTTCAAACGCTAGGGAGGTTTTGAACGCGCAGGCTTCTTTGATGATTTTAACGTTGTGGGGCAAGTGCAAGGCAATATCCATTTTTCCTCTTGTATTTTGGTGCGCCAATTTAGTATCGGCACAAAACAAAAATATAAAAAACAGAGGTTTAGCTGCTTTTTACGGCGATGTTGTCCAAAATAACAAAATCAAAAAAAGAGGCAATGCGACATAACGTCACATTGCCTTACTCCATTGCAGAATAATGGATAGCTCTAACTTTCGGAGAGAGGAGGTTGAGGTAGAAATAACAATTACATACGGGGATCTTCGCGGGTGGCGGCAGCCCATTCCGGCGAATACCCGGCCATGATGGACAAGTCCGGCACGTTCATGATGACCGTCTCGCTGCTGATCAAAGTAGCCACCACGCTCACTGCATTGCGCAGGGCGCTGCGCAACACTTTTACCGGATCGATAATCCCAATGTCCAGAAAATGCCCGTAGTTTAAATACTGCATATCCACGGCAAATGCCGGGTCAGCCTGGGTGGCTAAGCGCATCAGCACGTCTTCGTTGTTCAGGCCGCTATTGTTCAACAATTGCCGGAGCGGCGCGCCCAGTGCTTGCTTGACGATGGCGATGCCTTGCTGCTGCTCGGCATTTTCGGCAATCACTTCGTCCAGCACCGTGGTGCAACGCCACAAACCGATACCGCCGCCGGGTAACACGCCTTCTTGCAGCGCAGCCTTGGTGGACAAATAGGCATTTTCGATGCGCACCAGCCGCTCTTTGATTTCCACGTCGGAGATGCCGCCGACCTGGAAGCTGCCGGTTTTGCCGGACAGGATAGCGATGCGCTCTTCCAGCTCTTCGGCTTCGTGTAAATTGCCGGTGGCGGAACCTTCACCGGGTTTACGGGCGCGAACCAGCGCCAACTCGCGCCTTAAGGCCTCTATGCGTGCGTTCACGGGTTCGCGCGCACCCGTGGCGCCGATGATCGTCGTATTGCCTTCCGAGATGACCGCGCGCTGCGCCTGACCCAATTGCGCTAGCGTGACGTCTTCCAGCCGCATGGCCCGCTCTTGCAAAATAGCGCCGCCGCCGGTCAACAGGGCCAAATCGTTCAGGCGATTGATACGATTGTCGCCAAAACCCGGCGGCTTGACCGCCACCACTTTGAAAATGCCGCGCACATGATTCAGTAACAAGCCCGTTAACGCTTTTTCAGCCACTGCTTCGGCAATCACCAATAAGGGCCGGCCTTCAGCAGCCACTTCTTCCAGAATAGGCACCAGATCCATGAAGTCGCTGATTTCCCGGTCGTACAGCAGTATGTAGGGCCTCTCCAACACCGCTTCGGCGCGGGTTTTATCGGTGATGAAATAGGGCGATAAAAAGCCTTGTTCGTAATGGATACCTTCCACAATCTCCAGTTGGTCTTCGCGGCCATTACCCAGTTGAAAGGTCAAGGTGCCAGCTTCGCCAAGTTCGGCCAGGGCCTGTTTCAGGAGCTTGCCGACACCGGCTTCGCCTTTACTGGCGACCCGCGTAATTTTTTCGACCCAGTCATCCGTGCTGTCGGTGACAGCGGTTTTTTGCAAATGCTGCTCCACCAAGATCAGCGCCAACTCCATGCCCTTTTGCAACTGCATGGGATGAAAGCCGGCCGCGACGCTTTTCAGTGCTTCCTCCGCCAGGCTTTGCGCCAGCACAATCGCCGTGGTGGTACCGTCGCCGACTTCGCGAGACACCGAACCGGCGACATCCCGCAACATGCGGGCACCCAAATCGGCAATCCGGTCTTCCATGATGATGGCATTGGCAACAGTAACACCATCTCGGGTAAAGACGGGCATGATGCCGTCGGTTCGGTGTTGAATCATCACGGCAGGGCCGGCGCTACCCAGCGTAACGCTCGCCGCGCGTGCTACCGCATTGATGCCTTGCAGCAGACGTTGGCGAGCTTCCGGGTTGTAAATAACGTGTTTACTCATTTCTAGGGTGTTCCCATCGGTTAGAGGTGCGAATTTAATTTCATTAAGGTTTGCCCCACCTGGGCACGGGTTTGCCGAGCACGTTGCGCATTGGCCCAAGTACGAATCAGGATTTTGTCCCAGTAATCCAGGCTGCGTTTAAAGTCCGCCTCTTCTTCGCCCGTGAATTCCTGATTCCAGAATTCCTTTAATTCCTGAACTCTGGCATCGCCCAATTTTTCAAAAATCTCCTGCTCTTCTATCACCAGTTTTCTGATCGTTTCGTCTAGTTGCACCGCCATACCAACCAGAAACTCTACATCGTCGGCTTTCATAGTCGCCTCAGCGTGGTTGCGCGATTTTTCGATAGGAAAAAAAGGCTGATTTGGATCGGCAAACAGGATGGCTGCGCAGGGAAACGGCAGCGCAGCACCCTGTTTGCCCGTGGCGTTAAGGCGAACCGCTAGGCAGGAATTTTTCAAGGTAGATACGTTCCTTAGGGATGCCCATTTCGGCGCACACCGCAAAGGTGGCGTCGACCATGCCCGGCGGCCCGCACAGATATAAATCCGGCTTGGCACCGGTATCCTTTAGATCGCGGCGCAGGATGTCCACCACGCTGCCTTTTTCGCAATGCCAGTCGTCCGAACATTTCCAGACGCAGTTTCTCAGCTCCAGCGTCGGCATTTGTGCGGCCAGTTGATTCAGTTCATCCAGATGGAAAATTTCGGCTTCGGTGTTTACCCCAAAATAGATGATGCACTTTTGCGGTTCTTCCCATTCGTGCATCCGCCGCACCATCGATAATATCGGCGCCAGTCCGGTGCCGCCGGCCACAAAATAGCGCGGGGTAAAACCGTTTTCCTTCAAACCGAAAACGCCGGACGGGCCTTTGACGTTTAATTTCTGACCCAACTTGGCGTCGTTTTTTAAATATTCTGAAAATTTGCCGCCATCGACGATGCGAATCAAAAACTCCAGATCGCCGGTTTTATTGGACGTGTTGGCGGGGGAGTATGAACGGGTGATGGTGGTGCCGGGAATTTCCAAATCAAAAAATTGCCCGGAGTCGAACTTGATGGTTTGATCGTCGCCCGTGCGCCGCAGCAGCAGTTTCACCACGTTGATGGAAATTGGCGTCAGCTCAATCACTTCCGCTACAAACGTCAAACCTTCCGGTGAGAATGAAATCCGGTCGTAGGTATAAGGTACTTCGACTTCCAAATCGCTCACGGGGTAACAGCGGCACAACAACACTTCGCCGGCCTCTTCTTCTTCGTAGGGCAAAGCCTGCGAACTGCATTTGCCCAAAACGTAATCGCCTTCCGCGCAAAATCCTTTGCAAGTCGCGCAACCGCCTTCGCGACACGACGACATCAAATAAATATCCTGGCGCACCGCCGCAGTGATGACATCCTCGTCTTCGTAACAATCAAAGCAAACGGCTTCCCCGTCTTGCGTAATGATTTTAATTTGATGGGCGCTCATGTCATTCTCCCAGGCATTGGTTTTTGGCCGACACGCTGAAAAACGCCAATACGTGCTCAACCGCGCGCCGCGATGCGTCCAGGGTTAGCGAACACCCTTCCTGCACCAGTTTTTGGTCGCGGTAGATGGTCCAGCGCCACATGAACTCTAGATCTTCGCAGAAAGCAGCGTAGGGCGCGGTGTCGTATAGCGTGGTGAGTTTGTCGGCTTCACTGGGAAAAGCGGGCGCAACCGCCGACTTAAAATTTGAGAAAAAATCCATAATACTGATTCTATGAAATGGTTCGTTGAGATCGAAGCGCACACAAACGCCCTCTCGCTCACGGCGATGTAAGCGACGAGTAGGTTTTGTCCGCTATCGGTTTGTTGGCTATAAAGGATGCGCCACGCGCAAGTGCGGCGCATCCTGCCGAACGATTACTGCAAGGTGACCACTTTCACGCCGCGTTTCTGACGCAATGCCTCTAACGGCAAGGCGTAGTAGTCGGTGTTGCGCAGTTCCATCAACTTGGTCCCCAACTGGCGGTCGGTGTCCAGAAACACATTGACCGGCATCACAGGCGGTTTGCAGGCCAGTCTGAAGTTGATATGAATGCGCTCTGCTTCGTACATGTCCGTGCATGCCTCCATTTTGGCAATTACTTCATTTGCCACTTGCTGGGCATTGGCGCCGCAGGTGCAATTGTTGAGCAATTGGGTGTCGTTGAATTCCTTGTGCTTCAACAGCGCCAGCTTTTCTTCGATTTTCAACTCGATCCACAGGCCATCCAATTCCAGCGACCAGTCGGTTTTGAACGGACTCATGTGCTTGGCGCGGAAGTCGGTAATGAAGGCGTGCGCCTTTGCCAGCGTATCCAGTGTGGCAATTTTGGCCATCCAGGCATTACGGGTGGGGTTGTCATGAATATTTGCCATGGTGTTCTCCTACGCCGCAGCCAAGTCTTTCAGTTTGACGTCAAGACCCATCAACTCGGAAGTGATGGTGAAGGTCTCGCCCAGGGTATAAGCACGGCCGATGGTGGACGACACATCCACCAATAGGTCGTAAACACTGTAGTGCTTGCCCAGTAATTCCGAAACTTCGACGCAGTCGATCTCGATTTTGCCGGTCGCTTTCAGCCACCAGAAACCGGCGCGGTCTTCCACCACCAGCGTGGGGTTGTCCGCCTTGTGCGAACCTTGCAGAATTTCTTCCACCACGGTGTTGAGTTCATCGGATTTTTTCAGAACCAGCACCACTTCGTGGCTTTCGTGCACGACCTGGTTGTCTTCGGCAAAGTATTCATCGGCAAAGGCTTTGCCGGTTTTTTGCATAATGCCTGCGTTGTAAGCATTTGAACTTTTCGACATGAGTTTTCCTTATTTGAGTCCGCTTAACACGGTTTTGACGAGGGCATTGGTATCGACTTTAAAGTTGATCGGATCGGCAAAATCGCGTTTCCAATCGGCAAACACCCTAACCAGCGCCGCTTCGATGGCGGCTTTGTCGCTGACGCCTTTGATTTCCGGAATGGTGGCGTAAATCGCCATGAAATCCTTCAGTGCATCGACGGTTCTGGGCAGCCATTTATTGGCCCAGGCCCGCATCAACCGGTTGTTGTAATCACCAAATTCCACGTCGGCACCCAGACAGGTATGGAACATGTCGGTGGTAATGCCTTTGGTTTGCGAGAAATACAACTGCATTTGATTGATAAAGAACGGGGTCAAGTTATCGCCGTAATAAGACGACAACCGCATAAAGAACTCTCTGCGTACAAATTGCCCGAAGATGGGGTCGCAAATCATATGGCCGGAGAACAGGATTTCGTTCCAGTCATAAGTCGCTTGCCAAATATCCTGCACCAATTCTCTGGCGCCTTTGAAAATCGCGCCTTTTGTCCATTCCTGTTTAGGAATGTCGGTGGACTCGGGGAAACCCGGCACCAATTTAGACAAAAAGGTACGTTCCGCTTGAATCATTTGCGCATTGTCGACCTTGTCCAAACCGATCATCGCACTGCTCATCCGCAAGGTGTCGCCCAGGCAATCGCGCACCACCGAGGAATGCGCATTGAACAAGCCATACTCGTAAAAACCGAAGGCACCGAGATAATCGCCCAATACTTCATCGCGCCAAACCGGATCGATCGAACGCACATGGCCGTCGGCGGAATAGGCTTTCAGAAAGCGGTCGGTATAACGCCACTCTTCGGCTTTATCCTTGACATACAGCGCATGCCAACGGAAAGCCGGGTCGCGGTGCGCCAGCCAATCCGAGCTGCGCATTTCGGTGGACTCGTTACTCCAGGATGGGCGGCCACCATGGAATTTTTGAGTCCAATCGCCCCAGTCCAAACCGCCGGGAATCCAGTCCGGCGTCGGCTGGCTATAGCAACACAACACTTCATATTCATTGATCCGCTTACCGCGCGGCTTCATGAAGTAATTCATTTTGCGCTGGGTTTCCAGAGGCTTGTCCGGCACTGCGGCCATGATCACTGCGGCGATTTCCGGGTCGGTCAGGCCGCGTCTGCCGCCATTTACTTCTATAGACATAAGCTATTTCCTTAAAGAATTGAAACGATTAAAGGGCTTTCAAAGGATCGGAAAACACGCAGTTAATCCGTTTGATGTCGTCCAGTGTCCACAGCTTGCCGTCCTTTTTGGTGTGCGGCTGGCTGATCAAGGTTTTACCGTCGCTACGCACGCCAAAACCTTCGGCAATTACTTCCGACAGTTCGCGGCCTTCGTATTGTTCGAAGATGTTTTGGCACTCATAACGCTCGGGTTCGGACAACCACATTCTTTCGCCCCATTGGTCGCTGAAGGAATGTTTCTTGCCGTTGTATTCCAGCACCCGCAGCGTGCTTTCGCCTTTGCAGTAGCTAGGGCAGAACGGCACTTGCGAAACCCGGTCGATATAAATCGGATGATTGTTTTCGATGAACCATTGAATCGGCAGGAAGCCGCTGCTGGGGTCTTCGCAACCGCGCGCACGCCATTCGTCGTAGACTTTGCCGTACATGTCGTACCAGCCGGGGTAGTTGGCTTCGTACCATTCCGCTTCTTCCTGGGTTGGCAGGCTCAAACGGAAGAAACCGGTGGGCCACAAGGCATAAGCAATCAGGAACAAGTCGTGATGCGCCCAGTAAGCGTCTTTTTTGGCATCGCGCAAGCTGCGTGGCGATTCGACGCCGTATTTGCCCAAACGGCCGATCCAGATACCGCCCCAATCTTCGTACACCCAGCGGTTCCAGGTTTTCACCCATGGCTCGACTTTGAAATGACTGCCGTACTCGAACATCATGCCCAATACCGGTGTGAAGTATTTTTGTTGGGTCCAGAAGGCGTTGTTCAAATCGGTATTCAGATATTTCGAAGCGGCTTCGTCGTTGGCGATGGATACCACGGTTTGATAACCGTTAGCCATGTGGCGCAGCTCGTCGGTTTCGATGGACAAGAATACGGTCGGCGTCATTTCGTCGCCGTTGGCGGACGCCCACTCGGTTACGGCCACGATCAATGGATTGGTAAAGCAGGCTTCGCCGACCAATTGCAGGTTGATGGAGCATTCCACCGCGTCGCCGGAAATAAAGCCGTCCGAGAATACCCGTTTCATGCCTTTCCACAGCGGACCAATTGCTCGCGTGCGGCGGGCATCGTTATGACCGGCGGCGTCTTGGCCTTGTTTGGCAAAGTAATAGTTGATGTAAGCACATTGGTTGGTGTGGCGAATTTCGTCCAGCACTTGGCCCAAGTAACCGTTTTTTTGTTCGGGCGCGGTGGCCGAATCCCACAGCATGCCGGTAGCGGCAATGGCGTTGTATTCGCCCACTTCCAGGAAGTTGGAGATGATCTTCATCGACTCGTTCCATTTCGGATGCACGCGGTTCGCCGCGTCCACCCGCGTCAACACGTCTTGCAAGCTGCCGAATTGACGCTCGTCCTTCACCGATTCCATGCGGGCATATTCTTTCGCGATCAGCTTGAATTGCTCCTTGGTATCGTTGGCCATTTTGTATTTGGTCGAATACTTGGTGCGATTTTTATCAAAATCCCAGGTAAAGCTCTGCATCCAGCGGTGAACTTCCTGCGCACCTACACTGACGGGCGCCGGATTGGCGGCCAACGCATCGGTTGCGGCTTTTGTGGCGGTACTTATAGCCATATTGAATCCTCGTTGTGGTGTTATAAGAATGGCGAGGCTGTCGTCATTAAGCTAAGCGGTGACTTTCCGTTGCCTTAAAGCGCTGATTGGCCTGGACTGACGCCAGCCTCGGTGGTCAGATTGCAACACGTGTGCCAGTATTGCGTTATTTGATTAAGCCTTTTATTAACAATGCCTTAGATGGCATTGCTTATGGCTCTGAGTCGGCGCTTTTTAAAGAATGAGCGTCCAATAACTGGACAGTGCTTAGAAATAAGACGTCCAGTTCGCGGGTTTTGCTGGGCGACACCGGCACTGCGATACAATGCGGATTTTGTTTGGATGAAGAGTTGATTCGGTATGAAACTACTGAGCTATAAATACAATGGTCAAGTACAAATTGGTGCACTGGTTGGCGCGCAAATCGTCCCGGCCGGCGCGGATTTGCCCGGCAATATGCTCGATTTTCTGGCGGCTGGAGAGTCGGCGAAATTAGCGCTGCAAAAGCAGATTGCTGCCGACGGCGAACGCATCGCTCTCAGCGACGTGCAGTTGTTGGCGCCGATTCCACGTCCCGGCAAGCTGTTGGGCGTTGGTTTGAATTACGCCGATCACATCGGTGAAACCGGAATGGAAAAACCGGAATATCCAACCTTTTTTACCAAGCAAAGTACCTGCGTCATCGCCGATGGCGACGCGATTCATCTGCCGCTGGTGTCGGACAAGGTTGATTACGAGGGCGAGTTGGCGTTTGTGATTGGCAAGCGCTGCAAACAGGTGCCTGTCGAGCAAGCGCATGAAGTCATCGCCGGCTACACCATTTGCAACGATGTGACGGTGCGCGATTGGCAGCAACGCACGCCAACCTGGACCTTGGGCAAATCTTTCGATACTCATGGTCCACTGGGGCCATGGCTGGTGACGGCCGACGAAATCGCCGATCCGCATAATCTCAGTTTAAAAACCTGGGTGGGCGACGAGTTGCGGCAAAACGGTAGTACCGGCGACATGATTTTTAATTGTTACGAGTTGATTGCTTATCTGACACAAGTGATGACGTTGGAGCCGGGTGATGTTATCAGTACCGGTACACCGGCTGGGGTGGGAGTAAAAATGAAGCCGCGCGGTTATCTGAAACCGGGACAAACTGTGCGTATCGAGATAGAAGGCATCGGCGCGCTAAGCAATCCGGTGATTGCCGAGCCGGAACATTTTTTGGTCGGCGCCTCAGGTTAAGCATCGATTAAGTCTGACTCGGATATGCTAAGCCCAACTTTAGATTAGAGGGCCAACCAGCCAAGAGGCAGTCATGAAAACCATACAAGTCAGCATTCTTACCATCGCCACATTAACCCTGTCGGGTTGCGCGACCGGCTATTATCAGCGTGACTATGGTTATGGCAGTGCTTACTCGTCGCCCGGCTATTACCAAAGCTACGGGCGTAGTTATACCAGCCCGAGCACCAGCATCACGTATGGCCGTTACTATGTGCAGCCCAGTTATCGCTCGGAGCATCATCACGATGATCATCATGACTGGCATCAACCAATGCCGCATTTCGATCATCGTGTTGGCGGTTGGCAGGGGAGGGACTTGGGGCGTCGGGACTTTGATCGTGAACGGCATGCCGAACAAAGATCCCTCCAACAACAATCGATGCCGGAGCGGCAGGAACGCGGTTTCGGGCGCAGGGACAGTGACGGCGACCATCAGCGCGGCGGCTGGGGCGGCCGTTTCGGCAGACGCGGAGACTAAGCGCGACTAGGCAGTGGATTTCTACAATTCGATGCGGATTCCCAGCTCGATCACACGTTCGACGGGGATTTTGAAATACTCTATCGCACTACTGGAATTATGCGTTAAGAAACTGAACAAGGAGCGCCGCCATTTCGGCATCGGGCTTTTGCGGCGGAACGACAATTTTTCACTACCGATAAAAAACGATACGGTTTTTTGATCGATATCCAAGCCTTCGTGGCAGCAAAGTTGCAGGGCGCGGCGCACGTCCTGTTCCTCCTGAAATCCAAAATACAATTTCACCCGGTAAAAGCCACCGCTATCGCCGAACATGCGGATTTTTACCCTATGCGCTTCATCCACGTAAGGTTCCTCGCGGGTCACGATGGTCAGCACGATGAGTTTTTCGTGCATCACATGGTTGTGCTCCAGGTTATGCAGCAAGACCTGCGGCACACCGTGTACGCTGCGGGCCATATAGATTGCCGTGCCGGGTACCGTAACCAGGGGCCGGTCTTTCAAACGTTCGTCCAAGTCCTCGAACAATACCCGTTTTTCGTCCAGGTACCGGGCTAACAATTCCTTGCCTTTGATCCATGTGGTCATAATCAAGAAAAACACCGTACCTACCACCAGCGGCAACCAGCCACCGTGCGGGATTTTCAGGCTGTTGGAAGACAGAAACAGCAGGTCGATAATCAAAAAAGTCGACAGAAAAGCAATGCTGGTGGCTTTGTTCCATTGCCAGAGGGCCTGGATGACGATAAAGGCCAGGATGGTATCGACAATCATCGTGCCGGTTACGGCAATGCCGTATGCCGATGCCAATGCGGACGACGATCTGAAGCTGAGAACTAAAATAAACACCGAGACCATCAGCAGCCAGTTGACGGCAGGCAAATAGACTTGGCCCATTTCGTCGCCGGAGGTGTGGCGGATGTTCATTCTTGGGCAGTAACCGAGTTGTATGGCTTGCCGAGTTACCGAAAACGCCCCGGAAATGACGGCTTGCGAGGCGATCACGGTGGACAGTGTTGCCAGGACCAGCAGCGGATATAGGGCCCAATGCGGCGCCATCAAATAAAACGGATTTTCGACGGCCTTGGGATTGCCGATCAACAACGCGCCTTGGCCAAAGTAATTGAGCAGCAAGGCCGGAAATACGAAATAGAACCAGGCGCGCCGAATTGGTTTCAAACCGAAATGTCCCATATCGGCATATAGGGCTTCGGCGCCGGTTATCGCCAACACCACCGCGCCCATGATTAAAAAGCCTTTCCAGCCCAATTCTATTAATAAGCTGACCGCGTAATAGGGGTTGATCGCCATCAATACATCCGGATGCTGGACAATACTGATGCCCCCCAAAAGACCCAGCGTGGCAAACCAGAAACACATAATGGGCGCAAACATTCTGCCGACTTTGCCGGTGCCTTTGGTCTGGATAAAAAACAGCACGCTGAGCACGATGATGGTGATCGGCAAAACGTAATGTTCCAGGCGCGGCGCCACGATTTGCAAACCTTCCACGGCGCTGAGTACCGAAATGGCCGGGGTAATCATGCTGTCGCCATAAAACAACGAGGCACCAAGCAGGCCGATGGTGACGATGAACGCTTTGCGTTCCGGATTATCTTTGGACCCCTGCAAGGCCAGCGCCATCAAGGCCATGATGCCGCCTTCGCCCTTATTGTCGGCGCGCATGATAAAAATGGCGTATTTGGTGGTGACCACCAAGGTGATAGCCCAAAAAATCAAGGACAGCACCCCGAGCACATGGGTGGTATCGGTCGGCAAGCCGCCGTGAAAAACCTCTTTTACTGCATACAAAGGACTGGTGCCGATGTCCCCAAACACGACACCTATCGCGCTTAAAGCCAGTGTGTTGACTTGACCCTGGGGATGATCGGATTGTTTTACGGACATATGGAATCAATCGGAAATACAAGACGGGAGTGGAAATTATGCCACAGATTGTAATTTAGCCCGAAACCGTCATCAGCCAGTGGGGATTTTGACGGCTGAAACGTCTTAGTAAGGAATGGTTAGATAGTGTTGTTTCCTGTAAGGATGGCTGTCGCGCTAAGACGTATTAATTTACAATGCCCGGCTAAATTCGAATCGCGCTTAATTTTGTATTCAACAGTTTATATGTATTTATTTAAAAACCACGAGGATGCTTTGCAAAATAAAGAGTTAGCGTCGTTCGGCGGTTATCTGCCGGCAGTGGCAAGCGGTTCCGGCTCATTTTGGCGGACGCTATTGGGAGAGGAACGGCCCGCCAGCATGCTGAGGCTGTTAACGCTATTAGTCGCGTTGCTGCATGTTTGGGGTTTGCAGCAATTGCTGAAACCCGAGGAAAAAGTCACGCCGGCGCAACCTTTGATGATGGAAGTATCGATGATTGCGATGTCAGCACCTAAGCCCGCCGCCGCCCCGCCGCCTCCCGCCCCGCCGCCGCCCAAAAAAGAGCCGCCGCCGAAAAAGCCGCAGCCCAAGCCGGTTCCCAAAAAAGCGCCGCCCATCGTGCAAAAGGCGCCCGAATATGCGCCGGTTGAGCCGGTTTCCGAGCCGCCGCCGACACCGGTAAGCAATACAGCGAGCAGTGCGCCGGTAACGACTACGACGACCAACACGACCGCGACCAACGCCGAGCAGTTTACCGAAGCCAATTTTCGGGCAAACTACGCCCACAACCCCAAGCCGGAATATCCGATGATTGCGAAAAGCCGCGGATGGCAGGGCAAGGTGATGTTACGGGTACAAGTCTCGCCGGAGGGTTTAAGCGATTCGGTGGCGGTCGAGCACAGCAGCGGCCACGAGATGCTAGACGAATCGGCGGTGGAAGCCGTGAAAAAATGGAAATTCATTCCGGCCAAACGCGGCGAAACGCCGGTGGCCAGTTCGGTGATTGTGCCAATAATTTTTACTTTGCGTGAATAAAAATCGGAGAGATTAATGCCCTACCATATAGCCCCGGAAGCGGTTATCGACGCTACCCTTTACACATTGCTGGTGTTTTCGTTGATAACGTGGACGTTGATTTTTTTCAAAATCTGGCAGTTTGCCAAGAATAATTATTACAACAAACGATACGACAGCGCTTTTTGGGACACTACCGATTTAAATGCCGCCGAGCAACTGCCCGCCGAAACCGCGCGCGGCCCTAAAGCTCGCGTCGCAGCCTGCGGCTTTGCCTGGTTGGCGGAAATGACGCATCCGGAAACCTGCACCAGCCTGAAGTTTCGTGGCTCTCCACAAGACTTGCTGGAACAAACCCTGCGTAAACAGACTCAGGACGAACAACGCCGAATGGAAAGCGGCTTGACCATGCTGGCCAGTATCGGTAGCACCGCGCCGTTCGTCGGCCTGTTCGGTACGGTACTGGGCATCATGCACGCCATGCACGACATCAGCGCCAGCGGTTCGGCCAGTTTGGACGTAGTGGCCGGGCCAATCGGCGATGCATTAATTGCTACGGCTATCGGTATCGCCGTAGCCGTACCAGCAGTGTTGGCCTATAATTTCTTCCAGCGTCGCGCCAAGCACCATCGGGCTTCGCTGGAAAATTTCGTCGAGGGTTTTCTGCATATCGCCTTCGGCGACTCAAACATCAATACCAGTAAAAACAAGGATTAATTACATGGGATTTAAAACAAACTCAGACGACGATGGGCCGGTTAGCGAGATTAATGTTACGCCGCTGGTAGATGTGATGTTGGTGTTGGTGATTATCTTGTTGGTCACCGCACCGTTGTTGACCCAATCGGTCAACGTGGCTTTGCCGAAAACGGCCTCCACGACCCCGGATTTGGAAAAGCAGCCTATGCAACTGGGTATCGACGCGCAAGGTGCCGTAACCCTGAATAAAAACGCCGTGGCCGATTTAGCGGCGTTGGATACCACGCTGAGGAACGAATTGGCCGGCAACCCCGAGCTAATCATTCACATTTATGCCGATCAAGGCGTGAATTACGGCAAAGTGGCGGAAGTGATGGCGACAGTACAGCATGCCGGGATTTCCAAGTTGGCATTCGTGACATTGGAAAAGTAATCCATATCGGCTGGGTTTCTCGCCCAACTCGCGATCCCCCTCCAACGCTTTAACGATTCTGTTGACTAAATCCGGGTTACCGATTACCCGGATTTATTTTTCCCGACATGCTTTTCAATGTATTCGATCATCAAGCCGGCAATATCCTTGTCGCTGGTTTTTTCTATGCCTTCCAGGCCGGGCGAGGAATTGACTTCCATCACCAGCGGTCCGCGTTTGGAACGCAGCAAATCCACGCCGCAGACGTTGAGCCCCATGATTTTCGCGGCGCGCACTGCCGCCGAGCGCTCCTGCGGGGTCAATCGGACCAGCGTGGCCGTGCCGCCACGATGAAGATTGGAACGAAATTCACCTTCGCGGCCTTGGCGTTTCATCGCCGCCACCACCTTGTCGCCGATAACAAAGCAGCGAATATCACTACCCGCGGCTTCCTGAATGAACTCCTGCACCATGATGTTGGCGTTTAGACCCATGAACGCCTGAATCACGCTATGCGCGGCGTTATGAGTTTCCGCCAGCACCACGCCTATGCCTTGCGAACCTTCCACCAGTTTGATCACCAGCGGCGCGCCGCCGACTTCGGCGATTAGATCTTCGATGTTATCCGGATTGTGGGCAAACGCGGTAATGGGCAAATCGATACCCTTGCGAGCCAGCAACTGGCTGGACGCCAGTTTGTCGCGGGAGCGGCTGATCGATGCGGAATTGTTGAGAACAAAGGTGTTCATTACCTCGAATTGCCTAAGCACCGCCGTGCCGTAAAAGGTGATAGACGCACCGATGCGGGGAATGACCGCGTCGTAACCCACCAGATTTTCACCCATGTAATGAATGGACGGCTTCATGGAAGTGATATTCATGTAGCAGTGGGTCGGGTCCAGCACCCTGGCCTCATGGCCGCGAGCGGCGGCGGCCTCCAGCAGTCGGACGCTGGAATACAGCGTCGCGTCGCGCGACAGGATCGCTATTTTCATAGGTAAACAGTGCCAGGTTTACAGATGAATGCCATCAAAATCGCTGACTTGCACATGTTCAGTGTCGGAGTTGGGATTCTGGTCGCGCACCAGCCAGCAAGTGGCGAAGCCGGCCTGGCGCGCGGCGTCTAATTCGTCTTTTATATCCGACAAGAACAGGATTTGTTCGGCCGGCAAGCCAAGCTCGGCGGCAATTCGCTCATACGATGTTGCCTCTTTCTTGCCACCGATGTGTGTATCGAAATAACCGGAAAATAAAGGGGTAAGATCGCCGAAGTCGCTGTACCCGAACAACAGCTTTTGCGCCTGCACCGAGCCGGAGGAATAGACATAAAGCTTGTAGCCCAGGCCAAACCAGTTTCTCAAGTTGCGCACAGCGTCTTCATAGACATGGCCGGTGAAATCGCCGTTGCGATAGCCTTCCAGCCAGATCAAGCCCTGCAAGGATTTTAACGGCGTAATTTTTTGGTCGGTATCTATCCAGTGGATGAACTGTGCAATCAGTGCATCGTCATCAAGTTCACCGCCGGCTAACTGCTTGGCATCGGTCAATAATAGCTTGATCTCGGCTTGCTCTCGATGGCGGCTCACAAAATCCGGCAAGCGGGCGCGGGCGTACGGAAACAACACATCTTTGACGAACGACAATGACGATGTGGTTCCCTCAATGTCGGTAACAATAGCCTTGATCATAAGCCGGCGACGTATTGGTCCAGCGTCGGAAAACTTTCTGCAATCGGATTGCCGGTAAATTCCGCCACCCAGCCGTCTTCGGTAGTGAACAGGCGTATGCATTTAAACGCCGGGTTTTCGCCCATGTCGAACCAATGAGTGGTGTTGGCCGGCACGCTAATCAGATCGCCTTGCTCGCACAGCATGGCATAAACTTGATCGCCGACATGCAGATAAAACAGCCCTTTGCCTTCCACGAAGAAACGCACTTCAAAATCGCTGTGGGTATGCTCGGCCAAAAACTTCTGCCGTAACGCATCTTTATTGGGATGGTCGGCGTTCAGGCTGATGACGTCCACCGACTGAAAACCGTATTGCTGTTTGAGTTTGTCTATCGAGCTTTGATAGGCCTTTAGTACCGCATCGGCATCATCCGTCTGCGAAAATTCGCAATCGGCCTGCCAGCGCTCGAACTGTACGCCTATGCCTTGCAGCTGCTCGGCGATGGCTGCAAAGTCGAGAAAGGTATGGCCTTGGTGCGGTTTATCGGCAGGGTAAAGGGTTAATGCGCTCATAATCGTGTTACTCCATGTAGGCGAATTTCAACGTCGAATAAAAATTCCAGGGCTTCCAGGTGGCGCAAGGCATCATCTACCGATGCGCCCCAAGTATAAAAACCGTGGCCGGCAATAATATAGCCGTAAACGTCGTGCGTGTGATGGTCCAGGTAATTGTCCACCTTGTCGGCCAACCGGGGAATGTCCTGATCGTTAGCAAAAATCGGGATGGAAATGCGGGTCTCATGGGTATTAATGCCGGCAAACGCCTTGAGCAGTTCGTAATCTTTCAGCACGATCTCATGCTTGAACAAGCGCGCCGTTAACGTGGCGTTGATCGAATGCGGATGCAGCACCGCCTGAACCTCCGGAAAACGTTGGTACAGCGAGGTGTGCAATAGCGTTTCCGCCGAAGGTTTCTTGCCGTCCAGGGAATGACCTTTGCTGTCGATCAACATGATGTCATCGGTTTGCAAGCGGCCTTTATGGCGGCCGGATACGGTAATCGCGATATTGCCGTCGCTGAGTTTAGCGGAGAAATTACCGCTGGTGGCGGGCACCCAGCCCTTGCCGTCGATGAAGCGGCCGGCGGCAATCAACTGATCTGCCTTGCGGAAAAATTCGTCGGTTTTTGCTGTCATGGAGTATTTTGCGGATTGCAAAAGAAAAAGAAGAGGAAGAGTTGGCCTGTAAGCCGGGTTCTGTCTTGAACAGCCATTCATCTAGGCGTCAGATCACTCTGACGCTCAAGCAATCTACCCAGGAGCAGCGCGGGCCACGCCAATGCTCCTCTATTTGATCTTGCTCCGGGTGGGGTTTACCCTGCCACACCTGTTACCAGTTGCGCGGTGCGCTCTTACCGCACCATTTCACCCTTACCGGGTTCCGAAAAACCAGGCGGTATATTTTCTGCGGCACTTTCCGTAGGCTCACGCCTCCCAGGCATTACCTGGCACCCTGCCCTATGGAGCCCGGACTTTCCTCCCTTTTATTTGCATAAAACGGCGACTGTTCGGCCAACTCTGCTGGGGATTATACAGGCAAAGCCGGGAAATAGGAGTAATTGCGCACTTTAGCTACTCAGAGAGGAATCAGACGGGATGTGATGGAGAGGTAGTCGCAAAATTCAAGTATTGGAGATCGAGAAAGTTTGCTTGATGTGTGATCTCATCTTACCCGAATGTGGGAATGCTCTAAAGGCTGGTGCTTCCGGCCAATTTGAATGTATAAGCCAATGACTACAACTTGGCTCAAATCCAACTAATAATGGTTTGGCTGGATCCATAGCCTAAATGCGTATCAAGCTTCAAATTACTGGACGGGGTTTTCTCCCGTATGCCGCGCTGAGTACCGGAGCTTTCGGCGGGATTAGCCCGTAGGGGCGACGCATGGATGCGGCGCGTTGACGAAGGGGCAGGAAGCCCCTTTCGTCAACCCCCGGCGAAAGCGAGGAACGCAGGGTGCAAGCGGCATCCGGGCCGCCTTTTCTTAGGATACTTTCTTTTGGCGGAGCACAAATTCGCCTGGAGCGAATTTGAACAGCCGGTAGGCTGGCCCGGAGGGCGAAAACCATGGACGGTTTTCGTAGCGAAAGTATCGCGGTTGTCGGTCCGCGAACCGACATTAAAACCAGCCGTCGAGCCAGCGACACATTATTTTGAAATACTTCAAATCCGCGTGGGCACGAAAACCGTGCCCACCCTTGTATGATGAATTTTAACAACCGATAGCCCAGAAAAACCGATTAAGCTGTGATTGTTCATTGGGAGGCCGTCCCACCCTGAGGACTGGTGGTTTACCAGAGCCTGTCGTGTAGATTGGCCCCCGCCCTATTCACCCATACCGTGGAGTATCCGAGGCTTAGAGCCTGCATACACAAGGAAGGTAGGTGCATGTGCAGGGTCGGGAACCGGTGAATAGTGTACTTCCCTTTAACTGTATTCAAAAACGATTATGACGAACCACCCGCTCAACACCACCGCTGAATCTATCCCTCGCCTGTTTGCCGGCGTGGATGTGGGCGCCGATGAATTGGTGCTGGTGATCCGCAAGAACGGCAAGCCGTTCGATCCGCAAAAATATGCTAATACTCGTAGCGACCGTGCGCGTCTGGTGAATAAGTTGATCAAATTACCCGGCATCAAGGTCTGTCTGGAAGCCACCGGTATTTACCATTTCGATCTTGCTATTGCGCTACACGACGTCGGTGTACCTGTGATGGTGGTCAATCCCAAGGCTTCGCATCACTTCGCTAAGGTATTGATGAAAAACAGTAAAACCGACGCCGTCGATGCCAACACCTTGGCCGAATATGTCGAGCGCATGGATTTCGTCGCCTGGACTCGTCCTTCGAATCAAGCGCTGGCTTTGCGCGGCTATGCTCGCCGTATCGACGCGCTAACCGGTCAGAAGGCCGCCGCGAAAAATCATCTACATGCGCTGAGTGCGACCGAGGAAACGCCGAAGGCCCTACTACGCGATGCCAAATTGGCGATTAGTCAGCTGGAAAAACGCATCGATACGTTGGCTGGCGAGGCGCTGGCGTTGATCGACCAGCATCCGGAACTGCAACGAATATTCGACCTGTTGACCGGCATCAAAGGCATTGCCCAAACCAGCGCCATTGCCTTGATGGGCGAACTACTGCTATTGCCGCCCAACCTGTCGCATCGCGAATGGGTCAAGTTTGCCGGACTCGATCCCAAGGCCTTTGAGTCGGGCAAAAGCGTACACAAGAAAATGCGGTTATCCAAGGCCGGTAACCGGCATATTCGTTCGGCGTTGTATATGCCGGCCTTGAGTGCCAAACAGCACGATCCGCATGTGCGAGCGTATTTCCAGCATTTGATCGACAACGGCAAGAAACCTTTGCAAGCCGTCTGCGCCGTCATGCGTAAATTACTGCATGCGATCCATGGCATGTTGAAGCACGATCAGCCGTTCGATAACACGCGGTTTTATGCCATCCCTGAATCCATCATCGCCGAGTAAAAGATGATGAAATTTGTTGCTTTTGAACAGAGTATCTACGAACTACGAAACTAGCCGGATGGCTCCGCATTTTTACCACCAAAAACGAACCGATTTCGATAGTCAAGTAGCCTTTGCCCGCGGTCTCGACACACATTAAGCATTTCATCATCTTCGATAGTAAAGACAATGGAAAAGGTTGATAGCTCTTTATACAACGGCTTGGTGTAAGGCAGCGATTGACCAAATTCGCCATCGATCTGAAAATGCACCGATGTCCTTGATAGATTCAAAACCATATCTATAGAGCAAATAAGAAAGGTCGAATGTCCTGAGTCGGTATCGGCTGCTGCGGCATAGCCTCGAAGACAATCCATTGACCCCAAGCGATCACCTTTGCAACTCAGACGAAATATTGGTTGTCTCCGGACTTCGTAGAGCCATCGCTCCAGAACATTAACATTGAATATCGAGAAATCAAATATGCCACCGTATGAGCTGGTATCTCCTGCGGGCCTAGAGATCGCAAAACTTGTCGGAGACAAGTGAACACTTGGGCTCTCGTAGGATAATTCGGGATGTTGATCGATAGTGACTTGACCAGTGACATCAGTTGACACTATTTCTTCCTCCTAAAATTGATTGCGGAATAAGCGGTAATTGGTCAGAGCAAGAAATTCACTCACAAACCTCCACCTCAAACACCGCCCCCTTCACCGCCACCACTTTCACCTTAGCCCCCAGCGGACTATCCTCCCCATGCACCTTCCAAACCGTGTCGTCGGCCTTAATCTTACCCTGACCATTCTCGATAGGCGCAATCAGAAAAAAAGTCCTACCAATATATTGAGCGCCACGCTGATTCAATAAAGGATGATCGGTGGCATCCACTGCGCGGGTGCGGGCGTATTTGCGCCAGCCCAATACCGACAACACCGCCAGTAAGGAAAACATCAATAACTGCACGTTGAACGGCGTGGCCGGCACTAACAGCACTACCGCGCCGACGATGAACGCCGACACCGCCAACCACAGAAAAAAGAAGCCGGTGACGACGATTTCCAAGGCCAAAAAGCCGACCGCCAGCACCCACCAGTACCAAAATACGATGTCTTGCTCCCCCATAATCAGGCCTTTTTGTTTAAGGCTTCTTTAGCCAGTTCGCCGATGCCGCCCAGCGCGCCGATGACGCTGGAGGCTTCCAGCGGCATGAAGATCAGTTTGCTGTTGTTGGCGGAGGCGACGTCTTTTAAAGACTCGATATATTTTTGCGCGACGAAGTAATTGATGGCCTGCACATCGCCTTTGGAGATGGCTTCCGACACCATCATCGTGGCGCGGGCTTCCGCTTCTGCCAGACGTTCGCGGGCTTCGGCGTCGCGGAATGCGGCTTCTTTGCGGCCTTCCGCATCCAAAATCGCACCTTGTTTCAAACCTTCGGCTTTCAGAATTTCCGCTTGCCGCAAGCCTTCGGCTTCCAGAATCTGTGCGCGTTTTTCCCGCTCAGCTTTCATTTGCCGGGCCATGGAATCGACCAAGTCCTTGGGCGGGGCGATGTCTTTGATTTCGATACGGGTGACTTTAATACCCCACGGCGAGGTGGCCTCGTCGACCACGTTCAGCAGCCGGGCATTGATTTCATCACGACGTGACAAGAGTTCGTCCAGGTCCATGGAACCCATCACGGTACGAATATTGGTCATCACCAAGTTGATGATTGCCACGTCCAGGAAATTGACTTCATACGCCGCTTTGGCGGCATCCATGATCTGGTAAAAAATCACCCCATCCACCCGCACCATGGCGTTGTCTTTGGTAATGACCTCTTGCGACGGCACGTCCAGCACCTGTTCCATCATATTCAGCTTGCGGCCGATGCGGTCGATGATAGGCATGATGATATTCAAGCCAGGCGTCAAAGTCGCGGTATATTTACCGAAGCGTTCGACGGTGTATTCCATGCCTTGCGGAACAGATTTGACGCTCATGAACACCATCAAAACCGCAAATACCAACAACATTATTGCGAATAAACCAAAGCCGCCCATAGCGCCTCCTAAATTATGAAAATGAATTGTGTATTGCCAACGGTCACGCGGCTAATAATAATGTATGTCTCTTTAACTTGCTGGAAACAGGGTTCCGATTCATGAATACTTTGATCTACTACAGTTTTAACGTGATGATTTTGGCGGCGATTATATTGGTCGTCGGCCTGATCAAACCCAAGTGGATACTGCTGTGGATGGACAAACCCGGTCGCCTGCCTATCATCGCGATTGCCGGCGCCATATTCATGGCCGGCGCGGTGATGTTCGGCGAAGGCAACAAACAAAAACAACAGGAACAAGCTGCGGCCGCGGCCAAGAATCCAGCCCTAAAAGGGGCTGAAGAAGTGCCGGATTTACATTAATCCGTCGCATAAATTCGCGCTGCAAATTTCGCTTTTTGCTTCCCTCACGCCAGCCCGCTCCCTGATGGTTATCAAACAGATATGCTGAAATTTGCGGTGGAAAAGATATATTTAAACTCTAAAGCGCGCGACCAATCGTTTTAGAACCTGCAAATCGCCGGCTTCGCTGTCGGCTTGGTAGCGTAAGCGAATATAAAGCGCGGTAATCCGCTCAATCGCTTCGGCTAAATCCGGGCGCAGCTTTTTGGCGCGCTCGGCGACGGTTTGGGGACCGTCGCCAATGTCAACGCTTAAGCCGGCTTTACCTAACTTGGCGCAGAACTGCCGGTACAAGCGCAACGCCGGATCTTGGCGGCGCCGGTTAGGCCGCAACAAGCGCCAAGCCACGACACCACCGATACCGGCAACGCTAATCACCAGCCAATAGCCAAGCTTCACAAAGCTGTCTATTCCTAAGCTCTGTAAAAACGCTTTCTGATTAACCGTGTCATAGTTGATAACCCAGCGTTGCCAGTTGTAATCGACGCTTTGCCACAATTGCCGGCCGCGTTGCAGCCAGGACAAGGTCTTGGCATCGAGTTGCACCGGGCTGAAATTCACCGCACCGCTAGCAATCTGTAAATCCACATTCACGCCGCGCTCGATGCGTTCCGGAGCGATGGCGGCAGTCGGGTCAAATCTGACCCAGCCGCGTCCTTCCAACCAAGCTTCCGCCCAAGCATGAGCATCGGCTTGCCTGATCTCCAGAAAGCCGCCGACTTGGTTAATCTGCCCACCTTGATAACCGCCCACCACCCGGGCCGGAATCTCCGCCACGCGCAGCAAATAGACGAAGGCCGTGGCGTAATGGCTACAAAACCCGGCACGGCGCTCAAACAAAAACGTCTCGATGGGTTTATCCGGCATCGCTTCCGGGCTTAAGGTGTAATGAAAATTTTCCTGCCGGAAATATTGCAACAAATTGGCGATAAACAACTCGGGGCTTGCTGGCCGGCCTTGTAACTGCTTAACCAATTCGACGATTTTTTCCGACGCTTTGCCGGGTAGTTGCAAGCTTTCCCGACGCTCGGATTTACTGATGCCGCCGGTGTTATAGGCTGGCGACGAGCTCAGCCGATACTCGGCGCGGTCGCCGGGGTTTTTGTTGGTAATTAATTGATACAAACCGTTGCGCCGCAAGCCTTCAAACTGGCTGGGCATCTCCAGCGCGAATACCCAATTCTGTTTTTGCGGCTCCATCATCAGCGTGTAATCGTAAGTCGTGCCGGTAAAAACAGGTTGATCCGGATTTTTCTCCCGCCCTAACACCGGCGGCGCTCGCCAACTTACGCCATCGGTATTGGCATACACCGGCCCGCGCCAATAGCGCTGCGCGGGCGGCGGCAGGTCGCCGGTGAATTTGACACGGAACACCAGTTCCGGCGATAGACTCAATTCGGCAATCGAGCCTGGCTCCAATGTATTGCTTAAACCGCTTTTGGCATGCGTATCATCGTCCAACCAACTCCAGTGCGGTGCTTCCAGTCGCGGGAACAACACAAACAACACCAGAGCCAGCGGCAGGCTTTGCAGAATAATCGCCGCCGAAATTTTTAAAGCCGCCAGGGTTTGCGGCGCCTGGCTGTTTTGCGTAATCAAGGTAGCCAGCAAGACCCCGCACACCAGCAGGATATAAAGCGCCATCAAGATACTTTCTTCGTACAAAAACTGCGTCACGGCGACGATGAAAGCCAGATAAACGATCACATACACATCGCGCCGGCCGTGAATTTCCAGTAACTTCAAACCCAAGGCCACCACGAACAGACTGGTACCGGCATCGCGGCCGAATACCGAGTGCTGCTGACTGTATAACAAGCCTATTCCCAGCAGCATCAATAAAAACACGCCAAGCCGGTTCGGCAAATAGCGGGGCTGCCAAATACTCAGCAAGCGCCAAAGCAGCAGCAAGGTAAAAAAACTGAACAATATCGGCGGAATATGCCAGGCATGCGGCAAGGTGATCAGGCCTATCGAACCCAACATAAACAACATCAGCCGTGTGGAGGGTAGAAACGGCATGCTCAAAACAGCGCCAAGGCTTGCAGGCAGTGACGGTAATGCGCGGCGCCGTTGTCCGGCGGCAGACGCAAGCCGGGCAGTACCAAGCCGTAGCGTAAGCCGGCCTGTTCGGCGTCCACTAGCCAACGGCATAACTGGCTGAGGCGTTCTTCGGTGTGATGCCCCGGTGCCTGTTGATAATCCAACAACAATTCACTCGCACTGGCGCCGCTGTAATGTTTACTGTGTACGCCCTGGCCTTTGGCGAAGGCTTTCCAATGGATTTGCCGAATCGCGTCGCCACGCTGATACACTCTTACGCCATCAAACTCATCCCCGCTGCGGCGGTTTTGGCCGGGTTTATCCTGACCGCCGTCGCTATCCGGAAACGGCAGTAATTTACTGGCCGGCTTGGGATACACCAGCAGCGGGCTATCGAAACGTAGTGGCGCCCAAGCCCGAAATAAACCCAAGGGGTAGGTACTGGAAAGGGTCAGCGTACCCGGCAATTGCCAGCCGCGTTGCCGGGTGGGCTGATACAGCGTGACGGTTTGGGTTTGTTCGGCGGCCAAGCTTATGGATAACTCGGATTGCAAAGCCAAATCCAACGCAAAGCGCGGCTGCGAACCCGGATTGCTGATCTGGAAATTAAACGGACCGGCCTGGCCGGCAAACACCGCGTGCTGCCGGGCCGGCTGAATCGCTAATCCGGCCAAGGCTTTGAAGCTGTGCAGGATGGTCACGAAAAAGATGCTGGCCAGTAAAAATCCCAGTAAATACGCCAAGTTATTGTTGTAGACAAAACCTATCAGCACCAGCAACAGAATCAACAGTACAAAAGCCAAGCCGCGTTGCGTGGGGAGAATAAATACCCGCCGCTGCGTCAACACAATCGGTCCTGCGGTCGGCGCTTCGCCGGTAAAAAAGCGCGATAGTTTAAAGCGCTGTTTTAAGGATAAGGCCGCTTCGCTCAAAATACCGGCACATGCTTGAGAATGGGCGCGACGATGGCCGCCGAATCATTGGCGCCCACGTTTAAACGATGTCCGGCCACTGCCGGCAAAACCGCTTGCAGATCTTCAGGCAACACGGCCTTGCGCTTGTCGATAAGCGCCCATGCCTTGGCGGCGGCCAGCAAACCCAGTCCGGCCCGCGGCGACAAACCGTTGGCAAAGTCCGTGGATTGGCGGCTGAACGCCAGAATGGCTTGCAGATAATCCAGCAAGGCCTGCGATACGTGTACCTGATCCGCCGCCTGTTGCAACTCTGCCAATTGCGCGGGTAGTAACGCTACAGGCAACTCGTCGATCAAGACATGCCGGGGTTGACCGCTTAGTAATTCCCGTTCGGCTTGCCGGCTGGGATAACCTAACTCGATACGCATCAAAAACCTATCGACTTGCGATTCCGGTAAAGGGAAGGTGCCAATCTGATGCGCCGGATTCTGGGTAGCGATGACGAAAAACGGTTGCGGCAGGGGATAAGTACGGCCTTCTACCGTTACCTGCCGTTCTTCCATCGCCTCTAATAACGCACTTTGCGCCTTGGGCGTGGCCCGGTTGATTTCGTCGGCCAGGATCATTTGTTTGAAAATTGGCCCGGGGTGAAAACTGAAGAGCTGTTGATGGGCATCGAATACCGAGGATCCGACGATGTCGGCCGGCAAAATATCGCTGGTGAATTGAATCCGCTGATATTCCAGACCAAACAAGCGCGCCAGAGTGTGGGAGAGGGTGGTTTTGCCGACACCGGGAATGTCCTCAATCAGCAAATGCCCTCTGGCCAACAGGCAGCACACCGCCAGACGAATTTGGGGTTGTTTACCGAGAATGACTTGATTGGCGGCGGCGAGTAAGCGGTCGAGAGCAAGGTCCATTGTGCAAAAAGCTAGAAATGTCGATGACTCGAGTATAGATCAGCTTGGTTGCACCTGCTATCGGCTTCATTGTATAAACCAGGGATTGACATCCGGCCGACAGAAGCCGGTTATTAAACCATGCAGCCCTGCTGCGGAGAGCACCATGAAAGACTATACCGATGTACGCGACCAACTATTGAATATGCTGGAAGACCTGGACGACAGGCTGGGAAAAATCACCGAAGACGTCAGGCACACCGACAAACCGCTGGCCCAGGATTTTTCCGAACAGGCCGTCGAAACCGAAAATGACGAAGTCTTGGACGCCTTGGGCAATGCTACGCGCGACGAAGTCGAAAAAATCAAACAAGCCATTTCCCGCATCGATGCCGGTACCTACGGCATTTGCCTGAGTTGCGGCGAACCCATAAAAAAGGAACGCTTGGCTGCGGTGCCGTATGCCAATCAATGTATACACTGCGCCGAAAAAAGCCAGCACCGCTAGGCCGATCCACCACTCACCAGCATAAGGGTTGCTGCCAAGCAGGAATAAGCCGGCCGGTTTTGAATTGTGTACTATCCTTGCCGACGATCATTCCTTTTATTGTTGGGACATAAATCATGGATATCGCCGAACTCTTGACCTTTTCCGTCAAAAACAAAGCCTCCGACTTGCATCTTTCCGCCGGCCTGCCGCCGATGATTCGGGTGGACGGCGACATCCGCCGTATCAATATCCCGTCCTTAAATCACAAGGAAGTCCACGCGCTGATTTACGACATCATGAACGACAAGCAGCGCCGCGATTACGAAGAGTTTCTGGAAACCGACTTCTCGTTCGCGCTGCCCGGCGTGGCTCGCTTCCGGGTCAACGCCTTCAATCAGGATAGAGGCGCCGGCGCGGTATTCCGGACCATTCCGTCCAAGGTGTTAACCCTGGAAGAATTGGACGCGCCGAAATTTTTCGCGGAATTGTGTACCAAACCGCGCGGCCTGATTCTAGTGACCGGCCCAACCGGTTCCGGTAAATCCACCACGCTGGCGGCGATGGTGAATCACATTAATACCAACGATTACGCACACATCCTGACCGTCGAAGACCCTATCGAGTTTGTCCACGAAAGCCAGAAATGCCTAATCAACCAGCGCGAAGTACATCGCGATACCTTAGGTTTCAACGAAGCCTTGCGCTCGGCACTGCGGGAAGACCCGGACATCATTCTGGTGGGTGAGATGCGGGATTTGGAAACCATCCGCCTGGCCTTGACCGCCGCGGAAACCGGCCACTTGGTGTTCGGCACCCTGCATACCACCTCGGCCGCGAAAACCATAGACCGGATTATCGACGTGTTCCCTGCCGCCGAAAAAGATATGATCCGGGCCATGCTGTCCGAATCCTTGCAGGCGGTTATCTCGCAAACGCTATTGAAAAAAGTCGGTGGCGGCCGGATTGCCGCCCACGAAATCATGGTCGGCACCCCTGCCATCCGCAACCTGATCCGCGAAGCCAAGGTGGCGCAGATGTATTCCGCGATCCAAACCGGCCGTAAAGACGGCATGCAGACGCTGGATCAAAACCTGAAGGAATTGGTCGACAAAGGCTTGATTACTGCGAAAGGCGCGATGGTCAAAGCCGTCAACAAAGATATGTTCCGTTAAATTTTAGGAGGCGTCATGGACTTTAAAGCCCTATTGGCCCTGATGGTGGAAAAGAAAGCGTCCGACTTGTTCATCACCGCCGGCCGGCCGCCGTCGATGAAAGTCAACGGCAAAGTCGTCGAAGTGTCCAAATCCGTTTTAACTAGCGAACAGACCATGATGCTGGTTCTCAGTATCATGTCGCAGCGCCAACGCGACGAGTTTGAAAACACTCACGAATGCCAGTTTGCCTTGAGTGCCCACAGTCTTGGCCGGTTCCGGGTCAGTGCGTTTACCCAACGCGACTCGGCCGGCATGGTGTTGCGCCGCATCGAAACCACCATCCCCAGCGCAGAGGAATTGCACCTGCCGCCGGTGTTGAAAGAACTGATCATGTACAAGCGCGGTCTGGTGATGTTTGTCGGTGCCACCGGTACCGGTAAATCCACCTCGCTGGCGGCCTTGATTCGGCACCGCAACGAAAACAGCAGCGGCCATATCATTTCCATTGAAGACCCTATCGAGTTTATCCATCCGCACAAGGGCTGCATCATCACCCAGCGCGAAGTGGGCCTGGATACCGAATCGTTTGAAGTGGCGTTAAAAAACACCCTGCGCCAAGCGCCGGACGTAATCCTGATTGGCGAGGTCAGAAGCCGGGACACCATGCAACATGCGATCACCTTCGCCGAAACCGGGCATTTGTGCGTCTGTACCCTGCACGCCAATAACGCCAACCAGGCCTTAGACCGCATTCTGCATTTTTTCCCGGAAGAAATGCACAGCCAGCTGTTCATGGATTTGTCTTTGAACTTGCGCGGTATCGTCGCCCAACAATTGATTCAGCGCGCCGACGGCAAGGGCCGCTACCCGGCTATTGAGATTTTGCTGAATACCCCGCTGGCATCAGACATGATCCGCAAGGGCGAAGTACACAAATTAAAAGAACTGATGAAAAGCTCCCGCGAGCATGGCATGCAGACTTTCGACCAAGCGCTTTACGATCTGTATACGGCGGGTAAAATTGGTTACGATGACGCCTTGCACGCTGCCGACTCCCGCAACGAGGTGCGCCTGATGATTAAACTGGGGGCCGAGAACGTCAACTTCGAAACCGCCGGCATGACCCTGGCCGAAAACGACGACGAGGGAGGCAGTCTTTTTAAATAGCCCTGGATATAACTCGCTTGTATACATTTAGTACTAGTAAAGTCTCGCTACAAAACGCCGGTTCGGCACTGTTAATAACACTTTTGGCGGGCTGCGCCTCGCAGCCGCCCGCCGGCGATAAAGCCAATACTCGCGTCCGCACACCCACCCAACAAACCGCGCCCAACCAGTCGCGCCAAGCCACGCCGGACTTACGGCCGTTCGCCAGCGTCGGCGGCTATCACGCTACAGCCGTCACCGGTGATTACGCCGGCTATCCGGCTTTGAACCAGTTCATCGAACAGATGGTGCAAAAGCACGGCTTTAACCGCGAATATCTGCAAGGCCTGTTCTCGCAAGCCAAACGCAAGCAATGGACGTTGGATTATCTGGCCAAATCCGATCAGGGCATGAAAGGTAAAACCAGCAAAGGCGGCTGGACCCGCTACCGCGCGCAATTTCTGGACGACCGGCATATCAACGCCGGCATCAGCTTCTGGCAACAGCATCATGCAACGCTGCAACGCGCCAGCCAGCAATACGGCGTGCCGGCCGAATACATCCTGGGCATCATGGCCGTGGAAACCACTTTCGGCAGCTTCGTCGGCAACCATAGAATCATCGACGCGCTAACGACCTTGGGCTTTGACTACCAGCGGCGTGGCGAATATTTCCGCAGCGAACTGGAAAATTTTCTGGTGATGAGCCGTAGCGAGGGCCTGGACCCCGGCAAACCGGTCGGCTCCTTCGCCGGCGCAATGGGCCTGGGCCAATTCATGCCCGGCAGTTTTTTGCAATGGGCGGTGGACTTTAACGGCGACGGCCGCCGCGACCTGTGGAATCCGGAGGACGTGATCGGCAGCGTGGCCAATTATTTTGCTCAGCACGGCTGGCAAGCCGGTCAACCCATCGTCTCGGCCACACGCGGCAGCTTCCATGGCATCGACAGCCTGGAACCCGGCGCGGACCATGCTTATTCTTTGGATACCTTGGTTAAAGCAGGTGTGGAACCGGCTGACACATGTGCTTGCGATTATCCGTTGCGGCTGTTGTTGCTCAGGCATCAAAGCAAAGACGAATACTTGCTGGGACATCCTAACTTTTATGCGATTACCCGCTACAACCAGAGCACGCACTATGCGATGGCGGTGCATGAGTTGGCGTTGGCGATTAAGAGGGGGTATCAGAGGGTGGCTGTTAATCGGTCTGATGCTGGGTAGGATTTTTGTGTCGCTGGCGCGACGGCTTGATTTAATGTCGGTTCTTGGACCGACAACCGAGATACTTTTCTTTGCTTGTCCAAAGAAAAGTATCCAAAAGAAAAGACACCCGGATGCCGCTTTGATCCTCCGCTCCTCGCTTTTGAACGGGGTTGCCGAAAGGGGCTTCCTGCCCCTTCGGCAACGCGATGCATCCCTGCATCGCCCCTGCGGGCTATTCCGCTCAAAAGCTCCGGTGCTCGGCGCGGCATACGGGAACAAAACCATCCCGATTTCACGATACCCCGTAGGTACGATTAGCGGAGCGTAATCGTACGCAAGACTCACATCCCCCCGATTACGCTTCGCTAATCGGGGCTACGATGCTATAGATAAGTGTCAATCCTTTAGTCTCCATCGGGTAAAACCAGCTGGATTTAATGAGTTGGCCTTTTTGGTCATCGGTTACCGTTGTCATAGTTTTCCGCTGTTTGTATGTAAGTTAAAATTTAAAGTAAGCTTCATGGTTCCATGTATTTTCTAAGGCCCTGTAAATCATCGGGTATATTGGATACATTGGTGCCACATTCATCTTGATTGTTTTCACCGCAAAGCAATTGTTTTAGATTGCTATATTTACTCATTTTTTTTTCAAAAAATTGAAAAAAAATAGAGTCTTGAATAGTAATATTAATGAATTTATCTTTATAGGCGATAAAAACACGCCAAGGTACACTTACACTTTCCTTTGCCCGCTCAAGCTTTTTTGAGGCATCAAATGGAAGCGATAAAAATACATCCACCAGTTCATTCAACTGCTCTGCTGTCATCTGTGCATAGCGGTCTTCGGATTCACTACCAAAATCAGTTTTGTTGCGGTGAAAATGGACTTTGCCATCGGGATATATTTTGATAACGGAAGTAGGAACGCCGCCCCAGGTATGCGTCAACTCGAAAACAGGCTCGGGATTAGTTTCTGCCAAGCTGTTTTGGCATGACAATAAGGTGAAACAGAAGGCTGCAAGGCGCAATAACCAACAGGCATTGCGCTGTATTTTCAAACTATTCAAAATCATATAAAACTCCATCAATTACCGTTATCACGCGCAATAGGGGCCAGGTCTTGCATTAACGCATTATTATTTTTCATGCGGATAATCTCCAGGTTTTATCATTTGCCGCATTGCCAACGGCGGAGGCGTTGACTCCTGTCCATCCGTTGAGCCGATCAACGGTATTATCTCGTTCCCACGCGCCGCGTGGGAATGCAAACCAGCCGCGCTGCGGTCAGCTAAAACCAATCCCGATAAACCGGCAACAATCCATCCTGCCCCGCATAATTCCGGGCACTCGAATACCGCCAATGCTCCGGTAAATCGACATAGCCGCGTTTGACCGGATTCAGGTGGATATAGTCTAATTTCTGCCGCAAGACGTCGGGGTTGTCGATCAACTGCGGATGACTACCTTCTTCCCACAACTGATAATCCCGGTCGGTTTTATGAGCCTTGCGAAACCAGTTCAATTGCTTCAATAAGCGCTCGGCGTTAATGGCTTGCAAATAATCGATCAGCTGGCGCGCGGTGTATAATTTGAAGTGGGCCAATTGATGGGATAAATCGTCAACTTGTACCAGCAAATGCAAGTGATTTTCCAAAATGACGTAGCCGTAAATTCGCCAATTGTGCTGCTGTTGACGGTAAATCAAGGCGTCCAGCACGATTTGCACGGTAGCCGGGCGCGTGAATAACGGTATCCAGTTAAGTACGGTACAGGTTATGAAATGCGGCTGCTGGGATTGGAGAATGCGGTAACGACTGCGGCCCATGGGTTTGACCTCGTTTGCTTGCTTTGTCGTATGTTACCGCTGGCGCGGATAGTCTGCGTTCCCACGCGGCGCGTGGGAACGAGGAAATACTAAATAACATCCAAAGCGAGGTACGGTTTTCTCCCGTATACCGCGCCGAGCACCGCAGCTTTTGAACGGAGCAGCCCGTAGGGGCGATGCATGGATGCATCGCGTTGCCGAAGGGGCAGGAAGCCTCTTTCGGCGACCCCGTTCAAAAGCGAGGAGCACAGGGAATAAGCGGCATCCGGGTGGCCTTTTCTTTGGATACTTTCTTTTGGCGAAGCACAAATTCGCCGGGAGCGAATTTGAACAGCCGTCAGGCTGGCCCGAAGGGCAAAAACCAGGGATGGTTTTCGTAGCGAAAGTATCTCGGCTGTCGGGCCGAGACCCGACTTACAAATAACCCGTCGCGCCAGCGACACAAAAAAACCAAACTCCAGCAAAATCAGGCTTAACTTATTCGGACTGACCAGAGTCATCCAACAACTCAAACTCCTCCCCCTCCCGAGCCAAACAAACCGAAACCTCACCAGCCTGCAACAGCGATGCAAAAATCGCCTCCAAATCCGCATCACTCCGCGTCGGCTCATGATGCGTCAAAAATAACTGTTTAGCGCCCGCCTGCGCCGCGAAATTCATCGCCGAACGATAAGTGCCGTGGCCCCAGCCATGTCGGTTGGCGTATTCGGCGTCGGTGTAGGAACTGTCCATGATCAACGCATCGACCCCGGCCATGGCCGCAATCACTTCTTCGTGCTTTTGTTCTATTAATTCCTGCATGGCCGGGTAGCCGGGATGATCGGGCTGATAAGGATTAAGCTGTGGCTCGTAATCGCCGGTAAAAAATAAGGAGCTGCCGTCGGCGTCATCCAGACGATAGCCAAAGTTGTAAACCGGATGATTCAGTACCGTCGGCGTCACCCGTACGCTACCCACGGTAATCGGCGCGCCGGCTTTCAGTGTGAAATAACGCACCTCGGCCTTTAACTGCGCTTCGCTGATCGGGAAATAGCTGTGTTGTAACTGCACATGCATGGCTCGCTCGATACCCTGATGGGTCAAGGGTTCCAGGCCGCCGTAGATATTGATGATGTTGCCGGGCTTGAACATCGGCAAAAAAAACGGCAAGCCTTGGATATGATCCCAATGGGTATGGGTAATCAGAATATGTGCTGTCAACGCTTGTTGGGGCAAGCTTTGCGCCAGCGCGTGGATACCGGTACCGGCATCCATAATGATTAAATCGCCGGCGCTACTGGTGACTTCGATACAGGTGGTGTTACCGCCGTATTTAACCGTGCTCGGTCCCGGCGTGGCAATCGAGCCGCGCACTCCCCAGAACTTGAATTTCATGGCCCAACAGCCTCAGCAATCATCAACGCGCTTCGTCCCAATTCTCGCCGCTACCCACTTCCACCAGCAAGGGCACATGCAACTCGGCCGCGCCGGACATGATGCCGCGGATGGTTTCCATATGTTCCCCCATGCGCGCTTCTGATACTTCAAACACCAATTCGTCATGTACTTGCATGATCATTTTCACGTCCGGATTGTCCGTGCCTATCCAGGCGTCGCAAGCCAGCATCGCCCGTTTGATGATGTCGGCGGCTGTACCTTGCATCGGTGCGTTGATCGCGGTGCGCTCGGCGTATTGGCGCATCGCGGCGTTGCGCGAGTTGATCTCCGGCAAATACAAACGCCGGCCGAAGATAGTTTCCACGTAACCTTGCTGTTTGGCCAGTTCCCGGGTGTTGTCCATGTATTGCTTCACGCCGGGATAACGGCTGAAGTACAGATCAATATAGGCCTGGGCCTGGTTGCGCGGCAAGCCCAATTGCTGGGCCAGTCCAAACGCCGACATGCCGTAAATCAAACCAAAATTGATGGCCTTCGCCGAACGGCGCAAATCGTGAGTCACCTGATCCAGTTCCACTTCGAATACTTCCGCCGCCGTCGCGCGATGCACGTCCACACCTTGCGAAAACGCCGCCAGCAAGCCGGCATCGCCGGATAGATGCGCCATTATGCGCAACTCAATCTGCGAATAGTCGGCGGCGACGATTTTATAGCCGGGCGGGGCGATAAAAGCCTGCCGAATCTTGCGGCCTTCTTCACTGCGAATCGGGATGTTTTGCAGATTGGGGTCGGATGAGGACAAGCGCCCGGTCGCGGCCACGGCCTGATGATACGAAGTATGCACCCGGCCGGTGCGGCTACTGACCTGTTGCGGCAATTTGTCGGTGTAAGTGGATTTCAGCTTGCTCATGCTGCGAAAATCCAGAATCAGCTTGGGCAAGGCATAATCCACCGCCAGTTCTTGCAACACCGATTCGTCGGTGGACGGCTGACCTTTCGGAGTTTTTTTCAACACCGGCAAATTTAAACGGTCGTACAAGATTTCCTGAATCTGCTTGGGCGAACCCAGGTTGAACGCCGATCCGGCCAGATCGTGGGCCTGCTGTTCGATGCCTATCATCCGGTTCGCCAACTCCAGACTTTGCTGGGCCAGCATCGCACTGTCGATCAGCACGCCGTTTTCCTCGATCCGCGCCAACACGCCGATCAGCGGCACTTCTATCTCGTTATACAAGGCCCATAAACGGGGGTGCTGTTGCAATTGATCGGACAGGGTTTGATGCAGACGCAGGGTGATGTCGGCGTCCTCGGCGGCATATTCGCTGGCTTGCTCGATAGCCACTTCGGCAAAGCCGATTTGCTTGGCGCCCTTGCCGGCCACGTCTTCGAAATGAATGGTATCGACGCCCAGGTAATGCTTGGCCAGATCGTCCATATTGTGTTTGGTGGCGGTGCTGTTTAGCACATAGGATTCCAGCATGGTGTCGTGTTGGATGCCGCGTAGTGCGATGCCGTGATTGACCAGCACATGGGCGTCGTATTTCAGGTTTTGGCCTAGTTTGGCTTTGTTTGGGTCTTCCAGTAAGGGCTTCAAGGCATCCAAGACGCTTTGCCGGTAAAGTTGGGCCGGTACGCCGGGATAATCGTGCGCCACCGGCAGATAAGCGGCCTGGCCGGCGTCTACCGCGAAGGACACGCCGACGATTTGCGCGTCGCTGTAATTCAGGCTGGTGGTTTCGGTGTCAAAGGCAAACAGCTCGGCTTGCCGGAGTTTTTCCAGCCAGGTATCGAAATCGGTTTGGGTGAGGATGGTTTGGTAGTTTCTGGTAAGCGCGGCCTTCGGCTCATTCTCCTCCGCGGGTAAAGGCTGAAATGAGGGGGGGCTACTTTGATTTCCCCTCACCCCTCCCTCTCCCGCTGGAGAGGGGGTTGAACCGTCGCCGTTCAAAGTTTTTAGCCAGCTGCTGAAACCCAAATGGCCCAACTGATTTTTCAGCGCGGCGATGTCCGGCTCCTTGCGTTTCAAATCGTCCAGACTGTAATGCAAGGCCACGTCGCACTTAATGGTGGTCAGTTCGCGGGACAAGGGCAGTTGGCCCAAGGCTTCGCGCAAGTTATCGCCGACTTTGCCCTTGATCTCGTCGGCGCGGGCGATCAGATTATCCAGCGTGCCGTATTCCTGCAACCATTTGGCGGCGGTTTTCGGACCGACTTTCGGCACGCCGGGGATGTTATCCACCGCATCACCCATCAGCGCCAGATAATCGATGATTTGCTCCGGCTTGACGCCGAATTTGTCCTGCACACCCTGAATATCCATGCGGGTGTTGGTCATGGTGTTTTCCAGCGTGATTTGCTCGTTGACCAGCTGCGCCATATCCTTGTCGCCGGTGGAAATGATCACTTCAAAGCCTTGGCGCGCGGCGTTTTGCGCCAGACTGCCCAGCACGTCATCGGCTTCCACGCCGTGTTCGATAATCAGCGGTAAACCCAAGGAGCGAATCAAATCGTGCAAGGGCGCAATCTGCACGCGCAAGTCGTCCGGCATCGGTGGCCGATGCGCTTTGTATTGATCGTACAAATCATGTCTGAAAGTCTTGCCCGGCGCATCGAATACCACGGTGATATAGGGCGTGTTGTAATCATTGATCAGCTTGCGCAGCATATTGGACACGCCGTAAACAGCGTTAGTTGGCTCCCCCTGGGCATTGGTCAACGGCGGCACGGCGTGAAAGGCGCGAAACAGAAACGACGAGCCGTCGACCAGAATCAATTTGTTGGGAGCGGAATCGGACATGTAAAGTCAACAAGCAAGAATTAGGGTTCCCGCAACGATACAGGGCCACGCTGATGGCTGCAAGTGCGTTATTACCAGTTGGCGCCGGGACGCTTGACTGCCAGGCCGGCTATCGACTATGTTGCATCACACCGTTTGAAAACTGCTTTCCTCGTGAGTTCAGCCATGGCATTACCGCACTCCCAGCGCAGCATTAGCCCGGAAGAATATCTTCGGGGATAACTACAGCCCACAATCAAACATCAATTAATCGATGGTGAGGCTTATGGGATGGCGGACGCCAGCGAAAACCATAACTTACTCGCTGGCATCAGCCTCTTAAACTTAATCCTGCAACACCGTTTTTTGCAGTCTGGCCCGGCGTTTTTTCAGCCAGATGACTACTCCGGTCACCGAGAGCATCACAATCACCAGCCCCAGCAGGCACACAAAAATCCGGTAAGGCATGCCGAACACGTTAGCCATGTGCAAGGCCCCCAACCAGTTAGTCACTGTGTTGCCGGCATACTGGCCGCGGGGCAGTAACAGCAATTTTTCAGCACCGGTAGTGGCGTCGATTACCAAGCGGGTAGTGCCGTGCTTGTCCTGTATATCCAGGCTAGTGCGCACCTGATAAACATAAAACCCTTTGGCCGGGTTGTAGCGAAAGCCTGACGGTGACTGAATCACAAATCCTTGCTCACGCGCCGCTTGGCCCATCTGCTCGACGGCTATCCGGTAAGCGTCAGACCAGGCAATTGCTGGCTGCTCCAAGGGTTTGTCCAGATCAGGAAAATCGATCCAGGGTTCGTGATAATCGGTGAATACCGCCCGGGTGACCGGCGCGTAAACAGTATCTGCCAGATTCATATAAACGCTGGACCAGGCGAACACCAACAGCATGGCCCACACCCACAAGCCGCCGGCCCGATGCAAATCAAAGTTTATTCGGAAGCTGGAGCCGTTCCATTTAATTTTCCAGGCCGGCGCCCAGCGTTGCCAAAACGAACGCGGCTTTCCGTGGGCAGCCGGCGAGGTGTGTCGTTTTGCAACGGGCAGCGTCAGATAAAATCCCACGAAGCAATCCAAGGTCCACACCAGCGCGGTAATGCCTAAAATCCAGCCGCCGATTTCATCCAGTGCCAGGGCATAATGCAATTTGTATACAAAGGGCATCAGGTTGATCCAGCCTTCGGAAATCGCGCCCCAAGTGCGGCGGCCCAGTTCTTCGCCGGTGTAGGGATTCAGAATCAGCTGGGTGAAGCCAAGTTCGTACGGCTTACCGCTAGCCGGATCGGTGCGCGGCGCCACATCGAGATGCGCGGCATCGTGTTCCAGCCATATTGAAACAACATTACCCTGAGGCACCAACAGTTCGGCCTTGGCTTTTAGCAAAGGCGGGCTCAAGCGCGGTAAAGACGATGCTGGCGCCGATAGCTGCGGGCTGATCAAATGCTCCAATTCGCTATAAAACGCCAACAGACTGCCGGTCAGGCCGACGATGATCAAAAAAACCGTCATCGCCAGACCGGCATAACGGTGCACCAATACCCAAAAGGGACGAATTTTCATAGCGGCTCCAGGATTTCCATTTCAAGCCGGCAAAGTACCGGCCATCATCGGATAAGACGTATGAGGTAGTGAAATTCCCACCGGCCTAGCCAAAGAAATCTTAGGATCGGGGTTGGACCGCCCCGATCCGCTAATGCGTTTGGAATCAAAACTCCACCCGCACCGAACCTAAAAACGTCAACGGTTCGCCGGGGCGAATATTCAGCCGATTGCTGGAATGGTCGTAATAGGTTTTGTCGAGTAAGTTGTAGACATTGAGTTGCGGGGTGATTTTGGTGCCACCGTGTTTGAAACTGTAACTAATGCTGGCATCCCAACGCGCATAGCCAGGCAATTGAAAGCTGTTGGCGTTATCGCCCTGCCGCTGGCCGCGGGCATAAACGCCGGTACCGAAGTTCAAGCCCCGCAAAAGGCCGTTGTCTATGCCATATTTGGCCCACAGGCTGCCAGAATGGCGTGGTGCCGTGGGCAGTTGGTGGCCGGTGTTGCCCGAGTTCGTGGCAATGGCGTTGCCGTCAGCATCATAGATCGCCGCCGAATCCTTGGTGATTTTGGTATCGGTATAGGCATAAGTGCCGATCAAACTCAGGTTCTCGGTAACCCGGCCGGTTATGTCGAGCTCCACGCCGCGGCTACGGGCTTCGCCGATCGCGACACTGTATCGGGGATTATTCGGGTCGGTGGCCAGCGAATTTTGCTTAGTTATATGGTAATACGCCAACGTCGAACTCAGCCGGCCATCGAAAAAATCGGTTTTGATGCCGCCTTCGAATTGGGTCGCGGTTTGCGGTCCGAACGGTTGGCCGGAGGCGGAAAGGCCGCCGTTATTGCTGCCGATCGATTCGACGTAATTACCGTAAAGCGCCAGCCATTGCCAGGGTTGATACAGGATTCCGACCCGAGGGCTGAAAAATTCGCTACGGGTATTTTTCATCGAGATTGCGGCATGCGAATTCGACGATTCGCCGCTACCATTTTCCGTCCAGTCGTGGCGGCCGCCGCCCAAAATATGTAGTTTGTCCCACAAGGTGATCTGATCCTGAAAATAGACGCCGTACCAGTTATCTTGGGATTTATAGTAAAAGTTCTTCGCGCCGGCCAGCGCCGACATATCGACACCGTACACCGGGTTGTTGATATTGATGTCCAGGTCCGAATAAGTATCGGCATAGCCCGAAAATCCGCCGCCGTCCTGACTGTTAAAGCGATTTAAATCGAAGCCGACCAATACATCGTGGTGGGCAAATCCGGTATCGAACTTGCCGGTCAAATCCAGATTGGTGCTGTAGGTCATCCGGTGTATGGGTGTATGCCACAGGCCGCGAGAAAGCGTTTGATTGTCATCCGCCAGGCTATCCGCCCACAGTATCGATTGATGATACTGCGCGTCGATGTATTGGAAGCGGTTTTTCAGCTTCCAGTCTTGGGTGAACTGATACGACCAATCGAAACCCAACAGCACCTTATCCTGAGTATTCGGGTTTTGACGATTGAACACCGCGTCGCCCAGATAGCGATTAATCGGGAGATTGGCCGGACGGTTGCCGATAGCCGGAATGCCACTATCGCTGCCGTCTTCCACCCAGGTATCGTGCTGATATTCGATGTCCAGATTGGTTTCGAAGCGGTCGTTGGGACGCCAGGTTAGCGAAGGCGCGACAAACACATGCTCCTGATGCGCGAAATCCCGAAAGGTATCGTTGTCTTTGTATGCGATATTCATCCGGTACAACAGCGATTTATCCGCCAATAGCGGTCCCGTCGCATCGACCGTGGTGCGGAAGAGGTCGTATGAGCCGAACTGTTGTTGTACGGAATAATAAGGGGTGTCGAGCGGACGCTTGGTCGCCAGGTTGACCAAACCGCCGGGTTCGATGCGGCCGAATAAGATCGATGCCGGCCCTTTCAGGACCTCCACCCGATCCAGATTGGCGGTTTCCAGGTTGGTAATATAAGGTTGGCGCAGCCCGTTACGATAGGTGCTTTGCCCGGCATCGAAGCCGCGGATCGTGGCGTTGTCGTAAAAGCTATAACCGCCCGATTGCACGCCGCTGACGTTTTTCAACGCATCGCCGACCGAAATTGCTTGTTGATCGTCCAGCACCGCGCGCGGAATCACTTGGATCGACATCGGCGTTTCCATGATGGGGGTATCGGTTTTGGTCGCGGTACTGGCGATGGGCCTATTGTAGTCGCGGCTATAAGGGTCCGTGAGGTCATACGCAGCCTTACCGGCCACCGTCACCGTAGGCAAAGTATTGGCGCCAGATTGCGGCTCGGGTGCGGCGGCTTTTTCCAAAGTCACCGTGCCGTTGCGGCTGGATTGCACCGCCACGCCGGTGCCCGCCAGCAATTTTCGTAAAGCCTGCTCCGGTGCATATTGGCCGGATACGCCAGGAGAGATAACGCCGGCGGTCAATTTGCCGTCGGCCACCACTTGAATGCCGGATTTCAGCGAAAACTCCACCAAGGCCTTGTCCAGAGTCTGCGAGCGAATCCGGTAGTCGGCCGTTTGCTCGGCCAGGGCTGTCGAGGCCGGTTCCACACCGTGCGCGGCATGGGATGCCGCCAGCGAAAGTAGCAACAGGCCGCCGGGCAGCCGCGCGGGTGTTTTGGACTTGCACCGTGGCAAGCGGGTGGCGATAGGTGTTTGATCAGGCATTTACATCTCCGCAAGATAAATCGTCGTCAGGGTTGCTGGGCGATTCGGCCCATTAACCAGCAAGGACGATGGCTTTGCGCATATCCCTAGGCAAAATTAAAAATATTTCACCTCTACGCCACGCTGTGTTTATTGTGTTAAGAAACGCGAGTCATTAAACTGGTATTCACGATGTTTTTCGAACAACGGAAGAAGCCGCCATGCCTGTTACCTTACAAATAAATCCCGAACTAAAAGCCCAATTGAGCGCGCTTGCCAAGCAAACTCATCGAGATGAAACGGAGCTAGCGAATCAAGCCATCGGCAATTTCATTGCGTGGGAAAATGGCATGCTGGATAAAATCAAGGAAGGGCTTGCTCAAGCGGACCGTGGAGAATTCGTTGACGACGCGGAAATGGCCGCGTTTTTTGAACAACATTCGTTGCCATCAATGAAATGAGACTCCGCTATACCCGGCGAGCCAAGACCGATTTGAGCGAGATATACGACTTTGTGGCTCAAGACAACCGCAATGCTGCAACACGAATTATTACCAAAATTCACGACACGCTGAATAGCTTACTCGCAAATCCTTTCATGGGCCGTCCGGGCCGTATCGACGGCACCCGAGAACTGATCATTACGCATTTTCCGTTCATTGTTGTTTACCGTGTACAGGATAAGGACATTCATGTGCTTGCCATTATTCATACGGCCAGACTTTGGCCGGACACACTCTAACTTTACCCTAGCAACACCCAATAGTCGGCAATGCGCCGGGCCCGAATGCCGAAGGTTTGCTCCAGCGCGGATACCGCATCGTCCAACTTGTCGATATTAAACACCGCCGTGATCGGCCGATTTTCCAATTGCGGGTCCGTGACGATCAAACGGCCGGGGCGATAACGATTGATTTGCGCCACCACCTCAGCCAGCGGCGCTTGCACGAATACCATTTGCCCTTGGCGCCAGGCCAATTCGCGCGCTATGTCGGCCGTGTGCTTGGCGGAGAGCCGGGCGCCTCGATAATGCGCCGACTCGCCCGGTGTCAAGGCTGTGATCTGTTCGGGATGGCTTTCGGTGCTGGTTTCCACTCGGCCCTCGGCGACGGTGACGGCAACATTTTCCGAACGGCGGCCGACGCTGAACGCGGTGCCGGTGACTCGGGCGCGGGCGTCGCCGGCCACCACCCAAAACGGCCGTTGCGGCGCGCGCGCCACTTCGAAATACGCTTCGCCGCGCAGCAGCGTAACCCGGCGTTCAGCGGCGGTCATTTCGATGCCAACCGCGCTGTCGGTATTCAGCAGCAACCGCGAGCCGTCGGTCAACGTGACTAGGCGCTGTTCGCCGGTGGCGGTGTGATAATCGCTTTGCAGGTTTTGCAGAAGTGTCGATTGCGGGAGCACGGTGATCAAGACCGCGCAAGCGGCCAAGGCCGCTGCCATGCTAGCGGTTCGCAGGCGTCGAGGACGCTTGGCGGTCAAGGGTGCCGCGGCTTGCCGGCGAACGGCCTTGGCGGGGGCTTCCAAATCCGCGAACAACGCTTGCACCGTATCCCAGGCCTCGGCATGCAAGGGGCTGGCGGCCAGCCATGCGGCAAACCGTTCTCGCTCGGCAGCGTCGACATCGTCCGCGCGCAGCCGAAAGAACCAGGCATTGGCTTCGGTAAAGAGGCGGTCGGAAGCGGAGGGTGATTCGATTGGGTGAATGGCGAGACTCCGGGGTAGCAGCGGCTAAAAGTTCAGTTAAGCGCGATTGTAAAGCAAAGCCCGAGCCGGTTCGACCGGGTATATTTTCAGCATGGGATACTTGAATGGGGGGCGGCTGCGCCGAGTGCTATTTAAACAGCACTCAAGTATTGGCCAAAAAACTTCGACACAGCAGCAGCGCTTGGCGCAGATGATATTCGACGGTTCGTTCGGAAATATCCAGTCGCGCGGCGATCTGTTTGTAGCTCAGTTCGTCGGCGCGGTATAACAGAAAAATTTCCCTGGTTCTGTCCGGCAAGCTGGCGATGGCTTGTTGCAATTGTTCTCCCAGATATTGCCTGGCGACGATGTCTTCCGTGTGCGGTTTCGAGTCGGCGATGTCGGTATCCAGCGGCACCATCTCGCGATGTTGCTGGCGTTTGATACCGCGCAGATGGTCACGCGCCAGATTGGCGGCGATGGTAAACATGAAGGCATTCAGATCCAGAATGTGTCGCGGCTCTTGTCTCAAAAACCGCAGATAGGTTTCCTGCGCCAGCTCCTCAGCCACTTCCCGCGAGCGGACCTGCCAATACAGATATTTTTGCAGTTGCGGGTGGCTGGCGTTAAAAAAATCGGCCAATTCCTGACTGGTGGCGGTGTTGTGTGGTTGAGTCATGCCAAATCGAATTCATGCGAGAATCCAATTTTCTGCAAGCTACATGCCATGGCGGCGGATTGCCGGCAATATGGGGTGCCCGTGTAGCCGGGGTCGTTGAATTGGGGCTAAAAAACTAAGGCATATGGCCAATCCTATGCGCGATATGACACAGTTGGTTTGTTAGGTTCGCTGCTGTTCGGGTTGGTCGACCAAGGCTGCAATCACCAAATCGCCGCTAACATTTAAAGTGGTGCGGCACATGTCCAGGAAGCGGTCCACCCCCAAAATCAAACCCATGCCTTCAGCAGGAATCCCGACCTGTTGGGTCAATATCATGATCAGCGGTAACGAGCCGCCGGGTACTCCGGCCGTGCCGATACCGGCCAATATCGACATCAACACCACTTGTACCTGCTGCGCCAGCGATAAATCGACACCATATACCTGTGCCAGAAACAGCACGGTAATGCCTTCGAACAAGGCCGTGCCGTTCTGGTTGGCGGTGGAACCTATTGTCAATACAAACCGCGCAACTTCCGGCCTAAGTTTTAAATCGTGTTCCGCCAGTTCCAGCGAGCGCGGCAATGTGGCATTCGACGACGCTGTGGCAAAGGCGTAGAGATAGACATCCCGGCATTGCCGGAAAAAATTCAAGGGCTTTAGGCTGGTAAAGAAGCGCAACAGCATGCTGTACACCACCACTTGCTGTAGCAGCAGCCCCGTCACCACCACCAGCACGTAAAACCCCAAGGAAAACAATATGTGATGCCCAAATTTGAAAGTCGATTGAAACACCAGCGCAAACACCGCAATCGGCGCCAGTTTCATCGCGGTATCGACGATCAACAAGCAGGCGGCATAGGTTTCTTCCAATAAGCCAACCCAACGCGACGGCTTGTCGCCATTGGTCGCCGCCAGCGCCGCGCCGAAGGCCAAGGAAAAGAACATCAACGACAACATCTCGCCTTCCAGTGCTTGAGTGGCACTGGCGAACGGATTTTTGGGAATGATCTCCAACAAAGACTGCACCACCGGCTTGGCTTGGGCGACGTTTTGCTGGATTTTATTCACGCCGCTGCTATCGCCCAACATCTGCGAAATATCCAAACCAACGCCCGGCTGCGCCAGATTGACCAGTGAAATCCCCACCGCCACCGACGCCGAACTGGCCAGCAAGGTAAAAAACAAAGTGCGCTGGGCGACCCGCGCCAATCCGTGATGATTGCTGAGTTGATACACACCCAACATCAAACCACTCATCACCATCGGCACCACGATCATGAAGATCAGCCGCAAGAAGATTTGGCCGATGGGTTCCATCAAGTAGCGGTTAAAGATTTGCAATGCCTCGCTGTTGGCAAAGCCGTGGCAGACCAGTCCGGCGCACGCGCCCAGCACTAAACTCAGCAGTAATCGGTGGTGGTTTTTCATGACGGAATTAGAACAGTTAGCGGGGATGCTTTGATCTTAGGGGTTTTGCGGATGCTTTGCTTGATTTCTCGCCATGATGGGTTTTGGGTCGGATGAAAATGCTCTGACAATCGATACCACCCCCGCAGTTATTCGGGTCTGCATTTAGCGAGGTAAATGGCGGTGATCATGGCACCTGAATGACGGGAAACAACATTAAACCAATAAAACTAACGGGAGAAGTACCAAGCAGTCAGATGGAGAATGGGGTCGGAAGGGGCGTAAATGGTGGCAAAAGTACCGCCGTAGCGAGTGTCGAGGTGAATTATTAACTGCTAATAATGTAATCTTGGCGGGGTGTCACGAGCAGCCCTAAAAATAGAGTGTTCCGCGGAAATGCGGGTGGAGTTAGAGTGACGCGCAGCGAGCCGGCAGAAGCACGGGTGGTTCTGGGCGGTCTGGCGGGAGAGCAAGTCAGAGAGGTTGTAGCGAACAGCCTAACGCGAGCAAAGTGCAATCCAATGACTACATCTTTTCAATGGCGAAAACACGAGGGTCGTAGTGCGTAACCACGAAATACTATCGCTAACTTGCGGGATTAAGTGCTAGTGACTAGCGAGTGCTTTAACGCTGGGTTGAGCCCATGCCGGAAGGGCATGGGCTCGGTATTTCATTAATCAATGGCAGTTCTTACTTTTCCAACAACGCAAATTTACCGGGTTTGCCGTTCCATTCGTCGGCGTCTGGTAGAGAGTCTTTCACTTCCGTAATGATAGGCCATTGTTTGGCCAGTTCCGCGTTCAGCGCTGCGAAGTGTTCTTGGCCTTCCGGCAATTCGTCTTCCGCGTGGATGGCGTTGGCTGGGCACTCGGGTTCACAGAGGGTGCAATCGATACATTCGTCGGGATCGATAACCAGAAAATTGGGACCTTCATGAAAGCAATCGACGGGGCATACGTCAACGCAGTCGGTAAATTTGCATTTGATGCAGTTTTCGGTGATTACAAAAGCCATATTGTTCTTCCAAGGTTAGGTAAATGAACAAGCTGCCGTGCATGGCGGAAGCTTTATGGTTAAAAATGCACCTGCCGCTTAACGCGGCAGGTGGCTGATCGGCAATATTAAGCAGAATAAGGGCCGACAAGATCAGCCCGTATAATGCTTATTTGTCTTTGTTACGTTCCTTAACTTCCTTGATCACCTCTTCCGCGACATTGCGTGGGCAAGCGGTGTAATGCGAGAACTCCATGGAGAACTGGCCGCGACCGGAAGTCATGGTGCGCAAATCGCCAATGTAACCGAACATGTCGCTCAGCGGCACGTCGGCTTTAATACGCACACCGGTAACACCGGCATCTTGCGATTTGATCATGCCGCGGCGACGGTTCAAGTCACCGATTACGTCACCGACATGCGCATCCGGTGTGAATACGTCCACTTTCATGATCGGCTCCAGCAATTGCGGACTACCTTTTGGGATCGATTGACGGTACGCGGCACGGGCAGCGATTTCGAAAGCGATGGATGAGGAGTCGACCGCGTGGAAAGCACCGTCGGTCAGAATGACTTTGAAGTCCAAGCAAGGGAAGCCTGCCAACACACCTTTGTCGATACTGGCTTTAAAGCCTTTTTCGACAGCAGGCCAGTATTCGCGAGGTACGTTACCGCCGGTCACTTGTGATTCGAATACGAAACCGCTGCCTGCTTCGCCTGGCTCGATGACGTAATCGATTTTCGCGTATTGACCGGAACCGCCCGATTGTTTTTTGTGGGTGTAGCTGTCTTCGATGCGTTGGGTAATGGTTTCGCGGTAAGCCACCTGTGGTTTACCCACGTTGACGTCTACACCGTGGGTACGGCGCAAGATGTCGACTTTAATGTCAAGATGCAGCTCACCCATACCTTTGATGATGGTTTCGCCGGATTCTTGGTCGGTTTCAACGCGGAAAGAGGGATCTTCTTGCACCATTTTGCCCAGCGCAATACCCATTTTTTCGTTACTGCCTTTGTCTTTCGGTGCAATCGCAATGGAGATAACGGGATCCGGGAATACCATCGGCTCCAATGTGGCCGGTTTGTCGGGGTCGCACAGGGTGTGGCCGGTTTGCACGTTTTTCAAACCGATCAACGCGACGATGTCGCCGGCTTGTGCGGTTTCGATCTCGTTACGGTCGTTGGCGTGCATTTCCACCATCCGGCCCACACGTTCGGTTTTGCCGGTGTAGGTGTTCAATACGGAGTCGCCTTTTTTCAGCTTGCCGGAATAAACACGGACGAAGTTCAGGGCGCCGAAACGGTCGTCCATGATTTTGAAAACCAGCGCGCGGAACGGACGTTCTGGATCGACAATCGCGTGTTCGCCGGTTGGTACGCCTTCGATATCGGTTTCAGGCTGCGGGTTAACTTCGGTAGGATTCGGCAGATATTCGATAACACCGTCCAGTACCAATTGCACGCCTTTGTTTTTGAACGAAGAACCGCAATAGGTCGGGAAGAAATCCATCGCGATGGTACCTTTACGGATGCAGCGTTTGATTTCTTCGATGGTGGGTTCTTCGCCTTCCAGATATTTTTCCATGATGTCGTCATCTTGGTCGGCGACTGAATCGATCAGTTTCGCGCGCCATTCTTCGACTTGTTCCACCATGTTGGCGGGCACATCTTGGATTTCGTATTTCATTGGATCGCCGGAGTTATCCCAGACCCAGGCTTTGCGAGTCAACAGGTCGACCACGCCGACGAAATTGTCTTCTTCGCCGATAGGCAAGGTCATGACGACCGGTTTTGCACCGAGTACGTCTTCGACTTGCTTGACGACGCGGTAGAAATCCGCGCCCAATCTGTCCAGCTTGTTGACGTAAATGATACGAGAAACTTTGGAGTCGTTCGCATAGCGCCAGTTGGTTTCGGATTGCGGTTCAACGCCGCCGGAACCGCAGAATACGCCGATGCCGCCGTCCAATACTTTCAAGGAACGATAAACTTCGATAGTAAAGTCAACGTGGCCCGGGGTGTCGATGATGTTGAAGCGGTGTGGCTCAAATTGCTTGGTGCTGCCCGCCCAAGAACAGGTAGTGGCCGCTGACTGAATGGTGATACCGCGCTCGGCTTCCTGAGCCATGAAGTCCATGGTTGATTCGCCTTCGTGAACTTCACCGATTTTGTGGATTTTTCCGGTCAGCTTCAAAATCCGCTCGGTTGTCGTGGTTTTACCGGCATCGACGTGAGCGAAGATGCCGATGTTTCTGTAAAGCGATAGATCAGTCATGGTTATACTCTAAAAATGGACATAAAAACTTTTAAACCCCAGCACCATTGCCACGGTTGGTTGTGGATCACATAGCTGCTAGTCTAGCGAAGTATGCGGCCGGTCTTCGCTTTGCAAGGTCTGAGGCGAAATTCACACGGCTTCTTCAAAGACAGGGTCAATGAAAATCTTCACATTCTAACCGAAAAATAACAAAAAGCAGAATGTCAATTGTGTGAATTAGCTAAGAAGGCTATTAGAACGGATTTGCAGCTCCCGGAGTTGCATCAATACATAAAGCGACTGCAGGCAAGGACAGTCTAAACCTTGCCGCTGGGCGGCGCGCACCGCGTTGCCGAGAATGGCTTCGGTTTCCATGGTCTGTCCGCGTTCGAAGTCCAGCAGCATGCTGGTTTTATAGGGTGGCATATCACAGGTCAGAGCAATGTGTTTTTCGACAATATCGGTCGGGAGCGGATGGCCGCAAGCCGCGGCAATACTGCAGACTTCCTGCATAACGCGGCGCACAAAATTTTCCTGATTCTGCAATATCGCCTGAGTTGCCAATCCGCCGGACAGTACCGATAGCGGATTAAACGGCGCATTCCACACGCATTTTTGCCAGCGGCTGGCGACAATATCTTCACTAATCGCGCATTCGATGCCGGCTTGTAGGAACAAATCGCGCAAATGCGATGTTTTAGGTTCGTGGCTATCTGACAGATTACCCAGAATCAACTTGCCGTAAGCCAAGTGGCTAATCTCGCCGGGAGCCAGCCGGTTACAGCAAATAAATGCCAAGCCGCTGATTAACAGATTGTCCGGGAAAGCTTGTTGCAGCTCCTGTTCAATCTCGACACCGTTTTGGATCAGCACAATCGCCGTGTGTGGAGCTACCGCATCGCGAAGCAGTGCCACCCGGTCGATATCCGGGGTTACCTTGCTGCATAAAATCAGGTAATCGGCTTGACCATCGTAATCGGCGGCATTGCGCAATACCTGACTAGGCATGAATTGCCAGCAACCCAAGTCATGGCTTTTTATACGGTAACCCTGTTGTTTGACGATGTGATAATCGGAGCGGCACACCACCGAGACCTCTGCGCCAACCTTAGCCAGCAGGCCACCGTAAAAGCCGCCGATAGCGCCGGCACCTACGATCAATACTTTGCTACTCATGTTTCGTCAGCCAGAATTTGCTTTAAAAACGGGATAGTTAGCTTGCGTTGCGCGGCCAAGGTAGCGCGGTCGATTTTTTCCAGAAGTAACCATAGCGCTGCTAAATCGTGAACATAATGATTCAATAAAAACCGCCCCACTGCCGGCGGAATGTCGAAGCCCAAAAAATGGGCTTTATAAGTCAGTGCCTCGATTAATTGATCGTCGCGCAAAGGCTGGATTTTTAAGGTCAGTCCCCAAGCCATCCGGGTTTTCAGGTCGGGTAAGTCAAAGCCCAAAAACTTTGGCGGGCAATCGGCAGCCAGCAGCAATTTATGATTGTTCTGCCGATGCGTATTATAAAAAGCAAACAGCGCGTGTTCCCAGTCGAGGTGGCCGGCCAGCGCTTGCATATTGTCGAAACAGACCAATTCCAGATCTTCCAGGCCGTCCAACAAGGTCGGTGCCGGCAAATGGTCGATGTCAAAAGCCAGATAGAACGGGTCTTTACCCGCCAGTTTGGCTTGCTGGCAACAGGCCTGCAACAAGTGGCTTTTCCCGCTGCCGGCATCGCCCCAGATAAAAATTTGCTGTTCCTGGCCGTTCTCTGCCAGGGCCTTTAATTGCGTGACGATTTCGGCGTTATTGCCGGGAAAAAAACTGGCAAAGGTCTGATCGTTCTGAAACTCGAATTGTAACGGGACTTGCATGCCGCCGGTGCTCAGGCTTTTTCCGCTTTGTAGACATACAGGCCGGCGCCGAAGCACAGCAGCAGGCTGAACAACACTTCCAGCAGCGCATAAGGCCGTTCTATTTGATTGACATAGGCTTCAGCGGCGCCATGCGCGAAATACGGTAGGCTCAAATAACACATCCAGGTGCAGCTTTTCAGGTTGCGGTTTAATAAACCTTTAAACGGCAGCAATAGCGGTCCGGCCGAGATTAACAACAGCAATGCAGTGGGCAACTTGTTCGATGGTGACAATAGCGTATGCCAAGCCATCATTAACAAAAACAGGCCGAAGAAGCCCATCAAGGCCGCGTAATAGTAATAGATTCGTTGCATGAGAGCGGCAAATGGCCAGAGTGATAGAGTTAAGCTGATCTATTATCACAAAGTCTCTGCAATAATGCAGTGTCGCTCGTTTTTTTAACCCACAAAGGACATAGTCATGATTCGAAAACTTTGCTCCATAACCGCTGCCGGCCTGATGAGTTTTAGCGTGTTGGCCGCCGATAGCTATACCATCGATAGCCATCACACCTTCCCCAGCTTTGAAATCAGCCATTTGGGTTTTTCCACGCAACGCGGCCGTTTTAACGAAACCAGCGGCAAAGTGACGCTGGATACCGCAGCGGGTAAAGGCAGCATAGACATCAGCGTCAACACCGCGTCTATCAGTACCGGTTTGAAGGAGTTGGAAGAGCATTTGCGTGGCAAGGAGTTTTTCGATAGCGGGCAATATCCGCTGATGGCCTTTAAATCTGACACGCTCAGTTTTCAAGGCGAAAAATTGGTCGGTGCGGATGGCATTTTGACCTTGCACGGCATCAGCAAGCCGGTACATTTGGACGTTGAGCACTTTTACTGCGGGATGAATGTCATCAGATTAAAGTACACCTGTGGCGCCGATGCGGTCGGCACGATAAAACGCTCGGAGTTTGGTATCGACAAATATGTGCCGGCAGTCGGCGATGAGGTCAAGGTGCTCATCCAGGTTGAAGCTGTTAAGGATTAAGTTGCCCAGCGCTTTGCTCAATGCCGAGCCAATCTTTACCTTGCGCCGAAATCGGGTGTTACACAACGCTTTTAATGCTTAGCCGGAGACGGGGATGGAAATAAGCTTAGCCAATGCGGCCGACATCCCGGCGCTTTGTCAGCTACTAGGCGAATTATTCAGTCAAGAAGCCGAGTTCCAGCCCGATTATGCCGCTCAGCATCGAGGCTTGGCGAGCATCATTGCCGACCCAAACATCGGCCATATTCTGGTGGCGCGGCATGAATGCCAAATTGTCGGTATGGTGAATCTGCTTTACGCAGTCTCCACCGCGCTGGGCGAAAGGGTGGCCTGGCTGGAAGATATGGTCGTGTCAAGCGAGGTTCGCGGCCTAGGTCTTGGTAGCCGGTTGTTGGAACACGCGGTCGCGTTTGCCCGCCAAAATGGCTGTCGCCGGCTCAGCTTGTTGACCGACGCCGATAATCTGCAAGCTCAGCGCTTTTACCAGCGACAAGGTTTCAGCGCGTCTCAAATGTTGCCCATGCGCTTGATTTTTTGAATAACAGTGCCGCATTGCGCAAAAATGGCCCGCTTTTGTGGTCGGGGGCAACGTGCGGATGGGTAATGATGTTTATCCCTGGGTTGCAGAAAACCGGCTGGCGACGATGTTTTTTTCCATGTCGCCGGTGATCATCAAGGAAGTGCAGCCGGTCCTGCTTAACAAATAGCCCCATTTGTCGCCGATTACTAACCCCGCCCTCAGCCCAAACGGTTTGGGGCGGTGGATGCGCGGAGTTTTCCGTCCATCCTTATCCTTAGCGGCTTTTAGAACTCATATTTCAACGAACCCAATACGCTGATGGGTGAACCTGGAATGCTGGTGTGGCGTCCACCCGACGTATTTGCGTAGTAATCCTTATCCAAAACATTATTGATGTTCAACTGCAAAGTCAGCTTGTGTTGACCAATGCGAGGGCTATACGCCGCCATCGCATCCACGCGAGCGTAGCCGGGCAACGAGCAGGTATTGGCGGTATCGCATGGCCGGCTACCAACGGCAACGGCACCTAAGCCCGCTTTAAAAGTATCGGTAAACTGCCAGGTACCCCACAGGCTGCCCTGGTGCTCGGGTACATTCTCCAAGCGATTGCCTTTTAGTCCGCTGAAGCTTTGCACATAATTAACCTGGGTATAGGCATACGTCCCCAACAAATGCAGTTGCTCGGTAATTTGCCCGGCCAGATCCAATTCAATACCTTTACTGCGGATTTTGCCGGCCAGAATCTGGTAGTCGGGATTGGCTTCGTTAGGATCGTCGGTTAGCAGATTGCTCTTGGTTAAATGAAAAAACGCCAGGGTCGATGAAAAGCGCTTGTCATGCGACTCTGTCTTGATGCCGATTTCATATTGCTTACCAATCTGCGGCTCAAAACTGGTGCCGCCGACGCTCACGCCATTGTTGCCGCTGAAAGATTTAGTGTAACTGCCGTAAATCGACAGCCAATCCTGGACTTGGTAAAGAATACCGGCTCTCGGGCTAAAAGCGTTGTCTTCCCGCTCTATCCGTCCGGCTTTGGCCGCATCCAGGGAGGCCGTCGAAGCGATAGCGCCGGTGGTGACGTTGTCGTAGCGGCCTCCCAACAAAATGTGCAGCTTATCAAATAGCGTTATCTGGTCCTGGGCGTATGCGCCCACCCACGATTCCTCGCGATAAAAGAATCTGTTGTAGGTCGACAAGGCGGCAAAGTTTACTTGCCCATAAACCGGATTATATATGTCGATAGAAGCAGCCGAGCCGTTTGCCGATGGCGCCTCGGTCGTGGCGTGAAAGCCGTCGACGCCAACCAACAGATTGTGCTTGCTGCCCAGGAGTTCGAATTTACCGTTCAAATCGATGTTGCCGGAATGGGTCCTTACATCTTGTACACCCACGGAGGCGGAACGATTCAGAATGCGGTTGTTAGCCTGTAAGCCACCGTTGAAAATGGCCGGACCGCTTAGCGACCAATCCTTAAACAGATAACGCTGGGTGATTTTCCAATCGTCGTTAAAGTGGTAAGTCCAGTCGTAGCCCACCAGCGTACTTTCCACGGTTTGGCGCTGAAAGCCATCTTTTAGGCTGCGGTCGAAGGGAATGGCTGCCGGGCGGTTGCCAATCGCGGGAATGCCGAAATCCGCGTTAAAGTTGTCATGCTTGTATTCAAGCTCGAGATTACTTTCGAACTTTTCATTCGGCCGCCAGGTAACGACCGGTGCCACAAACACGCGCTCGTTGCCGACAAAATCCCGGAACGACTGATTATCCGTGTAAGAGCCATTGAATCGATAAAGCAGCGTCTTGTCGTCATTAATTGGTCCGGTGGCATCGACCAAGGTGCGATATTGATCGTAAGAGCCGAACTGTTGTTGCAGAGAATAGTAAGCAGTATCCAGCGGTTTCTTGGTCACATAATTCACCAGGCCGCCGGGCTCGATCCGCCCGTAAAGCACTGCGGCCGGGCCTTTTAATATCTCCACCTGCTCGATATTGGCAATATCGTAAATGTCTTGGCGATTGAACAAGCCATTGCGGTAGGCATCGCCAAAACCGGAACCGGCAAGGCCGCGAATGATGAAGTTGTCGTACAAAAATCCCCCGCCCGTGCGGCCCAATACGCCGCTGACATGGCCGTTTACTGCGTCGGGCAAGGTCATGGATTGTTTGTCCGCCAGCACGGCTTTAGGCACTACCTGAATCGAAACCGGCGTCTGCATGATCGGGGTATCGGTCTTGGTGGCCGTCGTGGCATTGGGGCGGTTGTAATCGGTATTGTAGGGATCGGTGGCGTTGTAAACCGTCTGACCGATAACATTCACCGGTTGTAACATCGTCGCGTCCTTGCCCGCCGCCTTGATCGATACCGAACCGTCACCGGCAATCGCAAAACTCAGGCCGCTGGCCGACAGCAGTTTACTGAGTGCTTCGTTTAGCGTCATCGTGCCTCGTAACGCCGGTCCATTGCGGCCTGCCACACTATCGTGAGCGTAAAAAATTTGTACGCCGGATTGCGCCGCCAGTTTTGGCAACGCCGCCGCCAGTTCCTGGGCCGGGATATCAAAGCTGTAGGTGGTTTCGGTTGCCCGCACTTCGCAGGCAGTGGCCAATAAGGCGCCGAGCAACGCCGGTTGTATTAAAAACTTCATCCATCTTCTCCTTTTGCTTGGGTTTCCAGAATGAAACGCACCAAGCCGAAAAAGACGCCAAAAATTATTGGAGGGGAAGACGCGCTGTGCGGTCTTGGCGGCCTCAGCGTCCGGCCAATATTACCTGTCCCGGCGAAGGCCGCTGAATATTGACCGGCAGCGTCATCGCGATCACATTCAGCGCGCCGTCGAGATTACCGATATGGAAGGTGCCGCTGACCCTTAGCTTGGCCAGGCTCGGGTCGGCCAGGGTCAAGCGCGTGTCGTGAAAGCGTTCCAGTTCGCTTAATACCTCATCCAGCCGCCGGTTTTCGAACACCAGTTGGCCGCGTAGCCAGGCTGTGATAGTGGCCGGTTTGTCTTGGCTTTCCAGAAAGTCGCCGCGCTGATCGTAAGCGAGTACTTGATTGGCGCTGATTTCCCGGCTGCCGCTCGTCACAATCTTTACCGCGCCTTCCAGCACCGCGACAGCGACCTGCCGATTTTGCAAGCGCACGTCAAACTCGGTGCCAATATCAACGATACTGCCATGGCCGGCCTGCACCTCAAACGGCTGTTGCGGGTTGTGGGCCACACTAAAAAATGCCTCGCCCTTAATCAATTCAACCGAGCGCCGCCAACGGTTGACTCGCAGAGTCAGCTCGGTATCGCCGCTCAGTTCCAAACGCGAGCCGTCGGCCAGGTGTACGGTTTGGCGGCTGCCGCGCTCGGTTGCATAGTGGCGAGGGTAGCCGTACCAGCCGTACTCGGAAAAAGTCGCTATGCCCAAGCCCAATAGCAGCGAAGCGGCTAACGCCAGCGTGCTAAGGCGGCGCGTTCGCTTGTGAGGTGCCCGGTAGCTCAGCGCTTGCCGACGCACCGGAAAATCCCGGCCCTTATAGCGATCCAGTTTGTTCCAACGGCTGGCCAACTGCTGATAAATGCGTCGCCGGTCTTCGCCTAGCGCCAGCCACTCTGCGAAGGCCTGGCGATCTGCAGGCGTGCAGGTAGCCGAATCCAGCCGCAGAATCCACTCTATGGCTTGTTGCTGCAAAACGGTTGAGGTCTGGATGTTGGGCATGTTAAACAGAGGACATTAGGTTGCGCTTGCCGAGCATTATCACGTAGCCGCCCAACATTTAAAATCCGGCAAATGAAGCGGTGAGAAAAACCGCTGCCCCGCCCATGCGCTTAGTCATCCAACGAAGCAAAGCGCAGCAGAACGTGTTGCGCGGCGATCCCGAGCAAACGCACGGAATTACGTTCGGAAACGCCCAGTCGCCGGCCAATTTCCTTGTGTGACAATCCTTCCAGCCGGTAAAGCACGAAAACGTTGCGGGTTGCCTCCGGCAATTCCTGCAAAATGCTGTTTAAGGCATGCAACTCCTGCTGCGAGGCTAATTTATCTTCCGGTAATGGCTCGGGAGTCGGTATGGCATGCAGTACCTGGTCGTCGCCGTTGATTTCGGCATGAAAACGGTCGCGGACGTTTTGCCGGCGATGTTGATCGACGCTGAGATTGGCGATCGTTCGATATAGAAAGGCTCTGGCATTATCGATTGACTCCGGTTCGGGGTGCTGCATCAGCCGCAAATACGCTTCCTGTACCAAATCGTCGGCAAACTCATTGCCGCTACGCAGGCCGGCAAACACCCGGAGTTCCTGGCTATGCCGCTGAAATAGCCGATCAAACAGCGATGGTTTGGATTTTGGCACTAACAAGACTCGGTGACGAAAAAGATAACGGTTAGGCAAACTACCAAGCTGGGCTGGACTTAACGGCATGGCAGCCGGACCAATTCCGGTTTGGTGGGGTTGATCGAACGGAATACCTCGCAAAAAACATTCCATCCGGCCGGATTCAAATCGATAGACAGGTTTTGGCTGCGATTAAACCGTTTGCAAACAGTAGCTTGAGTTACCCGTAACGGTGGTTGCTTGTGTTTGGGCGGCGGGAGTTTTTGTGGAACCGGGTGCGTTAGATCACGCAAAATGGCTTTTAGATACGCCAAATCACACAGGCTTTTTCCGCATTATCAATTTCAGGGGCAATTGCCGAGCGCGGCATGCTCAAACCTGAGCAATCCTGCTGCCGTTAGTCGAGAATTCCCCCTTGTATTCCCAGGCCAGGTCCCTAACAATATCTTCAAGCAACGCAAGCATAGTTGGGAGCGAGTCATGGCGTTACAGCAAGAGCAAGACAGTTTTTATCTGAGCGAAGAGGAGTATCTGACCACGGAGATCCATTCCGACGTTAAGCGCGAATATATCGACGGCCGGATTTATGCGATGGCCGGGGCCGGCTATAACCACAACTGTATCTCGGCCAATATTTTGGGCGAGTTCCGAAACCATTTGAAAGGCACGCCCTGTGCAACGTTCATGGCCGACATTAAAGTGCGGATGGGTAAGGATTACGTTTATCCCGATGTACTGGTGGATTGCAGCAAAATGGCCGGCGACGATGTTTTTTCCACTTCGCCGGTCATCATCGTCGAAGTACTGTCGCGCTCGACCCGCAAAACCGACACCACCACCAAACTGCTGCGCTACATCAATTTGCCGTCCTTGCAGGAGTATGTGTTGATAGAACAGGACATCGTTTCGGTGCAGGTGTTGCGCCGGAACAAGCACTGGCTGTCGGAATATTATTTTTTGGGCGATGCGGTGACTTTCGAATCCATAGGTTTGACCTTAAACGTGGAAGACATTTACGACCGAGTCGATAACCGTGATATGAACGAATTCAGGCAAGAAAAGGGTTGATCCGTCGTCGGTGTGGGCGTCATAAACGTAAGTCGGGTTAGCGCGATAGAGCGTAACCCGGCCTATGTGACTAAAACTCCACCTTTACCGAGCCCAAGAAAGTCCGGGGCGCACCAGGCATGGTTTGGTAAATAAAATTACCGTAACCGTTGCTGGATGCGATGTATTCCTTATTCAAAAGATTTTCTATGTTGAATTGCCAGGTTATACGGGAAGGTCCGGCTTTGTGCTGGTACTTCAACATCGTATCGACGCGGGTATAGCCGGGTATTTCGAAGCTGTTATCGACATCCCCTGAGCGCTTGTCAACCACGTATACACCTGCCCCGGCGCTGAAGCCCTGTGCCCCCAGACCTGAAAAATCATAGGTGGACCATAAACTGGCGGTATTTCTGGGGATATTCTCCAGGCGATTGCCGGCTTTGCCCACGCCGCTGAACGGAGACTCGTTGCCGCTGGTGACAACTGCGCCGATGTAGGTATAAGTGCCAATGATGTTCCAGTAATCGGTCAACTGCCCTTGCAAGTCGAACTCGATGCCTCGACTGCGTGCCGCGCCGATTGTGGCGTAAAAGCTGTTGTTAGGGGCCGGCAGTTGCGATTTGATATTGCTTTTGGTCAATTCGAAGAACGCCAGATTGGCGCGCAATTGTCCATCCAACCATTCGCCTTTCAAGCCAAACTCCATTTCCTTGGATTTTTCCGGGGCGAAGGCGGAACCGTCGATAGGCCGTCCGGCATTAAAGGCGTTGAAGCCATTAACGTAATTGACGTAAGCACCCAGCCACGGCACGGGTTGGTACAACAAGCCTATGCGCGGACTAAAGTTGTCGTCGTCGGTGTGATTAGTGGAAACGCCTTGCGCATCGTAATTGCTGTGCATGGCATTATCGAAGCGTCCGCCCAGCAATAAATGCCATTGATTCCATAACGAAATTTGGTCTTGAACGTAAATGCCGTACCACTCATTGACAGTATCGTTCTGTCCTCCTAGCGGCAGGTCCAGCAACTCGGTATATCCGTATTGCGGGTTGAAGATATTGATATGGGGAGCGGTCGCATAAGCGCTAAACAGATTTCTGTTTTTGGAATGGTAGTAATCCGCACCCAGCAAAACAGCATGTTTCAACGCTCCCGTCTCGAAGTGACCGGTTATATCCACGGTGCCATAGTGATTTTGAAAATCGTCGCTGGTTTTGATAAACCCTCTAGCCAAATTTCCCAAAAGATCGGTATTTTCATTCGAAGAAGTCTGCGCGGTTAAAAACGTTTGGTTATGGGTTGAATATTTTGCCCGCACTTTCCAGTCTTGATTAAACTCGTGGGTCAGGGTTAAGCCGCCGGTATAAGCCTCTTTGTCGGCAAAGTCGGTCGGTTCGTTGCCGGAAAAGTGAAATGGAATTTTGCCGGGGATTGCTCCCGACTGCTGCAAGCTGTAAGGGATGCCGGAATCGGCGACGTCTTTAACGTTCTGATACATAAAATCCAGATCCAGCCGGGTATGGTCGGTAATGTTCCAGCTTAGGCTGGGCGCTACAAAGTCGCGGGTGACCGGATGATTGTCCCTAAACGTCGCGCTGTCCAAATGCTCGTAATTCAGACGATAGGCCAATGCACCGTCTGCGGTGATTTTATTGGTGGCATCCAGCAGGGTGCGGTAAGTATCGAAGGAACCAAATTGCTGTTGAAGCGAATAATAAGCATCGGTACGGGGCCGTTTGGTGACGATATTGACCAGACCGCCCGGTTGGGCGCGGCCGTACAACATGGCCGAAGGCCCTTTAAGCACCTCAATGCGTTCGGCGTTAGCCAGTGAAATAGGCGTGTTGGGAGTTAAAACGCCGTCACGATAAATATTATTGGTGTTGGCGAAACCGCGAATATAGAGATTTTCGTCTTTGTCGTTGCCGAAGCCCCAGCCTTTCGCAACGCCGCTGACGTTTTTCAGGGCGTTTTCCAGACCGATGGCTTGCTGGTCGTCGATGACGGCTTTGGGTAGCACTTGTACTGAAATCGGGGTATCGAACAGCGGCGTATCGGTTTTGGTCCCGGTCACGGCGTTGGAGACTGAGTAATCCTTGTTGTAAGGATCGCTCGGGTCACTCGTGCCTTTGACTAACACAGCGCCTAACGTTGTCGCATCGCTGCCGGAGGATGCTGGTTTCAACGTCACAGTACCATCTGCGCCAATACTATAAGTCAAGCCGCTGCCGTTTATTAACTGACGGACCGCTTCCTCGACGCTAAATTCGCCTCGCAGCGCCGGGCTGGTCTTGCCGGCGGCGGATTGTTCGGCATACAGCATCGCTCTGCCGGATTGATTTGCCAGTTGTTGAAGCGCGGAGGCCAAACTTTGGGCGGGAATATCGAAATGGCGTTTGTCGTCCTCGGCGTAGGCTTGCGCCGAGATCAGCGCGATTGCGGTCGCCAGGCGTTTTATCGTCAATGTCATGCTCCATGTCTCCATTGGTTAAGGTGTCATGGGCATAGACGCAGTCGATCAAAAAAGCCGCCAGCAAAACGATAGTTTATTTTGTGACGACCGGCGTTAAGGGCGAATGATTGAGTCGGCCTTAGGTATGGCAGCTATTCCCGTTTGGGCTAGGCGCTTTGGCTGTGCTCGGGGCTGGTGTTGTCAACGCCCGTTGGGTCACGTCTTAAACGGGTATGTAGCCAAGCTGCATAAAGGCGAACAGTTTTCAAACCCCGAGTCAATCATTCGCCCTGCGCGATGATGCCGCTTCCAGCACGATTTCGCGCTCGCCGACATGTTTGACTTTGACCGGCAATAACATGGCAACCGCGTTCAGCATATTGTCCAGTTGCTCGGTGCGGAAGCTGCCGTTGACGCGCAGTTCGGCCAGTTTAGGATCGGGCAGGCGGATTTGTACGTCGTGATAACGGCCGATTTCCGCCAGCGCTTCGCCAAGAGGCCGGCCGCGAAAAATCAGCTGGCCCTGCCGCCAGGCGGTTACGGTGGCGATGTCGGATTGCAAGGCTTCGACGAAGCGCTGGTCATGGCTATACGCCAACTGCTGACCGGCGTGCAATTCGCGGCTGCTGCCTTGGCCGGTCATTTCCACCAAACCGTCCTGCACAGCGACGCTGACCCGGTCGGATTGTTTGTAGACATCGAATGCCGTACCGATGTCGCGCACGCTGACATTGCCAACATGCACGGTGAATGGCCTTTCGGCATCGTGAGTCACGTTAAAAAAAGCCTCGCCGCGCACCAGATCGACATGGCGCTGACGACGGTTGAAATGCACTCGCACCTCGGTGTCGGTGTTGAGTTCCAGGCTGGAGCCGTCTGCTAGCGTCACGGTCTGTCTTTGGCCCTTGCCGGTGCCATAGCTATGGGGGAATCCGTACCAACCTTGCGGCGAGAATAACGCCAGGCCGACGCCCAGCAAGACAATCGCGGCAGCGCTATAGCTTGCCCAACGCAGCCAAACCGGCTTGCGAGTAGGCGGCCGGTAACGCAAGGCCTGGTTGCGCGCCAGGAAGGCCTGTTGTTTGAAGGGTTCCATCCAGGCCCATTGCGCTTCAACCTGTTGGTAAGCCTGCCCATGCAGTGGATCGGCTGCCAGCCAATCAGCAAATTCCTGGCGGATTTGCGGGTTGCCGGGCGCATCGCGCAGACGCAGCAACCAGCTTATCGCTTGCTCGCGGGTCGCTTGGCTGCAAGATTGAATGCTGGTCACGCTGGTCTTCTGTTCAATTGAGTGGGGCAGCAGTTTACCGGACATAGGCATAGACGGGCTAGACGGCAATTACCGCCAAGCGTGCTCCGGTTCTTCGCTGAGCTTGGCGCTGATGTGCTGCATTGCCAGCATCACGTAACGCTCGGAGCAACGTACCGAAATGCCCAGGCGCTTGGCGATTTCGGCATGGGAACAGCCTTCTATGCGGTATAACACAAAGGCGTGGCGGCGCAATTCCGGCAGTTCGTCCAACCAGCTGGAGAATTTCTCCAATTGCTGATGAGTTTGCCAATAATGCTCGGGCGAAAGGCTTTGGTCGGCAACATGCTCGATGTCTGCGTCGGCTTCATCGAAGCGTGCGCGCGTTGCGCGGCGGCGATGCCGGTCAACCGTTAGATTGGCGGCGGTCTGAAATAAAAACGCCCGGGGGTTTTGAATGGTTTGCGGATCGGGATATTGCGATAAGCGCAGAAAAGTCTCCTGCACAATGTCGCTTACATCGGGCTCTCGCGGCCAACGGCCGCGTAAAAAGCTGCCGATTTCGTGCGCGTGTTGCAGAAACAGCGTGTGCAGAAATCCGGAAAGGTCTTTGGGCATTGGCGATTGTTTGCGGAGGGACAGCTGGCGCGAAACCAGCAATGTTCAGGCCATGACGCTGAAAACGATCTGAGGTAGCGGTTTGCGCCGACCGCTACGCTAGCTTGCGTCGGTGCTTGGTTATACCCACTGATTGAGCGCTGTGTGATATGCCGCAGTTTTTGAAAAAGTCGCGGCATATCACACGGCAAAATTTTTGCGGTTATTTTGGCCGGCTCTACGCTTTTGCCGCCAGCGGATCACGCCGGTGACGAATAGAACCGGACAGGCCAGACCGGTGATAAACACCAAAATCCGCCCGGTCATGCCGAAGGCCTGGCCGGAGTGCAAGGGCCATTGCCAGTGGGTGAAGATTTCACAGGCGGTAGCAGTCGGCAGGCTGGGGTCGTCCAGGTCCAGAATCTTGCCGCTGTAACGGTCGATCACCGTGCAGCGGCGCTGCAAAATGCTGCCTGGCGCATCGACGCCGTCCTGGCACACCGTATAGGTTTTAGTCGGTTCCGCAGCCCCATAAATCCAGTGCGGACGGCCTTGCGGATACTGCTTAAAGGCAATCGCCACCGCCTCGTCCATGCCGATGGCCGGTGCATTTGGATAAGGCGGTTTGGATTGAAACCAGTAGCGGTAAGTCACCGGCGAGAACAGTTCCAGCACCGGCACCACGTTATGCGGCAGCACCATGTAAATCCCTGAGAACAGCACCGGCACCATCACCAAGGCGGTGTAAAATCCGCTGGTTTTATGCAGATCGTAATTGAAGCGCACCTTGCCGGCCTTGGCTTTAAAGGTCAAGGCGTTGCGCCAATGTCCGGTCAACGGCCACCAGACGACCAGGCCGGTCAAGGTCGAAATAATTAATAACGCGGCGGACATACCGACTATCGGCTCGCTGAGTTCTCCCGGAATCAACAAGGCGAAATGCAATTCAAACATCAAGCCGATAAAAGTGCTGGGCAGCCAGTTGCTGGAGCGCCTCTTGAGTTGCTTACCCGTGATATTAGTCGTATACGGGTCAACGGCAACTTCCCAGTTTTCCAGCGAGCCGTCAGCACCAGCAACCGCGTACCGCAGTTTGAAGGCCGCGAATTCGTTGCGCGGATAAGTGGCGAAGGTATGCTTCGCGGCTGGCGGCATCGCCTGCTTGCCGGCTGCGAAAATTTCCGCCAAGGGTCGATATTCGGCATGCGCCAGTGGCTGCACCGTCAACATCTCGGGATGCAACCATTCGTCGATTTCGGCATGAAACACCAGGATGCTGCCGGTGATGCCGTAAATCGACAGGAGCAAACCCAGCGTCAGACCCAACCATAAATGAACGGTCAGCCAGCGTTGGCGGCGGGCTTTCAGGCGAGACAACTCTCGGTTTTGCGGCTTGGATTGGATAAGCGTGTCAGGTTGATAGAGATTACTGTTCATGATGGGAGTACGGTTATCGTCAATATTCGAAAAAGAAGCCAGGGAACCAGATACTGCTCTTGTCCGGATCAAGCGCTGGCTGCCTTTCTTGCATAAGACGTTTAGGCGTAGGAAATCCGCATCGTATCGACCGGGTTTGGCGGGAACTAAGTGCCATTCCCACCGTCATTTCGGGCCGGAGCGGTATGCCCCGGCACGTTTAGGCCTACTAATTGACAACCCGCCAGTGCTTAAAACCGGTATTCCACGCCACCGAATACCGAGCGGGTCGCGCCGGGATTGAACTGGTCCAAATCGGCACCATTCGCATTGCCTAGAACCCACACCGACGACGCATAATGCTCGTCGGTCAAATTTCGGCCATCGACGAACAACTTCCAATGTTTGCCGTCATCCCAACCCATGCGTGCGCCCAACAGCGCATAAGGTTTGGCGGCCAGGGTGTTGGCGAAGTCCGCATAATTGGAACTGACGATGCGGGCATTGGGGCCGATGTAAAAGCCGCTGGGATGCTGGTACAGCGCTTCGACGAAAGCATTGTGTTCGGGAATGCCGGGCAAGCGGTTATTGCGAAGCGCGGGGTCGCTGTCAAACGTAAAGTCATTCCAGGTGTAGTTGCCGCTGAGCCGTAAGTTATCGCCCGACGCCGCCAGATTTAGCGGTAAAGTGGTTTCCAAGCCGAGTTCGACACCACGATGCAAGGTCGTGCTATCGGCGTTGGTGGAGGAAAAGGCCGTTGGATTTCTGGGATTGGAAACAATCAAGTACTCGTTGTTAACCCAGGACTGATAAAAAGCCAAGTCCCATTTCAAGCGCTGGGCTTGCCCGCGCGTGCCAATTTCCACGGTGCTGGCAGTTTGCAGATTTCGTTTGGGTTGGAGATAAATGTTGGCAAGATCGGCCATTTTTGGCGGTTCAGCGCTACGGCTGACATTGCCGTAAATCTGTGCTTCGTCGGTGGCTTGCCAAGTAAAGCCCAGCTTGGGGTTAGCCGTGAAGAAATCTTGATTGGCTTGGTTGCTGGGTCTGGCGGCACTAGCCACATAACCTTCGTACCGTTCGTAATTCACATCGCGATAATTCAATTGAATGCCGGCAATCAAGGTAAACCTGTCGGTCAAACTCAATTGATCTTCCATAAACGCTTCGACATTCAGCCAGCGGTCACGCTCCGCCGTCAACAACGGCCCAAGCTGTCTGCCGACGATGCCGTAGTTTTTATCGTTGATAAATTGCCATTGGGTCAGACCGCCCCAAACTACCCGGTTATTTAAACCCAATAACTGGCCGTTGATCTCATGCCGCCAGTTAAAGCCGACATCCTGCCACTGGTCGTGATTGCCGCTATCGGTATAGTCGTAACGATAGTTATTGATCGAGTAATAAGTGCCGACATCGAGTCGATCGCCGCCATGCAATTTTACCGAATGCTTTAGATCGAAGCGGTAAGATGAAAAGCTGTTAGGTAAGGACCAATCGTTGGGGTTTTGCTGGGGATTTTGGTCGATTTGTCGCTTGCTCAGCGTTGCCGGCCACAAGAAATTATGGTTTTGCGCATCGAAATACAAACGGGTTTCGTGATTTTCGTTCCAGCGGTAGCCGACATTGCCATGGCCTAAAAACTGCTCTTGATGATTGTTTTCCCGGGTCGTATCGGTATTGACGTAGGAAAACGTGCCGAAAACATCCAATCCGTTTTCAAACGCTTTACCGCCGCTGAAATAAGGTCGGTAATAATCGTTGGTGCCGCCGACGATGCCGATTTTCAACCCATTGGCGGTATACCCGGTCGGCGTGATGTAGTTGATGGCGCCGCCCAAATTGCTGCCGCCGTATTCCAAGGCATTGGCACCGCGATAGACTTCGATATGCTCGATAGCATAAAGATTGAGCGCCTCGACATCGAACGTCCCGTTGGCGTGAGTAAACGGCATGCCGTTGCGCAGAAATTTTATTCCGCGAATCGGCGAAATATCGGAATTGCCGTCCGAACCGCGGATGGAGATGCGCGATCCACCGGTCGCGCCGGCACTAATGTCGCCCACATAAACGCCCGGCGCCGTCGCCAAGGCATCGCTGACCGACAAGGGCGCGCCTTCTTCGATCCGCTTGCCGTCGATCACCGACGTACCGCCCGCCACGCGATTCAGTTTGATTTGCGATTCTTGGAGCGATGGCGTAGTCAGGCTTGGGCTTTCGCTTGCTAAGGCTTTACCCGTCACCGTCATCGTCGGCAAGGTTGTCGTACCGGCGGCGGACTGCGGTTCCACCGCCGCCGCCTTTTCCAAGGTGACGGTATTGCCGTTGCTGAACCGGTACTGCAGCCCGGAGCCGCGCAGCAAGTTCCGCAGAGCCTGTTCCGGCGTATAACGGCCGATTAATTCCGGCGCGGTGATGCGCTCGGCAATGTCGCCTTCATACAGCACTTGCAAGCCGGTGAGTGCGGAAAACCGGATCAGCGCGGAGGACAGCGCTTGGGAGCGAATATCAAAGGTTTGCGCGGTTTGCTCGGCAGACAGGATAACAGTAGGCGTCAATAGGCCGGCAGCAAGTGCTACGTAGAGTGGGGCACGGCAAGTGTGTGCGGGGTATTTCATGCGTCTATCTCCTTTGTCGATGGCAGGTGTTACCGACAAAGACGACGCGGGTTCGGGCTTACCCTTAGTGCCGAGAAAAATATTTTTATATTCGTTGGCTAACGGCGCAAGGCGCGCCCATCTATTACGTCAATACAACAACACCCAATCGCCCGGCATCCGCAAGGCCTTGGCTTGCAGCGTGGTGGTCAGCGCGGCCAGCACAGCATCGGGGTCGGCGTTGTTGAAGACACCGTTGACCACCCGCTCGGCCAACCGCGGATTGACCGCGACAATCCGGCCGCTGCGATAGCGGTTAATTTCTTCCAATACTTGCGTCAAAGGTTGGCGGTGAAACACAGTTTGGCGTCGTCGCCAGGCCAATGCATCGTCGTTGTCGAGCCGAGCAACGGCTTGCAGCCGGCCTTGCCGGTATTCGGCTTGCTCGGCGGCGTGCACCAACGCCTTAGCACTATCGGCGTCAACTTCTACGGTGCCTTCGCTAACAACGACGCGCAACTCGTCGGCTTGTTTACGAACGCTGTAGGCGGTACCGACGGCGCGCGCGGTCGCCTGACCGCCGTCGACGACGAACGGCCGTTGCTTATTAGGCGCGACTTCGAAATAGGCTTCGCCGCGCAACAATTCGATCTCCCGCAAGTTGTCGCTGTAACGGACCGCCAGTGCCGTATCGGTGTTCAAAGTCAGCCGAGAGCCGTCTTCCAATTCGATACTGAGTTGCTGACCGGCTGCGGTATGGTAATCGCTGCGCCAGTTTTGCCAGTGCTCCGGTAAGCGCCAGCCGGCCACCAGCAACAACAGCCCCAGGCAGGCTGAAGCAAAACGCAGCAGGTTTCGGCCGCTCGCCGACGATTGTAAGCGCCCCACACCCAGCGCCCTTCCGGTGGAAAAAGTCTCGGTTTTAAATTGGGCGGCATCCGCTTGCAGGCGTTGTTGAACCCGCTCCGCCGGCTGTTGCAGCAGGCTCCATAGCTTGCGGGATTTATCGTAGGCTTCGGCGTGCCGAGGATCGGCGTGGTACCAAATTTCAAATTGGCGGCGCACATCGTCGCTGACGTCATCCGCTTGCAAGCGGGCAAACCAGGCGAGTGCCTGGTCCGAGAGCAAATCGGAAGACGCGGATTGGAGCTTATCGGACATGGTTGGGAGCGCGAAGCGTTGAGCCGAGGCAGGCATGATGCCACGATTTTAGAACGGGGTTAAGTTGCATGATACGAACGCACGGCGCATCAAAGGAAATCGATGCGGTCTTTCAAATGCTTCAAGGCCTTGTACATATGGGCCTCCACGGTACGTATCGATATGCCCAGCTCGGCGGCGATTTCGGAATAACGCTTGCCTTCCACTCGGCACGACAAGAACACCTTGCGGCATTGCGGCGGCAGTTCGTAGATGAGTTTTTCGAACAATTCCATTTGTTGCTGCCCCTCCAGCATGCTGTCCGGTTGCGGTTGTCTGCAAACGAGGTCTTCCTCGACCAAGCCGCCGTCGCGTTGCTCGTGTCTGGCCCGGCTGCGCAAATGGTCCAGGGCCAGATTGTCGGCGATGCGGAACACAAACGCCCGCTGGTTGACGATCTCGCCGTCGGCGGAATAGCGGGCGATGCGCAGATAGGTTTCCTGAATCAAATCGGCCGCGGTTTCCGCGCAATTGACCTTATGCGTCAAAAATTGCTGGAGCTCCTTCTGATAGAGCAGAAAGCTGGCCAGTAAATCGGAATCGGTAATTGCATCCATGAACACATAGTCGGCAATGAAACGTCTTCCGCTGCAGCAACTTTTAAGCCACTAACCTGGGAAGTCAGTGTTGTACGGCGCTTGATCCGTCAGTCGGCGGGATTGATGCCAAAACCCTCGAAAGCGCGACGAGCAAAGTGCGGCATATCACGCACTTTTAAATTGCGCATCCTGCTTCTAAGCACGCCTTGCGGAGCGGCAAATTCAGGCACCTCGTGTCGGTCGAAAATATTGACCACTCGTTTCGGCACCTGATAACGGATCGGAATCAGCCCTTCCGTACTTGCTTGGTCCTGGATTTTTGCCGCCAGCGAATCACCCCGGTGACGAATAGCACCGGGCAGGCCAGTCCGGTGATAAACACCAAAATCCGCCCGGTCATGCCGAAGGCCTGGCCGGAATGCAGCGGCCATTGCCAATGGGTGAAGATTTCGCCGGCCGTGGCGGTCGGCAGGCTGGGATCGTCCAAGTCCAGAATCTTGCCGCTGTAACGGTCGATTACCGTGCAGCGGCGTTGCAAGATACTGTCGGGTGCATCGACGCCGTCCTGGCATACAGTGTAAGTCTGGCTGGGATTCGGCGCGCCGTAAATCCAGTGTGGCCGGCCTGTTGGGTATTGTTTCAATGCAATAGCCACGGCTTGATCCATGCCGATGGTCGGCGCATCCGGCGTAGATGGCGTGGAATGAAACCAGTAGCGGTAAGTCACCGGCGAAAACAATTCCAGCACCGGCACCACGTTATGCGGCAACACCATGTAAACCCCGGAAAAAAGCACCGGAATCATCACCAACGCGGTGTAAAAGCCGCTGGTTTTATGCAGGTCGTAATTGAAGCGCACCTTGCCGGCACCGGCTTTAAATACCAGTGCTTGCCGCCATTTGCTGGTCAGCGGCCACCAGACGATTAGGCCGGTCAGCGTGGAGATGATCAATAATATGCCGGACAGGCCGACCACTACTGTGCTGATGTCTTTGGGCAACAATAAGGCATAGTGCAACTTGAACATTAGGCCGATGAAGGTGTTGGGCAACCAATCGCCGGATCGTTCCTGGAGCTGTTTACCGGTGACTTTCGCGGTGTAAGGATCAACGCCTACTTCCCAGCGTTCCACCGCACCGTTGGCATCCGCCACCGCGAAGCGCAGCTTGAAGCTCGCAAACTCGTTACGCGGATACGTGGCGAAGTTGTGTTTGGCTTGTGGTGGCATGGCAGCTTTGCCGGCCGCGAAAATTTCAGCCAGGGGCCGATACTCGGCATGTTCCGGCGGTTGTACCGTCAACATCTCGGGATGCAACGATTCGTCGATCTCGGGATAAAACACCAAGACGCTGCCGGTGATGCCGTAAATAGACAGTAACAAGCCAAGCGTCAGCCCCAACCAAAGATGCACGGTTAGCCAACGTTGGCGGCGGGCTTTGAGGCGGGCAAGCGAATGGTGCTCTGGTTCGCTGCGAACGATAAGGCCGGATTGAGGATTGGTTACATTCATCGCAGTAACAGATTTGAGTTGAGAATTTGAAGAGTCAGGGCTTTGTATCCAAGCTCACCAACCCTTGTTTTTATGTGTTTCATTTGGATAAGACGTTTCCCGGCCAAAATTCCTCACGCGCTACGAGTTAGACCGGCAAGGCGTTAATCGGAATTTCTCCAAGCCAAATACCTTTACCTTGAAACCAAGCCGATCATGGTTTGAACTGGCTCACCATGATCGGCTTGATAGGATTACCGAGCCATCCGGCGTCAGAACTCCACGCGGATCGAGCCCATGAAATTGCGCGGCGCGCCCGGCTGAGTCAAATAGCTGTTAAATGCCGATGTTTCGTAAATCGTCTTATCCAACAGATTATTGACGTTCAACTGCGCGGTCACTTTAGACTTGCCTATCTCCCAGGAATAGCCGAGCAAGGCATCGACTCTGACGTAGCCCGGCATTTGCCAATTATTCAAATTATTACCTTGGCGCTCGCCAACCAGATACGCGCCGGCGCCAACATTTAGGCCACGCAAAGCGGGATCTTGAAATGCGTATTTGGCCCAGAAGCTGCCCGAATTTGCCGGCACGTTCCATAGCTTGCGGCCTTGATTACCGCTGTTATCCTGTGTGATGACTGCGTCGGTATAGGCGTAAGTCGCGATCAAGTTCAGGCCATCGGTAATCTGGCCCGATATGTCTACTTCGATACCACGGCTGCGGGCCTCGCCGGTTTGCACGGAAAACCGGGTATTTACCGGGTCCGGCGTCGCGATGTTTTGTTTGGTCAATTCGTAAAAGGCAACGGTGGTCATCAGCCGCTTATCGAACCATTCGGTTTTGAATCCAACCTCGTGCTGCTGCGCGGTTTCGGCATCCAGCGGTTTGCCGGTTGATGCCAACGCGCTGTTCGCCCCGCCCAGCGATTCCGTATAATTTCCGTACAGTGATAGCCAGGGCCAGGGTTGATAGACCACACCCACGCGCGGACTGAAAGCCTCGTTTTTAACTTCAGTCTCACTGTTTCTGGCAGCTGCGATGGAAGTCGAGGCTGCGCCGCTGCTGCGCGTTGCCCAATCGTAGCGCCCGCCACCCATGATATGCAGCTTGTCAAACAGGGTGATTTGATCCTGAAAGTAAGCGCCGTACCAATATTGTTCTAAGGTGCTGAAATTATTGAAACCCCGGCTGGCAGCGGATGGAACCTGTCCGTAGACCGGATTAAAAATATCAACCACCGGCCTATGGCTGGCGGGAGCGGGCGCACCAAAGAACCCCTGACCTTCAAAGTCTTCCCAAAAGTAATCGAATCCCGCCAATACCCGATGCTCGGTTCCAAATAGTTTGAATTTGCCGGTGAGATCGATACTGGTCGCGACGGTATCGGTAATGTCGATGGGCCTATCGGTCACATTTCTTACCGAGGTGCGATTATTCGCGGGATTGACCGGTCCTGGGAAAAATGAAGAATTGTTGATTTGGTAATCCAGCTTGTAGTAGTGAAAGCGATGCTGGATTTTCCAATCGTCGTTGAATTGGTGCGACCAATCAAACCCGATCAAAAACTTGTCGAATACCGATTTTTCATTATCCGAGCCAAAACCGTAGTAACGGCTGATCGGTACATTGGCCGGACGGTTGCCCTGTACCGGCAAGCCGGTATAACTGGTGCGGGTATCGTAGAGATACTCCAAATTCAAATTGATTTCGGTGCGGTCGCTGGGCTTCCATGTGAGGGACGGCGCGAAAAACACCCGTTCCTGATCCATTTTATCGATGAAAAATTCATTGTTTTGATAGGCCAAATTGACTCTGTAAAGCAAGGAACGGTCTTGGTTGATCGGTCCGGTTGCATCGGCTGTAGTACGGAACATATCGTACGAACCAAACTGCTGCTCCAATGCGTAATAAGGGGTATCCAACGGTTTTTTGGTAACAATGTTGATCAAGCCGCCCGGCTCGATCCGACCATACGCCGCCGCAGCCGGACCTTTCAGAACTTCCAAGCGTTCCAGATCGGCAACCTCTTGTACGGCACGCCGGATGCGCAGTCCGTTCCGATAAACCGTGGTGGTGCCATCGGTCTGAAAACCGCGTAACTGAAAGCCTTCGTACATCGGGTCGGTCGCCCAGTTTATGCCGCTGACATTTTTCAGCGCATCCTTGATTCGAATTGCCTGTTGGTCTTTCAATATCTGCTTAGGAATGACCTGTACCGACATCGGTAATTCCATGATCGGCGTATCGGTTTTCGTGGCGGCGCTGGCGTTGGGTAGGTGATAGTCCGAGTTATAGGGATCGTTAGGGTCCGACAGGGTTTTGCCCAGCACCGTCACACTCGGCAAAGTTGTCGTACCGGCTGCCGATTGCGGTTCGATTGGCTTTGCCGACTTTTCCAGCGTCACGGTGCCATCGGTCGCGGTTTGTGGTGTCAGACCGGTTCCGCTCAACAGTTTGTCCAGCGCCTGTTGCGCTGTAAAGCGGCCTTGTACGGCGTTGCCGCGCAGGTTGCCGGCCAATTGAGAGCTGAAGAACACCTTGATGCCGCTGGTTTCGGAAAATTGCAGCAAGGCATCCGCCAACGGTGCGGCCGGGATGGCAAACTCGATGGCAGTTTCCGCCGCACACCAGGGGCTGGCGCTCATCGCGACGGCAAAAACGGTTAAACAGAACGGGTTAAAGGGCGGTATTGTGCGCTGACTCATTGGGCATCCTGGCTTGTGATTGTGATGACGGCGGTTGGCGAGGGAAGGTGTTCCGTCGGCGTATCCGCAGGGGTTCCAAAGCAAAGACGAAGGGAGGGATGGGTTTTATAACCTGGCTGAGAAAATATTTTTGGCCGAGGGCGCAGCGCAATGCCCTCAGCGACCGGATGGGGCCTAGGCTCGGCGCCACGCCGCTCCGTAAAAGCTATGAAATTCACCCGGTCAATAATCCCGTGTAGGCAGTACTGGCGAATTTATCCAGGGCTTATTGGCAGGGGCTAAAAATTATTAATCCGGCCCAAAAATGCCGTTCACCTTTATGCCCCTGAGGGTGCGAACGGCATTTCACCGATAAATAGGGCCGGGTCAATAATGGCGGTGCAGAACGATTAATGCGTCGGTCAGACGGGTTTCGCTAACCGCCAAGGTGGTCTCGATAACCGTCAACGCCGCTTCCGGGTCGTTGGCGTCGAATACGCCGGTCACCAAATGCGCGGCCAAGTCGGGATCGGCGATGACGATTTTTCCCGGACGGTAGCGGTTTAGATCGTCGATGACTTGTTGCAGCGGCTTTTCCTTAAACACCAGGCGCCGCTCCTGCCAAGCGGCGGCTTGCCTGAGATTGGCCTGTTCCGGCGCGCCGCTTTTACCGTCGAGCGACGCGACGCGCTGACCCTCCGGCAGGCGCTCGATGGTCGCGCCGTCGGCAAACGCAACGCGCACACTGTGCTCGTAAACGGTGACTGCCAGGTCGCCTTGCCACTGTTTGACGTCAAATGCCGTGCCCAAGGCGCGAACCCTACCGCCGCCGGCAACGACCTCAAACGGTCTTGCGGCATCGGCGGCCACTTTGAAATAGGCTTCGCCGCCGTGCAATCGAATCACCCGCTGCTGTTCGGAAAAATCCACCGACAGCGACGAAGCGGTATTCAGAATCACCATCGAGCCGTCGCTGAGCTGAATTCGGCGCTGCTCGCCGGTGCCGGTGCGGAAGTCGGCAAAATAGCCGGCGTTAAACGCCCAGCCCAAACATAATGCCAGCATCAGGCAGGCGGCAATGGGCCAGCGCCATAGACCCGCCCCGGCCGCAGCTGCTCTGCCGGCTTTTTGTACTGATCGTTCGATTCGGCGAACTTGGGCCGGATTCAAGGTCTCCACGCGCCGAAAAAAAAGCTGTGTTTGTTGCCAGGCTTCCAGGTTCTCTCGGCTGGCCGCCAGCCAGGCCAGCCACAATTTTTCCTGCTCACTGTCGTAGAACGGCGATTCGCGCAGGGCCAGCCAGTATTCGGCTTGCTCTTCGGCGCTGGCGTCGGGAAAAGGCGGGAAGGAAGGGTTCATATCGAAAGTGGCTGTGCTGTCAACTCGGTGTCCTGATTATAAAACGCTTGTTGGTAAACTCAGGCCCGATGGGCAAAAACTATTAATTCGGCCCAAAATGCCGCTGGCCCTGCGGGTGTTGAAGGATTCAGGGTCAAAGGCGTTCCGGAAGTTGTTATCGACGGTTTGATAAACAAACCCGGTCAATCCAGATCGCCAACCTTCGCTCGGCAGTGGCGCATGGCCTGGGTCAAATATTTAAAGATCATGGTTTGTGATATGCCCAGCCTTTGTTCCACCTCTGCGTAACTGCAATGCTTGAGTTTGAGCAAGATAAACACTTCTCGGCATTTGGGCGATAAATCATCCAACGCAGTGACCAGTTGCTCTAGTTGTTGTTGCGACATGACAGTCCGTTCGGCGGATAGCGCAGATTGTACGCCTACTTCAGCCTCGTCATTTTCGGCGGCTTCCAGATCTGGGCCGGTATGGCGGCTGTGGCTGCGCAGATAATCGGTAGCCAGATTGGCGGCGATGCGGAAAATGAAGGCGCGGGGATTTTCCACGCTATCTTTGCCGCCGTAACCGGCATAGCGAATGAAGGTTTCTTGAAAAATATCCTGCGCCGTATCCGTACAGCTGATGCGTTGCGATAAAAACCGCAACAATTCGTGGCGATGCTTGTGCATCAGATCGGCAATGTCGGCGGCAGTCAATTCAAGCATGGGATAGTTTAGGTAGGCGGCCAAATAGGGTGTTGATTAAACCGGCCCTATTTGTCGCGGGTATGCCGTTCGGGCTGGCTCAGTACCTTAAGAGCGCTAAGGCGAGCGACATTAAGGGCTGGGTTAATAAGCAAGCAATATTTGCACCCAAACTTAGAAAAGAGAGGTTTTTTAGCGTGAGATTGTCCGGAAAGCCCGCCGGGCTTGAGGGACGGCGAAAATCGCTAAAGGCAATTGGGAGAAGTCGGCGGGCAATACGCGGCGAAACAACTGGATAAACTGTGTCATATCCCGCGTTTGGGAATGCTGGCGAAGGGCTCGGGACGAGCGGAATATCTCAAGGTCAATCTGCTCTTTTAGGGGCTTGTTTAGTCGAGGGATAAACTGACCAGGCGTACTTTCTTCTGAAGCGGATCGGTCCAGGCCACAAAAGCTTGCTTGCCGACGCGGGCCAGCGCCAGGTATTTGCTGGGCCATTTCGGGAAGCTGCCGCGATATACGGTGGTTTGCCGGCTGATTTTGCCCTTGCTGGTCACTTTCGCAACCCTTAGCTCATCGTCGGGACCATTGCGGCCGCGCCAGCTGACCAAGGCCGAGCCGTCGTCCAGCAGCAAGGCGTTGGTATAGCCGCTGGCGTCGGCATCCAGCTCGATAGGCGAATTAAAATGCGCGCCTTGGTCAGTGGAGAAAGCCAATTTCACCCGGCCTTTGCCGTCGGCGGCAGTGAACCAAGCCGCCACACCGGCGGTGGGCGTCAGATCAATGGATGGCCCATTACTGGGGCAACCGCCGATCACCCAGCCGTCCGCATGCACGTTAGCGATTTGCGGATTGCCGCCAGCCTGCCAGCGCACCGCGCTGATGTCGCGAATTTCCCCGGTGGCATGATCACGGTAGACCGTGACCAGTTGCTCGCCTTGTGCGTCGGTATAGCTGCGGCAGCAGGAGCAGACATCGTCATCCAGCACGATCTCCGGGCTGGCTTGCCAGTTTTTGTCGATGACGCTTGCCATCAGTTGATAGCGGTTGGTTTTTTTATCAGCCGCCGGGTCGTGGCTGGCGTGGCGCATGTCGGTCCAGACCAGCGCCAGCCGTGCATCGGGAAGCGCGGCCAAAGACATTTGTGCGTCATAAATTCGTGCCGCGTCGCCGTATGGTTTTAACGCCGGACTCCAACTCAAGCCACCGTCGATAGAACGTGCCAGTAAGATGTCCGCCGCATAACGATCAGTAGCACCTTGCCGATAAGGCATCCAGGCCGCCGCCAGGCTACCGTCGCTCAAGCCGATCACCACCGGCGGATCGGCCAGCTTGCCTTTCACTTGGACGACGGCGAGCGGGATGCTCCAACCCCCTTCTTCCAATATCGCAAACTTGGCGGTACTGGTTTCGGCGTCGGTTTCCACCCAGCTGACAATCAAATGCTCATCGGCGGTCTTGGCCAAATGGTGCTGCTGGCTGAAACCGGCCACCGGCAGGTCCAATTCGCGGAACGGCAGCGGTTTGGCCAATAGCGATTGGCTGATGCCGGCAAACAGCAACAGGCCGGCAAGGGTGTTTGTAATCAATTTGGCGTGGCGCATGATGGTTCTCGACGGTGGCGGACAGGTGGGCAATTTACCTCAATATTCCACCCGAATCGAGCCGATAGCCGTCAGCGGCGCACCGGGATACACGCCGAGGGCCGGCGCGACGTTGGAATCGGGGTCGGTGGACTCGTAATATTCCTTGTCCAGCAAATTGCGGATGTTGAACTGGGCGGTGATGCGGGAACCGCCGACTTTTTGCTTATACGCCAAAAAAGCGTCCAGCCGCACATAGCCCGGCATTTGGAAAGTGTTGGTATTGTCTCCCTCGCGTTGGCCGGCAGCAACACCGCCAAAACCCGCGCTCAAACCGTCCTTGGCGGCGTAGCCGTTCATATCGTAACGCAGCCACAGGCTACCGGAATGCTCCGGCACGTTGCTCATTCGATTGCCCTGAGTGCCGCCGCTGTAGTCCTTGATGATCCTCGCATCAGTAAACGCATAGCTGCCGATCAAACTGAATTTGTCGGTCAAATACCCGGTGGCGTCCAACTCAATGCCTTGGCTGCGTTGCAGGTTGGCGATACGGTCGAAAGGATCGGGGGTTGCATTATTGGCAACCAGAATATTGTCTTTTTCCAGATGGAAATAAGCCAAGGTTGCCAATAGCCGTTGGTCAAACAATTGAGTTTTCAAACCCACTTCGAATTGCTCGCCGATCTGCGGATCAAAACTGCGGCCATCAGCGGCTGGCGCGTTGTTAGCGCCGAACGAAGTGGTCCAGTTGCCGTAAAGACTGAGTTCGTCCATGGCCTCATAAAGGATGCCGACTTTAGGGCTGAAACCTTGGTCCTCGCGTTTGAACTGGTTGATACGACTCTCGGCGGTAGCAAAATCAAAGCCGTTGCCGCGGCCGGTTTCGGTCCAGTCGTAACGGCCGCCGCCCATGATATGCAGCTTATCCCAAAAGGTGATTTGATCTTGGAAATACACCCCGTACCAGCTGTTGTAGATTGAAGCGCGATTACCGATGCCGCCATTCGCTGCGGTGCCGAATGTGTCGCCGGTAGTCGCAAATCCGCTATTGAATGTCGACTGGGAAATGCCGTAGCTGGGATAGGGGTTGTAGATGTTGATCGCCAATGCCGGATCGGCGCTCTTCCAACGGCCGTCGCCGCCATACTTGTTGAATGTGCGGTAAAAGTCGAATCCGACCAACATGTCATGTTTTAGATCGCCGGTTTGAAATTTGCCGGTGAGATCCAGGTTGGTAGCGTAATGTTCTTGATCGGTGATTTGCCGGAAGATATTGCGTTGCATCAAGCCGGTAGTCTGGTTCAACGCTGCTGCGGCGTCAAATGCGGGCCCCGGATTGACAAACGTAGTACCTCCTTCCGCGAGACTGGCCAGAAAGCGGTTGTGTATCGCCCAGTCGTCGTTAAAGCGATGGTTGATTTCGCTGCCGATTTTGACGCCGGATTGCTCGCCGTTCGGCGTATTCGGATCGCCCAGGTTACGACTGATCGGAATTGAGGCCGGGCGATTGCCGATAAATGGAATGCCGAAATCGGCCGGTGCGGTCTTTTCGGTGCCCTCGATATCCAGCGTCACGTCGGTGTAATCGCTGGGCCGCCATGTAATGCTGGGATTGAACACCATCCGGTCCACCGACACGAAATCCCGGAACGAACCGTTACTTTGGTAGGCGCCGGAAAAACGATATACCAAAGACTTGTCGCTGGTCAGCGGCCCGCCGGCATCCCATTGGGTCCGGTAGTGGTCGTAGTTGCCGAACTGCTGTTCCAGCGAGTAGTACGCCGTATCCAGGCCGCGTTTGGTGGTGAGATTGATCATGCCGCCGGGTTCGGTGCGGCCGTAAAGTTGTGCCGGACCTTTGATCACTTCGATATTTTCAAGGTTGGCGGCGTCGAAGTCGCCAAAGAAGGCCTCGCTGGCCATTAAGCCGTTACGGTAAATGTTGTTGTTGCGAAAGCCGCGCACGATGAAGCCCACGCCACCACCCAGCGAGGGATTAGCGCGCACGCCGCTGACGTTTTCCAGCGCATCCTTGACCTTGGTGGTTTTCTGGTCGTCCATCACTGCACGTGACACCACTTGCACGGACGTGGGATTCTCCATCAATGGCGTGTCCGTTTTAGTGGACGCAAAGGATTTTGTCACCGCATAGTCCTTGCTGTAAGGGTCGGCGGCGTTGCTGCGGGTGCGATTGCCGGACACCGTGACCGCCGACAAGGTTGAAACATCGTTGTGCGAATCCGGCGCTTTTTGCAGCGTAATGGTGCCGTTACCGGTGGCACCGGCTACCACGCCGGTGCCGGCCAACAGTTTTTGTAAAGCTTGTTGGGCCGTCAATTGGCCGCTGACACCGGGCGATTTCAAGCCTGCCGCCATTTCCGCCGGATAACTAAGCTGTACGTTGGCGGCGTCGGCAAAGGCATTTAATGCGCCGCCTAAGCTTTGTGCGGGGATGTCGAAAGCGATGTTTTGTTCGGCGGCAATGACGGCAGGTGTGCTGAGCACAGCGGCGATTGTCAGCGACAAAGGCCAACGATTATATTGCGTCGGCTTGCCTTTGCGGTGGGCTTTGCGGAACGGATAAGATGCCATTAGATTCTCCCTTAGCGAATGAATTGATCCCCCGAAAGATTGGGGTTGCAATGGAGACGGGCGAAATGCGTTTTCCCTCAGCTTGACGGTAAAACTATTTTTTGAAGCTAAGAAGATATGGCTGAATGGCGGCTAGCTTTGTCGGGCGATTTGGCTAGGCGATAAGCTTTGCGATGCTCAAGCGATCACCACCAGCCACGGTGTAAATCGGTAAATCCGGATTGGCAGGGTTTGTTGTAACGACTCCAGGGTTTTATCGGTGTCGCGAATATCAAAGCGGCCGCTGACTTTCATGTCCTGCGATACCTGATTGCGGATTATCAGGCTACCGCGCCGATAGCGGCCAATTTCCGCAATCACCTTCTTGAGCGGCACATTATCGAACGAGACGCTGCCTTTTAACCATGCCGTGGCGTTGTCGGCGGGCTGGTGGCGGATTTCGCCTTGGTGGCGAGCGCCGACCTCCACGCTGTCATTGGCGTTCAATGTGGCCGGATTTTGCCGATCCCGGCTGACTTCCACCACCCCATTCACCACGCTGACCGTGTCGCTGTCGGCGTCTTCCTTAACCACGAAACGTGTACCCAATACCCGTGTGTTGCTGTAGCGGCCATCCACTTGAAAAGGATGTTGAGAGTCGTGTTGCACCTCAAAAAATGCCTCGCCCCGGACTAGCTGGACATGGCGCCGGCCATTACGCATGTTAACGTTAAGCGCGGTACCGGAGTTTAAAGTGACTTGGCTGCCGTCGCTGAGCTGTACGGTTTTTATTTCGCCGACGGCGGTGCAGTAGTCGGCCTGCCAGCAGCTTAATGCCGGCTGATAAATAAGCGCGGCGATGACCAGGCAAGCGGCTGCGGCTAACAACGGTTTGGCGCCGGGGGCGATACCTAAACGCCGCCTTGGGCTGTTGACTGGTTTACTATTCAGCGAAATCTGTGGCGACAGCGTGGCGGCGTCCAGCGTGGCGTGGAAATCGGCATCCTCCCAAAATGCAGCGATTTCGGCATAGGCCTCGCGGTGAGCAGGGGCGGCTTGGTGCCAGATTTGAAATAGCCGGCGTTCGTCTGCCGCTACCGACTCGGCACGCAGCCTCACAAACCATGTCATCGCCTGCTCGCTAATGGCATCAGGCTTATCAGAGTCGGCGGACGGTTGGTTTTCAGTCATGGCTGCATTATAAGACGCTGGGCTAGGCGTATGCCTGGGTAATATCGGTACGACGGTTAAGGCGGCAAAAACCTCAGTCGGTCCGATACGGGCGGCCAAAATGACTGCCTAGCTGTTTGCGGCAATACATTAAGCCTTTGAGGATGTGTTTCTCCACGGCGCTCTCGGAAATATCCAGAAAATTAGCCACTTCCCGATAACTCAAGCCATGAATTTTATGCAGGATAAATGCATCACGGCAGCGCGGCGGTAACTCGTAGATGGTTTGTTGCAACAGGGTGCGCCATTGCTGATCGGCTAATTCGGCTTCCACTCCGGCCAGTTGCGGCTCATCCAGATGCCGCGTCGCTTCCTGATGACGCTCGACGACTTTATGGTGGCGCAGGTGATCCATCGCCAGATTGCTGGCGGTGCGGTATAAAAATCCGCGCGGGTGGTCTATGGAGGTATCGTTGGCGGTGCGGGCCAAGATCAGATAGCTTTCTTGCAGCAAATCTTCCGCGGTTTCCGGGCATTTGACTATTCGCAGCAAGTGGTGCAGCAGCTCCTTGCAATGCAGTCGATACAGCGAGCTGATGTCCGGGGTCATGAGGCAGGGTTGGGTTTCAGTGGTTTCAGGAGCTCCGTCCCATGCCTGATTCGTGCCAGTAATGATTCAAATGCGGACCAAGGCGCTGAATATCCTGATATTGCTGGCTTGGAGCAAAGATCGGCGGTTCGCATTCGCGCTACCCGCACACATTTAACTGGTGTTGAATAGGTTATATGGCGCATCTGGCGCGGCATATAACCTATTTTTTGATGGTGGCCGGTACGATACCGGAAAGCAAAATAGGGGGACTGATTAGCGGATTAGCGAAATGCCGAGAAAAGCGTTCGATGTGTCGGGGCCTGCAATGTCAGTAGCAGCCACTTAGTTGCCATGAATTTTTGTGCCTCACCTCCTGTTTTCTGCCTGTCGTGCGTCAAAACAACGATAGTCATTATTTAACAACAGCGAGGGAAATTCATGGCGTTGAAACAAACATTTAGCGGCGGCCTGTTTGGACATGCTTCGGCACTGGTATTAGGGGCTGTGTTGGCGGTTTCCGGTACCGCGGTGGCAGATAGTGTCAGTCGGGCTTTCAGTATCCCCGCAGGCTCTCTGTCTACCGCGCTGAATCGCTTGGCGGAATCCGGCGGCTTGCAACTGGTCTACGACACGGCAATCACCGAGGGTCTGCAAAGCAAGGGCCTTAGCGGCCATTACACCCCGGAAGCCGCGTTGCAACGTTTGCTGGCAGACAGCGGATTGAGTTACCGCATGGCTGAGAGCGGCAATATAGTGATCGAAAGGCAGTCTCTGAATTACAAACAGGACCCTACGGCCTTGCCGGCGGTGAATGTGGTGGGCAAAAAGGTATATGACCCTAACGACCCATTCAGCCAGTTCTATGCGGTGCCGAATGCATCAACGGCGACCAAAACCGATATTGCGATCATGGACACCCCGGTATCTATCCAGGTTGTGCCCAAATCGATCATGAACGATCAACAAGCGATCCGCATCGAAGACGCCTTGACGCAAAACGTCAGTGGGGTGCAACGGGCTTACGGTACGGCGGATATGTACGAAAGCTTCATTATTCGCGGCTTTGCTTCCGACGATCAAATGTACCGCAATGGTTTCAGGCGCTCGATGGGCAAGTTCGATCCGGCGAATATCGAACAGCTCGAGGTGTTGAAAGGCCCGGCATCCGTGCTTTATGGAAGGTTGCAACCCGGCGGTATGGTTAATTATGTGACCAAAAAGGCGTTGGATGTGCCTTACTATTCCTTGCAGCAGCAATTTGGCTCCTTCAGTGAATTTCGTACCACGGTGGATGCAACCGGGCCGCTGGATAAGGATAAAACCCTGTTGTACCGGTTTAATGCCGCTTACGATGAAGGCAATTCTTTCAGAGATTTTGTTGATCACGAGCGGGTATTTATTGCGCCGAAATTGACTTGGCGGCCCAACGACCGCTTCGAGGCCAATGTCGAAATAGAGAAACGCCATGAAAATTACACGGAAGATTATGGCGTTCCGGTATCGGGCAATCGGCCTATTACAAACCGCAGATCCTTATTTACCGGCGATCCGTCCATTAAACCCAGCCAAGACACTACGCTGATTTATGCGGATTGGAGCTTCAAATTTAATGATGACTGGGGGCTAAGGCATAAATTTCAGTGGGACGAGACCGACATCGTATTCGGCGGCGTTGCGCCTAATAGTAAAATTAACGCGGATGGGCATACTCTGGATCGATTTGGCATCCTCGGCACCAGTAACCGCCGCTCTTACTCTACCAGCCTGGATCTCACCGGAAAGTTTCAAACTTTCGGCCTCAAACATAATGTTTTAGTGGGGGGCGATTGGTTCTTTTTTAATCAGGATGCGCCGGACAATAACTTTAGTTACGGCACCATACCCACATTCGATATCAACAATCCCCAATACGGCAATTTCGACATGGCGGCTCTGCGCGCCGAGCCCGCCAATTGGTTTTGGCGCTCGCGCGACGATTGGTACGGGGTGTATTTTCAAGACCAAATTACCTTGTGGGATAAGCTGCACATCATGGGCGGCGGGCGTTACGATATGGCAGGTTACGGCGGCTACGGCGGTACCTCCTGGGATGAAACCAAGGCTGGATTCAGCATGCAACACGAAGATAAATTCAGTCCGCGGGTAGGTATCGTTTACCAGCCTTGGGATTGGTTGTCTGTATATGGCAATTACGTTGAATCATTCGGTACGAATAACGGTCGTTCCGCTACCGGCGGCAATTTTGCACCGCAAGCGGCCGAGCAGTATGAAATCGGTTTCAAAACCGAGTTTTTCGATAAACGCCTGTCGTCAACAGTGGCGTATTATCATTTAACTAAAAATAATCTGATGACTTTCGACTTGAGCACGCCGGACCCCACCGATCAAAAAACTATCGGCGAGGCGCGTAGTCAGGGCATTGAAGTGGATATTAAAGGCCAGATTACCGATGAATTCAGCCTGGTGACGACCTACGCTTACACCGATGCAAGATATACCAAGGATTACAGCGGCTTGCAGGGCAATCGGTTGTTGAATGTGCCTGAGCATCAAGCCAGTCTGTGGGGTACTTATCAATTCACTGAGCACTTCAAGGCCGGTCTCGGCGGTGTAGTCGTCGGCAAACGCGAAGGCGACAATACCAATACCTATCAATTGCCAGGCTATACCCGGCTGGACGCCATGATGGCGTATGTGCAACCTATAGGTAAAACTCGTCTGACCGCGCAAGTCAATGTCTACAATTTGCTGGATAAGGAATACTACACCGGCTCAACTTCTTGGTTGCCTACCGCTAACGTTGGTGCCCCTATTTCCGCCATGGGATCATTGAAATTGGAATATTAATTCAATACGGGTTGATGGTGCTGCTGATAAAGCGGTGCCATTAGCCCCTTTTGAATATCCTCGTGTGAATATCCCCGTGCGAGAGCTTTATTTGGGATAGAGGATGGGCGTATGGACAACTCAGTCTTGCGGCTCATCGCCAACTCGATTTGAATTTTTACTGATTATTGAGCAGGCAGGAGGTATAGAGGGCTTCGTCATCCCTGCCCGGATAAAAGCGGTTTTCCGCGCTTTTATCCAGGTATCCTTGGCGTCTTGTTTTCCATGTTCACGGGGGAGAGAACTTAAACATCCTTGACACCGGTCTTTATATAACAATATCCATGCCAAACCCTGAAGGCTACGTGATCCAGGATTTTTCGCTAAAATCGACGGCCATTCTGTTAATTTCTATGTTATTTGCCGCAATAAAGGCTTTGCTTTGCGGCATTTCCCGCAAAAGCCGCAGTTAGTCAATTCCGTGTTCAATCATGGATAATAAACATCCCAGTCACAACGCTCGAATCGCTCGTGAAGCATTTCCGTCATCCGGCCCGCTATCGCCAATTTTGGCGCCAACCCAAAACGGCGCTTTCTTTACCGCAACGTTGCAAGCGCGGATTGGTTTATGCGGCGCTGTTTTTTGTGCTCAGTTCGCTGCTGCTGGTAGGCGTATTGCGGTACCTGCCGGCGCCGACGTCGGCATTCATGCTACATCAGCATGTTGACGACCTGGTCGAAGGCCGACACTATAGAGGCATTGATCAGCGCTGGGTCAGTCGCCGGCATATTTCGCCGCACGCCTTTGCTGCGGTGGTCGCGTCCGAAGATCAATTGTTTTATCAGCATAACGGCTTTGATGTTGACGCCATCACCAAGGCTTTTAACCAATATTTGCGCGGCGGTAAACTGCGTGGGGCCAGTACGATCAGTCAGCAAGTCGCGAAGAATTTGTTTTTAAGCCCGGCTAAAAACTTCGGGCGTAAGGCGCTGGAGATCTGGTTTACGTTATTAATAGAGGCTATTTGGGACAAACAGCGGATTCTGGAAATGTATTTGAATATTGCCGAGTTCGGCGATCATTTATTTGGCATAGAAGCGGCCAGTCGCCGTTATTTCGGTATTTCCGCCCAGCAGTTATCTGCCAATCAGGCTGCGCTGTTGGCGGCGACATTGCCGAACCCTATATTGCTAAAAGCCGATCAGCCCAGCGCTTATGTACATAAACGCCAAAGCTGGATCTTGGGCCAGATGCGGGTATTGGGGAATTGATCGCTTGTTAATCCTCTGCATCCTGATTATTCTGCGCGTCCTCGTCAGAGAGCGGCAGGCCGGACGCATCGGCAATCAGTTCTTTCAGATATTTGTATAACAAGCGCGCCGACTTAGGTGGTTTGGCTTCCTTGGCTTCTTTTTGCGCGTTGCGCTGCAATTGGCGCAAATGTTGGCTATCCGCGCCCGGAAATTCTTCCATAAATTGGGTCAGTTGCTGATTGCCATTGGCTGCCAGCAACAAATCGCGCCAGCGTTCGGCCTGATGATGTTCTCTGACCGCATGGGCGCTGCGATTTTTCATCCGCGCCAGTTTTTCATGAATCGCGGCGGTATCCAGCTTCCTGAGCTGCGCGGTGATATATTTCAACAAGCGTTTTCTAGCGGAGTTTTGCCCCATTTTGCCGGCGTCGCGCAGGGCTTGTTCTATGTTCTCGGGTAATTCGAATTCGGCAATATGTGCAGGGGATAGAGCGCATATTTCCTCGGCCATCGCAAACACTTCGGCTATTTCTTTTTTGATGCGAGTCTTGTTGGGACGTATCGCGTAATATTCGACCTCTTGTTCTTCTTCGTCGCTTTCGCCGTCGTCCTCGTCATGGGGTTCGTCGTAATAATCTTCTTCGAATTCTTCTTGGTAATCTTCGTCGTTCATGTCAAACCATTGCTATTAAGAAAAGCACGAACATCACCACCATCAGCAGTGGCCCAATAACGCTGGGCCAATCGGATGGTGTTTGTTTGCTACGCGCGATTGCGGCTTTGATGCCAGGCTGCATCCAGAACAAAAGCAGCAGCGCCAGGGCGCCGAGTATCAGGTTTTCCCAGGTTGACAGCATGATGTGACCGCTTTGTTGTGAGTGAGGGACTTTGCTATGCGGCATTCTAGCAAACCTTGCCACGCAATAAGACATTGCTTGCTGCGACACATTAAAAGTTGTTTGTCTGGATTTGTCGCTAAGCGATTATTGCAGTTGGGTAAATTCAGTTATTCACAGAAGCTGTGGATAACTCTGTGTATTAAATGTCGAAAGCCTTTGCTGGTCCCCGGTAGCTCTGGGCTGCGGTCAAATTGTATATTATTAGGTCACTATCATTAGTTAATAATAATCAATGATTTACAAATGATACTTTGTATTTCAACGAGTTATTTTGTCAAGCGTTTTCTGGTGTTGTCGTAAACAGTTTTATGTGTATAACTTGTTTACACGCCAAGCAAATTTGCGGCCAAACTGTGTTTTTTGGCGAGTCTTTAAATGGGCTGGCTTATATGGTGTGCGTAAATTTGCGATAATGGCCGGTTTTTAAAAAAGAGTCATTTCATGTGGTTTAAAAATCTTGCAGTCTACCGTTTTACCGAGCCATTTACTTTGGATGCTGTTGCTTTGGAGCAAAAACTGCAACAACAGCCGTTTCGTTCCTGTGGCAGTCACGACGAGTTTAGTTTCGGCTGGACCTCGCCACTGGGTAGAGCTTCGGATGCGCTGGTACATGCCAATAACGGCTTCTTGATGCTATGTGGCAAAAAAGAAGAAAAAGTGGTGCCTGCATCGGTGATCAACGAAATGCTGCAAGAGCGAATCAATGAAATTGAAGAACGCGAGGCGCGCAAATTGCCGGCGAAAGAACGCAGCCGCATTAAGGACGAATTGATATTCGAACTGTTGCCGCGGGCGTTTTCGTTTTCCCGCAAAACCTATGCTTATATCGATAGTCAAGGCGGCTGGTTGGTTGTGGATGCGGCATCGGCTAAAAAAGCCGAAGATATGCTCAGCCAATTGCGTAAATGTCTGGGTTCCTTGCCTATCGTACCGCTCACCGCTACCGCCAAACCGGCTAGCGTGATGACGCAATGGTTGATCGACAACACCTCGCCTAAAGATATTTTGATCGAAGACGAATGCGAGCTGCGTTCGCCGGAAGAAGAAGGCTCGATTATTCGTTGCAAGCGTCACGACTTGGCCTTGCCGGAAATCAAGAATCATCTGGATAGCGGCAAGCAAGTGATTAAGCTGGCAATGAGCTGGGCCGAACGCATTTCGTTTGTGTTGGATGAGAACTTGGCGGTCAAGCGGCTAAAGTTTCTTGATCTTATCCAGGAGCAAGCCGCGGATATTGAGGCATTCGACGAAGTCGAGCAGTTTGATGCCGATTTTTCTATTATGACGGCGGAACTTGCTCAGTTTTTGCCGCGTCTGCTTGAATTATTTACTGCTGAAGGTAACGCCTAATGAAAACCCGTTTGTTATTCAGTTTGCTGCTGACAGCCAGCACTGTAGCGTCGGCACTGACGCTGCCGGCACCGGATAGGCCGGGTGACAGTTTGATAGGCAATCCGCCGCATGAGGTCAAATATGTCGCGGCCAAGCAGGAAGACACGCTGATTGACATCGCCGTCAACTTCCGGCTGGGTCAGGACGAAATCGTGCTGGCCAATCCCCATGTTGACCGTTGGTTGCCGCGCGAAGGCACGCAGGTGCGGATTCCCAGTAGCTTTATACTGCCCAATGCGCCGCGCCAAGGGATCGTGATCAATCTGCCGGAAATGCGTATTTATTATTTTCCGGATTCTAGCAGGGTCGTAACCTATGCGATCGGCATCGGCCGGGAAGACAACTGGAAAACACCGCTAGGTAAAACCCATATAGCCGGTAAAACCGAAAATCCTTCTTGGACTCCGCCAAAATCGATCATTGCCGAGCATTTGGCTGATGGCGATGTGTTGGAGCCTTATTATCCACCCGGCCCCGATAACCCGCTGGGGCTGTTTGCGTTTAAACTTGGCATATCAGGCTATCTGATTCACAGCACCAACAAAACCAACGGTGTCGGCATGCGGGTAAGTCACGGCTGCATTCGAATGTATCCGGCCGACATCGAGCAGTTTTTTCCGATGGTCAAGGTTGGTACTCAGGTCAATATTGTTAATCAATCCATTAAGGTGGGCTGGTATCACGACACGTTGTATATGGAGGTCTATCCGGAAATGGAAGAAACGCCGGCTACTTATGAACAGCGCTTGCATACGGCATTGAACTTGATAGAGCAAGCCAACGGTGGGCAAATGCCGGTAATCAAAGGTTCTGTTTTAAAAGCGGCAGTAGAAAAAGCGACGGGTATTCCGGTGGCTATTTATGAGCGTCCTACCCAGACGCCTCCTGTCGTGCAAGGCCAAGCTGCTCCGGCAGCAAAATAGAGGCAACAAAAAAGCCCGTGGCCTTGCGGCTCACGGGCTTTTTAAAATCAACAACAGCAATAATGCTTATTTGTGTTGTGATTTTTTGAACATACGGTCCAATTTGCTGTTGGTGTCTTGAGCATATTGAGCAGCACGGTTAGCAGCAGCTTCAGCAGCAGCAGCTTTTGCAGCAGCTTCAGCAGCAGCGGCTTTAGCAGAAGCGGCGTCAGCAGATGCAGTAGCAACTTTGCCTTCCAAAGTGCCAACTCTTGCGTCCAAAGCTTCCAGGTCTGAAGTGCTTGCGCAACCGGTTGCCAAAGCTGCAATTGCAACAACTGCTGATAATGTAATAGCTCTCATCATGGTTTTCCCCTTGATTGTGGTTTCAAAAAATAATAAATGAAAAACGGTGGTAATTGTCCAACATTTTTTTGGATTTTACCAACATTATTTCACCGTTACGAGTGTCCCTTTTTCTACCCATTGACTTAACTGATCAATTTGATCATTAGTCAACGCGATACATCCGTGTGTCCAATTCATGGATCTGTGGATGGACAGACTACCGCTGCCCAAACCATGAATACCGATTTGCCCACCGAGATCGGTATTTTGCGGCGGAATTTGTCCGGCAGAATGCGCTCTGGCAATAGCTTCGTAAGTGTCGAGATCGATTTTTCCTTTTTTCAAGGCATTATCGGCATTGTCTACATTGGGATAGGTCAGGCCGAAGAATTTACGGAAAGCGCTTCTTTCGTTGATCCAGCCGATCCGATAGTTACCGAGCGGCGTGATGTCATCGCCGCGATGATTCTTTTCGCCGGCGCCATTGCGGCCAATAGCGATATTTTCCAGCACGGCAACTGTCTTGTCGCCCTTTCTGACTTCCATGCTTTGCGTCTGCGTATCGACCAACAACCAAACATCCTGGTCAGCGAAACTGCGTGCTGATACGGTACAACCCATCACAATCAAAACACCTAATAATTTTTTCTTTATCATGGCAATCTGTAAATCATCAAAGTTTTGGTGTAATTTAACCCTTTCGAAACGAGGTATTACAAAGGGTAGCATATGACAACAACAATCACCAAAACGACTCCCTACGATGATCAAAAACCCGGTACATCGGGCTTACGCAAAAAAGTCAAAGTCTTCCAGCAACCCAAATATCTAGAGAATTTCGTCCAATCCATCTTCGACAGTCTGGAGGATTTTCAGGGCAAAACCTTGGTGATTGGCGGCGATGGCCGCTACTTTAACCGTAAAGCCATCCAGATCATTATAAAAATGGCGGCAGCCAACGGTTTCGGTGAGCTCATTATAGGCCAAGGCGGCTTGTTGTCCACTCCTGCCGCATCAAATATTATTAGGAAATACAATGCGTTCGGAGGTATTGTTCTATCAGCTAGTCACAATCCCGGCGGCCCTGAAGAAGATTTTGGGATCAAGTACAACGTCGGCAACGGCGGCCCGGCTCCGGAAAAGTTTACAGACAAACTGTACGAGAATACCAAAACCATCACCGGTTACAAAAAAGCCCGTTTCGGCGATATAGATTTAGACCTTATCGGTGAAGTCGAGAAAGGTGGCGTGAAAATTCGAATTATCGATTCGGTAGCCGATTACGCTGAATTAATGGCCAAGATATTCGATTTCGACCTGCTCAAACAAAGCATCCATAACGGCTTTATCACCTTGCGTTTCGATGCGATGCACGCCATCACCGGGCCATACGCCAAGCATATTCTGGAAGACACCCTGGGCGCGGCGCCCGGCTCGGTATTTAACGCGGTACCGCTGGAAGACTTCGGTGGTGGCCACCCCGATCCGAACATGGCTCACGCTCACGAACTCTGCGAAATCATGTTCGGCGCCGATGCGCCTACGTTTGGTGCGGCATCCGACGGCGATGGCGACCGCAATATGGTGATGGGCGCGAACATATTTGTTACTCCCAGTGACAGCTTGGCGATTATGGCCGCCAACGCCAAGTTGATTCCGGCTTATGCCAAAGGCATTAGCGGCGTAGCCCGCTCGATGCCGACCAGCCAAGCGGTTGACCGGGTTGCCGACAAATTGAGCCTGCCTTGCTACGAAACCCCAACCGGCTGGAAATTTTTCGGTAACTTGCTGGATGCCGACAGAATTACTATCTGCGGCGAAGAAAGTTTCGGTTCCGGCTCCAATCATGTCCGCGAAAAAGACGGCTTGTGGGCGGTGCTGTTCTGGTTGAATTTAATCGCGCGCAAACGCGAATCGGTGGAAGATATTGTCCATGAACACTGGCAAAAATACGGCCGCGACATTTACTGTCGGCACGATTACGAAGCGGTCGATTCCGACATTGCCAACGGCATTGTCGCGCATTTGCGTGGTCAGTTAAGCAGCCTACCCGGCAAAAGCTGGGGTGATTACGAAGTCAAATTTGCCGATGAGTTCAGTTACACCGATCCGGTCGATGGCAGTGTCAGCAGCAACCAAGGCATCCGCATCGGTTTTGTGAACGGCTCGCGCATCGTGTTCCGGCTGTCCGGTACCGGTACGGTCGGCGCTACTTTGCGTATTTATTTGGAACGCTACGAGCGTGATGTCAGCAAGCACGATCAGGATGCCCAAGTCGCGCTGGCGGAATTAATAGAGATTGCCGAGCAGCTCTGCGAAGTCAAAAAGCGTACCGGCAGGACCGAGCCTGACGTTATTACTTGATCGAACCCGGCGGCATAATACGTTAGGTCTGGCTGAAGCGCCTGATCTAACGGCTCTGCCCGTAAGCATCCCGTAAAATCTGCTCCGCAGTTCGACCGCCCTCCGCCAAAGCCTGAGCTCTGTCGATGGATAAGCCCAGGCCGTGTCCGGCGCCTATGCCTGCAAATTGCCAGGTCTGACCATCGGCAGCTGTTACCGAATCAGGGCAAGAAGGTAGCTTCAGGGTATTACGAAAAATCTCGCAACTGAGCAACTCTTCGCTGGTCGGATAAAATAGCCGGATAAACAACTCGCCGTCCTTGCGCCGTTCGCGGCGAATATCCAGAATTTGATTTTCCGCAAATGCCCGGCTTAGCTCCGCGCTTGAGAGCTGCCGTTGCCAGTGCTGATCACCGCCGTTGGCAAACGGTAACCAGTTCAATCCGGATTTGGCCGCCAGTTGGTCCAAAAGCGTCAGTAACGCAATATCGGTGTGGCTGCTGCGTCGCGGCTTGTCCTCAGGCAACTCGCCGAGATAGACCATGCAATGCGTGGTGTCGCAAAGTGAGCTGGATTCATTGTGCCTATGGCTGCCGTGACTGCCGTTCCAGGCAATCACAGCCCGCATCGCTTCGCGTGCACTGCCTGCTAAATTTTGGGCCTCGGCAGCCAATACGCCATCGACATAGCTGTCGACATCAGTTTCCAGCACGGTTACTCCGTGTTCATCAGTTTGTCGTAGAACACCTTTCACCACCCGCTCGGATCGGCTGCCACGTGCGCTGGAAACGATCCTGATTTGCCCGCAAACCGTAAAGCGCCCGTGTTGGTTAGCCACTAACGGACAGTCCGGCTCCGCACTCCAGCTATCTGGATCGGTAGGCGTTAACAAACTAACCCTAACTGCCGCAAAGCGGCTGGGATAGTCGTGTTGCCAAGTGCTCAGCAAGGCGGCAGCTTTGCTTAATATTGCTGCGCCACTGACGCCGCGTTGCCGAAATATCGCCAGAAACACCGGGTGCGTAGCTGGCCAGGCTAGCATTAAGTGGCCTGCCAAGGGGTGGCCGTCAACAGTCGATACCGTGCCGGTTTTTGCTAGAACTTGAAGTTGGCGCAACAATTTTTTATCGGTTTCGCGTTGCCCCGCCAAGGTGGAGTTGGGCAGGATACCGTTTTGACTCAGGCCGCGAAAATATTCCGGCTTCGATAGCAAGGCCGCCCGCATTGTTAGTGCCAGTTCGGGCAAGTTGGTCTGTAAAGCAAAATCGCCGTCGGCGTTACGTTCGCCCAGGTAAGATCGCCAGGTCTGCAGGTCCGATGGTTCAGTTTGCGCCGGAAGTTTTTGGTCTTTAATGGGCGACAATAACAGACGATAGCGTTCGCCTTGAAATTGCTCGCGGCGCCGCAAAAGCTTTTCGGTATCGCTCGCCGCCAGTTCTGTACCTAGCAAATCCGGATCGGCTTGCGCCAATGCCGCCGCATAGGGAATTTTCAACAAGGAACCCGGGGGTAAGCGGCTGACTTGGTCGCCGCCGCTTACCAATATCCGCCCGGACAGCAGGCTCATCAACAGAAAGGAGCTATCCCCCGCATCATCAAATGCCTGACCAAGCATTTCATTTAATTTTGCCGACACGGCACACGGTTCGTTCGGCCAGCCGGTATTGACCAAGATTCGGGCCAATGCCTCGCGGTCATTGCTATCTAACTCGGCGCCTTGCCTAACCCGGTTTTTGATGCGTTGCAGTTCAAGCGATCCGGGCCAGTCTCCAGGTGCTAGGCTCGCCAATTCGCCGCTAAAATACATCGCCCCCGCTTCTTCAGCCCAAGCCGGTAAGCGGCCGCCACAGCTGCGATGACTGGCTTCGTGAAATAGTTCGTGACGCAGATATACCGCCTCGCTCAGCCCGCCTTGCGGTTGTTGCCGCAGATAAATACTGCCGGGCCGCCAGCCGCCGGCATGGCGGCCGCTGAACGCTCCACTGGTCAACGCGGGAAACACCCGCACCGGATCGTCCTCGCTAGGTATCTTGTAGCCTTGCGCCGCTAGTTCACTAACGGCAATAGTCGCGGCTTGTCTTAATTCAGCTTGCTGGGTTAGCGCCCCGAAAAACAAAATCGCCGCGCCAACATCAAACAAATATTGCCGTCTGATGCATCGCTTTAATGAAGCATTCATTGGTAGTTAAAGGTTTATGCTGAGCATGAGGAATCCCGCAAATTGCCGAATAGCGAAGATAAGTCCTGAAGTATCTAAATATTGGATTTTACGATTTAAATTGACAATCAGTCGAATCAGCCTAGAATGCAAGCCAGCTAGAAAATACGATTTACCCTTTGTCTACCAGCTCGATGTCTCTTCAGTAGTCCTTCGTCCTAGTTTTTCATTAAGTAATTTCCACATTTACCAGCGTGACCCGCCTTACTTTAGCTAGGGCATTATCTAAATTTTAATAGGACTTATTATGTCTACAATGACAACTGGCGTCGTAAAATGGTTTAACGCAGACAAAGGCTTCGGCTTTATCGAACAAAAACAAGGCCCTGACGTTTTCGTACATTTCAAAAACATTCTGAACCCAAACAACAGCTACAGAACGCTGGACGAAGGTCAGCATGTACAGTTCAAATTGGGCCGCGGCCCTAAAGGCCCACAAGCCGAAGAAGTAACCATCGTTTAAAGATTAAGCCGTAGTTGCCAATTGGTACCTACGGCTTTTTTGTTAGATAGAGTGGAAATCAAACGCGGTTTCCACTTTCGTTCTTCCCACCGTTTCATTTCAACGTACTGGATTGCTTTTAAAAGCTTCTAGCAAAGCATTCAGCAGACTAAACTTTAGTTGTCCGCAATGGTCCAAAGTCTTTGTAATTTTAATCAAGTAAAGAGGTGGGGCATGTCGTTAAAAAACGAATTTGAAAGTTTGCTCGTTAATCTGGATTCGGTTCGCGAGGAACTGCAACTGAAGTTGCATCTGGCTTCAATGGATGCCAAGGATGAATTTGCAGAAGCGGAAAAACAGTGGTTGCAGATTAAAAGTAAAGCCGCTGAAATTGCCGACGAATCGATAGAGACTTCCGAAGAGTACATCGCCAAGGCTAAAATCGTTGGAGAGGAGTTGAAGGAAGCTTATCAGCGAGTAGCCAAGCGCCTTTCCGAGTGATCTGCCAAAACTCAAAAAGCTGGCAAATTTAATTTGGTACCAGCCTTGCCGCTAGTGCGGGCTGGTTCATAAGGCTATTGCCTTTGGTATGCAATAAGTTGGAACAGGTAGCCGCCAATTGTGCTGACCATGGCGGCTTGGAGCCTATCAACTCAACGGCGGTTTTTGCAGTGTGGTTAAGCTATTGAATTAGCAACGCGACTTCAGCTGTAGATCTAGCTTCCTCAGCTGTCCGAAACTATTGTACTGCCAAGCTTAGATCCGCAATTTTGGCAATATTGTTGATCAACCGAAACCTTCGCTTCGCATGCGGGACATGTATTGGATGATTGGGTTTTATGTCCGCAGGCATTACAAAAATGAGTATTTGCGGTAATGTCGGCGCCGCATTGCTGACAGGCCGGGTTTTGCTGGGGGAGAAGCCTTGATAACATTTTAACCAGCTTGGCAACGGTATCGATCAGGTAAGTAGCATGGCTATAGGCCCTGAACACAAACCAAATGCTGACGCTTACAATCAGAATGATCGCGCTACTATGGTAAATCGTTCTACCCAAGCTATCGACGAACGGCGCCAATAACTCCCAAAACAATGCCTGTACGGTAATCAAAATCAACAGTGCGGTTAGCGGCTCGGCGATACCTTTGGCAAATGACAACGCACCGCCGCTGTTGGGAATGGCCTCTATCACGTAGCCGGCAAAAAAATAAAACAAGATTAATGCTGCCAGCCTGGCAAAAAACCAGACTACGGCCGCGGCCTTGAATACGCCGGCCACTTCCAATTCCGTCATTACCGGTACTAGCGTAATTAATTTGCCTATTGTCAGAATGCTGGCAATCGTAATGAATAGCTGGGCGGCCCGCTGCCATGCATTGCTTGATGAGGAAATCAAAGAAAACATAAGCATTGCAACTCCTGTTTGTAGGGGACTGCATTTGAATCAATCATTAGCTCGTTGAATGGGCGTGATTCCTTAGGTAGAGAATATCACACAAAAAAGCGGATAACCCTCAGTGCTAAACTTTAGAAGTTCAAACACTGTCTGGCTGTTTCCGGCTCAGAGACCACAGACGAAAACCGGTTTTTTGCCTTATCTAAATCCTTTACGGTACTATTCAGAGGCAATGCGTAATTGATTTTTTCCCTTCTCCCAAACGGCATCATGTCCCCCGAACAATTCCAACAAAAACTCTTTAGCTGGTTTGATAATCATGGCCGTAAGGATTTGCCATGGCAACGGGACATTAATCCTTATCGAGTGTGGGTGTCGGAGATTATGTTGCAGCAAACGCAAGTAGTCAGCGTGATTGCATATTTCAATCGCTTCGTCGCCAGGTTTCCGACGGTGCAAAGCCTGGCAAGCGCAGAACTGGACGAAGTCTTACAGCACTGGTCCGGGCTTGGCTATTATGCGCGCGCCAGAAATCTGTACAAAACCGCGCAAATCGTTGCCGGCAATGCCGGCGTATTCCCGCAAACCGTCGCAGAGCTAAGTGCCTTGCCCGGCATCGGCCGCTCCACTGCGGGGGCGATACTCAGCATCGCTTGCGGGCAAAGCCAGCCCATATTGGACGGCAACGTCAAGCGCGTGTTGGCGCGGTTTCATGCCGTGCATGGCTGGCCAGGTGACAATAAAGTGGCTGCGCAGCTTTGGCAAATTAGTCAGCGCTATACGCCGACGCAAAGAACCGGCGACTACACCCAGGCAATGATGGATTTGGGCGCTACGCTCTGCACCCGCAGTAAGCCGCTATGCGAGATCTGCCCCGTTGCAGAAGGCTGTCAGGCTAGGCAGTTGGCCTTAGTAAAACAGTTACCAGGCCCCAAGCCTCGCAAGGACGTACCGGTCAAACAACTATATTTTTTGCTGTTACTAGACAAGGAAAACCGGGTTTTATTGGAAAGGCGGCCACCGACCGGCATTTGGGGTGGGCTATGGAGTCTGCCGGAATTTGACGATCCGCAGGCTTTGCAAGATTGGTGTCTGCAACGCCATTACCAAATGCATGCTTTGCAGACTTTACCAGACCAGCGCCACAGTTTCTCGCATTATCATCTGGACTACACACCGATCCTGGCAAAGTTGGAAAACCCCATAAACAATGTGATGGAAGGCGAGCGGGCGGTTTGGTATAAAACCGCCGAGATTACTACTTTAGGTTTGCCGGCGCCGATCAAGCGTCTGCTGCAACAACATGTCACAGAGGATCAAAATGACGAGAATGATTACATGCGTAAAACTGGGCGTTGAGGCTGAGGGTCTGGATGCGCCACCGTTTCCGGGTGTCAACGGCCAACGCATTTTCGAGCATGTGTCGAAACAGGCCTGGAAGGACTGGTTAGCGATGCAAACCATGATAATTAACGAGCAGCGGCTGTCCAGTTTCGATCCGGCTGCGAAAAAAATATTGGAAGCCGAGCGCGAGAAATTTTTGTTTGCCGGTGGTTTCGAGTTGCCGGAAGGCTATGTGCCGAAAAAATAGTGCCGTTTGGGCTTTAGGCGCTTTGTCAGATGGTTAGTATTTGTAAAGTTGCGTGTATGGCTTTTGTATAGCGTTAATCCGGTTAAAAGGTTGACAAAAACACCGTGACTGGAAAGCTCGGGATGTCTATTAAAACTATCATCCGGAGAAAAATATGAACGCAACTGTAGCACCTCAGATCCATGCCTTGCGCGCAGCTCTCAGCGACCACGTCCTGATGGGTAAAATAGTCGATGTGTTTTATGCAAAAATGCTGGACGACTATCGGATTAACCGCTTCTTCTTTACCCGCCCGGCTGCTGAGCAGGCTGATGCGCTAAAAGCCTATTTGAAAGCTTACTTCAATAGCTTAAATAGTGACGATGATAGAGTATTAGAGGCATTGGATGGGTATTTTACGGCAGCGTTTGCCCGCACCAACGCCAAACCGAGTTTGGTTGCCGGCAACGATTTTGCCTTCCTGCTGGATATCGTTGGCGGGCAAGAGATTAGAAGCATCACGTTGTTAACGCCGGCTCATAGTTTTTTGATCAAGCTCGGTCCTGACGATTTCCATTACGACATCGTGATGGAGCATTTGGCCGCCTCTTTAAAGCAATTGAATATCGCCGAAGATTTGGCTTATCAAATCCTGGCTTTGGCGGAGAAAGGTCGAGATGGCTTGTTGGCTAGAGGCGTAGAAGTTAAGAAAGCCGCTTGAATAGCGTTTTAGTGGTTCGGGTTTCGTTCGCTTAGGCATTGCCTAAGCGAACAATCACTAGCTGTCTTCCTTGATCATGGCAACAAGAAAATCTACGAAGCTCTGAATGGCTAAGCCGGTGCCCACTGCGGTTGCCATGTTTGCCAGTAATTTGCTGACAACACCCAAAAGTCTTTCAAGCAGTTTGTGGCCGCCGATAATTTCTATTCCGTACAGCAAAAATTCGCCTAAAAAATGATTGATGACGGCGAGCTTTAGATTTAGCTGGGTTCCCAATAAGCCTTGCGCTAACAAGGTGTGGGTTTCCGCACGTTGCAAGCCGTCTTTTAGCGCCGAAAAGTTTGGGTTAAGCTCAATCCAGGCTTTTTTATAATCGTCGCGAAATTTCGGCTGAAAATACTCGCCGTTATTTATCACCTTCTCTAAAAACTGCTGCAGAGCATCAACGAAATTCAGCAACCTTTTTCTGTCATCTTCGCCAGCCCCAAAGACAAATTTTTCCACTCGCTGTTCCTTCTATATGATGTCGGCGTTCTCACCAAAAAATGGCAGGCTGACGTTTAACTCACTCACGAATTTTGCGTTTAGCAAAATAAGCACTATTTCTTTACATACAGGTCGGTAATCGTTCCCTCTATCATTTCCGCTGCAAACGCAAAGGTTTCCGATAAAGTTGGATGCGGATGGATGCTGAGGCTGATGTCTGTCGCATCCGCGCCCATTTCCAAAGCCAGCACGGCTTCTGCCACTAATTCTCCGGCACCGGGGCCGGTAAAGCCGGCGCCGAGAATACGGCCGGTGGTTTTGTCGGTCAGGATTTTAGTAATACCTTCGCTGCGGCCCAGTGCCAAAGAGCGGCCACTGGCGGCCCATGGGAATACGGCTTTGTTGAATTCCACGCCTTGCTGCTGCGCCTGGGTTTCGGTTAGGCCCATCCAAGCTACTTCCGGATCGGTGTAAGCGACCGAAGGAATGGTTAGTGCGTCGAAACCGGCTTTGTGCCCGGCAATGACTTCGGCGGCGATTTTGCCTTCGTGCGTGGCTTTGTGGGCCAGCATTGGATTGCCGACGATGTCGCCGATCGCAAAAATATTGCTGACGTTGGTACGGCCTTGCTTGTCCACCGGGATGAAGCCACGCTCGTCTACATTGACGCCCGCCTTATCGGCGTCGATCAATTTACCGTTCGGCCGGCGGCCCACCGCCACTAAGACCGCATCGAACACTTCGGATTCCGGTGCGCCTTTGCCTTCCATCGTGACTTTAATGCCGGCATCGGTAGCTTCCATCGCCTTAACGCTGGTTTGTAGCCACAGATTCTCGTACTGCTTTTTGATTTTGCGTTGCAGTGGCGTGACCAAGTCTTTGTCGCAGCCGGGGATAATCTGATCCATCAATTCCACGACACTGATTTTCGAACCCAGCGCATGGTAAACAGTCGCCATTTCCAGGCCGATAATACCGCCGCCGACGATCAATAGTTTTTCCGGTACCGATTTCAGTTCCAGTGCGTCGGTGGAATCCCAAACGCGAGGATCGTCATGCGGAAAGCTGGGGATTTTAGTTGGCTGCGAGCCGGCGGCGATGATGGCATTGTCGAAGGTGACGGTTTGCACGCCGGCCTCGCTGGTCACCGTTAAGCTGTTGGCGGTGGCAAATTTACCCACGCCATGGATTACAGTGACTTTACGTTGCTTGGCCAGTTTGCCCAAGCCTTGATTCAGGCTTTGGCTGACGCTTTGTTTCCAGGCACGAATTTGGTCCAAGTCAATGTTTGGCTTGCCGAAACTGACGCCGTGTTCCGCCATCGCCTCGGCTTCGTGGATGATTTGCGCAGTGTGCAGCAAGGCCTTGGACGGGATGCAGCCAACGTTCAGACAAACGCCGCCTAACACAGGATAGCGTTCGACCAGCACCACTTGTTTGCCCAGATCGGCAGCGCGAAATGCGGCCGTGTAACCGCCGGGGCCGCCGCCCAGAACCAAAACTTCGGCGTGTGTAACGGAATTAGTCATAGGATTTGTCTCCAGTGAGGATGTCTATTTAGGTTATTTTATCAATTCAAAATCGTCCGGCAGGCTTAAGCCGTCAGTGTAATGCCGGTAATTGTGCATTTATCATGGCCGAATATTCCGCCGTTGGTAATATCGCTTCGGCAATTATTTGTTTTGCTTGCGCGGCTACCGATTGAAGTTCAGTGTTTTCGAGTTGCTTGTTCGCAAGTTTTATCACCGCAATTAATTGATTAATCAACGCAAGGTGGCTACGCCGCTTTTCATTCAACGCTTCTCTATCTAATCCCACAACAGCAATCGTTGCTTTGCCGTAGATATTGCCGTCAATCGCATAGGGAATCTCTTGCCGAAAGCCGATATATTGCCGAGGATCGGTGGCGGAAGGGTTGATTAACAGTGGCTGTTCCAACGTAATGTCGTCGTGGTGGTTAAGTGCTCGCTCCTGCGGGTCCAACAAAGGAAACAGATTTTTCTTAAATTGTTGATTGCATAAGGTGCAGCTCAGTAACAAGTTTTCCCAAGTATAAGGCAACCAATAATAGCCAGGAGCATGAAATTCGTCCTGTTCCGCTTGTTTGTAGCCGCCCTTGGGCCGGTAATGCTCCACATCGCCATAACTAATATGGGAAATTTTCGACTCGCAAAAACAGCACTTGTCACACTGCATTTTTAATAACGCGGTTTTAACGGTGGGATTTCCGTAAATCGCACTATCGAATTTAAATTCGCGTTTGCCAGCATCATAAGCCTCACAAAAAGCCTGTTGTTCAGCTTTACCCTTGTTTTGCAATACGGCGGGTTCCTGGCTGCGCTGGATAAAAATCATCGGACCTATTTCAACAGCTCCGCCGCACGGCGAATAATATTCATCGCGTCAATATCTTCGGGGGTTTCCGCTGTGGGCAGTTCTCCTATTTGACATTCCAGTTCAGACAATTTGGCTTGATCGGTACCGGTCAATTGCGCTTGGCTCAAAATCTGCCGGCGTTGGTTCAACAGGTTTTCATAATGCGGCGAACGGGCGCTGGGCAAATCGAACAAGTCGCTGGTTAATAACTGGTCGATACGCCAACCTTTGACGTCTTGCGGATGTTGATGAATTTTAACCGAGTCGCCTTCGCGCTTAAGCACCACGATATTGGCATTTTCCGCAGCCTGCACGATTAAGGGGCTATGGGCGGTAACAATAAACTGAGTATTGACGAAGCGTTCGCTCAAATAAGCCATGATCGTTCGCTGCCATTTGGGATGCAGATGCAGGTCGATTTCGTCGATCAATACCACCGCAGGTTCGGCGATAGGGTTGGCGCTATTGGGATAATGCTTGAATAACTGTGCGGCCAGATCGACCATCCAGGCGGTCATGGTTTGATAGCCAAGACTGAGCTGAGATAACAACAGCCAGCCGTCGGGTAGATTGAATTCGACCCTGGGGTTTGGCGACTTTTCGCTGGGTGTCGAGATGCGAATATCGCTGACGTCCGGTAATAAAGCAATCAGCGTGTCTTTAATAATCGTCAGACGTTCTTGGTAACTCGCCTGAATCTCGGATGGTTTATTAGCAATATAATCGGTTTGGAGTAGCCATTCTTCGGCATTGATTAAATTGTCTGGTTCATCAATAGGTAGTTCGACATCCCCACCTCCAAAATCAAATTCATATTTCCTAGCTAACCTTCTGCTGGCGGAATAATAAAATATTGATTGGTAGTCAAATATTTCATCAAAATTTTTCTGCCCTTGCATCGTTTCACGAATATGTTGGCCTCGAATAAACGGTTTAAAGGCGTATTCTAGTTGTTGCGATACAACCGAATCCAAGCCATCGCTTTTCCCAAATTGTAAATTCGTATTAGCGGACGAGTTGTTTAACCTAATAAGATTTTTATCTAGCCAAGGTGTACTTTGTTTGATATTCAGCGCATCCAGCAAAGTAGATTTGCCCGTTCCATTTCCCCCCAAAATCACCGTCCACTGCGCCGGCCTAGCGTTGCCATCCGACAAATCCAGTGTCTGTTTCTCGGCAAAACAGCGCACGTTTTCCACCGATAACGACAGGAAATAAACGCCTTGATTGCTAGGATTTTCGGCCATGACTTTGACTATTCGCTATTAAAATGCCGATTTTTAGGAGATTGGGTTAAATAAAAGGATTGATTAGCTGTAAACCGTTTATGTTTAAACCACTATGCATGTCTTCAGAGTAAATGCTTCGGCAATCGGTTACTATTGCGGAAGCGACCACCAAACTATCCCAATAGGACAAACTGAACGATTCGCGTAATTCGGAGGCCCGGCGTACATCATCCAATGTGACGGTATGTATCGGATAACGTTGCCGGAAATTATCCACGGTTTGTCGAATCTCTTGCTCGGTGTATCCGGCTTTTCGCAGCAGATTGTTGCAGATCTCGTTCACAACTTGAGTGCTAAGCATTACGCCGGGCTGTGCGATAACCTTTAAAGCTTGTTGGTGTTTGGGCGAACTCTCATCCATGAAAGCATAAAGCCAGACGTTGGAATCGACAAAACAGTTAACGCTCATACACCGCTTCGCGTGGCAGCGGCTCGAATGGTTTAACCAAGCGAGGCGCTAATGGCGCTGATTCCTTAAGGTCTTGTTGTTGCCCCGCGTATTTTTGCAACAAAAATTGATAAAAATCCTCCAATTCATGCCTGGCAAAATCCGGTAGTTTCTCTAAATTCAGTGTTTGCATACTGGGCCTCCCAAGAAAATTGATCCTTGCCGTTTACAACAACAAGCGCCGAATGTCGCCCAGATAAGATTTCAATGCTTCCATGAAACGTGCACCCTCGGCGCCGTCTATGACGCGGTGGTCGTAGGTGATGTCCAGCGGCAGCATCAGTTTCGGTTCGAATTCCTTGCCGTTCCACACCGGTTGTACCTTGGAGCGGGTGACGCCCAAAATCGCCACTTCCGGGGCGTTGACGATGGGCGTAAACGCGGTGCCGCCGATGCCGCCCAGGCTGGAGATGGTCATACAGCCGCCTTGCATATCGGCAGGTTTCAATTTGCCGGTTCTGGCCAGTTCGCTTTTTTCGGCTAGCTCGTTGGATAATTGGAAAATACCTTTTTTATCGACATCGCGAATCACCGGCACGACTAAGCCGTTCGGGGTATCCACGGCAATACCGATATGGAAGTAATGTTTGAAGATCAGTTTTTCGCCGTCTGGAGACAATGAGCTATTGAAGGATGGGTATTTTTGCATTGCCGCTACCAGCGCCTTCATGATGAAGATTAGGCCGGTGACTTTAACGGCGTCCTTCGCTAAGCCAGCGTTGACCGATTTGCGGAAGTCTTCCATCGCGTCGATGGCCACTTCGTCGTGATAGGTCACCAGAGGCAGGTTTAACCAGACACGGGTCAGGTTTTGGCCGGTCAGACGCTTGATTTTGCTGAGCGGTTTTTCCTCGATTTCGCCAAATTGGGTGAAATCTACTGCCGGAATGGCCGGTATGCCTGCGCCACCGCTGGTCGAACCTCCGGAGGCCATGACTTGCTTGACGAAGTTTTTCACATCGTCTTGCAGGATACGGCCTTTACGGCCGCTGCCGGTTTGGATTTTGCTCAGGTCCACGCCCAATTCGCGGGCAAACAGTCTGACGCTGGGGGTGGCGTGTGCTTTAAACCCTTCATTGCTACTTGCCACGGGCGCAACAGGCGCTGCGGCTGGTTGGGCAGGTTCTACTTTTGGGGCTTCCGCAACCGGTGCAGGGCTCGGTTCAACTGGGGCAGGTGTTACAGTCTGTGCCGGTTCGGCGGGAACTGCAGCGGCTGCCTCGCCTGCTTCAAGAGTAGCGATCAGTGTGCCTTCGGAGACTTTATCGCCGGGTTTGATATGCACGGTTTTGATGGTGCCGGCCGCGCTGGACGGTAAATCCATCGTCGCTTTGTCGGTCTCCATCACCGCCAGGGTTTGTTCCACCGCGACCACGTCGCCGGGCTTGATCAGCACCTCGACGATGTCGATTTCAGGGACATTGCCGACGTCGGGGACCTTTATTTCAATTACAGAACTCATATGTCGCTTTCCGTTAGATCAACCAAGGGGCGGTTGCGTCAGGGTTGATGTTGTATTTAGCAATGGCTACCTCGACTTTCGCGGCGTCGAACTCGCCGGCTTGCGCCAGGCTGTGCAAGGCGGCAACGGCAACGTGGTATCTGTCCACTTCGAAGAAGCTACGCAGCTTGGCGCGGGTGTCCGAGCGGCCGAAACCGTCAGTACCCAACACCGTGTAAGAGCGATTCACCCAAGGGCGAATTTGTTCGGCAAATGCGCGCATGTAATCGGTAGCGGCGATGATCGGACCCTTGGTGCTATCCAGGCAATGCTCGATATGCGTGATGCGCGGCTTTTCGGTCGGATGCAAACGGTTCCAGCGCTCGCAGGTTTGGCCGTCGCGAGCCAGCTCGGTAAAGCTTGGGCAGCTCCAGATGTCGGCGTCCACGCCCCAATCATCGTGCAGCAGTTTGGCGGCTTCAATGACTTCGATAAAGATGGTGCCGGAGCCCAGCAATTGCACGCGCGGTTTTTTGCTGTTCGGACCTTTCTTGAACAAATACATGCCTTTCAGAATGTCGGCTTCCGCGCCTTCGGGCATGGCCGGCTGGTCGTAGTTTTCGTTCATCAAGGTGATGTAATAGAAAATATCCTCCTGTTCTACATACATCCGGCGCAAACCGTCCTGAATGATCACTGCTAATTCGCAGGCAAAGGTCGGATCGTAGGAATAGCAGTTTGGCACGGTCGCCGACATCAGATGGCTGTGGCCGTCTTCATGCTGCAAACCTTCGCCGTTCAAGGTGGTTCTGCCGGCGGTGCCGCCCAGCAGGAAACCGCGGGTACGTTGGTCGGCCGCGGCCCAAATCAGATCGCCGACCCGTTGGAAACCGAACATCGAGTAATAGATGAAAAACGGAATCATCGGTACGCCGTGGGTTGAATAGGCGGTACCGGCTGCAATCCAGTCGCACAGGCCGCCCGCTTCGTTGATACCTTCCTGCAACACCTGGCCGTGCTTGTCTTCCTTGTAAAACATCAGTTGCTCGGCGTCTTGCGGGGTGTAGAGCTGGCCGACTTGAGACCAGATACCCAACTGCCGGAACATGCCTTCCATACCAAAAGTGCGCGACTCGTCCGGGACAATCGGTACTACGCGCTTACCGATTTGTTTGTCCTTGACCAGGATGTTCAAAATGCGCACAAAGGCCATGGTGGTGGAAATCTCGTGACCTTCGCCGGTGCCGTCCAATAGCGCTTTGAAAGCGGATAAGGCCGGTACTTCGAGCGGGTAGGACTTGGCGCGGCGAGCCGGCAGATAACCGCCCAGATCGACGCGGCGTTGGCGCAGGTAATTGAGTTCCGCAGAGTCTTCCGCAAAACGCAGGTAAGGCAGATTGATCAACTCTTCGTCGCTGACCGGCAATTGATAGCGGTCGCGGATGTATTTGATCGATTCCATGCTCATCTTCTTTTGTTGATGGCTGGTGTTTTGCGCTTGTCCTGAGTCGCCCATGCCGTAACCCTTGATGGTTTTAGCCAGAACCACGGTGGGTTGGCCGGTATGGTTGACCGCCGCGTTGAAGGCCGCGAAGACTTTGATCGGGTCGTGGCCGCCGCGATTCAATTCCCAGATGTCGCGGTCGGTGTAATCCTTGACGAGTTCCTGCAGTTCGGGGGTGTTGAAGAATTTTTCCCGGACGTAGGCGCCGTCCTTGGATTTGAAGGTTTGGTAGTCGCCGTCCACGCATTCCATCATGCGTTTAACCACCAAACCGTCCTTGTCGCGGGACAGAATCGCGTCCCAGCGCCGGCCCCAGATCACTTTGATAACGTTCCAGTTGGCGCCGCGGAAGTTGGCTTCCAGTTCTTGAATAATCTTGCCGTTGCCGCGTACCGGACCGTCCAGACGTTGCAGGTTGCAGTTGACGACGAAAATCAGGTTATCCAGTTTTTCCCGGCCTGCCATGCCGATCGCGCCCAGAGTTTCCGGTTCGTCGGTTTCGCCGTCGCCCAGGAAGGCCCAGACTTTACGGCCTTCGGTGTTGGCAAAGCCGCGGTTTTGCATGTAGCGCATGAAGCGGGCTTGGTAGATTGCCATGATCGGGCCAAGGCCCATCGATACGGTGGGGAATTGCCAGAAGTCCGGCATCAACCACGGGTGCGGGTAAGACGATAAGCCGTTGCCGCCGACTTCTTGTCTAAAGCTGTCCATTTGCTCTTCGCTCAAGCGGCCCAGCAAGAAGGCGTGAGCATAAGTGCCGGGCGCGGAATGACCTTGCGAGAAAATCAGGTCGCCGCCGTGTTTGTCCGAGGGGGCGTTCCAGAAATGATTTTGCCCGACATCGTATAAGGTGACGGCGGAAGCGAAACTGGCGATATGGCCGCCGACATTGGTGTATTTGTTGGCGCGCAACACCATCATCATCGCATTCCAGCGCACGTAAGAGCGGATGGTGCGCTCGATGTCGGTGTTGCCGGGAAATTTGGGTTGCCTATCTATCGGGATGGTGTTGATGTAAGGCGTATTAGCCGAGAACGGAATGTCCATGCCGGCTTGTCTGGCGGTACTGAGCAGGGTTTCAATCAGAAAACTGGCGCGGTCGCCGCCTTCTTTTTCTATCACCGCTTGCAGTGCCTCCATCCATTCTAGGGTTTCAGCAGGATCAATATCGTGTTTGGCGGCAATATCGGTATTGTTGGTCATTACGGAACCTTGGAAAACGTTGGATTAGCTTAAAAAGGATACCCGAAATGGCTGGTTTGAGCATATTTTTTTAGTAATCCGCTGCCGGCAAATCCGGCTAGAATCCAGGTAAAACCTAGGTGTAGCCAAAAAACGCAGCGGTTTAGTTTTTCGAAGCAGGCAAAAGGTTATTGTATGGTCAGAATTGCATTGGGTTTAATGAGCTTCAGCCCTTAAGTACAGGTGGCTTTGCAAGCCGACATGACGTAAAATTTGTGCCAGTACTCATTTTTAAGGAAATCCCTATGCGTAATCAACTAGTTAAACCCTTGGTTGCCTTGTTTCTTTCTACGGCAAGCATAGAAGCTAGTGCTGGGCTGGTCAGCTTTACCTCCACTGAGTTCCAGCAAACCCTGGATGGACAGGTTTTTACTTTCGCTATTGATAATGCGCCTTTGGCGGATTTAGTGGCCGGCAGCTTCACTGTCCATGCGCGTGGAGATTACTCGATCAACGCATCTACTGCCAATCCTGAGAACATCGCCGTTACATTCGAAAGTGTGATCAGCAATCTGAAATTTGCTCCTATTGCTCCACCCGTTAACTCTAGTTCTGTCTTTGTCGACGCCAACAATTACAGCACGGTTACAAACGCCGATTTGGTCGAGTGGTCGCGGAGCACGCTGCTACCGGGTGCTTTATTGCAGAGTTGGACACAGGACAACAAAATCCTTATCACCTTGGCACTGTCACCTGATGTGACCGCGGACTTGAATGCTGGACAAGGCAGCAACCCTTTTGTCCAGGCCACTATTACGTATACGACTTCGGCAGTACCTTTGCCGGCCGCAACATGGCTGTTTTTGTCTGGTCTGATTGGTATGGTAGGCTACGGAAAACAGCGCAAAGCAGATTAAAGCTGGTTCCCAGACAACAAAAAGCCGGCTTATGCCGGCTTTTTGTTGCGAAATGCGCTTGATTAATGAATAACGCTATCGGGGTGTTGCAAATCAGGCAGCACACTGCTGATGCCAGTATTGAGCAATGCGCCGGTATCGACGGTAAAGCTACCAACGCGGGTGCTATCGCCATCACCATCTGTTGCACTAAAACCAAACTGTAATTGCAGGTTTTGTGGCGCTACGCTGGTATATTGCAGGCCTCCCACCGCGAGCTTGCCAAAATTAACCTGGATTTCCAGCCTGTCGTATCCACCAACCACATCAATCGGGTCCGTAAGCCCACCTCCAGCAGGCGTGCTAAATACAACCGTTCCAGTATCAACTTGGGTTAGCCCCCTATAAGCTGTCCAGCTAAAAACATCCAAAGCACTACCAACATCGGCTTCGTTGAGTTGTACCGAGTTTACTAATTGCGGAGATGTAATATCGAAACCGCCGACAGTACCAAACCTGTAGGTTATTACTTCCGATGCATCCAAAAATCTATCACCCACACCGACGTCATTGTTTGCTGAGTCGATAAACAGGTTGCTGCCCTCAACAAGCAGAGAATTCCCTACAGCAACTTTTCCGGCACCGAAAGCCAGCGCGGCGCTGCCAAAATCTAGAGTGGTGCTCGGTGCAGCAGGCAAATCCAAAACATCGTGCAATTCCAATTTGTACGCACCATCTACGGCGCCGTTAACTGTCGGCAGCAGCGAAAATACCATGCGGTCAGCACTGAGGTCGGCAAATGTGGTCGTCAGGGCACCGTTATCGACAAAAGCATAAAGTTCTTGTAACTGGTCGCCGTTGCTATCGACAATCAAATAAGAAATACCATCTGCTCGAGACGTTAACGCCCCATTATTGTTTGTCAAATTTACACCACCGGCACTCCCAAAGCCGTCAAAACCCAGATCGTAATCAATCAAGCCCGTTAATGTTTGACCTGCGGCATCTTGTAAATTCCCGTTGCTGTTTTTGACGAAGGGCGCATCATCAAACACGTTCGCACTAAACGTCGTATTCGCGACCCTTCCGTCCTGATCGGTTAACGTCGCGGAAAATGTAAAGCCAATAGCCGGCGATTCCGGTGCGCCTGTGTTTATGTGGGTCAAAGCGTTTAGCAAGGTAAAGGTGTAACTGTCATTGTTCACAACTACCTGATAAGAACCGTCGCTGGCTGTCAGGGTTTGCGTAGCGGCGTCCCAGGTTGCCCCACTGGCCGACAAGACAACCGATGTTGGTGCTTGGCCGTTAATACGCAGAGCGCCGGTCTCGGCAGGGGGTAAGCTAGCGTCACTTTCGTCCACGATGACGTCGCTGACAGTGACAGTAGGCACGTAAACAATGCTGACTTCGGCGGGATTGGACTCCAGGCCCAAATCATCCTCGACGGTGTAGGTGATCAGAGTCGGATTGCCGGTAAAACCGGGGGTTGGCGTAAAAGTGATGGAGCCTGTAGTCGTGTCGACAGTCCAAATACCCTGGCCAGGCACAACTAGTGGTTGACCGGGTCCGTTACTGCCGACGATTTGCACGCTGGCGGGGTTGAGCGTGCCATCCGGGTCATTGTCGTTGCCCAGCACGTTGATCGTAACACTGCTGCCGGGTGTTAAGCCTGTAACGCTGTCATTGCCTGCAATCGGCGGCTGGTTGCCGGAGGTTGCAGCGGCCTGCTCCGGATTCAAAATCAAAACTTCCGGCACAATCGGCGGAAATGCGACATTGGGACCGGTGGTATCGAAACCATTCGTGACCGGTGCTACAGGGTTGAGATATTCGACGATAACCGGCACATGGCCTTCGTTACCTGCCCCAGGCGCGCCTCCTGCTGCCGGCGCACCGCCAGCGGCAGTCGCTTCAGCTATTGTGGTTGGATCGGCGCCGGCCAGTAAGGCCGCCTGAATATCTTCCGCGCTGGGACCGGCGGGTGTCGGATTCTGGGTGATCTGAGCCGGCTCGCCTTGTTCCTGCAGCGCTGCAGCAAGCTGCATGCTGTCGTTGCCGCCCATATCAATAAACGAGCCATTGGCAAGTTGTATCATCACCGTGCTGCCGTCGGCAGTGGTCAAAAGATCGGTTGGGTAAACGCGGTCGCCGACCTGCAAAATACGTTTACTGCCGTCGGCGGCAATGGCGGTAACGGTGCCAGTTGCGATTTTAACGATGCCGATTTCTTTGGCCATGCTTTGCTCCGAAGTTTATTCCAAATAAATAACGTGATTTTGTGACCGAATAATAAGCTAATTTGAACAAGTTGACATAGTACCTTGGTTCGAAATTTGCCGAGACGAGTCGTTAGGAGCTGCAGGACAGCATGGAGCAGCCGGCGCGCTGCTTAGCCCAATCGGGCCGTTTAGCGGCAAAACTCTGTTTATCCGCTTGTTCGGCGTAAGGGCGTCGCAGCACTTCGAGTAACTCCTGGACTAAAGAAAAATCGCCCTGTTCGGCTTGGTCAATAGCCAATTGCGCCAGATAATTACGCAATACGTATTTCGGATTGACCGCGTTCATCGCTGAACTGCGATCCAGTGTTAGCCTGCCGTCGCGCTGACTGCGCAGGCGATAAATGGCGAACCAGCGGCTAGCTTGTTCCATGAGGTCGTCGTTCAACGGCTCGTAGCTGGTACGCTGCAACAGCGCTAAAAATTGCGCCGGCGAATTCGATTCCGCGCTGACATCGACGTCAGCCAGCTGCCGATAAAACAAAGTCATATCGGTTTCAGCGGCTTGCATGAGCTGGGTTAAGTCGTTCACCAAGGTCTCGTCTTCGCTGGGCTCGAACCTTGTTAGGCCCAATTTGGCGGCCATCATCGCCTGCCAGCCGGCGTCGAAGGTGTCGGTATAAGCCGATAAAGCTTGTTGCAAACTTTCGGCGCGCATAATCAAGGGATACAGAGCGTTGGCGAGTTGTACCAAATTCCAATAGGCGATTTTCGCCTGATTGCCGAAGCGGTAACGGCGGCCTTGAGCATCGGTGGTGTTGGGGGTCCAGTCCGGATCGTAATTTTCAAGCCAGCCGTAAGGGCCATAATCGATAGTTAAGCCCAGGATCGACATATTGTCGGTATTCATCACGCCGTGCACAAAGCCGACCCGCTGCCAGTGCACGATCATCTCGGCCGTCTTGCGGCACACGGCTTTAAACCAATCCAGGTAGACTGGTATCGACGGTTCGCCCAGCTCAGGAAAATCGGTGCGGATGGTGTAATCCACCAGTTTTTTCAGCGAATCGATGTCATCGCGCGCGGTGAATATTTGAAAGTTGCCGAAGCGGACGAACGACGGCGCCACCCGGCACACCACCGCACCCGGTTCCATTTGCGGATTACCGTCGTAAAACATATCACGCACCACCTGTTTACCCGTAAGTATCACGCTTAAGGCGCGGGTGGTCGGCACACCGAGATGATGCATGGCTTCGCTGCACAAAAACTCGCGTATTGAAGAACGCAGAACCGCCAAACCGTCGGCGCTGCGGGAATATGGCGTCACGCCCGCGCCTTTTAGTTGCAAGGTGTAGCGTTGCTTACGCTGATTAACCACCTCGCCCAAGTTGATAGCCCGGCCGTCGCCGAGCTGACCGGCCCAATGGCCGAATTGATGGCCGCCGTAGCACATCGCATACGCTTCCATGCCTTTTGCTAGCCGGCTGCCGGAGAATACTTGGCAAAAATCTTCCGATTCGCACAGTTCGGCGGATAAGTCCAAATCTTCCGCGACTTCTCTGGAATAAGCGACCAATCTGGGTTGCTGCGCCGGCGTCGGATTGGCCCGGGAATAGCAGGCTGCATAAACTTGGCGCCGAAAATTATCCGGTTCGGGATCACCAGGCAGCTCGCGGATAAAGCGATTGTCGAAGTTCAGATTATCGAGGGCTGAATTGTGGTTTTCGGTAGGCATGATGACATCTTATCGGAGGCTAAAAAATTTTCGAATCGCGGCTGGAACCGGCTAAGATAAGCCACTAACAGCTAGTTTATATCAATCAACTTTTCAATCAGGGAATACCAATGAACAATTTTCTTGCAAAACGCGGACCACGCGCTTTTGGCTTTAGTTCACTTCTATTAGTCGCCTGCCTTGCGACGACGCAACTGACCGGTTGCTTTACTGTCGGCCAAGAGTTTTCCCCCGTCCGAGTGCCGGAAATCAAGGTCGGCCAAACCCGTAAGCAAGATATTACCGAAATGTTCGGCACGCCTTGGCGTACCGGTATGGAAGATGGTAAGCCTACCTGGACTTACGGGATCTACAAATATGCCTTGTTCGGCGGTAACGATTCCCAGGATTTGCTGATTCGCTTCGACGCACAAGGCGTGGTGCGGTCTTACACCTTTAGTTCTACCCGCAAATAATCGTGGCGACCGGTGTTTGCTCGCGGTATTTTGGCGATCTCGCTGTTACTGGCGTCCAGTAGCGGCGCAGCTAAAAAGCTTTATAAATATCAGGATGCCGAAGGTACCTGGTTTTTTACCGATCAGGCCCCCGCATCGAATCAGCCGGTAGCAGTCAGGCAGTTAAAAGCCGCCAATCCTAAGCGCGTTTGGCTGGAAAAAACGGCCGATGATTTGCAGCCGAGTTTTTTTGCGCTGAACGCCTATCCGGGGCCCATCGAACTGGCCGTCGATTGGCGTGAGCGGGAAAATGTCAGCGCCAATCCGGATTTGCCGCGCCGCTTTGTCGTTGAATCAGGACAGTCCGGCAGCTTGTTTTCGCTTATTCCCAACCAGAGCGCCGGTTTTTATAGTGTCAATCTGCAATATAGCTATGTGGTTGGGCGGCCTTTACCCGGCTATGTGAGTCAAACCCTTTATAAACCACCTTTGCCGGCCGGCGCACATTTTCAAATTACCCAAGCTTTTAATGGACCATACAGTCATAACGATGAACAGAATCGTTATGCGGTAGACATCATGATGCCGGTTGATACGCCGGTTTACGCAGCCCGGGGCGGTATCGTGCTGGAAGTGGAAAATGACTATACCAGTCATGGCACTAGCCAGGCTTACGCCAGCAAGGCTAACAGTATCAGGATCTTGCATGAGGACGGCTCCATGGCTGTGTACGCGCATTTGGCTCTGGAAAAAGCCCAAGTCACGCCAGGAATGCGGGTGGCAACCGGGCAGCTGATCGCTTACTCCGGCAATACCGGTTTGACGACTGGGCCGCATTTGCATTTTGCGGTGCAGATCAATCGCGGTATGGAGCTGATCTCCGTACCGTTTCAATTTACCGACGTGAACGGTCTGGCGATGGAGCCAAGGCTTGGCCTGTGGTTGTCCGGGCCGGCGGCTGCCGTCGGTAATTAGCCATCGGCTTTGGGTCTGAAAAACCGAAAGCAGCCCCGCCCCGCGCATTTGGCTTGATACATGGCATTGTCGGCGTTTTTCATCAGGCTATTTGCCTCCAGGCCGTCATCGGGATAAACGGCAATGCCGATACTGGAAGAAATATCCAGCGTGTGTTGTTGAATCACAAACGGCTGATTCAGACTGCTTAAGATGTTTTCGGCCACCAGCCCGGCCGCGGAGTGTTGGTCCAATTGGCTGAGTAAAATTACAAACTCATCGCCGCCCAAACGCGACACGGTATCCGTTTCCCGCTTGACGCAAGCCTCCAGACGATTCGCCACCTCTTTCAGCAATAAGTCGCCGACATCGTGGCCGAAGCTGTCGTTGACCGGCTTGAATTTATCCAGGTCCAGATAGAGCAAGGCCAGCAAACTGCGTTCGCGTCTGGCCTGAGCGATAGCCTGATGCAAGCGGTCGATCAGCAAGGTACGATTGGGCAAGTCGGTCAGTGCGTCGAAGTGGGCCAGATGATGAATGTGTTGCTCTATGGCTTTACGCGCCGTTATGTCCATCATCGTGCCGACATAATGGGTTATTTTGCCATCCGGGTTTTTCACGGCGCTAATGGTGAGCCATTCCGGAAATATATTGCCGTTCTTGCGCCGATTCCAGATTTCACCTTGCCAGACACCTTTGCTATCAATGGATTGCCACATTTCGGCAAAAAACAGCGCATCGTGAATGCCGGAATTGAGGATATTCATTTTTTGACCGATGGCCTCTTCGCTGGAGTAGCCGGTAATCTCGGTAAAGGATTTATTCACCTTTAAAATGACGGCATCGGCATCGGTAATCATCATGCCCTCCTGCGATTCAAAAGCGGTCGCGGCAATCCGCAGTTCGGTGTCCAGGCGTTTGCGTTCGCTAATATTTTGCGCGAAGGTAAAACTCAGTTCCAAGCCATTGTGAGCGATATAGTGGCAGGTGAGCTCAACCGGGAAAATCGTGCCGTCCTTACGTCGATGGCGGCTTTCGTGGCTGACAATTTCACAGTCGCGCAAGCGCTGCCAAATGTTTGACCAGGCGCTGGCCAAAAGGTCCGGATCGAATTCCCAGGGTGCCATACCCACCAGTTCGTCCCGCGAATAGCCCAAGGACTGGCAAGCGTAATCGTTGACGTACGTCACCATGCCCTTCGGATCAAGACAGAAGAAAGCGGTCTTGCTTTTATCGACCATGGTTTTGGCCAGCCACAACTCGTTTTCGATCTTCTTTAGCTCGGTGATGTCATCGTATACTCCCAATACCCCGATGGTTTCGCCCAAACTATTGCGCAGTGGCGCTTTCGATGTTCTCAGTAGAATCTCTTTGCCCTCAGGCGTGGTTTGCGGCTCTTCGTAAGCCAGCTTAGGCAGATTGGATTGCATGACCTGGCGGTCGTCGGCACGATAGCGCAAAGCCTGGTTTCGCCAGGATAGTTGCTGATCGACTTTACCGAGGAGGTCTTCGGTTCTCGTGAAACCGCCATCTCGCGCGAACTGCGAGTTGCAGCCGAGATAGCGCGAGTGCAGGTCTTTCCAAAATACCCGCATGGGTATGGTTTCGATCACCGATTGCAGCAAGCTGCGCGACTCGGCGAGCGCGTTCATTGCATTGATGCGTTTGGAAATATCGTAGAGCAATACCAGTTGCATTTTCTTGCCGGCCCCACCTATGCGGGTAGCGGTGGTCATGACGTGCTTGTTCAGACCGTTTTTGCAACGAACTTTGATTTCCAGGGGCTGAAATTCTTGGTCGTCATTTTCGAAGCGCTTTTGCCATTCCGCGCCAATCGTTTCACGGTAAACAGGATCGGGGAATGCCTGTAATTGCCACGCGGGCAGGTTGGGAATATCCCGGAGCCGGTACCCGAAGACCTTGGTAAATTCCGGGTTCAGCATTTGCAGATTGCGCTTGTCGTCGAATAGCGCCAGTGGAATGGGGAGTGCGGTGACAATAGTGCTTAATTGGATATTGTCGTCGTTCAAACTGCTCAACTGGTCTAAAAAAACAATGATCATCGCGCAGATCAAAGAGGCGACCAGTAGCGAAGCGACCAAGCCGGTAAGTAGATAATCGAAGCTGATTTCGCCTTTCAGCAGCCATTCCATTATCGCCACAATCGATTCGGTGAGCATTGTCGCCAGAGCAACCGAAATCAGCCAAAGCTGGTATTTATTGATACGCTGTAACCGGCTGAGAAGGATGTATTTCAAACTAGGCTTTAAGTACTTATTCGGCTGAAACGCGCAGTCGTTGACGAGATTTTTTGTACGCTAAAGCTTACATCTTTGTAGGCCTATTTCAAAATCTTTCGAGGATTTTTCCTGTTTTAATCTGCGGCTGCTCCAATCCAATAAACGCTCAATGAGCTGCTTTACCCCGGCGACGAGCGATGAGGATGCATAAGGCCATTAAACAAAATCCGGCCCCCGCGTAAAACGTAAACTCGGCGCCGTAGCTATCCCACAGCAACCCCGCCATGACGCTAGCCAACAGCATGGCGATGCCGCCGACCAGATTGAAAAATCCGTAAGCGGTGCCGCGCAGGTCGGCCGGTGACGTGTCCGCGACCATTTTGGCCAGCAGGCCCTGAGTCATGCCCATGTGCACCCCCCAAAGCCCAACGCCGGCCAACACTATCCGCCAATCGGCGCTACTGGCCAGTACTAGGTCGGCGACGATGAGTACCAACAGCCCCCAAGCCAGCAATTTGCGATGCGATACGCGGTCGGACAGACGGCCAAACGGGTAAGCCGTGGCCGAATAAACAACATTCATCGCCACCATTGCCAAGGGTAACAGCGCAATCGGAATGCCGCTTTGTTGGGCGCGCAGCACCAAAAAGGCCTCGCTGAATCGCGCCAGTGTGAACACCGCGCCTATCATCACTACCCGCCAATAGTCGGCATTTAAGCGTTGCAGATTGGCGCGCTTGATGGGGTTGCCGTGTTGCGAACGCTGCAGATGCTTGGGTTCGCGCACACCAAACAGCAACATCAGCACCGACAGCCCGCCGGGGATCACGGCCACCCAAAAAACCGCCCGAAAATCGTTGGCCCACAGGAGCATGAGCGCCACCGCCAGCAATGGTCCCAGAAAAGAGCCGACCGTATCCAGCGATTGCCTGAGGCCAAAGGCCGCGCCGCGAATTTCCGGCGGGGTAATGTCGGCAACCAGTGCGTCGCGCGGTGCGCCGCGTATGCCTTTGCCGACCCGGTCCAGCAGTCGCGCGCTTAAAACCATACCGCTGCTGCCGGCGATGGCAAACAGGGGTTTGGTCAAGGCTCCCAGGCTGTAACCTATCAAGGCCAGACTTTTGCGCTTGCCCAAATAATCGCTGAGCACCCCGGAAAACACCTTGACGATCAGCGCGGTCGCTTCCGCTGCGCCTTCGATCAAACCGATGCTCAAACTGCTGGCATGCAGAGTGGTGAGCATGAATACCGGCAGCAGGCTGTGGATCATTTCCGAGGAAATATCCATCAACATACTGACAAAACCCAATGCCCAAACGCTTTTCGGGATTTGTCGCCAGATAGGTTTTGCGCCGGAATGCGTCATGGAGTTTATGTTTGCCGTTCGTTTAAAGGAAATCACAGCGCCTAGGTTGCTGTAAAACCCGTCGCCCCGATGGAATTTTATTGTTGGAAGGCCCTAGAGATTGACAATGCCCGTTAGCAGTGTAAACGTAAGGCCATTTTTCAACAGGAGGTTTCTATGATGCGTAGTTTATTCTTTTTGGCCTTATTGTTCAGTTCCGGTTTGCAAGCGGCATTGCAGGAGCAAGCCGTGAGTTATACCGCCGGCGATACCACGCTAAAAGGCTATCTGGTTTGGGACGATACGAAAGGCGAGAAGCAGCCCGGCGTGCTGGTGGTTCACGAATGGTGGGGCTTGAACGACTACGCCCGGCAGCGCGCGAAGATGTTGGCGGAACTGGGTTATACCGCGCTGGCGGTCGATATGTACGGCGACGGCAAATCCAGCGAGCATGCAGCCGAAGCCTCAACCTTCATGAACAGCGTCGTGGAGCGGGCCGGCGTTTCGCAATTACGTTTTACGGCGGCTTTAGCCTTTTTACAAAAACAAGCCAGTGTCGATAAGGGTAAGATTGCGGCGATAGGTTATTGTTTCGGTGGTGCGACAGTCTTGAATATGGCGCGCTTGGGTACCGATCTGGCGGCAGTGGTGAGTTTTCACGGTAATCTGGCCACGCAAACCCCGGCAAGACGTGGGCAGGTCAAATCGCGGGTATTGGTTTTGAACGGCGCGGCCGACGAGTTTGTCAGCGCCGACAGTATTGCGGCGTTTGAAAAAGAAATGACCCAAGCCGGCGTGGACTATCGTTTGGTTAACTATCCCGGCGCGCGCCACGGTTTCACCAACCCCGACGCGGATAGGTTGGGCAAAGCCAATAATTTGCCTATTGCTTACGATGCCGAGGCGGATAAACAATCCTGGGAAGCCATGCAACAGTTGTTTCGCGAAGTGTTCAAGCAATAGCTAATCGTCAGTCAAATCGGTGGCAGTCGGTGCATAGGCTCTCATAAACGCGCTGACGGCGCGCTCGACTGTGGCTTTAACTTGTTTGGGTTTCAATTCCCGGCGGGCGTTGAACAAGCCCGATTCGTATACTTCCGATTCCAGCAAACCGCGAAAATGCGCGGCCACCACATGTGGGTCGGCATGCCGCAACTGGCCGGCATTCATCGCTTGTGCGAAAAATTGCGCAGTAAATTGCATGCCCTTGGCGGGGCCGTTTTCGAAAAACAGGCGGCCGGCTTCCGGCTGAGTGGCGGCGGCTGCGATCAACATGCGTCGGGCCGCCAAACTTTTCAAGGACAGAAAGTTGCTCATCACGCCTTCGCCGAAACGTTGCAAAGTGGCCGGCAAGTCGTCGGAAGGTTGCAACAGTGCCAGGACTTGGTTGACCTGGTCTGGCAGTGTATCGAGAGGCGCACTGCCGCAGTCCGGCATCAGCAAGGAAAATAATTGCTCGCTGTGGCGATCAGCGGAACGGCGCGCCAATTCCAGAAACAACTGCTCCTTGGAGCTGAAATAGTTGTACAGCGTGGCCTTGGAGTGGCCGGCAGTAGCGGCGATTTCCGCCATCGTCGCTTGTTCGAAACCGACTTTTTCAAACAGGGTTTTTGCCGCATCCAGAATGGCTTGGCAACGTTCTCCACTTTTCTTTCTCATGGAACCTTCCTTATTCGAGCGAGTCGGCTGAGTTTCGAGCACTAGGCCGCTGTTTGGCTTATTCTAGACCCGATGGTTCAGTTTTAAATTGTCGTATAGACTTGGAGCTGAGTAATGTTTGCCGAGATTTTTCGTCATGATGACACACCTAGCCCGCCGTATAAGCTTTTATACCCTTTATTCCCAGCGTGGATTGGCACGCGGTTCATTGCTTATCGGGATTTTTACCGTACTGGCATGCTGTGCGGTGCTAATAGTTTGGTTGTTAAACCGCGAAAGTCCAGGCGCAGCAGCGCCGGGAAAAACGGTGCCGGCGCTGACGGTGACGCGGGCAGTGCCGCAATGGCGGCAGTGGCCGACCACCCTGGAAGCGTCGGGGGCGATTACGGCCTGGCAAGAAGCCGTCATCGGCGCCCAGCAATCCGGATTAAGGTTAATCGAAGTCAATGTCAATGTCGGCGATCAGGTCAAGCGCGGTCAGCTATTGGCGCGTTTCGATGCTGATATGCTGCGCGCCGATCTGGCGCAATTGCAGGCCAATCTGGCCCAGGCGCGGGCCACCGCCGCGCAAGCCGAAACCAACAAACAGCGGGTGCTGAAACTCAAAAACGCAGCGACGCTGAGTCAACAGGAGTTGTTGCGGTACGAAACCGAAGCGGAAACCTCCCGAATTCAGGTCGATGCGATCAAGGCCCAGTTGGCTGCTAAACAGTTGCAACTAAGCTATGCCGAGGTGCGGGCGCCTGACGACGGCGCGATTAGCGCGCGAATGGCAACCCTGGGCGCGGTGGCCGGCAGCGGGCAGGAGTTGTTTCGGTTAATTCGGCAAAATCGCCTGGAATGGCGTGGTGAATTGACCGCCGGGCAAATCGCGCAAATTCAGGCGGGGCAAGCGATACAACTGAGCCTGCCGGACGGCAGCGTTGCCCAAGCTAGGGTGCGGCAACTGGCGCCGGCCTTGGACGAGCAGTCGCGATTGGGCGTCGTGTACGCCGACATCCTGCCGGGCAGTCAGGCGCGGGCCGGCATGTATGCCAATGGCCGGATCGAGTTAAGTCAGCGTCCGGCATTGGTGGTGCCGGCCGCCAGCGTGGTGATCCGCGATGGCCGCAACTATGTGCTGAAGCTGCTCAGCGATGCCGATACCTCCCCGGTAAGTTTGCAGGCGGTCGCTACCGGCCGTCAGTACGGGGTGGATATTGAAATCGTCCACGGTTTGAGCGAAGCAGAGCGCGTGGTATTGGAGGGGGCCGGCTTTCTCAATGATGGTGATCTCGTGCACATCGCGCCGGCGAGGGTTGATTGATGAGTTTTGCCTCTTGGTCGATTCGCAGCCCCATTCCATCGATTTTACTGTTTATCTTACTGTCACTGGCCGGACTGCGCGGTTTACAACAGTTATCCATACAGAGCTTGCCGGATCTGGATTTACCCAGCGTTATCGTCAAACTTAATCAACCGGGTGCGGCGCCGGCACAGTTGGAAACCGAAGTGGCGCGCAAAGTCGAGGATTCGATTGCCACGCTGTCCGGATTGAAGCATATCCGCACCTCGATTACCGATGGTTTGGTGCAAATCAATGTCGAATTTATTCTGGAAAAAAAGCTTTCCGATGCCTTGATAGAAACCAAGGATGCGGTGGACAGGGTGCGCTCGGATTTACCGAGTAGTGTGCTGCAACCTAGTATCAGTGCGGTGACAGTGGGTGGCGCGCCGATTTTGACCTATGCGATTGCCTCGACCAAACTGGAAGAGGAAGCCTTATCCTGGCAGGTGGATGATAACGTCAGCAAGGTCATGTTGGGCGTGGCCGGCGTCGGCCGTTTCGAACGCCTGGGCGGTGTGCAGCGGGAAATACACTTGGAAGTCGATCCGGTGCGCTTGGCTTCGCTGGGCGTCACCGCGACCGATGTGTCGCGAGCCTTGAAACAGGCGCAGCAGGAGTCTTCCGGCGGCCGGGGTAATGTGGGCTTGGCGGAGCAATCGGTGCGCACGCTGGCCACGGTGCGGCAGGCCAGCGAACTGGCGACCTTTCCGGTGCCTATAGCCAACGGCGGCGAGGTGCGCTTGGAGCAAATCGCCACGGTCCGCGACACCGTTGCCGAGCGTACGCAATTGGCAGCCTTGGACGGCAAGCCGTTGATCGGATTCAACATCTACAGGGCCAAGGGGTTTGACGAAACCCGCATCGCTAATGATGTGGAACAGGCCTTGGCGCGGATGCGGGAAGCCGATCCGTCCCTGAGTTTTACCCTGATTTCCGGTTCGGTAGCGTATTCGCAAGAGCAGTACGAAGGCTCGATGATGATGCTCTACGAAGGGGCGCTGTTGGCGGTGCTGGTGGTATGGTGGTTCTTGCGCGATTGGCGGGCGACTTTAGTGTCGGCTTCGGCCCTACCTTTGTCGATTCTGCCGACCTTTGCGGTGATGCATTGGCTGGGATTTTCCTTGAATATGCTGACCATGCTGGCCTTGGCTATCGTGGTCGGGATTTTGGTGGACGATGCGATCGTGGAAATCGAAAATATTGCCCGGCATGTGCGGATGGGCAAGAGTATTCGCCAGGCCGCTGCTGAGGCAGTCGATGAAATTGCGCTGGCGGTCATCGCCACCACCTTGACGCTGGTGGTGGTGTTTATGCCCACCGCGTTGATGAGCGGGGTTTCCGGATTGTTTTTCCGGCAATTCGGCTGGACGGCGGTGGTCGCGGTCCTGGCGTCCTTGCTGGTAGCGCGCTTGCTGACGCCGATGCTGGCGGCCTATTTACTTACCGAGGGTCATCATCCTGCCAGTGTCGATGGCAGATTGATGCCCATTTACCTGCAAGCGGTGCAGTGGACCCTGCGTCATCGCCGGGCGACGATGCTGCTCTCCACGCTGTTTTTTATCGGTGCTTGCTTATTGTTGCCCTTGATCCCGGCGGGATTCGTGCCGCCCGCTGATCGTGGTTATACCACGGTGCAATTCGAGTTGCCGCCGGGTAGTTCGATAAACGATGCCGGTCGAGTCGCCGAAGCGGCGCGAACGGTTCTGCAACCGCTGGCAGGTGTCGAACACATTTTTACCGCGGTCGGTAGCAGTCAAATAGTCGGTGGCGGCGTGACCAGACCGGGCGAACAACGTAAGGGCGCGCTGACCTTAACTTTGAGCGAGCGAGGACAGCGGCCGCATCAAGCGCAGATTGAACAGGCGGTGCGGGCAGTGTTGCGCGAAGTGCCCGGCTCCCGCTTCTCCATTGGCATTGGAGGGCCGGGCGAGAAGATGTCTTTGATACTGTCTAGCGATAATGCGGCGGCCTTAAAGGCCAGCGCGCAGGCCTTAGAGCGCGATTTGCGTAATATGGGTAGCTTGAGCAGCATCAGTTCCACGGCCAGCCTGGAACGGCCGGAAATCGCCATTCGGCCGGACTGGCAGCGCGCTGCCGAACTAGGCGTGACGGCCGAGCTGATCGGTGAAACGGTGCGGATTGCCACCAGCGGTGATTTCGACGCCCAACTGGCCAAGTTGAATCTGGATAACCGCCAACTCGCGATTCGGGTAAGGATAGCCGATGCCGCGCGGCAGGATTTGCAGGTCTTAGCCAATCTAAGAGTAAGGGCGGGGGATAGGTTGGTGCCGCTGTCCAGTGTGGCGGAGCTAACGTTAGCCAGCGGTTCGGCGCAGGTTGACAGGTATGACCGGCGCCGCTATGTTACGGTCAACGCCGAACTGGGCGGCATGTCCCTGGGTGAGGCGCTGGCCGCCGCCAAAACTTTGCCGGCCGTGGTCAATATGCCGTCCAGCGTTAAATTGATTCGTACCGGCGACGCCGAAATCATGGCCGAATTGGCCAGCAGTTTTGGTATGGCGATGCTGACCGGATTGCTGTGCGTGTTTTGCGTATTGGTGTTGCTATTCAAGGATTTCTTTCAACCCTTGACCATCCTGTCGGCGATACCGTTGTCAATGGGCGGCGCGTTTGTCGCACTGTTGCTGACCGGCGGCGAGTTGAATATTCCGTCGATGATAGGCTTGATCATGCTGATGGGCATCGTCACCAAAAACTCGATCCTGCTGGTGGAATATGCGTTGCTGGCGATGCGCGAACATGGCCTGAGTCGGCACGAGGCCTTGCTGGATGCCTGCCATAAACGCGCCCGGCCTATAGTCATGACCACGGTGGCCATGATTGCCGGTATGTTGCCGATTGCGTTGGGATGGGGGGCGGACGCCAGTTTTCGCCAGCCGATGGCGGTGGCGGTGATTGGCGGCTTGATTAGCTCTACTTTGTTAAGTCTGCTGGTGGTGCCGGTGGTATTTACCTATGTCGATGGTGCTCGGCAAAGTTTGGTAAAGCCGTTTTTCGGTAGTGTCTCAAAGGGCGAATGAATTCGCCCTTCACGCGGCGTTAACGTGTGCCGAATACCACGATGGTTTTACCGTGTGCGGTGATCAAGCCCTTGTCTTCCAGCTCTTTCAATACGCGCCCTGCCATCTCGCGGGAACAACCGACGATCCGGCCGATTTCCTGGCGGGTGATATGCAACTGCATGCCGTCCGGATGGGTAATTGCGTCCGGCTCCTTGGCCAAATCCAACAGGGTGCGGGCGATACGGCCTTCCACGTCCATAAACGCCAGGTCGCGGTATTTACGGCTGGTGATCAACAAGCGAGTCGAGAGCTGTTCACCGAGTACCGTTAAAATTTCCACCGCTTGATCGCGCAACTCGGCGTTGAGCAGCATTTTGAAGCGCTCGTAGCCGATTTCCGCCATCTGGCATTTGGTGCGGGTTTTCACCAGTACGCTCCGCGTTTCGGCATTTTTGAACACCCCGATCTCGCCGACGAAATCGTGTTTGTTCAAATACGCCAAAATCAACTCGCGGCCTTCCTCGTCCTCGACGCTGACGCTGACCGAGCCGTCGACCACAAACAACAGTTTGTCACCTATGTCGCCAGGGCGGACTATGGTGATTTTGGCTGGATAGCTCCTAACATGGCAGAAGCGTAAAAAGGCGTCCAGGGCAGAGGGTGAAATCTTGTTTTGTTTAACAAAGCTCATAATTTGTAATAATTCTGTGAACTAGATTGGTTACCCTATCAAGGTGCAGTAGTTTTACAAAAAAATCAAGACATTTGACGGGTTCGTTGTAAAATTCGCGACAATTTTGAATTTGGTTGGGGTTTAACATGCAGGCAACGATTAAATGGGTCGACGGCAGATTATTCGTCGGCGAATCCGGCAGCGGGCACACGGTTGTGATGGACGGGCCGCCGGATCACGGCGGCCGTAATCTCGGGGTGCGCCCCATGGAAATGCTGTTGTTGGGCGTGGGCGGCTGTTCGTCGTTCGACGTCGTGGATATTCTGCAAAAAGGCCGCCACGAGATTGTGCATTGCACTGCCGAACTGACTGCGGAACGGGTGGACACAGTACCGGCCGTATTCAGCAAAATTCATTTGCACTTCAAGGTGACGGGTAAAAATCTGCCGGTTGCCGCAGTGGAACGGGCGGTGAAGTTATCCGCCGAAAAATATTGCTCGGCTTCCATTATGTTGGGCAAAGCGGGCGTGGAAATAAGTCATGATTTTGAAGTTATAGAGGGTTGATCGGTTGAGCAAATTACAGTTACACGGGTTTAATAACCTGACCAAATCGTTGAGTTTTAATATTTACGACGTTTGCTATGCACCCAAAGAGCAGGAAAAAGCCTACATCGAATATATCGACGAAGCCTATAACGCCAAACGTTTGACGCAGATTTTAAAAGACGTAGCCAACATCATTGGCGCGCAAATTTTGAATATCGCCCATCAGGATTACGATCCGCAGGGTGCCAGTGTGACGATGCTGATTTCCGAAGGTGCGGTCATTCCGGCCGGCATGAATTCCGAGTCACCCGGCCCGTTGCCGGAGACGGTTTTAGCGCATTTGGATAAAAGCCACATCACCGTACACACTTATCCGGAAAGCCATCCGGATACCGATATTTGTACGTTTCGGGCCGACATCGACGTGTCAACTTGTGGGCAAATTTCCCCGCTGAAAGCCTTGAATTATCTGATTCACAGTTTTGAGTCCGACATCGTCATCATGGACTACCGGGTGCGCGGCTTTACCCGCGATGTGTCCGGGCAAAAACATTACATCGATCATAAAATCAATTCCATCCAGAATTACATCGCGGAAAGCACGAAAGAGTTGTACCAGATGATCGACGTAAATGTGTATCAGGAAAACATCTTCCACACCAAGATGATGTTGAAAGAAACCGAACTGGAAAATTACCTGTTCGAAAAGGAAAGTAATTTCAGCGACGAGGATCAGGAAGAAATCCAAGGCATGCTGCAGGAAGAAATGGCCGAGATTTTTTACGGTCGAAATTTCTCTTAAAAAATACGCTGGTTCAAACAACGGCCTCAGCAGTCACAACTACTGCTGAGGCCGTTTTTTTATGGGGCCGGCTTACGAGATGCTTGCTCGCGCATCTGTTCCTGGTGCTGCTTGCGCAAATCGTCCATTTTCTGCATTTGTTCAGGAGTTAACACTTCTTTCATTCGGCTGTGCGACTCTTCGTGGATGGCGCGGAATTTTTCGTGCTGTTCTTTAAAAATCGCTTCCAGTTTGGTTTTTTGCTCCGGACTGAGTTGCAGCAGTTTGTTCAAATGTTCTAGTTTGTGGTCCACCGGTTGGCCATAGTCGTTTTCACTAGGGTAAGCGAAGGCGGTTAATGGCAAGGCCAGGATGATGGCGAGGAACAGGTTTTTTCGCATGGTCTAATCTCAAGTTAAATTGATGTGGTGCTTGGTGTGCGAGGGAACTGATGCCGGAACGCCGGCAAAAGTTCATTACTCTGAAAAAGCCTTGGGATTATGCGAGGCCACGCAGTCGATGCTGAAACGTCTGGGTTGTTCTGACAGTTCCAGCGCCGTTAATTGTCCGCCCCACAAGCAGCCGGTGTCTATTGAGTAACAGTTATAGCCGGTGAAATAGCCCAGCGTGGACCAATGGCCGAAGATGATGCGCATATCGATACTTTTGCGGCCCGGCACTTCAAACCAGGGCATTAAGTGGTCGGGTTGGCTGCCGGGCGCGCCTTTGGGCCCAAAATCCATCACGCCGTCGACGGTGCAATAGCGCAGCCGGCTGAAACAATTGATCGCAAAGCGCAGTTTTTCGGTTTTCAGTAAATCGTCGCGCCAGACCACGGGTTTGTTACCGTACATGGAGCGGAAAAAGCGTTCGTGATCCGGGCTTTGCATGGCTTGCTCGGTTTCACGCGCCATGCGCAGTGTGGTTTCAAAATCCCACTGCGGTGGCAAACCGGCATGCAGCATGCAAAAATTATCATTGTGATGGAACAGCTTTTGATGGCGCAGCCAGGTTATCAGCTCTTCGCAATCCTCGGCCCTTAAAACGTCGCTCAGCGTGTCTTTTTTACCGGCCTTGCCTAGCGACACCACGGTCGCAATCAAGTGCAGATCGTGATTGCCCAGTACGGTAACGGCCGCAGAACCCAAGCCTTTCACAAAGCGCAGCGTTTCCAAGGATTTTGGGCCGCGGTTCACCAAGTCGCCGGCCAGCCAGAGTTGATCCTGATTCGGATCGAAGCTTATATGGTCCAGCAAACGACGAAACTCGTCGTAACAGCCCTGAATGTCACCAATTGCATAAATCGCCATTAGTGCAGCGTTCTGGGTATCGATAAAGTGAATTTGGGAATGGCTGCGTTAAAATTTTCGCCGGCGTCCGATTGCATTTGATACTTACCTTGCATCACCCCGACCGGAGTTTCTATCATCGCCGCGCTGGTATAGCGGAACGAGTCGCCGGGGCTAAGATGCGGGTTTTCTCCCACCACGCCGTCGCCGTTGACTTCCTGCACCTTGCCGTTGGCATCGGTGATCAGCCAGTGGCGAGTCAGCAATTTGGCCGGCGTGGAACCGACGTTGGTGATGGTGATGGTATAGGCGAACACATAGCGGTTCTGTTCGGGGGACGATTGGGCCTCGATATAGTAGGGTTGGGCTTCAACTAAAACTTTGTTTTTTTCGCTCATTGATAGATGATGTAAATCAGTATTTGCCTTATTTCAACCCAACTCATACCCAAACGCAAGCAAGCAATCCGATGAATATCCGCAGATTCCTGAGCGCAGCGCTAATCGTCTGGTCCGTGCAGGCGCTTGCCGAAGATACTAAAGATTTATTTGCCGCCGCGGCCACCGGCAAGCTGGACCGCGTCGAAGCGCTATTGGCGCAAGGATTGGACGTCAATGGCAAATTGGAGACCGACCGTACCGCACTTATGGCAGCCAGTTTTAACGGCAATTTGCGGATTGTCAAGGCGCTGCTGGCGTATGGTGCCGACGTCAATTTGGCGGACAAACTGGGTTCCACCGCATTAACGGATGCAGTGATGTTCGGCAATGCCGACATCGTCGGCGTGTTAATCGCAGCCGGTGCCAACGTCAATGCGGCGGACAGCCAGAGCGTGAAAATACTCGATAAAGCCAAAAAACTCGGCCGGGAAAACATCGTAAAGCTGTTAGAAGCGGCGGGTGCTAAAGGTTCGGAAGCCAAAGTCGAAGAAAAAATCGAAGGCGAACCCAAAGCCGAGGAAGAAAAAAAGCCGGAAGAACCGAAAAAATGATCCAATTCGCTGCCGACCGAATTTCCGGATTTGCAACTAATTAACCCCGCTAAAATTATCAGAATGACAGAATTACAAAAGCCATTACACATCCACATCCTCGGCATTTGCGGCACCTTTATGGGGGGCCTGGCCTTGATCGCCCGCGAATTGGGCTACACCGTCAGCGGCTCCGATCAAAACGTCTACCCGCCGATGAGCACGCAGTTGGAAGAGCAAGGCATTCGGCTGATGAACGGCTACAAGGCCGAAAACCTGGACTTCAAACCGGACCTGGTCGTCGTCGGCAACGCCATGTCGCGCGGCAATCCGGAAGTGGAAGCAGTATTGAACTTAGGCTTGCCTTATATCTCCGGCCCACAGTGGTTGGCGGAACACGTGTTGCAACATAAATGGGTGTTGGTGGTGGCCGGTACCCACGGCAAGACCACCACCAGCAGCATGCTGGCCTGGGTGCTTGAATACAACGGCTTCAAACCGGGCTTTCTGATCGGCGGCATTCCGTTGAATTTCGGCATCTCCGCACGTTTAGGCGAGTCGGATTTTTTCGTGATCGAAGCTGACGAATACGACTGCGCCTTTTTCGACAAGCGCTCCAAATTCGTCCATTACCGGCCACGCACCGCGATTTTGAACAACCTGGAATACGATCACGCCGACATCTTCGAAAACCTGGACGCCATTAAAAAACAGTTTCACCATCTGGTGCGCACCATACCCAGCGAAGGTCTGATCATCGCCCCGGCTTGCGAACAGCACGTCACCGAGGTGCTGGAAACAGGCTGCTGGACTCCGGTCGTCAAAACGGCTATCGACGGTGAAGGTGATTGGCAGGCGCACTTGTTAAAAGCTGACGGCAGTCGCTTCAGCGTCAGTTTTGCCGGTGAAGAGCAAGGAGTAGTCGAGTGGACTTTGACCGGTCGCCATAGCGTCTACAACGCCTTGTCTGCCATCGCCGCCGCCCGGCATATCGGCATTCTGGCAAAAGATGCGATAGCGGCTTTGCAGCAATTTCAAAATGTGAAACGACGCATGGAAGTCATCGTCAAAAGCGCCGGCGTTACTGTTTACGACGACTTTGCCCACCATCCGACAGCGATCAAAACCACGCTGGACGGCCTGCGCCAACAAGTCGGTAACGAAAAAATCCTGGCCATCGTCGAGCCGCGTTCCAACACCATGCGATTGGGCGTGCATACGCAATCGTTGGCCGAATCATTGGGCCAGGCCGACCGGGCCATCGTTTATCAGCCCGACAATCTGGGCTGGGATTTAAGCCAGCTACTCAAATACGCCGGCAATATCGAGATTTGCAATGACCTGGAAAGCATCATTTCCACCATCAAAGCCCAAACCGGCGGCGCGTGCCACGTGCTGCTGATGAGTAACGGCAGTTTCGGCGGCATATACAAACGCCTGCGGGACGAGTTGTAAGCCATGAACCGGGTCGAAATCCGCTACTGCACGCAATGCCGCTGGCTACTGCGTGCGGCCTGGATGGCTCAGGAATTGTTAAGCACGTTTGAACAGGAACTGGACGAATTGGTGTTGCAGCCCGACACTGGCGGTATTTTCGAGGTGCGCGCCAACGGCGAATTAGTTTGGTCCCGCAAGCAGCAAGGCCGGTTTCCGGAAATTACCGAGTTAAAGCAATTGGTGCGCGACCAGATTGCCCCCGAGCGCGACCTGGGGCACGCCGATCGTAAGCCCGCGCCGCAGTCTTGATCAGGCTGCGCAGAGACTAAACAAGGCTAAGCTGTCTGAGATGATGCTCCCGGAAGACGACGCCACCCTCATCAAACCGCAAGACGACGATCTGACCCGGATCAAGCCTCGCCCCTACCCACAGGTGTTGAACGGCAGTCCGGAGCAGGACGGTAAATTCAACGATGATTATTCTTTGCGCGGCGCCGTGGGCGTGGGCGGTGGTGGTCAGGTGTTGCTGGGGTTTGACGAGCGCATCGGCCGCGAAGTGGCGATCAAGGAATTACTGGATCAGGCAGCGAATGATGATGTCGAGTTGAGCGCACGTTTTCTGCGCGAAGCTCGCATCACCGGCCGCTTGGAACATCCGGGGATTGTGCCGGTTTACGATCTGGGGACTAAACAAAGCGGCGCGCCCTACTATGTGATGCGCTTGGTGCGTGGCGATACACTGGCCAAAGCCCTAAAAGCCTGTAATGACGAGGTGTTGGCCGAGCATGCCTTGTCGCGGCGCCTGAGTTTGCTGGACAGACTGATCGACGTTTGCGAAGCGGTGGCGTACGCCCACTCCAAAGGCGTGATTCATCGAGACCTCAAGCCCGGCAATATCGTGCTGGGCCCGTTCGGTGAAACCATTGTTTTGGACTGGGGCTTGGCCAAGGTGGAAAACGAAGCCGATCTGGCGCCACTAATATCTGCCGCACCAAAACAGGTAGCCGACGATGCGGATTTGACCCGGATCGGCGACATTCTCGGCACCCCGGCCTATATGGCGCCGGAACAAGCTAATCCCGATTTCGGTGCGGTAGATACGCGCTCCGATGTGTTTGCACTTGGCTGTATTCTCTATTATTTATTGGCCGGCCATCCGCCGCTGCGCGGCAGTGCCGATGAGATATTGGCACAACTCAGTTCGCTGGCGCCCATGCCCTCGGCGCGGGAGCCGAAGCTGCCCATGCCGCCGGAATTGATCGCCATCTGCGACAAGGCATTATCCAAGGACAAAACCCTACGCTTTCCAAACGCGGCTGCGTTAGCCGACGAGTTACGGGCCTATCGCGACGGCCGCTTGGTGAGTGCCTATGCCTATTCGCGCGGCGAACTGCTGCGCCGCTTCATCGCCCGTAACAAAGTCGTGCTGGCGGCTAGTCTGGCGGTATTACTGGCGATTTTGATCGGCGCCGGGCTGGCCTTCAAATTTGGCGTGGAGGCGCATAAAGCCCGAGACTTGGCGGTGGCTGAAGGCGAACTCGTCAAGCAGGAAAAGCAGCAGGTGGAGCGTGCGCTAGCCGATGCCACCCGTATTTCCAATCAGAACCTGACGGCCGCCAACCAGATCGCGGACCGCATCTTGGGCAACTTGAACGAAATGCGCATGGGCATGCAGCAAACGGCTGAGTCCTTACACGGCAACACCGATTTAGCCGCATCCAGCGGCTTACTGGAGAGCTTGCTGCAACGTTATCCGCGCGGTGAAAGTTTCGCTACCACCCGCGCACCCGGGATTATCGTGGCGGTGGCGCCGGCCAAATATCGCCAAGCGCTGGGTGCGGATACCTCGCAGCTTGAGCACAACCGGATGGTTTTGGAGCGGGGCGTGCCGATTCTGAGCCGGATTTATCAAGCCCCAGAGGGCTTTCCCGCCGTCACGATGGTGGTGCCGATCAAACAGGGTAAAACCATCCCGGGCTTTATTTCCATGCGCATCAAACCGGCCGATTTTCTGGGTGGTTTGCTGGCCGAGGATACTCAGACCCAAAAACGCACAGTATGGGTTGTGCAAGATGATGGCCTGCTGCTTTACGATAGCGACCCGCAGGAGATTGGCCTTAATTTGTTCCGTGAGGAGCGCTTCAATCAGATACCGGAATTGCGCCAGCTCGCTGCTGAAATCGCCGATCAAGACGCCGGCGTGGGTTATTACCAAAGCCAGTCAGCGGGTCAATCCGCGCCGTCAAGGCAGATCGCCGCCTGGGTAAGTTTACGGCCGGCGGAGAATCGGGGCTGGAAAGTGGTGGTTTTAGAAGCTTGGTGACGCGGCTGTATTGCACAGTTTCGCCCTTGGAACTTATACAAGGCGTGGCGAAAGCATTGCGTTGAAGCGTAGCCGGTTAGAGAAAGCTTTGAGGGTCATTGCGCGTAATAAAGCCCCCGGCTGTGCCGGGGGTATCTGCTATGTCAAGCTTCTGATTTCGGCACGCCCACTTGAGGCTGTGATTTTTTCCAAAGCCCACCACCGATAAAACAGTTCCAGCCCCAGCGCAGCCAATTCAACAACGCTGCGGCCATCCACAAAGACCAAGCCAGCATCAGAATCCGGTAAGCCAGCAAAGGCAGGCTTACGACTGTGGCAACGGCCAACTGCGGGCCATTGCGATCCTGATACCAATTCAACAAAGTTGCAGAGGATTGATTTCCGGCAATTTGCATATCCGGTTCGCCCAGCAGGCCCTGCTCAACGGCAATCGCTATTAACAATAGCGACAACAGCGTCAAGCCGGCCAAGCCGATTTGCGCCAGATTGAACCAACGCGGCCGCTGCGGCGCATGATGGGCGCGGAATCCCAATGCAAACAACCAGCCCACCACTAAAAATGCGGCAGCGATATGCAGTTGGCTCAGACCGATCAACAATAAAAACCACTGCCAATGCTGCAACGGCGTAATGCTCAGCTTGCCGAAGCCGAATGCCAATAAGGCCAGTACGATCAGCAAACCCCAAATCAACACGGCCGGACCAAATTTTGGGCCGAAGGTCCACAGCAACCAACGTTGTTGCGGCATCAGCACTTGAATGCGGCTGTTGACGCTGGCAACACCAAGATCGACCAGCGGCGTGCGCAACAGCACGCCCGGTTCTTTAGTCGTTTGCCAATTCAGCACGATTTGCTGGGTGCCGGGATGTATCGGCAAGCTGACCGTCGCGCCTTGCTGGCGAATCGGCTGACTGACACCATCTATCGTCACACTTTGCAGCTCCGCCTGTTCCGGCAGTTTTACGGGGTGTTGGCCGCCTTTGGAGCTGCGGATGCTCAAAATCAGTTCGACCGTTTCGCTGCGTTGCCCCGGCTTGACCGCTAATTCGCTTCTATCGATAGTCAGGGTTGAGCCGACCACCGCTTGCGGTCGGCCGATAGTCAGATTGACCTTTTCGCCCGGCCAGGGCCGCCACTCCGGCAGCCACTGGCCCTGCCCGTCCTGGTGATGCACCACCGCGATACCGTCGGCTTGTAAATGCCAGATGGGGCTGACATCGGCGCGCCACACCTCGGTCCATTGCGGCGTGTCGGCGGCTTGCAAGGTCAATTGCTCGGTTTTTGCCAGTGCCGACTCCCATTCCAAAGTGGCTTGACCGGCCGCCATGTTCACCAATACTTTACCGTCCTTGATTCGCACTTGCGGACTGGTGACCGCTTCGCCCGGCAACAACGGTAGCTCCAGTGACACCGGACTGAGTGCGCCGGCCAATTGCTCGACGCGGGTGGTCACCCGCCAGTCCAAGCCCAAATGCAGGGTTCTTTCCACCCGCACGAATGCCGGCAAGGCAGTTTGTTGCAGCTTGTTTTTTGGCCCTGTATCGAGTTGTAGACGGCTGAACTCGAGTTGCGGACCGACTTTGCCGTCTTCATACAAACCATCCACCCGCCAGCCGTCGGCATTGACGCTGGCGTGTTGCGGCGGCAATGGCAGCGGCAAACTAAATTTATCCTGCGCGGCATAACGGCTCTGCATTGTTACCTTGTGTATGCCGGCATTCACGACCAGCCACAAGCTGCCGTCATCCTGCCGAATCAAGGCTTGCGCCTCGCCGCCATCGACGCTGACTTGCTCCGGAAACCATTGCTCAAGCTGAGCCGGCAGCGGTATCGCCAAGTCTTGTTGCGCATGCAATTGCAGTTCGATGCGCAACATCTCCGGCTTTACCATTAATTGCATGTCGGCGATCTGCGCGCAGTTGGGCAGGCATTGCGGTGCTTGCAGCAGGCGGGCTTTCAGTTGCTCCAGCATTTGCGCATCGGGCAGATCGGCATAAGTCTTTTCGCTGGGTGCCATCAACAGCGGCAGCAACAACAGACAGCTTAAACCCGGCAGAGACAAGCGCCAGTTACTGGCGATGGCGCCGAGCATTTTCAAAACCAATACCGCCACTAGTGCGGCCTGGGCAAAGTGCAGCAACATCATCATAAATGGCGACAAATACCAGAGTCCGATTTGCTGCCCATTATCGACCGCGCCGTTCCAGCTCAAATCCACCTTCTGCCAGCCCCAGTGTGGCAGACCAGGACCGGTTTGCAAATTGGCTTCCGGATCGACCCGTTGCAAAATGGCCGAGCTGCCGCCGTAAGGGGAGACAGGTACAACCGATTTTTTAAAATAAACTCCGCGCTCAGCTTCGCCCGAATCACTCCGTTCCGGCGCCATCGCCGAATCCGTCATCTGCTCAACTTGCATCGCCATCGGTGCCGCTGCACTCGCCATCGAATGCAGGCGTTGAATAGACTGCTCCGGCAACTCCAACTGCGGGTATATACCGATACGAATCTGCTCTATCATGAACGGAATAGTCAGCATCAGCAGCGCCAGCCAACTGGCGTTGCGATACCATCGCAGCCATTGCGCGAAACCACCTACCGGCAATACCCGTAACAGAGCCAGTACCGCCAGCACGTTCAACCAGATCAGGCGCGGCGCGTCTGCCTCATGCCAAATCAACGTCAAACTCAACAAGGCAAATGCGCCCCATTGCGGCGACCAGATGCGCCCCACCGCCAATCCGGCGATCAAGACCAAGAACAAATCCAGCAAAGTCCAGCAGCTCAACCAGCTATTCGGCACATTATCTACGCCACTGACCGCCAGCAAGCGCCAGCCGGGTGGAATGTTCAGTTCAGCCTGTACTTGTTGAAATCGCTGCTGCCAGCCGCTGGCATTGATCGAACCCAAATCGGCTTCGATCCGGCTGTCGGCATTCAGCTGGATGGCACCGCGGCGCACTTCCACGCCCTGTTTGCCATCCGCCAGTTGCGTGATCAATTGGCTCTGACCGTCCAGTTGCACTTGGCCCAGTCCCAGCTCGGGCACCGCGTTCAAACGCCAGTCGCGACTCATCGTACCGGTGATGTTATCGCTGACCGTGTAACCGCCGCCCTCGAAGTCCAGCCACAGCGTGCGCTTCAACTTGAGTTGATTCGGTTCGGGCTCAGGGTCGCCGCGGCGCATGACCTTAAACTTCATGCTCTCGCCTTGCTTGAGTTGATAGGTAGGTAAATGCTGCCATTCCGCGGGCAGATTGGTTTGACTGCCGTCTATCGCGGTCAAATTCTCGATCTCCACCAGACGCAAGGCCGGCACGGCCTGGAATGCCCACAACTCTTGCGCCGGCCAGTTCTCGTCCTTTACAGCCAAATCCAGTTGCGTCAAGGCTTGCGGGTGGCGGCCATGAATTTCGATACTCCAACGCCCCGGCCGTACTTGCACCAATAACCGCCCGTTACCGTCCAGGCGAGCCGGCAACGAGCTATTCAACGCCACCGGGATAAAGTTAGGCAGTAAAGCATAAGGAAACTCAATCTCCCGCGCCTTGCCGGAAACTTCCAAATCCAGCCGGGTAATGACTTGCAGCGGCACCTCGTCCTGCACCTGCCGGAATACTTGCAGGTCCAGCCTATCCTGCTCCCGGTCGGCAGTGTCGGCGTTCTCGGTATTCAGCCACAAGGCACCTTGCTTGATGGGTGGATACGCGACCGGTTTATCGTTGACGCTGAGCTGAATCAAGCCGCTGGCTTCGGGTAAGGCTAATTGTTCCGGCAAGTTTTCCCAGAAAAATTCGCCGCTGATCTGGTAGCGGCCGGCGGGCAAGTGCAGGGCCGGCTTACCGTCTTTTTCTACGACCGGCTGGGTTTGTTTGTTGACGGTGACCGCCTGCGGCCAATGTTGCGTGTCGCCCGGCAAGCTAATCCAATCCTGGCGATACACGGTCCATTCGGCAACGAAGCTACCGTGCTTGGCTTGTAAATTCAGGTGCAGAGCGCCCGGCCAGGCGCAGTGTTTTTGTTGGAAATCGTCGAAGATAAACGGGCAACGATACTGGGTTTCATCCGCCAACACCCAGTTGACCCAGGGTTTTAACGGTTCCGGAACGTCTTGCATGTCCAACGCCCTTGCCGTTTGCAACGGTGCCAGCCCAAGCAGTAGCCACAGCATAAAAACCAATCGTCCCATATTATCCTCCCGCCTTCATCCCATTTAAGGGACTTGATAAACATCACAGAAAACTCTCCCTCCGCACCCAGTGGCATAAAGGGATTTATGTATCTTAACATTCGTCATGCTTATCTAGCGTGGGGGCGATTTATCCCCAGCCGGGCTAAAGCTGGTGAAATTGAGCAATCTCCGGTTTTTGCTTTTAAGTCGCTGCGCCGTCTGCCTCTTGTAGCTATTTGTTTGATGGTGCCGGGGAAATCTTTATCAGCGGCGGATCAAGCGATTAACGACCCTAAGTAGCTGAGCTCCGAGAGCATGACCACTGCCCAAATCAGAATGCTGATGCCGGCAGCGGCTGCGGCAATATCCTTGATGACGCGGATTTTTTCATTTTGCCGAGTTTCCACGAAATCGCACAGCGCCTCTATCGTGGTGTTAAACATTTCGCATATCAGCATCAGCCCAGTGGCGGTAAGTACCGAGATGAAATCCACCCATTGGCGAAAATAAAAGCATACGGCCAAAATCAACACGGACAGTACGACCTTATAGGCCACACTAAAATCATAAACAACCGCGTAGCGCAGACCAGACAAACAGACCTTCAATTTTCTAAAAGGGTGATAACCGCTCTGTCCGGTATTAAGAAATTTGTTTCGCATGACTCACCTGATGAAGATGCCGCCGTTTTGCAGCAGATTAATTAAACCCAGCACCCACAATAGTCCCAGTAAGGCGCCAGCTAGTACATCCGAGGGGAAATGAACTTGCAGATAGACTCGTGAGACGGCAACCAGGGATACCGTCAATAGCGTAAACCCGGTCAAAGCGTAAAAGTTAAGCCCCAGTTTGTCGGGTTTGCACATCCAGCATAAGGCCGTAGCAAAGGCAACGATTTGCGCGGTGTGGGCACTTGGGAAGGAGGCGTCCAAGGGGATTTCACCCACAACGGGGAAAAAGTCGGGCCGCGGGCGAGCGAACCAAAGCTTGGCGAGACGGCTGAACAGGGCTGCACCCGTTAGGCTCAAGACCATCAACCCTGCCTCTTTGATACGGCTGTTTCTCACCAGAACACCGCTTAGCACTGCGGTTATCGGGGCCAGAATGAACAGCGAACCCGCCCAGGTGATGGCTGCAAAAAAACGATCCAGCAAGATACTTCTGATGCCGTGCGCGGTACTCATTAGAACGCGATCCCACGGGTGCCAATGCACACTGAAGCGCTCGATAAAAACCAACAGTGCGATTGCCGTTAACCAACATCCAAACGTCGGGAGATATTTCAAGCCTAACATTTTCATTATTTTGCCTCCGCGTTAGCCAACCACTAATCCGGCCGTTGAATCTCGCGGTTTCCGGGCAGTCGAGAGTGTCATTGTTACCATGGATTCCGGCTTTTGCCGGAAACATCTACTTCCAAACCGCGGCTTGCCGCTTCGCCTGTCATGCGTGTTGGTGTATTACCGACAAATTGTTGGGAAAACGGCAGGGTTTTAGGTGCTGATAAGTTAATTTTTTCTTATGTGACAGTAGCTTATGTTTCGTGGGTGGTGGCATTCTAATTGCTAAGCAAGAGTCGCCGGCATAGGCCTTGTTGACTTTGCAACCTGGTTTGGCCGGTATTCTTTATTAGTCATGAGGTGTTGATATGTTCGAAGCCATTGTATTGTTCATACTGAGCGGCCTGGTCGCTGCGTGCGCATACTCGTCTCAGGGTTGCGAACTTTCCTTTTTCGGCAAACTATTTCGTTCCGCTAAAGGCCAAACGCCAGCAACTTCGACCAGCCAGTCTGTCGCTACTGACAGCACGGAACCAAGCTCCAGTTTTCTGGAACAGCTGCAAAGCGAAATTGAAGCCACTTTATTTCCGCGTCCTACGGACTCGGTATTGCGGCGTCATTACGATGCCTTGGTTGCTGTGGAAGTGAAAAACCGGTTGAGCTTTTTTAGCTGAGAGCCGAGGATTCTATATGCAGCCCAGGCGGGCTGCATATAGAGTCAGTCTCCAGCTTGGTTTTAGTGCCTCGCTGGTGGTAGCGAAAAATCCCCGCATTTCTCTGGCTTAGAAATTGACATTGATATTGGTTAGCCAAACGTGATTGGTGATATCGGGCGAGCCGTAGTTATGGATGTATTGCAATTGATAGCCGGTATCGACATTCAAATTTTTGGTTACTTTGTAGCCCACCCCGACATAACTGCGATTTTGGTTGATACCGGTTTGCACGGATCGCGCCAGCCGGCCCTCGTCTATGGAATTGAAATACACAAACAGCTCATCAAGCGCGATTAGATAAGCTTGGCTGTCCGGTATTGAATAGACTAGACGGAAGCGGTGCCGCATGCGATGGCCGACGTCGCCTTCGTGGGCAAAGAAGCGTTGCTCGAGACGAAACCGGTACTGAAAATTCAATTGCGACGTCCAATTATCTATCCACTGCACCTGCTGCATCGCATCGTTAGTGGCCATTTCAAAGTCGGTTTGCTCGTTGTATTCGCCTTGCCAGGTATAACCTAGCCAGAGCTGCAATTTGTTGGTTAGCTTATAGCCGAGCAGTGGACGGACAATAATTTGATTAAACAAGGTATTGTCGGTTTTGGTGCGCGGTGCCAATTCCAGAAAAACTAAATAGGGGCTGCCGCCGAAATCGGTTTGATAGGTATTGCTGATCCAGGTGCTGAAATCGTCTTGCACGGGGCCGGCTTCAACTGCGAACGATGTCAGCGTAAGGCCGGTGAACAGCAGGGCTAAGTGAGTTTTTTGCATGTGTTGGTACCGAAGAACTTGATTTGAAACGAACGGCGTCACGGTCAGCGGGGCTTTGCGTGTGCGGGTGCACGGTTTATCTGCTGGGGATAAGCTTATCTCAATTCTTGATAAATGTGCTTACTCAGGGCACGTATTCTGCGTGCTACGCAGAGGCTTAGGTTTATAAGTTTGTTGATTCAGGGAGTCGAGCGTAAGTCATCTGCTTGCCGCCATGCGGCTTTGTAGGAGCGGGAAAACCCGAAAGAGGGTTTTGGCCCGATTACATTGCAGACAAGCTGTTTGCCAAAGAAGTCTGCAACAGCAAAAGGTATTAAACGGTGACGTGATTTAGAGCGGTTTTAGACAAACCCTCCGGTTGCCGGAGGGGGTGTGTCAGCGAAATGAATTCGGCTTAATCGGTCAAGCCGCTTACGCCTTCGACGGACCAATTTTCGAAATCGCTGGCTCCGGAGGTGTCGTCGCCTTTGCCGTATTGGATCCGGCAAGCGTAGTGACGCATCACGTTGGGGCTGTCTTTGCCGCTGATTTCCACGTCGGCATTGACAATATATTCGTAGTTGCCGAGAGTCCAGGCATTGGTCGGTTGGCTGGCAAATGACAGGCTTTGATCTTCGTCGGCTTCGTTTTTGATGTAGGTGTTGCAGTGGGCGAACGCCATAGCGGTCATGTCTGTGCTGATGGACATAGGGTTGGCCGCGTCCTTGCTTTCCACCAAAAATAAATCGGAAGCGGCGATGTCGTACATAAACGGCAGGAAAAACTTAATCTGAATGGCTAGCAGGCCTGCCAGACAGACGGCAAATATTATAATTTTCTTTTTATTCATGGCTCAAATGGTGGTTTTTATTGGTTTAATTATCTAGCGATCACCCGCGATTCTAACAAAGATCGTGGACAGTAGGAAATGCCAACCCTCTCCGCCTAATTTACCGTGAATTTAATATTGTCCAAGCGCGCAGTTTTACCGCGTCCGTTTCGGCAAACGCCGGTCTGGCTTGGCTTATTCCAATGTTCGCGCCAGCTCGTGCCAAGCTGCTTGTTGATCGATTTCGTCCAGACCGTCGCTATTGTTGGTCAATACGAGTTTGTACGGCAGCTCTTCGGTTTGCAATGCTTCGGCGCCTGTCTTGGCTTTGTCCAATACGCTCAAGTCGGCTTCCGATGGGTCGCCGCCTTGTTCTTGTCTACGCTGTATGCGTTGCTGCAGCACCTTGTCCTTAGCCTGTATCGAAACAATGACGAAAGGAATTCCCAGGCTTTGTGCTAGTAACTGGAACGGGCGGCGTTGGGCGTGTTGCAAAAATGCGGCATCGACAATAACCGGGAACCCGAATTTAAGCAGAGTTTGTGCTAGGTCTAGCAAATGTTGGTAGGTTTTTTGGCCGGCTTGTGGATGGTATATGCCGCTATCGATTGCCGAACCGCTTTTTTGCAGGGCGCTTAACCCAAACAGCCGTTTTCTCTCGACATCCGAACGCAAGCGGATCAGCTGATGTTTTTCCAATAGTAATTGCGATACCGCGCTTTTACCGCAACCGGGTAAACCGTGGGTAAGAATTAATGCCGGTTTGCGCGGGCTTAAACTGCTGTCGGCCAAATTTAAATAACTTAGGCATGCTTGTCTGGCCGTTTCTGCGCCGGTTTGCGCGAACCTAAAGCCGGCGATCTTCGCGCGCACGGCAGCTCGGTAACTGAGATAAAAGCGCAACACGCCGAGGCCAGCGTAATCGCCGCTGATTTGCAAATAGGCGTTCAAAAACCGGTACGCCAGATCGGCGCGCCCGCGATGGAGCAAGTCCATGATCAGGAATGCCGCATCGCTGATCGTATCTATCCAGCGCAATTCCGGCGAAAACTCGATACCGTCGAATGCGACCGGCCGGCCTCTTAACAGCACGATATTGCCCAGATGCAGGTCTCCGTGGCATTCACGAATAAAGCCGGCTTGTTGCCGCTGTGAAAACAGGTTTTCGGCCGCCAAAAATGCCTGCCGACAGTTATCTTGCATTGACTTGATCAATGCGGCATCTTCGGGTTTCATCAACTCAAGCAATTGCTGAAAATTTTGCCGGGCCGGCGCTTCAATGGTGGCCGGAGAGCCGTAGTTCGAGTCCGGACTCGCCGGCGCCAAGCCCCTATGAAACCGGGCGATAGTGTCGGCCAAGCTGTCGATATGCGTTGGCGTAACTTCCGCTTGGGCCAGTAACGTATCCATCAACTTATCGGCTGCAAAGCGGCGCATTTTTACCGCATATTCAAACGCCGGCTCCACGTTGATTCGGGGTTGTTTGGGGCACCCGCCAATAGCCGCCACCTGCAAATAAATGCCGGGCGCCAGACGCCGATTCAAGCGAATTTCTTCCTGGCAGTAAAAGTAGCGCTGGCTAAGTTGGCTGAAATCCAAAAAGCCCAAATCGACCGGTTTTTTAATCTTGTAAGCATAGCGGCCGGCCAGCAACACCCAGGAAATATGGGTTTCCAGTACGGTGACCCGTTTGACCGGATGCGGGAAACAGGCCGGATCGCAAAGAGCGCTTATCAGTGGGGGATATGCAATGGCCATGGTTAAACACCTTCCCAGACTGAGCGGGATTAATACTGCAACGGCAGTGCCTTGTACTGCCGGCGATTCTGGCAGACCGGCGAGCGCTATGCAAAGCACGCCCAAACCTAAATTGCTGCTAGGCATGTCGGTCATAAATGCCAGGATTTGCCGTGCCTTACAGCGTAAAGTTACGTAATGGTTGAGATTTCGACTATAATCCCGCCCCGCTTATATGGCTTTTTCATAGGCTTACCAAATTCGACTGGTTTACATCAACTTCATCGACATGCTGATTTCGACCCTGGTACCTGACTGGTACGGAGCCTGATAAAAAATGGACATTACCCTCATCATTAAATCCCTGATACTCGGCGTAGTTGAAGGATTAACCGAATTTCTCCCCATTTCCAGCACCGGCCATTTAATTCTAGCCGGCGATTTGCTGAATTTTAATGACGACAAGGCCAAGCTGTTTACCATCGTCATTCAGGTCGGCGCGATTCTGGCGATTTGCTGGGAATACCGGGCCAAGATCGGCTCGGTATTGAGCGGATTGACCAGCGACAGGCAAGCACAAAAATTTGTGTTGAATCTGGCGATTGCGTTTATGCCGCTGGCGACGCTGGGCTTGTTGTTTGGCAAACATATCAAGGCCGCGCTGTTCAAGCCGGTGCCGGTGGCGTTGGCGTTTATCATTGGTGCGTTCGTGATTATCTGGGCGGAAAAACGCGAGCATAAAATCCGGGTCGATAATGTTGACGATCTCAGTCCGCTGGATGCCTTGAAATTGGGTATCGCCCAAGCTTTTGCCTTGATCCCCGGCACCTCCCGTTCCGGCGCGACCATTATCGGCGGCTTGCTGTTCGGTTTGTCGCGTAAGGCGTCTACCGAGTTTTCTTTCTTTTTGGCGATTCCCACCTTGGTCGTTGCCAGTCTGTACGACTTATACAAGCACCGCGACTTACTGCATATCGAAAGCGATGCGCTGTCGTTCGCGGTGGGATTAGTCGCGGCTTTTATCAGTGCCTTGCTGGCGGTTAAAGGTTTGCTGCGTTACATCAGTCATCACGATTTCATCATTTTTGCCTGGTATCGGATTGTGTTTGGCGTGGTGGTGATTGCCAGTGCTTACAGCGGTTTGGTGCAGTGGACGGTGGATTAGCATTCGGCGTCACGTAGGGCAGTATTTCGGTTTTTTGATCTTTAAAATTAAGGGTAGGTTATGGCTTTGCCACTGTTGATGATAGTCATCGGTCTGATTGTGTTGGTTTGGAGTGCCGATATTTTTGTCGAAGGAGCTGCGGCGATAGCGCGTTTTCTGGGCATGTCGCCGTTATTAATAGGTATGGTGGTGATCGGTTTCGGCACCTCCGCGCCGGAGTTGTCAGTGTCCGCCTTGTCGGCCTGGCAAGGCAATCCAGGCTTAGCGCTGGGCAATGCTTACGGGTCGAATATCACCAATATTGCCTTGATTCTGGGGATGGTCGCCTTGATCAGTCCCATTACCGTCCATTCGCAAATCGTTAAAAAAGAACTGCCGGTATTGTTTGCCGTGACCCTGTTCGTGCTCGGTCAGGTATACGACGGCGATCTGTCGCGGATGGATGCGGTGCTGGAACTGGCGGTATTCGTTGGCGTGATGACCTGGATGGTCCGGCAAGGGATGAGTAAAACAGCCGAGACGACCGACGTGTTAGGCGAAGAAGTTGCTGAAGAATTGGAAGAGCATGCGATGTCCTGCGCTCAGGCTGTCATCTGGCTGGTTTCCGGTTTGCTGTTATTAGTGATCAGTTCCCGCTTATTGGTTTGGGGTGCGGTATCGATTGCCCAGGATTTGGGCGTCAGCGATTTGGTGATTGGTTTGACCATCGTCGCCATCGGTACCTCCTTGCCTGAGTTGGCGTCGTCGATTGCCGCCGCCCGTAAAGGCGAGCACGATCTGGCCCTGGGTAATATCATCGGCTCCAATTTATTCAACACATTGGCGGTGGTGGGTTTGGCCGGGGTGATTCAGCCGATGTCGATTCCAGTGGAAATCGTTAATCGCGATTGGCCGCTGATGGCCTTGTTAACGGTGTCGCTGTTCTTTTTGGGATATGCCAGGAAGGGCGAGCAAGGCCGCATCAATCGGGTTGAAGGCGGCATCTTGTTGGCCATTTACGCCAGTTACACCGTGTACTTGATTAACACCGTCGTGAGCGCTTAAGCATGTCCTTGGAAAAACGTTTGGGAAATATTGCCTTTCGATGGGGCAACTGGCTGCTGTATTCGCCGGGGTTAGTGTTACTGGCTTCGGTAATCTTGGCTTATCTGGCCGCGCAATACACCGGCAATCATCTGACCGTCAACACCGATACGGCGGAACTGATCGCTCCGGAAGCGCCGTTTCAGCAAAACCGCCGCAAATTCGAACAGCAGTTCGGCCAGGAAGTCCATACCTTGCTGCTGGTGATCGAGTCTTCCAGTCCGGAGTTGACCAAGGCCGCTGCCCAACGCTTGAGCCGGGAGCTTAGAGCGGATACCGAACATTTCACCAAAGTCTATCGGCCGGATGAAAATGCGTTTTTTCAGCGCAATGGCCTGCTGTATCTGGATACCGATAAGTTGCAGGATTTTTCGGTGACGCTGGCGCAAGCCCAGCCGTTTATCGGCCGAATCTCTCAAGATCCCAGTCTGAACGGTTTTTTCTCTATCTTCGAAGACGCGCTGAACGCGGAAACCAAGACCGAAGAAGTACCCATCGACCTGATGTCGCTGATCGACAAGGTCAGCAATTCCCTGCATAAAACTCTGAACGGCGAAACCGATTTACTGTCCTGGCAAAAACTGATCGCCGAAAACAAGATCAGCGAAGAGCAATCGGACAAGGCGTTTATCTTCGTCACGCCAAAATTCGACTACAGCCAGATTTTGCCAGTGGAGCCGGCGATCAAGGTTATCCGTCAAGCGGCCGACAAAATTCAAGACCCCAATATGCCGGCTGTCAAAGTTTGGGTGACCGGCGAAGTCGGTTTGGAGCACGACGAAATGGCCGGGATGAGTGAGGGTACCTTCACCGCCAGCATTTTTTCTATCGTGCTGGTCTGCGGCATTTTATTGGTTGCGTACCGCTCCTGGCTGTTGATGCTGGCTACCTTACTGACATTGGCTTTGGGCATGGTGTTTTGCGGATTGTTCGCCTCCGTGGCGGTGAAACAACTGAATCTGATTTCTGTTGCCTTCGCGGTCTCCAATATTGGTTTGGGCGTGGAGTATGCGATCCATTTTTGCCTGCGTTATCGCGACAATCTGGATCTCTACGGCAGCGACAAGGGCAAAGCGATTCGTTCGGCCTTGTTGGCAACCAGTCCGTCTTTGATTTTGTGCGCCGGCACTACCTCCATCGGTTTGTATGCCTTTATTCCCACCGACTACCAAGGCATTTCCGAGTTGGGTTTGCTGGCCGGTACCAGCTTGTTCATTTGCTTATTCATTACGCTGACCGTGCTGCCGGTGCTGCTTAAGGTGTTGCCGAATCCGCCCGTGCATCAATTGCATGGCGAACAACCCGGCGAATCGAAGTTTACCCATGTGTTGGCGCACTTTACGTTGCACTATGCCAAACCGATTTCCTTGTTGACTTTGCTTGGCGCGGTGGTTGCCGTGTATTTTGTGTTTCAGGTGCAAACCGATTTCAATCCCTTGAATCTGCGCGATCCGCATACCGAGTCGGTGATTGCCTTCAAGGACTTGATGAAAGAGCGCGAAACTTCGCCGATGACCTTGACGGTTTTGGTGAAAAACGAAGACGAAGCCAGAGCGGCGCAGAAAAAGCTGGAGAGTCTGAAAACCGTCGATAAAACCGTCAGCTTGTTCGACTTTGTGCCTGACGATCAAGAAAGCAAATTGGGTATCATCGACGATATGGTGCTGACGCTGGGTCCGCAGAGCCAGTTTTTCCCGCAATTGAAAACCGGCACTGATCCCTTGCCGGCCATCAAGCGGATGATCGCCGCGATTGATGCCAATTTGCCGAAAAAAACCAATCCGGCGGACATCGAATCCCTGCAAACCTTTAAACAGCAGTTGCAAGACGTGATGGTGGAATTGGAAGCCAGATTCCAGCCGGACCGCGGCGTGTTTATCGAGAAGATTCAAACCTCGTTGCTCGGCACTTTGCCCACGGTCATGAACCAGCTACTCGTCGGTTTCCATGCCGAGGAAATTGTACCGACCAGTATCCCGGCGGAAATCAAGGAACGCTGGTTGAGTAAAGACGGCTTATACCGGATTCAGATTTTTCCCAAGGAAGATTTGAACGATCTCGGTAACTTGCAGGCTTTCATCACCGACGTACAGGCCGTAGCGCCCAATGCCACCGATTTGCCGGTCATGTATTGGGAATCCATGAAAGCGGTGATCGGTGCCTTCCAGGAAGCCATCATCATTGCCCTGGTGGCGATTGCCTTGCTGTTGATGTTCATACGCCGCAGTATCGTCGACACGCTGTTGGTGATGACACCCTTAGTGTTGGCCGGCTTGTTCACAATGGCAACTACCGTGTTTACCGGCACGCCGATCAATTTTGCCAATATTATCGCCTTGCCTCTGTTAATGGGGCTGGGTGTCGATAACGGCATCCATATGGTTGAAAAATTGCATCATTCGTTGTCCGAGGATCAGAATATTTATCAATCCAGTACCGCGCGCGGGATGTTCTACGGCGCGTTGACCACCATTTCCAGCTTTGTTGGTTTGGCATTTTCCCCGCATCAGGGCATCTCCAGCATGGGTTTGGTCATCACTATCGGCATTTTCTGGATCATGACGTGTACTTTTGTGGTGCTGCCGGCTATCAGCAAGCTGGTTTTAAAAAAAACTGAGCATTTAGCCTGAGAGTTTGAAAACCATAGCCTAGACTTATCCGGCAACTTACATGGCGGCCGGTAAAGGTAGCGAACCCAGGGTAAGTTTGATTTTTATAATTAACTTTTAGTTTTTTAGAGGCAACCATGTTTGTAATCATTGGTTATGTGATTATTTTAGGCTGTGTATTGGGCGGCTTTTTGATGGCCGGCGGCCATCTGGGCGTGCTTTGGCAGCCGGTTGAGGTGCTGATCATCGTCGGTGCCGCCTTCGGTTCCTTCCTGGCCAGTAACTCGCTGGCCACCAGTAAAGCGGCGATGGCCGGCGGAACCGCCACGCTGAAAGGTAGTACCTACACCAAGGAGTACTACATGGAGCTGCTGATGAGCTTTAACGCGCTGAGTCAGAAGGCCCGCAAGGAAGGTTTGTTGTCCCTGGAAAAAGTGGTGGACGATCCGGAGGGTAGCTCGATATTCGGTGAAAAAATCGTCCACGATCACCATCTGATGGAGTTTATTTGCGACAAGCTCAGGCTGATCCTGACCGGTGTCGATGTCAACCAACTGGAAGACATCATGGACGCGGAAATCGAAGTACACCACGCCGAAGGCAACGAGCCGATCAAAGCCGTGCAAAAAGTCGGTGACGGCATGCCGGCTTTCGGTATCGTCGCGGCGGTAATGGGGGTGGTACATACGATGGAATCGGTGGGGATTCCGCCGGCGGAACTGGGCAAACTGATCGCCGCGGCGCTGGTCGGTACCTTCCTGGGTATTTTGGTGTCTTACGGCTTTATCGGCCCGGTAGCGTCGGTCATGGAAGCGCGGCTGGAAGAAGAAAGCAACGCCTATAAATGCACGCAAAAAGGCCTGCTGAATTGCGCGAAAGGTACTTCGCCGGCGATGACGGTGGAGTTCATGCGTACCGCGATTCCTCATCATGCCAGGCCGACCTTTACCGAGCTGGAAGAACAATTGAAAGCCGGCAAATAAGGTAAACGACAATGGCCGAACAACCCATAATCATCAAGAAAATCAAGAAGGGTGGGCACGGTGGGCACCACGGCGGGGCCTGGAAAATTGCCTATGCCGACTTCGTGACGGCGATGATGGCTTTCTTTCTGTTGATGTGGTTACTCGGTTCCACCGACGAGAAAACTAAAAAAGGCATTTCCGAATATTTCCAAAACCCGTTTGGCGTCGCGATTGTCAGTAACCCCGGTGAGGGCTCCGGCGACCGGACCAGCATCATCCAGGCCGGCGGCCAGGACTTGAAATCGCAAGACGAGGGGCAAGTGCATCAAGGGGAAAATACCCCGGCCGAGCCAACGCCTGAGGATATTGAAAAACTGGCGGAAGAGCAGGAAAAACTCAAGCTGGAAAAATTGCAGGAAAAAATCGAGGACATGCTGAAAGCCAATGACAAGTTGGCGGAATATAAAGATCAGATCAAGCTGGAAACCACCCCGGAAGGTTTGAAAATCCAGATTATCGATGCGCAAAATCGGCCGATGTTCAAACTGGCCAGTTCCGGTATCGAAACCTATGCGCAAGCCATCCTGCGCGAGTTGGCACCGGTGATCAACGAATTACCCAACAAGGTCACCATCAACGGCCATACCGACGCATTGCCGTTTCCCAGCAATCGCACCGGTTATTCCAACTGGGAGCTATCCAGCGATCGGGCCAATGTGGCGCGCCGTGAGTTAACCCAAGGCGGACTCAGTGAAGACAAGGTGCTGCGCGTGGTCGGCTTGGCATCCAGTATTCCTTACAAGGGCGACGTGCCTAACGATCCGATGAATCGGCGGATTTCCATCGTCGTGATGAATAAAAAGACCGAAAATCAGGTGCTGCACGATGGCGCCGAAGATAAACCGGGCAGCAGCGATACTTCTGTGCCCGGTTTGCCGGCCATGTCGCCAACGATACAGCAAAATACCAAAATTACAGGGGCGGAAGGCGCTGCGCATTAATTTGGCCCGGTCAGTACAAGGCTGAACGTACGGTAAGGATCTGATGCAGTTATTCAAGGCTCTGCTGAGTCAGCTAATGGCCTGTGTCGCTGTGATGGGCTTACGCGCACTGATCCCCCTGCCCATTAGCGTTTTGCAAGCTGTCGCTATTCAGGCCGGCTTGGCCGCACTGTTTTCGCGCGGTTTTCGCCAGCCTGTCTGGTGGCTGCCGATTCATTTGCTATTTATACCGACCGTGTTAATGGGGCTGAGCTGGCAAGTGCCTGCTTGGCTGTATCTGCTGATGTTGCTGCTGCTAACCCTATTATTTTGGGGTACAGTGAAAGGCGATGTACCGTTGTTCTTGTCCTCTTCCGCAGTCAGCGAGGCGCTGATCGAAATAGTAAGCCGCGAACGGGCGCAAGCGTTTATCGATATTGGCGCCGGTCTGGCTACCGTTGTCGTGCCGCTTGCAAAAGCCCGGCCGGACATGGCTGTGGTGGCCTTGGAGCGGGCGCCGCTACCCTGGCTGCTGGCAAGATGGCGTTGCCGCAATCTAGCTAATGTCCGGGTCGGCAGATCCAGTTTTTGGGAGCAGGATTTACGCGAGTTTGATGTGGTGTTCGCCTTCCTGTCGCCGCTGGTGATGGCGAAAATAGGCGAAAAAGTCCGGCGGGAAATGCGGGACGGCCGCTTATTTATCTCGTCCTCTTTTCCGATACCGGATAGCCACCCCGAATCGGTGCTCGAACTGAACGATAGCCGCAAAACTAAGCTGTATTGCTATCGGATAGGTGGATCTCTGAAAAGTTAAGAACCCTTTGGCTTTCTTCAGCAGGAGGGGCTTAGCTCAATGACATTGCCTGGAGAGAGTGAGTCTTAGCGCTATTATTAAGCCGCCGGCGTATTCGTAAATTCGGGGACCAACTGCTTCAAACCGGCCAACAGCTGTTGGTTATCGTAGCTCCTGCACTCCTTCTGCAAATCCTCAATCTGTTTAGCCCATTCCACCGAGTCGTAGAGTCGGGCTTTGGCCAGGCGCAATTTCGCATGGCTGGTTGCCATTAATTGTTCCTGATCGTGGAATAATTCTTCGTAGAGTTTTTCGCCGGGCCGCAAGCCGACAATCTTAATGGCAATATCTTTATTCGGGACTTTGCCGCTCAGGCGGATCATCTGCTCCGCCAGGTAAGTAATTTTGACCGGTTCGCCCATATCCAATACAAACACTTCGCCGCCCTGGCCTATGGTTTCCGCTTGCATGATGAGCTGGCAGGCTTCCGGAATCGTCATGAAGTAGCGGGTAATATCCGGATGCGTCACCGTGATAGGGCCGCCGGCCTTGATTTGCTCTCTAAACAGCGGCACCACGCTACCGGCCGAATCGAGCACGTTGCCGAAGCGTACCGTGGTAAAGCGAGTGCTGCCGGTCTGATTCAGGTTTTGGCAGAGGATTTCCGCCGCCCGCTTGGTGGCGCCCATCACGTTGGTCGGATTGACGGCTTTATCGGTGGAAATTAATACAAAGCGCGCCACACCGGCGGCAATCGCCGCTTCCGCCAGGATTTTGGTGCCGATCAGGTTGTTATGCACCGCTTCGCGGATCTGATTTTCCAGCAAAGGCACATGTTTATAAGCGGCGGCGTGAAACACGATTTCCGGTTTTTGCCCGGCAATTAATTGCTGCACCGCAACGGGATCGGCGACATCGCCCAACACCGCTTGGTGCGATAACTCCGGAAACAGCCGATTCAAGTCGGCGTTGACTTTGTACAAATTAAACTCGCACTGATCGAATACGATCAGCTTGCGCGGCTGGGCTCTCGCCAGTTGCTTGCAAAGCTCGGAACCTATCGAACCGCCGCCGCCTGTCACCAAAATGACTTTGTCGTGTAGATGGTTTTTAATGCCGGGCCAATCCAGCTTCACCGGCGTGCGCCCCAGAATATCTTCGATGGAAACGCTACGTAGATTGGCGGTGGTGACCGCGCCGCTCAGCAATTCTTTGACCGAGGGTAGGGTCTGAAAATCCACCGAGCAGTTTTCGCAGATTTCCACGATCCGGCGCATTTGCTGATCGCTGGCGGACGGCACGGCAATCAGCACTGTTTCGATATTCCAGCGTTCGATTAACTCCGGAATTTGCTCGACCGTGCCGGCGACGCGGATGCCGCGAATTTCGCGCTTGTATTTACCATGGTTGTCGTCGACGAACACTATCGGCACATAATCGCTATCGACATTGGCCAATAAATCTCTCACCAGCATTTCGCCGGCGGAACCGGCACCGACGATCAATGCGCGCTTACCCACGCGCTCCGCGAACGTCTGTTCCTTCCAAAAGCGATATACCAAACGCGGAATGCTGAGCAAGGAAAACAGGATCAGCACGTAAAGGGGGACGACCGAACGCGGCACGCCGTGCAGGCGGTCGTATAAAAACAAGGCGGAGGCAATAAAAAAAATCCCGGTCAACACCGCTTTGCCGATGCGGATCAGGTCCGGCAGCGAGGAAAACCGCCAAACGCCGCGGTACAAACCATACACCCAGAATAAACTGACTTGGATGGCTATGACCCAAGGCAGGAACAATAAGGCCGAATAAAAAAATTCGTCCGGGATGTTTTGCAGATTAAAGCGTAGCCAGTAAGCGCCGAACCACGCTAACGGGATCATGGCCAGATCGTGCAAAAAGATGGTGGTGCGGGAGCGGAATCTTAAGGTCACGAAATAACCCACTCGGATTTGCCGGCCTTAAACCGGTAAGCCAGATAGATTAAGGGCAGATAAGCCACGATAACGCCGGCCAAAGCATGGCTGGGATGCTTGAATATCCATAGGGAGACAGGCAGCAGCCAACCGCAATTAATTGCCCAGGTTGCCAATAACACCGGCAAATGTCCGTAACGTTTGGCTGCATGCTGATAGGTATGCGAGCAATGCGCCGCGTACCATTTTTGTCCGCTGAACATTCTGACCGCCAGGGTATAGCTGGCATCCACGATAAACGCACCGAATAAAATCAGCCCGCAATACAGCAGAACGGCGGCCTGTTGTGCGGCCAGTAAAATTAATAAACCCAGCAACAGCCCGATAAAGCCGCTACCGACATCGCCCATGAAGATTTTCGCTTTCGGCCAATTCCACAGCAAAAAGCCGCCGCACGCCGCCGTCAAACTCAAGGCAACACCGCATAAGCTTTGGTCGATAAAAAACAGATAGCCCGCCAATGCCGAGGATACAAACAGCGCTTCCGAGCCGGCAATGCCGTCGGTACCGTCCATGAAATTGAACAGGTTTAAGCTCCACACCAAAAACAGTGCTCCCAAGGGGTAGCCCAACCAGCCTGGATTGACGCTTAAGCGCCCGAAGAGAGCGTCGAATGGCGCGGGGACCAATACCACGGGAAGGCCGCCCAACAATTCCAGGGCGATGATCGCCGCCAGTAAATGCGTCAAGAAACGCCAGCGCGCGGCCACTTCGCCGTGATCGTCACAAAAGCCGATAGCGGCTATCAATAGCGTGGAGCCCAACAAGGCCAGGGAAGTGCCAGTCAGTTGCCGGTCAAAAAACAACCGGAGCATCGCCACGCTGAAGGCCAGCACGATAGCCAAGCCGCCGCCGCGCGGGGTTGGCACGCTGTGTGAGCTGCGTTGGTTGGGAATGTCCAGCACCTTGTAAGTTAAGGCGTAACGGCGAATCAGGCCGGTCAATACGGCGGCGAGCAGCAAGGTAACAGTAAAAAGCAGTAGCACGCTAGATTAACTTAGATGGCGAATAATATCGGGCAGGGCTTTCCAGAGAGTTTGGCGAGGTTGAAAACCCAATTCGCGGGCGATTTTAGCAGACGAATACCACGCCGAACCGGTTAATTTTTCCAGGCTATCGCTATCGATAGGAAAGCGTCGCCCCGTCAGCCGGCCAAAGCCATCGCCCAATTTGGCTAAGCTGGTTAGCAATGGCATCGGTATCGACCAGACGACAGGCCGCTTGCCGAGCGCGGCTCTGATCGCGTCGTAAATCTGCCGGGTAGAATAGCTTTGTTGATCCGTGACTATATAAACCTGCCCGGCTGCTTCGGGATTTTCTGCAGCCAACAATGCCGATGCCACCACATCATCGACATGCACCATGGAGCGCTGGTTACCGGATTCCGGTAGCGGCGGGAATATGCCGCGGCGAATTGCGTGGATCATGCGCGGCAGATTGCCTTTCCCGGTGTCGCCGTAGACCATGCTGGGCCGTAACACCACAGGATGCGGGACGTAGCCGCCGTTCAGCACCAGTTGTTCGGCTTCGTATTTGGATAAACCGTAGGGATCTGAGGCGGGGGCGTTGACCGTTTCATCCATGACTTGTCGGCTAGTGTGGCTGACGGCTTTAACGCTGCTGAAGAACACAAAGGCTTTCACTCCGGCCTGTTGTGCGGCTTCCAGCAGTTTGCGCGTGCCTTCGGTGTTGATTTGCCGGTATTCGGCCTCATCCTGCCGACTTTCCGCCAAGGCGTGGGCTTTGCCGGCCAGATGAAACACCACGTCTATGTCGGCGCACAACTCCGGGGGGCAAGCTCCCAGTGCTGCCAAATCCAAGGCGATGTTGTTCTCACCATTCCCAGCGCGGCCGCATGTTCTGACCGTATAATCCTGATTGACCAAGGCTTGGCATAGGTGCGCGCCGATAAAACCGCTGGCACCGGTGACGAGGGCCTTAGTCATGCTATATGTTGGCGAAAAGACATAATGGTTGGCAGCGATTTAAACGGACGGCGAGAGTACGTAAGTTGAGTTATTGCTTGCTGCCATGCTCTGCAAACACTTCATACTTACCTTCTTTATCGAAGGAAACCACCTTGTACGCATCTTGCTGCCCGCCCATTTCCATGCCGGGGCTGCCCATCGGCATGCCCGGCGCGGCGATACCGACTATGTTGGATTTGCTTTGCAAAAGCTTTTGAATATCGGTAGCAGGCACATGGCCTTCGATCACGTGGCCGTCCACGACAGCAGTATGGCAGGACGCCAGCTTCTCGGGGACACCGAAACGGGCTTTGATGGTTTCCATGTCGTCGCTAACCACATCGTTGATTTTAAAGCCGTTTTGTTTGGCATGTTCCAGCCATTTACCGCAGCAGCCGCAAGTGGGGCTGCGATAGACTGTCATTTCCAGCGGCTTGCCTGCTTCTTCAGCGGAAAGGTTTTGGCTGAGAGCCGCCAGTAATAACATGATTGATTTCGATGCGTTCATAAATACCTCTTTATTCGCCGTGTAGCGTTACGATGATGGTGCGATTGCCGGCACGATTGCGATGCTCGCATAAGTAAATGCCTTGCCAAATTCCCAAGGCCAATTGGCCGTCGCTGATCGGGATGCTTAGCGAGCTGCCCAATATAACGGTTTTTATATGGGCAGGCATGTCGTCCGGCCCTTCGAGTGTGTGCCGGTAGTATGGTTCATTTTCCGCTACCGCCCGGGAGAAATAACTTTCCAGGTCCCGGCGTACATCCGCATCCGCATTTTCGTTGATGGCCAGCGATGCCGAGGTGTGTTGCAAAAACACATGGGCCAAGCCTATTTCAATTTTATCCAGTTCGGCTAGCTGACTGACGATTTCCCGGGTGATCAAATGAAAGCCACGCGGTTTCGCGGCTAGCTGGATGCGTTTTTGAATCCACATGTCGAGAATGTTACAAATTGATAAATGCTGGAAATTTGGATGGCTGCAAATTATTCAGCGAATCGTAAAACTCCGCAATTGGTCCTCTAATCCCGGAGCAATACCGCAAAGTTGAGGTAGATAATTCCTTCTCCCGCCGGGAGAAGGTTAGGATGAGGGAGATTAAAATCAATTATTTACACCCCTCACCCCAGCCCTCTCCTTTATGCCCTGTGGGTGCAAGGGAGAGGTAGGCGTAACTTAGCGGCATTGCCCTCAAGTATAAACGCCCTTATTTAGCGATGATATTGCGGACTCAATTCCCGCACCGCATCGACCATGGCTTTGACGTGTTCCGGATTAATGTCCGGCAAAATGCCGTGGCCCAGATTAAACACATGTCCTGAGCCATTACCGAAACCTTGCAGCACTTTGCCGACTTTTTCGCGGATCACTTCCGGTTGCGCGTACAAAGTAATCGGATCCATGTTGCCCTGCAACGCTACCCGGTCGCCGACGCGGGTGCGGGCTTGGCCGATGTCGGTTTGCCAGTCCAGGCCCAGCGCGTCGTAGCCGGTGTCGGCCATCGCTTCCAGCCATAGACCGCCGCCCTTGGTAAATAATATGGTCGGAATTTGCCGGCCGTCGCGACGCGTGTTCAATAGCTCGCGCACTTGCCGCGCATAGCGCAACGAAAACTCCAGGTAATCGTCATGGCTGAGCATGCCGCCCCAGGTATCGAACACCATCACGGCGTCGGCGCCGGCGGCAATTTGCGCATTCAAATAGGCGGCTACCGACTGCGCCAGCTTATCCAGCATTTGATGCATCAGTTGCGGCTGTTCGAACATTAGGCTTTTGACTTTTTGAAAGCTTTTGCTGCTTTTGCCTTCCACCATGTAAGTCGCCAGCGTCCAGGGACTGCCGGAAAAGCCAATCAAGGGTACCTTGCCGTGCAGATTGGTTTTGATCAAGCGCACGGCGTCGATCACATAACGCAATTCGGTTTCCGGATCGGGAATCGGTAATTTGGCAATGTCGGCTGCGGTTCTGACCGGATTGGCGAATTGCGGGCCTTCGCCTTCGGCAAACGACAGGCCCAAGCCCATCGCGTCGGGGATAGTCAAAATATCGGAAAACAAGATGGCCGCGTCGAAGTTAAAACGTTCCAGCGGTTGCAGCGTCACTTCGCAGGCCAATTCCGGGTTGGTACAAAGCTGCATGAAGCTGCCGGCCTTGGTGCGTACTTCCCGATACTCGGGTAAATAACGTCCGGCTTGGCGCATCATCCAGACGGGGGTGCGGTCGACGGGCTGTCTTAACAGGGCTTTTAAGAATAAATCGTTTTGTAAGTTGGTCATTCGTTTCGATTGGGATGAGAATCAGCGGCGGCTTTCTTTTTGTACGGCCCGGAAGCGTTTTTCCATGGCCTGCTTAAACTCGCCGGGCATAACGGCTTTAAGCTGTATCGCTTCGGCGGCAGATTGAAAAGAGCCGTAAATTACCACGTATTTTTCCTGTTCGCCCTGTTTGATGGGGTAGAACTTCAGGCCGTCGCGGTAATCGGCGTATTTTTTTTGAAAACGTAGTGCCGCATCTTTAGTGGACAGCACCATGACTTGCAGCGTGAAGTTGTTGGCTGGTTGCGCCATGATCCAGTCCTGATCGCTGCCTTCGAAGGCGGGTTTGGCGGGTTTGTGTTCGACGGGTTTAGCCGGGGTTGGCACAGCAACCGGCGCTATCTCCTCGGTCGGCGCAGAGTTGGCTGGCGACGGTTTTTCAGCTTGCTGCTCGGGCTTGGCTTGCTCAGGGTTTGGTGCTTTCGCGGGCGCCGTCTGCTTGTCGGCAGCAATGCTCTGAGTGCTTGGCTGCGTGCTTAGGGTCTCGGGCGACGGTTTGTTCGGTAATTTCGGGCTGGGTGTTGTTGAACTATTTATCGATTCAGCGTCGGCAGAGCGGAGCGGAGCTTGGCCGGTCGCTTCGGCTTCGATCAGTGCATGGCTTGACTCCACTGTATTGTTTGCCGGGCTGAGGGCGGCAGACACGATTGTCGGTGACGGTTCCGGCGCTTTGGGCTCGGGTGGTGGAGCGATCTGCGGCGGTGCCAGGACGGTTTCGACTGTCGGAGTGGGTGTCGGCTGCGGAGCGCTTGTGTTTTCGGTGGCAGCTTTGTCGGCCTTTTCGGTTGTAACCGCAATAGGCAGGTTGCCGGCGATTTGCCCTGTGACAAGATCCGGCGGTAATAAAGATTTCAGCGCATAGCCGGCTCCGGTTAGCACACCGGCGATTGCGAGCCATAAGCCCAGTTTGCTGCGTTTATGGCTTTGGGAATGAGCGAATTTAGGCAATTGCGCGAGTATTTTGCCGGGGATGCCGTTGCTGGCGCGATATAAATCCTCGATCAGGCTGTCGCTGATGGCGTTAAACGACACCACTGCGCCCGGTTGCGCCGACAGATTTTGTAAATATTCGCCACATTGTTTTTTGCTGAGCGGCGGCAGTTCGATGAAATGGCACTCCTCCACCAATTTGTCGGTACCGCTTTTGATGTGGAATTGATCGTGATTCATCGCCAACACCAGCCGCAAGCCCAGTAGCGAGTCGGCAAATTCGATCAGCATCGTCATCAGGCCGGGTACCAAATTGCCGGCATCGTCGATCAGCAGCACCACTTTTTGCCTGGCACATTTATCGCGCAACGCGCTTAGATCGAAAGCCGAAGCTTTGGCGATGTTCAGGCCGCGTAATAAATCGTTAATCAGACTTTCGAAGCTGGAGTCTGGCGAGGCCGGCAGCAACACGACCTCCCACATATCCTTACGATTTTGCCTGACAGTCTCCAATAAAGTGGTTTTACCGATGCCTTCCGGGCCGCAAACGATCAGAGATTGCTGCAAATTGGCCAGCAAGTGCAGCAGCAAATCCAGTTTTTGCGAGCGCTCCAGCGTGATCAGGGCCCGTTCGGCATTGTTGCCCACCGAGCGTTTTTGGTAGCTGTAGGTCAGATCGTCGTTATCCAGCATAGCCGTTCAAGGTTGCTTGTAATTGCGTCAGATCGACGTTGACGGGGAGTGAGGCTTTGCCGACCGCTTCCAACAAAATCACCCGAATTTTGCCGTCGACATTTTTTTTATCCACGGCCATCAAATCCACATACTGCTCGGTCGTCATTTCCGACGGTGGCGTGACGGGCAAATTGGCGGCCTTGAAAATGGCGATAATTCGCTCGACGTCGACATCGTTTAGCCAGCCCAGGCGCCGCGATAAATCGGCGGCAAAGCAGGTGCCGATAGCCACTGCCTCGCCGTGTAGATAGTGGCCGTAGCCGCTGCCGGTTTCGATAGCGTGGCCGAAGGTGTGGCCCAAGTTTAGAGTAGCGCGCACGCCGGATTCAAATTCGTCTTCGCCGACCACTTCGGCTTTATTGATGCAGGATCGCTCAATCGCATAAGCCAATGCGTCCTTATCGCGCGCCAGCAATTTCGGCATATTCGCTTCCAGCCATTCTAAAAAGCCGGGGTCGCGAATCAGGCCATATTTAATGACTTCCGCCAGGCCAGCCGATAACTGCCTGTCGTCAAGAGTATCCAGCACGTCTGCGTCGGCGATGACGCATTGCGGTTGATAAAACGCGCCTATCATGTTTTTACCCAGCGGATGGTTCACGCCGGTCTTGCCGCCGACCGAGGAATCGACTTGGGCCAACAAAGTGGTGGGGATCTGGATAAAGGCGATGCCGCGTTGATAGCAAGCCGCCGCAAAGCCACCCATGTCGCCGATCACGCCGCCACCCAAGGCAATTAAAGTGGCGTTGCGGCTAAATTTTTTGGCGAGCAATTGATCGAAGACTTTCTCCAAATATTGGAGCGTTTTGTATTGCTCGCCGTCTGGCAGGATCACCGTTTCGACTTGATAATCGCCCAATGCCGTTTGCAATTGGCCTAAGTAAAGCGGGGCGATAGTCTCGTTGCTGACGACCAATACCTGCTTGGAGCGTATATGCTTGGTCAACAGTGCCGTTTGGGCCAGCAAGCCGGCGCCAATGTAAATCGGGTAACTTCTGTCGTTATTTAGTGCAACTTGCAATTCTTTCATGATCTTCTAAGGCAGCCTGATATTGCTGCAAAATGGTTTTAACCACGGTTTTAGTGGGCAGGACGCCGGAGTCGATTTTAAAATCGGCGCATTCCGTATACAGCGGGTCGCGCTGCGCGAGCAAGGTTTGCAGGCGTTGCCTGGGGTTGTCGGTACGCAATAGCGGGCGCTGCGTATCGTGTTTGGTGCGATGCAGGATTTTATCTATCGAACAGTGCAAATAAACGACGAAGCCGTTTTCCTTGATTGCCGCCCGATTCTCCGGCATTAATACCGCGCCGCCGCCGGTGGCCATCACTATCCCTTGCAACGCCGATAAATGTCGGATAACAGTTTGCTCGCGCATCCGAAAACCCTCCTCGCCCTCGTAGGAGAAGATAGTCGGAATATCAACACCGGTGCATTCCTCGATGACTCTATCGCTGTCGTAGAACGGCCATTGCAAGGCTTTAGCAAGCTGTTTGCCTATCGTGGTTTTACCCACCCCCATCAGGCCGATCAAGTAGATGTTTGCCGCTGGTTTCATTGCATTGGCTGGTTGCGCGCATTAAAAACCGGAGCATTATGCCCACTTTTTGCAGGGAGTTAAATTTTAGATGCCGAACACCCGCTTTTGGGCGGCTCAACAAATACCCACTTCCTCCGTGGGAGGGCCTGTATTTAATTGATTTTATTCTCCTCACCCCAACCCTCTCCAGCAGGAGAGGGGCATTCCCTTTACTTACGGGGTAAGGTTAGGATGCAGCGTCATTAAGTTTAGGGAAACATTCCCTTCCCCAGCAGGAGAAGGTTAGCGGGAATAAATACGGCAAAAGATTTATTTGATACCCTCATCCCAATCTTCTCCCGGAGGGAGGAGGGGTTGGTCGTTTTTAACTTAATGGTATTGGGTTTGGGTGAAGGGCGGCAGTTAATTGATTTTTTCTTCTCACCGCAACCCTCGGCAATTACTCCCAGCGTTGCCCTATATCCTGCATCCATGCAGTCGTCCAGCAGGAGAGGGGGTGAATTGACGTTATTACTTCTCCAGGCCAAAGCGAATAGGTTGGAGCATCCCCTCTCCCTCCGGGAGAGGACTAGGGTGAGGGGATCAACTATTTTAATTCCCTGATCCCAGTCTTCTTTAAGAGGGGGCTAGGTTTTTACAGGTTCTCTTAACTCAATTACAGCCAGACGAATTACTTCCATTACGGCAAGCCTGTTTTGTAAAACCTCATGATTCCAAAATCGCAGCACCCGATACCCCAGCCGCTGTAAATAATGGCTTCTGTTTTGATCGTATTCTTGTTGCTCGGCATGCTGCCCGCCATCAACTTCAATTACCAACTTGGGTTCCAAGCAAACAAAATCAACGATAAATGGGCCGATAACCTGTTGTCTACGAAATTTACAGCCCAACAATTGCCGATTACTCAGCTGTTGCCAAATCACTCGTTCTGCGTCGGTTTGATTTTTGCGTAATGAACGGGCCAAATCTTTCATTGCAAAAGCCTTTTTTGGATTCCCTCACCCCTGCCCTCTCCCGGGGGGAGAGGGAGTTATATTTCCGAGCTAGATGAGGCGATCCTAATTTAGTCTAGCTAACAAAAATACCGGTATTCCCCCTCTCCCCTTGGGAGAGGGCTGGGGTGAGGGGAGTTAAAAGCCCCGGCAAATTTAATTTTTTGCCCTTCAAGCAAAAATACCGAGAATAAAATTCCAGAAAGCTTTGGCGCAAATACTCAAGCAAACTGCGCTGCAATCTGTGCCTGAATTTTTTCCGCCATGGCTTTACGGTCAGTCGCGTCACGGATAGGCCTGCCCACTACTATGTAATCCGCGCCGTTTTGAATCGCTTGCTCGACACTGACCGCGCGTTTTTGATCATCGTCTTCGCGGTTATCCACCGGCCGGATGCCGGGAGTAATCACCAACAACTTTTCGCCCAACAGCTCCCGAATCATGGCAACTTCCAAACCCGATGAAACAATGCCGTCGCAACCAATTTGCAACGCCCGCTTAGCGCGTGACAACACCAAGTCGCGCACATCGCATTGAAAGCCTAAGTCGTCCAAGTCTCCGCGATCCAGGCTGGTTAATGCGGTAACTGCCAGCACTTTTAAGTCGCCTTTAGCCGCTGCCGCTGCTTCCATGATGGAATCGTTGCCGTGGATAGTGGCCAGATCCACGCCTTTGTTACTTAGCGCTTTAATTGCCCTGCCCACCGTGGCTGGAATGTCGAAGAATTTAAGATCGACAAACACTTTTTTGTCACGGGCCTTCAGCCATTCGATAAATCCGAAATAATCACCCGACATGAATAGCTCCATGCCCACTTTGTAAAAAATCACCGCTTCACCCAGTTCTTCGACCAAAGCTTGCGCTTCTGCAATGCTGGAAACATCCAGCGCCATGATCAGACGGTCGCGGACTGGAATGGCTTTATTTGATATGAAAGATTCTGTCATAAGGATTATGAAATAGTCTGTTTACTGGGTTAAGAGTAGCGTTTTTATTGGTGAGCTTGGCAAGACCTGCTAAAGTGGTTTACAAGCAACGTTGATTTTTCAGTTGGTGTTTAATTAACAATTGTTGCGCCTGCGATGTCACTAAGAAGCGGCATGCGTGAAAAACTTGTAGGCACCGAACGGATTACATGCCACCGCCGGTGTAGCATTAAACTTTCATTAAGCTGAAATAATCTTGGCTTAAAGTCCTATAATCAGGCAGGCAAATGATCAACTCATTAAGCTAACCAGTATATTTGATATGAATCAGTTTCGCCCAAAAGGATTTATCAGGCCGCTACAGCCGGAATTGCAGAGCATTAAGCGGGCGATGGATACCGCGTTGATTTTTATCACGCTATACGTCTCGCTGCACATTTACGGTGAGCCGTTCGACCGTGAGTACCTGGGCTTATTTATTGTCTGTACCGTGCTGTTCGGTATTTTTGCCGAGCATCAAGAAATCTATCACGGCTGGCGCGGTGATCCCCTATTTGACGACGCCGTGCGGATATTACTGTCGTGGATAGTGGCCTTTGCACTGATTGCCAGCAGTTTTTTCGTATTTGACCTGGGTTTTGAATACTCCCGGCAAGTGCTGGAATTGTGGTTGCCGCTGGCGCCGCTCAGCATCATCATGCTGCACTCGCTGCGCCGCTCGACATTGTCCTACTTGCGGATGCACGGGCTTAATACCCGTAACTACGCGATTTTGGGCGGCAATTCGCTAGGCAAACGCCTAAATGCCGCGCTGACTGAAATGCCTTGGCTGGGCTATAGCTTTGTTGGTTTTTTTGACGACCGCATCGAGAACAAGCAGCGCAGGCAGGATGAAGACATGGTCGACGTCATCGTTGGCGACTTTAAAGAGCTACTGGAAAGAGCGCAGCGCGGAGAAATCGATCATATCTACATTACATTGCCGTTACGTGCAGAAAAGCGGATCAACCAACTGATCCGAGAATTGGCTGATAGTACGGTGTCGGTAAATATAGTCCCGGACTTTTTTACCTTTAACCTGATGCAGTCCAAACTCAGCAGCGTAAAAGGTATTCCGGTGGTCAGCGTCTTCGATACGCCTTTAAATTCATCGCTGGATGGCTTCGCCAAACGCCTTGAGGATCTGTTGCTGTGTGCGATCATTTTGCCGCTTATCGCTATCCCGATGCTGATCATCGCCATTGCGATCAAGCTTACCTCGCCGGGGCCGGTCATTTTTAAACAGATGCGTTATGGCGTGAAGGGTGAGCAGATTGAAGTGTGGAAATTTCGGTCAATGTCGGTGTGTGAAAATGGTGAAAGCATCAAACAAGCCACCGCCAACGACAGCCGGGTGACGCCGCTAGGCAGCTTTTTGCGGCGTACCTCGTTAGATGAATTGCCGCAGTTTCTAAACGTACTGAGCGGCACCATGTCCGTGGTCGGTCCACGGCCCCATGCGGTGGCTCACAATGAATACTACCGCAAACAAATCCAAGGCTACATGTTGCGGCACAAAATGAAACCCGGCATCACCGGATTGGCGCAAATCAGCGGTTGCCGAGGCGAAACCGAAACCATCGATAAGATGGAGCGGCGTATCCATCATGATTTGGAATACATCCGCCAGTGGTCGGTAATTTTGGATATAAAGATTGTGATATTGACTATTTTCAAGGGATTTGTGGGGCAACAGGCTTATTAAAAAGGATGTCGTAAAAGCCAAACAGTCCCTTTTCCGTCCCGTCCACAGGGCACAAATGAGAAGGTTAGAATACAGAGCGGCTCTATAAATCACCTCTCCACCAGGGAGAGGACTAGGGTGAGGTGATCAAATAAAGCTTTGCTTAATATAATTCTCCTCGCCCTGGCCCTCTCGGAAACTGCTCTCAGTCTTATCCTGCTCCACCATATAGTCATCTAGCAGGAGATGAAGCATAACTGAGGGCGTAGCCGTTAGGAGGGCTCTGGTGTAGTCCCAGTGCTTCCTTTAGGAGTGTCGAGTAGACATCGAAAATAGGTGTGGAGGCCAAAAATGAATCAAGGTCATTCAAAGTAAATATATGGCTCTGCAGCATAAGGATTTAAATCATGGAAATAACCCAACAGCAAGCTGATAGCCTAATAAACATCGCCGCTGGATGCCAAACTGCGCTTTTTGGTTAAGCCAAGCAGAGCCTGGGCGAGCAGCGTATTGATGTAGTGCTTGCCTCGGGGGACACCAGGACCAACAACCCAGTCATCTCATCGCGGAACAGGCGCCTATTTTGTTATGAATAAACAAGACGACATCGAATTTAAACTTCGCCCGGCATTGCAAGAATGGCAGGAAAAAGAAGCCTTCCTTGCGAAGTTAAACAAAACGGAAAGGATGGATGACTTACCATCCAAATAAAAATTTTTATTCTTACGTGAATTGCGCAAGCCAACAACACATGAATTTTCATGGCATTAGCGTGCGCAGCTATTGCCCGATTCTAACCTCCAAAACAACCATGTAATGGCTAAATATAAAAATAATCACAAGATGGCGGTGGTGTTTATATTATTAAGTATTGTCTGGATAGCTATCCTATTCACAGAGTCTTCACAGCCACCAGCCCCAATATTGGGAGAAGTTTCCGGCTTGGATAAAGTCGCGCATTTTTTTGCATTTGGAGTATTGGCAATATTGATTTGTGGCGCTGCTTTTAATTTGTATCCGGGGGCTGGCTTATCAAAATATATTACGCCATTATTGATTGTGACAATTATTGGTCTTGCTGATGAGCTTTATCAGCTATCCAATCCTAATAGAGCTTTTGAGTTATTAGATTTGGTGGCCGATATTAGTGGTGCTGTTGTGTTTTTAATTTCTTTTAAATTGATTACAAGAAGTAAATTCGGGCGTCGCGTGACTTTTTAAAAATAGCTGATATTGTCGGTTTGTTTCGGATGATGAGTATTAGGCTATAAATCAAACAATTAAGCGGTTTTTTCATTAATATTTGGCTGGCTGGTTAACAAACTTGGATAAAAAAAACAGACTCGTTGATATAGATAAAGCTAAAGGATTTGCAATTTTCCTTGTTGTATTGGGGCATATCGTCGCAGCGGACACTCCTGTTGGAAATGAGTGGTATGCGGTTCTCAAGTTTTATATCTATAAGTTTCATATGCCATTTTTTATGTTCATATCCGGGGTAATAATGGCATATACATTTCCGGGCATTAAAAATAGTAAGGATTACTTTAAGTATATTTTTAGAAAGCTAAAGAGGTTGGCGCCGGGATATGTTTTATTTGGGGCTTTAATTTATGTGGGTAAGGTGGCTTCTTCAAAGGTAATGCATGTTGATGGTTTGCCGGGGGGGGTATATTCCGAGCTATATAACCTTCTATTAGTTCCATCTCAAAGCGCAGGAGGTTCGCTTTGGTTTATCTATGTTTTAATGGAAATGTATATAGTGTTTCCATTATTTATAGTGTTTTTTATCAAAAGGCCGGTAATTATTTTATTGGCGGGTTTGATTGCTGAGTTTATTCCTGTATCTAATGTTTTTATGCTGGATAGGTTTTGCGAATATTTTTTGTTTTTTGCGATAGGTGTTGTTGTTGTTCAGCGGTACCAAGAGTATTTAAGTGTTATTGATAAGTATAGATATTATCTTGTTGTGCTATTCATTTTATCGTTTTCTGCGGTGGTGTTTTTTTCCCCATTAGTTTCAAAAATAATTATAAGTTTTTTTTCTTTGCCTGCATTGCAGGCGGTAATGAGATTTCGGGTTATGGAGATCGTTTCCATTTGGGATGTTTTGGGTAAATATACCTATAGTATTTACTTAATGAATACAATCTTAATCGGCCTCGCAAAGGGTATAGTCTTAATGTTTACTTCTTGGGATGGGGTTAATTTTTTAGTAATAGCACCTATTCTGCTGCTGGCTGGAGTATGTGGTCCGGTCTTTGTGAAAAAATATATTTTTAGGTATGTGCCATTATTGAACTCTGTGACAAATTAGTGGGGTTTTTGGATGGTCATTGTTTTAATATTTGATGCTCACTATATAGAGTTTGTGATTTAATTATAGTAAATGATAGTGAAATGGTGATTATTTGATTTTATTTTTCAATATTCGACTATAAATATTTGCTATAAAATAAGGCAATGGAGAGGATGCTTTATTGAGTTGATTTTAATAAGTACGTTTTGTGATTTTCTTAATGGTATAGCTCCATAATTGATGAAGGGCGAGCCGGAAAATAACGTTGGCATATTGGTTCAAAGTATAGAGTTATTTTATATAATGAGTGTATTACATAGCATAAAATGGAATTATTTGGGTGCCTTATTCAAAGGTGTCTCCCAGTTAGTTGTGCTTGCCGTAATGGCCAGGCTATTAAAGCCCGAAGAATTCGGGTTAATGGCTTTAGCTCTAGTGACTATAAAGTTTGGTAGTTATTTTTCAGACTTCGGTCTTTCAGCGGCAATTCAGCAGAAGAAGGAAATAAAAGATACAGATATACAGGCGTCGTTTTGGTTTTCTTTAATCGCTGGATTATTTTTTTGTTTAATTATTTATTGTCTGGCAACTCCTCTGTCACTCTTTTTTGATACGCCGGAATTAGTATCAGTAATAAATATAGTTGCTATAAGTTTTATATTGATTGGCGTGTCCGCCACGCCAATTGGTCTATTAAAAAGAAATATGCAGTTTAAGTACCTGTCTATAGTGGAGTCCATTAGCTATTTAGTCAGCAATGGCGTGATAGGTGTGCTAATGGCTTATTATGGTTACGGGGTATATAGTCTGGCTATGGCCTATCTAAGTCAGCTCTTGTTTGTGTTTGTCGCAAGCTATATCAAGACGAGGCATTCGCTCAGGATTAATTTAAATGTGTCAGATTACAAGCATATACTAACTTTCGGTGGCGGATATTCTATAGCTAGCTTCATGAGCTTCATCGGCTCCAATATAGATCATCTGCTGATAGGGAAGTATTTTCCCGCGGCGGAGCTCGGAATATGGAACAGAAGTAGAAATATAATATCCATGCCTTCCTATAATTTATTGGTTTCGATAACCGGGGTTCTACTGCCCGCGTATTCGAAACACCAGCATGATAAACAACAATTTAGTGAGTTATACATTAAAAGCTTAGTAATAACTGGGCTTTTTCTTGTGCCCGTTGCGGGTGGAATGTTTGCTGCCGCACCACAGTTGGTTGATGTTTTACTCGGTCAAAACTGGCAAAACGCAGTAATGTTCGTGCAAATATCGGCGTTATTTGTACCTATAGAAATGCTTGCTAGTGTAGCAGCGACTGCTTGCAGTGCTATAGGCGCGTTATCTCTACAGATCAGAATCCAAACAGTATTATTATCGGTTTCCGCTCCTATAATGCTGTATTTTGCATTACAGCAGAAGTTAGAGTTAATACTGATAACCTTGGCTACGTATTATTGGTTAAGGTTTTTTATATACTTATTTGTTTTTGGAAAAAGACTTGAAATAAGGCCATGGGTTCATTTTGAAATCATTTTTTCACAATTGATGGGCGCCGCTTGGGTGGGAGGGTTGATTTATCTCACTGCACATTATTATTCGGGCGTAAATGCTTTTCAATTATTGCCAATTGAAGTCGCTGTAGGTGGCGCAGGGCTTTTAACATTTATCATCTTTGGGCCTGCAAAGAGGGTTCGACAAATAATCCGCAGCTTTTTAATCACTCGCCAACCAAGTGGTACGCTAAATACATTAGCTAAAACTGTTTTAAAGAAGGGATATTAAAGATGAAAAAGCTACGACTTTTATATTTGCCGATTGAAGATAAAGAAGGCGATCAACCCGCAAGGCGCAAGATTTTTACTGATATGGTTGAAGAAGGGCGGCTTGAAGCCCTGGAAATATTTTCTTATGTGATTTACGGCCGGAATAATGGTTGGAAATTAATGTGTGAGAAAATATATGAACTGGCACGAGACTTTCAAGCCGATGCAATATATTGGCAAGGCGTTTGGTATGGGGGGCCGCTAGATGAAGAAATGCTGCGTAAAATGAGAGACTTACCAGCTAAGCCCGCAATATGTAATGAAAATGGAGATCCGTTTGGAAACTTCTGGGTGGTTCCGTATCCAAAGTCCCTTCTAATGCAGGTTAAATATACTGATGTTTGTTTTAATCAGGGCTTAGGTCGAATGGCTGATTACCTTAAAGCGAAAGGCGCAAAACATGTCTATCTCCTTCCTGCGGCCTATGATCATATTAGTTTCAATCAGCCGATTAGCAATCAGCAAGAAAAAGAAAACGAACTGGTTATGATAGCAAACAGATGGAAATCAAGAAGGCCATTCGCGTCAGCACCAGGTGCAAAAAATAGACCTATATTAATAAAATTGTTGGAAGAAGAGTTTGGTAGTAAATTCGCATTATATGGGCGAGGTTGGGAAAAGTTTTCCTGTTCAAGAGGGCCTATTGGCTTTTTCCAACAAATTGATGCGTACAATAATTCTAAGGTAGCTATAGGGATCCCTCAGTTTAGCGACATCGAATATTACGATTCCAATAGGCCTTTTAATACCATAGCTACTGGCATACCTTATGTTTCCGGATATTCTCCAAAATTCGAGCATATTTTGAAAGATGGAGAACATTGCCATTATTTTAAAACCGCTAATGAAGCGGTTGATAAAATAAAATGGTTGTTGTCAATGCCCGATCAGCAAAGAATGGAGCTTGGCCGGACTGCTGCCGAGTATGTGCGAAAAAATCACACACAACGTCATAGAATGGAAATACTCATCTCAACATTGGAAGGGGTTTGGGCGCATAAGCATCTGAATGCGCCTTTCCCGGAGCCGATAACCGATTTTTTTGCAAAGTAGCAATGAGTTTAATGTTTAATGCCAGCAACAATATCAAAACATAATTATGTCGAAACAAAAAAAAATTCTTTATATTCATCATACTGCAGTAAACGGTGGCGCTACAATGAGTCTCTTTTATCTGCTTGAATACGTTAGTCGACAATATGAAGTTGTTGTTTATTTTGTTGAAACTGGACCTGCTGTAGATTACTACAAAGCCGCAGGAATTAGATGTGTTATTGATAAGGGCTTAGGAAAGCTGCCGCACTGTACAATCGTAAATCAAAATTTGAATCCTATGTCTTTTAAATTCTATCACGATTTAAAGCCGTATTTAAAAAACTACTTAAAGTTGGTTCCTACATATTATCGGATGAAAGAGATATTGTTGGAAGAGAAACCTGATATAGTGCATCTGAATTCAACTGTATTGATAGCCGAAGGGATAGCAACAAAAACGTCAGGAATACCCTTGGTTTGGCATATGAGGGATTTTTTGGAATACGGCAATTTCAAACTACGTTATAGAGTTTTAAGGGAAATAATAACGAGATGCAGTGACGTGGTGATTGGGTTGTGCGAATCGGAAATCAATAGAGTTTCGCCAGGAGCAAAAGGCATAGTGATACCAAACTTTGTAAGTTTTGATAAATTTAATTATGAAAATGTTGTTCCGGTAAATTTGCGTAGCAAATTAGATGTTCCGGCTGAAACAAAAATTATTGCCATTCTTGGTTGGAATACCCCGGCCAAAGGAGCGCTCACGCTGATGAAGGCATTTGCGAAAATAAGCAAAAAGTTTCCTAGTAGCGTCTTGGTGTTTTTCGGTGAAGGTCAACAACAAGCAAATAAGAGCAAGATTAAGAGTTTATTGCGTTTATTGGCCGGTAAAAAGAATCTAAGGGTCGAGCTGCAAAAAATTATTGACGTTTATGAGTTGCAAAGCAGGGTGTTCTTTCCTGGTATTATTTTTGATATTGCAAGCTATATAGCGGAGGTTGATATTGTCGCTGCCCCTTTTACCGAGCCGCATTTCGCTCGCCCTATACTGGAAGCGGGGGCGATGAAAACGGTAGTTATTACCAGTGATATTGATGGTACCAGAGAAATGGTGTTAAACGGTCAGGCAGGTTATCTAGCCAAGCCCGGTGACACCGAGGAATGGGCTAGACAGTTGGAGTTAGCCCTTTCCTCTGACAATAAAGATAAAATAGAAGCAATGTATATAAATACACAGCGAACATACAATTCTGAGGTGAATGCAAATAACACTATTGCAGTATATCGTGGTGTTTTGTCTGATTTAGTTTGTTGATGATGAATAACTTCCGTTTTAAAGGCCTGACGTTATTTGTATTTTGTCTATATCTTTTCTGGGGTTTTTTTGGTGTTGATCTAACCATGAATGGCGAAGCCTTAAGGTTTCCCCTGCACAGAGCTTATATTCTGCTGACCTTGCTCATTTTATGTTTTAACATCAAAGAGTTTTTCGTATGTTCAATGAAAAACAGCCTCTTGATGATTCTGATCTTTTACATGTTTATATCTGCGGCATGGTCAAGCAGTCCAGTCGATACGTTTAGATTTGTGGTCTTTTTGTTTTCATCGCTGGCAATTTGTATTTTGGTAGCGTTGGCCTATAGAGACAATCAGTTAAGACTGATTAGATGGGTTTTTTGGTTGTGCTTTGTTTTGATAATTTGTTCTATTGTGGCAGCGTTACAATTTCCACAGTACGGTATAAATACAAAAGATTTTGCATCAAGTCGATGGATAGGCATTACTGAGCACCCAAATAAACTGGGAGGACTGTCACTCGCGTGTATATGGCTGGCTGTTAATCTTTATTATCTTAGTGCAAGCAAGTTAGAAAAAATTGTGGCACTTTCTAGCATTCTTATTGCTTTTTACACGGTTATTCATGCGGATAGTATGACTAGTATTCTTGCTTCAATACTTGCAGTCTGTTATACCTCGTATTGGCATTTGTTAAGCGTAAAAAGTTCAGCAATAAAAATAGTTATATTTTCAATAGCTTTTTTAGGCAGCTTAATTATCACCACTGTCTATATGAGTACCACGGAAATCGTAAATCAAACGCTTGCGTTAAGTGGGAGAGATACTTCGCTAACGGGACGAACATTGCTGTGGGCAAACGGGCTTGATGCAATATTAGATCACCCGATTATTGGCTCTGGTTTTGATGATCTTGAAGGCTTAACAAAAAAATATCATATACTGATGTCGCATCTTCATAATGGGTATATAGAGGTATTGGTTAAAGGTGGTTTAATTGCTGGCCTGCTTATGTTTTCGATATTAATGAGTGTTTTTATTAAGCAAATGGCTTTGAAAAGAATTGGTAATTCTAGCTTTGTTATATGTCATACGGGTTTTGTTTCAATTTTGGTGCATAATATGGCTGAGTCATCCTTATTTAAGGGCTTTAATAGCTTAAGTATTATTTTTATTTTTATTATGGTTTTTACCGGTGTCGCTTATTATGACGCGCTGGGAAAGAATTTAATTTCTAAGTCTTTATAATTTTATTAAAAAATATGGCAATCTGGATCTGTATCCCTGTATTTAATCGTATTGATTTTACTATGCAGTGTTTGGCTTCATTGGTAAAACAAGATTACAATGATTATAAAATTGTTATTTGCGATCATGGTTCCACTGATGGAACTTCTGAGCGTATTCAAGTCGAGTATCCAGAGGTCATTTTGTTAAGTGCAGACTGTAGTCTTTGGTGGACCGGCGCGATAAATGTTTGTATACAGTATGTGCTTGAGCATGCCGGGGAAAATGATCTACTCTTAACTCTTAATAACGATACTGAGTTGCCAACGGATTATTTGAAGCAATTAATTAGTTGTAGCGAAAAGTATCGTAATAGTATTGTTACCTCTGTTATTCATGACATTAAAACTGGCGAACTTTTTGACATTGGTTATCGGCAAAACTGGCTTCTGGCTACATCTATGCCAGTTGACTTTGAGCGCGATCATATAGCTAATGATCGCGATGTTATCGAAATCACCCATGCGTCTGGCAGAGGCACGCTATTTCCAATAGCAGTATTTCAAAGGATAGGACTATATGACGAGAAGCATCTGCCGCATTATGCGGCTGATTACGATTTTTCTTTCAAGGCTGTTAGATCTGGATTTAAAATTTATGTCAGTAAAAAATGTCGTGTGTTTTCCCATATTGAGGCCACGGGTTTAACTACAGTATTGTCGCAGTTTTCTATGAAAAATATGCTGAATTACTTTTCTGGGATGCGCTCCCCGGCCAATTTAAAAGCGAGGTTTTGGTACGGTTGGAACAACTGCCCAAAAATTATTTTTCCAGTCTATATTGTTATTGATCTTATGCGAATCACTGGTAGTTATTGTCGGCACTTTATTATTAGAAATTGAACGTTATCAAAAATTGTTTTTAGTTATGGTTACGCAAAGACCTGCGCGCAAGATTGATTCGCTCCAGGCTATTAGAGCATTTGCAGCGATTGCTGTGATGCTATTTCACGGCACAGAAATGTTAAGTGAACGGTTAGGTTACTTGTTTGTTAGTAATGTATTCATGGCTGGGTTTTCTGGTGTAGATATATTCTTTGTATTAAGCGGATTCATTATTTTGTACACTTCCAGTTCTGGAATTGATTTTTATAGGTTCATACAAAAGCGATTTATTAGAATATACCCCGTATATTGGCTTGTTACCTTGCTTTTGGTGGGGTGGTTTTTTGTCTCCCCTACCCCTGAGCAGTCTTATAAAGGTGATCTTGGGGTGATCTTGGGGTCGCTTTCATTGTTTCCACAGAAACAATATGTTATGGGCGTGGCTTGGACACTAACTTATGAAGTTATCTTCTACATTGTTTTCGCCCTTACTTATTTTAAAAGCCCAATCTATTTGTTTTTTACGTTTCTTATTTGGGTTGTTGTGATTTTAAGCTGTGATTTTTTCGATATTAAGTCCGGATATTTGGCTGTTGATTCGCTAGTCAATCCAATTATTCTGAATTTTGCACTGGGTTGTTTGATAGCCTATGCGTATAAAAGGAACTCAGTGTGTCAGTATGCCGTTTGGTTTTTTTGGATTGGTGTTTTTTTATTTACATTAGCATGGTCATCTTTTTATTATTTTAGATTATCAGATTCAACGGTCTTTGCTGGCGAAATGGCGAGGGTCTATTTGTTTGGATTGCCAGCTGCAATTCTTATATTTGGGGCGCTTCATATTCCTACTTCAGTTCCTAAAGTACTCGTTTACTTGGGTGATGCTTCCTATTCGCTCTACTTGTTGCATGGAACTGTATTGTCAATCTTATTAAAATTTGTTGTTAAGCTAAATCATGTAGCAATTTTTAGTAGTTTTGGCGGTGCAGCTTTTTTGTTTGTATGCGCCGTGTTTATCAGTTGTTGTTTTTATAGTTTAGTAGAAAGAAATCTGTTGAAGCTTCTGAGTGCATTAATATCGCGGCCCGCTGTAGTTATTCACAAAAGTTAAAAGGTTGTTTTCGCTTCTTAATAGACCTATGGAAATCTTGGTTAGAACTTTAATTTTTAATTCTGATTTCTAGTTGGATAACTGTTATTTGTTAATTCGCTAATTCGAGAGCGGAAGTGCTCCGAAAATGTTTTGGTAGTCATTAATTGCTAAATCAAGTGGTTTATATGTTGGAAATATGCGGGAAATAGGAAGGGTGGCGAGATAGTTTTTCGGATTGCTTATTAGTATGCTTGCGGAGTTTGGTGTTGTTTTGAAGTAGCAGTTATTTGGTTAAATCTTTGATGTATTAATTTCTAGCGCAGTTTTTCTTAAACTATCGGTTTATTAATTATGAGAAACAGAAACTATCATGCTTTTAGCGCTACGCAGGTATACGCGAGAACCAAAATAAATGCTATCTATTGCCCGGTTTGTGGATTTAGGGAAGGGGAGCTTCTTTATACCGTAACCGCTGCAGAGGCGGCTCAGCACTTTGTGCTGAAAGAAGTTGACCCTATTCGCAATTTAAAACTTACTAATCATATTGCCGATTTATGGCGACAATGCACTTGTGATTATGTTGAATGTAAAACCTGCGGATTTATTTTTGCGTATCCATTCGTAGGGGGCGACTTTACTTTTTATGCTCTCGCGTATGAACGTTCGGGTTACCCAAAATGGAAATGGGAATATCAAAAAACGGCAGATGCTATTTCTATAGTTTCTTCTAACAATGAGGAACGTCCTCTTAGGCTTCTTGAAATTGGTGCGGGGGATGGCGCTTTTGTTAGAAGGCTTTCACCCAACGTCATTGCCAAAGATGATGTCCTATGTTTGGAGTTTTCCGAATATGGACGAAATCGTATTTTAGAATACGGAATCGAATGTCTGAGTGTAGACATTAGAGAATTGCATCCTTCCGAGCCTGATAAGCTATTTGATGTCATTTGCATGTTTCAAGTATTAGAGCACATGGATCGTCTTGAGGAGCTTTTCATTACCCTTAGCCGTATAAGTAGAAATAACTCACATCTTTTTGTGACTGTTCCGAATAATGAACAGATTGAATTCAATGAAATCAATGGCTGTTTGCTCGATATGCCTCCTAACCATATAAGCCGCTGGAATCGGCAAGTTTTTGAAAAAATTGGGACGGCGTTCGGTTGGACTGTTTTGGAGTATCAGGGCGAACCGATGAATACGATGGATACGCTCAAACAACAAGTTGCCTATCGGTATTTAAAGTGCAGTCAGGATTCTTCTTCTATAGCCAATCTGATTGAGCGGATACGCTCTGAAAGGTTTCGCAAACTTTTGCGTATCGTTTGTGCAGTGGTTTATGCGTTGGGAAGAATGAGTATTCTTTTTAAGGCTGTGTCAGAAAATAAGTGCGGAGATTCGCAATGGATTCATTTTCAGAAACTTTAACCAATTGAAGTTGATAAAAGCCTTTATTTAATTATGGAACAATACTGATGAAAACGGAGATCAATGCGGTCATTGTCACGAATGTTCCGGCGCCTTATCGAGTTCCCGTGTGGCGTAAAGTTGCTCAGGCAGAAGGTATAAGTCTTGCGCTTATCTTTTGTGCGCCTCCTCATATTGATACTGTACTTAATACTTCTGATTATGGCTTTGTCTCGTATTTTTTGACGGGCCGCTATCGAGCCATGGAGCGGCGATTTATGCATAGTGATTTGAGAGTCTGGCCCTTACTCAATCAATTACGGCCCGATGTTGTAATAACTACGGGTTATATTCCGACCTTTTTGTTTTCTTTTGCTTGGGCTATTGCTCACGGAGTCCCTCATATAGTCATGACGGATGGCACCGCAAAATCAGAGCAGTCGCTTTCTTGGATACACCGTTTAGTACGTCGTATTGTTTTTAAGTTTAGTAGCGCATTTATCGGTGCTTGCGATGGCAGCAAGTCCTTGTTCAGGAATTACGGAGTAATCGAAAATCGTATCTATAAATCTTGTCTCTGTGCGGACAACGAGCGTTTTTCTTATACCTCATCAGCAGAACCTAAAGACTTTATTTATTGCGGGCGATTTGTCGCACATAAGCGCCCAATATTTGCTCTTGAAGTGGCGCGTGAAACGGCGATTCGGCTGGGTCGAAGGGCGTCCATTGATTTCGTGGGTAGTGGAGAGATGGAGGCTGAGTTGCGCGCCTATGCCGACAATATTTCCGAATACGTTGATTGTCGTTTTTTGGGATATGCAACTCAAGCGGAACTTCCCAAACTGTATGCAGACGCCAAGATTTTTCTATTTCCTTCCGAATGGGATCCGTGGGGTGTGGTTGCCAACGAAGCCTGTGCTTCCGGATTGCCAGTGATTGTTTCGCCAAATGCTGGTGTAGCAGGAGAGTTGGTTGTCGATAGAGAAAATGGTTTTATCAGGGAGTTGAACATAGAGCAATGGGCTCAAGCGGCCGTTACTTTGCTCAGCGATCAAACTTTGTATGCGTGTTTTTCTGAAAACTGTCGACTTAGAGTCGCTGAGTATAACTTCGATAATTCGGCCCTAGGTATTACCAATGCAATAATGCAGGCATATTTTGAGCAATAAGGATTAATTTGACTATGACTAGAGCGATCTTGATAGCCACAATTATGCGCCCGAAAGGTGATACAGGGGTGCAGACGCATTTTCGCGCTTACTTGGATTACCTGGATTTAAGAAATCAGCCAAGCGAATTAATTACTCCATACAACGCGCCACTTTGGCAGGTTTACCCAGTATTTGCGGTAAGAAAGCTATTGATTGGGGCGTTCAGTGTGTGGTGGTATCGCTATTGGCATGCGCATTTTTTAAAGCACACCTTGCGATCATATTTGCAATCCGGAAAGGATTGCGTCATCTATGCTCAATGCCCAATATCCGCCGAGGCGGCACTAAGTGCGAGAGTATCTGAATGTCAGCGTGTGGTGATGGTTACCCATTTTAATATTTCTCAAGCAGATGAGTGGGTGGGCAAAGGCTTGATTGCAAAAGATGGCTACCTTTATCGATCTATTCAGCGATTTGAAGCTAGCGTATTACCGCGAGTCGATGGCTTGGTTTTCGTTTCCCAATTTATTAAGGGTGAGCTTATTAATCGCATCCCCGAGATTGAGAAAGTGCCTTCTGTTGTGGTTCCCAACTTTTTGCCTGACCCTGGCTTACCAGATGAATGTGAAGCCGTTGCCGATCTAATAAGTATTGGTACGCTGGAAACACGTAAGAATCAACAATACCTTTTGGAAATTGTTTGTGCATTACGAGAGATGGGACAACCTCTGACCCTGACAATAGTGGGAGACGGTCCAGATAGAGTGATGTTGGAGGCAAAAGCGCGTGCATTAAAAGTTGAGGACTTGGTGCGGTTTGTGGGATTTGTTAATAACGCCGCGCAACAAATTGCGTTGCATAGAGCCTGCATTCATGTTGCTACGATTGAAAATTTACCGATTACATTAATCGAGTCTATGGCGAGGGGGCGTCCAGTTTTTGCTGCTCCAGTTGGCGGTGTTTTAGAAATATTGGGCGATGAAGTGGGAGGATTAGCGATACCGCTAAATGATGCCCATGCTGCCGCCCGAATAGTTGCAACGGCTCTGGGAAATCGGGAATGGATGTTGGTAACTGGTTCAGCAGCTAGAAATCGGTTTATCAAAGAATATGCTAGCGATTTCGCCGCAAGAAAATTGACGGCATTTCTGGAAAGCATTTAGCGCATAATCTCCGCTTTTGAATTCGCCAGCTCATTTGTGATGATCTTGTCAATCTAAGTGCTTCCCCCTTTTTTGTAGTTAATCTTGATTATTTTATGAAAATTCTAATCGCTCATAATCATTACCAACATGCTGGCGGAGAGGATGGTGTTGTTGCCAATGAGCATAAATTGCTGATTGAGCAAGGGCATGAAGTAATGTTTTGGAGTGTCAATAATAAAGACTTGACCTTGAGTTTGACGGGGAAAATCAAAACAGCACTAACTACCAGTTATTCTGTTGCCAGCCGGGAGAGTGCTCGTGATTTATTAGGTGGTTTTAAGCCTGACGTGGTTCATGCTCATAATTTTTTCCCGCAACTTAGCCCGTCCATATACGACGCTTGTATTGACGAAGGCGTTCCAGTAGTACAAACACTGCATAACTACCGGTTGATCTGCCCAGGCGCTTTGCTTATGCGTGATGGACGCATTTGCGAGCAATGTGTGAGCGGTTCACCGTACCAGGCAGTGCTTTATGGGTGTTATCGTGGCTCGAAATTAGGCAGCCTGGTCGTTGCGCATATGGTAGATAAACACCGAAAACAAGGTACTTGGCAGCATAAGGTGAATTGGTTTGTGGCGTTGACTAATTTTGCGAGAGACAAATTTATCGAGGCCGGTTTTCCTGCGGATAAAATCAGCGTTAAACCCAATTTTGTCACTGAAGTCAAGGCTGTCATTCGTAAAAATCAAGCTCAAGCATATGCATTATTTGTAGGGAGGGTTAGCCTTGAGAAAGGCATTAAGACCTTGATTGAATCTTGGCGGCAATTGAATGGAGCTGTTCCGTTAAGAATTGCTGGGAGCGGGGAGCTCGCCAATCAGCTTGGTGGGATAAACGCAGTCAAGTACTTGGGGTTTCAGTCTGCGGAAGATGTTGATGCGCTAATGAGGGAAGCCAAATTTTTGGTAATGCCTTCAGAATGGTATGAAGGTTTTCCTATGGTTTTAGTAGAAGCGTTCTCACGCGGATTGCCTGTGCTGGCTTCCAGGCTAGGCGGCATGGCGGAAATTGTCGAGGATGGTGTAACTGGATTGCTGTTTGAACCCGGCAATGCGCACGAACTTGCCGAAAAGGCGCGATGGTTAATCAATCATCCTGATGAATGTATGCGGATGGGCAACAATGCTCGAGCGACTTATTTGGAAAAGTATACACCAGAGATCAACTATAATCAGTTGAAGGCCATTTACCTGGCGGCAATGGCCTAAAAGCGTTTTCTACAACCTAGTGTAAGCAGAGGATGCTATGTTGTCTGAACTTAAATCGGCATGCTATTTGATTAATCCAATATCTGACGGGATCATCTGAAATCCTATTTGTTTGACTGGTGATTGTGCGCAGAATGTAGCGCTGTTTCCAGCGATAGTGACGCATGGGTCAACATTGATGCTGTCGTGTTCTATGCCTTCACCAACCCAATCCTGCCAAGGCGCGCCTGCTCGCTTTTTCAAGCGGTCAAGTACATCGTAGTCGACATTGAATTGCCCTGTGGTATTCCATACGAGATTGTCGGACAGTGTGTTGCTTTGTTCCGGTAGCCAATACCTCAGGGTTGTTCCTCCGCGTTTATTGGAGATAATTACATTACGTCTGATTTTATTGCCTTCAGGCCAGTTTTCGTGAGCCATTGGTTGTGCGAGTTCCGGGTATTTGTTACGCCAAATCTGACTTTGGTAAGGCACCGCTTTTAAGCGTTTTTTGTTTTCTTCCCAATTGTAAGTTGGCCAGCGATTATCAACCAATATTGCATATTGTTCGGTATTGAATAGATTGTTTTCAATATTATTGTCGCGACCACCCCCCAGTTGGATCGCCATTTCACCTGCATTGTTGAAGATATTGCCGGTTATTGTAAAGCCGCTGATGGCATCATCTAGATAAACACCTCTGGCGCCATGCGCAGTATATTTGAAAAAATTTTTGGAGAGGTCGACGCTTTCCAGGCCGTAACCTAAGATATCATGGATACTATTATAACGAATGATATTGCCGCGTTGAGTCCAATCTTTACCCATGTAAATGGCACCGCAATCCGATGACTGTTCGCAGACATGACTTACTTCATTTTTTTCGAGTAAATGATCGTTGCCGTCAAGAATGATGCCGGTACCAGCCGCATATTCGACCGTATTATGTTTGGCACTGCCACCTGCACCTCCCAGTCGAATTGCCGGAGAGTAAGTAAAAATAGTGGTGCCAAAATGATGGATATGGTTATTAATTGCTAGGTTATTAGACGATTGTAAGGTTTTTCTGTTTCCACCTATTAATAGAATACCTCCTTCACCAGTATCGTAGATTTTGCTATTAGAAATAGTAATATTGTTGCTGTCTACCGCTTCTATTGCTCTGGCGCCGACATTATGAACTTCAAGTTTGTTGAGAGTTATGTCGCTTGAATTATATATGCTGATAGCTGTTTCCGTGCTGTGCCGAAATATTAGGTTGTGAAAGCTAATATTTTTTGCCGCCTTAAGCGATAAAAGCTTTTGTAATGAAGAGGCTATAATATTTTCAGGAATAACTTGATCGGGTGGAATGAATAATATCCTTGCGTTTGGTTTGTCATAAAACCATTCGCCACTACTGTTCAATTCGGACAGGATGTTTTGCAGGTAAAATCGTCGACCACTGGCTAATGGAAAGGTCGTGTCGGCCGATAAGGTTATTTCGTTGCGATTTTGATCAATTGCTAATACTGGTAAATATTGATCATACCAGTCGTTACTTGCAAAGATATGTGCCTGGACTCGACTAAAGTCACTTTGTAGGAGGGGTAGTTTCTCAAAACTGCTGAATTTTTTTTTCTCATCCAGTGGTGCTTTGATATGTGCCCAGCCAGAGTCTGGCCAACGAGCAAGTTGCAGTCTATGTTGGTTTACAAACAACTCAAATCCTGGAATGCTGCCTTTTTTACGGTTTGTATCAGAGTATTTAATATCATCTAACGCTAAGTTAGTAGTTGGGCAATTCCAGATTTTATTATCTCCCTCAGTGCAGCTTTGTAAAGATATGCCGCCACTAATCACTGTGGGTCCATTTTCGCCTTGCCAACGAATTTCGAGGTCAGCGAAGCCAGAGTCACGTATATCAAACTCTAATGGTCTTTGTAGCGTATATTTGCCGGGTTGAACGTGGACTGTTACCGACTCATTAAACTGACCATTTTTTTTCAAATCTCTAATGGCTTGTTGTGCTCGATAAAGTGTCTGAAAAGGGCCGGAAGTAGAAGTTGAGTCTAGAGATAATCCGCTAGATTGATCATTTCCTGATGGGGCAACGTAGTAGTCGAGAGCCGTTGAAGTGGTTGAAAAACATATCAATGCAATAATAGAAAATGATTTATTTCTCATTTGAGATTGCTCGAAAAAGTGATGGGTGAAAATGAAATATTGTGTTGTCTGAGGTCTTAAAAAATATTATTTATATTTATGTGGCTTGTTGAAATTAAGTAGAAGCCTTGTGGGTGATAAAAAATAGTCGAATGGCCTTTATTATATAATAGTTGTCTGCACGATTGCTGGAGTGTATCTCGTTACAATAGGGGGTATTTAAAATATCTTTTTTAAATAAAAATAGTTGGTTTCTAAGTGGCGCGCGATGGGGCTTGTGATATGGCGAGAATGTCAAATTCTATTGCATTTTTAGAGTTATTTTGTGATAGATGGTGTTTTGAGTATTGTTGGCAAAGTCTATTAAATATCACATATGATAATTCCGAAAAAGCGCTCTGATAGAGCGCTTAAGGTAATCGTTAATATGTTAAATTTCTTAATTTACTCAACAGGGCCAATATCCGTAGGTATAGGCTTAAAGCCTATCTGATATATAGGAGAATTTTCGCAGGAAATACTAATCGAATTGCCTGTTATAGTTAAACACGGATTGGCAAACAGGCTATTCTTTTCAACTCCTTGGCTTAACCAGTCTTCCCAGAGACTCCCTCCTTTCTCTGCGCCGGTATCCAGTACATTGTAATCTACTCTAATGTTGCCGTTTTCTCGCCACACCAGATTATTACTTATGTTATTTGTTTCCTTAGGCATCCAATAACGTATGGATTGACCGTTAGAACTGGTAGAGATTATGATATTTTGCCGTATGGTATTACCTTCTGGCCACGTGTCATTGTGCATAGGCAATCTCAGCTCGGGATATTTAACCTGCCAGACGGTATCGCTAATTGGCATGGATGTTAAAGTTTGTCTGTTTATGGACCAATTATAATGTTGGCTGCGATAATCAGTTAAAATGGCGTATTTGTTGGTTTTAATAATGTTGTTTTCAATGCGGTTGTCACGTCCACCACCAATCTGAATGCTCATCTGGCCGGCATTTTCTAAAATATTTCCATACACAGTGAAGCCGCTGACGCCATCGTCAAGATAAATGCCACGAGCTCCATCCTTTACGTATTGAATAATATTTTTTGATATATTGAAAGTGGCGGTATATAACTGATAGCCAGAAAAATCATGAATGCTGTTATAACGAATGATGTTTCCTCGATATGTCCAATCTCTACCTGAATAGATTGCACCGCAATCGCTCGATTGCTGACAGATCTGAGAAATATCGTTTTTTTCAATCAGATGGTCGTTTCCGTTAAGGATAATCGCATTCCCATTACCATTTTTTATTATATTATGAGATACGGTAGAGGCCGTTCCTCTAATAGATATGGCGGGAGAATTATTGAATAGTATAGAGTCATAGTTAAGTATGTTATTGTTATCGACAATATTACCTGAAGGGTCAAGCGTTGGTCTGTCCCCTCCTAGCATTAAAATCCCACCTTGGCCTACATCATGAATATTGCTGTTATGGATCGTGACATTAGTACATGTTAGGCAGCGTATTGCTTGGCCTGCAACGTTGTTTATATCAAGGTTATTCAGCATTAATTTGTCGGACCTATTTATATTGATAGCATTGCTAGTGCTGTACTGGAAGGTTAAGTTACTTAATCTAATGTTACTAAGGTCTTTGACTCTCAAAAGGTTAGTTGCAGATGAAATAACAATGTTGTTTAATTTTGTTCCAGCCGGAGGTATTAGTAAAATTTGGTTATTGGTTTTATCGAAAAACCATTCTTCGGGAGTGTCCAATGCTGTTTCGATATTTTGCAAATAAAACCGGCGGCCACTTGCCAAGTTATCATGCGTTTCGCTAGATAAAATGATTTTGTTGTTGCTCTGGTCGATATTCGATACACCGAGGTATTCGTCGAAAGTGTCATTGCCTGCATAGGTATGAATTTGAGCGTCACTTAAGTCGCCAAAAAACTGTGGTATTTTTTCAACTACATTGAATTGAGTTTTGAAATTTAGAGGCAATTTTATATGTGCCCAATCGTTATCCGGCCATCGAGCTAAATGCATTCTACGTCCGTCTATAAAAAGTTCAAATGCAGGTGGATTACCGGAAATTCGCTCATTGATTTCACCTTTAATACCGGTGACGAGATCGGCGCTAATAGGGCAGCTTAAAATTCTATGTTGATTAGTGCCGCTAATTGGTTGGCAATTTTTAAGAGTTATGCCACCGGAAATAATGCTGGCACCTTTTTCTCCGGTCCATATAATTTCCTTACCTGGTTCACCAGAATCTTTGTCATCAAAGTCCAGCGAAGATTGGAGTTGATAAGTTCCCTTGCCAACATGAACCGTAATCGCTTCATTAAATTTCCCCGCCGCTTTTAATTGCCGAATCGCGTTTCGGGCGCGAGTTAGGGTTTTGAATGGACCGGTTTTCGTCCAAAAATTGACGCTAGGGGACAGGCCATTTAGGCTGTCACTTCCCGAGGGTGACACGTAGAAATCCTTTGCCGCCGCTGCCGAGCAGAACGTCGCGAAGGTTAGAGTTATGACAAGTTTAATAAACATAGTTTTCTCCTTTTATTAACTCATGCTCCAATAGCCTGACAGACCACGGAATACAGTCAGCTAATTCAGTTAATATTTGAGGGGTAGTGTTCCGGTCCTTGGTTACGAAGATACTTTGAAATTGTTTCAGAATTGGGTCAACTGCGGGCCATTCCATTCAGTCTGCATCGCCAACACGGAATCAATACTAGCAGCTCTTTTCAATAACGAAATACGTAACCTCACGAATACCGCTTTTTCAACCGCAGTCAGGGTCTAATAAATTTTGACGAGCCAAATTGGTGCGCTTGGCTAGCATCTGAACTAAAGCGCACCGTTCTGACATGCTGTTGAAATGTGTTGGTAACAGCCTATCTCGATTGCATGTGTCGATAATGGCTTTTTATGTGCCCATCCAAGCTTATATGGGTAGCCTCTAAAAATCCCTTTTCCTACGTAACCGCATGGCATAAATGAGAGGGTGAGGGATGAACATATTTCATATTTAATTCCCTCATCCCAACCTTCTCCCGGGGGGAGAAGGAGATTTTTTAATTTTTAAAGGTTCCCTATAGCTATGTGCGACCAATGAGTAAATTCGTCAGGTTTGGCGAGTGTGGTGTTGTTGATGCGTGCATCAAGCTAACTGTTCCAGCCTGGCCAAGTGTGTCGAATTTTAAGCGGATGATATTGGAGGCTAGGTACAGCCTAAAACATAATGGCTTGATAACCAAGCCATTTTTTTATTTTAATTAAATCTTAATGGTGTACCGAAGCCTGCTTTCTGGTCTGATCTGGACGATTTGGGAGTATTCACAGAGGGCTAGGAGGCACGCTACAGGCCTTGATTGGCAACGCCGGAGGCATTGTCGGTACCGATGAAGCGTCTGGGGGTACCGCCAGGAGCGTTGTTGGCACCGCTGAGCCTTCTGTGGGTACCTCCAGGTGTTTTGTGGGTGCCGATGAACTTTCTATGGTTGCCGCCCATTGGTTTGTCGGCAACCATGAGCTAGTCATGAGTGCGGACGCGACATTTAGCCGCACCAGCAAAGGCTTGTAGAGCTTCTTATAATGTATATAGAATTAATTAAGCCGTTAGAGTTTCGCCGTCGATTTTGGTTAGCTCTACGGTGAAGTCTGCCGCGCCGATGTCTGTGCGGTATTGCGTTTTTTAAGCGTCTAAAAATCCCGTTTCCTCCCGCTCCCACTGGGCATAACGGCGCGGGCTAGGGTGAGAAGGCAATAAACTAGTGCTTTAATACCCTCACCCTAACCTTCTCCTTTATCCCCCGCGGGTACTGGGGGAGAAGGGGCTATTTCGGTTTTTTACGACATCCCCCTAGAGTGAGAAGGCGGTTTCTTAATTTTTTGAGGTATCCCTCTGATAACAATATGGAGAATTCAAAATGGCTAAATCCGATTATTTTCCGCACCCTGATAGCGATTTATTGATTTGGCATGATCGTTTTAAGGTCAATCTCGCCGCGCGTCAGGCGGAATTTGGTTTATCCGCCGAGGATATTGCTAGTGTCGATAGCGATAATCAGGAGTTACATACCAAGATCAGCGAAGTAAATGCCGCTTCTGCGGCAGCAAGGCATGCCACGGCGGCTAAAACTGCCAGTCGCAATAATATCGAAAGCCGAGTGAGAGCCCTAGTCAGACGCATCAAGGCGCATCCGGCTTATTCCGATGCTTTGGGTAATTTGCTCGGCATTATAGGCTCGGAAGATACCACCAAGCTTAACGACGCTAAACCGGTTTTGACCGGTGTAGATCAAACGGGCGGCGTGGTGGTTCTCAATTTTGTTAAATCCAAGAGCGACGGTATCAATATCTATTGTCAGCGCGAGGGGGAGGCGGAGTTTGTGTTTTTAGCCAGGGATACGATACCGCCTTATATCGATAACCGGCCTTTACTGGTTGCCGGCAAGCCGGAACTGCGCCGCTATACAGCGGTTTATATCTTGAAGGACGCCGAGGTTGGTCAATATAGTGATGAGCTGGTGGTTAATTGTGCACCTTGACCGCGCTGGTTTTCTGAACGCTTTAGCTATGGCAGCGCTCCTTAAACTTATAGGAGACTGCTAAAAATTTAAAAATCTCTTATCAGCAGGGCACAAAGGAGAAAGTTGGGATGAGGGGGTTAAAATCATTATTTACCCCCTCACCCTAGCCCTCTCCCATAGGGAGAGGGGATTTTTAGAGGTTCCCTATAGCTATCGGAAGTTCTCGCGTATCTACTGGGCTAAACCATAGGGTTGGTCAATATCGTTAAGTTAAGCCCCCCTATCCTACTGTAGAGGATAGGGGTGAGGAGAATACTTATCCCAGCGTTCTCCTTTATACCCCGGGTGCTGAGGGAGAAGGAGCTGGTTATCCTTAACTTAACGGTATTGCACGCAGGCGGGAATGCGAGCACGCTTGATTGGTATCCCTTTATTTAGTCGAATTGGTCTGCTCTGAATTGACTCCGGAGGCAAATATAGCGATGCTAGGGGTGACAAAATTAAAAACATCACTTTTCAATTAACCGCCCGATGGAGCACGGAATGCAAGCAATCAAGTCAGTAGATATTTTCGGAATACGCTTCCCTATTCTGGATTACGAGCTTACGTTACAACTATTTCAGGAGTGGATCGCCAGCGGCCAAGCCCATCAGGTCTGTATCGCCAATGTGCATACCACCGTGGCCTGTCTCACCGATCATGAGTTGCGCGATATTTCCAACAAAGCCTTATCCACCATGGATGGGCTGCCTTTGGTTTGGTACGCCAAGCTGGTGCATCAAGCGCCGATTAAAACCCGAGTTTGCGGGCCGGACTTGATGTTGAAATGCCTGGATCACGGGCAGCAGTTGGGCTGGCGGCATTTTTTTCTCGGCGGTAAAGACGAGGTCTTGGCGGATTTGGTCGCCAACATCTGCAAGCGTTATCCGCAAGCAGAGCTTGTGGGCTGGCATTCTCCGCCGTTTCGGCCCTTGTCCACAGAAGAAGATCAACAATTGGTCGATTTGATCAACGCCGCCAGGCCGGATTTTCTCTGGGTGGGCTTAGGCGCGCCCAAGCAGGAAAAATGGATTGCGGCGCATCTGGACAGAGTGCATGTGCCGGTGCAATTGGGGGTGGGCGCGGCTTTTGATTTTCACTCCGGACACATCAAGCGGGCGCCGCTGTGGATGCAAAAAAGCGGTTTGGAATGGTGCTATCGGATGGCTAAGGATAGGCGGCTGGTTAAACGTTATTTTTCCACCAACCCGGTGTTTCTACTACGTTTTGCCTGGGATTTTTTGCAGATTAGAGTGTTGAAGCGTTCGGCGGTTGCTTCTTAAAGGTCATCAACCAATGCGCTAAATAACGTCCCAAAAATCCCCCTTACTAAGGGAGAGAGCTAGAGTTAATACCGTTAAGTTAAGCCCCCTCTCCTGCTGGAGAGGGTTGGGGTGAGGAGAATAAATAAGGCAAAGAACTTTATTGATCCCCTCATCCCAGCCTTCTCCTTTATGCCCAGTGGGTACTGAGGGAGAAGGGGCTGCCCGTCTTTAAGTTATGTGCAGTTGTCCAGAAGGATAGGGGACTTAACTATTTATTTTATCACCGATTAGAAATCGATTTCACGTCCCTAGTCGTCACACCTTTATACAACTGGCGCGGGCGGCCGATTTTCAATTCGGGATCGGAGATCATTTCGTCCCATTGCGCGATCCAGCCCACCGAGCGGGCCAAAGCAAAGATGGCGGTGAACATTTCGGTCGGGATGCCTAGAGCGCGGAGGACGATGCCGGAATAGAAATCCACGTTGGGGTAGAGTTTTTTCTCGACGAAGTATGGGTCTTCCAGGGCAATGCGCTCCAGTTCCATCGCCAGTTTGAACAGGCGGTCGTCGTTCAGATTCAATTCGTCCAACACTTCGTGGCAGGTTTGCCGCATCAGTTTGGCGCGCGGGTCGTAGTTTTTGTAAACCCGGTGACCAAAACCCATCAAGCGGAACGGATCGTTTTTATCCTTGGCTCTGGCGACATATTCGCCGATTTTCGACACATCGCCGATTTCTTCCAGCATGTTCAACACCGCCTCGTTGGCGCCGCCGTGTGCCGCGCCCCACAGGCAGGCAATACCGGCCGCGACGCAAGCGTAAGGGTTGGCGCCGCTGGATCCGGCCAGTCGCACGGTGGAGGTAGATGCGTTTTGTTCGTGGTCGGCATGCAGGATCAGGATTCTATCCAACGCTCTGACCAACACCGGATTGGCCAGATAATCTTCGCCAGGGTCGCCGTGCATCATGCGCATAAAGTTTTCCGCATAGCCCAGTTTGCGTTTGGGATAGATAAACGGCATGCCGATGCTGTATTTGTAGCACATTGCCACCATGGTCGGCATTTTTGCGATAAGGCGGATGGCGGAGATGTACCGGTCTTCCTTGCAGTTGATGTCCATTACTTCGTGATAGAACGCCGACAGTGCGCCGACTACACCCACCAATACCGCCATCGGGTGTGCGTCACGGCGGAAGCCGCTGTAAAATTTGATCAGCTGTTCGTGCACCATCACATGCTGGCTAATGGTAGTGACGAAGCCTTTCATTTCCGAGCCGTTGGGCAGGTCGCCGTTCAGCAGCAGATAACAGACTTCCAGAAAATCGCATTTTTCCGCCAGTTGTTCGATGGGATAGCCCCGATACAACAGTACGCCGGCGTCGCCGTCGATGAAGGTGATTTTTGACGTACAGCTGGCGGTGGAGGTAAAGCCGGGGTCGTAAGTAAAATGGCCGGTCTGTGCGTATAAAGACCGAATATCGATGACGGACGGACCCATGGTGCCGGGTGTGACCGGTAATTCGATTACGCGGTCTTGGTCTTCCTGTTTTAACGTCACTTTTTTATCAGTCATGTCAAATTCTCCGGAGAGCTAGCTGTTGAGAAGGGGATGGTTTGTATTCTATTGCAAATAGCGAATAAACACAGCTTTAGATCGGGATTGTTTACAATTTAACGAAAAACGAGGGCCTGATTGATGGATTTCGCGTTGCGCTACCCGGCCTAAGGGACTGGGATGGCAAATTTCGAGGATGGGTAGCGCAATGCGAAACCCGTTGCCTGCGCTGTCACAGTTGAGGGCGCAGGCGTCTTTGCAGACGTCAATGGTCTTGGCTATTCAAGACGTCCCGGAATCGCTAAAATTCTGGGGCAACTCGGTGTTTGCCTCTTCTGATGCTAGGCCCCCCCCCTCAAGGGCGGTTTACAAAACCGTCCGCTCCAACAGCCAATAGGCCCCCATCAAGGCTACCATGGCCGAACAACCTTTCAAGAATTTCTCGGCAAATGCAGGCTTGTTGTTTAGCCACCAGATGATAGGCAACACCACCGATGCCACCGCGATTTGGCCGGTTTCTATGCCTAGGTTAAACGACAGCAAGGGCAATAAGATGCCGGTGTCGCCGCTGGAAATATTCATTTCCCGCAGCACACTGGCAAAGCCAAAGCCATGGATCAAGCCAAAGCCGAAGGTCAGCCATTGCCGGCCCTTGGGGTGGTCGCCGCGCATGATGTTTTCCACTGCCACGTAAATAATGGTCAACGCAATCACCGGTTCGACGAAGCTGCTGGGTAGCTCAATGATGTTCAGCCCTGCACACGCCAAGGTGATGGAATGGGCGATGGTAAAGAAGGTGACGATCTTGATCGCCGGCCAGAAACTATGCGTGACTGCCAGCAAGGCAAACAGGAATAACAGGTGGTCGTAACCGGTGAGGATGTGCTCGATGCCCAGCTTCAAAAAATCGGCAAACGCGGAAAATCGGGAATCGTTTTGCGCCACGGATTGATCGGCAGGAGACAATGCCCATTGCAACTGGTCGTCGGCCCTGCTTAGCATTTTCTCGCTTAGCGTTTTACCGGCGGCGTCGCGCACCGTGACATACTGCTGATGCCCGTCAGGTAGCCAGGCCAATAACTTGGATTGCACCTGTAACTGTTGGTGCGGCACAGATTGAAAAATAAATTCGACATGGGCGTTGTTCTGTTCGTCGTAAACGACAGCCCCCGGCGCCACGGCTTGCACATCAACGCTATCAATATTAACCCGCAACTGCGCAGCCAGCATTTTGGCGATGTCCGGCTTGGCCGCTTCGCGCTCCGCGGCGCTGACTTCCGCATCCAGGTCGCTGTCCATCGGCGCAAAGGCTTCGATGTCTTGCAGGGCAAAGGTCAATTTAGCGATAACTTGGTCGGATTTGACAGTCACATCGATTGAGCTAAGGCCAGGGGCGTGCGCCGCTGCCCAGCCCGATGGCAGCAGCAAACAAACCAGCAGCAGGCATTGCCAGCAGGCAAACAGCCTAAGCATTTTCCATCCGCTCGTCATTAGGGCTGTTCCCCATTACCATTGATTTGCGCGGCTTTTCTACGTTTGTGCAGGTAAACCAAAAATCCCAGCACCAGCAGCACCAAGGCCACCACGCCACCTATTGCCACTAGTGGTAAATCGGCGCCCTGGGGATCGACACCCACTTCCAGCGCAATGCGGAATTTATCATCGTCTTCCATCGCTTCGCCGATCAACAGATACAGCACATAATCGCCGGTTTTATCCACATCGGCTTGCGCTTCTACCGCGCCTTTCGGATAAAGTTTGGACGGGATTTCGGCGACTGTGCGGATTTCGCGCACATCATCCGGCGCTTTCTGGCCGGTTTTTTCCACTTCCACCAATTTAATGCCAATCGGCGTGGCGCGAATATCGCGGTCGATCAAATCGGCGGTGAAAAACATCTTGCCGGCTCTGGGGATTTTCTGACAAAACGGCACAAAAGCAGCTTTAGGATCAGGATTTTTATCGTTTTTATCCGGCTGCAGATAAGCGCTGAAGTGCACCGCGTAAAAATCGTTGGCGATGATGCAATCCAAATCCGGACGATTGCCCAGTGCATTAGATTGTTTGGTACCGAAGCCAAGTTTGTCGCAACCGCTGAGTAAAACCACGCAGGCCACGAGCCCGGCGATAAAAAAGACGGGAAGTCGCTGAATATTCATAGAAATAAACCGATGGAAGAATGCAGACTAGGGTTTGACGGTAAATTCGAATTTACCGGTGACTATGTGAGTGTCCTCGGAAACCACGCGGTAGCGAATAGTGTAGGTGCCCGGCGCCAGTGTTGGCACAGTGGCGTAGATATTGGCACCATTGGTCAGACTTTGCGCGACGTCGTGGTTATCCACCCGCTTGCCGGTGCTGTCGATGACGGCCAGGGCTTTGTATTCGCTGCGGACTGCGTCGTTAAACCACAGGTCGATTTGCTTGGGCGATTCGGTGACGGTCTCGTCCTTGGCGGGTTGCGATTTCACTAGAATCGCGTGCGCAAATACTGAGACCGGGCTGAATAACGCGAGCGCCAACAAGCCGGGTTTTATTATTTTTGTTATGTCTAACTTGGGCATGACCACCTCTTAAAGTATAAAAATCATTGTAAAACCGCCGCCGACCATTGCTTGCCGGTGGGCGTTTGCTCTAACCACATTGCCAACAAGCCCGTCGGCGTGGCGACGATGCGCGGGAAGGTCGCCGAAGCGCCGGCGGATGATAGCAACTTACTTGCCGACCAATGTTCGCCATTATCGACGGATTCCGAGACAAACACTTTAGAGCCTTCCGGCCCCAGTGCATCCCACACCGCGACTAAGCGCCCGGCGCCGAACGCGATGTCCGCATGAAACGCGCCGGCCTCGCCTAAGCGTTGCGGTGGCGCCCAGCTTTTGCCGCCATCGGCGGACTGCATATGATACAGCCCCACCTGATTTTCCGCGCCGGTCCACACCAGGCTATGCAAGGAACCATCGCCGGCCACAGCCAGGCCGCCACCGTTATGCGGACAACCGTCGAAAATCCAGTTGAACTCACCCACGGTGCTCAGCCGTTGCCAGCTGGCGCCGCCATCGGCGCTTTGCGCCAGCGCCATGTCGCGCGGCTTCATATCCCGATACAACGTATTCAATTTACCGTCTGCACCCAGAATCATGCGGTTCCAACAGCACGAGCAACTGGAATCGTCGATAGTCTGTGCCAATTCCCAACTCTTACCGACATCGCTACTGCGCGCATACCGCACCCCCTGATAACCGTTTTCGTCCCTATCATCCAACCAGACAGCATGAAAACGACCTTCCTGATCTGCCAGCAATTCATGATGGGACTGATCCGCATCGCTGCCGGTCGGCTTGACACCTTGCTGCCAAGTTTTGCCGGCGTCATTGGAATAAATCGCAAATAACGGCCCCATGCCCGGCAATTCGCCGGTAGTTTGCCAGACGATTAGCAATTTGTCGCCGGCGGCAGCAATTTGTATATCGTTACCGACTTTCGCCTCTACGGGCTGGTTAAATTGCGGACTCAAAGCGCTGGGCTGCGACCAATGCAATCCGCCGTCTTCGGAATGCAGATAGCCTATATAAGGTTGCTTACTGCCGGTTGGTGTCGCGACGAAGGCGGCATGCACGGTCTGCCTGTCGACATACACATCGAAACTGACCAAATTTTGTAAACCTAGCGTTTTGGCGTCGATAGGACTGAGAACACTTTGATCTAAAGCCAGCTTCGCCGTAACAAGTTTTTGCTCGCCACAACCAAACGACGCCAAGCTGGTGAGCACGGCAACGCTCAAGTATATAGCCTTCAAGTTCGGCATGGGTATGACGCCTCTCTGACAAAAAAGGCGATGATTAGATCATATTGGCGCGCAAATCAGAACCGGGAAACACCCGCAACTTCGAGCAATGCAGGAGTCCAATGGATAGCAGCCGCGTCGATCAAATTTCGGTCCGCCGTTTGAAGGCCAAATCGCCCTATCCCGGCATTGCCGCCAGCCCACTTGGTTTAATGGCTAGCCATTGAAAAACTTAAAAATTGTATGATTGACCGTACCTATTAAAGCAAGTGACAATCCCATCGCCTTGTCGGGGGAAGGTAGCGGGCTGAGATATTTGGCAGACGTTTTTTTGACACAAAATCTTTTAATTTTGCATTGGTATTTAGGGAGATTTACATGAAAAGCATTATGTTGTTACTAGCGTTACTATCGGCAAGTTTAACCAGTATTGGCGTGGCAGCTCACGAACTTAGTTATGCCGTCGTTTTATCCGGGCCAAACGAAGCGCCGCCCAATAGCTCTTTAGGTTTTGGCAGCGGTACAGTCACTTTCGATCTGGACTTGGTCACCATGCGGGTTAATTTTTCTTTCAGTGGGTTGCAGGGCAATACCACAGCCGCTCACATTCATTGCTGCACTTCCGTTGCGGGCGCGGCGACTGCCGGGGTCGCTAGTCAAACGCCAAGCTTTGTTGGATTTCCTTTGGGCGTAACATCCGGCAGTATGGACCAAACATTCGATCTTAGCCTTGCCAGCAGCTATAACGCGACATTCATCACCAATAACGGCGGTACCGTCAGCAGTGCCCTGAATGCGCTACTAGTTGGCGCGGAGGCGGGCAAAGCCTATCTCAACATTCATACTTCGTTATTTCCCGGCGGCGAGATTCGCGGATTTTTGCAACCGGCCGCAGTACCGTTGCCGGCTGCAATTTGGTTATTTGGCAGCGTAGTCGGTGTGTTCTCGTTAAGCCGCTGTCGTAGACAAGTTTAAAAGCAACCGATTAGGCATTAGTTGAAATGTCGGGTTACGCGCTATCGAGCTAACCCGACTTACGAGACCGCAAGATAATCTGCTGGCTCTTCAAAACTGCATTCGTCTTGCTGCAAGCATATTCTTGGGCGTCAGTTGATTCGAATAAATTTGCCTCTATTTCACAGGCGCAGAACCGGCCAAATCCATGTGTAACCGTGCTTGCAAACCACCCAGCTCCGACTTGGCAAAATCAATATCCGCCGCATGTAACGCCACAATCCGCTGCACGATGGACAAACCCAAGCCGCTGCCTTCAACGCTATTGGCGGTTTCCACGCAACGGTAAAAGCGCTGCGTGATGCGCTGATAATCGTCGTCGGCAACACCGGGGCCGCTGTCGTCCACAGTCAGCTGCAAGCGCTTGTTTTCGCGGCGACAAGCTACTTTGATATGCCCTTCAATCGGAGAATATTTAATGGCGTTATCGATCAAGTTGCGTAACAACACTTGAAATAACTGAGGATTGGCGACGATCACTAGAGCCGGCTCTCCTTGCAATTCAATATCGATACGCTTATCGCGGGCGGCGTGATCCAGATCGGAAATCACCTCTATCAAGGCCTGGTTAACATCAACGGACTGCTTGGCAATCCCGGCCTGCTGATGCTGCACTCGCGACAAAGTCAGCAATTGTTGCACCGTATGCGTCATCCGCGATACCGCTTGCTGGGCTTTTTGCAAAGCCTGATCGCGCATCTGTGTATCGGTGGTTTTTTGCGCCACTTGAATTTGCGTCAACAGACCAGCCAAGGGCGTGCGCAGTTCGTGGGAAGCGTCGGAGGTAAAATTGCGCTCGTTGGCAAAAGCCTGTTCCAGCATCGCAAACAAGCTGTTGATTTGCGTGACCACCGGTAATACTTCGTCCGGCAGATTATCCACCGACAGCGGTTGCAGAAAGCCGGCTGCCCGGCTGGCCAATTGCTCCTTGACCTGGTTGACCGGCGACAAGGTGCGGCTGACGATCCACCAGATCATCATGCCCAATATCGGCAATGCGATCAAAAAACCAATCACTTGCTGGCCGGCGATGCCTTCCACCAATTCCCGGCGAATATCGTCGCGCTGACCGACATGAATCACATAATTGCCGTTTTCGGTACTCAGGCTAAATACATGCCAAAGCTGACCATACAGCATGGTTTCGCTGTAGCCGTTTCGCGTCAAGGATAAGGCAAATTCCGGCGCGCTTTCCGAGCGCAACACCAGCCCCTCTTTCACTGAGCGTAATTGAAAGGCAATTTTGCGTTCGTATTTGTGGCCGAGGATGGGCGTGTCGAACAGTTCTGGAGCTTTGTCGCGCTCCCAGAGTTTGGTCAGTGCACGTTGCCGGACCATATTCTCGACAAAGGCGTGTACCACCCGTGCCGATTGAGCTAATTCAGCGTTGAATAGTTCGGTGACTTCGTCGCGGGTTTGTTTGTAACTGAAGTAGGCGGTAACGCCCCAAACCAACAACAGCGAGGTTAGGAGCGACAGCAGCAGCTGCTTTTTCAGGGAGCGTGGCGCCAGACGAAAATGTTTGACCATCAGTTCTCGTCGATGATGTAACCGACCCCGCGGATGGTCCGAATCAGGTTGCTATCCAGTTTTTTACGCAGATGGTGAATATGTACTTCCACCGCATTGCTTTCCACTTCCGAGCCCCAGGCGTAGAGCGACTCTTCCAGACGAGCCCGGGAAATAACCTGGCCGATATGTCCCATTAGGTAACTCAGCACTTCAAATTCTTTTTGCGCCAGATCAACCGGCTTGCCGTTGAAATACACCTGGTGCGCGGCGGGATCGATGGTAACGCCTTTATGTTCGATCACTGGCAGGCTATGACCATCGTGGCGGCGGGCCAATGCGCGTAAGCGCGCGCAAATTTCCGCTAGGTCGAACGGTTTGGTGACAAAGTCGTCGGCGCCATTGTCCAGACCGGCCACCCGTTCGGCGACGCCTTCGCGGGCGGTTAAGACCAAAACCGGGGTGCTGTCCTTGCGCCGGCGCAGGTTCTTCAACACGCTCATTCCGTCCATGCGCGGCAAGTTCAAGTCCAACACCACCAGATCATAGTGGTTCAACTTCAGCGCCTCGTCGGCCTGCGCGCCGTCGATTAACCAATCCACCGCATAACCTTCCAGCGTCAAGCCGGCTTTTAAACCATCACCAAGGATGGCGTCATCTTCTACCAATAATAAGCGCATGATGTTTGTGTACCTATGGGCTGAGTGATTAACTTAGCCTGGATTGTAGCAATGATTTCTCAGTGTTCTGTGAGCGAGTAAGCAACTTAAAAGTTCGCTGGGATTGCAACTAAAACCCAGCGAACGGCAAAAGCCTCATGACGCCGAAAGGCTGCGTTCCAGATTGGCTCGCAAAGCTTCCAGAAAATCCTCGGTCGTTAAATAATGCGAGTCGTTTAAATCATCGCCGTAGATACACAAGGCCAAATCCTTGGTCATTTGCCCGGCCTCGACGGTATCGACACAGACCTTTTCCAAGGTTTCGCAGAAGTTGATCAACTCGGCGTTGCCGTCCAGTTTGCCGCGAAACGCCAAACCGCGCGTCCAGGCAAAAATCGAGGCAATCGGATTGGTCGAGGTCTTCTTACCCTGTTGATGCATGCGGTAATGGCGGGTAACGGTGCCGTGAGCTGCTTCGGCTTCCATGGTTTTGCCATCTGGCGTGACTAAGGTGGAGGTCATCAAACCCAGTGAACCAAAACCTTGGGCCACCGTGTCGGATTGCACATCGCCATCGTAGTTTTTGCAGGCCCAAACGAAGGCGCCGTTCCATTTCAAGGCTGAAGCCACCATGTCGTCGATCAGTTTATGTTCGTAGACAATGCCTTTGGCTTCGTATAAGGCTTTGTATTCCGCTTGGTAGATTTCTTCGAAGATGTCTTTGAAGCGGCCATCGTATTTTTTCAGGATGGTGTTTTTGGTGGAAAGATACAGCGGCCAGCCTCGATCCAAGGCCACATTGAAACAGCTGCGAGCGAAACCAGCGATGGACTCGTCGGTGTTGTACATCGCCAACGCGACGCCGTCGCCTTCGAAATGATAGACCTCAAAGCTTTGCTCCGGGCCGCCGCCGTCCGGCATGAAGCTGATTTTTAGCTTGCCTTTGCCTTTGGTGACGAAATCGGTGGCTCGGTACTGGTCGCCAAACGCATGCCGGCCGATGCAGATCGGCTGGGTCCAATTCGGCACCAAGCGCGGCACGTTTTTGCAAATGATCGGTTCGCGGAACACGGTGCCGTCCAGGATGTTGCGAATGGTGCCGTTCGGTGATTTGTACATTTTTTTCAATCCAAACTCTGCCACCCGCGCTTCGTCCGGGGTGATGGTTGCGCATTTGATGCCAACGCCGTGCTTTTGAATGGCGTGGGCCGCATCGATGGTGACTTGGTCGTCGGTAGCATCGCGCTGCTCGATACCTAAGTCGTAATAATCGATTTGCAGATCTAGGTAAGGCAGAATCAATTTGTCTTTAATGAAATGCCAGATGATGCGGGTCATTTCATCGCCGTCGATCTCCACCACCGGATTTTTGACGGATATTTTCTTCATAACGGCTCCTCACCTATCGCTAAAAGAGGCCTTCAGTATAGCCTGCCTACCCCTGAAGCACGGAATGTTTAACGGCTTGCTCGGCTCTGTCTGCAGCGCGTCTCGCATTAATCGAATCACGGCAAAAACTAGGCTATACTGCCCAGGCAGCGTCTACGCATGCTGCCGTAAGACATTGTTCTGTACAGGGTTTTAGCAATAGCCTTTACCCGGCAACACCGTTTTTCTTCAACATCCGATAGCAGGACAATGAGCCAATAATAATAAAAAATCATTCTTGAGGAGGTGTAAATGGCTAGTCAGCACTTCGATTACGAAGCGATAGTCATCGGTAGCGGTTTCGGCGGTTCCATCAGCTTTTGCCGGCTCGCGCAGAAGTGGGGTTCCAAAGTCTTGCTGTTGGAACGCGGCAGGCATTATCCAATGGGCTCTTTCGCCCGCTCGCCCAAACAAATTTCCGACAGTTTTTGGAGCGTGGAAGGCGAGGCGATAGACCGACCACGCCACATTCAAAACAAAAATCTGCGCGGCTTGTTTGACGTCCGCAATTACAAAAAAATGGATGCAGTGATTTCGGCGGGCCTGGGCGGCGGCTCGTTGATTTACGCCAACGTCTTCCTCGAACCGCCCGAACAGGTCTTCGAGCAGGGCTGGCCGACCGGTCTGGATAAAGCCACCCTGGCCCCGTATTATCAAGTTGCCAAACAAGTATTGGGCGCTCGCCCGGTGCCATCCTGGCAAACTGACGACCGCAGAAAAATCGTCCGCACCGAACTGTTTCAAGAGTTTGCCGCCCACGAAAACCGCAGCAGCAAGCTGGCCGACATCTGCGTGTTCTTTGGTAACGATTACAACTATAACGCTTCGGATTCGCCAATCCCCATCGGTTTGCAGGAAAAAAACCGTTACGGCGCCACGCAAACCTCGTGTACCTATTGCGGAGAATGCGATATCGGCTGTAACACTCACTCGAAAAACACGCTGGATCTGAACTACATTCACGCCGGCCAACACCAGCATGGCGGCCAGGTATTTACCGACTGCCAAGCCGAAAATATCATCCCGCTCAATCAGCATGGTGACGACGACAGCTCCGCCAGCGGCGAATTCGGTTATCGGGTTGAATTTCAAAACTTTGCCACGGGAAAACTGGAAAGCCTGAAAACCCGCCGCGTCGTGGTGTCGGCAGGCACCTTCGGCAGCAACGAGCTATTGCTGCGCTGCCGCGATGTGCATCACAGCCTGCCCAAACTTAGCGAGCAACTGGGACGCTGGTTCTCCGGCAACGGCGACTTTTTATCGTTCGCGATTGAAGGCAAAAAAGACGCCGACCCCAACTACGGCCCGGTAATCACCCAATACACCGATTACAACCTGTTCGACCGCTTCAACAGACAGCAAGCCTTCGTGCTGGAAGACGCTTCTTATCCGGCTTCACTGGCCTGGTATATCGAAGGCGTTTTCCCGACCAGCACTTTACGCAAACTGATTCGCGCCGTGAAAGCGTTAATCGAGTGGCTGAAGAAATACGTGAGCAACGGCGTCTGGAACGGCACGTTGGGGTTCTCGCTACACGAAATATTAAAGGACGATTTATCTTCCAAATCCGTGGTGATGTTGTGCATGGGCCTGGATCATGGCGACGGCACGCTGACCTTGAACAAGACCGGACACATTGATCTGGATTGGCCGCAAGATACCAGCATGAGCTTGTATCAAGCAATTCTCGCGACTGGCGAACGCTTCAAAAAATTTGTCAAATCCGACTGGTTTTTCCCGTTGCCGACCTGGGACTTACCGATCCGTCATAACGTGACCGTGCATCCTTTAGGCGGCTGCATCCTGGCCGACTCGCCGGACAAAGGCGTGGTCAGCGGCCATCCCGAGCAGCGCGGCCAAGCCTTCGGTTATCAGGGCTTGTATGTGGTGGACGGCTCGATCTTGCCGAGCGCAGTCGGTGCCAATCCGGTAGCGACCATTTCCGCGACCGCGGAATGGATTGCGGAAGGCATCACCGGCATCAAACCCGATGCCAGCCTGGGCGTGTAAACCCAATTCACAGGACTACTGACATGACAACTAACAGCAAAACCTCGTTCGAATTCACCGAAGAAATGAAAGGCTATCTCAGCCTGGGCCAAACCGCTTTTGAGGACGGTTACCAGCAAGGCAAGGAAGATAACCATTACTTCATGTTTCATCTGACCATCCAGAGCGACGACCTGGATACCTTTTTGGAGTCCGAAGCTCACCAATCGGCGGCCATCGGCTATGTCGAAGGCGATTTGATCGGTGGCCGGCGTAACGTCGATAAAGGCGTGTTCAATCTGTTCGTCGACAGCGCCGACGCCGACCGCAAACAAATGCTCTACCGGCTGTTTTTTACCGATGCCAATGGTCAGGCCATGACCTTGAGCGGTCGCAAACAGATTCAAAACAACGTCGGCCCGGACTTATGGGCCGACACCACCACCTTGTTCACTAACTTATTCAAGGGCCATGTGGAAGCCGACAAGGAAGCCAAAGCCAAGGTTTACGCCACCGGCTTGTTGTATATCGAAGTGATGGACTTTGCCAAACAGCTGACGACGATCAAAGCCAGCGGCGATACCTTGAAAGACCGTCTGCATGCCATCGAACGCTTCGGCGGCTTCTTTTTAGGCGCGTTGTGGGAAGTCTACAAACCATCCATGTTGCCAAAGATGGGCAGCTTCGAGCGGGAAATCCCACTGTATACCTTGGAAGGCGTCAAGGATGCGGAGGTCAGCACCCATCAGTTCACGACCGCCGACCGGCTGGGCCTGAGCTTATTGCGCTTCAAGCGCGCGGCTAGCGACGATGTGGTAGTGCTGGTGCCGGGCCTGACCGCCGCCAGCGATATGTTCATCATGCCGGAACATTACAACCTGACCAGTTATCTGTTGGATCATGGTTTTGGCGACGTCTGGACTTTGGACGGTCGGATCAGTAACCGCTATTCCTATAACCTGCATAGACACAACTTCAATGTTGACGATCTGGCGCTATACGACATGCCGGCGGCCATCGCCACCGTGCGCGCGGCGGTCGGTCCTTCCGCCCGCATTCATGTCATCAGCCACTGCTTTGGGGCGCTGGCGTTTACCATGGGCTTGTTCGGCAAAGCGGTGACCGGCGTGCGCAGCCTGATCGCCAACGGCGTGGCGCTGACGCCGTGCGTGCCGCTGCCGGCCAAGATCAAGCTGTATCTGGGCCCGCTGGCCGCCGATTACATTTTGGGCGTGGATTATCTGAACCCTTATTGGCGGCGCGAACCGGGTTGGGGGGCGGGTAAATTGCTGGCGACGGCCATTTCGGCGTTTCATCACGAATGCGACTCGCCGGAATGTCATATGCTCAGTTTCATGTGGGGCTGGGGCTTTCCTGTGTTGTACAAACACGAAAATCTGCAGGATGTGACTCATCGCCGCTGCGGTGATTTGTTTGGCGGCTGTAGCGTCAATTACTACCGGCATGTGTTGAAAATGGTCAATGCTAATAACACCGCCGTGAAATATCAGCCCAACGAACCGCGTTACCGCAGCTTGCCGGACAATTATTTCCAACATGCCGCCGAAATTGACACGCCGTGCCTATTCGTCGCCGGCCAGGACAATGCCTTGTTCCGCAACTCCAATATCGTCTGCCACCAACGTCTGGAGCAAATCGTGCCCGGCCGCCATGAACTGGCGGTGATTCCGGATTACGGGCATGCGGACGTGATCATGGGCAAAAATGCCGCGCAGGACATCTTTCCGCGTTTCGTGGAATTTTTGAATAAATATCGCAATTGAGGAATGCAGCTATGACAAGTACCCAAGAAGATTTACAACTAACGCTGGATACGCTGCAACCGACCAAAACCCGACCAACCGCCGGGTTGAACCGGCTGTGCATCAGCATCAGCGACCTGCATTTCACCGATAACACGGTCGGCAATCAAAGCAGCGAGGAAATTGTTTGGGCCGAATTCTTCGCCGACATCGCCAGTACTTGCAAAACTCAGCAAGTCGACGAATTGACGCTGATCCTGGACGGCGACGTCGTGGATATGATTCGAAGCGCGGTGTGGGCCAAGCACGGTGTCTATCCGTGGGAGCGCGACAAACCGGAATTTGTCTTATGCCTGCGTGAAATCATGGCCGAGATTGTGAGCTTGCACGCCAACAACGCGGACGGTTTTTTCAATCATCTAAAACGGCTTCCTGACGACCTGAAAAATACCCATCTGGAAGTCATCACCTTACTGGGCAATCACGATAAGGAAATTTTCACCGATCCGGTCACCCTGCGGATGTATTACGACGAGTGCTTGGGGCCTAAGCTGGCTAATTTGTCAGCCGAGTATCGGCAGTGGGTCGGCAAGATGTATTTCGATGACGAACAACATTTTGCCGACCGAAACAGCGTACCGTGGCTGCCGTTTTATTGGGGAGATGCCGAGTTGCGGGTATTTATTACTCACGGCCAATGGCGGGATCGGGAAAACAGCTTGGCATTTACGCCGGGCAACAACTTACCGGGCTGGAGTACAGGGGACGGTTGGCGGGCTAAGGTTTGGCAGCAACTCCATTACGCGCCGTTCATCGCGGCCTGTTTCGGCGATACGGTTGCGGCCGGTGCGCTGTCCACGTTTATCTACCGTTGCAAACTCAAGCTTACTGGTCTGGACGACTCGCAAGCCAACGTTAGCCGTATCAAACGCATTCTGGACGAATTGGATTTGTACCGGCCCACCTCGGCGGCAATTGCCCGGATTCTGCAAGAAACCCGTGACAAAAAAACCGGCAACGAACTGCGGGACATTATCGAGAACGAGTTATACGAAACCCTGTGCCTGTGGCTGAGTTGGGATTACACGCTGAGCAGCTCTCCGGCTTGGCGGCGCTTGGCGTTTCGCGTTGCCAGGGTGTGGCTGATGGTCACCGGCCCGTTGCATATGTTCCGGGTGCAATTGCACTTGGTACGCGGCGTGTTATGGCTTTATGACCAAGTACAAACACTGCTTGACTTGCTGGGACCCAGTTCGGTGTATCGAGAAGACGGTGCCAGTTTCAAAAATTTGCAGGTGTTTCCGACATTTCAGGATTTATTCCTGCAACAAGGATTTCGGCTGCACGGCGAAGGCCATACCCATATCCCGCTGCAAACCGAAGCGGATATCAAGCACACCGCGGACGGCGCACCAAGCCGAAACTTTACCTACATCAACTTCGGCACCTGGCGCGACCAGTTGGTAAGCAAAGAGAAAAAAGGCTACCGCCGTCGCGGCGTCGGCCGTAGTCTGTATGTGCTGAACAAGGTTACGGGCCCACAGCCGGGCTATCGTTTTTTCGTAAACGATAATTTGTCCTGGAGCGACAACATGGATCGACTGTAGCTTTTTTTGGCGACGGTGGCCGGATAGTTGCGTCCGGCAGCCGCCACGCTTGGAATTGGCCGGCCTGTGGTAGAATCGGTCCAATGCATGAACTAGACACATTCAAGCTGATCGAGCGGATCAGCGCCTTGCTACGTTCGGAAGAACGCAAAAAATACGCAGCAATCGGTTTGCAACCGGTACATGGTCAGGTGCTGGAGTATCTGGCCAAGTGCAATAAATACAGCAACACCCACGCTGCGGTGGCTGAGTATCTGGGTTTGACCAAGGGCACTGTGTCCCAGACTATCCAGATTTTGGAGCGTAAGCACTATCTGGATAAGACCACGTCCATTTTGGACGGTCGGGTGGTCCATCTGAGCCTGACCGAGGCCGGCAAGCGGTTGATCGAAGAGTTAAAGCCGCTGGATGTTTTTAAGCAGGCCGAATCCAAAGTCAGCCGCCAGGAGTTCGATACCATAGGCCAGGCGCTGCAAACCACGTTGGGCGTGCTGCAAAAAGTCAATGACTCGAAGAGTTTTGGTTTGTGTCGTTCCTGCCATTATTTTTCGGTGGAACAGCATCACTATCAATGCGGCTTAACCGAACAACCCTTGGATCGCGAGGATACTGATAAAATATGTCGTGACCATTTACCCGTTCCCAATTCATTCATAGACCAAGAGTAGCCACCATGTTTGATCCCAAAGCCATAGACAATCTTGCCGAGCGTATCGCCGGCGCAATCCCTCCCGGTTTGACCAATCTGAAAGACGATGTGGAAAAGAACGTCCACGCCTTGCTGCAAAGCGGCCTGTCCAAACTGGATCTGGTCAGCCGCGAAGAATTTGAAGTGCAAAAAGCCGTATTGGCGAAAACTCGCGCCCGTTTGGAAGAACTGGAAAAGCGCGTCGCCGAACTGGAACAACGGATTCCGCAAGCCTAAAAAGCCATGTCGCTGGCCGTCGTTTACAGCCGGGGCCGCTCCGGCATTGACGCCCCGCAAGTGACGGTGGAAGTGCATGTCAGTAGCGGCCTACCGGCTTTAAATATCGTCGGCTTGCCCGAGACGGCGGTGAAGGAAAGCAAGGATAGGGTGCGCGGGGCGATCATTAATTCGCACTTCGAATTTCCGTTCCAGCGCATTACCATCAATCTGGCCCCCGCCGACCTGCCCAAGGAGGGCGGCCGCTTTGATTTGGCGATTGCATTAGGTATCCTGGCAGCCTCCGGGCAAATCCCCAAGGATGCCTTGCACGAGTACGAATGCATCGGCGAGTTATCGCTAGGCGGTGAGTTGCGGCCGATTCCCGGCGCGTTGCCGGTAGCGATTCATTGCCGCAATGCTTTTCGGCAACTGATTCTGCCTGCTGGTTGCGCGGCGGAGGCGTCGTTAATCAAGGATGCGCAACTCCTGCCGGCCAGGACACTATTGGAAGTCTGTGCCCACTTGGCCGGCCGGCAAGCCATCGCGCCACCTGACGTTCATCTCAGCTTCGAGCAAGCGGTTCACACGGTCGATTTTGCCGACGTGCACGGCCAATTTCACGTCAAACGGGCTATGGAAATCGCCGCCGCCGGGAAACACAATTTATTGATGCTGGGCCCGCCCGGCACCGGCAAGTCGATGCTGGCGGCGCGCTTGCCTACCATTCTGCCGGAACTCAGCGAACAGCAAGCCCAGGAAACCGCCGCGTTGGCCTCGATCAGCGACCACGGCCTGGACGTCAGTCGCTGGCGGCAGCCACCTTACAGAGCGCCGCACCATACCGCATCAGCTGCGGCTTTGGTTGGCGGCGGCAGCAACCCAAAACCCGGCGAAATATCCTTGTCGCACAACGGCGCGTTGTTTTTGGATGAGTTGCCGGAATTCGATAGAAAAGTCCTGGAAGTGCTGCGCGAGCCCTTGGAAACCGGGCATATCACGATTTCCCGCGCCAACCGCCAAGCCGACTTTCCGGCCACTTTTCAGTTGATTGCAGCGATGAATCCCTGTCCCTGTGGCTACCTGGGCGACGCCTCCGGCCGTTGCCGCTGCACCGCCGAACAAGTTGCCCGCTATCGCGCTCGAGTCTCCGGGCCTCTTCTGGACAGAATAGATATGCATATGGAAGTGCCGCGCGTCGCCCTGGAGGTATTGCGCAAGGGCTCTGCGGCCGGTGAAGAAACCAGCGAAGCGATTCGGCAGCGCGTCGTCGTAGCCCGCGACATTGCTTACCGCCGCCAAGGCAAAGCCAATGCTGCGTTAACCGCCGCCGAGGTGAAGGTTATTTGTACTTTGTCCGAAGCCGGTCATCAGTTGCTGGAACAAGCGCTGGAAAAATTCGGCCTGTCGCACCGGGCTTACCACCGAATATTGAAACTGGCGCGCACGATTGCCGATCTGGCGAATTCAAAGAATATCGAAATCTCCCACCTCAGCGAAGCCATAGGCTACCGCAAGCTTGATAGAACCCGATAAGCATGCAAAACCGGCCGCGTCATGCCGGGTTTTCGAAATAAACCGCCAACAAACCCGAGGCATTCATGACATCCAATTCTGCTTCGATTTCATTTTGAATCAACTCCAGATGATTCAACTTGATTTCGGTCCGGGTGCGCGATGAATCCATTAATTCAATCAGACCGGTTTGCCCCAAACGATAGGCATCTTCGGCAATTTCGAGTGGTACAGCCACGAACGACCACATTCCAGTCTGAAACGCAAAACGCCGCATCAGGCGTATAACGAGGGGCTGTCAACACTCAAGTTGGCCGCCTAAACCATAGCGGTAACGGATATAAAAAATGCCGAGCGGCGATTAATGGAATTAGCGCTACACTGAATTCGCAGTCATTGGGGCGAGAAACAGAGAAAATTCAGGCAATAAAAAAGGCGCATTGTCTAGACAATGCGCCTTGTCTCAGAGTAAAGCTAATGCTTACAGTTTGTCAGCATTTTTGCTCAGATATTCAGCCACGCCCGCTGGGTTGGCATTCATACCCGCATCGCCTTTGTTCCAACCGGCTGGGCAAACTTCGCCATGCTCTTCGTGGAATTGCAGCGCGTCAACCATGCGCAGCATTTCGTCAAAGTTACGGCCCAGTGGCAAGTCGTTGACAACTTGATGGCGGACGACACCGGCTTTGTCGATCAAGAAACTACCGCGGAAAGCTACGCCACCAGCGGACTCTACGTCGTAATCTTGGGCAATAGTGTGTTTCAGGTCGGCAGCCAGAGTATAACGGACAGGGCCGATACCGCCTTGGTTGACAGGCGTGTTACGCCAAGCGTTGTGGGTAAAGTGTGAGTCAATAGAAACACCAATCACTTCAACGCCGCGGCTTTTAAATTCGTCGATCCGATGATCCAAGGCAATCAATTCGCTTGGGCAAACGAATGTAAAATCCAATGGATAAAAGAAAAGTACTGCGTATTTGCCGCTAGTGGCCGCTGAGAAACTGAATGAATCAACAATTTGGCCATCGCCTAATACCGCAGGAACTGTAAAGTCAGGGGCTTGCTTACCTACTAAAACGCTCATCAATTTTCTCCAAAATTTTTTATAAAACAAAAGGTTAAGAGCATGTTTGCGCCTCTGCGAGAAGGCTGGCGCTTATTCTACACGAATTTAGTTGGTATTTGCCCAATAATCCCCTTAAATTCCGCTTGCAAGACGGCTGATTTCGCGCTAATTTGTAATCCATAGCTTACACAATTAACAGGCGGTCTGCGTGCTTCGCGATGCTTAAATTCACTATGCAGACCTTTGGTGAATTTTTTAGGGTACGTCAAATGGCAAAAGTAAAACACATTACAGAACCCGATACTTTCGGTTTTCAAGTTCGTATTGTTCGGCGTGGCAAGGAGAGCAGCCGTTATTTTTCTCACAAGCTCTGGGGCAGCAAAACCAAGTCGCTGAAAGCCGCGATTACTTGGCGCGATCAGATGCTGGTGGTATTAAAAGGCAGCAAGACCCGCTTCCTGAAACCACCCAAAAACAAAACGACTACCGGCGTAACCGGTGTGTCCAGAACCATCAAGTTCGATCACCGCAAAGACAAAAGCTATCTTTGCTACACGGTGTTTTGGGTAAAAGATGGAAAGTCCAGGAATAAAACCTTCCAAGTGGGCAATGTAGACACGGTAACCGCCGACGACGAATTGCATGCCTTTCGCACTGCGCGCCTATTTCGGAGCTGCTACGAGCATGCCATCGACCACGATGCGCCGTTCGACGACAGCAAATTCGCCAACTGGAAAAAACTACGCTTATACGAAAACGAGATGCTGAACGCTGTCAACTGAGCGCACCAGCATGAGTTTAATCGATGCGCATCTCAATGCGCATCGACAGATCGACTGCAGCAACATTCTTCGTTAACGCGCCTATCGAGATAAAGTCCACCCCGGTTTCGGCCACGGTTCGGATATTGTCCAAAGTAATATTGCCCGATGCTTCCAGTTCGAGTAGTCCCTGGTTTTGTTGTACCGCTGTGCGCATATCGGTGAGTGAAAAATTATCCAGCATGATGCGATCCGGTTTCGCGGCAAATGCCTGGGCAAACTCGTCAAGAGTTTCCACCTCCACTTCGACCGTCACATTCCCATAGTCTCTAGCCAGCTTGACTGCATTGGCAATTGAGCCTGCCGCGATAATATGGTTTTCCTTGATCAACATGGCGTCGAATAAACCGATGCGATGATTGAAACAACCTCCGCATTTGACTGCATATTTTTGCGCCAAACGTAAACCGGGTAGGGTTTTACGGGTATCCAACACCTTGCAGCCGGTACCCGCCACGGCATCCGCATAGCGGCGGGCGATGGTCGCCGTCGCGGATAAGGTTTGCAGCAGATTCAACGCCGTGCGCTCGCCCGTCAGCAAGGCCCGAGCGGGACCGCGCAACTTGCAAAGTACGGTGTTCGCTGAGACACGTTCGCCCTCATTGCATTGCCAATCGACCATTACCTGGGGGCTTAATTGTCGAAACACCTCATCGAACCAAGCTCTACCGCACAGCACTATGGGTTCGCGAGTTATCACTGCGGCATTGGCTTGAGTCTCGGCTGAAACGATGCTGGCGGTAATATCGCCGCTACCGATATCTTCAGCCAGATAAAGCGAGATTTCTGTGGAATTTGGTTGCATGGGCGTGTGATGGACGATGAACAGGGAGAGTAATTATAAACCGCATGCGGTGACAGCCGTGCCAAACTCTGACCAATGTGAGGCAAGTAAAAGTATAGGGGTGGTTGGCAAAGCTTATAAAATACCGCATCACTGACAAAGCTTGAAAATCATGATAATTCGCGATCACTACTTGACTAGCGCCTGCCAGGTCGCTTCGCCGAACTGCGACGACAGACCGGACTCCGAAGATGTTTCGTTATTGGTTATCCATTGCATCAGCCTGCCGCCTGAGCAATTCGCGGGCGACTATATCGACCAATTGTTTTGCAACTGCCTGGATCCAAACAACCATCCTTACTTCCAAGACATACATCAACTTAAGGTGTCCGCGCATTTATTGATTCGCCGGGATGGCAGCATTCGGCAATATGTGCCGTTCAACCGCAGGGCTTGGCATGCAGGCGTGTCAAAATATCAAGACAGGGAACGCTGTAACGATTTTTCTATTGGTATAGAGCTGGAGGGGGCTATCAGCGTGGCTTACACTGACGCTCAATATCGGTGCCTTGCCGATGTGTGTAGAACGCTACTGGCGAATTATCCGAAACTGTCGAGCCAGCGTATTGCCGGTCATAGCGATATTGCCCCAGGCCGAAAAACCGACCCTGGGCCATTTTTTGACTGGTGCCGCTTTAACGAATTGCTGAGTTCTAGCGCTGAAAGTCCTGCGGGGCAAACAACAAAAGGGCTGCCGTAACCTGCGACAACGGAGCAAAAATCGGCACTAATCGGTTTTAATTTCCAGATGCACGGCTTTAAGTATCTCTAGCAACTCTTGATACTGGACTTGTAGTGGCCCCAATTCGCCCTCCAACTGCGCAATGCTTTCATTGACATTACCTTTGGATTCATTGATTTTCCTGAGCATGATCAAGCGGCTTTCGATTTGCTTTTTGTGATCTTTGATCTGGTGCATAAGCGGCGACAGTACGCTATTACTCCAGGTAACCGCATCCCGTTGGGCTTGCTGCAGAATATTCCTTGCTTTGGCTATCAACGTACCATAAAGCTTGTTAACCACTATGCTTTGCTCAGTCATCGTAGTTTTAGCGCTATTGCGAAACGCTTCGCCTTCTTCAAAAATCTGCTCCAGCTCAAACTGATGTTGTTTTATCGAAAACAATTGTGGCTCAATTTCCTTAAAACCGTATTCATCCTGAAACTTCTTATGAATCGCTTTAATCAAGCGCCGGGTTTCTTCGGTCATATCCACCGAGTCTTGCAGCAGATCCCGCAACTCGTCAAACAACCTACGCATATTCTGTTTCATGCCGTAAGTCGTCAGGCTTTTGCTCATATCCTCCTTGGTACGGCGGATAATGTCGTCGATTTTTTCTTTGGCAAACGAATCGATCAACATCTTGGCCTGCACCGCAAACACTTTACGGCTGGCCTGAAAGTTTTCGATATTAGCCATATAGGCATTTTGCCGGTCGCGGGTTTCGGCCATCAATTTGCCGGTCAATTCCTGGTTCTCGAAATCGACTTGTTTGAATTCGTCGAGCTGCTTTTGGGCGTTAGTGATTTTTGATTCCATCAACTTGACCGACTCGCTGACCAAAAACCCGATTTCTTTATCGACAACACCCTTTAGAATATCGCGGCGCTGATCGAGAATGTCGTCCGACAGATAGCTTTCCAACAGATTGAGACGGCTTTTTTGCAGCAAAGCATCGTCGCCCTTCACCTTAGCCAATAAAGCTTGCTTCGCGGAGACCGGGAAAATAACTTCCTTCTCCAGATTCAGAATCATGGCACAGGTGTCGATTTGCTTTTGGATCGAAGCTTCGTAGCCAGTCTCGCCGGCCAAATCGTCCCACATCGAGTCGATTTTATTCATCACCACCGCTAAGCCCTGGCGGCGGTTACCTCTGGAGCTACAAACGTGGCTTTTCCACATTTCCAGGTCACTTTTGGTCACGCCGGTATCGGCCGCCAACACGAAAATAATGGCTTGAGCGCTGGGCAACATGCTCAAGGTTAACTCCGGCTCGGTACCCAAGGCATTTAGGCCCGGCGTATCCAGAATGCACAAACCTTCTTTTAACAAAGGATGCGGAAAGCTGATCATCGCATGTCGCCAACATGGCACTTCCACGGTTTCCGGATTGATAATGCCTTGCTCGGCCGCTTCGCGTTCGTTCCACAGGCCCAGTTTATCGGCCATTTCCCGAGAAACCTTCTTCGTGGCAACCAACTCTCTAAACGCTTCCTGCATTTGCGTAGGCGATTCGCAATTCAGCTCGATTTGCGTCCAACGATCCGGATTGCGCTTGTAATCCATCAAAGATATATCTTCCAAGCGGCTCTCAATGTTGAGCAGCCGAATGTAACTGCCGCCTTTTTCATCCCAGAATAGCTCGGTGGGCGACATCGTGGTCCGGCCCGGCGAAGACGGCAACAAGCGCACGCCGGTTTCCGCAAAAAACAGCGAGTTGATCAGTTCGGTTTTACCTCGGGAAAACTCCGCTACAAACGCCAAGGTGACGCGATCATTTTGCAAGCCTTGCAATATATTCAGCAAGGTATCTGTGCTTTGCGGGTCACTGAAGCGATAACGGTTACGCCAGTCCCGATACAATTCGATACCCTGAATCAGTTGTTCGCGCCACTGCGTGTATTCGTGCAACTGTTCTTTAAATTCCAGATTTCTCATGGCTCGCCTTTGTTCCGACTGTACTCAATATAAGGGGCAAATTGTAACGGCTAAGTGTAGACCAATAATCCATAAGCAAAAGCCTCGGGCACGCATGGATACTCAAATTCCGTACTGCTGTCGATAGGCTTGAATAATGGCCAACTTATCCGCCGAACCGCTCTGTTGGGAAATAAATTCGATGATGTCCGCCAAGCAGATTATCGCCAGCACCGGAATACCGAATTGTGTCGACACTTCCTGCACGGCCGACAATTCGTTCTGACCTTTTTCCTGACGATCCAGCGCTATCACGACACCCGCAACCGTCGCGCCGGCGGCACTGATGATTTCCACTGATTCACGCACCGACGTACCTGCGGTAATCACATCATCCAGAATCCAGACTTTGCCTTGCAAGGGCGCGCCGACCAATACGCCGCCCTCGCCATGATCCTTGGCTTCTTTGCGGTTAAACGCAAACGGAATGTCGCGTTGCAAGCGGGAATAGGCAATCGAGGTGGTGCTGACCAACGGGATGCCTTTATAGGCCGGTCCGTACAATACATCTACCTCGACACCGGCGCTAATCAGCGTCTGCGCATAAAATTGCCCCAATTTATCCAGCTGAGCGCCGCTGTTGAATAGGCCGGTATTAAAGAAATAAGGACTGACACGTCCGGACTTTAAATGAAATTCGCCAAATTTTAATACGCCGCAATCCAAAGCGTACTGGATAAACTGTTTTTGGTAATCGAGCATCGTGGAGTGTTACAAATCTAAAATGAGAGCAATTATACCCGCGCGTATTTAATCGATGAATTTTTCTAGGACCACGTCCAGAAAATCCCAACCTTTTTCGCTACAGCGATAGACCAAGCCATCCCGACACAACAGGCCTTCAGCCACACAGCGCGATAAATTAGGCTCCAAGCTGTTTGCCGCCAATCCGGTGGTCCGTTCAAAATCCTTCAGGCTAAAGCCCGTTTTTACTCGCAACTGGTTCATCAGAAACTCTAACGGCAATTGTGCGACCTCAATCGCTTCGTATTGTGATCGACCGGGTTGCGATAAATACTGTTCCGGGCTTCTCGGCTTAACCGTGCGCATAATCTTATCCGGCAAGGCAAGGCTGATTTTGCCGTGCGCGCCGGCGCCTATCCCCAGATAATCGCCAAATTGCCAGTAATTGCGATTATGCCGGGATTGCTTGCCGGGTTTTGCATACGCAGACACTTCGTACTGCTGAAAGCCGTTCTCCGCCAATAGCCGCTGACAGCGCTTTTGAGCGGCAAATATCAGGTCGTCTTCCGGCAATTTCGGCGGAAATTTATAAAAATACGTATTGGGTTCCAGCGTCAGTTGGTAAAAGGAAATATGGGTTGGGGCCAAGCTGATTGCTGTTTCCACATCATCTAAGGCCTCGCGCTCGCTTTGATCCGGTAAGCCGAACATCAAATCCAGGTTGAAATTATCGAACCCGGCCGTAACGGCAATTTCCACCGCGGCCTTGGCTTCGGCGGCGGAATGCACCCGCCCTAATGTCCGCAAATGCCGGTCCTGAAAGCTTTGAATGCCTATCGACAGGCGATTAATCCCCAATGCCCGAAACTCATGAAATTTTGCGCTTTCGAAGGTGCCGGGATTGGCTTCCAAAGTGATTTCGCAATGTTCGGCAACAGGCACTGACTGCCTGACACCGGCCAACAAACGACCTAAGGCTTCCGGGGAAAACAAGCTGGGTGTGCCGCCCCCCATAAATATACTGTTGATTTTCCGCTGCCCGCCCAGCAATTCCAGATCAGCGCGCAGGTCGGTCAGCAAGGCGTCGATATAAGCCTGTTCGGGAATTGGGTGTTTAACGGCGTGGGAGTTGAAGTCGCAATACGGGCACTTCTGGATGCACCACGGAAAATGGATATAAAGACTCAGCGGTAACAATTCGACAGACCTTACCAAACGCCAACATTGGGCGTGGAGGCCCACGGCTCTTGCGGCGGCAATGCCTGGCCTTTTTGTAACAATTCGATAGAAATTTGGTCGGGTGAGCGCAGAAATGCCATATGACCATCACGCGGCGGCCGGTTAATCGTGACCCCTTTCGCCATTAAGTCTTGGCATACCGCATAAATATCGTCTACCTCGAAGGCTAAATGTCCAAAATTACGGCCACCGCCGTAGTCCTCGGTATCCCAGTTGTAAGTCAGCTCCAGCAATGGCGCGTCAACCGCTTCAGCGGTTTGCCGGTCGCCAGGTGCAGCCAGATACACCAAGGTAAAACGTCCGGTTTCGCTTTCCATGCGCCGCACTTCAAGCAAACCTAGCTTATTGCAATAAAAATCCAGTGATTCGGTAAGATCCTTTACCCGAACCATAGTGTGTAAATAACGCATATTGGCCGCCCCAGAAAATAAAAGCGCGATTATGAACGAGTCGGCGGTGGAGAATAAAGTTTCCTGATCAATAACAGGCCTCAGCTAAACCAAAGAAAGCCCGTCATGCTCGCCATTTAGCGCTATGGAAGGTAAACTTCGCTGTATCCATGTGCGACCTGGATTGTGGTGTTCGCTGCCGAAATGACGATTTTAAGTATGAGGGAGGCACGCACTTGAAGCAGTTTGTTAAGCAGGTAGTTAGACGCGAATGCCGGACTAGCTCGCTACAGCCCAATTAATCCAAAGCTTTGCGATAAACCGACGGCATGATGGTTTGCAGCTCGGTTTTCATACCGCTTAAAGATTCGGAATGACTGATAAAAAAATAGCCGCCGGGCCGCAGGTATTTAACAATTTTGTCCAGCAGGCGTTGCTTGGTTTCCATATCGAAGTAAATCATTACGTTACGTAAAAAAATCACGTCGAAGGTACCCAGGTCCGGCAACGTTCCTATCAAATTGGCATATTCGAACTTAACGTGGCTGCGTAGCTCAGGAGCAACCAGCAAAAAACCGTCATACTGACCAGTCCCTTTCAGGCAATACTTTTTCAGCAAGATTTGAGGGATTTTTTCGGCGGCATTGCTGGGGTACAAACCACGCCGGGCTTTTTCCAGAATTCGTGTGGAAATATCGGTCCCGACAATATCCCATTGCCGGGATCTCAAATATTCCGCCAACAGCATTGCCAGCGTGTAAGCTTCCTCACCGCTGGAGCTGGCCGCGCTCCAAACTCGAAACGGTTTTGCCGCTGAGTGTTGCGGTAAAATTTTTTCAACTACAAAATCGAAATGCTTGGATTCGCGGAAAAAATAGGTTTCATTGGTAGTCAGCAAATCGATAGCCATCGTCGTTTCATTTTCGAACCCCGGCTTACCGAATTGCCGAAAATACTCGCCATAGCTATCGATACCATGATGACGCAAACGCTTCTCCAAACGTCCCATTACCATAGCCTGCTTACTATCGTTTAGGACAATACCGGCGTGCTTGTAAAGATAGTCCCTGATCCAGGCAAACTCTTGCTTATGCAATATCGGCGCGCCGACACGATGGATTGACGACACTCTAAACTCCTATTTGTGGGTTAACCAACATGTCGATAAATTTAAACGCCTCAAGTCTTGGAACGATCAAGCGTTGATTGTATCCGGCAATGCTTGACGGTCTTGGCGAACTTTACTCAAAGCCGCCATTTCATCCACCGAAAGCACCTTGCTGACGTTCAACAAAATAACAAAGCGGCCATTCCGTTTGGCCATGCCGTTAATAAAGTCAGGCCGAATCCCCGCCCCAAAACTGGGCGGCGGCTCTATATCCTGTTCACCGATTTCAACCACTTCGTTGACGGCGTCCACGATAATCCCCAAATCCTGGGATACGCCATCTTCAGTTTCGCTGGCGGTTTCGACAATAACGATACCGGTGCGCTTGGCCACAGGCGTCGATCCCTTGCCAAAGCGCGCCAGCAAATCCACCACCGGCACCACGCTACCGCGCAGATTAATCACGCCGCGCACAAACACCGGCATCATGGGGACTTCGGTAAGATTGCCGTAATCGATGATTTCCTTACTACTCAAAATGCCCAGTGCGTAAAGTTCTCCCCCAAGCGTAAAGGTTAGGTATTGACCCGCCAGCGCAGTCTGTTTGCTCTGCGCGGCGGGTAGCTTTTCTTGAGTTGTTGCAAGTCCTGTCATGGCCCGCTCCTAGAAACGTTCGAACTGGTTTAAATCGAAGTCATGATCAATATTCGCACTTGCCTGAACGACGGGCTTGATTTTGACAGCCTTTTTTGCTGATTTGACTTCAGCTGTGATCGTCGCTTTTCGACCGCCATTGTCGAGTCTAAAAAAGCTCATCAGCGATTGCAGTTGTTCAGCCTGACTGGTCATTTCTTCCGCAGTAGCCGCCAACTGTTCGCTGGCGGATGCATTCTGCTGAGTAATCTGGTTCATCTGGTTCATCGCATTGTTGACTTGGCTGACACCGGCGGATTGTTCTTGGGAGGCGGCAGCAATCTCTTGCACCAAGTCGGAGGTTCTGGCTATGCTGGGTACGATTTCATCCAGCAGCTTGCCCGCACTTTCCGCAGTCTCGACGCTGTTTTCGGCCAACTCGCCAATCTCCTGCGCCGCCACTTGGCTGCGCTCGGCCAGCTTGCGCACTTCCGCCGCCACCACCGCAAAGCCTTTGCCGTGATCGCCGGCGCGCGCCGCTTCGATGGCTGCGTTCAATGCCAACATGTTGGTCTGGTAGGCGATGTCGTCAATGATGCCGATTTTTTTGGCAATCTCGCGCATAGCGTCAACGGTCTGTTTCACCGCTTCACCGCCTTGGCTGGCTTCGGTAGCGGCTTTGCTGGCCATGCCGTCGGTGACTTTGGCATTGTCGGCATTCTGGTTGATGCTGGCCGCCATTTCCTCGATGCTGGCGCTGGTGATCTCGACACTGCCTGCCTGTTCGCTGGCAGCTTGCGACAGCGATTGCGAAGTGGAACTGATCTGCTCGGAGGCATTGCCCAGTTGATCCGCCGCAGATATTACCTCGGCGATGGTTTGGGAGAGTTTGGCGACGGTGTTGTTCACGGTGTCTTTAAATTCACCCAACTGGCCTTGGTAGTTACCGGTCACGTTGCGGGTTAGGTCGCCTTGTTCAACCAACGCCAGTACTTCGACCGCTTCATTGAGCGGCAAGATCACGCCATCCAGGGTGTCATTGACGCCTTCGACGATTTTGCGGAAGTCGCCTTGGTGCTTACTGGCGTCGGCACGGGTTTGCAGGCGCCCCTCAACCGCAGCGGTGGCCAGCATATTGGCGTCGGCCACCAGCGTATTGACCGCATCGATACAGGTGTTGAGGTTGTTTTTAATGGTGTTGAAATCACCGTTGTAGGTGTCGGTGATTTTGGCGGGAATGTGGCCTTTGGAAATGTTATCGACATAGTCAGCCGCCACATTCAACGGGCCGATCACCGCATTCAGGGTTAGATTCACGCCCTCGACAATCTTACGGAAATCACCTTGGTGCTTAGTGGCATCCGCGCGGGTGGCCAAACGCCCTTCGACGGCAGCGGTCGATAACATATTGGCATCGGCCACCAAGGCGTTCACCGCATCAATACAGGTGTTCAGATTGTTTTTGATGACATTGAAATCGCCGTTGTAGGTGTCGGTGATTTTGGCGGGGATCGCGCCTTTAGCGATGTTGTCCACGTACTCGGCCGCCACGTTCAAGGGTCCGATCACCGCATCCAGGGTGTTATTGACGCCTTGGACGATTTTCCGGTAGTCACCTTGGTATTGGCTGGCGTCGGCGCGGGTGGCTAAGCGGCCTTCGATAGCGGCTTTTTCCAAGGCCACCGCTTCGGCCACCATGCTGGAAATCGCATCAATACAGTTGTTCAGGTTGTTTTTGATGGTGTTGAAGTCGCCGTTGTAGTGGTCGGTGATTTTCGCCGGAATCGCCCCGCGCGAGATGTTGTCCACGTACTCGGCGGCCACGTTCAAGGGCCCGATTACCGCATCGAGCGTGCTGTTGACCCCTTCGACGATTTTGCGGAAATCGCCTTGGTGTTTCGTGGCATCCGCGCGGGTCGCCAAGCGACCTTCGACGGCAGCGGTCGATAACATATTGGCATCGGCCACCAGGGCGTTCACCGCATCAATGCAGGTGTTCAGGTTGTTTTTGATGACATTGAAATCACCGTTGTAGGTGTCGGTGATTTTGGCGGGGATCGCGCCTTTAGAGATGTTGTCCACGTAGTCGGCCGCGACGTTCAAAGGTCCAATCACGGCGTCCAGCGTGTTGTTGACGCCTTCGACAATCTTGCGGTAATCGCCTTGGTATTGGCTGGCGTCGGCGCGGGTGGCTAAGCGGCCTTCGATGGCGGCTTTTTCCAGCGCAGCGGCTTCGGCCACCATGCTGGAAATCGCATCGATACAGTTGTTCAGATTGTTTTTGATGGTGTTGAAATCGCCATTGTAGGTGTCGGTGATTTTCGCCGGAATCGCCCCGCGCGAGATGTTGTCCACGTACTCGGCGGCGACGTTCAAGGGGCCAATCACGGCGTCCAGGGTGTTGTTGACGCCTTCGACAATTTTGCGGTAATCGCCTTGGTACTGGCTGGCGTCGGCGCGGGTGGCTAAGCGGCCTTCGATGGCGGCTTTTTCCAAGGCAGCGGCTTCGGCCACCATGCTGCTGATCGCGTCGATACAGTTGTTCAGATTGTTTTTGATGGTGTTGAAATCACCGTTGTAGGTGTCGGTGATTTTCGCGGGGATCGCGCCTTTAGAGATGTTGTCCACGTACTCGGCCGCGACGTTCAAAGGTCCGATCACCGCATCCAGGGTGTTGTTGACGCCTTCGACAATCTTGCGGAAGTCGCCTTGGTGTTTCGTGGCATCCGCGCGGGTTGACAGGCGGCCTTCGACGGCTGCTTGCGACAGCATGGCGGCATCATTTACTAAAGCCTTGATGTTATTGCGAACTAAATCTATGGTTTCATTGATAAATCGCTTTTTGCCAGGCAATTTTTCAACATCGGCTTCGAGATTACCTTTGCCAAACTCCATGAAACACTTTATGGCCATTTTTTTCACAGCAATATGACCGTTAACCATGTCGTTAACGCCTTTGGCGACGGTCTTGAAACTACCGTGGAATTTTTGTTGATCAACCACTACATCAATATCGCCTTTTTCATGTTCAGCGGCCATATGATCCATCTCGGCTAATAGCGCTTTGATGTTATCGCTCAACTGCTTCATATTGGCCATAACACTGCTGTTATCGCCGGCTTTGAGTTGAATAACGGTGGTCAAATCCCCTTGCGAGATTTTATAAGCCAAATCCGCAACAAAATCCGGTTCGCCACCCAATTGCCGTGTCAGGGTTCGGGCAATGAAAAAACCCAAGGTGCCGATAGCCAGTATCGTTAGCGCTGTAATAATGACGGAAATGGTAATGGCGCTGGACTGAATCGAAACTGCTTCGTTCGATGAGTTTTTACCCAGACGCTGGTTATATTCGCTATGATTTTTGAACGCATCCAACAGCTTATCAACCACAGGCTGATTGCCCATCATCACAGTTCGGGCTTCGGCATTTTTATTCTGCCTGGATAAATCACGAATTTTGAGCCGTAATTTGTCGTATTCCGCCAAACTAGCTTTATCGTCCTGTAACAGTTTTTTGTCCTCATCATCGGTCAAAAGCTTTTCATAGTCGCTCAAAAGCTTATCGATATTCGCGCGTTTTTCGTCGATTTCTTGCTCGACGCCGGCCATGGCCGTATCGTCGGTTTCCGTTAAATGCTGCCAGACGTGCGCGCGGACTCCGGATATCTCCCCAACAATATCGTTAAGCAACAACACACTAGGCAAGGTATTGATAGTATTGAAGTTGGTGGCGGTATACACTTTGTCGATCTGCACATAGTTGAAGCCGGCCAGACCAGCCAAGCCCAACACAGCGGAACCGATTAATAACAACAAACGTTGTGTGACTGTCATTTTTTTAACCCTCATGCAATTTAAAATTTTGATTCGCTCACGCGCTCCGTAAGTACCGCATCCTCTAAAAGCGCGGACTTCAAGTCGCCACGCTGCCAACTTCCCTTTTAGTCGCCAGTAGATTATTAACCAGGCCTTTAAACTCCCTGATTCCGTGATTCCCGCGTAAGCTGAAGTCCAGCGTGAAAACTGGGTTTGCGCTTACACGGGAGCGACGATATTTGAGGGCAGGGTTAATAAAAGTTGATACCAGCTTTTTCTAGCTCATAAAAACCAGCTTGAGATGGCTCCGATTTTATAAATGTGCTTGTTTTTTTAACGTCACAATGGCAACACTGACTTGGCTGGAGGCCAATGCAAACGCGCTGCCCGCATCTAACAAGGACTCGGCGGTTTCATATTGGCCACTATTAATCACCTCGGCCACTTTTCCGGCTTCGCGATGAAACTGCGCATGTTTATGCAGACAGTCCTGAAAACCCGACAAATGTTTGTATTGCTTTTGACCGCCACCGTGCAACCATTTACCCAACTTGCAGCAATCGTCCCGGCCAATGGTGACGGCATCCATGTGCTCGTGTTGGCTGATACCCCGGCGCAGTTTCACCTTCCACTCGCTGTGCGCTTGAATGGCGGCATCCAAGTCAATGGCGTCATCCTCTGTGGTTTTCGCACTTGCCTGTTTCGCACTTTCTGAGCGACGCGATGTTGTTTGGGTTGCAGAGCGGCTAGCAGCATGTCCGGAAGAGGTGATTTTGAAAAAGCTCATCAAACTTTGTAGTTGTTCCGTTTGCCCCATCATTTCTTCCGCAGTAGCCGCCAACTGTTCGCTGGCGGATGCATTCTGCTGAGTAATCTGATTCATCTGGTTCATGGCATTGTTGACTTGGCTGACACCGGCCGATTGCTCTTGCGACGCGGCGGCAATCTCTTGCACCAAGTCGGAGGTTCTGGCTATGCTGGGTACGATTTCATCCAGCAGCTTGCCCGCACTTTCCGCAGTCTCGACGCTGTTTTCCGCTAACTCGCCAATCTCCTGCGCCGCCACTTGGCTGCGCTCGGCCAGCTTGCGCACTTCTGCCGCCACCACCGCAAAGCCTTTGCCGTGATCGCCGGCGCGGGCCGCTTCGATGGCCGCGTTCAGGGCCAACATGTTGGTCTGATAGGCGATGTCGTCGATGATGCCGATTTTTTTGGCAATCTCGCGCATGGCATCAACGGTCTGTTTCACCGCTTCACCGCCTTGGCTGGCTTCGGTAGCCGCTTTGCTGGCCATGCCGTCGGTGACTTTGGCATTGTCGGCATTCTGGTTGATGCTGGCCGCCATTTCCTCAATGCTGGCACTGGTGATCTCGACACTGCCTGCTTGTTCGCTGGCAGCTTGCGACAGCGATTGCGAAGTGGAACTGATCTGTTCGGAGGCATTACCCAGTTGATCCGCGGCGGAAATCACCTCGGCAATGGTTTGGGAGAGTTTGGCGACGGTGTTATTCACGGTGTCTTTAAATTCACCCAACTGGCCTTGGTAGTTACCGGTCACGTTGCGGGTTAGGTCGCCTTGTTCAACCAACGCCAGTACTTCGACCGCTTCATTGAGCGGCAAGATCACGCCATCCAGGGTGTCATTGACGCCTTCGACGATTTTGCGGAAGTCGCCTTGGTGTTTGCTGGCGTCGGCACGGGTTTGCAGGCGCCCCTCAACCGCAGCGGTGGCCAGCATATTGGCGTCGGCCACCAGCGTATTGACCGCATCGATACAGGTGTTGAGGTTGTTTTTAATGGTGTTGAAATCACCGTTGTAGGTGTCGGTGATTTTGGCGGGAATGTGGCCTTTGGAAATGTTATCGACATAGTCAGCCGCCACATTCAACGGGCCGATCACCGCATTCAGGGTTAGATTCACGCCCTCGACAATCTTACGGAAATCACCTTGGTGCTTAGTGGCATCCGCGCGGGTGGCCAAACGCCCTTCGACGGCAGCGGTCGATAACATATTGGCATCGGCCACCAAGGCGTTCACCGCATCAATACAGGTGTTCAGATTGTTTTTGATGACATTGAAATCGCCGTTGTAGGTGTCGGTGATTTTGGCGGGGATCGCGCCTTTAGCGATGTTGTCCACGTACTCGGCCGCCACGTTCAAGGGTCCGATCACCGCATCCAGGGTGTTATTGACGCCTTGGACGATTTTCCGGTAGTCACCTTGGTATTGGCTGGCGTCGGCGCGGGTGGCTAAGCGGCCTTCGATAGCGGCTTTTTCCAAGGCCACCGCTTCGGCCACCATGCTGGAAATCGCATCAATACAGTTGTTCAGGTTGTTTTTGATGGTGTTGAAGTCGCCGTTGTAGTGGTCGGTGATTTTCGCCGGAATCGCCCCGCGCGAGATGTTGTCCACGTACTCGGCGGCCACGTTCAAGGGCCCGATTACCGCATCGAGCGTGCTGTTGACCCCTTCGACGATTTTGCGGAAATCGCCTTGGTGTTTCGTGGCATCCGCGCGGGTCGCCAAGCGACCTTCGACGGCAGCGGTCGATAACATATTGGCATCGGCCACCAGGGCGTTCACCGCATCAATGCAGGTGTTCAGGTTGTTTTTGATGACATTGAAATCACCGTTGTAGGTGTCGGTGATTTTGGCGGGGATCGCGCCTTTAGAGATGTTGTCCACGTAGTCGGCCGCGACGTTCAAAGGTCCAATCACGGCGTCCAGCGTGTTGTTGACGCCTTCGACAATCTTGCGGTAATCGCCTTGGTATTGGCTGGCGTCGGCGCGGGTGGCTAAGCGGCCTTCGATGGCGGCTTTTTCCAGCGCAGCGGCTTCGGCCACCATGCTGGAAATCGCATCGATACAGTTGTTCAGATTGTTTTTGATGGTGTTGAAATCGCCATTGTAGGTGTCGGTGATTTTCGCCGGAATCGCCCCGCGCGAGATGTTGTCGACGTACTCGGCAGCGACGTTCAAGGGCCCGATCACCGCGTCCAGGGTGTTGTTGACGCCTTGGACGATTTTCCGATAGTCGCCTTGGTATTGGCTGGCGTCGGCACGGGTAGCCAGACGGCCTTCAATCGCCGCTTTTTCCAGATTCGTGGCTTCGGCCACCATGTTGGAAATCGCGTCGATACAGTTGTTCAGATTGTTTTTGATGGTGTTGAAATCACCGTTGTAGGTGTCGGTGATTTTGGTGGGGATCGCGCCTTTAGAGATGTTGTCCACGTACTCGGCCGCGACGTTCAAAGGTCCGATCACCGCATCCAGGGTGTTGTTGACGCCTTCGACAATCTTGCGGTAATCGCCTTGGTATTGGCTGGCGTCGGCACGGGTGGCTAAGCGGCCTTCGATGGCGGCTTTTTCCAACGCAGCGGCTTCGGCCACCATGCTGCTGATCGCGTCGATACAGTTGTTCAGGTTGTTTTTGATGTTGTTGAAATCGCCGTTGTAGGTGTCGGTGATTTTCGCCGGGATGGCGCCTTTAGAGATGTTATCGACGTACTCGGCGGCGACGTTCAAAGGGCCGATCACGGCTTCCAGCGTGTCGTTAACACCTACGACGATTTTTCGATAATCACCCTGGTGTTTAGTCGCATCTGCACGGGTGGACAGCTGTCCTTCTACAGCTGAGTGGGACAGCATGACGGCATCGGCAATCAAAGATTGCACGGAAAATACTGCGGCTTTGACACCCTCATTCAGTTGATTGAATTCTAAGCCGTAGTTATGGCTATCGTTTTGCGGCATTTGGCCGCGCCCGAACAAGGTCATGGCATGAATCATGGCATTGACAGGGCGGAGCACCCCCATGACGATGTACCAACTCATCGCCAGGAAACCCAACAAGAACAAGGACACGACTATCATCGTAGTGTTGATAGTGCCGCCTAATCGCGCCAAACGGGCATCCAAACCGGCATATAGCAACTTGCTAAATCCGCCTGCTAACGAGAAGTTTTGTTGGATAGCCTGCGTCAAGCTGTTGAAATAATCGCTGCCGGCAAGCTCAAGTTGCCCGCGTTGTAAAATTTCCGTTTCAGTCAAGGTCAGTGCTTGCTTGGCTAAGGCGGTGGCTTTTTGCAAATCCGTGCGGAGTGCGGGGTTCATGCTGCCGATTTTGGGAATATTCTCGTCCATCATCGCTAGGGTTTCTTCAGCATTCGCGATTAATGCTCGCAGGTAAGCGGCTTCTGCAACAGTCACGGCTTTTCGCTGCAAAATCGGAGATCCCACGCCTCTGAGCATACCCAATTGTTCGGACAGCTCAGGAAATAAACTGATTGCCAACACTTGAGCGTAATAGGTATCGGCTTCCGGATCCAATCCTAGTCCCGATGCATCAGCCACTTTGCGGTTAAAAGCGTGCAATTGACTAATGAATTCGCCATGCTTTGCAAGATTGGTTTGTGCATCAAATTTGCTAGCCGAAGCCGCCAGCTCTTGCCATTTTTCCCTGAGCGCTTGCCAGGCCAAAGTCAGCTTTAATTCTGCCAACCGTCCGTCCAATGCGGAGATACCGGCGATTTGCTGATTGACTTCGTTGCGTTTCGCCTCCCGGCGGCTCGCTTCCTGTGTGTTGCCGGCGATTACCATCGCGTTCAAGCCACGGTGCTCTACCACCAGTTGCATCAGTTTGATGGTCTCCGTAGAGTAATCGACACCTTGTTTTTCCTTTAATGCGAAATCCTTGTCTGCGATATTGTCATTTATCAAAAAGTAGGTTGGCACTGCGAACATAGCAATAGCCAGAACCACTAAGGCAACAAACTTTTGCCAGAGCTTAATTTTGCTAAATACGCTAGAAATCTTTCCCTCTTTAAAGGGGTTTTTAACGCGACCGGCTTTGATATCGGCATATAGCGCGGCCGCCGCATCAACTTCGCTGCGTGCTGGCTTGAAGCGGATAGACCGGTAACCAATCATCTGGCCTTCGTTGTAAATTGGCGCGACATTGGCTTCCACCCAATAGAAATCGCCATTTTTGGAACGGTTTTTTACCAATCCGCGCCAAGTACAGCCGGACTCTATGGTTCGCCACATCCATTCATAGGCCTCTTCCGGCATATCCGGGTGGCGTACAATGTTGTGCGGCTGCCCCAGTAACTCCTGTTCAGTGAAGCCACTCAGCTTGATGAAAGCCGGGCTGACGCTGGTGATATAGCCACTCAAATCGGTGGTAGAGGTGAGAATGTCTTCTTCGGAAAAGTGTAATTCGACGTCAGTAACGGGTTGATTATTTCTCATGGCTATTTTCCATAGTATGTAATTGGCTTTTTTCCAATTGGGCTCAAGCCTGGGCCAAGTGCATATTGCCCTGAAGCTTGTGTTCAAAGGCGCTCACCAAGACAGGTACATCCAAAATTAACGCCACTTCGCCACTGCCCAAGATCGTGGATCCTCCCAGCCCTTCCACATGTCCGAATAACTTGCCAAGCGGCTTGATCACTGTCTGAAACTCGCCGATTAAGCGATCAACGACTAGCCCCGTCTTGACACCCGCTGCATGCACCACGACGACATTCGGTCTGCGCGGTTGATCTCCGCTGATGTTGAACAGATCGCGCAAGCGGATAAAAGGCAGCACTTCGCCGCGCAAATCCATGTAATCCCTGTCAATCAAATCGCCGGACAACTCCAGACACTCGACAACCCGGTCAAGAGGAATCACGTATGACGATTTACCTACACCCACCAAAAACCCATCAATGATGGCTAATGTCAGTGGTAAACGAATGCGGATAGTGGAACCTTGACCCGGCCTGCTTTCAACTTCGATGTCGCCGCGTAAATCGGTCACGTTCCGTTTGACCACATCCATGCCGACACCGCGCCCGGACAGATTGGAGATTTGGCTGGCGGTTGAAAAGCCGGGTTCGAAAATCAAGCTGTAAATTTCATGGTCGCTTAGTTTGGCGTCGGCTTGCACCAAACCTTTTTCGATGGCTTTTGCCAAAATTCGATCACGATCCAGACCACCGCCATCATCGCTAACTTCTATGGCGATGCTGCCCGACTCGTGGTAGGCGTTTAATCTGAGCTCACCGCGACTGGGTTTGCCGCGCGCGGCGCGGACTTCGGCAGACTCGATACCGTGGTCCATGGCGTTGCGGACTAAGTGCATCAGCGGATCGCCGATTTTTTCGACAACCGATTTATCCACTTCGGTGTCGCCGCCGGTAATGACCAAGGCAATATCTTTGCCCAGTTCTTTGCCGACATCGCGCACCACTCGCTGGAAGCGGCTGAATGTGGCACCTATCGCCACCATCCGCAGTTGCAATGCACCGTCGCGCACTTCTTCGACCAAGCGCATCATTTCGCTGGTGGCTTCCAATAGCGCGGAATCGCTGGTCTGTAAGGCACGCAGATTGACACCCGCACCCGAAATAACCAGTTCGCCTATCACATCGATTAGTTTGTCCAAGCGCTCGGCGTCTACCCGTATGGTTTGGTTTTCTCGGGCTTTGTTGTCTTTAATCTGCTGCTGCTTTTCCAGTGCCGCATTCACCAACGGCTGCTGTACCACTTGTTGATCGACCAAGATTTCGCCAAGGCGGGTATTCGGTTGCGGGACTTGCGCCTGCTGCGCGTTGAGGCCTTCTTGTAGTTCACGTTGGGTAATGACCCCGCTTTTCAGCAACAGCTCGCCGAGTTGGGCATTGTCTTCGCCCAGCGAATTGATCAGTTCGACGTAGTAGGGGATTTTGTCTTCCAGCGGCAAAATGTGGATGTAACTGCCTTCGCGAACAAAATCGAACACGCTTTCGATAGCGGCTTTGTCTGCGTCGCTTTTTAGGACAATTTCAAAACCCAGATAACTGCTCTCGGGATCCATGCTTTCGGCATCCGGCATCGCATGACTGAAAGTAGTCAGCGACATAATCTCGCCTAGCGTTGCCAAATAGCGGATGAAAGACAAGGGATCCATACCGTCGCGTAGACAGTTTTCGCCGAATTGAATAAACAAATGCCAATTGCCGCTGTCGATTACGCCGCCACCGCTGGCTTCGAGCGGTTCGCTAGCTTGCTGCACAGTCGTCATCGCCTGCTTGGGCTCAGGCTTCAAGAAAGACTCCAAGCCATCTAGTAATTGTCGTTCGGCATTGGTCATCGCCGGGTTGGCGTTTACTTCACCGTCGGCCACCGCTTGAATCAGTTCAATCATATGGTCACAGCAAGGTAGCAGAATGGCGACCAGTTCCGGCGAAACGCTCAACTTTCCGTCGCGCAAGGTATCAAGCACGCTTTCCACCACGTGGGTGAAGGCAACGATATGATCCAGACCGAACAATCCCGCCGACCCCTTAATGGTATGTGCGGCTCGGAAAATGGCGTTAATCCGTTCGGATGGATCTTGATCGTCTTCCAGCCCGAGTAAGCCGTCTTCCATGTCTTGCAACAACTCCAGACTTTCAATCACAAAAGTCTTCAGCGCATCACGCATTTGGTCATCAAAACTCATTTCGCATACTCCTTAGTTTTGGGTCAGCACGACCTGATCGCCAAAAGTGCCCGTCAGATTTGCCAGTTCCAGCACATCCAACACGGCTTTGCTGTGCATCACGAAACGCAAGCTCTTACCCAAATGCGCGGCTTCGCGTTTAATTAGAATCAACAACTGTAGGCCGGCAGTATCGATTTCGGTGACGTTGGCAAGATTGATCTCCAAATCATCCCCAGCCGTTAGAAACATCAGCAGATTGGATTTCTGATCTGCCGCGTTGTAGATGGTTAATTCGTCTTTAATGGTTAGGCTGGGCATGGACGATCTCGCTAGACATAGACAGAGGTACTTATATGAATCGGCGGAAACGGGATTAACGACCGCTGTTCATACTCCGATCAAGGCAAAATTAACTTGGAAACGGCCGCTAACATTTGCGCCGGCTGAAACGGTTTGACCACCCAGGCTTTGGCGCCCGCAGCTTGGCCCTCCTGCTTTTTGCCTTCCTGGGATTCGGTGGTCAGCATAATGACCGGGGTAAATTTATAGGCCGGCAGCTGTTTAAGTTCCTTCACGAAGGTAATGCCGTCCATATTCGGCATATTGACATCGGATATGATGAGGTGAATTTTCTGGCCGTTGAGCTTACTTAGCCCATCCTTGCCGTCGCACGCTTCTATTACTTCATAACCGGCGCCTTTCAGCGCAATACCTACTACCTGACGGACCGACGCCGCATCGTCTACTACCAATATCGTTTTTGCCATATGCTTAATATCCTAGAAAAAAGTAATCTCTTGTGTTTGAGGTTCAACGGCCCGATTGCCATGACCATGGGCGTGGTGTTCGGATTCCATGGTGTAGGTGCTGGTCAAGCCGCTTAAAATGTGGTCCGCATCTATCGGCCGCAACGCAAATACACCGCCGGCATGACTGCGATTGAGCTGTTTGGGGAAATCGGCAATGCTGTCTTTGACGTGTTGCAGAATTTGGCCGATCCGGTCTTGAAATTGAAAATGCACCAAGGATTCGTCTATCTCACCTTTTATGGCCTGCGCCGAATGGCTTAAGTTGCTTGAATAGCCCTGCAATTTGGTAAACACGTCATGCAGGTTATCCATTACCGATTGAATATTGCTGTTACAAGCGGAGACCGCTTCGGCCTCGTTTTGCGCGCTTTTTTCCACCGCTAGCAACGCGGTTTGAATAGCAGAGCTAACTTGCTCGACTTTGGAGCCGATCTGCTTACCGGTTTCACCGGACAAGTTGGATAGCTTTCTAACCTCGTCCGCCACCACGGCAAAACCGCGGCCTGCTTCGCCAGCCCGAGCCGCTTCGATAGCGGCGTTTAAGGCAATCAGATTGGTTTGTTCGGCAATCCGCGCCACTTCCTTGGCCATCTGCTTAAGTTCATCAATAAAGCCCGCCAAGGAGCGAATTTTCTGCAAAACCGCCAAATTTTCCTGCAATGCCGCATCCATGGAGCTCACCACTTTTTGCAAATTGGTGTTGCTGTTTACGAATACTTCTTCGCCGTTGCCACCGAGAGTGGAATGGGAGGATCTTAAAGCCGCTTCCAGATTATTGGTAATCCCGGCAAAGCGTTGAGTCAACAACGTAATCGCCTGCTCGATTTGTTGCCGGGTCGAATCGATTTGTGCTGCCCATACCGGCGTGACTTGCTCGGCAAACCGATCCAGACCGGAAATATATTTTTCTATTTCGGCTACCGATAAGGCGGGGGCCTTGTCAGTCAAGGTATTTTGCGTAGCGGCAACACAGCGTTTTTTGGTCACCCAAGCGGCTATTCCTGCCGACATCAATGCAACGCAAATCATTACCGCAAATTGGAATATAGACATTTTGGCGTAATCTCCCTGGTTTTTTTATGATTTCGCAGCCCTCTGCCGCCGATCATTTCGGTTCAGTGGCCTGGAAATTCAATGTGGAAAAAAGTATAGGCAGGAAAATTCGGTTTATCTAGAAAGCTACCGACAAAATGTAGGGTTAGTCCCACAACTTATGATTAATTTGCGAAACTGCTAACGGAAGTCGCTTGCAATGCGTGTTTAAGGCTTTTAAAGTGCCAAGCTGTTTTATCCCGTACTACAAGGACATCCGCTTTCATGACTGAATATCCCGAAAAATCTTGCAGCATCGACCGTTTGGTCCGACACCCCAAATTAGTGGCGGCAACGCTGGCCGGCGACAAAACCCAGCAACGCCGCGACGGTTTATATGCCTACCCCGGCGAAACCTTTGTATTGGAAGACGTCGTATTTGAAGTAACTAGCGTGGAGCGCCAAAGAATAGGCGATATGAGCGACGCGGACGCCCGGGCGGAGGGTTATCCGAATCTGGCAATGTATAAGGATTTAATATTGAAAATGCACAGCGGCATGGAGTGGAACGAGGACGGACTAGTCTGGGTGCATAGCTTTAAGCGGCAACAGCCGGAATAAGAATACCTTTCTCGGCCAGCTCCCGCAGCATCGGCGGGCCGGCGGCCATTAAGGCTTGGCTATCCAGTTGCGGGAATTCCGTGGCAACCGCTTGCAAGCACTGCTCGCCGGTCATCGGCCCTTCATCCTGCAAAATTTGCAGCAAGCGTATGGTCAAACCGGTGGTTTTCAGAAAATGCACGCAGTCGAGATTGTCGCGGTAAACGATCAAGCAAGTGGTTTGCTCCGGCGGTTCCAGCGGCAAAAAGCCGGGGCCTATTGCCTGTACCGGATAACGGTAAAGTAACGGCCAGGCCAAGGGCGATAACGCGATGCTGCGCGGCAACAACTTATCCAGAAAATCGCTGTCACCCAATATTGGTGTGTCCTTGGCAATCGACAAAGCCATTTCCACCCATTCGTAATGTGCCAATTCCAACAGAAATGGATAATCGTCCGGATTATTTCGTTCGTTTTGTAAATACGCTAAAAACTCTTCGGCAATTTCCGAGAAATAGGGTGTTTCGCAGCGATGCCGGGTAAAAAAATCCTGAGTGATTTCCTGCCATTGCGCATCATTCAGGATGGCTCGCAATACCGGAAAATTACTGGCAATAAAACTGTCGATATTGTTGAAAAACAATTCCCGATACATCGCCATACGCCGCGGCTCGACATCTGCCGGCGGCGGATTGTTTTGCGGATCGCGAATATACGCGGCAAACTGGCTTTGGGTAGCCTGAAAATCGGCAGCCATCAGGCTACCTGTTTTTGCCGACCAGCCGCATAGTGCTGCTGAATGGCTTGGATGGTATCGACTTCCTGGCTTAATTCAAGCAAGGAGGGAATGTTGAAATCCCGCTCCAGCAGGGTAGGGAACACGCCGAACAGCTCGTAAGCCTTGCCCAACAAAGTCCAGACGGGATCGATCACCGGCGCGCCGTGGGTATCGACCAGAAAATCCTCTGCTTCCACATAATGGCCGGCGATGTGCGCGTAAGCGATGCGTTCGGCAGGCATGGCCCGCAGAAAGACTTCGGCATCGTAGCCATGATTGATGCTGTTTACGTAGATATTGTTGATGTCGATCAGCACATCGCAGTCGGCTTCACTGACTACCGCGTTGAAAAAATCGATTTCGGCCATTTCCTGGCCCGGCGAGGCGTAATAAGAAATGTTTTCGATGGCCATGCGCTGTTCCAGAATGTCCTGCACCCTGCGAATACGCGCGGCAACATGCTTGACAGCATCTTCGGTGAATGGCATCGGCATCAAATCGTATAAATGCCCGCCATGGCTGCAATAGCTAAGGTGTTCGCTGTAGAATTTGATCCCGTGCTCGCGCATGAACACTTTCAAATCGTGCACGAATTGCTCGTCGAGAGGATCGCTGCTACCTATCGACAGCGACAGGCCATGACAGACAAAATCAAAACGCTCGGTCATGGCGCGAAACTGTTTGCCGAACTTGCCACCGATGGTCATCCAGTTTTCCGGCGCCACTTCGTAAAAGCCGACATGGGCCAGCGGCGACTCGAAAATCTCGCTCAAAAACGAACGCCGTAAGCCTAAGCCGGCACCGTGAACGAGATTGCGAACGCTATCCATGACTTACTCTTCCGGTGTTTCCGGTTTGTGGGTAGAACGCCAGAATAAGGCTAAACCAATCGCCACCAATACGCCCAGGATATACATTTCGTATTTTTTGACCTGACCCATGATGGACTCGGCAAATTGGCCGAAGGTGTAGCCCAGATAACCGACGGCTATCGCCCAAATCCCGGCGCCGAGAAAATTCAGCAAGAAAAACTTCAAGGGATGAATCTTGCTGGCCCCGATCACAAACGGCGTGACGTTACGTACGCCGTAGAGAAAGCGAAATCCCAATATCACCGGGATCTGATGCTTGTGCAGCAAATCGAAAACCTTGTCGGTTTTGCTATGCCAGAGCGGACGTTTCTCCAGAAAGGCGATGCCTTTCCAACGGCCCAGATAGAAAAAGGTCTGGTCGCCGGCAAAGGTACCCAAAAACGCCGTCAGCATCACCCATTCCAATTGCAAATAGCCGCCGTGCGCTAAAAAGCCGGCGATGACCAGAATGGTTTCACCTTCCAGATACGTACCGATAAACAAGGCTAAATAGCCGTAATCGATAACTAGCTGCTGTAAATCATTAAAATCCATAGTGTCGGTCTATTGGCGATGAATCGAAATTAATGGCTGGCTGCTTTGTCTGCATCCATTTTGCTCCCGCAACTACCTTCTTCGTTTTTCATCATGGCGCCGCAGCTATGTTCGCCGGCTTTTTTGTCACCACCCATCATGGCACCGCAACTGCCTTCTTCGGCTTTCTTAGGCTTGTCGGCGCCGTGATCCATGCCACCCATGCTGCCCATACTCATCATGCCGCCGCCGGTCATCATGCCCATGCCGCAAGCGCCTTCCTTACCCTTCATCATCGCGCCACAAGCGCTTTCCATGCCTTTTTTCATTTTGCCGCCACTCATCATGCCGCCGCACATGCCTTCGCCGCATGAGCCTTCGGTTTTTTTCGCTTCAGCTTTTTTGGTTTCACTTTTTTTGATGCCATTGCCGTCCATTGCATTAGAGCCACACGCGCCCTGACTGATTTTGCCGTTTGAATGCTCTGCATGCGACGTCGCAACTTGCATATAGCCGCTAGACAACTCGGAAACGGCGAATGGGTTGGCATCGGCCTGCGCGTTGACAGCCATGCCGGACAAAAGCGCACCGCCCATCGCAGCGGCCAGCGGAGATTTATTAAATTTTTTCATGCGTTTATCCTCTCGTTTAATTTTTATTTATGGTGCTCCGGCACATTACTACCGGGGCTTACGACTGATGCGTAATCCTTATTGCTCTACTCTGATTATTGCATATTCAGTCTAAATTCTTTGCCTTAAATTCACAGACATCGGCGATGCAGCAAGCGCCGCAACGCGGCTTCCTGGCCACACAAATATACCGGCCGTGTAGAATCAGCAGATGGTGCGCGTCTTTCTTGTATTGCTTGGGCACGGTTTTTTCCAATTTGCGCTCCACTTCCAGGACATTTTTGCCCGGCGCCAGGCCGATGCGATTGGCGACCCGGAAAATATGCGTATCTACGGCGATGGTCGGCTCCCCAAATGCGGTGTTTAAAATCACATTCGCCGTTTTGCGGCCCACCCCGGCCAGCGCCTCCAACGCTTCCCGTTCGCGCGGCACTTCGCCGCCATGCTTTTCCAGCAAAGTCTGACAAAGTTTTATGACATTTGCCGCCTTGCTGTTGAATAAGCCGATGGTTTTGATGTGCTCCTTCAAACCGTCTTCACCCAAAGCCAGGATCGCTTGCGGCGTGTTGGCCACGGGAAACAATTTGGCAGTCGCCTTGTTGACGCCCTTATCGGTCGCTTGCGCCGACAATACCACCGCCACCAATAATTCGAACGGGGTAGTGAAATTCAGTTCGGTGGTCGGATTCGGCGTGGCTTCGGCCAAGCGCTGGAATATCTGTAGGCGTTTTTCGTTATTCATGCTCAAAAAGGGATACAAAGCCAAGCTTTCCAGGATTCTCCCGGCTTGCAAGGCAAATATTGGTGGCGTCGTTACTTGTTCACTAAAGGAACTAAGTAACGAGTCAACTAAATTGTCGCATTTAGTTTGGAACCAAACTCGCGCGCATCAAGTCACTAGCTAGCACTCAGAATGGGTGCGGAAAACCACAACAATTCAATTCGGGGGAATTATGAAAACATTTACTGCCATTACCATTAGTGCATTACTGCTCGCGAGTGCCGGTGTATTCGCCGAAGAACATGCTACCGAAGCCTTGAAGCATGCCGAACAGGCTGTCACCCACGGCAAAGCCGGCCATAGCCCCGTCTTGGTGGAGCATGCCGAAGCGGCCTTAACCCATGCCAAGAAAGGTGCTGAAGTCGCCAAGGGCGAATCTAAAACGCATCTCGATGCCGGGGTAAAATCCCTGGAAAGCGCAATTGAACACGGCAAAATGGGACATGCCGATGTCGCTACCAAAGCGGCAGAAGAAGCCGTTGACCATATCAAGGCGGGCAACAAGTAGATTCTTAACCGCTAATCAATAGATCCATTTGCGATCAAATAGGTAGAGACGCAAAATTCAGCGTCTCTATCTACTTCCCTAAACTGAAACCGCACCGGCGATATGTCGATGTGCCTGATAATCCAGCAGTTCAAAGTCGGCAAATTCATAGGAGAATAACGATTCCGGCCGGCGTTTTAATTGCAGCCGCGGCGGTGTCAAGGGTTGCCGGCTAAGTTGCAATGCAACTTGCTCAAAATGGTTGCGATAGATATGCACGTCACCGAACGACATGATTAACTCACCGACTTCTAAGTCGCATTGCTGTGCCAGCATATGCGTTAACAAGGCCACACTGGCTTGATTGTAAGGCACCCCTAAAAAGCAATCGGCACTGCGCTGCGTCATCATGCAGGACAATTTGCCGTTAGCGACATAGAACTGATACAACACATGGCACGGTGGCAGGGCCATTCGCCCGGCTGCGGCATTCTCGCGCGGACCGACGGTTTCATCCGGCAAAAATGCCACATTCCAGCCGCTGACGATGTGTCGGCGCGAATCCGGTTTATTTTTTAAACCGTCCAACAAAATTTGCATCTGATCGTAGCTCTCGCCATCCGGCCCCAGCCAGTTACGCCATTGCGCACCATAGACAGGCCCCAACTCGCCGTCTGGCGTGGCCCACTCATCCCAAATCGTTACGCCGTGATCGTTCAAATATTGGATATTGGTATCGCCGCGTAAAAACCACAACAATTCATACGCAATGGATTTGAAATGTAACTTCTTAGTCGTAAGCAACGGAAAACCGTCCGCCAAGTTGTAACGCATCTGCCGACCGAACACTGAGCGAGTACCGGTGCCGGTGCGGTCACTTTTGTCGATGCCGTTACTCATGATGTCGGCGAGAAGATCCAGATAAGGTTGCATAGCGCTCTTAGGTCGAAAATTGGCGGGCAGTATAACTTGCCGGCTTGATGAATACGACTGTCATGGCTGTGTTTCATGAGTCGTGATGGAGGCAGCCGAGAGCTTTAGAGGTGCGGCAAAATGGCTGGTCGATCACCATGAGAAGAGTTGCGCGGCTACCAGCCAGCTACACGGTTTTGTACATGCCGGATAAGCTCCCGGCGCTGTATGCCTTTAGCCATCTGCGTGTTCAGTTTGAGATAAGGGGTGGCTTTATCGCCCAAGGATTCCGAGAAAAAGCAGCGTGTATTTCGCTCAAGTGCTTTCGCGGCGAACATGGCTGCATCTGCGTTTTAAGCGGCTGGATATTGCTGAAAAGACTGATACACTTCGCCGTCGAGCTCACTTCCGGAAATTAATAGCCGGCAAAAACCACCGATTTTTTGCGCGATGCCAGGCTGGCACTGGGCAATAGAAAAAATTTATTTACACTGATCGCGAGCTGAGTAATAGTTTTGTTTCGGCGATTAATCAACAGGAATCCAATGAAAAATCTGTTCTTCGTTTTTGCCCTGTGTCTGTCCGCGGATAGTTGGGCAGGGGTATTTAAATGCACTGATGCCAGCGGCCACACGAATTATCAATCGTCACCCTGCACGGTGGAGCACAAAGCGGTGCAAATGAATACCAAAACCGGCAGCAGTGTTGATTTAAATGCGCTGGAAAGGCAGCAAGCCGCAGAAGCCGAATTGAAAAAGCAGCAGTCTGCGCAGGAACAAGCCGAGCACCAGGCCAAACTCGACGCCATCGCAAAAAATAAACAAGATGCCCGAGTTCAGAGTGAAATGACACAGACTCTGATCAAGCAAAACCCCATGCAATTTTCCGCATTCGCCATTCCACCTTACGACCCGGAAAAACTACCCGCGCAAGTCAAACCCTTCGAAACGCGCCTGCCGGATGTCGAAAAATTCCGCAGGCTGGCCGCACAAAAAGCTTTAGCCAGCGGCGAGTGTCAACGCATCGAAACCGATGAACTCACTGGGAAGAGCAAACCGGACCAGCTAAATTTTCTGATAAATTGCAGCAGCGGCAAAACCTTTTTGTTCAACGAGGCTGATCTCGTTCAACCATGATGGTCGGCAAAACGCTGTTTATCACCGGCTGCTCTTCCGGCATCGGTTATCACACCGCTCTGTTTTTGAAACAGCGCGGCCATCGGGTGATTTGCTCCGCGCGTAAGCCTGAGGATGTAGAGCGTTTGCGTGGTGACGGCTTCGAATGTCTGCAACTTGATTTGGCGGATTCGCCGAGCATTCAACGCGCGGTAAACGAATTAATCGCGCTGACCGACGGCAAGATCGATGCACTGTTCAACAACGGTGCCTTCGGCCAGCCCGGCGCCGTGGAAGATTTGAGCAGGGATGTGCTGCGTCACCAATTCGAAACCAATCTGTTCGGCACCCACGAATTAACCAACCTGCTATTACCGCTGATGCGCAAACAGGGTCATGGCCGGGTGATCTATAACAGCTCGGTACTAGGGTTCGTGGCGATGAAGTTTCGCGGCGCCTATAACGCCAGCAAATTCGCGTTGGAAGGCTTGGCGGACACCTTGCGCTTGGAATTGCGCGGCACCGGCATTCATATCGTGTTGATCGAACCGGGACCGATAGCAAGCCGTTTCCGGGAAAATGCCTTTGCTTTGTATCAAAAACATATCGATGCCGAGCATAGTTTTCATAAAGACACCTACAAAGCCATGGAAGCCCGGCTGCAAAAGCCCGGCCCGGCGGCACCTTTCACGTTACCGGCTAGTGCAGTCGCTGAAAAAGTGGCGCATGCATTGGAGTCGAATCGGCCGAAAATTCGCTACCGGGTGACGGTGCCCACGCATTTGTTTGCCTGGTTGAAACGGCTGCTGCCCAGCGCATGGCTGGACAAGCTGCTAGTCAGCGTCGAATAAGGCCGCAGCGGCATTTTTTCGTCACCGAAAAAACCATAAAAACCGCTATAAACAGGCTAGCAAACAGAATGAACTGTGCTATTATCCCGGCCCAACATGTAGTGGTTAAAGCGGTTGGGTTAGCAGCTATATGTTCTTATAAAAATAACTGTGAGGTTCAATACATGAAAATTTTAAAAAGTGCTGTTATCGCGTTCTCTTTAGCTGCTGCCATGGGTTCTTTTTCAACAGCTGCCGTTGCTGAATCTGATCCAGGTAGAACTGCTTACAAACCTACCGATGTAATCAATGAAGTTGTAGCGCGTATTACAGCTGCCGAGGCAGCAATCAACAATGGTGCTGAAGATGCTGCCGTTGTCGATTTGATCCAAAAAGCGGCTGGTTTTATCAAAGAACTGAACGCAAACGACAAGGTTGCCAGATATGCCGATAAAGCTAGAGGCCATTTGAAAGCAGCCATTACTGCCGCTAAAGCCGCTAACTTGCAAGAAGCCAAACAACATTTAGCTGCCGGCAAAGAAGGCGTTGAAGCTTTGAAAAAAATGCTTTAATTCTGTCCCGGGGTGTCTTTCGGGGCACCCCGTATTTTTTCATTCCTCCCCGTTCATTGCCATCTCCGGCAATAGCTACAAATAATACTGATGCTTCTCTAGCTGGGTTTCCAACCAAGCTAATAACGCCCTCGCATTTTCAAACTTTGTCCCAGCTAAATCGAGCGTGGCCGAGTGATTTAATGCTTGCCAACGATTCACCAGTGTGTGCAGTTTAGCGGCGTTGGTCGCCGTGAAATGAAACTGTTCAAGCAGCTGTTTGTATAACGCACTTTCCGATGTTGGCAGCGATCCTCTGAGTGTAGTCAGCACGGCGATCATACCTTCGACGTCAGCAATACGCGCCTGCACCCAAGCCATCACCAACTCCTCATTGATTTTCTCCAGTGCCGATTCGGCATTATCCGAAACCACTTTTAAACAGTGAATCAATTCGCTGGAACTGAATTTAACGGCTATTTCGTAAAACGCCGCAGCCTCCATATCGCGCAGATTCTCGTCGTTGTACTCGACATCGGCGCTGGATAAGGTAATTAGCGGCAGGGTGGTGGGGCAAAGGGCATCGAAAGCCAGTTGCGGATAAAAACGGCGTTGGGTTTCGGCGTCGGTGATTTTATCGGCCAAAAAGCAACTGCCTAGCGCCTGGTGGCGATGTCCGGCGATGCCGAAATTGAGCAGGATAGGTTGGGTTGCCTCGGGAAATTGCGCCAGCGTATAAGCCACCGCGCCAGCCATCGCTATTTTGCCAACACCGCTAATCACCAAAACGATGTCGGCGTTTTTGTAAATCGCAAAGGGCTGCTTTTGTGGTAGTTTTTTTAGTCGCCATGCCTGAATTAACGGTTTGGCTTCACAGGGCAAAGCGACAAAGATAAAAGTTGATGGTGCAAAGTCAATCACAGTTTTTAAGAAAATTCCCTTATATTTTAATCAATTGTTGAATATTCATGATAATTCACATAAATTTAAGATTCGTCAATTTTCAAAGGGAGACGTGCCGTGACTGAAATGAATTCCGTAGCTAACAACACCAGTTCAAATAACTTACACCTGGTGACAGCATTGCAGGAGGAGCGCTCTGCCGTCTGGGCTTTGTATTGTCAACTCGCCGAAATGAAGCCATTCTCCAGCGAGAACGCAATCAGGCCAATGTTGTCTGAGTTTTCGCAACTGCTGATAGATTACATATCCTTTGGTCACTTCAGCATCTACGAACATCTAATAGCCGAAAAGCAGCATCAAACTTCAGCGTTGTCTCACGCGGAAAAGATATATCCGGCATTCTCCAGCATTACCGCGTCGGCCGTTACTTTCAGCGACACTTACGACGATGGCAGGCGTAAATTTAATACCGCGAATTTGGCTCAGGATTTATCCATGCTTGGCGAACGGCTGGCGGAACGCATGGAGCTGGAAGACCGGCTGTGCTCCATGCTGCTGCATTGATGCGCAGATATTGCCCCTGAAAAGCTCCGATAGCCTATTTGCTTTCAGCTGCCGAAACGCCTGAAACAGGCCCAGCTGCGCCTTTAATAAACAAATCCTTCAAACGACTGAAGGCCGCCTGCAGGGTTTTGTCCATCACCACCTGATTGCCTATCGAAACAATTACTCGTGCCAGTTCAGGCATCTTGGTTTTGGTCGCCAGCATATAAATAGGCTGTACATATAAAATCGAATTACCCATGGTCAATATCACCATCCGGCCTTTTTTAACTTCCGAGCCTTGTTGATTCCATAGGGTAAACTGCGAGGCAATTTCCGGGTTTTGATCGATCAGCGCATTGACCTGCGACGGTCCGTTAACCTGTACAGCCTTCGGGAATTTGAAAATAGTGATACCCGGCTTGTAACTGTGGTCGCAGCTTTTTTCGTCAACTGTGCCGGCAATTCCCACCATGCTTAAATTGTCCCTATGGATCGGGGTCATCGGATTAATCATCACAAACTCCTCCAAATCGTTACAACGATCAAAGTCCATCGTAATGAAATACGGTAATACCGGCTGGCCATCCACGGAAGCGAACTGCCAGGTTTCCGCCTGCTCATAAAACAACTCCGGGCTGTTTTGATGATATTTAGCGTAAATTTTCATTTGCATATAGTACAAGTCGCGCGGATAACGCAGATGCTGCATTAGCTCGTCGGGCATTTCCCGCAAATTTTTGAAAACGCCGGGATACGCGCGGTTGTAAGCGTTGATGATCGGATCTTTTGGGTCGGAAATATAGTAATCGACGCTGCCGTCATAGGCATCGACCACAATTTTGACCGAATTACGGATGTAATTGAACTTGTGCTGGCCGTCCAGATAATCGTCAGCTGCCGGTTTGGAGACAGGGTAATAATTGGATAAGGTATAGGCGTCCTGTATCCAATAGAAGCGATCCTTGTCAACAACCAAATACGGATCTTTATCCAGGTGTAAAAACGGTGTCAGCGCGGTGATTCGCTCGTCGATATTACGACGCAACAATAACTTGCTTTGCGCGGATATGTTTGGCGAGAAGAATATTTTTTCGTCTTTCAGGTAAAACGCGAACAACATTTTTCTGAACAGCGACGGGATCGGTATGCCGGAGATACCCTGATAATCCAGCGATTCGCCTGGCGCAGAGCCGGAAATGTCGGTCACAGCCAAGTTGTTCGGTACTATCGCGTAGCGATATTTTTCCTGACCGTAATAAATGTCGGGGTACTTCACGGAAAACCCAACATCCGAAGTCATGTTCAAATCGCGCAAGTACCAAACGATAGGAATGCCGGCATCCTGAGCGGCCGGCGAGATGACCGCGCCGTAGCCATGGGTATAGCGCAAATGGGTGTTTTCCCAGTTTTGCGCCTCCTTGGGTAATTTATCGATATTGACTTCACGGGCTGCCAGATTGACCTGTTGATGATGTCCGTTAATAAAATAACGGTCTTCATCGACAGTCGGAAAGCCATAATAAGGCCGAATGCCTTGTAACTGCATATAGCTGTCAATCAGAAATTCGCGATCCCATACCGGAATATTTTCGAAATGTTTTTTGGTTGACCAAGCTTCTATATCTTTGGTGGCGTCCAGATTGACCTGGAAATCGACGGTTTTAATATTGTTTAAATCGAATGCCGCCATGGTGGCATCAATGTTATGCCGAATCGAATCACCTTCGGTGCGGGTAAAATTAGGTTTGACGATAAATTTTTCAATCAACTCAGGTAGGGTGTGAGAGCCTTGCAGGCCCCAAACGGCTAAAAACCCCAATGAGGCAACGATAATCGGCGTTTTACTGCGATGCCTCTCCGACAGCGCGTAAAAAACTACCGATATGGCAATGGCCAAAAAGAACAAGACCTCAAGCCAAATCATTGGCAACTTGTAACGCAATTCGACAAAACCGGGGCCAAAAAACACCGGTTCGTTACCCCCTGAATATAACAAGGCGAAGCGTTCCAGTAAAAAACCCCAGACCACAAACAACACCACAAATGCAAACAGCACCGTCAAATGGATCTTCGCACCCAGTGGAAATTCCTTGCTTTGATTGGGGACAAATTCATGCTCCATCCAATACAGCACGCCGGTCGCCAAAAACACAATAACCGCTGTGGTTAACAACTCCTTCTGAATCAGCATGTAAATCGGATAGGAAAACATGTAGAAGCTGACGTCGTTACCATATACCGGATCGACGATGCCCGATGCGCTGCCGAAGAAAAACAGCAGCGCCTGCTCCCATTGCAAATAGAACGGCACAGCAATAACTACGGCGAGTAGCAGTGAAATGGGAGTATAGATACGAGCCGAACCACTCATAAACACATCGGCAAAGCGTTGAAAACGCCGACGCTTGGAATTGTCCATCAATATTTCATCGGGCGGGTTCAGGCCCAGGTAGCGAGAGGCAATCCAGAAGTGAAATAAAAAAACAGCAAAGAAAAACGCAGTAACCGCACCGGAGAAAATAAATCGGTAGAGTAATTTCAACCAAAAGTAAGCTTCGAATTCCAGCGAACGGAACCACCATAAATCCACGAAAAAATCGAGAAACACGAAGTAGAACGCGACATATAGCACAATAGCAGTTGCGAGGGTCGCTAAAGTGATCGCCGGCAACAGTTTCCAGTTACGCATAATTTCCTCTTTACTTAGATATCCGAGCGCCTACTTGCGGAACACGCCGCCAAACTATGGTCGGCAATGTCCCCTTAACATCAATGGCTGAGCATTCTAACACCCAAATCCGGATTGTGATTGTCCGGTTGTTGGCTGGGTTGCCGAGTTGTTTGCCGTGGGGAAAATGGCAAGATCAATCCGATACTAAATAGCTGATGGTCCCGGTCAAATGACAGGAAGGGGAGACGTGCCAACTGAGATCAACGACAGTAGGTCGCAAATTTTGCCGGATTTTAGATGGCGCAGGATTGTGCGCAATTCGCTTTGGTCATAACAATATAAGATTGCTTTGCATCACCGTCATAACTCAAGACACGATGCGGCAGTTTCACGCGAGCCTATAGCAAAACGCCGCTGTCGAGGCTTTAGCACGACAGCGGCGTTGGTCTGATGCAGAGCAGTTAGCGCTTACTTTTTGAACATCGCCATGATCCGCTGGCGATTGGCAAAGCCGACATAACTCAAGCCGCCTAGTATCAAGCCATACAGCAATTGCCCAATAAAAGACGGCTGATTTCCGGCTGCTTCCGCTTTCGCAGCGGCGTCGCCCGTATTCAGCGGGGGAGGCGGTGGCGGCACAAAAGCTACTTGCTTTTTATTACTGATATCCGGCAAACCTAAGCTCTTCCAGGCATCGTAATCTTGCCAGGCCGGGTATTTACCTTGCCAGAATTCTCTGGTGAAGTAAGGCGCCAGGCTCATGCCATGGACTTTGGGGATGCCTTTCTCGTCGGAAAAACCTTTGTAAACCACTAAGCTGATGTCACCACCCTCGCCGATACCGTTAGTAGTGAAGGATTTTTCGACGTGGTCGTGAAACATCCAGACGCCTTGACCAAAACTGTTCAAGCCATCGTCAACACCGCTTAATTCCAGATCGATACGCTGGGCGGGTACCATGCCATGTACGTCGCGTTTGATATAGGAGTTCGGGCCGTTATCGACACCATCGTAATGCGTCACCATAGGCTTGTGGCCATGAATATGCATCGCAAAGGCTTCCTCGTGACCGTTCAATATCCGCAGCTTCACCTTTTTATTTTCTTCCATCAGGATCAGTGATTCCCGCAATGTGTAAGGGAATGAACGACCATTCAGCATGAAATAATCGGGACTAGCGTCGGTAATGTCGTATTCCTGGTTCATGCGCCTGGCAACGATCCGCGGATCATTGGCGGATCGCACCATTTCATGCAATTCCTTATCTACCGATTGATAGTGCAGATCGTACTCGGCCGCATATTTTTCTTTGACCGCCACCGATGGATGGCGAACCTGTCCGTTGCCGACGTTGAAAACCTGTACCCAGTTGTTGGGGCGATTTTCCTCGACCACAAACATACCTTGCAAACCCATCGGAATATGAGTGTGTGGCTGTACGTGGCAGTGGTAATACATGGTGCCGGGTTGGCGCGGTTTGATCACATAGGTTTTGCTCTGGCCGGGCAACACATCCATCTGGCCGGTTTGACCGACACCATCGTTGCCTTCGCCGCTATGATCCATGTAAGGATGATCCACTCCATGCAAGTGGATTGAGTGTGGAAAGTAATGGCTGTTTTCCAGCACCAACCACACAATATCGCCTTGTTCGACCCGGATAGTTGGCGATGGCGCGCGCAATAAAGGATTGGCCACCGGCTCGTACAAGCTCAAGGTAGACATATCCCGAGTTTTCGGTGCGTATACCCAGAAAGTCGGTTGAATGCCGGGGGCAATGTCAAAGGTGGTGGTGGGGTCTTTCATGTCCGGAGAATGGCCGTTCAATTCGGCAATTTCCAGCTTGATAATATAGTGGTCGGGGTCGCCGTCGCCGTCCATATCTTCGCCGAGCGTAATGGCATCGGCAGCGAGTTGTGTCTCCATTAAGGTAGACATTGAAATATTATTGGTGCCTTTAACAAAAGCAGCGATTTCAGCAGGATTATCGGGGTTACACATCCGTGATTCTTGTATTTCGACTCCGTCGATCACTTGCGCATCACGCCACTTGGCATCGGTAAATTCGGAACAAACTTCCTCTGCCGCACCCATCTTGACGCTATTGGTCGCCGGTAGTTTGTCTACCGCCGCCACAGCCCATTGCGACGCCGGAAGCAGCATGGCGCCACACAGAATGGGGATAACCTTTTTATGCATACAAAACCTCATAAAACAGACGAATTGACGGAAGCCTTAATAAGGTTTCCGAATATCAGAAAAGCCAGATACTGTAACCAGAACCCATGGGTAAAGTACAGTAAATATTTAATGAACTCGCGACAATCCTGACCGTTATTACTTAGCTGCCAAACGATGTAATTCTGGAAGGCGGCTAATGCCTTATAATTCCATGACGAGCGATTATTGCCAGTCAATCAGCCTCATTTTTGCAACAGACCACTCAGTCAGATTATGCCCAGCATCAGAGTATTGCTTTGTTTGATTTTCATTTTTTTAGTTCACGGCAGTTTCGCCTGGTTGAACAATCAGCCACAAGACGCTGGCACGGACGTGCCCTCCGGCAAGTTGATGAGCCTGTCCTTTGCGCCGTTTCGGGAGGGCTTTAGTCCGCTGGAAGAAAAATTCCCGTTGCCGGAACATATCGATGAAGACTTGCGTCTGCTGGCAGACAAAACGGAATGCATCCGCACTTACTCCAGCCTTGGCGGCCAGCAACCCACTCCGGCGTTAGCTCGCAAACACGGATTGAAGATGATCCAGGGCGCCTGGCTGGGTTACGGTTACAAAGACAACAGTAATGAAGTTAATGCGTTGATCAAATCGGCCAATGAAAACCCCGACGTGGTGAAACGAGTGATCGTCGGCAACGAAGTGCTATTGCGCGGCGATATGGATGTCGACAGGCTAATCGGCTACATCCGCGAGGTGAAGAAAGCGGTCAAGCAACCCGTGTCTTATGCCGACGTGTGGTCGATGTATATGAAGTACCCCAAACTGATCAACGAAGTGGACTTCATCACCATTCACATCCTGCCGTATTGGGAAGATGAACCCATTTCGGTGGAGAATGCCTCGCAGCATCTGGAAAAAATTGTCAAACAGGTGGAAGACGAAGCCCGTGGCATCGCGCCCGGCAAACCTATATTGATAGGAGAGTCCGGTTGGCCCAGCGCCGGCAGACAGCGCGGCATGGCCATTCCCGGCGTCGTCAACGAAGCCAAATTCATTCGCGGCATGATCCAGGTCGCCAATCGCCACGGCTTTGATTACAACATCGTCGAAGCCTTTAACCAACCTTGGAAAAGTGAACTGGAAGGCGTGGTGGGGGCCAACTGGGGCTTGTTTTCTGCGGACCGCGAACCGGTATTTCCGTTGACCGGCCCGGTCAACGAAGCACCCAATTGGCCGATCCGCTTTGCCGTCGCCACGCTGATCTGGCTGTTGGCAATCGCGAGGTATTCCAAAAAGCTGGAGCAAGCCTCGCTGATCCGCATGTTGGCGTTTTTCACCCTGGCGCAAGTCTTCAGCGTTTGCCTGGTGACATTGGCCGATTTTCTCTGGTACACCAGTTACAGCACTTGGCAAAGGCTTTATACCGTAGCCCTGGTGATCGCGAATACGATTCTCGGCGCGCTGCTGCTTGAACGTGGTAGCGATATTTTGATCGATAAACCAGGCAGCATTAAGTTGGCCAATAGCTTGAGAGCCGGTTATCTAATCTTTATATTGCTGGCGCTTTATAAAACCTACGGACTAGCCATGAATGGGCGCTATTTGAGCTTTCCGATCGAGCAGTTTGCCATTCCGGCTTTTGGGGTGTTCGGTTTGATTGCTTGCCTATGGCTAAAGGAGCGTAAATTCAATGGCCGAGTTTTGGCGTTTGACAGTCTAATTGGTGGGAACTTGCAAAGCCGCCGTGATCGATTCTTGGCTTATTTACTGAGTTTTGGCGCTATCGCGCTGATATTCGGGGAAGCCAAAGCCTTTATGGATGGCCGGGATTTCATTCAAGCTCACCCTGGCTTTTCAGAAGGCCTACCCTTTGCGCTGAGCTACACCTTGTACAACCAACAATTGCTTGGCTGGCTGGCTTGTTTGCTTATGCTGTCCTTGCCGTTCTGGACTAAGCATCGCAGTAAACAGGACGCTTAAGTTTTACGTTAACGGGTATGACGCCGTAATACCTGTTTTTCAACCCGAAAAGTCGTTGTTATATTGAGTGACAGTTTGCCGCGCGTCAATTTGTCACATTTTCAAAACGCGCTTCCAGCATTAAACTGTATGCAACTCTTATGTATGCGCTCCCTCTCCTAAAGGGTAAAGAGTTTTAATATCCTTCCTCAATGCGGCCCTTGGGCCGCATCTTTTTTCTGGATGAGGTTGCTGTCTATGGAACGAAACTACTATTCAACTACGTCAACTTTCGTGCACCCTAACGAACTCAATTGGCGCACAGCTTTTCATGAAGCCGGTCATGCCGCGGCTATCCATCTTGGCAATCGCCAAAAACAATTACCTCCGGTATTTTTTGAAATACATGTCAAACGGCCCGTTAACGCTTACGACGATTTTTTTGCGAAAGTCGTAGACGGTAACTTAATCCAAAACTTGCCGATTGCTGTCGTGGAAAGCTTTAACGACTTATCCGACGATAATCAGCAGCACGCCTGTCAACGCGCTTACGAAGCGGATGTTGTCAACTTATTGGTTGGGCCTTTGGCGGAAGCCAAATACGTGTCCATTCGCGATGACGAAGTTTTTAATATCAATCTAATAAGTTTCAATGCCTTACATAACTACGGCGGCTGCAGCGATCTGGAAAAGGCGCTCAGTTACCTGGATCACTTCATCGCGTCAAAAAGTCAGCGGGAAGAGAAAATGCAGGAATTGTTGCTTCAGGCTTTTCGCTTTATCGACAATCGCCGCCACTGGAAATGTATCCTTAATTTAGCCCACTATATCCTGGACAGTCAGCAGGAAATCATCTCCTGCGATGAGGCAATAGGCATATTCGACCGTTGCCTGACAGCCAATACACCGTTCAGATCGGTTAGCTATCCATTTTTATTTGGCTGAGAGTAAGCGAACAGATTGCTCCGTTGTGGGGAGTGCGTTTGTAGAGGCGATGCTAAAAGACTAACTTTTTGCGCTAGATAGTAAGTGTTCTAAAAGAGCCGCCAAAAAAGTGGGGACTCGTAAAGATTATCGTTCGAACACCGTACAGCGATTGCGCCCACCTTGTTTGGACTGATAGAGCGCCTGATCGGCTCGCACGAACACATCGTCATGCATGTCGCCGTCTATAAACTCACTGATACCGCAGCTCAGAGTTAGATTGATATTTTCGCCGTTAGAATTAAATCCGCAGCTTTTAATCATCTTGCGGGTGTTTTCCGCCATTTCCAGCGCCTGAAGTGCACTAGTGTTGGGCATCAGCATGACAAATTCCTCGCCGCCGTAACGGGCAACGAAGTCCGTTTCCCGGCAGTTGTTCAACAATAGCTGAGCCACCAAAGCCAGGGTTTTATCGCCGGACTTGTGGCCGTAGGTGTCATTGATTTGCTTGAAAAAATCAATATCCCAAATGATCAGCGCTAGCGGCGCTTTATAACGCTTCCAACGTTTCAATTCCATTTCCGCACGATTGTTATATGCCAGACGATTCGGTAATCCGGTCAAGGAATCGCTTAGGGCTTTGTCGTGCTCTATTTTAAGTTTAACGCGCAGGGTCTCGGTCTCAGTTTCCAGCTCCTGTAATTTTTGCGTCATTGAGTCAATTTTTTCTTGCGCATCCCGCTGCCTTTCATCCTCTATTTGTTTATGCTCAAGTAACCGCTCCAGCAAACGATCAAGATGCTCGGCTGTCTGGTTCTTCAGCAAATCGAGTTCTTCAGCCGCCTGTGTCGAGTCCTTTAGATTACCGACTTGCCTGTGAATTTCGGTGTTCATAATCTCGCGATCATCAATCAACGCGCGATTAGCTTGCCCGGCGGTTTCTACGTCTTGGCCGAGCTCGTCCAGTCTCTCGCTTAAATCGCCGAGAAATACATCGATACCTTTCTGCTCGGAGGCGCTGTAATCCTTGATGTTCAGCAACAATGTAATCGCTGAGTCGATGACTTTCTTATACGAATCCTCGCTGAGATTAGCTCTGACCCGTTGCTTTAATAGCGACGTCTGCTGCTGAAAACGTAAAGGCACCTCAGTTTCGCCAAGCAGTTCATCCAAACGCTCCAGCAAATAGTTGTGTTGTGACTCAGTAGCATCGTCTTCCCCGACGCTCACATTCTGCTTGGCTTGCTTGGAAATGTGTAACAAAGTTTTAGAAACCGCTTGCAACTCAGGCAGTAGTTCCTGCGCATTCGCGCCGCTGCGCAATTTTGCACCTATTGCCAGAAGATGGGGCTCCAACAACTTGTGGCTGCCTTGGCAAAAAATCAGCAGCTGAATAACGAGCTTGTATAAAAACTTTTCGTTATCGAGTGGCGCGGAATAAGGGTTAGCAGTTGCCATGAATCAGACTTGGTTACACGACAACGCAGCGGTTACGGCCGGTTTGTTTGGCGCGGTACAAACCTGAGTCGGCTCGATTGAAAATCGATTCGTTAGTGTCGCCATCGATAAATTGGCTCATTCCGCAGGATAAGGTGATCGACACTTTGTTGCCATTGGCATTGAAGCTACTGTTTTCCAGGGTTTTTCGAAGCTTTTCCGCGATCACCAAGGCGGATTTGGCATCAGCGCCGGGTAATATCATCACAAACTCCTCGCCGCCGAAACGCGCCACGAAATCGGTTTCCCGGCAGTGTTTGAGTAATAATTCGGCTATCACAATCAGGGCCTTATCCCCGCTTTTATGGCCGTAAGTGTCGTTGATGCTCTTAAACAGATCCACGTCCCAAACCATTAGTGTCATCGGCGATTTATGCCGTCGGCAACGCGCCATCTCATCTGCCAATCGATCCTCGAACGCCAACCGATTGGGCAGATTAGTCAACGGATCGCGGGTCGCGCGATGTTGGGCCAGATCCAGTTTCGAGCGCAACTCAGAGGACTCGGACTCCATTTCCCGCAACCTTTGCGACAGGATCTGCATGTCCCGTTGGGTTTTATCGCGTTCCTGCTGTTCCTGGAGATTGTGTGCTTGGATCTGTTGCGTGATAGTGGTTAATCGACTGCTGACAATTTGCTTCAGCGGCTCAAGCTGCGTCGCGTTCTCAGACTTTTCGCGTAGCTCCATAATTTGCTCGGATACCGCTTGATCCAGCAGATTGCGCTTTTTAACCCTTATTTCGTTGGCGGCGTTAACGCCGGTCGCTTTTACACCTAACTCGGTTAATTGCTCGGTCAATTTCGACAAAAATGCCGCCATCTCCTGCTGTTCGGATTCCAAATGTTTTTTTATTGCCAACAGCAATGCAACCGTATCGTCAAAAATAGGCCCTAAGGCTTGATCGGCATGCAGCCGGTTTTTGATCTTTTCGGCGTCTTCGGCAAAAACCAACGGAATTTCCGCATTGTCCAACAGACGAACCAGTTGAATATTGATGGCTTTAGCATCCGCTCCGGTTAGCTCCAAAGCCAAGTCCATGTTGGCAAGCGGCTTGTTGCCCTCTATAAGCTCCAACAATGCCAGATAAAAGGCCTGATTGTTACTGAACAGGCGGTTTTCGTATTTTTCGCGAATCTCATCAAGCTGATCCGAGTGTTGGGGATATTGTTTGCCAAGAAACTCGAACAGCAATGAAGCGTCCATGAGCGAAGGCTCAGGCGATTCTTCCAGCATTATCAGCGCATTAGAAAAAGCCGATAGCTCTTTCTGCAATTGCTGACTTTGCAGGCCGCTTTTTAATAAATTGCGAATACGGTTTAAGTGAGGATCAAGTTGCCGATTCAGGCCTTTTACGGCCAGCGCAAAACGGACGATGGTTTTGCATAACAACTCTTCGTTGGCTTTGTATTGTTTTTCAGTGTGTTCCTGGTCGTCCAACAGCTTGAGGTATTTTTCCTTCCATCTGTCCGGCCCCTCATCCTTGTTTTTAAAAAAAACCATGAAACGTGCCCTAATTCTTAAATTCTTAGTCGCTTGATTATAGACTATCGTTGAATTTGTGAAGAATATCCTACAATCAGCATTCGCCCCTCACGTCCTTGTGCGGCAATTCATTAGTGGGGTGTTTATTTTTTCTGGCTCTCTTGTGCGATCAATTGGTTGACTACGGTCAACATGTTGGCTTGAGATTTGGCCGATTGAGCGGTGACTTTGTATTTGCCGTTGACAATCAGCGCAGGTACGCCACTGATACCGTAACGAGGACCGGTAGATTCGGCTTGACGCAGCTTGGCATCGACCAAAAATGAGTTAAAAGCACTGCGAAAATCCTCGTCCTTAACGCCATGATCTGCAAAAAACTTAGCCAGTTCGTCTTCGCTGACTAATTTTTGCTTCTTGTTCTGAATCGCATCGAACAGATCGGCGTGGACTTTATCCAAAATGCCTAAAGCTTCGGCCGTAAAATAGGCCTTGGCATGCTTGCCCCACAGATCGCTGAATACCGCCGGCTGACGGATAAACTCAACATTGGCGGGTTTGGTTTTCAGCCATTCCACCATAGACGGCTCCAGGCTATAGCAATGCGGGCAGCCGTACCAAAAAAACTCGATCACTTCGATCTTGTCCGGATTTTGTACCGGCTGTGCCGGCGTTATGGCTTCGTAACCGCCTTCTGCATTTACCAGCGAAGAAAAGCCCAACAGTCCCAACAATGCGATTATTTTTAACATCAACGTTCTCCGTAATAATGTATTCCCGATAAAAAACCATGTTTACACGCAGATGCGTAAACAATTTGACAAAAAATCGAACGTATTCGCCCAGTCAATGACTGGTCCGCACCTCGTCAGCCCTCACTCCGTAACATTCAAGCAAGCGCGGTTCTGTAATCTAACTCAATCTGTTGTGGAGCTGACCTTATCCAGTTTTCAAGGCAACGCTTCCGCGCCGGCCTTCAGGAAGAGAGCTTTCAGAACGAGGAAGGCAGGTTGCGACAAGAACGAGGAAGAGAATTTAATCCTTGTGAATCAAGGACTGGATCAAATCCGGCAGAGCAGCAACTCCGCCGGATAACGAAGGCTTATTTCATCGTGGAGATGTAATAAGCAACCGCTTTAATATCCTCGTCAGTCATTTTGGTGGCGATCATGTGCATCATGTTCTCCCGGTTGTTGCTGCGGGCACCGGTTTTGAAATCAGTCAGACTTTTAATCAGATAATCGGCGTGCTGCGAATGCAGGGACGGGAATGAGGCCGGTTTATTGCCTTCAGCATAAGGGCCGTGGCATGCCACGCATGCCGACACTTCGCGACTGATATTGCCGTTACGGTATAAGTCGCTACCTTGCGTAATTAAGGCATCCAGTGCGGCTTTTTCTTGCTCAGGGGTTTTTGCGGGCGCATCGTCGTCATCATTCGCCGGCAGTTTGGGCGCCGGATTGGTGGAAATTTTGTTGCCGGCATAATAACTGGCAAGCTCTTGAATTGTTTGCTCGTCAAGGCCCGCCGCCAATGGCGCCATCATCGGGGCCAAGCGTGCGCCACTCTTGAAGGCTTGTAACTGTTTGACCAAATAAGTTTGGTGCTGGCCTGCCAATTTTGGAAACGCCGGCATCGTGCTGTTACCGTCTTCGCCGTGGCAGCCCGCGCAACTGGCGGCTTTGGTTTTTCCGGCGCTGGCGCTGGCATTACCTTGCGCGTTTACATGGCCGGCAGCAGTTGCCAACAACAAAGAGATGGAAACAGTCAGCAATTTTTTTATCATTATGGGCCCCTGCTCAGGAAGGTTGATCGACATTAAGCAAGCTGATGGCAGCCGCCGGACGTTATAATGCCCGGATTCTAACCGATTTATAAACACTAAGCGAGACTGTGATGAATCCCATCTACCACCAAGCCAAGTTCATCAACAGCGCTCCCAAACTGAAGGACGCGCCGCCCGACCAAGGCATGGAAATCGCTTTCGCCGGCCGCTCCAACGCCGGTAAATCCAGTGCAATCAATACGCTGGTGCAACAAAATGCCTTGGCCCGCGTCAGTAAAACCCCGGGCCGTACCCAATTGCTGAATTTTTTTGAAATAGACGCCCAACGCAAACTGGTCGACCTGCCCGGTTATGGCTACGCCAAAGTGCCGGAGGCCATCAAAAAAGATTGGCGGCAGATGATGGAAAGCTACTTACACGACCGCCAAGCCCTGTGCGGCATCGTCCAGGTCATGGACATTCGTCACCCGCTCACCGATTTCGATTGGCAAATGGTTGAATGGTGCGAACATCGCAAACTGCCCTTGCACATTCTGTTGACTAAATCCGACAAGCTGAAATTCGGCGCGGCCAAGACTACGTTATTGCAGGTGCAACGGGATTTGAGTCAGGCTGATATTGTGGTGACTTTGCAATTGTTTTCCGCATTGAACAAAGTCGGCATTGACGATGTGCACCAGGTTTTGGATGAGTGGTTTGGGTTCAGGAAGATGGTGGTGTCGGAGGAGTAGGCTTCGCTGTTCTGACGAGAAACCCAAAGGTACGTTCGGTAGACTTTCAACTTCAAACGTAAGTTGAAACGGTCCAAAAACAACGCGAAGTATTTTACAACCCACCGCGAATGCAGTTATCGCCCGTTCTGTTTAATGACGAATCAGGGCTGTCAATGTCGGTCAAGGATATGCCCAGATAATTGCTGATTTCGTTGCTTAACGGGCTAATCGGCGCGGCGAGATTCTTAATCCGATCATAATCTGCCCTTAATTCTGTTTTAAGCCAGTCTCCCTAGAATTTGCCGCAACTGAATAATTTCCCAACAAGGAGTCATATATGTTCAGAGTGACAAAAATCATGTTGATCGGTTTGTTGTTTTCTTCAGCGGCTTTGGCCGATGACGATTGGGGCGAGCATCGCCATCATCGGCACCACCATCACGGTCACGGTTATGGACGCGAGTATTACCCTGCTTACCCTGTGGAGCGGGTGTATGTGCCCGAGCGAGTAGTGGAATATGTGCCCATGCAACAGCGCTATTACGCGCCGCCGCCACCCCCGCCAGTTAGATATGGCGGTTACGACCAGCGTTCTCCGCAAGGTCTGGTCGGTGGTTTGGTCGGTAGTGCGATGGGTTATGAAATGGGTCGCGGTGACCCATTGGCGGCCGGTATTGGTGCTGCGGCCGGTTCGTGGATTGGCAATGGGATGAATAGATAATGACGAAGCTAACAGTCTGTTCAGTTACTGTCGCTTGTCTTTTGGTATCGGCTTGCGCTTCGCAAACCGGCTGGACGCCAACCGTCGATGCTTACAATAACCCAAATTCTTACCGCTTGAATCAGGATATGCATGAGTGCCAGCAATTGGCATCGCAAGCGTCCGGAGGTACTGCGAAGGAAGCCGCGATAGGCGCCGGCGTTGGCGGCCTGATTGGCGCGGCCGGCGGCGCCGCTTTGGGCGCAGTGCTCGGCAGCCCTGGAAAAGGCGCGGCTATCGGTGCAGCTGCCGGCGGTATCGGTGGTGCGTCCAAACAAGGTATTCAATCCGAAGACCGCTATAAAAACGCCTACAACAACTGCTTACGCCAACGCGGCCATCGAGTAGTTAACTGAGCAATCCGTCAGGATAAACCGGCTCGGCAATCTCGTCTGAATTTTTCAACTCTATCCATTGAAGACTGCTTGTTTAAGCAGTCTTCCACGCGGAGAAACAGTTATGTTCTTAAACACGGTATCGGGTTTTTCAAGCCGATTTAGCCTCAACGTGCGGCGATGGCATACAGTTATGCCGCTGATGTTTATTAGTCTACTTAGTGCCTGTTCCAGTGTGCCGACGTTGCAACGCACTGACGATCAAGCCGTGCTGACCGGTACGACTAAGACCACTTACACCAAATCTTATAAAGTCAAAGGTAAAACTTATTCCCCGCTGCAGAGCGCGCTAGGGTACAAAGCACAGGGATTGGCTTCCTGGTATGGCGCAGAATCCGGTAACTTTACTGCCAACGGCGACCGCTTCGATCCGCGCGGCATGACGGCGGCGCATAAAACGCTGCCGATTCCCTCTAAAGTTCGGGTTACCAATCTGCGTAACGGCCGTTTTGTGGATGTGGTAATCAACGACAGGGGGCCATTCAAGGCTAATCGACTTATCGATCTGTCCCAGGGCGCGGCGGAACAGATCGGTATGCACGGATTAGCGGAAGTGACGGTGGAATATTTGGGAAGTTAGGCAGCTCAGTGCATGTTGCTGCGCTTTGCACCGAAGCGACTTGCGCTATGGCGATTCTGTAAAGCGGTGGACTATATGTTTTTATGCCTTTCTTCCACCATCGCGTCGATATACTGCATCACCTCGGCGCTGGCGGCCTCGGCCAGTTGCATTTGCCGAATGATCTCATCAAGCATGCCTGGATCATCCACCCATTTGGATCGAGAGACTTCATAAGCCTTTTGCGTCGTCCTATGCACCTCGGCATGCGGCTGATTCAATTTGGCGTAAGCGCTGGTCGAGCGGAATTTTTCATAGCCCAGTCCTTCGTAATACCACTTTCCTAACCGGCAATTATGGTTGTCTACCATGATGGCTTGGTGATGCGGACACTCGCTGAAGGTTTCTATCGCCACATAGCCGTTTTGTTTGTAAACCACATGATCCAGTTTGGCCAGGACGCCGAAGGATTTGTCTTTTGCATAAGAAATGTAATCGACCGAAATTTTTGCCGACTGCGAGAGATTGGAAAACTGCTGGCGGAACGAGTTGACCTGAGCCAGTATCTCTTGCGACAGCGATGACGAACTTTCTGCCTCGATTTGCATTTGTTCGACCCGTTTATTAAACGATTTTAATGTTCTGGAGACTTCCAAAGCGGCGTTCTTGGTATGCTCGGAGAGATTTTTGACTTCGTCCGCGACTACCGCGAAGCCCCGTCCATGCTCGCCGGCGCGTGCCGCTTCTATGGAGGCGTTTAAGGCCAGCAGGTTGGTTTGATCGGCAATTCCGGTAATCATCGATAAGGATTCAGTAATTTTTTTGCTGTCGTTAATCAGCGCACCGATCACATCCGACACCGAATGTACATTGGCATTGATGTCGGACAGGGAGTTGCTGATGGTTTCCACTGCCGATAGGCTGGCGTTGGCGTTTTCACCCGTTTCCACAGCAATATTTTCTACTTTCTGCATTTGCTCGGTGATATTGAGCAAGTCGCTCTGATTACCTTTCAGATTGTTGAGCAGATTGTTGGTGTTGAGCGCATGCAGACCGGCCGATAAACGCCGCTTGATCGTCAATTTGTCGTTTTCATCCATTAATTTGATGGCGTCGTTCATATTCTTCGCCGACTTTTTCAGTATGCCCGGAAAGCCGTCAACCAAGGCATAACGGTCATAATTGCCTTCGGCTGCGTGCTGGAAACAGGAGTTCATTTCTTTGAAGTAAGACTCCATGATGTCCAAGGTCTCATTGAGCTCCCAGGCTATTTTGCCGACTTCGCCCATGCCTCGCGTTTTGGTGACGCGATGATAGAGTTGGCCTTGATTTGTGTGTCTCAGCACTTCTTCTATACGCTCTAATACCAGCAGGCATTGTTTGCCGGCGTGCCAGGCATCCAGAGCTATCACCGGCAACGGCAGCAGCAAGCCAAGCATGAGCCAGGAAAAGCCATGCGTTATAAGCGTGTAGACGAATGCCGCAACAGTAAAAAATATAACGGCTGCCACCGCATAATTCAGCTTGGTTCTTAAAAACGGAATATTGGCATTTGAATTCATGGCTTACACTCCGTTGGGCTTGTAAAGGCTTAGCACCAGGCTGTTGTAATTTTTAGCGCCGGATTGCTGAACCACGTCAAATAGGTATTCCAGCGATTTATCCGGGGCATCTTTGACTGAATGGCGTTTCTCGATGGCCAACATTTCCTGATAAATCGGTATGATGACCCCCAGTGCGTTACGGGGCGGATTACGGCGCACCGAATAGTAACCCTGCAATTTACCGTCCTTGTCATAATCCGGCGTAATGTTGGCAAATACCCAATAATATCCGCCATCCCGGCATAGATTTTTGGCAAACCCGAAAAACTCATCACCGGCTTTTAATGTATTCCACATAAATCTAAACACGCCGCGCGGCATATCCGGGTGTCTGATGATGTTGTGTTGTATGCCCAGCAATTGGTGTTCCGGATAGCCGGCGATTTCCATAAAAATGCGATTAGCGTAAGTGATCCGCCCAGAGGTGTCGGTCTTGGAAACGATAAAATCATCGTCCGCGAGTTTTTTTTCGTTATTGTTAGGCGTGATAGTCGGCTTCATATTCCGTACCTTAATTTGGGGCTATTGGTGGTCAGTCCTGGCATATTTTGCGCGAAAACCGGATGAGCTTGATCGTGGCCGCATCGGACATTGGTTCGATCCGGGATTCTCATAGCCGTGCATATTGTGGGGTATTCGCTCGCCACACAAGATTAGCTCAATTGAGCAAATTAATCAGAAGGCGCTTGATTGAAGTGGCTTCGAAGGGCTTGTCTAGTATGGCGGAGACTTCGGATTTTTCGATGGCCGCCAGGCGGCTTTCATTTTGCTCGCTGGTGACCATCAAAATAGGTACCGAGCCGCGTTCGGAATGGTTGCGAATGTGATCGACCAGTTGTAGGCCATCCATCTGCGGCATGTTGTAGTCGGTGACTACCAGATCGAAATACTGCTGATTGAACATTTGCAGCCCTTGTTTGCCGTCATGAGCGGTCACAATTTGCCCAACGCCAATATTTTCGAAAACCCGGGTCAAGTATTTCAACGAGAATTCGCTGTCGTCTACCAGCAGCACGCTCAGGTCCTCTATGTCCAGATGGGTGAGGTTAAGTTTTTCCGGACGAACATATTCCAGCGTGGAATGCAGGGCGGTTTCCAGGGCCTGACGGGTAAACGGCTTGGGTAATATGGCGATGGCGCCGGCCTGGCGGATCGGTTCCAGATATTTGATATTGGTCTCGCTGGAAATCAGCAAAAAGGCCATTTCGTAGGATTCGTCGTGTTTGCGAAGCGAGGTTACCAACTCCACGCCGGTCATGTCGGGCAAATACATCGAGCTGATAATCAGATCGGGCCGGGAGTGCTGTAAACGCTCGAACAACTCCGCGCCGGTATTTAGGCAGGTAATGTCGTTGATATCGCAAGCATGTAAAAAATGGGAGATGATTTGCTGCTGAGTATGTGACGGTTCGACGAGAAAAACCTGAAGATTGGCAAGCTGATAGTCTGTCATGGATTAGTGGTTTTTCATGCAGTATAGGGTTAAGCCGATATGCGCTTGTTTGGCAAAGTGCTTGGCTGCGGTGAAGTCCTCGCGCGTTAAGGGTAGTCCATGAATAGAATGGTCGCAATAAATGAGGCCCACGGTCTTTTTCTCCGCATAAACCGGGAAAACAAAGCACTCGTATTCGCCGATATGCTGGCGGATTTGCGGCGTGTAAAGCTCGCGATGCTGCTGGGGAAACAGCCAGACGCCTTCTTGCTGTTGCAAGGCGTGAAACAGTAAGTTCGCGGAGGCTTCGGAATTGTAAATGCGAATTTTTTGGTCAAGCCCGATTTTATGCCAGCCTAAGGAAAATTTTTCGTTTAGCGTCTGCTTATCCGGACTGAGCAGCATGAACAAAGTTCTGTCCATTTCCACGCCGCGATGTATGCCTTCCAGTACCATTTCAAACAGGCCGTTTAGATCGATTTGCCCGCTGATGTGGCTACTGATGTCTTGCAAAATTTGAAATTGCAGCTGTTTCTTGTCGGCCTTTTCCTCTTCAGCGTCTTCGAATTTGGCGATGATGGCTTCGGTGCTGATGAATTTGGAGGCATCGTTGGCGCCAAACTGGCGGGCGATATGTACGGCTTCCGAGGTGTTTTTGTCGATCTTTGTTTTCAGGGTTTCCGTTGGCAGGCCGGTGAATGCCGCGACTTTCTGCAGACAAGTCCGCATGGCATCGGAGTCGCGGCCGGCTTTTAGAGCCAAGCAAATCTGATGCCCTAGTTGCACCATTTGCACCCGTTTTTCCGCGGAATCCGGCTTGGCGATGGCGTCTTCTATCAGGCCGCCCAGGCTCCAGGATTTGCTGAGTTTTTTGCCTAAGTCCTGCAAGGTAAAGCCCAGCACCTTTTTCTCGGCTTCGCGATTGTTCAGGCCGCTTTTTTCGATTTGCTCATGGACTTTTTTGGATTGCGGATTGCCGGAGCACCAGAAGGCAATGTGGCCGATATTGTGCAGTAGCGCCGCGACAAACACTTCCTCGGGCGAGGTATCGCCCATGCTGAGCGCCAAATCCTTGGCCTGCACGGCGGCATGCAAGGCTAACGCAATTTCTCGATTAGCCCTGTCCTTGTTGGTGGACGACAGCATCGCTTCGAAAAACGAGCAAGCCAGCGTCAGCTCTCTGATCACCTCCGCGCCCAATACCACGATGGCGCGCGATACGGTGCTCATCTTTTGTTTCGATGGATTGTAGTAAGGGCTGCTGCCCACCTTAAGCAGCTTGGCGGTGAGGTTGGGGTCTTGCAGAATTACCGTCGCCAGCTCGATGGCCCCCTTGTGCCTGTCGTCCAACGCCGCGTAGATATTATGCGCGGTGTTGGAGAAAATCGGCATTTCCTGCACGCGCAGCAGCTCTGTCCATTCGTCCAGAGTTTGCGGTGGCTTTTGTGGGGGAGCCGGATTCATGGCTTACACTACAGGGCTTTGATCTTGGCGTACTGTTCCTTCAGATTCGTCAATGATGATTGTAAACCGGCCAGTTTCTCGCGCTCTTTGTCGATGACTTCCGGCGGAGCTTTGTCGACGAAGGCGGCATTGCTCAATTTGCCTTCGATGCGCGGCAGTTCTTTTTCGATGCGCTGAATTTCCTTGTCCAGGCGCGCCAATTCGGCGTCCTTGTCGATCAAACCGGCCATCGGGATCAGGATTTTCATGTCGCCGACCAGCGCAATCGCCGATTCCGGCGCATTGTCGCCGGGGTTCAGCCAAGTGATGATTTCCAGACGGCCGAGTTTTCGCAAATAGTTTCCAAGCTCTTGCAAATAGACTTGGTCGTTGGCATTGCCGTTTTGCAGCAGCACGTTCAATGGTTTACCCGGCGCAATGTTCATTTCGCCACGAATGCGGCGGATGCCGAGGATAAATTCTTTGACCCATTCAATCTGTGGCTCTGCTATTGGGTCAATTGCATCTGCTTTATCCAGTTCAGGATACGGCTGCAGCATAATAGTTGCTGCGGTGACGCCGGCCAGCGGGCCGACCCGTTGCCAAATCTCTTCGGTGATGAACGGCATGATCGGGTGCGCCAACCGCAACACGGTTTCCAACACCTTCAGCAAAGTTTGGCGGGTACCGCGTTGCAATAGTGCATCGTCGCTTTGCAGCGAAATTTTCGCCAGTTCCAGATACCAGTCGCAGTATTCGTTCCAGGTGAATTCGTAGATCGCTTGTGCCGCTAGATCAAAACGATAGCTTCTAATCGCTTCATTGGTATCGCTAATCGTATGCTGTAGTCGCGCCTTAATCCAGCGGTCAGCCGGGCTGTAACGGCACTCGGCGCAGTCGATACCGTTGTCCTGATCTTCGGTGTTCATCAGCACGTAACGGGCGGCGTTCCACAATTTGTTGCAGAAGTTGCGATAGCCTTCGGTGCGTTGCAAGTCAAAGCGAATGTCGCGGCCGGTCGAAGCTAGCGAAGCGAAAGTAAAACGCAGCGCATCGGTGCCGAACGACTGAATGCCATCCGGGAATTGCTTGCGGGTGGCTTGCTCGATTTTTTTGGCCAGATGCGGCTGCATCATGCCGGACACGCGCTTTGCAACCAAAGCTTCCAAATCAATGCCGTCGATGATGTCGATAGGGTCCAACACGTTGCCCTTGGATTTGGACATCTTCTGGCCTTCGGCGTCGCGGACCAGACCGTGGATATACACTTCCTTGAACGGCACTTCACCCTGGAATTTCAGGCCCATCATGATCATTCGGGCTACCCAGAAGAAGATGATGTCGAAGCCGGTGACCAATACACTGGTCGGGTAATGTTTCGCCAGTTCCGGGGTTTGCTCCGGCCAGCCCAGCGTCGAGAACGGCCATAAAGCCGACGAGAACCAGGTATCCAGTACGTCTTCGTCTTGCTTGAGCGGATAATCGGCAGCCAGTCCGTGCGTGGCGCGGATTTCGGCTTCATTATGGCCGACGTAGGTATTGCCCTGGTCGTCGTACCAAGCCGGAATCCGATGGCCCCACCAGATTTGCCGGGAGATGCACCAATCCTGGATGTTGCGCATCCACTCAAAATAAGTGTTTTTCCAGTTGTCCGGCACGAATTTGATGGCGCCGGTTTCCACCGCTTCGATGGCCGGCTTGGCCAGCGGGGCGATTTTTACGTACCACTGATTGGTCAATAACGGTTCGATCACCGCGCCGGTACGGTCGCCGCGCGGCACCATCAATTTATGGTCGGCGATTTTTTCCAGTAGGCCTTGTGCGTCCAAATCGGCAACGATTTTCTTGCGCGCTTCGAAGCGGTCCAGGCCAATATAGGCGTCAGGAATAATGGTAAAGCCATCATCGTTGCCGCGTATCGCCGCATCGACGGTAAAGATGTTGATCAAGCCGCCATGCGGTAGGTCGGCGATGGCGGATATTTGTTTGTGTCGCGACCAGACTTCGTAGTCGTTGAAATCGTGGGCCGGCGTGATTTTCACGCAGCCGGTACCGAATTCCGGATCGACATACTCGTCGGCAATAATGGGAATGCGGCGGCCGGTTAACGGCAATTCGACGAATTCGCCGAGCAGATGTTTGTAACGCTCGTCGTCGGGATGAATCGCCACGGCCGCGTCGCCGAGCAGGGTTTCCGGACGGGTTGTCGCTACCAGCAAATAACCGGTGCCGTTGGTCAAGGGGTAGCGCATATACCACATCGAGCCGTTTTCTTCTTCCGACAGCACTTCCAGGTCGGAAACAGCGGTGTGCAGCACCGGATCCCAGTTCACCAGACGTTTGCCGCGATAAATCAGGCCTTCTTCGTACAATTTGATGAACACTTCCTGCACCGCATCGGACATGCCGTCGTCCATGGTGAAGCGTTCTTTTTCCCAATCCAGCGACGAACCCATACGGCGTAGCTGGCGGGTGATGGTGCCGCCGGATTCTTCTTTCCATTCCCAGACTTTCTCGATAAACGCCTCGCGGCCCAAATCGTGGCGGGTTTTACCGTCGGCGTTGATGATGCGTTCCACCACCATTTGCGTGGCGATACCGGCATGATCGGTGCCCGGTTGCCACAGCGTGTTGTAACCTTTCATCCGGTGATAACGGGTAAGCGCATCCATGATGGTGTCTTGAAACGCATGCCCCATGTGCAAGCTGCCGGTAACGTTGGGCGGCGGAATCATAATGCAATACGACTCGCCCTCTTGTTTGGCGGCGAAGTAGCCGCTATCTTCCCAAAGTTGATACCAGCGTTGTTCGATTGCGTGCGGGGAATAGGTTTTTTCCATGTTTTTGTTGGATGAGCTTGTGGTGAAAACTAATATGATATTTTAACCGTAAAACGGTTGGGGGGTAGGGGTTTGGGTGGAAAGCTAAAAGAAGGGAAGCCTATTTCACATAGGCTGGCGAAATATACGGAACCATGTAATTGTATGTTGGGCAAGATGAGGCGGCATGAAGTTTGAATTAGAAGTAAGTCTTAGAGGCTCTGCCGACGAAGAATTGTTGGACGATTTACGTCGCAGCGCAAAAGCTCTCTGCCGAGAAACTATCACAATGGCCGAATACGCAGAAGTCGGAAAAGCTCACCCAAGCACAATTCAAAGGAGGTTCGGCTCATGGCCTAAAGCATTGAAGTTGGCTGGGCTCGAACCTAGCAGATCAAAAATAGGAATTTCCGATGATGAACTTTTCGAAAACATTAAGACGTTATGGATAAACCTTGGACGTCAACCAAGATATGGCGAGGTAAAAGCGCCTAGCTCTACGTTCTCAGCTGGAACCTATGAAAAACGATTCGGTTCATGGTTGAAGGCTCTTGGGAGGTTTGTTGAATGGGTCAACTCAGACGCCATAGATCAGCCTCATAAGATTGTAGAAGAGCAAATTACAGCGGACATAGCCATGCAGCCACACAAAGCAAAGCGCCGTACTCGCCGGGAAATATCTGATCGCCAAAGATTCCGAATCTTAGTCAGGGATGGTTTTCGTTGCAAAGCTTGTGGTGTAAGCCCCATTACGCAGCCAGGTGTTGAATTGCATGTTGATCACATTTTGCCGTGGTCAAAAGGCGGTGAGACAACCGATGACAATCTTGAAAGCAAGTGTAAGCAATGTAATCTCGGCAAGGGAAATGCCTTTAACAATTAACCAATCACTCAAATATTCATAACTCGGATTAACTCAGAACTCGTAGCCCCGATAAGCGAAGCGAAATCGGGGGAATGAAATGTTTCGAATTCGTGCGATTACGCTTCACTAGTCGCACCTACCACATCGCCACCTAACCATGACTCTCCACGACCTAACTCAACAATACGCTTCGGAAGGCCGGATCGAAGCGATCATTTTGCGTCCGGCGCGCAATGAGCCGGCGGTTGTTGTTGATGAGGCCCGCGCGGAGCCGGGTCGGGGACTACTGGGCGACCGGCGGGCAAATGCCGCTCGTTCCGGCAGACAATCGTCAAAACGCGAACTGACTTTGTTCCAGGCCGAGCATTTACCTATTGTCGCCAATTGGTGTGGACTCGGGGAATTGGAACCGAGTCGGTTACGGCGCAATCTCGTGGTTTCGGGACTCAACCTTATCGGTATGCGCTCGCCGTTTCCAGATTTGGTGTTGGAATGGGCGATTGGGGATGAAGTGATTATTCAAGTCACCGGGCCTTGCGATCCGTGCTCGAAAATGGCTGCCGAATTGGGGATGGGGAGTTATAACGCGCTACGCGGACATGGTGGGATGACGGCGCGAATTTTGGCGGGTGGCGCGATTCGAGTAGGTCACCGGGTGCGCTTGGACGCGATCCGGCATGTGGAATAATGTAGGCTGGGTTGAGCAGCGCGAAACCCAGCATTGAAGGCGTTTTGCGGGGTATTGTTTCGCTCGACTCAGCCGGCAACGGTCACGCCCTTTGCCGCTGCAACACCAAAGCTGTTTTGGTGAAGGCTTGCAATACCGGCCCCGCCCCGGCAATAGCCACCGCATCGACTAAGCAATACCAAGCCGCTACACCGCTAGGCGGGTTGCCTTGCGGCAGGTGCGAGGCGGGATCAATCTCGGCCCAAGCCCAAGTCCCGGCGCTGGTGCCGACGATTTCCAGCCAGGAGGTGATGAAGAACGCACCCAGATAAACCATCGGCGAGCGGCCTTTGAACAAGTAGCCCAAGAACACCACAAACAGCACCGCGCCGATGATGTCCAATCGTCCGAGGCCGCTCAGCCCCCACGCCACCCAGGTGCCGCAAGCCGTCACAACCAAAACGGCAATGCGGCGTGCGTGTTGCTGAAATAGTCCGGAGCGACCCAGTGCGACGGCGGTGAGATACACTAGTCCGTGACCGGCGGGTACGTAAGCCGGAACATTGCCGAAGCGGTAGATATAGCCTTTCATGTACACGGATGCGAAGTATTCGCCGATCACCGCAAAGGTTACCGCCACCGCCACCTGGGTGCGCACATACTTGCATTCGCCGCGCAGCCAGGCTATCAAAAACAGCCAGCCGAAAAACGCCAGAACGTATTGCATGAATTGCGGCGCGAAGCCGTCCATCGTCAAACAGATGGTGGTGGTGACAAAGGTAAACGCGGCAATCTGATAATCGCGTTTATTGTGCTCAGCGACTGTATTGACGGCGGGGAAGTGCGGTAAGGAAAAGAAACTCATGGCTTAGACAAAGGCGTAGGCAACGGCGATATAACGCAACACTTTACCTAAAAAAATCGCCAACAGCGAGGATAGGATGGAAAGGCGTAGCCAGCCGCCGGCAAAACACAGGCCGTCCCCGACCAGCGGTAGCCAGGAAAACAGCAAGGCCCAACTGCCCCAGCGGCGCACGGTATTTAGCGATTTTTGATGTTGCTTGGCTAAAGCTTCGGCGGGATATTTTTTGGCGGCCCACAGGCCCAACCACCAGGTGGTCATGGCGCCCAAGGTGTTGCCGATGCTGGCGATAGCCACCAACTGGCTGACGGAATGTTGTTGGCTGTTAACCAGGTAGGCCAGTACCGCTTCCGAACCGCCGGGTGCGACGGTGGACGAAATGAAAGCACTGATAAATAATCCCAGAGGGCCGAGCGATTCTAACTGCATTTGTTTAGCCCATAAAAAAGCCCCTGAAACAGCTGTTTCAGGGGCTTTTTACTTAGTCTTTATTTGTCCGGTAAGGCGATGACGTTTTTGCCGGATACCATTTTGATCAGCTTGCCGATCAGTTGCATGACATAGCCAACAGCGTGAGCGACTTGCTCCAGTACGGTAGCAACAATTTCGCCGGCGCTCATGCCTTTAAAGCGTTTTGCCAGCCAAGGTGCGGCAATAAAACCGATAGCCAAACCGACTACGGTGGTGCCGGAAACAATCGAATCATCGACTGCGGCAACAGGCACAGGTGCCGCTGCCACTACTGGGGCTGCCACGGGTGTGCTGGGGGCTGGCGCGTCGAGTTTAGGATCGTAGGGTCTGCCGCTGTAATCATCTGGGAAAATCGCCGCGGTTACCCCAGGAATGCTGGGCAAGTCCTCGCTGCCTTTGCCGACCTTCAATTGGGCTTTCATACCTTTTTCCATGTGCTGCGCGATGTCGCAATGCACTAAGTAGGTTTTGTCGCCCGGCGGTAGGATTAGCGTGCCGGATACTTTGCCGGGACCGCTGACTTCCAAATGGAACATACCTTTGGGGTACAAATATTTGGGTAATCCGTGCATCATCCATTGATGACGGATTTCATCTTCATTGACGAAATGTACAGTCAGTTTGGTGCAAGGTTCGAATTGAAACTCCTGCTGATCGAACGCAAACATGGTGCCGGGGAATTTCTCGGAATATTTGTGCCCGGCATGCACGGTAATTTCCTTGGTTGCGGCAATTTTGTCGCAGCCGCCGGGCAAGGTGTCGGTGTTCTGGCCCATAACCATGCCGCCATCCATATCCATCAAATGACCGTCGCCGTGGTTCATCATCTGATTGTGATCCTGCATTTCTTTTGCGGACGCAGCAGTCACAGATAAGGCGCAGACCAGTGTGGCAAGTGATACGAATTTGAACATTATTGCATTACCTCAAAGGGGCTTTGTGTATAGCGTGGATTATGCCGCGATAGTTCTGATTGACAAGGCTGCCGGAAATGACGTTATTCCGCCGCGCAGCATCGGCGGAATAACGGTTCTTGCGGCGTAATTCTTAGATTTCTTTCGCTTTACCAATTATGCCGTCAACTTTGCGTTTGAAACCGGCGTTAGACAGATAAAGGACGTACAAGCCAGCGAACAACACCAATGCATACAAGGCATAACTACCTTTGCTGGTCGGTTGACCCGCACCGGCTTTAAAGCTCATGTGTGCATCCAATCTTTCGCCATTATCTTGCAGTAGCGTGATGTGAATCAAATGTTTGCCGGCTTCTGGCACGCCTTGTGGCAGGTTCAGAATGACGGTGCCTGATTTATGTTTTTCGGCTGCTTGGAAGAAAACCCGTTTGCCTTCAGGCTCTTTGGTCACTTCAAATTCGATAGCCATGCCGCGATAGCGTTGGTCTTGATAGTCGAAGACCAATTGAGTCAATGTGTTGATATCGGGAATATTGCCGCAGAACTCTTCAGCCGGGTATGCGTTTGGCTGGTAGGCGGTGTAATGGATCCAGTGATCTTTTTCCAGTTCGAACTTACATTGGTCAGTATCAGTACCCGCGGCGCCACCGTGTGCCAATACTGTTGATGAAAAAATCAGGCCCAACAAGCCCAGTAAACCGTTTCTTAATATGCGAGAGCTTCTCATAAATACCCTTCCCGTGTTAATAAATGCTGTAGTTTTTATTATTTTTCATGTGGTTATACATGAACATGTTTAAATCATTGGCGAACGTAACTGCCTGATTTCGATCAAAACAGCGCTTAACTCTAGCACATCGCCCTAGCCAAAGAAAGGCTATCGTGCCGTAGTTGAGATGATCGATTCAAGCTGTAATTTTTTTTGTCAGCAATCAAAGACAATCCTTATAATGGGGTTATGAATCATCCCTTTAAATTGCCTCTGCCTGTTCAGGTCTACTGAAATATCCCCCTATCCGGTTAATTAAATAACAACAATATGTCCAAATTAATAAACTCTGCCGAATGGAATGCCGTTAAGCAACATCACCGCGAGATTGCCGGCAAATTTTGCATGAAGGATGCGTTCGATAAAGATCCGCAACGCTTCGACAAGTTTTCCGTGACATTTGGCGATTTGCTGTTCGATTTCTCTAAAAATCTAATTACCGAAGAAACTTTGCCTTTGTTGATTGAATTGGCAAGCCGCGCGGAGCTTTCCTCCAAGACCGAAGCCATGTTTTCCGGTTCCATTATTAATACCACGGAAAAACGCGCTGTCTTGCATACCGCTTTGCGTAATCGCAGCAACAAGCCGGTATTGTTTCGCGGTAAGGACGTGATGCCGGAAATTAATAAAGTGTTGGCGAAAATGCGGGTATTTACGGAACAAGTCCGTTCCGGCGCCTGGACCGGCTACACCGGCAAGACTATTACCGACATCGTCAACATCGGCATCGGCGGTTCCGATTTGGGGCCCAAAATGGTCGATACTGCATTGGCGCCTTACGGTAAAGACGGTTTGAAAGCCCACTTCGTTTCGAATGTTGATCAAACCGACATCGTGGAAACTCTGAAACCGCTCAACCCCGAGACTACCTTATTTTTGATCTCGTCAAAAACATTTACGACTCAGGAAACGATGACCAACGCCCGGTCGGCGCGTAACTGGTTTTTAAAAGCGGCGGTTGACCCGGCCAATATTTCCAAACATTTCGTGGCGATCTCGACTAATGTCGAAAAGGTTAAGGAGTTCGGCATAGACCCGGAGAACATGTTCGAGTTTTGGGATTGGGTCGGTGGCCGTTATTCCCTGTGGTCCGTGATCGGCATGTCCATTGCCCTATACATAGGCATGGACAATTTCGAAGAATTGCTGATGGGCGCGCATATCGCCGACGAACATTTCCGCAGTGCGCCATTCGAAAAAAACATCCCGGTCATCATGGGCTTGCTGGGCATCTGGTACAACAACTTCTTCGAAGCGGAAACCTACGCGATTCTGCCGTACGCGCAGTCCTTGAAATATTTTGCCGATTATTTCCAGCAGGGCGACATGGAAAGTAACGGCAAAAGCGCTACCATCAACGGTGAAAAAGTCGATTACAACACCGGTCCGATTATCTGGGGCCAACCCGGTACAAATGGTCAGCATGCCTTTTTCCAATTGATCCATCAGGGCACCAAGCTGATTCCCGGCGATTTCTTGGCGGCCGCGCAAAGCCAATACGACTTACCCGACCACCACGATATTCTGATTTCCAACTTTCTGGCCCAAGCCGAAGCGCTGATGCGCGGTAAAACCGAGGCGGAGGTTAGGGAGGATTTAAGCCATGAACCTAATCTGGATGACGCCCTGATTGCCTCCAAAATCTTCGAAGGCAACAAACCGTCCAACTCGTTTTTATTCAAAAAGCTGACCCCCAGAACCTTGGGTACCTTAATCGCGTTTTACGAACACAAAATCTTCGTACAAGGCGTGATCTGGAATATCAATTCCTTTGATCAAATGGGTGTGGAATTGGGAAAAGTGTTAGCGCGGGCGATTCTGCCGCAGCTGAAAAACGACGAGATGGTCACAGACCACGACAGCTCCACCAACGGCTTGATCAACGCTTATAAGCGCCTGCGTAAATAAGCTTAGACAATAGGCTGTTTTAGAAAACGAGCATTCTGTGTTTGGTAGGCAAGCCGTTTTCTAAACCTGAAGGTTGCAGCATATTTTCGCAGCCTTCAGGTGTCTTAACCCATTCAAGCATGCTTTGTCTGGTTAACCTTCCGGTTCGCACCCCTCACAGGCGCACAAATTGATTCAAAAAACAAAAGCTATGCTGAGTGACTACTGAGCATAATCCCGCTTAGGGTAACGCATTAGGCTTGGTGTCATTCGGCTGTTTGCTCAACAAGACTTCGTGGATTGCGGAAATGACGGACTCCGGCTTCTCCAGTGGAATGACGTGACCGCTATCTACCCAGCGTTGAATTGCCCCCGGATATAGCCGCGCAATATCCTTGCGTTTTTGATTGGCGTCGAGCGCCAGCTCAGAGGTATCCTTAAGAGGTTGCGCAGCGCTCAGCACTATGATCGGTCCGCCGCTATAGGGCGGGGCGGCCAATACTTCGTCACCGGTCAGGTCCAGAGCGGCCAGCTCTTGTTCGGCAGTTGCCGATGTCATCAAATCGAACAGCCAGCGCACCCAGAGCGGCCAGTTCTCGATTGCCCCGGCGCCTTTGAGTTGAGCAGGATGAGTGGAATCAACCAGAATCAAGGCCGCCACTTCATCTGGATGATGCCGGGCATACCATTGCATATACAGCCCGCCCAGCGAATGCCCCACCAGCACATAAGGCGGCGTTAGGCCTTGGCTGACAAGCAATCCGCGCAACTCTTCGACAATATGCCGGCCGTCCCTCGCAGTGGCCGCCTCTTCGCTATTCCCGTAGCCGGCACGGTTGTAAACCAAGGCCGTGTTATCGCGCGCTATCGTCGGATAAATTTCTGCCCACCCTTCTAAAGCCCCGCCCAGTCCGTTTTCGAAGATGACTGGTACAGTCTGGTGTTTGCTAAGCGCAAATTCCACCTGCCGGCCGGCGACTTCTGCCGTTGTTATGGCGGGGATGGTGGCGGCGCAGCCGCTTAGCGCGATTAGCCATAGCAGAAAATTGACCGTTATGGATGGTCTAAATTTCATCGGCCGCTTCCTCTGTCAGTTGAATTAGCGCTGGGTGTGCTTCACGATGGTTATTCCTGGGGAAATTACAGGGGGCGATGATTTTGCCGACGCTTGCCGCGAGCCAGCAAACCGGCCAGACCCGCGCCGAACAGCCAAGCGGCGCCGGGCAGCGGTACCGCCGCGACATCGCCGTCGCGCACCGCCCAGACGTAATAATTGGTGCCTTTGCTGATGTAGTTTTGCATGCCGGTTGCGGTGCTCAGGTACCAGGCTTTGCTGGCGTCGCCAGCGTAACTGGTGCCTAGCCAATAACCAAAGGATTGAATATGGCTGAACAGACTTTCGTCGGCGGCAGTTGCCGGATCGTCGACGATGCCGTAGCCGGACTGCGGCCCGCCACGCGAATCGAGGGAGCCTTTGTTACCGAAGTCGCCGTAATAAAGATGCGCGAGCTCCGAACTGGCCGTGGAGACGTTGAATCCGCAATCGCTACCGCTGTATCCATAGTCGCAACCGGGCACGCCCAGGTCGTTGAAGGTCGGCAAGCGCCAATCGCTGTAGGTGGTGCCGCGCACGCTGTCCGAGTAGCTGAGACCGTCCACCCAGGCCACGGCGTTTTGCCAGCTCATCTTGCCTTCGGCGTCGAAGCCGCTGGTTTTGGCGTAATTGGCGTCCGCCAGCCAGGTGACGTTTTGCGCGCTATCGTAGATCAGGCCGCCGCCGCGGTCGAACAACTGGGCTTCGGCGCTACCCGTCGCTAGCGTGCAGAGCGCGGATAACCCGGCGCATATAGCTTTATGTTTCATCATTTTTTTCCAAAAAGTTAGTTATCGAAGGCATGTAAATACTCGTAAACCTGCCTAGCGGCACCGAGCTTAAGGAGCATTATCGGAAGGTGCGTGTAGCCAGGGAACCCTACCGGAGTAGGGTGTTGGCGCGTTAGGAAGTTTTGTTAACATGTATTTTTAATTCAACTATTAGAGCGATAATTTCAAGAGGAATTTACAATGAAACGCAGTCTGAAATGCCTTGCCCTGGGCTTAATGCTGCCGGTATTACCGGCACACGCCAGTGTTTTGTATACTCTGGTGGATCTCATGCCGGAGAGCCCGTTAGTCAATTCGGGGGCGCGCGCTATCAGCGATGCCGGGCATGTTCTGGGTTTTACGGGGGATGGTGAAAGCTTTGTTTACAAAAACAATAGTGTGAGCTGGCTGTCCGTACCCAGATATGCAAACCCTACCGGGATCAATTCAAGCGGTGTGGTGGTGGGCAATTCTGCCGGGCGCGGCATAGTGCACAGTAATGGTGTCACCCAAATAATCGGTGGTTTCAGCGGCAGTCCTTATTCCAGTGTGGCCTACGGCATCAATGACGCCGGGCAAATAGTCGGCAGTGCATGGAATGCCGAGGGCAATCAACGAGCCACTATTGCCGGTAACGGCAGCTTGACTGATCTGGGAACCTTGAATGGTGGCCAATGGAGTGCGGGGAATGCGATCAACAATAGTGGTCAGGTCACTGGCGAGAGTCAAACGCCTAATGGAGGTCACGCTTTTATTACCCGTAATGGTCAAATGGTGGATCTGGGCGCTTTTGCCTGGGGTGTCAGCAGAGGTTATGCCATCAACGACCTCGGTCAGGTGGCCGGCACATCCCATGTCACCAACAATGAAAAGCACGCTTTCATTACAACGCTTGATGACCACATGGTTGATATAGGTTTGTCCGGCTATAGCAGCGAGGCATTCGGTATCAATAATGCCGGACAAGCCGTGGGATATTTCGGCGACAATTTTGGTGGATCCAAACGTGCGTTCGTTACACTCAATGGCGTCATGACAGACTTGAACACACTGATTGCAGCCAATATCGGTTGGACGCTGATGACGGCTTACGATGTCAACAATAGTGGACAAATCGTTGGGGTGGGGATCACCGCGAACGGCGTGCAACGGGCCTTTCTATTAAATCCGATTGCTGCTGTGCCCATACCCGGCGCCATCTGGTTGTTTGGTTCTGCTTTACTCGGTTTCGTTCCGCTGCGCCTGCGGGCTCGATTCTGAAAGCGCATGGAGGTTGTGGAGCTAACGCTTAGCTGCAACTTGGACAAGCAGCTCGTTACCCGGATTTAGCAAGGTTGCCGGGATTCTGAAGACGCGACAATTGGCTGCGCCTGCAAAAAAACAACCCATAACACCGCGTTAATCTCGAGCGCTTTGGCCTCTGGAAGCCACCAAAGCGCCTTTGCTTACCTGCGTTAGGCATATTTTTCGCTCCTGTGCCCAGCGCTTCTATCAATCGGAGCGCTGGAGAATCAAAATGCTGCAAAAATTTGTAACGGTAACTTTCTTCTTGATCCTTTCCGGCTGTGCCACAACGGCAAGCAACCCTCCCGCCCAGGGAAGCAACAAAGCGGAAGGCAAAATATCAATGGCGATTGGCCGTGAAATGGGCAACTTCAAAATCACCCATTCACAGGCAACCGAAGCCCCCGCCGGTTATAACGGCATGCAGTACACCGTTAAAACTGACGACGGGGCGACCTTTAAATGTGAGATTTTAGAGCCGTCGGGGTTTGGTAAATTCGCGACCTGGGGCATGGCAAGCGGAGCGGACGCCATGTGCACCGATTTCACCAAAGGATCGAGCGACGTAGGCAAAACCAACAAGGCAAGTTGCAACGCTTTGCTGCAGGCGGCGGGCAAATGCTGAAGTAAGACTCGACACGGAGCTCAAGGCGACGCTCCGTGCTCCTTTGCCGCAGTGCCGATGGCTAGCGGAAGGTTATAAAACCGCATGTTAACGAAGGAGTATCCGGACACGAAAACCTGACTAACGGCGCCAAGGCTGGGCGGCAACAGAATCGGAATAGCAAAATGGAAAAGCTTTTTTCTAATCCTCGCCAAGACGGGGCGGTTTGCTTCTCGGACATCAGTCCAAACGGTCAACTACGCCTACTGGACTTGAGTTTCGGGCGTATCGCCTTCGGTTTTGGCTTGATCCCCGTGGTAGCGGCACCGTTTATTGTCTGGCTGCATCAAATCGACCGGGACGCTCGCGCCTTTTGGGCTTGGGCCAGTATTTTTACATTGGTGGCGCTGGCCGTCCGTCTGTTGTTCCGCCGCTATCGGCGCGACTGCGCACAACTGGGCGCCGAACGGGCAATGCACCATTGGCTGCGCAAGGTGCATGCGCTGGCGCTGCTTTACGGGTTCAGCCTGTCGGTACCGGTGATGATTATGTGCAGCGGCGACTATCCCTTTGAGTTTGCGATGCTGTTTCTGGTCACCTGCGCGTCGATAGTGGCGGGCAACGCCACCCACCAGTCGCCTATCCTGAGTGCTTTCCAACGTTTCTTCGCTGCCAGTTGGGGCGTCTCGACACTGCTAATGCCGTGGGTATTTCCAGCTCATTGGCCCTACGTGATGCCGCTGACTGCGCTCTACATTCTGTCGATTTACAAACACGCGGTGCTCGTGCACCGGTTTTTTTTGCAACAGATATTCCTGGAAGAAGGCTACCGCGCCGCCAAGGATCTAGCCGAAGCCGCCTTACGCGCCAAAAACCAGTTCCTGACCACGGCCAGCCACGACTTGCGCCAGCCGGTGCATGCCATGGGCTTTTTGATCGAATCCATTTCCCGCCGCAACCGGGATTTACTGTTAGGCCCAGCCTTACAGGATTTGCGGCAAAGCGTGCAGTCGGTCACGCAGATGTTCAACTCGCTGTTGGATTTGTCCAGGATCGAGCTGGGCGCCCAGCCGGTCAATCTACAAACCGTGGCCTTGGACCCGTTGATGAACGACGTCGCGACGCTGTTCAGGGAAGAAGCCCGCGTCCGCCAAATCGAGCTGCGCGTGCGCACCAGCGCCGGTAAAGCCTCGGTGCGCGCCGACCCGCTATTGCTGCGCCAGTCGATGATCAACCTGATGCAGAATGCCTTGCGTTATACCCAAAGCGGCGGCGTGCTGATGGCGGCTCGCCGCCGCCGCGACGCCTGGCAGTTCGAGGTCTGGGATACCGGGGTCGGCATCGCGGAAGATGACCAACAGCGGATTTACTCGCCGTTCTTCCGCCCCGAACATGCTTGGCGGATAGACAACGCCGGTCACGGCTTGGGTTTGGCGGTGGTGGCGCGCTGCGCGGATTTGATGGGCGCCAGCCAGGGCTTGAGTTCGCGGGAAGGCCGAGGCTCGCGGTTTTGGCTACGGCTGCCGTCCGCGCGCATCGAGGAGCGGCGCGCGGTGGCGCGCGACCGGGACTTTGCGCCGGCCGGCCGTGGCGAAATGCTGAGCGGCCGTTGTCTGGTGATCGACGACGAACCGCAAGTGCGCAACGCCTGGCAAGCCTTATTGAATTCGTGGGGCGTGGAAACGGCTTGCGCCGCGTCCGCCAACGACGCTTTGGCCTTGCTCGATGCCGGCTTCGAACCGCAGGCCATCTTTTGCGACCAGCGCCTGCGCGCCGGCGAAAGCGGCTTCGAGTTGTTTCAAGCCTTGCTGGAGCGCTGCCCAGACGCCGCCGGGGCGATGATCAGCGGCGAATTCGATTCGCCGGCCCTGGCCCAAGCCGAGCAGGAAGGTTACCTGATACTGCATAAGCCCTTGGACCCGGAGGCCTTGTACGCCGTGCTGAGCCGGCTATTGCCATCCAATCCGCTAACAGGGATAACCAAGAAAAATGCAATTGCCTAGTAGTAGTCTTGCCGGATGGCTGGGGCTGGCTTCCTCGGGTCTGTTGGCTTGGGGTAACTGGCATTACGCCCAAACGCTCCCCAACTACGACGCCATGCGCCAGACCATTAGCGAATTGGCTGCGTTCGGAACGCCATTGGCGGACCCAATCAATTACGGCCTTTTCCTGCCGGTGGGCTTGATGCAATGGCTGGCACTGGCTTGCCAGTACCGCATGCTCAAGCAGAACCGCACGCTACGCCGGGGCTTACTGGCGTTTTCCTGGGTGGGAACGGCTTATGTCTTTTGCGCGCTATTCCCGTGCGATCCCGGCTCTCCGCTGATGGGTTCCTGGCGTCAGCAAATTCATAACCTGTTCGGTGCGCTTGAATATCTGGGAGGCGGTTATGGCTTGCTGCTGTCTGGGCGTATTCCCGGCTCCCGCATCGCCATCCCTTTGAAAATTTCCGGCGTGCTGGTACTGACGGTTCTGGTGTTGCTGGCCATCCCTTTTCTGGCGGACTACAGGGGCCTGATTCAACGCATTGCCGAAAGCGTGTTGTTCGGCTGGTTGACGTTAGCGAGTGCTGTGCAATTGGCCCGCCCCTACATTGGCCGCATTGCAATCGCAAGGTGACCGAATAAAAGGCGCAAGGGGTATTAAACGTTACACAACCTTGATTCTAGCCAGGTATTTTTCGTAAAGCTACCAAGCGGAAAAAAGTCCCGCGTCAGGTGGTCGATAAAGCAAGCGATGCAACCGACATCTAGCTCGGATGCGCTTAGTGGCCTAGCCATCAATGCCAAAAATCATGCATTTTCATCGAGCCGACCGATGGCGCTAATGTTTGCCGACAGCCTGCTGTAGACGTCGAGCGAATTCGATGGATTTGCCGTCGGCTGGCAGCGAGTCCGGTAAATAAATCTTAGCGTTCCAAATACTGCCATCATCCGCCTCTTTACTCATACATTGCTTTACGCCGTCCGCGTTGACGACACATCGGCGCTGGTAACCGTTGGGAAGCGTATAGGTTTCCGATTCTTGTACGGGCCTGCTATCCGGCGCCTTAAGATTTTCCGGGGCAACCGCCAATTTGCGGCGATCGAACTTATTCCCCCCTGCAAGTTCGGCGGATTCTCGGGCGACTTGGCGCATATCGTCCAGTACCTTGGATAGGTCAAGTTTGGCAGGCTCCGGATTTACGGGATCCGTTGACTTGTCGCTCCGCGGCGCGGCGTTGTTCGTTTGTCGCGGCGAAGAGCCGCCATGACCCGGCAAAATCGGCGCCGGCTTTGGTGGCGTCCTTGATCTGCCTCCAGCCACCTTGGGCGGTGGGCTTAGCGGCAACTGATTTTGCCTGCCTTGTTCCGCTAAGCGTAGGATCTTGAATTCCACCGATAGCGCTGTCAAACGGTCCGCCGATTTTCTCGGCCGGTCTATATCGGTCAACGTCAACACTATCCCAAGATGTATCGACAGAGAGACGATCAGGCATAAGACAAACTTGTGTGGCGCCGATTTGATCATTGGCATCAGCTATTGCCATTCTTGTAATGTATTACTAAACAGCGCGTTGGTCTCGGAAGATGGTTTTCGACTGGGCAAAAACAATAGATCGAGTTAACCATGGCAGGTAAAACCCAATCGACCTAACTGGCTAGTTGGCTCGCGAGCTCACCCCGATAAACGCCTGATCGCTTCGGACATCGCATTTGAGCAAATAGGTTTGGCCTGCTTGTAAAACCAGGGTTTTCTTGGGTCTATGGCTCGAAAATCCTTTAAAGCAATAGACTTGAATGTCGTACTCTCCAGGCAAGACATGAATCTCGCTGGGGTAGTCCGTAAAACCCGGCCAGCCAAATTCCTTTTGTTCGCCCGCGCCGTTGGCTTCGATCTTCGTATAGCCGATGATGGTCGCGTGATAGGCATCGGCAAAAGGGGTGCCCACAACACTTTGGATTACCGCAATCTCGTCAGCGCTAAGCGTGTCGCCCGCATATTGTTTGGCTGGCGTCATAAAACCGCATGAACAGAGCATGGACGTGGCAATCATGGTCATCACATTTTTCATGGATTCGCCTTGTCATTGCCGCGCAAACGTAAAGCACGCCCACCAAGGGTTAAAACAACCATAACCGGTAACAATGGAAAGTACGTTTTCATAGCGTCGCCTCTTTTTAATTGATAAACCTAAGGTTGATGTAACGGCATCGAATGTCTTATAAAACTCGTCATGGGCTGCTTTTATTGATTAATAAATCAGTGAGATCAAAAAGCGTTCTCCAAACAGCCGTCTTGCAGGGATGAAAATACCCGGAACCCTGATGAACGGCGACGAGCCTGGGCAGCATTATCGGAAGCGCGGTGCGGCGGCGTAACCCTACCGTAGTAGGGTATTGGGGCGCATCGGCTGTTTGTTAAGATGTAATTATTTTGCATGTTTTAGCGATAGTCTGGTTCGACGCAAAATGCCGAACCAGGCTATCGACCATTGGGGAGAGTTGAGTGTGACAAATTCGGCTAGCGCGTTGGTTATCGACGACCATCCGCTGTCGGCGAGCGGTATCGCCGATTTTTTGCTATCGCATTGCGGCTTCGGTCAGGCTCGGCCGGTATCCAGCATCGCCGAGTTTTGGGCAATTCTCGATGCCGCCCAGCCGCCGTCGTTGGCCGTGGTGGATTTTTGGCTGCCGGAAGGTGCGTCGCTGCCGTTGTTAGTGCAGATGAAACGCCAGTACCCGGCGACACGTTTGCTGGCAATCAGCGCGGACGACAATTCGGCCGTGTCGGACAAGGCACGCGAGGCTGGCGCCGACGGCTTTCTGCACAAGCAGGAAGCGCCGGAGATTTTCGGCCGTGCCGTGGCCGCGTTGCTGCGGGGTGACACTTGGTTTCACAGCGGTCCATTTGCCGTGACAGGCAGCAATCAGCCGCTCAAGGAACTGCCGGTCACCGCCGCCGAGCTGGGTTTGACCGCCCGCCAAGGCCAGGTGCTGGCGATGATGCTGAAAGGCTTGCCCAACAAACGCATCGCCTTGAACCTGTCGCTGTCCGAGCAAACCGTCAAGGAGCACGTCACCGGTATTCTGGAGCGGCTGGGGGCCCGCAACCGGATCGAGGTGATTACCATGCTGCGCGGCAAAAAGCTGGAAGGCTCCTGATGCAAGCCACACTGGCCGATTCAACGGACAGCAAGCCGCTGCGCTTTGCCGACATCAGCCCGGCCGGCCAAGCTCGATTGCTGGACATGACGCATAACCGGCTGGTGTACGGGATCACCATTATCCCGTTTGTAGGCTTGCCCTTCGTGTATTGGAAGCATCAACTCGATCAAGACGTCTTGGGATTGCTGGCGTGGACGGTGTCGTATTTTCTGGTCGTGCTTGCCGTGCGCCTGCAACAGCGGCAATACTTGCGTGACAGGGCCAGCCTTGATCCGCATGCGGCAGTCGCCCATTGGCTACCCATCATTTTGCGCATGGCCTTGGCGCATGGGCTCGGCTTGGCGGCGCTGGTGCTTATCATCGCCGGTCGGGTCCCGTTCGAATATACCTTGCTGCTTTACATGAGTTTGGCGGCAATCATGGCGGCTAACGCCACCCACCAATCACCGGTATTCAGTGCGTTTCAGCGGTTTTTCGGTGCCGCTTGGGGCGGTTGCACACTGTTGACCCCATGGGCGTTTCCCGAGCATTGGCACTTAATCATGCCTCTGTGCGTCAGTTACGTCTTATCGATACACCGGCACTCGTCGATTGCCCATGGCTTTTTCCTGCAGCAAATAAAACTGGAAGAAGATAGCGCCAAGTTGGCCGAGAATTATCGGCGCGCCAAGGAGGAAGCCGAAGCCGCCTTACGCGCCAAAAACCAATTCCTGACCACGGCCAGCCACGACTTGCGCCAGCCGGTGCATGCCATGGGTTTTTTAATAGAATCGATTTCTCGCCGCAATCAGGAACCGAGTTTGCAGCCTGCATTGCAAGATCTGCAACAAAGCGTGCAATCGATTACACAGATGTTCAATTCGTTGCTGGATTTGTCCAGGATCGAGCTGGGCGCCCAGCCGGTCAATCTGCAAACCGTGGCGCTGGACCCGCTGATGAACGATGTCGCCACGTTGTTTCGTGAAGAGGCCCGCTCACGGCAAATCGATCTTAGAGTGCGGTTGAGCGGCGGCCGGGCCTTAGTCACCGCGGATGCCATGTTGTTGCGCCAGTCTATGATCAACCTGATGCAAAATGCCTTGCGCTATACCCAGCAAGGCGGGGTGCTGATGGCGGCGCGGTGGCGCAGTGCTTGCTGGCAGTTCGAGGTCTGGGATACCGGCGTCGGCATCGCCGAAGATGATCAACAGCGTATCTATTCGCCGTTCTTCCGCCCCGAACATGCCTGGCGCATCGACAACGCCGGACACGGTTTGGGTTTGGCGGTAGTGGCGCGTTGCGCGGATTTGATGGGCGCCAGCCAGGGCTTGAGTTCGCGGGAAGGCCGCGGTTCACGCTTCTGGTTGCGATTGCCGGCCGCCGCTCCCAGCCACGAGCGGTGGGCTATGGCGGCTGACCAGCCCGTCGCACCGGTCGAGCAAGCCGCAACGCTGAGCGGCCGCTGTCTGGTGATCGACGACGAACCGCAAGTGCGCAACGCCTGGCAAGCCTTATTGAATTCGTGGGGCGTTGAAACGGCGTGCGCCGCCTCCGCCAACGATGCATTGGCCTTGCTCGATGCCGGCTTTGAACCGCAGGCCATCTTTTGCGACCAGCGCCTGCGCTCCGGCGAAAGCGGTTTCGAGTTGCTGCAAGCCTTGCTGGAACGCTGCCCGGATGCCGCCGGGGCGATGGTCAGCGGCGAATTCAATTCCCCGGCTTTGGCCCAAGCCGAGCAGGAAGGTTACTTGGTGCTGCATAAGCCTTTGGACCCTGTGGCGTTACATGCCCTGCTGAGCCGGCTATTGCCGGCGGCCGACAATAACTACTCGTAAAAGACGCCAATTCGACAATCCCAAGCCTCAACAAATGGCGTTTATTTTGCTGGGTGCGATGGACACACACCCTAAAACCAGGAGTTTGCGATGAATATTTCGAACATAGGACCCAACCTTGCCGCTAGCCGCGCAGTCAGCGGAAAAACTTTGCCGTCGCCGGCAATCGCTAAAGCCGCCGAGGTAGCCGATCAAAGCCAAGCGCCGCGGACCGTCGATATGCGCCGGGTCTCGCTCAATGAAATCAACGCCTTGATCAAATCCGGCGTGGACGGTTTGCTGGATGTCGTGCCTTATATTCCCACCGCCACCATCAACTCCTCCGGCGCAGGGGATGCCGGCGACGTGAAGGTGGATTATTTGGGCCAGATCGAAGCGCAGATCGAATTTCAGAAAAGCCGTCACGAAGACACCGCTTTTCTGGAAAAAGTGTTGAGCAACGTTAAACGTCTCGACGGCATGGCCTTGCCGCCGAAACTGGATGTGATGGCTTGAGGCCCAGGACGCTGCCATCAACAGTTTAATAACCCAGTTCCAATCTATTTATCTTAACCATGGTGCTTGACCCTGACGCAACGTCACGCTCTATGCTGGCGGCACGCATAACGAAGGAGCCAAACCATGTTGCTTAAAGTGGGCGATCTTGCCAAACGCTGCGGACTGACGGTCCGTACTTTGCACCACTATGATAGCATCGGTTTGCTTAAGCCTTCCGCGCGTTCCGATAGCGGCTACCGGCTGTATAACCGGGCGGACATTTCCAGATTGCATCAAATTCAAGCCTTACGGCGGTTTGGGCTGTCGCTGGCCGACATCGGAGACATTTTGGCAAACCCCGGACTGAATTTAGCGACTATCGTCGAACGGCAGATTGAAGCCTTGGACCAGCAGATCGCGCAAAGTAAGGCCTTGCGTGACCGCCTGTCCGGCCTGCAACTGCAATTGATGCGCGGAGAAGAACCGGAGCTTGCCGATTGGCTAACCACATTGGAGATGATGACCATGTACGATAAATATTTTTCCGCCACCGACTTAAAGCGCTTGCCGCTACTGGATATAGACGAGACCTCCACCGCCGGCGAATGGGCGGCACTGGTTCAAGCGGTGCACGAAGCGATGCAGGCCGGGGTCGCGCCCGAGAGTGCCGAGGCCCAGGAATTGGCAAGGCAATGGATCAGCATGCTGGAACGCGACACCCAAGGCGATCCTCGGCTACTCGTTAAACTCAACGCCATGATGGTCGGCGAACCGACGATGCAAGCCAAAACCGGCGTGACGCCGGAAGTCGTCGCTTACATCCAGCGCGCGTTCATCGAGACCAAATTGACGATCTACGAAAAATACCTCGCAGCCGATGAATTCAGCTTTATGCGCGAAAACTACGGCAAGCGCGCCGACGAGTGGCCACCACTGATCGCCGCGATACGCCAACACAGGGAAGACAGCACACCGCCGAACGATTCGCGCATGCAGCAACTGGCGCGGACGTGGCTGGAATTGTTCCGCGCCTACGCCGGCGACGATCCGGAAACCCACGCCAAAATTCGTGCCGCGAACCAGGCTGAACCCTACCTGTTCTTTGGTACGTTTATCGACCAGCCGCTATTGGCTTATGTGTTTCAGGCGATGGCCGAACTGCGTCAAGCCCGATTGTCGGAGAGCTGTGTAGCCTAAGGTGAATGAGCAGGTTGGCCTTCTTTTACCGAACCCGGTGGCTCAGTCTAAGAATAAGTTGCTAACCAAAATGTGAGGCTGACAGAAGTGCGAAATCAACAACGCTCTTTGTTGTTTAGGAACAGTCCGAGGGGAGAACTTTTCCGAGAGTTTGGGCGGAATCGCCCATTAGCTCAACATCGCACTTCGGCTTCAGTGACCGCAGTGGAATGGATAGTCACCTAATAGCGTTTATGTCTGTACGACCTGAGCTGGTCTTGCGTAGCCTCGATGCAGCGTTAGCGGAATCGAGGGGCTCTTCTGACCGTTATCAGACGAACATCGACAATTGAAAGGCGTTGGTCTTCGAATCCTCGATTTCATCGAGGCTACTTGCTAGTGTTCTACTAACAATAAGCTACTAATAAGACTAGCTTCACACCTTGTTATTAATAACTCGCTGCAACATTAACTAGTAGGGATACCGAAATATGTATCCTAAATAACAACCACTAGTTCATATATGTTTATTTAGCACTCCGCTATCTACTGTTAACAGAAAAATCACCTTATTGACCAATAACGAATGCTGCAATACACTATATGTGTTTGTTTTTATTGTATTATTTAATTTTAAAAAGGTAATTGCTATGGCTTTCTTAACCAAGGTTCTGAATAAAAATGTTAAACATCCATTCTGTTCTTGGAAAACCGCCTGTCTGAATTCTGAAGCATTTTCGCATATCAATGGAGCAGGCCCATTCGAAGAATATACTTGGAATGGAGATTATCTGGATGCAGAGCCAAGCGCTGGTTACGCAGAAAATATACATGAACGACATAAAGGGCTACAAGTTGAGCTGTATGAAGATAAAATTGCAATAACCTTAGTGAAATCTGGCTATGGTTTTGTTAAAGGTTACATGTATCCTAAAGAATACTTTTCGTTAGTTGAAGATCAAGTATTCAAAGTAAAGCTTGAAAAATATGAGAATGGGGAGCGTATTAGAGAGCATCTATCAAAATTACAACAGCTTAAAAGTGAATATCCAAAAGAGATTTTTAATTTAATTAAAAAAATCTCAAATAATTAACCCTTCAGGGCCGTTGGCTGGGTGGAGAGCCAGCGATACTCAGCTTTAATGGCTTCTAGCTGGGTTTCATTATCATTCAACCCAGCCTACTTCCACAAACCAGATTCAGATTAGTATCCATTAGCGGTCATTGGGAAGCTCAACTGACTGTCGCTTTAGGCTCGACTACCGATTTTAACGCCTCAAAATCAACGACTTTGGATCGAATCGTCTGCAAGATTATTTAATCGATACGGTTTATCAGTAACTTTTCCGCTTGCCGAAAATTCAAACCCAAAATACCCGATTTTTGCATGGATTGCTTCAGCGAATAGGCCAGCGTCGCGGCAAGTACTCGGGAATAGTAAGGCAGGGTTTCCATATAGACCGGCAATACATCGTCGATTTTTTCGGCTTGTTGCAGTGTCTGTTCCAGTTGCCGGCGCTGATCCGCAATCTCTTGGATAAACGCACCGTCATTGGCGCAAGCCTCGGATAAGGCCAAAGTCCAGGTTAAATCCGACTGCAATTCGCAAGTGCCTATGAATCGGCCGGACTGGCTTGACAGCCATTGTTCCGGGGCAATCAACGACAGGCGGTATTGCTCATCCTTAAAATACATCCAATACGCTTGCCCCGTGGTCGGTTTAAACCGAATTTGGCTATTGAGAACAAACAGAGAGGTAAATAAATCGCTGCTGATCTGCTGAATGGTTTTGGCGGGGGCAATCAGCTGCTTTTTGGCTTGCTGCAAACTTTCCAATACAGCAACAGCTCCCTTTCCCTGAGGATTGGCCGGTTTAATTGTTAAATTCATCATTCCAAGTATTCGCTAAGTTTACAAAAACAGTATCCAGCAGGTTTAATCAACGCAGAGAATTCGAACGATCATTGATGGTTTTCCCCTCATCCTAGCCTTCTCCCGGAGGGAGAAGGAGAGTTTATATCACGCCTATAGCGATGAATCACCGAGCGGCGGCAATCGGGTATAGTCTTTGTTTTCAAAGCCTTTCCAAATCCTCTAACACTGTTTCCGCGCGCCGGGCTATCGCCTCAAGCTCAGCCGCCGCAAACCGGTCCAGATTGCGATAGACCATACTCAGGCGCGAGTTGTGATTTAGCTTGTCGCGATGGCGGATAAAAAAATCCCAGTACAGCGCATTGAATGGACAGGCTCGCTCGCCAGTGCGGGCTTTTTTGTCGTAGTGGCAGCCCTTGCAATAATCGCTCATCCGGTCGATGTACGCGGCGCTGGATACATAAGGTTTGGTGGCCAGTAAGCCGCCATCGGCAAACTGGCTCATGCCCAGCGTGTTGGGCAATTCCACCCATTCAAAGGCGTCGATATACACGCCCAGATACCAACGATGCACGGCTTCCGGTGCCAGGCCCGCCAGTAGGGCGAAATTGCCGATTACCATTAGCCGCTGGATGTGGTGAGCGTAAGCATATTGCAGCGATTGGCCGGTGGCTGCTGCCAGACAATTCATCCGGGTTTCGCCGGTCCAGAACCAGACGGGTAATGGTCGGTCATGGTCGAAATAATTGTGCGCGGCATAGTCCGGCATCTTTGCCCAATACACGCCGCGCACATATTCGCGCCAACCGAGAATCTGCCGGATGAAGCCTTCGGCTGCCGCCAGTGGCGCATGGCCTTGGCGATAAGCCTGTTCGGCGCGTTCGACCACTTCACGCGGATTGAGCATTTTGGTGTTCAGCGCAAACGACAGCAGCGAATGAAACAGCCGCCAACTGCGCCGGCTCATCGCATCCTGAAAATCGCCGAACTGCGGCAGGCCGTCGGCGATAAAGGTGTCTAGTTGTTGCAAGGCTTCGGTGCGATTCAGCGGCCAGCGGAAATCATCGGCGTCGGCTACGCCGAAACTATTCACGCCAGCCGCGAGGATGCTTTGCCAAATTGCTGTGTGGTAGTGGCGGGGCCGAGTGTCAGTGGGTATCGGCGGCGTGCCGGGCCAGGCTTTGCGGTTGTCGTGGTCGTAATTCCATTGTCCACCCATCGGGCGCTGATTGTCTGCCAGTAACACCCGGTGTTTGACGCGCATGCGCCGATAGAACATTTCCATCAGCCAATGCGGCCGAGAGCCAAACAGCTCTGCGGCTTCCTCGCGCTGGCTATAGAAATGCTCACTGTCGCAGGCTCGGTTGCTGATGGCCAACTGTTGGCAATAGCTGCGCAATTGCTGATCCAAACGCCATTCGTCGGGGAGTTGGTATTCCAAATGCTTAACCCGATACTGCGTAATCAACGCATCCAAATTGGCAGTCAGCGATTGGCGGTTGCCGCTATCGTCAATTGGCAGGTAGTGCACGCGATGGCCTTGGGCCGACAAATGCTGAGCAAAATCGCGCATTGCCGCAAAAATGCCGATGATTTTTTGCGCATGATGCAAGACGTAATCGGTTTCCTGGCGGATTTCCATCAGCGTATAAACCACGTCGCCATTGGTTTGCCCAAACCAGCTGTGCCGCGGATTTAACTGGTCGCCCAGAATGAGCCGCAAGGTCGTCATGCGGTTTTCGCCGTGCCGCGTTGCCGGCGGCAACGCTCTGAACAATATTTCACCGTATCCCAGTCTCGGGCCCATTTTTTACGCCACAAGAAGGGGCGACCGCAGACTGCGCAGAGCTTGGCAGGCAGCAAGGCTTTTTGGTGCATTAAAAATCCAGCTGGGTTTGTACCCAGTCGCCGGCTGCGGCTTGGGTTGGTCGGCGGCGGGTGGGCTGCTTTCGCGAGCCGTGTTTCTCGACGATAGCCGCCTTGGCGGCTTTCACGTCGGCGCGGCCTCGCACTTGGTAAAGACGGGTTTTGGCCTGCCGGGTAGCGGATTCCAGATCGACCAGCGGTTCGGCAATATCCACACCGACCCTCACGCCGCATTGTTGTTGCAGTTTTACCGGCATCCGCCAGGGTTCGAATAGCCATTCTTTGGGCACGCTGCGTAAGGCCGGCAGCCAATGTCTGACAAAATGGCCGTGCGGATCATGGTCGCGGGCCTGTTTGATCGGGTTATACACCCGCGTGGTGTTAATGCCGGTGGTGCCGGCCTGCATTTGCATCTGGCTCCAGTGGATGCCGGGTTCGTAATCCAGAAACTGCCGGGCCAGCCAAGTGCCGACCGGTTGCCAATGCAGCCACAGCGGATAACTCGCTACCGATACCAGCATCGCCCGCATGCGGAAGTTCAGCCAACCGGTTTGCTGTAGCATCGCCACACAGGCATCGACCAACGGCCAACCCGTCTGGCCTGCGCTTAAGGCCTGAAAATGCACCGGATTCCAGTCCGCTTCGCGCAGGCCGTCATAGCCGCGATGCAGATTGGTAAACTCCAGTTCCGGTTCGCTCTCCAGCTTTTGCATGAAGTGGCAATGCCAATACAAGCGGCTGATGAAGGCCGTCAAACCGGCACGACGGGCATCGCCGCGCGGTAAAGCAGCCAACTGGCGGCGGGTGGCTTGCACGATCTCCCGTAAACTCAAACAGCCGAAGGCCAAATAAGCAGAAAGCCGCGAACAGGCCGTTGGTGCGGACAAGGGCGAGGAGATGCCGCCTCGGTAAGAGTTGCAACGAGCGAATAGAAAATCGCGCAAGGTTTCGATGCCTTGGCGGCGGCCGCCCAGTTGTCTTAGCGGCAGGTCGGGCTGAAGTAAGCCCAGAGCTTGCGGATCGGGCAAGATCGGCGGTTGAGGTGCTGCTAGCCAATCAGAAGAGGGAGGTTCCAGGCAGGGTTCCGCCATCAGCGCTTCCCAATGCGCTTTCCACAAGTCTCGATTTTGCAAGCGCCGCACCACACCGAATTGCGCAAATTCATACCATTTTAAGCTGCGCGCCCGGCACCAGCGTTGCACGGCCAAGTCGCGCTGAAAGCTCAGCCAGTTGCCGGTTTCCTGATGCGAATACACAGCCAGGAAGGGCGCTTCCTGCCAAAGCCGGTCCAATACTTCCAGCGCCTCGCCCACTTCGATACGCAAACCGCCGCCGCGTTTACGCAAGGCTATGTCCAAATCAAGCAGGCTTTCGCGTAGAAATTGGTAGTGTTGCGTGGCAACGTCGTCGGCCGCCCACAAGCTGGGTTCGATGATGAACAAACACAGCACCGGCGCGTTGCGGCTGGCGTAAAGCAGCGGTGCATGGTCGTGTACCCGCAGATCGCGCTTGAACCAGACCAGGTTGTAGCTCATCGCTTAATGCCAGCCCTGGCGCCAGCTGTTGGTGTCGCGTAAATCCCGCCACGGCATGATTTGCACCCTTTTGCTAAACACTGCCTCCAGTTCGATCATTTCCAACGGCGCGTCAGGGTCGTCCGGCAGCAGTAATTTACTGACGATAAAGTGTTTTTCTTTGTGTTGCGGTGCAACGGCGGTCCATTTGCTGAGCAGTAATTTGTTCGGATTCAGCCTGGGTGATTTGGCGGTCGGCATGGCTTGGTCTGCTTAAGGAATATAGCTTCCGAGCATACCAGCCGATCCCGAAATGGCGAGATCGGCGCCATGCCGAAGAATCAATTTCCTGGCTGTAAGGTTACTTCGACTTCCCGCTTATTGCCGTTATTGACGACCTGGATTTTCACGACATCGCCAACCTTCTGGTCGTCCAGGCGGGCGAACAGTTTTGAGAGCGTATCGACGTCCTTACCGTTAATGGCGACGATGATGTCGCCCGGCACCATCCCGTTGGCAGTTATCGATACGCCTTGTAAACCGGCTTTCTCGGCCGCCGAACCGGGTTGCACTCGCAATACCGCGACGCCGGCCGTGCCGGTCAAAGCCGCCAATTGCTCGTTCATCTGTTGGTCTATTTCGATACCCAGGGCCGGGCGGATGTATTTGCCTTGTTTAATCAGTTCCGGCACCACCCGCATCACCGTATCCACCGGCACCGCGAAGCCGATGCCTGCCGAGGCGCCGCTCGGGCTGTAGATTGCCGTATTGATGCCGATCAGCCTACCAGCGGAATCCAGCAGCGGGCCGCCGGAGTTGCCGGGATTAATGGCCGCGTCAGTTTGAATTAAATGTTCGACGGCCGGACCTTCCTGACCGCCCAGGGAGCGGTCCAGCGCGGAGACGATACCGCCGGTCAAAGTCCAGTCCAAACCAAATGGGTTACCGATAGCGAACACTTTCTGCCCGACTTTCAGATCGCGGCTGGTGCCGACCGGTACCGGCGGCGGCCGTTTGAAGCCGACGCCGATCTTCAACACCGCAATGTCATGCACCTGGCTGGCGCCGACCAGAGTGGCCTTGTAATCGCGGCCGTCGGCCAGTTTTACCGTGGCTTCGTTGGCGCCGGCGATGACGTGGAAATTGGTCACCACGTGGCCGGCTTCGTCCCAGATAAATCCGGAACCGGTACCCTTTGGCACTGAAAATACGTCGCGGGTCCAGACATTGCGCACCAGCGCGGCGGTGCTGATGTAAACCACCGAATCTCGCGATTTTTCGAACAGTTCGATGGTGCTTTTTTCGTCCGCTGCCAAGTCGCCGCGCGCGGCGACGGTTCTGACCGGGGCGGATTCGGTCGCCGGTGCTCCCGGCTGCCAATGCCAAAGCAATATCAGCGCTGCGGCGACTGCACCGGCGGCGAATACACGTTTAATGAATACATCGGGCGAATCGGGATGATTGGGATGTTGCATGTCGGCCTCCGGTTTGTTGGTTCCTACCCAGAATCGTGCGAACAGATCAATACTGTTTTAAACGGCGGCAGCGCGGGATATTCAATTCCACTGAGCCGCTACGACGGCAAAATGGGAGCGCGTTTAGCAAATTTCAAGCGAGTCAGATACGTGTGTTTTTAATCAACAGTGGATTTAGGAACTATCGTCAATTCGCAAAGTCTCGAAAACGCCTGGATCGTTTGCTACTGGATAGGAGTGATCATCATGAAACGAGTTAAAAACACGATAAAACTCGCCATATTTGCCGTTTTGAGTATGGGATTAACAGGTGCCGCTATTGCGGAACATCATGAAAATGCCACGCTCAAAGCGCCATTGCAAACCGAGGAAGAATCTGAAGTGGAGCTTTACGATTACCACTCGGGTGTGACGTATACCGGTACGCTACAACGTTTTATGTTTCATCGGCATTTGGAAAATGTAGCCGAAGAGCCCGAGAATAGACATTCAGAATCGACGCAAATAAAGTAAACAGGCTGTGTAATTGAGAGTTGAAGACAGTTTAGGCAGGCATAATCAATAAAAAAGCCTGCTCGCCAAAGCATAAAAGAGTTAAGAGGGTTGTTATCAAGGTACTTTACGCATCAATAACTGCAAGCGGATCCAGGCAATCGGCAGGCAGCTATTCGACACGCTAGCAGATAGGCCAATAGAACAAATTGTTCGGGTCGGATGTATTATCGGTTTTTCGATTGCTGGCGTCTGGCCTTGAAAAAATCGCTGAGCAGTTCCGCGCAATCCGCCTCCAGAATCCCCCCGGTCCATTCCACGCGATGATTTAAGAACGCCGCGTCGCTGAGTTGCAGCGCATGGCAGACCGCGCCGCGTTTGGGATCGTAAGCGCCGAATACCAGACGTTTGACGCGGGCGTGGGCGATGGCGCCCATGCACATCACGCAGGGTTCCAAGGTGACGTAGAGCGTGGTGTCAATCAGTCGGTAGTTGTTTAAGACTTGGCCGGCCTTGCGTAGCGCGACCATTTCCGCGTGGGCGGTGGGATCGTTGCTCTGGATGGGTTGGTTCCAGCCTTCGGCGATGCAGCGGCCTTCATAAACCAGCACGGCGCCGACCGGCACTTCGTCTTGGCTTTCGGCGCGCTGCGCCAGACGGATGGCATGGCGCAGCCATTCCTCGTCGGTCATGTTAAACCGTGGCTTTATTCAGGCGGTCGTTGACCGCTGCCCAGGCTTCGTTGTCGGGCGGTTGCTCGATCAAGATGGTATCGAGCTGCAGATTATCCAACGCGCGTAACGAGCTATACAAAGCCGGTTCGTAAAGCTCGGCATCGGCCGGTAATCTGAGTAAATGCAGGCAGGGAATTTCGGCGATTTCCGTGCTGAAGGCCAGAATGCCGATGTGTTTGCCTTGCGCGCACAAATCGTCGGTCATTGCGATCAGGGTGTCGGCCGGGCACAGCAAGGCCATGGTATTGGGCGCGTAATGCACCGCCATCATGCCCGGCGCCCGAATTTTGGTTTGCGACGACAGCCGAATGTCGGTATGCAGTACGGCTTTCAGTTGGCTGCGGGTAATCCGGCCGGGTCTGAGGATGGCGGGGATGCCGTCGCTGAGATCGATAATAGTCGATTCCACGCCCACCGAACAAGCTCCGCCGTCCAGGATGCAACCCACGCTGTCGCCGAGTTCTTCCGCGACATGTTCGGCTTGGGTGGGGCTGATATGGCCGAAGCGATTGGCCGACGGCGCCGCGATGCCGCCGCCGAAGGCTTGCAATAATTGCAGCGCGACCGGATTGGCCGGCACCCGCAAACCCACCGTATCCTGACCGCCGGTAACGGCGGCAGGTACGGTCGATTTTTTATTCAATATCATGGTCAGCGGGCCGGGCCAGAAGTGTTCAGCCAACCTTAATGCCGCCTCCGGCACGGCTTCCGCCCAATCGTTGATTTGCGCGGCGCTGGCGATATGCACGATCAGGGGATGATCGGCCGGCCGGCCTTTCGCGGCAAATATTTTGGCAACCGCATCGGGATTGGCGGCATCCGCGCCCAGTCCGTAAACGGTCTCGGTCGGAAAGGCGACCAAATGCCCCTGCCGTAATAGCTCGACGGCGTGGCGGATGGATTCTTCGGTGACGGGTTTAGGATTCAAAGTAATCAGGCGAAAGATAAAAATCTAAAAAGACGAGCAGCCGGCATAATTGTAGTGGCGAATTCATTTGCCAAAGTAAACAGCTACAAATATATGAAAGCCATCCTCACGGCAAACACGCCATTTTACCTTTCGCCTTTAGTCTTTTCTCCTAATTAATTTCGACCAGCACCTCATTAGGGTTAACCGCATCACCTTTTGCCACATAAATGGCTTTGACGATGCCGGCTATCGGCGCGGTGATCTCGGTTTCCATTTTCATGGCTTCAGTCACCAGCAAAGATTGACCGGCATTGACTTTTTGACCTTCCTTGACCAATACGTCGATGATATTGCAGGGCATGCTGGTGACCACATCGCCCGGCTCGCTGGGGCGGCGGCGTTTGCTGGCGATGGCACTTTGCACCGCGCCTTGGGCGCCGCCGTCTAGCACGATTTCGTCCAGGGTTTCGATGACGATTTCTTCCGGCATGCCGTCTACGGTGAAGTAAAAATGCCGCAAACTCTGGTTTTTCGGGCCTGCGCCAGTCACTTTGACGTGATAGGACTCGCCGTGCAGTGCCACGTTGAATTCGGTGGGGGCTTTTTTCACTTCGGCGGACGCCGGGGCTTCGTCCAATTCCAAGGGTTCGGCGACCAGACTGTCGGTGGAACGCAGCTCCAGAAATTGTTTACCAATTTCCGGGAACATCGCGAAGCTCAGCACGTCTTCGTCATTCATCGCCAGGTGGGCGATTTCGTTGCGCAGATGCTCGAATTCCGGTTTGAGTAAATCTGCAGGACGACACTCGATGACTTCTTCCTTGCCCACTGCCTTGGCTTGCAGTTGCGGATTGACCGGTGCCGGCGCTTTGCCGTAGCCGCCGTGCATGTAACGCTTCACCTCGTTACTGATGGTTTCATAGCGCTTGCCGGTCAGCACGTTCAACACGGCCTGGGTGCCGACGATTTGCGAGGTGGGCGTGACTAATGGCGGGTAGCCTAAGTCTTTGCGGACTTCGGGAATTTCTTTGTACACCTCGGCCATGCGGTCCAGGGCATTGCGTTCTTTTAACTGGTTGGCCAGGTTGGAGATCATGCCGCCAGGCACTTGAAAGATGTGAACGCGGGTGTCGATGCCGGTAAATTCGCTTTCGAAGCGGCGGTATTTTTTTCGTACGTCCAGAAAGTACTGATTCACTGCTTGCAGTTTATCCAAATCCAGGCCGGTGTCGAAATCAGTGCCGCGGAGAGCGGTGACCAAGGACTCCGTCGGCGGATGGCTGGTGCCGCCGGCCCAAGATGACAGGGCGGTATCGACGTGCTCACACCCGGCTTCTATGGCTTTGAGTTGACACATTTCCGCTAAGCCAGCCGTAGCATGGCAATGCAAGTGCAGCGGTAAATCGACGGCATCTTTCAGGGCCTTGATTAATTCGCCGGCAATATAAGGTGTCAACAAGCCCGCCATGTCTTTAATGGCAATCGAATCGCACCCCAAGTCGGCTAAGCCTCTTCCCAATTTGATAAAACTGGCGATGTCGTGTACCGGACTCGTGGTGTAGCAGATGGTGCCTTGGGCGTGCTTGCCTGCAGTTTTGGTGGCCTCGATAGCGGTTTCCAAGTTGCGGATGTCATTCAGTGCGTCAAAGATACGGAACACGTCCATGCCGTTGCGCGCGGCCGTTTCGACGAATTTACGCACCACATCGTCGGAATAATGCCGGTAGCCGAGCAGGTTTTGGCCGCGCAGCAGCATTTGCAGGCGGGTATTGGGCAGCGCGGCTTTCAGTTTGCTTAGCCGTTCCCAGGGGTCTTCCTTTAAAAAGCGCAGACAGGCGTCGAAGGTGGCGCCGCCCCAGCATTCCAGCGACCAATAGCCGATGTCGTCCAGCATGGCGCAGGCCGGCAGCATGTCTTCGGTGCGCATGCGGGTGGCGATGAGGGATTGGTGGGCGTCGCGGAGGATAACGTCGGTTACGTAAACTTTGCTCATTGGGGTTTCCTTGGGTTCACAGGCCAGTATGGGAGGCGACAACCGCCGCCAGCACGCTGGCCAGAATTTCCGGTCGCGGCTTGTTGGAATAATTGATCAGGTCGGGATTGGCTTCGACAAAGCCGGTGTTGAACCGACCGCGGCGAAAATCCGGATGACCGAGAATTTTTAAGTAATACGGAATCGTGGTTTTGATGCCGAACAAGCCCATATCTTTCAAGGCTCGCTCGCCCCGATTTATCGCGTCTTCCCAGGTCATCGCGCTGACGATGACTTTAGCCAGCATCGAGTCGTAAAAGGGCGGGACTTCGTATCCGGTATAAATTGCGGTGTCTGTACGCACGCCGGGGCCGCCGGGGGCGTAGTAACGGGAAATGTGGCCGAAGCTGGGCAGGAAATTGTTTTTAGGGTCTTCGGCGTTGACGCGGAATTGAATCGCATAGCCGCGTCTGACGATTTCTTCCTGCTTGAAACGCAGCGGCAAGCCGGCGGCTACGCGAATTTGTTCTTCGACAATGTCCACACCGGTGATGGTTTCGGTGATGGTGTGTTCAACTTGCACCCGGGTATTCATTTCCATGAAATAAAAACGGCCGTTGGCGTCCAACAGAAACTCCACGGTGCCGGCATTGGTGTAACCGACCGCTTTCGCCGCCATCACTGCCAAGCCTCCCAGATACTGGCGTTGCGCTTCATCGAGTTGCGGTGATGGGGCGATTTCGATCAGCTTTTGGTTCCGCCGCTGCACCGAGCAATCGCGCTCATAAAGATGGATGGTGTTGCCGAAATGGTCCGCCAATACCTGCACTTCGATGTGGATCGGATTGACCACGCATTTTTCCAAAAACACGTCGGCGCTGCCGAAGGCCTTGGTGGCTTCGGAAATTACCCGCTGATAGTTTTGCCGCAGTTCGTTGGGGGTGTCGCAACGCCGGATGCCGCGCCCGCCGCCACCTGAAGTGGCCTTCAGCATGATCGGATAACCGATTTGTTCGGCCACCTGCAAGGCATGCTCGACGCTATCCAGGTTACCGTCCGAGCCCGGCGTGACGGGTAAACCGGCGGCTATCATCGCGCTGCGGGCTTCGGTTTTGTCGCCCATGCGTTGGATCACTTCGGCGGAGGGGCCGATAAACACCAAGCCGCGTTCCTGGCAGGCTTTGGCGAACTGGGCGTTTTCTGACAGGAAACCGTAGCCGGGATGAATGGCGTCGCAGCCGGTGCGCAAGGCTAAATCTACCAAGCCGTAGATGTTTAAATAGCCGGCCAGCGGCTCGCTGCCGATGTAATGCGATTCGTCAGCTTTTTTGACGTGCAAGGCAAAGCGGTCGGCTTCCGAATAAATAGCCGCTGAACGAATGCCCATTTCCGCGCAGGCCCGAATGATTCGGACAGCAATTTCGCCGCGATTGGCGATCAGTATTTTGCGTAACATGATGCTCCCGAGTCTTAGTGTTCAGTCACTTGCCTACTACTCTAACAATTTATGGCTATCTTTCAACAAGAAAACCGCCGTTTGCCGATGGGAGATTAGCCTTTAGCTTGGGTGGTGGCGGTGTTGCCGGCCACTGGATTCAGACAGAAAATACTGGTTATTTCCGCGATGTTGGCTACTACGACTTTGATGAAGTCGCTAGCCGCTAAGTTGTTGTGTTAGCAGCATTTAATTGGCTTTTTGTGGCTTCTATACCAACAAGTTTAAAGGGTGGATGGGAAATGTTGATATAAAACAGCCTCTTGCAATTGGCACGCATAGTGCTATCCTCCTGTGTATGGATGCCTATACCATAAGCCGTTGCCAGCCGTAATCGGTCCGGTTTGTGCGAATAGGGTTTCACCTCTTAACTAATTGATTAATTCTGGGGTTTTAATATGGACACAAACAAGCCGTTACTTTCCGCGTTATTTTTTATTGGTCTATCGTTTTGGGGGATACAGCTTGCGCAAGCAGCTACGACCGAAAATACGTTAAACCCGCTCGAATCCTTCCAAACGATTTTGCCGGATTTGCCAAGTGCTTACCAGGAGCAGCCATTGAATCCAGTAGCGGATAAGCCCTTGCAGGACTATGCGCTCACACTGTTTACACGGGTCAAGACCCGTGCGGTCGTAACATTTCAGCAAGCCTTGTCGGACATAGCAGGGCTTGGCGATATGGTTTCGCAAATGGGTTTACTTGGCCTGCTTGGCACGGTTTTCCAGCCAGTGATAGACGAAAGCAAAACAGCTGAATTGAAAGCCGCCTTACCCACGGCGGCCTGGTTTTTTCTCAGCGGCATGCTGGGTGTTCTGGGCTTGAAAAAACGCAGCAATTTGCTGGATACCAAAGCGGTTTTGAATTCAGTCCGGTAAGCGCCGTTATAGATGTGCTGAGGGTTTGGGCAGTGCGCGTGTTGCCCAAGCCTCAACTTTTCCTGCTCCTTCAATCCTGTTATAACGACGCTGTCGTTTGGTATTGCAGCAAGTTTGCACCGATAATAGTTTTCGATTGTCGCTGATGCCTTTGCTAACGATAGTTAGGCCTGGCTAATCATTTCCTGCACTTTTTCGAGAAAGCCTATGTCCGCTGTTGCAGACCATTTTGTCTATGGACCTATCCAACCGGCGGATATTCCGGATTGCATTCGGATTGCCGTTGCCAATTTCGAGGAGTTTCAGCAACACCCCGAATACATCCAGCAGTGGTTCGAGCGCCGTATCGCGCATAACCCCTGGCAGAACGCTTTGCCGTGCGTCGGCGTCGGGGTTTGGCACAATGGGAGTTTGGCCGGTTTCCGGGCCATGTTCGTACAACCCTGGTGGTTGAACGGCGAATCCGTAACGCTTGCCTTCGGTTCCAATACCTGCGTCGATGAACAGTTTCGCGGGCAGGGCTTAGCCACCAAGCTGATCGAACACAGCCTCGAATTTGCCCGTTTCAACGGCACGGTGACTGCCGGCGTGATTACCCAGAAAGCCTTCAAAAAATGCGGCTTCGTACCGATCGGCGGTAGCGATAACGACTTTTATCGTTTGCGCGTCGGTTATCGCGGCTCCTGGGAGAAACGCGCCGGCAAATCATTGGGCTATTGGTTGGGCAGCCTATTTGACATCAACTTGCGCTTACGGAATGTCAAATTGCGTAGCGGCGGTTTTACCTTAGCGGAGGTTTGGCATTGCGACACCGAGTTTGATGCGTTGTGGGAGCGGGTCAAAGCGGGCTACACCTCTTGTCTGGAACGTAGTAGCCGCTACTTGAATTGGCGTTTATTCGATTTTCCGACCTGTCCTTTAAGGCTTTTCGCGCTGCGCGACGCTGCCGGCAAATTGCGCGCTTATGCCATCTGGCATCAGCAAAGCTTTGGAGAGGCTATCAGCATGGCCGTACTGCGCGATGTGTTTTATCCCTTGGACGATGAGCCGGCCTTACAGACCCTGTTGTATTACCTATTTGCTTATTGGCGGGAGAACGGGGTTAGTTGGGGGAGCCTGGAAGTCGCCTCGCCGTCATTGATTAGTCTGTTCCGCAGTCTTGGCTATGAAAAGGTGCCGTCGCGCGGTAATCGGTATTGGATCTACAGTGAGCCGCCGCTAGCCGACAATATTTTGCAAAATTGGTACCGCAGCGGGATCGATGGCGATTATTTTGATCATCCACTGTAATATTGCCCAATCCAACATTCTAAATTCGGTCTGCCGCCTATGTTAAACGCCTCCGTGATTATCAGCACCCGCAACAGAGCGTCGATATTGCCGCGCTTGTTCGACGCATTGGCCGCCATGCGCCTGAATAACGAGACCCGCTGGGAATTGCTGATGGTTGATAACGGCAGCAGCGACGACACCGTTGCGGTGATCTCTGCCGAAGCTGAGCGTGGTCGGTTGCCGGTGCATTGCGTCTCGGAGCCGATTCCCGGTAAGTCCCGCGCTTTGAATCGCGCCATCAAGCAAGCGCAAGCTGAGTTATTGGTGTTCACCGACGACGATGTCGAACCGCAGGCAACTTGGTTGCAGGCTTACATTGATGCCGCCGCGCTGCATCCGGAAATCGACGGTTTTGCCGGCAAAGTATTACCCAAATGGCTGGGCGACATCCCCGCCTGGCTGCATACAGAAGGTGAGTTTGCCTTGCCGCGCGGCATTACCAATACCCGCGATTTTGGTATGTCTCAGCAAATTTTGGATGAACAGGTGATTCCGGGTGGCGTCAACACCGCGTTAAGAGCCGAGGCCGTAGCCAAAAACGGCTGGTTTCGCGAAGAACTGGGGCCGGGTACCTCGGTACCGTTTACGGAAGACACCGAATACATGGGCCGTTTTCGGCGTGGTGGCGGCGAGTTTTGGTATGTGCCGGAAGCATTGCTGTATCACTGCAACATCCCGGAGCGGATGACTAAAGCCTATGTCTGCCGCTGGATGTTCGACGTGGCCCGCTGTCAGGTGCTGGCTTATGCCGATGTACCTGCCGGGAAGAACATAGCCGGTATCCCGCTATATTTGCTGCGGCATTACCTGAGCAGGATCGTGAGTTTTTGGTTGGAACCGCGCGAGCAGCAACGCCTGCAAAAAAAAATGAAATGGATGTTTACGGCCGGCGAAATCGCCGGTTATCGGCAACTGCCGGCGTTTAAGCAAACGTTGGCGGCAGATTAGCGACTTGCCTACAGCAAGGCTTGTAAATATCCCCAAATCTTTTCGGCAATCACCGGTTGTGCCAGCTCATTCGGGTGCAGGCTGTCGGCCTGCATCATCTCCGGGTTTAATGCTACCTCTTCGAGGATAAACGGCACGTAAGGGATCTTCAATTCCGCGGATAGCTGCGGAAAAACCTCGTAAAACATCTCGACATAACGCTTGCCGTAATTGGGCGGAATCTTCATCCCCAGCAGCATCACTTTGGCGCCGACGTTTTGCGAACGCCGGGTGATTTCGGTCAGATTATTTTTCATTTCCGCCGGCGATAAACCGCGTAAGCCGTCGTTGGCGCCCAGTTCCACCAACACAATATCCGGTTTATGCCGCGATAAAATTTGCTCCAGTCGCGCCAGGCCGCCAGCGGAAGTATCGCCGCTGATGCTTTCGTTACTGATAACATAGCCGCTATGCAGGTCGGTTAGCTTGTTTTGCAACAAAGCCACCCAGCCAAGCTGAACTTCGATGCCGTAACCGGCACTAATACTGTCACCCAATACTACTATCGATTTCGCCATGGCGCTGATTGGTAGTAAACCCAGAATTACGGCAAGGACCACGCTATACATGTTGAATACTCATATTGATAAGACCAGTTCCCCGATTATCGTTACCGAACAACTCGGTAAATCGGTGCCAACTTCCGAAGGCATTTTACACATCTTGTCCTCGGTGAATTTAATCATCAATCCGGGCGAGAGTTTGGCCATTGTCGGCGAGTCCGGTTCCGGTAAATCCACCCTGCTCAGTTTGCTGGCTGGATTGGATACGCCCAGCACCGGTCGAGTGGTGGTCAACGGCCGCGATCTGACCAAGCTGGACGAAGACGGCCGCGCCTTGTTGCGCAACGAATTGGTCGGTTTCGTGTTTCAATCCTTTCAACTGCTGCCGGGGTTGACGGCTCTGGAAAACGTCATGCTGCCGCTGGAACTCAGCGGACATGCTCAAGCGGCGAGCGCTGCCCGGGCCTTGCTGGATAGAGTGGGCTTGTCGCAGCGCTTGACGCATACCCCCAAACAATTGTCGGGCGGCGAACAGCAACGGGTGGCTTTAGCGCGGGCTTTTGTCACCCAGCCTACCATCCTATTTGCCGACGAACCGACCGGTAATCTGGACAGCAAAACCGGTGCGCACATCATCGATCTGCTGTTCGAGCTCAATCAAGAACAACATACCACTTTGATTTTGGTGACTCACGACATGACTTTGGCCGGACGTTGTCAACGCACCATTCGCCTGGACGCCGGGAGCGTGGTATGAAGCGCGTCAATCTAGCCATGAAACTGTTGTGGCGCGATAGTCGTTCCGGAGAGCTGACCTTATTGCTGCTGGCTTTGCTGATTGCGGTCAGCAGTTCCACCGCTATATCGCTATTCGCTGATCGCTTGCATCGGACCATGACGGTGCAAGCCGCCGAGTTTTTAGCCGGTGATCTGGTGGTGGCTGCGCCGGCGCTCATAGTCGATACCTGGTTGGCCAAGGCCGGCGAATTGGGCTTATCCCATTCGCAAACCAGCGAGTTTGCCAGCGTTTTGCTGGAAAACCAGGAAATGCTGTTGGCTTCGGTAAAATCCGTCAGCAGCGGCTACCCGCTGCGCGGGAAATTGAAAACCAGCGATGCCGAGTCGCAGGATGAAATCGTCGCCAGCCAGGGTCCGGAACCCGGCTCGGCTTGGGTAGACAAGCGCATACTACCGGCTCTACATCTAAAAATCGGCGATACGCTAACCGTAGGCGAAAAACCTCTGACCATCGGCCGGGTGTTGAGCTACGAGCCGGACAAGCGCGGTGACTTTTACAGCTTTTCGCCGCGGGTGATGATTAATCAAATCGATTTGGCTGCCACCGGCGTCATTCAACCCGGCAGTCATGTGCGTTACGCTTTCCAGTTCAGCGGCGACGAACAGGCTTTACTTGCCTTTAAAACCTGGTTGAAACCGCAACTGAACAGTTCGCAAAAAATCCTGGATATACATGAGGATCGCCCGGAGCTGGGATCGGCATTGCAGCGCGCCGAGCGTTACCTGGGCTTGTCCAGTATCGTGGTGATCTTGATTGCCGGCGTGGCGATTGCGATGGCTACCCGCCGTTACACCGAGCGGCATTTCAACGCCACTGCCTTGTTGCGTTGCCTGGGGTGTAAACAAGCGGAAATTGTCTGGCTGTACGGTTTGCAGTTTTTGGTGTTGGGCCTGTTAGCCAGTAGCGTCGGCTGCGGCTTGGGCTGGTTGGCGCAATTTGGTTTATTCGAGCTGTTAAAATCCTTGTTGCCGGAAGAGTTGGCCAGTCCCAGCTGGTTGGCGGTATTTTTTGGCTTGACTTCGGGCTTGGCAATCTTGCTGGGTTTTGCTTTACCGCCGTTGCTGCGCTTGCAAAAAGTCTCACCGTTGCGGGTATTGCGCCGTGAGTTGGAACCCTTACCCACCAGTGGTTGGTTGATTTACGGTTTGGCGCTGGCGATTATCGGCGGCTTGATTTGGCGCTACACCCAAGACCCGAAAATGACATCTACCATATTGGGGTTGGGTGCGCTAACACTATTGGGTGTAGGTGGCGCGGTATATGGTTTGTTATTGCTGGCGCGCAAGCTGTTGCCGAGGATGGGCTTGAATTGGCGTTTTGGCTTGCAGGGATTGCTGAGGAACAGCCAGGCCAGCGTCAGCCAGATATTGGCTTTCAGCATCACGCTCACCGCCATGGCCCTGAGTTTTACGGTGCGCAGCGATTTGATCGACAACTGGCAACAGCAATTGCCGGAACAGGCGCCGAATCATTTCGCCTTGAATATCCTGCCGGAACGGCAGCAGGCATTTCAAAGCGAATTGCAGCAGGCGCAAATCCCCAGCAGCCGGTTTTATCCGGTGGTACGCGGACGCCTGGTGACGATTAATAACGAAGCGGTGCAAGGCCGGGTCAGCAAAGACACCCAGGGCGAAGGCGCCACTCAACGCGAATTGAGCCTGACCTGGGCGGTGCAATTGCCGGACGATAACAAAGCCACCGATGGCGGTGCTTGGCAAGTCGATCGGCCGGGTCTGGTATCGGTGGAGCAAAAACTGGCGGAAAGCTTGAAAATCAAGCTGGGCGATGAATTGACCTTCACGGTGGGGAGCGCGCAATTCAGCGCCAAGGTAGCTCAACTCCGCAGCGTGCAGTGGGATACGATGCGGCCCAATTTTTACATGATCTTCTCGCCCGGCACGCTGGATAACTTTCCGACCATGTACATGACCAGCTTTTATCTGGCCGATACCCAAAAAATTCTGTTGAATACCCTGCTGAAAAAGTATCCGGCGATCACGATATTGGAAGTTGATCAGATTTTGAAACAGTTCAAGATGATCCTGACGCAGTTGACCAAGGCCATCAATCTACTGCTGTATTTTGCCTTGGCGGCTGGTTTTACCGTGCTGTTTGCTGCCGTCTATGCCACGTTGGATCAACGAATCTACGAAGGTGGGCTGATGCGGACTTTGGGTGCCCGGCGCGGCTTTTTACGTACCACGCACGTGATTGAGTTTGGCTTGCTCGGCACCTTGGCTGGCGTCATGGCGGCTCTGGCTAGCGAAGCGATTCTGTATGCGTTGTATACCCGTGTGATGCAGATCGATTATCGTCCCGGCTACTATTTGTGGGGTGCATTGCCGGCGATAGGCGCGATAACGGTGGGGCTGGCAGGGTACTGGGGGGTTAGGCAGGTGGTTAATCAACCACCGCTACAAGTGTTGAGGCGTTGATGGTTGATCAGTAAATTTTTCGCGATGGTTGCGATATGTCAAACGGCTTTGAAAAGTTTCCAGTAAAGAGCGTCTAATAGTTTCCAGTTAGCTTGTATGGTTATGGATTTTTCACATTCGGAGTACATCGCGCCGAGGGTGCTACTTATTGCCATCGGCACAAAAGTGCCTTCACTACGCTGGACGTTAGTGCTTTTTACCAGGGTCTATCGACGATAACCGCTTTGTAAATTCCAGACGAAGTTTTAGAAAAGCCATTATAAAAAATCGCAGACTTACCCAATCTAATCCAATTACGGTAGACATAGCGTAACTCTCGGGTCGTGACGTTGTAATTAAAATCGCCTAACTTATTCAAAAGGTCGCTAATATCTCCCATCCCATCTAAATGAAAGTGAATACGCCCTCCATTTTTAACGGTATGTTCTAAAGCCACTTTAGACCAGCGAGTACCCAACTGAAACATGGCGCCTTCACTATTTTCGTCGGAAATACTAGAAGTTTTTTTGTTGGTCGCGCCGAACTTATATTTTTCATCTCCTCCTACATCGACGCCGCTAATCTTCGCTCCTACCGGATATTGCGTGTTCTTTGGGGCCTTTCTGCCACCTACTTCTTCAAAAAAAGTCAAAAAACCTGATACGTCACTATCAGATGGATTGTCTTGCCACTTATTCCAAAGCGTTTCGGCAACAATACCCCCGCGTTGATTCAAATCGATTGCGCGAGGGCCGTATGTATTAATATCGCCATCATTGACAATCGCCGATACGTCCCCATTGATGCCGAAGTGGGTGTCGAATTTTCCTAGCCCTCCGCTCGCCAAGTCTTTTTCTGGAATTGGACGTCCCGCATAAGTTGCAGGACGAAAGCCACATACATCAGTTAATGCAAATCCCATAACAAATCTCCACGAATAAAATTAAACCTTTCTTTCGGGACTAGCTCTCAAATGCTGCTCCGACATCTACGACTGTTAACGCGGCAAGCTGACCCCTCGTCAAAAGTATGGCACGGGTTTGATTTCTGGCAATGGAATAATCAAATGTAAACGGTTCGGATTAAAAAAATTAGCTCATAAGAGATCATAGTCTGATTACTTGTCTCTTTGGTTTTCTCGTCTAGCTTAACTCAGCGTATGATTGCCGCTTTAATTTTGCACCCCATGACACGAAGTTCTGCCTCCCCTTTTAAGGACCATGCATGAAATATAGAGATTTACGAGACTTTATCGCCCAACTGGAAAAGCAGGGCGAACTGAAGCGCATCAAGCAGGAAGTCGATCCGGTGTTGGAAATGACGGTGATATGCGACCGGGTATTGAAGCAGGGCGGGCCGGCTTTGCTGTTCGAAAACCCGAAAGGTTCCAACATTGCCGTGCTGGGCAACTTGTTCGGCACGCCGAAGCGGGTAGCGATGGGCATGGGAGCCAAAGATGTGTCCGAATTGCGCGGCATCGGCGAGTTACTGGCCTATCTGAAAGAGCCGGAGCCACCGAAGGGCATGAAAGACGCGCTGGAAAAATTCCCAGTATTCAAGCAAGTGTTGAATATGGCCCCAAAAATAGTCAGCTCCGCACCCTGTCAGGAAGTGATTCGGGTTGGTGACGAAGTCGATTTAAGCGTTTACCCGATTCAAACCTGCTGGCCGGAAGACGCCGCGCCTTTGATCACCTGGCCGCTGGTGATTACCAAAGGGCCGAACAAAGACCGGCAAAACCTGGGGATTTACCGCCAGCAAGTCATCGGTAAAAACAAAGTCATCATGCGCTGGTTGGCACATCGTGGCGGCGCATTGGATTTTAAGGAATGGCAGCAAGCGCATCCGGGCCAGCCGTTTCCGGTGGCGGTAGCGCTGGGGGCGGACCCGGCGACGATATTGGCATCGGTCACACCGGTGCCGGATTCTTTGTCCGAGTATGCCTTCGCGGGTTTGCTGCGTGGCAGCAAGACCGAAGTGGTCAAATGTTTGTCCAACGACTTGCAAGTGCCGGCCAGCGCCGAAATTGTCTTGGAGGGCTTTATCTATCCGGGAGAAACCGCGCCGGAAGGGCCGTACGGCGATCACACCGGTTATTACAACGAAGTCGATGAATTTCCGGTGTTTACGATTGAACGCATCACTCAGCGGCAGGTGCCGATTTATCACAGCACCTACACCGGCCGTCCGCCCGATGAACCGGCTATTTTGGGTGTGGCCTTAAATGAAGTCTTCGTGCCCATCCTGCAAAAGCAGTTTCCGGAAATCGTTGATTTCTATCTGCCGCCGGAGGGCTGTTCGTATCGGATGGCGGTGATCAGCATGAAGAAGCAATACGCCGGCCACGCCAAGCGGGTGATGCTGGGTATCTGGTCGTATTTGCGCCAATTTATGTACACCAAATTTGTGATCGTGGTGGATGACGATGTCGATGTACGCAATTGGCAGGACGTGATTTGGGCGATTACCACCCGCATGGACCCGGCGCGCGATTTGACGATTTTGGAAAACACGCCTATAGATTATCTGGACTTTGCTTCGCCGGTGTCGGGCTTGGGGTCCAAGGTCGGTTTCGATGCGACCAACAAATGGCCGGGCGAAACCAGCCGGGAGTGGGGACGTCCGATTGTAATGAGTGAGGATGTCATCAAAAAAGTCGATTCTATGTGGGATACCCTATTTAACTAGGGTAGACTGCCGGTTCGCTTGAATAACGGTACAGTTCCTAATGAAAATATTGGTTGTCGACGATATCTACGAAAACAGGCTATTGCTCGACAAATTACTGAGCAGGATGCAGCATGAAGTCATTTTGGTCGAAAATGGGGAGCAGGCGGTTCACGCTCTGGCCAGCGTAAATCCCGATCTGATTCTGATGGATATTATGATGCCGGTCATGGACGGCCTGGAGGCTATCAAAGCGATTAGAGAGCGAACCCTGGACAAGTGGGTGCCGATTTTTGTGCTCAGCGCGCTAGCCGATGACCAAAATGTCCTGGATGGGCTGCAAGCCGGTGCTGACGACTATCTGCAAAAACCGTTCAGTCGCGCTGTTCTTGCCGCTAAATTGGGTTCGGTGCAGCGTGTGATCGATATGCAAAATCTGATTATTGCCGATACTCAGCTACTTAAAGCCTATCGCGACGAAAACGAAGCGGAGCAGCAGTTTTTACAGAGTATTTTTGAGAGGTTAATTAAACAGAGCGATCTGAAAGACGATCATTTGCAGTTTTGGTTATTGCCGGCCAAACGCTTTAGCGGCGATTTGATTTGCGCCAGGCGCGTCAGTAAGCAACAAATTTACTTTATGCTCGCCGATTCGACCGGCCACGGCTTGGCGGCAGCGTTACCGACGGTGATTGTCAATCAGGCATTCCAGGCGATGACGAAAAAGGGCCTGGCCGTACCCATCATCGTCCGCGAGATCAATCGCCTGGTGCACAGCCAGATGCCGACGGGCCGTTTCGTGGCTTTGGTATTGGGCATGATAGATGCTGAAAAAAAGTCGGTGGAGTTGTGGAATGGCGGCTTACCCGATGTTTATGCGCTGGATGGCGATGGCAAGCCGGTTCACACCTTTCGTTCCTCACACCCCTCTGCCGGCATTCTCGATAACCGGCAATTCGACGATACTTGCGAAATCTGGCATTGGCGGGAGGCTTGCGAGTTATTTATGTACTCTGATGGCTTGACCGATACCCTGGATCCTGACGGCGCTTTATTCGGCCAAGAGCGCGTCCTGCAGATTCTCAGAACGGCACCGCCTGGCGCTGAAGTGGCGGCGATCCAACAGGCCTTGGAAGCGCATATGCTGAACCGGGAAGCGCAAGACGATATTTCCTGTATGGCCATTCGCTGCCGCTGATGTTTTCGATGTTGGGCCGGCTGGTTTTTATTTCTGGAATCTTTTCGGCTGTTAGATTGAATGCTGGCGTCAGGCGGTAAAAAGCAGACTCAACTAATTTGTCTATACTCAGAATCTCGCGGATAACCCATTCAGCAGGCACGGCTCGGTACGAGTCGGACTGCTAGGTTTTCGCTCCCAACTTCATGATTCTTTGAAAACAGCAACGTGGACTTAAAACAGCATATTCTGCAAGCCGCCATTCTCATCGTCGACGACGAACCCGCTAACGTCAAATTGTTGGAAAAAATTTTGCAGCGCCAGGGTTATCGGAATATTCAATCGACCTGCGATTCTCGCGAAGTGACTTCTCTGTGTGATACCACGCGATTCGATGCCTTTTTGTTAGACATCCGCATGCCGCATTTAAGCGGCTTCGATGTCATGGAACAATTGCAACAGCGTTTCAGAGACGACTATTTACCCGTGTTGGTGCTCAGTGCGCAACCGGACATGGAGACCCGCTTGAAAGCGTTGAGTTTGGGCGCTAAGGACTTTTTGACCAAGCCCTTCGATCAACTGGAAGCCGTTACCCGCATCCACAATCTGCTGGAAGTGCGCTTGATGCATAATCAGATACGCGATCAAAACCGCCTTCTTGAACAACAGGTTAAAACCAGAACCGACGAATTGTATCGTACTCGTCAGGAAGTCATACGCAGACTGGGGCTGGCCGCCGAGTATCGGGATAACGAAACCGGCAACCATATCATTCGCATGAGTAAATATGCGCAGTTGTTGGCTTTGGCGTATGGCTTAACTGAGCAGGAGGCGGAAATTATTCTGAATGCGGCGCCGATGCACGATATTGGTAAGATCGGTATTCCGGACCGGATTCTGTTAAAAACCGGCAAGCTCGACCCCGAAGAATGGCGGATCATGCAGACCCATGTGCAAATAGGCGCCAATATTTTATCCGGCTCGCCGACCGAGTTGATGCGGGCCGCGCGTACCATTGCCCAACATCACCATGAAAAGTGGGATGGCACCGGCTATCCGAATGGCTTGCGGGAAGAAGATATATCGATTGCCGGCAGAATTTGCGCGCTAGCCGACGTATTTGACGCGCTGACGTCGCAACGACCGTATAAGCCGGCCTGGGCGGTAGAAGAAACGTTGGCTTATATCGCCTCGGAATCCGGCAAACATTTTGATCCTAAATTAGCGCCGCTGTTAAAAAAGAATTTGCCGGAAATTTTGATTATCAAAAGCGAATATGCAGACGCCGAGGTTATTCGGGATTTGAACTGATCGCGGGTTGTTTTAAGTTTTTAAGCTGTGCGAATCGATTCCACACTGCTGATCAGCTCGGATGATGCCAACTCCATACCGCGTTTGAAATAATCGCAGGCTTGATCCTTGTCGCCTTTGCTAAACAATAATTCGCCCAATAATTGATAGGTCGCCACCGACGCTTCGGTATTCAGGCTTTTCAACAAATATTGTTCGGCTTTCTCCATTTGTTCGGCTTTCAAAGCCAGCTTGCCCAGCACTCTTAACAACACTGCATTGCCGGGGTAAACCGCCAGCCATTGTTCGATCGACTGCAATTGCTTGGCTTTATCTTCGGCTTCAATATTGGAAACCAACACCAGCAAGGTGTCGTCCCAGTGCCGGCCCAATTGCTTGAGCATCGCCGATTCCACGCTACTGCCGGCGCCGGCGGCAATCATTGCCGCAAAATAGATATTGGCGATGCCCGGCAGAGTCTTAATGTGATCGGGGATGCCTTCCCAGCAGGTTTGAATCGCCTGGCGGTCACCCTGGGCGATGGTTTGTTTCAGCAGGCGGCTGAAGGTTTCCGTTTCCAGCAACTTAACTTCGGTTTCCATCAACACTTTATGCTGTTGCAGCGAAGGCAGTATCTTGCTCAAGCCTTCCCAGTCGCCAAGATGTTGATACGCCTGATGCATCATTTTCAAAACCCGTGCATGGCCCGGATTGATGGAGTGCAACTTGCCCAGCGTTTCCAAGGCTTGTTCGAATTGCTTCTCGGACAGGTGCAATTCGGCTTGGGTCAAGCCGACGGTCATATTGGTGTCCGGGGATTGTTCGCTGGCTTTTTGCAGATATTCATCGCGCTTGTCCAGCGCACCGCGCGATTGTGCGGCTCTGGCGGCCGTCAAGTAATGTAGTAATGGTGCACCGCTATGCGCGGCATGCTTGATCAGCACTTTCTCCGCACGCTCCCAATTACCGTCTGCTGCATCGAATAAGCCGGCAACCAGGGCTTCCTGCGAGCGATTAAAACGGATATTGCGGCGGCGCTTGGCAAATTGGTTGGGCATGCGAATCAACACACCCATCAAGCGGAAAAAATTGTAGAGAACGAAAAAACCGATTACTTGCGCGACGGCGAATACGGTCAAAGAGGTTTCCAGCGACCAGTGGCCGAAACCGATTAACACATAACCGGGATCGTTTTGTTTGACCAGCCAGCTGTGTAGCAAAAACGCCACCAGAACGGCGCAAAGCAAGGAGCCTAGAAAATACATGAGATTTTTCATAATGCCACTCGCTTATTGCTGGTCGGCAGAGGGTATTGCCGGCGAGGCCGTTTCCGCTGGCGGATTATTCAGCACGGCTTTATCGGATTCGATACGCAATTTACTGATGTCTTTCAGCAGCTTTAACGAACCGCTAACATCCGGATATTGGCTGCGGATTTGCACACTCGCCAGTTTGTCCAGTTCAGCCACGAAGTTATCGGTTTGCTGATTTTCCGCGAAATTTTTCTTCAGCCATTGTTTGGCGTCGGCGATGCTGCTGGCAAACAAGGTATCGTTTTGTTGTACCAAGGCAATTTCGATCATTTCCAGCCTGACTTTCAACTGCTGCTTGATAAAGTGCGCTTCTTCAGGGGTCAGGATGGCGTTGACAGGTTGTTCGGTGTGGCGCAACACGACATAGCCTTCCAGCTGTTTGGCGACCGTATTCAAGATTTCATGGCCGTGTTCTGATAAGTCGCTATTGGGTTCGGGCTTTTCCGGCTGCTTGCCTGCGTGCGGCAGAAACACCGATAAACCTTCCACTGCGTCTTGTAAGTGCTGGATGCCGCTGTAGATGCCGACGATGTCCGGTACGGTCGCACCGTTTAACAAGGCGATTTCCTTGGCAATTTGCTCACGGACCTTAAATACCGCTGCGTCGCCGCTTTCTCTTAGCCGTTGATCGGCCGCTTCCAGCGCTTCGCGGGTGGTGGTGACGTCACCGACCAAATGCAAACGCTGATTGGCAACGGTCAACAGATATTCGGCATCGGCCAGTAGCCAGTCGCCGCGGGTTTTACCCAGCTGCCGTTGCAAAGCCACAATGGAGGCTTCCAGCTCTTTGCGCGCCGTGCTCAGGCGCTCATCGTGCAACTTGGAAAAATCAGCCAATGTTTCATTAAAGTGGTTATCTTTGCCGGTCATTTCGGCATTGACGTTGGCGATTTGCGTTTGCACGCCATTTAGCTGTTCGCGCAGGCCGTTAAGTTCTTTGTCCAGTTCCAGTATCTTCAGGTTATCCTGATTGTTTTCGGTATCTTGACTGAAGCGCAATTGCTGGAAAAAGAAAAAGCCTGCACCCGCCAAAGCAATCACCAATACGATAGAGGTGATGCCTATCCACAATCCGGCGTGAGACTTTTTAACCACCACTACCGGAGCTGGATTTTCTTGTTGTTCTTCAATTACTTCGGCCACTGTTTTCCCCGTTAAATAACGTCGTCAAGGTCTCTAAAATCGCTGCATCCGTGGGCTGTGCGCTCACTGCAATCTGTTTAAATCCGAAATCTTCGGCCGCTTGGCCGATCCGCTCGCTCACGACGACTAAAAGTATCGATTTCAACGATACTATCGACTCGTCATCCAGCATCGCCAACAAATTTTGTAACGCTTCGACGCTGGTGATCGTCACGGCGTCCAGCTTCCCTTGGGCTATGCTTGTCCGCAATTCCGTGCTGTCCGCCATCGGCTGTTGGCGACTATACACTTCCAGATAACTCGCTTCCGCGCCGCGGCTGCGCAAGCTCTCCGCCAGTTTCTCCCTGCCACCGACTCCGCGCACAATGACGCAGCGCATGCCGGCGACAGCGTGCAATTCAGGTTCAGCCAACAAGCCTTCGCTGTTGAATGCGCTGGCCGGCACGCAATCAACCGGCCATTCCGCTTGCTGCAATGCGTTGGCGGTTGCGGCGCCGACAGCCGCGACTTTGAATTTACGCAAGGCCGGCATTTTGCCACCGAACGCCTTGATAGCAAAATCCACCGCGTTGCTGCTGGTAAAAATCAGCCAGTCGCCGGCGGCGGCTTGGCCCAGCAAATTCGGATCGGGCTTTACCCCGACGATTTCCAGTGTCGGAAAACGTACCGCTATACCGCCGCATTGTTCAATTAAAGTACACAAATTCTCAGCTTGTAAGGCCGGGCGCGTCACCAAAATGCGGGCTCCGTTTAAAGCGGAATTCACTGATACAGCTCGCTCAATATCCTGTCAGCGCCTTGCGCCAATAAATCCTCGGCTACGGCCTTGCCCAACGCTTCGAAGTCCGTCAGACTGCTTTCCGCCTGGGCTCGGTACAATAAAGAACCGTCGGGGCTGCCGACCAGGCCGCGTAGCAATAATCGCTCGCCTTTGATTTCAGCAAAACCGGCAATCGGTACTTGGCAGCCGCCGTTCAGTCGGGCATTCATCGCTCGCTCGGCGCCGACCCGGATGCTGGTGTCCTCGTCGTGCAATACCTTTAAATACTTATGAATCTCGGCGTCGTCGATCCGGCACTCGATGCCGATAGCGCCTTGGCCCATGGCGGGGAGGCTTTCCGTCGGTTGCAATTGAGCGGTGATTCGTTCGCCCATTCCCAGACGTTTCAAGCCGGCCGACGCCAGGATGATTGCATCGTATTCGCCGGCATCCAGTTTCGCCAGACGGGTGTTGACGTTGCCGCGCAAACTCAGGATTTCCGCATTCGGGAATTTTTCCTTGATTTGGCATTGGCGGCGCAAGCTGGAGGTGCCAATGCGCGCGTTAGCGGGCAATTCGGCCAGGCTGCGATAGTGATTGGAAACAAAGGCGTCGGTCGGATCTTCTCTGTCCAGAATTACCGCCAGATGCAAGCCTTCCGGAAACTCCACAGGTACGTCTTTCATGGAATGCACTGCGATGTCGGCTGTGCCTTCCAGCATGCCTTGTTCCAGTTCCTTGACAAACAAACCCTTGCCGCCGACTTTGGCTAGCGGTGCGTCGAGAATTTTATCGCCGCGGGTGACCATTTTGACCAATTCGGTTTGTAAGCCGGGAAATGCTTGTTGCAGCCGTGCCGCGACATGCTCGGCCTGCCACAAGGCCAGCGGGCTTTGCCGGGTAGCGATGCGAATAATTCTGTCTGCCAAAACTGCTCCTGCCGATTGCTGGCGGGCGTCTAAGCTGCGCCCTTTGTTGAGAATAAATGTTGTCTATTGTAATCCGATTTAGGGGGGAAGGTGGGTAGAAGTTATAAGCGTTGCAGAGACGGCGGGAATGGGGCGAGAGAATTGGCTTCAAACGTTGTTCTTGGTTAAAGTTCTCTAATTTCAACAATCAGACGAATTTTAAATTCGCGTCCATTGGAATATGTACGAACTTTTACTACTCCTAGCGGGAGCAGCTATTGCGATTTATATCGCTGCTCGGTGGTTGATATATTTTGTGCAGATCAATTCTTGGCTAGCCTTATCTCTGGCCTTGTTGGTGCTGGTTTTGTTTTCAGTCGGATTATGGCTAAAAGTCCGCGTCTGCGGTTACATATTGGCCGCCATTGCCAGCGCCGTCTGTGTGTTTGCGCTTTCAGGGAATATTAGTGTTCTGTTTCCCTATTAACGAACGAATGCGTATTAATCAGGCAGTGCCTACCTAATCTCAAACAACTCAAAATGCTCGCTTGCGGCATGTGAACTGACGATTACCTCGGAAACTTTCGCCAACATCGGCCCTTTGTGACACCACGCCAACAGTTTTTGCAAGTCTTCAGGATGGCCGGTGGCGACGATTTCCACCGAGCCGTTGGCCAGATTTCTGACAAAACCTTTCAAATTCAATTTCACCGCCTGCTTTTGGGTATAGGCGCGAAAATACACGCCTTGGACCCGGCCCTTGACGATGATGTGTAGACACTCGCTCATCGCGTAATCCTCCAGCAATAATGAATTTTTTGGTCGCGGGCGAAATCCTCCGGAATGGTTTTCGCGCTGATGTCTTCTATCTGCAAGTCCGCCAAGGCTTGTCTATCGAGTTTGAAGCGGCGGAAGTTGGTGGAAAAATACAGCACGCCGTCCGGAGACAGTAAGGCCGTAGCATTGCGCACTAAGTGCAGATGATCGTTCTGAATATCAAAGGCTTCGTCCATTTTCTTGGAATTGGAAAAGGTCGGCGGATCGAGAAAAATCAGGTCGAATTGCGGCTTGTCCTTGGCGCCGGCTTGTTCCGCCAGCCATTCCACACAATTGGCGCGCAGCAGTTTGTGATCACCTTGGATGCCGTTTAAATCAAAATTGCGCTTGGCCCAGTCCAGATAGGTGTTGGACATATCGACCGTGACGCTGGACGCCGCGCCGCCGACTGCCGCATGCACGCTGGCGCTTCCGGTGTACGCAAACAGGTTCAGGAAACGCTTGCCCTTGGCCTGTTTTTGTATCATCAATCGAATCGGCCGGTGATCCAGAAACAGGCCGGTGTCCAAGTAGTCCTCAAAATTCACCCAAAACTTGCAGCCGCCTTCCTCGACCACATGAAAGCGGCCGGATTCGCCTTGTTTTTCGTATTGATCGGTACTTTTCTGCTTGCGGCGAATTTTCAGAAATACCTGTTCCTTGGGTATCTCCAATACTTTGGGGATTTCCATCATCGCCCCGGCTAAACGCTGATTAGCCTTGGCCGGATCGATGGTTTTCGGCGATTCGTATTCCTGGACGTTGACCCAAGTCTTGTCCCCCTGATAAACGTCAACCGCCACCGCGTATTCCGGCAAATCGGCATCGTACAGCCGGTAACAATTAACGTGGTTTTGCTTGGCCCACTTGCCGATTTTTTTCAGATTCTTGCGCAGGCGATTGGCGAACATCTCCGCCTGATTGTCGGGCTGCTCGGTTTCGGTGCGCCGGCTGATTTGCTCGATGCGTTCTTGCTGGGATTTGGCTTTGGGTTCGAAGAAGGTCTGTTCTTCGATATTAAAACGCAGCAATTTGCACTCCAGCGCGCCGTTGAACAAGGTAATCGGCTTTTGCGAACGTACGCCCAATCTAAAACCCAGTTCCGGATTGCTGATGATCATCGCCACCTGCCAGCCGACGAAGCGCTGTTTTAGTACCTCTCCAAAGCGGCGATACAATTCGGAAGTTTCCGTCTCGTCGCCCAATCGTTCTCCGTAGGGTGGGTTGCAGGCGATCAGGCCTTTGGGCCAACTTTCCGCCGCTGTCGCATCGGCGATGTCGCGCCGTTCGATATGAATCTTGCCCGCCAAGCCGGCGTTTTCAACATGCTGCAAGGCGGCTACCACGGTGCGCCGATCCTGATCGAAACCGACGATGACCGGCATTTTGCTCAAGCCAATATCGCGGCGTTGCTTGGCTTCGTCGAGCAGGCTTTGCCACAACTGCGCATCGTGTTTTTTCCAACCCAGGAAGCCGAAGTAATCACGCTGCAAGCCCGGCGCATAGTCTGCAGCGATCATCGCGCCTTCTAGCAGCATCGTTCCTGAGCCGCACATCGGATCGAGCAAGGATCCGCCTTGCTCGGCGATTTTCGGCCAGCCGGCGCGCAGCAAAATTGCTGCCGCCAGGTTTTCCTTGATCGGCGCGGCGATGTTGACGTCACGGTAGCCGCGCTTGTGCAAGCTCTCGCCGGATAAGTCCAGGCTTAGCTGGGCAGTTTCGTTATGCAGATACACATTGACGCGAATGCTGGGCCGGTCGGTATCGATATTGGGCCGCTTGTTGAACTTGGCGCGCATCTGGTCGACGATGGCGTCCTTGACTTTCAAGGCGCCGAAATGGGTGTTGTTAATGGCCGGATTGTTTTTGCTGCTAAACGATACCGCCAGGCTGTCGTCCGGTTTGATGTGTTCGAACCAGTTGATCTTTTTGACGCCATCGTACAAATCCTGCTGGGATTTGACCTCGAAACTGCTCAAGGGCAGAAACACCCGGTTGGCGGTGCGCGACCACAGGCAGACCCGGTAAGCCAGTGCCAAATCACCCTCAAAAGCCACGCCGGCCATTTTTTCGCGGACGTTCTGGCCGCCCAGGGCTTTGATTTCGTTGGCAAGGATGCCTTCCATCGCTTTAGGCGTGGTGGCAAAAAGTGGGTATTGGCTCATGGTTGACGGCTGGGTACGGAATGGCTGGCTAGGATACTAAAATGTGCTGCGACTGCGGCGGATATTTTTATAGCAAAATTGCAAACCACGGTTCCATTCGACATCGTTCGCCCGGTCTGCCGAACGATATGCCGGTGATGACTTGGGTTGGGATAATAGCAAGTGCGCCAATCGCGAGCGCTACGCACCACTCCGGCTCGTTGCTCGTTCTGACTGTCGATAGCCCGGGTGCTTGTGTCTCGGCGCGCTGAGACAGATACCCAATCAATCAATAGTTGTCGAAGCGGTTTACAATCGCTTCGGCAAGGTGGCGCGCTGAAATGCTAAAGATTTGAGGTGGAAACCAAATTTTATAGTGGCCGATTTATTGCTTGATAAGTATTAATGTTCTGCAACTCTCAAGATGGTCCTGGCTATGCATCCGCAAAAATACTCCGAAACCTACTACGACCCGCACCAACGCATCCGCGCCTGCAAAATCACTCCCGGCGAATATTGTGTCACCAATTCCGGCGAGCTTATTGTCACCGTGCTGGGGTCCTGCGTGATTGCCTGTATCCGAGATAGGCGGCGGGGCATAGGCGGCATGTATCAATTCATGGTGGTGAACGTCAACGAAGACCAGCCGCTCAATCAACGCATGGAGAACATGGCTAGTAACGGCATGGACAATTTCATCAAGCACCTGGTCGGCATGGGTGCGGAAGAGAGCGAGTTGGAAGCCAAAGTGTTTGGCGGCGGTAATATTCTTAACGGCATGCAACGCAACAATGTCGGCGCGCGTAGTGCGCAGTTTTTACGCAGTTATCTGGCCGGCCGGAATATTCCGGTCCTGGCTGACGACATGCTCGGTATCTATCCCCGCAAGGTGTATTTCTTTCCGGAAACGGGGGAGGTGTTGGTGAAAAAACTCAAGGATATAAAAAACGAAACTATTTTGCAGCGGGAGCAGGAATATTCTCACAGGCTGTTTGCTAGGGTGTTGGCGTAGGGGATTTGTGTTTTTGTGTCGCTGGCGTGACGGCTGATTTTGAAGTCGGGTCTCGGCCCGACAGCCGAGATACTTTCTTTTGCTTGGCCAAAAGAAAGTATCCAAAGAAAAGGCCACCCGGATGCCGCTTATCCCCCGCGCTCCGAAGCTTTCGACGGGGGTTGCCGAAAGGGGCTTCCTGCCCCTTCGTCAACGCGCCGCATCCCTGCGGCGCCCCTACGGGCTGATCCCGTCAAAAGCTCCGGTGCTCGGCGCGGCATACGGGGGACAAACACTGCCAGGCTCGAAAGCTTTCACAATACTTTTGGATGTGGTGGAGTAGCTCCGAATAGCGAAGCGTATTCCGAGGAAAGAAAAATATTCCAAGCATTCTTTGGCAGGACATGGCTTGATAGATTTGATTCAACATGCGTCCGATTACGCTGCGCTAATCGGACCTACCGTGCTGCGCGGCTTTATCGCGCAGCGTCCAGAGAGCGAAGCGAACGGGGTTGAGCGCCGGGTTAGCATTTCATTCAACGGTGATTTCATATTCAATATCTTGCACCATACGACCAAAAGCGCTGCTTTCACTGTTGTACCGTCCACCAAACTTGAGCGTGTGCTTCCCTTTGTTTAACGGACTAAGCCCAATCCAATACCCATCAGAAGCAGATGGATACGCATTTATCGGCTGATATTTTTTTGGGACCCGTTCAAAAATATTGAAGCACTTTTCTGTTCTTGCTCTATAGCGCTTAGGGTTCTTCACACTAACGCCATCTAGCTCAACAAATAAGTCTATGGCTTTGTCGTTATTGACTGCGGCATTTGCTTTGGCCTGCTCGCATGTAAAACCATTATTTTCCTCTCTCGGGTAATAAACCATATTAACCACAGGGAAAAAAATGCTCTTTCCCGCAGGAACTACGCAATTTCTTTTGATTTTCGACGAGCCGAAGCCACCAGCCAGAAACCATATATTGCCTTGTTGGCCAACATGGCAGTTATTGCCCGAAATATCTCTAACAGGGTTTATTTCATCAGGACTAGACATTGCCCACATCCACCATGAAGCAGATAACTCACCGACAGAATGCTTTTCCAGCGTAAAGCCGGGAGCAAGTGGCGTAGGGGATTCGGCTGAATGGGCTAGGCCAGCCATCGCCAAAAAGGCTGCGGTTATAAAGAAACGATGCATCGATACTCCTTTAAAAATGCCAACAAGTGATTAGAAAGTTTCTGTATATCTCCCCGAATCGGGTGATATACATGTTATGTCAGTTTAGGGGGAAGTCTAGCTGGAAAAAGGATTCAGATTTTGTTCAAGCCAAAAACAATGTTCCAGCACGCTTAAAGATGAGGCTCGACGTACCTTGGTTTGATCTAGGATTATGGGATGGGGTTATCCCGTATGCCGCGCCGAGCACCGGAGCTTTTGGCGGGACAAATCGGCAGGATAGCCGATTTGCATGCGCAGCACCCGAAGGGCGAGGTACAGGGAGGTACCGAGTGAATAGCCCGTAGGGGCGCCGCAGGGATGCGGCGCGTTGACGAAGGGGCAGGAAGCCCCTTTCGGCAACCCCCGGCAAAAGCGAGAAGCGCAGGGAATAAGCGGCATCCGGGCCGCCTTTTCTTTGGATACTTTCTTTTGGCGGAGCAAAAGAAAGTGTCTCGGCTGTCGGGCCGAGACCCGACATTAAATCAAGCCGTCGCGTTAGCGACACCTCAAATAAAGTTTCAAATTAGCTAACACAGCATCAGCTAAAAAGACAAAACAAACTCAGTTGACCTTAATCAACTCAACATCAAAAATTAATGCCGCATTAGGCCCAATATCCCTTCCAGCACCACGCTCACCATAAGCCAGGTTAGAAGGAATAAAGAAACGGTATTTAGCGCCTTCTTTCATCAATTGCACGCCTTCGGTCCAGCCCGCGATAACGCGGTTCAATGGGAACGTGGCGGGTTCGCCGCGGCCGTAGGAGCTGTCGAATTCCTTGCCGTCGATGGTGGTGCCTTTGTAATGGACGGTGACGTTGTCGGTGGCTTTGGGTTGGGCGCCGGTGCCTTCGGTGAAGACCACATATTGCAGGCCACTGGCGGTGGTTACCACGCCGGCGGTTTTGGCGTTGTCGGCCAGAAATTTTTCCCCGGCGGCTTTATTTTCGGCTGGGGTGGGGGCGTTGGCGTTGGCCAGTGAGAACATAGCAAATCCTGTAATAAATGCGATTAAAATGGCGATGACACGTTGTTTCGTGGATTTCATGAAAACTCCCGATAGATGATTGGGGCGGCTAGTTTATCAGTTTTTTTGTTCCAGCTCCTGCCGGCAACTTGCCAGTTGCGCGTCGTAACGCAAGGCGCGCTGATGGACTTTTTGCGCGGTATTCATCAGCCATTGCTTGGATAAAAAGCTGTTGCGCTGATAGCCGCCTAAGCCTTCGTGATAGGTTAAATACAGATTGTTGGCGTCTGAGGTGGGGATGCCCAGCTTGCGGTTGCTGGTGGCGCAATACCAAGCCACAAAGTCGCAGCTGTCGGCAAAATCTTCTCTATCGGCCCAGCCGTTGCCGGCTTTTCGCTGATAGTCCGCCCAGGTTTCGTCCTTGGCTTGCGGGTAACCGTAAGCGCTGCTGGAACGAAACCAAGGGATAAAGCCGAGAATCAATGGTCGGGGCGGTTGGGCGTCGGCGACGAAGCTGGATTCCTGATGGATGATCGCCATCTGCACCGCAATGGGGACGCCCCAGCGCCGCGCGGAGCTTAAGGTTGCTTGATACCAGTCGTCTTTTTCCCGGAAGATTTGACAGATATTTTCCGGGTTTTTCGGCGGCATGGTTGTACACGCCGATAAAACGGCTAGACTAGCCAGACAAATTATTCTGCTTTTCATATCCCAATAAATTAGATTGCTAAAAGGATTTACCTTTAAAAAGCCCTGCCAAACAGAAGGATTATTATGCCAACAACCGAAAAACGCGCCTATCGCAAAAACCTGGCTAGCCAAGGATTGCTGTATTTAGGCTTTGAAGAGCACGAAATTTGGGTCGTGAATCTGTCGCTTTCCGGCTTGCTGGCAGTGCTGAAGGTCGAGCCGCAGGTCAATGGCATCAAAGACATTTTTAATGCTTTGCAAGTTTCGCCGATAGTCGATTTTTATCTGCCGAGCATGCGCTTGGCTGGAGAGGCGGAAATGGTGCGCGCCGAAGCTACCGAGGGCGGATTTGAAATTGCCATCGAGTTTCGCAACTTGTCTTACGATACCGATAATTTACTCTACAGCCGCCGCGCCTACCGCAAAAACATGACCGCGCCCGGTCATATTGTCTTCAACGGCAATGATTATGCGTTTAATACCGAAAATGTCTCGGTGGACGGTTTGATGATACGCATGCTGGGCAGAATTGAAGTGGCGGACGGTACGGTGGCCAAATTCGATTACAAGCACTTGAATCTGGAAGGCGAGGTTAAGGTAGTGTGGGTCGATCACGACGATATTTCCACGCTGATGGGCTTGCAGTATCTGCATTTGCAACGCGACTATATCAAGGGTATTCCAAACTTTAGCTATCCGCCTCTGGAAGCCGGCTAGAACTGAGGGTTAAACCGTCGTCGGCCACTCAAAAACGTTGCCGGTTACGCGCCTGCCAAAATTCGGTCGCCAATTGCTGAGCTTGTTCCTGATTATCGGCTTTGCCCAATAGCTTTAACGCAACCGCGGCAGTCGCTATCACGGTTGCCTCGCCAAATTCGTCGTTAAGCTCTCCACGCCAGCATTGCGCCAATAACTGCGGGTCCATGTCTTCGGCTTTCATGTGCCGGCGTTCGAATAGGGCCGGCCAGGTCTCGTCGTTCAGTTCGCCGTTATTGACGCTTTGTACCAGGCATTCCACGTCCGGATTGCGCTCGGTTTCGCCGCCTTCGCCTTTTAACACCGCCATGTTTTTCTGATTCAGCAGCAAAGCGGCTTTTTGATGCACTTGCCGGTAGCTGGGATGGAAGATGCCTTGAATGCTGGCCGTGGCATCGAACGGATTCAACAATCTGACCAATGTATGCACTGGCGAACGCAAGCCCATCACCGGTCGCAGATTGATCATGTCGTACAGTTTTGGGCAAATATATTCCAGCGACAGATAGCTGAAATTATCTTGCTCCAATTGCTGGCCGGCTTCGGTTATCGAGGTTGCAGCTTTGATGCCTAAGGCTTGCAGCACATTTTCAGTGTACAAACGCCCTTCGGTATGACCACCGGCGCCGTGCATGAATACTTTTATGCCGTTCTCGGCCAGCAGCAGGGTGGATAATAAAAACCAAGGCAGATGGCGGCGTTTACCGGCATAAGACGACCAGTCCAGATCGACAGCTACTTTGGCTTCGAAGGCAAAACTTTCTCGTGCGGCTTGCACGAAGCCGGCCAGCTCTTCGCAGGTTTCTTCCTTCACCCGCATCAGCATCAAAAATGCGCCGAGTTGAATCGGCTCGACCTGGCCGTCGGCCAATATCATTTGCATCGCCCGATAGGCTTCGTCTTGGGTCAGCGGCCGGGCGCCTTTTTTGCCCTTGCCGAGTATCTTGATAAATTCCGCGAACGGATGTTCCTGGGTCAACAAGCTCATGAGAATGACAATGGAAAATAATGATCGATCAGCAATGCTGCGAAAATCAGCATCAGATAAATAATGGAGTAGCCGAAGGTGCGCATTGCGGTTTTATTGTCCTTTTTACGCATCATTTGCACGGCGTAATAGATAAAACCCAAGCCCAATACTACGGCGGCCAGTAAATAAATCACGCCGCTCATGCCGGTTAGATAGGGCAGCAGCGTACTAATCAGCAACAAAATGGTGTAAAGCAAAATCTGTAGGCGGGTGAATTCGACGCCATGCGTTACCGGCAGCATCGGGATGGCAACTTTGGCGTATTCGTCGCGCTTGGCGATAGCCAAAGCCCAGAAATGCGGTGGGGTCCAAACGAAGATAATTAAAAACAGCAACAACGCATGCGGATGCACTTCGCCGGTAATCGCCGCCCAGCCCAACACCGGCGGCGCTGCGCCGGCGGCGCCGCCAATGACGATATTCTGCGGCGTCAATTTTTTAAGGTATACCGTATAAATCAGCGCGTAGCCGATCAGTGACAAAAAGGTCAGAAAGGCGGTCAATACGTTGATTTTGATGGTCAATATCGCCATCGCTACAAGGCCGATAAAGCTGGCGAATACCAATACCTGATGGGAGTTCAAATGACCGGTGGGTAGTGGTCTATTCTTGGTGCGGCCCATTTGCGCATCGGCTTTTTGGTCGATGAAGTGATTGATCGCAGCTGCCGAGGATGCTGCCAGGGCGATACCTATGCTGCCATAGAAAAAGTTATCCAGCGGCGGCATGCCTGGCACGGCCAGCAGCATGCCGACGATGGCGGTAAACACGATCAATGCCACGACTCTGGGCTTACAGAGTTCTAAGTAGTCTTTCCAGGATAGCGCTGAGGTGGTGTCGGTCATCAAGTACCAAATAGATTTGCGGGTCTTTAAACATATAGAATAACAGTGAACCATTGATTATTAAAATAATCACAAGCGCTCACCATCTTTTAGTCAACGAGGGATTTATGAACTATAGGCTCGCGGCGTTAGCGCTGCTTTGCCCTGCTGTCGCGGCGAATGCCGAGGCCGGCAAGGTACACGAACATGTTTTCAGCAACGGCTTGAAACTGCTGGTAAAGGAGGACCATCGTTCGCCGGTGGTAGTATCGCAAGTTTGGTACAAGGTCGGGTCCAGCTATGAACCCGGTGGCATCACCGGTATCTCACATATGTTGGAGCATATGATGTTCAAGGGCACCGCAAAATATCCGGCCGGCGAGTTTTCCCGGATCATCGCTGAAAACGGCGGTAACGAGAATGCCTTTACCGGTCAGGATTACACGGCTTATTTCCAAACCCTGGAAAAATCGCGCTTGGAAATCAGCTTTAAACTGGAAAGCGACCGGATGCGCAATCTGGATTTAAAAGCCGAAGAATTAAAAAAAGAACTGGAAGTAGTGACCGAAGAACGGCGCATGCGCACCGACGACCAGCCGCGCTCGAAAGTGCATGAGCAATTCATGGCTACGGCCTTCACCAACAGCCCGTACCAAAATCCGGTCATCGGTTGGCCGTCCGATATAGCCAACTATAAAGTCGAAGACCTGCAAGCCTGGTATCAGCAATGGTACGCGCCGAATAACGCCACGCTGGTGGTGGTGGGCGATGTCGATGCGCAGCAAGTTGAAAAGCTGGCGGAGCAATATTTTGCGCCGCTGCAACCCAGCGTGTTGAAGCCGGTAAAGCCTCAGGATGAAAGCGAACAGAGAGGTGTGCGGCGCATCACCGTGAAAGCCCCCGCCAAACTGCCTTATCTGATGATGGGTTATAAAGTGCCCGTACTGAAAACCGCCAAGCCGGAATGGGAGGCCTACGCGCTGGAAGTGCTGGCGGGTGTGCTGGACGGTGGTGATAGTGCCCGCTTGTCTTCGCGTCTGGTCAGGGGTAAGCAAATCGCGGTATCGGCGGGTGCGGGTTACGACTTCACTTCGCGCTTGCCCGAGATATTCCTGTTGGAAGCCACCCCCGCCGAAGGTAAAACCGTATTTGATCTGGAATATGCTTTGCTGGACGAGGTATATCAACTCAAGAACCAGTTGATCGACAAGGATGAATTGCAACGCATCAAGGCGCAAGTATTGGCCAGCGCGGTGTATCAGAAAGATTCCAACTTCTATCAAGCCATGCAATTGGGCACGCTGGAAACCGTGGGTATCGGTTGGCAGAAAGCTGACGAGTATGTCGATAAGATCAATCAAGTCACCGCCGAGCAGGTCAGGGAAGTGGCGCGTAAATACCTGATCGAAGACACGCTGACCGTAGCCTATCTCGACCCGCAACCCATCACCCAAGCCGCCAAACCCGCAAAAGCCATAGGAGGCCATCATGCGTTTTAATTTAATCGGCTTGGTACTATTGCTGTTGAGCCAGACCGTCTGGTCCGCCGCCAAAATCGAAAACTGGCAAACCCCGCAAGGCAGCCGGGTTTACTACGTGCGCACCGCCGGTTTGCCGATGGTGGATGTGCGGGTGGTATTCGATGCCGGCAGCGCCCGCGACGAAGCGCAGTTCGGTGTCGCTGCGCTGACCTCCGCCTTGCTGGATAGTGGGGCCGGCGACTTGAGCGCCGACGATATCGCCCAGCGTTTCGAGTCGGTAGGCGCCAATTATTCAGCCGGTGTCAACGAGGATATGGCCTGGCTGGCAATACGGACCTTGACCGAAAAAGCCTTGTTCGACAAAGCTTTGGCGACCTTCGAAACCGTATTGAGCAAGCCGGCTTTTAATCAAGCCGATTTTGAACGGGAAAAAGCCCGCACGCTGGCCGGTTTGAAACACCGGGAAGAATCGCCGGGCGAACTGGCCGGCCTTGCTTTTAATAGAGCGCTTTACGGCGATCATCCCTACGCCCATCCCGAGACCGGCGTGGTGGAAACCGTGGCCGGTTTTAGCGCTGACGATTTGAAAAGCTTTTATCAAAAATACTATGTGGCGGCCAACGCGATGGTGGTCATCGTCGGCGACGTCAGTCGCGAGCAAGCCGAACAAACCGCGAATCAAGTACTGAGCAAATTGCCGGTCGGCAGCAAGCCCGCCGAAATTCCGGCGGTGACGATGCCGAATAAAGCCAGCAAACAGCACATCGAGTTTCCGTCCACGCAAACCCATGTGTTGGTCGGCTTGCCCGGCACCTATCGTAAGGACCCGGACTATTTCGCCTTGTATGTAGGTAACCATATTTTGGGCGGCGGCAGCATGGTGTCCAGGTTATTTGAAGAAGTGCGGGAGAAGCGCGGTTTGGCGTATGGTGCTTATAGCGTGTTTGCGCCCTTATACCGGCAGGGGCCGTTCATGATGAGTTTGCAAACCCGCAACGATCAAACCGAACAGGCTTTGGATGTGTTGCTGAAGACCTTCAACGAGTTTCTCGATAAAGGCCCCAGCGATAAGGAACTGACCGCCGCCAAGCAAAACATCACAGGTGGTTTTGCGATGCGCTTCGATACCAATAGCAAGTTGACCGATTACGTAGCGATGATTGGGTTTTATCAGCAGCCGCTGGACTATCTGGATACCTTTCAGAGCAATGTCGAAGCTGTCAGCATCGAGCAAATCAAGGATGCGTTCAAGCGCCGGGTAAAACCGGAGTTGTTGCAAACCGTGACGGTCGGTGCCGGTAAATAAAATGTCTAACCAAATCCGCATCATCGGCGGCGAATGGCGCAGCCGGCAAATCGTATTCGACGACGCGCCGGGTTTGCGGCCGACGCCGTCGCGGGTGCGGGAAACCTTGTTCAACTGGCTGCAAGCTGATGTTCTGAATAGCCGTTGCCTGGATTTGTACGCCGGTAGCGGCGCGCTGGGCGTCGAAGCTGCCTCGCGCGGTGCCAAGCACGTGGTGCAAGTGGAAAATAACCCTGCCAGTTGCCAAAAGCTGCGCGAGAACATCGCTAAACTGGCGGCGACACAGATTCAGGTGGTACAGCAAGACGTTGGGCAATTTCTAAACGCGCCGGCTCAACCGTTCGACTTGGTGTTCCTCGATCCGCCGTTTGGGCAAGGTTTGATCGGGCAGACCTGCCGACTATTGGACGCCCAAGGCTGGCTGGCCGATTACGCCAAAATCTACCTGGAATGTGAGCGCAAGCGGCCGTTGGATGATCTGCCGGCCGGCTGGCGATTGTTGAAAGCCAAGACGGCCGGCGAAGTCAGCTACCACCTGCTGCAAAAGCAATCGGATACTTTTGCCGCGGCGAATGGTTTAAAATAAGCCGCTTTTGCCTGTTTCCAAAGCCGATGAACATTACCGCGATTTATCCCGGCACCTTCGATCCCATCACCAATGGTCACCTGGACTTGATCCACCGCGCTTCCCGGCTTTACCGGCATGTGATTGTTGCCGTCGCGGTCAGCCGCGGCAAACAGCCACTGTTTTCCTTGGAAGAGCGCGTGGCGTTGATTCAGGAAGTGGTCACCGAATTCAGCAACGTCCGCGTGATTGGCTTCGACACCTTGTTGGTCGAATGTGCCAAGCAACATCAAGCCAGCGTCATCATCCGCGGCTTGCGTGCAGTGTCGGATTTTGAATACGAATTTCAATTGGCCGGCATGAACCGCCGTTTGTCGCCCGATATTGAAACGGTGTTTCTGACCCCGGCCGAACAATACGAATTTATCTCGTCCAGCATGATCCGCGAGATCGCCCAATTGAACGGCGATGTGTCCAGCTTCGTGCCCGATGTGGTCAAACAACGCTTAACCGAAAAATTTTCCGAGGAGTAATTATGGCGCTCATTATCAGCGACGACTGTATCAACTGCGATGTCTGCGAACCGGAGTGCCCGAACGGCGCCATTTCGCAAGGCGACGATATATACGTGATCAACCCGTCCCTATGCACCGAGTGCGTCGGTCATCACGACAAGCCGCAGTGCATGGAAGTTTGTCCGGTGGATTGTATCGATAAAGACCCGGATTTGGTCGAGGACAAGGACAGTCTGTACAAGAAGTATTTAAAACTGACAAGTTGACATGCGTTAGCAGCGTCAGGCGCGTATTTGCACCTGACGCAAACAAAATCAATCAACGGGCTGAGCCCTGGCGCCGGTACCGCACAATCTAAATTTAGGGGATCGATATGCTCAAAAGTGTTGGCTATGCTGCCTACAACCCGCAAACCCCGCTGCGCTCGTTTCATTTCGAACGCCGGCAACCCGGTTCCGAGGATGTGCGTATCGAAATTCTGTATTGCGGGGTTTGCCATAGCGACTTGCATCAAGTACGCAACGAATGGCGCGGCACGACATTTCCGATAGTGCCGGGCCACGAAATTGTCGGTCGGGTCGTGGAAGTCGGCTCCCAAGTGACTCATTTTAAGGTGGGTGATTTGGCCGGGGTAGGCTGCATGGTGGATTCCTGCGGCGTCTGTCCCGATTGCCTTGATCATCAGGAACAGTTTTGCGACCAAACGGTGTTCACTTACAACAGTCCGGACAAATACACCGGCAAAATGACTTACGGCGGCTACTCGAATCAGATCGTGGTCGATCAGGGGTTTGTGTTGCAAGTGTCCGATAAGCTGGAGTTGGCGGCGGTAGCGCCCCTGCTGTGCGCCGGTATTACGACCTATTCGCCTTTGCGGCATTGGCAAATCGGCAAGGGCCATAAGGTTGGCATCGTCGGTTTGGGCGGTCTGGGGCATATGGGCGTGAAGTTTGCCCATGCCTTTGGCGCGGAAGTCGTGCTGTTTACGACATCGCCAGGCAAGGAAGCGGATGCCAAACGCTTGGGGGCGAGCGAGGTAGTAATTTCAAAAAACGCCGACGAGATGGAAAAGCATTTAAACAGCTTTGATTTCATTTTAAATACCGTCGCCGCGCAGCACGATCTGGATCAATATTTAAGCCTGTTGAAGCGCGACGGCACGATGTGCCTGGTCGGCGTACCGTCCGAGCCGCATCCCTCGCCGAACGTCGGCAACCTGATATTCCGTCGCCGCGCACTGGCTGGGTCGCTGATCGGTGGCATCCGTGAGACCCAGGAAATGCTGGATTTCTGCGCAGAGCACGGCATCGTGTCCGATATTGAGCTGATTCCGATGGCCGGCATCAATGACGCCTATCAACGTATGTTGAAAAGCGACGTGAAATACCGCTTTGTGATCGATATGGCGACCCTGCCGGGCTGACGCACTATCCCAAGCTCCTAAATATCGTCGCTCCCGCGCAGCCGGGAGCCCAGTTGCTAAACTGGATTAGCGATGAGTCCTCGCAATGCCGGATGGCCCAGGTTTTGGCCTATCCGCATCCCTAGCAAAACATTTGACCTATAATCACCTTCTCTCACTTTTCTTGGCTTGTTGGGCAGAGAAGGAATGCGTTTGAGCTTTTACCGATTTATTTTTCTGACAGCAATTATTGCCGTGGCGGGTTGGGCTGGGTTGCGCCTAGCCTTACCGCCAGGCTATGCCAGTCCGATTTGGCCGCCGGCCGGCATTGCGCTGGCAGCGGTGTTGCTCTGGGGTAAGAAAATCTGGCCGGCGATAGGGTGCGGCTCGTTCCTGACCAATCTCTCGCAAGGATATGATTTAAGCGGCGAATTAACGCCGCCGACGGTCTTCGTCGCGATGGGCATCGCGATCGGCAGCACATTGCAAGCATTGACCGGTGCTTGGCTGTCGCAACGCTTTCTAGGGACCGGCGTACCGCGTTTGGATAAAGGCAAAAACATTTTTCGGTATGTGTTACTAGTCGGGCCTTTGACTTGCTTGATCGCCGCCACCGTCGGGGTCAGCACCTTGCTTGGATTCGGTGTTTTAACCGATGCCAATGTTTTGGTGGCTTGGTGGAATTGGTGGATAGGCGATTGTCTCGGAGCCATCATTATATCGCCTTTGGTTTTTTGCTGGTTTGCAGAGCCAAGAGCGCTTTGGCGTCCCCGGCTGGTAGGTGTGGCTATGCCGCTGGTAGCCATGTTGGCCGGGCTGATCATTACTTTTCTATTGGTTTTGCGAGCGGAAGACAGTCGGCTGCAACTGCAATTTGACAGCAATGCCGGCGCGGTTAATAAAGCCTTGGCAGACAATTTTTCCGCCGTGTTAAAAGCGTCTTTTTCGCTCAATAGTTTCTTCCAAGCGGCCGGACCGGTAGACCGGGATAAATTCGGCGTTTTTGCCAATGGCGTGCTGGCACAGAATCCGCACATTCAAGCACTGAGCTGGGTATCGCAGATCCCCAGCGAACAGCGGGCGTCTTACGAGCAATCGATCCGCGACGAAGGATATAAAGATTTTACGATCAAGGAACTAGGTGCGGATCGCCAGTTCATCAAGGCTCAGGAGCGTACCGAGTATTTCCCCGTTACCTTTATCGAGCCTTTATCAACCAATAAGCTGGCGCTGGGTTTTGACTTGAATTCCGAGGCCAATCGCCGAGCAGCGCTGACGGAAGCCAGGGCCAGCCAAGCAGTCAGCGTCACCCGGCCTATTCAACTGGTGCAGGACGGGCAAGCCAATCAAGCCCTATTGCTGATGATGCCTGTATACCTGGCTAATGCCAACAGTTCGGAGCCGGCGTTTAGCGGGTTTTTGTCTACAGTGGTGCGTATCGACTCCTTGGTGAAGGCGGCCATGCAAGACTTAAATCTTGACGATATGAACGTGGCGCTACTGTATTACGATGCGGAAAACCAAGCTATACCGTTATACGGAGCGCTGAAAGCATTGACGACCGGTGTTAATGAGTCCAGGCATTCTATCCGTTTTGGCAATCGCTTGTTGGAAGTGATTGTCCAGCCGGAAGCCGTATTCATTGCGACGCATGCCTCCTGGTTACCGTGGCTGGTGTTATTGGGCGGATTGCTGTTTACCATGCTACTAAGCGTGTACTTGTTATCCGCCACCGGCAGGGCGGCTATGGTGGCGGCACTGGTCGATCAGCGCACCGCTCAGCTTGATGCTGCAAACTCAAGTTTAAAGGATGCGTATATTCGTTTGGCGGAAAAAGGCCAAAAGCTCCGCGACTTATACGAGCTGTCGCCCTTAGGCATCGCTTTGCTGGACGTGCACGGCAAATTCGTTGAATTCAATCATGCTTTTCAACGCATGACCGGGTATACGGAAGAAGAACTTCAACGGCTCGATTACATGAGCTTATCCGCCGATAAAGAGCAGAGTTTGGCCGAACAATTAAGTTGGTTAGCCAGAACCGGGCAGTATGGTTCGGACGAAGCGACGTTTATCCATAAAAGAGGGCGGCCGGTATCGTTGCAACTAAGCGGCACCAAAGTCGCCGGAACCGAGGATCAGGATTATATTTGGTTTATTGCCGAAGACGTCACCCAAGCCAAAGCCAATAAAGAAGTGCTACGGCAAAGCGAGTTGAAGTATCGAAAGTTGTTCAACAGCGCTAGCGATGCGGTCATGATGGCCGATAGCAGCGGATTTCTGGATTGTAATCAGGCCACCTTGGATTTATTTGGTTACGACGCTGTGTCCGAGTTCTGTCGCTTGCACCCCGGTAAAGTTTCGCCGCCAAATCAGGCAAACGGCAGGGATTCGGTAGAATTGGCGAACGAGTATATGGCTACGGCGATCAAAAACGGCCACTTGGAATTCGAGTGGCTGCATAAGCGTGCCGACGGTCGTATTTTTCCGGCTTTGGTGACGCTGGCGCGGGTTAGTCTGGACGGCCACCTGGTATTACAAAGCGTGGTGCGCGATCTAAGCGAACAGAAGCGGGTGGAACAGGCCTTGATCGAAGCCAAAGAAACCGCCGAGAGCATGGCGGCCTTCAAATCGGAGTTTCTGGCGAACATGTCCCACGAAATCCGCACGCCGATGAACGCGGTGATCGGGTTGTCGCAGTTGGCATTGAATAAGCCGGTATCCGCTGAGGTAAGGGATTATCTGCAAAAGATTTACAGCAGTTCGGTCAGTTTACTTGGCGTACTCAACGATATTCTCGACTTCTCCAAAATGGAGGCCGGTAAACTGGGACTCGAACAGGTCGAATTCAACCTGAATAACGTGTTGGATAACCTGCATAATCTGTTTGCCCTTTACGCTGCGGAAAAATGCTTGGACATCAAAATAGACGTTGCGCCACACGTACCTTTAAGCTTGGTGGGTGATGCGCTGCGTTTGCAGCAGATTCTCTCCAACCTGGTGGGAAATGCGCTTAAGTTTACTGAGCAAGGCAGTGTCACATTGCAAGTGGCTTTGCTGGAATGGCAGGATGCTCAGGCCAAGCTTCGTTTCAGTGTGATGGATACCGGTATCGGTATTCCCGAAGCGGATCTGCCTAAGTTGTTCCATTCCTTCAGTCAGTTGGATGCGTCGATTACTCGCCGCTTCGGTGGTACAGGCTTGGGCTTGAGCATCAGCCAAAAGTTGTTGCAACTAATGGGTAGCGATTTTCATGTCGAAAGTAAGCCGGGGCAGGGTTCGAATTTTAGTTTTGACTTAATGCTGGGCGTTAGCGCGCAGCAAGCCGACTTGCCGGCGGCGCGGCCGGATAACGACACCCAGGCCGGTGGCTTGTCTAAGACGCTTGCCGAGCAAGGTAGCGCATTGCGGGGCATGCGTATTCTGGTGGCCGAAGACCATGCTATCAATCAGAAAATTTTGCAGGAATTTTTGGCCTTATGCGGGGTTAGTGTCGATCTTGCCGGTAACGGCCGCGACGCCTTGGCCTTGCTGGCAGAGCACGCTTATGATGCAGTGCTGATGGATATTCATATGCCGGTGATGAGCGGTTTGGCCGCTACCGAACAGATCCGCCTTAACCCCGAGTATCAATCGCTACCGATTATCGCGCTGAGTGCTGGCGTGACCCAAGAGGAACGGGACAAATGCCTGGCCAGCGGTATGAACGAGTTTGTGGTCAAGCCGATTCAACCGATGCAGTTGGTTAAGGTGTTGTGCCAGCAGATAGGTCGAAGTTCGATTGGCGCTTCGGTAAACGGGCCTGTTAAAAATGCGCGTGACGTTTCAGCGTTTTGCTTACGAGATTTGCCCGGTTTTGATTTCAGCAACACGCTGGATTTGTTGGATGGCGACGAAAGCTTTTTGAGCGAGTTGCTGGGTAGTTTCAGAAATAGCACCGCAAGCACCTTGATAGCGCTGGATGATTTGCTGGAGAAGCGCGATTTGCAAAAGGCGCGAGACGTGCTGCACGGTTTGAAAGGCGTTGCCGCTAACTTGGGGGCAAATCGTGTGGAGCAGGCCGCGACGAGATTTTGTCTGTCACTCAAGCAGGACAGTTTAAATCCTGCTGACTATGCCGAATTCAAACGGATAATGACCGAAGCACTGACTGCACTGGAACCGTTGGGATAGTCGCTCGACATTGTTCCTGATGGAACAGTGTCTACAGCCGGTCCCAAAACATCGTTAGAGTCCGGTCCAGTTTATCGGTGTAAAATCCGCCGCCATATTGCCTTTAGTAAAACATCCCGCCAAGGAGAACGCACAATGAACGATCTGGTGTTTTATACCAATCCGCAGTCGCGTGGGCGCATCGCTCACTGGATGCTGGAAGAAATCGGCGAGCCTTACGAAACGGTCTGGTTGGCGTTCGGCGCCGAGATGAAAAATGCCGACTATCTGGCTGTCAATCCAATGGGCAAGGTGCCGGCGCTGAAACACGGCACAGCGTTCGTCACGGAAACTGCCGCCATTTGCGCGTATTTGGCGGATCGTTTTCCGCAGAAAAATCTGCTGCCGGCCGCAAACCATCCCGCGCACGCGGACTATTTCCGTTGGCTGTTTTTCGCGGCCGGTCCGCTGGAACAGGCCGTTACCGCCAAGACGCTGGGTTGGCAAGTGCCCGAGGGCAAAAGCGGCTTTGTCGGTTTCGGTAGTTACGAAGCGACCTTAGCCGCCGTCGAAACAGCCCTGCGGCCCGGACCTTACATTTGTGGCGCGCAATTTACCGCCGCGGACGTGTATGTCGGCTCGCAGCTTGGTTGGGGGATGATGTTTGGCAGCATCGACAAGCGTCCGCTGTTCGAGGATTATGTGGCGCGGATCTACGCACGCCCGGCAGCCCTGCAAGCCATTCGTCTCAACGAAGAATATTTGCAACAGCGCCAGGTCTGATCGATTGGATAATAGACAGCATCCATCCATGACAGCGTTGCGCACCGAGGCCCCCATTGGCGTATTCGATTCCGGCGTCGGCGGCCTGTCCGTGCTGCGAGCCATCCGTGCGGAACTGCCCATGGAAGACTTGTTGTATGTGGCCGATTCCGGCTACGCGCCCTACGGCGACCGCGATGCGGAGTTTATTGCGGATAGGGCGACAACGATCACCGAGCGGCTGCTCGATGCCGGCGTGAAGGCCATCGTGGTGGCCTGCAACACCGCCACCGTGGTCGCAATCGAAAAACTGCGCGCGTGGTGTCCGGTGCCGGTGGTGGCGATGGAGCCGGCCATCAAGCCGGCGGCGCAAACCACCCAATCCGGAGTGATCGGCGTGCTGGCCACCAGCCGCACGCTGGCCAGCCCCAGCGTCGCCAGGTTGTGCGCGGCCTACGGTAAAGACATTGAAATATTGTTGCAGCCTTGTCCCGGTCTGGTCGAACAAGTTGAAAAAGTCCAATTGCACAGCGATACGACGCGCGAGCTTTTGCTCGGTTACCTGTCGCCGTTGCTGTTGGCCGGTGCCGATACCATCGTATTAGGCTGCACGCATTACCCGTTTCTGGCAGAGCTGATTCGGGACATTGTGGGGCCGGATCTGACGATAATCGACCCGGCTACCGCCGTGGCAAAAGAGCTGGTGCGGCGTTTGCAGGGCCATCTTAGGCCTGTTCCGAGTGCGCGAACCGCAGAGGTCCGCTTTTTTTCCAGCACCGCGGTCGAAGAGGCCAGCCAGATCATATCCGCGCTCTGGGGTAGTCCTGTACTTGTTCAGGCGCTTGCTCGGAGCGCTAAGGGCAAGCAGATCGGTTCGGCAGCTTTGGGCTAGTCTCCACCGGATTTTTAATAAACCGTTCGAGCCGGTTATCTTCCATTTGTAGACCATCATGAACGATAAACACACTCCAATAGCCGTGTCTGCGGCAGATGTCGAGTCACGCACCACATCGCTGTATCCGGAACCGTTTGCCTCGCGCATGGCGGGAAGGGAGAAACGCCGTCTCGGCGATTTATTCGATCTGGCAAATTTTGGCGTCAATCTAACCACGCTAGCACCCGGTGCCAGATCGGCGTTGCGGCACAGCCATTCGCGGCAAGACGAGTTTATTTATATATTGCAAGGCCATCCGACATTGGTGACGGATGCAGGCGAAACCCAGCTGGCGCCGGGTATGTGCGCGGGATTTAAAGCCGGCACCGGCAATGCGCACCAGTTGCTGAATCGCTCGAACGCAGACGTGCAGTACCTGGAAGTTGGCGACAGGACGGCCGGAGACGCGGTGATCTATCCGGACGACGATTTGCAAGCGATGTCGGTTGACGGGAGCTGGCGTTTTGCCCACAAAGGCGGCGAGCCATACTAAAAAACGGAGTCTGCATGCCACACGTATTAATCATCCATGAGGTCGCCGACTATCCGGCCTGGAAGCGGATTTTCGATCAGGCCGTCGAGATCAGAAAACGCGCCGGAGAAATCAGCTACCAACTGCTGCGCTACGACGACGATGCCAATAATATCGTGCATTTTTCTGCCTGGACCTCGCTGGATAATGCCCGGCGCTTTTTCGAATCCCCCGAGTTGGTGGAAATCAGGGAGCAGGCTGGGGTAAAAGCCCCGGAATTTATCTATTTGCAAGAGATAGAGCGGGGCGTGCTTTAATCGCGGCATTGCTCAACGCTTCCTGCACAACCGTTGCTGGTGCTTATTTGCTTCCGCTGGTGAGCTGCTTCAGCATTCCCTAATCTATCTTATCGGCCTCTTGGTAGAGGCTTAATCATCCTGAGTTACACAAAAGTACTTTTGATACATGCGGTATCTAAGCTGCTCCTTCACAAGCGATGGGCAGAAAATGTTCATGCAGACGGCTATACACAATCAGTTTCCCCCGCCTTTAATTCCCTTTGACCATCGATTCCGCGCAGGCGGTAGCCCAGTTGCCGGCATAGATTTACTGCTCGGTCTGACGGCTTCCGTTTAAGCGGATGCAACCCGATTTAAGGGCCAAATTGATAAATCAGTGTTTTCGCTCAGGGTGTGCGGAATATGCCGTAAAAGCCATAACAAAGTTACGGTTAAGTCGGCACAAAAATAGTGGTCACTAATTTGTAATCAATGGCTTACAAGGTGATCAGGCGGGTGGCACGTATTTTGATGTCTTTAAATTAGAGAATTCCAATATTCTCAAAGACGACTATGTGACCTGTGCAGACAAAAGCGACTGTCGTCAATCGCCAACCCCGTGGCGAAGCGGGTTCGGAAACTTACGGAGCTTGCGACAAAGCAAGCTGGCCGAGCTGCTCCAAGGTGATAGGGGGCTGCGGCATATGCCGCATATCACAGACATCCTTAATTATTTTCAATGGAACACTTTATGACAAGACATTTTCAATTGACAGCCATCGCCGTTTTGCTGGGCGTAAGCGGTATCGCACAAGCGGCATTAACTGTGACCAGCGGACCAGTCAGTTTTAGCGGCTCCGCGTCGGTCACGGCAACCGGGGGACAGGTAGCTTCCACAACCAATTCCAACAACGGCGCGACTATCGCCAATGTCGCGCTTGGTCAGTTTGACGTAGCGAACGGCGTACTTACCGGCGTTGATATACAACTTACATCCAATCGCACCCAGACCATCAACGGCTCGGGTAACAAGAATAATGGTCCAGGTAGAACCGTTAACGGCAGCGGCACCAGCAATGCCTTGATGTCCGCGGCAGGCGTTAGCGCGGCTTTCGTCCCCAATTTGACTCAAGCCGGCTCCGGTTGTGCCTTAGCGCACGGTCCAACCGGTCCAGTCAATTGCAGTTGGGGGCCGAATACCGCAGCAGCTGCCACAACCGATACGACGGTTGGTGCAGACGACCAAAATCTTAAGGATTATGTAGGTGGCGGCTCTGTCAATGCTTCATTGAGCTTACCCACCTTATCCGCCACCACAACCATGTCATCGACCGCTGGGCAGCCAGGCAGCGGTTCATCTGCTACCTACAAAGTTGACTGGGCCGGCTCTTTGCAAGCCAACTACAGCTATTTGCTGCATTCGCTAGCTTCTTTCGACGCCAGTTCTGCCAACAATACGCTAACCCTGGACTTTGGCACGGTCGCGCAAAACACTGGTCCTACTCTGAGTTTTAGCTTGTTCAATCTCGCCGATGCTGACCGGATCGGTCTGGACTTGGATAGCGTCAGCGGCAGTGGCGATACCGGGGCCTTGACCACGAATCTGACGGCGTTTAACGATCTGGCACAGGGTTCAAGTGTGGCATTCATAGCCAATTTGCTGACTTCGACCACTGGCGTCTTCAGCGCTCAGTATCTAATCAATCTGTCCGATGCCGATTTCGGTGCCAGCAGCACCAGACAAAATCATCAGCTGACGTTAAATCTGGTTGGCAATGTGGTTGGTAATGTCGCTGCGGTTCCCGTTCCCGGCGCGGTTTGGTTGTTCGGCAGTGCCATGTTGGGCTTAGTGGGATTGCAAAAACGTAAGCGCTTAGCGTAGAGCAAGACGATACAAGGTCTCCGGCTAAAAACGCGGAGATCACTTAGTCAACTGACATCAAGGCAATAAAATGAAAATAATCAAAATACTGTTGTTGGGCTGTGCCATTATGCCGGCCGCGCACGCCAATCTAGTGAGCAATGGCGGGTTTGAACAGCCGGGCACGCTCGCGGCGGCTCCCGGTTATCAATACTTGCCTAACAATGACTCCAGCGTCACCGGCTGGACGTCTATTAGCGACAATCTTGGTGAAGAGTCTTATCTGATGAACATCAATCGCTCGAACAATAGCTACATTCCGCGTGTTTATCAGGGTACTTATGGTTTGGCGCTGAATAACAATAACGCCATACAAACCAGTGTGGCACTGACTGCCGGCATTACTTACGATCTGTCTTTCGCCGCCAAAGCAAATACTGCAGGCGCATCGCCGCTGGAAGTGAGTATTGGCGGTTTCAGCACTTCGTTTGCAAATACCACAGCGTTCACCATCTTCCAATATCAATTTACCGCCTCGGCTACGGATCAAGGCGCAACATTAAAGTTTTTTAATCCATTAGCGGCTGGCGGAAATCGTATCTGGAATCTGGATGCGGTGTCTCTTCAACCCGCGCCAGTGCCGTTGCCTGCCGCCACTTGGTCATTCCTGACCGGCTTTATGGGTTTGCTGGCACTGGGTAAACGTAAACGCTCCGCCTTGTAAGCTGATTTGACAGAGGCTTTTCAACAGATTGTGCAAGGATGCTGCGGGCAAATTTGACGCGAGATAATTCATGAAAACTATAAAAACCATCATGTTGTTACTGGCGGCGGTGTTCCCGCTGCCATCGGCAATAGCCGCCAATTTGCTCGGCAACGGCGGCTTCGAAAGTCCGGGGACAGTGACGACCTATAAGTTCCTCAGTAACAATGACACTACCAGCGTCACCGGCTGGACGGCGATAGATGACGCCATTGGCGAAAGGCCGTATCTGATGTACAAGAATCGGGCCGGCGGCAACTATACCAACCGGGTGTTTGAAGGCTTGTATGCCTTGGCGATCAACCAGGGTTCCGGCATCAAAACCACATTTCCGGTCACGGCCGGCGTAACCTACACCTTGTCGTTTCAGGTTCGCAAAGGTACAACGGCCGGATACACGCCGCTGGAAGTATCGATTGCCGGTTTCAATACCACCTTCGCCAGCGTGACCGGTAGTTTCCAGCTGTTGACGTATACCTTTACTGCCAGCACCACAAATCCTGCGGCGGAACTGCGGTTTTTCAATAGTGCGCCGACGCCCGATTACAAGACCTACGACATCGATGCGGTGGTAGTGGAAGAAGGAACCGGACCGACCACACCACCCAATCCCTTCGTCGGCCTACCTGCCGATGCGGGCGATCCGGCATTTATCACCAGCCATTTCTCCGGCTCGCAGAATTGCGCGATGTGCCACAACGGTATAGTCGACAATCAAAGTAAAGACGTTTCCATCGTCACCGATTGGTCGTCGACGATGATGGCCAATTCATCGAGAGATCCGTTCTGGCGTGCGAAGGTGCGTAGCGAGATGTCTCGCCACCCCGAACTGCAAACAGTCATCAACGATAAATGCAGCAAATGCCACGCACCGATGGCCAACGCTCAAGCCAAAAAAGACGGTAGCAGCGCCAGCCAAACCATTTTCGACGGCGGTATTCTCGACGTCGGCCACGCCAAACACGATGCGGCGATGGACGGTGTGAGTTGTACCTTGTGCCATCAGATTCCAGCTACGCCGGCCTTGGGCACGCTGGCAACCATGTCCGGCAATTACGCCATCAACGATAGCAAAACCATCTACGGGCCTTATGGCGGTCCCGGCGATACCGCGCTATTCACGATGCCGATGATAATGCATACCGGCTATACGCCTACCTATGGCGCGCAGATCAAGGAGTCCAAGTTATGCGCATCCTGCCACAACCTGAAGACACCTTACGTCGATCAAAACGGCACTATCTTGAGCACCACGCCGGAAAGCGAATTCCCCGAGCAAACGCCATACATGGAGTGGGAACAAAGCAGCTATGTCGGTCAAAAAAGTTGCCAAGGCTGCCATATGAGCCGTACCGATGGCGTGAAAATTTCGACCATGGGTATGTCCGGTTTACGCAACAATTTTGCGATTCACGATCTGGTGGGCGCCAATAAGTTGATGCTAGATATTCTCAGCAACAATAAAAACCAATTGGGCGTGTTATCCAATAATTTCGCCGAAACCTTAAGCAAAACCGACGCGATGTTGAAAAGCGCGGCGACGGTGACGGTTGCCGAGCAGCGCTCAACCCCTAATGCGCTGGACTTTACCTTGCAGATTAACAGCACTACCGGACACAAGCTGCCAACCAGCTATCCGTCGCGGCGAGCTGTCGTGCATGTCGTGGTGACCAACGCGCAGAATCAAATCGTTTGGGAGTCCGGAAAAGTCAGGGCCGACGGCAGTATTGTCGGGGTTGATGCCGACGAAAACGGCGCCAACTTTGAGCCGCATTACGATCAAATCACTGCTGACGATCAGGTGCAAGTTTACGAAGCGATCATGGGCAACGACCAAGGCGAAGTGACCTACACCTTGTTACGAGGTAAGGAGTATTTGAAAGATAACCGCATTCTGCCACCCGGTTTTAATAAAACCAGTGCGCCCGCCGATGTGCGGGTCGCCGGTTCCGCAGCGTCCGACAGCAACTTCATCGGCGGTAGCGATCAGATCAGCTACCAAATCGGCGGTCTGCCGGTGGGTAACTATACGGTCAAGGCTGAGCTGGTTTATCAAACCCTGTCGCATGCCTATGCCGAGGATTTGTTCAGCGACACGGCCACGCCGGAAGTCGCGGACTTTAAAACCATGTTCGATGCCTCCTCGCAAAAGTCCAGCGTAATAGCCAGTGCTGAGTTCGCCGGCACGGTCGCTGCACCGCCAGCGCCGGATTCCGACGGCGACGGCGTGTCCGACAATCTGGATAACTGCAAACTGGTCGTCAACGCCAATCAGCGAAATACCGACGGCGATAGTTTCGGCAATATCTGCGATCCGGACTTCAACCAGAACAACGTCGTCGATCCGGCCGATTTGTCCAGGCTGAAATCCAAGCTCGGCACGGTGTCGGCAAATGAAGACTTAAACGGCAATGGGGTCGTCGATTCCGCCGACTTGAGTCTGTTGAAAACCTATTTGGGTAAAGCACCCGGACCAACCGGTATCGCGCCCTAAGTTTCGCGGGGGGGGGGGCTCGTTTAAAGCCCCCCCGCGAGCACGGTCAATCTCGTTTACTTTTAATTGAATGGAGCATTACATGAAACATCCTGTTTTACTTATCGGCGCGCTAGCCGCGACACTACTAACGGCCGCGCCGGTTTCGGCCACCGTTATCGCCACCAGCGTAGTAAAATTCAGCCAGGGCGAGAATATTAACGTTTCAGCCGGCGATACCTTTACCGTGGACCTAATCGGTGAAAACTTTCCGGATGGCCCCGACGGCGCGGCGTTTTCCTTGTCTTGGAATCCTGGTGTATTGAGTTATGTGGGCACTGCAATTGCCAATCCGCCGTGGGATGCAAGTTTTATCAGCGACGGCAACGCCGGCACTGGTCTCATCGACTACGTCTTTCTGGGCAAGAGTGTAGGAAATGCCGGTACTAATTTTGCTTTGGCGTCTTTCACTTTCAACGTGGTGGGTAACCAAGGTGAATCCAGTGCGCTGAGTTTGAACATTGACTCCTTCAATGTTGGTTTCGTCAGCCCGGGTGCGCTGCCGATCAATACCAGCTTTATCGGCAGTCAAGTTCAGGTTGTGCCTGTTCCGGCCGCAGTTTGGATGTTTGCTACCGGCTTGGCTGGGCTGATGGGCTCCAGCAATCTGCGCAAGAAACAGGGTTTAACCGTATAAATCTATTTCCCCCGGCCAGCTGAGCCGGGGCATTTCCAAGCACCGTTACTCTACTAACCGCAAGACTTGCGGGTTTCTTAATGGCAGAGTAGTCGCCAACTGAGGCAGTAAAATCACACTGCATTGATTTGCACAACCCCCTTTTTTGAGTTGGTCGTAGCGGGTTGCGTAACCCTAGCGCGGCATGAATGAACCAAGCAAGGCCGGAGACGATAATGCAGCGCGGCGCTATATGTTAAAAAAGGCGGTTTGGCATTTTGGATTATTACCCAGCCCTTCAATATCGTCGCTCCCGCGCAGGCGAGAGTCCAGTTGCTACAATGGATTCGCTGCGCGGTCTAACGGCTCCCGCTTTTGCGGGAATGATGGCTATAGGGAGTTTAAGGGCCGAGTTAATAATGAGCGATGACATGCGCAGGTATTGCCGTTTGCCGGGAGAACAGTGAATGAACGCATCAATAACTACGCCATGTATTGCCGCTGACCAAGGCGGCGGTTGAAATGGATGGGCAAGCTCAATGAAACCGCAAATCAGCATCATCATGCCGGTGATCAACGAAGCGGCGCAGCTTGCGGACAAATTGCAAGCCTTGAAGGCACTGAGATCGCGCTGCGAATTATTGGTGGTCGATGGCGGCAGTCGTGATGCCAGCCCGCTTATAGCGAAGCCTTTGGTCGATCAGATTTTGCCCAGTCAGCCTGGCCGGGCCAGGCAGATGAACCTGGGGGCGCAACAAGCCCAAGCCGACGTGTTGCTGTTTTTGCATGCCGATACCCGGCTGCCGGATCAGGCTATCGCTTTAATTTTGTCTGCGGTCGCGCAAGGCTGGTCGTGGGGGCGTTTTGATGTGCAATTCGACAGCCCAAAAGCCATTTTTAAATTGATCGCCGGCATGATGAACGCGCGCTCCCGCTTGACCGGTATTGCTACCGGCGATCAGGCCATCTTCATTACTCGTCAGGCATTTCGAGCCGTGGGCGGTTTTCCGGAGATTGCCTTGATGGAAGATATTGCCATCAGTGCGGCGCTGAACAAGCTAGGTAAACCTTGCTGTTTAAGGGCTAGGGTCGTTACTGCCGCGCGGCGTTGGCAAGAACACGGTATCCTCAGAACGATCTTATTGATGTGGTGTTTGCGGCTGCGGTATTTTTTCGGAGCCCATCCGGATGAACTGGCAGCGCGGTATTATCGGAGGCAGTGATGGAAGCAATGGTGCGCTTGGGCGTGTTTTTGGGGATATTTTTGCTAATGGCGGCTTGGGAGTGGCTGCGGCCCAAGCGGCGATTGGCGGCAACGCGCCGCCGCCGTTGGCCGGTCAATTTGGGTTTGGCGATTCTGAATGTCGGTGTGATGCGGCTCAGCATCGGTGCCGCGGCTTGGCTGGCGGCGAACTGGGCTGCCGAGCAACAAATCGGCGTATTCAATTTGCTGTCGGTGCCGAATTGGCTGTCGATAACGCTGAGCCTGTTGCTGCTGGATCTTGCCATTTACGCCCAACATATCGCCGCCCATCGCTGGCGCTGGTTTTGGCGGCTGCATCAGGTACACCATAGCGATATGGATTTCGATACGACGACTGCCGTGCGCTTTCATCCCCTGGAAATCATGCTGTCCATGCTTTACAAGGTCGCGCTGGTGCTGTTACTCGGGGTCGATCCGCTCGCGGTGATCGCTTTTGAAGTGATATTGAACGGTTGCGCGTTATTCAATCACGGTAATGTCGGCTTGCCGCCTGCGCTGGAGCGCGGCTTGCGCTTTTTGATAGTGACACCAGACATGCATCGCATTCATCACTCCGCGTTTCAATCGGAAACCGACAGCAACTACGGCTTCTCGCTGTCATGCTGGGATAGATTGTTCAAAACCTATTGTCCACAAGCGCGCGAAGCACAGACTGCCATGATGATAGGTTTGTCCTAGTATCGCGATAGTGCGCAGTTGGGCTTTGTCGGCCTGTTGGCGCTGCCGTTTCGCCGTCTACGCAGTCGATAAGCCCAGTTAAACCGGCTTGCGGTTTGGCTTATTGGGTTGTTTCCTGTTAGCGATTAATCAATGTGTTTTTAGTGTCATTGTTAATTAATGTCGGCGGGCATATAGTCTAAATGCCTTAATTACTTCGGGAAGCGACCATGAAACGCTTACATAAAGACATTTTGACCGGGCTGGTGTTTGTGACCGGCGTTATCGAGTTTATTTCTGGCGATTTTATTGTTTCCTCGGCCTTGTTCGCGGCGACTACTTTTGCCAGTACTATGGGTTCGAGCCGCAAAAAACCGTAGGACTGGATTGTTCTGCGGCGTGAGATGTATTGATAAATGCTTTCAGCGTTAGGTTTTCTGGGTAAGATTGGATTATCCGCGCCGCTTGCATAAGCAATGTTTTACAATATTGCGATGCAATTAAACTTTGACCGGCTACGGTAAATGGCTGACGCGAAAACTTATCTGAATGTACCCTATGCCGAAAAGGATGCGGCGAAAGCGCTTGGCGCCAGGTGGGATGCGGCTGTCAAGAAATGGTATGTCCCCGCCAATAAAGACGTGGCGCTGTTTGCCAAATGGCAGATGGAGTCCGAGATTGGACAATTGCCCGGCGGCGAGGCGAAAAGTTCAAAAGCCGACAGTGTCGTCGGCGGTACAACCCGGTCAAGCGATAAAAACTTTGTAGCCTATGACGGAGACGAGCCGCCATGGGATTGAACCAAGCGGTGCGCGGTTTGAGCTTATGCGCCCGTTAAAATACCTGGCCGGCTATGCGCCTGCCATCACCGCGCAAGTGCATGCGCTGATCGACAGCGACAAACTGCCCGAGCTACTGCTGAAAAAATATCCCCGGCCGCATGATATAAAGACCGACAAGGCGCTTTATGTCTACACGATGGATCTTAAAAATCAATTTCTGCGGCAATCCAACCCTCTCAGCAAAGTCGTTTACGACGACAAAATCGATGTATTGCATCAGGCCTTGGGCTTGCATTCGGTGGTATCGCGGGTGCAGGGCGGCAATTTAAAGTCAAAAAATGAAATTCGCATTGGCGCGATCTTTAAGCTGGCGCCGCCGGAGTTCTTGCAGATGATCGTCGTTCATGAGCTCGCGCATCTACGTGAAAAGCAGCATAACAAGGCGTTTTACAAATTATGCGAATACATGGCGCCGGACTATCACCAATGGGAGTTCGACATGCGGCTTTATCTGACCTGTCTGGATTTGGGTCGGGCGATTTATTGAGTCGATCCAAGTGCCGCGGGCGAAGGATTCACGGCCGTGCTTCGCGAATGAATGGTTGTGTGCAGCCATCAAGCAGCGATATTTCTTAATTTTGCCTGGCTATAGTGGCACTATTGCGTCAGAATTTACTTACTTTTATACAGACATTTTTATGGGAGAAACAGCATGCGCGTAGCAGAGTTAATGACCACCAAGGTATTTACCGTCGAACCTCACGATCTGATCGATCGCGTGTTCTTTTTGATCCATTACGAGAAAATCCGCCACTTGCCTGTGGTTGAAAAAGGCAAATTGGTCGGTATCGTTTCCGACCGGGATTTATATAAAGCCCTGGGCCCCAAAAGTAATTCCAATGCGGTGGAAGCTAGTAAAGACAGCACCCAATTGCATGTGGTCACGCAAAAAGTCGTGCATATCATGCATCGCGGCGTTTATACCGTTACCCCGGAAACGCCAGCGTCCGAAGCGGCGGCGATGATGGCGGAACACCGCGTCGGCGCGCTGCCGGTGGTGGAAAAAGACAAACTGGTAGGCATATTGTCCGCTACCGATATTTTAAGAGTGTTTGCCAAGTTGGAACGCGCGCACGAAAAGCTGGAACAACAGATCAAGGAAGGCGCGGCGCACGGCTAAGGTCGGATGGGTTTACGGCGTAAACCGTCTGAAAGCAAATGGGGCGATGCTTATTGTTTCGCCCCGGGCCAAAGCCTCAACCGGTAATCGCGGCTCTTTTATCCACTAAGTAAATCCAGTCGTCTTGTTCTTTGACTTTCAGCGCGGTCAGTTTTTTGCCCAGGCAAATTTCGCTTAAAGACTCGCCGCTGATCGGGTCATAGCAAATACTGTGCATGGAACACTGCAAATAGCGTCCCGATTCGTCGAAAATGTTGCTGTTCTCACAATCCAATGCCCTAGGCATGTGGACGCATTGGTTTAGATAAGCGTATACCTCGCCTTGGAAACGCACCAGAACCGCAGAGCGGGGCGAGCCTCGATAGAGCAGTTCAAACGGAAATTTGCCGAGCTCGGGAACTTGTTGAGCAGGGCAGATGGCAAATGGGTGTTTCACCGACATGGTTGTTTATCCTCCCCCACGATTGCCAGCAAACCTTGGGCCACAATGCTGTATTTTTTCGATGGATTTTCGGCAATTGAGCAAGCGGACGGCGTTACTCGGCAAATCAAACTGACAGCGGATAACTAGCAGTCTTTACCTTCAGTGTTCGCTTGGCTGTCCAGCTCCTGCTGTTCATTGCGAATCAGCCAGTCCAGCACCAAGGCATAGCTGGTGGCCAGCAGGGTCGGGCCGATAAATACGCCGATAAAGCCAAATGCTAACAGCCCGCCGAAGATGCCGAACACGATCAACACGAACGGCAATTCCACTTCCCGGCTGATCAAAATCGGCCGTAGCCAGTTGTCGATGGTGCCGACGAATAACAAAAACCACAATGCGATAAAAACCGCCCAGCCGGTTTCGCCTTCTGCCAGCAGCCACAAGGCAATCGGCAGCCAGATCACCGTGCCGGCCGCTGGAATGATCATCAAAAAGAAGGCGATGACGCCTAACACAAAGGCGTAAGGCACGCCGGCAATCACAAAGCCCAGGATGGAAGCCAGTGCTTGTACCAGCGCGGTGCCGAGGATGCCGTATACCACTGCGCGCAGACTGGAGCGGACGATATGCAGGATGCGTTGGGTGCGCTCGCCGGCCAGGCGTTCGACGCCAATCACGACATGCTGAGCAACATGCTCGCCGTCGCGATAGAAAAAAAACAGCACCAAAATAGCCAGGCCCATATGCATCAGTTCGCCGGCCAAGCCAATGCCTTGTTGCAGCAACCAGCTACTGGCGCCCAGCGCATATTGCCGGGCCAGATTGACGAGGCGGCTGGAGTCTTCGCCGACACTTTGCCAGGCGGCAACAGCGTTGTCGCCGACTACCGGCAACGATTGCAACCAAGCCGGAGGTTCCGGCCACACATGCCGGCTTTGATTCAGCCATTGCAGCAAGTGGTTTATGTCTTCCGTAAATGTCAGCGTGGCGGCGACGAACGGCGTCAGCAGTAATATGCCTATCGGCAGGACCATGGCGGTGGCGGCCCAGTTGGCGGTCAGCTTCCAATCGCGCAAACGCAAATACAGCGGCCAGGTGACAAAACACAGAATCGCCGCCCACAACAAATCGAAAATAAACGGTTTTAATACCTGATAACAGGCAAATAGCAGCAGGCACAAGGCCGCCAGACTGGCGATTTTTTCGTAACGGGAAATCTGGATAGGCATGATCGAGTAGGCGGCAGCTAACTGAATTGGAATCAATATCCGGAGTTTACGGCATTATCGGTTAAGCCGGTATGACAGCCGTTGAATTAAACAATGCTTGCTTGTCCGGCGGCGCTTTACATAGAATGCGGTAGCCTTTATCTGGAGCCGCACTGTGAGCCAAGCCCGAGAGTTTATTCCGATTAATATCGCCGTATTGACTGTCTCCGATACTCGTACCGAATTAGACGACGTATCCGGGCAAACCTTGGTCACCGGTTTGACTGCGGCCGGGCATAACTTGATCGACAAAAAAATCGTTCCCGATGATATTTACCAAATCCGCGCCGCCGTCAGTCAATGGATCGCCGATCCGCAGGTCAATGCGGTTATCACCACCGGCGGCACCGGCGTGACGGGGCGCGATGGTACCCCGGAAGCGATTCAACCGCTGTTGGATAAAGTATTGGATGGCTTTGGCGAAGTGTTTCGGACGATTTCCTACCAGGACATCAAAAGCTCGACGATGCAATCGCGGGCTATCGCCGGCGTGGCCAACGCCACTTATATTTTCTGCGTGCCCGGTTCGTCCGGTGCTTGCCGGACTGCCTGGGATTCCTTAATCAAGGAACAATTGGATTACCGCACCCGGCCGTGTAATCTGGTGCAACTGATGCCGCGCCTGCTGGAGAAATAATGCGTCCGCCTTTTTTGTTTCTGGCCGCGGTTGGCGGTTTTATCGGCGTAGCGATGGGCGCATTCGGCGCGCATGGCTTGAAGCATTTATTATCCGAGCATCTGCTGGATGTTTACAAAACCGCGGTAAGCTACCAGATGTGGCATGTGTTGGTTCTGGCTTTGATCGCAGTGTTACCGGAACATAAATTGCTGCGCTGGGCCGGCTGGTGTTTGGTGGCGGGCGTTGTGCTGTTTTCCGGCAGTCTATACTTACTGGCGATATTGAATATCGGTTGGCTGGGTATGATCACGCCGTTGGGCGGCCTGGCTTTTTTAGCCGCATGGGCCTTGTTGGCTTATGTGGCTTGGCAGAAAAACCAGGAGTTGTAGATGGACAGTAAACCGCCCGTTCGACCTTCCGTGCCGCCACCGGCATCTTCCCGGCCCAGCGCTAACCGCAATTTGCGCGAGGAAGGCCACGAAGTAAAAGTACCGCCGATTCCGGAAGATGCCATGCTCAAAGTCCTGCACGCGGTCATTCATTTCGCGGTCAGAATATTGGCGGTGCTGATGGTGTTGGTTATCTTGTGGGGCGTGGCTGATGTGGGTTATGTGATGTACCAACGGGTGGTCGCGGCGCCGTTTTTGATGCTGACGGTGTCCGACATACTGGTGATTTTTGGGTCATTCATGGCGGTGTTGATCGCGATAGAGATATTTATCAACATCACGCTGTACATCAAACACGACACGCTACCGATTAAAATGGTCATAGCCACTGCCTTGATGGCCGTGGCCCGAAAAGTGATCATGCTGGATTTCAAGGATTTGGATCCGGCTTACATTACGGCCATTGCCGCGGTCATCGTGGCGCTGGGCCTTACTTACTGGCTGATTTCCTATAAACCGCCACAACCTGTCAAACAAGACGAGCGATAAATGATGCGCGATGCAAGCCCGCAAACTGTTTTCCTGAAAGACTATACCCCGCCCGAATATCTGATCGAACAGATTGAACTGAATTTCGACCTGGACGAGCAACACACGCAGGTCCGCTCAACCTTGAGTTTACGCCGCAATCCGCAAAGCCAAGACAGCAGTACCGCATTAACCTTGCTCGGCGAGGAATTGCAGTTGGTGAGTATCGCGATAGACGGCCAGGCACTGGAACAGAGCCAGTATTTGCTGGGCGAGGAAGCCTTGGTCGTGCATGAAGTGCCGCAGGATAGGCCGTTTCAGATCGTCATCGAAAATGTCATCAATCCGCAAGCCAATACCGCGCTGGAAGGTTTGTATTTATCCAGCAGCATGCTTTGCACGCAGTGCGAGGCACAGGGCTTTCGGAAAATCACCTGGTTTTTGGACCGGCCGGATGTGATGAGCCGTTTTAAAACCACCTTGACTGGCGATAAGAGCAAATATCCGGTCTTGCTGTCCAACGGCAATAAGGTCGGGCAGGGTGATTTGGAAAACAACCGGCATTGGGTGAGTTGGGAAGATCCCTTCGCCAAGCCTTGTTATTTGTTTGCCCTGGTGGCCGGGCAACTGGAATGCGTGGCCGACGAGTTCATCACCATGACCGGTCGGCGGATCGCGTTGGAAATATTCGTCGAGCAGCACAATGTCGACAAATGCGACCACGCCATGCAGTCTTTAAAAAACGCCATGCGTTGGGATGAAGAAACTTACGGTTTGGAATACGACCTGGATTTGTACATGATCGTTGCGGTCGACCATTTCAATATGGGCGCGATGGAAAACAAAGGCTTGAACGTATTCAACACCAAATTCGTGCTGGCCCGGCCCGACACCGCCACCGACAGCGATTACGAGCACATCGAAGGCGTGATCGGTCACGAGTATTTCCATAACTGGTCCGGTAACCGCGTTACTTGCCGCGACTGGTTTCAGTTAAGTTTGAAAGAAGGCTTTACTGTGTTCCGCGACCAGCAATTCAGCGGCGACCGCACGTCGCCGGCGGTAAAACGCATCGAAGACGTCAACGCTTTGCGCACCCGGCAGTTTGCCGAAGATGCCGGCCCGTTGGCGCATCCGATTCGTCCGGAAGCCTATATCGAAATCAACAATTTCTACACGCTAACCGTCTATGAAAAAGGTGCGGAAGTAGTGCGGATGCTGCACACCTTGCTGGGCGCGGCTGGTTTCAGGAAGGGCTGTGATTTATATTTCCAGCGCCACGACGGCCAGGCGGTGACTTGCGAGGATTTCGTCAAGGCTTTGGAAGACGCCAATGGCGTGGAGTTGAAGCAGTTCAGACTTTGGTATTCGCAAGCCGGTACGCCGGTGTTGACGGTGAGCCAGCAATACGATTCCGAATCTCAACAACTGCATTTGACCATTCAACAAAATTGTCCGCCTACGCCTAATCAACCGGTGAAAGCGCCGCTACATATCCCGGTAAAACTGGGTTTGCTGGCTGCCGACGGTTCGGCTGCGCAGATTCATTACAACGGTTCCAGTCAGGCGGAAATTACCTTAAATGTTACGGAAGCGGAGCAAACTTTTAGCTTTGATAAGTTATCTCAGCAGCCGGTCGTGTCACTATTAAGAGGTTTTTCCGCGCCTGTTACCTTGAAGATTGAGCGTAGCCTGGAAGAATTGGCGTTTTTGCTGCGGCACGACAGCGATACATTTAACCGCTGGGAAGCGGGACAGCAACTGGCCGTGCAGGTAATTTTCAAGCTGATCGATGCGATAGAATTGGGCCGGCCTTTGCAACTGGAGCCGGTTATCGTCGATGCCTATCGCAGCGTGTTGACCGATAGCGGCGGTGATTTGTCTTATCAAGCGTTGTTGCTGGCGCTGCCGGAAGAAAGTTATTTATCCGGGCAAATGGCTGTTATTGATGTTGAAGCTATCCATCAAGCCCGCGAGTTTGTCAAAAAGACCTTGGCAGACCAATTGCAAGCCGAGTTTAAGCAGTTGTACCAGCAACATCACCGCGACGAATCCGGTAGTTTCGATGCCGGTGCGGTCGGGCGGCGGCGCTTGAAAAATGCCTGCTTGAGCTATTTGAGCAAGCTGGAAAATCAGGATGTTTATCATATCGCCGAGCAGCAGTTTTATAGCGCCCGGAATATGACCGATCAGTTGGCGGCGTTGTCGGTCATCGTCAACAGTAACCATCCGGCCAAGGCCAGAAGTCTGGATAGTTTTTACGTGCAATGGCGGCAGGAAGCGCTGGTGATAGACAAATGGTTTACCTTGCAAGCCACAAGCAGCATGCCCAATACCTTTGCTACTGTGCAGGCCTTGATGAAGCATCCGGCTTTCGATATGAAAACGCCCAACCGCGTGCGCTCATTGATTGGTGCCTTCAGCCAGGCCAATCCACTGCATTTCCATGCCATAAACGGCGAGGGCTACCGCTTCCTGGCCGACCAAGTGTTGGCGCTGAATACCCTCAATCCGCAAATCGCCTCGCGGATGGTCACCGGGCTGGCGCAATGGCGGCGTTATGATGCAGCCCGGCAGGGCTTGATGAAACAGCAATTACAGCGTATCGTCGCTACCGAGCATCTGTCCAAGGATGTCTATGAGATCGCCAGCAAGAGTTTGGCGTAGTTGTCACAATCACGTAAACTAGCGCCGAAATAAGCCATCCGCATCAAGCATGAACCCACGCACCGCCCAGGTTGAGCGCAATACGCTCGAAACCCAGATCAAAGTTTCCATTAATCTCGACGGTAACGGCTCGGCTTCGTTTACCACCGGTTTGCCGTTTTTGGACCACATGCTGGATCAGATAGCCCGGCACGGCTTGATAGACATAGAGGTTGTCTCGCACGGCGACCTGCACATTGATGCCCATCACAGCGTGGAAGACATCGGCATTACGCTCGGTCAAGCCTTTGCCAAAGCGCTGGGCGATAAAAAAGGCATTTACCGTTACGGCCACGCTTATTGCCCGTTGGATGAATCGTTATCGCGGGTGGTGGTGGATTTCTCCGGCCGTCCGGGCTTGTTCTATCAAGTGGAATTCAAACGCGCGTTCATCGGTAATTTCGACGTGGATTTGTTTAAAGAGTTTTTTCAAGGTTTTGTGAATCATGCCGGCGTGACCTTGCATATCGATAATATCAAGGGCGGCAATGCGCATCATATTGCCGAAACCGTATTCAAGGCATTCGGCCGGGCCGTGCGGATGGCAATCAGCCATGACGAGCGGATGGCCGGTATCATGCCTTCCACTAAAGGCAGTCTATAATTCCCCCATTTTTCGCCTAGAAACCCCGACCTTGTATCTCTAGTTTTATGTCATCAGTAGCCGTTATCGATTACGGAATGGGAAATCTGCATTCCATTGCCAAAGCGCTTCAACATGCCGATAGCCGGGTAAACGTACAAATAACCGCCGAAGCCTCGTTGATCCGCGCGGCGGATCGCGTGGTATTTCCGGGGGTCGGCGCGATACGCGATTGTATGCAAGCCTTGAACGAGAGTGGTTTGGCGGATGTGATCCGTGAAGTAGCGCAAAGCAAGCCTTTTCTGGGCATCTGCCTGGGGATGCAGGCCTTGCTGACCGACAGCGAGGAAAACGACGGCATCGCCTGTCTGAATATATTCCCCGGCCATGCCCGCCGTTTTGCCGATCACATGTTGGATGCCAACGGCAATGTTCTGAAAATTCCGCATATGGGCTGGAATCAGGTCAAACAACATCCGCATCCGCTCTGGCGCGACATTCCGGATCGTAGTCGCTTTTATTTTGTACACAGCTATTATGCGGCGCCGGACGATTCGCGCCACAGCGCCGCAACGGCCGATTATCCGCAAGCCTTTACCTGCGCACTGGCAAAAGAGAATATGTTTGCCGTGCAATTTCATCCCGAAAAAAGCCAGACTGTAGGATTGCAGCTATTGCAAAACTTCCTGGCTTGGGATGGGACCGCGTAACTCCCCAACCCTTAGATGTTGGCTTTACTAACCTTTAGATTTAGTGTTTTAACTGTCGAGATTTAAATATGTTGCTGATACCCGCAATTGACTTGAAGGAAGGAAAATGTGTCCGTTTGCGCCAGGGTCGTATGGAAGACGATACCGTATTCTCGGACGATCCGGTGGCTGTGGCCGGGCGCTGGGTTGAAGCAGGGGCGAAGAGATTGCATCTGGTCGATCTGGACGGCGCCTTCGCTGGTAAACCGAAAAATGCCCAGGTTATTAACGCCATCGTCCAGGCTTATCCCGATGTGCCGGTGCAAATCGGCGGCGGTATCCGAGATGAAGACACCATCCAGGCGTATCTGGAAGCCGGTGTGCAATATGTGATTATCGGCACCAAGGCCGTCAGCGAACCGCATTTCGTGCGCGACGTGTCGATTGAGTTTCCCGGCCATATCATCATCGGTCTGGATGCCAGAGACGGCAAAGTAGCAATCGACGGCTGGTCGAAACTGTCCCGCCACGATGTCATCGATCTAGCACAAAAATTTGAGTCCAACGGCGTTGCCGCCATTATCTACACTGATATTTCCCGCGACGGCATGATGCAGGGCGTCAATGTCGAAGCCACTGCAAAATTGGCGCGCTCGGTGCACATTCCGGTCATCGCCTCCGGCGGTATCACTAATTTGGACGACATTCGTGCGCTGGGCGAGGTGGCCCACGAAGGCATTATGGGTGCCATCACCGGTCGGGCTATTTACGAAGGGACGCTGGATTTTGCCGAAGGCGAAAAGCTCGCCGAGTCTTTCGGTGGAGCAGATGTCTGAGCTAATGCTGCTAAATCGTAAACCATGAGCCTAGCCAAACGTATTATTCCCTGCCTGGATGTCGATAACGGCCGCGTCGTTAAAGGCGTAAAGTTCGTCGATATTCGTGATGCCGGCGATCCGGTCGAGATTGCCCGCCGCTACGATAGGGAAGGCGCGGACGAAATCACCTTCCTGGACATCACCGCCACTCACGACAACCGCGACACCATCGTCCATGTGGTCGAACAAGTGGCCAGCGAAGTATTTATCCCGCTGACCGTGGGCGGCGGCATCCGGGTGTTGGAAGACATCCGCCGCATGCTCAACGCCGGCGCGGACAAAGTGGGCATCAACAGCGCTGCGGTATTCAGGCCCGTGTTTGTTAAGGAAGCGGCTGAAAAGTTTGGTTCGCAATGTATCGTGGTGGCTATCGACGCCAAAAAAGTCAGCCAGGAAGGCGAGGAAAACCGCTGGGAGATATTTACCCACGGCGGCCGCAAACCGACCGGCATTAATGCCGTCGAATGGGCCGTCAGAATGAAAGACTACGGTGCCGGCGAAATTCTGCTAACCAGCATGGACCGCGACGGTACCAAATCCGGCTTTGACTTGGCTTTGACCCGTGCGATCAGCGAAGCGGTCAGCATCCCGGTCATCGCTTCCGGCGGTGTCGGCAATCTGGACCATCTAGCCGACGGCATTACCCAAGGTAAAGCCGACGCAGTGTTGGCCGCCAGCATTTTCCACTTTGCCGAATATACGATAGAGCAGGCCAAGAAACATATGCAATCCAGAGGCATAGAGGTGCGTTTATGAGCTTGGCTTGGTTGGAGGAAATCCAGTGGACCGAAGACGGCCTGTTGCCGGTCATCGCCCAGCTGCATGACAGCGGCCGCGTGGTGATGTTTGCCTGGATGAATCGCGAGTCACTGGCCTTGACGGTTGCCGAAGGTTATGCGGTATATTGGTCCCGCTCGCGCAACCGTTTGTGGCGCAAGGGCGAGGAGTCCGGGCATAGGCAAAAAGTCATCGACATGCAATTGGATTGCGATGCTGATGTAATATTGCTTAAAATTGAACAGGAAGGCGGCATCGCCTGCCACACCGGTCGGGAAAGCTGTTTTTACCGCAGCCTGAAAGATGGTGCATGGCAAGCCACCGAGCCGGTACTCAAAGACCCCAAAGCCATCTACAAATAGACAATCACACGCCGGCATAGCTCAGCAGGTAGAGCAGCGCACTCGTAACGCGAAGGTCGTAGGTTCGATTCCTATTGCCGGCACCATTTAAATCAACACTCTATCCTTTTTAGACATTTGCAAAAGTTGCTTCGTTATACTCGCGCGCGGGATGTCGGGGAGTTTGATAGCGCGTGCAAAGATGCGGATGGTCTATAGACTTATACCGTTTTGGCCGGCCAGTTTTGGTTAGTTCCGACCCTATAGGCCGCAACCGCTAATTTTAAGCGCCGTCCGGACGCTTTAAATCCTGACTTTTTATCCGAAGGTATTCAAATCCTTTCCTTGCACTTTACAGAGACAACACATTTTGAGTTTAAATAGTTACCAGTCGGTTGATCGCGAACAATTAGCCAAAGACATCAGCCAAATTCACAAACAAGCGTTAGCCGATATTGGTCCTGCCGATTTCGAACATTTAAAAAAAGTCGAACGTTGGGGCAAGGTTTGCTCTCTCGTGGGTTACGCGACCGCCTGGATTTTTCCCAACCCGATTTCCGCGTTGTTGATCAGTCAGGGTAGTTTTTCCCGCTGGACCGGGGTAGGCCACCCCATCGTGCATAAAGCCTTCGATAAAATGCGGGATGTGGACAAAAACTACACCAGCAAGAAGTTTGCAAAGGGCTGGCGGCGGTTTTTGGATTGGCCGGATTGGATGACCCCGGCCGGTTGGCATCACGAACACGATTTATTGCATCATTACAACCTGGGTGAGGAGACCGATCCCAACAATGCCCAGCACAATATGGAATGGTTGCGGCAATCCAAACTGCCGATGTGGCAACGCTATGCCATCGTGGCGTTGTTTTCCGGTATCTGGAAAATCATTTATTACACCCCGCGCACGCATAAAGAATTGGTTTTAAATGCCGCCCGCCTGCAAGGTAAACCCAAGCCCGAGACCACACGTATCGGTGCCTGGAGCTTGTTTACCCCGCAAGGTAAGGCGCTATGGCTGCAAAGCGTATTGCCTTATAGCGCGTATCGTTTTGTATTAATACCGCTGCTATTCTTACCGCTGGGCGGGTTTGCCGCTGTCAGTGTATTGATCAATTCGATTCTGGCGGAAATTTTCACCAATATGCATAGCTTTCTGGTGATGATCCCCAATCATGCCGGCGATGACGTGATGATGTTCGATGAAAAATCGCATAGTAAAGGCGAGTTTTATCTGCGGCAGATTTTGGGTTCGGTCAATTATCCAACCGGGTCTAATTTCAATGACTTTTTCTACGGTTGGTTGAATTATCAAATTGAGCACCATTTATGGCCGGATTTGCCGCTAAGCCAATACCAAAAATTGCAGCCGCAAGTGAAAGCGCTGTGCGAGAAACATAATATTCCTTACTGCCAGGAATCGGTGTTTAAGCGCATGCTGAAAGCCGCGGATATTATGGTAGGCAAAACCTCAATGCTGAAGCCGGCGACTGTTTAATACGTCCAGCGCGAGTTGTTCAAATAACCCACTGAATCAAACTTTATGTTTTAGGCGAAGAGTCTATGCGATTCTGGGTGACTGGCGATGCGCGCTAATTTATGTCAATGCAGTTAATCTGCCCACAAACGAGTGTAATCAACGAAAATACTATGAGCGACATCAGAGATACCAAGCCCGAACCCATCGCAGCAAAACCAAACTGGAATTACGACTCGTACTTTCTAGCCCAGCTTGAACGGATAAATCAGCAGACCGCTATTAAGAAGTCGAAAAAGCGCGTTGTCGATGCCGCCCCGAAAGACGACAACGACACTGTGGACGAGCAGAATAAATAGTTAACCCGGGTAAACCGTGCAACGCGGTTTAGTCGTGTTACGCCGCCTTTTGGCGGAGGACTGCCAGCGGTTTTGTGGTAAACGCATTCAGGCAAGGTTCCACCTGATTTTTCTGGACCTGCCGTGTCGTTGAAAGCAGCGATAAACTTGGCGAGAGGGTGCGTTCGCTATTTGCCGGGATTGGTTTAGTTACTGGCGTACAGTGTAAGCACTGTGGCTGGTCAGGTTCGTAAAGCGTTGCATCTCTATCGTCAAGGCGACTAACGAAACGGCATAAAAATGTGCGCACGGACTACACATTTTTCCATATCGCAGTAATATCGTCACTTAAAGAGTCTGTCGGAGCGCAAAATGTACTGCCCAAACTGTGGAAAACAAAATCCTGACAATGCAAATTTCTGCCTTGAGTGTGGCGCAGCCATGCAAGCGAATAACGGCTATCGCGGGCCAGTGGCTAACGGACGGAATATGACGTTTACCGAAGCGGTGTCCGGCTGTTTTGCAAAGGCATTTGTTTTTACAGGTAGAGCCTCGAGAGCCGAATACTGGTGGTTCGCGCTTTTCACACTATTGGTGTCGATGATAGCGGGGATCATCGATCAATCGTCCTACGGCGAGCCGGCAACCGTCACGGCGATCACCAATTTGGTAATTCTATTTCCGTCGCTGGCTGTTAATATCCGCCGATTACACGATACCGGGCATAGCGGCTGGTGGTATCTGATTATTCTGACCATCATCGGCATCATTCCGTATTTCATTTGGATGGTGTCAAAAGGCGATGACCGTGCAAACGAGTATGGGGCGCCGCCTGTTTAATCCCCTTCATTTTAAATTTCGTCGATCAGTCAATTAGCCGGGATGATGATCAATATTGTTTTGTCCGCATCGCTAATATTGAACATTATTTTGGTCGCGCTGCTGGTCTTCAAGGCCCGAAAAGTTCGACGCAAACATCAAAATCAAAAGCAGCCCACCCTTAGAACGCCTGCCAATGTAAGGACAATTTCCTGTCCATCCTGTGCGCAACACATTAAATTTACGTTACCCATCGAGGGTAACAAAGCGCGATGCCGAAAGTGCTATGCACAATTCAAATTGGATATCGACGAACATCGCAATGTGTATATAACCGAAATAAAACTGCCTGAAGACGATCAACACATCAAATCGTTAGCGGATTGTTATTTAATTCTCGGTCTAACTGCCGATGCCATACCGATAGACATCAAAGCAGCATACAAAAAGAAAATTTCCGAATACCACCCGGACCGAGTCGGCGTGTTTGGCGAAAAAATCAAACAACTCGCCGAGGAAGAAACTCGGCAGATCAACGCCGCCTACGCCATGCTGCAAGAGCAGGGCAGGGTGTGACATCGCCAAGTTGGTTTTAGGATGATTGGCGCTGACAACGGCTAAACGATTTTAACCGGCCATCGATTTTTAACATTGGCGTGTAAACATCACCAGCGGCGTAGCACTTAACAAACGCCGAACTCTTGCTGTGCCGGGTCGATTCAGCATTGATGAATACCTGCAAACGACTACACTACCTGGCGGCGTAGCATATCTGTCAGATATGGATTTCAATCAAATCAAGGACTGAGCGTGACAGCATCGTATTTCCAATATTGGGGTAAAGCCAAGCCAGAATCCGATGACGGTCCGGCTTATCATTTATTGCCTTACCATTGTTTGGATGTGGCGGCGGTAGGATCGCTCTGGCTTGCTCCGAATACAGCGGTTTGTAAGCAACTAGCAATGCGCCTGCAAGTCGAGCCGGAATGGCTGCAACGTTGGTTTACCTTTTGTCTTGTCCTGCACGATCTAGGCAAATTTGCTCGTGCGTTCCAAGGTTTGCGAACGGATTTGTCGGACGGTTTGGTCAAGCCGAATCCCAGAATGACTTATTCGGAACGTCACGATAGTCTGGGATTTGCGTTGTGGCGGGACGTGTTGCAAGAAAAATTGGCGCAGCACCTTCAGCCGGTTCAGGCTACTTGTATCAACAAAATCGATCCCTGGCTGGAAATCGTCACCGGCCACCACGGCATGCCGCCGAAATTGGATAGCTTTCGGCTTGGTAATTTCTTCGAGGCCGACGACGAGCAGGCAGCGTTCGTCTTCGTGCAGCATTTGCTGGATTGCTTTCTGGCTGATTTCGACTTTCAGCCCCTAGCGGACAAGAACCTTTATAAACGCCTGAAGCCGTTGTCCTGGCAATTCGCCGGTATAGCCGTGTTGGCCGACTGGTTGGGTTCGAATCAGGAGCATTTCACTTATTGCGCCAAGCCGATGCCGCTTACCGAATATTGGCAAAACTTTGCGTTACCCAAGGCCAAACAAGCGCTTGCCGGTTTGCCTAAACCGCCTGTAGCCGGAAAATTCGAAGCCGTGCAAACCCTGTTTCCCTTTATCCAGCAGCCTACGCCGTTACAACGATACGCTGCCGAAGAGCCGTTGGCCGATCAACCGCAGTTCTTCATCCTCGAAGACGTCACCGGTGCCGGCAAAACCGAAGCTGCGTTGATTTTGACGCAACGCTTGATTGCAAAAGGTTTGGCTGACGGTCTGTACATCGGCTTGCCGACCATGGCGACCGCCAACGCCATGTACCAGCGCTTGGGTAAGGTCTACCGCAGCTTTTATGAAGTCGGCGAACAGCCATCGTTGGTACTGGCGCATGGTGCTCGGGAATTGTCGCAAGCCTTTCGTGATTCGGTGCTACTGGCCGAGCAAGCAAATCTAGATACCGATTATCAGAACGGCCGACTCGAGGAAGATCAGGAACTGAGCGCTACCGCTTACTGCAACGCCTGGCTGGCGGACAGTCGCAAAAAAGCCTTACTGGCGGATGTCGGCGTCGGCACGCTCGACCAAGCTTTATTGGCGGTGTTGCCGGCGCGGCATCAATCCTTGCGTTTACTGGGTTTGGGGCGCAAGGTGTTATTGGTGGACGAGGTCCACGCCTACGACAGCTATATGCGAGAACTACTTTCGGCATTATTGGAAGCCCATGCCCGCCAGGGTGGCAGCGCGATTCTGTTGTCGGCCACCTTGCCGCAAACCATGCGCGAAACTCTAACCGCGGCTTTTCATCGCGGACTCGGATTGGAAGCGCCGAATTTGGCCTATCCGGCGGCTTACCCGTTGGCGACTCACACGCCGGCACAAAACCTGGAAAAGCCCATCGATACCCGCGCCGAAGTCAAACGCACGGTTCACGTTCAACGCCTCGACAGCGAAGAACAAATCATTGCCAAAATTCGCCAAAGCGCCGAGCAAGGCCTCTGCGTTTGTTGGATACGCAATACCGTCAAATCGGCTCGGCAGGCTTATCAAACATTGCTCAGTCAAGGCGTTGCCGCCGAACGCTTGAGTTTGTTCCATAGCCGTTTTGCGATGATAGACCGGCAAGTCATCGAAAACCGCACCTTGCAAACCTTCGGCGAACAATCAGGGCATGACCAGCGCAACGGCCAAATCCTGATTGCCACCCAGGTAGTCGAACAATCCTTGGACTTGGATTTCGATGTACTGATCAGCGACTTGGCACCCATCGATTTACTGATTCAACGCGCCGGCCGTTTGTGCCGCCATGTCCGCGATGCGTTAGGCAACCGTTTGTGTGAACAAGGCGCGGAAGATCGCCGCGGCGCACCGGTGTTTTACCTGTATGCTCCGACGCCTTCGGACGATGCAAACGCCGCTTGGTTGAAGCCGGATCACGCCGGCACCCAGGCGGTTTACCCCCACGTTGGTCAGCTATGGCTGTCGGCTCGATTATTGGCAGATAAAGGTGGTTTCGCCATGCCGGACGATGCGCGGGAATTGATTGAAGGCGTGTATGCCGATGAAGCGCAGGCTCGCATACCGCTTGCATTGGAAGAAGCGTCGTTCGACGCGGAAGGTAAAACCATGGTGCAAAAAAGCATGGCAACGTTGAATGGGCTTGATCTGGGAAAGGGTTATACCCGGAAAAGCGGCGATTGGGATGAGGAAACCCGAATTCCCACACGTCTCACCGAAGAGGAAAGTATTTCGGTGGCGTTGGCTGTGCTGGTTGACGGTCAGCTTAAGCCTTACGCCGATGTCGAGCGTTACGCTTGGGCGTTGAGCACGATTAAGTTGCCGGAACGTGAATGGAAAAAAGTCAGTCTACAAATACCGGAAGATTTGAAACCGCAGATTGAAGCTTTGAAAAATGAACAAAAGGCGTTGCGTTGGTTGGAGGTGTTGCCGTTAGTGGATGGGCAAAGCCTGTATTCGGCGACGGACGGATTTGTCGGGGAAGTCCCCGCGGGTGCGGGGAACGAATGAGTTGCTTCACATAATGTAGTCAGCGAAGCGGTTCATCCCTAATTGGCTTAAGGAACGAGTGATAGTTTAAAGGTTGTGGATGTATATGTAAAACTTTAAGCTTCGTTGACTTCATTAAAATTGACATTGTTCAATTGTATCGCCTATGATTTCCCCGTCAGAATTTTTTGAGGGTCAGTCATGGGGCAGATCAAGGGTTTGATAGATGCGGTCAACGCTTTTGCGCCAAATCCGCTGGCGGTTATTTGTTTAGCTCTGGTACTTGCAATCATCTTGGCGTTGAAGATGTGATTGCAATATCCAGGCAGGTGTTTTTTGGAGAGAAGCATGAAATTAAAAGTCATCATTCACGAAGCCGAAGAAGGCGGTTACTGGGCTGAAGTGCCGTCGATTCCGGGCTGTGTAACCCAAGGCGAAAGCTTTGACGAGTTGCTAAGCAATATTTATGAAGCAGTGGAAGGGTGTTTATCGGTGGATATAGACGAGGCCAGCGTTGGCAGTAACGACCGAATCATGGAGATTGCCGTGTGAAGGCTATCAGCGGCAAGCGCATGTGCCGATTGCTGGAAATGCGCGGTTGGGAGCTAAAACGAATCAACGGCAGCCATCATATTTACGCCAACGCCGTTAGCACAATGAGGATTTCCGTGCCGGTGCATGGCGATAGCGCGTTAAAGATCGGTTTGCAAAAGCAGATAATGAAAATGGCCGACATAGGCGAAGCTGAGTTGTAATTTCAATTTCAAGCAGGGAGACAAGATGAATTTAATAACGGATCGCTGGATACCGGTCATTCGCCAAAACGGCTTACACGATTTGATCGTGCCCTGGCAAATCGCCGAAACCGAAAACCCGGTGGTCGAAATCAACGCGCCGAGGCCGGATTTTCAGGGTGCACTTTATCAATTCCTGATTGGTCTGCTGCAAACCGGATTCGCGCCGGAAGACGAAGAGCAATGGTTGGAGTATTGGGACGAGGCGCCGGATTCAAATGAATTGCAAGCCCGTTTTTCCCAATTGGCACCGGCGTTCGAATTGATCAGCGACGATGGCCCGGCATTTTTACAGGATTTGGCACTGCCGGATGGCGAAGCCAAGCCTATCGCGGCGTTGCTGATCGAAGCGCCCGGCGGTAAAACCCTGAAAGACAATCTTGACCACTTCATCAAACGCGGTTTGGCGAACCAACTATGCCCAAGTTGCGCGGCCAGCGCATTATTTACCTTGCAAACCAATGCACCATCCGGTGGCGTTGGGCATCGGGTCGGATTACGCGGTGGTGGACCGTTGACGACCTTGGTGCTTCCCAAAGCCACCCAAACCGCGTTGTGGCAAAAGCTTTGGTTGAATGTGTTCAACCAGGAAGACCTGCAACCCTTAGATAACCTGGAAGCCGCCGTTATGCCCTGGTTGGGCAAAACCCGCACTTCCGAAAAAGGCCAGATCACCACGCCGGCAGATGTTCATCCGTTGCATGCTTATTGGGGAATGCCGCGCCGGATTCGCTTGAGCGAAACGCCCGAGCCGGGCGTTTGCGACTTATGCGGATGCCATGCCGAATCGTTGTTTCGCGAATACCGCACCAAAAACTATGGCACCAATTACGATGGCGCTTGGCAACATCCGTTAACGCCTTACCGCCACGATCCAAAAAAGGTCAATCCACCGCTGTCTTTGAAAGGCCAGCAAGGTGGCTTGGGTTATCGGCATTGGTTGGGATTGGCGTTACAGGACGATAGCAATGGCGACAAAGCCGCTCAGATTGTTCGGCACTACAACCAGGAGCGTGGACGGATGCTGGCCGACCGGGGCGGAGCGGCATTGTGGTGCTTCGGTTATGACATGGACAACATGAAGGCGCGTTGCTGGTACGAAGCGAGGTTTCCGGTGTTTTATCTGTCCGTGCAACAGCAACACCAGCTTATCGGTTGGGCTGGCGAGTTGATCGATGCGGCACGGGAAACGGTGAAGATCCTGCGCAGCGAAGTCAAAATCGCCTGGTTCCGCCGTCCGGAAGATGCCAAAGGCGATATGAGCCAAATCGATACGCAATTTTGGCAAGCCAGCGAAGCCGAGTTTTTTCGTTTGTTGGATCGCTTGGCTACTTTGTCGGCCGGCGGTGGTATGGCACCGGCTGAAATTTACGCCGATTGGTTTGCAGTGTTGAAATCGAAAATGACCGGGGTTTTTGAAGTCGCGACTTTAAGCTCCACGCCGGAAGATCTCGATTTAAAACGTATTATCAAAGCCCGTAAATCAATGCTGGATCGGTTTCGTAACAACAAAATTATCAAAGAACTAAAAGCTAAAGCCCAATCGGAGGAAGTAGCCAAATGAGCGAATTCGAAACTATGGAAAAACGGTTACAAGCCTGGCACCGTTGGTTGGACGATAATCGTGGTGACCGCGCCCGGTTGCGCCGAGCCGAAAGCCCGGAGGACATTTTACTGACAGATGCATTTTTTCACTTTTTGGAATGGCTGAAACCTTTTCAAGAATGGTCGGAAAAGACGCCAATGTTGGCCAAGGCTTGCATTGCCGGAGCCCTGGCGCACGTCAAAATCGATAAACAAATGCCAAGTCGCATTTACCACAGCAAAAGCAAAGACGATGTCCCCACCAAAATTGCCAGTTTTGCAGAGCAATTGGCTACGCCGCTAGAGGGTAAAAGTAAAGCGCCTATGAGCGAGCTGCGTTTTCAACAATTGCAAAAAAGCCCGACTGTTGACGATTTTTACCGCCGAATCATCCGCGCTATTCGATTGTTAGATGGCAACGTCAATATTGTGTCGTTAGCTAAAGATATTGCACATTGGCATCGGGAATTCGAACAACCGTTAGGACGACACCCCGCCAAACGCCTAGCCGTGAGCTGGGCTACCGATTATTTCTCAGTGCCAACCCCAAAAAACTAACCTCAAGGAGAGACTTAAATGAGCCGTTTCATTCAATTGCATTTGTTGACCGCTTACCCGCCCGCCAACCTGAACCGCGACGATCAAGGTAGCCCCAAAACCGCGAAGATGGGCGGCTACGACCGCTTGCGGGTATCGTCGCAATGCCTGAAAAGAACCTGGAGAACTTCGGACTTGTTCCAGGCGGCGGTTGGCAGCCATTTGGGTACGCGCACCAAGTTGCTCGGCCTGGAGATATACAACAAATTGCTGGCAGGCGGCGTTAAAGAAAAAGACGCCAAGGAATGGACCAAGTCCATCGCCGGCGTATTCGGCGCCTTGAAAAAAGCCGACAAGAACGACCCTCTGGCCGAAATGGAAATCGAGCAGTTGGTGCACGTTAGCCCCGCCGAGCGGGCAGCATTGGATGCGCTGGCCGCCAAACTGGTCGCCGAACAGCGAGCGCCGGAAAAAGACGAATTGAATTTGCTGCGAGTCAAGGAACAGGCGGTGGACATTGCCTTGTTCGGCCGCATGCTGGCTTCCAGCCCGGCTTTTAACATCGAAGCCGCCTGCCAAGTAGCCCATGCCATCAGCGTGCATCCGGTGGTGATCGAAGACGATTATTTCACCGCTGTCGATGACCTCAATATCGGCGAGGATGACATGGGCGCCGCCCACATCGGCGAAACCCGCTTCGCCGCAGGTTTGTTTTACGCCTACATCTGCATCAACCGCGAGTTGCTGATTAAAAATCTGGACGGCAACGCCGAGCTTGCTAATAAAGCCATTCGCGCCTTGACCGAAGCCGCCGTCAAAGTCGCGCCGGAAGGCAAGCAAAACAGCTTCGCGTCCAGGGCTTATGCGTCGTTCGTGTTGGCGGAAAAGGGCGACCAGCAGCCGCGTTCGTTGTCGGTGGCTTATTTGAAACCCGTTGGCCGCGAAGCTGACGATTATGCTATTCAGGCCATTTCGGCGTTGAAAGCGCAGAACGAGAGCTTTGACGAAGTTTACGGCGCTTGCGCGGATAGCCGTTACGAACTGAATGCCTTACCGTCGCAACGCCAAGGTACTTTGGCCGGCTTGCTCGACTTCGTCGCTCAATAGGAGCCGGTCATGGACCTATTGTTATTCCGTTTATACGGGCCGATGGCGAGTTGGGGTGAAATCGCCGTTGGCGAAAGCCGGCATAGCGCCAATTATCCGAGCAAGTCGGCGATATTGGGATTGGTCGGCGCGGCGCTGGGTATAGAGCGAAGCGACGAAGCGCAACAAGCCAGTTTGCAGAATGGTTACCAAGTGGCCGTCGAAGTGTTCAGCACCGGCCAATTGCTGCGCGATTACCATACTGCGCAAGTGCCGGACTCGGCCGGCAAGTTTGTTTACCGTACCCGCCGCGACGAATTGGTGTTGGGCAAGGAGCGCTTGGGCACGATATTGTCCAGCCGCGAATACCGTAGCGATGCCCTGGCCGTCGTGGCTTTGCGCGCTTTACCGGATGCGCCGTTCAGTCTGATACAAATCGAGGAAAAACTGCGCAAGCCGGTGTTCCATTTGTATTTGGGGCGCAAATCTTGTCCGCTGGCCGCGCCGTTGCATCCGCAATTGCTGACCGAGCAAGCCGATCTGTTGTCGGCGTTCAAAGCCTATCTGCATAAACCGTTATTGCCGCACAAGGAGGCAGATGGCGCACTGGGCCAACCCGATAAGCAAGATGCTTATTGGCTGAATGCCGGTGGTGAGCGCCATTATTACTGGGAAGGCGAGCCTGATGACTTTGCCAAAGACATCGATTTGCAGCTCCGGCAAACCCGCGTTCGCCACGATCAACCCTTATCGCGCAAACGGTGGCAATTCGCGCCGCGTCAGGAACATTATTTTTATCAGGGAGGCGAGTGATGTATTTTTCCAGGGTCAGGATACGGCCGGATATTTACAAATCGTCGCAGTTGGCGAGGGTATTGGAAGGCAACGTTTACGGTTGTCATCAATTGTTATGGGATTTGTTCCCGGAACAGGACAAACGGACTTTTCTCTATCGCGAAGAAATTGCCCGCGAACAGATTGGTCCGTCGCCGGCGGTACGCGGCGAGCCCTTGTATTACGTCGTTTCGCAAAATAAGCCTATTGAGCTTGAAGGATCGTTGTTCAAGGTCGAGAGTAAAGAATACGACCCACGATTGGCGAACGGCCTATGCCTGCAATTCGATTGCCGGGTCAACCCAGTGGTCAGTCGGCAAGGCAAAAAGCATGATGTGGCGATGGATGCGCAATTGCAGTTTTTGGCGTCGTTGATCAAATCGCATGGCCTGGATGTTTCTTTGCCCGCCAAAACCGATAAAGGTATTTACAAAAGGCTGTTACTGGAAAAGGGCGGGGCGGCGTTGGAGGCTGAATTATCCGAATTATTGGCTGGGGATCGTTACTACGCCGAGCGTTTGGGGCAAATTTCCGGCTTGGCTGATAAGTTGGAATGGGCGATCAAAGCCTGCGTCGATCAGGCACTGACTAGTTGGATGATCAAGCAAGGCGAGCGTTGCGGATTTACGTTACTGAGCGGCGATGACGGTTTACCCAAGTTGCAAAACAGCACTTACGCATGGCACGGCTTGCAGCAAAAGGCTGTCAAAAAAGGCGAAAAATCCGGCTTTAGCTCGGTCGATTTCACCGGCGAACTGCAAATCACCGACGCCGAAAAATTTCGCCAAACCCTGTTCACCGGCCTGGGCCGGGCCAAGGCATTTGGTTGTGGTTTGCTGATGGTGCGGCGGTTATAATTCGGACTTAATTCAGTCTGAATTTATTTCATTGCGAGCAAAACCAAATGAAACTATCCGAAAACATAAAACCCATCAGTTACTTAAAAGCCAACGCCGCTGAGGTGATCGAAAAATTAAAAACCGATCACCAGCCTATGGTCATCACCCAAAACGGCGAGGCGGCGATGGTGGTACAGTCGGTAGCCGATTACGAGCAAACTCAGGAAACCCTGGCCTTGCTGAAAATGTTGGCGCAAAGTCAGCAAGCGCTAGCGGAAGGCAAAACGGTGTCCAGCGCAGAGGCGTTTAGTCGTTTACGCGAACGGCGCGGCTTGGCATGAGTGTCCCGGTACGACTGACCGAACCGGCCTTGGCCGATTTGCTGGCTATCAATGATTATTTCCTAGTGGAAGTCAGTGATAAGGTGGCAGCAAAAATCATCGATGCCCTCGAAACAGCCGTCAATAGCCTCGCGGATTTGAACGAGCGTGGAACCGTACCTAAAGAGTTACTGGGTTTGGGCATACGCCAATATCGACAAATCATCGTAAAACCCTATCGCATCATCTATCAACGCATGCCTGAACAAGTGGTCGTCCATGCCATTCTGGATGGGCGCCGCGATATGCAAACACTGTTAACCCAGCGATTGATAGGCGCTCTCTAGCCGAACGATCCCCAAAATTAAGGATGATTTACCCATGCTCCCACCCCTAAAACCCATCGCCATGAAAGAACGTGTCTCGCTGGTCTTTATCGAAAAAGGCCAGATAGATGTCAAGGACGGCGCCTTCGTCGTCATCGACGAAACCGGGATCCGCACCCACATCCCGGTCGGTTCGATCGCGTGCATCATGCTGGAGTCCGGCACCCGTGTTTCCCATCACGCCGCCGCGCTGGCGGCCAGGGCCGGGACGTTGCTGGTTTGGGTCGGCGAGGCCGGCGTCAGGCTGTATGCCGCCGGCCAGCCGGGCGGCGCGCGTTCCGACCGCTTGCTTTACCAGGCCAAACTGGCGCTGGACGACGACGCTCGTTTGAAGGTGGTGCGCAAAATGTACGAAATCCGTTTCGGCGAAAAACCGCCCGAGCGCCGTAGCGTCGAACAACTGCGCGGCATCGAAGGCGCCAGAGTCAGGAAGTTGTACCAGTTGCTGGCCAAGCAGGCCGGCGTGGACTGGAACGGCCGCAATTACGATTACACGCAATGGGACAACAGCGACACCGCCAACCGCTGTCTCAGTGCCGCCACCGCCTGCCTGTACGGCATTTGCGAAGCGGCGGTGCTGGCCGCCGGTTACGCGCCGGCCATCGGCTTTATCCATACCGGCAAGCCGTTGTCTTTCGTTTACGACATCGCCGACCTGTTCAAATTCGACGACATCGTCCCGCATGCCTTCAAAATCGCCGCCAAAAACTACTCCAACCCGGAACGCGAAGTGCGGCTGATGTGCCGCGACGTGTTTCGTCAATCCAAAATCCTGCGCAAGATCATCCCCACCATCGAAGAAGTGCTGGCGGCCGGCGAACTGGAAGTGCCTAAACCCGCCGAGGAAAACATTGCCCCGGCCATTCCCAATGCGGAGGGCATCGGCGATGTTGGTCATCGTAGTTGAAAACGTGCCGCCCAGGCTGCGCGGACGCTTGGCGGTGTGGTTGATCGAGATTCGCGCCGGGGTTTACGTCGGCGACTTGTCGGCCAAGGTGCGGGACATGATCTGGTCGCAAGTCGAGCAGGGCTTGGAGGAGGGCAACGCCGTGATGGCCTGGTCCACCAATACCGAATCCGGTTTTGATTTTATGACTTTAGGAAAGAATAGACGGCTACCGGTAGAGCTTGACGGCTTGAAACTGGTGTCGTTTTTTCCGCCGGAAGAGGCCGATTTGTCTCCCTCGCCCTCCGGGCGAGGGGCGGGGTGAGGGTGCACTAAATTCCTGTTGGGATATAGGGCGCTGTAAGGGTAGTCGCCAGCTTTTTAACAACTTGGAAAATACCGAAAAATTTGGTGGAAATTTAGCCAGGTTGTTTTTATATGCGTAACAATGAGTTACGATTAGTGTGTTCCCCGCACCCGCGGGGATGAACCGTGGTCAGAGCTTTATCCCGCTGTCGATGTGCGTGTTCCCCGCACCCGCGGGGATGAACCGAGTCCGCTGCCGCCGCACAAGTTGCTGCCGACGTGTTCCCCGCACCCGCGGGGATGAACCGTCTTCAATCGTGCCGTCCAAATGGGTGCAACGGTGTTCCCCGCACCCGCGGGGATGAACCGATTGATTTGATCTTGAGGTAAAGCTGAGTCATGTGTTCCCCGCACCCGCGGGGATGAACCGCCCCGGCAGCGATTATGACCCGGCGAGTTTCCGTGTTCCCCGCACCCGCGGGGATGAACCGAAAAATTATTCATCACTGAATATGATAAACGAGTGTTCCCCGCACCCGCGGGGATGAACCGTTAATTTCTTCGGTTCAATTTCCGCGTTAGAAGTGTTCCCCGCACCCGCGGGGATGAACCGCCGAGCCGTTTGAAAAGGTGAGAGATGCAACGTGTTCCCCGCACCCGCGGGGATGAACCGGATAAGCTGTCGGCGAGTGATAATCCCCAGACGTGTTCCCCGCACCCGCGGGGATGAACCGGCGACGCCGGAAATCGTCGCGGTTATTTTAAAGTGTTCCCCGCACCCGCGGGGATGAACCGGCTGCACGTAGTTATCACCCATCTCCAACACCGTGTTCCCCGCACCCGCGGGGATGAACCGTCAATGCAGTTCTTTCCAGTTATCTGCATAAAGTGTTCCCCGCACCCGCGGGGATGAACCGTTGGCTTCGCCGACAATTACAGGGCGTATTGTGTGTTCCCCGCACCCGCGGGGATGAACCGCTCATGCCCACTTTGTCGCCTTTAATTTCTTCGTGTTCCCCGCACCCGCGGGGATGAACCGCCTCGACAAGTTGGGGAACTGGATTAGAGCAGGTGTTCCCCGCACCCGCGGGGATGAACCGGTTATTGCCATATGCAACCAAAACCCGCCTAGGTGTTCCCCGCACCCGCGGGGATGAACCGCACCATAGCATAGCCAGAATAAACAGAAAAACGTGTTCCCCGCACCCGCGGGGATGAACCGTTCGTTTAGTTCATCATCGCTCAGTGGTTCGCGTGTTCCCCGCACCCGCGGGGATGAACCGCACAGACCGGTAAACCAGATCCACTGCCTGTACGTGTTCCCCGCACCCGCGGGGATGAACCGAATACGGCACTTTTTTAAAGAACATAGGCACTGTGTTCCCCGCACCCGCGGGGATGAACCGGCTTTGGCCAGCTTGTCGGCGGATTGGGTAATGTGTTCCCCGCACCCGCGGGGATGAACCGTTATTGGGGGCGATTGCATGATTAACTTATTAGTGTTCCCCGCACCCGCGGGGATGAACCGAATTAACCGAGCACCCCATATAAAGAGCATAGGTGTTCCCCGCACCCGCGGGGATGAACCGGCGATTGGCATTGCCCAGTGGCATCCTGATAGGTGTTCCCCGCACCCGCGGGGATGAACCGGAAAACGGGATGGCGCTCTCCTTGTAGCCCGCGTGTTCCCCGCACCCGCGGGGATGAACCGCAAAATTAAGCTCTGCTACCGCATCAAATTTCCGTGTTCCCCGCACCCGCGGGGATGAACCGCTATGGGTGTTTGGCGTAGTTTCGTCAATCATGTGTTCCCCGCACCCGCGGGGATGAACCGCCGACCTGGAAATACCGACCAGACCCCCGGACGTGTTCCCCGCACCCGCGGGGATGAACCGATAGCCGGCGCGCCGTCGTGTATCCCCGCGATGTGTTCCCCGCACCCGCGGGGATGAACCGCGTTCTCTTGGTGCGTACCAGAGCGACAGGTCGTGTTCCCCGCACCCGCGGGGATGAACCGCTTAGAGCATGACCGACACAACGGCTCAACCGGTGTTCCCCGCACCCGCGGGGATGAACCGTTGTGCCCGTCTTGCAATGGGTCTGGTGTTAAGTGTTCCCCGCACCCGCGGGGATGAACCGCCAAAATTGCATCTGTGCTATGCGCTGGGGATGTGTTCCCCGCACCCGCGGGGATGAACCGCCTGCCCGGAAACGGAGCGGGCTTTTTTTATGGTGTTCCCCGCACCCGCGGGGATGAACCGCTGACTAAGCGGGAAGTGCGCGAGGGTTTGCAGTGTTCCCCGCACCCGCGGGGATGAACCGCTGACGATGCCGCCGAGCATGGATAAAACGAAGTGTTCCCCGCACCCGCGGGGATGAACCGCACTGACCGCGTCTTAACCATCAGCCACGAAAGTGTTCCCCGCACCCGCGGGGATGAACCGGCACTACCATATGAGTATAACCGTACAATTCAGTGTTCCCCGCACCCGCGGGGATGAACCGGATTTTGCTAAATCTCTGGTTTCGGCGTTGATGTGTTCCCCGCACCCGCGGGGATGAACCGTCCAGATTGACGTTAACCACGGCCAGCGTCAGGTGTTCCCCGCACCCGCGGGGATGAACCGTTGCGCGCGGGATTTTGCGCTTGGCCAGAATTGTGTTCCCCGCACCCGCGGGGATGAACCGCCGGTGGCATTGGGTTATGACCCTAGCCGCACGTGTTCCCCGCACCCGCGGGGATGAACCGGCGATGATGTAGGCCTTAAACACTTCCGCCTGGTGTTCCCCGCACCCGCGGGGATGAACCGAATTGAATACATCGCAACAAAAGACCGTGAAAGTGTTCCCCGCACCCGCGGGGATGAACCGGCGGCAAACGCCTGCAAGAAGCCATCGACGAAGTGTTCCCCGCACCCGCGGGGATGAACCGCCAGCACAGCGCATTTCAATGCAGCTTCAATCGTGTTCCCCGCACCCGCGGGGATGAACCGCCGCTTCACTAATCAAAGCGTTCTCATAGGCGGTGTTCCCCGCACCCGCGGGGATGAACCGTCAAACAAACATCCTACTTATGGTTTGCCAAGGTGTTCCCCGCACCCGCGGGGATGAACCGTGCAGAATCGGCCCGTGGTAGGCGTTGGCATTGTGTTCCCCGCACCCGCGGGGATGAACCGTTAACAACCAGCTAACCAGGAGTAGGAAAAATGTGTTCCCCGCACCCGCGGGGATGAACCGCGGCGGCTCTTTGGCGCTGAATGAGCCCGGTTGTGTTCCCCGCACCCGCGGGGATGAACCTACTTTGCCTGCCGGCTATTCAGTTTGATCGTGGTGTTCCCCGCACCCGCGGGGATGAACCGGCGAGTTTAACGGCAACGCTTACAACTACGTGGTGTTCCCCGCACCCGCGGGGATGAACCGCCAGGAAAGTTCGACCACATCGGCGGTCGTCAGTGTTCCCCGCACCCGCGGGGATGAACCGCACCAATCCAAAAAGGCAACCAACGCAAAGTGGTGTTCCCCGCACCCGCGGGGATGAACCGTATGGAGTTGCCTGTTGGGTATAGCATCTGCAGTGTTCCCCGCACCCGCGGGGATGAACCGCGGGTAAGCACCGCTTTTTGTGAGCCTTCGCCGTGTTCCCCGCACCCGCGGGGATGAACCGTCAACGATGCTATCTCGCCACCGTTAAACCCGGTGTTCCCCGCACCCGCGGGGATGAACCGTTTTGGAATTTTGCCCAGGCGTCTATGTCGGCGTGTTCCCCGCACCCGCGGGGATGAACCGCCAAAACTCACCCTCATCGCTTTCATATGTGCGTGTTCCCCGCACCCGCGGGGATGAACCGCCACGAAAAAGCCGCCAAGATTCGCGAGGATTGTGTTCCCCGCACCCGCGGGGATGAACCGACTGAGCGCAAAAGCGAAGTTAAACGCTGTAAGTGTTCCCCGCACCCGCGGGGATGAACCAGGTTATGTCGCACCTAATTCTGGCGCTGTAGCGTGTTCCCCGCACCCGCGGGGATGAATGACTTGTTGTTGATCTTCCTCATATCGACTCGTGGCGTTTGTGCAAGTGTCGAGGTATGGAATGCGGGGGATATTCTAGCGGAACGGGTATCTCTGATCGGCTTGCCGGCAGGGAAATTGCTAAAATGGCCTGTTGGCAGGCGAAGTGGATGTTTTTCGGTATTCGTTGATTCGGTTTGTATTAGCTCGGTTCCCCGGGATTAGAAGAGGATTTTATATGATGTTGCAGCAAGGCTTCGCCGATGTTACCAGGGTCGATGCGCGGGAGATGGTGGTCTTAAACAGCCGCAAATGTCGCGGATTTGCTGGTGTCATTAACTGATATGAACAAGATTCCACCCAAACGCGGCCTGGGCCGCGGGCTTGAAGCATTGTTAACCGATATGCCGGCTAAATCGGTAGCGGATAAATCAAGCATTAAGGCGGAAACCGTTCCGGGGCCAGCCGTCCGCCAAGAAAATAGCGATTTGCTTCAAGAAGCCGAAGTGTTAAAGACCCTGTTGGAGGAACTTGAAAACGTGTTGAGTGACTTCAATCCAGATTAGCCTATTAATTAGTCTTTAAGTATCGATTTTCCAGCTATGACCATAACCCACCGGCTATTTTGGATTTCTGCTTTCGCGGGTATGGCGACTCCAGATACGTTAAGGGGCGGGCTAATATTAAATGCCCATTTGATCAGGGTTTCGGAAGCGGGTTTGCCGGGCATGGCAAAAGACTATTTGCTACTAAATGCCTCTCGGCAACATCGTACGCAGAGTCAAGATAGGGTAGGAAACATGTCAAATGGCGCGCCCGAGAGGATTCGAACCTCTGGCCTCAGCCTCCGGAGGGCTGCGCTCTATCCAGCTGAGCTACGGGCGCTATGTGATTTGCGGTCAAGCGGTTTAGGCTTTTTACCCTAATCCTGAAAACCCAAGGGGATTTCCTTTCAGGATACGTATCGGCCACTGGACCGAATCGGGTGAGCGGGCCATTATAAGATTAAATGCCGTTAAAGTCATTGCCAATCCTGGCTTAAATAGCGGTTTTTCCTTTATTAAGTTTCGCCAGCAGCTGTTTTTGCCGATTCAGCCGTTCGGACTTTTCCGCTTCCGCTTTGGCTTGCCGCCGGCTTTTGGCTTGGTGGCGCTGTCTGGATTGCTCCGCATTAGCGGCGGTCCATTCGGCGTTCGCCGGGATCATGCTGATACAGTTGACCGGGCAGGGGGCGATGCATAATTCGCAACCAGTGCATAAGGTGGCGATGACGGTATGCATCTGCTTAGATGCACCGAGAATGGCGTCGGTGGGGCAAGGCGGCAGGCATTTGGTGCAGCCTATGCAATTTGCCTCGTCGATTACGGCCACTTGCAAAGGCTGCGTCATACCGAACGCCGGATTCAACGGTTTGGCGGGGACGTTCAGGAAATCCGCCAATAGACGGATACCCTGGACACCGCCCGGCGGACACTGGTTTATGTCGGCTTCACCGTTTGCGATAGCTTGTGCATACGGCCGGCATCCTTGGTAACCGCATTTGCGGCACTGGGTTTGCGGTAGCAGCGCGTCGATCTGTACGGCTAGAGATGCCTCGTGTTGCTCGCTCATGACCAATAAGCTGTCTTGCGGCCTCTTGCTTTATTTAACCCGCATGCCCGGTTGCGCGCCTTGGTCCGGCGATAGCACCCAGATGTCTTTGCCGCCGGGTCCGGCCGCCAATACCATGCCTTCCGAGGTGCCGAAGCGCATTTTGCGCGGCTTTAGATTTGCCACTACCACGGTCAATTTGCCTTCCAGTTCTTCCGGGGCGTAGGCCGATTTAATGCCGGCGAAGATATTGCGGGTTTCGGTCCCCAAATCCACCGTCAGTTGCAGCAGCTTTTCGGCGCCTTCCACCGATTCGGCTTTGACGATGCGACCGATGCGCAAATCAATTTTGGCAAAGTCTTCGATCTCTATCGCTTCAGCAATCGGCTCGGCTATCGCTTTTGCTACTTGCTCGGGATTGTTTTTCACTGCGGCAGCTTGTTTGCCCGGCTTGGCTACAACCGGTGGCGTCTTTTCCAGATTTTCTTTGGAGGCTTCTACAATCGCGGCGATTTTGTCCGGCTCTACGCGGGTCATCAGCGGTGTAAAGCTATTGATTTTGTGGCCGAGCAGCGGCTGGGCATCGCTCGGCCAGCTTTGTGTGGGAATGTTCAAAAAGCTTTCGGCGTTGTTTGCCAGCGTCGGAACCACCGGGCGCAGATAAGCTACCAGCATCCGAAACAGATCCACGCCCATGCTGCACACGGCATGTAACTCGGCGTCTTTGCCTTCTTCCTTGGCGATCAGCCAGGGTTTTTTCTCGTCGATATACTGATTGGCTTTGTCGGCTAACGCCATGATTTCCCTCATCGCTTTGCCGAATTCGCGACTTTCGTATAAATCGGCAATCGTGCTGTTGGCGTCGACAAACTGTTGGAATAAGGCCGGTTCGGCGCATTCTGCCGAAAGCAGACCGTCGAAACGCTTGGCGATGAAGCCGGAACAGCGGCTGGCGATGTTGACCACTTTGCCGACCAGGTCGGAATTGACACGCTGGCTGAAATCGTCGAAGTTCAAGTCGATGTCATCTACGCCGGCGCTGAGTTTGGCGGCGAAGTAATAGCGCAGATATTCCGGATTCAGATGGTCCAGGTAGGTGCGGGCCTTGATGAAGGTGCCGCGCGATTTGGACATTTTCTCGCCGTTGACGGTTAAAAAGCCGTGGGCGAAAATCGCGCTGGGAGTTCTAAAGTCTGCGCCGTGCAGCATGGCCGGCCAGAACAGGGCGTGGAAGTAAATGATGTCCTTGCCAATGAAATGGTACAGCTCGGTGGTGCTGTCTTTTTGCCAAAACTGGTCGAAATCCAGGCCTTGACGGTCGCAGAAGTGCTTGAAGCTGGCCATGTAACCGATGGGTGCATCCAGCCAGACATAGAAATACTTGCCCGGCGCATCGGGAATTTCAAAGCCGAAATACGGCGCATCGCGGGAAATATCCCATTGCTGCAAGCCGTTCTCCAGCCATTCGGCCATCTTGTTGCTGACTTCCGGTTGCAAGTGGCCGGCGGTGGTCCAATCGCGCAACATCTCGGCAAAATGGCCGAGTTCGAAAAAGTAATGCTCGGAATCTTTTTCGATGGGGCGCTCACCGGAAATGGCGGAGACGGCGTTTTTCAGGTCGGTGGGCGAATAGGTGGCGCCGCAGGCTTCGCAGCTGTCGCCGTATTGGTCGGTCGCGCCGCATTTCGGGCATTCGCCCTTGATGAAGCGGTCCGGCAGGAACATGTTTTTCACCGGATCGTAAGCCTGGGTGATGCTGCGTTGTCTGATATGGCCGCCGGCGCGCAGACGTTTGTAGATCAGTGCGGAGTATTCTTTATTTTCCGGCGAATGGGTGCTGTGGTACTGATCGAACGCGACGCCAAATTCCTGGAAATCGGCGCGATGCTGTTTTTCCACATCGGCGATCAGTTGCTCCGGGGTAATGCCTTCCTTGTCTGCACGCAGCATGATCGGCGTGCCGTGGGTGTCGTCGGCGCAGACGTAGTAGCAATTGTGCCCGCGTTGTTTCTGGAACCGCACCCAGATGTCGGTTTGAATGTATTCGACAAGGTGGCCCAAGTGGATAGGGCCGTTGGCATACGGTAAGGCGCTGGTAACAAGGATTTTTCGGTTAGACATGGGGTTAAAACAGCCTGGGAAAATGAGGGCGGATTATGGCATAAATCGCCAGGGCTTTCATGGTTTGGGCAGCGGTTTGCCGATTGCCGGCGCGTTACCCTGATGCGGGGGCTAGGGATGTTTGGTAATAGGGATCAGTAAGGTACAATCCCAACCAAGCCTCCAGCTTAAGCGCTATACCGTCCGGCATGGCATACTTAAAGTCGGATCGGCCTTAGCCCTTTTTGAATCACTTAAACTTATAAGAAGAGGTAACATCATGAGAAAAACGTTGTTTCTGGCCATCGCGATGCTGGCTTCCGGTACTGCGGCGGCGGCTACCGATCATTACCTGTTGCGCGACGGCAATCATGTACAGCATTTGAAGATTACGACCTTGGGAAAAGACATTAACGCCACGGTGGATGTGGATTTTGAACCCAATCCCGACGAAGCTGGCAAGCACGCTTGTTCCGCAACGGTATCCGATGAAGCCAAAAGTGTTGGTGAAAACGAATTGGTCTTGAAAAAACACATTGAAGGCGAAGCGCGCTCGTGCTCAGTGAAAATTCATCTGACGCCTAACGGTGCCAAGCTGGAGCAATCGGACGAATGCACTTACTTCGCGGCCGGTATCTGCAGTTTCTCCAGCAATGGTAAGGAACTGGTCAAAATCAAATAAATCCCTGGCGCAATGGCTTTGGCTTATTGCGCCGTCTTTTCTTTTCTCCAACAAACCTGCCTGGGCTGTCCCGCTGTGTTTTGCGGTCATTTGTTATTAACGCTTTTTGTCAGCCGCATTTAGGGCTTTTTGTGCAAAATTGTGTGATATGCCGCACTGTAGAGACATATTGTCGCGCGGCAATCGGCCACATTTTAAACGTTAGGATTCTTTGCTAGATTATCGCCAGCTCATGCGGGTTTGCATGGGCGTTAATCGTTCCCCCCGATAATCGAGAAGCCAAGGAGTTTTTATGAAAAAAGCACACATGATGATAATAGCCGCTGCCGTTGCCGCGCTGGGTTTGACCACGGCGTTGAATGTTACTAATGCTAATGAAGCGGCTGGCGAGGATGTCAAAACCGTCGCTTGGTATGTGGCCAACATTAAAGAGGCGCGTACCCAAAACCAAGCTTGTCACGATGATCCGGCTATTCAAGGCAGCGCTAATTGCGCTAATGCCCTGCACGCGCTGGAAATTACCTTCAAAGGTGGCAACTGATACCCGTTGAACCTATTCGGTTCGACAACTTGCCGGCCAAGACTTTACGAAATGATTAATCCAATTCTTACGTATCGTCGCTCCCGCGAAGGCGGGAGCCCAGCGGCTATCCCGGATTCGCTGAGAATTCTTTAACGGTTGCGACCTTCTCGGGAATGACGAATCCAGGGAGTTTAAGAGTCGGTTTGATAGAGGTTTTGAGCGGTTTGGTTTGAACCGAGATAATTGTTTTTGGCGGTCACTGCCGCCTGTTTTGTGACCGGGCAACCTCCTTTAATCGATTGTCCGGATAGCGTTTACCGGCGTGCTTAGTTGACAGCTGTCGTCTAATTAGGCAAGCCGGCAAACGCAATGCAAATTCCCTCTTTCCGAGTGCTTTCTTTAGTCGCTGCGGATGAATAGTCGCTAAAGCGCATGATTTTAGCGGTAACTTTTAAGTCCTTCCTTTCTTCATTTCCATAGCACGTGGTCGAGCGGCAAGTGAAGTCTCTGAGCTAGCGTCGGCTGCTACTGAAATAATTCTCAAAACTGAAAATCTGCTAAATTAACCTTTCAATTTGTCAGATAATTCGGCCATTAGACCATGTACAAAGCCAGCCAAAATCAAATTCATATTTCTGCCAACTTGGGCGAATACGCTATTCCGCCGTTAAAAGATATGTTGGTGTTAGGCAAGGAGTCTCCGATTGGCTGCATCGCCATGCGCCGGGCAATCGAACTATTGGTAAAAGCGCCGTTTGAGCATATTGAGTTTGATGACGATGTGATCAGTGATCTTTTGGTAAGACAGAGCTTGCTAAAACGTATCAGCAAGGCTGCGTTAATCGATTTCGTGTTGACTCAGATAAAGCCCTTGATGAGTGCCGATGAAATATTGCATGCGGAGATGGATATTTCCGTTCAGCTAAATACCAAGTTATGAAACAACTGGCGGTTGGCGATTGTTTATGGCCGCACGTTCGTCGGGTTATGGAGGAGGAGCGGCCTTGCAGCGTTGAGCGCAATATCGTTTTTGCCGTTTTTCGGGAAGCACCGGTGGAAGAGTTTTGCGGTTTGGCCACCGATCACGATATATCAAAACATCCCAATTGGATTTTTGCAGATTTGGTCGAGCATCGGCCTATGCTTAGTGTCGCTCCCAAGCTTGGCGTCCGCAAAGCGCTATGTCTGATGGATGAAAATCAGCTGGGAGCCTTGGCTGTGCTCAACAAAGGTCAATTCGTCGGCGTGGTTACCCGGCAAAGTATTTTGGAAGTTCTGCTGAACCGTGAGCGACTGCTGCTGAAAGAGACTATGCGCCTTAAAATTGCGGCGGAAACCAACCACGAGCAAACGGTGGTTTGGGTTGGGCGTCTGGCCGCATTGAACGACGCTGCGCGCAGCTTGCTGGGGGTGTTGGCCCATACATCAATCGAAACCGAGTTATTGCAGGCCGGCATTGATGCGCTTTGTAATTTGTTGGATGCTCGTTATGGTGCTATTGGGATAGTTGACAACGGCGGCGCGTTGACGGAGTTTATTTATGCCGGTATCAGCGACGAGCAAGCTCAGCAAATAGGTCATTTACCTGAGGGGAGGGGCTTGTTGGGGGTAGTCATTGAGGAAAACGTCTCCTTGAGGCTTGCGGATATGGGCAAGGACTCGCGCAGCGCCGGCTTTCCACCGCATCATCCGCAGATGACATCCTTATTGGCGGTGCCTATTTCTCATCAAGGCCGGGTGTATGGGCGTATCTATCTCAGCGATAAATACAGTGGTGAGCTGTTTACCAAGAACGATGAAGAGTTGGCGTTGAGTTTTGCGCATTCGTTGTCGCTAGTAATCGATAATGCCCGTGAAATTGAGGAAGTGAAACGCGCACGGCAACGCCTGGATTATATTGCCCATTTCGATGCGCTTACCGAGTTGCCGAACCGGACTTTGTTAACCGATAGAGCGTTGCAGTTCATTACGCAAGCGCAGCGCAGGCAAGGCATTATCGCGTTTCTATTTCTCGATCTGGATAATTTCAAGGCGATCAACGATACCTTTGGGCATGCCGTGGGTGATGAATTACTCAGAGCTGTTGCCAAGCGAATTTCCGGTTGTTTGAGGGAAGGCGATACGCCCTCCAGGATGGGCGGGGATGAGTTTATTATTATGCTGCCCAATATTGCAGATAGTCTGGATGCCGCCAAAGTGGCCATCAAGATATTACATGCCTTGAACGAGCCTTTACAGGTTCAACAGCATCAAATCTATTCAAGGGCCAGTATTGGTATCAGTATTTATCCGGATAATTCGCTTTCGTTCGACGAATTGCTGGCGCAGGCCGACTCTGCTTTGTATCACGCCAAAAAATTGGGCAAAAATAATTATCAGTTTTTTACCCCGGAAATGAACAGCGCCGCTCAGCATTATCTGAAGCTCGAGCATCATTTGCGTCAGGCCTTGGAGTTGGGCGAACTTGTATTGCACTATCAGCCGCAGGTGAAAATCGATAACGGTTGCATCATCGGTATGGAGGCCTTGATTCGTTGGCACAATCACGCCATGGGTATCGTCATGCCGGATCAATTCATCGGCTTGGCTGAAGAAACCGGGCTGATCGTGCCAATTGGGGCTTGGGTATTGCGAACTGCATGCAAACAGGCACGGGCCTGGCAGTTGGCCGGTATGCCGATTCGAATTGCGGTCAATTTGTCCGGACGGCAGTTTCACCGTTTCCAAGATCAGCGTCAGCTGCTGGATGTAGTGTTGGATGTGCTGAAAGAAACCGAGCTTTCGCCGGAGTTGTTGGAGTTAGAGATTACCGAAAGCATCTTGATGCATAAGCTGGATACGACGCTGGACACGCTGAATCAGATCAAGCAGCTGGGAGTGCGGATTTCGGTGGATGATTTCGGTACCGGTTATTCTTCGCTCAGTTATTTGAAACGTTTTCCGCTCGATACCTTAAAAATCGATAAATCGTTCGTGAAGGATATTTGCACCGACGCCAACGATAGAGCGATTGTGTCGGCTATTTCGGCCATGGCGGGCCAGTTGAAGCTGGAACTGGTGGCCGAAGGCGTCGAAGATCAGAGTCAGTTGGATTTTTTGGGTGGACAGCAGTGCAATTACGGACAAGGGTATTTTTTCAGCAAACCCGTGCCGGCCGAGCAGGCGTCGGCCTTGTTGCGGCAGTCCTTGCTGGGCCGGCAATAAGTCCTGGCCGCACTTAGTTTCTTGCAGCCTGTTTCGGATCGATGGCTTTAACGTCCATGTCGAAATTCTGCTTGATGCGTTGCGCTACGGTTTTGGCTTCTTTCTTGTTCTTAAACGGTCCGGCAACCACTTGAAAGCCACCATCTTTGGCAATTTTTCGGGCAGGAATCGGCGGTCCTTGGTGATTGAGCATGGCTGCCAGCTTTTGGGCGTCGGTCTCATTTTCGAAGCTGGCGGCCAGAATGGACCAGTCGCTGTCGCTCAATTCGTTGATGACCGGTTGGCCGTAGAATTGCTCAGGATGGGCAAGTTGCACCGCATCCGCTGTTAATTCGGGTAGATCCGCACTGCCGGGTAGTACTGGAGTGGGGACGCCGTCGGCACGTTGCAAGATGCGCTCAACTTTACTCCAATCAACCGTTGCTTGCTTTTCGGATGCTAGTTGTTGCAATTTTTTCCGAATGTCTTTTTGCAGCTGTTTTTGTTGTTTTTCCCATTTGTCTAGGGGTCGATGGGCTTCCAGATAAAGCATGTCATCTTGCCAGGTTGCCATGTAGGGCTGGTGGACGATACGAACCGGGGTGCCGACTTCTACTTTGTTGAATAGGACTTCTATATCTTCAGGATATAGCTGCACGCAGCCGTGACTGACTTGTAAACCAATCCCGTAAGGCTTGTTGGTGCCGTGGATCAAATAGCCGCTGAAACCCAAGGGCATGGCGTAGCTGCCCAAAGGGTTGTCCGGGCCGGAACGTATCACTTTTGGTAGAGGGTCCCCTAATGCCTGATGTTCGCGGTGAATCGATTCCGGCACCGTCCAGTCCGGATTGGCCTTTTTTGCGACAATTTGGGTTTGTCCTAACGGCGTGTTCCAGCCTTGGCGGCCAATGCCGACTGGATAAGTCAGTACGGTATTGGCTTGATTTTTGGGGTAATAGAACATGCGCATATTCGCCAGATTCAACACGATGCCTTTGCGCGGAGCGTCTGGGAGTACGAAACGCAATGGCAGCAACACTGTTTGCTCGGCGGGCAAGGTCCATGGATCGAGATGGGCATTGGCGATGGTAATGTCGTTGTAACCCAAGCCGTAATGGCGGCCGATGTCGGACAGCGTATCGTTTTCGCGGCTGTTGATACTGGCTAGCGTACCGACCATGCCTTGGCCGCTGCTCAGGTTAAACTCATGACTGGCAATACTGTCCGGTTTGGAGTTCCAGACTATGTGTTCCGGTTGGTTGTCGGAAAACAACGGTATGCTTTGGCAACCGCTAAGCAAGGCGCTGACGACTGCCACAACGAAGACTAGCGGTATCGGTAAAACAGTACGGTTTTGAATGACTGCTGACATGTTTATGATAGGCGCAGATAGTGACGGAGCGGATGGTTGAAGGTAAGCGATCCAAATTAAAATCAGATGAAGGCGGCATTAAGTCTTAATTAAGAATTAACTATTAAGGCTAATTGTTAAGTCGTTACGATAAAGCATTATTCTGCAAGAGAAAACTATTTTTTAATAATGGGGCGGATTTAATGGCGTCCTTTTAAGGTGTTATCATATTCACACTATTTTGCTTGGTTATTATTTCCCCTTACTTCGGAGTTCCGCATGGCGAGCATTGACAAAACGGCTGTCGAAAATTTACTTAAACACTTTATCGATCCGAATGTGGAAACCGATTTGGTGTCGGCAAAATCCGTTAAGAAAATCAGTGTGGATGGCAATGATGTCAGCGTCGTTATCGAGTTGGGTTACCCCGCTAAAAGTTATCTTGAAGAACTGAAGGGGGCGGTAACACAGCGTCTGCAAACTTTGCCGGACGTTGGCAAACTGGATGTGTCGGTCAGTTTCAATATCGTTTCGCACTCGGTGCAAAAGGCGCTGAAACCCTTGCCGAATGTGAAAAACATCATCGCGGTGGCCTCCGGCAAGGGCGGGGTGGGCAAGTCCACCACTTCCGTGAATCTTGCTCTGGCCTTGGCGGCGGAAGGCGCCAATGTCGGTATTCTGGATGCCGATATTTACGGCCCCAGCATTCCGACCATGCTGGGCTTGTCCGGTAAGCCCGATAGCCCGGACGGCAAAAGCATGTTGCCGAAAATCTCGTTCGGTGTGCAGACCATTTCCATAGGCTATTTGATTGACCCGGACCAGCCTATGATCTGGCGTGGCCCGATGGTTACCGGGGCATTGCAACAATTGTTGAATCAAACGCAATGGCAGGATGTGGATTATCTGATTATCGATCTGCCGCCCGGTACCGGCGATATTCAGCTAACGCTGGCGCAACAGATTCCGGTCAGCGGCGCGGTGATCGTGACCACGCCACAGGATATTGCGCTAATCGATGCACAACGCGGCTTGGGGATGTTCGAAAAGGTCAACGTGCCGATATTGGGGCTAGTGGAGAATATGAGTGTGCATATTTGCAGTAATTGCGGGCATGAAGAAGCGATTTTCGGCCAAGGTGGTGGCGTGGCGATGGCGGTCAAGAATAAGCTGGATTTGCTGGGGTCTTTGCCGTTGGATATACGGATTCGCGAGTACGCCGATAGCGGCAGGCCTACAGTGGTGGCCGATCCGGATGGCCGGCCGGCGCAAATCTACAAAGCGATTGCCCGGAAAATGGCCGCCAAGTTGGCGATGCGCGCGCGGGATTACAGCGGCCGGTTTCCGAATATTGTTATCCAGAATACTTGAGTTTGATGGCAGGCGACTTGGCGAGCAGCTAAGTCGCCTGGTTTCAGACCAACACTAAATTATCTCGATGGATAAGTTCGTCTTCGTCGGCGTAGCCCAGCAAGGTTTCGAATTCGCTGCTGGGTTTGCCGGCGATTTTATTGGTGTCGTCCGCGCCGTAATTGATTAAGCCGCGGGCGATTTCGTTGCCTTGTAAATCCAGGCAAGACACCAGGTCGCCACGTTTAAACGAACCGTGTACGGCCTTTACGCCGACTGCCAGCAGGCTTTTGCCGGCATCTTTCAGGATTTTTACCGCGCCATCGTCCAATACCACACGGCCTTTCAGTTGCAATTGCCCTGCCAGCCATTGTTTGCGCGCCACCAGTGGTGCAATGTTGGGTATTAAATAAGTACCTAAATCATTGCCGTCGAATACCGCGTGGATGACGTTGTCAATTTTGCCGGATACGATCACTGTCGCTGCTCCAGAGCGCGCGGCCAGTCTGGCGGCCCGGACTTTGGTGTACATGCCGCCACGTCCCAGGCCGCTGATGCTGCCGCCGGCAACTTCGTCAAGCAGGTTTTCGTTGACGCTAATGCTGGAAATCAGCCGAGCGTTTGGGTTCAGGCTAGGGTTGGCGTCGAATAAGCCGGTTTGGTCGGTAAGAATGATCAGCAAATCGGCTTCTACCAAATTGGCAACCAGCGCGCCCAAGGTATCGTTGTCGCCGAAGCGGATTTCTTCGGTAGCGACGGCATCGTTCTCATTGATGACCGGCACGACACCGAAATCCAGCAGCGTGAGTAAAGTGCTGCGGGCATTCAGGTAACGCTGGCGGTCTGAAAGGTCGTCATGGGTCAGCAATACTTGAGCGGCCAGCAGACCGTGTATTTGAAATTCATCTTCAAAGCGTCTGACCAAGCCCATTTGCCCTACTGATGCGGCGGCTTGCAATTCATGCAGAGTTTTCGGGCGGGTTTTTAGCTTTAAGCGGGACATGCCTTCCGCAACGGAGCCGGACGATACCAATACCACGTCGACGCCTTGGCGTTTGAGGGCGGCCATTTGCGCGACCCAGCCGGCGATGGCCTGTTTATTGAGGCCGCGCCCGCCGTCGGTTAGCAGTGAGCTGCCGATTTTGACGACAATGCGCTGGGCTTGCGAAAACTCAGAACGGCTCATGGCGCGGCTCCTGTGCTTGCTGATCCTGCTCGGCCTTTTGTTGGTCGAGAAAGTCCATGATGGCGTACATCAGTGCCTGCGTGCCTTGATTTTTTAAGGCGGAAATCAGGAATACCGGACCGGTCCAATCAAGTTCTTCGACGATGGCTTGGCAATGTTGCTCGACTTCGTCGTCAGGCACATTGTCGATCTTATTCAATACCAGCCAGCGTGGCTTGCTGGACAGGTCATCGCTCCATTTTTCCACTTCGTGGATGATTTTGCGCGCAGCGCTCACTGGCGTTTCGTCGCTTTCGTAGGGGGCGATGTCGACGATGTGTAACAACAAGCCGGTTCTGGATAGATGTTTTAAAAACTGCAAGCCAAGGCCTGCACCTTCTGCAGCGCCTTCGATGACGCCGGGGATATCGGCGATGACGAAGCTGCGTAAATCATCGACACGCACGACGCCCAGGTTGGGGTGTAAGGTTGTGAATGGGTAGTCCGCGACTTTGGGGCGTGCGGAAGAGACCGTGCGAATCAGGCTGGATTTGCCGGCATTGGGCATGCCTAGCAAGCCAACATCGGCGATGACCATTAATTCCAGGCGCAACATCCGGTGCTCGCCTGCAGAGCCTTTGCTGGTTTGTTGGGGCGCGCGATTGACGCTGCTTTTGAAGCGGGTGTTGCCGAGGCCGTGGAATCCGCCTTTGGCGACTAATAGTTGCTGACCGGGTTTGGTTAGATCGCCGATTTTTTCGCCGGTTTCGGCTTCGTAAACAATGGTGCCGGGTGGGACCGGGACGAAGCAGTCGTCGCCTTTCTTGCCGGTGCAATCGCGGCTGCCGCCGTTCTGTCCGCGTTGGGCTCGATGTACCGAGTGATAGCGAAAATCCACCAAAGTGTTAACGTTCTCGGTAGCTACCAGATAAACGCTGCCGCCGTCGCCGCCGTCGCCGCCGTCCGGGCCGCCCAAGGGAATATACTTTTCACGGCGAAATGAGGCTTTGCCATTGCCGCCGTCGCCTGCTTCTACGCGGATTTCCGCTTCGTCAACAAATCTCATAATCTACCGGTATAAACAAAAAAGCCCCGCTGAAAACGAGGCTTTTCTTTTCAGTTGTGCCAATCAGCACAGCCAAGAAATTTACGCTGCTGCAATGCTGACGTATTTGCGGTTTTTAGGACCTTTTTCTTCAAAAACCACTTTGCCATCGACTGTTGCAAACAAGGTGTGGTCTTTGCCGATACCGACATTGGTGCCAGGGTGAAACTGGGTGCCGCGTTGACGGACCAGAATGTTGCCGGCTTTAACCACTTGACCACCGAAACGTTTGACACCGAGGCGCTGAGCCTGAGAGTCGCGGCCGTTACGAGTACTACCACCTGCCTTCTTATGAGCCATTTCTTATCCTCGTTATATTAAGCAGAAATGCCAGTAATCTGGATTTCTGTGTAGTATTGACGATGCCCCATTTGTTTCATGTGGTGCTTACGTCTTCTGAATTTAATGATTCTGACTTTTTTGTGTCTGCCCTGGGAAACCACGGTTGCAGTCACTTTGCCGCCTTCGACAAATGGCTGACCTACTTTTACGGAGTCGCCGGATTGGACCATCAGTACTTTGTCGAACTCTACGCTGTCGCCTGCGCCCAACTCAAGTTTTTCTATTTTTAAGGTAGTACCCTCTGCGACCCGATACTGTTTACCACCTGTTTGAATTACCGCATACATCAGCGTAAGCTCCATCAAGCATAATCTGTTAATAGTGAACAGAGGATTATATTTTTTATTTAAGTCACAGTCAAACTAAAATTCCAGGGGAAGCCTGCTGTCTAACAGGTCTATGCGGGGAGTACTATTGACACTAATCAGTATTCTTCATAGCATGACCGGTTATTCACGTTATAAGCTAACGAGCGACAAGTTCACAACATCACATGATAGCTAAAGTTTCAACGCCAGCGTCAGTCACTATAGACTTCGATTCCATCAAAAATTTAACCAGTGCGGAAACTCAAGCCGTCGACCGGTTGATTTTAGAGGAACTGAGTTCCGATGTTGTGCTGATTAATCAAATTGGGCATTACATAATCGGTAATGGCGGAAAAAGATTACGACCGATGCTTTTGCTGTTGGCGGCAAAAGCCTTGGGCAAGGTTGATGACCATCATCTGATTTTGGCAGCAGTGATCGAATTCATCCATACCGCGACGTTGTTGCACGACGATGTGGTCGACGAATCGGCTCTGCGGCGCGGCAAGGAGTCGGCGAATGCGGTGTGGGGCAACGCGGCTAGCGTGCTGGTAGGTGATTATTTGTACTCCAGTGCCTTCGAAATGATGGTCCGCACCGATAACATGCGGGTGATGGCCATTATGTCCAAAACCACCACCGCGATTGCCGAGGGTGAGGTGTTGCAATTGTTAAATTGCAACAATCCGGAGACCAGCGAAGCCCGGTATTTGGAAGTTATTGCTCGCAAAACTGCCATTTTGTTCAGTACCGCCACGCGCTTGGCGGCAGTCGTTTCAGCGACAGACTCGGCTACGGAAGAAGCGTTGGCGGTTTATGGTCAGCAATTGGGTGTGGCGTTTCAGTTGATAGATGATGCATTGGATTACAAAGCCAATAGCGAAGAACTGGGTAAAAACTTGGGTGACGACCTGGCTGAAGGTAAGCCTACCTTGCCGTTGATCTATGCCATCCAGCACGGGAACGAGCAGCAGGCTAAAATTGTGGTCGATGCGATCCGGCAAGGTTCGCGCGAGGCGTTTAACGATGTCTATGAAGTAGTTAAGGCCACCAACGCCATAGAATACACAGAGCAATGTGCGGACAGGGCCGCTGCGAAGGCGATTGCCGCACTACAATGCCTGCCTGATTCCGATTACAAACAGGCTCTTGAAGAGTTGGCGCGCTTCTCGGTGCAGCGCAGTCACTGAGCGTTTACAGCTTATCCGGCATCGCAGTTAGTTGCTGGATGGACGATAGTAGCGGCGAATACAGTTTTTCGATTTTATCGAGCAACTGTTGGAAAAACTCGCCTACTTCGCCCGATTCTTGATCAGCATGAGCTGCAAACAGTCGTTGTTCCAGTGTGCTGATCGGATCGCTATCGATTAGCTCGTCCAATATCTCCAGTATCTCCGATTCTGCCAGGGTGGCGTTAAATTCTGCCTTTTTTAAGCCGGCTAATTGGCGGTTTAATGTCTCGATGTTTGTTTTTAGGTTTAGCGCCAGTTTGTTTGTGTCTGCAAGCAAGCTTAAATCGCTGGTCAAAAATACTAACTGATTTACTGAGTCCTCTATGTCGTTGAGCAGGCGTTTGCTTTGCTTTTTTTGGGATGCCATGTTTTCTCCTGTTTTTTAGTGCGTTGATTGCTGCGGCGGCATATGCTCTGGTTTGGCTGTGAATGCTTATGATAGCAAGAGCGCCGGGAGGGATTGATGAGCTTTAAAACCCATTGTTTTATAAGCTTTTTGCGCCTTGGGAGCTTGGCGCTGCGCTTGCAATTGGCTCGATTATCATTTAACTTAGCAAGTCACCTGAAAGGCTAGGGGTGCTTTCCGCTGTATGCAAGCCCGGAAAGCTGAGAAAAACCCTTCGAACCTGAACCGGTTAACACCGGCGTAGGAAAGCCCTATCTTCCCTGCGCTTGCGATTTATTGAGATTTTGGAGATAAGCATGAGCGCTGTCCGCAATGAGATTACTACCGACACCGGTAGTAGTGTAAGAATCGATTCCTACCCCGCTTCCGAGAAAATTTATATCCAGGGCAGTCGTGCGGATATTCAAGTGCCGATGCGTAAGATCAGCATGTCGGATACGCCGGCCCACTTCGGTGCGGAAAAAAACCCACCGATTTATGTTTACGACACCTCCGGGGTTTACACTGATCCGAATGTGGATGTGAATTTACATAAAGGCTTGGGTTCGATTCGTGGTAACTGGATTGCGGAGCGCGGTGACACAGAATTATTGAAAGGTCCGACCTCAAAGTATGGTCACGAGCGTTTACACGACCCGAAAACCGCGCACCTGCGTTTCGAATTGACCCGAAACCCGCGCCGCGCCCAGTCCGGTCACAATGTCAGCCAGATGCATTACGCCCGCAAAGGCATCATTACCCCGGAAATGGAATACATCGCTATCCGCGAAAACCAAAATCTCGAAGCAATGCGCGACCGTTACCAAGGTCAGCATCCCGGTTTTTCCTACGGCGCGAACATTCAGTCGTTTATCACGCCAGAATTTGTCCGTTCCGAAGTTGCCAGAGGCCGTGCGATTATCCCGGCCAACATCAACCATCCCGAATTAGAGCCGATGATTATCGGCCGCAACTTCCTGGTCAAGATTAACGGTAACCTAGGTAACTCTGCCGTGACGTCTTCTATCGAAGAAGAGGTCGAGAAAATGCTGTGGGGCATCCGTTGGGGTGCTGACACCATCATGGACTTATCGACCGGCAAGAACATTCACGAAACCCGCGAATGGATCTTGCGCAATTCGCCGGTGCCTATCGGCACGGTGCCGATTTACCAAGCCCTGGAAAAAGTCGATGGTAAAGCCGAGGAACTGACTTGGGAAATCTTCCGCGACACGCTGATTGAACAAGCTGAGCAGGGCGTGGATTACTTCACCATCCATGCCGGGGTACGCCTACATCACGTGCCTTTAACCGCCAAGCGTCTCACCGGCATTGTTTCGCGTGGCGGCTCCATCATGGCCAAATGGTGTCTAGCTCACCATACCGAAAGTTTCCTTTACACCAACTTTGAGGAAATCTGCGAAATCATGAAGGCTTACGACGTGTCGTTCTCATTGGGTGACGGTCTTCGTCCGGGCTCGATTTACGACGCCAACGACGAAGCGCAATTCGGCGAACTGGAAACCCTGGGAGAACTCACGCAAATCGCCTGGAAACATGACGTACAAACCATGATCGAAGGCCCCGGACATGTGCCGTTGCAAATGATCAAGGTTAACATGGACAAGCAATTGGAAGATTGTTACGAAGCGCCGTTCTACACCCTGGGCCCACTGACCACCGACATCGCCCCCGGCTACGACCACATCACCTCGGCGATCGGCGCCGCCAACATCGGTTGGTATGGCTGCGCAATGCTATGCTACGTGACCCAAAAAGAACACTTGGGTCTGCCGAACAAGCAGGATGTGCGCGAAGGCATCGTCACTTACAAGATCGCCGCCCACGCCGCCGACTTGGCCAAAGGCCACCCCGGCGCGCAGATCCGCGATAACGCCATGTCCAAGGCGCGCTTCGAATTCCGCTGGGAAGACCAGTTCAACTTGGCGCTCGATCCCGAAAAAGCCCGCTCTTTCCATGATGAAACTTTGCCGAAAGATTCCGCAAAAGTCGCGCATTTTTGCTCGATGTGTGGTCCGCATTTCTGCTCGATGAAAATCACCCAGGACGTGCGCAATTACGCCGAGCAAAAAGGTCTGGAAGAAGCCGAGGCCTTGAAAATTGGTATGGAAGAAAAATCCAAGCAGTTCCTGGAAGAAGGTGCTGCGATTTATCACGAAATCTGATTCTTGTCCTATTCGTCGGCGGTGCTGTTCTTGGCACCGCCGGCCGTTCCAAATGATCGCTAGCTTAAAAACAGCGCTTGGCGGCATGCCAATATAACCATGTTAAAGTCTTGGGCATGGCTTGATGAGTTTGGATAAAATCCTTACTTCATCTATAGTTGCAGCACTTAGTTGCAGTAAAACCAATCCAGACTTTTTTTCATGGCGACAGCACCCTCTAACATCCATTTCAGCGGCTTGGTCAAATGCCTGATTCAGAAAGGTTTGTTGACCGAGGAATCGGCGGCGACCTGTTTGCAGGAGGCGCAGAAGCGTAAACAAGCGTTTATCAGCTATTTGGTGGAACATAAGTATGCGGACAGCAAAACCGTGGCTACGCTGGCTTCGGCGGAGTTTGGTGTGCCGTTTTTCGATCTGGATGCCATAGACCCTTCATTCTTGCCGATCAAACTAGTCAGCGAGAAATTGATTCGCCAGCATCATGCCTTACCTTTATTCAAGCGCGGCAACCGCTTGTTTGTCGCCACCGCCGATCCGACCAATTTTCAGGCGCTGGACGAGATCAAGTTTCATACCCGGCACAATACCGAAAATATTCTGGTTGAAGAAGACAAGCTGATCCGCATGATAGACACGGCGCTGGAGGCTGCCGATACGTCGATGAAGGATCTGTTGGACGACGATCTGGACAATATCGATATTTCCGCAGGCGACGACAGCAAACCGGCCGACGAAGCAATAGGCTCGGATATTGATGACGCGCCTATCGTCCGTTTTGTGAACAAAATCCTGCTGGACTCGATCAAACGCGGCGTTTCGGATATACACCTGGAGCCTTTCGAGAAAAAGTTTCGTATCCGTTTTCGGGCCGACGGTATTTTATCGGAGGTGGCTAGTCCGCCGGTGGGCATTGCCAACCGGATTATTTCTCGGCTGAAAGTCATGTCGAAAATGGACATTGCCGAACGGCGGGTGCCGCAGGACGGCCGGATCAAAATGCAGATTTCCAAGAACCGGGCCATCGATTTTCGGGTAAACACCTGCCCGACGTTGTTCGGTGAAAAAGTGGTAATGCGGATTCTCGATCCGACCAGTGCGCAAATTGGTATCGAGAAACTCGGCTTCGAACCCGAGCAGCAGAAAAATTTTCTGGAGGCGATCCACAAGCCTTACGGTATGGTGCTGGTTACCGGGCCGACCGGTAGCGGTAAAACCGTGTCGCTGTATACCGGGCTGAATATTCTGAACAGCATCGAAACCAATATTTCCACCGCCGAAGATCCCGTAGAGATCACCGTGGAAGGCATCAACCAAGTCAATGTCAATCCCAAGGCCGGCCTGACCTTTGCCGAAGCGCTACGGGCGTTTTTGCGGCAAGACCCGGACATCATCATGGTTGGCGAGATTCGCGACCTGGAAACCGCCAGTATCGCGGTCAAGGCGGCGCAAACCGGTCACATGGTGTTGTCTACCTTGCATACCAATGATGCGCCGCAAACCATCAACCGTTTGGTGCAAATGGGCATAGAACCGTTCAATATTGTTTCGGCGGTGATTTTGATCATGGCGCAACGGCTGGCGCGGCGCTTATGCGAGCATTGTAAGCAAGAAGTTGATTATCCGGAAAGCACCTTGCTGTCGGCCGGGTTTAAGCAGGAGGAAATCGGTACGTTTAAAGTCTACGGTCCGGTGGGTTGCGAACATTGCAATAACGGTTACAAGGGCAGGGTAGGGATCTACCAGGTAATGCCTATCACCGAAAAAATGCGTGCGCTGATTTTGAACGGCGGTAATTCCATGCAAATGGCGGAATTGTCGAAAAGTGAAGGAATCAACGATTTAAGAATGTCGGGGCTGTTAAAAATTAAGCAAGGCGTCACCTCGCTGCAAGAAATTGACCGGGTCACCAAGGAATAATCATGGCAAAGCAAGACGAACAAATCGAGTTCAATTGGGACGGTTTCGATAGGCAAAACAAGAAAACCAAAGGCACCATCAGCGCCAAGAGCGAGGTCATTGCGCGCACCGAATTAAGGCGGATGGGCATTCGGGTCATCGGTATCAAAGCCAAGTCCAAGCCCTTGTTCGGTGCCAGAGTGCAGAAAATCACGCCCGGCGACATCGCGGTGTTCGCCAGGCAGTTGGCGACTATGCTGGAGGCCGGGGTGCCGTTGGTGCAGTCATTCGACATTATCGGCAAGGGGCACGACAACGCAAGCATGTCGGAAATGCTGTTATCGATAAAGGCCGACGTGGAGGGCGGCGACACCTTGGCGCAGGCCTTGAACCGTAAGCCACTGTATTTTGATGCGCTGTTCTGCAATTTGGTCGAAGCCGGCGAACATGCCGGGGTATTGGAAACTTTGCTCGACAAGATTGCCACCTACAAAGAAAAAACCGAATCGATCAAAAAGAAGGTTAAAAAAGCATTGACCTACCCGATTGCAGTGTTGGTCGTGGCGTTTATCGTCACCGCGATTTTGCTGATTTTCGTGGTGCCGGTGTTTGAGGATTTGTTTAAAGGCTTTGGCGCCGACCTACCGGCATTTACCCAATTTGTTATTGAGCTGTCGGCGTGGGTGCAGGAATGGTGGTGGGCGGTGATTGGCGTGATCGCCATTACCGCTTACGTGTTCAATTATTTTAAAAAGCGCTCGAAGGCGTTTAACCATTTTCTCGATAAAACTTTGCTGAAAATCCCGGTTGTCGGGATGATTCTGGAAAAATCGGCCATCGCTCGTTTTGCCAGAACACTGTCCACCATGTCTGCGGCTGGCGTACCCTTGGTTGAAGCACTGGTTTCGGTGGCAGGGGCTTGCGGCAATATTTTGTTCTACGAAGCGGTAATGGCTGTGCGCGACGACGTTTCCACCGGCCAGCAATTGAAATTTGCCTTGGAGACCACCGGCATGTTTCCGAATATGGTGGTACAAATGGTGGCGATCGGCGAGGAGTCCGGTTCCATTGATGCGATGCTGGATAAAGTCGCGGACTTTTACGAAGAAGAGGTCGATAACCTGGTCGATAACCTGAGCAGTTTGATGGAGCCTATCATCATGGTGATCCTGGGCATTTTGGTCGGCGGTTTGATCGTCGCGATGTATCTGCCTATCTTCAAGCTGGGCGCGGCTATTTAGTTTTGCTACTCCCCGGTACTCTTTATCGTTGCGCCGAGTGCCGGGGCCGAATTACGGATATTCTCTCTTCCCCATGGTTTTTGCCACTCTACAACACTATCCGCTGTTTCTGATCAGCGTCGTTTGCGTGCTGGGCCTTCTGGTCGGCAGCTTCCTAAACGTGGTTATTTACCGTTTGCCGGTCATGATGCAGACGGGTTGGCGGCGCGAATGCCGAGAATATTTGCAGCTCCCGCAGGATGAAGCAAGCGAAGTGTTCAACCTGATGTTGCCGGCCTCGCATTGCCCGTCGTGCAAAACCGAAATCAAAGCCTATCAAAACATTCCGGTCATCAGTTACCTGTTGTTGGGCGGCAAATGCGCACATTGTGGGGTGAAAATCGCCATCCGTTACCCGCTTATCGAAGCGTTTACCGGTTTATGTTCGGCCGTGGTGGCTTGGCATTTCGGTTACGGTTGGGCTTTAGCGTTTGCATTACCTCTGACTTGGTGTTTGATCGCATTGAGTTTTATCGACATCGATCAGCAATTATTACCGGATTCGATCACGCTGCCGATGCTGTGGCTGGGCCTGTTGTTAAGCCTGTTTGATATATACACGAATAGCCACGACGCGATCATCGGTGCGGTGGCAGGCTATTTGAGCCTGTGGAGCGTTTATCAACTTTTTAAATTGCTGACCGGCAAGGAAGGGATGGGGTATGGCGATTTCAAACTGCTGGCGCTGTTCGGTGCCTGGCTGGGCTGGCAATATCTGCCGCTGATTATTCTCCTGTCATCTTTGGTGGGCGCTGTCATCGGCATTGCGATGATCGTGTTCGGCAAACGCGATGCCGGCAAACCGATACCCTTCGGGCCTTATCTGGCCATGGCCGGCTGGCTGGCGATGTTGTTCGGGCCGGAGCTGAATGCCTTATATCTGCATAGTGCCGGTTTGTAGGCGATGCTGAAGATTGGTCTGACGGGCGGCATAGGCAGCGGTAAATCCACGGTTTGCCGGTTGTTTGCCGAATTTGGCGTTCCGATTGTCGATGCAGATCTGATTGCCCGACAGTTGGTCGAGCCGGGGCAGCCTGTTCTGTCGCTGATCGCTAAATCTTTTGGGCAACAGATGCTTAACCAGGACGGTAGCTTGAATCGCGCCAGACTGCGCGATGCGGTATTCACTGATGCGGACAAAAAGCGTGAATTGGATGGCATCATGCATCCCTTGGTGTACGGGAAGATCGCGGAGGATGTCCGCGAGTTAACGGCCGACTATTGCATTATTGCCGTGCCGCTGCTGCTCGAGTCGAAAAATCCTTATGTCGTGGATCGGGTTTTATTGATCGATTGCCCGGTGGATTTGCAAATAGCACGGGTTACTGCGCGCGATAAACTCACTCGCCAGCAAGTGCAAGCCATCATCGACAGTCAGATGTCGCGGCCAGAACGTTTAAGCAAAGCGGACGATGTCATCGAGAATATCGCCGGCCCGGAGCAACTTGCAGAACAGATTAAAAGACTGCACAATTCCTACACTTTATTAGCCACCGTCAGGACACAATCGGCTTGAATACACAAACTATCTACGAATTCCCTCTCAATGAACGAATTCGGGTGTTTATGCGCTTGGAGCAACTCTTTCAACAGCTCAGTCACTTCATGTTGGGCGCTTCGGTCTTCGATAAACGCGCCGCCATTTCGGTTTTACTCGACATCTTGATGATCTTCAGCCGCAGCGACTTGAAATCCGAGTTGATCAAAGAGCTGGATAGACACACCAAAGTACTGAATCAACTGGCGCATAGCCATGGCGTTGATGATGAGAAATTGCAGGAAATACTGCTTGAGCTGAATCAAGCCAGCCGTAATTTGTATAGCGCCAACGGCAAAATTGGCATCAGCGTGATGGAAAGCGATTTGTTTCAAAGTATCTCGCAGCGCAACTCCATCCCCGGCGGCAGCTGTTCCTTCGATTTGCCGGCTTTTCATTACTGGTTGGAGCAACACGAAGCCGAGCAGCAAAAAGACCTGGAGCGCTGGACCCAGCCGTTCGTGGACATACGGGTGGCGATCGATTTGATCCTGGGTTTTATTCGGCAAAGCAGCGTACCCACGCAGGAGCTTGCCAAAGCCGGGTTTTTCCAGTTAGCGCTGGACAATAAAAACCATCCGGTGCAATTGCTTCGAGTTGGCTTAGCGGCTGACACCCCGTGTTTTGCCGAAATCAGCGGCGGCAAGCATCGGTTCAGCATCCGGTTTATGAATCCATCGGTGGACGAAAACCGGCCCAGCCAGACGTTGGACGATATTGAATTTTCTTTGACCCGCTGCATGTTCTGATGACCGCGAATACCCCGACTATGGTGGCATGTCCCACTTGTCGCAAGCCGGTAGCCTGGATAGCCGCCGAACCATTCAAGCCGTTCTGTTCCGAACGTTGCAAATTGATCGATTTAGGCGATTGGGCTACCGAAGCCCATAAAATCCCCGGTCCGCCGCTGCTTGACGAAGACGGCGAAAATTCGGATTTCGAATCCTACTAAGCCGGATTTTATCCGGCTAATCTGTCGCTAAAAAGGTGCTGATGCCGGCTATGCCCTGAGCGCCGGCGGCTAGGGCTCGGTTCAGGTCGTGCCTCCCTAAACCCCCCAAGGCAAACACCGGTAAATTGATGTGCTCGAGCAGTTCGCTCAAAGCCTGCCAGCCTAGCGGCGTGGCGTCCGGATGGGATGCGGTCGCTTGGATGGGCGCTAAAACCGCAAAGTCCAGGCCCAGTGCTTCCGCGTGTTGCAGTTCATCAAGGTTATGGCAGGATGCCGCCACCCAGCGATAGCCGTTTGGCCGTTCATGACAAGCCAGCAAGGTGCGGCTGCTCAGGTGCAGGCCTTGCGCATGAACCGTATCGACAGGCAAGTCGGCGTTGACCAGCAAGCTAACCTGTTGCTGTCGGCAAAGCTGAGAAACTTGTTCGAAGACAGTTTGCAAATAGGTAATTGGTAAAGACTTGACGCGAAATTGCAGCAGCTTGACACCGTTTGCCAAAATCCGTTGGCAATTGCCTAGCGCTTCCGTCGCGCTGCGGCCTTCCAGGATGGCGTAATAATGCGGGAGTTGTGCGGCGGCGATAACCGGGATGTTGGCGGCCGGAAAGGTAAACTCCTGTAGTTGCCCGGCATCAACCCAGCGCATTGCCTGGCCTTCGCAGCCTTTGGCCTGGCCGGCAAAAGCGGTGACATTCCAGACATCCAGCAACACCTGTCTGTCGCCGTAATCGTGGTTGATTTTGATCAGCGGTGTTGCGGTTTCTACCTGAATACCAACTTCTTCCGCCAGCTCACGGGCTAGTGCTTGCTGTACCGGTTCATCTGTTTCCAGTTTGCCGCCTGGAAATTCCCACAAGCCGCCTTGATGCGCGTGTTTGGCGCGTTGGGTAATCAAAATCCTGCCGTCGCCGTCGCGGATTACGCCGACCGCGACATGCAGGCGCTGATTATTGCTTGACATACTTTTAGCCGCTTAGGTACGGTATTCGGCGTTGATTTTCACGTAATCGTAGGAAAAGTCGCAAGTCAGCACTTCCTCGCTAATCACGCCGCGTCCCAGTCTGACGGTGACAACGATTTCCTCCTGATTCATCACGCGCTGACCGTCTTGCTCGGTGTAAGAGCGGGCTCTGCCGCCGTTTTCGACGATGCACACCGTGCCTAGGTAAATTTCGATTTTATCCAGATCCATGTTTTCGACCCCGGCCCGACCGATCGCCGCCAGAATCCGCCCCCAGTTAGGGTCGCTGGCGAAGAAGGCGGTTTTCACCAGGGGCGAATGGGCAATGGTTTTGGCGACTTGCACCGCCTCGGCGCTATCGCGGGCTTGCTCGACGACGATCCTCATCAGTTTGGTGGCCCCTTCGCCGTCGCGAATAATCAGTTCCGCCAGGCGTTTGCAAACTGTCATCACGGCTTCGGCGAAGGTCGCATACTCCGCGCTGTCGGCCAAAATTTCCGGGGCTGCGCTACTGCCGCTGGCTAATAGCACGCAAGCGTCGTTAGTCGAGGTGTCGCCGTCTACGGTAATACGATTAAAGGATTTTTCCGCTGCCGTGGACAAGCATTGTTGCAACAGCGATTGCTCGATACGGGCATCGGTAGCCACAAAACCCAGCATGGTGGCCATATTGGGTTGAATCATGCCGGCGCCCTTGGAAATGCCGGTGATTGTCACCGGATGGCCGGCTATATTGATGACGACCGATGCGCCCTTGGGAAATGTATCGGTGGTCATGATCGCGCGCGCGGCTTTATCCCAATGTGCTTCAGACAAGTTTGCGACAGCGCTCGGCAATGCCGCCGTGAGTTTTTCCACCGGCAGCGGTTCGCCGATGACGCCAGTGGAGAAGGGCAAAACCTGTTGTGCCAAGGCCTCGACTTCGCCGGCCAGATTGGCGCAGCAGGCAAACGCATCTTGCAGACCTTGTTTACCGGTGCCGGCATTGGCGTTGCCGGAATTGACCAGCAACCAGCGCGGATTTTGCGATAAGTGCGCTTTGGCGATATGTACCGGCGCCGCGCAAAAGGCATTTTGGGTAAACACCGCCGCGCAACTGCCGCCTTCCGCCATTTCTATTACTAAAATATCGTCGCGGACGGTTTGTTTGATGCCGGCATTGCAGGTGCCGAGTTTGATGCCGGGAACGGCATGCATGGTGGGGAAGTCGATTTGTCCTACTGCCATTTTTGTAACCTGTTAATTTGTGTCGCTAATGCGACGGCTTGATTTAACGTCGGGTCTCGGCCCGACAGCCGAGGTACTTTTCTTTGCTTGTCCAAAGAAAAGTACCCAAAAGAAAAGACACCCGGATGCCGCTTTAATCCTCCGCTCCTCGCTTTTGAACGGGGTTGCCGAAAGGGGCTTCCTGCCCCTTCGGCAACGTGCGGCATCCATGCCGCACCCCTTCGGGCTGATCCGTCCAAAAGCTCCGGTGCTCGGCGCGGCATACGGGACAAAACCATCCCGTAATTTTGCAAGTAATTCACGCCCCAAAGCCTTTTATTTAACCCTCGTAGTGTGCATTAGCGATAGCGTAATGCACCGAATAATCGAAGGCCAACATGCGGCGCAATACGGCTTCGCCTATTGACGCCCTACTGATTGCGCCTTACCGCGTTCATCTCACCAAAAGCTGCGATGCTCGGCGCGGCATACGGGAGGAAAACCGTCCTGAACTTCAAGGAAATATCGGAAATATGTAGGGTATGCATTGCGCAACTACCAATATTTTACAGATTGTAGGTCAGGGTGCACGATAGCGTTCCCTGACACTTTGGTTTAAATTGTCACGTAACCGCTATCACCGCAACGTGACCTACCGGGCTTCGTCTGCATTGCTTGCCTAAACAGTAGGGTTGAAATTTTAGGGGCTATCTTTACTAAAACTAGATTTAATAGAATTAACTAACCGATTACGTACCTCGGAACAATAATTAGCCGTTTCAATACGCGGATCATCCCTTTGGCATGATTTAAAAAATTCTAAATCACCGGCTTTCAATTCTTCTTCCGCCTTGCCTATATCACCATTGGCTTGGTAATAAAAAGAGTTTATCCAGTGATCATCACCATCCCAATATTTCCAAACACAGGGCGAGAATGTTTTACATTGGACAGGCGTCGTTTTTGACAATAGATGTGCCTTTAATGCGTCGCTATACAGCCCAAGATCATAAAAAGCTGAAGCTTCTACTTCAAGAGAAGGCCCGTCAAGGAGCCCTTTACGCTTTAGTTTTTCCGCAATTTTAATTACCTTAATGGGTTGATTCTTTAAATGTAGTTTTACATGCTCTTTGACGCACCCATCTTGACTTAATTCATGTTGATTCATATGAATCAATGCTTCGAAATCTGGGCGTTTGCATGGATAAGCTGTTGAGCTAACTGTAAATAACACTGAAAGCGATACAACTAATTTCCGACTAAACATATATTTCTCTAACTTTTGTTCATCATAAGGTACTTGATACGTGCCCTACAGGACTTTAATTGTTACATAACCGCTATCGCGGCAACGTGACCTACCGGGCTTCGGGTGGCCGTGCGCAAGCGATGCGGAGTCTATTGCATCTGATCTCATGGCCTTGTTAGGCACTTTCTACTTGGAAAAGCCAAAATCGGCTTCACTCTGCGTGATGTAAGCGCAAAACCTTCCTGTTCCACGATTCTCTGCTTTGTTCAACGGAAAATCATAAAGATCGAGCAAGAGCTGTTCTACGTACTTGGCTTTTCTGTTGGCGATGTCAATAAATGTAAAATAGACGATATTTTCTTCGGTGAATCCCTTGCTGTTGGCGTGATCGAAGATTCGCTTTTTCACGAAACCTTTACCTACATAAATCGCCCTAGCATGAAATCGATCATGCTTAGGACAATAATCGTTTTTCTCCCAAAGCAAATAGACGCCATCATTTTCTGAAATCGGCCACGCCCCATTTTTTAGATCATGGAAACCACAGAACCAGCCTAAATTCGAATGCGCTAAATCTTTCGCTGACACTTCGATTTGAGTTTCCTCCGAGATTATCTCATCGAATTCGCGGCCTTCCGCGCTACAGCAACAATCGCATCCTGTGTAACAAGTCATATTGCGCCTAACAAGTATTTAAATGGTTTCTGTATATCGTCCAGTGTTCGCATATAAATCGTTCATTTCTGTCGCGACGGTTTTTCCTCCTGTATGCCGCGCCGAGCACCGGAGCTTTTGGCGGGAATAGCCCGTAGGGGTGCGGCATGGATTCCGCACATCGACAGAGGGGCAGGAAGCCCCTTCTGTCGATCCCCGTCGAAAGCTTCGGCGCGCAGGATCAAAGCGGCGTCCGGGTCGCCTTTTCTTTGGATACTTTCTTTTGGCGATGCAAAAGAAAGTATCTCGGCTGTCGGGCCGAGACCCGACGTTAAATCAACCCGTCGCGATAGCGACACAACAACTCAATCGACCAGAACCAACTCATCCCACTTCCAAAACAATCACATACTCCCCATCACCCGTACGAGTCTCCAACACCCTATGCCCATTAATCCGACACCAAGCCGGAATATCCTGCATCACCCCCGGATCGGTACATTCCACAGTCAGCACGTCGCCGGCTTGCAAGGTCTTGACCTTGTCCTGAGTGCGGATCACCGGCAAGGGGCAGAGCAAGCGGCGGGCGTTCAAAACATGTTCACTCATACGAACCACTCCTGTGGAATGTCGTCGGCGAGCAAAGGCTTAACGAACACATTGCGTTCGTTGCCTTCCCGGTCGCGGATGGTCACTTCCACCTGCTCGGCTTCGCGGCCCTGGCCGTAGCGCGCGGTAATCTGCGCGGCTTGAATCAGGTCATCTTCGCTGGGCGTGCCGTCGATTAAGGCTAGCGGGCCGCGATGGCTGGCGCAGTTCATACTGACAAACTCTTTTTTATAACCGCTCATGAAACGGGCCTCGCCGTCCTCGCGAGCAATGATGACTTTAAAATGCGGTTTGGGGCGAATATGCCTACCCACTTTCAGCAGCATCACATCGTCCAGATCGTAATCGCGTTCGCCGCGCGCCTTCCATAGATCGACCAACTTTAAAGAATAAGCTTCGTCGGTCAAAAAACAGCAGCCGCCGGCCGGTTGGGCATAGTCGGTAAAACCATACTCTTTAGCCAACGTCATCTGCGGTTTGCGTGACCGACCGCTAAAGCCGAATAGTTTTTCCCGGCTGATCCAGCCTTCGCGCTCCGGTAAGGTGGCAGGCAAATTTTGCGCTGATAAAGGCCTGACCAATAAATCGTCGGCACCCGATTGAGCGGCGACAATAGGCATGGTTTGTTTGCGCTGCGACATGGGGCGTTGGCCGACCACTTCGCCGGTGATGATGAAATCGAAGCCGTTTTCCACCATCCACTGTTTGGCCTTGTTGACCATGAAAATCTTGCAATCCAGGCAAGGGTTTAGGTTGGCACCGTAACCGTGCTTGGGGTTTAGAAGGACGTTTTTGTATTCTTCGATAACATCGATGATATGCAGTTTGATACCCAACTGCTCGGCCACCCACAGCGAGTTGTTGCGCTTGACCTTGTCGGCGTCTTGCTTGCGTATCGCATGGGTGTGGCCTTCCACGCAAAAGCCGGTGAAAAAATTGATGCCCTCGACGTGGATACCTTGCTCAAGGATGGCTTGGGTAGCCAGCATGGAGTCCAGACCGCCGGAAATCAGCGCCACCGCTTTTCTTTGTTGACTCATAACTCATATGTCTAGCAGGAAAAACGCCGCATTATACTGTGGATTTCAGCAATATGCGGCCGTCAGCGACGTGGGCAAACAATTAATTGGGCAACTTTCGGCGGGAAAATCCACCAAAAAATCAGGGGTTTGCCTTGGTGGGTCGGTGATTCGCCGGCCGCTGACGGCCGGCGAAGCGATGGCTTTAAATTCTAAAATGGCCAACCGTCTGGCGTAATTGATTGGCCAGCTCAAGCAACTCATGGCAGGCATCGGCGGTATGTTTGGCGCCGCTGGAGGTTTCCTGGGACACATAGCTGATATTGCTGACATTACGGTTAATTTCTTCCGCGACCGCTGTCTGTTGCTCTGCGGCGGTGGCGATCTGATTATTCATGTCGTTGATGGTAAATATTCTCTCGCTGATGGTATTGATCGAATCACCTGCCGAAGCGGCTTGCTCAACACTGGAGGCGGCGCGTTTTCTGCCGTTTTCCATCACCGAAACCGCTTGTTTCGCCCGGCCTTGCAACCTTTCTATGGTTTGGCGGATTTCCAGCGTCGAGTTTTGCGTGCGGCTGGCCAAGGTGCGGACTTCATCCGCCACCACTGCAAAGCCGCGGCCTTGCTCGCCGGCGCGGGCCGCTTCAATGGCTGCATTCAACGCCAATAAATTGGTTTGCTCGGCGATGCCCTGAATCACGCTTAATACTTCGCCTATGCTGTTGCTGTCGGTTTCCAGATCGTGAATCACATTGGCGGCATTTTCCACTTCGGTGGCTAATTCGTTAATACCGCCAACTGCTTGCGTGACGATATTTTTGCCTGACGTGGCTTCCCGGTCCGCATTTTCGGCGGCTTCGGATGCTTTGACCGCGTTTTTGGCAACCTCTTGTACAGTCGATGTCATTTGTTTCATCGCATTGGCCACCAGCGTGGTTTCTTGCAATTGCCGCTCTACGCCTTGTTGGGTGGATTGGGTGATGGTTGCCAGTTTGTTGGCGGCCTGAGCCAGTCGGTCGCTGGTCACGCTGATTTCTTCAACGGTTTTGGCGATTTTCTTCACGAAGGCATTAAAACTGGAGGCCACCCAGGCAAACTCGGATTTACCCGACGCGCTGAGCCTGGCGCGCAAATCGCCGTCTCCGCTGCAAATGGCTTGCAGGTTCAGCGCCAATGCAGTCAGTGGGCCGATGATGATTTTGCTCATCACCAGATAACCGGTGATACCGATGATTAAAAGCGTCAACCCCAAAAAGCCGACAGCATAAAACACGGTTTGTTTTAACTCGCTAAAGGCGTTGCTGAAGGGAGTGATGATTTCGAATGCGCCGTGCAAGTCGCCGGTCCGGCGGTTTTCCATGGCATAACCGAGTAAATCCTGGCCCTTGCCGTTGCCCCATAAGGCTTGCGAGGTTTGCGGGTCGCCGTGACAAAGCTCGCATTGTTTGGTCATTTTCACCGGTCTGAAATAGCGAATTTCTTGTTTCTCTTCGTCGACCATGCTGTATTCGGTTAGCGCCGGGTCTTTTTTGAATTTGTCCAAAACCTGTTGTTCCAGTTGGTCCGGCATGTTTCTGGGCGGATTGCGCGGATTCAGTGCCGGCGCTTTAAAACGAAAACCGCCTTCCTTGGCTTTGGCTTCTATCACGTCCCAGGCATTGGCGGTGGGGACGGTCGCGATAATCAACGACCGGCGGCTGGCTTCATCCTTGCCTTGCACCAACTGCCGGAGGTACTCCGGCGAGTAAAGGCCGCTTTCCCAATTTTTGGCTACATTGTCGCGAATCGATTCGGAAAGCAGCAGTAATTGTCGGGACGATTCAATCTTGCGGTCTATCAGTTTTTGTTTTTCGATGTTGGCAAACATCAACAACAAGCCCAAGCTCAGGACGAAGAGTATGCCCGTGGTAATGGCTACCACTTTGACTCCCACCGAATGCCAGTTCATTAAGAACATAAGATTTCCCCCCGTTAAATTTATTGTTATAAGAGTGAGTGAAACGGCGGATGGACGATCAAACATGCCATGTCGCCAAGTCGTGTAGACAATCAATGAGGGCTTAAAATGACGGCCATTTAGCTGCCGTTGCGGATGTTTTCCGGTCGAATCGCCCGGTTCAAGCTGTGTATTACACGTTCGAATTCAGGTAAGGGCATGGGTTTGCCGAACAGGTAGCCTTGAAAGGCATCGCAGCCTATACGCTCCAGGCAGATGCGTTGATCCTGGGTTTCCACCCCTTCCGCAATCACATTCAGGCCCAGGTTGTGGCCCATGCCGATAATGGTTTGGGCAATGACCGCATCGTTAGGGTCAACGATAAGGTCACGCACAAAGCTTTGATCGATTTTGAGTTGGCTAAGCGGCAACTTCTTTAGATAACTCAGTGAGGAATATCCGGTGCCGAAGTCGTCCATCGAAAAACGTACGCCCAATGATTTCAGCGTTTGCATTTTTTCAATGGCGTCTTCGACATCGTGCAATACCATGCTTTCGGTCAATTCCAGTTTGAGTTTTGCCGAGTTGGCGCCCGAGTTGTTAAGAATTCGGCAGATCGATTCGACGAAATCGGCTTGACGGAACTGTCTGGCGCTTACATTGACGGCAAGCTGTAAATGCTGGGTGAGCGGATTTTGTTCCCAGGCCTTGAGTTGCTCGCAGGCACATTGCAACACCCATTCGCCGATAGGCAGAATCAAGCCGGATTCTTCGGCTAGCGGGATAAACTCGGCCGGCGAAATCATGCCTTTTTGCGGATGTTTCCAGCGTAATAGCACTTCTGCGCCAAAAATCTGGGCGTTTTTATCGACCTGGGGTTGGTAATGTAGGCTTAGCTGATCTTGGGCCTGGGCATGGCGTAAATCGAACTCCAGCAGTACGCGCGATTCCAACAAGGCCTGCATCTGTGGATCGAAGAAGCGCAGCGTGTTGCGGCCGGCATCCTTGGCCTGGTACAGCGCCGCGTCGGCGCGCCTCAGCGTGTCGTCGAACGAGTTGTTGTGTTCGTCGAATATGGCAATGCCGATACTGATGGAGCCGAGATGTTCCTTGCCGTTTAACAACATGCCGGTATTGATGGCGCACAATATTTTGTGTGCAACGTCTTCGGCATTCGCGGTTGCCTCTGCTTGCGCGCTGCCCAGATTTTCCAGCAGCACGATAAATTCGTCGCCGCCCAGCCGGGCAACGGTATCGCCTTGACGGACGCAGGCCTTTAGGCGCGAGGCAATCTCTATTAGTAGCTGATCGCCGATTTGGTGGCCCTGGGTATCGTTAATCGTTTTGAAGTTATCAACGTCGATCATCAACACCGCGCCGTGCTTACGCGCGCAACGGCTGTTGTGTAAGGCCTGCTGTAGCCGGTCTTGCAACAGGCGGCGATTGGGCAGGTCGGTGAGTGGATCGTAATAAGCCAGGCGGTGAATGGCGGCTTGCGCTTCCTTGTGCTGGCTAATGTCGGTAAAGGCCGCCACGTAGTTGCAAGTGTGGCCGTCCGCGCCGGTTACTACGCTGATTGTCAGCCACTTCGGGTAAACGTCGCCGTTTTTACGCCTGTCCCACACCTCGCCTTGCCAGAATTTTTCGCGCTTCAGAGCGGCCCACATTTCCCGGTAAAACTCTTGGCCGTGACGGCCGGATTTTAAAATCGAGGGTTTGTTGCCGATAACTTCGTCCGGCTGATAACCGGTCAGCCGGGTGAAGGCGTTGTTGACGCGCAGGATGATATTATTTTCATCGGTAATCATGATCCCTTCCTGGGATTCGATAGCGCGCTCGGCGATGCGCAATTGGCTCTCCGCCCAGCGGATGTTGCTGATGTCCCGGCTAATCACCACCATGCCTTTGCGTTGGCCGTTTTCTTGGTAAATCGGCGTTTTGCGTACCTCTATTTCGATCAAGCGGCCCTCGTCGTTGAGAATATGATCTTCGAACATGATCAAGTGTCCGGCCTGCCATACCGCTTCTTCATCCGAAAATAGTTTTATATGCTTGTCCAGTGCGTCCGGCTGTTGATCGGCCAGTTCCAGATAGGTCTTGCCCTGCCAATCCATACCGTCAAATCGGAATAACTGTTGCGCGTGCTCATTGGCGAATAACAAGCGGCCGTCGCCGTCTTTGAACAGAATAGCGTCGGGAATGGCTTCTATCAGGCTGATGAGTTGCTGGCTGAGGGCTTTTAGCTTGCTTTCGCTTTCCTGTAGATCCTGTTGCGCCTGCGTGCGCACGGCAATTTCGGCTGCCAGTTGCCGATTGCTCGGTAGTTTCAATGCATGCGGCACCAACTTGATCAGCAATATTGCCGCTGCCAGGGAGATGGTCGCCGTCAAGGCTTTTATGGCGGTATCCAACCAATACAAGGGTTGCCAGATCAGGAAGATGGACATCAAGTGCGATGCCCCGCAGGCCAGAATAAATGAGCTGAACATCAAATAGATGCCGCGAAATTTCAGGTCTCGGCGCTGTGATACGACATAAGCCAGAATGACGGCAATCGCGAAATAGGCCAGAGTGATTAAGGCATCGGAAATCACATACGACCACAGCAGGCCGGGCGTCCACTTTAGGCAAAACCCGTGCGGCATCAGTCCGCCCGCACTGAAAAAATCGAAGAATGGTGTTTTCACGCTAATTTTCCAGCACGGTTTGGTCCGGACGTAACCGTGGGCGGGTTTTGCGTATCGGGCAATCCTTGGCTAAACGCGGCTTTGTGCGCTCCAGGCACATGGTGGGTGGTGCGAATGTAGGGGGTGTGTTTGCTGAAGTATTTATCGAATATGCCGGTATCGAAAATCTGATGTACGTCGCCGCCACAGCCTTGCAGATTCAGCTCGACGCCGGCCTGCATCCAATCGCAGATTAGCGAGATGGTGGCGATGCCGCACATATTGAATGTAGGGATATTCTCGAGTGTTATCCTGGCGCCGGCGCGCGTATTGACTTTGGTGTGAGCCTTGCACGACGCCAGTAATTCATGGCATTTTGCAAACTCCAACGTGTTACGGATAGTCACCTCAAACCATTCACCTGTTACCGATACTTGCATAGATGAACCCCGATGCATTCAAAATTCTGGATCCTGCATCATATTTAAATGTAGAGCGGCTGAATATCAGTCAATCCGAAATTTCAGGCAGGTAAAAGTGTAATTTGTTGTAGGCTATTTCCTTCTTATGCGGGCATGGGACTACATGTTCAGGCGGTGTGCATCATAGTAGCGTATCAATTCGGCGTTATTGCTGATGTGCAATTTTTCAAACAGCCGGGCTTTGTATGTACTGACAGTCTTGTTGCTGATTGCCAGGTCCCTGCCGATGTCGTTCAGGCTTTGGCCTTTAGCCAGTAACTGCAAGATTTGAAACTCGCGTTCGGATAGTTTTTCATGCGGTTTGCTTGGCTCGGAGCTCTCGAATTCAAATACCATTTTTTCGGCGAGTTTAGGGTCGATAAATCGGCCGTCGCCGGCGACTCGGCGGATGGCTGTCAGTAAGGTTTCCGGGTCGTTATCCTTGGTTAGATAGCCATTCGCACCGGTTTTTAATGCGCGCGAGACGATTTGCAATTCGTTGTGCATGCTCAAAATCAGGATGGGCAATGCCGGATATTGGCCGCGAATCCGGCTGATCATCTCCACGCCGCCAAGATCGGGCATGGTCAGATCCAGTAGCACCAGATCAACGGCGTTTTCATCGAGAAAACTCAACAGTTGCTGGCTATTTTCGGCTTCGCCGACGACGGTAATATCGGTGGAGAGTGCGAATAGTTGTTTCAGACCGCCCCGCACAATGGCATGGTCGTCGGCAATAATTAATCGGATCATAGTTCTGGTCTTTTAGGGTTAGCCGGGATACGTACCTGGATAGAGGTACCTTGGCCCGGGGCACTGGAAATACTGGTTTCTCCGCCCAACATCAAGGAGCGTTCACGTATGCCGATCAGGCCAAAAGACTTGGTCTTAGTGGGCGCATGGGTGTCGAAACCACGACCATTATCGTCAATTTTCAGGCAATAGTGGTCCTTATCCAAATTGACGGCAATTTTTACCTTGCTGGCTGCCGCATGCCGCAGCACATTGGTCAGCGATTCTTGGGCGATGCGAAAAATCACGATTGCGCATTCCTCGTCCATATCGAAATCATCTTCCGGATACAACAGATCGCACTGAATCCCGGATTGTTCCGCGAATTTCCTTACCAGCCACTCCAAAGCCGGCACGATTCCCATTTCTATCGCCGAGGGACGTAGGGAGGTTGCCACGTCGCGGGTAACCTGGATGGTTTGGTCCAGCAATTCCATAATGTTGCGGATTTGTTCGGCCAGCTCTCGGTTGTTGATGGCGAATTTCATGCGCAGCAGCGACATTTCCATGCGCAGGGCAGTCAACATTTGTCCCAGCTCGTCGTGAACTTCACGGGCCATGTGCTTGCGTTCTTCTTCACGGGCCTTTTCCCGACGAGCGGCCAGTTGCCGTAATTGCAAGCGGGACGATTCCAGGTCTTTTTCTATTATTTTCAGCTCGGTGATGTCCTGCGATGTGCCTATGCCGCGCACGAAACTGCCATCCCCGGCAAATACCAGATCGGCGCGTTCCCTAAGCCATTTTATTTTACCGTTCGCCACGATACGGTGTTGGATGTCGTAAGGCGCGCCACGCATGGCCGCTTCCCAGGCGTGGCGTACGTAATGTCGGTCAGCCGGATGCACACATTTCAAGAAGCGCTCGTAGCTTATCGGCGTGCCCAAAGGCATGCCGAAAATGCGGTAATTTTCGTCAGACCATTTCAGAGAATGCTCTCTAAGGTTTAAGGACCAACTGCCCAAATGCGCCTGGGCTTGGGCGTGAGCCAGATGTGCTTCGCTTTCGCGCAAGGCATTTTCGATCAACTTAAAATTGCTGACATCTCTGTTAACCCCGACGATTTTTTGCCCGCCGCTCTTGGAATCGCCAGCTATGATCGCTGAAGCCTGAATGAAGCGTAAGGCGCCGTCGCTTTGTCGGCGAATCCTAAATTCCCAATGCTTTTCCTGCTGGTCTCGAATCAGCTTGCGCAGGGTGGCTTCGGTGCGCGGTAAGTCTTCAACCACCACCAAGGCAGACCAGGTCTGGTAGTCTATGGGCGTTCCCACAGGAATGCCGAACATTTCGTACATGCGTTCATCCCAATCGCCGACGCCCAACGCCAGATCCCACTCGCAAATGCCGATTGCGGCGGCTTTGGTGGCCAAGCTCAAGCGTTCGTTGTAATTGCGGAGTCGCTCCTCCGCGCTACGGCTTTCGGTTATATCGCGTGCCAGACCGATGGTGCCCAGCACATCGTCTTTATCGTCGACGATGGGGGCTTTGATCGTTTCGGTCCAGGTTTCCCGTCCAGCGTCGAAGGCTCTCTCGGTCAGCGATATTTGTTGCCGAGTCAGCATCACTTCTTGGTCAACCGCGCGGTAATGCTCGGCCAGGCCTTCCGGCCAGATATCGAAATCAGTCACATCTTTTGAATCGTGCAGATGGTCGATGCCCACGGCGTTTAGCCAATGTTTGTTGGCTTGAATATATTTCCCGTTTCTGTCCTTCATCCAGGCCAAGAACGGTAAGCTATCGTACATGGCACGCAGACGGGCTTCCGATTCGCTAACCCGTTTTTGTGCAGACTTCAATGCGGTAATGTCGGTCACCAAGACGAAAAATCCTTTCACTTGACCTGCTGCGCCATCCGGCAAATAGGCGGCTTGCGTATGGCGAGTTGCCCCCGCGAAATTGACGATGGTACGCTCAAAATACTGCGGTTCTCCTTTCAGAACGGCATCGATAAACGGCTTATTCAACGTGTATAGATGATCGCCGATGACTTCGCGAATATGTTTGCCGAGCAAGTTTTCCGAAGTAAAGCCGAACCATTCTTCATAGGCTTTGTTGCCAAATTTGTTGATAAGATTTTTGTCCCAGTAGCCGATCATCGCCGGCATATGGTTGAGGACGGAGCCCAAGTTATGTTGGTAGTCTAAAATTTCGGCATGTTTCTCCGGGTTATTGGGCACCGGAATGTCCGAAAGTATCGTTAACCACGCCGATATAGTGCCATGTCGGTCTGCTAGGCCTCGACCGCTAACGTTGACGCGGACTGCGCTGCCGTCTGCGCGCTTTACAATTAATTCGATAGCCTCTTCCGTCATGCCTGGGTCAACAGGCTGGAAACACGGTAAAAGCGCAACGGGAAAAGGCGTGTTGCCGTCGGCGGTAAACAGGTAATGTCGATTCTCCCAATCGGCTGTTGAGCCAATCCCCAGCATAAGTTCAGCGGCGCGGTTGACGCAGACGATTGTGTACGTCGTGTCGAAAACAATGACGGCTTCTTTAATGCTGTCTATGATCCCGTAAAGCAAGTCGGTTTCATGGGCAAAATTACTCAAGTTGAGTCGGCGGTTTGGCATCTCGACGAATTAGTAATGGTTTGGGAAGGCAAGCATAAACGAGCTACGACATTTTTCGGCGAAGAAATTAACAGACATTTTTGGGTAAGCGAGCGAATAGCGTCCCGGCTTCACTTGTGGGCGGATTGGCCTACACTTTGGGCATTATCAATTCGAGAGCCGCCCGCATGGAATTTAAAGACTATCTAAAAATCCTCGTCCAACACGATGGTTCGGACCTTTACCTGACGGCGGGCGCTCCACCGGCGGCCAAGTTCCAAGGCAGCTTAAAACCGTTGGAAAACGTCAAACTTAGCCGTGAACGCATCAAGGAAATTGCTGACGGTATCATGGACGCCGAGCAACGCGCCGCCTTCGAACAGGTGCCGGAAATGAATCTGGCGATCACCGAAGAAGGAATCGGACGGTTTCGGGTGAATATTTTTAAACAGCGCAATTGCCATGCCTTGGTAATTCGCAACATCAAGGTCGATATTCCCAGTGCCGACGCCTTGGGCTTGCCGCAAATCCTCAAAGATAAAATCATGGAAAAGCGCGGGCTGATTTTGTTCGTTGGCGGCACCGGTTCCGGTAAATCGACGTCCTTGGCGGCCTTGATAGATTATCGCAATAGCAACTCATCCGGGCATATCATTACCATCGAAGATCCTATCGAGTTTGTGCATCCGCATAAAAAATCCTTGGTCAATCAACGCGAAGTCGGTGTCGATACCCTCAGTTATGAGGATGCATTGAAAAACACTTTGCGGCAGGCGCCGGATGTGATTCTGATCGGCGAAATTCGCAGTCAGGAGACCATGGAACACGCTTTGGCTTTTGCCGAAACCGGGCATTTGTGCTTGTCCACGTTACACGCCAATAACGCCAATCAGGCCTTGGACCGGATCATCAACTTTTTCCCGGAAGAGCGCCGTCCGCAGTTGTTGATGGACTTGTCCTTGAATCTGCAAGCGTTTATTTCCCAACGCCTGGTACCCACCGTGGAAGGTAAGCGGGTGGCGGCTATCGAAATTTTGCTGGGTACTAAATTGGTCAGCGATTTGATCCATAAAGGCGATATTCACGCCATTAAGGAAGCGATGGAAAAATCCGAAAATATCGGCATGCAGACTTTTGACAGCCATTTACTCAAGCTCTACAAAGGCGGGGTGATCACCTTGGAAGAGGCCTTGCGCAACTCGGATTCGCCGAACAATTTAAAACTGAAAATCAATTTGAGCGAAGGTTTGGGGTCGGCGACCAAAAAGCCCAGTTCTTTGGCTGGCAGTCTTGCTTTGGAAGAAATCACCAAGAAAGAGGGGGATGAGGAAAGTGAGGGACATTAAGGAAATTCCAACGAATGTCCCAAACATCTTTGCTTTGTCGTTACAACGAAAGCGGGAAGCCGGGAAATTCAAAAAACTGGATTTCCTATTGTGGGAATGATGGGGCTATCAAAACATAAAAACGGACGATGGGCCATTTTGCAAGCGAGTGGCAATCGATAGATTTCGTTTGGACCAGCTATCGTATTCCCCATGGAATCAGCTTGTTCATAGAGCTTAAAGCCGTTTTGAACAGGCTAGGATAAGTCTGCGACGCTGAGGATCTTATAAACCTCGTAGGCTGGCTGCTGATAAGGATGGCAAGCCAGCAAGGTTTGCACCACCGTTTTAATTAAATCATCGGCGCAGACCATTTCTATCTTATATTCGGCGACCTGCTGAATTTCACCGATACTGCCCAGATAAGGGTGGCTACCGGCGAGAGGCCGGAATTGGCCCTCGCCCAGCACTTGCCAGGCACAACTGTCGTAATCGCCGATACGCCCGGCGCCTTGCTCGAACAACGCTTGTTTTAGCTGTTCGGCATGGCTGACCGGCACATAAAAACTCAGTTTATACATAGTGCCGGATGCCAGGTGACCATGCCAAGCAGGTTAGGGTTACTAACATCAGCCGGTAGCCAGTAAAAACACGCCCCACAGCACCACAACCAGCGTAATTTCCTCGATCATGTTGATGGCGGCCTGTCGGTCCGCTCTGTTCAGCATGGCTGTTTGATTGGCTTTTTGATCGCGCATATGAACGGATTGATGAAGCATAATCTCCTCCTAGTGGTGGTTGGTATAGCTACGCATTTGTCCGACTAATACCCCTTGTATTTCCAATTGCTCGGGCCGGTAACGCATGGTCTGCATCGAGGAATTGGCGGGGATTAGCAGGGTTTCGTGTGGGTACTGCTCGATAAATTTCAAAGTCGCTTCGGCTTTTTCAACCAATGCAACGACGATTTCGCCGTTACGGGCATGGCTGCGTTGTTCGATGATGACCCAGTCGCCGTCGAAGATGCCTTCTTCCTGCATCGAATCACCCTTTACTTTCAGGACATAACAAGGGTTCTCGGTTTTCAATTCTTCCGGCACAGCCATATAAGAAATGTTTTCGATGGCTTCTATCGGTCTGCCGGCGGCTATGGTGCCGACAAAAGGCAGCATGCCGGATGCCACGGTTTTGTTGACCAGCGATTTGGCGTGTTCGGTCAGGCGAATGCCGCGTTGCTTGCGCTCCGGTGCTTCAATCAAATTGGCGTCGATCAGTGCCTTGATCTGGCTGTGCAATGAACCGCGCGATTTCAAACCCATCGCCACGCACAATTCTTCCAGTGTCGGCGGATGACTGAATAGCTCCTGATTTTGTAGCAGGAAGTCGAAAATTTCTTGTTGCTTACGGGTAAGTGTCATATTTGTTCTGCATTTGTTTTGTAAAAGCATACAATGAAAACAAATGTAGAACAAATAATTTTTTCAGGTTGCCGGAAAAATTTGCTACTGGTGGGTTGCTGTGGATCAGGAGCGACGAAAAACGGGTTTTTCGAAGAGGCTATTTTTAACCTGGCTCTTATATTTCCGTTGGCCGTCATTCCCGCATAAGCGGGAATCCAATTTAGCAACTGGGCTCCCGGCTTTACGGGAGCGAGCTTATTTAGAAGTGTGGTTAATAGCCGTTGCGTAAGGTCCAGTGAGACTGAAACCGGTCATTCTGCAAAAATCAGGCATTTTCGGATGTTATTGCCGCGCTGGGAAACGGAAGTAGAAAGCCGTTACCAGCGTTCCAACGGGGCGGACTGGGCGTTTTATCGAAAGTGTTATTTGCTTGCGTCAGTGACGCATTTCTTGGTGAAGCTATTCTTCGCAGCGCCTTTCAAGTTTTTCTCGGCCGCTTTTGTATCGCAACTGGCTTTAGCGGCAGCGATCTTGGCGTCTTTCTCGCATTTTTTAAGAAAGCTATTTTTGGCGGCTCCGGCCAGCTTTTTTTCAGTCGCCTTCGCTTCGCAATCTGCGTCGGCCGCATACGCCGTTTGGCCTAAGAACAATAAAGCTACGATTGCCAAAATAATGTTTTTCATTGTTTATCCTCCGAATAATTGATAGTGCGCTTATTCGGTCATTGCTGAGGTTTGGATGGCTCTCGCAATTGACCGTCTGTTGCTTGTCGTTTAAAGCCAGAGGTCTTTATGCCTCAACAATCGTTATTTTCATGGCAAGCGGCTAAGTGTTGCGTGAGGAACGATTTTCTCAGCCGCAAAATACTAGCCCTTCAGCACGATGGTTTCGACTTGGTCACCACCTCTGGCCGACAGCGTGATTTTGTCCTCTTGAGCTAACCAACCGATACTTCTTTGAATGACGGCCTCTTCCTCCGGCAGTACATAAACTAATTTGGCAACCGGTGTCGCGCCGTTTTCAGCCAAATGATGCCAGATAACGCCAGCGGTCAAACCTATGCGTTCAAGCATGGAAATCTCGACTGGCGCAGTGCCACTTGGCTCGGCTTCCACATTAGGCTCTACTTTGGCGGCCTTTGGTTTTGGAGTGGCTTTTTTCGTGGCTGCTTTGGCTGCGGCAGCTTCCGGCGCTTTTTCGATACTTTCCGGGGCAGCCGGTGCTTCAGCCGTTGTTTTTACGGCTTTAGGCGTTGTAGTTGCTTTGGGTTTAGCTTTGGTTTTGCCCGGTGCGGCGGAGGCTTCTTGTGCTGTTTTAACGGCAACGGATTTGGCAGGGGATTTTTTAGTCGCTTTCGCTGGAGCGGGCTTTTCAGCGGTAGAGACTGGTGTTTCGGAGGTAGGCGTAGTTTTTTTCATATTAGCTTTCGACGGTCAAGGATAGAGTTGTTTCCAGCGTTAGAGCTTAGCGCATGGCTATACTGGGAGTTTAACCGAGATTTTAACCGGATTTACAAATCGATTGCTTGTTAAACCCTTGGTCATAAAAAAACCGGTATCAGCTTAGCCGATACCGGTTTGATATAACGCGCTTAAGCTGTGATTAGTGTACGTCTTTCCAGTACTCTTTTTTCAGCAGATAAGCTAGAGCGATAAACATCAGGATAAAGAACAGCACGTATTTACCCATTTGTTGTCTTTCCAACTGTACCGGTTCACCGACGTAAACCAGGAAGTTGACCAGATCGTTGACCATTTTGTCGAATTCCTGGGGTGTCATTTGGCCGGGTTGATCCAGTTTCAGACCAGTAATCACGTCATGGCCGTCGATTTTCTGCGTAATTGCCGACTGCGTACCTTGCAGTTGCCAGAACACGTTGGGCATACCGACATCAGGGAATACCGCGTTGTTAACGCCTAAAGGTTTTCCCGGTTCCGCATAGAAGCTGCGCAGGTAGGTATATAGCCAGTCGGCACCGCGCGAACGGGCGATCAGCGATAAATCCGGCGGTGTGGTGCCGAACCATTTTTCCGCGTCGTGCGCGTTCATGGCTGAATGCATCTGATCGTAAATGCCGGCCCCGAAAGGCGCCACCACTTTCAGAACTTCCGCTTCATCTAGTTTCAAATCGATCGCGATACGTTTGTAGCGGATGTGTTTTGCCGAATGACAGCCCAAACAATAAGTGACGTAATACTTCGCGCCGCGCTCCATCGACAGGTTGTCGCTCAAGTCGATGTCGGCGCTATCCAGTTTGACGCCGCCACTGGCCAGCACGTTGAAAGGCAGCAAAAACAAAAGAGTGTAGAGTATTTTTTTCATGGCTTAATCCAGGCTCTTTTTTAGGTTTTTTGCAAAACGAATCAGCACGGCTGAGATGCCGGACCAGTTCGGCCTTTTCTTAGCGATAGTGCCCCCCATATTGTCGGGAACTTGCTGTACCTCAACGACTTCATCGACTAAGGCCAGCAGAGCGGGAATGCGATCCTCCAGGCTAGGCTGGTTGGTCAGGCGATTCGGTACCGGTTTGGTTTTTTCCCAGCGGGTATATAAAGGCATCAACAGGAAAAATCCGAAGTAAACGGCGGTCAATATCCGCGCAACCGTCGTGGCGCCTGGCGTAGCAGGCTGGGTACCCAAATAACCCAAGCCGATAAACGCCACTACAAACAATGCCACGGCTTTTTTGAAGATGCCGCCACGGTAACGGATAGACTTGACCGGGCTACGATCCAGCCAAGGCAGCATGAACAGCACCACAATCGCGCCGCCCATCGCAATCACGCCGGCAAACTTATCCGGTACCGCGCGCAAAATGGCGTAGAACGGGGTGAAATACCAGACCGGGGCGATATGTTCCGGGGTTTTCAATGGGTCAGCCGGGATAAAGTTGGCATGCTCCAGAAAGTAGCCGCCTAATTCCGGCATGTAGAAAATCACCGTGGCGAAGAAGAACATGAACACGCCGACGCCGACGATGTCCTTGACCGTGTAGTACGGATGGAAGGGAATGCCGTCGACAGGATGTCCCCAAGGGTCCTTTGATTGCTTGATTTCAACGCCGTCGGGGTTGTTGGAACCCACTTCGTGCAAAGCCACGATGTGCAGGAATACCAGGATCAGCAATACCAGCGGCACAGCGATGACGTGAAACGCAAAAAAGCGGTTCAAGGTGGCGTCGGAGACCACATAATCGCCGCGTACCCACAGCGATAGCTCGTCGCCGATCACTGGAATCGCGCTAAACAAGGAGATAATTACCTGGGCGCCCCAGTAAGACATTTGGCCCCAAGGCAGCAGGTAACCCATAAACGCTTCGGCCATCAAACAGACGAAGATCAGCATGCCGAAAATCCAGATCAGTTCGCGCGGTTGCTTGAACGAGCCGTAGATCAGGCCGCGGAACATGTGCAGATAGACGACGATGAAGAACGCCGAGGCGCCGGTGGAATGCATGTAACGCACCAGCCAACCCCAGTTGACGTCGCGCATGATGTATTCGACCGAATCGAAAGCCAGTTTGGCGTCCGGCTTGTAGTTCATGGTCAGCAAAATGCCGGTGATGAACTGGTTGACGAGCACGAACAGAGCCAGAGACCCAAAGAAATACCAGATGTTAAAGTTTTTGGGCGCGTAGTAGTGCGCCATGTGTTCATTCCACAAATCGGAGAGTGGAAAGCGCTCCAGCAGCCATTCGCTGCATTGATTCATTTTACGCTTCATGCTTTGTCTGCCTCGCTGTCTTCGCCCACGACAATCAGATTGTCTGTTTCATATCGATAAGGCGGTATTTCAAGATTGGTAGGGGCGGGAACGCCGCGATACACACGACCGGCCAGATCGAACCAGGAGCCGTGACACGGGCAAAAGAAACCACCTTTCCAGTCCGGGCCTAAATCATTAGGGGCAATTTCCGGGCGAAACGTAGGAGAGCAGCCTAAGTGCGTGCATAGGCCGACCGCGACAAAAATTTCCGGTTTAATGGAGCGCAGCGGATTTTTGCTGTTCTCCGGCTGCATGGATTCGTTGGATACCGGGTCAGCCAGTTTGCTGTCCAGCGTCGCCAGAGTGGATATAACCTCCGGCGTCCGGTTCAAGACCCACACCGGCTTCCCTCGCCAAGCTACACGAATTAGCTGGCCGGGTTCCATCTTGCTGATATCGACATCGACGGGCGCGCCTGCTGCCATGGCCTTGGCGCTGGGCTGCATTTGCGAGAGAAAAGGGACGGCCAAATAGCCGGCACCCACTGCACCAACCACCGACAGTGCCGAGGTCAGAAACTGGCGTTTGGAATGATCGACGCCTTCGTGGTTCATAAGTAACACTCCTGATGATGTGATGTATATCGCGATACATCGATTATTATAATTTTCAGCAAATATACCCTACTGTCCGTGATTATTGAAATTGTTCTTGCGACAGCGCTATTCAAGGGTTTCAGGCGTTTGCGGATGCTGAGAATTATCACTTTAAAGCAACTGCCAGCGCGTTTAGAAAGGCTTGATTTTCTTCCGGTTTCCCGATGGTGACGCGCAGGCAATTGTGTAACAGCCCGCCTTGCGGGGACAGATTCTTGATCAACACGCCTTGCGACTTCAAAGAAGCAAATACATCGTCTGCGGCGTTGTTGAGGGTGCGGAACAATATGAAGTTAGCGGCGCTGGGGTATGCGTGGACGCCGGGTGTCTCGTCTAAGGCTTGAAGAACTGAAGCGCGCTCCGCTCGCAGCGTTTGGGTTTGCTCTAACAGAAACTCGCCATGATCCAACGCAAAGCCCACCGTGATTTGGGTCAAGCTATTGATATTGTAGGGTAAGCGGACTTTATGCAGCTGCTCCACAATGGCCGCATCGCCGGCCAGAAACCCCAGGCGTAAGCCGGCCAGCCCCAGTTTGGAAACGGTACGCATCACCAGTAAATTAGGATAATGTCCTAGCTCGCCGATAAAACTGGCGTCGGCAAACGGCGCATACGCTTCGTCGACTACGACCAAGCCCGGTGCAAGGCTGAGTATTTCCTTGATGGCGTCGGCATCGAATAAGTTGCCGGTGGGGTTGTTGGGATAGGCGATAAAAATCAGGGAGGGTCGCGATTCGGCAATCGCCGCGCGCATGGCCGGCATGTCCAGTTCAAAACAGTCTGCCTGCAACGGCACGCCAAGGTAACGCAGGCCCAGGCTTTGCGCCACTTGCTTGTACATCACAAATCCGGGTTCCGGTGCCAACACAGTGGCATCGGCGCTCAGAGCCATCAGCAATATTTGAATGATCTCGTCCGAGCCGTTGCCGAGCAGCAAGGCCGCTTGCTCCGGTATGCCGTTCGCTCGGCGCAATGCGGCCGCCAGGGTCTTGGCTTCCGGGTCCGGGTAGCGGTTGATCGGGCAGGATTTCAGTGATTCCAGCCAGCGTGTTTGAATGTCTTCCGGCCAGCTATAAGGATTTTCCATGGCATCGAGTTTGATGAAGTTACTGGCATCGGCGACATGGTAGGCCGACATGGAGAGAACTTCTGAGCGGAACAGCGTTTCGAGCGGTTGGGTTGGCATGTGGTCAAACTCTGCGGAATTGGAACGAGCGGCATGGATATTACACCCTAGCAAACTGGGCAGGCCGCGAGGGCAAAAAATCGGCGGATTTTAACAAAGCGGAGGGCGAACGTATAACCTTGAAAACCAGCCTCTTGCGTCTCCGTTGACGCGAATCGCTCGCTGCGGTGCGGGCGGATACGGCGCGGGATAATAACACTGCTTGCTGGAGGTGGCAAAGGGATTAGGCTGCAGAGCGGGCGGATTTGCCTGTGAATGCGATGATGCTTGGACAATACGCTTCTATGATGAATTAAGCAGTCAGTCAGGTTGCCGCTATCGCGGCTCCCTGACGATTTGCTTTACAAGCCTACCACTGTGATTCGCCAGTTTCCGGGTCGTACATTTCGTGGAAGATTTTGTGGCGGTTGGCGATCAATTCGTCGATGCTGGGCGAGTTGCTCATCGCTCGGGAAATTGCCAGCTTCATGGCTTCATAGTTGGTGCGGTACAAATCCTTGCGGTCCAAATCCGGGTTTTCCGCGCAGGAGGGGTCTATCCAGATCATGGCGATGATGCACAACTCGTTGGCTTGCAGGCGCGGAATGACGCCGTCGGCGACGCTATCGATGACTGCGTCGGCGACCGCCGACTGTACCGGACCGCCCAATAAATTGACATAAGCCGAGGATTTGATCGTGACTTTCGGCACCATGATGGTGGCCGGACGCACTTGTTGGTTGGTGGCGCGGATCGCAAACATGCGCGTGTGGCCGGCGGTTTGGCCCATCAGATTGGCAAAAGCATGGCCGGCCGGGCCTTTGACGTCGCCAATCAGAATTTCCGGCATGGCGTCGGTGCCTTGCCCTTCGCTGGAAAATACGGTGGCTTCGCCGGTTCTAAACCAATAAGAGTCTGACATGGTGCGTCCTCGGAGTATGTTGAGAAAGGCCGCATTCTATGCCCGAGCTGGGCTTGCGGCAATAGGCGGACTCCGGCTTAGGGTTTAGATTGGTGGCTAAGCATGTGGGTGTAGCGCTGTTATCGCATGCGATCCCGATACGCGCAGGTAAGGCTGGAAGGCTGTGAGACGGCGCAACCACTCCAGCGTAGCTGCTGGTCTCCCGCCTTCGCGAGAGTGCCACTATTTAGGGTAAAAGTGAATAATGTCCGGTTCCGCTATGCCTGCACGGCTTTCATCGCACTGCGTAACAACTGCAAACATTGGCGATTGGCGGCTAGATCCAGCGCGCTGAAATCGTCCTGAGTAGTCAGTAGCGGATCGGCGCCGGCTTCCAGTAATTGCTTGACCACCGCGTGCTTGCCACTGGATGATGCATAAGTCAGCGCGCTGGCGCCGCTCGGGTTTTGATAGTTAATATCGATGCCGGCTTCCAGTAACAAGCCGATGCAATCGCCGGCTTCGGCGAAACATGCGGCCCACAGCGCGTTGTTGCCGTAAGCGTCCAGCGCCGTAAGATCTGCACCTTGCTCCAACAGAAAGGCCAGCACGTCGCTCCGGCCTTGTTGGGCGGACAGAATCAATGGGTGTTTGCCGTGTGGGTTGAGGCCTAATTGAAAGCCATTTTCCAGTAGCCAGGCATCTATTTCGGGCGTAAGAGGCATACAGATCAGACCAGAGAAGGGCGGTGGAGTAAGGACAGATGGCCGACACCGGCGGTTTTCAGTTTGTCGGCTAATTCGTGTCGGGCTAGTTCGCCTTTGCCGCGCAGATACTTCAATTCGCTGCCGGTCAGCAAGGTGATGGCAACCAGTTTTATCTCGCCACCCGCTAGCGTTAGGGTTTTGCCGGGTTCGCTGTTAGCGCCCAGCAGTGCGCCGATTTGCCCACGGCCGTCCTTGATATGGTCGATTGCGAATTCCATCGATAATAGCTCGCCGTTCAACAGCCGTTCGCTCAAACGCGGAAAGCCGGCCAGGGTGTGGCTGACTTCGGCGGTTAAAGGAAATAACCAGGTGTCGGCGAGTTTGCTGAGCGGCGCATCGGTGGCGGTGCCGGAATCCGGGCTTGCGATAAACACTTCCAGGCCCAGGCCGGTTTCCGGGCGGTCGCGCTCTACCCAGGGATCGGATAAACCATCCGAGATCACGCAGGCGTTCTGGCCATGCCGTGCCGCCAGCCAGGCTGCGCCGGCCGGCCATTCCGGCCCGTCGCTCATCGGTCCCATCAGCGAGGTCAGCGCCGCCAATTCAGAACCCAGCTGTTCCTGCAGCGCTTGATGGCGAGATTCGGTCGCCATGCGCAATCGATCCGCATAAGTCAGGCCGATGATGTGTTCAGTCTGCTGCATGCGCCGTCTCCATGGTGAGGGCTTCCCAGCGCTCGCGGGCGGTAAAGCTGACTTCTTCGTCGGCATCGTCGAGCATCTGTTTCAGCAGTTCCGGCTCGGCGCGCAAGGCCACCTCGTAACGTACGGTCCAGTCTTCGTCTTTACTCATCATGACCAGATCGTCGACGTCCATGCGCTGCGCGACGATGCGGCGGATGTTCACCTCGTGATCTTCGGCCATCAAGCCCAAACTGACACTGGGTATGCGTTCGGCGACGGTGCGGCGCACCTCGTTGTCCGGGTCGGCGACCAGACGGAACAGCCGCCCGGCAGGCAAGCGTTTGGCCACGTAGGTTCGCACCAAATAATCCGGGTCGTTGGCCATCAGTTCAAGTTGCGTTTCGGGCAGACGATCAGCTACGGTGACCCGGACTTCTCTGTCGCTGTCTTGACTCAACTCCAGTAGCCAGTCAACGGGTACGCGGTAGGCCAATACCCGGCGCACCGCTTCGTCAGGATCGGTTAGTAGCGGGCGTAAATGATTGGTGGGGAGATAGCGGGCGGCGATTGCCCGTCGTTCCCAGAACGGATCATTGGCGTAATTCGGCGCGAAGCCCGGATGAACTTTAAAAAAACGGTCGATTTGCCGGCCGCTTTCGGCGACCACACAGCGGTCGCCCGGTTTGCAAGTGCCGGCAGCCAATAAGCTATCCCGGTAAGCACAAGTCGAGCAGTCGGCTAGCGGGGTTAGATCCACGGAATCGTGCTCTGCTAGGAATGAGGCCACCATTTAGGCGGCCTCCGCCAAGACCGGCAGTAGCTGCGGCGTGATTTGCGCCAGCCAGACTCGAATGCGCTCGTCGGTCAAATGCGGTTGACCGCGTTGATCCAGCACCAGACCGACGAATTGATTGTCGATTATCGAGTCGGAATGCTCGAAGGTGTAGCCTTCCGTACTCCAGCGGCCGATCATTTCGGCGCCGTAGCCGTAAAACACCCGGTAAAGCTGGATCAGCGAGCTGGCGAAACGCGAAGCGTAGCGTTCTTGATGGCCCAAGCCGAATAGCGCGATGCGTTTGCCGGAGAGATCGGCGCCGTCCAGGGAAGGTACGAACTCTTGCCAGCTGCGTTCCTGGCATCCGGCTCCCAGGCCCGGCAAGTCGCCTATGCCATAGCTCGGGGTGCCTAAAATCAGCGCGTCGTACTGCAATAATTCTTCGGGTTTTACTCGATTGATATTTTTGGGCTTGTCGGCCAGCTCTTCGCCCAACAGACTAAAAATTTTTTTTGCCACCAGTCGGGTGCTGCCGGTATCCGTTCCGAAAAAAATGCCGATTTTGCTCATAAATCACCTGTGATCGAGAGTGCGGGATAAGGCTTGTACAGCCGTTTTAAACTTCTCAGCAAATTTTGATCCAGATTCAAAAATAACCCGTGCATCTGGTTTTTTGTTTTATATCAGTTAGATAGGTATTTTTGCCGTATTTTCAGGTTGAGGTCTGTGCAGGCATGTCTACAATTGCCAGACCGATGGGGTGATTTGTGACACAGCGGCCGGCGTTATCCGTTAGATTCAGGGTGGATTGTTAGCGTCAAGATGCGGCTCTTCAGTGAGCTAAACGCCAGTTTTTAGTGCAAGCTGATTGCGTGGTTATTTTGAATTTAGCCAAGTACATTCATTACCGTAATAAATATTCAAGGACGCCATATGGCAATTCTGCGCTGTAACAATTGTGCCTATTTACGTGAAGTGCCGAACGAGCATGTGGGCAAAACGGTTAAGTGTCCGGTTTGCGAACAAGCATCGGCAATTCACGATACCTTGGTTTTTGTGAAGAAACTGATCGATAAATACGGGGTGCTACTGGCTAAATACCGTGAGTTGGAACAGGCGAGTAATCCTGTAACGGAAATGGCGCCATCCGATATTCGCTTGCCTAAAGACGAAGAGGTGGATTTGCACAACACTGCTGTGATGACTAACAGTATGCAGTACAAACCCATCATCAGCTGGTTCGAACGTAAAAATATCCAGGTCGAAGTAAATCATAACGCCTTGGATACGCAAGGTTTTTATGATGAAATGGCGGTTGAATTGGGCGATAACTTTCCGGTTTTGCAGGATGTACTGGATAGGATTAGGAAAGCTCAAAGAAATAACTACGCATCGGTTGTTTTGAATTTAAGCGATTACAGTCAAAATCAAATTAAAACCATTACCGGCTTTTGTAAAAACCTGTATGAATTCTCGTTTGTCGCCAAGTATTTTTATAATAAAAATGAAAAGAGAGTCCATCTGACGTTACAGAGTATGTCGGCCATTGTCGGATTTTTTAATGGTGAATGGTTGGAGTGGTACGTGTTTATGAAATTGCTGAAACATTTCTACGAAAGCAAAGGGCTTTTCTCTTGCTTAAGAAGCTTTAATATTCAGTTTGCGAACGAAGATAAATATGAAGTGGATGTATTTTTTCTAATTAACGGGCGGATACCGGTATTTATAGAATGTAAATCCGGAGAATTTCGTTCGTTTATCGACAAGTACTGCAAAATGCGGCGCAGGCTGGATATTGCCAAGGAAAACTTTCTGTTGCTGGTCTTGGGTGTTAGTGATGAGCAGGTGTTGGGGTTGACTAAAATGTACGATATTACCTTCGTCAATGAAACCGGCTTTATCAAACATATTGCCGGCTTGGCGTCGCAATAAATTATACCTCTTAATATTTGTGGTAATTAGGCTATTTTTCCCGGTTTTGCTGCTATTTTCAGAATCTATGGTAGGATGAAAAGGCTTTGAGCAAGCAACCGGATTAAAATATACAGTCATAAATTTGTAATTTTAATGTGGTTTAAAAAAACACTTAGTTATCAATTGATAGGATTTGTATGAACACAGTAAAAAAAACCTTGGCTTCATTTTTGGTGATCGCCGCAGCATTGGTTTCCACATCCGCTAATGCAAACAGCGCTGGCGACGCCAAAGTACGTGCAGCCGGTGAAGCTACCGTTGCCAAAGTAGAAGAAGCTGTAAGCTTGTTGGAAAAAGGCGACAAAGAAGGTACTTTGAAAGCACTGGGCGACGTTCGCCAGTCGCAAAAAGAGTTCCGTTATGAGCAAACCGAGCGTTTGCGTCAAAGAGCTGGCGACAAACTGAAGGTTGCCCGCGATGAGATCGAAAAAGGTGATGCCAACGCCGTAGCCAGCTTGAAAGCGACTCTGGACCTTTACAAAGAAATGATGAAAGTTTACAGCGCCGCTCACTAAGGACGCATCTAATTAATCCAATCCGGATTGATTAACGGCTGCCACCGGAAGACGTGTTTTCTCGGTGGCTCCCAACTAAACTGTTTTCGATGTTCATGCCTGCTTGGCATACTTCCCTTACTCCCTCCGCTGCCGATCTTTCAAAGCTTGCAATCGGCAAACAATTGCTCAAATTCCTGGGCCCGTAACGGTTTGGCGAACAAATAACCCTGTCCAAAATCGCAACCTGCCGCAGTAAGCAAATCCCGTTGGCTTGAGGTTTCTATGCCTTCGGCAATCACTTTTATGCCCAATTTGTGAGCCATCACGATGATTGCCTCGCATAAGGCCATGTCGTCGGAGCCAACTGCCAGATTGCGGACGAAGCTCTGATCTATTTTCAGATAATCGATGTCGAATTTTTTCAGATAAGACAACGAGGAATAGCCGGTGCCGAAATCATCCAGCGACACCTGAATGCCGGCGTCGCGGAACGACAACAGTTGCTCGGCCACGCTGCTATTGGCATCCAGTAACAGGCCTTCGGTAATTTCGATGACGACGCTTTGCCCGGAAAGACTCAGTGCCTCCAGCCTATCCAGCCAATCGCGATGGCTTTCGCGCTCATTCCGAAATTGCACCGGCGACTTATTGATGCTGATCTGGAATTTTTCGTGTATCGATTGCCGCCAGCGACTGGTTTGCTCGGCGGCTTCCTGAAAAATCCAATTTCCGATGCTGCTGATCAAACCGGTTTCTTCGGCAATCGGAATAAAGTCCGCCGGGTTGATCAGGCCGCGTGTTGGATGTTGCCAGCGGATCAGCGCTTCCGCTTTGCGTACAGTATTAGTAGCCAGTTCGACGATGGGTTGGTAGCACAAATAAAACTGCTGCCCGGCCAGAGCCTGTCGTAGGTCGTTACTGAGCCGCAGCCGCGCTTGTGCGGATTCCTGCATGGTAGGGATGAAAAAACAATATTGGTTTCGGCCCTGGCGCTTGGCGGCATACATCGCCTGGTCCGCATGCTTTAACAGCGATTTCAGGTTGTCGGCGTCATCCGGGAAAAAAGCGATGCCGATACTGGTGGAAATATAAGCAATTTCGTTACCCAACTGAAAACATTCCGTCATTTTGTGCAACAGCTTGCCGGCTATACGCTCGGCGTTGTCGGGGTCGCCGACATCGCTCAGAATCACAGTAAACTCGTCGCCGCCCAGGCGGGCTACCGTGTCGGTTTCCCGCACGCTGGTCAAAATCCGTTGGGCGGCAATTTGCAGCAGCTCGTCGCCCATGTCGTGTCCCAGTGTGTCGTTCACTTCCTTGAATAAGTCCAGGTCGATAAACAACAGCGCCAGACGCTTGTGTTCCCGGTGGGCTTTTTTGATCTCCTGACTCAGCCGGTCGTAAAACATGCGCCGATTCGGCAATTGGGTTAATGGGTCGAAATTGGCTTGTTGCCAGATCACGCCTTCGGTTTTTTTCTTTTCGGTAATATCGGAAAACAAAGCCACCCGTCGCTGCATGGTCTGTTGAGCATCAAAGATGGTATTGACGGTTAACCACTTGGCGTATAACTCGCCGTTCTTACGTTTGTCCCAGATTTCGCCCTGCCAGCTGCCCTTGCTTTGAATGGCTTGCCACATAGCTTCGCTGTGGATGCTGCTGTTTAAAATGCCAATGTGCTTACCGACTACTTCATCGGATTGATAGCCGGTAATGGTGGTGAAGGCGGCGTTGACTGTCAGGATGCGATCATCCGAGTCTGCCAACAGCATGGCTTCGCTGCTGTTTTGATAAATCAGTGCGGCCTGTTGCAGGGCTTCTTCGATACGCTTACGTTCGCTAATGTCCCGAGCGATAGCCAAGTTATAACCGACATTGGCGTATTCAAAATAATTGGCCACGACTTCCACCGGAAACAACCTGCCATCCTTGGTTTTGTGGATGGTTTCCAACTTGTTCGAGCGCTTAATTTTCAGCTCCGCCCAGTGCGCGGCCCAGACTTGGCGCGGAAAGCAAGGGTCTACATCGAATACGCTCAAGCGCAACAGCTCTTGATGGCTATAGCCTAAAGCCTTGCAGGATTGGTTGTTGATATAAATGAAGCTGGCATTCTCGGTAATCAAATAAGCGCTGTCATGCATTTGATCCATACCAAAGCTTAATTGGGCTAAGCGCCTGCGCGAGGTTTTTTGCTCGGTGATGTCCCGAAAACTCCAAACCCGGCCCGCCGGTTGCCCGTCCAGATATTGTGGTTGGCAATAGCTTTCGATAAAGCGGCCGTCTTTAAACTCCAGTTCGCTGGCGTAACGTTGCTTAGGGTATTTATAAATCTCTTCGATTCGGTTTAGGAAGGAGGTTCGGTCTTTTAGCAGTTTCAGGGCGTAGCTCAGGGATTTCTCATCGTCGCCGATCTTCAAAGAACCTGGCGGGATGCCCCAAATCCGCATGAATTGCGGGTTGAAAGTGGCGATCTTGCCGAACAGATCGACTACCAATATAGCGTCGGTGCTGGAGTCGAGCGCGGCTTGAAGGATTGATAGCGATTTTTGCAAACTGGCTTGTTTCTGCTTGGGTTGGACCATGACTCGGCTACACTGCTAGCAAGTAAATCTAGCAAAGGCTTATTTAAAAGGTTGATTTATAAGCCTAGCCGATTCCGACGCTGCCGTACCTTTTTCTATAGCTTGATACGAAATGCTTATTGCGCGGCAAAGTAGTGCATTGCTCCCAGCAAAGGTGTGCGCGGATTCAAAGCCAGTTTGACCGATAGCTTGGCGAGCATGGGCTGAAACCGGCCTTTGGCGACAAAAGCCTGGATAAATTCCCCGGATTCCAGCACCGATCTGATTTTGGGGGCGATGCCGCCGCCGATGAATACGCCGCCGGTAGCGAAGGCTTTTAAGGCCAAGTTACCCGCTTCGGCGCCGTAAAGTTCCGCAAACAAGCGCACGGTTTCGCGGCACAAGGGATCTTCATCGTCCACGCCCAAGCGCGAAATCAGCGCATTGCGATCAACGCCGCTGGCATTGGCGGGTGCAGGCACCGCCGGGCAGGGCGGGGCGAAGCGGGCTTGGACCAGAAAGTCGTAGATATTACTGAAGCCGATACCGGACAATATCCGTTCGCAGCTGACATGCGCAGGATAACGGCCGCGCAGGAAAGTCAGCAGTTGATCTTGTTGCGGGTTTTGCGGGGCAAAATCGCAATGACCGCCCTCTGTGGCGATGGGGTGATACTGTTCGCCATCCCAATGCAGCATCGCTTCGCCCAAACCGGTGCCGGCGGCGATCACCGCAATATTGCCGGTTTGCGGCTCGGCGTTGGGATTTAGTTCGACGAAGTCCTGTTCCTGTAGGTGCAGCATGCCGATTGCCATGGCTTCCAAATCGTTCAGCAATTTCACCCGGTCGGTGCCCAGTCGAGCTTTGAGTTGTTCGCCATCCAATAGCCAGGGCAGGTTGGTGGTTTGGCAGCGTTGATTGACGACCGGGCCGGCTATGCCGAAACAAGCCGATGTCACCGTTGGGGTGTCGCTCAGAAATAGATCCAGAATTTCCTCAAAAGTCTGAAACTCGCCGCTGGCAAAAGTTTGTTCCTGCAAACAGCTCAGCGTGCCGTCGGCTTGTCTGTCGAGTAAGGCCAGAACCGTTTTGGTTCCGCCAATGTCGCCGGCTAGAATCATAGTCGTCCTCATGAGGTTGGGGTGGCGTTGTTGAGCAGGTGGATCAAGGCATCGAGTATCGCGTTGGCCAACGCATGCGGCGGCAACTGGTAAAAAGCCTGCCAAGCCAGCGATACGCATTCTTCGTAATGATCGCGGTAGTGCGGGTGCTGTTGCAGCCAACTTATTCTGACCGCATGGCCGATCAAAATATCCGTCACCAAGGTGTCGTCAATGTACAGGTCGGGATAATCGCGGACAATGGAGGCCAGCGCGCGCAGGGCTTCCACGCTCAATTGCCGATACACCGGCGCCTGAATTTTATTCAGAATATGGTTGATATGTAATCTAAAGCTTTGTTCGCCGGCGGTCATTTGCGCCAGCATGATTTCGCTGTCGATCCGGCGTTTGCTGTTGTATTTTTCGCCGACCATCAAACCCTTGCAGTGATGCAACAAGTCCCATACGCCAGCGAAGAAGGCTTCGTTTTCCCGGCCGACGCTGCCTTGCTGTTCGCGCCAGGCATACCAGTCGTCGGCGTCGCCGCGGTCTTTCGGGTTCATCGACTCCGGAAAGCGCGCGGCGGTCAGATCGCGCTGCGGGCCTTCGCAATGCAAGGTTTCGACTTGCCCCAGCTGGTTTTCGCTGTTGTTGTAATCTTCCAGGGTTTCCTGCAATAGGTCCGCCACCTGATGTGGCGGCAGCGACAAAATATCGCTAAACGCCTGGTCCAGAGAGGTGCTGCTCAGGCGTTTTTGTCTGGCAATGATCAATTGCAGAATGTGGCCGACGCGAATGGTGTGCATGTCGGCGAACAATTCCGGCTTTAACTTGATCAGCATGCCCAGGTAGATGATTAACTCCTGGACGATGATTTGCTGGCTACTGTCGTTGGGGTTAAAGGTGCGGATAGTGTCCAGAATTTGCCAGGAGTCGGTGGGGCGGCGCAAGGTGGCTTTGCCGCTGTAAGCGCGGCCTACCGTCAAGCCATGCTGGCGCACCAGAATCTCGGTGGCGGCTTGTTCCAGGTTGATGTCGTATTTGCCCAGTAAGCTGGCGCAACGCCGCACCACATACCAAGCATGGCGGTCGCCGGCTCGGGCATACACTTCTTCTAGCAAGTCGCGCACGTACCCTGGCTGGTTTTCGTCGTTGCGTAAGCCGGTGTCGTAATCAAGTCCGTGGCGTTGGCAGAGCAAGGTGAGGGCTTCCAACTGGGCATAGAGGTTGGGGTTATTGCGCAATTGTTCTACTAAGCGGCCATCGTCACCAATTTCCCACTCGGTCAGTACGAAGCTATCCAGTGCTTGCGGCGCTTGGTCGTCGTGGGCCAGCAAATTAGCGAAAGGCCGTTCGACCTCTTCCCAATTCGCTTCCGAAAAGCTAAAGCCATGTAAGTTGCCGATTTTTTCGTGGCTGGCCGTTTGCACAAAATCAGTCAATCGTCCCAGTTTCACCGGTGTGCCTTGCACATTGCCTTGGCTGAGTTGCTCGATAAAACCCAACAATACTTGGCGGTCTTCGTTGCCGAGCATGTTGTGCTTGATGTTGATGACCAACAAGGGCTGAGCGGGATTGTCCCAGTGGCGGATGATGTAGGCCAGTTCAGTACGCAGCCGTTGAATCAGTAACTGGTTGTCCATGGCAATATAAAAACCTTTTTGGTTCATGAATTGCGGTAAAAACAATAAAGGCTCGCCCGCCAGCACGTAAAGCTTGGAGGTGGCTAGCGTGCGTAATTGTCTTAGGGGTCGTCCAGTGAGTCCAATGCGGTCGTTGCGGCCCACTTGGGTGTAAGCAGCGGCTAATTCGCTGGCGTCTCGCACTTGGATCGGCGCGATTTCAGTTAAAGTTTGCGAGGGGATGCCGCGCCCGCGCAATTCGTCTTGTACCTGTTCGTCATCGGCCAGTAGGGCAATCTGCAATGTGGAGTTCGGGTACAGACGGGTGGATTTGTAGCGCCCCAGCGGATCGATGTCGTCCACGCTGATCAAGCCGTCTTGCAGCAAACCGCCCAGGATATACAAGCTTTGCGCCCAGACCAGGGGTACGTTTTCGTTGGGAATGCGGGTTTGGCTGTGCGGGTGGCGTTTTTCAGCGGGGATGGCACTTTCCGGCACGATGTATAGTTCCGGCAACAGCCATTGGCCGTTCTGCTCCACCAGCAAGTCTTCCAGGCGGCGGCGGTAATCACCAACCCCTTCAGTATCGCCGGCAAACAGTTTATTCAGTAATAAGTAGCAGAAAAACAGCGGCCATTCGCATTCTATGTCCATGAATTGCTTCAACTCATTGGGTTCGTAATGCAGGCGTTGATGATCTTCGATGACGGTTTGATGGCCGTCCAGCAGGAAGCGTTTACAACCGTAACGGCCTTGCAGTTTGTCGACAATCAAAGCCTCGGTGCGTTCGCGTAGCGCTTTATTGTCTACCGCGAAGGCCGGAAAGCCGGTCACACTCAGTACTGCTGAGTCGACTTCCTTGGAGATGGATTCACGTGGCAGTAAGGCTTCCAGGGTAATGCGGGTGCGGGCGATGTCGTCACTGATTACGTGGATGATCGCGGTCTGGCCGCCGTCCTTACCAAACAAATTGCAGCCGGACATCGCTTCCAGCGCCGCCTTGGCCATGCCGATCGAGCTGGCATTCAATTCCGCCAGGCCGTGATTCATTTTATTGCCGCGTTCCCAGATGCCATAGTCTGGTGTGCGATAGGCCCGGCTGACGTAATGCACCAGGTTTTGCACGAAATTGACTTCGTCGATGCTGAACACAATCCGCAAGCCCGAGGCGGTCATTTGCGCCAGCATCAGCAAGAATAAGGAGGTGGCGTCCAGTTGCAAATGCCCCCATTCGCTGTCGCCCACCACCACTTCACCGCTGTTGGTTTTGTATTTGGCGTGCAGAGCGTCTAGCGGGTCCTGGCTGTGCTTGAATTTTTCGACCTTGGCCGCTTGCCGCATCATCGCCGTCAACAGACCTCGCATCAGTTTGACGACGCTTTGCTCCAGTAAATAGGTGCGTTCCTGTTGTCCCTCCACTTTACGGTAAGCCAGTCCCAGGCCCCAGGCCGCCAAGATGCTATAGACATTGTCCCGCACCCAAGCGTCCGTGTAATTGCCGTGGGTGGTGACGGCGGTACTGGCCGGTAGTAGGCCACTTATCCAATCCTGGCGTTTCAGGATAATGTCTTGAACTTGCTGGTAATACTGGTCGAGCGTCTCGGTTTGACTGGTCGGCATCATGTATTTAATGGATTGTGATGTGGCGTTTAAGGAATTGGGCACTCAAGCCTTGGGCAAGGTTACTCCGGTTTGGCCTTGATATTTACCGCCGCGATCCTTGTAAGAGGTTTCGCAGACGTCGTCGCCGCCGAAAAACAGCATTTGCGCGACGCCTTCGTTGGCATAGATTTTCGCCGGCAGCGGGGTGGTGTTGGAAAACTCCAGCGTCACATGGCCTTCCCATTCCGGTTCCAGCGGGGTGACGTTGACGATAATGCCGCAGCGGGCGTAGGTCGATTTGCCCAAACAGATGACCAGCACATCGCGCGGAATCCGGAAAAACTCCACGGTGCGGGCCAACGCAAACGAATTGGGCGGAATAATACAGACGTCGGATTTCACATCTACAAAGCTGCCTTCGTCAAAGTCTTTGGGATCGACGATGGTGGAATTGATGTTGGTGAAGATTTTAAATTCGTTGGAGCAACGGACGTCGTAACCGTAACTGGAGGTGCCGTAAGAAATGATGCGTCCTTGCGCGGATTCACGGACTTGCCCGGCCTGAAACGGCTCTATCATGCCGTGTTGCTCGGACATGCGGCGAATCCATTTGTCTGATTTTATGCTCATGTTGCTGGTTGGGTAGGGAAAAATAACAGAGCGTTCAAAATAGCATATTAGGGCGGAAAAATCGCTAGTTGGCTTGCCTAAAGGCGCTAATTTGTTGAGGTCTGGCGCTTGCTGTTCTGGCTGATGTTGCGACAATCAAGTATCAGGTAGGTTACGTTGCCGCGAAAGCGTTTACGTGACAAGCTTAAATTGTCAGGGAGCGCCATCGCGCACCCTGACCTACAAAGAGTACGCGATTATTTTTTATAAATTAGAAAAAACTTATTTACAAAATAAGACGACCGGTCGCATAATAAGGCCCATGACGAAGTTAGCACCCAAACAGCTGAAAAAAGACAAGCTCCTGGAGCAGGGCGTCAGCTTGCTGCTGGAAAAAGGCTATCACGCCACCGGCTTGAAAGAGATCCTGGATACCGTGCAAATACCCAAGGGCTCGTTTTACGCCTATTTCGAGAGCAAAGAACGCTTCGCCGCCGAAGCAATACATCATTACATCGAGCCGTTTATCCTGCGCTTATCCGGCCATTTGCAAAATTCGGAAACGGACGGCTTGGCGGCTTTGAAGGCTTACTATTTGGGATTGATAGCCGAGGTGGCGCAAACCGGTTTCAAGGGCGGTTGTCTTCTGGGTAATTTAATGGGCGAGATTGGCGATACCAGCCCTTTATGCCGCGATGCCTTGCTGGATGCCGTCGGTCGATACAGTGCCTTGCAGCAAGCGGCGTTGGAACGCGGCCAAAGACAAGGTTCGGTGCGACTGGATCGCTCGGCGAAGAGCATGGCGGATTTGATGTTGAACGGCTGGCAGGGGGCGTTGCTAAGAATGAAAGTCGAGCAATCGGTGGAGCCGTTGCAGGCGGTTTGCCGGGATTTGTTGGATGATTATTTTCGGGCTTGATTGAGTTCCTACCTTATCGCATGCTAGCGCCAAATTGGAGGTGATTTATGGATGCGCAAACGATAACCGAACAGGCTTTAAAACTGGAGCCGGAAGCAAGAGCGTATATTGCGGAAATACTGATCGAAAGCCTAGATTATGAAGAGGACTTACCTGTTTCCGAGGAGTGGCGGCAAGAAATTGAAAAGCGTTGCAAGGAAATAGACGCCAATTCGGCGCTGCTACTGGATGGCGAACAAGTCATGGCGGAGCTAAGACAGCGCTTTTTATGAAATACTTCTTGTATCCTCAGGCCCTTGGTGAGTTGGAGTAAACAATATTTTTTCTAAAAATCAAGAATTTAGTGCGTAAGATGGGTTGAATGGAATGAAGCCTAGCATTTACGGGTGCCTAGCTAAAAAGCATACATCTTTTGCAACATTGAGTTAGCTGGAATTTGATCAAAAAACTATGAGCATTTCCAAAATCATCTGTCGTGTTCAAAAGCTTGTTTTTGTCGCTGGAGATCAAAAAACTGGGTGGTGGCCTGTAGCTAATACAACTAGCGATAATACTTCATCTACACGTCGAGAATTGTTTGACATCGATATATATTTCGACGGATCAGGTTACTTGCTTTGTTATTCTACAACTAACCAGGGACTCTATGGCGATTCTTGGCATTTGACTGAGTTTGACGCAAAACAAACTGCTTTGGAAGAATTCGGAGTTCAAATTAATGAGTGGTCATGAGGTTTACCGAATTTACTGAAGTGTGTCTTAGTGCGTCGGATGGGTTGAATGCAATGAAACCGAGCATTAAGAAGACGCCTGGCTGGTTTTCGCTTTCCCTCAACCCAGCCTACCAATCGAAATAACCGCTGCCCTCCCGGCAGCATTTTTTAACGCCGGCAAATTAGACGACCGGTCATTTATTAGGAGGCCATCATGCCCAAGTACATCATCGAACGCGACATTCCCGGCGCCGGCCAGCTGACGCAAGCCGAGTTGCAAGGCATTTCCCAAAAATCCTGCGGCGTGTTGCGCGAGATGGGGCCGCGCATCCAATGGCTACAAAGCTATGTGACCGGCGATAAAGTGTATTGCATTTATATCGCCGACAACGAACAAGCGATTCGCGAACACGCCGAGCAAGGCGGTTTTCCGGCCAATCGCATCGAACAAATTACCACCATCATCGACCCGACCACGAGCGATTAAGCTGGTAGTTTCATGGTTCCGACGCTCCGGCGAGGGAACCTGAGGTGGGACGCTCCAGCGTCCCGGAACCGCGAGAGCGGTTCAACATGCATTCCCGCGCTGAGGCGTGGGAACGATAACAACAAGGGGAGAGAACACCATGACATTTAAACTAAGCACTTTTAGCGCCGCCTTATTACTCGGCACCGCCAGCCTGTCCGCCAGCGCTGACGAAACCTGTGCCTCGCCGTACATGGCGAAAATCACCGGCCAGGAAGATTTTGTGTACATCTGGACCTTGGGCGCGGAAGGCGTTGGCGACGAGCAGGACAAGCTGGTCACCGTCGACGTCAATCCCAAATCCAAACAATACGGCAAAGTGATCGGCAGTCTGTCGGTGGGTGGCCGTAACGAAGCCCACCATTCCGACTTTACCGACGATCGTAAATTTCTGTGGGCCGGTGGTCTGGATACCAATAAGATTTTCATCTTCGACGTGTCTACCGATCCCGCCAAACCTAAACTCAGCAAAACCATCACCGATTTCGTCGCCAAAAGCGGCGGTGTGGTCGGCCCGCATAGCTTGTACGCCTTGCCGGGCCGGATGATCATCACCGGCTTGTCCAATAACAAAGACCACGGCGGCCGCACCGCGATTGTGGAATACAGCAACGCCGGCGATTACATTGCCACCTACTGGCTGCCGACCGACAGCAACCTGGAAGGCGCGATCAAATCCGGCAAATACGCCGACGGCTATAACTACGACGTGCGGGTATTGCCACGCAAAAACCTGATGCTGACCTCGTCGTTCACCGGCTGGTCTAACTACATGATGGACTTTGGCAAAATGCTGGCCGACCCGGAAGCGATGAAACGCTTTGGCAACACTGTCGTGCAATGGGACTTACACAGTCGCCAACCGAAAAAAGTTTTCGATGTTCCCGGTGCGCCGTTGGAAATCCGTTGCGCTTGGGCGGAAGATCACAACTACTGCTTCACCAGCACCGCGCTGACCTCAAAAATTTGGTTGATACACCAAGACGACAAGGGCGAATGGCAAGCCAAGGATGTCGCGGACATCGGCGAACCGGCCAAAATCCCGTTGCCGGTGGACATTTCCATCTCCAGCGACGACAAAACCCTGTGGGTCAATACCTTTATGGATGGTATGACCCGCCGCTTCGACATCAGCGATCCGTTCCACCCCAAACAAGTGTTTGAGCAAAAAATCGGCGCGCAAGTGAATATGGTGTCCTCCAGCTGGGACGGCAAACGCTTGTATTACACCTCGTCGCTGCTGGCCAATTGGGACAAGAAAGGCGCGGACAACGAGCAATTCTTCAAAGCCTATAGTTGGGATGGTAGCAAGTTGACCGAGCAGTTCTCGATTGATTTTACAAAAGAGAAGCTGGGTAGGGCGCATCAAATGCGGTTTGGGGCGTATGCTTTGTATGGTGGTTCGCCTAAGTAGTTGTTTGCTCGGTGGTCATTCGGGGTTGTTGTGTTTGTGTCGCTATCGCGACGGTTTGATTTAATGTCGGTTCGCGGACCGACAGCCGCGATACTTTCTTTTGCTTGGCCAAAAGAAAGTATCCAAAGAAAAAGCCACCCGGACGCCGCTTTGATCCTGCGCTCCGAAGCTTTTATCGAGGGTCGGCAGAAGGGGCTTCCCAGCCCCTCCGCCGACGTGCGGCATGCCCGAAAAAGCGGGGCAGGCTCTCCCTGTCGCACCCCTTCGGGCTATTCTCGATAAAAGCTCCGGTGCTCGGCGCGGCATGCGGGGGGAACCCATGCCAAATCCGACGGCTTATTATTTACGAAGTGTTTTTAGGGCGCATTAGCGATAGCGTAATGCGCCGAATGATTTAAAGCCAACATACGGCGCAATACGGCTACGCCTATTGACGCCCTACACGCGCCCTAATCAGAGCTATGAGCTTAACAATATAGAAAATGGAGAAACCAGATGAGATTTTATTTGATAGCTTTAATACTTATTTCTTTCGCGGATTTCGCACTAGCTCAGGACAAAATTGAACGGATGAGCGCCGTTACCACGGAATCTTTTGTTCCGGATACAGTTAAGTGGAATGACGAACCGATACTCCCTAAAGGTGCCAAAAGCGCCATTGTATTAGGGGACCCAAACAAAGCGGGAGTTTTTATCGCTCTGCTGAAATTTCCAGCCAATTATCCAATCCCACCGCACATACACCCGTTCACAGAGGTAATTACCGTTCTCCGTGGCAAATTAGGCAATGGCATGGGTGAAACATTTGACACCAAAAAAGGTGAGATTCTGAATGTAGGTTCAGGCTTTGTATTGCCGGCCGGACACACTCATTATGTGTGGACCACTGATGAGGAAACAATCGTCGAATTAATCGCTACTGGGCCATGGGGTATTACTTATACGAATTCGGCCGATGATCCGCGCAAGAATAAGTAGCAAGTAGCCTCGATGAAACGTAGTGGAATCGAGGATAATCGAAGTTATCTTCTCCTCGATTCCGTTTCACTGCATTGAGGCTACTTTATTTACGTAAAAATAAAGTGTCCTTCAAGTTTCGGGATGGTTTTCCTCCCGTATGCCGCGCCGAGCACCGGAGCTTTTGAACGGACCAGCCCGGAGGGGCGCCGCATGGATGCGGCGCGTTGCCGAAGGGGCAGGAAGCCCCTTTCGGCAACCCCGTTCAAAAGCTTCGGAGCGCAGGAAACAAGCAGCATTCGGGTGTCTTTTCTTTTGGGTACTTTTCTTTGGACAAGCAAAGAAAAGTACCTCGGCTGTCGGGCCGAGACCCGACATTAAATCAAGCTGTCGCGCCAGCGACACCAAATCCCAAGAGTAAACAGCATCCATGAAGCTCCCTGATCGCCCCAGTCTACTTTTTCCTAAAGCCGACGCCGGAGCGTCCGCAGCTGCGTTCCCACGCTGGAGCGTGGGAACGATAGGAGCAGCAATCTCATGAAACTCCCTTATTTACTCCCTATCCTCTGTTTACTGACAAACGCAGCAGTTTTCGCCGAAGAACAAAAACCAAACCCCTTAGCCCCCGGCTACACCGCACTACCTTTTGAACCCGCAAAACCCGGCACCTACAACCTACCCATCATCACAAAAGCTGCTGATGGCGAAGTAATAACCACCAACAACCAGCCCAAACACCTCCACGACTTAATGGGCGACAAACTGGTATTACTCAGTTTCATCTACGCCGCCTGCAGCGATGTCAACGGCTGCCCGCTGGCGACCCAGGTGTTGCACAAGATCAGCAGGCAATTGCAAAAACAGCCGGAATTGGCGGACAAACTCAGGTTATTGACTTTGAGCTTTAACCCTGCCCAAGACACGCCGGAAATGATGCGCCATTACGGCGAGGGTTTTAAAACCGGCGATTTCGACTGGCAATTTCTGACTACTAAAGACGAAGCCAAATTGCAGCCCATCCTCGACGGTTACCAGCAAAACGTGCAAAAAGTCTACGACGACAAAGGCCAGTTTACCGGCACGTTTTCGCATTTGTTGCGGGTGTATTTGATCGATAAGGACAAAAACGTCCGCAATATTTATAGCGTGGATTTTCTGCATGCCGACACGCTGATCAACGATGTCAAAACCTTGCTGGCCGATGCTAAACCACAAACCTTGCCACTACCGGCACGGGCCGACATGTTGTTCCAGCCCGGTGACAATAAGCAAAATTATCAGCAAGCCGATTACCAAACCCGTTCACTGGCACTGGCACAGCGCCGGGGGCAGCCGGCAAAGTTGATCGACTTTGCTCTAAAGCCGCCACTCGGCTTGCCGAAGTTTCCGGTGCCGAAAGACAATCAGCTGACCAACGCCAAAATCGAATTGGGTCGCAAGCTGTTCTTCGACCGGCGGCTCTCCCTGAACAATACCTTTTCCTGTGCCATCTGCCACATCCCGGAACAAGGCTTTAGTAATAACGAAATGACCACGGCGGTGGGTATTGAAGGGCGTAGCGTTAGGCGCAATAGCCCGTCTTTGTATAACGTCGGCTATGCGCAATTGCTATTTCACGACGGCCGGGAAAACAGTCTGGAACAACAAGCTTGGGGCCCATTGCTGGCGCATAACGAGATGGCGAATCCGTCGATTGGCTATGTGGTGGATAAACTAAAAGCCAGCGCCGATTATCGCGGGCTGTTTGAAAAAGCCTTTAACAAAGGGCCGACCATGGAAACCATCGGTCAGGCCTTGGCTAGTTATCAGCGCACGTTAAATGCCGCCGATTCGCCATTCGACCGCTGGTATTTTGGGAAACAAAAAACGGCGATTAGCGAGGCGGCGCAAAGGGGGTTTGCTTTGTTTACCGGTAAAGCCGCTTGCAGCAGTTGTCACGTGATTGGCGACAAGTCTGCCTTGTTTACCGATCAAAAACGCCATAACACTGGCGTTGGCTATGCCGAATCCATGCAAAAGTCGCCGGAAAAACAACGGGTGCAAGTGGCGCCGGGCGTGTTTGTGGATGTGGATAGCGAGCATCTGAAAGGTGTAAATACCGAGAAACCCGGCGACTTGGGCTATTACGAAATCAGCCAGAATCCCGCCGACCGCTGGGCTTACAAAACCCCGTCGCTGCGCAACGTCGCGCTCAGCGCGCCTTATATGCATAACGGTTCCTTGCCGAACTTGGCCGAGGTGGTGAAGTTTTATAATCAAGGCGGCGTAGCCAACGAAAATTTGTCGCCCTTGCTCAAGCCGCTGGGCTTGTCTGATCGGGAAATCGCTGATCTTGTAGCGTTTCTGGAAGCGCTGAGCGGCGGCAATATAAGTACTTTAGTGTCGGACGCCTTTGCCGCGCCGGTTGGCGATAGTGGCGTGACGGCGGGGCCGATGCCGGACCCTGGTAAGGGACGATAGCTCGGGGATTGGTCGGCTTTTTTTGTCACAAAACGGTAATATAGCGCTGCTAAATTAGCCTAATCCTTGGACCCTTTAGACTAAACATGCTTATGTCGAACTTGAAAATCCTGGTCGTGGAAGACGAAGAAGCGATCAGGGAGATGCTGGTCATGGTGCTGGAACAGGCCAATTTGACGGTGATCGCCGTTGGCAGTGCCGAGCAGGCCCGGGAGAGTTTGGCCGATAATATGGTGGATTTGATTATTCTGGACTGGATGCTGCCGGGCATCAGCGGCGTGGAATTGGCCAGACGCTTGAAAAACGAGCCGGGTTACAAGGAATTGCCTATTATTTTGCTCACTGCGCGCGGCGAGGAAGAAGACAAAATTCGCGGCTTGGAAATTGGTGCGGACGATTATGTGACCAAGCCTTTTTCACCGAAAGAACTGATCGCCCGGATCAAGGCCGTGATGCGTCGCAGCGGGAAGTTGTCGGAATCCGGACAGCTCAGCGTCGGCGATCTCACTTTGGATGCCGAGCAACACAAACTGACTATCGCCGGCCGCAGTCTGGAAGTCAGTCCTACCGAGTTTAGATTGATGCAGTTTTTTATGACCAATCCCGACAAGGTCTACAGCCGAACCCATTTGCTGGATCAGGTCTGGGGGCGTAGCGTGTACATAGAGGAGCGTACCGTGGATGTGCATATTCGCCGCTTGCGCAAAATTCTGGCCGAATATGGCCGCGAGGAACTGATCCAGACCGTACGCGGATTCGGTTACCGCTTTTCGATGGCAGACTGATTATTCATGCAGCGTTGGCAGCGGGAAATAAATATTGCTATTGCTTTACTGATACCGGCTTTACTGCTGAGTTTTTTTGTCGGGCACCTCAGCTATTTCTTATTGGCAATCACCCTTTTTCTCTACATTAAGCAATCGATCAACGTGAGCCGCCTTGAGCGTTGGTTAAGCCAGGGCGGCCGCGGAGAGCGCCCCGATTTTAAAGGGATCTGGGGCGATATCTACTACCACTTTTATAAAATTCGCAAAAGCCAAAAACGCCAGAAGAAGAAGTTGGGCAAAATGCTGGATGGGTTTCGCAAATCGACCAGCGCCTTGCCTGACGCCATTGTGGTACTAGGCAGCTACGGCGAAATCGAGTGGAGCAACAAAGTGGCCTATGACTATCTGGGCCTGAAACGTTCCGATAACGGGCAGCGGATTCCTAACTTGGTCCGGCACCCGTTGTTTATTCAGTACCTGAAGGATCAGGATTACCACAACAAGGTTTGTATTCCTTCGCCGATCAACGAAAACATGATTTTGCAAATCGGTATCTTCCCTTACGGTGCCGGCTTACGTTTGTTGATGGCGCAGGATGTCACCCATCTAAAGAATATCGAACGGATGCGTACCGACTTTGTGGCCAATGTCTCGCACGAATTACGCACGCCGATTACCGTGTTGCGTGGTTATCTGGAGACCTTGCAGGAACTTGACGACGGTAGCAGTCCTTACACGCGCTCATTCCAAAACATGGCGGCACAGACCGAGCGCATGCAAGCTTTGATCGATGATCTACTGCTACTGGCGCGCCTGGAGAGCAAAACCAAGAAATTCGAATGCGTGAATATTCCTGATTTGCTCGTGCAGGTTTGCCAGGAAAGCGATTTGTTGGAAAAGGACGAGCGCCGGGTCGAGCTGGTGTTGGATAGCCGAGCCAATGTGCGTGGCGATATGGAGGAGTTGCGTAGCGCTTTCAGCAATCTGTTGGTCAATGCCATGAAATATTCGCAGCCTAGCTCGCCGGTTAAAGTGAGTTGGCGGGGCAAGCCCGACGGCAGCGTTTATTTTGAAGTGGAAGATTTTGGCGACGGCATCTCCAGTGTGGACATTCCCCGGATTACCGAACGCTTTTACCGCGCCGAAGTGAAACGCAATCAAAAAATCCCCGGCACCGGTTTGGGGCTGGCCATCGTCAAGCATGTGTTGGTCAGGCACGATGCCAAGCTGGACATTGAAAGCCAACTGGGCAGAGGCAGTAAATTCCGCTGCGTGTTTCCGCGGCAGCGCCTGTGTTGAGGCTTGGCTGAATCGCGGTTAAAACGCGGTCGGCGGATTGGCGAAACGGTAAGTTTGTGAGGCGGCTTTTTTGGCGGCATTCATAGCGGCTTGTTTCAGCGCTTCGGTATTGTCGGCATGGTCAGGGCAGATGGCGATACCGATACGGCAATTGAGTTGGGCTGTGTCGTGTTCCAGCGTAAACGGTTCGGCGAGTTTTTCGATAATTAATTGCGCGACGCGCTCAGTGCTGTCGGTTTTTTCCAGCTCGGCAAGGATGACCGCAAATTCCGCACCATCCATTCGCGCCACCAAATCGGTTTCCCGCACATTCGCTAGTACGCGCTGCGCGGCTTCCTGCAAAATGCTGTCGCCTTGCGCATAACCAAAGCGTTCGTTAATGTCTTTGAAGTGCTCGATGTCCACCACCAGCAATGCCAAAAACCAGCCGCCGCGCTGCGCTTTTTTAATGTCTTGCTCCAGTCTGTCGTAAAACAGGCGGCGATTGCCAACACCCGTGAGCGGATCTAAATTAACCTGTTTCCACAGTTGTTCTTCACCGAGCTTACGCTGGGTGATGTCGAAAAACAGGCCAATACGCTTTAGCGGTAGTCCGTTGCGGTCGAAAATGGTGTTGATGTTGAGCTGCTCGACATAAAGTTCGCCGTTTTTACGTCGATTCCAGATTTCGCCCTGCCATTTCCCTTTGCTATTGATGATTTGCCACATGGATTGGAAAAAGCTATCGTCATGCCGGCCGGAGCCCAGAATCCGGGCGTTCTTGCCGATTATTTCTTCGGCGGAGTAACCGGTAATGCGACTGAATGCCGGGTTAATCGAGACGATAGTGGCATCCGCTTCGGTGATCATCATCGCTTCGCTGCAATTTTGGTAAAACAACATGCCCAATTGCCGATCTTCTTCAGCCAATTTGTATGCCGTGATGTCTTGCAGAATACCGGTCATACGCGGGCTATTGCCGAGTTGGTGGCAACCGGAGCCGCGAATCCAGCGGATTGCGCCGTCGATGCGGCGAATGCGGCATTCGAAATCCCAATTGCTGTGCGTGGTGCGAGCATGCTGGAAGCCGGCATTGACCATGTCGCGATGCTCCGGTGCCACATGGCCGAGAAAAGTATGATAGGTCCAATGCGGCAGCAGATGGCTGTAGCCGAAGATTTGGTCGTGTATGTCTGTGCGTTGCACCGAATAATCTTGTAAGTCCAGGTCCCAGGCGCCGGTATCGATGGTTTCCAATGCAAAACTCAAGCGGGCTTCACTTTGTTGCAAGGCCTGGTTGATTTGTTGTTGATGGAATAAAGTCAGGGCTAGCGGTATGCCCACACTAGCGAGGATGAACAGGTAAAACCAGATGTTTAGCAGGCCGCTTTGCAGGTGTGTGGTGGCGAATGCGCCCAACTGATGCTGCAAACCCCACAAGGATTGAATGGCGGTCATTGTCACCAAAAGCAACACGCCGTGACGGCCGAATCTGACCGCCGCCCAAACCACGAACAGGAAGGCCCAATAAGTTTCGCCATAAGCGCTCAGCAGGTTGGGAAACCAGCTTAAAAACACCGCTTGGCCGCTCAAAAAACTCGTTGCTATGAAGGCCAGCGTTTCCAACGCGCGTTTGGGGGCAAACCAGTCTTTCGGCCAGTGTCGCCAGATCAGAATCAAGGGCGTGACCAAGGCGATTCCGAATACATCGGCCATCCACCAGTGCAGCATACTGGGCAGCAGGGCTTCGGCAGGCAGATATTTGCTTAAAAATAAAGTCATGGGGCCGATCAGTGCGCTGAAGCAGGCGGCGATGATGCCTGTCAACGTCAGCCAGGCAAAATCTCGAGGATGCCGCAGCGATAACGAAAAGCTTGGGTTGCCGAGCAGCAGCCAGGCGCCAAGCCAGGATTCCAGGATATTGCCGGTAGCGATGCTGGCGGAGATTAGCCAGGAGTCGCCGACCAGCATGCCGGCAAGAAACGCGCCGATGAACACGCCCGGCCAATAGCGCTTACCGCCCAACAGAAAGGTGGCCATCCCCAGGCCGGCTGGAAACCAAACCAGCGTGACATTGCCGTTGTCGGAAAAAAAAGCCAATACCAGTTTGGCCAACATGGCGTAGAGCAGGGCGATACCGACTATTTTTAGTCCAACGATAATGCGCGGAGTAAAGCCCATGAGGTTTTGGAATGTGTGCTTGTAAGTTGAAAAGTGTATATCAGTAGTCGGTATTCTCCAGTTTTTCACTCTGGTTTTAATGCGAATCGGTCGAGAAAATCGCAGACAAGCAAGCGGATAACTCTATAATTGCCCGCATTTTTGAGCTTGACCGAGGAGTGGGGATGATTTCCGAAACGGTTGTTGAGTTATCGCGGGCGCAGTTTGCGCTGCATGCGGTGCAATATTTTTTATTCGTTCCGTTGACGCTGGGTTTGTCGCTATTGTTGGCGGGCATGGAATCCTGGTTTGTCATCAGCGGGCAGGGCGTTTACCAACGCCTCACGCAGTTCTGGGGAAAGTTGTTCGCCATCGGTTTTGGCTTGAGCATGGTTGCTTCGCTGGCGATGGCCTGTCAATTCGGGACCCATTGGTCGTATTTCTCGCATTATGTCGGCGATGTGTTTGCCATACCCTTGTTACTGGGTTTTGCCGGTCTGTTTATAGCCGCCAATGGGCTGGGCTGGTTTTTATTTGGCTGGCAGCGCTTGGGCAAGTGGTCGCATCTTGTGGTGACTTGGTTAATCGCTATCGGCTGCCACTTGAGTTTGTTTGGCTTTCTGATTGCCAGCGGCTGGATGCAAAATCCGGTGGGTGCGGAATTAAATCCCCAAACCCTACGGCTGGAGTTGTTCGATTTATCGCTGGTACTGGGCAATCCGCTGGCTTGGGCGAAAATTGTGCATAGTCTGCTGGCCAGTTATGTGGTGACCGCCGGCTTTATGTTGGCTATCAGCGCTTACTATTTACTCAAGCAGCGCGAAATCGAACTGGCGCAACGTTCTTACCGCATCGCCGCGGCTTTTGGTTTGGTGACTGTGATTGCCACCATGGCGATAGGCGATGTCAGCATTTATGGCGCGGGTGCGATGCAGCATAACAAGCTGGCGGCCATTAACGGTCTGCCCAATGATGCGACGCTGGAGCAAAATCGCCGGCGCATCGCTAACGGCGTAAAAGCTTATGCCTTGCTGCAGGAATTGCGCGACGACAAAAAGGAGCCGGAATTACTGGCGGCGTTTGCCGCCGCCAAAGTCGATTTGGGCTATGCCTTGTTGTTGAAGCGTTGGCGGGAGAGCGTGACCGATGCCACCCCGGCGCAGATAGAACAGGCTGTGCGCGCCAGCGTGCCGGCTACCGCGCCATTGTATTGGGGATATAGATCGATGATTGCGACTGGCGTTTTGCTGGTACTGCTGTTTTTAGCGGCGAATGCCTCTAGCATTCTCGGTTGGCGCCATGCCTGGTTATTTAAAACCAGTCTTTATGCCTTACCGTTGCCTTGGCTGGCGAGTGCCAGCGGCTGGTTTATCTCGGAGTTCGGCCGGCAGCCCTGGTTGGTTGCCGATATGCTGCCCACCTGGCAAGGTGTGTCCACGCTGACTGTCGCCGATCTAGCAGTCAGCCTAGCGGCTTACGGTTTGGCATATACCGGGCTGCTGGCGTTGGCTGTGATGTTAACTTTAAAATTTATCGCGCAGGGCAGTGTAGAAGTGTTGCCGTTTAACCAGGAGCCAAGTCATGTTGTTTGATTATGAAATGCTGCGCTTGGTCTGTTGGGGCGTGTTGGGCTTGTTTGTCGTGGGTTTTGTGCTGAGCAGCGGTATCGAGATCGGCGTCAGCATGTTGTTACCGTTTTTGCATGCCTCCGAAGCGCAGCGCGCCGAGCTGGTTGCCAGATTGGCGCCAACCAGCGCCGGCAATCAGGTCTGGCTATTGGCAACCATCGGTGTGTTGTTTGCCGGCTGGCCAACAGTGTATGCGGCGACGTTTGCCAGTTTTCAGCCTTTGCTGTTGTTGACGGTGTTATCGCTGTTCGTGCGGCCTTTGGGTTGGTATTGCAGAGCTAGCGTGACTCGTGAAGACTGGCTAAAAAAATGGGATAAAGCCCTATTTATTAGTGGCTTGCTGCCGGCGGCGCTGTTGGGGGTGATGGCCGGCAATCTATTGAAAGGTGTGCCGTTTCATTTGGCTAGCGATATGCACATTGCTTTTCTGGGCAGTTTTTCCGGGCTGTTCAGTCCGTTTGCCTCGCTGGTCGGTGCTACCTGCGTGGCATTATTGACAGTGCATGGCGCGATTTACCTGCAAACGCATACCCAAGACGCGCTTTATCAGCGCAGTAAAGCCTTGGCGATGTCCGGCGGCCTGGCTTTTTTGGTGTTGTTTGCGCTGGCGGGCGGCTGGATTACCCATCTGGAAGGCTATCATGTCACTACCGACATCATGCCTAGTGGCGTTTCCAATCCCTTGACTAAATTCGTGAAGCGCGGCGACGGCTTGTGGTTGGACAATTACGAACACGAACCGGCCTTATGGGCGTTGCCCGCTCTAGCCTTTGTCTGCGGCATAGCCGCGTTGGTGTTGTCCCGTCTGGATAGAGCGTATTGGGCGTTGCTGGCTAGTGCCGTGATGGTGGTGATGGTGATTTTAACCATGGGAGTGTCCTTGTTTCCGTTCTTGGCGCCGTCCAATATCTCTTTAAATAGTTCTTTGACTATTTGGGATGCCAGCGCCAGTCTGACGACCTTGAGCGCGCTGCTGTGCCTGACGGGAGTAATGCTGCCGCTGATGGCGATTGCCACGCGCGGCCTTTATAAAATATTACCTTGAGTGCGGCTAGGGGTGTTTCGGAGGCAATGCATGCATCGAGACTTCCTTAACCGGCGTAACTCTGCTAAAACCTAGTTTCCTAACAACTATAATTAATAAAGGTAGGCGCATCATGAAGAAAATCCTTAACCACACCCTGATCGGCATTCTGGCGTTTATACCGGTTATGGTGATTGTACAAATCGTGTTGTTCGTGAAAGACCGACTTACCGATTTGTTTCAATTCGTTTACGGTTATTCCGATAATTATCTGGTGACATTTCTGTTGTTTGCCGCCAGTTTCGCGACCATTACCTATGTGGGGAGTCGGGTCAGCCTGGGCCGGTTTTCCATCATCGCGATGTTCGAACACCTGATCGAGCGCATCCCGCTGTTAAGTACGATTTACCGGGTGACCAAGAAACTGGTGAACATGATTGCCGGCCATCAATTGCAAGAGCCGCGCGAAGTGGTGTACATCGAATATCCAAAGGAGGGCATTTGGGTACCTGCCTACGTAACCAACAAGACCGACGACCGTTATGTGTTGTTTGTGCCGACTTCGCCTAATCCTACTTCAGGGTTTGCGGTGATTGTTCACGAATCGAAAGTGGTTAAATCGGACATGAGCATCGAGCAAGTGACCAGCTTTATCATCAGCGTCGGCGCCGATTTCGAAAAAGTCTCGGAAATCGCCAAATTGCCTAAGTAAATTCGCCCGTCTGTTGCAGCGATGACCTTTTCGCTGCAACAAAATCCCTTTTCGGCTTGATGCCGTATCAGCTAACCGGACTGCCATGCACGATCCAAGCTATTTACTCGCCGAAGCGCTCGGCAATCGACTAAACACCCTGAGTCTACGTCTGGCTTTGGCGGAATCCTGCACCGGAGGCGGTATTGCCAAGGCAATTACCGATGTGCCGGGCAGTTCCGGATGGTTTGATCGGGGTTTTGTCACCTACAGCAACGATGCCAAGATCGATATGCTGGGTGTCAAACCGGAGACTTTGGCGAGAGTGGGGGCGGTTAGCGAGGAGACTGCTTTGGAAATGGTGGCGGGCACTTTGACCAATAGCCTGGCCGATCTGGCTTTGGCCGTCACCGGTATTGCCGGGCCGGACGGCGGCACGCCGGTAAAGCCGGTCGGAACCGTATTTATCGCCTGGCAAATGCGCGGCGCTAAAGGCGCTTGTTTGCAGAAACAATTCAGCGGCGACCGGCAGTCGATACGCCAGCAGGCAACGCTGTTTTGCTTGCAGCAACTTTTACACATGCTGGAAAACGCCTAATCCCGGCGATTTTTATTTCTTCGACAGCGTCTGATCCAGGTATTTTCAAGAGCTGTTCTGTAAATAGCCTGGGTTCAATCCGGAGTCGGAATAAGGCTTGATCGGCCAAAAAGCTTTTAACTCCGGCTCACAAGTTACGTTAAAATGTCGCTTCTTTTGCTTGCGGATGTTGTCGCCATGTTGAAAAAATTCCTGCTTTCCACGGCTGTTTTCTTAGCGCTAACTGCTTGCGCTACTAGCCCTACCGGCCGCTCCCAGTTTATCTACATGTCCGATAATCAGGTCGATCAAATGGGCTTGCAATCCTTCAGCGACATGAAAAGCAAAAACCCTATTACGCAAAACCCACGCTACAGTCAATTTGCTAGCTGTGTGGCGCAAGCCATTACCCAACAAACCGGCGGGCAATGGGAAGTGGTGGTGTTTGAAGATGAAACCCTGAATGCGTTTGCATTGCCTGGCAACAAAATTGGTGTACATACCGGTCTGATCAATCTGGTCGACAATCAAGATCAACTGGCGGCGGTGATAGGTCACGAGGTAGGCCACGTCCTGGCGCGCCACAGTAATGAGCGTTTGTCGCAGGAAACCGCGGTCAGCACCGGATTATCGATGGTGCAAGCCGTGTCGCAGCCGCAAACCGCATTGGGGCAAACTGCGCTGGGCTTATTAGGCGTTGGTGCCCAATACGGTGTCATTCTGCCGTTCAGCCGGGTGCATGAAACCGAAGCCGATACCATCGGTTTGGATTTAATGGCCAAAGCGGGATTTGATCCGCGGCAGAGCGTGAATTTGTGGTTGAAAATGGATAAGGCTGCGCAGGGCGGCCAACCTATCGAATTTATGTCCACCCATCCATCGCACGGTAGCCGCATCGAGAACTTGAATCAGCATATGAATCAAGCGTTGCAGATGCAGCAACAAGCCCGAAACAATGGCAGACAACCGCATTGCAGCAAATAATGAATCCGCATTTATCGCAATTACATCCGTATCCGTTTGAAAAACTGGCTACGCTGAAACAAGGCATTACGCCGCCGGCCGACAAAGCGCATATTGCTTTGTCGATTGGCGAACCGAAACACGCCACCCCGCATTTTATCCAGGAGGCCTTGCTAAGGCACTTGCACGGTTTGACCCAATATCCCACCACCAAAGGTTTGCCTGAGTTGCGCCAGGCCATTGCCGACTGGACCTGCCGCAGGTTTGGGATTCCGACCGGCGGTGTGGATGCCGAAACCCAGGTATTGCCGGTCAACGGCACTCGCGAGGCTTTGTTCTCCTTGGTGCAGGCGGTGATTGATCCGGCAGAGAAGCCGGTGGTAATCATGCCCAATCCGTTTTATCAGATCTACGAAGGCGCGGCCTTGTTGGCTGGCGCCGAGCCGTATTATCTGAATACCGTGGAAGCCGATGGTTATTTGCCGGATTTCGACAGCGTGCCGGAGGCGATTTGGCAACGCTGCCAACTGATGTTTATTTGCTCGCCGGGCAATCCAACCGGCACGGTGCTGACACCAGCCGATCATCTGAAATTATTGGCTTTTGCCGAAAAGTACGATTTTGTGATTGCCTCGGACGAATGCTACACCGAACTGTACGACGACGAGGCCCATCCGCCGCAAGGCTTGCTGCAAAGCGCTTATCAGGCCGGCATTACCGATTTCAAACGCTGCGTGATTTTCCAAAGTCTGTCCAAGCGTTCCAATGCGCCGGGTTTGCGTTCCGGCTTTGTCGCCGGCGACGCCGAGGTGTTGAAACAGTATTTTAAATACCGCACCTACCACGGCTGCCCGATGCCGGTGCCGACCCAGCACGCCAGCATCGCCGCCTGGAACGACGAAGAGCACGTCAAGCATAACCGCCAGTTGTACCGAGACAAATTCAGCGCATTTATCGAAATTTTGCAGGATGTGTGCGAGACCAGCCGGCCGCCGGCCAGCTTTTACACTTGGCTCAAGACGCCAATCTCGGATACGGAGTTTGCGCGTGAGTTGTTTGCCCAGCAAAACATTACGGTGTTGCCTGGTAGTTACCTTTCTCGCGAGAGCGGCGGCATCAATCCCGGCGCCAATCATGTGCGGATAGCCCTGGTCGCGCCTATTGAAGAGTGTGTAGAAGCCGCGCAACGGATTAAAGCATTTCTCAATGAAAACAAGCCGTAGGAATTTCCCCTCTTTGAAAAAGAGGGGCTAGGGGAGATTTTTAGATAAATCCCCCTCGATCCCCCTTTTACAAAGGGGGAAGAAACCCAGACCCTTTTTTAAAACCATTCCAAGAAGTGAAGCCATGTCAAACCTGGAAAACATCATCAACGACGCCTTTGAAAACCGCGCCGAAATCAGCTCGTCCACCGTCTCAACCGAAGTGCGTAACGCGGTTGCCGAAGCCTTGAATATGCTTGATAAAGGCGAAGCTCGCGTCGCCGAGAAAAAAGACGGCGATTGGGTCACCAATCAATGGCTGAAAAAAGCGGTGCTGCTGTCGTTTCGCATCAATGAAAACAAAGTCATCGAAAGCGGCGACGTGCGCTATTACGACAAGGTGCCGACCAAATTCGGCCAGTACAGCGAAGCCGACTTTGCTCAAGCCGGCGTCCGCGTGGTGCCCAACGCAGTAGCCCGTTACGGTTCTTACATAGCGCCGGGCGCGATCCTGATGCCGTCATACGTCAACATCGGCGCTTACGTCGATAGCGGCACCATGGTCGACACCTGGGTAACGGTCGGTTCCTGCGCGCAAATCGGTAAAAACGTGCATTTGTCCGGCGGCGTCGGCATCGGTGGCGTATTGGAGCCTCTGCAAGCCAACCCCACCATCATCGGTGACAACTGCTTCATCGGCGCCCGCTCGGAAATCGTGGAAGGCGTGATCGTCGAAGACAACTGTGTGGTATCGATGGGCGTCTACATCGGCCAAAGCACCAAAATCTTCAACCGCATGACCGGCGAAATCAGCTACGGTCGCATTCCAGCCGGTTCCGTGGTCGTCTCCGGCAACTTGCCCAGCAAAGATGGTAGCCACAGCCTGTATTGCGCGGTGATTATCAAGCAAGTGGACGAGAAAACTCGCAGCAAAACCGGGATTAATGAGTTGTTGCGGGATTGAATTTAGCGTCAGAACGGTAAGCTGGGTAGCGCGGAAGTGAAACCCAGCCACGGTCAAAAACGGAAGGATTGAGAGATGCTCAAAAAAACTAGAATGATTGTAGGTTTAGTTATCTCGTCGCTCGCTTTGGTGTCGATGTCTTTAGCCGCCAACGCAAGTAACGAATATGCGGAAAGCAGCATAGGTGATTTCAATTCCGGCCAATTGTTTACCTTGCAGGATACGAACAATATCTTTAAGGGCACCCATGGCTGGTCTGACGAAGGTAACTTCGATGGTTTCCGGTTTGTCGTTCAAGAAGGTCGGCAAGCCATCATAGATTTTAACTATTCCTTTATAGGGCTTGCGGCGAATGAAGCCCAAGCTTGGGTTTGGGATCTCAGTTCGTTACCGGCCGGAACTTCCGCTTGCACTCCGCAAGCCGGTTTAGCTGACAGCTGTTCTTTCGTATTCGGTTCTCAGCACATCACTAGCCAAATCTTCGAGTCGCAAGCAGGTTTTGCCAATCCGTCTTCCTGGAATTTTGTCAACTTCGATCAACTCAGGTTAACTGCTGGAACTTATCTTTTGGCCGATAATTTTCGCTTTGATAACTTAAGTGCAAGCCAAACAATTACTGGGGTGTTTTCTTATTCCATCAATATTCAACAGACCCCGGTCCCATTGCCTGCGTCGGTGTTGTTGTTCGGAACTTTTTTTTGGATGCCGCCACTGTTTCGCCGATTGACCATGTAGCCTTGATCGAACGAAGCGGAATATGGGGAGAAGGTCTGTCCGCTTCGTACCTACAAATTCAATAACTAACCCGCAAATCTCACTCTCTCCGCCCGAATCGTAAACACCATTACCAACTCCTCATCCTGTTGCAAGGTCAGCGGCGTCGGCAGGCCGTCCGGGCCGGGTTGTTTGCCGATGATAGGCTCGATACAGACATACTCGGCTTTTTTGTCGCTCCAAATGCCAAACGCCAATGCCAGGCTTGCCGACAATGGCGAGATGTCGCAAGTCATTGTGACCACGTAATCTGCTGTGCTTAACTGGATCGGCGCCGCTGGCGAGTTGGCGTGATGTACTCTCAAGCTATCGTGCGGGAGCGTTGCAACTTCGATCTGCGTGTCCGCAATATCGATAAAACTGTTGGGCGAAATCGAAAAATAGGGGTGAAAGCCGGGGCGTACCAAGGCGGTTTCCGACACCGCGCGAATGCGGGTGCTGACGGTCAGGGTTTTGCTGTTTGCTTCCGTCTGCTCCTGCCAATCGGTAATTACCTCGATGCTGCCCCAGTTAGTTTCGTCAGGCGCCGTGAGGTTTTTTTGGTGAGGTAGATCAGTCTCGCAAGGCGTTATGCGGTATTCGCCGTGTTTAAGCGCGAAAGGCGGCGATAATTCTTCAAAATTGGGTATGCACAGGTACACACCGCCGCGCGAACCGCCGTCGGCTTTGTCGTGTAAGGGGTGGATAATATGAATGTCGTCTAACTGCCAATTGACTAGGGTGCCTGTGTCGGTGAATTTCATGAGGGAAAATGTATCCTGTGCTGGAATGGTTTTACGGTATTGGGTATGGCTATATTTGAGTGAGTTTGCAGGGGCCGCGATGCGGCATAAGTTGCAAGTCTGCGGTCATGGGTCTCAAAAATAAGTGCCTTGAGGGCTATTGTAAACAACGGGGCAGGGAATATGGGGGATTTCAGGTTGCCTTGATGATGTTTCTGTAACCGGTCGCTGCCGATAGACTCAGGATTGTCGAATTTTCGACTGTCATAAAATTAAGCTGTAACCTTGTTTTATCCAGGTCGAGACGATGCAAACAACCGATATTTTTTCCTTGAAAAGTCACGCCGGCGAATATCAAGATTGGCCATTGCAGACCCAATTACTGATAAATGGCTTGCCGAGCTCGTCTTATGTGCCCGGCTATCGGCTTTTACATCAATTTCAAACTCCCGCGCATGAATACCTGTTAATTTGCGATTGGGATTGCCCCTTTGAAGAAGCGACAGAGATAATCTTGCTGGATAGCCAGTTCAACGTGCTGGCGGTGCGTTCGTTTGGCGTGCCCTACGGCTCTTTCTGGCTGGACGAGGTGTGGGTGTTGGACGATGCCAACCTCAAGCTTAGGTTTTTTCGAGATGAGGATTGGCAAGTGACTATCACGCCGCAAAACGTCCCTTGCCTGCATTTTTCAAGCAGAAGCTGGCTGCCGGTGTTTCGAACGCGGATACAGTTAAAACGGCTTTAAGCGAATAGATCGACCGGACGCGGTCTGCCGCTCAGGTTTGTGCGGCTATGCAGCCCTAGGTAGGAATTTTCCGAACCAACCGATGTAATTGCAAATGTAGCTGGTAAGCTGGTCCTGAGAATCGAAACGGGAGTATGCCCGGCGGAAAATAGCCGATCAGGGAAAGTATGACGGCGCGCCAGGGAGTTTTAACGCATGGCAAGGATGAGCGGCTATGCGTTACAATGCGGGCATAAGTTCCAAGGAGGCAACACAGCATGAATGCGAACCCTTTCGATACGCTGCCTACGCGCAGTTGATTTAATTGCCGCCAGTTGCCGGCCCCGTTTTTCTCTTCAATCCTAACCTGCGAGCACACCATGCCAGAAAATATTTCCAATAATGCCCTAATCCTCGCCCTGTTATCTCTGAACGGCGAGATCGCTATTCAAAAAGACTACCTGGAATCCGATGAAATTCCGGAAGACGAGGTAGCCGATGAGGAAGAAGTGCTGGACGATTTGGAGCAGGCTTTCATGGAGTTTGTGGACGTTTACAAAGCGCGTGCCCACGCCGATAAAACCTTGCCTAGCCTGGAAGAATTGTTGGCCGGCGAAGAAGGCTAATAATCCATGTTGGTAATGTACGGCATCAAGAACTGCGATAGCGTTAAAAAGGCGCGCACTTGGCTGGAAGCGCGGCAGATTGCCTACCGCTTCCACGACTATCGAATCGATGGCCTGGATGCGGGTTTGCTGCAACGCTTTGTCGATGCGCTGGGCCTGGATGCCGTGCTGAACCAACGCAGTACCAGTTGGCGCCAGTTAGATGACGCGCAAAAATCCGATTTAACCCCAGACAAAGCCGTGCAACTGATGTTGGCGGTGCCGACCCTGATCAAGCGCCCGATTCTGGATGATGGACAGCAACTGATCGTTGGCTTCAATCCCGATCAGTACCCTACCGAATAATGAGCGAAACCCTTTCTTTGCTAGAAGCGTTGATTCGTCGCGAATCAGTCACCCCCCACGACGCCGGTTGTCAGGATTTGCTGGCGCAGCGCTTGACCAAGCTTGGCTTTACTGACGAACGCCTGAATTTTGCCGATACCCAAAACCTCTGGTTGCGAAAAGGGCAACAGGCGCCGCTGTTTGTGTTCTTAGGGCATACCGACGTGGTGCCGACCGGGCCTTTGGCGGCGTGGGATTCCCCGCCGTTCGAACCGACCATCCGCGATGGCAAACTCTATGGCCGTGGTGCCGCGGATATGAAAGGCGGCATTGCCGCGTTTGTCACAGCCGTCGAGCGTTTCCTGGCCGAGTATCCCGAACATAAAGGCTCGATAGCGATCATGATGACCAGCGATGAGGAGGGCATAGCCACCCACGGTGTGGTCAAGGTGGTCGAAGTGCTGGAGCAGCGCGGCGAAAAGATCGACTGGTGCTTGGTCGGCGAGCCGTCCAGCGACAAGAAAATCGGCGACGTGATTCGGGTCGGGCGGCGCGGTTCCTTGTGCGCCAAACTGACGGTGCTGGGTATCCAAGGCCATGTGGCTTATCCGGAACTGGCGGAAAATCCGATTCATACTTTCGCGCCGGCCTTGAAAGAATTGACCGAAGAAGTGTGGGATCACGGCAACCAATTCTTTCCGCCGACCCGCTTGCAGGTGTCGAACATCAACGGCGGCACGGGTGCGGAAAACATCATTCCCGGCCAGGTGGAAGTGCAGTTCAATCTGCGGTTTTGCACGGAGCTGGACGAAGCGACCATCAAGGCCCGTACCCAGGCAATTTTGGACAGACACGGCTTTAAATACGATCTGCAATGGCGCTTGTCCGGCAATCCATTCCTGACCTCGCAAGGCGAATTAATCGACGCCACGCATGCCGCGATTGAAAGCGTCTGCGGCTTTCAAACTTTGGACGATACCGGCGGCGGCACCTCCGACGGCCGTTTCATCGCCCCGACTGGCGCACAAGTGATTGAGTTGGGGCCTTTGAATGCCAGTATTCATAAGGTCAACGAGCACATTGGCCTGGACGAGCTGGAAGTTTTAAGCCGAATTTACCAACAGATTTTGGTCAATTTACTGGCGCATTAAGCAGGTTCTTAAAATACAGGCACTCCCGCTTCTGCGGGAGCCCAACTGCCTAAACAGGGTTCGCACCGGGCCCGCGTAAACAATTGTCTTCTCCCAGTCGTCACCCCTCGGCCTCTAATGCTTTGCCCAAGCCGCTGGCAAGTTAGAGAAACGCCGGCCCATGATTGAGCTATGCCGAAGCGCTCAAGGGATTATCTTCAAGCAGTGATTGCCGAAGGTTTGATCCGGAATTTCGCCGGATACTAATCGCAACGACCACGCTATACTTTTAAGCCTAGATTGTGGCGCAAGCTTGGCCGACGGTCTGAAACGGAATATTCCGATATCAACAGGGGAAAGCATGACTACTAGCCCTGCTCCACAAAAGTTATTGGCGCGCTACCGGCATTACTATCCGGCTCTCCTGATTTTGCTGATTTCGCTGTCCGCCTTGTTTGTGGCTTGGCAAGATCTGAATTGGCGCTATCAACAGCGCTTACAGGAATATTTCGATTTTGAAACCCAACGCCTTACCAGCGACATCAGCAAACGTATGGCTTTGCATGGTCAAACACTACGTAGCGCCGCCGGCTTGTTTGCCGCAAGCTATGAGGTTACCCGCGAGGACTGGCGTGCTTTTGTTGAAATGCTGGAGTTGGATCGCAGCCATCCGGGGGTGCAAGGCGTGGGCTATACGGTCTGGATTCCCGCCGGACAGCTCGAACAGCATATTGCCGATATTCGCCGCCAGGGCTTTCCTGACTATGTAGTTAATCCGTTAGAGCCGCGCAGCGAATATTCCAGCATTATCTACTTGGAGCCGTTCAGCGGCCGCAATCTCCGCGCCTTTGGCTACGATATGTACTCTGAACCGATTCGGCGCAAAGCGATGGAGCGCGCGCGGGACAACGGCGAGTTGGCCTATACCGGTAAGTTGGTTCTAATCCAGGAAACCAAGGCCGATTTACAAGCCGGGATGTTGGCGTATTTTCCGGTGTATCGCAACGGCAGCATCCCACAAACCTTAGAGCAGCGCCGTTCCGCGCTACTGGGCTGGGTATACATTCCTTATCGCATGAATGACTTGCTGAAAGCTATCCTGGGACAGGATTTATTGGCCTTGCGCCTGGAAATTTTTGATCAGGACGATCTCAGTGCCGAGGGCCTGCTTTTCGATAGTCAGGCCAGCTTGGTGCCGGCAGCGTTTAAAACCGATGCCGGTGCCATGACTCGCATACAGCGTCTGGATTTGGGCGGACATTTTTGGACCTTGCGTTACAGTGCCATGCCAGCCTTCAGTAAGACCGCCAGATTCGAGCCGCCCTGGGTTGAAGTATTGGCGTTGGTGCTGATCAGCTTTTTGCTGTTTTTTATTACCTGGGCCTATATCAATGCACGCCGAAACGCGGCGATTGCGCTGCAATTGACCGAGTCGTTACGGCAAAGCGAAAGCCGGTTCCGCAGCTTGTTCGAAAACTCGCCGGTGGCCTATCTGGCAATGGATAGACAAGGTAATTTGTTGGATGTCAATCCGCAATTGTGTGCGCTGCTGGACTACGACGTTGATGAACTGATAGGCCGCAAACTGTTTGAGTTCATTTCGCCGGAAACCGGACAGGATTTTCGGCTAAAACTGCACCTGCTGAATCACTACGGTTTGCTGGAATGCGAATTGTCGCTGCTGACAAAATTGGGTCATATGTTGACCGTGATTCTGGACGGCCGCTTGCAGGGCGATAAGGCCCGACCTGCCGTTATTCATTGCATTTTGACCAATATTACCGAGCGCAAGCGCGCCGAAGATAAATTGCAATTGGCGGCCCGGGTGTTTAGCGATGCGCATGAAGGTATCACCATTACCGATGCGGCCGGCAATATTATCGATGCCAACCCGACTTTTTGCGCGATAACCGGCTATGCCCGCGAGGAAGTGATCGGCCGCAATCATAGTATTTTGCAGTCGGGAAAACACGATGCGCAATTCTATAAAGACTTGTGGCAAACCCTGCAAACCGAGGGTTGCTGGCAAGGTGAGATATGGAATCGCAAGAAAAGCGGCGAGTTATATGTCGAATTGCTGACGATCTCGGCCATGCGCAACCGCACCGGTGAAATTCTGAATTATGTCGGTTTGTTTTCCGACATCACCCAAGCCAAACTTCAGCAGCAGGAACTGGAACGCTTGGCGCATCACGATCCGTTGACGCAATTGCCTAACCGTATCTTGTTCAACGATAGATTTTGTCAGGCTTTGGCGCGCTGTAAACGCGACAGTACCTTATTGGGTGTCGTGTATATGGATCTGGACGGGTTCAAACAGGTCAACGACCAGTTCGGCCACGAGGCTGGCGATACATTGCTGATCGAGGTGGCTAAGCGGATAAAGGCCAATTTGCGCGAGGACGACACGGTGTGCCGATTAGGCGGTGACGAATTTGCCTTATTGATGGGCGGTCTGGAATCCAAACCGCAGTGTGAGCAAGCCTTGCTGCGTGTTCATCAGGCGATTTCCCAGCCCTACTATATCGGCGGGCAAACCGCGAAAATTGGCGTCAGTAGCGGTATTACCTTATGTCCGCTGGATGTGGGTACGCCGGATTGCTTACTCAGTCACGCCGATCAGGCCATGTATCTTGCCAAACAGCAGGGCCGCGGCTGCTATGAATTTTTTCAGCCCGGTTGAGTCTGCTTAGCAAGCGTTTAATTTTTCAACTAAATAAGAGGAGATACCTATGCGTTGCCATCAAGTCGATTATCAGATTATCGGTCATGACATCCAAATGGTCGAAGTCGAGCTCGACCCCAAAGAAACCGTGATCGCCGAAGCGGGGGCGATGACGTATCTGGAGCAGGATATAGACTTCGAAGCCAAGATGGGCGACGGTTCCGGTGGGGTGATGGATAAGCTGTTTGGTATCGGCAAACGCATGCTCACCGGCGAGTCGGTATTTTTGACCCATTTCACCAATCACGGTGCGCAAAAACGCCGGGTGGCCTTTGCCGCGCCTTTTCCGGGCTCAATCGCGGCATTGAATATGGCTGAATTGGGTGAAGAAGTGATTTGCCAGAAATCGGCGTTTTTAGCGGCGGCTTACGGCACCCAAGTGGATATCGCTTTCAACAAACGTCTGGGTAGCGGCTTTTTCGGTGGCGAAGGTTTTATTCTGCAACGTCTGCGCGGTGACGGCATGGCCTTTATCCACGCCGGCGGCACGGTGATCCGTAAGGAATTGCGTAACGAAACCTTGCGTCTGGATACCGGCTGTCTGGTGGCGTTCAGCGGCGACATCGATTACAACATTGGCATGAGTGGCGGCTTGAAAAGCATGCTGTTCGGCGGTGAGGGCTTGTTTCTGGCGACGCTGACAGGCACCGGTTCGGTGTGGATCCAGAGCATGCCGTTTTCACGCTTGGCGGAGCGGGTGTTAAGCCAATATAAGCCAACTATCGGTCAAGATAGCCAGTAGCGGCGGTCAAGAGCTAAAGCAAGCCATGTTCGGCAAACGAAAAGGGCTGGCCGTCGCCGACGATGAAATGGTCCAGTACGCGGATGTCGAACAGGCCCAAGGCCTGTTTGAGTTTGTCGGTAATTTGCCGGTCGGCTTGGCTGGGTTCGTTGATGCCGGACGGATGATTGTGAGCAAATATGACCGCTGCCGCATGATGAAATAAGGCCCTTTTTGCCACTTCGCGCGGATAGACGCTGGCACCGTCGATGGTGCCGCGAAACAGCTCTTCCCATTGAATCACCCGATGCTGGTTGTCCAGAAACAGGCAGGCGAACACTTCGAAACTGTAGCTACGCAATTGGGCGCTGAGATAGGCGCGCGTGATGTCCGGGCTGGTCAAGGCGCTGCCGCGTTGCAATATCTCGGCGAAATGGCGGCGGGCCATTTCCAGTACGGCTTGTAATTGGGCGTATTTTGCATCGCCTAAACCGTTGCTCCGGCAAAAGCGTTGTTGATCGGCGCCGAGCAGCGCCTGCAAGGAGCCGTATTCGCTCAACAAATCGCGGGCCATATCCACCGCCGACTTGCCGGGTGTGCCGGTACGCAGAAAAATCGCCAGTAGCTCGGCGTCCGTCAGCGCGGTAGCGCCACGCTGCAAGAGTTTTTCACGGGGTCGCTCGTCTGTGGGCCAATTCTTGATGCTCATCAACTCCTCCCGGCCGTTAATAATTGATTTTAAGCATAGAAGAAGCAGAAGGAGTTTGCCATGAAGCAAACTGAAAAGATTAAATGGCTAATTGCGCCGAGACTTTAGGTGCGCTGCACGCAAAGTTAGCGATGAAGGGAATGTTTGCAAGGCGTTGGCATGCTTGCCGCAGCTTGGCGAAAGACTCCTTTCGCCAAGCGAATTCAATAGCAGAGCTTACTGCAAAATGCCCAATCAGGAACTAGCCAGCAAGCCCAGCGCACTCAAACTAGGTAAAAAGAAATAACTGCCGCCTCGTGTCGTCACAAATTGCTGAAATCCGCAAACCCGCCGCCGCAATGGTTCATCCTGAATCGTAAAGTTGCGATTTTCCACTACGCCGCTACCAATCAATGGATCGTCTTCGTCGTACAAACCGGCGAATTTCACGCTGTTGATCCAGGTGTGTTGCACAAATTCGAACTGGCGTTCGATATTGGCGTTTAAGCAGATGAACAAAAGACCGCGCTCTTTGCCGTCGTCTTTAGCCGGAGTTTCCAGGAAGTTGCCGTAGCTGCGGCCGCGGCGCAGGATGCGGTGGCGGTTGGCGACTTTCAAGGCTTCTTCTGCGGTGGCACCCAAGCCGACTGCTCTGGGATTGGCCCTACGAATGTGCGAACCCAGCGGACAGCCGGTGCCGTGCGGGTCTTTGGTGAAATTGAAGCTGTTATCAACCTTATTCGGATCGCTGTCCTGATTAGGCTCCACCACCGCGCCGCTTTTCCAGCGGCCGACGAATTTGGCGGCTAGATAATCGGCAGTGATACCTTGCCGCGCGGCTTCGTCCTCCATGAATTGCCAGAACGCGCCGACATCCTGTTTCAATTGCCGCAACACCAGATAAGTACCATTTTTACCGAACGCTTCACCGGCACTACCCAATTGCGGCATTTTGGTGAGTTTGCCGTCGTATTGGTTGGGATAACCCAGCAAAAACTCGCCGGTAGCGATTTCGCCGGTGCCGCTGGTGGTCGGGAAGCCGTCTACGACGGGGTCGGAAATGCCGTCGGCAAAACCGAAATGCTCCAAGGTAAAGCCGTTGGCGTCCTGTTTTTTCTCGCCGGCATCCAGGCGTTGCACGATGCTCAAGCCGGCGCCTTTAAAGGCTTTTTCATGATATTTCTGGCTGGCGTTGTGGATGGCGTCGTTTTTGGAGAACAGCATAAACAACAGGTCCACCCGTTTTTGGCCGCTGCCCCAATCCCAGGCGCTGGGATCGTTGATGCCGCGGTCGCCCAGCAGCGCGGAACGATGTTCGGAATCCATGCCTTCCCGGAAGGACAGTTCGAAGCTGTAAAGGCTGTCTTTATCCAGGTTGAGCTGTTCGAAACCGGAATAACTGATCGCCAGGTTGATACGGTTTTCAGTTTCATCGGTCGGTTTGTCCGCGCCATGGCTGATTTGGTTTTGATCGACCAGATTTTTCAGCCAAGGTTTCGTTTTGCCGGCATCGTCGATTTTTAACAGGTAATAACTACAGTGGGCCATATGTTTGTTATAGCCGCTAAATACGATGCCTTGTACGTCGTCTAATTTATCGATGGTGGTCATTGTGGGAGTCCTTTTATAAGCATCTCAGCCAAGCAGCCAGATTGGTCGTGGAAAACAAGCCTTCGTGTATCGCCCGGTTATTGGCGACATTTTTCACGGACAAATCGATGTAGGCGCTATACCAAACCAACTCGGCAAGCTGGCTGTTTCTGGCGAAATTTTTGAAGCGCTGCTCGTCGCGGGAGCCGCCGCGCAAGGCCAGCCATTGGGTATCCGGAAAGCCCCGGTCCTTGCCTAATTGCGTGTTGCTCCAAACGGCGGTCAAGCCGACGCTGGCGTGGTCGATGAATTCGCCCAGGTAGTTTTCCCAGCTACCGTCGTAATTGCTCATGAACAACAGGCGTTTATTGCCGGGCAGAATCACCCAGCGGGCAAAATGGATAGTGACGATGCCGCTGAGGTCGCCTTTGGTGGCCACCAGTTTGGCTACCAAATTGATGCCGGCCAGCACTATTTTCAGGGTGGTCAACCGAAACCAGCCGGGTTTGATTTCGATGACGCTGGTCAGATGGTTTTGTAATTGCCGGTCTTCCACGCGCTGGATGGCTTGCATCTGTTCGGAGACTGCCCAGGGTTTGTCGTCCTGCTTATCGCGCATTTCGTTCCAGCGCAACAGCACGGCGAATGCGACGCCGGCTATCAGCGCCAGTACCGCCAAAAACTCCACCAGCGGCCCGAATATCCCGAAAAAACCGCCTACCAATAAAATCCCCAGCGCTGCTAATAAGCCGTTGAAGATCATTTGTCCGGCGCTGTTTAAAAACGGTTGCGGGGTGGGTTTGTTGATGGCGCCTAGATGCTTGACGATGTCGGCGTGAATTTCGGCCGGTTGCTTGGCCGCCAGTTCCGCGCGATTGGCGTCGATATAGGCTTCGATGCGTTGACGGATTTGTTGTTGCTCGTAAATCGCATTACGGGTCTGGCCGGGGTGGGCGACGTAAAAGGCATTGGCGCCATAGTCGTTCTTTAACAAATACTCAGCCAGTTGGCTGGCGTTGTTGCTCGGATAGTCCTTGCAGCAGCTATAAACGGTATTCACAAACTCCGGATTGCCAGCAATCAGGTCGTTGATAAATTGCTTCACCTCGCCGTCGATATTGGCTTCAAACGCTAGCAGGGCGGGCTCGCCGGTATCGACCTCGGAGGGATGTTTGCCGGGAATGACGAAAAAAGTGCAATAGTGCAGCTGTTGATAATTGGAAAATTTAATCACCGGATTGTTTTTAATATCCGTGCCTATCGGCGCCAGATACGCTTCCAGCTTTTGCAGCTGGTCCGGCAATATTTCCGTGATAACGGTCATGGGGTTTTGTTGCATACACACGTCCTCTTGAAATTATTATCGTGCTGGTAAAAAGTTACCGATCAAAGCTCAGGACAAATTGATCGGGAAACGGTCCGTCGTACAAAATGCCGCTATTTATTTTTAAGTTGTTCAAACGTAGCAAACTGGCTACCAAAGTTGGAATCTGGATACGATTGATATATTCACCAAAACAGCGGTGCATGCCGTCGCCAAAATGCATATACCGATCCAACGCGCGATCGTCACGCACGCTGAAAGGCTCCGGCCAGGCGCTGTCGTCGAACATCGCCGAGGCGGTAAAGGCGAAGACTTCGGTGCCGGGCGGAATCTTCACGCCGGCAATCTCCGCGCCGTTTTTACAATGCCGGCGCATGGCCGCCGCCATGGTGTTGAAACGGAACACGTCGAAGCACAAATGCAATAGCTTGTCTTCGTCATCGACCACCTGTTTGGCACGTTGCAATACATCGGGCTTGCTAAGCAATTGCTCGACAATCAAGGTAGTAGCCATCGAGGTGGTATCCAAAGCACCAACAATCAAGCCGGAGATGTTGCGGCGGATACCGTCGTCGTCCAGATCGTGCTCGCCGTCCATGCCCATTTTGATGAGCCGCGACAGAAAATCTTCAAACTGCTCGCCTTGCTGGATGCGCTGCCGGCGCTCGGCAATCAAATTCAACAGATACGGCCCCATCTCATGAAAGGACTGCTCGGCGGTGATTTGAATGCTGCGCTGGTTACTTAGATTCAAAAACAGGTCGTGAAACAGTGAGCGCATCCAACGCATCATCGTCACTTCGTCCGGCCCTGGCACCCCCAGGTAATCGCGAATAAAACGCCGCGCCACTGGTCGGGTTAATTGCGACACCATGTCGATGCGGCCTACCGGCAACGCAGCCTGGATCATGTCATCGCAATGCTGGCGGACGATGCGGCGAATCAATTGGTCTTCGCCGGGCTTGATCACTCGGCGCAGCGCACCTTGCTCTTTGCTGTAGGTTTCGGAACGATCCATCCCTAAAAAGAATGGCCCGTTCAGGCGTTGCATATTGGGCGCGTTGATCTCGGCAATCGTAAACTCGGTGTCGCGCGCCAGCGTTTCGCGGACATCGCTGTCACGAGTCACCAAAGCGCGTTTGCCCAGGACCAGTACCGGTTTATGTTTTCGTAACAATCCGAATAGCCAACGTTGCACCGTGGCGCCGGTCAGCATTGCAACGCCGCGAGCCAGGTAATAACTGACGATATTTTGCGGCGTGGTGGACGTAGGATGATAGTCCAGAGCGGGTGCCGGCGTGGGCCGGTGCTCGCGGTACATTTTCAAGGCCAGGGCGCCGGTGGGGGTAGCTGCCAATTGCTCGACAAAAGCCTGGTATGCAGCCGGTAATTCTGCTTTGCTAGGCTGTACGCCGCCGAATTGGGCCGGCAACAGCACTGGTGCAGACAGTGCTGCCAGACAATAATCAGCGATGCTGGGCTGGTTGCCCAGCAAATAGGTTCTGCCGTCGGCTAGCAGAGTGTCCAGCTCCGCAAAGATCGCCTCGATTTGTTGTTTGCAGGGTTCGACTTGGCCGGGATCGGCAGGTAGGGATTTTTCCATGGCTTGAGCCAATATCGGATAAGCGCGTTCGGCTAACCATTTTTGCCAGGCTGGCACCCGCTGCTGCCAGAAAGACAGCACGGTTTCTTTGTGTGGCAGCAACATCGCATAGCCGTAATTGCGTGTCGCCAAGCCTAATTTGTCCACCAGCAAGGCCAGCAAGCGTTCGGTCTCCGCCAAGCCTTTCTCATCGCGCGGATACAGCCGCAGTTCGGCGGGCAAACGGGCGTCGATGTATTGCAGCGATTCGTGCATGGTACATAAGGTTGCTTCGCTGGTGATCAGCACCGGCATGGCTTTAGCATCGGCACCCGCCAACAAGAAGGAGGGTAAATGCAGCATCGGCACGCTGCCTTCTTCCCGGTACGGTACCCCGCCGTAATCGAGCATCCAGCGGACTAATTCGCTGATATGGGATACAGGAATCGTTAATAAACGATTCAGTTGTTTGGATTTGGCTCCACGCCGCGTACTGCCGGGTTTGATCATGATTCCCTCCTCTTGCTTGCTATTGTTATAGTTTTTAATGCTATAGCTGGCATACACCGATGACTGTTTAGTCATGTCGGCTTGAATGGCATGTTGGTATGCGCGCTGGGTAAAACAGCTTGTCGGTCTGCTGACTTATGCCGTTATCGGCTGCCAAGCACTTGTTAACCCATCCGCGAATCAAGCGCCGAGCTTTAACGGAGTATCAATAATAGATCAATCGTAACTAATTGAAATAAAAAGCGAAAGATAAAATGTTGCTTAGCAACAACCGTGCCTAAATGCGAAGCACGTCACAAAACGCGCTGGGCGGCGCCCGCCTGGTACCTAGCAAACGGAAAGCTTCTCTGTCGCCGGAATCCGCTGCAAATCTTCCGATTCTTTCTCTGCGGGCCTTAATCAGATTGTCATTTGCTGCTGCCTATAATCCCGGCCTCTTCACAACGCTTAGGAGCAGTCACAATGCAATTCATAAAGCCAACCAAACTGGCATTGGCAATAGCCGGCTTGTTAGCGCTGAACGCGCCGGTATTTGCGGAAACCGTTGACGTACCGCAAATGGAGCAAGGTATTCAGATCGGCGATTTAGCGCCTGGACGTGCTATCGTTTGGAGCCGGGCGGATCGGCCGGCGCGGATGATGCTGAAATATGCTTATAACCCGCAGTTTAAGGACGCGATTAGTGTCCGCGGCCCCTATGCATTGGCCGAAACCGACTTTACCGCGCGCCAGGGCTTGACCGGGTTAGCTGATGGCAAAGACGTCTATGTGAAAGTCTGGTTTGAAGATTTGACTAATGCTCGCGGCAAAAGCGCACCGGTGGTCGGACATTTCCATACTATCGGTAAGCGCGACGACATCCGCTTCGTTTGGGGCGGCGACACCGCTGGTCAAGGCTGGGGTATCAACGAAAGCTTTGGCGGCATGAAAATCTACGAAGCCATGCGCCAAGTCCAGCCGCAGTTTTTCATTCAAAGCGGTGACAACGTGTATTCCGACGGCCCGATTCCGGAGAGTAAGCTGGCCGAGAACGGCCAGCTTTGGACTAACGTGGTCACGCCGGAAGTGAGCAAAGTCGCTGAAACCTTGGACGAGTTCCGTGGCCGCTACAAATACAATCTGTTAGACGAAAACGTCCGCCGCTTCAATGCCGAAGTGCCGCAAATTTGGCAGTGGGACGACCATGAGGTGGTGAATAACTGGTCAGATTCCAAAGACCTGAGCGCCGATCCGCGCTACACCGAAAAAAATATACCGACGCTAATTGCCCGCGCCACTAAAGCCTTCCTGGAATATGCACCTCTGCGTCCGCACGATGCCGAAGAATCCGAGCGGATTTATCGCAAAATTTCCTACGGCAAACTATTGGACGTGTTCGTACTGGATATGCGCAGCTATCGCGGCCCGAATACCGCTAATCTGCAATCTCAAGAAAATGCCGAAACCGCTTTCCTCGGTGCCGAGCAAATGGCTTGGCTGCAGGACGAGTTGAAGCACTCTAAAGCCACCTGGAAAGTCATCTCCGCCGACATGCCGATTGGTTTGAATATCGGCGACGGTAACACGGCCCAAGGCCAGGCGCGTTGGGAAGCTGTAGCTAATGGCAATGATGGGCCGGCAGCGGGTCGGGAACTGGAAATGGCTCGTTTGTTGAGTTTTATCAAGCATGAGCAAATCAACAACCTGGTTTGGCTGACTGCCGATGTCCATTATGCCGCCGCGCATTATTATGATCCTGCCAAAGCGGCATCCAAAGACTTCGCGCCGTTCTGGGAGTTCGTCGCGGGTCCGTTAAATGCCGGTTCCTTCGGGCCCAACAGTACCGACGGTACATTCGGTCCGCAAGTGGTTTTCTCCAAAGCGCCGCCAGCCGGTCAAGCCAATCTGTCGCCTTACGCCGGCTTGCAATTTTTTGGCGAAGTGAATATCGACAAGAAAAGCCGCACCATGACGGTGGATTTTAAGGACATCGACGGCGCTGTGGTCTTCAGTAAAACTCTGGCGGCGGAAGCCGAGCGTGAACGCGAGCACGATCATAACGACCGCGATCACGACTAAAGCCAAGTGGCCGGGACGGTATGTGCCGCCCGGCCATTTCTCTGGTTAAGCCATTTAACTTCAAGCAAAATAAGGACTCTATTCATGTTGAAACCCACGTTATTGACTATGGCCATGCTGGCTGCAATCGGTGCGCAAAACAGTGCCCAGGCGCTGCCGCACAGTGAACATCACGAACACGCCAGTGCCGGCCCGCTGGTCATCGGCCATCGCGGCGCGTCCGGCTATCGTCCCGAACATACGCTGGCTGGCTATGCACTGGCGATTGAATTGGGTGCGGATTTTATCGAACCCGACCTGGTGCTGACCAAGGACGGCCAAATGATTGCCCGCCACGAACCGATGATAGGCGGCACCACCGATGTGGCCAATCATCCGGAGTTTGCTGATCGCAAAACCACTCGCATGGTGGATGGCGTGGCCGTGACCGATTGGTTTGCCAGCGACTTTACCTTGAAAGAAATCAAAACGCTGCGCGCCATCCAAACCCGTGGCCGGGACAATTCATATGACGGTGAGTTTGAAATCCCGACTTTGAACGAAGTGATCGCGCTGGCCAAGCAGCAAAGCGCAAAAACCGGTCGCCGGATTGGCATCTACCCTGAAATCAAACATTCGACTTATCACGCCGAACTGCAGAATGCTAAGGGTAAGCCGCTATTTGGCAAGCATTTCTTCGAAGACAAACTGTTAAAAAAACTGCATAAGGAATATGGCAACAGTGCCTGCGCGCCGGTGTTTATCCAGTCTTTCGAAGTCAGCAATCTGCAATATTTAAGCCGCAAGACCAACATCAAATTGGTACAACTGATCGATGCTGACGACGTCAATGCGGACGGCTCACTATCGCTGGTTGCACCTTACCAACAGCCTTATGACTTTGTGGTAAAAGGCGATCAACGTACTTTTGCCGATTTGCTGAGCAACGACGGTCTGGATTTTGTTAAATCCTATGCGGATGCAATTGGTCCTTGGAAGCCGTATTTGGTAAAAACGGTGGCCGACGGTGTGGACCGTGACGGCGACGGCACTATCACGATCAACGACCGCCGGGTAGAAGGCAGTACCGGCGTGGTGGAAATGGCCCACGACAAAGGCTTGCTGGTGCACACCTGGACTTTCCGCAACGATGCCAGTGGCTACGGCTTTGCTGATCCGCAGCAGGAAATGACGTATTACTTTGATTTGGGTGTGGATGGCTTGTTTACCGACTTTGCCGACACCGGGGTTGCGGCACGTGATGCCTTGGTGCACGGGGATGGCACGCAGGCTGGAGAATGTTGCAGATTGGAGTGGAGTCACCTAGGGAGTCATCGTTAGCGCTAGTCGATGATTGTCATTATGTTCTGCAAGCTCCATGGCTTGCGGAGCATCGCCTTGGTGTTAGGCGAACAAGCGCCGGAACGAGTTGTACTTTAATTATTGTACGTTAGCGGCGAGCTTGTTCCGGCGGATGGTGGTAGTCATTAGTTGGCCTAGTGTGCCGTGCCCGGGCATAACCTCTTCCCCGAAAGGTTAACTACGCATGGCAAAGCGTATATGATTTGGATAGCTGGCAAGTTTGTCGGTGTCACGTGATGCCGGCTTGGAGTGGCTAGAATTCTTGATCAGCACGCAACGAATTTGGCCTTCTCTGGGTTGATTCATCGAATCCACCCAGAGAAGGCCAATGTCCAGCACCCCATCATGCTACGACTGTGGTATTTTAGCCGCCCTCTATTTCGTCGCGGTTCGGCGGCTTTCAACACAGGATTACTCGCAAAACCATGGGTGTACAGGAAAACTTCGAACAACTCCCGCTAAAAGAATTCACCGAAAAAGCTTATCTGGATTATTCCATGTATGTAATTTTGGATCGGGCTTTACCGCACATCGGTGACGGCCTAAAGCCAGTACAGCGCCGTATCGTGTACGCGATGTCCGAGTTGGGCCTAACGGCGTTGGCCAAATACAAAAAATCGGCCCGTACCGTCGGTGACGTGCTGGGTAAATACCATCCGCATGGTGATTCGGCTTGCTACGAAGCCATGGTGTTGATGGCCCAGGACTTTTCTTACCGTTATCCCTTGATTGATGGCCAGGGCAACTGGGGGTCGCCGGATGATCCAAAATCTTTTGCCGCCATGCGGTACACCGAGTCTCGGCTGACCGCTTACGCGCAAACCTTGCTTAGCGAATTGGGGCAGGGCACGGTGGACTGGACCGACAATTTCGACGGCACCTTAAAAGAGCCCAGCCTCATGCCGGCCCGCTTGCCGAATGTGCTGCTGAACGGCACTATGGGTATCGCCGTGGGGATGGCAACCGATATTCCGCCGCATAATCTGCGCGAAGTCGCCAATGCCTGTCTGCAATTACTGGACGATCCTGAAACGCCACTCGAAAATTTGCTGACGCATATCAAAGGGCCTGATTATCCCACCGATGCCGAGATCGTCACGGCTAGCGCCGATATTCAAAAAATGTATGCGACCGGCAACGGCTCGATAAAGATGCGTGCCAAATACGAGCTGGAAGACGGCAATATCGTCATCACGGCTTTGCCGCATCAGGTGTCCGGTGCCAAGTTGCTGGAGCAAATTGCCGCGCAAATGCTGGCGAAAAAGTTACCGATGATCGAGGATTTGCGCGACGAATCCGATCACGAAAATCCGACACGGTTGTTAGTTATTCCCAAGACCAAGCGTATTGATGTCGATGCGGTGATGTCGCATTTATTCGCCACGACTGACCTGGAAAAGAATTATCGGGTCAATATGAATATGATCGGCTTGAACGGTAAGCCGCAGGTCAAAAATCTACGGATGATTTTGACTGAATGGATCAGCTTTAGAACCGAAACTGTGCGTCGTCGTCTGCAATATCGTTTGGATAAAGTGCTGGCACGTTTGCATATTCTGGAAGGTTTGCTAATTGCCTATCTGAATATCGACGAAGTGATTGCGATTATTAGAAGCGAAGATCATCCTAAGCCGGTTCTGATGGCGCGGTTTGGTCTCAGCGATTTGCAAGCGGAAGCAATCCTTGAGCTGAAATTGCGGCACTTGGCCAAGCTCGAAGAAATGAAGATTCGTGGCGAACAGGATGAATTGGAGCAGGAGAGACAGGCCTTGGAAAAAACCTTGGGCTCTGAGCGCCTGTTGAATCGCCTGATCCGCAAGGAAATCGAACGCGATGCGGAAAAATACGGCGATGATCGGCGTTCGCCCATCGTTGCGCGGGATGCGGCTCAGGCCCTCGATACCACTGAGCTGATTGCGAATGAACCGGTGACGATTATCTTGTCGCAAAAAGGTTGGATCAGGGCGGCCAAAGGCTATGACATAGAAGTCGAAAGCTTGAGCTATCGCGCCGGCGATGCGTATTTATCGTCAGCGAAAGGCCGGACCACGCAATCGGCGTATGTATTGGACTCCACGGGCCGAGTCTATACCATTACGACTCATGATTTGCCCTCTGCGCGAAGTCAGGGTGAGCCGCTGACCGGTCGGCTTAATCCGCCGCCAGGTAGTTTGTTTACCGATGTATTTACTGGGCAACCCGACGATTGGCTATTGATTGCCAGTAATGCCGGTTACGGTTTTCGAGTGCAGTTAAAAGAGCTGCAAAGTAAAAATAAAGCTGGGAAGGCGTTGTTGAGCTTGCCGACTGGCGCCAAAGTTTTAACGCCGGCGCCGATTCCAACTGGTCACGACTTGCTGGCGGTTGCGACCTTCCAGGGTAGATTGTTGATATTTCCAGCGTTGGATCTGCCCGGGTTGGCGAAAGGCAAGGGTAATAAACTAATTCAGATTCCTGGCGGGGACTTGGTTTCCGGTAAGGATGCTGTGGTCGCGGTAACGGCGTTGTCGGCGAGCAGCGAGTTGAAAATCGTCTCAGGCAAGCGGCATGTCACCCTGAAAGCCATGGATATTGCTCAATACACTGGCAATCGTGCGAATCGTGGCACAGCATTGCCGCGTGGTTTCCAAAAAGTGGATGGGTTGGAGTGTGTTGTTGCTTAATACTCTGCCGGTGCCGCACATATTATTGGGAGTTTAAAAGCTTTTTTGGGATTTTTTGTACCAACTATTTGAGGCTCAAAATCGGTTTATCAGATCAGTGTGAAAAAATCTGTTGACGTAAGCAATCAATGTCTTTATCATAGTCATCTTTCTGGAGCGCTTCTGCTCTTCGGGATAATAAGAAGGTCAATTCGGGGTATAGCGCAGTCTGGTAGCGCGTCTGCTTTGGGAGCAGAATGTCGGGAGTTCGAATCTCTCTACCCCGACCAAGATTTGCGCTTGTAGCTCAGCTGGATAGAGCATCGGCCTTCTAAGCCGAGGGTCGCAGGTTCGAGTCCTGCCAAGCGTGCCATCGCAAAAAATCATCATTATGGTGAGCGTAGCTCAGTTGGTAGAGTCCCGGATTGTGATTCCGGTTGTCGTGGGTTCGAGCCCCATCGTTCACCCCAATAAAATCAATAGCTTGACATTGTTTGTATCATGCAAGACCAGCATCTACTGACAAAGCTACTGACAAATGGTCATTCGTTCGACGGTTTGACCGTTTTCAATTTGACATCATAAACATTCATCATCGAAGCCGTTCGGTGTCCACTCGCATCTAGTTTATTGCCTGTTGTATCGCTAACACCTTTACGTTTAAGGTCATGAAAAGTGAAAGGCACCCAATTAATGCCTCTTTCTTCAGCTGCTAATTTGGTGGCAACCGTTATTCGTCCCATAGCCGTTTTAAGACTATCAACTACGATTTTGTCGCCGGTACGTTCACTAATAATGATATGCCTATCCTCGGCACGAATCGGATGAGGCTGTTTTCGATCTGACAATATCCGGTTTCTTGTTGCAACTGCAAAATCCCACGCATTACGTAGTCGCGGATTCCATTCTGTAATATTGTCACGAGATCCTTTGCGACGCTTAATTAATAGGCCTTCCGGCAATTCATTGGCATCGGTAAGATCCAGTACTTCCGACAAACGCATACGGCAAAGATAGGCAATTTCCATTGCTGGCCAGAGATACCAATAATTTGACTCTTGAGCGATCTTGAGCATAAATTCGTAATCACGATCTTCGGCGTAATGTTGGCGTGGTTTGATTGATAGCTTTTTCACACCTAACGTAGGATTGAATTTAATTTTTTCATATTCGTATGCCCATGAAAAAACTCGTTTTATGTATGCAAGCTCTTTATTTGCTCTGCTTTCCGAAGATTCACCGCGGGTGTCTCGGTATTTTCTAACGAGACCCACTGTCCATTTAGTGACTGGAAGCTCACCAAGAGTGTCATTCGTTGAAATTTTGCGACCACAGATATGCTGATGACAATCTAGATAATCTTTTTGCGTTGATGTAGCCAATTTGCGCCAGATGGGTGTTAGCTGGAAATCGAGACTGATTGATGCGAATGTAGCCGCCATGGGAGCATTCAGGCTTTCGTATGCTTGCCAAATTTCTGCCAAAGATGATTTTGGACCGATCAATCGCTTTGAACGCCATTTCCCAAGGTCTGGATCTTTGTATTTATACATCCATTTACCACTACCTGACTTATCCCACCAGACACCGGTCGGCAGTTTTCTGGCATCAATGTTGGTTGGTACTACAGCCGTTCGAGCGGGACCTTTAGGCATAGACGTTTAATCGATAAAATCGATTACCTCTTGATTGGCGTCTGGGGGATCAAATTTTAATCCCATGGCGGCATTAATTGCATCTATCGTAGTGAAAATTTTACCCCCTTGCCCGTATAAGTAACGGACACCATTTTTTCTTAGGCATCGCTCAATATCACCGGGTCTATCGTAACCAGTGGCTATTTTCAGTTGATCAATAGAAACAAGAGTTGTCATATCGATTGGTTAGATAGGTTATAACTCTTCATTCAATTTTAATAGCGCAAGCACGGTAGCCCGGATTTTTTGATAGTTTTAGAATATGGAAAATATTCAACTTATTGACTGTTTTAAAGCGGTTTTACAAACACAACACCGCTCCAGCGACTTTTCGCTGCCCAAAATGATCAATACCGCTGAATAACAATGACCACATTCCGTCATCAGCAATTTTTTATTTCTCAAGTCTCGTGCCACCAACCATGCCGTGGTGAAATCGAGGTTGCCACTGGGCAAGGAAATTTTAAAAAAATCGAATGCCTGGATAACGTTATCAATTTCGCCGTGACTGTTTTCGGCTTCAATTGCACGAAATATCTTGGCGAAGAGCGTGGCTTCCTTGTAGCGTTTTACGTTGTGCGTCAAGCCACGAATTGACTCTTTGATGGGGCCCGAACTACCGGATCGCCCTAGAATCTCCTTGTAAGTGGCCTTTATCAGTTCTCTGGGGATGGTAGTTTCGCGGACAATTACCGCAATTCTGGCTTGGCGTTGAATCAGGGTAATGGCCAACTGATACTGTTTTAGCGTTTTGATCATCTTTTTAGCCTCCATGATTCAAGCCCTCCCTTAACGTCAGCAACACATCAACGGCGGTATGTTGCTTGCGATTCATGTACTCAAAAAAATGATTTGAAATCCTTGGCGCAAAACACAGCCAGCCCGATTGAGCGATATGCTCAATGTCCTCAATTGACAAGCGACCAATGGCCTCAATTAACGCCTTATCCGAAATGCCCAACATAAAACCAGCGAACAGAGGGTTATCTCGACAGAGATCACGGGCTTTGATAAGCCATAAACAATTCAACGTCGTTATTTCTTGGTCAGCACTCTGAGCTTGTGCGCGCTCCAAACAATCAAAATAATCGTCCAATTCACCCATGGCAGACTGTATGATTTGCCTGACGTGGGAGGACAGGTTTTTTATCTGCAACCATTGATTTAAATAATCCGCGCCAAATTCGTTCGTCAACGGGCACAATAACGCCTGGCAAAAATGCGCGGTAACCTGCTCGACGTTGACAAAGTCAAGGATTAAAGGTTGATGGTTGAAAAAGCATTCTCGTGCCAGACGGGCTAAATTTTTTCCTTCCGCCGCATCCAGCTGGGTCCGAGATTGAATTGACTGAACTAATAAATACATTATGACTCTCCTTGGCCGTTAGTAACGGTCAAGACGTATCGCCAAAGTTTTGCCGGCATTTTGTGAAAATGGCCGCGAAATTCGATGTTTACTCGCTACGCTGCCTGTCTTGTTTTCGCATACGGGACAGCGGGCAGCGTGTTGATCTTCTTGGCGGGAGATCAGGAATCGCGCTTGACAGCAAAGGCACGTCGCAAAATGCAATGCAGAGGCATGAAATTGTCTTGTCAGTTGCCATGCTCGATTGATATCCAACACTCTGTGGTGTTCGAATCCTGCCTCCCGGCTGCACGGCTTGGGATTGTGAGCAACGATGCGGCAGTACAATGCGTATGCATTGCAAAATTGCAACCCAAACTCAGTACCATTGGCACGAACGGACGCATAATCCTGAATCAATCCCAAAAATATCGAGGCGTGCAGATTGTTAATGGTTGAACGGCCTATCCAGTGTGGATCCCAAGGCAGCATGCCTTTAATCGGTGCTTGGTGTTGCGCAAGCCAGTAAATGCGGGTGGCTGTTTTTCGTTTGATACCGCAAAGAGCACAAACCACTGGTGTTCGGGCGCCGTACTCGAACAATGTCTTTGCCAACATCAGTTCAGCGCCAAAATGCGACAAGTCAACGAAGCCACCGTTATCCATGATGATCACCCTGATCATGAGCATCATGAACCAGCAAGGCCGCATGAGCGGCGGCTGAAACCGGGTGGTTACCCAGTGGCAGCAAACTGATCACGGCGCGGTTAATCGCCGCCTGTTCTTTAATTTGTTCCAGCGACAAATCGGCTACATGATCGACCGTCTCCGGAATGACACCAAACCGCCAGGCGGCTTCCATGGGATTGCTGCGAGCACATTCTCTCAATAGCATCAGATACTGAAAATTCAGTTGCGTCAGATCGTCTTCTAGGGTGGCCATGCTCTTCTCTCTAATGAATTACGACATGGGGCAATACTAAAAGACTGGTTTTGTAATCGTCACGTGCGGAAAGTGGGTGATTTTGGGGTACTTTCCGCGCAAAGCCTTGCAGAATATGGCTTGGCAAGGTGTTAGGCATTGTTTCAGCTATAAAAAGTGCTTGACAGTGCGTAACTGATTGTATTTTCAAGGAATTGTTTTTATGGAGATCTATAGGAGGCGTAATTAGGTCGAAAGAAGGCCTTTTTTGATCGCTCGAAATAGTGAGTTTTTCAGTAGACTCGGGCAACCTTACCTGTCACCTCTACTATGAACATTGTCGATTTGAAATCCGGTTTCCGATGGCTATGCGCCGCTAAACAGCATCATCTCAATCCACTGCCGATTTTGCTGAGCTTTATGGTCTGCAGTGCATCGTGTTTAGCCCATGGCAATGTCAGCCAACAGACACGAGCGACTAGCGCCGCAAGCACGCTACAAAATACGCTTTGGTGGCAGATTGCAAAGCAGCACCATTTGGATCCTTACATACTGTATGCGGTTGCCTTAAAAGAATCCGCGAACGATGCCGATCCGACCGCAGTAAAACCCTGGCCATGGGCACTTAATAAATCCGGACAATCCTTGATGCCAGCCTCGCAGCGGGAGGCCCATGCCTTGCTCAAGCAATCGATAGACGAAGGCAATCGGTTGGTAGATGTGGGGTTAATGCAAATCAATGTCCGCTGGCATGGCCACAGAGTGAGCGCGCCGGCGCAATTACTGGATCCGATTACCAATGTACAAATAGGTGCCGAACTCTTAGCAACCGCCATTGGTTCAGCCCCGCATGACTTGGCGTTAGGGATTGGTCGCTACTATAGCTGGAAGGATGAGAAGGCCGCCATCGCCTACGGACAAAGTGTGATGGCCATAGCCGACCGAGTGAAGCAGGTGATTTGAGATGGAGGATAGCCTCTATCATCTGCAATTGGATTATCTGCTGTTAGCACGGGAAATGGTGCTGTCCGGACAAGAAGAACAGGCGATGTTTAGCTTGGGATTAACGCCAGAAGCCCTGGGTATCCTGAAAAAATTGCAGGTGCAGCAAATTAGGGAGATAGCTCGGCGCGAATGCCTGGCCTTTACCCCTAGATTCAATGCCAGCTTTTGGGGGCGTTATCTTCAGGTCGATCAGTCAGCGCACGAGGGAGATGCGTGTGATAGCCAGGCGCGTGATTTGCTCATGCTGCTCACAGGATCAGGCGATATCGCATGAGTGCTTGGTACACCTACGAAGACCGACTCAGAGATCATTATCTTGCCTATCAATTGCTGAAGCGAAAATTGCGGCCGACGTTCGTTAAAGCGCATATTAAAACGATCAGCCAACATGAGCTTAAGGCCATGTACTATGCCATTCACTTTCACGGCCCCTCCAACGGACAACTCCCGCTGGCTAAAACCATTCCGGCATCACGCGAGTCGTTTCTATATCTGACGTTATTTCTGTCCATCTATCAAATCACCTGCAAGGTTAATCCTCAGTCGCGCATGGACGTGCCGGCCATTTTGTTTACATGGGATTATTTCCATCGATCCTATGAACACCTTATCCCCGAAGAGCGACCTTACGGCAAAGTTCGACCCGCCAACTTCAACGAAGCCTGGGTTTTAGCGCAAGGTATGCGCGAAGGACAGGTTGCCTTGAAATATTGCCCCCGCTGTCGACATAATTTTGCGGTATTCTACGAGAGCAAATTCCGGCCGGTTTGCCAGTTTTGTGAATTGGCAGATGCAAACGTTAACTCATTTCGCCCAAACTCGTCTTAAGTCTGGTCAGCAATTGAATTGAACGGTTAACGATTTAGCCTTTTCACTAAGTTCGGTTTCATATCCATGGCTATCTTGAAAGCGGACATCCAAGATATTTAAATTCACCATGAAACAATTGTCGTTGACGACCCCAAGCCGCCCTTCACCAACTCCATTAATTAACGACCGTTATCGATACCTTTCCGAACACATTCGAACGGCCTTAACTATTACTTAAATCTTGTTCATTTACACTGTTGACCATCTAAAGAATTTATAAGGTCAACATGCGTTTGTTATTAGCGGAAGACGATCCGATGATCGGCCAGTCCATCCGGGACGGATTGCAGTTGGATGGCTTTGTGGTCGATTGGGTGCAGGACGGCGAACAAGCCAAACAAGCTCTATTCAATATGTCGGGAGAGTACGCTCTATTGTTACTCGACTTAGGGCTGCCGCGTTTAGCAGGTTTGGAATTGTTGACCCTGCTGCGCAAATCCGGCAACACCATTCCGGTATTGATTTTAACGGCGCGCGATGCACTGAGTGAACGAATTGCTGGACTCAACAGCGGTGCCGACGACTATTTGGTTAAGCCCTTTGCCTTGGAAGAACTCGTCGCCCGTATTCACGCGCTGATACGCCGGAGTGCCGGACGCGGATCATCCGACATTGAATACGGTGCGTTGCGCATCAATCCGTTGAGCCACGAAGTTTGGTTGCGCGATGCCCTGATTGATTTATCCGCCCGCGAGTTCGCATTGCTACATGCTTTGATGGAACAGCCTGGCGCTGTACTGTCTCGTCCGCAATTGGAAGAGCGCCTCTATGGATGGGGGCAGGAAGTGGCCAGCAATGCGATCGATGTCCACCTACACAACCTGCGCCGCAAACTCGGTGCGGACATCATTTTTAATGTGCGTGGCGTTGGCTTTAAAGTGGTGAAGCCATGAGCACCTCTATCCGCAAACGGTTAATTTTTTGGTTAATGCCCGTTTTACTGCTGACCGGCGCGGCGTTTGCAGTACCGACTTGGCTGAACGTGCATGAAGAAATTGATGAACTGTTCGACAAGGTGTTGTTGGATGCAGCTTATTCTCTGTCTCGTGCAAACTACGCGCAAGGCGTAAAACCCGATTCTAAAGACCTCGCATTGCGCGGCGATGGTATTGATTGGGTCAGTCAGATTCGCGATTCAGAGGGGCAAATCCTATTTCAATCCCATCCGTTCTCGCCCATTCCACTAGGCAGAAAATCGGGCTATGACACCGTTAACTGGCAAAACCAAGCGTGGCGCGTCGTTAATTTAAAAACCGATAAAGGTTTGATTCAGGTCGCTCAAGCTCAGCAAGAGCGCCGTGAAACCGCCAACGAAATTACCCTGCATTTATTGACGCCGCTGTTGATTTTATTGCCAGCACTGACCTTATGGCTGGGTTGGGCGATTGGTCGTGGTTTGGCGCCGCTGGCTCAAGTCGCCGATGCCGTGGCGCATCGCAATCCTCATTCGTTAGACCCAATTCCAGACAAGGATTTGCCGGCAGAAGTCAACATTCTAGTCGGCGCATTGAACGGGTTACTGAACCAATTGAATCAGGCCCTATCAGCCCAACGTCAATTCACAGCCGATGCCGCCCATGAACTGCGTAGTCCGCTCACCGCACTGTCCTTGCAGGCACAACTGGCCGAGCGCGCCATTGAACCAGAGCTGCGTGCCCAAGCCTTGCAAAACTTACGACAAGGCATCGACCGAGCCAGTCATCTTGTTCAGCAATTACTGACCTTGGCTCGTCTCGATCCGGAAGTTGGCGATTCTCCGCTTAAACCTTTGTTCCTGGATGATCTAGCGCGGAACGTGGTAGCCGATTTTGCCCCGCTAGCCGCCAATCGCCATATCGATCTCGGTTTGACACGGGCAGACCATGTCTCGGTTGCCGGTGCCGAAGAGGCGCTACGGATTCTGCTTGGCAATCTGATCGATAACGCCATCCGTTATTCACCAACCAATACACATATTGACGTCAGTGTCGTTAACGATGCCAAGACAGTTCGCCTGGAAGTCAATGATACCGGCACCGGCATCGCTTTGGATGAGCGCGGTCGCGTGTTCGACCGGTTTTACCGGGTTTTAAATAGCGCCGAATCCGGCAGTGGCTTGGGCTTGGCTATCGCCAAGAGGATTGCCGATCAGCACCAGGCTAACATTACATTGAGCGATGGGGATGGCGGCGTGGGCTTGAAGGTGATCGTCACATTTCCGGAGAACCGTGAATGATGTCTTGCCTATTCAGGCGTTTGCCGTCAGTGGTTTTCGCCGTGACATTGTCGGCTTGCACTCCACAAGGCATGAAACTTAACGATGTGGCCAACGAGCTGGAGCAACGCAGCGGTCAGCATTTTGCCGAAACCCGTGCCGACGAAACCGCATGGCCCGCCAATGTAACGTTGGATGACGGTTTGTCCGAAGACGAATTAGTCAGCTTGGCGCTTTGGAACAATGCGGCCTTTCACGCGACCTTGGCCGATTTAGGCTTGTTCCGGGCCGATCTCGTGCAAGCGGGTATGCTGCCCAACCCCACCTTCTCGATGCTGGTGCCATGGGGCGCAAAACCCTTGGAACTCACGGTGCGCTATCCGTTGGAAATTTTCTGGCTACGTCCACAACGGGTCGAGTTGGCCCAATTGGATGTTGAACAAACCGCTCAACGCCTGGTGCAAACCGGATTGGACTTGATTCGCGATGTTCGCTTCGCTTATGCCGAATTGAGCTTAGCCAAGCGACGCGTGGAATTGGCTGAATCTGCTGTCACACTGAGCCAGGCTATCGCCGAACTCACGCAAGCCCGGTTGAACGACGGCGATGCCAGCGAATTGGAAGTAACCATTGCGAGAGTCGATGCCCTGCAAGCTCAGGAACAACAAAGCCGTTTGCAACAGGATTTGACAATAGCCAACGAGCGTTTACGACATCTGGCGGGTTTGAGTTTGGAGCAGTGGCCGGGAAACGTTAATACGGAACTGTTAGCCCATGATGACCGGTTCGATACCGAAAAGCTGGTCGAACAGGCGCTAATGGCACGTCCCGATCTACGTGCTGCGCAAATCAATGTCGAAGCTGCGGGCGAACGCATTGGCCTGGCGCGCGCCGAAATCTTTAATATCACCACCAGCCTCAATGCCAAACAAATCAATGGGCCTTTGCTGGCAGGGCCAGGCTTAGACGTGACATTGCCCATCCTCAACCAGAATCAAGGTGGCGTCGCGCAAGCCCAGGCTCGCTTTGATAAAGCCGCCAGGCAATATGTTACCACCCGACAACGGATCGCCTTGGATGTCCGCGAAGCCCATGCCCGGCTAAGACAGGCTAGTGTTAGCCTGAAGCAATGGCAAGAGACTATTCTGCCACCACTGCAAGCCGCCATAAAGGATGCTAGAAACGCCTACGCAGCCGGAAATGTCACTTACCTGTTCGTACTCGAAACCCAACGCCGTTGGCTGGACGCGCAATTGAAAACCGCGCAAGCCGCCGCCGACTTCCACCGCGCCCGCACGGAACTGGAACGCAGTGTTGGCCAGCGTCTAAAGCCTGCTTGACTGATTATTTCCCGGAATTCAACACTGGACCTATATGAACCACGTGTCTCCAAACCACAAGCGCCTGTTGTCGGCTTTAGTATTTGTGACCTGTAAGTTAATGGCCGGCGAAGCCACTGCGCCGCCCGCCAAAATAGAAAACCCGGTCAAGGAAAGTAATCTGACCCAAGTCGTCTTGGCACCCGAAGCCGCGCAGCGGCTGGGCATTGTCACCACGAAGCTTGAAAAACGGCGGCTAACGCGCACGCGCTTGTTCGGCGGCGAGATCACACTGCCAGCCTTGAATGGTTCAGGGAAAGGTAACAAGCAATCGGTTTATACCATCCTGCCATCACTGGCACCGGCCGAACTGGTGCGGTTGGCGCAATCGCAAATCGACGCCGATGGTCAGGTGGAGCAAGCCAAAGTGCAAGTGCAAGCCGCGCAAATAGCCTTGAGTCGCACTGAACAGATGCGCCGCGACAAGGTGGGCACCGAACGCTCGGTCGATGATGCCCGAATCCAGCTAGGCCTGGCCGAAGCCAATCTGAAAACCGCGCACGAACGCCGCGATTTGCTCGGTCCTGCGCTGTTAGACGTCAACAACCGCAGCACGTTTTGGGTGCGGGTGCCGGTCTATGTCGATGATATAACCACATTGAATACCGCCGCCCAGGCGCGTGTCGGTGGGCTGACAAATTCGTCCGAGAATGCCACTCGTCCTGCCGTACCGGTGGCGGCACCGCCTTCCGCCAATCCGGCTGCCGCCACGGTCGACTTATTCTACGAAGTCAAGAATTCGGATGCATCACTACGTCCCGGTCAGCGCGTTGGCGTGTCCATCCCGCAGCGTAGCGAAGACGAGAATCTAGTCCTACCGTGGTCGGCGCTTGTGTATGACGTAAATGGTGGAAGCTGGATTTATCAAGCTCTGCAAGCCAATGTCTATCAGCGCCGGCGGGTGCAAGTGCTGCGGGTGGTTGACGATCAAGCCGCCGTGACGGGCGATATTGTGGCCGGTATCGAGGTGGTCAGTATGGGCGTGGCCGAATTGTTCGGTACTGAATTTGGTGTCGGCAAATGATGCGCTGGCTGATTTCCGTCGCCTTACACCAACGCATATTGGTGCTGGCTTTGGCGATTGTCCTGGTGATTTTCGGCGTGCAGGCCGCCCGGCAAATGCCGCTGGATGTGTTCCCGGAATTTGCGCCGCCGCTGGTGGAAATCCAGACCGAAGCCCCCGGATTGTCGACCGAGGAAGTGGAGAATCTGATCACCGTGCCACTGGAAAATGCAGTCAACGGCACGGCCTGGTTGAAAACCTTACGATCCAAGTCGGTGCTGGGTTTGTCTTCAGTGGTCTGTATTTTCCAGGACGGCACGGATTTGATGCAAGCCAGGCAACTGGTGCAGGAACGGGTTGCCACCATCGCGCCGCGCCTACCGGTTGTGGCCCGCGCACCGGTGATGCTGTCGCCGTTATCGTCCACCAGTCGGGCGCTGAAGATTGGTATTTCATCGAAAAAACTGTCGCAGATGGAATTGTCCGAATTGGCGTTATGGACCATTCGCCCACGCTTGATGGCGGTGCCGGGTGTGGCCAACGTGGCTATTTGGGGCCAGCGAGATCGGCAGTTACAGGTTTTGGTCGATCCGGACCGGCTGGCCGCCAACGGCGTGACGCTGGATGCGGTGGTGCGTGCGACTGGCGATGCAGCCACCATTTCAGCCGGAGGCTTTGTGGATTTGCCTAATCAGCGTTTGCCAGTGACGCATGTGTCGCCGCTGCAAACACCGGATGATCTGGCGCGCACCGTGGTGCAATTCACCGGCGGTGCTCCACTTCGTTTGGGCGATGTGGCGGACATTGTCGAAAGCCACCCTCCGCCGATTGGCGATTCGGTGATCAACGACGGTCCGGGGCTACTGCTAATTGTCGAAAAACAACCCTGGGGTAACACCTTGGATGTCACGCGCAAGGTTGAAGCGACTTTGGCGGCCTTGCAACCCGGTCTAAATGAGGTTGACATCGATCCGACCATCTTTCGTCCGGCAACCTTCATCGAACGCTCGCTGCATAATTTAAGTGATGCGCTGATATTGGGCTGCCTGCTGGTCGCCGTGATTCTGATCGCCTTTTTGTTCGAGTGGCGTACTGCCGTGATCAGTCTATCAGCGATTCCGCTGTCGCTGTTGGCGGCAGCCGCGGTGCTTTACCTGCGTGGTGGCACGCTCAACACCATGGTGCTAGCCGGTCTGGTGATTGCGGTCGGTGAAGTGGTGGATGACGCGATTATCGACGTCGAGAATATCATGCGCCGACTGCGCTTGAATCGCGCGGCAGGCAGTCCGCTGTCGCCTTTCCGCGTCGTGTTGAAGGCGTCGTTGGAAGTACGTAGCGCGGTGGTATTCGCCAGCCTGATCGTGGCATTGGTGTTCGTGCCGGTATTCTTCCTGGACGGATTAGCTGGTACTTTTTTCAGGCCGCTGGCATTTTCCTACCTGTTGGCAATTTTAGCCTCGCTGCTGGTTGCGCTGACGGTGACGCCGGCCTTGTGCCTGATGCTATTACCCAATGCCAAGCATCGCAAGGATGACACTCCTCTGACGCGCGTGTTGAAACAGCATTACCGCAAGCTGTTGCCCGTCATCGTCAACCGTCCGCACTGGGCGACAGGTTTTCTGCTAGCGGCGTTTATATCGACGGCCATCGCGTTACCGCAACTCGGCGAATCGTTTCTACCCAACTTCAAGGAAACCGATTTTTTGATGCATTGGGTCGAAAAGCCTGGCACCTCGCTGGAAGCCATGCGCCGCATTACGATGCAAGTCAGCAAGGAACTGCGGGCGATTCCCGGTGTGCGCAATTTCGGTTCCCACATTGGCCGGGCCGAAGTGGCCGACGAAGTGGTAGGCCCGAACTTTACCGAGTTATGGATTAGTTTGGATACGGCGGTTGATTACGACAGCACCGTGGCAAAAATTCAGGCCGTCGTCGACGGTTATCCGGGGCTTTACCGCGATATACTGACCTATCTGCGCGAACGGATCAAGGAAGTGCTGACCGGTGCCAGTGCGACTGTGGTGGTGCGCTTGTACGGGCCTGACTTGGCTGTACTCCGGGATAAGGCGGCCGAAGTCAGCAAAACCATCGCCGATGTGCCCGGCATCGCTGATCTCAAAGTGGAACCGCAAATAGTGGTGCCGCAGATACAGATACGGCTCAAACCGGACGTGGCGGCCAACTTTGGCTTGACAGCCGGGCACGTGCGCCGTGCCGCCGCTACCTTAATCAAAGGCAGCAAGGTCGGCGAAATTTACCGTGAACAAAAAATCATCGATGTCACGGTTTGGGGCGCCGAGCGGGTACGCCACGATCTTGCCGCGCTCAGGCAACTCACTATCGATACGCCATCCGGGGCGCGCGTGCCATTAAGCGAGGTGGCCGACATCGATATTGCACCGACACCAAACGAAATCAAGCGGGAAAACGCCTCGCGCCGAATCGACGTCACCTGTAACGTCAGTGGTAACGATTTAGGCGGCGTAGCGCGGGAAATTGAAAGCCGCGTGAAGAGCCTAACGTTTGCGCAAGGCTATCACCCGGAGTTTTTGGGCGAATATGCCGCACGACAAGCATCTAGCGAACGGTTGACCTGGCTGAGCTTGGCTTCATTGCTGGGCATCCTGGTGTTACTGCATGTCGATTTTCGCTCGCTGCGATTGGTCTGTCTGGTGGCATTGACCTTGCCGTTTGCGTTGGTCGGCGGCGTTATAGGGGCGTTTTTAAGTGGCGGCGTGTTGTCGCTCGGCTCGTTGGTCGGCTTTATCACCGTGCTGGGTATCGCCGCGCGGAACGGCATTATGTTGTTGAGCCATTACCGACATTTGGAACAGGAAGAAGGTGTCATATTCGGACCTGACTTAGCGCAGCGTGGCGCCGAAGAACGTCTGGCACCAATCCTGATGACAGCCGCTTGCGCGGGATTGGCCTTGTTGCCGCTGATCCTGAAAGGCAATGTGCCCGGCCACGAAATCGAATACCCGATGGCGGTGGTGATACTCGGTGGCTTGATGACGTCGACGTTGCTAAATCTGTTTTTGATGCCTTCCCTGTATTGCCGGTATGGCAATGCCACCGTCAAAAGTTAAAGGACGTTACCCAATATTGAGCGGCAGTTAACGTGTGAAGTGCGGACCTTTAAAGTGGCGAGTTTAGAGAGTTGCGAGTGGCTCTTTTTGGCCGGGTCTTGCCTGCCAGTTCCTAAAAAACTAGAAAATTCGAACGACCGGTTTCGGGTTCAATTCAGTTTAAAAATATCCCGTTTCGTTTTTATTTGGCTGCGTTATGGTGGGTGACCTCTTGAAGTCACAGAACTTCAACGTCAATGGCTATCAATTCAATTGGATTAAAGCTAACTTGGCAGCTCCAGCCTATTCGCAGTACGATAAGCTCGTTAAGCAAGGTTGGAGATCACCAATGCCCTCGTTTTCATCACACTCACGTCGCTTAAGACTTTCAACTAAGCCGAACCAAACTGATTCCGTAAATTCGTTATTTTCTGGTCATCATGCCACGGTCAATTGTCTCGAATGTAATCGATCCATGGTACCCAGGGTCGTGACGTATTATGGTCAGCCACTGCGATCAATCTGCCCGTTTTGCGGTGCAACTTTTGCGAAGTTTCCGGGCGGATTTCAGCAATTTTTTCAACGGTTTTCCAAGAAAATTGTTTCGTTCGATGCTTTTAAACGAATAGCCTTGGTTGCTGCTGGCTTTGGTTTGATTTGGCTTCTTGCAAAGATGGAAATAATCCCTCGCGAGATGGAAGCCCTTGGGATATTTGGTAGCATTATTTTCAGCGCATTCGGCCTTGCTGAACTTTTTTATCAAACGATCGAATTCATTGCGAAACAGTTTTCACACAACAGTCGCTATTACTGGTCGGCTACAGCTTTGATCGCAATTCTGATTCTGTATGTTAGAGATGATTTAACCCGTTACGTTGTAATGGCTTCTTTTCTTATGATAGTAAGATGGATACTGGCTGGTTTTGCAGTCGCGAGAAGTCACTCTCATTGAAAGTTAATAGTTTATGCGGCCACGCGCCCGATTGTAATTTCCAATTTGATCGATTAAGTCCATACGACCTTGACCAGCCGCGCTTTTAAGTAGCTTGGCGATATCATTACCATCGATACTGCCTTCCTCATCTATCAACTGGCTTTTAGCAATACCAAGTGTGCCGCCATACTCTCCGGCAACAGCAATCCCCGCAAAGGCTTCAAACATCGCGGCACGATAATAAGTTTGCTGAGTCGGAGTTAATTTATCTGCAACTTCAATTACTCTTTGATCTGCCCATACTTGAGAAGCCTCCTTAAATCCAGAATACGATTGGTTTGAAGCGTATTTTATTGAATCCCAAATTCCCATTCCTTGCGCTTGAGATTGTTGAACAAATTCTGCAAACTCCTTGATATGTCGGTTACTAACCGATCCTAATGCTTCCAAATTTTTCGCGGAGTTATAAAGACTGCCCCCTAGATAATTGTAAGAAGCCTCTGCGGCCGAAGGAGTTTCATTGGCAGCCGCCGCAATCGATTGCCTAAAATGCTCCGCTTTGACATTCGCCAATTGCCCAAAGCCTTCTCTTGAATTTTGTTCACGCTCAGCTAAGTTACGATCGTGCTGTGCTACGACACGGGCTTCGCCGCCGGCAATTTTTCCCGTCGCTGAACCAAGCTTTGCCTGAGCGCGCTGATTTAGCGATTCGGTTTCAGCGCGTGGGTCTTTGAGATGAGCCTGTTCGACGGAGGCTTGAACCTTACCAGTTTCCGGCGCATTGGCTTTCAGCGATTCATTCCGGCTGGCATTCCAGGTTTGACCGGCCTGCGGCGCATTAAAAGCATCGCCCAACAATTGGTAACCCGAGATGTGCGCCTGGTGCGATTGTTGATCATCCAGCGTGCGGTAACTGGGTGACGAAAAACCGGTCAATAACGACATGCCGGCGGCGGCATAGGCTTGATCGGCATCGCTAATCCAACCGGCGGCTTTCCATTGCGAGGCCAGCCGTTGCGTATCGCCACGCAGACCATATCGATCCAGGGTTTGATCCAGGCGCTCCATCAATGTGTTGTCATTTGCGATTTTGTAACCCGTTTCCGTCGCGCCGAAACTGGCTTGCGTTCCAAAGCGTTGTTGAGCCGATAGGGTTTGCTGATAGGATTCGCTAGCAGATACTGCGTCGGATGCGCTGTGTTGCAACGAGGACAACGATTGATGTTGCAAGCCCATCGACGCCACATTTCGGGTGCCGGTTTGCGCATCCAGTGCCAGGCTTTTTGCCAAGCCGGCTTGATAGCCCTGACTGTCGTTGACGGTTTGACTGATGTCGGCGGCAATGGCATCGGACTTGTCCTGACTGACTTTGAAGTCGTTTTGTAACCGTCCGGAGATCGCGCCGCTGAGTTGGTCGTTACCGAGCTTGGCCCCAGCGTTGGCACTGCCGGCCACCAACGCCGAGAACTGATCGGCGGAGATACCGGTATCAGCGTGTTTCTTGGCAAAGGCTTCACCGAACTGACGGTTATAGGCATCGGTATAACTGGAACTGCTGGCGATTTGATTGCCCAGCGACCGGCTGTCAAAGGCATCGCTGGTGATGCTGGCCGATTTCGATGCCGTAGACGACACACTGTGCATGAAGCTGCTGGTCGCCTGTTCCGAAGCGCTGTAAGCCGACGATACCGCCGCACTCATGTCCTTGCCGGCGGTAAAGGTCGGCAGCACTTTGTCGACACCGGTTTGGGTAACTGCTGAAAGTGGACTGTATTGATGTTGCGCCTGGGCATTCAAAACCGGCGCCGGGCTGATCACATCCGGCGTGGCGATTTTTTCGTTCACGTAATCGCCGCCATCCATCCGCCCCAGGAAATGGGTGGCCGTCACCGCGCCACGGTAGATCAGCATCAAGGTAATGGCCGGCGTCGATGCCGCCAGCATGCCGCCGATCGACAACCATTGCTGCAATTCCATATCCAGCTGGTAAATACCCATCATCGACGGCAGATTATAAGTGGCCGTGGTCAATGCCGCCATTTTGCCGGCGGCCGACATCTGGATGAATAGGTTGATGACTGCGAGAATCGGCATCCACAATTGGATCCACAGCAACATTGAGAAGTAGCCGATATTCATCCGGATGCCGACATTACCCAGCATCACCACGAAGGCCATAATCGGTGCTATGGCATAACTCAAACCTTCGATAAACGCCATCATCGGCCGGACGATCTTGGCAAACAGGGTTTGCTCGGCTGCCCATTGGGTATTGCGTTGCTGTATGGCTTGTTCAACCATCGCTGCCTTATTCCAATGTAAGCCGTCTTCATGCCGGCCAATGACGCCTTTCTCGAACATCGGCATGATGGCCGACATCAGCATGTAATCGGCGGCATCGACCACACCGGGCCCTGCCAGCGCATCAAAGGCATCCTGGATTTTCGGCACCGTGTCGGCTGCCGCCGGCACGCCCAGAGTGGGTTGCAACAACCCTTCCAGCGCCGTCGCAAAATTGCCATTGGCCACCACGCTCAAATCGGCCCAAGCATCGGTACAGGTTTTGGTTTGCGGTTGACCGCCGACAAAGATTTGGGTCATGTAGATATCGGAATCAAACCTGATCGCATTCAACGGATCGACATCGCGCAAGATGGCATCTACCGATTTCTGGTTTAGATCGACACCGGTCAAGGTGCATTCCCGCACGTAATTGGCAAACGAGGTCTCCATGTCGCTGCCGGCATTCGGCACGTTGGCCGCGCCCAGATTAACCCGCGACAACAAATTCTTCCGTACCGCCGTCAAGGTCTGCAAACTGTCGGCAAAGCCATTGCCGGTCATGGATGGCGTGCCAAAGCCCTGTTCGAACAGACGTGTAGTGCGATAGCCCATGTTCGACATCACGCTACCGACCACCGCCGGACCCAATGGTACGTTGTCTACCACCACCACGCTGCCGGTATAGGCATCCTCAATCGACACCCGCACTGACGGCGCATACAGCATTAGCCACAACACATACGCCAACAATAAATCCTGATAACGAATGCCGCGACCATCCCATTGCAACAAGGCTCTAAGCATGACGATGATGACACCGATCAAACCACCCACGGCTGCCGCGGTACGGTAATCGCCGGTTCCGGAAATCATCGCGATGGCATTGAGGACGGCTTGCAGATAGGCGGAGTCGCCCACGGAAAAGATTTCAAACATGGGCGACCTGCCTTTTAAACAACGAGGGAGAAAATCATCTTGGGGAACAGGGAATGAGCGTTTAAGGGCTTGGCCAAGCCACCCCAGACGCCGGCAATTGCGCCACGGTGCCATAGTGTTTCGGCTTCACGGTGGTCATCAATTGCTGGTAAAACGCCATCAAGGTTTGTGGGTTACCGTAGCGGCCGGCAATGGTGACGTATTCGTCCTGGATTTGCTCCCTGGCATCCTTCAAGGCATCCATCAGCAATTTGGCGTAGGCATGGTCGTTCATGTGCGCCGCGGTCTGCACGGCATTGAGTAAATCGTTGACGATCAGTTGTGCCAATTCCAAGGCAATCACCGGTGCCGCTTCTTCGGCCCACAGTTTGGCAATGCCAGCATCTTCCCGTGCCAAGTTATGGATCATGCCGCCGATGGCATCCGGCACGGTTTGCATGAAGGCTTTTTCGCTGTCGGTGATCTGGCCGCTGTTGGTTGAGAATTTGTAAATCAAGCCGTTGCCGGAATTCGCCGAACCCAACAGGATCTCCATCACCCGCTGCTTCAAGCCGACCAGATTGACATTTTGGACAATGGGTTTTAGACACTGATCGGCTTCGTGACCATCCGAACAGGTGTACATCCTGACGGTCTGATAACTGTTACCGGCATCGTTGCCGTACATCAAATCCTTGATCCGCAACACCGGCGGTGGGGCGCTGATGGCATTGTTTTCGCCTTTGCCGTCGGGCGCGGCTTGCGGGGCATCGACAATCACTGTACCGGAAATACTCATCGCCGCTTCCAGCAAACTGTTGCCGCCAAACCGAAACCAACCACCAGCATTTTGATTGACCAAGGCCCGCCAGACTAAATTGCCTTGAATGATCTTGGTCATGTCGGCCGGGTCGTTCTGCTTGATTTGCTGTACCGGATCGCCCAGGGTACTGGTATTGGTCCAGCTGGAAAACACATCCGATATGCCTTGGGTAAACGAGGCATTGGACAGATTGGTTTTGCTTTGCAGATCGAAGGCTTTGACCGTATCGTTGACCAAGCCTTGCGCTAACCGGCAGGAGTTGCTGAACATCTGGTTCATTTCCTGGATTTTCTTTTGCAGGTCGGTCATCACCGACGCACACCAGGGACACATGGCACCCACGGCCAACTGAAACGCATACCCTGCGGCATTGCCAGCCACATTACGCATCAATTGCACAAACTGGTTGAAGTTGATGAAACTGAAGCTACCGGCAAACAAGTCGATACCGCCGCAGCCGGCGCTGAACGACGGCGGCACGAAGGAAACCAGGTTGGTATTGGTGATGCCGTTGCGCGCCACCAGGCTGCCGCCGGTAATCACGCCGCGGCGCTGCCCCAAATGCGCGGTTGGGGCTGTGACATTGGTCATGGTGCCGAACATGCTATCCATTTCCTGTTGCAGGTCGGCATAAGCAGGAACGGCACTCTCAACCAACAGAATCAATACTAATACCTGGCGATATGGGTAACGATAGCGAAATGAAAACGACATCATGGCGTACTCCCGAGATGCGCACTGCGTTGCAATGCCTGGATCAGCGATAGTGGATCTTGAGTGACCGCAGGGCTGATGCTACCGGCGGCCGGTAACAACATCGGCGTGTTACGGATGCCCTGAGTGGTTTGGTATTGGGAGGCATCGATCCAACCGGCTTCCTTGGCCGCCAGCAGAATCCGACCGGTAACTTCTTCTAACGACAACGCGCCTTGCGCCAACGGTACGATTTGCTTGGGCGGTTTCATCAGAAACAGTGCCGGGGTTTGTTCAACGCCCAACATTGCAGCCTGACCGTTATCACGTTTGAACTGACTGAAAAAGCCGTTCGGCATCGGTAAACCATCCAACGACACGGGATAGATTTTGAAGCCGTAGGCATTTTCCAACATTGCCAGAATCGGCGCCTGCACATGGCAATAAGGACAATCAGACCGGAAGAAAAACAAAATGCCGGCTTGGGCGGCAATCGCCTTCAAGGCTTGTTCAGCTACCACACCGGCCTGATGATTGGCTTCATTGGCCGCATAGGTCGCCACTGGTCGGCGCACCGTCTCATCGAGTTGCGGATCCGACATCACCACGTAACGGGCGGCGTTGGTAAAGCGCTCGGCTTTATCCATCATCACCCGTTGCAGGTAATAAAACGCGGCCACATTCTCGGGACTGGGATCGTCGATGGCCTGATTTAGGAAATGCTCCAGGTTTTGCTTCAACCAGGCCGAGGACAGGGGTTGGGGTTCTGCAGAGGGCTGGGCTTGGGTTTTTGGTTCAATTTCAGCCTGAACGACGCTGGGCTGTTTACTGTCAGGCTTGGGTTTTTCCTGATCGGCTTGACTATCGGCTTGGATGTTTTTGACCGGCTCCGGCAACACCTCATACCAAAACCAGCCGCGCTGTTTGTCTTCGAAATACGATGCAGCCGGCCTGTCGACAGACGCATCCCCACAAACCGCCGATGTCGGCAGTAGCAGTACGAGCAAAAAGGGATGCAGCGCATGATTTGGGTTCATAGCTCAATTGTCTACGACACCCAAGACCTGGTCGTCATCGAAATCGCGATAATTTTGGCGATTTCGACAAAGCGGTCGAAAAAAGTACCCCTGTGTGGTCGGTATCGACGAAACCGCCGAAATTATCCTCCTTTCGCAACCATGCCTCGGGCCCGAATCCCTAAAATCCGGCTCGGAGTTCCGAAATGTGCCGCAAAAACCTAACAACGCCTGGAAGGCTGAACGCCATGCGCAATCGGGCTTTAAGGGTTAGGCCCTGGCCATGACTAAACACGGAAAATCCTATTCAGGATTGTTGTCCAAAAGCCTGTATAGGTAAACACCACCGAAAATGTCGTGTAATCACGAACCGGCAAGCCCATGGCCTTCATGGGTTAAGGCGCGGCGTGTTGGTATTAGGTCGTACCCTCGATTTTTGACGGTGCCGGAGGCATTGAATAGTCATCATCAAGCTCACTAGGTTTTTTGCCGCGAAAAACCTGTGGTTAAGGATAGGTTTTTTACATGAATTCGTTAAATGCAGAGCACGATGAATCGGCATTAGCCGATGAACGCGTGATTGAGTGGCTGGAAGCCCAAGTTGAGAGTTTGCATAGCCAAGCCCGCATGCTGGTCGATGATTATTGGCGACGCGTTAATCTGGAACGCAAAAAGCATCCTGCATCGCTACGCGGCAGAATGGGGGTGCGCATTCGTCGGCGGGAAAGCGCTTATTCGTTCACCATCGAGTGGTTTCTGATCGCCTCGCTATCGATCGACGGCAAAACCAAACCGGTCACCCAGCACATCAAAAAAGGCAAAGGCTATCGCTATCCCTTGCAGCACATTCTGAAAAAAGAACCGGATTGGGAAGTCTCGCTAGTGGAGGAATTTGAAAACGAGTTTGTCGATCTGCGCAAACAAATCGATTTATTGGGCAAGTTCCGCGATGCATTTCATCGCTGTCGGCAAAGTTTACGCGACGCTCTGGACTGAAAGTTATCCACAGGGGCGTAGCCCCTTATATATAACCCCATGGCACGATGTACTATTCTAATCAAAATTTTTGCTTTACAGATCCATACTTCAGAAAGAACCCCATGTCAAATAATAAATAGTATATGGCCTATACACATAAGATCAGTGTCAACTACAACGATGTGGAAAGTGGTCATCGATATCGATTGCCTGCAATCTACACCGACAAAGGGCTGGTGATTTCGCATTTACGTTACTTGGCTTGGTATCACGAGAAAAGCGAATCCTGGAAGGAAAGATCTGTATTTTCCCTGCGTTTATTGATCGATTACATCAACGCTGTTCCAAAAATCAATAAAGCGAGTCAGTTGCTTAAAAACTTTACCCGAGCGTTGGTTACAGGAACAATTGACTATGAGTTATTAACTGATCCATTAAACCTCTACTGGCGCCTGCGGGAATTACCTGACGCCAATACCATTCTCTTCCATATTACCCATTACACAGACTTCCTGGCATTACAGGATGGATATTCCGAAAACGGAATAAACCCATTCCGCGAATCAACTAATTGGGAAGAACGTCTTTATTGGTGCGCCTACTATCAGAAGCAAGCTAATGTATTCTTAAACCATCTCAGCAAAAAGAGCGAAGCATATGTTAATGCAAAACAAACAAGGCTTGTGGCTCCCATGCTGGTTCCGCATGTTAAACAAGAAAAAACAGCCACATTTCCCGAAGAGCACCTGGATAATCTGCTAGAAAATGGCTTTAAAGTGAATGGAAAACAAGATTTTAGATCACAAGCCATTACTATTTTATTAAACTATGGTGGTCTTAGAAAAAGCGAAGTTTTTCATCTTTATATATCTGATATAACGCTTCATCCAAACCATCATGACGAGGCTCTCGTCAGAATATATCATCCTCAATATGGAGCAGCCCCTGATCCTAAATTTAAAAATAGAATGGATTACTTGCAAGCAACTTCATCAGTAAAGCCAAGAAATACCTATCGACTGAGCGAAAGGCGTTATGCTGGTTGGAAGAATCCACTACTGACAAGTAAATCGGGATTTTTCGATGTCATCTTTAACCCACCGGAAAAAGCGAAAGATTTTCTTATTGCTTGGATAAACTATCTGAAATACCAACGGGTTGAGCCAAAGTTGTCGCACCCATTTGCGTTTACAAATTCAATAGGCGAACCAGAAACCTTAAAAAATTATCAACGTAAACACCGTCGGGCTGTTGAAAGTATTGGATTAAAGTCAAAGAAAGAGCTTGGGACAACCGAACACGGGCATCGTCACGCCTATGGTTATCGTGCAAGAAAAAGTGGGCTTAATCAAATAGAAATTCAAAAGGCCATGCATCATAAAAGCCCTCTTTCTTGTCTGGTTTATATTCAACCAACAAGTGATGATATACGAAATAAAATGAAGAGTATTGAAAAGTGAATATCAGTGTCAATAAATTACCTGATGTTTTTGAAAGGCCCGCAACACTGGCTGAATTAAAGCTTCTCTGCAAGCGGCTCGGGATAAACAATTCAGTTGAATACCGAAAGAGATATCGCGACATCCCAGGTTTAGTCGCGCACCCTGAACGGGTTTATGCCGACGAATGGGTTAGTTATTGTGATTTGTTTGATATTCCTGAGTTTCTTAGTTACAAAGAACTCAAGAAAACAATAAAACCGCTGGGCCTTAAGTCTCAGGACGACTACAAAAAATTTGTTAAAAACTCCAATAATCCAAATTTTCCTATCGGCCCCGAAGGTGTTTACAGTCAAGAGTGGGAAAACTGGTATCGATTTCTAGGAAAAGAGGAGCCATTCAAGCCACAATTTATACCTGCTAAATATAAAGTATGGGCGGAAAAGATTGATGAGTTCATGAAACAAGCCCTGGGAGGAGGTACCAAAATTACTCTCCTATGTCGCTTTGTCAGAATATTCATCGAGAAACACGATAAAAGCGCTACGCCCCTGGAGTTACTGACAAAAAAGAAAGTGGTCATCAAGCCTTTTCGCGATGAGTTAGAAAAGCTTCCCACAGATAACATGCGTAGAAATATCATTTTGGCCGTCAATGAGTTTCTCGATTACATTATCGAAAATGATTTAACGCTTGAAGATGATGAGACTGGCGAAATTGTCAGAGTTATGGAGGCTCGAAATCCGTTTTCACTATTGTCAACTGACCAAAGCATCTCTAACCCCGTCAGAAGTGAATCGACCAAGCCTTGTTTGCAGTATCACTTCGTGCGCAAAGCTCAGTCGTGGATCGTTCCTGATAAAGCCAGAGATTTCAAAGATCTAACTCATCTGCATCAGTTCGACACCGACTGGATCAAGATCTCGCAAAAGCAGATTGATTATAGCGATCCTGATTGCGTGGTACGAAAGCAAGGTAATCAGTATTTTATTTGGTCGCCGATTGACTGGATACATACTTATGCCCTTACCAAGGTTCCGCTTAGGGGAAGACAAATTGCGTACAACGATTCTGGCGAAGGTGATCTTGAAATCGCCGACATCGATGAAAAGGGCGCCATCCTCTGGGTTAAAAACACCGGATCATTAGCAGGCACCACGAAAAGCCAATCTTTTGTTAAAAAACTCGCGGATGGGAATTTGGGAATGTTTGTAACCACAAACAAGACCAATAACCATGGTTTAGGTTATTCGATACCTTGGATACCGGAAGATTTAGCCTATTGGCTGGTAAAGCTTAGAAAATGGCAACAAAAATACAATGCCATTGACAAACCAACACCCTGGAGTGTTTGCAAGAGAACTCACCTCAACGAACTCCAATTGAAAGCCAAAGGCGTAAATTGCTTTTTGTTCAGAGCGTTCGCTGATTGTGAGCCAAAAAACGTCGGATCAGCGTTGACCAATCGCCTTGCAGCCGCGCTTCACCATATTCAGCCATCTAATTTGCAACTATCGGAATTAAACGGTAGTAACTATTACCTCTCAAATTATCGATCAAAATATACCCCGCATTCGATGCGCGTCAGCCTGATTACGGCTTACGTTATGGAAATGGGGATGCCCATTGAAATCGTTATGAAGGTCGTCGGACATTCGTCTATCGTCATGTCAATTTACTATTGCAAGGTATCGCAACAGGATATCCGTCAGCGCCTGGAAGAAGGGGAGAAAAGGGCTTTACAATCAAAAGCTCAAGCCACACAACGCCTGATTGAGCAAAACAAACTGGAATCAGTCAAAAATCAGTTGATCGCAAAAAATGAAGACTTACTTGCGTCGCTAACCAACGAAGTTCCTGCTGGAAACTTCATATTTCGGGACTATGGTATTTGCCCATTTGCTGCCTCACGTTGTGAAGACGGCGGAGAAGTGATTGGAGGCACCCAGGTCAATGCGCCTACTCCTTCTGGTTATCTTGGCATGCAGAATTGTCTGCGATGCCGCCATTTCATTACGGGGCCAGCGTTTCTTGGTGGTCTACTTTCTCTGACGAATGAAATCTTACTCCAATCCAATGAGCAAGCTGAAGTGTGTTGCCGGCTTCAGGAAAAAATCGATCAAACGACTGAAGCCATTGAGGAACTGGAGAGACAAGAATACGTTTCGAATCTAAAAAAGCTGGATTTCGATGCCACTAGGCGAGATCAACTAGAAGTACGGCAGAGAAAACTAGAGTCCGAATACGAAAGCGCGGCGAAAAAGATGGATATGCTGTTGTGCGATTTGCAAGCCGCTTATCAGTTAGTTAAGCTGTCACAATCCATTGTCAACGAGTCAAAGACTGAAGAATCAAAATCGCTTTCTCTTCTGAAAATGCCCGAATCCGAGATGCGAATTGAAATTGCAGAAGTGTCCCATTTTCAGCAGCTTCATGAGGTGTGTGAAAATGCCACAATCTATGAGTCTGCAAATCCAGCAAGCGCCATTGCTCCAAGATCGCAATTATTGGACAGGATGGCACTCTTCAATGACATTTCACCACGGTTATTCACACTCAGCAAAGATGAACAGCTTGAAGTTGGTAACCAACTTGTAGCCCTTTTCAAAGCCCGATTGAAGTCTTGGAGCCGGGTAGATGAACTTGTCAACTGCGAAATAAGGATTGATGATCTGCTAGGCCAGGAGAAAATAGAACGGTCAGAAATTGAACTCATCACTATGTCGCAAATACAAATTTCAACCCGAGTTTCGTCATGACGCCCAGTGAGATGTTAGAGAAACTCAAACAAGACGCGACACCAAGAGCAGTGGCCACATTGGAAGCTATTTTTGAAATCTGTATCGAGCAAAAGGAAAGAGGCATAAACGATTTTTCGATCGCTACCATTGCTAAACTGGGTTACAAGCGAGGGGTGCCGAGAGCACAAAGTCTTCGAAATAAGACGGGGGAGTGTTATCGAGCACTGATCAAATGCTTTGCCGACGCCAATGTAGCCGGGGCCAACGAAAAGCCACAGGTACAATCAAAAGAGGACTGGATAGAAGAAATATCCAATCCCAAGCACAAACTGCTTGCCCGAATCCAAGCTGCAGAACTCTCCGCTGCTCAATCTAAAATTCGCGAATTTGTTCCACCAGGAACTCGAATTGACGTATACGACCATAGAGGATCGCTTGATGACTCTGAGGCTAAACTAACTTCGCAGGAACGAAGGGCGCTCGAATACATTATCTCCAAAGAATTCCAGCAAAAATGGAATTTTTCCGAGACCGTTTACGGGGAGCTGGTTGATTCTAATAACAAAGTAGTGCTGAAAGCAGCAACGGTAGACGCCGTCAAAAAAGCACTTAATCACCTGTGAACCGATGAAAACTAATCTTGTTACGCGTGAAGGTTACGAAAATCTTCAAAAAGAACTGGATTTCCTATGGCGGAAGGAACGTCCTGAAACCACCGAAAAAGTTACCTGGGCCGCCAGTCTCGGCGATCGCTCGGAGAACGCGGACTATAAATATAACAAACAACGGCTTCGAGAGATTGATCGCCGCATTCGATATTTAACAAAGCGCCTCGAAGAAATTCGAGTGGTGGATTATGACCCCTGTCAGGAAGGAAAAATTTTTTTCGGCGCTTGGGTTGAGTTGGTGGACGATGAAGAATTGACCCTAAAGTTCAGAATTGTTGGCCCGGACGAAATATACGGAAGAAACGACTATGTCTCGGTTGATGCCCCGGTCGCTCGTGCCTGTTTAAAAAAAGAGGTCGATGACGAAGTGGTAGTCAAAACACCGCTTAGTGTGAAGACCTGGTACGTTAGCAAAGTTTGGTATGACAGACCGATTAGATAATTTTGACCTGCAAGGTGCATTTCCACCATTGCAGACAACAGCTTTTGGTACTAGTGAAAATTGCATTCAAACAATTACCGAAATGCATTACATATCTTCAAATATAAGATGTTTGTGTTAAATCTGAATGAGCTAATTGCCCTAAGGATCTGAGATTTAACGCAAGCTGTTGTTCAACATCAGACACACTTTGGTCCCAAATGTTACCTAGTTGGGAAATAACGTTAGCCGCTTCCCATGGCCAAGCAGATCGACCATCTACTTGAACGAATGGGCCATCTGACTCCGTAAGAATTCGATCCCGTGGCATGCGTCTAACAAGATCTTGACCTTTGGATCCTCTGAGCATCCCTGGACCGACGCTAAACCAACACCCAAGCGCAGAAGCCCTATCTAGCTCAGACTTATTGCCGGAGAACCAGTGAAGGATGGGCGTACCAATCGGTGACCGTTTTTCGATCTCATCCAGAACTGCTGTAGCTGCTCGACGGCTGTGGATTGAAAGCACGCGTCCACCAGCGGAACAGCATATATCCAGCGCTCGAGTGAACACTAACATCTGGTCTTCCCAGTATCGTTTGAATTCAGGAGTACCATCTAGCCCGATTTCGCCGACGTATCGTGTTTGTTCGATGAGCTGCTCAAACAACGGTAGTTCCTGTTTTCTTTTATGTGCGAGCTGGGGATGCAAGCCAAGAGCGGTACGTATTCGAGGGGCCCCGGTCGCAAGGCTAAGAGTTCCTGTCCAGGCAGAGGGTGTAGTTGTTACCGACAGGACGTATAGTCCACGGTCTATACACTCTTTCGCAACTGAATAAGGATCAGGATAAAGGTCGAGATGACAGTGAAAGTCGATCATCTGACATTATTGAATCGGTGAAGCGCAGCTAACTCTTTCAAGCCACGATCAATAAGTTCACGAATAGGTGCAATGTCCCCAATTCTTGGATAGGATAGTGCTGCCCCCAGCCAAGTATTCAACCCATCAGCACCAACCTCAGCAATTGCCATCGCGACAGAGCGCACATCGTCGAAATTCCTATGTTCCGCATCATTCTTGCCGAGCAATGCATATTTATAGAATGTTGTGTCCAGTTCTCCCCAAGCAAGAAATGCTGCGCGTCTTACTTGGCATGGTACACAGCGACCACAGTGCTTGTAATTAAATACTCGATACCGACCGCAGCTAACGGATTGAGCTGCGAGGTTCTTAAGTAAGGCTTGGTCTCGGCACTCCTTCAACATTTCCCCTTTTGTCTTGTATTCGTAGGGGTTTACTATCCGAACACGTAAGGCTGCTGAGAAAAGAATTTCTCGTATCCTGTTCAGAAACTCCGGATGAGCCGTTCGGGTACTTAGACTACCAATACGTCCCCCAGTCAAGGATGGATTAATCGCAATAAAACCGTTCTCGCAAACGTAGAGGGGAACTTCGCCACCGTCATGGTATCTCTTCAATGCCGTAGCGGCGAGCACACCGAATGCGATAAAGATTAATGAGCGTGCACGTTGGGATGGTTCTTTTTCCCAAGGTGGAGTGGCATTGTGGTTAAGCGCGACATGTCGGAGTCCTCCGCCGATTGAAGCAGCGAATAGATCTTGGTTGTCGCCGTCACCCCGTACGATGTTGCTGACCGCGAGCACCTTCCGGCCTTCTTTTGCGAGGTCTATTGCGCCGATTAAACTGTCAAGCCCACCTGACAACAAAGCGACACAATCCTCAGGTGGGCGCAACGGGTCGCGAGGAGGTGGCGGCAGAAATCCTCCGTCTTCAAAGCGCAACCGCCAGCGATCGGTTGTCAGAAATTTCAGCGCTGCCTCCAACGCGTCGGTCTGAGTTCGCCAAAATTCGGGATCGGCAACGGCGATCGACAAATCAAATTCACGGGTCCAGTTATCGGCGCTTGCTGACCGCTGACCAGCAAGATCGGCAGTAATGATCGACAATGCAACAGATAGGAAATCCCATGCGCGGGGGGCGGCCTCGTATCCGGCTTTCAAAAAAGCGGATTTTGCCGCTTGACCTGCACTCGCCCGTGCGGAGCGTCCTGGCTCTATGGCTCCCGGTTGTCCATAAAGAACGACGTTTAATGTCCCATCTTCGGGGAACTCGAAGTCTTCAAGTGCGCAAGCTAATTTCATTCTGCGTATCCCTCAAAAACTTCGAAAGTCTCACGTAATGCGGTTCGCACAACTTCACTTATCCGTCCCGCCGTCAACTTTCGTCCAGCATCTCGCACCTTTCGAAATGCTGCTGCCACTGTCTCTTTGACATAGTCTCTCGCTTGTTTGAGCCTCGATAGTGCAACAACCGCGTTCGGAGCCTTATCGCGGATGGTCTGGCCTACATCGAGGTCGAAACGGCGAAACACATCATGTGCAGTGTAGCGTTCGATAGCGAGATCGCGCTGATCTGATGTTAAATTTAAAAGGTCAGCATCTGGAAAGAGAGTGAGCAGTTCTGTTAAAGAATCCCGAATCGCGGCGCGCGAAGCCTCTGCGTCCTGCGTCCCATCAACGGGGCGAACCGCTTCTACCACAGCATTCATAATTTCGTCGGCCGAACGGCCCGCCAACAATGCGGGATCCAACGAACTATCAGGTGCTGGTTGACCGCTAGCTAGCCCTGCCAATACCCCACTAAATGTTCCCGCGGTTGCCGCAGTGCCGCCCATACGTTGGGTAGCAGTCGCACTGCCACCGTAACCGTTACGTACATATTGCCCAAGACCACGTTTCATTGCTCTGCTGTCACCAGTCCTAGCGTATTCGCCGAGACTACGGTTCACTCCAAGCCAACGCCGATCAGGCGCGACTGGTGATGGCGGCACAACTTGTGAGTCCCCGTTCTCCACCGGTGCTTGATCGCCTGTCGGTGCTTCCGCCGGGGGATCATCTACCCACGAAGGTACCATGGGAACACCCGCTCCGGCACCTTTACTAGATTGGGATGTTCCCATTTTCCCTCCGTCTCTTGATAGCATTCTTTACCGGTGTGCTGACAGCGGCATTTTCCCAAGCATCGAATACGCTGGCAGCCCATGGTTGATCACCAATTTTTGGCACAATATTTGGCTCGATTTGCACTGGTGGTCGCTCGCGAAGAAAGGCCGCCAGTCTTGTTCCCTGCACTGGATCGGCCTCCGACAGAACAAGGCAAGCCTCAAAGATTGGTGGAACGCCCCATGCTTGCTCTTGGCGCGCCCGATCGAGAAGGCGGTCCATCATCACTGTTGATTCTGTCCGTGACACCTTAGCCAGTCGCTCCTTGAGGGCCTTGGCCATATCAGGATGTTGAAGTAGTCCGGAAAGAAGATCTGCAGCCTCAGATGACAAACGATCCTCTGGCGTGATTAGCGGTGCATGCTCACGACTAACGTAAAGGGCCCCACGCAAGTCGACGTCAGCGAGTGCCGGAGGGAGTGTAAGCCATCCCAATATGAAATCATCATCCCAAGGAGCATCGAGCTTGAGCTCTACTCCGGCAGCGACTTTTGATTCCCACTCCGCTAGAAAAGCTGGCTTGCCTTCTTCGCTCGAACTCGCGGCAGAGATCAGTTCCGCATAGGCCTTTGGGTTCGCGAGACGTTCGAATAGAAGCAATTTCGCTAGCACTGCTTCATCCACACCAACCCCCTGTGCTTTGGAGATTGTCATACGGATCGACAGCGCATTCAGGAAGCGTTTTATAAGGCGGGGATTACCTGATATTCCCGTGGCAGTAGTCATTAGCGGTGCTAGGCGATCGGCTGTATCTAGCTTACCTATCAATTCGTCTGGAAAATTATTGATTAATGTCTGTACAAAAGCACGGTCGACTCGCTTACCCTGCCAAGTTTGGCGAAGTTGCATACAGATACCGGCGCGGACCTTTTCTTTGTCATCATCACACAGATTACTGTTCTCGACGAATAGCATCATTATGTAAGCTCGTACCTCCTGCGTACCAAGTGCAGGAACCCGAATCGGAACCTGGATCAACTTATCGAAGTAGTTGGTGACGAGCAGATCGTCATTGACGCCCTCGAAATGTTTGCGAACTGCATGTTTGATCATATCGTTATCAGCCGCAATGACGAAAGCTGTGTGCTTCAGGAACAAGAACAGCCGGATCGCTTCCAGTGTCGAAATAGTAGTCGGCGGTAAGCAGCGATCAAGGTCATCGATCAATACGATCAGCGTGACGCCCAGTTCTTCTAAAACCTCCTCGAAACTGTCTCGGAGCGCCTGAATTTCCTTCGGCGGCGAACTATCAGACTTGGGTGATAGAAGTTCACCTGAAGCATCTTTGACCTCTTTCGCAACAGCTTTTGCCTCTTGTAACTCTCCATGCTCGATACCATCGAATAGTCCTTTGCCGGAGTTTATGAGTCTACCAAGCAATCCCCCTGTGGGCAGCCCAAGCGCGAGAGCTGCTGCATCGCCCGCTACAAGCTTTGCGAGACGTAACCAGCTTACGCGTTTGATGATGTCAGACACTTTGTCGATTGCAGTCTTACGTTTCTTTGCCTCTTCTTGTAATTTACTAGCGATAACATCCATAAGCGCGGCGCGAGCGTCGTCGTAGCCTTGATATAACCAGGCATTGAACTCGACAAAGATGAATTCACGGTCGCTTTCTTGGCTTGGTCGATTACTCAACGAGGCTTGTGTCAGCTTGATTAATGACGATTTACCGATACCCCAGGCGCCTGAAATTCCGATTGAAATAGGGCGACCTTTCGCTTGCACAATAATCTCGGCAACCGTATCGGCGACACCACCAAAGTTCAAGTAATCCCGTTCTGTTTCATTGTCAGCCCACATGTTCCATCTCTCCTTACTATTAGCAACGTCCTGTCGTTTGTCTCTTAAAGTTTTGGTAATAAAACCCACTTCAGTTTGTTCAACCATCCAGTTTCCAGCGGCTTATTAAAATTATCCCAAGCGTTTTTACATAAATCGTTAATGTCTCCGGTTAGCATTTCATCCAAGCGATCTGGGGTGGCGAGATTAAATTTGCTTGATAGCGATAAAGCCAGATAATCGCTGAATTCCATGTTCACCGATGCGGGTAATTCACAGTACTTTTTTGGGGAATGACGTTGGCTACGACCGTGATTGAGTAAGGCAATGATCAACCTAACTGCGCGAATGTCCAGTTCAGATTTGACTGTCTGCGACTTAACGACCTCTTCAAATTGAGTCAATGGTATGGTCAATAATTCGCGAAAATCCCAAGCGAGCTTTTCATCAGCGTAATTGCGAGCTTCGATGCTTTGTAGGTATGATTGAAAATAAGCAAATGCACTACCAAGTTTGCCGTGAGTGTAACCGTCAAATTGCGGATTGTTCGAAAGCGCTCTCAGGAGGAAATCCAGGCCATGTATCAAATTTGGGTCGGTTTGCTCTGTGAATAGCGAATAAGCATGAAACACGCGCTGCATAGCATGTAAGTAACGGCTGGTAGCACTTTGCGGAACTCGTCGGTGTAACCAATACAACAGCGGCATAATATCCACGAAATCACGTAAGAAATGACTTAGCTCAAGGTCTTCAATCTCAGGTTCGGGTTCTTCGACCGACTTAACGCCACGCTGATCGGGTTCCTGGCTACGGCGGTGGTTTAGTTCGTCTCGGGCCAGTTCCAACAGCTTTTCGACCAAATCGAAGCGGTCTTTTTCGAACCATATCGCGGTGATGCCCAGATTCTCCAACATGGCGTTGCGTTCGGCCATGGCTTCCGGGTTGTCGCAGGCTTGCTCGAAGGAAAAATGCTGCGGAAATTCGGCGTCGCCCGCTTGTTGGCGCACGGCGCGGAACACTTGCACGGTGCGGTCGTTGTTCAAACTGCAACCCAGGAACAGCAGACTGGTCGTTTGATAATACTGGCTCAGTAAACTCGGAATCGGCCGAGACAAATCCAGCGCATCGGCGCCGTAGGCGTCGTCGTATTGATTTTTACTGAGGATACATTTGCCGGGCTTGGTGATGTCGCCGTGCAACTTGACGATAGTGGTGCGCTTGGCGTCCGGTTGTTCGCTACGCAGCAAGGCGTTGATGATTTGTAAGCGATCTTCCCGGCCCGCGCCGAAGGCTTGTTCCAGTAGTCGGTCGTAATTGGTGGTTAAAACCGTATCGTTGAACAACTCGGTCAAGCGCCAAACCGCATCGGGGACCGTGCCGCTTTTACCGAACACGTCGCGGATTTCGGCAACGAATACGTCGCGACCGCGCTTGGCTTCGATGTCGGCGATGATGGTTTCGAATTCGCCGGCCGTTAGCAGTGCTTCTATTTGCTCGCCGGGAATGTTGGCGGTTTTGCCTTGCTGCCGTAGATGGTTTTGCCAAGTCGGGAAGCGGCCGCCGACCGATACACCGGCGCCGACGAAGGGCAGTACGTTGCCCTTGGCCATTTGCAGCAGCAATTGTTCGAAATGTTCGACATTACGCTCGAACCAGTGATCGTCGCCGGTCAAGGGTTGCAGAGTGTCGCGGCTTAACAGCTCTTGTCGACGGTTGGTTTTGTATTGTTCGAAAGCTTGGTCGTACTGGGCTTTGTCGCCGGCAAACAGAGCTTTGGCCGGTTGCGACAGGTTGTCCAAACCCAAATCATCGCGCAGGCTTTGCGCGTCGTCGCTGTCCTCCAGCCAAGTGTTGAAGTCGGCGTAGTGATCGAAAAAATGATGCTGATCCTTTTCGCACCAGGATGAGGTTGAACTAGCCAAGCTCATGGCTCAGGCCACCGCTTGCTCGACAATCGCGTCGGCGAGCTGGACTTGCGTGGTTTGCGCTGCGGCGATGCGGGCTTTGAGGGAATCGCAGAGGGCCATTAATTCATCGACTTTGGCGACGATGCGCTGTTGTTCGTTAATTGGAGGTAATGCAAAAACTAAATTTCTCAGGAAGCCCAATGAAACAAAGGGCTGAGCACCCCCAATTGCTTTTTCCTGCAAATCCAGTGCAAGATGTTCCATGTATTTTTTTACAAAAAATGGAGAGGTTAATTCTTTACTGTAGTACTTAAAAAGCGCAACGTTTTTGACACTAAATTCACGATCATCCTTAACCATTACCTGATTTCCTAAATTGCCACCGATCATAGAAAACAAAATGTCGAATTTCTCAACTAAAGAACGTTTAGAAATCTCAAAATGATCTTCGGCTGAAATCCGCCTAGCACCTTCAAAATCAATATCTCCATTGTTGAAATTTTTGCTTGTAACTAATGGGTAGGTATTCGGGCCAAAAGCATCTTTTGGTGAATCATGCGTGCCGTCTCTCACATCAACAACATCTTGTAACCTTGCCCATACCCAATTTTTCGGCAAGGGAAATATCTTTTCCTCATCAGTTACTTTAGCTAGCAGAGATTGTTTTTTGATTTTTCCTGATTCAATTAGCTGAGCTTTTTCTGCCGCAATTTTTTCTAGCAACACATTTGCAGGTTCATCATACGAATCTTGCGGAACCAGTTTGCCCATGACGGCGAGTTGCAGGAGGGTTTGTTTGAGTTGATCGATGCTGGGTACGGTAGTGAACAAGGTGTCGAAGTGGTCGGTGATGCGGCTCCAGGCTTGCTCGAATTTGGCAGCGTCGGCGGCTTGAGTCAGCGTATCGAGCAGGGTTTGCACCAGGGTTTGATGGGCGGCTATGCTGTCGGTTTGCTGTTGCTCCAGTTGATCGCACAGTGCCATTAATTCATCGACTTTGGCGACGATGCGGTGTTGTTCGGTGAGCGGAGGAATTTCCAAAATCAATTTTTCCATACGCTCTTTCGTCATATGAATCATTGCAATTCCGTTTCCTGATGCCTTAATTTTTTCAGTTATCGATGTAAAAAAATAAAACAAAAACTGCTTATCAAGGCATGAAGGATCATAGAGGTCTAATTTCCAAATATGGTAGTGGTATATGGCTTTTCCGCCTTGCCAAATAAACGGTCCGAAAGATGCTGACCACGCGTAAATCAAATCGCCATTATCTATGTACTTATCTGGCTCGAGTTCTAAATCTGAGTAGTACCATTCATTTGATGTAAATAGATTTCCAACCCTCAATAGAGGTGTGCCTTCCTGCAACATCTCATGTTTTTTATATGCTCGCCCGTTAAGTACATTGATTATCTTGCCAAGTCTGACCAACTCCCAGCCAGTTGGTAAATGAGGGGGCATTTCTTCCTCTGAAATTTCAGGAAGACATTTCTGTGGTTTTAGTTTTCCTTCATCTATCAATCGCGTTTTTTGAAGGTCAATTTTATCCAATAAGGTTCTTGCGGGCTCGTCATTTGGGTCTTGTGTAATCAACTTTCCCCGCACCGCCAATTCCAAAATCAATTCGCGAAGTTTTTTTATGCCGTACGCGGTTTGCTTATCGCTGATGCCGCGTCCGGCGGTGCTTTTGTTGTGCATCGCCGACGACCACAAATCTAAATTCTCGGTAATAACAGCAACCATTAACGGGCTCCCGCCAACGCTTGTTGCAGAATGCCTTTGAGCTGATTACGTAATTGGCTAATTTCGACTTGCTCTTGGGCGTAGCGTTGCAAAAGTTCGTCCGGGTCGTGGCTGATTTGTTCGCCGACGTGCGGGTTTTTGATGTCCAGGTTGTAGTTGCGGGCTTTGATGTCGTCAATCGATACCGGCCAGGTTTGTTCGCTGGCTTTGCGGCTGGCGTAGCCGTCGGCGGCGCTGCCCCACCAATCGATTTCGGTTTGAAACTCCTCAAAACGCATCGGCTTGGTTTTGTTGTAGCTTTTCACGCCGTCCGGATACGGGTGTTCGTAATACCAGACGGTTTGGGTTGGTGTGCCTTTGTCGAAAAACAGGATGTTGGTTTTGATGCCGGTGTAAGGGTTGAACACGCCGTTGGGCAGGCGGACGATGGTGTGCAGGTTGCATTCGGTGAGCAGGCTTTCCTTAAGGCGGGTTTTCATGCCTTCGCCAAATAGAAAGCCGTCCGGTAACACCACAGCGGCGCGGCCTTTGTCTTTAAGCAGTTTGATAATCAAGGCCATGAACAAGTCGGCGGTTTCGCGGGTGCGCAAATTGGCCGGAAAGTTATTTTCGATGCCGTCTTCTTCCATGCCGCCAAACGGTGGGTTGGTGATGATGGTATCGACTCGGTCGGCGTTGCCGTAGTCTTTGTAGGGACGGCTGAGGGTGTTGTCGTGGCGAATGTTGGTGGGCGTGTCGATGCCGTGCAGAATCATGTTGGTGACGCAGAGCATATGCGGCAGGGCTTTTTTCTCGACGCCACGGATGGAGGCTTGCAGGGTTTGTTCGTCTTGTTCGGTTTTGACGTAGCGTTCGCGTTTGTGGTCAATGGCGCAGCTTAAAAAGCCGCCGGTGCCGCAGGCCGGATCGAGCACGGTTTCGTGCAGTTGCGGGTCGATGCGGTTGACGATGAATTGGGTGACGGCGCGCGGGGTGTAAAACTCGCCGGCGTTACCGGCGCTTTGCAGGTCTTTGAGGATTTGTTCGTAGATGCTGCCGAAGGTGTGGCGGTCGCCACTGTTGTTGAAGTCGATTTCGCCGATTTTATTGATGACCTGGCGCAGCAAGGTGCCGGATTTCATGTAGTTGTAGGCGTCTTCAAACACATCGCGCACGACTTGGGCGCGCTGTCCGGCGGGGCCGTGCAGCGGCAGTTTGTCTTTTAGCGTGGGGAACAGTTGCAGGTTGACGAAATCGGCCAGATCATCGCCAGTCATGCCCTCCGGGTCTTGCGCCCAGTTGCGCCAACGTAAATGGTTGGGCAGCGGTGATTGGTAGTCGTCTTCGATCAGTTCCAGTTCTTGTTCGCGGTCATCGAAGATCTTTAAAAAGAACAGCCACACCAACTGACTGATGCGCTGGGCGTCGCCATCGACGCCGACATCCTTGCGCATGATGTCTTGGATGGATTTGATGATGCCGGAAACGTTACTCATGCAGATTGGTCCTGTTTGTACAATTCTTGTTCTAATTCTTGGATGGCGGTTTCGTATTGCTCTTTGCCGCCAAAGACTTTGTTGATGATTTCGACCGGGGTACCAATGTCGCTGAACGGTTTGAGTTTGAGGACTTTGGCGCTTTCGATGGTGCTGATGCCTTCGTCGGCGTATTTTTCCAACAGGGCATGCAGCACAGCGCGTGCTTGTTCGCCGTATTTGGTGAAGTAGTTGCGCTTTTTGACGTTGTTAGCGCGTTCCTGGCGGGTTAACGGCGGCTGGTCGTAGGCGATGTGGGCGATAAGGTCGAAATCGCCATAATCCTTGCCGACTTCGGCGGCCAAGTTATCCAGCACGATGCCGTAGTCTTCCAGCAAGTCGATGATGGCCTGTTTTTTCTTGGCGCTATTCCAGCGTTGCAGAAAGTCGTCCAGCGAAGCGAACTCGGTTTGAATCTGTTTGCGAGTAAAGTCGCGGTAGGATTCGGTAATCAGGGTGCCGTCCGGGCCTAGGTATTCGACGCGCTCTGCGATGATTCTGACTGGTACGCCGCTGACGCGGACTTTATAGGTGCCGACGGGTTCTTCGATGTCGTCGCCATCTTCTTCGTCTCCCGGTTCTGGATCGGGCGGCACGGGGTCGTCGCCATCGTCAGGTTCGTAAATCACCACCGGTTCATCATCGAAATCCGGATCGCGGAACAGCTCGGTGGCTTTTTTGAAGTCCATGATGGTGAAGAAAAACTTGCCAAATTCTTCATCAATGCGCGTGCCGCGACCGATGATTTGTTTGAAAGTGGTCATGGAACTGATGGTTTTATCTAGCACGATCAGCTTGCAAGTTTTGGCGTCGACGCCGGTGGTTAGCAGCTCCGAGGTGGTGGCGATGACCGGGAAACTGCTTTCCGGGTCGATGAAGTTATCCAGTTCGGCTTTGCCTTCTACGCTGTCGCCCGTAATGCGCATCACGTATTTGGGATTGTCGAGTGCGAGCTGACCGGCGGCGTTGACGATGGCGACGCGCATGCGTTCGGCGTGGTCGATGTCTTCACAGAAAATGATGGTTTTGGAATAGGGATCTGTCGCCAGTAAATATTGCATGACGCGCTTGGCAACCAGTCTAGTACGCTGGTTGAGCACCAAAATCCGGTCCATGTCGGCTTGGTTATAAGTGCGGCTTTCAATCGGTTTGCCAAGGTCGTCGGTCATGCCTTGCGGCGGAGTCCACCCCTGGATGTCTTTGTCGATGTCGATACGTACCACTTTATAAGGAGCCAGAAAACCATCGGCAATGCCTTGTTTGAGGCTGTAGGTGTAAACAGGATTGCCGAAGTAATCGGTACTGGACACATATTTTGTTTCTTTAGGTGTAGCGGTTAAGCCCAACTGAATAGCATCTTTGAAATATTCCAGTATTTCTCGCCAAGCCGAATCGTCGGCAGCACTGCCGCGATGACATTCGTCGATGACGATCATGTCGAAAAAGTCGGGCGAGACGTTTTTGAAAATTTTGTCTTCTTCCGCTGGGCCGGTGATGGCTTGATACAGACCCAGGTAAATTTCATAAGCAGGATCGATTTTACGGTTTTTGATTTTGGTCATCACCGAGCCGAACGGCTTAAAATCGTTGACCAGGGTTTGATCGACCAGTATGTTGCGGTCCGCCAGAAACAGGATGCGCTTAACCTGCTTGGCCTTCCACAATCGCCAGATGATTTGGAAAGTGGTGTAGGTTTTGCCGGTGCCGGTGGCCATGACCAACAGCACGCGCTTTTGATGGTTAGCGACAGCTTCAATGGTGCGGTTAATAGCCTCGACTTGGTAATAGCGAGGTTCTTTGCTGCTACTGTCTTCGTAATAGGGCTGAACGACCAGTTTTTCGTTTTGGTCGGCTATGCCGCGATAGTGTTTATAGCGTTGCCAAAGTAGTTCGGGTGGTAGAAACGCATCGAGTGCAAATTCAGTTTCTATATCGTCGCCGGGATTTGGCACCTTGTTATGGGCGGCAAAGGCGTCGCCGTTGGAACTGAAGGCGCTGGGTACTTGTAGAATATCTGCGTAGCCCAAAGCTTGTTGCAGGCCATGACTGGCGGTGTGCTTGTTGTCTTTGGCTTCGATGACGGCAACTGGAACGCCGGGTTCCCAAAACAGCACATAGTCGGCGAACTTCTTCTTTTTCTTGTTGCGAGACGACATGTTCCCACGCACAACGATGGGACCGGGGGTTAGAGTGACTTCGCGGCGGATTTGTCGGATGGCATCCCAGCCTGCTTCCCGGATAGCGGGGGTTATAAACAGGTCACAAATGTCCGTTTCGCTGAGGGCTTTTTTATCTTTGCAATCCACTAAAGATATCCTTTCATTCAAGTGTTGGTAGCATTCGAATCAGCATTTATCCTGGTTTCTGATACCGCAGGATTCAACGGGTAGCCTTCACGTTTCAAAGCCTCATTCAAGGTCATTCTGGTGGTGTTAAAGTGTTCGGCTACTTCCGTTTTCGTAACGGTTGGATCGCGCAGCATCGCCGCCGCTTTTTTGACATCTGCCTTACTCAGTTTTGGCTTACGCCCCCCTTTGCGACCCCTTGCGCGTGCGGCGGCAAGTCCAGCTTTTGTTCGTTCTCGAATCAAGGTGTGTTCAAATTCCGCTAATGCGCCAAAGATATGAAATATCAGCTTACCGCCCGCACTGGTCGTATCGATTTTTTCGGTAATTGAACAAAAACCAACTGTCCGGTTTTCGAGCTCTTGAATGATTTCCACTAAATCTTTAAGTGAGCGGCCAAGCCGATCCAATCGCCAGACGATTAATGTGTCATCTTTACGCAACATGCGCCGACAAGATTCCCACTCTGGGCGAACTTTTATCCCACTACCGGAAACCTTCTCGACAAATACTTGCTCACAACCAGCCTTCTCGAGCGCATCAAGTTGGAGATCAGGGTTTTGATCTTGTGAGGAAACACGCGCATAACCAATGAGCATAGAAAACGTAGCCAATCTATACTTAGAATAATGGACGGGATTCTATACACGCAGTTGCACGATAACAAGTAATTTTGGGGAGTTAACCGCGATGTATAAAAAATGAAGGTTTTCTATACACTTGAAGGGAATGCAATCTCAATCTGGGCTAAGTGCTCGACAACTTTTTAGCTGGACGATGGGAGTCTTGAAATTGAAGAGCTTCGCTAGATATTATGGCTTGCGGACTAACCAGGAAATCAGGCAGTTTGATCGAACAGAAACAATTGATCTGGTGTGACCGATAGCGCTTCTGCCAATCGGAAGATATTCAGTAAAGCGATATTTCTTTTTCCGCGTTCCACCCCTCCTAAATAACTGCGTGCAACGCCGCTCTCCAGTGATAAGCGCTCTTGAGACCAGCCGCGCTGTTTGCGCAGTTGAATAAGGCGTTCGCCGAATAATATGCGCGGGTCGATATTTGCAGGACTATTAGACATACCCGCATGCTACTGACCTGAATTCTATGAGGCCACGCTCTATGAGTGACAATTGTCACTTGTCGCTTTACTATTGGGTGATTTAGTTTATGCCTGTGTTATGTCGGAAATTCCAACCCATCGAAAACTTGCTCATCTTTCCCCTGGAGAACTTGGCGAGCTTATCGATCAGTATTACGCAAAGAAATCTATCGCTAGCCTGATCAGTCGGTTTAGTATCGACTGCGTACCCAGTCAACTCTATAAGCTCCTGCCGCCGGAAATCAGTCCAGAATCCTGCCCGAATTGTGGCGGACTCATGATTTCTGAACGACGGGCACGAAGTACCAACAACTCCTTGCAAAAGTCTGGTTTTTATTGTCGAGACTGTATGCATTCTGGATTTGTTGGCTGTCGTTGCGCATATTGCCAAGGTAGAAATCGGCAAAAGACGAATAGATCCGAACGACACATCATAAAAGCAGCCGATTTAACGTTGGAACAAGCTGTTGCATTGTTGTCATTTATCAGTTGCTATCCGAACAGAAACGTTCGGCATCGAGGTCGATTTAGTCCAGCCAAAATCCTCAACACGCCATTCGCACCTTCTGGCGATTATGGGGATAACGTGATAACTCGCCTAATCGAGGCAGGTCTGCTCAGGCAAAATAATCAGTCTACCTCTGCACTCGGATTTAGCCTCCACAACGGCAAATGCTTGCCGGCGCAATCTAGCGAAATTAGCCTGACAACCGACATCACTCCAGTGCTTATAGAAGAGCTGGAATCTCTAATTTCGCAATGCGATTGGCCAATGCATTGGTTCGAAGACTTTGTTGATGTGGCAGTGAATTTAGCAGCAGCCGAGTGTAAAGAATTCTATAAATTTTGTGCGGCCGAACGTGATTTTCCACCAATTGAAGACAGGTTGATTGACCCAATTATCTTAGATGCATTGGAAGACTTTTCGCCAGGCCAATGCATGCGCATTATTTTGTCCGGTGCACAGTACGCTTCCGATTTTCTAGTCAAACGTTCGGCAACACCAAGAATGGCAGCCAGATACATGCTAGAAGCGTGTCAGCGCTTCATGGACAAAGCCCGAAAGGAAAGATGGGAATTACAATCGCTACGTCGAAGCTTTTATTGTCCGCGGAGCATGATCAGCGTCATTTTGTATGACCACATCTTGCAGACCAATGACCAAGGGTTAAACGCTGTAATTGCGTTACTCCAGCTGCCGCAAAAAGGATGAAGATCGTTAAATAACAGTTCTGTCATCGCCGACAACTGATCAAAAAAACTGCAGATATGGCTGACAACACGTGATAGGATCCGTTAGACTGATTGTTTTCGAATAGAACTACTGGGGCTGCTCAATTAGAAGTATTTCCAGGCTTTTGATAGAAGAGATTGGTGATTTTTAGCCAGATTAGTTCGCCAGTTGCATTACATTGTCGAATAACATTTTTAATGGGAATAAAATGAGTGTCGGAGCGATAATTTGCTATCTCAAACCGCTTTCAGAAGATGAAATCATTTCGATCAACAAATATTGGACTTTGAATGATAGTAACAGGAATCAATTCAAATACACATTAAAGCAGATCGATTCGCAACGACATCCAAAAACTCGGTGTGTGAGTGCACTAGTTATTAAATCTTCATTTCTTATAAAGGATCCAGCTTTTTTTTGCAGAGTATGCAAGCAAGCAAAGCCTGTCAAAAGTCGAATGGAATTAACGGCGCGATTAAGGCATAGTTCTTTTCAATGTCGAGAATGCGAGCAGCAACAATTAAGTGTTCTAAGAGAAGAAAGTATTGAAATTCTTAGGAACTTCTTTAGTGATGTATTGAAAAAAACTGATTATTTTCACAGACTTTCATATATTGACAAGCTTATACTTCTGGCGGTTTTACTCGATAATTATCAAGAGAAAAAACCAGTTGTTTCCAGCGGTTCTAGAATAAATATAAGTGGTTCGGAAAATGTTGATATGACAGCGCTATCTAGATTAGTAAACATAGGCGCTTTAGTGAAAATTGTTGATCTTCCTGAAGAAGTGGCACTCGCAGAAACAAGATTACATGAGTCATCGGTGACTACTACTTCTAGGTCCTCTAGGTTACGCCGAGCCGGACATTTGCATAGAACGCAGCGAAATCAATTCGCCATAGAGAGAGGGATTTATTTTTCCTTACCTCTAGGATTCAATAATTCAGCTGAATTCATTGAAAAAATTTATAATGATATTGTGAGTGGCGGAATAGCCGCTCACGAAGTAACAGATTTAAAGAGGATGGTTATCGATATGAGGATCGAGAATTTCTACCGGTTAATTGATCATATTGCTCACGACTTTAATCTGGACATATCTAATAGTGTTCCCCTTAGTGCGCTCTTAAGCCACTTGGCTGAACGGTACCCGATTACCAAGTGCTATTATACGTTTCATCGTTATGCAAAAGAGGTTGTTTTATATATGCATAAGAATGAACCGCCTTCATATTCCAGGTGTCATTTATTTACTAAGTTTGTCAGCAATTATATTCAAAATGTTGAGGAGAGAGGGTGGGAGTTAAGTTTCACCCGAACACTGCCTGAACCCGTTTTTACTTCTAATTTGGAGGCTTTGGTATCCCGTAATTTCATAGACGGCCATTTCAACTGGCATAGTCTCACGGCAACCGAGGTTATCGATCGTTGGCTATCGAAAATCACAATACACGACTCCCCAGCTTATCTTCCAGCATCCTAACCATAAAGTGCAAACGCATGCGTTCACACGTCATGTAAATTTGCGTAGTGCAACGAAATTCGCCGCCGACTCTAATTTTCAAACGGCTAGGCAGCCATACATAAACCGCTAATGGCGCCGATGGAATTTGTAAGTTTGAATGCTAGGGCTGGCCAGAACCGGCAGCTGATGATGGTGGCGAAATTTTCTATCCCAAACTTCAAGGAATGACCGCTTTGCGGGTGCGCCGTGCTAAGGCGGCGTTATTCCAGTGGGTGAGAGGCCCACCCGGCTACTGCTCCGGCCGGAAGCAACCGAAGCAGTCAGGGAGGTAACGAACTGGCTGAAGCCTTCGGTGAAACTGTCACGATATACGGTGATGGTGGTGCGAGTGTGCAGGCCGTAATGCGAGTGAACGCCGAGCAAGCCTCGAAAAGGTCGATGTGCAGGCTGACCCGAATCTACAATCGGGGAAAGCTGATACAACTGGGGAAATTGAGCAAATGACGATCCCAGTTGCTGCACCGGGGTATTGGCGACAGCATGTACACAAGGAATACGCGCGCAACACGGGAAGCCCCATTGCGTGGCCGGGGACGGTCAACCGGATGCCCGCGAGGGACAGGCTGGGCGCTTTGGGGTGGCGGAGAGGTTCGTAGTACCGAGGAAGCCTGGTAATGCGGGTGGAGGGAAGGGACCTTAGTTCAAGATCAACGCAACAAGTGGAAAAGGACGGGAGATTGGGCAACCTATCAACTCCGATAAGCGTTCAGAAACTACAGATGGCGTTACACGCAAAAGCGAAGGCTGAAGCCGGTTATCGTTTCTACGCGCTGTACGACAAGTTATACCGAGAAGATATCTTGGCGCATGCCTATGCCCAGTGCCGCTCAAACAAGGGAGCACCCGGTGTGGATGGTCAGGATTTCGAGGATATTGCGGCGTATGGTGTTGATCGGTGGCTCGGCGAACTGGCGCTTGCGCTTAGAGAAAAGACCTATCGGCCGGAGCCGATAAGACGAGTGTTTATACCGAAAGCCAATGGTAAGCTCAGACCGTTAGGAATTTCAACGTTACGAGATCGGGTTTGTATGGCCGCAGCGATGCTGGTACTGGAACCGATTTTCGAAACGGATCTTCCTGATGAACAGTATGCTTACCGTCCGGGTCGCAATGCCCAACAGGCGGTAATTGACGTGGAAGAGCGGCTGTTTCGAGGCCGACCCGACGTCGTTGATGCCGATTTGGCGGACTACTTTGGGAGCATTCCTCATGCCGAATTGTTAAAGTCGGTGGCGCGTCGTGTGGTTGATCGACGGCTGCTGAATTTGATCAAGCACTGGCTGGAATGCGCCGTCGTAGAAACCGACAAACAAGGTCGGAAGACACGGACGACCGAGGCCAAGGATAATCGCCGGGGCATTCCTCAGGGTTCACCCATTTCACCCTTACTGGCCAATATTTATATGCGCCGGTTTGTGTTGGCGTGGAAGAAACTGGGATTAGAGCAACGCCTGGGTAGTTGTATCGTTACCTATGCAGATGATCTGGTGATACTGTGCCGCCGCGGGAAAGCTGAACAAGCTTTACAGTGGTTGCGCGTAATCATGAGGCAGCTGAAGCTCACGGTTAACGAAGAAAAGATACGAATCAGTCAATTTCCGGAAGACGAGTTTGATTTTCTAGGTTATACGTTTGGGCGGCTGTATTCGGCGCGTACTGGCAAGGCTAGATTAGGCCAGCGACCGTCGAAGAAGAGTATCCACCGGATGGTGAGTACCGTTCGTGAGATCACTGCGCGCCAAACGACATGGCAAGAAACCACACAGGTGGTTGCGAAATTGAATCGTTCATTACGCGGATGGGCGAACTACTTCAGTGTAGGAACCGTGAACCAAGCGTATCGGACGCTCGATAATTACACCGCAGTGCGGTTGCGCCGGTGGTTGCGACGTAAGTATAAAGTCAAGGGCCGACGAGGCGGGGCCTATCCACTCTCGCATCTCTACGGCTATTTCGGACTTGTCCGCTTGACTGCGCTGGGACGTGACCAGCCGTGGGCGAAGGCGTGATGTCTTGTCCGAGAGCCCAGTGCCTGAGATAGGCTCGCTGGGTTCGATGAGGGGGATGTGGAAACGGGGCTATGGTTCGGCTATTGAGGCACCGCCAAACGAAAGAGGCGGAAACAGATAGGCTAAACCCAACGCTACCGCGCCACATCTCTACTCTACAGAGGAACTTTCTGAACTGATTGGCTTGGCCCGGCCACTAGCGGCCATTCCACGAGCAAAATTTCAAGCTAGCGAACGACCGCTTCTTGCCATATTACAGACGTTTGGACTCCGAAACTAAGACGAGATTATCATCCAACCCAAAAGCCGGCTTCTGTTAGTAGGCTAATCATCCAATACCCATCACCCACTAACAGACTCCGTCAGTTTTAAATTTCAGTAGCTAAATTTCCAAGGAAATAACTTCCCACCATCACCTCACCACCCCACCAAACACTTTGGTGTTGTAGGTAAAGCTGTTACCTGATGCATAAACAAACTGCACAGTTAACGAAGCCGACTCGCCCGGCTTCAGCAATTGATTGGCCACTTCCAGATACGTGCGGCCATTCTCATCAACCTTGGCCCCCTGCAGAGTTACATTCGGGTTGTTCAATTCAAACACCACCCTAATCGGCGCTTTGACGTCCAGCGCTGACTTATTGGTCAGGGTCAACGTCGCGGTACTACTCATTTTCCGCGTCAAGCGGTCCAAGGCCGTTTTCTGAGCCGACGAAACCACCTGCACCAAATCGCTGATTTCTTGATAACGCAAGGCCGGCAAGACTTTGACCAACACGTTGTCGGTAGCGCTGGCCTCGCCGTCAGACACACTCAGTTGCAAAACGTAGTCGCCCAACACATCCGGTACAAAGCCTGCTTTTGCCGGATTGTTCGGATCGGTTTTAATCAGCGCATTCAACAGTTGGCTGTTGGTTGGTAAGGACACGAAGGTCCAGGCATAGCCCAAGGGTGAAGGCAACTGATCGGGATCATGGCTCGCAACGCCGGACAAGGTCACCGTGTTACCCAATTGCACAGCCAAATCCTGCCCGGCATCGGCGACTGGCGGCACATTGGCCGGCGTGACGCTAACGATAACGGTATCTTCCGCAGCATCCTTGCCGTCGAAGACGCGCAGGATTAATGCATAGTCTCCCGCCGCATCCGCACTAAACGACAACTTGGCAGAAGTCGGATTGGTTAAGGTCGCATGTGTACTTTGTGCGGCATCGCTCAACCGCCAGGCAAATTGCAAGCTTCCCGGGCCACCATCGGGATCGATAGAACCGCTACCATCCAGAACGACAGTAGCACCTACCGCAACCGATTTATCCTGACCGGCATTGGCATTCGGTACAACGTTGGCTTTCGCCGCAATCACATCCACCGTATCCGGCTCGCTATCCAATTGGCCGTCAGAGACAATCAATTCCAGACTATAGGTACCCGGAAGGTCCGGCGTAAAGCGTGGGTTTGGTGTACCGTTGTTCTCCAGCGTCGCATCATCAACGATGCTACCAACCGGCACCGCTACAAAATGCCAACGATAGTCGCTGAGCAAATTACCATCCGGATCGCTGGAGCTAGAACCGTCCAGGGTTATCAGTGAGCCGGTCGAGACGTTCTTATCCGCCCCGGCGTTCGCCAACGGCGCTTGATTCGCCGCACTGCTCACCGTCAACTGCGCGGTAACAGAGCTTTGTATCGTTGCATCCGAGTTAGAGACGATAGCGACCGTCACCGTGCCGGTTTCCCGTTTGGTATTGCTCAACGTCAAGTTGAGACTACCCGTCGCCAAGCCCGGTAAACGGAACAGCGGAATCTGCTGGGTCGGGTTACCATCCAGCCCTTGCAAACTAGCCGACAGCGAACCGGTTTTGCCGGTGATCACCGCAGAGTAGTTGTCTTCGACATTGCCGGTATTTTTTACCTCAATGGCAAAGCTGGTCGATCCCGGATCAGCCAAGGTCCGCGTAGCCGGATTCAGCGTTGCCGACATGGCTTTTTTCGCCGCAACATTGACCGTTGCGACCGCCCTTGCCACCACAGACTGATCGGATCGCGAAGTTGCTTGGCCGATTAGCGCTAATGCGCCTGGTAAGGACCAATCGTAATCCTTCACGGTGACAAAGGCTTCCCACGAAGCGCCCGCCGCCAGCGCGACACTGGTTTGGCTCAAGCTCGCCGCTATCGCACCCACGCCACCCAGGCTCAGGTCAAAAATATCGGCCACGCTGCCGGTATTGGTCACCCACAAGCCAAACACCGTATTCGGTCCGCCCTGAGTCGGTTCGAACGCTAAGCCAACCCCGAATTCGGAAACCGTCAAAGAACCCTGCACCTGTTTGGTTATCGCCGGGTTAGTCGTGGAAACCGCCGTAAACAGCACCGGATAATTACCTTTAACAACACCCACCGGCGTGGTAATCGTTACCCCGACCTCGCGGAAGTTGCCGATACCCGTCCCTACCGTGACCGTGTCATCGGCAAAGGTTGTGGTAAAACCGCTCGGCAAGCCGGATGCCGACAAGCGATACGTTGCCACATCACTGCCCATATTGGTTACCCGCAAGCGGAATGCTCCGGATGTACCTTGACCGGCTGCACTGAAATTATTGATCAGGCTCAAGTCCAAGGCTTCGCTACCCAAGCTGACAATAGGCGTTTCGCTGGTGTTTTCGGTAACACTTAGGACAGCGCTCGCGGCATCTTTAACCCCGAGACTGGACTGAATCGATATCGACAGATTCAAGTCACCGGCCAAGCTATTCACCGGCACAGTCACCGGCAATTGAATGCTGGTCTTCCCACCTGCCGCTAAGGTTACTGGTGAAGGCGTTACCGCGCTGCCGTCCGGCAAACCATTCAGGCTGAAGCTGAAGGTATCGCTTTGATTCAGCAAATTGTCCAGCGTCACGGTTAAGCTCGCCGCACTGCCGGCCACTACAGTGCTCTGCGCCGGAGTGACATGCAAAATATGCTGGGCACTCAGATACAAGGGTTCCAATTCCACTTTGCCGCTGCCGGCAACGCTGGAATAGTTCACCGTGGTACCTAAACTGACTTGCCGCACTTCGCCGGGCAGCATGTCCCGCAATTGCGATACCAGCGAGAAACTTTGGCCAGCATCGTTATTCAGCAATGCGTTCCAATGCGCAGTAAATTGCCCGCCGGACTGGGTTTGCTTATCCAACACCGGATTGAAAGATCCAGCCAGCGGCTCAGCTTTGCTGCCCAATGGCACGCGATGGTCGACTCCCACGGTAAGAGACGCCAGGTTTTCGAATATCGTTGGCAACGCGATTTGGACCCAAGTAGTTGAAGCCAACCGCTGCGAAAGTCCATTCGGCGCTTTCCATGAGCCATCATTCAATTGGGACTGCATCAAATACTCAGCTCCGGAAACGATAGACGGATCACTACTATTCTGCGAACGTAACAACAAGGCTTCCAAAGCATGCGCAGACGGCAACGCTTGCGGCAATCCGCCGTCATCTTCACTCCAACTGCCGTCATCATGTTGAATATCACGTAGATGCTGCTCTGCCGCTACGATACGCTCCAACGCCGTCGTTGAATCAGTACCGTTTAAATAAGGCAATGCGGCGTTTAAACCAATGATAGTTTGCGCCGTTGTACGCGTGCTGCGCGCGAATGGCCAATTCGCGGATGAGAGAGTATTCGCTACCTTGGCAATGGCATTGCGATAATTCTGAGCGCGATCAGCCACCCGATATCCGATCTTAACTCCGCTGACATTCACAAATTGACTGCTAAGCGATGGATTGGGGTCAGTGGTCACCTCGATCTTGAATTTTTTGAGTTGGTGATTAGGGTACAACTCCGTAATTCGTAAGCTATCGATACTGACTGGATTAGCAAATCGCCACACACCGCTAGCGGGTTCATTACGGCTATCCTTGGGGTAGTATCCCCATCCGTTGTTCTCATTATTTTTTACGCCATCGATAGCATCAGCAATCGGAAGATTAGATTGCTCGAAATTGGCAGATACCCCGTTAAAAGCAACGCCTAAATTGCCATTAAAGGCCTCCAACTCGCTGAGCACGAAATTACCATTGCCCGCATAGGTATCGTTTACGGTGATCCGAACTCCGGTAATATTATTTATGGCATCGAAACTCACATCAAAAGATTGCCCTGGATTGTAGTTGGTGACAATCTCCGCCCCATTAACCAAGGCTTCATCGGTTGGAAGTTCCACAATCGAATGGCCTGCCATGAATTCCAAAGCTTTAGCCATCGAAGTAATGTTATTGGCGGTCAGCCCGGCAGCAGGGGCGCCATCGGTATAAATTAAATCCGAACGGCCGTCGCCCGTATCGCTCCAGGTTCCGTCATCATTTCTTTTGGTCAGCAACCAATCCAGTGCTTGCACGAATCGTGCTGACATTAGATCAAAATGGCTTGATTCAAACTTAGCCACTGCCCAGGTCCACAGGCTGGTTTGTGATATGCCGATCCGATCAACGTCAAAACCGGCCCAACCGCGTTCTTTGTTTTGCCAGGCTCGGTATCCTTTAAAAAACTCTTGCTGCAAATTGCGGTCGAATGGTAACTCGGATAGTTTTTTATGGGATATATCCAAGCCAGAAGACGCCTGAGCTTGCACATGGCAACCGAAACAATCGTAATTAGACTTTTCCGTCCAGTTATTCCAACCGGCAACGTCAGTCTGCTCCCACATTACGCTACGCATCATCGCATCCCGAATCCGCACCGGTAGCGAATCGTTTGGCCCGGAAATTTGCCGGATTTCAAACGTCTCTTCACCACGGTTATCCCTGGCATCGCTATCGTAAATCCAGAAATGCACATCGGTTTGCGCAGGTACATAAAGCTTGAAGCGATGCGCGCCGACCGCATTTTCCACATCGGACTCCGCCGGATACCACAGCACCGGATCTGCCTGATAGTTTTTGAATGGCATTGAGGCCCGTAATGCATAAGACCAGGTTTTGCCATTATTATTGCTGTCGTCCGAATACCAGGAGACAGCACCGCTTTGCCGGGTTACCTCGTAGACACCCGCATTCAGCCTGAGCTTTTTACCAACATTAAAATTCGGCCCACCGTTGTCGACACCATTCAAAGTCACGGACTGGATAGCCATCGGCTGGCCGGTGCCATCGCCAATCGCCATGATTTCGTCGTACAGATAAAACGTCGAGCCATCGCGACTATCAAACAAGCCGGTAATCTTGATATAACGCACTTCCGTCGGCTGGAAGCTGAGACGCTGTAAGCCTCGTTGCTCACCTGATGACTTATCCGCAAGAGGGAAAAAGGTCTGATTGTCCAAAGAACCTTCCACCCGATAGCGCGCATAGCGGTCGTCGCCATCCCAAAGGTGGAATTGCAGCGTATCGATGGTACGCGCTTGGCCCAAATCCAGTAGGAAGCTACCTGCCGGGTTGGCGTTCCAATTCACACCCACCCAATGACTAAAGGGATCAACACTCGCCAATTCATCGATCAAGGCACTGGCTGTACCGTTGATATTTCCGGGGCTAGTCAAGCTAATGCTGCTGCCTTTACTGGCCGCCGCCCAGTTGATCCTATCCAGACTCATATCGGTCGGCTCTAGCCCCACCGTGCCGCCCAAACCGGTGTAACGCGGTTCGACGTTAATGTGGGTGGTAACCTGACTATTGCCAGGCGGCACCAGGATCGGGTTGGCCGAAGCCGTGGCTTTGATCGGCGTGCCGACATTCAACGTGCCCACGCCTTGGCCGCCGGGTAAGGCTTGCCCCGCAGTATTGCTAAGGCTTAACTCGATGCTGTAACTTTCTTCCGCCCAGCCGGTGGCTTTCACCACATCCAGCTCCAGCGGAATATTGCTGTCGCTATCCGGAATATCCAGCACAATCGGCGCCGGACTTTGATAGACGCTATCGCCGTTGGCGTTTTTGATATTGACCACGGCTTTAGCTTTAGTCGGAATACCGGCGGTATTCGCTACTAAAGCTTTGATCTGGGTTTGACCGCCTTTCAGAATGTAAGCCGGCGAACCACTAACCGACAACACATTCACCGCCGCCTGGCCGCTAATCAATTGACCGGCGGCTTTGACTTTCTTATCGAAACCCGCCACTTGCGCGACCGCGTTGAACGCGTAACGTCCCGCCGTAGCCGGCGTCAAATTCAAGTCCACCGTCTGGCTGGCCCCGGCAGCCAGTTGCACATTGCCGGTCAACAAATTCGCCGTCACATTGGCTGGCAAACCTTCCAAGCCCAGATTCAGAGCAGCGGGTTTTTTACCGCGATTTTTCAAGGTCAAATGCGTGGTAATGGTCTCGCCGGGTTGAGCGAAGCTGGCATTCGGCGAGAACGACGCCACCACCGCCAGGGCGCTGGCTTCGGCCAGCCCTTCGAACAACGGCGGCAGCAGGGTTTGGACACCCGCCAGATTGCAGCTTTGCGCCAAACTGCGCAAACCGCTGACGTTCGAGGCATAACCCGACAACAAAGCATCGCCGGCCACCAATTTACTCAGGTTATCCACCTGCAACTTGGCCCGCTCGCAATAGCTGGAGTTAGTCGGCGTTGCCGCCCATTGCTCCAACGTGGTCCGTAAATCCGACAATACGGTCGGCAATTGGGTATTGCTGCCGTCTAGTGCTTGTTGCACTGCGTTGTCAATGGTGACGCCTTGGGCGGAACGCAGGTTGACGCGCAACGTGGTGCTGCGTTGGCTGGGTTGCGGCGCGCCGGCCAGATCGGCGTTGATCGCCACATCCAAACTTTGGCCGATGCTCAAGCCGGAATCGGTTTGTACCGTGACGGGAAAGCTTTTGGTTTCGCCGGCTGCCAGGGAAACGGATGCCGGTAGACCGGACAGTTGCACTCCATTGGGTAATTGGGCTTGCAAAGTTAACTGCTCGGCAACGTTGCCGCTGGAGGTGATGCTTAAATTAGCCGTTCCAGTTTCGCCTGGCTTCACGCTGACAGCTGTACGATCCAAGGTTAATGAGGCCTCATGCAAATCTGGAATTTCCACCTGTGCTTGGCCTGTGCTTTTCACACCGGGATTACTGGTACTGATCACGTCCAGTTTAAACGGCACTGTTGTACCGGCTGGTGGAACGGTGGAACTTTCCGGTTTGATACAGACACCCACTTCGGCGGTATAGCCGGCAGGAATGGTGACTTCAGGGATACTGCTTTGAGCTTTATAACCGGCGGGGACGTTAGAAAATGTCAGTTTGAAGGTATCGGTTGAAGGACCAGTGTTTTGGATTTGGGCTTTGAAAACAGAAGGAATCTCAGCACCGTTTACAGGAACTGTGAATAACGTATCTGACGGTAAATTGACTGATATTCCGGCTTGTATATTAGGAACAATGGCGTCTGGAACTGGTGCCAAGTCGCTGGAAAGAAATGAGAAAACAGGCGGATCAAATGGCAGATTTCGATTAATCCATTTAAATCCAACATCTACGCCCTTTTTAAAACCTTTAATAAATTCATCTATATAACGCGATAAAGCTTTCCTGTTGTTCTTTTTGAAATCTTCTAGTAATTTTTCTATGTCATTTAATGTATTTTTTGTGTCGATTTTTGCTTTTTTTACTATCGCGGAAAGCTCTTTAGTATTGTCCGTATTATACCCATCCAACAATTTTCCTATAAATACTAACTGCGTAGCTGAAAACCCATGCATTTCACCGATAAATTTTACTGCTGCTTTAAGTGCTGGGCTATTTAATAATAATACGTATTCACCTGCAGCAGGATGACTTCCATCTTCTCTGACACTAATTACGTGACCAGAAACCTTGTCAACCTCAAGCCATGCTATGACCTCAAGGCCTTGTAAGTTAACCATTTTCCCAGGAGTAATCACTACTTTATTTTTTGAAATCGCATTTTGGATACGCGCTTTTACTTCCGCTGACAATTCCAAAGTATCCAGTTCTTCTTTGGAGTCAATCTCTATTACATCTAAAAAGTTTCCCGGTTGCAGTTGCTCAATTACTTTAGAGAATGAAATAGATTCAACACCATATAGAGATTGTAGTATTGATCCTTCCAATGTACTTTCAATTAAGCCTCGAGCAATTTCAAAGTTTTGAGTATTACCTACTTGTCCTGGATAAGGCATAGATCGCAGTTCATTTTTTGCCAAATCCAGTATAAACCTTATCTTATCTCCTTCTGCTTTAGTCTGAGATAAAATAAGTCTCGAAGCCTTGTAATATGCTTTAGTTAAGTATCCACGCTCTAACTGTCTCAGTGATTCGTCCGAAGTCAGCGAGAAAGTCAAGCCAGTAGTTTCTCCTTGGGCGATGGCCATATTTCTGTTAATTGTGGCACCTTGAGCTTGCGCTCTTTTTTGTTCATCGTTATGTGGGCCATCAACTGGGGTTCCATCTAATACTTCCTTGATTGTATTGTACTGATCCTGCAGTTTCTGCAAACGATCCTGCTGCTGCTTCAACGCCAGCGGTTCCTGCAAACCGGGCAAAATGTTTGCTGTAATGACATCTAGCTCGCTAATAGTTGGTCCACCGTCCCCAGTACCTCCAACGGTCACTTTTTGGCCATTTTGTCTCACTGCAAAACCCACTCGATCAACCATCGCGCGTTCGTATATCTGGGCGTTACCTCTTGCATCAAATATTTCATATTCAGCAAACAATCCGGAAAGAATTTGGCTACCCAAGATGCCGCCGAAAAGCGAGAATGTTTCCTGATAATCTTCCCCCCGAATTATTTCATCATCAGTGATATTAGCGTCACCCTGACCGACCAATAAATAAGGCGAATAATTATGACTTTGCCCCCAAAAGTTTGCGGAGCTGTTGACGAAATGGCCAATCGACAGGGGTTTGCCAACCAATTCCACCGAAGTAAAGGTGTGTTCCAAAACTACTTTAGTATCCCTATCGTTTGGACCACCGAGCGGCGCGTCATATTCGCGTTTTAAACGCACGGTGACTTTGTGCTGAAGGGCATCCGGCACTTGGTTGAAACGCTCAACCGCTGTAATAGCGGGCGTGCCAATTCCCAACTCGGCAAAGCTAGGGTCTGCGGCTTGAAATCCGGCCCCGAATTCGACCCAGTAATGCTCACGCGCTTCCGCCAGTAAATCGGCATTTTTGTCCGGCTCAGCACGCTGGGCGCTTTCATCCGGGCAACCCACCACGTTCAACGGCATCTTGAACATGGAATTGATGATTTGTTTGGCCTTATCATCCGGCAAAGTTGCTGCTGCATATCGAGCCGGAATATTGGACGCCCGCAACAACGCAATCATCAAACTGGCTTTATCCAGCGCATTGCCGGCCTTGCTCCACAAGGTGCCGCGCGCGCCGCGCAGCGAGCCTTTGTAAACCTCATTGGCGATTTCATCACGGACGAAAGCAAAGATCAGTGCCGGGTCGTGATTCAGTTCGGCGGCTTTTTGGGTGATGTAAGGGTCGCTGGTGTTGGCTTCCACGGTGGAGCCCAGATAATCGTCCGGAGCCAATTGCGGCGGCAATACCGGTGCGGCTTTGCTGACGGTGGTCGTTGTTGAAGGGGTTGAACTGCTGGGTGGTGTGGCTGGCGTGGTATCGGCTGCGGCTTCGTTAAACCCTACCGGCCATCGAAATCCGTTGGGGCCATAACCGAAACTGGCCGGGTTGACGGTCTGAAAGTAAAAACTGATCAGTACCAGTCTGCAAATGGTTTTGAAGGTAAACGATTCTTGCCAGCCCATCTGATTTTCCTTTCCCATGCTCCACGGGATATTTGAGATTTTTATTATTCGCTTATGTGTTTAACGGTATTGGTATCTTGCATTTGCGCTTTGTCGGCAGGTGTAAAATAATCCGACAGTACCAGCCAAAAAAATCGGGCCAATGAGCCCGATTCTTTAAATTACGTGTTAGTTAAGCCTTCGCTAGCCGGCTGCGACTAAAACGATAGGCCGGCAAGCCAATCAGCCATAACAGCAGGCTGGTGGGCTCCGGCACAGTGCTGGTCGGTGCCGAAGAAATCACCACGTTATCGATCAACACCTGACTGTCGCCATCGGCGGCGTTGAGGTTGAACAGCTCAAAGGTGGGTATCGCAAAACCGTAACTGTTGTTGAACAATATCGAGAAATGAAACCAGTCGCCGCCCAATGCGCTAGCGCTGATCGCGCCGTTGTTATTAGCGACACCGCTGTAATCCAGATCAAACAAAGCCAGAGCGCCATCGAAAATGCCATTGGCAAGATCGAATTGATTAAGGTCGTTAGCAAAGTACAGCGAGGCGAAAAATACGTCCGGAAAATTGCCGTTGGGTATGTCGCTGGACAGCAGATTACGCGCGTCGAACTCCAGGGTGTATTGGCCGCTAGCCAGCGCTACCCCTTGGTAAAGACTGCTGTCGCCGCCCTGGTTGTCGGTTAACTGTGCGGCCTGGGCTACCGTACCCACCGGCCCGGAGGTAACCCAGCTATCCAGATTGCTGGAAAAGTCACCGTTGAGTGGTGCGGCTTGGGAAAGTTGTGTGGAAAGAGCGAAAATACTGACTGCAAAGCTGATTTTGATGAAAAGTGTCATAAAGATTCCGTATCGAACACTGCGTGGTAAATTGAGTTTATATCTAACAAGCAGCATCCGTGCCGAATCGGAGTTTTATTGACTTTTCAATGGTGATTTTATTGTCGGGCGAAGGTCTGAAATGATTTGCTTTCAATGCTTTGTAAAAAAATCGGACAGATTGAAATCGAAATATTGAACTTTTTTAAATGCTTGCTTTTGCGCTACTTGAAAATGACTGGCAGCTTTATGGCGATAAGTTGTCATTTGTTAATTTGAAGGTGGGTGTCCGCAACGGGTCGGTTTGGCACTGTGGCGATCGGCCGCTTTCAGGTATCGGCATTTAACGACCGCTTTGCGGCGATGAGTCTGAAAAGACGACGGTCATCACGCGACCCTCTACTGACCTTCGGTATCTTGACAATCCAATGACCGTTATCAAAGTGGACCAGTCATCGACAATAGGACGGTCAAAGCCTTCATCCAAGCATTAAACCTCAGTGGTTAATTTTACATTCTAAGATCCTCGGTGTTCTTTAGAAACTCAATGAGATTCGGATGTTTTTTATGCATATTCACGAGAAGGACGCATGATAAAATTTGATTTTATTCATATTGTAATGAGCAAATTTAATGAGTGAAATTGTAGTCAAACTACATCAATGTGTAGCCTCTGGAGAATTTGATTTAGGGATTCTTAATTGTCTTGGCGCAGACGATGTATTTCTCCAAGAATGTGAAGTATTGGACTACAAACAGCAGTTACCAACCAATGACTTCGAGTACGCAAAAACAGTACGTGATCTGGTGGCAATGCATAATTCATATGGGGGCTTCCTGATTTTTGGAATACGCGAAACCGAAAAGGATCGGGGCTTTCGGCTTGTAGGTGTTGAACAAAATATCCAGCTAAATAAGCTTCGTGATATGACTCTTAATTATTTAGGTACGGATTTGCGAATCTCTGCTTCCACGAAAACAATAGATGGGTTATCCATCGAGATTATTTGGGTTGCAAAACGTGCTAATGGTGATAAACCGTTAAAATTTAAAAAAAATGGTCCGGAAGAATCTCGAGGAAAGCTATGTTTTAAACGTGAACAAATTGTTTTTCGTCGCATGGAGAGCAATGCGATCGCAGAACAAGCTGATGACTATGATTTTCTTTATTCCGCTAGGCGTCCGCCATCAATTGAGATGTCGCTAACGGGATTTGGAAACGAAGAGCCTCTAGAGCATAATTTGCCAGATCGCACCTTCATATGCTCCCGTTTTGTTGGTCGAAAAGATTATCTCTATAACCTATGGACTTGGTTGGAAGATGACTTTTCTCGGGTCCGACTTATCGCTGGGGAAGGCGGGCTTGGCAAGACAAGCTTGGCCTATCGTTTTGCTGAAGAGGTTGCATCTCGTCGAATAAAACCATATGAGCAAGTTGTATGGCTAACTGCAAAAAAGCAACAGTTCGTTGCGTCAGAGGATAGCTATCGCAAAAACTCTGGGATAGATTATTTCGATGCTCCATCTCTTTTTATTGCAATAGCAACTGCACATGGATGTGTTGAGTCTGATTTCAAAGATTGTGATTCGCGAGAATTGCAGCAGTTGGCTTTGGAAAGCTGCGCTGCTGTACCAAGTTTCGTTGTGATTGATGATATTGACTCTCTGTCTCCCGAAGATCAGCAGCGCACTCTCGAATTTGGTATGCGGATTCCAGCTAAGACAAAAATATTACTAACTACCCGTGTAAATTTGTCGTATTCCCCCGACAACGTTCTGAAGCTTAACGGGTTGTTAATCAACGAATTTCGAGAATATATACGGTTAACGAGAGAGAGGTATGGATTAACTTTAATCAAAGATTCTAAGATTGCCCATATCCACGATTTAAGTGGTGGCTCACCGCTTTTCACCGATTCTATGCTACGCCTTGAGCGGAGGGGGCTTTCGCTGGAGCAAGCAATCAAACAATGGACCGGAGAGAAAGGGCTTGAAGCCCGGAAGGCGGCCCTTGAACGCGAAGTTCAGCAACTTAGCCGAGAAGCAAAGCGTGTTCTCTACGTCATTAGTCTGGAACGAAATGTAAGTTATGTTGAGCTTAAGCAAATTCTTTCTTATACGGATCAAACTATTGGAGATGCAATTCAGGAATTAAAAGGTCTTTTTCTTGTAAGTGCTCCCTCGATTGCTAAAGAAGCTCGCTATACAGTGGAGCCTAATACAGGGCTTCTCGTGCTTGAGTTAGGACAAAAGCTTGGCATTGACCATACGGCTCTTAATAAGTCAGCTAAGAGCGCTCGTACTGACGCAATTGGGCTCTCTCTTCAAAAGCGTTCAGGAATTGTAGGACAAGCCATTTCACAAGCAGTCGCGCTGCTTAAAAGTGAAAACCCCAGAGATGCTTTGAAAACAGTTACAGACGCATCTAAGAAATTGAATAAGCCCCATCCTGACTTATTACTTGCTATAGGTCGTTTTAGTCTCAAGCAAGACCCTCCAAATCAGGATCAGGCAAGCAGTGTGTTTGAGCAAGCGTACTCACTAGGTCAGCGTAAGCCTCTATTATTTGAGCTCTGGTTTGACGCTGAATTCGGAAGAAACAAATTTGATTCTGCACTTTTTGTGGCAACGGCGGCTATTGAACTTCAGGTTGGAGATAATTTCAGATGGTATGAACGACGTGCCCAGGTACACGTTGCACTTGTTAACAGATCGGACTCAAGGATTACGGTTGACGCAGCAATTCGGGAGATAGATTTGGCTATTGCGGATCTGCAGAAGGCAAAGGATTTCAATGATAATCGCATCATGTGCTACCAGGTGGATCAACTTATTCATCAGGTGTCGAGCCTTCGATATAAGTTGCTAACGACAGTATGACCGAGATGTATTCCTGCTGGCTTGGAACAAGAGTTTGCACAGGTAGAATCAGTTAGCTGTACGGCAGTTATTATGATCGGAGCAGTCGCTCAAATGACATATTTCTCTATGCCTATAACTTCTGCTTTTGGCCGTTTGATTGAGGTCGCCAATGGCCGCTTTGTTGATCTCCAACCTGCACACTCTGGATTTTACTGACTGGCCAGTTTGGAGAAACGCGACAGGCAGGAGTTGGTCGATTTCCATATTACCCACATTTAAAAGCCGCCTTTCATCCCCGTCGTAATCGCCTCGGGGTTAAGGGCAGTTTTGCGATTGCAATCATTGACCGACATTTAATCGCAACGGGTAGCTGGTTTGCAGCGGAATACGCATAATGCCTGCTCAAGGTAATCGCTACTTTTTTAGGACGAAGCTGAAAATCGCAGACTTTCGTCCAGAAATTGCAGACTCAGCCTTTGCAAGGTTCGACTTTTCCGTTGAACACTTATTTTACAAATCGACCAATCTTACCTTGCTAAAAAATGGAAATCGCAAATATGCATGATATGTACTAATAGTACATGTTAATAGTACATGTACCATTATACTAAGTCATATATATCATGCTGTTATAACTATATAGTACGTAGTGGAGGGTTACTTGATGTATAAGATTAAAAAAAGATTATAAATAGATTAGCACCCGATTTTTCGAGTCGTTGAAAATCGCTGTAGGCCACGCCTAACATGGCTTACAGCGATTTCAAAAAATTGACCAAGCGTTAGTCGAATGCCGTGTGTTTTGTCAGCCGAATGCCGTGCTTTGCGTTAGCCGAATGCCGTGGGGTGTCAGTCGAATGCCGTTACCTTGTTAGCCGAATGCCGTGCCTCTGTCAGTCGAATGCCGTGTGCCCGTCAGCCGAATGCCGTGTCGGGGCGGCATCGACCGGGCTAAAAGTGCGTCAGTCGAATGCCGTGCCATTTTGGTTAATGTTGCCTGAGTTCGAGATGCCGTTTTTGCGTGGGTGTGGGTTGTTTTTGGACCTTGACGACATCCTCATCGATTTCAAAGTGCTCAATAGCGCCGATAGTGACCAAGGCCTGCAAGGCTTTACGCATCCGCAGTTTGAAGTCGCGGGGATTTTGGGTGCTACTGCCACTGAGTTGGTAAAGCGTTTGCAGTTTCAACGGATACGGTGCGGCATGCGACGACAGGAAGCCATGCAGCCATAACGCCAGGGGATGTTTACGCAATTGCTGTCGCTGTTCGAATTCGATATGGGTGTAACCGTCTTCGAACAGTCGTAACATCGACTCGGTCAGTTCCACCACATAGCGCTGAGTGATTTCGTCGCGGTGGTAGCGCAGAAACCCTTTTTCACCAAACGTCTGCCGACCGTGGTAGGTGATTTCGACGAAGGCGCCGCCTAAACGCGCCATGGATTCCTTCAACCATTCGTGCTGACTTTTGCCGGTCGATCGGCCTAACGCCATCAGCAGCGCGTGCGCACTGAAGGTGACGCTAAAGCCCGGCAATTGCATTCTGGACAGGTGCACGATCTGCATCCAGACGTCCAGATCGGACTGATTGAGCTGAACGCCCAGATAACGGACTTCGATGCCCTCGACAGCTGCCAGTAAGGTGCGCTTTTTGTACGCTATCCGCTCATTGCCCTGCACACCAGCAAACAACGCACTGCGCAAACAGGCATTCGGGGTGCCGCGCATACCGGCTGGCCAACTGGGAAGTGTCGCTAGCGACTCCACGCGTCGGGGCTGGGCTTTCTTGCGTTCAGTCAATGACTGGAAGCGTTCGGTCAAATTGGTCAGTGACGTGACGGTATTTTGAGTCATACCCACCTCACTTTTTCAAACTGCGGGGATCGCAGTGCGTGGATGACGAAGTCACCGGAGGTGGGTTTTGCTGGAGCATCTCGCGCTCTACGTCGGTCAGGTCCAGTTGATGATGACAGTATTTGCGCCAAGCCCGTTCCAGGGTCATGGGATCGGGAACTTCGGCGCTTTCATTTCTGACGGGTTCATCCAAGGAGGAATCCGTTATGGTTGACCCTACCGGATCATCGCGTCTGACCACATGTTCGATGGATGAGGTACACCATACCGAACCGCCCAAACGAGTGGGCTGTCTAGCGTGGTCGAGGCGCCAGGCTAACTCGGCCGGTGGAACCAGCGATTCAATGACGGTTTCGCTGACCAGGTCAGACGGCGCGGGTAAGGTACTACAGCCCATACAGATCAGGATGGGAATTAGTGTGCTAACGGGGGTGTTTCGGATACTCATGTCGTCTCCAGTCGATTTTTGAAGACTCAACACAGTAAGCATTATTTTTTAGGGCTCATCTTCGAAATCGCGATAATTATTGCGATTTCGAAGATGATCTCGAAAAAAAGTTAGGCATGATGGGTCGCCATGAAAACCCATCAATCTTCATTTCGGATTCCTTGGCTGCAACGTTGGTTTGGCGCGAGTCAACCCGTACCTGTGCCTTGCCCGGCCATCCAGGAAGACGAGATTCCCCGTTACCCGCCCTTCATGAAGGGGCTGCCGGCCGCGCCGGTGGCACGCGTTCTCGGTACCCAAGCCGAACTGATTCAGACCATCGAACAGACCTTAGCGCTACCGGAGGCACTGTTTCAAAGCATCGTATTGCCGGTGATCGCGCGTTATGCCGCCTTCAGTCATCTGCTGCCGGCATCGGAGTCGCATCATCATCGAGGGGCTGGCGGCTTGTTTCGACATGGGTTGGAGGTCGCGCACTGGGCCACGTTGGCTTCCAAAGACTGTCTGTTTGCCACCGATGCCACCCCTAAAGTCCGAAAATCCCTGGAACTGCGCTGGCGACTGGCTGTGTGTTTTGCCGGGTTGCTGCATGACATCGGCAAACCGGTATCCGACATGGCCGTGATCGACCAACAGGGTGAACACACTTGGAATCCTTGCGATGAAAACCTGACGGATTGGGCTAACCAGCATCACATCGAGCGCTATTTTTTACGCTGGCGTGAGAATCGGCATAAACGCCATGAACAGTTTTCTGCCCTGGTCATCGAGCGGGTTTTGACCCGCGAATCGCGTGCCTTCATTCTGGAGCCAGGCCCTGAGATCATGCAAGCTTTGTTGGAAACCATCCATGGTCTGGATCGGGGCTCCAAATGCTATGCGCTGGTGATGGCCGCCGATTGCATGAGTGTGGAACGGGATTTGAAGGCCCACTACCACGGTTTGGAATCCGCGATGGGCATGCCGGTTGAACGCTACCTGTGCGATGCCATGCGCCGTTTGATTAAATCCGGTCAATGGCTAGCCAACGAAAAGGGTGCCAGGATTTGGCGATTCGAAGACGGTCTGTATATCGTCTGGCGTACCGCCGTTAAAGAAATCCTGAGCCTGTTGGATAAGGATCATATCCCCGGCATCCCGCGCGATGAAGATACCCTGGCGGATATTTTGATCGAACGCGGGCTCGCGATTCCAAAATCTCTAGCCAACGGCGGACGGTTTCGTTATTGGCACATGCAAACCGAGAGTCTGAATGGCAGCTTGTTCATGTTGCGCTTGGCCTCGATCGAGCTGGTGTATAGCGGTGAACCGCCGGTCGCTGTGATTGGTGCCGAAGTGAAGGACGAGACCGAGTCACCTGTTGCTGATCAAACCCCGTCAATTTCCCAGTCTACGAGCGAACCTAAAACCAATGTTGGCAAGCGGCGAAAAGTGAAGGCGCATGATAACCCGGTCAAAATCACCGCGGACGAGCCCAAAAGTGAACACGTCGCTGAACCGATCTTACCCGCCGATTTAGCGGCAATTTTGGCTATGGATGCGCTAGCAGACAGTGGCAGTGGGTTAAGCGATCATGCGGGTCTCGAGGTGGGAGAAATGGTCGATCCTCATCAAAACGACACCACGCCAAAATCGCCAAGCAGCGACTCGACAGGCGTGATTGAAGTCGAGTCAGACTCCCTTGCACCGAACAATACTCAGCAAGATCAAAGTGACGTGGCCCGACACTGGCTGGCATCGCAAGGTCAAGCAGGACGCTGGCTGATTCAAATGGCCAGTATAGTCACGGCTGAACACTGGCGCTGGGGCACGGATATTTTGGAGGTGCAGCAACAGTGCTTGCTGAGTTTTCCCAAGACGCCGGATGCACTCAAGCTGGAAGCCAATCAGTTTATTCGCGTCCTGGAGGAAAAAGGCTGGTTGGTGACCGATGTGCTTTCGCCTATGCGTAAGGTTAGAGAGATCCAGCAAGTCCGTGGCGTACTTCTCGCCAGTGAACCAAGCGGCATGTTCAAACAGCTTTTAGCCAACACGACTATGCCCAATGCCCATCGGCCTCAACTGACTGAATCGGAATTGTCAGGTCAGACACGGGAACAGAAGTCCGAACCCACGTCAGAAAATACCCTAAAGCCCTCAACGGTATCGTCCAGCACACCCGCAACCAATCCGGAAACGCCTCTCGATGCCAAACCCTTGCCGGATAACGCCACACCCAAGTCTGCTTCACTGGTACCCGACAACCCCGAGCACGTGAAAACTAAGTATTCCAAAGCGAAATCGGACACGGGCGCCCACAAAAAGCAGCACTACCGGCAAGCCATCAGACACTGGATGGACGAATTGCAACAAGCACCCGCGCGAACGGCAGTGGCTGGAGATGACGCGACATGGCTTGAAGTGGACGAACAAGCCATAGCGAATTTTCTGAATAACACACCTGGCTTGACCCGCACCCAGTTAATGCGAGAACTTGCCAGTCATGGTGATTTCCGAAGTGTCGGTACCTGTTTACAACTGCGGCGTACGCCATGAAATCCGATTACGACTATCAGTTTCCCTGGCGGCCGATCTTCGAGGTGTATGCCATCTCGGGTTGGTTGGGCGGTGCTGGTTTGGCGCATTTCACCAGCCGCTGGTCAGGATTGCCGCGCGAACCCTTCGACTGGTTGATGACGGCGTGCGGCGTGATGGCGTGTTGGCGGTTGTCGCCGGCGCTGAGTCTTTGGTACCGCAAACGCCGGTTGCGGCAGTTTCGTTTTCAATACCTGGATGCCGAAAAGCTGGTAGCGATGGTGAAACAGCATCCCGAGGCCTTGTGGTTCGGCTGGGGATTCGATTGGGTGCAAAAGCATGCGCAATTGGCCTATGAGATCTTGAAACGGGATGTATCGACGCTGATTCCGAGCGATCATCAACGTATGGGCTCGGCGTGGATTCACGGTTTGGAAGTGTCCGAAAGCGATATTCGTCAGCCCTTGCAGCATACCGCCGGCCATACGCTGCTGGTTGGTACCACCGGTGCCGGTAAAACGCGCGCCTTTGACGTGTTGGTGACACAAGCCGTGTTGCGCGGCGAAGCGGTGATCATTATCGATCCCAAGGGCGACAAGGATTTGATGACCTGCGCCAAACGGGCTTGTGCCTTGGCCAAGCGCCCGGATCGATTCGTGTATTTCCACCCCGCGTTTCCGGAAGACAGTGTACGACTCGATCCCTTGCACAATTTCAACCGACCTTCGGAAATCGCCAGCCGCATCAGTGCCATTTCGCCCAGCGAAAGCAGCAACGATCCGTTCAAGGCCTTTGGCCAAAAATCGCTGGATAACGTGATTCAGGGCTTGATGGTGATCGAGGAACGTCCGACTTTGGTGAAATTACGGCGTTACTTGGAAGGCGGTCCTTCGACGTTGGTGATTCAAGCTTTGGAACGCTATTTCGACAACAACCTGGGCCATTGGCGGCAAGAGGCGCGGCCTTACCTGAAGAATGCCAAGGACATCGATTCCAAAGCGGTGGGATTGGTGCGGTTTTATCGGGAGGTCGTGCAGTATCAATTACCGAATCTGGATTTGGAAGGCCTGTTGTCCTTGTTCGAACACGACCGGGCACATTTCAGCAAGATGGTTGCTTCCTTGATTCCGATCATGAACATGCTGACCTCAGGTTCCTTGGGGCCTTTGCTGTCACCGAATCCGCACGACGTAGATGACTTGCGTCCCATCACCAATACCGGCCATATCATCGAAAAAGCCCAGGTGGCTTACATTGGCTTGGACTCGTTATCGGATGGCATGGTGGGCAGTGCGATTGGCTCGATTCTGTTGGCGGATTTGGCCGCCGTTGCCGGCGATCGTTATAACTATGGTGTCTCGGACCGACCGGTGAATGTGTTCGTCGACGAGGCAGCGGAAGTCATCAACGATCCCTTCATTCAAGTGCTGAACAAAGGCCGCGGCGCCAAGATTCGACTGTTCATCGCCACCCAGACCTTTGCCGACTTTGCCGCCCGCACCGGTTCTCAGGACAAAGCCCGGCAAGTGCTGGGCAACGTCAACAACCTGATCGCGCTCAGGATCATGGACAGCGAGACCCAGCAGTACATCACCGACAATCTGCCCAAAACCCGTTTGAAATACATCATGCGCACCCAAGGCGTCGCCACCAGCGCGACCAATCCTACGGTGTTCTCTGGCAATGTCGGTGAACGCCTGATGGAAGAAGAAGGTGATTTGTTTGCCCCGCAGTTACTCGGACAACTGCCGGACTTGCATTACATCGCCAAGTTATCCGGTGGTCGCATCGTCAAAGGCCGCTTGCCGATTTTGCGGTCGGAACTGGACCGACAACAGAATCGCCAAGGTGCCGGCTCATGACCCGCAATCTGTTGTTTAGCCTGATGCTTTGGCTACTGGAAGTGATCCTGGTGGCCAGTTTTGTGTCGGATCGCTGGACCCGCGAACTGCAGCGCGCCGAAGATCAGATGATGATCGGCTACTTTGGCGCCGCCAAAGAATCGCAGATCAGCAAAACCGCGCAGCACTGGTTCGATCGTCTGTTTGTCACCACCGGCATCCGCGACAGCGTGTTCCGCTATTTCATCCCCACTGAGCGCGAGCGGCAGATGTCCAAAGGCTTCGAGGATGTGGGGCGTAACGATTTGTTTCCCTTTATCGAAAGCCGACTCAACGTACTGTGGGACACGATCTTTCAAATGATCAAACGCCTGACCACGGCGTGTATCTGGTTACCGTACCTGGCAGCCGCCTTGCTGCCGTTTGTCGTCGACGGACTGGTACGGCGCAAGATCAGCCAGACCAATTTCGATTACCCCAGCCCCATGGCGCATCGCTACAGCCTTTATTTGATTCTTGGGGCTATGTATCTGCTGCTGGTCAGTTTGACCTTGCCGTTTCCGATTCCGCCGCAAGCCGTCCCGGTAGGCGTTTTTGTCGTGGCTTACGCCGTCAACGTGCTGTTGGCCAATACGCAAAAGCGGGTGTAGGCAAATTATGGATGTCACCAGCTACCTACACCGGACGCACCACAAAAATTCATTTCCAGTTTACCCATCAACCTCAACCCAGGAGAAATGCCATGCAAAGCCATTCCGTTATTGATGCCACCTCTCAGCAACTCGTTCAGGCACTCATGACAACCTCATTCCAACTTGCCATCAATCCAGAATCGTCGGTGTCCCAATCGCATTTGCAGGAAATGATCGAGAACTGTGTCGAGCAAGGTCAAGACGATATTTTGATGTCTGCCATGCAACGATCGACTGACATCGATGGGCGTTTACTGTTAACCGAACGCATTATTTCGGCTGCCGAATTAACGCACTTAGGGTCAGCAACAGCCCCAAATGAGGCGGCGATCGTATTTGCCATTCCGATGGTCATCATCACCGATCTTGATAAGGCGTTGCCAAATCGCATCGCCAATCCTCAACGTATTCAACAATTGTTCCAAACCTTCGGACTGATCAATGATGAACACGCTATCGCCATCCATGACGAACTATTCGCAGCCGAAGAAATTAACTGGTTACCCAGCCAAATTCGTCACATCAACCGTCAGTTAACGCAGCAAGCTCAGTCCGGCATTTCATCCGCGGAATCGAACCATTCGTTCAGAACGCATCTCACGCCGAGTTCGGAGGGGCGCATCGTTTTGCGGTTTTTGGTTGGGGTGGTGGTTTGGGATGATCCGACACGACAATTGTTTTGTTCAGACATGGATCAGGCATTGAATCAAGCCAGGCTTGAACAATGGTCCGAAGCCTTCAAAGAGGATATGAACGGCCAAACCGGGCACGTCATCTGGGATATTGCAACACCTAGTGCGCTTAGCATGGCCGTTTCACCGGGCATCTATTTGCTGCATGCCGTCGGTTTTTTCTACACGGCATCGTCGGAAACCCAAGATCATCAAACATCAAAAGCACTGATCAGTACACACGGTGTCGATGGCGTACCCAGTGAAATTCGGGTGGCATTTTTCGATAGCGCTGAAGAGCTATCAACCGTATTCGTTTGGCCGGTCTTGGCAGGCCATGACGCTAAGTCAATATTTGAAGACATCAACGAACTGCTGAACAAAGTCAATGTTCCCCGCGTGGTTTTCGCCGCACTTCTCCCCATCATCGAATTCACAGGTAACTTCGATCGCTATTTTGAATTGATGTGTATACAACTGGAGCCTGAGGAAGCTCAACCGTTCAACTTGCATTAAGTTATGGGATTAGCGAACGACGACCAATTCTCGCCAATCGGTGGTGTAGCGTTGTGAAATGCGTTCGGCTTTGGGTTTCCAACTGTTATCGAAGCCCGATGACGCGATCGTAACCGCTTTGGGGAATCGTCGATTGATGGTGTCCAGGGTTTGCATCAGGATGGCGTTATCGGGCGGCATACTCTCACAGATCAAGTCGAAGAGATCGAACTGTGAGGGCGATGCGGCTGGTCGAATCGCGCTCAGCTGGACACCGCACTTCTGATAGCCAAAGCCAGGTTTGTAGATGGCTTTTAAACTCGACAGTGCGACGCGAATAATTGTGCGGGTATCCTGGGTGGCCGCATCCAACTTAACGGTTGCCGATCGCTGGTACTGGGGATCTTGAACGGCAAACGGATTAGTGCGAATAAACACACTGACGCAACCGGTCACTGACTGTTGCCGGCGTAGTTTTTCCGCCGCTCGGGTACAGTATGCCGACAGGGCTCGATTTAACTCCTCCAGCTCTGTCAGTTTTCGACTGAACGACCGTGAACAGACGATTTGTTGTTTATCCGCGGCCACGTCTTCCAGATCAAGACAGGCGGTACCGTTCAGCTCCATCAACGTACGAGCGACCACGACGTTGAATTGCGCCTGGATGGTTTTAGGCGACTGGTTGGCCAGGTCCCAGACGGTTTGAATGCCTAATTGATTAAGGCGTTTCGTGGTTTGTCGGCCAATCCCCCAGACTTCTTCGACCGGAACGACTTTCATCAGCTTTTCCCGACGGACGGGGTCGGTAAGGTCGAGGACACCGCCGGTTTGCTTCCATTTCTTGGCGGCGAAGTTAGCCAGCTTGGCCAGGGTCTTGGTGGGTCCCATACCGACACACACCGGAATGCCGGTTTGCCGAGCAATCGCCTTTCGGATGCGTTGGCCATAGGCAATCGGATCTTGATAACAAGGGTACACGCCGGTTAAATCCAAAAACGCTTCATCAATGGAGTACACTTCCATGCGCGGCGTAAATTCTTCCAGCAAGCTCATCACCCGTGCCGACATGTCCGCGTACAAGGTATAGTTCGATGAAAATAGTTGGATTTGATGCTGATTGACCAAATGTTGGACCTGGAATAACGGTACACCCATTTTGATGCCTAAATCTTTAACCTGCTGGCTACGCGCGACCACACAACCGTCGTTATTGCTGAGCACCATGACCGGTTTGTCATTAAGGTCCGGCCGGAACACCCGCTCGCAACTCACGTAAAAATTGTTGGCGTCCACCAGCGCGATACGCGGTTGTTCGGACATGCTTACACCGGATGAATCACATTGGTCACCGTCCCCCAAAACACAGTTTCCAGATCCTCGGTCAAGGGAATATCCGGATACGCCGGATTTTCGGCTTGCAAACACCATTGGCCGTCAGTAACCATCAGACGCTTCACCGTCAATTCCCCATTGATCGCGCAGATCACGATCTTATCGGGCATCGGTTCCTTGGAGCGGTCGACCACCAGAATGTCGTTGGGATGAATGCCGGCACCGAGCATGGAATCGCCTTGGGCGCGCACAAAAAAAGTCGCCGCCGGTTTTTGAATCAGCAATTCCTCCAAATCCAGGGTCTTTTCCACATAATCATCGGCAGGCGATGGAAAACCCGCGGCTACTTTGCTGATGAACAGCGGCAATCGTCGTTTCTTTTCCGGTTTGGCAAGATGAAACCAAGCCAATCCGTCACGGATTGCGGGTAACGGTTGTGCGGGATTGAGGATCGAAAAAGGCAATGATTCGGTCATGGGTATCACGGTGAGCTACAAAAAATTTTAACGACATAAGACTACCATCGAAAATACAAACGTTCTATGATTGTTCTCAATTTAGTTGAGCCGTATTTTTTTGCCACATGAGCGCCTTAACCCGAAAACAACAGGCTATTTTGGATTTCTTGCTGGATAACCAGGCGCAGTTTCCACGGCCACCGTCGTTGAGTGAACTGTGTGAGGCGCTCGGCTTGAAGTCGCGGGGTTCGTTACATTTGACGCTGAGCGGATTGATCGATGCCGGTTTTGTCGAAGCCATGGGGCTCAAACATCGAGGAGTTCGGCTGACGGAGAAGGCCCTGGCCTTGCGTGAATCTGACCAACATCGGATCCACGCTTTGCCTTTGGTGGGCAGCATTGCCGCCGGCAAACCGATCGAGGCTATTGAGCATACCGAATGGGTCAATGTCCCCGTTCAACTTCGTACCGAACAGGTCTGTTATGTACTTAAAGTTAAGGGGGATTCCATGATCGAAGCCGGCATACTGGATGGCGATTGGGTCGTCATCGAACAACGCAGTCACGCCCACAACGGTGAAATTGTGGTCGCCCTAATCGACAACCAGGAAACCACATTGAAGGTCATCGAGCAGACAGCGGATGAGGTGTTATTGATTCCCGCCAATTCCAGCATGGAAGCCATGCGCTTCCATCCGTCGCAAGTCATCATACAGGGCGTACTGGTCGGCCAGATGCGCACTTACCGGTAGGACATAAACATGCAACCCTTAGCCTTTGTCGATCTGGAAACCACCGGTGGCTCTGCCACCAAAGACCGTATTACCGAGATCGGCATTGTCCTGGTGGACGACGATGGCGTGCGGGAATGGAGTCAACTGGTTCATCCGCAGATGCGGATTCCGTTGTTCATCGAACAGATGACCGGTATCAGCAACGCCATGGTCGAAAACGCACCCAGCTTTGAACAGGTGGCCAAGGACGTGGATGCCTTATTGCAAGGACGGTTGTTCATCGCCCACAACGCCCGCTTTGATTACGGTTTTCTGAAAAATGAATTCAAACGGGTCGGTTTGCTGTTTAAACCGCAAGTGCTGTGCACGGTGAAGTTGTCGCGGACACTGTATCCGCAGTATCACCGGCACAATCTCGATAGCCTGATCGAACGCCATCAACTGACCGCCAAGGAACGCCACCGCGCTTTAGCAGATGCCCAATTGATTCATCAGTTCTGGCAGCATGCTCATCAGCAGTTTTCGGCCGAGGCTATCGAAGCCACGGTTAAAAATCTGGTGCAACGCTCCAGCCTGCCGTCGCAACTGGACCCGAATCTGATTCATGAATTGCCGGAAGGTCCCGGCGTTTATCTGTTCTATGGCGAAAACGACTTGCCGCTGTATATTGGCAAAAGCGTCAATATTCGCCAGCGGGTGCTATCGCACTTTGCCGCCGATCATCGCCACGCCAAGGAAATGAGTTTGTCGCAGCAGACCAAGCGTATCGACTGGATTGAAACCGGCGGCAAACTGGGTGCATTATTGACCGAAGCCAAGTTGATCAAACAAATGACACCGGTGCATAACCAACGGCTGCGGCGTAAAAATGCACTCTGTGCTTGGCAACTGGAGCAAAAACAGGATCAGCTGTTGCCGCGTCTGACTTGGGCCAACGATCTGGACTTTGGCGCGCAGGATAGTTTATATGGCTTGTACGGTACTAAACGAGATGCCGAAAAAGCGCTGCGCAGTTTGGCCGAACAACATCAGCTATGCCTGGGCGTGCTCGGTTTTGAAAAGATCGGCAGCGGCAAACCGTGCTTTGCCCATCAACTCAAACGCTGTCGTGGCGCCTGCGTCGGCAAAGAATCCGGATTGGAACATGCCACGCGTTTACTGACCGCCATGAGTAAACTCAAACTAAGTAGTTGGCCTTACCCCAGTGCCATGGCATTCGCGAGGAAGACGATTTGCACGTGATCGATCATTGGTGTTATCTCGGTACTGCGCGCAGCGATGACGAAGTCCACGCATTGCTGGAGCAAGGCAGACCGGCATTTGATCGCGATACCTATATGACCTTGGTCAAGGCGTTAAAGAAAACTCAGGTAATACATTTACGCTCGAGTCCAACCCATGAATCTATTCGCAGGAGACATTCCGATGCCTGATTCAACTACTCGCCGTCTGAATCCGAACAAATTACTGTTGAGCAAATGGACTGCCGCTAAGCCCCAAAGCAAGGAAAAGCATTTTCTGGTCACCCAACTGATCAAGCCCGAATTGACGGATGCGCCTGTCGAACACATCGAGCTGGAAGCGATCTATTCGCGCCGCAGCTTTATCCTGCCTTGGCGAGACCTGACGGATACCGGGCAATGGTTACAAGGGTGGCAGTAAGCCAGAGAGGATTAGAAAATCATGTGCGGACGATTTCAGCTGACAGCCTCACCTGAAGAGATTGCGGAGCATTTCCAACTCTCGCGCCTGCCAAAATACCAGCCCAGTTACAACATCGCACCGGCGCGGAAAATTCTCTGTATTGTCGAATTGGAAGACAAATCGCTGAAAGCGGTGAATCTTTTCTGGGGCTTGGTGCCGTCCTGGTCCAAAGACACCAAAAACAGCCATCACCTGATCAATGCGCGTGCCGAAACGATTCGCGAAAAACCATCCTTCCGTGCCGCATTTCAAAAACGCCGCTGTCTGATCGTCGCACAAGGTTTTTACGAATGGCAAAAGTTGGAATCCGGAAAACAGGCATTCCATATTCATCATCAGGGCAATCAGCTATTCGCCTTCGCCGGTTTATGGGAACAGTGGCAACACGAAGTCGAAACGCTGTATTCCTGCACGATCATTACAACAGCAGCAAATGAGCTAATGCAACCCATTCATGAGCGCATGCCAGTGATCATACCGGCAGGCTGTTATCACGACTGGCTCAACATAACATCTAATACCAATGACGCCTATGACTTACTTGAAAACTCAACTTACGCCAATATGGTTACAACGCCGGTCGGCGATTGGGTGAATAATCCCAGGCATGATGATGAGCGTTGCATAAACCTAATTTAGGCTAACGCAGAAACTTGGCGTCAATCAGGGTTGGCGCTACACTTCTGCCAAGGTAAGTCTCAAATTGGAGGGATAGACATGGAACGATTACTATTGGCGCTCTGGATTTTCTCTAGTGCAGTTTTTGCTGAGGGCGACGAAAAGCTTTGGCCTGACGACAAGCCAAAAAACTTCTGCCTAGACCCCAAATTAGCCACCAACAATGAAAATTTAGCCAAGGAGCATCCCGGCGATGAGCGACTCGTGAAACTTGTCGCCTTGCGTTACGGACTTTGTAATCTGGTATTGAAAAACATTATTTCGATGAATACCGCTATCGACATCTTCGATGCCGAAAAGGAAAACGAAATGCAGAAACGCTTGCAGGAAGGTCAAATTAACAAAGGAGATATTGTTTTGTAATAACCTGGATTAAGTGTGTCAATTTTTATTGTCATATTCGGTAACGACCCGTTGCTGTCTATCACTTAACGTGATTCAATGGCGATTATTAGATCATTACCAGCCATAACTAAATCTGCGGTTCGCAGTTGCGGGGCGCGCAGCCCAGTCGCATGTCATTGTTCGTGTTCCCACCCTTGATGAAGATCCTAGCGTCAAACCGGAGGCTCATATTTGGTGCTCTCTCGATTTGGCGTGGTTACAAGTCGATGAAGGAATACCTTCCATGAAGTGTGGCAACCAGGAAGGTAATTAGCAAAGATGTTAATGATTCATATAAAGGCAAAGCCAAATGATTGAATTCATTTCTCAGCAAAATAAAAAGAACCTAATCCTATTTGTTCATGGATTTTGTGGTGGAGAGGCGACCTGGAAGAATGGGGAGGCACGTTCCTTCCCCGAATTACTTTCCGATGATTTAGAAATATCAGGGAATTATGACATAGCTCACTTTTCATACTTCACCAAGTTATTAAATCTTTTCGCCAAGGCCGGTAAGGTTTCAACTTTTGTTAAGCGTATATTTGGAACATCACATGGAAAACTGGCCAATAATATAAGCATTGAGGAAATCGGAAACTTACTTAGAACTGAAATCCGATTCAAACTACAATCATACGACAATATTATCGTTGTTGCTCATAGTATGGGCGGCTTAGTAACAAAAAGTGCTATAACAAAAGATATTGAAGAAAAGACATTACCAAAGATCAAACTCTTTATCTCTTTGGCTGTACCCCATCAAGGAGCAGAGGCTGCAACTTTTGGAAAATTGATAAGTGACAACCTTCAGATAGAAGGACTTTCACCACTCAACGATTTTATTCACAAGATTAATGACAAATGGCTAAAAACCAGCTTAAGACCAATCACAAAGTATTTCTATGGTGTGCACGATTCGGTAGTCAAAAAAACAAGCGCAGTACCGATAGATAAAGAAAAGTCGGATGCAATCTCAGTAGACGAAGATCACACCAGTATTACGAAACCTGAGAACTCAGCCAGCACGACCGTTATCGCTGTCAAACAAATAATATTAGATTTTGAAAAGAACGATCCTGGAATATCTAGCCTAGAAATCAAACAACTTGAAGAGGAAACGGACTTTGATGATGAACTGTTTGTCTTAAAATTAATCTCAGCTCACATACACAACACGACAATAAGAGAAGCCAAGGAAGCTTTTTTAAATGCAGAGTATATAAGGAAAATATTTAGTAATTCATCGGATCAAAAACGACTAGCTGAACTATACACAAAAATACGAAAAGTTTATCAGAATAGTTATACGAAATATATACACGATGGAATTCCAAACTCTGGGTTATTGCTGGCGGATGTACATGAAACAATTCTCAAAGAGGATAAAAAGTTTTTAGACACGTTTATTCTGTTTATTAATGCTATCCACAAACAAGGAATGCTTCACCAACTCGCCAACTCAAAAGATGAAAATATTTGGTGGGTAAAAGACGGTTCAATAGACTCACTGAGAAACCTCTTAACGGAGGGTAAAAGTGAATAAACTTCCATATATTCAGCCAGAGCGAGAGCTACACTACAACTTAGGCGTACTTCTCCTGATACTCGGGAGCCTTGCACAAACTTCTCGAAATAAGAAAGTGCTAACGATTGACAAGATTCAATCGTTCTACTTCCTGGTCACTAAGCCAGCCTTCTTGAACAAAGTTCTAATGTTAGCAAACAAGCATCAAATCGCCATTGATGATGTTGACTATTACACAGTGGACACACTTTCTGTAAACGTCGATGAACTCTTTGATCGAGATCGACTTATGATAATGATAAAAATACTTTCATCTAAACAATATTTGTCGTTTGAATATTCTAGCTCAGAAGGATTTTTGTTTGACCTGACTGACACCGGAAAATTCATCGCAGGAAAATTAGAAAATGGGTACTTCCGAAAGATAAAACTGTTTATCGAACAACTTTCATCACTTCAATCGCAGAGCCCTAGCAAACTTAATGGGTATATAAACACAGTATTAAAACAGGGAATATAATGGATCTCTCTCAAGGCTTGCTTTTACAGAATTTAATACTGCACGGGCATAGAAAAGACTATAGAGTTACATTTCATCCCGGAATAAACGTAATTTATGGCGATGCTGATACAGGAAAGTCGAGTATACTCAGGCTTGTTTGCTATCTTCTTGGTGGAAAGCAGATCAAAATCGACGAAGAAATTTCTTCATCAGTAAAATATGCCATCCTTGAAATAACGGTAAATGGAACACCCTACTGCATCAGCAGAGATATTTTCAATCCTGCCAGAGATGTTGACGTATATTCTTGTGAGTATTCTGAAATATCAAACTCCTTTCCTGAAAAGTACAAGTCCAGTGTCACTAAAGGAGATGATCAAAATAAAAGTCTTTCCGAATTTCTTCTTGATGCGCTAGAACTCCCCGCTGTTCGGTTAAAGCAAGCTCCAACAAAAGATTCATCAGAAACTGCTAGGCTCAGTTTCCTAGACCTATTCAAGTTTATTTACTTGGATCAAGATGATGTTGGAAGCACTCACATGCTAAACATTGGAAACCATGTACTCGAAACAAAAAACAGGGAAGTTTTTAAATACATATTTAATGTTCTCGACTCAGGAATTTCCGAGATAGAAGTAGATATAGCAAGCAAAACACAAGAGAAGACACTGCTATCAAACCAGTATTCCGCTATAAGCCATTTTTTGACTCAGACTGAATTTAAAAGCTCTGATGATCTAGATGAAGAAATAAACAAAATAGATATTATTAAAGTTGAAGTGAAATCTCGGTTTTCAGATTTAAACAAGCGAATGACGAGCGATAATGAATTATATGAAGGTCTTAAAGATGCTCTAAACACAATTAATTTGAATATTGAGCAGCAAGAAGAAGCAAAGAGTAAAGCTTTGAGAAATATTGAAAGATTTAGCCGACTTTTCAACGATTACCAAAATGATATTGATAAAATCGAATCAAGCCTATCTGCCAAATATTTTATCGGCAGAGATATACAGGAAAAGACAAGCTGCCCTGTTTGCGAAACCATTATCGAAATTGGTGACATATCCGATAAATTTGATATTCCAAGTGACACGCGCTTAAAAAGCGAGTTAACGTCGATCAAAAGAAGGTCGAAAGATCTTAAGCAGTTGATATCTGATAATAGATCAGATTTAGATTCCGCCAACTCACTCCTTGCAGAACTATATCTGGAGAAAAATAAAGCCAGAGAAATAATGGATGAAGAGCTTTCAAATTCAATATCACCGTATCTAGCCGAGCGGGACGCAATAGTCAAAGAATTAGCCCAGCTTGATGAGCGTCGAGAAAAGGCCGTTCATTCTCTGCGAGTAAGGAATAAGCAAGCCTCATTCGCCGACCAAATAGGCCGCCTAGAAGGAATGATCGAGAAACTTAAGATTAAATTGAATGAGCTCAAAAAGGATGCCCCTTCACTTGATAATGTGTTGAAGGATCTAGGTGTAGATATCAACAAGTTTATTCAGCAGGTAAAAATTAAAAACCACCATGGCGTAGGAATAGACGAAAAAACATTTTTCCCAAAAGTCAGAAATATAGAATACAGAAAAATTAATTCTGGCGGACTTAGAACAATTGCTTCTATCGGATACTTGGCGTCTATCTTGATGCAGAAGTTGCGTACAGAGACAAATATTCCAGGATTATTAATGATCGACACAGTAGGAAAATTCCTGGGAAAAACTCCTGAAGATTCCGATGACAATCAAATTGACAGCGATAATGATGTTGATGGTGTGGCAGATCCAGAGAAATACAGAAATCTATTTAATGCATTGGTAGCGGTTGCCGAAGAGTTCGATGATAAAGGAAAACTCTGCCAGATTATATTAGTAGATAATGACATGCCCCAAGATGTTGCGTACGAAAATAAAGGCTTTGAAATAGCACATTACAGATCTAACGGGATCAATGGGCTTCCGATAGGTCTAATCGATGACTGGGATTCGACTCAAAAGAAATGAGAGTGCAACAAATCAAAGCACGCGGACTTAGTAAAACTGTCACCTTTTTTGTTCCAAAAAAGTCGCCAACTTCACCAAGCCGGTGTTTGAGGCGTTAAGCGAGCAGTTTCCGCTATATAAATCGGTCATTAAGAAACCAACCCCCGAAGGTCAGAAATTGGCCGCTCGACGAATACAGCCGTAACAATATTCACGTTTTCTCGTTAAGTCTAGCCGCCAAATGAGTGATCCTGCGTTGTGATTGTTGATTTTTCACAGCCATGGCTAACGCTTTGGGCTGGGCAATTACCACGACCAATTGTTTTCCACGCGTGACGCCGGTATACAGCAGATTGCGTTCGAGCAGCATAAAGTGCTGCATGGCCATCGGAATCACCACCACGGGATATTCGGAGCCTTGCGATTTGTGCACGCTGCTGGCATAAGCCAGTGTAATTTCGTCCAGATCGCTGAATTCGTAGTCGACCTCCCGATCGTCGAATAAGATCTTGATCTGGCTTTCCTCAAGATCAATGGCTTTGATGAAGCCAATGTCGCCATTGAAGACTTCCTTATCGTAGTTGTTGATCCGCTGAATCACCTTGTCACCGGGCGCATAGGTATTACCGAAACGGGTAATCTTCGGTTCGCTGTGACCATTGAGCCGGGCTTGCAATTCGATGTTCAACGACCGCGCGCCCAGGCCACCTCGATTCATGGGCGTTAGGATTTGCACGTCGTTGACCGGATGAAAGTTGAAGCGCTGCGGAATACGTTCGAGGACGACTTGCATCAATTTAGCGAAAATCTCCTCAGGTGTTTCGGCGTAGAGGCAATAAAAGTCGCTGAGGCTTTCAGTTTTATCCACCACAGGCATTTGCCCCTGGTTAATCCGGTGCGCATTGGTGATGATCTTCGATGTACTGGCCTGGCGGAAAATCTCGGTCAGACGCACGGTGGCAATTTGCCCGGAATCAATGATGTCGGCCAGCACCGATCCGGGGCCGACTGAAGGTAATTGGTCAACATCACCGACGATTAAAACTGCGGCTTCGGTCGGTATGGCTTTTAACAACTGATTCATCAGCACCACGTCCATCATCGACGACTCATCGATCACCAAGCAATCGAGGTCTAGCGGGTTTTCGTCGTTATGCTTGAAGGCAAACTGAGTCGGATCGAACTCCAGTAGACGATGAACGGTTTTCGCTTCCATGCCGGTCGATTCGGTCAGGCGTTTTGCCGCACGTCCCGTCGGCGCGCACAAACCGATCCGCACCCGTTTGGCTTTGAGAATCTTGAGCAGACTGTTGACCAGCGTGGTTTTACCGACACCGGGGCCGCCAGTGATCACCGAGACTTTATGCTGGAGTACCAGCCGAACTGCTGCAGCTTGCGACTGCGACAAGGTCATGCCAGTTTGCCCTTCAACCCAAGGAATGGCTTTATCCGCGTCAATCACACCCCATGTCGCATCACCTTGATTTAATCGGTTCAGATGGACGGCACAACCTATTTCAGCACGGTGTAAAGGCGTCAGAAAAATGAATTCGTCGCTGCCGTCGATTTCGGCGATCAAATTGCCTTCGGTTAATTCTGCCGCGATCGCTTGATCGATAATCGGCAATGGAATTTCCAGTAGCTTCGCCGCCATTTCGCACAGATTGCTGCGAATCGCAGCGCAGTGGCCTTCGCCGGACCATTCCTGCAAGACATGCCGGACACCCGCTTGCGCTCGCAGCAGGGATTGCGGGCCGATGCCTAGCTTCTGGGCCAGCGTGTCAGCCGTCTTAAAGCCGATGCCGTGAATATCCAGTGCCAGGCGATAGGGATTTTCGCGCACTTTCTCGATGGCCTGATCACCGTAGGTTTTGTAAATGCGCACCGAACGCGAGGTACCGACGCCATGGGATTGCAGAAAAACCATGATCTCCCGAATCACTTTCTGTTCAGCCCAGGCACTGGTCACACGCTCCTGGCGTTTCTTACCAATCCCCGGTAATTCCAACAGACGCTCGGGTGTTTGCTCAATCACATCGAACACCAGCTCACCGAAGGCTTTGACCAGCTTTTTGGCAAAATGGGGGCCAATGCCTTTGACCATGCCGGAACCCAGGTATTTTTCGATGCCGTCCAACGTGGTCGGAGGCACAATTTTTAACGAGATGGTTTTGAATTGCTGACCATGCTGGCGATCATTGACCCAGCAACCCAGGCATTCGATGTATTCACCCGCTGTGACACTAGCGGCCGAACCGATCACGGTAATCAGTTCACGATAACCTTTGACCTTGACCCGTAACACGCAAAATCCCGAGGCCTCGCTATGGAACGTGACGCGCTCGATGGAGCCGTGTAGTTTCTCAACGGGGTTGTCGGCAGAATGTGATGGGCTGGGTTGGAAATCCATGCTGAATTCGCTATCCCTAGCGTTTTTTCATCAAGTCATCGAGTGTCAGGCCGCAGTTAGGCGCGAAGGACAGCATAAAAAATCAGACCTCAGGCTGATCCATTGCTTCAATATCCCGTTCAAGTTGTTCGGCAGCTATTTCAAATTCAGCATTGCCGGCTTTCAATTCGGCCTGGCATTTCAGGTAGGCGGATATCTTGTCAGCCGCTTTGATGATTTTCTGATGAGCTTCAGACATTTGCTGGTGATCGATCAAAACCCGGAAATCGGGTTGTAATGCTTCAGGCAGTAGATTCAATAACTCTTGTTCCGCTTGCTGCTCGATTTGCTTGTAGGCACTGAGAATTGCTGACGAATGGTATTTGATGGGTGTGGGCATATCACCGGTAATGACTTCAGTGATGTCATGGTAAAGGGCTGCGGTTGCAACGGCATTGGCATCAACTTGACCTTCAAAATAGCGGTTTTTGATGAGCGCCAAGGTATGGGCAATGACAGCCACTTCCCAGCTGTGCTCCATGACATTTTCTTCATGGGCGTTGCGTTTCAGTCCCCAGCGTTTAATCCATCTTAAGCGCGAAAGGTAAGCATAAAAATTCGAACTAATCGATGGTGACATGGGGTTAAGAAATCCTAAGTTTGTTCAAAGCAGATTAAAACACTGCAGCGCAATAGCCTTAATCTTACTGCCGCTGAATCGTTATCCCCAAATTCTGTGGATAACATTGTTTAAAATATAGGGTTAGTTCATCTAACCCGCTGTTTTACTAAAAGGCTTATCAAATTGGGCAATAATTGGTCATCAATGCACCGTGACGTTTTACATTCACCAGTTACTGTGACGGAAGCTGTCGCGCGGTTGTTACTGGTTCTGGAAGAGAAGGACCAGCTGACAATAGCGGCAATGGAACCGAACAACCTGATAGACCTGCATTTCGGGCTTGGACTGGCGATTCGAAATGCCTTCGAGCTTCATAATCCGGATAATCCGTTACTGCCTGAATGTGCCACATCCCATCCTGATGACGCTGCACTGTTCATCATTCATGCTCTGTGGCAACGTCTACAGTAAACAACCACTCTACGGATCAACAGATTGTCTGCGTTACGCCTTACCTTTGGATTTTTTATCGCTCTCTGCTGGAGCAGTGCGCATGCTCACCCCGGAAAGGTTAATACCGAAGGTTGCCATACCCATCGAAAGACGAGTGAATACCACTGCCATGATGATCGCATCAAGGCAAAAGTGGAATCGGTCGTGCTACCCAGTCAAACAGCACAGCCACCTGCTCAAGTGCAAGCCAGCATGGAGTCGAATGAGCTTCTGAAGCTTGATTACGAAGGATTCACCCTTTGGATTGATTGCAAAGAACGAGCCGCTATCCGATTTCGCTATACCGCCCAGCGAGACAATGGCAACGTAAAGCGCTACGATCATTTCGAGGTGGATCCAGGTACACCAGCAGCGTGCCAACTGAACCGCCCCGATTTTCTCGGAGGCTCCAACCTTTGAGAGAATGGAGCAATGAAAGAGAAAACGACCAAGCATTATTCATCGGAAATTCGAGAACGAGCCGTTCGTATGGTGCGAGATCATCAAGACGAATACCCGTCCGAATGGGCAGCGATTCAATCGATGTCGGCCAAGTTTGGCTGTACAGCTGAGACCTTACGTCGCTGGCTGCGGCTGTCGCAAACGGCCGGCGTAAAACCGAAAGAGCCGATCGACAGCGACTCGGAGCGGATCAAGGCGTTGGAGCGCGAAGTCCGTGAGTTACGCCAGGCCAACGAGATTCTGCGCAAGGCGTCGGCGTATTTTGCACAGGCGGAGCTCGACCGCCCGTCCAAACGATGAAAGCGTTCATTGACGACCATCGTGTTGTCTATGGGGTCGAGCCGATCTGCAAGGTCTTGCCGATTGCCCCGTCGACGTATTACCTGCATGCGGCGCGCCAAGCCAATCCCGAGTTACGCTCTACCCGAGCCAAGCAGGACGAGGCGTTGAGTCAACAGATTCGCCGTGTCTGGGAGGAAAGCTTCCAAAACTATGGCGCTCGTAAAGTCTGGATTCAGTTGCAGCGCGAAGGCTTAGCCGTGGCCCGTTGCACGGTGGAACGCCTGATGCGCAGCCTGGGCTTGAAAGGTGTCATGCGAGGCAAAACCATCAAGACCACGATCAGCGACGCCAACGCGGCTTGCCCCTTGGATCGCGTCAATCGGCAGTTCAGCGCCGAGCGACCGAATGCCTTGTGGGTAGCGGACTTCACCTATGTCAAAACATGGCAGGGCTTTGTTTATGTGGCCTTCGTGATCGATGTGTTTGCCCGCTACATCGTCGGCTGGAAAGTGTCATCATCAGCGCACACCGACTTTGTGCTGGATGCGTTGGAACAGGCGTTACATGACCGGCAACCCGCGCGGGATGGTAGCTTGATTCACCATAGTGATCGGGGCGTGCAGTACGTTTCGATCCGCTATAGCGAGCGATTAGCCGAGGCAGGCGTTGAAGCTTCGGTCGGTAGCGTGGGCGACTCTTATGACAACGCCTTGGCCGAAACCATCAATGGTTTGTATAAAGCCGAGCGGATTCACAAACAGTCGTGGAAAAATCGCGAAGCCGTCGAACTGGCCACTTTGACCTGGGTTGATTGGTTCAATCATCGACGTTTGCTAGGGCCTATTGGTAATATCCCTCCGGCCGAAGCAGAGGCCAGGTATTATCAGCAACTAACCGAGTCTGCTAAGGCAGCATGACTCACAACCTAAAGCCTCCGATAATTCCGGGGCGGTTCATATTTGGATAACGCCGAATGGCGGCGAAGGAATGAACAAATTGAAGCCCAGCTAGAGGGAAACCTGACACCTCATACATCACGAGAAACAGCCTCCCTATATAAATCCAATTCAGTAATTGATGATCGTATCGGCTGGTATTTATATTTGATTGATACTGTACTTCATAATCCAGTGAAGTATGAGCCAACTCAAGGCGCTCGGATAGTTCCCATATTTAAACGACTTGGAGCCGACCTTGATCAACTTAAGGACATAAAACACATCGGTGATCGAGTTGTACGGATGCTGACAAAGGAGAAACAACAACCAGATGGAGCATTATTTGAGCTTCTAGTTGGTTTGATCTGGAAACGAAACGGAGCAAGTGATGTTGAATTTCTTAACGAAGCCCCACCTCAAAAGCAACCCGATCTTAAAGCGTCAATCGGTAAAAACACCTGGTATATTGAATGTAAACGACTAAATAAAAGCTCCGAATACAGTCAAAATGAAAGGCAAAAATGGTTGAGAATGTGGTCGAGAGCTCGGGACATTCTATACGACGGACAATACGATGTAGTTTTAGATGTTGTCTTTCATGTTGAACTTAATTCACTCCCAGATGATTTTCTTGTCAAGGAATTATGTGGAAAACTTGCATTGGTTAATCCACCGTGCACTATTATTTCAAACGAAATCTGGGATGTATCAGTTGCTCCAATTGACTATGATTCAATTAGAGAGCATTTATCGCATTATTTGGTTAAATACCCATCGGATCAAATAATCGAATTGATTGGTGGAAGACGTGAACCGAACCGAGGATTCACACATCTAGTCAAGGGACGGTTCAAACGATTAGGCGGTGGAATCGGGAATAACCGTTTTCTTGATGAGGTGTCTTTTGCTGTAGCTGCTTATTGGAGCTGCGACGCCGAACGAGCAGTAGAGCGGAAGGCGAGAGATATTCGAGGACACCTTGCCGAAGCTGTTAGTCAACTTCCAGAAAACAAACCTGGAGTCGTGCATGTAGGCCTAGAAACGCTTGACGGCGACCTGGTTGAAATTGAACGCTATAAACGAATATTTAAATCTGTTTGCGAGTTCGATTCACGGGGTAAAGACCTCCGATGGGTATATTGCCATTTATTTCAGTCTTATGCTCCTCCATCTGATTGTTGGATTATCGATGAAACGGTGTACTTCTTTAATCGAATTGATCAGTTTGGTCTTGAACCAATACCAAATAATTCTGCAATCGTGATGAAAAATGACGATACTGAGGCTAACAACGTGCCTGTTCATTGGTTGCGACCAACTCCATAATTACAGCCACCTATGTATATAAAATACCGAATTTAAGGCAAATCTGACATTGGAAATAGTCTCCAAATTGCTGAAAATAGATGATATTCGAGGCTGACTTTTAAACCAATTCTACTAAAAACATGGTCAATTCCTTGGCGCACATTGGCTCAGGATTAAATGAAATGTGTTTCATTCTGCATATGCCAATCAGAACTGCTGCCGCAAAATTCCAAAAGTGGCTGTTATCTTCAAGTTGCGTATTAAAAATAATAGACTTTATGCGTTCAGCCACGGAGAAATAATCACAGTTACCACCACGATCCCATACCGGGGTTATTTCATGTAGTATGAGAACCGCTAAAACGAATGACATGGACCGTCTTTGTAAGACAGTTTGATAATCTAAAGATTTAGAGCTTGCGTAGGTTGCAATTTTGGCCGTTATAAACTCTCTAGCCCATACATCGCAGGCCATCTCTTCTTCTGCTCGCACATTATGCCGTTCTCTATCTTGATCAAGCATTACATGACGGAATTCGTGGAATAATGCAAATCCTAGAGCTGAAACTGTTAAATCATATGCAGCTTTATATTCAACGTCATCAATACCGTCATCATGTGATGTTATTTTTGGAATGTCTGGCGGCCAAATATCTTCTATAGAACTATTGCCTTCAATAAACTGTTCAGCGGCTTTTATTCTTTCTTTATAAGTTCGCTCTACAACATCTAGCTCCTCGTCGTTTTTTAGTTCATCCAATATGCGATTATTAAATAAAGAGGCAGTCATGACTGATGGGATATAAGTTTCAATCGCTTTCCAACCTGAAAAACCAATCAACCAAAATACATCAATTATTTTTAAGTCAACTCTAATCTCATCGCGCGTTGCTTCTAGAGTTAGTTTATTGCCATTTTTTATGACCATCTTTGGATTGTAATGCTCCCAATGCTTTAATATTTCATCTGTTCGCTCAGGAACTGCGCCCTTCATAAGTTCAATAAAACATTGCTTAAATTCTTCTTGTTTTTGTTCGAAGTTACTCATGTTGTTTATCAAATTTCAAAAATAGTTTATAAATAGGGCAATAAGCGTTCCTAGTGAGGAAGGCACCATGAGAATCAGATGGTACTTGTAACGATCATTCTACGTGACCGTCACTATTGGCGCATTAGCTGAACAATTGATTGAATTCAACCATTCGATAGTATTTAAACCGTGTGATTGCGGACTTTAAAGTCCGCAATCACACGGTTTTCGCTCATTCGGAAACTACGAATGGATGTCCGTTTGTGGCCGATCGCGTTGGATCTCGAACAGAACAAAGCCAATGCAAATTTCAAACTTTTTTTGCCCAATTAACGAAATCGCAATAATTATCGCGATTTCGAAAACGACCTCCCGAAAATTCTCTTCACAATAATGACCATCCCAACCGGAGGTCATTATGGAACCCGTTGCCATCCCCCAATCGATCGACGATCCGATCCACATTTTATTGTGGAGTGCGGACGAGATCGTACCCTTCATGGTGAGCATGCTGACCGGCATGTTGATCGATCAGTTCATTCCAGGCTTAGCGCTCGGGTTGATTGCGGTCAAGTTTTACCGGCGATTCCGCGATAACCGGCCTGACGGTTATACCTTGCATGCGTTGTATTGGCTGGGTTTGTTGCCCAGTCGTGCGCAGACCATCCCTAATCCCTACATCCGCAGGTTCCTGCCATGAGATGGTCGGATTTTCTGCAAACCTGGGACGGCCACGAGACCGAGAACCGGTTTAGCCGCGTCATCATCATTGGCTTGCTGGTGATTTGCGTGATCACTTCGCTGGCCGCTTGGCGCACCGAACGCAGCATCATCCTGGTACCGCCGAGCTTGACACAGGAAGTCGAGGTCACACGCAGTCAGGCATCCAGCGAGTTCAAAGAGTCCTGGGGCTTGTTCCTGGCTGAACTCCTTGGCAACACCACTCCAGCCAATGCCGATTTTTTGAAAACCGCCGTCGAGCCGCTATTGGCGCCGGATATTTACCGCAGTGTCCTGGATGCCATGAGCGATCAAATCAAGGCTATCAAAATGGATCGGGTCGCGATCAGTTTCACCCCGCGTCACGTCGACTACGAAGCCGAGACCAACAAAGTCTTCGTCAGCGGCGAACTGAAAAGCCAGGGCCCCAGTTCCAAACCGGACGTAAAGCTCCGTACCTACGAATTCATCATCGCCATCAAAAATTATCGGCCCCGCCTGGAATACATCGACGTGTATCCGGATTCCCCCAGAACCCTGGCCCGTTTGCAAGCCACTCAAGGCCAACCGCATGAGGCTAAACCATGAAACGATTGTTGCACCCCTGGTTATTCCTTTCCCTCGCCAATGGCGCTTGGGCCAGCGATGATTTACCGGTGACGGTATTACCACCGGTCACCAGCGTGGCCGAAGAGTCATCCTCATTGCCATCACAACCCGTTGTACCGTCTCAGCCCGACTTAGGTATCGAGTTACCGCCGGTTGATGCCAGCGTCTTGAAAGCCGCCAAACAGCAAGCGGCAGCGTCAAACGCAGCATCAAACACATCAATCGGTCCCCAGCATATCGCGGTTAAACCCGGCATCAACGAACTGATGCCGATTGCGGTCGGCCACTTGAATCGTCTGGTCACACCGTTCGAACATCCGGTGGTTACGACCACCAGCCAGGCCACCACCAGTACCAAAGGCAAAATCGTCTACGTCGCCACCGCCGACGAAACGCCGGTCACCTTATACATCACCCCAGGCGACAACCAGGACATCGCCCTGTCGCTCACACTGATCCCCAAACGCATTCCGGCGCGGGAAATTCACCTTGATCTGGACAAGGACAGCTACCAATTACTGAACCAATGGCAACGCGCCGATGCCACGAGTCGAGCCACTAGCCAACAGGAACAAGCCTACATCAGCCAACTGAAAACCTTGTTTCGGGATTTGGGTTTGCAAAAGACCCCAGCCGGTTATTCGCTACGCGAACCCAAGCCGCAGGAGCAGATTCGCTGCCTGCAAGACCGCGTGCAGATTAAAACCGGCCAAGTCCTTGAAGGCCAGGATCAGCTGATTCTGGTGGGGCTTGCCAAGAACACCGGCGGCGACATACTTGAATTCGACGAACGTAGTTGTGCAACAACTCAGCAGGACGTACTGGCAATTTCAGTCTGGCCCAACGTGGTGTTGAAACCGCAGGAAGCCACCGAATTGTATGTCGTGGTCCGACAAGCGCCTGAAGCGTCAAACAGTTTGCGTCCTTCATTACTGGGCGGAGGCCAACCCTGATGGCCAGCGTCGATACCTGGTGGACACGCTTGAGTCCGACAGCCAAACGCAATCTGGCCGTCGGCAGCATCGGTACCGTGCTGTTGGCCGTCATCATCGCGTTAGCCACTGTCACCCCGGAAGTCAGCAAGCCGCTCAGCAAACAGGCCACCATCCAACACATCCTGACCGATAGCGATCCACGCTCGCTGGGAATCGACGGCATTTCCGCGCAATTACGCGATCTGCTGCAGAAAAACGACGAACAAGCCCGCCGGCTGGCAGCGATCGAAGAACAGCAACGCCGTGAGCAGCAATCCGACGAAATCCGCTTCAAACAATGGACCACCGCTGAGCGTGAAACCTATGAAGCCAAACTGCAAGCCGTCACAGGTGAAGTCGAGTCGCTGAAGAACAAAGCGTCCACACCGTCAACGACCGGCATCCCAGGCGAGGTCACTCAATCCACCCTAGAACCATCTGCACTCGGAAGACCGTCAAACCGCCGCCCAAACAACCCTCCATTCGACAACGGCCAGGACGATCTCAACCGCGTCTTCGAGCAAGCTGCTGTGCCCGGACCGACATCTGGCAATGCCGGTGTCTCGGGAGGACGCGCCAATAGCCCAGCGCCGGCGGCGATGCAGATTCGCGTCATCCAGGAAGGCACTGAGCAGTCTAATGGCAAAGACAAAGACGCCGCGCCGACCAACACTCACGGCCAGTCGCAGCCAAGCCACGCTAACAGCGACGTTTTCATCCCGGCTGGCAGCATTTTGACCGGGGTGTTGTTGAATGGTCTCGATGCCCCGACTGGCCGCAAAGCCAAGAAAGAACCCATGCCGGTGCTGTTTCGCATCAAGAAGGAAGCCATTCTGCCTAACCGTTTCCATGCCGATGTACGCGAGTGCTTTCTGCTGGCTGCCGGCTTTGGCGATTTGAGTGCTGAGCGCGCCTACTTTCGCGGTGAGACCTTTTCCTGCGTTCGCCAGGACGGTGGCGTGATCGAAGTGCCGATGAATGCCTATGCCACTGGCGAAGATGGCAAAAACGGGGTGCGTGGCCGGGTGGTCTCCAAACAAGGTGCGTTACTCGCCCAGTCCATGATGGCCGGTTTTCTGCGCGGCTTTTCCGATGCCTTCGGTCGTAACCAGATTCCGGTGCTGATGACCGGCGGCATAGGCGCGTTATCTGGTACCACACCGTTCCAAAGCGCCTTTTCCTCGCAATCGATGGAAGGTGGTGCCTTGAAAGGTGCCGGTTACGCCATGGAACGGCTGTCGCATTTTTACATGGACATGGCCGAGGAGATTTACCCGGTCATCGAGGTCGATGCCACCCGCCAGGTTAACTTCATCGTGCAAAAAGGCACGGCATTGAAGTTGAAAACCCCAAGCTGATTTTCACTAAAACACGGAATCGATTTATGTCTCTACGCCAAACCCGTTTACTGCTGGCATCACTGTTAGTCACTTCAACTGCCTTCGCTGCCAACCCGTCAAAACCGCCCATCTCGGATATTGCCGCCGGCCTGTTGTCGATCAAAATCGACGGCATGCAAGACTTGCCGATTTCGGGCCTGAAGATGGTCAAGTCCGGCGAGCAGACGGTGTTTATGTCCAGCAACGGTCGCTTTGCCTTTTATGGCGGCAAATTGATGGACATCTGGACCCAGCAGGAGATCAAGGAATTGGCGGATATCGATCGCATCGCCAACCGCATCGACCTGTCGCGGATGAAACTCAAGGCTGATGATCTTGGCGCCCTGACTGTCGGCCACGGCAAAGGCCAGGTGCTGGTTTTCATCGATCCGCGTTGCCCATATTGCGGCAAGGTGATGAAAGACCTGCAAGCCTTGCAAGACCAATACACCTTCAAACTGGTGATGGTCCCCATCCTCGGCCCCGAATCGCAAAACATCGTCGTGCAACTGGCGTGTCAATTGGGCACCAACGATACCAAGGCCAAAGGCGCTGTGCGCGAGCGACTGTTGAAACAGGATTACGCGGGCTTGCCGACCGAACCGCCGGTGCAGTGCAACAAAGAGCCACTGCAAAAAGCCGTGGTCACCGCCAAGTTATTCGATTTGAAGGGTGTGCCGTTTCTGATTGCGCCTGACGGACGCACCCACAGTGGCGCGCCGGAATCGTTAGCTGATTGGTTAGCGGATAAACCGAAACCGTCATCCAGTCTGGCAACGACGCCCGATACAAACGCCCAAAACGCAAACGCACCGGAGAATAAGCCATGAACGCCTTACCTTCAATGTCACGTTATGGCTTAGCCGTGCTATTGATCAGCATTTTCAGCGGCTGCGCCACCACCGATTACGGCTGCAAAGGCATGCCTGACGAGCCGAGCTGTCTGTCGACGACGCAGGCTTACCAAGTCACTAATACGGCGATAACCGAAGCACCTCCGGAAAATATCCCCAGTTCGGAGTCAACCTCAACACCGGCACTCGCACTACCGTTACAGCAACCCGTGCCCAAGATCGAAGATCCCACACCGATTCGTACACCCTCACAGGTCATGCGCATCTGGATCGCGCCTTGGGAAGATGCAGACGGCGATTTGATGGTGTCCAACTATGTCTACACCGAACTGGAACACAGGCGTTGGATGATCGGCAAGGCGGCTTCGACAACCAGTTCTTCGTTGATCCCGCTGCAAGTCGAACAACGTCCACCGGAGAGACGCGCCAATGTCGATACCGGGGACGACGAGCGTCCAGTCAATGGATTGAGCAAATCATTGCCTTGATGGGGCAACCCATTTAACCGCAGGTCCCACACACCCTGCGAGACTGAGCGGACAACCGCTTAAAACCTGCCGGACTAACCCTCCGAGATTCGACGGGCAACCGTCTCTTAACCTGAATGAGGATATTTTTGATGAAAGCGTCAAATCGAAGCGGGGTCTTGATGGCCCTGGCATCGTTATTGTTTATGTTGATGGCCAATGATGCCATGGCCGGTACCGGCGGTACCGAGTTCAACACCGTCTGGACCTTGCTCACTGGCTGGGTTGAAGGCTTGCTTGGTCGGATCATTGCCATCGTGTTCGTCATCGTCGGCCTGGTCGCCGGTGTCGTACGCGGCAGCATCATGGGCTTTGTGCTGGGGATTGCCAGTGGTGTCGGCCTGTTTGCGGCACCGACCATTATCACCAATATCGTGACTGCCACGATTTAGGCCTTACCACGATGACCGGTTCAATTATTGATACCGAGACTGCGGCGGGCAACCGCCGCCTTGCTTCATTGGCACACGATAAGCGGACCGTCAGGGTCCAAGACGTCAACGGCCAGCCAATCAACCCTTGCCATCCGGCCAGAGCCCGGCAGTTATCACGCAAAAAACGTGCGGTTCGCGTTTGCCGGCATCCCTTTACGATTCGTTTAAATCCGGAATACCCAGCCGAAGCCTTGCAGAAAATTTACGAAGAGGATCACGCACCATGACTAACTCGCAACGCCAACGTGCCGATCAGTTGTTCACGGTACTGGCCTACGAATACGACCATCATCTGTTTCTGATGGCCGATAGCAGTATTGGCTTCGGCTTTCTGTGCCGGCCGATGACCGGCGCCGATGCCAGCGTGTCGGCTCGGGTCAACGTTTTACTGAATCAGGACTGGCCGCCGGAAACGCTCTTACAAGTGTCACTGTGGACCTCACCGGACATCGAGGAATCGCTGGCCATCATGCAAACCCGGCGTTTGAAACAGCAAAAACCGACCTATAAAACCATGACCCAAGCCAGTATCGAGTTCTTGCGGCAAGGCACCACCAAACCGCCGGAAGCGATCTCCGGAGCACGCCTGCGGCGCAGTCATATTCTGGTCACGGTCAAATTGCCGATGGCCTATCCAAGACCCAGTGAACAAGACATCCGTCGTGCCAGCGAATTGCAAATGGCCACGCAGCAATCGCTGTCGACCATCGGCCTGTATCCGGAACTATTGGGCGCCGATCAGTATGTGCGCATTCTGAACACGATTCTCAACTGGCAGCCCGATGCCGGCTGGAAAGATCGGGTGGTACCCGAATGCGATCCGACCCAACTGATCCGCGACCAATTGCTGGATTACGACAACGCCCTCGAACTCGATGAAAAAGGTCTGTGGCTGGGACATAAGCGCGTCAAGACACTATCCGCCAAACGCACACCCGATCATTTTTACTTCGGCAGCGCCAAAAGCTATTTGGGCGACATTCTGTCCGGTACCCGTGGCATCCGCCAGAATGCTTTGCTCAGTCTGACCTTGCATTACCCGGATGCCGAATCGACCCGGTCAAAACAAGAAGGCGTTAGGCAATTCATTACCAACCAGGTCAATACGCCGATTGCTCACTTCCTGCCGGTGTTGGTCCAACGCAAACACCATTTCGACGTGTTATTCGACGCCTACCATGACGGCGACCGGCCAATCCGGGCCTATTTCGGCGTGCTGCTGTTTTGCGACGAAGCTGAAGAAGCGGCGGCGGTCTCCAATGCGCGGGTGTATTTTCGGGAGCTGGGTTTTCAACTGTTGGAAGACAAGTATTTCTGCCTGCCGTTTTTTCTGAATTGTTTGCCGTTTGGGCCGGAACGTTCGGCGATTACTGATTTGAAACGCTATCGCACCTTGGCCACCCGGCATGCGATTCCGTTGTTACCGCTATTCGGCGATTGGGCGGGCACCGGCACGCCGACTTTGAATTTCGTCTCACGCAACGGTGAACACATGGCGGTCTCGTTGTTCGATACCACCGGCAATTACAACCTGTGTATCGCCGCCGAATCTGGCAAAGGCAAATCCTTTCTGACCAACGAGATCATCGTTAGCTATCTGACCGAGGGCGCACAAATCTGGGCCATCGATGTCGGTCGATCTTACGAAAACCTCTGTGAAGTGCTGGAAGGCGATTTCGTCAAATTCACTCACGGTTCGGGGATTTGCATGAATCCTTTCGAGATCGTGCAGAACTTCGAGGAGGAAGCCGACATGCTGGCCGGCTTGGTCAGCCAAATGGCTGCGCCAACCGAGAAACTCACCGACTTTCAAACCGCAGGTCTCAAACGGATATTGAAGCAACTGTGGACTGAAAAAGCCCAATCCATGTCGGTGGACGACATTGCAAAATGCCTGTGTACCGAAACCGATCAACGCTTGAAGGATGTCGGCGAGCAGTTGTTTCCGTTCACCACCCGAGGCGAATACGGTCGCTACTTCAACGGCAAGAACAACGCCAAGTTCACGAATGACTTTACCGTCCTGGAACTGGAAGAACTCAAGGGCCGCAAGCACCTGCAGCAGGTGGTCTTGCTGCAGCTGATTTACCAGATCCAGCAGGAAATGTATCTCGGTGAACGCAACAGGCCCAAGATCGTCATTATCGACGAAGCCTGGGATTTGCTCACCGAAGGCGATGTCGCCAAGTTTATGGAACACGGCTATCGGCGGTTTCGTAAATACGGTGGCGCGGCGGTAACCATCACCCAGTCGGTGAACGACTTATACCGCAATGCCGCCGGCCGCGCCATTGTCGAGAATTCGGCGAATATGTATTTGCTCGGCCAGAAAGCCGAAGTCATCGAAGGCATGAAGCAGGATCGTCGATTGCCGTTGTCGGATGGCGGCTATGAATTGCTAAAAACCGTGCACACCTTACCCGGCGCCTATTCAGAGATTTTCTTCATCACGGAGATGGGTTCCGGCATCGGCCGACTGATCGTCGATCCTTACAAACGCATTCTGTTCTCCACCAAACCCGAAGACGTCAACGCCTTGAAGCAGCTCCGCCGGCAAGGCTTGAGTTTGGGTGATGCCATTCAACAACTCATCGACAACCGCAGCAGCAAACCCAGGGAGATTACCTATGGATCCTAAATCGCAATGGCTCAGCACCACGCTAATTGCTGCTTGTCTGGGTGGCATCGGCGGTTGGCTGGCGGCACAACAGCAGCTACAACAACCCTTGGCGCGCCTGAATCTGGTTACACCGGTGTTCGTCCTTGATCGCGCCAAGCTGATTCAATCGATACCGCCCAATGCCAGCCAGGAACACATGGCCAAGATCGTCGAGGATTGGCAAGGTCAGGCCAAAAAGCTCAGTGATGCGGGTTATCTGGTCATCGATTCGACGGCGGTGGTGGCTGCTCCGGAGGATGTCTATGTTCGACAAGCCGGACGCTAAACGTAGGATTAAACCACGGTTCCGTTCTCGGCCGCGTTTAGCCCAGTTTCTACTCAAGGCGGTACCGATCTTGTTGCTGGTGTTAGCGGTGGAGCGCTATATCGGCCAACGTTTTCTGATCGGTGGCGACGACCAGGTCGATCGCTGCCTGCCGGACAAATGGATTTACCTGATCGACACGCACAACAAGGACATCTGGCGCGGCGATTTGATTGCCTTTCGCGCCGAACGCATGGCGCCTTTTTTTAAGGATGGGCAGATCATCGTCAAAATCGCCGCCGGCGTGACCGGCGACACCATTCACGTCGATCCACAGCACACCACGGTCAACGGTGAACGGGTCATTGATGGGTTGCCGTTGACCGAGAAACTCAAAAGGCCCGCGACCCAATTCAAACGTCATGAAACCATTCCACCCGCTGCCTATTGGGTAACCGGACAAACCGACAAAAGCTTCGATTCACGTTACTGGGGCTATGTCTACGACCACCAAGTCATTGGACGGGCCTATGCGTTGTTTTGAGCCACCTCAATTTCGTTGGCGGCAAGTGGCGGTCTGTTTTCTTTGCTGGTTCAGTGTGCAATCGGTTCAGGCAGAAGAAGCTTGGCTGCAACGTTCTCAGGCTATTTTGCAGGCATTGGAAGGCCAGGCTAGGCCCGATTGGTTGAATGGCCAATCTGAACAGTTGGACGTGAAACGCCAGGCGCAACAAGTGTTGGAAGCGTCGCAAGCGATCCAAACAGAGGCGCTATCGACTGGATCGGAAAACGTCCAGCCGACATCCATTTCGAACAAGCCACTCACGCTGTTGTTTGTTTCCTTCTCGCTGGGTGAGTCCGCACTGAAAAGCATCTTCGAAGAATCGGCAGGTCGGGAAGACATATTGCTGGTGTTGCGCGGCCCAAAGCCTGGTCAAAAACTACCGGCGTTAATGGCCGATCTCAAGCGATTGTTGAAAGGCATTGATCCTCTGCCCAACATCGTGATCGACCCCACCCGTTTTCAGCGCTGGTCGGTAACGTCAGTACCGGACATCGTTGTCGAACAGGAAGGCAAATCTCGGTTACACGTTCGAGGTGTCAGCAGTCTGTCCTGGCTGGACGAGCAGATTAAAGCCGGCAAACAAGGTGATTTGGGAACGATGGGCGATGTCGGCGAGATTGCTGAAATCGATTTGCTTGAAGAGATCAAACGCCGGATGGCCGCCATCGACTGGAAACAAAAGCAGCAACAAGCTATCGCTCGGTTTTGGGAGCAGCAGAAATTCGAAGTGCTGCCGGTGGCTCAGGCCGATCGTGATCGGAGCGTGGATCTGACCATCACCGCCCCGCGCGATCTGACGGCACCAAATGGTCAACTGATCATCCGAGCAGGACAAACCGTCAATCCCTTGGATAAGATACCGTTTGGCCTATGCCTGAAGGTGTTCGATGCCACTGTGCCGGCACAAGTTGAGCTGATTCAACATCAGTCCTGCCAGAACAAACAGGCTCGGGTGATGTATTTGGCCACGTCGCTGCCGCGCCAGTCCGGGTGGGACAGCTTGCAACGTTTGGAAACCGCGTTACAGGCACCGGTGTATCTACTGACGCCGGATGTGCGCAGTCGTTTTCAATTACAGCAAGTACCGGCTATCGTCGAACAATCCGGTAACCACTTAGTGGTTCATGAACGAAAACTGCCTGTCTCTTCGGGAGAGCGATCATGAAACGATTCGTTTTCCCTTGGGTTTTGGGAGGCTTGATAACACTGGCAACCCCGCTTTATGCCGACACCACCAATAGCGTCGATCCGTTGTGCTCGGACGCCGAACTGTGGTCCGGCAAACTGATCACTGATATTTGCTGGAGCTGTCTGTTTCCGATTCGAGCGGCCGGGGCGTCGCTGGGTGGCGGCACTGTACCGAGTATCGCTACCGACGAGAAGTTCTGTTTCTGTACCGATAGCATGAACATTCCGGAACTCGGTATGACCATGGGCTTATGGAATCCGGCCCGGTTGATCGAGATCGTTCGTAATCCCTGGTGTTCGCCTGCGCTGGGCGGGCATAAGTTCAGTGCTTCAAATGTGCGATTGATCGCCACCACCGGCAAGGCCGACTTCGATGCCAGCGAGATGTCGTTTTTCAATTACCACTATTTTGCCTTTCCTCTGACTATCCTGCTGGACCTGTTCTGGGATGGTCGTTGCAACAGTGATGGCTATCGGGATTTCGATCTGTTGTACGTCTCAGAACTCGATCCCACCTGGAACAACGACTTGCTGGCATTCTTCACCAGTCCGGAAACAGCCTTGTTTGCTAATCCGGTGGCCATTTCCGCATGTGTTGCCGATGCCGCAGCGGCGGCCACCGGCAATCCATTGGATGCCTTGTTCTGGTGTGCCGGTGCTTGGGGTCATATGTATCCTTTATCCGGCATTTCGCCGACCAGTTACGGCACCGATCCCAGAATTACCAGTTTGTTGGCCACGCGGGCGACGGCGTCATTGCATCGGCGCGGGTTGGCCTGGAAAACATCGGGCAACGATGCTTTGTGCGGTGGCTATATCTACCCCTTTATCCCGAAATCGCAATACCGGCTATCGATGTTTTATCCGGTCGCCGAAACCGAGTCCAATCACGCCATTGGTGAGACCACCTTCAAGTGGGGTGCGGGTCGCACGTATCCAGGGCCAGGTGAAGATCATCTATACATCTTATGGCGTTTTCAAGACTGCTGTGTTGGCCTATAGCGATGCGTCAGATATTTGAACCGCAAGCACTAATTACACAAAGCCTTTCAGCGATACTCTGCGTGACGCTGGCCTGGACACCGTTTGGTATCTCCTGGGCGGATGCGATTCAAGCGGCCGGGCGCGATGGCCAGCAACTGGGCGAGCAAGTCCTCGGCGGTTTTGCGTTTCCGCTCGATACTGGCAATGGTTCGCTGACCTTGAATCCTGGGACGGCTCAGGAAAGCGCCATTTCCATAGGCACCCTGTTTCCGGATACCCATAGCACCACGACTACGACCCAAGACTTTGCCGATCTTTATGGCAACAACCCCGGAACGATCGCAGCCGGGTTGGACGCACAGACCGCCTTGAACGGCGAAACCAGCTTCACCGGTGAAGCCTATCGCACCTTGATCGATAACGCTCACCAGTCACACCCGGACTTACACGCCGATCCGATCTGGCAAGCCGGCGACCAGGTGTTTGCCGATTTTACCCCATGGGCACAGTCGTTCTCGGACTGCACGACCACAACGACCCAAACCGAAACCCAGCAATCGGTGCGGGTGCCGGATTATCAGCTTTGTCTCCGGCAACCGACGGTGCCGCAAAGCTGCACCGCCACTCACCAAGTCAATGTCGAGCCCTTGATCCGCTTCGTCAGTGGCGACGGCGGGTTTTCCAGTTGCGGGCCGGGCTGTATGGATTTGTATGTCGGCAGGGTCGGTGATGATTATTGGGAATCCGATTGCGGCTTGTTTACCTGGCAGGTCAAATACGAGGTCTTGCATCCGGAAGCCATCACCAGTGCCACGCTGGAATACGTCAAGTACGATGACCACACTCGGGTCTATTACGATAATCAATTGATCTATACCGGGTCGAGTGGCTGGTACGGGGATTGCGAGCTTTACACCAGTTGGAACGAATATCCCAACACTAATGTGCTGTATGCCTTCAACAGTAGCGGCATCAAGGTGTTCAAAGAAGAAACCCGCGTGTCCGGACGCGGCGAAGGTTATTCGCGAATTCGCTTGCGTTATGACCTGTCGAAACTGATCACCCAGGACGAATGGAGCTGGAGCGGGCCGAATTGCCAAAACCTGGCCAATGCAATTACCGATGGCATTTGCCAGGCTGGCAGTCAATTGAGTTGCACGAACGATCCTGCCAATGCTTCGGGCTGTTACGTCGATCCCACGTCGCAAGTGATGGTCTGCGGCTCAGATTTGGCCCAAGCCCCGGTGGCCAGTTCGTCAGGGATTCGCAATACCTGCATGGCTATTCAAGCCTCAGGGCATTGCGATTTGAATCAGTATGGGCAATGTTGGACCGACACCGCCGGCACCCACTGTTTGGAGCCGCCTGCGAATGGTATGCCCAACAAGACCTGTGAATCATTGGAAACCAAAGGCTGCTCGTTCATCAAAAGCCAATGTACCAGTGTACTCGCCTCAGGCACCTGCTGGGACAGCGTCGATACCTACGACTGCGGGCAAACGGTGGGCATTCCCGGCATTCAAAGCAACACCCAACAACAATGCGCCGGACCGATCCGCTGCATGGGCGAAGAGTGCATCAGCGTGAATCGCACTCAGAGCCAGGATTTTAGCAAGGCGGTCGCCTTACTCAATAGTGCCCAGCAAATGGCGATGGACTTACAGTGCGACTATGCCAATGCCGATTTGCAGCAAAAGGATCCGACTACCTGCCAGGTATTTCAAGGCAAACCCGCCAGTTGCAAAATGGTCGGTGGCGCGCTCAGTCTGGTCGATTGCTGCGAAACGCCCTCGGGTGCCATGGGATTAGGTCAATATATTGATTTGCTGATCGCCACCAGTCAGATGGACGGTGCCGTCATGGCTATGGACAGCACCTCCGCCTTCCGGGGCGCCTGGGAAACCATGCGTACTCCGTTTACCTTGGCCGGCGATGCCTGGAACAGTTTTCAGGCGGATTTTGCTTCGGGCGTCAATAACTTGGTCGGCACCGACATGCTGAGTACCAGCGACATTGCCTCGCAAGGTTTACTGGATTCACTCAAAGGCGAATTGATGAAGTCGGTGGCGGAATGGATCGGCCAGACCTTTGGCGAAGCGGCTGGTAACGCACTGTTCAGTGCCGGCGGTCAGGCAGCATTTGATGCGGCGGGCAATCTCACACCCGCCGCGCAATCGGGTGGTGTGCAATTAGGCGGCGGCGCGGCAGTGGCAGGACAACTGCTCAGCACCTTGATGACAGCCTATACCGTGGTGATGATCATCATCATGATTATCCAGATCGTCTACTCCTGCGAAGAACCAGAATACGAACTCGCCGCCAAGAAACAGCTCAAAGTCTGCACGGATCTCGGTACCTATTGCGAGAGCAAGGTGGCTGGTGTGTGTTGGGTGCGTAAGGAAAGTTACTGCTGCTACAACTCGCCGCTAGCGCGCATCCTCAACGAACAAATCAAACCGCAGCTGGGCATGGATTTTGGGACGCCGGAAACTCCCAGTTGTACCGGGATTAAAGTCGCAGATCTGGACCGCGTGGACTGGACACAGGTCAATCTCGACGAGTGGTTGGCGATTCTGGCTCAGACCGGGCATTTGCCGTCCGCCGCCAATGCCGCTTCCATGCTGAATCTGGATCAACTCACCGGAACGGGCAGCCGACTCAATCCGCAGAAATACGGCGCGGCCTCCAGCGGCCGACAAGACACCTTGACCCGCACCCAAGGCCGGATGACCGACCTGGACGTCCCTACGGTCAAACGGCAGTCGGAACTGGAAGGCTGGGGTATGGGGCCGCAATAATGCGGCCAGAGGCTTACTGAACGGCGTCTTTCAAACCTTTACCGGCTTTGAAAGAAGGTAATTTAGCAGCAGCAATGGTGATTGCTTCGCCGGTTTGAGGATTGCGGCCGCTGCGTTCGGCACGCTCTTTCACTTCGAAGGAAGCGAAGCCCACCAAAGCCAAAGAATCTAACACGACAACAGTTTCAAACCTTATCAACAACTTTTAGTTCGATCATCACATTCAAATGACGTTCCAATAAAACCGGTACCCGACCGCCGGTGATCAAAACTCCCGCTTCCATATTTTTTTCCATCGCAAACCCCGTCAAATTTGCGCTGGTGATGAAGCAAGAATTGGCATCGGCCAATGCAATCTTGGCATGAACTCTACCGCCAGAGAAGACATCGGATTTTCGGACCCATGCGTAAAGCGATGTCTCGGGAACGAGCTCTCGCATCTTACCGATCACGTCGATGCTCACACTTCCGCCATGATCATGTGATGACTCCAGCAACATCGAAACCTTCACTCCGCGGGTAATCGCTGCATTCAGCGCATCGATGATCGACGATACGTCATACGCGACGAAACTGGTGATGAACAGTGATTTTCTGGCTGACTCGATGACCTGTAGCAATGCTTGTTCCGTTCGGCGAGCCGAAACGAAAGGTGTCGTCGGTCCGGTCCATACGAGTTCCAGGGATTGCTCGGCGCTGATTTTGTCGATTGTGTGAGACGAGGCGGCCAACATCGCGGCCAACTCACCGGCAGAGACTTCGCTGGCCTGCCACGACTTTTTCAATCGATCGAGAGCAAACGCCACTTGATGAGTGCTTTCGAAATCAGTCAGCGAAATGGCTTTGGATTTTGCATTCCTGACTCTGTTGGCAATGGCAGCGACTTTTTCACGAGGCACCAGTGTCACGACTTCGGTGATGGCATCCAGCAATGCCTCCATGTCAGAACCCCTTGAAGAAACCGGCCTCGGCATGTTCGAAGGTCGGCACCAACAACGCCCTGTCGAGATAGCGGTTACCGCGTTCACATGATGTTTCCGCCACGAACGAGCAAGCATGGCATGCGGCGGCATGTAGCGTTCTATCCTTTCCAGGATCATGCTCCGAACACAACGGGTCGGAAGAACACACTTTGGCCCGTTCCAACGCTTGTTTCAGCAATCTTCCCAAGTTTTCCGGTTTACCGAGTTCGACCAGACCTCCCAAAGTGCCATCGGAATCGGCCGCAGCAGTGTAGATCAAGATACCGGCTTGCGGAATATCCATATTTTCCGCGTAGATCCGTTCACGAATACTGGCGGCGTTGTAACCACATTCCAGGGCCAATTCCCTGATCAAGAGATGTGCCAGCGTGTGTAGCATGGCATACCGAATACCAGGGTAGTCGGCATCGGCGCTCAAGTGTCTAGCATTACGCCAACCTCGGTGACCAGTCAGCAGGACATCGTCGAGGTCGGTAACGGCTCTTTGGGCTTCCCAATCTCTCAGCGCCAGTTCATCGAATTGAATGAAGATACCTTCACCATGAACCTCGCTGGCTGGCACCCATTCGGGTTTGACGCGAGAAATCGGCGCCATTGCCGTTCTATCCTGTCCAATCGACTCGTCCGGCGATTCGACCCGCGTGAAACCGATCAAGGCATTGACTTCTCGTAAGCGTTCCAATAGCAACACCCGGCTGATTTTCGACCGGAATCTCTCCGGCACGGCGACGGGTGTACTCATGAAATGCGGATAATCGGCCGGAGGATTCGGGGACGACAATACCAACCATTCGGGGCCTTTGATGTCGGATTGCTCGACTGGCTGATTCGTACCGTTCTTGTGATCTTGAATAGCAGCCCAAATCGCTTCCGCTTCGTATGCTTCGATGCCTTGGGCTTCGCTGCGTTTCTTCAGCGCTTTGACGGTACCTTTCAATTCGCCGAGATCTTCGACATCGGCAAAATCATCCCAATGATCGATGATGATCTGCGACAAAGGTGATCCATTCTGTTGCGGAATAGCCAATGCCGATAGGTTCATCGGAAACCAACTGTTGGTGGCTCCCAAAAGCACCGCTCTGGGTTCTTCGGTGCAATCGGCATCGAATTTATCCAGGTGCGGGTGACGCCCTCGGCAACCCGGAAGATTTTCCCTACCGGCGCGCCCAAAGGCATGCGCCATGCTGCGGGATGCCGTACAAGCATCGCATTTGACCCAGAGATTTTCGGTTTGTAGCGATGCACCGCTTTCGAAAAAACGTAAAGTACCTTTGCATTCGCTGGGACCACCATGTACGAAATAATGCCACGGAAAATCGTCCAAATGGCCGCCACGACAGGCCAACAAGAAACGCGCGGGAACCGCATCGGCATCCTTGGCTTTGTCACTGCCTTTCGAACCCGTGCAGCCTTTATGCACGAATTTCGTCATTTCGGGTCTATATCGATTTTCTTTCAAACCGAACAAACCCAGATCATAAGGTGAGAGCAAGCCGCATTTCACACACCGTAGCCACCGGGGAAAGGGGCGCACGGGAACACCGATGTTCGACTCGGCCGACCAAACATCGACCACTTCGTTCTTGCTGAATGGAGGCATGCGCAGACTTTCGACCTGTCCGCCCAGCACCTGCCGCACGGCATTCAACAAACGGGCCTCATGGATGGGTTGGCATCGGTCGCGCTCCCAACGGTCGATACCGGAGGTCACCACCGACATGTTCGGCAAATCGATCAGAGCCCCCGGACCATAGGTCCACAGCAATTGGCTGGGACGCACCTCGCCAACCGGCGTCTTTTCACTCATGCTTCACCTTCTTCATCTCGTTCCGTGACCGTCGGGCGCGGTCTCCATTCTTGATCTTCGTCCAGTCGATTCGTGTTCATGATCAATCTCACACCGGGCTCGACTTCACGCATCGACATCGGTACCGTCCAATCGTCCCAGGCTCGCAAACCAGGTGTCTTGATCAACGCAACGGTGGTGTCTCTTTGTTGTCCCCGTTTTTCATAAGCCAGTATCCTCCCCGGTTTGTTGGCTTCCTTGGCCCAATCGTCCGCCCTGGATTTCAACTCCTCCTTCGCCAATTGCTTCTTGGCGTTGTCCTCGACGATACCGGCGCGTTTCGCCAAGACTTCGACGACGTCGACGATTTCTCGTTGATGGGCTTGTTGTAAGTGGCTGGCGCCATCGTTCGGCGCAAACTCGTCATGGCTGAGACGCATGACACTGAGCATCGCCCCGGTCAGTCCACGATCCATCGCTCGCGGCGAGAACGGTGTGACAGACTGTGCTTCGACGTGCTTGTAGAATGTCGCGTGATAATGCTCGAAAGTTTCGTAGTGCGAGAGATCGCGGGGTCTAGCCCAGGTCAATACCGTGCAGACCAGGCCCGGCGAGGCACGTCCGACTCGACTGGTGGCCTGGATGTATTCGGCGGTTCCCTTGGGTTGACCATTCACCGCCATCAATCCCAGACGATTCACGTCGACCCCGACCGACAGCATATTGGTGGCCAATACGACATCGATGGCCCTGACTTCTCCGTCGCTCCAACGGCAGACGTGTTTACCCTTGTCCGAGTCGTATTCGACCTTGAACTTCACTTCCAACTGATCGAGGTACTTCGGTATGTCCTGATTGGATACACGAGACGTCAACTCCTGGATGTTGTTGACACTCCTTTGGCTCAAGCCCGGTCGATCGACCAGGCTCATCTGGACACGATAGGATCGCGTTTGTACGTCGTCCTCGGCCAGACGTTTCATGCCGCCCAGTTCACGTAACGAATTGAAATAACCCACCATCGTCATGTAAGGATCGGCAGCCGAGCCGAATCGCTCGAACAGCGTCTGACCGGCGGTCAAGAATGCCGTATAGACGCGAATCAACATGGCCGGCCGCGAGCTACCGGGCGAACAGACTCCTAGGTACCGGCGTCCCGGCCTTTCCTGGATCGGACGCTGAACCGAGAAAAAGTTGTCCTCGACATCCAAGCCATGGGGCGGAAATACCGCAACCTGGCGCATGAACACGTTGTTGACTTGTTCGCGCGCCTTGCGTACCGTTGCGGTCGAGGCGATGATCTTCGGCCGTATGATCGAGCCATCGCATTGCCAAGCACTCAGCTCGTCCACGGCCGTCTCATAAAGACCGACCATGGTCCCTAGCGGGCCGCTGATCAAATGAAATTCGTCCTGGATGATCAGATCTGGTGGGCGTATCGGCGAAATCGCCTTGACCTTCACCGCTGGCAAGCTTTTCTTTGACTGATGAGAACCGTGGCAGTCGGCATCCGGCAATACCAAGCCGTGCCTCGGGCATTCCTGGTTTGCCCGACCGAACAAGGTCCGAACCTCGCCGCGCCAGGCCATCATCGCAAACTTGTCGACCGTGCTGATCATCATCGTCGGTGGACGATGGTAGATTTCTTCGTCAACGACCAAAACCGGTATGCCTGGATGAGAACGTTTACTGGATTTTCCTTTGGAGAATTCGCACTGGCCTTTTTTGTCGCCACAGTAGATCACGGTACGCAGCGTGTCTCGATCGACTTCGATGTCACGGCCCGGTGCGATTTCAGAACCGCACCACGGGCAACTGGTGAGCTGTGCCGGCGATGCCAAGCCAGCTGTATTCTGACCCGGATTGCGCCTGGCCTCGATGGCGCGATGACTGTCCTCGGTGGTACCCGGCGTCACCTTGTTACCCACCCACAGACCAATGGTGAAGGGTTCACGGCCCAGGGATTCGTCCCCCTCGTTCAGCGCTTCCCTGCGTATTACATCCATCGCGCAGATCAGCGCCGTGGCACGCTGGAATTGTTGTAAGGTCAACAAGCGCAAGGTATAGCGCATGATGACGGTCAGGCCGCGAGAGCCGTCGTAGCCACCCAAGTTCGGTTGCATGCGTCGAATGGCCATGGTGAAGGCGGCGACGCCCAAATACGCTTCGGTCTTACCGCCCCCGGTCGGAAACCACAACAAATCGGCGTAAGCCTCGATGGGTTGGGTTCGATCCGGATGTTTGGGGTCGGCCAAAGAAGGAATGGCAAGCAGCAAGAAGGCGAGCTGGAAGGGGCGCCAACTGCGATTTTTCGGCACGTCGATGCTGGCCAGCGTGCGCTCTTCCTTTCGCCTCATCGCCAACGAATAGATGCTGCGTACCCGCTGAGTCGCCATCGCACGGTTGGCGAAGCGAAAGGCCGCCAACGCCGCATCATTGGTTTCCAAGGTGGTGATCCCTTCGCGAAGACGCAAAAGAATCGAATCGCAGCGCTCCATGGCCAAACGAGCCTGAACGTCGTGCCCCACGACAGCCTGGCCGATAAAGCTACGTTGTTCGCTTATCCACGCCGCATAATCGTCGGTCAAGATGCGCAACGCATGTACCAATTCTTCTCGCTTCAAAGACGCCAAGGTTTGCATGTCCAGCCAGCCGTTATGCGACATCTGGATCATCGCCTGTCGATCTCCGGTGTCTTCTCCAGGCGTCTCCGTCACCGGCACCTCGTATTGGGGCATGATCACGGTACGAATCTCGGTGGCCAACGCCACGTCTTCACTCGCCAGGGCATGAACCGCCACACCGTGGCCGACACCGAACTCGACGCGATTGCGGTAGATCATCTCCAGGGCTTCGCGCTCTGGGTCCGCACCATTGGCATCCAAGACAGGCCGGCGTCTAAAGATCGCTTGGTTTTCAGTCCCCGGTGCCGCCCGCACGATCACTTCTGGCTGGAACAGCCAAGCAGTATCACGATTTTCGGGTGGTTCCTCCTGGGCATTGACCAGAAATAGCGTCACCAAACGGTCACCATTGGCGTTCGGCGCACGAATGCTGCCTTGAATCCTGATTTCCGGTCGTTCGGGATCGGGTGCCTGATGGGGAATGACGCCCGTCGTCAGTGGCAACGTCAGTTTGCCGCCACACGGTATACGCTGCCAAACCCGTACCCTGACTTCTTCCTGTTCCACCCGAATCACGTTGCCATCGGCGTCGCGTATCTTGCGGTTGATGGTCTTGGTTACACCGCCATCCTCGCCCGATAGGCGTTCGTAACATCCGAAACGAACCTCCACTTCGATCGTGGGTGCATCGCCGGCGACACAAAACGTGAGCCCCATGCTCGAAGGAATCAGCGATTGGTTGCTACTGGCATCGATTTCATCGCCAGCATCGGATTCGGGTTCGACACGACCGGTCGCTCCGGCGAATTCGGCACCGGGTTCGTGTTGGCCAGGCACCGAGGTATCCACCGACTCCTCGTCTTGATCGATGCGAGAGCCTTCCCAGCCGTCAGCGGCGCCAGTATCTTGTCTGGGTGCCAATTTGCCGACCAGATAGCGATCGCGCACGCTCATGTCGACGATTCGTTCGTGTGGCCCATCGGCGGGGCCGAGTAGATCGTCCATCACGGCCAATTGCAACAGCTCGCGAATGTAGGCTTTTTCCTTGGCGCTTTCCCTCGAGCCGATCACCGGCACGTCCTCGAGACGCACTTTCGCGATCTTGGCCAATCCCTCGATGAAGTCGTTCCATTGCAGCCGCCCCACGGAACCCGAAGACGGCGCCGAGAAACCGGAATCAGCCAAAACCACCGGCACCTCGAACGGCAGCGCTCGGTCGAAATACAGCGTGGTGTCGTCGAGATCGGAACGAATCCGCATGATTCGGGCGACTTTCGTGATGGCCTGGGTGTCGTCGATGACCAGAATCCAATCGTCTTCCCGAATCGACTGGTACAGTGAACGTTCACCTCGAAGAATCAGCACGAAGGTTTTCAGGATGGGATCGACGGGTAACGCTCGATCCACTGCTATCCAGGCATTGATGTCGGTCATTCGGTGTTTCCTTTCAGGTCGGTATCAGTTGGGCCAGGATCGTGATCCTTGGAGGTCGACATCGAGCGTTGGCGTATGGCTTTTCCCAATTCCGTGAGTCGATAGCGTTGCATTCGACTGGTGGGTTTGTCGGGCAGGGTCATTTCGATCACCCCGGCAGTCAACGCCGGTTTCAGGTAAGCGCTTCGGAAGTGCTCTTCGCCCTTCAAGCCGAGCGCGGTCTGGATTTGCATGCGGGACATTTCGCCGACCACGGCTCGAATCACGCGCTCGACTTCCCCTGCGACTTCCCCTGTGACTTCGGGGGTAGTGTCGGTGATCCTTCGCGAGCCTTCATCCGGCAGAAAGAGCTCGAAAGCCTTGCGTGCCCGGTCGTTGGTATAGACGGGCTCGGCGTGGCCCAATGCTTGCCATTCGCGGCGCATCATGCGCAAGCCGGTGCCGGCCTGTTCGCACATGTCGATGCGGCGCAGGGCCATGGCAATGGCCGGGTTGCGCACTTCCTTCTCACCGGGTTCCAGCAGGCGGTCATCATCGCCAAAACTATCGCCGGGGTTCCACAACTCTATGCCATCGGTGAAGAACCGGATGACCGCCTTGCGGGAGTGGTCGCCGTAATCCTGATGCAGCAACAGATTCATGGCGGCTTCGCGGAAAACGCGAAATCCGGCGGGCGCATCGCGGCGTTCCAGCGTGGCCGGATCGATGTCGCGGAAGGTTTTGGGCATGAAGAACAGGTATTTGGCCAACAACTGTTGCCAGCTTTGCAGAATGTTCTCTTCACACACCAGCCGATCGATCCAGCGCGTCTCGGGCATCTCGTCGCGGCGGCCGTAACCCAGAAACTGCACGTCCAAAATCGGGCGTGGCAGTAGGTTACGCACCGCGCGCAGCGAACCGAACAAACCGATACAGGCATTGGTGGGCAATAGTCGCCCACCATCTTTGATCAAGTAGCCCCAGTCGTAAAGAAAGTCCAAATGAGGCTGTTCCACGTCGAAGCCGGGGTTGGCGGCATGAAACCGGTCGCGAGACCACTTCAGGCTGCCGCCGTGGAGAGCCTCGTCGAGATCGACCCGCGTGAAGGGGTGGCCATCCCAACGATCGGCGTTGGCATCCCGCAGCATGCGTTCGATGTCGCGAGGCTGGGCCTTGTAATCGCCGCCACCCTTGCGAATGAAGGTACGGCGGATGTCGCCATCCAAATAGACCGGTTTACGGCTACGCGGATTCTCGGCGACGTGGAAAGCCAACACGATCTTGCCGTCGACGTCATGGCGATGTTCGGTGATGTCCAAGTCGTGATTGACCTTGTTGTCGGCATGCAGCACCGACAGAAAATCGTTTTGGATCTTGTCGGGTTCGTCGACACCTCGAATCTCGAACTGCTCGCCGTCCTGCTTGATACCCAATACCAACCAGCCGCCATGGGTATTTGCGAACGCCGAGACGGTCTCGAACGCGGATTTCGGCAAGGCGTTACGCGCCTCCTTGAATTCGGCGTCGTTCCATTCGCCGGATGACAGCAAGGATTGGAGATTATTCGTCCTGACGTTCAAATCAGCCATTTAGTGATTCTTTTAACTTTCGCTGCGCCACAGAAGATAATTTACCTATCAGCTCTTTTACTTGAGCTTTGAAAGAAATTTGTCGATTCGATCGACCTGTTTTGACCGATCCAAATACTCGGCATAGGCATCTCTAGCAGATTTGATCAACTGGTCGTAGTACATGACTCGTGCATTTAACGGTTGTAATGTATTGGTTACATAACCTGCAGGTAAGTATGACTCTTCCTCTTCGGCTACGGGGCTCCCGAGAACGAAAATGATCGAAATCAATGGATTTTCATTTCCTTCCGCCTTCAAACATTTGGCGAGTGCCGTCCTGTATTTTTGTCCTTGCTCTTGTAATTCCACCAACTTCATTGGTCGACCAGCGCGTTTCAATTCCACAATGATGTGCTCTCCCGCATTCGTCTTATAGCGAATATCCAAACGCCCTTTACTTTCATCATCAGTCAAATCAGCAGCGAAATCCTTGTAATCTCGTTTTAATGTTTGCTCGATTCGTTCACTACCCGCAGCTCTTTCCCAGCCGGGATCTAGTAACCATAAATTTTCGAACAGATGTGCTTGAAGGACCTTTTCCTTGGCGTCAACATCGACCAGATCTTCAAATTTCACGATTACATCCAATCTCGCCCTGACGATATCCCTATACATTGAGCCCTCCAGCATAGATAAGTCAGCTAACAACGGTAGCAACGACTCTGCAGTTAGGGCAGGTAAATTTCCAAGATTATGGCTGGCATCCTTCAATCGAAGTCGTTCGAATGCAAGCATTCCAGAGCGATATAAATCCTTACGATCTTCCTCGGATTCAAGTTCCACGCCTAAAATCACTCCAAGTGTCCGCCTTGCGGCGTCTCTTTGACCTTCTGGTAGATTGTCGATCCACTCTCCCAAAATTGGGGTCTCTTCGACTGCTTCCTTTCCTCGCGCTTCATTTCTCAACTTCGTCCAGTCATCAGAAATTGAAACCAAGGTTTTGCGGAGAAAATCTCTCAAGGCGACATATCGCTCATCGTCTTCCATCAGCCGCTGTCTATCACTGGTGGCAATATCTTCCTCACTTTCGACGTCCAGAAAATTGGCTTCGATTTGACCGGTCAGATAATTCCCAAGGAGCATATTGAATCCCAGTTTGTCCAGGATGTTTTCCTGGATCAAGCGTCCTCTGGCAATCACGACCAACCCATTCATTAGGCCTGCATCTTCGGATGCCAATTTTTTGGGTCGGGACGCAGCGCCTAACCAACCACCTACGATCCAATCGGGACGAATAACTGATATTTGGTTTGGTAACAAGAAACGTTTCTTTAAACCAGGACAAAAACCAGCTGGGATACGCTCCGAAGGTTCAAACTCCCACAAAAATTCAATCGCCTTGAAATCCTCTCGATCTGCCGGTCCGATCGCCAAATCATTGATTCGGACATCAAAGCTATCTCCATTTTCTGATTTGATGCCAATGATCGAAAAGCGCCTGGCGATACGCTTTCTTAAAGCATTTACCGTTTGGCTCGTGCGCTTCTTTTTCAACTGAGTCAGAATTATTCGAGTGCCCTTTGATGGAGGTTCATCGTTGGTAGGAACGGGTTTATATTCCTCGTTACGTGAAACAGCGGCTTCGATTCCCTTCGTTTCCATTCGAAACGCATGATGTTCGCTACCTTTGGTAGTGATGACGGCGACGACATCGGCAATGGAAAATAGTGCAAGCTTACCGATGCCTTTCCTTCCCATGAATGCACGACCACCTGGAGATTTGGCTCCTTCTTTTTGTCGTTTGTCATAACCGACATAGAGGAAACGGTCATTGATATCGTTCAAAGCCATACCAACTCCATCGTCTTCAATCACGATTCTGTCCTTGTCAATTTTGATACTGACGTTTTTTGCATCGGCATCCCAAGCATTGGCCACTGCCTCGGACAATACTGCCGCTGCATTACTGTATAGATGCAAGCCCAGATGATCGAGAACCCGCAAGTCCAACTGCATTTTGTATGGTGAATCGCTCATTTTTTATCCTTTTTCTGAATTCCTGCCGTTTCAATCATTTATGGTTTGGCTCTGAATTTCATGCATGATTCGTCACCTTGAGTTTCCACGAATTCATCGCTGATCAATTCATTTAGTGCGTCACTCCAACAACCCGGGTCGGCACCACAACCATTCAAAATGGCTGATTTCGTGAACCAACCTTTGTGAGCTTCGAGCCAGGCGAGGATTTGATCGGATGCGTTCGAACCCCAAGAATTACCGCGCTTGGAACTTTGAGATGAAGCTGAAGGCTCAGGCGATGGAACAGGCGTATCAAACAAACTGGTTTGAATAGATTGCTGCACCGATGAAGGTTTGCTCTTTGATTTAGGAGTCGACTTGATCTTGGTATTAGATTTTCCATGTAACCCGGCAGCGACTTCTGCTTCGTAACGCTGACGGTTCAATTCCGACAGTCGCCGTAAGACTTCGACACGTGCAGGCTCCGAAATGGTGAAGCGGACGCGGTCGTTCTCCGGCAAATATGGCACTTCGTGGAAACCGTGACCGAGGTCAAGGTCATCCCAACCGTAGGCACTCATGACGGTGGTGTCTATTTCGCGTTGCAACTCACGCAGCGCTTCAATGCGAGGATCGCGATCGGTGTCGTTATGGATGCGGTTGTAGACATCCGTCAAACCAATTCCAAAATCTCTGGAAACTGCGGCTCGACTATCCAAAAATCGTCTGGCAATGGTACCCAGATCGTCAGGAAATACGAGTGGGAGCGGTAACGTCTCAAGAGCATCACTCGGAGTATATCTCAGTCGGCTTTCTAGACGAGAAGCATTCTTACGAACCCACACCTCGTGAAACTGGCTAAACAAAAGCCCCAGAAGTGCAAATGAATCGGAACAGAAAACAACCATGCTGTCAGACCACACATAGTTTGAAGGCGTGACTGCAGGAGCGATGAACTTTGTGACTCGCGACAGGCAGAACACACTTTCCATCTGGCAAGTTTCTGAAGACCAGCCCACCGGGTGACGTTCGAAATCGCGACCACGACCGATGGCATGATAAAGCTCAGATCTTGCCCGGAGAAACAACCACCACTTTTCGCGTGCTCCCTTATCCTTATTGGCAAGGCGCTCCGCTTTCACGTTCACCTCCAACCACTCGTAAGGTAGCTTGTACGTTCTCGCCTTCGCTTCCGGCCAATCCCAGAAGTTGATCACCCAGCGGCTCGGCTTCTGCTCAGGGTCTGAATTGAGATCATCGCCGTTGATGTAGGGAAAGATCACTTCGCCGTTCCTCGGATCGGCATCCAGCATCCTGCGAGCCTGATCGGGTAGGAGCACGAAGCCCATGCCAAGCACGATCGAGCCCTGATACGCAATACCCTCGTTGGCTTTTAGACGCATCGGACTCCATTCCTCTTGATCGGACAGAAAAGCCGAAATGAAGGGAGCCGGTCGCCCGAGCAGCGAACGTCCGCCGCGCCAATCTCCCTTATGAACATGCACGCGACTGGTGACGACTGCTGCCTTACCGGGCCAGGCTTCGTTCGGGTAAGCCGCATAGATTACGACGCCCGCGCCGACCATGGCCTCCAGCCCGACCTGCCGCGTGTCACCTTCCGCGATGGTGTTGACTGCTAGCAGTCCGAAACCACCACTATCGCGCAGCAGACTCCAACTCCGCAGAAAGAAATAGGCAACTAGGTCCGCCGAGCCACGCCTCCCCTCTGCGATATGATCAACCAGCCAATCGCGGAAAGCAGTGCCCGCGACGCCGGTGATGCGCTGCCCGCCTAGAAAGGGTGGATTGCCGACGATGCCGTCGAAGCCACCGCGCTCGTGCTTAAAGACCTCCGGAAATTCCAATGGCCAATGGAACGGTTGGCGTGAATTTTTATCATCGGGTAGATCGATCGATAAGCCGAAGTTCGCTCGTCGTCTCAACTGATTTTTGGCATCTGTATTTCCTTGCAAATACTGCTCTGCCTCGATGGACAAGGTCATCAACGCCGCATCGAGAGCATTTTGATTCCCGCCCGTCCTAAACACTTCACCGACGAATGCATCCGCAATCCGTTCCGGTGCTTCGAGTTTGGCTTTGGCTTCGGTATCTAGCCTGGCCATCGCTTCCACGTCATGAATGTCCCGAATCGGCATTTGGCGTAAACGTTTGCGCAGTTCGATGGCCTCGGCCACGGCCTGTTCGATGTTTCGGCCGAAGATGCGCATCTGCGTGTTCTTTTGACCCGGCGTCATACTCAGTTCGGTGAGTTGATCCAGACGATGGATGCCCAGCAGACTGTCACCACATCGCAGATTGTGATCGAGAAAGCCGAACGGCCGTCCTTTTGCAAGCGTCACCAACCAGATCGACAGTTTGGCGAGTTCCACCGCCAATGGATTCAAGTCCACACCGTACAAGCAGCGCTCGGCGATCAGGCGGCGGGCGATGACGATGCGTTCTTCGTCGTCTCTCGGCAAGGATTCCTCGTCGGTAACCGCGTCGCGAACCTCGCCGTCGACCGTGACGTATTTGCCTGCCGATTCCGCTTGGCTCCAGGCCTCTACCAAGCGTTCCGCCAACCAGCGGCAGACTTGCACCAAGAACGCACCTGAACCCATGGCCGGGTCGCAAATCTTGAGATCCAGCAGTTCGGCGGCCGATTTGAGTTGCCATACTTCGCGTGGTTTGCCTTCCGCCGGGCCGACATAGGCCACAGGCGTAAGAGTCTCGGTGACGATGGCTTCGGTCAGGGATTTGGGGGTGTAATGGGTTCCGGTCTCACGCCGGTCGGAACCGGTGGTGACCATGAATGAGCCGGTGGGATAGACCAACGGGTAACCCCAGGGATCGACACGCAGCAGATTTGCGTAGGGTTTGACGCGATCGCGCAACGCCACGTCTGCGTGACATGCGGTCAAAAGTTTGTCGGCCAACACGTCGTCGACGGCCTTTGCCAGGTCGTTACGGATACGGCTGGCCGAACTGCCGGAACGTTCGCGGAGTAAGTCGGCCAGTTTTTCATCGTCGGCTTTTCGCGCAATATCCAGTTCGGTCAGGGTCACCCAAGGTACTTTGGCAGTGCTGGTAGCACGCAATTCCAGAGTGACGTCCTTGGCGCGTTTGACGGTGCGTTCCAGCAAGCCTTCGTAGACGTAACCGATCTGTTCCACGTCCAGTGCCCGATAGGACAAGGTGCGACCTTGGAATTGCTGGATCGCGTCCAACAGCAACAAGACGGTGCGATTGTCGATGGGCAATGGTTTGGCGGGATCGGTGCGCCATTGGCTGTGTTTGTCCCGTCCTTCCAGGAACGGAAAACGGTCGGGATCGAACAACGAGCCACCCAAGGCCGGCATGCGCAGATTCTCGTGTTCGATGCCGCCGTAGACAGCGCGGAACAATGCCAGCAATCGCGACCAGGCATCCCAGCGTCTTTCCAGGATTTCCGCGCTGTCTGAACGCAACTGCATCCGCAACGTGGACAAGGCGTAGTGGGCTTCGTAGCGTTCGTCACCCAACAGCAACAAACCGCGTTCTTCGGCCGATAGCAGGAACACCAAGCGCATCATCACCGTCAGTGCGGCTTCGTAGATTTCGGCGGTCGAAACGTTGGCCAACAGGGTTCGATCTCGGTCCAGGTCGGCTTTGTCCAAGGCCTGGATCAAGACTTCCACGGCTCGACGGACCTGTTCGCCGAGGGCTTCGGTGACTTCGTCTTGGTGTTTCAGCGAGCGATCGAACAACGCCGGCAGTCGTTCCGACTCGTCGACGAAGAAACGGCGGATACCGAGCAGATGCACGAAGGCTTGCAGCGTGACCGGTTCTTGCCCCCACAAACGGGCATACCAACTGGCAAAGGTGGTGACGGCGCCGACCGGTGCATCGACCAGCATCCAGCGTTCACCATTGGTGAGCAATCCCAAGCGGCATCCGGTTTTGCGGCAGAGGTTCACCATCCTTTCCGCCGGGCTGGTGGCCCAACCATCACGCTTACTGGTGGCTTCCAGATCGGTGTGGACCGGGAAGGTTTGGACCAACATCAGAGCATTGCCGCTCTGTTCGTCGATCACGGCGGCATCGGGCACCAGTTTCATTCCGTATTCGGGTAAATCGACGATGAGTTCATCGGGAATGGCCGAGCTACGCTTCAAGACATCGCCGCGTCCGTCTTCGTCCAATTCCAAACCACGGGCCAACACTTCGTCTATCCAGGCCTGATGTAATTCCGGAAAATGCGGGTCGTCGTTTTCCAGGCCGTCACGCCATTCCTCATAGGCTTGGCGTAGGCGTTTGCGTTTGTTGGCATCCAGTTGTTCGAGGCCCTGCGGGAATACCTCTTTCAGTACCGGCACCGCCAGGAAGGGACCGGAGATTTCGATCAGTGACAACCATTCGGTATTGGTATCGTTGAAGCTCATGCTCGTCCTTCAACGCTCATGGCGGCTGGGACCAGGAAGACGACCGCGACCGGGAAGGTTCGGTCGGTGAAATCGGCATAGCGGGCCTCGATGGCTTGGATTTCACGCTGGCGTTCCTGGGGAATGCCATCCAGACGCGCGCGTAACGCGCCGAGATCGCGTTTGAGCTGGGTTTTCTCGTCATCGCTGAATAGGTCGAATTGTTGAGGCTGTTCGTCTTTGTGCAATTCGGCTTGAATGGCCTTTTCGAGTTCGGATAGGACGTTGGTGATGTCGTCGATCTCTCGGTCTTTTCTGGTATTCAGGGTGTTGATCAAGTGCTTGAGCCTATCCTTGGAACGGGCATCGATGGTTTGCAACAGTGCATTTTCGCTACGCTCGAAACGCGAGCGTAGCAATTCCAAAACCGCTTCATTCACCATGGATTGCTGAGTCTGCTCCAACCAGGCTTCGATCCGCTTCACCCCCTCTTCACGTTTATAGCCCTGCTCACGCAGATAACCGCCCGCATAGGTCAATTCCTCGTGTAAGCGGTGATGATTGCCGCCGGTGATCACCAGCCGGGAAATCACTACGACAGCGATTTCAGTGAATTCGGGTTCGCTCACGCTACGGACCGTGACACGGTGGAGTTTTTTGACGTCGTCTTGAGCCCAGATTTCCGCCCGCAACAGGCGCAGACACATCTGAACCAGGCGGTGATTGAGGTGGATCAGTACCACGTCGTCCCGGCCATTGGCGACCTCGTGATCGAAGGTGATGGGTCGGGTGACCTGGGTATGCGGATGCCGCAGACCTTCGAGGCATCGCGCCCAGGTACCCGCCAGTGCGGGCATTTTGAAGACCGTGCCTAGCGGCGCGGAATCCAAGTCGATGGGTTCTAGCGGCGGCTTGCCGGCGAGCTTCAGTCCGGTTTTGACCGCCATTTCGATGTGCCGAGGTGTGAGATGGAAGTCGTGACGCGTTTCCAGGAGCCTTTCGTGTAACTTGGCGATGCGTTCCTCGAGTTGTCGTTCGGCCTTCACGAACTTGCGGGCGCTGGCTATCTTCGCTTCCGCCATCCGTGTGTCGAGTTCCTCGGCGGAACCCTCGATCAAGCCGGCCATTTGCGGCGCGATGACTGGATTGACGCTGCCCATGTCGGCGCGCATCGATTCGAGTTTGCGTAGTGCCCGAATGATGTCCTCGGCGTGACCACCGACCTTGTCCTCGCCATTGCCGCCATCGACGGGGTGCCAGATCGACACTTCCTTGTGTCGTTGCCCGTGACGATCGATACGGCCGTTGCGTTGCTCCATGACGTTGGGGTTGTAAGGAATCTCCAGGTGGATCAGGCAATGACAGTGATTCTGGAGGTCGATACCTTCGGATGCGGCGTCGGTGGCAAGTAATATCCGTACGGCGGAATCGCGCGGCGAGGTTTGGAAGGCGGCCTTGATGCGTTCCCGTTCGTCGTGGTCCATGCCGCCGTGAAGGATTTCGAGTCGCTCGCCGCCGAAACCGTGACTGGCCAGGATTTCATGCAACCATTGGTGGGTGGTGCGGTATTCGGTGAACAGGATGACGCGGTTGTCGTTCCAATCACCGTTCGTTTTCAGATGTTCTTGGCACCAGGCCAGAACGGCCTTGGCTTTGGAATCGGCTTGATTCTTGGCACGCTGCGCCCAAGTCCTGAGTTCATCCAATGACCGACGTTGTTCCGGGGTGAGTTCGGGGGCGCGCCGAGAAGCCTCTTCGACGGCTTCGGCTTGGGCAGTTTCATACTCTTCGTCGTTGGCATAGTCTTCTTCGACTTTGAGTATGGCTTTGTACAAAATGCGTTCGGCCATCGTGTCTCGCCTTTGCCGATTACCCGCACCGGAAAGGCTGGCGATGTGTTTTTCCAGGGTCGACGCAAAAGCAGCGGGCGACGAGAACAGACGTTTCTTCAACAAGCGGTTGGTAAAGGCCGTCCCAAAGGCATCGCCTTCTCCAGCGGCATATTGTTCGCGGCTGGCGCAATAGTCGTCGAGTTTCTTGTGAATGGCCCTTTCTTCGTCCGTATAGCCCACCAATAAGGGCTGCAAGACCCGTTTGGGATAGAGGGGATTGCCATCGGCATCGACCAAATCGCTCTTCAGCCGCCGAATCATGACTTGCGAAAGCCGTTTTTCATCCGGCAGGATGTTGCGCGCAAAGCGCTGATCATCGAGCAATTCGAGCAAGGAGGTGAACGATTCCGTATAGCCGTTGTGAGGCGTCGCCGTCAGGAACAATCGATGTTGAAAATGCGGACCGATGGCGCGGATGAACCGAGTACGTTGGCTTTCCAGGGCATAATGCGCCCCGGCCGAGGGTGCGACGTTATGAGCTTCGTCGACCACCAAGATGTCGAATTTACGCGGGAACTCGATGTGCGGGGGCAGGACGTCTCGCATCAGGCGTAGACCCTCGCCCGATTTCGCCCAGTCCATGGAGGTGATCAGTCGGGGATGTGAAGTCCACGGATTGGCGTGGATGCCGCGCTCGCGGCGCAATTGTTTGATGTAGGCGGTATCGACGATTTGGAGTTCGAGACCGAATTTTTCCAGCATCTCGACTCGCCACTTTTCCTGTAACGAGGCCGGACAGACGATCAATACCGAGCGCGCCCGATGTCGGAGCAACATCTCCTGAATGACCAAGCCCGCCTCGATGGTCTTACCCAAACCCACGTCGTCGGCGATCAATAGATTGACGCGGGCCATGTCGATGGCCCTGACCAAGGGATCGAGTTGGAAGTCTTCGATGCTGACGCCGCTACGGAAAGGGGCTTGAAGGAAGCCGCGATCGGCATTGGTGGCAGCGCCCCAACGTACCGCGTCGAGAAAGGCTTCCAAGGTGTCGGGATCGTCCTGGCCGGAAATCGAAGGCAGCCCGGCGCGTTCTATAGTGTGAGCACCGGGTTCGATTTCCCAGATGACTTCCAGCTCTTCGCCGAGGCCGTCTTCGTCGATCGACGACAGGGTCACCAGATTTTGTCGAGCGTGGTGGCTGGCCAACTGGGACGATACTACGTCCGCTACGACCCATTGGCGGCGCCTGACTTCCACCAGCTGGCCTGGTTCGGGTGGCGTGGCATAGATTTTAGAATTTTCATCGACAGCTTCGTTTATTAGTTCCATCTGTGTCGTCTTCACTATTGTAATTTTGGACGAGACTGGTTTTAGCCTCGTTCCTTTTGGTATCTATGATCGTTTTGATGGCATTGGCTGCCATTTCCGGGCATTCGTGTTCCCATATACGAATCACGGTCCAGCCAATCTCTTTCAACTTGACATCGGTATCGGCATCTCGAGCCCGGTTGGCTTCGATCTTCTGCAGCCAAAACTCCGAATTGCTCTTGGGCCAGCTCGCGTGTTCCGGACAACCATGCCAGAAACAACCATCGACGAACACCGCAATTTTGAGCTTGGCAAAAGCCAAATCAGCGACCCGACGCGGCCTTTTCAACACTTGGTAATTGACTCGATATCTCAATCCCAACCGATGCAAAGCTTTTCGCAAAGCCATTTCGGCTTTTGTGCCCGTCTGGCGGACCTTCGTCATCCGAATGCTGGCTTCTGGTGACGAAGATTGGATTCGTCCCATGGATGCCATCCAAATCAGTCAGTTGGGTAGTGCGGTCGACAAATGATGGGTGATGCTCTTTGCTATCGCACGACCAAGTTCGACGGGGACGGCATTACCGATCATACGTCCCAGAGCCTTGAAGCTGACTTTGGCACCTTCGGGCAAGAAGGAATAGTTCTCGGGGAAACTCTGTAGGATTGCAGCTTCTCGTAAGGAAATCGCACGATCTTGTTCTGGATGACCGAAACGCCCGTTACCGAAACCATAACATTGAGTGGTCATCGTCGGAGCGGGTTTGTTCCATTCCATGCGACCATAGACACTGGGATAGGTCTTGCCTGTCTTGGATTTGTGACAGTCTGCTCTCAGGTGTTCAGGCCAGTCGCGCCATGTGCCGCCCGGTTTGGAGATTCGAATGCGTCGTAGGTTTTTTTCCGTGAGTGTGGAAGCAATGTGCAGTTTATCGTCTCGATGAGCTTGACCCGCCTCAATGGGGGGCAAGCCGCCAATTACCTGCTCGACGGTTTTGGGTTTTGGATGTGTCGGTTCGATCATTCGGATTTCGCCGAATTTGGATGCCAAAAGAACCATACGTCGACGAGACTGCGGGACGCCATATAGCGAACTATCTATGACGTCATACCAGACGTGATACCCCAGATCCTTCAATTCCGCCACGAAATCATGGAAAACCTGATGTCTGACGACTGTCGGAACGTTTTCCATGGTGATGACATCAGGGTGAGACTCTCGGACCAAGCGTCCGAATTGATAGAGCAACCCCCACTTGCCGTCGATACCGTCTGACTCGTAACGCTGAGCATAGGTGGAAAACGGTTGGCAAGGCGCGCAACCCGCGAGGATTTTCAGTTCTGAATTCCCAAACAGTTGATTGATCTCATTGGCCGTGACTTGGCTGATGTCGCGCTCCAAAAACTTGGCCGTGTTGTTAGTCTCGTAGGGAAAACGGCAAGCGGGGTCTAGGTCGATCCCTGCTACGACGGGAATTCCCTCCAAGGTGAAACCGTGCGTGAGTCCGCCTGCTCCACAGAAGAGATCGACACAAGCCAAATTTACAGGATAGTCATCGGGCATCATTCTATTACGTAAATTCCAAAATCAGTCTGATTGTAATTTCAATAGCTAAAATTTTAGAAATATACATCAATATCTGGAATGAGACAGAACTGAAAATTTAAACGCATGTTTTACCGTAATCTATTTACATACGAATTCGTCTTGCCAGTCTCTGTAACTCCCCACTGCCATTGATAGCTGATATCGATTCAATTCTTCTTGTAAATGACCCGGCAAACCATAAAGATATGAGTGGCGTCGATACCGTTCGTGTGAAAGAAATGACACTCAAGGATTTTTTTGAAATCCGACAAGCTGGTCATCGCTAAGCTACTGGAACTGGGTAAACCCCAGGCCTTGGATCTGAAAGCCAAGGAAATTGAAAAGCTGACCCTATCAACAATGAGTCAAGACAGCATCAAAAAATTGATCGGTGAATGAGGCCTCAGGTTACCTTGGGTTTATTCCATGTACTTCCAGGTTTCTTCTGATCATTTGGGTCACGGCCAGCATGCGATAGGCCTCCTCATCATCGACCGCGTTACTTCGAAAATCGGCAAACCCAGCTCGCTTTAGAAATTGCGCCAAATCCCAAGCCTCCTGTTCGGATAGCGGCACCCTCAAGCATATTTCATTGGTATTAGCAGTCATCGATCGCCGACCTTTTCCGAACTTGGAGATAATTCATTGTCATCAACCATTGAATCCTCGTCTTCGTAGATTCGTCCCGGCTCAGCCAACAGTCCTGACTCTTGTCGAGCCAATCTAAGCTCTTCACCATGGCCTTGTTCATATGCCGCCTGATGCGCATGTCTTTCCATTGTCACAATTTTATTGGCTAGTCGCTGCAACCGCTGCTGCCACTGGTAACGGGCATCAATGCAGTGTTTGTTGGAGATGACCTGGCATAGCCACAAGGTGTCCATCACAATCATCAATTGATCCAGCAATCGAATCAACTCGACGAATTGCGCAATCTGCGGCGAAGCGATTTTAGCCACAAACTCCCTGGGGTGCGTGTACTTCGGCGTTTCGGTGATGCCATTGTCGGCTTTGAGTTTTTCTAACCGTAGTTTTTCCTGCTGCAGTTGCTCCGCGCATTCGGCAATCATCTGACCGACGATGCTTTCGATTTCATCGACGGTTTCTTCCCGACCGATGATGCGCAGGATCACGTCGATCGCATACAACGAAACCATCAACCGGTTATAACTGTTGCGGATGACGCGAATGGCTTGTTCGCTGTTGATGTTAAATGTGCGCTCGAATATCGGCCGACTGATATGAGGTCGCTTGCTTTTTTCCCGTACCTGTATTTCTGCCATGTCAGTACCTATTTGCATGATTTCATCAGGGGCAGATGATACGGCGTCTTTATTTCTGTCCTGGTCGCGAAATCGCGCTAATTATTGCGATTTCACGAACGAACTTTCGAAAAAATCTGCTCCAATAGCAACACCTTTCATGTTGTGATTTTTCACATCTGAATCCGGCTTTGGTCGGCGTTCCGTTTTTAAGCGGCGACGGTGGTTATCCATCGGCGTGTCAGGTGCGTCAAGCCTGATGTGATGGTTGTGTTTTAGATTTTCATCCTGTCTGGGAGTGCGTATTCCTAGCCGGTAATGTGCCTGCCGGATGTGACTCATCGCCGCGCAGGTGGGTTTTATTTTCAATGGTCGGGCGCGGCCGATAGGAGGACATCATCATGGCCAATCGTGGTGTAAACAAAGTCATCTTGCTGGGCCGTCTCGGCGCCGATCCGGATATTCGCTATTTACCGAATAACGGCGGCAAAGTCGTGGCAGTGCGTTTGGCAACCAGTGAGGTTTGGAAAGATGCAAAAAACGCCAAACAGGAACGAACTGAATGGCATCGGGTCGTGTTTTTTAAAAAACTGGCCGATACCGCCGGCGATCTTTTGAAGAAAGGCAGCAAGATCTATGTGGAAGGCACTCTTCGCACCCAGCAATGGGATAAGAACGGCGAAAAGCGTTATCGCACGGAAGTGGTTGTGCATGAGTTGCAACTACTCGATCGCCCAACAGCGCCTGCATCGGTAAACGGTTCGTCATCGAACCCGGCATCAGAAGACGCCGATTGGGATGATGAGTATGCCGATATGCCGCTCAACTAAACCCAGGCGACACATGAACTGCCGCAAGCGCGGGTAAATTTTAAATCACTGCCGACCAGTCTTCGCTGTTTCGGTATTTCAACCCAAAGGGGACGACTATCCCCGTTGGGGCCATGGCGTTCCCATTTTTTTAAGGAGACCCACCATGAGCAATCAAAATCGAAACTATCCGCCTAAGTCGCGCGACTTACCCATGCCAATGGCAGCCCAGCAGGGCTATGGCATTTCCGAGCAGTCGTGGAAGGTATTGACAGAAGTGACTTTCCCCACGGCGAAAACCCCGGAAGCCATCCTGATGGCGCTGGACTATTGCAAGGCCCGCAAGCTCGACATCTTCAAAAAGCCGGTGCATATCGTACCGATGTGGAGTGCCGCTTTAGGCCGTAATGTCGAAACCGTCTGGCCGTCCATCATGGAAATCCAGACCACCGCGTCCCGAACCGGTGTTTGGGCCGGCATGGACAGACCCGTCTGGGGGCCTGATATCACCAAGACCTTTACCGGTCGCTACAAGGACGACAACGAGCAATGGCAGGAATCCAGTGTCACCGTGACCTTTCCCGAATGGGTGGCGGTTACTGTGTACCGGATCGTCGCCGGCAAACGTTGCGCCTTTACCGAGGAAGTCTACTGGCTGGAGGCTTATAGCACGGCCGGTGGTAAACACTCGCAAGTGCCAACCGCCATGTGGATCAAACGCCCTAAGGGGCAATTATCCAAATGCGGTAAAGCGGCGTCGCTCAGGGCAGCCTTTCCGGAGGAATGCGGTTATGCCGCCGAGGAAATGGATGGCAAAACCCTTGACGATATTGCCGATGGTAGTGTGATCGATGGTAGTGCCACAGTTTTGAATGCAGCAGAGGTTGACAGTGACGATCACGTTTTTGGGGGCGATGCTGGCATTGACGCAAACCGTGTCATCGATCTGTCGCAAATCCATCCCAAAGTGCAAAAAGCGGTCGCTGAACTGGTTAGACGTACTGCGGCGGCTGGTGCCTGGAAAGCAGCCTACGACTATGCCAATCAGAAGTTCAAAGGCATCGATCTGACCTTTGCCTTGGCCGAGTTAGACAAAGTATCGGAGGTTGAACCCAGGACCACACCGGCATTGGGACAATCTGAAGCGACGGCCATGCCGCCATTGACAGCGAAGGACATGGCTATGACGCAGGCGCGTCAGGCTTTGAGTACCAACCGTTAGTCATTTCACTGTATAGGGCTGTCCTGTTGCTTAATCACGCAATCGGCTAGGCCATTTTCATATTGATGTGTGCTGGATTTCAGCATCCATCACATTCAACTACCACCCCTTCAGGGCGTCATGACTCGCCCGTGTGGGGATTCATGATGCTCTGAGTTTTAGTTAAGGAGAGATCATGAATGCAATCGATCAATCGTTAAATCGGCTGCCCTGTCATACCGACTGGCGGCGTTACGACTCACCCACGGTGATTCGCCGACATGGGCGCGGCTTTTTAGAACGCAGTTTTAAACCGGGTGTAGCCGTGGCAGAGGTCGACAAACCCTCTAAAGCGGAATTACACCATTTGGTGGAAAGTTTTGGCGGCTTGGTATTGCCAACTGCGGATGCCGTGTTGTTGCTATTTGCCGATTTCCATTGGGCCAAGCGCTGTGAACAGCATTTAACCCAACGCGGCGTGCCTTCGTTGCGGTTAGGCTGCCACATTCAGTTACCGGATGCCTGGCAATGAACGTCGTCGACGTTTCGCAACGGTCCACTGCATGGCGGCATTGGCGTTCACAAGGCGTCAGTGCCAGTGAAGCGGCTATTGTCATGAACCGCTCGCCCTACAAAAGCTATTGGCGGCTCTGGGCCGAGAAAATTGGCTTGGTACTGGAAGCCAGTCTGGACAACAACCCGTTGATCCGCGCTGGTATCCAGCAGGAGCCTGAAGCTTTGCAACGCTTCGAGGATAAACACGATCTGATGTTGTTGCCGCTGTGCGGCGAGTCGGAACAGTATCCGTTGATGCGGGCTTCTTTCGACGGCTTATCCGACGCGAATGAGCCCGTGGAAATCAAATGTCCGCACGAAACCACGTTTTTGGATGTGCTGTTAAACCGGGAAGCCTCGGCTGCCTATCAGTTGTATTGGTGCCAGGTGCAACAGCAACTGCTGGTATCCGAAGCGCAACGCGGCTTTTTGTTTTTCTATCACCAAGGCCAGGACATCGAGTTTGAAATTCAGCGCGATGAGAACTTTCTCACCGCCCTGGTCGAGTCCGCGATGGACTTCTGGTCGGCGGTCAAGTCCAAAAAGGAGCCGAGTAAGGACCCTGAACGCGATTTGTACTTACCCAAAGGTCATGCGGAACAGCAATGGCAACATCTGGCGGCGAGTTATCGCAATCGTGCCGTGAAAATCGCGGATTTGAAAGCGGAGCTAGCCACCTTGGAGGCTAATCAGGCGGCCATTGAAAACACGTTGGTGTTGCTAATGGGTGATTACGTGGCCGCAGAGCATTCCGGGTTGCGTATCACTCGGTTTCAAAGCCAGGGTGCTATTGATTACAAGGCGGCACTCCAAGCCTTGCAACCGGATGTTCAGGCTGCGGTGCTGGAGGTCTATCGCAAACCATCTGCCACGCGAATTCGCGTGACCTGCCGGGACGACGACGGTAAACATGCCGAAGTGCCATTCGATGCCCAAGCCTTGAAAGACCTGGTGGGTGTGGACTTTTGGTTTTGAGGGTTCGTTTCGAGACATCCTGTAACCCTGGTGGTTACGGGATGTTGAATGATGACGGTCGGCTACGAGAGTTGACGCCGGATACCTCATGGAATCCTTCAGTTTAGGCCTGTCGGTTTTAGGCTGGGCTTTAAGAAAAGTCCAACCCAAAACCCGCATCGTTCAGGCATTCCCTTCGTGGAATCCCGAATCCGGATTCGACCGGCGTTCCGTTGTTAAGCGGCATGAGCGTTTGCTCGTGTGCCAGGTGCGTCAAGCCTGGTGTGTTTAGTTTGTCCCGTTGGGGTTCATCACCCTCACGGGACTCGATGACCCCTTTTAATCATTGAAGGAGGTCATTATGAATCACGACTTTTGGAAAACCTTGCACGGCTGGTTGAACGTTGCGCATAGCAACGACATCCAGGCCAAAAAGCGGTTGTTGCTGGATCTGCACGGTCAACTCTCGGACCCCGGTTTGAGAAGCGACATTCAGCGCATCCTGCGTTTGATGGATCGGGAGCTGTTGGCCCGCGCCGAATGGGCGATGTACTGCGTCATGCAGTTGCGCTAGCCATTTTCTATTTACCCTGGTTTGCCAGGGTTTTAATCACCCGTTGGGGCTCATTACCCCTCGGGGCGGTGCGCCCCTTGTTTTCTGAGGCTAGTCCTCGAGGAGCTCACCATGTATCAATCCTATTCTATTGCCGACACCTTCGGCATTCAGGCCCCGGCGTCTATGAAAGTGGAAGGTTTCAAACCAGGACAAAACGCCTATGTACCGGCGCAAAAGCCCTATGTGTTTCGTAAGGACCACTTGCGCGATGTGTTGGCGTTTTTAGGCGCACACAATGGCGACGGCTTATACCTGACCGGCCCCACCGGTTCCGGTAAAACCTCGTTATTGGAGCAAGTTGCGGCACGTCTCCATTGGGGTGTGCATTCGGTCACCGGTCACGGTCGATTGGAACTCAATGATCTGCTGGGCCAGTACATGCTGGTCGACGGCGGCGCGATGAAGTGGATCGATGGCCCGTTGACCTTGGCGGTTCGCTTAGGCCATGTGCTGTTGATCAACGAAATCGATGCCATTGATCCGGCCGAGTTAATCGGCTTGAATGAAATTGTTGAAGGGAAACCTCTAACAATTCCGCAGACTGGCGACGTGATTGTCCCGCATCCGAAGTTTCGTTTGGTCGCCACCGGCAATAGTGCAGGGTCCGGTGATCAATCGGGATTGTATCAAGGGGTGTTACGGCAAAACCTTGCGTTTTTAGACAGGTTCCGTTTGATGGAAGTCGGTTACCCCGAACCGGAAGACGAAATGAAACTGTTGGCTGATGTGGTGCCGAGCATGCCGGAAACGGTACGGGAAAGCATGATCAAAGTCGCCAATCAGATTCGTAAAGTCTTCATCGGCGGCGCGGATGGCGGCGGCATGTTGTCGGTGACCTTATCGACCCGTGGTTTGATGCGCTGGGCAACATTGGTGGCGACCTTCAAAAGTGCGCCTAATGCCTTGGCGTATTCCTTGGACAGGGCTTTGACCTTTCGAGCTGAGCCCGCCGAACGCGAAGCGATTCATCGCATTGCCAAAGATGTGTTTGGCGATGACTGGACGGTTTAAGCATGGCCGCCTGGAATTTATATCGTCATCGTAATACTGACGGCAGCTCCAAGGACTGGGCAGTCAGGAGTAATTCGGATGGTTCGATTACGACGCGTTGGGGGAAAACGGCAGATACTTTGCCGGGCGTTAGCAACCGATACGGCGTTAAGCAGCATGACATCGAAAAGCAAAAACAGGCCAAAGGCTATGTGTTGGTCGGCGAGGTGGATATTGATGTGAACGGCAATGTGGTGTTTCCGGGTAAGACTTCGGCTACACCATCACAATGGCCTGAATCTGATGAAAATCCCGTGTCTGTGCCGGCACAGCCAGTCGAGTCCTTGTATTGGACCATTAATTGCCATGCAAAGCGAGCTGTCCGAGTGGACTTGGGTATCGAGGTCAGGCGACTGATCGGGGTTATTCATTCCGTATCGGATCAGCATTCTAAGCCTGAAAAAGATTGGGATGGCTGGCAACTATGGATTGATGCCACTCTCAATGCCGAACCCTTTGAACTCAGTGGTCAGATCAAATCAGTGCATGGTGTTTTGCCCTGGCTGTTTTTACTGGCGCTGAAAGCAAAAAGCTTTAAAGGCGTGGCGATTGATATTGCCACCGAAACCGCTCGAGACCTCTCAGTCGATCTGAAAGTTGAACAGGATGTGCTGGCTTTTTTCGGCACTGATCTTGACAGCATTCGGGACACCGCTGAAGTTTTAGGCCTGCTCAAACCTCGATTAAATCTGGCAGCGGCCATGTCCGACACGGACGACTGTTGGTTTTAAACGTATTGTAATTTTCATTTAACCCGACAGGGGCGCATCGGCCCCAGCGGGGATGGGTGTGCCTCTACTTTTTAGGAGGTTCCCATGTCTCATGAAACGCAAATTATCTTGGATCGCGTGGTCTTGGTGAAAGTCGAAGCCAATATCTACGGCGCCCGCAAGAAACTGAAAAAAGAGGACCTAGTTTTGGCCGATGGTAGCAAATTGCCTCCGGAGGATTTAGCCAGCCTGGGTTCCAAACGTTTGCTCGATCCCGATAAGCTGACGGTGTTCAACCGCCTAAAGAAGGAAGCCGAACGCATTTGTTTGCGCGTCGGCACCCGCTTTCTGGGTGGCTTTGCCGTACCGGTTGAATCGGCCGCAGGTATTACCGCAGAACTCGAGCGCATTGCGCTGGATTTTGCAGCGGCTAAAACCGAATTTATTGCCGGTTACGATGCGGCGGTGACGGATTGGGTGGTTCGCCATCCGGAGTTTGCCGGCATCATCGAACAAGCTGTGGATTCTGTGGAGTTTGTCTCGACGCGGTTGTCGTTTGATTTTCTGGTGGTGAGTGTCGGTTTACCCGAAAGCTTGCCGCCGGCGGATGTTGTGCGTCTGGAGAGCAAAATCGGTTCACTCAGTGAGCAGATGTTCTATGAAATCTCCGTGGAAGCCAATCAACTGATCGAGCAGTCGTTGCTTGGCAAGGAGCAAGTGACGCGGAATGCGTTACGGCCGATTCGCCGTATGCGGGACAAACTCGATGGGCTGGGATTTCTGGATCATCGAGTCGCGCCGGTCGTCAGCACCATTGACGATCTACTGGTGAGAATTCCCAACAAAGGCGCCATTGAAGGCGGCATTTTGCAGGAGATTTTGGCCACGGCGATGCTGTTGTCCGATCCGGATAAAACCCGGCGGCACGGTGAAGGCTTGTTGGTTAATCAAACACCCGTTGTTGAAGAGACAGACGTTGATGAAACCTTCGAATACGCGGATTTAGAGCTATCAACGGTACCAACAGAAACAACAGTCTCAACCGAAGCAAAACCCGTCATCGCTGAATGCGTTTCAGACAATTCCGATTTTACCGATCTGTTTGACGGCATCTTTGACGATGAACTCGAACCGACATCGGATGACTGGGCGCTGGAGGTTTTGCTGGACAAAAGCCAGACCAATCTGGAAACCGGTAACGATGCCGATCGAGACAATGATTTGGAAAACGCAGCGGAACCGGAACCGGTGACGGCGGGAGACGATGAGGAAGCGGACGATTCTGACCAGGACTACTGGTTCTGATCTGACGCTATTTAATAATTCACCCAATGGGGCAAAGCCATGTCCCTCTGGGGTCGTGGTTTGTCCCCATCTTTTGGAGCACACCATGAAAAATAGAACCTTACACAACGCATTCCCCATCGTCGCGGCCGCCATCGGCAACCGCTTTGGCATAAAAGTCAGCGTCGGTGGCGATCAAGCTTATACCGATGGCCAATCGATTCAGCTGCCGGCCTATGAAGGTGACGATCCGGATTATCAAGATTATGCCTGGGGGCTGTTAGCCCACGAAGCGGCGCATATTCGCTATTCGGATTTTACGTTACGTTATGGCAACTCGGTATTACGCCGGCGGCTATGCAATGCGATTGAAGATGTCCGCATCGAGCATGAACTGGCCAAGGACTTTCCGGGTACGCGGCTGACAATACGCACGGTGATTGAAAAGATGATTGCCAAAGGCGAATTTGTGGCCGCCAGTGAAAGCGATCATCCGGCCAACATTTTGTATGGATTCGTGTTGAAAAGCTTGCGTGCACGGGTACTGGGTCAAACGGCCCTATTACCGTTGGTCGAACAAACCGAAATCGCATTGAAGGCAACGTTTCCCGTTGGTGCAGTGACAAGGCTGAAGGGCTTGCTGTCGGAAGTCCCGGAGGGCCTGCAATCCGAACGTGATTGTCTGAATTTGACTGACCGCATCCTGACCATGATTGAGCAGGAGTTCGCGCAACAACGGCAACGCAATCAGGCACAGCCATCGGACGATGAGGAAAACACGCCTGAGCCGGATGATACGGATCAGGATGCTGAATCAACCGATTCGGATGATTCGAGCGGCTTGGATTCCCAGGATGAAATGAATCCCGATGAACAGTTACCCAACGACACTGATGACGAATCGTCGTCAGAACCAGCCGGTAACGATGATTCGGCTCCCAAAAATCCTGACGATGAACCGGCAACGCCATCCGACAATTCGACATCCATCCCGCAAGGTGAATATGAAGAAACTGCGGAGATTGCCGATCCGATGGGCGTCTTGCAAACCTTGTTGTCCGCTGGTGACAGTGACATTGAGCAGGATTTATTCGAGTCATTGAAATCGGCATTGTCGTTGGCGGCGGAAAATGGTTCGGAATTGCTGATGCCCAGTGGCCACGAGCCACCCATGGACGAGCGGGCCGGTGCGTTTTTACTTCGTAAGGTGCATAGCGAATCGGGAAAAATCCGCGCCGCGTTGCAAGGCCTGGTGCAATCGCAAACCTTAAACCGGTCGCAACCTGCGTGTCGTGGACGGCGGCTGGATGGCAAGCGTTTACACCGCTTACCACTGGGCGAAACTAAGCTGTTTCAGCGTAAAGAGACCAAAGCGGCACCCAATACGGCGATCCATCTGTTACTCGATAAATCCGAAAGCATGGGTTATCAGGTCACCGATAGTCAAGGCCAACCCATCGGATCGCGAATGCCGATTGCATTGGAAGCCACTTTGGCATTGGCCTTGGCATTCGAAGGCATCCCGGGAGTCAATCCTGGCGTCACCGCGTTTCCAGGCCATCAAGATGACTCGGTGTTTCGCTTGCTAGATCATGGCCAACGCATCAATGCCCGAACCGGTGCCTTTTCGGTAGCCGCCACCGGCAGTACGCCAATGACGGAAGCGATTTGGTTTGGTGCGGCGTCACTGCTGCGATGCCGGGAACCGCGCAAAGTGTTGATGGTGATGACCGATGGTCAGCCTAACGATACCTTGAGCACGCTGGAATTGTTACAGCGTTGCCGCGATAGTGGTATTGAAACGGTCGGCATCGGTTTGGGACTGGATGTCAGTCATCTGTTCCCAAGTGCCATCACTATTAACGATCTTTCAGAGCTGAGAGCGCAATTGTTCGAACTCTCGAAAGCGGTGTTGTTGGCGGCGTAAGTATCGGCCAGTCAATTATCCGTAGCCCAATCCTTGGCTTACTGCCTTGGATTGTGGCTATGGGTAGCTGATTGCAACCGCCGTTTGTCGAATGCACTCTCTTACTGGAGCCCATTCGACAAACAGACATTTCATGCGTTCTTTCCAGAATGCTGAATCCGACTTTGGTCGGCGTTCCGTCTTTAGGCGGCGAGCACGTTAAACCGTGATCGTGTCGGGTGCGTTAAGCCCGATGTAAATCGCAGTGGTACTACCCACTGCAAATCAAAACCCGCTTCGGGCGACCATCGCCCGGCCGGGTGCTGTTCATTCGAAGTGTTTTCTTAAATTTTTAAAGGAGAACTTCAATGAACTTTATTTTTGGTGTCATCTTACTGGCTATGTTTATCCTCGCCTTGCGAGTGATTTGGGCAACGGTGTTGCAACTACTGAGCGTATTGAAACACGCGACTCAAACGTTTCACCGATATCGTGCGCAGCGTTTTGCAAGTAAACGGCTACCGGTCATCATGCCGCGTAGCCGCGAGGACATGGATTGGTTGGCGATATCGGATTCGGTGCGTCAGGAAATTCATAGTCGCAATCGTGAAACAAATCGCGAGCTGGATCGCTTGGAACTTCAATATCAAGCCAAACAGAAAACAATCAAACTCTACGAGGCGGATATTGAAATCGCCAAACTGGAACGGGAATTATTGAAAATCAAACCAGTGATTGTTGCGGACGAAGCCGAAGTTAAACCCCGGCGACGTTCAAAAAAAGCGACCATATCAGCTATGGTGGACGACAAATCCGCTAAAACTGCCCAACAGGTTTTTCAATTGCGGGAAGCGCTGAAAGGTAATGCCAACGGGTTACCGGTTAATCAGCAAGCCCGCCATTGAATACCCGTAACGTGGTTCCGGTTGCCGTATTGATACGGCGAACCGGGATCTCGTGTTGACTGGATTCATCGGCAAATACCCAGCTGCCTTCGGGCAATAACGACAACAAATCGTTCTGGGTTTCCCGGCGAATTTGTCGAATCTTGCTTAGAAACGGCCAGGCTTGTTCAGGATTATCAACCCGCTTGAGCACGTCGGCTTCCAAAACATCCAATTTTTGGAAAATTTGTTGGCAATGTCGAACGACTTTTAGTGGTTCGTCAACCGGAATCGCCATCGGTTTTTGACTTGGATACTGCTCCTTGGTCTGCTTAGGACTGAGAAAATCAAAAATACGCAAAACTTCTTCAAACATGGCTATTTCTCTGCTTTTTAATGGGTTTTAGCCACAATATACCGATTTTTGCGCGAATTCAACCCCGCTGTGCGAGCCGATTTTTGGCTTTAATCAGCGATTTTCACCTGCAGGAACACCATCCTGCCGGGTGGTCGTACCTGCAATTTTTGGAGGACATGACCATGAAAACAATCAACCAACCCAGCGTTGGCACAACCCCTGCCGAAAACAGTGCGGTTCGCTATCTGAATCAGTACCGCTGCCCTTACTGCCAAACCGAATGGGAGGATGTATGGGATTGCGGCTGTAACGATCGCTGCCCGAACTGCAACAAGGAGATCGAGCCTTATGAAAGCGCATTGATCGAGGGTGAGTCGGCAGAAACCGATTTGCCAGTCGAAGAACCCGCCTCAGCCAATGACACGGCGGAGGGTGTGGATCAGCTATTCATGGTCTCCTACGAAATCGACTATGTGCACCGGGTTTCGGTGGGTATCACTGCTGAGAGTCCCGAAGCGGCACAGCAGCTCGCCGAGCAGGCATTCAATGACGCCACGATTTGGGATGACACCGCTGCCATGCCGTTATTGTCCGATGAATATCATGAAGCGGAGGGTGAAAGCTTGGTATGGAAAAGCGTTGCCGTTGCACGGTTGCCGGAACCGGATCATTCGGTACGGCAATTGAAGAAAGAGCAAGCAGCCATGCGGGTTTGTCGGGGATTGGTTGAAGCCTATCAACAAGGCGAAGCCAATGGCGGCAGCATTGATTGGGACGATTTGGATCAGGTAATGCTCCTGGCAGTGCAAGCCTTGGGAAAACCTGTACTGGAAATCCAATCCTAAAAAATGCGCGCGGTGTTTAAGCGCAATTTGTAAAAAGCCTGAGTTAGCCAAACCATTCGATTCGGCGCTCATTTTTATCCACCCACACGGGAATGTCCTATTCCCGCTGGGGAATCGTGATGTTCCCATTTTTCATTGAGGACAACATCATGAATCATATCTTTGAACACACGTTCGGCACGGGGCATTGCATCCAGTATCAGCGCTTGCCATCCGGCACCTGTTACCACGCAGACACTCCAGAACCGGTAGTTGAGTTGTTGGAACAGCTTCGCCATAGCCGACGCAAAATCCGGCTGTATTACGGCGATCCCACCACGGGTCAATCCTGGCTCGATGAACACGATGTCATCGGCTGGATCGGCCGCTCAACCGGCACGATCAAAGTGCCGCTGTTGATCGAACCGGGTGACATCGGTGGTCCGGCCTTGCTGGATCAATGCATCGTCCGTATCGATAGTCCCCGCCAGGTACTTTACCAACACGATGAATTTCGGGTTGGCACGGTAGAACTGGTGAGAGGTGAGCTTAACCGCTTGCCCTGGGAAATCTGGATCGACGGCAGCGTGCATGCCCGGTTCAAAGTTAAAACCGAAGCCCGGCAGTATCAGGACTTCATTCAAGGTAAGCGGTTTGCGTTGATCTGACGCGCCGTTTTCATTTTTGATACTCGGTTAAGCCGAGTTTTTCACACTACCCCTGCGGGATGATTCTATCCCGCCAGGGATAAATCGGTCGTCAGGGGCTTATTTGGAGAATACCATGACAGACCCTTATCAATACTACCCCACGCCAGAAGCACTGAGTCATAAAGCTTGGGCGATGTTCAAGAACCAGCAATTCGCTCGAGTATTAGAGCCTTCAGCAGGCGAAGGACATTTGCTACGTCCAGGGCCATACCAGTACGGTAAACGTTTGCCGATTGATTGCATTGAAATCGATATCCGCAAACACGCGGTTCTGCGCGATGAAGGTTATGCGGTGGTGGGGATGGATTTTCTGCAGTTTCAAAGCGGCAGTGTCTATTCTCACATCATCATGAATCCGCCGTTTGCCGACGGCGCCAAACACGTGTTGAAGGCTTGGGAGATTTTATTTGACGGTGAAATCGTCGCCATTCTCAATGCTGAAACCGTGCGCAATCCGTTTTCGAAAGAACGCCAGCTGTTAGTCCGGTTGATCGAGCAGCACGGCGAGGTCGAGTTTTTATCGGAAATGTTCGCCGGCGAGGATGCCGAGCGCAAAACGCCGGTCGACGTGGCCCTGGTCTGGTTGAAAAAAACTTCAACCTTCGAACAAGACATCCTCGGCAGTATTCTGGACGATTTGCGCCAGGATCGCCGGGAAGCCGACGATGTGGCGGGCGCGTTTCAACTGCCTCATGAGTTGGCCTTGCCGAATGCCTTCATTGATAACGCGGTGTTGATGTTCAATGCTGCGGTCGAAGCAGCGCGACAGGCTGTGGTCAGTGAAGCCCGTGCCAGCCGTTATCGGACCATGCTGGGTAAAACCTTAGGCGAACTGAACGGTGGCGGTATCAGCAGTGAAGACGACTCGTCATCGGATGCGGTGAAGCGGACGCTGTTCAAACGCTATCACGATCTGAAGAATCGGGCCTGGGCCAGCATTTTACGCTCGACACAGGTCACATCGCGCTTGTCATCGGCGGCACAGAAACGCTTGGAATCGGATTTCGAAACGGTGAAATCCTTGGAATTTACCGTGCCGAATATCTACGGCTTTCTGCAAGGCATCATCGAGCAGCAAGGTGAAATTCAACTGAGCATGGTGTGTGATGTGTTTGATCTGATCACCCGCTATTACAGTGACAATGCGGTGTTTTACATGGGCTGGAAAAGCAATGACAAACACCGCACGCTGGGCATGCGGATCAAGACCACGCGTTTCGTTCTGCCAGGGCACAAAGTGGAGTCCTATCACAATAGTCTGAACTGGGAGTCGGAACGACTTCTAGCCGACTTCGACAAGGTATTTGCCTTGCTCGATGGTAAGACCGAAGCGGACATGAGTTTGGTGTCGGTGTTCCGGCAGCATTTTCAAGAGCTTCGGGCTGGACAACGGATTGGTGGCAGTTATTTTGACGTTCGCTATTATCCGGGCGTCGGCACCATTCACTTTTTTCCGAAGAGCAAAACTTTGATCGATCGGATGAACCGTTGGGTTGGACGTCAGCGCCGCTGGTTACCGCCTGTAGATACTCAAGCCGGACAAGGTTTCTGGCAACAGTTCGACCAGGCGGAAAACTTCGATAAGGCGTTTCATACCGAAGTGAATAAACAATGTCCACGCAGTAGCCGACATGTCCATTTCGATCCCTTTTGGGCGATCAAGCACGGCGGCGAGTCGGAACGGGAAAAAGGCCATCGTCTGTTAACCCAGGCGATGAGCACGGTACTTGCCAGCCGAGGCATCGATCCCGATGCGGTATTGGAAAACGAACAATCCAGCTTGCTGGAATGGACGGGCTCATTACCCTCTCCTACAGACCTGGCTCTGGCATCGTAATCCGGTGTTATACAGGTCTTTAACATAACCACTGGCCTGGCCAGTAATGCCCGCCTCGGGGAGATGATCCGTTCTCCCCGTCAGGGTTGGACTGTGTCGTTTCCTCGGGGCTTTTTTATTCGAGGAACTCACATGAACACCACACAATTATCGGTAAACCCCGAAAAATTGATCAATAACTTACGCTTCAGCTTTACCCAGTCCACCACGGTACTGGGCGAACTGATGCAAAATGCCCGCCGCGCCGGCGCCACCTTCGTCAGCTTCGAGTATTCGCAAGACACTCGAACCTTGACGGTGTGTGACGATGGCTGCGGCATCGCCTGTTTGAAAACGTTGCTGACGGTGGCCGAGTCTGGCTGGGATGCTGACGTCATCGAACGGGAACATCCGTTTGGTCTCGGCTTTTTGTCGGCCATTTTTGCCTGCGATGCCATCAGCGTCGACAGTAAAGGCGGTCGCTTTTCGGTGGATACGGCCGCGCTTTTGGCATTCCAACCGATTGCGATCGAACCTGCTGACTGGAAAGGCATCACGCGTTTGACGCTGACCCAGTTCAAGCCCGAAGCGGATCGGATTGCATCCCAGTTGTATCGCTTGGCACGGGGATTTCCGATTGAGGTGCGCTTTAATGGTGTCAGCCTGGATCGGCCGCGAGCGGTTAACTCAACATTACCGTTCATCGAGACCGAACTGGGTGATATGTATTTGTATGGTTTGTCCCAGGGCGAAGACTGGTTACGACAGTCGGAGTATTTTCATCTGTATCTGCAAGGCTTGCCGGTCTATCACAGTCATCACGAACGAGACCCCGGTCATGTCATCCACTTGGATTCAAGCCGGTTTTTCGCTCGGTTGCCCGACCGGGATAAATTGATCGATGAAGCACAGGTGATTGCTGAGGTTAAGCACGTTCTGCAACGGGAAGCCAGGCAACGAATGGAAATGATCAAACGCGAATTGTCTGCTGAGGAGTTTGTCCTTGGCTACGACACCTTGAAAACTTACCGCTGCCTGGATTTACTGAATAACGTGCCGTTATTGCCGAAACAGGTATTGGCCATCATTCAGGATTATCCGATCAAGGAAGGTTGCAGCAGCGTCAATTTGGCAGTGGTTTCGCAACCGGTCAGTCGAAACGATGTGGAAAACGGCCTTGTCAAAGTTGCCGAACTGGATGATCTCGATGAGGTCGGTGCGCTACGCTGGATGTTTGCTTGGCACCGCGATTATCGGGTATTTCGGCCGGGGTTGGATGCCAAGCATTGGCTGTTTTCGTACCTGGTCGATTTGAACGGACCGGCCATCACCTTGGACATCGTCAACGAAACGCACCGCGCGTTTTTTGCAGGGCAATGGGTGAATGGTCAGGCGGTCTTTTGTGAACAATACCGGTTAACCCTGAATGGCGAGTCCGTCGACATCGATCACGATGCCGTGTATGACGAGGATCAGGACGGCTTCATCGTACCCACTCGGGAGTCATCCGGGTTGGTGGTTTGCCAGGCATCGTCCTACTACGACGAATGGGATACGTTCATGGAATCCGCCAAGGAAGCCGATGAATGGGATTTTCATAACTTCGTGGTGGCCAATACGGCCGACAAACCGGCGGATGCATTGCAACGACTGCTGCCGACATTTGGCAGTTGTCCGGCGCTGTTTTCCAGGACCTTTCAAATCGTGCTCGGCAATGATGGCGATGTCGTCACCGTTGCGGAAATGTAGTCTAAACCCAATCGGGCCGATGGCTGCGGCTGTGTTAGCGCGTGGCTTTTGGCGGGTTTTCTGGCGAACGACCACTTAACAAGCACGCATTCCAAAACACCTGACGCAGACATAGCGTCAGCTTAAGCCTCTTTAGCGAAATGTGTTTTGCCGACGGGCAACGTCGGTAGACATCGCTGACGAGGCTTTGCATATTTTTGACAACCCTTCCGGAGAAAGTCCACCCCGGAAGGGGACGGCTTTCTCCAATTATTAAGATTACGGGAGAAAGCCCATGTTATTCATTCGAGGAACCAATAATCGTTACCGTATGGCCGATGAACAAGATGTCATCTTAGAGGCCATTCAGATCTACAACCGCATGTTCAGCCGAGGCGAAGCCTTGACCAGTCCGGACAAGGCGAAAGACTGTATCAAATTGAAATTGGCGCCATACGAGCACGAAGTATTTGTGTGCCTGTTCTTGGACAATCAACATCGGGTTATCGCTTGCGATGAGTTATTCCGCGGTACGATTGATGGCGCAAGCGTGTATCCACGCGAAGTGGTCAAGGCCTCCATGCACTACAATGCCGCGGCTCTGATCATGGCGCATAACCACCCGTCGGGGATCAGCGATCCCAGTCAGGCCGATCGCGTGATTACAGCAAAACTTAAAGAAGCCTTGGCCTTGATTGACGTTCGAGTCCTTGATCACTTCATCGTCGGCGAAAACGTGTATTCCTATGCGGAGCATGGCTTGCTGTGAAAAGGTATTGGCGCCGAGACTATTCCTCGGTGCCCAGGCAAGCTTATGCATCAGCGAAGTTGATCAACGGACTAGCCGATTTGTAATGATGGGCAGCGTCGATACAACTTCGTAAAATGATATAAAACCCACGTCTCCTCAGAATCAGAAGCTAAGCATTGCTTTGGTTTCTGGGGGGACTAGTTCGAGTGGCGGTCGGTTGGCGACCTCTACTCAGAGGGCTACTTTACTTATTGTGTTGCAATTTGCTACACAAATTAATATGCTGAGCTTGAATAAAGTGGAGGATGAACATGAAGCAAATGCAAACTAGAGAAGCGACTCCCGTTTCCATTAATATCCGCGCTAAGGTCAGGCAGCGGGATATCATTGATCAAGCTGCTGAACGTCTCGGCCGTAGTCGATCAGACTTTATGTTGGAAGCCGCCTGTCGCGCGGCAGAAGATGTGCTTCTAGATCAGGCATTTTTCGCAGTCGATGAAGGCGCATTTGCACAATTTCAAGCGTTGCTCGATCAACCCTTGCCACCGACTGATAAGCTTCGCCGGTTACTTAAGACAAAAGCGCCTTGGGAAAAATGACTGCTCTAGAAATGTCGCCCCCAGGACCGATCACGACAGATCATCGGTTGGTGGATTTCGATTGCGGTGATACGTCGCTGAATGATTGGCTCAAAAAACGTGCACTCAAAAACCATAGGGCAGGGGCTTCGCGTTGTTTTGTACTGAGTGTTGGCATGGATGTTGTTGCTTACTACTGCCTGTCTGCCGGTGCAATAAGCCATGAGGCTTCACCCAAAACCATGCGACGCAACATGCCTAATCCTTTGCCGGTCTTGCTGCTCGGTCGACTGGCTGTCGACAAGCGTTATCATAACCAAGGGATTGGCAAATCGCTGTTGCGCGATGCAATGCTAAGGGCAGTCAATGTCTCTGGTGATGCGGGAGTATTTGCTATATTGGTTCATGCTCTGTCCGAACAAGCCAAACAATTTTATCTTTCACAGGGATTTGTGGAGTCACCTTTGCAAGCTATGACTTTGATGATGACGTTAGAGACGGTTCGGGAAATTTTGGCTGAACCTGACTGAGAATTCATTTATAGCCAGCACAGCAGCCTATACTGCCGGCTCCTTATGTGCTGTTTATCAAAGGTCCTTGATCAATCATCAAAGGAAACACCACATGAAAAATCTACCCGACCGATCAAAACTTCTGATTTGGATAATTTTGGTGCTCGTCAATAGCTTGATTTAGCCTCAAAACTCTGATGACAAATAAAATGAAACTTCTTGAAAATCAAAGGCATAATTTCAAGCAATACTGACAAATTAGCTAGTTAACTTGTTGATAAATATATAAAACAGGTCTAATTGTGATTCCGGTTGTCGTGGGTTCGAGCCCCATCGTTCACCCCAATAAATTCAATAACTTATCATTCAAAGGTAGTTGCTGTGAGTGATAAAGTGTCAAAAGAAAGTCATCATTTACAATGATTGCTCTCTATTCCTGCGTCGCGTGCTTCGGCGACTAATGAAAAAAGACAACAAATGAGAACGGCTATTTCATGCGCTTATTATGCGCGTCTGGAATTTGAGGCCGTCAGGCGTGGTATGACCGGATTTTTCTTGGCTGCTGTTTTGCTGCAAAAGTCAAGCGATGAAAATTTCCCATTGAAGTCGTCTGGTTCTTAGTTTGAAATTAGCCTTCTTTTTCCGGGTTTTGAATTGGCGGGCGGCCAGTTCGAGCTAGACAAAGCCGAGGCTTGTTCTGTGGTCGAAAACTCCCAAGGGTACTACGCGCCCCGTTGACAGTCGCTGAGCAACATTGCCCGGCATACCATCATTCCGCCTCAGGAAAAAAATACGCTGTTTGCGCTGGGGGCGGTGTTTAGTGCGGTGCTGGTGACCGGTGCGGTGCTGAAGGTTTTGCAGTATATCTACAGGTGGACCTCTCTGTAAAAATCCCCGGCGTTCTTAAGGCGCGCGAATATCTGTAGGGATAGGGGGGGGGCGGCCTCAGTAAGTGGTAGTGCAAGGGCTGTGTCGAGCACGATTGCCAGCGAAACGGTCAGCAAGTGGCTCTGCGTCAATGCCGGGTTCGTGGAGGTTTTGGCGCACAGCAGCAAGGTGGAAAGTCCAGCGTTCCGAATAGGAATAGTCGCCGAATACTTTCGGCGCCTCCCGCCCCGCCAATAACACCGATATGCTCAGCTATACCCAGACGATGTAAGCCGACGTCAGTCGTTGCGCAGAGGTGGGGCGGAGCGGGCCTACAGTGTCGTGTTTAAGCTATGGCACGGAGCTGGGCGCTAGGCTTCGATCTTGCCGTCCGCCATATTTGCCGTGCCGTCGATCAAACCGGCCCAGCTCTTCATGTTGGTGGCTGGCTATCAGTATTGCCATGCGCCTGTGCGGGGCGCGAGTCAGCGCCAGGCGCTGCGACTCCCCGTCGGAAGGCTTGATGCCTCGTTCGCCAATGGAGGTATTCAGGCCAAGCGATAGCTTTTCGATAAGTCAGGACAAGGCGGATCGCTTGCGCATGCTCCAGATTTCATCGTCGGTCGGTGCAGTGTTGCTCTAGAGCAGATTGTCGCGGAAGGTGCTGGCCTGAATCAGTATTTCCTTTGGAATATAAGCAATGCTTTTTCGCCACCCCGGAAGTGCAGCCGGTGCGCCTAGTCAATCCAAATGGTGCTGCAATTCGGTGCTATCAGCCTGATGAGTGAGTTGATCCGGGTGGTTTTGCTGGTGCCGGAAACGCAGGTGATGGTTGTGGTCTATTTGGCAGGTATTGCCAAGTGCTTGGCCGTCAACGCGAAGTGCGACTGGGGATGACTGAAAGTAGGATAATCAGGTCTTGTGGCTGTGCAGGCTCGTCGCGGGGAGGCGGAAAGTCTAGGTTTGCCATGCATCGCCAATAGGTTGTGCCGGGCCGAAAACGCTGGAAGCATGTGTGGCAATTGCTGTCGAGCGTCGGCGATTTCGGAAAAGTCGGGTAGCTTAGGGGGTATACGGCAATCATTACCAGCAAATGATCGGCGAAGTGTAATTGCAGCGAGTGACTTTCCCGGTCTCGGAACGGCATGGGTCTGCACCGCGATCGGCCAACAAAAAACACTAGAGCGGTTTCGAAATCCCAGTTTAGCGTCAGGCTGGAAAGGAGGTTGTGAGTCGCTGTAAAATGCCTTCCGCGTCAAACACGCCCGATAAGGGGAGTGGTGGCAACGCAGCTTGCAATTCCGAGTCTACCGACATAACGCTGAACAATGCAATGTGCCGAATTGTCGGCGGATCGAGTGTAAAAACTCTCGTGGATAGGCGAGAAAATGCCAGTTGTCCTGGTTGGGGGCTTGATTGTTCGATGCCATTGTCGGGCATTATGGTACGCTGCGCCAATCGCTTACGTCATTCTGAAGCTAGGCACGATTTGCGTGCTATGCTCGATCTCGCGAGCACGAGGGCGTTTGGTTTTGGGGTGTTGCGTCAGCAGGCTGTTTTCACTATTGAGATCCTCAGGCTATTCATAGCCTGAGTAAGGCCTCGAACAATTCCGTTAGAATGGATTTTGATACGGTCATTTTTTCTGTTTTAATCGCCAGAAGCCTTCGAACTTAAAACTGTCTCTTGCCGGGGTGTAGGTGGAAGCGGGCGAGATTGAGTTCATGTAGTCTAGGCTCGTTGTACAAATATGCTTGGTTAATTTTGACGATTCAAGGCTGATCGATCATGGTTGTATCTAGTGAAGTAAGTCATGGCTCTTATTAAATTGGTTGGCAACGTAGATTGCTTTTTTACAAAAAACATTTTAAGCTCTTAATAATGTGTGGAATAAATAAAATATTAAGAGATAAAGTATTTTGTATTTATTAGGCTTGGCTCATGGGGATTTTCTGGTCAAATACGTAACTTTTATCTTCATGATAATCGCCTTTTCAGCAGGCGGTTGAAATTATTTTCGACGTTGAGTATCCATAAGTATGGTTACTACAAAACATTGTCGACAAGTTATTGATTTTTTGTTGTCGATGAGTAAACTTTAATGATTAGGCTGTGTTTTGAGGGTGATTTTCTGACTGAATTGTGTTTTTAACGGGGTCTTAAATCAACTGGTGTCAGAAGTTAGTCAATGATGCTATTATTGGCTTGACGTCGATCCGAATAATTAAATAGATTGAGTTATCAACTTTAAAGAGAAGTGGGTGGATGTGCCGTAATACATAACATTACGACCGTTTCGGCAGGTAGTGGAAGGGTGTTTTATCGTGTACAAGTCGGTCTTCCCTGAAAAGGCTTTTTTACAACGTTTAACAATTGATGCCGTAGAAATTGAAGCGCAATTACATAAGCAGAATTGCTTTAGATTATGTTTTTTCGGTTACCTAAATGAGTCGCAACAGACCTTAGTCTCACATAATAATTAAATACTAGATGGATGTATTGTTCATAAACCCCGATTCGTCTACTAAGGCTTATCAGGATCTCGCTAAAACCTATTCAGCTATCGAGCCCCTACATGGGCACTTTTACTGGCGGAGTCATGCCGAAGCAAGGGATTTGATGTAGCCTTAATGGATTGCGACGCTGAGCGTTTGACGCTTGAACAATCGGTTCAGCGCATTGATGAGCTCAACCCCCGTTTGGTAGTGTTTGTTGTTTACGGGCAAAACCCCAATTCCGGAACAACCAGTATGATCGGCGCATTGGCCTTGGCTAGCGCGTTTAAGGATGCTGCTGGTAACCAAACGCCGATTGCCTTTGTTGGGTCGCATACGAGCGCTTTGCCTCTGGACGTTTTGGCTCATGAGTGCGTCGATATTGTGTTGCTCAACGAAGGTGTTTACGCATTGCACAACCTGTTGAAAGGCAATCTCAAGAGCGACTTGGCGCATGTCAAGGGCATCGGCTATAAACAAAGCTCTTCGGCTTTGCCCGTGCTCAACCCGCCTCAGTCCGTGGTACCGCAGGAACGAATGGACGAAGACCTGCCGGGTTATGCCTGGGATTTGCTGCCTTACCGCGACAAGCCACTCGACCTTTACCGGGCGCATTTCTGGCATGCCGAGTTCAGCCACGACAAACGCACACCGTTCGCGGCTATTTACACCTCTCTAGGTTGCAATTTCGGTTGCGATTTCTGCATGATCAACATTGTCAATCGGTCCGATAACGGCGCCGGCATTGATGCCTCGCACTCCCGCGGCATGCGTTTCTGGTCGCCAGCCTGGGTAATTCGCGAAATGGAGAAACTGGCGACGCTTGGCGTTCGCACACTACGCATCAGCGACGAAATGTTCTTCCTCAATCGTAAGTACTACGAGCCGATACTGCAAAACGTGGTCGATAGAGGTTTCGACTTTAACATGTGGACTTATTCCCGCGTCGATACCGTCAGGCGCGATGCGCTCGATTTATTTAAACGCGCCGGCGTAAATTGGCTGGCATTGGGCATCGAGGCGGGTAATCAAATGGTGCGCCAAGAAGTTTCCAAGGGGTCGTTCAAGGAAGTCAATATCCGTGACGTGTGCGACACGATTGGCGATGCCGGCATCAGCATTATCAGCAACTATATCTTCGGCTTCCCGGATGATACGCTGGAAACGATGCAGCAAACGCTCGATCTTGCCATCGAGCTCAATACCGAGATGGCCAACATGTATCCTTGTCAGGCCTTGCCGGGCAGTCCTATGTACCATATTGCCAAACGCAACGGCTGGAAACTGCCCGAGACTTACGAAGGCTTTGCCTTCCTGTCGTATGAATGCGAACCGTTGCCGACTAAGTATTTGCGTTCGGAGGATGTGTTGCGTTTCCGTGATCAGGCATGGCAAACCTACTTTTCAAATCCCGCCTATCTCGGGCTTGCCGAGCGCCGTTTTGGCGTGCAGGAGCGCAAGAATATCGAGGACATGGCGAGCATCCGCCTTAAGCGAAAATTGTTGGGAGATTGAGCACTTGATTATCACCAGAACCCCGTTCAGGATTTCGTTTTTTGGGGGGGGCACCGATTACCCGGGTTGGTATCGCGAGCATGGCGGCGCCGTGCTGTCGACCTCCATCGATAAATATTGCTACATCAGTTGCCGTCGCCTGCCGCCGTTTTTTGACCATAAACACCGCATCGTCTATTCCTTGATCGAAAACGTCAAACATAACGACGAAATTCAACATCCCGCGGTGCGCGCTGTGCTTAACTGGGCGAATGTTGCAGAAGGCCTGGAAATTCATCACGATGGCGACCTGCCTGCTCGTTCCGGTTTGGGTTCCAGTTCGTCGTTTACCGTGGGCTTATTGAACGCCTTGCAGGCCTTGCAAGGGCGAATGACCAACAAGGATGAATTGGCCAGCGATGCGATTCACATCGAACAAAACTTGATTGGTGAGAATGTCGGCTCCCAGGATCAAGTGTCCGCGGCCTTCGGTGGCTTCAACCGGATTGAGTTTCATACCAATGATACCTTCGACGTTGCACCGTTGATTCTGCCGCAACAGCGCCAACAAGAGCTCCGTCAACATTTGATGCTGTGCTTTACCGGCTTCTCGCGTATCGCCTCCGAGGTCGCGAAGTCGAAAATCGACAATTTGAAAAATCGCGAAAAAGAGCTGAAGTTGATGCGGGCAATGGTTGACGAGGCTATTGCATTGCTGCAGGACGGCCGCGAACCCATCGAATCCTTTGGTAAGCTGTTGGATGCTAGTTGGCATTACAAACGTAGCTTGTCCGAGCGGGTGTCCACCCCAGAGATCGACGAAATATACAATGCGGCCATGGACGCTGGCGCCATCGGCGGCAAAATTTTGGGCGCGGGTGGTGGTGGTTTCTTATTGTTGTTTGCTAAACCGGAGAAACAGGCCGTGATTCGCGAACGGCTCAACAACTTGATTCACGTGCCGTTCAATTTCGAAGACTCCGGCAGCCGAGTGGTTCTCTACCAACCCAACGGACTTTAATTGTGATGCACCAGTTTTTATGTCTTGGCCTTTATGCCGGGGTGGCCAACGGTTCGCCCCGTTCTCGAACCAACGCCGAAACGGAGGCGCTGCTTTGAATTCCGAACCCCTTGATTTACGCGCCAAGGCCCATTGGGTCTGGAGAGAGACGCTAGCGATCCACCGTCGCGCGCCCGAGACTCGGTTGGCTTCGTCGCTATCAGCCGTTGAAATTTTCGTCGCCTTGTATTACGGAGGCGTCTTGCGTTTCGATGCCTCTCAGCCATTGGCGGCGCATCGTGACCGTTGCGTGATCAGTAAGGGCCACGGTTCAATTTGCATGTATCCGATTTTGGCCGATCTCGGTTTTTTTTCCAAAGATGAATTGTTGCGAGTTTGCCATAGCGGCGGTTTTTTGGGCGGTATTCCCGATCCGGTGATTCCCGGTTATGAGACCGTCAACGGTTCGCTCGGTCATGGTCTGGGCGTAGCCACCGGTATGGCTCTGGGCTTGAAGCGGCTCGACAGTGATCGACAAGTGTTCGTGGTGTCGGGTGACGGCGAATTGCACGAAGGCGCCAATTGGGAGGCAGCGATGTTTGCCTCTCAGCACAGGCTCGACAATCTGAATCTCGTCATCGACGACAACGGTATCAGCATGCTCGGCTATACCGATGACATCGTCAGCCACCATTCGCTAAGCGAGCGCTTAACCGCGTTTGGCTGGGATTGCCGCCGAGTCGATGGTCACGATGTGTTGGCTGTGCAGGCTGGTTTGTTGGAGATGAAGGCGACGACGGCTGGTAAACCGAAAGCACTGATCGCCAAAACCTTGAAAGGTCGCGGTGTGCCGGGTTTGGAGAATGCGCCTTTGTCCCACATTCTTAATCCCAAGCCGGAATTAATTGACAGTCTACTGGAGCAATTGCCATGACGACCAAGCCGCTACCGATGCGCGACGTTCTGCTTGATCGGATTTGGCAAGCGATGGGGCAGGATGCAAAAATATTTTTCGTCAGTGCGGATTTTGGTTCGCCGATACTGGATAAAATACGCGCCGATTTCCCCTCCCGTTTTGTCAACGTCGGCATCGCCGAGCAAAATTTGATCAACGTGTCTGCTGGTCTGGCGCTCGAAGGGTTTACGGTGTTTGCTTACGCGATCGCGCCGTTCATAACCATGCGCTGTTACGAACAGATTCGTGTCAGCTTGGCATTGCTGTCGGAGGTGCGGCCGATTAACGTTAATTTGATCGGTGTCGGCGCCGGGTATAGTTACGTGGTTTCCGGGCCGACGCACCAGTGCTACGAAGACTTGACCCTTATGCGCGCGATGCCGAATTTTCAGGTGTTTTCCCCCGCCGACCATGTAACCGCTGGAGCATTGTTCGAGCGCTGCGTATCGGCTACCGGCCCCAAATATTTGCGCTTTGACGCTCAGGTATTGCCGGTAATCTACGAACAAACGGTACCGGATTTGCGATTGGGTTTTCACGTTCACCGTCGAGGGCGGCGCATATGTTTGCTGGCGACCGGCTACATGTTACATACCGCGCTGAAGGTGGCGGCTCAGCAAGACCCCGAGCACGATGTCGGTGTCATCGATTTGGTGGACATTGCGCGTTTCGATGAGGATAGCTTAGCTGACGAACTCGCTGGCTATCAAGGCTTGGTCAGTTTGGAAGAAGGCTTCAGTGGCCGCGGTGGGGTTGATGCCATGCTATTCGATTTTCTGGCTCGACGGAACCTGCCTTTGACGCTGCTCAATCTGGGGGTCAATGGCGGCTACCGTTTTGAGCTGGGTACACGGGCCGAATTGCACGAACAAGTCGGCATAGGGCCAGAAGCCGTGCAACGGCGCGTTGCGGCCTTCATTCAATCACTTTCTCATTAACCGGGTATTCGACAACATGAAATTCCCCCTGATGCGTAACAACATTCTGCGCGAAGATCTCGACGCAGTGATCGAACATCTCAAACAAGACGATCCGATTTTGACTCATGGTGCGAACGTGCGCGCGTTCGAGGCCGAGTGGTCGGAGTGGCTGGGCGTGAAATACAGTGTTTTCCTGAATTCCGGTGCTTCGGCTAACCTGCTGACCATGGCGGTGTTGAAAATACGCCACCCCGAAGGCGGCGAAGTCATCGTGCCGCCGCTGGCCTGGGTATCCGATGTCGCATCGGTGTTGCAGAACGGCTTTACCCCGATATTTGCCGACATCAATCCGGCGACACTGGCGATGGATACGCAACAAATTCTGAGTAAGATTACCGACAAAACTCGCGCCGTATTTCTGACTCACGTCCAAGGTTTCGATGGCCTGACCGACGAACTGGTTGCGGAACTCGAACGCCGCCACATTCCGTTGATCGAAGATGTCTGCGAATCGCACGGCGCCCGCCATAACGGTAAATTGCTGGGTAGTATCGGCTGGATTTCCAATTTTTCCTATTACTACGCCCACCACATGAGCACCATTGAGGGCGGCATGGTTTGCACCAACGACCCCGAGGTCTACCAGCAAGTGCGCATGTTGCGTTCGCACGGCATGGTGCGCGAGGCGACCGACAATGATTTGAAGGCACGCTACATCGACGAAAATCCGCAGCTCAACCCGGATTTTATTTTTGCCTATCCGGCCTATAACACCCGTAATACCGAAATCGGCGGCATAATGGGCCGTAGCCAACTCAAACGCCTCGATATGATCGTACAACGGCGTACCGAAAATTTGCTGCGCTTTCTCGATAAAATTGATGCGTCCAAATACCGCACCGATTTCAAACTTGAGGGGTCGAGCAATTACGCTTTTAATCTGATCCTCAAAGAGGCCGACGATAATTTGGTTCAACGAGTGATGAAAAAAATGCGCGAATCCGGCATCGAATTCCGCCGAGGTAGCGCCGGCGGCGGCAACCAGATCCGTCAGCCGTATTTGCGCGGCATCGTGCCGGAAGGCCATCATCTGGAATATCCGAATACCGAACACGTTCATTTTTACGGTTTTTACATCGGCAATTTCCCCGACTTGAACTCTGCCGAAGTCGACGAACTGTGCGCGTTGCTCAACGCGGTTTGACGGCGACATCGTGACCACGGCAATTGTTCTGGCAGGCGGCTTGGGCACTCGTTTGCGTGACGCGGTACCCGATTTGCCGAAACCGATGGCCCCAATTAATGGTCGGCCGTTTCTCGAATTTTTATTCGAGTATTGGCGTACCCAGGGTGTGGAGCGTTTCATTCTATCGGTTGGCTACCGGTGCGATGCCATCATTGATTACTTCGGTGAGAATTATCGTGGTGCGATGATCGAATACGTGCTCGAACAAACTCCTCTGGGTACCGGTGGGGGGGTGCTGTTAGCCGCACGCAACATCTCGGCCGGCGAACGTTTTCTGTTGCTCAACGGCGATACTTTCTTCGCTGTGGATTTGGAGCAGTTAAAGTGTTTCGCACAACGTAACGACGCGGATTGCTGTTTTTCGTTGTTTCGTTCCAACGAAGAAGGCCGCTATATGGCGCTGGAAGTAGCGGACGACGGGCGCATCGAGTCCTTGCAGTCAGGTAAGGGCGGTATCGGCAGTTTGGCCAACGGCGGCGTGTATTGCCTGCGCCGTAGCGCATTGTTGGAAGAACAATTTACGCCAAACGCCAAATGGTCTCTCGAAGACGATATTTTTCCGGCGGCTTTGACGGCCGGTCGGCGTTTAACCGGTATCGAGTTTCAGGGCACTTTCATCGACATTGGCATTCCAGACGATTACGCACGCGCCGCGCAAGTGTTGAACCAGGAGGCGGCGTGGATATAGTTTCGCGCATCAGGATCAATGTTCAAGCCTCGATTGATGCCAAGATCAGTCTATTGGCGGATACCGAGGCTTTAACCGAATTCGGCGCAGCGGTGGAAGCCGTCATTGCCTGTTATCGCAACGGTGGCCGCATTTATATCGCCGGTAACGGCGGCTCGGCGGCCGATGCTCAGCATTTGGCGGCGGAGTTTGTCAGTAAACTGGCGCGGGAACGTGACGCCTTGCCCGCAGAAGCCCTGACTGTCGATAGTTCCATCCTGACCGCAATCGGCAACGACTACGGATTTGAACACGTATTTTCCAGGCAGCTGGCCGGTAAAGCCTGCGGCAACGACGTCTTTTTAGGCATCAGCACGTCGGGTCAGTCGCCGAACATCTTGCAAGCGCTGGCGCAATGCCGCGCTATGTCGATACCCAGCATCGTATTTTGCGGCCGCGATGGCGGCAAAGCGCGCGAACTTGCGATGTATGCAGTAGTCGTTCCGGGAACTGCGACCAGCACTATTCAGGAATTGCACATAGTCCTGGCGCATACGCTGTGCGAGTGCGTCGAAGCGGCAATCTTTGGCGAATGAATTTTTTCGAACCGAAAGGAGAGTTATGAGTTACAACATTTTAGTGACCGGCGGTGCCGGCTATCTGGGTTCTACCATGGTACCCGACTTGCTGGCGGCGGGACATAAAGTTACGGTGCTCGACAACTTCATGTTCAAGCAAAGCAGTTTGAACCACGTTTGCCACCACCCGAATTTCTCGGTCGTAAAGGGTGACATCCGCTTGGAAAAAAATGTCGCACCATTGCTCAAAAATGCCGATATTGTGATTCCGTTGGCTGCGCTGGTGGGGGCGCCGCTGTGCAATCTGGATCCAATCGGCGCAACCACTACCAACCACGACGCGATCACGCTGATGCTGAAGTTGTTGGCCAAGGATCAAATCGTGTTGATGCCGACCACGAACAGCGCTTACGGCACCGGCGATGAAAACAATTTTTGTACCGAGGAGTCGCCGTTGCGTCCGATTTCGCAATATGCAATCGAAAAGGTCAAAATCGAACAGGAATTGATGCAGCGCGAAAACGCAATCAGCTTCCGTTTGGCGACCGTATTTGGCATGTCGCCAAGGATGCGCGTTGATTTGCTGGTTAACGACTTTACCTATCGCGCGGTCAACGACCGTTTTGTCGTGCTGTTCGAAGGTTATTTCAAACGCAATTACGTACACGTGCGTGACGTTTCAAGGGCTTTCCAGCATGCGATTGCCAATTATGACGCGATGAAGGGCCAGATTTACAATGTGGGGCTCTCCGAAGCCAACGTGTCTAAAAAGGAATTGTGCGAAACAATCAAAAAGCAGATTCCCGACTTCGTGTTTATCGACGCACCGGTCGGTAAAGATCCCGATCAGCGCAACTACATCGTCTCCAATGCAAAAATTGAGGCAACCGGTTACAAAACTTCTGTCAGCCTTGATGCTGGTATTGCTGAATTGATCAAAGGTTTCACGATGATCAAGAACTCGATGTACGGCAACGTTTGATCTAACACCAAACTAAACCTCAGCGCCGGCATGCAACACGAAAATAACGTAAAGGACGAAAACTTTAGGATCGAACTTTTGGGGCGGCAAGAGGTATTCGAAAATGCGTTATTTCGGGTTTATGCCGATCACGTCGTTGATTCTCACGGCAACGAAGTGCCGCGCTATCTGAGCGTCGTACCTCGCTGCTTAGTCGAGGGCTCTGTCGCTGGCGTTGCTGTACTTCCGGTTGCAAGGCACTGTATTGGCTTGATCCGAGTGTTAAGACATCCCTTGCAGCGCTGGTCTTGGGAAGTGGTCAAGGGGCATGGGGAGCCCGGTGAAAGCCCCGCCGCCTCAGCGGAACGCGAGCTGATGGAAGAGACGGGGTTGGCGCTATTGGACGGTGGTTTGAGGGATATGGGGGAGCTGTCGCCGGAAGCAGGCGTTATCCAGGCTCGCTCTCGGCTGTTTGCCGCTTCGGTCGATGCCGGTGCAACCGCCAAGGTCGAACCGGAGTTCGGCCACGGCGAGCTTCAATTTTTCGACCGATCCAAGGTATTACAAATGATTGCCGAGGGTGAAATCGAAGACGCCAGTTCGTTGGTGCTGGTTTACAAATGGTTGATGACGCATGATTTCAATGTTTGAAGACATTTTTGATTTGTTGCTCCGCTACGGCTTTTTAAATGTGCTATCAGCTAGTTTGAGTTCAATTCGCCGCCCAAACTAATTTGCCCGGTAATCTAATCTCCGCCTTGATTCCATGTTGGATATTGTCAGTAATATTATGAAGTATCGTTCACTAATTGGCGCACTTGCCTTGCGTGATTTGCAAAGCAGATACGTTGGGACTATGGGTGGGGCATTATGGTCTATCATCCAGCCAGCCTCTACGGTGGCGGTGTTTTATTTTGTGTTCTCGGTAGGTTTTAAAGCGGCCGCGCCCGCCGGTTCGCCTTTCATTATGTGGTTTATCACCGGACTGATGGTTTGGTTTTATTTCAATGAAACTTTGATCACCATTACCGGATCGGTGACCGGTAACGCTCATCTGATTAAGAAAACCGTTTTTCCGACCGAAATACTCCCCTTCGTATTCATCACGGCAGGTATTGTGCCGCATATGATCTTCATGATCTTTGTGATAGGAATGCAAGTTTGGTATGACATTGCATTTTCGCCGGTGCGTTTGTTGGTGGTCTATTTCATGCTGTGCAACGCCACATTGCTACTCGGTCTGGGTTGGTTGTTTTCCGCGCTACAAGTGTTTTACCGGGACATAGCGCAAGCCCTATCCGTGATATTGAATGTTCTGTTTTGGTTAACGCCGATTGTGTGGTCAATGGAACTGTTGCCGGAAAATTATCGCCATCTATTATCTTATAATCCAATTTACTATATTGTTGAAGGGTATCGTGGCTTACTTATATTTCCGGAGCCGAAATTACCAAATTTAGCTGATACTGCTTTTTTTTGGATTGTGACAATTTCGATTCTATTTTGCGGTGCTTATATTTTTCGGCGGCTTAAGCCTGAGTTTGCCGATATGCTTTGAATATAATGGAGCATAATGTGATTAATAAGCGTTATTTAACTGAAATGGAGGGGGCTTAATGGAGTCGTTGCCCGCAATATCAGTTTGCAACGTTAGTAAGAAATTCAGATTGTTTTCTTCTCCGAAGCAACGGTTAATTGAGGCTATTCATCCATTCCGTAAGCAGTACCACAAAGAATTTTGGGCGCTGAGGAATATTAGTTTCGATGTGCATCGCGGGGAAATCTTCGGTATTTTGGGGCGTAACGGTTCAGGCAAGTCGACGTTATTGCAAATCATCTGCGCAGTGATGCAGGCTACCGGAGGAGAGGTTAAGTCGAGCGGCAGAATTTCCGCATTACTGGAGTTGGGAGCTGGTTTCAATCCCGAATTCACCGGGCGTGAAAATGTCATTTTAAATGGTGCCATTCAAGGTTTTTCGAAACAGGAAATGCAAGAGCGTATCGACGATATCGAAGCATTTGCCGACATCGGCGAATTCTTTGATCAGCCGGTTAAGCTTTATTCTTCTGGAATGTTTGTCCGGGTTGCATTTGCGGCCGCGATTCATATAGACCCCGAAATCCTTGTCGTCGACGAGGCGCTGAGCGTTGGTGATTCCAAATTCCAACACCGTTGTTTCCAACGCATCCGAAACTTCATGGAGCAAGGCAAGACTATTTTGGTTGTCTCGCACAGTACGGACACCCTGTTAAGGATTTGCAACCGTGGCGTCGTTTTGGATCGGGGAGAGTTGGTACACATCGGCCCGATCGCTGGTGCTGTCAATCACTACCAAAAGTTGTTGTTCGGAGAGGCTCAAAACATATCGAAGAACAACGGTAAACGAAAGAAGGAAATGGTCAAGGGAATGTCGGAGATGCCCAAAAAGGAAAGGGCGGACAAAACCGATAAAATCCCTTTAAAACCTACCTATAACCGCCACGAAACCCGAATGGGCTCGGGTAAGGCCCGGATTGTCGATTTCGATCTGGTGGTCGATGGTGAATTGAATCCTCCCGAGATTGCCTCGCATGCCAATTGCGAGTTGATTGTCAAATTAGTCGGCAACGAGTTCGTGCAACTCTCGGTTGGTTTTGCCATCGTCTCGCTAGAAGGCACTTATGTTTTTGGCACTAACCTGGCAATGATGGGACATCCTCCCGCTCAAATCGAAGCTGACGGCTATGCGGTGTTAAGATTCCATTGGCAAGCGCATCTTACCGGGGGCGAATATTTTCTCAATCTCGGTTGTAACGAATTTGTCGATGGGCAAGATAGTTTTGTCGATGTGCGACGCTCGGTGGCACGATTGAAATTTTCGGATACACCGCAGTCGGTCGGTTTTGTTGACCTTCAGGTCGTACCTGAATTAGTGGCTGTAGAGATTCCGGATGAGCAGGTAGTTTAATGATAGCTCCACGACCGTTGGTGGTAGGTTATCCCCGTAGCGGTTTCTCTTTACTCATCAGCGTGATTGCTGAACTTGTCGGTCCGGCACGGGATAGACGTACGCTTAGCATCAAAGCGCTGTGCGACACTGCCGGATTCCAGATTTCCCGGCGAATAGAAGATGTGTTCATGCGCCGCGGTCTGTCGCACGATCTCATTTACAATTACAACTTTCGACAATTGGCCGGAGGACCTAAATGGTTGGCCGGTTCCGAGTTTCGCGATGCTCGATTTCGAAAATATATCGGCCTGCGTGGTGGCGGGGATTTCACATTAATTACTTCTCATCCCCGAGAGATTCTCAATTATTACGAGGTTGTCCATTCGCATGTTGGGCCGGCGGCTTGGTTGAGCGCGCTTGATGTCCCGAAGGGCTTGCGTTTTGCATCAATGCGTCATCCCGCGGGAACGCTAACATCTGCCTGTTTTTCGATCAATGCGCTGGCCAGTGAATATATCCAACGTTTTGTTCCCTGTCAGGAGGATAACGACTTTCTAAGACAACGCCTTGCTCTTTACAAGCTTAGCGATCTTAACTTTTTCGAAGCGCTACTGCCGCCTTTTAAGGCTTACCTTGAAGAATTCACTCAGCAAGATCACCACTACTATTTGATGCGCTGGGAAGACTTGATTGATAGTCCGGTCAAGACCATTCTCGGTATTGCGGATGAATTGGGTTGCGGCACAAGCGTACCTCAGGCGCAAGCCTTATGGGCAAAACTCGACCACGTGAATCTAACCGGCGCCCACAAGCACAATCTACGTCGGGGGCATGGCATCGTTGAGGGCTGGAAGGACTGGATAACCAATACCCATCTCGATATTTTGCGCGACCACGGGATCGAAACGTATGCGGTTCGCTACGGTTACGGCCCCATGTCGCCTTTAGACGAAAGTGCGTATACGCCATTTCAGCAAATGCTCGAAGACTATATTCGACGGGGCGAGGTATTTCGTGATTACGGTGACGAAGATTTGTTTGGATTTGCTTTCAACAAGTCCAACATCGATTTTTCTCGTTTTGGTTTTCGCCAATATCCTTGGCGAACCCATACGGCCATTGAGCGGTCCTCGTGCCGCGACGAAAGCTTGGTCATGGAAGTGTCGGATGTGGCGGAGGAGGCGTGCGGCATTTTCAATGAAGCAGCCTCAATCTGGATCGACGCGGTGCATAATGACGATTTAGATTCGGCCATGATAGATTCGATAACGCCAGTCGTATCAAGACTTTACGATAATGATGCGGAGCTGGCCTCGTTTGTATCCGCTATGACCGCTGCGGTCAATGCTGGCCAGTGCTCCTACGCCGGTAAGAAGGAGAAATACTCTGAGCCTCTGTTGCTGGATAGCGTGGGAACGACAAATATCGTACTTTTTCAAGGCAAGTATTATGCGGTTCCACAGGCGTTGGGGCCTGTCGATTTTAGCCTGCCGAACCTCTCCGGCATTGCTTTTACGGGAATTGCAGATTCTTTTTCCGAACTCATTTTGATGGTGAATAAATGAAAGGAAACAGCAGCGAACTTAGATTTCTCGAGCCGACTGCGCGAGCCTTTGCAGAAGCCTTGCGCGACAATCCGCCATTAAACGGGCCTGTTTATCTTGTGGGTCACGGCGAGCTTGCGGATACCATCGTGCGGGATGCTGCTAACGAAGGCGTATCGGTTATTGCGCACGCGGATATTCCACCAATGGAAGTTCTAAAACAAGCTCGCGTGTTGTTGTTTACGGAAACTCGCGGCGAGCAACTTGGGGATCTGTTGTTGGCATGTTCGGATCTGCAACAGGTACGGATTTTTGCGCCGAAAAGTGATTGGCACATGAGTCGCAAACCCTTGTTTATAGTTTCTATCCCCAAGGCTGGAACGCATTTGGCCTACGAGTTTGCTCGAGCGTTGGGATATGCTGCTGGTATTCAAATACCTGATTTTCCCAAGCCAGGCACTTGGTATTGTATCGAATACAGTAACTCACATACGGTTGCTCGCGATTTCTTTATCGACTCGGTGCGCCGAGCGCCATTTGGCAATCGGCACCATCCGGTTACTCAATCCCCTGTGCTCTTTGTTTACCGGCACCCGTTGGATATTCTGGTCTCTGAGGCGCATTACTACCATCGCGAAGGTAAAACGGTTTTCGCAGGCTATTTTTCCGGTGAGGATTTTGAACATCGGGTGCGCCAATTGGTAGACGACGAATGGTTGTTGGGTTCCTTACGGCAGCGTGTGGGAGGTTTTTTGCCATGGCTGAATTTTCCGAATGTCATCCCGGTCGCTTTCGAGGAACTGGTGGGGGGAGCCGGCGGCGGTTCGGCACGCGCTCAACTTAAATCGATTTGGGCCATACAGTTAAAACTTCAGGCGGACGGTATTACCAAAGACATCGCTGCTCAGGTCTTCAATCAGAATTCGGCGACTTTTCGTGAAGGTCGTATAGGTGGCTATCTTTCGCAATTGCCTTCAAATCTGATCGACGAATTGGCCGATCGATGCTCTGATGTTCTTTCCGGCTTCGGCTACACGGTAAGGGGTGATTCGTTGATTCCTAGCCGGGTGGCTGAATTTCAGTCGCGTCCGTTGCGGTATTCGGCCAAAGACTTCAACGAGATGCCTTTGACCGTGGAACAAGACTTCATGGGCTGCAATCTTGTCCGCTATGCCCGCCGTTTTTATGCCGTCCCCCTGTCGGCGGGTGTTATTGCTCTGGAGGAATGCGCGCCCCAGCAGCTTGCGCGCTTGCCTTCGGCAACGACGCTTGCCGAATTAAAGTCCGTATTGTTGATTGGCCGTAAGGCTTATGATCGGCAATTGGCGCAGCTTAACCATACGGGGCTTGAGTTGCATTCCAACACGGCGCACAACGTTTCCCTGGCCTACTGGATGGAATCCGAAGAGCCTTGTCTCTTTGATGCTTACAAAGGCTTCAATTTGGTGGCCTGGAAGGGACGTTATTTCGCTTTGCGTCAGTCTGTTGGCACGATCAATTTAGCGCAAAATTTACAGACTTTGCTGACCCTTTACACGCCGGACGCTATTCTAATGGCAAGGGATGTCGACACTCTGATGGATGATATAGATGGTATCTCGACGGCGGTTCGCCTGACGAATAATGTCAACGGAAATATTGCCGGTTTGCAAGCTCAGCTCGACGACTGTGCGCGTTCGATCCAAACGCAATCGGAACAGTTACAGTTGCAGAATGTTTATGATATGGCCCGTTTATACGGGGAAAAAATCGAAGGTTCTCTACAGGCTTTGAGTCTGCAGATTGAAGACTCCGTGGTCAAAGGTTTGCAACATACGCTAACTAGCATCATTCAACAGCATGTTTATGATATGTCCCGTTTATACGGAGAAAAAATCGAAGGTTCTCTACAGGGATTGAGCCTGCAAATTGAGGGCTCCGTGGTCAAAAGTTTGCAGAATACGTTAACTAGCATTATTCAACAGCACGCAGACTTGCAAGGTGAACTACACAAACAAGAAGAACGAATTATGGACTTGAATAATAAGCTCAACATTCGTAATGCGAGTTTCCTATCGCGTCTGTTTCGGAGAAAACCTTGATGAGCGAACAGATACTGAATGTCGCAATTCCCTGGAGCCTGACACACTATATTCCGCTGAATGGCTTTCATCCCCTCTACCGGGCGTTGTTCGAAGAGAAGCCCGACTGGTTGAATATCGCGGCATGGGATAACATCGAGTTATCGCAATCTTTGCGCGGCGACGAGGCGTTCAGAGAATCCTTACTCGCCGAAGTTGCGAAAGAGGCTGTCAAGTTGGAAAACGTTTCCTTATCGCCTATCGAGAAGGATTACTTTGCGCACTATTGGTCCGCCAATCAGGCATTAACCCGATTATTGCCCGGTGAGATTGAAGTTCATCACACTGCACCGTTTCCGAGTCTGTGTCGCCCTTTTGTATTTCACTGCGAATCGTTCGCGCCGGTTTTTTTTCCATTCGCGCATCAAGGAACCGGTAGCATGGAATCGCAAGAACAGGTACGAGCGCATTACAAGCAAATATTCGAAAATCCGCTGTGTCTTGGAGTTTTTTCCCATTTACCTGAGACGATCACGGATTTGAGCCGTTTTTTTGCGTCGCCTATCATCGATGCCAAGCTTCATTTGTCGCGCATTGGTTTAATGGAGGGGGCGGAAGAAAATAAACGATTATCCAAAGGTCCTCTATCGTCAACCAGATTCCTGTTTGTCAATTCGGCCAATCAGAATCCCGCAAATTTTTTCTTGCGCGGCGGGCATATTGTCTTGCGTTTTTGGCAAGCCTTTTGTCGCGATCCGGAGAATAAACGATTGTTTATGCGTTGCGGACGCCCCTCGGATGCAATGTTGCGACAATATGGTGTTGATTTAGATTGGTTGGGCTGTCACGAAGGTCATAGCATTATATGGATTGAGGATTATCTGACAGCGCATGAACTGGAGAAGCTAATGTGCGCCGCGCATTTTCTGCTGCTTCCGAGCGCTTCCTTGCATTCGGTTTCGATCATGCAGGCTATGGACGCGGGCGCTGTGCCGGTTGTCTCCGATACCATTGGGACCAGCCTCTATGTCGTGGATGGGAAGGATGGAATAATCTTATCCGGAGTATATGCCAACAATTGGCGACGAGATCCTGAATGCGGAGTAATGATTGATCAATATGCTCGAAATCCAGATTTGGAAGACGCCCTTGTTGAACAACTCTTAAGGCGCATAACAGAACTGTTCCAAAATCCAAAAAAATACGCAGAATTGTCTGCCAACGTGTGCAGAAAAGCTCGTATGGAGTTTTCAGGGCGCCTATTCAGCGAAGCCTTTTGGTCTGACGTATATGGTTTATATCAGGATTTTCTTAAAGATAATCTTGTGTCGAATGGGGCAACAGATTTATCGCCAGCGAAGCATCATCTTTTAATTGACGACAGCGATTGGGGCAGGGTTTTCACGAGTCCGCCGCAACCGGTAGCGAGATTGCATACCGGTCAAGGATGCGTCACCGAAATGGGGGGGTGTTTTATTGCCTCTCCTGGCGATCAAGCGGTGGGGTTGCATGACTGGTCTCCAATCACTGAGTATGTCGAGCAGTCATTGCCCATCCCTCTCGCGTTTTCAACGGAAATAAAAGGGTTAGGCGGATGTTATCTCAGAGTCCCAATCACGGAGGCCGAGCGCCGAAATACAAAACGGTTTATTGAAGTCGTAGCCAACAAATTAATGCCTTTTCCCCTTGTTTACGCGCTCTCATCCAAATTTCTTAAGTTGTTAAGGCGTTTATATCGAGCATGGAGGCAATTCTTTGGCGAAATAGTTGCCGAGCAAAAAATAGCCCAGCCGGAAGCCAATATTGAACTTGTTGCACAAGATATGAATGGGCTGAATATTATACGTTGCAATCATCAGTTTTATGCCATCTCCAAGAATGGAGGAGAATTCAACAAGCAGCGCGCAGATGCTGGAGATTACGAAGTTTGCATTAAAGGAACAAGTCTTAAGGACATTCTGCGTAAAGTTGAAGAGTTATCGACTGTATCGCAAGAAAGCATTGAGTTGGTTGAAGAAGGGGTTTGCGGCTTCAATTTGATCCGTGTTGGAAATTCTTTTTTTGCAATCATGCAAGCCGAAGGGGCATTTGATATGAATCGTGTAAATACAAACGGCTATAGCCAGCTCTATACCGGCGACTCGCTTGAGGACGTAAGAATGGCTGTAGAGCGCAGTTTGTCATGACCGGGCATTCCAAGAGTCGGTCGATTCACCTTTGGTTATATAACCATCCTTTACAAGGCGTAACTGATCAGATCGAGTTCTTTTTTCTGATAATGCAGCAACATGGTTATTCCGTGACTATGGGGCGCACCCCAAAGGATAGTGCGCTAAATGTAGTCATCGAGAATTTTTCGGAAATGACCAGCAGGACACTCATTGATTATTGCGAACGCACTGGCAAGCGAGTGGCGGTTATTATGACCGAGCACCTTGATCTGGTTGGAAACGAATTGTTCATCCATGGCGACCGATTATGGAGCAATAATGACTACATGCATCCTGCAACTCAGGTGGCGAGAATCAAGAATCTCATGGATTGCGTACCTTATTTTCGGGCTATTTTTGTGTTGGGGGACCTGCCTGAGTTAGTAGGGTCTGAGAGAATGTTTCCCGGCCTTACAGTCAGAACGCTTCCGTTTCCCGAATTAGTGCGTGTTGATTTGACGGGTCAAAACCCGACGCATGAAGTCGTTTTTTCCGGCGCACTTACTGCGTTTCGGGATCAAACGCTACGGGCGATTGCCGAACGTTTTGTGTTAGCGCAAACCTCGAACTTTTTACCGAGAAAGGGGCGTGACCGACTTAATGAATCCGCGCGCATCGTGTTGAATATTCCCCAGCGACCCAATTGGCGTTGGCTTTCACTGATGCGTATCATTGCCGCGTTGCGTTGCGGCCGAGCAACGGTTTCGATTGGAACGCAAGACCGATCCTGCATTGCTGAATGCTGTATTCAATTGCATGAAACTGGCTGGGAAGATGAATTAAGGCGGGTGGTGAATAATTGGCCCCAGGCCTATCAAGATTGTTTGACGCAATATGAAGGCATGCGGCAATCTTTTCTCGCGAAGCATCGGTTTCCACATGATTTGATAGAGTATTGGAGTTTATTGGAGCGCTTGGACACCTGATTAATAGGCATGAATTATTTATACAAAAGATAAATATTGATGGATTATAAGATGGCGTATCAGCTTCCTAAAAAGTGATATTTTTCTTGCCGGCAGAAGTTTCAAGGGAATTCTGAAATAACTAAAGTCTCGTGGTGCTATTTATTCCGTTAAGGAACCTCTGATTAATTGCACACCAGGGATATAATTTGGCATTCACCTAGTTTTCGTGACGACGCGCATGGACCCTTAACGATAACTCAGTTTTGCCGATGCCGAATACGCTAACAGAGGCAAAGTCACCCGGCACGAGAAGTTTCTCGGTTAGCTCGAAGCTTTATTGCCGTGGGCCGTCATGCTAGCGAAGATCGAACCGCATTACGCTTCAGGTAAAGGACGTGGGCGCAAACCGTTTCCGTTGAATGCCATGTTGCATGTTCACGTCGCACAGATTCCCTATAACTACTCCGATCCGGCATACCCATAGGGAACAAGTGGAAGAGGCGCTGTATGAGATTGAATCGCTGCGGCGTTTTTGCGGTATCCGCCTGGAAGCCGTGCCGGATGAAAGCATGATTTTGTAGTTCCGGCACTTGCTGGAAGCGCACGGGCTGATGGCGCAGATTTTCAAGGTCATCAACCAAACGCTGGCGGATCGCGGGCTGTTTCTAAAAGCCGGCACTATCGTCGATGCCAGCCTGATTGCCGCACCGATCTCGACTAAAAACCAGGACAAAGCGCGCGATCCCGAGATGCATTCGAGCAAAAAGGGCAATCAATGGTTTTTCGGCAGCAAATTCCACATCGGCGTCGATAGCGAAACAGGCTTGGTGCATACCCTCAAAGTCACCTCGGGCAACGTCAGCGACATCGCGGAAGCAGCCTCGTTGTTGCACCGCGAGGAACAGTTCGTCCACGGCGATGCGGGTATCAGGCCCGTTTGGCCTTTCTCGCAGGATTGCCAATGTCCTGCGCGGGGATGCCTACTAACGTCGTAGCCTGATTGCGTCTGCAATTGCCAAATAAGGCGCATTGCTAGCACAAATCGGACTGTTTTAGATCAATCATCAGTCAGTTTTTGAGTTTTGACCGGCTATTGAAACTGATGTATTTCAAAACAGCTATTATTCAGAGGTTCCATAACGAAAATGCAGAAGTGTGGAGCGTTAAAAAATTAAAACGCCAACATTGGTTCGGTATTTAAAGTTAGAAATTATTTCTAATTGCGGCAATGTTGATTTTTTGACTTTGCGAGGGCTTAAATTTGAATAGTTCGCTTTTGCACACTGCGGGCGCGCAAAATAGCACTTATTACAAAGAAATTGATGGTATCCGTGCCATCGCAGTCATATTAGTTGTTTTATTTCATCTTGAGATCGCTGGCTTTAAGGGCGGATTTGTCGGTGTTGATATATTTTTTGTAATAAGTGGCTACCTAATAACCGGATTGTTGTTGGATGAGTTGTATCAGTCCCGTGTAAAAAATATTGACTATGGGTTGTTTTTGATGAGACGAGCCAAACGTATATTTCCGGCGTTGGCTTTTACTCTTTTTTTATCATTTTTTATAGCGGAGATATTGTTTAGACCGGACGATTTTGAACATCTTGGCGGTTCTATTTTTTATGCTTTGGTCGGATTGTCAAATATATTATTTTGGAGTCAATCTGGCTATTTCGACAAAGCGGCTTATCTAAAGCCCGCGTTGCATACTTGGTCTCTTAGCGTCGAGCTACAGTTTTACTTGATTTGGCCGATAATTGTTTTATTTTTGTTTCGCAGAGTCCCAAGAGCGCATTTAACTCAAGCATTTTTTTTGATTTCCGCTTTCAGTTTTTTGTTAAATATCGCTTATGTCAATAATCTTTTTGAAATTCAAAATAAACTCGGATTATATTTGTACGTATCGTTTTCCAACGTTGAATCCTCGGCATTTTTTCTTATGCCATTTCGTATATTTGAATTTTCACTAGGAGCTGCTTTATTAGGTGTTGAACACAGTCAAAATCGTTCTGATTGGGTAAAAGAGGCTGCTGTCTTTATTGGATTTTTAACAATTATGTATGCGGTTACGCAGCATAAAGATGAGCATGCTTATACTTGCACTTTTGCGCTACTCCCGTGTTTTGGAGCCGCATTAATAATATATGGCGCAAAAACATCTAGACTTTTCGGTGCGCTTTTGAGGCATCCGTTAGTTTCTGGCTTGGGTCTAATCAGTTATTCAGTATACCTTATTCACTGGCCGACGATTGTATTTTATAAATATATAAAACCGGAGTCATGGAGCTTTCTTGATAAGGTCGCTGTATTGATTTTATCGATAGCTATCGCCGCTTTACTATACAAATTTATTGAAACGCCTTTTAGAAGGATCGATTTTCAAAGCACTTCCTCCGGGCGACGTAAATTCTGGTCTGCTGTTTCATTGTCTTTAGTAATTGTTGGAGCTCCAGCATTGCATGTTTACTCTCATGATGGTTGGCGGTGGCGTTTCCCTAAAAATGTCTCGTACTTATTATCAGGAACAAAAGATTCGTTAAGTACCTTGAAACCTCGGGCGCCAGGTTGCTCGTTCACAAATTTTAAAAACTTTGATCAAGCAGAATGTATTCAGCCTGTTAATGGTAAGATCAATATATTGCTGATGGGAGATTCTGTAGCAAGTTATAGTTGGATGGGGTTGAATGAGAATTTGCCTAGAGAGCGATTTAATCTTCTTCAAGCAACACCGTCAAATTGTAGGCCTGGTGTTAATTGGGGAATGGATTACTGCCTTCAATCTAATCAATTTATGTTTGACTTTATTGAAAAAAACGCTATCGATTTGACGATATTTGCGTCGCTTGGCCCGGATTATAATAATTTCCGGGAAACTATTAGATACATGAAAGCAATTGGTAAGCCGGTTTTAGTAGTTGGGCAGCCATTTATATTTAAAGAGAAGCTAATTGATATAGTTGCTCGAGAGGCAAATGAGAAGTCCACCGAGTATGAGATTCAGTCTATTGCGCGAGACGGATTACTTTCTAATACTGTCGATTTGCGCCGGGCAATTCAAAAAATTGCAAATGAAGAAAATGTTGACTACTTCGATATTCAAGAACAGCTATGTGATGTCGTCGATGATTTATCTACTTGCAGCTTTATTATCGGAAATGGCTTGATTACAGCTGACAATAATCATTTAACGCCAGCTGCGTCAACTAAAATATTTAAAAAGCTGGGAGGGATCATTCGTGCAAAATACCAAAATTTGAATGTGCTTTGAGTTTGACTGTAATAGAACGCTCATATGGTAATGAATCGAGTATGAATTCATTTAAGCCGCTAGTTTTAGGCGCTCCGCGTAGCGGTTTTGCCTTGCTTGCTAGCGTCGTTATTCATTTCTTGCCGCTACTTGATGCTATGCCTGCCAGCGCCAAAGAAGCGGGTGTGGGTTTGGCTTATCCGGGCGTCGAGGTACCCGGGGTCACGATTTACAAAGCCCGGCAAAAACGCGGCGTGGATACCCGACGACTCAAACGTGCCCTGAAACGCCGCAACGCCATCGAACCGATCATCGGCCACCTACAGAACGACGGACTATTGGGGCGCAACTACCTGAAAGGCGAAATGGGCGATGCGTTGCATGCCATCCTGTGCGGTGCAGGCCACAACATCCGTTTGATCCTCAGGCGGTTGAGGATTTTTTGGCGTCATTTTGGGCAGTCGCTGTTTCGGCTATGGGGCCCATTTTCATCAGAGCAATTTTTATCGTTCGTGTGAGGACGGTCCTCCCTGAAAAATTTTGGCTTTTTCAGGGGGGTGTTTAATTCGTAACATTGAATTCACTGTATATTAATCAATGACTTACGCATCGATTTTTCTTGATAAACTGCATTAATCAGAGGTTCCCTAGAGTGGCTATTAATACTCCGGTTAGTTATTGCTGGGCTTTTATGATGTAAGTCGATATTATATTGAGTTATAGATTTAAAAATAATTTGACGGCGTGTTCTTGCTGGATTTTTATTAAAGGCTAAGAAAAGAACAGAGCAGCAAGCTGCATTTATAATGCGGCTGTTTATTTGAAAAATAAAATGGATAATTCGAAATTAAAATTTATAACAACGCTTTTTATTCCTGTAAAAAATGAAATAGATGCATTGAAAGTTATAATGCCGCGGATAGACAAAAGTTGGTGTGACGAGATATTGATTCTTGATGGTGGTTCTGATGATGGCTCAAAAGAATACCTTGTTTCTAAAGGATATAATGTGGTTCACCAAAAATCAAAAGGAGTTAAAGCGGCTTTTTGGGAAGCGTTTGAATTGGCTAGAGGTGATGTCATTATTCCGTTTTCGCCGGACGGTAACTCCATTCCAGAAGATATTCCAAGGCTAATTGAAAAGATAAGCGCCGGTTATGATATAGTTGTAGCATCGAGATACAAAGGTGATGCAATTTCGGAAGATGATGATTTCGTATCGGGAATTGCTAATAAATTTTTTACCAGTCTTATTAATATACTTTTCTCAACAAAATACACAGATGGGCTCGTGATGTACAAAGCATTCAAAAAGTCTCATCTATACACATTGGAAATAGATAAATTCAAGAGTGATTTTTCGGAAATAATGTTATTAACCCGTGGTGCTAGGTACGGTTTGAAGATAACGGAAATTTCTTCTTCTGAGCCCCCTAGAATAGGCGTGCAAGGAAGTCGGGCCCATCCTGGGGTGCTAGGAAAATATAAGAGCGCTCTTGTTTTATTAAAATCCATATTGCGAGATGCATTGTTTTATCATCCTAGTCTGAATAGATAACAAAACATACCGTAAAGAAACAGGTTGTATTATTCTAAGGAGCCTCTGATTAATTCAGTTTTTCAAGAAAAATCAATGCGCAAGCCATTGGATTTAATTGGTACGGAAATTCATGTTAACGAATTAATCAGAGGCTCCCTAATGCAACAGGCTAACGAGTAAAATTCATCCGGTTTTGCATCTTTAGTTCATACATGATTTGAGTGTCGTATTCAATTTTCTTGTTTCTGGCGTACTTTTTTATATTGCCTATCAGGGAAATCAAATAATAAACAGGAAAAAGTTTGACGATCATCGCTTCGGTTGTCGTCATGCCGCGGGATTGGGGTGTTGATCAGTATCGATTCGTGGCATTTGGGTGAGGCGTCGAGCAATGGGATAGCGTTGTTCGCCAGTTTATCGGCCACTTTTACCAGCGTTTAACGCCGTATCGGCTAGTGCCGCTAGTAGTTAAAATCTATGAGAAAATCCACTTATAAACGATCAGGTTACGTGCTTGAAAACTCGCGCCAAGAAGAGAATGCAGAAAAACCAACTGAACGCGGATTTGGAATAACTTTTTCTGTCGTATTTTTAATGATAGCCTTTATAAGGCTATATCGAGTCCGTGACTTTTATGATTGTTGGTGGCTGACGGGGCTATCCCTTGCCGCCATTTTTCTGTTCCTGGCTTATTTTTGGATGGCGCCACTACGTCCTCTTAATAATCTTTGGTACCGTCTGGGTCTCATTTTATCTTATTTAATTAATCCCGTCATAATGGGAGCCGTTTTCTTATTGACTATTCTGCCTGTTGGGCTATTAATGCGCCTCCTCAAAAGAGATTTACTCAAGCTGAGATTTGATCGCAAAGCGCCAACATATTGGCAAAATCGACCGCTTATTGTGGTTAAACAACAAAATATGAACAATCAATTCTAATGTGGAATTAGTAATGCTGAATATCTTACGAGAACTTTGGGTCTTCCTCTCCATGCGAAAGAAATATTGGCTATTACCGATCATATTCGTACTAGCCTTGGTCGGCGGTCTGGTCGTTTTAAGCCAAGGCTCCGCGATCGCGCCATTTATCTACGCCATATTTTGAAGTTTGCCGAAGAAAGCGTGAATATATTAGGTATCTCGGCGTTTTATCACGATAGCGCGGCCTGTGTGATTGTAGACGGTCAGATAATCGCCGCGGCGCAAGAAGAGCGGTTTACCCGCAAAAAACATGATGCAGCTTTTCCTAAAAATGCAATTGAATATTGCCTGAACGCGGCCGGTAAAAATCTGGATCAAATTGAGTATGTTGTATTTTACGACAAGCCTTTTTTAAAATTCGAACGACTTCTTGAAACCTATATTGCTTTTGCTCCACGTGGTTTTCAATCATTTTTAACGGCAATGCCGATTTGGCTCAAAGAAAAGCTGTTTCAAAAGCTATTACTGCGGGATGAGTTGAAAAACCTGGGTGCGGATTCGAATATAGAAAGTCGTTTGCTATTCGCCGAACATCACCAAAGCCACGCCGCCTCCGCTTTTTTTGCCTCACCATACGAGGAAGCCGTTGTATTAACTATGGATGGCGTCGGCGAATGGACAACGACTTCAGTAGCAATCGGATGCGGCAACCGTTTAGAGGCAGTGAAGGAAATTCATTTCCCTCATTCGATTGGCCTTTTATATTCGGCATTTACCTATTATCTTGGCTTTAAAGTCAACTCTGGCGAATACAAGGTAATGGGACTGGCGCCCTACGGCGAAACAAAATATGTCGACGTTATCCTGAGTAAACTCCTTGATCTAAAAGCCGACGGGAGTTTTCGGCTGGATATGCAATATTTTGATTATTGCACTGGCCTCAAGATGACCAACAAAAAGTTCGACGCGCTTTTTGGCGATCCGCCGCGAAAGCCCGAGCAGCCTTTGACCCAGAAGCACATGGATATTGCCGCATCTATTCAATGGGTTACGGAAGAAATAGTGCTTCGCTTGACGCGAGCCCTATTCAATGAAACCGGCCGTAAAAATCTTTGCCTTGCCGGCGGCGTCGCACTTAATTGTGTGGCTAACGGCAGAATCTTGCGCGATGGTAAATTCGAAAACATTTGGATTCAACCGGCCGCGGGTGACGCCGGAGGTGCGGTTGGCGCCGCGTTGGCTGCTTATTACACGCATTGCGACAAACCGCGCCGGACAAATGGAAAAGATGCAATGTCCGGCACTTATCTGGGGCCGAGTTACAATAATGGGGAGATTGAACAACAGCTCTCCAGCGCCGGCGCGCGCTTCGAAAGGCTAAGCGACGCCGATTTGATTACGGCCACCGTAGATGCTTTGGTAGCGGGAAAAGCCGTTGGATGGTTTCAGGGGCGCATGGAATTTGGCCCTCGAGCGCTGGGGGCTCGCTCCATCCTTGGCGATCCGCGTAATCCGGCGATGCAGAAAACATTAAACCTAAAAGTAAAGTATCGCGAAAGCTTTCGTCCTTTTGCGCCGGCAATATTGCGTGAGGATATGGCTGAGTGGTTTGAACTCGATTGCGACAGCCCATATATGCTTTTCGTCGCCAATGTAGCCAAAGACAAGCGAACGGAAGTAACGGAACAGGAATCGGCGCTGTTCGGGATCGATAAACTAAATATACCGCGCTCCGAAATACCCGCAGTGACCCATGTAGACTATTCCGCAAGAATCCAATCCGTAGATCGCGAAACCAATCCGAGGTTTCATGAACTCCTCTCCGCATTCAAAGCCCGCACTGGATGCCCTGTACTCATTAACACCAGCTTCAACATTCGAGGGGAACCCATCGTTTGCAGCCCGAAGGATGCGTTTCGTTGTTTCATGGGCTCCGAGATCGAATTACTGGTCATTGAGAACTACATTCTCTACAAAGAAAAACAGGATAACCGTCTGAAAACAAATTACAGCACCACTCTTGAGCCGGATTAACCACGGCTTGATTATTAGAAAACCAACGCATTACTTGAATAGCAACTGATTTTTGAATTAAAAACTGCCAATGAAAACAAGTCTCTCCTCCTTGTCTTGTTTGAGAAATAGATTTTCCCAATACACACCAGTTGGCCAGCCGCCAAAAATAACGACGGCACTCCAAAGTCAAGTGATTGGAATTTCATAGATCAAACTTTCGCTAAGGTTGCCATGCCACAAACTAATAAAAAATTCCTATCGATAATTTTGCTCTGCCTGTCGTCGGCAATTGCTCTCGGTCTCGCAGAAGGCCTCCTGCGCATAAAAAACAGTTCAATGACCAACTACGATATCGAGATGTGGCGCTACGGCAAGGAACTAAAAACCCGCCGCCCTGAGCCTATGCTTGACTTCGATCATGTCAGGTCAAAATCGGCGATATTGCAGAATGTCGAAATTCGCCTCAACGAGCATGGGTTGCGCGGTGCCCCGCTTTCTGCTTTGCCGCCAGGCGGACGAAGAATTCTCTTTCTCGGTGCCTCCATCACATTTGGCTGGGGAGTTTCTGAACAGGACACCCTTGAAGCCAGACTTGAGACGGCGTTAAGCGCTATCGACAAACAGCCCGTACAGGTGCTTAACGCCGGCGTCGGCAACTACAACACAGAGCGCTACGTTTCCCGTTTTTTTGATGAGCTTACCGGCCTGCATCCGACCGATATCGTCGTGCATTATTGTCTGCGCGACGCTGAAGACCTGCCTGCTGGCGGAGATAATTTGTTGTTACGTCACAGTCAACTGGCGGTGATCTTATGGGGCGTCTATCACCGGTTCTTCGATAAGAACGGAGAACAATCAATGGTGCAGTACTATCGCGACGTCTATCAGCCAGAAGCGCCCGGCATGCTCAAAATGAAAGAAAAGCTCAGACAACTTTCGGAGTATGCCAAAGCGAACAATATTCGGATATATCTGGCCATGACGCCCATCACATACAACTTAGTTGACTACAAATTCGGGTTTGTCCATGACATCATGAAGCAAGTATCGGCTGAGTATGGATACACTTATTGCGACCAGCTGCCCACAATGAAAGGTGTGCCTCCGAAAGACATCTGGGCGATGCCTACCGATCCGCACCCTAACGCACTTGGCCACCGATTAATGGCCGAGGCGATCCTGCCCATGCTTTCCCAATCAGGTCACGCCTCTGTCAATAATTAAACAGGACAAGGAATGCTATTTAGTTCGCCGATATTTTTTGTATTTTTTTCCGTTTACTTCCTGCTCCACTTTATCATCCCCAAGCAATTTAGAATTTACCTGATCATTCTTGGCAGTACGATTTTTTATGGATGGTGGCGAATCGAATACATATGGCTGCCTTACTTATTGACGGCAATCGCCTACCTCGGCGTCATTTGGATGAATGGCGCGGTCAATCCAGTCGCACGCAAACGCCGGGCGGTTGCGTGCGTCATCGGTTTATTTTTGCCGCTGGTTTTCTACAAGTACACGGATTTTTTCTTTAGGGAACTGATCGGACCGTTCGTTGGTATGCAAGACAATTTGCTCAATATGCCGCTGCCGCTTGGTTTGTCTTTCGTCACGTTTACCCTCACGGCCTATGTCATCGATATCTACAAAGGCAAGTTTCCGGCAACGTCATCCGCATCGGCAGTGCTCGCCTATGTCTTATTCTTTCCGCATCTAATCGCCGGGCCGATTCTGCGCCCTGCTGAATTGCTGCCGCAACTCGAACGGCAGCGCATGGCGACACTACGCCGGTTTACCGTGCCGCTGGCGATTTTTTCGCTTGGCTTGGTCAAAAAGCTGGTATTTGCGGATCAGGTCGGTTTTGCGGTTAATGATGTTTATAACCAAAACGGGACGCTTGGGGCTCTGGACGCGCTGTTGGCAATTTACGGTTTCTCGGTTCAAATTTATTGCGACTTCAGTGGGTATACCGACATGGCGATTGGACTTGCGCTCGCGATCGGAATCCGTCTACCTAATAACTTCCGTCGGCCTTACGCCGCGCGTTCGCTTAGCGACTTATGGGGCCGGTGGCATATTACGCTGTCATTTTGGTTTCGTGACTATCTTTTCCAGCCGCTCGGCGGCTACCGGCGCGGACGGTTCAAGGCCGTCCGTAATATATTGATCACCATGCTATTAAGCGGTTTATGGCATGGTGCGAATTGGACCTTTTTGATTTGGGGCTTGCTGCACGGCATCGGTATATCGGTTAATTATTTGTTGCGGCCCGTCTTACGCAGATTGCCATCCGGCAAAATGCCCGATTGGATTGGGGTGTTGCTGACATTTCATTTTTTCGCTTTTGCAGCGGTCTTCTTTCGTAGCCCGACTATTGCAAAAGCGCTAGACATCTGGGCGGCCCCCTTTATCGGTGGTTGGGGCGGGATTGATTCGTTCGCCAACAATAATGTTTTTCCGTTGTTGTTGATCTTAGTGTTCTTCGCGCTACACCGGTTTGACGACATCAGGCGGATCAAAATTGTGGTTCATTACGCTCAGTCTGAATTTATATGGATTGCGCTGGCTTTCTGTTGGCTTGTGGCGATCACAATAAGTCAAGGAAATACTGCGGCTTTTATCTATTTCGATTTCTGACGAATTGCACGAAACAAGGCTTACCCATAAGCCGCCTACGACCCAAAACCGGGTATTCAGCACAGAGACTGGAAACTCCGAATCAACCGATAAGTTTGAGGATGTTGCTTATAGGCATGATTGGAGTCAAGCCCTTTAAAGAACGATAACAAACCTTACAAGAGAACGTGTTGATGGCGGTGAAATTCGACAGAATATCCAATTTGATCATTGTCCTTGTGACTCTTATAGTTACGAGTTATTTAATAGAAATATGTAGTCAGCTCATCATAAAAAAACTACCGGCATATGATTCCCGGTGGGTTTTCAGGGCAAAAAAACCACCGGCATATTCTGATTCGCCTTACTTTAGCGCGGAATTCATGCATGAATCCTCTAACGGAGAAAAAGGAAAATTTGATGATAAAGTCCGTAGATTAGTAAATTTTGAAGGTAAGTATATCAATGTGATTGACGGGCATCGCCGGACGGCGTTTGTCCCGGAAGACGCGAAAAATACTGTATACATTTATGGCGCGTCCACAATATATTCTCAGGAAGTACCGGACGAATACACTATCCCGAGCATAGTGCAGCGCAAGATCAACGAAATTACGACTCAATATAAAGTCGTGAATTACGGTGTCTCATCCATGAACTCCGAGCAGCAACTTTTTTTCTTACACGAAACAACGCTAAAGGAAGGTGATATTGTAATATTTTTCGATGGTGGCTGCGATATTATATATAAAGTATACAACGATTATGAATATGGTCTCAATATAAACACTCTACGGAATTCAGAAAAACCCGGTGTCCTTGAATCACGAATATTGCCGGTTTTAGAGAAATTAAAATTAATACACTTTGCCGAACTTCTCAAATATATCAAACAGCAGTCACCCCCTCTACATACGCGCAATGCCGAAGAGGTAAACGCAAGGGCGATTAAGGCGAGCGAGAATTTTGCCAATAATATTCGCTTAGCGCATCAATACAGCAAAGCGTCGGGCGCTGATTTTTATCATTTTCTTCAACCGTCCATCTTTTCTCTTAAATCTCGCACTAAACACGAGCAATTGCTTATTGATAACTTCTTGTTGACCCCTCCAGGAATGGAGTTTGTGTATACGCATAGCATTGACAAGTTTGCTAACCAGAATGACGCATTGAATGCCGACGGAATTATATCGGTAGATTTGAGAAGTGTTCTTGATAATAAACAAGGCGAGGTGTTTCTGGATTTCGCCCATACGACCGAACGCGCAAATGAAATTATTGCTACAGCTATTTTTTCAATGGTCAGGTGGAAACGGTAGTAAGGCATGACTGAAACTGCTCCTAAATATGTTACAGGCAACTACTTCCCTTCTGACCTAGTCATCATTCTGAGTCTGCATGCCTGTCTATTCTGGACTCTTGCAGCAGCCAATCTGCCATTGGCCCACGACACGATGATTAACTTCCAGATGTTTGGCACGGTCTATCGCGAATTTTTACTCTCGGATGAGTTTCCACTTTGGTTACCATTTACCAGTCAGGGTGTCACGGCGGATTTTGCCTATGCATTCACGTTCACGCCGGCCTTTTATGCTGCCGTTTTTTTGGGAAAACTCTTTTCCGTCACTGACACGCTATTACTGTTTCGGTTCGGACTTTATCTCGAAGAAACTTTGCTGATCTATGGCCTCTACCAGCTGTCCTCACTTTTCCATAGGCACCGCATCAGCCCTATCATCATTGGCATCACTGGTGTGCTGTCGGTTTCTTGGGGGACGCAGATTCATTGGAACTTCCACCTGATTTATCTGTATCCATTGTTGTTGTATCACACCGCCCGGTATCTACGTGGTGAAGGCTTGGAACATTTAGCGTTCGCGCTGATTGTGATGACTCTAGGCGGGCTTTTTTATACGCAGATATTCATTGCGGCCACGCTGGGCGCATTCGTCTGTATCTGGCTGCTTCTATTCCGGCCTCAAATGCCGTCACTTCTACGCTTCGCGATTCCGAATCCAGGAGGGCAGGTAATCGTCTGCGTAGCGCTGGTCATCGCTTTTATGAACGTTCAATTTGCCCGGCATGTAATCGACGGCATGCAAAGCTTCACTTCCCTGCGGCAGGCCAACGGGTCTGTCGGGCTGGATATCTTCTTGACTTATGGGGGATATGTATCACCCGTGAAATTTATGGAGTTCATCTATGCGGCACCGGTTCGTTTTGCTTTTGTTGCCTACAGCGGTCTCTTCACCATACTGTTCGTGACGTTTGCCCTGATACACGCAAGGACAAAGGCCTTTGGGGTGTTCGTGCTTTTAGTGGGGTTGGTGCTGCTATTTTCTCTGGGGGCTTCTGGGGGGGTGGCGGAAATTGCCTATAGGTTTTTCCCCACGATGGATAAATTTCGCCACATCGGATTTGTCACGCCGGTCGCGAAGATTCTGCTTATCGTTGCTTCGGGATTTGGTATTGATCATTATCTGGAAAATAGGTCCGCACGTGGCCGTAACACATTGTTCCTTACCTCGCTCACTATTGCATTGGGTGCGGTTTTTGTCATGGTCGATGCTGAGCATGGATGGCAGTATGCCTACGCAAGCGATTCCAGCCTGGATATACCTTTCGCCTTTCATTATTGGCAGTGGGCTATCGTTGTATTATTTGTCCTGGTGGCATTTGGGCTTGGGACTAAGCTAGTTACGCGCGACATACTGGGTCCCGGTCTTCTGGTTTGCGTTTTGCTGGAAATGATGAGTTATAAGTTCATGCTGGAGTGGCGCGCCCCGGCCATGACGCCAAATTGGTTCAGGCACTGGCAGTCTCTCCGTCACGCCTACGATGTGCGTCACTTGCTTTATAGCTCGATGCGCCGAAGAGAAATCGAGCAGGACATCATTCACCAGTTATCCCTGATGGAGGTATGGGGGGCTCGCAACAGTTTGGGATACGGAAGCTTGTCGCTCGATCTGTGTTTTCCGGTTCACCGCGTGGATATGATAAGTACGCCATTTGATTCGCTTATTCGGACACGTCTTGCCGTAACGGACGGGCAATCTCCGCAGGAATACTTCACACTTGGAAGCGTCGTTAACGATACTGCGCTAATGGCTGCAATTGGCTGTGAAACGCCAAAACTCTATTTAGCTCGTACGCCGGTTCTCACAGATAACGACGCCCAGGTGAGACATATCATCAATACTGCGGCGACTCTGTACGAAACGCCGGTCGTCCAGACTAGTCATCCAGGTTGGTCCGACGCGATGCCAACTTCATCATCGGCCATTTCTGCGGACGTAATTACAATTCGCCGTTTCAGTGCCAACCAACTGATAGCCAATATTGAGATACCTGCTGGTTCAAACAGATTCCTGATTTATTTGGACAGCCTGCATCCAGGCTGGCACGCCCAGATCGATGGTCATCCCGCGCCAATTCTTCCGGCCAATATTGCCTTTAAGGCCTTAGAATTGACTCCCGGGTACCATGAGGTGGCATTCCGCTTTACCGGAGGCTCCCGATGGACCGCCGCGACGATTTGGATCAATTATCTTTTGACGATTGTTCTACTCTTGACGATTGTAGGCGTCTACGAGAGGTATATGTTGTCAAGGATATCCGCGCTTTTCTTGCGGCCTAATTCAGTCCGTAGCCACAATCCCGAGGGTGCCTCGAAAAAGCCTTCGCAATAAGAGTATCGAAACTGTCGAAACCGATTGCAATCCAACAGGTTGCGTTCCATCAACGGCTTCGCAAAGGCAGGTAGAGTTTTTACAATCTCTCGGTTTTTGATTTGTCCATATTTGACGTTGGGGATCGATCTGGTTGTTTTTATTGAGTATTGGCTATAAAAAGTGCGATCTGTCTTCAAGTCTGGTCGTGTACAGGATCCAGTTACAATTCGAAATTCCAACTCGTGTTGTCTAACTAAGGCTGTTATGATTCAGTTTATGTTGCCGAAGGGCAAATTTTTTTGGTGCCAATATTGTTGCGTGCTAAAACTACCTTAGTTTATGGAAAAACGGAATATCAAATCTCTAATTCGAGAGAGAGGAATATCTGATCGTCAACTTTAAATTTTGTTTAATGGCTTATTCAAGATCGGCTGGATTTCTTGGAAGTTTAGATGGTATCGAGGCGTTATGAAAAATGCGCTGATTTCCCTCCTATTACCTAGCCGCGGCCGCTTGCAACGCGCCAACGATTTTTTAAAAAGCGTTCTCGAGAATAGCGAGTATCCGGAATATGTGGAAGTTATTGTTTACCTGGACGAGGATGATTTTGCTAGCCACTCGATGGAATGCCCAGGATTAACCATTAAACGTATTATAGGACCTCGGGCAACCATGGGCGCATACAATACCGCCTGTTATGAAATGGCGCGTGGAGATATTATCGTTCTTGCTAACGACGATATGATTATTCGCACTCGTGGTTGGGACAGCATAATACGCCAATTGCATGACAGTATTCCGGATCGTATCTATCTGGCCTATGGAAACGATTTATTTAAGAAAGGAAATCTTTGCACATTCCCTATCCTTTCCCGAAAAACTTGCGAGATTTTAAGAGAGCCTTTTCCAATGATTTATAAAGGTGCCTTCATCGATTATCACCTTATGGACATTTTTAAGCGTTTGGAGAAACTGGGCCTTAAACGTATTCGCTATTTACCTGAGCTTATATTCGAGCATATGCATTATCGGGCAGGAAAGGCGCCCATGGATGATACCTACCGGCAGCGAGGAAGGTTTGCAGATGATGGCGATTTCTTGTCGCTAATCACCATGCGGGCAAATGGTGCCAGGGCATTATCTGAAGCGAGTCAGAAGGAAACAGTGCCGGCCGCTTTGGATGATTGTGTTCCGAGTTCAGTGCCTCATGGAATGCTGGGTGTAGCAAGCTATATCACACGTTTTATTTTTTTGGATAAAGGTTTGCCGTTGCGCTGGCGCTTATCGTTATGGATATGGTTTTTGGGCAGGCAACTGGCCGCTCACGGTTTGCTGAAACCGTTTGTTTGACGGGTTAGTCGTTCTATGACGAAAACTTACGCAAAACCTGCATTGTTCCTGGATCGCGACGGCGTTATCAACGTCGAAAAGAATTACGTCCACCGTATCGAAGATTTTGAATTTGTTGACGGCATTTTCGACCTATGCCGTCTGGCAACCCGCTTGGGCTTGGTGTTGGTGGTGGTGACCAATCAGGCCGGCATCGGACGGGGCTTTTATACGGAAGCGCAATTTCACGCGCTTACGGCCTGGATGAGTGAGCGCTTCGCGGCGGAAGGTGCGCCGTTGGCAGCGGTGTATTTTTGTCCGTTTCATCCCGAGCACGGTGTTGGCGACTACAAACGTGAGTCTTTCGAACGCAAACCCAATCCGGGGATGATGTTGCGGGCTCGCGACGAACTTGGTTTGGATCTGTCCCGTTCCCTGCTTTTGGGCGACAAACATTCCGATATTGTTGCCGCAAAAGCGGCGGGGGTTGGCGTGACGCTGTTGCTGGGAGAGGATGCCAACGACGCCCGACCGACTGTGGTGATATATTCGCTTGCCGAGGCTTGCTCGGTTCTCGATCAGCATTATTTGAAGGGGCAACATGACGACGTTTTCTGATTTTTGCATTATCGGCGGGGGTATCGTCGGTTTCGCAACTGCGCTGACGCTGCAGGAACGCCATCCAGACGCTCGCATTGTGTTGTTGGAAAAAGAGGAGATGCCCGGCCAACATCAGACCGGTCACAACAGCGGCGTCATACATGCAGGTATTTATTATGAGCCGGGGAGCCTGAAGGCGCGTCTGTGTAGGGAGGGGTTGGTGGCGACCAAGGATTTTTGCCGCGCGCATGGGATTCCCTACGACGAATGCGGCAAGCTTATCGTAGCGACTGACAGCGTGGAGCACGAACGGATCAATACACTGTACGACCGCGCGATTGCTAACGGATTGCAATTGGAACGCCTCGACGGAGCTGAGCTTGCACGCAGTGAGCCAAATATTCGTGGGATTGCTGCCTTATATAGCCAGGAAACGGCTATTGTCGATTACGGCTTGGTATGCCGTAAAATGGCCGAACAAGTGGTGCAAGGCGGTGCGGTGGTGCGTTACGGTTTGCAGGTGGATCGCATTGAGGAGAGTACCCACTACGTTGAAGTCGGGGGTGGCGGAGAGTTCTTTCGCGCAGGCCAATTGATCGTCTGCGGCGGTTTGCAAGCCGACCGGTTGGCCCGCTTGGCTGGTCTGGATGTTGATTTTCGTATCGTGCCCTTCCGCGGCGAATATTTTCAATTGCCGCAAGCCAAAAATGCGGTCGTCAACCACCTCATTTATCCGGCGCCCGACCCGGCGCTGCCGTTCCTGGGTATTCACTTGACCCGTATGATAGACGGGAGTGTGACTGTGGGGCCAAACGCGGTGATTGGTTTCGCCCGCGAAGGCTATCCCAAGTTATCGTTTTCCCGGCGAGATTGCGCAGATTTTTTAGGATTTCCTGGGTTCTGGAAATTGATTTATCGCTACCGCCACCACGCGCGGCAAGAGTTGGTGACGTCGTTGAGCAAACGGGCTTACCTTCGGAAATGCCGCAAATATTGCCCGTCGTTAAGCGTTGAAGATTTATTGCCGTTCCGGGCGGGTATCCGTGCTCAGGTTGTTACCAATGAAGGCCAGGCCGTCCACGATTTTCTGTTTAAGCAGACCGAGCGCATGCTGCACGTCTGCAATGCGCCTTCGCCGGCCGCGACTTCAGCACTTCCCATCGGCAGAATGATTGCGGAACGTTGCCAAGCCATTTAGCGGGCCTTGAATAAATGGGTTTTCATCGGCGCGGGCTGCCAATTTGCGGATTATGGTTTTATCATCCGATTTCGATTATTTGCTTTTTGTAAAGCAACTCCCGGCCTAATAACGCTGCTTTGCGTTCCAAACCCCAGCGATAACCCGATAATTTCCCGTCAATCCCTAATACCCGGTGGCATGGTATGGCTATGGCCAAAGGATTGGCGGCGCAAGCGCTTGCCACCGCACGCGCCGAATTCGGCGAACCTATGCGCCGGGCAATCTCGCTGTAACTAGCGGTGGCGCCGACAGGGATTTCCCGTAATGCCTGCCAAACGCGCTGTTGGAACGGCGTTCCGCCTGTATCCAATGTCAGCGCCAGTCCTTGCTCCGGTACGTCGATAAATTTTCGCAATGCGGCGAAAATGCGTTCGAATTCGGGGGAGCCGTCTGTAAACGCCGCTTCAGGATATTTATCCTGGAAGGCTGTGGTTAAATCCTCCGGAGCATCGCCCAAGGCGATTGCGCAAACGCCGGTTGGTTTAACCGCCACTAGCAGCCAGCCCAACGAACACATCCCGGTTGCAAATAGAATTTGGTTGCCGGGTTCACCGTTATGGTTCGGAGAAATAGTATTGTTCATATTTAGTCCCAATTTATGCTGGCCTACGGCAACAGTGTTTGGCAAAATTTGCTGTTCGCATGTTACTTAACAAAATAATGAAAAAATTATTAAATCAAAGCTTTTTAACCAACTTTATCTCCCTGCTGATTATCGCTGCCGGCTATGTCAGCCCGTTTTATCCGGAAACGCTGAAAGCAATTGGTTTTTTTGCATTTTCCGGGGCAATTACCAATTGGCTGGCTATCCATATGCTGTTCGAAAAGGTGCCGTTTTTGTATGGCTCGGGGATTATCCCGGCGCGTTTCGAAGAGTTTAAAGCATCGATCAAGGCCTTGATGATGCAGCAATTTTTCACGGTGGAAAATATCGAACAGTTTATCGAAACAGAAGAGCAGCAAGGTGGCAAGGTCTTGAATTTGCAACCTTTGTTAAATGCTGTCGATTACGACAAGGTATACGAAGGCTTGGTATCTTCCATTATGGCTTCTTCGTTTGGTGGCATGTTGTTGATGATGGGCGGCGAAGAGGCGTTATTGCCGCTAAAACAACCCTTTACCGAAAAAATGCAGCATACTCTCTCGGAAATGGTGGAGTCAGAACGGTTTAAACACGCTTTACAGCAAGGATTGAATGCGCACAAGATTGGCGAGGATTTGACCGGCAAAATCGAAATGGTGATCGACAGGCGTTTGAGCGAATTAACGCCGCAATTGGTCAAGGAAATGGTGCAATCCATCATCAAGCAACATTTGGGTTGGCTGGTGGTGTGGGGCGGCGTATTCGGTGGGATATTGGGCGCAATCTTCGGTTTTGCTTGAGCGCAGTGACGATGACGACCATCGAACTGGCTTACGATAGTTTCGGCGAACCCGGCGACACGCCATTACTGATTGTGCATGGTTTTCTGGCCGCCTCGCGTAACTGGCGTTCGGTGGCCAAACGCCTAGCGGAGCAGCGGCATGTTTATGTGTTGGATATGCGCAACCACGGCAGTTCGCCGCATGCCGAGGTGTTGGATTACCCCAGCATGGCCGCCGACTTGTTGGCTTTTATGGATAGCCACGGTATTCACAGCGCGCATCTGCTCGGGCACAGCATGGGGGGCAAGGCGGTGATGTGGTTTGCCTTGCATCATCCGCAGCGGGTGGCTGGTTTAATCGTTGCGGACATCGCGCCGGTAAGTTATCAGCATAGCTTCGACGATCTTGTAGACGCTCTTAGTCGTTTGCCGGTGGATAGCATTGGCAACCGAAAGCAAGCGGAAGAGGCGCTAGCCGAGGCGGTTCCGGATTTAGCCTACCGACAGTTTTTGCTGCAAAATCTGCTGCTGAAAGACGGCAATTACTACTGGCGGATCAATCTGGATATTATTCAAAAAAATGCCCATCACATTGTCGGCTTTCCGGAAGTCGGCGAACGCCGGTTCGTCCGGTCGGTGTTATTCATCGGTGGCGGTAATTCCAAATATCTGGATGAAGAAGCGATTTATGCAGTGTTTCCGCAAGCAAAGATCGCGAAAATTCCAGATACCGGCCATTGGTTATACGTTGAGGCGCCGGATGCGTTTTGTCGCTTGGTGGAGGATTGGTTGCTGGCCGCTTAGCGCTTAAGTGCTTGATCTAGGCTGGTTTAGAACCTTGGTACACTGGCGATAAATCGCAAGGACGATAAGCTTACTACCGCAATTTAGCTAGTTCAGTGCGGAGCGGTAACAGATGACAGATAATTCATATCAACACATTCAAGGTATCAAACGAGGCAAACTTGCGGTGCCGCTTGAGGATTTGTTGCTCACACAGGCCGAACACGGGCTCAGCGATTATTTGTCGCTTTCGCTAAGCGATTGCGGTGAATTAACCAAAGTTAGTATCACTACGACCGATGTCGAGCCGCTAACCTACTCCGCTTTTATTCGAGCCTCCGCGCCACTGGATTTTGATGCGGTAGTGTTTGTGGCGCAGCCGGTTAAGCTGGGTGAGCTGAGCGATCATCGAACGTTGCCTGATAAAAGAAAAGCTTGTGTTAGAATCGCGCGGCTTGCACCGTTTTGGCGAGTGTTGCGGCAAAAGGGATCGCAACGCCGGCGCTGAGACGCGGCGATAGCTGATGGTTGGTACGCCGAGCCATCACACTTTTTCTTAACTTTTTATTTGAAACGCCCATGAACAAACCCAAAAAAGTTGCAATCCTCACGGCCGGCGGTTTGGCGCCTTGCCTGAACTCCGCTATCGGCAGCCTGATTGAACGCTACACAGAAATTGATCCTAGCATCGAAATTATTTGCTACCGTGGCGGCTACAAAGGCCTGCTGCTGGGTGACTCCTATGTCGTGACCGATGAAGTCCGCAAAAAAGCCGGCTTGCTGCAACGTTTCGGCGGTTCAGTGATCGGCAACAGCCGCGTCAAGCTGACCAATATCAAAGACTGCGTGAAACGCGGTTTGGTGAAAGAAGGCGAAGACCCGCAAAAAGTCGCTGCCGACCAGTTAATTAAAGACGGCGTCGATATTCTGCATACTATCGGCGGTGACGATACCAATACTGCGGCGGCCGATTTGGCGGCATTTCTGGCCAAAAACAACTACGGTCTGACCGTGATCGGTTTGCCAAAAACCGTCGATAACGACGTATTCCCGATCAAACAATCGCTGGGTGCCTGGACTGCCGCCGAACAAGGTGCACGTTACTTCATGAACGTGGTGGCCGAGAACAATTCCAATCCACGCATGCTGATCGTCCACGAAGTGATGGGCCGTAACTGTGGCTGGCTGACCGCCGCGACCGCGCAGGAATATCGCAAATTGCTGGATCGCGCTGAGTGGCTGCCTGAGCTGGGCTTGTCTCGTGAATCGTATGAAGTGCATGCGGTATTCGTTCCGGAAATGGCTATCGATCTGGAAGCCGAAGCGGCGCGTTTACGCGCGGTGATGGATAAAGTCGATTGCGTGAATATCTTCGTGTCCGAAGGCGCCGGTGTGGAAGCTATCGTTGCCGAACTGCAAGCTAAAGGCCAAGAAGTGCCGCGTGATGCGTTCGGCCACATCAAGCTGGATGCAGTCAATCCGGGCAAATGGTTTGGCGAGCAATTCGCGCAAATGATCGGTGCGGAAAAAACCCTGGTGCAGAAATCCGGTTATTTCGCCCGCGCCGCATCAGCCAATGTTGATGATATGCGTCTGATCAAATCTTGCGCTGATCTGGCCGTGGAATGCGCGTTTCGCCGCGAATCCGGCGTGATGGGCCACGACGAAGATAACGGCAACGTATTGCGCGCTATCGAGTTTCCACGCATCAAAGGCGGCAAACCGTTCAATATCGATACCGACTGGTTCACCGAAACGCTGTTGGCCATCGGTCAGAAAAAAGGCGGTAAAGTCGAGGTTAGCCACTAAGCGTTAACGAGCGAAGGCTAGACCGACAGGGGCGGATTTATCCGCCCCTTTTGCTTTATGGGCGTCTGAATTTACTGGTTTTACAGTCCCAATTCGCTCAGTCCCGGATGCTCGTCAGGTCGCCGGCCCAACGGCCAATGGAATAAGCGGTCATCGGCCTTAATCGGCAAATCGTTGATGCTGGCAAAGCGACGCTGCATTAATCCGTATTCGTTAAACTCCCAATTTTCGTTGCCGTAGCTGCGAAACCAGTTGCCGGCATCGTCATGCCACTCGTAAGCGAAACGCACCGCGATACGGTTGTCGGTAAAAGCCCATAATTCTTTGATTAGTCGATAATCCAATTCCTTGGCCCATTTGCGCTGTAAAAACTCACGAATTTGCCCGCGACCTACCGGAAACTCGGCGCGATTGCGCCAGCGGCTGTCTTCGGTATACACCTGCACGACGCGATCCGGATCGCGACTATTCCAGGCATCTTCTGCCATGCGGACTTTTTGCGTGGCAGTGTCGGCGGTAAAGGGCGGTAGAGGCGGTTTGCTATCCATCGTTGAGCTCCTGACTGGGGTGAGAAAGTAAGTAGACAGGTTTGTCTACTTGTGGCGATGGTAGCAATTGTAGACAGACTTGTCTACAATCGAAACATGATCTCTGATTCCACCACACTGCTGTCGGACCGCCCGCCTCGCGAGCGGATATTACTGGCCGCGCATGATTTGTTTTATCGCGACGGCATCCGCGCCACCGGCATCGACAAAGTAATTGCCGAGTCCGGAGTGACGAAGGTGACGTTTTACCGGTATTTTCCCAGTAAGAATGATTTGATCCGGGCGTTTTTGGATTACCGGCACGACCTGTGGATGGCCTGGTTTAACGATGCCTTACAGCGTCACGGCGGGCAAGCGGGTGCGGGATTGATGCCGCTGGTGGCGACTATGGCAGAATGGTTTCGCAAGCCTATTTATCGCGGCTGCGCGTTTATCAATACCGTCGCCGAATTGGGCGGCGTGTTGCCCGATGTGCTGGAAATTTGCCATCAGCACAAGCAGGATATGGTGCGGGTAATTGCCGAACTGTTGCCGGATGGCCCAAACCGGCAGCAGCTGGCGAATGCGGCTGCGGTGGCGATAGACGGCGCCATTGTCAAGGCGCAGTTGGAAGCGCAAGAGTCCGCTGAGAAACAATCCTTACAGAGCTTGGAAACGCTGTTAACCGCGCTCGATACCTTCGCGCAATCAACGCCGGCGGTTAAAGCGCCGGACGACTAGTTTTTCCAGGCCTATCGCTACGTAAATAACCGAGCTAACCCCCAAAATCAACAGCCACTCCTCCCGACCGATTGCCTCGCTGCCGAATAAGGCCTGCATCGTTGGCCAATAGGTAAACAGCAGTTGCAGCAAAATCATGCTGACGACACCAAAAATCAGCCATAAATTGGAAAAAACGCCGACTCGGAACATCGAGTAATTTAGCGAGCGGCAGTTGAATAGGTAAAACAATTCGCCAAACACAAACACATTGACGGCGACTGTGCGGGCCTTAGCTAGGGTTGCGTTTTGCGATAGTTCCCATTCAAACAAGCCGAACGCGCCGGCCAGCAACAACAGGCCGACCAGACAGATACGAAACATTAGGCGTTTGGTCAGGATAGCTTGCTTGGGATTGCGTGGCTTATGGAGCATCAGACCCGGTTCCTTGGGTTCGAAAGCCAACATTAAACCCAGCAGTACTGCGGTGGTCATATTGATCCAGAGAATTTGCAGGGGTGTAATCGGCAACGCCACATTGGCGAACACCGCGGCGGTAATCACCAGGCCCTCACCGAGATTGGTCGGTAAGGTCCAGGCGATGAATTTGACCAGATTGTCGAACACGCCGCGGCCTTCTTCGACGGCGGCTTCGATGGTGGCGAAGTGGTCGTCGGTTAGCACCATGGCCGCCGCTTCCTTGGCGACTTCAGTGCCGCCCATGCCCATTGCTACGCCGATGTTGGCTTGTCGCAGCGCCGGGGCATCGTTGACGCCGTCGCCGGTCATGGCTACCACGTGACCGTTGGCCTGCAAGGCTTGCACCAATTGCAACTTTTGCTCCGGCGCGATGCGGGCAAAGACATCGCAGTCTTTGACGTGTTTGCGATAGTCGGCTTCGCTGTAGTGTTGCAAGTCGGCGCCGCTGATCACACGTTCGGTATGGTGCATGTTGAGCTGCTTAGCGATGGCCAGCGCGGTGACGGGATGGTCGCCGGTGATCATCTTCACCGAGATGCCGGCCTTATAACAGGCGGCAATGGCTCGGGCAGCTTCGGGGCGGGGTGGATCGATCATGGCTTGCAAGCCCAAAAAGGTCAGGCCGCCACCCACTTCGCGATGTTCAACCGCATCGTCATCATGCTCAGCGCGCGCAAAAGCCAGGACTCTCAAGCCTTGTGCGGCAAAGGCTTCGGCTTGTTGGTTAAGCCCGTTTTTATCCAGCGGAACCAATCGCATATCGGCGGAAAAGGCCTTGTCGCAGCGCTGTAACAGGCTTTCCAGCGAGCCTTTTAAATAAATATGCCGGGCGTCTTCGGCCAGGTTGTGATGCAGAGTGGCCATGAATTGGTACGCGGATTCGAACGGAATGGCGTCCAGGCGCGGATGGTCGCCGCTGACGCTGGCTTGATGCAGACCGGCTTTGTGGGCGGCTACCAGCAAGGCGGCCTCGGTAGGGTCGCCTTCGATACGCCAGTTGTCGGTGTCGGCGATTAATCTGGCGTCGTTGCACAGCAGACCGGCTTTTAAACATTCCAATAGTGCTGGTTTAAGGGACGGGTCGACCGCTTGGTTATGGTTTGTAAATTCACCGTCCGGCGTGTAGCCGCTGCCGCTGACCTCGAATATTTCACCGCCTGCCTGCACGAATTGCACGGTCATTTGGTTTTGCGTCAAGGTGCCGGTCTTGTCGGAGCAAATCACCGTGGTGCTGCCCAGGGTTTCCACCGCCGGCAGTTTGCGGATGATGGCGTTGCGTTTGGCCATACGCGAGACGCCGATAGCCAGCGTAATCGTCAGCGCCGCGGGCAGACCTTCCGGGATGGCGCCGACTGCCAGTGCCACGGAGGCCATGAACATGTCCAACATGGTTTCACCGCGCCAGACGCCGACCGCAAAGGTAATGGCCGCGCAGCCGACGATCACCCAGAGCAACAATTGACTGAATTGGCTCATTTTTAGCGTTAGCGGTGTTTCCAGCGGTTCGGCGCTGCCGATCAGCTTGTTGATGCGGCCAATCTCGGTGTTATCGCCGGTGCTGACCACCACGGCCAGTGCACTGCCGTAACTGATCAGCGTCGAGGAATACGCCATATTGGCGCGATCAGCCAATAAGGTGGCCGAGGGTAGAGTCTGTGCCTGCTTTTCCACCGGTACCGATTCGCCGGTGAGTGCAGACTCGTCGATTTTCAGTTCGCGGCTTTGCAAGAGGCGCAAATCGGCCGGCACCTTGTCGCCGGATTGCAGGAATACCAAATCGCCGGGAACTAACTCGGCAGCAGCAATACTTCGGCGCTGACCGTCACGCAGGACGTTGCTGCTGATATTCAAGGTCTGAGCCAGGGCGTTAATGGCTTTCAGCGCGTTCGCTTCCTGAACGAAGCCGATCACCGCATTGATAATGACCACACCGAAGATGACGCTACTGTCGGTCCATTCCTCTAAAAAAGCGGTGGTGGCCGCGGAAAACAGCAGGATGTAGATCAAGGGCTGATGAAATTGCGCCAATAGCAAAAGCAAAGGGCCTTTGCCACGGCGAGCAGTCAGGCGGTTGGCGCCGCTAGTCGCTAGGCGTTTTTGCGCTTCCTCGCTGCTCAGGCCTTGACCCAGCTCTACGCCGAAATGGGTTAATACGGTTTCCGGCGTTTGGCTGTGCCAGTTGGCTTTAGGGTAATGGTCCATATGCTCAGATTGATAGTTGAAAATGGCGTTGGCGTAGTTGCCCCAAGGCTAAATTAGCCTGAGGTTAAAACCATAAGTTGACAAAGAATACTTTGTGCTTGTTCCCTAAAAGGGATGGGGTTATAGTCCATTCCCGAGGTCTATGGCCTCATTCTAAATTAAAATAAAAACAAATAGTTGGAGGTATATATGGGCGGAGTTATCGAATTAGTGGTGTTGATGTTGATTATTGCCATCTTCGCTTTCGCACCGTTGGGGTATTTCATTTACATGTACACCATGAAGAATGGCGAACCGTTCGGCGACATCGAGCCGCACGGCGATAGCGATTCGGCGCTATTGAGAAATGTCAGCAAAGCCATTCTGATGGTTAAAGGCAAACTGGGAAAAAATTAATAAAGCCTTATTTGCCAGCAATAGAAAGCCGGGTTTAGCTCGGCTTTTTTATGTGGATTGGCTTATTTCGCGCCGCAGCTTGGGCAGTGTGGGTTTTTCTTCAAGCGCATGCTGTGCCATTCCATACTCAGGCCGTCCAGCAACAGCAAGCGGCCTGTTAATGTGCTGCCGGTGTTGACTATCAGCTTTATCGTTTCCAAGGCCTGTATGCTGCCGACGATGCCGGTGATCGGCGCAATCACGCCGTTGCGGGCGCAATTTTGCAATTCCTCGCCATCGCTTTGATAAAGACAGTTATAGCACGGGCTATCGTTTAACCCTGGGGTAAATACGCTGACTTGACCCTCAAAGCGGATCGCCGCGCCGGATACCAATGGGGTTTGTTGGTTCACGCAAGCCTTATTGATGGCAAAGCGGGTGGTGAAATTATCGCTACAGTCCAGCACTACGTCGGCGTCAGCCACTTCTGCAAGTAGCTGTTCGCCGGCTAATCGCTGTTTGCGAGCCAATACTTTTACGCCCGGATTAATTTTTTCCAAAGTCTGTTGGGTTGAAATAACTTTATCCAACCCTATATCGCTGGTGTAGTGAGCAATCTGGCGTTGCAAATTGGTCAAATCGACTTGGTCGTCGTCGTAGACGGTGATCTGGCCGACACCGGCCGCAGCCAGGTACATTGAGGCAGGCGAGCCCAAACCGCCGGCACCGACGATTAATACTTTGGCATCGAGCAATTTTTGCTGACCGGCAATATCGATTTGCGGCAGCATGATTTGCCGGCTGTAACGGAGTAATTGTTCGTCGTTCATAGTGTGTATGGCTTGGGTAAGGCGCAGATGATGCCAAAGAGCTTGACAGAGTGCAAAAGCCGGATATTATTAGCACTCGTTGCTAGAGAGTGCTAATAAAACTGAGGCCGCTTAAAAGCTCGCTTCCTCCGTAAGGGGTAGCTGTTTTTTAAATTGCTTTACACAGTTTTTAACCTTTAACTTTATCTACATTAAGGAGACATTGATGAAAATTCGTCCGTTACATGACCGTATCGTCGTAAAACGTGTTGAGGAAGAAACCAAAACCGCAGGCGGCATCGTGTTGCCGGGTTCAGCTGCTGAAAAACCTAGCGAAGGCGAAGTGTTGGCAGTAGGTTCAGGTAAACCGTTAGACAACGGCCAAGTACGTGCCCTGGAAGTTAAAGTTGGCGACCGCGTGTTGTTCGGCAAATATTCCGGCACCGAAGTTAAAGTCGATGGCGAGCAATACATCGTCATGCGCGAAGAAGACATCATGGGTGTTTTGGGTTAATCCCAACTCGTTCGACACACTCTTTTTCAATTAACCAATATCTCAGGAATAAGAAATGGCAGCAAAAGACGTAAAATTTGGTGGCGACGCGCGTGCACTGATGGTGGCAGGCGTTAACGTTCTGGCAAATGCAGTAAAAGTGACTTTGGGTCCTAAAGGCCGCAACGCTGTATTGGATAAAAGCTTCGGCGCACCAACCATCACCAAAGACGGTGTATCGGTAGCCAAAGAAATCGAATTGAAAGACAAATTCGAAAACATGGGTGCGCAAATGGTCAAAGAAGTGGCTTCAAAAACTTCTGACGTAGCCGGCGACGGTACTACGACTGCGACCGTTCTGGCGCAAGCCATCGTTAACGAAGGTTTGAAATCAGTCGCAGCGGGCATGAACCCAATGGACCTGAAACGCGGCATCGATTTGGCAGTCACTACAGCGGTTGCGGCCATCGAAAAAGCGGCTACGCCTTGCAGCGACAGCAAAGCGATCGCGCAAGTAGGTACCATCTCGGCTAACTCCGACGAATCAGTCGGTGCGATCATTGCTGAAGCGATGGAAAAAGTCGGTAAAGAAGGCGTCATCACCGTTGAAGAAGGCACCGGCCTGAACAACGAACTGGACGTTGTAGAAGGTATGCAATTCGACCGCGGCTATTTGTCTCCATACTTCATCAACAAACAAGAAAGCATGAGCGTCGAATTGGACGACCCGTTCGTCCTGTTGTATGACAAAAAAATCTCCAACATTCGCGAAATGTTGCCGATTCTGGAAGGCGTGGCTAAATCCGGCCGCTCTTTGTTGATCATCGCGGAAGACGTTGAAGGCGAAGCCTTGGCAACGCTGGTTGTCAACAACATGCGCGGTATCGTTAAAGTGGCTGCCGTTAAAGCGCCTGGTTTTGGTGACCGTCGTAAAGCCATGCTGGAAGACATCGCGGTGTTGACCGGCGGTGTAGTCATTTCCGAAGAAGTGGGTCTGTCTTTGGAAAAAGCCGACATCAGCCAATTGGGTACTGCCAAACGTGTCCAAATCAATAAAGAAAACACCACCATCATCGACGGTGCCGGCAACGAAGATCAAATCAAAGGCCGCGTCGCGCAAATTCGCGCTCAAGCTGATGATGCGACTTCCGATTACGACCGTGAGAAATTGCAAGAGCGTCTGGCCAAACTGGCTGGCGGTGTCGCGGTGATCAAAGTCGGCGCTGCGACCGAAGTGGAAATGAAAGAGAAGAAAGCCCGCGTTGAAGACGCGCTGCATTCAACTCGCGCCGCGGTTGAAGAGGGTGTGGTTGCCGGTGGCGGTACCGCGCTGATCCGTGCACTGTCTGCCCTGGACGGCCTGAAAGGCATCAACCACGACCAAGATGTAGGTATCAGCATCCTGCGCCGTGCTATGGAAGAGCCTTTGCGTCAAATCGTCAGCAACGCCGGTGATGAAGCGTCTGTGGTTCTGAATGAAGTGAAAAAAGGCACCGGTAACTTCGGTTACAACGCTGCTACCGGCGAATACGGCGACATGATCGCCATGGGTATTTTGGACCCTGCGAAAGTGACCCGTTCTGCCTTGCAAAACGCCGCATCGGTTGCTGGCCTGATGATCACCACCGAAGTGATGATTGCCGATGCACCATCCGACAGCAAAGCCCCTGCAATGCCTGATATGGGCGGCATGGGCGGTATGGGCGGCATGATGTAATCGCCTTCGGCCTTGGCCTGAAAACCCCGGTTGCCGCAAGGTGCCGGGGTTTTTTATTGCCTGGCGCTTTGGGTGTGGAACGGTTTACGATGGTTTGCCGCACTATAGATTGATTTTTGCCGCGAAACATTCGATAACGGCATCAGCAAATTATTCACAGCTCGAAGCTATTAACCATGACCAACGATTTTTCGATTCTGATCGCCGACGACAATGAAATCAATCTATGGTTGTTACGCGAACAGTTGGAATACTGGACGACCAATATCACCTCGGCAAAAGACGGGCGGGAGGCCTGGCAATTGTTGCAAGAACGCCGCTACGACTTCATCTTTCTGGATGTGAACATGCCGTTTTTGAGTGGTTTCGATGTCGCCGCCAATTTGCGCGGCACCGAAAACTACAATCGGCAAACGCCGGCAGTCGCCGTCACGGCTCACGCGCAAAATCAGCAGCAGGAACGGGCAATTGCAGCCGGGTTTAACGAATGTCTGGTCAAGCCGGTCCGCCTTTATCAATTGGAACAACTATTGGTGCGTTGGCGGCAACACGAGCCAGTGAATGCCGAGTATTATGCCGGGCAACTTTTGCGTAAAGCCCAGGATAACAGGCAGTTGAGCCAAATCCTAATGGCCAAATTATTTGACCAGTTGCCGGGGTTGATACTTGAGATCGAGCGGGCTGTGGACAATCGCTTGCTGCAACAGGCTTGGGAGTTGAACCATAAACTGCATGGTACCTTTTGTTTTTACGATTTTGCCGACTGCCTGGCGGTCGTCGAGAACTTGCAAAAAGCGTTGGCACAAGCCGACGCAGAGTTGGCGCAACAGCGCTTTAATAAAATGAAAATTAAGCTGATTCGGCTGTTGGATAACCAGGATCAAGTTCTGAAATGTCTCGGTGACGATGACGCCATATTATGACCAAGGTGACACTCGCGTGGCTCTAATTTGGCCGCTTTTATCGGCTGCGGCGCTTTGGCGTTCGACGCGCCCGCGCAAATGATGCAAACTGCACCCTATATTGCAAAGTAAAGACAAGGTGGCTTTTATGAATACAGACCCCTGCACTTACGTCATTTTCGGTGCTACCGGCAATTTGGCGCGCTTGAAGCTCATGCCGGGCTTCTATCATCTGGAATTGGAAAAAAAACTGCCGGAAGGCACACGTATCCTGGCGGTGGGCCGCCGTCCCTGGGATAGAGCAACCTGGCTGGCCGAAGTGAAGGCCTTGCTACTTGAGCAGGCCAATACGCCGCTGGACGAGGCCGTATTCAATCGGTTTAGCGAACGGCTGGATTATCATCGCGGCGATCTCGATCAACCGGAATGCTATAAAACTCTGGCGGAAACGCTAAACGCTCAGCCGCGATTTTCCCGCAATATGGCCTTCTATCTGGCCATCGGTCCCAGCGATTTCGGCAACGTCATCGAGTCTTTGAGCCAAGTGGAGCTGCTGAACGAAGAATACGGCTGGCGACGAGTCGTGATCGAAAAGCCATTTGGTTACGATCTGGAGAGTGCACAGGCCTTGCAAAAACGTCTGAGCCGCTATTTAAGCGAAGACCAGATTTACCGCATCGACCATTATCTGGGTAAGGGCATGGTGCAGAACGTCTTGGTGTTTCGTTTCGCCAACGTCATGCTGGAGCCCTTGTGGAATCGCAATTACATCGACCATGTGCAGATCACCCACTCCGAAGAGCTGGGCATTGGCAGCCGCGGCGAGTATTACGACAGCGCCGGGGCCATGCGCGACATGCTGCAAAGTCACCTGTTACAGCTTTTGACCTTGGTGGCGATGGAGCCGCCGGTGTCCATGGATGCCGAATCGCTGCGCGACGAAAAAGTCAAAGTGCTGAAGTCCATTCGGCCGATCCCGAAATCGGCTGTGCATGCGCATGCCTTTCGCGGCCAATATGCCCGCGGCAATATCGAAGGTCAAAAAGTGGGCGGTTACCTGGAGGAAGCCAATATTCCCGCTGACAGCAGTACCGAAACCTATGCGGCAATGAAATTGTTGATCGATAACTGGCGCTGGCGCGGCGTGCCGTTTTATCTGCGCACCGGCAAGCGTATGGCCAAGGGCCAATCCTCGATTTCGATCTGCTTTCGCCACCCGCCGTTTCAGTTTTTCCGGGATACCCATGTGCAGTGCATGACGCCGAACTGGATATTGCTGGGGATTCAGCCGGAAGAATGCATCCGCATCGAAATGACCGTCAAGGAGCCGGGCTTAGAAATGCGTACCCGCACCACCAGCCTGGACGCCAGCTTTCGCAATCCCGACGAACGCCGCGTGGATGCCTACGAAGATTTGTTGTTGGATGTGATGAAAGGCGACCGTTCATTATTTTTGCGTTTCGACGAAGTGGAATACGCCTGGCGCATCGTCGATCCGATTTTGCAAAATTGGGTCACCGAGCGGGACTACATCGCCACCTATCCGGCTGGTTCCTGGGGGCCGGAAGAAAGCCGCCGCTTGTTCGAGAAGGAAGACCAGTACTGGCGCAGTTCCTTGATGCCGGAGTGTCAGTCATAACTGCGACTCCCTCGGTTTCTGTTAACAATGTGTCATGATGCGGTAGCGCCAAACTTATTCCGTTTTCGGATTAAGTGTTTCGGGCTAACGGAAAACAAAGCTGTGTGAAATGCCGAGATAGCTGCGGCATTTCACACAGTTTTATGAATGCTAACAAAGCTCTGATTTTTTCGAACGAACGAAAATCTCATATTTTCAGGCGGTTAAGTCTTTGAGTTCCGTCATGGCGTAAACTTTGCTGCGCCAAATGCCACGATTAACTCCAGCATGGCCTGGCTTCGCGCATGGCATTTTCAGACCACGATATTTACCGAATTTTTTTAAGTACCCGCCCGCAAATCCAGCGTTTTTTGCAGCAGCGCATTCGGTGCGACGACACTGCGGCCGATTTGATTCAAGACATTTTTTTGAGATTGACGCTGCTGAAGCCACCTCCCGCCAGTGAGACCGAAGTCCAGGCCTGGCTGTTTAAAGTGGCATCCAATCTATCTCTCGATCATCTGCGCACGCAAAAACGCCGTTGTGAATTGCTTGATCAATATCTGGGCGACGAAACCGACATCGACGCTTCGGCAGCGCCGGAACGAACGGCGGAAGCGCAAGATCAATTGCAGCACATTCAGCTGGCACTGGCCGATTTGCCTGATCAATGCGCCGAGATTTTATATTTAAGCCGTATCGAGGGCTTAAGCCATATTGAGATTGCCAAGCAACTGAAAATCTCGACCAGTTGGGTGGAAAAACAGCTGGCAAAAGCGTTGCTGCACTGCCGGCAGGCTGTTGATAGCCAATGTACTTAGTGTGGATTTAAGCGCCTTGGATCGTTATAGTAAATATCCCGCTCCAAACAACACCGTAATGAACGAAACTTCTTCAACTCGCCGAGCAGCTTTGCAGCAACAAGCCGTTGCCTGGCACGTGCGCCTAAAGTCCGGTGCTGCCGATGACACGGTATTGACTGAGTTCGAAAACTGGCGGTCGCAAACCCCCGAACACGAGCAAGCCTATCGTGATGTCGAGACCCTTTGGCAACACCTGCCGCGGCCGCTACTCGCTGATCGGCAACACCGTCGCGCGCTGGCGATAAGGCAGCGGCGAGGGCGTAGGCTAAAGCGCGGATTGGGCTTGGCTGCGGCCGCTGCGCTGCTGCTGTGCGTGATGAGTAGTTTTTATCCGGATTACTTGCAACATCCGCTGGCAGACTACCGTACCCGGATCGGTGAGCAGACCTCAATTACGCTGGCCGACGGCAGTATCGCCCATCTGAATACCGATACCGCCATCGATGTATCAATCAATGCCAATGAGCGACGCATTGAATTGCTGCGCGGCGAGGCCGAATTTGACGTGGCGCATGACGAGCACAAGTCGTTTCGGGTCGTATCCGGTGCTACGTCGACAGAAGCGTTAGGCACCCGCTTCATCGTCCGTTACGACGGCCAAACCGGCGCGGTTACGCTATTGCAAGGCAAAGTCCGCAGTAGCAGGCCGTCCGCGCACGGTGCGCAAGCCGATAGCGCCACACTGCAACCCGGCCAACAACTAAGCTTCAATACCGAGATGTTGGGCGTGCCGCAAGCAGTCGAATTAAGCAACGCCGACGCCTGGCGCCGCGGCCGCTTGTTGATGAATTTCGTACCGTTAAAACAGGTTATCGCCGAAATCAACCGCTACCGGCGCAGCCAAATCCGTTTATTGGACGACAGGCTGGCGGAGCGGGAAGTCAACATCGCCGTCGACATCCAGCAAATCGATGCCTGGCTGGAAGCCCTGCAACAGACCTTGCCGGTTAAAGTCATCCACGCCGGGCCGCTGGTGTTTTTGCAGTCCTGATGGCCCGCTTTGCTGCCTGCGACAATTTGTCACACATCCTTTAGTACGGCTCAGCCAGCCGCCAATCGTTCTCAGCTAAAACCCACTCAAACTGAGGACACATCATGAGAAAAACCGGAAACCCAAGCCGGACGCGAACAGCTCAAACTAAAGGCTCATCGACCATCGGTGCATTGCCGCTTTGTCTGAGCTTGATAAGCGCTGCGACGCTGCCGACAGCTCAGGCCGAAAGCCCCAGCGCCACTAGCGAAAGTCGCACCTACAACATCGCTGCGCAGCCCTTGTATTCCGCACTGAGCGCGTTGGCCGAACAGTCCGGCGTGCAGTTTGTTTACAACTCGGAGTTGGTCAAGGGTATCGACTCGCAAGGCGCTAGCGGACAGTATTCGCTGGAAGGCGCATTGAAATGCTTACTGTCCGGGTCGGGGATTAGTTATCGATTCAGTAGCGGTAACACCGTCACGCTGCAAAATACGGCCGAGTTGGAGCCGCAATCGGCTGCAACGATGCCGGCTGTGACGGTCGTTGGCAAAACCGATCTCAACTCCGATGATCCCTACAACTTGAGTTATACCCGCACCAACACGGCGCTGGCGACCAAAACCGACACACCCATCATGGAGACGCCTGCCTCCATTCAAGTCGTCAACAAGGCGGTGCTGCACGATCAACAATCCTACCGCTTACAGGACGCCATCAAGAATGTCAGCGGCGTGCAGTCTTACCATTCGTATGGCGGCGACCACGAACAATTCGTGATGCGTGGTTTTCTGCAAAGCACCGTCAACTATCGCAACGGCATCCGCATACCGTTTACTAAATTCGATCTGGCCAACGTCGAGCGCGTGGAAGTGATTAAAGGCGCATCGGCCATGCTGTTCGGCTTCGGCGATCCCGGCGGCTTGATCAGTACCGTGACCAAGCAGCCCAGCTCGACGCCCTACTATTCGCTGGAACAACGCTTCGGCTCCTACGATTTCTATCGTACCGAAGCCAGCGCAACCGGTCCGATCAGCAAGGAAGCCGGCCTGAATTACCGGTTGGACATGTCGTATCTGGATACCGGTTCGTTCCGGCAAAACATGGGTAATGACCGGATCTTTTTCGCGCCTACCCTGAGTTGGGAAGCCACGGCGGACACCAAGTTCACCTTATCCTATGAATACTTCGACGAGAACAACGCCTATGACTACGGTGTGCCCGCGGTCGGCAACCAATTGGCCAGAATTCCCATTTCCAGAACCTTCGTCGGCCGTTCGGATTTAAGAAATTCCACGACCAACAATTTGGTCGATTTCAGAATCGACCACCGCGTCAACGACCAGGTCAAGCTAAACGCCGGCGTGGTGTCGTCGCAGTATCAAAAGTATTGGCAGGGTTTCTATACCGGCCGCGTCAACGAAACCCCCGGCAACGCCTTCGGCAACGTGTCGCGCAATTACTGGTTTAGCCCGGAAAACGCCGAGTCACTGACCGCCTGGGTAAACGGCACGTTCGACTTCGAAACCTACGGCATCAAGCATAAACTGTTGCTCGGCGGCGAGTACTACAACAGTCAATTGAAATACGAGGTTGCCAGCGGCGGCGTCGACACGATCAACATCTTTAACCCGAATATTGCGGCCGTTACCGACGCTCAGGTAAGCCGAATCCGGAGTGCGTCTTACAACGACGTCATCGCTACCGAGAACACCTCAAAGGCCATTTACTTTCAGGATCAAATGACGCTTTGGGACAAGCTGCACATTATGGGCGGCTTCCGCTATGACTGGGTGGATAGGATGCAAGACCTGAGCTGGTGGGCGCCGGACGGCAAGGACGCGCGTAACGACGATGTGGTCAGTCCCCGGGTCGGTATCGTTTACCAGCCGGTCAACTGGCTGTCGTTGTTCGGCAGTTTCACCGAGTCGTTCGGTCCGGCCAACGATTACGACAACGGCGGCGCCAAGTTGTACGATCTATTCGATGCCACCCAGTTCGAGGGCGGGGTAAAAACTCAATTTTTCGACGGCAAATTCAACGCCAGCGTGGCTTACTTCGACCTGGAAAGAACCCAATTTTTCCAAGATCCCAACAGCGATGTGATCTATGCGCAAGTGCCGGTTAAGGGCAGCAGTAAAGGCGTCGAACTGGACGTACAAGGTCAGCTGTACGAGGGCTTGAGTGTCATCGGCACCTACGCTTACACCAACGCCAAGGTCATCGACGACACGGGGACACCAGCCAACATCGGCAACCGTATGCCTTTTGCGCCCAACCATCAGGGCAGCGCTTGGTTGAAGTATGACTTCGACGGCGACATGCTGAAAGGCTTTAGTGTCGGTGCCGGGGTTTATGTTTCCGGACGCCGTTACGGCGATGCCGCGAACAGCTATTTCGACAGATCCTATGCTCGGCTGGATTTGATGGCGGCCTACAAGCGCAAACTGGGCGGCATGAATTTGACCACCCAGGTCAACATCAACAACGTCAACGATGCTGAGTATTACGTGCTGCGCTCGCGCCGCACCAATCTACCCGCCGAGCCGTTGGCGGTCATGGGCTCGATCAAGTTGGAGTATTAGACCGTTCTATGGGTCACGTTGGGGTGAGGTAACGAACCCCAACATTTTTGGCCTCTAAATTACCGGTATCGTTGATGTTCTGTTGCCGATAGCTGGAGGATGGTTTTGAGGTTGTTGTGTTGGGGTTCCTTTAATCACCCCAACCTACGCTGGCCTGGCAAAATGGGACTGGGATTTTCCGGGGCCTAAACGTCTTATTCAGGTATCGACGCCTTTTGTTTTCGCACCCTTTACGTGACCTTTTCGCTATCGCCATGACTGCCGTCCCTCAACAATCGCGCTCGACCATTCCGGCGAATCCGCACAATCCAGCCTTGTCCCGCCTGAAAGCCCGCCGCAAACGCTGGCTGGACGTGCATTTGTGGCTGGGTTTGAGCTTGGGATTTTTGCTGTCGATTTACGGGATTACCGGCAGCTTTCTGGTTTTTTACGCCGAGATCGACGAATGGCTGCATCCCGAATTATTGGTGGTTGAACAACCGGCTGGTGCACAGTATCGGCCGCTGGCCGAAATCTTTGCCGCCGGCAAAACCGTGATGCCGCCGAACGCCAAACATATTTTTTCGGTATATCCGCGCAATGCGGAGGCCGCCTTCAAACTGCGTTACCAATTTCCAACCACCGATACCGAAAACGAACGCTGGATCGTCGGCGTCAATCCCTATACGGCGCAAATCACCGGAAAAATGTTGCTGACCCGCTCCGGCGATTGGTTGCCGGCAACCTTCATCGATTGCGTGTTCGAGTTGCACTACGCCTTGTTGATTCCGTCCGAGGACATCAGCGCCGTCATCGTTGGCGTCTCGGCGGCGCTGCTGATCGTCTCCACCTTGACCGGCCTGATCGTCTGGTGGCCGTTGACCGGCCATTGGCGCAACGCATTAACCTTCAAGGCCAAGGCCGGTAAAGTGCGCTTCAATTACGATCTGCATAAAACCAGCGGTTTTTACACCTTGCTGGTGATGTTGCCGGTTCTGTTCTCAGGGATTTACATGGTGCTGCCGCACAACGTGGTGCCGGTGCTGGAACTGTTCTCGCCGGTGACTTACCGCTACTGGTTTCAATCCCAACCGCCTTATCCAAATGCTCCGGCCATCGGTATGGATCAGGCGGTGGCGATTGCCTTTAAGCAGTATCCGCAAGGCCGGCCGCACTGGATTTATGGGGCTGCGGAACCGACTAAAACCTATACGGTGTGCCAGGACGGCGTCGATGCACCCGGCAGTATTTTGCAACGCCGCTGCACGGTGATCGACCGTTACAGCGGCAAGATTCTGGATCTGGACGACCCCAGCCTGCTGACCGCCACGGCCGGCGAAATTTTTACTCATTGGCAGTGGCCGTTGCATTCCGGCCAGGCCTTCGGCATGACCGGGCGGATTTTGGTGTTTATTACCGGACTAGCCTGCCCGGTGCTATTCGTAACCGGGGTGATCCGCTGGCGGCAAAAAGCCGCAACCCGGCGCAAACGGAAGGGCTGAAACTGATCGGTGATCAGGTACTGCAACGATTGGGCAATAGGCAAAACTTCTGCCATTGTATTGCTGACAATGTTTTCCGAATGTTGCAATCTTGTCGCATCACTGTCTCAAAACAATACATACAAACTGTGACACATACCTGAAAGTCCTTGTGTTTCCAGGCTTGCGGGCGTGGTGTTCCATGGCATTGATATTGCTGCGGGTCAATTGAAAACCATTGGGATTTTCAAGAGGGCGTCAGGTGCGTGCCAAAGCCTGTCGCCGATTTTTTGGCAATGTCATTAAGGTGATGAGATGAGTGAAGTGATATGGGTCGGTTTGATTATGTTGATTGTGGCGGCCTGCGCGTTCGCGCCCTTGGGTTGCATGCTGTCGGCTTATGCAAAGTCCGTTAAATCCAGCGGCGCTAGTAAAGCAGCAGGCGATGTCAGTGGTTCAGCGCCGGGACTGCCCGAGGATTCGGTCCTCAAGCGGCATTTTTTGACGCAATTGCAAAGCGAGATTGAGGCAACCTTGTTTCCGCGGCCAACCGATTCGATGCTGCAACGGCATTACGATGCCTTGGTGGCGGCCAAGCTGGAAAACCGTTTGCAGATTATTGGAAAGTAAGCCCTGGTTGTTAAGGTCGCTTTGATGTTCCTGAGGGTACTGAGCTTGTCGAAGGGCGCACCAGCCTACGCTTCGATAAGCTCAGCCTGAACGGCATAGCCTTGATCAATAGGGCTTGATTAGCAAACAGGCCAGGCGCTGACCAAGCAGCGCCTATTTTGCCGATACCCGTCGTACCAGCAGTTTTTCTAAAAGCCAATGTGTATTTCGCTGGCGTTCTACCCGTCCGATTAGCGAAAATAGACGGCAGATGTGTCGCCTAGTAGCGATTTTCCCGTCACTCAGACCAAGCCTGCATGCTAAACGCCGCCGATCTCGATACCTTGTTTTTGACTTTTCGCGTGGCCAGTCTGGCCACCCTGCTGTTGTTATTGCTGGGCACACCGCTGGCGTGGAAGTTGGCGCGCAGCCGTTCGCGCTGGAAAGGCGTCATCAATAGCGTGGTGGCATTGCCGCTGGTATTGCCGCCGACGGTATTGGGTTTTTACCTATTGGTGTTGATGGGGCCGGCTGGGCTGGTGGGAAAATTTACCCAATGGCTGGGTATCGGCACTTTACCGTTCAGCTTTGGTGGTTTGGTGGTGGCGTCGGTGTTGTATTCGTTGCCGTTTGTGGTGCAGCCTTTGCAGAACGCCTTCGTGGCGATGGGCGATGCGCCGCTGGAAGCCGCCGCAACTTTGGGAGCCGGGCCGCTGGATCGATTTTTCAGCGTGGCGCTGCCTTTGGCGAAACCGGGGTTTTTAACCGCCGGGGTGCTGGGTTTTACCCATACCGTCGGCGAATTCGGCGTGGTATTGATGGTGGGCGGGAATATTCCCGACAAAACCCGCGTGGTATCCGTGCAAATTTACAATCATGTCGAAGCCTTGGAATACGGTCAGGCACATTGGCTGGCTGGCGGCTTGCTGATCTTCTCTTTCTTGGTGCTACTGTTGCTGTACAACAGCCAACAAACCCAAACCCTGACGCAATCCTTGAAATGACTATGTCCCAAGTGCCCAGCATTCAGGCCCGCTTGCGCCTGGCTTACGACCAATTTGCTTTGGATGTGGATTTGCAATTGCCCGCCAGCGGCGTGACGGTGCTGTTCGGGCATTCCGGTTCCGGCAAGACCACCTTGTTGCGTTGTATCGCCGGCTTGGAACGGCCGACGCAGGGCTTTTTGAAAATCGGCGCAACGCTTTGGCAAGACAGTGAACACGATTTTTTCCTGCCCACCCATCGCCGTAATTTGGCCTATGTGTTTCAAGAAGCCAACCTGTTTCCGCATCTTTCGGTGCGCGGCAATCTGGATTACGCCGTGCGGCGCTTGCGAACTAAAGATAGGCTGTTTTCCCTGGAGCAAGCGATTGAATTACTGGCGATAGGACCGTTGCTGGAGCGTTTGCCGGACCGCTTATCCGGCGGCGAACGGCAACGGGTAGCGATAGCCAGGGCCTTGGCCGCCAGTCCGGATGTGTTGTTGATGGATGAGCCGCTGGCCGCGCTGGATGAGCAACGCAAGCAGGACATCCTGCCTTACCTGACCGGCTTGCATCAGAATCTGCAAATCCCGATTCTGTACGTCACCCACTCTTTGCAGGAGGTCAATCAACTCGCAGACCACCTGCTGGTAATGGCCGCCGGCAAAGCATTGGCCTGCGGGCCGCTGGCGGAAACCCTGACTCGGCTGGACGGCCCCATGGCTTTGGATCGGCAAGCGGCCAGCGTCTGGCAGGGCAAGTTGATCAGCCACGAAGCCGAGTATCATCTCAGCCATGCCGAATTCGCCGGCGGCAGCTTGAGTTTGCCGTATTTGGACATGCCGGTCGGTAGCCCGGTGAGAATCAGAATTTACGCCCGCGACGTCAGTATTACCCTGCAACCGCCGGAAGCCTCCAGCATCCTGAATATTCTGCCGGCCAGGGTGCTGGCGCTCAGCGAAATGGGGCAAGGCCAAACGGTGGTGCAATTGGCGGTCGGCGACGAGGTTTTATTGGCGCATATCACCCAAAAATCGGCGATGTTGTTAGATGTGCAGCCAGGTATGGCCGTCTACGTACAAATCAAGGGTACTTCCATAGTTCGGTAAGGATTACCACTCACTTTTACGGATCGGCTGCAAATTGCGCTGCCTTAGCGCCGAGCCGATTACTTGTCGCTGGTGCGCAATTCCTCCGCATGAAATGTGATAGCCCTCAAAAAACGCAATGAATTTGTCGATGTTGGCGCGTTGCGGACGCCTTATCGGCATTTAGCGACTATCTTGATAAACGGTTTGCCGGAGAAGGTATCGCTGGATGGATAGCCGACGGCCCTCCTCGTCAAAATAGTTGTCACCTCAAAATAATAAAAAAAATGAAATCAACGATATGGCTGACTGGCCGGTATCAAACACAAGCGACGAATCGATTAAATCTGTTCCTGTTCGGTGTGGCGCTTAACGTCAATATCTTCGGTAGCGCGGTGGCCGATAACGCGCCGGATATCGAAGCTTTTTCCATCAACGAACTGATGCAAATGGAAGTGTCCTCGGCGTCCAGAAAATCGCAGACCGTATCCGATACCGCGGCGGCGGCGTTCGTGATCAGTCAGGAAGACATTCGCCGTTCCGGGGCCACCAGTATTCCCGACGCACTGCGTTTGGCGCCCGGTCTTGAGGTCGCGCAAATTAACGCCAGTGTCTGGGCGGTTACCGCGCGTGGCTTCAATAGCCGTTATGCCAATAAATTGCTGGTACTGATGGACGGCCGCAGTGTTTATACGCCCTTATTTTCCGGGGTGTTCTGGGATTTGCAGGACACCCTGATGGAAGACATCGAGCGTATCGAGGTGATACGCGGACCGGGTGCGGTGATGTGGGGCGCCAACGCGGTAAACGGGGTGATCAATATCATTACCAAGAAAGCCAAGGACACCCAAGGCAATTTGTTCGTGGCCGGTGGCGGCAATCAGGAGCGCGGCTTTGCCGGTTACCGGCACGGTGGCCGTATCGGCGACGACGGCAGTTACCGGGTGTACGCCAAAACTTTTGAACGCGATACTTTTGTTAATGCGGCCGGAGACAGACTGCACGACGATTGGCGCTCGGTGCAGGGCGGTTTTCGTATCGATGACCGGATCTCCAACGACAGCCGTTACACGATACAAGGCGATGTTTACCGCAAGACCATAGGCAATACCGTCACGCCGCAAACGGTGCTGCCGCCGTTTAACCGCGAGTTCAATTTCGACGACCATGCCGACGGTGCTAACCTGCTGGCGCGTTGGGAAGGTAATTTCAGCGACGGTTCGGAATTTATGCTGCAAGGCTATTACGACCGGGTCGCTTTCAGTGCCGCAGCGTTGTCCGACAGTCAGGACATGGTGGACATCGATTTTCAGCATCGCCTGCATCCCAATGCCGACCACGATTTGATGTGGGGCGCCAGTTACCGATTCATTCACAGTACCACGGTCAACACTTCGGCTATCGCCTTCACACCCAACAGCTTGGGTTACCACAACGGCAGCGTGTTCGTACAAGACGACATCACGTTGATCGACAACACTCTGCGCCTGACGCTGGGTACCAAATTGGAAGAAAGCCATTTCGGTAACACGCAAGTGCAGCCCAACGCCCGTTTAATGTGGACGCCGGACCAAGTGCATTCGGTATGGGCCTCGGTTTCCAGGGCGTCGCGCACCCCGGCGCGCGGCGAAGCGCAGGCCAACGTGGGGCTGGGCGGCGTACCGACAGGTTTGCCGGCGCCTTTTGATCAGATCCAGGTCATCGCGCAGCCCGACCCCAAGCTACGCGCAGAAAAAATCTTTGCCGCCGAAATCGGTTACCGCACCCAGTGGACCGAAAAATTCTCCACCGACATTACCGCCTTCAGCAATCATTATTCCGACTTGGTGATGTTCCGCCGCGGCGAGTTGGTGGGGCTGACCCAGTCTTTGATCTGGAGTAACGCCCAGCAAGACTTCACCACACGCGGCATCGAGATTGCCAGCGAATGGCATGTGTTGGATTGGATGCGCTTCAGCGGCAATTACAGCCATTTGAAAATGGAAATCCCCCAGGACCCGCTCAATCCGGATATCGCCGGTCTGAGTCCTCGCCATCGCGGCTCTTTGCGCTGGCAGATGGATTTGCCGGAAAAAATCAAGTTGGACTTTACCCTCAGGCATGTCGGCCGCTTGCATTCCAACAGCCAGGCCGTACCGGCCTACACCACCTTCGACGCCAGACTGGCTTACGAACCCTATAACGGTGTGGAGTTTGCCGTCATCGCCCAAAACCTGTTCTCGCCCAGCCATCCGGAATATAAAGACTCATCCGCGCTGTCCTTGCCGAGTAGCGCGGTGGAAGTCCCGCGCTCGATCTACGGCAAACTCAGCTGGCGCTTTTGATTTTTCAACCCGTAAAGAGTATCGACCATGCGTAAGCTCTGGAAAAAATTGCCCTGGATTATTGCCGGGATTGTGTTGATTGTCGGCCTGCTGAAGCCGCCTTTATTGCCTTGGCTGTTGTTAGTATTAACCGTGCTCGCGTGTTTGTTCCTGCCGCGCCGCGGGTTGATCGGCCCGGTCGAATTACCGGCCGACGATGCGTTTTTACCCAGTGAACAAGTGCAGTGGTGGTATTGGACCGGGCATTTGTTCACCGACGACGGCCGCCGCTTCGGCTTCGAAATCGTGTTTTTCTCGTTCGATAGTTTGGTGATTTTTCGCGATCAGCTGGTGCAGGCGGCGGTGACCGATGTGAATGGTCAACGTTTCTCGTTCGAAGAGTTCGTTGAATTCCATCTGCCCAAGCGCATTCCCAACGGCTTTAACCTGACTTCCGGCGCCGACAATAAAGTGACGGCGGTTGGCGGCGACGGCCATGACCGCTTGCACGCGCAAGTCGGCGATTATGTGCTGGATCTGGAACTGAAAGCCACGCAGGCTCCGGCTTTGCATTACGGCGGCGATCCCCATCCTTACCGTTTCGGCGGCTACACTTATTATTACTCGCGGCCGAAAATGGCGACTACCGGCACTATCAGTATCGGCGGCCAGACTTTTCAAGTCACCGGCAACAGCTGGTTCGACAGACAATACGGCGAACTCTATCAAGCCATTCTGCAGGGTTGGCAATGGTTTGCGATTGAACTCGATGACAACCGGCAAATCATGTTGTTCGACTTCAAGGGCAGCGACACGTCGGTCGAAAAATCCGGCTCGATTACCGATGCCCAAGGGCAAACCGTCACGCTGGCGGCACACGAATTTACGGTTACCGTGCTGGGCGAATGGGTCAGTCCGAATACCGGCTGTACCTATCCTTCCGGTTGGGAAGTCGAGGTGCGCGGCGAAAAATTTACCGTGCAGCCCTTGGTGCTGGACCAGGAATTACACGCGCAGCATACTTTTTGGGTGGGGCCTACATACTGGGAAGGTGCGTGCAGCGTAGCCGGTGCCTCCGCCGGAAATGCCTACGTAGAATTGAACGGTTTTTGCCGTTGCCCCGGCCGAGGCGGTTAAACTATTCAATCATTCGACATCAAGCATAGAAACGCAAGCCGGTCCCCGACAGGACTGCTGGGGTTTGCGTTTCTACTTTCACAAACTTGATTGCCGGCTTCCGCCAAACCACATCGTCGTAAAGCTACCCGGACGGTTCTTAACCAAAACCCGATGCAAAAAGGATCTCGCATACATTCCGAAATGGCCGGACAGAAACGTTTAGCTGACGCGATGGGCGTGATGCGGGGTATTGTCAAAAACTATCTGCGCCCGCGTTTTTTCGCGCCGCAATCCAGACGCTATCTGGCGCGCCAATGGGTTTTCGCCTGTCTTTGCCTAGTGGTGCCAGGCTGGCAGGTATTGCCGGCCGCCAGCCTGTCGGAGGCGCAGATCAAAGCCGCCTATCTCTACAATTTTGCCAAATTCGTGGAATGGCCCGCCGACGTATTGCCGCCTGGTGCGGACATTTTGCTCTGTGTGGTCGGCAATAGCGCGCTGGACAGCGAGTTGCAAGCCCTGGACGGGCGCAAGGCCGGCGAACGCATTTTGCGGTTTGTCCAACATAGCAATACCGATCCCGACTTGACTACTTGCCATCTGTTGTTTCTCGGCAGCTCCGAGAAATCTCACTTTGTGGTGACCTTAAAAGCACTAGGCGATGCGCCGGTGCTGACCCTATCCGACATCGACGACTTTGCCGAAAAAGGCGGCGGTATCAGCTTGCTGTTTCGCGAAAACAAGGTGGTATTTGAAGTGAATCTGGAACCGATTCGTAACGCCCGGCTGCATTTGCCCGGCCAACTGTTGAATATTGCCGCCATTGTTTACGGGAGATAGTGTGATGCGCGTTTTGCCCAATTTTGCCGACTGGTCTCTACGGCGCAAACTGGTGTCCATCATCATGTTCAGTTGTGCGGTATGCCTGTTCGTCAGTCTATCGGTGATGGTGGTTAGCTCGGTGGTGAGCCGCTATCGCAGCGTATTGCACGAATTGTCCAGTTTGGCGGACGTGTTGGCCGAAAACGGCCAAGCCGCGTTGGTGTTTGCCGATAAATCCGAAGCCAGCCGTTTGCTGGAGTCGTTGAAAGACCGGCCGGAGCTGTATGCGGCCTGGATGGTGTCTGTCGATGGCAGCGTACTCGCTTCATGGAGCCGGGGAACGGCGAATATTGATGTACCCAGTGACTTTCGCCGGCCGTTCCGTGAACTGCGCACCAACTTCTGGAGCCGGCGCGCCGAGCTATTCACGCCGGTGATCAAAAATACCGAGTTGGTCGGTTATGTGTTGTTACAAGCCGATTTCACCGCGCAATGGAACGATCAACTGGTCGATTTGGGCAAGAGTTTGGGGGCGGCGGGGCTGGCGCTGATATTGGTTTATCTGTTGGCAATCCGCTTGCAGCGCATCATTTCCAGACCGATAGAGGAGTTGGCGACGGCCGCGCGGCTTATCGCCGAGGATAAAAATTACACTTTGCGGGTGACGCAGCGCGACCGAGACGAGATTGGCGATTTGGTGCAGGCGTTTAATACCATGTTGGGCGAGATCCAATTGCGCGATGAAACCCTTACCGGGCATCGCGACCGCCTGGAAGCCGAAGTGGCGCAGCGTACCGAAGAATTATTGCAAGCCAAAGACGAAGCGGAAGCGGCCTCGCGTTCCAAAGGTATGTTCCTGGCAAATATGAGTCATGAAATCCGCACACCGATGAACGCGATCATCGGTTTGTCGGATTTGGCCTTGAACAGCGATCTGTCGCCCAAGCTGCGCGATTATCTGCGGAAAATTCACACCTCATCGCTGGCCTTGCTGGGGATTACCAACGACATTCTCGATTATTCCAAGGTCGAAGCCGGCCGCATGGAATTGCAGGCCGAAGCGTTTAGTTTGGAGGATGTGCTGGAGAATGTGCTGAATCTGTTCATCGTCCGCGCCGAGGAAAAAGGCTTGGAACTGGTGCTGGAACTGGATTCCGCTTTGCCGCCGCGCTTGATTGGCGATGCGTTGCGCTTGGGGCAAATATTGAACAATCTGGTTGGCAATGCGGTGAAATTTACCGAGGCCGGGGAAATTCATATCAAAGTTTCCCAGTTGGCAAAAACCCACGGCTACTCCACTTTGAGTTTTTCGGTACGTGATACCGGTATCGGCATGTCTGCGGAGCAGCTCGAGCATTTGTTTCATGCCTTTACCCAGGCCGACGGTTCGATTACTCGCCGCTTCGGCGGCACCGGGCTGGGATTGACCATCAGCAAGCGGTTGGTGGAAATGATGGGCGGTAATTTAGCCGTGCAGAGCCAGCTTGGCGAAGGCAGCCTATTCGAGTTTACGCTGCTGCTGCCGTTTCCGTCCGAGCAGAAAGCCCGACAAATACCCGGCCATCTGCAAAGCATGCGGGTGTTGATCGTCGATGATTTGGACATTTCCCGGCAGATGTTGCGCGATATTTTGCTGGCCTGGGGCTTTCAGGTCGAGGAAGCGGCATCCGGCGCACAAGCCTTGGAAGCGCTGCGCGCCGCCAACGACGCTGATCGGGACTTCGAATTGGTGTTGCTGGATTGGAAAATGCCCGGTCTGGATGGTGTGCAGGTCACCAGGGAGATTCGGGAGATGGTGCGCCGCACCGAAATCCGCAACGCCCCGGTCGTGATTATGGTGACCGCCTTCAGCCGTGAGAAATTGTTAAGTGCGGCCGGCGATGCGGTACCCGATGATATTTTGGTCAAGCCGGTGATGCCATCCACCTTGCTGGAAGCCTTGACGCGCTTGCAGGGCGGCAATCCCGAGCAAGGCAATGAACAAAGCCGGCCGCTGTTGGCGGGTATGGCCGCTTCGATACGCGGGGCGCGCATTTTGTTGGTGGAGGATAACGAGGTTAACCAAATGGTAGCCAGGGAATATCTGGAAAGCTCCGGCTTGCGCGTCACTGTAGTTAACAACGGCCGGGAAGGGGTGGAGGCGGTCAGGAAAAATCGTTACGACGCGGTGCTGATGGACTTACAAATGCCGGAGATGAGCGGTATCGAAGCGACCCGGCTGATCCGCCAGGATGCGCGGTTTGCCGATTTGCCCATCATTGCCATGACGGCTGCGGTGCAGGAGCGTGAGCGCAACGATTGTTACGCTGCCGGCATGAACGATCATATAGGCAAGCCGGTGTTGCCGCAGACTTTGATGGCTGCCCTGTTGCGCTGGATAAAGCCGTCCGAACGAAGTGTGTCGGTCGAGCCGGTGCCGCCGAAACCGGAGTCTATAGTCTCCGGCCTATCCAGGGAGCTGCCTGGATTCGATATGGGGTATATTCGGATTATGATTGGCGAGGACAGCCATAAATTGCAACTTTTGTTCGAGTGCTTTCGAGATAAATTTGCCGATACCATGCAACGCCTCAGAGCGTTGCATGGCGCCGGAAAAACCGAGCAGGCGGTTGATTTGCTGCACAATTTGAAGGGCGCAGCCGGCGTGCTTGGCGCTGTAGAACTGAGCCGGGCCGCGGCGAACTTGGAGGAAGCTTTGCATGTCGGTATGCCGTTTGACGCTAGCCTCCCCGCATGCGAGGCCAGTCTGACGGCCACCCTGAACACGATTGCCGATTTCACCGCTATGGGTGCCGTTGCCGAGCCACAGAATCAAGCCGCCGATTGGTCGGCGGCAGACGAGTTGGCCGGCCAGTTGCGCGACTTGTTGGAAGGTAGCGATTTTGTCCCCAATGATTTGATCGAGCAATTGAAGGCCGCGCTACCTTGTCCGGAAACCCGGCTACTGATAAAAAAAATAGAAAAACAGGTCGGCAATATCGACTACGGTCAGGCTAGAGTGACCTTGGCGGAGTTGCTGGCCTTGATAGCGTCACAGCGACAAAACAGAGGATAGTCATGACTGCCGAGATCTCCAAGCCCTTGATTTTGATCGTAGACGATACGCCGACCAACATTCAGGTGTTGGCTGAAAATTTGATCGACGAGTATCGCATCAAGGTGGCGGTCAGCGGCGAGGCGGCGCTGGAGGCCATCGACCGGCAAGGTCCGCCCGATTTGATCCTGTTGGATGTGATGATACCGGGCATGGACGGTTATGAAGTCTGCCGGCGTCTGAAAAGCGACCCGCAAACTGCGGCAATCCCGGTGATATTTGTGACGGCAATGAACGCGGCGACCAACGAAGAATACGGGCTGAATTTGGGGGCGATGGACTACATTACCAAGCCGTTTTATTTGCCGGTGGTTAAGGCGCGGATCCGCAATCATATCCGCCTGAAACGGATGACGGACATGTTGGAAGCGATGGCCTGGATGGATGGCCTCACCGGTATCCCCAATCGCCGGCGCTTCGATCAGGTCTTGGAAAACGAATGGAAGCGCGCGCAGCGCAATCAGTTGCCCTTGGCTTTAGTGATGGTGGATGTCGATTATTTTAAAGCTTATAACGATTGCCACGGCCACGGCGCGGGCGACATTTGTCTGCGGCAGGTGGCCACCATATTGGCGGCTTCGGTGAGTCGCTCCGGCGATTTGGTGGCGCGTTACGGTGGGGAGGAGTTTGTGATGCTGATGCCGGAAACCGACATTGAAGGCGCGCAGCGCGTATCCGAATTGCTGTGCCGGCGTGTTGAAGCGCAGCAAATTTCACATACCCGCTCCAGCGTTTCGCCTTGGGTGACGATTAGCGCCGGTTTTGCGGTGGTGGTGCCGGCGCTGCAACAATTGCCGTCCGAATTACTGGACGAGGCTGATCGGCAGTTGTATTTGGCTAAAGAAAACGGTCGAAACGGCGCCCGCGGAAGCTATTCGACCGTTTAGCCCGGCCGCGTGTCCTCACCGGCCGAGCTGCGGGATTTTTTAAGCAGCCACAGCCGAAGCTTGCACCGATTGCAGGAAATCCTGGCAGTCGGCGTTAATCAGTTCAAAGCCCATTTTCGCACTAAAGCGTTTTTCCTTGTCGGTAGGGTTTTTTCTTAAAAACCAGCCTCTATGTTCGTCGGCGCCATAGGTGATGTCGCTCATCACCATCCGCTCGGAATCGCGATTGAGCGGCAAACCCAACAACAGGTATTTTTTGCCTTTGCGGTACTCCTTTAAAAAGTCCGGAATCGCGAAACCGCCCATCAGCTCGGTGATGTAATCCACATAGTCGGCATCGGAGGCGATGTAATTGGCTTCGGGTTTTGGCGTGCCCATCGGTTTAAACAAAATCGGCAGATTTCTATCGACTTGTTCCTGCGGAATCTCAAAATATTGGCTGCCGTCGTAATGATAAATTTTGAAGCGAAAGGCGGTAGCGACGATGCGGGCCACGCCGACGATTAGCGTGTGTTCTTCGTCGGCATAACTGTCTTGCAATTGGGTATCCCGATTAATGTCGATCACATACTTGGGCCGCCATTCTTTCAGCCAGTCGTGCATCGATGCGCGGGTGTATTGAATTTGTCCGTAGGTTTTGTCAAGAAACTGCGATACATAGTTGCGGCCGCGCTTCAGTTCCTGGTTCATCGCTGCGCGCGGAAACTCGTACATCAGTTTCGGCGCCATCGGTTTGCCGCCGTTCATCGCCAAAATGAGGCTGTCGCTGTCGGCGGGCATCGGCTCTTGCGTCAGTTTGCTTTTGGCGTCGAACACCGCTCCCGGCCCCAGATAGGGAATGACTTGGTTATCGTACAAACCGCTTAGAATTTCGGAAAATACCGTATTTGACATGGTTGGCCCCAGCTAAATAAAAAGTAATGCTTAGTTAATGCAAAATTCAATCCAGTTTGCTTATTTGCTTACAGGCCTTATGTTGTATGGCTTGCAGGTTTTTGCGGCGCGGGTGGAAAGGCAACAACCGTATAAACTTAGGTGAAATTGTCGTAACTGCGACAAATTTTCGGAGTGATGGCCGACACGCGGCTGCGGTTGAAGTATTTGCTCGAATTAAAAATATCCATTGCAAAGAGATGAGCCGTTGTTCGCGGTTTCGGTTTGTCGGTCCAGAATATCAGCCCAAGGCGTTTGCTCGAAAATTAATCATTTTGGCCTGACAATAATAATCGGGTTAAAGTCTTGCGAAAGCGCATTAGGCTTATTTATTGTGTTGGTCATACCGTGTTCGATCAGGCTCGGACTGGCTGGATTGATATGCCCGTTTTCCGATCAGCAGCACCTGCTTTTCTATAGTTGCAAAAAGAGGTATAGCCATGTCCGATATGCTTATTTTGGGTACCCGCAAGGGTACGGTCATATTTGATCGGACGAAAAGCGCTTGGCGTCCGCGTCCCATCGCTCACGCCGGCATTCCGGTCTGCTACGCCGCGCGCGATCCGCGCGACGGCAACTTGTGGGATTCGCTGGATCATGGTCATTGGGGGCCGAAGCTGTCGCGGTCGCGCGATGGCGGCGAGACCTGGGAAGATGTGTCGTCGTTAAAGTATCCGGAAGGCGCGCGCTACATCGTCAAGTACCTCCCAACGCCGGATTTCGATCCTGAGGCCCCGGTTAGACAGGCCGAGTATCAGGATGCCACGGTGTACAAGATCTGGCATCTGGCCTTCGGCAGTGCCGAACAACCCGGCAGGATTTACGCCGGCACCATTCCCGGCGGGCTCTTTGCCAGCAACGATGGCGGCGACAGCTGGACGCTAAACCGGCCGTTGTGGAATCACGAGAGCCGAGGCGGCGATTTGTTTGCCGGCGAGGCGACCAGTAAGAATCGCTGGGGTGGCACCCCGGCCAGTATCGATTACGGCGTATTCGAACCGGGCATTCATTCCGTCGTTGTTGATCCGCGCGATCCGAATCGGATCCATGTCGCCGTATCGTCGGCTGGCGTACTGGAAACCGCGGACGGCGGCCAGACTTGGCAAGGTCGAAATAGCGGCTTGTTGATGGACTATCTGCCGAATCCGGCGGCGGATTGGGGGCATGATCCGCATTTTATGACCAACTGCACAGGGCAACCGGATCACCTTTGGCAGCAAAATCATTGCGGGGTGTTTTATAGTGATGATGGTGCGCGACATTGGCGCAAGGTCAGTGTGCCGGATGCCGGCGTACATTTTGGTTTTCCGATTGCCGTCGATGCGCGCGATGGCCGGACCGCGTGGGTCGTGCCTGCCCGAGCGGATTCGGAACGCATGGCGATTGGTGGTGGTTTGTGCGTGGCCCGGACCACAGATGGCGGGCAGACTTGGCAAGCGTTTCGCGCCGGTCTGCCGCAGGAGCATGCTTACGATATTGTCCTGCGGCATGGGCTTGATATTGCCGGCGATTGCCTGTGTTTTGGCAGTACCACCGGCAACGTCTATTTGTCGGAAGACCGGGGCGAGACCTGGCAGTGTCTGGGTAACCATTTTCCGCCGGTCTATTCGGTACGTTTCGGTTAGCCGCCATGCCGACTGTGAAAATGACTTCGCACCTTTACCGGTTCTTTCCGGCGCTGGAGGAGCGCGACATTACGGTGCCGGCCGGCTCGGTGGCCGAGGTTTTGCAAGCCGTCAACCAGCTTGCTCCGGGATTCACCGATTACATACTGGATGAACGCGGGGCGCTACGCCGCCATGTTTATCTTAGCGTTGACGATACGATTGTGGTCCACAGAAAGACGCTTTCGGATCGGGTCCCGGAGCTTGGGGTTGTCTATATTTTTCAGGCACTGAGCGGCGGATAAGTGCTTTTGCCGGAAAGCATTCGATTGTCCAAGCACGGACTAATGCCAGCCACCGTATTGCGTTGTCGGGTCACCGCGAAAACCGGCTGTGGTCTTGTTGGCGTCCGGCACATGCGCGGTACTTTCCGCTGCTTGCACCATATTGTTATGGGTATAACCGCCCATGGCCTTGGCTTGTTTGGCGATGGCGGTGGTCGTGGGGTTGATGTCGTATTTGCTGGCGTCGGGATGGATCACCACGCTGATTAATTGCGCGTCTTTCGGCGCGTTGGGGGCGGTCGTGTAACTGAGAACGACCGGAAGCTCGGTGCCGGCGGGTACTTGAATTTCATAGCGCTGGCTATTGTTGAGCTCGGTACTGGCAAGCGTTTTTCCGGTTTCGGACAGTAAGCTGACGGTGCCGGTTTTGAGCGGTCCGGCGTTGTCGCTGACTGCACCGAGCAATGATGTGGTTCGCAGGGTTTGTTTGACCGCGGCTTTGCCTGAAGTGCTTGATTTTGCTTGGTCCTGGCCGCAACCGGACATTATCGGCAGGCTGAGGCAGGCGATCAGGGTAAGTGTGAATGTGGTCGGGTTTTTCATCGGTATCTCCGTCGGCGTTAGTTAAAGATACCCGCTAAACCGGCCACCGACAAGTGGGCTTTACGCGCCATCAATCGACATTGGGCGCTCATATAGCAGTTGAATAAAGCCGCTAAGGCCGTTATAGTTGCCCCACTTTTATACTTGTAAATCAATGCTATGCCATCATTCGACATCGTTTCAGAACTCGACAGCCACGAAGTAACCAACGCAGTGGACCAGGCCAATAAAGAAGTCTCCACCCGTTTTGATTTCAAAGGCTCGAATGCCTGTTTCGAGCAGCAGGAAGACAGTATCCTGATGAAAGCCGAATCGACCTTTCAACTGCAACAAATGTTACCGATTTTGTATGCCAAAATGGGTAAACGCGGTATCGATATTTCCAGTTTGGAAAGCGGCAAGATTCAGGATACCGGCAAAACCGCTCAGCAATCCATCACCTTGAAGCAGGGTGTGGGTAGCGATCTGGCGAAAAAAATCGTCAAGCTGATCAAAGATAAAAAGCTCAAAGTGCAGGCCGCGATCAATGGCGATAAGGTGCGCGTGACCGGTAAAAAGCGCGACGATTTGCAGGAAGTCATTCAAATGTTGCGCACGGAAGATTTGGAGCAGCCTTTGCAATTCAATAACTTTCGGGATTAGTCCTCACCATTACGCCGACGAGCTTATCCGGCGTTGCAGCTATGGTGCCGCGGGTGTGGATTCCGCAGGGAGTTTTCAGTTAAATTCTTCCGGTTGGCACAAGGCGTTCGGTAAGCTAATGATGTTGGTTGACGGACGCTGAGCAACATAAATTTGGTCGGGACTTGGTTAAAGCTATCGGGGGAGAGCGATATGAAAACGGTAATGATTGGTCAAAAAGTACCGCCCCTATCGGTTTCCGACTGGGTGCAGGGACAGCCTGTCAATTTCGAACAATTGCTTGGACAAGTCGTGTTGGTGGCGGTGTTTCAAGTCAACTGTCCCGGCTGTTTCTTGTCATGTCTGCCGCAGGTGTTGGCGTTAAAACAACGTTATGCCGAGCGCGGTTTGACCGTACTGGGGCTGGCCACCGCCTTTGAAGACTTCGATAAAAATAATCTGCAAAATCTAAAATGTTTGGTTGAGACCGGTGAGGTGATCGGCGAAACCTTGCGGGTTTTAACGGAACGAGGACTGCTACAGGACGGCAAGTTGCCGTATCGTATTGATTTTCCGGTAGCCATGGATAGATTGACCAAGCGCGAATTCGGCAGTATCGAAAGCGAAATTGACGCTTTTATCAGCCAACGCTTGAGCGATTTGGAACAAGACATCGGCTTACGCCAACCGCATGTGCGAGCGCAGGTAAAACAATATTTACAAACCCTGGATTATCATGCCGAAACCTTCGAGTTTTTCCAGTTACAGGGTACCCCGTCTTATATTCTGGTTGATAGAGCAGGCTTGCTGGTTCAATGCAGGTTTGGCGCGTATCCCGATCTGGAAACAGATATTCTCAAGCTATTGTAGTTCCCTTTCCTGCTCCGTAGGACCGTGCTACCGGCGAATGCCGCGCCCGCTTTCGCAAGGGGCTTTAGACGAAGCAGTTACAAGGCTGGCGGCTGCTTGTGGAGAAATCTTAAGGCGACATCCGTGTCTATTGTTAACGTTTTTTTAGCTGGCCCGACACGCCGTTTTAGGCAGCGTTAAGCTGGGGTGTAGCAATACTGTATTAAGCGATTGTTTTGCGACGCAAACCCATCAGGCCAGCCAATGCCGAGCCAAATAACCAAACCGCACCGGGAACAGGCACTGCGGTAGTTCCGCCTTCAATAAACGGTGTAAATACCAGGCTTTGTGATGACTGTTTTTTCTCGATCAATGCAGAATCACCCACATTGAAAGCTTCGGCGGTCAAGTCGTTTTGAATCCTGACACGCACATCCGCGTTACCCCATGCGACAGGCGTATCCAGTGTTGCGGCAGCCGACCAAGTGCTTAGCGGGCAGCCGGACGATGTGGCGCATGAGTCTGTCAACGGACCGGCGGAAAAATTGGTCGCGATATGATCCACGCCATTCCACAGATTGGTTAAACGCAATTGACCGGAAGCATCGACCGAAGGTGCCAGGGTGACGCTACCGGAGCGATTGACCAGGCGGTAATCACCGTTTTCCACCAGGCTTACGCTGCTTAAACTTAGATCCGCATCGGGTCTAATATCGAACTGCACATTGCTGTTGGCGAAGACCGTGCCCTGAGTACCGGTTGCTTGGGCTTTAAAATTTAACGGCGAGAATAAAACGCTCTTGCCGTCGCCCGATAAAGTCGGCGCGCCAAACAAGCCCAGATTCGTATCGTCATAGATGGCCGTAAAGCCGTTGCCGTCCAACGAAATTAATGCCGCCGAGGCATGTCCGCTTAACATTGAAATAACCCCGGCGCTTGCCAGGAACAAAGTCTTGATTTTCATAGGATCTCTAAATAATTCATGAATAGACAAGGTAACGAGCCGCCACAATAGCTTTACCTATCGGCTTATCGAAGCGGGTTAAAGTTTGCTGGCCGCATTATGTTTGGGGTTTGTCTAATGCGTTGCCGCGTCCATTGCCAGCTACCTGCTACCCGTCTTTGGTCGAGATAAGCTCGAATAAAAACAAAGTTATAGGCTTCTTCCTGTGAGTTCTGTCTCAGCGACCTAGCAGAGTTCCGGTCGGTGCGCAATCGTACGAATTGTCTAAGTCAAAACAGTTACCGGTCCGTGAAGGTTTGAAGAAATGTATTACAAAGGTATTCTGCCCATTGATAGATGGCGATACTGAAAGCCTGGGGCTGGCCTCTGTTTTACGGATACCAAACTGCTTCAGCGGCGGAACATAATGCCAACCTATACCTAACAATTCAGGTCATGGTATGGTGGCGCGACCTTTTTATCCTTGTCGCTTTTTTCAGGAAACGCCCATGACCGAACCCTTGCTGATTGCCAAATCCCAGACTGCCGAACTGTGTCTGCTGCCGAGCATGGCTAACCGCCACGGCTTGATAGCCGGCGCGACCGGTACCGGCAAAACCATCACCTTGCAAACCTTGGCCGAGGCTTTTTCGCAAATCGGCGTGCCGGTATTCATGGCCGATGTGAAGGGCGATTTATCCGGCATCAGCAGGACGGGGGGCGGCAATGCCAAAGTCGAGGCGCGGCTGGCTGAGTTGGGGTTAGCCGCCGACTATGCGGCGATGCCGACGTTGTTTTGGGATGTGTTGGGGAAAAAAGGCCATCCCTTGCGCTCGACGGTGTCGGAAATGGGGCCGTTATTGTTGGCACGGATGCTGGATTTGAACGAGGTGCAAAGCGGCGTGCTTACCGCAGCCTTTAAAATCGCCGACGACAACGGCTGGTTATTGCTGGACTTGAAAGATCTGCGGGCCTTGCTGCAATACGCCTCGGAAAATGCCTCTGAGTTGTCCGGCGAATACGGCAGCATCTCGGCGGCCAGCGTCGGCGCGATCCAGCGCGGCTTGTTGCAACTGGAACACGAAGGCGGCGAGAATCTGTTCGGCGAGCCGGCTTTGGACTTTAACGACTTTCTGCAAACCGACGGCGGCCGGGGCGTGATCAATATTCTGGCGGCCGACACGCTCTACAACTCGCCGCGCGTCTACGCCACCTTGTTATTGTGGCTGCTGTCCGAGTTATTCGAAAATCTGCCGGAAGCCGGCGATCTGGATAAACCTAAATTGGTATTTTTCTTCGACGAAGCGCATTTGCTGTTTAACGACGCGCCGTCCGCGCTGCTGCAAAAAATCGAGCAAGTAGTGCGTTTGATTCGTTCCAAAGGCGTGGGCGTGTATTTTGTCAGTCAAAATCCGTTGGATATTCCGGACGTGATCTTGGGCCAGCTCGGCAATCGGGTGCAGCACGCCTTGCGGGCGTTTACCCCGCGCGATCAAAAAGCCGTGAAAGCGGCGGCGGAAACCTTTAGAGCCAATCCGGGTGTGGATGTCGAAACTGCAATCACCGAGCTCGGTGTCGGCGAAGCTTTGGTATCTTTTCTGGATGAAAAAGGCACGCCCTTGCCGGTACAGCGGGCCATGATCAAGCCGCCAAGCTCTCATGTCGGCGCGGTCAGCGATGCCGAACGCCAGGAATCGATCAATACTTCCGTCATCGCCGGCCATTACGAAAAACAGGTTGATCGCGAATCGGCCTACGAAATTCTCAAAGGCCGCGCCGAAAAAGTCGTGCCGCTCGAATCTGCTAGCGAAAGCGGCGATTCCGGATCCGGTTTCAATTGGGGCGAAGTGCTATTGGGCGGCGTCGGTGCCGCTACCAAATCCCGGCGCGGCCGCAGCGGCGGACAAAGCGTGCTGGAAGCGGCCGCCAAAAGCGCGGCGCGCAGCATCGGCCAGGAAGTGGGTAAGCAAATCATTCGCGGCGTGTTGGGATCGTTATTGGGTGGTCGGCGCTAAGGCTCAAAACATTGCTGACATAACGCTGTCAGGAGGGCTGTTTTAGGATGACGGCTCTTTTAACCACAACGAGGACAACATCATGATCAACAACGTCGCAACCTGGTTTGAATTACCCGTCGTCGATATGCCGCGCGCGCAGGGTTTTTACCGCAGCATTTTGAATGCATCGTTCAAGGAAGAGGAAATGAGCGGCTATCAAATGGCGATTTTCGACGCTGAAGAAGGCGCGGTTAGCGGTATGTTGATATTGGGCGAACACTATCAACCTAGCGCGACCGGTGCGGTAGTCTATTTCAATGGTGGTGCCGACTTGAACGAGCCGCTGGCCAAGGTGGAAGCAAACGGCGGCAGCGTGTTGATGCCGAAAACCCCCATCCACGACGGCGAATGTGGTTACTTTGCGATGCTACTCGACAGCGAAGGTAACCGGGTTGGCCTGTATTCCCAAGCTTAACGGCAATTAAAACAGCGGGCAGTCTCAATCCTAACTGCCCGTTCCGCAAATGCGCCGCGCTGATCGCCTATTTCAAATCGTCCAAATCCTGCGTAACCGAAGGCTGGTTACCGCCAAGGCGCTCGCCGAACGTCTGGAAGTATCCGAGCGCACCATCTATCGAGACATTCAGGTTTTAAGCCTGTCCGGTATTCCTATCGAAGGCGAGGCCGGCGTCGGTTACATGCTGCGTCATAGTCTGGATATTCCGCCCATTATGTTCAGCGCTGCCGAACTGGAAGCCTTGGTCATCGGCGCGCGGATGGTGAAAACCTGGGCCGGCAAGGAGCTGGGGCATTCCGCGCAGTCGGTGCTGGATAAGGTCGCGGCAGTGGTGCCGGCCGAGTTGCGCGAGCAGCTGGAGCGGAGCAAGTTATTCGCGCTACGTTTTTCGCAACGCGAAGACTTGGATGTGACCATGGATATTTGCCGCAAGGCGCTGGACGGTAAGCGCTTGCTGTCCATGGATTACCGCCGCGCGGACGGTACCTTCAGCCAGCGGCGAATCAGGCCGCTGGGCCTGTATTTTTGGGGCAACGTCTGGACCTTGGTGGGTTGGTGCGAACTGCGCGGCGATTTTCGTAATTTTCGGTTGGATCGCATCCTGCGGGCGCAGGTGCTGGACGAAGTGTTTACCGACGACGCCGGCCAAACCTTGCAGGATTTTATTCGGCGGATGCATTGCTCGCCGCAGTGAGCTTGTCCTGTTAAGGCGAAGATTCGGGTTGCCGAACGCCAGCTTTTCTCTATCATGTCTGTTTAAAGCGGCATTCTTGCCGATGTTTTCATTTTATCGACTCTCAATTGATCCTGCTCATGACAACAATCAACATCCAACAAATGATGGCCGATAGCGGCGTGGCGTTCGGCACCAGCGGCGCGCGCGGCCTGGTTAGCCAAATGACCGGCGAAGTCTGTGCCGCTTATACGCTGGCGTTTATCCAAGGTTTAAATTTGGCGCGGCCCGGCCAAAAAATCGCGCTTGGCATGGATCTAAGGCCATCCAGCCCGGAAATCGCCCAAGCTTGCGTGGCCGGCATCCGCCAAGCCGGTTGCGACGTGGATTTTTGCGGGGTGTTGCCGACGCCGGCGCTGGCTTTGTATGCGTTAATCAACGGTCTGCCGGCGATCATGGTCACCGGCAGTCATATTCCATTCGACCGCAACGGCATCAAGTTTTATCGGGCCGATGGTGAAATCAGTAAGGCCGACGAAGCGGCAATGACCGGTGCGACGGTGAATGTGCAAGACGTGACGGCTGAACTGCCCGCTGTTAATCCGGCGGCGCTGACGCAATTTCGGCAACGCTACACCAGTTTGTTCGCTGATGATTTGTTAAACGGCTGGCGGGTTGGCGTCTACGAGCATTCCAGCGCCGCCCGCGATGTGTTGAAGGAAGTTTTGGCCGAGTTGGGCGCCGAGGTAATTGGCCTGGAACGCACCGATACTTTCGTGCCTATCGACACCGAAGCAGTCGGCGAGGCGGATCGGCAGCGCGGCCGCAACTGGGCCGCCGAATATAAGCTGGATGCCTTGATCTCTACCGACGGCGACGGCGACCGGCCCTTGATCGGCGACGAAACCGGCGAATGGCTGCGCGGCGATATTGTGGGTTTGCTGTGCGCGAAATTTTTGGGAGCCGATACGGTAGTGACGCCGGTGAGCTGCAATACTGCCATCGAAGCATCCGGCTGGTTCAAGCAAGTGGTTCGCACGCGGATTGGCTCGCCATACGTGATTGCCGGTATGGAGCAAGTGCCAAGCGGCGGCGTAGCCGGCTTCGAGGCTAACGGCGGTTTCCTGGCCGGCAACGGTTTGTCGGTAAACGGCAAAACCTTGGCGCCATTGCCGACTCGCGATTCATTGCTGCCGGCCCTGGCTTTATTGGCGATGGCGAGCACTCAAGGGGTGAAATTATCGGGGCTTCTGCAAGGTTTGCCGCAACGTTACACTGCCAGCGACCGCATCCAGGCGTTTCCGGTCGCCAATAGCCGGGCCTTGCTGGAACGATTGCAAGCCGATGAGACCGCTTATCGCGGGCTATGGGGCGACACGCTCGGGGCTCCGGTTAACCGCGATACGACGGACGGCCTGCGCTTGACCTTCGCCAACGGCGAGATCGTGCATCTGCGTCCCTCCGGCAATGCGCCGGAATTGCGTTGCTACGCCGAGGCCGACGCTATGGCGCGCGCGGAAGAGTTGGTGGCTTTGACGTTAAAACGGATTGCCGGCTAGCGGTTAATCCGCCGTTAAGTTTCCTTGTAGTATTGTCTAATCTCGATAATAACTAAGTACGAGGGTAACACCATGCAACATAAAGCAATTTTATTCAGCTCTTTAGTATTGGTTTCCGGCGCCGCGTTTGCACAATCGGCTGTGCTGAAAGGTGTGGCCAAACAAGCGGCCAAGGATACCGCGACTGCCGTCGCGCCCGGAGCGGTGCAACGAGCAGAACAGGCTAACGAAGCCTTGCAGCGTGCCCAAGAAGTGAAGCAAGGTGTGGAAAATGCGCCGGGGCAATTGAAGAATCAGGCCCAGGAAGCGGTTAAAGACGCCGCTCAGCAAAAACTGGAACAAGCCGTGCCAGCCGAAGTGAAGCAAGGTGCCGAAACCCTGAAGGCTGGTAAGGAAACGGCAAAACAGTTGAAAGGTAAAGTCGACGCGGCGCCCAAATCAACCGGCGAAGCGGTCAAAGCTGTGAAAGGCAAAGCCAAACAAAAAGCCGCGGCAAAAGCGCTGGATTTGTTGAACTAATCGGCTGGAAAAAGGGCGGCGACTTTCGCCGTCCTTTCTAAATTTCGCCAAGACCAGCGCTTGGCGAATACATCATTAACGAATCACTTCCCGATTTTTCAATGCAACGTAGATGTCATCGACGCTGTATTGATCGCAATCAAAGCTCAAATCGGCTGCGGCCGGTTTTCCATCAAGGCACAGGCACAACAAACCGGCATTTTTGATCGCGGTAGCCAGCGCATCGTTCGCTTGTTCCAATACCGTCGTAGCATGGCCGGTATCGAACAGTTTGCGTTCCAATTGGTAAGCCACTTGCTGGGCAGTGACACCGCTCAAGGCGATGATGCTGGCGGTTTGGCTAAAGCGAATTGCCCGCTCTGCGGCGGACACCGGCGACCAGTCTTCCGCGCTGGCGTCGCCCGTAATCATGCCGGCACCGACAGTGACGTTGGTTAGTCGGTCTATGACGATGAACGAACCAGTGGTTTTATTGCGTTTGTATGGGTCGAATACCACCGGCGCATTGACTGCCACGGTGCAAGAACCGATTTCGTTCAGTTTCAACTCATTGGCATCGTGGTGTTCCAGCGTGTTGACGTCGATGCGGTGATGAATCATCGATACCGAGCCGGACACGCTGCGCGTTGCCAGCTTAATCACATACTGCCGTCCAGGCACCATGGCTTGCTCGGTCATCCAGACGATAGTGGCTTTGAATTTGTCGGCGATGCTGGGCGCGGCTTGTTGCTGGCCCAGGATGATGTCGCCGCGGCTGACGTCTATTTCATCTTCAAGTGTCAACGTGACCGCCATCGCCGCAAACGCTTCGTCCAACTCGCCATCGAAGGTGACGATGGATTTGATCTTGCTGGTTTTGCCGGACGGCAGCGCGGTAATGGCATCACCTTTATGAAATATGCCGGATGCGACGGTGCCGCAGAAACCGCGAAAATCCAGGTTGGGGCGGTTGACGTATTGCACCGGGAAACGGGCGTCGGCGAAGTTGTGGTCACTGGCAATTTCGATGCTGTTCAACAATTCCATCATCGGCATGCCGGTAAACCAGGGCATATTGGCGCTGGGGTTGACCACGTTATCGCCGTCCAATGCAGACATCGGGATGAAATGCACATCGTGTAGATCCAGTGATTTGATGAACGCCAGATAATCGTCCTGAATCTTGTGGAAGGTTTCTTCGCTGTAACCGACCAAATCCATTTTATTGATGGCGACGATGATGTGCTTGATGCCGAGCAAGGAGGCGATGAAGCTGTGGCGCTTGGTTTGGGTTTGCACGCCGTAACGGGCGTCGATCAAGATTACTGCCAAGTCGCAGGTCGAGGCGCCGGTGGCCATGTTGCGGGTGTATTGCTCGTGGCCTGGGGTGTCGGCGATGATGAATTTGCGCGTCGAAGTGGAGAAATAGCGGTAGGCGACGTCGATGGTGATGCCTTGTTCGCGCTCGGCCTGCAAGCCGTCGACCAGCAAGGCCAAGTCAATCTTGCCGGCGCCGGTGGTGCCGGACTTGACGCTGTCGGCCTGCACGGCGGCCAGTTGGTCTTCGTAAATCATTTTCGAGTCGTGCAGCAAGCGGCCGATCAAAGTACTCTTGCCGTCGTCGACGTTGCCGCAGGTTAAAAAGCGCAATAGCTCTTTACGTTCGTGTTGCGCCAGATAGGCGTTGATGTCGGTGCTGATGAGGTCGGATTGGTGGGACATGGGGTTCCTAAATGCCTTATTTGTAATAAAAGGTGCCGCGCTGTTAAAGCGCTTACTTGCAATGTTGTTTTAATAATTCGGCTAGTTCGTCACGACTCAATTGCCGGGTTGCTACATTAATCACCCATTCGTAGAGCTGGGTGTTATCCATGGCCGGTTGTTTATGGTTGGCAGCTAGAAAAACCAGCATACAGGCCGCAGCGGCTCGATTGTTACCGTCCAGAAACGGATGGTTATTGGCCAGCGAATAGCAGTATTGAGCGGCGGTTTGAAAAATGTCGCCGTTGTAGTGCCAAGTTTGCCGGGCTGCGCCGAGCGCCGATTCCAGCAAGGCTTCATCCCTGATGCCCTGCGTGCCGCCGAAGCGTTCTATCTGTTGCCGATGTATCGTCAATGCCAAAGTTTTCGAGATAAAAAACAACTCGGGCATGCTGTTACTGCGCTAATTTAGCAAAGGCGTCGGCATATTGATTCATCAATTGCTCGTGAATCTTTAAAGCGTCTTCATCGTTAATTACGCTATCGGGCAAGGCTTGCTGTTGTTTTTGTTCCAAAAACAAGACGAAATCCAATACCTCGGCTTGCAGACGGGGCTCCAGTCTTGCGAGGTGTTCTTGTATTTCTTCGTGTAATTGCATAGGTCACCCCTCAAATGATTTATCGGCACCACTGCTTTTCGCAGGGAACACCGTCATTGTTGCCGTCCATTTTGGTGTCCGGGCAGTTATTGATGAAATACGTCGCCTCTTCACACGATCTCATTTGCGAGCAATAGACGCGGCCGTCGCAAACGAAGTTTTGTGCATTGCGCTCTGTGGCGCCGGTTGTTGGATTGTTAGGCTCTGGTTTTGGGGCGCTTTCGAAAAGGCCTTTAACTTTGTCGGTTAGTTTTGAGGAAAGCGGCTGTTCTGCTTTCACTTCCGCGAGCGGTTTTAAATCCGGTGTCTTGCGATCCGCTTTGTGATCGCAAGCGGTATCCGAATAGACTACATGACCTTTAGCGTCGGTACATTTGTAAACACCGGCCAAGCTATCCGCGGAGTAAAACAGGATAAACAAGCACAAGAATTTCTTCACTATTCGTGTTTCCTCATTCGCTAATGGTACAAGCGTTTAGAAGTAACCTTCCCGTTTCTTCTGTTCCATAGACCCAGCCTGATCATGGTCGATCAAACGGCCCTGGCGTTCGGAAGTGGTGGTCAGCAGCATTTCCTGGATGATTTCCGGCAAGGTGGTGGCTGTGGATTCCACAGCGCCGGTCAAGGGATAGCAACCCAGGGTGCGGAAGCGCACCATTTTCATTTCCACTTTGTCGTTGGGGCCGATAGGCATGCGCTCGTCGTCGACCATGATCAGCATGCCGTCTTTTTCGACCACTGGCCGTTCTTTGGCAAAATACAGCGGCACGATGGGGATGTTTTCCAAGTGAATGTATTGCCAGATGTCCAGCTCGGTCCAGTTGGATAGCGGGAACACGCGGATGGACTCGCCTTTATCGACTTTGCCGTTATAAATGTTCCAGAGTTCCGGGCGTTGGTTTTTCGGGTCCCAACGGTGGTTTTTGTCGCGGAATGAATACACCCGTTCCTTGGCGCGGGATTTTTCCTCGTCGCGGCGCGCACCGCCGAAGGCCGCGTCGAACTGGTATTTGTTCAAGGCTTGTTTCAGCGCATCGGTTTTCATCACGTCGGTATGTTTTTTACTGCCGTGCGTGAACGGGCCTATGCCCTGGGCGACGCCTTCTTCGTTGATATGCACGATTAAATCCCAACCCAGATCTTTCGCCATGTTGTTACGAAACTCGATCATTTCCCGAAATTTCCAGGTGGTATCGACGTGCAACAACGGAAACGGCGGTTTGCCGGGGAAGAATGCCTTGCGAGTCAGATGCAGCATCACAGCGGAATCCTTGCCTATCGAATACAGCATGACAGGCTTTTCAAATTCCGCCGCCACTTCGCGAATGATATGGATGCTTTCTGCTTCGAGCTGTTTCAGATGGGTTAATTTATAATCGGTCATCAATTATCCGGGGCGCACGGCCATGTTTGCTGTGGAGTGTAAGCCCGCTATTTTAAAGGCAAAGCCCCATCGACGCCATCGGCAAAGCTTATGAGACAGATACACGGACTGGAAAAACTGGCCGGGCAGCAGCCCGGTCGGCTCAATGCGCCAAAACTGGCAGACCTGTTACTGATGGATTTGCGTCAATGCCGTTGCAGTATTTACGGCACTATCGGCGATGACGACAAGGTGTTGTTGGCGGAGCTGGCGCTGTTGCCGGAAAGCCTTGAATACGAAATGTTCGATCAGCGCATTGATTTCATCGTCGCGGGGCCGATACTGCGCAACGACTGTGTACCATTAATTTATCGGCTGCAGGGCGAGCAGTTTGCGCTTAGCGGCCGCTGCTCAATGATCGCTCGGGTGTGCGGTGTGGATTTGTATCTACAGCGCAGTTATACCGGCGTGATTGGTGATGTCGCCAGGCAAAAGTTCTCCATATCACTACCACCGCTACTGAAAATGCTTGGGCATTGACTGCCTCGATAGCACATCCGAAAACCCTTATAGCTGGCTATTCACCCAGCGCACGATGTCCGGTGCGCTCAAGGCGCCGGACTGTCTGGCCAACTCTTGGCCGCTCTTAAATAAAATCAGCGTCGGAATACTGCGAATGTTGTAACGGGCGCTGAGCTGTTGCTCCGCTTCGGTGTCGACTTTACCCAACCGAATCCGTGGTTCCAAAACCTGCGCGGCTTGGGCAAAAGCCGGCGCCATCATTTTGCACGGTCCACACCAGTCTGCCCAAAAATCCACCAGGAGTGGAATATCGTTGCGTGCCAGATGTATTTCAAAGCTTTTCGCAGTCAAAGCCAAAGGATGGCCGCTGAATAAGGCTTGGTGGCATTGTCCACATTTTGGGCTTTGCGACAGACGGGCCGCCGGCAGGCGGTTTACCGCTTGGCAATGTGGGCAGACTAAATGTAGGGATTCGCTCATATTGTGTTCTCGAATATAAGTATCGGCGAATTGATTCGCCCGTAAAATTTACCAACTATCGCCACAAACCGCCGATGCGCCAACGAACTGGCCGAACAATCACCCGGTTACCGTAACTCGGCGCGATAAACGGCTCGTGCCAAAGGGTTTGCGGCCGGCTGGGGCTCAAGGCTTGCAGGCGGCGTACCCGTTCAGCGGTGGGCGGATGAGTGCGCAGCCAAGAAGGCTCCGGATTGCCCCAGCCCGGTAGCAGTATCGACTTCCAGCCGCCACTGACTTGTTCGATATGCGCCAAGGCTGTCGCCAAACCCAAGGGGTCTCCGGTCAGCGCCGCAGCATTCAGGTCGGCATCGTATTCGCGGATGCGCGATAAGCCCAATTGCATCAGCAACGCCAAATGCGGCGAAAACAATAGCAGCAACAAGCCCGGCCAATTGATTTGAAAGCTGATTTCGCCGAACAGCAGCAAAGGGATGGACAGCAACAAAAACAACTGTCCGGTGGCGGCGAATAAAGCGGTAATTCGGCTAATCGCATCGGCCAAGCCCATCACCCGCAAATCGTTATTGGCGATATGGGCCATTTCATGTGCCAATACCCCGGCTAGCTCCCGTGAGTTTAGCTGCTTGAACAATCCGTCGGTCAACGCAATCGCCGACTGTCGGCGGCTGCCGACTGCAAAGGCATTGATGAGCGGGCTGGGAATGTAAAATGGCGCCGGGACGCTAGACAGTTCGGCGCGCTCCGTTAGCACTTGCAACATTTGCCACAGTGCCGGTGCTTCTTGTGGAGAAATTGGCCTAGCTCGGTAAAGACTTAGCGTCAAGCGCCAGGCCGTCGCCGGTTCGAAGATCAGCGCAAATACGCCGGTCGCCAACGCAATCCAGATGCCTTCTTCGCCAAACAACAGGCTGCCGGCCAAGCTACAGATTGCCAGTAGCGCCAACATTAACAGCAGTGTTTGCAGTCGGTTAAGCCAGCTATGGCGATGCCATTCGATGCTTTGCATACATTACTCCAGACCGGCCCGGCGTAAACGGCGGCGTAAGTCGTCGATCTCTTCCTGCATGTCCGCGACCAGTGCAGCCAGCTCCGGCAATGCTTCGAAATTGCGCTCCAGACTAACGATGCGCCGCACCCGCACCAGATGTGCGCTGGAAAAACGCCATTCGCTTTGCTGCTGCGGCAGCGGATTGAGCCAGCCTTCTTCTATATGCCGGGTTATCCATTCCGGCTCTACTGCGCAGATGGCCGCCAGTTGCTGCAAAGTCAGGCCGCTGTCTTCCAGAACGGCGTCGATCAAAGTCTCGGCTGATGACATGCTTTAGCTCCTGTGGTTCGTGCGCGGGTCGAAAGCCAGTTCGCGCGCCATGGTTTCGTAAAGTTCTTTGGCTTTGGTCGTGTTGGCCGGCGGCAATACCACCTGAATATCCAACAGCAAATCGCCGGGCGTCGCGCTTGGGATGCCCTTGCCGCGCAGTCGCAGTTGCTGGCCGCTTTGCGTGCCCTCCGGGATGCGCACTTTTAGGCCGGTATCGAATAAATTCACCGGCACCATCGCCCCCAGCGCCGCTTCCCAAGGTGTGACCGGCAAGCTCATATGCAGATTGCTGCCGTCCACCCGCAAACGCGGATGCGGATTGAAATGCACCTCCAGCAGCAAGTCGCCCGATTTGCCGTTACCCATGCCTGGTGCGCCCTGGCCGGCTAAACGAATGATTTGGCCCTCGTACACACCCTTGGGGATTTTCACATTCAAGGTGCGGGTGTCCAAAATTACATGACCGCCGGCATCCATGCGCGGCACGCGCAAGCTGATTTGCCGGGCCGCGCCGTTAAAAGCGTCGATTATATCCAGCAGCACTTTGGCGTGATGATCCTCGCCTTGGGTATGGAAGTCGGCTTGGCTTTCGAATGGCCCGCCGCGCGCACGGCCAGCACCCATTTTGCCGAATAATTGACTGAAAAAGTCGCCGAAATCGGCCGTGTCGGTGCTGGAAAATTCGAAGCCGGCATCCCAATTGGGTGGGGGATGAAACTCCTGGCCGGGCCGATAGCCACGTCCCAATTGATCGTAAGCCGCGCGCTTTTCCGTATCAGAGAGCACCGCGTAGGCTTCGTTGATCTCTTTCATGTGCGACTCGGCATCCGCTTCCTTGGAAATGTCCGGGTGATACTTGCGCGCCAGTTTGCGGTAGGCTTTTTTGATGTCCGCCAGCACGGCGTCGCGATTGACGCCGAGAATCTGATAATAGTCTTTGTATTGCACGTCATGCCTCCTGTGACCGACGTTGAACAAGCTAAATCTAACTGTTGCCCGTTCCTAATTTACCGCAGACATACTGTTCTGGCAGAACTTGTCGAAGCCCACGGTTGGGGTGCCTTCCGACGAACTCTAGGCGAACGCAGCTCAAGGCCCAGGTTAATAACGGTTTTATAGCGGATTGCCTGGAGAGCGACAATCTTAAATAAAACCTATCAATCGAAGATGCCTGAAAAAATGGAGGTGCGCTGGTCTAAAAACAAGAGGCTTTGCCCTGCGGTTATTTTTCGGAAGAACTTGAAATCGTTGATTTCAAACCCATCTTAATGACAATTATTTTATCGATTTGATAAGATATAACTTCTTGGGGGTGACATGGCTTCGACGTGGGTAGCAAAACCTCAGGTGCATGCCGAGCACAGTACAGCTCGTAAAACCTACTGAAAACAAGTATTCGCAAACGACGAAAACTACTCAGTGGCCTTAGCAGCTTAAAACCTGCACCACTTCTCTGACCAGATGTACTTATGCGTCTGGAGTCTCTTTCGAGAGGCGCTCAGGGATCATATTACATAAGATCGCGCCAGGGCTTAGTTCGGAGCCTGAATCGCTAAATCCAATCGAAATCGCTGTTGATCCTCTTGGCCCGACGGGTAGTCAACAGTTAAATTAAAAGCGCGGGATAAGCATGTAGAGCTTGTGGCGGAGTGCTTGCGGACGGGGGTTCAATTCCCCCCACCTCCACCACCTAAGATTAAGAACGGGGCTAAGGCCCCGTTTTTTATGGGTTAAAGAAATTTTTATCTTGCTGGATTTTTCTAATCCAATATTGAGGTCACTAACAGAGCCACATGATCGGGCAAGCAAGCTTGAGACAAGTAGCTTATTTATGGAAAAACAATCGTGCTTCCTAAATCTTGGTGCTTTGCTTTAAAGCTAATGAGCAAACCATAGTAGTTATAAATACTCATCAATGGCCATCAAAAAATCCGACCTCTATTCCTCCCTATGGGCCTCGTGCGACCAATTGCGTGGCGGCATGGACGCCAGTCAATACAAGGACTACGTGCTGTTCATGCTGTTCATCAAATACATCACCGACAAATACGCCGACAGCGACGACTTCGCGCCGCCGGTGGTGATTCCGCCCGGCGCCAGCTTCAAGGACATGATCGCCCTCAAAGGCAAGAGTGACATCGGCGACAAGATCAACACCCAGATTATCGGCCCCTTGGTCAACGCCAACGCCCGCTTGTCGAAAAGCGACTTTCCCGACTTCAACGATCCCAACAAACTCGGCGAAGGCAAGGACATGGTGGAGAAGCTCTCCAACCTGATCAGTATCTTCCAAAAGCCCGAGCTGGATTTCTCCAAAAACCGCGCCGAGCACGACGACATTCTCGGCGACGCTTACGAATACCTGATGCGCCACTTCGCCACCGAAAGCGGCAAGAGCAAAGGCCAGTTTTATACGCCGTCGGAAGTCAGCCGTATCATCGCTAAGGTGATCGGCATTTCGCCGGAAAACGCCAAAGGCTCGACGACGGCTTACGACCCGACTTGCGGCTCCGGCTCCTTGCTGCTAAAAGTCGCCGCCGAAGCCGGCAAACATATTACCCTCGAAGGCCAGGAAAAAGACGTCACCACTGCCGGTTTGGCGCGGATGAACATGATCCTGCACGACTTCCCGACCGCCACCATCCTGTCCGGCAACACGCTGGCCTCGCCCAAGTTCAAAGACGGCGAAAACCTGCGCACTTACGATTACGTGGTCGCCAATCCGCCGTTTTCCGACAAGACCTGGAGCACCGGCCTGACGCCGGGCGACGATGCTTACCAGCGCTTTGTTTGGGGCGAGCCGCCGGCCAAACAAGGCGACTACGCCTATCTGCTGCACATCATTCGCAGCCTGAAAGCCAACGGCAAAGCCGCCTGCATTCTGCCGCACGGCGTGCTGTTTCGCGGCAATGCCGAAGCGGTGATCCGTCAGCAACTGGTCCGCTCCGGCTATTTGAAAGGCATCATCGGTCTGCCCGCCAACTTGTTTTACGGCACCGGCATTCCGGCCTGCATCCTGGTGATCGACAAGGAAAACGCCACCGCCCGCAAGGGCGTGTTCATGATCGACGCCAGCAAGGGCTTTATCAAGGACGGCAACAAAAACCGCTTGCGCGAACAGGACATCCACAAAATCGTCGACACCTTCGGCAAGCAAGCCGACGTGCCGCGCTATGCTCGCATGGTGGCGTTCGATGAAATCGCCGACCCCAAAAACGACTTCAACCTGAACTTGCCGCGCTACATCGACAGCAGCGAGCCGGAAGATATTCAAGACATCAACGGCCACCTCAACGGCGGCATCCCAGAACGCGACCTGGATGCGCTGGCCGACTACTGGCAAGTGCTGCCCGGCGTGCGCGCCGCTCTTTTCTCCCCTCGCCTTGAGGAAAGCGCCGCCAAACAAAGTAACCAACCCTCTCCCTCCGGGAGAGGGCAGGGTGAGGGGACAGAAATCAATGTCTTACTTTATTCTGATTCTCCTCACCCCAACCCTCTCCAGCAGGAGAGGGAGCGACCCGGTTACGCGCAATTAACGCTGCCGCTGGCCGAGGTCAAACCCGCCATCTTCGGCCACGCCGAATTCACCGCCTTCAACACCCAGGCGACTGAACGCTTTCAACATTGGCGCGACGCCACCACGCCGCTACTGACCGGCTTTGGCAAAGACGGCCACCCCAAGGCCTTGATCGAAACCATCGCCGAAGACTTGCTGAACACCTTCAAGCCCGCGCCGTTACTGGATGCCTACGACATTTACCAGCACCTGATGGACTATTGGGCCGACACCATGCAGGACGATTGCTACCTGATTTCCGCCGATGGCTGGGTCGCCCAACCGACCCGCATCGTCGAAACCGATAAAAAGGGCAAAAGCAGAGACAAGGGTTGGGCCTGCGATCTGATCCCCAAGCCGTATATCGTCGCCCGCTATTTTGCCGACGAACAGGCTGGCATCGAAGCCAAACAGGCCGAACTGGAAGCGGCGACCGCCAGCCAAACCGAATTGGAAGAAGAGCACAACGGCGAAGACGCCATCTTTTCCGGTTACGACAACATCAATGCCGCCGCCGTTAAAGATCGGATCAAAGAGCTAGGCAAAGACCCGGATGGGGCCGACGAGTTGAAAGTATTAAAACAGTGGCTGGAACTCAGCAACCAGATCAGCGGGTTAAAAAAGCAGCTCAAGGAAGCCGAAGCCGCGCTCGACCAAAAGGCCTATGAAAAATACCCGACGCTGAGCGAAGCCGAAATCAAAACGCTGGTGATCGACGACAAGTGGATGGCGCACCTGTCCGCAGCCGTGCAGGGCGAACTGGATAGAGTCTCGCAAACCTTGACCGGCCGCATCCGGCAATTGGCCGAACGCTACGCCACACCGCTGCCTCAACTGGAAGACGAGGCGGCGGCCCTGGCCGTTCGCGTGGCAGAACACCTCAAAAAAATGGGCGTGGTATGGCCATGAATGAGCATGCCGTAGGGTGGATAAGCGCTAGCGCATCCGCCGATATTCCTACACCGGCAACATGAGCGATTACCAACGCATCCGGATTCCGGGCGCTTGTTATTTCTTTACCGTCGTCACTTGGCGGCGCAAGCCGGTTTTTATCGATGATGCGCGGGTTTCGCTGTTTCGAGAGGCCTTGCGTAAAGTCAAGGCAAGCCGCCCGTTTCAAATCGACGCAATGGTCATTTTACCGGATCACCTGCATTGTATTTGGCGGTTGCCGGATGACGACGCGGATTATTCCGGTCGTTGGCGCGAAATCAAAAAAGCCTTTTCCCGCCAAATCGATACCACCACCAATGCCAGAAACGAGCGATTGGTCTGGCAACGGCGGTTTTGGGAGCATACGATTCGCGATGCGGACGATTGGCGGCGCCACGTGGATTACATTCATTACAACCCGGTCAAACACGGATTAGCGCAGCGCCCCAGCGATTGGCCGTGGTCATCGTTTGCCGGTGCCGTCAAAAAAGGTTGGTACGATGCCGATTGGGGTGCCACGCCGCCAAACCACATCAGCGACATGGAGCACGAATGACCGCAAAAGCACCCAACGTAGGGTGGATAAGCGCCAGCGCATCCACCATTATTTGCCGAGGTCCGGTGGATGCGCTGGCGCTTATCCACCCTACTACTACTTGCCCAAGGTTCAACGGTTCAACGATGCCGTGGAAAATGCAACCCAATGAGTAATCAACCAACAAACCATGCCGAGGCGGTCAACGAAGCTAGCGCGGCTTATGGCTTGCGGATCGACAAGGAAGCGCGGTATGACGAATCCTCCCGTAGGGTGGATAAGCAAAGCGCATCCACCGAGTCATTGAAGCCTCCGGTGGATGCGCGTTCGCTTATCCACCCTACTACTGAGCTTGCGGGAGGCGGAAGCCGATGAGTAAACAACATGGTTGTTCCGATAACTCGCAATCGGCGGTCAACGAAGCCAGCGCGGCATATCGCTTGCAAGCTGGTAAGGCGGCTTTGATTAAGCCGGGTTACAAGATGACGGAGGTGGGGGTTATTCCGGTGGATTGGGATATCAAGCATGTCGGTGATTTCGCGGATGTTGGTTCCGGTGGAACACCCAGTCGCGAGAAACCAGCGTATTGGGGTGGCTCAATTCCATGGGTCACCACATCTCAAATCGATTTCGGCGTCATCACAGAGGCCGATCAATTCATTACTGAAGAAGGCCTCAAGAACTCGGCTGCGAAGTTGCTTCCCACCGGTACATTGTTGATGGCTCTTTACGGTCAAGGCAAAACTCGTGGAAAAGTTGGTGTTCTAGGTATTCCGGCAGCGACAAACCAAGCATGTGCCTCAATCGCGCTTCATGCTGGTGTTTTGCCGGAGTTTGTGCTCCATTTCTTAACAAGCCGGTATGAGGCCATCCGTAATTCCAGCAATACCGGCGGCCAAGAAAATTTAAACGGGAACATCGTCAAAGGAACATCTGTCGCGTTTCCACCTCTCCCCGAACAACGCGCCATCGCGGCGGCGTTGAGCGATGTGGATGCGCTGCTGGACGGGCTAGAGCGGCTGATCGCCAAGAAGCGCGACCTCAAACATGCCGCCATGCAACAACTCCTCACCGGCCAAACCCGCTTGCCGGGGTTTAGTGGGGAGTGGTCAAAGATTAATGTGGCGAAGCATGCAAAGTTGAATGCACGTATTGGATGGCAAGCGCTTACTACTGAGGAGTATCTTAAAAATGGCACTCATTTCTTGGTTACTGGGACTGATTTCGTTGATGGACGTGTAAACTGGGCTACTTGTCATTATGTTGATGAATGGCGTTATAACCAAGACCGTAATATTCAATTGAAGAATTGTGATGTTCTTTTAACCAAGGACGGCACGATAGGAAAAGTTGGCTATGTTGATGGCCTACCTGGGCCTGCTACCTTGAATAGTGGTGTTTTTGTAATCAGGCCAGTGCAAGAGGCGTTCGTGCCATTGTTTCTTTTCTATGTTCTGGCTTCCCAAATATTTGATGACTTTCTTGCGATGATTACGGCGGGTTCCACCATCGTCCATCTTTACCAGAAGGACTTTGTCGGATTCGAGTTTCTTGCTCCGGACACGGAAGAACAAACCGCCATCGCCGCCGTACTCTCCGACATGGACGCCGAACTCGCCGCATTGGAAGCCCGCCGCGACAAAACCCGCGCCCTCAAACAGGGCATGATACAGGAACTGCTCACCGGCAAGACCAGGCTGCTATGATCATGCCTGCTAAATCCTTTTTTACCCATGGAGCTCTCGATGAACGTACTTGACGAAGACAGCTTGCGGTTTCAGGAAGTCTTTATTCCGGAATTGGCCGAGGGCGCCATCAAACAGGCTTATTACCAGACACTGGCCGCCGGTTGTTCGGTGCTGGAAGCGGTGGATGGACAATTGATCGAATCCTCGCCGGATGGCTCGCGCCGGGTAGTGAAGTCATTGCCCAAGCCCATTCCCGTCAAGCCCGGCCAGCGCTTGCGGCGTCTGCAAAAATGACTTCGGCAACGCCGCGGCTAAGGATGTTCGCCGGGCCGAATGGGTCAGGTAGCCGCAGGCCGATATACTACCGTTAGTATGAGTAGCTATCAGCCTCCGTTCCAGCTCAGTCATACCATGCTTGCCAAAGTGGCGGAGATCGCCGAGTTACTGGGGCGCTGGAAACAGGCAGGCCGGGACACGTTGGCGCCGCAACTGCGGCGGGGGAACCGTATTCGCACCATTCAAGCATCGCTGGCTATAGAACAGAACACACTGTCGGTGGAACAGGTGACGGCCGTGCTGGCCGGTAAAGCCGTGCTGGGATTGCCGCGAGAAATTCAGGAGGTGAAGAATGCCTTTGCCGCCTATGAGGCGCTTCCCGATTGGCGCCCGGATAGGCTGGATGATCTGTTAGCCGCCCATGGCTTGTTGTTGCGAGGCTTGGCCGACGACGCAGGCTGTTTGCGTGAAGGTGGAGTCGGCATTTATCAAGGTCAGCGACTGGTGCATATGGCGCCGCCACCCAGTCAGTTAACCCGCCTGATGAATGATCTACTGGATTGGCTGGCTCACAGCGATGCCCATCCGCTGATTGCTTCGTCCGCTTTGCATTATGAACTGGAATTTATTCATCCTTTTAGCGACGGTAATGGACGCATGGGCCGCTTGTGGCAAACGCTGATACTGAGCCGTTGGCAATCGATTTTGGCTTATTTGCCGGTCGAGACGGTGATTAAAAGCCGGCAGGATGATTACTACCGTGTGCTGGGCGAGGCCGATCAAGCCACCGATTGCAGTGCTTTCATCCTGTTTATGCTTGATGCGATCGGCGAAGCTCTGCAACAAGCGATCACCAGCGAAACGCCGGTTAAAACGCTGGTTAAAACGCCGGTGAAAACTCCAGAACAGATTTTAGCCCTGCTGCGGGAGCAGCCGACTTTAACCCTGGCGGAGGTTGCTGTTCGTTTGGGTAAATCGACCAGCGCTGTGGAACGCGCCGCTCGCAAACTTCGAGAGCAAGAGCGTTTGCGCTATGTGGGCCCGCAAAAAGGTGGGCATTGGGAGATAAAGGAATAATGGATCAAAACACCCGCTCCGAACGTAACACTCAAAACCGAATCGTCAGTCTGTTCACCGATCCGTCACCGCTCAATTGCCTGGGTTACCGCTATCTTGGCGAATGGAGTAAACGCCAGAACAATCGCCCTATCGAAACCGCACTGCTTCGCTATAACCTGATGGCACGCGGCTATTCCGCCGCCCACATCAGTGCTGCTTTGCAAAAACTGGACACTGCTGCCGACGTCAGCGGCATCACGCTTTATCAAGCCAATCTTCGCACCTATCAGTTATTGCGCTACGGCATTCCGGTGCAAATCGCCGCCGGTCAGGCGCACGAGACGGTGCATTTGATCGATTGGGAGCGTCCCGAGCGAAACGACTTTGCGCTGGCCGAGGAAGTGACGCTGAAAGGCGGTTATGAGCGGCGGCCGGACATTGTGCTGTATATCAACGGTATCGCCATCGCGGTGATCGAGTTAAAGCGCAGTTCGGTGGATGTGGCGGACGGCATACGCCAGCTCATCACCAATCAGGATGCCATTTTCAATCAAGGCTTTTTCAGCACGGTGCAGATAGTCTTGGCCGGCAGCGATGCGCAAGGGCTGCGTTATGGCACCACCGGCACACCCGAACAATTCTTCGTGGAGTGGAAGGATCAAACGCCTGCCGAAGCGGGCACCGCGCCGCTTGCCGGCGCATTGCTGGATCGACCTCTGGCGCAGTTGTGCGGCAAGGCCAGGCTGCTGGATTTGCTTCGCAACTTCATCATCTTCGACGCCGGCCAAAAAAAGGTGCCGCGCCAGCACCAGTTTTTCGGCGTCAAGGCAGCGCAGGAGCGCATCGCCAAGCGCGAGGGCGGCGTCATCTGGCATACCCAGGGTAGCGGCAAGAGCATTTTGATGGTGCTGATCGCCAAGTGGTTGCTGGAACACGATCCCGAGGCGCGGATATTGGTGGTCACCGACCGCGACGAGCTGGACAAGCAGATTGTCGGCGTGATGCGCAATGCCGGGGTGATTGGCGAAAACTCAGCGTCGCCGCGCATCACCTCGCGGGCCGATTTCGTCAATAAGCTGGCCGAGACTACGCCACGTTTGCTGTGCGCGTTGATCCATAAGTTCGACGTGTCCGATCTGAAAGGCGCGCCGCCGAAGGTGGTAGGGCGCTTTTATGTGTTTGTGGACGAATGCCACCGCACTCAGGGCGGCGACATGAACAAGCAGATGAAGCGCTGGCTGGAAAGCGCGATCTTCATCGGCTTCACCGGTACGCCGCTGCTGCGCAAGGACAAGCAGATGACGCACGATGTATTCGGCACCTACATCCATACCTACAAGTTCCATCAGGCGGTGGCCGACAGAGTAGTGCTGGATTTGAAATACGAGGCCCGCGACGTGCCCGAAAGGCTGACCTCGCAGAAAAAAATCGACGAATGGTTCGAGCGGAAAACCCAAAATCTCAACAACTTTCAGAAGGCGGCGTTGCGTAAACGCTGGGCGACGATGGAAGAATTGATGAGCGCCGAGGGTCGTAAACGCGAGGTGGTCGCCGAAATCATCTCCGATTTCGCCCTCAAACCGCGTTTGAACAACGACCGCGGCACCGCTATTCTGGTGGCCGCCTCCATCTACGATGCCTGTCATTATTTCAGGCTGTTCAGAAATACCCACTTTGGCCCCCACTGCGGCATCATTACCTCGTACGAACCGAATGCCAATGCCATCTCGAAAGAACCCGCCAACAGCGATGAACGCTATAAGTTTGATACCTATAGCCAGTGGGTATTGAAGGATTTTCCGACCACCGAGAAATACGAAACGGAGATGAAGCGCCGCTTCATCGACGAGCCGGCCAATCTTAAATTGCTGATCGTGGTGAGCAAGCTGCTGACCGGCTTCGACGCGCCCAGCTGCACCTACATCTATCTCGACAACGAGCTGCGTGACCACAATCTGTTCCAGGCGATCTGCCGCACTAACCGGCTGGATGGCGACGACAAGGACTACGGCCATATCGTCGACTTCAAAAAGCTCTTTGGCGACGTGCAACAAGCCATCGCCGTGTACAGTTCCGACGAACTGGACATCGACCAGGGCAACGGCGGCGAAAACAACGTGCGCCTGAAAAACTGGCTGGAAGAAGGCAAGAGGCAACTGGACGATGCCCGTCAAGCACTGCACTACCTGTGCGAACCGGTACTGCCGCCGCGAGAAGTCGAACAGTACCTGCATTATTTCTGCGGCGATGCCGCCAACCCCGACGCGCTAAGCGAAACCGAAGCATTGCGAGTGACGTTCTACAAGGCGGTGGCGATCTTTGCCCGTGCCTACGCCGACATCGCCCAGGAACTGACCGAGGCGGGTTATTCCGAGGCTGAGGCCGAGGCATTGAAAAAGGCAGTAGAGTTCTACGCCGAGATTCGGGCCGCCATCAAGAAGCACTCGGGTGAAGAGCTGGACATTAAGCCTTACGAGGCTGACATGCGCCACCTGATCAACACTTACATCCAGGCCGACCCGGCGGCGGAATTAGGGGAACTGGGTGAAATGTCGCTGACCGAGCTGATCATCGAGACCGGTATCCACGACGCCATTGCCCGCAAGCTGAACCAGAAAGGCAAGCTGTCGAAGAACGCTATCGCCGAGGGGATTATCAACAACGTTCGCAAGACCATCATTCGCGACCAGCTCACCGACCCCAGGTTCTACGCGCAGATGTCCAAGCTGCTAGACGATCTGATCAAGCAAAGTCAGGCGGATACTGCCGCTTATGAGGCGTTTTTGCGCAAGGCTGAGGAGTTGGTCAATCGCTTGGCGGCCAAACAACCCGAGGCCGGCATTCCCGCCATTTTGCATGGCAAGCACGAGGCCATCGTCATCTACAACAATCTGGCCGATTTGATGCCCGAAGCCACGCCGACGTCACAGGTGCATGAACCCACGACCGACTATAGCGATGAGCGTGCGCAACTGGCGCTAAAAATTGATCATGCCATGCGCGAACAAGCGCCGGCGGGCTGGAAAGGAGACCAAGCTAAGGAAAGTGTGATTTTGAATTTTTTGTTTCTGTTGCTGAACAAGAATAAGGAAGCCACTTTGGCCTTGTTCGAGATCATTAAGAATCAGCCAGGCTACTGATGACTGAAACCATCGAACTGGGTGAGATTGTTATCGAGGTGACTCGAAAGGCCATCAAGAACGTGCATTTGTCTGTGCATCCGCCGGAAGGCCGCGTCACCTTGGCCGCGCCGCTGGAAACCCGTTTGGAAGTGGCCAGAGCCTATGCCATCTCAAAGTTGGGTTGGATACGCGATCAGCAGGCCAAACTGCGTAATCAGGCCAGGGAGATGCCCAGGCAGTTTGTCGAGCGCGAGACCCACTATCTTTGGGGACGGCGGCATTTGTTGACCATCATCGAACGTGGCGGCAAGCCGTTTGTGAAGGTCGATCATCGGCGGATTACGCTGTACCTACCGGCAGACAGTGCATTAGAAAATCGTGCAGAGCTGATTCACGAATGGCACAAGGTATTGTTGCATCAAGCCATCCCCCCATTGATTGCCAAATGGCAAGTAAAGCTGGGGGTCGAAGTGGCGCACTATTTTTTGCAACGTATGAAAACTAAATGGGGCAGTTGCAATCCGCGAGCGCGTAATATCCGTTTAAACACCGAATTGGTCAAAAAGCCTAAGCACTTGTTGGATTATGTTGTTTTGCACGAAATGGTGCATTTATTGGAGCCTACCCATAATGAGCGCTTCCTAACCATTTTGAGTGGTTATTACCCTAATTGGCAGGAAGCGCGAGCCGAGTTGAATGAATTACCGTTGTCTGCTGAAAATTGGAAAGAGTAATAGTAATCTTCAATATTGGGGGGCATGAAGAAATGCGGTTCTTATAATTTTTATGTAAAACAATGCCTGCAGAGCTTAATAAAATAGTCCCCACCCACCAAATTATCAAAGCCCAACTGGTCTCAGTTGGGCTTTTTTATTGCCTGTTGGTTTCTGCATCGGGTACTAATTAATTCGCTCTTGGGTTTGAGTCAACTTGGTGCGTATTTTTGTGAACTCCAACGGGAAGTTCGTCCTTTTGGTGCGTCGCACCCTTATTTGGCTTAGGAAGTATCGGACAATTTTGCTGGCGAGAAAATTGCTGGTAGATCGGCATGTCTAAACTGAAGGCGCATCAAAATGTCCGTATTGCTGGTTAACTCGTTTCTCGGTCGCTTCAAGCTAAAAAATAAATTTGCTCTGATATTGACGCTAATTGTGTTGGCCAGTGTGCTGCCCTTGGCTATGTTCGTCGATGCGGGCGTGTCAATTTCCGGGCCGCAATGGTTGGTGATTGTATCCGCTAATCTGGCTTGGATACTGGTGTTGTCAGCATTATATTCGTCCCTATCGGGTGCGATTGCGGCATTGATCGGCGCACATAGGCAGTTAGAGCTTGGCAACTTTAATATGCGACTACAGCTTACCGGTCAGGACGAGCTGTCACAGTTATATAGCGGTTTTAACGAAGCCGCCAAAGCCTTGGGCCGGCGCATAGGCGATGTACATGCGTCTATTCAAGAAGTGACTTATGCCGCCGACCAACTCAACCAGGGTGCCGGTTTCGTCGCCGAAAAACTCGATAACCAACGCGAAAGAACCACGATGATGGCGGCGGCCATCGAACAAATGTCGGCCAGTATCATGGGCGTGGCGGGGCAATGCCGGGATGCCGAAAAAATATCGTCGACCACTCAGCAACTTTCCCAGAAAGGCCATCGGGCCATCGAAAGCTTTATCGCCGATATGAACGCGCTGTTTGGCGAAATTCAGGACCTGGCTCAATTGATGCAGAATCTGGAATTGCATTCCCAACAGGTTGCCAGTATCTCGGAAGTAATTAAGGCCATTTCCGATCAGACCAACCTCCTGGCTCTGAATGCGGCGATAGAAGCGGCGCGAGCCGGAGAATACGGTCGCGGCTTTGCCGTGGTAGCCGACGAAGTACGCTCGCTGGCAAAACGGGTGCGACAGTCTGCCGAGGAAATAACCGGTACCACTGAAGCCGTCCGGGAAAAAATTCATCTAGCCGTTCAATCCATCGCTGCTACTCGCGATCAAACGGAACAAGGCATTAACAAAGCGTTTGAGGTAGAAAAATCGCTGGCCGGGATTAGACAGTATGCGGATCAAGCCTTAAATAACGTAACGATGATAGCAACCAGCGCTGAACAGCAAACCCAGGTAAGCCAGGAAATCGGCCGCAACATCGAGACGATTGCGCATAGCGTTGAACAAAACAGCAATGCGGCCCAGGAATCAGCTGAAATAGCCAGGCATCTGGCTAAATTGGCGCAAATCGTTGCTCATTAACCAATAAAAGGGGAATTAGACGTGCCCGATTATGTTTGTGTATTGTTTTTGTTGGCGGCGGTGATCGCCAGTGCTGCTGCATTTATGTGCTACAAAAATCGCCGGACGCGCCTTGAGCATCTACGTGGGCAACTGCATTACCTGGAAATGACCGGCGCTTTGAAAAACCTATTGACGCAGATACAACAACATCGCGGCATGGTGAGCGCTTATTTGAACGGCGATCTGAGCTTTAAATACAAAATCACGGTCTTGCAATCCGACATTGATCGGCAGCTCGAGCAACTCTCCGGGCAGTTTAAGCAGTCGCCGGAATCGTTGCAGTCGTTCGTTGGTATCCGCGAAGCCTGGAAACAACTACACCCTTCCGTACTGCATCTGACCAAGGAAGCAAGTTTTGAACGACACTGTTTATTGGCCGGCACTATTCTCAATTTGATTCGAGATATAGCGGAGCATAGCCAATTACACCAGGAAAGTATTTGTCCGTTCAGCTTTATAGAAATTCTGTGGCATCTCTTGCCGGATACCGCGGAGGCAATAGGTCAGGCGCGGGCTATCGGCACCGGTATCGCTGCGGCCGGCCGCTGCCGGATCACCGATAGGATTAAGCTGGGTTTTCTGATTACCCGCATCCGTCAGGCCATCGAACGGGTTGAAGCCGGCATGGGTAACGCTAACATGTCCATGGTTGCCGACAGCAGTTTCCAGCAGGCTTCGGCTGCGGTTCATGTGCACATCACCGGTTTTATTGGTCATATCGAGCAAAAATTGCTGACCGCGGATAAGCCGGCGATTGATCCGGCGGCTTTCTTTGACACCGCCACGGGGACATTGAACAGTATTTTTGCGCTTTACGATCAGGGCGAAGTGATTACAAATCATGCCCTGCAAAACCAGCTTGCAAGTGCCAGACGCAGTAGCAATCAGTCTTTCGCCATCGTGTTGGTGAGCTTGGTATTTTTGATGGCTTCCCTGGTGTTGCAGCACGGAGTCGTTTAACCGGCGAGACCAAGAGCCACGCTTTCGATGGCGGCAAACTACTTTTAGGGAGGCTGTAGTACAAAATAAGAGGTGTCATTTCGAATTTGTCTGGTTAAAGTAAGCCGTCTATACCTTCTTTATTGGGAAAAAATCCTGGAAAAGGCAGGATGTCAGTGCGCTTGGTCAAGCTAACCTAGGCAAGACCCGTTTGTTGCGCTATGGTTAAGCCCCATTTCCCCGGCCCCTGTAGCTTCGCGTATAGCGGGTCGGCCGAATAGCACAAAGCGTCGCTAACCTAAACATCCACGTTCATCCCCATTCCCCGACACAATGGCTCAACCATCCGATAGAATCCGAGCCAAGTGCCTGTGCATCGACATTGAAACCGCCCGGCAGGATAGCCTAAAGCTGCGGGAGATTGGCGCGTATCGACCGGACACCGATGCCCGTTTGCGTTTATCCGGCAAGGCTGCCGATCTGACACAAAAGCTGGATCACATCAGCGAAGGCGCGGCGTTTGTGTTGGGGCATAACGTGATTGCCTTCGATCAGCCAGCTTTATCCGTGTTGCATCCCGATCTTGCTTTGCACCGCTTGCCTTTGGTCGATACGCTGGAGCTGTCGCCGGTGGCCTTTCCGCAGAATCCTTATCACCGCCTGGTGAAGGACTACAAGCTTTGCACCACCACCCGCAACGATCCGGTTCGCGACGCGGAATTGGCTTATGAGCTGTTTCTGGATCAGGCCGAGGCCTTGCGGCAGCGGGTGGCGGAGTATCCGGACGAGGCGCTTTGCCTGCATTTTTTATTGGCGCCGGAAAACGGCAAGGGCGTAGCGAATTTCTTCGCGACCTTGCGCGCGGCGCTAAGGCCGTCGTTAATCGATGCGCAAGCGGCTTGGCGGCGGGCTACCGACGGGAAGGTGTGCCGGGCCGGGCAGCAACACATCGTCAATGACTATTTGCCGGAGCCGGATTGGCACAAACCGTTGGCTTATGTGTTGGCTTGGCTGCGGGTGTCGGGCGGTAACTCCGTGCTGCCGCCTTGGGTAAGTTTGTCGTTTCCGAAAACCCGAGAACTTATCGCCACCTTGCGCGATGTGCCGTGCGGTGACGCCGGATGTGATTGGTGCAGTGAACAACACGATCTGTCGCAACTGCTGCCGCGCTATTTTCCGGGCATCACGCAGTTTAGGCCGACGCCGACTACCGAGGATGGCAAGTCCCTGCAACAAACCATCGTCGAACACGGCTTTGCTGGCGCGCCGACCCTGGCGATTCTGCCGACCGGCGGCGGCAAATCGCTGTGTTACCAATTGCCGGCGCTGGCGCGCTTTTACCGCAACGGTAGTTTGACCGTGATTATTTCGCCGCTGCAATCCTTGATGAAGGATCAGGTCGATAACCTTGAAGCGCGCGGCATCACCTGCGCCGGTTACATCAACAGCTTGCTCAACCCCATGGAGCGACAGGTGATGCTGGATAAGTTGCGCTTGGGCGATTTGGGTTTGATCTTTGTCGCGCCGGAACAATTTCGCAGCAGCGCATTTGCCAAGGCTTTGCAACATCGGGAAGTCGGCGCCTGGGTGTTCGACGAGGCGCATTGCCTGTCCAAATGGGGTCATGATTTCCGCCCGGATTATTTGTACGTGTCGCGCTTTATCAAGGCCAGGCAAAAGGACAAGCCGTCGCCGGTGTTTTGTTTTACCGCTACCGCCAAACCGGATGTGGTGCAAGACATCGTTGAGCATTTTCGCAAGCGCCTAGGCATTTCGCTGGCCTGCTTGACCGGCGGTGTCAGTCGGGAAAACCTGCTGTATGAAGTGCATGCGGTGCCGGCCCAAGCCAAATATCCGGAAGTGCTGCGTTTGCTGGAGCAAAGCTTGCGCGATGAGGGCGGCGCCATTGTGTTTTGCGCCCGGCAGAAGACCGTGGAAGAAATGGCCGAGTTTTTGAAACAGGCCGGCCTGGATTGCGGTTATTTCCATGGCGGCATGCAGCCCGAGCAAAAGCGCCAAGTGCAGGAAGCCTTTATCGCCGGCGAGCTGCGCGTCATCGCCGCCACCAATGCCTTTGGCATGGGTGTGGATAAGGCCGATGTGCGTCTGGTGATTCATTTGGATACGCCGGGCTCCTTGGAAAATTATCTCCAGGAAGCGGGCCGGGCGGGCCGCGATCAAGACTTAGCGCGCTGTGTGTTGTTGTACGACGATGCCGATCTGGATGTGCAGTTCCGGCTGTTGCGCAATTCCAGGCTGACGCAACATGATATTGCTTCCATTCTAAAAGCCTTGCGCGGGATCGAGCGCAAGGATCGCAGCGAAGGTTCGGTGGTGGTCACCAGCGGCGAAATTTTGTTGGAAATTCCGGACAAGCATGGCATCGATCCCGACGCCGCCGATGCCGATACCAAGGTCCGCATCGCGGTGGCCTGGCTGGAAGAAGCGCGTCTGCTGGAACGCCAGGAAAACCATACCCGGGTGTTTCCGGGCAGCTTGCAGGTGGCCAGTATCGATGAAGCCCGAGTCTTGCTGCAGAAAAAACTGGGGCCGAACGCCGACATCGAGCCGTACATCGTGCTGCTGTCGCAATTGTTTTATAGCGAAGATGACGACGGCATCAGCACCGACGATTTGATGCTGGCCACGGGACGCAATTCCCACGAAGTGCAGAGCATGTTGCGGGACTTGGATCGTTTTAAACTGGTATCCAACGATACCGAAATCGGCGTGACCTTGTACCGCGCCCCCGATACCGCCGACAGGCTGGAAGACTTGCGCAAGCTGGAAGACGCCTTGATTGCCAGTCTGCGGGAGACCGCGCCGGATGCTGATCGCGAGCAATGGCAGATTTTGAATGTGCGCCGGCTATGTGACAGCTTACGCCGCGAGGCTGGAGTGGAACTCACGCCGGACAAATTGACCCGTTTGATGAAGTCGTTCGCCGAAGCCTTTGGCGATGGTACCGGCCTGCGCGGTTTTTTCGCGTTGCGTCCGGCCGGTCAGGATAACCGCTATCTTAAATTGCTTCGCAGTTGGCAGAAGATTGATGACATCCGCAGCAAGCGTATGCGGCTGGCTCAGGCGTTGCTGAATTACTTTCTAGCAAAGCGCCAGGGCAATAATCTGCTGGTCACTTGCAAGCAGGGCGATTTGGAAGCGGCTTTGCAAGCCGATCTGACTTTGCAGGATCTGGATGTGCGGGATTGGCAGGTGGCCTTGGCGGCGGCGCTGATTTATCTGGACAGCAACGAAGTTTTGCATCTGGCGCGCGGCAAGGCGGTGTTCCGCGCGGCGATGAGCATTCAGCTGAATGCCGAAGCCCGGCGCCGGCAGTTTAAAAAGTCCGACTACGCCGAACTGGCTTTGCATTACAAGGACAAGATTATCCAGGTGCATGTGATGGCCGAATACGCCCGGCTGGCGCTGGGTAAGATTCAGGCGGCGATGGCGTTTATCGTCGATTACTTTGGCATGGATAGACACGAATTCGTGCGCCGCTATTTCGCCGGCCGCCAGGATATTCTGGAAATGGCGACCACTGAAGCCGCGCATAGGCGCATCCTCACCGACTTGCAAAACCCCGAGCAACAGGCCATCGTCGCCGCGCCGCCGGAAGGCAGTCAATTGGTATTGGCCGGCCCCGGCTCCGGCAAGACCAAGGTGATTGTGCATCGGGTGGCCTGGCTGCTGCGCGAATGCATGGTGTTGCCGGAAGACATTATGGTGTTGAGTTATAACCGCTCGGCGGCCGTCGAAATCCGCAAGCGTTTGTGGGCATTAATCGGCGCCGATGCCGCCGGGGTGACCGTGCAAACCTTGCACTGCCTGGCGATGCGGCTGACCGGCACCAGTTACGCGGTGGCCGCCGAGCATGGCGAGAGCATCGATTTTTCGGCAGTTATCAAAAACGCTACCGCTCTGTTAAAAAAAGTGGAGCAGGGTGACGAGCTGGGGCCGGGCATTCAACGCGACCGCTTGCTGTCCGGCTTGCGCTATTTGCTGGTGGATGAATATCAGGACATCAACGCCGAGCATTATGCGTTGATCAGCGCGCTGGCCGGCAGGGCGATCAGCAGCGAGGAAGACAAATTATCGCTATTGGCGGTGGGCGACGATGACCAAAATATTTACGCATTTGACGGGGCCAATGTACGCTTCATCAAGCAATTTGCCACGGATTATCAGGCTAAAACCTATTATCTGATTGAAAATTATCGCTCCACCGCGCAGATCATCCATTGTGCAAACCGGGTAATTACGCCGGCGCGGGAGCGGATGAAAACGCAGCACGCCATCCAAGTCAATTATGCGCGCCGCGAGGCAGCGGAGGGCGGCGAGTTTGCCGAATTGGATAGTTTGACACAAGGCCGGGTACATATCCTGGAAACGCCGGCGCCTCTCCACGGCGAAGTCGAAGTGGCGTTGGCCGAGCTGGTGCGGCTGAATCATTTGGCAAACTCGGGCCAAACCAGCCATTGGGGCCGGTTTGCAGTGATCGCCAGGCATTGGGAAACATTGGAGCCGCTGGGCGAATTATGTCGTCTACAAGGGGCCCCGGTGAGGCTGCTGCGTGACAGTGCTTTGCTGAATTTGCACGGCACAAGGGAAGGCCACAGCTTACTGGCTTTGTTGAACAAGCCGCGGCGCAAGTCCGGTAAATCTAGAGTCTTGCTGCGCTACGGAACCTTGTCGCGCTGGTTTAAGCGCCGCTACCGGCAATCTGTCGATGAGCTGATCGAACATCCTTATCGAGCCATGCTGGCGCAATTCATCATTGCCTCCGAGGCGGTCGCTCCGGGTTGTCAGCAGGTGGTCAGCAATCTTGTCGAAGCGCTTTACGAATTCGGTTCCGGTAGCCAGTCCGGCGCAAACGACAGTCGGCATGCGCCGCTGCTGTTATTGACGGCGCATCGCGCCAAGGGTTTGGAGTTTGATCATGTGCTGATTCTGGACGGCGGCGGCTGGCAGCAGAGCAGCGATGACGAGCGGCGGCTGTTTTATGTGGCGATGACCCGCGCTCGCAAAACCCTGACTGTTTGCGCCAAACAGGGTGGGCGGCATGCTTTTATCCGAGACTGCGAAGCGCTTTGCGTTAAAACCCAGCCGCAATTCAATCGCGGATTTCAAGCATTGGGGCAAAGTACTTGGCTGGCCGATTTGGAGCAAATTGTGCTGTCATGGCCGGGATATTTCGCGCCGGACAAGCCTATTCATCGGGCGATAGCGGCATTGGAGGTTGGTAGCGAGTTGATATTGCGAGCTAGAAGCGATGGGCAAAGCGGCTGGGAACTGGCGGATTTAAGCGGCATGGCCGTCACGCGGATGGCCAAGGCTTTTGCGCCGCCAGCAGGCAGGATAGTGGCGGTGCGGGTTGTCGCCATTTCGGTAAGGCATAAAACCGCCGGCAATACCGAAAGTCTGCGTTGCGAGCATTGGGAATTGGTACTGCCGGAAATTTTGTATCTGCCAGCCGATAGGGTTCCAAGGTCGTGATTTAACAATTTCGGCTGTCCGGTAGGCTGTTCCGGAAGCCCTGCCTTCTGTCGTCAAGCCGTTCGTGCTGAGTCTGTCGAAGCATGATCGGCTTGAACGCGGGAGACCGAAATTTTTCCGGCCACCCTTGAGTCCTTAGCTTTTCAGCTTGGCAATCAACATCTTGTTCACTTCACCTGGATTGGCCTTGCCTTGGGTTTCTTTCATGATTTGCCCGACCAGAGCCATCAACGCTTTGTCCTTGCCGGCCCGATATTGCTCGACCGGCACCGGATTGGCGGCGATCACTTTATCGACGATGGCTTCTATCGCACCGCTGTCGGTGATCTGCTTCAAGCCTTCTTTTTCGATGATTTCGTCGGCACTGTCGGTGCTGTTCCAGAGCTTATCGAATACCTGTTTGGCGGTTTTACCTGAGATGGTGTTGTCGGCAATGCGTTTGAGCAGGCCGGCCAGGCGCTCGGCATTGACCGGACAGTCGCCGATTTCCAATCCGGCTTTGTTCAATGCGCCCAATACGTCGCCGGTCAGCCAGTTGCCGGCCAGCTTGGCTTCGCCGCCGGAGGCTTTGACGACTGTTTCGTAAAAGTCGGCCAATTCGCGCGACGACGTCAAGGTGGTAGCGCTTTCGTTATCCAGGGCGTATTGCTCGATGAAACGCTGTTTTTTGGCATCCGGCAGCTCCGGTAGCGTGGCGCGGATTTCGTCTTTCAGCGACTCTTCGATCAATACCGGCAACAAGTCCGGATCGGGGAAATAGCGGTAGTCGTTGGCTTCTTCCTTGCTGCGCATCGAACGGGTTTCGTCTTTGTTGGCGTCGTAGAGGCGGGTTTCCTGAACCACTTTGCCGCCGCCTTCGATGACATCGATTTGCCGCTCGATTTCGTGATTGATGGCTTTTTCGACGAACTTGAAGGAGTTGATGTTCTTGATTTCGGCGCGGGTGCCGAATTCAGCTTGGCCTTTCGGGCGCACCGAGACGTTGGCGTCGCAGCGGAACGAACCTTCCTGCATATTGCCGTCGCAGATTTCCAGGTAGCGCACCAGTTCGTGCAGCTTGCGCATGTAAGCGACCGCTTCCTTAGCCGAACGCATATCCGGTTCGGAAACGATTTCCAGCAGGGGTGTGCCGGCGCGGTTCAAGTCGATGCCGGTCAGGCCGTGGAAGTCTTCGTGCAAGGATTTGCCGGCGTCTTCTTCAAGATGGGCGCGGGTGATGCCGATGCGTTTGCTGACACCATCGACTTCGATGTCCAGATGGCCATTGCCGACGATAGGCAGTTCGAACTGGCTGATTTGGTAGCCTTTCGGTAAGTCCGGATAAAAATAGTTTTTGCGGGCGAACACCGAATGCGGGGCAATCTCGGCGTCGATGGCCAAACCGAAGGTTACAGCTTTGCGCACGGCGTCTTTATTCAATACGGGCAAAACTCCCGGCAAGCCCAAATCGACCGCGCAGGCCTGGGTATTGGGTTCCGCACCATAGGCAGTGGCGGCGCCGGAGAAGATTTTCGATTTTGTAGACAGTTGGGTGTGGATTTCCAGGCCGATGACGGCTTCCCATTGTGAGTTCATTCGTGGTTCCTTTAAAGCTTATTCGGCAAAAACGTCGTTCAGGTCGATTTGCAGGTCGGGGAATAAATGCGGAGCGGCGATTTCGTTGCCCGGATATAAGCCGCGCAATTGATATTTATCCTGCTCGTCCAGCACGAATTGCTGCACGATTTGTTCGTAGGGAAATACCAGCCAGTATTCTCTTACGCCGCTTTCTTCGTATAAGTCGTATTTCAGGCGCACTTCTTTGCGGCTGTTACCGGGCGACAAGACTTCAATGATCCAGTCCGGCGCGCCGTCGCAGCCTTGTTCGGTGAGTTTGTCTTTGTCGCAAATCACGCATAGGTCGGGTTGGACGACGCTGAAGGCTTCGCCATTTTTGAGTAGCGATTTACGGCGGTCGTAAAGCTTTACGTCAAATGGTGCGACAAACACTTCGCAGGGTTTGCGCTTGAAATAGTTTCCCAAATACAGGAACAAGTTGCCGGAGATGCACTGATGCTTGCGGTTGGGCGCGGGCGACATCGCCATGATCTTGCCTTTAATCAGCTCGACGGATTCTTCAAGCCGCCAAGTCAAATAATCGGCATAGCTGTATGTGCCATCCATATCCAACTGCGACAATTCGGTGATCTTAGCCATGACTAATCTCCGTTATTCAAAACCCTTTGGTGCTTGCAGGTGCCAATCGGTGACTTGCTGGTAGCGGTGGCCGACATTCAGCAACTTGGCTTCGCTGAAATAATTGCCTATCACGTGTAAGCCCACAGGTTTGCCGTCCATGAATCCGGCCGGAATCGACATCGCCGGCAAACCCGCCAAGTTGATGGCAATGGTGTAAATATCTTCCAGATACATCTGAATCGGATCGCTGGTTTTTTCGCCGATTTTGAATGCCGTGCTTGGCGTGACCGGGCCCATTAGTACGTCGACTTCGCTCAAAGCGCGTTTGAAGTCGTCGCTGATCAGGCGGCGCACATGCTGGGCTTTTAAGTAATAAGCATCGTAATAACCGGCCGACAGCGCATAGGTGCCCATCAAAATCCGCCGCTTGACTTCGGCACCGAAGGCTTCTCCACGCGAGCGAGTGTAAAGGTCGGTCAAGTCGGCGGGATTTTGGCAACGGTAACCGAAGCGCACGCCGTCGTAGCGCGATAGGTTGGACGAGCATTCGGCGGAAGCGATCACGTAATAAGCAGGGATTGCCAACTGCAGATTCGGCATGTCCACTTCTTTGACTTCCGCGCCCAGTTTTTGATATTCGGCAACCGCGGCGTGGATGGCGGCGGCCATTTGGCTATTCAGCCCTGTGCTGAAAAACTGTTTCGGCAGACCGATTTTCAGGCCTTGTAAACTATCGTTCAGGCTGGCGCTATAGTCAGGTACGGGTTGATCGACGCTGGTCGAATCTTTGGGATCGAAGCCGGCCATCACCTGCAAAAGTAAAGCCGCGTCTTCGGCGCTACGCGCCATCGGGCCGCCTTGATCCAGGCTGGAAGCGTAGGCGATCATGCCGTAACGCGACACGCGGCCGTAAGTCGGTTTCAATCCGGTGATACCGCACAGCGCTGCCGGCTGGCGAATCGAGCCGCCGGTGTCTGTGCCGGTCACCGCAGGCGCCAGACGCGCCGCGACTGCCGCCGCCGAGCCGCCGGACGAACCGCCGGGGACGCAATCGGTCGCCCAAGGGTTGCGCACCGGGCCGTAGAAACTGTTTTCGTTGGACGAGCCCATCGCAAACTCGTCCATGTTCAATTTGCCTAGCATCACCGCGCCGGCCCTGTTGAAGTGTTCAACCACCGTGGCATCGTAAGGGGCGATGAAGTTATCCAGCATTTTCGAGCCGCAGCTGGTTTTAGTGCCTAGCGTGCAGAAAATATCTTTTTGGGCGATGGGGATGCCGGCCAATGGTCCAGCATTGCCGCTAGCCAGTAACTGATCGGCCGCCTGGGCCTGTTGCAAGGCGCTGTCGGCGCTGACGGTAATAAATGCGTTCAAGTTCTGGTGCTGGTGGGTGCGGTCCAGAAAATGTTGAGTCAGTTCTAAGCTGGAGAATGCTTTGCTGCGCAGCCCGGCTGCCAGTTCGGTGAGGGTAAGTTTGTGCATAATCGTCCTTAATCGATGACTTTGGGGACCAGGTACAATCCGGCTTCGGTTTGCGGGGCGATGGTTTGGAAATGGTCGCGCTGATCGGTCTCGGTGACGGCGTCATCGCGCAGGCGCTGCATTTGATCCAGCGGATGCGCCATGGGCGTCACGCCGGTCGTGTCTAATTGGCCCATTTGCGTCATTAATTCCAGTACGCCCGATAGGTCTTTTGCATAGTGTTCGACATCTTGTTCAGCAATGCCCAGCCTTGCCAGGTGAGCGATTTTTTTAACGTCATTCGCCGTTAACGACATTCTTGTAACTCCAGGTTTTCTTAGTAAAACTATGATACTTTATATCTTGCTCAAATACCTGCTTGATTGTTAAAGTAGCGGGATTTTCCGTGTGCGCTTAGGGTACTGCATAAAATGTTTAAAAGAATTCGTGGCCTGTTTTCCAATGATTTGTCTATCGATTTGGGTACGGCAAATACGCTGATTTATGTTCCGGGCCAGGGAATCGTACTCAACGAGCCTTCCGTGGTGGCGATTAAAGAAGACAAAATTCGCGGCCAAAAAACCATCGCCGCCATCGGCGCCGACGCCAAAAGCATGCTGGGCCGTACGCCCGGCAATATCACCGCTATTCGGCCGTTGAAAGACGGCGTGATTGCCGACTTCGCCGTGACCGAACGCATGCTGCGGTTTTTTATCAAAAAAGTGCATGAAAATAAATTATTGCGGCCAAGCCCGCGCATTTTGATCTGCGTGCCTTGCGGCTCTACCCAAGTAGAACGGCGGGCAATTCGTGAATCGGCGGCCATGGCCGGCGCTAGAGAAGTTTATTTGATTGAAGAGCCTATGTCGGCTGCAGTTGGCGCTGGTTTGCCCGTGGATACCGCCCACGGTTCGATGGTGCTGGACATTGGCGGCGGTACATCGGAAGTAGCGGTGATCTCCTTGAACGGTATCGTGTATTCGGCGTCGGTCAGAATCGGCGGCGACCGCTTTGATGATGCCATCATCAGTTATGTGCGCCGTAATTACGGTACCTTGATCGGCGAAGCCACCGCCGAGAAAATCAAACATCAAATCGGCGCCGCGTATCCCGGCAGCGAAGTGCGGGAGATGCAGGTCACCGGCCGTAATCTGGCCGAGGGCGTGCCACGCAGCTTCTCGCTGAACAGCAATGAAATTCTGGAAGCCTTGCAAGAACCCTTATCGGGCATCGTCAGTGCTGTGAAAGTGGCCTTGGAACAAACTCCACCAGAACTAGGCGCGGATGTGGCCAGTCGCGGTATCGTGTTGACCGGTGGCGGCGCATTGTTGAAAGACATCGACCGCCTGATTTCCGAGGAAACCGGTCTGCCGGTGTATATCGCCGACGATCCTTTGACTTGCGTGGCCCGCGGCGGCGGCATGGTGTTGGAAATGTTGGACTCTAAAGGTGCTTCGGCGTTTTCTTTGGAATAAGCCCTGTACTGAATATCTCTGAAAGGCCGCTGTGACCGCGTAAAGCGGCTACAGCGGCCTTTTCTACGAATTTATGCCGCTCGGCACATGAACTGCCCATGAGCGGAGCTTGATTGTTCTTGCTGTCGCGTCGATGGGTGCCGGTCTTGCCCGTCGCGTTTTGATTGTTAGAGGTTTGCCATAAAACTCTTATTTGCCAAAGGCCCTTCACTTAATACCCGCTTACTGGTGGCATTGCTGGTATCAATTTCGATGTTAGTGATTGATTATCGCAGTGAACGCCTGGATCGGCTGCGTTCCTTGTTATCGGTGTTCACCTATCCACTACAGTCGCTGGCCAGTCTGCCGGTCGATTTTTATCAAACGGTTTCTGGAACGGTCATTTCTTTTGTGGAATTGCAAAAAGAAAACCGCCGCTTGAAAGAGGCTCAGTTCGTCAACGATGCGAAATTGTTGAAATTCGCAGCCTTGGAAAAGGAAAACACCCGGCTGCGAATGTTGCTGGAAAACTCCTTTCAGCTGGGCGAACAGGTTCTGGTAGCTGATCTGGTGTCGGTAAAACTGGCGCCTTACGAACACACCGTGGTGGTCAACAAAGGCTCGCGTTTTGGCGTGCATCCGGAACAGCCTGTTTTGGATGCCAACGGCATCGTCGGCCAAGTGGTGCGAGCATTACCGTCCAGCTCGGAAGTGATGCTGATCACCGATCCCGACCATGCCGTCCCGGTACAGGTTAACCGCAACGGTTTGCGTACCATTGCTTTCGGTACCGGCCAGCCCAATCGACTGCATTTGCCGTTTCTTGCCAATAACGCCGACATCGTGCCGGGTGATTTGCTGGTTACCTCCGGGCTGGGCGGCGTATTTCCGGCCGGTTATCCGGTGGCGGTAGTGGATAAATTCGAAGCCAGGCCGGACAAATCCTTTGCCAATATTTACGCCACGCCCAAGGCGGAATTGGATAAAAGCCGCGAGTTTTTGATCGTCTGGAGTCATTCCACGCCGGTGGTGTTAGGCGAGCAGGGTAAAGCGCCAGCCGAGCCGGAAGCCAAGGAAGCCGAGCATGTCGCGCCTTGATTTTGCCGCCACCGTTTACTTCATCGTTACCATAGGCGCGGCGATGGTGCTGCGGGTAATGTCGCTGTTTCCCAGTATGGATGTATTCAATCCGGACTGGATTGTGCTGGTATTGATCTATTGGTCGATTGCCTTGCCGGAACGGTTTGGCGTATTCAGCGCTTGGTCGATAGGTTTGTTGACTGACGTATTAACCGGCCGTTTGCTGGGGCAGTATGCCTTGATTTATGCGCTGATTTGCTATTTCAGTATCAACGAGCATCGGCGTTTGCGGCAATTTCCGATGGTGCAGCAATGCTTGTTTGTGTTTTTGTGCTTGTTTGCATCGCAGAGCATTATTTTCGGGACCGAAAGCATGCAAGCCGGCAATCGCCTATCCCTGGCGTTTTGGTATCCGGTGTTATCCGGCACCTTGGTGTGGCCGCTGGTGTTTGTGGTGCTGCGTTATATCCGGGTAATGGCACGCATCGTCTAACGGAGCATGGATAGAAAATTCGCCATTAAAGATCCGCTCGCCGAAAGTCGCTTATTTTTAAGCCGCATCGTCGCGGCGTTTATCTTGATCCTGTTTTTGATCGCCGGTTTGGTTACCCGTTTGGTGTATTTGCAGGTGGTTGGCCACGAGCACTACGCAACCTTATCCAAGGACAACCGCATCAAGATTTCGCCGCTGCCACCCACCCGTGGCGTGATTTACGACCGCAAGGGCCGGATGCTCGCAGAAAACGTGCCCACCTACAGTTTGGAACTGATCCCGGAGCAGATCGAAAATCTTGACGACACCCTAGTCAGGCTACAGAAGCTGCTGGACATTTCCGAAGAAAAAATCGATCTGTTTCAAAAGCAGCGTAAGCGCAACAAATCCTTCACCAGTACGCCGTTACTGCAGAATCTGAGCGACGAGGAAGTCGCTAAATTTGCCGTGGTCAGGCCGTATTTCCCTGGTGTCGATGTCTACGCCCGCTTGGTGCGCCATTATCCTTACGGCGACTTGGCTTCTCATGTGGTCGGCTATGTCGGTCGGATTAACGAGAAGGAAATGCAAACCTTACCACTGGCCAAATATCGCGGCACCAACCACATCGGCAAAACCGGCATCGAAAAAACCTATGAAGAGCATTTGCTGGGCACCGCCGGCTACGAGGAAATAGAAACCAACGCGCAGGCCAGGGCCGTCAACACAGTGGCGACGGTGGAGCCGGTGGCAGGTTCCAACATCTATCTGACCTTGGACATCGACCTACAAAAAATCGCTTACGATGCCTTGTCGGAATATAACGGCGCCGCGGTGGCGATAGAAATCAAAACCGGCGGGGTGCTGGTGTTCGCCAGCCGGCCCGGTTTCGATCCCAATCCGTTTGTTTCCGGGATTTCCGGCAAGGAATACAAAGCCTTGCAGGATTCCCCGGATCAACCTTTATACAACCGAGCCTTGCGCGGCCAGTATCCGCCGGGTTCCACCGTCAAGCCGTTTCTAGGCTTGGCCGGTCTGGAATATGGCGTCACCGATTTTAACCACCGTTTGTTCTGTCCGGGTTATTACAAGCTGCCCAATGTCGATCACAAATATCGCGACTGGAAGAAGTGGGGGCACGGCATGGTCGATATGAACGATGCGATTACCCAATCCTGCGACGTGTATTTCTACGATCTGGCGCTGGCGCTGGGGATCGACAAAATGCACGCATTCATGGACAAGTTCAGTTTCGGCCGGAAAACCGGGATCGATTTGGTGGGGGAGGTCGATGGTTTGATGCCTTCCAAGGAATGGAAAAAACACTATCGCAACCAGGCTTGGTTTCCCGGCGAAACGCTGATTACCGGGATCGGCCAGGGTTACACGCAAGCCACGCCGTTGCAACTGGCGCATGCGACAGCGACGCTGGCCAACTATGGCAAGGTCATCACGCCCCACCTGGTGCACAGCATAATCAGCGCCGATTACGCCGACATGATCGGCGGTAAAGCCGATGCACTAATTCCGTTGAAAACCCAAAATGTCGATAACATCATCAAAGGCATGACCAACGTGGTGCACGGAGCGCGGGGTACCGCCGGCCGTTTGGCCAAGGCTATTACCTATCAAATTGCCGGCAAGACCGGCACCGCGCAAGTGTTTACCATCAAGCAGGAAGAGAAATACAACGAAGACGCCATCGATTTTAAAATGCGCGACCATGCTTTGTTCATAGCCTTTGCGCCGGTGCACGACCCGCAAATTGCGGTGGCGATTATCGCCGAGCACGGCGGCCACGGCGGCTCGGTAGCGGCGCCGATTGCCGGCGAAATTATCGATGCCTATCTGAATCAAAAAAAGGAGCCGCAGCCATGAGAACCGAAATGCGCAATGAGCAGTTTCAGCCGCCATCGCTGCTGGGTAATTTACTCAGAAAGCTGCATATCGACATCCCGTTGTTTATCGGGCTGTTGCTGATTTGCGCTACCAGTTTTGTGATCTTATACAGCGCCGGCGGGCAAGAGGTGCCCTTGTTGATTCGGCATGCCACCCGCATGGGTTTCGCCATTTTGTTGATGATCGTATTGGCGCACATCAATCCGCGCCGCTTCCAGAGTTTTTCGGTGGCCTTGTTCTCGATTTGCGTGTTGTTGTTACTGGCGGTGGCGGTGATGGGACAGATCAGTATGGGGGCGCAGCGTTGGTTGGATCTGGGTTTCTTTCGTTTTCAACCGTCCGAATTCACCAAAATCAGTGCGCCGATGATGGTGGCCTGGTATCTCTCGGAACGGGCCTTGCCGCCCAAACCCAAGCATGTATTAGGCGCGGCGACGCTATTGATAGTGCCGGTTTTGCTGATCGCGAAGCAACCGGATTTGGGGACTTCCTTGCTGGTGGCCAGCTCCGGGGCGGCAGTACTGTTTTTCGCCGGCTTATCCTGGTGGTTCATGCTGGGGATCGTGGCTTTGTTGGCATCGTTAACGCCGGTGTTGTGGCATTTCATGCGCGACTATCAGCGCAACCGCGTATTGACGTTTATGAATCCGGAAGCGGACCCAATGGGCGCCGGTTACCATATCATTCAATCCAAGATTGCCATCGGTTCCGGCGGCATCAATGGCAAGGGCTGGTTGGGCAGTAGTCAGGCGGAACTGGATTTTTTACCGGAAAGCTCCACGGACTTTATCTTTGCGGTGTTTGCCGAGGAGTTTGGCTTGTTCGGTTGCGTCGGGTTGCTGGTTTTGTATCTGCTGGTCATCAGCCGGTGTTTCTACATTGCCGTGCAAGCCCAGGATACCTACTCGCGCTTGTTAGCCGGCAGTTTGGCCTTTACTTTTTTTGTCTACGTTTTTGTGAATATCGGCATGGTGATCGGCGTGTTGCCGGTGGTCGGCGTACCGCTACCGTTGATCAGCTACGGCGGCACCTCAATGGTGACGCTGATGGCAGGCTTCGGTATTCTGATGTCCATCCATACCCATCGTAAATTACTACCCGTTTAATTGGCTTATGAAAATGAATAAAAACCTATCAGCCTGGCTGTTGGCCGCCACCTTATTCGCTGCCGGTTCGGCATCGGCTGAAATCGCCGAAACCGACAGCTTCAAGCAATTCATCCACAACATGGTCAAGCAGCAGCATTTCAACGAAGCTGAATTGCGGAATTTGTTCAAGGCTGTGCAAATCCAGCAGCCGATTTTGGATGCGATGTCCAAACCGGCGGAAGGCAAACCCTGGTTTCAGTATCGCGAGATATTCATGACCGAGGCCCGGATCGCCGGTGGCGTGCAGTTTTGGAAGGACAACGAAGCGGCTTTGAAAGCCGTGGAAAGCCAATACGGCGTGCCGGCGGAAATCATCATTGCCATCATCGGGGTGGAAACCAAATACGGCGCGCATACCGGTAAATATCGGGTGATCGATGCGCTGGCTACCCTGGGTTTTGCCTATCCGCCGCGCAGCGAGTTCTTCCTGAAGGAACTGGAGCAATTCCTGGTGCTGGCCCGCGAAGAGCATATGGACCCACTGCAACCCATGGGTTCGTATGCAGGCGCGATGGGCTTGCCGCAATTCATGCCCAGCAGTTTTCGCGGCTACGCCAAGGATTTTGATCTGGATGGCAAACGGAATATCTGGACCAACAGCGCCGATGCGATTGCCAGCGTGGCCAATTATTTTGTACGCAACCAGTGGCAACCTGGCGGGGCCGTGGCTTACCCGGTTAGTGCACGTGGCGAAGCCTATCGGCAAGCATTGAGCAAGGGCGTCAAGCCGGATACGAATGTCGGCGAATTGCGTCGTTTAGGCGTGGATATTCCTACGCAATTAGCCGCCAGCGAAACCGTCAAACTGTTGGCTTACCAGCAACAGGTTGGCGAAGATTTATGGGTGGGCCTGCATAACTTTTATGTCATCACCCGCTATAACCACAGCCCGCTTTACGCTATGGCGGTGTATCAACTCAGCCAGGCCATTGCCGCCCGCAAGGCTTCGTAAGCGTGATTGCCATTGTTGGACTATTCTTGTCCGGCACTGGTAAATCCAAACTTGCCAGCGCGTCCATCTGACTTTACAGGGCCTATGCTGTCGGCCCTGTTTCAACTGGCAGCCGGCCTATGCAATTTGATTCGTTTTTATTTCTGATTTTTTGGCTAGTCGTTTTAGCCCTGCATTATTCGATACGCAATTGGCGAGCCCAGAAAATCGTTCTGCTAATCGCCAGTTATTTGTTCTACGCAGCCTGGAATCCGCCGTTCGTGGTGCTGTTATGGATTTCGACTACAGTAGACTTTTTTCTGGCCAAAACCATGGCGGCGGCAAAAAACCAAGAAAGACGCAAAGGCTTGCTGACGATTAGTTTGTTGGTGAATCTGGGTTTTCTGGGATTTTTTAAATATGCGGATTTCTTGAACCAAAGTTTTGCCGGTTTGCTCGGGTTGGCCGGAATAAACTATCAACCGCTGCCTTTGGGCATTGTGTTGCCGATCGGTATTTCCTTTTACACTTTCCAAACCTTGTCCTACACGCTGGACGTTTATCAACGCAAAACGCCCGCCGAAACCAGCTTTCTGGATTTTTCCTTGTTTGTGACCTTTTTTCCGCAACTGGTAGCCGGGCCAATTGTCCGCGCACCCCAGTTTCTGCCCCAGTGTAAAGCCCCGCAAAAAGCCACCAGCGAGCAATTCGTTTGGGGGCTGACGCTATTTTTATTCGGAATTTTCGCCAAAGCCATTTTGGCCGACACTGCCTTAGCGCCGGTAGTCGATCAGATTTACGCTACGCCCAGTGCGTTTTCCGCGCAGGATGTTTGGCTGGGTGTGTTGGCGTTTTCCGGGCAAATCTTTTTCGACTTTGCAGGCTACTCCTTATGCGCCATCGGTGCTGCGCTGACTTTGGGTTTTAGCCTGCCCGATAATTTTCATTGTCCTTATGGCGCGCTGGGCTTTTCGGATTTCTGGAAGCGCTGGCATATCTCGCTGTCCAGCTGGTTACGGGATTACCTGTATTTTAGTCTCGGCGGCAGCAGAGGTAAGCCCGTTAGGACCGTCTTTAATCTGGTATTGGTGATGATCTTGGGTGGGCTATGGCATGGTGCGGCCTGGACTTTTGCGGTATGGGGATGTTTGCACGGATTGTTTTTAGTGGTCGAACACGGCATCAAGCAAGTCACGTCTTATCGTCCGCTTGGGCTTGCGCCAAAACTGGTGCTGATTGTGCTGACCTTTTTGCTGGTGTCGCTGACCTGGATTCCGTTTCGTGCGCAAGGCTTCGACAACTTAGCGGCAATATTAGGGGCACTGACCAATACCACGGGCAGTAGTGAATTGGGGATGCTCAGCCGGATTGTCGTCGTGACCGTCATGGCAACAACGTTGATTTGGCATATCGCCAGCCGGGACATCAGGCTTGAACAACGATTCGACAGTTTTTCGCCCATGGTCAAAACCAGCCTCGTCGCCTTGTTGATGGTTTGTGTGGGTATTTTTTCTACGGGTGATAGTCGTGCATTCATATACTTCCAATTCTAGTGATCGTTTGCCCCAGCAAGCCCTTAAACGCAGCGTTCTGGCGGGGATGGCGATTGCCGTGCTGCTGTTGACGGTTGTCGAGCTGAGGTTACGGCAAATCGGCTTTCAGCCCACTGTGCAGGACAGCAAGGAGTTATGGGCCACCGAACGCACTAAAGCCGCGTTGCTGGGTAAGCAGGCCCTGATCCTGGTCGGCGACTCGCGCATGCAACTGGATATGGATCTGGATGTATTGGCCGCCGCAACCGGCTTAACCCCAGTGCAACTGGCGATAGACGGTTCGGAGTTCTTGCCGGTGTTGGCTGATTTGGCCGCCGATGACAGTATTACCGGTACCGTACTGGTGTCCGGCGATGTCTGGAAGTTGGTGGAAAAATCGCACACCGACCGCGCCAACGAATGGATAGATTTTTATCATCGGGAATATAAAGCCTTGGTGGCGCCCAAGCTGGAAACGCTATTGAAAAGCCGGGTGCAACAATGGTCTGCGTTATACGCCAGCGGCATGCCGGCCAGCGATTTGTTGATACGGCTGATTACGCCGGGCAAAGTCAGGCCGCTTTATCTCAGTACCAAGCCTAATCGGCAACGCGATGCCGATTATCAATTGGTCGACCAGCCGATGTTTTATATTCAAAGAGTGTTGCGCAACCTCGGGCAAACGGTCGATCTCGCTAAAGTCGCTTCGCAAGCCGATTTCGAACGGTTGGTGATTGACGCCTTGCAGCAATCGGCGCCGACCCATTACGCGCCGGAGCAGTTTTTCTACGTCAATCGCCTTACAGACCGGATTTTGGAGCGGGGTGGCAAAATCGCCTTTATCAATTTCCCGATGGCAGGGTTAATTTTCGCCATTGATGAGCATAGAAGCCCACGTGAATTCGGTTGGGATGTATTTGCCGCCCATAGCCGAGCAATAACTTTTAATTCTCAGGATTATCCGGCGTTAAACTTTGCGTTGCCGGACGGCTCGCATTTGGATATGCGAGATAAACAGGCATTTACCACACAGCTGGTTTCGGGATTAAAAGCTAAAGCGGTTTTTTGAAATCGCCTATACATAAGAGCGATTACTAACCCCGTCCTTAAATTCTTTGCGGCCGGCATTCCCAAAGCGGGAATCTATTGCCGCGATTGAAATTCCACTTGCGCGGGAGTGACGAGATTTAAGGGCCGGATAGCAAGCTTTGGCGCTGGCAATGTAACGATGAGGCAAATTGATGGAAGACGATAAAACCGTTTTCATGGGTGTCGGTCCGTTTAAAGCACCGGAAGCGGATGCTGATCGCACCGTATTGGTCAAGCCGGAAACGCTACTGGTCGAATTGCTGAATATCAGCGGACAAGTGATAGCCAATTACGTCTTCGAGAACAGTTTCAGCGTGGGGCGTGCCCAAGAGAACTCGGTGGTCGTTAACGATCAATCCATCAGCCGGCATCATTTGCAAATCAAGCGCGAAGCGGACGGCTGGTGGCTTTATGATTTAAACAGCACGCACGGCGTGTATCTGGATAAGAAAAGACTGGCCGCAAAAACCAAGTTGCATTTGCCGGTGTTGTTGGGTCTGGGCGTTTCGCCGTTTGAACTAAAAATTGCCTCCGCGAATGTAAAACCCGTTTTGCCCACGCCAAAGGACGATGCCACTTTATTTGCCGCTGCGCAAACGCCGGTTTTAAATCAACCCATAGCCCCACGACCCAAGCCGCAACAGAATTTATCTGCCGACGCCATCAAAAACCGCCTGTTGTCCGAAGAAGAATCGGCGGATATGGGCGATTACACTCGCATGGTGCGGCGGGTGATCCGCGAGGATAGAACCGTCAGAACCAAAAACTATAAAAAACTGATTTGGTCCTTGGGAATCTTGTTTGTGATAGCCGCCGGCTTGGTCACTTACCAATACCTGGCGCTGGACAATGCCCGCAAGCTGGCGATCAATATGTTTTACGACGTCAAAACCTTGGAAGTCAGTTTGTCGCAAGCCGATATTCGCTTGGCGGAAAATATCGAATCTCTGGGTAAGGCTCTGGAGGAGTTAAAGGACGAAAAATTAAAGGTCTCGAAGGAGCGCATCAAAGCCGAACAGGCCAAAATTCTGGAAGAAAAAAAACGCCTGGCCGAGGAACGGCAAAAGCTGAAATTAATGAAAGCCAAATATCAGGAGTATCTAAAGGAAATCGATTTTCTACGCCTGAGCTTTCCGACCGATGAACAATACGAACGCGAGTTAATCACGCGGGTGGTCAGAGGCTTTGGCGAAAGCGAATTGGAACTGCCTGAAGAATTTGTCACGCAAGTGCGGCAATACATCAAAAATTGGCAAGATACCGGCAGATTGCGCCTGGCTATTAAAAACATGCAAGACAACCAATACGGCCCGATGGTGCTTGAAGCTTTGGATAAGGAAGGTCTGCCCGCTTATTTTATGTATTTGCCGCTGCAGGAAAGCAATTACGACACGAAAGCGATAGGGCCGGAAACACGCTTTGGGATTGCCAAGGGTGCCTGGCAATTTTTGGCGACCACCGGACAGGAATACGGGCTGCCGCCCGGACCGCTGGCGAATGTTAGGGAGTACGACGAGCAGGACGCGCGCTTTGACTTTGCGCAGGCCACCCAGGCCGGCGCCAAGTACCTGAAATACATCTACAGCAAGCAGGCGCAGGCATCGGGCTTGTTGGTGATGGCCAGTTATAACTACGGCCATAATAAGGTACGCGGGATGGTGGAAAAAATGCCGGATAACCCGCGCGACCGCAACTTCTGGAAATTCATCCAGCAATACGAAATTCCAGTAGAAACCTATGATTACGTGTTTTACATCGTCTCGGCGGCGGTGATAGGCGAAGACCCTAAGCATTTCGGTTTCGACTTCAGCCCGCCACTGTTACAAATATCTCAGGCCGTTAATTGATAGGTCTGATTTAATTCGGTAGCTTCGATAACACTGGGTATGTTGCAGCACACAAGCTTGGGCTTGAACCTAGCGGCATATTCCGATGCGGAACGCCGGCCGTAAACTTCCGGCGTCATACAGACACTTTGTACTGGTCAGTGGCAATGCGGGGTGGTTCATCGGAGCCTTCGGAACGCTTGACGGAGACGGAAAGCTTTCCAACGTTTCCGCAATCGATGTCTATCCGTTTGCCACCCCCAAGAACTTCGGATACTGGGCTGGCGCTGGACCGGTTAATCCTTGAAGTCCAGAAATACCTTTGTTATGGCTATCAAAGCGAGCCATTACTTCGGCAATACAGCGCTTATTGGTACACCCCATTCAATTCTCTACCCACCACCACAAGGAAACAAAGATGAGTATGACGCTTTGGTTGAATATCCGTAACGGCGAAACTTACGAGAGCAACGGCGAAGATCATTCCGCTGTCTTCTACCTGCAAGAGCCACTGGATGCGTTGGCTGACAAACTCAATGTCACCCCGCTTAGCGCCTTTTATGATGATACTGACGTTCGCTATAACATGGACGAAACCGGCGAGTTTGAAGACTGCGAAGAAGGCTGGTCGGCATCAGTTGCCAATTGGTTTCCGGCCGCAGCCGTATTGTCTTCGGTATCCGTGATATTGGACCACCTGCAAACCAATCCTAACGCGCTAACGACCGCGGACGGCTGGAAGCAAGACGATGCCATTGACGAGCTTACCGATTTTAGGTCTGAGCTTGAGCGTGTCGCAGCGCAGTCAAGCACGGTCCATCTATGTATCGTCATGTGACGCCTAGCCTGGTAATCAAACGGACCTGCGCAAAAAAAAGTGCAGATCCGTTATTTCTAAGGTCGATCTAAAGGCGTCCGAATGGCCGACTAAAGCGGAAATTTGTGCCGCTGTTTGACACCATGGTATCAGTAAGGATGTGGTGGCTCTCGGGCTGGGCTCGGGCGACTTACAATCGATCAAGAACAAAGTAGACGCTGACTGATCAATTTCGACCCTAAGGCGCCATTGATCTACTCTAATCACGAACGGCCGTTATCGATACGTTCGCGAACATTCGAACGGCCTTAACTATTACTTAAATCTTGTTCATTTACACTGTTGACCATCTGAAGAATTTTTAAGGTCAACATGCGTTTGTTATTAGCGGAAGACGATCCGATGATCGGCCAGTCGATCCGGGATGGATTGCAGTTGGATGGCTTCGTGGTCGATTGGGTGCAGGACGGCGAACTAGCCAAACACGCTCTATCCAATGTGTCGGGCGAGTACGCGCTATTGTTACTCGACTTAGGGCTGCCGCGTTTAGCAGGTTTAGAATTGCTGACCCTGCTGCGCAAATCCGGCAACCCCATTCCGGTATTGATTTTAACGGCGCGCGATGCGCTGAGCGATCGAATCGCTGGACTCAATAGCGGTGCCGACGACTATTTGGTCAAGCCCTTTGCCCTGGAAGAACTGGTCGCCCGTATTCACGCGCTGATACGCCGGAGTGCCGGACGCGGTTCATCCGACATTGCATACGGTGCGTTGCGCATCAATCCGTTGAGCCACGAAGCTTGGTTGCGCGATACCCTGATTGATTTATCCGCCCGTGAGTTTGCTTTGCTCCATGCGTTGCTGGAGCAACCGGGGGCAGTGCTGTCCCGCACGCAATTGGAAGAGCGTCTCTATGGATGGGGCCAGGAAGTGGCCAGCAATGCAATCGATGTCCACCTACACAACCTGCGCCGCAAACTCGGTGCGGACATCATTTTTAATGTGCGTGGCGTTGGCTTTAAAGTGGTGAAGCCATGAACAGCTCTATCCGCAAACGGTTAACTTTTTGGTTAATGCCCGTTTTACTGCTGACCGGCACCGCGTTTGCCGTACCGACTTGGCTGAACGTGCATGAAGAAATTGACGAACTGTTCGACAAGGTATTGTTGGATGCGGCTTACGCTCTGTCTCATGCAAATTACGCGCAAGGCGTAAAACCCGATTCTAACGACCTCGCATTGCACGGTGATGGTATTGATTTGGTCAGTCAGATTCGCGATTCAGAGGGGCGAATCCTATTTCAATCCCATCCGTTCTCGCCGATTCCACAAGTTGGAAAACCGGGCTATGACACCGTTAACTGGCAAAACCAAGCGTGGCGCGTTGTTAATTTAAAAACCGATAAGGGTTTGGTTCAGGTCGCACAAGCGCTGCAAGAGCGCCGTGAAACCGCCAATGAAATCACCTTGCATGTATTGACGCCGCTGCTGATTTTACTGCCGGCATTGACCTTATGGGTTGGTTGGGCGATTGGTCGAGGTTTGGCACCGCTGGCGCAAGTCGCCGATGCCGTGGCTCATCGCAATCCTCATTCGTTAGACCCCATCCCAGACAAGGGTTTGCCCGCAGAAGTCAGCATTCTAGTCGGCGCATTGAACGGGTTACTGAACCAATTGAATCAGGCGCTATCAGCCCAGCGTCAATTCACCGCCGATGCCGCCCATGAACTGCGTAGTCCACTCACCGCACTGTCCTTGCAGGCACAACTGGCCGAGCGTGCCACTGAACCGGATCGGCGTGCCCTGGCTTTGCAAACCTTGCGGCAAGGCATAGCCCGTGCCAGTCATTTGGTGCAGCAATTACTGACCCTGGCCCGCCTCGATCCGGAAGCCGGCGATTCTCCGTTTAAACCTTTGTTCCTGGATGATCTGGCGCGGGACGTGGTCGCTGACTTTGCCCCGCTCGCCGCCAATCGCCATATCGATCTCGGCCTGTCGCGCGCGGATCACGTCAGGGTTACCGGAGCCGAAGAGGCGCTGCGGATTTTGCTCGGTAATCTGATCGATAACGCCATCCGTTATTCACCGGCCGACGCACACATTGACATCAGCGTCATCGGCGATACCAAAACGGTTAGTCTGGAAGTCAATGATACCGGCCCCGGGATTGCCTTGGATGAGCGAGATCGCGTGTTCGACCGGTTTTACCGGGTTTTGCATAGCGCCGAATCCGGCAGTGGCTTGGGCTTGGCTATCGCCAAACGGATTGCCGAGCAGCACCAGGCTGACATTACCTTGAGCGATGGGGATGGCGGCATGGGCTTGAAGGTGATCGTCACATTCCCGGAGAACCGTGCATGATGGCTTCTCTACTCAGGTATTTTCCGTTAACGATTTTGGCTTTGTCATTGTCGGCTTGCACCCCGCAAGGTTTGGGGCTAAATGACGTTGCCAACGATCTTGAACAGCGCACCGGTCAGCGTTTTGCTGAAACGCGTGCCGACGAAACCGCATGGCCGGCCAATGTAGCAATGGATGACGGCTTATCCGAAGACGAGTTGGTCAGCTTGGCGCTTTGGAACAATGCCGCCTTTCGCGCGACCTTGGCCGATTTAGGCTTGTTCCGGGCCGATCTCGTGCAAACGGGTATGCTGCCCAACCCCACCTTCTCGATGCTGGTGCCATGGGGCGCAAAACCCTTGGAACTTACTGTGCGCTATCCGTTGGAAATTTTCTGGCTACGACCACAACGGGTCGAGTTGGCCCAATTGGATGTTGAACAAACCGCTCAACGCCTGGTGCAAACCGGATTGGACTTGATTCGCGATGTTCGCATCGCCCACGCCGAATTGAGCTTGGCCAAGCGACGCGCGGAATTGGCTGAATCCGCTGTCACACTGAGTCAGGCTATCGCCGAACTCACGCAAGCCCGGTTGAAAGCCGGCGATGCTAGTGAACTCGAAGTGACCACTGCGCAGGTCGATGCCCTGCAAGCTCTGGAACAAAAAGGCCGCCTGCAACGCGATTGCGAGATTGCCGGCGAGCGCTTGCGGCATTTGGTTGGATTGAGTCTGGAGCAGTGGCCGGGAAACGTTAGTACGGAACTGTTAGCCCATGATGACCGGTTCGATACCGAAAAGCTGGTCGAACAGGCGCTACTGGCACGTCCCGATCTACGTGCTGCGCAAATCAATGTCGAAGCCGCAGGCGAACGTATTGGCCTGGCGCGCGCCGAAATCTTTAATATCACCGCCAGCCTCAACGCCAAACAAATCAATGGGCCTTTGCTGGCAGGCCCGGGCTTGGACCTGACGTTACCCATCGTCAATCAGAATCAAGGTGGCGTCGCCCAAGCCCAGGCTCGTTTTGATAAGGCCGCCAGGCAATATGTTACCACCCGACAACGGATCGCCTTGGATGTCCGCGAAGCCCATGCCCGCTTGCAACAGGCCGGCCAAAGTCTACAACAGTGGCAACAGACTATTTTGCCGCCGCTGCAAACTGCCATACAGGATGCTGAAAACGCCTATGCGGCCGGTAATGTCACTTACCTGTTCGTACTCGAAACCCAACGCCGTTGGCTGGATGCGCAATTAAAAACCGCGCAAGCCGCCGCCGACTTCCACCGCGCCCGCGCGGAACTGGAACGCAGTGTCGGCCAGCGTCTAAAGCCTGCTTGACTCATTATTTCCCGGAATTCAAGACTGGACCTATATGAACCGCGTGTCTCCAAACCACAAACGCCTGTTGTCGGCTTTAGTGCTTGTGACCGGTCACCTAATGGCTGCCGAAACCACTGCGCCGCCCGCCAAAATAGAAAATCCGGTCAAGGAAAGTAATCTGACCCAAGTCGTTTTGGCACCTGAAGCCGCCAAGCGGCTGGGCATTGTCACGATGAAGCTTGAAAAACGGCCGCTGAGGCGTACGCGCTTGTTCGGCGGCGAGATTACGCTGCCGGCCTTGAATGGTTCAGGAAAAGGTAACCAGCAATCGGTTTATACCATCCTGCCATCGCTGGCACCGGCCGAACTGGTGCGTTTGGCACAATCGCAAATCGACGCCGACGGTCAGGTGGAACAGGCCAAGGTGCAAGTGCAAGCCGCGCAAATCGCCTTGAATCGGGCCGAACAGATGCGCCGCGACAAGGTGGGCACCGAACGCTCGGTCGATGATGCGCGAATACAGCTAGGCTTGGCCGAGGCCAACCTGAAAACCGCGCACGAACGCCGCGATTTGCTGGGTCCTGCGCTGTTAGACGTCAACAACCGCAGCACGTTTTGGGTGCGGGTGCCGGTCTATGTCGATGATGTGCCGGGCTTGAATGCCACTGCCCAAGCACAGGTTGGCGGGCTGACAAATTCGTCCGAGAATGCCACCCTTCCTGCGGTACCGGTGGCGGCACCGCCTTCCGCCAATCCGGCTGCCGCCACGGTCGACTTATTCTACGAAGTCAAGAATTCGGATGCATCACTACGTCCCGGTCAGCGCGTTGGCGTGTCCGTCCCGCTGCGTAGCGAAGACGAGAATCTCGTCGTACCGTGGTCGGCGATTGTGTATGACGTAAACGGCGGAAGTTGGATTTATCAAGTACTGCAAGCCAATGTTTATCAGCGCCGGCGGGTGCAAGTGCTGCGGGTGGTTGACGATCAAGCCGCCGTGACGGGCGACATTGTGGCCGGTATCGAGCTGGTCAGTTTGGGCGTGGCCGAATTGTTCGGCACCGAATTTGGTGTCGGCAAATGATGCGCTGGCTGATTTCCGTCGCCTTACACCAACGAATATTGGTGCTGGCCTTGGCGATTGTCCTGGTGGTTTTCGGTGTACAAGCCGCCCGACTAATGCCGCTGGATGTGTTCCCCGAGTTTGCGCCGCCACTGGTGGAAATCCAGACGGAAGCGCCCGGACTATCGACCGAGGAAGTGGAGAATCTGATCACCGTGCCGCTGGAAAATGCGGTCAACGGCACGGCTTGGTTGAAAACCTTACGGTCCAAGTCGGTGCTGGGCCTGTCTTCAGTGGTCTGTATCTTTCAGGACGGTACGGATTTGATGCGAGCCAGACAATTGGTGCAGGAACGCGTCGCTACCATCACACCACGTCTACCGGCTGTGGCACGCGCACCGGTGATGCTGTCGCCGTTATCGTCGACCAGTCGGGCGTTGAAGATTGGTATTTCATCGAAAAAACTGTCGCAGATGGAATTGTCCGAATTGGCTTTATGGACCATTCGTCCCCGTTTGATGGCAGTGCCGGGTGTCGCCAACGTAGCGATTTGGGGGCAGCGCGACCGGCAGTTACAAGTGCTGGTTGATCCCGACCGGCTGGCCGCCAACGGCGTGACGCTGGATGCGGTGGTGCGTGCGGCAGGCGATGCGGCCACCGTGTCGGCTGGCGGTTTTGTCGATTTACCTAATCAACGCCTGCCGGTAACCCATGTGGCGCCGCTGCAAACAGCGGATGATCTGGCACGCACTGTGGTGCAATTCACCGGCGGTGCTCCTTTGCGCTTGGGCGATGTGGCAGAAATCGTCGAAAGCCACCCGCCGCCGATTGGCGATGCGGTGATCAACGACGGTCCGGGACTACTGCTAATTGTCGAAAAACAACCCTGGGGTAACACCTTGGATGTGACGCGCAAGGTTGAAGCGACCCTGGCGGCCTTGCAACCCGGTCTGCATGAGGTCGATATCGATCCGACCATCTTCCGTCCGGCAACCTTCATCGAACGCTCGCTGCATAATTTAAGTGATGCACTGATATTGGGTTGTGTTCTAGTCGCGGTGATTCTGATCGCCTTTTTGTTCGAGTGGCGTACCGCCGTGATCAGCCTATCGGCGATTCCGCTGTCGCTATTGGCGGCAGCTGTGGTGCTTTACCTGCGTGGTGGCACGCTCAACACCATGGTGCTGGCCGGCTTGGTGATTGCAGTTGGCGAAGTGGTGGATGACGCGATTATCGATGTCGAGAACATCATGCGCCGACTGCGCTTGAACCGGGCGGCAGTCCATCCGCTGTCGCCTTTCCGCGTCGTGTTGAAGGCCTCGTTGGAAGTGCGTAGTGCGGTCGTGTTTGCCAGTTTGATCGTGGCGCTGGTATTCGTGCCGGTATTTTTTCTGGACGGGTTGGCCGGTACTTTTTTCAGGCCGCTGGCATTTTCCTACCTGTTGGCGATTTTAGCCTCGCTGCTGGTTGCGCTGACGGTGACGCCTGCTTTGTGCCTGATACTGCTACCCCATGCCAAGCACCGCAAGGATGACGCCCCCCTGACGCGCTTGTTGAAACAATATTATCGTAAGCTGTTGCCCGTCATCGTCAGCCGTTCGCACTGGGCGGTGGGTTTTCTGTTAGTGGCATTCTTATCGACAGCCATCGCGTTACCGCGACTTGGCGAATCGTTTCTACCCAACTTCAAGGAAACCGACTTTCTGATGCACTGGGTCGAAAAGCCTGGCACCTCGCTGGAAGCCATGCGCCGTATTACGATACAGGTCAGCAAGGAACTAAGGGCGATTCCTGGTGTGCGCAATTTCGGTTCCCACATCGGCCGGGCCGAAGTTGCCGACGAAGTGGTAGGCCCGAATTTTACCGAGTTATGGATTAGTTTGGATACGGCGGTCGATTACGACAGTACCGTGGCAAAAATCCAGGCCGTCGTCGACGGTTATCCGGGACTTTACCGCGATGTACTGACCTATCTGCGCGAACGGATCAAGGAAGTGCTGACCGGTGCCAGTGCGACGGTGGTGGTGCGCTTGTACGGGCCTGACTTGGCTGTACTCCGGGATAAGGCGGCCGAAGTCAGTCAATCCATCGCCGATGTACCCGGCATCGCCAACCTGAAAGTGGAACCGCAAATAGTGGTGCCGCAAATACAGATACGGCTCAAGCCGGACGTGGCCGCCAACTTCGGCTTGACAGCCGGCCACGTGCGCCGTGCCGCCGCTACCTTAATCAAAGGCAGCAAGGTCGGCGAAATTTACCGTGAACAAAAAATCATCGATGTCACGGTTTGGGGTCATGAACGAGTGCGCCATGACCTTGCCGCACTGAAACAATTAACCATCGATACGCCATCCGGAGCACGCGTGCCGTTGGGCGATGTGGCCGACATCGAAATTGCGCCGACACCGAACGAAATCAAACGGGAGAATGCCTCGCGCCGAATCGACGTTACCTGCAATGTCAATGGCAACGATTTAGGCGGCGTGGCGCGGGAAATTGAAAGGCGCGTGAAAAACCTGACGTTTGCGCAAGGCTATCATCCGGAGTTTCTGGGCGAATATGCGGCTCGACAAGCGTCCAGCGAACGGCTAGCGTGGTTGAGTTTGGCTTCATTGCTGGGCATCCTGGTGTTATTACATGTGGATTTTCGCTCACTACGGTTGGTGTGTCTGGTGGCATTGACCTTGCCGTTCGCATTGATCGGGGGTGTTGTGGGAGCGTTTTTAAGTGGTGGCGTACTGTCGCTCGGTTCGCTGGTCGGTTTCATCACCGTGCTGGGTATCGCCGCGCGAAACGGCATCATGTTGTTGAGCCATTACCGACATCTGGAACGGGAAGAAGGGGCCGTATTCGGACCTGACTTAGCGCAGCGCGGCGCCGAAGAACGTCTGGCACCGATTCTGATGACAGCCGCTTGCGCCGGATTGGCCTTGTTGCCGCTTATTCTCAAAGGTAATGTGCCCGGCCACGAAATCGAATACCCCATGGCGGTAGTGATACTCGGCGGCTTGATGACTTCGACGCTGCTGAATCTGTTTTTGATGCCTTCCCTGTATTGCCGGTATGGCAATGTTACGGTAAAAAATTAACGGAAGTTACCCGATATTGAGTGGCAGTTAACGGGTGAAGTGCGGACCTTCAAAGAAGGGAGTTTAACGAGTCGTGAGTGACTGTTTTTGGCCGAAGTCTGTCTTCCCTCGTAAGCCAACATCAAAAGGTTAAGGCCTAATCTGTAATTCCACTAGGCGATACCCTATTGCGTCGCAGTTAGGCTTTACTGTTTCGGCACAACACCCTGTCATTAGTCCTCGGGCTAAAGAATTTGCGTTAGCCAATATCTATCGGCGGTGCCGGTCAAGCTAAAGCGGAAATTTTTGCCAAGCTGTTTTATCATGGTGTCAACAAGGATGTGTTGCTCCCGGGCTGGACTCGGGTGTTTATAACTGACAAGGATTTTCGATGCTTCCCCGCACTGTATCCATTCGGCTGTTTTCGGCCTCCGCGCGCTTCATTTTTGCTTGCCTGCTGGCAATAACTGAGCTTGGTGTGTCCCACGCCGGATTAAATGGCGCAACTAATAATCTCCCCATTAATCCTACGCCACAGCAACCGGCCTTCTTGCTTGAGTTGGGCAGCGCGCCTTCAGCACCATCTCAGCTATTACCTGGTGTCCAGATCGTGCAAGGCCAAGCGCTGCCGGAACCGCAAACCGGCGTCAGTTGGCAAGTCGAACCTGATGCCGTCAACGTGCTGCATGCCGGGTTTGGCGCATGGCCGGCGGCTTTTCGGTTCAACTTAACCCAGCCTGCCGCCGGTGATTTTAAATTTTGGGCGCGCTGGCGGCAGGGCGGCGAGCCGACTGTTTGCGTACAGATTTTTGAAGTTTGGGCGGGACCGGATGCCGGCCAGTTGGGGTTGCGCGGCAGCTTTGCGCTGAAACCCAGCGGCTGGGAATACGCCTGGATGAGCGGTGATAAGCCGGTGCCACTGAAAGCCGGTGATACGGTGATCGAAATTCGCAACAGCGGCAATGGTCACGATGCCAAAGTGTTCGATGCGTTTTTGTTGGCGTCGCCGTGGGCGGCGTTGCCCTGGGAGGGGCGAGCGGATCAACCGGCAGTATTGTTGGAATTAGGCAAGGCGCCAATCTTGGCGGCGTTGCCCAAGCCGCGCTATCTCGACGTTGCGACTGGCAGCGCCACGGCGGGCCGCAATACCGGCGCACTGGTCATTGAACCGGATGAAGCATTATTGTTTCATCAAGGGTTTGGCGATTGGGGCGGTAGTTTTCGTTTTGCATTGCCGGCAGCCCTTAAGCCCGGGGAATATCGATTGCTGGCCCGCTATAAAAGCGGCGGCGAAGTGTCTCAGGTCAAACAACGCTTTATCGTCAAGGCCGGTGCAAAACCTGAAGAACTGGCGACTCGCACCGAGTTTGCCCTTACTAACAACACCCCGTGGGAATACCAATGGTTGCAGGCATCTGCCGGCGTGACATTGTTGCCTGGCGACCGTTGGCTGGACATTGAAAATAGCGGCAAGGCCGACGGTGCCAAAGTTTTCGACGCATTTTTATTGATACTTAATAAGCCGGTCGGCGAGTGGATGTCCGCCGAGCAAGCGCAGGTCAGAAATCGTTTCCTGGCGTTGACTAAACCTGCCGCGGCCGGCCCACGCCGCCTGTATCTGTTGGATGGCAAGGGCGAACATGCCGAGATGTTGTTTCGCGGTTTGGCTGCGGATGCGGCGCGACCGGTCTACGAAAATTTGCCGGTTACTTATTTGCTCGGCCCCGAAGCCGAAGCGATGGCCGGGCAATTAAACATCAAGACTCTGCCCGCCGCAGTAATCGCCGACGACCATTTCACAGTGCTCGGTGTATTGACTCAGCCCGTCGCAGCAACGGATGTGCTCAAATTTCTGGCTGAACCAGGCAAATTCGGCACTATGCCGATACCCGCCCAAGTGAATCCCCTGCCGCCGACACCGTTGCAAAACGGTGTGCCAATGGCTTGGCTGGTCGGAGGTTTGCAAGACGGCCAAGCCGGCGTATCGGTGTTTGGCCTGGACACGGAAACTATCTTACGGCCCAATCCTGAGCAAGCCTATCTGAGCCTGGAAATGATGGGCGGCAAAATGCGCGATTGGCGCATCGCGCCAACCCAAGCCAACGGTGACGCCGACATTGAAGCCAACACTGCACATGCCTACGGTTGGTCGCGCGGTACTGGCTATGCGCAGCTTTACATTCATGCCCAGCAAGCAACGCCAACGCTGTTGCATCTAAGGCAATCCGGTATCAAATCCGCCGGCTGGCTGGATGGTCAATCTATTACGTTTACCGATGATCCAAACCCACCCGGCGGATTTGCCAAAACTATGGGTACTCAAGTCAAAACGCTATTGCATGGCTTGACCACCGAAGGCTTGCTGGCCACCGCCAGCGCCGAGCGCATGCAATCGCCGCAAGTGGCGACGCTAAACCTGACTCCTGGCTGGCATAGCCTGCTGCTGAAACTGGTAATGCAACATGAGCAAGGACAGCGCTTTTATATCTCCGGGGCATTCACCGATCCGGCCGGACAGACATCGGCAGGCTTGACAACCCAAGTTAGCGATCCCGATGCCGATCTGGCCTTACAACGGATTGCCTCAAAGTTAAGGCCCACATTATTCGTTGATGCGCCTGCCAACCTGCTGCACCCAGGGGATGCGCTGAAGTTAAAAGTGGATTTACGCTGGCAGCCGATTTTGGAAGAAACGACTTTAGCGGCGCCACTACTGCGCTTCCCGGCAAAATGCCGTCTGCGCCTAGTAGATTACAGTGGCAAACAAATCGCCGAACGGGAAGTCAACGATACTTTTCCCGGTCAGATTGAAGCTGATTTTGGCAAGCTTCTTGAGCCGGGTTATTACGCGGTCTATCCGTCCTTGTATACGACCGACGGCCGCTTGATCATGCATTATCCGGCCGACGGTTTTAGTGTGGTCGGCGGCAATGCCGCCCAAAAGCAACGGCTGGCGCAAAAGAAACTCTGGAACAACGATTACTACGCGCTGGCCGACGGGGACAAAAGTTTCAAGCAATCTGGCGGCTATTTCGCCTGGTTGGAACGGATGGGGATTTTCAGAAGCTACGGCAGCTATCCGGGTTTTGCTCCCGACTATAAGCCGCTGTGGGAACAAGCCAAACAGCGCGGCTTGCAGGTATTTGCCGATTCCTCAGGTGACAGCAATTGGTTGAACGACAAGCCTAACGACGGCCAAAGCTTTATCCATTCGGCGGCGGCTTACACTCGCTATTTTAAAGCCACAAACGAAATAGACATCCGCCATGAAGCCGATTGGCAAGCGCTGCGCGAGCCGGCGCATTGGGTCGAACGAACGAAATGGGAATATCAACAAGCCCATCAAGCCCGCAGCGATGCGCATTATGTCGGCGGCAGCTTGGTCAGGCCGGGCGAGGGCGATTGGTTTAAACAGGTATTGCAATTGGGTTTGGATAACTACCACGACGCTTGGGACGTGCACGCCTATCCGCAGCAGCCGCCGCGTTTTGGCGGGCCGATTAGTAATGGTGCCAACGAAGATGAGCGGGGCGTGTTGGCAAGCTATGCCAGCCTGGGCCGCAGCAACAAATTGCCGTTCTGGCTTGGCGAAACCGGCGCCAAGGCCATGCACGGTTTCAGCGGCCGGCGCTGGCAGGCCGAGCAGGTAGCGAAAATCATCGCCTGGGTCAACAGCCGTCCGGATTATCTGGGTGTAGCGTTTTGCATCGCCCACGAATATGACCTGACTTACGGCCGAATCTGGGACTATTCCTTAGGCCATAAGCCCGGCGAAGCGGCCATGTATACCGCCGGCGCGCTGATTGACGGCTGGCCTTATCGAGCCGTCGATACCCACGACGATAAGGTCCAGGCCGCCTATTTCGGCGAGACTTTGATGATCTGGCGGACGGATGATGCCCGCAGTGACTGGCCAATACGGCTGGACCCGAGCAAAGCCTGGGTGGCGGTGGATGTCGTCGGGCAAGCACAGGAACTGGCCGTCGATAATGTGGGCCAGGCCTTCGTCTCAATTTCCTCCAGCCCCATGTATGTATTATCGCGGGCGCATTATCTCCAGGCGATTCGCGATTGACGGATTGCGGAATGCCTGTGTTGGTGGAACGCAAAACTGTTTTTTCGAAAATTGCCAAACGATATTGCGTGCGGCATTAATGCTAAATACCTTGGTTTGGCCGCACTGCGCGGCTAGACTTGCACCATTACTAATCCACACGGGATGGCCAAGTGAATAGTTCAAAGCAAACCCCCTTATACGATTTACATCGGCAACTAGGTGCCAAGATGACCACGTTTGCCGGTTACCAGATGCCGGTGCAATACAAAAATGGCATCATTCACGAGCATTTGCACTGTCGCAGCCAGGCCGGTTTCTTCGATATTTCCCATATGGGGCAGTGCCGAATATTGGGCGACGGCGCGGCGGAGGCGTTGGAAAAACTCACGCCCGGCGGCATCGTCGATTTAAAGTGCGGCGCGCAGAAATATACCGTCTTGACCAATGCCGACGGCGGCGTTATCGACGACATCATCGTCACCCGCATCGAATCCGGCTTATCCCTCATCGTCAATGCCGGTTGCAAGGACAAGGATTTTGCTTATCTGCGCAGCCAATTACCGGCCGATTGCGTATTCGAAGCGTTAGCGAAACTAGCCTTGTTTGCCTTACAAGGGCCGGCTGCGGCAGCGGTGCTGGCCAAGTTTGCGCCGCAGACTGGCGAGCTGAAATTTATGCAAGCGTGCGCCACCGAGATTGCCGGAACCCAATGCCACATCAGCCGTAGCGGCTACACTGGCGAAGACGGCTTTGAAATATCCTTACCGCAAGCCGAGGCCGAGCGCATTGCGCGTTTGCTGTTGGCGGAACAGGGCGTTGAACCGATTGGCCTGGGGGCTCGCGATACGCTGCGCTTGGAAGCCGGTTTGTGCCTGTATGGTCACGAGCTTAACGAATCGATTACACCTATCGAAGCGGGTTTGCAGTGGATATTCAAAAAAGGCCACAGCGATTTTCCCGGCGCGGAAAAAATTCTGCAGCAACGGCAGGATGGCGCGGAGCGAGTGCGCGTCGGCTTACTGGTGGATGGCCGTATTCCAGTGCGGGACGGCTGTGAGATTGTGCATCAAGACCAGCCAATCGGCACGGTGACCAGCGGCAGTTTCTCGCCGAGTCTAAATCGGCCGGTGGCGATGGCGCTGCTGGATCGCCGATTTGCCGAGCCGAGTACCGGATTAACCGCGCTGGTGCGGAACTCTGCTATTTCGGTGACGGTCACTTCGCTACCTTTCGTTCCGCACCGTTACCGGAGAACATAAAGCCATGTCTGCAAAAAACGCCCGTCTCGACCAACTGGAAATGCGCGGTAATTTCATTCAACGCCACATCGGTCCCAATGCTCAACAGACTCAGGAGATGCTGGCCGAGCTGGGCTTGAGCGATCTGGAACAGATTGTCGGCCAAGTGATTCCGGCCAATATTTTGAATCACGAACCGCTGAAACTTACCAATACCATCAGCGAGCGGGCGGTGATCAAATACTTGCGCAAAATGCGCGAGCGCAACAAGGTGTTGGTATCGATGATAGGCATGGGTTACTACGACACCATCATGCCGGCGGTGATCAAGCGCAACGTCCTGGAAAACCCCGGCTGGTACACCGCCTACACGCCGTATCAAGCCGAAGTCGGGCAGGGCCGGCTGGAAGCTTTATTGAATTTTCAGCAAATGATCATCGATTTGACCGGTATGGATATCGCCAACGCCTCGCTGCTGGACGAAGCGACTGCGGCGGCGGAAGCAATGACCATGTCGCGGCGGCTAGCAAAAAGCCCGTCCAACACCGTGTTGATCGATAAAGATTGCCATCCGCAAACTATCGCGGTGGTGCAGACTCGGGCCGGCTCCTTGGGCTACGAAGTGGTGGTCGCCGATCCGTTCGACAATCTGGCGCAACACGATTTCTTTGCCTTGATTCTGCAATATCCGGGCTCCAGCGGCGAAATCCGCGATCTGACCGAAGCGACCGCGATTGCTCACAGCAAACAAGCGCTGGTGACGGTGGCTGCCGACTTGCTAAGTCTGGTATTGCTCAAACCGCCAGCGGCTTTTGATGCCGACATCGCCGTCGGTAGTGCCCAGCGCTTTGGCGTGCCGATGGGGTACGGCGGCCCACACGCGGCGTTTTTTGCCACCCGCGACGACTTCAAGCGCTCGATGCCTGGGCGCTTGATTGGTGTGTCCAAAGACAGTCACGGCCAGATCGCTTTGCGAATGGCCCTGCAAACCCGCGAGCAACACATTCGCCGCGACAAGGCCACCAGCAATATCTGTACATCGCAGGTTCTGCTGGCGGTGATTGCCGGTTTTTATGCGGTCTATCACGGCGCGGAAGGGCTGCGCCTAATCGCCGGCCGGGTGCATCGCTATGCGCAGATTCTGGCAGCGGGTTTGGTGCAAGGCGGCCATCAAGTGCTGAGCCAATGTTATTTCGATACCGTGGTGGTCAGCGTGCCGAATCGCGCCCGCCGCATCGCCGCGCAGGCGGCTGATGTGAATATCAATCTGCGGGTTATCGATGCCGATACGCTGGGGGTTGCCCTGGACGAAACCACCAACCGCGAGCATTTACGGACCTTGTGGCAGGTGTTCGCTTCGCCGATTGCCGAGTTGCCGGACATTGCCGTGTTGGATGCGACACTGGGCGAATGCATCCCGGATACGCTATTGCGCGACGACGCAGTTCTGAGCCATCCAGTGTTCAGTCTGTACCATTCGGAAACCGAGATGATGCGCTACATGCGCCGGCTGGCGCGCCGCGATATTGCCTTGGACCGGGCGATGATCCCGCTGGGTTCGTGCACGATGAAACTCAATGCCGCTACCGAAATGCAGGCGATTTCGTTCTACGAATTCAATGCCATGCATCCGTTTGCGCCGCTGTATCAAGCCCAAGGGTATCAGCAATTATTCGCCGAGCTGGAGGACATGCTCTGCGATTTGACCGGCTTCGATGCCTTTTCCCTGCAACCCAATGCCGGCTCGCAAGGCGAATACACCGGCCTGCTGGTTATCCGCAAATACCACCAGGTCAACGGCCAGGGTCAACGCAACATCTGCCTGATTCCGGCCTCGGCGCATGGCACCAACCCGGCCAGCGCGACCTTGGCCGGGTTGCAGGTTGTGGTGGTGGCCTGCGACGACCACGGCAACGTCGATGTCGCCGATCTGCGCGCCAAGGCCGAGCAGTACCGCGACACCTTGGCGGCGTTGATGATTACCTATCCGTCCACCCACGGCGTTTACGAACAAGCGTTTCGGGAAATCTGCGACATCGTTCATCAACACGGTGGCCAAGTGTATATGGATGGCGCTAATTTCAACGCCTTGGTCGGTCTATGTCGGCCCGGCAAGATTGGCGCGGACGTGGCGCATTTGAATTTGCACAAGACGTTTTGCATCCCGCACGGCGGCGGCGGTCCCGGCGTAGGGCCTATCGGCGTGGGTGCGCATCTGGCGCCGTACTTGCCGGATCACCCACTCGTGGAAGGCGTCAATCCCGCCAAGGGCGAGCACGGCACGGTCGGTACCGTATCGGCGGCACCGTGGGGCTCGGCGAGTATTTTGACGATTTCCTGGGCCTACATCGCGATGATGGGCGCTACCGGCCTGCGCCGGGCCACGCTAACCGCGATCATGAATGCCAATTACATCGCCCGCCGGCTGGCGCCGCATTACCCGATTCTTTACACCGACGCTAACGGCTGGGTGGCGCACGAATGCATCATCGATTGCCACGCCTTCAAAAAAACCGCCAACGTCACGGTCGAGGACATCGCCAAACGCCTGATCGATTACGGTTTCCATGCGCCGACCGTGTCGTTTCCGGTGCCGGATACCTTGATGATCGAACCCACCGAAAGCGAGAACAAAACCGAAATCGACCGTTTCTGCGCAGCGATGATCGCGATTCGCGACGAAATTCGTGAGATCGAAACCGGCAGCGCCGACCCGGACAATAACGTGCTGCACAACGCCCCGCATACCCATCGCCTGTTGCTGGAGGACTGGCATTTGCCGTATTCCCGGCAAAAAGCCTTCTTCCCGGATAGCCACCAGCACGACGACAAATATTGGCCGCCGGTCGGGCGCATCGACAGCGTCTACGGCGACCGCCATGTGTTTTGCAGTTGTCCGCTGGACTGGGCGCAAGCCGCCGCGGAGTGCGATGCTGAAGCACGTTAACCAGCCGCTGGCCTTCGTCGACCTGGAAACCACCGGCGCCACCGCCACCAAAGACCGCATCACCGAAATCGGCATCGTGCTGGTCGATGAAGACGGCGTGCGGGAATGGAATCAACTGCTCAACCCGCAAACCCGGATTCCGTTGTTCATCGAACAAATGACCGGCATCAGCAACGAGATGGTAGCGCAGATGCCCAGCTTTGCCCAAGTGGCCTGTGAAGTGGCGGAATTGTTGGAAGGGCGCTTGTTCATTGCTCACAACGCCCGTTTTGACTACGGGTTTTTGAAGAACGAATTCAGCCGGTTGGACATGAGCTTTCGGCCGCAAGTGTTATGTACCGTCAAACTGTCGCGGGCTTTGTATCCGCAGTACCACAGGCATAATCTGGACAGCCTGATCGAACGGCATGGTTTGCAGGCCAAAGACCGGCACCGGGCCTTGGCCGATGCCCAATTGATTCACCAATTCTGGAATCAAGCCTGCGAGCAGTTCTCGGAGGCGGTGGTCGATCAAGCTGCCCAGCGTTTGGTCGGCCGCTCCAGTCTGCCGTCCAACATCGACCCAAACTTAATCCACGATTTGCCGGAAACGCCCGGCGTTTACCTGTTTTACGGCGAGAACGACCTGCCGCTGTACATCGGTAAAAGCGTCAACATCCGCAACCGGGTGCTGGCGCATTTCGGCGCCGACCATAAGAACAGCAAGGAGATGAGTCTGGCCCAGCAACTGCGCCGCATCGACTGGATCGAAACCGCCGGCGAGCTGGGCGCGCTATTGCTGGAAGCACGCTTGATCAAGGAAAAAACCCCGGTGCACAACCAGCGCCTGCGCCGCAAAAACGCCTTGTGCGCCTGGCAATTGCAGCAACACGGCGAACAGCTCAAGCCAGTGCTGAGCTGGGCTGGCGAGCTGGATTTTGGCGCTCAGGATAATCTGTACGGCCTGTACCACAACCTGCGAGACGCCCAGAAAGCCTTGCGCGGTGTCGCCGAACAGCACGGCCTGTGCCTCAGCGTGTTGGGCCTGGAAAAAACCGCCGCCGGCCGGCCTTGCTTTGGTCACCAGATCAAAAAATGCCGCGGCGCCTGCGTCGGTTTGGAAGCCCCGCTGGCCCACGCGGCGCGGCTGTTGATCGCCATGCAAAAACTCAAACTCGCCGTCTGGCCTTATCCCGGCGCGATTGGTGTGCGCGAAGGCGAGGAGCTGCATGTGATCGATCGCTGGTGTTATTTGGGTACCGCGAAAAACGAGGCGGAGATAGAGGAGTTGTTGCAGAGCGGACGGCCGGCTTTTGATCGGGATACTTATATGTTGCTGAGTAAGTCGTTGAAAAAGGCGGAGGTTGTTGGGTTGTCAAAGGCGTTTAGAGTGGTTGGTTGAACCGCGTTCGTCCGGTTACCCCTTTCTAATTGGTATCTACGACCTTTTTATATTTTATTCTAGCTTTCTAGGCTGCACCTGGTTAGCCCTTTGCAAGGAGCCGGTTTCTATGATGATCGCAATTTTTGTTATATCTGGATTGCTTATTTGTATTGCTGTACCAGTCTTCATGGTTAAAACAAAGGATGCCAGAAGGAGACTTCAAACGATGTATATTGGTTTATACATCTCTGGTCTTTCTTTAGTTACCACAATCGGATTGACATATCTCTGTTTAATTGAAGGTGTAATCTCGTTCGGCACTCGAACGCAGAGTGTAACTTTGCTTCAAAGCGAAGCCCCAGTGTTGTATTTGCTGTTGGCCCCTTTTTCAATTGCTCTGCCTAGCTGTTTTATTTTGTTTGGCTGGCGTGTATTCCAAAGCGCCCGACTTGGGAAACCATTGTCGTTAAAACTGTAATTGCAACCTCTAAGAGGAATGTCCTAAAAGCCCGGTAGGGTACGCACCGCGTACCTCCCTGGCTTTTGCTATCACGATAGCATTTTGATGGTACTACAACTTATTATAAAACAACCCAAAAGAGCGCATTGATTATCAAGGTGTCTTATGTTGATGGGAGACCTACTAATGGTGGCACGAAAGATTAGTGTTTTAGGCGTTTTTTTTATCGTTTCGTGTGCGATAGCCAATGAACCAGAATCCATACAACTTAATAATCAGTTGTCTGCCTGCATCGCTGTTAATGACATACAAACGTCCATCGAGAATGGGATTCCTGTCCTCTCGTTTGATGCCAAAATAATTAAATCAATTGCTGAGTGCGGTTGTAAATCAGCTCTGGGATCGTATTCGGTAATGGCCAAAATGGCAGAATATCAATCGTATATAATCGTTGGAAAGGTGGCTTTTACAAAATCCGAACATAAGTATTGGCCATTGTCGGCGGAGCAAGGTTTGATTGACAAAAGAAAATTGGAGATTGTCTTATCCTGTGCTCAACCAGACTAAATATTTTTCTCGTTCCCACGTGCTGCGTGGGGATGTCGGGCTTGGCCGCGCTGCGGCGTGTGCGTGACCGCAGTGCGGAACATTGTGGTTCCCACGCTGCGCGTGGGAACCAGATAACAATGAAAAACCAGATATTGACCGCATTGAGTAACTCTACAGGTACGCCTTCTAACATCAGCCATCAGATTTAGCGCAAATGGGGAGCCAAGAAAAATTGACTAAGCTGTAACCGTTCATCGGGAGGCCGTTTGTCCGTTGAACGGAGGATAGGGCTTTGCGCATCCGCCCAATGATGCTTTCTTGAATTTCTTGTTCGGATCGTTGCGAGAGAAATTCTGGCTGGACCGTGCTTTGCCCGTTGGCGAACGGCCAAGCTTGGGCGCCATAGCATGCTTGCTAAGCATTCTTTCGCGTCAATGCCATGCCTGTATAGCTTGCCGGGTATTTATCGCTAGCCAAAATCCAGTGTTTTTCAGTTCCGCTTCACGGGAATGCTGCTATTATCAAGCTCACACGACAGACTGTTAACTTCACTGCTCGATTCCACACCAGCTGATGTCCGAAAACACCATCAAATACGCCCAACTTGTCGATCTTGCCAGTCTGCAAACGCTGATGGACGATTTGTACCGGGTGATCGGCATACCAAACGCGATTATCGATACCGACGGCGTTGTTATCACCAACGCCGGCTGGCAAGAGGCCTGTGTAAAATTTCATCGGGTCAACCACAACACCTGCAGTAACTGCATAGAAAGCGATACGGCATTGGTTGAAAGCATGTTGAAGGGAGAGCGGTTTGCAATCTACAAATGTCTGAACGGGTTGGTAGATTCGGCTATGCCGATTATCGTCGAGGGCCAGCACGTCGCCAATATTTTTACCGGTCAATGTTTTATTGATCCTCCGGATCTGGAATTCTTCCGCAGTCAGGCCAGGCGATATGGGTTCGAGGAAGCTAGTTATCTGCAAAGCATCAGCAAGGTTCCGGTCATTGCCAGACAGCGGCTGGAAACTATCACGGAAATGTACGCGCAACTCGCGCAAGCCTTTGCCAAACACGGTGCGGACCGGTTGCAGCAAAAACTGGCGGCGGCGGAACTGGCGGAGCTGAATAACGAATTGAATCGGCGCGTCGAGGAAAGAACCGAGCAACTGTTTCAAAACAATCAGCAGTTGCTGCTGGAAAAACGCGCCCTGGCCGCCAGCGAAGCACGCTTATCGGCATTATTCAAACACATGAGTAGCGGCGTGGCGGTATACCGGGCCAGCGAGGACGGCCGAGATTTCATTATCATCGGCTTTAACAAGGCTGCCGAGCAGATCGAAAAAATCACCCGTAAAGAATTGATCGGTAAAAAACTGACCGAGATGTTTCCGGGGGTATTCGAATTCGGGCTGTTGGATGTATTGCGGCGGGTCGCCAAAACCGGGACGCCGGAGGCTTTTCCGCCCTCATATTACCGTGATGAGCGGATTCAGGGTTGGCGGGAAAATTATGTGTATAAATTGCCTGGCGGTGAAATCGTCTCGATTTACAACGATGTGACCGAACGCAAGCTGGCGGAAAAGGCTTTGCATCTGACGCAGTTTTCGGTGGATAGAGCCACTGAATGTTTGTACTGGATAACCGCTGACGCCAGATTCCAATTTGTAAACAACACCGCCTGCCAAGTATTGGGCTATAGCCGCGAGGAGTTGCTGACATTTTCGGTAATGGATATAGACAAGGATTTGACGGCGGAAAATTGGCCCGCGCATTGGCAGGAAGTCAAACAAAAAGGCGCGTTAAAAATGGAAGCGATCCATCGCTGTAAAGACGGTCGGGAAATTCCGGTGGAAGTGGCCGCGAATTATCTGGTTTTCGAAGGTCTGGAATATAATTGTGCGTTCGTGCGCGACATCAGCGAGCGCAAAGCCCTGCAAGCGGAATTGGAGCGCCAGGCGCGTATCGATTATCTAACCGGCATCGCCAATCGCCGCTATTTCATGGAGCAGGGCGAAGCGGAATTGGCGCGCAGTGACCGTTACGGCAACCCGTTGTCGGTACTGATGCTGGATATCGACTATTTTAAAGCCGTCAACGACAACTACGGCCACGCCGCCGGCGATCAGGCTCTGCAAAAACTGGGCTGCATTTTGGTGGAGGTTTTGCGGGAAATCGACATCCCCGGTCGCATGGGCGGCGAGGAATTTGCGATTTTATTACCGGAAACCGGCTTGCTTAAAGCCCTTGAGGTGGCGGAACGACTCCGAAGTGTAGTGGCCGATAGCGTGATTGCGGTTGAATCGGGGTTGGAATTGCAATTTACCGTATCAATTGGCGTGGCTACCCTGACGGATAAAAACAGCAGCATCGGCGATTTGCTGAATTTGGCCGATAAGGGTTTGTATCAAGCCAAACACAGCGGTCGGAATAAGGTCTGTCGTTTTTCGCCGCAAGATTAGGATTGCATCGGCTCGTCAAAACCCTCTCAACTCCGCGCTGCTTCGATAAACTGTGCCAAGGCCGCCACGGAACCGAAGATTTTCACCACATCGTCGCGTTCGGCATCAATTTTTACCTGATACTTTTTACGTATCGCCAATCCCAGTTCCAGTGCGTCTATAGAGTCCAGGCCCAGGCCGTCGTTGAACAGCGCGGCGTGGCTGTCGATGTCCGCCGCATCGACATCTTCCAGCGCCAGCGTGTCGATAATCAGGTGTTTTAATTCAGTTTCCATCTCGCTCATGGCGTTCTCGTTGTTGAGTAAAATAATCCTGTAAATACTGCGTTAAACGCCGCACCGCTATCGAGCGTGGTTGCAACTCCCGGAAAGGCTGCAATTCCACATCCTCGCCGACGATCATTTGCAAATGAAAACGCCGCTGCGGGATTTGGTACCAGGCTTGAGTTTTGGTGAGGGTGCTGGGTTTACAGGTCAGCGTTACCGGCGTGATTATACTATCGGCTTGTAAAGCAATGGCTGCGGCACCGCGTTGAAAACGATAAGGCTGGCCCGGCACCGAGCGGGTGCCTTCCGGAAAAATGATCATGGTGCCGCCGTTTTGCAGCCAAGCGGCGCAATCGTTGACCATCGTTTCAGAATCGGCGTTGCTGATATAGCCGGCATTCAAGATTGGGCCGCGCATCGCCGGGTTGTGCCACAGGCTGGCCTTGACGATGCAGTTGGCTTGTTTGATTCGGCTGATTAAAAACACCACATCCACCAGCGTCGGGTGGTTGGCGACAATCAGCTGGCGGGGACGGTTGAGTTTTTCCAGTCCTATCACTTCATAGCTCATGACGCCCAGTCTGTGCATCAAGCCTATAAACATATAAAAACTCAGATGCACCGTGTATTGGCCGCGGCCGGCTTTTTCGGCCCGGCTGCCCGGCCATATTGCCAAGAGCGGAAACACCAGCAGCCACAGCATCACGCCACCGATCCCGAAGCTGGTAAAGCTGATCGCAGTGGCCAGTAAACGCCAGCCGTAATCGATTTTTTGAATTAGAGTTTGTGCCATCGCCAGCTGCGGTTCTGATCGCCGAACTGCAACATGGCTGGGTCGGCGGGCAGGAATTGGATTAGGGTCGGCAATTGTAGCGGTTACTGGCTATTGTGACGAGTTATCGACGATAAACCTGAAAATCCGTTGCGGCGGTTGTAAACCGTGCATGGATGCAATAAGTAGAGCACACAGGCGTAGTTGCTGAGCAGAACACCACCCACCCTGCCTCAGGGCGAACGGGATTGGCTATGCCCAGCATAAATGAAACCGCTTGGAACTATGATCTGTGTGCCATAGCCCCAAGTTAGGATGAAGCGTGGACGTTATATGCAGCCCGGCAACGGCCGGGAATCCTCTTTACTGAACTGCGGCAGGGTGGCGAAGGCTTCTTTCAGCTTTTCGTGCCACATCTTGCGGATTTTGCTTAAGTATTCGTTGTCTTCCTGGAAGCAATAGTACTCGTCCAGTGTCAGCGTATCTCGGTGATAAATCAACAGCTCCACCGGCGCGCCGACGCTGGCATTACTGCGCATCGTTGAGTCCATCGAAATCAAGCAGCAACGCCCGGCTTCGTGCAGTGCGGTATCGATTTTTAAAAACCGGTCCAGCACCGGTTTGCCGTATTTGTTTTCGCCGATTTGCAGATAAGGGGTCTGCCGCGAGGTAGTGATGCAATTGCCTTCCGGATAAATCAAATAAGCGCCGTGCGGCTCCTGGCCTATTTGTCCCGCCAAAATAAAAGTGGCGGACGGATTGAAGCTGCTTTGTCCGGCATCCACATGGCGGCGCTGCTTTTCGACGCTGATCCGCCCCAAATAGGCGGCGGCTTCCGACAGATAGTTGACCGTGTCCAGATTCACTTCGGTCTCTTCTTTCATATCGCGCTTCAACTGGTCGATCACGGCCTGCGTGGTCGCCAGATTGCCGGCGCTGAGCAGTACGATTTTCCGATCAGATGCCGTACAAAATGGGTGCATTTTGCCGTAAATGCTGACATTGTCGATGCCGGCGTTGGTTCTGGAATCCGACGTTAATACCAGTCCGTCTTTTAGAGAGACAGCAATACAATAAGTCATACGCTCTGCGCCTGAAAAATAAGGTTGCCCGCAGTGTACTAAAGAAGCTGCGTAAAGGCCAAGGACAGTATCGATTAACTGGCGGGGTAAGTTGTTAGATGCATCTCAGGCTCGGCTTTCAGTATACTGAGCCGACACGTTTAAATCAGCGGCGGGTAATTCATAGATGATTAGTAAACCAGGCCTGTATCTCGTTGGGGGAGTAGCTGCCGTTGTGCTGGTCGCCAGCGGTTTTTATCTGAAGGAGGGAAATCGGCATACCGATGCCTTGATCCTGTACGGCAACATGGATATTCGCCAAGTCGAACTGAGTTTTCACGATCCGGAGCGCGTCGAGCAGATCCTGGTTCAGGAAGGCGAGCGGGTCAAACGCGGCCAATTGTTGGCGGCGCAAGCGTTGGAGCGCTTTCAATATAGCCGCGATCAGGCCGCAGCCAAAGTGGATGTGCAACAACATCAGCTGGATAAGCTGCTGCACGGTTCGCGGCCGCAGGAAATCGGTAAGGCTGGCAATGATGTCAAAGCGGCGGAAGCGGCGGTGGTACTGGCTAAGAAAGAGTTGGTCCGTTTTCAGGCGTTGGTCAAACGCAAACTAAGCTCCGCCGAGTCCCTGGATCGGGCGCAAGCCCAATACGACGCGGCCCAGCAGAGTCTGCAAGCCTTGAAACAGCAATATGCGCTGACCGAAATCGGTCCACGCCGGGAAGATATTCAAGCGGCGCAAGCACAACTGAAAGCCGATCAGGCCGCCTTACAGCTGGCTGATAAAGTCTTAGCCGATGCGCGCTTGTATGCGCCGCAGGATGGGGTGGTCCAGAACCGCATCCTGGAGCCCGGCGACATGGCCAGCGCGCAAAAGCCGGTATTGACGTTGGCCTTGCGCGAGCCTTTGTGGGCGAGAACCTATGTGGCGGAAGCTGATTTGGGACGACTGCGTTATGGTCTGCCGGCTAGTTTGGCCAGCGACAGCTTTCCGGATAAAAGCTATAGAGGTTGGGTAGGGTACATGTCGCCGACTGCCGAATTTACGCCTAAAACGGTGGAAACCACCGAGCTGCGCACCAGCCTGGTCTATCAAGTACGGATCTACGCCTGCGACCCGGACGATCAATTGCGGCTGGGGATGCCGGTCACCGTGAGGATAGACACCCAGCAAGCACCGATGGCACAACCGAGCTGCGAACCCGCGCTGTGATTGCCATAGAGGCCGATGCCGCACCGGCGCCATTGACCTTCAGGTCGGTAAGCAAGCACTTTACCGCCGGTGACCGGGTCGTACCGGCCTTGCGGGATATTTCCCTGAGTCTGTCGCTCGGCCAAGTTACGGCCTTGGTGGGTCCGGACGGTGCCGGCAAAACCACCTTGCTACGCTTGGCGGCCGGTTTGTTGTTGCCCGATAGCGGCAGCATAAGCAGTTTTGGTTTGGATACGGCCGCCGCCGGTGCCCAATTGCACCAATTAATCGGCTATATGCCCCAGCGTTTTGGTCTTTATGAGGACTTGAGCGTGCTGGAAAACCTCAATCTTTACGCCGATCTTTACGGCATATCGCTGCAGGACAGGCAGCAGCGCTTCGCTGAGTTGATGCGCATGACCAATCTGCAAAAATTCAATCAGCGTCTGGCCGGTCAGCTATCCGGCGGTATGAAACAAAAACTGGGTTTGGCCTGCACCTTGCTGAATCGGCCGAAATTATTGCTGCTGGATGAACCGTCGGTCGGCGTCGATCCCTTGTCACGCCGTGAGCTCTGGCAAATTATCGAGTCCTTGGTGGCGGAGTTCGGCACCACCGTCTTACTCAGTACCGCTTATATGGACGAGGCCGAGCGTTGCCAGCAGGTGGTATTGCTGGATAGTGGCGAAATTCTGCATCAGGATGCACCGTCCGGCTTTCATCGTCTGGCGGAGGCTTGCAGTTACCAGTTGTCCAGTCCGGTACTGGGTAAACGCCTGCTGCAACAACGTTTGCAGATGCATGCCGATTTAATCGACTCGGTGGTACAAGGTGACACAGTGCGGGCTGTGGCGCGCGCCAATTGCCAGCCGGATTGGACGGCGATATTCGATACTGCCGAGCAAGTGCGAATTACGCCGGTGCCGCCGCGTTTGGAAGATGCTTTTATCATGTTGCTGCTGGCCCGGCACGACGAAAAGTCGCCAGTGGAAACCGTCTGTTTTGTACCCGGCAATGGTTCGCGGTTTTTGGCGACGGAGCACGCAGCAGTGATTGAAGTCGAGCAAGTTGACCGCTGGTTCGGCAATTTTCAGGCGGTTAAGAAACTGTCTTTCGAGGTGCGGCAAGGCGAGATTTTCGGCTTGCTCGGTGCCAACGGTGCCGGCAAGACCACGACATTCAGAATGTTATGCGGCTTGCTGCCGGCCAGCAACGGCCGCTTGCGGGTGGCCGGCCTGGATTTGCGCACGGCAGCCGCCCAGGCCAGGGCCAGACTTGGTTATATGTCACAGAAGTTTTCCCTATATGGACAATTGTCGGTCAGGCAAAATCTACAGTTTTTCAGCCATGCCTACGGTTTACGCCATAAGCGGCGAACAGAGCGTATAGCCTGGGCGCTTCAAGAGTTTGACCTCACTGAGTTTGCCGACACCAATAGCGTCGATCTGCCGCTGGGTTACAAACAACGGCTGGCGCTGGCTTGCGCGCTGATGCACGAGCCCGAGATTCTGTTTCTCGACGAACCGACTTCCGGCATCGATCCGCTGGCGCGCCGCGAGTTTTGGAATCGCATCAACAGCCTGGCGGCGCAAGGGGTAACGATATTGGTCACTACGCATTTCATGGAAGAAGCCGAATATTGCGACCGGCTGTTGATCATGCGCGAGGGCGACATCCTGGCCGCCGGCACACCGGCCGAGATTCGCCGCCGCAGTCAAACCGTCGGGCAAGCGCCGGCCGAGACCATGGAAGAGGCTTTCATTCGCTTGCTGGAACTCAAAGGAGCGTCGTCCGGATGACTGCCGCCAGCCAACGCCTGCTAGGCTTGATTCGTAAGGAGTTTTTACAAGTGCTGCGCGATCCCAGCAGCCTGGCGATTGCGTTTGCGATGCCGGTGTTCTTGCTGTTGTTGTTCGGTTATGGAGTGTCACTGGACGCTCGCCGCGTGCCGATAGGCCTGGTCGTCGAGCATGTTTCACCGGCGTCGCGCAGTTTTAGCGCCGGTTTCGATTATTCCGATTATTTTCAAGCGCATTATTTCCGCGACCTGCGTGAGGCTCAGCAGGCCTTGCTGACTCGAAAAATCAACGCCATCGTGCATTTGCAGGCCGATTTCGATAAGCGCTTGACCGGCAGCGAACCGGCGCCGATTCAGGTTATCGTCAATGGCGTCGATGCTAATACCGCTCGTCTGACCAGCGGTTATGTGCAAGGCGTTTTTGAAACCTGGCTCAACGCTCGTGCCGCTTGGCAGGGACAGGAAGCGCCGCAGCCGGTGCAATTGGCCGCCCGGGTTTGGTACAACAGCGCCTTGCGTAGCCGTAATTTTCTGGTGCCGGGCTTGATCGCGGTGATTATGACTTTGATCGGCGCCTTATTAACCGCTTTGGTGATGGCCCGCGAATGGGAGCGCGGCACGATGGAGGCCTTGATTTCGACGCCGGTCAGCGTCCGCGAAGTGTTGCTCGGCAAACTGATTCCGTATTACTTACTGGGCATGGGCGGCATGTTGCTGTCGATAGGCATGGCGGTGTTTTTGTTTCAGGTGCCGCTGGTCGGTTCCTTGTGGGTGTTGCTGATGGCGGGCACATTATTTTTGCTGGCGGCGCTAGGCATGGGTTTGTTGATTTCCATAGCCGCCAAAAATCAGTTTGTCGCCGGGCAGATTGCCATTGTGGTGACTTTTCTGCCGGCCTTTATCCTGTCCGGATTTATTTTCAATATTGATAGCATGCCGTGGGCGGTGCAACTGTTTACCCATCTGGTGGCGGCTCGTTATTTCGTGGCGATTTTGCAGACCGTATTCCTGGCTGGCGATATTTGGGAAGTCATATTGCCCAACGCATTGGCCTTGTTACTGATGGCCTCGGCCTTCCTGGCATTGGCCCTGTGGCGGGCGCCGCGCCGCCTGGAGTGACGAGTATGTGGTGGCGCATTCAGGCTTTATTGATCAAGGAATTCCTCAGCCTGCTGAAGGATAAAAAAAGCCGCTTTGTCTTGATCGTGCCGCCGCTGGTGCAGTTATTTTTGCTCAGCTACGCCGCTACTTACGATCTAAACCAACTGCCGATCGCGATTTACAACGAAGACCGTGGCAGCGCCGCCCGCGATTTGATTGCCCGCTTCAACGGTGCGCCGGCGTTTCGGGAAGTGTTGCGCATCGAGCGCCAGGAGCAAATCGCCGCAGCGCTGGACAGCAAGCAGGTGCTGATGGTGTTGCATATCGGCCAACAATTCAGCCGCGATTTGCTTAGCGGCCGGCAGCCGGCACCGGTGCAGATTTTGCTGGACGGCCGCGATTCCAATACGGCCCAAATTGCCTTGGGCTATGCCCGTAACGTGATCAGCCAGTTCAACAGCGACTGGGCACATCAGCACAACCAAACCGGGCCGCCGGCGGAATTGCGCATCAGGGCCTGGTTTAATCCCAATCTGGAAAGCCGCTGGTTTATTGTGCCCGGTATCGTCGGCTTGCTGACTTTGGTGGTGACGATGACGGTGGCCGCATTGTCTGTGGCGCGCGAACGCGAACAGGGCACGTTCGACCAACTGCTGGTGACACCATTCACCCCGGCGGAAATTCTGATCGGCAAAGCCATTCCCGGCCTGATCATCGGCGTAGCCGAAGCCTCTTTCAGTATCTTCATGGTGGTCTTCTGGTTTCAGGTGCCGTTGTTGGGCAGCTTGGCCGCGCTGTATATCGGCATCGTGTTGTATGTGTTTTCGGTGATCGGTGCCGGTTTGATGATTTCCTCGCTATCGGTCACCCAACAACAGGGCCTGCTGGGTGGATTTCTGGTGATTGTGCCGGGTGTAATCCTGTCCGGCTACGCCACGCCCATCGAGAATATGCCGGAACTGGTGCAGCAGCTGACGTTCGTCAATCCGCTACGTTATTTTTTGATCATTATCCGTGGCGTATTTCTGGAAGGCTTGGGGATCGCCGATTTAACCGACCAATATTGGCCGCTGGTGCTGATCGGTTTGTTCTGCTTGAGTTGCGCCGGCTGGCTATTTCGCAAGCGTATGTACTGAACGATGCCAGGCGTCTGAGTTGCCTCTGAAATTGCCTGCTTTCAGGCCTTTGGCGCTTTGTCCAAATCCTGACAATCGGCCGGCGGGGATTGTGCCGTTACAAACATTAGGCGGCCGTATATTGGGGTGTTTGGTAGTTTATCTTAAAAAAGAATTTATATATCAGTAAGTTAAATTGATTTCATAACTGGCATGGCCTGTGCTTTCTCACTGCATAACCAATCAAGTGAGGTGAAGAATATGGAACTGCCAGTATTAAACGAAACTCCAGCAGCCAGCGCAGGCGGCTGCTCCTCCCATTCTTGCGGTACAAGTGATGATCAACTCGGGCATTTGTCCGACGAGATTCGCTCCAAGGTAGAAAATCATCCTTGTTACTCGGAAGACGCGCACCACTATTTTGCCCGCATGCACGTGGCGGTGGCACCGGCTTGTAACATTCAATGCCATTATTGCAACCGCAAATACGATTGCTCCAACGAGTCGCGTCCCGGCGTGGTCTCCGAGTTGTTGACGCCCGATCAAGCCGTGAAAAAAACCATGGCGGTGGCAGCCAATATCCCGCAAATGACCGTACTGGGCATCGCCGGCCCTGGTGATCCATTGGCTAACCCAGAAAGAACCTTCGAAACCTTCCGCCGTTTGAGTGCCGAAGCGCCCGACATCAAGTTGTGTGTTTCCACCAACGGTCTGGCCTTGCCGGAGTCAGTTGAGGAGTTGGCTAAACACAATATCGACCACGTCACGATCACGATCAACTGTGTTGATCCGGAAATCGGCGCGCAAATCTATCCTTGGATTTTCTGGGAAAACAAACGCATCAAAGGCGTGAAAGGCGCGAAGATCCTGATCGAGCAGCAACAAAAAGGCTTGGAAATGCTGACTGCCAGAGGCATTTTGGTCAAGGTCAATTCGGTGATGATTCCTGGCGTCAATGACAAACACTTGGCGGAAGTCAGCAAAATCGTTAAAGCCAAGGGCGCTTTCCTGCATAACGTCATGCCGTTAATCGCTGAAGCCGAACACGGCACCTTCTACGGCGTCATGGGTCAACGCGGTCCGACTCAGGACGAGTTGATGGATCTGCAAGACGCCTGCTCCGGTGATATGAACATGATGCGTCACTGCCGGCAATGCCGGGCCGACGCGGTCGGTCTGTTGGGCGAAGACCGTGGCGATGAGTTCACCATGGACAAGATCGAAGCGATGGAAATCGATTACCAATCGGCGATGGAAAAACGCAAAGTGATCCACGAAGCGATTGCCGAGGAAATGCACAGTAAGCGCGCCGCGAAAGCGGAAAAAGCCGCGGGCCATGCCGACGAGCCCAAGCTGAATACCCGTCCCGTGTTGATGGCTATCGCCACTAGCGGTCAAGGTGTCATCAATATGCACTTCGGACATGCCAAAGAGTTTCTTATCTACGAAGCCTCCCCGAACGGCGTGCGTTTCATGAGTCATCGCAAGACAGACTTGTATTGCGGCGGCGACGATACCTGCGGCGACGGCGAGAGTGTGTTGCAACAAACCATTCGCTCTCTGGCCGGCTGTGAAGCGGTGTTGTGCTCCAAAATCGGCTACGAGCCTTGGGACTTGCTGGAAAAAGCCGGCATCGTACCCAACGGCGAGCATGCGATGGAGCCTATCGAAGAAGCGGTGATGGCGGTTTACAAGGAAATGGCTGCCGCCGGCAAGTTGGACGAGGCGGCACCACAAGAAGAACGGGCGACGGCATAGCCCAATATTTCCTCTCCGGCCGGAGAGGGTAGGGTGATGTGAATCAAAAAGCTTTTGCTTATTCAATTCTCCTCACCCCAGCCCTCTCCATCAGGAGAGGGAGATTGTTAGAACTGATTAACCATCGAATACAAAGGTAACGTCATGGCCTTACAAATCATTGAATCCTGCGTCAACTGTTATGCCTGCGAGCCGTTGTGCCCCAGCAAAGCCATCTACATGTCGGAAAAAGCCGGGCATTTCAGGATCAACCCGAAAAAATGTACCGAATGCGAGGGCGATTATAAAGACACGCAATGCGCCAGCATTTGCCCGATTGAAGGCGCGATTCTCGACGCACTGGGTGTGCCTATCAACCCGCCCGGCTCGCTGACCGGTATCCCGCCCGAAAAAATGGCCGAGGCGATGGCGGAACTACAAGCCCATTAACGGCCATGGCCACCGTGCATTTCTATGAAAAGCCGGGCTGCTTGAACAATACCCGGCAGAAGCAGTTGCTGAGTGCCGCCGGCCATTTGCTGGTGGTCTACGATCTGCTGCAACAGCCGTGGGGCAGGGAACCGGGCAAGTTGCGCTCGTTTTTCGGCGACATGCCGGTGGCGGATTGGTTTAACCGCAGCGCGCCGGCTGTCAAACAAGGGTTGGTCGATCCAAATGCTGTCAGCGCAGACGAAGCGATAGCGCTGATGGTGGCGCAGCCGTTGTTGATCCGTAGGCCTTTGATGGAGGTCAACGAACAGCGCGTCTGCGGGTTCGACCAACAACAGGTCGATGCCTGGTTGGGCTTGGCTGCCTTGGCTTCGCAAAAGGATTTGGAAACCTGTCCCAAGCAGTCGCGCTCTGAGGCCTGCAAGCCATGAACAGCGTCAGATTGGAGAGCGAAGACGGCGTACCGCTGGCGGTGGCCTTGTCGGAGCGCGTGCATTGGGTCGGTGCGCTGGATCCGAATTTGCGCACTTTCGACATCATCCTGAAGACCGCCAACGGCACCAGCTATAACGCCTATGTGATTCGCGGCAGTGAAGGCGTGGCGGTCATCGATACTGTCAAGGAAGGCTTTGCCAACGCCTTTTTCGCCCGCCTGGAAAGCGTTGCAGACTATTCGGAAATCAAAGTCATCGTCCTCAATCATTTGGAACCCGATCATACCGGCGCCTTGCCGGAGTTGATGAAACGGGCGCCGCACGCGCAGCTGTTCATTTCCCAAAAAGCTCAGTCCATGCTCAAAGGCCTGCTGAAGCAGGACGAGTTGAGCTTTACCCCAGTGCTGACCGGCGACAAGGTCTCGCTGGGCGACCGAAGTCTGGAGTTTTTGCACACCCCGTATTTGCATTGGCCGGACACGCAATGCACCTACGCGCCGGAAGAAGCGATGCTGTTTTCCGGCGACGTGTTTGGCTGCCATTTTTGCGATAACCGCTTGTACAACGACAAAGTCGGCGATTTCCGCTTTTCCTTCGAATATTACTACGCCCACATCATGCGGCCGTTCAAGGAATACGTGGTCAGGGCTCTGGAGTTGATCGAACCCTTGCCGTTAAAACTGATTGCACCGACCCACGGGCCGATCTTGCGCGACCGCCCGCAGCATTACATCCAGCGTTATCGGCAGTTATCCAGCCCTGCTTTGCATAACGAGCTGCGGCCCAATCAAAAAACCCTGCTGATTTTTTACATTAGCTCTTACGGCAATACCCGGCGCATGGCGGAAGCGATATATCAAGGCGCGATGCAAGTCGAGGATGTGCGCGTATCGCTTTACGACCTGGAGGGTGGCGAGGTGGCGCCGTTTGTCGATTTGATCGAAGAGGCCGACGGTTTGGTGTTGGGTACGCCGACCATCAACGGCGATGCGGTCAAGCCGATTTGGGATCTGTTGTCTTCGCTGGCGGTGGTCAATCTAAAAAACAAACTCGGCGGCGTGTTCGGTTCTTACGGTTGGACCGGCGAAGGCGTGCGCCTAGTGGAAGACCGCTTGCGCGGCTTGAAACTGCGGGTACCGATTCAAGGCCTGCGCGTCAAGCTGATTCCTACCGACGACGAGATACACGAGTGTAAGGCCTTTGGCTTGGAGCTGGCTCAGGAGCTGACCGGGGCCAGAGAATCACGGGTGATTAATTTTGCGGATCTGTAAACCGGATTAAACAGACGCTTGCTATTGAGTCTACAGCGGTATTCGTAGGCTAAACCGATTCACGGACGGATCGGTGACCTCATCGGCTGTAAGGCCGGTGAAAATCAGGAATCGTTTCGATTCCAAACCGGTTGGTCCTCAGATTAGAGGCTGCCGAGATGACTTTTAATACCTTATGGAGTTTTTACAATGGCCAAAGCGACCATTACATTTGAAGATATAAACGTGACGGTTACCGTCCCCGCCGGCACCCGGGTGATTGAGGTGTCCGAGAAAGTAGGTTCCGGCATTACTTACGGTTGCCGGGAAGGCGATTGCGGAACCTGTATCATGAAAGTGACTGCCGGTTGGAACAACTTGACCGAGCCGTCCGTACTGGAAGACAAAATTTTGCGAGAAAACATGGCCGGCAAACACAACCGTCTGGCTTGCCAAGCGCAAGTCTTGGGCGGCGAAATTTCCCTTAAACCAGTATAAGTAACGCAAAGGAGTAACACATGGCATTAGTCACATTTACCAGTCCCGAATACCGGGATAAAACCGTTTACGCCGTTGCCGGCAGTCACACCCAGACTATTTTGAAGCTGGCTCTGGAAAACAAGATCCCCATCAATTTCGAATGCGAAGATGGCGAATGCGGCACTTGCGTGGTCCGCGTCACCAGCATCGATAAAAAGCTGGAGCGCATGGGTGGCACGATGACTGAGAAGGAAAAAGCCCTGCTGAAACAAATCGGTAAAGTCACTACCGAACAGTTGGAGCAAATGATCGTCGACGACTTGCCGCCGGAATGGCGTTTGGCTTGTCAGATGATCGTTAGGGACGAAGATATTCGCGTTGAGTATTAAGCGTCTGCGTCATCGTTAAATAGGCCGGAGAATCGAGTATGAGTTGCACACTTAGCATGGCATCGAATGATAGGGTAGAGCCCTTGGTTATGAAGTCGCGGCAACACATTTATGAGGATCTGCTGGCCTGTGCCGACCAGTCGCCCAACAGCGTCTGGTTGGCGCAAATTATCGCCAGTTGGTGTGTCGGTGATGGTGTGCTTCCCGATAGATTGGGCTTGAGCCCAATACAATTTGAACAGCTTATCGACCGCTACTTTCCCGGCTATTCCTTGGCGCCGAAAGCCTTTTCCGGTAGCAGTCTGGATTACAGCCGCATGTTGGAAAAACAGGATTTGGAAGTCCTGCTTGCGCAATTCGCCGCCAATCCCGGCGCGGAAACCGAATGGCTGATCGCGCTGATCGTCGCCGCCTGTTTGGGTAGCGATCATTTGTGGCAGGATTTGGGCTTATGGTCGCGCAGCGATTTGTCGGCCATGCTGGGCTACAACTTTCCGGAATTGCTGGTGCGTAACAGCAAAGACATGAAATGGAAAAAATTTTTGTACAAACAACTCTGCGAAGCGGAAGGTTTATACGTTTGCCGGGCGCCGTCCTGTGAGGTTTGTAAAGATTATCCGCAGTGCTTTGGGCCGGAAGACTAAGCGTTTTCGCTTGTTGGCATCTCCCGTTTTGATGTCAGTCAGCTTGGTTTCCTTGAGCCGATGGTTTTAGATCACATCAAGCCCAAAATCCGATAAGCCCCTTTCGTATTTAAAACCACAGTAACCGGCGCGTTGGATTTGTTTTCCCAATACCAGCCGTGCGAGCCTTCAAAGGGCGCGCTTAACGAGCCGCTGGATTGGCTGTCGGTCGTTTCCTTATAGCTTTTGAAATAGCCGGTTTTATCGCCTTGCGGCTCGCCGTGAAAATCAAAATACAGCACCGCGCCGTTGGTGGACCACGAATATTCCAGGTTCGCGCCTTTGGCGAGATGAAATTTGTATTCCAGTCCTTCACCGGCCGGCACCACGATTTTTACCGTATCCTGCCATTGCGAGGGCGCTGCTGGTTGCGCGGCGCTCACCGCCTGCACCGGCTCCGAGCAAGCGCTGCCTGTTTCACTTGGCGACGCCAAGCTAGTTAAACCGGTCATTTGCCCAAACCCGGTCGGATCTATGCCGTATTCAGCGGGCAACACCGCAGTGATCAGCACAACGCCCGCCAATAGCGTTGCCGACAGGCTGGCGATGGTCAGCGATTTAGTTGATTGGACTGGCGGATTGCGGTCTTGCATCGAGTTATCCATGGATGATGTAGCCCGTGATTTGGTAGCCGAACAGAATCAAGCCTCCGGACATTAACAGGGTGTTGGTGGCCGTGGAAAAGGTGTAATAACTGCGGTGGCGGCGCCAAAAGTCCAGCGCGATCAAGATAAACAGCAGGGCCAGAAATTGGCCGATTTCCACGCCCACATTAAACGCCAACAAGTTTTTCCAGAGCCCGGCTGCGGGTAGTGAAAAATCCTGCAATTTGGTCGCCAGGCCAAAGCCGTGAAACAGGCCAAAAATCATCACTGCCCATTTGGTATTGGGCTGAAACCCCAATAGGCGTTGAAAACCGCCCAGGTTGTCGAAGCCTTTATACACAATCGACAAGCCGATAATGGCGTCGATGAGAAACGGATTGACCGAGATGCTGCTTAACACGCCGAACAGCAGCGTCAAGCTATGTCCCAAGGTAAACAGGCTGACATAGACCAGCACGTCGCAAGTGCGGAATAAAAAGAAAATCACCCCCACCAAAAACAACAAATGATCGTAGCCGGTGACCATATGTTTGGCGCCGATATACAAAAACGGGCCGATGGCGACGCCTTGGTTGGCCAGCAAAAACCGTTCTGTGTTGGTGTCGACGCCGTGAGCGAAGGCGGCGGGGCTGAGCAGCGTCAATAACGATAAACAGCCGATAACACTGGCATTACGTGATATTGCGGAAAACATGTTTAAAGGGTTGGGTTTAATGTGGCAATGATTGTGAGCTGATAGATACCAGCGCGAAGGCGGCAGAATACCCCGATTAAGCCGCTCGTGGAAAGGGGGGCCTCTAAGATTAACTTTCGATACGGTTACTTCTTGGGTATGGCCGGATGCCGATTGCCCAAGTGATCGATGTCGTCCAAGCTCATAATCGGCGAATACATTAGATCGTTGATATCGCTGGAGCGTTCCCAACCCAAAACCATTTGGCCGATGGCGCGTTTGGTCATTTTTATAAATCGCGATTCGAGATGCTGGCGGCTACCAGGCGAATTTTCGGGTTCCGGATGCATGCGCGCAGCCGAAACCACCGAACAGCGGCAGACCTTGTCGTGGAAGGAAAACTGGAAACGAAAATTCCGGGCGCGGCTGTTGATGTCGCGGTTGGTCAGAAATATGAAATAGGTGTTGCTGTCCGCTTCCGGCAAACGCTGCATCACGGTTTTAGCTTGTTCGAAGATGTCTTCCGCCGCGAATTGTCGGGTGCCCGGCATCGGCACCAGGCCTTGCGTGCCCATCGCCACCGTGCCTTTGACCCACAGGCCGAACTCCTTACTCAAATCCCTGCCGATTTGCGCTGCAACATCTTCCGAGAAATCATTCAACGGAATCAGATAAACATTCACGGGACCGGTTTTTTCGATGGCGGCTGGCGGGTAGAGCGAGGCGGTCGATATGGATTTTGGCGTTGGAGCCGGGTCGGCTGTGGCTAAGGGCTGGGTATATCGAGAGCTTGTTGTGCAGGCGGCGAAAGTAGCCAACAAAATTATTGCTATTGATAAATGTTTCATTCGGGTTGTCCTGAGCTCATACAAGTTGAATAGGATGAACGAAAATTAGTCAATAGACGCTGGATGATGTTTGGAGTCCAGACTAAACCATTGCCTGAGGCGCTTGCTTAGGTGTTCAGCCAGATGAGTTTACCCAGTTGTCTACTTGCAACCCCGGCACTCGCACAAATTCGCGTTCGTTGTTGGTGACCAAAATCCAGCCTTCCGATCTGGCGTGAGCCGCCAACCATAAATCGTTATTGCCGATGGGTTGCCCGATCTTTTGCAGCGCCGCACGTATCTGTCCGTAATGCTCGCCAGCTGCTTCCGGCAAGCCATATACCGGAATCAAACCGTTAAGTTCGTTAATGCCGGCTAACGCCCTTTCCCTGGCCTGACTTTTCTCCGCGCCGAAACGCAACTCGCCCAAGGTTATTACAGACATTGCCAATTCATCGGCTGCATGGCGAGCAAAACGCTCGCGCACCGCGGGCGGATTGTATTTGGCAATATAAATGCAGATATTGGTATCGAGCAGATAGTGAGCGCTCATCAAAGCGCCTCACGATCCTGGGGCGGCGCATCTTCGCGGCCGTCGCTCATTAAGTCGTCGGGCAATGCTGCTAAGGCGTCGAATATCGCGGCGGCGTTGGCGGGCGTTTCCCGCAATACGATTTCATCGCCCCGGCGGAAAATTTCCACTCGGTCAGTATTGAAGCGAAATTCCTTGGGTAGCCGCACTGCCTGGCTATTGCCGGATTGGAAAATACGGGCATAGGTCATAGGGCACTCCATATGTAAAATGTAGTTACGTGAAGTATATACGTTTTCCGGTTGGTGTAAATGACCTGGATGAGTTTGGCTGAGCTCATGGCTAACTTCTTTGACGGATCAAAATGTCTCGCAAACTGACTTGGTTACACCTTTCCGATTTTCATGCCCGCCAACGTGATGGCTGGGATTCACGACAAATCACCGACGCACTTGTCTGTGATTTGAAGCAAATGCAAATAGAACATGGTTTGCGTCCAGACCTTATATTTTTCACTGGCGATTTGGTTTTCGGGGCAGTTTCGGGCGAAAGCATGGACGACCAATACCTGCTAGTCCGTGATTTTCTGGACGCTATTCGCAAGGCTTTTATTCCAGAAATTCCAATTCGCAGTCTTTATTTGGTACCTGGCAATCATGATGTAGATCGAAACGAAATTACTCCAGATCAAACAGCATGGATACGCCAACCAAATCTCAAACTCGACGATGTAATTACGATGATGAGGGATGAAAATAAGCAATGGCAAAGGTTTATGGAAAGGCTGTTGAATTATCGGAACTTTCTTACCAGTTATAACCTTTTACATCTTTTACCTGGCAATCCTCACTTGATTTGGACTGATGCTTTGGAGATACACAATACTCGTGTTGGTATCGCTGGATTAAACTCCGCTTGGTCCCTAGGCGGATTCAAAATTGCGTTGAGATTAGCAGGTAGTCCAGAAATGCTTCCGTATATTCCGGCCAAAAAAATAAAGTTTTTGAGTATCAAACTAACCTGACCGGCCCCGGAATTTTGCAACCAGCGCATCGGCAGTTAAAAGCGTTATGCTTTCTACGTTGGCTTACGCAACCAGGATACGGCCGAACGGGTCTTTGTGGATGGGTGGTAGACTTTCGATGAAAACCGCGTGATCGCTGCCGATGGGGATTTCGGTATAGCCGTTGTCCAGCAAACCGCGCCGCAGCACTCTTGCGTCTACTTGAAAATCGTCACGGCCGAGGTCGCGTTTGATGGCGATTTCCCAGAGGCTGGCAGCACTGAAAAATAGCTGGTTTTGCATATCTTCCAGCATCCGGCGAGCTTGTTCGGGTAGCAAATTTGGCGAGCCAGCCGCCCAAAGCAGCAGATGGGTATCAAGCAGTAGTTTCATCGTCCGCGCCGAATAACTGCCCAATCTCTTCACGGCCCATTCTGTCGAAATCGTCAGGCACTTTGATATATCCGCTCAGGAACCCCAAACGTCGCATTTGATAGCCCGTTGGGCTGTCCAGCGCGGAAACTTTGACGAGCTGTTTACCCGCCTTGGCAATCACGAACGGTTCGCCTTTGGCGGCTTGTTCAACCAATCGAGATAAGTGAGTTTTTGCTTCGTGGATGTTGACGGTTTGCACGATGAGCTCCAGTAAACCAAGTTAACTTAGTTTAGCCTGTGATGAGTCTGTGTTGCTTGTCGTTAGAGGAGCCTGGAAAATGTATTAATCAGCCTGGATGCGCTGCAAACAACTCAGCGCATCCATTCCCAAACAAGCCTACTCGTCGTCCTGGCAGCCAAAATGGTATTGATAATCCGCGATTGCGCGTTTGATGACTTCATGTGCTTCTTCGCGGCCGTAGACGTGGGTAATTTCGCAGACACTTTTTTCGCTGGGTAGGTGTTTGTAAGTCAGGAAGTAGTGTTTCAATCGGTTGATGTACGATTCCGGGCAGTCGGAGACGTCGCGCCATTGCCGGTAGAATTCGTCGCCTTTCATCACCGCGATGATCTTGTCGTCGGCCTCGCCGCCGTCCAGTAAACGGAAGCCGCCGATGGGAATGGCTTGTAACAGGATGTCGCCGTGAGTCACGCTGCGTTCGCTCAATACACAAATATCCAAGGGGTCGCCGTCGCCCTTGCTGACCGGTTTGCCGGATCGCGCGGCGGCATATTCGGCGATTTTTTCTGCGCAATAACTGCGCGGAATAAAGCCGTAAAGGGTGGGGATCATGTTGGAGAATTTTTGCGGCCGGTCGATTTTCAAATAGCCGCTGTCTTTGTCGATTTCGTATTTCACCGTGTCGGACGGTACGATTTCTATGAAGGCGGTCACGATGTCCGGGGTGTTGTCGCCGGGCGAGATACCATGCCAGGGGTGGGCTTTGTGTTTTATATTCATCTAAGATTCAGTAGCTTTGGGGAATAAGGTTATAGGGATATTTACCAGGATGGGGGCAATCCGCAAGACAATCAAGCTTAATACTAGTATCTGATTGGGCTTGCGCTACACGCCGTTGCATGTGGTTATCGACATTACTCTTCGCTGGCCACTGCCGCAGGTTTGAGTTTCATGTCTTTATTCAGCCGTTGCAGGCGCTTGATCATTTCTTTTTTCATCTGTTCGCGGCCTATCGAGTGCTTCAGGCTACTGCCCATGCCCGCAACTTGATCGGTGGAGCTGCGGATGGAATAAAACACCAGCGTGCCGCCTTTATAAGGTAGGCCGCCGGCGACTACGTGGCTGGAGTTGTAGGAGTGGCCGACGTAAAACTGCCGGGAAACGATAAGGCCGCCGCCTTCGCCGATGGCGACGACACGATGATTAAGTACGGCGGTGGGGCGGTCTTCCACGCGCCGATTCAACCACAAAAACTGTTCGCTGGTATTGGCCGGCAATGCGGCAGGATAGTTTAACCAGGCTTGTTGCAATTCCGGAAAGTAACGCGCCCAGGCTTTGCTGTTCACCGCGTCGTTGCGCAGTTCCGCGGCCGGGTCGGCTGTGCCGCCATCACGGCTGTAGGGGGCAATACCGGCCAAGCCGCTTTTTTTATAGGCTTGCAGGCGTTGCAGTAAAAATTCGCGGTATTTTTGATTGGCGGTTTTCAGCAAGGTTTTATTATCGGCATCTTCCAGCCCGGCTTGCAGGCTTTTCAAACTGTCCAGTTCGGCTTTGGAGAGGTTGAATTCGTCGCCCGGTTCCGCTTCCAGAAAGGCTTTGGCTTCGTCAACTTGCTTTTCGGTAAACGCAAATTTCTTAAAACTATCGACGCTGGCGTTATCGCCCAGCATGCCGGTGGCGACGATGTCGCTCTCGCCGGCATTGAGTTTGCCCTTTTTGATGTAATCGGCCAGTTGCGGCAAGCCGACCGGGATGATCATCGCTACGCCAATAGCGAGTTCTTTTTGGCTGGTTTCGCTGACGTCGTAAGCGATGATTTCGCCGCGTTCCAATGGTGGGATTTGCGCGGTGCCGATGCCGAAGTTCTGTAGCGCTTGCTGTGGGCTGGGCGCGTCTTGAGCGTATGCCGCTTGCTGAAATAGCGCGGCGGCGCTCAGTAAAATAATCGGAAAAGACAGTTTGTGGATCAGCATAAAAGCTCCGTTTCAAATAGGTATTCTGATAAAAGTATGAGGCTTTCGGCCGCAGATTGCCGAATGCGTTCATTCTAAAAACGTGTGTGCATTCCCGCCTGCCGTTTATTTGTCCGAACCGAACAATTTAGAAATACTGGAATCGCCGCGTCCGGCTGGTTTTGCCGGTGTTGTTGCCCTTGAGACGGACGCTGGCTGCTGATTTTTCGTATCGAACAGCCGCACAAACTCAGCAGCAGGCAGTGGTTTGGAAAACAAATAGCCTTGGCCGTAGTCACAGCCGGCGGCAGTCAGCAATTCCAGTTGCTGCGCGGTTTCGATGCCTTCGGCTATCACTTTCAAGCCCAGTTTATGCGCCATCACAATAATCGCTTCGCACAGCGCCAGGTCGCTGGAATCGGCTTCCAGATTGCGTACGAAACTCTGGTCTATCTTCAGATAATCGATGTCGAATTTTTTTAGATAAGACAGTGACGAATAGCCGGTGCCGAAATCGTCAATAGCCACCTGGATGCCGGCATCTCGGTAAGCAAATAAATGGTCGCGGACAATATTGTCGACATCCAGCAATAGGCTTTCAGTAATTTCGATGACGACACATTGGCCGGATAAGCCCAGCTCATGCAAATAGTCTATCCATTTGCTGTCGCCCAGATTGCTGCGGGTAAATTGCACCGGCGACTTGTTAATACCCAGTTGCAAATCCGGGAGAAATTGGGCACGCCATTCGGCAACCTGCTTTGCCGCCATCCGAAATACCCAGTCGCCAATCTCCACTATCAGGCCGGTCTCTTCCGCCAACGGAATAAATTCCGCCGGGCTGATCATGCCGCGCGTGGGATGTTGCCAGCGGATCAGTGCTTCGGCTTTATGCATTTTGCGGCTGCTCAGTTCGATTATCGGTTGATAGAACAGGCAAAACTCTTGATTGGTCAGCGCTTGGCGCAGGTCGCTGGTCAGGCGCATCCGGTTTTGCGCGGTTTGCTCCATCTCGCTGGTGAAGAAATTGTAGCGGTTGCGGCCTTGTTGCTTGGCGGAATACATGGCCTGATCGGCGTTTTTGATTAATTGTTCGGCTTCCTGTGCGTCTTGCGGATAGAAGGTGATGCCGATGCTGACCGAAATGTAAGCTAATTCATCGCCCAAGCGAAATGGTTCGGCAAGCTGGTGCAGGATGGCTTGCGCGACCCGGTCTATATTGGTTTCCGAGTCCAACTCGCCCAGGATGATGGTGAACTCGTCGCCACCGAGCCGAGCCACCGTATCCACATTGCGTACGCAAGCCAAAATGCGCCGGGCGGTTTCTTTTAGCAAAACGTCGCCCATGCCGTGGCCCAGGGTGTCGTTAATTTCCTTGAAACGGTCCAGATCCAGCAGCATGACCGCCAGACTGTTTTTGTCGCGCTGGGCTTTTTTGATTTCCTGGTTCAATCGATCCTGGAACATGCGCCGGTTGGCCAAATCGGTAAGCGGGTCGAAATTGGCTTGGCGCCAGATGGTTTGTTCGACATGTTTTTGCTCGGTAATTTCCGAGAACATCGCCACCCGGCGCTCTACTTCGCCGTGTTCGCCGTAGATGGTGTTGATCACCAGCCATTCTTGGTAAATATCGCCGTTTTTGCGTTTATTCCAGATTTCGCCTTGCCAGTGGCCGGTTTGTAACAGCGAGTGCCACATGGTCTGATAAAAATCCGGATCGTGGCGGCCGGATTTCAGAATGTCGGTGGACTTCCCTATCGCGTCTTCCGCGGTATAGCCGGTCAGGCGGGTAAACGCTTCGTTAATCGCGATGATGCGGTTGTCGGTGTCCGCGACCATCACCGCTTCGCCGATGGCTTGGTAAATCATCGCCATCAACTGCATTTCATGTTCTAGCCGCTTGCGTTCGCTGATGTCCAAAACGGATACGAGTATGTAACGCCGGTTGTCTATATCGATAGGTGTCAAACTGATTTCGACCGGAAATTCCGTGCCGTCGCCGCGTATTGCGGTTAGGGAGCGGCTGGCGCTCATCGGCCGGGCTTTGTTCTCTTGTAAAAATCGCGCGCGCTGTTCCGGGTGCTTGGCGCGGGCCCGTTCCGGTACCAGCGCTTCGACACTCAGACCTATCAACTCATCCAGCGTGTAGATAAATGCTTTCGCGGCGGGCGGGTTGGCGAGTTTGATGAGGCCGTTTTCGCCAACTAAAAACGTGGCTTCCGGCGAACCATCGACAATCTTGGACAATTGCAGCCATTGCAGCTGTTTGCGTTCGGTAATGTCGGTTTGGGTGCCGATCATCCGCAAAGCCTTGCCCTGCGCATCGCGGCTGATCACCAGACCGCGCGTTAAAATCCAGCGCCATTGGTTATCGCCGTGCTTTACGCGGTGTTCGTTGCTGAAGCGTGAGCTGCGATTTTCCAGATGGGTTTGCAAGTCGGCCATCATCCGGGCGCTGTCTTCCGGGTGTATCGTGGCTTCCCAATTCCGGTAATCGTTGTCTCTGTCTTGTTCGCTGAAATTCAGAATCTCCATGCAGCGTGGCGACAGAAACACTTTACCGTTGGTCAAATCCCAATCCCAGACGCCGTCTCCGCCACTTTCCAGCGCAAATTTCCAGCGCAATTCGCTTTCCTGCAATAATTTTTCCGATAGCTTGCGCTCGCTGATGTCCGTCGAAATGCCGCATACCGCGTAGATTTCGCCTTGCCCATTACGTAGCGGAAACTTATGCGACAAATACGTATGAATATTACCGTCATGATGGGTGATCTTTTCTTCAAAAATCTGTGCCTGGCCGCTATTGGCGACCTCTAAATCGTTTTTCCCCAGGAGTTCGGTGTCGTCGCCCGGAAATAAGTCCATATCCCGTTTGCCTCTGACAGTCTTATTGTCAACCGCGAACAGTTTTTCAAATTGGCGGTTGATCAGCAGGTATTGGCCTTGCAGATCTTTGCTGTAAATCACCGTGGGGGTATTGTCCAGGATGCTTTGAAACCGCAATTCGCTGACCGACAGGGATTTGCCGAACTCGACGTTCAAGGATTCGTCTTTAACCAGTTCGATAACGCCGACAATCCGTTCCTGGTCGTCGCGTATGGGCATTTGCATCGAACTGATCCAGCGGCCGTCGCCTGCGGTAAACGGGGTTTGATAGACCGTTTCGCCTTGCAACGCCTTTTGAATGCCGTCAGGAATTGGCGTTTGCGCCAGCCAGGGAAATATTTCAACAGGGTATTTTCCCAGGCAAGCGGCTTGCGGCCATCCCGTCAGGGTTTCCATATAACGGTTCCAGAGTTCGATACCGCCCTGCAGATCGTAAACAATCACGCCTTCCTGAACTGAACGCAGAATGTGTTTGTTGAAATCGCCTAGGGCTTTGCTGAATTGTTCTGAGCGCTGGTAGCGCTCGATAGCCAGCGCCAGGGAAATGCCGACGCTGGACAGCACCAGCAAAAACGACCATTGCAGCAATAGCCCGGTCTCACTGCTGTCGGCTGCAAAAAAGCCTACCTGAAAAATCGCACCGAATATGCTTTGCAGCATGACCATGCTGATTAGTAACAAGGTGCCATGCAAGCCAAAGTAGAGTGCGCCGTAAACCAGAAAAGCGAACATATAAAATGCTTTGCCGTAGTGGCCAAGATGCCACGGCCACTCCAGGAAAATCATTTGTCCCGCCAGAAACGCCGTTGTGACATAAAGCAACGCGCGCCAAACTTGATACGGGTTCCAGTCAAAACTTGGCGGCTGCCGCCAGACCAAAATAAGCGGCGTGACAATCGCAATACCCAAGACGTCGCCCATCCACCAATGCGCTAGACTGATCGGCCATTGCTGCGCCGTTATTGCGTTGAAATGTAACAGAACTAAGGAACCCACTATGGCCGCAATGACCGAAGCCAAGGCGCCGGCAAACAGGATGCGTAAGTAGTCTTGCGGCTGTTGCAGTTTGCGAATCTCGCCCAGCAGATAGCAGCCGACAAGTGCTTCCACGGTATTGCCGCAAGCGATAGGCAAGGCTTGCTCCAGCGGGTTGCCTGCCCACAAACTGCCAAGTAATGCGCCCAGGAACACGCCGGGCCACAGCTTTTTACCGCCGAGCAGCAAGGCTGCCAGTGCGATGCCGCCAGGCGGCCAGATGACGGATATTACGTGATTGGCGGCGAAAAACATCAACACCAGTTTGGCAACCAGTGCGTAGGCGACAGCCAAGCCGAAAAGGTGGACTAGTGCTGCTGTGGAAAAGGTCGAAAAACGGCGCAAGAGATTACCTTGATGTATTGAAAGCAGGTGAAGGGACAAGCCCAATATCTTGGTTTATCTCACGAAATGCAAGGTTTTGTCACGGGCTAAGTACGGGGATTTCCGGGCATTCCTAACGGATGAAACGTGGTTTTATGCGGGTGATTTTCTTCGGTATCCTGTTAGGATTACGCGCCCAGGTTTTCCACTTCCACCGCCACTTTCAATTCGTGGTTCTGGCCGCCGAAAATCACCCCTTTCAATGGCGTAACATCGCTATAGTCCCGGCCCCAGGCGACGATGATGTGCCTGTCCCCCGGCAATTGGTTGTTGGTAGGGTCAAAGTCCATCCAGCCCAGATCCGGTAAATATACCGAGAACCAGGCGTGCGAGGCGTCGGCGCCCACCAATTTTTTCTTGCCGGGCGGCGGCAGGGTTTCGATATAACCGCTGACGTAGCGGGCCGCCAGGCCTTGCGAGCGTATGCAGCCTATGGCCAGATGGGCGAAATCCTGGCAGACGCCGCGCCGATGTTCCAGTACGGTGGTCAGCGGGGTGGCCAGGTTGGTGAATTCCGGGTCGAAGGTAAAATCGCGGTGAATGCGTTGCATCAGATCGTGTATCGCTTCAATCAGCGCCTTGCCGGGTGTGAATGAGGCTTGAGCGTAAGCGGCCAGCTCGGCGTCGGCGGCGATGAACGGCGAATCCAAGGCAAATTGCCGGGCCTCCAGTAGTGGTTCGCTTCTGTCGTTCCAGAGCGCTTCCTTGACCAGTTCCCAGCTCATGCCGTGGCTGAAATCCAACTGCACCGGTTGCGGAAAAATCTGTACTTCGCTGCTGGCGGTGACCACAAACTCCCGATGCGGCTCCCTAATCGAAAACCAGGCCACTTGATTGCCGAAAAAATCGGTACGGGTCCGATAGTCGCAGGGCAAGGGGGTGATTTTCAGTTGTGAGCTGAGCAGTTGCTGATTCGGGCAGGGGCGCGGCTGCATCCGCACTTCGTTGTAAGACAAGCCCACCGGTTGTTGGTAACGGTAGGTAGTGGTATGGGTAACCCGATAACGCATGGTGACTCCCTTAGGACAGCGATTGCGGCGCGTCCCCGTGGCGGAAATAATTGGCGGTCAAAGTATCGGACAACGCGGCCAATAGGGCGTAAATCTTGCTGAGTTGTTGGTCCAGCGCTTCGCGAATCCCGGATTCCGAGACGTTCAATAAGTCGTCGATATTGGCGATATTCAACAGACAACTAGCCTCTAATAGCAAGCGCTCTTCGGCGCTAATCCGGCGGGTACTGGGTTCGCGCGGCAGTTTGCCGACATGCTCCTGCAAACGAGCGATTTGATAAGCTAGTGAGCGGGGATTGTTGGGGTCCATCAGCAGCAGTTCCAAAAACGAGGCTAACTCCAGGTTGCTACGATAATGTTGGCGGTAGCAAATCAGGTTGTCGCTGGTGTCCAGCAGGGATTCCAGCAAGCGGGTTTCCGCCGCTTCGCTTTGCGGCATCGCAAACGCGGTTCTCAATACCGATACCAACTGCAAGCCGCGCTCCAGGCGCCGGCCGATGTCCAGAAACAGCCAGCCGTTGCCGCGCGTCATGCTCTCCATCACCAGACCGCTGAATGCGGAGAGCGTGGTGATTAGCTGATCCATTTGCTCCTGCATCGACCACAAACCGATTTTGCCCAGGCGGCGCGCTTCGGAAACCTGTTCCTCGATTTCGTCAATGACCCGCCAGGTATCCGACGACCATAAATCGCGTACCGCATAGCCGGATTGGATCATCCTGTTTACCGTGTTGGCCAGGCTGCCTGCTCGGCTTTCGTCGGCGACCACTGCCAGTAATTCGGCTTCCGGCGACTGCAACAAACTTTCGTTATCCTCGGCAAAAAAACCGGGGTAGGTGCCGGTCATGCTGGTGACGCAACGCAGCAGGGTTTCCAGGCTGAGCTGATAGTCCGGGCTATCGCGGTCAGGGTTGCTGAACAGCTTTTTGATCGTGGCGCGCAACAAACGTACCCCGCCTTCCGCACGTTCAGCGTTGCGGCCCACCCAGAAAATATTGTCTGCGGCGCGGCTGGGCAAGGCATTGCCGTGGCCGGCCAGACTGCTGCTGCGCTTGGCCGGAATGGCCGGATGCTGCGGTTCCGTGGCAACCACCCAGGTATCTTTACTGATGCCGCCGGTTTGATTACTGATCATCATATTGCCGTATTGCGGTGCGCTGCGACTCAAACCGCCAGGCATCAGCGTATAACCGTCCGCCCGCGCCACCATGAAGCAGCGCAGCACGGTTTGGCGCGGTTCGTAGCCGCCCGCCACCAGCGCCGGCACGGTGGAAAAGCTCTCGTATTCCTGGCCGACGTAAAGCGCCGGGCGGGCCTTGATGCGCGCGCGCCAATCAGCGAGTTGTGCACGGCTCAGCTGATGGCCGAACACCGAACGTTCGCCGGGTTTGCGGTAGATCGGTTTGATGACCAGGCGTTCCAGATTGGCGAGGACGTAATTTAACTCGCGGGCTTGGCCGCACCACCAGGTGGCGATCGAATTTAGCTTTAGGGTTTGACCCAGGAAGTATTTGGCGATGCCCGGCAGGAACGGCATGATGCCGGGATTTTCCAATATGCCGCTACCTAGCGGGTTGGCAATCGCCACATTGCCGCGCCTGACCACTTCCAACAGGCCGGGGACGCCTAGCCGCGAGTCTTCGCGCAGTTCCAGCGGGTCGCAGTAATTGTCGTCAACCCGACGCAAGATCACATCCACCCGCTGCAAGCCGACCAGCGATTTAAGCCAGACATAGCCGTCGCGAATCGTCAGGTCGTCGCCCTGTACCAGCGGATAACCCAGATAGGAGGCCAGATAGGCGTGTTCGAAGAAAGTTTCGTTCAAAGGGCCGGGCGTCAGTACCACCACGCGCGGGGTATCGGCGTCGCCGGGGGCGACGGCATTCAGGCCGGCGCGCAGGGATTGAAAGAAACGCGCCAAACGATGGACATGAGTGTCGCGGAACAAGCTGGGCAACACCCGTGACATGGCCAAGCGGTTTTCCAACGCATAACCGGCACCGGATGGCGCTTGCGTACGATCACCCAGTACCCACATTTTTTTGTCCGGGCCGCGGGCCAGGTCGGCGGCGCACAATACCAACTGATGCTGGCCGGGCAAGCTTACTTGATCACAAACGCGCAGAAAGCCGCCGTGGTTGTAGATCAGTTCCAGTGGCAACAGATTTTTCTTGATCAGCTGGCGCGGGCCGTACAGGTCGGCCAAAATCAGATTCAACAGTTCGGCGCGTTGCAGCAGTCCGGCTTCAATGTCAAACCACTCGTCGCCGGAAAGCAATAGCGGTATCGGGTCGAGTTGCCAAGGGCGGTTAATACCGTCCGGGTCGTCATAAACGTTGTAGGTGACGCCGTTTTCGCGCAGCAGTCTTAGCGCTTCCTGGTGGCGTTCGCCGACTTCGCGGGGGCCAAGCTGTTGCAACGCCTGCATCAGGTGGGCCCAATGCGGTCTAACCCGGCCCGTCTCGTCCAGCATTTCGTCGTGGGCCCCCTTATCGAGGCGGTATCCCGGCGCGAAAGCTTCTGGTGTGCTTAAGGTTTTCATAGGTTTAGTTTGCCGGTTTACCGGGTATAGCGCAATTGATCAAAGCTAATCTCGTTTTTTTTATGTTTTCTAAGCTGGTTTTTATTGCAGATGCCGATTCTGACGAGACTTTGGATAATGCGTAGTCTAAGAAACTCGCAAAAAGCATGCCGTTACGATCAGAAAGAGCGGAGTGCGGCATAGATCTTTTGGATTCGGTGGCTCCGCCTAGAGTCGCTTAATATAAAGCATTGGCTTTCTTCAAGCTTCTGAACTAAAGGGTATTTGCCAGTGCTAAGGCGCGATAAGTCGGTCACGGCCGAGCAAGTGATAGCCGTAGGCGCGCAACTTGGCATTGCTATTGCTTTATATCGGGTAAATCATTAGAACCGGTTTGCGTTGAAATGGTGCGGTCGTTTTTGCACCAATTTCGCGCGGACTTGCACCATAAAAGCAAATATCACGGATGCATACAGCATGGTTACTTCGACAATTTGGGCGGATTACAGCGCCGATAAGGCTTACGACGAGATGATTGCTGCGGGCGGCAAGCCGCGTGATACCTGCGCCAGTTTGAGTCAATACTTACAATCTTTGGGCATGGATGCAATTAAGGGCCGGTTGTCGGCGGCGGAGGCGGCCATCATGGAGATGGGCATCACCTTCACCGTCTACAGCGACGAAGGCAATATCGATAGAGCTTGGCCTTTCGACATCATTCCCAGGCTGATCGATTTTCAGGAATGGCAAGCCGTGGAAGCAGGTCTGAAACAGCGTCTGAAAGCTTTGAATTGCTTTATCAACGATGTTTATAACCAGCAGCAGATTATCAAGGATGGTTTGGTGCCTGCTGATTTGATCAACAGTTCCAGCAATTTTCGTAAGGAATGTTTGGGCATGCAGCCCAAATTCGGCACATGGGCCAATATTTGCGGCAGCGATCTGGTGCGGGCTGGCGACGGCAAGCTGTATGTGCTGGAAGACAATTTGCGGGTGCCATCCGGCGTGTCGTACATGATCGAAAACCGGGTAATTACCAAACGGATCTTTCCGGAGTTGTTGGAAAATCTGAATATTCTGCCGGTGGACGATTATCCGACCCAGTTGTTCGAAATGCTGGCGTCACTGGCACCGGATACCGATGACACCCCGCAAATTGCCGTCTTGACGCCCGGTATTTATAACTCGGCCTATTTCGAACACGCTTTCCTGGCGCAACAAATGGGTGCGGAACTGGTGGAAGGCGGCGACTTGCTGGTCAAGGATGACGATTGTGTTTATATGCGTACCATCAAGGGTCTGGAAAAAGTCGATGTGATTTACCGGCGCATTGATGATCTGTTTCTCGATCCTGAAGTCTTTCATAAGGATTCGGTATTGGGCGTGAAGGGCTTGATGCGGGCCTGGAAAGCCGGCAATGTGGCGCTGGCTAATGCGCCGGGCGCGGGGGTAGCGGACGACAAGGTGGTGTATGCCTACGTGCCGGAAATGATTCGCTACTATCTGAACGAAGAGCCGGTTTTGCCGAACGTGCCGACTTATCTCTGTAGCGATCCGGAACAATGCGCCTACGTGCTGGCGCATTTGCCGGAGCTGGTGGTAAAACCGGCCAACGAGTCCGGCGGCTATGGCATGTTGGTCGGCCCGCACGCCAGCCAAAAGGAAATCAAGCAATTTCATAAACTGATTAAAAACAATCCGCGTAATTACATCGCCCAGCCAACTTTGGCTTTATCAACCTGCCCGACCTTGTGCGGTGATAGTCTGGAGCCCAGGCACATCGACTTGCGCCCCTTCATCCTGCAAGGTGAGAACGGCTTTGTCACCGCTGGCGGCTTGACCCGCGTGGCGCTCAGGGCCGGTTCGCTGGTGGTGAATTCATCGCAGGGCGGCGGCAGTAAAGACACTTGGATTATCAACAGGGAGCAATAAGATGTTATCGCGATCCGCCGAACGTTTGTACTGGATGGCCCGTTATCTGGAGCGCACCGAAAACACCGCCCGCCTGATCAGCGCCACGATGCATTTGATCTACGACTTGCCGTATGGTGTGGAATTAGGCTGGCGCAATTTATTAAATATTTGCGGCGTCGAAGAGGCGTTTTATCAACGCTTTAAAAATCCCAGCGAGCAGAATACCACCCGGTTTTTATTAGCCGATATGAGCAATCCCGGCTCCTTATTGGCGTCGTTGTCGTTTGCTCGCGAGAATATCCGTACCAGCCGCGAGCTGATGCCCGATGAGGCCTGGCAGCAGGTCAACGAAATGTATCTGTACGCTAATAACAATCTGGATAGCTTGTCCAATCGGCGGGGGCGTGCGCTGTTCTTGCAGGAAATCATGGCTGGGTGCCAGCGCTTTACTGGTTTTATGGCCGGGTCTATGAGTAGCAGCGACAGTGCCCGGTTTATCTGTATCGGCCGCAATTTGGAACGGGCCGATATGACCAGCCGGATCATGGATTTCGGCACCGTATTGTTGGCGGAAAATCGCAGCACCAAAATGCGCGAGTACGAGACCATCCTGTGGATCAACGTTTTGAAGTCCTTGAGTGCGGTCTTGATGTATCGCAAACACGTCCGCAACCGAATTAAAGGTGAGGATGTTTTGAACTATCTGTTAAAAAATCCGGATTTTCCCAGGGCCGTGCTGCATTGCATCGAGGAGATTACGCATTGCATCAAACGCTTGCCGCATGCTGTCGAACTATTCCCGCAGCTGGAACAATTGGAACAGCAGGTACTCGCCATTGAGATTAAGCAGACTACCCCGGAGCAATTGCATCAAGTGCTGGACGGCTTGCAAGCGAAGTTCGACGATTTACACCAGCAAATCGCGGCCATGTGGTTTTTAAATAGTCTTGGCGAGGCCGAAGCCGAGAAAAATTGACATTATTGCCGACAGGAAGATTTTCACCAGCCAGGCCTCTGCAGCGCTGAGCACCCGCTTGGTTGAGCGCAATCGCTCTGCGTCAAGGGCGCGCTGCTTGGATTGCTACTGACCCAAACCCCCAAGTTTGCTATATCATGGAAGCATCGTTTTCTAAAACTAAAGGGGGAGGATTATGGATAAGCTAAGGGCACTGGGTCTGGGGGCGGTGGGGCAAGACGAGCAAGCTGTTAAGCAACAGTTGCATCTTTATATCAATCTGAAACTGGCTTCATGCGGGCAGCCGACGTGTATCGATACCGAGTCGGCGCAGTTTATGGATACCGCTCAGGACTTGCTGAATAGCTATCTGGAAAAAAGCCGCTTGTTGGCCAGTTCCTCCCTTTATCCCGCCGATAGACGGATTCAAGATTTCCTGGAGCGCTATTGCGCGGATCTGGGCTTTGCAAAAATCCCCAGCTTGCCGACGATGACTTTCGAGTTGGATAAGCACGGCGTGGCGCGTGAATTATCGTTGCCTTTGGGCGAGGATGAATTTCGTTCCGAAATCGTCTCCAGCTTTCGGGTGAAGCAAGGCATTTTGCACAATCCAGCCAGCGACCGGCGTACCACGCAAGGCTCGTTTCATGTTGCGGAAGGCGGTCTACCCGTCCCCGGCGATAAGAAGCAGGTACCCAAGCTGACTTTTGCCTTGATGCTGGGTGAGGCTTTGAACCCACCCGACGATTTGATGGTGCTGCCGTTTACCGCTCACCAGCCCAAGCCGGCACGCATGTTTGCTTCATTATTGATGCGGCCGGTAGTCTGTCCGGAAATCCCGGGTGTTGCCGCCGAAAAGTCCATGGAAATCCGTTTTTTTGCGCCGGGCAATCTGGTCAGCAATCTGGACTTTGTTGAGAGCATCTTCGGCAACGGCGGCAATCCTGCCTTGCCGGAATGCGATGCGGCCCTGGATGTCGAGCATTGGTCAGGCCACAGCGGCTGCGTGATTCTGGCCCCGCATTTAACCAAGCTCACTAAAAAGCAGTTGGGGCTGCCTCATTGGGACGAGGCCACCGAACGGCAACGCGCCGATGGCATGTGCTGGCAAGATCCCGAAGAACTGTATAACGACGGTCAGGCGTTTAAATTAACTGCGCGTGATAGCGGCGGCGTGATCGTCACCCTACTGGCCGATAACTACTACGGTTATTGCAAAAAGGAAGTCAAAACCCAGATCAGCTATGCCGCCAATTTGTTCGGTTTGGCAGAAGAGGAGCATGCCGGCGGCGCGTTGGCATTTCGTCGCGTCAATCACGGTGATGAATTTGGCATTGGCAGTCTGACCCGCGAACCGGGCTATGATTTTGACGAGATGACCTATCACTACGGCGCGATCATGGATGTGCATCCGGAAGGTTATGCGGTGGACAGGCATTTTCCGGAGATTATTTATGTGCCGCAGGATTTGCGGATGAGTCTGGCAACGCAGAAAATTACCTGGATCAGAAACGGCCAAAGCCATAGCATTCGCTTGCAACCGGGCAAAATATACGTGCAGCCCAACGGTTATAAAATCGAGATGTGCAAGCACCCCGGTGCGCCGTCCTGGCGTTTGATCGGCACTGTCGCGGAAGGCACGTTTTGTCATAAGCCCTGTACGGTGTCCGGCGGCGGCAAATCGGAAATTTCCAAATCCATTGAAGACGCGGCAATCTACGGCCCGTTGTTCGTGGACGATTTGCAGCACGATCTGGACCGGGTGCAGGCGATTTTCGATAAGGATTATACCGGCCGCTTCTTGCCGGGTTTCGAACGCGATGACCATGGTCCTAGCCGCACCGTGCTCAGTCAGGAACGCAGTCTGGGTTCCGTGATTAAGTTGTTGACGCCTTCTCCCAATCACCTTCCGGAGTTCAATGATTGGCTGCGATCCATCCCGCCCAGCATCCTGGCTTTGGTGTTTTTGATCAAGCGTTTTTACCGCCCTGAATGGGGTAACAATTGGCGCGATAATTTATCGGTGGACGTGATTGACGGTGCGCCCGGGCATGAGCTGAAACTGAATCAGCGTAAGATCGTTGCTACCTATTTGCGGGTAGGTTTTGATCTGGACGGCGGCTGGCGCACTTTCAAGGTACGGCAAGACTATATCGCCTGCGAGAAAGTGCAGATGGAAGACGACATCAGCGCTTCGGTCGTGGTGCCGAAGCAAGCAGTGCGAGCCTGTCTGCCTGACGATGGCTATGAAATGAGTTTGAAGTTGGTCAGCAACTGCGAATATCGACTGTTTCAACGCCCGGACGATGCGATTATTCCGGGTTACGACAAGCAGACCGAGCAGAACATGTCCGCACCCGGCAATTTCATGGCCAATTTTGAGCCCTTGGACCACGAGCAATTGTCGGCGATCGTAGAAGACGTGATGACTTTTTCCAAATTCACCGCGCCCATGCAAAAGCTATTGAGCGATGCTTACCAGGACGGGAAAGGCTATGTGGTGTGTTCCGCGCATCCGCGTTTGGTGAACGGCAAACCGTCGAAAAACCCGCGCTACCTGGAAACCCGTGTCGATGTGGTGAAACCCTTACGGAAATACGTGGCCGAAGTGGGCGCGCGTTTACATCGCAAGATTCCGCTCAATCAACCGCTCTGTCATCCGGTGGACGCGGTGTTGACCGGTCGCCGCAACAATCCGCCCGAACCGGGCATCCGCGCGCTGGCGGTTTACAATCCGATTCATTATCAAGAGTTGCCTGAACTGTTTATGGATTTTGTCTGTTCCTTGACCGGCAAATCGCCGTCTACTACCGGAGCGGGTAGTGAGGGGGCGCTGACTAAAGGGCCGTTCAATGCCTTGCGCGGTACCGCCGATTTGAACAATGCCCTGGTCTCGTTCATTTTGACCGGTTATCCCGGTTTTTCCAGTTCGGCTGGTTTTATCGGTCCGGATACCCGCGTCGATCACGATATTAGTTTGTTGATTCCGGAGATTTGGGCGCGGCTGTCGCGCGAAGAGCGCCACCCGGCATTTTTGTTGGAACATGGCTATCTGGAACCGTTAACCGATTTTGAACACAAGGGCCAAATTGTCTTGGCCAGCCGTTTGGGTTATCGCATCACCAGTCATTTCGTGCACGGCTTGATGGGTAAGATCTTCGATAACCCGTATGCGGTTTTTACCGACGAGATTTTGCAGCCCGAGCGCCAGGATCTGGAGGTGTTTGTCGACGGCATCAACAATATCGTCGAAACCCAGCAGCGCGTGGCCCAGCAATATCTTGATGACGGCAGTATAGAAGACGCCTGTCCGCCGCTGTATGCTTTGCTGCATATCATGGCCGATGGTCATTATCAGGGTAAGGATGCGCATCATCCGGAGATACGGGCGATGTTTACCCGCGATTACTTGTTGGCTTCGGATTGGTATCAGGAACGGCTGCGGATCAAGCAGCAGCGCGACATCGCGTTATGGCAACGGCATGTCGATTATTTGGGCAGGTTCTTGCACGAAAGCAGTCACCAGACTTTGATCGACGAGCTGAAGTTGGTCGAACGGCATAGGCAGGCGCAACAGAAACTGGTGGAACTGGCCTCGCCGGAATATTTGCAGTCTTTGGTGGGTACTTTGGGCGCCGACCCTTTAGGGCCATACTCCGCGGGCGCAGTTTAGATTCGGCTATACCTAAAAAAACAGGGATACCGGTCTTGTGGCCGGTATCCCTGTTTTTATATGGGGCAAGCCCGCTTGATTTAACCTTTGCGTTTGGTTTTGGTCTTGCCTTTGGGATTTTCGTGGGCGATCAGCGAACGGGCCAGCTTCCGCAAGCCGTTGGAGGATACTTCCAGCCCAAGTGGCGAGCCTATCGATTCCAACTCGTACATCAAGTCCGTCGCGGCAATCAGCGTCACATAGCGCAGGCTGCTATTACCCGGTAACTGGGTTGAAGCGTCACGTAGTAGCGGGGCTAGCACGTCCCAGGAACTGTTGAAGAACTTACGCACCGGATCGTTTTCCGCCACATATTCCGCAGTCAGACCTTGTTCAAAGGCGACGCCGGCTTTTTGCAGGACATCGCGCAAGCTTGCCCGGCTGGCGTCAGCGTTGGTGGCGATAGGGGCTTTCTCAATATTCTTTTCCAAAGACATCTGCCAACCTTGCCAGAGCTTGCGCCATTGGTTCAATTCCGCTTCGTTCAATACCGGGGCCGCTTTTAAGCCGCCGGCATTTTGGTTGGTAGCGGTGTAGCCCACGTTGATTAAAATACCTTTCTCATCGGCTTTGACCTGATTGAAGCGCAGGCTGTTGATGGTGTCGTGCAACTCCTCGCTATCGTCGGCGGCGATGAAGGGGAGCAGGGTTTTCGTAATGTCCGGGCGGGATTGGTTTAAGTCGATTTTCAGGGCGGCCAGTTTGGGCTCGGCGGCTTTTTTGATCAGCGATTGCAATTGGGCGATATTCAACGGCTGGCCGTTGCGATCAAACGCATTCAGTTGGGTGACCGGGAAGCTCAGCACATTACCGGAGGCATCCAATGTCGGCTGTTGCAGGGTTTGCAAAATGCCCGACCATTCGATCAAGGTCATGCATTTGCCGCCCAGCGCGGTACCCACGCGGGCTTGTACATTGTTCTGAATTTTGACCTGGCCTTGCTCGCCGCTGATTTGCGGATGGTCCAGATCCAAAAAGCTGCATTGCTTGCCGTCTTTCCAGGCTCTTACCGATTCATTCGGGCCGTCATAGAGCTCGCTGACCAGCACACTTTTGATTAAACCGTACTCCATGGGCACCGGAATATTAATTTCGCGGGCCATACCGGTCTGTGCAGTCAGCAGCAGGCCGGTGGTAAGTAACAGGGTACGCATTTTTGACATGATTTACTCCTTAACGTTGTCGGGCGCTGGTTGATTAAGCGCGGCCGTGCCGCGATAAGCGGATGAAATAGGGTAGCGGCGGTCACGACCAAACGCTCTGGGTGTGATGCGAATGCCGGGCGGCGATTGCCGACGTTTATATTCGTTTCTATCCACCAGCGAAATCGCTCTATGTACATCGGCAACCGTGAAGCCTTGTGCCACGATCTCGGCGGCGGATTTGTCCTGTTCCACATACAAAGTAAGTATAGGATCCAACACAGAATAAGGTGGCAGCGAATCTTCGTCCTTTTGGTCCGGCGCCAATTCCGCCGATGGTGCGCGGGTGATAACCCGTTGCGGAATGACCGGCGACAAGGTGTTGCGGTATTCGGCGAGTTGGTAGACCAGTAATTTCGATACGTCTTTTAAAGGCGCAAAACCGCCGGCCATGTCGCCATAAAGTGTGGCGTAGCCCACGCTCATTTCGCTTTTGTTGCCGGTGGTCAACAGTAGCTTGCCTTGTTTATTCGAAATGGCCATCAACAACACGCCACGGCAACGGGCTTGGATGTTTTCTTCGGTGGTGTCTTTTTGGCTGCCTGCAAACAGCGGGGCCAGCATGCCGTTGAAGGCAGTTACCGCCGGTTCGATGGGCAACACGTGATATTTGACACCCAGCGCCTCGGCTTCCAGGATCGCGTCCTGGTTGCTCATGTCTTGGGTATAGCGCGATGGCATCAACACGGCTTCGACATGATCGGCGCCCAGCGCATCCACCGCCAACGCCAATACCAGTGCGGAGTCGATACCGCCGGACAAGCCCAGAATCGCGCCTTGAAAGCCGTTTTTGCGTACGTAGTCTTGAATGCCCAACACCAGCGCCTTATATTCGCTGACCACGGGTTGATACAAGTCGGCGATGGTGGATATTTGCGGCTCATGATCGACAAACTCGACGATGCTGAGTTGCTCGGCAAATTCGGCTGCTCGGAACACGACATCGCCGTTACGATTTGCGACAAACGAGGCGCCGTCGAACACTAACTCGTCCTGGCCGCCGATTTGATTGACATAAACCAACGGTATCTGCTCGGCTTTAATTTGCGAACAGATGATGTCCTCGCGCTGCTGCATCTTGCCGGCATGAAACGGCGAGGCGTTCAGCGTCAGGATAATGTCCGCCCCGGACGCTCGGTTTTGGGCGATGATGCCGGGTCGCCAAATATCTTCGCAAATCGTCAATGCTATGCGACTGTCATTTGCCGTGAACAGGCAGGTTTGGTCGCCGGCGCTGAAGTAACGCTGTTCATCGAATACCCCGTAGTTGGGCAGGGCTTGTTTGTGGTAATCGGCTAGGGTTTCGCCGTCGCGTAATGCCACGGCCGTGTTATATAGCCGGCCATCCTGTTGCATCGGGTAACCGATCACAAGCGTGATACCGGCAATCTTCTTGGCAATTTCGGCAACCGCTTGTTGCGCCTGGTGAATAAAATCCGGTCGAAACAGTAGGTCTTCAGGTGGGTAACCGGTGACACATAGCTCCGGAAACACCACCAAATCGGCCTGCCGCTGTTTGGCTTGTTCAGCGGCGGCCAGAATTTTGCCGGTGTTGGTTTGAATGTCGGCAACTGTTAAGTTCAGTTGGGCTAGCGCTATTTTTATCGACATTATGTTTTGGAAAAACAATCCCGCATCGCGACGCCTATATCCGAAGGCGAGCTGACCATGCTCACGCCGGCCGCTTGCATGGCTGCAATTTTGCCTGCCGCTGTGCCGGCGCCACCGGTGACAATCGCACCGGCGTGACCCATACGTTTGCCGGGAGGCGCGGTTTGGCCGGCGATGTAGCCGACCACAGGTTTGGTAACGTGGGCTTTGATAAAGTCCGCAGCCTGTTCCTCGTCGCTGCCGCCGATTTCGCCGACCATCACGATGCCATGGGTGTCCGGGTCGTCTTGGAAAAGGCTCAGCACGTCGATGAAATTCATGCCATGGATCGGATCGCCGCCGATGCCGACGCAGGTGCTTTGTCCCAGGCCTTCGCGGGTAGTTTGATGCACGGCTTCGTAGGTCAGGGTGCCGGAACGGGAAACAATGCCGATTTTGCCGGGTAGATGAATATGGCCGGGCATGATGCCGATCTTGCATTGCCCTGGTGTAATCACGCCAGGGCAGTTGGGGCCGACCAGCAATGAGCTCGTGCCTTGCATGGCCGCTTTGACCTTTAACATTTGCAGCACCGGTATGCCTTCTGTGATGCAGACGATCAGCTCGATGCCGGCGTCGACCGCTTCCAGAATCGCGTCGGCGGCAAAAAACGGCGGTACATAGATCATCGTTGCCGTGGCGCCGGTGGCTTTCACGGCTTGTTCGACAGTATCGAATACCGGCAGATCCAGATGTTTGGAGCCGCCGCGACCCGGTGTGACGCCTCCAACTAGCTGCGTGCCGTAAGCGAGTGCTTGTTCGGAGTGAAATGTACCCTGTTTGCCGGTGAAGCCTTGGCAAATGACTTTAGTCTGTTTGTCGATCAAAATAGACATTAGGCTACCTCTTGCGCCAGTTTTACCGCCAATTCGGCAGCATGGTTTAGATTATCCGCAGCTACCAGGCCCAGTCCCGATTGGCTTAGCATGGCTTTGCCCTGTTCGACGTTAGTCCCTTCCAGGCGTACCACGACCGGGATTGTTAAGTGCATTTCCTCAACGGCCGCCAGGATGCCGGCGGCGATTACATCGCATTTGACGATGCCGCCGAAAATATTCACCAGCACTGCTTTGGTGGTGCCGTCGGACAAAATCAATTTAAACGCGGCTTTGACTTTGTCTTTATTGGTGCCGCCGCCCACATCCAGAAAATTGGCCGGCGCACCGCCTTTCAACTTCACCATGTCCATCGTCGCCATGGCCAGGCCGGCACCGTTGACCATGCAACCGATATTGCCGTCCAGCGTGATGTAGTTAAGATCGAACTGTTTGGCTTCCGCTTCCTTGGCGTCTTCTTGCGAGGCATCGCGCATCGCGGCTATGTCAGGATGTAAGGCGATGGCGTTGTCGTCGAAATTGATCTTGCCGTCCAGTGCCACCAGTTTGCCGTCATCGGTTTGGATTAGCGGGTTGATTTCGATTTGGCTGGCATCTTTGGTCAAAAACAGTTGATACAGGCCGCTCATAATGCTCTGCAGCTGGCTTTGCTGTTCTTTGCCCAAGCCTAGTGCAGCGGCTACTTGGCGGCATTGATAAGGTTGTAAACCCGCTGCGGGGTGCACCGGCACCTTGACTATTTTTTCAGGTGTTTCAGCAGCCACCGCTTCGATGTCCATGCCGCCTGAGGCCGAGGCAATAAATATCAGCCGTTCACTTTCCCGGTCGAGCAACAGGCTCAAATAATATTCTTGATTGATTGCAGAAGCCTCTTCCACCCAAACGCTATTGACCGGCAGGCCGGCGGCATCGGTTTGATGCGTCACTAAACGTGTACCCAGCATCGCCGCGCTGTAAGCCTTTACTTCCTCCAGGGTCCGGGCAACTTTTACGCCGCCGGCTTTACCTCGGGCGCCGGCATGAATTTGCGCCTTTACCACCCAGGCAGAGCTGCTTAAGGACTGGGCGGCTTGCTGCGCTTGTTCGGCTGTGGTCGCCACGGCGCCTTGTGGCGTGGGGATCGAAAACGCTTTAAAGAGTTGTTTCGCCTGGTATTCGTGAATATTCATTTAGTGCTCCATGGATGGCTTAAATCGCGTCTCAAGTTGGTGCTATGATTGAACTGACAAACATTCTAACTAACTCTGCATAAAAACTCGGGCAATGCTTTCTTCATCGGTCGATACTATTTATCCCTGCCCTTTTTCCAAGGGGTACGGCATTCCCGTTCGGCAAGCATGGTTGATGTTGAAGATTTTCGCCCTCTATCGGTTTGTTACCGCCTGCCTGTTTGTAATGCTGTTTTATTTGCGCTTTGGGCCGTCGTTATTGGGTTCCTACGACGCATCATTGTACCAGTTCACCAGTGTTGCCTATCTGGGGATTTCGCTGATTGCCGCGCCGGTCGCATTTAGACCGCGTTGGGCTTATGCCAGTCTGGCACAGTTATTTATTTTTACCGATATAGTCTTCATTACCTTGCTGATGCACGCCAGCGGTGGCATCGGCAGCGGTATTGGCATCTTGCTGGCTATCTCGATAGCGGCGGGTGGTTTGCTGATTGGTGGGCGCTGCGCGATGTTGTTTGCGGCCTTGGCTAGTCTGGCAATTCTTGCTGAAGAGGTGTATGCGATAGAAACGCATGCCTTCGAAAATACTACCTTGACTTATGCCGGGATGCTGGGCGTGGCGTTTTTTTCGATAGCGTTTTTATCGGTAATCCTGGCACAGCGTGCCGAACAATCGGCGGTGTTGGCCAGACGGCACGAGCATACTATCGCCAGGCTGGAGAGTCTTAACCGCTATATCATCCAGCATTTGCAATCGGGCATCATGATCGTCGATGAGCGGCAGGTGACTCAACTGTCCAATCAATCGGCGTTGCGTTTGCTGGGTTTGGTCTTGCATCCGGAGGAACTGGCCGAGGTGGCGCCGGAACTGAGGCAAGCTTTCGAGTTGTGGCGCGCCAATCGGGATCAGGATTTTGCCATTATCCAATTAGCCAATCGCAACGAAGTGCAAGTGCGATTTTCCGAATTAAGTATGGATGACGAAGCGTTGTACATGCTGATTTTCGAGGACATTGCCTTGTATAACCAACGCCTACAACAGAGCAAGCTGGCGTCTCTGGGCCGGTTGACCGCCAGTATTGCCCATGAAATTCGCAATCCGCTCAGCGCCATTAGCCATGCCGGGCAATTGTTATCCGAAGCACCGGACTTAGATGTGCAAGAGCTACGTTTGACGGAAATTATTCAGCACCATTGCCAGCGGGTAAACAGCATCATCGAGGACATTCTCAAGTTGTCTCGGCGCAACCCGTCGCAGAAACAAAAAATCGCTTTGGACCAGTGGTTGCCGGCCTACCTTGACGAGCAGAAATTGAATCTGGGCGAGCGGGCGGAGTGTTTTAAATTGATTTTTAAAGCGCAAGGCTTGAATGCCTGTATTGATAGTGGCCACTTGAAGCAAATTCTCGACAATCTCTGCGCCAATGCTTTGCAATACGGTAAGCCTGAGCTAGGGGCCATCGTGCTTGAAGTGTCGCAGATGCAGGAGGCGCCGTGCATTAAAATTATCGATAATGGCGCCGGAATTGCCGCAGAGCACCGGCAGCATTTGTTCGAACCGTTTTTTACCACTTCCCACCAAGGTACCGGGTTAGGGTTGTATATTTCCAGGGAATTGGCCGAACTGAATCAAGCGGAGTTAAGTTACGCCGCCCATTCCGGAAAACCTTGTTTCACTTTGTTGCTGGCTAATGCCGATCACGCCGTCATTGAAATATGAATATGCCTGTCACCCTGGTTGTCGATGACGAACCCGACATCCAAGAATTACTCGAAATAACCCTGAACCGCATGCACATTCAAACTCGCTGCGCGGCCAATTTGGCCGAGGCCAAACAGTTACTGGCCGTTGAAGTGTTTGATTTGTGTCTCACCGATATGAAGCTGCCGGACGGCGATGGGCTGGATTTGGTCGATCATATTCAATTGGCCGGTTTGCAGTTACCGGTGGCGGTGATTACTGCGCATGGCAGCATGGATATTGCGATCAAAGCCATGAAAAAGGGAGCTTTTGACTTCCTGTCCAAGCCGGTCGATTTGGGGGTATTGCGGCAGCTGGTCAGTCATGCGCTGCAAGCCTCGCTAACTAGGGTTTCCGACAAGGAGCGCCGTACCCGCGACATCTTGCTAGGCGAATCGGCATTAATGTGCGCTATTCGCTCGAAGATCGACAAGGTGGCGCGCAACCAGGCGCCGGTTTATATCAGCGGAGAGTCCGGTTCGGGCAAGGAGTTGGTGGCCAGATTGATACACCAGCAAAGCCCGCGCGGGGAGAAACCGTTTATTGCGGTTAATTGCGGAGCGATTCCGCCTGAATTGATGGAAAGCGAATTCTTCGGGCATAAAAAAGGCAGTTTCACCGGCGCGGTAGCCGACAAGCAAGGATTGTTTCAGGCGGCCGATGGCGGCACCTTGTTTTTGGATGAAGTGGCTGATTTGCCTTTGCCCTTGCAAGTCAAATTGTTGCGGGCAATTCAAGAGAAAAAGGTTCGCCCGGTTGGCGAGCAGCGGGAAGTAGCCGTTGATGTGCGCTTATTGAGCGCAACCCACAAGGATTTGACCAAGATGGTCCAAGAAGGCAGTTTTAGGCAGGATTTGTACTACCGGATCAATGTCATCGAGCTGAGTTTGCCACCCCTGCGCGCCCGGCCTGCTGATATTCCTCAGCTTACCGAACACTTATTGGCGGGCTTGGCTAATGCCAACGGTATGGATTTGCCCAAACTCAGCGACTCTGCGCTAAATGCGTTAAAGCACTACTATTTTCCCGGCAATGTTCGGGAGCTGGAAAATATATTGGAGCGGGCGCTGGCCTTGCACGATGGCGGCGTGATTGAAGCCGACGATCTGAACTTGCCGTTGGGGATGGAATTGGCTGCGGTCGAAGATTTCGACGCCGAGAAAATGTCGCTGGAAGCCTATCTCGAAGACATAGAGAAAAAAGCCTTGAGTGCGGCGCTGGAGGAAAATCGTTGGAACAAAACCGCTACCGCTAAATACTTGGGTCTAAGCTTCCGTTCGCTGCGGTATCGTTTGAAAAAGTTGGGTCTTGAATAACAGAAAATAACTGTAAGCGAGTAGGGGCGTGCTACTCGCCTAAATATCCACAGGCATGCTTATTGATACTTACTCATGCCTTTCAATTGTTGCAGCGCGGCTTGAATTTTGGCGTTTGCGGCATCGTCTAGTTCGTTGTTTTTATACACTTTGTCCAACAGGCCTTCTTCTACCAGCGCGTCTTTGATCCAACGTTTGGCAAAGGCATAACTCGCTGGGATTTTGGCGACTTCACCTGTTTTTGGATTTTTCAGACTATCGACTGGCGCTGCTGGCGCAGGGGCGGCGGCTTTTTTGGCCGGGGCGGATTTACTGGCTTTGGGTGCGGCGGGTTTGGGTGTGGCGGCTTTGGCTGGAGCGGGTTTTTCGGCGGTTTTTACAACTGCGGGAGGAGGCGGTGTCAGTTCGGTTTGGATGGCCGGTTTAGTCGCTTCCGGCTTGGCGGGCTCGGGTTTACTAGTTTCCGGTTTTTCCTTTTTGCCACCCATGACCACAAATACTACGTAAGCTACAAAAATAGTTGTCGCTATAAAAAGCAATTCAGCCATAACCCTTCCCCTTTTGTTTGTTTTATTTATTAAGATTCAGAACAATGTGATGACACGTTTTAAACACCGCGAGCGAATATACCAGAGCTAATCAAGTCGGTAAACTAATACCCCAATTGCTAAAAAGTTCGCGAATTACGTTTAATCCGTTTCAACTGATTGGACTGGCCACCTGATTGCTGCCCAGCAAAAGGTTAAGCGAAACCTTCTGACCATCCAGTAGATTCTGCTCGGGTTTGCCGAATGCGTAGCCCTGGCCGAAGTTTACGCCGATTTCCTTCAGCTTTACCGCCGTACCTGCCGATTCGACGAATTCGGCGATGGTTTTCTTGCCGAGTTTTGAGGCAATTTCCACCATGGATTTGACAAGTATTTGATCGGTTTCGTTGTCGAGCAGGTTTCTGATGAATTGACCGTCGATTTTCACGTAATCGACCGGAAAGGTTTTGAGATAGTTGAACGAACAAAAGCCAGCGCCGAAATCGTCTAGCGCGAATTTGCAGCCTAAGGCTCTGATTTTGTTAATCATGTGCCGGGTTTTTTCAAAATTGTCCACGGCGGCTGTTTCGGTGATTTCGAAGGTCAAACGGTTGGCGTCTATCCAGGTCATTTCCAGTTTATCCTTAATAGTGGATAGTAAATCCGGATACTGAAACGCGGTACTTGAAAGGTTCACAGCCAGGGAAATATAAGACATGTAAGTGGGCAGTGCCGCCAGAAAGTCGATGGCATTTTCAACGACCCACAGGTCTATCGCGTGAATCAAGCCGGTTCTTTCGGCTACCGGAATAAACTGATCCGGCGTGATGACTTCATTGCCTTCGCCGCGCATGCGCAATAACACTTCATAGTGCGAAACATTGCCATCAGACAGCTGTACCACCGGCTGGAACACCAGAAATAGCTGGTTATCCCGCAAGGCCTTGCGAATAAGCGGCACCCAGTAAATGTCGCGGCGTCTTTCCTTGACGATGAGATCATCGCTGTTGTAGACGCAGATTTTGTCTCTGCCGGTGCTTTTTGCAAAGTTGCAGGCTTGGCGGGCATGTAAAATCATTTCGCCCGGATGAAACGCGGAAACGGTATTGTCCAGCGCGGCAATGCCGATGGAAACCGAGGCGCTGTAAGACACTTCGCCGGTGAAGAACCGAAAATTGTCCACGGTGGTTTTGATGGTTTCCGCGAGAATCTGTGCTTGCTTTTTGGTTTTGTTTTCCAGGAATAAACAAAACTCGTCGGCGCCGATACGGGCGAATAAACTGCCGGCTGGTAATAGCTTTCGGACCAGAATGGCCATTTCGACCAGTAAACGATCACCTACTTCAAAGCCTTCCAGTTCGTTAATCAGGCTGAAGCGGTCCACATCAATGAATAATAGAGACCCGTCTTTTTGCGTTTTATTGCTGTGATTTAATACCAATCTCAGCTGACGTTCGAAACTGCTGCGATTGAATAAGCCGGTTAATTCGTCGTGGGCAACCAGAAACTTGAGTTTGGCATCAATAACGTTTTTGGCGGCCAATTCATTGATCAATTGTTCTTCCTGACGGTGGCGCAGTTGGCGTTCCTGTTTCAGGCTCAGCAAAAATTTTACTGCCAGTATTAATTCCTGGGTATTGACGGGGGTGTTGATTTTGTAAGTTAGACAATTGTCCTGTTGCGGTTGACAACTGTCGAGCTCACAGGCAAAGCTGTCGTCGTTCAGAATTACTACCGGAATGACCGATACCGAATTGGCGCTGGATAAACTCTGGCACATTTCCCGAGCTTGGCAAAGCGGCAGCCTTGCGTTCAGCACGATCAGACCGATCCTGTCGGGTTGATCGGCGTAAGGCTTTAATATCTCGTAAATTTGTTCGCCATTTTCAGCTACACGAATATCGGTAAAACCCTTCGTTTTCAATGTGGAAACGATTTTTTGAGCGGAGACTTCATTATGCTCCGCAACGACAATCAGTTTTTCTTTGAGCGCGTCATTGGCAATCATCTAATACCATCCAGGTATTGGCATAAAATCGGGAGCAGTCGGCATAAGGTCAGGAGGAGGGCAGCATTTAATAAGCTTGTATTTTCATATAATTGGTCTAGGTTTAAGCGCAGCCTTTAATGCTATTTCTATGCTATTGGTTTTCAGTATAGGTGTAAATTTAATTTTTTAGAATTATTGATGATAGCTTACTCACCGTCCACATTAACTGTTGCCGATTTGCTGAGAGGTGATTTGCAACTCGCCTCGCCGCCGAATGCCTATTTTTTGTTGAAAAAAATAGTCGAAGACCCGAATAAGACCGCGAAAGACGCGGCTGTGGTGCTAGAAGCCGATGCGGCATTGGCGGTAAAGCTGCTGAAGATAGTGAATAGTGCTTTTTATGGTTTTCCGTCCCAAATCAGTTCGATTACCAAAGCCATCACCATGATTGGTACCCGTGAGTTGCAGAACCTGGTGCTGGGTACCTTGATTGTCGAACGCTTTTCCGATTTACCCGGACAACATTTCTCCATTCACGATTTTTGGGCCAGAAATTTGCGTTGCGCGTTGATTGCACGCGAATTGGATATTCATTTCGGCAAGCACTATGCCGACACCGCATTTCTGTGCGGTTTGGTCCACAACATCGGACAATTGGTGTTTTATCGGCGGATTCCGGTATTGGCCCGGGAAGTCGACTTATTACTGCAATCGCAAACCCCGCTCGCGGTGGACGAAGAGGTCACGGTAGAGCAGAACGTGATCGGTTTCGACCATTTTCAAGCCGGTGCCGAGTTGTGCAAGCAATGGATGTTACCGGACGTTATTGTGGAAAGTATTCGCTTGCATTGCTTTCCTGATTTGATCGGGCCTTACGCCGATTTGGCCGCCATGGTCAGACTGGCGAACTGCTTGAGCCGAATCGAAAACCCCTACGATGCCCACGCTGTCAATGCTTTGAATCTGACGCCCGAACAAATCAGTTTCATCCTGGACAAAATCAGCGACGAGTTCGAAGTCATTTTTAAATTGTTCTATCCCACTGTCTAAGCCCGCTTGGGTTCTTATCATTATCGGAATATCTGTTGCTTAAAGGTGACAGGGGCCGAGCTCGACTATCCCATCATCAAGCTGCCGATACGCTAACGACTTGTATCGAATGCGGTTTTTGTCGCAAAAAAACAACGGATAGGCCAACTAAATTCGTTTTGTCATAAAGTTGTCATATTGCCTCCATACAATGCGATCAAGCTTTTTGGTCATCGTGATCATTGAGTTAACGCATTGATTTATATAATTATTGGAGAAATTTGATGAGACTTTCTAAGCTGAGCCTGGCAGTGGTCGCCATTATTGGCTCGGGTATTTGCGCCGAGGCGATGGCGCTGGATTTGTATGTTGATGCCAAAACCAAGCAGATTTTTGCCGAACCGGGTCCAGGTCGCACTAAGTTGGGTTCATTTGAAAAAGTCGAAGATACGGTTGCTAAAAAAGTTGAAGCCGACAATCAAACACAAAAAGCTGAGATCGACAAAATCAAGCAGGATCTCGAGCTGAAAACCAACGAACTGAAAGCGCTCGACGAGCATATCGTTGCGCAGCGCGAAGACAAAGCCAAGAACGACGAAAAATGGTTTAATAAAATCAATGTTCGCGGCTATACCCAGTTGCGGTATAACCAAGCACTATCCGGCGATAGAACAGCGGGCGAGCCGGAGTTGAAATCGGTGGGTGATGGCTCGATAGGTAACAATCAAGGTTTTTCTTTGCGTCGAGTGCGTTTGGTATTTTCCGGCGACATCAACGAGTATATCTCCTTGTATCTGCAACCGGATTTCGCAACCACCAACGGTGATTTGAACTTTGCGCAGTTGCGGGATGCCTATGCCGACTTGGCGTTCGATAAGGCTCACGAATATCGAATCCGTGCCGGTCAATCCAAAGTCCCGTTCGGTTGGGAAAACCTGCAATCCTCGCAAAACCGCCTGACGTTGGATCGTGACGACGCATTGAACAGCGCGGTGCCCAGCGAACGTGACCTGGGTTTGTTTGCCTATTGGTCGCCTAGCGATGTGCAAAAACTTTGGAAAGACCTAGCCAAGAAAAATCTGAAAACCTCCGGTGATTACGGCGTCTTGGGCTTGGGTGTTTATAACGGTCAGGGTATTAACAAAGCGGAAGCTAACGACAACTTATATTTGGTCGCTCATTCGACTTATCCGTTTGACTTAGGTTTCATGGGCTTGCGTGGGCAAGTCATCGAAGTGGGGGCGGATGCAATGTCGGGAAGATTCAACCGGTCCACCAGTGCCTATACCAGCAGATTTGGGTCAGGCACGCCGACCGCAAGAGATAATAGCGAAGATAGAGTTGGCGTTCACGCCGTGTTGTTCCCGCAACCGTTTGGTTTGCAGGCGGAATGGAATTGGGGTGCAGGCCCTACGCTTAATCCATCTGCCAATCGTATTGAAAGACAAAATCTGGAAGGTGGCTATGTACAAGCGATGTATAAAATCGATAACGTATTCGGTACTAAAGGTAGCATGATGCCTTACGTCAAATGGCAAACCTATGATGGTGCCTGGAAGGGTGTCGCCAACGCTCCAAGAGTCAATGTGGACGAGGTCGAAGCCGGTGTCGAGTATCAAATCAACAAGGCGTTGGAGTTAACCGTGGCTTATGCGACGATGAATCGTACTCAAATTCAGACGCAAACAACGGCAGCTGGATTCTTGCAGCAAGCCAGCGGCGATTTGATCCGTACCCAGTTGCAGTTCAACTATTAATCGATGGCGGAGCGCTGATTCTCGGCGCTCCAAAAGAGTTTCTGGTTTAAAAATAAAAGCCCCGTTTCTTGCGAATCGGGGTTTTTTGTTTTCACTATTATTCTCGAGTACTCACGTTGACCCTGATTATCGCGGAGCGACGTGAATATATCCGCACAAGGTGAGTGTTGAGTCAGACAGTCTGCTAGACTGATCAGCCTATCAAAAAAACTCCGAAAGTTATGAGTGAACACTCTCTAGCCCGTTACGGTTGGCTCTCTATTGCTGCCGCAATCAGTACTATCGCATTAAAAAGCTATGCCTATTGGTTGACCGGCTCCGTGGGCTTGCTGTCCGATGCGTTGGAGTCGCTGATCAATTTGGTGGCGGCGATCATCATGCTGCTGGTGCTGACTATTTCGGCGCGGCCGCCGGACGATACCCATGCCTACGGCCACGAAAAAGTCGAATATTTCTCCAGCGGTGCGGAAGGCATTATGATTCTGTTGGCGGCTTTTAGTATCGGCTATGCGGCCTGGGAACGGTTGTGGAACCCGCTGCCGCTGCGGCAACTTGATCTGGGTATTGCGGTTTCGGTGTTTGCTTCGTTGATCAATTTGGCGGTTGCCCGAGTTTTGATTGGTGTCGGCCGGCGCCGGCAGTCGATCACGTTGGAAGCCGACGGTAAGCACTTAATGACCGATGTCTGGACGACGGTCGGGATTTTGGTCGGTATCGCCATCATCTCGGTGGCAAACCGTTTCGAGCCGAGTCTGGCGTTTGCCAAGCAATTGGGCCTGAACGGCTGGGAAATACTCGACCCGATTATTGCCATTGGCGTGGCGTTCAATATCGTCTGGGCCGGCTTGCAATTGATTCGCCGGACCGTGTCCGGTTTATTGGATGCGGCCTTATCGCCGGAGGAAATTGCTGAAATCGTTGCTGTATTGGATGAATATGTGGTCGGCCACCGTATTGCTTATCATGCGTTACGGACTCGTTACGCCGGCGCCAGACGTTTCATGTCGGTGCATGTGTTGGTGCCTGGGAGTTGGACAGTGCAGCAGGGTCATGATTTGCTGGAAGCCATCGAGCAGCGAATCAAGGACAGGTTCGACAACATCGACATCGACACGCATCTAGAACCTATCGAAGATGCCGCGTCTTGGGAGCATTGAGCACGCGGTTTGGGCTGCAACGGCTTGGATTAAGCTTCAATCAGATTTAATTCCACTTCTTCCGCGCTGTCTCCGGCAATTTTAAAGCCGCGCATTTCCAATACGCCCTTGGTATTTAAGGAAACGATCAAATGCAGTGCATCCGGATAGCTGGCTTCCTGGATGTCGGTCGCTGACGGTTGGGCCGGCGTGTGCGGGTGCGAGTGGTAGATAGCAAATAGCGTTTCGCCTTTTTCGCGGATTTGGCGCATCGCCTCGATTTGCTGGCTGGCGTCTAATAAAAATCGGGTCTGCGGCGTGGCTGCACTATTTTCCACCGGATAACAACTCGCCGGCATACCGGTACTGTCCGCGCCGATTAGGCCGCAAACCTCGGTATCCGGGGATAGTTGCGCCAAGTGCAGTAACTGGTTGGTAAGTTTGCGTGGCAGAGAAATTTCTTTGTGGTTCATAGTGGTTTCCATATTCCCGATGTCACTCGTGGATTGCCGGATAAATCAGCATGGGTGTTGATCTGCTGGTAGCCAAATTCGCTAAAAATGGCTTGTACCTCGGTTTGCTGATTGTAGCCGTGTTCGACCAATAATTGGCCATTGTCTTTTAAATGCAGACGCGCTTGCTCGGCAAGCTGATGAATGTCTTGCAGGCCGTTGTTGGGGCTGATCAACGCGCTGTCAGGCTCAAAGCGCACGTCGCCGATGGTTAGATGCGGGTCGTTATCGGCAATGTAGGGCGGATTGCTAACGACCAAATCAAAGTCTGTTTCTTCGATGTTTTTGAACCAATTAGAATGCACAAAACACAGATTGCCAGCCTTGAGTTGCTGCGCATTGCATTGGGCCAGCTCTAAAGCCGCCGAGCTTAGATCGCTGGCAAATACCTGGGCTAATGGTCGTTCGGCGGCCAGTGTGATGGCAATGATCCCGGAGCCGGTGCCGAGATCGATGATTTTACGGGGCTGGTCGGCAGGTAATAGCGACAGGCTGAGCTCTATAAGCAATTCGGTGTCGGGTCTGGGGATCAAGACATCCGGGTTGACTTTGAAATTGCGCGACCAGAATTCGCGTTGGCCGGTTAAATAGGCAACCGGCGTGCCTTGCGCGCGCTGATTTACCAGCAATTGAAATTGCGCGATTTGTTGCGGGCCGGGCTGATGTTCTGGCCAGGCTCTGAGAAACGAGCGGGTTTTGTTTAGGCAGTGGCAAAGCAGAACTTCAGCGTCCAGTACTGCGGTTTCGGATGTGGCGCTTAGCTTTGCGCTTGCAGTGGCTACCAGGCTATGAATCGTATTGCTGGTATCTGTCCATACAGGTTGCTTAGACATTACCCAGCTGAGTCAACAATTCTGCCTGATGTTCATGAATCAGCGGTTGAATCACATGCTCCAATCCGCCTTCCATGATTTCTTCCAGCTTATAAAGCGTCAGGTTGATGCGGTGATCGGTGAGTCGGCCTTGCGGGTAGTTATAGGTGCGGATACGCTCGGATCGGTCGCCGCTGCCCACTTGTAATTTGCGGCTTTCCGATTGTTCCGCGTGTTGCTTTTCCTGGGCCGCCGACATCAAACGGGCTTGCAATACCGACATGGCGCGGGCGCGGTTTTTATGCTGCGAGCGTTCATCCTGGCACTCGACGACCACGCCGGATGGGATGTGGGTAATGCGGATGGCGGACTCGGTGCGGTTAACGTGCTGGCCGCCGGCGCCGGACGCGCGGTAGGTGTCGATGCGCAGATCGGCCGGATTGATGTCGATTTCGTCTACAGCATCGACTTCCGGCATGATCGCCACGGTACAGGCTGAGGTGTGCACGCGGCCTTGCGACTCGGTTTCCGGTACCCGTTGCACGCGGTGCGTGCCGGATTCGAATTTTAGTTGCGAATACACGTTTTGGCCGGCTACTCGCATGATGACTTCTTTAAAGCCGCCGTGTTCGCCGCGGTTCTCGTTGATAATCTCGGTGCTCCAGCCTTGCCGTTCCGCATAGCGTTGATACATCCGTGCGAGGTCGCCGGAGAAGATCGCCGCTTCGTCGCCACCGGTGCCGGCGCGTACTTCCAAAAACACGTTGCGGTTGTCGTTCGGGTCTTTTGGCAGCAGCAGGATTTGTAGTTGTTGGGTCAATTCCTCGCGTTGGGCTTCGGCGGCCTGGATTTCTTCTTTGGCCATTTCCCGTAACTCCGGGTCGCTGTCTTTAGCCATTTCCTGGGCTGATTCGAGATTGGCTTCGTTTTCCTGATAGATTTTGTAACAGGCGACCAGCGGCTCGATTTGCGCGTATTCCTGGCTCAGGCTGCGGAATTGGTTTTGATTGCTTTGTACTTCCGGTTGTGACAGTAGGGCGGTGATTTCTTCGAAGCGTTCGCCGAGGTTTTCCAGTTTGGTTTGTATCGAGGGTTTCATTCAGTGGCTTATCGTAATTTGAAAATTTCGCGGGAAGCGGCGATCAGGTCGTGGCGTTCGTTGGCGCCGGCCTCGCGCAGTTGCGCGCAGGGTGTATGGATCAGTTTGTTGGTCAAGGTGTAAGCGAGGCGCTGTAATACTTCGTCGGCGGCTGCGCCGCTGTTGAGTTGGGCTAAAGCTTTTTGCAAGGCTTCGTCGCGAGTTTGCTCGGCCTGAGTGCGGAAATCGCGGATGGTTTCCTGTGCGCCTTGAGAACGTAGCCAGGCCATAAAGTGTTCGACTTGAGTGTCGATAATTTCCTCGGCCTGCTCGGCGGCGCGGCGGCGCGAGTCCATGTTTTGATTGACGGTGTTTTGTAGATCGTCAACCGTATACAGATAAACATCGCGTAGCTGCGCAACTTCGGCTTCGATGTCGCGCGGCACGGCCAAATCGACCATGAACATCGGTTTGTGCTTGCGGATTTTGATCGCGCTTTCTACGCGGCCTTTACCAAGGATCGGCAATTGGCTGGCGGTGGACGATACGACAATGTCTGCTTCCGCCAAGTGATTCGGCAACTCGGCGAGGTTGATCGCGTAGCCGTTGAACTGCATCGCCAAGGCATGGGCTTTGTCGTAAGTGCGATTGGCAATGATGATGCGGCCGATGCCGTGTTGGTATAGATGGCGGGCGGTGAGTTCTATCGTTTCGCCGGCACCTATCAATAAAGCGGTTTGTTCGCTGAGTTTGTCGAAAATTTGTTGTGCCAGTTGCACGGCGGCAAATGCGACAGACACCGGGCTGGAGCCGATGGCGGTGTCGGTGCGGACCTTTTTAGCAGCGGAAAACGTGTGTTGAAATAATTTGCTGAGATTTCGACCCAAGGTGCCGGCTTGTGAAGCGGCATGGTAGGCGGTTTTCATTTGGCCGAGAATTTGCGGCTCGCCCAGGATCATCGAATCCAGTCCGCAGGCCACGCGGAACATATGTCTTATCGATTGGCTATCTTTGTAGCTGTAAAGATAAGGAGTGAAGTCGGCGGGTTTGATCTGTTTGGTGTCGGCTATCCAATTTACCAACGAGGATTGGTTGTCGCTGTCGGCCTGATAGTAAAATTCGGTGCGATTGCAAGTGGATAGAATGGCCGCCTCGCTGATTTCGCGAAGATTCCACAAGTTTTTCAGCGTGTTATCGAGCATGTCCGTCGGGAACGCCAAGCGTTCGCGGATGGCGACCGGCGCTGTATTGTAATTTATCCCTACGGCAAGAAGAGTCATCGGTTGCGAACAATAGCACAAGAAAAGTGCACTATTTTAAGGAATGCGCTGTTTTTGTCCAAATACAATGAAACGACAGTCTGATTCAGGGGCTTTTTCTGGTAATCTATCGACAATAGTTTTTCAAAAGTGGGTCAATTGATTGCATGAAAAAATGGATAGCCATCGCAATGTTTTTATCGATGTCAGGATGTGCGGTTTCTCCTGAGAAAGAGCCTGAGGCAGAAGGTTTGCCAGTCAAGCCTGAGGGTTTGGAAAGCAGAGTTAATCGCAACACAGTGATCGACGAAGAGGTGCTGTATTTGCTGATGGCCGCGGAATTGGCAGGGCAGCGTAATCAGTACCATTTGGCCATGGATGCTTATTTGCAGGCCGCTAAGCGAGTGGATGATCCGCGGATTGCGGAGCGGGCAGTCAAAATCGGTTTGTTTTTAAAAGACGAGCAGCGTACCCGTGAGGCCTTGACGGTTTGGTTGTCTAAGGACGGTAAGAATTTAGCGGCGAGAAAGTTTGCCGTGTTACTGGCGATTAAAAATTCAGATCAAAAGGCGGCTGTCGAAAATCTCAATGCCATGCTGGCAGATGATCCGGCCGGTTTTGAGGCTGGTGTGCTGGAAATGACCAAGTTGATGGAAAAAGAAGGTCGCACACAATTTACCTATGACGTGTTGGAAGAGTTGGCTGTTGAGCATCCTAATCAAGCCAGTGTGTTTTTCTTGCAGGCAGTTTTGGCGTCGGTTCTGCAAAATAACGAGTTGGCCCAGCAGAAAGTTAATCAAGCATTGTTAATCCAGCCTGATTGGAATAAGGCTGTGATCTTGCAGGCACAGCTGGCCGGACGCTCCGGCGACTTGTCTAAGGCGCGCGCCTCTTTGGAAAAGGCGCTTAAGGCGGCGCCGGAAGATAGGATGCTGAGAAAGATGTTGTTGGAAGTGTTGGTTAACGGTCACGACTACGACGATGCGATAAAGCTTTGCCAGAGTGTGCTGGAAGACAAGCCGGATGATGCTGAAACGCTGTTTACCTTGGCTTTGGTATATATGCAGCAAAGCCAGATCGATAAGGCTGAAAACGTACTTGAGAAGTTGCTGAATAATCCCGAGTGGGAAGGGCAGGCTAGTTTTTACTTGGGCAAGATTGAAGTTGATCAACAGCACCCCGATAAGGCATTAACTTGGTTTGATCGGGTGAGCGACGGCAATTACGCATTCGACGCGGATATGGCAGCGGTGTCTTTGTTGATGAATCAAAAACGCTTCGACGAGATCGAGGCCCGCATCAAGCGCATGGATAACAAATATCCTGAGCAGCATTTGCGGGTCTTGATGGTTAAGGCAGAGCTCTACAATCAATTGGGTAAATACCAGGAAGCTTTTGATGTTCTGACACTGGCTTTAAAAGACATGCCCGATAATCGCGAAGTGCTATATGCCAGGGCATTGGTTGCCGAGCGCTTGGATAAGCTGGATGTGCTTGAATCCGACCTGCAGAAAATTTTAGAGAAAAAGCCGGACGATGTGGGGGCGCTGAATGCGTTGGGTTATACGTTGACCGATAGAACGCAACGCTATGAGGAGGCGGCCAAATATTTGGAGCGCGCTCTCAGTTTGCAGCCCGATGAGGCAGTGGTAATAGACAGCTACGGATGGTTGCAGTTTAAGCTTGGAAAGCCCGAGCGGGCGCTGGAGTTTTTGCGTAGAGCCTACGAGAAGCAGCCGGAAAATGAAATTGCCGCGCATATTGCCGAAGTGCTTTGGTCTTTGGGTGAGAAAAAGGAAGCAAAAGAGCTTTTCGACAGTGTTTATAAAAAATCTCCTGATGACGAATATTTGTTGGAGTTTAAAAAACGCTTTTTGCAAAACGGGCAATGATTTTTAAGGGCGGTGTTTTCTTGTTGGCTGTGATGTTCTTGTCCGGCTGTTCTTTATTGTCAGAAAAGCCGGGCGAGGCCTATCGATCGCAAGATATGAGGGTGTTGCAACAGCAACAGCAATGGTATTTTGAGGGGCGATTGGCTCTGGCTGATGAGAAGGATTCGTTTTCTGCGTCGGTGAGTTGGCGGCATCGCTCAGGGAGAGATGATATTGAGCTTTCGGGGCCATTGGCTCAGGGTAAGCTGATGATCACTGTCGAAGCTGATTTCGTAGTGGTGGATGACGGCGACAATCACAAAGAATTTCGTGGGCCCGCAGAAGAGGTGCTGGCGGAGCAGTTAGGTGTCGCGATTCCTGTGAGCGCTTTGAGGTATTGGGTGCTTGGCTTGCCTAATCCGGAGCAGTCGTTTGTCGAGCAGGTTGATGGATTTTTTCAGTCTGGGTGGCGGGTTGGTTTCAGAGAAATGCAGCATGTTAACGCCTTAGTACTGCCGAGAAAAATCAATGCGGAAAAAGATAAGACAAGAATCAAATTAATAGTGGATCAATGGGATTTGTCGTGACGGGAATGCAAGAACAGGTGATGGGTTGGGGTGAGAAATGGCCTGCGCCGGCTAAGTTGAATCTAATGCTGAGAATCACCGGGCGTCGCCCAGATGGCTATCATTTACTGCAAACAGTATTTCAGATTATTGATTTGTGTGACTGGATAACATTTTATCCGGCGGAAAATGGCCGGGTTTATTTGCGTCATCCGATTCCTGGTGTTCCGGAACACGAAGACTTAACCGTTCGCGCCGCCAACTTATTGAGACAATATACTGGGTGTGCGTCCGGGGTGTGTATCGATGTCGAAAAGAATCTGCCTATGGGTGGTGGCTTGGGTGGTGGTAGTTCCGATGCTGCTACTACGCTGGTGGTGCTGAATAGGTTGTGGAATCTGCATTTACCATTAGAAGAATTGATGGAGTTGGGCTTGCAGCTTGGTGCCGATGTGCCTGTTTTTGTCTATGGATACACCGCTTGGGGTGAGGGGGTTGGTGAGGAATTAAAGTCCATAACGATTCCGGAACAATGGGTCGTGGTAATCAAGCCGGATTGTCATGTGAACACGAAACAGATTTTTTTGACGGAAGAGTTGACAAGAGATAGCAAACCCATCACAATGCGCGACTTCATTGCAGGCGATTGGCGGAATGATTGTCTTCCGGTCGTTAGCAAGTTATATAAGCCGGTGAGTAATGCATTGGATGCATTGTCTCAATATGCAGAAGCAAGATTGACGGGGACTGGGGCTTGTGTATTTGCCCAGTTCGATTCGGAAGAGTCGGCGCGTGAGGCATTTTCTGTGTTGAGTCAGAGTTGGTTAGTTTATTTGGCTCGAGGACTTAATGTTTCGCCTCTGTATGAAAAATTAAGACAAGGATCTGTTTAATCAATTTAATGGGCTGTCGCCAAGCGGTAAGGCACGAGGTTTTGATCCTCGCATACCAAGGTTCGAATCCTTGCAGCCCAGCCATAATCTCCACACAATAGTTCCTTAGGAGTGCTTGAATGCGTGAGGCCTCGGTAATGGTATTTTCCGGGAATGCCAATAAGGCGTTGTCTGAAGGTATTGTGAAGAAGCTCAATATGCGCCTCGGCATGGCCACGGTTGGTCGTTTCAGTGATGGCGAGATTTTTGTTGAGATAGAAGAAAATGTTAGAGGTAGGGATGTATTTGTCATACAGCCTACCTGCGCGCCTACCAACGAAAATCTAATGGAATTGTTGGTAATGATCGATGCTATGAGGCGAGCGTCTGCGGCGAGAATAACTGCCGTTATGCCGTATTATGGTTATGCGCGGCAAGATAGGCGCTCGAGGTCGGCTAGGGTGCCCATTACTGCAAGATTGGTTGCGGATATGATAGGTAATGCTGGGGCTGACAGGGCGTTGACTGTTGACTTGCATGCAGATCAAATCATGGGATTCTTTGGGATTCCAGTTGATAATGTGTATGCTTCGCCAATTTTGCTAGGTGATATTTGGCGGCAAGAATACGAAGATTTGATTGTGGTTTCGCCGGATGTTGGTGGTGTTGTGAGGGCTAGAGCCATTGCAAAGCGTCTGGGTGATGCTGATTTGGCGATAATCGACAAGCGAAGGCCGCGTCCGAATGTGTCGGAGATAATGCATATCATCGGCGATGTAGAGGGTCGTACCTGTGTCATGGTGGATGACTTGGTTGATACGGCGGGTACTTTGTGTCACGCGGCAGGGGCGCTCAAGAAAAATGGTGCCAAAAAGGTTGTTGCATACTGTACTCATCCGGTGTTGTCTGGTGCAGCCGCGGAAAATGTTAAAAATTCCGTTCTTGATGAATTGGTAGTTACGGATACGATACCGTTGACTACAGAATTGTCCGGGATTGATAAGATTAGGCAGCTAAGCGTTGCGGAAATGTTGGCGGAAACAATACGTCGGATAGCTGTGGGCGAGTCTGTAAGCTCGCTTTATGTTGACTGATAAGAATTAAAGTAGTGCTTGTGGAACAAGCTTTTGGAGAAAAAAATGGCTAACGTATTTGAATTTGTTGCAGAAGCTCGCAGTGCCTCGGGCAGTAGCGCGGCCAAAGTTGTTCGTCGTCAGGGTAAGGTCCCGGCAGTAGTATATGGTGGTAGTGGTGCTCCTGAGATGTTGTTGCTGGATCATAATGAAGTGGTTAAGCATTTGGTGCATGAGGCGGTTTATTCCCATGTGCTTGATCTTAAAATCGACGGCAAAACAGAAAAAGCTGTTCTTAAGCATATACAAAGGCACCCTGCAAAGCCGATAGTGTTGCATATGGACTTTATGCGTGTTGATGATACGCATAAATTGAAAGTTCATGTTCCTTTGCATTTTATCAATGAAGCTATTTCGGTAGGCGTTAAAAAAGGTGGTTTGGTCAATCATGCAATGGTTGATGTGGAGGTGTTGTGTATGCCTTCTGCTTTGCCGGAATTCATTGAAGTAGATTTGGCTAGTGTAGATGTTGGTTCGACAATACATTTGTCTGATTTGATTTTGCCGGCCGGTGTTGAGATTGCAGCGTTGCAGCATGGTGCTGAGCATGATCATCCGGTTGCTCAAATAGTCAAGCCAAGATCTGTGGAATCTGCTGACTAATAGTGTTTGAAGTCTTGTTTGAATGATTAAGCTGATTGTTGGTCTGGGTAATCCTGGGCGGCAGTACGAAAAAACCCGGCACAATGCCGGGTTTTTGTTTGTGGAATATCTGGCGGGGCTTGCTGGTGCTGGTTGGTCGAGCAGTAGTCAGTTTTCCGGAGAGGTGGCTGAATGCAATATTGGCGGATGCGGGCTTGTATTGCTAAAGCCGATGACTTTTATGAATAAAAGCGGCTTGTCTGTCGGTAAGTTTTTGCGATATTACAAGTTTAAGTCCGAAGAAATGCTTGTGGTTCATGATGAGCTAGAGCTTCCCGAAGGCGTTGTCAAGATTAAAAAAGACGGGGGGCATGGTGGGCATAACGGGTTGCGTGACATCATTGCTCATATAGACACTCGTGATTTCTACAGGTTGAGAATTGGTATAGGTCGTCCTGTTGCGGGGGTGGGTGTGGCGGACTATGTGTTGTCCAGTTTGTCTTGTGATGGTCAGGCTCGAATGCTGGGTTTGTTTGGCGAGTTAGCGAAAAGCATGGATGCGTTGGTTTTGGGTGATTTGAGTTCAATTGGAGCTTGATTGTTACTTCGGCTGAATTAAAAAAACACTTGACTGGAGTTTTTGAAATAAGGATAATTGATCGAATAAGTAACGGAGGGGTTCCCGAGCGGCCAAAGGGATCAGACTGTAAATCTGCCGGTTCTACCTTCGGAGGTTCGAATCCTCCCCCCTCCACCACCAAATTTATGGGATCTGCGGGTGTAGTTCAATGGTAGAACTCCAGCCTTCCAAGCTGATTGCGTGGGTTCGATTCCCATCACCCGCTCCATTTCGGGGTAAATTACTCGCTCATATAGCTCAGTAGGTAGAGCACTTCCTTGGTAAGGAAGAGGTCACCGGTTCAAATCCGGTTATGAGCTCCAGATTTAGGTTTGTTTTTGTTGTAGTTAGGGTGTTCCAAAATGGCTAAAGAAAAATTTGAAAGAAAGAAACCGCACGTAAACGTAGGCACCATTGGTCACGTTGACCACGGTAAAACCACATTGACAGCGGCATTAACAAAAGTCATGGCGGAGCTGCAAGGCGGCGAAGTTAAGGCTTTTGATCAAATCGACAATGCCCCGGAAGAACGTGCGCGCGGTATAACCATTTCTACGTCACACGTAGAGTACGAATCAGCCAACCGCCACTATGCCCACGTTGACTGCCCTGGTCACGCTGACTACGTTAAAAACATGATTACCGGTGCTGCCCAAATGGACGGCGCGATTTTGGTTTGCTCTGCTGCGGACGGTCCTATGCCGCAAACGCGCGAGCACATTCTGTTGTCACGTCAAGTCGGTGTGCCTTACATTGTTGTGTTCTTGAACAAGGCCGATATGGTAGATGACGCTGAGTTGATTGAACTGGTTGAAATGGAAATTCGCGAGCTGTTGAATCAATACGAATTTCCAGGTGACGACACTCCTATTATCGTTGGTTCCGCATTGAAAGCTTTAGAAGGCGAGCAAAGCGAAATTGGTGTACAATCCGTAGTTCGCTTGGTTGAAGCGTTGGACAGTTACATTCCCGAGCCAGAACGCGCGATCGACGGCAAATTCTTGATGCCTATCGAAGACGTGTTCTCAATTTCAGGTCGCGGTACCGTAGTAACCGGACGTGTTGAGCGGGGTATCATCAAAGTTGGCGAAGCCGTCGAGATCGTCGGCATCAAAGATACAGTTCAAACGACCTGCACAGGTGTGGAAATGTTCCGCAAACTGCTCGACCAAGGTCAAGCGGGCGATAACGTCGGTGTACTGTTGCGTGGTACTAAAAGAGAAGACGTGGAGCGTGGTCAAGTATTGGCGCATGTGAATACCATCAAGCCACATGCCCACTTTAAAGCAGAAATATATGTGCTGTCTAAAGAAGAGGGTGGTCGTCATACTCCATTTTTTAATGGCTACCGTCCGCAGTTCTACTTCAGAACGACCGACGTAACCGGTGCGGTAGATTTGCCAGAAGGCGTGGAAATGGTAATGCCTGGCGATAACATCGCCGTTACCGTAAAACTTATCTCACCGATTGCGATGGAGGACGGCTTGCGTTTTGCGATTCGCGAAGGTGGTCGCACCGTGGGTGCGGGTGTTGTTGCTTCTATTATCGAGTAATAGCCGTTTTTGATTCAAAAAATATTTTCTGAATAGGTCAGTAGTTCAATTGGTAGAGCAGCGGTCTCCAAAACCGCAAGTTGGGGGTTCGAGTCCCTCCTGGCCTGCCATTCAGAAAATCTTCATAATTTAATTCAAGTTGACTAAATGAACGCACAGGCAGAAGAGGTCTCCTCAGTGGTGGACATCGTAAAGTTGGCTTTATCTTTGGTTTTTGTTGTTGTTGGCATATCAGCGTTTTATTATTTTTCTGATTTGCAGCTTCTTTACCGCGTTTTAGTTTTGGTGGCTGTTTTAGCGGCTGCTATAGCTGTTGCTTTTACTACTGCTAAGGGCCGCGGTCTATGGGGCTTTATGCTGGAGTCCAAGCAAGAATTCAAAAGGATAGTGTGGCCCACTAAAGACGAGGCGGTTCGTACTACGCTGATGGTTTTTTTGATGGTATTCATAGTCGGCTTAATACTGTGGTTGCTAGATATGTTTTTGTTTTGGGGTGTTCAGCTTTTGATGAGCCAGGGGATTAAATAATGTCGCTTCGCTGGTATGTCGTTCATGCGTATTCCAATTTTGAAAATAAAGTCAAGCAGGCTCTTGAAGAGCGTATAAAACGCGAAGGTCTGGAAGAGTTTTTTGGAAAAATTCTGGTCCCTACTGAAGAAGTTGTTGAAATGCGCATGGGTCAGCAGCGTAAAAGTGAAAGGAAATTCTTTCCCGGATACGTGCTTGTGCAAATGGAATTGAATGACGAAACATGGCATTTAGTAAGAAATGTTCCTAGGGTATTGGGCTTTATAGGCGGGGCATCAGATAGGCCGTCACCAATCTCAGAAAAGGAAGCAATGGCAATATTAAATCGTGTCGAAGAGGGTGTGAATAAGCCACGGCCCAAAGTATTGTTTGAAGTTGGGGAAGTTGTGCGGATTACTGATGGCCCATTTAAAGACTTTAACGGCAATATAGAAGAAGTGAATTACGAGAAAAGCCGGTTGCGCGTATCGGTTCTTATTTTTGGTCGATCTACGCCGGTTGAATTAGAATTTGGACAGGTTGAAAAAGTCTAGACTACAATTTGAGATTTTTACGAATCCCTGTCATTTGCATGGCCGGGATTTTTGTTTGTTGGGGAGCTGAAAAGCGTTTGCACCCGTTAGGAGTATAAAATGGCAAAAAAAATTGATTCGTACATCAAGCTGCAAGTTAAAGCAGGCGAGGCTAATCCTAGTCCACCAATTGGTCCTGCATTGGGTCAGCGTGGTGTCAATATTATGGAGTTCTGCAAGGCGTTTAATGCAAGAACTCAAGAAGTTGAGAAAGGCCTGCCTTTGCCTGTTGTTATCACCGTCTATAGTGATAAAAGCTTTACTTTTATTACCAAGACGCCACCTGCTTCGGTTTTGTTGAAAAAAGCAGTGGGTATTAAAAGCGGAAGCAGCAAGCCTAATTCTAATAAAGTAGGCACCGTTTCGCGTGCTCAGCTGGAAGAAATTGCTAAAACCAAAATGGAAGATTTGAACGCAGCAAATTTGGAGGCGGCGATAAGAATTATTGCGGGAAGCGCTCGCAGCATGGGCTTGAACGTGGAGGGCGTGTAATGGCAAAAGTAACTAAGAAAGCAAAGGCTATCAAAGAAAAGGTAGTTAGAAGTAAACAATATTCGGTTGCCGAAGCAGTGGCTCTGTTGAAAGAGTTTGCCAATAGCAAGTTTGATGAGTCTGTGGATGTGAGTGTTAACTTGGGTGTTGATCCACGTAAATCTGATCAAAACGTTCGTGGCGCTTCCGTGTTACCAAACGGTACCGGTAAAACAGTAAGAGTTGCTGTATTTACACAAGGCCCAAATGCGGATGCGGCTCGCGAAGCGGGTGCCGACATCGTTGGTATGGACGATTTAGCTGAGCAAGTAAAACGCGGCGAAATGAACTTTGATGTGGTAATTGCCTCGCCTGATGCAATGCGTGTAGTGGGCCAATTAGGGCAAATCTTAGGCCCAAGAGGCCTGATGCCAAACCCGAAAGTAGGTACCGTGACGCCTGACGTTGTCACAGCAGTTAAAAATGCCAAATCAGGGCAGGTCAGATACCGCACAGATAAATCAGGCATTATTCATTGCTCTATCGGTAAAGTATCTTTCGATGAAACTGCGCTCAAACAAAATTTGGAGTTTTTGATTTCAGATCTTAAAAAAGCTAAACCGACGGCTGCCAAAGGCGTCTATTTGAAAAAGATTGCATTGTCCTCGACCATGGGTCCTGGCTTGTGGATCGATCAAGGCAGTATCGACATTTAAGAATTTAACAAGTTGTAAGGCTTTGGGTTGCCGAGTTATCGGCAACCGTCAAAGACCGTAGGTGCGAAAGCTTAATTTTCCTACGCAGACGGGAGCTGGAGCCGCAAAGCTGGTGAAAGGGACCGTGAAAGGGGCATCGTAAGATGCGTTTCATAGATTCCGATGGATAATCGGAAAGTACCGGAGGTAGATGTGGCACTCAATTTAGATAGCAAAAAAGTTGTCGTAGAGGAAGTTGCTGAATTCGCCGCTAAAGCCCATTCCGCCATCGCGGCGGAATATCGGGGTTTGACAGTTACCGAATTAACGGAGCTGCGTAAAACCGCGAGAGAAACGGGCGTTTATTTGCGCGTAGTCAAAAATACACTGGCTAAACGTGCTGTCGCTGGGACTGAGTTTGAATGTATGCAGGAAGGGCTGGTCGGTCCTTTAATACTGGCATTTTCCATGGAAGATCCAGGCTGCGCTGCACGGCTCATCAGCGAATTCTCCAAGGGCCATAACAAACTGATCGCGAAAGTAGTGGCAATCGGTGGTCAGGCTTTTGACGGATCGGAGTTGGATAGATTGGCAAGATTGCCAACCCGTGACCAAGGTATCAGCATGCTGATGTCGGTCATGAAAGCACCGGTTGAGAAACTCGCACGTACTCTGGCTGCAATCAGAGACGAGAAAGAAGCGGCATAATCTCGCGTTAACCAGTTAAAACTCATTAATTTTAGAGGAATATACAATGGCAATTTCACAACAAGACATCTTGGAAGCAGTCTCTAACATGACTGTGATGGAAATCGTTGATCTGATTTCAGCGATGGAAGAAAAGTTTGGCGTTTCTGCTGCTGCGGCAGTAGCGGTTGCAGCTCCTGTAGCGGCGGCTGTTGTTGAAGAGCAAACCGAGTTCGATGTTATCTTGACCGGTTTCGGCGAAAACAAAGTAGCGGTTATTAAAGCTGTTCGCGGTTTGACAGGCTTGGGCTTGAAAGAAGCGAAAGACGCTGTTGAAGGCGCACCTACTACTGTTAAAGAAGGTGTCAACAAAGCCGAAGCCGAAGCGGCGAAAAAAGAGCTTGAAGAAGCTGGCGCAACTGCCGAAATCAAATAAGCATCTTGACTGCATACCAGGCATAAGCCTATCAAACCGGGCTGACGGCATTTTGCCGTCGGCCTTTTACTGTTTCTAAAACAGTAGTAAATAATCTCTGACGACGAAGGTATAGAAGCAATATGGCCTATTCTTTTACCGAAAAAAAGCGTATCCGTAATAATTTTGGGAAGGGTTCCGAAGTATTGGAAGTTCCCTATCTTTTGGCAACACAAATTGATTCGTACGCAAATTTTTTGCAGTCCGGCATAGAGCCGGATAAACGGCGCAATCAAGGGCTGCATGCCGCATTCTCCAGTGTCTTTCCGGTAGTAAGTCATTCCGGCTATGCCGTATTGGAGTATGTTAAATATCGCTTGGGGGAACCCGCATTCGATGTAAGAGAGTGTCAACAGCGCGGCGCTACATTTTCAGCGCCTTTGCGTGTTTTAGTGCGTCTAGTTATTTATGATAAAGACGCGCCTGCTAATACCAAAGTCGTTAAGGATATTAGAGAGCAGGAAGTTTACATGGGTGAACTGCCTCTGATGACCGACAACGGTACGTTCGTGATTAACGGCACTGAGCGGGTCATTGTGTCGCAGTTGCACAGATCCCCCGGTGTATTTTACGACCACGACAAAGGTAAAACCCATTCGTCCGGCAAGTTGTTGTTTAATGCCCGAGTCATTCCTTATCGCGGCTCATGGTTGGATTTCGAATTTGATCATAAAGACGCTGTTTACGTGCGTATAGACAGACGTAGAAAAATTCCGGCGACTATTTTGTTACGGGCTTTGGGATATGAAAACGAAGAAATGATCAAAATTTTCTTCGAAACCAACAAGTTCTCATTGAGCGCCGAAAAATTGATGTTTCACGTGATCCCGGATAGGTTGCGTGGTGAAATGGCTGTTTTCGATATTAAGCACGACGGTAACGTTGTTATCGAAGAGGGGCGCAGAATTACTGCCAAACATGTTCGCCAACTGGAAAAATCCGGTGTCACTGAAATCGAAGTGCCTAGGGACTATTTGTACGGAAAAATTCTAGGCCACAATGTTGTCGATACATCCACCGGTGAGCTGTTGGCTAGTGTTAATGACGAAATCACCGACAATTTATTACAGAAGTTGATCGATGCGGGTGTTCGCGAAATCGATACATTGTATGTTAACGATTTGGATAGAGGACCTTACATTTCCAATTCGATGCGTTTGGATACCACCACAAATCGCCTGGAGGCATTGGTGGAAATCTACAGAATGATGCGTCCTGGTGAGCCGCCTACCGTAGAGTCTGCGGAAAACCTATTCGAAAACCTGTTCTTTACCGACGAACGTTACGATCTATCAGCCGTTGGCCGGATGAAATTCAATCGTCGATTGGGGCGTGAAGAAACCGAAGGCCCGGGCACGCTAAGCAAAGAAGACATCATCGATGTTTTGAAAGAACTGATCAAAATCAGAAATGGTAACGGTACCGTGGACGATATCGACCATTTGGGTAACAGACGTGTACGATCTGTTGGCGAAATGATCGAAAACCAGTTCCGCATCGGTTTGGTTCGAGTCGAACGGGCTGTCAGAGAACGTTTGACCTTGGCGGATTCCGAGGGCTATATGCCGCAGGAAATCATCAACGCTAAGCCTGTTTCTGCGGCAGTCAAGGAATTCTTTGGTTCCAGCCAGTTGTCGCAATTTATGGACCAGAACAATCCGTTATCGCAAGTTACCCACAAGCGTCGGGTTTCGGCACTGGGTCCTGGCGGTTTAGCCAGAGAGCGCGCTGGATTCGAGGTTCGTGACGTACACACCACTCACTATGGTCGAGTTTGCCCTATCGAAACGCCAGAGGGGCCGAACATTGGTTTGATTAACTCATTGTCTGTCTACGCCAGAACCAACGAATACGGCTTCTTGGAAACTCCGTACCGGAAAGTGGTCGACGGTAAAGTAACCGATCAGGTCGATTACATTTCCGCAATCGAAGAAGGAGAATACGTTATCGCGCAGTCCAGCGTGGCGGTTGACGAAAACGGCAAATTGGTTGAAGGCTTGGTGTCTTGCCGTTACAAAGACGAATTCACCTTGGCTTCGTCCGAAACCGTGCAATATATGGACGTATCGTCCAAGCAGATCGTATCCGTGGCGGCATCCATCATCCCGTTCTTGGAACATGACGACGCGAACCGGGCGCTGATGGGTTCGAACATGCAACGTCAAGCGGTTCCCACATTGCGTGCAGAGAAGCCTTTGGTCGGTACAGGTATGGAACGTGTCGTCGCAAAAGACTCGGGTGTAACCGTGGTAGCAACTCGTGGTGGTCGTATCGAAGCGGTTGATGCCGGGCGTATCGTAGTACGTGCGAATGACGAAGAGACCGTTGCGGGTGTGCCAGGCGTGGATATCTACAACTTGATTAAATATACCCGTTCCAACCAAAACACCTGTATCAACCAAAAACCACTGGTTAAACTCGGCGACATCGTCAGAGCCGGCGATATTTTGGCGGACGGCCCTTCGACCGACATCGGCGAATTGGCCCTGGGTCAAAACATGTTGATAGCCTTCATGCCCTGGAATGGCTATAACTTCGAAGACTCCATTTTGGTGTCTGAGCGAGTAGTAAAGGAAGATCGCTTTACGACTATTCATATCGAAGAAAAAACCTGCGTAGCTCGCGAAACCAAGCACAGTCCGGAAGAGATTACCGCGGACATTCCAAACGTTAGTGAAGAAGCCTTATCCAAATTGGATGAATCCGGGATTGTATACGTCGGTGCGGAAGTGAAAGGCGGCGACATTCTAGTGGGTAAAGTGACGCCGAAAGGTGAAACGCAATTAACGCCAGAAGAGAAGTTGCTGAGAGCCATCTTCGGCGAAAAAGCAGCCGATGTGAAAGACACGTCGCTACGTGTGCCGGGCAACGTGCGCGGTACTGTGATTGATGTTCAGGTTTTCACTCGTGATGGAGTGAAAAAGGACAAGCGAGCCCTGGAAATCGAAGATGCGGAAATCAAGCGTTACCGGAAAGACTTGGATGACCAACTGAAAATCGTCGAGCACGATATTTTTGCTCGGGTAAAAACCTTGTTAGCTGGTAAAAAAGCCGAAAAGGGTCCGAATGGCTTGAAAAAAGGCGAAGAAATTACCGCTGATTATCTGGATGGCTTGGTGCCTTCCGAGTTGTTGAAAATTCGCACACAAGACGAAGATGTCAACGTGCAATTGGAGACCGTTGCCGAGCATGTCGAGCAGCAACGTAAAGAGTTCGACGAGCGTTTCGAGCAGAAAAAGAAAAAAATCACCATGGGCGACGATTTGGCGCCGGGCGTGTTGAAAATGGTCAAAGTTTATTTGGCTGTTAAAAAACGTATTCAGCCGGGCGACAAGATGGCCGGCCGTCACGGTAACAAGGGGGTTATCTCCCAAATCGTGCCGATTGAAGACATGCCGTATACCGCTGACGGTAACCCCGTCGACATTTTGTTAAATCCTCTTGGCGTACCATCGCGGATGAACGTTGGTCAGGTGTTGGAAACGCATTTGGGTTGGGCATCTAAAGGCTTGGGTATCAAGATCGGTAAGATGCTGGAAGCTCAAGCAAAAGTCGCGGAAATACGTGGTTTCATGGAGAAAATTTACAATTGCAGCGGCCGAAAGGAAGATCTGAATTCGTTTACCGATAAAGAAATTCTAGAGATGGCGGTCAACTTGGTTGCCGGTGTACCGATGGCGACCCCGGTCTTCGACGGGGCTTCGGAAGAAGATATTCGTACCATGTTGCGTTTGGCCGATTTACCGGAGCACGGGCAAACCGTACTGTACGATGGCTTAACAGGCGAACCGTTTGAGCGTGAAGTTACTGTGGGTTACATGTATATGCTGAAACTGAATCACTTGGTGGACGACAAAATGCATGCGCGTTCTACCGGCCCTTACAGTTTGGTAACGCAGCAACCGTTGGGCGGTAAAGCGCAATTCGGTGGCCAGCGTTTTGGTGAGATGGAGGTCTGGGCCCTGGAAGCTTACGGCGCCGCGTACACATTGCAAGAAATGTTGACGGTCAAATCCGATGACGTGACAGGCAGAACCAGAATGTATAAAAACATTGTCGATGGCAACCATTCAATGGAAGCCGGCATGCCGGAATCATTCAATGTCTTAGTGAAAGAGATTCGTTCGCTGGCAGTGAATATCGAAATGGAACAAGACTAATTCTGTTCTTTGCGAGATAGATTCTGGACAATATCGGATAACATTTAAAGGGGATAAGCTCTTGAAAGATTTAATGAATTTCTTAAAACGTCAAGGTCGTACAGACGATTTTGACAATATCCGCATTGGATTGGCTTCGCCGGACATGATTCGTTCATGGTCTTATGGTGAAGTGAAAAAGCCTGAGACAATCAATTACCGAACCTTTAAACCGGAACGTGACGGCTTGTTTTGCGCCAAGATTTTCGGACCCATCAGCGACTATGAGTGCTTGTGCGGTAAATACAAGCGCCTAAAGCATCGCGGCGTCATCTGCGAAAAATGCGGCGTCGAAGTTACCTTGTCTAAAGTACGCCGCGAACGAATGGGCCATATCGATTTGGCCAGCCCGGTGGCGCATATTTGGTTTCTGAAATCACTGCCTTCCCGGATTGCTTTGCTATTGGATATGACATTGCGTTCGATCGAACGGGTGTTGTATTTTGAAACATTCGTCGTGATTGATCCGGGCATGTCTCCGTTGGAGAAAGGCCAGCTTCTGACCGACGAAGAATATTTGAACGCTGTTGAAGAACACGGCGACGATTTCGTTGCAAAAATGGGTGCCGAGGCGATCTATGATTTGCTCAAATCAATTGATTTAAAAGAAGAAATCAACACGCTACGTGAAGAAATCAACGCGACGAATTCCGATACCAAAATCAAAAAATATTCGAAACGGCTGAAAGTTATCGATTCTTTGCTGGCTTCTAATAATCGTCCGGAATGGATGATTATGACGGTCTTGCCAGTATTGCCACCCGAGTTGCGTCCATTGGTGCCATTGGATGGCGGTCGTTTCGCAACCTCCGATTTGAATGATTTATATCGTCGGGTAATCAACAGAAATAATCGCTTAACACGCTTGCTGGATTTGAACGCGCCTGACATCATCGTTCGCAACGAAAAACGCATGCTGCAAGAGGCGGTCGATGCGTTGTTGGATAATGGTCGCCGCGGTCGTGCTATCACCGGTAGCAACAGACGTCCTTTGAAATCTTTGGCCGATATGATCAAAGGTAAGCAAGGTCGTTTCCGGCAGAACTTGTTGGGCAAGCGCGTCGATTATTCCGGACGTTCGGTTATCGTGGTGGGGCCGACATTAAGGCTCCATCAGTGCGGTTTGCCGAAAAAAATGGCTTTGGAGTTGTTTAAACCTTTCATATTCAGCAAATTGCAGTTGCGTGGCTTAGCGACGACGATCAAAGCAGCCAAGAAAATGGTGGAACGTGAAGGTGCGGAAGTATGGGATATTCTTGAAGAAGTAATTCGTGAGCATCCGGTATTACTAAACCGTGCTCCGACGTTGCATAGATTAGGTATTCAAGCATTTGAGCCGATTTTGATCGAAGGTAAAGCCATTCAGTTGCATCCCTTGGTCTGTAGTGCGTTCAACGCCGACTTCGACGGCGACCAAATGGCCGTGCATATTCCGTTGTCTATTGAGGCGCAGTTGGAAGCGCGTACCTTGATGATGGCAACTAACAATATTTTATCGCCCGCCAACGGTGAGCCAGTAATCAATCCTTCTCAGGACGTAGTTTTGGGCTTGTATTACATTACACGTGAGAAAATTAATGCGGTAGGCGAGGGTAGTGTATTTGGCGATTTGTCAGAGGTAATGTTAGCGCTTGACGCTAAAGCTGTTGAATTGCAAAGTAAAATTGAAGTGCGCGTCACCGAGAAATTGAAAACTCCGGAAGGCGACTTCGAAACCATCGTCAGCAGAAAGAAAACTACGGTAGGGCGCGCAATCGTTTGGGGTATTGTGCCAGACGGTATGCCTTACGAATTGGTCAACGTCGACATGACCAAGAAGAATATTTCCCGGCTGATCAACTATAGCTACCGCTATCTCGGTATCAAAGAAACCGTAATGTTGGCAGATAAGATCATGTACCTGGGATTTAAATATGCCACGCGCTCCGGGGTGTCTTTCGGTATCGAAGACATGGAAATTCCCGTCAAGAAAGCCGACATCATTCGTTCCGCCGACGCCGAGGTTAATGAAATTCAAAACCAGTACGCCTCCGGTTTGGTTACGGACGGTGAGCGTTACAATAAGGTCGTTGATATTTGGTCTCGCGCCAATGATCAGGTCGCGAAAGTAATGATGGAAGGTTTGGGTGAAGACGAAGTTGTCAACTCAAAAGGCGAGAATGTAAAGCAAAAATCGTTCAACTCCATCTTTATGATGGCCGAGTCCGGTGCGCGGGGTTCCGCCGCACAGATTCGCCAGTTGGCGGGTATGCGGGGTTTGATGGCTAAACCGGATGGCTCCATTATTGAGACGCCGATTACTGCGAACTTCCGTGAAGGCTTGGACGTATTACAGTACTTTATTTCAACCCACGGTGCTCGCAAAGGCTTGGCGGATACCGCGCTTAAAACCGCTAACTCGGGTTATTTGACTCGACGTTTGGTCGACGTCGCACAGGATTTGGTGATTGCTGAATCTGATTGTGGTACACAAAACGGTCTGACCATGATGCCGATTATTGAAGGCGGGGACGTGGTTGAGCCTTTGGCTGATCGCGTGTTGGGAAGAGTCGCGGCGATAGACGTAACCGATCCCGCCGGCAATAATATTCTGATTCCTGCCGGCACCATGATTGACGAAAATTTGGTCACGGTTCTGGAAGATAACGGCGTTGACAAGATGTTGGTGCGCTCTGTGATTACTTGCGAATCGAGGCAAGGTGTTTGTGCCAAATGCTACGGGCGTGATTTAGGGCGCGGTCATTTAGTTAACATCGGTGAAGCCGTGGGCGTTGTGGCGGCACAGTCAATTGGTGAACCTGGTACTCAGCTGACAATGCGGACCTTCCACATCGGTGGTGCTGCTTCGCGGTCTGCTGCGGTTAGCAACGTGCAAGTTAAATCCAGCGGTACTGCAAAGCTCAATAACCTAAAAACCGTTAAGAACAGAGAGAGCAATCTTGTTGCGGTATCTCGGTCTGGCGAGGTTGGGGTTATGGATGATTACGGTCGTGAGCGTGAGCGTTACAAAATTCCTTACGGTGCCGTATTGTCGGTGGGTGATGGTAGCCCGGTCAGTGCTGGCGATATTATCGTGAACTGGGATCCGCATACTCACCCGGTTATCACCGAAGTAGACGGTTTTATTCAGCTGATTGATTTTATGGACGGGATCACCGTTCAAGAGCAGTCAGATGATGTCACTGGCTTAACCTCGAGAGTGGTTACGGATCCTAAGCAAAGAAGCTCAGCCGGTAAAGAGTTGCGGCCTATGGTTCGTCTTCTTGATGAGCAAGGTGGGCAAATCAATTTGCCGGGTACTGATATTCCAGCTCAATACTTTTTACCTGCAGGCGCTATCGTTGGGGTTAAGGACGGAGGGGAAGTAAAGGTTGGTGACGTTTTAGCGAGAATTCCGCAAGAATCCAGTAAAACCAGGGATATTACCGGTGGTTTGCCAAGGGTTGCTGATCTGTTTGAAGCGCGTAAAACAAAAGACCCTGCTATTTTGGCGGAGGCAACCGGTATGGTCTCCTTTGGTAAAGAAACTAAGGGTAAGCAGCGCGTCATCATCACGGATTCGGAAGGCGAGCAATACGAAACCCTAATTCCAAAGTGGCGGCATATCACCGTATTCGAGGGTGAATTTGTTGATAAAGGCGAAACCATCGCTGAAGGTGAGCTGACCCCTCATGATATTTTAAGACTGCGCGGTATCGAAGAATTGGCCGACTACCTGGTAAAAGAAATTCAAGATGTATATCGTCTGCAAGGTGTAAAAATCAACGACAAGCATATTGAGGCAATCATCCGCCAAATGCTCAGAAAAGTCGAGATTACCGCCTCTGGAGACACAGATTTCGTCAAAGGAGAGCAGGTCGAACGTACCATGATTAACTCAGTGAACGACCAAGTTGAACGTGAAGGTAAGATTCCGGCTAGCTACGATTCTTTGTTGCTGGGTATCACGAAAGCATCGTTGGCCACCGAGTCATTTATTTCGGCGGCGTCGTTCCAAGAGACGACTCGGGTGTTGACAGATGCGGCGGTAAGAGGTATCAGCGATAGCTTGAATGGCTTAAAAGAGAACGTCATTGTTGGTCGTCTCATACCGGCGGGTACTGGTTTGGCTTACCATGAACAGCGACGTAAGAGAAGGGCGGCGGACTCTGGTTCCGGTTCAGAAGCTTCTAGTCAGGCCATTGAAGCTGTCGATGTGGAGGAAGCGTTGAAACAAGCTTTGAATGTAGAGTAGAGAATTTTAAAAACGCTTGACCTAGGTCTATTGTAAAGGTATCATGCTCTGCTCACATCGGCCAATAGGTTTGGGCGGAGCTGTATTGATCTGTGATCGCGCAGAGTCCTTTATTGCTTATTAAACATTGCATATTTGGAGTAGTTAAGAATGGCCACGATCAATCAATTGGTCCGTAAGCCTCGTGCTAAAAAAATAGAAAAGACTAACGTTCCGGCGTTGGAGGCTTGTCCGCAAAGGCGCGGGGTTTGTACCAGGGTTTACACTACAACCCCGAAAAAGCCGAACTCAGCTTTGCGTAAGGTTGCGAGGGTGCGGCTGACCAATGGTGCGGAAGTAAGTAGCTATATCGGTGGTGAAGGACACAATCTTCAGGAGCACTCTGTGGTGCTGATTCGGGGTGGTCGTGTGAAAGATTTGCCTGGTGTGCGTTATCACGTGGTTCGGGGGAGTCTCGATACTTCTGGTGTTAAGGATAGAAAATGTGGTCGCTCCAAATATGGCGCGAAAAGACCTAAGAAATAAAGGTTGATAACAGATGTCAAGAAGAAGAGTTGCTGCAAAAAGAGTCATTAATCCAGATCCGCGTTTTGGTAGCGATATGCTGTCAAAATTCATGAACATGATTATGGAGGATGGTAAGAAGTCTGTCGCTGAGAAAATTGTTTACGGTGCTTTGGATGTTATCGAAGGTAAAGGTCATAAAGAATCTTTAGATTTGGTTGCAAAAGCATTGGAAAACGTTCAGCCGCGCGTTGAGGTTAAGTCGCGCCGGGTTGGTGGTGCTACTTATCAGGTGCCTGTCGAAGTGCGTCCTGCCAGAAGGTTGGCGCTGTCGATGCGCTGGTTGATTGATGCGGCGCGTAAGCGTAACGAAAGAACCATGGCGGCTAAGTTGGCGGGTGAGTTGTTGGACGCCTCTGAGGGTCGAGGCGCCGCTGCAAAGAAACGCGAAGACACGCATAGAATGGCTGAAGCTAATAAAGCGTTTGCTCATTATCGCTGGTAAGAAAAGTTAAGCAGGGTAGTTGTTGTGGCTCGTAAGACGCCTATAGAGCGTTATCGTAATATAGGCATTATGGCGCATATAGATGCCGGAAAAACAACTACGACCGAGCGGATACTGTTTTACACCGGGGTTTCGCACAAGATGGGCGAGGTCCATGATGGTGCTGCGACAATGGATTGGATGGAGCAAGAGCAGGAGAGGGGTATAACAATCACTTCTGCTGCGACTACGTGCTTCTGGTTGGGAATGGAAAAGCAATACCCGGAGCATCGAATTAATATTATAGATACGCCTGGGCACGTCGATTTCACTATAGAGGTGGAGCGGTCTTTGCGTGTTTTGGATGGTGCGTGCGCTGTTTTTTGTGCGGTGGGTGGGGTGGAGCCTCAGTCGGAAACGGTCTGGCGCCAGGCAAACAAATACCATGTGCCAAGGCTGGCATTTGTAAACAAGATGGATCGTTCCGGCGCAAATTTTTTGCGCGTCGTTGAGCAAATTAAATCTCGGCTTGGTAGCAATGTAATTCCAATGCAATTGCCGATTGGGGCGGAGGAGAGCTTTAAAGGCATTATAGATTTGCTGAAAATGAAGGCAATCTATTGGGAAGATGCCAACATGGGTGTGAGTTTTACGGAAACGGAAATTCCAGCAGAAATGGAAGAATCTGCTGTAAATTGGCGCGAGCGTATAATTGAAGCTGCTGCAGATGCGTCCGAAGAATTAATGGATAAATATCTTGAAAAAGGTGTTTTGACAAACGAAGAAATAAAACTGGGTATAAGGGCGCAGGTTCTGCAGAATAAGTTGGTTCCGGCTTATTGTGGGTCGGCCTTTAAGAACAAAGGTGTGCAGTGTGTTCTTGATGGTGTGATTGATTTTTTGCCATCCCCTCTCGATATAAAGCCCGTAGAAGGTCTGTCAGATGCTGGCATTAGTTCGACTCGTGGTGCTTCTGATGATGAGTCCTTCTCAGCGTTAGCATTTAAAATAGCCACTGACCCATTTGTTGGGACCTTGACATTTTTTAGGGTTTACTCCGGTTTGGTAAAGTCTGGAGATGCGGTTTTAAATGTCGGTAAAGGTAAAAAAGAAAGAATTGGACGCATTGTTCAGATGCACGCCAATAGTCGCGTCGAAATCAATGAGGTGAGGGCCGGCGAGATCGCTGCGCTGATCGGTCTGAAAGACGTCACCACTGGTGATACTCTTTGTGATATTGAAAAGCCAATTCTGCTTGAGAAAATGGAGTTTCCTGAGCCTGTAATTGCTGTTGCTGTTGAGCCTAGGACAAAAGCTGATCAAGATAAAATGGGCGCTGCGCTAGCTAAGCTTGCGCAAGAAGATCCGTCCTTTAGAGTGGGTAGCGACCCTGAGTCGGGTCAGACAATAATTTCAGGAATGGGCGAATTGCATCTTGAAATTATCGTTGACCGGATGAGAAGAGAGTTTAATGTTGCCGCAAATGTTGGGGCTCCCCAAGTTGCTTATAGGGAAACTATAAAGCGTGCTGTGGAATGCGAAGGAAAATTCATCAGGCAATCTGGAGGCAAGGGTCAATACGGGCATGTATGGCTCCGGTTGGAGCCAAAAGAGCCGGGCACTGGTTATGAATTTGTGAGTGAGTTGGTTGGCGGTGCTATTCCCAAGGAGTATATCCCGGCCATAGACAAGGGTGTGCAAGAGCAAATGGAAAATGGCGTTTTGGCAGGTTTTCCGGTTGTTGATGTAAAGGTTAGTTTATTCGATGGTTCATATCATGATGTCGATTCGAATGAAATGGCTTTCAAGATAGCAGGATCTATGTGTTTCAGGGATGGGGCTAAGACTGCAAATCCTGCGTTGCTTGAACCTATTATGAAAGTCGAGGTGGTAACACCCGAGGATTATATGGGTGAGGTAGTGGGTGACATTAATCGACGGAGAGGTGTCATTCACGGAATGGAAGATGTTCCGGCCGGAAAGGTAATAGAGTGCGAAGTCCCTCTTGCCGAAATGTTCGGTTATGCCACGGATCTTAGGTCGGCGACTCAGGGCAGAGCAACGTACAGTATGCAGTTTGAAAGATATAACGAAGCACCTGCAAGCATTGCGGAAGCGATTATTAGAAAAGTATCTTAAATTTTTTACATATCAGGTATTGAATCATGGCTAAAGAAAAATTTGAAAGAAAGAAACCGCACGTAAACGTAGGCACCATTGGTCACGTTGACCACGGTAAAACCACATTGACAGCGGCATTAACAAAAGTCATGGCGGAGCTGCAAGGCGGCGAAGTTAAGGCTTTTGATCAAATCGACAATGCCCCGGAAGAACGTGCGCGCGGTATAACCATTTCTACGTCACACGTAGAGTACGAATCAGCCAACCGCCACTATGCCCACGTTGACTGCCCTGGTCACGCTGACTACGTTAAAAACATGATTACCGGTGCTGCCCAAATGGACGGCGCGATTTTGGTTTGCTCTGCTGCGGACGGTCCTATGCCGCAAACGCGCGAGCACATTCTGTTGTCACGTCAAGTCGGTGTGCCTTACATTGTTGTGTTCTTGAACAAGGCCGATATGGTAGATGACGCTGAGTTGATTGAACTGGTTGAAATGGAAATTCGCGAGCTGTTGAATCAATACGAATTTCCAGGTGACGACACTCCTATTATCGTTGGTTCCGCATTGAAAGCTTTAGAAGGCGAGCAAAGCGAAATTGGTGTACAATCCGTAGTTCGCTTGGTTGAAGCGTTGGACAGTTACATTCCCGAGCCAGAACGCGCGATCGACGGCAAATTCTTGATGCCTATCGAAGACGTGTTCTCAATTTCAGGTCGCGGTACCGTAGTAACCGGACGTGTTGAGCGGGGTATCATCAAAGTTGGCGAAGCCGTCGAGATCGTCGGCATCAAAGATACAGTTCAAACGACCTGCACAGGTGTGGAAATGTTCCGCAAACTGCTCGACCAAGGTCAAGCGGGCGATAACGTCGGTGTACTGTTGCGTGGTACTAAAAGAGAAGACGTGGAGCGTGGTCAAGTATTGGCGCATGTGAATACCATCAAGCCACATGCCCACTTTAAAGCAGAAATATATGTGCTGTCTAAAGAAGAGGGTGGTCGTCATACTCCATTTTTTAATGGCTACCGTCCGCAGTTCTACTTCAGAACGACCGACGTAACCGGTGCGGTAGATTTGCCAGAAGGCGTGGAAATGGTAATGCCTGGCGATAACATCGCCGTTACCGTAAAACTTATCTCACCGATTGCGATGGAGGACGGCTTGCGTTTTGCGATTCGCGAAGGTGGTCGCACCGTGGGTGCGGGTGTTGTTGCTTCTATTATCGAGTAATCAAGATGGCTAATCAAACTATCAGAATCCAATTAAAAGCCTTTGATCATAAATTGATTGATCAGTCGGCGGGTGAGATAGTAGAAACAGCGAAGCGAACGGGCGCCCAAGTAAAGGGCCCCATTCCTTTGCCTACTAGAAAAGAACGTTTTACTGTATTGATTTCACCGCATGTTAACAAAGATGCGCGTGATCAATATGAACTGAGAACTTACAAGAGGTTGCTTGATATCGTTGAGCCAACCGATAAGACTGTTGACGCCTTGATGAAGTTGGATCTGGCGGCTGGGGTCGATGTTCAAATTAAGCTTAAATAGCAGCAAGTAATAATTTAGAGGGATTGGCAGATGTCAATAGGTCTTATTGGTCGTAAATGTGGTATGACCAGAATATTTTGCGAAGATGGCTCTTCGGTACCTGTTACCGTACTTCACATTGACTCCAACAGAGTTATACAGGTAAAGAGCGTTGAAACTGATGGTTATCGCGCTATTCAGGTGGCGGCGGGTGATGTGAAGTCTTCAAAAGTCAACAAAGCAATGGCTGGGCATTACGCATCTGCCAATGTGACCGCTGGGCGTGGCTTGTGGGAATTCAGGCTGAGCGAGAGCGAAGCATCCGAGTTTTCTGCTGGTGCGGAGTTGAGTGTTAACGTGTTCGAAGCTGGGCAGGTTGTTGATGTGTCCGGTACAAGTATTGGTAAAGGTTTTGCCGGTACAGTCAAACGCCATAACTTCAGAACGCAAGACGCGACGCACGGTAACTCACGCTCCCATCGGGTTCCTGGTTCCAGCGGTATGAACCAAACACCCGGTCGTGTGTTTAAAGGCAAAAAGATGTGCGGACATATGGGCGCTGTTAAAACAACAATACAGAATTTGACTATACATGCTGTAGATGCTGAAAGGAACCTGATTTTAGTCAGAGGCGCTGTGCCTGGTGCCAAGGGTGGTGATGTGGTTATCACACCTGCAGTTAAAATGTTAAATAAAGGTTAATTTATGACTTTGCAAATACCTGCAATCAATAATCAAGATTCTGCACAGGCGCTGGATGTCTCCGAATTAGTGTTCGGACAGGATTTTAATGAAACCCTAGTGCATCAGCTGGTAACCAAATATCTTTCAGCAGCAAGATCGGGTACTAAAGGCCAAAAGAATCGTGCTGCGGTGAGTGGCGGCGGTGCTAAGCCGTTCCGTCAAAAAGGTACAGGTCGTGCGCGAGCTGGAACAACCAGAAGCCCGGTATGGCGTACAGGTGGTGTCGCGTTCGCAGCTCAACCAAGATCTTTTGATCAGAAGTTGAACAAAAAAATGTACAAGGTTGGTATTAGATCTATTTTTTCTGAATTGTTGAGACAGGGTAGATTAGCTGTATGCAACGACATAACGCCGGCAACACCAAAAACAAAAGACTTTTTGAGCAAGATTAAGGGTATCGATGCAAAAAGGTTGTTAGTGGTGGCGGACGACTTAAATGAGAATTTAATTCTAGCGGCTAGAAATATACCTTATATAGCGGTAGTCACTCCAAGTAGTGTGGATCCAGTGTCTTTGGTGTCCGCGGATAAGGTAATTGCGACAGCAACAGCGCTGAAACAGATTGAGGAGCGTTTGGCATGAGTATTGAGCAGATCAAATTAGCAAGTGTTTTGCATGCGCCAATTGTGTCGGAGAAAAGTTCCAACGCTGCGGACCAAAGTAATCAGTTTGTATTCAAAGTTAAAAAATCTGCAACAAAATTGCAGATTAAAAATGCTGTTGAACTGATGTTTGGTGTTGAAGTAGCTGCCGTTCGTGTTCTGAATGTTAAAGGAAAAGTAAAACGATTCGGACGAACATTGGGTAAGCGATCCGACTGGAAAAAAGCTTATGTTAAGCTTCAGCCTGGTCATAACATTGAATTAGCGACAGCATAATACTTTAAAGCAAATAAGGAGCGGTAGAAGAGCATGGCTATTCTAAAATCAAAACCGACATCTCCGGGTTCTCGGTTTGTAGTGCGTGTACAAAATAATGATTTGCATAAGGGTAAGCCATTTGCGCAACTACTTGACAAAAAAAGCAACACTGGCGGTCGTAATAATCTCGGTAGGATAACCACTCGACATATTGGTGGTGGACACAAAAAATTCTACCGGATAGTAGACTTTAAACGCGACAAAACTGATATCCCCGCATTGGTAGAGCGCATTGAGTACGATCCTAACCGAACTGCGAATATAGCGCTGATTCTTTTTAAAGATGGTGAGCGCAAATACATAATCGCCCCAAAAGGGATAGAGGTTGGTCAAGAGATATTGAGTGGGGAAACAACGCCGGTTAAACCTGGCAACTGTATGCCTCTGCGAAATATGCCTTTGGGTACCACAATTCATTGTATCGAGCTAAAGCCAGGAAAAGGCGCACAAATAGCTAGAAGCGCAGGAACCTCTGTTCAATTGGTTGCTAAAGACGGCGCATACGTCACTATCCGGCTACGCTCTGGAGAGATGAGAAAAGTTCCGTCAGATTGTAAAGGCGTAGTTGGTGAGGTCTCAAACTCTGAGCACAATCTTATTTCGTTAGGAAAAGCAGGTGCGAAAAGATGGCGCGGTGTTAGACCTACTGTTAGAGGTGTGGCGATGAACCCCGTAGATCATCCTCATGGTGGTGGTGAAGGCAGAACCTCGGGTGGAAGACACCCTGTTTCTCCTTGGGGAACGCCAACAAAAGGCTATAAAACTCGAAAAAACAAACGTACTGATAATATGATTGTCAGACGCCGTAAGCAAAAATAAGAGGTATTTGACGTGCCACGTTCAATTAAAAAAGGTCCATTTATAGATCATCACTTGCTTAAAAAAATCGAAGAAGCGGTGAGAGCGAATAATAGGAAACCGATTAAAACCTGGTCTAGAAGGTCAATGATCAGCCCTGATATGCTGGGATTGACTATTGCGGTACATAATGGGAAGCAGCATGTGCCGGTATTGATTTCAGAAAATATGGTCGGGCATAAGCTGGGTGAGTTTTCACCTACAAGGACTTATAAAGGCCATATAGCAGACAAGAAATCAAGATAAGGAGTGAATGTGGAAGTTTCGGCTAAATTAAGTAATGCTCCTCTTTCTGCGCAAAAAGCAAGGCTTGTGGGGGATCAAATACGCGGGTTACCTGTTGAAAAAGCATTGAATTTGCTTAGTTTCAGCTCTAAGAAAGCTGCTGCGATAATCAAAAAAGTTCTAGAGTCGGCAATAGCTAACGCGGAACATAACGAAAGTGCGGACGTTGACGAATTAAAGGTTTCGACTGTATTCGTTAATGAAGGCAGAACGTTAAAGAGAGTTAGCGCAAGGGCGAAAGGACGTGCAAATCACATCCTAAAAAGAACTTGTCACATAACAATTAAAGTAGCAGAGAAATAGAGGTAGAAAATGGGACAAAAGGTACATCCCACTGGGATTCGTCTCGGGATAGTAAAAGATTGGACTTCGAGATGGTATGCAAATAGCCAGAATTACCCTGTATTTCTATTGCAGGATTTGAAGGTTAGAGAATATATCAAACAAAAGTTAGCTCACGCATCTGTTAGCAGGGTGCAAATAAATCGCCCTGCGAATAATGCCAATATTACTGTGCACACCGCTCGTCCTGGGATTGTGATAGGTAAAAAAGGCGAAGATATCGATGTGTTAAGGCAGAGCATATCCGCGATGATGGGGGTTCCTGTCCAATTAAACGTCGAAGAGATTCGTAAGCCAGAGCTTGATGCGTATTTAGTCGCAGAAAGCATAGCTCAACAGTTAGAAAAGCGGATCATGTACCGCCGAGCGATGAAGCGAGCTGTGACGAACACCATGCGTTTAGGCGCTGAAGGCATAAAAATCACTGTTGCTGGCAGGCTAAATGGAGCTGAAATTGCCAGAACGGAATGGTATCGCGAAGGTCGTGTGCCGCTTCATACGTTGCGGGCTGATATTGATTACGGAACAGCTGAAGCGAAAACCACTTACGGAATTATCGGTATTAAGGTTTGGATATTTAAGGGTGAGGTATTTGATATGGATGCTCATGCAGCATCATTAAACGCCGACTCAAAAAAATAGTTGAAGGGGTATATAAGAGATGCTTCAGCCAAAAAGAACAAAATTTCGCAAACAACATACCGGTAGAAATAACGGTACGGCATTGCGTGGTTCGTCAGTGAGCTTCGGGGAGTATGGTTTGAAGTCAGTTAGCCGTGGTAGAATGACCGCCCGGCAAATTGAGGCCGCGAGGAGAGCTATTAGTCGTCACGTGAAACGGGGTGGGAAAATTTGGATCAGAATTTTTCCAGATAAACCTATTACGAAAAAACCATTAGAAGTTCGTATGGGTAAAGGTAAAGGTAGTGTAGAATACTGGGTTGCTCAGATCAAACCCGGCACGATGCTGTTTGAAATTGAGGGTGTTTCCGAGGAATTAGCGCGAGAGGCCTTTGAACTGGCCGCTGCTAAGCTGCCGGTGAAAACTACGTTCTCTACACGGACAATAATGTAATGAAAGCGAAAGATTTAAGAAGCAAAACAAAAGAAGAGTTGAATTCCAATCTTTTGGAGTTGTCTCGCGAACAGTTCAATTTGAGAATGCAAAAGGGAACTGGACAGCTTAGCAAGTCGAGTCAAATTAAGCAGGTGAGGCGAGACATTGCCCGCATTAGTACTATTCTAAGTGAAATGGCAAGAGTATAGATATGAGCGAAAATCTAGATACTGTACGTAAAGTAACTGGTCGTGTTGTTAGTAATAAAATGGATAAGACTGCTTCGGTTTTGGTAGAGCGCCTGGTTAAGCACCCTGTGTACGGAAAGTATATAAAGCGATCCACTAAGCTTCTCGTTCACGACGAAAACAATATATGCCAAGAAGGCGATGTGGTTTCTATTACCTCGTGTCGTCCTGTTTCTAAGAATAAGGCATTCAAGCTGTTGGAAGTCTTAGAAGCTGCCAATAGATAATCAATAATTTTAGTTGGGATTTTAAAAATGATTCAGATGCAAACTAGCCTTGACGTCGCCGATAACAGTGGCGCAAAAAAGGTCATGTGTATCAAGGTCCTTGGAGGTTCGCACCGCCGCTACGCTGGCATTGGCGACATCATCAAGGTGAGCGTCAAAGACGCAATGCCGCGCACTAGGGTTAAAAAAGGCGATGTATATAATGCCTTGGTTGTAAGAACTCGTAAAGGTGTTCGTAGGGCCGATGGTTCGGTTATACGCTTTGACGGTAATGCCGCCGTAATTTTAAATAACCAACTACAACCAATTGGTACTCGTATCTTTGGGCCGGTTACTCGTGAATTAAGAGGCGATAAATTCATGAAGATTATCTCTCTAGCGCCAGAAGTATTGTAGAGGTCCAAAGATGCAAAAGATTAAGCAAGGCGATGAAGTCATAGTAATAGTTGGAAAAGATAAAGGCAAGCTAGGGAAAGTTAGTAAGGTGCTTGAAGATCACAAGATATTAGTCGAAGGTATTAACTTAGTTAAGAAGCATCAGCGAGGTAATCCAAATCTCGGTGTTTCTGGTGGTATTGTTGATAAAAACATGCCAATTGACATTTCGAATGTTGCTTTATTTAATCCAAAAACAAAAAAAGGCGACAGAGTGGGTTTTAGAATTCTTGATGATGGAAAAAAAGTCAGATTTTTTAAATCTACGAACGAAAACGTTGGTCTCTAAGGTAATAAGGCTATGGCTAGACTACAAAGTAAATATAAAACCGAAATTGTTCCTGCTCTGCAGGAGCAATTTGGCTACAAAACAATAATGCAAGTCCCTAAGCTCACCAAAATAACGCTTAATATGGGCGTTGGCGGGGCTATTGCAGACAAAAAGGTCCTGCAGTCCGCTGTTTCTGATATGGAAAAAATATCAGGACAAAAGGCAGTCATTACATTGGCTAGAAAATCAATTGCTGGGTTTAAGATTCGCGACGACATGCCAATCGGTTGTAAGGTTACTTTACGTGCCGATAAAATGTATGAATTTCTGGATAGGTTAATTACGATCTCAATACCTAGAATACGCGATTTTAGAGGCATGAGTTCCAAGAGTTTCGATGGTCGTGGTAACTACTCTATGGGGATTAAAGAACAAATTATTTTCCCTGAAATAGATTATGACAAGATTGATGCGCTCCGTGGTATGGATATTTGTATCACAACAACCGCTAAAACAGATGAAGAAGGTCTAGCGCTGTTGAAATTATTCAATTTTCCATTTAAAAACTAAGGCGTATCGACATGGCTAAAAAATCAATGATTGCGCGCGAAGTAAAGCGTGAAGGCTTGATAAAAAAATATCAGGCAAAGAGAAGTGAATTAAAAGAGATAATTAGGTCTCCGAATAGCTCCTTTGAAGAGAAAGAGAGCGCTCAAGTTCAACTTCAAAAACTACCTAGAGACTCCAGTCAGTCCAGATTGCGTAATAGATGCAATCTGACAGGGCGTCCTCATGGATACTACAGAAAATTTGGTCTTAGTAGAAATAAATTGAGGGAGGCCACAATGCGTGGCGACGTGCCCGGTTTATCAAAGGCTAGCTGGTAGTTCTGTTTAAGTTTTGGAGAATTGAAAAATGAGTATGACAGATCCAATAGCAGATATGCTAACCAGAATTAGAAATGGTCAATCTGCTGGCAAAAAGAGTGTAAAAATCCCTTCATCGAAGTTAAAGCTGGCTATCGCTAAAGTATTGAAAGAAGAGGGATATATTACTGACTTTAAAACCGAAATTACCGGGTGCCATACAGAAATGACCGTTGAGCTAAAGTATTACAACGGGGTTCCTGTTATAGAGAGCGTTAAGCGAGTTAGCCGTCCCGGGCTTAGAATATACAAGTCTAAAGACGAGTTGCCGAAAGTGCTAGGTGGTCTAGGCATAGCCATAGTTTCAACCTCTAATGGTGTGATGACTGATCGCGCTGCGCGTGCTATAGGGCACGGCGGCGAAGTCATTTGCACTGTCTGTTAATTAAAGAGGTATATCATGTCTAGAGTAGCTAATGCGCCTATAACTTTGCCGTCAGGCGTTGATGTAAGAGTTGACGGCAAGCAAATGATAGTTAACGGTAAACTTGGTCGGCTTGCGTTTGATCTGTGCGACGCAGTTGATCTTGAAATCGAATCTAACGTAATCAGAATCAAATGGGACGATAGTGTAAAAGGTGCTAAGGCCCACGCAGGTACAGCTAGGGCGTCAATTAACAATATGGTAAAAGGCGTCTCCGAGGGATTCGTCAAAAAGATGTTGTTGGTTGGGGTCGGCTATAGGGCGCAAGTTAAAGACAATCTTTTAACTCTATCCTTGGGTTATTCAAACCCTGTCGAATATTTAATTCCCGAAGGCGTTACCGTTGAAGCGCCAACGCAAACTGAGTTGCATGTGAAGAGCAGTGATAAGCAGAAAGTCGGCCAAGTCGCATCTGAAATCAGAGCTTTTCGCCCGCCCGAGCCTTACAAAGGGAAGGGTGTGAGAATAGCTGACGAATACGTGGCTAGAAAAGAAGCCAAAAAGAAATAGGTGAAGTGATGGATAAGAAGTCATCGAGATTAAAAAGAGCGTTGAGATTACGCTGCAAAATCAAAAAATTAAATGTAAATAGACTTACCATACATAGAACTTCCCAGCATATTTACGCGCAGGTTCTCAGTGTTGATGGTACGGCTACCCTCGCGGCAGCGTCTACACTACAACCTGACGTAAAGGCGGGTTTGAGTAATACAAGTAATATTAAAGCTGCTACTGAGGTAGGGCGTATCGTTGCTGAAAGAGCGATTGCGGCTGGTGTAACTGAGGTCGCATTTGACCGCTCTGGTTTTAAATATCATGGCCGCGTAAAGGCGTTAGCCGACGCTGCACGTGAAGCTGGCTTGAAGTTTTAGGGGAATAGCATGGCAACAGCACCATCTCAAGGTAGTACAGACGGATTACAGGAAAAATTGGTTTCGGTAAGACGTGTTGCAAAAGTAGTTAAAGGCGGTCGAGTTTTTGGTTTTGCTGCGCTTACGGTCGTCGGTGACGGCGACGGGCGTGTTGGTTATGGCGTTTCAAAAGCAAGAGAAGTGCCTGTAGCGATTCAAAAGTCGCTTGAGCAGGCTAGAAAGAACATGCGCAAAGTAGCGTTGAAAGAAGGTACGCTACAATATTCAATTATGTCTAACACTGGTGCGGCTAAGGTCTACATGCAACCGGCTTCAGAAGGTACCGGAATCATTGCCGGCGGTGCTATGCGCGCCGTATTCGAGGTCGTCGGAGTGCATAATGTACTGGCTAAATGTATCGGTACGAGTAACCCGATTAATGTTGTGCGCGCGACAATTAACGGTTTAACCGCAATGCATGACGCTAAGAAAATCGCAGCGAAGCGCGGTTTATCTGTTGATCAAATAACAGGGTAAAACGATATGAGTGGCAAAAAATTAAGCGTAATGATGACTAAAAGTAAAAATGGCCGCTTAAAAAGTCATCAGCAGTGTTTAAAAGGATTGGGGCTGAGCAGAATCCGGCAGGTCGTTGAGGTTATCGACACGCCTGAAAATCGCGGGATGATCAATAAAATCGCATATATGCTAAAGGTTGAGGAAGTTTAATGTATCTGAACACAATACAATCTGCATGCGGCGCCAGAAAAAAGGCAAAGCGCGTCGGGCGTGGTATAGGATCTACTGATGGTAAAACCTGCGGTAGAGGTCATAAAGGTCAAAAGGCCCGTTCCGGGGGGTTTCATAAAGTGGGCTTTGAGGGCGGTCAGATGCCTTTGCAGCGTAGACTTCCAAAGGTTGGCTTTACCTCCAGAACAAAGAAATTTACTGCCGAGGTTCGTTTGGCTGAAATTGATGCTCTTCAGGCTGATGTTGTAGATATTCAATTACTGATCAGTGAGAACATTATCCCGGTATTTTCAAAACAAGTTAAAGTAGTGAATACTGGAACAGTTACTCGGTCTTTGGTTTTAAAAGGACTTGGCGTTACGGCTGGTGCAAAGTTAACTATTGAAGCTGCTGGTGGCAAAGTCGAGGCTTAAGTGAGTGCTAAAGGAGTTGATGTTGCTGCAGGCACATTTCGGTTTGGTGAGCTCAAGTCAAGATTGTTGTTTGTTTTAGGCGCATTTGTCGTATACAGAATTGGCGCTCATATCCCCGTTCCGGGGATAGATCCAAAAGCGTTATCAATAATGTTTGAGCAGCAGTCGGGTTCTATCTTAAACATGTTTAACATGTTTTCGGGTGGTGCGTTGATGCGTTTGAGCCTGTTTGCGCTGGGTATAATGCCATACATCTCAGCGTCTATTATTATGCAGCTTATGACTATTGTCATACCTGCTATGGAGCAGCTAAAAAAAGAAGGTGAGTCCGGGCGTAGAAAAATTTCTCAGTACACTCGCTATGGCACCGTCGTTTTGGCGATGTTTCAATCGATAGGCATCTCGGTAGCCTTGCAAAACCAAACTGCGGGTGGTCTAGCTGTTGTTATCCAGCCTGGTATTAGTTTCGTTCTTATAACAACGATTACTTTAGTCACCGGTACGATATTCTTAATGTGGCTTGGGGAGCAGGTTACGGAAAGGGGGATAGGCAATGGTATATCGCTAATTATATTTGCCGGTATCGTATCTGGATTGCCTTCCGCAATTGGCGGAACCCTAGAGCTTGCACGTACTGGTGAAATGAATGGGGCGTTTATTGTTGTGTTGTTCGCTTTGTCGATAGTTGTAACGGGTGTTGTTGTTTTTGTTGAAAGAGGGCAAAGACGGATAACCATTAATTATCCAAAAAGGCAGCAAGGCAACAAGGTCTATTCAGGGCAAAGTTCCTTTTTGCCGCTTAAGTTGAATATGGCAGGCGTTATACCGCCCATTTTTGCATCAAGCATTATTTTATTTCCCGCGACAATAGCAGGATGGTTCGGGAATGTTGATGGCTTTTCTTGGCTTCAGGATATTTCGTCGGTGCTTTCTCCCGGTCAGCCTGTGTACGTTCTATGCTATGCGTTGGCTATTGTGTTCTTTTGTTTCTTTTATACCGCTCTGGTTTTCAATTCAAAGGAAACCGCGGAAAACCTTAAGAAATCAGGTGCTTATTTGCCTGGAATTAGGCCGGGGGCTCACACTACCAGTTATATCGATAAGGTAATGACGCGGCTCACTTTGATAGGTGCTGTTTACATCACATTGATATGTTTGTTGCCTGAGTTTCTGATCGTCTATTGGAATGTGCCCTTTTCTTTTGGTGGCACATCTTTGCTTATCATTGTGGTTGTTGTGATGGACTTTATTTCGCAAATGCAGACGCATTTAATGTCGCAGCAATACGAAGGCTTGATGAAAAAAGCCAATTTGAAAAAATCTTAAAATTTCCAGGAGTTTGCCGTGAAAGTACGAGCTTCAATAAAAGCCATATGCAAAAGTTGTAAAGTAATTAAAAGAAACGGCGTTGTGCGAGTTATCTGTAAAGATGGCAGACACAAACAGCGTCAAGGCTAACTTGTTTTTGTGATTTATTTTGCAGGGTGATATAATCCCCTGTTTAACCTTATAGTACTGTTTTTGGAGTATCTGAATGGCTCGTATTGCCGGTATAAACGTGGCTGACCATAAGCATGCGGAGATAGCGTTGACTGCTATCTATGGAATTGGCAGACAAACTGCTAGAAATATCTGCGATGAAGTTGGGGTTCAGCCAACCGTCAAGATTCGAGACCTTTCTGAGGATCAAGTTGAATCTATACGTAAGGTTATTTCTGCGATGACTGTAGAAGGTGATCTTCGCAGAGAAGTCTCAATGAATATTAAAAGATTAATGGATCTGGGTTGTTATCGTGGTATCAGGCATCGCCGTGGTTTGCCATTGAGAGGACAAAGAACCAGAACAAATGCTCGGACTCGTAAAGGTCCGCGCAAGTCAGTTACTAAATAAATACATCTAGATAGGCATTTTTGATGGCAACCCAGAATCGAGTTAAAAAGCGTATTAAGAAAGAAGTAGCGGACGGTATCGTTCATGTCCACGCTTCCTTTAACAATACAATCGTTACTATTACAGACAGAAAAGGTAACGCGTTATCTTGGGCTACATCTGGTGGATCCGGTTTCCGTGGCTCACGCAAAAGCACACCTTTCGCAGCGCAGGTGGCTGCTGAGAAAGCAGGAGCGGTAGCTCAGGAATACGGTATGAAAAATCTGGATGTTATGATTAAGGGCCCCGGCCCTGGTAGGGAATCTGCTGTTCGCTCTTTGAACAGTATGGGGTTCAAAATTTCAAATATCGTGGACGTTACTCCCATACCTCATAATGGTTGCCGTCCACCCAAAAAACGTCGTGTTTAGGATAGTGGAGTAAATTTAATGGCAAGATATCTTGGTCCTGCTTGCAAGCTGAGTCGTAGGGAAGGTACTGATTTATTTTTGAAAAGCAGAGGTAAATCTCTGGAAAGCAAATGTAAATTAGAACAAAGACCTGGTCAACATGGCGCTAAGCGTACAAGGAATTCTGATTATGCTATGCAGCTCCGCGCCAAACAGCGCTTGCGCCGCATATACGGGGTTTTGGAAAAGCAATTCCGGAACTATTACAAAGCTGCTGACCTACAAAAAGGCGCTACTGGTCAAAATTTGCTTGATTTTTTAGAGTCTCGATTGGACAACGTCGTTTACCGTATGGGCTACGCTGCTACCCGGGCGGAAGCAAGGCAGTTGGTATCTCACAAAGCGATTTTGGTAAACGATAGGTTAATTAATATACCTTCATACCAAGTCGCTGCAGGCGATGTAATTAAGGTTAGAGAAAAAGCTAAGAGCCAACAACGTATTAAAGACTCGCTGGTTGTTGCCGAGCAGTATGGCTTTCCAGTTTGGGTAGAAGTTAATTCCAAAGAGATGAGTGGAACATTCAAGTCTGTGCCTGATCGCGTGGATTTAGGCTCTGACATCAACGAGCAGCTGGTTGTTGAGCTTTATTCTAAGTAATAAATAAGTCCAGGATTTAAATTATGCAGAGTTCTATTGTTGGCCTACTTAAGCCTAGACTTGTCGAGGTGATTAACGAATCGGCCAACCACTCGAGAATCGTTATCGAGCCTCTGGAGCGCGGCTTCGGGCATTCTTTAGGCAATGCTTTGAGGCGGGTCATGCTGTCTTCAATTCCAGGTTGCGCAGTTACAGAAATTTCTATCGAAGGCGTGTTGCATGAATTCACCACGATAGAAGGTGTTCAAGAAGATGTCATAGACATCATACTGAACCTTAAGAAACTTGCTGTCGTCGTTCATTCTAAGGATGAAGTGACTCTCACGCTGGCTAAATCGGGTGTTGGTGTCGTAACTGCTCGGGATATTGAACTACCCCATAATGTGGAGTTAGTAAACCCGGATCTGATAATCGCAAACATCAACAATCAAGACTGCTCACTCAACATCAAGATTAAGGTCGAGAGAGGTCGGGGTTATGTTCCTGCCAGTCTGAGGAAAGAGATGAATGACGACGCGCCGGTCGGTGTGTTAATGGTCGATGCCGCATTTAGTCCTATAGTAAAGGTCGCTTATCATGTAGAAAGCACTCGTGTCGAGCAACGCACTAATCTGGATAGGCTCGTTATAGAATTGGAGACAAATGGTACGGTTGATCCTGAGCAGGCGATCAAATTGGCCGCTTCGATTCTTCATGACCAGTTATCTGTGTTCGTAGATTTTGAAAAAGTTAACGAACAGATACATGAGGAGGTGGCAATTGAGGAAGAGTCGTTCGATCCAGTCTTGCTACGTCCTGTAGATGATTTGGAGTTGACGGTTCGTTCTGCCAACTGCCTAAAGGCGGAAAACATTTTCTATATCGGCGATCTGATTCAGCGGACCGAAGTGGAGTTGTTGAGGACACCTAATCTGGGTAAGAAGTCGTTAACGGAAATTAAAGATATTCTTGCAATTAAAGGTCTGTCATTGGGTATGCGCTTGGAAAACTGGCCACCTGAAAATCTGGCTGATCAATCGCAAGCTGGAATTTGAATATAAGGCATTTGAAAAATGAGACACCGTAAATCTGGAAGACAGTTAAATAAAAATAGTAGCCACAGAAAAGCGCTATTTAGCAACATGGCTTGCTCTTTGTTTAGACACGAGTTAATCAAGACTACGTTACCAAAAGCAAAAGAGTTGCGCGTGATCGCCGAGCCTTTGATTACATTATCTAAAAACGACTCTGTCGCGAAACGTCGCCAGGCGTTCTCTAAGTTGCGCGATAGAGATGTTGTGACGAAATTATTTAACGAGCTTGGTCCAAGGTATCAATCCAGAAACGGTGGGTATTTGAGGATTATAAAGTGCGGATTCCGGCCTGGTGATGACGCACCTATGGCCTACGTCGAGTTGGTAGATAGACCAGAGCCTGTACAAACTGAAGAATAAATGCCTTAATATTGGGCTTGTAGCGGCAGATTAGCTAGACGGCTTCTCTGCCGTTTTTGTTTGTGTACTGTTCAGCGTTAATTTATATTCCTAGAATATATTTCTTGGTCTGCTTGTTTGGTTTGTTTTTGAAGTCTCTATTGTTTCGCTGTAAGTGGCTTCTGCTATTGCTGTTGTTAATATGCGCCAACTATCCAGCTTTTGTTGAAAAGCCATCGCTGCATGCGCCGGGCTTGTAGAGGGTAATCGGTGGTACGTAAACCGATCTGTGCATATATAAGGTTGAACATGCTTTTGAAAGGTTTTTTCTGCAGTTAAGCCATTAAAGAATATATGCGTAATATAGGGGTGGTTTAGGAAAAATCCTGGAAAATCATTTGTAACAATACTGTTTTTGTCTATTTTTGCATCGAGACTGCTGTTGTGCCGATGGCATGACTTAACTACATCCCATAGTGCAATGCCGGCTAATTTTAGTGATTCTATTCTCGCTAAGTATGAGCTACTAGGATTGAGTTCCAGAAGTTCGGTTATGATAGGCCAAAATTGATTCTGTGGATGCGCGTAATATCGATTAGCCTCCAGTGATGCTTTTCCAGGGATGCTGCCCAGAATCAAAACTGTTGCATCCGGTGAAGAGGCCGCTGAGAAGCTTGTTATTCGGTTCATTCTGCCAGAATGTGATCGGGTTTCATTGAGTGTTCGGTAAACTTGCTGGCACTAGTTTTATAAAATGCCCAATACGTCTAATACTCGGCAGCAATATGCATACTCATTGTCATGCATTAAAGATAGGCCGAGATGGTGGCCTTGGCTGACAGTCAGATGATGCATCAACAATATTGAGGAATATTGGGTTTCCATATAGTCGATGCTAGCCTTTTGATGGCCCCATGCGCCATAGTCACAATGAATAATTCCTGCTAATTGTTTGTTGGCGTAGTCTTCAAACAGTTCTACACATTCTTCTAGTGACGTTTTCCTAGAAAGAGTGGCTGTTAAATCAATAACTGAGACAATTGCAGTTGGCACTCTGTAGGACATAGCGTCCAATTTGCCTTCCAGTCTTGGTAATACCAATGTCGTGGATTTACCTACGTTCGTGCTGGTTGGGATAATGGAAGACGCGCACCCACGGCCAAGTTGGGATGATGCGTGATAACCATCCAATACACGTTGATCTGAAAGTTGCGGATGGATAGTGATGGCTCGGGCGAAATTGATGCCAATGTGCTTATCAAGTACATGACAGATAGGAACCAGAGCGTTACCCGTGCAGGTACTGGCAGAGATGACGTCATGGTGTAATGGATCGTACGCCGAATGATTTACTCCGAATACCACACTGATATCGCAACCGCTGACATTCCAAGTGCAAAGGATTTTTTTAGCGACTTCCTGCGTTATCAATGAGCGGAAATCATGGATCGTGGCGGTGCCCGTGGCGTCAAATAATACATCGAGATCAAATTGGCGCAATACTCCCCAGCTGCCGTCATCGGGCGAACTACGGCGCCGGTCTACCTTCTGATAGCGAACTCTTTTGCCGTCTATGATTAAATCGTCGCCATCGCAATCTACATTAAATGGGGGGCGGCCATAGGTGCTATCGTTTGCTAATAGGTAAGCAACGTGATCGATAGCCATTACGTCACAGACTACACGTATATCGAATCTGCCGCCTTTTTCTTGTGCGAAATTTCCTCTTAATACCCCGCGACCAATTCTGCCTAAACCCACGATCCCAATGTTAAGGCTCATTGTTGAAAATCCCCGCTTCGATAGTGCTTTGCATAGAAACGCCAATTTCTCCTGTGGTTTGGAGAGGTCGCTGGTGTTGATTTATGGTCATGGCGTTGGTTTCGTTATTATTTTCATGATAAGGAGCAGCAATGCTGAAAAACTAGAGCAACAAGCCGGACAAGTCAAGGCAAAGCAAAATATAGCGAACGGAGTTGCGTTTGTTTGGGTAGAGGCGGGAGATTTTTGAGTAGCCTAAAGGGGCGTTATTGAGGCTCGTCTTCGGATGTCACAAATTTTTCTGATAAGCGTAACAGTACGAACAAGGCACCTGTACCGCCAGCCTTGGGGGGAGCGGAGCAAAACGCCAGGACATCTTTATGTTGGCGTAGCCAGAGATTAATATCATTTTTTAAGACTGGCTGATTATCCGTAGAGTTGTACCCCTTGCCGTGAATGATTTGTACGCAGCGATAACCGTCTTCAACGCAATAGTGTAAAAATCGTAATAGCTGCTGTTGTGCATCTCGGCTACTTAAGCCATGTAAATCTATATCGGCATCCAGGCCGTAATATCCCTTCCGAAGTTTTTTGATGACGCTTTTTTGCATGCCTGGCACCAGGAAGGCGATCTTGTCTTCTTGGAACAGGGTATCCAAGCTACCCTCAACATCTTTTTGTAACGGATCAACCTGCTCGAGCGGCTTGTATGAAGGTATTGGCCGCGGTTTCTTATCAGGCTTAAGAATAACGGTATTGGTGTCTATGGTCTGGACTTTGCCGATCGAGTTTCGAAACAAGAGGACATCGTCTGCGGAAGTGGTTTTTTTTGTCACGTAAGCTGCTGGTTTTGCGCTTTTTTTGCTACTATGCGTGAATTTTAAAGCGTTTCACGGCAGTATGCACATACTAATCAGCAACGACGACGGTTATTTAGCGCAAGGCATCAACACATTGGCCGAAGCTCTGCGTCAACACGCCAACGTATCAGTAGTGGCGCCAGATAAAAACCGGAGTGCCGCAAGCAATTCTTTAACCCTGGATATGCCTTTGCGCGCCACTCAATGTGAAAACGGTTTTGTCAGGGTGGATGGTACGCCGACGGATTGCGTTCATCTGGCGATTACAGGATTATTAGCGAACGAACCGGATATGGTATTCGCCGGTATCAATCATGGCGCCAATCTTGGCGACGATGTGCTTTATTCTGGCACCGTGGCTGCGGCTACCGAAGGGCGTTTTCTTGGGTTGCCTGCGGTGGCTATCTCTTTAGCATCCAGCGACCCTAAACATTTCGATACGGCGGCACATGTGGCTGTGACAATAATGCAAAAAATCCTCGCTCATCCCTTGCCGGAAGACACTTTGTTAAACGTCAACGTGCCTGATTTACCGATTGCCGAATTAAAAGGTTATCAATCTACCCGACTCGGGCAGCGGCACAAAGCGGAACCAGTAATACGTTCCCATGATCCGCGGGGGCAGGTTATTTACTGGGTGGGACCGCCCGGCAGCGAACAAGACGCCGGGCCAGGTACCGATTTTGATGCGATAAGAAACGGATACGTGTCCGTAACGCCGCTACAGTTGGACTTAACGCGATATGAACGATTGGAGGGATTGAGTGAATGGCTGGCAATGGAGGCGCTCGTATGAGTAGACGCATCCAGGGTATAGGCATGACTTCTCGGCGGACCAGGGAGCGGATGATTTCTAGGCTGCGCGAGCAAGGCATCTATAACAGTAAAGTCCTGGCGGTAATGTCTGACACACCTAGGCATATTTTTGTCGACGAAGCTTTGGAGAGTCGTGCTTATGAGGATACTGCCTTACCTATCGGCCACAATCAAACTATATCGCAGCCTTATATTGTCGCCAAAATGACCGAATTGCTATTGGAAAAAGGTCCGCTGCAAAAGGTACTGGAAATTGGTACAGGTTGCGGCTACCAAACCGCAATATTGTCGAAGCTGGTAGCGCAAGTCTATTCGGTGGAACGGATTGCGCCGTTGATGAAAAAAGCCCGGGATACCCTATGGGAGTTGGGTATCAAGACTGTGGGTTTTAAGCATAGCGATGGTGGCTGGGGCTGGCCGGAGCACGCGCCATATGATGGGATTTTAGCTGCCGCCGCGCCGGCGGAAATTCCGGAAGCCTTACTTGAGCAAATGGCTGTGGGGGGCGTGATGGTGATTCCGGTCGGGCTGGAAGGGATGCAGGAATTACATCGGGTAACCCGCACCGAGCAGGGCTTTGAGGATGAAGTAATAGAGCGGGTAAGTTTTGTGCCGTTTTTATCAGGTGTCAGTCAATAAGTTTTAATCGCTTTATCGCGCCGGTTTTATTAGCCAATTGGCTTGTCCGGCGCGACGGTGATGATTTTGCTAGAAATTCAGAAGCTGCTTACGTTTGCTGGCAATAAAACCCAATAAAGCAGAGCCGAATAGCCAAACGGCGGAAGGAACCGGCACTGCGGTTACCGAAACTTGCCAGCCCACATCTTTCAGCGCGGCGAGGTCGAGTTGCGTAAATACTTTGCGCGTACCGACGCGCAAAGTAGGGTCCATGGCGGCTTCTTGCTCAATCCCGTTTGCCGTGCTTTTGGTGCCCTCTAACCAATGAACCTTATCGCCCTCCAGTGGTACATTGCCGCCATAAGCCGCTACCGCATTGGCACCGGTAAAGCCGGAGCCTGAGGCTTGATTATCCCACGAGTCCGAACTGCCTAGGCCTAATAAGTGGCCTAACTCATGCAGTGCCACCGAATAAAAATCATTGCCGGTAAATGTCTCGGTGGTAGAAAGATCCGTGTCGAAATACCAGTTTGCCGAACTACTGAAGGTCAATTGGCCGCCCCATGGCGCAAAATCAGTTGCGGACGGGCCGGAGGTAGCATTGGATTGGCCGCGTTGTGTTGCATTGGTCAAAAAATCTTGGGTGCCGCTGACGCTGTAACCGCCATAGCCGCCATAGCCCAGGTTGCCGGCGCCCATGGTCTGTCCACCCACAAACACCGTGAGTGTGTCGGCTGCCACGCTGAAATTGCTCAGTGTCGTGCTGGCGCCGGTATCAGGACGTTGAAATACCGCGCTGAAATTATTGATGCCGCCGGATGTAATCGCAGTCAAGCTGTCGGTTAAGATACCTCCCAAAAACCCGCCTGCGGCATCCAGGATGTCTCGTCTACTTGCGTTGCTGCCGGAGAAAAATCCGCCATCGTAGGTGTAGTCGAAATTGATGACGACTGCCTCTGTTGATTGGCTGGCGGCCAGCAACACGACGCCGGCTAATGCGGAAGGTTTAATAAGCATGAATTTAACTCGTTCAAGTTGGTTAATAATTGCTGCGGTGCCTGGTCTTGATTCAGACTCGACTACTTTACAGCGCTAGATCTTGTTCTCGGTGGGCGCATTCAGTAATGCAATGCACTGATGGTTGCCGTAGGCGGAAAGTAACATCGCAAACATTAGGCGCGCAAGCATTTTATTCGAAACACATCGAAAGATTGTTGTTTGTGGAAATTTATTTCACCCGGCAACCACGGCTTGGATAGTGCTATCTAGAAAAACGAGAGTGTTCGATCAGAAAGCCGACTAAAATAGGCGCTCGCGCGCGCCTGCTTGAATACTTGTCAGGCTGCCCTACATAATTAGAATAAACATACTAAGTCCTTTTGAAAAACTACACTGCTACTTATTCGGTCGGAATCGATCTAGGTACCACCCATACGGTGGTCGCTTACTCCGATATAGGCGACCCTGCTAAAGCTATTCACTTGTTCGAAATTTCTCAGTTGATCGCGCCAGGCGAAGTGAGTGCCAAGCCACTATTGCCGTCGGTGCGATACCATCCCGCGCCAGGCGAAATAACGGAAGAAGCCGGATTTTTGACTCAGGAAAAAGGCGCTGTGCTTGGTGAAGCAGCGCGCTTGCTGGGTGCAAAGTCGCAAGGTCGATTGGTTACCAGCGCTAAAAGCTGGTTGTCGCACACTTCGGTCGATCACAGCGCGGCCATTTTGCCCTGGGGTAGTGACGAATCGGTATTTAAAATCTCGCCGCTGGAAGCCAGTGCTAGTTATTTGCGACATGTCTGCGCCGTTTGGGAGCACCGTTTTCCCAAAGCACCACTTGCGCTTCAGGAAGTGGTGATTACGGTGCCGGCCTCCTTTGACGAGTCCGCGCGCTCCTTAACATTGGAAGCGGCCAAGATGGCCGGCTTGAGCGGTGTAAGATTGCTGGAAGAGCCGCAAGCGGTTTGTTACGACTGGCTGCGCCGGCATGCCGGTACCATCAAATCCAGTCTGGCCGATAGGCGCTTATTGCTGGTTTGCGATGTCGGTGGTGGTACTACCGATTTGACCTTGATCAAGATTGAGCAGGGGGTTGACGAGCCTAAGCTGACGCGCATAGGTGTCGGCGACCACTTGATGTTGGGGGGCGACAATATCGATCTGGCTCTGGCGCATTTAGCGGAAAGCCGCTTGCGAACCGGCGATAAAAAACTCTCGACTGCCGATTTATCGCAATTGCTGGAGCAATGCCGGATCGCCAAGGAACAGCTATTAGCCGACGACGCGCCCGAGCAGGTTGCCATAACCTTGTTGGGTGGCGGCTCCAGGTTGATTGGCGGCACAAAAAGTACGTCGCTGAGCAAAGAAGAGGTTAAGCAAATTGCATTGGATGGCTTTTTACCCATGTCCGGTTTGCAAGACCTACCGGATAGGAAGCGTAGCGGCGTAGTGGAGTTTGGCTTGCCTTACGCGGCGGAGCCGGCTATCAGTAAGCATATTGCCGCCTTTTTGCAAATGCATGCCCAGGCTGCGCAAATGGCGTTCAGTGGAACGGGCACAGAGCATCAAATAGTCCCCGACGCCTTATTACTGAACGGCGGCGTGTTTCGCAGTCCGGCCATGGTGCAACGCTTAATCGATTTATTAGCCGGTTGGCGCGGCGGGCACCCCCCCTTATTGCTGGATAACAGCCATCCGGAATTGGCGGTGGCTTACGGCGCGGTCAGTTATGCGGTTGCCCGCCGAGACAAGAAGTTGAAAATCGGCGGTGGCGCCGCCCGTAGTTATTTTCTGCTGGTTGATGCCGCGGCCAAAAGTGGTGATGGTAAGCCTGGGGGGCATGGCGTTTGTATCCTGCCGAAAGGAAGCGAGGAAGGTCATGAGATTTTGTTAAGTGATCGGCAATTCGCTCTCCGGGTGGGCCAACCGGTACGTTTTCATTTGTTGTCGAGCAGCGGAGACGGAACTTACCAGCCCGGCGCAATAGTCGAGCTGGATGACGAGCGCTTCCACAGTCTGCCGCCGTTGGCAGTGGCGTTCGAAGGCCAACTGAAAACCGAAGTGGCGGTGCAATTACTGGCGACATATACCGAAGTCGGTACTTTGCAATTGCAGTGCGTAGCGGTGGCAGACTCCAACCAGCGTTGGGATGTAGAGTTTCAAATTCGCAAAAAAGCCCAAACAGCCGTCAATGCCGAATTACCTAGTCAATTGCCGCAAGCGCTGGAGAAAGTCCAGGCCGTATTCGGAGCCAAATCCAAACAAGTCGATCCACAAGCGGTAAAAACCTTGCGCGCCGATCTGGAAAACGTTCTTGCGGCACCGCGAGGCGCCTGGCAAACCCCGTTGTTGCGCGAGTTGTTTACGGCCTTATTGGAAGGCAGTAAATATCGGCGGAGGAGCGAACAGCACGAACGCCTCTGGTTAAGTCTAGCCGGTTTTTGCTTGCGCCCAGGCTTTGGTTATCCGCTCGACGATTGGCGGGTAGAGCAACTCTGGAAGCTGTATTCGGAAGGGCTGCAGTTCGTTAACGAAAAACAAAACTGGGCCGAATGGTGGACCTTATGGCGGCGCGTTGCCGGCGGCTTGAATGCCGATGCCCAGCAACGCATCTTTAACGACATCGCCAAATTCATCAATCCGGCTGCCGCGCGCCAGCCGGGTGTCGGCAAGCAACTGGCTACACGAGGTTACGAAGATATGGTGCGACTGGCGGCGGCACTAGAGCGGTTGAACCTTGTCGATAAAATTCAATTGGGCAATTGGCTGTTAAAGCGCCTGGAAAAAGCCGGAGAGCCTGAACAGAGTTGGTGGGCGGTCGGACGTATCGGCGGGCGGATTCTGTTTCACGGCAACAATCATCAGGTCATTCCAGCGGAGACTGCCGAAATCTGGCTGAAACAGCTATTGAAAGCTGATTGGAAAAAGCTAACCCAGGCCGCCTTTGCCGCCACCTTGTTGGCTAGACGCTGCGACGACCGGGCTCGGGATATCGACGATAGCCTGCGAGCGCAGGTGATCGACAAGCTCAAACAAGCTAAATCCCCTGTGTCGTGGGTAGACATGGTTGCCGAATTCAAACAACTGGATGAACAACAGGAAAAGCAAGTCTTCGGCGAAGCGCTGCCGCCGGGCTTGAAACTAATTGTTTAATGCTAAGCTTTGTGATGCCGATATAACAATCAACAGCGGCACGTTACCTGAACCGGTTATTGGCATAGAAATCGCTTTATCCGGTTCAATAGCGGTTTTTCACTCCGAAAGCACATTAAACGACAAAAACATGGCAGACAAATACGGCATAGACAGTCATAAACTGGTGTATCACCCGCAGCGAGTGGCACAGTGGTTGGACGGCAGGCACGATTGGCAGCAAGCGAAAGCCGTGTATCCTATCTACATGGAGGTCTCTCCGGTAGGTGCCTGCAATCACCGCTGCACGTTTTGCGCAGTGGATTACATCGGATATAAAGCGCAGCGTCTGGATGTCAAAATTTTGGCGGAGCGTTTGGCTGAGATGGGTAGGCTTGGTGTGAAAAGCATCATGTACGCCGGTGAAGGCGAGCCTATGTTGCACAAGGAGATTAATGACATTGTCAAATGGACTTTCGACGCCGGTATCGATGTGTCTTTCACTACCAACGGCACCTTGATGAACCAGCGTTTTGTCGAGCAATCCTTGCCGCTGGTGTCTTGGATTAAAGTATCGCTAAATGCCGGTAGTGCCGAAAATTACGCGGCCATTCATCAAACCAAGGCGTCCGATTTTGACTTGGTGCTGAACAATCTGCGTCGTGCGGTCGACCATAAAAAAACCCGGCAATTATCCTGCGCTCTGGGAGCACAAATTTTATTGTTGCCGGAAAATCAACATGAAGTAACCACCCTGGCAAAAATCTGCCGCGAAATCGGTTTGGATTATCTGGTCGTCAAGCCGTATTCCCAACATCTATTCAGCGAAACCCGCCGCTACGAAGCCTTGCGATACGACAATCTACTGGGAATGGCCGAGGAACTGGCCCAATTCAACGCCGATGGCTTTAACGTGGTATTTCGCGAACAGACCATGAAGAACTACAGCCAGTCGGAAACCGAGCGTTACAAAACCTGCCACGCCACGCCTTATTTTTGGGGCTATATCATGGCTGACGGAGAAGTGTACGGTTGCAGTGCCTATCTCACCGATCAACGCTTTGCTTACGGCAATATCCATCAGCAGTCTTTCCAAGCCATCTGGGAAGGCGAGAAACGCCGGCAGAACTGGCAGTACATCACCCAGGACTTGGATATTAGCCAATGCCGCAAAAATTGTCGGATGGAATCGGTTAATCAATATTTGGACAAACTCACGGCCAACCAGCCGGCCCATATCAACTTTATCTAGGACGAACGCATGAAAGTATTGGTTACCGGCGGTGCGGGATTCATCGGCAGTCATTTGAGCCGGGAGTTATGGCAACAAGGCCATCAGGTCAGCGTGATCGATAGTCTGGTTGGCGGCCGTAAAGAAACGATTGCCGATTTGCTCGGCCAGGAGCGTTTTGAGTTTCATCAGGCCGATATTCGCGACGCCGAAACCATCGCACCTTTGTTCGCAGGTATTGACTGGGTTTTTCACTTGGCCGGTCTAGCCGACATCGTACCCTCCATCGAGCAGCCGCGCGCGTATTACGAGACCAATGTCAGCGGTACATTCAATGTATTGGAAGCGGCCCGCGCCGCCGGTATCAAGCGATTTGTCTACGCGGCGTCGTCATCCTGCTACGGTATCCCAGATCAATTTCCGACACCGGAATCTGCGCCCGTTCAGCCACAGTATCCTTACGCTTTGACTAAATACTTGGGTGAGGAACTGGTGATGCACTGGGCACAGCTCTATGACTTGCCTGCAGTGTCGCTGCGCTTATTCAACGTCTACGGCCCACATGCTCGTACCACGGGCGCTTACGGCGCGGTGTTCGGGGTGTTTCTAGCGCAAAAGATTAATGGTAAACCCTTTACCGTGGTCGGCGACGGCACCCAGACCCGCGACTTTACCTACGTCACGGATGTGGCCAAAGCCTTTATCGCCGCTGCCGAATCGGAACTTTGTGGCGAGATCATGAATGTCGGTAGCGGCGGCACCTACAGTGTCAATCAACTGGTGGGATTATTGGGCGGTGCGATCGAATACATTCCCAAGCGGCCCGGCGAGCCCGATTGCACCTTTGCCGACACCCGTAATATCAAGACAAAACTTGGCTGGCGGCCGCAAGTTAGTTTCGAGCAGGGTGTGGCCAATATGCTGGCGCGCATCGATTACTGGCAAAACGCCCCGCTGTGGACTTCGGCTTCTATCGCTGACGCTACTGCGGGCTGGTTTAAGTACCTGGACAAATAGGGAGGAGCCCATGGCTATCGGACAAGCGGCAGCGGATTTTGCGACTTTGCTGAACAGCAGCGTATTTACAGACGCGCAGGGCCAAACCCTGGACGGCGAATCGGTGATACAGCAATTGCTTGCCGAGTTTGCCAGAGTCCGCGACCAGCAGGCTAAGATCATGGTGCTGGGCAACGGTGGCAGCGCGGCGATTGCCAGTCATGTGATTACCGACTTGCGGAATGTTGGCGGCTTGTGCGCCTTGACCTTACACGAAGCCGCGCCCTTGACGTGTTTTACTAACGACTTCGGTTACGAGCAGGCCTTTGCCAAACAAATTACCGCGTTTGCGAATCCGGACGATTTATTGATCGCAATCAGCAGTTCCGGCCAATCCTTGAATATCGTCAACGCGGTACAAGCTGCCAACGCCAAAGGCTTGCCGGTCATGACGCTAAGTGGCTTTAAGTCCGACAATCCGCTCCGTAAACTGGGGCGCTGGAATTGCTGGCTGGACAGCAGTCATTACGGCATGGTCGAGTTGGGGCATCTCTTCGTGTTGCACCATATTACCGATCATCTGCTCAGGAAATAAGCTCATGTCCACGGAAAAAATTGTCTCCATCGAACAACTGGCGCAGCGTGCCGCCGAACTGAAAGCGCAAGGCAAAACCGTGGCTTTATGCCATGGGACTTTTGATTTACTGCACATTGGCCATATCCGTCATTTGCAAAGCGGAGCAAGGCAGGCAGATGCATTATTGGTTAGCGTCACCGCCGACGAATATGTCAATAAAGGCCCCGGTCGGCCGGTGTTTAATCAATATTTGCGCGCCGAAAACATTGCGGCACTGGCTTGCGTCGATAGTGTGGCGATCAACCATGCGATTACCGCCGTGGAAGTATTGGATCAGGTGAAGCCTGATTTATATGTGAAGGGTAGCGATTACAAAAGTACCAGCGACGATCTGACCGGCAATATCCAGCACGAAAAAGACGCCGTGGAACGGCACGGCGGCAGGATTTACTTTACCGACGAATTGACGTCCAGCTCAACGCGCTTATTGAACGAGTATTTTGAGGTGTTCTCCCCGGAAATCTCAGCGTACCTGGATCAGTTCAAGGAAACGGTCGGCGCCAACGAGATTATCGACAAACTCAAGGCCTTAAGCGGTTTGAATGTACTGGTGGTCGGCGAAGCGATAGTCGACGAATACCATTACACCTCCCCCTTGGGCCAAACAGGCAAAGGCAACGTGTTTTCAGTGAAATACAATGATTACGAACGCTTTGCCGGCGGCGCTATCGCGGTGGCGAATCACGTAGCGGAATTTGCCCATAATGTCACGTTGCTTTCGGGCCTGGGCGCCACGAAAAGCCACGAAGATTTTATTCGTACCAATTTGAACCCGGCGATTGATCCGGTGTTCTTCTTCAGTCAGGATCGGCCGACGATTGTGAAGCGACGCTATGTCGATGCCGACATCGCCAAGTTATTTGAAGTGTATTTTTATAACGATGCGCCGTTGCCGGAGGACACCAATCGCAAGATCGTGGCTTGGCTGGACAAACATTTGCGCGATTACGATGTGGTGATCGTACCGGATTTCGGCAACGGCTTTATCTCCAATCAAATGGTCGCGGCCTTGTCCAAAGGCGCTAAATATCTGGCGGTGAATGCGCAGGTTAACAGCGGCAATCGGGGGTACCACTTGATCACGCGGTATCCGAACGCAGACTTCTTGTCGTTAAACGAACCGGAATTGCGGTTGGCGAGCCACGATAGAGGTGCTGCCATTGAGGAATTGGCCGGCCAGTTGGCCGACAAATTAAGTGCCCAGCACATCGCCATCACCCGCGGTACTAAAGGCGCGTTGATGCTGGATCAAACCAAAACGGCTTACAAGATTCCCGCGTTGTCCTCCAAAGTGGTGGATCGCATCGGTGCCGGCGATGCCTTTCTGTCTGTGGCCGGCTTGTGTTTGGGCGGCGGCTTGTCACCGGAGCAAGCCTTGTTCGCCGGTAGCGCCGCGGCCGCACTGGATGTGCAGATTGTATGTAACCGCGAACCGGTGCGGGCAGTGGCTTTATTCAAATACATCACTACCTTGTTGAAATGACAGACATGAACCTTACGCCTGCCGATTTGAAGCAGCTGTATTATCAAATGTTGCGCATCCGCCGAGTCGAGGAAGCGATTGCCCGGCGCTATGCCGAACAGCAAATGCGTTGTCCCACCCATCTTTGCATCGGCGAAGAAGCTATTGCTGTCGGGGTCTGTGCACATTTGACCAACCAGGACAAGGTGTTCAGCAATCATCGCGGCCACGGCCATTATTTGGCTAAAGGCGGTGATTTGCCGCGCCTGCTGGCGGAGTTGTACGGCTATGCCGAAGGCTGCTGCGGCGGCCGGGGTGGGTCGATGCATTTGACCGACCTGGAAGCCGGGTTTGTTGCGTCCACGCCTATCGTCGGCGGCACCGTGCCATTAGCCGCCGGTTATGCCTGGGCCGAGCAGATGAAAAAATCCGGCGCCGCACAGGGATGTGCCAGTGTCGCGAGAGGCAGGATGCCGGAAGCGACCAACGTCGTGGTGATTTTCTTCGGCGATGGCTGTTTTGAAGAAGGCGTGATGCACGAAACGATGAATTTTGCGGTATTAAAAAAGCTACCGTTGCTGTTTGTCTGCGAGAACAACCAATACTCGGTGATGACACCGTTGGCAGAACGCCAACCCAAACGCGATATTTATAAAATAGCCGCCGCCCACGGCTTAAACGCGGTTAGCGGCGACGGTAATCGGGTCGATGAAGTATATGAACTGGCGCGAATAGCGGTTGGCAACACTAGGAATGGCTTGGGCCCGCAGTTTTTGGAATTGCATACTCACCGCTGGCCGGAGCATTGCGGACCTAATGAAGATGACGACTTAGGCTATCGCCGCCCCGGTGAATTGGCCGAGTGGAAATTGCGCTGCCCGCTACTGCAAACCCGGCAGGCCTTGCTTGACGCGCAGTTGAGTGATGATGCCGAACTAACGCAAATGGAAACCCGCTTGGCCGAGGAAATTGAACAAGCTTTTGCTTGGGCTTTGCAAGGCACACGTCCGACTGTCGATAGCATGAGGCAACATCTGTATGCGTGAAGTAGAGACGATGACTTATGGTGAGGCAATCCGCGAGGCTTTGGACGATGCTTTGGCCCAATATCCGGAAATGTTGCTGATTGGTGAAGGTGTGCCGGACCCGAAGACCATCTTTGCCACAACCCAGGGTTTACGGGAGAAATACGGCGCGGAGCGGGTATTGGATATGCCGTTGGCGGAAAACGGCATGACTGGTATTTGTATCGGCGCAGCCTTGGCCGGCATGCGGCCGGTGCTGGTACATCAGCGTATCGATTTTGCCTTGCTGTCGGTCGATCAGTTGATCAATAACGCCGCCAAGTGGCATTACATGTTTGACGGCCAACAAAAAGTGCCGTTGGTAATTCGCGTCATCATTGGTCGCGGTTGGGGGCAGGGGCCGCAACATTCGCAAAGTCTGCAAGCCATGTTTGCGCAAGTGCCGGGCTTGAAAGTGGTGATGCCGACCACGGCTGGCGATGCCTACCATTTTATGCTGGAGGCGATTGCCGATAACAATCCGGTGCTGTTTATCGAACACCGCTGGTTACACCATGTCCAAGGTGAGGTCGACAAACTTCGTCCGGCGGCCGGGTTGTCCGGCGCGGCTTTGCTGCGGCAAGGCACCGATATTACCTTGGCAGCATTCTCGCACATGAGCATAGAAGCCTTGAAAGCCGCCACGGTATTGGCAAGGTATGGTGTCGACGCCGAAGTCTTGGATATGCGTTGCGTCAGCAGCTTGGATGTGGATAGCGTTGCCGGATCGCTGGCAAAAACCGGCGGCAAATTGCTAGTAGCGGATTGCGCGCCGGAAATGGCGTCAATTGGTCATCAGTTGCTATCCAAACTGGTGTTGGCCCATGGACATGGTTTACAACAAGCGCCGCGCTTGATTGCTTATCCCAACCATCCGGTGCCGACCTCGCATTTTGTCGCCAACGAGTACTATCCTGGCGCCGAGCAGATCGCCTGTGCCGTGTTGGACATGGTGGGTCGATCAGAATTAACAGCCTCGGTAATCGGCGCTTTGCAGTCCGACTTGCCCAAAGATCAACCCGACCGCAGCTTCGTCGGCCCGTTTTAACGCATTGAACAGAGCATCAAACCATGGCTAAAACAGAACAAACCAATCGTTTCGGCAACAGCGCCGTGACTGATATACCCGACAATGTGCCGATGTTCAGCCAGCCCGGGCATAAACTGCGGACCTCCAACAATATTGTCGACCGTAGCGCTTTGTCGAATGACTACCAGGTTATCGACACCAGCCAGTTGGCTAAATTGCCCGGACAGAAATTACAGAGCATTTCCCACGACGATCAAGAAGGCATCATTCGTCTGGAAGCGGGGAGCGAGCATGAACAACACGTTCCCAACCAGTTCACCGGCCCCAGTTTTCGCACCCAGCGAGAACGCTTCCGTTTCGACGGACACAAAATGATGCATCATTTGGATAGGGTGCAGGCCTGGCAAAACGGCCAGCGCTTTGCGCCGGTGCATATCGATATGGGGCTGACCAAGTTTTGCAACACGGCTTGCCTGTATTGCTACGCGGTGGTACAGAACATGACCAAGGGCACCATGATTGGCCGCGAAGCGCTGCTCAATTTTGTCCGCGACTGCGGCAAATTGGGTGTCCGTTCTTTGGGGTTCATCGGCGACGGCGAACCGACGCTCAACCCCACTCTCTACGACGCCACCGTGCTGGCCGGTGAATTAGGTATCGATACCGCAATGGCCACTAACGGCATTTTGTTGGACATGGATCGCGCCCACGATTTGCTGAAAAACATGAGCTACATCCGCTTTAATCTATCCGCCGGTACCCCGGAAGGCTTCAGGCGAGTGCATCAATCCAAGGAAGTCAATTTTCACTTGTTGATCGACAAGATTCGCGAACTGGTGAAGATCAAAAAAGCCAACAACTATAAATGTACACTGGGCTTGCAGATGGTGTTAATCCCGGAATGCTTCGACGAAGTGCTGGCGGAAGCCAAACTGGGCGCCGAATTGGGTGTGGATTATTTCGTGATCAAGCATTGCTCGGATTCCGAGTACAAGGAAATTGGTATCGATTACGACGCCTACTTAAAAATCGGCGATGTCCTGAAACAAGCTGAAGCTCTGAGTACGGACAGCTATGTGGTCCAGGCCAAATGGAACAAAATCAACGCCGCCGGCGAAACCAATCTATACAAGGACGGCTACCGCAAATACGACCAATGTTTCGGCACACCGTTTTTATTGCAGATTTCCGGCAACGGCAAAATCTATCCTTGCGGGCCGTTTTTCAATAAAGAGCGTTTTTACATAGGCGATTTGCACACCGATTCCTTTTACGACTTGGTTGCCACCAGCGAACGCTACTGGCAGGTGCATAAAGATGTGGCCGAATCGGTGGATGTGCATAAAGACTGCGCCATCGGCTGCCGGCAGGATTATGTGAACAAGTTTTTGTGGGATTTGAAGAATCCGCCGGAACACATCAACTTCATTTGATTGCGCTGGAATGCACGATGAATTCGGCGGTTAAGGACATATTTTTTCTGAATATAGAGGACGCCTACGCGGAGGCGTCCAAGCAACAGAGCATCGTGGATGAATCCGGCAGTGTGCGCCGGCAATATTGCTATTACGACGGGCTGTTGACCGATATTGTATTGCCGAATTTTATTCAGGTCTCCGCCGACAAGTTTGTCGAGTTTTTTTCGCACAACTCATTACCGATACCGCAACTGATCGCCATTTCTCAAGACGGCGCCGTACATTTCAACGACATGCCCCGGGATGTCATTGACGAAGTGATGCAGTACCGCAGTCAATATCGCGTGCCGGAGTATGTGCATTTCGATACCTATTTTATCGATCCGCTCCAGGCGTTAAACGTGGCAAAGCAGGCCAATCGAGTTTCCTGCGGCCATCCCACCATAGACGGTTTGCAGATTTGCTATTACCGGGGCGAGTTGCCCGAATCGGACTTACCGAACTTGATACATCTGGAATTGCCGGATTACGAGGAATTTTTCATCCGCTCCCGTTTGCGTATTCCGGAAAATATTGATATTCCCGACGGCTTGGAAGAGGAGGTTAAGGCCGCCATCCGGCAGGATATTGCCGCAGCCGGTGAATCGATCAAGCGCAGGCGCCTGTGGTTGATCCAACAATTGCTGAACAAAGCCAAGGCCTTGCCACCGCGTTGGGTCGGCAATCGGCCGCCGCGGATATTTATCCCGACGAGTCGTTTGACCACCGTTATGCAATATAGCTCGCAAGGCTTGGCCAAGGCCTTTGCCGCTCTGGGTTGGGAGGTGCTGTTTTACATTCAGGATAACGATATGGAAGGCAGCAATATGGTCGATATGCTCGAAAAGTATATCGATTTCGACCCGCATGCCTGCTTGTATGTCAATAGCTTGAACAACAGTTTCATGCACGACGATATTGTCAATATCGTCTGGTGGCAGGATTTGATGCCGCAATTGAAGGATTCGCAGCCGCTGAAATGGCGAGCCCGGGATTTCAATTTTTCGATTTCGCCGTTGTTTGATCGTTATCTGGAGCAACGCCAGGCCGCCTTGGTGCAACGCTTACATTTTGTGATAGACGATGTGGTGTTTCATGCCGGTAACAATCAGGCGCGAGCCGACAAGATTGTGTTTATCGGCAGCTCCTATCTGCCGGTGATCAATATCGACAATAGCCAACATCAGCAGGCTTTGGATAGCTTGATTGCGGCGATGGAATCCGGCGCTTGCTTTGACGAAGCGAGCGTGCGGCAAATTGCCGAGGCCAGCGGGCTAAGTTATGAATTTGTGTTCTGGAAATTACTGCATTATGTAATTCGCGATTATTCGGTGAAGTGGCTGTGTGCCGATCCTGGTCTGCCGGTGGATGTTTACGGACGCTACTGGGATCAGGATGCCGAGGTGGCACCGTTTTATCGAGGCGAATTGCCGCACGGCGAAGCGGTGGCGGAGGTTTACCGTTCCACCCGCTATGCTTTGGTTTGCCATCCGTTCGAAATCAATTCGCAGAGGTTGGCTGAAGCGGCCGCTTGCGGTTGTATCCCGGTGGTTTACGATTGCCGGGATGTGGCCGAGCCGCCGTATTGGGATGACTATTGCTTGTTCTTCAAGACGGCCGATCAGTTGCGCAACATTCTGCATAAGCGCTTGCAACCGGTCAAGGCGCCGGAAGGTTTGGCCGCGCAATTTACCTATCGGGCCGCTGCCGAACGCTTGATCGAGCTGAGCGACTTGCGTTTGTTGGCTAAAGTGGCTGAGCCCGCACCGGAGCCAGTCGCCCTGTTGCCGGAACTGTTCGGCGATAAGTTGCATGTGCTTGCCGGCGCGGAATTTGGCTCGGAAACTTTTTTGGCACAGTTGCAAACCAATCTGGCTTGCCTGGCCAAGCATCGCCCGGCTTTGCACGAAGCCCTGTTGGCAGCTTGGTCGCAACAGCCTATTACGATCTTCGTTGATCAGGCTATACGCGGTGAGTACTGGCGGGTATCGGTAGCGCAGGCTGGCGAACAAATCTATCGCCTGGATAACATCGCCTTGTTCGAACACAGACGCCTGATTGCCGAAAATGCGCAAACGATGACCCGGGAAAATACCTGCTGTTATGCGCTGGTCGGTTTGGGTGCCGGTTACGAATTGTTGGCGGCGTTCCGCGCCACCGAGTCGCCGATTCCGGAAATGGCGGAATTTGAGGTGCCGGTGTATTTGATCGAAACCAAGCCGGCCGTATGGTTGTTAAATTTGCTGTTGCATGACCTTCAGCCGTTGCTGGCGGCCGGGCGTCTGCGGATTTTTTCCGACCTCGCAGCGGAGGCTGATTTAACCGCCGAGTTTTCGAAGTTCGAAGCAGCCTTGCCGGATATGTTGTTCAATCCGGACCCCGACGCCGCTATCAGCTCAGTGCGCGTTTATCAGCTGTCGGTCGAGGCAAAGCAGGCCCGCGCCGAACGGCATGCCGCTAATTTGCGACAAGTTGCTGACTACTATCAGAGCATCAGCAGCGAACAGTGGCGGAAAAAATTCAGCGCGGAAAAAGTTGGCGAATTGCGGGTAATGGGCTTTATCTCGCGCTTTTCCAGCTTTTTGAAATACTGCATGCGCGACTGGCTGGACGGTTTTCAAAGATTGGGTGCGACGGTGCTACTGTGTAGCGAAACAGAAAATTATTATCTAACCAACATCGAGCATCTGATTGACGAGATTAACCGCTTCAAACCGGACTTGATTTTAACCATAGACCATTTTCGGCATGAATTTGAAGGTATCCCGGCAACTGTTCCTTTTGTAAATTGGATACAGGATATGTTGCCGAATATTCGCTTCAATGAAATGGCGCCCGGTCCGTTTGATTTGAATTTTGTGTTTGCTCGGCGCTGGCTGAGTTTCAACACGCTGCCCTTGTACGGTGACTACCCGCTGCAGTTTTTACCTTTGGGATTCAATGACAGCCAATATTACCCGCTGGAGGAAGAAACCATTGATTGCGACGTGTTGCTGGTCAGTCATTTGGAGGCGCCAGGCAAAACTTTACAACCTCTGCGCGACCCTACTTTGGATATGAGCTTGCTTGAGCAAGAAGACGCTATGCTTCGAAGCGGTGCACTGAATTTGGCACGGTTGCGCGAGTTGTACGCCGTGCTCGAACGCCACTGTGCATCAATGACGATGGCTGAATTCGAGGAGTTTTGCACAGTGCATCCCGGCAAAACCATTGCTGATTTTCGCGCATTGTTTGCCGGCAACGGCTATTCACTGAGCGACGAGGTAGTCGAGTTGTTGCTATGCATAAAAGGCAACCGTCTGCATTGCGAGTATTTGAATCGCATGAAATATTGGCCCATCCAGCTATTGATGGATGCTTTTCCGAACTTGAAAATTCAACTTTACGGTAAGCATTGGGAGGCATATCCGGCGTTTGCCGACTTGGCCCGTGGCGTCGCTGAAAACGGTACGGCGCTAAACCGCATCATGCAACGGGCTAAAATTTGTTTGAACGCCAATCCCGGTGTCACGCTGCACATGCGGGCCTTGGAAATCATCTCCGCCGGCCGATTTATGTTGTCTAGGCAGATGCTTTACGACGGCTCGCCGTTGCGCGAGTTCTTCGATGCTGACGCCGTCGTGCTGTATGACGACGAAGCCGATTTGCTAGCCAAAGCCGCGTATTACTTGAATAACTCGGAGGCCCGCAAGCAGGTTGCCGCCAATGCGCTGCGCGGACTGGACGCCAAATTGTCTTATCGTGCTGTGGCTAAGCGTGTCTTGACGGCAGCGGGTCAACGGTTTTCTAAGTTGGCGGTGGCATGAGGCTGCAACATTTAGCACTGTTCATGCCGCGTAATACGCCGTTTTATCGGCGTGTTTACGGTTTTTTGCGCGACGCATTCGCCAGCCTGGACGTTCGTGTTAGCGGCGGTTGCGGTTTGCTGGACGAGGCGCAAATGCAGGCTTGGTTGGCCAAACATAAGCCGGACGCAGTGTTCGAAATGAATCGGGTCAAGGACGAAGTGCCGGCTTTACACCGGTATAAAATTCCGCATATCGCTTGGATCGTGGATTTTCAGGGGCGGACCGAGGCGCAAATCGCCGGCAGCGAAATCACTTATTTTTTTGATCCCGGCTGGGATGCCAACTACTGTACCGGGGGGCTGCAAGATTGGTTGCCGCCCGGCACGTGCGTGCAAACCTTTCAGCCGTTGCCCGGGGCTCTGCCGCTGGATGTGGAATTCAATTTTATCGGCCATATCCCGTTGCCGTGGAGTGCTGCCGAATTGGCGCGACCGGTCGCCGCTGACTCGACGTTGACCTTTGCCGAGTTGTTGCAGCGTTACGACAGGCATTTACAGACCACACGCGAGCAGATCAAAACTCACGGCGATTTAAAACGTATCATCGACGATTTGTTGGACGTAGCCGGTGCGACCCCCGAACCCGAATTTTTAAACGCTTGCTATTACAATTTGATGGAGCGGACCAAGCGGGTGCAAAACCGCACGGAGCTATTGAATTTCGCGCTGGGTAAGTCGAAATCGATTGCGATTTACGGTAGCGACAATTGGGCGCAATGGCGCGAATACCGGCCGTTTTATCGGCATTTTTTAGACTGTCCGGCCGAGTTGAACCGAGTACATCAATATTCGCGCATCAATTTGCACGACGGGGTCAGTTTTCACTTTCGCGCGATCGATTGCCTGGCTTCCGGCGGCTTATTGTTTTGGTACGATAACGACGAGGTCGATTCAGAAGTTCTACTTGGCCGCGGTTTGCACGACCACTTTGACGCCAGTCGGCACTACTTTGCGTTTAAAAGCGAAAATTTCGAATATGTTTACCAGCAGGCCATAGAGGGCCGAGCGATGGGGCAGGCTATTGTCGCCGAGGTGCGGGCGTTGATAGCAGCCAAACATACCTGGCGCGCCCGTGCCGAAAAAATTATTCACGACTTAGCCTATGTCTAAAAGGTAATTGCGATGAAAACCCTTTTGATTTCCCCCAGTTATTATCCTCAGGCCAACGCTTCGTACTTTCCTCTGGGCTTGGCTTATATTTCGGCCTATATCCAAAGCCAAGGGCATCAGGTAATAGGTTTGAACTTCAATCACATGCCTATGGAAAAGCGCAATCCGGCCTTGTGCGATACGTTGTTGCAAGAAGAGGTCGATATTATCGGCATCAGCGGATTGACCGTGGCGTATAACGAGATCGACCGTTTGATTAAAGCCATCCGGGCGATTCGCGCCGATGTGCCCATCGTATTGGGCGGCGGCATTACCTCGGTGGAAGGCGAGTTGATGATGAACACACTGCAGCCGAATTATGCGGTGGTCGGCGAGGGCGAGCTGATCTTCACCCGTTTGTTGAAAGCCTTGGAAGAAGGTGACGACGTTCGTAAAATCGCCGGGATATGGTGCTGGGACGCGGATAAGCCCAAATTCACCGGCGAGGGTGAGTCGCCTAAATACCTGGACGAATTGCCGTTGCCTGATTTGGATTCGTTTGGAATACGCGAGCATATCGGCTTGCAGGGTGAACACGGCCAGTTTTCCTATCATTTGACCCGGCTTGACGCCGGTCGCTCATTTCCGATTGCCGCCAGTCGGTCCTGCCCGTTTAAATGCACTTTTTGCCATCACGCCGGCATGGGCACGTATAAAAAACATGACATTGGCCGGGTGGTCGACCAAATCGAAGGGTATATTCAAACTTACGGCATCAATAACTTTTCGATTTACGACGAATTATTCTCGGCCAATAAGGCTAGGGTGGTCGAGTTTTGCGATCTACTGAAACAGCGCAATCTGAATATTCAATGGTTTTGCCAATTGCGTATGGATCAGCTGGATTTGCCGATGCTGAAAATGATGAAGGAAACCGGCTGCAATTATATTTCGTTCGGCATAGAGAGCGGCAGCGACGCGATACTGGGCAGCATGAAGAAAAAAATTACCAAGCAAACCATTACCGATGCGGTAAAAATCGTGCGCGAGGCGAAGATCGGCATCCAAGGCAATTTTTTATTCGGCGATCCGGCCGAAACGCAAGAAACCATCCGAGAGAGTTTGCAGTTTCAACAAGACAATCAATTATATTTTTGCGATTGGTCGGCGGTGATTCCCTATGCCGGTACTCCCATTTACCATTATGCGCTGGAAAAAGGTTTAATTGCAGACCGTGAAACCTTTATGCGCAGTTTGTGCAATATATCCGGCTATCTATACAACAGTCAGGTCAATATGACGCAGATGAGCGACGAGGAGTACAAGGATTGGTATATCTCGCTGCGCGAGCTGAACGATGAAAATCACCGCAAGCGCTGCACCAAAGTGGTAGCCGGGGAGATATTGGAACGCTGGAAATCAAGAATTACTATTGAATGCCCGTGTTGCAGTCATCAACAAACCTTGGATTTGCCGTTCCCGTTCGAACAGGACGAAAACGGCCCGATTTTGACCGGACCAGTCGGGGTGCAGGGCATGAACGTATTATGCCCGGATTGCGGGCGGAAAATGCATTTGAAGGCTAGGGATATTCCTCACATGAAATTGGTTTATGACCGATTTCAGGCAGAAATGGATGCTTTAGCGGAAAATCAGCAGCAGGCAATTTTTATTCCCGCACTTGACCGGTTTGCTACAGTCTTTTTAGAGGATATTAAGATTGATCAAACCTGTGTCGCAGCGGTTTACGATACACGGCCATTTCGAGAGGACAAGCTATTTTTGGATAGGCGGACCCAATTGCTTGATATTGACCGAGTTAAGGAACTCGACGGGCAGAACGTGGTGATTTTACCTTGGATCGAATATCAAAAAGTTTTGGACTGGCTGAAACACCAGAACGTGACACCTAAAAAAGTGATTTGTTGGAATCAGTTTTTCCGCAACGCCATTTCCGAGGCATGAAAATTCGCCGGGTTTCGTTATTTTTACCCCGTGATACCCGTTGGTATCGGATGTTGTCGAGACAGATGGCGCAAGGGTTTAGCCAAGCCGGTTTGGAGGTAAGTTACTGCTGCGGCTTGCTCGATCAGGCCGGTTTATCCGATTGGATAAACCAGTATCGTCCGGATGTGATTTTTGAAATGAATCGAGCTCGCAACGATGTGCCGTTTTTACCGAAGCATATTATCCATATTTGTTGGCTTGTCGATTTTAATGGTCGTGTCATTAGCGATTTTTATGGTAGCGAGATAACGTACTTGTTCAGCGCCAATTGGCTGGATAAGTTTTGCTACGATGGCTTTTATCGCTGGCTGGCGCCGGGGGCGTGCCTGAACGATTATTACCCCGTTACTCCCGATGTGCGGTATCCGGCTAGTTTTGTTGGGCATATCCCCAAGCCCTGGTCTAGGGACGAATTGGATGCCGATATTTCAGCAGATTCTATGCCGTTGCGGTTTGGCGAGGTGTTGCCGATTTTAGAGAGTCGTATCACTAGCCAGCGTACTTATTTGAACGTGCATGACGATTATTTGGCGTTGCTGCAAACTGTTGCCAAAGAGCATTTCAATCGAACGGTAAAGCTGACTAATAAACTCGAATATGACGTCAGCGGGCGATTAATTCGCATGCTGAATCGGCGCGAGTTAATTGACAATATCCTGACAGTAACTGATTTGGCGCTGTTTGGTCCGCAAAACTGGAATGATTGGGACGTTTATCGGCCTTATTATCATTGCCAGCTGGATAGTGTTATGCAGATGCGCCAAGTATATGCCGGTTCGCAAATCAACTTGCACGAAGGCGAGTCTGCGCATTTTCGGGTGATGGATTGTATGGCTTCCGGTGGTTTGATTTTAATTAAAAAAAATCACTGGGACGAATTAGTAGGCGGCGGAATCAGGAATTTCTTTGTTCCTGGGTTGCATTACCTGGAATTCGATGTCGATCAGGTCGGTGATATATGCCGATATTACCTAAATCAGCCACTGGCTGCGCAAAAGATTCGTTCCGCTGCAGTAAAGGCGGTGCGTCAGGCCCATACCTGGCGGCATCGGGCCGAAGCCATTTTGGCTGATTTGGCCGGTTTGGGTTATAAAGTCGCCTGCTAATCTAATTTGTCTGATTCGAAGTAAGCCCGTTACACCAACATGGAGACTGGCATCCAGTGATTTGGGCGGCAGCTTTGATTCTCACTGGGACTTAGTTCCGGCAATCTTTATTTGGGGGTGATCTGCGGTAAGGCCGGATGAAATCTGACAAAATAGAGTTGGATGTCGGTATTTTAGGTTTCTGCTACCGCTGCCGATAACTAAATTGTCCGGGCATGGCGTCGTTTTGAGGTCGCCACATGTTGCTTGGAAAGCGTTTGAATTCATTGCGTCCATCGGGGTGGCCCGATGGGTAGGTCAAGTGTTAATCAATTGGGTACACATACAACATATGTCAAATCACTATTCTCGAGGTCGTTCTAACCTACCGGAACCCCTGTCGGTATTAAATGCCGAACGGTTCTGCGAACAGGGCTTTATTGCCGTTAACGACTATTTTGATACTAATTTGTTGCTGCGTGTTTCAGAGGAATGGCAAGCGTTCTGCGCCAGCGCGACGCCGAGCGAGCTACCGGTCGACCGCCCGGCGGCGGTGTTTTGGCGTCACGTTCAGGGTGACGTAAAGCGCATAAGGCCGCTGGCTGAGTTCCCCGCGTTGTCCGAGATAGCGCTTGGGCACGCGGCTACTCAAATTGCCCGGCAGTTGGCGCAAGTCAGTCAAGGTGAAATGGAACTGCGTCTGTTTGAGACTATCGTGTTTTCCAAGCCTCCTTTGGAGGGCGGTATGCTTAGCTGGCACCAGGACAATCCGTTTTTTCCTTTTGATCCGCAAAATCAGATTGCGTTATGGATTCCTCTGGATGATGTCGATCCCGAAAATGGTGGATTGGAATATGCAATAGGCAGCCATAAAGCCGGTGTCAGTGCGCCGTTTGATTTGCATTCCGGTGCGAACCTGGGCGATGGGCAAATTTGCTTGACCCCGGCCGATTTCGCCGACGATAAATTCGACACGTTTGCAGTTAGCTTAAGGGTGGGTGGCGTCGCAGTGCACGACGGTCGAACTTGGCATCGTTCGTTTCCAAATACTTCCACTACCCGACAACGACGAGCGATTTCGTTGCGTTATTTAGTTGGTCCGACCCGCTATTCGCCGCGCCAAGGTACTGCAGCCAGCATGAATGCCCAAATCAATTTGGCTGCTGGCGCGTTGATCGATTGCTCGGCTTTTCCTTTGGTCTGAGCATTGTCCGGGCAATCTAATTCAACAATGCCGGATGTGTCGGCAGTGCCTGTCTGCCACGCTTGCAGCGCCGATTCGTTAAGCGTATTTAACGAGTCGGCTGACTTAGCAGCAGTCTCTTCTGATTGCCGAGCTTGGCCGGCATCGTTTGCGGTGGCGATTTGTTTGAACTGTGGTTTGGTGCAAAAAGTGGTCGATGCCTTATGGCGACAGTCCGCCGCACAAATTTATGCTAGTTACGACCTTTACCATCAAACGCCCAATCGTACCGAGCAAGTGATTTTTGATCAGCTTAGCGGAACGGCCCTGCCGCGCTCGGAATTGATGTTTGGGCATTATTTTCAACGGCGGCCATTGACGTCAGGCGGTACGTTTCTTGACCTGGGCTGCGGCACAGGCCCAACCTTGACAGCGTTTTCCAAGCTTGCAAACGGCTGGCGATTATTTGGCTACGATCCCAATTTGCCGGATCGGCAGCGGGTGCTTGCCGTCCCCGGCGTGCAGGAAGTGTTTGCCGGCGATTTGTGCGAAATTGCCGGTACATTCGATCTCATAACCGCTGTGCATGTACTTGAGCATGTCACCGAGCCTCTCCGCTTTCTGCAGGGTATGCGGTCATTGATGCACACTGATAGCCGGGCTTTAATCCAGATACCGCATTTTCCCAGCTCTCCCTTTGACTTAGCGATTTTTGATCATTGCTCACACTTCACGTGCTCGAGTATTTCAAGCCTGCTGGCGAGGGCAGGATTGATGATCGAGACTATCGATATTGATTTGATCCCCAAGGAAATCAGCATTGTCGTAAAGCCTGGCGAACCTTCAGTAGTTCATTCGGCTAACGAGTTGGCCAAGTCGCGAGCTGAAGTAGAGGCTAGCATTGCTTGGCTGCGCGACCTGCAAGATCAAGCGCTGAGTGTCGAAAGCGAGCGCTTAGGGATTTTCGGTACTTCGATTGGAGCGAACTGGTTACATGGTTTGCTGGAGGAGCGGGTAGGATTCTTCGTGGATGAGGATCGGACTCGCCAGGGGCAACTTTATCGAGGATGCCCGGTATTTGCGCCGAGTGAGGTACCGGAATTAGGCAATATCTTGATGCCACTGCCCCGCAGCACGGCTGAAAAAATTTGCCGCCGAATCGGTGCGGGTAGTAATTATCTGCTGCCGCCGGCCTAGGTCAAGCAGCTTCTTTAAACGTTCAGGAGACGTATGAGTACATTCGACGGTTTTCGCAAAACGGGTACCGATCAATCCACCGAAGACAGACTGCAACAACATTGTGCCAACTTTGCTATCGATCCGCTGACTGCTGTCAAGCTGTTTCCAGTGCTAGCGCGTCGGCAGTGGTTAAAACGGTTTTTGGCGCATGCCGAGCTGTTCAAACACACGTTGAACGTACCGGGCGATATTGCTGAGTTTGGCGTGTTTCGGGGGCTAAGTTTAATGACTTGGGCTAATTTACTGGAAACTTATGCGATTGGTGATCGAACCAAAGTTGTTTATGGCTTTGACAATTGGCGGGGATTTACCGAATTCGCTGCGCAGGACGGTAAGCCCACTGCTGAAGTCGATAAAGTCCTGGGTGGTTACGATTCATCGGGCTTTAAATCCGAGCTGGAAGCGGCATTGGCTATTTTCGATGCTGACCGGTTTGTGCCTTGGAAGCCCCGGGTGAAACTCATCGAAGGGGATATTGGTGACACTGTGCCGCGATTTGTGGCTGAAAATCCTGGCGTCCGGTTTTCATTAGTACATTTTGATTGCGATTTGTATACGCCGACCAAAGCCGCCTTAGAGGCAATTTGGCCGAAAGTCAGCAGGGGAGGAGTGGTGCTGTTCGATGAGTATGCCTTGAAGGAATGGGAAGGCGAAAGCCAAGCGGTGGACGAGTTTTTTGCGAATCAGCCGAATCTAAGGCTGCTCACACTGGAGTGGACTAACTCGCCGGCAGCCTATCTGATCAAGCCTTAATCCAAATGCTGAAGGATGTACTGCAATGAATCTTAGCGATGCACTTACCGATACCGCTGTCCTAAGAACAGCGGCGCTGGCTGCATTGGGCGATGGTTGGCGTGAAATGCTGAATGGCGAGTCGTTTAATCATGCGGTTTACGCGCAAGCCTTGATCACCGTGTTGAGACAGTATTTACCTAGCGGCACGGTGGCGATTCGTGGGATTTCGCCGGTGACCGGCTTGTTATGCGAACAACTGGCCGACCTGCCGTATCGAGTTGCGATTGATCCGCTCGATAACTCAACAAATCGGCGTCAATTTTGTGGTGTGCCGCTGCAACGTGGCCGCACTGCAGATGCCGTACTTAACGCGCTTGTCGCTAATAAGGCTAACGCGACGGAAGCCGGCGTGCTGGGTATTGACAATCCCGATGTGGAGCTTGCTTATGCCTTGCTATTGAATCAGCATCGACGGGATTTGGCAGAGCGATTGAATCAACGATTGGCAGCTAGTGCGCCAGTGGTTTTGTTTGTCGCCAAAAATGCATATTACAACCAGCTAAGAATGAGTGTTAGTTTGCGTAGACAGGGCTTCTACACGTTAGCGGTTACCTTTAATCCCGATTTGCGAGACCACAAGGCCGGATATTTCGATGAGATTCTGTCGACCGATCTGCTTAGTTTTTTGTTGTGGTTGAAAGGCGCAAGTGGGGCGGTAATTCATACTCAAGGTTGGCTGTTTCGCTACCATATTCCCGTGTTAATCGATGCGTTTTTACCGAGTAGCTGCCGGCAGTTCGTTGAGTTGATGGATTTAAACTCATTTTTTTTTGCACCGGATGACCTACCGCAGTTACTGCCTTATATGAGGCAAACTTGGGGCGATGGTGTGGATGCGATGCAAAAAGTACAACTGGCGTGTGAGACATACTTGGTAAACCATGTCGATGGCGTTGTCTATCAGGGCAGTAGCCGCATTGTCGATTTGTTTGATGGAGCCAGGCGGAGGATGCGCTGGTTACAGTTTTTGTGTTACCCGCTGCCGGAGTTTTGCGTCACTGCCAATGCTGAAAGGCCAATACCCGAACAACCTAGGCTGGTGTTTGCCGGTGGCGTTCCTCCCATCAATTCCAAGCATCCTGCCGAACTGTTCGGTGATGCGCAGTTGGTCGATACCGTCGAAACGATCATCAGTCAGGGTTTGGTTCTGGACGTATACAACAATCCGCTCAAGATTGCCGAAGAAGACTATGCAAATGTGTATACAGCCCATTTGACGCTGGCAGAACAATACCCGAATTACCGTTTCCTAAAGGGTGAGTTGCCGGAGCGTATTGCCCAAATCATTAGCACTTACGATCTGGGTTTGATCGTTTACGATTATTCTGATGAGCTTTTAGTGGGGCCGGAACATTTTAAAACCTTGATTCCTGCTAAATTGTTCATGTATCTGGAAGCGGGCTTACCCGTCTTAGTGAGTCGTCGCGCTGAGGCAACTGCCGAATTTGTTGAGCAACATCGCTGCGGAGTGGCTATCTCCAGTGCCCAACTTCACGACTTGCCCAATTTCTTGCAAGGTTTGGATTGGCGGGAGCTACGTGAAGGTGTGTTGGCCGCTCGAGAGTATTTGTGTATGGATAAACAAATTCAGCGTTTGATTGCGTTTTATCAGCTTTGCGCGCAGCAGCGGAGCGCATTGTTGGCCGATTCAGTCTGCTAACTATCTACCAGACCGATAGATGAAAATACGGGTTTTGATCGTGGTGCCGGCCCGCTCGGGTTCCAAAGGACTGATGGATAAAAACGTGAAATTGCTGGACGGGCGGCCCTTACTTGCCTGGACTGCCGAAAGCGTTGTCCGAGCGGCTGTTCCGGATAGCTTGGCGATTTTATCGACTGACTCTGAGCATTATGCGGTATTGGGGCGTAAAGAAGGGCTCTGCGTTCCGTTTCTTCGTCCTTCTGTTTATTCGGGAGATAGTGTCGCGGCTTTCTCGGTGGTTGAGCATGCTGCAGATTGGTTTATCGCTGTATATGGTTACCGGCCGGAATTAATGATGTGGTTGCAACCAACCTCGCCGTTTCGTTCTGCGGCTATAATTCGGGAGGCTGTTGCCATGGTCAGCGATAGGCAAGTTGATGCGGTAGTCGGCTGCAAGGAAATTCACCGCGATTTGACTACTTTGTTTCGCCTTGAGAGTGGTCATATGTTGCCCTTGGACAATCAAAAACCCACCCAGACGTCGCGTCAACAAAGCCAGCCATTGCTGACACCGAATGGCGCGATGTACTTATGCAAGACCGATTATTTACTGGAGCACAAATCGTTTTACCCGCCAAAGACGGTGCCGCTGATCATGAATGCAATCCAAAGTCTGGATATTGACACCGAAGAAGATTGGGCCATCGCTGAGGCGTACATTAAACAAGGATTGGTATGAACAAGGTTTTAGTCACCGGCGCCGACGGTTTTATCGGCTCGCATCTGGTGGAAATGCTTGCGGCGCGCGGCTTTCAGGTGCGTGCACTCACCCAATACAACTCTTTTAATAGTTGGGGTTGGCTGGAGGAGGCTGCCTGTAAAAATGAGATAGAGGTGATCTGCGGCGATGTCCGTGATCCGCAGTTTTGCCGGATTGCTTGTCGGGATATTGATGTTGTGTTTCATTTGGCGGCATTAATTGCCATCCCGTATTCCTACCAGGCGCCGGACAGCTATGTCGATACCAACATTCGCGGCACGCTGAACATCTGTCAGGCCGCTCGGGATAATGGCGTTAAACGCCTAATTCATACCTCAACCAGTGAAGTGTACGGCACCGCACAATATGTGCCGATCGACGAGAAACATCCGTTGCAGCCGCAGTCTCCGTATAGTGCGTCGAAAATTGCCGCCGATGCGATGGCGATGAGTTTTTTCAATGCCTTCAATATGCCTGTCACCATTGCACGACCCTTCAATACCTATGGTCCCCGGCAATCGGCGCGCGCGGTGATTCCGACCATCATTACGCAAATTGCCGCCGGTAAAAAACAGATTCAACTGGGTGATGTCGCGCCGACGCGCGATTTTAATTATGTAGAAGACACTTGCCGGGGTTTTATCGCGTTGGCCGAGTCGGCGCAAGCCATCGGCGAGACGGTGAATATCGGCTCCAATTTCGAAATTTCTGTCGGCGAAACGCTGAATCTGATCAAAAGCATCATGGCCAGCGATGTCGAATTTTTGGTGGACGAGCAAAGGTTGCGGCCGGAGAAGTCCGAAGTGAACCGCTTGTGGTGCGACAACACCAAGATCAAACAACTGACCGGTTTTGCCCCGCAAGTGACTTTGGAGGAGGGTTTGCGCCGCACCGTAGCCTGGTTTACCGAGCCGGATAATCTGAAACGATACAAAGCGGATATTTACAATGTTTGACAGCTTTATCCGCTTGGTCCGGGAGATTTATCAAACCGAACAATTCATCCCTTTGCACGAACCGCGCTTCGCCGGTAACGAAAAACAGTATCTGCTGGATGTGATCGACAGTACCTTCGTGTCTAGTGTCGGCCCGTATGTCACCGAGTTCGAAAGCAAAATCGCTGCATACACCGGTGCCAAGCACGCGATAGCCACCGTCAACGGCACCGCGGCGCTGCACGTTGCCCTGTTGCTGGCCGGCGTTCAGCCCGGCGAAGAAGTGATTACTCAAGCGGTGACTTTTGTCGCCACCTGCAATGCGATTCATTACTGCGGTGCCGAGCCGGTGTTTGTTGATATTGATGCGGCGACGCTAGGTTTGTCGCCGCTGGCCTTGGCGGAGTTTTTGGATCGATTCGGCGAACGCTGCGATGATGGCGTTTACAACAAAACCAGCGGCAAGCGCATCGCCGCCTGTTTGCCGATGCATACCTTCGGCCATCCTTGCGATCTGGCTGGGTTGATTCGAGTATGCGACGACTTCGGCATGCCGTTGGTGGAAGATGCCGCGGAAGCGTTGGGTAGCCGACTCAATGGCCAGCATTGCGGCACTTTCGGCAAACTTGGGGTGCTTAGCTTCAACGGTAACAAGATCATCACCACGGGCGGCGGCGGCATGATTTTGACCGACGACGAGGAACTGGCGCGTCGGGCCAAACACCTGACGACCACGGCTAAATTACCGCATGCCTGGAAATTCGAACATGACCAAATCGGTTACAACTACCGGATGCCGAATTTGAATGCCGCCCTGGGGCTGGCGCAACTCGAGCAATTGCCGAGATTTGTCGAACTTAAACGTGGATTGGCGCAACGTTATCTGGATTGGGCGCAAGCCAACGGTGCGCAAATCGTCGAAGAACCGGCTGGCGCTGATGCCAATTACTGGCTCAACGCTTTGTTGCTCGATGACCATACGCAGCGCGACGCCTTTCTGGAATTGTGCAATACCCGCGGTGTGATGACTCGACCGCTATGGGAGTTGATGGCGGATTTGCCAATGTACCAACATTGTCAACGGGATGACTTGCGGCAATCGCGCCAACTGGCTGAGCGATTGGTCAATGTGCCCAGTAGCGTGGTCGTATGACGACTGGGGCGCCACGTAAAATCTGTGTCGTGACCGGTTCCCGAGCCGAATACGGCCTGCTGTATTGGCTACTGCAGGAAATTCAAGCGGACCCGGACCTAGACTTACAGTTAGTCGTGACCGGCATGCACTTGTCGCCGGAGTTCGGTTTGACCTGGCGGCAAATTGCTGCCGATGGTTTTACGATCAATCGCAAGGTGGAAATGTTGTTGTCGTCGGATACGCCGGTCGGCATCAGTAAGGCCATGGGTTTGGGCTTGATCGGTTTCGCCGATGCCTTACACGATTTACAACCGGACATCGTCGTGGTGCTGGGTGATCGCTTCGAAATATTCGCGGCGGCGCAGGCAGCAATGAACTTGCGCCTTCTCATCGCGCATATCCACGGCGGCGAACTGACCGAAGGCGCGGTGGATGATGCCATTCGTCATGCCATCAGCAAAATGGCCCATCTACATTTCACCTCAACCGAGGTTTACCGGCAGCGGGTGATTCAGCTCGGTGAGCAGCCTAATCGCGTGTTCAACGTCGGCGCACCGGGACTAGACAGCGTTTATAAGTTGCCATTGCTGGATAAAACTGAGCTGGAACAAGCGCTGGATTTCAAGTTTGGGACACGCAACCTGATGGTCACCTTTCATCCGGTGACTTTGGAAGCGGCGACGGCGGCTGAGCAGTTTGCCGAGTTGTTGCGGGCTTTGGATGAGTTTGACGATGTGCATATCATATTCACCCATGCCAATGCCGATGCCGACGGCCGGGTTATCGCCAGCATGATAGAGGAGTATCGACGACGCCATTCCCGCCGAGTAAGTAGCTATGTTTCCCTGGGTTCTCTGCGTTATTTGTCGACCCTGAAGTTGGTCGATGCGGTAGTCGGCAATTCGTCCAGCGGTATCATAGAAGCGCCGGCTTTTCGTATCGCTACTGTCAATATCGGTGATCGCCAGCGGGGACGGATCTGTGCCGGTAGCGTAATCCACTGCGCGCCGCAAACCGATGCGATCCGCGCCGCCCTGCTAAAAATATTTTCCGGCGAATTTGCGAATACCTTGGCGCGTGTCGAAAATCCCTACGGTCAGGGCGGGGCTTCGGCGAAGATTAAAGAGCTTCTGAAACACGCGCCTGTGGATGGGCTGCTGAAGAAGCGTTTTTTCGATTTAGAGGTGCTTGAATGAGTGCGTTCATTATTGCCGAAGCGGGCGTCAACCATAACGGTAGTTTGCAAACCGCTATGCAATTGGTCGATGCTGCAGTCGCGGCGGGTGCCGATGCGGTGAAGTTCCAGACCTTTAAAGCCGAGAAACTGGTCACCCAGTCCGCTACGAAGGCTGAATATCAAAAACACACGACAGGTGCGGCCGAAAGCCAGTTGGATATGTTGCGCAAGCTGGAGCTGAAATACGAGTTTCATTTTCAGTTGCGTGATTATTGTCAGCGCCTAGGTATCGAGTTTCTTTCGACCGCATTTGATTTCGATAGTCTGGCGTTTTTGGTGGGCGAGCTAGGTCTATGCAGATTGAAAATTCCATCGGGTGAGATTACCAATGGACCGTTTTTACTGGCCCATGCCAAAACCGGCAAGGACATCATTGTCTCCACCGGCATGGCCACGCTAGGTGAGGTGGAAACCGCGCTGGGGGTTTTGGCGTTTGGCTTGTTGGGTGGGAAGCAACCGTCTCTGGCGGCATTTCAGCAAGCCTACAGTTCGGAAGCGGGGCAAGCGGTTTTACAGGAAAAAGTCACCTTACTGCATTGCACCAGCGAATATCCGACGCCGATGGCGGACGTGAATTTGCGGGCGATGGATGTGTTGCAGCAGGCTTTTCGCCTGCCGGTCGGTTATTCGGATCACACCGAAGGGCTGGTCGTGCCGATCGCCGCCGTGGCGCGGGGCGCGGTATTGATAGAAAAACATTTCACCTTGGACCGAAGTCAAAAAGGCCCTGATCACCAAGTGTCACTGGAACCGGCTGAATTAAAGCAAATGGTGCAGGATATTCGCGCCGTCGAACAGGCACTTGGCCGTCCCGGCAAGATGCCGCAAGCGGTGGAATTGCAAAATCGCACGGTCGCCCGCAAAAGTTTGGTGGCGAATAGTTTGATAGCAGTGGGTGAAACTTTTAGCGCCGAAAATTTGACGACCAAGCGGCCTGGAACCGGTCTGAGTCCGATGGAATATTGGCGATTGCTTGGTCAAACCAGTCATCGTTGTTATGACGTGGATGACTTGATCGAATGAGTAAGCCGGTCATTTTGCTGGGAAGCGGCGGACATGCGCGGGTGCTGCTCGACATGTTACGGCGGTTGGAGATTGAGATACTGGGCATAGCCGATCCTCACCGACTGCCCGGCAGCGAGCACTTCGGAGTGAGGGTACTGGGCGACGACTCGGCTATACGGGCTTATGCGGCGGATGGTATCGCGTTAGTTAACGGCATTGGTTCTCTACCGCGCGATGCAGGCTTGCGCGAGACCTTGTATCAACGATGTGTGGCGCAAGGTTATCGGTTTCAAACAGTGGTCGATCCTCGCGCGTTTACAGCAAGCGATGTGCAACTGGCTGAGGGCGTACAGGTCATGGCGGGTGCCATTATTCAGGCAGGCACACAAATTGCTGAAAACTGCATCGTAAACAGCGGGGCGATTGTCGAGCACGATTGCCGGATCGGGCGGGATGTCCATATAGCGCCCGGCGCGGTCCTGAGTGGCGGAGTGGAATTGGGCGATAAGGTGCACATTGGCACCGGCGCCACCATCATACAAGGCCTACGTATCGGTTCCGGCAGTGTGGTGGGCGCGGGCAGCGTGGTGACGCGCGATGTCGGTTGCAAGCAGATTGTCTATCCGCCGCGTTCGCACATACAGGATTTGCAACAGGATTGATAAATGAAACAGCATTGGCAGCAGGTATTGATTCGTCCGGAAGCGACGTTGCGAGCGACCATCGAGGTGATTGATCGCGCGGCATTGCAGATTGCTTTGGTCGTGGACGACCAAGAAAAACTGCTGGGTGTGGTGACGGATGGCGATATTCGTCGCGCCTTGATTCGCGGCTTATCCCTGGAACATCCGGTTTTCGAGGTGATGAATAAGCGGCCGAAAGTTGCCGCTTTAAATGACAGTAAGACCCAGTTGATTGCCATGATGGAGGGTCATCATCTCTACCAATTGCCGGTTGTCGATGAACAGGGCAGGGTGGTGCGGCTGGAGTCGTTGCAGGCGCTTTACAAGCAGCCGGCATTCCCCAATCCGGTATTTTTGATGGCGGGTGGATTCGGTACCCGTTTGCGTCCCTATACGGACGAATGCCCCAAGCCGCTGTTAGAAATCGGCGGCAAGCCCATTTTGGAAACCATCATCGAGAATTTCGTTAAGTCAGGGTTTCGACAGTTTTATATAGCCGTGCATTACCGAGCGCAGCAAATCAAAGACTACTTTGGAGATGGCGGACGTTGGGGAATTAAGATCGACTATATTGATGAGACCGAACCGATGGGGACTGCCGGCGCAATCGGTTTAATGCCGGACAATTTGCCGGATGTGCCGTTGATTGTGATGAATGGCGATATTCTGACCCAGATCGACTTTTCCAGATTGTTGGCCTATCACAACGAACAGCAAGCGATTGCTACCTTGTGTGTGCGCCAATACGAGTACCAAATTCCTTACGGTGTCGTGAGATTGGAGCAGCAAAGAGTGGTGGGGATTGAAGAAAAACCCTTGCAAAGCTGCTTGGCCAACGCGGGAATTTATGTGCTGGATCACAGTTTGATTAATAGCATCTCAGCCCAGAAAAAGCTGGATATGCCGACCTTATTAAACCAGCAAGTGGCTGCAGGCGAGATAGTCTCTATGTTTCCGGTCAATGACTATTGGTTGGACATAGGACGCGAAGCCGATTTTCTAAGGGCACAGGGCGAATTCGCCAAGTATTTCTGAATGAGAGGGTTAAAGTTCTCCAAATTCGGGCCGATACATCATTCGAGTTTGAAACAAATCTTTTTAATTCAACACAACACAAAATCTTCGAAGCGCTGAACGTTCTCGAAATTTGGAGGGTAACATCATGGCAATGGTAATCAACACAAACGTCAATTCGTTGAACAGTCAACGTTTTTTAAATAAAACCAACGATTCACTGGCGACATCAATGGAGCGTTTGTCTTCGGGTTTGCGGATTAACTCTGCAAAAGACGACGCGGCAGGTTTAGCCATCAGCGATAAAATGACATCGCAAATTCGCGGTATGACCGTAGCAGTGAGAAACGCCAACGACGGCATTTCGATGGCGCAAACAGCTGAATCCGGGATGGGAGCTATTACCGATACATTGCAACGTATGCGTGACCTTGCGGTTCAAGCGGCCAACAGGGCTGCGGTGAGTGGTTCCGACCGGGACAAACTTCAAACCGAATTTAAACAACTGGGCCTTGAGATTAAAAGGATTATTCAGAATACCGAATTTAACGGTAAAAAAATCTTGAATGGCTCATTGGCGGGTGCTAACTTCCAAGTGGGTGCCAATACCACGACAGACAACCAAGTCTCTGTTACTGTTTCTAACTTGGAAAAAGTTAACAGTCTTAGTGCCTTGTTTGGCGCTGCGGGATATTCGATCGGCTCGGGTGCGGCTTCCGCCAAAGTGAGATCGGCAATTTCAGCTATTGATAGTGCGATCAAAAAGATCGATACTTTCAGGTCAACTTTGGGTGCTATTCAAAACAGGTTCACTACTACTGTAGCCAATCTGCAGTCTTCGATAGAAAACCAAAGCGCCGCCAGATCCCGTATCTTGGATGCCGATTTTGCCACAGAGACATCCAATTTGAGCAAAACGCAAATATTGCAACAAGCCGGTACAGCGATGCTGGCTCAGGCTAATCAGTCCGGTCAATCCGTGTTGAGTTTGCTAAGGTAGTTTTGATTGGGGGGTTGCGGACCGTAACCTCCCGTTTAATACGAAAAGCATAAGGTGAATGTCATGAACAGTGAGATTTCAAATGTGTTAAAGCTATCTCCCGTGACTGTTGCTAAAGCTGATAAGCAAACGGATGAAAAATCATTTGCGGGAGCCAGGGTCGAGGCTGACAAGCGTAACCCTGGTATTTCCGCGTTGCAAAATGACTCGACTGTGTCCTCTTCAGTTTCTAATCAAGATCAGGACAAACAGAATGAGGCCAAACCTTCTTTCGATTCGGTAAAAAAAGCGGCGGATAAAGGGAATTCGTTGCTCCAATCGGTTAACCGTAATCTCCAATTCAAAGTAGATGATTCAACCAAGGAATTAGTGGTGAAAGTCGTTGATAGTGAAACGGGTGATGTCGTGCGGCAAATTCCGTCCGAAGAAATGCTGGCGTTTATCAGAAGAATGCAGGAGTTAGATGGCCAACAAGGCTCTATGATTCAGGATCGTGCTTAGTAAGTTAGTCGGATGAGGAGAGTGTCATGAGCATAGTTTCGTCGACGGGTATTGGTAGCGGTATCGATATTGGCACCCTCGTGTCGCAATTGGTGACAGCTGAAGGTCAGCCGGCACTGAATGCGATACAGCGGCAACAAGACACAACGAATACGCGCTTGAGTGGGTTGGGGACCTTGAAAAGCGCGTTGTCCGATTTCCAGACGGTCGTAAGCAAACTTAAAGATGGGAATCTGTTTAAAACGCATAAAGCCGCGTCTGCCGACGAATCTATCCTAAAAGTCGCGGCGGGTGCAGGATCCGTGGCCGGGTCTTATGCCGTCGAAGTTACTCAGTTGGCGAAGGCGCAAAAATCTATTTCGGGGGAGTTTGCCAACTCGGCTGCCACCGTTGGGACTGGATCTTTGACTATCGCAACCACCGCCGGAGCTTCGTTCAATGTGACGGTTGCTTCGGGCAATAACACGTTGCTGGGAATCAGGGACGCTATCAACAACGCTTCCGGCAATACCTCCGTTACCGCAAGTATCGTTAACGTCGACAACTCGACCGGCACCGGCACGATTTCCAAGTTAGTCCTCACAGCCAAAAATTCAGGACTCGCCAACGCATTTACTGTGACGGGTACCGATGACGATGGTAACAACGCCGATACGTCAGGATTGTCACAAATTTTTTCTTCTAATTTGAGCGCTCAGACAACGGCTACCGACGCTATTATCAAAGTCGATGGTCAAACCGCGACACGAAGCACCAATTCCATAACCGATGTCATCCAAGGTCTGACCTTAGATTTGAAATCTGCTCAAGTGGGTACCAAAGTAAACGTCGATGTTAGTTTGGACAATGAGGCTGTCAATAAAACGCTGACAAGTTTCGTCACTGCGTACAACAAGTTACATACCACTTCCAAAGATTTGGGCAAATATGGTGGAGGTACTGGCGGTAGTAGTTCCGGAAATGGTGCGTTAATCGGCGATGCTACCCTGCGTTACGTGACTTCTCAAGTCAGGCAGGATTCGGCAAATCCGGTTTCTTCAGCAACGGGCAACTATAACTCGCTAGCCATGATCGGCATAAAAATAGATAAAGATGGCGTGATGTCATTGGATAGCACGCAGCTTAACACCGCATTGAGTGCCAGTTTACAATCTGTAAGTGACGTGTTTTCGTCGTCTGATGGCGTAGCGACCCGGCTTTATTCAAAATTGGATAACGTATTGCAATCGGGTGGGCCGTTGGATAGTCAGCAAACATCGCTGAAAAAACAATTGTCAGCATTGGATAGCCGTAAAGCCGACGTGCAGGTTAGGCTGGATAATTTGCAAAAGACTTTGCAAAAACAATTCACAGCCATGGACGTCAATGTAGGTAAATTTAAATCAACCGGTTCTTTTCTAAGTAACTGGATCAGCAAATTGTAATGAAGAGGTTTTCCCATGTACGTTGATGCTCATAGAAAAGGCGCTAGACAATACGCAGAGGTCCATACCTCCAGCAATTTTGGCGAGGAATCTCCCCATCGGCTGATTCAAATGTTGATGGAAGGGTTCTTGGCTCGAATCAATTCTGCTAAAGGTGCAATTACTCACGGGGATATGGAAGCGAAAAGTATCTATATATCCAAGGCAATTGGCATAGTTGGTGGTCTGAACGAGGTGCTTGACCTAGAGCAGGGTGGCGAAATTGCCGTCAATCTTCGCCAATTGTACGATTACATCAACTTTCGGCTGTTACAGGCAAGCAGTGAAAACAGCGAGGACATATTAAACGAGGTAACTGTATTGATGAAAGACGTCAAAGAAGCCTGGGATGCGATTGCCTGATGTCTCTTGATTTCCCGGATCCTAATTTCTTGGAGTGGCAGCAACAATTACAAGGTTTTGCCGACAATATCCAAGAGTGCATACTAAAGGCGGAATGGGAGGGTCTGGCTGATATTTTGGATAAAAGGCAAGTTTGTTTAGAACAGTTTTTTGCGGGCGTGGCGTGCTTGCCCGAGCATAAAAAACTACTTGTCAAGCAAGTAGCTCAGTCGATGCTTGAGCAGGATTCGGTTTTTATTTCTTATATCGAAGAGCAAAAGTCGCTCTCGGCTGCTCAGCAAGCGGTCTTGGATCGCGGCCGCAAGGCAATGCAGGCTTATAACAGTTACTAAGTCATCTGATTCAGACTTATCCCCGTTTTTCCCCGGGTTCATCCCGTTCCAACACGCTGTTCAGTGTATCGATATACCCCTTAATTTCTTGATTGTTGTTCTGGCGGCAATGAAATGCCGCTCCTCTGTGTGTTCTTCTAAGGTTCTCAATTGTTTGCCTGATTTCAGCTTGCAGCGCTCTTCGACGTTTTTGTAATCCTTTCGTATATTGAAATAGCGATCCTCAAGTTATGTGATTCTTGTGTATATTGTTGATTTAATTCAATTTTTTTGTTTTTATTGGGGGTATTTGGTATGTGGTTCTTCTAGGTAAGGTATTTCGGAGGGGCGAGTCAAAAAAATGTCGTTCTAATTGGCTTAAGGCTGTTTAATTGGCGAAACGGCCTTTGATCGGGTGTGTTTTAGCCGTTCTTGATGATGCTAATAGCGTATTATTTTTTTAATTATTGAATTTAAAAGGGATTTTTATACATTGGCATGAAAAGTGATTGATGTTTAGTGGCGGCAATAATGCCTATTCCATTTAGTATCAACCGGGAGAACGATCATGCCATCATCAATGGTCATCAATACAAACATCGCGTCATTGAATAGTCAGAAGTTTCTGACGCGGACTAACGATAGCCTGCAAATGTCTATGGAGCGCTTATCATCAGGTCTCAGAGTCAACAGTGCTAAAGACGATGCCGCCGGTTTGGCGATTGCCGACCGGATGACATCGCAAATTCGCGGTATGACTGTTGCTATGCGCAATGCCAACGACGGTATCTCCATGGCGCAAACTGCGGAAGCTGGGATGGGTACAATCACTGAAACGTTGCAAAGGATGAGGGATTTAGCAATTCAGGCGGCCAACAGAGCGGCTGTTAGCGGTGAAGATAGGCAAAAGCTTCATACCGAATTTAAGCAATTGGGTGCAGAGGTTAAAAGGATTATTCAAAATACCGAATTCAACGGCAAAAAAATTCTAAACGGTTCTTTAAAGAATGCGAACTTTCAAATTGGAGCTAACACGGCGGCAGACAATCAAATATCGGTTACGGTATCCGATCTGCTGGCTGTGACAAGTTTAAGCGCGCTTTTTGGTAATAAGCATTCAATTGGATCAGCGGCTACCTCGGGAAATGTGCGCTCAGCAATCAACGCTATTGACACGGCAATCAGAAGAATCGATACATTTCGTTCGAATTTAGGTGCAATTCAAAATCGGTTTTCCACCACTATATCGAATCTGCAATCTTCTATTGAAAATCAAAGCTCTGCACGTTCGCGGATCATGGACGCCGATTTCGCTGCCGAAACTGCGAATTTAAGCCGCAGTCAGATTCTGCAGCAGGCCGGTACGGCAATGTTGGCTCAGGCTAATCAGGTAACCCAAGGCGTATTGCAGCTATTGAAATAAAAGTAGCCGCAGTATTTAGTCTGAATTCACGGTGTATTTGAATAAAGGAATGCTAAGCTGATACATCGCTAGTGAGATTCCGTAAACTTTAATCAAGAAGTAGCAAATGGATGATGAACTTGATCAGGTGAGACAATATGACTTAGGGCCAATAAGCGTAAATAATTTTGGTGAAAAATATTTTTTCAACCTGAATAGAAACAGCTTCGATAGAGTGAGTGCTGGAGTATTGTTTGACGCGAAGTTTGGTAAGGATCTGTTTGCAGAAGATACACTTAATGTGGTTATCGGCACGGATTCAGGGTTATTGCCAAAATACTTGCAAAGCAAGTTTTTACCAAAGGGTACGCGCTACCTCTTCATTGAGCCGGAAGGTGTTTTGCAGGCTTTAAAACAAAACCAATTGCTTGATGGCTTGGATGAGAAGATTCTGTGTGTTGGTTTGGAGCAATGGCCGGAGGCTATTAAAAATTTCAAAATAAACGACTATTTGTATATCAACGCAGTACGCTCCTACAATGCAATTTGTGCGCAAGACGATTATATAGAGGAGTATGCAGAGCTAAGTTGGCATATCACGGAAGTTCTATCGCAACTGCATTGGCAAATTAGCGTCGAGCTGGGTAGCGAGGCGTTTATTGCCAGACAGATTATTAACCTAGCCGATAACCAAAGGCCGGCAAAAGTGCTGGAAAAGGCCTTTGTCGATAATACGGTATTAATTTTGGCGGGTGGTCCCTCGCTTGATGAGGTTTTACCATGGCTCAGATCGCATCGGAACGACGTTGTGGTTTTTGCGGTTTCCAGAATTTCTCGCCAGTTATTACAAGCCAATATCGAGCCGGATTTTGTGTTTTCGGTGGATCCGACTGAGCTGAGCTTTGATATCAGCAAGGAAATGCTCGAGTTCAGCAGCAAGCCGATTTTTGTGTATTCATACCACACTGTCCCCACTTTAGTTAACCAATGGCATGGTCTTGGGTTCTATCTTGGTCCGCGACTGCCTTGGCCGTCGCCACTGAACGTAGCGAATATTGGCAGTGCGGGGCCGACTGTGACCAATACTGCGTTGAGCGTGGCGTATCATTTTGGCTTCAAAAGAATGGTGCTCGCCGGCGTAGACTTATGCTTCACGAGGGAAGGCTTCACTCACGCCACCGGTAGCGACGAGCAAATGGCCGGGCCACGCTTTAATTTGACATCGTTGCAAGTAGAGACAAATGCCGGTTTTATGGCGCCTACAAGTTGCGACTTCGCTCAAGCCATTCTCTCACTGAGTTTCCAGGCGAAACAGTTGTCTGGCATGGGATGTCGGATTTTCAATATTTCCGGTGGTTCTGCCAAAGTCGAAAATATCGAGTATTTACCCATATCCGAAATTGAATTTGGGGATGGCTCCATTAATGTGGCTGAAATCGTAGCCGAGCGCGTTAGCGAATCCGCTGAACATAGTAAATATCACAAACAAATTCTTGATGAGTTGGGGCGTGCTCAATTTCAGATCAAAGGAATTGCTCGTCTGGCGGAGAATGCGCGCCGTGTCAACGACGAGATGTATAGTGCCGATGGGGTCATTGGAAACTATAAGGATAAAAAAAGACTGGATCAGATCGAGAAGAAGTTTAAGCGAGAACATAGGCATTACAGCAAGTTGGTAAAAAGCTTTGGTATCAGAAGTTTTATAAAGTTGACGAAGGCATTTAACGATGAGGCATGGAGTGCTGAAGAAGCCAAGCAACTTGGCAATGTTTTCTATGACGCCTATCGGGAAGGTGCAGCAAAATTGATGTGTTTGTTGGATGACGCTGTCGAAAGAGTTAAGGCCAGGCAACAGGAATATGCGGATGTGCCGGATTTTGGTTTGATAATGGAGCAATATCGAAAAGACAGAAGTTTTGGGCGAGCAAGATTGTGGAAAGCTACTGCCGCTGAGGTGCCGGTAGATGTTCGGGCTCAATTTGCCGATTTTGAAAAACGCTTCTTAGATATTGTTCACGATAAACATACTCGGCATTTTGCGAAGGCCAAAAGCCAGGGAAATCTTTCAAGTCTAAAGCAAAGGGCGGGCTTGTTATTCAAGCATAAAAAAATCGAAGAATTGAGTGATTTGCTGATTAGTCTGAGTAAGCATCAGGATCAGCAGGCGGTTGAGCCGTATCGCCATTTGATTACTGGTTACTTGGCCGAATTGCAACACGCATCGGCCCAGGCGCTGGATGCATATCGACAAATTGTTGACGGTGGTGGTGTGTTGGTAGAGCAGGCTCTGATAAGAATTGCGGATATCGGTATCGATAGCGATGACGCTCATACCGCCAATTTAGCGTTACAGTGTTTGTCGCAATTGAATCCCGTCTACTTACCCTTATATGCGGAAATGCAAAGGCTGCATGGCGATGTGATGGTCGCTATAGACGCCTACAATAATTACATCGGCCAATTCCCCAGCGATACGTTGGCGCAAATAAAATTGGCTAACTTGTATACGGAGCAAGGAATCTATGATGCGGCTATCATGATGCTGGATTATATTTTGGCTCAAAAACCTGATCTGGAAGTTGCTCTCACCATGAAGGCTGCGTTGGTTTCTGCTGGATCTTAACTGCGGATGTGGTGCTGCGTGGTCTCGGGCTATTTTTAAGGGGTCAAACTTTTTTCAATATCAATTCCAAAACCAATTTACTGCCGAAATAGGCTAATAGTAATGAAGTAAAGCCTATGAGGGTCCACTGAATTGCGCTTTGCCCACGCCAGCCATAGCGAATCCTGCCGAACAGTAGTGCGGAAAAAATTATCCAGGCCAGTATCGATAGTACGGTTTTATGAACCAAATGCTGCGCAAATAAATCCTCTACGAAAAAGAAGCCGGTGACCAAGGACGCGGTCAAAAACAGTAATCCCGTTGCAATCATTTGAAACAACAGTGATTCCATGGCTTGCAAGGGTGGTAAAGCCAACATAAAGCGTTTGGGGTGGCGATGGCGTAATTGTTGATCCTGAACGGCCAATAAAATGGCTTGTAAGGCAGCGATATTTAATAGGCTGAATGCCAATATTGATGTCAGTATGTGAGTGCTCATCTGCCAATTGTGGTTCACAAGCAGGCGTGGCGTAGCTGGGTAATGAATATCTAAAGCCAGCATGGCTGCAGCGACTGGAAAAATCAACACGCCCAGTTTTGCCACAGGTTTGTCCAGCGAGGCAATTAACAGCAGAAGGCAAATAACTAAGCCTGCAAGCGATGCGGTACTGAAAAAACTGAAGTTGAATCCGTTATGGTTTTGTACGTTTAAGACGGTGTAGGCGCAATGCAAGCCTGCGCCAAGCCAAGCCAGTTGCATGGATAGTCGGTGCTGTTTGGCGCCAAAAATTTCTTTAACGATCAATGTTGCGGCAATCGCATAGCTTAATATCGAAAATAGGCCGGCGGGTGTGGTGTACATGGCGATGGCAGGGGAATAATCAAAAGGTGTTGCGATACGGTTATGTTAAACTAAGCAGACCAATTGTTGTAATCCGTTTGTGTTGGCAGACATCCGCCGGAACCCTAGAAAAATAAAGACGCAGCTATGTTTGATAATTTATCTGATCGCCTCAGTGGCACACTAAAAAAAATTAAAGGCCAAGGTCGTCTGACCGAGAGCAATATCCAGGACACCATGCGCGAAGTAAGAATGGCTTTGCTGGAAGCCGATGTTGCTTTGCCGGTGGTGACCGATTTTATCGATCAAGTTACTCAGCGCGCGTTGGGTCAAGAAGTGCAAACCAGTTTGACGCCTGGGCAGGCAATGATCAAAGTGGTGCAGTCCGAGCTGGTCAAGGTGATGGGTTCTGCTAACGAAGAGCTGAATCTACGGATCAACCCGCCGGCAATCGTATTGATGGCAGGTCTTCAGGGTGCGGGTAAAACGACTACGGTGGCAAAATTAGGTCGCCATCTAAAAGAAAAGAAAAAGAAAAAGGTAGGCGTGGTGAGTGTTGACGTTTATCGTCCTGCCGCGATTAAGCAATTGGAGACGTTGGCCGCCGATGTTGGATTAAAATTTTTCGAAAGCGATGTCAGCGAAAATCCTGTCGATATTGTCAACAGGGCTATAGATGCAGCAAAGCGCCAATTTTTAGATGTGGTAATTGTCGACACCGCCGGACGTTTGCATGTCGATGACGAGATGATGGCAGAGATCAAAGCTTTGCACGCCGCAATCAAGCCGATTGAGACCTTATTTGTGGTTGATAGTATGACCGGTCAAGATGCTGCAAACACTGCCAAGGCTTTTCATGATGCCTTGCCATTGACCGGTGTCATTCTGACCAAGGCCGACGGCGACGCGCGTGGCGGAGCGGCGCTTTCCATTCGGCATATAACAGGCAAGCCGATTAAGTTTATCGGTGTCGGCGAAAAAACCGATGCCTTAGAGCCTTTCTATCCTGATCGGTTGGCTTCGCGTATTCTCGGTATGGGCGACATGTTGTCGCTGATTGAGAATATCGAGCAAAATGTTGATAAGAAAAAGGCCGAGCAATTAGCCAAAAAATTGCAAAAAGGCAAAAGCTTCGATTTGAATGACTTGAAAGAACAGTTGGAGCAAATGCAAAATATGGGCGGGCTTGGCGCGATGATGGATAAGCTGCCGGGTATGGGAGGAGTGCCCAAAGATATTAAGGATAAAGTCAACGACAAAGATCTGGCGCATCAGATTGCCGTAATCAACTCAATGACCAAACAAGAGCGGCGTTTTCCCGATCTGATTAAAGGCGGTCGGAAGCAGCGTATCGCCGATGGTTGCGGCTTGGACTTGCAGGCTGTAAATCGTGTGTTGAAGCAGCATCAAATGATGGAAAAGATGATGAAAAAATTCAGCAAGGGTAATATTGCCAACATGATGCGCGGCTTGAAGAGCAATATGCGCGGCATGAGAATGTGATTGTCGTAATTTGTCCTTCACTTATTGTAAAAATCGCGTAGAATAGTTTGATTAAGTTTTTTGATTCAATGTTATTTAAGGTATCCAAATGGTAAGCATTCGTTTGTCCAGAGGCGGCGCTAAGAATCGTCCTTTCTATCATGTTGTTGTTACCGACAGCAGAAGCAGTCGCGATGGTCGTTACATTGAGCGCGTAGGTTTTTTCAATCCTTTAGCTCGCGGTGGTGAGCAAAGATTAGTATTGGATAGCGAACGCGTCCAATACTGGAAAGCCAATGGAGCGCAACCTACTGACCGCGTCGCTAGATTGATTAAAGACGCCGATAAAGCAGCCGCTTAATTTTAGCTTTGTCAGAAGGGGATTTTTTGAACGTCGGCCAAGTGTCCGGCGTTTTTGGTGTAAAAGGATGGGTAAAAGTCTATTCCTTCACCGATCCCCGTGAAAACATATTGCAGTATTCCCCATGGATTCTGCGAAAAAATAGCCACTTCCACGAAGTTAAATTGCTTGGAGGTCGGCGGCAAGGCAGTTTGGTCGTCGCAGAGTTGCAAGATATTACTGACAGAGATGTCGCAGCAGGGTTGATGGGCGCGGATATTTTGATTCGCAAGCAACAATTACCCAAAGCGAGCGATGGAGAATATTATTGGGCGGATCTGATTGGGCTGGAAGTACGCAATCTAGAGGGTTGCCAATTAGGTAAAGTTGATCATTTGTTGGAAACCGGTGCTAACGATGTTTTGGTCGTAGTTGACGGGGAGTCAGAACGTCTGATTCCGTTTTTGCAGCAGAGTACTGTTTTAAAAATTGATCTTGACGATGGTCTGATTATCGTCGATTGGGATCCTGATTTTTAACTCAAGGCATGCGTTTCGATGTTATCAGTCTCTTTCCTGATATGGTATCGGATGCCGCTGGTTACGGGGTAACTGGTAGAGCAATTGAGCGAGGCTTGGTTGATTTGTCCGTTTGGAATCCTCGTGATTACACGCACGATAAACACCGGACAGTGGATGATAGACCTTATGGCGGCGGGCCGGGCATGGTAATGAAATGCCAACCTTTGCTCGACGCGGTAGATGCAGCCAAACAGCATAATGCCTTGGCTAATAGCAAAGTGATTTGCTTGAGTCCGCAGGGGCGTTTGCTTGATCAGGAGTTGTTGCTGGATGCGAGTTGCTATGATCAATTGATCCTCGTATCCGGTCGCTATGAAGGTATAGACGAACGTTTTATCCAGCATGCCTGTGACGAAGAATGGTCGCTGGGGGATTACGTCATCAGCGGTGGCGAGCTGGCAGCCTTGGTAGTAATCGATGCGGTTACCAGGTTAATTCCTGGCGTACTTGGTGACGAAGAATCTGCTAAACAAGATTCGCATTTTGATGGATTGTTGGATTGCCCGCATTATACGCGGCCCGAGCATAGCGATATTGGCGACGTTCCGGATGTACTACTCGGCGGAAATCATGCTGAAATCAAACGGTGGCGTATGAAACAGGCGTTGGGGCGGACTTGGTCTAGGCGCCCTGATATGCTTGGAAAAGTAACATTAAGCGCAGAGCAGGATGCTTTGTTGAAAGAATTTAGAACTGAAGTTGTTTAATAGGGTGTGGTTATGAGTAAAATTATTGAAGAATTGGAAGCTGAACAGCTGAAAAAAGATGTACCGGAATTCGGACCTGGCGACACTGTCGTGGTGCAAGTTAGAGTAACTGAAGGCACGCGGGAAAGGTTACAGGCTTTTGAAGGCATCGTGATTGCTAAACGTAATCGCGGTTTGAATTCAGCATTTACCGTCAGAAAAATTTCGCATGGCGTGGGTGTTGAGCGTGTTTTCCAAACCCACAGTCCATCGGTTGGCAGTATCGAAGTAAAACGTCGCGGTGACGTTCGTCGCGCTAAACTTTATTATCTGCGCGATTTGGCTGGTAAAGCCGCACGTATCAAAGAGAAACTTTCTTAATACGCTGCAATCTGGTTCGTTTATAGCGAATCAGGTAATGAGAAAAGGCGGCCTGCTCAGCTGCCTTTTTTTTTGCCGATAGCAAAAGAGAGATGTGATGCCTTTACATATCGTTTGGCAAAATGTTGCGGATGGTGAAGAGTCCCTGCTCGCCGTGCCACTACTCAATGCGGAATTGATATTAACCATGGCCGGTGAAATCATTACGGATGCATCTTGGCACGTTGGCGGAGAGTTAACTAAGACTTTGTCACCACAGGCTGTTAGTGTGCAAAGTTATCTGTTAAACCCGATGCAAACCGAACTGCATGTTACCTTGCTAAGCCAGGGTAGCGTGTACGCTAATACGGTTTGGAGTGCGTTATTGGCTATTCCCGTCGGGCAAGTGGAAACATATTCGGGGTTGGCGGAAACGCTGGGTTCAGGACCTAGAGCAATAGCGGGGGCTTGCCGAAATAACCCTTATGCCGGGATTATCCCGTGTCATCGGGTGGTGGCAAAGCGTGGCATCGGCGGTTTTATGGGGCAGGCCGATGGCGAGTTTGTGGCGCTTAAACACCGTTTACTCGAGTACGAGCGTGGTTTGGGATTGGACAGGGAATGAATTCGGCGCAGACCATAGAGGCATTCTTAAACGCATTGTGGTTGGAATTTGGATTAAGCGACAATACGCTATCGGCTTACGGCAGCGATCTTAAATTGTTTGCGAAGTGGCTGAAGGATAAGGATATAACCGCTGTTGACGACACGACGATCAAGAGTTTTTTGGCTAACCGACAGCAACAAGGTATAACCAGCCGTTCGTCGGCCAGAATTGTCTCTTGTTTGCGGCGCTTTTACGGTTATTTGCTGCGCGAAGGTAAGATTAATATCGATCCTACCCAATTAATAGACTCGCCACAGCTTGGCCGCACGTTGCCTGATTCATTGTCAGAAACCGACGTCGAATTATTGTTAAATGCTCCGGAAGTTGCCGACAAGTTGGGTTTCAGGGATAGAACGATGCTTGAAATGCTTTACGCCACAGGGCTGCGGGTGTCCGAGTTAGTCGAACTGAAGTTTAGCCAAATCAATTTCCGGCAAGGTTGTGTGCGCATCGTCGGTAAAGGCGATAAGGAACGCCTGGTGCCGGTTGGTGAAGAAGCCATGGATTGGGCGGAACGTTATCTGAATACTGCCAGACAAGCAATCCTGGGAAATAGGCAAAGCGACTATTTGTTTGTTACCACCCGGGGCACTTCTATGACCAGACAGGCTTTTTGGCACATTATCAAACGCTATGCTGTGCGGGCAGGTATCGATAAACATTTGTCGCCGCATACGCTGCGTCATGCGTTTGCCACGCATTTATTGAATCATGGCGCTGACCTTAGAGTGGTTCAGCTACTGCTCGGCCACTCGGATTTATCCACTACCCAAATTTATACGCATATTGCCCAACAGCGTTTGAAAGTATTACATACCCAACATCATCCAAGAGGCTAACCATGACTGCATCGATTCATCCCACCGCTTTTATCGAAACCGGCGCCATGCTTGGAGAAAACGTCAGCGTTGGGCCGTTTGCGGTGATAGAGGCGGGCGCCGTAATAGGGTCGAACAGTCAAATAGGTGCTCATGCCGTAGTGCATGCGCATGTCAAAATGGGCGACGGTAATGTGTTACACCCGCACGCTGTGCTAGGCGGCTTACCTCAAGATTTGGGGTTTGATGCGCAAACCGAGTCGTGGCTAGAGATTGGGGACAATAACGTGTTTCGAGAAGGATTTACCGCCCATAGGGCTACAGTAGCTGGCAGCGCTACCAGGATCGGTTCAGGTTGCTATTTCATGAACAACAGCCACGTTGCCCATGATTGCGCGGTTGGTGACAAAACGATTTTTGCCAATAATGTGGCGATTGGCGGTCATGTAGAGGTGGGGCATAACGTGTTTATGGGCGGGGCGGTAGTTGTGCATCAATTTTGCCGGATCGGCGCTTATGCCATTGTGCAAGGCACTACGGGGATTAACATGGACGTGATCCCGTTTATGCTGATAGGTGGCCGGCCCGCGAAACATTATCGGCTCAACATAGTGGGCTTACGGCGAGCCGGTATAGTAGGTGAGAATTACAAAGTGCTTTCCGCCGCGTTCAGATTGTTGAAAAATAAAAAAAGCCTCGAAGAATTGCAATCTACCGAAGAGCTGCAATACTTAAGGCGTTGGCTGGCGGTCGATTCCAAGCGTGGATTACACGGATTTATCGATGTTACCAACTGAATTCAATAGTCAGGGGCAATGCCGTAGGAATTTAACAAATTAGTTCCGGAGGTCAAAGTGGCAAGCCAGTCAGCTAACAGACAGCAAGATTTATCATGAAAATACAAGTAATCGATAACATCGACCAAATCCAGCCACTGATGTTGATGGCGGAAGCGGATGTTGCGTTTTATTCGGATGAGATCCAAGCCCTTAATGCCGCTGAACAGCTCCAACCCAACATCATTTTGCTGAATTTTGCGTTGCGCGGTAGCCAAACGCCCGACTATACCAACTTGTTATTGGCGGCCAGTCCGACCAGTAATATCGTGATCATCGGCGATGACTTGCATGAAGAGCAAATTCTGCACTGCGTGTTGGCTGGCGCCAAGGGCTATCAGAATAGTCAGTCACTGGCGGCCTATATCAACAGAATGATCCACGCAGTCGCGGCTGGCGAGGCTTGGTTGAGCCGTAAGATCGTTGCTTATCTTCTGGATGCCATCCACCGGAATTATTCGCTGCAAGCGAGCAGCTAAAAGTGTAAACCAGCCTCGAAATAAAAAGTTTGTCCGGCGATGGGCTGATTATAAGGGTAACTGGACGTAGCCGGTTCCTTGCCATGGCTATCGAACAGGTTCCGAGCGGATGCAGTCAGATCCAGATATCCCATCAGTTTTTTAGCATTTAAAGTTAGGTCGACCGTTTCATAATCTTTTAAAACTCGCGTATCTTCCGGGCTGCTAAGGCGGTGACCTATCCAGTTAATTTGGGTTTGAATCTGCCATTTCGGCATAAAATTCCAGGCGAGTGCGGTGTAAACATGATGCTCGGGGACATTGCTAACCCGGGTGTGCGTCGCTTCGCTGCGGGCAAATTGCCAAGCGTAGTTACCGCGTAGATTCCAATCTGCGTGAAATTTCCAATCCCATTCAAACTCGCTGCCATAGCCGTCTTGACCTGACGTGTTACGCTCGGTTAGCGTGCCGGCGCCGGAAATCGGGCCGCTAATCAAATCGCGGATCTCATAATGGTACAAATTCAACGCGGTTCTCAGATTCTTCGTTGGACGATAATCGAATGCCAGTTCGGTAGTTGAGATGGTTTCCGGGCTCAAAGCCGGGTTACCAAGGAAAAGCGGACTGTTTTGCTGATATTGTTCTACGAAGCTTGGCGCTCTGTAAGCTTGTCCATAGAGCAATTTAGCAGTCAACTCAGAATTGATGTTCCAGACCAACGCAGCGCGGGGGTTCAATGTGCCGCCAAAGTCGGAATAGTGGTCAAATCGCAAACCGGTGGTCAGGTGCCAGTCCTTGGCAAATTGCCATTCGTCTTGTATCGCCGCGGACCAGATGTCGCGATGATGGTCGTCAATGAATGTGAGAGGGGTTCCAGTTAAGTCTTGTAAACCGCCAGCAACATTGATGGCGGGAAATGCCGATAGCCCGGACCCGTTGATAACACCTACGCCGTAATTGCGCGCTTCCTGGGTGTTCATCTCCTCATAGCGGAAGCCGGCGATCATGCGGATTAAATGATCGGAAAAGCCTTTGTAAATACTGGTTAACTCAAAACTGGGTACAGTATTTTTAAAACCGGCGACAAAGCGCAGCCCCTCCGGAAATAGCACCAAGCCTCGGGTCGCCGCCAGTTGATCGGTGACGTTGCTGTCCGCGCCAATCGGTAAAATTGAGCCGGCCGGAAACCCGTAAATATTGGCGGATACATCGCTATGTAAAAAGCTGGCGTGTGCTTGTAGTTCCCAGTTCTCCAAATCATCCTCAGTGGAATAACGCACATCCGCCAAGTAATTGCTGCCATCGCCCTTGCCCTTGTTATCCAGCGCGCCATAAGCGCCGGAACGAAACCCGTAATCGCTTTCGTTAAAAGCCCAAAATCCCAAATCCCAATGTTTGCGCTGTAAGCTGAGATGACCGTTCCAGCGTTCGTTTTGGGTTTGCATGGGGCCGGGAGCGAGCGATATATTCGTTCCCAACGCTTGGTCGACTTGGGTTTGCGCGTCGGCAGCGATGATTCGCTCGGGATCGACCCCGTTATGACTATATTGCAGGCTACCTGCCACATCCCAGCCTTGCCATTTACCGCCGTATTGACCCCAAGCGCTTTTCGTATCGGCATTGCCGCCGCGTGCGCCGACCGTGACGCCATCAATATCCGCGGCCTTTTTGGTGACAATATTAATCACCCCCGCGAAGGCGTCCGCCCCGTATAGCGCTGAGCCCGGCCCGCGAATCACCTCGACACGTTGAATATTTTCGACGGGAATAATCATTCCCGCCATATGCGTACCCTGATAGGGCACGGAGAAACGTGTGCCGTTGAGCATGAGCAAGACTTCGGCATTGGTTTCATTGCGCATGCCGCGCATCGTGTAACTATAGTCGTTAGTCACCGGTTGGATCGTAACATGCATGCCAGGTACGGTTTCCAGCACCTCGTGCAGATCGGTAGCGCCCATCGTGGCAATTTGCTCGGCGGTGATAACGGTGGTCACTGCTGCCGATTGCGATACCGATTTGGCGGTACCCGAGGCAATACTCACTGAAATATTGGCTAATTCCGCTGGCGATAAATCCAGAAAATCGTTGACGGTTTGGTCGGCATAGGCCTGCTGACCGATGAGACTAAGGACTAGAGAGTGTTTGAAAAGCCGTTTCTTCACTGTTTTCAGCATAGGATTTCTCATAATTCCCGCAGAGGTGCCGGTTTGGCAATGCCGTAGCCTTGTGCGTAATTCACTCCCAAGGTTTGTAGTAGATCGAAAATACTCTGGTTTTCCACAAATTCGGCGATGGTTTTTTTGCCCATTACATGGGCGACCTCATTGATCGCTTTAACCATAGTCAAATCCACCCGATCATCCAGTATGTCTTTTACAAACAGCCCGTCTATCTTTAAATAATCGACCGGTAGGTTCTTTAGGTAAGCGAAAGACGATAGGCCACTGCCAAAATCATTCAGGGAGAACGAGCAGCCTTTTTGGCGCAGCGAATCGATAAATTGCCGGGCATAGGAAAGATTGCTGATAGCCGCTGTTTCGGTGATTTCGAAACAAATCTTGTGGGTGGGTATCTGCCATTTGCGGAATTGCTCGTCGATAAAGCCCAGCATGGCTTGGTCCGACAGCGACAAACCGGACAGATTGACCGAGCACATTTCCAGACGGTCCAGAAAGCCTGGTGTCGTTGCCAAGTGCTCGAACAAACGGGAGATCACCCAACGATCTAAAGGCGAAGCCATATTGTAGCGTTCCGCAGCAGGTAGAAAGGCGCCGGGCGGAATCACCTTATCTTGATCGTCTCGGTAGCGGATTAAGGTCTCGAAATGCAGACCACCACGATTAGCGGCTATGGGTACGATCAATTGACCGAACAACTGGAAGCGGTCTCGCTCGATTCCCAGGCGGATTTTTTCCACCCATTGCATTTCGCCTTGGCGCAGCGTGAGTTCTTCATCGTCCGGGCTGAATATATGTACTCGGTTGCGGCCTTTTTCCTTGGCGGCATAACAGGCGGCATCGGCTTCTTTCAATACATCAACAGCATTGCCGCAAGCGCGATTGATGGGGGCGATACCAATGCTTACGCCGATATTGAAACTGCGATTTTCCCAGGCAAATTGGAAGTCGCATACCGCATTACGTAACTTTTCTCCGGTGATGATGGCTTGTTCCAGAGAACAATACGACATCAGGATGCCAAACTCGTCGCCGCCCAGTCTAGCCAATATGTCCATTCTGCGTACTTGTTGGCGCAGTACTTCGCCGAGTTGCCGTAGTAGCTCGTCGCCCGCCAGATGGCCGCAGGTATCGTTGACGATTTTGAATTGATCCAGATCCAAATAACACAAAACGTGATGGCTGTCGTTGGCTTGCGCCTCCAACACCAAGTTTTGAATATGGATGTCGAATTGGCGGCGGTTGACTAGGCCGGTCAATTCGTCGTGGCTGGCCTGATAAGCGATTTTTTCCGAGAGGCGTCGGGTTTCGGTAATGTCTTCGCAAACCAGCAACAGGTGCGAACGATTGTTTTCGTCTTTCACCAGACGCGCGGTTTCCCTGGCCCAGATGATGTTGCCGTTGCGGCAGATGATGCGGCTTTCCAGCTTATGTACTTGTTCGGGATGATTACGGCAGATTTGGAAGAACTGGTTGCAGTTGCCTATATCTTCGGGATGGGCGAAGTTGAAAATAGAGCAGCCTTGCAGTTCTTCAACGCTCAAACCCAGCTGGCGGGCGCCGAAGCGGTTTACCGAGATGATTTGCCCTTGCATATCCAGGTTAAACACCATGGTCGGGTTGTTGTCGTACAAGGCCTGGAAGTTATTTTTGACACTAATCAAGGCTTTGTTTTGAATCTCCACGGTATCCAGCATACCGTTGAACGCATCGACCAAAATGCCCATTTCATCATTGCTGTGCTTGGCTGCGCGCAAGGAATAGTCGTGTTCCTGGCTGACTTTCTGCGCGGTTTTAGCCAGTTGGGCGATGGGTTTCGCCACCCGGTTTAATAAGGGGGCAGTCAGCAAAAAGGTAATGGATAAAGCCACAAACAATACAATCAGCACCACACCGATAAATTGCAGTTCTCGCCAGAAGGCCGCACTGAGGTCGGAGGATAGAAAAATTCCGCCGACAATTTCGTCATCCAGGCGCATGGGCTGATAAACATAAAGGTTGAGTTTATCGAAATAATTACGCAAGCCATGCGATACGATCGGGCAGGTGGCGGATTGCTTGTCCAGCGAGGTGAACAGCTGACCTCTTTTGGTGTAAACGCACGCGCTGCGCAAATCAGGGAGATTATTCAAGGACACCAAGTTTTCCTTGGCCAAATTGGCGTCGTCGAACATCACTGCAGCCACACTTCGGTTGGCGATCAGGCTGGCTACGGCGATTAAGTCGCTTTGGGCCTTGCGCTTTACTTCGGTGACGTTCACCGTTACCAAAATCACCAAGGCCAACAGCATGGAAAATAAGCTGGAGGTGATGGCGATGCTGAACAATTTGCCTTTGATGGATAGCCGTGAGAAGAATCTACTCATGCTCGCCCCCCTCCACCAGCGTGGCAACTTCGATGAGTTTGGCGCTGACGTTAAAACCGCTTTGCTTCAAAGCCTTGAGGTTGAGGTGCAGTTTGACTTTGCCGTCGTCGAGTGCAAAGCCGATCATGCCGCCGGATTCGGCAAAAAACGGCTCACTACTGACCGTCAGTGATTTTTTCAGCGATCCGACCAGTAATACACCGGGTAAAGCAAGGTCCGCCCGCTGTTCGGGATTGTCGAAATAGACGATGTCGCAATCTTTCGCCTGTTTGGGCGCATCGAATTTGAACAACCGAATCGGTTTTTCCTGAACGGTCTTGCTCTCCAGCGGGCTCAGCAGACTGCCGAAAGGGTCGTGGCCGATGATACAAATATTAAAGGTGGGGCTGGCTTTTTCCGGCCAAGTGATGAATTTGGTGAAGTTATAGAGATAGGCGGCCTTGACCTTATACTCCAGGTTCAGTTCGTCTGCCGGCGACGGCTGACTGACAACGCAACATAGGATTACCCACTTTACGAGCTCAAAAGCGCGCCGCAACGACAATGCGTCATCAGTGGAAAAGACGGAAACCAAGGTTATTCCCTACCGGATAAAATCATCAGGCAAGGATAGTTGAAAAATTATCGGTTGCTGAAAAATCCCCGCAAGGCCCGAATCATATAGGCATGGTCGAGTACGCCGGCACTCTCGCGAATGCTGTGCATGGCCCACATAGGGGAGCCGACATCGACACTGCGGATGCCTAATTTCGCCGACGCTATCGGGCCTATCGTACTGCCGCAAGGTAGGTCGCCGTGATGCGCGTATTTTTGATAAGGCACGCCGGCTTGCTGGCAAACGCGGATGAAAGTCGCCTCTGAAATGCATTCGGAGGCATAACGATGGTTAACATTTACCTTGATGACCGGCCCATGGTTGACGATAACTTTGTGGCCGGGTTCGTAGGCGCCGGGAAAGTTGGGTTGATAGGCATGCGCCATATCCGCGCTAACCATAAAACTATTAGCTAGCGAACGCCGGTAGTCGTCCGGGTTACTGCCTACCGCATTGGCGATACGCTCAAGCACATCCGGCAGGAAACTGCCAGCCGCGCCTTTGCAGCTTTCGCTGCCGATTTCCTCGTGATCGAAAAACGCGCAGACCAGAGTGCTCTCGGTATCCAGTGTCGGTGCATCCAGCAAAGCCGTCAGTCCGGCATGGCAAGACGCCAAATTATCCAATTGGCTATCGGCATAAAACAGTTGCTCATCACCCCACAGACTGCCTTTCTGGGTGTCGTAGGCATTGAGCTCCCAACTTAAAATTCGCTCGGCGGCAATGTTGCCGGCTTGTTCCAGCAATTGCCGAAACCGGTCGGCGGGTAATTGTTGCTCGACACTGGCTGAAAAAATTAGCGGCAACTCACTTTGTTTTTTTAGCTTCAGGCCGTCTTCGTTGACGCTGCGGTTCATATGAATCGCCAGATTCGGCAGACGCAGCAACGGTTCTTCAAATCGCAGTAGCCGGCTGGCAATGTTGCCGTTTTTATCCAGATAGGCAATACGGCCGGCCAGACTCAGATCACGGTCAGTAAACGTAGCGAGAATTGGCCCGCCGTATACTTCCACGGCCAGCCGCAGCAATTTGTCCGAGTCGATCAGCGGCTGCGGTTTGACGCGCAGCCCCGGCGAATCGGTATGGGCGCCGAGTATTTTGAAGCCGGTTTCCGCCAAGGCTTGTTTGCCGATGACAAATGCGGCGATGGAAGAATCGTCTCTGATCACATAATAGCGACCACCGCTAACCAATGACCATGTGTTGCTTTCTTGGATGCGTTGGAACTGATGCGCCTGCAAGCGTTCTTCTATGCTGGCCACCGCATGCCAAGGGCTGGGGCTGGCGTCGATGAAGTCCAGCAAATCTTGCACTTGTTGCTGAGCGGAGATCATGATTTTTCCAGTGTCAGCGCCACGGAATTAATGCAATAGCGCAGGCCTGTTGGTTGCGGTCCGTCTTCGAATACATGGCCAAGGTGAGCGCCACAGGACTGGCAGGTCACTTCAATTCGCCGCATGCCGTGGCTGTTATCGGGGTGCTGATCCAGGCTTTCCGAGTTCAGCGGATTCCAAAAACTGGGCCAGCCGCAGCCGGAATGGAATTTATGTTCAGAAGTAAACAGGGCGTGACCGCAGCAGACACAGCGGTACACGCCGGCTTCGTCACAATCGGTATATTTGCCGGTAAAGGGCGGCTCGGTACCTTTTTCCCGGCAGACATGATATTGCTCGGGAGTTAGCTTCTCGCGCCAGGCTTGTTCAGTATCGTGTTTCTCGGTCATGGTAGTGTTCCGCATGCTGTAATTAGTGGGCATTGTACCCAGTCTACCTCGGCATCAAAAGCAATCAAAAGCCGGGAATATTTCAGTTCATTGCATCAGGAGGTCCTAATGTTCTTGAGCCGTAAGGTTTTGAAGCATATAACACCACTATAAAAATAATTAATATGCAGAGTGTGTTCATCTAAACAGCAGCGAGGAGAAGGTCATGGCAAGAATTGTAGTGTTGGGTGCGGGGATCGGCGGTGTGCCGATGGCTTACGAAATGAAGGAAACAGTGGGGAATGCGCATGAAGTCGTGGTGATTTCCGATTCGCCGACTTTCCACTTTGTGCCGTCCAATCCCTGGGTGCCGCCGAAATGGCGCAAACCGGAGGATTTGAAAATCGAGCTGGCGCCGGTGATGGCGAAAAAAGGCATCAACTTCATTCAAAAGGCCGCGACCAAAGTCGATCCGGCCAACAACAAAATTGATCTGGCGGATGGCTCTTCGGTTGAATACGACTATTTGATTATCGCCACTGGTCCACGCCTGGCCTTCGATGAAGTACCGGGTTTGGGGCCGCACGGTGGGCATACCTCGTCGGTCTGCCATGTCGATCATGCTGCATTGGCTGCCGAGGATTGGGACAAATTTATGGCCGATCCCGGTCCAATTGTCGTTGGCGCGGTGCAAGGAGCGTCCTGTTTCGGCCCGGCTTACGAATATCTGATGATTCTGGAAACCGAACTGCGTAAACGCAAAATCCGCGACAAAGTGCCGATGACTTTTGTCACCTCCGAGCCATATATCGGCCACCTGGGCCTCGGCGGGGTCGGCGACACCAAAGGCTTGCTGGAAAGCGCGCTGCGCGACAAGACCATTAGATGGATCGCCAACGCCAAAGTGGATCGCATCGAAGCCGGCATGATGTATGTCACCGAAGTGGATGAAGACGGTAACGACAAGAAAAAACATGAAGTGCCGTTCAAGCATTCGATGATGCTGCCGGCGTTTACCGGCGTAGATGCGGTGCGCCATTGCGGCGCGGAAGGTTTGACCAATCCGCGGGGATTCGTGATCGTAGATCAACATCAACGTAATCCCACCTACAAAAACATTTACTCGGTCGGGGTCTGCATCGCCTTGCCGCCGGTGGAGAAAACCCCGGTGCCGACCGGTACCCCTAAAACCGGTTACATGATCGAATCCATGGTGACGGCTACCGCCCACAACATCCGCGACGAACTAGCCGGCAAACAGCCGTCGGACATGCCGAGTTTAAGCGCTTTGTGCCTGGCGGACTTGGGCGACACCGGCGTGGCGTTCTTGGCCGTGCCGCAAATCCCGCCCCGAAATACCACTTGGTCCAACCATGGCAAATGGGTGCATCTGGCCAAAATCGGTTTTGAGAAATACTTCATGCGCAAGATTAAAAACGGCATCAGCGAACCATTTTATGAACGCATGATCTTGAAATTCCTCGGCGTGGTGCGTTTGAAATAGCAGGCTATATGTCTATTGATCGTCTGGTAATGGCGTTTGCCGGCTCGTTCGTTCTGATCAGTCTGGCGCTGCGCTGGCGCGCTGGCATTCGCCGAATTGGCTTTGGTTTACCGCGTTTGTGGGCGCCAATCTTGTGCAGGCGTCATTCAGCGGCTTTTGCCCGTTGGCGATCATTCTGAAAAAGCTGGGTGTTAAAGCCGGGGAGCGCGTATTGAGTTGTTAGATTTTTGCTGGGGAATTGGGTTGGTAGCGTTTATACCAACCCTGACAGCATGTTGATGAGGGGTTTATAATTCGAGCATTAACCGCTCAGCTAACAGAGGAATCCTACACCAGCCTGACCCGCAATTTTAGCTGCTAGTTTCTCGAAATCTTCATAGCAACTTCTAACTGCTTCAATATGGGCGCCAATCGCACCATCAGCGGATTTCAGAAAAAAGATCGGTTTACGTGCTTCCATTGCCATGGGCATAAGGCTGCGGTAGTGTTTGAGCATGGATAGACAATATGGATCTTGTTCCACAACAAGTCCAGAACCGCTTTGCTCATCCAATACGTCAGTTCGATAAACATCTGGAATACGTTCCATCCATCGTTTATAGGCTTTCACCGGGCGCGTGCTCATCGTACTGTGTTGCATTACGATATAACCGATCGGTTGCATAGAACCTTTGGGCATTGATAGATCGGAAGGTGCTGTTGGAAGAATCTCACTCCACACCCTTCGCCATTCTCGCAAAGTGGGCCCGAGGTTTTTGAGGCCTTGCAAAGAAAAGAGATCGGGAGCCAAAGGCAAGCAAACTTGATCGGAAGCAATTAGTGCTGAACGGTTGATCGCTCCCAAATTGGGGCCAACATCTATGAACGCTATTTCCGCTCCCCAGTCCGCTCCTTGCTGAATCAAGCGATGAAAAGCCGTCATAGACCGAAAAGCCGACTCATCGTTGTTACGACAGCGCGGCCACGCATCGGAAAGTTTATCCTCAAATCTTGAAAGGCCCAGATCACCGGCTATAAGGCCAAGTTGTTCAGTAATCATTTCTACATGTGGCTTGTTAATATCACCTATGCCTCGCAGAATGGGGCGAATTGATCCGTACACAGTGTCGGGATGTTCTGCATCCGGCCAAAGCTCCTCCAGCCTATTCTCATCCAGAAACATACTGGTAAGGTTGGCTTGGGGATCAAGATCAGCCGCCAGAGTTTTAATGCCATGGTCTGCAAACATCCAAGCCAAATGATAAACGAGGGATGTTTTACCTACGCCGCCTTTGTTGTTAAAAAAAGCGACTGTCTTCATGTCGGCCTCCGGTAAACCTTAACTAGTACCGTATGCTCATCGAACACGAACTCGGCCGGACGATTGCCGTTCTGCGCTAACAGGGCTTGCGCTCTTTGAACGCCGTAACCGAACCTGTTTACAAAACCGAGCGATTTCATTGCCTCGGCAATAATCGGATTCCGATAACTATTGCGCGTTGGGAAGTTTTCCGGCGTTGCTTCTCCATACAAACCGCCCGGGCTATGAATTTCGATGTGATCACTGAACATATAAAAGCGAATTGGCGTATTGCTGTCGTAGTTGCGATGCATCACTGCATTCATCAACAATTCCCTTAAGGCCCATTCAGGATAATCCGGGAGTAGTTTCTCGGCAAGTAAGCTGGTTGGGCGCATGCTGGTCTGGATAATGCTTTTTAGCCTGACCTCCAATTCGCGCAGTACTGAATGAAGATCGCCGGAAATTTCAGCCTGATCATCAGGCAGTTCGGTAAGCGTAGTGTTGGGAACCTTGAGATATTGGACATATGCCCCCGGCAGGAAAAAACGCGGGTTTTTGCCAAATAACAAAATGCCGGCATGAGAAGGACGTTGTCGCTCCGGATCGTAAAGCCGAAAAGAGGCTAATTGTTGTTCGATGGGTCGATGGTTGGCTGCGATGGTTTCTGAATCGACCGCTTCGCGCCGATAAGCGTCGAATTGTCCTAGAGCCAGATCACTGATTGTTGATTCCGGACAGGGGCGAGCGTCGAACGAGCGAGCCATGGCGACTCTGCGTTCGCTGAGTATGCGTTCTTCTTGTTCGGTGGCAATAGCTTTGCGTGGGCCGACCCTGATCCATACCCGGCCTTTGTAGCGTACCGGCGGCAGATCGGACGCCGTGACTTCGACGACTGCGATGTCGCCGTCGGCAAAGGAAAACTTGCTGACGGTCATGGGGGGTTGCGGTAGAACGTTGCCATCGGATCTGATGCCGCCGAGATTCTTCAATAATTCATCATTGACAGTCAAGCCGGCGAGTGTGCCATCGTCTTTAACGCCAATTAGTAAGTAACCGGGTTGTTTGTGATTGGGTAAGTTATTGGCGAAAGCGCATATCGCTTCGCAAAACTTGTCGGTTTTATTGATCGACTCAGTTCTTTCGATGTTGTCGGCTTCTAGTTTCAGTAACAAATCACGTAGGTGGCTTTCGGTCAACATAAGGAGATACAAGGTCAGTAGAGCCGTAATAGTTAGATGATCGGTCGATTATGGCAAGTTAACCGAACGACCAGCAAGCTAATAACAACAGCAATTGGCGATATTGGTCGTCCTCTCCGTGCTGATTGTAGTCATCATTCCTCCGTAAGCTCCGGTTTGTCGTGTTTGCTACAATTTAAATTCAACAAAACCAGATAGAAATCAGTGTCTTATCAAATGGCACACCGGTTGCTTTGTTGTTAACAAAAAGCGAGGTGTGATGCCATGAAATCGACCAAAGATATTGCGGAACTGCTGGACGAACCGGCTTGCGAGCATAACAAGAAGGAAAAGTCCGGCTGCGCAAAACCCAAGCCCGGTTCGGCGGCGGGCGGCTGCGCTTTCGACGGCGCTCAGATTGCGTTGCTGCCGATCGCCGATGTGGCTCATATCGTCCACGGTCCTATCGCCTGTGCCGGCAGCTCCTGGGACAACCGCGGCACCCGTTCTTCCGGCTCGGAATTATACCGAATCGGTATGACCACTGATTTGACCGAACAAGACGTGGTGATGGGGCGTAGCGAAAAACGCCTGTTCCATGCGATCAAACAAGCCATCGAAACCTACAATCCGCCGGCGGTGTTTATCTACAACACTTGCGTACCGGCTCTGGTGGGCGACGACATCAACGCGACTTGCAAATCCGCCGCCGAACGCTGGGGCGTGCCGGTCGTACCTATTGATTGCGCCGGCTTCTACGGCACCAAAAACCTGGGTAACCGCATCGCCGGCGACGCAATGGTCAATCACGTGATCGGCACCCGCGATCCTGATCCGTTGCCGCCCGGCACCGAGCGCCCGGGTATCAAGGTACATGACGTGAATCTGGTGGGCGAATACAACATCGCCGGCGAGTTTTGGCACGTGCTACCGCTGCTCGACGAAATGGGCTTGCGCGTATTGTGTACCTTGTCCGGCGACGCCCGCTTCCGCGAAGTACAAACCATGCATAAAGCCGAAGTCAATATGATGGTGTGCTCTAAGGCCATGGTCAACGTGGCCCGCAAACTACAACAAAGCTATGGCACGCCGTGGTTCGAAGGCAGTTTTTACGGCATTACCGATACCAGCCAGGCTTTGCGCGACTTCGCCCGAGTGATTAACGATCCTGATTTAATCGAACGCACCGAAGCCATCATTGCCCGCGAGGAAAACCGCATCCGCGAAGCGCTAGCGCCCTGGCGAGAAAGGCTAAAAGGCAAGCGGGTATTGTTGTTTACCGGCGGCGTGAAAAGCTGGTCGGTGATCTCGGCACTGCAGGATTTGGGTATGGTGGTGGTGGCTACCGGCACCAAGAAATCTACTGAAGAAGACAAAGCGCGGATTCGCGAACTGATGGGCGAAGACACGCTGATGATCGAAGACGGCAGCCCGAAAGCCTTGTTAAAAGTCGTTGCCGACTACAAAGCCGACATTCTGATCGCCGGCGGCCGGAATATGTACACCGCGTTGAAAGCGCGGATTCCGTTCCTGGACATCAATCAAGAGCGCGAGTTCGGTTACGAAGGTTATCAAGGCATGCTGGAACTGGTCCGGCAATTGGCTTTGACTTTGGAAAGCCCGGTTTGGGAAGCTGTGCGGGCGACACCGCCCTGGCGCACCGGAGGCCTGAAAAAATCGGCCACTATCGAGGCGCCAGCAGAGCCTTTAGCGGCTCAGGCGGCATAGCATGGCCGACATCGTCAAACGCAATAAAGCCCTGTCGGTCAATCCGCTAAAGGCCAGTCAACCTACCGGCGGTTCCTTGGCCTGCCTGGGTTTTGACCGGGCGATTCCGATGCTGCACGGCTCGCAAGGTTGCACGGCGTTTGCCAAGGTGTTTTTCGTGCGGCATTTCCGAGAGCCGATTCCGCTGCAAACCACTGCCATGGATCAAGCCAGCTCCGTGTTGGGTGCCGACGAAAATGTCATCGAAGGCATCAAAGCGATTGCCGAAAAATCCAACCCGGCTCTGATTGCGGTACTGACCACCGGTTTGGCGGAAACTCAAGGCTGTGACGTGCACCGTAATGTTCGCGAGTTTCGCGACCGTTATCCGGAATATGCCCACGTGGCGGTGGTCGCAGTAAATACGCCCGATTTCACCGGCTGTGTGGAAACCGGCTATGCGGCGACGATTTACGAAATTATCAAAGCTCTGGTGCCGGACGCGGAAACCGCAGGGACCAAGCCTGGCAATCGTCAGCGTCAGGTCAATTGTCTGGTTAGCCCCATGTTGACGCCCGGCGATCTGGAAGCTTTGCGCGATTTGATCGAACAATTCAATTTACGCCCGGTGCTGGTGCCGGACTTGTCCGATTCGCTGGACGGCAGCTTGACAGACGACGATTTTTCGCCAGTCACCATCGGCGGTACGCCAGTGTCGGAGTTGGCGACCTTGGGTGAAGCTAAAGCCAGCTTGATAATCGGCGCCTCTCTGCGTAAATCCGGCGAACTGTTGCAGGAAAAAACCGGTGTCCCCAGTTTCTATTTTGACCATCTTTATGGCTTGCAGGCTAACGACGCCTTGATTACAACCTTGGCCGACATCAGCGAAATGCCGGTGCCGCAAAAGATTGAACGGCAGCGCGCGCAATTGCAGGACGCAATGCTCGATACCCATTTCATGCTCGGCCAACTGCGGGTGGCGATCGCAGCTGATCCAGATCAACTCAATGCTTTGATTCATCTGGTACAAGGCATGGGTGCGGAAGTGGTGACCGCGATTTGTGCCGGAAATACACCAGTGCTGGCGACGGCACCGGTGGACAGCATCAAGATCGGCGACCTGGAAGATTTGGAAGTTATGGCTAAAGAACGCAAGGCGCAATTGCTGATCGGTAACTCGCATGCCGTGGCTAGCGCCGAACGCTTGGGCATACCGATTCTGCGTATCGGTTTTCCGTTGTACGACATCATCGGCGGTTATCAGAAAACCTGGATAGGCTATCGCGGCACTCGGCAAACCTTGTTTGATTTAGCCAATTTGGTGATCAACTTTGCCCACGAGGAGATCGAGCCTTACTACTCGCCGTATGCGCAAAAACCCGAATCCGAACGTCAAGCGTGCTCGCCGTCATGTCATTAGCCCGCCGCATGCACGTTTTGCATACCCACGAACAGAGGATGCCTATGGAAACCGCTATTAAAGTCGCTTTTGCCACTACCGACATGGTGCACGTTGATCAGCATTTTGGCTCAGCCAAATCGTTTGCTGTCTACGCGGTGGATCCGGAACAGTTCGAATTCATGGAAGCTGCGCAATTTGGCGAACTCGCGCAGGACGGTAACGAAGACAAGTTGTCGGTGAAGATTCAGTTGCTGGAAGGCTGCGCGGCCGTGTATTGCCTGGCGATTGGTGCCTCTGCAGTGAAACAAATCGTCGCGCAAGGCATTCAGCCGGTCAAAGTCCACGAAGGCAGCACCGTCAAGGATCTGATCGCGGATTTGCAAGCCGAAATGAAAGCTGGGCCATCCAGTTGGTTGGCCAAAGCCATCAACCTACACAAAGGCCCCAATCCGGAGCGGTTTAACGCGATGGAAGAGGAGGGGTGGGATGAATAGATTGGGTTGGGGTAGCTCGTAAATAGTTAAAAGCCTTGGCGCGTCGGAATGGTTTTGCCCCGCATGCCGCGCCGAGCACCGGAGCTTTTGAACGGATCGGCCCGGTAGGGGCGCCGCAGGGATGCGGCGCGTTGCCGAAGGGGCAGGAATCCCCTTTCGGCAACCCTGTTCAAAAGCTTCGGAGCGCAGGGAATAAGCGGCATCCGGGTGTCTTTTCTTTTGGATACTTTTCTTTGGACAAGCAAAGAAAAGTATCTCGCCTGTCGGTGCGAGAACCGACATTAAAACAGTCGTCGCGTTAGCGACACCCAAATGAATATTTTTCAGTTAGGCCATAAACCTAACTAAACAAAAACCCAAAGGAGAACCACCATGGCCCAACCCGCATTAGTCGTCGAAGCAGGCGACCCGTTCATGAACTCGGAAATCGTCGTCGAGATGGTCAAACAACTGCGCGCACTCGATACCTACGACACCTACGAAGGCTGGTCGGAAGAAAAGATCATCGATCCTTTGGTGATGACCAAAGAACGCAAACGCGAGATACCGATTATCGGCGACCCGGATGAAATTACCTTGGCGCGCGTCAAAGCCTATTACAACTCCATTGCGTCGTTGATCGAAAAGAAAGGCGGCTTGATGGCCGTGCCGGTGATCAACATCACCCACGAAGGTTTCGGCCGGGCTTTGGTATTGGTCGGTAAATTGATCGTGGTGGATAAAGTCTTGCGCGATGTGCACCGTTTCGGTTTCCCCAGCCTGGAAGATTTGGCGGCCAAAACCGATGCAACCATTGAGAAAGCGCTGGGTTTGATCACAACCTATAGAGAAGTAGCCGAAGCTTGAGGTGTGCGATGAGCGACGAAGAACTGAAAGTATTGGAAAAAGACGTAAAAAAAGCCAAGCGTATTGCTAGTGAGGCTGCCTCGGTATTGCACGATTTGATCGAAGACAGATTGCCGGATGCCTATGGCGAACTGATGGGCATTGCGCAAGCCACTTACGACGCCTGCAAAGCCTGGGATGATGCCAACAAGAAGTTCTTGGCTGCCAGCAAAGAAACGGCTTAGGAGACGATCATGAGCGAATTTGTAACCGGCGTGACCTTTGGCGGCACCGTTTGGACACCGTCTTACGTTACCGACATTAATCAGCGTACTTGTATCGGTTGCGGCCGTTGTTTCAAGGTTTGTCCGCGCGACGTATTTGATTTGGTCGAAAAAGACGAAGCCTTATCAGCCGAAGATTTTGGCGACGATTACGGCGACTTTGAGGACGATGACGATAACAGCATGGTGATGAGCTTGAAAAATGCTGCTGACTGTATTGGTTGCGAGGCATGTTCCAAGGTGTGTCCTAAGGATTGTTTTACGCATGAGCATAAGGCGGCGGCTTGATTTTTTAGCTTTTAAGTTTCGGCTTATCGTAGGGTGGGCACGGTTTTTGTGCCCACGCGGATTTTAAGCAATGTGTCGCTGGCGCGACGGCTGGTTTTGAAGTCGGGTCTCGGCCCGACAGCCGAGATACTTTCTTTTGCATGGCCAAAAGAAAGTATCCAAAGAAAAGGCCACCCCGATGCCGCTTTAATCCTGCGCGCCGCAGCGTTTATCGAGGGTCGGCAGAAGGGGCATCCCAGCCCCTCCGCCGACGCACCGCATCCCTGCGGTGCCCCTTCGGGCAATTCTCGATAAACGCTGCGGTGCTCGGCGCGGCATAGGGGATCTGGCTTGTCCCGGAATTGCTAAGTTATTGGAGTTAATTCGGGGGTGAGCTGTCGCCAGCTGTTTTAGGTTCACAATGCTTTGTAAAAGCCCTTTTTAGTTTTCTGGTGCTGGATGTAAATCTAGGAGCATCGAGAGTAGAACGGTCGTCTCCCGTATGCCGCGCCGAGCACCGGAGCTTTTGAACGGACAAATCGGCAGGATAGCCGATTTGCATGCGCAGCACCCGAAGGGCGAGGCACATGGATGTGCCGAGTGAGCAGCCCGCAGGGGCGCCGCAGGGATGCGGCGCGTTGCCGAAGGGGCAGGGAGCCCCTTTCGGCAACCCCGTTCAAAAGCGAGGAGCGCAGGGAACAAGCGGCATTCGGGCCGCCTTTTCTTTGGATACTTTCTTTTGGCGGAGCAAAAGAAAGTGTCTCGGTTGTCGGTCCGAGAACCGACATCAATGAATTCGTCGCGATAGCGACACCTTATTTTTAGTTAAACCATAAGGAATCCCACTATGCCTCGTCCCGATAAACACGTATTCGTCTGCACTCAAGCCCGTCCGCAAGGCCATCCGCGCGGCTCCTGTACCGCCAGTGGTTGTGCCGAGGTGATGAACGAGTTCATGAATCAAATTCAGGCCCGTAACCTGTTCGAGAAAATCGGCCTAACCAATACCGGTTGCATGGGCCCGTGCATGCTGGGGCCCAGCGTATTGGTCTATCCGGAAGGGGTGATGTACGGCAAAGTCACCAAGGATGATGTCAAAACCATCATTGATCAGCATTTGTTGGGTGGCGAGCCGGTCGCCGCGTTGGTTGCGCCCGCCGAGGTCTGGTAATCCATGAGTCAGCTCGGCTTTTTTGAAGAACGGGTTTTATTCAGTCCGGATGTGCCGGAAGAGGTGAATAAACTGTTGCAGATGGCGGTAGCGGCCAGCCACGCTGACAAGCCTTTGGCGGAAAAGTATTTCAGACAGGCGCAGGCCTTGGATAGTGCTTGTCTGCAAACCTATTTTGCCTTGTATAAATTCTATTTTTACCAAGGCCGTTTGCTGGAAGCCGAGCTTGAAGTCATGGCGGCACTAAACGAAGCGGCTCGGCAGGGCGGTTTTCCAGCCGACTATCGGAAGCTGGGCCGCGAGTTGGCGCAGTGGGATATGTACGCCAGCGAAGTCGCGCTGTTTTATCTCTACAGTTTAAAAGCGCTAGCCTTTATCAAACTGCGGCGGCAGTTGGATGCGGAAGCACAATCGATATTAGTCTTGATGCGTGCATTAGACCCGGAAGACCGTTCCGGCGCCTCGGTGATTATGGATTTGGCGGATGCAGTGCTGGAGGATGCCGCATGACCAGCGAACAGGTTGCCGAGCAGGTGGCGGCACGGCGGGCTTTCGGCGAGACAGTCTGTCAACGCATTATAGAAAATATCGTCAAGCTGGGCTTTCCGCTGCAAACCGAACTCAGTTTGCCGAAATTCGATAGCGCCGAGTTCAGTTTAGTCACCGACCCGTTTACCCAAACCCAGGATCTGGTGGGTTATTGGTACAATGCCGGTAAGCAGCGCATCGGTCAGATTAAATTTCATGGCGACGGCAGTTTTTATGCCGAATACGATGTTGTGCAGCCGCACCCGACCAAAAAACAATGGTTCGTCGAGGCCATTAATGCCTGGGGCCAGCAAGACAACATTAAAACCGAAGCAAAATTGCTAGACATCCCGCAATAAGGGGGGGCAATGGCTAACCCAAAACGCTTGTACGAATTGCTGCTGGACTATTGCAGCAGCGATGCCGTGGTGGACAACCTGATGATCGGTTTGGTTTGGACAGTGTGCCAAAGTCAGGGCCGGGCGACCGCCGGTTTGGCGATGAGTCCGGGGCAGAACACGCGCACCTTGCCGTGGTCCGGCACCTTGGTGGGCAAACCGGTGACGGATTTAGCCGCCTGGATTACCGAATGGGAACCGTATAAAGCCACGGTTGCCATGGCAGCCATCAACAGTTGCATCAACGCCCGGCCTTTGCCGGATTCGCTGGTGTTGGACAGTCACGACGAACATGCCAATCTGGCGGTGTTCGAGCATTTTTTGCCGCAGCTGCATGGCAAAAACGTGGTGGTGATCGGCCGTTATCCGGGCATCGAACGCTATCAAGACAAAATGCATTTAACCATTTTGGAGCGACAACCGTCTGCTGCCGATCTGCCGGATTCCGCGTGCGAGTTTTTATTGCCGCAAGCTGACTGGGTGTTTTTGACCGCCAGCAGTATTCCGAATAAAACCTTTCCGCGGCTGGTAGAGCTATCCAGTCACGCCAAAACCGTGTTGATGGGCCCCACCGTACCGTGGCTGCCGCAGTTGCATGAGTTTGGCATCGATTATCTGGCCGGGGTGGAAGTTGTCGATCAAGCGGCCTTGTATCACACCGCCGCGCAAGGCGGAGGCGTGCGGATCTTTAATAATGGCTTACGCTACCGCGTGGCGGAACTGGCCCCGCAAAGCAGTATTAGCTGGTTGAAGCAGCAAATCGCCGATTGTTTTAACGAAAGAACCCAGCTGACCGAAGCGATGGAGCAATGGTATCGCGACGGTAATAAGGCGCGCTTCCCGCAGTACTCATTGTTGGACCAAATCAACAGCCGGCTGTCGCGCTTGGATAGCAGCTTTAAATCGCTGTGGGACAATTGTGCGCCTGGCTAAACAATGAACAACGCAGTGCCGGAGGCGTTTAACAGCCACCGATTATTATTGATGTACAAAGGCGATATTAGCGCCTTGACCTTGTTTGCCCAGCAGGCCGGCGGCAGCGTGTGCTTTCCGCAGTCTTTGCCGCCGCTGTCGGTCGCCTTCGATGAGGACGCGACGGTAAACGACGGAAAAATCACCGTGCATCCGGCAACGCTGGTTAACGCCATCAATCGTCTGCTGGGGTTCGATAACGATTTACTCTATGCCGAAGCGGGTTTTAAAGAATACGTCGATACCCCAAAAGGTACCGTCACCGTATACATGGCGCGTTTCAAACTGCTGGATCCGCCGCACCGCTTGATGCAGTCCTTGGGTTGCCAGATGCGCACCTTGCCGGAGTTGCGCGGTCGGCCGCCAGCTGAAATGGAGTTGTTGCGCCGGGCTTACACCAAAATGATGGAGGGCTAACATGTTCGATATGATGGATTTTGGCATGGGCGAATTTACGGGCGATGACGGCTCGGGGTCGCCTGCGCCCAACGGTCCGTATATCCCGGAAGCCAGCGAATGTATGCGCTGCGGCATGTGTGTCAGCAGCTGCCCGACTTTTCGCTTGTTCGAAATCGACGCCGAAACGCCCCGGCAACGCATCCGCACCATCAGCAAAATCTTGGTGGAGGATGTACCCATCAGCGCTGAAGAGCGCGCCCATTTGGATAGTTGTCTGCAATGCCGCGCTTGCGAAACCGCCTGTCCCAGCCGGATGCGTTACGGCGCCTTGTTCGATCAAGCCCGAGCGAAATTGCAGGAGGCGGTGGCCCACCCTTGGTTAGCCAAGTTGGCGATGTACTTTATCGAACATAAACGCCGGCGGCGGATGTTGTTGCCCATGCTGTCGTTATATTTACGTTCCGGTTTACGAAAACCGCTGCGAGCCAGCGGCTTGCTGCGCAAATTAAAATTAGATACCGCCGAAAGTTTGCTGAACGAGCCGGCCCTAGGCAGTTTGGCCGGGATTTATCCGGTCGGCAGGCGGCAGCGGCAGCGCGGACGAGTAGCCTTATTTACCGGTTGCCTGGCCGAACATTTTGACCGCGCCACGCAACGGGCTGCAATCAAGCTACTCAATACCATAGGCTATGAAGTGGTGGTGCCGGAAGGCCAAGGCTGCTGCGGCGCCATTCATCAGCACAACGGCTGTTCCGCGCAAGCCTTGAAAGAGAAAAATATCGAAGCGTTTTACCAATTGGAAGTGGACGCGGTGATCTACGTGGCCAGTGGCTGCGGCGCGATGTTGAGCGAGTACGAAGGCGATAATAGCGAAACCGCCGGTTGGTTTGCCAAGCGCCTGCAGGACATCAACGAATTTTTATTGGAACATTGGCCGAAGAACTTGGAGCCTGCTGCGTCCAATATGAATGTGGCGGTGCACGAGCCGTGCAGCCAGCGCAATGTGTTGAAAAACGGCCGTGCCGTGCATGAGCTGCTGCGGAAAATCCCCGGTTTAAATATCGAAGCCCTGCCGGATAATCAACTCTGCTGCGGCGCCGGCGGCAGCTATATGCTCAGCCACCCGGACAACGCCCAGCAACTGCGTAACGCCAAGCGCCAGGCCATCGAAGGCTCCGGTGCGGATGTGGTGGTTAGCAGTAATTTCAGCTGTGCGTTTTACCTGAACGCCGAACGCGCCGAGACCGCGCGCAAGCTAGTGCACCCTATCCGCTTGTTGGCGGATAGGGTATAGGTTTACCACTTCATACTTTGGCTTCATAGCCAATCTTGGCACTGTAGAGTAGCCAACCGCCTAGTCGATACTGCTCAGGTTGCAGTTTGCTAGGCGGGCTGGATCACTGGTAAAGTGGCTGCGCAACCTCTTCAGCGCTCCCTATGACCTGTTTCGATGACCCAAGATGACCGGTAACTATCGATTCCACTTGTACGCGGTGGTTTTGGTCGGCCTCTTTGAGACGTTAGAGGCCTCGGCCGATGTCCTGATTCAGGGCATAGACGGTGAGTTATTAAGGAATGTTGAAATCAGCTTGTCTTTGCGTGAACAGGACTGCAAGGCGCCTGATTGGAAAATCAATAGTCTGTTCCTCAAGGCCGATCAGGAGATCGACGATGCGTTACGCGCGTTAGGTCACTACCACGTCAGCCTAGAAAAAAATCTGGATATTAAGCCCGATTGCTGGCAGGCGCGCTTTGTTATTACGCCCGGCGAGCCGATGCGCGTGACCGCGATTGACCTGCAATTTCTCGGTGAAGCGGTTGACGATCCGGCATTCGCGAGCTTACGGGAAAAGTTATCCGCCAAAGTAGGCAGCCCGCTGCATCACGGGCATTATGAAGCCTTAAAAAAACAAATCGAGGCATTGGCCTTAGAGCGTGGTTACTTGCAAGGCCGCTTTGCCACGAGTCAATTGCGCGTCGATCCTTCTCAAGATCGGGCCGATATTGTGCTGCATTACGATGCGGGGCCGCGTCTTTATTTTGGCGAAGTCAAGATTGACCAGGCTGTTCTTGATCCCGCGTTTGTTGCCAAGTTGGTCAAGGTCAAAACCGGCGAGTATTACGATAGTCATAAGCTAGCCGATACGCACAATGCGCTGTCCAACAGCGGCTATTTCAAATCGGTGGATATTCATCCGGATTTAGCCGGCATAGCCGATAGGCAGGTGCCCGTCATGCTGAGTCTGTATCCGAACAAGCGCCATCATTACGGGATGGGTTTTGGATACGACACCGATAAGGGGCCTTTGGTCAGTGGAACTTATCTCAATCGTTTGATCAATCCGCAGGGCCATTATTTCAACGCCGAACTGGATCTATCGCCGGTCTTGGCTACAGCCGGCGCTGAATACACCGTACCGCTGGATGATCCGCTCAACGACTCCTTGAGCTTTGGTGCGGGTGTGAAACGCGAAGACACGACCAGTTATACCTCGTGGGCAGGGAAATTATCGGCGCGCTTGAAGCACGCATTCACCAGTGGCTGGAAGCAGACATTGTTTATCGACTACAGTTACGAGAAGTATACGGCGGCGAATACGACCGACACGACGCTATTGCTGTTACCCGGCGGCAGTTGGTTGCGTTCGGTATCGGACAATCCGCTTCGACCGACACGCGGTTATCGGTTGGAGTTCTCAGTGGATGGCAGCTACAAAAGCCCGCTGTCCAATATCAGTATGCTGCAAGGGTCAGTGGCGGGCGTGTGGATGCACCCCGTTGGCGACGTGGGACGCATTGTGCTGCGTGGCGAGCAAGGCGCCACGTTGGTGGATAATTTCGACAAGCTACCCACTACTTATCGTTATTTTGCCGGCGGTATGAACAGCATACGTGGTTACAGTTACAAAGAACTGGGACCTAAGGACGCTACGGGCGCGGTGGTGGGCGGGCGCTTTTTGAGTGTGGTCAGCGTTGAATATGAACATTCGGTACTCGACAATTGGGGGGCGGCCGCCTTTATCGATGCCGGCAATGCCTATAATTTGGACGGCATTCAAGTGAAGACAGGCGTGGGATTAGGGGTGCGTTGGTACTCGCCGATTGGTTTGGTACGCCTGGATTTTGCGGTGCCCCTGCAACCCGCCGACTCCTCGTTTCAAATCCATTTTGCCGCAGGGACACGTTTGTGAGCCTGTGGCGCTGGTCGATGAGGTGTCTGCGGGGGCTACTCCTGGTACTGCCGTTGCCGTTGCTGCTGTTGGCGGTCGTGCTGGCTATGGCCAACAGCCAGTCGGGAAGTCGCTGGCTGATTCAGCAAGTACTGCCGACCGAGGCCAGCATTACCGACATCGACGGCACCCTGCTGCATCGTTTGCAGTTGGCAGGGGTGCAGTATCATGCCGATGGCACCCAGCTCAAACTCCGCTACCTCTCGCTGGCTTGGTCCCCGCTCGATTTACTGAAAGGCGCGCTGCAGATCGATGAAATCGCCATCCAGGGTCTGGAATTGACCCTGGAATCGGACACTCAGCAGGCGGATGCCAGCAGCCATTTTGACCCGGAAGCCTCGCTACCCGTGCCGCTGGCGCTGCGCTTGGATCGTTTGACGGTTAACGATGCTACATTCATCCAGTCCGGGCAACGTCACGATCTCCCAAATCTCACTTTGTCTGCCAACACCGAAGGCGGCCGCTTGCATTTAACCCATATGGTCGCTGAGGCTGCGGACTATCAGCTTGATCTAAATGGATGGTTGGGCTTAGGTGGCGGCTATCCACTGGCGCTGAACGCGAAGTGTCAGTTGCGTTCGGCCGAATATGGCGACTGGCAGACAGCCAGCAAATTCAGCGGCGATCTGAAGCGCTTGATACTGGACATCAGTGCCTCAGGCCCGTTCGCTGCAACCTTGCACGGCCAGATTGATGAGCTGTTACAAACCCCGGGTTTTGCATTGCAAGGCGATTGGGTCGATGCGCGCTGGCCCTTGGTCGGCAATCTTCCGCAATTGACAAGTCCGCAGGGTTCGCTGACGGTGCAGGGTAGTGCCTCAGCCTTTCAGGCCAAGCTGACCGCCGATGTGCGGCGAGCCGAGTTGCCGGATGCTCACGTGGATCTGGCAATGGAGGGCACGCCGACGTCTGCCAAACTCCAGCGATTCCTGGTGGCATCCAAGGCGGGCAGCTTGGCTGTCGACGGTACGATTGCCTGGCAGGACGCTGTCCAATTTGCTTTGCATGCGCAAGCCAGAGATTTTAACCCGGCGGTATTGCTGCCGGATTTGCCGGGGCGCTTGTCGCTTGATGGGGATGTCGAGGGACGTTTGAACACGGGCGCACCGCAGCTTAAGGCGCAACTGCATAGGCTGGATGGGCAATTGCTCGGCCAGCCGTTGAGCGGTGGGGGAAAATTTGCGCTGGACGGGCAGGTCGTGGCGGTCGATCAGTTACAACTGTCATCAGGTAGCAATCGGTTACACGCTGATGGTCGTTTGGGTCCGGCTGAATCCGCGCTTCGCTTTGATTTGCATACGCCGGCTTTAGCCGGTTTGTGGCCCGGTCTGCGTGGTAAAGCGCATGTTAACGGTCTTCTGCGCGGTGATTGGCATTTGCCGGATATTGAGTTGACGGCGCAGGCGGCGGGGCTTGGCTATGCGCAACAGCAAGTCGGCGCATTTGATCTGACCTTGGATTTTCAGCCAAACGCCCATAGCCGGCTACAAATGCATGCCCAACATGTGCTTAGCGGTCACGACACCATCGACAGCGTGGCGATAGCTGCCAGCGGTACTACAGCAAAACACAGCGTTAGCCTGGATGTCCGGGCGCCGCAGGGGCAATTGGCGCTGGCGCTGGCCGGCCGCTGGCAAGCGCCGCGCTGGCAAGGGGCGTTGCAGGCTTTATCCTTGCAAGTCCCTCAACTAGGTGCCTGGGAATTGCGGCAAGCGGCCGCCTTGACGATAGACCAGCGGCCTGCCGGTGCCGATGTGCGCTTGGCCGATACCTGTCTGACGCAAGCGAATGCGTTAATCTGTTTGCAGGGCGATTATCTGGCAAATGGCGATCTGAGCGGTCAGGGGCGGGTCAGCGACTATCCGTTGGATTTGCTAAGCGCTTATCTGCCGGCGCATTGGCAACTTTTTGGCAGCTTGGCCGCGACTGCCGAGGTTCGCAAACGCGGGAGCGGTTTGCAGGGTGATTATCGATTGGCGCTGGCAGAAGCCGGCGTGTCGCTGCCGGTCGGCCGGAATGGGTTGGTGGTGCCGTTTCGCAAGGCCATTCTGTTCGGCAATCTCGCTGGCGAGCGCTTGACTGCCGATCTTGATTTGGCGACTGACGGTAGCGACTTTATCCGCGCTCAGTTGCAACTGGATCAAGGTGCCGGACAGGGCTTGGCCGGAAACCTGGCGGCAAAAATCAACGATCTTGGTTTGTTTCAGGGGCTGGTGCCTAATATGTCCGGGCTTAAGGGGCGATTCGGCGCCGATCTAAAACTGGGGGGCTCGTTGCCTCAGCCAGTTGCACAGGGGCGTCTGAGTTTGGAGGATGGTCGCTTACAAATTGATGAGCTGGGTATTGTTTTGTCCGATATTCAGCTGCATGCCGATGCTGTGAATGATGATCAGCCGCTTCAAGTACACGGCAGCCTTCGTTCCGGCGGCGGTCGGCTTGCCATTGATGGTTTGTTGGGCCTGGATGGCACTGCCGATCTTGATGTGCTGGGTAATGACTTTGAGGTAGCTAAGTTGCCAGAAGCCGAAGTGACCATCGCGCCGCATCTTAAGCTGGGCCGCTCGGCCCGTGGTGATGCCAAAGTGACCGGGGCGTTGGGAATTGACAAAGCCATGGTTAAAATCAAAGAACTGCCGGCCAGCGCGGTGGCGGTCAGTCGCGATGAGGTGATCGTCGGCAAAACGGACTCGGATCAGGCTATCGAAGCGCCACCGGGTATCGACGCTGACGTGGCGATTCAGTTGGGGCAGCAAGCCAGTTTTTCCGGGCTTGGCTTGGATACAAAACTGACCGGGCAACTGCAATTTCTGAAACTTGATAGACGTCTTGCCTTGCATGGTGCCATCGATATGGCTGACGGCCGTTACCGAAGTTACGGACAAGATCTGAAGTTGCGTAAGGGCCGGTTTTTATTCAACGGCCCGATTGATCGCCCGTGGCTGGACGTCGAAGCCTATCGGGTTTCCAAGGATCAGAAGGTGACGGCCGTGTTGCAGGTGAGCGGTTCGGCCACTGCGCCGCAGACCAAGATTTATACCGAGCCCAGCCTGCCCGAGTCCGATGCGCTGGCGTATTTGATTACCGGGGCTTCGCTGAACCAAGCCGGTAAGGATGAAGGCAATATGATCGCGAGCGCCGCTTTATCCTATGGCGCAGGGCGGCTGTCGTGGCTGACCGAGAAACTGGGTATAGACGAGTTTGAAGTGCAGCAAGGCAAGTCGTTTGCCGATACGCTGGTCACTGCAGGACAGTATCTGACGGCTAATACCTATGTGGGCACCAAACTAGGCCTGTTCAGTAAGCAGGCACTGCTGGTTTTGAAATACAAACTCACCGATAGCATCAATCTGGAAACCCAAACCGGCACATCGCAGCGTGTCAAAGTCAATTATGAGTTTGACACGGATTAAAGCCCGCTACCCAAATGGCCATCATTCATGGTCTAAAAAACGCTCTCATCCAAAGTTAAGCCTTTCCTAATACATTCTTAATTAAACCCTCAGGTTTTCTCTCATCTTGGCTCGGTAATCTAATACTCAAGCGAATAGGGGTTATCAACCCGTTCGCATTAGGTTGGGTTTCCAGGGACGGTGACCCTTAGTCATTGGATCAAGACGATATAGGGGTTAAACCATCATGCCACTCGGTTTGGGAAATATTTTCAACGGGCTTTTTAAACAGTACGGTCACACGGTGATTTTGTTGCTGCGCGTCATCGACGTCGCCATGTTGTTTGCTGCCGCTTGGGTGACTCACTATTTTTGGTTGCGCGAGTACGTTGTCGATCAGGATTACCGGATCGTCATCGCGCTGGGCATCCTGGGTGCCATCATCTTCTTCGAAATCGGCCAGGTCTATCGGCCTTGGCGTAACGATGCGATGCGCGGCGAAATTGCCCGTATCGTCAGAGCTTGGATTTCAGCGTTGGTGGCGGTGGTGTCCATCGTCGCCTTAATCAGATTGCATTTTTGGTTCGGTTCCAGTTATCGCTGGATTGCCTCCTGGGGTGTGCTGGGTTTGGCTTTTGTGTTGGTAGCGCGCGGGGTGTTGTCGCAAGTGCTGCGTTTCTTACGGGCTCGCGGTTGGTCACAGGGCCGCATTGTGATGGTGGGTTTGAATCAAATGGCGGTAGCGGTAGCGCGGCAGTTGAATCATTCGTCCTGGGCCGGGCTGCAAGTGGTCGGTTATGTAGACGATAGAGGCGATGATAGAAATTCGATCAACGATTTTGCACTGCCGCGTCTCGGTAAACTGGAAGACCTGCCGGGCATCATCTCAGCTCAAGCGATTGATGAAGTATGGGTGGCTTATCAGGGTGAATCCTTGACTGAGCGCGCCCAATACCAACTCCGCCATTTGCCGGTCAGCATTCGGTTAGTGATCGACTGTTTTGCCTTCAAACAAAGCAAATTTCTGAGCTTGAACACTGTGGCTGGTATTCCGACCCTGGATTTCTCAGTATCGCCGTTGCATGGCATCAATCGTTACATCAAGGAAATCGAAGATCGACTTTTGGCTTTGATTTTATTACTGCTGATCAGCCCGCTGATGTTGGTTTTGGCAGTGGGCGTGAAGCTGAGCTCGCGGGGCCCGGTGTTTTATCGCCAGGAGCGGGTGGGTTGGAATAATCGCTCGTTCACGATGTTGAAGTTCCGCTCCATGCCGGTGGATGCCGAAGCCAAAACCGGCGCGGTCTGGGCCAAGCCCGGTGAAAATCGCGCCACCCCGTTCGGCGCTTTCCTGCGCAAAACCAGCCTGGATGAACTGCCGCAATTGATCAATGTGTTGCGCGGCGATATGTCGTTGGTCGGCCCACGCCCCGAGCGTCCGGATTTCGTCGAAGTGTTCAAGGACCAAGTGCCTAACTATATGAAAAAACACATGGTGAAAGCCGGCATCACCGGTTGGGCGCAAGTTAACGGCTGGCGCGGCGACACCGACCTCAACCGTCGCATCGAACACGATTTGTATTACATCCAGCATTGGTCGCTGTGGTTTGATTTGGAGATCGCCTTCCGCACCGTGCTGACCGGTTTTATCAATAAAAACGCCTACTAAGGACACACTTACATGTTTAGATTGATTCCCATCATGCTGATCTTAACCTTGCCTGGTTGTTTCCTGGCGCCAGGCATGGATATGAATACCGATAATGGTTTGACCGAAATCGAGATGCCGATGAAAAAAGACGGGCAATTGGTCAAGGAGAAAGTCCGCATCGTGCCGATTACCGCCGATCTGATCATCGAAAGAGAGACCTCTCGCCGGCAAGCGATCAACAGCCTGCCGCCGGTAGACCCCAACAAAACCAGCTACCGCATCGGCCCGCAGGATAGATTACAAATCACCGTTTGGGAGCATCCGGAACTGAACGATCCCGGCGGCGAAAAAATCATGCCGGAGCTGGCCGGTAAAGTAGTGGATGAGAACGGTGACCTGTATTACCCCTACGTCGGCAGTATCCACGTGGCCGGCAAAACCGTCAGCGAAGCCCGCGCCGATTTGACGCGCGAGCTGTCCAAATATTTCAAAAAGGTCAAACTCGACATCCGCGTGCTGTCCTTCCAGGCGCACCGAGTCGCGGTGGTCGGTGAAGTCGTGCGTCCCGGCGTGCAAACCATGAACGAAACGCCATTGACGGTCGCTGAAGCCATCACCCGCGCCGGCGGCTCGACCAAGGACTCCGATTTTGCCAACGTAGCGCTGGCCCGCGACGGCAAACTCTACAAACTGGATGTGCAATCAATGTACGAAAAAGGCCTGACCACCCAGAATTTGCTGTTGAAAGACGGCGATGTGTTGAATGTCGGCGATCAAAAAGACAGCAAGGTGTTTGTGATGGGCGAAGCCAATCGCCAGCAAGCCATCCAAATCAACAAAGGCCGGATGAGTTTGTCGCAAGCCTTGGCCGAGGCGTCCGGGGTTGATTTTAATACCTCGCGGCCCGGTGATATTTACGTGATTCGCGCCGGCGACATGCAGCCGGAGATTTTCCAACTAAATGGCGAATCGCCCGACGCGATGATTCTGGCCGATCAGTTTCCGCTGCAAGCGCACGACACCTTATTTATTGGTACCGCAGGTGTTACGCAATGGTCTAGGGTCCTGAACCAAATTTTACCCGGCTCGTTTACCGCAATCATGTCGCAAGCCGCGATGATGGGGATGTAACAAATGATTTACTCACAAAACGAAGCTACCCCGGTTTTGCAACCGCTGAATCAGGTGCGGATGCCAGAGTCTAGCGTCAGTATTCGCGACTACGTCGATCTGCTGATCGAAGGTCGGAAAACCATTTTTATCGCGCTGTGTTCAGTGTTGCTGATCACCACCGTGTATCTGGTGTTGGCACCACGTACCTACAAAGCCGATGCTTTGCTGCGGATTGATAAAAACAAGGCCTTGCTGTCCGCGACGCTACGCAGCGAAAACAATCAAGCGCCAGCGGAAGCGGAAAGCCCGCGCGCGCAGCGCGAAGTGGAGATTTTGCGTTCGCGTTCGGTGTTGGGCAAAGTCGTGGATAACCTGAATTTGACCATCGAAACCGAGCCGTACTTTTTTCCGTTGATCGGTGAAACGCTGGCGCGCCGGCACGATGCGCACGACGGCATAGCAGATGCCTGGTGGGGGTTCAGTCGCTGGGCTTGGGGTGGCGAAAAGCTGAAAATCGCTGCGTTCAGCGTGCCAGACCGTTATCTGGAAAAAGAGTTTACCTTGATCGCTTTGGAAGCCGGGTGTTTTCAACTGCTCGACCCGCGCGGCGACGAATTGCTGGCTGGCCAGGTGGGCGAGGTGTTGAGCGCCGAGATCGGCGAGAAAACCCCGGTGACGATTAAAGTCGAAACCCTGGAAGCGCATCCGGGTACGCATTTTGAATTAACCCGCCGCACCGCGCTGTCGGCTATCGAAACCTTGCAAAAAGCCTTCGCGGTCAAGGAAGTATCGAAAGACACCGATATTCTGAGCGTGGAATTGAAAGGCCGCGACCCGGAGCAACTGGCCAAATCGGTGAACGACATTGCGGCAATTTACGTCAACGCCACGGTGAATTGGGAATCAGCGGAAGCCTCGCAAAAACTGGGTTTCCTGGAAAGCCAGTTGCCTATCGTCAAGGAGCGTCTGGAAAAAGCCGAGCAAGGTTTGAGCGCGTATCGCCAGCAACACGGCGCGGTGGATATTTCCGCCGAAGCCGAGATTCTGTTGAAACAGGCGTCGGATATGGAGACCCTGGGTATTCAGCTCAAGCAAAAATACGACGAACAAAGCCAGCGCTTGGAAGCCGAGCATCCGGACATGATTTCCACTAATGCCCAGATTAAGCGCGTGAATAACAAGCTGGCGGCTTTGGAAAAACGCATCAAGGATTTACCGAAAACCCAGCAAAACATGGTGAGTTTGTCGCGCGACGTGCAGGTAAACACCGAGTTGTATACCTCGCTGCTGAACAGCGCGCAGGAACAACGCATCGCTGCCGCCGGCTCCTTGGGTAACTCACGCATCGTTGATTTCGCCGTCACCCCGGAAAAACCTTACTGGCCTAAGCCTGGTTTGTTGTTGGCGATAGCTAGCTTGCTGGGTCTGAGCTTGGGCTCGGCCTTGATTTTTCTCAGACATTCCTTGCAACGCCACGACAACTATCCGGCCTTGCTGGAATATCAAGTCGGTTTGCCCTTGTTTGCGGCGATTCCGCATAGCAAAAAGCAGCATAAATTGGGACGCTTGCTGGGTAAGGATAAAGACAACGGTATTCTGGTCTCTCAGGATCCATTGGATATTTCCGTCGAGTCGCTACGCGGACTGCGTACCACACTGGAAGCCACGTTGGCCCAGCATGAAAGCAAGGTGATCATGGTCAGCAGTCCGGCGCCGGGCATGGGTAAATCCTTTGTCAGTTCCAATCTGGCAGCCTTGCTAGCCAGCATTAAAAAGCGGGTGCTGGTGATCGACGCCGACATGCGCAACGGCCGCTTGCACGATACCTTTTCGATTGGCAAGCAACCGGGTTTGTCCGATTTATTGTCCGGCCGCGCCACGCTGGGCGAAGTGATTGTCAGCTTGCCTGACGTGGGTATCGATTTGATCCCGCGCGGCAATATGGTGCTGAATCCGGCGGAATTGCTGGTGCTGGGCGAATTGTCGGAAACCCTGGAACAACTGAAAAGCTTTTACAACCACATCGTCATCGATTCGCCGCCGATTCTGGGCGCGACCGATGCGGCGATTCTCGGTAAGCATGCCGACGCCACTTTCCTGGTCGTGAAAGAAGGCCGATATACCGCGCAAGAACTGGAAGTCAGTGCCCGCCGTTTCCAACAGGTTGGCATCAAACCTAACGGTTTCATCATCAACGATATGAAAGAAGGCTCGTCTTACTATCCGTATTACGGTTATGCCTACCAACGCGCGGATCAGGAACCGAAGGACGAATCCAGCTGGAGCGATAAATATCACGCAGTGGGCGATTGGTTGGGTAAGCAGTTGGACAGGGAACTGTTGCCGGTTCCTGCCGAAAGCGACGAGCGGGTTTAAATAATAACGATGAGAATCCGCCTGGAAAAAGACCTGCCGGTGCTGTTGATTGCGCTGGTTGGTGCATCAACGGTTGCTTCGCTGCCGCAGGTCGAATCGGCTTGGGCCGGTATCAAGGAAGTCTACGGCGAGCAGGAAATGGGTTTGCGGATTCTGCGCGAGGCGTTATTGGGCGTGCTGATCGTTTACGCTTGGCTGGAACCGCGTTTGCGTAACGGAATTTTTACCAGTTCGGTGTTGGCGTTTCTGGGGGTGATTTGTAGCTATGTCCTGTTTGAAGTGGGCTACGCCCTTTATCTGGATTTGCCGCTGGTCGTACCGCTGACCGGCCTGCGGGTGTTCGAATATCTGCCGGTGGCCTTGATCGGTTTCGTCACCAGTCGTTTGGGTGCCGGCGATTACGTGTTGTACAAATTCGCCAGCTACCTGCGCTATTACCTGGTGTTGCAAACCGGTTTGGCCCTAGCCCAGGCTCTTTGGGCGCCACCGTTGTTCGGCGTGTCGATGTTGGGCGGCGGCCGGCCGTTCGGCACCTTCGTCAGTCCTAATTTGTTTGGCGCGACGATGGCGACTTGCGCGTTGGTATTTGCCTTGGTGCCGGGCATGCGCCGTTGGTTAGCGCTGAGCGTATTTTTAGCGTTGTTGAGTGGCTCCCGCACCGCGTTTATCAGCTCGTTGCTGGTGGTGTTTTTTCAAGTTTATGCCGCATTGCGGCCACGTGATCGCTGGGCGTTAGTGATGCCCGCGCCGATTTTGGCGGTGGGCGCGTTGATTTTGGCTTCCAGCCCTTTATTGAGCGGCCGCGACGATGCCGATCCCACCCAGGACGGCAGGATCGATTTGTGGCAGCGGGTGTTTACCAATCATGTGCACGATCCGATGGATGTGCTGTTCGGTTGGGGCTTGGGTTTGAGTTCCAACACCGTCAATCTGTTGTTCGGTGCCGAGTATTTTCCCGGCCAGTTCGATTCCGACAGCCTGTATTTATTTCTGTTGAACGGCTACGGTGTGATTGGCTTGCTGGCTTATCTGACTTTTTTATGGATCACGACACGGATGTCTATCCACCCAAACAAAGGCTTGGTGGCGATGTTCATCTTCGCTGCCGGCCTGACTTTTAACATGTGGGAGTATTTTCCGCAGAATGCATTGTTAATGATGCTGTGGGGCATGGTACTGGGCTGCACGGCCAAAGCCGGGGCAATGGTTCAGCCCATGCCGGCCGGAACCGATTACTCCCCGCGATTACCTTAGGAAATCTGCGATGTTCGGTGCATTGAAACAGAGCAAATTATTTGGCGATGCCTTTTGGGCCTTGTTCGGTCAGGCGGCCTCGGCCTTAGCCTTATTGCTGGGTATGCGCCTATTGACGGAACTGGTCAGTCCGGCGGTTTACGGCCAAGTGGCCTTATTGAACGGCTTTGTCGCGCTGGGCGTGGCGGTGTTTTCTTATCCGTTTATCTGCGCCGGCATGCGTATCGTGCCGGAATGCGAAACCGCCGGCCAGAGTACTGGTTTGCATGCTGCCGTCGCCGGTTTGACGCTGCAAGCCACCATGTTAGCCATTGGCCTACTGGTGCTGGGTGGTTTTGCCTACGGTTATTTTGTCGAGGTCAGCAGCGTGTTGTTTTTGCTAACCGGCGTGTTGTTGGCGATGACGGTACAGCGGGAATTAGGCATACAGTTGGCGATAGGCGAGCGTAAACAGCGCCTGGCCAGTCTTTGGCAAACCACTGACAGCGTGTTGAGACCCGCTTTGGCGATAGCGCTGGTCTGGTGGTGGGGCGGCAATCCGGAATGGGTGTTGCTGGGGTACATCCTGGCCAGTTTGCTATCCAATCTGGTTTGGATCGTTTTGAAGCGCCGCAATGCCGTTAGGATGCCAGCGACCGACAGCCGCTCTTTTCGCCGCGAGGTTTGGGTCTATGCCTTGCCCCTGATTCCGATGGAATTGATTTTCTGGATCAACGGTTTGGGCGATCGTTATGTGATCGGTTATTTGCTGACTGCTGCCGACGTCGGTTTGTATGCCGCGACTTACATGATTGTCAACGAGGCCTTTAACCGCAGCGCGATGGTGCTGCTGCGCACCTTTCAGCCCGCCTATTTTCAGGCCTTCTCCGCACAGCAATTGCAAAAGGCCTTTTCGATTTTATGGGTCTGGATAACCAGTGTCGCGGCCCTGGGTGCGTTCGGTTTGTTGCTGTTACTGCTGACTAAGGATTGGGTGGCTTCATTGGTCTTGGCAAAATCCTATCACGCCGCCGTGGATTTAATGCCGGCGATGGCGCTGGGCTGTGCTTTGCATGCCTTGGGTACGGCGCTGGCGCAACCTCTGCTGGCGCATAAGCGTACCAAAACTTTGTTGAAAGGCCGCTTGTGCGGCGCGGTAGCGGCGGCGGTGACGATTCCCGTGCTGGTCAGCCAATACGGTTTGCCCGGCGCGGCCTGGGCCAATCCGGTTTATTTCGGCATCGAAGCCGTGGTATTGGCAATCTTGGCAAAACCTTGGCAAGCCGACCGCCGCGCCAAGTCTGGAACGATTCAAACATTGAGACAACAACCGCTCGCGGCGGATGCTTAAAAGTGATAACGGTGAACACGATGACATACGCAACAATGACAACAGAAATCTATGGCGAAGTGCTGCGCGCCTGCGTAGCTTGCGGCGCGGAAAAAATCGGTTTTTGGCGGCAAAAAGACTATCTGTATACCGATAGCGCCAGCAGAAAAGCCTTCCGGATTTACCGCTGCGCCTGCTGTGGCACCGGATTTTTGAATCAACCGCCGCATCGGCAATGGTTGCAAGCCATCTATCAATATTCCGGGCAGGCGTTGACGCAAGCGATCACGCTGGACGAAGTGATGGGCCGCGAGGCGGCGTTTCCTAACTGCATCGTGGATGCCAAGCGCATGGCGCTGCAAGCCGATCAGTTGAACAAATCCGGCAACCACCGGGCTTTGGACATTGGTTCCGGGTTTGGCTTTTATACCCGCGCCTTGCGCTTGCTGGGTTATCGCACCGTCAGCATCAATCCCGGCCAGTATGAAAATCGGGTGTTCCAGGATTTAAACGGCGACGAGCCCTTGCCGATCATGTTCGAGCAGTATCAGCCCGAACAGGCATTTGGCGTGGTAGTGATGTCGCAAGTGTTGGAGCACATACTCGAACCGGACCGCACTATTGCCAAAGTGGCCGATCTGCTGGAGAGCGGCGGCGTGCTGGCCTGTGCGGTGCCCAACTATGCGTCGTTTTTGGTCAAACTGCTGGGTACCAAAGAGAACGCCTGCCTGTGGGTGCCGGAACACGTCAATTACTTTACCGAAAAAGGTCTGAAAAGTTTGTTGGAGCGTCACGGCTTGCGCGTGGTTAAAACCGAGCAAGTCACCCGGATTCAGTACAACGCGCTATCCAGGCGTTTGGGTCTAACCGGCAGCTTGGCCAAGCTGGCCGACACCTTGGTTAAGTATGCGCAGATACCGTTTGCGGCGTTAATGGATACCTTGGGTTTGGGCATTTACCTGAACGTGTACGCGGTGAAGCAATAAGCCATGTTGACCGTCGTTATTCTGACCCAAAACGAGGAAGCCAATCTGCCGAGCTGTTTGGCCGGTATCCCCGAACGCTACCCCATCGCGATTGTCGACTCCGGCAGTACCGATAACACGCTGACCATTGCCCAAGAGCGGGGCTGCGCGATTCATCGTAACCCCTGGCCGGGTTTTGCCGAGCAACGCAATTTCGCGATTCGTCAATGCGGCATAGACACGCCGTGGATTTTGTTCGTCGATGCCGACGAAATTTATCCGCAGGCCTTTTACGACTGGTTTGAAGCCAAATTATCCGAAACTCACAGTATCGACGTGTTGATGGTGCCTTCGGTGTTGTATCTGCGTGGCAAACGCTTGAACCATGCGCCCGGTTATCCCATTTATCACCCCCGACTGGTGCGCCGCGAGACTACCCGGTTTGTACGCAACCACACCGGGCATGGCGAAGCGGTGTTGGATAGCTGCCGCATCGGCTATTCCGATATTCCTTACGAGCATTATTTTTACCACGGCGAAATTATCGAGTGGATGCACAAGCACGTCGGTAAGGCTGCGCAGGAAGTGCAATTACAACCCACCGCCGGGGCGGTGATGACCACGCGCGGCCGTTTGAGCGTATTGCTGGGACGCTCCTGGCTGCGAATACTGGCGCGGTTTTGTTATCACTATTTGTTACGCGGTGGTTTTTTGGATGGTGCGGCGGGGTTGGAGTTTGCGCTGATGTTTACTTGGTACGAAGCCACGATTTATTTGCAAGCAAAAGCCGGTAACTGGGCGAGGAGTGCGGTATGAAAATTTCGTTGGTGTTGGCAACCTTGGGCAGGGACGCGGAAGTCTTGGATTTTTTGAAATCGCTGCTGTTTCAGACCTATAAAAACTTCGAGCTGATCGTTATCGATCAAAATCGCGACGGCAAGATCGACGCCATTTTGGAATCTTACCGAGCGTTGATGAACATCAAGCATATAAAAGTGCAATTCACCGGCAACGCCCGGGCCAGGGATTACGGTATCGGTTTGGCGCAAGGCCGCATCGTCGCCTTTCCGGACGACGATTGTGCCTATGACCAGGATGTGTTGGAAAAAGTGGTCGCTGAATTTAAGCGGCGCGCAGATATGGCCATTCTGGTGGCCGGTTCCTACGATTTTTCCGCTACCCGGTTCAGCATCGGCGTGAATAGCCACAAAGCCGGCTATTTCAACCGCTTCCGGATGATGGGCGTGGAATTTACTCAGTTTTTTGATCTGCAACGGGTCGATAGGCAGCAGTTTCATTTGGATCACGATTTTGGCATCGGTTCCAAATATTCCGGTGCCGAAGGATTTGAGTTGCTGTACCGCTTGCTGCGCGCCGGCGGCAATGCGTTTTACACGCCGGAGATCAAGATTTTTCATGCCAACAAGGATCATTACAAACTCGGCACCGCAAGGATGTTGATGTATTCCACCGGCATCGGCGCTTATATCCGCAAGTTTACCAATCAACATGATGTGTTTATTTGGTACTACATAGCCCGCAAGATGTTTGTCGCGCCGGTGTTGAAAATGGCTTTGGCGCTGCTTACCTTCAATCCGCAAAAACTGGCGTATTCGTTTTACAACTTGGTCGGTATCTGGCGCGGGTTTTTGACCTACGGTAAATCGGAAAAATGTATTTAAAGACTGTTTCGGGAGAAATGAAATGGATGTAGGTATTGTCGCGACCCATGTGCCGCCGGCCAAAGGCTATGGTGGGGTATCGGTGACCTGTGGCGTATTGACCAAAGCTTGGGCGGAGCGCGGCCACAAGATGGCGCTGGTCGCCGCCGACGAGTCGATAGACGGTCGCTTGCGCGCCGAGGATGTCAAGCTGGGCAAGCAAGTCGATGTCAGGCTGTACCGGTGTTACGGCTTTCGACGCTGGGGCTTTGGTTTGGGCGCCATGCCAAAGATTTTCAAGCTCTGTTGGCAGGCACCCCGGATCTATATCCACGGCATTGCTACGTGGCCTTCCACGCTGGCGGCAATGTTTTGCGTATTGCTGCGCCGGCCGTTTATGGTGGCGGTACACGGCGGCTTGATGCCGGAACATGTGGCGCTGATTCGTCGGCAAAAGCCGCATAAATGGTTGTTTTACAAGTGGTTGACTTTTCCGACCCTGCGCCGGGCCATTGCGGTGCATTGCACCAGCGATACCGAAGCGGAGGGCGTCACCGACGTTTTGGGGCCGGACGCCAAGGTTTTATTGGTGCCGAACGGCATCGACAGTCGCGAGTTTCAAGTCGCCGGCTATCCGCAAGGCGAGGGCACCCAATTGTGTTTTCTGGGGCACGTGCAGCAAGAAAAAGGCATCAATGCGTTTATCCGGGCCTGGTTAAAAACGCGCCGGCCAAATGACCGTTTGGTGGTGGCCGGCCGCAGTGTCGATGGGGCTTATTTTGAAGAATTTCAGGCTTTGCTGGCGCAGGCTGGCGGTGCTATCAGTTATAAAGGCTATTTGCCGGTTGCCGAAGTGAAGCAGTTGTTGGCCGACAGTCATTTCCTGGTGTTGCCGTCCGGTTTGGAAGAAACCGGCGGTATGCGCGAAAATTTTGGCAATGTGGTTGCGGAGGCCATGGCAGCCGGTCGACCGGTGCTGGTCGCGAAAGGTTTGGCTTGGGATCATTTGGCAATGTATGGCGCCGGTTTGGTGTTCGAGCGCAATGAGGCTTCGGTTTGTGCGGTGTTGCGGCAAACGCAAGTGGTGACTCAAGCGACTTGGCAAGACATGGCGCTGCGTAGCCGTGAATATGTCGAACAGCAGCTGGACCCGGTTAAATTAGGCGATAAAGTCTGGAAAGTGATGACAAAAGCCGATCACGTTAAATTGCCGCAGTCCTTAATAGAAGGTTCGTCTTATGAATAAAAAAGTGGGTCTGATCGTGCCGACTCTGAATGCCGGCGAGCTTTGGGAATCGTGGTTACAAGCCTTTGCCGCACAAACTGTGAAGCCTGATTATTGGCTGCTGATAGATTCCTCATCCGCCGACCACACAGTGGCTTTGGCTCGCGACGCGGGTTTTGACGTGGAGGTGATAGCCAAGTCCGAGTTTAATCATGGCGGCACCCGGCAATTTGGCGTGAACCGGCTGGCGGATGCCGATATTCTGGTGTTTTTGACTCAGGATGCCTTGCTGGCGGCCCCCGATGCCATCGAAAAATTACTGGCAGCGTTTACAGACGACAGCGTCGGCGCTGCTTACGGCCGGCAATTGCCCCATCGCAACGCCGGGCCGATCGGCGCGCATGCCCGTTTATTCAATTATCCGCCGCAAAGTCAGGTGCGCAGTTTGCAAGATAAGGTGCAATTCGGCATCAAGACGGCGTTTATTTCCAATTCGTTTGCCGCGTACCGGCGCAGTGCGTTGATGGGCGTTGGCGGGTTTCCTGTCAATACCATCATGAACGAAGATACTTTTGTGGTCGGCAAGATGTTGCTAAACGGCTGGAAAGTGGCTTATTGCGGCGATGCCTCTGTGTTTCATTCGCACGATTACGGATTTGTCGACGAATTTAAGCGCTATTTCGATATTGGCGTTTTTCACGCCCATACGCCTTGGTTGCAGCAGACCTTTGGCGGTGCTTCGGGCGAAGGCCGGCGTTTTGTCGTGTCGGAGTTGAAGTATCTATTGAAAAATGCGCCCTGGCTGCTGCCTTCGGCCTGTTTGCGCACCGGTCTGAAATGGCTGGGCTATAAAATGGGCGGGAGGATGCACGCTAGAATGCCGCAGAGCTTGAACAGACGCTTTAGTTTGCATAAAGCTTATTGGGCGGGCGCTATTTCTGAAAATAGCCTTAACGGCAGATCGTAAATCGATGATTTCCTTATGACGACTAAGCCAGTATTTCCGCGGAATAACGGCAAAACTGGTTCTAAAATTAATCCAATCTTCATCTTATCCTAATCTAAATTACAGTTTTTCTTCATCTTGACTCTGTAGATTCCTAGCCAACATTGTGTTTTTCCGGTCAGAACCGGTTTTTTTTGTTCATTGTACGTAGGCGTCGCGCCGGTATGGTTCAGCAAAAATTCGGAAAAAATACAAGGTTGGATGTGCAAAAGGCCGACAGGGTCTTTCACCGATAGAGCGGGGATAACAGCAACATTTGTTATCAATTCTTTGAGTTTGAAGAGTAGTGCCCGGATGTTTAGGGAATTTGATTAATTACGTTATGGAGTTTCATCTTGATTTCTGAAAAGCATTCATTTGATAGTTGTTTTGAGGTTTTTTTAGCTGACACGCCTGAAAGCAAACGCATTCATTACAACCTCAGATACCAAGTTTATTGCGACGAAATGGGGTATGAGGACAAAGAAAATTTTCCGGAACAAATGGAGTTCGACGAATGGGACCGCCATTCCGTGCATTTCATGGTTCGGCACCGATACACCGGGCAATGGTTGGGCGCGTTACGCTTGGTTTATCAGAATCAAGCGGTTTTCCCTTTCGAAGCCAAGTGCGTTCCCGACCAGCCTATAACCCCTCAGCAATACCAACAATCAATAGAAATATCCCGTCTCTGCGTATTGAGAGAAGCCAGACGCTTTGCCCCGAGGGCTTTCCCGCAACAGGAGCAAGACGCTGAACAAGTTGCCAAGGACAGCGGTAACATTCGTTATCTGCATACCATTAAAAATCAGACTCGCAGCATAATGTGGGGTTTGTATCGGGCGGCGGTTGTCTACTCGGCGCGGAACGATATTAAACAGTGGTACATATTGGTAACGCCGTCTTTGGCTTACGCGGTTAAGAAAGAGGGGTTTGAAATGCAACAGGTAGGCGGCGCCTGCGACCATCGCGGTCAGCGTATTCCTTATGCATTGGATGTTGAGCATATTCTTGCCAATCCTTTGTGGCAAAAAGACTATCAGTTGGATTATCGCAAATATTCAGAACTGCTAGAGCAATCGGTGGCTAAGCGGCAAAGAGCTTAAAGTATCGGCGCGCGATCATGCCCAGTTTTAGATACTAAGCGGTTTGCAGGGCATTTATCGCATCCAAAAAAAGCCCGGTTTGCGCTGGCGATCTATTAAATCTGGGCGGTGCGGCTGCCGGATTGGAGTAAGCCGCTAGTGTCGTTACCGATGCCAGACCATAGCGTGAAAGCAGCCCTAAGTCATGCGGCAGACGCCGCGCGGGCGTGTCGGCGTTGTTTAAATCCCCGCGCAGCTTATTCCCGGAAACTTCCGTCTTCTGAAAGCCATTATGTCGCGGCTCGTCGTTAAGCCTTTACGCTCTCAGTTCCTCTAAAGTCAGGCCGAGCAGGCTTGAGCTGTTTAATTAGCGCCAGCCCAAAAGAACCACGCGCCTCAAACCGAAAACTTGATGCCTCAGGTCCAGCCGTACCGGGAATCTACATAAGATAGAGCCCGGACATAAACAATCCATTTTGAATTTGCCAAGGCTGCCGGCCACCGTTGCAGACACTGTGCAGCCGTTTTTTGGGTGGGCGTTTTTCTGTCTTATTCCAGCAGCTTACGGTAAAGTTGCAGAGTCAAACTGATATACTGGCTTTCGTCTGTCTCAGCTTAGCTATCTGCTGTTTCGGGTCGGAAGCCTACGTCATTATTATAAAAACTATATTAGCCAGGATTATTTATGGAAGCTTATTTGCCCATGATTCAAAGCATACTGTCGGATTGGTATCGATTTACGCTGGAAAACCAGGAATATGCCGGCGCTTTAGCGCTTGCCGTGTGGTTGCTGACGGCAATGTTTTACAGTATCAGGATTTATTTTTTAAAAAAAACCAATGCCATCAATTTAAAAGCGCGTCTTGCTTTACAAGCTGATTTGGAGGCGGCGCAACAGCAACAGCAAGCCTTGCAAGAACAATTGACTGCCAATACCGAGCAGATGGAAGCTGCCAAAGCCTTGGCTGATAACGAAACGCAACGGGCAGCCGGTCTGGAAGAAAAGCTGGTACTGGCAAATCGGCAGGTGATCGACAGTATCAAAACCTTGGCCACCAGTTTCGAATTGACCGAGCCCGCCTTACCGGCCGCCAACGATCTGCAATCGACTGATCTGTGGCCACGATATTTCGCGCTTACCGCGCAAATTACCGAACGCTTTAAAGCTGAGCAGCAGGGCAAAACCGAGTTGCAACTGGCTCTGTGGGCGGAAACCTCCAAAGTCGCTGAAAAAGATGCGCTATTGGGGCCGTTGCAGTTGCGTTTGGAATCGCAAACCGAACAGTTGAATAAACTGGAATTGGCGGTGGAAGAGCAAAAAATTCTGCGCGAGCGCGAACAAGCCAGCGCGGAAAAACTACTGGCGGAGGCCCAAGCCAAACATCAAGCCGAACTGGCGCGTTACGCCGACTCGGCCAAACATTCGGCGATTCCTGCGCCTGTTTACTCGCAGCCGGTATCTCAACCGGAGCCAAAAGTTGTTATCAACGAAGCGCCCGCAGTTATCCAGCCTGCCCCGGCTGTTGTTGCTGAACCTGTCGTGGTTCAGGCACCTGTCGAGCCGCCAAAGCCGGTCGAGCGCGAAGTTGCGCCGGTTGTGGATAAGCCCAAACCAGTGGTTGCCGAGCCGGCACCGGCAAAACAGTCGTCCGTCGATAAATTGGCCGAGAAAAGTGGCAGTTTCGGCAAGTTCAAGCAAATGTTGAACAACACGATGCAGCAAATGGCTAAGTTGGATCAGAAACTGGGTACACAAACAGAAGTCGCGGCCGAGGCCATCCAGGAAGAGTTGGAAGAAGTCGCCACACCTGTCGTGGAGGCGGCCGCTGAACTTAAGGAAAATGTGGTGGAAATCGCGGAAAATGCCGCAGAAGCGATCAAAGAACCGGCTGCCGGCGTTGGCGGAAAGCTGAAAGGTTTGTTCGGTAAAAAAGCGGCAGAGCCCGCCGTTGAGCCTGAACCGGTAGCGGAGCCCGAGCCGATTGCCGAAACAGTTGCCGCCGCAGTCGAACCCGCCAAACCTGCCGGGCTAAAAGGTTTGCTCAAAAAGTGGAAATGATAGTTTCCGCCGTTTAAAAAGCAGTCGGGCAAACCTTGTTTGTTCGGCTGTTTTAATCCGCCACCGATTCCAATAGAAACCTGCCAGTGGCTCCAGCCGGCCATGAATCGACAACTGCATGTGGATTGTCAAAGACTGCAACGCTGTAGCATCAATGGAGGGGCTGCGGATTCGAGGGTGTCGGGGCGCTAGCCACCAAATCTGCATCGGCAATTGCAGGACATTGCCTTTCGAAACCTCGATTGCATAGAGGCTACTTGCTTTAAACTTGTGCGCAACCCGTTTGACCTCGTGCACGAGATATTTTGCTATCGTCGCAACCTTTTTTACCTTGCACGCAAGCCTCCGAGCCTGGCGATTAAGCCTAAAAGCCTTGCGGGCAAGGCAAATTGATTCGCCCGCAAGGCAAAATGCCTAGCGCGCAACCCGATTGACCTCGTGCACGAGATATTTTGCTATCGTCGCAATCTTTTTTACCTTGCGCGCAAGCCTGCCGAGCCTGGCGATTAAACCTAAAAGCTTTGCGGGCAAGGCAAATTGATTCGCCCGCAAGGCAAAATGCCTAGCGCGCAACCCGATTGAGTTCGTGCATGAGGTATTTTGCTATCGTCACAACCTTTTTTACCTTGCGCGCAAGCCCGCCAAGCCTGACGACTAAACCTAAAAGCCTTGCGGGCAAGGCAAATTGGTTCGCCGTTCCGGCAAAACGCTTTGCGCGCAACGGGATTAAGCTCGCGCGCAAGGTCATTTTCTATGGTCGCGAAGCTTTCTGTATTGCCTGCCAGCTCACTAAACCATGCGGCAACGTGTTTTGGTTAGAGTCAGAGCGAACGAGGCTTGCGCGAATTGCTCAATGCGATTAAAGCGAGGCATCAAGGCGCGAATGAAGGGGAAATAGTTAATACCCGAAAAAATCATGCCGCGCACTAACCCAATCGCCCTGGAATTGAATGCAATTGATCAATGTATTGTTGGCAGGTTTGCGCGGCTACCGGCCACATTGCGACATTCAAGTTTTTAATTTATGGCAGCTGAAATTCAAGAAACTGTCGTTCAGAGTTTAAGCTACTGCTCCAATGGAGAAATAGAGGCGGCATAACGTTCAAAGAAGATACTAGCGTTCTTGTGAGGCTGATAGCTCTTATGGTAATGCGCTACTTCCTCCCAGAGAGTTCGAAGTATAACTTTCATTAGGTCGAGCGGTTCCACGAAGTTCTGAGTCGGCAATACGCAGTCGTCAGATGACGGCATGTAGGTGTCTAGTGCCATTCCATCAGCCCAGCCATGATCGGTCATCCGCTTAACGTAGATCATCAAGTCTGGCTGAACCTTCACTGCGTCCAGGATCTGGAGTGCACACAGGCCCTCGAAGATGTACGGAGTATTAGCCTTCCGTAGATGATCTGACAGTTCTTTCAGTTTGAGATTAGCGAAGAAGCCTCCTTGATTCCTGTGCAGAAAGTCATCAGCACTGATGATATTTAGGTTCCAGTGCGCTGCAAGACTTCTAGCAAGTGTTGTCTTACCTGATGCTTGGAAACCGTCAATGGCAATGACTTGCAACCCCTTTGGCGATATGGCCGAGGCTACTTCGTCAGTGGAGTGGTAGACAGGCATTTGGTTTAGTTTAGTGTTAGTTGAGCGAATCACACCATATGTAAAATCAATAAATTTAATTGATTACAGTAAAAAAGCAGCAAACCCTAATAACTTGCTAGACGCAGACCAAGTTCATTCTGGAGTCCGAGCATAATTGAAGGGGGGGCATCGTCAAGAAGATGCCCAATAGAAAGCTTTGAGAGAGGTGAAAATTCATCAATCACATTATATTTATCGGATAGTAATTTAAACAAAAGTTCTGTTGCTTTTGCATTATTAAAATTTATCACCTCAGCTTCCGCAAAATTTGCAGATGCAAAGTCTTGGTCAATAGCATGAGCAAAATCTGCTAAATTAGCTAGTATCTCTTTTTGATCATTTTCGCTTAGATTATAACCAGTTGAAGCCGCCATAGTTCGAAACTCTGCAATTAAACTTGCCATGATGTTAGCAATATAATGAGGAGCACCAAGTACTGTTGAAACATACGACAGATATATTGATATATAGAAAATAGTCAGGTAATGGCGAGCCATAAGAGGTGACTCAATAATGGCGCTTGCTGCAGGAAATGATGAACAAATTTGTCCTGGTTCAAATTCTGAAAGAATTTTTTCTGCAGAGTGACATCCTTGTCTAAATGCAATTTGGCCTAATTGCAGGGCGGATATACTTGTTCCATCTGAAAAGATGAAATCATTACCATTGCCCTGGTTCTTAGGTAATTGGTTGGAATGTTCACGATCCAAGGATATTGGATGATTCTTTAACTCTTTCTTACCATGTCCATGGATTAACTCCCTTTCCTCTTTATTTAGTAAGAAAGTTAATAATCCAAGTGACATCATTCCAGAAAAACCACCGAAAACTAAGGCCAAAAAAATTGTAGTACCTAAATCAGATTGAGGCGCAAATTTCACAAAAACACCACCAGTGACCATTGCACCAAAAATCATTGCTAAATTTATAGCCATCTTTATAGACATTTTTTAACCTTTTAAAATTAATTATTAGATTCGTAAGTCGATTAGAGAAACGAAAAAACTAGCAAATGCTTTGAAATAAAAGTTAATTGTTGAATTCAAACCACTAAATTTTAAAGTCTTAAGGCTTGGTTTCATTATTATTCAGCCAGCCTACTTCCACAATCGCGGAGTTAGCTTATTATTCGTTAGGGGGGCAATGCAAAGCTCAACTGACTGTCGCTTTTGGGTCCAGGGTGTGTAAAAACGTATAAATCCAAAGAGCGGTGGAAAAATAAGTTAACTTGACTCGCTCATTTTATTTCTGGGTGGAAAGATTTATTCCCCAAGCAGATGAAATAACCAGAAAAGTGGGAGAAATTTTAATTTTTGAATTTTATTTTTGCGTTTTTACACAGCCTCGCTCGATCAGAGACAATTCGCCTCTTTCCAAAGACCTTGTAGTGTTCAGCCGCCGCCCTATCGAATTGGGGCCCCGATACGCCATCGGAACAGATGGCGGTTTTCAATCGGAATAAGCAAACTGTCTAAACTTCCGGTACGAAAAAGAACGGGCTGCCTTCGTGGCCGGCGTGCTGTAAAGGTGCATATTGCGGCATTTGTTCGAAACCGCCTTTTGCCGCCGAAGCCCTTACTTGATTGGCCACATCCCGGAAAATATCGTAATCCTCGATGATGCGTTTGTTACCGCGCAATACTTTCAAAAACGCATTGGCAAACACCGAATGGTCGCCGCCACCCTGATCCATAACCGGTTTTACGCCGCCGGAAGTCAGCACGGTGCGGGCCTTGCGGCTATTCATCGCTTTTAACCAGCGTTCGCGCTTGGCGTCGTCCATGCCTTCCGGCAGTTTGGCTACTGCCGAACCGGTCAACGCGCCGGAATAGCAAGAATCGGCTACCACCATAATGTGTTTGGCCGGCATGATGCTTAAAAATTCCGTGATGCTTTGGCTGGAAATCCAGTTGGCGCTATTGCCGGTTTCCGAATCGACCGGCAGCCAATAGGCGGTCTGACTTTTCTTGTCGATCTCGCCGTGGCCGGCGTAGTAAACCAGCAAATTATCCTGTTCGGTGAGTTTTTGATTCAGTTCGTTGAACGCCGACATAATCGTGTGGCGATTGGCGTTGATCAGCAATTTGGTTTTGAAGCCGTAGCGTTCGCGTAATAGCAGTTCCAGGCTTTTGGCGTCGGCGATGGGGGTTTTCAAAGACGGATAAGCGCCGTACTCGTTATTGCCGATAATGATTGCGTAGAATTTGCCGAATTGAATATCGCCCGAGCGTTTCAATTCACTGCCGTTGCTGCTCGGAAACACTGCCTCGGCCGCGTTACCGGAAGCCAGCAGGCGCAGGCTCAAGTCACTGCTTTGATTGCGTTTGTCTGTAGCGACGATGCGCACCAAGGTTTCGTCGCCTTTCAAGCTAACGTCGGTTTCAAAACGGCCGTTGGCATCGACTTTTATCGCTTTGTCGTTTAACAGCAAGCGGCTCAGGCCGGTCGCCGCGTCGATTTTGCCGACGATGCGTTTGCTGCTCTCGCCCAAGCCAAATTGAATGCTGGGAATACCCCGGGTGACGGTGACGGCGGGTTCCAGCAATTCGATATTCGGACCGTTGCCGGAGGCCACCACGTTGGATGCTTGTTGCTGGAGTTTTTCTTTCAGCGCGGCAATTTCCTTGGCTTGCTGTTGCAAGGCCTGCTTGCGCAAATCTATTTGATTTCTGTCCAGTTTGTCCTGTGAGGTCAGCCAGCCGGTCAGTTCGGCCGATTGTTTTTGGTAGGTTTCGATTTTTTCGTTGAGCTTGTTTTCGATATCGTTGGTTTTGCTTTCGACAGCTTTAGCGCTGGGGCTTTGCTGGCGCGCGGCTTCCAGTTCGCGTTTCATGCGCTGCCTTTCCTGGCTGAGAGATTGTGTCAAACTGCCCAATTTGGCTTGTTGGTCTTTTAATTGGCTTTCTTTTTCGCGCAATTGCTTTTCCAGCGATTCGATGTCGCTGGAGCCGCCGGGCGTGGTGGATTTTTGTTGTTGCAGTTTGTTACGCAAGGCTTCCAACTCGTCTTGAGCCTTGCGTAAACTTTCCTGTTGATCCTGGGTTTGCTGGCGGGTGCTTTGCAGTTGCTCGCGCAGCTGTTCTGCTTCGCGGCGGGATTCGGCTACTTCGCTGCGCAAGGTCGCCAATTCTTCGCTATTGGCGATGGCTTGGGCATTGACGGCAGGCGCGAACTGGATGCCGGCGTCTTCCAGGCCGGCCGATTTGCGATACCAACGTAGCGCGGTTTCCTTGTCTTCGGTAACACCCAGGCCTTTTTCGTAGAGATGACCCAAGTTCAACTGTGCTTGGGAATTACCCTGATTGGCGGCTTTTTCGTACCACTGCGCGGCGGCTTTGTAGTCGGCTGGCGTACCCAGGCCTTTTTCGAAAATTTCGCCGACATACAGTTGGGCGGCGGCATCGCCTTCCTGGGCTTTGGGTAGCCAGATATTTAAGGCGCTGGCGTAATTGGCGCGGTCGTAAGCGACATATTCGCCGCCGCGGACTTCACAATCGGCAGCGGTCGTGCGGATGGGGCGGCGGGCGCTGAGATAAGTCATTTGCGAGCCTAGCTTGCGTACCTGTCCGGGCAGTAGGCAATCGACGACAAACAGTTTGCTGGTGTCGGCCACGATATAGCCTTCGGTGGCTTTAGCCATTTCTTCCTGGCTGACATCGCGGGCGCAGGCGGACATTAAAATGCCGCCAATTGCCAATGCCAGCGTACGGTTCAATACTCTTTGTGTCGCCATGGTGTGCCGCCTCGAATGATTGATTTTATCTGGCAACCATAGCAGAAATCCGCTACCCCGCAAATGGCTAGGGCTGGTGGTCCAGACGTTTTAGCATCTGCGGCCAAATGGCTTGCCAGCCATGGCCGTGATCGGCATCGACGATTTCGACTTGGCTGTTGGGGCGTTGCTGTAAGGCTTGTTGGAATAATGCCGGCGGAATGTTGTTATCGCGCTGGCCCAGCAGATGCCATTCCGCGATGCCGGGTTTGCCGGCGCGCTTAGCCGGGTTTAGTGAGTCATGCAAACGCTGGTAGCCGTGATGATCGGCCCAGATATCGATGTCGTAATTCCCCGCCAGAGTCACCAACGCGACGGTTTGCGGCAAGCGCTCGGCTATCAATAGTGCCAACGTGCCGCCGCCGCTGTGGCCGATCAACACCACTTCGCTGTAACCGTTTAGCGTGCAGAACTGTGTTAATGCTTGGGTCATAGCCGCTACCACGCTTTCGCTATAGCGGGCGCCGGTCCACAAGCTTTGCGAGCAGCCGGGGTCGCCGGCGTGGCCGTTGTAGCATGGCCGTCCCAGGTATAAAGCTGGCTTCGGGTCGGAAGCCATTAATGACAGAACGGTAGCTGTGCGGGTGGTCGGGTCAGAGGCTGGAAACAGTCCACGTTCCCAAGGGTAGCCGTCACCTTCAAGATAAACATGCAGGCGTTTACCGGCGGATGGCGGCAAATGGGTAAACGATGTGAGATTGAATCCGGCGGCTTCCGACTCCAAGGCCTGAAAGCCGAATGCCGTGGCTTGCTCAAGTAGGCGCATGGCCGGGGTACTGCAAGCTGCCAGGAAAAGCAGCAGACTCAGTTTAATCAGCAAATGTAGCCGCTTGACAGGCATGAGGTACAGGCGATTTTGAATAGACCACGCTGCTTGCGGGGCTTGCAGCGTGGTCAGGAGGCTTGGTCGTCCGGCAATCGACCGTTTGCCAGGTTGTTTAAAACGACAGACGCAACCCGCTGGAAAAGGCGTGGTTTGACACGTTTGCCCGGTCGATGATGGTGTTGTAGGCCACGAAAGCGGACATGCCGTCGGCAAATTGGCCGGCCACGTTAAATCCTAATTGCATGAAATCGCGGTCCGGATTGTCGGAGCGGATGTTAAAGCCGGCATTGTTTTGCACGAAGCGCACGACGCTGACTTGGGCGTTATAGCTGGATTCATGTACCCATTCGGCATTGACTTGCGGCACGATCACGCCCCAAGGCAGGCTCCACGCATACGAAGCCCTGGCGCCGGCTTTGGTTAGCATGGATTCTATGTTTTGTTTGCCGTAGCTGGTGCCGAAGCTGGAGCCACCTGTTTCGCGGTAGCCGTCCACTTCGGTTTTGGCGTAGTCGAAACCGATATAAGGTCCGACCACTACCTTGTCGATGTGGTAGTTATAACCTGCGCCCAAGCTGGAGGCATACTGCATGCCCGAGGTGCTGCCTTTTGCCGAGGTGTTGAAAAAGCTCATTGCCCGCTCGGATTCGTAATCGATGCCGCCGACACTGGCCAGCGCGTCGATATAGAAATCCTGAATATTCAAAGTGCTGTATAGCGAGCCGGTATAGGCTGCGGTATAAAGCTGGCCGGCGCGGTTGCTGAAATCGGCTTTGTTGTGAGCGTTATTAAAGGCCACCCCCACAAAAAAATTATCGGTGAAAGCATAATCCGCACCGACCGTGACACCTTGATTGTCAAAGCTGTAACCCTGTTCGTTGGCAGTGCGGTTCCGGCTACCAAAACTGCCGTCGATATTGCCGTATAGGCCCAGGCGTTGAAATATTTCCGGTAGTTCGTCGCCGCTGCCGCCGCCGATTTTGGTGCCGCCCAGGTTGATGCCGCCCGCATTACCGGCGCGCAAGGTGGCGATGCGATCCATTACGCTGCTGAAATTCGCTCGCGAAGTGGCAACCGTTGTGGCTGCAATCGTATTGATCTCTTCAGGGGTGATTTGATCGATAACATCGGCTTTGGCAGCCGCGCCCAGGCCGGCGATTCTGGCGCAGTCGCTGATAACAGCGCTGCTGGTGGGTGATGCGCACAAGCTATTAATTGCCAGAGAGGTAGCGCTGGCGTTGGAGGTGGATTCGATAATTTGCGATTGGGAAATGACCGCGCCGCCGCTGCCGGCATAGCTAATCAATCTTGCACTGCCCGAGCCGGTGCCGGTGCCGGGAATGATCAGTCCCGAGTCGCCGACTATCAGTAACACATTGCCCGTGTCGCTGTTTATATTGGAACCCGCGATAGCGTCGGTTGATGCAAACGGGTAGTTTGCCAGCGCGACAGTATAGCTGCCGGGGCTCAAGGGGTAGTCGTTAATCAGCGAGTTAAAATTCGGAGAAACGCCCGCCGCGCCGCAGTCTATTTGGTTACAACCGTCGTCGTTCTGAGTGAGTACGGAGAGGCTGGTAAAATTGCCGGTGCCGCTCAGCAGGAAAATATAGGGGTCCGTTGTGGGGCCGCTGGTGGCAATATCGACCAGTGTGGTTTGTGATAGCGAGAAGGGCAGGTAGCCCACGGATCCCGCCCCGGAGCCGGTTAGATTGAATGTGCCGCTCGCGAATTCCACGCCTGCCGCGAGTGGCGACGCCAGCAGCAATGTCACTAACGAGCCTGCGGTTAGGGATTGCCGTTTGCTTAATCGCGCAACAGCGGTTTTAGAGCAGAATAGTTCAAAAAAAAACAGTGATTTCATGAGCATTTATTCCAAATAATTTTTGCAACTTATTATAGATGCATGTTGATGTTTTCAATAGTAATTAAATTTTTCTGGAGATTCGGTGTCGGCCAATCGCGCTTTTTCTTATTGAATCGTGGTCAGTAAATTTCTGATGACCGTCGGGCTTGGGAGAGATCAAATGCAGCGGTGGCGAGAATTTGCCGGACCTGGACGGGATTTATCCCGGTCGATTTTGGTGCTTGGCGGTTTTTAGACCATCAAGGGCAATTGCCGCGACACGAACAAGCTCTTCGGCTAAAATCCTTACACTTTCCCTGACTGTCGTTTGCCATGTCCAGATTTGAGCTCGCATTGAAAGCCTTTCAGCAGGCTCAACTAGCCTATGAAGATTTATTGGCGGTGGCAGCCGCGTTAAGCGCGGAACCCGAACAGGTTTTAGATGCAGCCCGCCAATTCTTGGAAAACGAATATCGGAACGGAAAAATTGGCGCGGATGTTTATCGCGGTTTGCAATCGGTCATGCAAGACGAAACCCGGTTTGTCGACGACCAAACCCAAATGGCGCCTTCACGGGTCTCCGCTCCAGACGATGCAACCAGCATAGTATCGGCGCCGGCTACGGCGACGACGATACTGCCGGTTTCACCCGCTACGCAAACACCTACCCTGACGACCGAATCCTTGCTGCAAGGCTTGGATCCCTCGCAGCCGCGCGCCGAGCTGACAGTCGGTAGTACCTTGAAAGGTCGTTTTGTGCTCGAAGAGTTGCTCGGGGTGGGCGGCATGGGTATGGTGTTTAAAGCCACCGACTTGCGCAAAGTAGAGGCCTCGGATAAAGAGCCTTTCGTCGCTTTAAAGGTGTTAAACCAGGATTTTCAATTCAATCCGATGGCACTGGTGGCTTTGCAGCGGGAGACCAAGCGCGCGCAAACCCTGTCTCACCCCAATATTATCAAAGTCTACGATTTTGATCGGGACGGTACGCACGTGTTTATGTCGATGGAATACCTACAGGGTAGGCCGCTCAGTCATCTGATACGCGAGCATGTCGACAGCGGATTACCCTTCAAAAAAGCCTGGCCTATCATCAGTGCGATGGCTGAAGCCTTGGCGCATGCGCATAAGAAAAATATCGTGCATTCCGACTTTAAACCGGGGAATGTGTTTGTCGGCGACGACGGCGAAATCAGAGTGCTGGATTTCGGGATTGCTTGCGCCATTGGCCGCAGCGAAACAGACGGCCACGACGCGACGATTTTTAATGCGAGGTCGCTGGGCGCTATGACTCCGGCCTATGCCAGTTTGGAGCAACTGCAAAATAGCGATCCCGATCCGCGCGACGATATTTATGCCTTGGCTTGCATCACTTACGAACTGTTGAGCGGCAAGCATCCGTTTGGCCGGTTATCGGCGGAAAAGGCCACGGAAGTCAATCTACAGCCCAAACCCATTGCCCAGCTTAAACGCCGGCAATGGAAAGGATTGCAAAAGGCTCTGGCTTTTAGGCAGGAGGATCGCTGTGCCACTATCGACGAATTTTTAGCGGCCATCGGACCGCATACGTCTGTCTATTACGGACTGTGGTCAACGGGTGTGTTGCTGGCTTGTTTGATCGGGTTGAACGTCTATTGGACTCTAAACGAAAAGCAAACCGCTACCGAAGTGGTAAAGGTCGCTGTTGAGCTCAATCCCGAGCAAAACCAAAAAATTAAGGATTTGCTGGAATTGGCGGATATTCATTTTGATGTCGGTTACCTCACCGCGCCGACCGGCAGCAATGCGTTCTGGGCTTATCAGGAAGTTTTGAAAATTGATCCATACAACAAAGCGGCCATGGATGGCATCAATAAAATTGCCGATACGCTGGAACAGCAGGCGTGGGAGTTTTACGAAAAGAACGACCGCTCGGAGGCTTTGAAAAAAGTACAGGAAGGTTTGGAAGTCAACCCTGTGCACAAGGGCTTACAGAGTTTGCGAGATAAGCTCAGGTTTAATTGATTTAGTTTTCCGATCTTTGCGGAGGGATTTTCAAAGAGCGGTGAATCTGGGGGAAGAGGTGTGTTTACGCAGATTATCAGCAGATAATTCTGCAAGTAATTCTGATTGGGCTATTTGTCGCGGCTAAGCCTGCTAAAGCCGGTCTGTGACCGAGTTTAGCAGGATGAAAGCGCAGTTTAGTGTTGATTATGCAGCTTTACGACGGCGAGACATGGCGATGCCAAACAAGCCCAGCCCGGTCAAGGCCAAGCTTGCTGGTTCGGGTACGGTATTATTTGGTTGGGTCACAACGCGAATTTTGTTTTCAATCGCGGCTGCATAAGCATTCGCGTCAGCAACGCCAATGTAAAAGCCTTGAGTTGGGAAATTGTAAGGTGAGGTTGTGTCGCAAGGACCCGGGTAGCAAATGCTGTTTTGCAGATAGGCAGTATCTACCCCGCCACCAATGCCTTCGATACTGATGTTATCCACGCCGGCAGCAATCAAATTATTGCGCGCGGTAATTGCGGTTGCTTCGTTGCTTGTGACTCCGTCTGTTGCAAAATTTACGTAAGAAAAATCGATATTCAAAGTAGACGCCGCCAGAGTGGTTCGCATGGTGTCGAATGCCGCTGTAAAGTTTGTGCCGCCACCACTATAACCTAGGTTGGCGATACTCGTGGCCAGTGATGTGCGGCTGGCCGCGTCTGTGACGAGGAAGTTTTGAATGTCCGCGGTCGCAGAGCTGCTAAATGTCACGACAGAGATTTCATAGTTGCTGTTCAGCGGAATCAAATTATTAACAGCGTTGGATAATCCAGCTTTGATGATATTCCAGTTTGATGAGCCAATGCTGCCTGATTCGTCGAGAATAAAGCCAAGTTGGATGGTGCCGGCATTGGCTGAGCTGGACGCAAATGCGCTTAGTGCGAAGGTAGCCGCCATTGACGCAGCCAAAGTGAGTTTGCGGATTTTTCTCATGTGATCTCCAAAAAGTGTTCCATTCAAGTTAACTCCCCAACAGTTCGGAGCGTTTTTACCTGGCAAAGCGTTTTCGTTGGACGAGTCCCGATTGCCAGGTAGTGTCTCTTAGTTGGGGAAAGCAATTCATAAAAAGCAAGTATTGGGCCACCTTATTATTTTCAATAATTTGCACTTGAACGGATTGTTCGACGTATTTTTTTTGTAAAAAAAATCGACACTATTTTAGGGGGCGGACTATCGATTGGTTTTAGATTTCAAGACCGGAAGTTCGATGGTTTTCAATTTGTTGTTTTGAAATAAATAAAAGACTTGCCGTGCCGGTTGCAAGGCAAATTAGTAAATTGGCAAACAGGTGGTTTTTTTCATGATCGGTGGCCTCCTAGTGCAGGTGGATATTTAAGGGGTTGGCGCGGATGACATGCTAAAATTCGGCGCATTATGACTTCCTATGCGCCGATTGCCAGTGGCTTCTCAATTATTCCCAGTATCCGATGATGCAACGCCCGCGCGACTGCGGGAAATTCCTTATAACTACACCTCGTTTTCTGATCGTGAAATCGTCATACGTCTGCTCGGCGAAGACATGTGGTGGGTGCTTGAGTCGTTACGCGGTGAGAAAATTACCGGGCGCTCCGCGCGGATGTTGTATGAAGTATTGGGCGACATTTGGGCGGTACAGCGTAACCCTTATCTCGAAGACGATTTGCTCGATAATGCCAAGCGGCGGCGCGCCTTGCTGCAAGCCTTGCGGCATCGTTTGGGGCAGATGGAGGGCCGGCAAGCCGAACTGGAGAATCAGCACACCGGGCGGGCCGAGCGGGTGGGGCAATTGATTGCTGCTGCCCATCAGGCTGTAAATGAATTCGAAGCCCATTTCGAACGTACCGCGCAACTGCGCCGTAGCGTGCTATCCCTGCTGTCGCAATTCACCCGCAAGGACAACATCAGCTTCGACGGTTTCGCCCGCGTCAGCCACGTCACCGATGCCACCGACTGGCGGGTGGAATATCCGTTCGTGGTGCTGTATCCGACATCTGAAGATGAAGTCGGGCATTTGGTGCGCGGCTGTATCGAACTGGGCTTGACTATCATCCCGCGCGGCGGCGGCACTGGTTACACCGGTGGTGCGGTGCCGCTCAATGCTTATTCGGCGGTGATCAACACCGAAAAGCTGTTGGTGATGGGGGCGGTAGAGCGACATACGCTATTACCGGGCGTGGAGTGTTCGTATGCGACGATTTACACCGGCGCCGGCGTCGTCACCCGGCGGGTGATGGAAACCGCCGAACAGGCCGGTTTGGTATTTGCCTGTGATCCGACCTCCGCGGATGCGTCCTGCATCGGCGGCAATATCGCGATGAACGCCGGCGGTAAGAAAGCCGTGCTATGGGGAACCGCGTTGGACAATCTGGCCTCCTGGCGGATGGTGACGCCGGACGGCAATTGGCTGGAAGTAGAGCGGCTGAATCACAATCTGGGTAAGATCCACGAACAGGATAAAGCCAGCTTTTTGTTAAAGCGTTTCGATGCCGGTGGCAAGCAATTGCTGGGTGAAGAAACTCTGGAAATCTCCGGCAGTTTTTTCCGCAAGACCGGGCTGGGTAAGGATGTCACCGACAAGTTTCTCGGCGGTTTGCCGGGTATTCAAAAAGAGGGTTGTGACGGCATCATCACCTCCGCACGCTGGATTCTGCACGAAATGCCGCCGGTTAGCCGCACGTTTTGCCTGGAGTTCTTCGGGCAGGTGCGAGAGGCGGTGCCTTCTATCGTCGAAATACGCGATTATCTGGCGGATTTGCCGAAAGAGGGTGCTAGCCGCGTGATGCTGGCCGGTTTGGAGCATCTGGATGAACGCTACGTCAAAGCGGTTGGCTACGCCACCAAAGCCAAACGCCATGGCCGGCCGAAAATGGTTTTAATCGGCGACATCGTCGGCGACGATGAAAACCAAGTCGCAATGGCGGCGTCCGAAGTGGTGCGCATATGTAATGCGCGCGGTGCCGAGGGCTTTATCGCCGTGAACCCGGAAACCCGCAAAAAATTCTGGCTGGATCGTGGTAGGACGGCGGCGATTGCCCGGCATACCAATGCCTTCAAAATAAACGAAGACGTGGTGATTCCGCTGCCGCGCATGGGTGATTATTGCGACGGCATCGAGCGCATCAACATCGAATTGTCACTGAATAATAAATTGCGCTTATGCAGTGCCTTAATTGAACTGCTGGGCGGCGACTTGCCGCTTAGAGCCTACGAAGAAGGCGTGAATAAAGCCGAATTGTTGGACGAGCGTCGGGCCTTGGCGTTGGATGCGGTAGACACGGTAAAGCAGCGCTGGCAATGGATTTACGATAATTTGGATTTGCCGTTGGCCGAAGCCGAAAAAGCCTTCGCGTCACAAGGTATCCAGGCCGGCGAACTGAGCAATCGTGCCGCCGAGCCGATTTTGTTTCATCGCTTGCAGGATTATTCGTTACGGGTGTCGTGGAAGCAGGAATTACTACCGCGCTTGCGGGAAATTTTCGAAGGCGATAATTTTCGGCCCATCGTCGAGCGCATCGAGGCTTTGCATAAGGAAATTCTGCGCGGCCGGGTTTTTGTAGCCTTGCACATGCATGCCGGCGACGGCAACGTGCACACCAATCTGCCGGTCAACTCCGATCATTACGAAATGCTGCAAGAAGCCAATGCCGCCGTGGCGCGGATCATGACCCTGGCGCGTTCATTGGGCGGGGCGATTTCCGGCGAACATGGCATCGGCATTACCAAATACGAATTCTTGACCGAGGACGAGTTGGCGGATTTTCATGCGTATAAAAACCGTATCGATCCGGAAGGGCGTTTCAATCGCGGCAAGTTGATGCCGGGTGCCGATTTGCGTTCGGCTTATACCACGTCATTTAGTTTGATGGGTTTTGAGTCCTTGATCATGCAGCAAAGCGATATTGGCGCGATTTCCGATTCGGTGAAAGACTGTTTACGCTGCGGCAAATGCAAACCGGTCTGCGCCACGCATGTGCCGCCGGCCAATTTGTTGTATTCGCCGCGCAATAAGATTTTGGCGACTTCATTATTGATCGAAGCGTTTTTGTACGAAGAACAAACCCGGCGCGGGATTTCGATTACCCATTGGAAGGAGTTCGAAGACGTCGCCGACCATTGTACGGTCTGCCACAAATGCTTCAATCCGTGTCCGGTGGACATCGATTTCGGCGATGTGTCGATGAATATGCGCAATCTACTGCGCAAGATGGGTAAGCAAAGTTTCAATCCGGCCAAGACCATGGCCATCGCATTTTTGACTGCGTCCAGCCCGAACACCGTCAAAGCGATGCGCACGGCAATGATTGACTGGACTTACAAGGCGCAACGCATCGGCAATACGCTGTTAAAACCGTGGAGCAAGGCGCAGATCGCGCAGCCGCCGGCTACAGTCGGCAAGCCGCCGGTGCGTGAGCAGGTGATTCATTTCATGAACCGAAAAATGCCCGGCGATTTGCCGACTAAGACGGCGCGAGCGCTGCTGGATATTGAAGATGGTCAAATCGTGCCCATCATTCGCGACCGTGCGAAAACCCGCACCGATTCCGAAGCAGTGTTTTATTTTCCGGGTTGCGGTTCCGAACGCTTGTTCTCGCAGGTCGGATTAGCGACGCAGGCGATGCTGTACGAGATCGGTGTGCAAACCGTGCTGCCCCCTGGCTATTTGTGCTGCGGCTATCCGCAACGCGCCGGCGGGCAGTTTGATAAGGCGCAGAAAATTACCACTGACAACCGGGTGTTGTTCCACCGGGTAGCCAATACCTTGAATTACCTGGATATTAAGACCGTAGTGGTCAGTTGCGGCACCTGTCAGGATCAATTGCAGGATTACGAATTCGAGAAAATTTTCCCCGGTTGCCGCTTGATTGATATTCACGAATATCTGCTGGAAAAAGGCGTACGGTTGGAAGGCGTGAACGGGGCGCGTTATCTATATCACGACCCGTGTCATAGTCCGTTCAAGCAGCAAGACCCGATCAAAGTGGTCAATCAGTTGATCGGAGCGCCGGTCGCCAAATCCGAGCGCTGTTGCGGCGAGTCTGGTACCTTGGCGGTGGCGCGGCCGGATATTTCCACGCAGATTCGTTTTCGTAAGGCGGAAGAATTGCAGAAAGACACGGCTAAATTACGGTCAGACGGCTACGACGGCGCGGTGAAGATGTTGACCTCCTGTCCGTCGTGCATGCAAGGCTTACAGCGGTTCGAAGACGAAGTCGAGCAAATGGAAGTCGATTACATCGTCGTGGAAATCGCTAAGCATGTGTTGGGTGATAACTGGATGACCGGTTATTTGGATCGGGTGAGCAAGGGCGGTGTTGAGCGGGTTTTAGTGTAGGGGAATATTGTTGAGGGCGGCCGACTGATATTTCAGTCGGCTTTGCTATAAAGACGAAAGCCCTCTTTGCCGCAAAGGCTGTGCTTGTCCAATCTTTGATGATGAGGGATGTACTTATCTTCGGACAACAAAAAGCCGCGATAAATCGCGGCTTTTTAAATTTGGAGCGGGAAACGAGACTCGAACTCGCGACCCCGACCTTGGCAAGGTCGTGCTCTACCAACTGAGCTATTCCCGCAAAATATAGTAATGGAGGCTGCGACCGGAATCGAACCGGTATATACGGCTTTGCAGGCCGCTGCATAACCATTTTGCTACGCAGCCTTTATAAGGACAATAAAAAAGCCGCGATTTGCCGCGGCTTTTCAAATTTGGAGCGGGAAACGAGACTCGAACTCGCGACCCCGACCTTGGCAAGGTCGTGCTCTACCAACTGAGCTATTCCCGCTTGGCTTACTATCCTGCGTATTATAAAAAGATATTTTTTTGTGTCAACAGTTATTGCAGGTTTATTGCCGAAGTCCAGGCTTTTCGGCCTTGGCATTCGCCGGATTCAGTGATCTCAACTTCCGCCCACAGAACATTTTTGTCGGTGGTGTCAGCTTGAGATTGAATCAGTTTTACAGGAGTGTTAAGCGGCATGTGTTTGCAAGCGCCGTCGCGGTCATTTTCTTCGGTATCATCGTAAGCGGCCATGGAGCCGGGAACGGAGACCAATCTTACAGTTGCATTTGGGTCATAAGTGTTGGGGCTTTTCAACACGTAGTTCTGACCGGGAACCATGGCTTTGGCTTGGTGAACAGGCAATTTGGCATCGGAGCCACCACCAAAAATCAAGGCGACCAAGACCAGCGCCGCAGCGCCCACGCCGCCAAAAAATACTTTAGGATTGGATTCTTTTAGTGCCAACAGGTTAGCGACAATATTTCCGGCCGCATCTTTTGCCGCTACGGCGGAATCAGCGGCTGAACTTGTTTCCGGTTGCTTAGGCTCTTCAGCTTGATTTTGGGCTTCAGTCTCGTTGTTGTTTTCGTCAAGGCTCATGCGATGTTTCCTCTTAAGCTAGTTATTATTATGGTTAAGTGGTTAAAGTTACCACGCCGTTCGAACATTTCAAGCATTCATTTTTTTAGTCATTGGGTCGTATCTTAAGGGGAACTGTAGCAAAAATGAACAGGCTGGGATAAAAAAGCTAATTGGATCGCTGGTTTGCTGTCTTTGCATGGGGGTGGTCGATGTGATTGTCCTGTTCGGAGTTGCCGGTTTATATCTGGATTCTTTGACAGTGCTTGTTGTGGTACTCGGGGCTGTGATGATAGGAGTGAGATCTTTTTGGTCTGATCATGAATGCGATTTTTGCTTTGACTTGTTCTTTTTGGAGGCTATCTCGAGGGTGTGTTTTTCGACTAATCGGGAGTTGGCTAAGGTTGTGGAGGCGGAAGAGTACGCTGGACTGGTTAATCCATCAATCTTGGAGGAAAACTGGTTTTCCTCCAAACCAATCTGCGGTCCTATTTCGATACCCAAGTTTCACCTTTTGCTTCTTCAATGCTTTTTCTAAAAAGGTTCAAACTATATTGTTTGTAAGTGTCATTTTTCCAATCCACATCCATCGTTGATACCGCGCTTATCCATGCATCCTTATTTGGCCTGTTGTAAAACCAATGGAATTCATTATCAAAGATCATGTTTTTAATCTTCTTTGGATAGATTTTAATTCGCTGAAGAATTTTGGCATCCTGTTCCGGAGAGTTATAAAAATACAAGGATATAATGCCGCCATAGCAAGTAAAATTTGCCAGGTTTTCATCTTTGGAAAGACAGGATTTTTCAATAATATTTAGTGTTGTTTCTAAGGCATGAGAGGAAGAAATGGATTGGAGTGTTTTTTTTCCTTCCGTAACCTCGTTATAAGCTTTCAAACATTGCTTGTCATTATATTGAATGCATCTATTTAAAATGTCTAAAGTTTTAGGAAAGTCCAGGCCAAATTTGGCGAGATATATTTGCTCAAAGGATTTTGGTAAAAGAAGTTCAAGATTTTTTTGTTCGGTATTTACAGCATCGCAGCTGAAGCTAAGTATTAAAAGCAACGCGAAAATGATGGTTTTCACAAGGACTGTTATATACATTATTTGTATTCCGTCCAGTTTGGGTTACCGAGTGAAGTGGGTGTTTTTTCAATCCGTTCCATTATATTTGTTATGTTAGATGGAGTATCGACAACGCCAAAATCGATTTTATTTTTTGCCCCCGCGCTAGCTACGCCGAAAACTCCATTCCAGGTTTTTGCGAAGCCTTCGGTATAGCATCCATAAAATTTTGAAACCTGCTTGGGTTTTTTGATGAATTTCTTAACTAGAGCGCTATTTTTTAAAATATCTGCTTTATATATCATATCAGTAGCAAAGGCAGTCGCTTGACATGCCGAATTATGAGTAAGAGCTAGCATTAATCCATCCCCGCTAGCATGTCCGCTATACCAAACCCGGCTAATAGAGTTATCGCTCAGTGATAGCAGATAGCTCCAAAAGTCTTCTGGTTGATTAATTCCTTTGTATTGAATGCTGTAGGTTTTAGCAATGGTTTGAATTTTATTTATATAGCTGGTGCCGCCCGCTGCTATTAATTTATCTGTTGCCATTTTTCGGATACTGTGTAGGTTATATCCGTCATCTTCCTTTTCTTCGGCTTTGGTGATAACTGAGTCAGCATCCCATCTTTTTTTATAAGGCGGCTCGTATAATACCCAATGAATTAACTCCTTGGGTTGTTTATTGTACAAGTTTTTCATCGCAGCCAATTGCAATGGCACAATATAATTTGACCAACGCTGGTCATGAGCTTTATCACAACCCATAAATAAACCTGGGCCGCCAATCAATATAACAAAGTTTTCCATTTTACTTTTCCAATATTATTTGAGTGTTATTTTGTGCAGTGTATGTAGCAAGTAATGATGTGGTGTCTGTGCATCGCCCTAACCAGGGTGATATACAAGGCAGGTTCGAGTCGCCTGCTCAAATACGCTTTGTTATTGAAGCTCTTCCGGGTGAAAGTAGAAATATTCAAAGCGGGGCGTTTTTTACCTTATTTAATTCGAATCTAAAAACCGGGTATTTCCCTGTTAAAGCGCCACAGAAACGCATTGAAAGCTTTTCTTGTCCTCGCTCTCGTCGCTTAGCAGTACGATCTGGTTTTCATTATTCGGAAAAAAGAACGCGGCTTGGATATTCAGCTCTTCGAGATCGGCGGGATTTCGCGTCAGATGGTCGAACACGCTTAGTTCGTTGTCTTCGTCGTCCGCAGTGATGAAGTAGCCGTCATTTAGCGCAATTGCGCCGGATACATTTGATCGGCCTTTGTAGATTTTTGTATCCATATCAGAATCGCTGGCGAAATGTTGATTTCAAGATAGCTGGCCGGCTGGCGATGCCTGATTAATCCGGCCCTAATATTGTCACTGACGCGCAGCAGGTAGCCCTGTTGCCAAAATGGATTCCCGCTTTCGCGGGAATGACGAAGGCTTACTGAACCGCGCTGAAGTAAGCTCGGGGGTTACTCGTCCGGGCTGCCGATAAAGCGATAAATCAATGCGCCCAAAACCGCGCCAATAATCGGCGCCAGCCAGAATAGCCAGAGTTGCGCCAAGGCCCAGTCGCCGACGTAAACCGCCACACCCAGGCTGCGCGCTGGATTGACTGAAGTGTTGGTGACCGGAATGCTGATCAGGTGAATCAATGTCAGGCCCAAGCCAATCGCGATAGGCGCCAGTCCGGCAGGGGCGCGGGCGTCGGTGGCGCCGAGGATGATCAGTAAAAACATCATGGTCATCACCACTTCGGTAATTAATGCGGACAATAGGGAGTAGCCGCCCGGCGAATGTTCGCCGTAACCGTTGGAGGCAAAGCCGGCGGCTACGTCGAATCCGGCTTTGCCGCTGGCGATTAAATACAACACGCCGCCGGCCGCAATCGCGCCGAGCACTTGCGAAACGATGTAAGGCAACAATTGATTGGCCGGAAAGCGGCCGCCCATCCACAAGCCAACCGATACCGCCGGATTGAGGTGGCAGCCGGAAATATGGCCGATGGCATAGGCCATGGTCAGTACTGTCAAACCGAACGCCAGCGAAACGCCGAGCAAGCCGATGCCCACATTCGGAAATGCAGCGGCTAACACCGCGCTACCGCAGCCACCAAGAACCAACCAAAATGTCCCGAAGGACTCGGCTACATACTTTTTCATATGACTCTCCTGTGTGTTGTTATTGTTTTGCCTGTTATTGATCGCTTGTTTTTTGTTTAATAATCAATTGGCTAGCGCACTGTATTCTCTGTCTTTGTGTGATGTCAATCACAATAAACGGCTAGGTTCTTGCTTGGTGCTTGCTATTTCCAGCTAGCTAGCCGGTTGCGCGGAATCGAGAGCGTTTTGTGGTACCGGGAATTCCGGAAGAATAGTTCGGGAAAGTTTATTTCGTATGGCTAATTTCCCTATTCGATGTGAGAATTAGGGCTTATCAGTGTCCGACATTCTTCTCAGTTAGCCCCCATGCCCGATATTTCCCTGCACGGCCACAGTACCAATTTGATCGGCATGGCGACGGCGTGTTTGGCCAGTCACCTATTTAACGAATACCCCAAGCCCTTGCATATCGCCGGAACCCGAGAATCCGCGCCCGGACTGTTTGAGCAGTTGGCCGGACAAGCCTCGTTGGCGGATTGCGGGCGGATATTTCAAGACTACATGTGCGTGGTATTCGGCTTCGAAACCGAGCAGCGTTTACGCGACGATGCCGACGGCCGGCGGCGTTACCGCAACAGCTATCTGCGCCTGATTCAAGATTGGGGTCTGGATTCCAATAACGCTCAAGGTGCGGTACTGAAGGGTTGGGTGGAAAGCCGCTTTGGCCTGTTCCCCAATTACCATAAACAACAAATCAGCAGTTTCATGAGTAAGGACTGGGTAACTTACATCGAAGAAAAGATGAACAGCCGCTACCACAATAATTGCATCTACATGCAGTTGGATTTGTTATATGAGTTTTGCCAGTGGGTGATCGAGCGCTTTCAGGTGCCGGCTGCAACCCACAAAACCCTTTATCGAGGGGTCAATGCCTTGGGCGATTGGAGCCGCGAGCACAAGATTGTGCATTTCAACAGCATTGTGTCGTTTACCGACCGCTACAGCATCGCCAGCGAATTTGGCGGCTATGTTTTGGAGGTTGAGGTGCCGATGGTGAAGCTGGTGTTTTTTAACGATTTGTTGCCGCACCACGCCTTGCGCGGCGAGGCCGAATATTTGGTGATTGGCGGTGATTATCGAGTGAAGGTGTTGCGATGAATGAGCAATTAATGGATCGGGCCCTGGGTGCTTACCTGGGTTTTGCTTGTGGTGACGCGCTGGGTGCGACGGTGGAATTCATGTCGCCGAAGCAAATTCAGAGTCGTTACGGCGTGCATACCGAAATGATAGGCGGCGGCTGGCTGGGTTTGGAGCCGGGGCAGGTGACAGACGATACGCAAATGTCGCTGGCCTTGGGGCGGGCTATCATTGAGCATCAAGGTTGGAATTTGAAGTCTGTGGCCGACAATTTTCTCGCCTGGTTGGAAAGCGATCCGCCGGATGTGGGCAATACTTGCCGACGCGGCCTCGTGCGGTATCGTGATGAAGGTGTATTGATGGGGTTGCCGCGTGAAGATGACGCCGGTAACGGCGCCTGTATGCGTAATTTGCCGGTGGTGTTGGCGACGCTAAATCGGCCGGATGATTTCGAATTATGGAGTCTGGAGCAGAGCCACATCACCCACCATAATCCATTGTCCGACGCTGCTACGCTGGCATTGGGTCGAATGACTAACCAGTTGATTCATGGACAACCTGTTGAAGCCTGTTTACTGGAGGCCAAACGCTTGATCAACCAATACAGCGAATTTGCCTACCACCCTTATCCGAGTAAAGCCTCGGCCTACATCGTCGATACCACACAGACGGTGCTGCATTATTTCTTCAATACCGATAATTTCGAATCTTGCCTGATTGCTACCGTGAATCAGGGCGGCGATGCCGATACGACGGGTGCCTTGGCCGGGATGTTGGCAGGGGCCAAGTATGGATTGGCGCAGATTCCGGAGCGGTGGCTGGCTCAACTGGATAGTCGGGTCGGTGCAGAAATACGCGGGCAGGTAGCGGCACTTATCAAGATGAATAACTGATAAGCACACCGGCGGTTTTTGTGTCATTAGATATGCAGATGGCTTGTCGTTAACCAAGTTAGTAAGGATATGTCGATAGTAAGCTGATTTCCGGTCCAGGCCGAGGATTGTTGTCGGCTCAGAACAAGCTGGTTTGGTGCGTTATTTCCTGATTTACCGCAATCAGCCTAGAATAGCCGGCTCATATCTACTGTCATTGGTCATCGATGAAAGATAAATCGTTTACTTTCGAACAAATTCATATCGAAGTCGCCCGCAACGCATCTGACGATTTCAACTTGTTTCACGACAAGCATAAATGGCTGCAGGTCACGCACAATCCGTTTAAAGGCCCGATCGTGCTGGGCTTTCAGTTAAATACTTTGATCGAATATCAGATGCGCTTATACCGGGAGGCGCATCACGAAGACCAGATTATCGCCGACAATCAGCTGCGTTTTAGTAATTATCAGATCATCTTTGTTAATGCCTTGCGGCCGCGGCAAGAGATGACGCTGGATATTAAAAAGACCTTGATTGCGACAATACCCGAGCTGACTTTGACCAATCGCATCGCGATAAAGTCGCAAGGCAAAACCATTTTGCTGGGGTATAAAAAAGAAACCAAACAGCCTTTGTTTTTAGCGGATACTGATTTAAGCGGCCTGCCGGATTTGAATGCCCTATGCGATAAAACCGTGGTGCCCGGCACCGAGTTTTTTTTAAAGCGCAAGTGGATGAATAACGGCAACGTCAAGAACTTTTTGTCCGGATCGTTTGCGGAACAGTCGGATTATTTCGACGAGTTGTTGCAGGTGGCGCAGTATCCGGAAGTGTTTCCCTGCAGTTTGACGTCCGGCGCGTTGCTGGAGAAGGCGCAGTTGGAAAACCACGACTTCAAACGCAATCCGATGGTATACACCTCTCACGACATTTCAGTGGATCGCGTGCATCTGGCGACTTTGAAAAACAACGACAAGCTGCATATTCTGGTCAAGCAACTGCCGGAGTCCCCGGATAAAACCCTGAATCACACCAGTATCATGCTGCGTACCTACGAATGTTTTGGCGTGTTGGAGAACCAGGCAGTTTTGTTCCGGATCAAACTGAATTTGGTGCCTTTGGAAGAAATTATTAAAAATTTGAGCGGGAAAACATAGCCTCAGGCCGCGAATCGCCTAGTCGCGGGCGAATGTTGTGAATTTTTTGGAACATAAAGTATAATCCGCGCTGTCGTTAGGCAAGGCCAGTGACGAGATTGCAAATTCAATTAATACAACACTAAAGATAAGGTAAGTGCTCGCAGTCAGGCATTTGCATTGTTCGAGGAAAAAAATATGAGTAATATCGAAGAACGAGTAAAAAAGATTGTCGCAGAACAATTAGGCGTAAAAGAAGAAATCGCGAACGATGCGTCTTTTGTTGACGATCTTGGTGCTGATTCTTTAGACACAGTTGAACTCGTCATGGCTCTGGAAGAAGAATTCGAATGCGAAATTCCAGACGAAGAAGCTGAAAAAATCACCACAGTCCAATTGGCTATCGATTACATCAACGCCAATCTGCAGTAAGTTGTTTCCAAAAGTTAGTGGGTGCTTGCCATCCACTAGCCGGTTTATCTCCCTTCTCTGGTTGTCTTCTTTTTTTACCGGTAGTTTACTGTGAGCACACGTCGAGTTGTTATAACGGGCTTAGGCGCCATTACGCCGTTAGCCAATAATGTTGCCGATACCTGGGATGGCATTGTCAACGGGAAGAGCGGCATTAGTCCGATCGATTCATTTGACATATCCCCTTTTGCAACGACGTTCGGCGGTGTCATCAGAAATTTCAATATCGGCGACTATATTGCCGAGAAGGATGCCAAGCGCATGGACGGTTTCGTGCATTACGGCATTGCAGCGGGCTGCCAGGCGATTGAGGATTCCGGTTTTGAAGTCACCGAAGAAAATGCCGAGCGGATCGGTGTGGCTATCGGCGCCGGCATCGGCGGCATTACCGGTATTGAAGAATGCTATGCCACCTACGTGGCCGGCGGACCAAGACGGATTTCGCCTTTCTTTGTGCCGGGCAACATCATTAATATGATTTCCGGTAATCTGTCGATCAAATACGGTTTGAAAGGCCCCAACTTTGCCATCGTCACCGCCTGTTCAACCGGTACGCATAATATTGGCGACGCTGCGCGCCTGATCAAATACGGCGATGCCGATGTGATGGTGGCCGGTGGTGCAGAGCGCTGCACGACCTCGCCGACCGCGATGGGTGGATTCGCTTCGGCAAAAGCCTTGTCGCGCCGTAATGACAGCCCTACCACTGCTAGCCGACCCTGGGACCGCGACCGTGACGGTTTCGTCCTCAGCGACGGCGCCGGAGTAGTAGTCCTGGAAGAACTGGAGCATGCCAAGGCGCGCGGGGCGAAAATTTACGCGGAGCTGGTTGGCTACGGCATGAGTGGCGACGCATACCATATTACTTCGCCGTCTGAAGGTGGCGAAGGCGCGGCGCGTTGCATGCGCAATGCGATGCGTGACGCTAAAGTTAATCCTGAAGACGTGCACTACATTAATGCCCACGGCACCTCGACGCCGGCTGGAGATATTGGCGAAACGCATGCCATGAAGTTGGCGCTAGGCGATCACGCTTATAAATTGGCCGTCAGTTCCACCAAGTCTATGATCGGTCATTTGCTAGGCGCGGCGGGTGGCATCGAAGCGGTATTGACGGCATTGGCTATCCAGCACCAAATCGCACCACCCACCATCAATTTGGAAAATCCCGATCCTGAGTGCGATCTGGATTATGTCCCGAACATAGCCAGAAACATGAACATCGATGTTGCCATTTCCAACTCGTTTGGGTTTGGTGGCACCAACGGTTCTCTGGTTTTCAAACGTTACCAATAAGCGTTTCCGCTTCCGCAGTGTCGTCTGGCTATGTTTTTATTGAACGGCGAGCACAGACACTGTGTCGATGTTGCTGATCGAGGATTTCAATACGGCGACGGTCTATTCGAGACTGTCGAAGTATTGCAGGGCAAACCGCTGTTTTTTGATCGCCACCTAACACGCTTAGCAGAGGGTTGTCGCCGGCTGCGAATCCCGATGCCGGATACTGTCTTGCTCGACACGGAAGCCCGGAAATTGTGCGAATCCAGCGAGCGGGCCGTGTTGAAATTGATGGTCACGCGCGGCAGTGGTGGCCGCGGTTACCGGCAGCCAGAGCAAGTTATCCCTACCAGGCTGTTCAGCCTGCATCCTTACCCCGATTATCCCCTGCAATTTCAAACAGACGGCATCGCCGCGCGTTTTTGCGAACAGCGTTTGTCTTTGAATTCTAGCTTGGCCGGTATCAAACACATGAATCGACTCGAGCAGATTTTAGCCAGAGCGGAATGGCAAGATGATTCGATTCAAGAGGGTTTGATGTTGGATACTCAAGGCCAGGTCGTGGAAGGCACGATGAGTAATCTATTCATCGTCAAGTCAGGCAGTTTATACACGCCGCCGTTGGGACAATGCGGCGTCGCCGGTATTGTGCGAGAGTTGATTATGGCGTTCGCGCAGTGCAGCAAGCTACCGTTGTTTGAGCAAGCAATCGATCAAACTGCCGTTTTGCAGGCTGACGAGCTATTTGTCAGCAACTCGGTAATCGGTATCTGGCCGATTAAACGGCTGGAAGCGCAAGTTTTTAGTGTCGGCGCCATCACCCGGCGCTTGCAAGACTTGCTCAACGCAGCCCGCATGGCAGAGGTATAGCAGTGTTTAGAAGCATTATCGCATTTACATTATTGATGGTATTGGGTTTGGTGTCGATTTGGGCCGGCATGCACTATCAACTGATTCTAAAAAAGCCGGTCGTCATGACCGAAACCGTGATTGAAATTAAAAAAGGCGATACGCTGGAATCGGTGGTGAAAAATCTGCGTGCCCAGCAGGTGACGGTGAATCGCTTATGGTTTCGGTTGTTTGCCTATCGGAAAAATCTCGACCATTTGTTGAAGGTGGGTGAGTATGTGTTAGCGAAAGGTTCTACCGCCGCCGACATTCTGCAACAATTGACCGATGGTAAAACCCGCAAGTATTCGATTACGTTTCCGGAGGGTTGGTCCTTTAAGCAAATGTTCAATACCATCAAAAACAACCCCAACCTGCAACACACGCTGACCGATAACCAATTGGAAGACCTGATGGCGCAAATCGGTTCGGATAAGAATCATCCGGAGGGTTTGTTTTTTCCCGACACCTATTTCTTTGAAAAAAATACCTCCGATGTCGATTTGCTTAAGCGTGCGCATGATCGCATGCAAGCGGTGTTGAACGAAGAATGGCAAAAACGCGATGACGGCGTGCCCTTGGAAAACCCTTACGAGGCGTTGATTTTGGCGTCTATTGTCGAAAAAGAGACCGGCGCCGGCGAAGAGCGCAGAAAGATCGCCGGGGTATTTGCGCGGCGTTTAAAGAAAGGCATGTTGTTGCAAACCGATCCTACCGTCATTTATGGCATGGGCGACGATTACCATGGCGATATCCGGCATAAAGATTTGCGCGAACCCACACCCTACAACACCTATATCATCGAAGGCCTGCCGCCCACACCGATTGCAATGCCGGGCAAGCAGGCGATAGTAGCCGCCTTGCACCCGGATAATAGTGATGCTTTGTTTTTTGTCGCCCGCGGCAATGGCCGCCATGCGTTTTCTTCGACCTTGGCTGAACACGAAAAATACGTCGATCAATATCAACGATGACACACGGACGATTTATTACGCTGGAAGGTGGAGAAGGCGTTGGCAAGTCCACCAATCTGCAATTTATCAAACAGCTGCTGGAAGAACGAGGCATCCCGTTGGTACTGACCCGCGAGCCGGGTGGTACCGGCATTGCCGAAAAGATTCGCGGGATTTTGTTGGAACGGCAAGCGGAAAGTTTGACCGAGCAAGCCGAGTTGTTGTTGGTGTTCGCGGCTCGCGCTCAACATATTCAACAAGTGATCTTGCCGGCGTTGCAGCAAGGGCAGTGGGTGGTGTGCGACCGTTTCACTGACGCTACTTATGCGTACCAGGGCGGAGGCCGCCATATGGATCTACACACCATAGCCTGGCTGGAAAACACCGTGCAGGGCACGCTTCGGCCGGATTTGACCTTTGTCCTCGATGCGCCGATAGAAATCGGCATGCAGCGCGCCAAGCATCGGGGCGAACTGGACCGGTTTGAAACCGAACAGTTAGCGTTTTTCGACCGAGTCCGGCAAGCATATTTGCAACGTGCCGCGACGGATTTGCGTCGTTACAAAATTATCGATGCCAGTTTGCCGCTCAGCGAGGTGCAACAGCAGTTGCGCCTTGAGTTGGCAGGCTTGTGGGCCGATTGATGTCTACCCAAATGCAGGTTTACCCCTGGCAACAGGATAATTGGCGGCAGTTGCACGGTTATATCGAGCAACAACGCATCCCGCAAGCCTTGCTGTTTTCCGGCGCGGCAGGGCAAGGCAAACGGCATTTGGCCGGATATTACGCCCGAACCCTGTTGTGTCACGCGCCGCTGGCCGATGCGAGTGCCTGCGGTCATTGCATTGCTTGTAAATTGTTCGATGCGCAAACCCATCCCGATTTTCTGACGATAGAACCTGACGAACCGGGCAAGGCCATCGGTATCGACAAAATCAGGCAGTTAATCGTCAAGCTGGCGTTGAAGCCGCAATATGACCATGCCTACCGCGTGGTGATTATTCAGCCGGCCGATGCCTTGAATACGGCTTCGGCGAATGCGTTTTTGAAATGTCTGGAAGAGCCGACCGAACGCACGTGCTTATTGTTGATCAGCGAGCAACCGAGCCGTTTGCCAGCGACGATTCGCAGTCGTTGTCAGAAAATCGATTGCGTAACCCCCGCTCACGAACTGGCAATGACTTGGTTGCGGCAGCAGCGCAGTGTCGGAGAGCAGGCCGATCTGCTCTTAACTCTGGCCCAAGGCTCGCCGCTATTGGCTCAGCAATACGCCGAACTCAATATGATTCAGCTCCGGCAGCAGTATTTCGACGCCTGGTTGCAAGTGGCACAAGGCAAAGAGAATCTGTTAACCGTCGCCGAATTCTGGCAAAAGCAGGAAAAGATTGATTTGGCCGTGGTGTTACGCTGGATGGCAAGCTGGGTCGCTGATATTGTTAAATGCGCTTACCGGGCGGAATCGCTGGAACTTGCCAATCCGGATCTGAAAAATGCCTTGCAAGCCCTCGCCCAGCGGCTAGAATTGAAACGCCTCTATCGGTTTTACGATAATGTGCTTACCACCAAGTCGCAATTGAACACGCAACTTAATAAACAATTGATGGTCGAGCAGCTATTGATTAGCTGGTCGCAACTGAATAGACACTAAGCGTATGGCAGAATCAGCAGCACCCAGACAAGGTATCCTGTCCTTATCGATCAAGGATAAAAACGCGCTGTATGCGGCGTACATGCCCTTCGTGAAAAATGGCGGCTTGTTCATCCCGACCAAACGCGAATACGAGATGGGTGAGGAAGTGTTCATGTTGCTGAATTTAATGGACGAAACTGAACGCTTGCCGATTGCCGGTAAAATTATCTGGAAAACGCCGTCCGGCGCGGAAGGCTATCGCGCCGCCGGTATTGGCGTGCAATTCAGTGATCAGGATGGTGGTGCTGCGCGCAATAAAATCGAAACCTATCTGGCCGGTGCATTAGAATCTGATCGCTCCACGCACACCATGTAAACACTTTTGCGGGCGGACTTTGCCGCTTGTCTTTACTTTTCTAAACTCATGTTCATCGACTCCCACTGCCATCTTGATCGTATCGACTTGGCGCCCTACGCTAATGATTTCAATACCTTCATGCAAGCGGCACGCGCGGCCCAGATCAGCCATATGCTGTGTATTGCTATCGATATGGAAGCCTATCCGGCTATGCTGGAGCAAGTCATGCCGTATTCGGACATCTCCTTGTCGGTGGGCGTGCATCCAAATGTTCATGATGGGCGTGAGCCCACGCTGGATGACTTGCTGCAGTTGGCCGATAACGAAAAAGTGATCGCCATTGGTGAGACGGGGCTGGACTATTTTCGTAGCGAGGGCGATTTGGAATGGCAGTTTCAACGGTTTCGCACCCATATCGCCGCCGCCAAGACACTCAACAAGCCTTTAATTATCCATACTCGCGAAGCTGGGCAGGATTCCTTGGATGTGTTGCGGCAAGAAGGCGCGGACCAAGTGGGCGGGATTATCCACTGTTTTACCGAGGATTGGGCTTATGCGGAAAAAGCATTGGATTTGAATTTCTATATCTCTTTTTCGGGCATCGTGACCTTCAAGAACGCGGAAGCCATCAAAGATGTGGCGCGTAAAATACCAGCCGACCGTTTTCTGATTGAAACCGACTCACCGTATCTGGCGCCGGTGCCGTATCGCGGTAAACCGAATTATCCGACCTATGTGCGCTACGTGGCGGAACATATTGCGGATTTGCGCGGAACCTCTGTCGAAGCCATTGCCGAGCAATCGACCGAGAACTTTTATCGCCTGTTTGCCGGATCTTCGGCCGATAAGCTACGTCGGGCTAGCTAAAAAAAACGACCGGGTCCATGTTGCGATGGACCGGCCGTTCGGAGAGGTGGGGTATAACTCTCATTCCCCATAGGGGCGCATACAAGAGTTGCTTGCAGTTTACTGAAGCGACACTGTCCTGAAAATGTGGCATTTTGCCGCGTGGCAAATTGTCGCTGCCCTGGCGGTTAACCTAATTCCTTGAAGTGCCGTCATGACATCTATCTACCTTTTATGCCCTGGGGTATAGCAACTTTATTTTTCTCGGAATATGGATCTGGAATTAGCTAGTCCGCTAGGAGTTTTTCAACTCCAGCGCTTACCTTTTCGCAAAAATGAACTGCTGCGGGCTTGGGATGCTGCTGACGAATATCTGTTAAATCACCTGGCTGCCGCAGGCATTGCCGAGCATGGCAGTATCGTCATCCTCAATGACAGCTTCGGTGCGTTGGCAGTTTCGCTAAGCGCTTACCGGCCAACCGCTATGTCCGATTCCTGGCTTTCGCAGCAGGCGACACGTATTAATCTGGCATTGAATCGCATAGACCACGAGCGAGTGCGCTTGTTGGATAGCCTGTCGCTACCGGAAGCGGACATTGATTACCTACTGATTAAAATCCCCAAAACCATGGCTTTGCTGGAGTATCAATTGCATAGGCTTAAACCGTTGTTGAAGGCTGATTGTCGGGTAATCGCTGCCGGTATGGTAAAGACCTTACCGCCAAACACCTGGAAATTGCTGGAGCGCTTGGTCGGGCCCACGCAGCCCTCTTTGGCGGTGAAAAAAGCTAGACTGATTTTTGCCAGTGTGGATCAAAATCTGCAACTGCCGGAAAACCCTTATCCCACGCGCTATCAGTTGGAGAATAGCGATCTTTCGGTCTGCAATCACGCCAACGTATTTTCTCGCGATAGCCTGGATATAGGCACCCGTTTTTTATTGGAGCATCTGCCGCAAAACTCCGAGTACCGAGATTTTATCGATTTGGGTTGTGGTAACGGCATCGTCGGCGTGATGTTGGCAAAACAAAACCCAAATGCGCGAATAGGGTTTATCGACGAATCGTTTATGGCTATCGCCTCGGCCAAAGAAAATTTTGCGGCGGCTTTTGCCGATAGTCGGCAGGCCGATTTTTTAGTTGCCGACTGTTTGAGCGATTACCCGGAGAACAGTGCAGACTGCATAGTCTGTAACCCGCCGTTCCATCAACAGCACACCATAGGCGATCATATTGCCTGGCAGATGTTCCGGCAGGCACATAAGGTCTTGCGTAAGGGCGGTGAGTTACGGGTAATCGGTAATCGCCATTTGAACTATCATCTGGCGCTGAAGAAATTATTCGGCAATTGCCGGCAGCTGGCGGCAAATGCCAAGTTTGTGATTTTCAGCAGCGTGAAGGTTTGAGCTATTCGATATTTTTATAATGTAAGGATGAAATCTGTTCGGAAACGATGCCGATCAGAAAGATAAACAAGGACGACAAAAACAGTACTGCGCTCATATTGGTAAATCGGTTTTCCGTGAAGTAGGTGTAGCCGTAATAGCCGGCTCCCAAGCTAAATACTATGCTGCTGATGGGTAAAAATAGCCGCATGGGCGAGAACAGCACCCCAATCCGTAAGATAATAATAAAAAATCGAAAACCGTCATGCATCAGCCGGATATGGCTTTTGCCGCTGCGTTTGCCGGCGTGGATAGGAATGTAGGCTACCGGGAAGCCGGAGCGAAAAAACGCCATCGTACTGGTGGTCGGATAAGAAAAACCGTTGGGTAACAAGTAAAGAAATTTGCGGAATTTGTTGGCTCGGGCCGCACGAAATCCGGAGGTAAGATCTTCTATTTTGTGTCCGGTCATCATTGATGCCAGCTTATTGTAGAACTTATTCGCCAGACGTCGGAATAATGAGGCATGGCTACCGGCGTTTCGGGCACCGACCACCATATCGTAGCCGTCGTTCAGTTTGTTAAGCAACGCCGGAATGTCGCCGGGGTCGTGTTGTCCATCGGCATCCATAAACACCAAAATATCGTTTTTTGCATGTCTGGCTCCGGTTTTAATCGCCGCACCGTTGCCCATGCTGTAAGGGTGATCAATCACTGTGACACCGGCCGCGCGAGCGATGGCGGCAGTATCGTCCGTCGAGCCATCGTTTATCAGCAGAATTTCCGCATCCGGGTACAGCAGATGTAACAGCGGTAAAAAGGACGGCAGATTTTTAGATTCGTTTTTCGCGGGGATGACGATGCTGATCGACGGGATGTTATTCATGAAAATCCAAAGGTTGGCAAGGAAACATGCCGAAATGTGGACAACAGTCTAGCAGAATTAAAGGGTATCGACAGCTGGGGTCGATTTATCGAAACTGGTCTTTCAATAGGCGTAATTGCCTGAAAACCGCCAAGTCGGATTGGTCTGTCATGCCGATATTGCTGCGAATGCCGAGGTCGTGCGCCCTAAAAAAAGGGTTGGTCGCCAATTCCAGGCCGATAGTCGAGGGAAGGGTGGGGCGGTTTTGTTGGCGAAGTTCGGCGACTTGATCAATTCGCTGTCGCAATTGCGGATTGTCCGGATCAACCGACAACGCAAAAAGGCCATTTGCGGCGGTATATTCGTGGGCGCAGTAGATGCGGGTTTCGGCCGGCAAGGCTTTCAGTTTTTCCAACGAATGCCACATCTGTTCGGCGCTGCCTTCGAACAATCGGCCGCAACCCAGCGAAAACAAAGTGTCGCCGCAAAACAAAGCCTGGCTATCGGCGCTGTAATAAACGATATGCCCTACGGTATGGCCGGGTGTGTCGATGACCTGAAAGCACTGATTGCCGAGTTTAACTACATCCCCGTCGCCGAGCAGTATGTCAATGCCGGGGATACGCGCCTGGTCGGCTGCCGAGCCAACGATCTTGCAGCCGGTTTGCTGCTTGAGTTGTAAATTGGCGCCTATATGGTCGCTGTGATGATGGGTATTAAAAATGTAATCAAGTTGCCAGGATTTTTCGACTAAAACATCGATAACCGGATCGGCAACGGCGGGGTCAATCACGGCGGTCAATCCGGAATAAGTGTCTTGTAATAGATAAATGTAATTGTCTTGTAGAACCGGTATTTGCAGGATTTCTAACATTTATCTATGTGCAATAGTTAATCAATAATTATTTTCTGGCAATGAAGACCATTTGGTGACAATGGTAAGGATCGATTTTTTCAAAAACAGGCTGAATGAAGTTTGGCAGCGGATATAAGCCAAAGCCATACCCCGTGACTTGTGAGAAACCAATAGTGTTTAGATATTTTTTCAGCGTCAAGTAACTGAATACCACTAAATGGCGGTGAACAGGTGTATCGGACTCGGTATCCCAGTGAAGTTCATCTGCGCTGACCTTAAAAACTTCCTCCGATTTCAGCAAAATATCCGAGTCGGGGTGTGGGCCGCTAGAGGGCATTTTTCCGGCAAGAATCAGGGCGGCGGTGAAATAAGTGCTAATGTTTGGGGTTAAAAGCACCAGTTTGCCCCCTGGCTCTAATGTTCTATGCGTCTCTTTGAGAAAATGACAGCCATTTAGTAAATGTTCCAAAACAGAAAGCGCGAATACACAGCTGAATTTGTCGTTTTCGAAAGGCAGCTTTTTATTCAGATCGCCCTGCTGAACATTAAGCTGCTTTAACCGGGCCGCATTGACGCTGTCACTATCCCACTCGATGCCGTGATATTGAGCGTGGGTTAAACCTATTTCGGTAGCAAGGCGATCAAACCAATAGCCGCTGTTGGCACCACAGTCAAGACATGCTCCGCCATTCTCTTTTAGCGCCGATACTATTTCCCTGGCCGCCAACGCATACGCTTCCGACATCGTGCGTTGGTACAAGGACTTGAAATAGCTCTGTAACATCGGGCTGTTTACGCACAAACCGCCCGAATCTTAGCCAAGATACCCTTAGTATCCAGGCTGCATAATGCCAGCAATTCCTCGCGACTACCTTGCTCGACGAAGCGATCCGGCAGGCCGATGTTCAACACCGGCATCAGAATGTTCTGTGGCTGCAAGAACTCGTTCACCGCACTGCCGGCACCGCCGGCAATCACGTTCTCTTCAACCGTGACGATCACGTCATGGCTTTTCGCCAGCTCTAGAATCAAGGCTTCATCCAGCGGTTTCACAAAGCGCATATTCACCACCGTCGCGCCCAGCTGCTTGCCGGCTTCCACTGACGGTGTCACCATACTGCCCCAGGCCAGAATCGCAATGCGGCTGCCTTGATGGCGGATTTCGCCTTTGCCGATGGGGAGTTCGGTCAAGGCCTTATCGACCGTGGCCCCCGGCCCCTTGCCGCGCGGATAGCGCACCGAGGCCGGGCCTTTGTGCTTGAAACCGGTGGTCAGCATCTGCCGGCACTCGTTCTCATCGGCCGGCGCCATCACCAGCATATTCGGAATACAGCGCATATAACTATAATCAAACGCCCCGGCATGGGTCGGACCGTCCGGCCCCACGAGACCCGCTCGATCCAGGGCAAACAGCACATCCAGATTCTGCAAAGCGACATCGTGGATTAACTGATCGTAAGCGCGTTGTAAAAACGTCGAATAAATCGCCACCACCGGCTTGGCCCCCTGACAGGCTTGACCGGCCGCCAAGGTCACCGCATGTTGCTCGGCAATCGCCACATCGAAATAGCGTTTCGGAAACTGCTGGGAAAACGCCACCAAGCCCGAGCCTTCGCGCATCGCTGGGGTAATCCCTAACAGCCGCTCATCCTGCTTGGCCATATCGCACAACCAAGTGCCGAACACTTCCGTATAGGTCGGGTGTGGCGAAGGCGCGGCTTTAGGTAAATAATCCTTGCTCGGATCGAAAGCCGGCACCCCGTGATAGGCTAACGGATCTTTCTCGGCTGGCGCATAGCCTTTGCCTTTCTTGGTCACCACATGTAAAAACACCGGCCCGGACAAATCCTTCAACTTCTCTAAAGTCGAAACCAGCATCGCCACATCGTGGCCGTCGATCGGCCCGAAATAATTAAAGCCCAACTCCTCGAACAAGGTACCCGGCACAATCATGCCCTTCACATGCTCCTCGGTTTTCCGGGCCAGTTCCCACACCGACGGCATACTAGCCAAGGCCTTCTTACTCTCTTCCCGTACCGACGAATAAAACTTGCTCGACAACACCTTGGTCAGATAATTATTCATCGCGCCTACTGGGGGCGAAATCGACATATCGTTATCGTTCAAAATCACCAACAGATTGGCATTCACATCACCGGCATGATTCATCGCCTCGTAGGCCATGCCGCCGGTGATCGAACCGTCACCGATGATCGCCACCATCTTCTTGTCTTCCCCGCGTAACTGCGAAGCAATCGCCATGCCCAGTGCCGCACTGATCGACGTTGACGAATGGCCGACGCCAAAGGCGTCGTACTCACTTTCCGAGCGGCACGGAAACGCCGACACCCCGCCCAAGGTGCGAATCGTCGGCATCCGCTCTTTCCGCCCCGTCAAAATCTTATGCGGATAAGCCTGATGGCCCACATCCCATACCAACTGATCCGAAGGCGTATCGAACACATAATGCAGCGCCACCGTCAGTTCCACCGTGCCCAGGCCAGCCGAGAAATGGCCGCCGGAGATACTGACGGTATGGGTCAGATAGCGACGCAACTCATCGGCCAGGGGTTCGAGTTGTTCAGGCTTCAGGGCCCGAACGTCGGCGGGAGTCTGGATGGTATCTAGTAACGGAAATTCGTTAGTCTGTTTCATGATCAGTACAGGGGTTCACGATAGAACATCAGGATGACGCCTATCTGGAATAAAGCGAACACTGAAATAAATCCGGCTACGTTTTTACCGGGCGAATCTAGCTTAAGTTCCAGCCAGCGACCGCAAGCCAGGATCAGCGAGAATACGCCCATCATGGTATGGCCGACCTGAATCAGGAAGGCGGTTTTTGCCTCGAAACCGACATGCGAATGCGCCAACAGCATCATGCCGCCAAATGCCGCCAGCAACGGAAACATGTAAGGCATGAAGCCGCTGTTATTGTTAAGACGGGCTCTAACTTCGATCAAACCCAATACGAATACCAGTAAAGTGGCGATACGATGTTGCAGAATTTCGCCATTGTTAAACGTGCTTTCCCAGAAACCGATAGGGCCGAGCGGCCAGCTTTCGGCGTCGCTGCGGAAAAACAGGAACACGCCCAATGCCATGAAACCCACCGGCCAGAAGCGCGCCCAACGATGGAAGCGATCAGAAAACGACAACATCGCGAAGAAGCTCATGGTCGCCAGGAAGATGCCGGAGATGTTGTGGTTGTAATCCGACCAGGCGGTAGCGGCCTCGGACGGAATCTGACCGACGATGGCCACCCGTCCGGCTTCACCGGCAATTAAGGCTTCGTGAGTCGGCGATTCCCAGCGTGGTACGCGCGGATGAAACATGTTCAAGACTTCTTCAAAACTGGCCGTTAAATGCGGAATGTCGACTGCGGGCGGTTGCGAGGCCAAACTGGCGGCAGTGAACAGGATAGTCAGCAGTATCAGGGTTTCCGCTTCGATATAGTAGGGCACGCGCGCGGTCAGGGCATACAGGCTGCGGCTGGTGAAATAGGCATTCACGGCTTGCCGATTCAACCAGGCAAAGCCTAATGCCAGGCCCAGCATGATGATTTTTACCAATAACAGATTGCCGTAGCCAGCGCCGATGAAGCCTTGGAAAGTGCGGATGTAATACCAGGCCAGCGGCGTGCCGGTGACCAGCAATATGACGACTGAGCCGATGCCCACTGCCGAGAAGCGTTTCAGCAATAAAGGCCAAACTTCAACGGCTATGGCATTACGTTTTTTCAAGCCCCATAACGTCAGAATTTGAAATATGCCGCCTACCCAAGTGGCCGCAGCGATCTGATGCGTGACAGTTAACGTCATTAACAGGCCGCGATCCTCCAAACGACTGGCGCCGTGTACCAACCAGGCTGCGGAAATGACCAGCGGCACAATAATCGCCGTGGACAGCACCCAGAATTGTTTGGAGCGTGGATTGCTTTTTAACGCTTGCCGGATGAACACCGCCAAAATAAAAGCGCAGGTAGCGCGCGCTAAACCGGCCTGGAATTGCACGGTTTGGAAAAACGCCGGGAACGGCGATTTGCCCAAGGTCACGGCCATCAGCCATATTTTCAGGCCGATTTTCGACAATTGGGTGATGACCAGGGCTTTGCTGCCGAAATGAATCAGGTTGACGGTTTTGCTCAGCAAGGCCGAGTTATACAGCGCCTCTTCATGCCAGGGGCGCAGGACTAACAGTCCCCACAGCAAGCCACCGATGGTGATGGAATAAAACGTGAGATCGACGCCGCCTATCAGTGAGTCTAAATAATTTGCAATGCCTTCCATGCGGATCACTTAGCCTGTTTGACAAAAAAACGCAGCAGGTCTTCGCTGAGATGGCCGTCGGCGGCGAAGATTTTTAATTTGATGGCATATTCGCCGGGTTCCAAGGCTGGCAGATGCAGCAAGACTTGGCCGGGTTTTTCGCCCGGCGTGGCCGTAATGGTTTGCATTTTATCCCCGGCACTGACCAGGAATACTTCCGATAAATCCAATTCCACTTTGGAATTGAACGATAATTCCACGTCACTGGCCAAATTGACCGGCACGGGTTTGAGTTTTAAAGAATTGTGCGTGACAACGGCGTGGCCGAAAGCGCTGTTACTGGCGACCAGTGCCAAGGCGAACAAAGCGGGTTTGAAAAAATTCATGTAGGGCACCTTATTTTTTGTTTTTCAGAGCATGGCCGGCCAGGTTTTTACCCAGCGTCCAGATCGAACCGGTGACGTTATGCGTATCGGCAATGGTTTTTTCCACGGAATTGACGATCCAATCGCGGTCTTTTTGAGTCAGCGTCAGCGGCGGTAAAAATTTGACCACGTTCATGCCGTGGCCGGCCACTTGCGCCAGTACCCGATGTTCCTTGAACAGCGGGATCAGGATCATCTGGCAGAAGAGGCCTTTGTTGGCGGCTTCCAGCATGGCCCAGGCGGCTTTCAATCCCAAGCTTTTCGGCGACTGGAATTCGATGGCAATCATTGAACCTTTGCCGCGCGCTTCCTTCAGGAACTCGTATTTTGGCGCCATCGCGTTGATGGTGGCTATGATGTCTTCCCCGACCTTGGCACTGTTTTCGACCAGTTTTTCTTCGTGAACCACATGCAAGGCAGACAGGCCGGCAGCCATTGCCATATTGTTCTTAGAGAAGGTTGAACCATGCACGACGGCTCGGTCCATGCGGTTGAACACGGTGTCCATGATATGGGTGGTCATGGCGACGCCGCCGACAGGGATGAAGCCGCCGGACAAGGCTTTGGCCATCAAAATCATGTCCGGTTTAACGCCCCAGTGCTCGATGGCCCAGAACTTGCCGGTGCGGCCTATGCCGGTCTGGATTTCGTCGGCCACGAACAAGGTGCCGTATTTTTTACATAAACGCTCGACTTCCGGCAGGTAGTTGTCGTCCGGAATGTTGACGCCTTTGCCCTGGATGGGCTCGACAATGAAAGCGGCGACATCTTTGCTGCTCAAAGCTTGTTCCAGTGCGGCCAAGTCATTGAACGGTACGGAAGTACATTCCGGCAATAGTGGGCCGAAACCTTCGCGGAAGATGTGTTCGCCGGTCAGTGACAATGAGCCCATCGTCAGGCCGTGGTAGCCATGGTCGCAATGCACGATACGCGAACGTTTGGTGGTGTAGCGGGCGAATTTGATCGCCGCTTCGACGGCTTCGGTACCGGAATTGCAGAAAAACATTTTCTCCAGATTGTCCGGGCAGGTCGCCAGAATTTCTTTGGCCAGCAGGCCGCTGAGCAAGGACACATCCATCTGTACCAGGCTGGGTAATTCCAGCGTCAGGGTTTCTTGCAGGGCTTTGATGATGGTCGGATGGTTGCGTCCCATCGCAAACACTCCGAAACCGCTCAGCAAGTCCAGGTATTCGTTACCGTCTTCGTCGTAAAGATATTGGCCGATCGCTTTTTTATAGTTTCTGTCGTAACCGATAGTGCGTAAGACGCGCACCATCTGGTTGTTAAGATAATGCTCGTGCAAATCGAATTTCTCGTCGAAATGCTGAGTAAAAAGATCGGCAATGCTAAAAGACATGTAATACCTCGTAAGTGCTTGGTTTATTTCCGGATTACGCTATGTTCCCGCTGCTTAACCCTTCAATAATTCACGGTTTTCTGCTAAAAAACGATGATTTCGTTTAGTTGTTTGGCAATGATTTTCAAGGTTTTTTGCGCGGCATGAAAATGTAAGCCCAACTTGATGAGACTGGGCGCTTCCCATGGGTGGGTTGCCAAAAAACGCAAGAGTTTGCTGGTTTCTACCTGCCCCTGGCCATTTAGGGCCTGAGTAACCGCTTGGGGTAGGCTCATGCTTACCGGATCGGCAATCGTACGAATTGCCAGACAAGGTAAGTTCGATTGCTCGGCAATTTTGGCCATGGCGCAGCTTTCCATGTCCAAGGCAATCGCACCGGTCTGCCGGTATAGTTTGTGCTTATCGCTACTGTTGCTGACGATATGGCTGCTTTCAGCCAACTTACCATTGGAAATCGGAAACTGCTTATCCAGCAACTCGTGCAGACGCTTACGCCAGCGCGGATCAGTATCGAACACCTGTTGTTGCTCCGATAACAGTTGCTCGGCCAACATCAGATCTCCCGGTTTCAATTGCGGCGACAATGCGGCTGCGCAGCCCCAACTGATCAGTTTTTTAGCGCCTTTGGCGATTAACAGGCGCGTGGCCCGCTCCGCATTGACCGGTCCGGCACCGGCAAATGCCAGGAGAATGTTGTCGGCGATTCTGACGCAATCACCCTGGACCAACTTTAGGCGGGTCAGGGTGGAGAGCTCTTCCGGTAAGGCAACAAGAATTCCTATGGTCACTGTTTGGCTAATTCGTTACGGTATCTAGCCAACGCCCACAATGGGAAGAATTTGTCATAGCCGTGATACTTCAAATAAAACACCTTTGGAAAGCCCGGTGCGGTAAAGCAGGGGTCATTCCAAACCCCGTCCGCCTGCTGGCTGCGCAGCAGGAAATCAATGCCGGCTTTGACTTCCTGGCTATGGACTTCGCCGGCGGCGATCAAGCCCAACACGGCCCAAGCGGTTTGGAAGGCGGTGCTGAAATGGTAGCGGCCGCGAAATTTCTTATCGTCGTGATAACTCAAGTTGTCTTCACCCCAGCCGCCGTCTTCGCGTTGGACGCTTTTCAGCCACGCCGCAGCTTTGGTGTACATCGGGTCACTTTTCGGTACATCGGTTTGTTCCAGGCCCAGCAAGGCAGACCAGGTGCCGTAAATATAATTGGTGCCCCAGCGGCCGAACCACGAACCGTCGGCTTCTTGATCGCCGCGGATGTATTCGATAGTGCGTTTCAGGGCTGGTAAATATTCGTCGTGATCCTTCGCCACTCGGGCCATCAGCATCGCGCAGCGGGCGCTGACGTCGACAGTCGGTGGGTCGAGCAGGGCGCCGTGGTCGGCGAATGGAATTTCGTTCAGATAGTAATAGGTGTTGTCGACATCGAACGCGCCGTAGCCGCCGTTTTGCGATTGCATACCGACAATCCAGCGTGTCGCTCTGTGAATGGACTCGTCCAATTCAGGTAGATTGGAGTCTGCCATCGCAAAGCCAACAACCGCTGTATCGTCGACATCGGGGTAATGCGGATTGGCAAATTGAAATGCCCAGCCGCCACCAGCCAGATTAGGGCGGCGAACACGCCAATCGCCTGGTTCGTCAGACAGTTGTACGCTCTTGAGCCATTCGTAAGCTTTGCTTAGTTGCGGAGCGTTAGCGGTTTTGTCGGATTCCTGCAGAGCCAATGCCGCCAGTGCCGTATCCCAAACTGGCGATAAGCACGGTTGACAATAGGCGTAGTCATCTTTGATAACCAGCAGTTTATCGATTGATTGGCGAGCGATCACCACGTTAGGGTGATCGGCTGGAAAGCCTAGTAACAACATGGCTTGGTAGGCGTTAACCATGGCGGGGAATATGCCGCCCAAACCATCCTCGCCATTCAGGCGTTCGGTAAACCAATCAACGGCTTTTTGAATGGCGTGTTCGCGCATGCGTTGTGGAATCAACGGCTCGGTAACGCGGCCCAGTTTATCCAGGCCCAGGAAGAATTTATTCAGCAGAGTCCGTTCTGGAAAGTAATGTTTTTCCTCGTCCGGATGAACGACAAACAATTCCAGGACGTTGACCTTGTGCGGATTTTTGGCTTTAGCCTTTAGGGTGCACATGATGAACAGCGGTACCATCACGGTGCGCGACCAATAGGATACTTTGTCCAGATGAAACGGAAACCAGCTGGGCAGCAGCATAATTTCCACCGGAATATACGGCACGCCGCGCCAGGGTAATTGTTCGAATATCGCCAGTGCGATTCGGGTGAAGACGTTGGCGCGCGCCGCACCGCCTTGGCTGAGTATCCACTCTCTTAATTTGACCATATGCGGCGCATCGATGGCGTCGCCGGCCATTTTTAAGGCGTAATAAGCTTTGACGCTACCGCTGATGTCGCCGGGGCCGCCGGTAAATAGCGGATAGCTGCCGTCTTCGGCCTGGCGGCTGCGCAGGTAAACGGCCATTTTGCGCTGCAATTCTTCATCGATGTCGTCCAGGTAGTGCATCATCATGATGTATTCGGACGGGATAGTGCAGTCGGCTTCCAGCTCAAATACCCAATAACCTTCCGGGCTTTGCAGGCTAAGTAATTTTTCCTGGGCGCGTGCGATAGCGGCATTCAGTAAGCCAAGGCCGCTTTTACTGCTGCTGGTATTGTTCGTGTCGTGGCTGCTGGTATCTATATGGGCTTCAGTAAACATAGTGATTCCTTATTGTCCAGTGTGCGATATAGGTGAATAGTGCCAATCCGGCGATTTCAAATTACGGCTGGTCAGGTTAAACAGTAGGGATAGCAGCAAATTGCTGCGCACGGTCAATTTGGTCGCGACAATAGTGGCTTTCACACTATTACGGCTGATTTTGACCTGATTCGATTCGTTGAAATTAAGGTTTGCCTTGATTTTCTTCAAGGTCAGTACGGCCATACCCAGCGCCCAAAGGCAAAAGTTGCGGATGCCGGTTTCGTGGCTGGGCAGGAGTTGTGTGTAAGTTAATGCATTTTGCAAATGCCCGTGAGCGATAGCCACCAGATGGCTCAGGCCGAGGCGGAAACGCTCGTCGTCGGTTTCCGGCGTCAGCTCGGCCAGATTGAAACCGGTTTCGGTGAAAATGTCTTGCGGTAACCAGCATACGCCGCGTTTGGCGTCGTCCCAAATATCTTTCAGGATATTGGTCATTTGCAGACCTTGACCAAAGGAGACTGAGAGCCTCAATAGTTCTTCGCGATGCGCGGCTATTTCCGGAGAATAATGGCAGAACAACTTTGCCAACATCTCACCGACGCAGCCGGCTACGTAGTAGCAGTAGTCGTCCATGTCTTTCAGGGTTTTCAAACCGGCATGTAAATCCAACGCCTGATAGACCGGCATGCCGTTCGCCATCGTTTCCACGCAACACGCCAGGGCTTCTATTTGCGGAGCGTCCAGTGAGCGGGTTATGGCAATCACGCGAGGCACCAGCTGGATCAGGCTATGTTCGGCCGGAATGGTTTGCTCAGAGAGCAGTGGAGCCAGCTCGGCGCTGAATACATCTGCGTTATTGCCGGTCTTGACTATGTCTATAAAAGCGCTGCAAAAGTATTTCTTTTGTTCGGCACTAAGGGATATTTCGTCTTCTATGGTGTCGACAATCCGGCATAGCAAATAAGCATTCGCCACAGCCGGATACAGTTCATCCGGGAGTTGCGGGATAGTTAGCGCAAACGTGCGCGACACGCCTTCAAGCAAGGTGGCTTGCAGTTCGGCGTCGGCTAGTTGTCTGAGCAACTCCGGATTATTGATTAGTGTTTGAGATCCGTTCATCTGTATCAAGGCTAACTATTAGTTGCCCAAATGATAGACTGTTTGTTGGTGTTTTGCAAAGTGATGTTGCTTTATGGCAAATTTGTCGAAATGGTGCTGGCAAAAGCAATATATGAGTTCATGTTTCTGATCTTTGTTGTTGTTTTAGAAAAATAATTATGGTTTTTTAGGGGTTAGGCTTTTTTGTGGTTGCTAAGCGGCTTTGTGTGGCTTTCAGGAAATGTGCGCATGTTCTTGTTGTTTTTTGCGTATTTTATCTGGAGTATGTTGTTGGAAAGTGGTATTCTGACCACATCTAATTGTGCGCCTCGAGCCTAATTGATGGTCTAAATTGGCCGCAGCAGGTGTCACTTCTAGGATGGTTATCGGTTTGCGGCTGTTGTTTTTTTGTAACAGCTGTGGTCGCTGGATGTCGTGATAGTTTTTGGAGAATAATGCTGTGAGTGTTCCTTTACGTCAGCAATTGGCTGTAGGTAGTTATCTGATCAAGCAAAAGATCAAAGGTGTAAAAAAGTATCCTTTGGTTTTGATGCTGGAGCCCCTGTTCAGATGCAATTTAGCATGCGCGGGCTGCGGTAAAATCGATTATCCCGATGATATTCTCGACAAGCGGCTTTCTGTTGAGGAGTGTTTGGCTGCGGTTGATGAATGCGGCGCACCGATGGTGTCCATTCCAGGCGGCGAACCCTTGATTCATAAAGAAATGCCGCAGATTGTGGCCGGTATCGTTGCTAGAAAGAAGTTTGTTTATCTTTGCACCAATGCCTTGCTGTTAAGAAAACGAATTAACGATTACACGCCATCGCCTTATTTGACCTTTTCCGTGCATCTGGATGGTTTAAAAGAGCGGCATGATACTTCCGTTTGCCAGGAAGGCGTTTTCGACATCGCTGTCGAAGCGATCAAATTAGCCTTGAGTAAAGGTTTCAGGGTTACCGTCAACTGCACCCTGTTCCAAGGTGAAACCCCGGAAGAAGTGGCGGAGTTTTTGGATTACGCGATGGAGTTGGGTGTAGAGGGCGTCACTATTGCGCCTGGATTCAGCTACGAGCGCGCGCCTAAGCAGGACGTGTTTATTAAAGGTCTTGACGTTAAAAACCTGTTTCGCGGTATTTTCAAAATCGGCAAGAACCGTAAGTGGAAATTGAACCATTCGTCGCTGTATTTGGATTATCTGGCCGGCAATCAGAATTACGACTGTACGCCATGGGGTAATCCAACGCGCAACGTATTCGGCTGGCAAAAACCTTGCTATTTGTTGGCTGACGAAGGTAATGCTAATTCTTTTCAAGAGTTGCTGGATGACACGCCTTGGGACAAATACGGCACCGTGAAAAACCCTAAGTGCGCTAACTGCATGGCGCATTGCGGCTATGAGGCAACGGCGGTTGAGGATACCTTGGCGCATCCATTGAAAGCACTTTGGGCTGCGGTGCGCGGTCCCAAAACCTCCGGTGAAATGGTTGCCGAAAAGCAGCCGGAGTTTATTGCTTCTTTCAAAAAATCGGCAATTTCCGAGATTCCAGTAAAAGTAGAGTCTTAAGACGAACCCAGGAAGTCATCCTCATTAACAGGTTTTCATAACGGCTATGTTTAAAAAATTGTATTTCGGTCTTAGTTTGCTAATGCTTGTCTGTCTGTCTTCCTTAGCTAATGCTGAAGAGATTTCTGCGCGTCAGGTTGTCGAAGAGTTTCAAAATCAGCTGCTGAGCGTAATGAAAGCCGGCAAAGAGCTTGGCTTTCAAGGGCGCTACGACAAACTGGATGTGGCGGTAAAAAAGAGCCATGATTTGCCTAAAATCGCCAGAATCGTGGTGGGCAAGCAATGGGAAGAGTTGACAACGGAGCAGCAGAATAAACTGGAAAGCGTATTCAGCAAGCTTAGTGTGTCGGCATATGCTCATAACTTTAAAGACTATTCGGGCGAATCGTTTACCTTTGCTTCTGAAGAGGAGACCGGTAGGGGGGGTGTGGTGATTCATACCAACTTGCATATTCCCGGCGAAAAGGATGTCAAGTTCGATTATATGATGAAGAAAAAAGACGATGGCTGGCAAATTATCAATATAATAGCCGATGGCGTCAGTGATTTGGCATTGAAAAGATCGGATTACACTAGTGTATTAAGCCGTGATGGTTTTGATGCCTTGATCGTTAAAATCACTGAGAAAATTGAAAGTTACGCAAAGCAATAAGTTTGTTAGGAATCGTCAGTAATGTATAGCCCTCGTTATCAAGGCAGCAGCCAGGCATCCCTGTTTTGGGTGGTGTTATTTTCAAGCGCATTATCGGTAACCGGGTGTGCTACCACGGATAAGCATCCGGTCGATGCTAACAGAGCGTCTAAAGCTAAGTCAGACGCAGCGGATCCTTACGAAGGTTTTAATCGCTCCATGTACGGTTTTAACATGGGCTTGGATAAGCATTTGCTGAAGCCCATCGCTAATGGTTACAAGACTGTAACCCCCAATTTCATGCAAACTGGAGTCAGCAACTTTTTTACCAATCTTAAAGGTATCAATGTTGTTTTGAACGATGTTCTGCAAGGTAAGTTTGAACAAGGTGCTTCTGATACTGGGCGATTCTTGACCAATTCCACGGTTGGTTTGCTCGGTTTATTTGATGTGGCCAGCGACTTGGGATTGCAAAGCAATGTTGAAGATTTTGGTCAAACACTCGCGGTCTGGGGTGTCGATCAAGGCCCCTACTTGGTATTGCCGGTTTTGGGGCCGACTACTGTGCGTGATGGCGCGGCAATTGTGGTGGATAAAGCCGCCAATCCAGGAACTTACGTGCCGGGGACGGGTATTGTCGAGGGTATTAACGACAGAGCAAATGCCGAAGGTGCGTTGAATTTTATCGACGAAGCGGCGTTGGATCCTTATGTCTTTACCCGCGAGTCATTTTTGCAATACCGCAAAAACTTGATCAATGACGGTAAGAGTAATTCGACTGACTATGATCTTGACATAGACGCGGATGTCGATGTCGGCGAAATTTCTTCAGCAAAGCCTAAAGAAGCTAACGCGACGCAAAAACCAAAAGCCGATACGGCTAAAAAACTACCCGGCCACGTGCAAAATAGCATTGAGGTAGGTCCTGGCAGCGCAAAGGCAGGTAGCGCTGCGTTCGATAGCATGTCCAAATCGTTCGATAATGCTGCTTTGGAATTTGAAAAAGCCTCGGACAAAATGGACCAAATGAGTAAAAAAAAAAGACCGCTTAAGCGCCGTTAATTTTGTTTGAAGAGACGCAGGGAAGCGTCTCCGTAGTATTTCTCAGTAATGCAATAAGGAATGCACTTCGTAGTTCCCCAGTTTTTCCCGCCCTTGCAAGAAGTCCAGTTCCACCACAAAAGCGCAGGCTACCACGGTAGCGCCCAGCTTTTCGATCAGTTCGCAACTAGCCTTGGCGGTGCCGCCAGTGGCCAATAGATCGTCGATCAACAACACCTTGTCGTTACTGTCCACTGCATCGATATGCACTTCCAGTTCAGCCAAGCCGTATTCCAGGTCGTAAGAAACGCTTTGTACATCATAAGGTAGTTTGCCGGGTTTGCGGAGTGGGATAAACGGAATACCCAGTTCCCAGGCCACCAGCGAACCGAAAATAAAGCCGCGTGCTTCCATGCCGGCCACTGCGGTGATGTCGCGGCCTAAGAAAGGATGTAGCAGTTGATGGACCGCTAGACGTAATGTGGCTGGGTCTTTGACCAGTGGTGTTATATCTTTGAAGATAATGCCGGGTTTTGGAAAATCCGGAATATCCCGAATCTTGTTTCTCAATCTCTCCATTTCTAACCTCCAGATTTACGCACAAACCGCCTGAATCTTAGCCAAGATACCCTTAGTATCCAGGCCGCATAATGCCAGCAATTCCTCGCGACTACCTTGCTCGACGAAGCGATCCGGCAGGCCGATGTTCAACACCGGCATCAGAATGTTCTGTGCCTGCAAGAACTCGTTCACCGCACTGCCGGCACCGCCGGCAATCACGTTCTCTTCAACCGTGACGATCACGTCATGGCTTTTCGCCAGCTCTAGAATCAAGGCTTCATCCAGCGGTTTCACAAAGCGCATATTCACCACCGTCGCGCCCAGCTGCTTGCCGGCTTCCACTGACGGTGTCACCATACTGCCCCAGGCCAGAATCGCAATGCGGCTGCCTTGATGGCGGATTTCGCCTTTGCCGATGGGGAGTTCGGTCAAGGCCTTATCGACCGTGGCCCCCGGCCCCTTGCCGCGCGGATAGCGCACCGAGGCCGGGCCTTTGTGCTTGAAACCGGTGGTCAGCATCTGCCGGCACTCGTTCTCATCGGCCGGCGCCATCACCAGCATATTCGGAATACAGCGCATATAACTATAATCAAACGCCCCGGCATGGGTCGGACCGTCCGGCCCCACGAGACCCGCTCGATCCAGGGCAAACAGCACATCCAGATTCTGCAAAGCGACATCGTGGATTAACTGATCGTAAGCGCGTTGTAAAAACGTCGAATAAATCGCCACCACCGGCTTGGCCCCCTGACAGGCTTGACCGGCCGCCAAGGTCACCGCATGTTGCTCGGCAATCGCCACATCGAAATAGCGTTTCGGAAACTGCTGGGAAAACGCCACCAAGCCCGAGCCTTCGCGCATCGCTGGGGTAATCCCTAACAGCCGCTCATCCTGCTTGGCCATATCGCACAACCAAGTGCCGAACACTTCCGTATAGGTCGGGTGTGGCGAAGGCGCGGCTTTAGGTAAATAATCCTTGCTCGGATCGAAAGCCGGCACCCCGTGATACGCCAACGGATCTTTCTCCGCCGGTGCATAGCCTTTGCCTTTCTTGGTGACCACATGCAAAAACACCGGCCCGGATAAATCCTTCAACTTTTCTAAAGTCGAAACCAGCATCTCCACATCGTGGCCGTCGATCGGCCCGAAATAATTAAAGCCCAACTCCTCGAACAAAGTACCCGGCACAATCATGCCCTTCACATGCTCTTCTGTCTTACGGGCCAGTTCCCACACCGACGGCATACTAGCCAAGGCCTTCTTACTCTCTTCCCGTACCGACGAATAAAACTTGCTCGACAACACCTTGGTCAGATAATTATTCATCGCCCCCACCGGCGGTGAAATCGACATATCGTTATCGTTCAGAATCACCAACAGATTGGCATTCACATCGCCGGCATGATTCATCGCCTCATAGGCCATCCCGCCGGTGATCGAACCGTCGCCGATGATCGCTACCATCTTCTTGTCTTCCCCGCGTAACTGCGAAGCAATCGCCATGCCCAGGGCCGCGCTGATCGACGTCGACGAATGACCGACCCCAAACGCATCGTACTCGCTCTCCGTCCGGCACGGAAACGCCGACACCCCGCCCAAGGTGCGAATCGTCGGCATCCGCTCTTTCCGCCCCGTCAAAATCTTATGCGGATAAGCCTGATGGCCCACATCCCACACCAACTGATCCGAAGGCGTATCGAACACATAATGCAGCGCCACCGTCAGTTCCACCGTGCCCAGGCCAGCCGAGAAATGGCCGCCGGAGATACTGACGGTATGGGTCAGATAGCGACGCAACTCATCGGCCAGCGGCTCCAGTTGTTCAGGCTTCAGGGCCCGAACGTCGGCGGGGGTCTGGATGGTGTCTAGGAGCGGGAAATCAGAGGCTGTCATGGGTTAAAAAATTCCTTTATATGTTTGCGCCGCAATATTCCGCGCCAGCCCAGTAGACGCAAGCGGAAAACCGGAAGGATTGTGGCGCAAGAAGTATAAATCGTGCAGTTCGCTACGCTTAGTGTGTACGTTCGATGATATACAGCGACAAATCGCGTAACAAATCCGCTTCGCTGCCAAAGCCGGCTAGGCTGGCGACGGCTTGTTCATGCAGCTCCTGAGCTTTTTCCTTGGCGCCGGCCATTCCCAACAGTGCCGGGTAAGTCGGTTTGTCGTTATCGACATCTTTCCCTTGGGTTTTACCCAGTGTAGCGGTGTCGCTTTCAACATCCAGAATATCGTCTTTGACTTGAAAGGATAGGCCTATGCATTTGGCGTAGTGATCCAGTTTTTTTGCGACTTCGGCATCGAGATCCGGTTTGGATAGCGAAGCCAGATTGACGCTGGCGCGAATCAACGCGCCGGTCTTGTGGATGTGCATGTTTTCCAGTTCCGGCAGAGTCAGCTTGCGGCCGACAGAACCCAAGTCGATGGCTTGGCCGCCAACCATGCCTTGCGAGCCGCTGGCGCGGGTCAATGCCGCGATCATTTTGACTCGGGCTTCCGCGCCCGCTTGAATGGCTGGGTCGTTGGCTAATATGTCAAAGGCCAGTGCTTGCAAGGCATCGCCTGCCAAAATCGCAGTGGCTTCATCGTAAGCCTTATGACAAGTCGGTTTGCCGCGGCGTAAGTCGTCGTTGTCCATCGCCGGCAAATCGTCATGAATTAAAGAGTAAACATGGATAAATTCCACCGCGCAAGCCTGAGCGTCCAGCTGGTCTTCACTCAAGCCCAAGGCTTGGCCGGTGGCATAAGTCAGCAACGGGCGAGTGCGTTTGCCGCCGTCCAGTACGCTGTAACGCATGGCTTGATGCAAGGTTTGCGGCAGAATGTTCTCGCCGGGTAGCCGGGCGTCCAACGCCCGTTCGACGCGGTTCTGGCAGGCGGTAAGGTAGGCTTTTAAGTTACTCATCGGTGAATGGCTCCAAAGTTTGCTGGCCGTTTTTTTCTAATAAAATTTGGACTTTCTGCTCGGCGTCTTGCAGTGCTTGCTGGCAGGTACGAGTTAGTCTGATGCCGCGTTCGAAGGATTTTAAGGATTCTTCCAGGGAAATATCGCCGCGTTCCATCAGCTCGACCAATTTCTCCAGTTCTTCCATCGCTTCCTCAAATTGGGATGCGTTTTTACGTCTCGACATATTATAAAGTGGCTTGCGGTGCTCAAAAAATGACCAAGCATTATAGTATGAATTGCTCTGCCATTGAGTTTGGATTGCATCTGTTGTTTTCGATTTAGTGGCAGCAATTCGGTTCGTTCAGTTGTTCGCTAATACTGAGGCGTCAGCGGCTGCAGTTACAGTGACATTTTTGAGGTTGCCCAGGTTTGCCTGGATTCCAAGGCTCCAGCTTCCCGAGCCATTCACGTGCTCCGAACCTAAACACTTAGCGGGGGGGCATCCGAAATGTCACGTTGCAATTATCCCTATCCCGTGTCCACCTGAACCGCTCTCCGCTTACGCCCTTATGCGATAGCTTTTACGCCGCTCGGTACGAACCGTTCGCAAGCCAGACCAATTAACCTTTCGAAGTTTTACGATATTTCGTGCAAAAAACGATATGCCGTGGGCGATAGGCTGTATTAGCGGTGCTGTTTGTCGATGGCGGTTTAAAAATAATTGTTTTTATTCAATGGTTTATTTTGTTGTTACTTGGGTTTTTGGAAAGTGGCATTCCATTTGCCATTACAAGTCGAAGTTCATCGATTTTTACGACAGATTGTTTAAACATCGGATCGGTGGCTTTCTTCTAAACCAAATTATCGAACCGTTCGGCCGCCGTTTAGGCGCACCGAATCAAACTTTTTGAGGATATATCATGAAAACAACCAGCCGTTTTATCAGCGTTTTATTCGGTGCAGTCGTGGTCTCGTCAGCCAGCGGCGGCGCCGTTGAGAATGTCATAGACAATTCCGCCCCGTTGGTTTATTACGAATTCAGCGCCGGAGGAGTCACCACTTATTTCACCGATTGCAAAGGCATGGGTTCGCAGAACGAAGTGGAGCAAACCAGGGTTAGTGCGCGGGGAGAGAACCTTACAGTTAAGATACCCGGACGCTTATCGGCTAAAAATATTACCTGCAGTAAAGGTTTGACCAAGTCGATGGATCTCTGGACTTGGCGACAACAGTTTGTCAGCGGTAGGTCGGGCCGGTCGCGGGTCGATGCGACGCTGATAGCCTATGACCAGGCGATGACGCCCATCGCGGAGTGGAGCTTCAATGGCTTGTGGCCTGCTGCTATCGATTTCAACGAAACAACGTCCGGCAAAGAAACCATTGTGTTCGCCGTCGACCAAGTTCTACGTATGCGCTGATCGAAACCGGGGCTGGCGCCAAACAGTTGGCTTGTCGTCAAAAATCGGTGGCGGCGCCCTGGAAAACGGCGTGGGTCCGGCTTTTCCAGTGCTTAGGTAATTTCAGATGGCGCTTACGGAAGTCGAGGCATGGTGAGCCGGTTGATGAGGACCGGTGTTCCGGAGCCTCTCTGGCGCGCGTTGCTGACATATAATGGTCAGCCGACACACTGTTATTTCCTATTACGAGACATCATGACCCAAGAATATAACGCGGCCGCCATAGAAGTACTGAGCGGCCTGGACCCGGTGCGCAAGCGCCCCGGTATGTATACCGATACAACCCGCCCCAACCATTTGGTGCAGGAAGTGGTGGACAACAGCGTGGACGAAGCCTTGGCCGGCCACGCCGATACCATCAATGTTGTACTCTATAAAGACGGCTCGGTGCGGGTGGATGATAACGGCCGCGGCATGCCGGTGGACATACATCCCGAGCAGGGCATTCCCGGCGTGGAAGTGATCCTGACCCAACTGCATGCCGGCGGTAAATTCTCCAACAAAAATTATCAATTTTCCGGCGGTCTGCACGGTGTCGGTGTGTCGGTAGTGAATGCCCTGTCGGAAAAACTGCTGGTTGAGATCAAGCGTGGCGGCGGTGTTTATCAAATGGCGTTCGCCGGCGGCGACAAGGTTGGCGAGCTGCAGCAAAGCGGTACGGTCGGTAAAAACAACACCGGTACTAGCGTGCATTTTTGGCCGGACGGTAAATATTTCGATTCCAATCGGGTATCGGTCAGCAAGCTGAAACATGTGTTGCGCGCCAAGGCCGTGTTGTGTCCGGGCTTGAAAATTATTTTAAATTCCGAACTCAGCGACGAACAATTCGAATGGTGCTACCAGAACGGCTTGCAGGAATATCTGCTGGACCGGGTCGGCGACGCCGAAATCTTTCCGCAACCGCCGTTCATGGCCAACATGGCGGCCAGCAACGAAGCGGTGGAGTGGGGCATAGTTTGGACGCCGGACAGTTTGCCGGAAACCATCGCCGAAAGTTATGTGAATCTGGTGCCGACTGCCCAAGGCGGTACTCACGTCAACGGCTTGCGCGCCGGCTTGACCGAAGCGATGCGTGAGTTTCTGGATTTTCGCAATCTATTACCGCGCGGGGTGAAAATTGCCCCGGAAGACGTTTGGGAAAGCTGCCATTTTGTATTGTCGGTAAAACTGGAAGACCCGCAGTTTTCCGGGCAAACCAAGGAGAGGCTGAGTTCGCGCGAATGCGTGACCTTTGTATCCGGCGTCGCCAAGGATACGTTCAGCCTGTGGCTGAATCAGCATCCGCAGGAAGGCGAAAAGATCGCCGAAATCATCCTGGCTAGCGCCCAGAAACGCCTTAGAGCAGGCAAAAAAATCGTCCGCAAGAAAATCACCAGCGGCCCGGCTTTGCCCGGCAAACTGGCGGATTGTTCCGGACAGGACTTGAGTCGCACCGAACTGTTTTTGGTCGAGGGCGATTCGGCCGGCGGCTCGGCCAAGCAGGCGCGGGACCGAGAATTCCAGGCCATCATGCCGTTGCGCGGTAAAATTCTGAACACCTGGGAAGTCGATTCCGGCGAGGTGATGGCATCTCAGGAGGTACACGACATCGCGGTGGCGCTGGGTATAGAGCCGGACAGCAACGACCTGCAAAATCTGCGTTACGGCAAGATCTGCATCCTGGCCGATGCCGATTCCGACGGTAACCACATTGCGACTCTGATTTGCGCGCTGTTTTACCAGCATTTCAATGCCTTGGTCAGAGCAGGGCATGTGTTCGTCGCCATGCCGCCGCTGTACCGGATCGATGTCGGCAAGAAGGTATTTTACGCGCTGGACGAATCGGAGCGCTTGGGCGTGTTGGCGCGCATCGAAGCCGAGAAACTCACCGGCAAGATCAACATCCAGCGCTTTAAAGGCTTGGGCGAGATGAATCCCTCGCAATTGCGGGAAACCACGATGAATCCCGACACCCGCCGCCTGGTGCAGTTAACGGTAGCCGAAAACGACGATACCCGCGAACAGATGGATCTGTTATTGGCGAAGAAGCGTGCCGGCGATAGGAAAAGCTGGCTGGAAGATCGGGGTAACTTAGCGCAAATATAAGCGACACTCTGGCCGGAGTTAGAGGGCTCCGGCTGGCTTGACCGTCAAATATCCATCAACAGCATTGGAATGCCGTAGGTCAGTATGAAGTAACTAAATGCGTAAACTACGCTGACGCTGGTTGGGTAACTGAAGAAAGCCCGAAAAATATAGCTGACGATAGAGATATACCAGACAACCAAAAACACCGCGATGCCTATGCCAATTTCTTCGCGGTAGATATGGTGTTGCAATACCAGCCAATAGTCGAGAGCCTCGGCAGCGACAGCCAAGGTCATGATGAAATTCTCGCAGACGAAAATCGAGGTATACAGCTGATTAAAACAGCCCCATTTTTTTTCCATCAGCAATAAGATCGCCACCGAGCCGAAAGCCATGACGGTGCGGCCCAAAACTTCCAATGTGCCGTCCGCCGGATCGGAGATCAAGCCTTCAACAATCATCCCGGAAATCAGATAGAACGCCACGTTTTTCCACATAAACGAGTTGGGCGGGACTAACTCGGAGGGGTTGTTCAGAAACCAGCAAGAGGATAGATACTTCAGCAGTAGATTCATAGTCGACACTTATATTCGATAAAAGCAGGTTTTATCGAATTGAAAAAACCGTCCATTATAGACGGGCGCTAGCATAACGGGGTTTTGACTTCGTTTTAGGTGCGTATTTGGAGTATAAGGTGCCGCCGTTTAAGGAGATGCAGCCTGCGGTTTTACCGATTCGTTTGTATAATAGCCCTTCATTTCTCCGCGTGTGGCCAGCAAGTGCCAACGCTCATGCCCAATCAAACTCCGGAACCTTCATGATCGAACTAGGCAAATTCAACACTTTAACCGTCGTCAGCCAACGTGATAATCAGTATGGTCTGGATGGTGGGGCGCTTGGCGAGATTGGCTTGGCGGACAAAGATGCTGCGGATAATCTAAAGGTTGGCGATACTGTAAACGCCTTTGTCTTCATTGACGGTAAGAATCAAACTATCGCTACCCTGCAAACGCCGCTTGCGCAAGTCGATCAGGTAGCTTGGTTAAAATGTATATCGCTCAGCCATGCCGGTGCGTTTTTGGGATGGGGATTGCCCAAGGATTTGTTGTTACCGTTCAGCGAACAGAAGGGGAAAGTCGTCGAAGGCCGTTCTTATCTGGTGCGTCTGTTTTTAGACGAAAACAACCGCATCGCCGCCACGATGATTTTGGACGATTTCATTCAGGATCAGGCGTTTTATTACAAAGACGGTCAGGCGGTGCAACTCATTATCGCCGACGAAACCGACTTGGGTTTTAAAGCGGTGGTGGATAATCAATATTGGGGCGTGTTGTATAAAAGCGAGACTTTTCAGCCCTTGCAAAAAGGCCAGTCATTGACCGGCTATATTAAAAAAGTCCGCCCCGACAATAAGCTGGATTTGGTCTTGAGCCAGGAAAAATACGGCCAGAAAGTCGATGCCACGTCTGAGAAGATTTTGACGATACTGGCGAAGCGCGGTGGTTATGTGGCGCTAACCGACAAAAGTGCGCCGGAGATTATTTACGACACCTTTGGCGTCAGTAAAAAAGTCTTCAAGCAGGCCATAGGCGGCTTGTATAAACAACGGCGGATCGTCATCGAAGAAACCGGTATCCGTTTGGTCGATCAAGCTTAAAGAAAATGGAGAGACGCAATAGTTTGCGTCTCTCCCGAGGATCAGCTTTAGAGACTAAGGCCGATATTGCGAGAACACGTAATCGGTTTTTTGCTCCGATGCATGGCAGGCAAAGCAAGAAGTGCCGCCGTCTTTCACCAGCCGTTCGGTTTTGCTGTTGCCGGCAAAACCTTCAAAGCCCCAGCCGCCGGTCGCGGCAAATTTTTTCGCGTCTTTCAGCATCACGCCCACCAGCTTGCGTTCGCCTTCCTGGATGGTTTTATCCTTTTCCTGATATTGCAACAAGTCGAACACCAACACCGAGCCGTCTGCGTACTTACCGGTTTTCAAACCCGCTTCCGCTTGTTTATTGGCGTAGACATGGTGCAAGCCTTGAAACGGATTCTCCAGGGCGTGGCCGGGTTGAATCAGCATGCTTTTAGCGTGCAGCCAGTTGCGATAGCCCTCCGGAAACGGTACGGCCTGATCGGCCGCAAACGCGGTAAAGGCAACTGTGCCTAGCAGGCCCGCCATCAACAACGAAATGCTTTTTTTCATGATCGTATCCCCCATAAAAAGTAAAGACCCTATAATTTCGAATCGAAACTATAGGGTCTTTTTAAGCGGGTTTGCGGATTTTGTCAAACAAATAGTGATGCGCTATTAGTTTGCTTGGCGAAGCGCGGCTGAATAGTAGGTGCGGTGTTAAGCGGGAATGGCGGTTAAGACGAAAGCAGGGGAGGGAAAGATGGCGTGGCGTTGGGCTGCAAAGGCTTGCAACCCAAGTGACCAGCTAATTAAATCTTACCGTCCAACCCCATCTGAAAATATTTATGGGTGATTTTTTCTTGGTTTTCCAGCAGCCAATCAATATCCGGCGTGTTGGTCATGGCTTTATGAATGGCTTTGGCCATGGCCTCGCGGTGGATGTTGAACAAAATTTGATGATCCAGCTTGTCATCTTTGATCACGCTGGGATTCAACCATACCGAGCAAATAATCCCCAAGTCGTTGGCTTTTTCTTTGGGAATATCACCCGCGCGCACGGCATCCAATACGCCGTTAGCAATCGCTGCCTGCACGGTGCCCATTAAAATATTGGTATAACGGCTGTTCTTGACAGTGACCTTGCTGACCATCAGCGTGACCGGGCGCACCTGAATATCGGTATTTAAAATCGCGAATACCCGGGTGTGGCCCTGAACTTGATCGCCGGTTAAAGTGGCAATCGCGGTGCCGACCGGTCCGTCCAGTTCGCCGATGATGATTTCCGGTTCTGCCGCCGTACCGGCTGGGCCGCCCGCTACCAAGGCTTCGCCGGTGCGCATAATGATTCTTTCGCTCATGTGGGTCTCCAAATGTATGTTGAGGTTAGTAATTTTCCGGAGGGAGGGGGAGCTAGGCGTCACGGCTCAACACCATCGCCCCGTATTCTTCCGGTGTGATTATGCCGCCCAGACTTTCTGCAGCGTGACTATCGCAAGCCGGCAACACATCCTGCACCGCATCAATACGCTTCCATTGCGGCAACGGCGTGTCTTGATGGGCTTGCGGCACGTATTTCGAGCTGGCAAGCCGGCTCATGCGGTGGATATAACGCGGACAGTTGATGAATATCTCGCTAATCGCCACCCGCACCATCAGCTCGGCGCCAGGGTATTCGGCCAGCAGCGGATCGTTGGCTTCAATGCGGGCGTCGCCATGCACCCGAATCCGGTGCGGGGTTTCGAAGTCGATGAACAGCATGCCGATTTTCGAGTTGCCGTTGATATTGCCCATCGACAAAAACATGCCATTGCCGTCGTAACTGGGGAACGCCAGTTCCTGGGGATTAACCACCTTCACCAAGCCGGGATTGCCGCCCTTGTAAGAGCAAGTCGGGTAACCGCGCTGGTCTATCGTAGTCAGAAAGAAAAAATCCCGGCTCTCAATAAACGGCTGATGCTGCTCGCTGACTTGCTGTTCAACGATCATTTGTTCCAAACGATCCGCGAGCTTGACGGTGTCGTGTTGAGATTGCAATTGGCGGTGCTGCGGGCTGTAAAAGTCGCTCATGGGCGATGCTCCTTGATGGGATGGTGCGGCGATTCTAACAGGAATGCTGGTTAGTCAGGTTTTGCGGTTGCAAGAAACGGAACGCCTGGTCGGATTGCTACGAGGAGCGTGGGAACAATAAAAAACGCCTTATTTTCTCAGCCAATTGAACGCCGCGCTTAATTTGCGTTTGGCGTCGTTTTCGATGATTCGGTCATGAGCCAGCACAATCCGCTCAACATCCAACGCCAGCAGCGCATCGACCGAGCGCGCCAATGCGGTTTTATCTTTAACCAACAGTTTCATGGTTCGCGACATTGCCAGTTGATCGTAGACGCCGAGCAGTCTCGCTACAACGCGCGCTAATCCGATGTGTTCAGCGCCGAAGCAAAATAGCAGGTCGGTAAGAATCAAAGTACCCGTTGTGCTGTGAAACCAAGCCGTCTCGTTAATGATGGGTAGGCCTTCCACAAATACGGGGATTAATTCGGTCGTCCAGGCCGGCTTTTCCAATGGTGACAGCACCGGGTAAGCGCTAAGGTCCGGCCGCTTTTCCGCTAACCCTGGCGCGATATAGCCTTCGGCATTCGGGAACGCCTTCATGAATGGCGTAAAAAACAGGTGGTGGCTCTTGTTCGGTGCCAGCACATAACGCACTGGGCCGATTTCGGCAATTTCAGTCACCAGTTGGGCTGACGGCTCGATCGGCGAATGCACCCAAATCGATCCGTCCCGCAGTTTGACGAAAGTGGCTCTGGTGCTTAGATTTAACGGACCGAATTGAATGGCTTGCTGTGCATACCAGATTTGGCCGGGAACGAGAGTTTTTAGGACCACTTGAGCTTGGGGGGCTGGGTAAATCTGGATATGCTAAAAGACGAAAAGTACGATGTCAAAGCCTTGAATGGACTAGAAGAGTTAGTCCGCGTGGGCACAAAAACCGTGCCCACCCTACGCAGCTGGTTTTACAGTTGGATGACGCAGAGCGTATGAACGATAAATTAAAGTTAAGTTAGTCTATTCAAGAAAGTAGCTTCAAAAACATGACCACGGTGAATACCAAATTAACCCCGATTGTCCACTTGAGCGTCTTAAACTCCTGTTCCGTGTAGATTTGATATTTCAGCATCTGTTTCTGTACAAAATGCAGACGGTTTTCCTTGCTGTGCTGTTGGATGGCTTCCACAGCTTTGAATGCTTTACACTCGCTGACGCCAGCATTTTTAAGCAGTTCGTAGACTTCTGTGGCGATCTTTGACATGTTTTAACTCCGAAATCGTGCAGGGTTTTCTCCCGTATGCCGCGCCGAGTACCGCAGCTTTCGCCGGGAACAGCCCGAAGGGGCGATGCAGGGATGCATCGCGTTGCCGAAGGGGCAGGAAGCCCCTTTCGGCAACCCCCGGCGAAAGCGAGGAACGCAGGGCATAAGCGGCATCCGGGTGTCTTTTCTTTTGGATACTTTTCTTTGGACAAGCAAAGAAAAGTATCTCGGCTGTCGGTCCGAGAACCGACATTAAATTCAGCTTCGCTTTAGCGAAACATATTTCGAAGGAATGGATCGTATATGGCATTTATTAAGACATTTTGCTCTAAATTTCATCATCTAGGAGATCATCCAAAAGGTTATCAATTCCCGCAGATTTCTCTCTTACTGTATTCATCAAATCAATTAAAGCAGGCGAGTGGTCAGCACATTCCCATAGAACTCTGTCTTGGGCATCAAGGACAGCAAATACAATTCTTTCAGACCAGTAAAAAGACTCATTTTCAGGGTAGAAACTTTGATATCGTTGCTGATAAATTGCAACATATTTGTCTTTGTATTTTGCTTCAAAATATATTGGAACAATATCATCTGTACCTCTTGTGATAGAACTAGGAGGGTCTTTTATATTCCATTGGATTTTATTTTCATTGGTAAATCTAATTAATTTTGTTACCAACTGGGTTGCTTTGCTATGAAAACTCATTATGTCAATCCCATTGAGAATCTTTGACTAATTGTTGAAGGCTTGTGACTACAGTATTTAGATCAGTATATAGACTCCAGCCCTTATCTTCTGTAATTTCCGAAATACTGGATTTGAATACCATATATTTTCTAGGTTGAAGTTTCCTTAGAAATTCGTTAATTTTCTTTTGTTCTTCAATAGGTAGTTTAGTTTTGATATTTTCAAGTAGGGCTTTAACTTTTGCAAACATTTCTAAGGCTGGTCGTTCATTCGTAGACCAAGTTTTAAGTCTATTCGAAATCTCGGATGTGGCTTTTTCCAACTCTTTGGTAATAGTCGGAAGTCGAGCTCTACGCAAGAATGATCTACGAATGGTACGCGCCTCAAAAAATAGAAAAATAGTGATTATTAGACCGATAATAGAGCTTATCGAGCTAATATCTATAATCCATTGGGGGAGTAAGCTGTTCAACTAATTTGTCTCCAAGAACGCCTATTTGTTAATTGTAAAAATGCTAATTATCACAGTTAGAGGGGGCAGAATTAGGTAGCCGAGTTTTGTCAAAGTGATTAGCCAGAGATGCCAATCGGCTTACTCATGGCTCCATAGATTACGGCTTAACATTCCCCCCATGCAACCCACATTCCTTCTTCGCTGCATCCTCCCACCACCAACGTCCCGCGCGCTCGTGCTGATTAGGTAAAACCGGCCGGGTGCAAGGCTCGCAGCCGATGCTGATATAGCCGTGTTGGTGGAGTTCGTTGAACGGTACCTGATAGGCTTCGATGTAATCCCACACCTGCGCGGATGACCAGTTCAGCAGCGGATTGAATTTAATTAATTGTTTGCCGGGGCCGGAGAAGCCGGCGTCCAGTTGCACTTCCGGGATGTCGCCGCGGGTGTCCAGGCTTTGGTCTTTGCGTTGGCCGGTGATCCAGGCGTCCAGTGTTGCTAGTTTGCGTTTTAAAGGTTCGACTTTGCGGATGCCGCAGCATTGTTGGTGGTTGTCTTCGTAAAAGCTGAACAGGCCTTTTTCTTTGACAAAGGCATCCAGCTGCTCGCGGTCCGGGCTCAAAATGTCGATGCAAATACCGTAATGCTTACGCACTTGTTCGATAAAGCGGTAGGTTTCCGGATGCAGGCGGCCGGTGTCCAGCGAGAATACTTGAATGTCTTTTCTGATTTGCAAGGCCATGTCGATCAGCACCACGTCCTCGGCGCCGCTGAAGGAAATGGCGATGTTGTCGAAATGGGCCAGCGCGGCTTTTAAGATCGTGCGCGGATTTTTACCTTGCAGCTCGGATTGGGCGGTGCTTAAGTCGAATTCAGTCATGGATTTAGCTCTGGGCAAAGTAACGGGATAAATACTCATCAAAGTCCAACTTGTCGTTGGCTTCGATGTCGGCTTGTTTTTGCAGGGACGCGGCAGCCATGTCCTCGAACTGCCTTTGGGTTTCATCGTCCAGCGGTTCGGCGTTGAAATAATGTTTATGCAAGGCCGAGGTATTGCTGGCAAAGCAGCCAAATTCCTGGCCATTTTCACGCATGCAGGCCAGGATGCGGGCTGACGGCGTCAAGGCCGGATTGTCAACGACCGCCAACTGGTGTTGCAAAGCCAGTTGATAGGGGCGTTCCAGGCTGCCTCTGTCCAGCACCGCGCAGATCGGTTGCATGGCGTACAAGATGCTGTGCGCCCATTGCTGTAAGGTGACGGTTTCGCCGTTGCGGTTTAATTGCAAACCGGGGCGGCGGCCTTGATTGGCGACCAGCAATTGGTTGCTGTTGTTAACCTGGAATTCGTCCGGGCCTTGCGGCGGGCTGTCCTGCAATAAACAATACAGTAAGAAGGCCTCGACAAAGCGGGCGGTGCTTTCGTCGATGCCGATCGGATTCAGCAGATTCAAATCCAGCGAGCGCATTTCCACATACAGCACGCCGCGCCGTTTCAGCGCCAGCGTCGGCTTCTCGCCGGATTTGGCGATCTGCTTGGGGCGCATGGTGCTGTAAAACTCGTTTTCGATTTGCAGAATGTTGGCGTTCAGCTGTTGGTACTCGCCGTCCACTTTCACGCCGATAGCTTCGTAGTCCGGATAAGGGGTGTTGATGGCTGCGCTTAGGCTGTCCACGTAGCCGTCCAGCGAGTTGTAATCGATCTTCAAGCCCGCCTGGTTCTTGCTCTTGTAACCGATGTCGCTCATGCGCAGCGAGGTCGCATAGGGGTGGAACACGGTGTGCTCGTCAAACTCCTTGAATTGCTCCATCAATTGCGGGCGGCTTTTGAAAAAAGTTTTGCAAATCGCCGGCGAGGCGCCGAACAGATACAAAATCAACCAGCCTTGGCGGTGGAAGTTACGGATCAAACCGAAATAAGCGTTGGAGATAAAGTCTTCCAGGCCTACCGTGCAGCCGCTTTGCTGGTACAGCGCCGGCCACAACGCTTCCGGCACCGAATAATTGAAATGGATGCCGGCGATGGCTTGCATGGTGCGGCCGTAACGGTGCCACAAACCTTTACGGTAAACGTGCTTCATCTTGCCGATGTTGGATTTGCCGTACTCCGCGATGGGGATGCTCAAGTCGCCGTCGATACCGCAGGGCATGCTGGTGGCCAGCAGCATTTCCTCGCCTAGATGCGGGTAGACAAACTGGTGGAGCTGGTGCATGTAGTCCAGGGTTTGGCGGATGTCGGCAAACGGCGGAGTGATGAATTCCATCAGCGCTTCCGAATAATCGGTGGTGATGTAAGGGTGGGTCAATGCCGAACCGAGCGCCGTGGGGTGAGGCGTTTGGGCGATCTCGCCATGCTCGGTGATGCGCAGGCTTTCTTTCTCGATGCCTTTCAGGCCTTGTTTTAACAGGTATTGTTGATCGTTATCGATCAAATATTTAAGACGGTCGGGTAAACGGCAGTAAGTAATGAGCATAGAAAATTAGGCGCCTTCCGCGGCTTGGGTAAGCGCGGCATTATATAGGGTGGATTTTGAATTGTTGAAATCGGCGTGCTGTACATTGAATTAAGGAGATTGGGGATGTGCGTTACTATTTCAAGGCGTAGAAGGCCGTAGCGGATTTCGCATGGATCGGGCGGTTGCGGATGATGGCCTGATCTATGGTCTAATACCTCGACAACTTTTTTGCCGGTTTAGATTTAGCAAGTAATGATTTATGACCAATAACCCCGCCCTGCAAACCCTGCGTAGCGTGTTCGGCTACGACAGTTTTCGCGGCCAGCAGCAACAGATTATCGAACAATTGATCGGCGGCCGGGATGTGTTGGTATTGATGCCGACCGGCGGCGGCAAGTCCTTGTGCTATCAGATTCCGGCCCTAGTGATGGACGGCGTCGGCATCGTCATTTCGCCGCTGATTGCGCTGATGCAAGATCAGGTCAGCGCCTTGCATCAAGTGGGCGTGCGAGCGGCCTATTTAAATTCGACGCTGGCGCTGGAGCAGGTGCGCGAGATCGAACAGAAGTTGCAGAACGGCGAGTTGGATTTGCTGTACATTGCCCCTGAGCGCTTATCCAACGCCAGAACCCAGGCCTTGTTCGCCCGCTGCAAGATCGCTTTGTTTGCCATCGACGAGGCGCATTGCGTATCGCAATGGGGCCACGATTTTCGCGCCGATTATTTGTTGTTGTCGGTGTTGCACGAACAGTTTCCGCAAGTACCGCGCATCGCTTTAACCGCCACAGCGGACGAGCGTACCCGCCAGGAAATCATTACCCGGCTGGCGCTGGAACAGGCTCAGGTGTTCGTCAGCGGTTTCGACCGGCCGAATATTCGCTATCGGATCATTCAAAAAGACAATGCCCGTCAGCAATTATTGACCTTTATCCGCAGCGAACACCCCGGCGACACCGGCATCGTTTATTGCTTGTCGCGTAAAAAAGTCGAGGAAACCGCCGAGTGGCTGAACGGTAAGGGCTTGAAAGCCCTGCCGTATCATGCCGGCATGGAGCATAGAGAGCGGCAGAAGAATCAACACCAGTTTTTGATGGAAGACGGTTTGATCATCGTCGCCACCATTGCTTTTGGCATGGGCATAGACAAGCCTAACGTGCGCTTCGTGGCGCATCTGGACTTGCCGAAAAGCGTGGAAGCCTATTATCAAGAGACGGGCCGGGCCGGCCGCGACGGCCTGCCGGCCAACGCCTGGATGGCTTACGGCTTGCAGGACGTATTGACGCTAAGGCAAATGCTCGGTTCATCCAATGCCGACGAGGCGCACAAGCGGATTGAATTGCACAAACTGGATGCGATGCTGGCCTTGTGCGAAATGGTCAGTTGCCGGCGGCAGGCGCTGCTTGGCTACTTTGGTGACGTTCTGGAGCAGGGCTGCGGCAATTGCGATACTTGCCTGGAGCCGGTGGAAACCTGGGATGGCAGCGTTGCCGCGCAGCAAGCCTTGTCGTGCATCTATCGCACCGGCCAGCGTTTTGGCGTGACCTATTTGATTGATGTGTTGCTGGGCAAAAGCGACGACCGGATGCGCCAGTTCGGCCATGACAAGCAGTCCACCTTCGGGATCGGTAAAGCGCTGGACGAAAAACAATGGCGCTCGGTGTTTCGGCAATTGGTCGCCAAGTCTTTGGTGGAAATCGATTTCGAAGGTCACGGTAGTTTGAAATTGACCGACGCCTGCCGGCCGGTGTTGCGGGGTGAGCAAACTTTGATGTTGCGCAAGGATGCGCAGATCGCCAAGACCCGCCGCGAAAAACCCGAAAAACGCCAACCGGGTGGCGCGGCGGACAGCGCCTTGTGGAATGCTTTGCGAGCCAAACGCAAAGAATTGGCCGACGAGCAGGACGTGCCGCCCTATGTGATTTTTCACGATGCGACTTTGATGGCGATGGTCGATGCTCGGCCGCGTAATCATCAGCAATTGAGCATGTTGTCCGGTATCGGCCAACGCAAACTGGAATTATACGGCGATGAGTTTTTGGCGGTGTTAGCCCAATTCGACGACGAGCCGCCGGTGTCAGCCACCGACACGGTTGCGGAAAGTCTGGATTTATTCAGATTGGGCTATAGCGTCGAGCAAGTGGCGAAACAGCGTGGCCTGAGCGAGGACACGATTTACAATCACATGGCCAAAAGTCTGGAACTGGGGCTGGTGGCGCTGGGCGATGTGTTGAGCTTGTCGCCGGCGGAAGTCAGTGAAATCGAAGCGGTGTTGTTAAGCTTGCCGGAAGAACAACGCAATGCCTTGAAGCCGGTCTACGAGCAACTGGGCGGCGCTTACAGTTACGGCGTGTTGCGTTGTGTCAGAGCGGCTTTACAGCAGCAGCTTGGTTGAGTTTGTCGTGCGTGAAGCGGTAATCAGTCTTAAGGCAATGATCCAGCCACTTTTGCAGGAAATAGTTTAAGCGCCATTTGTAGTTTCTGATTTCCACTAGACTGCCGGGATCTTGGTAAACCTTATCGACTGTCGGCCGGTCAATGTCGCGCAGCACTTCCGCCAATTGCGCATCCAGATAAATCCGAATTTTCACCGCCGGCACGATGTGCTCTGACAGTTGTTGGTCGAAGCAATGGCTAAGTTCTATCGTCAAGGTGTAGGGGTTACGCTCCAGCACTTGCAGATACAGCGCCGGTTTGTTTTGAGTCAGGCCGACGGCGGTTTTATCAAAAGAGCGCAGATTCGGAATCAGCCTGAACAACTTCTGATAATTGGATTCGCAGATCTTTTCCAGGCAGAGTGCGGTGTTGACCGGTTGCACCAAGCTCATGCTTAGTCTTCCCGATAGCAAGCATTGGCGCTGGCGGTTTCCCACAACACCACTTGATCGACATTAAAGCCTTGTTGTTTGACGTGCTGGTAAATCATCTTACTCAGTACTTCGGCGGTGGGATGTTCGTCGATTGCCAAAAACTGTTCGTGGTTGGCGACCAGGGCCGGGATGATAGGGTCGTCTTTATGCAGTAAAAAGTTGTGATCCAGCACCTTATTGATAAAGCCATCCACGCAGTCTTTCACGTCGGAAAAATCGCAGACCATGCCTTGGTCGTTTAGGCTGTTTTGTTTGATGGAGATGCTGGCTTTGACGCTGTGGCCGTGCAAGTTGCGGCACTTGCCCGGATGGTTCATCAGGCGGTGGCCGTAGCAAAAATAAACTTCTTTGGTGATGATATACATAGCGTGCTACGTCCTTGTCAGGAGCGGGTGTTGTCCTTAATTGCCTTTAATGCTTTTGATTGATGCGGCTATTTCAAAGCTGCCGTCGCCTTGTTTGACGCTACGCACCACTTCGATGAAGGCCGTCATCGGTGGGGTGATTTGGGTTTTCGGCATGATGCTGACTTCCATGGCTAAACCGACATCGAACGGCCGGTTGGCAATAAACGATACGCCGGCGCCGCTCAGCGTTGTGCATTTACCGGTACTGACCTCGCTGGAATCGGCCAGCTTATAGGTAATGTCACAGTCCACATCCATACGGATGTAATCGCGTTTTTCATCATGATTCAGCATTGGCTTCCCCCGATTCGGATTGGCAGTGGTTGGGTAAAAAATCAGTCGCAGGGAGTTTACTATAAAAATCCGTGGCTCTGGTTAGGAAATAGTGGCTCATATCGCCCGAATCAGCGGATTTTTTGGGCGGGCTGTGACGCAGTTGGCATCCAGGCAATTGCCAGGTTCGGCGGTTTTATTGCCTGACTATCCCAGGCTATTTGTGTAAAATTCCGCCACTTTTTCATTACAGACAGCGCAGGCAGCAGCATGAGTAAATCCATTGTCCTTACCGGTATCACCACCACCGGCACGCCGCATCTTGGCAATTACGCCGGGGCGATCCGGCCGGCGATCAATGCCAGCAAAGACGAGCAGGTCAGACCGTTTTATTTTCTGGCCGACTACCATGCGCTGATCAAATGCAACGAGCCTGCCAGGGTCAAGCAATCCAGCCTGGAAATCGCCGCGACCTGGCTGGCGCTGGGATTGGATACCTCCAACGCGGTGTTTTACCGCCAGTCCGATGTGCCGGAAATTCTGGAACTGACCTGGATGCTGACTTGCGTGACCGCCAAGGGCTTGATGAATCGCGCCCATGCTTATAAAGCCGCCGTCGCCGAAAACGAAGAAACCGAAGGCAACGATCCGGACAAAGGCATCACGATGGGCTTGTTCAGTTACCCCATCCTGATGGCCGCCGATATTTTGATGTTCAACGCCAACAAGGTGCCGGTGGGCAAGGATCAAATCCAGCATATCGAAATGGCCCGCGACATCGCCAGCCGCTTTAACCATATTTACGGTGAACATTTTGTCTTGCCGGAAGCGGTGCTGGACGACAACGCCGCTACCTTGCTAGGCCTGGATGGCCGCAAGATGAGCAAAAGCTACAACAACACCATCCCGTTGTTCGAGCCGGAAAAGAAACTGCGGAAACTGATCAACAAGATCAAAACCAACTCGCTGGAACCGGGCGAACCCAAGGATACGGAAGGTTGCACCTTGTTTGGTATCTATCAGGCCTTTGCCAATCACCACGAAGTCGAAGCGATCCGCCAACGCTACGCCGAAGGCATAGGCTGGGGCGAGATGAAGCAGGTGTTGTTCGAGAAAATCAACGATGAAATCGCCCCGGCTCGCGAGCGTTACGAAGCCTTAATGGAAGCGCCGGAGCATATCGAGCAGCAATTGCAGGAAGGCGCCGAGAAAGCCCGTGCCATCACCCGGCCGTTTATCAATACCTTGCGGGAAGCGGTGGGGATTTCCAGATTGGCGATATAACCGCGCTAAGCCTTTAGAGACGCAAAAACCTTGCGTCTCTAGTTCACTCCCAATGTGGTTTGTCTATAGCCATATTGACTAATACTTGCTCAAGGATGATCGTGTCCCATGTCCATCATCGCTATCTACGTTATCAAGCTGCTGTTGTTGCCGCCAACCTCTTTGGCGATGCTGGCGCTGGTTGGCTTGCTTTTGCGCAAGCGTAAATGGGGAAAGAACATGGCGATAGTCTGTCTGGCACTGTTGTGGTTATTGAGTTTGCCGATTGTGGTTAAGCACTGGGCCATGCTCTGGGAAAGGGTTCCGCCTCTTTCTACCGAAGCCGTGCAGCAATTTAAACCGCAGGTCTTGGTGGTGATAGGAGGCGGCATCGAAACGTCAGCGCCGGAATATCCTGGGCAGGTTACTTTACATGTCAGAACCTTGCTGCGTGTGCGCTATGCTGCCAAGTTGGCCGGGGAGCTGGGTTTGCCGATTTTGGCTTCCGGGGGCGGTATGCTGGAGCCGGATGAAATTCCCGAAGCGGATTTGATGGCGCAAACCTTGGAGAGCGAGTTTAAAACTCCAGTGGCCTGGCGGGAGCCGCGCAGCAGCAATACTGCCGAAAATGCCCGTTTCAGTCGCGAGCTGTTGAATGAGTTAGGTATTAATAAGATTGTCCTGGTCACCCAGGCCTACCACATGCCGCGAGCTGCTTTGGAGTTTCGTAAAGCCGGTTTTGAGGTCTTGCCGGCGCCAACGGCCTTTATCGGTCACGCAGGCAAATCCCGCTGGCTGGATTGGTTGCCGTCTCCAACAGCTTGGTCCAACAGCTTCCTGCTGGCCCACGAAATGGTCGGCATGTGGTGGTATCGAATGCGTTACTGATATAACGCTGCTCCACCTGGCCCGTTCATCAACGGCGCGGCCGCCGGGCAATTGGCTATAATGGCAGGCCGCTTTCTTACTTGACGCCATCATGTCCAAATCGCCCACCAAGGAAGGTCTCCGCCGCGCCGCGGACGCACCGCCATTACCCGCCAACCCCTGGCGTTTTATCCTGTTTTGCTTGAAGCCGTTCCGCTGGCTGTTGCTGTTGATGCTGATACTGGAAACCGGCCAAGCAGCCGGCAGCATCTTGGTGCCGTATGCGATTAAAGCCTTGATGGACGCGGTTGCTAGTCAGCCCGTGCCGGTTGTTGATTGGCTGGAGACTTTCAAACAACCCTTACTATTGCTGGCCGGCCTGAATCTGGCGGAGATTATTTTCAGCCGCAGCAGCGGCGCGGTGCTGATCATCATGGGGCCGCGCTTGCGGCAGGGCACGGCAAGGTCCTTGTTCGCTTATCTGCAAAACCACGCGCCGCGCTACTTTGGCAACCATTTCGCCGGCGCGCTGGCGCATCGCATCAGTGAAACGGCGATGAGCGTCAATCACACCACCTGGTCCATCATCTGCGATTTCTGGCCGATCGCGGTGACGTTTACGGTGTCAGTCACGCTATTGCTGGGCGTGCATCAAGGCCTGGGTTTATTCGTGGCCGCCTGGGTGCTGCTGTACGTTTTGATCTCCTATTGGCTGGCCACCCGTTGCCAACCCTACGCCCAGGATTTTGCGGCCACCCGCAGTATGGTCAACGGCAAGATCGTTGATGCCGTGACCAATATTCTTAATGCCAAGCTATTCGCGCGATTGCAGCACGAACGCGCATATCTTGACGGTTTTTTGGATACCGAACTAAAAAGCGCCCGCCGCACCTTTTGGTATATGGAGCGGGTGCGCTGGTTTCAATTTACCGCTGCCGCTATCTTGAAAATCGGCACCATCGGCTACGCCTTGCAACTGTGGCAGGCTGGCGAAATCAGTGTCGGCGCCTTTGCCATGAGCACCGGTTTGGCGATTTTGGTGATCGGCGATGCCCGCAATTTGAGTCGACGTTTTCTGGAGTTTTTTGAGTACGTCGGTAACGTCGCCAATGGCGTGGACACCATCATCCAAAGCCACGAAATCATTGACGTGGCGGACGCCAAGCCCTTGCAAATCAACCAAGGTCGCATCGAATTTAAAGACGTTTGCTTTAGCTACGAGCCGGGGCGACAAGTGTTCGATCATTTGAATGTGGCGATAGAGCCGGGGCAGCGGGTGGGCTTGGTCGGTTTCTCCGGCTCCGGCAAATCCACCTTTGTGAATTTGATCCTGCGCAATTTCGAACCGCAAACCGGGCAAATCCTCGTCGACGGCCAAGATATTTTGTTGGCTACCCAGGATTCCTTGCATGCGCAAATCAGCCTGATTCCGCAAGATCCCAGCCTGTTTCACCGCAGCCTGAAAGAAAACATCGGCTACGGCAAACTGGATGCCGACGACGCGCAAATCAGCTTCGCCGCCAAATTGGCGCACGCCGAGGAGTTTATCGCCGCGATGCCGGAAGGCTATGAATCACTGGTCGGGGAGCGCGGCGTCAAACTCTCAGGCGGCCAACGCCAGCGCATCGCCATCGCCCGGGTGATGCTGAAAGACGCCCCCATCCTGATCCTGGACGAAGCCACCTCCAGCCTCGATTCAGTCACCGAAAAAACCATCCAGGAGAACCTGGAGCGGGTCATGGGCCGCAAAACCGTCATCGCCATCGCCCACCGCCTGTCCACCATCGCCCATCTGGATCGGGTGCTGGTGTTCGATCAAGGCCGTATCGTCGAGGATGGCAGTCATCAGGAATTGTTGGCTAAGCAGGGTTTTTATTACCGGCTGTGGACGATGCAGGCGGGTGGGTTTTTACCGGATGAGGTGGTTTAGTTGATTGAAATTGGAAATCAAAAGGGTGGGCTATGCTGTTGTGCCCACCGTTTCATCGGTGCAAGGTTAGTTCCGCGTAGGCACAAAAGGCGTGCCCAACCTACAAGGCTTTAGCGCCTAGAAGCCAAGTGTCAGGGATGGTATAGTTTTCTCTAAGTTTATGGGTGTCGTATTTTTCACCGCCACTTGGAATGTTAAATTTCCACTCACACTAAAAATCAATCATTTGAGCGCAAACAGTAAGAGTTATGCGTTAAATGCGCCAGTTTATTTGACAACTGATGTCATAGCTTACGTTAGTGATCACGTTCATACATCATGACAACTGCCACAACAGCACTGGACGAATTGGTTAGCTTCTTGAATGAGCAGGTTGCGCGACTCATTGCTGCATCTGAAATTGATGCTGTGGGGCAATTGGACCTGAGGGATGAAATTGCCCGCCAGCAACTAAGCCGCACAGCAGAACTAGTGCGCGGAGCTGCTGCATTGGGTGCTAACCATAATGCTGCTTGCTTAGGCATTATTGGGCGCTGTCTACTTGAGCAACTGATCACAGTCCTGTGGGCTATCCGTTCGATTGAAAATGCTCAAGAACATCAGAGCTCGGCAACTGCAGAACTCGCCAAAGCGCTCAAGATCAACTTGAAGGCCGGAACGGCAAAAATCAAGAACAGGCATACAGGAGAAGAAGCTACCGCAGAGTTTCTAGAAACCGAGCAAATGAAAAACATTCCCAAACGGAGGAGCGTAGAAGAGTTAGCCAGGGAAGCTGAGGTTTCGGATTTGTACACGGTCTTCTATCGGTTCATGTCACTAGAGACGCATGGCCATCATGACGTGTCTACGGAAGCCTCAGATCCAATCTCTCTATGCGAAATGCATCTCCAAAGCATTGGTGCTATCAGCCGAGCAATTGGGCAGGCCTGCGTTTGGTGGCTTTTGCATCGGAGCGGGCCAGACAATGAATCCATACGTGATGTTTTGGGGCTCAATAGCAAGTAGCCTCGATGGAATCGAGGTTTCGAAGGCCAATATCCTGCAATTGCCAATATGTGTTTGGTGGTCGGTAAGCCGACGCCCTCGATTCCGCTGACGCTGCATCGAGGCTACAATGGCTCATCGCTACGAAAAGATAGACTGGCAAACAACAACCTTATTCGTGATCTCGCCCATGTCGATACGTCTTGCTATTCCGGCCGATGCAAAAGCCATTGGTCAAATTCGCGTGGCGGCTTGGCGCGCTGCTTACCAGCCGTTCATGCCGTCGGAGTTCTTGGCGTCGTTAGATCCTTCCGCAAACCTGGACGCACTAACAGAACGGTTAACTAATCCAACCAGAGAGTTCATGGTGTTCGTCGCCGAGGACGAAGGCAATACGGTTGGCTTTTCAATCATCGGCGCACCTCGTTATCAGACACAGGAACTGACTGTTGAACTTTGGGCGCTCAATGTGTCGCCTGCCCATTGGCGTCAAGGATTAGGGAGAAAACTCGTTGATCGTTCAGTGGCGGAATCATTCAATTTAGGTTTTGCCTGCATCGAGCTGTGGTGCATCAAAGGCAATTCCCCAGCCGAAGCTGCGTATGCGGGTTGTGGTTTTACACTCACCGATAAAGAGCGCACATCGTCGGCGTTGACGGGACATCCATTGCACGAAGTTCTTTACTCAAAGATACTCTAAGATCACTTCGAAATGGATTTGACAGTAAAGTAACCGTCCACGCTGCTATCTAAAACAAGTAGCCTCAATGGAATCGAGGTTTCGAAGGTTATCTCCTCCCAATTACAGACAAGAGTTTGGCTGTCTGTAAGCCGACTTCCTCTTTCAGGGCTGTGGAAGTGTTGAACAGCGTGAAGTGCATCGTTCGTGATTGCTCAGGGTTGGAAATTTGGTATGAGCTAAGCGCTATTTCTGGTCGGCTTGGCTGGTGGGATTCAATCTAGTAGGTCGGGATAGGCATAAGCCATAACCCGACCTAGTCATCTTTTATGCCTCAGCCGGCGCGTTCAAACCCTTGATAATATCTAACACCGCCTGCGCATGCCCTTCATGGTTGACGCCATACATGGCTTCGATCAGTTTGCCGTCTTTGCCGATGATGAAAGTCGAGCGGACGATTTTCCATTTTTTCACGCCGTCTTTTTCCACTTCCTGCCAAACCCCATAAGCCTCGCACAGGTCGCCGGAGGTGTCGGCCAGCAGTTGCACGTTCAGGCCGTATTTGGCTATGAAGTCGCGGTGGCTTTGGCAATCGTCTTTGCTGACGCCGATGATCACGGTGTCCTGGGCGTCGAATTCGCCGGCCAGTGCGGTAAAGTCGTTGGCTTCAATGGTGCAGCCGGGGGTGTCGTCTTTGGGATAGAAGTACAACACCACATTTTTGTCCTCTTGGTAATCGGACAGGTAAATGAGTTTGTTGTCTTGATTGGCGGATCTAAAAAAGGGCGCTTCCTGGTTTTTTTGTAATTGTGACATGCGATTCTCCTCTTGTTTTTGGCCGGATAAGTTCCAGCACGCGGGCTGTTGGCATCGATTTAAAGCGGCGCCAGGTTTTTACGACCGGCGTCGTTGAAACCGAAAGGCTCTGCCGTAAAAGGCTGCTCTCGGCGATTATGAACCAGGTTTCCGGTGGCATCTACCACAAATATGGTGAGATTTAGGTGGACTGCAGTGCCGGGGTAACTTGAGTCTATCTCAACAAAATGCATTATGACTGCCAACCGCCGCCCAGCGCTTTGTAGAGTTCTACCATGGCGCTAATCTGCTTTTGCTTGGTTTCGATCAGTTCCTTTTTCGCTTCCAAGGCATCGCGTTGCGTCAGCAATACCTCCAGATAATCGGCGCGGGCCGAGATGAACAACTGGTTGGCTACGTCGATTGATTTCACCAAAGAATCGACTTGCTGGCGTTTGAGCTGGTAGTTTTTGTCCAGTTTATCGATGTTGGACAGTTGATTGGCGACTTCAGCATAGGCATTAATGATGCTTTGCTCGTATTCATAGGCCGCCTGCACCTGCTTGGCGTTGGCGTTTTTATATTCGGCGGTAATCGCGTTTTTGTTGACCAGCGGTGCCACCAGTTCGCCGGCGACCATGGCCGCCAATGATTCCGGCGTGTTGATCAGATATTTCAAGGCAAAGGCTTGAAAGCCGACGCCGGCCTTGATGCCGAACGACGGGTAGAAATTAGCCCTGGCAACGTCGATATTCAGGTCGGCAGCCTTCAATTCCAGTTCGGCTTTGCGGATGTCCGGCCGGTTTTGCAACAGCTCCGACGGCAAGCCGGCGCTCAACGCCTTGGGCTTGATGCTCATGAAACCGGCCGACGAACGTTCGATAGGCTGCGGGGTTCGCCCCAGCAAGGTGTTGATACGGTTTTCTACAACGGTAATCTGCTGCTCGATTTCATATTGCCTGGCCTGGTTTTTCGCCACCTCGGCTTCGTAACGCTTCACTGCCAACGTATTGGTGCGCGCATAAATCTGCAATTGCCTGACTACCAGCAAGCCATTCTGCTGCAGCGCGATGTTTTGCTGCAAATTTTCCAACTGGTTATCCAGGGCCAGCAGTTCGTAATAGGCATGCGCCACTTCCGCGACCAGATGAGTCAACAGGAAATTACGGCCTTCACCCGAAGCCATATATTCGTAGACCGCTACCTGGGTGGCGTTCCTGAGCTTCTTCCAGACGTCGATTTCCCAAGTCGAGAACAAACCGAATTGGTAGTCGCCGAGGAAAGCCGGGAAGGCCTGGCCTTTGGCAATCTCCAAATTTTCTTCGACCGCGCCGTTGCGGGTGTGCTTTGCGGTTTTCTCGCCGCTTGCCGCCGCGCCAAGTTTGACGAAGGGCAAATATTCCCCTTTGCGGGCCTGGATTTCGTTTTCGGCGATGCTGATGCGTTGCAGTGCGATGTTGATTTCCTTGTTATTGGCAACGGCGGTATCGATCAAGCTCAGCAGATGCGGATCGTCGAAAAATTCTTGCCATTTCACGGTCGCAGAACTGGCCTGCTCAATGACTCCCGGCTTGAATTGGTCGGGCAGCTGCTTATCCGCCATCTTGGTGGTCATGTCCGGAATGCCGCAAGCTTGCAGCAGCAAGCCGGCTGCCACCGTTGCGGCTAAACATTTAATACTCATCGTCGTCTCCATAGTGATAATGCTCGGTTAACGGTTCGACGTCTTCGTTTTTGACCAATGACTTACCTTCGATTAGGTTGGCGAACAGGTAATAAAGCCCAGGGATCAGCACCACGCCGAACACGGTACCGAACAACATGCCGCCCAGTGCCGAGCTGCCTATGGTGCGGTTTCCGACCGAGCCGGCGCCGGTGGCCACCACCAAGGGGATCAAGCCGGCGATGAAGGCGAACGAGGTCATTAAAATCGGCCGGAACCGCGCCCTCGCGCCCTCAATGGCCGCGTCTTTGACCGACATGCCCTGGCCGTGTTTTTGCACCGCGAATTCGACGATCAATACCGCGTTCTTGCCCAGCAAGCCGATCAACATCACCAAGCCGACTTGGGCATAAATGTCATTGGCTAGCCCCAACGCTTTCAACAGAAAGAACGAACCAAAGATGCCGGCCGGCAACGAACACAACACCGCTAGCGGCAACACGAAGCTTTCGTACTGCGCCGCCAATACCAGATAAACGAACATCAACACTACGCCGAAGATGATCAGCGCTTCGTTGCCGCGCGCCGCTTCGTCAAACGACAGGCCTTCCCAGGCAATGTCATAACCGCGCGGCAAGGTTTTGGCCGCCACGTCCCGCACCGCGTCAATTGCCTCACCGGTGGTGTAACCAGCCGCCGGCTCGGCACGGATCGCTGCCGAGTTGTACAGGTTATAGCGGGTAATTTCGTTTGGGCCCTGGCGCTGCTTGATGGTCATGAACGACGAATATGGGACCATTTCACCGGCATCGTTTTTGACGAAAAACTTCAAAATGTCCGACGGAAACCGGCGAAACTCCGGCGAAGCCTGGGCATACACCTTGAAAAAGTTGTTGAAGCGGATAAAGCCCTGCTCATAAGTACTACCGATCATGATGTCCAGGTTTTCCATCGCCTTATCGATGGACACGCCTTTCTGCATCGCCAGTTGGTTATCGATGACCAGTTCGTATTGCGGGTAATTGGCAGCGTAAAACGTGAACAGTCCGGTCAATTCTTTGCGCTTGCCCAGCGCGGCCATAAAGTCCTGGTTGATCTTGTCGAACTTTTGATAATCGACATCTTCGGACTTATCCAGCAGACGTAAGGCCAGACCGGACGCCGCGCCGTAACCCGGCACCGGCGGCGGTTCGAAAAATTCGATCAAGGCGCCAAAATCCTTGGTTTTTTCCTCCAGTTCTCGAATCACGTCGTGCACCGACATTTTACGTTGCGACCAATCCTTGAGATTGATGATGCAGGTGCCGGCATTGGAACCGCGGCCTTCGGTCAATACTTCGTAGCCGGCCAGCGACGATACCGATTGCACACCGTCTATCGTCGTTGCCACACTTTGCAGCTGGCGCGCAACCTGGTTGGTCACTTCTAGCGTTGAACCGGGTGGGGTCTGGATAATGGCGTAAATCATGCCTTGGTCCTCACCGGGAATGAAACCGGCCGGCAAGGTTTGATTGACGAGAAAAATGCCGAACGAGAATCCACCCAAAGCCAGCAAAGTGACAATGCGCCGAGCCACCACGACGTTCAGCACTTTAACGTAGCGGCCGGTGACTTTTTCGAACAGATAGTTAAAACCGTCGATGAACAGGCCAATCGGGGTTCTGCGCTTCGGCTGGCCGTGGGTGTTTTTCAAAATCATCGCGCACAAAACAGGCGCCAACGATAAGGCGACAATCGCGGAAATCACGATGGACGATGCCATCGCAATCGAGAACTGCCGATAAAACACCCCGACCGGGCCCGACATGAAGGCAATCGGCACAAACACCGACGTCATGACCAAGGTGATCGCGATAATCGCGCCGCCAATTTCGCCCAAAACTTTTTGCGAGGCGACGTAAGGTGTGACGTGTTCCGCTTCCATCTTGGCGTGTACCGCCTCCACGACCACGATGGCGTCATCGACGACGATACCTATCGCCAGGACCAACGCAAACAGCGTGATCAGGTTAATCGACAAGCCAAAAGCCGACATCACCGCGAACGAGCCGATCAACGATACCGGCACCGCCAAAATCGGAATCAAAGTCGAACGCCAGTCGCCCAAGAAGATGAACACCACCAAGGCCACCAGCACGAATGCCTCGCCCAAGGTATGCAGGACTTTCTCTATCGAGGCATCGAGGAAGCGGGACACGTCGTAATCGATTTCGTAATCCATGCCTTCCGGAAACGAGGCTTTCAATTCCTCCATTTTGGCTTTGACGTCCTCGATTACCTGGCTGGCGTTGCTGCCGTAGTTTTGCTTGAGCACAATCGCCGCCGACGGGAACGAATCTTTGTTGGAATAAATATCGTAAAATTCGCTGCTCAGATCGACCTTGGCGATGTCTTTTAAATGCAGAATTTCGCCTTCCGAATTGGCGCGGATGATGATGTTTTCGTACTGCTCGGGTTTGTTATAGCGGCCTTGGTACACCAGCACATATTCTTTGGATTGGGCGGCGATACCGGTGCTTTGCCCAATTCGGCCCGGCCGGCCGATGATGCTCTGCTTGCCTATCGCGTCCATCACCTCGTCGATTGACACCTTGTAAGCGCGCATCCGGTCCGGATTCAGCCAAACCCGCATCGCGTATTGACGGCTACCCAAAATCTTGGCCTGAGCGATGCCGAACACCCGCTGAATTTCCGGGATGACGTTGACGTTGGCGTAATTGAACAGAAATTTCTCGTCGGCGTTCTTGTCCTTGCTGTACAAATTGACGTACATCAGCATGCTGGGTTGCACCCGTTCAACGACGACGCCTTCCAGTTGCACCAGCTTCGGCAACCGGCTCATCACCTGATCCAGGCGGGTCTTGACGTTGACCATTGCCAGGTTGGGATCGACGCCCAAGCCAAAAATGACTTGAATCGTCGCTTCGCCGGCGCTAGTCGCGTCCGAGACAATGTACTTCATACCCGGTACACCGTTGATTGCCCGTTCGATGGTGATCAGCGACGATTGCACTAACACGTCGGCGCTGGCACCGGGAAACGCTAACGAGACAATGACCCGCGGCGGCGCAATATCCGGGAACTGCGAGATGGGTAAGGATTTAATCGACAGCGTGCCCATGAACAGAAACAACAGCGACAATACAATGGCCATCACCGGGCGTTTGATAAAGATATTAAACATGGCTTATCCCCGACTGGCGAATTACTCGGTATACAATTCCAATTCGGAACGAATTTTTTCCGGCGGAATTAAATTAATCTCCACTTTTTCGCCGGCGTGGACCTTGCGCAACCCCTCTAATAGCACCTTGTCGTCGTCTTTCAAGCCCTCTTTTATAATAAATAAATGCGGCAATTCGGCTTCGATTTTGACTAGCCGTTGCTCCAATTTTCCCTCTGGATTAACGACATAAACGTAGGTTTTGTCGAGAATATCGAAGGTGGCTTTTTGCGGAATTAACAACGCATTTTTATAAGGCTTTGTCATTAATATGGTGCCGGTTTCGCCGTGTCTTAGAAGTTTATCCGGATTGGCAAAAGTGGCGCGAAATTCGATATTGCCGGCGGTATTGTCAAAATCAGCTTCTATGGTTTCTATAATACCGTTCTGATTGTAAACTTGGCCGTTGGCGAGCTTTAATTGCACCTTGGTTCGGGCGTCTTCATCCTTGTGTAATTTATAATCAAGATATTCCGCTTCCGGCACATTAAAATAAACCCACAATTTACTGATATCCGATAATGTGGTTAATAAGGCGCCGTCTTCCAGTAAGCTGCCGGTCCGCACATCCAGATGATCCATGATGCCTTCGAATGGCGCATTAATATTGGTAAAACCCAAATGGGTTTCCGCCAGCTTCACTTCCGCGTTAGCCTTGTCCAGCTTGGCTTTCGCCAAGGCTAGCTCATTGGGTGAGACGATTTTTTGATCTGCCAAACCCTTGGTGTTTAGGTATTCGATATTTATCGCATTGGCTTCGGCCTGGGCTTTTAATAATTCGGCCTGGTAAATATTTGGCATAATTTTGAACATCGGTTGGCCTTGATGAACCAACTGCCCTTCATCGACAAATATATTCTGCACATAGCCCCGTTCCAATGCGCGAATTTCAATATGTCGAAATGCGTGAATCTGGGCAACATACTCCTTAGTTACCGCAGTATCTTCGCGTAGCGGCATGGTCGCTTCCAGTTTGGGTATTTCTTCTGGATGCTCAGTATCGGAGTGATTGCATCCGCTTATTAAAGCGGCCAATAATCCCATAAATAAAGTTGTTTTATATTTCATTTTAAACTGCCTAATTTACAATACGTATAAAATATCTATTATTAATCTTTAATTTAATAGAGCGAATTAAGCCTGCGACTGAAATAAACGTAAAATATTCATTTGAAATCGACTAGATTTGAGCAAATTCGATGCCAGTATTTTTTTGTGCTATTGATCAGTGAATAAATACCAGCAACGTATAGGGGATTTACCTTTGGTCTTAGATATAGCGTGAGTTAGAGGCGCAAATACTCCGATTTAAGGGTGTTTGATTTTTGATAAGCTTTAAGCTCCTAGATTGGTTGTCTGGTTGAAATCCACCGGCCAAAGGTTTGCAGTCCGGCAGGTTGGGGGTTTCGTGATAAGGTTTTCAAACATGACTGTGTTCTTGGATACCATGGAGCGACGCCTGGCGCGCGGCTCACCCTGTTGATACCCGCAGTCATTAACCTTTCAAGATAGGAAACAAAGCATGCGAATTTTATTAGTCGAAGATGACGCCGCATTGGGGGACGGCTTGTCGCGAACCCTGAGCGATTGGGGCTTCGACACTACGCTGGCCAAGACCGGGAATTACGCCGGTAGCGCGCTGATGACGCAACCCTACGATCTGGTGATTCTGGATTTGGGCCTGCCTGACATCGACGGACGGGAGGTATTGCGGCAGTTACGGGCGCGCAAATCGGTGATCCCGGTGTTGATATTGACCGCCCGCGATGCGCTGAACGATAGGGTTAGCGGTCTGGAACTGGGCGCCGACGATTACATGACCAAACCCTTCGAACTGCGGGAGTTGGAAGCCAGGGTCAGGGCGTTGTTGCGCCGCAGTCACGGCGGCTTTAATCATGACATTCGTTTCGGGGCATTGACTTTGGATACCCGCAATCAGCAGATCAGCGCCAACGACATGCCGATGGCGCTGCCGCCGCGGGAATACGGCGTGTTGGAAGCCTTGATGTTGAACAGCGGCCGGGTGGTCAGCAAGGATAATATTGCGCAACGGCTGGCGGCCCATGCCGAGGAATTGGCCGACAATGCCATCGAAGTGTATGTGCATAGGCTGCGCAAGCGCTTGGAACCGTTGGGGATCAACATTAGAACCCTGCGCGGGCTGGGTTATCTTTTGGAGAAAAGTCAGGATGAATAAACCGCAAAGTCTTAGGGCTCAGCTGCTTTCCAAGCTGACTTTGCCCCTGCTTTTCGTGGTATTGCTGGATGCCGCTGCTTCTTATTTCGTGGCAATGCACTATACCGATCTGGCGTACGACCGCTGGTTGCTGGATTCGGTGAAGTCGTTGACGCAAGAGGTGCATGCCCAACAAAACCACGTCACTTTCGAATTACCGCCGATTGCTGTCGAAGTATTTCGTTGGGACGACGTCGATAAAACCTTTTTTAAAGTGGAGTCGCAAGCAGAGGGCTTCATGGCCGGCGACGCCGACTTGCCCAGTCCAGTGATTAACACGTTAACCAGTAATGAACCGTTTTTTTCGAACGGCGAGATCGAAGGCCATGAGGTGCGGATCGTGTCGGTGCTGACCACGCCGACGCCCAGTTCCGAGCACGTGTTGGTGTCCGTGGCGGAAACCCTGAACAAGCGCCGCAGCATGATGACCGAGATTTTACTGGCCGTGGTCCCGCCACAATTTTTGCTGCTGTTCATCGTCGGTTTTCATGTCTGGACCGGCGTTAATCGCGGGCTCAGGCCGTTGAACGATCTGGCCGCGCACCTGGCCGAGCGTTCGGCCCGCGACTTTAATCCGATCCTGGATGCCGACGTGCCGTTGGAAGTACGCTCGCTGACGCATACCATCAACGATTTATTGCAACGGCTGGGTTCGACCTTAATCACCCAACAGCGTTTCATCGAAAATGCCGCGCATCAATTACGTACACCGCTGGCCGGTCTAAAATTACAGGCCGAGCGTGCTCTCGGTGCCGACAACCCGGAAGCGATGAAAGCGGCGCTTGGACATATCAAAAATGCCGCCGACCGCGTTGCTCATCTCAGTACGCAATTGCTGGTTCTCGCCCGGTCGGAATCGGTGTCGCACAGTGCTCCGGAATTCAAACCGGTCGATTTGGTCAAGCTGGCGCGGGAATCGTGTATGGATTGGGTGACCAGGGCTTTGGATCGGAATATTGAACTGGGATTCGACGCGCCGGATGCCGCCGTGATGGTCGCCGGTGACGCGGTCTTGTTGCGCGAATTGCTCAGCAATCTGTTGGACAATGCGATTTGCTACGGCAACAGCGGCGGGCATATCAATGTTGGCGTTCGGGCCTTGCCGCATTTGGCGCTGATTGTCGAGGACGACGGTCCCGGCATTTCGATTATCGAGCAGGAGAAAATTTTCGAACGCTTTTATCGAATCCAGGGCAGCCAAGGGGAGGGTTGCGGTTTGGGGCTGGCCATCGTCAAAGAAATTGCCGATTTGCATGCGGCACGGGTCACGGTAGTCAGTGGCGGCCAGGGTAGGCAGGGGACTCGCTTCGAGATTGTTTTTAATGCTGACGAAAGTGTAATCAATAGTTAGCACGCGCTTTGGGGATAGCCAGATGTTCTTTGAAAGGTTGATGAAAGGTTAAGCCGTTAATTTAGCCTCACCATCAACTCAATAAGGAATGTGCGTGCCATGCCTAACAAACTGCTTTTAGAAAACAAAGCCTGGTCTCAACAACTGGTAAACAGAAATCCGGACTATTTCGTCAATTTGGCCAAGGAGCAACGTCCCGAGTTTTTATGGATAGGTTGCGCCGATAGCCGGGTGCCGGCGGAGACCGTGGTCAACGCTCAGCCGGGAGAAATTTTTGTGCACCGCAACATCGCTAACCAAGTCGTTACCACCGACTTTAATTGCCTCAGCGTGTTGCAGTACGCGATTGAAGTGCTGAAAGTCAAACATGTGATCGTCTGCGGCCATTACGGTTGCGGCGGCGTCAAAGCGGCATTGCAAGCGCAAAATGTCGATTTGGCGATCACCAATAAATGGCTGATGCATATCAAGGATGTCTATCGTCTGCACATGGACGAGTTGGATCATATCAATCCGGAGAAGCAGCTCGACCGGATGGTTGAGTTGAACATTATCGAACAGGTGTATCGCCTGGCGCATACCTCCATCATCCAATCGGCCTGGAAACAGGGCCATAAACCAACCGTGCGCGGCTGGGTGTATGGGCTTGACGATGGCTTGATTGAAGAGTTGATCAAGCTTGACCATAACACCCCGATCAACCCCATTTACCGTTACGCAGCTTGATTACGGCTGCTTTTTAAACAAAAAACCGGCGTTTGCAATGGCTAACCGATATGAAGAAAGGCAATGGTGTTGCTATTAAGATAGCGATTCGCTATCTTAATGACGTGTGAAGGGGCATTTTCAAAAATCAAAACTGGGTCAGGCCAGATAACAACAGGAGCCGCAATTCATGTTTATTCCATTAGCTTCGGGAAAAAGCGCTGCACGGATAAGTGCCGCGTATTTAATCAGCGTTAGTTTGCTGATGTCCGCTTGTGCAACTAGGGAAGATGCCGAGTATCCCCATGCTGTTGGTGTGAAGACTGTCTTATCCACTGTGGCGTCATCCACAACGGCCGCTGACAGCACATCTTCGACGCCGCAAGTTAACGCACTTGCCGCAACGCTTACTCCGCATTCCGACGATATGCTGCAATCCTTTGAGCGAGCGTCGATGAAGATGGATCAATTGCATCGGCAAAAGGGCGAATGGAGTTTCTAACTTTTTTACTCCCTCCGTACCTTTGCCGAATCAGGGAGTTGGTGAAGAGTGATTGTAAAAACAGCACATTGCATTAGAAAACATTGTGATCACAAATAATAAGAAAGGAGACCATCAATGAAAACTAAACACTTAGCATCGCTACTGATTGCCGTCGGATTGCTGTCTGCTTGTGCGACAGAGTCTGGCCCCAAGCCGCAAAGTTGGGCAAAAGCGGTACAGACCGCTGATACCCGAGATGCGCATATACGTCTTGCCGATCATTACGAAGATGTCGCTAAAACGCTGGATGCGGATGCCCAGGAAGAGCGAGAAATGCTGGATCAATATATAGCCAAACCCTGGAAGTATGGAAAACGCATTCAGGATTTGAAGGCGCGCGCTGACGCGATGGTCAGAGATTTGGAGATGGCCGCCAAAGAAAGCCGGCAAATGGCGGAATACCACAGGCAGATGGCCATGGAAGAGCGCTAACCGGCCCGGTTGCGTTTGTTATTCACAAATCCTGGAGAATTGAGATGATCAGAGAGCATCTTGACTTGGTTATCGTCGGGCTGATCGCGCTATCTATCGCCATGTATGACATGGTGATTGATTTGTTTATGAATGTTCTGCATCTGTGTTTCGAGCTACTGCATTTTCTGTACGAATGGTTCGAGCTAGGCATAGAGTACACGGTTGAACACCTATTTCATACGTCTCGGCACGGTAGCCAGATTCTCACGTTCTATATTCTGTTATTGATCGCCGGTTTGTTGTTGTACGGCTTATGGCGGCTTATGCCGCGCCTGTGCCGGAAGTGCGTAGAGTGTTTGCGGTTGACTTGGGAGCGCCGAAAAACCGAATGCCATCATTACTGGCTGTCGCTGCCTTTGCTGAATAAAGTGAAGCTGATTTCCACGGCAACCGGGGTTTTTAGTTTGACGTTTTATTTTATGACGTGAACGTAAATCGCCGAATGGGTGAGAACCTGCCCATTCGGCGAGACGGATTTTGGGAGCTTGTGCTGGGATTCTTGGCGATTAAGCCCACTGCTCTTCGACTTGGCCGTCTTGACCGCAAAATACTGCGCGGGTCAGACCGCAGAAAATGCCGTGTTCGACAATGCCCGGAATGGCATTCAGTTGCTCGTTCAGGGTTTTACCGTCCGGATTGGCTTCGAAGGCTACATCCAGCACCAGGCTGCCGTGCGAGGTAACCACCAATCCGTCTTGATTGGCAGTTTGCCGCAACGAGCCTTGGCCGCCAATCGCCGCAACACTGCGCTGCACCAGTCGCCAGGCAAATGGGCTGACTTCGATGGGAATAGGGAATTTCTCGCCGATGCGATTGACCTTCTTGCTGGCATCAATCAACACCAGAAACTGATCCGCGGCCTTGGCCAGCAACTTTTCTCGCACCAGGTCGTAACCGCGGCCTTTCAGCAAAGTCAGGTCGGGGCTTACCTCGTCCGCGCCATCGACATATAAATCCAAGCCGTCGATATGTTCCATGCCGAGCAAGGACAAGCCCAGTTGTTTGGCTTTGTTGGCGCTGACTACTGAACTGGAAACCACCTTGAACTGCAGGCCTTCCTCATTTTGCCGACGCGCCAGCGCTTCGATGAAAAAATTGGCGGTGGAGCCGGTGCCCAGTCCCACTATCATGCCCGGTTTGACATGTTGTACCGCGTGTTCCGCGACTCGCTGTTTGTCGTTCATGATTCTGTCCTGTTGAGTGGTATAGAAATGTGCCAAGTTTTAGGGGCGATTGATTCGCTTTGGGCGATTTAAAGCGCCCCTACAAACCTGCTTACTCTTCCAGTTTGAGCACCCGCGCTTCCAGCGCCTTAAATTTTTGCAGCAACTCCGGCAATTTGGCCAAAGCAGCCAGTTCTTTCCAGGCCACTTTGCGGTCCTTGGCCGGACTGCCAAATACTTGCGCGCCGGGATCGATGTCTCCAGAGATGCCGCTGCGGGCCATCACTACCGCCCGCGCACCGATTTTGACGTGGTCTGCCACACCGGTGCTGCCGGCTAAAATCGCGCCGTCTTCGATGGTGCAAGAGCCGGAGATGCCGGACTGGCCGCAGATAATCACATTGCGGCCGACGATATTGTTGTGACCGAGCTGTACCAGGTTGTCGATCTTGCTGCCCCAGCCGATTTTAGTGGCGCCCAGTGCGCCGCGGTCGATGCAGGTGTTGGCGCCGATTTCGACGTTGTCGGCAATTTCCACATGACCGACGTGCGGTACTTTCACGTGCTGGTTGTCTCGGAATTTATAGCCAAAGCCATCGGCACCGATTACCGCGCCGGCGTGAATGATCACGTTATTGCCAATGATGCTGTGGTCGTAGATCACCGCGTTGGGGTGGATATGGCAGTGCTTGCCTATCATCACATGATTGCCGATGCGGGCGCCGGCTTCGATAGTGCTGCTGTCGCCGATGCTGCTTTGTTGGCCCACGGTAGCGAACGGCCCGACATGTACGTCAAAACCCAAAGTCGATGTTTCAGCCAACACCGCATGCTCGGACACCTGGCGTTTAAAAACCGGTTCCGGATGCAGCAGTTTTACCGCATTTAAAAAGCTGATTTCCGGGTCTTTGCAGACCAACAAGGTCAGATTTTCCGGAATCTCGCCATCTAGCAATTGTTCGGCGATAAAGCAGGCCGAAGCCTTGGAGTCTTTCAAATATTTTTTGTATTTACCGTCGCTAAGCACGGTGACTTGATGCGGGGTGGCTGACATGATGTCGGCCGCAGAATTAATAAAAGTGGTCGAGTCGCCGCCCTGGGCGGTGGCGCCGCAACGTTGGGCAAGGTCCGTAATGAGCATGTCCTATCCTATTTCCAAATGCCAATAATATGAGTGAAGTCGTCGGTCCAAGGCTGCAGACCGAACGTCAGCGGTAGTTTCTGCCAATGCCCGAGCCGGCTTTGCTGCAAGCGCTGCAGGCGCTCGGGCTGTTTTGCTATCACTACCCAGTCGGTAGCGATGACCAGAGGGACATCGGTTTCCGGTTTAAATTCCTGCAACAAGGCCGCCAAATGCAATTGGTTGACGTGGTCGGCCATGACTTTTTTCAGCGCCAGATGGCGGTTGGTGATATGAAAAGCCAGTAAACCGTTGTCTTTCAGCTTGCTAAAGTATAGCTGCAAAGCCTCGCGCGTCAGCAGATGCGTGGGTACGGCATCCGAGCTGAAGGCGTCCATGATTAATAAATCGAAGCTGGCGTCGGTTTCTTTCAGCAACGATTGTCGGGCATCGCCGACGATCATTTCTGCTTGCTTGTTGCAGCGGCTGAGGTAACTAAACCAGGCCGGGTTTTGTGCCACTTCCACAACCAGCGGGTCGATTTCATAGAATTTCCACAGCTGGCCTTCCTTGGTGTAGCAGGCGAGCGCACCGGCACCCAAGCCCACCGCGCCGATGTGCCAATGCCGGTTTTCGCCGTCAAATTCGGCAAACAGCTGGCCGATGGGGCCGGGGCGGCTGTAATAGGTCAAGGGTGTGGTGACGTTGGCGGCGGTCAGGCGCTGTGCGCCATGTTTGGTGGTACCGTGATACAGCTCGCGGACGGTTTCCGGCCGTTGGTTTTCATCGGGGATGACGGTATCTCGGACCGACATCACGCCGAAGAAGCTGCGTTCCTGATAAATAGTGTTAGAGGCCATGCTGTGCAAGCCCAGCGTGAACAACAAAATCACCCCGGTCAACGCGCCCAAACCGATGGGGCTATGCCGTAGCGAATAACTCACACCGGCCAGCAGAATTAGCGCGCCGCCGATCAAGTCCAGGTAGTCGAATAGCTGGTGGCTAGTGAAGTAAATAGTCAGGCCGGTGATTAATAACAACATCGGGAAAATCGGCTGCAAAAACCAACGGCCGTTGAAAAAACCGGGGCGCAACAGCAAGGCGGCGACGATCATGATCGGATATTCGTAAACCGCGTTAAAGATAAACGGTGCGACGAAAGTATTGAACAAACCGCCCAACATGCCGGCGAAAGACATCACCAGATAAAAGCGGGTCAGATATTGCGGATGCGGCCGGCTTTTAGCCAGTTCGCCGTGGCAGACCATCACCGCCAGGAAGAAGGCCAGCAAATGCAGGATCAAATCCAGCCAGTAGGGCAATGTGGCCGGATTAATGAAGGAATATGCGATGAATACCGTCAATACTGCCGGTTGTGCAGCCAGCATCCAGGGTCGGATACGCTCGGCCCAGGTACTGAATACCAGGATGAAGGTCAGCAAATACAAGGTCAGCGGCACTATCCACAGCAAGGGTACGGCGGCGATGTCGGTGCTGATGAACTGCGTCAAGCCCAGTAGCAAGCTGGACGGTACGAAAGCCAGCGCCAGCCAGCGCAACTGCTCTAGCGTCGATGGCGGCTCGATGCCGGCATCGCTTAACACTTCGTCGTCTGCGTTCTCGGCTTGGCTGCGCCAGAAGCTGAGCGCGCAAACGACAATTAACGCGCAGAGGCCAATATAGCCGCCGCTCCAAATCAGTCTTTGGTTCGCCAAACCCAAATTCGGCTCTATCAAAAAGGGATAGCTCAATAAAGCCAACAGGCTGCCGGCATTGCTAGCGGCGTATAAGTAATAAGGGTCGTCGCTGCTGTGGTGGCCGCTATGCGAAAACCACTTTTGCAACAAAGGCGCAGTGGTGGATACCACGAAGAACGGTAGGCCGATAGCCAGAAACAAGGTCCACACCAGCCATAAGGTAGGGTCGCCTTCGGTGGGTGGTGCGGCATCCTGCGGCAGCGCCACGGGTAGTGCGATCACGCTGAAAACCAGCAAGGCGGTGTGAATCTGTATCTGCCGTTGACTGCCCAACCGCGAACTCAACCAATGCGCATACAAGTAGCCTAGAAACAGCAGCGTTTGGTAAAACACCATGCACGTGTTCCACACCGCCGGCGTGCCGCCCAGCAGCGGTAGCAATAGCTTGCCGAACATTGGCTGCAACACGAACATCAGTGTGGCGCTGATAAACAGCGTGGCGGCGAATAAAATGACGGGTGATATCAAAGGTTTGGCGGTGGGCTGCGGAGTGTTATTCATTGTAATTATGCGAGTTCCGTACGTGTCCTGGCCCAATGATAAAGCATTTGGCTTTTAAAGTGGTTTTGGATGAGGTTGGGCTGGTACTTTGGATATCGAACCGATCCGGTCTTTTACGACTCTTATTTGATCGACTGGTATATGTTGAAGCAGTTCGCCCTTAGGATCACACGAAACTATAACTCTATCGATTTGGGCGGATATACTAATCTCCTTCAGCCATTTGTCAGAGCAACATTCTATGAGGCAAGGATTAGACGATCACGAAGCTTGGCTTGATACTTTAGATAAAAAGCTATTTGTCTCGAACAGCGAGGTCAAAGTTGAATTTGATAACCCAATCTGTTTCCCGCTTGATGAATGTACAGACCTGAAAGACCTTAAGGGAATGGCTCGCACTCTAAGGTCTGTTCTCTCATGTAACGAAACACCTTTACCTCGCAAATATTTGATCGAACGATTTTTGAGACTCGTGATCCGTGAAAATAGACTACCTACAACAGTAGAAAAGGCCATGCGAGAATTGAGAATAGATTGGAATATTTCGAATGAATATCAAGATTGGTAATTGCTGTGGTCAGTAGGATGCGGTAAACACGGTGTACCGCATTGATCGCGATTGGTGCGTTTCTTAATTCACCCTACTTACTGGGAAGAGGGCATTCATTGCCATAGATGGTAAGCTTCTAGCTATCCATGCCATTTGGATTTCGACATTCCCCGCGTGCCCTTGGGTATGCCGAAATGATGATTTTGAGGATGAGCGACGCATTCAGCTGGAGCAGCTTGCGAAAAAGGAATATCTTTAGGACAGAAATAAATGAAACCTCTTGAACCAAAAATTTATATTCTCAAAGTATTTTTCAAGCAGTCCGATTTTCTGCAAGTTAAGCGTTTATGCAGTGATCTTGGGATTATGCCGGAGAATACAAATGAGATTGGTGAGGATGACTGGGGGCATCGCGGTTATCTTGAGCTGTGGTTTCAAGAGGTTACCGACAAAAGCATCACTTTGCATATTCAAAAACAGCGGAATAAAACTGCAAAAAAGTACATGGAAAATCTGCAACAATTTTTTGACGACTTGTATTCTCTGGAATATGTTGAATATCTAGTTTATCTAGATTAGTTGTTAATGAATAGATGTGGTAATCAATATCCATCGCACGGTATTTAAAGGCCTGGTTAATATTCCTGCGTCAGATAAAACCGATCAATATCAGCAGTTTGAAAAACAATTTTCCTTAAAAAACATGACTACCAACACCATCCAAACCATCGCCCAACAAAGTCGCGCCGCGTCGCGCCAATTAGCATCAGCGTCCGAATCTGCGCGCAATCTGGCTCTGGCGAAAATGGCCGAAGCGCTGGACTTGGTCAGGCAGCGAGTGCTGGAGGTCAACGCCCAGGAAATCGTCAAAGCCCGCGAAGAAGGCCAATCGGATGCCATGGTCAAGCGCCTGACGATAGACGACAAAACCTTTGATTACATGCTGTCGCGCCTGAAAAAAGTGGCGCAATTGCCGGACCCGTTAAACCGGATACTGACCGGGCATACCAATCCGGCCGGGCTGCGGGTTTACAAAAAATCGGTGCCGCTCGGCGTGATCGGCATCATTTACGAATCGCGCCCCAACGTCACCACCGATGCCGCCGGGGTGTGCATCAAAAGCGGTAATGCGGTGATTTTGCGCGGTGGTTCGGAAGCCTTGCAAACCAACGCGATACTCACCGATGCGATGATAGCCGGCGCGGTTGCTGCCGGTCTGCCGGAACATGCGATACAGATCATCCGCACCCCCGGCCACGAAGCGGTGGGCGAGTTGCTGAAAATGGACGAATATATCGACGTGCTGATTCCGCGCGGCGGCAAAGGCTTGATCAAGCGCATCGCCGAAGGCACGCGGATTCCGGTTATCAAGCATTACGACGGCATTTGCCACCTGTATCTCGCTACAGATGCCGATCCGGAGCAAGCCGTCGCGCTGGCGGTCAATTCCAAATGCCAAAGTGTGCAAGTCTGTAACGCACTGGAAACCTTGCTGGTGGACAGTGCATGCGCCGCACAACTGTTGCCGTTGCTGCACACCGCATTTGCCGAAAACCGCATCGAACTGCGCGGCTGCGAACAAACCCAAAAGCTGTTGCCCGGTGTTGTTCCAGCGATGGAAGAAGACTGGCATAGCGAATACCTGGCGCCGATACTGTCGGTGAAGGTCGTGGACGGCATTCAACAAGCCATAGACCATATCAACCGCTACGGTTCCGGCCATACCGACGGCATCGTCACGCAAAGCCTGAGCTTGGCCCGGCAATTTGAAGAGCAGGTGGATTCGGCGTCGGTGATGATTAACGCCTCGACTCGTTTGTCGGGCGGCGGCGATTACGGTTTGGGATCGGTGGTGGGTATCAGCACCGATAAACTCCACGTGCGCGGCCCGGTCGGGCCGGATGAACTCACTACCTACAAGTGGGTGGCGTATGGGGATGGACATTTGCGCGGCTAGGTAGCAAAGCTAGAGACCTGTCCGCGATGTAACTATAGGAAATGCCGATTATTTTTCTATCCTTAAACCAATACCCATGTGATCGGTAACAGCCGCTGTATATCTGCCGCCGCCGCTTACCGGCGTCGATTGCGACAGGTAGACGACTTCCGCCAATTTTAGGCTAGTCGTGTTAAAAACGGCTACATCGTATTTTTTGGTGGCCGTGCTGTTAGTGCCTTCAAAGCTGCGTTGATGCGAGTCGAAGGGGTTTATGCTGCCACCGGGGTGGGCGTCGCTAAATTTGATGCCCAACGCTCGGCTAAGCACTCTGGCGGTAAAATCGTTGGTCGGCTGATTCGTATCGCCCATTACCACGTCAATCGGCCCCAGTCCGGCTTGAATCACCACGCTGTTAATTTTTTGGTAATAGCTCATCAGGCTATTTTCATCTTTGGCGATGGAATTTGGCACGTGTACGAATACCACGATGATGTTGTAACACGCTATCGCCAGCCAACCGTCGCCTTCGCCCAGAAACTTGTTGGCCGCATCTTTAGTGGAATGGACGCTAAAGCAATTACAAGCCTTGGCAGGCGAGGATGTATGAATCAATTGCCCGGCGTTACTATGCAGGGATGTCCAGTCCGAATGGCTGCTGTCCAGTTCGCCGCATACCAGTAAATCGGCGCCGCCGAAAGCGCGTATCAGGTTTTGGTAAATTTGCCGGACCTTATTGGCAACCATACTCGAAAAACTGTCGTTGCTGTGTTGGCCTTTATCCATGTATCCGGACGACGCTGTCGAACGCAATTCGGCCGGACCTTGTACCGGAATGTCCGGCGAAATATCGGGCGCGGTCGGCAGAACCAGATTCCAGGGCGCCGAATTTTGCGCCATATGCTCATGTGTCATTCTCGTGAAGTACTGAGAATTGGAGGCGCTGATACCGTGCTCGGAACTGGAGTTAGAGTTAAGGGATTGGTACGCAATAATCGGCATGTTTAGGTCCTTAAATCCGCTGAGATTTTGTTTGGAAGCAAAGAGAATATCGCGCTGAGATAGATCAATGAGGATATTGTCCGCCGATGGTAGCAGTTTGTCAGGCGGCTCTCAACAGCCTGTTTGGCGGCATGGATAACCGGTCTTTGCGCAAATGGATTAACCGGGACTTTGCAGTCCGGAGCCTTTGGACCACGCCGCAATCCGGTATAGCCGCTGTGCTCCCGCCTGCGCGGGAGCGACGATATTGGCCTGGGCCGGATTAATAATCAGTTTTCGCCTCTACTGATATTATGCTGATGCTCAATAGATTCGGTTAAGTTGTAGCCGTTGTCGTTAAATAAATCGCCGGTAAAAAATAAGCGCATATCGATAATCCAGCCTATTTTTCTTTGTTTGTTATTTTCGACAATAATAGTCGCCAGCTTTTGGTTGTTATCAATAACCTGCGTCACAATGGTCTTTGGATAATCAGGATCTTCTTTTAAAGCTCCGGATACTATGCGCTGAGCCGATTCTATGGTTAGTATCTGGGTGATATTAGGGGTTGCCGAGTTTTTATCGTTTATTAACGATTGCGCTTTAAAATAACCAATATCGTAAGCCAGTTTGGCAATCAGGCTAATGGCAATAGCCACGCCCCAAACAGACAGGCCAATTTTTAATCGTCTTCTAACGCGAGGATGAGATAGTCTTTGCAGAAAAACTCTAAATTTCATTTTGATGTGATTATCCGGCCTTATCGGCCACTATTGAATATTAATGGTTGCAGTTTTTGCTCAATAACTCTGGAGCAACTGATATAACGGCAGTGCAAGGCGAGTTATTAGAATCTTTGTTTAGTTTGGCAGTTGCACAAAACCGTGTTGGTCGAGCGGAAAAAAAGGATTGAAACAAACTTCCCAAAGAAAGCCGTCGGGGTCGGAAAAATAACCCCTGAAGCCGCCCCAAGCCGCTTTTTCGCCAGGACGAACCAGCTTACCTCCGGCCGAAACCGCTTCAAGCAAGGTCGCGTCAACTTCTTTTGCCGATGCGACGTTGTGAGCCAGCGAAAATCCGGGAAAACCTGAGCCATCGGCCGATACCATTGCGTCGTCTGCTAATGCTTCGCGGCCGAACAACGCAAATGCCAGGCTCCCCACCTGAAAGAATGCCACTTCCTGCTGGCTGCCGGACGATTCTTGCCAACCCAGTGCTTTATAAAAACGCCGGCTTCTAGCCAAATCGGCTACGCCTAGTGTGACAAAACTAATGGTCTGTTTCATGACGCTCCCTGTTACGTAAAAAGGCCGTCTAGTCGGCCCGTGCGGCGCCGACTAGCTATAACCGTCAGCGCAGACCGTAAGCTTAACCAATTGGTTCCACTCTGCCAACAACCGGACGGTCCGGTTTCAACGTAACGCTGAAGGCTTCTTTGACGGAAATGTCGGTTTCGAAGGTAAATGCCTTGAAAAAACTGGCTATGACCAACAGCATTTCCAGCTCGGCAAAATGACGCCCTATGCAATTATGCAAACCGCCGCCGAACGGAAAAAAGGCATATTTGTGTCCGCCGGGCGTCGCGGTTTCCAGAAATCTGTCGGGATTAAAAGCGTCCGGGCTCTCCCAAAGCCGGGCGCTATGGTGGGTGGTGTGCATGCTCAATAACACGATGGTGCCGGCGGGAATCGCGTAATCCCCCAGCTCTATGTCCTGAACGGTTTGCGTGGACAGCGCCGAAGTGGGCGGATACAGGCGCAGGGTTTCGTTCAACGCCGCTTTGGTATAACTCAGCTGGCCCAAGTGCGCCGAGCTTAAGGTTTCGTTCGGCAAGCTGCAGATTTCGGCGGCGATCTTGTCGCGCACTTCCGGGTGCCTGCCGGTTAAATAAAAAAACCACACCAAGGTATTGATAGTGGTTTCCTGGCCGGCGAAGAACAGATTGACGGCTTCGTCTTGCAGCAAATTGTCGGGCATCGTGTAACCGGTACTGCGGTCGCTGGCTTGCATTAACTGCGATATCAGACTTTGTCCCGGACTCTTCCGCGTCTGCGCAATTTCCGCACCGATAAAGGTTTGCAGATAGTTCACGGCGGTCAGATAACGCTTGGATTTTAGCGGGAAGAAGCGTTTCAAACGGCGGCCAAGCACAATTTCGCTGCCCAACTGTACCGGCAACTCCTGACAGATGATTTCGATCACCTTGATCAGCTCCGCGCCGTTGCTTAGCTGATCCACGGACTTGCCCAGCAGGATACGGATAAAAATCCGCTGAATCAGCCGCTTTATTTCCGTGCTTAAATCAACTTGGCCGGACGCCGCCTTTTTCAACTCTTCCGCCATCGCCGCCGCTTCTTCGACCATGATCAACTCATAGTTTTTAACCGTGTCCTTGGTAAACAACGGTTGCATCAAGCGGCGCTGTTTACTCCAAACCTGGCTTTCGCTATTGACCAAGCCGTTACCGAACAGCGATTTCTTGGCGTCATAGAGAAAATTACGGTTCAACTGGCCCTTGCCCTCCAGATTGAAAATCTGCTCTATATATTCCGGGTCGCAGACGAACAGAATATTTCTGCCCAACAGCCGTCCCAACACCAGCTCGCCGTATTGCTTATGAATTCCGGCCAGCGTCGCCAGCGGCCGCCAGATCAACTGCATCATCGGTAAAAGCACCGAATGTTCCGGCAGTGAGGTTTTTTTCGAACGGTTCAATAAAGTCGAGTTTTCCATGGTTTCAATCGGTCATAGACTGCAGTTTTAACGAGCGTTCAGCCCGCGGCCAGCATGTTAAGCAGGCGCCGTTGAATTGCCTTCCTCATATGCAAGCGGGCTGGAGTCAGGAACGTAAAGTAAGGTTAAAGCTTTTTTGAGCCCATTATCACCAGCTTCTCCCAAAGGGCAATGGCAGTTTTTGCATGTCTTAAGCAAGGCTGGTAAGACAAGGCATCACCTTGCCAAGTTTAGCGGGTAAAAGTGTCATCATGAGGCTGGCTTTATAGGTTTTGGCAAACTCAGTCCGGCCCGTAAAGGTCGGCCCGGTCACGCTTGAAAAACTGGTCTAAGCTGTTAGCGACAAATCATCAGGGATAGAGATTTCAGCCATGCATCACCTCGACAAAATCGTCAAACTCCACGGCTTGCTGAAAAGCCGCCGCACACCCATTTCCGGACCGGAAATAGACAAAGAACTAGGTTGCTCCAAAGCCACCCGCCAGCGCTTGGTGGACGACTTGCGCGACCGTTTGAACGCGCCGCTGGTTTGCGACCGCAGCGCCGGCGGTTACTACTACGACCGCGACGACCCGCGCCATCCGTTCGAACTGCCCGGCATCTGGCTCACCGCCGCAGAACTGCAAGCCTTGATTGCCTGCGAACACCTGCTCGGCAACCTGGCGCCGGGATTATTGCAAAATGAAATCGGCCAACTCCGCGACCATTTGCAAAAACTGCTGGACCGCTCGCCGGGCGTCAAAACCCCGCAACTGGGCCGTATCAAAATCCTTAGCCAAGCCTACCGCAGCCGCAACGACGGCTTGTTTTTGACCTTGGTCCAAGCCCTGTTCAATCAACACCGGCTAATTATTCAGTATCACGCCCGCAGCGACGACCAAACCAGCGAACGGCCGGTATCCCCGCAAAACCTGGTCTTGTACAAAGACAACTGGTACCTCGACGCCTACTGCCACCAGCGCAACGAACCGCGTACCTTTGCGCTGGACCGCATCAGATCCGCAACCGCCAGCGGCGAACCGGCGCAACTGCTGGACCCGGCCACGCTGCAACAACATTTTGGCTCCTCCTACGGCATCTTCGCCGGCACGCCCAAACACACCGCCATCCTCAATTTCTCCGCCAAAGCCGGCCGCTGGGTCGCCGACGAAACCTGGCACAGCCAACAAGAATCCGAGTGGCTAACCGACGGCCGCTACCAACTGCGCATCCCGTTCAACCGTCACGAAGAGCTACTGATGGATATTTTGAAATACGGCGCCGAGGTGGAAGTGGTCGAGCCGGGTTTTTTGCGGGAATTGGTCAGGCAGAAAGCGGAGAAGCTGCTGGCAGTTTACAGATGACTTGAAAAATATTTGAACGAAAAAAATCTCGGCCTCAGGTTCTGAGACCGAGCCATGTTAGAAAACGTTTACCCTGATTCAAAAGGTTTGCCATGAGCGACTACAGCGCATTTTTCAGACAAGCAACATTGTTAGCGGAGCCGTTTCCGTATCAACAAACCCTGGCCCAAGCTGCTTGGCCGGATTTCCTGGAAATTCCAACCGGCCTCGGCAAAACCGCCGCAATCATATTGGCGTGGCTTTATAAACGTCAAGTCGCGCATGATGTCGACACGCCGCGCCGACTGGTGTACTGCTTACCGATGCGGGTTTTGGTCGAGCAAACCCAAGCCAACATCGATTCCTGGCTAGAACGCTTGAATCTGCAAGATCAAGTCAATGTTCACATTTTGATGGGCGGCGAAGACGGCCAATCCTGGGTTATGCAACCGGAAAAAGACGCTATTCTGATCGGTACTCAGGACATGCTGTTGTCGCGCGCCTTAATGCGCGGCTACGGCGTTAGCCGTTACCAATGGCCTGTGCATTTTGCCTTGCTGCATAACGATGCACTGTGGGTGTTCGACGAAGTGCAGTTGATGGGTGCGGGCTTATCGACCAGCGCGCAAGTGGAAGCCTTCCGGCGTACGCTGACAACCAGTGTCGTCACAAAAAGCCTTTGGGTTTCCGCCACCTTAAATCGCGATTGGTTGAATACAGTAGACTTTGCCGATTATTTGCCAAAGACAATCAGCTTGCCATTGAGCAGCGCCGAACAAACCCTTCCAGAGGTACAACGACGCATTAAGGCGATAAAGCGCCTTTCCAAAGCGGCATGCCTGCTAAGCACCGAAACCAAAAAAAACTACGTCGCGCAACTCGCCGAACTGGTTAGCCAACAGCATCAACTAGGGACGAACAGTTTGGTGATCGTCAATCGGGTCGAACGCGCGCAGCAGATATATGCGCAATTGAAAAAGCAAAAGCCGGCGGCGGAATTATTGTTGGTTCATGCCCGATTTCGGCTGCACGAGCGGCGGCAACTTAACCAGCGTTTACAGCAAGCGGCACCGGAAGCGGGCCGCATCATCATCGCCACCCAAGCCATCGAAGCCGGGGTGGATATTTCCAGCAAGACCTTGTTTACCGAGATTGCGCTGTGGTCGTCGTTGGTCCAACGTTTCGGGCGCTGTAACCGTTACGGCGAATATAACCAAACCGGCGGCGCGGATATTTTCTGGATCGACATCGAAGACGATGCCTTGCCTTACGCGCCGGAGGATTTTGCAGTTAGCCGCAGCCATATGCTGAGTCTGGAGAGCGCCGCGCCTTCCGAACTGCCGAAAGTGACCACCGAACAGGCGATTCATCCGGTCATACGCAAAAAAGATTTTCTGGATTTGTTCAACACCGATGCCGACCTGAGCGGCTTCGACACCGACATTTCCCCATTCATCCGTGACCAAGGCATGCCGCAACTGCGAGTGTTTTGGCGCGACATCGAAAAGCCGCAGACTGATGAACCGCAACCTTTGCATAGCGAGCTTTGTCCGGTGTCGATGGGACAAATCAAAGACTATTTCAAGGACAAGGAGCGGACCGCTTTCGTTTGGGACGGCTTGGCAAAAACCTGGAAAAAGATCGACCAGCCATTTCCGGGCATGACCTTGCTTCTGCTGGCTAGGCACGGCGGTTACGATCTGGAATCAGGCTTCGATCCCATCAAAAAACAAGCGGTGCCGGTCGTGTCGTCGGAAACGGCGCAAAGCGATGACAGTTTTACCGGCGACCAAGATAGCCGTAAAACCAAGGCGATAGAACTGCCCGCTCATTTGCGGCATGTTTTCGAACATGCCCAACACTTGGTAGATCAGGTGCAGGCCCAAGCAATCGGAAAACACGCGGTAGTTACAGCCGCTGCTTGGCATGACGTGGGTAAATCGCACAAAGTATTTCAACACACCATGCTGCAAGATGAACGGCTGAGCGATGAAAAGCTTTGGGCCAAATCCGCAGCAAACGCCGGTCACCAACGCCGATATTTCCGCCACGAACTGGCCTCCATGCTGGCGTGGCTAATCAACAACGCCGAACATCCGCAACGCGACCTGATTGCCTATTTGATCGTCGCCCACCACGGCAAAGTGCGCTTAAGCCTAAGAGCCATGCCGGACGAAAAGCCGCCCAAGGACAAACCGCATATTCTCTATGCCCGTGGCGTTTACCAAGGCGACTGTTTGCCGGAAGTTACCGTTCTCGACCAAGTCATGCCGGCTACCGAATTGCGGCTGGAATTGATGCAGCTGGGCGAAACCGAAGTGATGGGGGCGTCTTGGACCACGCGCGTGCAAACCCTATTGCGCGAACACGGCCCATTCGAACTGGCCTGGTACGAAATCCTGGTCCGCATCGCCGACTGGCGCGCCTCGGAAGCCGAACAACAAGACGGTATGGAGAATCCGCTATGAGCCACGAAATCGAGTTAAAAGGCTGCGCACCTACGCCGCTGGCCCATTACCTGAAGGCGCTGGGCATATTACGTTTGGTCGCGGAGCAGAAAGACCCGAATGCCAAAGGTCGCTGGCGGGACGAGGCCTTTCTGTTGCAAAGCAGTTTGGATAAAGAAAGCCTATTGCGGTTTTTTCTGGAGGAGTATCAACCTACACCAATTTTGACACCCTGGAATGGTCGTGGCGGCTTTTTAGAAGGTGACGATGAAGAAAAAGATGGGGATGACGAAGGTGGCGGACGTAAGGGGGCGCAAATGGTAGCGCTTTATACGGGTAATGTTCACGAACGGTTTGCAGACATCAAACTGGCATTAACCCAAATCGCAACCAATAAAACGCTCTCGGAGTTAAATCGAAGTCGTGCGCGTTTTAAAGTTCTTGATAAGTTAAAAAAAGCTAAGAAAGTGCTTTCGGACGACGAAACGAAAGAACATAAGACATTAGAACTTCTTATCAAAACTACCAAACGCGACTTACTCCAATCACTGCGCAATGATTTAGCAGGTTCGATTTTAAATTGGTTTGACGCTTGCCAGATTGTTGGGGAACGGCTAATGCATGCTCCGTTACTTGGAACTGGTGGTTTGGACGGTAGCATGGATTTTGGCGTTAATTATCTTGAGCGTTTAAGTCACCTAGTGGAAGTTTTAGAAACTGGCGAACCTAAACCTTGGGCAAATTCATTGCTAGAGCAATCGTTATTTCAGGAATCTACCCCTTTTATACCCATTTGGATTCCAGGACAGTTTGCACCAGGAAATATCGGCGCACCAAATTCATCTACCGGATTTTCCGGAGATTCCCGAGACAATCATTGGGATTATCTATTTACGCTGGAGGGTTCAATATTATTCGCTACCGCAGCAACAAAGCGATTACAAAGCGCTAGCGATGGCGCATTAAGCTACCCCTTCACTGTTAAAGCAATCGGGTCAGGAAGTGGCGCTAATAGTGCGCCCGATGTCGATCCGAAGAAAACTCGAGCGGAAATTTGGCTTCCTTTGTGGAATAAATCATCAAGCTTGGATGAATTGAGAATTTTATTTCAGGAGGGTAGAACAACTGTAGGTCGCAAACCAGCCAAAGACGGCTTGGACTTCGCGCGTGCGGTGGCGTCCTTGGGCGTGGATCGCGGCATTACCGAATTTCAACGCTACGGATTCATGATGCGTTCCGGTAAATCCTATCTGGCTACACCGATAAGCCGGATTGCAACGCGCGCCAATCCATCGGCAGAATTGATTAACGATTTGGAACGCAACCGCTTTTTGGACAGTTTGCGCCGCTTTGCCCGCAGTGACAAAGCGTCGGCGCGATTGGCCTCATTGGCGCATCAACTGGAAAACCGTTTGTTCGACCTCACGCGCGGCGCGGATCGTCGGGTTTGCCAAGACATTTTGATGTTACTCGGCAAAATTCAACGCACTGTCAGTATCAGCTCGAAAGCGAAAGAGGAAATTCATCAACCGATACCCTTATTAAGCTCGCAATGGCTGATGGCCAGCGACGATGCCAGCTCAGAGTTTCGTTTGGCCTGCGCTTTGGCCGGCTTAAAAGCCGTTGGCGGCGGAGCAAAAAAATCCGCATTGCAGGAAAGCCCTACCGAATCGATTGTCGAGGCGTCTGCCGGCTTACCTATGCGCCTTCATTTTGCCGGCATCAAACTCGACAAGAAACGCTATGTCTGGGACAACGAATCGCGGCTGGCCGTTTGGGGCGAAGGTTCTCTCACGCAAAATCTGAATGAAACCCTGCGTTGCCGCTGGCTGACGGCGCAACGGCTTTCACATGCGGACAAACCTTTTGCCTATGGTGTCGGTGCAAATCAAGCCGATATAGCCGCATTTTTGGCTGGCTCGGTCGATGACCTGCGTATTAGCGATTTGGCGCAGGGTTTGGCGTTGCTCAAGGAATTCAACTCAACCGGACTTCAAACATGGGCAACCCGCCATGCGGCATTGCCCAACGCCTACGGCGTGCTTAAGCCGTTTTTCGTGCCGGATCGCGAATTGGTCAGAATCGGTTTCTTGGCGGCGGATGCCCACTTACCGCTACGCGGCGAGTTGCTGTCCTGGTTGGCCGCCAATCAAACGCAAAAAGCCGTCGATTGGGCTTGGGCCAAGCTGCGCCAGGTCGGTGTTGGTTTGCCGCATTTCCCGCAGCAAGCGCCAAGCGCGGTTGGAATCGATGGGCCTCGCCTGTTGGCGGCGTTGGCTTTTCCGCTCACATTCGGCCAACTGAAAAGTCTGTTGTTGACGCTGGGCGCCGGTGAAAAAGCAACAGAACAGCAAACCGAATCGGTCCAATGACATTTACCTCAGATATTCCTTGTTCCAACACGCCGCGTTGGAATACCGGGCTTGACCGTGCGGTGGTCTGCCTAGGCACCGCAGCGCGGTGCATTCGGGTTACCACGCAGCGCATGGTAACCAGGGAATTACATATTTTTATTTTGTTACCAGGAGATAAACCATGAGTATCGACTTTTCCGCTCTACACGCCGCCCCGAGACTGTTGATCGAGGCCGAATTACAACCCCTGCAAGGCGCACGTTTTCAGCCCACCGGTTTTCCCGACTTGGGCGCCGCCGTTTACGATGGGCCTAACGGTAATCGACTGCTGCTGGTGGAATCGGCGCAGAGTATGGCTAACCGGATGGAGACCGTTTGCTGGGATGCGCCTAACGATGATTGGGTTGATGCTTTAAAAGGCTTACCCTTGATTAAGGTGATTGATAATCAAGGGAAACCTTTAACCAACACAGTACAGGAAGCCCACCGCCTAAACTCGGCATACGTCCTTGAGGGTAAAGACCAAACAGTTTTCGATAAATTGAAAGCCGAATTGGCGGACATGGACGAGGGAGCAGTAGATCTCAAAAAGCTCGCTGCGGTCGTACTGAGATACGACGCAAACGCCTTACTCCACGGCTTGTTTCTTGCCAAAAAAGAATTGGCCGGCGGCCGGCTACGCTTGCCGCGCGTCGTGTCGTCGTTCATCGAAGCGGAAGATGTAAATTTGGCGCAAAGCGGCGGCGTCAAAAACGACCATGTAAAACCAGGCAAAGGCGATGAAGGCCAGACATCTAAAGAAGGTTTTGGCAATATTCCTTTCTCCAGAACGGAATACACCGCACCCAAAATCATCGCTTACTTCAACATCGACCTCGCCCAAATACGCGGTTTTGGCTTGGGCAATGCGGTGGAGCAATTGCTGATTGCCTTGGCGCTCTACAAAATCCGGGCGGTTCTGGACTTCGGTTTGCGCTTGCGCACCGCCTGCGATTTGGATGTCAAGCAACTGACCGTTACCCGTCCCACCGCCTGGGAATTACCTGAGCGTAATACCCTGGAAGCCGCGTTACCGGGTTTGATTGCCGCCGTTGCCGCCGAAAACCGTTTTGCCGAGCCGCGCGTTACCACGGTCACCTGGGAAAAAGGCAAAGCCAAAAAAGCCAAGGCTGAAACGGAAAGCGAGGACTAAGCCATGCTTACGCTATCGCTCAGCTTTCCCGGCGGGCGTTACCACGCCACGCCGTGGGGCAAGCACGTCAACGAAGCGGACGTGGCTTGGCCGCCCGACCCATGGCGCTTGACCCGCGCTTTAATTGCTACCTGGCACCGCAAACTCGATCATCAGCTTTACCCTGAGGCCTTGCTGACAAGCTTGCTCGGTTTGCTGGCGGACGAACCGCCGCATTACTGGCTGCCGACGGCGGTGCACAGTCATACCCGACACTACATGCCCAATCGCCAAAAATCCACGTTGATTTTCGACGCCTTTGCCCGCATCGATCCAACTGACGCGCTGATCGTGCACTGGCCCGAATGCCGACTGAACGAGGCGCAAACCAAATTGCTGGACGAGCTTTTAAACTGCATCAGCTATGTCGGACGCGCCGAGTCTTGGGTGGAGGCAAAACGCCTCGACAATTGGAACGGTGAACCAAACTGTTTTCCGGGAAGCAGCCAAATCGATCAGGAAACCGGCGAGATTCAGGCCGAACCGGTGCAGTTATACGCACCGCTTACGCCCGATGCCTACGCCAATTTTCAGCAGCAAATGCAGACCGGCTTAGCCTTGCGTAAGTTGAAAGCGTCGGAATCGAAAAGCATCAAGAAAACCCTGCCGACTAGTTGGTTGGAGGCTGTCAGCCTGGACACCGCCGACTTGCAAAACGCCGGCTGGAGCGCGCCGCCCGCCGCGCAAAAAATTCTCTATCAGCGCCCGATTCAGGCATTGAAAAGCAGCGTTGCCAGCCACGCCAAACCTAAACCAAGGCCGTCTGCCGACACGGTGCGTTACGCCGTTTACGGCAAGCCGCTGATGCGCGAATTGGATACCATCAGATTTGCCGAGCACGTGCGCCGAGCGGTGATGGGTAAGGCCAAATGGACATTGGGCGAAACCGCGATTCCTCCGTTGCTGTCCGGGCATGGCTTGAATGCCGATAACCGCCACTGCCACGCCTTTTACCTGCCGCAAGCCGACTCCAACGGCCTGCTCGATCACGTGCTAATTCACGTCCCGGCCGGTATTGACGGTGACATGCGCCGGGTTTTCGGCGAGTTAAAAACGGTCAAAGGCTTTGACGGCCAGGAATGGCACTTAATGCTGGAGCATATCGGCCAGCGTGAAGATTTCGAAAGCGTCTCGCCTATCGTCCAAACCGCCAGTGTTTGGCAGTCGCAAACGCCGTATCTACATCCGTGGCATTGCAAAAAAGACTTCGATGTATCGGCACAGATTCGGCGGGAATGCCGGGAGCGTGAGTTGCCGGAACCGACGGGTATCCAGCCCTTACCGACCATCAAGCCGCACGGCCGCGAACTCCGCCCGATTGACTTTCACCGCTTTCGAAGCAAAAGGGGGCTAGTGCAACCGGATACTCGCGGTTCGTTCTGGCAACTGACGTTCGCCGAACCGGTTACCGGACCGCTGGCATTGGGTTTTGGCTGCCATTTTGGCTTGGGTTTGTTCGCTCCGGTAAAAGCCAATGAATAATGGCTCACCACAACCCCATCACCCCTCGCAAACTCTTCTCCACCGCCGCCAGTTCCTCGGCGGTGACGGTGGCGAGGGGGCCTTCGCCGAAGCGGGAGCGGTCGATGGCGCGCAGTTGTTCGGCCATAACGTAACTGGCGGCTTTCAATCGGCCTTGCGGGGCAATCGGTATCCGCAACGGCGCCAGGTTTGGTCGAAACTGGCTGGTCAGCGGCACCACCACGATGGTGGGCAGGCCGCCGGTAATCAGCGTATCGTCCTGCAACACCAGCACCGGTCTAATTTTGCCGATTTCGGCGCCCTTGTTGGGGTTCAGATTGGCGGTCCACACCTCGCCGCGTTTCATCATTCCCACCATTTTTCGTCGGGGTTTATGCCGGCGGCGCGTTCATCAGCAATTATTCGGTCGAGACCATCGTCCACCGCGTCGAAATCCGCGGCAATTTGTAGCGCTTCCGCTCTGGCTTGCGGATCGTTGGCCAAGGCGCGCGCCGCGGCCACCATTTCCGCCATAAACCGCTCGCGTTCGCGGCGGGCCAAGTATTCGGTGATCGCCAGGCGGGCGATTTCCGATTGGCTTTTGCCTTCCAATTGGGCTTCGGCTTTGAGGTTGGCTTCCACATCGTCGGGTAAACGCAGGCTGATGGCGGGCATGGCGGGCTCCTTCAAAAGACAAAATGACAGACAAATTGTATGACAAAACGTATAACAAGCCTGGTTTTTTAACATGTGCGATGCAACGACAAGCGATTGGCCCGAAGACGCGCCTGTGCCCTTAGATCATCCGGAGATTCCGCCGTTAATCCTTGAAGCCGTTTTACAGTATTGGCAACCGGGGTATGTCTTGCATCGAATGGTCACAAAGCAAGGCTTGGAGTGGTGGCTGCTCGATACCGAAGGCGGGTTGATCGAAGCGTTTTGGCTTAACTAAATTTTAAGAGCAATCGAGCGAATCATGTCCGACGACCAAGTACCCATCCAGCTAGAGCTACCGCTACCGTTCCCGGAGCTATCCGGCGACATGCCCTTGTTGCCGGCGCGGATGATCAACGAATACCAGTACTGCCCGCGCTTGGCTTATCTGGAATGGGTGCAGGGCGAATGGGCGGCGTCGGCGGACACCGTGGAAGGCGACCACGCACATCGCCGGGTGGATACGCCGTCCAAAAGCTTCCCGGAAGCGGACGAGTTGGAGGAAACCGATAAGCTGCATGGCCGCTCTATCACGTTATCGTCTAACCGTTTGGGTCTGATCGCCAAGCTGGATTTGATTGAAGCCGAGGATGGCTTGGTCACGCCCATCGATTACAAACGCGGTAAACGTCCGCATGTGGCGCGCGGCGCTTACGACCCGGAACGGGTACAGCTTTGTGTGCAAGGCATGGTGTTGCAGGAACACGGTTATGTCTGCGAGGAGGGCGCCTTGTACTTTGTGCAAAGCCGCGAGCGGGTGCGGGTGGCTTTCGACGAAGAATTGAAGCAACTCACCGCCAATGCCATCAACGGTTTGCGCTTGATTGCCGCCGGTGGCCATATTCCGGAACCCTTGCAGGACAGCCCCAAGTGTTCGGGCTGTTCGCTGGTGGGTATTTGTCTGCCGGACGAAGTCAATTACCTGCGCCACGCCGACCTCGAACCCCGGCCGCTGGCGGTGATGCGCGACGAAGCATTGCCGGTTTACGTGCAAGCCTGGAAGGCCAAGATCGGCAAAAAGGGCGAGGAGCTTGAAATCAGCATCGACGACGACAAGGTGCAAACCGCGCGGCTGGTGGACACTTCGCAAGTGGTGGTAATGGGCAACGTCTACATCACTACGCCGTGTTTGCAAGACCTGATGAAGCGCGAGATTCCGGTCAGTTGGCACAGCTACGGCGGCTGGTTTGTCGGCCACACCATCGGCACCGGCCATAAGAATGTCGAGTTGCGCACCGCCCAGTACAAAGCCAGTTTCGACGACAAAACCTGTCTGGCGATAGCACGCAACCTGGTGCGCGCCAAAATCCAGAATTGCCGAACCCAGGCCCGGCGCAATTGGCGCGCCGACGAGCCGGTGGAAATGTTGCTGGAACCGCTGAAGTCCCTGGCCGACAAATCGCAACGTGCGCTGGATTTACCGCAATTGTTGGGTATCGAAGGCGCGGCGGCGGCCTTGTATTTCGGCGCGTTCGATAAATTGATCAAAAAGCCGGACGACAGCAAACAGATGAGTTTTGACTTCAACACCCGCAACCGCCGCCCGCCCACCGATCCGGTCAACGCCTTGCTGTCGTTTGCGTATGCCATGCTGGTACGCACCTGGACCATGAATCTGAGCGCGGTTGGCCTGGACCCGTATCGCGGCTTTTACCACCAACCGCGTTACGGCCGCCCGGCGTTGGCGCTGGATTTGATGGAACCGTTTCGGCCCATCATCGCCGATTCCACGGTATTGCAAGTCATCAATAACGGCGAAGTGCGGCCCACCGACTTTATCTGTGCCGCCGGCAGCGTGGCCCTGAACGAGGGCGGCCGCAAGCGCTTCATCACCGCCTTCGAACGGCGCTTAAGCCAGGAAATAACCCATCCCATCTTCGGCTACAAGGCCAATTATCGGCAGGTGTTCGAGATTCAGGCGCGCTTGTTCGGCCGCTATTTGCTTGGCGAATTGCCGGAATATCCCAACTTCACCACCCGCTGATGGCTGCCCTCGAACACCTGTATATCGTGACTTACGACATCAGCGATACCAAACGCTGGCGGCGGGTGTTTCGGCTGATGAAAGGTTATGGCGATTGGCTGCAATTGTCGGTGTTTCAATGCCGGCTGAGTCGTAAGCGCCATGCGGAATTAATCGCGCTGTTGGATGGCATCATCCATCATAGCGACGACCATGTTCTGATCATCAATGTCGGGCCGGCGGAAACGGTGAAGCCCTCGGTGGTCAGTTTGGGGAAGGATTTCGATGTGGTGGAACGTCAGCCGGTCATCGTCTGATGTGGATTTTCCGCCGCCGCTTTGCGAGCGCTGTAGTGGCGCGCAAAAACCGGTCAGCTCTCGCAAGCTGGCAGCTCTTTAACAATCAAACACTTAGCAAGTTGGATTGGCGCGGCGCAAACTTTTCCGCTAAAGTTGAGCGGCCGTTTTACGCAGTCCTCGCAAACGGCCCGCGCAGGCCGCGCCAATCATGGCCTCCAGCCCGCGCTGCATTCCCCGGCCTCCCGCCGGGGCCTCATTGAAGGCGGCACTAATACAAACGACGGAAACGGCAACAACCCGCATTCCCCGGCCTCCCGCCGGGGCCTCATTGAAGGTGTCGCTGCAGAAGATTCTCGGGCATGCCGATATCGGCATTCCCCGGCCTCCCGCCGGGGCCTCATTGAAGGGACGCTACGCAAATCAAGGCGGAAATAATTACCCATAGCATTCCCCGGCCTCCCGCCGGGGCCTCATTGAAGGGGAAAGGGAATGGCGATTAAGGCCCAAGAGGACGGTGCATTCCCCGGCCTCCCGCCGGGGCCTCATTGAAGGTGCGATTAAAGTCGGTTGATATTTTCCGGCGCCTATTTGGCATTCCCCGGCCTCCCGCCGGGGCCTCATTGAAGGCGAAGGCATTACTTTTGGTGATTTGGTTAAAACGATTGGCATTCCCCGGCCTCCCGCCGGGGCCTCATTGAAGCATAGGGTGGGTTAGTACTAGACTGTTTGGCCTGGGTAGCATTCCCCGGCCTCCCGCCGGGGCCTCGTTGAAGCACTTCGCCTTCCAGCCGCGCCATACGCTCCGACTCGGGCATTCCCCGTCTTCCCGCCGGAGCACTCAGCCCGAACGGCACATCCGTGATAAATAGGGCCGGGTCAATAATCCAAGCGTATTCCCCCCAACCATCTACCTGCTGCCAGCATTTAATTCCACATAAAAAGTGGCTAAACCTTACGCTGTTTGGGCTAGCTGCTATGTTTAGTTGTATCGGATTTAGAGAATCCAAATGCGGGTTATGCGTTAGCTAACGGATACGGGGCGACGGTATGTCGTTCAAGTTCCCTAAATCGTGCAAATCACTATTACCGATCTTCCTGCCATGAATGACATTCTAAAGTTTCTGACCGACAATAATTTTATGCCGCATGGCTATTGCCTGAGCTGGTCGCCGGGTTTGTTGTGGACCTTTGTGATCAGCGATGGCTTGATATTTCTGTCTTACTTTTTGCTGCCGGTTGCCTTGGGTTATTTCGCGCGGCATCGGCAGGATTTTCCGTATGTCCGAGTGTTGTGGCTGTTTGTGGTGTTCATTCTGGCCTGCGGTACGACGCATCTGATGGATGTGGTGGTGATTTGGGAACCACTTTACGGACTGGATGCTTTTGCCAAAGTGGTGACGGCGATAGTTTCGGTGATAACGGTGGCGGTGCTGATACCGCTGATTCCCAAAGCGCTGCAATTGCCCAGCCCGGCGCAGTTACGCGAGGCCAACGCCCAGTTGCAGCAGGAAGTGGCCGAACGTGAGCGGGTCGAGCAGGCCCTGAAAGCGGCGAACGTATTGCTTGAGCAGGGCTTGGTGGCGGAACGTACCCAGTTGGCGGCGCTGGTCAATTCTTCCGACGATGCGATTATCGGCAAAAATTTGGACGGAATCGTTACCAGTTGGAACCCCGCGGCCGAACGTATCTTCGGTTACAGCGCCGTTGAAATTATTGGTCAGCCGATCACGCTGCTGTTTCCCGCCGAACTGGTGATCACGGAAGCCGAATTGCTCCAGCGGATTTTAAACGGCGAGCGGATCAGCAATTACGAAACCCAGCGGGTGCGTAAAGACGGCAGCCGGATCGAGGTCGCCTCGACGATTTCGGCTATCAAAGATGGCGACGGCAAGGTCATCGGCGCGTCGAAGATCGTCCGCGACATCACTGAGCGTAAGCGTATCAAGGCGGCGCTGCGGGAAAGCGAAGCTAATTTCCGTAAATTGTTCGATGTGGCACCGGTGCCGATGGCGCTGGTCGCCGCCGACGGTACGATGCTGGCTTTGAACCAGTCTATTGCCCGGACTTTTGGTTATACCTTGTCCGACATCCCAACCGTCGAGGATTGGTGGCAACATGCGTATCCCGATCCGGAGTACCGGCAAACGGTTTTCGACACTTGGCAGAATTTGCAGCAGCGCGCGGCCGAGCAGCAGGCACCGATAGAATCTCACGAATATCAAGTGACTTGTAAAAACGGCGACGTGCGCACCGCTATCATCTCCGGGGTGACGATAGGCGACAATTTACTGGCAACGTTGATGGACATCACCGAGCGTAAGCGTGCGGAGGAGACGCTGCGTAAATTATCCTTGGTAGTCGAGCAAAGCCCGGAGAGCATCGTTATTACCGACCTGGATGCGCGCATCGAATACGTCAACGAAGCCGTGATCCAGACCACCGGCTACACGCGCTCCGAGCTGTTGGGCCAAAAAGCCAGTCTGTTTAAATCGGGCAAGACCAAGCCGGAGTATTTTGCGGTGCTTTGGGATAATTTGACGCACGGCCGGTCCTGGCAGGGCGAGTTTATCAATAAGCGCAAGGATGGCCACGAGTTTGTGGAATCGGCTATCGTGGCGCCGATTCGCCAGCAAGACGGGCGGATTAGCCATTACATGGCGATCAAGGACGACATCAGCGAGAAGAAGCAGATGCTCCTAGAGTTGGAGAGCTATCGCGAGCATCTGGAAGAATTGGTGGTTGAACGCACCGAACAATTGGCCGATGCGATGCAAGCGGCGGAAGTGGCCAATGTGTCGAAAAGTGCCTTTTTGGCGAATATGAGCCACGAAATCCGCACGCCGATGAACGCGATTATTGGTTTGACGCATTTGCTGCAAAACACCACGCTGGATGCCAAGCAGCGTGAACAGCTGGCGAAAATTTCGGTCGCTGCCCAGCATTTGCTGGGCATCATCAACGACATTCTGGATTTCTCCAAGATCGAAGCCGGCAAATTGGTGTTGGACATCGGCGATTTCGATCTTGACCAGGTTTTCAAAAGTTTGAACGACCTGATTTGCGACCGCGCCGCCGAGAAAGGTTTGGAAGTGATTAACCGTATCGACCCGGCGCTACCGGCGGTGTTACGGGGCGATGCGCTGCGGCTGGGACAAATTTTGCTCAATTTTGCCAGTAATGCCGTCAAGTTTACCGACGCCGGACACATCGTGTTTCGGGCTAAATTGCTAGCCAAAAATCCGGTGGGGATTGTGGCTCGATTCGAAATCAGCGACACCGGCATCGGCATGAATGCCGAGCAATGCAGCCGTTTGTTTCAAGCCTTCGAACAAGCCGATTCCACCACGTCGCGGCGTTTCGGCGGCACAGGTTTAGGCCTAGCCATCAGTAAGCGTCTGATCGAAATGATGGGCGGCACGGTGGGTGTGCAGAGCAACTTGGGGCACGGCAGTACGTTTTGGCTGGAATTGCCGTTTGAGTATGCGGTGGGGTCGGCGCTGCAATTGCCTAAGCCGGATATTCGTAAAGGTTTAAAAGTATTGGTGGTAGACGATGTGGCCGAGGCCCGCGAAGCCATCGCCCACATGCTGACGCGGTTCGAGGCGCGGGTGAGCGTCGCCGATTCCGGTTTGGCGGCCGTGCAACAGGTTGTCGATGCCCGGCAAGCCGATGCACCGTTCGATCTGGTGCTGATGGACTGGATGATGCCGGGGGTAGACGGCATTCAAACCGCGCGCCGGATGGGCGAAATCCTCGGCGAGGCCTTACCGAAAATTGTCTTGGTGACCGCCTATAGTTACGACGGCAGCGCCGAGGACTTGTACAGCGTCGGGATTGTGGGGCATCTTGCCAAACCGGTGACGCTGTCGGCCTTACACGATACGATTGCCGGCGTGCTGTCGGGATGGCGGCAAAAAGCGCCCGCGGATGCGCGGCATCCGGATTTATCCCGCCTAAAAGGCCGACGGGTGTTATTGGCCGAAGACAATCTGATCAATCAGGAAGTGGCGTTGGAGTTGTTGCAAGACGCCGGTTTGGTAGTCGATTTGGCCGAAAACGGCCGGATCGCTTGCGATATGGCCGCCAAACAGTTGTACGACCTGATTCTGCTGGATGTGCAAATGCCGGAGATGGATGGTATGGCCGCCAGTTTGGCGATCAGGCGTATGCCGGGGCGGGAAAAGACGCCGATATTGGCCATGACCGCCAACGCCTTCGACGAAGATCGGCGCGCCTGTCTGAGCGCTGGGATGAATGACCACATTCCCAAACCGGTGAATCCGGAGGTGCTGTACGACGTGATGTTACGCTGGATGCCGCCTTTGCCGCCCAGCCCGCCTGCCCGCGTTCATAAAACCCCGGATGAGCAAAACGACGGCAACGCGGCGCTGCTCGAGCGTTTGGCGAACATTCCGGGCCTGGATTTGCAGGCCGGTTTACACAATCTGCAACACAAGCTGCCGTTTTATTTGCGCCAGTTACGCCATTTCGCGCAGCGGCATGCGGCCGAAGCCGACAATATCCGGCATTTATTGGCGGTGGGCGATTGGGAGTCCGCACAAAGAGCCGCACATTCCTTAAAAAGCAGTGCCGCAACCTTGGGAATAACCCACATCCGGGAGACCGCCGAGGGTATTGAGATCACGTTAAAACAGCGCGCGGCCGCAGCGGCCGAGTCCTTGCAAATTCCGCTAAAACAATTGACGGAGCAACTCGCCTGGTTTATTGCGCAGATTCTCGATGTGTTGCCGGCTGAACCTGCGCTTCAAGACATTTCGCCGCCCACCTATTCCGAGGAAGCGCTGCGTGCGGTGGTCGAAGGCCTGCGGATATTACTGGAGGAGGGCAATATTCAATCGCAAGTTTATGTACAAAACCATCGGGAGCAATTACGGCAAGCTTTTGGCCACGAGGGTGTCGCATCGTTGCTGCGGCATGTCGAGGTGTTTGCTTTCGACCAAGCCTTGGATGTTTTGCAGCGCGATCCGCACCTTTAGCCGGCTGAGACGGGTTTACCCATTTTTACAATTTACCTGCGCCGCTTGATACCGCTGTCGGCGATAATGCCGCACTCGAACCTGTCGCCGATTTTTTGCCGGAGTTGCAAAGTCATGTCCCAAGCTAATAAATTTTTTATGAATCCGGCCCTGTTTATCACGGGTATGCCGTTCCGGCTGGATGCGTCCAAGCCCAGGCGGCGGCGTCCTTCGATAAACTCCGTACCTTCAAGGGCATTAAGGCTAACGGGATTTGAGGGCTGGGTTAGCCATAAAGCGTGCCGATTGCTGTTGGCCTGTGCGCTCATGCTGCTAGCGGCTTGTTCCTCCAGGCCGCCGCTGCCCAGTCAGGAAGATCAGCAAGAAAAATTGAGTGAAATATTGAGCAATGGCGGCTACAAAACCGCGCGGAATTTTCCGGTGGATGTTACGCACGATGTCTGGATTTATCAGCAAACGGAACTGGAAGTAGAGCTGGTCGGGCCGAGTGCGCCGGGAAGCTATCCGTTGATTATTTATCTGCCCAGCTTGGGCGAAGATGCTAAAGCCGGGCGTTTGTGGCGGGAAACCTGGGCCAAGGCCGGCTACCTGGTGTTTAGCATGCAGCCGGTGCCGGTCAGCCAAGCCTTGAAGGCCTTGGAGGCGGAGCGGCGCTTCGATGACCCGGAGGAGATTCCGGACGACGACAATACGGAGCTGGCTGATGAAAATATGGCGTTGCGACCTGAGCCGACTAGCGGCGGTTGGTTTGGTGACAAGCCTCGTCGGCAATCGCGGACGGCTAGGGAAAGCGAATTGCGTTATGTCGGTCATCAATACTTTGGCGTGGAGAATCTGAAAACCCGCTTGGCGCAACTATTTTGGGCCTATGCGCAACTGCAAACGCGCGCCGGCTTACGACAACCTTTGTATGCGTCTGCCGATTTCAGCAAGGTGATACTGGCGGGCTACGACCTGGGTGCGCAAACCGTGACGGCAGCCTTGGGCGAGAATTTTGGTAGCGGTTTGCCGCGCGCAGACCAATTGAAGCCGGTGGCTGCGATGGTGTTGAGTCCGTCGGTGGATTTGGCGGAAGGCAACGTGCGCAGCCGGTTTCAAGCTTTGCGTCTGCCGATGCTGACGATTACCGGTAGCGAGGATAACGATCCTTACGCGATTAGTTCCGCCGCCGTGCGTACGGCGGTTTGGGAACAGGCCCCGGCCGGCGGCAAATATCTGTTGTTATTGCGCGGCGCAGGGCATCGTTTGCTGTCAGGCAATGAGTTGGGCGGGCGGTTTGGCTTGAGCGGGGTGCGGCGCGGCGACTTCGGCATGGATTCCGGCGGCGGTCCGGGCGGACATAGTGGCGGCGGGCGGCGCGGCATGAGTGCTGGCGGTGCAGGCGGCGGCTTATTTGGCAAAACAGAGCGCCGCGATCCGAACTTGGGTTATAAACAAGTGGCAGCCATCGCCAGCGTGTCCAGCGCATTTTTGGATATGCTGATTAAAAAAGACGAGTTTGCCCAAGCCTGGCTGAATGAAAAAGCCGGCAAATGGCTGGATAGGGCAGGTACTTTACAAACGCGATAGCCGGCAAAACCTAGGCGTATCGCCTGTTGGCCTTGCCAGTGGACGCGGGCGAAAGCTTGCCCGACCGCTGTGTTTTGCGGGCTAGAGCCCGGTTCACCGTGGCAGTTACCACGCGGGCGAATTAAGTCCGGCCAACCAGCGGGCACGTAATTGCTCACGATGAATATACAGCCATTGAATGGCAAGGATGGGGATGCCGGATTCGATCTTGCCGTCTTCCAGCATTTGAAATGCCTCGTCGAATTTGACGGCTGTGACGCGGATGTCTTCATCTTCCTCGTCCAGGCCGTGAATGCCGCCGACCCGGCTGCTATCGACCCGGCCACAGAACAGGGTAATCCACTCCGATGAGCCGCCTGGGGTGGTGAAGAACTGTTTGATTTCGATCAGTTCTAAAATCTCGCAGCCGGCTTCCTCGCGCGCTTCGCGATAAGCGACTTCGTCAGCGGTTTCACCCGCTTCAATCGCACCGGCCACAATTTCCAGCTGCCATGCCCGCTCCGGTTGCAGGACTGCGCCGACTCGGAACTGTTCTATCAATACCACTTCGTCGCGGTCCGGATCGTATAGCAGCACGGCCACGCAATTGCCGCGGCGGAATAGTTCGCGCTTTAACGGGGGACTCCAACCGCCGTTGAACAGCGTGTGTTTCAGGGTGTATTGCTCCAGCCGGAAAAAGCCTTCATACACTACCTGCGTATCCAGTATCTGAAATTGTTTGTCGCTCATCGGCCGTAGCTTACCCGGTAGATGACGCCCAAACTGTCGTCGCTGATCAATAAGCTGCCGTCCGGCATTTGCAGAATGTCGTTCGGCCGTCCCAGTACTTGGCCGTCCGCTGTCAGCCAACCGCTGATGAAGGGTAGTTCGTTATAGGCTTGGCCTTCGCGGAATTTGACCACATTGACCTGGTAACCTTGCGGTACAGTGCGGTTCCAAGAGCCATGTTGGGCGACGAATAGCTGCCGGAAATAAGTGTCCGGAAATTGTTTGCCGGTATAAAAACGCATACCGAGCGGGGCGATGTGGGCTTTATATTTCCAGGCAGGCGCTTTAAATTTGTAGCATTGTTTATCGCCGATATACTCCGGGTCGGCAAGGGTGCCGGCGTGGCAATAAGGGAAACCGAAATGCTCGCCTTTTTGATTCCATTCGTTCAATTCGTCGGGCGGTAAGTCGTCGCCCAGATAGTCGCGGCCGTTGTCATTGAAAAACAGATGGCCGCTACGGGTTTCCCAATCGAAACCCACCGTGTTGCGAATGCCGCGAGCCAGGATTTCCATATCGCTGCCATCCGGGTCCATGCGAATCAGCGAGCCGTAAATCGGTTTGTCCGGGTCGCAGACGTTACAAGGCGCGCCGACGGCGGTGTATAACTTGCCGTCGGGTCCGAAGCGCAAATATTTCCAGCCATGGTGGCGGTCGGAGGGAAACTGGTCGAATACTGTGACCGCTTTGGGCGGGCTGGCCAAACGCTGGCCAACCTCGTCGAAACGAATGATGCGGTGAATTTCAGCGACATATAACGTGCCGTCTTTGTAAGCCACGCCATTGGGTAGATTGAGCTGTTGAATGATCAGATATTTTTGTTCGGCAACACCGTCGCCATCCTTATCCTGTACCGCATAGACGCTGCCTTGCCGGGAACCGACATAGACCACGCCATTGTCGCCCAGCGCCATTTGCCGGGCGTTGGGAACGTCGTCGGCGAATATTCTGATATTAAAACCCGGCGGCAGACGTAATTGTTTTAGCACGGCCTCTTGTTCGGGGGTGGCTGCCAGACATAGCTGTGTAGCGGCAAACAGCATCAATAGCGACTTTATAATTCTCATTTTTATGTCCCTCAAGTAAACTTTGGCAGATGTTAACACTCTATAGCCTTGAATTTAATCTTTGGGCTCCCCAGATTAAACCCACTTTATAACAACACAGGAAAGTTACGCCATGATGAGAATAGTGCTGTTTTTGGCCACTAACGTGGCCATTATGATTGCGATCAGCATCATATTTAGTGTATTTGGCTTACAAGGCGCACTCGATGCTCAGGGCGTCAACTTGAACATCGAAGGCCTGCTGGCTATGTCCGCAGTGATTGGGATGACCGGTTCGATTGTTTCCTTGTTCATGTCTAAATGGTCTGCGAAAAGCGCGATGGGCGTGCATGTCATCGAGCAGCCGCAAAATCAAACCGAGCAATGGTTGATCAGCGTGGTTGAACGCCAAGCCCGGCAAGCCGGTATCGGAATGCCGGAAGTGGGGATTTTCGATGCCCCGCAAGCCAACGCCTTCGCTACTGGCGCCAGCAGAGACAACGCCTTGGTGGCCGTCAGCACCGGTTTGCTGCGCAGCATGAGTGCCGATGAAGTGGAGGCGGTGGTCGGTCACGAGATCAGTCACGTTGCCAATGGTGACATGATTACCATGGCCTTGATGCAAGGGGTGGTGAATACCTTTGTCTACTTCTTCGCAACCATCATTGGCTATGTGGTGGATCGCGTGGTGTTCAAAACCGAACGTGGTTACGGTCCGGCCTACTATGTGACGCAAATGGTGGCGCAAATTGCCTTGTCGATTTTGGCGTCCATGCTGGTGATGTGGTTCTCGCGTTACCGCGAATTCCGTGCCGATGAGGGTGGGGCTAACCTGGCCGGCAGGCAGAAAATGATCGGCGCCTTGCGTGCCTTACAACGTTCGCATGAGCCTGCTGAATTGCCCGGCGAATTGGCGGCATTTGGTATCAACGGTGGTGGCGTACAACGCTTGTTTATGAGCCATCCGCCTTTGGAAGAACGCATCGCCGCCTTGCAAAACATGCGTTAGAACGCTCCCTTGCCGCGCCGGGTCAACCGGCGCGGCTTTTTTATGGCTAATCAATTCATTCGCTTCAAGTTGGATCTCAGTTACGACCAATATTTGGCCGTTTATCAAGGCGTCGCCAAAACCGTGGTGACGATTGCCGATGACGGCCGGCGCATCGTCTTTCCCGCGGGCAATATTCAGCGGTATCTAAGCAAATCCGGCATCCAGGGCCATTTTGAAATGGAGTTGGGGGCGGGCAATAAGTTTGTCGGCATCAAAAAGCTGGCGTGACGGCTTAAATCTTAGCCATGTTCGCGTTAATCGTTGATGTCGTCCCGGCGGACTGGCGGGACCAGGAAACCACCGAGTGCGCTGGATTTCGGCAATCCATGCCAATGACGGCGTTGACGATCCTTCAATGGCTAACGCAAACATTGCTTAAATCTTTCCGCTATCCCCTCAAGTTAACCATCATCCAAGTTCGCGCCGGCCAACATGCGTCCGGTTTGGTACAGCACCCGCTCGACCTGGCGCTCCGAGATCTGTAATTCGGCGGCAATGTGCTGATGGCGCTTGCCGTCTAGCCGACGCAAGCACCAGATTTGCCGATTGAGCGCGGGTAAGCCGCGCAGCCAGTTTTCGGCTGCCAACCATTGCTGCTCGCCTTGCACCATCCGCTCAGGTAAAGGACAGGGACATTGCCAGTCCTGGTCCAACGCCCCGCCGTCCCGTGCTTGTTGCCGGGCTTGGCTGCGCAGATAATCCAAAGCCAGATTGCCCGCCACCCGGTACAGAAATGCCCGGCAATTGGTGATGGCATCCTGCCCTGCATAGTAGGCAATATGCAAAAAGGTATCTTGCAGCAAGTCGGCTGCCGCCTCCCGGCAATTGACCTGGCGCAGCAGAAATTGCTGTAGCTCGGTTTGGTGGCGTAAATACGCGGCAGTTAAGGGTGGATAATGATCGTTCAACATTGGGCATGCCTAATTTTGCCGCATTTATAGCTGTACGTTGACGCGCGTGAGCACCGAGCAACGCTATTCGCTTGGTGAGCAAGCCACCGGTAACCTAACAGCGATTTAAAAATGATCCCTTCCTGATGAGTAATCAGTAGGGTGGATAAGCCGTGCGCATCCACCAAGATTGCCGGATAATTTTCTTTTTTGCGGGTTGGGGTGAGGTAACGAACCCCAACACGACAACCGTTGAACCACCAGCCAAACGTCAAAGCGAGACATCGCGACCCAAAAAATTATCAGCAAGGAGCAACGGGCAAACCGGTCGAAAATGTTGGGGTTCGTTACCTCACCCCAACCTACCAAAACCCAACTTACCAAGTTACGCAAACCCAACGTACAAGGTTAAAATTTCATTGTAATTTTAATGAAAACAATGAAAATTAAGCATTTAAGCCAATAAATTTAATACTCTACCCTGATCGATCCCATAAAGTTTCTTGGCATTCCAACTTCAATATCTGAGCGATCTTGTGAAGCGGGATAATAGGTTTTGTCCATAAGATTATTGACATTCAGTTGAGCAGTTAAATGACTTTTTCCTACTTTCCATCCATAACTGCTTAACAAATTGACCGTGGCATATCCAGGTAATATCGCTGTGCTCGAGTCATTATTAGTATTTCTAGCACCTCTAGCAATAACGCCACCGCCAAATTTCAAGCCTTGGAGAACGCCTGATTGAAGCTCATAAGTAGTAAATATGCTGCCACCGTGCAATGGCACTCCCTGAAAACGTCTGCCTAATTGGCCTGCACTGCCAACAGTTACGGAAGCGTCAGGGGTATAAGCATAAGCTCCAATAATATTCCATCCCGGTAATATCTCGCCTTTTAGATCTAGTTCTAAGCCTGCGCTTCTTGCTTCGCCAATCGCAAGAGAAAATCCTGGATGATCTGGATCAGATATAGCAACATTTTGTTTTGTTAAATCAAACCACGCGAGCGTTCCAAGAAACCTTTTATGGAATAGCTCGGTTTTTATACCTAATTCCCATTGTTGAGCGCTTGTTGGAGATAAGAATTTACCTCCGAATCCAGTTCCATTTACACCGCTGAAGTTTTCTGTATAGCTACCATAAAAACTAAGTTCAGGAATCGGCTGCCAAACAATGCCGCCTCTTGGCACTAAGCTATCCTGTCTTGGTTCTTTGGTAGACTGTCCATTAAAGTTACTGCTCGATTCAGTGCTGTCATATCTCATACCACCCAGAATTTGGATGTTATAAGGAAGCTTAATTTGATCTTGGAAATAGAGACCAAACCAATCCTGAATGCCAGAGTATTTTATATAATCTGCTGGATTCCCTCTTGCAGTAGCCAAGTCAGGATATTGTGGCTTGTATATATTGATACTATCAAATATAAATCCTTGGGTTGTATTAATCGAATATCTGTAATGATCGCCACCTAGTAATAAAGTGTGTCCTAATCCTAATGTTTCAAATTTGCCTGTCAAATTTAGACTATTAAAATAAACAGGCTGCTTACTAGGGTCTTGAAATTGCACTAATCCAAAGCGTCCCATGTTTCCATTTGCGTCTGGAGAACCGTCTGTATCTGATGCCACTCCGTCCGTTCCAATCCATTGCGCATTAAACCGATGACTGAGTTTCCAGTTATCGTTAAATGCATGAGACCAATTGATGCCTACCATTGTCCGCTCGTAATTGTAAGGGTAAGGGTTGCTTGTAAATCTTTCACGGGGTAGGTTTGCAGGGCGGTCGCCAATTGCCGGAATACCTCTGTCATAAACAATATGACCAGTGTCATATTCCATTTCAAAATTTACTTGAGTTTTTGGGCTTATATTCCAAGTGACAACTGGTGCTAAAAATGTTCTCTCACTATTGACGAAGTCTCTGAATGAGTTCGCACTTTTGTAGGCAAGATTAAATCTATATAAAAGCGACTTATCGTCGTTAATTGGTCCCGTTGCATCAACTGTTGTTCGATATAAATCAAAGGAACCAAATTGTTGTTGCAATGAATAATAAGGAGTTTCAAGCGGTTTCTTTGTCACATAATTAACCATTCCACCAGGGCTGGTTAATCCGTATAAAAGCGAAGCAGGTCCTTTCAATACCTCAACCCTTTCAGTACTTGCCAAATCTCGACCGCCAGTAACGTAACCGGCAATTGGAAAAGGCATCCCATCGCGATAGTCTCCTTGTGGATAGTTATCAAAACCTCGCCTTGTCGATGCTTCTAAAAAATCACCCGATCCGCCACTACGGTAAACACCGCTAACATAATCCAGCGCATCGTTTGGTCTAATGCCTTGAATATCTTCTAACACCTGTTTAGGCACGACTTGTATCGAATAAGGTGTTTCCATAATCGGCGTATCAGTCTTGGTCGCTGTAGACGCATTGGGCAAACTGTAATCTGGATTATAAGGATCGGTCGAATCATAAACCGCCTTCCCAGCAACCGTCACCGCCGGCAAAGTCGTCGTCGCATTGCTTCCGATTTCAGCCGCTTTAACTGCCACCGCATCCTCCGCCGTAAAGGTATAGGTCAACCCCGTGCCGGCCAGTAACTTTTGCAAGGCTTCCCGCGCGGTAAAGTCACCTTGAATGCCGCTGGTTTGCTTGCCTTTCAGCGCGTCACCATCACTAAAGATTTGGATGTGGGTTTCCGCTGCCAGTGCTTTTAATGCATCACTCATGCTTTGCGGGGCAATGCTCAGGTGGTGAGTTTGTTGTTCGGCAAGCGCTGCGCCGGTTGCAGACAGGATTGCCAGTGCCAGCAGGCTGCGACGCGGTTTCCATGTGAATTTTTTCATTATTGATCCTCTGATTGCTGAAAGGTCTGTGCCGTTTATTCCGGCTCATAAAGTAAGACAGCTCAGCGTCGAAAATCTGGTCAGCTTGGGAGAAGGTTTTTGCAAATTTTTTTCGATAGATGCTCTCTAAGGCCTGTGTTAAGATAATTTTGTGTGCATATGTGATGGCAATTTAACGAATCATGAGAGTCGTAATCGATACCAATGTATTGGTAGCAGGGCTGATAGGAAAGACAGGGCCGAATCGGGAAATCTTGCGGCGCTGTCTTGAAGGGGATTTACAGCCCTTTGTTGGCAACGCGCTTTATCTTGAATACCAAGATTTACTCAATCGTGAACATATCCAAGCATTATGCAATCAAACATCGGTTTCTTTGATGGCGTTTCTTGATGGCTTTGCGAGTGTCTGTACCTCTGTGGACGCGCGTTATCTTTGGCGGCCGAATTTGCAGGATGAAGCGGATAATCACCTTATTGAATTGGCTATTGCCGCACGTGCTTCTTACATTATTACCAACAATTTATCTGACTTCGCCAATGCGGAACTTAGGCACATCGGTTTTGAAGTCGTTACACCGCAACAGCTATTGAGGTTATTAGAATCATGACTACCTTATCCATTCGTTTACCTGAAGACATGGCGGAAAGATTGAAAGATATTGCCAAAGTTAGAGGCATTAGCCTTAACAAATTAATGTTTGAGTTTTCCGCACAAGCGCTGGCGGAAGATGAAGCCAGGCAACGGTTTATGGCTGCACAGGTGCGCGGCAATCCGAAACAGGCTTTGAAAATGCTCGATGAATTGGATGCTATGGGGCTTTGATTGATCTTATGTCTAAGCATGTTTTGAAGGCTGTTTAGCGTTTTGACACACCATTTTATAAAGCTCATACTCATAACTGGTATGACTGGACAGGAGAGATAGATGCATACTTGGCAATTACAAGAGGCGAAGAGCCGATTCAGCGAGGTGGTAGAGCTCAGCCTGAAAGAAGGCCCACAACTGGTGACTCGACGCGGTGAAGAGGCTGTTGTCATCTTGGCCGTTGACGATTATCGGCGCTTAAGCGGTCAATTGCCGCGTTTGAAGGACTGCCTGCTCAATGCGCCACGCGGTGAGGCCTTAGTGTTGGAACGATCCACGGAAGTGATTCGGGATCTGGCTTTGTGAAATATATGTTGGATACTTGTGCGCTCTCTGAGCTAGTCAAGAGTAAGCCCGATGCCAAAGTCCTGCAGTGGTTTGAAGCTAGCAAAGCGCACGAGCTTTGTATCAGTGCGATGACTTTGGCTGAATTGCAGCGTGGTGTTAACCGGTTGCCAGAGTCCAAGCGCCAATCTGAGCTTACGCTCTGGCTACAAGAATTGGAGATCGGTTTTGAAGATCGGATTTTGGTATTCGACGCCAGGGTTGCAAAGGTGTGGGCGCAAATGACGGTTGAGGCAGAGACACAAGGGAAATCTCTAGCTGCCTTTGACTCGATCATTGCCGCGACTGCCCGAGCGCATGGCTGTCGATTAGTTACTCGTAATGTTCGAGACTTCAGCAACGCAGGTATTGAAGCGCTTAATCCTTGGCTGTAAACATGATGGGCTGATCAGCCTCTTGGGGCAAGGTGCTGGTTTGTATGCCTGTTAACCTTGGTTCGTCGAAATCATAATCTTGCCGTCTTGCAATTGCTGGGTTTTGATCGGCAATGCGGCTTGTAGGGTGTTGAGTATTTTAGGCAGGTTGTCGATTTCGAAGCTGGCCGATACCCGAATTTGTTTAAGTGCTTCGCCGCTGTATTGGAAGCTTACTTTGTGATAACGCTGTACTTGGCTTAACACGGTTTCCAAAGGCGCCATCTCAAATACCAACCGGCCACTGCGCCAGGCAATGATGTTGGCAGCATTGGTGGCAATCGGCGCATAGACTTGGCTTTGGTCGTCGTAGCTAATTTGCTGGCCTGCTAGCAATGCAGGGGTTTCGTCATTTTTTGGCGTGCTGTTCAGGTGCAGCCAAAATGCTGATCGGCTGATGACATGATCCAGCCAGCGAGCTCCGGTTATTTTGCTGTCCGGAATGATCTGTACTTGACCTTCAGCGACGGTGACTTGCGTTGTGTTGTTTGCAGAATAAACATTAAAGCGCGTGCCAATATCATGAATACGGCCATTGCCGGCTATCACATCGAAAGGCCGGTCTATTTCATGGGCCACACTCACATAAACCTCGCCTTTTTCCAGGCCAATCACCCGGCGGTTGCCGGTCATTTTGACGGACAGTTGGGTATCGGTATTCAGGGTGATTTGCGAGCCATCGGCCAAATCAATCGACTTGCGTTCGCCGACTGCGGTGGCATAGTAATCGGTTAGCCGATAGTCATTTAAACCAAAAGTCGTGGTCAAAACCAGCAAGCCCATCAATCCGGTTGTTTGCACTTTGCGGATGCGTTGTTTACGCTGGATGCGCTTTGCTCGAATTTCCTGTGCCGCTTCCCGAGCCGGAAAGCGGGTGGGTTTTAGTTGATCCAGCTGTTGCCAAAGCTGGAGCGCGCGCTCGTATTCAAAGCGGTTGCTGTCATTTTCTGCCAGCCAAGCTTGTAGCTGCTGTTCTGCAGCCGTCGTCCACTCGTCCGAATGTTGCGTGAACACCCAGAATCCGGCTTGTTCCTGCGGCGTACCGCTGAGTTTGTAAGTTTTGGATTTCATCTGGCCAGTCTTGTTTGCGCTTTACCTAATAAGACAGTTGAGCACTGCTTATCGAGTCAGATTATCACCCAAAAAATCATGCCCCAGATGCTGAATAAGATGTTGCCAGGCTTTGAACACATAGCGTTGCGCCGATTTGCTGGAAATGCCCAGTGCTTCGGCAACCTCTGGGTAACTTAAACCATCCAGTTTGCTTAAGATAAAGGCATGCTGCACGACTTCCGGCAGTTGCAGCAAAACCGATAGAAAACGCTCCAGTTGCTGCTGGATCGCGACCGTCGTTTCCGGCGCAGGCAGTGGGCAAACCAGTTGCTCCAGCTCTACCGGTTCGTCTGGCGTATACCGCAACCTGACCTGTTCGTGATCGTAGGCGTTTTTGCTGAGATTGGCGGCGGTTTTAAACAAATAGGCGCGGTGGTTTTCGATGGCCGTCAGATTGGGATGTTGCATTAATCGTAAAAAAGCTTCCTGGGTAATGTCTTCCGCGATTGTGACATTGCTTTGGCGTTCAGTGAATGCCAGAAGCTCCTTGCCGTGTCTGCGGAATAGTTTGTCCAGTAATGTATTCATGCATTTTTGATCGAGGCAAGCTTAACGCGGTCAATCGGGTTGGTTTTTTGGGTAGAAAACCTGGTAGGGCAGCAAAAAATATTCCATTTAACTGGCTTTGGGTTTTTTCATGGCATGTGTTTTTCATAAAATCTCAATATATTCATTGGGTTAGATTATGGCTAAAACGCTAATCAAGCCGATGTTTTGACAACGCACCCTGTGCTGGTAAGCAATTGTTTAAGAAAAATCGTGGCATATGACTTATTTTCTTGTCGGAGTAAGTGAAATCTCATATCCGATAGATATCAACAATCGTCCAGGCGGGCTTCTGCCAGCAATTTTCCGGTTCGGTACAAGAGGTGTTCGACCTGACGTGTCGAGAGCTTTGATTCGGCGGCAATTTGTGGGTGACGTTTGCCGTCCAAGCGATGCAAGCACAAGATTTGTCGGTTGAGTGTGGGTAAACCGTAAAGCCAACTTTCGATCGCCAACCATCGTTGCTCGCCCTGTACAAAGCGCTCCGGCAGCGGCTTGGGGCACTGCCAGTCTTCATCCAAAGCGCCGCCGTCCCGTGCCTGTTGCCGAGCTTGGCGACGCAAATAATCCAAAGCCAGATTGCCGGCCACCCGGTACAAAAACGCCCGGCAATTGCTGATGGCATCTTGTGCTGAGTATTCGGCGATATGCAAGAAGGTATCCTGCAATAAGTCTGCCGCCGCTTCCCGGCACTGGACCCGCCGCCACAGAAATTGCTGTAGTTCGGTTTGGTGCTGTAAAAACGCGGCAGTTAAGGGTGGGTGTGGTTCGTTCGTCATCTAATATCAAAAAGATTGCCGCTTTTAAGCTGTGCCTCGGCGCCCATGAGTTCCGAACAACTTTGAGTAATTCGTGTTTTGCATCAGCGTATGGAATGCGCGCGGCATTTGGTTTGACCGGGTTTTGGGTTCAATTTGAAAGTGGGCGGAAAATCGCCGAGAGCGTCGGTTGGAGTGAGGCACGAACCCCAACACGACAACCGTTGAGCCACCAGCCAAACCCGAACGCGACACATCACGCCCCATAAAGCCATCAGCAGGCAGCCAAGGCCGAACCGACGACGATTAAAAATACCGTCATCATCAGGCCTGTGTAGCGATGCAGCAAAACCGAAAACGGGCGAATTTTCATCATGACTCCCATGCTATATTTCCAAACATCCCAAACCCCAACCCAACGGCTACCATGCTATACCGACGTCATTTCAGCGAAGGCGGCAGTTATTTTTTTACCGTTAACCTGGCGGAAAGAAAGCGGCACTTATTGGTGGAACACATCGACGCACTCCGCGAAGCCATTCGCATTGTGCGCAGCCGCCATCCATTTCAAATCGACGCCATGGTGGTCATGCCCGATCATTTGCACGCCATATTTACCCTGCCGCCCAATGATTCCGATTACCCGACCCGTTGGATGCTGATCAAAGCCGGTTTTTCCAGACAAATCCCCAAAACAGAACGCATCAACGCTAGCCGCCGTAGCAAAGGCGAGCGCGGCATCTGGCAGCGCCGGTTTTGGGAACACACCATCCAAGACGAAGACGATTTTCGCCACCACATCGATTACATCCATTACAACCCCGTCAAACACGGTTACGTCACCCGCCCAGCCGATTGGTTACATTCCAGCATCCATAAATACATAAACGCCGGCACATTGCCCGCCGAGTGGGGCACCGCCTCCCCCGAAAACAACAAACGGTTTGGGGAGCGTAGGTTGGGGTGAGGCACGAACCCCAACACGACAACCGTTGAGCCACCAGCCAAACATGAAAACGAGACATTGCAGCCAACAAAACAGCTAATGATTTGTAAAGTTCAAACCGGTCAAATGTTGGGGTTCGTTACCTCACCCCAACCTACGCAAGCCCAACTTACCGAGTTGGCGGAAAGAAAACGGTGCTTATTGATTGAACACATTGATGCGCTCCGCGAAGCCATTCGCATTGTGCGCAGCCGCCATCCATTTCAAATTGACGCCATGGTAGTCATGCCCGATCATTTGCACGCCATATTTACCCTGCCGCCCAATGATTCCGATTACCCGACCCGTTGGATGCTGATCAAAGCCGGTTTTTCCAGACAAATCCCCAAAACAGAACGCATCAACGCTAGCCGCCGTAGCAAAGGCGAGCGCGGTATCTGGCAGCGCCGATTTTGGGAACACACCATCCAAGGCGAAGACGATTTTCGCCACCACATCGATTACATCCATTACAACCCCGTCAAACACGGATACGTCACCCGCCCAGCCGATTGGTTACATTCCAGCATCCATAAATACATAAACGCCGGCACATTGCCCGCCGAGTGGGGCACCGCCTCCCCCGAAAACGACAAACGGTTTGGGGAGCGTAGGTTGGGGTGAGGCACGAACCCCAACACGACAACCATAAAACCACCCGCAAACAACCGACAACGCGACATCAAAATTACCGATGATTTGAAGGCCATCAATGTTGGGGTTCGTTACCTCACCCCAACCTACGGTCCTACCGCGCGCGAGTGGTAAACGAGCAAACAGATGATTTTGAAGCTAGTAATCCAATCGTAATGATCCGATAAATGAGATAGGTTCTCCCGGCAAGGCTCCAGTGCTATCCTGCACCCGTGAACCCCGGAAATAATCCTTATCCAATAAATTGTTGACATTGAATTGAGTGGTCAACTTCGAACCGCCGATTTTCCAGTTATAAGACACCATGGCATCCACGCGCACAAAGCCGGGCAATTCATAGGTATTATCATTGTTGCCGGCGCGCTGGCCTTGGGCAAACATACCAGCACCGATTTTAAAGCGCTCGTCAGGATGAAAGGTTAGCCACAAGCTGCCTGAGTGTTCTGGGACATTGGGTAAACGATTCCCTTGTTTGGATGTCATTCCCCAGGGTGCAAAGTCATTGTCTTTAGTAAAGATCGCATCGGTGTAGGCATAAGTGCCGAGCAGGCTCAAGTAATCGGTGAGCTCGCCGGTCAGGTCAAGCTCTATCCCCTGGCTTCTTGCCTCGCCAACAGGAATTCTATAGGGCAGGCCCGGCACGCCGGTCAACATGTTTTCCTTGGTTAAATGGTAGTAGGCGAGATTCGACGACAAACGGCCGTCGAAAAACTCGGTCTTAAATCCAATTTCATATTGAGTGCCAACTTCCGGCTTATTGACCGTTTTGGTGGGGGTTAAGCCGTTATTGGTGCCGATGGATTCCACGTAATTGCCGAACACGGATAGCCATTCCCACGGTTGATAAACGATACCGAATCGGGGATTCAATCGGTTGTCTTCTCTATCATCAATACTGATTGGCTCCGAGCAACAACCGGTACCATAGTCCAGGATGTCGTAACGCGCGCCGACCAAGAAATGCAATTTATCCCATAGGGTGATTTGGTCCTGAGCGTAAACACCATACCATTGATCTTTTTCCTGCCACCAGAAGTCGTTTGGTACGGCGTTGATCGCATTGGCATCCAGCATGTGATTATTAGGATTAAAAATATCCAGCGCCGGTATCACACCATAGGTCCAATGGTTGTCATAGGTATCGGTGGTAAGCTTAAAGTAATCGCCCCCTATCAAGAGCTTATGCTTTAGGCCGAAGGTGTCGAATTCGCCGGAAATATCCAGATTGGTGGCAAAACTTTCCCTGTCTGTTGGCCCCGTCATCAAGGCTCGATTGATCGTTTGCTTGTCGGCATTGATGCTGCCCGCCGGGAAAATCGAGTTGAATTCGTGTGTCCATTCATGCCAATTGAATTTGTGTTCTATCTTCCAGTGGTCATTGAAGCGATGCGAAATGATGGTGGCGATTTGATTGCTATCCATGGAGCTATTGTTAACCGCCGCATCGCCGACAAAAAAACTTTTGGGAACCTGCGCAGGACGGTTGCCGACGGCAGGAATACCAAAATCCATCACATAGTCGTCATGTTGGTGTTCGAGCTGCACCGTCATCTCGGTTTGATCGGAAAGGCGCCAAGTCAAGGATGGGGCGACATAAATCCGCTCGTTCTCGTTGTAATTGCGGAATGAGTTGTTGCTCGAATAGGCAATATTTAAACGGTATAGCAATGATTTATCGTCGTCAATTGGGCCTGTCGCATCTGCCGTTGTGCGATACAAGTCGTAAGAACCGAACTGTTGTTGCAGAGAATAATGCGCTTTATCCAGTGGTTTCTTGGTAACGTAATTAACCAAACCTCCGGGCTGGGTACGACCATAAAGCATGGCCGCTGCTCCTTTCAGTACCTCAACCCGCTCCATGCCAGCAGGCTCGAAGTAGCCCGTGTTTTGCCTGAGACCATCGCGGTAAATGTTCGCCCCTAAACTAAAACCACGAACAATAAAGCCTTGGTACAAATCGCCGAAGTCGAAATTACGCTGTACGCCGCTTACATTTCGAATGACTGCGTCGTCAAATAAGACAATTTGCTGATCATCCATCACAGCTCTAGGTACAACCTTGATAGACATCGGCGTTTCCATGATCGGCGTATCTGTCTTGGTTGCCGTGGATGCGTGAGATCGGTTGTAATCAGGGTTGTAGGGATCGGTTGAATCATAAATCGCCTTCCCCAAAACCGTCACCGCCGGCAAAGTCGATGCCGCATTACTCCCCGAATCCACCACCTTGATAGCCACCGAGTCCTCACCGGTAAAGCTGTACGTCAAACCGCTACCCGCCAGCAGTTTTCTAAAGCCTTCTTCGATGGTGTACTCGCCATCCAGCCCGCTAGTGGTTTTGCCGTCGGTCAACGTGGCTTCCGCTGAAAATAGTAAGCCGGAGCTAGTCGCAAACTGCCTTAAGGCCTGACTCAAGGAGCCGCCGCCAATATGGTAGCTGCGCTTAATGCTGGCGTGGCCGTTACTGCTTTCCGCATGGACGGGAGCGGATACGGTTAATGCGGAGGCCAGTAGAATGCCTTGTATAGCCAGGTGCAGTCGAGAGGGCTGTAAGTCGTGCTTGCTGATGTGAAAGGTCGATGACATCGGTTTTATCTCCTTTAAAAAATGCGGTTGTCATCACCTATGTCAATCGAGACTGAAAAAGCGGAACTGGAAATTGAAAAAATTTGAAATATTTTTTAAGTATTTGTTTTTTGTAAAAAAATTGAGTTTTTGGTGTAAATGCGTAGGGTGGAGTGCGCCTCGAACCCCAACACGACAACCGTTGAGCCACCCGCTAACCATGAAAGCGAGACACCGCGACCCATAAAGCCATCAGCAACCGATAAAAGCTAAACTGATCGAAGGTGTTGGGGTTCGTGCCTCACCCCAACATGCCCTTGAGCCACGCTACGTAAGCTTGATTTGCAGGAGGTGGGGCGATGCTGGGAGCGATTACCGAGACGATAGGATCATTTCGAAATGCGTGACAGGATGATGTAGCTGGCTTATCAGGGAACGGCCAAGTCGATTGAGGAGACGGGAAGTAACTCACTCATGAAACATCAAGATGAATTTTGTTAGACGTATATTGGTGCACCAAAATTTGAATAATATTTTGATACGGCACGCCATTTTCCAGTCCCTTTTTCTTTAACGCATAGAGATCGTTTTCAGAAAGTCTGATGGAAACTGATTTTTTCTTTTCGTGTTTCAAAAAATCTTGCAGTTCTACCAGGCGCTCCTGAATATTGTCTTTACTGCGCCATTCATCGTTTTCAACACTATCGAGAATGTCTTGTTCAAAAGCATCTAAATTTAGCTTAGTCATCATTTGCCGCCTTGTTGTAACGTTTATTTATTTTTCGGGAAGGGATAATCGTCTTTAAAAAAATGCTGTTCTCTTCTTCAACGTAAGGCACGATGTAAACATAATTTATTATGGCGATTAAGATGATAAAAACCGATTGATTGGGATATTTTTCAGAATTTGGATGCGCCAAATCATCGAGTACATGTCCCATTTCAATGGCTAATAAGACATCCTCAAAACCAATCCCTCTTTCCGCTTTTAGCAAAGCGTTTTTTTCAGGAGAGAAATATACTTGTTTTTGCCTGTATGCCATACGATGTATGGTATTTTCTCAAGCAAGGTGCAGTCAACTAATACTCGGTGTATAGCGATGTTAAGTTGTCTGGCGCGCTTAGCGCGGCAGGACTTTAACCCAGAGCGGCAATGGGTTTGTTATCTTGACCGGCAAGTTGGTAGCCAACGAAGCCAGGATTTTGTCGGTATCCTTGAGCGGGAAGGAGCCGATGATGCGCATGTCGGCAATTTCCGGCGCGCAGGTGACGTAGCCTTGCCGGTAACGATTCAGTTGTAGCAGAAACTCGCTGAGTGGGATGTCGTCGGCGACGATGACGCCTTGGGTCCAGGCGGGTTTGTCCAGTTTGCTTGGCTGTATGGGTTCGATGCGATCAGCTACAAACCGGGTATTTTGTCCGGCATGTAGCTGCTGTTTCGGGCTGTTAGGATGGATTGGCTGGATTTCCACGCTGTCGGCAAACACAGCGACCTCGCTGCGGTCGACTTGTTGGCTGACACTAAAACGGGTGCCCAGCGCCCGAACCCGGCCATCCTGGGTATCGACCACAAAAGGTCGCTGCCAACCTGCGTTATCCTTGGCGGTCTCGATATAAATTTCCCCGGAGACCAGTTGCAAGCGCCGCAAATCAGCGCTGAATGCCACGTTCAAGGCGCTGCCGCTGTCCATAGCGACTGTCGAGCCGTCCGCCAAGGTGATTGTTTGGATTTGACCTTGGGCGACATGGTAATCCGCCGTCCAGGCTTGCCAGTAACCTGCACGGGAAAACTGCCAGCTCGCCAAGCCGACGCCGCCGAGCAATACCAAATGTTTGATGGCGCGTCTGCGCTGCAAATCCGGCGCCGTCAGGGCGGCTAACGCGGCTTTGGGTGGCAGCGATTTGAAGCGATCGATATGAAATTCCACTCTGGACCAAGCGGTTTGATGATCGGGATGCGCGACTAACCAGGCTTGCCATTGCGCGGTTTCATTGGCTTGCACTTGTCCGGAGCGGAACAACGCAAACCACTCGGCCGCTTGGGCCAAGATACGTGGGTCGATTTCCGAGTGGCGTGTGTGCTGCATCGGGGTTTAATAGCCGGCGCTCAGGCACTGAAACATGGCTTGTGCCATGTATTTTCTGACCATGCGGTCACTGACGCCTAATTGCCGACCGATTTCGGCATAGGTGAGGTCGTCGAGTTGCGCCAACAAAAAAGCCTTACGCACTTTTGCCGGTAGTTGATTGAGTAGTTCGTCGATTTCCCGCAAGACTTCGAACACGATGGCGCTATCCTCCGCCGAAATGACCCGCTCCTCGGGATAGGCCGCGAGTCTCGCCAGATAAGCCTGTTCGATGCTGTTGCGCCGCCAGTGATTGATCAGCAGGCGTTTGGCGATAGTGGTCAGGTAGGCGCGGGGTTCGTTGAGACTTGGTGTGTCTTTTGCGGCGATGACGCGCAGAAATGTATCTTGGGCATGATCTTCCGCCTGCAGGCGGTCCTGCACCCGTTTTTCCAACCATTGCAGCAGCCAGGGGTGGTGGTCCTGATACAGGCGGGTGAGGTCTTGTTGGCCGTCGTCAATACACTCTGTGCTCATCAATTTAGTTTTACATGCCCAGTTTACAAAAGGTCTTACGCTTTGCCGTTAATGCTTTCGGCCTAGCGGCCCCGCTTTTTTTTGCAAACTCAAAACTAAGCAAGAACTGCTCCGAAGTCGTTAATTTAGGCGGCTTGTCTGTTTAGGGTTTTAAAAAAGTAAATAAAATCATTTTCTTACAGTTGCTCACGCTCATGCGCATGGTCGAGCCGGGGAGTGCGCTGCTTCGAAACCGGATGTCTAAAATGCGTGATTTGGCGTATTTTGTTTGGGAATGCTTGAAATCACCTAAATCCCCCAGGCCCCGCCGTTGAGGTATGGATCGGCCCTGTTACACGCGATCGAAATGGGTGTGGTTCAACGGGGGGCGTAAGTTAAGATGTGCAAAAACTCATCGGCTTAAACGACATGTCTCATTCCAATGACCCGTACTCGGAAACAAGGCGGCTGTTCAATATCTTCAGCGGCTCGGTTGGCAACCTGGTGGAATATTTTGATTGGGCCATTTACGCCGCGTTTGCCTTGTACTTTGCCCCGGCTTTTTTCCCGGAAACCGATCAAACTGCTCAGTTGTTGAACAATGCGGCGATATTTGCGGTGGGCTTTATTTTTCGGCCTTTGGGTGGATGGTTGCTCGGCAGTCTGGCGGACCGTAATGGCCGCAAAAGCGCTTTGCTGCTTTCGGTCAGCTTGATGTGTTTAGGATCGTTAATCATCGCTTGCACGCCGGGCTATGCGGTAATTGGTATGTGGGCGCCGGCCTTGTTATTGTTCGCCCGCATGTTGCAGGGGTTTAGTATCGGCGGCGAATACGGCAGCTCCGCGACATATCTGAGCGAGATGGCTGCACCCCAGCGGCGCGGCTATTACTCCAGTTTTCAATACGTCACTATCGTCTTGGGGCAAATTCTGGCGTTGGGTTTATTGATGTTGCTGCAAAAATGCCTGCTGAGCAGCGCAGAGCTGCATGATTGGGGCTGGCGCATCGGTTTTATCGTCGGCGGCTTGTTGGCGGTGGTGGCGATGGGCTTACGCGGCAATATGGCCGAGACCACGGCTTTTGTCGAACAACAGACTTTTACTGGCCAACGCGCCCAGCTACGGGAACTGCTGAACTATCCCAAACCGGTAATGACGGTGGTGGCTTTGACCGCCGGCGGGACCTTGTCGTATTACACCTTCACCGTCTACATGCAAAAGTATCTGGTCAACACCACCGGCTTTAGTAAGGACGATGCCACCACAATCTGCACGCTGGCCTTGATCGTGTTCATGTTGCTGCAGCCGTTGTTCGGATTAATTTCGGATTACCTCGGCCGCCGTACGATGCTGATTGCCTTTGGCGCCGGTGCAACCCTGTTTACGGCGCCATTGCTTGATCTATTGGGCCACGCGCAAACCATGGCTTCGGCGTTGGGCTGGTATGTTTGTGCATTGCTGATTGTCTCGGGCTATTCGTCAGTTAACGCCATCGTCAAAGCCGAGCTGTTTCCGGTGCATATTCGGGCCTTGGGGGTGGGGTTTCCCTATGCCTTGACCGTAGCGATATTCGGCGGCACTGCCGAGTATCTGGCGCTTTGGCTGAAAAGCCTGGGACACGCGGAATGGTTTGCATACTACGTTAGCGCATGCGCGGCCGTGTCGATGCTGGTGGCCTTTACGATGAAAGAGCCTATGCGGCTGTCTCGCTTGGACGGATAGTTGGGCAAGTTCTTGTCCATTATGGCCACGAATCAGCTAATCGACGCCCAAGCACATGCGGAACTTTAGGTGGATAAGCCTCGTGTATCCAGCATACTTGCCGGATACGCTTCACCTAAAAAAGCGCGGAATTTATTAAAAAGTGCGCAGCCACGCTGCCCAAATACCCTAGGGCAATCACCGGCGTCCATTTTAGATGAGTCATGAAGGTGTAAATGCCCTTGGCTTGGCCCATCAGCGCCACGCCCGCTGCCGAGCCGACCGATAACAAGCTGCCACCAACACCCGCCGTCAACGTTACCAGCAGCCATTGGCCTTCCGACATCTCAGGACGCATGGCTAAAATTGCAAACATTACCGGAATGTTGTCGATCAATGCCGAGATCAGGCCAACTAGGACATTGGCTGGTGTTGCGCCGAGTTCGCCATACAGAAACTCGGATAAATGGCGTAAATAGCCGAGAAAATTCATACCACCCACGCATAACACCACGCCGTAAAAAAACAGCAAGGTGTCCCATTCCATGCGCGCTAAATGATGAAAGACGTCGAAGCGCATACTATCCTCGCCGTCGGCAGTGGGGTTTTCCTCGCCGGACATCGGATCCAAGCCCAACTCCGGTTCGTCGCTGTGAGTAATATGCAGAAAATAGCCGAAAAATTGCAGATAGGTCAGGCCAGCCATCATGCCCACTGCTGCCGGCATATGCAGGCTATTCTGAAAGCCGACTGCCGTGAGAACGGTGAGCAGAAACAACGCTACGATACGCTTGGCGCCGCGACGCGTGACAACCTGGGCATGAAGAGGCGCCGGCAGGGTTTTCGGAATGGCAAAATGCATGATGGCAGCGGGAATCAAGAAGTTAAGCACCGAAGGCACAAACAACTTGAAGAACGCCCAGAAATCGATGATACCTTTTTGCCAGACCATCAAAGTGGTGATGTCGCCGAACGGGCAAAACGCACCGCCGGCATTGGCGGCTACCACCGTGTTGACGCAGGCAATACCGACAAATTTGGGATTGTCCTTGCCAACCGCCATGACGACCGCGCACATCAGCATCGCGGTCGTCATGTTGTTGGACACCGAGGAGATGAAAAACGCCAAGACTCCGGTCACCCAAAACAGTTGGCGATAACTCAAACCTTTGTTAACCAGCCAGGCCCGCAAGCTATCAAAAACCCGTCTTTCTTCCATGGCATTGATGTAAGCAATCGAGACGATCAGGAATAGCAACAATTCACCATAATCCAACACATCGTGCCGAATCGCCGTTTCCGCGACCGGAGACATGCCTTGGTCTTTATAAACTAGGGCAATCGCCACCCAAATCAGAGCCGCAGCCAACATCATCGGTTTGGATTTGCGTAATTCCAAGACTTCTTCCAGCACTACCAGCAGATAAGCGATCGCAAACAGGCCGACACATAGATAACCTACCCAATGTCCGCTCAAGTCCAGGGATTGAGATAAGCTCTCCGCCAGCAATTTGGGCGACGATAACAATAGTCCGGCACCCGTTAAACAACCGAGCAAAATCTTGTTTAATTCTTTCATACGGTCTTCTATTTCAGTTACGCAGCGATTGTCTTCTGAGCCACTGGTTATTCTCGGGTATCAATATTCCGTATTGATGTCACAAAAGCAAACCCTGTTGCTATAGCTGCGGGATAGGTCGAAATGCTCATGCCTTCTTTCTAGGGGAAAGCGGTTTTTTAGGCAGCGCGTTAATCGGCAGCATAGCCGCCTCGTCATCCTTGATTTTCATCTCTTGGACAAGGACATCCAGATTCTTGGCCAGAGACTTGAGAACATTTTCCGGTAAGTCAAATAAGGCATGTTGCAGTATGCCCTGAGGCGGCGTTGGCACTTGGTTTAGTAATTCAATACCCTCCTGTGTCAAAGTCACCGTGACGACCCGCTGGTCCTCACTCACGCGTTCTCGCAGGATCAAACCTTTCTTGGCGAGTTTATCGAGCATATTGCTGGCGGTGGAATGATGAATCGACATCGTTTTAGCCAACTCAGTGACTTTCAATCCAGGCGTTTTTGACAATTCCCAAAGTGCCCACAGTTGCGCGCTGGTGACACCGCAATGCGTTTCGACCCATTGGGAATGTTGTTGGACAGCCTTAAAAATCAGGCGAAACTGTTTCAATACCTCATAAGGCCATTGTTTGGAGTCGTCGGTTTTCCGAGTTTGCAGTGCGGTTTTGTCCATTGCGTTACGATTTATCTTCGGCAAAATTGCCATTAAAAGACATCATTATCCACCAAAGCGTTAATGTGGTCAGGTTGATTCCAGGAGTTTGTGCGTAGTTTGTGGTTACCTGCTAAAACACAATTCATGGAGAAAACAAGGATTCCTAAGTTTGTCTTTATATGTTTACACAAACATTGTTTGCATCAACATTATGCGGTTATTATAATGCCCTCGGCAAGTCTAAGAGCCGATCAACCGTTGTGAAAAGGCTTGATGTGGTTTCAAAAATTTAACCTGAGTTGATCTGTGTCACTTAGCTTGCCAACTAACTTTTTGAGTTGACGCGAAACAGAAAGACAAATGCTGTTTCGCGCTTGCTCAAGTCCCCATGGTTTCCGTAGCAATACTTACAAAGCAGCATAGAATCCGAAACTAGAATGTTTTCAAAAAATCACATGAGACGGCTTATCTACTGGATTTGCCTTGCCTCCCTATTGTCGCTGGCATCCTGTTGCGCTCGACATGATGCGGTCCCTATCGATCAATCTTCGTCGACGACTGCCTAGAGCTCGATAAATTATGCCGATGTCCGGAATGTCACTGTGGCCGCAGGGATAAGCTGAGTAGGGATTGCCTAAAATCGTGGTCTCAACTGCGAGGCCGCAAATGACTAGGAATAACGTATGAAATCGAAATATGGTCACCGGGTATCCGTTAAGAGACAGAAATCCAATCGAATCTATCTCCCCCGCGAAGCGAACGCCTGCGCCACCGTCGTGATACCGGCTTTGAACGAAGCCAAACGCATTCGGGAAGTGGTCGCTTACGCCCTGGCCGATCCGGCAACGGCCGAAGTGATTGTCGTCGACGATAGCTCCATAGACAACACAGCGATATTGGCGCAACAGGCAGGCGCCCAGGTTCTGACCAGCAGTATGCTAGGAAAAGGCGCGTCGATGCGTGACGGTGCGGCGGCAGCCGCTCATGATCTGGTCGTTTACCTGGACGGTGATCTGAGGAATTTGCGTCCCGGTATTGTCACCAGCCTTTGTTTGCCGCTGCTCAATGAAAGCGCGGACTTTGTCAAAGCCCGCTTCGGGCGTGGCGGTGGCCGGGTGACGGAACTCACCGCCAAACCGATGCTAAAGGTCTTTTTTCCCGAACTAGCTTATCTATCCCAACCGCTGGGCGGCATCATCGCTGCGCGCAAATGCCTGCTGCAAACGCTAAGCTTCGAAGATGGTTATGGCGTGGATGCCGGTTTATTGCTTGACGCGCATTTGGCCGGTGCCCATCTGGCAGAAGTCGATATCGGTTCGTTAGAACATGATAGCCAGCCGCTGCAAGACTTATCGCTGATGGCCAATGAAGTCAGCCGCGTCATTTTTAACCGCGCCAAACTGGCGGGACGTCTGCACGTTGAACAGGTGATAGCCATGTATGAGAGCCAACGCCAAGTCGCGGCTAGCATTGACTACGTACTGACCTTGCGCAAGGGTCGGCGCTCCCTGGTCTTGCTGGACATGGACGGCACCATAACGCCCTCGCGCTTTGCGCTGGAACTGGCGCGCAATACCGGAAATGAAACGGCACTGATGCAATTGCTGGATACGCCCCACGACGATGCCATAACCCGTAGCGAGCGGATAGCCGAGTTGTTTCGCTTTGTTCACAAGCAGCAATTCGAACAGGTGGCTCGTACAATGGAAATTCGTCCTGGCGTCATCGAATTCGTCAAGCAGGCAAGGCGAGCCGGTTTCATGGTCGGCATAGTCAGCGACAGCTATTTTGTTGCTGCCGATATCATCAGACGCCGCATATTTGCTGATTTTGCCTTGGCTCATACCTTGACCTTCGAGGGAAGCGTCTGCAATGGGCAACTTCAAATCAATCCGGCTTTCTTGCCTGACGAAAGTGATGCAATGACTTCCATTTGTAAAAGCAATGTTTTGCGTTGCTTCTTGACTGATAAAACACTGCCCCCTGTCGAACTGATCTGGGCGGTCGGCGATAACCTTAATGACCTGGAAATGTTGCGGCTAGCGGACAATGCCTTCGTCATCGATCCGAAGTTGCCCAAACTGCTTGAGGAGCCCGGTATCACACTGATCACTGAGTTCAATGATTTAGTGGAATTGTTAGTCTACGAGGCGTCGGAAAGTATGGAATCCTAATGGTAGCCGAGTTTAGTTGTTTTTAATGGTGTACCTAATATCGCGATTACTCAGCTAGTCCGAACGTCACCAAACCCTTGGTGTTTTTATGAGCCACATGCTTTATGTTGATGTGCTATTTCTTGTCAGTTTGCTATGTATCTTCGGTTGCGAACAGCACAATCCGCAGCCAGTAGCTCAATCTAGTCAATCAAAACGCCTTGCTGACAGTAACAAGCAAACGCACGTACATTGCCCTAAGTCGCATCCCTATACAATCAGCTCCGATAATTCAACCCGAAGTATCCGCGGACATGATTTTGAAACGGACCCGCATAGATTGTCTTGCTCAGACATTTATTATCGCAATCAGGGGCGAGTGGCTCGACACCCTAATACTCTAAAATAGGCGACAAAATATCCTCTTGCGATGTTGTTCTGTCCCCTGGCAACACCATTCACATTAAGCTGTAGAAGACGATAGTCTCCTCAATACACATGATTAGGATAGGTGATTTTTTGCGGCAATATGTTCATGCAAACATTGTTTGCTTCAACATTGAGTCATCACTAAAATGCTAACGGCCTGATCGATTTCTGCTGCTCCTCAATGCATTTAAAAAGACCAGGATTATCTAAAACCCGAGCCGCAACCTAATTCACGGCCATTGGAAATTACTTACTGTGTCGTGAGCCCGATAAACGTAAATTCCCCCACCTGAACCGGAGAAGGTTGTTGAAATGTGACTTATCAGAACACCAGCCGGCGTCAGCGGCGGAGCTTAACCGGCAGCGGAACCGTTTGATACCCCAAGCAATCGTTCTCGGCTTACTGACCGGCGGAACTTCGGTAGCATTTCATTTTGCGATGAATAGCGCCGAAGCATTTCGACATAAATTTTTCGACTTTTCCCATCAGAACAGCCACCTTGGCATGGGCATGGTTCTGGGGTTAGCGCTAGTCACCGTGAGTATCTCAGCCGGAATGGTCAGGCAATTTGCACCCGAGTCAAGCGGCAGCGGCATTCCCCATATTAAGGGGGTATTGATTGGGCACCGGCACTTCCGTTGGGTACGGGTGCTGCTTACCAAGTTCTTCAGTATGGTCATTGGCAGCGTTGGCGGCCTAGTGGTTGGCCGGGCCGGTCCCTGTGTGCACATGGGCAGCTCTATAGGGCAAGGGTTAGCCGATATTTGGCCTAAAGATGGTAAGCACTATCATACGATTTTGATCGCTGCCGGCGGCGGTGCCGGCCTCACGGCGGCATTCAATGCTCCGCTTTCCGGCTTGACCTTTGTACTGGAAGAACTTGAAAGGCGCTGCTCGTCGCTTGAATTCATTACCGCCGCCATTGCCTGTCTGACCGCTGATATGGTTTGCCGCGTAGCACTTGGGCAACAATCAGTCTTCCATTTCGCCCATGTCGCTGCTGCGCCGCTTAGTCAGTTCATTGCCTTCGTAGCTTTGGGCTTGTTATCAGCCCTGTTGGCTGGCTTGTTTACCCATACTTTATTGTGGGGACAGCGCTTGATCCCCCTGGGACCTTGGTCAAGATCGATCTGGTGGCTAATCTTGGCTGGCGGGTTGACTGCCACAGCTTGGTATGCACCGCAGTTATTGGGCGGTGGGCATGATTTCGTGAATGATATTCTCGTCGGTCAAGAACTCACATTGCAGACCATCGGACTGTTATTTATCAGCCGATTCGTGTTGACTATTGGCAGTTCCTGCTCAGGCGCGGCCGGGGGAATTTTTATGCCGATCCTGGTGCTGGGTGCGCTGTTGGGGTGGGGTGTCGGTGTGTCCACCCAACTGGCTTTCCCCTCATTAGATGTAGACCCCAGATTATTTGCCGTAGTCGGTATGGCGGCGTATTTTAGTGGCGTGGTGCAAGCGCCCTTGACCGGCATTGTGTTAATCATCGAGATGACCGGTGATTACGCGTTGATTTTGCCGCTATTCACCGCCTGTTTTACCGCATTGCTAATCGCGAATTGGTTGGGGTGCCCGCCCGTTTATGAAGCGTTGTTGGAAAACGATTTGCGAAAAGAACGGATTCAGTGAATGGTTCATTGAAAACGCTTGATACTCCCCACATTGCCAACCCGCCCCATCAGGAGACAGTTATGGAATCTTACCGAATAGCGCTATTTGTCATTGCTTTGGTGGCGGCTTTCGCGCCTTTGCTCGCCAGATTACCCACTCGCCTGCGTATGCCGGTGGTGGTGGTGGAAATGCTTTTGGGAATGCTGATTGGCCCGCATATTTTCAATTGGGTATCCCCTGACGGTTTAGTGGGCATGTTGGGCGAGCTAGGCCTGACGTTTTTGCTGTTTATGGTGGGCATGGAAATTAATCTCGGCGAAATTCACGGCAAACCCTTAGCGCTGGCGATTGGTGGCTGGTTTCTGTCGTTTACGGTAGCCATGGTGTGCATGTTTTTTGTGCATGCCATCGGCCTGATTCAGGCGCCGCCCTTATTGGCTGCCATCGCCTTGTCGACCACTGCGCTGGGAATATTGGCGCCGATCCTGCGCGACGAGGGCATTTTGAATTCGGACTTTGGCAAGCTGCTTCTCTCGGCTGCGGCGATGGGAGAATTCGGCCCGCTCATGGTTGTCTCCTTACTGATCATCCCGACCCATAGTACCTTTTTGCATACTGTGTTCATCGTGGCCTTCGTGGGGATTACCTTTGTGATTGCGGATACGGCTATCAATGCGCGATCCTCTGCTTTAATCAATCTCCTGGCTCAAACCATGCAAAGCAGTGGCCAATTGCCGGTGAGAATCTGCATTGCGCTCCAAGCGTTATTAGTGGTTTTGGCCGGCGAGTTCGGGCTGAATGTGGTGATCGGAGCCTTCGCGGCCGGCATGGTGGTCAGCCTTGCCAGCCAAGGCGACCATGGCGTGATTCTGCATCAGAAATTGGATGCCATCGGTTATGGCTTCTTAATACCCATCTTCTTCATCGTCTCCGGGATGAAATTTGATGTCAGTGCGCTTTGGGCGAATCCGTTGGTTCCCGTGCAGATTATCTGTTTATTGGGCCTGCTGATCCTGATTCGTGGCGCTCCGATACTGCTTTACCATCAAGTTTTATCAAAAAAAGACAGGCTGCCTTTTGCCCTTTATTCCGCCACCGGCCTGCCCATGATTGTCATCATCACTGAAATTGGGGTCTCGTCCGGCTTGATGTCTCCGGATCGCGCCGCGGTTCTGGTCAGTGCTGCGATGATTTCCGTTATGCTGTTTCCTCTCCTCGCGGAAAGGATAAGAGTGCACTCGTAGGGTGGTATGCAAACACCATCGATAACCCGGCCCGTTTCAAGCTCATTCCGTTACCGCTATATTTAAATTAACGCCGGAAATAATCTCTTGTTCAGCCTGATTTTCTGATTTAGCGGTAACGGTTTGAGTGGGGCGTTTCAGGTTTCGGCCTAAGGTTGCTTTTTGCATGGCCTCGATCACTGTAGGATTGGGCGAAAAATAGTCCGGTGTGTTCCATCGACTCCATTTGTACTTGATCGTGTTGAAATCATCCGTAGCAATATTGGCAACATTGCTATTCTGCTCTGCGGTGTTGTACATGCCCCAATTATTGCGGCCCAACACCTTATACGACCAGGTAGTCCAATGGCTGCCGGACTCTGTAAATTGCTGAAGGCCGTAATTCCAGGATTCGGGATTGCCGAACAACGTGAACTCCCCTATAAAATGCGGTACGTTATATTCCGCACCCCATTTTTTCGCGTCCTGAATCCACCCGTCCACGGCATTCTTCATCACCATGAAGTCTTCATTGTTTTGCCATTGGTAATAGTGCAGAGAATAGACGACGTTCTCCCAGTTTTTTTCTTGAGGATTCGGCAGGGTATTCCACCACCAGATGGCTTCCATAATGATGATATGGTCGGGATCAATTGCCCGGATAGCGTGATACAGGCGATCATATAGATTGACCACCTCAGCCCCCATCGCGCCGGGAAAGGTTTCCGAGGGTTCATTTAGCAGGTCATAACCGGCTACACCCGCATTGTCTTTAAAACGCATGGCAAGGGTTTCCCAAAACTCTACCAGTTGATTCTGATAGAGCGGAGTGGAATAAAGCAGCTTGCCGTTTTGCCGGCCTGAGTGATGGGCTCCGTTTTGTGAACCCGGCGCACCATGCAGATCAAGGATGGTGTACAGCCCATATTCCCGAGCTTTGTTGACGGTCCACTCAATCCTGGATAAATCAATGGCACCGGTATCGTCCAGTCGCCAGTTGCCCCCGTCATCCATATGGTTTAGCGCATAGATGGGCAATCGGATACAGTTGAGACCGGCGGCGGCGATGTTCTTAAAATCGGTTTCCGTGATCCATGAATCCCAATAAGCTTGGTAGAGCTCCCAGACGGCATCCTTACCAAAACGCTTGTTAAGAATATTTCGCGCATCCCATTCATTTGACGCGCCGGCTAATGGCGACATCCAGGGTTCATGCCCCCGCCAGCCACCCAGGTTGGTGCCGTAAAGATGAACCTCCTTACCCATACCATGATTGTCTTTGATAGTCGCGCCATCCACTTTCAGAAAATCTGCAGCGGAACGACATACAGGCGACCATAGCAGCAGCGTGCAGAGTAAGACAGAAATTGTCGGTAAGAGTGGGAGAAAAACAGAGTTCAGTTTCATAATCATCACTAAAGCTTGGTGGGCTCCGTCCCTTGGATCTTAGCATCGAACAAGCGACCGTTTATTCTCGAGCTAACGGTAAAAGCGTGGGCAACATAATCCGCATTATTAGCAATGCCGCTACAGATTTTACAGGCTATTCAGCCAATATACGCGATCATGGTCAGTCAATGTCGGGTGATCTAATGATTATATTTCCGTCAACCAATAGAACTGATAACCCTGCAACACCATCCGCCTATCATATTGCGCCGGCTTGCCGCCGCTGTACAAATCGACGAATTGCCCAAAAGGATCGATGCCCCGACTCCTGAGCAGATATAAATCAAGATATTGCGGGTTGGCGTCGAAATTGGCGACGACCAAAACGCGTTCCGATGGCCGGTCGTGATTGAAACGAATGAAGCACAGCAAATGCGGGTTATCGACCTCGACCAGTTCCCGGTTGTTGAAGTCGGCGAACGCCGAGGTTTCCTTGCGGATTGCTATCATCTTTTTCATGGCATTAAACAAGCTATATTCAGTGGTGCCCAGTTTTTTTCGCAATTCCGCTCGGTCCCAGTTGATTTTTGGGCGATGTATCCAACGGTTGTCGTCGCTTTTGCCGGGGTCGTCGCGGTAGCCATAATCGTTAACGACGCCGAGCGCATCGCCGTTGTAAAGTAAGGGAATACCGCCAAAAGACAATATCAGGCTATGCAATAACAGAATCTTTTTGATCGCGGTATCGATCAAGCCCTGGTCATTCATTTCCTGACCCGCCTCCAGTCCCGCCAGGGACGCCAGCGAGCCACTGATACGGGCATCTCCGGTGGTTTCGTTACGCATGAACACCATCCCTCTGGCTGGCGACGCCTCGAACTGGCCGCTGAAATAATTGACTAGAAACTGCCGGTGCGCATAGGGATCGTATCCTGCGGCCCGGATGTCGTTGTCGTCAAAGCCAAAGCCTATATCATCGTGGCAGCGCACATAATTCAGCCAAGTGGCTCGTTCCAGTTTCGCCGGCAGGTTTTTGACGCCTTGATAAAGCAATTTGGTATTTTGCGTGGCGATGGCATCCCACAGCAAGGCCATCAAGGTAGCGTTGTAGGCGATCTCGCATTCCTTGGCGATGATCGCGTCCTCGCCGAAATATTTGATGACTTCGAGCGGCGTGACGATGGCTTCGGCGATGAATAGCACGCCCGGCGCGGTGACCTGACAGCAATCCTTCATCAGTTGCAGAATCAGATGGGCATTGCGTTCGTTCTGGCAGGAAGAACCGATTTTCTTCCACAGGAAGGCGACGGCATCCAGCCGCAGGATGTCCACTCCCTGATTCGCCCAGAACAGGATGATATCCAGCATTTCGATGAAGACTTCTGGATTGCTGTAATTTAAATCCCACTGATAATGCTGGAACACCGTCATCACCCATTTCTGCATCTTCTCATTCCAGGTGAAGTTGCCAGGGGCTGATTCCGGGAAAATTTGCGGCATGGTCTGCTCGAACATATCGGGAATTTCCCGATTGTCGAAAACAAAATAGTAATCCTGATAACGCTTATCGCCCTCGACCGCCTTGGCAGCCCAGTCGTGTTCGTCGGAGGTATGATTCATGACGATGTCCAACACCAGCAGGATATCGCGTTTCCTGAATTCCTCAGCCACCCGTCGCAGATCATTCAAATCGCCCAACCTGTCGTCGATTTGCCGAAAATCGCTGACTGCATAGCCGCCGTCACTCTTACCGGTTGGACACATCAGAATCGGCATGATATGCACCAAATTGATGCCAAGTTCCTGAAAGTACGAGATCTTGGTGGCCAGATCAGCCAGATTGTCCGCGAAACCATTGGTATACAGGGCCATGCCCACCCATTTCTGCGACAGAAACCAGTTGTGATCCTGTTCGCGTTCGATGTCGACCCGTTCCAACTCGGCGGATCGATCGATATAGCCCTTGGCCATGGTTTCCACCAGTCGCAGCATTTGTGCCTTGAAATCCTCGCGGTGACCATATAAGTTGAAAAACAGCGAATAAATCGCATAAAAATTAGCACCCAGCCGGGTGTAGAAGTGCCGAAGATCCTGGCGCCGAATCTCCGGCTTCAGATCATCCAGAATGGCGTTCAAGAGCGAGTGGGAAACTTGTTCGTACATGACCGTAACCTGTTCGAGTTAATGTGGCAACATGGCGTAACGAATGCGAAACTGGGATGGGCATTGGCGCCCATTGCGAGCTTAGTAGCCCCGCAGCAATTGTTGCATCATGCCGTTGTCTGCAAGACGCTTGAACTGTAAGGTGCAGAAAACGGCCATACTGCGATCAATCTTCATGGGTCTCCATCATCCAGTACCGGGTTTTCGGAAGATAATGGGCGATGCCTTCGAGTATACCCGCACTGTAATTGCCATTCATGCCCAAAAAGCCGCCTCGCGCCAGATAAAAAGCCACCTGGTTGCTGTTTTGCTCAACCAAGATTTGCGCCTGTTCGACCACGGCACGGTCAGCATTGGCGACCAGCACCGACGGTATCCGGCTGACAATCACCGGCAGATCGTTGCCGCTGTCGCCGGCAAATACCGTATCGCCAATATCGAAGCCCTGATGCCGCATCAAAAATTCCACGGCGTGCAGCTTGGTGGCGCGGGCCGGCAGCACATCCAGCAAACCGGTCGCCGAGGCTTCGTCCACGCTGTAAATCAGGCTGGCCGCCAGGTTTTGAGCCTCCAGCCGACTAGCCATTTCCTGGCGCAAAGCCTCAGTATCACACTGCATCGACAGATAATAACTAAGTTTGAAACGGTTTTGTTTGGCCTGTTCCTGCACGCGCAAATCCGGCAAATCGTCAAACAAGGGCCGCAAGTCCTTGGCCATCAGACCACGCCAGTCGCTGTTGATATTGTCTTCCCAGGCGGTCCAATGCTGCCATTCTGTGGAGCCCGCTCTGTAGATCGTGGTGCCGACGTCGCCGATGACCCAATCCGGTAACGGCAAATCGTATGCGAGCATGGCTTCCTCGACCAGTTCGCGGTGCCTGCCGCTGACATAGGCCAACGTCACCTCGGGGCGCGCAACCAAGCGCCGGAAAATGTCGCGCGCACCTGGCGATTCCGGCTGGCTGCCGTTGGGCAACAGGGTACGATCCAAGTCGGTGCAAATCAGGATACGCGTCTGCATGACACTGGCGCTTTGTCAGAGATTGAAGAAATCATAATGTTCGATGGCCTCCAGTATGCCCCAGGCATTTGACCGCTCGGCGAAATAGACTTGTTCTATGTCGGACAAATTCGCCAATTCCTCGCGATGGCGGTTGGCGACCACCACGCCCAGCGTATTGCCTGCCACCATGTCGCAATCGCCGCCGGAGCCGCCCGTCGCCAGGATGCGCTCTAGTGGAATATTCCATTGCCGGGCAACATATCGCAATGCCTGTCCTTTCGAGGCTCGCGCCGGTACGATGTCCAGAAACTGCCCAAATGACAGGGTGGGATTCACCGACAATTCCTTTTGACGCAACAAGGTCAGAATCTCGTCCATCGGCGGCGCACGCTCACTATCGTAATAATAGGAAATCTTGAAGCGGCTTTGTTCTCGCTTGGGTTGCGGTGTCAAACCGGGCAGACCACTGAGAACACGGCACAGCACCTGTGGCGTCCACAGATGATCGATATGATAGCTCCAGGCTATATCGGCAATCAGTTGTGACGTGAAATAGATTTCGGTACCCAAGCTGGTGATCAAAATATCCGGCTTGGGAATCCGCTTTTGCTTCAAAATCGCCAAAACTGCATCCAGCCGGCGTCCGGTGGCGATACCGAACAGACACTTTCGTCGCTTCTCCCTGATCAAGTTGACGAATTGTGCCAATCCCTCGTCATCCCCCAACAGCGTGTTGTCCATCGCCGTAAAAATCGCCTGCCGCCGCAGCCGGCCCACTTTTCCCACCGGCGGCGTTTTCGGCAGACGTTCGAAATGTTGCAACAGCGGCTGCAGTTTTTGTAGATAGGCTTGAGTATGCGCCTCCCAGGAATAATAGCGGGCTACATTCCGTAGTCCGTTGGCGGACAGTGTCCGCCAGCGCTCGGGATTGTCTAGTATGCTCAGCAAGGCCTCGGCAATCGCGGTTTTGTCCAGCGGGTCCACTAACAACCCGTTATGGCAGTTGCCGATGATGTCGACCGGGCCACCGTTTTCGGTGGCCACCAGCGGCAGGCCGCTGGCGGCCGCTTCCAGCAGTGTCAGTCCAAACGGTTCGGTCAGGGCTGGATTGATGAAAATCCCCTTGGCTGCCGCCGCCAGACGATAAATCTCCGCGACCTCGTCCGCGCTGTGGTGCTTGGGTAGCGCAACCCGGCCGTACAGATCATAACAATCGATCACCAGCAACAATTCGGTCAACACGCCTTGCGCTCCGTCGTTCATTTCCCGGATGTCGTCACGGTTGCCGGCGACGATCACCAGGTTAGCCATCGCCTGTAAACGCGGCGATTCGCCGTAGGCTTCCAATAAGGTGACAATATTTTTGCGTTCGTCGGGTCTGGACAAGGCCAAAATCATCGGCTTATCCGTTTCGTACAAGAATTTATTGAGTGATACGGCAAACGCCGAATCCGCGGTTTTGGCGCTGGGCGGGTGAAATTGCTGGAGGTCCGTGCCGGGCGGAATGACCGCCATCTTCTCCGGGGTGTAGTAATCGTAAAGTTCGTATTGGTCTTCGATTTCGTTGCGGGTACTGGTGATGATCAACTCGGCATTGCTCAGCGTATCTTCTTCCGCATTAATGCGCCGGGAAATGTGATAACGCTGCTCGATTTCCTCCATTGCCAGGCCCAGTGCCAACAACCTACGGCACTTGTCCCGCCCCAAGGAATGGCCGGTATGAATCAACGGCAAACCTGTCAAATGCGCCAGTCGCACGCCAACATAGCCGGCGTCGGCATAATGGCTGTGCAACACATCCGGCCAGCGCGACTGACTATGCAGCCAACTCAAAAGATTATCCGCGAAGCTGTCCAGATGATCCCAAAGCTCTTCCTTGCGGATATAGCCTTCCGGACCGGCATCGATACGCACGATCTGCGCGTTTTCCGCCAATGCTTCGACGGCTTCGGCGTAATTGTCGCTGACGTCGCTGTCGACGATGCGCCGGGTAATCAAGTCCACCCGCTCGACCTGTGGCTGTTTTGCCAAGGCTTTGGCTAATTCCACGACATATTTGGTCTGCCCACCGGTATCGGCGTCGCGGCCCAATTCCAAATCATGCCCACGTATCAGGCCGTGGATGCTGATCAAGACGATATGCAGGCGTCCGGTATCTCCGTGTTCTAGCATGGTTCGCTCCGTGGACGACGTTGGTTTGCTCCGTCGACCTGGGTTAATACCGCTAAGAAATAGAGCAATCGACTTATTTCACGTAGCGGTAAAAACCTTTTAATAACATGGGCGCAAACAGGGCGGTCATGGCTATGACAATAATCAGCGCCGCGTAAACTTCGTTGACCATAATACCTGATGTGCGGCCGAGCTAGGCAAAAATCAGGCCGACTTCGCCGCGTGGAACCATGGCAATACCGATAGCCAGGCGCTCAGTCCAAGGTCCGCGCAGCACTAAGGCACCCAGCATTTTACCGAGTATAGCCACAGCCAACAGGCTGGCGGAAAACCACCAAATGAACGGCGAGGCCCAATCGATTTCACGCAGATTCAACGAAAGCCCGACCATCACGAAAAATATCGGCACGAATAATTGGATGATAGGCCGCATCTGAGCTTCGATACGCCCGGTAAAATCCGGATCTTCATGCAACGCCATAGCAAACGGCAGAAAAAAGCGCCGTGAAAGCGCTAGTCCCGCGGCAAACCCGCCCAACAATTCCGGGGCGCCCATTTCGTGGGCTAACCAGGCGAAAAACAGCACAAGAGAGACAATCAGCGTGGGGATGAGTCCGTCGGTCTGGCTGATTTTGGCAAATTGCCGGATCAGCAAGGAAATAGCTTTAGCAAACAACGGCGCCAAAACAAAGAACATGGCGATAAAGCCGATGACTTGCAGGGCATTGGCTGTGTTGATTTGTCCGACCTGCGAAAAATCGTACAGTACGGCCAGCAGCACGACGCCGAGTATGTCGTCAATCACTGCCGCGCCCAATACCACCTGTGCTTCCCGGCTGTGCTGACGTTTTAAATCGGTAAGCACGCGGACAGTAATACCGATACTGGTGGCGGTCAGGGTGCCGCCGATAAATAGCGATTCCAGCAAGTTACGATCAAACAGCCAATGGCTGAGACTGAAACCGAACACGAATGGCCACAGAAAGCCGCTGACCGCGACGAACAAAGCCTGCCAACCGCTTTTTGCTAGTTGGCGTATGTCGGTATCCAGCCCGACTTCAAACAACAGCAAAATGATGCCGATTTCCGCCAATAATTTGATGACCTGACTAGGTTCCATCCAACCCAGAAAACTGGGGCCAAGAAGAACACCGGCCAACAGTTCGCCTACGACTGGTGGGCTTTTAAGCCGCGCGAACGATTCGCCAAACAGCCGAGCGGTCAGCAGAATAACCATTAACTGCAAGAAAAACTGATGAACGGCTTGGGCTTCCATGAGCTTAAAATCGTTTAAAGCTGTTGCCGGCTGTCGATCACTTTATCGGCTTCGGTTTCTGGTGACAGCGTTTCCACTGGTTGTAAAGCCTCCTTATCAGGCTCCCGTAACTGCACGGCAAGGTCTGGTGTGGCCACAATGCCGGACGGTTGTGAGTGGGTCAACATCGCTGGCAGCGCCGCTATACCGATCAAGCAGGGCAGTGCTAAAGCTTGGTTAACCCAGCGATACCGGGGCATAAATGGCTCGAAATAGTAGCTGTTATCGCTTTGGGCCAATCTTTCCGGCTGAGAAACTTTCCAGGGCTTGGTATCCAGCCAGGACATCGTTTGGCCGGCCAGCAACATCAGTCCTAAGCCGCTGAGATTGACCAAGGCCGCAGCGGACCATTCGTCGCGCCCAAGGTGGTCCAGCCAGATGCCCCCCGCATACGAGAGCACCATGGAACACAGGTAAATCGGTAAAGATTGTTGACCCATAATGACAACGGCGCGCGGCACCGGACTGTGTAGCCACTGTGATCGCCAATGGCACAAGCGATACATCAGATAAGCCAGCGCGAGTAAATGCAACCAACGCAACACCCCCAAATGACTTTTGTCCAGCCAGGGCGTCAAGTTAGCGCGAAGCTCGCCCCAGAATTTAATCCGGGTATACGTGGCCTCATGCTCCAAAGGAATTGAAACCAGGACTAGCCCGAGGCAAACCGCTAACAGCCAGCCGTGTTTTACACTGACCTTGGCCCAGCCGGCGCCGAAGGCGTAACCGGTAAAAAACATCAGTTGCCAGTTATAGGGATTGAAATACCATTTTCGTCCACTCACTGGGTCGGCACTCAGTTCCCATCCGTAGTAATAACTGGCCCAATAGAGGGTGACCGAACACGCGAAAGCCATACCGACATGCAAACGGGATACTAGCCAGAATATAGGCAGCCAAACGATCACTAGTAGATACAGCGGTAGGATGTCGAAATAATTGGGTACATATGCCAAGGTGAACAAGTCATACAGCGCTTGTTGGGTGGCGTCGAAAAAATAGGCAATGTTCAGGCGTTGAATATCATCCATTTCCGGCACCCAGCGATTACCAACTACGCAAACCAAAGCCAGCAGCACAAAAGAAGCCAGATGTGCGCTGTAAATTTGCACGCATCGGTGCAGGACGCGAACCAGTCCCAGCCAGAGTCCGGCGCGTTCAAAGCAGCGGCCGTAGGCCCGCGCGGAGGCAAAGCCGGATGAAAACACGAACACTTCTGCTGCGTCGCTGAGGCCAAATCGAGAAGGGGTATACCAAAACCAGGGGTTATCGGGCATGTGATTGATAAAAATCACTATTAGCGCCAAACCTCTAAAAAAATCCAACGGCAAATTTCTATTTTGCGGTGACGGGTCCGGCAATGCCATATAGGTCCTTTTATCCAATAACATCGGTTGTGTGAATGACGCATTTCAGCTAAATCTTCCTGATTATAAGAATATTTCAAGTATGCCGTCATTCCAGAGAATGCTGGATTCCCAAACCGGGAAGTCAATCCAGACTATTGGGATGTGCCTGTCACTGGATTTTTTGAGGCTTTCGGATCTGGACAACCCTTGGCGAGGTGATAATTTTGTCATTTCAATGACAATACCCGCTTGGTCAGTTCGCAGATCGATAAATGCGCAGTTATCACACCCTGGACGTGGCTTCGCATTCGGCCCATTTGGTTTGAATCGCTAAGATCTCGGGTAGAACGGCAATAAAGACCTCGATCATCGCTGGTTGAAAATGGCTGTCGCTTTCCGCTTGAATGGTGGCTATTGCTTGCTCGTTAGGCCAAGCTTCTTTGTATGGACGTTTCATCGTCAGCGCGTCGAACACATCGACTAAGGCTGCGATACGCGCCGATTCGGGAATTAACTCGCCAGCCAGTCCATCTGGATAACCACTGCCATCCCAATGCTCATGATGGTGTAAGGCAATCTCCGCTGCCATCTTAAAGACCGGTGCATCGCTTTTGCTAAGGATGTCGTAGCCGATTCTGGGGTGGGTTTTCATGATGATCCATTCACTAGCATCCAATGCGCCGGATTTCTTCAGAATCGCATCCGGGATGCCTATTTTGCCGGTGTCGTGCATCGGGGCCGCCAATTCGATGAGCCGGCATTGTTCTTCTCCCCAGCCTAGGGCACGTGCCAAGGCGCCCGCATAATCCGCCATGCGCCAGATATGCACCCCGGTATCGTTGTCATTGTAATGGCCGGCTTCACCGAGCATGTAGATGGCGTCGCGATGACTTTTTTCCAGATGGATCGCGCGTACCAAGGACAGGTGGGTTTGTACGCGCGCCCTTACTGTCGGTGATGAAACCGGTTTAACGATGTAGTCCACCGCGCCGGCCTCAAAACCAGTGACTTCATCATCGGCATCCGCCAAACTCGTGATAAAGATCACCGGAATGCTTTCGGTAAGCGGATCAGCTTTTAACTTCCGACACACCGTATAACCGTCCATATCCGGCAGTTGAATATCCAATAAAATCAGAGACGGTCGAAATTTACGTGTAGCCGCCAGCGCCTCATGGCCATTGCGAGCAAACACCAACTTATATTTGCCTGCTAAGATTTGCTCCAGCACTCGCAGATTCTGCGGCTCGTCGTCAATAATTAAGATAGGACCGTTAGGCATGGCAATGCTCACAGAGTAATAGAATGTTCAGCTGCAAGTGTCCTGACTTCAGCTTCCGCAGTTCGAAAATCGTAGTTCTCGATGGCTCGGTTTAACGGTTCAAGGCTAGTAGGTCCGACCGTCTTATCAAGTTCAAGCAACAGCGGCCTAAATTCCACCATGTCATCGTTTGCCAATATAGCTAGCATCTGCGCCAGGAGTGCTGTCAGTTGTTGCCGGTCTATCGTTTTTGCTTGGGTGTTGTCTACAACGTGTTTGTCGGGGGCATATTCAGCAATCGAATCCAGTGCTTTGTCTAAAGCAGACTTTAAAATTCGCAAGGGTCCAGTCATTTCCGCGCCCCTAACTAGCTGCTGTTCGACTTCTGCCGCTTGTTTGCCAAGTTCTAGTAGGGCCAGGGTGGTCGCAACACCCTTCAGCTTATGAAGAAACGCCCGTGCTTCAGCGGTGTCCGCGAATTTGATAGTGTGTATGCTGTCGGCGTAATCCCGGGCAAACTTACGTAAATATTGTTGGTAAGTACTTACATCCGGGAAAAGTTTTAGGCCGCGTTCGACGTCCAAACTCGGTAGCTCGAGATCTGAAGTATTGGGCTGTATGGCAAGATGGGGTTTATACATCGGCGCAATTTGACGAGTTCCGCCGGTCAACTTGATAATCAAGGCAATGGCGGCGTCCACATCAAACGGTTTGGCGATAAAGCTGGTCATGCCGGCGGCTTGCGCCAACTCTTGTTGTTCCATAAACGCGCCGGCGGTCAGCGCCACTATGGGGAGATCGGCTAAGGCCGGCATACGGCGGATGTGCTGGGTAGCTTCGTAGCCGTTCATAATCGGCATCTGCACATCCATCAGCACAATATCTATGGTGTTGTAATGCGTCTCCAGCCATTCAAGGGCCTGGCGACCGTGATGGGCCAATTCGACATGCGCGCCTTCACCTTCCAGAATACGTTGAGCCACCTCGCGATTGATGTCGCTGTCATCCACCACCAAGATGCGTAAGCCGGCAAGGCGCTGCTGGGCATGTTTAGGTCTAAGCGGCTCGCCGCCTTGGCGCACCCGTAATGCGCGTGCCACCGTGTTATACAGTGCCGAAGCGGTGACCGGCTTGGTCAGTAAGGCGTCTACGTGGCGCATGTCGCTGTGAGTCTGCAGGGCGTTACTAGCGTGAGCGGTGACCATAATGATAATTGGGTCGTGATGGTCCTTGAGTTCGTTGCGGATTTTATTGGCGACGGTGAAGCCGTCCATGCCCGGGGTTTTGTAGTCCAATAGCAGAACTTGATTGGGCTCTCGCCCCAGCAAGCGGCTTTGGATATGTTGAAGGGCGGCCGAGCCCGAACCGACCGCTGTTGAGTTCCAGCCCAGTCCGGCCACAATTTCCGCCAACACTTCGCGGGCAATCGGGTTGCCATGTGCGACCAATACCGGGAGATTCGCCATGTCCGGTGCGGCCAGCCAAGCGTCTCGGCCGCGTTCAAATTGCAAGTTAAACCAAAACTCGCTGCCGCTGCCCGGGATGCTGGTGACCTGCAATTCGCCGCCCATTGCCGCGATCAAACGACGGCAGATACTCAAGCCCAAGCCGGTGCCGCCAAATCGACGGCTCGTCGAACTGTCGGCTTGGGAAAAAGGCGAAAAAATGTCCTGCTGTATATCCGCCGGAATGCCGATACCGGTGTCGCGCACCGCAAATCTCAAGGTTATCTGCTGGTCGTCTTCGGCAACTACTGCGATAGCTAGTTCTACGTGGCCTTGCTCGGTGAATTTAATCGCATTGCTGGTCAGGTTAATCAACACCTGTTCCAACCGCAGTGCGTCACCGTAAAGTTGCTTGATTTTGCTGGGGGGCTGGGCGATGATCAGCTCCAGTTCTTTTTCGCCGGCGTTGGTGGACATAATGGTCGACAAATTATCCAGAACATCCCCCAGGCGAAACGGTGCGTGTTCGATTTCCAGCTTGTCCGATTCAATTTTGGAAAAGTCCAGAATATCGTTGATGATGCCCAACAGCGAACGTCCGGCCATGCGAATCTTGCTGACCAAATGGTTAGCATCGCCCGGCAATTCGCTTTTTTCCAGCAGATATGCCAAGCCCAGTATGGCGTTCATCGGGGTGCGAATCTCGTGGCTCATGTTGGCCAGGAATGCACTTTTGGCGCGGGTGGCGGCCTCGGCTGCGCCGCGAGCGGTTTCCAGCGATTGTTCGGCTAAGCGGTGCGGGGTGATGTCCGTGTAAGTCAGTAAGGTCCAGCCATTACTGATGGGTTGGCCGCAAATCTCCAGATAAATGCCATTGGCTTGCTGGCGTTCAAAACACACGGTTTCGCGCGCTGCCATCATATCGATGAAGCCGTTTAGGACGTCATCAAAAGTTCGATTCGGATAGTCGCCCCGGTCAAAATTGAAGCGAATGGCATCGGCAAAATACAGAGGTTCTTTTTTGCACAGATCGGAGGGATAACTTAAAAGTTTGCCAAACAAGCTGTTACGGAAAACGGCTTTATACGACTCGTCGTAGACCACCACACCGAAGGGCAGTACTTCTAATACTTCGTTGAGAAACTTGTTCAGGTCCTGGAGCTTTTGTTCGCGGGCTTTACGTTCGCGGTCATCCACCAAGGTGCTGGTCGAGTACTGGGCCTCGCCTTGAGCATTCCGGATCAAATCGCCGTTAACCAGAAATGGCCTGATACTGCCGTCCTTGCAAAAAAAATCGAACTCCAGATCACGCACGTGACCGGTACGCATAAACTCCGGAAAGTGACTTGCGAATAGTTTGCGGCTGTCGGGTGTCATGAACTCGGTAATTGGGTGGCCCAAATACTCATCGCTGGTATAGCCCAAAAGATCCAGCTCGGTTTGATTGACCCGTAAAATCGTTCCCTCGGGCGACAACGAGTGGTAACCGCAGGGCGCTTGGTTGTATAGATCGAAAAATTCTTTGGTCCTTGCTTCGACTTTATCTTCGAGTTCTTGCGTGAGTTGCTGTAGTACGTGTTCCGATTGTTTGCGGTCAGTGATGTCGATCACCACGCCGCGATAAAGCAGGAGTTCTCCGTGCTCGTCCAACAGCGGCTGGCCGCGCGACAGCAAATAGTGGGTGTGGCCGTCCAGCTTGGAATGCACTCGCCACTCTGACAGGACGTCGGCTTTTTGTTTGAGTGCTTGGTCCATTGCTTCGTGTGTTGTCGCTCTGTCTTCTTCGGCGATGGTGCTTAGCCAGTTGTCGTAGGAGGCCTGGCAACTATTTTTTTTAAGACCGTAGAGCCGCCATAAGCTCTCGCTCCAAAACACTTCGCCGCTGGGGACGTGCCATTCCCAGATGCCAGCGTCGGCGACACTGAGCGCTTGGTCCAGCCGCTGTGAATAGCTATTGACTTCAAAACTTGACAAACGTTTGACTGCTAGCAGAGAGCGATGCAGTTGCTCGAAGACAATGCTGAACAGTATGCCCATCGAGAAAAATATACACATCGAATAGATGCTGCGAGTTTCTGCAATGTAAAAGGTAAAGCTTGGCGGGATAAACAGAAAATCGGCTAATGCCACCGCTATCAGCGTAGCCAGCAAGCCGCCGACCAGACCACCCACTGCAGCGCTTAAAAATACAGAAGGGTACAGAAAAATCCAGATGGTCGGTTTTAGGATGTCCCACAGATGATATTGGAAGACTGCACCGCAAATCGGAATGACCATCGACAGCAGAATTCTGAGTGTGCGATGTTGGACGAACGGCGGCATGGGATAGCTCCTGATGCTAATGCAAAAGGGGCATCAGCGGTTTGGCTACGTTTATTGTTATTCCCATTTTAACCAGGCGATTCTAATAATTTCTACACGCAGGATATGGAAAGGGCGGGTGTCCTTTTGGTCGGTCGCAGCTTATGCAGCCGGACTAAATTTTAGTGCATCACTGGAATTTTTGCGCCGGCGCTTAAATACCATTTGTCCTGAGCCCGCCGAGCAAGGTTGCCTTAATTTACGGGGCAGGCCAATAGTGTCAACGGGAGGCTTGGTAGCCAGTCGTGCTAATAAAATTAGACAAGGTTGAATTGCAAGGTAAATTCCTTAGCTTGAGTCAGCTTGTCCGCCTGAGAGCTGATAATTAAGCAAAAAATAGGGGGAGGAATTATGGGTCCGTATTACAGAGGCACGTCGCAAAGCACCGGTGCATTTTTTGACATGTTTTATCAGCATCCTATCTTGATGTTGGTTTTAGTGGTAGCCACGATTGGCGCAGGTTTTTTACTGATGCGCGGAAAAAAGTCTGAATAAAACCGCTGCTTTTGGCAATTTACACGAAGATTACTGGAGCTGATCAAGCTCCAGCCTGCGTAGTTTAGGCGCGTATTTTGCCGTAACCGCCACCACCAACAGCGTCATAGCACCGCCAAACACTACTGACGGCACCAAGCCCAGCAGTCGCGCGGCAACCCCGGATTCAAACGCGCCAAGCTCGTTAGACGAGCCGATGAATATGCCGTTAATCGCCGCTACTCTGCCGCGCATCGCGTCTGGTGTGGCCAATTGCATGATGGTAGTGCGCATCACCACCGATACCCCGTCGCAAATTCCAGACAACAGTAAAGCCAGGCCTGCGACCCAAAAATTCGTCGATAGTGCGAAGCCGATCATGCACAAGCCAAAGCCGGCCACGGCTATCAATAACCAGCGCCCGGCGTGCTTGTTGAGGGGATGCCGGGCCAGAAACAAGCCGGTCATCACGGCGCCAACGGCCGGTGCGGCGCGTAAAATCCCCAGGCCTTCCGGGCCGTAATGAAATATGTCGTGGATAAACGCCGGCAGCATGGCGACCGCGCCGCCAAACAACACTGCAAACATGTCTAGCGACTGCGCGCCGAGGATGATCTGGTTATTGAATACAAAGCGCAGGCCTTCGGCGATGCTGGTAAAAATCGGCGCGCTTTCCGCTGCCGGCGGTTCCTTGATGCGTAAGGACAGCAAAGCCAGTGCGGCCAGTACGCATAAACCACCGGAAATGCCATAAGCCACGGTTTTGCCGGCCCAGCCGACCAGAATCCCACCCAGTGCCGGGCCGGCGACTAAAGCAAACTGAAACACCGAGCTTCCTAGGCCGGCAGCGCGCGCATACTGTTCGCGTTGCAAAACCAGGGCGAACAGTGCGCTGTAAGATGGGCCGATAAAAGCCCGCGCCACGCCGGTGACGGCTATGGAGCCGTACATCAATACCAGCGGATTGTCGGGAATCCATTGCGCCGCGATGGCGGTCAAGGTCAGGGCGTTGAGGCATAACAGCAAACACGCTGAAATCGCGAACCAGCGCCTTGAATAATGATCGACGGCATAACCGGCGAACAGCGCGCTGCAAAAATACGGGATCACTTCGGCCAGGCCTATCAGGCCCAAGGCCAGCGGGTCGTGCGTCAGTTCGTAGATATGCCAACCCACCACAATCGCCACGATTTGATAGGCCAGCACGATCAGTACGCGAAACGTCAACAGTTTTAGAAAAGCGGGGTTTGAAGTGCCTAAAAAATGCATGAATATCCAATGTTTAAATACAGCCGGCTACAGCTGCATGGGCGAATTTATTATGTGACTGATTGACTTGGTTAAGCCAGTCAAAGTCTTAGCGTTGCCGAAAGCGAATGTCGCCAAATAAAGCCTTTTGTTCGCGGGGCTGACAGCGCCAGTATTGCGGCGGCGCTGCGACTTGGGCACCCAGTTTGGCGGCGGCATGCCAGGGCCAGCGTGGATCGTAAAGTATGCCGCGCGCCAAGCCCACCATATCGGCCTGGCCGTCGGCGACGATGGCTTCGGCGTCTTCCGCTTCGGTGATCAGGCCGACGGTGATGGTGGGCAGGCCGGTCTCAGCGCGGATGCTAGCCGCCAGCGGCACTTGGTAATGAGGACCGACCGGGATTTTTTGCAACGGCGACAGGCCGCCGCTGGAGACATGGATAAACGCGCAGCCGCGTGCTTGCAAGGCTTTGGCAAAGATCACGCTTTGCGCCAAGTCCCAGCCGCCGTCCACCCAATCGGTCGCGGAAATTCGCACGCCGATGGGCATGTGCATAGGCACGGCAGCCCGCATCGCGTCGAATACCGCCAACGGGAAACGCATCCGGTTTTCCAGCGAGCCGCCGTATTCGTCGTCACGCTGATTGGATAAGGGCGAGAGGAATTCGTGCAGCAAATAGCCGTGGGCGGCGTGTATCTCGATGGCGTCGAGCCCTAGCTTATGCGCGCGCTTTGCCGCAGATACAAACGCCTGCACCATGCGTTGCAATCCGTTGGCATCGAGCGCAGTCGGCGCGGGGTCGTCCGGCATAAAAGGCAGTGCCGACGGTGCCACGGTTTGCCAACCGCCCTGTTCGATATTGACCAGGCCGCCGCCGTCCCAGGGCGCGGCGGTGGAAGCCTTGCGGCCGGCGTGCGCCAACTGAATCGCTATCGGTATCTGCGAATATTTTCGCACCGCAGTTAAAACCCGGGCCAAAGCGGCTTCGGTGTCGTCCGACCAGAGGCCGAGATCGGCCGGCGAGATGCGGCCTTCCGGTTCTACGGCTGTGGCTTCGATAATCAACAAGCCGGCGCCGGACATCGCCAAATTGCCCAGGTGCATTAAATGCCAATCGCCGGCTTCGCCGTTAACCGCCGAGTACTGGCACATCGGCGCGATGACGATACGGTTGCGCAGCGTAACTGAGCCGAGGGAATACGGCGAAAAAAGCTGACTCATATCAGGGTACCTTTGAATAAAGTGGGTGTTAATCCAATGTTGCAGTCTACGAGCTCGGTTCCGGCTTGGCAATGGGAAGGGCTCTGTCGTGCAGTGCCGAATTTACGGCAGGAAAGGGCGTTGAATTTGTCGCATTCGTTGTAACTTGGCCCGGCTTGCTATAATGCCGGCTTTTCCAATTCATCGGGTCGATAATTGTGGACGTTAAACAGTACATGCAGCAATTGGGGCAACAGGCCAGAGTGGCCGGCCGCGAGATCAGCAAGGCCGAGAGCGGGCGGAAAAATAGCGCGTTATTGAAAATTGCCGAGGCTATCGCCGCCGGTAGCGCCGAAATAGCCAGCGAAAACCGCAAAGACTTGGAAGCCGGCAAACAGAACGGTATGGATCCGGCGTCGCTGGATCGTCTGGAACTGACACCAGCCCGTATCCAAGCGATGATAGACGGCCTGAAGCAGGTTGCCGCGCTGCCCGATCCGGTCGGAGAAATTACCAATCTTAACTATCAGCCCAGCGGGATTCAGGTTGGACAGATGCGCGTGCCCTTGGGTGTGATCGGCATTATTTACGAATCGCGGCCTAACGTTACTGTCGATGCGGCGGCCTTGTGCTTGAAGTCGGGCAACGCCTGTATTTTACGTGGCGGTTCCGAGTCGATTCATTCCAATCGCGCGATTGCGGTGTGCATCGCCAGCGGTTTGGCGGCTGCCGGTTTGCCGCAGCAAGCGGTGCAAGTGGTGGAAACCACCGATAGGGCCGCAGTCGGCGAGCTGATTACGATGAAGGATTATGTTGACGTGATCGTGCCGCGTGGCGGCAAAAGCCTGATCGAACGGATCAGTGGCGAAGCCACCATCCCGGTCATCAAACACCTGGACGGCATTTGCCATGTCTACATCGACGGTAAGGCCGATCTTGATAAGGCCGTGGCGATAGCGATTAACGCGAAAACCCATCGCTACGGCGTTTGTAATGCGATGGAGACTTTGTTGGTGGCGGAAAGCATCGCCGCAACGGTGTTGCCGATTCTAGCCGAACAATATGCGGCAAAAAACGTGGAACTGCGCGGTTGCTTGAAAACCTGTTCTCTGATCAAAAACGCCGTACGGGCGACAGAAGAAGATTGGCATACTGAATATCTGGCGCCGATTTTGTCCATCAAGATTGTCGCCGACATTGACGAAGCGATAGCTCATATCAATACTTACAGCTCGGCTCATACCGAGGCCATCGTCACCGAGGATTACACCTTGGCGCGGCGCTTTTTGCGGGAAGTGGATTCCAGCTCGGTGATGGTCAATGCTTCTACCCGTTTTGCCGACGGCTTTGAATACGGTTTGGGTGCGGAGATTGGCATCAGTACCGATAAATTGCACGCGCGCGGTCCGGTTGGCTTGCATGGTCTGACCTCGTTGAAATTCATCGTGCTGGGCGACGGGCATATCCGCCAATAATGATCGGGGTTTACGGCGGCACGTTCAATCCGGTCCATTACGGCCATTTGCGCACCGCGCTGGAAGTGAAAGAGCTGTTTGAATTGGAGCAGCTGCGCTTGATTCCTTGCCGGGTGCCGGCACACCGAGACGAACCCGACGTGCCGGCGCACCTGCGTTTGCAAATGCTGGAAGCCTCCGTCGCCGATACTCGCGGCTTTAGCGTTGATCGGCGCGAGTTGGATAGGGCGGGGCCATCGTATATGGTGGATACGTTGCATTCCTTACGCAACGAAATGGGCGATACGCCTTTGCTGTTGTTTATCGGCGCCGATGCCTTTGCCGGTTTGGAACGTTGGCATCAATGGCAACGTTTATTCGATTATGCGCACATCGTGGTGATGACTCGCCCCGGCTATGCCGGATCGGCGCTATCGGCGTTTTTACAACAACGAATTGCCGAAGACCGAGCCCAATTAAGCCGGCAGAATGCAGGACTGTTAACCTTCCAGGAAGTCACCGCGCTGGCGATTTCCGCTACCGCAATCCGCGAACTGGTGGCGGCCGGACGCGATCCACAATTTTTACTGCCCGACCGGGTCATCGAATTGATTCGCAGGCATTATTTATATCAACCCCTCATTCATCACACAGGAAATTGAATGCAAACAGAAGCATTACTTAAGCTGGTCGAAACCGAGCTCGACGACCGCAAAGGCCTTAACATCAAGACTATCGATGTGCGTGGCAAAACCAGTATTACCGATTATATGGTCATCGCCACCGGTACCTCGTCTCGGCACGCCAAATCGCTGTGTGATTATGTAGTGGAAAAGGTCAAGGAGCAGGGGCAGCAGCCGCTGGGATTGGAAGGCGATCAAAGTTCTGACTGGATTTTGTTGGATTTGGGTGATGTGATCGTGCATGTGATGACCGGTCAGGCCCGCGAACTGTATCAGCTGGAAAAACTCTGGTCAGTGGCCGGCGACAAGACGCACGGTTAGTTTTTGCCGCGATTTGCCGAAAGAAATTTCAACCGGCTCAAGGGCATAATTTGTCATCCGCCCTCAAGAAAAAGCCCAAGTAGTCGATGACTTAGGCGAGTAGGAGGAGGGGTTATGAAAGCGTTTAAGACAATCTGTTTGCTGTTGATCATGGCAGTCGCGACGGGGTGCGCGTCCGTGGGCGGCAAAAGTGCCGAGGCGCCGTCGCAGTCAGCCGGCAAAACCCTGCGCGCTAGTGGTTATAGCCGTTTCGACGATAGCGGCAAGCTGGCGTTCAATCAACGCTGGTTACAAGCGCAACAAGCTGCCAAACTGGATGCCTATCGCGGCTTGGCGGATTTGCTGTATCAAGAAAAATTGGGCAATCAAACCACGGTCGGCGCTCAAGTGATGCGTGACGAGGTCTACCGGGTTTATCTGGATAGTTATTTACGCGAAGCGCGTGCCGCCGATTACCGGACTGTCAGAGACAATTTAAAAACAACGCTGGAATTGCGTCTTAGCCCGCGTTTTTACCAATGCATGTCCGGCGATACCTATGTCGTCGGCCAGTGTCTGCAGGAAGATAACAAGCTGGCGTTTACCCGGCTGGGCTATAAAACAGCAACGGTGACTTCGGCCAACCTGGCCTGCGGCGCACGCGATTGTAGCGATCAATATTATGTGTCTGGCTTTTCCAAAAAGCCCAATGTCGTGGACGATACTTTGCTGGAAGCCGGTCTTTACGATTTGGAATGGATAGCCAACACCGGCTTGCGGACGATATTTCAGTATTTGTTGATCAACGGATTTTATAGTGCCTTATAAAAACTTGCTAACAGTGTTACTGATCGCTTTGCTGGCTGCATGCAGCAGCGGTAATAGTAAGCGGGGCGGCGATGAGAATGGCGTTGCCGTGTCCGGCCAGCAGGTCAGCGTGCAAGGCAGTGCGCCAATCGTTGGCGGGGGTATCGAAGCAGCCCGCCGCGCGGCTATCGACGATGCGGTGCATCAGGCATCTATGCAGCTTAAACGCAACAATCACTCGGCGATGCTGGTTAGTGATATTAAGGTGGTCGACGAATGGCAGGATGCCGATCTTTATCATGTGCAGGTGCTGGCAGTATTGTCCGATAAGCAGCGTTGCGGTTCGCCTTATCGGAAAAAAATCGTCGCCACCGGCTTTCCGGTCATGAATGCCGATCAAATCAGCGGCAGCGAAAGCCAGGATTTATACAGCGGCATTCCCCGAGAGATTAATAACCAGTTGATGGAAACCGGCGATTTTATCGGCCGTAATCTGACCAATACCTCTTTATATAGCCGGCCCGATATGGCACCGGAGATTCGCTTTGCCGAGGGTACGCCTGAATCGGTTATTGTGAATATCGCCAAACAGCAGAACGCGCAATTTGTGTTGTCCGGCGTGATTCGCGATTTTCGGGTGGAATCCACAGAATACGTGCGCGGCAGCGGCGCTCTGGCGGACTTAAAATCCATGGTCAGGGATTTTGTCGCTCGCCGTAGTGTTGGGATTGACGTATTTGTTTACGACGGTTTTAGCGGTGCCTTGCTGTTTCAACATCGTTACACCGATTCTATCCTGGGCGACGTCTCGCTGCCGAGCGGCTATACGGTGGGTAGCGAGCGTTTCAACTCCACGTCGGCCGGTCACGCCATCAGCGAGATCATTCAGCAGGCTAGTGAAGATATTCACAAATTATTCGGCTGCTATCCCTTTACCACCCGGGTGATACAAGCCGGCAACAACCGGATCGTGATTGCCGCCGGCGCCCAGGATAAAATCAGAGTCGGTGATAAGCTGATGATTTATTCGGCGTCCGCCGGCGGTACGTCGGGAGCGGGTTTGGGTGAGTCGCAAGGTATCTTGACGATAACCGACGTTAGTGCTGCTACGGCGGCGGGTACTCTTGATTCTTCGGCGGTTGCCGGTGCAGTAAGGCCGGGCGACTGGGTGAAAAGTTTTGCTACGCCTTAACGGGGGCGTCGCTCAAACTCAGTAAGCGTTCTATGTCTTTACTGATACCTGCCGGCGTGTCTATCGGCGCATAGCGTTTAAAAACCTTGCCATCTCGGCCGACCAGAAATTTGCTGAAATTCCATTTAATGGCATTTAAACCCAGGATGCCCGGGGCTGAGGTTTTCAAATACTCGAACAGCGGATGTGCGTGGTTACCGTTAACGTCGATTTTTTCGAACATTGGGAAGCTAACGCCATAGTTCAGTTCGCAAAAGCTGGCAATTTCTTGGCTATCGCCTGGTTCCTGCTGGCCGAATTGATTACACGGAAACCCTAGGATCACTAAGCCGCGGCTTTTATAGGTCTGGTATAGCGCTTCCAAGCCACGGAACTGCGGGGTAAAGCCGCATCGACTGGCAGTGTTGACGATTAGCAGCACTTTTCCGCGGTAATCTGCCAAAGCGACAGTTTCACCGTTAATGTTAGTGGCCGAGAATTGGTATATGTCATTCATGCTAATGCTGGTTCGTTATGGAATTACTTGTGCTTGTTGTAAACGTTGGGATGGCGCTTCTTAAAGCCTATGTATCCCCATCAAGATGCATAGACAAACATTTGCAGAGCATACCGTTATTCATCGGATTGTCAAAAATCTGTAGTGCCAACATACCCATATTCGCATGGGGGCTTAACAGGAATTTTAATGGGCTTTGAAGGTATACCGCCTAGGCAACTCTTTCGCGGGACGACCGCCCATAGCGTCCTGGCGTACGGGCGGCTGTTGAAACCTGCGGAGATTTCTCAGTGCCTATTGTGAGGCTAGCCGTTGTTGCAGTTTGGTTTGCAGTAAGCTGTCATAGTGGCGTTTCAACACCGAGTCGGTAGGCGGTGTTGGCAATTCGGCTGCAATTTCGCGGCGTAATTGCTCAAGGTCCTGCGTCTGCACTGACGAATCTTCAGGCAGAACCGCTTCTACAGGGCTGGCTGGCTGGGCCGCAGCTTCCGGCTGGGAGGGCGCCGATTCGTCCACCGCTTGTGAATGCTGAGGCGATGCGATTTTGTGCAGCGTTTCGTAGTGACGGCGCAGCACGGAGTCGGTGGGATAGGGATTGCTGAGGGTCTCTTTCTCCGCTTGCAAGGCTGCCAGATAATGGCGTTTTAATACTGAATCTTCCGGTATTGTGATTACCGGCTCTTCTTTCGTCGGTGTTCTCGGCTCTTCGATAACGGCTGTGACGATTGGCGCCTGTGGCGCGGGTTCGACAATTGGTTCAGGCGCTTGGATGGGAGGCTCTACCGGGGGCTCGATTTCTTGCGCTATTGGAGTGGTTGGCGACGCGGTATTCGGTTGCGAAGGGGAATTGGCTGCACGGGAAGCTGCAGGTTGAGGTGGTGTCGCCTGTTTATTCTCCGGCGTCTTGCCGATGGGCTTGAGTTTTAGTTTGCCTTTCCAGACCAGCCAACCGACTACTGCCAGCCCTAAGATTACCAGAAGTTCTATCATGATTTGTCCCCCTCAATATTGTTATTAATCCAAAACTAACTAACACCTACAGCGTTACCGATTGGCTTTCTAGGCATAGCTTCCGCGGCTTGTATTCCAAAGCATGATGGAAGCGCTACGATTAAATCGCAGCGCTTTATACCATAGATCGTTGAAATAGTTGATTTGTCGAGTCGCAAGGCCCGCGCTTGGTCAGCAATAGCCAAGGCGCATTGCCCGTGTTAGCTTTTCTATATTGAAAAAACGAAGTTTCAATTTATTCGATTGGGTCAATCGATCATGACTTGCAAAACATTCAACAGTGCACGTGTTGTGTCAGTTTTTTTTACAGGCAAAAATGCTGAATTTCCAAATGAAAATTGCGGTTCGGGGTATTGTTAAATTTTTATGACAATGCGTCGGGATTTTTTCCTGAAATTGCTTTGCAAAAGCGCTCTGGCATTGGATTTGCAAAAACTTAATGAAAATCCCTGGGGAAAAACCGATTAAGTTGATGCCACGACGCAGTTTTTCTTAGTTGATGCTCAGGTAGGTTTGAATTGTAATGCACGGTAATGTAAGCAAATGCTGACGTAAAAATTTACAGTTCGTGGTGGTTGAAATTGTTTTGATAGGATGATTTTTATTTAAGCAATTGTTTTATAAATTTAAATTATTCTTGGCTTCCTATTTGCTTAATAATCGTACGATTTCGTGGAATGCCTAACGGAAACTTAACCAAAGAAAGTATTCAAAAGGACTGTACAGATTTTTATATTAGGGGGGAATTATGGAAACCAAAACGATTAAACACATACTGTTGGCGGGATTTTTATCGTCAGCCGCAATTTTCGGAGGAGGCGCTCAAGCGGCCTCATTTAGCGTAGCGGGTAGCCTAACAGGCGATCCAAGAACCGATAATCCGGATAACCTGTTCATCAACGTCGGCATAAATGTCCTTGACACTGTAGCTACTTGGACAGTAGATATCGCTTCGCCTCTGCATCCAAATGCAAAGCTCGATGAGTTTTATTTCAATCTGGGATCTTCGGTTAATGCTGCCAATGTTCTTTTTGGTGGGTTTTCGCCAGCGGGTTGGGTTATCAACAGTCCAGCATCGACAGTAGGTGGAGGGAACTTCAATCCCACGTTTCTTTTTGAAGCTGTTGATCCGCCAGGTAACGGAAACAACGTCACTAATGCCGTGAATTTGTCGTTTACCGCAACCTTAAACCGTAATTGGACTTTGGATGATTTTTATTCCGCAGCAGCACTACAGAGCTCGGAAGCTACGTTACCTGCCGGTCAATTGGGTGCTCATTTGCAATCACTAAGTACGGCAGGTTGTGCAGGTTGTTCCGATAGCGGTTTCCTTATAGGCAATTACACACGCGGCGGCGGCGGTAGCCAAGGCAGCGTGCCCGAGCCAAGTGTTGTGGCTTTGCTGGGTATGGGCTTGTTGGGCATGGGTTTGTCACGTAAAAGCAAAGTCTGATTGTCCGATTTGTTTACACACCTAAAAAACGCCGGTTAAACCGGCGTTTTTTTTTCCAGAAATTGTCTGGTAGCTTCAGCAACAGGTGTTACCCCATTGTTGTTATGGTGATTCTGAAAGCAAAGTCACAGTAATGGCAGCCCAGTTTTTTTAGACTTTCTTCCAAGCAGAAAGCTGATTCCGAACATTCAAATTAGCTTACGTTCAGAAAGCCTCAAGGCAAAGAAGCCAAGGATGAGGTGTTTAAGATTTGGACATTCAAAATAAAAACGAGGGGAACAGTCATGAACAAAAAAAATTTATACATCACTTTAGGCGTAGCGTTATTGGCAGTGCCCGCAATCATTTATCTTGATAAATACCTGCTGGATCAGGAAATTTTGCAAATAAATCAGGATATGCATCAGTTGCCGGCGTCAGCTGGTAACGTCGCCAAAACCTGGAAACCAGGGCAAATTTTAGTTAAACCCAATGCGGGTTTGTCGGATGCGGAGTTTGAAAAAATTCTGCGGGGCAATCAAGGTAAAAGCAGCGAAAAGATCGGCAATTTGCCGGTTCATATCGTTAGCGTTCCTGAACAAGCGGAAGAAGCGGTGGTACGGGCATTATCAAAAAATCCCCATATCGAGTTCGCTGAGCTGGATATGGTTCAGCCCATGAGTACGACTACCCCGAATGATCCGAATTTTGCCGGTGCGTGGCATTTAGCAAAAATACAAATGCCTGGGGCTTGGGATGTTTCCAAAGCTGATGGCATTACAATAGCTGTATTGGATAGTGGCGTTGATGGTTCGCATCCGGATTTGGCTAATCATATGATTCCGGGCTGGAATGCCGTGGACGGCGGCTCTGATACCTCTGACATCAATGGTCATGGTACGGCTGTTGCCGGTACAGCGGCGGCTGTCACCGATAACGCTATTGGGGTTGCCGGCGTGGCCTGGAATGCTAAAGTGATGCCGGTGAGGATTACTAACGATTCTACGGGATACGCTTATTGGAGCGATATAGCTAGGGGTTTGAGTTGGGCGGCAGATAATGGTGCCGATGTCGCGAATATTAGCTACGGTGTGAGTGCTAGTTCGGCCGTGTCATCGGCAGCGCAGTATATGAATGCCAAAGGCGGATTAGTGGTTGTTGCAGGCGCCAACGACGGAGTCGATCCCGGATATACCGATAATCCCTACATGATTTCTGTTTCAGCAAGCGATTGGAATGATGCGAAAGCCAGTTGGTCCAATTTTGGCGCCTTTATTGATGTCGCCGCTCCCGGCACTTCTATTGCCACGCTTTTGAGAGGTGGCGGATATGCCAATTGGAACGGGACTTCATTTTCTAGCCCGGTCACTGCGGGCGTAGTCGCGTTGATTCAAGCCGCAAATCCGAATTTGGTGCCTGCGGATGTCGAAAAAGTGCTGAAAGATTCTGCCGATAAAGTATCCGGCGTTAATTTTGATCCAAACTATGGCTATGGGCGTATTAATGCTAACGCCGCGGTGCAATTAGCGCTAAATACCGTGGCTAGAGATACTCTCGCGCCGACCGCTGCCATTTCATCTCCAACCGCTGGCGCTGTGGTCAGTGGTTTGACCTCTGTGGCTGTTAACGCTAACGATAATGTCGCCGTAAGCCAGGTTTCATTTTACGCAGGGGGTAAATTGGTCGGAACAGATGGCACTGCGCCTTACACCTTCAGTTGGGATTCCACGACTGTGGCAAACGGCAATATCAATTTAACGGCGGTGGCGACGGACTCTTCCGGAAACCAAGGTTCATCAAGCGCCGTGACTGTGAACGTACAAAATCAAACCACGGTAAGCACCACGGATCAAGCGGCGCCAACCGTGACTATTTCTAACCCGATTAACGGTGCGAAACTGAGTGGTAGCGTGGTGGGTATCTCTGCTGCTGCTAATGACGACGTTGCCGTCGCTAAAGTGCAGCTTTATATCGATAACAAGCTGGTGTCGTCTACGACTAACAAAACCTTGAGCTATAGCTGGAATGTCAAGAAAGCGGCTGCCGGCAGCCATTCGATAAAAGCGGTTGCCACCGATACCGCCAATAAAACCGGTACCGTCAGTATTCTCGTCAGTAAGTAGCCTTCGTATTCGGAAAACTGCCAACTGTTTTGTTGGCGGTACTGTAAAGGCGATTAAAAACAGGGGTGTATTCCGCCCCTGTTTTTTTTTGCGGGATTCGTAGCGCTTACCCCGGCCCTATTGATCACGGGTATTCTTTACGGGCTGAGCGCGTCGAAGCCCAGGTCGGATCACCTTTCGATTAACTCAGTACTCTCAAGGATAAAAGGCAAACAGTATTTAAGAGTCGGGTTAATAATGATTGCGGGTGGCACAATGACCGGAAAGTTTTGCGATGCAATCCAGATTATCCGCCGCTTCATCCGTTACAATACCGCTCACTTACCGTGACTCCGGATACCCATATTTCAATGAACGATTCGATTATTTATGCACTGGATTTTGATGGCGTTGTCTGCGACAGTGCGGTAGAAACCGCGATCACCGGCTGGAAAGCCGGCACTACTATTTGGAAAGACATGCCTGACGCGGTACCTCAGACTATCGTTGAGCAGTTTCGCGAAGTGCGACCGATTATCGAGACGGGTTACGAAGCTATTCTGATCATCCGCCTCATGTATTTGGGCAAAAGCACTGCCGCTATTTACGCCAACTACGCCGCTAAAGTGCAACGGATGCTGGATGAAATCCATTTAAGCATCGACGATTTGAAAAAGCTGTTCGGTGATACTCGCGACAATTGGATTGCTAGTGATCGTGCCGATTGGATAGCCAAGAATCCTTTGTATCCGGGGGTTGCGGAAAAATTGCGGCGCTTGGGCCAGAGGCATTTGTGGTGTGTGATTACGACCAAGCAAGAACGCTTCGTCAAGGAAATCCTCAGAGCCAACAACATTGAATTGGCCGACGAGAGGATTTTCGGGATGGACCGCAAGCTCAGCAAACCTGAGGTTCTGAAAGGATTGAAAGCTCAGCATCCAGGCCAGCCGATTTATTTCACTGAGGATCGCCTACCGGCACTCGATGGGGTGCAAAAACATCCGGAGTTGGCGGATGTGAAATTATTCCTCGCCCTCTGGGGTTATAACCTTGCTGCAGACCATGCCGTTGCAGCGGGGCAAGCAATCGCGCTACAACACTTAGATACTTTTCTCAGCGACAGTTTGGGTGCCGTTTAAACCGCCGAATTCAGTAGCGGTATTCCAAAACACTGTGGGTGTCGACGCCGGCATTGTTCAAATAATAGTAGCCGTCGCCGTGGCTGACAATGCGTTGGTAGGGTAGGGTGTCCATCTCGGCCAGATAAACGATGGCGTGAGTTTTAATCAGGCAATACACCACGTCGCCTTCCCGCAACGCCATGCTCTGACAGGCGCCCGGCGTAATTTCCACCAATAAAGTCCCCCCGCAATCGACTTGCACGATCAGGCTTTCGCCGCTGGGAATGATCGCGCAGATCCGGCCTTTTAGTTGATTCTGAATGGAGATGCCATCAATGTAGGCCCGAGACAGAGCGATGTCGTTGGCGCGTATTGATACCTGGCTGTGGCTGCCGATTGCAAACTGGGGGCGTAGCGGCAATGCCAGCGGCAGACCGAAACTGTCCGCCATACTGCAACCCGCCTGGACATCGTGACTGCGAATACTGATCGGCAAGATGTTGTCGATCTGGCGAATACCAAGGTAACGCAAGATACCTTGTTGTTTGGCCACTTCGCGCAAGGAGCCGCTGCGCAGCACCTGACCATGTTCCAGCACGATCAACTGGTCGGTCAATTCCAGAATCTCGCCCAGCGACTGGCTGGCATACAGTACCGGCAAGCCGAATTCGTCTTGCAGGCGTTTTAAAATCGGCAGCAGTTGCGAGCGGTAACCATCGCCGATGGCGGCGAAGGTTTCGTCCAACAGTAATAGTTTTGGCGATTTCAGCAGGGAACGGGCTAGCGCCACGCGCTGGCGCTCACCAACCGAGAGCCGTTCGATAGGCTGGTCCAGGTTGGCGCCCAGTTCCAGTAAGTTGATTAGATAGTCCGGTTTGAATAGCCGGCGCTGTTTTAGGGTTCGGTAATAGGCGGCGCTTAAATTGTCGCGCACGGTTTCACTGGCGTCGGCGCAATCGATTTGCAATACAGCGCCTATCGGCCGTTGTTCGCGCGGCATTACGATGCCTTTGCGGCTGTCGAACAAAATCTTGCCGTCCAATGTGATATGCCCGCTTTGCGGCTGGATAGTGCCGGCGATCAAGCCCAGCAAGGTGCTTTTTCCGGCGCCGGATTGCCCGAACAGGCCTACGCTGATGTCGCCCACCGAACATTGCGTGCTGAGGTCGAAATGACCGCGACGCAGTTTGACATTCATTTCCAGCAGCATGACCACCTCCGGTGGTTAAAGCCAACCCGGCTTGGTGGCCGGGTCGCACATTTTATTAGCCTTGCACGCCAAGAATCACCGCGCCGGCCTTGAATATTGCCGTGGCCGTTTGGCCTTTACGCAGCCCCAGGGTTTCCACGCTATCGTTGGTGACGGTAGCCGCGATTTTGTCGCCGCCGGGCAGGGCAATATCCACTTCGGTGTTGACCGCGCCGGGCTTGACGTCAGTTATCGTGCCTTCCAGCTGGTTGCGCGCCGAAATCCGGTAACCGCCGAAATCGGTGACGACGATCACTTGCGGCGCTTTAACCAACGCGATGACTTTCTTGCCGGTTTCGATGGCCAAGTTTTCAACGGATTCTTTGGTGATCGAGGCGACGATGGTTTCACCACCTTTTAAGCCAACATGTACCTCGGCGTTGACGGCACCGATGATGACTTGATTAACGGTGCCGGAAAATTGGTTACGTGCGCTGGTTTTCATAGTAATTCCTCGTGAAGTGTGGGGGAGTCCGTTTCATAACGGTATTGCGTGGAAAATTAATTGACCGCCGGTAAGGCATAGCCGTATTTCTCGATGATCGCTAATGCCGGCGGTGATTTTAGAAAAGCCAGCAAAGCCTGCGCTGCTGGATTTTCCGCGCCGGTTTTCAGCAGCACCGCATCTTGCAGAATGGGAGTATGCAGATGTTTCGGGACGGTCCAGCCGGAGCCCGAACCGATTTTGCCGTTCTCTATCACTTGCGATAAAGCCACAAAGCCCAGCTCGGCGTTGCCGGTACTGATAAATTGATGAGTTTGGGCGATGTTTTCGCCTTGCACGAATAAGGGTTGCAGTTTTTTCAATAAACCTTGGCTTTTCAGGACTTCCACTGCCGCTGCGCCGTAAGGTGCCAGTTTCGGATCAGCCAGAGCCAGATGTTTGAAGTCACCTTTGCTGAGAATTTGGCCTTGCTCGTCCACATAACTAGGGTTGCTGGACCACAGTACCAGCTTGCCGATGGCATACGTAAAGCGGGTGCCGGCCACCGCCAAACCGGATTGCTCCAGTTTCAGCGGGCTTTTGTCATCAGCCGATAGAAACACCTCAAACGGCGCGCCGTTCTCAAATTGGGCGACGAATTTGCCGGACGATCCGAAGGAAAGCTTGGCACTGTGGCCGCTGGCTTTTTCAAATGCCTCGGCGATTTCCGTCATTGGCTTGGTAAAGTTAGCCGCCACCGCGACTAAAGTCGTTTCGGCTTGCGCTATCGCGCTTAGCGCGGCCAGCGATAGGGCCAGAATAATTCGGTTTAAAGCGATAAACGACATGCTATTTCTCCTTAATGATGAAGCGGCTAAAACCGTAATTGGCTCTGCACGTAAACGTAATCGACGTCGTCTTTAACAGTCGGTGCCGACGGTGCTTTTTTGGCAAATTCGCCCTTGAACAGATGTGCCCAGCCGGTTTCGAAATTTAGGCTGCTGTTGAAATCCCAACGGGCGGTCAATTCCAATTGTTGACCGATAAAATCACCGCTGCGGCCGCTGCTATCTTGCAAACCGGCTGCCGTCCAACTGTCTCTGGCCGATGCCAGCCAATAGAAACGGTGACTCAGTCCAAGCTGCACATCGCTGCGCGGCGCGGCGGCGATTCTGTAACCAGGCGTGCTGATATTGCTGCGGGCGAATGCGCCATACATACCCGTCGCGCCGAACTCGAAGCGCCGTGCGCCGTACAAGGTGTCGAAGCGTTGGTCTTGATTGTCGTTTGGGTTCTCGTCACCGCTGGCATAGTCGTATTCCAACGCAAAACGCGGTGACCAAGAGGCATCGAAGGTATAGCCGACATCGGCATGTTGGTACCAGGCAGCGTGCTCCAAATCGCGGCCATTGCTGGCGGCAGTACTGGAACGGACGGTGCCTAGCTGACCGATAGTTTCAGTTTGAAAGTCGAAATTGGCTTTTTTGGGTTTCAGGAAAAATCGTACACCGGGGGTGAAATAGCGGCGATTGCGGGTGGGGTTGCGGATGCTGTCGCCTTCGTCGAGATGATATAGATAAACTTCGCTGTTGACGCCCCAGGCCAAGTTGTACAGTTCCAAAAAGCCGCCGGAAAACCAGGTGTGGGTGTCTTCTTCGTCGAACTCGTGGACCTCGTTGAGAATATCAGCTGAAGCGGTCGGGTAGCGGTTGACCGGCATCGTTACAAAGCCGGTAAATTGCCATTGATCGTAATTCAGCAGCCGGAGTTTTACGCCGGTAAAACTGTTGATGTCGTTGCGCATCGCATTGCGGGCAATTAAGCGGCGACTGCCCAAGTTCAGCGTTTGCCGCCCCGCCACAATTTCAGCGCCGATGCCGCTGTAAAACAGGTTTTGATCTGCCCAGGCCAGATAACCTTGAATAAAGTCCGCTGCATCCGCGTGGGTGTTATTCACGCCGGAACCACTATCGGCGCCCAAGGCGCGTGCATCGAGAAATTCCGCACCTATCCTGAATTTAGCGATGTGCGCTTGTAGCCATAGCGCAGTTTGCAAGGCGATTTGCTGATCACCACCCCGGCCGTTGGCCTTGAAGTTGCCGTCCATCGTTTCGTAACGGGTGCGTTGCTCTACAGACGCATCCAGCCATTTTGGCAGATTCAGCGAGTCGTGCAGATTCCAGACCGGCTTTTCGAATTTGTCGTTGCCCAGCAGGGCGTCCTGTATCTGACTGGAAAATGCGGCCATGGGCGGCTTGCTGTAGGTTTTATTTTCCGCCGCTTCACTTACGTCAATATAGAGGCTGTTCGTTGTGATCGCACTCATTGCCGTGAGAAAACAGACTTTGCGATAACGGTTTTTGGGGGCCATGGTTTACCTATTAAGCGGGTTAAATGCCTTGGGTTTATGATAATGTCCTGGCTTTTGTATGACTTTGCTATGGTGTTCATCACGGCCAAGGAATGTTGGCAGTCTACTTTTCGTTATGTACAAAAGTAAATAACGAAAAACAAAAATAACTTATTTCAATGTGGGAAATAGTGTTTGTTGCCAATCCGTTTTGTTCAAATCAGATAAATAATTGAATAATGTCTACACCAGAGAAAAATCCAAAGGCGCTAGAACTCCCTTGGCTTGAAGGTGAATTGCGTCTAGCCGGCATTTTGGATCGGCGCATGATCAGCTTGCTACGGGCAATAGAGCAAAGCGGATCTATCAATCAAGCCGCCAAGCAGGCTGGATTAAGCTACAAAGGTGCGTGGCAGATGATAGAGCGTGCAAATAATCTGGCTCCGAAGGTTTTAGTAGCCACCGCGACGGGCGGCAGCAAGGGAGGCGGTACCAAGCTAACGGCGGCGGGTTTGTCCTTGCTCAAGCTATTTGCCCGCCTAGAGGATCAGCATCGCGCCCTTTTGCAGCAGCTCAATCAAAGCTTGATCGACGATCCGGATGTAATGCTTTTGTTGAAACGTCAGGTGATTAAAACCAGTGCCGGAAACCAGCTGTTCGGAACGATTGCCAAGATCAATTCTGGCGCAGTAAACGTCGAAGTATTTGTGTCATTGAAGGGGGGAGAGCAAGTTGTTGCCAGTGTGCCGTTGGCAACATGTGTAAATTTGCAATTGAAGGTAGGCGGCGACGCCGTGTTATTGGTCAATGCGCCGGATATTTTGGTGTTGGGTGATGATGATCTTGGGTTTCATGGATTGTCGGCGCGGAATCGTCTGGCTGGTCGTGTGATTCGCATCCATTTTGATGGTGTGGATTCTGAAGTGATTATCCAATTACCCAGTGGCGAAACCATTGCCGCTACTATCACCCAGATTAGCGCTGAGGCTCTTACACTCAAACCTGGCGCCAATGCGACAGCCGTGTTTAAGAGTAATGCCGTGATCTTGGCTGCATTGGTGCCTACCGGCGACTGTTAGCTAGGCCGATAAAGATATTCGTTATAAATCCTACAAATCTTAAATAATCATCATTCGATAATTGTCGCGTTTGCGACATTGTCGGGTCGCTTCGCCGCCAAACTGCCGGTTTCCGCGAATGATTCCCATCAGAAAACCAAGCAAAAACCGTCTCAACCATGGGTTTGGTGTGGTTTTAATCGTCCTGGCAAGTGTTTTGCTTGCATGCTGTTAACGACTTTTTATTCATTACCTTTCATTGGGGATTTAAGCAGATGCTACTTGAAAAATACGACAGCCAAGGGCTTTTATGGATCACAACCTTAGTTGGCAAAACCAGCAAAGCCGGCATTTCGGCGTTTCGCGGCGACTTGGTGTTGGTCGAAGGCGAGTTGCGTGAAGGGTCGACGAATATTCGGGACCGGAAAACCCCGGAGCTGGTGATCAATCAATCAGCGATATTAGCCGACAGCGACAAAATTCTGTTTGTCAACGGCCTGTTTTTCCAGTTGGAGGATCTGCCGGTATTCGTTGAAAAATATAAGGATGCCTTGACTCCTGAAACCGTCACGCTGTTTTACGTGCAAAACATCGCCAAACCAACGCAAATCGTTTTAGACGGCGTTGTCTTCAATTTATTGCCGCATCAGGAAGGCATGGTTTGGAATTTGATGCTGGAAGAGCTTTATATCGAAAAAGCCGATCTGAAAGGCCAGTCCGGCGAAGACAAGGTCATCACTGCATATGAGGCAGCCAAGGGCTATAAAATCAAAGCCGAGCCGATCAGTTTGGAGACAGCTTTATCGCAAACTATTGAGGTTAAGAAAGATTTAGCCGTTGGGCCGGTTTAAGTTGGGTTCCGCGGACCTTTTTTGGGGAATGCGCCATGAAAAATTTTAAAACTATTTCCGCTGTCGATTCCGAAAAGCTGATCGCTGAACAGCAACCGATGATATTGGATTGCCGCGATCTCAAGGATTATCGGGCCGGGCATATCGACAATGCCATGCATGTCCACGAGCAATTGCGCGATTCGCTGTTAAAAAAAGCCGACAAGGCCAAACCTTTGCTGATTTATTGCTATTACGGCCATGCCAGCGAGCATTTGGCGGAAATGTTCGGCGATTTTGGTTTTCAACAGGTCTACAGCATGGCCGGCGGCTATGCCGACTGGAAAGAACAGCACAAACTTTAAGGGTGACGCTATGGAACAATTATCACGAGATCTGGCTTTGCGTATTGCACTGGCTTCGCGGATTTTGCCGGGAGTAGATGTACCGAAGTTGATCGGTGTGTTGCACGAAAAAGTCGGCTCGCCGTTGGATGACGAAAAACTGAAATCGATTACCGTTACCAATCTGAAGACCGGCATCGGAAGTCTGGATGGCGAGGAAGACGGCGAAGATATTGGCATCGGTCTGGAAAACATCAAGCTAGCGGTTCGGTATTTGTGGGGCGAGGAAGACGAAGACGAGGGGCTGCCGGAAATCATGCCTTATAAAGAGGGTGATATTCCGGAATCGATTCGGGTGGCGATTGCCTCCAATAGCGGGCAGCTATTGAACGGTCATTTTGGTTCCTGTATTCGGTTTTTGGTCTACCAATTGTCCCGATCTGATATGCGCTTGATCGATATTCGCTCGACAGTGGAAGCCGACAGCGCCGACGACAGAAATCTGTTCCGGGCCAATATGATCAAGGATTGCCACGTATTGTTTGTGCAATCCATTGGTGGGCCGGCGGCGGCCAAGGTGATCCGTGCCGATATTTATCCGATCAAGGAACCCGATGTGATCGATGCGGTGGAGAAACTCACCGAGTTTCAGAAAGTGTTTGACGCTGCGCCGCCTTGGATGGCGAAGGCTCTCGGTAAAAGTGCCGAGGAGCGGAAGCGTTTCGCGCATCAGGAATAAGAGGCTCTGAAATTGTGCGTCTTACCCTCTCCGTCGAGAGGGTAGGTTTTTGTTCCGCTTAGCTTTGGCCGTAATAATTCAATCGCGGATCGTTATTGCTTTTCCATCGTTTTGATAAACGCATCTGCCTCGTTAATCGACTTTTCCATTTCCACTACCAAAGCCGATACATCCGATTTAACCGAGTCCAGCTGACCTTTTAGCGAAGCAATGGCCTGGGCATTCAGATTGTGTTTCAGATACAGCACCTGATCGCGAAATACGCTGAGTACCGGCTCGATTTTGGTTTCGGCTTTGCGCATTGCCGCTAGCAGTTGTTGATAGTGCGCTTTGGTGGCCGTCAACTTTTGCTGGCTGTTCCGTCTTAGTGAAGCATTGCTGTATTGGGTTAGTTCGGTTTCCCATTCGCTGAATAGTGCGTTGGAGACGTCCTCTATATCTGCGATGCGCTTGTTCACTTCCGCCGCTTTCTTGACGCTGGCCTCATATTCACCGTTCAGCTTGTTGTAGGTGGCTTCCAAATCGCCGCCTTTGAAATTGGTCATCACGGTGAATTGTTCGAGCGCCGACTTAAATTGTTGCTTGGTTTCCTCTTGAGTATCCCGGGCTTTTTCCACGCGATGTACCATCACTTCGCGTTTGGGTATGCCGATTTTCTCCAGGCCGCTGTAATAGGCGCTGGAACAGGCGGCTAAGCCAAACATCAACAAAAACAAACTAAATCGTGAACTGAATTTCATAAAAGCTCCGTGGGTTGGTGGATGCATTATAAGCCCGTGTTTGTGTACTTCAACTTCGGGTGCTTACCGGGTTCTGATGCAGCTAGACTGAGTGTGGACGTTCGATTGTGAATATATTCACATATTTGACTTGGTGTTTTAAAACGCAATAAACATCAATAAGCAAACTCCAGATTTAATCAGGGTTACAGTAGATCTGGATATTGTTGAAAGTAAAATAATGCGATAGCTATTCAAAATTTATCGATTGCCGGTGGCGGATGATTCGATTTTAGGTTTTACTTAAGCCACGTTTTCGAACAGGGTATTAAAGATTTGGGATGATTTAAAAAACTATTAAATTGTTAATTATTTTTTATATTAGGTGGCGCAAATGAACGAATTAAAAAAAGATGTATTTATCGGTTCTGTATCATTTTTAGGTATAGTCGCTTTTGTTTCCGGGCAATTTATATTGTCAACAATGATGTTTGGGGTGGCGGCATTATGGAGTACGATTCTATTAAATAATCGTGTGCAAGCAGTTAAGAATTGAAAGTTTTTCACTATAGTCAGAGACTTGCAAGCGATATTTTTCATTATTCGCTTGTGTTCATACTCCCGTAGTCTCATGGGTCTACGGGAGTTTTTTTTGCCTAGCAGGCTGGTGAAAAACCCGCTGATATTTCCCCTTACCCACGGTTTCGGTGATTTTTTCGAGTTGAAATCGGCCCTGACATCGAGTTTCAACCGTTTTGCCCCTGTTTGAAGGGCTTTTGATTCGCCTGAAGCCGTCTTTGGACGGTTTTCAGGCGCACTTCACCCTAGGCGGGCGAACTCCACGCCGGTTTCGGCGTGAACACCAATAGGTTGAGCATGCGCGTCAGGTTGTAGGCGGCAAAGCAAAACAAGGCCTGACCCGCGACTTTGGCTAAGCCGATGTGACGGGTTTTGCGCAGGCCGCCAACCGTTTTGATCCAGCCAAAGGCTTCTTCGACGATTTTGCGGCGCTTGAGGCTTTGGGCATAGCCTTTGCCGCAAGCGGTGCGGCCATCAACGGCACTGCCGGTCTTTTTGCGGGCCACATGGGCTTTGATGTCGCGGGCCTTGAGTTCGTTGACGAACGCCGCTTGGTCGTAGCCTTTGTCGGCACCGACGCTGCCGCCTTTGGGCACGCGGCGTTTGATCATGTTTTGCGCGGCTTCGATTTCGGCGGTGCCGGTGGCTTGAGTGGTTTCGACATCGACGATCAAACCGTTGCGATTCTCGGACAGGGCATGGGTGATGTAACGCAGTTTGGCCTCGGTGTATTCGCCGTTCTTGTAAAGCCGAGCTTCCGGATCGGTCGTACTTTGGTGGGTGGCGTTGCTGCGCTTTTCGCCGCTGAAGTCGACCTCGGGATTGCGGCCGGCGGGTTTGTCCGGGCCGCTGCCGTCTTTCTTGACGAAGCTTTTGTGCGAGGCCCAGGCTTCGATCAGGCTGCCATCGACACTGAAGTGTTCGTCGGACACCAGGTTTTGCCATTCGGCTATGGCCAGTACCCGCTCAAAAAATTCGCGACTCAGGGCTTCGGACAGCAGGCGTTCGCGGTTGGCGCTGAACACCGTGCGTTCCCATACGGCATCGTCGACGCCCAAACCGACAAACCAGCGAAACAGCAGGTTGTAGTCCAGTTGTTCCATCAACTGACGCTCACTGCGAACGGTGTACAGCACTTGTAACAGCAAGGCGCGCAGCAGTTTTTCAGGGGCAATCGACGGGCGACCGGTATGCGAGTAACGCTCGGCAAAGACAGCATCCATCGAGGCCAAGACGCCATCGACCAAAAGCCGTAAACGACGCAGAGGATGCTGCTTGGGAATGCGGTCTTCCAGGCTAACATAGCTGAACCAGCTGTTTTGAATGGCATCGTGTCCGCGCATTGAAAGGCTCCAAATTTAGGTAGCCTATTTTAACAGTTGGCCGCTCATCTATGCCTTAGCTTACTTGGCTTTTCGAGTTTTTCACCAGCCTGCTAGATGATATTAGTGGTAAGAGTTAGAAAGTGCCGCTATCGATAATATCAAAGTTGTCATCGTTTTTATGATCTATTCCGCATTGGCCAATTTTAGCTACGCCGGTAGATTACGTGCGGGTTTGAATTTTTATAACTTCCTTAAAAAGCCCAGTTTCTCTTTTATTTTTATTTCCAAACCACGTTCCACCGGAAAATAATATTGCCGGGTTTTTAACGCTTCCGGAAAATAGTTTTCGCCGGCGGCATAAGCATTTTTCTCGTCATGGGCGTAGCGATACTCGGCGCCATGTCCCAGTTCCTTCATTAATTTGGTCGGCGCGTTGCGCAAATGGATGGGGACTTCCAGCGAGCCGCTATTGCGGGCATCCGCCATTGCCGCTTTATAGGCCACGTATACCGCATTGCTTTTCGGAGCGCAGGCCAGATAAACGATGGCTTGTGCCAGCGATAGTTCGCCTTCCGGACTGCCTAGTCGTTCGTATGCATTTGCGGCGTTCAACGCTAATTCCAGGCCGCGCGGGTCGGCATTACCTATGTCTTCGGATGCCATGCGAATCACTCGGCGGGCGATATATAAAGGATCGCAGCCGCCATCCAGCATTCTGGCAAACCAGTACAGCGCGGCGTCCGGATCGGTGCCGCGTACCGATTTGTGTAAAGCCGAAATCTGGTCATAAAAAATATCGCCGCCCTTATCGAAGCGGTTCGCATGGCCCAAAAGCACTTCGTCCAGCACTTCCCGATTCACTGTTTCCCGGCCGTCGAGGTTTTCCGCCAGATCGGCAGCGATTTGCAGGATGTTCAGACAGCGGCGGGCGTCGCCATCGGCGGCTTTAGCGATCATGGTCAATATATCGTCTTCGATCCGCAAATTGCGGTCACCCAGTCCGCGTACTTTGTCGGTCAATGCGTTGTGCAACAAGGCTTGCAGATCTTCGGTTTCGATACTGCGCATCACGTAAACCCGCAAGCGCGACAACAAAGCGTTATTCAATTCGAACGAAGGATTTTCGGTGGTGGCACCGAATAAAATAATCGCGCCGCTTTCGATGGGGGCCAGCAAAGAATCCTGCTGGCTTTTGGAGAAACGATGAATCTCGTCGATAAACACCACGGTATTCAGATTGCGGCTTTGTTTGACCTCTTCCGCCTCGGCCACTGCGGCCCGGATTTCTTTCACGCCGGCCATGACTGCCGACAATTCGATGAAATGGCAATGTGCGCCGGCGGCAATGATTTTGGCCAAAGTGGTTTTGCCGACGCCGGGCGGCCCCCAAAATACCAACGAGTGCGGCGCACCTTGTTCGATTGCCACACGTAGCGATTTGCCCTTGCCCAGCAGGTGCTGCTGGCCGATGAAATCGTCCAGCGTAGTCGGTCGCATTCTGGCCGCAAGCGGCGCATAGGCGGTATTGTCAAAGGCGGTAGCATTCTTCATTTGCGGGGACTCGGTAAAACAAATAGGCAATGGCGGCATTTTTCTTTAGAATTGCCGACCATTTTATTGATTCTAATGCCGGATTGACATGGATTTAAAATTCTTAGATTTCGAACAGCCGATTGCCGAACTACAGGCCAAAATAGAAGAGCTGCGCAAGGTCGAACTCGACAACAATTTTGACATTTCCGAAACCTTGAAGCAGCTTGAGCAGAAATGCGAGAGTTTGACGGAAAGCATTTTCGCGGATTTGTCGGACTGGCAAATTTCGCAATTGTCCAGACATCCGGGGCGGCCCTATACGCTGGATTATATCGATCTGATTTTCACCGAATTTCACGAACTGCACGGTGATCGCTCCTACGCTGACGATCCGGCCATCGTCTGCGGCATGGCTCGCCTGGAAGGTCAGCCGGTGGTGGTGATCGGTCATCAAAAAGGCCGCGATACCAAAGAAAAAATTTATCGCAACTTCGGTATGCCGCGTCCGGAAGGTTATCGCAAAGCCTTGCGGGTGATGAAGTTGGCCGAGCGATTCAAGCTGCCCATCATTTGCTTGATAGATACCCCGGGGGCTTATCCGGGTATAGGTGCCGAGGAGCGCGGTCAAAGCGAGGCGATCGCCCGCAATCTGTTCGAAATGTCAAAATTGCGCACCCCGATTATTTGTACAGTAATCGGAGAAGGTGGTTCAGGTGGCGCGTTGGCCATCGGCGTGGGTGATAGATTATTGATGCTGGAATACAGCACCTATGCGGTTATATCGCCGGAAGGTTGTGCTTCTATTCTATGGAAAAGTGCCGATAAGGCCCAGTTGGCGGCGGAAGCGATGGGCATCACTTCAGACCGCGTACGTGAACAAGGTTTTCTCGATGAAGTGATTCGCGAACCCGTTGGCGGCGGTCATCGCAATTTCGAAAAAATTGCCGCCAATCTGCAAGAGGCTTTGTGCAGACATCTGAACGAACTGCAGCAACAGGCGGATAATATGGACCTGCTGCTGGAAAGACGCTATCAACGCATTATGCGTTTTGGTTCGTACATCGAAGAGCCGGTCAAATAAAGCCGTCAGTTAATTTAGTTGTTCATTAAAAGGCCGAGTGAAATCGGCCTTTTTTGTGAGTAAACCATGCCCGATCTCAATTCTCAGGTCATCGCCGCTTTATTACCTGTTACGTGCCGGAAAGTTTTCGTTGCTTATAGCGGCGGCTTGGACTCGACGGTGCTGCTGGATTTATGCGTTGGCTTGCCGTCGCTCACCGGCAAAATTATTGCCGTTTATGTCGATCACGGCTTGCAAGCCGAGTCGGCGGGATGGGGTGAGCATTGTCGCCGGCAAGCAGAGCGCTTAGGTGTAGATTTTCAATTGTTAACGGTTGATGCGAGGGCCAACAACGGCGAAAGTCCGGAGGCGGCGGCACGAGAGGTCCGTTATCGGGCGCTACGGGAATTATTGGCTGTCGACGATATTATCCTGCTGGCCCAGCACCGCGAGGATCAGATGGAAACCATGCTGTTGCAATTGTTCCGAGGCGCCGGCGTGTCAGGCTTGGCCGGCATGCCGATTACCAGTGCGTTTGGGAAAGGACAACTGCTGCGGCCGCTATTGAATGTGGCCAAGGCCGAGATACAGCGCTATGCACAAATTCAAGGTTTGCAGTGGGTGGAAGATCCCAGTAATCAAAGCAGCGATTTCGACCGCAATTTCCTACGTAACGACATTCTTCCCTTATTAAAGCGGCGCTGGCCGGCACTGGATAAAACGATTGCACGTTCGGCCGGGCATTGCGGCGACGCGGCACGGATGATAGAGGCTTGGGCGGCGCAGACCTTGCAGGCGGTTGTCGATCCGACCGATGGCAGTTTCAATGTCGCGGATTTATCAGCCTTCACGGCAATGCAACTGAATTGTCTTTTACGGCACTGGCTTGGCCGCAAGGGTTTAAAGCCGCCTAGTCAGGCGGTGTTGCAAACGCTGGTTGAGCAGTTGATTGGTGGGCGTGCCGATGCGTTGCCGCAAATTAATATTCAAGACCATTCCATCCGAAAATATCGGCAAAAATTGTATTGCATCCCTGAGCTGAGCTTGCAAAAGGACACTCAGATAAAGTGTTGGGCCAAAGAACAAGGGCAAATGCTGTTAAGCAATGGCTATGTGTTGCGGAGAAGTTCCGCATCGGCCGGGTTGTCCAAATATTTATGGCAGAATGCAATAGTGACGGTGGTGCCTCGGCGCGGTGGCGAAAAACTGAAATTGCCAGGTCGGGCGGGCCATCATTGTCTTAAAAAACTCTACCAGGAAGCAGGGGTTCCGCCTTGGGAAAGAGAAATTCGGCCTTTGATTTATTTAAATGGTTGCTTGGCTGCGGTAGCAGGTTTATGGGTAGCGGAATGGGCTTGGCTCAGCGCGGCGGACGCTTGTTACCAATTGGATTGGCGCGCATCCGAAAGCGTGTAATGATAGGCAACGAAAACTGTTAGGAGGTGTCATGTTGATGTTTCCCGAGATACTTCAGGCCATGATTGTGGGCATGATGGTCGCGATTCCGGCGATCCTGATCTATAAAAAAGCCGGGCTAAACCCAGCGTGGGCGGCGCTAGTGTTTTTGCCGGTCTTTGGATTATTGATCGTGTTTTTGCAATTGGCCTTCCAAGAGTGGCCGAACACAAAACAGGAGCGCTAGCCATGGAACTATTTTTTGTGTTGTTACCGGTATTCATGCTGTTTTGCCTGTGGTTGGGCTATCGGATTTTGGAAAAAGCCGGATTCGATGGGCGCTGGGTCCTGGTTTTGTTGGTGCCGATACTCAACGTCATCATGATTTGGGTGTTTGCATTCAGTACGTGGCCCAAGTTACAAAGTGGCGTAGATCAGGGCTTATAAGCGGCCGCCTGACATGACCGAAAAGACCCGCGGCAAGCTTCCGGCGATTTTCATTCCGGTGGTGTTATTCATCGTATTTGATGCGGTGGCGCTGGGGCTTAATTTTTGGATTTCTGCAAAGCTGGAAAAGAGTGCGTTGGCTATTAATTTGTCCGGCCGCCAGCGCATGTTGTCGCAGCGCATGACCAAATCTTTGCTGATGTTGCATGTTGCGCAAACCGACGCGGAGAAGCACAACGCTTTTAGCGAATTTTCCGATGCCGTCGATTTGTTCGATAAAACCTTAAACGGATTTTTGCAGGGCAGCATGACCAGTAGCGGTGATGGCAAACCGGTTTATCTGGCTGCCACCGAAGCCCCCAATACGCAAATGATTACGGTCTCGGCGTCCCAGCTTTGGACTTTGATTCATAAACGCTTATTGCCGGTTGAACAAGGTGGTGCAGGGGGTGATGTCGAGGTTTTGCGGCCGGCATTAAATACATTGTTGATGCATAACTCGCAATTGCTGGGTTTGATGAATGAACTTACTACAGCATTGCAGCAGAACGCTACCAAGGAAGTGTTCTACTTGCGTACCTTGCAAGCTAGTCTGTTATTACTGGCGCTGTTGAATTTTGCTCTGGTCTGCAAACGTTTGCTGGCGCAAATCAAGCAATCGCAGGGCAATGTGCAGGCCTTGCGCAATATTATCGATTCCATCGAGACCGGTATCGTTTTGTATGGCCGAGACGAAAGTGTGCTTTCCGTCAATAAGGCCGCCAATCAGTTGTTCGGATATGGCGATCAGGTCTTGATCGGCAAGCCTTTAAAAGAATTGATTATTGCGGACAATGCCCGAATGCTGGGGCTGCGGCGCGACAATTCCACCTTTGTCGCCAAAATCAACACCCAAACGCTGTTTGAATTTAACGATCAGATTAGTTTGTGCACGATTACCGATGTCAGCGAGCAGGAGCGCAAGGAAAAACAATTAATGCATTTGGCGTTTCATGATCAACTCACCGGTTTGCCGAATCGTGGTTTGTTGATCGAGCGCTTGCGGCAAGACTTGCTGCGGGCCAAGCGCGATTCGACATTTTTGGCAGTACTGTTTTTGGATTTGGACGGTTTCAAGGATGTCAACGATGAAATGGGGCACGATGCCGGCGATGAGTTATTGCAAGCCGTGGCTCGGCGTTTTGAACAATGTTGCCGTGAAGTCGATACCGTCGCGCGTTTGGGCGGCGATGAGTTCGTATTCGTGCTAACGTCGCTGCACTCGGTGTTGGCGGCCAAGCAAGTGGCGCTAAATGTGTTGAAAGCGATCAATCAAGCATTTTTAATTCATGGAAAGACTGTCAAAATTGGTGCCAGTATCGGTATTGCCATGTATCCCACCGATCATTTCGAAGCCGAATTGTTGATTAAATGTGCTGACGATGCAATGTATCTGGCAAAGCAACGTGGCAAAAATCAGTTGGTGTTTACTGCCGAATGTCGTTGATGTTTTTCAATAATCGAGATCCCTGCCCAGCTTGCTTTGGCAATTAAAAAGGCAATTGCACCATAAAACTGTTAGAATTTGCCGCTTTTCGACCCCCTTGCTATTGCTTAACAGGGCGCCAAACGTTCATGACAAAATTCATATTCATCACCGGCGGAGTGGTTTCATCCTTGGGAAAAGGGATAGCCGCTTCATCGTTGGCAGCCATCTTGGAAGATCGCGGCCTGAAAGTTACTCTCACCAAACTCGATCCTTATATCAACGTCGATCCCGGCACCATGAGCCCGTTTCAACACGGCGAGGTGTTTGTTACCGAGGATGGCGCGGAAACCGATCTGGATTTAGGCCATTACGAGCGGTTTTTAAAAACCACGATGGCCAAGAAAAACAATTTCACCACTGGTCAGGTTTACGAGCAAGTGTTGCGTAACGAGCGCAAGGGCGAGTATCTTGGCGCGACCGTACAGGTTATTCCGCATATCACCGACGAAATCAAACGCCGCGTTTATGCCAGTGCAGAAGGTACCGATGTGGCACTGATCGAGGTCGGCGGCACGGTTGGTGACATCGAATCTCTGCCGTTTTTGGAATCCATCCGGCAAATGGGCGTGGAATTGGGCCGAGACCGGGCTGTGTTCATTCACCTGACTTTGGTACCTTACATCAAGTCGGCCGGCGAGATTAAAACCAAACCGACTCAGCATTCCGTAAAAGAGCTGCGCACCATCGGTATTCAGCCGGACATTTTGATTTGCCGTTCCGAGCAGCCGATTCCGGCCAGTGAGCGTAAAAAAATCGCCTTGTTCACCAATGTTAACGAGAAAGCGGTTATTTCCGCGATTGACGCCGATACCATCTACCGCATTCCACTGTTACTACGCGAACAAGGATTGGACGACATCGTCGTGGCTCAGTTACGCCTCGACGTGCCGCCGGCTGATTTGTCGGCTTGGGAGAAAGTGGTCGATGGCCTGACTCACCCCACCGATGAAGTCAATATTGCCATTGTCGGTAAATATGTCGATCACACCGATGCCTACAAATCCTTGAATGAGGCTTTGATTCACGCTGGGATCCACACCCGTCACAAGGTGCAAATCACTTATATCGATTCCGAAACCATCGAAGCCGAAGGCACGGCAAAGCTGAAAGATGTCGATGCGATTCTGGTGCCAGGCGGCTTTGGTGAGCGCGGCGTAGAAGGTAAGATTTCTACGGTACGCTTCGCCCGCGAGAACAAGATTCCTTACTTGGGCATTTGTTTGGGCATGCAGTCCGCGGTTATCGAGTTTGCTCGCGATGTGGTCGGTTTGGAAGGCGCGCATAGCACCGAGTTTTTGCCGAATAGCCCGCACCCCATCATCGGCTTGATTACCGAATGGATGGATGAAGCCGGACAGTTGAATGTGCGCGATGAAGATTCCGACATCGGCGGCACCATGCGCTTGGGCGCGCAAAAATGCCGTTTAAAATCCGATTCGTTGGCGTTCGAGTTGTACCAAAAAGACGTGATCACCGAGCGCCATCGCCATCGTTACGAATTTAACAATCAGTATTTGAAGCAATTGGAGGCGGCGGGTATGCGTTTCTCCGGTAAATCACTGGATGGCCGTTTGGTGGAGATTATCGAATTGCCGGATCATCCCTGGTTTTTGGCCTGCCAATTCCATCCTGAATTCACCTCGACACCGCGTAACGGTCATCCGTTGTTCTCCGGCTTCGTCGAAGCGGCCGCCAAACACAAGAAACACCCTTTAGGGGCATAAACAAGGTTAAACATGCAATTATGTAATTTCGAAGTCGGCCTGGATCAGCCGTTTTTCCTGATCGCCGGCACCTGTGTGATCGAAAGCGAACAAATGACGATTGACACTGCCGGCAAATTGAAAGAAATAGCCGACGAGTTGAATATCCCTTTCATTTATAAATCGTCATTTGACAAGGCCAACCGTTCATCCTTGGGCAGTTTTCGCGGGCCAGGTCTGGAAAAAGGTTTGCAGATTCTGGAAAAGGTTAAGCAACAATTGCATGTGCCGGTTTTGACCGATGTGCATGAAGATACGCCGCTAGAAGAGGTTGCGGCGGTGGTGGATGTGTTGCAAACTCCGGCATTTCTATGCCGCCAGACCAATTTCATTCAAAGCGTTGCTGCTTTGGGTAAACCCGTAAATATCAAAAAAGGCCAGTTTTTAGCACCTTGGGATATGGCCAATGTCGCTGCCAAAGCCAAGGCCACCGGCAATCAGCAAATCATGGTCTGTGAGCGCGGCGTATCGTTTGGCTATAATAATCTGGTTTCGGACATGCGTTCGCTGGCAGTGATGCGCGACACCGGTTGCCCGGTGGTTTTCGACGCCACCCATTCCGTGCAGTTGCCGGGCGGGCAGGGAAATGTCTCCGGCGGCCAGCGTGAGCATGTGCCTGTGTTGGCGCGCGCGGCAGTCGCAGTGGGCATTGCCGGGCTTTTCATGGAATCGCATCCCAAACCGGAAGAAGCGTTGAGCGACGGTCCCAATTCCTGGCCCTTGCACCGCATGAAAGAATTATTGGAAATGTTAGTAACGATAGACCGGGCTGTTAAATCCACCAGCCTGATTGAAACCACACTATAGGGCAAAATAATGGCAAGAATAGTAGACGTAAAGGCAAGAGAAGTTCTGGATTCACGCGGAAACCCAACCGTGGAGGCGGAAGTATATTTGGCATCCGGCATCGTTGGCAGCGCGATGGTGCCATCCGGCGCCTCCACTGGCGAACGCGAAGCAATTGAATTGCGCGATGGCGATAAAGCCCGTTATCTGGGCAAAGGTGTGTTGAAAGCGGTTAATTTCGTCAACACCGAAATCCGTGAAGCCGTTGTAGGTATGGATGCCAACAACCAAGCTGCACTGGACGAAAAAATGATTGCCTTAGACGGCACCCCAAGCAAAAGCCGTATTGGCGCCAATGCTATCCTGGGTGTTTCCATGGCGGCTGCCCGTGCTGCCGCGCAAGAAGCCGGCGTACCGTTGTACAAATTCCTCAACAAATCCGGCGAATTCATCCTGCCTGTACCAATGATGAACATCATCAACGGCGGTTCTCACGCTGACAACAGCGTGGATTTGCAAGAATTCATGATTCTGCCTGTCGGCGCGCCAACCTTCCGTGAAGCGATTCGTTACGGCGCTGAAGTATTCCATAACCTAGCTAAAGTATTAAAAAGCCGCGGTTTGGCGACTACGGTGGGTGACGAAGGTGGCTTTGCGCCTAACTTGTCTTCTAACGAAGAAGCCATCGAAGTCATCCTGGAAGCCATTGAAAAAGCTGGTTACAAAGCGGGTGAAGACATCTATTTGGGTATGGACGCGGCCGCTTCTGAATACTTCGATGACGGCAAATATGTGTTGTCCGCAGAAAACCGTAGTTTCAACTCCACAGAAATGGTCGATTTCCTGGCAGCCTGGGTGGATAAATATCCCATTATCTCCATCGAAGACGGTTTGGACGAAAACGACTGGGACGGCTGGAAATATCAAACCGAAAAATTGGGCGGCAAAATTCAATTGGTCGGCGACGATTTGTTCGTGACCAACCCTGCCATCCTGAAAGAAGGTATCGAGAAGGGCATCGCCAACTCCATTCTGATCAAAGTCAACCAAATCGGTACCTTGACCGAAACGCTGGCCGCTATCGATATGGCTGCTGCTGCGGGTTACAGCGCCGTGGTTTCTCACCGTTCCGGCGAAACCGAAGACACCACCATCGCCGACTTGGTGGTCGCCACCGGCACCGGCCAAATCAAAACCGGTTCACTGAGCCGTTCCGACCGGGTTGCCAAATACAACCGCTTGATGAAAATCGAAGACGAGTTGGGCGACAAAGCCAAATACGCCGGCCGTAGCGCGTTTAAAATGCTGAAATAAAAAAGCGTAGGTTGGGTTACCCTTCGGGTATAAAAGCTCGATAGAGCGTAACCCAACACGTCGACTTCTAAGTTGGGTTAAGCCCTCGCGTAGGGCTAACCCAATCTACAGATCGAGAGCAGCCATTAAAACCCTGATCGCCATCATCATTCTGTTAATCGTTCACTTCCAGTATCGGTTGTGGCTAGGTGATGCCAGCGTCTCGCAGATTAGCGATTATCGGGAACGCCTGGATACGCTGACTAAGGAAGCCCAGGAAAAAAAGGAACGCAACGATTCCTTGTATGCCGAGGTGCTGGATTTGCGCCGTGGCTTGGAAACCATCGAAGAACGCGCCCGCTACGAGTTGGGCATGATCAAGGAAAACGAAACTTTCTTTCAAGTGCTTGAGTAGAGCATGAATCAAATTCAAAAGTGCTGGGCAGTAGTCCCGGCAGCCGGCGTCGGCAAACGCATGCAAGCCGATCGCCCCAAACAATATCTGCCGCTGGCCGGCAAAACCGTCATTGAACATACCTTAGACCGATTATTGCAGTCCGGCGCTTTTCAAGCCGTGGCTGTAGCAATATCCATTGAAGATCCGTATTGGCCGGAGTTGGATGTGTCTAAACATCCGCAGGTGATTACCGCACCTGGCGGGAAAGAGCGGGCCGACTCGGTACTCTCGGCTCTGAAATCTTTGCAAGGCCAGGCCGCCGAAGACGACTGGGTGTTGGTGCATGACGCCGCCCGGCCTTGTCTGACTGCCTCCGATATTCATCTGCAAATCGACACGCTAAAAGACGATGCGGTCGGCGGCATACTGGCGCTGTCTTCACACGACACGCTGAAGCACGTCGACGGCGACACGATTACTGCAACGATAGATCGCAAACATGTCTGGCGGGCCTTGACCCCACAAATGTTCAAATACGGCATGTTGCGCGACGCCTTGCAGCAAACCGAAGGCAATCCGGCCATTACCGACGAAGCCAGTGCGCTGGAATTGTTGGGTTTCCAGCCGAAAATCGTCGAAGGCCGTCCCGATAACATCAAAATCACCCGGCCGGAAGATCTGGCGCTGGCGCAATTTTATATGGAGCAACAAGCATGATCCGAGTCGGCCAAGGCTACGACGTCCACCGTTTCAAAGACGGCGACTACATCATTTTGGGTGGCGTGAGAATTCCTTACGAAAAAGGCCTGGAAGCCCATTCCGACGGCGACGTGGTATTGCATGCGCTGGCTGACGCCATCCTCGGCGCGGCGGCTTTAGGTGACATCGGCAAACATTTCCCCGATACCGATCCCGAATTCAAGGGCGCCGACAGCCGCGTGTTACTGCGCCACGTTTATAAAATCGTCCAAGAAAAAGGCTACAAATTAGTCAACGCCGATGTGACCATCATCGCCCAGGCACCGAAAATGCTCCCCCATGTGCCGGCCATGTGTGCCAACATCGCCGCCGACTTAGCTGTCGATGTTGATTTCATCAACGTCAAAGCTACTACCACCGAGAAACTGGGTTTCGAAGGGCGCAAGGAAGGTATTGCGGTGCAGGCGGTGGTGTTGATCGAGAAATAAAAGCGTTGCCAGTGTCTGATCGAGCCAAATGAGGTACTCACCGCGAACCTTCTGGCTTTTACCATCGGTGCGGCCTTCGTTCGGTATGCGGTGCATACCCACAGATCTTTGGTGTTGATGCTCTGTAAATTAAGGAGTCGACTGTGAGTAGAAATGACGCAATAAGCGAATTTATTGCTTACGGCTTCGAGCATTATGGAGACGGTTTTGGAATTGTTCTTTTTGGTATCACTATCCTTATTAGTTCCGGGATGATTCCTTGGCTAAGCGGCAGGCAAAAAAGAGGAGTTAAAGGGTATTTAGACGCGCAAAATGACTCACGTCCGCCAACCATAGAGGAAGAGTATTGTCACTCGCACTACCTTACGTTTAAGGCTGGAATCTTCTTTGTTGTGTTAGGTGTTTTTTTTATACTTTTTCAACCAAGCTAATTTTCTGAACATTTGGGTTTACTACGCGATAGGCTCGAGTAGAACAACGAAAACTTCAGTTAGGGAGGTCAGGGCGTGCGCAGCGTTCCCTGACAATTTCATGGTGGCAACCCCCGGTATGTCGCGTGACCGCTTGGCAACCGCTCCTGTGTTGCTCTGCCTCCCGCATCCATGCAGTCGTATCGCGGAAACATGACCTAAGATATTTTACAAGTCCAATGACAGATTTTAGTTTACCCGAATGGCCTTACGCCTACGGTGGCCCGTACGGTACCGGCGCCATCAAAACCGAGCCTGAAGATTTCGTCGTCGAAGAAATTCTATCGTTTGAGCCAGAAGGCAGTGGCGAGCATGTATTCCTCCATATCCAAAAAATCGGCGAAAACACCGAATATGTCGCGCGGCAGTTGGCTCGCCATGCCGGTGTCAGACAACACGATGTCAGCTACGCCGGTCTGAAGGATAGACATGGCCGCACCCGGCAATGGTTCAGCGTGTGGCTGCCGGGTAAGGCTGATCCGGATTGGTCAGCTATCGAAACCGACAGGTTGCAGGTTTTGCAAACGGTCCGGCATGCCCGGAAACTTAAGCGCGGCGTATTGGCCGGCAACCGCTTTACTTTGCTGATCCGCAATTGGACAGGCGATCAAGAACTTGCCGAAAAGCAGTTGCAACACATCAAAGCCCAGGGTTTTCCGAATTACTTCGGCCCGCAGCGTTTCGGGCATCACGGCCAAAATATCGATCGTGCATTGGCGATGTTTGCCGGTGCCAAGGTCAAACGCGAACAACGTTCCTTGTATCTGTCGGCGGCGCGCTCGTATTTGTTCAATTTAATCTTGGCCCGGCGCGTCGAGCAAGCCAATTGGCAGCGTGCGATAAGTGGCGATGTATTCAAGCTAGACGGCAGTAATAGCTGTTTTACCGGCGATACCAACGACGTCAGTCTCTCGGCACGTGTCGAGCAGGGCGATATTCATCCCACCGGGATCATGTGGGGTCGTGGCGGTAAGATTGCCACAGCTGAGGCTGGTGCGATAGAAGACGCCGTGATTGCCGCTAACGCAGCCGTAGCCGACGGATTGCTTGCGTTTGATCTGGAAGCAGATCGTCGGGCCTTGCGCGCATTGCCGCAAGATATGGCGTGGCAGTGGTTGGACAATCAACTCAAGTTGAGCTTCAATTTGCCCGCCGGTAGCTATGCCACCGCCTTGTTACGGGAAATTATCGGTGATGCACCTGGTGCCGGTGATTGAATTTGCTTTGATAAAATTGCTTTTTAAGTTGTAATGGCAGCGCTTTATAATACTTAAGTACAGTAGCGCGCCTAAGCGTTATAAGAACTATAACTTCTACTCACATCCTCCATGCCTGATAGCGGCCAGATATCCGGACCAGCAGATTCCACGTTTGACGATCCTTTATTGTTGGCTTTGCTGTCGGTCTGCAAGTTGTTGCATATCCCGCAAACCGCCACGGCCTTGGTGGCAGGGCTGCCCTTAGTCGATAATAAATTAACACCGGCCTTGTTTACGCGAGCCGCTGAACGCGCCGGTTTGACCAGCCGCTTGTTGCGCAGGCCCTTGCAGAAAATTTCCAATTTGGTGCTGCCGGCAGTGTTGTTGCTTAAAGATGGCAACGCCTGCGTGTTGCTTGCCAAGAACGCAGAAAACTATACCGTGGTGTTGCCGGAAACCGAGAGCGGCGAAAAGATTGTTAGCGTTGCGGAGCTGCAAGCCAGTTACAGCGGTTCGGCTTTTTTTGTGCAATTACAGCATCGCTTTGACGGCAGAACCGCGGAATCGGCGGTGCCTAAGGTCAAACATTGGTTTTGGGACGTCCTGTATAAATCTTGGCCGATTTATGCGGAAGTGTTGGCGGCCTCGGTATTAATCAATCTGTTTGCTTTGGCGGCGCCGTTATTTTTCATGAATGTGTATGATCGCGTGGTGCCGAATCACGCGCTGGAAACCTTGTGGGTACTGACGGTAGGCGTGTTGATCGTGTTTGGCTTTGAATTGGCGATGAAGCTGCTGCGAAGTTATTTTATCGATGCGGCCGGTAAGCGCGCCGATATTATCTTGTCGGCGAATATTTTTGAAAAACTGATGAATATTCGCATGGAAGCCAGGCCGCCATCGGTGGGTGCATTTGCCAACAACCTGAGCGAATTCGAATCGTTTCGCGAGTTTTTGACCTCGGCGACGCTGGTGACATTGATCGACTTGCCGTTTTTGTTTTTGTTTTTAGTGATTATTTATAGCGTCGGCGGCAGTTTGGCTTTGATTCCGTTGGCGATTTTACCGTTGGCCATGTTGATTGGTATCGCCTTGCAGGCGCCGTTAAAGAACACGATCAACGCCATGTTCAAATTCGGCGGCGAGAAAAATGCCACACTGGTGGAAGCGCTGTCCAATCTGGAAACTATCAAAACGGCCGGTGCGGAAGGGCAATTGCAGCGCCGTAGGGAACAGAATGTCGGCGAAATTGCCCGGCTGGGGTTAAAGTCGCGGTTTTATGCCGGCTTAACCGTCAATTTGACTGCTTTCCTACAGCAATTGGCATCGGTATTGGTGGTGGTGGCCGGTGTCTACCAGATTACGGATGGCGATTTGACGACCGGCGGCTTGGTGGCTTGCACAATGTTGACCTCGCGGGCCTTGGCGCCGGTGGGGCAGGTCGCCGCACTATTGACCCGTTACCATCAAGCTGTGACCGCCTTGGGGTCGTTTAACCGCATGATGGCCTTACCGGTGGAACGCGAGAGTGGTAAGGACTATTTGCATAGGCCGGGTTTCAAGGGCGAGATAGAGTTCAAGCACGTCCGTTTCAGCTATCCGCAGCAACCGGTCAAGGCCCTGGACGGCATAACGTTTAAGATCAAGGCTGGTGAGCGCGTGGGGTTTATCGGCCGCATCGGTTCCGGCAAGAGTACGTTGGAAAAATTGATGCTGGGTTTATATCAGGCGCAAGAGGGTTCGATATTGATAGACGGCACCGATATTCGCCAAATCGATCCTTCCGATTTACGCCGGCAAATCGGCTATGTGCCGCAAGATATTGCCTTAATGTTCGGTAGCGTGAAGGACAATATTGTCTTGGGTTCACGCTACGCCGATGACGCTACGGTGTTAAAAGCGGCGGCGATTGCCGGTGTGGATCAATTCGTCAGTAAACATCCTGCGGGTTTTGATTTGCAAGTGGGCGAACGCGGTGCATCCTTGTCCGGTGGGCAGCGGCAGAGTATTGCGCTGGCTAGAGCTTTGCTGTTGTCGCCATCCATTTTTATTATGGATGAGCCGACCAACGCGATGGACAACAGTAGCGAGGAGGCGTTTAAACAGCGGTTTGCTGCGCAATTGGGCGAACAGACTCTGATACTGGTTACGCATCGCATGTCGTTGCTGAGTTTGGTGGATAGATTGATCGTAATGGACGGCGGACATATGGTCGCAGACGGCCCTAAGGACCATGTGCTGGAAGCCTTGCGCCAAGGACAGATCAAGGTGGCTATTTGATATGTTGAAAAAAATAGCCGAGTGGCGCGCTGAGCATCGCTATCGAGCCGAAGATCAGGGCTTTTTAAGTGACGTCAACGCCGCCAATCTTTACGAATTACCCTTGCAAAGCCATTTGATCCTGTGGTCCTCGGTGGCATTTGTGGTGGTGGCCTTGGTTTGGGCCGGATTTGCCAGCTTGGACGAAGTCACACGTGGTGACGGCAAGACCATACCGTCCAGTCAGGTCCAGGTGGTGCAGAATCTGGAGGGTGGTATCGTTTCGGAAATATTGGTTCAAGAAGGCCAACTGGTGGACAAGGATCAAGTGTTGCTGCAACTCGATCAAGTCCGTTTTGCTTCCTCGTTTAAGGAAGCCAAGTTAAAGTATTACGAGTTACTGGCGAATACCGCGCGCTTGAATGCCGAAGTCAATGGCACGCCTTTGGCGATTCCTGAGGAGGTTTTGAAAAACGCGCCGCAAATTGCTGAGAATGCCAGGCAATTGCTGGTTTCCAAGCAGAGCGAAATAAGATCGAATAGCGACATTTTCGCCGAGCAGGTACGGCAGAAAGAGCAGGAAATTATTGAAATTCAATCGAAAAGTGACCAGTTGGCGCGTAGCTACAAATTATTGCAAGACGAAGTGAAGATGTCTGAACCGCTGGTGGCTGACGGGGCGATGTCGCAAGTTGAATTATTGCGTTTGCAGCGTGCCGCCAACGATTTGAAGGGCGAACTGAATTCTGCCAATCTGGCGATGCCGCGGCTACGTTCGTCATTGGACGAAGCGCGTAACAAATTAGCGGAGATCAAGATTCGTTATAAAACCGAAGCCTTGAAAGAGTTGAACGAAGTGAAGGCGGAACTGGATCGTACATCCGAATCTGCCGTTGCTCTAGAAGATAGGGTTAGCCGTACTAGAGTGCTGTCGCCGGTAAAAGGCACGGTAAAACGCATCAAGGTGGCTACGGTGGGTGGCGTTATTCAACCCGGCATGGATTTGCTGGAAATCGTGCCGCTGGAAGATCAGTTGTTGATAGAAGCGAAAATTCGGCCGGCGGACATTGCTTTTCTTCGCCCTGGGCAGAAAGCTGTGGTAAAACTAAGCGCTTATGATTTTTCGATCTACGGCGGCCTGGAGGCCTCTTTGGAACATATCAGCGCCGACAGCATACCCGGCGAAAAGAAAGATGAAGACAGTTACTACTTGATTCGTTTGCGCACCGCTAAAAATTACCTGGAAAAGGGCGGCGAACGCTTGGAAATCATTGCCGGGATGACCGCGGAAGTTGATATTTTGACCGGAAAAAAAACAGTGCTTGATTACCTCTTGAAGCCGATATTGAAAGCCAGGGATAGGGCTTTAAGAGAACGATAACTCATAACAACAATTACATTTGTGGCTAACATACTGATTTATTCCAATAATCCTCAGCTGACGGCGCAGTGGACTCATGCGCTGATCGCGGAATATAACGTTAGTATGCTGCACAGTATTCGCGGTGAATATACCGCCGATGCAGTGATTTTCGATGCAAAAAAACTGGATGACGATGCCAGCTTGTTAACGGTTTTTGCTAACAAAAAGGTCCGGTTTCTGGTGATGGGTTGCGATTGGCCGGAACATAAGCAGATCGAGGTGCTGATTAACGGTGCCGCCGGCTATTGCGAACAATCCGAAGCGTCGGAGCTTTTAACTCGTGCGGTAGCTTGTATTTTGGCGGGCGATATTTGGATTCGTCGGGCTTTGGTGCCCAAGGTCATTGGTGTGTTGACCAGTGCCAGGCGTCCACAACTTGCACCTAATACTGTCGATACCGAACTAAAGCTAAAGCAACTGGCTAGTCTATCCGCGCGCGAAGTGGAAGTGGCGGACATGATACGGCAGGGCGAAAGTAATAAGCGTATTGCTTTTGCGATGAATATTTCCGAGCGTACTGTAAAAGCGCATTTATCGTCGATTTTTAGGAAATTGAATGTCGACGACCGATTGAGATTAGCCCTATTGTTAAAAGAAATCGACCAATATCAGAGAGGAATGTTATGAGAGTCAGCAGGAGTTTGAGTTTAGGAATAGCCATGCATTTGGCCTGTGTATCCAGCAGCCAGGCGTTGAGTTTGCAAGAATCTATTCAGAAAGTATTGGATGAAAATCCCCAAGTCCAAGCTGCCAAATCAGAACGCCGCGCGGTTGAAGAGGAAATCGGCCAAGCCAAGGCCGGCTATTTCCCAACGGTGGATGTCACAGCCGGCATCGGCTGGGAAGAATCGAATAACCCTACCACTCGTGGCCGCGGTGACGGATCGGTTTTTTATCATAGGGAGGAAGGGGCGATTCTGGCCAGACAAATGTTGTTTGATGGCCTGGCTACTCCGAATGAAGTGGAGAGACAGGAAGCTCGCACCGACTCAAGGGCTTACACCGTATTTGGCCGATCGGAAATAACCGCGCTTGATGGTGTTGAAGCCTATATCAAGGTGTTGCGGCGTCAGGAGTTGTTGAATCTGGCTAAGGAAAATCTGCAACGCCATCAAGGTACCAACGATCAAATCAAACTGCGTAGTGAACGCGGCGTGGGCAAACGGGCCGACGTCGACCAGTCGATGGGCCGGGTAGCCTTGGCGGAAAAGAATGTGTTGTCCGAAATCGGTAATTTGAAAGATGCCGAGACCAGTTTCTTGCGAGTCATAGGTATGCTGCCGGAAGGGATTCAGCCGATTCAGTCCCCTGAAGCCGCATTACCTCAGACGCTTGATCAAGCTATAGAGGAAGCGTTGGCCGACCATCCTATTCTGAAATCGGCCAATTCCGATATCGATTCGGCATTTGCCCAACATGCTACGGCTATGGCGCCTTATTTTCCGCGTTTTGATATTGAGACAGGCGTCAGTCATAACTACAATCTGGACGGGATTCGCGGTACCAACTCGGATATGACGGCAATGTTACGCATGCGCTATAACATTTTTAACGGCGGTAAGGATGTAGCCCGCCGCGAGCAAACCGCGCAGTTGATCAACCAGGCCAAGGATATTCGTGATAATACGCATAGGCAGGTGATTGAAAGCATGCGTTTGTCGTGGGTGGCTCACCAAACCGTGAAAAGTCAGTTGGAGTTTTTTAAACAGCACGTCGATTCCAGCGAGAAGACCATCAGCGCTTATCAGCAGCAATTCAATATCGGTCAACGTACGTTATTGGACTTGTTGGATACCTTCAACGAGGCCTATATTGCCAAAAGTTCGTATATCAATGCCAAATATGACGAGTTGTTTTCGCAATTCCGGATTTTAGCGAGCAAAGGCCAATTGAATAAGTATTTGGGTACGACCTTGCCAGCCGAAGTTCAACCGCTTAGTGCCGCTGACTAAGGCGATCAATCGTTAATAGTTAAGGCTAGGTAGAGACTTAGACTTCCCCCCAAATTGAACCTATTTGGGGAGAAGTTTTCAATGAGGCTGATGAGCCGTTTGGAGCGCTGGTCGATAAACTGATTCAATACAATTTGACCAGCTAGAGCTACTTGGCAATACGCAATACCGCTTCCGACACTATCTCCATCAACTCTTTACCACCTTGTTGCACGTATTCTACAATCGCTTTACGCATGCGCGGTTCCCAAAAGTTGCGGATATGTTGTTCAACGCCTTTAATGGCCAATTCCCGATCGGGTTCGGATTTAAAAAAAGCGCCAATGTTATTGGCCATTTTAATGAGATTATGGTTATCCATGTTCTATGCGGCTGATTCTTGGTAATGTTGTAAACGATGAGGGTGAGTGTAGATCATGTGATTCTCGTGACGGGCGAAGCCGACCAGAGTCAGTCCGCACTCTTCCGCCAATTGAATCGCTAATGCGGTAGGTGCGGATATGGCTGCCAGCAGTGTGATGCCAACGCTGGCTGCTTTTTGTACCATTTCGTAACTGGCGCGGCTGGTCACTAGCAGCCAGCCATTTTCAAAATTGCAGTTGGCTTTGGCTAATGAGCCGATCAGTTTATCCAGTGCATTGTGGCGGCCGACATCCTCCCGTACCGCAACGATGCCGCGTTCCGGATGCAGCCACGCTGCCGCATGGACCGCGCCGGTCAATAAATTCAGAGATTGTTTTTGCGCCATATCGGCGAAACCGCTGCTCAATAGATGTGCACTAAGCGCTAAACCTTGGCCGACATGATGCGGGTGGCGGATGGCTTGTTCCAACGTAGTGGCTCCGCACAAACCGCAACCGGTTCTGCCGGTCATGTTTTTTCCCTTGCCGTGCAGTTTCTCGAATCGGGCTTCCGGAATCGTCATTCTGACTTCCACGCCTTTGGAGCGTTGTACGACACGTATCGATTGCAATTCGGATGGATGACCGATGATTTCCTCGGTCAGGCTGAAACCCAGCGCAAAATCTTCCAAATTAAGGGGCGTTGCCAGCATCACCACATGCGGAATGGTGTTGTAGACCAACACCACCGGCACTTCTTCGGCGACATAATCTTCCTTCGCGGTATGAACAGGCCCGCGCCAGCTATCGAACGTGCCGGTTCGATAGCTGGTCCAGCCCAGTTCGCTTGAGACTGCATCCATAAATCGGTTGCGGTTTACTCGTTGACCGCGATGCGGTTTTCCAGCAAAGACAACTGGTTGTCGGAAAAGTCTTGGTATTCCTGTTGCCATGCCGACGGTTGCGCGACTTTTGCAACATGCACCGCTGTAACCTTGTATTCCGGACAGTTGGTTGCCCAGTCCGAGTTATCGGTGGTTATAACGTTGGCGCCTGAATGCGGGAAATGGAAAGTGGTATAAACCACGCCCGGCTGCATGCGGTCCGTGACCTTGGCGCGCAATACCGTTTCGCCGGAGCGACTTTTCACGCCGCACCAATCGCCATCGCTGATGCCTAAGACTTCGGCATCGTGCGGGTGCAATTCCAGACGGTCTTCTTCATGCCAAGCAACGTTTTCAGTGCGGCGGGTTTGCGCCCCAACGTTGTATTGCGACAAGATTCGGCCGGTGGTCAGGATCAATGGATACTTGCTGCTGGTGCGTTCTTCGGTGGCAACGTATTCGGTCAGCATGAAACGACCTTTGCCGCGGACGAAGTGATCGGCGTGCATGATCGGTGTACCGTCCGGGGTTTCGTCGTTGCAAGGCCATTGGATGCTGCCCATTTCGTCGATTTTTTCGTAACTGACGCCGGCAAATTGCGGCGTTAGAGCCGCGATTTCATCCATGATTTCCGAAGGATGATTGTAATTCATCGGATAACCCAGGGCGTTGGACAAGTCCTGGGTTACTTCCCAGTCTTCCTTGCCGCCTAGTGGGGTCATGACTTTGCGAACTGGTGAAATTCGGCGTTCGGCATTGGTAAAGGTGCCGTTTTTTTCCAGGAACGAGGAGCCCGGTAAAAATACGTGGGCGAATTTGGCCGTTTCGTTCAGGAAAATGTCTTGTACCACCAAGCATTCCAGTTCGCGTAGCGCGTGGTGAACGTGCGTTATGTCTGGATCCGACTGAGCGATGTCTTCACCTTGTACGTACAAGCCTTTGAAACTGCCGTCGATAGCTGCGGCAAACATATTCGGGATGCGTAAGCCGGGTTCGGATGACAGCGCTACGTTCCAAGCTGTCTCGAACTGAATGCGGGTTTGCGAATCGGAAACATGACGATAGCCGACGAACTCGTGCGGAAACGAACCCATATCGCAAGAGCCTTGCACGTTGTTTTGTCCGCGCAGCGGATTGACGCCGACGCCGTCGCGGCCGATATTGCCGGTTGCCATGGCCAGGTTTGCAATACCGATAACGGTCGTGGAGCCTTGACTATGTTCGGTAACGCCCAAGCCGTAATAAATCGCACCATTACCGCCTGTTGCGTACAAGCGGGCTGCCGCGCGCATGCTCTCGGCAGGCACGCCGGTCAATTCGGCAACGGCTTCAGGTGAATGCTGAGGCAGCGCAACGAAGGTTTTCCATTTGTTAAACGACTCGACATCGCAACGTTCCAACGCAAATTTTTCGTCCGCCAGGCCTTCGGTGACGATGACGTGAGCCAATGCAGTGACAACGGCAACGTTAGTGCCGGGGCGCAGTTTAAGATGATAGTCGGCTTTTACATGTGGGCTATTGCTCACCAAGTCGATGCTGCGTGGATCGACTACGATTAGTTTTGCGCCTTGGCGCAAGCGGCGTTTCATCATCGAGCCGAAAACCGGGTGGCCGTCAGTCGGGTTGGCGCCGATTACCATAATCACATCGGACTGCATCACCGAGTCAAAGGTTTGGGTGCCGGATGATTCACCAAATGTGCTTTTCAATCCGTAGCCGGTCGGTGAGTGGCAAACGCGGGCGCAGGTGTCGACATTGTTGTTACCGAAGCCGGCGCGGATTAATTTTTGCACCAGATAGGTTTCTTCGTTGGTGCAACGCGATGAAGTAATGCCACCGATTGAGTCTTTACCGTATTTGGCCTGGATACCTTTCAATTTGTTGGCAGCAAAGCTAATGGCTTCTTCCCAGCTAACTTCGCGCCAAGGATCGGAAATTTTTTCCCGGACCATGGGGGTAGTGATGCGGTCTTTGTGCGTGGCATAACCGAACGCAAAACGGCCTTTGACGCAAGAGTGGCCATGATTGGCTTGGCCGTTTTTGTCCGGCACCATGCGTACCAGTTGTTCGCCTTTCATTTCGGCTTTGAATGAGCAGCCGACACCGCAATAGGCGCAGGTGGTGATTGTGCTGTGTTCCGGTACGCCATTATCGATTACCGATTTTTCCATCAGCGTCGCTGTAGGGCAAGCTTGTACGCAAGCGCCGCAGGATACGCATTCGGATTCCATGAATGGCTGGTTTTGGCCTGGAGAGACTTTGGAGTCGAAGCCTCGCCCGTCAATAGTTAGGGCGAAAGTGCCTTGCACTTCTTCGCAAGCGCGTACGCAACGCGAGCAAACGATACATTTCGATGGATCAAAGCTGAAATAAGGATTGCTGGTGTCTTTTTCGGAATTCAGATGGTTTTCGCCGTCGAAGCCGTAGCGGACTTCACGCAAGCCAACTTGACCGACGGTGTCTTGCAGTTCGCAGTCGCCGTTGGCGGCACAGGTCAGACAGTCTAAAGGATGGTCGGAGATATACAGTTCGGCGATGCCGCGTCTGATGCTGGCCAACTTATCGTTCTGGGTACAGACCTTCATGCCTTCCGCGACCGGGGTGGTACAAGACGCTGGATAGCCGCGGGCGCCTTCGATTTGCACCAGACACATTCGGCACGAGCCGAACGGATCGAGGCTGTCGGTGGCGCACAGTTTAGGAATGCTGATCCCTGCTTCGGCGGCCGCGCGCATTACGGAACTGCCGGCATTGACAGTGACCTTATGGCCGTCGATTTCCAGAGTGACTTGATTTGCAGACGAACTCGCGGGAGTTCCGTAATCTATTTCGTTATTGGCAGACATATTTATCTCCTGGTAATCGATCAGGCTTTGGCGGCTTCGAGGCCAAAGTCTTCAGGGAAATGATTCAGCGCGCTCAACACCGGGAATGGTGTCATGCCGCCCATCGCACACAAAGATCCGTAAGTCATGGTGTCGCATAAATCGCGCAACAACACGGTGTTTTTATCCTTTTGCACGCCGTCGACAATGCGGTCTATTACTTCGACGCCGCGTGTCGATCCGATTCGGCAAGGTGTGCATTTGCCGCAGGATTCTTCCACGCAAAATTCCATTGCATAACGGGCCATGTCGGCCATATTGACGGTGTCGTCGTGAACCACTATGCCGCCATGGCCTAATACCGCTGATATTGCCGCGAAGGCTTCATAATCCAACGGGGTATCGAACTGGCCTTCGTGCAGATAGGCACCCAATGGACCACCCACCTGAACCGCGCGTATCGGCCTGCCGCTGGCGGAGCCGCCGCCGTAATCGTAAAGCAGCTCGCGCAAGGTCATGCCGAAAGCCACTTCAAACAACCCTGGATGTTTGATGTTGCCAGCCAGTTGTAGGGGTAGGGTACCGCGCGAACGCCCCATGCCGTAGTTTTTATAATATTCGCCGCCTTTGTCTAGGATCACCGGGATCGAAGCCAGCGAAATGACGTTGTTGACGATGGTGGGTTTGCCGAACAGGCCGACGATAGCGGGAAGCGGCGGCTTAAAACGCACTAATCCGCGTTTGCCTTCCAAGCTTTCCAATAAAGATGTTTCTTCGCCGCAGATATAAGCGCCCGCGCCGCTACGCACTTCCAAGTGGAAGGTTTTGCCGCTACTTTGAATGTTTTCGCCCAGATAGCCGTTTTTGTAGGCGGCTTCGATGGCTTGATTCAGTGCGATTTTGGCGTGCGGATATTCGACGCGCAGATAAATATAACCTTGGGTAGCGCCCACCGCCAAGCCAGCGATAGTCATACCCTCGATCAATACGAAGGGGTCGCCTTCCATGATCATCCGGTCGGAGAAGGTACCTGAGTCGCCTTCGTCGGCGTTGCAGACGATGTATTTCTGGTCTGCAGGCGCGTTTAACACCGTATTCCATTTGATCCCGGTTGGAAACGCCGCGCCGCCACGACCGCGTAAGCCTGAGTCAGTTACTTGCTTGACGATCTCGGTTGGTTGTAAGGCCAGCGCATTTTTTAAACCTCGGTATCCATCGTGAGCCAAATAGTCGTCGATATTGACTGGGTCGGTTATGCCAACGCGGGCAAAGGTAAGACGGTTTTGATTTTTGAAATAAGCTATTTCTTCAATGTTGCCTAAATAGAGTGGGTGTTGCTTCCCTTCTAGCAAGCCGGCATCGAGTAAAGATGCCACATCTTCTGCTTGCACTGGGCCATAGGCAACTCTGCCCTGGCTGGTTTCGACTTCTACGAGGGTTTCCAGCCAGAACAATCCGCGCGAGCCGTTGCGGACAATTTCTACTGATAGGTTTTTGCTGGAGGCTTGCTGTGCTAAGGCCTTGGCAACTTGCTCCGCACCTAAGGAAAGCGCGGTGGAGTCGCGGGATATGAATACGCGGGTCATTATTTGGCACCTTTATAAGTGGCTAGCAATCGGTCGAATTTTTCGGTTGTGACGCGGCCAATCACCTCGTCGTCTATCGTGATTGATGGCGAGCAAGCGCAGTTACCCAAACAATAAACAGGTTCTAATGAAAAAATTCCGTCGGCTGTTGTTTCGTGAAAGTCGATGCCAAGCTGTTGTTTGGCATGGGTTTCCAATGCTTTACCGTTCATGGCTTGGCATGATTCGGCCCGACAAATCCTTATCGTGTGCTCTCCGGGCGGAGTTTCCCGGAAGTAATGATAAAAACTAATAACCCCGTGGACTTCCGCTTGGGAAAGGTTGAGTGATTTGGCAATGTCTACTACGGCAGCCGGCGGGATGTAGCCCAGTGTGTCCTGAATACCATGCAATATGGGCAACAGATTACCCGGCATCGCTTGATGAGTGTCCAGTATTTCCAACACGGTGGGTTTTTGGGTTTGATAGTCTTGCATCATTGGCTCTGTAATAAATGACGAAAAGGTTATCGTCCTATTTAATCATGAACAAACCCGGGTTTGCAATTCGGGTTCATGCCTCAATCCCGCGTATTTCCTAAGCAAAGCAAGGTAATTGCATCTTCGGACTCTGATTGGTTTCGGAAGTTCGCGTGGAAAAAAATGTGATGGTGGATACTTTACTTTTAAATGATAATTGTTATCATTAATATGCATATGAGTTAAGAGAGGGTGTTATGTACGTGTGTGTGTGTAAAGCGGTCACCGATAGGCAGGTTAGGCAGGCAATTAGCCAAGGTGTGTGCAATCGCAGGCAACTAATGCAGTGCACGGGGGCGGGCGGTGTATGTGGGAAATGCACAGCCAGTATTAAAGCTTTACTGGATGAAAATACGCAGAATCGGAAGATGCACGCCCGAGTTCAAGTCCAAGCGGCATAGTTATTTAGAAAGCTGAGCTTATAGCAATATAAGACTTGTACTATAAAAAGACAGGGCGGTTGGACCGCCCTGTTGGGTGTGCGTTATTTAGCTGTAGCCGCTGGTTCGGTGGGTTTTGCGTCTGCGTTAGGTGCGGCGCTGGCCGGTTCGGCCGGAGTGGCCTCCGCAGCAGGTGCTGGTGCAGCCTGATCAGCTGGCGCTGCTGGTTGAGCCTCTTCTTGCTTTGGCGGTGTCGGCGGCAGCAAGACTTCAACTTTGGCGTTTTTACGCAAATTTTCGATCATGGCTTGCGCTTTTTGGCGCTGTAACATTGGGCGAATTTGTTCTTTGACGGAATCAAATGGCGGTGGTGTCAAAGCTCTGGACTCTTCGCGCAGAATCACGTGCCAGCCAAATTGAGTTTGTACCGGTGTTTTGCTGAATTTGCCGTTCTCCAGTGCAACCACTGCTTCAGAAAATGGCGGGACCATACGGTCTGCGGTAAACCAACCTAAATCGCCACCTTCGGAGCCCATTGGATCGATAGAATGCTTTTTAGCCAGCGCGGTAAAATCCCCGCCTTTTTCCAGTTCTGCAATCAGTTTTTTTGCTTCGTCTTCGGTTTTAACCAAAATATGACGGGCTTTGTATTCGCTGCCCATGTTAGCCATTTTCGAGTCATATTCCGCTTTGATTTCTTCGTCGGTGACCGGATTGGCTTTTAGGTAATCTTGTAACGCTGCTTGCGACAGCAAGGAGTTTCTTACGGTTGCCATGCGTTCGATTACTTCCGGCGATTTATCCAGTTGTTTTTGCACCGCTTGTTGAATCAGCAATTCGCGTTGAATCAGTTCTTCCAGTAGCTGTTCTTTCGGGAATGTTTGGCCTTGGCTGCGTTCCGCAATTTCCTTTTCCAAGGTTTCCAAGGTTTTCTTGCTGATATAGGTGCCGTTAACCGAAGCAACCGCGTCCTCTTTGCTGACAGTCGGCGCTGCTGGTGCGGCGGCTTCCTTAGCTTTTTCTTCGAAGCAACCGGGTAACAATACGCTACTGGCTAGTATCAGGGGAATAAGTTTCAGTTTCATCTTAAGAATTTCCTTTAGCTGTTTTCAGAGGGGGTTAAAGCATTAATGCCCAGGGCATGGATTTCATCCTTCATCATGTCGCCCAAAGCTTGATAAACCAGCTGATGTCTTTGTACCAGGGATTTACCTTCAAATTGAGTGGATATGAGGGTGACATGAAAATGACCGCCGCCTTTGTTGCCGGCGTGACCGGCGTGCGCAGCGCTATGGTCGATGATTTCGATTAATTCTGGCTTAAAAGCTTCTTCCAGCTTTTGTCTGATATGGTCGGCTGTCATTGGGGAAATACTTGTTTGAAAGGTTTAACGGTAACACGAGCATATACGCCCGCGGAGATATATGGATCGGCATCGGCCCAGTCTTGCGCATCCTGCTGACTGGCAAACTCGGCAACAATCAGGCTGCCGCTAAATCCGGCATCGCCGGGGTTATCACTATCTATCGCAGGATGCGGTCCGGCCAAAACCAAGCGGCCTTGGTTTTGTAATGCGGTTAATCGTTCCAGATGCTGTGGGCGGGCGGCCAGGCGTTTACTCAAGCTGTCCGCGACATCTTCGGCTATGACGGCATACAACATTACTCTTTAGCCTCTGGTGCGGGAATAAACTTATACAAGAACACTATTTGTACGGCAATAAAAATAAGCATCAGGCCAGGAACACCGAAAGTTTTAAAACTGACCCAGTCGTCGGTGCTGTAGTTCGCCATTACGTACAAATTTAAACAGCCGACTCCGATAAAAAACATGGACCAGCTCATGTTAAGGCGTTTCCAGATGCGATCAGGCAATTCCAGGTTTGCGCCCATCATGCGTTCTATGAAAGTCTTTTTGCCAACGAATTGGCTGACTAAAAATGCACCGCCGAATAGCCACTCAATTATGGTCAGTTTCCACTTAATGAATTGTTCGTCTTGTAAGTACAACGTTGCTCCACCCATGACCAAAATCAACCCCAGCGTAATCCACTGCATGGTTTCCACTTTACGATATAGCAGCCAATAGCTGATGACCTGCACAACCGTGGCGGCGATTACGACGGCGGTGGCAATGTAAATGTCGTACAGTTTATAAGCGACAAAAAATAGAACGATTGGGAAAAACTCTAAAAGCGGCTTCATGATTGGTGTTGAAAGATGGGAGGGAGTTAGACGTAAAGATCGATACCGGAAATGATCTCGGCAACCCGGCTTTGAGCGGGTTGATTGCGGTTTTCTGTGTAGGCGTTCAATGCTTTCAAGGTGCGCGAATTATTTGGTTGGTCGTTATTGCTTACGGTCAATCCGTTGTCCGCCAAAGCGGCCTTGATTTGAGCGGTTGACGATGTTTTAGGTAAATCAGGATTCTGCCGAGGTATCCCGGTTTCGTCATTATTAGGCTTTTGCTTTTGTTCAAGATTATTATCCAGCCGTGCGGCTCTCGGCTGGTTATAGCCGACCGGATAAAAAGCCAAGGATGAACTATGTATTGTGTTCACAAAGCGCGATTAGAGCCCAAGTATCAATTACTTCATTGTAGAATCTTTGGCTGCAATTGTACATGAACCTAACGGCTTTGCTGCTAAAATGCCGGTTTTAAAGGAGGATTTCATGATTCAGTCCAATAACGTCGAGCTGGAAGCCGCGGCTTTCAGAAAATTGCTGGTCCATTTGCAACAGCATCCCGAAGTCCAAAATATCGAACTGATGGTGCTCGCCGATTTCTGCCGGAATTGCCTGGCTAAATGGTATGCAGCTGCGGCAGCCGAGCGTGAAATTGACATCAATTACGAGCAAGCGCGGGAGATTGTCTATGGTATGCCGTACAGTGAATGGAAAGACAAACATCAACGCGAGGCCACGCCTGAACAACTGGCAGCGTATGACGCAAAGCAAAAATTGAAAGCACAATCATGACAGACGAAAACCGCTTCGATGCGATGTTCTCCAGCGTGATGGGTCAAGAATATCAAATGTTAAATTTGATCTGCCCATTTGCGACGGAAATGAGTCGCTTGGTCGGTGAAATTGTTGGCAATTACTGTGAGGAGCAAGGCACGCCGCAGGCAGTGGTTGAGCTCGGGGGCGGCACGGGGATTACTACGCTGGCGATCCTGACCGCCGCGGACAACCTTAGTATATTGAGTGTCGATAACGAACCCACCATGCAAAATCAGGCGAAGCAGAGTTTGCGCGATTGGGTTGCCGCGGGCAGGTTACGTTTTTCCGGCGAGGATGCGTTGACGGCGTTGCAGGGTTTAGCGAGCAACAGCGTCGATATTTTGGCGTCGGCATACACTTTGCATAATTTCCATAGCGATTACCGGCGGCAAGTGTTGGCAGAAATATATCGGGTATTAAAGCCGGGTGGAAAATTCGTCAACGGCGACCGGTATGCTTTGGATGATATTAGCGCGCATACCCGCTGCATACAGCGAGAGGTTGGCGGCTACTTTAAGGTTTTGACCGAAATCAACCGCTTGGATTTACTCGAACATTGGATAGTCCATCTGTTTAACGACGAGTCGGAAACTCACGTGATGCGCGAATCCGTCGTGTTGGCGCAGATGGCTGAGGCGGGTTTTCGGGACATCGAATTGCAGCAACGCATGGAGGTCAATGCCTTGGTCACTGCGCTTAAATGATATTTTGTGCTGTTCTACAAATCAGGATTTGCTGAACTGTGTGCAGCTTAAACGAGAAAAAACATGGCTGAATCGACTGCTAGTAAAAATAAAAAAACCTTGGATGCGTTTGCCGACGATCTGGATGCCATGCTTAATATTGGCGACCCCTCCGAACAACAGGTTGGCACGATAGATGATGACGAAGCCATTGATCGTTTGCTGGTGGGCGACGAGACATTCGAGCCGGATGCGCAACAGGAAATCGACGAGTTCGCGGATATCGATGAATTACTGAGTGCGAATGAACCTAAGGCTGCATCGAGCTTAGCAGACGATATTGACGAGTTTGGCGACGATTTGGCGGTTGATTTAGGCATTAATCCCGGACGCGAGCAGCAAGTAGTTGACGATGACTTTGTCGACATCGTCGATGTCGAAAATCAGCAGGCCCCTTTAGAATTGCCGGTTGATGACGTGTTTGAAGAAGTCGCGGAGTTAGAAAGGGTAGGGCAAATCGATGATTTTGCGGAGGATGCCCCGGTGGCCGTGGTGGGTTTGCCGGAAACCGCGGTGGACGACCTGGAGAATATGGCTGAAATAGACGAGTTTTCCGATGACGCTGACTTGGCAGGCGGTAATGCCGATTTTCTAATTGCGGATTTCGATATTTCGGCTGATGACGAATATGCACCAGCGGTACCTCCAATCGTCGATGATTTTGCCGATTTGGAAGAACCCGATAACAACGTCCAACCAAGCACGCCGGAACCGGAACCAGATTTGGATCAGATATTGGCGGCGGCTGTCAGTGAGCAAGAAAACGAGGAAGAATTAGTCGTTGTCCAGGCTAACGAGCCGGAAACAGCGCCGATTGCCGCAGCGGCCGAACAAGTTCAAGCAAGCCCGGTGCCGCAGGTACAAGTCATCGATCATAGCAGCGAAATTGCCGCTTTGAATCGGAATATCGTCGACCTCAAGAAGCATCAGCAGCAGATGCGCCACGATTTAACCGAGGCGGCGGGTAAAAATGAGCTGCTGGGTTGTCTGGATAGTCTGGAAAGCGTGCAGACCGAACAGAAGAAAACCAAACGGGCCGTGGAGGCCTTGGCGGCGAAAAAACCGGTAGCTGCCTATGTGGCGAACGGCATCGCGGTGGCGGCGCTGCTGATTGGCACTGGGTTAGGCATACAAGGCATGATTGCCAAGTCGCAAGTCGGCGAGTTGGTGACTATTATCGGGAAATTGCAGGAGCAAGTGAATGCCGCGCCCACCAGCGATGCCGCGGACAAGGAAATGTTGCGCAAACAGCTGGATGAATTGACGGTCAGCAATGGTGTGATGGCCACTCAGATCGCTGAATTAAGTAAGGCTGGGCATGCTGACCCGGGTGCGGCAAAGGCCAACGGTGATCAAGCCAAGCCTTCTGCCGAAATCAGCAGCCAGATCATGCAAATAGGCGCCACCATAGAAGCCTTGCAAAACAAGGTGAGTGCCTTGGAAAAAGGTCGAGCGCAAGCTGCCGCGCCGGCCCCTAAACCGGAGAAGAAAAAGCCGGAACCGGTGGAAGAAAATTGGGCGGTCAATTTAATTGCGTTTAAACAGGATTGGTATGCCAAGAGTAAAGCCCAAGAATTCGCGGGCAAGGGCGTCCCTGCCAAGGTAGTCAAAACCGAATCCAAGGGCGAGAACTGGTATCGTTTGTTTGTGGACGGTTTTAAAACCCAATACGAAGCGGCGGCTTACGCAGCAAAAATCAAGAAAACCCTCAATCTCGATTCGGTGTGGGTTACCCGCAATAAAGAATAGTCATGGATAATCAGAAACTGGTAGTTGCAGTATCGTCCAGGGCCTTATTCAATCTGGATGAATCGCATGCGATTTTCGAAACCCAGGGCAAGGAAGCCTTTTGTCATTATCAGATTGAACACGAAAACGAAATTCTGCCGCCGGGTTTCGGCTTTTCCTTGGTGAAGAAGTTTCTGGATATCAACAAAGCTTTTCCCGGTGCGCCGCTGGTGGAGATTATCCTGCTGTCGCAAAATAGCGCGGATACCGGCCTGCGTATCTTTAACTCAATCAACCACTACGATTTGGCGATTAGCCGGGCGGCGTTTACCAGCGGCGTATCCCCTTACGAATATATCCCGGCCTTCGGTGCGCATTTGTTTCTATCCGCCAATGGTGAGGATGTCAGAAAGGCCTTGGCTGCGGGCTATGCCGCCGCAACCATTGTCTCCGGAGCGGTAGCCAATCCTTCTCCGCAATTGCGGATCGCTTTCGATGGTGATGCGGTGCTGTTTTCCGACGAATCCGAGCGCATTTATCAGCAACACGGTTTGGCGGCTTTTGCGGCCAACGAGCGTAACGAAGCGCATAAGCCTTTATCGGACGGGCCATTGAAAGAGTTTTTAAGTGCTTTGCACCGCATTCAAACCCATTTCGATCAAGATTTGTCGCCAATTCGCACCGCATTGGTCACCGCACGGGCCGCGCCCGCGCACGAACGGGTCGTCAGAACCTTGCGGGCTTGGGGAATCAGGATAGATGAAGCCTTGTTTTTAGGCGGCATGCCCAAGGGGGCGTTTTTAAAAGCGTTTGGCGCCGATATTTTCTTCGATGATCAAAAAGGCCATTGCGATTCCGCGGAGTCCCATCAAATTGCAGCAGCTCACGTCCCGCATGGCGTCACAAATCAACACCGACCTTGAAGCGCACTAACCAGGGCGTACTTTCCACGCAAGCTTTCAAATACAAGGTGTTGCCGTATAGCAGTTTGATTTTACTGCCTACCGTGTATTTGCTGTTGGCTAACAACACTTCAGGTTGAGCGGTTTCCATCCCGATGACTATCGCTTTCTGGCTGTTACTGTCACCGGCATTTTCGATATCGTGGATGGTAATGTTGCCGATTATGGGTTCCAGCAAAATTAGTGTCACATCTTCATAGAGCGTTTGCTGGCGAACTATCACCAGTTTGGCGGGTTGCTGCTCCCGGCAAAGTAAGCCAATATCGCCTGTTGAACAATTGGGTGCGGGGCTTTCCGCTACCAGAAATTGTTTACTGACATTGCGCAACAGACTCAGACTGGTGCCATGCTCGGGAAAACTGATTAGCGAAGAATTTAACGGTTTGTAGAAGCTTTTTTCATGTTCCAACGGCACTAGAGACATATCGCGAGCCAGGGATCTTCCGCGCGATAACTGCGAGCTCAGGTTCATGATTTTCGATAATTTTTCTTCACCTTGTAGATGGGCGCTAACCGCAACGAAGCCCTCGAGTAAGTGTGCCGGCATCGGCGGGCCGATGGCCACCGATGCGAAAATATTGCTGTATCCCGTCAAGTGCAAGGCCAGTTTGGTTTGCATGTTTGAATTCAGTTCGGTCTCGATTTCGCCAAGTTGCAAGGCATGGCCGAAGTTCTGGCAACTGATGTACACCGAGCCGCGTGGCAATGTGCTGTTAGTACGCGGCATAGGGCTTGGTTCACTGCCCAGATTCCAAATAAAACGGCAATCCGGATTGGGTGTTTTGCTGATCTCCAGGCGATCCTGATGCCGACTGACCAACTGAAATAATTGACTGATTTCAGTTGTTGAATATTGGTTGGGTTTGCTGAGTGCAAACAATAGGTTGCGCTTGATGACTGCTTCAATGGTGCTTTGTAACTTGAATTCCTGCGGTTTGGACGAGACTGGCTTTTTTAGCAGTTGCAGTTCGCCGGCTATGGTGTAAAGCAGGCCGCTCTTTTTCCACAAGGTCGTGGACGGCATTTCGTAAAACAGCGCCGTGCTGCGCAGACAATACCCCGCGAGCTGCAAGGCATAAAATATCGCTTGTTGGGTTAGCGATGTATCGAGTTGTTTGGTCTCGACCGTGCGGCAAAAAGCCAGGCTCAAATGTCTGAGTAACTGGATGGCTAGTTTCGCAATTTTCAGCGCTTTGGTGTTGGTGGCAATGTCTGTTTCGGAACGCGCCGCGTTGGTCAAGCCATTGGATAAATGCAATGTCAGCGGGGTTAAGTTTACGAGTATCGGCAATACGTTTGCGGCTGTGCCGTTAAAGCGACTCAGTTGTTTAAGGACCAGATTCAACTGGTTTGCCGCGTTCGCCGCGGGTAGCGCGCTTAGTGAATTAATCCATCCGCCGAGGGATTCCGTTGACAGCTCAAAAGGCAGTGATGCGTTATCGGTCATGTACTTGCGAGTTAAGATGTGTTGAAAACATAAACTCAGTTTAGTTCAGATTGACGGCTATAGGCAGTTGCCGATTTTACGAAACCTCGGCAGCTGCATAAAATGCCGATTCCATCGAATAAACACAGCAGAGTAATGAAGCGAATATTGAATTGTAAATGGGAACTTGCCGCCCCCGTTTTTGGAGCATTGCTCACCATGGCCTTTGCGCCATACGATTATGCTTACGCCGCAATCGGCGCTTTAGCTTTTATTTACTGGATTTGGCAGCGGCAGGCGCCGAACAGGGCTGCTCTTAGTGGTTATTTGTTCGGTTTGGGCTTGTTCGGATCGGGGATTTGGTGGACGTATATCAGTATTCACGATTTCGGCGGCGGCGACCCGTATAGCTCGATAGCGTTGACGGCTCTGCTGGTAGCGGTTTGGGCCTTATTTCCGGGCTTAACCGGCTGGTTTATCGCCAAAACCTCAATCTGTTCCGGGGCTTGGCTACGCATAATAGCTGCCGCTATTGCTTGGGTAGCCGTCGAGTATTTTCGCGGTTATTGGTTGTTGAACGGTTTTCCGTGGTTGCAAATCGCTTACAGTCAACTATCTACGCCGTTGGCCGGTTACGCTCCATTGGCCGGGGTTTATGGGGTCGGGTTTTTGTTGGCGGTATCGGCTTTTTCCTTAGTCGAATTAGTGCGTGGCAAATTGCCGGCTTTGCCGGGGCTGCTGGTTTTAGGGGTAATTTGGGCAGGCGGTGGCTATTTGCAAACGGTGGCGTGGACTCAAGCCGTCGGCGCGCCGATCAAGGTCACCTTGGTGCAAGGCAATATCGGCCAGGATCAGAAGTGGCAGAAAAATCAGAAACTCAACACACTCAGGCTATATCAGGAACTTACTGAACAGCATTGGGATTCTGATGTGATTATCTGGCCGGAAACTTCGATTCCGGCCTTTCTGTCGCAAGTGAAAGAATTCTACATCGATCCGCTACAAACTGCCGCGCAAGCGCATGGGGTTGACTTGGTGGTTGGGCTACCCAGCAGCGGGCAGGGTAAGGATTATTACAACAGCGTCATGACCCTGGGCGACAAACAAGCCCTATATCATAAAAATCACTTATTGCCATTTGGCGAATATTTACCGCTTCAGCCTTTATCGGGTTGGGTATTGGATAAATTGCAAATACCGCTGGGCGATTTCGCGGCCGGTGGCGACCGGCAAACGTTGTTGACGGCGGGCGGTCATGCGTTTGTCACCACGATCTGTTATGAAGATGCCTTCGGCGAATTGGTTGCCAGGCAAGTGGCGGATGCAGCGTATATCGTCAATATGACTAACGACGCTTGGTTCGGCGATTCCTCGCAGCCGCATCAACACATGCAAATGGCGCAAATGCGGGCGTTGGAAACCGGCCGCTATCTGATGCGCGCGACTAATACAGGTGTGACCGGTTTTATTGGTCCGGACGGCGTATTACGTAAGGAAGCGCCTTTGTTTACCACCACGACTTTAACCGATTATATAGTGCCGATGCGTGGTCTTACGCCTTACGTCATCTTGGGTGACAAAGGTTTTTTCGGAGTGTTGGCGGTGTTGCTGCTAGTGATGTATATCTGGTATCGCCTGTTCAATGCGGGCATTTTAAAGCTAGGTGCTGAAGTCGTTTAGAACTGCGGCGATTGATTTAAAAAACATTCCTCAAAAGTACTTATGCTTCCTATGCACTGTAAATCCGCAATTCTGATAAGCACACTGAGCTTGGCGGCCGGGACATCCCAGGCTGAACCGGTTTTTGAAACGCCGGCATTCTGGTTGGAATCGGGGCAAAACCGTATCAAGGCGGCTGAGCAACTGGAAGCGAATCGAGCATTCGCCAAAAACGTCATTCTGTTCATTGGTGACGGCATGGGCATCTCGACTATTACCGCCGCGCGTATTCTGGAGGGGCAGCGCAAACCGGGCAATCGCGGTGGCGAGGAAAATTCGCTAAGTTTCGAAACAGCTCCCTATGTAGCGTTATCGAAAACTTATAGCGCCAATCAACAAACTCCGGATTCCGCGCCGACCATGTCAGCGATTATTACCGGTGTGAAAACCAATGATGGCGAATTGTCGGTAGGCATGCAGGTGGCTCGCCAGGAAAAGAGTGCAGAGGTCGTCAATACCTATAAGGTGAAAACCTTGCTGGAGCAAGCCGAGGAAAAAGGCCTATCAACTGGCGTGGTCTCTACTGCCCGAGTTACGCATGCCACGCCGGCTGCTTGCTACGCCCACACCTCTGAACGCGATTGGGAGTCCGATGCGCAAATTCCTGCGGGCGCCACCGTTCGCGATATTGCCAAACAATTACTGGATTTCGAATACGGCAATGGCCTGGAAGTGGCGTTGGGGGGCGGGCGTAGTATGTTTTTGCCCGAAACAACGCCGGATCCGGAAGATAATGATAAGTTTGGTAGCCGCAAAGACGGTGTGGATTTGACCCAGCGTTGGCTAGCCGAATATCCGCAATCGGCTTACGTTTATAACAAAGCCGGCTTCGACGCCATAGACTCCAAGCAAACCGAGCATTTGCTGGGGCTGTTCGAGCGTTCACATATGGAATACGAGCATGATCGGTTTGGTGACAAAGGTGGCGAGCCGTCTTTGACCGAGATGACCGAAAAAGCCATAGAGATATTGTCGAAAAATAAAAAAGGCTATGTGCTGATGGTGGAGGCGGGCCGTATCGATCATGCCCATCACGCCGGTAATGCTTATAGAGCTTTGACGGAAACCATCGAGCTCTCTAATGCGGTACGCAAGGCGTTGGAAAAAACCAATCCTCAGGATACGTTAATCATAGTTACCGCCGATCATAGCCACACCTTTACCATCGCCGGCTATCCGCAACGCGGTAATCCTATTATGGGCTTGGTCAAGCAAGCTGGCGAGAAAGGTTTTGCCAAGGACAGTAACGGATTGCCTTACGCGACGTTGGGATACGCCAACGGTCCGGGTTATCGAGGTCAAAAAGGCCGCCCCGATCTAAGCGCCGTCGATACCACGCATCCCGATTTTCTGCAGGAAGCCGTTGTACCGCTAGGCAGCGAAACGCACGGCGCCGAAGATGTGGCGATTTTCGCCTTCGGCCCCAAAGCGCATTTGTTTCATGGCGTACAAGAGCAAAGTTACATCTATCAAGTGATGGCGCATGCCTTCAAGTTTAAAGCCGGGCGGTAAAGTCTCACCAATCGTGAGCACAGGATTTTCAGCATAAAGATAAGGCATTAAGACCATGTGCTTGTATTAAGCGTGCGAGCCAAACTATACCGGCAAATTTAAAAAATCATGGCAAATTAGCGCGTGGCCGGATTTGCTCGGGCCACTAATAATGCAATCTTAATTTACACATAATCTAGATTTAAGGAAGTCTGAATAAAGTACCGACATACAAATCTAGCTTAGACGGTTATAAGGAAAAATTATGGACAATTTAAAAGCGATACCAATAACCAGCAATACAGACGGCAATTATTGCGACCACTCTAACTTGACCATGGAATTCGCCTACGGGTCGCCAACCGGGAATTTTATCTGTACGGAATGCGGGCGACTGTTATCTAAATCGACGGCCCGACAGGCGGCATTTGTGCCAAATAGCGTGCCAATAAAAACCATGCCGCCTTCAAGATTACCCGTATTTATAGTTTAGATATTTGCACGAGAAAACCACGAATACAAAAAAGCCGGGTATTGTTCCCGGCTCTGCTTGTCTAATTGACAATTTAATGCATTCTTGAAAACTAAAGATATCGGTCTGACTGATATTAAATAAAATTATCTTCCTATCTCAACGTCACGCCATGCCTCAACGGCGAATTCCGCCAATTCTTTGATTATTCCAAGTATGAATAACGCAAGACCATAAGTAAGTCCGGCGAGTATCAGTACTGCAAGTATTTTCATAAGACCTCCCAAAAGCTATCGGCTGGACCGATTCTGCCACCTTTTTGCTAAAACTCAACAGTGTTTTGGTCACTCTTGTAGATGGCGTGTTTTCGAAAAAGTGGACAAAATCATCCAAAACAAACCCTTGGTTCGCTTTCTTAAAGTCAATTAAATTTTACAAATTTATTCATTTGAACTGCCATAGCTTGGTGGTGGCGCTATGTTTGTGTAATCAAACGATCTCGTCATCAGCCTAACAGATTAGCTTTAGGCTTTGGTGCGTCGACGTATGAGGCAAAGATAAGCGATCTTTTGCGTTACTGACCAAAAATGTCAGGTAACTGTCACTTATGGCAATACTGCGCTGAAAAAATAGTCTTATTTACGCAGATCGTTCGAGCAGGCGAAGGCCATTCCGTTGCCAGAAAATGGTGTGATATTTGCTTTGTACCTCTTGCCGAATGTTAGCAACCTAAATTTTCGGTACGACTAGTTACTTTTCTGAGCAGTATTGGTAAGTTAACGAATTCAATTGCTTGTGGGGATTAGACAAGCTTCAATTAAGGGAATTACGATGAAAACTAAATTCGGTAAATCCAACTCGCTTAAAACCCGTGATGCTGGTTTTCAAGCAAGTCCAATATATCTTTACGAAATTGACCTCAGAGTCCAAACGGCAAATTGGTTGAAGCAAGAGACTCAGCAATTGAAAAATAGATTGAAAAAATATCCGGCTGTATAACTTGTTAAACGCCCAATGTACGGCCCTAATCGGATCGGTTACCGTTTCCGAGCAATAGTGTTGGCGGGATAATTTAGGCCGACAGTGAATCTACATAACCCGGCTAGAGCATAGGTACCAGATCCAACTCAAACATAATCGCGTCCTCGCGACCGTTTTTGGCCGGATAATAATTCTTACGGGTGCCGATTTCGCGAAAACCGGTTTTTCGATACAAATTGATGGCGCCAGGATTACTGGGGCGCACCTCAAGGAATATTTTCTCAGCGCGGGGCCGGGCGTATTCGATTAAGTGTTCCAACATTTTGCGGCCGGCTCCCTGGCGTTGAAAGTCAGGGTTGACGCTGATGTTCATAATGTGAGCTTCGCCAGCGGCTACATTGATGATGCAATAGCCTACTATGTTGTCATCTGGCGCCTCGCACACCCAACTGGTGTAAGTCATGGTGCGGAAACAATCTTTAAATATCCCTTCCGACCACGGAAATTCGTAATTTAACTCTTCTATCTTTAAGACGCTGGTTAAATCAGCATGATCCATTTTGCGCATCCGCATTAAGTCTTTGCTATCTACCGAGTCTGGAAACACCTTGGCGTAAAACTCGCGGTCCGCGTCGTAAATCACTGCATCTTTCAGTTTATGTAACAGTTTCCACATGGTCTTATTTTTCTAGTTTTTGATAGACCGACAGCGCAAACTGCAAGTCGCTCCAGGCTTTTGCCTTTTCCAGTAGCGAGCGCAATAGGTAAGCCGGGTGATGAATGACAATCAGCGGAATATCGTGTAATTGGTGTTGAACGCCGCGTAATTTTGCCAGAGGTTGTTGGGTGGTTAGCAAGCTTTGCGCAGCAATCCGGCCTACCGCCAAAATTATTTTCGGTTGTATCAATTCGATTTGCTGCTGCAGAAAGCGATTGCAGGCGGCGACTTCTTCGGCTTGCGGATCACGGTTATTCGGCGGCCGGCATTTCAATATATTGGCTATATAGACTTCTTCCCGCTTTAAACCTATCGCCCGCAACATTTCGGTTAATAATTGGCCGGCTTTGCCGACGAACGGTTCGCCTTGTAAATCTTCATTCTGCCCAGGCGCCTCACCAATCAGCATCCAGCTTGCTTGTTTATTGCCGACACCGAATACGGTTTGGGTGCGGGTTTTACACAGCGAGCAGGCTTCGCATAAAGAAACCTCGTGTTGCAGGTCTCTCCATATTTGATCGTTGGCGTGTGATGATGGCGACGAAGCAGGATGTCGCGGAAATTCGATATTAACGGTTTCGATGATGCTTGATACCGTTTGCTCGGAAGGCTCAACTTCGTGGGCTGCAAAGGGGGTAGACGGTACTACGTGTTCGATTCGACTTTCACAATGAACGGCCGCTTGCGGAACTGCGATGGGTAGACGCCTGGGTGTCCAGACGTCAATGCCCATCGCCTCCAAGTACTGCAAGCGGGTCGCGTTATCCATGGCGGCTCAAAAATCAGACATCGCCTTTTTGCGGATGCTGACGTTGGTCGGGCGTTTGCAGTTTGTTAACCGCGTTAATGTAAGCCTTGGCCGAGGCGATCACGATGTCGGTGTCGGCGCCGGAGCCGTTAACGATACGGCCGGCATTTTCCAGTCGGACGGTTACTTCACCCTGAGCATCCGTGCCGGTGGTGATGTTGTTAACCGAGTACAACGCCAAAGTCGCGCCGGTTTTTACCAAACTTTCGATGGCTTTCAGGCTGGCATCCACTGCACCACCGCCTTGCCCGCTGCCGGTGACTTCCTTGCCGTCGACACGTATCGTGACGGTGGCGTTAGGGACTTCGCCGGTTTCGGAACAGACTTTTAAGGCTACTAGTTTGATATGTTCGTCTTCCGCTTCGAAGCCTTGCTCGGAAATTAAGGCCTGCAAGTCTTCGTCGAAAATATCGTGCTTTTTGTCGGCCAATTGTTTGAAGCGGAAAAAAGCATCGTTCAAATCGGCTTCGCCGGCAAAGTCCACGCCCAGCTCTGCCATTCGGGTTTTGAAGGCGTTGCGGCCGGAATGTTTGCCTAAAACCATGCGGTTGGTGGTCCAGCCCACATCCTCGGCGCGCATAATTTCGTAAGTCTCGCGGTTTTTCAATACGCCGTCTTGATGAATGCCGGATTCGTGGGCAAAAGCATTGGCGCCGACGATGGCCTTGTTAGGCTGCACCGGAAACCCGGTGATGGATGACACAAGCTTTGAGCAAGTGACAATCTCGCGCGCATCCAAGCCGGTATCGCAGCCGAAGAAATCCTGGCGGGTGCGCACCGCCATCACCACTTCCTCCAAAGAGGCATTGCCCGCGCGTTCGCCCAAACCGTTGATCGTGCATTCTACCTGCCGCGCGCCGTTCATCACCGCCGACAAGGAGTTGGCAACCGCCAAGCCCAAATCATTGTGGCAATGTACTGAGAAGATAGCCTTGTCGGAATTGGGGATGCGCTTGATCAAATTGGCGATAGTCGCACCGAACTGCTGAGGCATGCTATAGCCGACCGTGTCCGGGATATTAAGTGTCGTCGCTCCGGCATCGATCACAGCTTCCAGGATTCGGCACAAGAAGTCTTCTTCCGAACGGCCGGCATCTTCCGGGGAGAATTCGACGTTATCGGTGTACTGGCGGGCGCGCTTTACTGCCCGAACTGCGTATTCGATGACCTGATCCGGCTGCATATTCAACTTCTTTTGCATATGGATCGGCGAAGTCGCGATAAAGGTATGGATGCGCGAGCTGTTTGCGCCTTTCAAGGCTTCGCCAGCCCGGTCGATGTCTTTGTCCAGCGCCCGCGCCAAGCCGCAAACTGTGCTGTCTTTGATGGCATCCGCCACTGCTTGCACCGCTTCGAAATCGCCTTGGCTGGCGGCTGGGAAGCCGGCTTCGATGACGTCGACTTTCATGCGCTCCAGAGCTCGGGCAATGCGGACTTTTTCATCGCGGGTCATTGAGGCGCCTGGGCTTTGCTCACCATCGCGCAAAGTTGTGTCGAATATAATTAATTTATCTTTCATGAGAACTCCGTTCATGAAATGTTCGGCGCTGAGGCCGAGGAACAGAAAAGGGTGGTATTGTTTAAATGAGGATAGAGTGCGCCCCTCAGGGCAGCAATCTTAAAGACAGGCCGAACAATTGTCTGCCAATGGCTGGCATGAAAACTAAGTGACTATGAAATTCGTTTTTCTGATTGTTCATGGTTGGAAACTATACTTGATTGCCGACTAAGGCTCAAGCTTGCGATGCTGCGGCGTTTGAGGCTGCTAAATCCATTTTACCTTTTGTTTCGATTCGGAATCTAACTAGGCTATCGTCGTATTTTAGAAAATAAACTCAATCCGCAGCTATAAAGAGCGTGCGCTAAAAACTTAATCTGCAGAAAGTGAATGCCGTATTGGAAACTAGCCAGCATGGTTTTGACCGCTAGCAAGCCTTGGTTTTGATTGATGTATTCCCAACTCAAATCTTGGGCGGATTGGATGTAGTTGAGCCTGATCAGCTTGGCTAGATCAGGTCTGACATTTCGCTTAATCAGTTGTTTTTTTATTTCCAGATTGGATAAGGAGTGATCCATCCGGCGGCGAGGCTGAGACGAGTATCCCTGGCCCGCGCTACGTTGCAGGTACAAGCCTTCTGTCACTAATCCGCATCGGCCATTCAGCGCAGCGCGCAAAGCCCAATCGCAATCCCAAAGTAGGCAGTCTTCCTGATATAAGCCGATTTGCCTAACCTGTTCCCTGGTTGCCACTGGTCGTTGAAACGCCATAGGGACCCTTTTTAGCAAAGCTTTGAATAGACGGTCTGCGTCAAATTCCAGTAGGGTTTCCGTCACTTGCGTTCCAGCCAGATCTGCCAATATTTTGTTCATGGCGTCAGTGTAGGATTCGTGCGTCCATTTTGAATTTGGACCAAACCAAGCGACGCTCATGAACAGCGTGTTAATTTCTGGATGGTTTTCTAAAGTTGAAACAGCTTTTTCTAAATAAGTCGGTGCGTAAAGGTCGTCGTCGTCCAGAAACGCAATGTATTTGCCAGAAGCGGCTTTGATGCCGGTGTTTTTTGCTGTGGCTCCCCCCAAAGAGGCTGGGTGCCGCAAAACTTTAATCTTCGTTCCGAACTTTTCCTGGATCTGAGCGGGGTTTACCGGAGGGGTTGAGCAATCGTCAACGACAATGATCTCGCAATCCGCCAAGGTTTGATTGACTACGCTGCTTATGGCTTCGTCCAAAAGGTCGGGGCGGTTGTGGGTGGGTATGATGACGGTAACTAAGCAGCTCATAGCATCGATTAGGCCGATTAAATTACAAAAGGTTTAACGGAAATATTGTGATGCATAAGATGAATCAAATAAATGCTGGTAGTTGGGCTATTATATCTTTAAGTTGATGATGGTGTCGCTTATTATGTTTAAGTAGTATCGGGCAGTGCCAGTAAGATAAATAGGTTGTTGGAGCTGATCGGAATTAAGCGGTGCTTTGTTCGAGAAATTAAAACAGATAGGCATTAAAATAAATTGAACGATTTTTTGAGGAGGCTTATTTTTGAGTAATTTTTAACAATAGTGCAGGCTTCTCGGAAGTTTAGGTGCTGTTTTGTTGAAAGATATTCATTCATTAGCACAGATTCTTTTGCGGTCGAATATGCCGCGCCCTGAGGTCTCAGGCTGTGCTGTACAGGAGTCGCATCGATAATCCCCATGGTTTTTTCCGATGCACTCACCTTTATTGGCCAAACGAGGTCATATCCCCATCCCATTGGACTTTCAAGCTCAAACGGTAGTAATTCATTTACAATTGATTTATGCATGCTAAATAGCGGGCCAATTTCAACAAAATGTGTTTCGCGTGCATTTAGCCAAGGCCTGGAAACAACAAATGTATTATCAGCTGTACTGGTTCTCGTGCGGGCGGGTTGAGCCAAGCAAAAGTTTAAATGCTGTTGCCATCCGATAAAAGCATCGAGAAAGTTATCGTCAACAAAAATGTCGTCATCGGTAAAGACAAGATAATCGTATTTGCTTATGTCAACCTCTTCTAGAATTTCATTTAATATCGTAAATTTTGGTTTAAGCTCAAATATCTGCTTAACCAGAATTAGGTTGGCGTGGTTTTTATATTCGGCTTGGTTGTCTTTTAGAGAGTTTTTAGGGTTCAATGATACCCAGATTTGATCAACCGCACATGCTGTTGATTGATTAAACGCACTTATCAGGTGATTAAATGTGTTTTCTCTGTATTCTAAATATATTCCTAAAATTAGTACCTTCGGTTTGTTTTTAGGCACATGTTGTATTTTTAGTGGTTTGTGATGGGTAGGGCACCGCATCAATATTTGGGAAATTTTGATTTTTAAATAGCATTTAATTTCGTCTAAATAGTTCACGAATAATTCCTTGGGCCGTCAGCTAGTTGCGAAATGCTGTTCTTAAGGAGGTTGGCCGAACTCAGTTTCCAATTGGAGCAAGGAAACTTATGTTCTCATTGAATAAGATCTGCTGTGTTGTTTTGGATAGTCAGCATTTCGCCATTGCTGAATGGCGAATTTTAAAATATTTTTCGCCTATGAATATCCCAGTAAAAGCGTTTCAGACGCATGAAATAATGGGGGTAGAACAGAAATGTTTTGCAGCGGATTAACGGAGCGGAAATTAGCGTAAGCCAGTCTTCTAAGGCTGTAGGCGATAATAGCCCCAAACTTCTGACACCGCCTGGCGGCATCTCGATGCCGCGCTCGCGCTTAAATTCCTGCCAAATCTCTATACCTTTATTGACGGGCTCAACTTGATCTATTTTTCGAGGTTTTTGTTCAAGCCATTCGTCCGGGTTTACGCAAGGTACCGAATCAATTACCGCCACTCCGGTTTCGCGCTCTTCATCGGTCAGAAGGTGTAAATACCACCAATCAGTTCCGAAGGCAATTAAGCCCGGGTCGTAAGTTGCCATAAACCGATCCAGAATAGGCTTAGAGAACATTGGCACGCAGTTTTCCACGAAATTGGTAAGCCTCGCAAATCTGAAATGATTTGCTTTTGTGACTTCATGGCTTATTTTGCCGATGCTCAAGAAACCAGGCTGTAGCAAGACGAGTTTGTAGCGTTCTAAAATGCGGAATAACTGGCTAATTTGGCTGGCGCTCAATTCTATATCGTCGTCAAGTACGAATATTGCTCGATAGGGGGTGAGTAACTCTCCCCAGCGGTTATATATATCGTGTAGATTTGGATATTTGCCGCCTTTTCGCTCGTTGTAAAAATCAGCAACGCTCCGGTGATAATCACTTTCGCCTTCGTATTGAGTAACCCATAAGTCGAAATTTTTTTTGCCCGTGACCCATTTTTTTATATTGGATCGGTGGCCGGCTGAGGTGTAAACCAGATAGGGTGAAGACGGAACACCTATTTTAGGTGAGTTTCTATCATCTGATGCCATTGAAACCGCCTCTAATATTTCGTAATGCCACGTTATGAACTTTTTCTTGTTGATTTTGACGTTTGGGGATAGCGTTTAAGTTTGACGGCTTTAGTTTTTTCGGTAGCAGCTGATTGTCCTGAGGCAATGATAAAAAATAAACTCAATTGACAGTAGAGTTAATGGTTCGTAAGGTTTGCCGAGTCACATTGTTTTTCAATTGCTTAATAGAAAATTTTTTATTTCTGGTAGATCATCTCGTCGTTGGTGCCAATAAATAAGCCGACAATGAGTATAGCTAGTTTCTACGCGGATTCAAAAACCCAGTTTCTGTCGTTTTGGGTCACATGCCGAAACACCAAAATCTCCGAGCAACAGGTTATAAATGAGTCGATCAACTCTTGTTGTTGTCGTCGATAGTACTGCTCTACTGCGCTCGGTATCTGATGTTGAAAAAATAGCTCAAGGGTTTGCAACATGATTACAGAGTTTTGAATGTCACCCATGCGAGTTAACTGGCTTTTCAACGGGCTTGAGTCCATTTCAGCGTGAGTGGAATCAAGGCATTGCGCTGCTAAAAGCGTATAGCGCAATTTTTTAACAGCGATGCGCAGATGATGAATGCTGGCAGGTATGGTGGGATCCAGTGCTTCATAACGATTTATCACTAGGCCATAAATATTGTTAATGGCGCTTGGCAATGCCTGTTCAAGATCGATGTCGGTTGTTTGAGTTTTGAAGTATTTACCGGCTTTTTTCAACTTGCGACGCAGTTTCGGTTGATACAGGGTGGCAATAAATGAATGGTTTTCCAGCAGTAAACGCTGTTCGCAGCGATGCATGTACGCTAAAAAAGGCTCTAGCTCAGGAAGTATAGGCAGGGTCTTGGCCGCCTCGAACAGCATGACCTGGGTATCTCGCAATTCGTCGAAACCGTCGAGTTGCTTTTTCAACGCTTTGCGAATGCTTAGTAATGTGGGTTGTGGCTCCAAGGCATGTAGCAATTCTATCAGCGCCAACAAGCGCCGGGTGCTAATGCGTAATTCGTGGACGTTATCTTCGCTGGCGGTTTGGCGGCAGGCTTTCAAGCGTTTGCGATATTGGCGCCAGTGTATTTCCAAGGCGTCGAGCAACAGTTTGCCGCCGGTATTTTTCATCCGCTAACTTTTACGGCTTTGCAGCTTACGTTTGCGCAAAACCAAGGTAACTATAGGGCCGGATATGGCATAGCCGACCGATAGCAGGAACAGCATTCGCTGTGGTTGCGCCATTATGAAGCTGATAACCAGCATCGCGATAATGGCAACGATGAATGGCACTTTGTTTTTAAAATCGATTTCTTTGAAGCTGGAGTAACGGAAGTTGCTGACCATTAGCAAACCGGTAGTGATGGTGGTCAGCAATACCAGATACTTGATGTTTTCCACGTCATAACCGTTTTCCACGCAGAACCATAATCCACCGGCCAAAATAGCCGCCGCTGCCGGGCTGGGTAGGCCTTGAAAATAGCGTTTGTCGGCCACTTCCACTTGCGTGTTGAAACGCGCCAAACGTAACGCTCCACCGGCCATATGCACAAATGCGGCGAACAAGCCTGCTTGGCCCATGGTGGATAGAGTCCACAAATACATGACAATAGCCGGAGCAACGCCAAACGAAACCATATCGGACAAGCTGTCGTACTGCACGCCGAATTCGCTTTGCGTGTTAGTCAGGCGGGCAACTCGGCCGTCCAAGCCATCCAGTACCATCGCAATGAACATCGCAATCGCCGCTGTTTCGAAACGGCCGTTAATTGCCGAGGTGATTGCATAAAACCCGGCAAACATGGCGCCCGTGGTGAATAGATTGGGCAGTAGGTAAATGCCACGATGACGAGTAAGCGGTTGCTTCTTGATCATAATGTGTCTACAAAGGTTGAAAAGTTGGCGGCATTGTACATGCTGAATATGACAGATGCTTAACTAATGTGGCCGGTTTCGTGGGTATGAGAGAAGGCTTGTGATTATTGAGATTGTAGCCCGTATGCCGCGTAGCGATAGACATCGGTGATGTATTGCCACTATTGATAACGTTTGATTTTCAACCTGGATTTCCGTTGCGCTTCATCCAGGCTACGCTGACTGTCACGTTGACCGGAAGGTTAGGCCAATTTCTGGGGCGGGAAGTCTTCATATGACTTTGGAAAATAGCCCCAGATTCGTGCGACATCCCCTTTTACCTCATAATCAAAGCCGATGCTGGAAAGTTTTGAAGCAATCTCAGCGCTGTGATCAATAATCCTGGGCGGCGTTAAATGCCCCATGAATTCATGCTGATGCAGCCCAATATCAAACCACTCTACGCCAACAAATGGAAATGGCAGATGGTAATGCCACTCGGAATCCCATTCGGAGATATGACCATTTATCCATTTACTTCTATACGAAGGCCGCCAGCCCGGCTTTTGCCGAAAGTAATTGATTAATTCATTCCACTTTGTGTCATTGGCAAGTGCGCCAAAATACTTGCATTTAGCTTGGAAAATGATCTTGTCTCGGTTAGAACCAAGCGGTGTTGCCGTGGCGTCGGGAAGTTCGCGCATCGAATTGGCCTACCGTAATGTTAATCGGCGCGGCGCTGTTTGCCGCGTCCGGTGGAATGAAGTGTTATATGCATGCTAACCAACTAACTGTCACGACTGCTGTTCATTTTCATTTGCCTCAAAACTTCCACAACACCAACGCCTGCGGCACGCTGTCCTGTAAGCCTTTAATCCCGTATTTGTTATGCCAATACTGGTATTCGATGCCGATATACAAATGGTCGCTATCACCCCATAAGTTGCCGAGGTCTAATCTAAGTTGCGGCTGCGCCAGGGCTTGGCGGGCGGCGGTGTGGTTATGGCCGATGAAGTCGGCAAAGCCTTCGAAGCTCCATTTCGTGCCGGCAATTTCGAACCGCAGTTTCCACACTGGGGTAATCTGCCAGGAGGTGCCGATGTCGGCGGTTTCGGTGACGCGCTGCCGTAAAAAGTCGACGTTGAAATAGTCGAAGCCCGGCAGGTCGAAATCGACGGTAACGCCATTAAGCCAAGCGCGAAAGCCGCTGCGCGAGCTGTTCATGTTTTCCCCAAGGTTGACGCCGGCGGTCACGCCGAAATCCTTGAAAATGCCGTAGGACAAGTCCAAGCCGATGACTTTACCGAGGCTGAAGGTGCTGTATGCCTCGCCGTAAAGATTGGTTTGCGCGGTTTGGCCGGATTCGGTAAACATCGTATCCATGAAGAAGAAGTTGCGGCCGTAAGCCCAGCCGTGGGCGTGGGTGACGGTGATGATGGACTGGCTGACGTCGTTGGCGTTGAACGGTTCCTGGTAGTTGCCGCCATGCAGATATTGGATCTCGCTGTTACTCCGTTGCATGAAATCAGCAGGGCAGGGCTGGGCCAAGGTCGCGGTGATGATACCAAGATAAAACCGGTTTAAGCGATAGCGATCAAGCATTTGGCAAAATCCAGCGGGCAAAAAAAAGCCCATCGTGTAGATGGGCTTTAATCCTAGCCGATAAGCTTAGTTTTTGCTTTTATCGACGATTTGGTTAGCTTTGATCCAAGGCATCATGGCCCGCAGTTTAGCACCGACGGTTTCGATAGGATGCTCGGCATTCAGGCGGCGTCTGGCGGTCATTTCAGGGTAGCCGGTTTGGCCTTCCAGGATAAATTGCTTGGCGTATTTACCTTGCTGAATGTCTTCCAGGGCTTGTTTCATGGCCCAACGGCTTTCTTCGTTGATTACTTTTGGGCCGGTGACGTATTCGCCGTACTCGGCGTTGTTGGAGATCGAGTAGTTCATGTTGGCGATGCCGCCTTCGTACATCAAGTCCACGATCAGTTTCAGTTCGTGCAAGCACTCGAAGTAGGCCATTTCTGGCGGGTAGCCGGCTTCGGTCAGGGTTTCGAAACCGGCTTTGACCAGTTCGACCGCGCCGCCGCACAATACCGCTTGTTCGCCGAACAAGTCGGTTTCGGTTTCGTCGCGGAAAGTGGTTTCGATGATGCCGGAGCGGCCGCCGCCGATCGCAGAAGCGTATGACAAGCAGATGGCTTTGGCCATGCCGGACGCATCTTGATGAATCGCAATCAAATCAGGAATGCCGCCGCCTTTAACAAACTCGGAACGCACGGTGTGACCAGGTGCTTTAGGCGCAATCATGATTACGTCCAGGTCTTTGCGGGGTACGACTTGGTTGTACAGAATCGCAAAACCGTGAGCGAAAGCCAGGGCTGCGCCTTGTTTGATATTGGGTTCGATTTCTTCTTTGTACAGTTTGGATTGAAACTCGTCAGGAGTCAGAATCATCACCACGTCGGCGCCGGCGATGGCTTCCGGTACGTCTTTGACAGTCAAGCCGCTGGCTTGAGCTTTGGCGACGGACGCTGAATTGGCACGCAAGCCGACAACGACGTCAACACCTGAGTCTTTCAGATTGTTGGCGTGCGCGTGGCCTTGTGAGCCGTAGCCGATGATCGCTACTTTTTTGCTTCTGATAACAGAAAGGTCGGCGTCTTTATCGTAATAAACTTGCATAGGTTTTCTCGTTGCTGGGTAAATAATAAATGTTACAGGTGTAAGCCTTTCTCGCCGCGGGAGATGCCGGTTGGACCGGAGCGCACTACTTCAATGATGCTGCCTTCTTCAAAGCCGTGGATAAAGGCGTCCAGTTTGCTGGATTGGCCGGTCATTTCCACCACGTAGCTGTTGGCGGTGACATCGATAATCTTGCCGCGGAAGATGTCGACCATGCGTTTCACTTCTTCGCGGGTATCGTGGCTGGTTTTGATTTTTACCAGCATCAGCTCGCGTTCGATATGCGCGGATTCCGCCAAATCGATCAATTTCACCACGTCGATCAACTTGTTCAGTTGCTTGGTGATTTGCTCGATAATCTCGTCACTGCCGCTGGTAACCAAGGTCATCCGCGACAGGCTGGGATCTTCGGTCGGCGCCACGGTCAACGATTCGATATTGTAGCCGCGCGCCGAGAACAGTCCGGCGACGCGCGATAGCGCGCCGGCTTCGTTTTCGATCAGGATGGAAATAATGTGCCGCATCACGATAACTCCCTGTCGACCGGTGTGCCGGGCGCGACGCGCAATTTCATGTCGTGATGGCCTTTGCCTGCTTCTATCATGGGGTAAACGTTTTCCGTGCGATCCGTGATGAAATCCAGGAATACGGTTCTATCCTTCAATGCGAAGGCTTCTTCCAGAGCACCGCGCACGTCTTCAGGTTTCTCGATCAACATACCGACGTGGCCGTAGGCCTCCGCCAATTTAACGAAGTCGGGGATGGTATCCATGTAGGACTGCGAATACCGGCTTTGATAAGAGAACTCCTGCCATTGCCTCACCATGCCCATGTAGCGGTTGTTCAGGTTGATGATTTTCACCGGCGCGTTGTATTGCAGGGCAGTGGATAGCTCTTGGATACACATCTGGATGCTGGCTTCGCCGGTGATACAGGCGACATTGGCTTCCGGAAACGCCAGTTTCACGCCAATTGCAGCCGGCAAACCAAAGCCCATCGTGCCCAGGCCGCCGGAGTTGATCCAGCGCCGAGGTTTGTCGAAGTGGTAGTACTGCGCGGCATACATTTGATGTTGGCCCACGTCGGAGGTGACGAATGCTTCCCCGCCAGTCACTTGATACAACTGCTCTACGACATATTGCGGCTTAATGACGTTGCTGGTGCGGTCATAATCCAGGCAATGCACATCCCGCCAACTGCCTATCAATTGCCACCAGGATTCAAGCGCTGACTTCGACGGCTTGGTTTTGCTGTCTTTGATCAGTTCTATCATTTGCTCCAACACCGGTTTGACTTCGCCGACAATCGGCACGTCGACTTTAACGGTTTTGGAAATCGAGGCGGGATCAACGTCGATATGGATAATCTTGGCGTACGGGCAAAACTCAGCCAGTTTGCCGGTAACTCGGTCGTCGAAGCGCGCGCCGACCGCCAGAATGACGTCACTCTCATGCATCGCCATATTGGCTTCGTAAGTACCGTGCATACCCAGCATGCCGACGAACTGTTTGTCGGTGGCCGGATAGCCGCCCAAACCCATCAAGGTGTTGGTGATCGGGTAACCCAGCAATTGGGTCAGTTCGGTTAGTTCTTTATGGGCTTCACCAAGAATCACGCCGCCGCCGGAATAAATCATCGGCCGCTGCGCGGTTAACAATATATCTACCGCGCGTTTGATCTGGCCCTTGTGGCCGCTTACCACCGGGTTATAAGAACGCATGCTGATCTTTTTCGGGTACTTATAAGGCACCTTGATGTTTGGATCGGTTATGTCTTTCGGCACGTCGACCAATACCGGGCCGGGGCGGCCGGTGGTTGCCACGTAAAAGGCCTTCTTCATGGTTTCGGCCAAATCGTTGACATCCTTGACCAGGAAGTTGTGCTTAACGCAGGGCCGAGTAATGCCCACCGTATCGACTTCCTGGAACGCATCGCTGCCTATTACCGGCGACGGCACTTGGCCCGAGATGATCACCATCGGGATAGAATCCATATACGCGGTGGCAATGCCGGTGACGGCATTTGTCGCGCCTGGGCCCGAGGTGACCAGCACCACGCCCGGTTTGCCGGTGGCGCGCGCATAAGCGTCAGCTGCATGGGCCGCCGCTTGTTCGTGGCGGACCAGGATATGTTTCACTTCGTCTTGATGGAAAATGGCATCATAGATGTGCAAGACAGAGCCACCCGGATAGCCAAATACAAATTCGACACCTTCATCTTTAAGACATTGGACAAGAATATGTCCGCCACTGAGTTCCAATTTTACGTCCTCAAAAAACTAATCGATCGGGGGAAATGCAGATTTTACAAAAAAGGTTGGATAAGCTACTGTTTTTGACCCTTTTCGTCAAGGAAAACCAAGGATTTCACTTGGGTTTTCTTGCCTACAGATAGGTTTTTCCGTTGGAAATTTGGTCAAATTTACAATTGGCGGAGCGGGACAGCGGCATTGTTTAACAGTTTACGCCACGCCAACGAGTGGCGAGCACATAAAGGATATTCAAGCTGGATTACCGTACTCTCGATTTGCTCAAACAAAATCATCCGGCGTGGCGGCTACTTAATTCGCCGCATGCGCCACTGGTTGCCGGCTTTTTGAACCGGGTGTTTGTCATCCCAAACCAGCGCTTGATTGCCCAGGCCGATCTTGCCGAGGCCTTGGAAGACGAATTATTCGGCTTGCGGGAACAATTCGGTAACGACATCTTTCCAAAGTCGGCGCTGGACTACCTCAGTGATTGGGCCGGCAACGACAAGGGCTGGCTGCGCAAATTTTATCGCCAAGGCTCGGATGAACCCTATTTCGACCTGACTCCGCCCACCGAAAGAGCCATCGCCTGGCTGGGTAGCTTGACCGAACGCAGCTTCGTCGGCACCGAGTCGCGCTTGCTGACCTTGTTCGAACTGCTCAAGCAAATCAGCGCAGGTAGCGAGACCGATCCCGAGACCCGCATCGCCGAACTGCGCAAGCGCCGCGCCGACATTGACGCCGAAATCGCCAGAGCCGAAGCCGGCGAACTGGCCTTGTTGGACGACACCGCATTGAAAGACCGCTTTCTGCAATTCACCGCGCTGGCCCGCGAACTGCTCGGCGACTTTCGCGAAGTCGAGCATAACTTTCGCGGCCTGGACCGGCGGGTGCGCGAGCGCATCGCCTTGTGGGAAGGCGGCAAGGGCGAATTGCTGCAAGACATCATGGGCGAACGCGATGCCATTGCCGATTCTGACCAGGGCCGTAGCTTCCGCGCCTTCTGGGATTTCCTGATGTCCAGCCGCCGCCAGGAAGAATTATCGGCCTTGCTGGAAAAAGTGCTGGCCTTGCAGCCGGTCGCCGAACTGCGCCCCGAAGCCCGCTTGCGCCGGGTGCATTACGACTGGCTGGAAGCCGGCGAACATACCCAGCGCACCGTCGCGGAACTCAGCCGGCAATTGCGCCGTTTCCTCGACGACCAAGTCTGGCTGGAAAACCGCCGCATCATGGAAATCCTGCACGGCATCGAGGCCAAAGCGCTAAGCCTTCGCGAAAGCCAACCGGCCGGCGAAGTGATGGCTATCGGCGAAGCCGCCGCCGACATCGAATTGCCGATGGAGCGGCCGCTGCACATCCCGGCCGTCAAACCGCGAATCGATAGCATCGTCCCGGAAACCGGCGACGGCGACCTGGACGCCGCCGCGCTATTCTCGCAAATCGTCATCGACAAGGCGCAACTGGCCCGCCACATCCGCCACGCCCTGCAAGACAAAACGCAAATCACCCTGGCCGAACTCTGCCGTAGCCGCCCCTTGCAACACGGTCTGGCGGAACTGGTCTCCTATCTGCAACTCGGCGGCGACAGTTTCAAAACCACGGTCGACGAAGGCGTGGAAGACGTCATCGTTTGGCAAACGACGGACGGTGAAGGGCGGGAAGTGAGCAAGCAGGCGCGCTTGCCGAGGGTGATTTTTGTCAGGTGACGCAAGCGGCACAGGATGTTCTTATCGAATAGGGGGGCGGAAATCTTTCCAAAATTTAGGCATATGCTAGGATAGGTAGGCGCTACATGCTGGCAATTAGAGTGGTTGTAGACACAAATGTCCTGGTTGCCGGCTTGAGCGGCGATAAAGGACCAAATCGAAAAGTTCTTCGCCGCAGCCTCCAAGGCGATTTGCAGTCATCTAGTCCGCGTCGAACTCTCCGCAGGCATGCTGAAACGAGTCGGCGAACGCTGTACGATGATCTGGCGGAAGCCGAACTCTGTCACTAGCTGGAAAACCATCCCGGTTCGATGTCATCGTTTCCGCCGACACCTTCCTCTATTTTGACCAACTCGAATCCTTGCTTACCCCTGCCGCGATGAAACCGGCAGGAGTTTGGCGTTCAACTTGGAGCAGGCTGTCGATGGTGCTCCGGCTTGCTTCGTGCGGTTTGACGTGCATGGGCGTTATGCTCACGGCAAGGACTATGTTGTGCACGCGCTAGCTTGGCCGGCTTGAATAGTAACAGCCGCGGTGACGATCCTTCCGCAGAGAAGCCGGCGCATCGACACCTGGATTGCGGGTTTTGGCGGTGAAACCCTGATTAAGGGCAGTGGTAGCGTGTAAATTTAAATTTAGCTGGAACGGGGGCATCAAGGCGGGCAATCTAAATACAAGATCGATAGTTCACCCATTAACTCGCAAGGAGAAATAATGAAGCGAAGAAGTACGAAAGAAAACCTTTTGAAGGCATCTGTGGGAGACGGCGCAGCCAACGATCCCAAGGACGTCCTAATCGTCGAATATCTATTCAATATCTGCAACAGCGTCATTCGCCGGCCGTTTCCGGAATCCGGGCGTTGTTCCACTGATTTGATCATGGAAATTCGGCGCTTTCAGCGCAACGAACTTAGATATCCTCATGCCGACGGGCGCGTCGATCCGGCGGGTAGAACTCTCCACGCCTTGGTCGAAAAGGCGCGGACGCTACGGCCTAAACGTACCGATCTGAACAAATCGTCGCGCCCCTATCTGGCCGGAGGATCTTGGTGCGGTCCCAGTGGTGAGGTCGCCGGATTATTGGAATTCTTGGAATTTAAAAGGCCGCCTGCCAGCCAGCAAACGCAAGAGCCCGGTACAGCGCACCGCGCGGTTGTTGATAGCTATTTGTCCTTGCGGGAGCGCGCTGCGGCCGGCAAGCTTCACCGTCTCAAAGCGGTCGTCAATAGTGGCGGTTCATTTTCCAAGTTGACCGATGCGGATTTTCAGGCCGCGTTGGTGGCTCTGGGTAACGGCATTACCCTGGCCATGGTCAAGGCCTTTGCCGAAGTGGAGTCGGGCGGGAAAAGCGGATTCGGCCCCGCCGGCCTGCCGGTCATTGCCTTCGAAGGGCATTGGTTTAGGAAATTGACGAATAAGAAATACGACCAAACGCATCCCATGCTGTCTTACAAATATGTCAAGAAAGCGGGGCCGGAGTGGCAAGCCAATAATAAGGATCAGGAAACCGCCTGGAAAACCCTCAACGACGCCATCGCCTTGGATTCCGACGCTGCGTTGCAGGCTTGTTCGTGGGGTATGTTTCAAGTAATGGGCTTCAACTTCAAAGATTGCGGCTTTAGCAAAGTCGAGGACTTTGTGGCATCCATGAAAGCGGGCGAACGCGGTCAACTCGATGCTTTCGTTGGCTGGTGCAAGGCCAAACCTGCTCGCTTACAAGCCCTTAAAGACAAGAAATTCGCGACCATTGCGACCTTATACAACGGAGAGGATTATGGAAATTATGATGTTTTGCTTGAACAAGCCTACAAGCGCCACGGGGGAAGCTGATCATGTTTAATCGTTTTGGTTTCATCATGGCAATATTGATGGCGACCGATGTCGGAGCCGTCGAAACCAACCAATTTCACTCGGGTGTTTATGAGCAACTCCGCTTGGCGGTGGCGCCGGACGGCCAAATTACCGGTTACTATCGTGAAGAGCAAGGGGAAGGCGTGAGCAAAACCTGCAGCTTTTACCTGCGTGGACAATCAAATGGAGATTCGGCCTCGCTGACGACATGGAATGTTGATCACTTTCCCGGCGAACTCCGCATCCAGGCCGCCGGAGTCAATTTGAAGGTGGAGCACGGTAACGAACATCCAGGATGCGGAATGCTGTTGCCACCGGCCATCGAACAAGGCCTGAATTACGATAAGGTGACGGAAACCCAATGGACTGAGTTGAGGGTCATATCGAGTCCCAAGACTTACTTCCATTCCGAACCTAAGGCTGACGCCAAACTCAAGTCTTATTTGGTGAAAGGGGATGTTGTTGGCGTGGTGGGTGCCGAGGGAGACTGGCTGCAGGTTGAGTACCCAGGGACAAAGAAAATGATCCGCGGCTGGATCAGTAACAGTGATTTAGCCGTATTTAAGTCAGGTCAATAGTCGTAGGCAAGATTCCCCTCTACGAGGAGGGTTTTGCTACCCAGCCATAAACATTTAAATATGGTCAAAGCAGCCATCCCCGTTTATAGCCGGTTGAAAAACCCGTCTGAAGATTCATGGGGCTTTGTTTGTTAAGCGCGTAAAATTCCGTTTTTCCAGTCCAGTTGGTCATGGATAGTGGCATCGAATCACAAAGCAGATTATCTCTGTTGGTTTTAGTTTTGCCCTAAAATACGCGCAATTCAACGCCTGCTCAATCAATACGAGATAAACATGACGGAAACCGACCTAGAGATGGCGCCGCAATACGACCTGTCGGCCTTGGTCATTCCGTTATTGAAAGGCGTGATCTACCAGGAAAGCGACGGCGGTTTGTGGAACGCCTTGCTGAATCTGCAGGCCAGGGTGCGGGATTACGTGGCGGTGTTGGGTTTGGAGTTGGTGTTGGATGAGGCCGAGGGTTATGCGTTTTTGCGTTCGCGGCAGGCGGATGCCGAAGACGACGAAGCGGCCGCCAAGTTGCCGCGTTTGATCGCGCGCCGGCCGTTGTCGTTTCCAGTCAGCTTACTGTTGGCCTTGCTGCGCAAGCGTTTGGCCGAGTTCGACCGCGGTGGCGGCGAGACTCGGTTGGTCTTGTCGCGCGAGGACATCGTCGAGTTGATCCGGGTGTTTTTGCCGCCACGCAGCAACGAGGCGCGGCTGATCGATCAGATCGAAACTCATATCAACAAGGTGGTCGAACTGGGTTTCTTGCGCAAACTCAAGGCGGCTTCCGGGCAGTCGGCCAATTATGAAGTCAGGCGGATATTGAAAGCTTTCGTCGATGCTCAATGGCTGTCGGAATTCGACGCCCGGCTGGCGGAGTATCAAACGCAGTTAGTTAGCGGCGGGGAAGGCGGAGAGTGATTGTTCGTAGATTGATCCCCGCCGCTCTTTCTCGCCGGGATAATCCCGTTAGGTATATCGTGGTTTATCCCCCTCTTTTTCAAAGAGGGGCTAGGGGAGATTTTCTAAATAAATCCCCCTCGATCCCCCTTTTGCAAAGGGGGAGGCTCCTTAACCTAAGCGGCATTCGCGCAGGGAGGGAGTACGTCCATTCCGTTTTACAGCGTCTTGACCAAAATTCCGCCGCGCCATGACCATCAATAACGACCTGCAATTCTCCCTGGACTTCGTCGACGACGACGCCTTGTCCGGCTTTCGTTTGCAACGCCTGGAAGTCTATAACTGGGGAACCTTCGACGGCCGGGTTTGGGTCTTGCATTTGAATGGCCGCAACGCGCTGTTGACCGGCGACATCGGTTCCGGCAAATCGACGCTGGTCGATGCGGTGACCACTTTATTGGTGCCGGCTCACCGTATCGCCTACAACAAAGCCGCCGGCGCGGATGCCAAGGAGCGCAGCCTGCGTTCCTATGTGTTGGGCCATTACAAATCCGAGCGCAACGAGGTCAGCGGCAGCGCCAAACCGGTGGCCTTGCGCGGCGACAATAGTTATTCGGTGATATTGGGCGTATTCCACAACGCCGGCTACGACCAGACCGTGACTTTGGCGCAAGTGTTCTGGATCGCCGACCGCCAGGGTCAACCGGCGCGGCTGTATGCCGGTTGCGAACGCGACTTGAGCATCGCCGCCGACTTCGCCGATTTCGGCAGCGACATAGGCCAATTGCGTAAAAAGTTGCGCGGCCTGGGCGCCGAGTTGCACGACAGCTTTCCGCCTTACGGTGCCTGGTTTCGCCGCCGCTTCGGCATCGACAACGAACAGGCGCTGGAACTGTTCCATCAAACCGTATCGATGAAATCGGTCGGCAATCTGACCGACTTCGTGCGTAGCCACATGCTGGAACCCTCAGAAGTCGCGCCGCGCATCACCGCGCTAATCAATCATTTCGACGACCTGAACCGCGCCCACGACGCGGTTCTGAAGGCCAAACGCCAAGTTGGCTTGTTGACGCCCTTGGTCGGCGACTACGACAAACACACGCAATTGACCGAACAAACCGAGGAACTGCGCGCCTGCCGCGAGGCGCTGCGGCCTTATTTCGCCGGTCTAAAGCTCGGCTTGCTGGAAAAACGTTTGGCCGGTTTGGCCGACGAGTTGAGCAAACAAGGCGCGCAAGTGGAACGCTTGAGCGAACGCAAGCAGCAACAGCAAAGCGAGGAACGCGAACTGCGCCGCAACATCGCCGACAATGGCGGCGACCGCATCGAGCGCATCGCCGAAGACATTCTGCGCCTGCAAGGCGAACTGAGCCGCCGCCGCGACAAGGCCAAACGTCACGAACAACTGGTGCGGACCTTGGACTTGCCGGCCCCGGAAGACGCCGACGCCTTTCTGGCCCAGCAACAGCAATTTGCCGCTTTGCAGGACAGCGCGGCGGCGCGCGAGGCGAATTTGCAGAATCTAGCCAGCGAAACCGGCGTCGCCTTCGCGCAAGGGATGAAGGAACATCAAGCTTTGCAAGCCGAAATCGACAGCCTGAAGGCGCGCCGCAGCAATATCGACGATATTCAAATCCAACTGCGGCGGATGCTGTGTTCGGCGCTGGGCTTGGCTGAAGACGAGATGCCTTTCGCCGGCGAACTGATACAGGTGCGCGACGAGGAAAAGGACTGGGAAGGCGCGGCGGAACGGTTATTACGCAGTTTCGGCTTGTCGCTGCTGGTGCCGGAGCAATATTATGCCGCAGTCGCCGAATGGGTGGACCAGACTCATCTAAAGGGCCGGCTGGTGTATTTCCGGGTACGCCCTGGCCAGCGCGCCGAACTGCCCAATCTGCACCGCGATTCCTTGGTCCACAAACTGGCGGTCAAGCCGGATTCGGCATTTTACGACTGGCTGGAGCGGGAAATCGCCCACCGTTTCGACGTCGCCTGTTGCGCGACGCCCGAACAGTTCCGCCGCGAACAAAAAGCCATCAGCCGCGCCGGCCAGATCAAGGCGCCCGGCGAGCGCCACGAAAAAGACGACCGCCACCGCCTCGACGACCGCAGCCGCTACGTGCTGGGTTGGAGCAACGCCGCCAAGATCGCCGTGTTGGAGAACAAGGCCAAGCTGCTGGAAAAGCAGCTAGCCGATTTAGCCGGCAGCTTGGCCGACATCGATAAAGCGCAAAAGGCGGTCAAGGCGCAATTGGAAACCTTGACCAAGCTGGGCGAATACCGCGATTTCCGCGAACTGGACTGGCAACCTTTGGCTACGGAGATTGCTCGGCTGGAACACGAGAAACGCGAGCTGGAAGCGGCGTCCGATCTGCTCAAGCAACTGACGGAGCGGCTGGAAACGCTGCAACGTGCTTTGGCCGATACTGAGCACGCGCTAAATGACAAAATCAAGGAAATCGGCGCCACCGAACAACGCAAGCAAGCCGCCGAAGCGCTGCTGACGCAGACTTCCGACATCCTGAACGAAGCCGGCGACGCACACGCCGCGCAATATCCTGCTTTGGAAGCGCTGCGCGGCGAAGTGCTGGCCGAGCGGCAAGTCACGGTGGAGTCCTGCGACAACCGCGAACGCGAGATGCGCGATTGGTTGCAGACCAAAATCGAAAACGAGACCAAAAGGCTCAATTATTTGCGCGACAAAATCATCGACGCGATGCGCGGCTATTGCGCGGCCTTCCCGCTGGAAACCCAGGAAGTCGACGTCGGCATCGCCGCGGCCCACGAATATCAAACCATGCTGGAAGGCTTGCAAAGCGACGACTTGCCCCGCTTCGAAGCCCGCTTCAAGGAATTGCTCAACGAAAACACCATCCGCGAGGTCGCCAACTTCCAGTCGCAACTGGCCCGCGAGCGGGAAACCATCAAGGAGCGCATCGCGCTGATCAACGAGTCCTTGACTCAGATTGACTACAACACCAACCGCTTCATCGTGCTGGAAGCGCAACCGACGCCGGACGCCGACGTGCGCGATTTTCAAAGCGAGTTGCGTGCCTGCACCGAGGGCGCGCTGACCGGCTCGGACGACGAGCAATATTCGGAAAACAAGTTTCTGGAAGTCAAAAAAATCATCGAGCGCTTTCGCGGCCGCGAGGGCCAGGCCGAGCAGGATCGGCGCTGGACAGCCAAGGTTACCGACGTGCGCAACTGGTTCAATTTCGGCGCCAGCGAGCGCTGGCGGGAAGACGGCAGCGAACATGAGCACTATTCCGACTCCGGCGGCAAATCCGGCGGCCAGAAGGAAAAACTGGCTTACACGATTTTGGCGGCCAGCCTGGCTTATCAGTTTGGCTTGGAATGGGGCGCGGTGCGTTCCCGCTCGTTCCGTTTCGTAGTCATCGACGAGGCCTTCGGCCGCGGCTCCGACGAATCGGCGCAATACGGCTTACGGCTGTTCGAAAAACTCAATCTGCAATTGCTGATCGTCACGCCGCTGCAGAAAATTCACATCATCGAGCCCTATGTCGCGGCGGTCGGCTTTGTGCATAACGAGGAAGGACGGGCGTCCAAGCTGCGCAATTTGAGCATCGAAGAGTACCGCGCCGAACGCGCGGCACGCGGCGGATGAGCAAGCCGGTCTGGACCTCGCCTGCCGAGTTACGCGCCGAACTGGGCAAACGCTGGCAACGCGGGCAAATCCTGACGGAAAGCCTGGCGCCCAGCGGATTGTTTCCGTTGCGCATTCCTTTAAAGTCACCCAGCCCGGCGCAATTGGCCGCCGATTTCACCTCCGTACAGGTTTGGGTGGAGCCTTGGTTGGCCGTTGAGGCCAAGCATTTTGCCGTCGAATGGCGCGACATCAATCATCGGCTGTCGGGGCGCAACCGTTTGCCGGCGGCGGTGGTTTTCGACCAGCCGGAAAACGCGGCGGCGTATTTGAAAAAAGCCAAGGAATTGGCGGTTTTCGGGCAATTGGCGGCATCGCTGGTTGACGATTTCGCCGCTCTGCGGCCTTGGTTATTGAAATATCCGTTACGTTCCTTGGAGCACGCCGACGAATGGCAAAAATTGTTGAGCGTGGCCGGCTGGGTCGTCGAACATCCGCGGCCAGGCATTTATCTACGCCAAATCAGCTTGCCCGGCATCGACAGCAAATTCATCGAAAGCCGCAAGAAGTTGCTCGGCGAATGGCTGGATTTGCTGTTGCCGGCCGCGGCGATCGATACCGCGCAAACCGGCGTCGCCGGCTTCGAGTTGCGCTACGGCTTTTTGGTGAAGCCGGCGACGATTCGCTTCCGCTTGCTGGATAGCCGGCTGCGGATTGCCGGCTTGAGCGATCTGACGGTGACCGCCGGCGAATTCGCGACGCTGAATTTGCCGGTCAAGCGGGTATTCGTCACCGAAAACGACATCAACGGCCTGGCATTTCCGAGCGTTCAGGGCAGCATGGTGATTTTCGGCAGAGGCTATGGTTTCGATGTGCTGGCAAAAGCCGAATGGTTGAAGGATAAGGATATTCATTACTGGGGCGACATCGACACCCACGGTTTCGCTATCCTCAGCCAGTTCCGCCAGCATTTTCCGCAAGCCCAATCCTTGCTGATGGACGAGGCCACTTTAATCGCGCATCGCTCGCAATGGGTCGAAGAAGCTAGCCCGATTAACGCCGAATTGGCTTATTTGACAGTGGACGAGGCGGCGCTATACGACGTGTTGCGGGATCATCGCTACGGTTGTAGGCTGCGCCTGGAACAGGAGTATGTCAGCTTTGCGTTACTGTCGGAACGGCTGGCGGCGCTGGATTTGGCGGCTGGCGGCGAGGGCGCGTAGCGGTGAGTGCGTATTTCGTGGATGTTTGGCAAGGCCGGCTGAGCGTATCTGCCGACACATTAGCGCGATTGGCGTCGCGATTATCGGACGACGAAATGTTGAAGGCGCAAGCGTTCAAGCTTCCAACCTTACGTGATCGCTACGTTGCCACGCGCGGCATGTTGAGAGAAACGCTGGCCGGCTATTTGGCGGCCGATCCGGCGACGTTAAAATTCGTGTCCGGCCCCTACGGCAAGCCGGGTTTGATTGATGAGCCTTTACAATTCAATATCTCGCATACTGCTGATTTATTGTTAATAGCCATCGCTAATTTTGCTGACATTGGAATTGATGTGGAGACGGTTAAGCTGCGGCGCAATTTTGAAAATTTGGCGCAGCGTTGCTTTTCCGTGCGGGAGTATCAAGATTGGTGCGAACTGCCGGTGGAGTGGCAGGCGGACGCATTTTATCGGTTATGGACCAAGAAAGAGGCCTTTGTCAAAGCAGTCGGTCGCGGAATTGCTTTGGGCTTGGAGCAATGCGAGTTTGCAGTGGAGGCGGGTGGGCAGTTGCGAACTATTCCCGACGAGTATGGTTCGGCCAGTGCGTGGCTGGTTCACGAATTGAGTGTTGCTGCTGTTAATTCGGCCCTTAGCGTTTCGTGTTCCGGCGGTGGCTTGAGTTTGGCTCCTGAATTAGAGTCCGGATTTGGCGGTGATGACGGCTCTGGAGTATTGCAGAACCGAGTCGGCAACAACTGCGCGGCATTGGTTACGCCGGCCCGGTGCTATGCTTTGCGGCGGTTGTTGCTGCAAGCCGATTGAGGCTTACTGAAGCCTCGCAATCGGCTTGCAGCGATCGAAAACCCTTTGTGGTTTGTCCCGTCTATGTGGTTGCATTTGCCGGCTATGTGGGTTTTGTAACAAATATCTCTTCCTGTTATTAACGCGCCCCTCTGAATAATTGCCTTTGTTGAGCCACACAGGGCGCCGGATTGCTCACTAAAAGCGGTTTGCCGGCTTTGTTGCTGTCAATTAGTAACTTGGAACGGGATTTGCTGAGTAGACTAAAAAACGGACTATTTAGTGAGGTTGATATGACTATACACATTGCATCCATGATGCCGGACCGTGCGCTTGACGAGAGTGTCATCGCCAAAGCTATTACGAAAATTGCCGTTGATTTGGCAAGATTTCGTGATGAGCCGATACAAAAACGGACGCCGATCCTGGACTTGATATTTCTATTACCCAGCCGCCAGGAGAGGGCTGATTTCGAGGGTTTGCGTTTGCATTCGTTCGATAAAACCTCGCAGACTTTGCGGATAGAATGTGCCGTACCGGAAAAAATGGTGGCATCCACTCACGCTGAGCGTTTTGTGGTCGCGGTGATAATGGACACCATTGATGCCGCTGCAGAATTTTTCACCGAGCAGCGCATATTGTTTAATGCAGCCGGGCATTTGGCATTGGCGGAGGCGCTGGTGGTGCGTGAACACTATGCGATCAATTAATCGATAACTGAGTTTATCGAAGGGCGCGCCCGTCTGGGCTTCGGCGAGCTCAGCGCGAACGGAATACCCGTGATAAATAGCGCCGGGTTAATAGTGGCCTGCTTGAGCTGGATCGGTCAAGTCCAGTAAGCTAACCACATTCAGTTTGATCGCTAACCGCGTCAACTCGATGTCGCTGTTCACTCCCAGTTTGTTTTTGATCAGGTAATGGCAGTTGCCGACGGTTTTCCGGCTGATGTTAAGCGTATTGGCAATCTCGTCTTGCGTGTTGGCTTCGACCAGTAGGCGCAGAATTTCGAATTCTCTGGCGGTTAAACTATTCAGTGCTATCGAATCATTGCCGAGTTTTTCCAACGCCAACGCTTGGGCGATGTCGGTGCTGAGAATGTGTTTGCCAAGATAGACGTGCCGGATCGCCTGCAACAGCAAATCCGGTGTGCTGCTTTTGGTGACATAACCCAAAGCGCCGGCACGGCAGGCTTGGCGGGCAAAGCTGGGGTTTTGATGCATACTGAAAACCAGTATCCTGGCTTTGTGGTCGCGTTGTTTGAGGCGGCCTATCAATTCCAGGCCGCTTGAGCCGGGCATGGTTAAATCGGTTACGACCACGTCGGGTTGGCATTCCTTGTATAGGCAATAGGCGTCTACGCCGTTCGCGGCTTCGGCAATGACCTTTAAGTCTGTTTGTTTGCTGAGCAGCGAGCGGTAGCCCTCCCGGACTATTGCGTGATCGTCTACCAGCAAAATACTGATAGTGGTTTGCTCAGTCATTGGGCGCTCTCCGACTGCGCTGTTGGCAAGCGGGCTTCGATTATCAGACCATGCGGCTTGGCTATGCTTAAATTGAATTTGCCGTTTAAGGCAAGGATGCGTTCGCGCATGCCCAGCAAGCCTATGCCGTCGCCTGGCACAAACGGCAAAGTGCTGGCGTTGCCGTTGTCTTGTATGGTGATCGATGTCTCGGTGCCGTTGATTGTTAGTGTAATATCGGCTCGGCTGGCAGAGGCATGTTTGGCGATATTGCTGACGGCCTCTTGGGTGATGCGAAACAGACTGATTGCCAGCGATTCCGTCAACGTTCTGCAATCGCCGATGATGCGCAGGCTAAAGTGCGTCTTGCCCAGACGGTTCCAGCTTGCCACCAGGGTGCACAGGCTGGCGTCCAAGCCTAATTCTTCCAGCTCCGCCGGGCGTAAGCGAGTCAATAAGTTCCGCACACTTTGTTGCATGGCTTGGGTAAAGCGGGATATTTGCTCGGCCTCTGTGACTAGCTCAGGACAATTTTGCTGCGCCGTTTGAGCGATGACCGTCGTGACGGCGTGGATTGCAGTCAAGCATTGGCCTAATTCGTCGTGAAGTTCGCGTGCCAGGCAGTGGCGTTCCTCTTCCTGCAAGTTCATCAACATCACAGCCAGTTTTTGCCGTTCCGCTAAGAGTTGTTGCTGATTGTCGGCGAGTTGGTTGATTGCCGTGGCGGTGTGCCGCCATTCCACTAAGTCGAACGCGGGTAGTCGGAACGCCAAATCGCCTGTACTGAGCCGGTTTAATCCCGCCACAATAGTCTGAGCGGGAAGTAAGGCCCGGCTGATGGCCAAGTAAACCAGCAAGCAAACCGCTGTGATCGTTACCGCCGACAACGCCAGTAAATCTCGGACGTCGTCCCAAGCGCGGGTTATTGACAACTCTGCGCTAACCGAAACAGTTAATACGCCGTAAGCCTGGCCGTTGTAAGTTATCGGCCGCTGCCAGTCGAAGTTCGGTCCAAAAATTCGTCGATATAGTTCGGAAAAATACTCAGGATAGTGATGGGTGGACAAGTCGATGCCTTTGCAGTAGTTCCGCATCGTTTCGCCGTCATTAGCCAGATAGCTGGCACAAATGCCCGGTTCGCTAGCGGTCTGTTTCCATAAGTCAAAATCCGGGAAGGGGTTGGCCGGGTTTTCGCCCGCGCTGGCTTTGAATAACTGTAACTCCAGTTGTTTGCCCAGCGCGGCTAAGGTGTTTTGTGCTTGCGCTGCCGATTGTTGAGCGCTGCGATGCAGCACATAAGTCAGCGTCGCGAGTAAACACAGTAAGGCTACCCCCGCAATGCGGGTTAACAAATACAGTTTTAGATTCATGATCGATTCGTGGCGCGCTGATAGTCGGTGGATGTTGCTGAAAAGGCATTTTAGGTAGTTGAGTGGGTGCTGAATAGCTTGATAGCGAGATGCGGGCAATTTGCCCGAGTTTGCCGGGTGAATGTCGGCTTACGGGCGGCAGTTGCTTACTTAAGCTGAGATCCTCTAAATCGGCTTAATTGGGAGGCTCAACATGCTTAAAACAGTGACTGTCAGAAATATTATGGCTATACCGCGCGAAGCGGTATGGTCTGCGATGGCCGGTATTGGGGGTTTGGAGCGATGGTTTCCGGTGAGTCGTTATCTGGGTTCGGAGGTATTATGAATATTGTCAGCTTGATTAAATGCGTGTCGTTGGTTGTGGGTATGTCAGCCGCAGAGGTCAACGCCGCGCCGCGGATAGCGGTTTTGGATTTTGAATTGAACGACATAACGTCGCTGCCGAACACGTCGACGGAAATTAGCCGCACTTCCAGTATGGCGCCTTTGTTGATGGCAGCCTTAAGCCGGTCGGGTGCTTATCAAATCGTAGCTGTCGATGCGGAAAGTCAGAAAACCGCCAACAGCGGCTTTGGCTACTTGTTTCGCTTTCACGATTTGGCAGCAGACTTGGGGCAGCAGCGGGGTGCGGATTGGGTGCTGGTTGGTCAACATAGCAAACCGAGCTTTTTGTTCTCGTATCTGTGGGTATATTTGATCGACGTTAATAAGCGAGCGGCGGTAGCGCGTTATGACATCGAGTTGAAGGGTAGTCATCAGAAAGTCACTCAGCACGCTATCGATACCTTGGCTGGAAAGATCAGAGCTACGCTTGCTGGGCACAGGGTCAATTAGTTTTACGGTTGCAATAGGTATAAAAAAAGCCGCTGAGTAGCGGCTTTTCTTTGTTCCCAATAAGAAACGTTTAACGTTTTGAGTATTGAGGACGTTTTCTGGCTTTGTGCAAGCCGACTTTTTTACGTTCAACTTCACGAGCATCGCGAGTTACGTAACCGGCTTTTCTCAATGGTGGTCTCAAGGCTTCGTCGAAAACCATCAATGCACGGGTCAGACCGTGGCGAATGGCGCCAGCTTGGCCTGAAGGGCCGCCGCCGGTAACGACGATGTTGATGTCGAAATCACCGGTTTTACCCAACAACTCCAAAGGTTGTCTGGCAATCATTTCGTCGGTTTTGCGGCCGAAATATTGTTCAACAGGGAGTTTGTTGATGGTGAATTTTCCTGAACCGACTGTGGCGTAGACGCGAGCGATTGCGCTTTTGCGACGACCTGTTCCGTAGTATTGAGCTGCCATAAACTATCTACCTGCTTAGAATTCTAAAACTTTAGGTTGCTGAGATTGATGATTATGCTCAGAACCTGCGTAAACTTTCAATTTTTTGAACATGGCGCGGCCCAATGGATTTTTGGGCAGCATGCCTTGTACGGCGGTGGTGATGATCCGGTCCGGGAAAGTTTGTCTTAACTTGCCCAAAGAAGCTGACTTCATGTTGCCGACATAACCGGTATGGCGGTAATACATTTTGTCTTTTTCTTTGTTGCCGGTCACGCCGATTTTTTCGGCGTTGATGACGATGATGTAATCGCCGGTGTCAACGTGTGGTGTGAATTCGGGTTTGTGTTTTCCGCGAAGACGTCGTGCAATTTCAGTAGCAAGGCGACCTAATGTCTTTCCTTCTGCATCAATCACGTACCAATCGCGCTTAACTTCTGCGGGCTTTGCACTAAATGTTTTCATCTTTGCTTTTTAGTCTGTTGAGGCTATAAAAACCGTGAATTGTACTTAATAGGGGCGTTAACTTCAAGTCCAATTAAAGCTTAATTTTCAGGGAGTGCAATTTTCGGTATAAGTGCGTGCGCTCCATGCCGATAGCCGATGCCAGTTTGGCGACGCTGCCGCCGGTTTTTTCGAAATGATATTCCAGGTAGGATTTTTCGAAATGGTCGCGGGCTTCCTTCAGCGGCAAATTAAAAAACTCCGGTACATTCAAGCCTAGTTTGGGTTGTTCGGCGATCGAACCCAGCGCGGTTTTGACTTCGTCAAGCTCAATGTCGTCGCCGGCACCGAGTATCATCAGCCGCTGTACCAGATTACGCAGTTCGCGTACATTACCCGGCCAGCTGTAATTACGCAAATAATTTTGCGCGGCCATCGAGAAACGCCGGAACGGCAGCTTTTCCTGGGTGACGAAATGATCGACATAAAAATTCAACAGGCTGGGTACGTCTTCACTGTGTTCGCGTAGCGGCGGAATCTCCAGTGTCACGACGTTCAGCAAATAGTAAAGATCCTGACGGAAGCGGCCGCTGTTGACTTCTTCTTCCAAAGACATGCGGGTGGAAGCGACGACTCGTACGTCAACACGCACCGCTTGGCTGCCGCCAACCCGCAGGAACGAGCTGGATTCCAGCGCACTGAGCAAGCGAGTTTGAGTTTCCGGGTCCATGCCGCCGATTTCACCCAGAAATAGCGTGCCGCGATGAGCTTGTTCCAACAGGCCGCGATATACTCGGCCGTTGTCTTCGCGGCCGAAAAACTCCACCGCCGAGTTTTCCGGGGAGATACTGCCGACCGACACATCAACAAACGAGCCGTCGCGCCGCGAACTATTGTTGTGCAAATAGCGGGCGAACATTTCCTTACCGACCCCGGCTTCGCCGACGAATAACACTCTGGCGTCGTGCTGAGCCAGGCGCTTTAACTTATCCTTGGTACGTTCCACCACCGCGCTTTTGCCGACCGGGTCCACGCCTATCATCAGCTGTTGTTTCAAGCCGGCGTTTTCGCGCTGCAAAGAGCTGGTCTCCAGTGCGCGTTCGACGATCAGCAGCAACTTAGCCAGCGATAATGGCTTTTCCAAAAAGTCGTAGGCGCCAAGCCGAGTCGCTTCCACGGCTGATTCCACTGAGGCATGTCCGGACATCATAACCACCGGACATAGTGCGTCATCTTCGCTGACCCATTCCCGCAGCAGCGTGATGCCGTCGCTGTCCGGCATCCAGATGTCGAGCAGGATCAGATTAGGCGGGCGCTGATTTTTCAGGGCTTTAGCTTCCGTGGCGTTTTCCGCCATGGCGACATCGTAACCTTCATCCTCAAGAATTTCCGACACCAACTGACGAATGTCCTGCTCGTCATCGACCACCAAAATATACGGTGCTTGCTTATTCATTTAAAGTTCCCAAATTCAAAAACCGGCAGCTGGAGTAAAAACCCCGCGCCGCCATTATAAGACGTATCCACCCAAATCACCCCGCCATGTTCTTCCACGATCTTTTTGACAATAGCCAGGCCCAGGCCGGTACCTTTGGCCTTGCTGGTTACGTAGGGGTCGAAAATGGTTTCAAGCTGTTCCGCGTTCAAGCCGTTGCCGTTGTCGTAGATGCCCAATTCGACATAGTCGGTGTTGTTCCGGCTGACTTTGGCGATTTTGATCTCGATGCGGCAGGGCGCCGTGGTGGCCTCTTGGGCGTTTTTGATCAGGTTGTGCAGTACTTGGCGCAGGCTGACCGGGTCCGCTTCGACCAGCACCCGGTCGCTTGCAAACTTGGTGCTGAAAACAATGCCGGAGGGCAGGTATAAAGCCACGACTTCCTGAATCAGATCAACCAGATTGATTTTTTCCACTTGTTTCTTGGACGGGCGGGCGTATTCGGAAAAATCGTCCACCATCCGCTTCATGGCTTCCACCTGTTGGACGATGGTGCGGGTGCCGCGTTGCAGAAATTCGGCGGAACCGTCCTGTAATTCCTTGGAGAGCTTGTGCTGTAAACGCTCGGCGGACAGTTGGATCGGCGTCAACGGATTTTTGATTTCATGCGCCAGACGCCGCGCCACTTCGCCCCAGGCTGCGTTTTTCTGTGCCTGAATCAGGTCGGTGACATCGTCGAACACTACCACCGCGCCGGTGCGGGCGCCGTGCTGCGAGAACAGTGGCGTACCTCGGCACAACAGTTCCTGACGGCCGTTGGGGCCGAGAAACACGATGCGTTGCTCCCAAATATCGTCGGCTTTTTCCAGCAGGCTTTGGATCGCATTCAGTACATCGGCCAGTTCGCTGTGCAGGGTCGCCAAAGTCGGTAAAGTCTCGCCGACGAAATGACTGACCGGGATATGTAAAATCCGGTAGGCGGCCTGGTTGGCGGTACGGATGTAAAAGGCGGCGTCAAAACTGATGACCCCGGCCGTGAGATTGGCCAGGATGGTTTCCAGATACGCGCGTTGGTTTTCCACTTCCAGACCGGCAACACGGGTTTCGTCGCGGGAGCGGGCGATGCGCCGGGTCATTTGATTGAAGGATTCCACCAAAAAGCCCAGATCATCCTGATTCATCACCGGTAGTTGTTGCTGATAATCGCCGTCGGCGACCGCTTGCGTGCCTTTTACCAGCTCTTTAACCGGCGCGACGATGTTGCGGATGCTGATAAAAGCCACCCAAATCGCAGCCAACAGGCTGAGCAGCAACACCAGCAGCAGGATTAGCGAGAAGCTGGTTTTCAGTGAGTCGCGCAGGAAATTCATTTCCTGGTAACGGATGAAGGCAAATTCAATCGAGTCGGCCAAGTCGGTTACCCGCACCGGAATCGGAAACAAGGCTTGCAAAAATCGGCTTTGATCCGCTTCGATAGCCACGATGATACGTACCAGCATTTCATCATTATCGCCGGGATCGAAAGCAAAATATTCCTTATTCTGCCGCAGCTGTAGCCAGATTTGTTCATCGGGAAGGTGCGGCAAAATATCGCTGGGGTTGACGCTGCTGGAGGCCAATACCCGGCCTTGGTTGGAAAATACCGCAATCTCCAATGCCCCGGAATCCGCCCACAGCGAGCCCACTTCCATCGCGATCAGGGCCTCCGATTTGTCGCGGAGTTGATCGGCCATTTGCTTGGTTTGCTTGATATGCCAGTTCATGCGTTGATTCAGCGAGGACTGGCTCAACTCCAGTGCATCGTCCATCGCCCGGTCTACTTCCACGTTAAACCAGCTGTCTATGCCTTGATGCAGAAATTGCACTGAGAAATAAAACACGATGGCCGCCGGCGCCAAAGCCAGCAACACGAACAAGGACACCATGCGCGTGGTCAGCCGAGAGCCGGCCTCCTTTTTCTTTAATTCCCGCACCAGCGAATAGGTGTTGAACGCCACCAAGCCCAGCAAAATCACCGATCCCAGCGTGTTGATGACCAACAGCCAGGAATACATTTCGCCGAGTTCCGATGATTCTTGGGTGGCGCTGCTCATCAATTGCAGCGACAGCAATACGAAGCCGAACAGCAGGATAATCGTGGCGCTGGCCGGTAATTTTATTTTTGAATGGGCCATGTGTGCCAGGCGCTAGAAAGAAACCACTGGTTGTCCAGATAGGCGACCGGACGCAGCGGTATTGGCAACTGCTCGCGGTTGAATTGAGTTTTTACCGCCAGCAGGTAAGGCGTGCCGGCTGTCACTTGTTCGGCGGGAATTGGCATGCTGTCATGCACGGCCGCCATGAAATTCATGGCCGCGCTCAAGGTTAAAAACATTTCGCTGCGGTCGAACGGGGTTTGCACCACATATTGATTCAGCAAGGCATGGAATTGCAGGCTGTAAGTCAGTTTGTGTTTATGGATTATCGTATCCCACAGCACCCCGGGTTGGCGCAGTTCTATCGCGACGTCCCAGGTTAAGCGCACACCTTTGTGCAGCGCTTCTTTGGCAGTCGGACTGAGCTGGTAATCGATATGAGCCTGCACGTCATAACCGTCATCGACACGATCCAAATCGGCATATTCGATGCGCGCGGCATATTCTCCGGCTTCAGCCACGCCTGGCGCAATGTGCAGGCAGAGCATCAATGCCGCGTAACTAAGGGGCTTTGTAAAGCTTGGCATAATAAAAGCCGTCCATTTGCCGGTCACCGGTGATGATTTGCCGGCCGTGCGGACGGGACATGCCCCAGTGCGCCTCGATATGAATTTCGCTGGCATTGCTGTGTCGGGCAAGGAAAGCGGCGATTTGCGCCTCGTTTTCCTGCTTCAATACCGAGCAAGTGGCGTACAGCAAGATGCCGCCAGGTTTTAGTAATTGCCAGGCGTTATCAAGAATCTTGGTTTGCAGCGCTTGCAGGGCGGCAATATCGTCGGTGCGGCGCAGTATTTTGATGTCGGGATGGCGGCGGATCACGCCGAAGCCGGAGCAGGGCGCGTCCATTAGTATCCGGTCGAATTGGCGGTCGCCAGCCCATGATCCGGATTGACTGGCATCGGCGGCTAAGGTTTCGGCTTGTAAGTTTAAGCGCTGTAAATTATCGGTCACGCGCTGCAGGCGTTGTTGATCGACATCGACCGCCAACAGGCCGCCCAAAGCGGGTTGGTGCTCCAGAATCGCCGCCGTCTTGCCGCCCGGCGCGGCGCATAGATCCAGCACCTGTTGGCCGGGTTGCGCATCAAGCAGTTCTGCGGCCAGTTGGGCGGCAGAGTCCTGTACTGAAACTCGACCTTGACTAAAGGCGGGCAATTGCTCGACGGCCAAGGCTTGGTCTAGTCTTATCGCCGTCTCGCAGCAGTCTACCGGTTGGGCGGCGATGCCTTGCGCGGCAAGTTCGTCCAGATAAGCGGCTCGGTTGCCTTGCAACAGGTTGACACGCAAAGCCATCGGCGGTGCCTGGTCGTTGGCGTGGAGGATTTTTTCGTAATGTTCCGGCCAGTCGTGCTTCAGCACATCCACTATCCAGTTCGGATGGTTGTAGTGGGCTTGGGTGTCCGCGGCGCAGGCTTGCTGCAAGGTTTCGGCCTCGCGTAAATATTGTCTGAGTATCGCGTTAACCAAAGACTTGGCCCAAGGCTTATGGCTGGTGGCGGCGACCGTTTCCGACACGGCGGCGTGCGATTTAACCCGCATGTGTTGCAGTTGATACAGGCCGATTAGCAGCAGGGCTTTAATGTCGCCATCTTTTTGTTTGAGCGGCTTGCTGAGCAAGCGGCCCAGCATAAAATCTAGTGCGTAGTAATGGCGGATGACGCCGTAGCACAAGGCTTGGACGAAAGCCCGGTCTTTGACATCCTTGATTTTGGGCAGGCCATGCTCCAGGGCGGCGGTCAGCGATTGGCCGTCGTTGAGAACGTGGGCGAGGATCTGTGCCGAGCAGCCGCGCAGATTCATGAGCCAAGAATAACGTGGTCGGAGGGGTGGGCATTCATAAAGTCCTTGCCGGCTATGCGTTTGCCACCGGGGAGTTGCACTTCCAGCAGGCGCAGCACACCGTCGCCGGTGGCGACATCCAGTGCATGTTCCGCGCAACTGATGGTGCCGGGTGCTTGTTCTGCCCGTCGATCAAGCACCTGGCTGCGCCAGACCCGCAATACTTGGCCTCGATACAGGGTCTGCGCTACCGGCCAGGCATTCAGGCCGCGGACTTTACGATCCAGCTCTACAGCAGAGTTTTGCCAATCCAAGTTGGATTCCTGTTTTTCCAGTTTGTGGGCGTAAGTAACCAGCGCTTCGTCTTGCGGTTCGGCTTGCAACGAGCCATCGGCTATCTGGTCGACCACTTTAACCAGCCCTTCGGCGCCCATTTGCGCCAATTGATCGTGCAGGCTGCTGGAGGTGGCGTCGGCGCTGATCGGGCATTCGGCTTTGTATAGCATGTCGCCGGCATCGAGTTTTTTTACGACTTTCATGATGGTGATGCCGGTTTTAGCGTCGCCCGCCATGACTGCTCGGTGAATCGGCGCCGCGCCACGCCAGCGCGGCAGCAGCGAACCATGCACATTGATGCAGCCTTGTTTAGGTATGTCCAAAACCGCTTGCGGCAGAATCAGACCGTAAGCCACGACGACCATTAAATCGGCATCCAGTGCCGCTAATTGGGCGATAGATTCGGGGCTTTTGAAGTTTTCCGGCTGATACACCGGAATATTGGCGGCCACGGCCAGGGCTTTGACTGGGCTGGCGGTGAGCTTGCGGCCGCGTCCGGCGGGTCGGTCGGGCTGGGTATAGGCCGCGCAGACTTGATGCGGTGAATCCAGCAAGGCTTGCAAGGTGGGAACCGCAAAATCCGGCGTACCGGCGAACACGATTTTCATGGAATGTCCTTATTAGCCTTGCGACTTGTGAATTTTATCCAGCTTGGCTTTGATGCGGTTGCGCTTAAAAGCCGAGAGATAATCAACGAATAACTTGCCTTCCAGATGATCCATTTCATGTTGAATGCAAACCGCCAGCAAGTCGCGCGCTTCCAGTTCAAAGCTTTCGCCGTCGCGGTTTAACGCCTTGACTTTGATATGTTCGGCGCGGCTGACTTTTTCGAAAAAGCCCGGTACGGACAGGCAGCCTTCTTCGGACTCTTCGACGCCGTCGCGCTCTATGATTTGCGGATTGATCAGGCAGATCGGTTCGTCCTTGTTCTCGCTGACATCCATCACGATCACGCGCTTATGCACATTTACCTGGGTAGCCGCCAAGCCCACGCCCTTGGCGGCGTACATGGTTTCGATCATGTTATCGACCAAGGTTTTGATGCTGTCATCGACTGTGTCTACCTCGGCCGCGACGTTGCGCAACCGTTTATCGGGAAACTCCAGAATTTTAAGAATACTCACCCATCACTCCACTTGCGAACTGTAATAGCGGGATTTTATCCGAAATTGCCTTGGGTTTGAATGTGAAGACTAAATAGGGCCGTGTTTAGTCTGGAACGGCTCGTGCTGGCATAATGCCCGAATTAATCTAAACTGTGCGGCAAATCGATGGTTGATTTTTTACGCATTTGTTTCAAATTGGACTGGGCGGCATGCAAAGCAGCGGCGCTTGCCGATTTTGCCTTTGGACGCTTCGTCCGGCGGATTTTGAACGGTTTTATAAGCTCTGGCAGGATAAATTATGTTTTTTCGCGCGATACTGGGAATATTGATACCACTGGTTTTTGCCGCAGTGGCTTGGGCCGACGAGCTGAAAATAAACCCCAATCATCCCGATCAGTACACGGTTGTTAAAGGTGATACCTTGTGGGACATTTCCGGGAAGTTTTTACAGCACCCCTGGGAATGGCCGCAGCTATGGCATAACAATCCGCAAATCAAGGATCCGCATTGGATCTACCCGGGCGACACCTTATATTTTTCCTACGTGAACGGTGTGCCGCGCTTGAGCTTCTCACCGGATGGTAATGACGAAAAACTGTTGCCGCGCGTGCGCGAGTCAGATATTGATCAAGCCATTAAAATGATTCCCAGCGATGCCATCGTGCAATTCTTGAATTCGCCGAAAGTCGTCACAGCGGAGGAGTTGCAGCAGGCGCCTTATGTCATCGGCTTTGTCGGTGAACATTTGATCGCCGGGGCAGGAGACGGTGTTTACGTTCGGGCCATCGAAAACCCGCCAGGCTTGGGGTATACCATTTACCGGGCAGGCAAGGCCTATGTCAGTCCGGTTACCAAGGAAATTTTGGGCTACGAAGCGCAATATATCGCTGATACCACGCTACAGGAACCGGGTGATCCGGCCACCTTGCTGATTAATAAATCCGATATGGAAATTCAACGCGGCGACCGCTTGATGCCTACTTCTGAGGGTGAGTTAGCCTTAAATTATTTTCCAAGACCGCCTAAACATCAGGTGGTGGGCAGCATCATTCAGGTGAAGGGTGGTGTGTCGCAGATCGGTCAGCGCGATGTAGTGGTTATCGATAAAGGTACTGCCGACGGTTTGGAAGTGGGGCATACCTTGGATGTGTATCGCAAAGGGCATGTCGTCGTGGATAGGTATCAATCCCAGGAAGCTGTGGCGGTGAAAATGCCGGATGAACTGGCTGGCGTGTTGATGGTATTTCGGCCGTTCGAACGGGTTAGCTATGCTTTAGTGATGCAGGCAACCGCTGCGATGCACACGCTGGATAGAGTGCAGACACCCTAATGGATGCCCGAGCTAACGATATTCAATCGGGTTGGTTTAAGCCGCTCCGGTTTGTTCTTTAACCTGTTTTGGAAGCCGCGCTCAATCCGCAAATCAAGTACTGGCTGGCGATGCTGCGTAGTCCCGGCGTCGGCAGTCAGGCCATTCAGCGCTTGCTGGCACATTTTGAGCCAGAACAGATATTCTCGGCGTCGCGAACCACTTTAACTGGCTTGGGTTTCAGCGAAAAGCTCATCAATGCGCTGCAAAAACCGGATTGGCAAAAGGTCGAAGACGATATTGGTTGGCTGGAGCAAGCCGGAAATTATGCGTTGACCTTGGACGATGCCGACTATCCGGCGCAACTGAGAGAAATTGCAAATCCTCCCCCGGTTTTATTTGTTAAAGGCAATCCTGCATTGTTGCTAGAGCCGCAGTTGGCAATAGTTGGTAGCCGTAACCCTTCTCCCGTCGGCGTCAGCACGGCAATTCAATTTGCAGAGACATTGGCTGCAGCTGGGTTTGTCGTAACCAGTGGCTTGGCCTTGGGCATTGATGCCGCGAGTCACCAAGGTGCTTTAAACGTAAACGGGCAAACCATAGCCGTGGCCGGCACCGGTTTGGATCGCGTTTATCCGGCTTGCCATAAGCAATTGGCTACCCAAATAGTTGAGCATGGTGCGCTGGTCTCCGAGTTTCCACCCGGTACTGGTGCCAAAGCCAATCACTTTCCCAGGCGAAACCGCATCATCAGCGGTTTGTGTGTCGGATTGTTGGTGGTCGAGGCCGCCCAGCAAAGCGGTTCGTTGATCACCGCGCGCTTGGCGCTTGAGCAGAATCGTGAGGTTTTTGCGATTCCCGGTTCGATCCACAACCCTTTGGCGCGCGGTTGTAATGCGTTAATTCGCCAGGGCGCCAAATTAGTTGAAACCGCGCAAGATATTTTTGAGGAATTAGGTCATTATAATCAAAGGTATATGCGATCCGAGTCGGAATTAGCGCAGACTTCGCTTGACCTGGAGCAGCAAAATCTATTGAAATTGATTCCGTACAGTCCCACAACGGTCGATGCTCTGGTCCAAGAAAGCGCTTGGTCGGCGGAAGAAGTTTCCTCGACGCTGTTGGTGCTGGAGTTACAAGGCTACATTGCCGCACTTGCCGGTGGTGGCTACCTCAGAGTCAAATAAAGGTTCTAATGAAAGAAGATATTTTCGATGTGCTCATTTATCTGTTTGAGAATTATCTGGATGGCGACAGCGATAACTATCCGGATACTGCCGTGATTGCCAGCGAGTTGCTGGATGCGGGTTTTCAGCAGCCTGATGTCAACAAGGCGTTCGATTGGCTGGAATCTTTAGCTGAAATTGAGAGCATCACACCGGCGGTTTCCTCTTCGTTCCGCATTTTTAGCGGTCAGGAAATCTCCGTGTTCGACATGGAATGCCGGAATTTCTTGATGTATCTTGAGCACAGCGGCATCTTGACACCGATTAATCGCGAGATAGCGATTGATCGGGCAATGGCCTTGAAAGACGAAAATATTACGCTGGATAAATTGAAATGGATTGTATTGATGGTGTTATTAAGTCAACCCGGCGATAGTGCCGCTTTTTCCCGAATGGAAGACATAGTTTACGACTTGATACCCACTTCTTTACATTGATTTTTCTACGGATAGCATGAGCAAAAGTTTAGTCATTGTAGAGTCGCCGGCAAAATGCAAAACCATCGAAAAATACCTGGGTAAGGACTTCCAGGTATTGGCCTCTTACGGTCACGTCCGCGACTTGATTCCCAAAGAGGGCGCGGTCGATCCGGAAAACGGTTTTGCGATGAAATACCAGGTGATTGATCGCAACCAACGCCATCTGCAAGAGATAGGCAAAGCGATAAAAAATGCCGATACACTTTATCTGGCGACTGACCCTGATCGCGAAGGCGAGGCGATTTCCTGGCATGTGTTCGAGCATCTCAAGGAAAAAAAACTGCTAAAAGACAAGGAAGTGCGGCGGGTGGTGTTTCATGAAATCACCAAAAAGGCCGTCACCGAGGCTATCGCTCACCCCACCGAGCTATCCAATAATCTGGTCAATGCGCAACAGGCGCGGCGAGCTTTAGACTATTTAGTCGGTTTTAATTTATCGCCGTTGCTGTGGAAAAAAATCCGCCGCGGATTATCCGCTGGTCGCGTGCAAAGCCCGGCGTTGCGGATGATCGTCGAACGCGAAATGGAAATCGAGGCGTTCAAGACTCGTGAATACTGGTCGCATACCGCCGAAGCCAGCGCACAAGGGTTGCCGTTTAAAGCCAAATTAACGCATTTCAACGGCGAAAAACTGAATCAATTCAGTTTTACCAACGAAGCGCAAGCGACTGAAGTCAGGCAAAACTTATTGGAAGCCGCCGATGGTCAGCTGATCGTCGCCAAGCTGGAAAAAAAGCAACGCAGTAAAAATCCGGCGCCGCCGTTTATCACTTCGACCTTACAGCAGGAAGCAGCTCGCAAGCTGGGTTTTACCACCAAGCGGACCATGATGGTGGCGCAACAGCTTTACGAGGGTATCGATTTGGGCGGTGAAACCGTCGGTTTGATTTCCTATATGCGTACCGACTCGGTTAATTTGGCCGAAGAGGCGCTTGCCGATATTCGGGCGCTGATCGCGGAAAAATATGGCGCCGATGATGTGCCGAAAGAGCCGCGCCGTTTCAAAACCAAATCTAAAAACGCTCAGGAAGCTCACGAGGCTATTCGGCCGACGTCCGTGCAGCGTTTGCCCGAACAGGTGAAAGACCGGCTCAGCGCGGAGCAATTCAAGCTCTACGATCTGATCTGGAAGCGTACCGTCGCCTGCCAGATGATCCACGCCACCTTGAATCAAGTGGCGGTCGATCTGAATTGCGGCAGCGATAAAAACGTATTTCGTGCCACCGGCTCTACGGTAACCAATCCCGGCTTCATGAAGGTGTATCTGGAAGGCGTGGACGACAGCAAGGAGGCAGCCGACGATCAGGATAGCCTGTTGCCGCCGATGGAAGAAGGGCGGCCTGTTGTATTGAATGAAATTGCAGCTACCCAGCACTTCACCGAGCCACCTCCGCGTTACAGCGAGGCGAGTCTGGTAAAAGCCTTGGAAGAACATGGCATCGGCCGGCCGTCCACTTATGCGACGATAATCTCGACCTTGCAAAACCGCGAATATGTGACGATCGACAACAAGCGGTTTTATCCGACCGACGTGGGGCGTATCGTGAATAAGTTCTTGACCGAGCATTTCACGAAATACGTCGATTACAGTTTTACCGCTAATCTCGAAGACGATCTGGATGCCGTGTCACGTGGCGAGAAGGATTGGATTCCGTTGATGAACGACTTCTGGCGGCCGTTCACGCAGTTGATCACCGAGAAAGAAGAGAGTGTGCAGCGCAAGGATGTGACTCAGGAAAGTATCGACGAAAAATGTCCGGAGTGCAGCAGTTCGCTGTCGATTCGTTTGGGGCGGAATGGCCGTTTTATTGGATGTACCAATTATCCGACGTGTTCGTATACACGAAATTTGGGGGATGATAATGCAGGCGCTACGTCTGCGGAACCGGAAGTGGTGGAAGGGCGGGTGTGTCCGAAATGCGAGTCGACGCTGGTTATAAAGACCGGCAAGTATGGCAAGTTTGTCGGTTGTAGTGGGTATCCTAAATGCAAACACATCGAGCCCTTGGAAAAGCCTTCAGATACCGGGGTTGAATGTCCGCAGTGCAAGAATGGGGCGATCCTAAAACGCAAGGCGCGCAGCGGGAAGATTTTTTATTCTTGCTCGGAATATCCAAAATGCGATTATGCCTTGTGGGACGCGCCGATCAAGGAAAGTTGCCCAGATTGTAATTGGCCGATTTTGACCTTGAAAACCACCAAGCGCCGTGGCACCGAAAAAGTCTGTCCGCAGAAAGAGTGTAAATACGCAACACCGTACGAGGGTGATCCGGACGACGCAAACGGACCGGCTTGAGCCTAGGGTAGTGCTACTGTTTGCCCGATCTGAATTGCGTGTTTGTCGATAAAGCCGGCTGGTAATTCCAGTATGTATCTGGCCGGGACTTTTGAATCATAAATTCGGCACGGGTCTTTGGCACAGGGCTGTAAATCTTTTAACAGCCCTACAATTTGGCCGTCACCCGCTAAAAACACCACGTCCAAAGCCAGTAGGGTATTTTTCATCCATACCGCGCGATGGGTCTGATCCGGATAGACAAACAGCATGCCCTGGTCCTCGGCAAGTGTCTGCCGAAACATCAATCCGTGCTCGCGTTCGCTTTCGTTAGCGGCGATAGCCGCGTAGACGATACGTTGTTGATTTACAAATCTGATGGGGTGGTTGAACTCGGTAAACCCGTTTGCTGAAGCCCGCGCGCTGCTGAGCGTCATAATAAAAGCGATGCCGAAAATGGTGCTGGAAAGATAAGAGTGCATGCGCAATGTCAGTAATATAAGGTTGTCTTTAAAGATGCGGCTGATTATAATGCCGCGTTCAATTATTTAGCGAGCGTGGCGAAATTGGTAGACGCGCTGGATTTAGGTTCCAGTGGTAACCCCGTGGGAGTTCGAGTCTCCCCGCTCGCACCATATCCTGCGTTATTCGTAACGATACGACCTTAAGTTCCCCAGATCTAAACATCGCCGGCCGGTCTCCCAAAATATAAAACCGTATTTTTAATTTTTTGAGGTAATGCAATGCAAGTTTCTGTCGAGAAGACATCAGAGTTAAGCCGAAAAATGACTGTTAGCATTCCTGATGCCGTGGTTCAGGAGAAAATGGAAACTCGCTTTAAAAAACTCGCGCGCGAAGTCAAAGTGGACGGATTCCGTCCGGGTAAGGTGCCCGCGAGCATGGTAAAAAAGTTGTACGCCGATAGAGTGAGAAACGAAGTAACCGGTGACTTGATTCAATCGACTTATTTTGAAGCGTTGCAACAACAGGATTTAAACCCCGCCGGTCATCCGCATATCCATCCTACCGAGAAAGCCGAAGGTTTTGAATATATCGCCGAGTTCGAAGTTTATCCGGAGATCGTTCTGGACGGCGTTAGCGCATTGAAAGTGGATCGCCCCTCAGCAACTGTGGAAGAGGCTGATGTCGATAGCATGATCGAAAAACTGCGTCAGCAAAAGAAAACCTGGAATACGGTCGAACGCGCTTCGCAGGATGCTGACCGCGTAACCATTCATTTCTCCGGCGTGGCCGACGGCGAGAATTTTACCGATGGTAAAGTCGAAAATTACCAGGTGGAAATCGGCGGCAAACAAATGATTCCCGGTTTTGAAGACGAATTGAAAGGCTTGGTCGCCGGTGCGAGCAAAACCTTTTCTGTGACATTTCCAGAGCAATACAACAGTGAAAAATTAGCCGGCAAAGTGGCCGAATTTGAGATCGAATTGGTTAAAGTAGAAGAGCCGGTTTTACCTGTCGTCGATGCGGAATTTATCAAGGCTTATGGTGTTGAAGACGGTGATGCGGCCAGTTTCCGTAGCGATGTTCGGGCTAACATGGAAAGAGAGCTGAACCAAGGTCTGAAAAACAAGTTGAAAAATGCGGTGATGGATGCGTTATACGAGAACATTGTGATAGCGATGCCTAACGCATTGATCGATCAAGAAATTCAAGCGTTGATGAAGCCTTATGCCGAACGCGCGAAAAACATGCGTTTGAAATTGGAAGACCTGAACTTGCCTAGGGATGCATTTGAAGCTCAGGCCAAGCGTCGAGTGGCCTTGGGTTTGATTCTGGGTGAAATCATCCAAAAGAATGACATCAAGGTCGATGCCGATAAAGTGCGTGCGGTCATTGATGATATGGCGAAGAGTTATGAGCGCCCCGAAGACGTTGTGAACTGGTATTATGCCGACAAGGCCAGGCTAAATGATGTGCAGCAGATGGTCTTAGAGGACCAAGCTGTTGCATGGATTGTCAGTCAGGCTAAAATCACCGACGTAACAGTTGGTTTTGATGATGTCATGGAAAAACAGTAACGAATGAGGGCTAAACGTGTTTAACCAAAATGTGATGAGCGAAATGATGGCGCCGCAAGCGGCGGGCGGTCTAGTGCCTATAGTGGTTGAACAAACAGCCCGTGGGGAAAGATCGTTCGATATTTATTCCCGTTTGCTGAAAGAGCGGGTAATTTTTCTAGTTGGCCAAGTGGAAGATTACTCGGCTAATCTGGTGGTAGCGCAATTGCTGTTCTTGGAGTCCGAGAATCCGGATAAGGATATACATTTGTATATCAACTCTCCCGGTGGCTCAGTGACAGCAGGGATGTCGATTTACGATACCATGCAATTTATCAAGCCGGATGTCAGCACCATGTGTATCGGTCAGGCCGCCAGTATGGGGGCGCTGCTGTTAGCGGGTGGTGCGCAGGGTAAGCGCTATTGTTTGCCTCATTCCAGAGTGATGATTCATCAGCCTTTGGGGGGGTTTCAAGGCCAAGCCTCGGATTTTGATATTCATGCCCGGGAGATTTTGGCTATTCGTGAGCGTTTGAATAAAATCTTGGCCCATCATACCGGGCAACCCTTGGAAAAAATTCAGCAAGATACGGATCGAGATAACTTTCTGAGTTCTCAGCAAGCGGTTGATTACGGTTTGATCGACAAAGTATTGACTAGTCGTATTGCCTGATAAGTGTCGCGTCGCTTCGTCAAGACTGCGACGTGATTTGAATGTTGGTTTTTGATATATTTCATCGCCATGACGAGGTAATGTATCACGGTGGAGTCTGTCTATGAGTAGAGACAAGAAAGGTAAAGACGATGAAAAACTTCTTTACTGTTCTTTTTGCGGTAAAAGTCAAAATGAAGTCAGGAAACTGATTGCAGGTCCATCCGTTTATGTTTGCGACGAATGTGTGGAATTGTGCAACGACATCATCAGAGATGAGTTGCTGGAAGATGAAATGTCCGTGGCCGGTGGTGCGTTGCCTAAGCCGAAGGAAATCAAGCAAGAATTGGATGGTTATGTCATCGGTCAGGAAAATGCCAAAAAAATTCTGGCCGTGGCTGTTTACAATCATTACAAGCGCTTGCGCAGCAACAGCAAAAAGAACGAAGTCGAGTTGGCGAAAAGTAATATCTTGCTGATTGGGCCCACGGGTTCCGGTAAAACCTTGTTAGCCGAAACATTGGCCAGATTGCTGGATGTGCCGTTCACCATAGCAGATGCCACCACGCTGACCGAGGCTGGTTATGTCGGTGAAGATGTTGAGAACATCATTTTAAAGATTCTGCAAAAGTGCGATTACGACGTGGAAAAAGCGGAGACCGGGATCGTCTATATCGACGAAATCGATAAAATCTCTCGCAAATCCGATAATCCGTCGATTACTCGCGACGTTTCCGGGGAAGGAGTGCAGCAGGCCTTGCTGAAGCTTATCGAAGGCACTGTCGCTTCTGTCCCGCCACAAGGCGGTCGCAAGCATCCACAGCAGGATTTTTTGCAGGTCAACACTGCCAATATCTTGTTTATCGTGGGTGGGGCTTTTGCCGGTTTGGATAAGGTCATCAAACATCGTACCGAGAAGGGTGGCATCGGTTTTTCGGCGGAAGTTAAAACCAAGGACGATAAACGCAATGTCGGCGAGATTTTTGCCGATGTGCGCTCCGAGGATTTGATCAAATATGGTTTGATTCCGGAGTTTGTTGGTCGTCTGCCGGTTATCGCTACGCTGGACGAGTTGGATGAAGCCGCGTTGATTCAAATTCTGACACAGCCTAAAAATGCTTTGATCAAGCAGTACAAGCATTTGTTTGGAATGGAAGGTGCGGAGCTGGAGTTTAGAGATGATTCGTTAGCGGCGATTGCCCGCAAATCGATGGAACGAAAAACCGGTGCCAGAGGTTTGCGAACAATTGTCGAGAATGTGTTGTTGGATACGATGTACGAACTGCCTTCCAACGACAAAATATCGAAAGTTGTCATCGACGAAAACGTCATTTTGGGTAATTCGGAGCCAATTTTGGTTTACGAAGCAGAGCAAAAGCTGGTGGCTTCGGACGCTTCTTAGATAAGGGGCTTTGAACGTTTCTCGCGCTCTCGCGAAGAAATAACCAAAAAAGGGGGCTTTTTCAATAACGCCCCCTTTTTTTTGCCTGAAATTAAAGATACTTGTTTTCTGGGAGTTCATCCTCATATAGGATGACATCTAATGTTTTGAGCTGCTCAAGGGAGCAAATGAAATGACCGAGTTAAAAACCAAAGATGAATTAATTCCTGTCTTGCCCTTACGGGACGTGGTGGTCTATCCGCATATGGTGATTCCATTGTTTGTCGGTAGAGGTATGTCTATTGATGCCCTTGATGCCGCCATAAAACAAGACAAACAAGTGTTGCTGATTGCCCAGAAACAGGCCGATGTCGATGAACCGGGTTTTGATGACTTATACAGGGTCGGGACCTTGGCCAACATCCTACAACTGTTGAAATTGCCGGACGGTACGGTGAAAGTATTGGTTGAAGGCAGTCAGCGCTGCTCCGTAACAAAATACCAAGAAGTTGATAATTATTGCGCGGCCAGCGTCGTCGAGTTGAGTGACGAATTAAATATTTCCGAACAGGAAGCGGAGGTTTTGCAGCGCACGGCGATTAATTCGTTTGATCAGTATGTGAAATTGAATAATAAAATTCCGCCCGAAGTGCTTAATTCCCTGGCCGGCATTGACGACCCAAGCCGCCTGGCCGATACGATGGCGGCGCATATGGCTTTAAAAGTTGAAGAAAAACAGCTGATGCTGGAAATGGTCGATGTGGCTAAACGTCTGGAAAATTTGATGACCTTGATGGAAGGTGAAGTCGATATTCTGGAGATGGAAAAGAAAATTCGCGGCCGCGTTAAAAAGCAGATGGAAAAAAATCAGCGCGAATATTATTTGAATGAGCAAATGAAAGCTATTCAAAAAGAGCTGGGCGAGATGGACGAAGCCAGCAACGAGATCGAAGAACTGGAAAGAAAAATTGCCGCGGCCGGCATGTCCGCCGAAGCGAAAACCAAGGCGACGGCCGAGCTGAATAAACTGAAAATGATGTCGCCGATGTCAGCCGAAGCCACGGTGGTGCGTAATTACATAGACTGGATGGTCAACGTGCCTTGGAAAAAGAAAACCAAGGTGCGGCACGATTTAAAACTCGCGGAAGAGGTATTGGAAGCCGAACATTACGGCCTAGATAAGGTTAAAGAGCGGATACTTGAATATCTCGCCGTGCAGCAACGTGTTAAAGCGTTGAAAGGGCCTATTCTGTGTTTGGTCGGTCCTCCGGGGGTTGGTAAAACCTCTCTCGGCCAGTCGATTGCACGGGCCACCAATCGCAAGTACGTGCGGATGGCGTTAGGCGGGGTAAGAGACGAAGCGGAAATTCGCGGACATAGGCGTACCTACATAGGCTCTATGCCCGGTAAAATTCTGCAAAATCTGTCGAAAGTCAAAACCCGGAATCCCATGTTCTTGCTGGACGAGATCGACAAAATGGCGGCAGATTTTCGCGGCGATCCGGCTTCGGCGCTGTTGGAAGTCCTTGATCCGGAGCAAAACCATACTTTCTCGGATCATTATCTGGAAGTCGATTTCGATCTATCCGACGTGATGTTTGTGGCTACCGCGAATACGATGAATATCCCGCCCGCCTTGATGGACAGGATGGAAATAATCCGTTTGGCTGGTTATACGGAAGATGAAAAAATCAACATCGCCCTGCGCTTTTTGATTCCGAAGCAGATCAAAAACAACGGTCTGGCAGAGTCGGAAATTTCCATCTCCGAAGCAGCGGTCAAGGATATTATCAGGTACTACACGCGGGAAGCGGGTGTGCGCGGACTGGAACGGGAAATTTCGAAAATTTGCCGGAAAGTCGTGAAAGACCTGTTGTTGAAATCCCGCAAAAGTCGAACCTCGGTTACCGAGAAAACACTGGACAAGTATCTAGGCGTCAGACGCTTTAGCTATGGCATGGCCGAAGACAGCGATCAAATTGGTCAAGTGACAGGTTTGGCATGGACTGAAGTTGGCGGTGAGTTGTTGACGATTGAAACTGCGGTAATGCCGGGTAAGGGCAAGCAGCTAACGACCGGTAAACTCGGCGATGTGATGAAGGAGTCGATTGAAGCGGCGGTCACGGTGGTCAGGAGTCGAGCTAATATCTTGGGAATCGACAGCGATGTGTTCCAAAAAAATGATATTCACATTCACGTTCCGGAGGGCGCGACCCCAAAAGACGGGCCTAGTGCCGGTATTGGCATGTGTACCGCTATTATTTCAGCTTTGACCAAAATTCCAGTGCGTGCTGATGTGGCGATGACCGGAGAGATTACCCTGCGCGGTGAAGTACTACCGATTGGCGGACTGAAAGAGAAATTGTTGGCTGCGCATCGCGGCGGCATTGCGACAGTGGTGATTCCGGCGGAAAACGAAAAGGACCTCGCCGAGATCCCGGAAAATATCAAACGTAATTTGGCGATTAAGTGTGTCCGTTGGATAGATGAAGTGTTGGAGTTGGCTCTACAGCATATGCCCACCCCCATTGCTGCAATCCCGGTGGCAGAAATAACTGAAACAGCTACCAGCAAAGTAGAGGTAAAAAAGCCGGGTGTTGTTGCCCATTAAAAGTTGAGTCGGGTCGGCGGAAACCATCAGCGTCGTGGCTTCCGCGGACTTCTGTGCTTGACATCGCTTGCAGGCGATTGATATAAATGTCGACCTCTCGCACCAGGAGAGGCTGTAAATCGGGTTGGTGGAAAACCGGTTAGTGGACAAATCCAAACATTTGTTTGCTGAGCATAATTAATACAACGACATCCTAAGGGGAAATAAATGAATAAATCGGAACTTATCGATGCAATCGCCAGTGCGTCCCAGTTAACTAAAGCTGATGCAGGGCGGGCTTTAGATGGTTTTATCAAAGCAGTAGAAGATGCTTTGAAACAAGGTGATTCCGTTGCCTTGGTTGGCTTCGGCACATTCGATGTTAAAGAAAGAGCAGAGCGTAAAGGCCGCAATCCGCAGACCGGTGAAGAGATCACCATTAAAGCCGCGAAAATTCCTTCATTTAAAGCTGGCAAATCTTTAAAAGATGCTGTAAACTAGCCGCTCTTTAGTCGGGTGCTTAGCTCAGCTGGGAGAGCATCGCCCTTACAAGGCGAGGGTCGGGGGTTCGAACCCCTCAGCACCCACCAGACTTTGGAGCGGTAGTTCAGTTGGTTAGAATACCGGCCTGTCACGCCGGGGGTCGCGGGTTCGAGCCCCGTCCGCTCCGCCAAAACAGAAACCTCGGGCCGTATGGTCCGAGGTTTTTTTTTGCCTGTTAATTTTATGGCCTGAAGCGATCGGGTTTAATACTGTTTAAGGACAGCGTTTATGCTTTTAGAGATTAGAGAAAAGGTGCACGGTCTGTTTGCATCAATCATATTGATTTTGATTTGTGTGCTTTTCGGATTGTGGGGCATCCAAAACTACCTTGGCGGCGGTAAAGAGGCCCCGGTAGTGTCTGTGGGAGACAAGGAGTTTTTTCAGCGGGATGTCAGTCAGGCCTATCAGCAATATGCGCAAAATCTGGCAGGCATGAAATTCGACGAAGAGACGATAAAAAAACAGGCTTTGCAAAAGCTGGTTCGCGACGAGGTGTTGTTGCAATACGTTCAGGATCAAAACCTGTTGGTTAGCGATGAGACGGCCAGGGACTTCATACAAACTCTCGAGTATTTCCAAAAAGACGGTAAGTTCGATAAGACGCAATACCAAACCATGCTCGGTTCGCAAGGCATGTCTTCAGCCGAGTTCGTCAATCGCATCAAAAAAGCTTTGGTGATGGAGCAATTCCAAAGAGCCGTGGTAGATAGCAGCTTTGTCACGCCGGCGGAAATCAACAACTTCTTTAAAATCCAGAACCAAACCCGCGATGTGGAATATTTGACCGTGCCGTTAACGGCTGTCAGTCAACAGCCCGGCGAAGAGGAAATTACCGCTTATTATCAGCAGCACCAGGATGCGTATCAGACTCCCGAGCAGGTGGCTATCGAATACGTGGAATTATCATTGGATAAATTGGCCGCAGATATTAGCCCTACTGAAGAGCAGTTAAAGGCTTACTACGAAGAACAAAAAGTCCAATTCACTACGAAAGAGCGCAGAAAAATCAGTCATATCCTGTTCGCATTCAGCAAGGATAAAGCCGCCGACGATTTAGCGCTGCAAAAAGCCCTGAAAGCCAAACAAGATTTGAAAAACAAGGATTTCGCTGCCTTAGCCGCCGAAGTGTCCGACGATAAATTAACCGCTAAAAATGGCGGCGACCTGGGTTTATTTAATGTCGGCGTGATGGAGAAAGCCTTTGAAGATGCCGCAAGCAGCTTAAAACTGGGCGAAGTCTCCGAGCCCGTTAAATCGGCTTTTGGTTATCATTTAATTAAAGTCACCGAATTGATACCGGGCGACGTAAAGCCTTACGAAGCGGTAAAAGCCGAAGTCAGCAAGGCTTATCAAAAAGCGCAGGCCGAAGCCAAATTTAATACCTTGGCCGAGAAAGTTGCCGAAGTCAGTTATGAAAATCCTGATAGTTTGGCGGCGGTTGCGCAACTATTGGGTGGAGCAACCAGCAAAACCCAAGCGTTTACTCGCACCGCGGGTGAAGGTATCGCTGCCGACGAAAAAGTTCGGGCGGCTGCGTTTTCCGAAGATGTGTTAAAAGGCAGCAACAGCGAGCCGCTGGAAATTGGCGGCGACAAAGTTGTGGTGTTGCGTATGTTATCGCATCAACCTGCCGCCAGCAGAGAGCTCAAGGAAGTTAAGGCTGAGGTCATTACTGCGATTCAGCAAGATAAAGCAAAACAGCAGGCCATCGCAACTGCCGATAAAATTAAGCAGGAATTGGTTGGCGGTAAAACGCTTGCGCAAATCGCCGAAGCGCTGCATTTGCAGACCAAAAAAATCAATGGCTTGACACGCACTACCAGTGAATTGCCGGCGGCTGTTACTCAAGAGATTTTTAGAACCGCCAAACCGAAGGCCGGTCAGCCTAGCGTGGCGGTAATTGACGAAGCCAAGGGCGGTAAATTGGTGGTTAGCGTCAACAATGTACACGAGGGTGTCATGTCGGATAGTGACAAGAGCAAACAGGCCTTGATTGCCAAAAACATCTCGGCCGCCTTTGGTAAGGCGCAGATGGAAGCGGTATTGAATGCGTTGCAGACTAAAGCCGAGATCGTTATCAATACGCAAAAACAGTAAACCGCAAGGTGGGCCTGCAAAAAGGGAGCTTAGTGCTCCCTTTTTTTTGCTTGATTAAGCAGTTAGCGCTTAGCAAAGAGGATGTTGTTGCGGATTCTAGTCAGCGACTTTTAGTTAGTCGCTATAACCATTGCCCGGTGAGTGAATAGCCAGCAGCGTCCGCCCCACATTGGCTTTTAGGCTGACGTTTATTAACATAGTCGCGGATAGCCGAATAAGGCGATTTTTCGCTTCGGATACCATCGATATTATTTTCCTGTTCAGCCATATCATGGGATAAACTTTAAAATTTGTAACAAACATCGCTGCGAAAGCGACACTCGTCTTAATTTTTAATAGCTTGATTTAAGGATCAACATGATTATCAAACCTCGCGTACGCGGTTTTATGTGCGTCACCACCCATCCGGTCGGCTGCGAAGCCAATGTCAAACAGCAGATCGACTACGTCAAAAGTTTCGGCGCCATCGCTAATGGTCCAAAGAATGTGCTGATTTTGGGCGCTTCTACCGGCTACGGTCTGGCATCTCGGATTGTCTCGGCTTTTGGTTCCGGTGCGAAAACGCTGGGTGTGTTTTTTGAGCGCGAGGGTACGGCCGATAAGCCGGGTACTCCCGGTTGGTACAATTCTGCGGCATTCCATAAATTTGCCGAAGCTGAAGGACTGTACGCGAAAAGCATCAATGGCGACGCCTTTTCCGACGAGATCAAACAAAAAACCATAGACGCTCTCAAACAGGACTTGGGCAAAGTCGATCTGGTGATTTACAGCTTAGCCGCGCCGCGTCGCACCAATCCTAGAACCGGCATCACCCACAATTCGACCTTGAAACCGATCGGCAAGGACTTGGTGCAAAACGGTATCGATACCGATAAAGAGATTATCAAAGAATTCACCCTGCCGGCAGCCACCGAGGAAGAAATAGCCAACACGGTGGCCGTGATGGGCGGTGAAGACTGGCAAATGTGGATCGATGCGCTGGCCGACGCCGGCGTCTTGGCGGAAGGTGCCAAAACCACTGCATACACTTATTTGGGCGAAAAAATCACCTGGGACATTTATTGGGACGGCACCATCGGTGCGGCCAAAAAAGATTTGGACAAACGTGTGATCGATATTCGCAATAAATTGGCAGCATTAGGCGGCGACGCCAGAGTGTCGGTACTCAAAGCCGTAGTCACTCAAGCCAGCGCGGCGATTCCGGTCATGCCTTTGTATTTGGCCTTGCTGTTCAAAACCATGAAGGCAGAGGGCACTCACGAAGGCTGCATCGAGCAGGTCAATGGCTTGTTCCGCGATAGTCTTTACGGCGCCAATCCCATTCTGGACGACACCGGCCGCCTGCGTGCCGACTTAAAAGAACTGCAACCGCAAGTACAAGACAAGGTCACGGCTTTGTGGGAACAAATCAACAACGACAATATCAACGAATTGAGCGATTTTGCCGGTTACAAACACGAGTTTCTGAAGTTGTTCGGTTTTGAAGTAGACGGCGTGGATTACGATGCCGACGTCAATCCCGAGGCACCGATTACCAACTTGCTGTAAAGATTACCCCGGTGGCTAGCGCGGCGGCGACCCACCGGGTTAAAAAGTAAGGACACCTGACGTTTTTGCAAAGGCGGCTTTATCGGCGAACCCCAAACCGATGCGGATAGTGCTAGCCACAAGCAAAAGCGTCGCTCAAGTTTCTGTTTAATTTCTGCGAAACATTGGACACATGCAAACACAATCCTCAACCCGAGACTGGATTCTCTATGCGCTACTCAGTTTGACCATTTTGTTGGTCGTGTTGGCGATGTACCAAATCGATCGGCAATGGCTGAAATTGAGTGAAATGCAAGCCGCGCTGTCTGAGCAAGCCAAGGATATGCGCGAACTGCGCGGGGCTATCGCCTCCGGCGCGATTGCCGCAAACGCATCATCAAATTCGACGAATAGTGGCGAAGTCGCACAAGCATTTCAACGCGCTCATACTGCTACTCGTATGCCGGATTACGCCCAAGGCGACTGGAGCGTGGAAGCCTTTGGCACCAACCTCAAAACCATCACGCCGCTGGTGTCCAGTGATGCTTATGCCTCCAATGTACAAAGTTATGTGTTGGAAAGCCTAATCACCCGCAACCCCGACACCCTGGAATGGGAGGGTCTGGTCGCCAAGGACTGGACGATTAGCGAGGACGGTTTGGTGATTACTTTCCTGATGCGCGAAGACGTCAGTTTTTCCGACGGCAAACCCTTAACCGCCGACGACGTAGTGTTCAGTTTCAATTTCATTATGACTGACGCGATCCAGGCGCCGCGCGAACGGGCCTACCTGGAAAAAGTCAAAAGCGTCAAAGCCAACGGTAAATACGAAGTGATGTTTACCTTCAAAGAACCCTATTTCGAAGCGTTGTCCCTGGCTGGTGGCATAGGCATCATGCCCAAACATTTTTACGAGCCGTACTTGAAAGAGCCGCAAAAATTCAACGAGTCCAAAGGTTTGTTATTGGGTAGTGGCCCTTATCGATTAAACGATCCGAAAAACTGGACGCCGGACAAAGGCAATATTGAACTGGTCCGTAACGAGCGTTACTGGGGCGACGTGCAACCGTCTTACCATCGCATTCTCTGGAAAATCATCCAAAACGATAGCGCCCGTTTAACCACCTTTCGTAATGGTGATATCGACTCTTACTCCGCTAGACCGGTCGAGTATCAAGAGCTGAAAAAAGACCCACAAATCCAGGCCAAGAGCCAAAACTTCGAATACATGCCACCGGTCGTCGGCTATAGCTACATCGGCTGGAACCAAGAGCGCGGCGGCAAACCGACCCGTTTCGCTGACAAGCGCGTGCGGCAAGCCATGACTTATCTGACCGACGTCAGCCGGGTAATAAAGGACGTCATGCTGGACTACGCCGAGCCGGCCGTCAGTCCGTTCAGTAAAACCAGCAAGCAGCACGATGCGGCTTTACAACCTTATCAGGCGGATCTCGACAAAGCCAAAGCCTTGCTTAAAGAAGCCGGTTACCAGGACAAGAATGGCGACGGCGTATTAGAAGACAAGGCCGGGGCGCCCTTTGAGTTTAAACTGACTTACTTTCAAGCCAACGAAGACACCAAACGCATGGTGTTGTTGCTGAAAGACTTGTACGCCCGCGCCGGCGTCAAGTTGATTCCCACGCCGCAAGAGTGGCCGGTGATGCTGGAAAATCTGGACAAAAAAGACTTCGATGCCATCACCCTGGGTTGGACCAGCGGTATCGAAACCGATTTGTACCAGATGTTCCATAGCTCACAAGCAGTCAGCAAAGGTGATAACTACGTCAGTTACAAAAACCCGGCCTTGGACAAGTTAATCGACGATGCCCGCCGCACCGTCGACGAAGGCAAACGAATGCCGCTCTGGCAGCAAGCCGAGCACATTCTCTATGAAGACCAACCCTATACCTTTTTGATGCGGCGCAAGAGCTTGTTATTTGTCGACAAGCGCATCCACAACCTGCAAATGACCAAACTGGGTTTGAACTTCGGCTCCCTGCCGCTGGAAAACTACGTGCCGCTGGCGCAGCAAAAATACACCCAATAGGCCAAGGATTCGCCGATGTTGACTTACCTGTTGCGGCGTTTGCTGTTGATGATCCCCACCTTGCTGGGGATTACCGTGCTGGTGTTCAGTGTGATGGCTATGTCGCCGGGCGGCATCAGCGCCCAGACTTTGATCGGCGGCATGGACATGAAGCCACAGGAAAAACAGGCTTTGCTGGACTATTACAACAAACGCTATGGCCTGGATCAGCCGGCACCGGTGCAATATCTGCGCTGGCTGAACAATGTTTCGCCGATTGGCTTTGTCACAGACCCCCAAGGTCAGCGCGGCGAGTTTTCCTTCAGCAAGGGCATGGACTTGGGTACCAGTTTTCAATACGGCCGGCCGGTATCGGACATTCTGGCCGAGCGCATTCCGATTACCTTGCTACTCAATCTGGTCACCCTGCCGTTTACCTACATCATCGCCATCATGGTCGGCATGAAGGCCGCGACCCAACGTGGCAGCGCTTTCGACTTGGGCGCCGGCATGTCAATGTTGGCCTTGTGGTCGATTCCGACCATGTTGGCGGGCGTCTTACTATTGGGTTTTTTTGCCAATGTTCAGTACTTTCAATGGTTCCCGACCGCCGGCATCAGCAGCCGGGAAGCGCAGGATATGCCCTTCCTGCCGTATTGGGACGAGGGCGGCTTTGTAAGAGGTTTCTTGTTGGACAGAATCTGGCATCTGATCTTGCCGGTGATTTGCCTGTCCTACGGCGGTTTCGCGGCATTAACCAAACTCACCCGCACCTCGATTCTGGAAAACCTGCACGCCGATTACGCCCGCACCGCCCGCGCCAAGGGTTTGGCCGAAACCGACGTACTGTGGAAACACGTATTCCGCAATAGTTTATTGCCGTTGATTACCGTCTCGGCCGGCTTGCTGCCCAGTCTGTTGGCCGGCTCCTTGATCGTGGAAAATATTTTCAGCATCAACGGCATGGGCCAATTGGCGGTGGAAGCGGTGAAAGGCCGCGACCGAGAGTTGGTGTTGTCGATTACCTGGATCAGCGGCTTTCTGACACTGATCGGCTATCTGATCGCCGACTTCTGTTACACCCTGGCCGATCCAAGGGTGAGTTATGACTAAGCCCGTGATTAGCCGCGAATCTTTTTCTGCGCGTATCTGGCGCAAAACCCTGGCCGGCGTTGGCGTTAAATTTGGCTTGGGCTGGGTGGCGCTGTTAGTGTTCTGTACGGTGTTCGCGCCGTTTCTGGCCAACTCCATGCCCTTGCTGATGAGCAAGGACGGCGTGATTTCCGCACCGGTGCTGGAATACCTCAGCGTCGAAGACACCTGGATCTTGGCCAGCTTTTTCATTGCCCTGGTGGTTTACCGGCTAAACATAGACGGCGGTAAACAGATTCTGTTGTTTTTATTGGGTAGTGCTGTGGCGGCTTTGCTGGTTAATAGCTTCGTCAAACCGCCGGTGCTGGTGATCTACGACGATTTCCGAAGCGCCGCTTACACGCAAGTCGATTGGAAAATCATGCCGCCGATTCCCTATGCCCCCGTCGATTATCTGCGCGACTTGGGTAGCAAGGGCCTAGAAGCCCCCTTCGCCACTGAAGGCCACACGCATTTAATGGGCACCGAAGAAAACGGTGCCGACGTGTTAAGCCGGATGATCCATGCCTGCCGCATTTCCTTGAGCATCGGCCTGATTGCCTCTGGGATTGCCTTGGCAATCGGTATTGTAGTCGGTGGCTTGATGGGCTATTTCTCCGGCGTCGTCGATATGCTGGGTATGCGGCTGGTGGAAATCTTCGAAGACATTCCGACGCTGTTTCTGCTGCTGACCTTCGTGGCCTTCTTTGGCCGCAGTCTGTACATGATGATGGTGATTATCGGCGTCACCGGTTGGTCCGGCTACGCGCGTTACGTGCGCCAGGAGTTCCTGAAGCTGCGCAAACAGGATTACGTGCAGGCGGCGGTAGCCAGCGGCTTGCCGCTTACCTCAATCTTATTCCGACACATGCTCCCCAACGGCGTCGCACCTTTATTGGTGGCGGTCAGCTTTGGGGTAGCCGGGGCGATACTGTCGGAAGCGACCTTAAGCTTTTTGGGCTTGGGCGTGGTCGATGCGCCATCCTGGGGGGCGATGCTGGATCAGGCCGTCAAATCCTCGACCTTTAACTGGTGGATGGCGGTGTTCCCCGGCGGCTCTATCTTCATGACGGTGTTTGCCTACAACTTGATCGGCGAAGCGTTTCGGGATGCCATCGATCCGCGCTTGTCGGATAAGGCCGGGGTCAAATCATGAGCCAGCCCTTGTTGGAAGTTCGCAACCTGCGCACTTATCTAAGGTCCGGTGGCGGCGAAGTCAAAGCTGTGGACGACATCAGTTTCAGCATCCCCAAAGGCGAAACCTTTTGCCTGGTCGGTGAATCCGGCAGCGGCAAGTCGGTCAGTGCTTTGTCGGTGATTCGCTTATTGCCGGACGGTGTGGCGTCGCACCCCAGCGGCGAGATTTTGTTGAACGGCCAGGATTTGTTAAGCCTGGATGATGTCGGTATCCGAACGGTGCGTGGTTTAAAAATCGCCATGATTTTCCAGGAGCCTATGACCTCCTTGAACCCGGTGATGAGCATCGGCGAGCAAATCACCGAGGCTCTGCAATTGCATCATCCCGATATGGACGACGCCGAAGCCACCGAGCGGACTATCAAGGCCTTGGAGCAGGTGCAAATTCCCAACGCCGCCAGTCGCTTCCGCGACTATCCGCATCAGTTATCCGGTGGCCAGCGCCAGCGAGTGATGATCGCTATGGCGCTAGCCTGCCAGCCGCAGTTATTGATCGCTGACGAGCCGACCACCGCACTGGATGTGACCGTGCAAGCGGAGATTTTGCGCCTGATGCGCAAACTCCAGGACGACACTGGCATGAGCATGCTGTTCATCACCCACGATTTTGGTGTGGTGGCGCAGATGGCGCATTGGGTGGGCGTGATGCAGCAGGGTAAACTGGTGGAAGTCGGCGCGTGTAAATCACTACTGCGCAACCCTAAGCATCCCTATACCCAACAATTGCTGGCCGCGGTGCCGGAGAATCTGGCCAAACCGGGCAGGGCGGCCCTAGGTGCCAATCCTTCTGTTCCCGAAACCGCCGAATCGCCAAGCGCGGAAAATCTAACTATTTCACAGGAGCCCGTCGTAATAGCGAGAGCAGAACCCTCTCCCCTCGGGAGAGGGCAGGGTGAGGGGATGCAAATCAATGCTTCACCTTACTCGCCCCCTCTGTCGGATGAGTTGCTGAGTAAGAGCGATAAAAAACTGCTTTCCGTACTGGAGCGCGCCGGCTTAAGGCTACAGTCAACGCAAAACGTTTCGATGAACTCCCCTCACCCTAGCCCTCTCCCGGAGGGAGAGGGGACTACCAGCTCGGCTCGGATAGATGTGGATAGTCATAAGAGTTCCGCTCAAATAGTGACGAAGCAGGGCGAGCCGCTACTGCAAATCCGTGATTTGAGAGTCTGGTTCCCCATCAAAAAAGGTTTGTTCCGGCAAACCGTCGACTATGTAAAGGCCGTGGATGAAGTATCGCTGGATATTCCGCGCGGTGAAATCGTCGCCTTGGTCGGTGAATCCGGCTGCGGCAAAACCACTTTGGGCAGGGCGGTGTTGCAACTGGAATTGCCGACGGCCGGCAGCATCCGCATCGACGGTCAGGAACTCACCGGCTTGTCCGCCCGCGAACTGCGGCCGTTGCGCCGCAAGATGCAGATTGCCTTTCAGGACCCGCAATCTTCGCTCAACCCGCGCTTGCTGGTGGAAACCACGCTGATCGAACCGATGAAGGTGCATGGCATCGGCGCCAATCACGAACAGCGTATCGAACTAGCTGGGCAACTGCTGGAAGACATGCAACTCAGCCGCGAATCCTTGTGGCGCTACCCGCACGAGTTCTCTGGCGGCCAGCGCCAGCGCATCGGCTTGGCGCGGGCTTTGGCGCTAAATCCGGAGTTTGTGGTGTGCGATGAAATTACCAGTGCGCTGGATGTGTCGGTACAGGCGGAAATTTTGCAATTGCTGCTGGATATTCGTCGGCGACGGAATCTTACCTTGTTGTTTATCACGCATAATATTGGGGTGGTGGAGTATCTCAGTGATCGGACGGTGGTGATGTATAAGGGGAAGATTGTTGAAGAAGGCTTGACTGCTAAGGTTTGTGGGGCGCCGGAGCATGCTTATACTCAGAGGTTGTTGGCGGCGGTGCCGAGGTTAGTGGTATAGGGGGAGCTGGCATGATATACGGAAACTTTTTAATCACTTGTTAGGCCTCACAGCAATGCTTTTCGGTCACTCGTCGGGCCTTGCAATCGAAGCAGTGCCAGGCCCAGAGGCTGGGCTTCCGCGCTTCGTGGGCAGCAGCTTGGCAGGAAGGATGCAGGTCCATCTAGCCGGTCGCATCGTCGGCGACTTCAACGAGCCATGCTGCGTCTTCAGGCCTCTAGCGGATCACTTGACCACAATCTGTGCTTGTTCGGCGGGCTTGTGGCACGAGAGTCTGGACGGACTCAGGCCTTACGAGATGTTTGAATCTCTCGACCGGGCCTGCTTTCAGGGTCAAAAGGAACCCTACCCAGCTGTCTTCAATCTGATGGGCTTCCTGACGAACGTCTCGGAGTGCTTCAACAACGCAAAGGGGTTTGTCGTGGCACCAAAACCCGGTGTCCTATTGACGCTCGTGCAACTACAAGATGACGTGTTCTTCTCATGCGAGATTACTGTCGCTGAGTGGTGCGCTGCTTCAGCATCCTTCGCAGCATGGCTACTCGACGAAGAGCGCGCGCATGCCGCGGGTTGAGGCCTAGCCAGCGTAGGTACGATTAGCGATAGCGTAATCGTACGCATGTTTTGGAATATGCCATGGCTTATTTTGATGTCGGGTCTCGGCCCGACAGCCGAGATACTTTCTTTTGCTTGGCCAAAAGCCAAGTAGATACTCTGTTCAAAAGCAACAAATTTCATCATCTTTTACTCGGCGATGATGGATTCAGGGATGGCATAAAACCGCGTGTTATCGAACGGCTGATCGTGCTTCAACATGCCATGGATCGCATGCAGTAATTTACGCATGACGGCGCAGACGGCTTGCAAAGGTTTCTTGCCGTTGTCGATCAAATGCTGGAAATACGCTCGCACATGCGGATCGTGCTGTTTGGCACTCAAGGCCGGCATATACAACGCCGAACGAATATGCCGGTTACCGGCCTTGGATAACCGCATTTTCTTGTGTACGCTTTTGCCCGACTCAAAGGCCTTGGGATCGAGTCCGGCAAACTTGACCCATTCGCGATGCGACAGGTTGGGCGGCAATAGCAGTAGTTCGCCCATCAAGGCAATGGCGCTGGTTTGGGCAATGCCTTTGATGCCGGTCAACAGGTCGAATATTCGTTGCAGTTCCGGATGCTGGTCGATCAACGCCAGCGCCTCGCCAGCCAACGTATCGATGCGTTTTTCCAGCTGACTAATCGCCAATTTGGCATCGCGTAGTAGGGCCTTCGGCGTTTCCTCGGTCGCACTCAGCGCATGTAGATGATTTTTCGCGGCGGCCTTCTGACCGGTTAGCGCGTCGATACGGCGAGCATAGCCGCGCAAAGCCAGCGCTTGATTCGAAGGACGAGTCCAGGCGACGAAATCCATGCGCTCGACATATTCGGCCAAGGTGTTGGCATCGACGGCGTCGGTTTTACTGTTTTTCATCAATACCTTAGCGAAGTGATGCGAAGCCTTGGGATTGACCACCATCACAGGTACACCGACGTCGTGTAGCGCAATAGCAAGATCGAAATGGTAAATACCGGTGGCTTCCAGACAGACCTTGATGCCGGGTAATTTGATCAACTTATTCACCAGACGCGCACGGTCGCTACGAGTATTAGCATATTTTTGCGGATCGAACGGCTTGCCGTTCTTGCGGATCACCAGCACCAATTCATCGGCGCCCACATCCACGCCGGCAAACAGGCGAGGGATAGATTCAGCGGTGGTGTTGAGCGGGTGGTTCGTCATAATCGTTTTTGAATACAGTTAAAGGGAAGTACACTATTCACCGGTTCCCGACCCTGCACATGCACCTACCTTCCTTGTGTATGCAGGCTCTAAGCCTCGGATACTCCACGGTATGGGTGAATAGGGCGGGGGCCAATCTACACGACAGGCTCTGGTAAACCACCAGTCCTCAGGGTGGGACGGCCTCCCAATGAACAATCACAGCTTAATCGGTTTTTCTGGGCTATCGGTTGTTAAAATTCATCATACAAGGGTGGGCACGGTTTTTTGTGCCCACGCGGTAATTAGGCTTTCGCCTTTTGTGTCGCTAACGCGACGGCTTGTTTTAATGTCGGTTCGCGGACCGACAACCGCGATACTTTCTTTTGTTTGGCCAAAAGAAAGTATCCAAAGAAAAGGCCACCCGGATGCCGCTTATTCCCTGCGCTCCGTAGCTTTTGAACGGGGTTGCCGAAAGGGCCTTCCTGCCCCTTCGGCAACGCGCCGCATCCCTGCATCGCCCCTAACGTGCTGCTCCGTTCAAAAGCTCCGGTGCTCGGCGCGGCATGCGGGAAGAAAACCATCCCGATTTCACGGTAAGGTCGTAAGGCGCAATTCGTAGGGCGTCAATAGGCGTAGCCGTATTGCGCCGTATGTTGGCTTTAAATCATTCGGCGCATTACGCTATCGCTAATGCGCCCTACAAAACTTCGGGTCCTACGCATGCAAGTCGGCTATCTTGCCGATTTGCTCGTTCAAAAGCTCCGATGCTCGGCACGGCATACGCGAAGAAAACCACCCCGATAAAACCATATGCAGGAATAATCGTAAGCGTTTCCGGCTTTAGTCTGCGACTCGGCATTGCTCCGGTTTCCCGTCTTTGAAGGACGGCGAGATACTGATCGGTTCGGTCAAACCTTTCATCAGCAGCAGGTAAGCTTGCTGGTCGATACACACCTTATTGAGTTTCCAGGTTCGGACCTGGCCTTGAAGATCGATGTGTTCGATACTGATCTGCTCCAGCGGCAGGGAGCGGGCTTCTGGAGGCTTGGCGTAGCTAAGTTGGGTGATGGTGGCCAGTAGTGTACTAAAAATTAATTTTCTCATGGGTGGACTCCGGGGTAAGTTTCAGAACAAGGCCGTAAGGGGTTAATAGACGTATCCGTCATGGGCTGTCTGTTGGTGTTAAATCATTCGGCGCATGGCGCTATGCTGCTGCGCCCTATAAAAACTTCGGGTAGGACGGACACGATTTTTGTACCTGCGCGGTTTGATTGTTCGAGCGCCAGGTGTCCGGCTTTGGTCGCTTGGTGGTTTGAATTCGTCGGCGGGAAACCCCGCTTGGTTATACTGGGATTTCTTCTAAATGCGTCGAGTCTTTTTCTCCACGCTTCGCCAAAATAACTCGAGCTATCTCGCCGCGAGCTCGTTAATTGGCGTAATTTTGTGCAATCGCTGAGTGCCGAGCGAGAACGCCCCACAAATTTGTCGAATGCTGCGCTTCGTGAACACAGCTATCGGTATGGTCATGCCAATTGAGCCATCCTGGTGCAAAACAGCCGGATTTTGGTTGTATCTGGTGCAATTCTGCCGGCGTTTTATCGGCTGCAAATCGCATAAGTCCATAAAAATCAAGGGGTCGGCTATTTGGCATCAACCTTGCTCCACTTAGATTGTGTTGTTACTCCTACCTGTTCTCATGTGTGGACGTGGCGCTCTGTTTGGTCGAAGTTCTTCGGACAGGCAGGGCGCATTTTTTTGTCCGCGCCAAATCAATTCCGGCCCGTCCACCCGCTTAAAACTTACATTTCAAATGATATTTCTGCACGCGGTAGCGTAGGGTTTCCCGGGTGGTGCCGAGCATGCGCGCCGCGCCGGTGACGTTGGCGTCGTTGCGATTCAGGGCTTCCTGAATGATGAATTTTTCCATTTCGTGCAGACTGATGCTGCCGTCCAGCGGAATGAACACGCCTTCCTGATTGACTTTGGCGTTGTGTGTGGCCGTCGTCGCTTGCGGGGCTTGTAGCTGCAACCATTCCACCGGCAAATTATGATCGTTGGACAACAACACGCAGCGCTCCAGCACATTGTGCAGCTCGCGGATATTGCCGGGCCAATCGTAGCTTTTCAGCATCTGCCAGGCTTGCTCCGGAATGTGGCTGACCGACTTGGCCGATTTGCGATTGCATTCGGCGATGAATTGCGGCACCAATTGATCCAGGTCCTGCTTATGTTCGCGGAGGGCCGGCATGCGGATGTTGATGACGTTTAAGCGATGATACAAATCGCGGCGGAACAAGCCTTCGGCCACTTTTTCCACCAGGTCCAGGTTGGTGGCGGCGATGATTTGTACGTCGATGCTGATCTCCGCTTCGCCGCCAACCCGGCGGATGCGTAGATCTTCCACGGCTTTTAACAGCTTGCTTTGCAAATCCAGATCCATTTCGCCGATTTCATCCAGAAATAGCGTGCCGGTGTGCGCCTGTTCGAACAAGCCGCGATGGCGCTTTTTGGCGCCGGTAAAAGCGCCGGCTTCGTAGCCGAATAATTCGGCTTCCAGCAGTTCCCGCGGCAGGGCGGCGCAGTTGATTTCCACCAAGGGCGCGGCGGCGCGGCTGCCGGAATAGTGCAGAATTCGGGCGATCATGCCTTTGCCGGTGCCGGTTTCGCCGCTGACGATCAGGCTGGAGAACGGGACGTTGGCGATTTGTTTCAGCATGGCCCGCAGCTGGTTCATGGCCGGGCTGGAGCCGATCAAGCTGTCGATGCTGTATTGATGGTTCTGCGACGCGGTTTGCTGCTCCAGGCGGCGTTGGGCGCGGGCGCTGCGGGCGGCGCCTTCCACTAACAGATTCAAGCGGTCCAGCGAGCAGGGTTTTTCGATAAAGTCGTAAGCGCCCAGGCGCACCGCGCGCACCGAATCGGCGACGCTGCCGTAGCCGGTCAGAAACACCCATTCGCTGCTGCCGATTTCCGGTTTGAGTTTCTCCAGCAAATCCAGGGCGTTGCCGTCCGGCAGGTTCATGTCCGATAACACCACCAGCGGGTCCAGCGCTTGTCCGCTGAGAAACTGTTCGGCTTGTTGCAGGGAATGGGCAATACTGACTTCCCAGCCACCCTTGCTAAAGTAACGCGCCAATTCGGAGGCTAACAGGGCTTCATCTTCAATAATTAACAGGGTATTGGTCATCATGGTTATGGCTGGTTTGCGAGTTACGGCATTGTATGCGATTGACGGGTATTCGCCGGCGCATTGCTGGAATTTGTGCGGGTGTGTCGTTTCAAGTCAAAGGTAAGCTCAGGCTGACCCGGCCGTGGCCGGCAGCATCGTTGTCCAGTTTGAGCTGGCCGCCCAGATCTTTGGCGAAGCGCTGCACCATCACCAGCCCCAAGCCACTGCCTTTTTCCTTCAAGCTGACAAACGGACGAATGCCTTGCCGCAAAAAGGCCTCATCGAAGCCGTCGCCGCTATCAATTACCGTCAGCGACAGGCGCTGGGCGTCTTGGGCAATATGCACCGCTACGCTACCGTTGCGGGTGCCGATGGCCTGCACAGCGTTTTGCAGCAAATTTAACAGGGCTTGGCGGAATTCGATTTCCGGCAGCATCAAGGAACTGTCGGCTTTGCCCTGCACCGTAAATTGGATTTTATCGGTGGCCTGGTATTTGAATAGCGTGATCAAGTCGTTGACGACTGCATTCACATCGGTAGGCTGGGCAATTTTATTGCCATGGCGCGCCGAGCTCAGCAGGTCGTTAAGGTGGTTGGTCAAGCGTTGCACTTCGCTATGCAATAGACCGATACGCTGGCGCAGATCGGGGTCGATGGCTTCGGACAGCAAATTTTCCAGCGCAAATTGAATAATCGCCAGCGGATTGCGCAATTCGTGGGCGGTGCTGGCGGCCATTTCGGTCAAGGCCGCCAAGCGCTCGGCTTTGGCTAGGCGCTGGCTTTGTTCGAGTAAAGCGTGACTGGTCTGCCGCACTTGCTGCTCCAGACGATTGGTGTAATGCAGATGCTCCTGTTCCAGTTCGATCAAGTGCTCGACCAAGTGATTGTAGCGGTCGAACAAGTCCCGCAAAATCGGATCAGCCGTTTCGCGCGTGATCGGCTGCTTCACGCCTTCCGCCAGGCCGGACAATAAATCGCGTAGCGCATCCAGCGGCTCTAACACATTGTTGCGAAAAAAATAATGGCCGATCCAAAACAGCAGCAGCGGCAAAATGACCGCTAGTTGCAGTTCCAACTGGCTGTCGTCCTCAACGCCGATCAGCATTTTCTCTTCTTCGTTGGTTTGCCGATCCAGGACTTGCCGGATCATATTCACGGAATCGATCAGCGCCTGCGGATCGCCGTTGCTGGCGGCGGCGAATTTGGCTTGCAGGGTGTTCAAATCGACCGAGACCGTGAAATCAGTGCCGTTGTTGTGGGCTTGCAGTAAATCCAGCAGTCGATCTTGTATGTCATTCAGGTGTTCGGCGGACAGATCAGGGTTGCTGCGATGCAAGGCCAATTGCGATTGCAGCTCCAGCAACTCGAAGATTGTTTCTTCCAGGTGGTGGCCTTTGCCGATGTCGGTTTCTATGGTTTGGATGCGTTGATGATTGCGCCAGGTCAGGCGGCCAATGGCCAGCAGTTCGCCTATCACCAATATGCTCATCACGATCGTGACGAAAATGACCGGACGTAGCAAAAGTTTTAGCATATTCGAGATCTCAGGTTGTTGACGGCCAAGCGCAGCGCCAGTTTGCGGGCAGATCCTTTCAAATTTTACGCCGACTCAAGGGATGATTATCAAATGTCTTGCGTACCTGCCGCCAATGCGCCAAAACCTGTTCGATACGGTTGCCGTCGTTGGGCTTGAGTAGGGTAAAGCACTCGCTGCTGCGCACGAAGGCCGACAAAAAATCGCCCATGATGCGTTGCTGGGTTTTGTATTCGGCCAGCGCAGCCCGCTTTAAGTTGATTTGCGCGGGCGATAGATTGACGCAAGCCCGGCTATGGCCGCGCAGCGGCAAGTCAGCGGGCAATACCAGCGGTTGATCGCTCCAGTCCTGCGCAATGCCCCAATTAGAGCCGGTCGGCCAGCCGTGTTGCCAATGAATCAGATAGGCCAGTAATTTGGGTTGTGGGCGCGGTGTCGGGGTTTCCAATAGCCACTGATGGACGGCCAGCAGCGTAAACATACCCAAGCCGGCATGGTCGGAATCGTTTTCCATCACATCCGGGAAGGCGATGATCGTCGGCTTGGTGTCGCGCAGAATGGCTACCAGCTCGTTGAGTAGATCTTGGCCGTCTTGGGCCAGTCCGCGGTCTTCCGCTTCCCGGTAGGGGACGTGGTCAAAGCCGGTATATTCGGAGCGCATCGGCTGGTTGCGCCGCCAATGCGAGATTAACGCTGAGTAGATACTGCCATCCGAGAACCCGAGTAAATCCAGATGGATAAAGCCATTGCCGAGTAGCTGAGCCGCGCGCCGCGACTCTTCCAGCCGCTTTTCGCCAAAGTCCAGATAATCCGCTGCCGACGGGTTGCGCTTCCCGCTGTCCAGCATCACCGCGCCGACGTAAGCATCGCCGGCGGTGACGACCGAGCTGCGCACTGTGCCGCCGTTTTGCAATACTTGTTGAATCAGGCCGGCCGCACTCAAACTTTCGTCGTCCGGATGCGGCGCCAGCACCAGCAGGCGTTCACCCTCGCCAATTGCCAAAGATTGTTCCGCGACGCTAATGTGCGGAGTAAGCAGTAACAGCAGACAAATGCTTAGATGCTTTAAAGAGGGGGGCATGGGAACTCCTAAAGTGTTGCCTAGAACTCAAAATGCGCTCTGACGCCATAGACATCAACCGGTCCGCGGTCCGCGTTATAGGCCGGATTGGCAATGTGCTGGTAATCCAGGGTCATCCAGGCCGAAGGAAGCAAGCGCAATTTGTAATAAATGTCCACCACTTGCTCGGGCCGGTAACGCAGATTGCCGTCACCGATAAAACCGTCCACGCCGCCCAGGCGCAAATACTCGGCATGTCCGGCGGAAATCCAGCTGCAAGCGTAAGCGACTCCGAGAGCATCGTAATGCCGGCCCCAACTGTCGCCGCCGATTAAGCTGCCGAAGGATAGCGAGCGATCCGCCGAGGTATAGGAATACACTTCGGTTTTGCCGTCGCTGACCATGCCGCGTAAAAACACGCCGACGCCGTCGATTAACTGTTGTTCCAGATTAATGCCTATGCCGGTTTTGATGTTGGCTTTGCGCACCCAGCACAGATCCGGGGCGCTACTGTTCGTAGAGTCGTAATTGAAGCTTGTGCAATTGGCGGCGTTTTGCGCCGAGTTGGCTTGGTAGGCAGCGATGGCCTCGTCCCAACGACCCATCCGTTCCCGGTTCCGGTAGGCTAACAGCCTGACCGCACCCGGTTGTTTAAATAGGCTGTGGCGATGCTCGATTTCCATTTGATCGCCGTAATATTTGAACATCCGAAAATCCAGCGGCAAGTCGTTCGGATTTTGTGGCGTGGCGAAGCGGCCCAATCGGAAGGTCCAGTCGTCGAAATAATATTCGGCCGCCAAACCGACGCTGTAGCCGCGGGCGTCGGCGGCAAAATCGTATGCGGCATTGGTCAGAAACGCCATGTTCAGAAACTGCTGGCGTAAATCGGCGGCGTAGCTGTTTTTATCGAAAATATCCAGGATACTGAGATTGCCGCCGGTGATCACCAAGCGCCGGCTGTCGGCATTGCCCGCCAATTGCAGTGGGCCAGAGCTGACCGCATGGTTGTCGCCGCCCAGATTAAAGGTTTGTTTTAAGTAAAAGCGCGATTTATACCAAGTTGCGCTGACCGAGCCTGACTTTTGCAACTCAAAGTTTTGGATGCTGCCGCCCAGGCCTTTCAAGTCCGACAAGGGCAGTTCGGAAATCATTTCCGGCGCCAGATAGATTTCGCCGCCTTGCCAGGCCTTTAAGCCAAAGTAGGCCGTGACGGTGCCGGTGAAACTGCGTTCGGCGTTCGGCAGCAGCGAGTGCGGCGTACCGTTGAGGTTGGTGTATTGGGCAGGGAAGGCCGGTTTCCAGCTGGATATGTAAGTGGCCTGGCCATAGGCATTCCAGTGTTCGTCGACCATATCGTGCAGGTCGTGGTCGGCCAGCAGCTGCATAAACGAAAAGTTTCCGTCGTCGGCAGCAGGCTGTAATTCCTCGGCATCCGCGTTGGCAAAATAAAGCGTTAGTGCCAGCAGTGTGCCGTAGAAAAATGCCGGGAGAGATCGATGGCTCATGGGGTTCAGCCCAAATCCTTATCCCGTTCGCCGCTGCTGACGCGGCCGCCTTCCAGCACGTCCAGAATATACACCTTGCCGTCGCCATGATGCCCGCTATGGGCCGTGCGCATGATAGTCTCGAAAATAATCTCCACTAAGTCGTCGGGTGCGAAGATCTCTAGGCGTTTTTTCAAGAGAAACGGCTTGTAATCTTGGCTGTGCTCGGTCCGCTCGCGGCCGAAGCCTTCGCAATCCATGATCGACATTCCCGGAAAACCCGGTATTTCCAGTAATGCCATCGTGATCTGGCTGAGCTTGTGCGGCTGCACGTAGGCGCGAATTTCTTTCATAGTAGTCCCCTAAAGCTCGTCAGGCTCGGCAAAATAACGATACAAAGCGGGTAGCAAGGTTAAGGTTAAAATCGTGGCGGTGATCAAGCCGCCGATGATGACGATAGCAAACGGTTTGGCTGTTTCCGAACCGACGCTGGTGGACAGTGCAGCCGGAAATAAACCCAGCATCGCCATTAAGGCTGTCATCACTACGGGCCGTAAGCGGCTCACGGAGCCGTTGACGATGGCATCATGCAATTTTTGGCCGTCCCGGCGCAATTTGTTCAATTGAGAGACCAAAATCACGCCGTTCTGTACCGCAATCCCAAATAAGGCAATAAAGCCGACCGCGGCCGATACGCTCAAATTAATGCCGGTTGCTAATAAAATCAGTAAGCCACCTATCATCGCAAACGGCACGTTCATCACGATCAACAAGGCATTTTTAACCGACATGAACGCCCAGAACAGCAACACGAAAATGAGTCCCAAACTGATAGGTACGATGATGGCCAAACGTTTCATCGCTCGTTGTTGGTTTTCAAACTGGCCGCTCCAAACGATGTGATAGCCGGGCGGCAAATCGACTTGCGCAGCGACTTTTTGTTGGGCCTCGGCCACGAAGCTGCCTTGATCGCGGTCGATTAGGTTACATTTGATGGCAATTCGCCGCATATTGTCTTCGCGGCTGATACGGGACGCACCTTGGTTGATTTTGATGGTGGCCAGCTCGGAGAGCGGAATGCGTTGGCCGGTTGGGGTTTGCACCGTCAAACTTTCCAGATTGGCCACCGAATTGCGGGCGCTGTCCTCGTAACGCAAGGTGATGTCGAACCGGCGTTCGCCTTCCAAAAACTGCGACGCCGCCTTGCCGCCCATGCCGATTTCCATCACCCGCTCCACATCGGCGACATTGATGCCGTAACGCGATACCTTAGCGCGGTCGATGTCCACGATCACTTGCGCCAAGCCGGCCTGCTGCTCGGCCGCGACATCGGTGGCCCCCTGTATGCCGGCCAGGATATGCGTGACTTGATCGGCTCTGTCCTGCAAGGTTTGCAAATCGCTACCAAAGATTTTGATGGCGATTTCGCCCTTCACGCCGGAAATGGCTTCTTCGACGTTATCCTGAATCACCTGGGAAAAGTTGGTGAGTATCCCCGGAAAAATAGCTAGCGCCTTGTCCATGGCTTGTACCAGATCGTCTTTACGCTGATACCGCCAGGTATCCTTGGGTTTCAGGTCTATCAATACCTCCAGGTTGTTAAAGCCTTTGGGGTCGGTGCCGTCTTCCGGGCGGCCCAGCTGGGTGATGACGGTTTTGGCTTCCGAAAACGTTTCCAGGGTTTCCCGCACCTGCCGCTCCAGTTGTTTGGCCGTAGTCAGTGACACCGGGGTTGGTAGGGTGATAGTCAGCCAGATATTACCCTCGTCGAGTTTGGGCATAAACTCGGTGCCGATCAGTTTCACCGACATGAAGCTCAACAGCAGTGCGCTTATCGCAGTGATAAACACCGCGCGCGCGTGGCTTAACACCCATTCCAGCGCCCGCCGGTAATGATGTTCCATCGCATGTACCAGCGGATTGTGTTGCTCGGCCAGCTTCGGGCCCAGCAAATAGGTCAGCATGGCCGGCATAAAAGTCAGGCTGAACAACATGGACGCCACCAGCGCAAAACTCAGGGTGTAGGCCATCGGCGAAAAGATTTTGGCTTCCACGCGCTGGAAGGTAAAAATCGGCAAAAAGGCGATGATGATAATGGCTTTGGAAAACAGAATGGGCCGGCCCATTTCTTTGGCGGTGGTCAGCAGCGATTGCCGCAGATGCCGCATATCGGCATTGCGCTGTAAATCCAGCGTAACCTGTACCATCACGGCTTCGACCAACACCACCGCGCCGTCGACGATGATGCCGAAGTCGATGGCGCCCAACGAAATTAGATTGGCGGAAATGCCGCCGAGGTCCACCAGGATGAAGGCGAATAGCAGGGAAAGCGGAATAATCAGCGTAACCAGCAAGGCCGCGACAAAGCGCCGTAAAAATACCAGCAGGATAATCAGGATCAACACCGCGCCTTCTATCATATTGTGTTCGACGGTATGGATGGTATGGCCCACCAGTTCGGTCCTGTCGTAGAACGGGGTGATTTTTACGCCGGGGGGTAAACCAAACTCATTGAGTTCCTGGATTTTCTGTTTCACACCATTCAGGACATTGACTGCATCCCGGCCCTTGATCAACAGTACGATGCCCTCGACCACATCGTCGCGCTGGTTCATGCCCACCATGCCGTTACGCGGCTGCGGCCCGACGCTGATGTCCGCGACGTCTTTGATGCGCACCGGTACGCCGTCGTTGGTGGTGATGACGATTTCGCCGATTTCTTCCGCAGACTTTAACAAGCCGGTGCCGCGCACCACCAAGGCTTCGTCGCCGTGTTCGATATAGCCGCCGCCGGTGTTGGTATTGTTGGCGGCAATCGCCTGAAACACCTGATTGAGGTCGATGCGATAATTTTTTAAGCGGTCCGGCTTGGCGGCGACTTTATATTCTTTCACGCCGCCGCCGAATCCAACCACGTCGGCGACACCTTGCACCGAGCGCAAGCGCGGTTCGATAATCCAATCCTGTAACGCACGCTGCTCGACCAAGGGTAAATTTTTGGCGTCGATCACGTAGCGCAAAATTTCGCCGACGCCGGTGGACAAGGGGCCCAGTTGCGGCTTGGTATCGTCGGGAATGTCCGCATATTGCAGCCGTTCCAGGACTTGCTGGCGCGAGAAATAGTCCTCGGCGGCATCGTCGAAAGTCAGCGTTACCACCGACAGACCGAAGATGGATACCGAGCGCATATTCAGCAGATGCGGCAGGCCGTTCATTTCCCGCTCGATGGGCAGCGAAATCTGTTTTTCCACTTCTTCCGGGGCCTGGCCGGGAAACTGGGTGACGACCTGCACAAAGACGTTTTGTACGTCAGGAAAGGCTTGTACCGGCAGATTTTCGAACGCGATGATGCCGGAGACGGCAATCGCCAGCGTGGCGCCGATGACCATCAGCCGTTGTTGCAAACAAAACGCGATAAGGCGCTCGATCATGTGATTGTCCCGGTTATGGCGCTAGGGCTGGTGAGTACTTTCGGTTTCGACTTCTTCTTCGGCGCGCAGCATCAGCGCTCCTTCGGTTACCAACAGTTCATTGGCGTCCAGTCCTTGCGTGATGACCGCTTTGTCTTTCAAACGCAAGCCGATCTCGACCCGGCGCTGCCGGTAGCGGTTGTCGTCTAAAGCCGTGAATACATAATCGGCGTCACCTTCGGTAAACACGGCTGTCAACGGAATCACGAATGCTTTGTCATCCGCAGCGCTTTCCACGCTGATGGTGGCATACATACCCGGCAGCAGGCGGCCATCCGGATTGTCTAATTTGCAGCGCACTTGCACGGTGCGGGTGGTTTCGTCCAACACTTGGCCGATGTATTGCACCGTGGCCGGAAATGTCACACCGGGGTAGGCTGGTACCGACACCGCGACTTGCTGCCCCAGTTTGATTTTGCCGATGTTGACTTCAAACACCTCCAGCAGCACGGTCAAATGTTTGAGATCGGAAACCACAAACAAAGGCGTATCCAAATCCGGGCGTACTTCCATGCCCGGATTGACGTTGCGTTCCACGACGATGCCTGGCAGTGTCGCCCGCAGCGCGAAGCGGCCGTCGGCTTGGCGAGCGGATAAGTGCAGATTTTTCAAGCGGTCGGTAGCGCGTTGCAGGTCGCTGCGGGCGCTGCTCAAATCGCTCTGAGCCTGTTCCAGTTCCTTGCGAGAAATGGCTTTGCCGGCGTACAGTTCCTGTTGCCGATTGAAAGCGTGGCTGGCGAGAGTGGCTGCTGCTTGTGCCTTGGCGAAATCGGCTTCGGCATCCGCGACATCCGGACTGTCGAGTTCCAATAAGGTCGAACCAGTCTGCACCGGCGTGCCCAGGGCAATCGGCGTGGCGACAACCCGGCCGGCGACCGGCGAACTGATGCGCGAGGTCAGGCTTTCGTCATACACGATTTTGCCGGCCAATGGTTCCAGCAAAGGATGTTGCGCCAAAGTCAAATGCGCGGTTTTGACGTAGGCCTTTTTCGGCGAGTCGGGTGCCAGCACCACTTCGCCGGCCGGGGTGGGAGGTTTCGGTGCCTTGGGTTTGTTTTCGGCGGAGTCGGAACAAGCCGCCAGTAGCGCAGCGGCCAGTACAAAGTGGCAGCACAACGAGATTCGGGTGAAAGTTGGCATGGAAGTATTCATATCCGTTATTCGTTCAAGCCTGCTATGGTAATTGAGTAGGTGCCTGCGCCTTGTTGTTGGCGGCATTGTCGTTAGCAATTTCTTCGCCCAAGGCTTTGGCCAGATCGTAATAAGCATTGGCCCGGTTGATCATGGCCTGGCTGTAATCGCGCATCACATTTTTATAGCTGCGTTGCGCTTCGATAAAATCCAGTACGCCGGTAGCGCCCTTGCTATAGGCTAGCTCGGCGCTGTTGCGCACCGCCAGCGCATCGTCGAGTAAGCCGCTTTGAAAACGCTGCACGATTTTGTCCGCGCTGTTCCAGGTGGCTAGAGCATTGGCGACATCGTTGCGAATGCTCAGTTCGGTTTGCTCGACCGCCAGTTGGTTTTGGTTTAATGCGACCGCCGCCTTGTCCGATTGGCCTTGATATTGATCGAATACCGGGACCGGCACACTGACGCCGACAAAAAACGAATTGAGTGCGTTATTGCTGGGGTCGCGCGCATAGCCGGCATTGACGGTGACATCCGGGTATTTCAGGCGCCTGGCCAATTCCAGTTCTCTTTCGGCCTGGGCGGCCCGTTGTTTGTCGGCCAGTAAATCCGGGCGTTGTTGTAGGGCTTTGTTCATCAACTCGTCTTTGGACAGGTTTTGGCCGATGTCCTTGATGTCCGGCCATTGCTCCTTGGCTTCGAAATGCAGGCTGTCGTTCGGCCAGCGCAAGATCACCGCCAAACCGGCTTGCGCCTGTTCTACGGCGGTTTGCGCAGTATCCAGATCGGATTGCGCGCGCATCGCTTCCATTTTTACCCTTAGAAAATCGGATTCGGCTATATCGCCGCTGTTCATTCTGAGCTGGTTGGCTTTGGCAATGGTTTGGTAATGATCGACTATTTCCTGCGCCAACCAGCGGTTCTTTTGCGCCAGCAGCAGGTCGTAATAGGCGTCTTCGACCATGTTGGAAAAGATGCGCACCGCATCGCGGAAGTCGCTTTCCGCCGCCTGAGTGGCGAAGCCGCTGCTTTGGATGCGCAGGCCGCGTTTGCCAGCTACTTCAATTAGTTGGCTGAAGGAAAAATATTCGGCAGGGCCGCAGGACACGTTGACATCGTGATTGCAGCCGCTGGCATTGGAGCCCATATTGGGCCGGTTGCTGATTTCGGAAATCTGCACGCCCAGGGTCGGATTGGGCATCGCCGCGGCAATCACCGCATCGGCGCGGGATTGGTCGATGTTGTATTGCGCGGCGATCAAATCCAGGTTGCGCTGATAAAACAGCGTCAGCGCCTCGTCCAGGGATATGGGGACGTTTTGGGCGTGGACCTGGAAAGTCAGCATAGCACCCAGCAAGCCGAGTGCCGCACTGTAGATGATACGTTTAGTTTGCATGGTCTATCCCGGAGTTGAGCAATTGGTCTGCTTGGTAAGCACTCAAAGCAAGTAGTATGCCAAAGCCAATTTGAGATCGGCAGTCCAGGAAATTCGGCTTATTTCAACCTTATTTGTCGGCGGGAATTAGGATGTTAGCGGTTCTATTGACTAGAAATGGTTTATATAAACCAATTAATGTCGGCGCGTGGCCGAAAAAATTCTAAGCCTGATATGCCTGCGCGGTCCTGAGGCACGCTAGTTGAAGCTGCGGATTGCCGGCAAGCAGGGGATAGTGAAATGTCGGAGATACCCTGGGGCAAGTTTTTTATCAGTCTTATTCAGCATTCCTGCTGATTGGGGGGCGACGCCGCCGCTCAGCCCGAAAGGCCTGAGGGATAGCGTATTCTCGAAACGGCCATCGCTAGCGATTGGTTTTGGCGATCCCCAATTTTTGCATGCGGTAACGCAGGGTACTCGGTTTTAAATTGAGGCGTTGCGCGGCACCATTGGGGCCTTCAATGACCCAGCGGGTTTGTCCCAGGACGCTGAGGATATGCTCTTTGGTTACGCTATCCAGGCTGGTGTCGCCGCCTGCTGCCACGAGTTTTAGGCCGGCGTCGGCCGTCGCGGGCAACTGTTCCGGGCCGATGTCCAATATCGGCGTATCGGTCAGAATCACGGCCCGTTCGATGATATTTTCCAGCTCGCGGATATTGCCCGGCCAACGATAGCGCTGCAAACGCTGCATAGATTGACCACTGACCCCGGTTATTTTTTTACCGATTTTCGGCGCGAATTTAGCGATCAAAAAGTTCACCAACAGCGGAATATCTTCCAGCCGTTCTCGCAGCGGCGGCGTGGTCAGCGGAAACACATTCAGACGGTAAAACAGGTCTTCGCGGAAATTCTTTTCAGCTACTTCCGTCAGCAGATCCCGGTTCGTCGCGGTAATCACCCGCACATCCATCTTGATGGGTACTTGCCCGCCCACCCGCTCGAATTCGCGTTCCTGAATCACCCGCAACAATTTGACCTGCACATCCAGCGGAATTTCGCCCACTTCATCGAGGAATAGCGTGCCGCCCTCGGCCAATTCAAAGCGGCCGATGCGTTTGTTGATAGCGCCGGTGAATGCGCCTTTTTCGTGACCGAATAATTCGCTTTCAATCAAACTGGACGGCAATGCCGCGCAATTGACTTTAATCAACGGCCGGTTTTTCCGGGGACTGGCGGCGTGAATGGCGCGGGCGATCAGTTCTTTACCGGTGCCCGATTCGCCTTGGATCAATACCGAGGCGTCGGTCTGCGCGACGCGCTGGACTTGGTTTAGTAAGGATTGCAGCGCCGGACTGCGGCCGATGATGTCGTCGAAATTATGCGTCGATTTAATTTCTTCCTGTAAATACAGGTTTTGCGCTTGCAGCCTGGCCTGTTCCCGTTCCATCAACACCTGTTCGGTAATGTCGATAAACATGGTGCGCATGTATTGCCGGCTGGGGTCGAGTTTGGACCACCACTGTATCCAAATCGGCTGATCGTTATCCCTGCGGCGCAATTCCAGCACGACACCATCGTTATTCGTGCCGTCTTCGATGGACTTGAGCGCCAACTGCAAGCGTTGTTGCGCTTCGGGCGTGTCGGGTACGAAGGAACTACCAATTAGACCCGGCACTTGTTCCGGCGTGATGCCCAGGATGCGCATGGCGGCCTGGTTGGCGGCCTGGAAGCGGGTATCGGTGTCCTCGTGCACATAAGCAATCGGCGCTTCGTCGAACAAATCCTTATAGCGCTGTTCGCTCTGTTGCCGCAGTTCTTCTACCCGAATCCGGTTCAGCTCCGCCGCCGCCCTGGCCGCGAAAATCTTGAAGGTGTAGAGCAAGCGGGGTTCTTCGGGCATTGCCCGTTCGTCGAATATCGCCAGGTGGCCGAGGATCTGGCCGTCGGCGTCTTGCAAGGGCACGCCGAGATAACTTTCTATGCCTTCTTCCTTGGGGAAGATTTTCGCCAAGTCCGACGGGTAATGGCACAACTTGCCGGCCAGCACATCGACGCAGGGGGTGCCGGCCAGTTCCCATTCCTGATTGTCTATAAATTGACCGTGCTCCCAGAAGGCCAAGGATCGTATCCGGGTTTTGTCGCTGGTGAATTCGGCGATAAAGCCGTTCGCTACTCCAATGGCCGTGCACAGACTACGCACCAGCGATCTTAAAAAATCCTTGCCGGTGGTTTGCACGGTGCCTTCCACCAGCGCCCGCAGTATGGCCAGTTCCGACGAGTCGACAGTTTGCATGAGTGAAATGGTCCGGTTGCTTGCATTGAATAGCATTCTAACCAGCGGCCGCCACAACACCAAGCCGCAACTATTCGCGGCAGCCACAACTATTGGTGGATTTTCGGCGATTGGGATACGGCTTGAATTTGCTTGGTAATTTATAAGTGTTTGTTTTTATTTGCATGTTTTATTTTAAAGCGTTTTGGCATGCCGCTTGCCATTAGTTAAGCGTCTGCCGGGAAATCGGTGGACTCCACTAAATCATTTAACGACTAGGAAAAGACTGATGAAAAACGTAAACACTGTTGTATCGACCGCCATGGCTTCTTTGATTTTATTAGGGGTGTCAGGCTTGCCATCGCTAGCCTTTGCCGCCGACAAAAAAGATATGGAGAAATGTTACGGCGTAGCCAAAGCCGGCAAAAACGACTGCAAAACGCTGTCTAATGCCTGTGCCGGACATTCCACCGCCGATAATCAAAAAGATGCCTTTATCGCCGTGCCTGCCGGCACTTGCGAGCGCATCGTCGGCGGCAGTATGGAAGCGCCCGCGGACATGAAATAACGGCACAGGCTCCGGTTACTAGGCCGCGCGAACCGTTAAAGAGCGCAGTCATGCCGGCAGCGATTGCCGGCATCCCACTCACAAGGTTCTGCGCTGTTTAGACGACACCCTTTCACCATTAAATCGAGTACCACATGACTCTCACGAAGCCACTCGCTAAACAGGTATCAGTGAGCTCGGCGATTCCGGCGCAAGCCGGAATCGGCCTTCGCTCCCAGCATCACCGGGATGCCCTAAACCAACCCATTCGGCCTGCGTGGTTGGAAGTCCATAGCGAAAACTACTTCGGCAACGGCGGTATTCCGTTACGCGACTTGGAAGCCATCCGAGTCGATTATCCGATCAGCTTGCATGGGGTTGGTATGTCGCTGGGTTCTGTTGACCCGTTGAATCGGCAACACTTACGGCAACTGCGCGATCTGATTCAGCGGATCGAACCGGGGCTGGTGTCCGAGCATTTAAGCTGGAGTGCCTTTGGCGGCAGGTACTTGAACGATCTGCTGCCTTTACCCTATACCGATGAGACGTTGGCCCATTTAGTTGCGCGCATCTCGCAGGCACAAGATTATTTAGGCAGACCGCTGTTGATCGAGAATCCTTCCAGTTATTTGGAATACGGCTTTTCCAGCTATACGGAAAGCGAATTTCTCAACGAACTAGCCCGGCGTTGCGGCTGCGGGATTTTGTTGGACGTGAACAACCTTTACGTGTCTTGCGTAAATCACGGTTGGCAGGCGGCAGATTATTTAAGTGCCATAGCAGCGGACAAGGTCGGGGAAATTCATTTGGCCGGGCATACCGTTAATCAATTCGGCGAGCAGAGCATTCTGATCGACACCCATAACGCGCCGGTCAGCGATGCGGTCTGGCAACTCTATCAAACAGCCATACAGCGTTTCGGTTGCCGTCCGACCTTGATCGAATGGGATGCCGATCTGCCGCCCTGGCCGGTGTTGGTGGCGGAAGCCGCAAAAGCCGACAGGTTTATGGAGCAGGCTTATGCACAGGCTGCGTGAGTTACAACGGGATTTTTCCCGCTTCGTGTTGCAAGAATCCCAACAGTTGCCGGCGGGCGTGAAGTCGATGGGCCTGAGTGCCGAGCAACGGCTGGCCATTTATCGAAACAATACCCGGCTTGGTTTAACGGCGGCCTTGCGCAACAGCTATCCGGTCGTGAACCGTCTGGTCGGTGAGGGCTTTTTTGCCGGGCTGGCTGCTGCTTACATCAAAAGCTACCCGCCGCAATCGGCTTGCCTGTTGACATTTGGCGCGCATTTTTCCGAGCTGATAAGCGGGTTTGCCGCCGCGCAAAGCTTGGCTTATTTAGCCGATGTCGCCAAGCTGGAGTGGCTGTGGCACGAAGCCTATCACGCTGCCGATGCGCCGATACTGTCCGCTACAGTGTTGACACAAATCGATCCCGCCGCCTACGGCCGGTTGGTTTTCAAGCTGCATCCCAGCGCACGCTTCATCGCCTCGGACTATCCGATAGCCAGGATCTGGGCCAGTAACCAGGCCGATGACGCCGGCCGGGAATACATCGATTTGCGTAACGGGGCTTGTTGCTTGTTGCTGTACCGTCCGGGTCGGCAAGTCGAAATCGATAGTCTGGATCAAGCGGAATATCAATTTCTATGGTTGTTGGCTATTGGCACGACGCTAAGCGGAACAGTCGAGACCGTGCTTACTGATCACCCCGATGCGAACGTGCCCACCCTGTTGCAACGCTGCTTGCTTAAAGGCCTGTTAACCGATTTTTATTTTGCGGATGCCTAACACATGCATACACACATCATTGCCAAATTATTAGCGCCGTTTTATCGGCCGCAAAGCTGGGGCCGTCGCTACGGCCTGTTACTGGGCAGTTTGACTCCGTTGAGCAGTTTGCTGCTGCGCTGCTGGGTTGCTTATGCGTTCTGGGTTTCAGGTCTGCTGAAACTCCAAAGCTGGGACAGCACCTTATATCTCTTCGAAAACGAATACGCCGTGCCGCTATTGCCTGCCGGGCTGGCGGCGGTGCTGGCCACCGCAGTCGAGCTTATCGGTCCTGCCTTACTGGCACTGGGTCTTTGCGGGCGCACCGCGGCAATAGTGCTGTTTCTATTCAATATCGTCGCGGTGATTTCCTACCCGGATTTGGGCAGTGCCGGCATTGAGCAGCATAAACAATGGGGCGTCATGTTGTTGGTTTGTTGCTTGCAAGGGCCGGGCGGACTGTCGCTCGATGTCTGGATAAGCCGCTACTTGTTCCCAGTGAATGTTGGCGCAGTCAGGTCGGCATTAAAACGGGAGAATGCGTGAACGTCCCGAACGGCGGAGCGCCGCTATCGGGGCAAACCGCGTTGGTGGTTCGCGGCGATTGTGGTATCGGCGCGGTGGTGGCGGAGGCGTATGCCGCTGCCGGTGCCAAGGTGTTGATCAATTATCTGCACGAAAGCGCGGCAGCGGACCGCATTGCCCAGCGGATTCGGGTTAAGCAGGGACAAGCCATGATATTTCAAGCCGATCTTAGCCGGGAAAGCCAAGTTAACAGTATGTTCGATGTACTCGCCGTCTATTGGGGCGGCTTGAATACATTAGTGACGAATGCCGATCTGGCGCTTGCTATGCCGACTGGTGGTATAGATCCGGAGCAATGGCGGGAAATTTTGCGGCAAAATCTGGTCGAGCAATTTTTATGCGTCAGACAGGCGCTGAAAGAGTTTGCCGGACGCGGCGGGCAAACGGCTATAGCATTGGCACCGACCAAAATCATCTGCGTATCCACTTTCCTGGGCGGCCCAGGCGATAACGCGCAACCCTACTATGCAGTCTGTAAGGCCGACATGGCCGGATTATGCAAGGCTTGGGTTAGTGCGCGTGGTCAAGAAAATGCGGACAGCCCTGTCGGTCCACTCACTGCAAAACGCTTGACTGAAATTTGGAACGGTCAGTCGGCGCCGGACTCGATAGCGCTGGTGTCACCCGATCCAGAGCAAATAGCAAAAACCGCCGTCGGCTTGGCTGTACGCGCAGCTTAAGTCCGCTGGCGAATTACCGTAATTAATAGAGCAGAGGCTCATCGACATGAAACCCTATAAACCACCCGCTATCCCTTCCTCGGAAATCACGCCGCAAGCCCTGTTCCAGGCACGGCGAAAATTTATACAAACGGCAGGCGGTGCCGCGCTGGCGGCCGTGTGGCCGCAGACACTATGGGCGATGGATAATTTAGGCGGGCTTGGAAAATCTAAATACAGCGTGACGGATGAACTCACACCTCGGCAGGCTGTTACCGAATACAACAACTTTTATGAGTTCGGCACCGGCAAAGATCAGCCGGCCATCAATGCCGGCAGCCTGCAAACCCGGCCTTGGACTATTACGGTAGAAGGCGAAGTGAAAAAATCCAAGGTGTTTGATATTGACGAGTTACTGAAAATGGCGGCGCTGGAAGAGCGGGTTTATCGCCTGCGCTGCGTGGAAGCCTGGTCGATGGTGGTGCCTTGGCTCGGCTATTCGCTGGCGGAATTGCTCAAGCGGGTGGAGCCGACCGGCAATGCCAAGTTTGTCGAATTTGTCAGCCTGCACGATCCGGCCCAAATGCCGGGACAAAAGGCCGCAGTGCTGGATTGGCCCTACCGCGAAGGTTTGCGGATGGACGAAGCCATGCATCCTTTGACGTTGTTGACCTTTGGTTTGTACGGGGAAGTGTTGCCCAAGCAAAACGGCGCGCCGGTCCGCATCGTCATGCCATGGAAATACGGGTTTAAAAGTGCCAAATCCATCGTCAAATTCCGGCTGGTTGAGCAGCAACCTCTGACCAGTTGGATGAAAGCCGGGCCGGGTGAATACGGCTTTTACGCCAACGTTAATCCCGAGGTCGATCATCCGCGTTGGAGCCAAGCCAAGGAGCGGCGCATCGGCGAGTTTCTGAAACGCAAAACCCTGATGTTCAACGGCTACGCCGACGAAGTGGCGGCACTGTACGCCGGCATGGACTTGCAGCGGAATTTTTAAGCCATGACGATCAAAAATCTCGACAACCGTGTGCTGCTTTGGGTGAAAGCGGCCGTATTTCTGACGGCTTTGCTGCCGTTCGCCAATTTGGCCGTCGCCGCTTATGCGGATGAGTTGGGCGCCAATCCCATTGAAAAAATGACCCACGTTACCGGGTTTTGGGCTTTGAGTTTTTTGCTGATCACTTTGGCGGTCACCCCGCTGCGGCGTCTGTCGGGCTGCTTATGGCTGATGCGCTTGCGGCGCATGTTGGGTTTGTTTGCGTTTTTTTATGCGTCGTTGCACTTTGCGACCTATTTGGTTTTGGACCAATATTTCGATTGGCAGGCAATCGCTAAAGACATCCTGAAACGGCCTTACATTACTATCGGCTTTAGCGCATTTGTGGTGCTGATTCCGCTGGCATTGACTTCAAATGACGCCATTATCCGCCGCCTGGGCGGCAAACGCTGGCGGGCATTACATCGCTTAACTTATCCGTGCGCGATTGCCGGCGTGGTGCATTTCGGCTGGCTGGTGAAAAAAGATCTAAGCAGACCTATGATGTTTGCGCTTGTACTGGCTTTGCTGCTGGGTATGCGCGTAGCTTACCGCTTGGCCGGTAACCGCACTGCACATCAAAAGGCTGTTTAGTTGGCCTTGTGAGTATTTCCCTCGGGAAATCGGCCACCGGTTTCGGCTTAATGACGCCCGTATTCAGTGACAGTCATTGAAGGTTAGAAGTGTTGGGATCGGTCATTTCTTGTTTGAGGTCAGCATATAGGCGGTGACTGCAATTTTGTGCTACGCGGGTGTCCGGAATTTTAATAGCTGTGACACAATTGCCCCGTTTGCTTGTTACGCCAACGCTAGCCAAAACACCTAAATACCCTGCCCGAAGTTTGTGATGTTTACGCATACTCGGACATGTCCCCACGGCCTCGGATTTAGCTAAAATCAAGCGTTGATTTAAAACCAGTTGCAGGCCGTCTTAATTTAGTTTTGATGGCGTTGTTGCAGAAACGTCAAGCACGAAGACGTCGATTAGTTTTCGTTCCGCCGGTGTCAATGTGGCCTTCAGCATTTCTTCCAGTTTGGCGGCGGATTTAGGCGGCGGCAGGCCGTCTGGATGAGTCGGCAACCTTTTAAAGTTAAACCACAAAACCAAATACAAGCCACGGCCTTCGGTTTCCGGCGAGATGGTGTAGCGTGGTATGAGTTGTTGGTGTATGGTCTTCCACAAATCGCGGTGATAATCGCGCTTGATTTCGATGGGCAGGTAATAAGATCGGCCTTGATGGATGAAGGACAATTTGATGTCGGCGCGCTTCTCATTGGCTTGCAATGCTTCCGGTTCGACAGCGACATCGTATTTCAGCAGCATCGGCTTGAGGAGATCAACCAGATAATTGCGACCAACCTCTTCGTATCTAGGGTCGTTCTCTGGGTAAGGTTCTGTAGGGACTAAAGTTTCTTTGCCCTTTAAATTCCAGAAATGTTGGTAACGGTTAGTGTTGCCGGTATGCATTCCCTCCGCCAATTGCTGTAAACAATCCAACGCCAGCACCGAGAGGTCGGCGACATTGGCCGGTTTTCGGTCGTTCAGCGTTTCGATGACTTGGGAAGCGTCAGGATGTTTATACAACGCTTCGCGGCGGCTGATTTGTTGGGTTTGTTGGGCGTCGCGGATTAGTGAGTGCCAGGCAATCAATTTTGGCTGTTCGAGTAATTCGGCCAGAACCTTTGCGGCTTCCTCTGCGGGATTCGCCGCCAAGTTATTTATCAAATATCGAACATAATCTCGCTCTTCCATCGCTCGCGTAACAAATCCACCACCCCTAGGCCAATTCGGCTGACAGCGGGGTGCTAGCAACGCTATCAGCATACCTATCGTAGTAACCCTTTCAAGGCTGAAGTAGGGTTCGTTACCATGCATCGGCAATAAGAACGAAGACAAATGATTGATACGGATAGCCTTCTCGGTCACTTCCAGTTTGATCTTCGTTTCGTAAATGCTTGGATCAATGACCAACCCCGTGGCAAGCCAATAAATACGCTGTGCTAAATCCATGCCTTTGCATGCTAATTTTTTTTCAATTAGCGAGAATAACGAATTTTTGTCACCTCCCGCTATAGCCGCTTTCAGTAAATACTTAAGATGGTCGATGTGATCTTTGTAGCCGCGAACCGGATATTTTTCGAGTAACGGCAATACAATACGACGGGCTATCTGTAATCCGCGAGCGTCAGAGGTAAAATAGGAAATGCCATGAATAAATTTAGCCTTGGCATTTAGTAAGATTGTGATATAACCGGAATAGGCTTTAGCAACAAAATCAGGCCGAGAATAGCATAATGATTTAAACCATTCGTCTTCGAATGTCCCTTGAGTAAAACAAAATGCAAGCGCACTATTAATTAAATCATCGTTTAAATCTTCTAAGAAACTATTATTCTCCAAATACAAACTTTCAATGCATATTAGGAGCGGCCGCCTGATATAGTGATATTCATTTTTTACATCAGCCGCCAATATTTCTTCCGCTCCAGGAAGATCAGTTCTATCCAATATCTTTCGCAATCCACTTTTCGCTGCCGAAATCAAAATTTCATCATGATTTAGATACTCCGCCAATCGCTGCTCATTGGATTTTCCGCTTACACTAACTCGATGATCAAAATATTGTGAAATTTGATCATAAACAGAAGGTTGAATCTTGCCAGTAGCAATGCCATCCAAATTTTTATAAAAAAAATTTAATTTTTCAGCCAATTCCTGTTCGCGTTGTTTCCGCCACTTGGCTTTTGATTCGATCCTTTTTTTCCACGTTTCCGGAATGGGGCAAAACTTTAGCTCATTAAACACCTTGCTAAACTCAGGGTGCTGAAAGACCCATTCACTAATTTCTTCAAGAGTCAAAGCGCTGTCTTGGTTATAGAGCGTCAAGAATGCCTGTTTGAAATAAGAGACTTTTTTATCTGAATCGATTTCGGTCAGTGCCATGCTTAACCACCAGGCACCCAAGTTTTTCGGCGGGGTAGCATTTCGGAAGTGCACAAATATCAAAGCAATCGCATATTCTATATTTTCCTTGCTTTCTATTCGTTTCAAGCCTTCCGAGAGCAAATTAATAAAAATTTCAGGGTTTGCTTCCAGCCATGCCGAGATTTTTGCCTTGTATTCTTGCGATAACTTGCATTCATCGTATTCGTCAATACCGATCGATAACCAGCAATAAAGCCTTTCATTAGAAATAGACGGACCATGCAAAGTTAATCCGCTCACCATTAAATCGCCAGCGACATCGAATAAGTTATCTAATGCGGCATGTATTTTATCGGTTCCAATATGAACAAATTCATCCAAGACATTCGGTAGGTCGTTACTACCTATTCCACGCAAAAATTCATTTTTCCAAAAATGAATGCAAGAGATTCTACTGCCGTCACCCTGCTTACCTATAAATCGAATAATATCCGCAGGTTTGATTTTTGATAAGTACAGTTTTCTTAATAAAACCTCTAATAAATCATTGCGCGCGTCTTCAATGACTTTATTGTGAATATCTTCCGCTAAGACCAATAAACTTTCATAATCGCCTGGATATAGTTGACAAAAAGCGCGCAAGGCATAACTTCTAATGGCCTCCCAATACGTTTTGTCTCTTATAACCGCCAGTAATTGAAGACTTATATTTAGCTTATTTTCCGTGCAGCATAGCCCTTGTAACAAGCAATACAGCAAATACTGTTCGCCATCGCTACGCCCCGGATTGCCGAGCACTTGTATTAATTCGCTCGCCATATCTTTTTGGCACAAGGCCGAAAACGCCGTGGTGTGCCCATCGCGGTTGGGAAAGCCTGTGGTTTGTGCTTCCCGAATCAATGCGCGTAATAATCTGGATTTCGTTTGCGTAGAAAACAACTGCACATCCCCATACACCACCACACCTAAAGGATCGATTTCAATCAAAGGATCACGCGCCGGTTCCGACAATACGGCCAACCAGGCCATCAAACCGCGCAGCGCGGCAACGATGCCGCCGTCTACGCCGATCGTTAGCGCCAATACTCGATTGACCAATAAGCCATCCTTGATCTTGCCGGCAATGAAGTACGCCGCGAGATATTCCGCGACGCTACGATGTACATAGCTATATTCGTCGCCCACCTTTCTGAACAAGCGGGACTTTAAGGCGGCGCGGCTCGCCACAGGAAGGTCGAGAGAAGCAAGACTGATGCGGCCCGGTTGGGCGTAACCTTCGCTGAAACCCGACAGGTTTGCGAGCAATTGAATCGCACATAGCAAGCCTACCGCGTCGAGCAACGCTGGAATATTAACCGTGGATTTTTCGGCAACCCTATGTTCGTCGTTAAATTCCGCCGCCAATTGTTCCGATGTCAGCCGGTATAGCTGTTGCTTGGTGGATGGCCATTCCCGCCCGCCCTTTACGGCATCAATCAGCATGTCCAGGGTTTGTGGGTTGTCCAGCAAACCGGACAGGCCGGAGTGTTCCGCTTTTTCGATGAAACTATCGGCATCGCCGACACGCTTGTCGTTAGCAAGTATCGCCGTCACGTCGCCACTGTTTAATGGGTCTAAATACAGCACGCTAACAGGGCTGATTTTAGATAAATCTCTGCTATCCAGCGCACCCAGCCAATCGGCTTCGCGGCAGGAAATGCGGAACCGTTTACAACCCAATTTATTGAGTCTGCCGCGAATGGCGTCCAGTGGCGTTCGCGCGTCGTCCTTGCCGGCTCGGGCCTCGTCTAGGCCATCAATGAACAGGGTTTTCTCCTGCCATTCCTCATTATCTAAATAGATAAAGTCTCTGGCGGAAATGTAATGACCGCCGGTAAGCTTGGCTTCGACTTCGAACAACGTGGATTTCCCCGCGCCCGGTTCGCCAAGCAATACATAGGCCGGCCGGTCTCTGTAGTCGGCGATAGGAAGGCTTTCGGCAGGAGTGTCTTCAGTGGTTTTTTCGGTGACGGTGCGGGGGACGCGAAACAGCATGAACTAATCCAACCAATATTCGGCGGGTTGAGACAGAAATTCCGCCAGCGGCACACCGCCCGCGCCGACCAGAATTTTTGTAGCGTGGGGATATTTTTCGGCAAACACGTTTAACCCTGCCGATACCACCGGCTTGGGCGCGCTTTTGACTTCTATCGCCGCCAGTTTCTTGCCTTTAGCCAGCACGAAATCGACTTCCTGGTTGCCTTCGCGCCAATAGTAAAGTTTGGTGTCTTCGTCGGCGGTATTGAGCAGATGCGCGCCGATGCTGCTTTCCACCAAACGTCCCCAATAACTGCGATCGGCCTGTGCCTCGGCGAAGCTGTAATCCTGTAGCGCCGACATCAGCGCTGTGTTGAACACATGCAGTTTAGGCACGGAATTGCGCTTGCGGACTTCCTGGCCGGCGTATTTATGCAGGCCAGCTAATAGTTTGGTTTCGGTCAGTAGATGCAGGTAATCGGCCAAGGTTTCGGTGTGTTTGGCTTCGATGATGCTTGCTATAATTTTGGTTAACGACAATTCCTGGCCGGAATAATGGCAACCTAGTTCGAACAACTGTTTCAGCAGCATCGGATTTTTGATGCGCACCATTTGCAGGATGTCTTTTTCGATATTGGGCTGAATCAAGCTATCGCGTACGTAGCGGCGCCAGCGCGTTTCGTCTTTTATCAGCCAGGCGCTGCCGGGATAACCGCCGAAATAAATGTATTGTTCGAGTGAGAAATCAAAGGCCTGTTGCATTTCGGCAAAGCCCCAATGACTGACGGGCAGGGTTTCATAACGTCCAGCCAGACTCTCCGACAAGCCTTTTTGCATCAACAATGGTGCGGAACCGAGCAACACCACATGCATCGGTACGCCACTGGCGCGATCAGCATCCCATAAGCCCTTGACGATGTCGGACCAATCCTCGATTTTTTGGATTTCGTCTATCGCAAATACAAAGATGTCGCCGCTGTGCGCAGTTTTCAGCCAGGCGGCAGTGCGGTTTCTCGCTTCTTGCCAATGGAAGGCGAGCCAACCCCTATCTTTCTTTTGCGGCGGGGAAATAGTCGCGGACGGATCAAAGCCGACAGGGAGTTCATCGTCCACTGAGATGTAGTAGCCTTGCGTCGGCTTGGCTGAAACAATGTCGCGGATGATGGTGGTTTTGCCGACCTGCCTTGGGCCGGCGAGTAAGTTGATAAAGTGAACTGGATCGCCGAGACGGTTTTTGAGTAGCGCTTCCTGGGGGCGGGTGTATTTCATGTTACGATACTGAGTAAATTTACTCAGTATCGTAAAGCCAGCAGCAGGTCCTTGTCTATTGTTTCGCGTCAACCTTGAGTTTTGCCGGCATAATTTAAGAAATCCCTTCAAGGCCAATGCCAACCATTTTTTCTTTTTATCGTACGCAGTCTGGTGGAGCAATGCTTCCGGCAAATGACTAACCAAGTTAATGATGTCATCGGCAATAGCCGTGGCGTCTGCTAAGTTGTCATTAACCCGGCCCTTAAATACCTTTTATCCTGAGTTTATAGAAGGGTGCGCCAAATCAGGCTTCGACCAGCTCAGCCCGAACGGAATATCGGTGATAAATAGGACCGGGTTAATAGTGACGCCATGCTGTTACTGCCGGGACATTTAAAGGGCATGGCGCTTATTCTGATTTACGGTAAGGTGCAAGTGCCGTTGCCGCCGTCTCTAATGTAGTAGTCGGTGGAAACCGTGCCATTGGCTGCCGAGATTACGTTCAAACCCGCCCCCAAAAACACGGGTACTGATTTTCGGGTGGTTCCGTTCAATTGGGTTAACGGCGTGCCATTGACAGATACGTTTAATAGGTAGCTGCCATTATCGAACAGGTTGACGAAGTACTGGGAATTACCGCTAGCCGGGTTTAAGGCACAGCCTGGGGTGACGGTGGTATAAGATTTTCTACTGGCAGCGTATTCGAGAACGCCGTCAGCGCTGAAAGTGTTAGCTGACGTATCGGGTAGATCGCAGAAGCCCGGTTGTACGGTGAAGGCGTAGGTATCAGCTGTTCTACTAGACAGGGTGACCACAACAGAGTTATTACCATCAACAAGCCAGACAGCGACATCGGGTTGCGACGCGGTAACTTTGGTCACAATTCCGCCATTGAGGGTAATCGTGGCCTTATCTTTTGACCTTGGGTTGAAGAGGCCGGTTTGAACGGTTGCCGCTTGCAGGCCGGTGGCTGGATTTACCGCACACTGAACCATAGACGAGGCAAAGGTTTTTCCGCTTGGGCCGATTTGAATAGTCGTTGCAGCCTGAACCCTAGGGATTGCAGATAAGACCGAGAGAATTGCCAATAGCTGTATTGACAAGCTTTTTATCGTTTTCATATTCCAAATGCCTTTAGATTAATTAGAGCGGTCTAAATTACTATTTGGCGATGAATTGAATGTTAATTCCACATTAGGGTTAAGTTAAATTTCGCTTCGAAGCGAGTCTGCCGCATTCGCAGGGAAAGCGAAAATCAATCATACAATTTCGAAAGAAAAAATGAGGGCAATGACAGTCATCGACACCAGCCCAATGATAAAAAGCACTTCCGCCCAGCGTTCCAAACCTATGGTTGAGCGCTCCAGCCGAATCGATAAGAACGATAGCAACGCACTGATGGTGAATAGCAAACTGTCTATTGCCAACGCCTTGTCGATCACGTAACCGACCATGCCTGAAGGCTGACTTTTGACGATGCTGATGACCATAATGCAAACACCTACCATCGTGGCCGAATTGGGCAAAATGTGGTGGGAAAGGTCGTTATTGAGAGCGTGTTTCATTGAATATTTTTTAAGGACTATGGCGGCTATAGGTTTACGTGGCGATAGAAAATCCGTTTCGCCAATTCTGCAGTCAGGATGTAAAGCAATACGATCAAACTCAGCCAGCCGATAATCGCCGCCGGCAGCGGTTGAAAGCCTATGAACGGCGCCAAAGGCGTATAAGGCAATGCCGATGTCAGTGCGACGATGGTGGCGGTGGTGATCATCAAATACTTGCCCGGGCGATTGCTGAATAAGCTGTTTTGGCTGCGCACCACGAACACGATCAGCGCAGCGGAAATCACCGATTCGCAAAACCAGCCGGTGCGAAATTGCTCCACCGGCACTTGCAGCCATAACAGCACGCCGAAGGTCAGGTAATCGAACACCGAGCTGATAATGCCGAAGGTAATCATGAATTTACGGATAAAGCCTATATCCCAGCGGTGCGGTTTGCCGAGCATTTCCGGATCGACGTTGTCGGAAGCGATGGTCATTTCCGGAAAATCGGTCAGCAGATTGGTTAGCAAGATTTGCTTGGGGAGTAGCGGCAGAAAGGGCAAAAACAGCGAAGCGCCGGCCATGCTGAACATATTGCCGAAGTTGGCGCTGGTGGCCATGAACACATACTTAAGGGTGTTGGCAAAGGTCGTGCGGCCTTCGCGTATCCCCGCCAGCAATACCCGCAGATTTTTTTCCAGCAACACGATTTGCGCGGTTTGCTTGGCGACGTCGGCGGCGCTGTCCACCGAAATCCCCACATCCGCAGCATGCAGCGCCGAGACATCGTTAATGCCGTCGCCCATGTAACCGACCACGAAGCCGGCTTTCTTTAAAGCAACGATGATGCGCTCTTTCTGATTAGGTTCGATTTCGGCGAACAAATTGACCTGCGCAACCCGATGAATCAGGGCTGTTTCACTCATCCCGGCCAGATCGATACCGGTCAAAATGGCCGGGGAGTTTAAGCCCAACTGAACTGCCACGGTTTCCGCCACCAAACGGTTATCGCCGGTGATGATTTTCAAAGTCACGCCCTGTTCGCGTAACAGGCTTATCGTTTCCACGCAGTCGGCTTTCGGCGGGTCGAAGAAGGTCAAAAAACCCAGGAAGCGCAAGCCGGTTTCGTCGTTCTTGGCAAATTTTGTCTTACCGGGCATTGGTTTGTAAGCGATGCCCAGGGTCCTAAAACCCTGGCCGCTATATTCCCGGTAGCGTTGCTGAATGGCATCGTAAACGCCGTCGATTGCCTGCAGCTCGCCGTTGGCGTTTTCCACCGTGTCGCAAATTTCCAGGATATTGTTCAACGCACCTTTGCAGATCATCAAGGTTTCGCCTTGATCTTGTACCAGCATGCTGAGCCGCTTGCGATGGAAGTCGTAAGGGATTTCGTCGAGTTTGCCGTTTTCGGCGACAGCATAAGTTTTGAATTGGCGGATGGCCTGATCGATGGGATTGTTGAAGCCGGTTTCGAATATGGAATTAAGATAAGCGTAGCGCGCCACTTTATCACTGGTCTGGCCGCCAATATCCAGTGTGTCTTTCAGTTGCACCGTGCCCTCGGTCAGCGTGCCGGTCTTGTCGGAACACAACACGTTCATGCTGCCGAAGTTTTCAATGGCGGCCAGTTGTTTAACGATGACCTTTTGCTCGGCCATGCGTTTGGCGCCGTGCGCCAGATTGATGCTGATCACCGCCGGTAACAGCTGCGGCGTCAAGCCGACCGCCAGGGCCAGCGCGAACAGAAACGAGTCCATGATCGGTTTGTCCAGATAGACGTTGATTGCAAAGATCATGATGACCAGGATCAACGTGACTTCCATCAGTAGATAGCCGAAGCGGCGCACGCCGTGCTCGAATTCGGTTTCCGGCGCTTTCAGTTTGATGCGTTCGGAGAGTTTGCCAAATTCGCTGCCGGAACCGGTCGCGACCGCCAGGGCCGTGGCGCTGCCGCTTTGTACGTGCGAGCCCATCCACAGGCAGTTTTGGCGTTGGCTGAGACCGGTGTTGATCGGTAATTCGGTAACGTATTTTTCCGCGGGGTAGCTTTCGCCGGTGAGAATGGCTTCGTCGACGAACAAGTTGTCGGAACTTAGCAGCCGACAATCGGCCGGAATCACGTCGCCAGCCCGCAACTGCACGATGTCGCCGGGGACGATTTGTTCGGCGGGCAATTCTTGGAAAGTGCCGTCACGCAACACGGCGACCCGGATTTGCACCATCGCCAGTAAGTTGCTGACCGCGTCGGCGGCGCCTTTTTCCTGCCAAAAGCCCAACAGCGCGCTCATCAGAATAATGCTCAGGATGATCAGCGCATCGAGTTTGTCGTGTAGGTAAAAGGACAGGCCGGTGGCAAACAGCAGGATCAGAATAATCGAACTTTTGAATTGCCCGAAAAACAAGCTGACGGTGCTGGGCGGCTTGTGATTTTGTAAACGGTTATCGCCGTAGTGTTTTAGCCGCGCTGCGGCTTTCGGCTGGGTTAGGCCGCGTTCGTCTGTTTGCAACTGCTGGAATAGTTCCGAAATCTGGTGATGCCAAAATGCTTTTACTTGTTTGGGGACGATTTTGCTGGGCATCTGCGACCTCGATAATCGGTTGAGCGGACCTTGTGTTTAACGTCCGCTGCTTAAAAATTAACAAACACCGACGCCATGCCCAAATGCCGCATCGTCGCCGCACTGTGATTGGCGTTATCGACATATTGGTTCATGTAACCCAATTCGGTTCTGACGTTTTTGTTGAAGCTCCAGCCAAAACCGGCAAACGCGCGGTTTTGATCAAACCCTGATTTGCCGCCGAAGGTGGTGGAATTGACCCGGTAAAAGGCTTCATCCCAAGCAATCAGGCTCAAGCGCGGCTCGAACTCGAGGGGATGCATGAATTTGATCATTTGCCGGGGACGTTCGCGTAATTGGCTGCCGTTTAAAAAGTTGGTTTCCCACATCGTGCGGAAGGTAAAAGTGCCGATCTCCGTGGGCAATACATAACGAAACGCCGGCCAAATATCCTGTTGCGAGACATAAGATTTACCGATGTTTTGAGTCGGTAGCCAAGTGTAACCGGCCCAGAGTGTGGCTCGGTCGCTTAGGGCATAACCGGCCGCTGTACGCACCATGCCTTGATACCAATGACCCCAATCGCCATCGAAGCGCGATTGGCCTTCCAGCCAGACCCGGCCGTTTTTCAGGCTGGGATCGATAAAGCCCATGCTGCCTTCGGCCACGGCTTGTAACCAAGCGCCGGAGTCTTCAAGCAATTCGGCAGCGTTTACAACGGTCGAAATAGCCAGTAGCGAGCATACGCAGCAGGAATACCATAATGTTCGCGATAGTGTGTGCATGACGATTCTCCAAAATTTAAGCAAAAGCGTCTGTATCTCCCGATGTTATCGGGAGAGGAACGGGCTTTTGGCGGGGTTGTTAAGGTGTGGTGCTGAGGACGGCTAGGGCGTCACGCGACTGTTGTTGCCGTCGCGTGAGCCTAAGCCGGGTCAGAGTGCAATTTTGCGGCGCGCCGCGAGATGGTGGTCGGAATAGCTTTCGTGATCGTCCAAGCCGACAATTTGGCAACGGCCGCCAGCTTGGTTGTAATCTTCGGCAAAATGGTGGATGAATTCCATGACCGTATGGTCAATCAAATTGGCTTCGGTCAAATCAAAAAATACCGTTTTACGTTGCGGAAAATCGGCCAGCAAGCTTTTCAAGGTGATGAAGTTGGAAAACACCGCCGCGCCGGATACCGCAATATGATGGGTATCGGCATCGGTTTGACGCACATGAAAAGCCATCGAAAAGGCGTTGCGCAGCTTGAGGCCACGGCTGACATGAATCGCCAGTTCCACGCCGATGCCGATTGCCACGCCAACCAGCAAGTCGGTCGCCAACACACCGAGAATCGTGATGACGAAGACGGCAAAATTATCCACACCCACGGCCAGGGTTTTCGCAAATTCTTTGGGTGAAGCCAAGCGAAAACCGGTGAACACTAACAGGGCAGCCAGAGCCGACAATGGGATTTCGTGAATCAGTTTGGGAAACAGCGCCACGAAGATCAGCAGAAATAATCCATGAAAGAAGTTGGCCCAACCGGTTTTCGCACCGTTGTTGATGTTGGCGGAGCTACGGACAATCTCGGCGATCATCGGTAAACCGCCGCACATGCCGGCAATCACGTTGCCGATACCGACTGCGGTTAAATCGCGATTCAGGTTGGAGCTGCGCTTATACGGGTCCAGTTTGTCCACGGCCGAGGCGCTTAGCAGGCTTTCCAAACTGCCCACCAGCCAGATGGTTAATACCGCCAGCCAGAATTCGCCGGTGGCGATTTTGGAAAAGTCGGGCAGATAAAAGCCGGCCAGAAAATGTTCCGGTACCGCTACCAAAAATGACGGGCCGACGCTGAATTCATGGTGCGGCAGAATCGCGGCATCCGGCAAAAACAGGTATTGGTGGATATGGTCCAAATCAAAATACTGACCCAAGGCTAAGCCGAGTAATACCACTAGCAGCGGGGCGGGGATCATTTTTAAAGTGGGATGTTTGATCACTGACCAAAGTATCAACAGCAACAAGCCGAGCAAGCCGATCAGCGAGACTTCCGGATTCATGTCCATCAGCGAGTGCGGGATTTCGGCGATGGTCCCCAACAGGCTTTTCGCTTCCGGTTTAACCCCCAGCAAGGTATGAATCTGCTTAGCCATGATGATGATGCCGATGGCGGCCAGCATGCCGTGTACCACGGATGAGGGGAAAAAGGCACTGAGCTTACCGGCCTTGAACACGCCCAGCAGCACTTGCAACACGCTGGCGATAACGATGGCGGCGAGAGTGTAACGATAACCGGCCATCGCATCGCCTTGTCCCAAGGATTGTACGGCATCAACGATCACCACGATCAAACCGGCCGCCGGACCGTTGATCGTGACATACGAGCCATTGATTCGGGAAACCACCACGCCGCCGATAATCGCGGTGATGATGCCGGACATGGGCGGAAAGCCCGACGCCATGGCGATACCCAGGCACAAAGGCAGGGCAATCAAAAATACTAAAAACCCGGATAGCAGATCGCTACGCCAGTTTTCGATTAAACCGGGGAGCCCGGATTTAGGCAAGGTGGCCGAAGAGGATGTGGTCATGGTCTTTCTCAAGTAGCCTAGGAAAACCAAAGTGCAGCGAGAAACATGCCAGTTTTGCATGAACTGCGTCAGTGCAGATATATCAAGGGTTGTGGACGTGCTTGCCCGGAAAATGGTTGTCGATTTGATGGATTGGCCTGGTTGATTCGTCAGCTTCAACCAATTGGGTGGTTTATTTGCACCGATGGGGCTTAGCTTGGGGTTTAAATAATAAGCTGGAAACGTTGATATGCCAGGGTTTAGGGATTTGGCACGCACTATGCTGTGTGAAGCATAAGAGGCTGTTGGCCTCAACTTCTGTTTGACTAGCGAGGTTTAAGTTACAGATGTCTGCTTCCGCCCATCACAATATTCACAAAGCTGCGTTCGATCTCAATGCGGCTATCGACCACATCGCCCATTGGCTGCCCAGCCAGGGGCCGATCAAGGATTTTATTCACCACAACACCTTGCATGCCGTGCAGGATTATCCGTTTCACGAAGGGGTGGCGGTGGCGGCGCAGATATATGGCGCGAAAAGCTATTTGCCTTTGGCCGATTACTTGAAACGCTATGACGAAGGCCGGATCAGCGATCAAGCGCTGGAATGGGCGATTACGCAGGCCAATTGCAGCGTCTATCAAGAGCAGTCGTTGCGGTCATCTTTGTTTGAGCCGGACGGTCACAGTCATTATCCGCCGCAGTCCTTGGCTAACCACGGTATCCGCACTGCTTGGCTCAATCACCTGGAAATCGACTTGAACGGTATGGTGCATCCGGTGATGTTCAGATTGTTAAGTAACTTTCTTGATCAGGGTATAAGCCGTTGGGCCATGCCCAAGCCGGACGAGCGTTTCTGGGATTGCGTGTTACGTTTGGTGCAAAACAGCCTGTTACCTCTGTATCCGTTTCATCAGCCGGTGGTGCGGCAAATGCTGGACGCCGGGCCCGATCAGGTGATTTTGAATTGTTTAAGCAAAATCGTCGGTGACGAAACCTTGTACGGCCAATATCTATTGGAAGTATTGCTGGCCCATCCCGGTTGGTCGGGGATGGTGCGGATAATCGAAACCCAGCCGAATGTGTTGCTGGCGCCACGGGCTATTTCGCTGAAAGAATTGTTAGCGGTGGAACTGGCTTGCGAGTTGGCGTTTATCGATAAAAAGCACGGAGGTCGGTTTTTACAGATCGCCCAGCTACCGAATTTACACGCTATTCCTTTACTGGAGCGCGATGCCACCCAACCCCAGGTACCGCTGAAAATGCGGGTGTGGCACGAGGCAATGGAGTGGTCCCTGCATTCTGAATTGCTCATAGCCTTGCGCGAGCAAGCGCCCATTAACCCGTCAGCGGAGCAAGCGCCCAAAGTGCAGGCACTATTTTGCATTGATGACAGAGAATGCTCGCTGCGCCGCTATCTGGAAGAAATGGATCCGGGTATCGAAACCTTCGGCGCACCGGGATTTTTTGGTATCGATTTTCTCTACCAAGGCTTGGACGATGCGTATCCGGTGGCCCAGTGTCCGGTGGTGATTAAACCCAAACATCTCATTTTGGAATCGACCGATACGCCAAAAGCCGACAAAGCCGAGAAGGGCGAGTCGCTGTCGACGCTGCATTTTGGCGCGCATTCTATGTTGCGTGGTTGGTTGTATACGCAAACCTTGGGCTTGGCCTACGCCTTAAGGTTGGGTTGGAGTGTGTTGCGCCCAGGCGGCCAGTTGCCGGGCATCCAAAGCTTGAGCGAAGTGGAGGCGCATGGTCATTTACATCTATTGCGGGAGAGCGACGAACTGAATGAGGACGGCTACCTGCTGGGATTTTCGTTGATGGAAATGGCGGATCGAGTGAGTGGTTTGTTGCGCAATATTGGTCTGACTAAACAGTTCGCGCCCTTGATTATGGTGGTCGCACATGGCTCCAGTAGCGTCAACAATCCACATTTCGCTGCTTATGACTGCGGTGCTTGCTCCGGTAAGCCCGGTGCGCCGAACGCGCGGGCCTTTGCCTGGATGGCCAACCACCCGCAGGTACGAGAGATTTTGCGGGAGCGGGGGATAGACATTCCTTCCGGTACGCATTTTGTCCCCGCTTTGCACAATACCAGTCGCGATGAGATCACTTACTTCGATCAGCAACAGCTGGATAAGGCCGCGCGTCACGAGTTTCACAATTTCCAACACAGTATGCAGCATGCCTTGCAGCGCAACGCGCGCGAACGCTGCCGCTGGTTTGAACTGGGGCCGAAATCGCATAACAACGCGGAAGCGCATAGTCATGTGGTGGCGCGGGCTTCGTCGATTTTCGAGCCGCGCCCGGAACTCAATCATTCCAATAATCTGTATTGTGTGGTGGGGCGGCGCGACTTGACCCGGCATCTATTCTTGGATAGAAGGGCGTTTTTGCAATCCTACGATCCCAACAGTGATAGCGATGGTTCGATCTTGGTGAAAGTGTTGTCAGCGGTCATTCCCGTGTGCGGCGGTATCAATCTGGAGTACCTGTTTTCGCGCATCGACAATTCCGTCTACGGTGCCGGCACCAAACTGCCGCATAACGTGATCGGTTTGTTGGGCGTGGCCAACGGCGTCGAGGGCGATTTGCGCACTGGCTTGCCGTCGCAAATGGTCGAGGTGCACGAGCCGGCGCGCTTGTTAATGGTTGTAGAGCAAACAACCGCGATTGCCGATCAGGCCATTGCTATGTTGGGCGGCTGGCGGGAATGGCTGGACAACGAGTGGATACGCCTGGTGGCTTGTGATCCGGTGAGCCGCGCCCTGTATTTGTACAGCAGCGATGGCTGGAAAGTGGCCGAACCCGCGGCTGGCAGACCGTTGCCGGTTGCCAGCCATTCGGAAAAAATTATTGTCGGACAAACCCGAACGATTCCTGTCCACCAATTGGCAAGGAGACAGGCGTGAGTGCTTTATTATTGGCGTGTGTGTTATTGCCATTGCTTGGATTTTTGCTGATTTTTTTCAGCCCGGACAACGAACATCGAATTGCCGCGATCAGCCTGTGGATGACCCGAATCAAAGGGGTGGCTGTGCTAGGTTTACTGGCTGCATGGGCCGCCCATGGCTTTGCCAACTTTGAATATCAATGGCTGGTGTTGTATCAACACGACGATTACCAATTCCCTTTGCTGTTTTTTCTGGATCGAGTCGGCGCCGTGTATTTATTTGTGGTGTGGGCGGTGTTCTCGGCCATTGTCAAATATTGCCGGGTTTATCTGCACCGGGAAGCGGGATATAAGCGCTTCTTTCAGGCTATTTTTGGGTTTGCGTTTGGCTTGAATCTGATCGTGCTGTCCGGCAGTATCGATATGTTGTTTGCGGGTTGGGAGATCGTCGGCATCTCCTCATTTTTGCTGATTGCCTTTTACCGCCATCGCCCGCAGCCGGTGCGCAATGCCTTACGCGCTTACACGATTTATCGGTTTTGCGATGTCGGGCTACTGGTAGGGACCTGGATGAGCCATTTGCTGTTTCACGAAAGTCAGCATTTTAGCCAGTTGTTGACCATGTTCGATCCTAACAACATTCCTCCCGCGGGGTATGCCTCCTTGTCGATTTTATCCTGGCTGATCATTTTGGCTGCTTCCGGCAAATCGGCGCAGTTTCCATTCAGTTTCTGGCTGCCACGGGCCATGGAAGGGCCGACGCCGTCCAGCGCCATATTCTACGGGGCGCTATCGATTCATCTGGGTGTGTTTTTGTTATTGCGGACCATGCCGATCTGGAGTTATCACTACCTGCCGCGCTTGATCGTATTCAGTATTGGCGCGTTGACGGTGTTTGTCGCCACCTTGGCGGAGAAAACCCAGTCTAATATCAAAGGGCAGGTGGCTTACGCCTCCATCGCGCAAGTCGGGATTATGTTCGTCGAGTTGGCATTGGGTCTGGAAGATTTGGTGTTGCTGCACTTTATGGGCAATGCGTTTTTGCGCTGCTATCAGTTGTTGGTGTCGCCATCCATCGTGGCGCATTTACTGCGGGTGGAAGGCAATGTCGATAGCGATTTTTATATCAAAAACAATGAACAACTGACGTTTTTGCCGGCGTCGATTCGCGATTCCCTGCCTGACGTATTGCAAAATACCTTGTATGTCTTTGCCTTGCAGGAAGGGCAGTTGGAATTGTTGGTGAAGAAAATTTTGTGGGAGCCCTTGAAAAACCTGGGCCGGCAACTGAACGGGGTGAGCTTGTGGATCAAAATTTTGGCGGGCCTCGCGCTGTTGGCGATCATTGCCATCGCCGCGTCCGGCGTAAGCAGCGTGGCCAGAATCTATTTGTCCATGCCGATCTCCCTGGCGATGGCGGTCGTGTCTTTAAGCGCATTCAGTAACAAACGCAGCCCGTTCCAGGTTTGGCATAGCGTGGCCTTGAGCAGTATTTTGGCCGGCGTGGCGGTGTGGTTGATGGTGCCTGCCGCTTGGTACGATGTCGCCTTGTTCTTCACCGGCATCATACCCTCCTGGGCTTTGGGCATTGTGGCGCTCAGCGTCTTGTTGAGACATTACCATTTCGCCGACGAACCTTTTGTGTTTCGCGCGTTTGCCGAAACCCGGCCCGGTTGGTCGCTGATGCTGTTTTTGAGCTTCTTAGGTCTGGTTGGCTTTCCGATTACTCCGGCATTCTTGGGCGAGGATTTGCTGCTGTCACATGCCAGTAGCCAACACCCCTGGTTTGCCGCGCCGATTACCGTGTCCTTTGTGATTAATGGCATTGCCATCGCCAGAGTCTATTTAAGGCTTTGCATGGGGCGGCCCGTCGAGCTGAGAGAGGCGGTTTTTTAAAACAAACCGGCACTAATAAGCCGTACAAGACTTTTTTGCCAAAGTAAAAGTGGTGGTCAAGCGGTAGAGGCCAAATATCGAAAGTGGCTTTATAAACGCCGCCAAGATGGGTTATGCAATCGGTTGGCCGGTGTGAACCCCCGGTTACAAATTCAGCTATGGCGGTGTTTATGAGCTTATTGCCTGCTCAGTAAGAACAGTAAAACCACGCTGATCAGAAAGAACAGCGCTGTCGTGCTTTTCCAGAACAACAAAGGATTGCGTTCTATAAGCGGTATCTTGTCTTCCGCTTTCAGGAATTGCGGGTTGGGGGTGGAAAGGTCGTGCAGGAATTCGGACAATTCGTCGTAGCGGGATCGTGGCGAAACGGCCGTGGCCTTTTTCAAGGCGCCGTCTATCCAGATCGGTACCATTTCGTTGCGGCGGATGCTGGGAATGTAAACCAGGCGCTCGAGATTGTGGCGATTGGGTTTTTCCGGCATGTTGGCGAATGGCAGGCTGCCGTTGAGCATTTCGTAACAGATGACGCCTAAGGAGAACAAATCCGACTTCACCGTGCCGGTTTGCCCCAGGTGATATTCCGGCGCGGTGTAGTTCAGTGTGCCGAGAATATTCTCGGTCTGATGCCGGTCAAGCGGGGTGATCTCGGCAATGCCGGCGATTTTCACTGAACCGAAATCGATGATCTTAACGCTGCCTTGGTTGGTGAGCATGATGTTTTCCGGCTTCAAATCCTGATGCAGCATTTCCATGCGATGAAAAGCGCGTAGCCCTTTGGCGATTTGTTCGATCAGGGCGCGAACTCGCTTGATCTCAGGCTTGGGGTTCTGACTGATCCATTCTCTTAAGGTTTGCCCCTCGATAAATTCGGTCACATAGTAAAGACAGCTTTTGGCGCGGTCGGATTCGAGTACCGTCAAGACGTTGGGATGGTTAAGGCGTTTGCCGGCCCATTCTTCGTGCAAAAAATGCTCGATATAATGGGTGTCGTCGTTATACAGCACCGATGGTGTTTTCAAAATCACCCGCCGGTTATGCAGCGTATCGAAGGCTTGGTAAATTTGCGTGCGCTTGCTGGCATGTAATTCCGCTTCGATCCGGTAGCCATCCAGCAGCATGCCGGGTAACAGCGGCGGCGGGAAGGGCAAGTGCCCATGGTGGCGCAATATCTCGTCTTCGCGCAGTTGCGGCAAGTCGTCGATGCAAACCAGTTGGCAGGTCACATTGTCGTCGCTGCCGTTAGCCAAGGCGGTTGTTACCAAGGCTTCGGCAAGGGTTTGCAGATCGGAATCCTGCGCGAGCAGGGCTTTTAGGTGGTGCTCGCTAATAAAATCGTGGAGCCCGTCCGAAGTCATTATGAACAAGTCGTTTTTTTCGACGGTCAGCGATTTGTAATCGACCTCCAAATGCGGCTCGATACCCATCGCCCGATTCAGATAGCTTTTGTCGTTGGACACCCAAAGCCTGTGGTCGCGCGTCAGTTGCTCCAGCCCATGTTGTCGCCATAAATAAATCCGCGAATCACCGACGTGCAGAATATGGGCGGTGTTGGATTTAAGCACCAGCACACTGAGTGTGCTCACCATACCTTTAACCGAGGCATAGCGGATTTGTCCCTGGCTGTGCAGCCAGGAGTTGGTGGCAGAGAGGATTTTTTGTCCGGCCTTGGCCACCGACCAGGAATCCGGCGTGCTGTAATAATCTTCCAAAAACGCGGTAATGCAGCAATGGCTGGCTTCCTTGCCGGCTTCACTGCCGCTCATGCCGTCCGCAATGCCCGCCACGATGCCTTTTAGGGTGAGTTGCGGTTCCTCGGGGACGACTGCCCCCCAGCAATCTTCGTTTTCGGGTTTCACACCTTTGTCGCTGTGCGAACCGAGCTTGACTGATAAGGTTTTGCCCATAGTCTGCGGATAATGGATGTTGCGCGGCTTAGCAGGTGCGGTAATGGCGCAATTCCGCCAGGCGCTGGTCCAGTTTAGTCATCAGCAAGGCTTGGTGATGGCGCAGTAACACCGAGTCGCTGGGGCGTGGGGGTAGGGTGGCTTCGATTTCGTGGTGGACCAGGGAAATGACATGCCGCCTCAAAACGGCATCTTCCGGCAAAAAAGGATGGTTTTTGGACTGGACGAAGTGGTGTTCTCCGCCGGATGCCTGGCAAGCGCAACGCCAGCAAACGATTAAAGTCAAGGCTAGGACGGCTAATAATGCTTCGATCATGGGTATTCCTCTAAATAACTCAATATTAAAAATTACTAAAACGATACTTCGGCGGATGACGCCGGAATGCTTTGCCGGTTAAACCACTTCGATCATGGCCACGGTGCCGTCTTCCATGACTTCTGCCATGTGGCCGGCGGGTTCCTCGATAAATTGCACCGCCAGTGCAACCACGACAGCCGTACCGGCGATGGTCAGAAAAAAGGCTTCCGGTGTGACGAACGACAAGACTGTTAGAAAGGTAACACCGCCCACATTGCCGTAAGCGCCGACCATGCCGGCAATTTGCCCGGTCATGCGGCGCTTGATCAAGGGCACCATCGCGTAGACCGCGCCGCATCCGGCTTGGACGAAAAATGAACATAAGAAGGTCACGGCAAACGCCAGGGCAATCGGCCATGCCGAATTGATTTGCGACATGGCGGCATAGCCCACTGCGCAACCGATCACGCACACGCTCAACGACAATTTTCGCCCGTATTTATCGCTCAGCCAGCCGCCGCCAGGCCGGGCGACCAGATTCATGAACGCGAAGCTGGATGCCAATAGGCCGGCTTGCACCGGGGTAATGCCGGTCTGTTTGAAGGTTTCGTGGAAAAACAGCGGCAGCATCGACACGACGGCGAGTTCGGAGCCGAAGGTCACCAGGTATGCCAGATCCAGAATGGCGACTTGCTTAAACTTGTATTGGTGTATCGGTTCAATGGGTTGGGTGAGATGTTCCTGATTAACGTGCACGATTTTGTACAAGTTGTAGAGAAACAATAGCCAAATCGCTATGTAAATGCCGATGGTGGTGTCACCGGATAACAACTTCATGCCGGTTGGAGACAGTTTCCAGGTCAGCAAGCTTAACGCTGCATACAAGGGAATGGTCATCAGGATGTAGAAGAACAGATCCCAGATGCTGGTGACTTCCATGGCGCCGGCTTTTTTGGGTTTGAAATACGTCGAACCTTTAGGGGTATCGCTGACGCTGAAAAAATAAATCACTGAATAGAGCAAAGCCACGATGCCGGTGCAGGCAATCGCATAACGCCAACCGTTTTCGCCGCCGAATGCCAAGGCCAATGACGGTAGGGCGATGGCGGCCGCGGCTGAACCGAAATTGCCCCAGCCGCCGTAGATGCCTTCGGCAACACCCAGTTGTCTGGCCGGGAACCATTCGCCGACCATTCGGATTCCGATGACAAAGCCGGCGCCGACGAAACCCATTAAAAATCTCGCCAGCGCCAGTTGCTGAAAGTCGTCGGCAGCGGCAAACATGAAGCAGGGAATGCTGCTGATCGCCAACAAGCTTGAGTAGGTGCGTTTGGGGCCGAATTTATCCACCAAAATACCGATGGCAATCCGCGAAGGGATGGTCAACGCCACGTTTAATATCAAGATGGTTTTAATTTCGGCTTGGTTGAGCTTAAGGCTCTCGGCAATCGCCAACATCAGCGGTGCATGGTTGAACCACACCACAAAGCTGATGAAAAACGCCAGCCAGCTCATGTGCAAAATCTGCATTTTGCCGGTAAAGCTAAAAAGATTGAGTTTGCTCGAGGACATAACTTACCTTTGAAAAGTGGAGGATAAAATGAATTCCGCTGGCCGGATCGAGCGTCGGAAATTCGTATCAAGTAGCTTGTGTGTACAAGCTATTGCTCCCCTTGAAAAGGGCTTATTTACTCATGAAGTGTGGGTGTCCTGAAACGAGCGAAGGCAAGGCACAACAGACGAATAAACAGCTTGGCTGAAGTTGATCAGCCTATTTTCAACGTCGTTGTTGAAGGGAGCAGAAGGTGCAGCGTTGCACGGGCTATATGATAGCACCCATTATGTGAAAGTATTCAATCCGGCTGTTGTCTGGAATGCGGAATGAGCCGGCGAAGCAGTTTCGAAGCCCCTAATTGTTGAGGGGGGTGGCTGCGGATATCAAAATGCCGAAGCGGGTTCAGGCCGCTTCGGCAGGTGTCTGTGAGTCGCGGGTGGCAGGGGTTCAATCAGCTTGGTAATCCGGCCCTTTTTACCACGGATATTCCGTTTGGGCCGAGCTCGTCGAAGCCGAGGTTGGTGCGGCCTTTGGTAAACTCTATATCTTCAACGGCGTTGAGGCGAACGGTATTTAGGGCCGGGTGAATGAGCTGCACACGTTTTGCGATTATTAGCTGGGATCAGACTTTTTTCACAAATTCAGATTTCAACTTCATCGCGCCGATGCCGTCGATTTTGCAGTCGATGTCGTGGTCGCCGTCCACCAGGCGAATGTTTTTAACGCGGGTGCCGACTTTGACAACGAGTGAAGAGCCTTTCACTTTCAGGTCTTTAATCACCGTGATGGTATCGCCGTCTTGCAGCAGGTTGCCGTTGGCGTCCTTGACTACTTTCGTCTCCTCTTCGCTGTCACCAGCGGCATCGGCTGACCATTCGTGGGCGCAGTCCGGGCAAATATTCATGGTGCCGTCGTTATAAGTGTATTCAGAGCCGCATTTTGGACAGTTAGGTAAATCGTTCATGGTTGTTCCGTTGTTTTGATTAGCTGCGAGACAGCAGGTTTAATGTAAAAAATCCAGATTAGCCGCATCCTTTAAACCATAAACTCCATCATGCCAGCCGGGAATAAGAGCATCGACAGGCAGTGATCACTATTTTCGAGCTATTCCGATTTACATTTAGGTTTGGCTATCAACCCTTCCGGCACCCGGCTGAAAGGTTGATTTATAAAGCAAGCGACTGTAACGAGTTCGCTGCTCGGTCTAGCGGCTGCCATTTTCTGGAATGACGAATCCTGGGGATTAAGCTAAAGCGACGAGTATCCGGACGTTCAGTCCAGTATTGGAACCCGCTGGCTTTGTGTAGTCGAATATGTACTTTGCTTAATACCGGGATTCGACGGCAAATCATAACCCGGCTTTAGGGATTATTGGTATCTCGCGTCGATTTAGTGCAGGGAAGCCGGATGCAAGCTATGTTGCTTTTTTTTGCAGAACCATAACTCATCGAAACGCGACTGGCCGACCAGCCAGGAGCTGGCGGCGCGGAGAATGATAACGGTAAAAACGCATCTGTTTGGCCCATTGCCGAAAGTCTTGACATGCCGGTGTTTTAAGGTTGCGACAAATCGTCGCACTTTTTCTGGACAAAGCGATTTAAGTGCACTAGAATGCGACCACCTTGACTTAGGTCAATACGAGCCGAAAAGCTTCGTATCTATTGGGGGAGGGAATGCGACCGTGTAACGGTACAACAATAATAAAAGCGCAAGCTATTAACCTGCTATCACAGATATCAGGCGTCCAAAAAACATAAAAATAACACCGGACGAAGCCCACTTAATCGTGGGCTTTTTTATGCGCCAATTACCATAAACCTGTTTGTTATTTCAGATGGCCGAAAAATCAGATTCGCTTCCACAAGATATTATGGAGGCAGAGCGTTTCATTGATGAACTAATGAACGACACCAAGCACCCGGTTCACAATCATGCTCATCCTTTGCACAAGGAATCGGTTAAAGCATTAGATGAGTTGATGCAGAGTCTGGATGCAATGCGCCATGAGTGGTTGTCTAAGGGATAGTTCAGAAAAACGCACGGATTTGTTTATTCTGACGTCCTAGCTGTTCGTATGCTTTTCTTTATGGCTAGCAAATATATCTTTATTTTTTCTCAAAAACGGATATAATCGTCGGTTCGAGTATGTTGCAGTAACAAAGCGCATTAATAGTGTAGGGAGATAGTATGCTTATCTTGACTCGTAGAGTAGGAGAGACCTTGATGATTGGTGACGATGTGACTGTTACAGTTCTCGGGGTAAAAGGAAATCAAGTTAGAATTGGCGTAAACGCACCAAAAGATATATCTGTTCATAGGGAAGAAATCTACGAGAGAATTAAGAAAGAGCAGTCTGAAGCAGGGAGTACGGAAGGCTGATTAAGTTATAGGAGAGATGGCCGAGAGGCCGAAGGCGCTCCCCTGCTAAGGGAGTATGTGCCAAAAGCGCATCGAGGGTTCGAATCCCTCTCTCTCCGCCACTAAATTTAAGTTTGACAAAGAATAACAAAAATAAGATAATAAGCGGCTCAGATAAGCGCCCGTAGCTCAGCTGGATAGAGTACACGGCTACGAACCGTGCGGTCGGGAGTTCGAATCTCTCCGGGCGCGCCATTTGAGTAAATTACCGAAATTAATCCCCTGTAGCTCAGTCGGTAGAGCGGGTGACTGTTAATCACTAGGTCGGCGGTTCGAGCCCGTCCGGGGGAGCCAAATAAATCAAGGGCTTAGGTAGAAATACCTAAGCCCTTTTTTTATGCGTGGTCACTTTTATGGTCACTTTGTTTTTCTCTTAAAACCGAAAATTTTTCGGTTCACCATCTGAAAAACGTACGTTACATAAGCAAATATTTTCGCCAAAGTCATAGTAACGCTTGGAATTAAGATCTGGAAGCTTTGCAATCGTTAACTAAAGCGAACTGTCACTCTCTTTGTTTGCCCTACTTTCATAGAAAGCGTTTACTTTGCTTGCTAGCCACATTTGAGGATTCTTAATTACCGGTGGAGGTACTTCGCCTGCCTTCCTCATTCGCCAAAATTGAGTGCGAGTCACACCTAATTTCTCCAACATATCACTGATCTTTAAGAACTCTTTTTCTTTGGCAATTTCTGTCGTCTTTTGTTCGCTTTCAGTATTCACAGGATCAACCTAATTACAAAGAGTTGTTACACACACCGCAACGTTCAGATAGATCTTCCCTCGCATTCAATAAAACCCAGGCTCGACAATTCGTGCATGTCGAAATCTGAACTTTTTTATCTTTGATGTCCTGGGCTACCACCCAAGCAGCCGAAAAGTCGAGTTGTCCGGAAGGATAGGAACGCTTGTAGGCGTCAAAAGCGGTTATCAGTGTTTGGATTTGACTGTCGGCCGATTTGTTTGAAGCAGCCCGATAGCACACGGCAAACAGCGTTACGTCCTTGTATTTCCGCCGGCTTCCAGTCAAGCCACGGGTGGAAAATTTGATGGATCCACGGCTGGGCGAACGGCCATGTAATTGACGGTATGTCTGTCTCAATAGCTTGATCGGAATCCCCGTGGCTTGATGCACGATTTTGACTTTGGCGTGACGATTAAGCAGTTCAATTGCCAGAGATTGCTGTTGATATTTCTTGAGCATTAGCTGCCTCCCTTAATCAATAGTGCCGCTTAATCCGAGCATGGCTTCCACTATCGGTGGAGATTCTCTGTTGATGTTTTGAATAAATTGACTCGAAAATCGAGGGGTAAAACATAGCCAGTTTGAGCGGGCAATTAAGTCAATGTCTTCTAAAGATAAACGACCAACTGCCAAGCGCATGGCCTCATCGGTAATTCCCAAGATTAATTCGGTCAGAACCGAGTTCTCCCGTGCGATTTCTCTGGCTTTGATGAGCCAGGCCTGATTCATGGCATAGATCTCTTCATCGCAACCCAACTGATCTATCGCCGTCAGTTTGTCAAAGTAGGCCTCAAGATTTTTGAATGCTGACTGCATCATGTTGTCGATGTGCCCCGCCATATTGACTATTTTCAGTTTCGATTTCAGAAAATCGGATCCGAATTCGGCGACCAATGGCAAAAACAATTCCTGAAAGAACCCCAGCGTGATGCTTTTAACGTCCTTAAAATCAATCGTCAGCGATTGCTGATTGGCAAAGCACTCGCGTGCCAATCGCGCGAGATTTTTGCCATGGATCGATTGAGGTATTTGGGAATTGGTGGCTGTGACGACAACGATATGCATGCGACTTCTCCTTAGTAGCTGATGGATCGTTTCTAACGAGCGCTTGGATTGTTCAATGTGAGCATTTTTGATTTTGTAGAAATCCAGCGTCGCCGACCTGAGCGATCAGTCCATACATCACAGATAGGGCATTGACTAAATGTGGCATCAGAATGAATCATGCCCAGGTAACGAGCGTGGCAACACCCGCAAAGAATGAATATCAAATTACCCGTAGTGAGCAGGGTAATTAAATACCAAGCCCGATTTATGTCTAACGGATAATTATGGGTGGATCGTGATTGAATAAATTGCCGATCGGCTAATATTCTTGAAGCAACGTTTATGTAGATCTCATAGGCCGCAATCAGTAAGGTCGCATTCAGGTTCGGGGTAGAAAGCCGGTGCCGTATGTCTTCGATCATGCCTAAAAAAAGCGAAGCATGAATGTTGTTGAAGGCCGAGCGGATGGCCCATTGATGATCATGTGGCAGCATGCCTTGTTTGGGCGATTGTCCTTGTACCGCTTTAAAAAATTCGATGCTTTGCTTTCGGGTTAAATGGCAGAGTTGGCTGACAATTGGCGGACGGGCGCCGAGTTGGATTAGTCTTTCCGCCAAGAGCAAGTCTGCGCCTATGTTTGGCCTGCTTTTAGAGAGCATGGGTTTCATCCGCAGTTCCAGTGATACAAGGTTGGAGAAGATCCACATAGGCAACCGTGGGCAAGTTGCTTGGGACATAGACAGGCAATAACTGAATTACTGCACGACTGCTTTCGGCGTGTTCACGAAGTTGCTGCTGTGTCATGCCGGCGAGACGATCTATGCCACCCCTATCAATTCCAAAGCGCCAGGCTGTTTCCGCCGGATTACTGCGTGCGCATTCCCTGGCTAACATGAGATATTCGAAATTTAACCGGGCAAGATCTTCATCCAGTGTTGACATAAACGCCTCTGTGTTGATTAACGACTGTTGTCGATATGCTAGGAGGGCAACGCGCAAATGTCCCGGTCGCAAAGTGACCTGTTTTGGGTCACTTTGCTCTGGAAGCCTTGTTAGATAGCGGTTTGCGTCGTTGAATATCATTGGTCTATTGAGCTGTCGATGCCTTTTTCGGCATGTGATGAACGGCCAATTTGATATCGTTAGGCTATTTGTGCGGCTTGAAGAATTGAATGATCCTGAAATTCTTCTAACCTCGTTCTGTTTACCAAAGGCTTTGTCCCTGACAAGCGGCATCTTACTTGGCGTTTGATCTGAATAACTACATTCCAAAATCATTTTTACTTCACTCATATCGCATTGGCTATGGAGGACATTGTTATGAATCGGCTATTCGCTAACCAGTCCGTTACTGTCGGTTACCTGGTTTGGGGTGGTTTATGCGTGAGGTAATTCAATGCTTGATCGATTGGTTGGATAGCGAGCCAAGCGATGAAAAAGGCCACCGCATATTGCGCGCGTTAGCCCAGGAATCGTTAATGAAAGCGGATTTCGAAGAGTCGAAGCGACGTTTCACGGCCGATGCAATCGTCGCTGCTGTTGGTGAGTCCTTAGAAAGTGCCGAACCTAAAAAATGGATCGACTGGCCGGGTTCGTTAAAAAAATATTGCGAAATCCGCGAACCGCAAATCATGGAATTTGCCCGTAAGCGTGGGCTTCCTCATTATCCAAAGCCGGAGCGTAAAAGCACAAAGGGAGGGCCGGGACGACACACGACGTTCTATATCAAAGCTGAACCGGTTCCGGAGATATTGGAAGAAGACCAAGCAATCGAGGACGTTCGGGCTGGGAGCAACGCAGCCGATTTGCAAGCCAGCTATCAAATGACTGAATTGGGTGAAGTCAAACCCAGTTGGGTCGCGCGTTGGTTATTCCGGCATGGACAGATCGAATTAAGACAATGGCATGTCTGGGTTATATTGGGATGGCTAGCAATCATAGCTGGGTTCGCGGTGTTAATTGCCTATGCCGGATGGCTATCGTTATCCGTGCCCAGGCCGGTGACAACGCAAGATTTGACATTACTGGTAAGTATTTTCGCGATTCCCTATGGTTCCTGGGTCACGATCATCAAGCCTTGGATATTATTGTTGGATGATCGAATCGTAGTAGCCCATGAACTGTTCACAAATTTTCATGAACAGTCTGCGCAGTTCGAACTGCTACGAGATGGGGATTTAAGAGTGGTGCGGTTAGTTCGGTATTCGGCGGCATGTCCCATTTGTGGGGCCACGATTTATCTCGAAAAAGGCGAACCGGATTACCGGCGCAGATTGGTGGGGCGATGTTATGAAAGCCCAAGAGAGCATGTCTTTAGTTTTGATCGAATCACGCGTTGCGGGCGGTTACTGGTAGATAGATAGCATTTCGAAGGTGCATCTCAGCCCTTTTAGGGTGGACATAGAACTGTAGCTTGTTCTCATTTTCGGTAATGAAAATGAGCGCATTATCCGACTGGATAATGCGTTCATGTATTGAAAGAGACTTAACTACCCATGCCTGCTTCGAGTGTTTGCGTTTGACCGGATTGAACTGGATACGCCATCACCGATGCCGGTTTGCCTTGCTGATCCAACTCAACCACGAAGGCTTTGCCGTACAGCGCAGGACAGCCGCAAAAATCTGGTAACAAGCGTTGCATGGCATTGGCCGGATCGCTGGCGGTATTGGCAACCACAAAGGCGATGAAGGCATCCGAATCGCTTTCGAAGGTCGATTCCTGAAATTCATCGTATTCGCTTCTGAAGCTGGCCATTTGTTGCAACACCTGAGCCGAGCAATCGCCTTTGGGTACGATGATGTCATCGGCGTTTTCCTGGCCTTGGTAGCAGGCCTGATCCCTGATTTCAACAACATCCCGCCCAAGCCAGATTCGGTAACCCTCGCAAAAACGCACAACTACCCAACACCAATCACCTTGGAATTGAGCCTGATGGCTTTCATTGACCGTTTCAATTACCAGTTCTTCATCATTGAGATGCCGAACCAGTGTATGAATCCAATGCCCGTTATCCAGTGTGCCGTGGTACAGCAAATAATCTCGACTCCAGGCAAACAAATAACGCCCTGCGCCGTCCTGTTTGATGTCATCATCAATCGAGACAACGCCTCGATCCATAATTTCTTCAAGGGTCATGGCTTTTTCCGGTCGCTGTTCGAAGTTTCCAAAAACTTCGGTATCGCAAACCGGATAAGCAATGATTTCGCGTAAAGCCTCAGGCGGCACTACTGGCACATCATTGAGTAACTTCAACAGCTCCCAATGCCGCAGCATTTCATAAAAACCAACGAACGCTTCGGCAGAGAGAGTGGCTTTCATCTGGATAAACCGCTGTTCGATGGTTTGCGCCAAAACGGCTTTAACCCGTTTGATGACATCAGCTTCATCCACCAATTTGTCACGATCCGGCAAGCGGGCGTGAAAACGGCAAGAGTCCAGATGAATGATATGACGATGCGATGTGTAGCTGTGCGAGGTATAAATGGGCAAACCTTGCAGATAGACATCGAACTCATATTGCGCTCCATTGGGTTGGTCCATGCCATGCAGATAAATCGTGCCAATCTCGGTGTTAACAAAGCTCAATCCGCCATCCAGGGCGCATGAACGCTCAAGCAATTGTTCGTTGAACAGCACTGGAATGGGGAAACCGAGCACCAAGCGTTTTAGCGTGCTGGCAATTTGACCCATTTCCATATCCACATCCTGCAAGGTAATGCTAGTGATGCCGTTCCAGTCCTGGACTGGTGTGATCGGCACCGGTTTAAATGCCAAAATGTGGTCGGTTTCGATGTCGATCGAACCACTTTTGCTGATGACGCTGATGTGCCGACAGGCAAACAGTGCCGATAAGAAGCCGATTCCAAACGGGTGTTCGTGGGCAACCACGTCTGCATCCCAACCGGATTCGGCGACTGTCAGTAGTATTGCAATCGAGTCGATGCCGCAGCCATCATCCAAAACCTGTAGCGTTTTGGTTTCAGGACAGAAGTTAATCACCACCATGGCCGCATTGGCCCGGCGCGCATTTTGAATTAACTCGCCCAGCACAGTAGTTTTGTTGGTGAAGCTGAAGCGCAGACTTTTGACCAAATTGGCTTGATTAACTTTCATCGCGACTTCGCTGGTTTGTGTGTTCATGTGTTATCTCCAGGTATAAAAAAGCCCCGAGGACACGACACAGTCCAACCCCGACGGGGAGAACGGATCATCTCCCCGAGGCGGGTGATACTGGCTAGGCCAGTGGTTAAGTTAAAGGCCGGTCTAACGCCGAATTACGATGCCAAAGCCAGGTCTGTAGTCGATGGTAGGGAGCCCGTCCATTCCAACAAGCTGGATTGTTCGTTTTCCAATACCGCATCGGGATCGATGCCTCGGCTGGTCAATACGCTGCTCATCGCCTGGGTTAACAGACAATGACCTTTTTCCCGTTCCGACTCGCCGCCGTGCTTGATCGCCCAAAAGGGATCGAAATGGACATGCCGGCTACTGCGTGGACACTGCTTGTTCACTTCGGTGTGAAACGCCCGATCTAAGTTCTCTGCCTGGTCGAACTGCTGCCAGAAACCATGACCGGCTTGCGTATCCACGGGCGGTAACCAGCGGCGCTGGCGGCCAACCCAACGGTTCATCCGGTCGATCAGGGTTTTACTTTTCGGAAAAAAGTGAATGGTGCCGACGCCCGGATAATAGCGAACGTCAAAATAACTGCCGCCTATCCGTTCTCCAACCCGAAGCGCGTGAAAATGCTGTCGAAACACCGACACCAAACTCACTTCCGCTTCGGTCTTACCATCGAGCAAGGCAAACACCTTGTCGAAATCCGCTAACAGCCGTTCTGACTCCCAGTTCAGACTACTATGGTACGACTCAACTTTGTGCCCTGGTAGAACGAACCGAGTGGTTTTGATCCGCATGCCCAGCGTGCGGTGTTTGTCATTGGATTTCCAGCCCATGTAAAACACCGCGTTATCGCTGTAATAGCGGGTGATCAGATCGAACACATCGCACACCATGCTCAGTTGAATTTCACCTTGCTGATCGATGATGCCTTGCAGAAATCCATAGATATTCGGCACGGTAAATTCCAAGGACTTCACCGTTTCGAAATCTGACTCCAAGCGTTTCTGCGCTGCCGATGACAAGCGTGATGTGACCTGTGTCGAGCGTAAGATGCTGGCCCAGGCCCGATTCTTCAGATCGTGATAGCGTTTAAACAGTGTCAGTTTCACCGCATCCGAAGACGACTCGTCTTCACTGCTGATACCGCCACCGCTCAGTTCGCCGAGCGTTTTGCCCAGCATGGTTCGATAACGGCTGGCTCGGGCTTCACTGACCACGGCCTGTCGCGCTGCTTCGACCGCGGCATTGAACATCAACACCGCGTTATCGATGAAGGCATTCGGCAAGGCCAGCTCATGGGGCAGTTGAAATTCGCCCGCTAAATCGTCGGCCTCCCGCCTATCCTGGCGCAAATCGTCCAGAATACTGCCGAGGATGTCCTGTTCGAACGTCGAAGTTTTTTTCAACCAGATCAGGGCCACGTCGACCGGCGTTTTGCGTTCGGCATCCTCGCCGGCGAACATTTCTTGCAGAAACTCGACCTCGCCGTGCTGCTCGATCAACCGTAATAACAGCTGGCGTTCTTTCGAAAACGGATTGCGCACGGTTTCGGCATTGAGAATGGCGACGATTTCACCGTCAAACAATATCTCCCAAGCCTTCAACACGTGTTTGGCGCCTTCGGCAAACGGCGGATTCATGATGATGTGAGAATAGACACTGCCGCTTTGAAACTGCAGAAAATCCATCCCTACCACCGCATAACCTTCATCGCGCAGAACCGCGTGTTTGCGGATATCGATTTCAATGCAATCGATCGGCAAACGTTTACCGTACTGGTATGGCCCTGGACGAAGCAAATGTCCTTCGCCTGCTGAAGGCTCTAATACCCGAGCGAATTGCTGGTTCTTGAACATCTCCCAAGCTTTACGACTCAGTGCTTCTGGCGTGGGGTAATATTGATAAGGGTCTGTCATGGTGTACTCCAAAGAATCCCCTGACGACCGATTTATCCCTGGCGGGATAGAATCATCCCGCAGGGGTAAAATAAAAAATCTCGGTTTAACCGAGTGTCGAAATCAAACGGCGCGTCAGATCAACGCAAACCGCTTACCTTGAATGAAGTCCTGATACTGCCGGGCTTCATTTTTTGCCTTGAACCGGGCATGCACGCTGCCGTCGATCCAGATTTCCCAGGGCAAGCGTTTAAGCTCACCTCTAACCAGTTCCACCTCGCCAACCCGAAAATCATCATGTTGGTAAAGCACCTGGCGTGGGCTGTCGATTCGAACGATGCACTGATCCAGCAAGGCCGGACCACCAATGTCGCCGGGTTCGATCAATAGCAGCACTTTGATCGTACCGGTCGAGCGGCCAATCCAGCCGATGACATCGTGTTCATCGAGCCAGGACTGACCGGTAGCTGGATCGCCGTAATACAGCCGGATTTTGCGCCGGCTATGGCGAAGCTGTTCCAACAACTCGACCACCGGTTCCGGTGTGTCGGCGTGATAACAGGTGCCGGATGGCAAACGCTGATACTGGATGCAATGACCTGTGCTGAAGGTGTGTTCAAAGATGTGTGAGTTCATGATGTTGTCCTCAAAAAAACGGAAACATCACGATTCCCCTGCGGGAATAGGACATTCCCGTGTGGGTGGATAAAAATAAGCACCGAATCGAATGACTTGGCTAACTCAGGCATTTACGAATTACGCGTCTGAACGACGCACTATTTTTTAGGATTTGTTTTCCAGTGCAGGTTTTCCCAAGGCTTGCAATGCCACAGGAATCAACTGATCCAAATCGTCCCAATCGATACTGCCGCCGTTGGCTTCGCCTTGTTGATAGGCTTCAACCAAACCTCGGCAAACCCTCATGGCCGCTTGCTCTTTCTTCAATTGCCGTACCGAATAATCCGGTTCCGGAAACTGTGCAACGGCAACGCATTCCCAGACCAAGCTTTCACCCTCCACTTCATGGTATTCATCGGACAATAACGGCATAGCAGCGGTGTCGTCCCAAATGCTGGCATCGTTGAATGCCTGCTCGGCAATCTGTTGTGCCGCTTCGGGACTATCCGCGGTAATACCCACCGACACCCGGTGCACATAGTCGATTTCGTAGGAAACTACGAAGAACCGATTAACCCCAGCCGCCGTGACATTGGCTGAGGCGGGTTCTTCGACTGGCAATTCGGTTTCCGCCGACTCACCCTCGATCAATGCGCTTTCATAAGGCTCGATCTCCTTGTTGCAGTCCGGGCAGCGATCGTTACAGCCGCAATCCCATACATCCTCCCATTCGGTTTGGCAGTAAGGGCAGCGGTATTGATTCAGATAGCGAACCGCGCTGTTTTCGGCAGGGGTTGTGCCACTGCTGGATTGGTTGATTTTTTTCATGGTCATGTCCTCCAAAAAATGCAGGAACGACCACCCGGCAGGATGAGGTTCCCGCAGGTAAAAATCGCTGAATAAAGCCGAAAATCGGCTCGCACAGCGGGGTTGAATTCGCGCAAAAAACGGTATATGGTGGCTAAAACTCTTTAAAAAGCAGAGAACGAGCCATGTTTGACGATATTTTGTGCATTTTTGATTTCCTCAGTCCTAAGCAGACCAAGGAGCCGTATCCAAGTCGAAAACCGATGGCGATTCCGTTGGACTCCAACGATCAATCCACATCAATCTGCAAAAAATTATTTGCTGATTTGGATGCCGCCGAAGCAGAAGTCTTGAACGATATTGACGATCCAGAAATCGCTTGGACGCTATTAAGTCGTATTCGTCAACTCAGGCGAGATAGCCAACAAGATCTTTCGGCTTTGTTGCCATCAGACTTATTGCCGACTCAATTTGATCACCCCATCAACAGAAACCCCGTTCGTATCGTCAAAACACAAACGGGTGCTCAGTGGTCGGTTTTCAATGGTGGGCAAGCTCATTAGCCTGAATCACCAGGCCATTGCCAGACTTGAGAGCAGTCCGTAATTGGCGTACAGGATGGGATGATTTTGATAAATCATGATCCATCACCGAAGTAGCTTTTTTCGAGCGTTTTGTCGGTTTACCGGCTTTCGACTCATCTAAAGCTGCCATTGGCCTGACTTTTTCCAATTCCAGCTGCAACTTGGCAAGTTGAATATCGGCCTTGATCAGTTCCATGGTTTTGGTTTTTACCTGCAACTCCTCATCCAATCGATCAACTTGCCGATTGGAGCCTGCGTTGCGACTATGAATTTCCTGTCGCACCGAATCCGATAGGGCCAACCAATCCACCTCATGACGGATGCTGGACATGATCACCGGTAATCGGTTTCGCGATTGGCGCTTGCTTTGATAGCTGCGAAATGTTTGAGACGCATGTTTCAAAGCATTAAACATTTGCAACGCCGTTGCCCAAAGGACTCGCAAGGCGAGAATAAACATCGCCAAAATAATGATGCCGAAGATAAAGTTCATTGAAGTTCTCCTTTATAAAATTTAAGAAAGCACTTCGAATGAACAGCACCCGGCCGGGCGATGGTCGCCCGAAGCGGGTTTTAGATTTGCAGGGGTGAATACCTCTGCGATTTACATCGGGCTTAACGCACCCGACACGATCACGGTTTAACGTGCTCGCCGCTTAAAGACGGAACGCCGACCAAAGTCGGATTCAGCATTCTGGAAAGAACGCATGAAATGTCTGTTTGTTGAATGAGCTCTAGGAAGTGAGTGCATTCGACAAACCTGGAGACAATCAGCTACCCATAGCCACAATCGCTTAGGTTATGACCTAAGGATTGGGCTACGGATAATTGACTGGCGGTGATTTAGGCCGCCAACAACACCGCTTTCGAGAGATCGAACAATTGCGCTCTCAACTCCTGAAGCTCGTTGATGGTAATGGCAATCGGGAATAGATGACTGACATCCAGCCCCAAACCAATGCCGACCGTTTCAATACCGCTATCCCGGCAACGCTGCAAAATATCCAGCGTGCTCAAGGTATCGTTGGGTTGACCATCGGTCATTACCATCAATACCTTGCGCGGTTCCCGGCAACGCAGCAGCGACGCCGCACCAAACCAAATCGCTTCGGTCATCGGCGTACTACCCGTAGCGGCTAGCGAAAAGGCGCCGGTTCGGGCGTTCACGCGTTGGCCATGCTCCAGTAATCGGAATACCGAATCGTTTTGATGGCCTGGAAACGCAGTCACGCCAGGGTTAACCCCCGGAATGCCTTCAAAGGCCAACGCCAGTGCCAAGGTCGCTTCCAACGCAATTGGCATTCGTGATCCAACGGACTGACCTTGGCTATCGGTGACCTGATAACCCATGCTTTCGGATTTATCGAGTAACAGATGAATGGCCGTATTGGGTGACGCTTTGATCTCTTTGCGCTGAAACAGTTTGGTTTCACCCAGTGGCAAGCGGTGTAAACGCTTGCCATCCATCCGACGTCCACGACATGCGTGTTGCGAGCGGTTGATGGTTTGCGATTGCACCAAGCCTTGTAGAGCAGCACGGATTTTCCCCGATTCGCTTTGCACCTTACGCAGCAAAAACGCACCCGCCCGATCGTCCATAGGCGGCTCGATGCCACTGGGCATCAGCAGTTCCGATGCGTTTTCCGCTGCCAACGACAACGCGGATTTCAGCGATTCGAAAAGGTCTTGCTCGATGTCACTGTCACCAGCGGACAACAGGGTTTGTAAGATGCCCATCGGGTCGGCAATTTCCGTGACCTCTTCAGCATCCCCTTGTGGGTTGGATGAATTGTTATCGGAGTGCGTTGTCGGCTCATCGTCAGGATTTTCCGGATTTGAATCATCGCTACCCGCCGATGCTGATGACGGATCGTCGTCAGTGTCGGCGGGCAATCGTTCATTGGGCTCCATTTCATCCTGGGAATCCGAGCCATTCGAATCGTCCGAATCGGCTGATTCAGTATCCTGATCCGTATCATCCGGTTCAGGGGTGTTTCCATCATCTGCCGATTGCTGATTGCGCTGCCGTTGTTGCTCGAATTCCTGCTCAATCATGGTCAGGATGCGATCAGTCAATTGCAGGCAATCGGATTCAGACTGCAAACCCATCGGCACTTCGGACAACAAGCCTTTCAGCCGGGTCACCGCACCTTTCGGAAACTTTGCCTTCAGCGCCATTTCGGTTTGCTCGACCAAAGGCAGTAAGGCCGTTTGACCCAACACCCTGGCACGCAAACTTTTCAAGACAAAACTATAGAGGATATTGGCCGGATGATCATCAATGCTGTTGGCCACAAAGTCGCCTTTGGCAATCATCTTTTCAATCACCGTGCGTATCGTCAGCCTGGTACCCGGAAAGTCCTTGGCCAGTTCGTGCTCGATACGGACATCTTCAATCGCATTGCATAAGCGCCGCCGTAATACCGAACTGCCATAGCGCAGCGTAAAATCCGAATAACGAATATGCGCGGCTTCATGAGCCAATAGCCCCCAGGCGTAATCCTGATAATCCGCATCGTCGCCCTCATAGGCCGGCAGCCAAATGGTTTGGCCATCGGTTTCGGCTTGATCTCCGCCGACACAGACTTTAATGCCAAAGCGATTGCCAATGGCCGCCGCGACGATGGGAAATGCGTGGTGTAAGGTTCTATTTTTCATGGTTTGCTCCAAAAGTTGGAGCAAACCACGACCCCAGAGGGACATGAATTTGCCCCAGTGGGTGAATAGTTAAATGGCGTCAGATCAGAACCAGTAGTCCTGGTCAGAATCGTCCGCCTCCTCATCGTCTCCCGCAGTCACCGTTTCAGGTTCTGCTGAATGCTCAGAAGGGTTGGATTCATCGGTATCGTTACCGGTTTTTAGAGCGGTCTGACTTTTATCCAGCAAGACCTCAAGCGCCCAGTTATCCGCTGTCGATTCCGCTTCGAGTTCATCATCAAAGATGCCATCAAACAGATCGGTAAAATCGGGAGTGTCTGAAACGCTTTCAGCGATGACTGGTGTTGGTGCTGTTGGCGCGACGAGTACTGCTGGTGGCTCGGGCTCCGCGTATTCGATGACTTCTTCAGTCTCTTCAACAACGGGCGGTTGAGTCGTCAAAAGTCCTTCGCCGTGCCGCCGGGTTTTATCCGGATCGGACAACAGCATCGCCGTGGCTAGAATCTCCTGCAAAATGCTGCCTTCAATAGCGCCTTTGTTGGGAATTCTCGCCAATAAATCGTCAATGGTGCTGACGACCGGCGCGACCCGATGATCCAGAAAACCTAGCCCATCGAGCTTGTCGCGCATGCGGCGAATCGGCCGTAACGCATTACGCGTCACTTGCTCCTTACCTAGCAACGACTGCTCGATGAGTTGATTGGCTTCCACGGAGATTTCGTAGAACATCTGCTCACTGAGTGAACCGATTTTGCTTTCCAGACGTGCAACATCCGCCGGCGGCAAGCTATCGGGTAAACCGACACTCACCACCAGAAAATCAAACGATAGTCGCGTCGAGACAAACTCCACTGAATCCACCGCTTGTTCGATGATGCCGGCAAATTCCGGATGGCGAACCACCCAGTCAGTGACCGCCGCATCGTAACCGGCAATAAACTCGGTTTTAGCTGCTGCAAAATCCAGCGCAATGCGCTCGAGTTCAGCAGTAATGCTGGCTGCGGACTCAACCGGCACGGCAAAACCACCCAGAAAGCGGGTGCCGACGCGCAAACATATGCGTTCAGCTTCTTTCTTCAGGCGGTTGAATACCGTCAGCTTATCGGGATCGAGCAAACGTTTGGAGCCTAGGCTGGCTAAATCCTCCGGCGGCAATTTGCTACCATCGGCCAGCACCAGGTCTTCTTTTTTCAGTTTCTTGCGTGCGCCGTAGATATTGGCTTCGACTTTCACCAATACCACGCGATCTAATATCACTTGCGTTTCATGAGACATGGGAACCTCCTAAAAAATTAGAGGCACACCCATCCCGTTGGGGCCGATGCGCCCCTTTCGGGTTAAATAAAAAACAATATGGGTTAAAACCAGCAGTCGTCCGTGTCGGACATGGCCGCTGCCAGATTTAATCGGGGTTTGAGTAGACCTAAGATTTCAGCAGTTTCACGAATACTGTCGAGGTCGGTGCCGAAAAATGCCAGCACGTCCTGTTCAGCTTTCAGATCGGCCGAGAGATCTCGGGCGGTTTCGGTGGCAATATCAATGTCCGCGCCTTTAAAGCCTTTTGCTTTCAGTGCCAGTAAAAACAGCCAGGGCAAAACACCATGCACTGATTTGATCTGACCACTTAGTTCAAAGGTTTCAGCATTGAGGGTGGTATCAATCAATTGTTGCCAACCATCCCAGTCTTGTTCAGGCTTAGATTGCTGATCCGATACCGATTGAATAACGCCGATCAGTCGCTCGATCTCGATACCCAATTCCACACGGATAGACTGCTTTGCATGGCAATCAATGGTCCAATAAAGTGCCTCGACTGGCGGTGCTGGCACAGACTCGGGATTTGCATCAGGTTCAGGCAATTGTGATGACGTTGCCGGAGTCTTACCCGGAACCACCACATTGCCGTTAACATCAATATCCACCTCGGCGACCAACACATAGCCTTTGGCCTGTTTTTGTCGTTCGATGTCGGGTTGCTTCAGGCCGTAACGGTTACTTACGCCCGGCAATCGATCTGCCGTTTTGCCCCAACGAGTAGTTATACTGCCATCCGAGTTACTCCTGACCGCCCAGTCTTTAGAACTGCCGTCACTGTTATGATGACGATAGAGATTCCAGGCGGCCATGACTAGACCTGCCAGTCATCGCCAAACACATCCTTGGCGATGCGATGAATCGCTTCGCGTTCGGCGGGCTCGGCTCGGAAGGTCAAGGCCCGATCCAGCGAATAGGCCAAGGCATTGGGCGCACTTTTGAAGGTGGCCACCAATGACGCCCAACGCACTAAACCGCGGGTCGACAGGGTCACGGATAACATACCGCTACCATCGACACCACCGATAAACACCTTGCGAATCTGATTGGCGACCTTGATCATGCTTTCGCGCACCGTTTCCGGCATGCTCGGCACCACATCGGCCAACAGTTTCATTTCGTCTTCAGGCTCCGGGTAACCGACTTCCATTAAACGAAAGCGATCCAGAAACGCCAGGTTTTGACGTAACACGCCCTGATACAAGCCCGACTGATCGCCGCTACCTGCACTATTGCCGGTGGCGACCAAACGGAATTTGGGATGTGGGGCAATCACATCGCCGGTCTGCGGAATCGTCAACGGCTTGCCTTCGACGATTTCATTCAGGCCGATCAACTCTGCGGGATCAATGGCATCGATTTCGTTGATCAACAACACATGGCCCAAGCGTACCGCCAAGGTCAAGGGGCCATCGATCCACTTCATCGCACCGCCGTCGACCAGCATGTATTGGCCGAGCAGATCGTTGAGTTCCAGTCGACCATGGCCGGTGACCGAATGCACACCCCAATTGAGACGCGCAGCGACTTGTTCCAACAACGAGGTTTTACCGGAACCGGTAGGACCAGTCAGATATAAGCCGTCACCATTAGCAGAACCTAAAAACGCCAATACGTCGCGCAAATGATCCTTGCGAAACACATAGGGTTTTTGCGCCGGGACATAAGCGTTTTGTCCTGGGATAAAGCCTTCCACTTTCATGGAGACCGGTGCAGGTATGCCGAAGGTGTCGGCAATCGAATAGGATTGATACATGGTGAACTCCTTATGTTTGGGTTAAACCCGCAACACGAGGCGCACCATTCCCCTGACGGGTAGTGTGTCCCCGTCGGGTTGAGATAAATTCCTGGCTAGCCAGGGGGTTAGTACGTTGAACGATAAAAGGTTAAAGTGGTGTCAAAACTACCTTTAGCGAGGCATCGATACTGACATTCGCATCAGGTTCGCCAATTCCGCGCGGGCGAGGATTTCCTCGTCCATAAAGCGCAAAATACGACGAATGTCGGCTTTGAAATCCGGATCTCGGGTTTGACCGAGCATCTGCCGAACCACACGCTGTTTATCTCTAATCTCGTCCACACTGGCCGTTTCCAACCAGCAAAATAGGCATTTCCAAAAGTCTTTATTCATAGCGAACCTCCTTTGTTGATAAAAGGGGCCACCATGACCCGCTAGGGTGATGAACCCCGACGGGACTGCAAACCAGGCTTGACGCACCTGATACATAAACGTTATTCACCTTCATGCCGCCTGATAGCGGAACGCCGGTTCACACCGGATTCAGCGTGTTTCGAATGAAACAGCCAAACTGTTTTCCAGCTAAATTTTCTTCACTGACGTCAAAACCCGAGATCAGAACCAGAAATCAGCACCGACCATCTCTTTCAACGCGTCAGCATCAAAAGGCACTTCCGCCAGCCTGCCGGAGTCATCCCGACAGGTTATGCGGATGCGGCTGGACGGTTGTTTTCGATAAGTGTCAAGCATTGCTTCGGTGACATCCGGCAGTAAGGCCTTCATCACCGCTTTGTAATCCACACTGCCTTGGATCTGAAAGCGACTGACACGTAAGCCAGAATGCTCGGCTGCCATGAAATCCCCCATCAACAACACCAAGGTTTGCTCGATGTCGAATTGAGTGGCTTCCAACGCTTTGAGCTGAGCTTTCAGGTCATCGATCTTTACCGCATGGTCGCGATAATTCGCCGCCAATTGCTGCCATTGCAGTTCGGCATGGCCTTTGGGTAGATAAAGATCGCGGTCAGGATTTTTTTCGGGTTCCTGTCGCTGTTTGACGTTCGACCAGAATTCCATGGCGGTATCGACGAGCCGGTTTAAAAAGACTTCATCCCGCTCGATCTCAAACTCCACATCCTGACCTTGGTGATAGAAGAACAAAAAGCCGCGCTGTGCATCCGCCACCAGCATTTGCTGTTGCACTTGGCACCAGTAAAGTTGATAGGCTTCAGATTGCTCACGGTTTAGCACCACATCCAGAAAAGTCGTTTCATGCGGGCATTTGATTTCAACCGGTTCGTTGTTTTCCGACAAACCATCGAAGGACGCCCGCATTAGCGAATACCAATCTGATTCGCCGCAGAGGGGCAGCAGCATGACATCGTGTTTATCTTCAAAGCGCTGTAAGGCTTCTGGTTCTTGCTCGATACCTACTCGGATCAACGGATTGTTGTCCAGGCTTTGTTCCAGCACGAGACCAGTCTTTTCGGCCCACAATCGCCAAGGCGTCTTGTGCGGCGAACGATTCATAATGATCGCCGCCTCACTGGCACTAAGCCCTTGTGAACGCCATAACCGCCATTCCGGCGATCGCTGAGAGACATTGATGACTTTCATCACCGATACTCCTGCAATTGGATATGGCAGCCTAGGCGCAGTGTCGACACGCCGCGTTTGATGAGTTGGTTCTCACAACGCCGGGCCCAGTGATAGTCTGCAAACAGCAGCAACACGAGATCGGGGGTCGGCATGACCAAACCGCCATAGCTTTCGACCAGACTTTGCAGTTCTGGCTTGGTAGGCGCTTGGATTTCATGGACAGGATTGCCCGGACTCCAGTTACGCTCCAAGTAACCACGGCCATGCCGGCGAATCACCGTGGGTGAATCGTAGCGATGCCAGTCGGTATGACACGGTATGCGGTTGGATGATTGATCAATGGCATTCATGACATCTCCTCATAAACAAAAAGGGCGTCATGAATTTCACCCCAAGGGCGATTCAGGACGCCCAGGTAGGGTTGAAAATAGTCACCGGCAATTTACCGGCGGTTGATAGCTAAAACGGCTATGACTGACGCGTCGATCCCAAGGTCTCGCGAGCCTTGTTCAACGCCTCCGAAGCCGGATCATGAGCGGGTGGCATACCAGAAGCGTCTTGGGGCTGATGATTAACATCACCCTGAGCCGATGTGGTCTTGGCAACCGCTGATGCTTTATCCAGTTCAGCAATGGCATAGGTCAGATCCAGTCCCACAAACTTGTTATTGGCATAGTCGTAGGCAGCTTTCCAGGCGCCGGCAAGTGCTGTGCGCCTAACCAGTTCACTGACGGCTTTTTGCACCTTGGGCGGTATCATGGATAAATCAATCACCCGCGGTGGTTCGACGCTGCCGACAATCGCATCATCGATAACGTCCGCTTCGTCGATACGACTGGCAGTGCCGTTAATCACGCTGCTGTCATTCATGTCGTCGATGCTTTTGCCATCCATTTCCTCGGCGGCGTATCCGCACTCCTCCGGAAAGGCTGCACGTAGCGAAGCGGCTTTACCGCACTTGGCCAACTGACCTTTCGGCCGTTTGATCCACATAGCCGTAGGCACTTGTGAGTTTTTACCGCCGGCGGTGCTATAGGCTTCTTGCCAATACACTTCCTCGGTGAATGCACAGCGCTTGCCGCCAACAATCCGGTACACCGTGACCGCGACCCATTCCGGGAAGGTTACGGTGACACTGGATTCTTGCCATTGCTCGTTGTCGTCTTTGTAGCGGCCGGTGAAGGTCTTGGTGATGTCAGGTCCCCAAACCGGTCTATCCATGCCGGCCCAAACACCGGTACGCGACGCAGTAGTCTGGATTTCCATGATGGACGGCCAGACAGTTTCGACATTACGACCCAAGGCGGCACTCCACATCGGCACCACATGAACTGGTTTTTTGAATATATCCAGTTTGCGGGCCTTGCAGTAATCCAGCGCCATCATGATGGCTTCCGGGGTTTTAGCGGTTGGGAACGTCACGTCGGTGAGGACTTTCCAGGACTGCTCCGAAATGCCATAGACCTGATTGACATCGATGGGCATTGGCAAATTGCGGGTTTTTACAGGATTATTGCGAGGTTGATTGCTCATGGCGTGTCTCCTTAAAAAAATAGAGGACGCAATGCCCCATCTGGGGAGTGACGTCCCCATGGGGTGAAACACCTAAACAGCGGATGCTGCCAGGCGGGTTAATTAAAGATCAATCTGAATAGCGAATAACAAGGGCAAAAAGCTACTCAGAAAAACGGAATGTCATCGAAATCCTCATCCAAACCTGCGTCATTAGCCGCAGTAGGCGGTGTAGAGGGTTGACTGGAGTGACGAGGAGCCCCGTTTTCATCAGCACGGTCCAGCATCTGTAACTCACGGACAACCACTTCCGTGCGGTAGCGTTTTTCGCCATTTTTATCCCATTGCTGGGTGCGAAGACTACCTTCCACATAGATCTTGCTGCCTTTGCGCAGATACTGCTCGGCCGTATCGGCCAGTTTTTTGAAAAACACCAACCGGTGCCACTCGGTGTGTTCTTGTTTGGCTTTAGCTTGGTCTTTCCAGACTTCGCTAGTCGCCAAACGTATTGCCACCACCTTGCCGCCGTTATTGGGTAAATACCGAATATCCGGATCGGCGCCGAGTCGGCCCAGCAATATGACTTTGTTTACACCACGACTTGCCATGATGAAATCCTCCAATTGGCCGCGCCCGACAAGTGAGAAATAAACCCACCTGCGCGGTGATGGGTTGGATCCCGGAGGCATACTCCCCAGCAGGGGAATAGGCGTTCCCAAGACAGGGTAGGGTCGAAAACTGATCAAACAACAGAAATCACATCAGGCTTGACGCACCTGACTCGCCGATGAAAACCACCTACGCCGCCTGAAGACGGAACGCCGGTCGAAACCGGATCAAGTTGTCTGGAAAGACAACATGAACTGTCGGATAGCGTTGATGGGCAGGATCGATTTGCGCGAAATTCCGGTCAAACTCCGGCCAACAACGGTTGCCAACATTGAAGCAGAAATTTTTTGGAGTGATCTTGCAGCTAATGTCGAATTCACCATTAGCTGCAAAAGGGATGAAAAAATCTTCGATTACTATCGGAGTCCATCCCACACTCATCAAGGAATGCAAATGGCTGAAACCTCCGCACCAGTAAAACCAGCTCGACTTGAAATAAGCCGCCCGGTATTCGAACGCACCTTCAAGATCAACAGCGAACAGGCGATTCGGGTCATACGCAAGAGTTATGACCGTCTGATCAAGTCGCTGTACGCGATCGATGTGATTTTGCGCATCGTCGGACAGGAACAAGCCATTGATGAAATCGAGGCTATCGTCAGCACGATGATTGCCGATTGCGCCACGCAACTTCAGCAGGAAAAAACTCGCCTGGAAAAACTCAAAGCCGACAACGGCATAACCGAAACGCCGACCTACACTCATCCAACCGAATTCGTAGCCAAGATCGCATCGCCGCAAATTGCTCAGTTCGTTGAACTGATTCGCTTACTGGATCAACTGATGATCGTCATGGATACCTTGTGGCTTTGCCAGGTCATCGACAATAAGCACTGCGTGGAAGCCCGCTACCATTGGCAGCAACGCTTGCAGCGTTTGGCCAACCGCATCGTCACGATAGAACGGCAGGCGCATCGGGCGGCATATGCGCAAGGGCATGGTGAAGAGGTGCGGTTGGCACGGGAAGAGTCCGGATTACAAGCAGAACCCGAAGACATGGCTGATCTTGAAAATGGTGGCGACGTTATAACTATGGAGAAAACTCAATAGTTAGAGAATATCTGGGCAAAAAAAACGCCAGGACCAAACTTGAAAACTTAGTCGCCTATCCCCATCTTTGCCAATTGAATTATTTTCATTGGAGGATGATGTGGGCGAGTCAACAGTAGATCGGTTTCAGATACTTGCGTTATCCGGTGGAGGGTACCGGGGTCTCTATACTGCAAAGGTAATAGCAAATATTGAGGAAGATATAAAAGCGCCAATAGCGACAAAGTTTGACTTAATTGCTGGTACTTCTGTAGGCGGAATTCTGGCACTCGCACTCGCACTGGAAATACCTGCTAAAGACATTGTGGATTTATTCGTCAAGCACGGAGATAAAATTTTTAAGCCACAACGCTGGTCGTTTTTTGGTATGTTTAAAGCACTGTATTCTAATAATTCTTTAAAAAACCTGCTTTCCGATGAAAAATTATTTGGTGAGCGCATGTTAGGCTCATTAAAACATCCTGTAATAATTCCTGCAATCAACTACACGACCGGTAAGCCAGTTATATTTAAAACTCCGCATCATAAAAACTTCAAAACTGACCACCAACATAAGATCACTGATATTGCATTAGCTACTAGTGCTGCTCCCGCGTATTTCCCACGACATGTATTTGATAATAACCAATATGTGGACGGTGGGTTATTTGCAAACGCACCCGGAATATTAGCGTTGCATGAGGCGGAGAATTTTTTTGAATACAATTTAGACAATATACACCTTTTATCCGTAGGGACAATGTCGTCCAAGTTCACTGTTGATCCACGAAAAAATCGTGATGGCGGCACAATTGATTGGGGTGGGTTGAATCCAGCCAACACTCCGAAAAAATTGTTTGGGTTGTCAATATCAGTTCAAGAGTCTTTAACCGACTACATGTTGAAGCATCGCCTTAAACCCGAACATTACATGCATATTGATGAAGATTTAACAGATCAACGTGCGAATGCTGTTTCCTTAGACAAGGTTGATATTGCTGCTCAAGAAGTATTACAAGGTTCGGCAGTCGAAAGTGCAAAGATCTGTCTTGGCAACTCTAAATTTAATAGCTTTATGGAGCATACGCCCAAGACACCCGTATTTTATTACGGTGAACATTCCAATTCTGAAAAAGGATAATTCATGCTGAAATTAAATAAGCTGTTTTTCTATGCCGATGAGAAAGATGTATTCAATGAGGTTATTCGACCATCTCAAGAACAACGTGATTACTTGGTTTCTTGTAAAAATGATATTCGTGACCATCTCCGCCCCAGAATTAAAGAGGCAACCAGAAAGATATTGAATATGGATAAGTCTGTAGAACCTCGCTTTCGTACGCAAGGTTCATGGTCTTATAAAACATGTATCCAGCCCGCATATTCTCCTCACCAGGAAATGGATTGGGATTATGGTGTTTATCTTCCTGTGGCGGTGTGGGAGCAAAATGGACCTCCGCATGCCATGGCAAAGCTTTATTTCGATCTTGTAGAGCGATTGCTTTACGATCTCTGTAAGTCTAAAGGTTGGGAGTTACAGACAGGGAAATCGACTTGTATTCGTATCCAAGTAGCAAACTGGGCCCATATTGATATTCCGCTATACGCGGCTCCCGAACACAAATTTAATGAAATTGTGGAGAAATCTTTAGCACTACTGTCTATAGATAACAGAGGGCGAAGCATGGTTCATGACTCAGCTTTTCTATCCGAAAGTGCAGAATTTGGAGAAATTCCGGAGCAAGTTTGGGAGGACTTGGATGACATCATGATGGCGACGCGTTCTGGGGAATGGAAAGCCTCGGACCCAGAAGCTGTTTCAAGGTGGTTCAATGACAGGGTAGAAGAGCATGGAGAACAATTACGAAGGGTTTGCTGCTATCTTAAAGCTTGGAGGGATTATCATTGGAAGGATGGAGGTGGACCTACATCAGTTTCAATTATGATTGCAATAGCTCAAGCCTTTAAACCTAATAGAGGTCGCGACGACCTTGTTTTAGAATCTTCCGCAGAACATCTTTCGAATGTGATTCTTGGCGAAATTCGTGAGTTTGGTATTGATGAAGGTGCAGAAGACTTTAATAATCGATTATCAAATGTTGAAAAAACACTAGCAGCACAGCGAGCAAAACAATTTGTTCAAGCTATTCGAATGGCTCGTTCCTATGAATGGCACATGAAACATCAAGCTATTACTGAACTCCAAAATAAATTAGGTGAACGTATTCCTTATAAGCATGATTGGGTCGAAGTCGATAATGGTGCCGACGAAGTCAGAACAACTCCCCCGCAACGAGTATCTCAGCCTGTTGTTCGCAGAACAAAAGCTGGTTAAGAGATGGCGAATGACCAGCTTGGTGCTGCATTTAGACTACTAACTTCTAAGGGATTTGTTTCCACTGGACATCGACATGGACGTCGAACTTTTAGAGGTATTCTTAATTGTTCATCGCTGCCAATATCTATAAGTTTAGAAATAAGTGATTGGGATTTTTTGGTTTATCCAGTAATTAAGATTCTTGAGTATCCAAGTCACTTGCCGGCTCTTTTGCCGCATTTGAGTTCAGAGGGAAATTTATGCTATTTCGCGCCGGGTTCTATCGTTTTAGATCGCTATAACCCAGCAACTGCAATTGATCAATGTTTGGTCCAAGCCACAGATGTATTAAATAAAATACTAGAAGATTCTGATTACCGTATCCATGATATTCAGAACGAATTTTTGTCTCATTGGCTTTTAGATCAGGGCCGTATTCCTTGGTTGGTCTTAAAAGGTACAATCGATACAACGAAAGTATCCACTAATTACTTCATTCTTGGGGATGATGATAATCGCAAGGCGATCATATCTGATGATGCCAATGAAGTTGAAATTATTGCGGGCTCACTTGGGTTTTCTAAGCCTAAAATTAGCAAATGCAAATGTTGGATATTGCACACTGAGAAATTTCCAACTATTCCTGACAATACACTGCCAAAGACAGTCAAAGAACTTTTTGAATGGTTAAAAAGTTGGGACAACATTTTATACGTTAGATTTCAAAATATCCTAGAAAAAGAACAAGAATATTTACAATATAGTTTTGTTACTTTTGCAATAAGCAGTCCAGTTGGATGGGTTGGTTTTGGATTTGATTTAGACACAATAACTCTTCTTGCTGCAAAAAAAACCGCTGGAAAACGTGGTCCTAAATTATACAAACAGTTTCTGCACGGAAGAGGTAGCGGTGGAAATATCTTTAGAGTTCATATTACCGACATAAGCGCTGATTTTGTTCACAATAGGAATCTATCATTTTCTGATTTGAAAGATAAACGTATTGTATTAATTGGTTGTGGTGCGATAGGTGGTTTTCTTGCTCAATCCCTAGTTCGCTTAGGCGCAGGAACTGGTTGTCGTGGAGAGTTGATACTGATCGATCCCGATACGCTCGCGCCAGATAATTTAGGACGTCATGTTTTGGGTTATTCGTCTTTGTTTAAGTTAAAAGCTGTAGCACTTCGTGATGAACTATTGAAGCAGTTTCCGCTATCTCGAATTTTTGCAGAACCTATAAATATAACGAAGTATTCTAAACTTTTTGCCTCGGATTTATTGATAGATGCTACAGGCGAGGAAGCCATTAGTGAAATGTTAAATGCCAGTCAGATAGCTAAGCGACCTAAAGCTCCTCCAATCCTGCATATCTGGATCGTTGGAAATGGTGAAGCAACACAGTCACTTTGGGTTGATTCAGAAAAGTATGGATGTTTCCATTGTTTGAGATTACCCAATACTCAGAACTATAGAGAAGAGCGCTATAAAATACTGAAAGCAGAACCTGAGCGCGGCTTTATCGGGTGCCAAGCTTTTACGCCTTATGCGGTATCTGCCTCAATAAGTGCAGCCGCATTAGCTACAGATAGTATTATTGATTGGATTAAAGGTGATCCGAGTCCACGGTTTAGGACTAGAGCCGTTGAAAATGCAAATATCCGCCAAGTGAAAAATCAAAATATCTCTCCACTGGATGGTTGTGTCGCATGTCGAAATGTTTAATGTGGAAACATCCTTTTAATCCAGATTCCAAAATTCTGATTGAGGAAAATGTTCTTAATATTTTTGACCGTTATCGACAGAATTCACCGGAAAAGCCGGAGTCTGGTGGTATCCTTTTAGGGTACAGACGAAATTATCATATACATATTGTCGATGCGACAGCGCCCCAATTACATGATAGAAGGTCATTGTTTCAATTTTTTCGTAAAGATCAATTGCATCAGGAATATGCCACTAAGCGCTGGTTAAATAGTGGGGAAACAGTGGATTATTTGGGTGAATGGCACACTCATCCGGAACAATATCCCTCACCCTCGATATTAGATAAAACTGAATGGCGAAAAATAATACAGTCGCAAGTAAACCCGATGATCTTTCTAATAGTGGGCACTCATCGAGATATTTGGCTTGGGGTTGGCAAAGGAGATAATTTGCTCCAAGCCTCTAATATTTTAGATTTTTAAAAATTCATTAGAAAACAGCCTCTCCAGCGTGGCCGGGATTAGCGCCTGATTGGCTTCGCGGATTTTGGTGTGTCGTTGTTTCAGCTCGTTTTGACGGGACAGGATTTCAACGATCTGTAGCTGTTCGTGTAATTCCGGCATGGGCAATTCGATGTTTAATAACTGCTCTGGGCGGGTACGTTCTCGGCGGGCGCCAACGCCTCGGGTTGCGGCTTGTAGCAATGACCAGAACCACGGCGTTCTGATCAGTTCTCCCAGATAGGCAGGGCTTGCCAGATCGGGTTTGCAACGGAAAGTTCTGTACTCCGGCGAGACAAACATGTCGGCCAATCCGGATGGACAGACTGCCAACGCGCCTTCCCAACCTTTGACCTGGCTTAGCACGATGGCATCGGCATACAAGCGATTGAAGGCTCGATAAGACGTTTCCGTTCCCGTCAATGCTGGCTTGGCGAACAGTCCGCCGCCGAATCCGCGCACACCGACTTGAGGATATTGGCCCTCGGGTTTGACGAGTTCGGAGTCTTCGAATAATTCGATGATGTCGCCCAGGCGAACCACGCGATCTGCCGCGAATTTATGATGCAGGCTGATTAATAGCGCCTCGGCAACCGCGTCGATGGCATCCAGATGTTGATCGATTCGCCTCACTTTGTCCGCCAATTGATCCAGGCGGGCAACGATGGTTTGCTGCTTTTCTAACGAGGGTAAGTGGATTTGCTGAGTTAAAAATCGATCTTCTTTAATTCGAACCCGGTTGGTTGTACCTTCGCTAGCAGCTTTGCATAGCTCAACAAAGGGTGTTGACCGAACTAGCCAACCCATGAATGAAGAGTCGAGCTTTTCGGCAAATTCGAATGATGGAAAATCGTTACTAACGATTGCGCCATCCAATTCCGGGGGAACAATGCCGATCGCACCATTTCGGGCATCAATCTTCGAGAGAATAAGTTGATTGGCTCGAACCACTTGGCGAGATGTTCCTACATCACCGCCTCTTACTCTACCTCTGCTGATAACGCCTTTACCCCAAAGCCTAATCGTTACTTCATGATATTCAGTATCGAAATCAAGTATTGCGGTCTCATTGCTTCGCCTAAGCAACTCACCTAAAGAAACCATGGGCCATCGACTCATGCGTCACCTTCATTTTTGGAGCCGACTAACCGCCGCGCCTCCAATTCAATCCGTGATCGCTCCAATTCCTCCGCCAACAGCTTTTCATCCGGCAGCACGGTTTGATACTCGGCGGCCAGGACCTTGTTCGGCAGGTTATCCAAGGCGTAATGGGCTTCCGCGGCGCCTTTGGCGGCGCAGAGTATCAGGCCCACCGGCGGGTTTTCGCCGGGCTTCATCCAGTGTTCGCGGGCGTAATTCAGGTACAGGTGCATCTGGCCGGCGTCGGCATAGCTGAATTTGCCGACCTTGAGATCGATCACCACCAGACATTTCAAGCGGCGATGGAAAAACAGCAAGTCGATGCGAAACCAGGTATCGTCAAGCCGCAAGCGGCGCTGACGACCGACAAAGGCAAAGTCGTCGCCCAGTTCCAGCAGAAAGTCGGCTAAATGCTGGATCAGCGCGTATTCGAGATCGGATTCCGAGTATTGGTCTTTCAGGTTAAGAAATTCCAGCACAAACGGATCCTTGATGGCTTGTTCCGGCGTGATGGCGTCATCCGGTTCGGCGTGTTCCGCTCGTTCCAACATCGCCACTTTGTTTGTGGATAATGCGGTTCGCTCGTAAAACTGGCTGTTGATCTGCCGATCCAGTTGCCGTACCGTCCAGCCGCAACGCAGAGCTTCGGTTTCATAGAAGCCGCGTGCTTCCGGTTTTTTGACCGAAAGCAAGCGCACGTAAGCCGACCAGGGCAGCGGGAAGGCTTCGGCCAAGGTTGCGAGAGTTGGTGATTGTCCAGACGCTGTCTGGATAATTGGCGTTGAGGAAGATTCTGCAGACAGTGTCTGCGGATTTCGGGAAGAAATGCCAGACACTGTCTGGCATATTAGCTCCAATGGCCAGGCCAGATAGAACGCTCGCATTTGCTGGAGGTTTTGGCGGCTAAATCCCCGGCCAAAACGATTGCTTAAATCCAATGCCAACCGCTGAATCAACGCCTCGCCATACGCGGCGCGATCTTCGCCGCCTTGTTCGAATTCAACGATGCGGCGGCCAATTTCCCAGTAACTGGCGGTCATTAAGGCATTGACGCTACGGGCGGCGGCGCGGCGGGCGTTTTCCAGTAGTTGGACAATATCGGTATGAATGTCGCCGTAAGCGCTGGGCAAATGACTGGATTCGCTCATTGTTCCACCTCATGTACCAATGTCTCGATCTCGCCCAATAAACGCATCACTTCGGTTTCGTGACTACGCATGCTGGCAATCAGGTCTTTGGGATCGGCATGTTCCAGGCCGGCCTTGGCGTGGGGATTCTTTTGATCGAGGTTATAAATCGGCCAGTACAGCGCATCGCTTTCGCTTTGCGCGGCTTTGGCGGCGGCTTCGTGGGCTTGTTGTTTGGCTTTCAGGTCGCGCAGCTGGGTTTGCAACGCGGCTTTGTCACCGTTGTCGGCGGCGGATACAGCTTGTTCCAGTTCGCGAATCTGTTTGCCCAAGGCCAGTGCGGCGGCGCGTTCGCTTTCCGCACGTTGCCAATGCGGCTCGGCTGCGGCCAGCGCTTGGGCGAGTTTGCCGGCAAAGTCGACTTTCCAGGCTTGCGGAGTTTCCTCGCGGCTGTGCCACCAGTTTAAGGCCGGTTCCAATTCCTCGAATTGCAACGGTGCGGTTTTGCTGTATTTCTTGCGGCCCTCTGGTAGCGGTTGTTCGTAATACCAGATGGTTTCGGTGGGGCCGCCACGCTCGAAAAACAGCAGATTGGCCGGAATATCGGTATAGGGCGCGAATACGCCTTGCGGCAGGCGCACGATGGTATGCAGGTTGAATTCTTTCAGCAGCTCTTCCTTGATGGTGGCGCAAACGCCGTCGCCAAACAAGGTGCCGTTGGGCACGACTACGGCGGCGCGACCGCCACGTTCCGCGCCGAAGCCCGCATAACGCAATTTGCGCATGATGAACTGCAAGAACAGCAAAGCGGTTTCGGCGGTCTGCATGTTGGCCGGGAAATTGGCTTTGATACCGGCTTCTTCCTCGCCGCCGAACGGTGGATTGGTCAGAATCACATCGACGCGTTCGCTGTGGCCGATTTCGGTGACGCGGCGTTCCAAGGTGTTACCGTAAGCAATCTGTGGGGCTTCCAAACCATGCAATAGCAAGTTCATCTGCACCAGCATATACGGCAGCGGTTTGGCTTCCTGGCCGAACAGGCTTTCGCGCTGGAGTTTTCGGCGATCTTCGGGGGTGACGACTTGTTTCAGTAAATGGTCATACGATTCCACCAGAAATCCGCCGGTACCGCTCGCCGGGTCGAGTACAGTTTCGCCGAGCTTGGGGTCGGTGACTTGCACCATGAAACGAACTACCGGGCGCGGGGTATAGAATTCGCCGGAATCGCCAGCCGCATCGCGCATTTCCCGCAGCATGGATTCGTACAGATGCGACAGGGTGTGAATCTCTTCGCTGCTGTTGAAATGAATGCCGTTGATCTTGTTGATGATGTCACGCAACAAAAAGCCGCTGACCATGCGGTTTTGCACGCCTTTGAACACGTTGGCGATGACTTCGCGCTGACTGCCTTTTTCACCTTCGCCAGCCAAGCCGCGCAGATAGGCAAACAAGCCTTTGCCGCGTTGACCGTCAGGACGGATGGTTTCGTCCTGGTTGATGAAAGATAATAACTCTTCGCCGGTGACGCCGTCTTCCCGTGCCGCCCAATCCCGCCAGCGATAAGGCGATTCGACGATGCCTTGATAACGTTTGCCGTCCAGCTCGGCTTCCTGTTCATGGAGGATTTCCAGGTCGTCGAGGAATTTCAGAAACATCACCCAGGTGAGCAGCGGCAAGCGGTCGACGTCGCCGTTCAAGCCTTTGTCTTTGCGCAGGATGTCGCGCGCCGATTTGATCAATGCGGACAGTTGTTGTGCGGTGGTTAATACGGGTTTGGTTTTTTTAGGTTTGGCCATGCAAAGGTTTAACAATTATTGGTAGAGGGCGGACTGTAATTGCGATACAGCTGCTTTCAGGCCCTGAATGCCGCCGAAATGGCGGTTGGCGATTTCCGTGGGGGTGCCGTATTGTTCGAACGGCTGGACTTTCATCAATTCGGATAAGGCATTGAATTGGCTAATGCCGCGCTCGATGTATTTATCCAGCATCAGCGCGAGGATTTCGCGGGCCGTTTCGCTGTGCTGGCTGAACAGATTCTGAGCCGATTTGCGGGCTTGCTCGGCACGTTGCCGGCGGGTCAACAACGGCGCATTCCAAGCCAGATTGCAAAGCAGATCGAAGGGATCGGCATCCGGCAAGTCGGACGATGCGGCGAGTTCTTCGAAACTGATGCCGCGTTCGGTGAGTTCGCGTAGCAAGTCGCTACGGGTATCCGGGTTGGCCCAGTCGCGCTGGAATTCCTGGCTGCCGGGATACATCGAACGCACCGCGCGACCGGAATATTCGGTGTAGCGCACGACCTGCAATTTTTTGCCGTCGGTATCCAGATCGTAGACCAGGTGGCCGATGACTTCGACCGTGCCGCCATCGACATAGAATTTACGCGGCTCCTGCGGCGGATCGGTGGTGATTTCGCCGTCGCCGTCGGGAGGATTGTCATCGTCCGGCTGGTATTCGCCGGGAATTTCCTGGACTTCGTTATCAATGATCTCGACCGTGGTATCGACAATTTCGCCTTCTTCATCGATGGTGACTTCTTCGATACGTGCCGGATCGCCGTCAAAGTCGGGATCAGCGAAATGTCGTGTCGCCGTGCCGGTGAAATCGATGATGTTGAAATATTCCTTGCCGTAATCGACCTTCAGACGCGTGCCACGGCCGACGATTTGCTTGAATTCCGAGCGCGAACCGACGACACGAGCTAAAACCACGTTTTTCACCATTTCGGCATCGACGCCGGTGGTGAGGAGTTGCGAGGTGGTCAGGATGGCAGGTGTCGGTTTATCGACATCCTGAAAATGGGCCAGATGGGTCAGGCCGATAGCGCCTTCATCGGCGGTAACTCGGCAGACGTAATCGGGATATTGCTTGACCAGGTCGCTATTCAGATTGAGCAGTTCCTGGCGCATTTCCGAGGCGTGTTCCTGATCAACGCAAAACACCAAGGTTTTGGCGAAGCGATCAGTACCTTTCAAAAAATCGCTGAGATGCTTGGCCATGGCGCGAGTTCTTGCGCGTAAGGCAATCACGCGTTCGAAATCCTTGGTCTGATATTCATCATCCGGTACCGGGCGGCCGTAACGATCCAGTTCGTCTTTCGAGGGGCGCCAGCCAGCGGCGTCGACGGTGGTAATCACGCGATGCACACGATATGGCGCCAGAAAGCCGTCTTCAATGCCTTGACGCAGACTGTAGGTGTAGACCGGATTGCCAAAATATTCGTAGCTATCGCGCGAGTCTTCTCTCAATGGGGTAGCAGTCATGCCGACTTGTACCGCCGGTTGGAAATAATCTAGCACCGCCCGCCAACTGCTGTCGTTGCGACTGGAGCCGCGATGGCACTCGTCGATGATGATCAAATCGAAAAAGTCCGGACGGTACTGACGAAACACATCGCTGGCGGGATTGGTCAATGCCTGGTAGATGCCGAAATACATTTCCCGGCCCTGACTGACATCGTTACCGGAAATTTTGAAACGGGCATCGCCAAACGGGGCAAACATCTTGGCCATAGGGTCGTCGACCAGGATGTTGCGGTCGGCGAGAAACAGAATTTTGGGTCGTCGATATTCGCCGGTTCTGTTCCAGCGGCTATTCCACAACTTCCAACACAGTTGAAACGCCACGCAGGTTTTACCGGTGCCGGTGGCCATGGTAGTCAGGATGCGTTTTTGTCCGAGTAAAATCGCTTCGATGATGCGGTTGATGGCAATGACCTGGTAGTAACGAGGCGTTTTGCCGGATACCAGGTTAAAGGGTTCCAATAAATGGTTGCTGGCCGATTCGGATAATGACGCTGAAGCGCTCAAGCGTTGCCAGAGCTCAGCGGGACTTGGATATTGATCGATAAGCTTCTCGGTACCTGTCGTGTAATCGATTTCAATAATTTGCCGACCATTGGTGGCATAAGCGAATTTAAGCCCAAGAATTTCTGCATATTCGCGCGCTTGTTGTACGCCGGTTTCGGTGGGAAAGGCGATGCTTTTGACTTCGACGACGGCGAGCGGAAAATCGCGGCGGTAATACAACAGATAATCGGCACGTTTCTGTTGGCCGCGACGAACTTTGCCACCGGTGACAAAAATCCGGCCATTGGTGAAGGTACGTTGTTCGCCGATTGAATGGGGTGAGATTGACCAGCCAGCTTGAACCAGTTTTGGGGTAACGAATTCGCGACTGGTATCGGCCTCGGTCATGATCGTATCGCGTTTGTTGTCCCTGTCCATCCAGTTCTTTCCTGATCAAATGCCTAACGGTTATTATGCAGTATCAATAAATGATGGAATGTTAGCAGCTAAGGGGCTTAACGCATAAGTATTAACTATTTTGGTGCATAGCTATTCAGCAATTTTTGGCCACAATCATTTTAAGTAATATCATTCAATCTCGTAGATCAAACGTCCATACAAGCAGTTTTTATCAACAAGGGAAATAACATATATGAACAAATCCGACCTCATTGACGCCATCGCCAGCCACGCCAACCTGACCAAAGCAGATGCCGGCCGAGCACTGGATGGACTTACTCAATCTATCCAGTCCACACTCAAATCGGGTGATTCTGTGGCGCTGGTCGGCTTCGGTACCTTTGAAGTGAAAGAGCGCGCCGAACGCACTGGTCGGAATCCACAAACCGGCGAAGCAATTACCATTGCCGCTGCTAAATTACCATCTTTCAAAGCCGGCAAAGGCTTGAAAGACGCCGTCCAGTAGTTACTGGCCGCAGAGTTTATTGCGGCCCCATGCCCCAGCCTTCCAGCTCAGACTGCCGTTTGACCGTAGGGACATCTAGATCGGTCATCCGGCCTTGGGTGCGGGTCAACGTGTCCTGGCGAGTGGTCGTGGTGGCGCCGTATTTTTGTGGATTGAGTCTGCTGCCGGTGCCGGTGAGTTGATCGAGATTGAGCATGTCGGCGGCATTGGCGGCTGTCGGCAAATGCCCCGTCTGAGCAAGTATGCCCAGCCATTCGTCCAGATTGACTTGAGTCCAATCGACTCTATCCAGATCGGACACTTTAATCCCCGTACAGACAGGGCTTTCCGGTGTGCCAAAATCCATCCCCAATTGCGGTTTGATTTGTTCGTTGAGGATGCGGGCTAGGGGCGAGTTGTAGCAGCAATAACTTTCCTTTCTTACCAGACAAAGCCCTGCCACCTTGCTTTCGCAAACAGTACCCAAGTCGGTGCAGACTTTAAGCTGCTTTTTCGCCGCCAGTTCGTACTCGGACTGTTCGCACGAGTAAACAATCTGGATGATCATGATAATGATCATCACCACGGTGTAGGCTGTCATCAGGGTGCTGAGCATTTCGCCTGCCACTGCCGCGCCGCCGCCCAGTTCGACACCGCCGGATTCTGCGGCCGGCGTTAAATTGCCCGCCGAATCGAAAGCCGCTTGCCCGCCGGCACTGAACAAGGCATTACCCGCGGCTTCACCAAAGGTATTACCTATCCATTCCGCCACCGATTTCATCAGTTCACCTTTCAGCGAGTCCAGCAAACCTTGTGAGGCAACGTCTGAGGTACTGAGCATATCGGTACCGACCAAATCATTTACACCTGAGGCAAAGTCCGCCTGAAAGCTATTCCAGGCATCGCCGGCCAAGGTAAACGGTGTACGCATGGTTTCCCAGGCGCCACGGACGATGGAAGTGCTGTCCATGGTCATGACGGCATTATCCAATTGACTGGTGGCCAACAGTAAATCGATATAGCGTCCCAATCCCATGGTCCCCTCAGGCGTTTCGCAGCAATCCACCAAGCTGAGCGCGCCGCCGACCATCTTGCAACTGGCAGGTTTGCCCTGGAACACCTGGCAAGTGGTGGGATCTTTCTGTTGAAGATCGGTGTTGGCGTAGTTGCAATGTAAATCCATCGCCATTTGCTGCGCGCTATTCAGCAAGGCCACCGCCTTGGTGAAATCCTGACTCTGAGTGCGATTCACCGTGATGCAGTCTTCACCCATACAGCGCACCGGCCCCGCGCATTGCTGCTGGGTGTTGCTTTGGATGCCGGGAATGCCGACCGTCTGGCCGCAGTCGTAGGTATCAATGCTGTCCCAGCAGGTGCCGGATGCCAGAACATCCAGACATTGGCTTTTGATGAATGAGCAGCCTTGCGTTTCTAAAGTCGAACAACTCTTCGTAGGCGTATCATTGGCCGGTGGCTCCAAGCAATGCGTTCCGGCCGTATCGGTCCAGCATTGACCGTATTGATTGAGATCGCATTGCCCGGCGGCGTCGATGCGCATGCAGGTATTGCGAATCCCTGTAGAATTCGCCACAGGGGCCTGGGCTAAATCGGAACCACAGACCATGACTTGCGAAGTCGGATCCACATAACAACCCGAGGCATTGGCGGGATCATTGCTGCAACTCAACTGGCTGCCCGCCTGGCAAATGCCGTCAGTGATCGCATTGGCCAGGTTTTGGCAATTCGGCCCGCTCCAGCTCCATTGATCCTGGGTGATCAGTTTCGACAAATCATATCGGAGCCGAATCCTGGAATAACCTTCACCATTACCACCGACCATGGTTTCCTGTTTAAAGACTTTGTTACCCGTGCTGTTGAAGGCATAGGTGACATCACGATTGGGATGATCGACCCAGCTATTACTCAGTTCGCAAGAACCGCCCCAGCCGGTCGAACCGGTATAAATCAGATTGCCGCCATAGTACACGCGGGCATGGTCATCGAACTCGACGTCCTCCAGCGTGGCACTGATGATGGCTTCCGGATGAAGGACGTTGTAAGTCACTTCCCAGTTGAACACACCGCAACCAGCCGACCAGTAGTTATCGCCGACACGGCCGACATATAAATCCATGCAGCCAGATCCACAACTGGACATGCCTCCGTTCCCGGATACAAAACTGAGTAGGGTCTCTACGTTGACTTGATGCGTCGCCGTACAACTTTGCGGCACCGTCGGTTGGCGCAGACACAGTTGGTAATCAGGAATCCGAACCGAATGACTGGTCTCGGTTTGCGTGGTCACAGTGGTACAGTCCGAAAACGACTGCGCCCAGGGCGTGAAATTGGCAAACACCTGATCGCCGGCATTCCAGACTGCATCATTGTGTAAATCCGGATGCGACTGGTGAGCGTTGTCGATCAGGGTGCGATAGGCTTCGCCGGTGAAGCTGGCTTCCCCATTTAACGTGGTTTGCGCATTCAAGCCTGCGGCGATGGTACCGGGATTGTTGCCATAGAGATTGGCAAAGTCGCTGGCCGATGTACTGGTGCTGTTTGTGTCTGGAAACAGCGTGCCGATCGAAATCGCACTTTCCTGGGAAGTGCCGGGATTTAGCGTTAAGGAGCCGCTGCCGGTATCGAGCGGAAATTGAAAGTCGCCAACAATCTGTTGCCCTGTCTGCTGACCCTCGCTGGCCGAGGCTTGCATGGCATCGGCCCACGACACCCCAAATGGTGTCCAGGCCATCGTCACGCATAAAACTGCGGACAGTACTTGCGTAAATCGGCGCTGCGGTTCAAATAATGCCCAGATATGCATCACAACCCCACGCAACAGTCCTGCCAGCGCCACAGCAGGTAGAGGTGATCCTCGCCTGGCCCTGGATAAGTGCGTCCCGCACCCCATTTGAAGGTGGTCTCGCCGATGACATGATTGGACTCGGTTTCCGCCACCGGATAAAACATGCTCAGCCGGTATTGCGACTTAGGGATGAAGGGATAAATCGTCCCGCCGCACAGGGCATCGTTTCCGGAGGTTTTCCAGGCCAGGCCTCGGCGATGCAAAGCTGCTGTCGCCCGCGTGACCAACAGGCTGGTGATACGCGGATCGGTGCCGTAACTGGTGGGTGAGATACCAGAGAGAGGATACATATGCCCCCAAGCCCCGGCGCACCAGAACAAGGCATCCAGGGGATTACCTGTCGCAGCCGCCGCGGCATCGGCGACACAGGCCGATATCGCCACCGGATTTGCGAACAACGCTGTTTCCGGACTGGTGAAGAACGCCAGCAAATCGCTGTTCCAGGTTGGGTCGAGCTCCGAGACATAGAGCAAATCAAAGTCGCGATAGCCGTCGCTATTGCATCGTCCATCCCAGAACAGATCCAGCATGATCGTCAGCGGAAAGGCGAAGTAGTGGTAATTGAAAAACGACATCTCGCTGGCGTCGAAATCTGCCTTGCCGGTGGTGGAGATCAGTCGCACATTCGATGCGCTGATTTTATGTCCGCCCAGTGCCGGCGAACACCAAGGATTGCGGACGATCTCAATCAGCCGCGCCGGATTCCATAAACCCACCGTCATGCCCAATTGCGGTATGCCCATGGGGTCGGTGCAGAAGCAAAACTTTTCATCGGTAGCGATGCTGGGGACATTGCCGCCACCCAGCGACGCCCCGGCCGCCCGAATCGGAAACAAACAACTCCAGCAAATATCGGTGACCAGCTTGCCAGACCAAAGCTCGGCATCGGCACACAGCGGATCGGTAGCGTTGGTTGTGGTGTCGGCATGAAGATTCGTCGCCAAGGTCATCAACAGCCACAAAGCCCAAGGGAAAATCAGGCAATTCATGACCGTTCTCCCGCCGAAGCCGGCAGTTTGCGTTCGCGAACCACTAGCCGATTGCCTGTCTGCTCGACCAGACTCGGTACGTGTTGTAATTGAAATCGGCTACGTACGTCTGGCGTCAACAAGTACACCGATGAATTCAGCGATGTTTCCAATGCTTTCAAGCCGTCCCAGCCATCCTGACGCGACACCGACGTGGCCAGATACATCACGCGGGCTTTTTTGTCCTGGCATGACAACTGGCGAATCCAATGGACTTGGGCGGTTTCAGTAGCGTCAAACACAATCAGGCATAAGCCGAACGGCATTTTGTCCAATGGATTTACAGTTTGTCCGGCCCGGACAATGAGTTGACCGTTCGGCGCCGTCAGATTGCGCGGAGCGGTGATCGTCATATCGATTACTCGCTCACGATCTTCCAACGCGACTGGCAACACTTCGAATTTTTGTTGTCCCCAGAAACGAGCAATGGCCTGTTGCTGCTTCTGCCGCCAGTCGATCGCAGCCATCCGTCGTTTGATTTCTTCGAGCAGATCGATTTCGGCAATGTCGTAGACTTCGCCCAATCGGCCTAAATCACCGGCAGCACCGGCTTTGAATTTATCATTCAGCCAGGTCAAACTGCTGACGCCTCTGACTTGTAGTAAAGCCTTGTCATCCGCTTCGACGACGATGGCCGGCACCGACGACACCGCCCATTTCTGAAAGCGAGTCGGATCGATGACGATGTTGGGCACGGGATCGATGTCTTTTAGCAGTCGTTTCAGATCGGCAAACAGAGCAGGTAGTTTTTGACCGGGTTTGGGGCCTCGAAACATCAACAACGCATCGTCCTGTCCCGATGCCTCTTCGAATATGCCTTTCAATGCGGTATCGCCGAGCGAAAACGAAACGAACACCACTTTGAGCGGTTTGCCTGGATGAGGTGTTACCGTTTTGTCGAGTCGGTTTGAGGATGCTGAAATTGATTGCATAGCATTCGAGTTTCGCATCATCTCCAGGGCTTGCCGGTTTGCTTCCGACTGATAAGGATTGCCTTCCAGCCAAGCAGGCTTAGCTTGTCCATCCAAGGCATTAAGAATCCGCTGCGATTGGGATAACCATTCCTCTTCGGCTTTCACCGAGGCCACCAGTAATGCATTTGCCAAGCAAAAGAGCACGACCTGACGCAGGCGATTGGACAGTAATTCAAAATAGCGCATAAGCCCGCCCAATCACTTGGTGGTCATAGACATAGCCCCAATACCGCGAGTCAAAGCTCTTATCCGTTTTGCCGGTCAACCAATAAGCTGCGGGTGGGATGGTTTCGTCACGTTTGAAGCTGGACGCGGGTTTCTTGAGTTTTTCCGCTAACGGCAAACCTTCGATGATCAAGGAACCGTTGACCGTGGTCTGCCGACTGTCGACCTGAATATGATCGCCGGTAACACCGGCGGCAATTTTGACGATGATTTGACCGTCCTTGAAATACGGCGACATGCGCTCGGCACGAAACGCCATCAAATCGCCGCGCCAAATATCTTTGTTGTAGGTGTCGATCAGATAAATCCATTTGTCGGGTAAACACCGATCAACCTGATCATCGCCGCCAATCAGGAAGCGATGGCCAACGTAACGTTCGACGGCCAAGACGAAGAGCAATATCGGCAAGGCCTTGAGCAGGAATTTGCGCAACGGTGGTTTACTGTAGGAGTCTGTGGTGGTGATGTACTTGCTCATGACATCACTTACCGTCATGACGGACATAGACATCGTCCGGTGCGGCAACCACGGCCGTCGAATCGATCACCAGGTAACCCGCATCACTGAGTTTCTTGGCTTGGGCTTGCCAGTCATCGACGATCTTGGCCATTTGTTCTTGCGTGGCATTCGGCGGAATTGATTGAATCAATTTGGCCCGATCCAGTACGAACACTGGTGTGACCAGATTCAACCGAGCAATCGGTTGCTGTAATTGCTGATAAGCTGCCAACCAACCGCCCACACTGCCTAAACTGGCCGTGATCAAGACAACACTCAGCCATTGCGATTTAGCGTCCATGGCTTACCTCCCGAGGTTTAGATTTACGATTGTCGAGCAGTTGCTGAATGGCATCGCCGAGAGATAGTCCTTGTCTACGCAGCTGCTTGAGTGCCTGCACATCTTCCGGTTTGGTCGAGAAAAGAATGCGTTTGAATGGATCGACAATAAGTCGGCCGATACCGGAGCCCATCTCGGTGATAAAGAAAATCTCGGAATAGGCACCGGGTAAGGTATGCACGGTTTTCAGGAGTTCATAGCCGCCGTCCGACAACGGCAAACGACGATCCTGTTTCATGCCTTCGATGACTTCGGCTTTTTGTCCGAGCAAATACATATTGGCCGAGTTCTCGACGATGGCTCGGCCGGCTGCATTACGGTATAAGTCATTGACCGATTGAGTGATCGTGACTGCCGCGCCGCCATACTTTCGAAAGCGCCGGTAGCCATGTTCCATGAACTTGGCGACATCGCCTTCGGTGAGCAAATCCCAGGCTTCGTCGATGATCACGATCTTGGGTCGATTGCGTTCACCGAGATACATCTCCTGCTGGATTTGGTAGATCAGTTGCAACAGAACCACTTGTTGCAGATGCTTGCGGCCTTTCAGTTCTTCCAGTTCCAGCACGGTAAAGTCGCTGGCGAATTTGGCGTTGTTGCGGCCGTTGAAGTAGCGGCCGTATTCGCCTTTGGTGGTGAACGGAAACAACTGTTCGCCGACATCCTTCAAACGCTGGTCGATTTCGGCACACAACTGTTTGGCAATGTCGTCGACCGACATGGTTTGGGCTTTCTCAGTCCAGAGTTGTTTCAATATCCGCTTGAGGCCAGCAGTTTGAAAATCGGTCAATTTCTCGGTCGGTGCCGCCATCTGACTGACCAATCCGGCTAACATATCAGCTTCTTCCTCGAAGTTCTGCACGATCTCGAACGGATTCATGCAGATCCCGGAACCGTGGGTGAATTTGACGAAATCGCCTTCCAGCACCTCGCACAGATTTTCATACGAGCGGCCAACGTCGATCGCCCAGATTTGCGCGCCTTCGGTCAGATAGCTGACGATGATTTCGTTGGTCAGGAAGGATTTGCCTTTACCCGATTCGGCGGCGATACACAGGTTGTAGTTACCGGTGGTATCGAACAGCGACACCGCCATGTGTTCGCCGTTACGGGAGACGAAATTCAATGTGGGAGTGCCTGTCCCAGCCCAATCGCCGAATAAGGGCAATAAGGGAATGGCATGGCGGGTGGCGAGGGTGCGATAGCGTTTCAAATCGGCAATCGCCGTGCGCTCAGGACCGAACGGCAAACAGTTGAGGAAAAACGGCAGGCAGAAATATTTGTCTTCCAGCAGCTGAAATCCTAGTTCCCGAAAATACACCCGAGCATTCGAGACAGCTGCCGTCTCATCAGATTCATCGCAGAACAGCAGCACGCCGAAATAACTGCGAATCGGCCGGTCGCCGTCGCCATAGGCTTCGAACAGCACATCGAAATTGTGTTTGCGTTGCACCAACACCGGTAAAAATCGGGCAATCGGCGTGTTGACCTGATTGGTGATGAATTGCCTAACACCTTCTTGTTTTGATCGGGTGGATTCGGCATCGGGGTAATGTAGGGTCAGGCTGATCAGGGCATTCTGGCGAATGCCGCGGGTACCGGACAGAATGTCACCGAGATAACTTTTGGCGCTACCAAAGTAAAAGTGATCCGGGGTACGTTTGGCCGATAGGGTTTTTACGCGTTTGTTGCCCAGCCAAATACCTTTTTCGTCGGTTTGTAAGGCATTGTCGTAATCCAGCAATTGGTCGCGGATCAGTTGCGTCGGATCGCATTCCGGTACTACGCGATCTTTCCAGCCGGCATCCGAGTGCCAGTTGAGGATGGTATTCAGCACTCGCACATATTGATCAGCGTCCAGGACAGCAGGATAAAGACCGATGGTCGACAAAGATTGCTGAGTGGCGAGTTGTAATTCCGTTGCCCGGCGAATTTCCGCTTCACTGGGTCTGGGATTAGCGATGGGTAATTTCACCGTGACGATGACATGACTGCGTCGCAGCCGAGCGCCCGAAATGGATTCCGGAGGTTTCGTGGTGCCTTGACGTAGGAAGTCGATGCTGGCCCCGGTCATCGTTTTATAGGTCTGTTTTTGCTGCTTTAGGCGCCGGGTTTGCATCACCGCCAGCGATTCTTCAATATCCGGTGAAGTCCAAAGGCTGACTTGCAATAAGGTATCGGTCGGCCAGTCTTGATTGAGAAGAACGTTGACCCTAGCCGAAACACTGGGATCGGCCCCGGTCAATGGCCGGCAGATAAAGCCAAAACCGATGCTGGAATCGGCCAGCAAAAACAGATGGTGGTCGTGGTCATAAGCGAGGGTTGAAAAAAGCGTATCGGCGGTATGGATTCTGGACTGTTTCATGCCGATTCCTCCTCGGCGTATAACAAACGCATGGTTTCGGCCTGGTTTTGTAGCAGCAATCTAATGGTGTAGGGATGCCGACTGACGCGGACCGCGCGTTTCTTGCGCAGCAGTTCCCGCGCTCGCGCCGGATGGCACGGATTGATTGGTTTACCATCGGCGGCCTGAACGCGAACCGTGCGATCAGTCTTGTGTTCTGGGTTACGGCGGTTGCCCGCCGTCATCTCGGTAACGGGGTGTGGTCCGGTAATGTTGCTCATGACAACCTTATAGTGTCGCGGTGACAATATTGGTGATGATGGTCGGTGCCGCAAATAGACCCACGCCGCTGGCAATACCCAGCACGAAGCCCATGATGCTTCCGCGTACCACCCCTGCGACTAAACCGACAATCACGAAGACGATGGCGATAATCCGACCCAGCAAACCTTCGACCCAGCCAGTCAGCAAGGTCCAGACGTTGTTGAACTCGGTACCGCCGGCACCGGCCATGGCGTCGGGCGCCAACAACACAAAAAACAAGGAAGCCAGGGCAACTAGAACCCCGGTTCGATAGGATACTTTCATACAAGACGACCTCATAGTTGAATGACGACGGTTGCCCGTCCGATCTCGGAAGCTTGCTCCGGCTCAACATCAGCGGTCGCCCGCTAAGACTCGCCGATCCCGAAGGTCACGGCGGTGAAGAATTTAGTTTTTGGCGGCTGGGCTGTTCAGCGTGGATGGCAAACCACGCGATTCCAAATCATCGTTATCCAATGCCTGATGTTTTTCAGGAGGCCTTTGCTCGACTTGCAGAGGAATGAGCGATGGACTCAAGGTCGGCGCCGACTTGCCGATCATCCATCGTCTTGGTTCCAGTTCGGTGTAGACATAGTTCGATACCATCAGATCGCCTTCGGCATCTTCCCAAGGAGCGATCCAGATGCGCATGACTTGCGAAGGGGTACGAATCGGCGTGGGGTCTTCGATTTTGGGCACCGGTTGTTGCATGGGAACGCTGGGCGCTGGTGGGGTTTGTGACTCCGAATGACCAGCCTGCTGGCCGGCGTCCTCTTGCAATCCGGGATTGGTCACTTGATAGGCCTGTGTGGTCGATAAACACTGCGGTTCATCCGGCATACCTTTACAGCCGTACTGGGTTGCGCAGCCAGTGACAAGTACCCACATCAAACTGGAGATGATGAATAATGAAATTTGGCGATAACGTGTCATGGCTTTTTCTCCATTTTCGTAGGTTCAGGAGCGGTTGCGGCCGATACGGCATTTGGTTTGTTGGCCAACCAATCGGCCAAGATATCGGGTGCGCCACTATGCGTGCGACCATCTGGAGCAATCAGGAATGGCACCCCTTGCAAGCCAAATAGCTTGGCGGTAACGATGGCTTTCTGTAACGGCTCTTTGTTGCATTGCTTGGGCTGCTCGGTCGGTAACCCGGCGTAATCCTGTTTCAACAGCCGTTCGCGCACCGCGTCTTTGGCTTTGGCATCTGGTGAACCCAACTGACACGCCAGTTGCACGACGATGTTTTGCGATTCGGCACCCAGGATCGGCACCATCACCAGCTTGAAGGTGTATTTGTCTTTAAGGGCTTGCAGATCTTTCATGACTTTGCCGCAATACGGACAACGTGGATCGATGAACACCAAGACCGATTCCTTGCCATGTCCGACCGTGACCGGGCCCAGATCGTCGACATTCAGCTTCATCCGCGACAGATCGATGCGATTGGCGATTTTGTCGATGTCAGGCAAATCCTTGATTTCCTGCTGGGTCCAGACATCCATCAGCTTGCCGCCGTAAAGCGCAAAGCGACCGTTACTGGAAATGAACACGGTTTGTGCGCCGGTCTTGACCATTTTCAATCCGCTGATTGGCAAATCCTGCATGCCGTCGATTTTGATCGACAGTAAGCTGGCGGCAATGCCGGAGGCTGCTACCTTTGGCGGATTGTCGGCAAAGGTGGCTGAAGCAAATATCAGCAATGATAGGAGTAAGCTGGTATGGCGTAGATTCATATTATTGTTCCGGATCATGGGTTGAATAATCAGCTTGGAGTTTTGAGTTTCAATGCCGTGCCTTTCTGCACGATGAAATTGACTTGGCGGGTGGCGTCGACTTCGATGACCGGGTAAATCTCTTCCGCCATGTCCATGTAAAAATGCGACAGTCGTTCCATCGCGTAACCAGCGCCTTTCAAGGCACCGCCTTCCATTGATTGCGAGGAAAAGGCACTTTGGAACGGTGTGCTTCCTGCCAGGCTGCCCAGTCCTCCGGTCATCAGCACCGGAATCTGGTTACGGCCGAAGGCATCGGAAAAGCCTCTTAAAAATCCGGCCATCATTGATTGCGCGAGTAGGGCGCCTTGTTTGGAAACGACGCGACCGCGCACACCGTTCTTCCCGTCTTCGCCGGTCGCATAGGCGTTCATGGGTACCTCGATCACGCCACCGTCCTGGCGCACGCAGGAAAAGGTCTCGCCACGAAAATAGGCGCGTTCGGCACTCAAGTCGCCAAAGCCGGCGGCGAGCAGAAAACATTCGCGGACATCGGCGTGGAAGCGGTTGGGCAGAATGGCTTCCTTCTTGATGCGGAACAGCACCGGCATCGGTTCTTTCTTGGCTTTTTTGCCGGTCGGTGCATCCAGGCCGTTTAATAAAACGCCAGTCAGGACGCTGCCGGCAGGGATAAAGACATCACTGCGTGCTGTGGCATTTGCCGAACCGTTTTCGCCAGCGGCTTTAGCATCCGTTGTAGGTGTGGACGCTTTTTCTTCCTTGATGACCCGAATCTGCATCGCTACAGGCGTTTGTGCATTGGCACCGGTTCGTCCGCCCGAGATACCGGCATTGCCAGTCGTCGGTGACGGAATCGCAGCCTGTTCAAAGACGCTGTTCAGATCTTCTTGAGCGGTATTGGGTCTAGTCGAGTTGTAACGGCGGCCAGCATAATTAGGTGACGGCGTATTGTTGCCAGTTGCGGCGTTGTTGGTATCAGCATCATCAGTAGGTGGTATCGTTGTTGTGGATTTGTTTTTCAACGACTCGACTTCACCGCTGACGGCTTTGAGTTTGGCTTCATAGGCTTCCCGTTCGGCGCTAGTCCATTGCTTGAAACGCAGTTCATCGGATTGCTGCTCGCGCTTTTGTTGTTCTTCAATCGCAGCTAACCGCCGCCCTTGCTCTTCGTTCTTTTGCAGCAGATCGCGAAGCTGGGAGGAAATGCCGTCGATGCCTAGTGAACGAGGATCGCTGTCGGTCAGGATGTGCTGAATCGTCGCTTGTTTACTGGTCGGCTTGGCGATTTCCGGTGAAACAGAGGCCAAAGCAATGATGGTTGCCAATAGCACGGTGCCGATACTGCCTACCGCGACATTGCGCTTGGCGGTAGGACTCAAACGTGACCACCAGTTGTCCATGCTGGCCATCAGGGTTGACTCCCATTGAGCAATGACGGTCTGAGCGTCGATGATGTTTCCGGTGTATGTCTGACCGCAACATAGAGCTCGGTGGATTCGTTCTGTCCCAGTACGACTTTGGGCCAGCTGGCAACAGCTAACACCTCGTCTTTGGTGGTTGCACAAGATCGCTCGTCAAACTCCAGGGGCTCCATGCCGGTATTACGCGCCAGACCGACCAGAATCAGCATGTCGTGTCCTTCCAGTACCTGGCCAGTTTTAATCTGAACGAGGTCTTGCAAGCACTGAATATGTTCGCCCTTGCTTGGATCGCGCAGGGAAAAGCCTGGCGGTGTCTTTTGCAGGCCCAGGTCGCGGAATAGCTTTTTAATTTGGGCGATGTAGGCTTGTTCCTGATCGCTGGTTTTGCCTGAAGAGGTACTGGGCGATTGCAGTTTGCTCAACAGCTTGTAACTGTCTTTATCCAGGCTGAGATGGATTTCCCGTGCCGGAATACGTTTGGGGATCAAGGTCAGCGACAAGGCGATGTCCTGGTTGTCGCCAGGAGTGATGTATAAGGTCACCGGCGTTTCGTCGGCCGTGGCGACGTAGACGATTTTGCCTTTGGTGCTAGTGGTCGCTTGGCTGGTCGTTGTGACTACGGGATGTTCGAAGGGGGTGACCAGGCGATTCAAATGGCCGACGGCAATCGGCATCAGTTCGTTGATGCCGGGTTTGACTTGAATGTGTTGCGGACCAACGGAGGTTGTCGATGCAATTGCTGCCTGTTGCTTGGCCGTTTGCAATACGCTGGCATCGACCGGCGGAAGCTCGATGCCCAAATCCGTTTGCTGTCCAGCTGACTCGCCTGCTGGCGGCAAAGGATCTGCTACCGTGGTAACCAGCGGTAAAACGGTCACGGGTAATTCATCCGCAGATAAGGCAGTGCTAACGGTCAGCAGTAACAAAAATGACGGTAATGATCGTTTCATGGTTGAGCCTCGCGGGTTTGGCCTTGCATTGCTTTCAGTCGATCTAAGGTTCTGGGCGAATCAGGGTAGACATCGATGAACTCCAGTCGAGGCCGGTAGTTCTTGACGGCGATGATGAATTCGTAGGTACGGGGTTTGATGTCGGGTTTGGAACTGGGGCCTTGGCTTTTGAGCTCGCCGCTGACGAAGACTTTGTTGGTCTCGGCTTCATAATCGACATGACGTGGCGTGAAGCTGATTGCCACCCGATCCATCTTGATGGCCTTGATTTGATCGGTCATCGCATCCAGGACGCTACGATAAATATCCGGTGCCAGCAAAGGCTCGATGGCCACTTTTAGAAAATCGGCGTTGGCTGGTGTGGTGTTGCCGAGCAATTCCGCCATGTACAAGCCCCAGGACTCTTTGAACTCACTAGAGGCGCTACTACGCGTTACTTCAACTTCCTGGGTCAACGTAGGGGGCACCAAAATGATGCTGCGCTCGGTACGCCAGGCGGCAAGTGAGGTAATCACACAAACGACGAGCAATCCAATGACGACGACTCGGCTAAACCGGTTCTCGGTCTCGTGTCCATCCCAGGTTTGCAGAAAATCCGACCATCTCATGGCAGGAACCGGCGAATGTAGGGATTGGGGATGGTTCGGGAGCGATTGGGCAACAGACCCAGCCAATACAGCGCATGCAAGGTATAACCATCAGGCCGGTTGTCCCGAAAGCGCCGGTAAAGTTTGACTGCGATGAAGCCAAGCGCCATGCCCGGAATGAACTGATCAATCAACATGCCAGTGAGCATGCTGACCATGAAGGGTACGATCTCGTCCGCGCTCCACAGCAAAATGTGGATCGGATCGTCGATCGATTGGGGGATGGCAACGGGTTCCATAATGACCTCCGGTTGGATGGTCATTATTGTGAAGCGGATTTTAAGGAGGTCGTTTGCAGCTGATGACGAATTTGCGATCAGCTGTAAAAATTGACGGCAGGTTGAGAGTTCTATACTTTAAAGACCTTTAGCTTGATATTGGATGTAATCCTCTCCGGGGCTAATATTGTCAAGACGTTTCCCGAAGATGGCTCAACCGCACCGTCAATCGACCATCTACAACCCCAAATCGCTCAAACTGGCATGATCGTCGGGACGGCGGCCCAACGGCCAGTGAAACAAACGCGGCTCTTCCTTGATCGGCAAATCGTTGATGCTGGCAAAGCGCCGTTGCATGAAACCCTGAGCGTTGAACTCCCAGTTTTCGTTGCCGTATCTGTGGAACCACTGGCCGGAATCGTCGCGCCATTCGTAAGTGATGTGTCAACACTAAACCGGACACATAGTTAAGCGGCTTGATGCCGCAATTCGTAATTAATCGGTGACAGGTAGCCGTTAGCGGAATGTAACCGCTCCCGGTTGTAAAACACTTCGATATATTCGAACACCGCTTGTTTAGCCTGATCGTGGGTCTGGAAAGTCTGTTGGTGAATCAGTTCAGTTTTTAGGGTGTGAAAGAAACTCTCCGAAACCGCGTTATCCCAGCAATTCCCTTTTCGGCTCATGCTTTGTCGAATGCCGTGTTGTTTCAGCAAAGCCCGATGGCTTTCTGAGGCATATTGGCTACCCCGGTCGGTATGCCATAGCAAGCCTTTGTCGGGCTTACGTTTCCAAATGGCCATCAAGCGCGCATCGTTGACCAACTGGGTTTTCATATGTTCGGCCATTGACCAATCCACGATCTGGCGGGAAAACAAGTCGATCACCACCGCCAAATACAACCAGCCTTCCTGAGTATGGATATAGGTAATATCACCCGTATAGACTCTGTTTGCTCGATCAACGGCGAACTGACGAATCAAATGATTAGGTGCAATCAGCAGGTCGTGCTCGGAATCGGTGGTGACTTTAAATCGGCGCTTGGTTTTACACGTTAATCCGGCTTCTCTCATTAAGTGACCAATTCGCCGTCGCCCCACGGATTGACCTTGATGGGACAGGGCAATTTTGATCCGTCGGGTGCCATAACTGCGTCGGCTTTTTTCGAAGGCTTGCTGCACCAGGTTACTCAGTTGTTCATCTTCTCGCTGCCGTGGCGAGGGGCGGCGATGCTGCCAGGCGTAATAGGCGCTGGGCGACACTTGCAAAAACCGACACATTGCCGCGACGCTGAATTCCGCCGTATGCTTTTGAATCCAAGCGTGCTTTACCGTTGCTCTTTGGCAAAGTACGCGGCGGCCTTTTTTAACAAATCGCGCTCCTCGGTCAGTCGGGCCACCTCTTTCTTGAGACGCTTGAGTTCGTCATAAAGATGATCATCGGTTCTGACCGGGTTATCGGGGGATTGGCGGCGACTGTATTTGCCAATCCACGTATGCAGGGTATTCACGTTAATCCCTAGATCAAGGGCAACCTGGGCAACGGATTTGTCTGATTCATTCGCCAGCTTAACGGCTGAGGCTCGGAATTCAGCAGTATAGGTATTGGGTTTTTCTCGGCTCATTTGGACCACACTCAGTTTTAGGCATTGTAAAAGTGTGTCCAGCAAAGTGTAACCACATCAAAAAGCAAATGATTTGGTCCCGAAATATGCATCGATTTGAAGGCAAGAAATAAAATTTTCATGCCTCAAATCCTTTAATTTTCAAGACTGTTTATTTGTCTCCTGCCATTTGATGATGCATTTTAGCCATCGCTGTATTGGCATCAACTGCTTTTTGGTAGGAATTGATTAGCGATTGGCAATGTTCGAAAAACATCTCGGATTGCTTGCCGTACAGGTAGCTGTGCTGCTTGTACTGTTGCAGAAGCTTTTTGTGTTCTTCCACTTTGACTTCGGCATCCTTTGCATTTTGCTCAAAATGAGTCGCCAAAGACTCATGGTCATCCTTAGTTTTCGCACTTTGGATAGCTGCACTCATATCCATGGGATGGGGATTTTGTTGGCAACCTGATAAAACTCCCAACGTTAAAGAAGTGACGACCAACAATTTAGTTATGGTTTTCATGGGATTTCTCCAGTTCGGTGAAATTCTTCAGACAGCACTAAAAATACCGTCATGTTTGGTTAAAAGGTTGTTATTTAATGCATTATTTTGACTGTACTTATTGTCATAAAACTCCTGGTTAAGTGAATGTGACATGAGAAAATTTACTGTGCTGAACTTCATCGCGATTTCAATGAATGGCCTTTCAACAGCGCATAAATCGCTGGAATTACAATCAACGTCAGCAGCATCGAAGAGATCATGCCCCCCACCATCGGGGCAGCAATGCGGCGCATGACTTCTGATCCGGTACCGTTGCTCCACATGATGGGTAACAGACCGGCCATGATGGCGGCTACAGTCATCATCTTTGGTCGTAGCCGTTCTGCCGCACCGCTGACCACACTGGTGTAGAGTTCATTCCGGGTAAAATCCTGACCGTGTTGCCGGCATTCTTCGATTTTGGCCTGGTAGGCGTGATCCAGGTAGATCAGCATGATGACGCCGGTTTCCGCAGCCACTCCAGCCAGTGCGATAAAGCCCACACCAACCGCCACACTAACGTTATAGTTCAACGCCCACAGCAACCAGACGCCGCCCACCAGCGCAAACGGCACCGACAACATAACGATCAGGGTTTCCGTCATTCGCCCAAAATTCAGATACAGCAGTATAAAAATGATCAGCATGGTCAACGGTACGACAATCTTCAACCGCTCAATCGCCCGCTCCATATACTCGAATTGCCCGCTCCAGGTAATGTAGTAACCGGTAGGGAGTGCTACCGCTTTCTCAACAGCCAGTTTGGCATCATGAACATAACCGGCAATATCGCGATCCCGCAAATCGACGAAGATATAAGCCGAGAGCAGCGAGTTTTCGGTACGAATACCCGGCGGCCCTTTGGATAAGCTCAGATGTGCCACCGACGATAAAGGAATCATGGCACCGTCAGCAGTCGTTACCAGTAAGTGATTGCCTATGGCACTAGGACTGTTCCTGAGTTCGCGCGGATAACGCACGATCACGCCGAAGCGCTCGCGGCCTTCGACCATAGTCGTCACCATCTCGCCGCCGATGGCGGTTGAAATTAGATTTTGAATATCGCCAACCATCAACCCATAGCGAGCCAAGGCTTCATAGTCGGGATCGATATTCAAGTAATAACCACCGGTAATGCGCTCGGCATACGCGCTGGTCGTGCCAGGTACGTTCTTGATAACTTGTTCGATTTGCTGGGCCAACCGTTCCATTTCAGCCAGGTCGTTACCGAATAACTTGACGCCAACTGGAGTGCGAATACCGGTGGCCAGCATGTCGATGCGATTTTTGATCGGCATGGTCCAGGCATTGCTAACACCGGGAATTTGCAGGGCCTGATCCATTTCCGCAATCAATTTGTCGATGGTCATACTGGGACGCCATTGTGATTCCGGCTTGAGATTGACCACAGTCTCGGACATTTCCAAAGGAGCCGGGTCGGTTGCCGTGGCGGCACGCCCGGCTTTGCCGAATACCGATTCGACTTCAGGGAAGGTTTTGATGATGCGGTCCTGAGTTTGCAGTAATTCGGCCGTTTTGGTCACCGACAAGCCAGGCAAGGTCTGCGGCATAAATAACAACGTGCCTTCGTTTAAGGTCGGCATGAATTCGCCACCCAATTGCATGGCAGGGTAAATACTCGCAGCCATGACCAGCAACGCCAGCAATACCGTGGTTTTCTTAAAACGCATCACCCAGGTAATCACCGGGCGATACAGCCACAGCAATACCCGGTTGACAGGGTTATCTTGCTCGGGTCGGATATGACCACGCACAAACAACAATATCAGCACCGGCACCAGCGTCACCGACAGCAAGGCCGCGCCGGCCATGGCAAAGGTTTTGGTGTATGCCAATGGCTGAAATAGTCGTCCCTCTTGGGCTTCCAGCGTGAACACCGGTAAGAAGGATACGGTGATGATCAGCAAACTGAAAAATAATGGCGGCCCGACTTCTCGGCAGGCATTCAACACAATCGTGTGCCTGGGCAATTTTCCGGCATCGTGCTCCAGGTGCTTATGCACGTTTTCAATCATCACGATGGCGGCATCGACCATTGCGCCAATCGCAATGGCGATGCCCCCCAAGCTCATAATATTGGAGTTCATCTTCAATAAATACATGACGATAAAAGCGATCAGGACACCAACTGGCAGCATGACGATGGCCACCAGCGCACTACGCAGATGCAACAGAAATGCCGCACAAATAACGGCGACCACCACACTCTCTTCCAATAGCGTATGGCGTAAATTCTCGATCGCTCGTTGGATCAAATCAGCACGGTCATACACCGCTTTTATGCTGACACCCGCTGGCAGACCTGCGGTAATTTCCTTTAACCGCAGTTTCAAGTTATCAATCACTTCCAGCGCATTTTGACCGTAGCGAGCGATGGCGATGCCGGACACCACTTCGCCCTCGCCATTCAGTTCGGTAATACCGCGACGTTCATCGGGTACCAATTCAACTCTGGCCACGTCGCGCACTAAAACGGGCGTACCATTGGCGACTTTTAATACCAAGCGTTCCAGATCGTGGATGCCATGCAAATAACCACGACCGCGCACCATATATTCAGTTTCGGTCATTTCAATCGCCCGCCCACCCACGTCGCGGTTGCCATTGGCAATTGCTTCAGTCACTGTTTTAAGCGGGATACCATAAGCCTGGAGTTTATGCGGATCGACCGTCACTTGATATTGCTGGACGAACCCACCGACGCTGGCGACTTCGGCAATTCCCTGTGCCTTGGTCAACTGATAGCGCACAAACCAGTCTTGCAGGGTACGCAGTTCTGCCAGGGAGTAATCCTTGCCCAACAACGCATATTGATACACCCAGCCCACGCCGGTGGCATCTGGCCCTAACTGCGGCGTAACACCACGTGGCAACCGTCCGGCCGCAAAATTTAAATATTCGAGCACCCTGGAGCGGGCCCAATAAATATCAGTACCATCCTCAAAGATCACGTACACAAAGGATGCACCGAAAAATGAGAAACCACGAACCACCTTGGATCGCGGCACACTCAGCATCGCGGTGGTCAGTGGATAAGTGACTTGATCCTCGACCACCTGAGGTGCTTGGCCAGGGAATTCCGTGTAGACAATGACTTGGGCATCGGACAGATCAGGTAGGGCATCAAGCGGAATCTTGATCAGAGCATAAATGCCGCCACAGATTAAAAATAACGTCGTGATCAGAACCAGAAACACGTTCTTCAACGACCATGCAATCATACGTTCCAACATGGCTAGTTCTCCACTGCATGTTGATTGTGATCATGTCTCGGCATAGCCTGAGTGTCCGGCTGAGTAGCTTCGGATTCTGGCATCTGATCCACGCTGCGCATACTATCCAGCGCCGCTTTCAAATTGCTTTCGGCATCGATCAAGAAATTAGCGCGGGTGACTACGTTGTCGCCATCCTGCAAACCCTCAAGTACTTCGCTGAATCCCCCCGTCTGATGGCCAATTTTCACCGGACGCGGTTCAAACCGGCCTTCATCCTCTTGCACCAGAACCACTTGCCGTGTACCGCTATCGAGGATGGCCGAATCGGGTACACTTAACTCGCGGTGCTGTTGCTGGGAAGTCAATAATTCAACGCTACCATATAGACCAGGCCTCAGAAAACCTTGCGCGTTGTCCATGTCCACTCTAACTTTGACGGTGCGCGTGTCGGTATTCAGCGTGGGATAGACAAAACCCACTTGCCCTTGAAAAGATTTATCGGGGTAAGCTTTGAAAGCGACGACGACCGCTTGACCCATTTTGACCCACTCTAAATCGGGCTCGAACACATCGACAATCAGCCACACCCGACTCAAGTCGGCAATCTGGAACAATATTTCGCCCGGCATAAAACGCATCCCGTCTACTGCTGGCTTCTCCATCACGACGCCATTGACAGGCGATTGCAACGACAGGGTTTCGATCACGCGATCCTGCTCTTGCAAACGTTGCAATTGTGCCTGGCCTATATCCCAATAATTCAGCCGCTTTAAGGCATTACGGGTGAGTTGTTGCGCGGTGGCTAGCGCCTGTGGACTGGCCTGTTGCAATGACGCCTCGCCTTGTTTGGCGATCAGATATTCCTGTTGAGCCGTGAGTAGATCAGGACTGTAGACTTCCAATAATGGCTGACCGCGTTTGACAGCTTGTCCCGTGCTATTAACTAGCAACCGTTGTATCCAGCCCTCGAATTTGGCATTGATGACATGTAACCGACGCTCATCAACTTGAATACTGCCCGGCGCACGGATAGAACGCACTAAATCCCGATATTGAACTTTCTCGGTTTTGACGCCGAGCTTTTGGATTTTTTCGGGGCTGATCGTCAAGAGTTTAGAACTCGTTACCTCGCCTTCGTAAACCGGCAGATAATCCATGCCCATTTCGTCCTTTTTCGGTACCGGCGATGTGTCTGCGGCCCCCATGGGGTGGCGGTAATACAGAATGCGCCCTTTGTTCGGTTGGGATGTCGGCGAAAGTTCATCGGCATACACGGGTAGATAATCCATGCCCATTTCATCCTTTGCTGGTGTCGAAGACGTCACTTTTGGATTCATCGGATGCCGATAAAACCGTGGTTTATGCTCTGCGACCGACACAGTCTTTTCCATGGATTGCGGCTTATTCGCCAGCCAAAAGCCGCCGGCGATTCCGATGATCATGGTCAATATACTGACCAGAATGGCTTGCTTAGTCATGAGTCAGTTCCTCGCCAATTAAATTCGATAATTCCGCCAGCAATTGCTGGGTTTCGACCAATGATTTCCAATATTGGCTTTGATACTGAAACAAGCTCAGCTGGGTGCGGAGCAAGTTACTGAAGTCAGCTTTGCCGACGGGATACCCGGCCATCAAAGAGCTGACAGTCTGCTGCGCTTGAGGAATGATTTCATGCTCGAATAACGCTAACCGCTGTTTTGCATGCAGGTATTGGGCGGTATTGGCAGCAATTTCACCATGGACTTTGTTGTGCTCGTCCTGCAAGGCGTACTGCTCCTGCAATAATTCACTATTGCGTTGATCGACCGCCTTGGCCTGTTTTTGCTCGGCATAGATTGGCAAATTGATACTGAGTTTGACACTGGCAAAATCGCTACGCGATTCGCCGGACGGCGTGTTTTGCCTGACTGCATAACCCGCACCCAGAGTCAGATCGGGATAGAAATCCTTTTCGGCGATTTCAATGCGGGTCTTGGCGGCACCGAGCATTTTGCGATGCTGCTCAAACAGCGGGCTATGTTCCATGGCTTGTGTTTGCAAATCCGCAACCACCAAGACCGGGGTTTTGATCTCGGCTTGGTCAGGTAGTTTTATCAAGGTATCGGAGTTGCGGCTAAGCAATGTGTTGAGCTGAATACCGGTACTGTGGCGCATGCTGATCAGCTCGATTTTTTCATCCTTGAGTTTCGAGAGTTCCAATTGGGCCAGCAGCACATCCTGCTGTTGCCCCTGACCCGCTTTGTAGCGGGATTGGGCGGTATCGATCAGTTGCTGAAAAAATTGTTCGCTTTCGGCAATGACATTGATGGCCCTATCGTAATAAAACAAGCGCCACCAGGCCTGTTTGACATCACGAACCAGACGCAAACGGGCGACATCTACCGAATCGGCAGCGGCCAGGGCTTCCTGTTCCGCCGCTTGTTCCTTCAAGGCCAACTTACCCGGAAAGGGAATTGTCTGACTGACGCCGACATCCATCATGGTCATGTCTTCCTTGTGAAGACTGAAGCTACTGGTTGGGACATTCAGTGTATCGAAATTAAGCGTTGGGTCTGGAAGTGCACCTTCCTGCGAAGGAATAGCCGCCAGTGCCTCAGCGCGCGCTTTAATTTCAGCAAGACCGGGATTGCCCGCCTGAGCTAGTTGAACGGCCTGTTCAATGGATAAAATCGTTTCGTCGGCATGGACTATGCTGATGAAAATCATCAGATAACAACCGAGCGCCCAATAGGGCCAAGACACCCGATCAAGGGGCGAGGGGTATAACAAGGGGTACATCATTTTCTCCAAACAAGGAAACACAGGCTCACGCCAAAGCATGAAGCTCTATCACGCCAACAAGGCGAGGGTTACCTGGGAGAAATGACTAATTCAGGAGTGTGCAAAAACGATAAAACAACGGAATCGGCTTGCCAATAGGCGGCCTTATCCGATTGAATATCAGTTGAGGTGGGCGGTAGCTAAACAAACAGCCGATTAACCATACCAGACATGCAATAAACAACGGGATTTCCGGTTTATCGATTTTGATATTGAAAGTCGGATTGGGTTGAGAGTCTGGGCAGGATTTAAGAACGCAGTCCTGAGCTTGCGAGGAAAAGTGTTTTGTTTGCTCAGAGTGATGCATGGACTCTGAACAGCCGACCGGCATCGCATCAACAGCAGGAAGCTGAACCGGCATAGGCATGGCGCACGTCGACGTCACCAGCATGAATAGCCAGCTGACCATCATTACCAAAATCAAAATAGACCGGTAATGACTATGGCGATGAGCACGAAGCGTTGACAACAAAAACTTTATCCAAAAAAACTAAGGTCATTACGCTAGCATGCCTATTGGCTTTTTTCAATATCTGATTGGTCACCATCTGATAGGGTTTCTAACGTTCTTCCAACGCATCGCCAAATTCTCAGGCACCCGCCAAAACATACTGGGCAAACAAGACAGTGCCGCCGATTGTCACACTAAGAAAAAGTCATCCAAGACATAAACGAGTCAGAATTTTTCGATGAATGAAACGGCTTGTAGCCAATGCCGCTTGCGAGTCTGCCCTTGTATTGACTGTAATTTTCAACGAATTCGAATTCATCATTGTTTACATCGCCTCTGAAAATTCTGCCTCAGCGTGAAATATACATACGTTCTTCAACAGCCTGTTAGGTCTCAAAACCAAGAAATACTAAAAAACAGTTAAGTCATTGTCATTTAGATTCATTTGGTGTAGCTTTAAAAAATGAATGCTTTGCGACACTCTAAAATTTGGCTCTCTATTGTGCTGATACTCGCGGTGCTTGGTCATTTTGGCCTGGGCCATCGAGATGTGTCGGCCTTTGTGCTATGTTTTGGTGCTGATGGTCATATTGCTGTAGAGAAGACTGGAAATGACCAATTCGCTAGTATAAATTCTGTCACTCGTTTCAACGATGAGACCAATGCTCTTACGAGCGATGACGGTGATCCCTGCTCGTCGCCTTGCACTGACATCCCTATCGATGGTGATGATCATATTCCCCTACAATTGACGAATTTATCAAAAATAGCGCCTGATATTGGTCTTCTGCCGGTATTTTTCCTGATCTCACTCTTGGTTGTTTATGCCAGAGTCATCATTCGGCAGCCGGCATTTTTCGCCCCCCCGTTTACCGATTCCCGACTGCTTGCGCTGCGCAGCACCGTTTTACTGATTTAGCCACCTCTCCTAGCCGCAACTCACCAGCCAAAGGCGCAGGTTCACCTGTGTCTGTGCTGACGTTACTTCTATGCTACGGAGAAATTTTCCATGTTCTCAAATTATGTGCGGCCACTTGGCGTTGCACTGTGTTTATTGATCACTGCCGGCTCGGTCGATGCGAGTCCAGCAGACAACACGCCATTGCCGGCTCAATCAGGCGATCAGGGTGCAAACGGTTCCAGTCGGCAAACCGTTGAGGAACCGACCGGCTCCCTGGTTTTGTCTCAAGTCTTGGCTTTAGCGCTAACCCAAAACCCCGAACTCTCCGCCTTTTCCTGGGAGAGCCGCGCACAGGAAGCAGCCACCCTCCAAGCCGGGTTGTTCCCCAATCCCACCTTCAATGCCAATGCGTCGAACTTTGGTAATAAAGTAATCACGGGTTTCGATGGCGATGTCGTCACCTTGGAACTCAGTCAATTGATCGAATTGGGCGGTAAGCGCATCGCCCGCATGGAAGCGGCATCGCTAACCAAACAATTAGCCGATTGGGATTACGAAACCAAGCGGGCAGATGTACTCACCCAAGTCACGCAGGCCTTTGTGGATGTGCTGGCAGCTCAACAGCGCTTGGCGCTAACACAGCAAATTCATGAATTGGCCACTCAGACGACTGTAACGACCTCGGCGCGAGTACAGGCAGGCAAGGTATCGCCCGTTGAGGAAACCAAGGCCAAAGTTGCTCGCGCTTCGGTGCAAATTGAGCTGATGCGAGCCCAGAAAGAACTGGATGCCGCCCGCAAGCGTTTAGCCGCTGGCTGGGGCAGTACGACACCGCGTTTTGAGGCGGTGAGCGGTAATTTGGAAAACATCCAGGCACTGGCTTCTCTGGACTCATTGGTGCAACGCCTCTCCAAAAATCCGGATTTAGCCCGTTGGGCCACCGAAATCACCCAACGTCAGGCACTCATCACGATGGAAAAATCCAAAGCCATTCCAGATGTCACCGCGACTGTAGGTGCCAGTAAATATCTGATGCCGGGTGATTACGCTTTAGTCGTTGGTTTTTCGGTGCCATTGCCGGTATTTGACCGCAATCAAGGCCGTATTCAAGAAGCCGAGCATCGTTTGACCAAAGCGGAAGAAGAATATCGGGGTGTCGAGATACGCATTGCCACGGCACTGAACACAGCCTATCAAACTTTAGATGCCGCCCATTCCGAAGTCATGACCTTGCAGCAAGACATTTTGCCCGGTGCCCAAAGTGCTTATGACGCCGCTTACGAAGGTTATCGTATGGGTAAATTCGGTTTTCTGGACGTGCTCGATGCGCAACGCACGCTGTTTGGCGCTAAAAATCAGTATTTACTGGCCTTGGCCGAATATCACAAGTCCGTGGCCAACGTGGAACGCCTGGTCGGCAGCGGCATGAACGAGACATTGGCAAATAGCCAGCCAGAGGTATCCCCATGAATAACATCACCAAGAAACAACTTATCGCTATTGCTTCCATTATTCTCCTGGGGATAGTGCTCAGCATACTCATTCTGGGCATTGATAAGACGAAATCGGAAGCTGACGAACAGGTCGAAGAAAGCCACGCGGAAGCTAAAGCGCAGATTGCCCAAGGCGATGATAATCGCGAGCTTTCCAACGAAACAAAGCAGACTCAAGATTCGGGTGGTGGGGAGGTGTTGCACGAAGGCGAATTTGTAGCACTGACCGATCAGCAAATCGCCGAAACAGGTATTTCAATTCAGACCGCAGGTGCAGCCCATATCAAAAGCCTGACAACCCTTCCTGGTGAAATTCGCTTCAATGAAGACAAGACATCGCATGTCGTACCGCGCCTTGCCGGGGTGGTCGAGCATGTTTCCGCCAACTTGGGGCAACAAGTCAAAAAGGGGCAGGTTATCGCGGTGATTGCCAGTACCGCACTGTCCGAACAGCGCAGTGAGTTATTGTCGGCACAAAAACGGCTGGAATTAGCCCGTAACACCTTTGCTCGTGAAAAGCACTTGTGGGAGGCGAAAATCTCTGCGGAGCAGGATTACCTGCAAGCCCAGCAGGCGATGCGGGAAATGGAAATCGCCGTTCAAAATGCCCAGCAGAAATTGATAGCACTTGGCGCAAGTCCGACGGTATCAGCCAGTGACGGCCCACTCAACCGCTATGAAATTCGGGCGCCGTTCGACGGCATGGTGGTCGAAAAGCATATCGCCTTGGGCGAAGCCGTCAAGGAAGATACCAGCATCTTTACCATTTCTGACTTATCGACCGTTTGGGCCGACATCATCGTATCCGCAAACGATCTCAATCTGGTTCGCGTCGGTGCCAAGGTCTCGATCAAAGCGACTGCGCTCGACTCTACCGCCTCAGGTGCCGTGTCCTACGTCGGCTCACTGATGGGCGAGCAAACCCGAACCGCCACGGCACGCGTAACACTCGATAACCCTGACATGGTCTGGCGACCGGGCTTGTTCATCACGGTTGGCTTGGTAGCCAAAGAAACCGAAGTGCCAGTCGCTGTATCGACCGAGGCAATCCAAACGGTTAACGACAAGTCGACGATTCTTGCTCGTGTCCCCGGTGGTTTTATTGCTCAACCGGTGACAACCGGATTAACCGATGGCAAAGTTACCGAGATTGTGTCCGGACTCAAACCGGGCGCTGAGTACGCGGTCAATGGCAGTTTCATCGTCAAGGCAGAGCTCAGTAAAAAGAACGCCGAAGATTCGGATTGATACGGAGAAATTGACATGTTCGAACGTATCATTCGTATCGCCATAGACCATCGCTGGTTGATCATGCTGTGCATATTCGGCATGGCCGCGCTGGGTGTCTACAACTTTCAAAAACTCCCCATCGATGCTGTGCCGGACATTACCAATGTTCAGGTGCAGATCAATACTACGGCGCCCGGTTATTCACCATTGGAAACCGAGCAGCGCATTACCTATCCCATGGAGACGGTCATGGCGGGCCTGCCTAATTTGGAGCAGACGCGATCTTTATCGCGCTATGGTCTGTCTCAGATCACGGTGATTTTCAAAGACGGTACCGACATCTATTTCGCAAGGCAACTGGTCAATCAGCGCATCCAGCAAGCCAAGGATAGACTGCCTCCCGGCGTTACACCGGCGATGGGTCCCATAGCCACAGGTTTAGGGGAGATTTACCTCTGGACTGTCGAAGCTAAAGACGATGCCAGAAAGCCAGACGGCACCACTTATACCGCAACTGATTTGCGTGAAATCCAGGACTGGATCATCAAACCGCAATTGCGCAATGTACCGGGGGTTACCGAAATCAATTCCATTGGCGGTTACGCCAAGCAATATCAGGTTGCACCGATTCCGGAAAAACTCGCATCCTACGGTCTGGCTTTACAGGACATTGTGACTGCCTTGGATCGCAACAACAACAATGTCGGTGCCGGTTACATTGAGAAGCACGGCGAACAGTATTTGATCCGTGTGCCGGGTCAGGTTAGTTCGATGGAGGATATTGGTAACATCATTCTCAGTAATGTGCAGGGCGTGCCTATCCGTATTCGTGATGTTGGCGAAGTCGAGATTGGCCGAGAATTGCGCACTGGAGCCGCCACCGAAAACGGCCGTGAGGTCGTGCTGGGTACAGTCTTTATGTTGATCGGTCAGAACAGCCGAGCCGTCTCGCAAGCGGTGGATAAAAAAATGGCGGAAATCAACCGCACGCTGCCCGAAGGGGTGCAGGCCGTGACTGTCTATGACCGGACGGTATTGGTCGATAAAGCCATCGACACGGTCAAAAAGAACTTAATTGAAGGCGCTATTCTGGTCATCACGATTCTGTTCATGTTCCTTGGCAACATCCGTGCGGCCATCATCACCGCAATGGTCATACCGTTGTCCATGCTATTCACGTTTACCGGCATGGTGACCTATCAGGTGAGCGCCAACTTGATGAGTCTGGGTGCGCTCGACTTTGGGATCATCATTGATGGTGCTGTCGTCATAGTCGAGAACTGTGCGCGACGGCTTGCCCATGCCCAGGCTGAACGTGGTCGGGCATTGACCCAGCAAGAACGCTTTCATGAGGTATTTGTAGCGTCCAAAGAATCCCGTCGAGCGTTATTGTTCGGCCAATTGATCATCATTGTGGTGTATTTGCCGATTTTTGCGCTGACAGGCGTGGAAGGCAAGATGTTCCATCCGATGGCTTTCACGGTGGTGATTGCATTGGTCGGCGCCATGATACTGTCGATAACGTTTATTCCGGCCGCAGTGGCGCTTTTCATCGGCGATAAAGTTACCGAAAACGAAAATGTACTCATGCAAACAGCCAAACGCTGTTATGCGCCAGCACTGGATAAAGTGATGACCAACAAACCCGTGGTTTTAACTTTTGCGACTGTTGCGGTGATTTTGTCTGGCCTTTTAGGTACACGGATGGGCAGTGAATTTGTACCTAGCTTGAATGAAGGCGATTTCTCGATTGGCGTGGCACGCACGCCCGGCACCAGTCTGTCGCAATCCGTCGCCATGCAGCAGCATATCGAAGAAACCTTGATGCAGCAGTTCCCGGAAATCGAGCGCGTGTTTTCACGAACCGGCACAGCCGAGATCGCTTCCGACCCGATGCCGCCGAATATCTCGGATGGGTATATCATGCTCAAGCCTGAAGAGCAGTGGCCTGAACCCAGAAAACCAAGGGACGAACTGCTAGCGGCAATACAGGCGGAAGTCAAAAAACACCCTGGTAACCTGTACGAATTTTCTCAGCCCATACAACTACGCGTAAACGAGCTGATTTCAGGCGTACGTAGCGATGTTGCGGTCAAGGTGTTTGGGGATGATATGAATGTGTTGAATAACACGGCCACAAAAATTGCGTCGGTCATGACCAACATTCCCGGCGCCTCCGAGGTGAAAGTCGAGCAAACGACGGGCTTGCCTGTGTTGACGGTCAATATTGACCGGGAAAAAACTGCACGCTATGGCTTGAATGTGGGGGATGTGCAGGATGTCGTGGCTATTGCGATTGGCGGAAAAGAGGCCGGTATGGTGTTTCAAGGCGACCGCCGTTTCGACATCATCGTTCGCCTACCAGAGCATTTACGTAGTGATATTGAAGCTATTAAGCGTTTGCCGATTGCTTTGCCACTCGGTCAAGGCATTGACGGACGAACGACTTATATTCCACTGGCCGAAGTTGCCAAACTGGAGTTAGCGCCAGGACCCAATCAGATCAGCCGTGAAAACGGCAAGCGTCGGATCGTGGTCAGCGCCAACGTGCGTAGCCGTGACATCGGCTCGTTCGTAGCCGATGCACAGGGACACCTTAATCAACAAATCAAGATACCGCCAGGTTACTGGACTACTTGGGGTGGACAGTTCGAGCAACTGCAATCAGCCACACAGCGCCTGGAACTTGTGGTGCCAATATCCTTGATATTGGTTTTTACCTTGTTGTTCATGATGTTTGGAAATGCCAAGGACGGGCTGTTGGTTTTTAGCGGCATTCCGTTTGCATTGACCGGTGGTTTGGTTGCCCTCTGGTTGCGCGATATTCCGATGTCGATTTCGGCGGCGGTGGGATTTATCGCCTTGTCTGGGGTCGCTGTGTTGAATGGTCTGGTGATGATTGCCTTTATCCGCAGCCTGCGCGATGAAGGCATGTCGCTGGATAAGGCAATTGTACAGGGTGCTCTGACACGCTTGCGTCCTGTATTGATGACAGCATTGGTGGCGTCGTTTGGCTTTATACCGATGGCTATTGCCACCGGCACCGGTGCCGAGGTTCAGCGTCCGCTAGCCACCGTAGTCATTGGGGGCATCCTGTCATCAACAATGCTGACGTTGCTGGTATTACCGATTCTTTATTGTCTTGCGCATCGCAAGGATGAATTGGCCGGAACAGCGATGTCAACACATACACGGGTAGCTTTTAATGAGGATTGAAAAATGAGTTCGTGCAATCAATCAGAAAAATCCTGTTGCTGTCCTGGCGAAAAACCGGATGGCCACCAGCCGACGCCGCTACCTTCCTCTGGTACCACGTTCAAAATCGAGGGTTTGGATTGTGCTGAAGAAGTGGCCACGTTAAAAAGCGCGATAGGGCCGTTAGTGGGCGGCAGTGACAAGTTGGCTTTTGACGTATTAAACGGGCGCATGACGCTGTTGTCTGATGCCGCACCTGTGACTGAAAAAACCATCATCAAAGCCGTTGCTGCAACGGGTATGAAGGCAACTCGCTGGCGAGCCGGTCAAGCCGATGTTGATGTCAAACAACTGCATCGCTCGAAGACCGTATATACCGTGCTCAGCGGTTTGTTTGTCCTGGCTGGCATGATGATTCATGTCATCATGGCCGAAGGCTTAGTCAATCTGCAAACCGTTTTCAGCTTGCAGGAAAACGGAATATTGCGATGGGATGTGGTCGCTGACTATCTGCGAAGCTTATTGAATGCACACGCTCAGCAGGCGATGCCGCTGCCTGAAAAAATAGCCTTTGGTCTGGCCGTTGCTTGCGGTGCTCGGCATGTGATTGTGAAAGCCTTTTATGCCTTGAAACGCCTACGTGCCGATATGAATTTGTTGATGACGATTGCCGTCATCGGTGCCATGTTCATTGATGAGTGGTTTGAAGCAGCCACCGTGAGCTTTTTGTTTGCCCTGTCCCTCGCGATTGAAAGCTGGAGTATTGGCCGTGCCCGTCACGCGGTAGAAGCGTTGCTGGATTTAGCCCCTTCGACGGTGACGGTCAAGGATGAATCCGGACAGGAACATGTAGTGCCCGCCTCAGAAGTGAATATAGGTACCCGCTTCATATTAGCGCCCGGCGATAAGATTCCCCTGGATGGCAACGTAATTTCAGGTTACAGCGCAGTCAATCAGGCGCCGATTACCGGAGAAAGCATGCCGGTTGCCAAGCAAGAGGGCGATGAAATATTTGCCGGCAGTATCAACGGCGAAGGAACGTTGGAAATTCGCTCTACCAAGCTGGTTTCGGATACCACACTGGCACAGATTACCCGTCTGGTCGGTGAAGCCCATAGTAAGCGAGCCGAAATCGAGCAATGGGTGGAGAAGTTCGCGCGTGTTTATACCCCGGCTGTGATGGTGGTGGCGTTGGCGATGAGCATCATTCCACCATTGTTTTTTGAAAGGTCTTGGAATGAATGGTTTTATCACGCGTTGGTCTTGCTAGTCATCGCCTGTCCATGTGCATTAGTCATTTCTACACCTGTCAGTATTGTCGCAGCATTGGCCTGTGCCGCTCGGCAAGGCATTTTGATTAAAGGCGGCACATATATCGAAGCACCTGCCACTATTCAGGCCTTTGCGTTTGATAAAACCGGTACGCTGACTAGCGGTGAGCCAGTAGTGACGGGCGTTTATCCGCTTAATGGGCATAGCGAAGAAGAGCTGTTAAGTCGCGCTGCCGCATTGGAAGCTCGCAGCAATCATCCGCTGGCGAAAGCCATTTTACAATACGTGGAAAATCGGAGCATCCGTGTTGCCAGTGCCGACAACGTGACGGTTCTGCCGGGTAAGGGGGTAACCGGGCTATTTAATGGCACTAATTACTGGCTGGGATCGCGTCGCTATTTATTGGAACGTAGTCAGGAAATACCGGAAATCAGTGAAAAAGCGATTGCCCTTGAACAAACGGGGCAAACCGTGATTGCCATTGGCAATGATCGGCATATTTGCGGCCTCATTGCCGTTGCCGATCAGCCTCGCGCCGACATCAGATCGATTTTGCAAGCGCTGAGACAGACGGGCATCAAACATCTGGTCATGTTGACCGGTGACAATCGGGTGACGGCCACTAACATAGCGACCCAAATTGGCATCGATGAGGTACACGCCGAATTATTGCCGGCCGATAAAGTGGAGATCGTCAGTCAAATGGTCGAGAAATACGGACAGGTAGCGATGATCGGTGATGGCGTTAACGACGCCCCGGCGCTGGGACGGGCCAATCTGGGGATTGCCATGGGGGTGTTAGGGTCGGCTGCGGCCATCGAAATAGCCGATATTGCCCTGATGGGTGATGACCTTTCCAAGCTGCCTTGGCTGATTGGGCATTCCAGAAGAACACTGGCAATTATTCGACAGAATATTGCTTTTGCGCTGACGATCAAGGCCGCGTTCGCCGTTTTGGCCTTTGCCGGTGTGGCGACCTTATGGGAAGCCATAGCAGCCGACATGGGCGCTTCCCTATTGGTTGTAGCCAACGGATTGAGATTACTTCACCCCAAAAATACGGCCTTTTAAGTGGCCTGAATTCAATAAAGGGCGCTTTAACATCGTCAAAGCACCTAGACATCACCATTTCAAGATACCTTTGGAGATAACCATGACATTAAAATCACTGATTGTTTTAGTTTTAGCTGAATCCATATTATCTGCTTGTAGCTTCATGGAGCCTCACGCCATGGATACTGACCTGGCTATACAGCATGAGGCATTAGCCAAACACTTCGAAGACGAGGCCAACGAATTACAGACCAAGATTGAGGAACATAAAGAATATCTCAGCCAATTTGAGTCGCAGCGTTACGTTTATGGTAGACACGCAAATGATCTTAAAGCGCACAGCCAAGAAGTGATTGATCTTTACCAGCAGGCCGTCACTGCAAACCGAGACATGGCAGAAATGTTGCGAGAAGCGGATCATTAGTTATAGCACTTCGCGCTCTGCTGTGTCCGTTCTTGAACTGTCAAACCTATAGATTTCGGATAAATACTTGGAAACTTGTCGTCCGAAATCTAACCACTGTTTCCAGATTCTTAGACAGGAAATTTTTCAATATTTGTGGCACAAAATCCGGAACATTTCATTATTTGTGTCACAAGTGGGTGTACTGCGTGACACAAATAATGAAAAATCACTTCAAAATCAATCGACCGTTTTTCACCTTTTGTGTCACCCAACAGGTGACATAAAAAATGAAAAGTGTGCCAAATTAGTGAAAAACTAATGACACAAATATTGAAAAATCCGACAACTATCAATCAGCCGTGATTTACAAACGGTTGTCCTATCGGATATAGAGCGACTTGCTTATGCGTACCAATATTGATACGCTACGCGAATGAATCCAATCCTTTCTGTTAGATTTTTTGCAACTGAAACCGGCAGCGAACCGGTTAGAGAATGGTTGAAAGCGTTATCGGCTCAAGATAGAAAAACGATTGGCGAAGATATTAAAACGGTGCAATTCGGTTAGCCTCTCGGCATGCCTTTAGTCGATCACCTTGAAGGCGATATTTGGGAAGTCAGAACTAAGCTGGATAATCGGATAGCGCGAGTTCTGTTTGTCATCGTCAACCAAACGATGATTTTGTTGCATGGTTTTATCAAGAAAAATCAAAAAACACCGAAGCCAGAGCTTGATCTGGCAAAACAACGATTGAAAGCATTACGGGGGAAGAAATGAACAGTCAACACGAAGAGAATCCTCATATCGGCAGCAGCTTTGACGATTTTCTCAGCGATGAAGCAATTCTCGAAGACGTAACCGCCGTTGCAACCAAACGGATTATTGCCTGGCAAATTTCAGAAGGCATGTCTTCGCTTAAGCTGAGCAAAACAGCAATGGCAAAAAAAATGCACACCAGCAGAGCATCGCTGAATAGGTTACTGGATGAAGAGGATACCAGTTTAACCCTTACAACCTTAGTGAGCGCCGCCGCCGCTCTCGGGAAAAAGGTAAAAATAGAGCTGGAACCCGCTTGAGTTGGGAGGTTTACCGAATAAGATGGGCCGCGTTACCTTAGCCCATCTTGCCTAGGTTAATGTGCGTCGATTTTGACGAAAAGACTTACTGTTTACATCTGACGATGCATTGCCGCCATACTTAAATTGGCTTCAGCCGCCTTTTCATAGGCATTGATCAACACTCGGCAGTGACTTACCAAGGTGTCGGCTTGCTTGCCGTAAAGATAGCTTTTCGCTTGATATTGGCTAAGCAGTTTTTTGTGCTCTTCCACTTTTAGCTGTAGTTCTTTTGCGGCTTCTTCGTAATGTTTGGCCAATGCTTCGTGATCAGCTTTGGTCGTTGCGCTTTGTACAGCTTGGGTCATATCCATTGGGTGAGGGTTCATCTCGCTGCATGCGACCAAGAGGCCGGTACCCAACAGTAAAGTAATCAATAATTTTGTTTTCATAGATTTTCTCCAGATTTAGTTGTTATTAATCGTTAATTTTGGCCTGTTTTTATAGTTCGTGGAGTGATGAATAAATGAAAAATAACATCAATCCAATCTATAAATCTTTATTTTTCAAGCACAAATAGTGCCATCCTTAAAATCAAGGAGTTAAACTCGTCTTTTACATACTCTCGTGGCTAATTGCGTAATACTGGTGCAAGCAAAGGTGCTAATGCACCGTATTGGGTCAACTCTTACGCCGATCTGCGAGCAACGTCATACCTTGCCTTTCGAGCCTTAAACGCTGTATTCAAGAAGTGTTCGCCAACGAGGCGTTGTAGCATTGCCTCCAGTTGAGATTCGTCTAAATCATTCACCTCTTGATGAAGACGCGGGGCAATCTTGGCAAAAATCGTTACCAGTTGAGGGTCAAAGTGGCTGCCGCCCTCTTTTACGAGATTGGAAATAGCATCGACTAAGGTCCAGGCTTCCTTGTATGGACGTTGCGAGGTCAGCGCGTCAAACACATCCCCGATAGCAAATATTCGTGCGTTCAGTGGAATGGCCTCCCCTTTTAGACCTTGAATGTATCCGCTGCCGTCATATTTCTCATGATGAAACTCCACGACATCCCGCGCACCGGTTAACCAGTGCGATTTATTTAGAATTTCCACGCCTAATGCCACATGCGTTTTCATAACCTCGAATTCATCCGCTGTCAGTTTTTCCGGTTTCAGTAAAATCGGATCGCGGATGCCGATCTTGCCGACATCATGCAAAAAAGCTCCGGCAATTAGATCGCGCATATTTTCTTCAGGCAGTCCGATCGCTTCGCCAAGTCGAAGCGCGTAATAAGTTACCCGATAGTTATGATGGTTGGTTTCCGAATCACGCTCTGCGATGGCACAACCCAGTACATTCATCAGTTCAAGATTGCCTTGCAATAGTTCGCCGGAAAGCCTAATGACGCCCCGATTGAGGGTCAGGACAATCGGATACATCAAAAGGCTGGTAACGAAAATGCCTAGCGTCACGAAGGCCAGCATACGGATTAGGTTTTGCTTCAACGTGGCAAACGTTTCCGGATCAACCTGATAAACCCCTTCGAAATAACCCATCGGCGAATCTTGATCGCCACGTAGCGGAACCAGCGTGACTAACCACAACTGTCCATGAATAAAATGGAGGTCATGAGTAAACTCGTCGGCCTTTGGAAATTGATGGCGATATTGATCGATAAACTGCTCGACCAATTCCTGTCCTTGGCGAACGGCTTCGAGTTTTAATTGTTTGTTGCCATCATACAATTCGACAATCAGAAAATGCTGGCTAACCAGTTGTTCAGCCAACTGCCTCAGATGTTCGGTTGATTGGCCATCGAGTTGTTCCAGATTATGGGCCGATGCCCCGCTGAATATCGCTGATTCCTTCAGCGCAAGGACATGAACTGATTGCTCGGCTCTCTTGATCTCCAGCCATAAAATGGAACCGCCTACCGTTACACTCAGGAACAACCAGCCTAAAAACAATCGGGTCAGAATTTTTCGGTGGATAAAACGATTGGTGGACATCGCTTGTGGCGATTTCGCTTTTTTAGGCCGATGGCGGCGTGATTGCTCGGTTTTCATCGTGCTAAGCAAACTTTTTGGCTCGATTCAGCAGGATTTTTCTGAACTCTAAAATTGCCAAGGGTATAAATCCAACCCCGATCCAGACGACACACTGATGCAACGACACCGATTTGATCTGAAACAGGGTTTGCAGCATCGGAACATGGTGTATTGCCAACTGTAAGCTGAAACACACGGCGACAATCAAAAACAAGCGCAAATTGGAGAACAAACCGATTTGCCAGATGACGCGTTGTTCGCTTCGCGCACCGAAGGCACGCAGCAAACCGGTAATCACCAGAGCGGTAAAGGCGGCATCGCGAGCTTGATCAAGCGTATTGCCGACTACATGCAGTTCATAGGCAAACACGCCGAGCGTGACGCTCGCGGCTAATAAACCGGTGAATAAAGTCAGATAAAACAAATGCCGGTTGAGTAACTGGGACTGAGCCTGGCGAGGCGGACGGTTCAATACTCCTGGATCAATTGGATCGGTGGAAAGGGCCAAGGCCGCAAAACCATCGGTGACCAAGTTGATCCACAAAAGATGTAGCGGTAAAAGCGGTAATGGCCAACCCAGCAGCACGGCGCCCAACATCACCAATAACTCGCCGGTGCTACTGCCCAGCAGGTAGGCTAGCGTTTTGGCGATGTTGTCATAAATGCCTCGTCCTTCTTCAACGGCGGCGACAATGGATGCAAAATTGTCATCAGCGACAATCATGTCGGCGGCTTCTTTGGTCACTTCCGTACCGGTAATGCCCATAGCAATGCCGATGGATGCCTCTTTGATTGCAGGCGCATCGTTCACGCCGTCTCCCGTCATCGCGACAACCGCACCAGTCGCTTTCCATGCCCGCACGATACGCAGTTTATGCTCGGCGGTTACCCGTGCATACACCGAAACATGCGGTACGCGTTCCTTTAGCTCAGCATCGTCCAAGTGGTCTATCTCAGCACCAATCAAAACTTCATCGCCTTTATCTATAATCCCTAATTCGCAGCCGATGGCTCGTGCCGTATCCGGATGATCGCCTGTGATCATTACGGTTTTGATACCAGCCCGTTTACACTTAGCCACAGCCTCTTTGGCTTCGCCACGAGGCGGGTCTTGTAAACCAACGAGTCCCAACAAAATAAGCTGCTGTTCGATCTCGACATCACTACCGAATACGCCCGCACCGAAATGGATGCCTTCTAGTGGACGCTCTGCCACGGCCAGCACTCGCAAGGCATCGTTTGCCAGTAAGGTGTTAGCCTGTAGGAATCGGGTGAGGTCGTTTTCTGTCAGTTCCTTGATGCCTTGATCGGTACGGATCAAGGTGCAGCGGCTGAGAATCTCTTCGGGAGCGCCTTTGACAAAGGCCCAGGGTTGACCGGCCTGACGGCGGATAACGCTCATGCGTTTACGTTCGGAATCAAAAGGGATAACCGCCAAACGCGGCATCTCCGTTTCAATGGCAGACCGGGCAATATTCGCTTTCTCGGCGGCCACCAATAACGCCCCCTCGGTAGGGTCACCTATTACAGTGGACCGACCATCGATTACATTGAGTTCGGCATCGTTGCATGCAGCCGATGCTCGCAGCAAGGCGAATAGTTCGGGGCTTTCCGATGGTAGGCTTTCCACGTTGCCGGCAAAGAATGCGCCTTCCGTGGCGTAACCTTCGCCGGTGACGTGATAGAGGCTTTTTGAGGTAATCAACTTGCGGGCCGTCATTTCACCCATCGTCAGCGTACCGGTCTTGTCGGTACAAATCACCTGCGCACGGCCCAATGTTTCGACCGAAGCCAGACGTCGTACCAAGGCATGACGCTGAACCATACGCTGTACACCCAAAGCCAGCGCAATCGTTACCACCGCCGGCAATCCTTCGGGAATCGCCGCGACCGCAAGGCTCACCGAACTTAAGAACAGTTCAAAGGGGGCGATGCCTCGCCATAATCCCAGACCAAAAATCAAGCCGACGATGCCGAAACACGCCATCAACAACAGGCGCCCAACCCGCTCCAGTTGGCGTTGTAAAGGGGTTTCTCCACTTTCGGCCGATTCGAGCAGTTTCGCGATGCGACCCAGTTCGGTTTCCATGCCGGTGTTGACCACCACTGCGCGAGCGGAACCACTGGTCACACTGGTCCCGAGAAAAACCATATTGCGCCGCTCAGCCAGCGGTGTGTCCAATACCAGACTAACGGTAAACTTAGGCACGGCTTGCGATTCCCCCGTGAGCGGGGCTTCATTGACACGAAACACGGAGGCTTGAATAAGGCGGGCATCCGCCGCAACCAAATCGCCCGCTTCGAGTAACAGTAGATCACCAGGAACGACCTCAGACGTGGTGACCACCAGGCTATGGCCATCCCGAATCACTCGGCAATGCGGCGCTGTTAAACGAGCGAGTGCGGCTGCCGCTTTCTCGGCCCGATACTCCTGGAGAAAGCCAATGACCGCATTCAAGATCACGATAGCGATGATGGCAATACCGTCGATGACTTCACCGAGTGCAACGGAAACGGCCGCTGCACCCATCAGTACCCAAATAACGAGACTTTTAAACTGGCTGATAAAAATCAGCAAAGCCGAAAATCGCTTGCCCTTATGCAGCTTATTTTGCCCATATCGAGCAAGTCGGTTTTTCGCGTCTTCGGTGGAAAGTCCCTGTTCCATATCGGTCGCAAGAAGGCCTGCGGTTTCGATTGCCGATAGCTTGTGCCATGTATTCATCATGACCCACCTCCCTTTAACCATATCGGTGACGGTAGAGATAACGACCGGTGGCAACGTGGGATTATCAAAACAAGCCCCTATTCCGGAATACTGCCCAATAACGAATCCACTGCGGTCGAAACCGCTAGATCGACCCTTTTATCGTTTATTAGCCCGCCCAAAATGCCGCCATCCCCGACCAAACAAATAGTGCTGTCCCGCCATAGCAGCAAGCCCTTCTCCTTGTCGTATAGAAAGCCTGCCACTTCCACCTTATCGTTGCTGCCAACCACATTGAGATCGATAAGGGCCAAGACCATGATCCAGCGTGCATCCGGCGGACCAAGGCGTTTTATCAAGGCAGGATCGGCGGCCCGTAGACTATCGCCCGTCAGGGCAGCACTCTCGCCCGAATTACTCAAGACCACGGGGTATCCTTTCCGCTTCAGGATCGTTGCCGCCTTTTGGCGCAAGGGTTCTTCGAGAGGAACCGCGACCTGCTGGTCGATTCGCGCATCAACGGCAGGCAGTAATGTAATCTGACCGATGGATTTGGGCGTCAATCCCGACGCCCGGTAGAATGCGGGCTGGGTAACGGCACACCCTTCCAGCAAGAAAAGCACACCGACTAAGGTGATTAGAATTGATTTATGCCAACGGATAGCCATGTCTCACCCCCTCACTCTTTCTGCCGATGCAGATTTGCCATATTCAAATTTTCCTCAACCGCTTTTTCGTAGGCATTGATCAATGCTTGGCAATGTTCTTTAAACCCTTCGGCTTGCTTACCGTAAAGATAGCTTTTTGCCTGGTATTGGCTCAGCAGCGTCTTGTGTTCCTGGACCTTGGCCTGCATATCCTTAGCGGTTTCTTCATAGTGTTTTACCAATGCCTCATGCTGTACGGCCAGGTCCAAATCCATCGAATGAGGCTTGATCTCGCTACAGGCAGCTAGTAAGCCTGTCATTAAAAGCAAAGTGATCAGTAATTTTGTTTTCATAGGTGATTTCCAGATAGTTTAAATTTTCGGATAATTAATTTCTTTGAGCGCGGAACGGATAACACGGAATGAAGAATTCAGCAGCAGCATGACAAGACAGGATGCGACGACAATATCCGCCCATCCCGATTCAAAGTACCAAACTGCTCCCGCTGTGATAAAAACCGATAGATTTGACGCTATGTCGTTTCTTGAACATTCCCATACCGAGCTCATGTTGATGTCTTCATTTCTGTGCTTCCACAGCAGAAACAGACATAGCGAGTTTGCCGCCAAGCCCGCCAAACTGAAGGCGCCCATAATTTCGTAAGATGGCAGTACAGGCTCAATCAGCCGCAGAATGATTTGCGCCAAGACCACACACGCCGCGATCAATATCAAACTACCCTTAAATAAGGCCACTTTCGCCTTAGTGGTCGCTTCTTTAGAAACGGCGTAAAGGCTTAAGCCATATGTCAACGCATCGCCAAGATTGTCCAGGCTGTCCGAGAGCAGAGCCGTTGATTTTCCGTAAACGGCTCCGCCGACAATGACGACAAACATAACCGCATTAACAACGAGCACGGCTTTAAGCGTGCCACGTTGTCGTTCGCGTAATTTCTCAATTGCGCAGTTATTTTCACAACATGAAGCCATATCAAATTTCTCCGTGAGCCTAACCAATTGATGAAAGCATCAGTAACCTCTCAAGACTATGAGGTTCGAAACCGTTCTTGAAACTGCAACACCAGGCTGTAAATCACCGGAAACACCAAAAGGCTAAGTATCAACACGGTCAGCATGCCGCCCAGCGCGGGGGCGGCGATGCGTTGAGTGACGTCCGCACCGGTGCCGGTCGCCGTCATGATGGGTATCAAGCCGATGATGTTGGCCAGCGAGGTGATTGCTACTGGCCTGACACGCAGAGCCGTCGCGGCTTCGCTGGCCGCTCTGATTTCCTCGCCGGTCAGTGGCGCCTGCTTTTGCGCCCGCAGCTTATCGATCTCTATGTCGATAAAACTCAGCACCATCACCCCGGTTTCCGCCGCCGTGCCGGCCAGCGCGATAAAACCGACATAGACGGTAATCGACAGGTTGTATCCCAACCAGTAGATGAACCAAATTCCGCCAATCAGGCTAAATGGAATCGCCAACATCACGATAGTCGGCTCGGTGATATTACGAAAGGCGGTATACAGCAGGATAAAAATCAGCAGTAGCGTGATGGGCACCACGATGCGCAAGCGTTCCGCTGCCCGTTCCATGTATTCAAATTGACCGGACCAAGTGACGGTATAACCTGCGGGTATCGTGACAGTCTCGGCTAAGGTCTTTTTTGCCTGCTCCACATAACCGCCGATGTCGGAGATTTTAAGGTCCACATAAATCCAGGCATTGGGCCGTGCATCCTCGGTCTTGATGACATCCGTACCGCGTTTAAAGTTGATGTCTGCCACCGATGTCAAAGGAATCTGGCTGCCTGTCGGGGTGGAGATCAACACTCGTCGCAAGGCTTCCGGGTTATCCCGCAGATCGCGCGGATACCTAAGATTGACTGGATAGCGCTCCAGCCCTTCAACAGTTTCGGTGATATTCATGCCGCCAATCGCACTTTGAATCACATCCTGCACATCGCCGACGGTCAAGCCGTAACGCGCGGCGGCTTCGCGGTTGATGTCGAAATCCAGAAAATAACCGCCAACCGCCCGGTCACCGTAGGCCGATAGCGTATCCGGCAGGGTTTTCATGGCCTGTTCGATTTGCAGCGACAGGGATTGCAGGACATTCAGATCGGGACCGGACACCTTGATACCCACCGGGGTCTTGATGCCAGTGGAGAGCATGTCGATTCGGGTTTTAATTGGCATGGTCCAGGCGTTGGCCAAACCGGGAAAATGAATGGCCTTGTCCATTTCATCCATCAGTTGCCGGGTAGTCTTGTTCGGATCGGGCCATTGATCGCGTGGCTTTAACTTGATGGTAGTTTCCACCATCATCAACGGAGCGGCATCGGTGGCGGTTTCAGCCCGGCCAATCTTGCCAAACACATGATGCACTTCCGGAAAGGTCTTGATGATCTTGTCGGTCTGTTGCAACACTTCCCTGGCTTTGGTGATGGAAATGCCGGGAAAGGTGGTGGGCATGTATAAAATATCGCCTTCATCCAGCGGCGGCATGAATTCACTGCCCAATTTGGATAAGGGATAAAGCGTGGAGGCCATTAACAGCAGCGCCACGATCAGCGTGGCACCCCGCCAGCGCATCGCTACTTTTAAAACCGGCGAATGCATGGCATGCAAAATCCGATTAATCGGGTTTTTTTGCTCAGGAATGATCTTGCCGCGCACAAAATACCCCATCAACACCGGCACCAGCGTGATGGTCAAGATCGCGGCGGCGGCCATCGCATAGGTTTTGGTGTACGCCAATGGGCTGAATAAGCGGCCTTCCTGCGCTTCCATGGTAATAATCGGCAGGAAGGACACGGTGATCACCAGCAAGGACGAAAACAATCCGGAACCCACCTCACGGGAGGCATTGCCGATGGCTTCCCAGCGTTCCTGTGAAGTCAACTTGGCTTGTTTTTTCTCGGCCGCTTCGGCCAGGTGTTTATGAGCGTTTTCCACCATCACCACGCCACCATCGACCATATCGCCAATCGCCAGCGCGATGCCGCCCAACGACATGATGTTGGCGTTCATGCCTTGCCATTTCATCGCAATGAAGGCCATCAGAATACCCAAGGGCAAGGTGATCACGATTACCAAGGACGAACGCAGATGCAGTAAAAACAAGGCGACCAAGGCGCAAACGATGATCAGCTCTTGGGTCAACGCCTCTTTCAAGGTGTCCACCGCCCGTTCGATCAGGCTGCCTCGGTCATAGACCGGGACGATTTCAACCCCTTCCGGCAGGCCTTTTTTCAGTTCTTCCAGTTTCGCCCGTACATCTTCAATGGTTGCCAGGGCGTTTTCACCGAAACGCATGATCACCACGCCGCCGGCTACTTCGCCTTCGCCGTTGAGTTCGGTGACGCCTCGGCGCAGCTCGGGGCCAATTTGAATATGAGCCACATCCTGTAACCGTATCGGCGTGCCGTTGGCGTCGACGCCCACCGGTATGGTATTCAGATCGGCGATGGATTTGATGTAGCCCAAGCCTCTGACCATATATTCGGTTTCGCCGACTTCCAGCAACCGGCCGCCGACATCGTTGTTGGAACGCTTGATGGCCATCATCACCGTCGATAACGAAATCTCATAGGCTTGCAGCGCATTGGGATCGACTTCCACCTGATATTGCTTGACGTAGCCGCCGACCGAAGCGACCTCAGACACACCAGGCACGGTCTGCAAGGGATAACGCAGATACCAGTCTTGAATCGAACGCAGTTGCGCTAAGTCGTGCTTGCCGGTCTTGTCCACCAAGGCATATTCGTAAATCCAGCCGACACCGGTGGCATCGGGACCGAGCGCCGGCGTGACGCCTTGCGGCAAACGGTTTTTCACATAGTTGAGGTATTCCAGTACCCGCGACCTCGCCCAATACATATCGGTGCCGTCTTCGAAGATCACATAGACGAACGACAAGCCGAAGAACGAATAACCGCGCACCACCTTGGCATGCGGCACCGCCAGCATGGCGGTGGTCAAGGGATAGGTGACCTGATTTTCGACGACTTGCGGCGATTGGTCGGCATAATCGGTGAAGATGATCACCTGCACGTCGGATAGGTCCGGTATCGCGTCCAATGGCATATTCTTAAACGACCAAATCCCGCCGATGGCCAGGATAATTGCCCCCAGCAGCACCATGAAGCGGTCTTTTAAAACGCTGTTGATGATGAAATCAGTCATGTTGATGCGCTCCTGGCTCCACTGACAACGACTTGGTTGCCGGCTGCGATGCAGCAGGTTCCATCATTTTTGAGGTGGCTTCATTCAGTTTGGATTCAGAGTCGATCAGGAATTGCGCCGAAGTGACCACTTCTTCGCCAGCGGCCAAACCGTCAATGATGGCAATGTCGTTATTGGACGACAAACCCGTCGTCACTTGACGCGGCTCGAATTTACCAGGACCGCGCACTACCAAAACCTGGGTTTGCGCGCCGGAACGAATCACCGCCTCGGCGGGAATCACCACCGTATCGACTTGCTTCCCGGCATGGATCGTGACTTCGGCGAACATATCGGGTTTTAACAGCAAATCGGCGTTGTCGAAGACCAAGCGCACTTTAATAGTCCGGGTCTTGGCTTCGGCGTAGGGATAGATAAATGCCAAGCGGCCTTTGAAGGTGCGGCCCGGAACCCCGGCCAAACGCATTTCAACCGGGTCGCCTTCCTTAACCCAGGGCAGTTCGTACTCGTAAATTTCGGCATAGACCCAAACCGTGGAAAGGTCGGCGATCATGTACAGCTCGGTTTCCGGGGTGACATATTGGCCTTCGCGGGCACCAATGTTGATGACGATGCCGTCCGCCGGGGTATGAATATGCAGGCTCTTTTTAATGGATTGGCTATCCGTGAGGTCGTGTAGCTGATGGGCCGGCACATCCAACAGTTTCAAGCGTTCGCGTGAGCTTTTAACCAGTTCTTCCGCACCCCGTCTGATGTCTTCAATCGGGCTTTTTTCCAGCACTTTAAGGTTATTCAAAGCCAGCACATATTCCTGTTGGCTGGCCACCAGTTGCGGGGAATAAATGCTCAGCAGCTCTTCATTCTTCCTAACCTTTTGCCCGGTCTTGTCGGCACGCAAGGTTTCGATCCAGCCTTCGGTTTTGGGATGCAGCCGAACGATATGCTCTTCATCATAGGCTACCCGGCCAACGGCTCGGACCACATGCGATAGCAAGGTTTGTTTGGCAAGGGCGGTCCGCACGCCGATGTTTTGCACCGTGGCGGCATCGATTCTAACGGCACCGGCCAAATCGTCAGTTTTTGCCTCGTCTTCGGCATACACAGGCAGATAATCCATGCCCATATTGTCTTTGGCCGGCACCGGTGACGTGACCGAAGGATTCATCGGATTGCGGTAAAACAGAATTTTGGGTTGCTTAGGCGCATTATCCTCGGCATACACCGGCTCATAGTCCATGCCCATAGCATCCTTGGCGGGTACGGGGGATGTGGCCGATGGATTCATGGTACTTCTATAAAATAAAGGCTTTCTGCCCTCTGCCGGTTGAACAGCCGATTCCTGTTTAGGTTGCTGAGCTAGCCAATAGCCGCCCGCCAAGCCTATCCCCAAGGTCACCGTGGCGGTTAATAACAATTGCTTATTCATAAATTTCGTCCTCGCCCACATTCGCGCAGAGTTGCGCCAGTGCTTGTTGGGCTTCCGTGAAGGCTTTCCAGTATTGGGTTTCGTATTCGAACAAGGTGATCTGGCTGCGCACCAGATTCAGGAAATCGACCTTGTTGACTTGATAGCCGGCCAGCATCGAGGCGACGGTTTGCCGGGCCTGCGGAATGATGCCGGTATCGAACAACACGAATTGCTGTTTGGCCCGCTGATAATCGCTGTGGCTTTGGGTAATTTCAGAGCGAACCGCGTTCCATCGATCTTGCAGCGCATAACGTTGTTGCATCAATTCGCTGGTCCGCTGATCGACGGCTTTGGCTTGCTTACTGGCGGCAAAAATCGGCACATTCATGCTGACGCCCAAACTCAGCAAATCCGAACGCCGGGTGCCGTCGAGCATATTGTTGCGGGCACCATAGGCCGCTTCGACGTTAAAATCCGGTAGAAAATCTTTTTGCGCCAGTTCCAGCTTGGATTGCGCCGCATGGATGCCTTGTCGGTCGCTTTCCAACATCGGCCTTGAGCTTTCCGCTTGTTGGTAAAGGCGGTCTTCCTGCCTGATTTCCGGTAGATGTATTGACAGCGTGGCGGGTAATTGCACGGGGTTGTTGGCGGGTTGATCCAACAGTGCATTGAGTTTGGCGACGGTACTGCGCCGCATACCATCAAGGTTGATTTTCTGATCCAACAGTTTTGAAAGTTCCAATTGGGCCAGCAATACATCTTGTTGCAAGCCTTCGCCCACTTCGTATTTACTACGGGCGATATCGACGAACTGCTGCAATAAGGTGTGATTGTTATCGACGATCTCCCGTGTCCGATCCAGATAAAAAACCTGCCACCACAGGGTTTTGACATCGCTCAGCAAACGTAGTCGAAGTTCATCGGCATTCAGCGTGGCAGATTCCGCTTCATACAGCGCGGCCTGCTCGCGTAGCGCCAGTTTGCCAGGGAAAGGAATCGCTTGAGAAAGGCCAAATCCGATTTGGGTCATGTCTTCTTGCCGTGTGCTAAAGCTGTTAGTCGGCAAGCTCATGGCATTGAAACTGATTTGCGGATCGGGCAAGCTGCCTTCCTGCGATGGAATCGCGGCCATTGCCTTGGCACGAGCCAGGGTTTGCGCCAGGTCGGGATTGTCCTGAACGACTTTTTGAGTAGCCGCCTCAAGCGTCAATAGCGCTTGCTCATCTGCGGCGGCCAAGCGGCAGACAATAAACAGCGTCGCCATCAGCAGACGCCTTGATCGAAAAAAGGATGACATGATGATCCTCGTAAACTCGTGATAACCATGACGAACCGACAACCGCCGGACTTTGGCCGATGTTGATCGTCATCAGGGTGGCGGTATTTCTTACAGCGAAACACCACCATTGAACGGCTTAGAGGCTAAAAATCGGCGGTTTTATGTCGGGAGGTGCAATAAACGAGGCGGAATTAGATTTTCCCCCAAAGCCATAGCTATTGGAAACCTGAATCGGGATAAACCTGAAAGATGACGTGATCCCGCAATCCACGCAAACATGAAAGCTACAACTAGCCAAGTGAGGTTTGGCCGTGGCGGATTGGCAATGATCGGCATGTTTGGATGCCAAGCCCCCTCCATCGTCCATATCATCGGCGGCGACCATTTGCGCAACCGCTAACTGGCTGGTGAGTGCAGAATAATGAGCAAACGCCACCACCACAGGCATGATAGCCATAAGCACTAATAGAATGGTGGTGAGGCGATGTTGCATCATATTGCCTTAATCTAACTGATCTTTATTATTGTAGATGAAATATTTGTATAAGTCGCCAGTAACAACCCTGCTGTTGGACGACCCGGCTCAATTAAATGACAGAGGCCACCGCGCTTTAATATCCTAAAGCGCTCAAAATTTTGCCGACAATGTCATACGGAAATTGACCGGCTCAACCGGGTGAAAGTGGATGTCATTCACACCTGCCAGGTCTTCACCAGGCAGGCGTGAAGTGTAGTAATAGTCAATCGCACTGTCTGTACGATTGAGCAAATTGAACATTTCCGCTTGTAAAGTCCAGGTTTTATTGAATTCGTAGCCCAGCAAAGCCGAGAGCATGATGGTCGGTTTTGACCGCACACTATTATCCTCAATCAGGGAGCGAGGCCCGAAGTAACGCAGTCTTGGACCGCCAAAGAAACCGTAGAAATCATGGACCGTAGCGCCGGTCGCTATGACGGTTTCAATGGAACCCGGAATGTAGTTGCCTGCTGGATCATTACCCTTAAAGCGCGATTTAGAATAACTAAAATCGGCATCAAGTGTTAACCAATCGGTCGGTGAGTAATAGTTGGCAAATTCCAAACCGTAACGGCGACTGGGCCGACTAGGTTCAGTGGTTCCTGCGTCACCCGAGAACAGCAATTCAGAATCAATATCCAGCCACCAGATGGCTAATGTACTCTGTAAACCTTTTATCCAGGTGGTACGGGTACCAATTTCAGAGCCGTAGGTTCGTGCAAGCGGCACGGCCGATTTCACGCTGTTGCCAGAGCTAGGATCGATGCGGGTATTAACACCACGACCATCATTACTGTGGTAACCCAAGCCACCGTTCAAGTAAAACTCGGTATCTGCCCATGGTCCAAAAACCATGCCCAATTTAGGACTCACTAACCCATCGTAACGTTCACCTTGATTGGCAGCGATATTACTGTTGGTAACATCGAAGCGGAAGCCATCGAAACGTACCCCAAGGGTGGTCCGAAACCAATCATTCCAGCGCGTTTTATTTTCGGCATAGGGACTGGCACTAGTCACCCAAACGGTATCTTGTCGTACTGTCGATAAGCGTTGCCGTGCTTTCGTTAAAAACAGACCATTATCGATGTTGTCATTACGTATTTGTAAACCGATGGTGCTTTCCGAGTCGGCACCAACAAGTTTGTGATAGACAGTATGGCTGGCCTTGAGCCCAGTTTGCCAACGTTGATCTGGCTGGTTGAATTGATCGCCATTCACTGGGTCATTCAGAAAATAAGTAAAGTTCGAGAATAAATTAAGCGTCGAATAAAGCCCGTAAGCCATGACCTTTGTTGCACTGGTATTGGTATTGCGGTGCCATTCGGCTGTCAGGCTGTAACGTTCACTCGCTCCGCCATCGGTGGGATCGATGGCATCAAAACGGCCGATAAGCCCTGAAGTGACAGCACGCTTTGCGATTTGGTCAGTGGCATTCCAATCTGCTTTATAGGCCATGGCGGTGACATTCCAGCCGGTTTCGCCATGCTCTTCGCTATAACGAAGTACACCATTATATTTCTGAAAATCGTTACTGACTGTCCACGGTCCACCGTTGTTGACGATTTCACCCGCGTACAGCAGATTACCATCACCCAGTTTACGGGAGCCTGTAGCCAATCCGCGATAGTAGTCAAACATGCCGCCGGTAAATTTCACCAACGTATCGGGCATATCATCGAAGTATTGAATATTCGCGGCACCTGCACTGGAAAAATCCCCATTTTCTGCATAGTAGTTCCCTTTCTGATAATTAACCGTTTTAATTAATTCAGGAATCAGAAAGTTGGTATCTGTCCAACCTTGACCGTGTGCATGGGTGGTTAAATTAACCGGAACGCCATCGATTTGGGTTAAAAAATCGGTACCGTGATCAAGGTTGAAACCGCGTAAGTAATACTGATTGGCTTTACCTTCGCCACTGTGTTGTGACGCAATCAATCCTGGTACGGTTTCTAATATTTCGCCTGGCCGGCTAATTGGGCGGTATTTAAGCTGTTCTTGTCCGACATGACCTTGCGAGGCGCTTTCGGCGATACCAACTAAGTCTCTTGATCGCCCAAACTCCTTTACCTCGACAGTTTCCAGTTCTTCCACTTTTTCTTGCTTGGCAGAGGATTTAGCTTTTTTTGATGTGTTGCTCTTGGCCGCTTTGTCGTTGCCTTCAATTTGATCGGCTTGCTCCACCACTTCGGCTACATCTGTCTTCGGTGCGGCTTGAAGACCGGTGCAACTTAAGCCCAAGATGATTTCAAGGCTGATGATCAAAGGTTTCTTTTTTATTATTGTGTTGTAAAGGCTCATAGGTTTTCTTTGAAACGATGTCGGATTGATTTTTATTGTTATGTCAGAATGGGATGGGCCTTAACGGGCCATGTTTTTCTCATTGCCAATGACAAGCTTTTTTGACTTGCAAAAAGCAAATGAAATCGGGAGATAACACCAATAGCGGCGCCGCTTGAACGACGTGATTTGTCGATAAGCGTTAAATTAGAAAAGAAATTGTTCTGAAAACAAACGGTCGTGACCGTGCTTTGCATGGTCTCGCGCAGATTACGAAAGGCGCAATCATGCCTAGTGTGTTTGATCGTTTGGGTAGTGAAATTGCCGGTATCAGATTTGGCAAAGATCGATTGAAGATAAGTGTCTTCAACGGATGAAATCGGGGTCTTGCGAAGATTGGAAGAAGCTTGATGTGCTAAAACATTGAGGAGCGCAACCGGTGGCGAGGTAAGACCAACGCCGTTGCTTAGCAACCGTTTACCAGGTGTATGGTTAATATCGGGGTAATAGTGTTTGAAATCCAAAGCACTATGATTTATGTAATCGGAATTAAATAGCCACTTGTCCAACCAGTTATCTAGCCTTTGCAAAGCGGGTTGTTTGAAAATCAAACCATCGCTATTGCTGTCTACCGTAACACTTCGACTATCATTTTTAACGGGTGTTCTCACGAAATCAACGAAGCCAAGGCTAACAAGCTTGCTACTTGAGGGATCGTTAACCCCAGCACCATACCTAGAAAAATCTTCAGAACACCGTTTATCCTCAGCGAAAACAAAGCAATACTGCGCATACCCAGCTTGATCCGCTTCTATCCAAAAAGGTGTTATTTTGGTGAATTCCGCATCCTGAGCAAACACTGTGTCTATAGCGTTGTTGCCAACAATCGATTCAGTCGTTTTGGCCAGAGCTGCATTGGAAAATATAATCGTCAGCAAACAGCTAATGCAAAATACAACTAACTTTGCAACTAAGATACCGGCACCGTGCAGCAGCAGCGTTGCCAGCATAAAACCCAAGGTATAAGAAATCAGACTGGCAGATGTGGAAATTTCCTGACCATGGGCAAAGCCATGGAAGAAAGCAAAAAACGCCACAATCATGACATTGATCTTGGCGCTAAAACGGATTTTACGGGTGATTAATACACCGAAAACCGCGCAAGATAACAGGATGATGCCTTCCACGCTGGGAATGGCCAAGCCTGCTGCGCCGGCAAGCCCCCCTAAACTCATGACCCCAACAAATGCAAGCGGCAACATCCAAACAGCCTGTCCACGCAATTGGGCCGCCCAGATGCCGACGGCCAACATAGTGACAAGATGATCCCAGCCAGATAGCGGATGACTAAAGCCGTGACTCCAACCGATGCTGTCTAAATCGATAAATTGGAAGCCTGCAAAAATGACTACCAACAAAAACGGCAATCCAAAAGAGAGCAATAGACGACGATTGTGTCTTGAATCTGATTGCTGATTGGATCGATTAGGCTGCATCAAAGGGTTACAATAAAAATAATAAGGTATAGAACTTGTTTAAAAAGATTGAACGCTTGGCTGTTATTCCATCGTTGGAAGTTCGGTAAACCTGACTAGGCAACTTATCCGAAGGTAATGAGGCGATTATAAAGCCAATGTCAGTAGAGAGCACACTAAAAACACGGCATTTAACATAGTTTAATTAAAGAGAGTCGGCAAAATCACGCCATTTTCAACCAGAAAGAACCTCGGTCGTCAATAAAACAACCGCACCAAAACCTGATTTAGTGAATTGAACCAAGTACATATTCAACCGCATATCCGCCGGCGACCAGTACCAACACAATCGAAATTCCCAGTTCAAGCGCACGGTGCGAGAAATGTTTCTGTGCTTGCGCGCCCATATACATACCCACTACACCGCCCAGCCCGAACAGAATACCCAACGTCCAATCAGGTCTTGTATTGATACCAGGCGGTGCAGGCAGAAATTGATAGAGCGCCACACCTACAACGGATGTCACAAACGTACCCAAGAGTGCTGCCCCCGCAACTTCATATACCGGAAGGCTAAACACTGCTATGAGCACTGGTGCCATGATGGAGCCGCCACCAATACCATAGGCTCCACCAATGACACCGATAATCAGTGCAACTAAGAAAATAGGTATCGTATTCCCGCTATTGACAGAAATAGATACCCCTATTTCGCCCCTGGCAAAGGCGCTTTTATTCCCGAGCAAACGGATTGCCAACCCAAGCAGAATGACGCCGACAAACAGTTTAAAAGTGCGTGCGTCCAGTAGCCAATGCACACGTAACCACCAACCCACCAACAGGCCTGGCAAAGTGCCTGTGGCAATAGTCCAGGCGAGCGGCCAGTCCATACGTTTAATACGGGCGTAATGCCATATGCCGCCAGGAATGGCCACTAAATTGAATACAAGATTGGTCGCCGATACCGAAGGACTAACATACCCAAGCACACTCATCTGGAATGGGAGCAACAAGAATGAGCCAGATACCCCGACCATCGAGGTGAAGAATGATATGCCGAAGGCTACCAATGGCGGTAACCAAAACGGAACAGTGATGTCTGCAACTTCTAAGAACATGGATTCTATCATGCCATTTACTTAGCCAAATGTCTGTAAATGGCCAATGTGTAGCAAGATTGGCTTCTTTATGTGACATCCTCCATTAGCCGAGAAATTTTTCATTATTGCCATCATAAAATCTAAGATTTTTTCACTTTTGGTGCCACCCGACATTAGTAATTATCGGAGCGGGCCGATGATGAGGACTCAGGTAAATCACAAAATCGAGCATCAAACCCGTTTCTGAGTATTGGCCAATAAGATGTTCATCGCCCAGGCCACGATAATAATGCCAACCGGCAACGATTGCGGTGGCACGGGAAATGGCAGCGTCAGTCCCATCAGTAAAAGGTATAACGCCCCCAACATCACATAGATACTATAACGATGCGCCATCGGACTGGGGTAATCAAAATTGGTTTGGCTAACCTTGCGCCGAATCAAGCCATCAATGGCAAACGGCAGAATTGCCACTGCCAAAAAGGGTATCCAGGCGCAAGCCATAACAAATCGCTTGATCATCTGATACACCGTATCCCAGAGCACATCGAGTCTGCTTTGAATGAACGGAAACAAATCATTGCGGCCGACGTCTTCAAAGCCTTTGGACATTTGTCGTTCGCGCTCGGTCGGAATGAAGTAACGGTATACACTTTCCCTCATGCCGGTTTGGACAAACATTTGGTCAAACCAGACCTGTGCGGTGTGCCGGATCTCCGCTTCCTTTTCAATGCCGAAATAAGCAATCAACATCTGATCTTCAGTTGCCTGGATTTCCCGTGTCCAGCGATCCGAGACAAAGCTCGCGACTAAAATTACTTCCAACAACCAGATCATCAGACTGAATAGCAAATTGCGTTGCATGGTCAGGTCAGTTGGGTATCAAGTGCTGATTGCAGCACAGGCAAACGGCCTTTTACGATGCGACCGCCGGATAACTTGGCGATGTAATGCAAATCAGGCAGTTGACCGAGGAGCTGTGGCGCAAACAAATCGCCTTCCTCCTCCATTAGTCGCTCGCCGACATTCCCTGAAAACACGGTGGGATTGGTTGCGCTGGTTGCGACACCCTGGGTGCGCATAATGTATTTGAGTCGGGTTTTGGGCAGATTGTCGGTGATGTATTGTTGAGTCTCGCTGTCCATGATGCGCAGTGCGATCAGGTTGTTGACGTTGCCTAATACCTGGCGGGCTTTGTCCTGAGATCCGGTGCGGGCTGCAAAGTCGGCAAAGGTCTGGGTGGCGATGAATAAGCGAATTTTGGCGCCACGGCCTTTGTTTAATACTTGAATGAATGGGTCGTTGATAACTTCAGCGGCCTCGTCGACAAAGACATTCACGGGTCTGTCTGAGACACCGTAGTTGTAACGATCACCGGCAACGGCTGCCAGATCGGCCAATAGAATGGAGCCAATGGCGCTGCCAACCATGCCATCCGATAGTGAGTCCAAGCCGATATAGGCAACCTGGGCTTTTTGAATAATATGGCCTGTATTGGTGATGGGCCGCACGTCATCAATGTCCTGCGGGTTAGGCGACAATAACGGACCCAACGATCCCGATGTCAGCATGTTCATGATCGGAATCAGCGAAGCGACCATTTTGCTGAAATGCGCTCGGTCGTGTTCGAACAAGGACAACAATCCCTCCAAATCCAAATTCGGCACCTGATACTGTACGACTTCTCGGTAAAACCGTACCAAACCAGCCGCTTTGGAGTCGATATCCTTGGCATTTTTCAGGTAAGGTCGCGCCTCTTGCCGCCAATGCTCCAAACTATTGTCGAAATAACGTTCCAAGGCTTGAATTACCAAGGTCGAAGGACCGCCTTCCAGGTAGCGGCGTAGTTTTACCAACGTTGGCCGTTCTTCGATCACCATCAAGCCTTGAATGACGTTATCCAGGGATTTCTGACCAAATGCCTTGAAGGGATCGTTACTGCTTTCGCTGGGCGAAATAGCACTGATACGACTTGCTATTTCGGATGGCCGATTGAAATTATGCAACGGGTCCAGCCGCACGCTGTCTTCCGGAAAAGCTGGGTGGAAATACACGAAGCGATCGGGGCGATTGGCTATTTCGCAAGCCCGTTTGGCACACGCCATCAGATCCTTATCGCCTTTCGGATCGATGATGATCACCGCTTCGCCGCGCAACACGGCTTGCGTAACCAACACGTCAAACGCTCGGGTTTTACCGGCGCCGGTGGTGCCAACTAGTAGCGTATGGCCGGCGGTATGCTGAAGCGGCTGCCGGATATCGTTTTCAGAAATTTCCAAGCCATGAATCCAGGCAGAGCCCATACGTTTATGATCGTTCGGAATCAGTGTCGAGACATCCCGTTTCAAAATCTCATAAGCCAATTGTGCATGCTTTTGCACCCAATCGAATCCCCAGCCAAACCATAACTCGTCCGGATGGTGTTTGATTAAGTGCTTGAGTTTCTCGGCATCCAGGTATTGAAAGCGGAATTGTCCTAGGCGGCGCTTGCGATACCAAAGGCTCACCGCCGTAGGCAGTCGATAACAGGCTATTACGCTACAGGCGATCATTAACCAATCAAACGGTTCTCGGGGCAACCCCGACCAACGACTGGTCCAATACGCTAATCCCGCCCCTCCGATCCAGCCGGAGATGGCATACACCTCAAAAATCGGTCGCCAGGGAAATTGATGGTCGTAATCGGATTTCATGGGCGTAGCCGCACCTGAATGCCTTCAGTCGCACTGACCGAGCGACAATCCGGGTGATTGGCAATGTCTAGCATGAATCGGGTCCGTTTGATGGTTGGATGTTGCGCCAGAAACCGTTCCAGTTCGGTATTGGAAATCTTATGCCAGTTGCCTTCCGTGGATGATTCTTCGGGCGGAATGTTTTGCTGCTGCACATGCGTTATCAGCAAATCGATCGTTCCGGGTTTCTCCGGTGTCGTTGTTTTTGGCGCGGCTGACTTGTCGGCATTTGGTTTAACCATAATATCTGAAGCGTTATCGTTTCTCGATTGTTGGTTGCCGGAAACTTTTGGGGTGAGCTGAGCGACTTTAGGTTCCGGTTTCGTGCGTTTTTGGCGCTTGAGCAGCCCCTGATTACTGACGGAGTTAGCACTGTCGTTTGGGGGTGATGCTGACGGCTCTAGCGGTCTGACTTCACCTTGGGCGGTCAATAACGTCTTCATAGCCAAACTGGGTTCCAATGCCAGTAGGATGCCGCGAACCGATTGGATGGTTTGTACCTTGCGCATGGGCGACAGCACATCGGTGACCAGCCAGCCGGTTTCTTCCATCGTTTTGATGAATTGACTCGGATCAAGCCCTAGTTTTTCAGCTGCGCCCGGAAACGGAAGCAAGTATTTCTCCTGAACTTCCAGAATATCGATTCCCCATTGCCATTGGTCCTGATTGAGGTGAAAGGCGATGTTTAATAACCATTGTCCCGCGGGGCCATGATCGTCCAGCCATGATTTGGTTTTGTCAACGGGACTATCAAGCGTTGGGATTTCAACCGTGGGTGGATCGGTTTCGGAGGCTGGATGATTAAATTCATTTACAGTTGGAATGGGTGTAGTTGGGTTTGGCGACACCTTGGCTTGAATCGGACGGGTAAGGTTGTTGTCCAGATCAGACTGATTCGAGTCTTCATCCAGGGCAGATGGCGCACAATTACTTTCATGCGGGAATTCCGGAGAAGGGATTGCGGAAATGGATTCGGTTTGGCCCCAGTGCGTGGGGACATTTATGTTATCCGCCTCAGTTGTCTGAATTGACGCCTCGATTGCCGCCAAAGGATTCTCTGCACGATGGGGCGGCTTCAGAACCGCGACATTCTTGCTTTTTGCCGGCTTGCTGGTTTTCGGTATCGGATTGGCAACGGGCTCAGTTGTTACAGCAGTCGCATCCTGTTCTCTGATTTCGTGAGCGTCTACCACGGTTGGTGGTTCGCCGCTAAAAACGAGTTCCGCGGATTTCAGGCGTAACAGATATAGCGGATTGTCCAAACCTTCAGGCTGCATCTGCCAATAGCGGTATTGCCGACCATCTGGCCAGGACTTAGGGATTGCCAAGCCGCGTTCGATCAGGATGTCCGCCAAGGTGTCTTCGTCACGCGGAATGCCGGGAACTTTGTCTTTGGCCAGCAATGTGACGATGTCTTGCGCACCGGCCCGCCAGACGATATGCAGACCTTGCTCGAAACGCCATAGCCGAGCGCCTTTTTCGTTGACGGACCACTGTCCGGACTTGACCAAGCGGCGCATGGCGTCGAACAAGTACTTTTCCACCGGCATGCCCAAGGCAGAGTCGATGTTTTGGTAGTGCGCTTTTAAATCCCGTTCCACACTTCTGCAGTCGGCGGTTATCACCAGTGCGTAAACTTTGGAGCCGCGGTCTAAACCGTTAATGGTTTCCAGCATGGCCTGCATGATGTCGGGGCCGGACTCCAGAATGAATGTGCGCGCTTCTCGGGTGAGGACGCGCTCGATTACCAAGGCCGAAAACTGTTCATGGCGTTTATGGCGGTTATCCCTCCAACGTAGAAAGTATCGGTCGATCTGATGTCGCACAGCCCAGTCGGTGATGTTTTCATCGCAAGGGTTCCAGGTATGTTGCCCCTGTGCGTCGACTACGGCGATATCGGCGACCGGTTTGCCGATGTCATGCAACAGCCCCGCAAAACAGACCGCCAGACGCCAGCGTAATTCTTGTGCTTTTCGTTCCTTGGGTGATGCTGACGTGGCAAACAAACTGCCTTGGGAAGCCAAGGTCGCCCAATGGGCGACTTCCAATCCGTGCCGAAACAAGCCACCGGCGCCGCGATGGTGATGAGATTCCGAAGCCGGCAATAAATGGCTGTAGGCGGCATAACGGCGTAAGACCGGCGCGGCTATGGTTTGATAAAGACTTTCCGGCATGGCCAGCGCCTGTTCGATGGCCCCAATCAACTCCGTTTGACTAGACAGGATGCGTTCCACAGGCGCAGCCGGCAAACCCTTCATGAACGGCGGATAACGCGGCACGTCCTCATCAGTCGTTGTCACAACCGGACCTATAGGCGCGGACTCGACTCCAAACAGACGTTGGCGGATGCGGGTAATGAGCGTTAAGGGCGTATTTTCCATATCGCCGCATCTTGCCGGGAATTTTTCAGTCGTCGCTTGCAGCTGGCGACGAATTCGACGTCAGCTGCAAGCAGGCCTGGCAAAAGAGTGTTTAGTGTAACGAGCTCCCTTTAATTACCCCCTGGAGCTCTCATGAAATCCAAATCGCTCGCAATCCATTGTCTTGTGTCCTTAGTGTGCGGCACGGCATGTACTTCGCTGAATCGTCCCGATGCTGCCGTAAGCGAGACCGTCATCGAATCGATTGTGCCGATTCAACCTGAACAACCCTGGCGCCTAGATAATGCTTGGCAGACAGGTGGATTGGGCGGTTCAGTGCTACGAGCTGCAGCAATGGAACACGTCGTCAGGCAAGTTGATCAGCCGTTTGGCGTTTACGTGGCAAATGACGACGTAGCGGGTCATGTCCTTAATATCAGCACGTTCCACTTCCCAGATAGCCCGGATGACGATGCACGGGTCATCGAACGCGCCTGGCGAAAATATTGCCATCATCAACTCGATATGACGCCGGAGGAGCAGGCGCTAGTCAAAACCATGCCAATTCCACACAACGTGCTGAGCCATGGCTGCAATCCCGGCAGCCTGAAGAAGTGAGGCGGCCGTCATGGACAGAAACAGCACCAACCATTCGCTCGAGAATCTCACCGAACGCTTTCAGTCTCTGACGGAGCGGAAAAAAGCCAAATTGCGGGTGGTCGAACCCATGACGTCTTTGCCCAACTGGCCGGCGGCAATTCGCGGTACGCCGAATGCCTGTTTGCGGAGCGCATTGTTCGCCGGCATCCAGGGTAAGGAACGTATTGCTTACAAAAAACGCACCCTGCTGGCTGCGGTTGATGGCATTGAGGTTCGCTACCTCGGCATACAGCTCAATCAATCGGACCTCGATGTCTGGATGCAGATCGTGCACTTGTCCAGGCAACAATTGCCGGGATTTAGCGTGACCTTCAGCGCACATGCCCTATTGACGGCATTGGGTCGCGGTAGCGGCAAAAGCCAACATGAATGGCTGAAAGAATCGATGGCCCGCTTGGGAGGCGCCTTTGTCGAAATCACCTTTCACGGCCGGGATGCCTTTGGTGAAAAAGGTTTCTTGCGCTATTACCGTGATGAACTGACACAGCGCTATGTGGTGGAATTGACCGAATCCATGCTGCGCCTGTTCGAGGAGGGGTACACCTACATTGAGTTCGAACAGCGGCAAAAATTGCGCAAACAACCTTTGGCATTATGGTTACACGGTTTCCTGTCGTCCCATGCCGCTCCGTTTCCGATGAAAATTGCCACCATTCACCGGCTGAGCGGCAGTGGCGCGAAAACCCTGCGAGATTTCAAATATCGGTTGGGTAAAGCGTTGGAGGCCTTGGTGCGCATTGGCACTTTGGCAAACTTTGAATTCGCTGATGACATGGTGAAGATCAAACGCCAACCTACGCCCAGTCAACAGCGCTTTCTGGACGACCAACAGCACTAAAAAGCACGGCATTAGACCGACGCTATTTTCGGTCGGTCGAAGCCTCTCGATACGGCATTAGGCCGACGCGGATACGGCATTAGACCGACGGAGGCACGGCATTCGGCCGACAAGGTAACGGCATTAGACCGACGGGCACGGCATTAGACCGACAAAAAGCACGGCATTAGGCCGACGTTTGACACGGCATTAGACCGACGCTTCGAGCAAGTTATGAAACCGCTGCAGACCTTGCTATTCGATGGCTGTAGCGATTCTTTTGCAATGAAAATCTAGGGTGCTAATCTATTTATAATCTTTATTTAATCTAAATAAGGGGATGTTACGTTGTGGATAATTTCGCCTCCGAAAATAACACTTGTTCATCGTGTCGGGGTTCTGTGAACATGTCGCCATCTCTTCCGGCTTTCGTACATTGGCCCCAATAGCCATATAAAATTCAATGTGCGGCAGTCAGGTTTCTGATTATGATTCCAGCCATTTGAGGAACGTTGCCGTTTTGCATTGAAAAGAAAACTTTAAGGCTCAAAATGCCCAATTTAACGATCGGCAAACTTGCTAAACAAACCGAAGTCACTATCGAGACCATCCGTCACTATCAACGCATTGGTTTACTGACAGAGCCAGCGAAACCCGAAGGCGGTTATCGCGTATATTCAACAGATGCGATTGCCCGAATACGTTTTATCAAACGCGCTCAACAGGCTGGATTTACCTTGAAGGAAATTGCCACCTTGTTATCCCTTGATGGAGCGCACTGTGCCGATGTAAGACAACTGGCCGAGCAGAAATGCCAGCAGATCGATCAACAAATCCGGGATTTAACCGCTCTCCGTCAGGTATTGGAAAGCCTGGTCAACGACTGTCAGCAAACCGCGCCAGCCGCTCATTGCGCTATTCTCGATGCGTTTAGCGATGATGATGCATCACCAACCTCTAATTTTAAGTAAGACACCACCGTCCACTTGACTCTGTTCTAAACAACAGGGTTTAGACTCCTTGCCAACATTTAGCATGGTTTGGCTTAGGAGATTGGCATGAATACAGACCCTGAAACGCCCTTAAAAACTCCGTCATGGTTAGGTATCGGCGCCTTGTTGGCCGCTGTAGGGGCTTCGGCCTGTTGTGTCGGGCCATTTTTGCTGTTGTCGTTAGGTATTGGCGGCGCATGGATTAGCACGCTAACGGCTATGGAACCGGTCCGGCCATTTTTTATCATCCTGACCCTGGCCTTTATGGCTTTAGGGTATCGAAAACTCTATCTAACGCCTCACCACTGTGAAGAAGGTGAAAACTGTGCCACATCCGACATTCAACGCCGACAACGCCTACTGTTTTGGTTGAGTTCCGCATTCATTTTGATATTGCTGGCCTTTCCCTGGTTAGCGCCTTTTTTCATGGCTTGAGAGGATTCATATATGACCATTAAATCCAGTTTGTTTATTTTAAGCTTGTCATCAAGTGTGTTGTGGATGCCGGCAGCTCATGCTGAAACGACTGTTGCACTGCCAAACCAGCAGCAAACGGTGACGCTGAACACAGAAAATATGACCTGTGCCATGTGTACAGTCACCATCAAGAAGGCCTTGCAGAAAGTCGAAGGCGTACAAGAAGTGACTGTCGATTATGATGCCAAAACGGCCGTGGTTACTTTCGACAGTCGCAAAACCAATAGCGCCGCCTTGATCAAAGCCACGACGGATGCCGGTTATCCGGGTTCCCTGGTTACACCTATTACCCGATAAGGCCGAGGATAGCGTTTATGTCTGATTGCTGCTGCCCAAGTACATCCACCAAAACCAAACAGATTTGTCCTGAATGCGGTTCCTCGTGCAAAAGCGTCGGCATGCCGACGCTGTACCATCAGGTACGGTTTCCCGAGAATCAGTCAATCGTCATTGACAGCTATTATTTTTGTCCGGCAAAAACCTGTCCGATTGCTTACTTTGCCAACGCAGGAAACATCATTCCCAAACAACACTTACGAAGCTATCAAGCGATTCAGAACGACGCGCTGTGTTACTGCTTTGACATAGACACTGAGCAGTATTTATCAGCGTTAAAAGATCGACGGGCAGAAGCGATCAAAGCTTTCGTCATGCAACGTACCAAAGCCGGCGAATGCGCCTGCGAAATCAGAAATCCATCAGGTCAGTGCTGTTTGGCCAACTTGAAGCGTTTGGTAAATCAATGACAGGAACCAGACATATTGAAACTGGATTTTAGACTCGGCGATTAAGCGCTTTTATCTGAACAGAAACCTTAAATTCGTTTAAAGCGCGCAATAAACATGGCATTTAACGGCCTCAATTGGCGGTCGGGTTTGTATTGGATTCGAGACTTTTTCGATAACGCTGCATCGCATCGCGGATCTTTCCTAGTTGATCGAGCTGTTGCCGAATATGGGCAAACTCGGTTTCCAGTTCTTCGACTAATTCGGCCTCCCAGGCGGGTTCGCCTTTTAGCATGTTACCAAGCGGATAACGATAGCCACGGCCTTTCTTAACGTACTGCGCAATGGGCCTGGTCTGACCGTTTTGCCGCAACGTGGCCATGCGATACCACTCAATGCTGAAAGCTCGTTGGTTTTCCCGGCAGCGAATGCGGACGCCGATTCGGCCCGATTCGCTTTTGCTGTGTTTCTGGCGCTGGCTTTTCATTTGGCGCCAATAATCATCGACCAATACTTTGGCTTGCGCCTGGAGATGATCGCACCGGGTTTCGATCCAATGCAGCAGGTCTTGTTCTGTGAGATTGAATTGAGTGTTGACAGGTTGTTCGCTTGACATGAATTTTCCTATTACTTAACTGTAGGGATAGGCATGGACAATGCCTAACGGGATTTTCTATTCATTGCGAGCCTTGGAAAGCGCCTTACTGCATAGCCATTTGCAAATTGAATCCCTACCACAGTAGGCATATCACTGTCATTTTATCGAGGGTTCATTTAGGCATTGCCTTCGCAAAACGGCGTGACTCATGCCTACCTAGGAAATAACATCGGATTACAGGCCGGTTAACGACCGTTACGTTTCCCTACTACAGTAGGGAAATCGAAAGTCGAATTCCTGTTGGGATTTGCGGGCTATCATCCGTTCGCAATAACGTCGGCATTTTATGCAACCGATATGGGACGCCGATTGCAGTTGACGACGAATTCGCGATCTCCTGCTGTTACGGTCGCGTTCTGCGATAGCTTTTCGAGCCATCTTGCAGCTGATGGCGTTTTCGACGTCAGCTGCAAAAGTCGCTGGGAAGATCTGACGGACAATGGCGCGATGAACCGAAATGTCATTTCTTTGCCGATCATCATGAGCTTGTGTCTCAGTTCCTCACTGGCGATGGGTAAAGACAACGCGCCCGAGGTTTCCTATTTCGCCGACAAACAGCGCGGCTGGTTTTGGTATGAGGTGTTGCCGGAGCCGGTTAAAAAACCTCAACCCGAAACTCAAGCTGATCAGGAAGAACCCAGGCATGACAGCAAACCACCCAGCGTCGTTCAGACTCCAATTGAACCCAAAACACAAACCAATCCCTCTGCTGAACCCCAACCACTGTCCTCGGCATGGTTGAAGCAAAACTTGGAGCATTACCTGAACCAGGCCATTGATGATCCCACCCAAGAGAATGTTGCGGCGTTTTATTACCTGCAGCGGGTGATGATGGATAAAGCCGAGCGCTTTACCAACGCCGCGCGTTATGTGGTGATGTCTGATCCGCAACTCGATGAAACCGTGCGTCGTCCGGTGGCAACTTATGCGGCCAATGAAGCCAATCATCAGGCCGGCGTGGTGGCCGAACGCGCCTTGAAGTCGATTGCCGCCCAAGCAGGCATTTTGTTTTTCTTCCGGTCCGATTGTCCTTATTGCCATGTGCAGGCGCCGATTTTAGCGATGCTGGAAAACGCTTATGGATTCAAAATTTATCCCGTGTCGCTGGATGGTTTACCGATGCCGAATGGCATTTTCAGTCAGTTCAAACGCGATCAAGGTCAGGCTGCAATGTTGGGCGTTGAACAGACACCAGCGCTGTTTCTGATGAAACCGCCCAAGCAGATTGTGCCGTTGGCGCAAGGCGCCTTGTCGCTGGAAGAAATCACCGGTCGTATTCTGTTGGCGGCCAAGGAAGCGGGATGGATCGATGCTTCGCAATACCAAACCACCCAGGGCATTCGTAATACGCCGATGTTGTTACCGGCCGCCGGTAGCATCAGCCCTGCGGCCACTCAAGATCCACTGTCATTGATCCAGGCACTGCAACGCAGTGCGCAAATGGGGAGCACGCCATGACGTCGTTTACGTTTCGATTACGCTATCGTCAGATCTTAGTGTTGATTTTGTTGGTTGAGAGTGCCGTTCCAGCCTATGCCGACCTGCAACAGGAAATGGACAGCATGTTTGGTACCATGACCAATTTCACGGCACCGACCGCCCATTTGGGACAGCGCCGTGGCGTGATTACCGGCGGTAGCTTGGTGGCGCGCAATGGTATCACCAACACCAACCTGGTGTCGTTCGTGCCACCGTCGTTCAGTGCCGGTTGTGGCGGCATCGATTTGTTCGCCGGCAGTTTCAGTTTCATCAACTTCAACCAGTTCGTGCAATTGATGCGCAACGTGGCCGGTAATGCGGCGGGTTATGCGTTTCAGTTGGCCGTGGGTGCCATGTGTCCCTGGTGTGCGTCGGTGATGACTGACCTGCAAAAGAAAATCCAGGAAATGAACCAGATGTTCAGCAACTCCTGCCGGTTGGCACAAGGCTTAGTCAACGATACGGTCAAAGCCTTCGATCTGCAGAGTAAAACCAATCTGTCCAATGCCTCGTTTACCCAGGGTATTTCGGATGTGTTTTCCAGCTGGACCAATACCAGTACTCTGGGTGATCCGGTTCAGCAGATCAAGCAGAACGACCCGACGGATATGACCAAGATCATTCAGGGCAATCTGGTCTGGCGGGCGTTGGTCAATCAAAATGCCGGCGGTTGGTTCCGCTTCGGCGGCAACAATTTGCTGGAAGCGGCGATGAGTATTTCCGGTACCGTGATCGTCGATGCGCCTCAAGCCGCGCCCGACGGCAAAGGCGAAAACAATGCAGTCAGCGCGCCGCCGCCGGTGCTGCGGATCAAGGATCTGATGTACGGCAATGACGCCGGCAATAGTTATCAAACCGTCAGGATGTACACCTGTTCGGATGGACACGATGCCGATCAGTGTCTGAAACCCATCGTCCAAAACGTCAATCTGGTCGGCTTGAAGCAGCGGGTGATGGACATCCTGCTGGGTTCAGCCAATAGCGGTAACGGCCTCATCTACAAATTCTCGACCAACTCCGGTCAAATCACTGACAGCGAAAAAGCCTTCATGCAAACCGTGCCGGATGCCATCGGCGGCATGATCCATAACCTGGCTAGGGAGGACGCCGGCATTGCCAAACTGTGGGCCGAAGAAGCGGCACCGGTGATTGCCTTGGAATTGGCGCAACTGATCGTTAACGATCTACTGAATGCCGTGCAAACCGCTGCGCACATGAATGACCATGCCTACGCCAAATTGCTGATGGATGCTCTGAAAGATGCACGCGAGCAAATCCAGGCTGAATACGTCACCATCGCCGGCCGCTACGGCAATCCACAAACCCTGATGGCGTTCTACCAGCAATTGATGACCACCGTGAAGCCCAAACACTACGGCACCGTGGCGCAATTGCCGGCTTCCGGGATGGCTTGGCCAAGTCCTTAGTATCTCGTTTTCCCGTCTCCCATGATGGTTTTCTCCGTCGTTGATTAAAAGGTAGGTTGCCCATGTTTGAAATCTTCTCCGTGGGCGATTCCGCCTATTTGCAAGCCGTCCTGAATGCGATCGCTATGATTTCCGGTACCGGCGATTACCGCACCGCCGCAGCCGTGGGTGGTTTGATCGGCATCATCATCGTCATGCTCCGGGCTTTGTTGCAATGGGATGGCCGCGGCATTCGTTATCAGGATTTATTGTTGGCCTATGTGTTGTGGTTGATGTTGTATGCGCCGTCGGTGCGGGTGTCGATCGAGGATGCCTATACCGGCAGCGTGGTAGTGGTCGACAACGTACCGTTGGGACCAGCGGTGGTGGGTAGTGTGATGTCGAACATGGGTTATCGGACCACACGTTTGTTCGAACAGGGCTTTGGCACGCCGTCGATGACCGGCAATGGTTTTGCCGACAGTTTGCAGACTTTGACGGCGGTACGGAAGAATCTATTATCACGGGTGAATCTAGGCGCCGCCAATGTGCCCAATGCCGGCAGCGACATGGAAACCTCGTTTGCCAATTACGTGCGGGAATGTACCTTGACCGGTGTCGATCTAAACCTGAAATCGGTGGACGCCATCTTACGCGATGCGGATCCCCTGAATGCCATTCGCTTCGATTCCGACATCTACATGACCCAAATCTATGTCGGCGGCCAACCGCAAACCAAAACCTGTACCGATGCCTGGACGGATTTGAGCGTGGTGGCCACCGGTAATTTCACGACGGCGCTGGAAGGGTTGTTGCAACCGACCTTAGGCCTACCAGCGGCAACAGACACGGTACCAAAAATCCAGGAGGCCTTCGATGCGCTGGCCGGTGCCGGTGTGGTCGATGCCGCCGATTACATGCTGATGTCGGCGATCATGCCGATGTTCGAAAAAGGCGTCATCGGTCGGCATGAAGACGGCTTGCACTGGAACAAGGCGGCGATGGTCGAGCAAGCCATTCAGCAACGCAATACTCAATGGGCAGCGGAGCAAACCTTGTTTGCCAAGATCGTCCGGCCCATGATGGCCTTCATCGAGGGATTGAGCTATGCCATCGCGCCGATCATGGCCTTCGTGGTGATGCTGGGCAATGTCGGGATTCGGATGAATATCGGTTATTTCTCGATGCTGCTGTGGATCCAGTTGTGGATGCCAATACTAGCGGTGATCAATCTGTTCATCCAGATGTCGGCCGCCGGCAAAATGGCGGCACTTACTACGGCCACCTACAATCTACCGTCGATGATGGGGATTTACCAACTGGACATGGAGTTACAGCAATGGTTGTCGATTGGCGGTATGTTGGCGGCGTCGACGCCGGCGATCACCTTGATGCTGATCTATCGTGGAGCGGTAACCGCCACGCATTTTCTGGGACGGATGGATGGCGGCGACACCATTAACGAAAGAATTGCCACGCCCGATGTGATCAGTCCGGCGCCGGTCTTGAATGCCCAGGCGCAACATCAATACAGTCCGTTGTCTGCGGTTACCCAAACCGGTGTCGACAAAGTGCTGCCGACCTTCACGGCCGGAAAAGACATGAGTGCGGCGGTTTCATCAGCTTACAGCGCTTCGGAACAGGCGAGCAGTAGCTTCATGCACAGTGTGTCGTCAACGGCGATGAAATCGGCCAGCATCAGCAGCGATGCCTTTGACAGCCGTTCGTTGGGCAATCAGATTGCCAGCAGTTCCAGTTATACCGATGCTTATAACCGTCAGTTCGGTGAAGCCTTCGCCAAGAAACACGCCGATACCGGAATTTCCGCTGATCAGTTCTCAGCGTTGGTGGCCGGCAGTGCCAATGCCGGGGCCAAGCTGGGAAGCGACCAACTCAGCGGCGCAATATCTGGCCGCTTGCAGAACGATTTCAAAGTCAGTCAGGACAAGTCCGATGCGATTGCCGCGGACATCAGCCAAACGGTCAACGACAGCCAAGGCTACCAAGCCGGCTTAGCCAAAAGCCTGGCGATGGATGCACAAACCGGCACCCGAAACGTCGCCTCAATGGGACTGCAAAGTCAATCGTTGTCCTCATTGCAACACAGCGCAACCGATGCCGTATCGGCCAGCGAATCCTATCAACAAACGCTATCAGCCCAACAACGCTTCGGAACGCAAGCCAGCTTCGGCGCGGCGGAAACGGGTTACAAAATTGCGCATGATCCCGGCTTGATGGAACGCCTGGATCGTACACTAGACCAATATGGCTTGCGCGGCGATACGCAGCGGCTAGCCTCGCAGTGGAAAGCCGCCGGTTGGATCAGCGATGCCGATCAAGCCTATGCCGCTGCTGGCATGTCGTTATTGACCGGTTTTTCGTCACCCAGTTACCGCACTCTGGATAATCAACAATCGCACCAGGCGCAAATCTCGGGTTATCAACTCTTGGGCGACACTTTTAATGCGCCGCAGCCCGATCAAAGCTGGAATGCCAGCCAGAACGAATCGCTGAAGGCCAATGCTCCGGAAACTGGCAAGGTTCAGACTATTGTCGAACAGGCTCAGATTAAAGACCCACGCGCTGAAACCGAATCGCTAAATCAGCATGCTCAGGCACAGATTCGTTCAGCGACGGGGAAAATTGCCGGCGGCGAAGCCCGTATCGAAGCGCAGCATGATCGTAATTTGGCTGAGCGTGAACAATATTCAAGCGAAGGCTTTGGGCAATTGGCAAACGTCAAAGCGGAGCATTTCAGGCAATCCATTGCGGCTGCGGCTAATGACACGCCTTCGGCCGCAGAGGCAACATACGATTACCTGGGAGGGAGTATTTATAATACCGCCAAGAATATCGAAGCCGTGGGTTCTTCTGGTGCTGAAAGCATTAAAGAATTTACTTCAAATACTACGGAAGCTTACTCGAACGGAGCAAGCTTTTGGGATTCGGTAAAATACGGAGCCTCTAAATCTTACTCCGGTTTTATTCAAACTACCCAGGCTTGGGCAGACCAAAGAATTAATGAAATCGGTGACAAATTAACGCCAAGTCAAAAATCATATTACCGAGCAGCAATGTTTGAAGCATTCGCTGGAATATCAGTTGGTGGAGGATATAGCGGAAATTTGGCCGCAGCAAAACAACAATTGATCAAAGAGGAAGGAGACATTGATGGCAACAATATTTCAAAGTTATTGATGAGTGCAGCCGGCCAAAATCGCATGGATCTCATAGATCAGATTAGTAGCTTTAATCGAGCTAGAGGACTAATTAATTATTAAGAACCATGAATTATTTGTTGCGAAGAATTTGTCCAAAACCAACAATAAGCCCTCGCAGAATCATGGCAAATGAGAGCATGATAATTGGTACGGTAAGTTCATTGTTAATGCTCCCCAGTACCCAGGCTACAAGCACTAAGGTAGCCCAATAGTAATTACTTTCATGGGAAAGACGATTTGCCAATTGTTCAATACACTGAAAAACTAATTCTGCTAATGCTAGAACAGTAAAAGTAACAAAACCAAAAAGGGCAAATGTAGAAAGTGTTTCAGGCAGCATGTCTTTTGAACTGCCCATGAATGTTAATCCAAATAATCCAGCTGCCAAGCTAAAAAAATTAAAGTGCTTTGTAGTTAATGTGCGGGTATGAAAACGCTGCAAAAACTTCTGTAATTCACTCGGAAACCGCGCAAACATTGCACCACAAAATGGACAAATCGATTTTGTTGGTTGCCCGTAATAGGTAATGACGCGCGGCACCATGATTCGATGGCATTCGGGACAATCGACAGTTGCATGATGGCCCTTAAACATTGAGTGATTTGATCGAGTTTGAACCGATTGGCTGGGCCGTTTGAACCGATCTGAGAGTGATGACTGTGAAGACATTGTATTCTCCATGCTTAAGCGGTTGGGCAATCCTACCGCGAATGAACTAACGTTCCAAGTCGGTTTTTAAATCAAAGCCATTTTTTAGGGCAAAGAAAAATGGCCTGCATAACGACTGGATCACTCGCCGACACTCGCCAAAATTTTGTTGATCACAGTAGCCGAAATCCGAAAATCCGATCGGTGCAAAATTTCAAAAGCGGCTCGAGCAGACGAAATCAAACCTTGTTTTTTGGCCTGTCCGATGACGGCGGCAGTACCGACGACCTGGAGTTGATATTCTTTGGCCACAGCCCGGCCGGCACGTTCGTCCATGATCAGCAAATAATTTTGGGGTGACGATAGCGCGATGTTGATGCAATCCGTTTCACCAGCGTCCAGATCAATGTCTAAACAAGGTGTGATGGATTCATGCCATACCGTTAGCCAACCCGAATCGAATGCGTGAGCTAGGGCTTGTTCACCCGGTGCCGATTTGCCTGGTAACACTTCTTGTTTAACCGATTCGGGCACGAAAACCTGGCCAAATAACTGGGGCAGCCAGATTAAACCCTCCACCAACGCCAGTCCGATCAATGGACTGGCATCGACAATGACTTTTTTGGTCATCCGCGATCAGGCTTGGTTGAGCCACTGGTCCAGAGTGTCCAAATCATCCTTGACTTCATCAGTCGTTTGATCGATGACGGAAATACCCAGGCGCGAGACGTGCGCAATAAAGTTTGCCAACGGCATATCGGCCAGTTTAGCGGAGCGGGCAAGGGACAGGTTACCGTCCTTGAAAAGTGCCGTTGCCAAGGCTTTACGCACGCCCGGCATTCCAATGATTTTGGCGGCTTTGAGGCCGACCATCACCGCGTCCGGTTCGTTTCGATTCATAACCAGGACCATATCCTCGTGAGCCATGCGCAACGCTTCGCTGGGGTTGTTCTTTAGACCGCTGACATTGACCGTTTTCATAGTCTGATTACATAGGAAGATTGGGTAGGTGGATTATAATCCTCTAAATGAAAATTGCTGCATAAAATTGTCTCCCTGGACAATGAATCGACACCCATACGGCCACAACAACTTTACTCCGAGGATCAACTACTAGGTGTTGATTATGGTTTTAGAGATTTGGTTTAACACGCACATCTGACAGACCTGCTGGTATTTGCAACCATGAATGATCAGATAGGGCGTATGGCAGGTCGTACAGTAAGGTAATTCAGCGAGTCCGTCTCTCAGGGCTTCGACGATAATCCAGGCTTCATCGAAATTTGCTGGCCGTATGCGGCCAAACGGTCGGCGTTCTTGGATATGGCTTGGATATAATGCGCAAAAAGTATCCCAGGCAAATACCATGGCATTCAGGTCGATTTCCGCCCTGATAGCGCCTGAGCAAGCGCTTCGATAGATTGAAGCAAATAGGGCCATGTAAAGAAACGACTCGCGTGACTGCGGCATTGCCGTAATACTGGGGACCAGTCCCGCCACTGGGCTTTCGCGGTGCAGCGAAAAGTAAAGGTTACACAAGTCTTTAGGACGCAGGGTTTTGATGGCCCGGCTGGCCAATTTTGTACGCAACTTTCGTTTCAGTAATTGATAGGCCCAATACTGATCTTTGAGTCGAGCAGCAAAAGCGCAATGGTTGCTCATGACTCTGGTGAATGGGAGGATAATAGCGTCAGGAGCTCGACAGCCCTTGCGGCGAGTGCATCGGGGGCTACGGTTTTTTGGACGTCTAGGAATTTGCTCCATTTGTGGGGATTGAAACGAGGAACAAAGGTTAGGCAATCACTTCGAGCCAGAATCTTTAATTGTTCGAGCGGCATCTTTCTGAGCAACGACACCGCTTCGGTCGTGAGACCTAAGCAGAACATGGCTTTCTGTTCACTTTCGGAAAAAATTAAGGATTGAGCGACGATGAGGTAGTCGAGATTGAGTTTGTATAGATTCTCATCCATTCTGGAATCCTCTATTGGCTAAAGAATCGCTCTGATTTGATTCGCCAAGGCGATCACTTTTTGTCCGTACTGAATGGCTGCAGGCTCGTTTTTCCAGCTGTAATATCGGCCGATACCATGAGCGAGATTGTCTGGCACCGATTGGATGGCCTCTGAGAGTAGGCTAGCGCCGATTTCGAGATTGGTGCTCGGGATCAAGAGTTGTTCGGGTTTCGCAACTCGGTGGCCATGCCATCGCAGATTCACTTGCATGATGCCGACGTCGATATTACGCTTGCCCTGATCCAACATTTCATTAAGTAAAGTTTCAGCCTCCTGCTGACTGTTAGGAATAAAGGCGTTGCCCGCGTTATTGATGGCCCAAGGCCAGGGCATGACACGATTCTGTTCACCGTTTTTTCGCGATTCCGTGAGCGCAACGGCATACAGAATATAGGGGTCAATACGATGCCTTCGGGCTATTTGCCACCATAGCGTGTGTTGTAATTTGGTGTTAGATGTTGCGGTGTGTTGGCTGTTGCCATTCGTTTGAATAGAATCAGCAGCCAATGATTCCATTGGTTGGCTGATGATGCAAAGGCCACCGATCATGCCAATCCAAAGATGCTTAATAGCGGGTTGGGTTGAAACGCCAGAGGATTTAAACTCTTGATTTTTTATGTGAATAATGAACATTATCAGCTCGCCGTTTTGGTCTTGAGGCGAGTTTACGATGTTGCCAAAAATTCTATAAGTTCGAAAAACCTCTCTTTTAGCTGTTTTTCGCCGACCCTCTGAGTTTGGCCTTGCTTGATCTTATGATCGGAAGGAATGTGATGACTTGGGTGAGCAGATGGTGGCTGAGGTTTATGTGTACCACCAAGAATATTTTTATGGCGCGATTTTTGGTTTAGTGACATATTAAGTGGCGCAATAAAGTAAATCGCGACACCAAAAAACAAATCATGCCAAAAACAGTCCCAACAGAAGAGCTGGATCGAGTCGAGAAGTTGATTGCCCAATATCCTGAAGGTATAGGTGTGAAAGACATTGCGCAACAGCTAGACTTTGAAATCAAGGGGCGTACTTTGCAACGCCGTTTGGCCACATTGGTAGCAGAGCGCCGCATTTTTAGTAAAGGCGAAGGGCGTGCTCTGAAATATAAGATTGCAAAGCCTGGTCAGGGTGTCGACTCGGTTAGTGTCGTTGACGGTTCGATCCGGCAATTCGTTGACGAAGTCTATATTCCCATTTCGCCGGAAGGCGAAGAGATTAAGTCCTTTATTCGTCAACCTAGGACTCAACGATCTCCCGTCAGCTATCAACCCGATTTCCTTGGGCAGTACTATCCAAACAACACCTATTATTTACCGGCCGGGTTGCGTGAACAATTGCATGCCTTGGGTCGGTCGCCGGCTGAACAAACCCCGGCAGGCACATTTGCTCGTGACATTCTGAATCGCTTGCTTATTGATTTATCATGGGCTTCATCCCGATTAGAAGGCAATACCTATAGCCGTCTGGATACCGAACGTCTGATCGAATTCGGACAGGCCGCTGAAGGTAAGGATGTCATGGAAACCCAGATGATCCTCAATCACAAGTCGGCCATTGAATATTTGGTACGCGATACTGAGCATGCCGGCGTTACAGCAGAAACCATTGTTGCCTTACATGCTTTTTTATCGGATGGTTTGTTGGCGGACCCGATGAGTTGTGGGCGTCTACGCAATCGGGCGGTCGATATCGGGGGCAGCGTTTATTTGCCGATTGCGATGCCGCAACGGATTGAGGAGTTGTTCGGGATTGTCATGACTATGGCGGCTGAAATCAACGATCCGTTTGAACAATCATTTTTCCTAATGGTGCATTTGCCCTACTTGCAACCCTTCGAAGACGTCAATAAACGGGTTTCGCGGTTGGCGGCCAATATCCCGCTGATTCAGCACAACCTCTGTCCACTGTCCTTTATCGATGTGCCTCAACAGGCTTACGTGGACGCGGCCCTCGGAGTCTATGAGCTGAATCGAATTGAATTGTTGAGAGATGTCTACATCTGGGCTTACGAGCGATCTTGCCAGCAATACGTTGCCGTGCAGCAGCAGCTCGTACCGCCGGATATCGTTCGATTACGTTATAGAAACGAACTGGCTGAAGTGATACGAGCCATTGTCCGGGAGGGGCTGGCGACCGATGAAGCATCGATCATGTCAGGTATTCCGGATTCAGTGTCTTCAGAAGACAAGCAGCGCTTCATTGTTTTAATACAAAACGAACTTAAAACTCTGCATGCGGGAAATGCAATTCGTTTTGGATTGCGTCCTCTGGAGTTTTCAGTATGGCGGGAAAAAGGAATAAAGGTCAGTGATCGAACTGAATAAAAAAATAATTATGGTTAAATTGTATTAGATCCAATAAAAATCATCAGAAGGTATTTTTATCTGCAGTCAACTCGATTAGGTGGGTTTCCCATTTTAATAAGGCGTTTCGTTTTTCCTGTAAGTAATCATATCTATCATAATGTTTTGAACTTACATCATTTAAAGCATGATTTTGTATCCTATCCCTGATGCTTTTCTCTATGCCAATTTCTCCCATACGAGTTTTTACTGTTCTCCTTAAATCTCTCGGTGTAAAAGTATCTATACTGCTTATTCGAGTTATGGCGTGAGCCAAAGATGTTTTATGAATCGTTTTTTCTTCATTATATCTACTTGGAAATAGATATTCAGAATTTCCAGAATACGGCCATAGTTCATTAAGTAATTTTTTTGCTAATGGAGTGATTGGCAATACCAGCCAGCGTTCGTTTTTTACGCGCTCTGGCGGGGCACTCCAAATCATGGAATCAAAATCAAACTCATGTTTCATTGCACCACAGAGCTCCCAAGAACGGCAGCCATATAGGAGTAATAATTTTGTAGCTAGATGGAATTGCTCATGAACGCATGTTTCGTTCCAAAGCACTTTGATTTCGGCAAATGATAACGCTCTTTCTCCAGCTACTTCGGCACTTGTGTCTTTTGGAATTGCATCGACAGGGTTGGTTTGTATTTGAAAGGTAAAATCATTTGATAGGTTTTTGGGATCGTTATCGTGATAAACCCCTAATTCAAATGCCCTTCTTAAGTAAGATCGAATTCGATTAGCCTGAACATTCGAACCTCGCGAAATAATTGTGTAAAGTATTTTCCTTATATGGGCTGGTGTTACGTCTTTGGCTTGTAAGTCTAAAATATCTTTACAGTTGTAATGGAGATCGGCCTCGACCTTTTCGAAGGTTCGTTTACCAGAATCAACCATGTGCTTGATGTAGTAGTCAAACAAATCAGCTACGCTGCCATGCCTTAGCTCGATGCGGGCTTGAGGGTCAATTCCTCGATCAATATCCCGCCTCAGTTCACGACATCTATCCCTAGCCTCAGATAAGGTAACCGATGGATATCGTCCTAGACTCGTAAACTTTTGTTTACCATCTGAACCTGCATACTGAATAAAAAAGGTCACACTTCCCGCTGGAGTGACTTTGACACCAAAGCCTTTATCAGGCCCTTTTTCATAGAGTCTATATGCCGATGGTTTTGCCTTAAGCCCTTTGATTGATTTGTCAGTAAACATGATTTCGTGGTCACTTTATGGTCACTTGAATTCCGCAACATAAGGTTGCAGGTTGAAACAACCATGAACGGATGATGGTATAAAGTTCAATATAATCGGGCATTTAGGACTATTCTGCAACATACAGAAATACGTGGTAACATACTTTTTAGCGACTGTTAATCACTAGGTCGGCGGTTCGAGCCCGTCCGGGGGAGCCAAATAAATTAAGGCCTCACATCTAAATGTGGGGCTTTTTTTTGCCCGCGCCGGCCCTCCGCTGATCCGAGGGGCGTCTAGCTTCATCCAGTTCTGTCTATCTGATTCGAATATCCAAATTCGGTTTGGAATCAGATCAGCAACCCATTCAACTTGAAATCGACCTACTGATAAAATCCAGGGCAAGGATTTTTTAATGGGTTTGATAGACTATTACCCATCGGACGCCGTTTCCAATTAATTCTAAGATAGGGAAAGTCACCAAAAATGAGCTACAACGAAGCTGAAACCCGTTATTGGTTGATCGATCCCGTTCTGCGCGATAAAGGCTACGACGACGACGGCAAACTAAAATTGGAAACACCCGCACCGGTGGAAGCGATCGGCCACAAAGGTCGCAGACGCCCCGGCGGCGGTCGCACTGATTATCTACTTTGCGTACAAACGCCCGATGCCACCAAACCGCTCCCCGTCGGTGTGCTGGAAGCGAAAAAGGAAGAGGCCGACCCGCTGCAAGGCATGCAGCAAGCCAAGGCCTACGCGGAATGCAGTCGCTTTCATGTGCAATACGTATTTGCCACCAACGGCCATCGTTATGGTGAGTTTGATAAAACTACCGGCTTGCAAACCGGGCCGCATGCGTTCAAAGAACACTTTCCAACGCACACCGCGCTAACCCAGCGCTACCTCAACGACACCGGCATCGACCTGCATAAACCGGAAGCGGCGCTGTTGTTCACCGCCGACAGCAAAGCCTATCCCAAGAGCCGCTATTACCAGGATGCCGCGATTCGCGCCGTGTTCGAGAAGATCCTGCATTGCGAACGGGCACTAAAGCCGTGTCGTGTTTTGCTGGCACTGGCCACCGGCGCGGGTAAAACGGTGATTGCCGCCAACTTGCTGTGGCGCCTGCAACAAGCCCAACGCCTGACCAAGCCGGCATTATTTTTGTGCGACCGCGACGAACTGCGCACCCAAGGCTATAACAAACTGAAAGCAGCCTTTGGCGATAGCGCCCGCATCGTCGAAACCGCCAGCGGACAAAACGCCGCCAAAAACGCCCGCGTGCATATCGCCACCTATCAAACCTTGGGTTTGGATGACGAGGAATCCGGCGCCAGCAGTTTTTTAACCGACCACTATCCGCCCGACGCCTTCAGCGTCATCATCATTGACGAATGCCATCGCTCCGCCTGGGGCCGTTGGTCGGAAGTCTTGCTGCGTAATCCTAACGCGGTGCAAATCGGCTTGACCGCCACGCCGCGCCAGTTGCGCGAATCCAAACAGCAAACCGCCGACGATGCCGCCATCACCGCCAACAATCTCAAATACTTCGGCGAACCGGTCTACGAATACACCTTGATTCAAGCGCAAGAAGACGGCTACCTCGCCGCCTGCGAAATCGTCAAACGCCAGGCCAGTATCGACAACATCAGCTATACCAAGCAACAAATACTCGACCTCAAACCCACCGACCTTCGCACCGGCAAACCCATTTGCGAGACGGATTTAAAAAAAGACCTCTACACCGCCAAAGACTTCGACGACGAAATCTTTATCGAGTTGCGCACCCCCACCATGTGCGCAGACTTGTTCGAGCAACTCTGCCGCCACGGCGGCCCCGAACAAAAAGTGATTATTTTCTGCACCCGCGACATTCATGCTGATCGCGTCGTGCAACAGATGAACAACCTGTACAGCCGATGGTGCAAACAGCACGGCAAAACCCCGAAAGACCTGTACGCCTTTAAATGCACCAACAAAGGCGGCCGCGACCTGATCCAGCCCATGCGCGGCTCCGGCGAACGCGCTTTCATCGCTTGCACGGTCGATCTGCTGGCAACCGGCGTCGACATCGAACGCCTCAATGCCGTGGTGTTCTTCCGCTACCTGGAATCCAGCATCTTGTTTTACCAAATGGTCGGACGCGGCACCCGCATCGACGAAGACACCCAAAAATACAAATTTTGGCTCTACGACTACACCGGCGTCACCGACTTATTCGGCACCGATTTCATCACCGCGAACAGCTCGGGCAAAAAGAAAAAATCGGGCGGCGATGATGAAGATGACGAGGATGACGACGGCGGTAATGATGGCGATGGAGGACAAGGCCATCAACCCTCGGTAGCAGAGATCAAAGGCCAATACGTCAGTGTCACCCCGCAAGGCCGTTACATTCTGACCCGCCGCGACGGCCGGGACGTGCAAATCCCCAGCGACGAATACCGCCGGGAAATCCTGTAGCGCGTGGTGAGCGAAGCGCACGACCTCAACCAGTTTCGGCAATTGTGGATAGAAGCCAAAAAACGCCGGCAATTGATAGACCATCTGCTGGGCGACCATTACTCGCCGGAAGTACTGCGCGAACTGGAAGACATGCAGGATTTTGACTATTACGACATCTTCGCCCACCACGGCTACCGCGCCCAAGCCTTGAAGCAGCCGCAACGCGGTCAGGCGTATATCGACAGCAATCAAGCCTGGTTCGACACCATGCCAAGCGACAGCGCCATGGTGTTGCGCGGCTTTGGTCTGCAATTTGCGCTGGGCGGCACCGAAGCTTTGGAAACGCCGGCGCTGTGGGACGTGCCGGACATTCAGCAGGCGGGTGGTTTGGCGGCGTTGAAAAAATTGGGAAAACCGGTGGAGGTGATTTTGTTGGCTAAGGGAAGGTTGTTTGGGGTATGAATTTTCAGAAAGTTGATACTCTTTGCGAGTTGGTGAGAGGTAGCAGTCCGAGGCCCCAAGGTGACAAGCGATATTACGGAGGAAATGTACCAAGATTGATGGTTGAAGACGTTACTCGCGACGGGATGTATGTTGTACCAAAGGTGGATTTTTTGACCAACGAAGGTGCTAAGCTCAGTAGACCCATGCTAAAAGGAGACTTGACGATGGTTGTAAGCGGTTCTCCGGGGTTGCCTTCTATTTTAGATGTTGATGCTTGCATCCATGACGGGTTTGTGGGGTTCAGAAATTTAGATCAACGAAAAATTATTACTGAGTTTCTCTACTTTTGGTTTCTATTTCAGCTGGTTGAAACTGATAAACATGCAACAGGCGCTATATTCCGAAATTTAACCACAGATCAAATAAAGAACTTCGATGTACCTATTATCGAAATAGAGAAACAGCATCAGGTCATAAAAAATCTCAAAACCCAACTAGCCGAAGTCGAAACCGCGCGGCAGGCTTTAGAAATCCAACAGCAAGAAATTGTCAAACTTGCCAATGCCTATATTCGCCAAAGCATCGAGCATTCCAAGGTTAGCGAATGCCCGTTAGGTGATGTTCTGGATGAAGTGAAAAAGGGCATTGGTGAACGTTGGGCCGATTACCCGGTATTGGGTGCAACCCGTGACGGCTTGGCCCCGGCCAAGGAGCCGCCGGGCAAACAACCGCAACGTTATAAACCGGTTTTCTCCGGTACCGTGTTTTACAATCCAATGCGTATCCTGATCGGCTCGATTGCCTTTGTCGATGACGACGATCAGCCCGGCATCACCAGCCCGGATTAAGTGGCGTTGCGGGGCAAGCCTGGGGTAGTCGACTCCCGCTGGTTTTATTACTGGCTACGTTCGCCTTACGGTGTGCAGTGCATCAATTCGCTGGCGCGCGGTGCAGTACGCGAACGGATGTTGTGTAATCGCCTTGCAGAAGGCTTCATTCAACTGCCACCGTATTCCGAGCAAGTCCGAATATCCGTTGCGCTGAAACAATTGCAACCGGTCAAGGCGGCCATTAAACAACAGCTTGACGACTTGAACAAAATCCCTGAACGGTTGCTGGCTAAGGCCTTCGATTTTAATCACGAAAGGAGATCGTCATGACCACCAAACATATCGCCGAACAGCACCATGCAACATTCGAGAATATCCGTCGGTTAGACGATAACGGTAACGAATTCTGGCTGGCGCGCGCCTTGTCCAAAGTCTTGGATTATTCAGAGTTCCGGCATTTTTTGCCGGTACTGGAACGGGCTAAAGAGGCCTGTCGAAACAGTGGTCAGCCTCTAGATGACCATTTCGAGGATGCCCTCGAAATGGTCGAAATCGGTTCCGGTGCAAAGCACAAACTGCTAATGTGGGCCTATGTAAAACGTGAATTGATGGAGTGTTAGCCATGTTGCAACAACAGCTGATTGAAGAAATCAAACAAATTCCCAGCGATAAGCTGGGCGAGATTTACGATTTGGTGCATTACTTTCGACTGGGTTTGGAGCGAGAAGCATCGCAGCCTGCCGCTACCGGACAACGACGTCCCATAGGCCTGGCCAAAGCCAGTTTTAAAGTGCCGGATAGTTTTTTTGCACCGTTACCAGCGGATTTGCTGGATGAATTTGAAGGGCGCTAAGTGAAAGTTTTATTGGATACCTGTGCTTTTCTCTGGTTGGCCAGCGATGACGCGGCATTGAGCGAAAAGGCCAAGACCGTGTTTCAAGATCCTGATAACACGGTGTTGTTAAGTAGCGTGTCGATTTGGGAAGTGTTGGTCAAGCATCAGTTGGGAAAGTTGCCACTACCTCTGGCACCCGAAGCGTTTGTTCGCCAACAATGCCGCGACCATTTGATCGATTATTTGCCGCTGGATGAAAAGGCCGTTTTCCAATTAAGTCGCTTGCCAACCTTGCACCGCGATCCTTTTGATCGCATGTTGATATGCCAAGCGATGGCACATGATTTGGTTATTTTGACTGCCGATAGTCTGATTAGCCAGTATCCCGTCGCGACGTTGTGGTGAGAAAAAACATGCTTGAAAAAGTTAAATCGGCACGCCGCGCCAAAGCCCCCAAAGCCATCGCCTCCACGCAATCGCTGTCGTCTTTCGTCAAAGCCATTTGCGACGTAATGCGCCGTTCCAATTGCGCCAGCGCCTTGCAATATGTGCCTGAACTGACCTGGATTCTGTTTTTGCGCATTCTCGATGCCCAGGAGCAAAAAGCCCTGGAACAAGCCGAAGCCTTGGGCAACGACTATTCGCCGGCTTTGCGGGCGCCGTATCGCTGGCAGGATTGGGCCGCGCCGTATTCCGATAAGCCGGATGCGCCGAAAACGCCGGAAGGTTATCGGTTTGGTTGGAAGCGGCAAGCCTTGTTCGAAGCCGGTGAAGGCAGTTTGTTCGATTTCATCAATAACCAATTGCTGCCGCATTTGCATCGGCTGGATGTCGACCCGCGCACTCAACTGCCTAACGCCAGCGCCAGCCCGAAGCAGCGCGTGATTGGCCGTATCATGACGGCGGTGGAAAAGGTGCGCGTGGATAGCGAAACCAATCTGTGCGACATTTTCGACAAGGTGCATGAAATCCACATCGATCATATCGACGACACCCATTTCTTTACCCTGTCGCAAGTCTATGAAGATTTGCTGCTGAAAATGGGCGAAAAGAACTCGGACGGCGGCCAGTTTTTCACGCCGCGCGAAGTGATTCGGGCGATGGTGAATGTGCTCGATCCGCAGCCGGGCGAAACGGTGTACGACCCCTGTTGCGGCACCGGCGGCTTTTTGGCGGTGGCTTACGAGCATATCGCCTATCAACTAGGGCAATCGCCGGCCTCGACGGTGTTGGAAACGCTGAAGCACGATACGTTTTTCGGTCGGGAAAAGGAAAATCTGGTATTCCCCATCGCCTTAGCCAACCTGATTTTGCACGGCATCGATCAGCCCAATCTCTGGCACGGCAACACGCTGACTGCTAAACAAACCTACGACGGTTTATTAGAACACGCGCCGGCAACCTTTGATGTGATCCTGACCAATCCGCCGTTTGGCGGCAAGGAAGGCACGGACGCGCAGAAAAACTACGATTTTGAAACCGGCTCCACGCAAGTGTTGTTTGTGCAGCATATCCTGGAAGAATTGAAAGCGCCGCTGGACGGTAAGCCGGGCGGGCGCTGCGGTATCGTGCTGGACGAGGGTTTGCTGTTCCGCACCAACGAAAGCGCTTTCGTGGAAACCAAACGTAAATTGGTGGATGAATGCGATTTGTGGTGCATCGTCAGTTTGCCGGGCGGGGTGTTTTCCACCGCCGGCGCGGGCGTTAAAACCAACCTGCTGTTTTTCCGCAAAGGTAGCAAAACCGAGCGCATTTGGTATTACGACTTGTCGCAAGTCAAAGTCGGTAAAAAGTCGCCGATGACGTTGGCGCATTTCGGTTTTGATCGACACGGCGGCCTATTGAGCGATGCCGAATTGCCGTCCACACTGACCGCCGACTGGCTGGCGGTGGAAGAAAATAACGACAAGCTCTTCCCGTCGTTTGCCCGTTTGCTGGCGAAACACGGCACGCCGGAAGCCGACAGCGATTTTTCCTGGACGGTCGATTTCGCCGCCCGCCGCGCAAAAGCCCGCGCAGACCTACAGCCCTTTATCGACGAAGCCAACCGGCTAACCGAAGAACTATTGCCGTTACGGGAAACCTTGAAGGCATTCAAACGCGACAAAGCCGGCAAGGACAAAATCGCCGCCGCTGAAGACGCGATTAAAACCACGGAAAAAGCCGTCCGCGAAGCCCAGGCCAAAGCCAGCGACATCGACGCCGCCGTTTTCGACCTGAAAGCTGTGAATCCGCATGCCAAAGCCGTTACTGATACCCGTACCGTGCAGCAGATTATCGACAACATCAATCATCAAGGCGAGATAGTCGCGCGGGCTATGGCGAATTTAGCAGCCATGATCTAACGCTGCGTCGTTCCGAATGCATGGTAATAACCTGGGTTTGTAACATCGAACGAAGGACTTATGCATTTTGCTCAAGTGCTAGGAATTTTTGTAAATGCTGTTGAACTCGCTTTTTGTCACATTGATGTCATAAGGTATTTGTAAGCTAAAGCTTCAAATAAATAAAAATATGAGTCAGGAAAATGAGCGAATTTTTCAACAAGAAGCCGATGGAGCTTTTGGAGATTGAACAAGTGGTTAACGAATTGATGGAAGACTTGAGCCACCCGGTGAATAACAAAAGACATCCTTACCATCGAGATTGTGTACAAGCGTTTAATGATTTGATGGCACATGCGGACACTATTCGCCAGCACTGGGCTTCTCATTAGAACGATCTCAAAGCTCTACGGTCATCGGCCATGCTCACGCCAGAAGTAAAGCGCCCGGTTTTGGATTGGCTGGCGCGTAGGTATAGGATTACGCTAATGATTGTTGTAGATCAAAAAATCCTTTATTTTTAGGCCTATAGTGGCAGCGTCTTCACAGCAATAGGATCAGAAATACGATGACGGCAGAGCTGCAACTTAAACGTTACCATGTCTTTTTTGAAGATCTTACGCACCCTGGATTCGGTTGCCATCGCGATGAATCCGGCGTCGTAATGATCACGCTCCATCGATTACGCTTATCTATTTATGGTCGGACATTCAACCGCCGTTGGAAATAATCTCTTATCGCACGCTGGACAGCTTCTGCACATCACGTAGAAGCCATGGCGTGTTGCAGTTCTTGAATCGCGGTCTTTAGGGCTTTCAGTTGATGGTTTTGACTGGCTTAGCCATCCCAACTTTCCCGGTAGTAGTCATTGGCATTTTGGCCTGAATCGATTTCGCCGTGGGCCGGCATCTGTTCGTCTAATTTTCAATGTTGACTATAATTTCCAGCGATTCCAGTTCAGTTTCAGGATACCTGGGGCTTCAAGCCATTGCGGCTGTTCTGGCGGTGCGGTGAATCTTTATTGGGAAGACAAAATCATGGTGAAGCGCTTAACGGGGTATTTATGTGTTGTGTTTTTTACCGGCTGTGCAACGCTTAGCCAACAAGACTGCAAGCGGGGTGATTGGTTTGGTTTAGGGGTTCAAGACGGCCGTTCTGGAGAGGCGAGTGAGCGGCTGAGCGAACATCGAAAGGCATGCTCCGAATACGGTGTGGCGGTTAATGATTCGCAGTATTTTGCTGGCCGCGAACAGGGTATAAGAGAATACTGTCGTATCGATAACGCTTTTGAAGTGGGTTTGCAAGGCCATGATTACCGCCATGTTTGCCCGCCATCGATTGATGGTGTATTCAGCCGTTACCACGCAGCGGCTTACGCTGTACATAGAGAACGCGCCGAATTGGATAGGATAGATAACGAACTTTCCAGCAAAGAAATCAGCTTGGGGGATAACAAATTAAACGACAAAGACCGGGCCAGAATTCGTAACGATATAAGTCAATTGCGGCGTAACCGAGACCGGGCTCGGGATGATCTTTACTACCACGAACGGCAACTCAACGAGTTTCGCCATGAGTCTCAGTCTTATCGCTGAGTGGCTTCTTGGGATTCGGGACGATTCGTTGCAAGTATCCGGCTTATGCACAGATAAGCCGTTAGCAAAACACGGTATCTGTTAGGCAAGCTAGACATTGATAATTTTTTGAATTAACTCCGCCTTTAAGTTGCCTGGCAGCGTTTTTGCCTTTAACTCATTCTCTCGGTTCGGGTTTGCCGTCGTTCAGTCTTTCCTGCTTGTCTTTCTCAAACTCGTGTTTCACGAAAAACAGGCCACCCATCAAGCCCAATAGCATTACGACTTCCAGTATTTCTCTCATCATTTCAGCCACCTTTCATTTAGGAAAAAGCCTTGTTACTTCAGTGGGGTGACTAATGATTTTTTGGACGGGCTACAAGCATAGGTTTTTACAACATTAGTTTCCCTCTCCTAACAGACTACCTTGGGAATTTGCATAGTCAATGATTAACCTGATGGTCAAATTAGCGGCTTACTGCAACAGCGGCAATAAACTCACCATGCCCCAGGCTATGCCGCCGGCGGCGGGAATCGTCAGAACCCAGGCCCAAACAATCCGTTCGATCACGGAAAGTTTCAGGGTATAGGGATTTTTGGCAAAACCGACACCCATGATTGCTGTCGAGATACTATGCGTAGTGGAAACCGGCATGCCGAAATGTGCGGCGGCCAATAGAATGGTGGCGGAGCTGGTTTCCGCCGCGAAGCCATTGATTGGGTGCAGTTTGACCATTTTGTGGCCAAGGGTCTTGATAATGCGCCAGCCGCCCACCGACGTGCCGAGCGCCATGATCAAGGCGCAACTGAAGACGATCCAGGTGTCGATGTCCTTTTCGCCGCCATCCGGACGCAGGAATTCCGCCCAACTGGGCAACTGATCGAGCGTGCCGGCGTTATTGGCCGCAAAAATGGCCAGTGCAATGATGCCCATGGTTTTTTGTGCATCGTTGCTGCCGTGGGCAAAGCCCATGTAACCGGCCGATAGCAATTGTGCTTTTCCGAACAGCGCATTGATCCATCTCGGCCGGGAGATTTGCGCCATGACACCGCCGGCCGAATTCATGCCGCTGATGATTGCCATCAACAAACCCATGATCAAAATGCCCAAGGTAAAGCCGGCAATTGGCGAGCTGATCATCGGAATCACCACTTTCCAGAGCAGGCCTTTGTTTTCGGTCCATACCAAGGCGGTTTTCGACCATATCAACACATCGGGATTATTGTGCCCCGCCGCCAGGGCCGCGCCGCATAAGCCGCCGATCAAGGCGTGGCTGGAAGAAGAGGGCAAGCCCAAGGCCCAGGTGATCAGATTCCAGATAATCGCCCCGGTCAGTGCGCAAATCAACACTTCGGAGGTAATCGTCACCATGCCGGTATCGACCAGCCCTGAGGAAATGGTTTTGGCTACCGCGGTGCCGGATAAGGCGCCGACCAGATTGGTCACGGCAGCCAGGATCACCGCCTGGGTGGGGGTTAATACTTTGGTGGCGACTACCGTGGCAATCGAGTTGGCCGTGTCGTGGAAACCGTTGACGAACTCGAATATCAGTGCCGCCAGAATGACCAGCAAAAGCAATGTCAGCATGACGGAGCCACTAAGAATTTTTTAATACGATGTGGTAAACCACGTTGCCGGCATCGCGACAGCGGTCAATGGCTTTTTCCAGGATTTCGAACAAATTGGTTTTTACCAGATAACGGATCGGATCGGTTTCGTTGGCGTAGACGTCGCGATACAGCTCAAGTATCTGTTCGTCGGCTTCCGCTTCAATCGTTTGCAGTTGATCGTTGAGTCTTTTGACTTCGTCCAAATCCATGCCTTTGCGCAGTTGACCAACCATTTGTTCCAAAACTTGGCAGGCTTGTTCCAGCATGACAGCGCGGCTGTTGAAATCGACATCGCCGATCCGCTCCGATGCCAGCGTATAACGCTCGGCAAATTTTTCGACGACTTTCGGAATCTTATACAGCGCGCCGTTTAGGGCTTCTATATCCTCGCGGTCCAGGACGGTCACGAAGGTATTGACTAATTCTTCGCTGATTTGGCCGAATAAATTCTTTTCCCGGCGCCGCGCCTGTTTAAATTTTTCTAGTGACTGTTGGGTGGTGGGTGTGCTTAGCAGTTCTATCAAAGCTTTGGCCGAGGCGTGTGCCGATTCCGCACTAGCTTCAAGCAATCCATAAAATTTATCGCCTTTGCCAAAAATGGTTTGTAGAGAGAACATGGTGTACCTTAATTGTGACGGTTTTGTTGCATATTGTATAACAGCGTGGCGGCATGTGCAGAAACTGTCGGCAATTTGCCGGCCGCATGCGTAGCGGATGTCATCAGGCGCTAAACTGCCAAGCGCGGGTTAATCACGTTTTTGCAAAATGTCCTTAACCGCGCGAATTGCCGATTGGCTGGCGCCGTTGGAGTGGGTATCTTCGGAAAAGTCTCCGGCAAAATAGATGCGGCCTTGCGGTTTTCTCAACGACTCGGAAAGGCTATCGAAGCGCGATCGGCCGACCGGCCATGACGCTATCGCGCGCGGATGGTAACGGTAAAAGCTCATCCGTTTGACCAACTGCCGGAAACCGGGCCATTGTTTGTCAAACGCCGCCAGCAAAGCTTCCCGAATCTGGTCCGGATCGCTCATCCGCGAGTTAAACCGTTCTGCGTCGGCACCGCTGATCAATAAATTCAACAGCGCATCGGCGCCGGATTTTGATCCGCCCTCATAAATCACCCCCAGCGGACTGTCGGTCATAATCGGCAATATGCTGTCGCCGTCGCGGGTCCAGAAGCTGCTGGCGGCCTTATCTACCGTGACGTGCGCGGTAAAGTAGGCGCCGGCCGATTGGGTTTGGATAGCTTGCTTGCGCTCGGCGCTCAACGGCGGAGCGAACTGAATGTCGTTGAGCCGGAATAATGGAATGGCAGTGATCACGTATTTGGCGCGGAATAGCTTTTGCCGCAGACTGCTTTGGTCCGACGTAAGCACTTCCACATTGTTGTCGGTGGCGGTGATATGAGTGACTTGCTGGTTCAGCAGGATGCGGTCCCGGCCGATAAAATTGGCCAGCGCTTGCGCGGCTCGTTGATTGCCGCCGACTACATGGCGGGGTGCCAGACCATTGCCGGAAAAATAATGCCATTCGGCAATGCCGTCCAGCGCGCTGATTTTTCGCCAGGAGGTAGCATATTCCGGTTCGGTTTCAATGCGCACCAACTCTTGGGCTTTGGGCGACAGGCCGCTGGTGCTTTCGATCCAGTCGGCAAAGGAAATTTCTTGCAGCGCCAGCATATCCTCGGACAAGGGCCGCAAAGCCAATTGCTGATAAAGCTCGGCCATTTTGGCGTCCCAGCGTTGATAGGCTTGCAATTCGTCGGTATCCAACACCGATGCCAGAAACTCCTGATTGGTACTTTGCGTAAACGGATACAGCTTGCCCTGGTAATAAAAACTGGAAAAACTGCTGTAAGCCGTTTCCATCGGCACATGCAAATCCCGGAAAATCTCGATAGCCGGGTTATTTTCCCAAAACTCTTCCAAACCCACTTCGGCATGCGTGCCGTCCGGGTAAGCCGCGGTGCGGATGCGGCCGCCAACACGCGGACTCATTTCCAAAATCACGGCAGTTTTGCCGGCTTTCTTTAAATGATAGGCGGCGCTCAAACCCGACAGGCCGGCGCCGACGATCAACACATCGGCGCTAAGCGGTTCGGCGGCTAAGGCGGCGGAGCGCAAGCTTAGCGACAGGGCCAACACAATGAAACAGATGGAACGGGCCAGTTGCTTGAGGGGTAGGGTGGTCATCTGCGTCGCCTCTGCGTGATTATGGGTTGCCAGCCGGTTCGCTATTCGAATCGGCAGCGAATTCTCGCTACGGTACGAGCCAAATATTGCAGGCAAATGACTCGATTGTAACTAAAGGTCTGCTGCCGACTATGTCACATAATAGTCACAAACTTGTCGTATTCTCGAGTTTTACCCTATCGTAAGCTGCCCGACTGATGACTTACTCCGCAACCGCACACGGCAAAAGCTTCCATTTTCGCGATTTGCGTACCTTGCTGGCCAAGGCTACGCCGCGCCGGGCAGCGGATGAATTGGCCGGTTTGGCGGCGGATTCCGAAGTGGAGCGGGCTGTTGCTCAGCGAGTTTTGGCCGACGTACCCTTAAGGCGGTTTATCGAAGAGCCTTTGATTGCGCCGGAACTGGATGAAGTCTCGCGCTTGATTCTGGAGCGCCATGATCCGCAAGCGTTTGCGCCGATTGCGAGTTTAAGTGTGGGCGAGTTTCGCGATTGGCTGTTAACCGAGCAGAGTGATGTGGCAGCAATCTCGGCCGGGCTGATGCCGGAAATGGTGGCCGCGGTCAGCAAAATCATGCGTAACCAGGATTTGATTGCCGTGGCGCGCCGTTGCCGCGTGGTTACCCGCTTTCGCAGCACGATCGGCTTGCCGGGCCGCTTATCTACCCGCCTGCAACCCAATCATCCAACCGACGATCCGCGCGGCATTGCGGCAAGTATTTTGGATGGCTTGCTTTACGGCAGCGGCGATGCGGTGATTGGCATCAATCCCGCCACCGACAATCTGCACAACGTCCACAGCTTGTTGAATTTGCTGGACGAAATCATTGCGCAATACCAAATTCCCACCCAGTCTTGCGTACTAGCCCACGTGACTACCAGCATGGAGTTGATGCGCCGCGGTGCGCCGCTGGATTTGCTGTTTCAATCCATCGCCGGCACCGAAGCGGCCAATCGCAGTTTCGGTATCGACCTGGCAATGCTGTGCGAAGCGAAGGCCATGGCGGAAAACTTGGGCCGTGCGAGTGCCGGCCAGCAGTTGATGTATTTTGAAACCGGGCAGGGCAGTGCTTTATCCGCCAATGCGCATCACGGTATCGATGCGCAAACCTGCGAGGCGCGGGCTTATGCGGTAGCCAGGGAGTTCGATCCGTTGCTGGTGAACACCGTAGTCGGCTTCATCGGCCCGGAGTATTTATTCGATGGTAAGCAAATCATCCGCGCAGGTCTGGAAGACCACTTTTGCGGCAAGCTGCTGGGTCTTCCGATGGGCTGCGATATTTGTTACACCAATCATGCCGAGGCCGATCAAAACGATATGGATACGTTGCTGACTCTGCTGGGCGTGGCCGGCTGCAACTTCATCATGGGCATACCAGGTGCCGACGACGTGATGCTGGCGTACCAAAGTACCTCGTTTCACGATGCCTTGTATCTCCGGCAAGTATTGGGCTTGCGGCCGGCGCCGGAGTTCGAGGTCTGGTTGCAGCGGATGGGTATTTTCGATAGTCAAAACCGCTTGGCCGAGGCGCGCAACACCACACCATTGCTGGCCAACTTTCATGGCTTGCCGCGGGCTTAACGATGAACGATCCGTGGATTAGCTTACGGCAATTTACCCAGGCCAGAATTGCCCAAGGCCGCGCCGGTTGCAGCTTGCCGACGGCAGCCCTATTGGAGTTTCAATTGACCCACGCGGCCGCGCGCGATGCGGTGCATCAGGCTTGGGATGTGGCGGCATTGGCCAAAGGCTTGGAAAGCTTGGATTTGGAGCCGCTGGTACTTGCCACGCCGGTAGCCGGCCGCGCCCAGTATCTGCAACGTCCCGATTGGGGGCGTTGCCTGGCACCGGACAGCCGGGAACAACTGACGGCGCGCAAGCAATCCGCAATCGACGTCGCCTTGATTGTCAGCAATGGCTTGTCATCCGCGGCACTGGATGCGCACGGCTTGCCCTTGCTCAGCGTCATCGTTGCTGCTTACCGGGCCGCCAAGCTGCGGTTGGGGCCGGTGTGTTTGGTGCCCAATGGCCGGGTGGCCTTGGCCGACGAAATCGGTGGATTATTGAACGCGCGCCTGGTTGTCATCATCGTCGGCGAGCGGCCCGGTCTAAGCGCCGCAGACAGCCTGGGGATTTACCTGACCTACGCCCCGCAAGTCGGCAACACCGACGCCGAACGCAACTGCATCTCCAACATTCGCCCGCCCGCCGGCCTGAGCTACAGCGCCGCGGCTGCCAAACTGGTTTATTTGAGCAAGCAGGCGCTGCAACTGGGTTTTTCGGGGGTAGCGTTGAAAGACGATATGCCGGCGCAGTGGCTTACCGAGATTGGCAGCGCGGAGTTGTTAAACAAACTCTGAACCAGTTGATTACGCCAAGGCAAAAGTGGCTCGGCAGCTGCTCCCTCATCCTGACAATCGACACAATGTGCCATTTTCTGTTCGAATCGGCGGAAGATTTTATGGCCGCTTTCATGTCGCATGCCGCCGAATTAAACCGATTTAGGACCGGTGATGCAGCTCAATAACGTGTTGATTTCGGCGCAAGCCCGCGACTTGACGAGACTTGATCAATGATGGCCGGAGAGATGATTGGCCGATTGGGCTGCCATAGCTCGCTGAACCTGCGCTTTCGTCGCAATGCAATTGGCCGCTATTGCAGTTGGAGCGGGCGGCTAGAAAGGGTCCAAAAACACCGGTGCTTTGCCGAACTCGGTCTTGTATTCGCCGTTTGGCACGTACCAACCGGGGCCTTGAGAGCCGTTCATCCAAGCCACGCGCTTGCCTTCCGAGGCCCATTTCTCAAGTTTCTCGCCGCTTTTGGTCAGGTAGTTGGATGCGTAGCAAACGGTATTCAGCCAGGGGTCGATGATTAGCCAGGATTGGGCGATCTTGCGTTTGGTGAAATCGGCCATCGAAGCATAGTCTTGCGCCGAATCGGGGATTGCTTCCTGGGAAACCAGGCAAAAGGCGTGGTCGCCTTTGTCGTGAACGTAGCAGATATAGAGTAAGTCGCGCTTGATATTGTAGATTTTCTTAGCGTAATAAGCGCTCAAGACTGCCATCTCTTCGCAGTTGCCTGATCGATCCGCAATAGTCATCTTGACCAATTTCTCGGCCAAGTCCAAGTGCGATGTGCTGCCGTTGAGCCTGTGTTTGCCAGACTCGCGCGCTTGCTGATATCGGGTCTTGCCTTTTGCGCTCATACTCACTAGAACGGCATGCCCGGCAAGGTCCACGTCGTAAAGCTTGTTACTGGATTTATGGCCTTTTTTAAAGAACTCTCTGACTAGAACCTTGATTTTTTCGCCTTCGTCCACCAGCATGGTTGCACCCTCTAGAGTTTGATTCTTGGCAATTGCAAGCGCCCCGCTCTCCGCTGTCCCGGTGGGCAAACGGGCGGGCCTCACACCCGGTATTGCGTTCTCGGCGTTGTCTCGTAAGTATAGTTGAAACCCGAATGGTTTATGGGGATCTCTAAAAGTCCACGATTAAACAGATTCGGAGCCTACCTTGTAAGGACGAGCTGTTCCCATTGCGCTTGCAGCAATTTAACGATTCGAAACAGCCGTTTTTTTACGTGTTCGGTGATAGCGAATGGACCGATTGCCATAGAGCCGCTGCCGGTAGTTACAACCTTCGATGTCTATAAGTTAAGCGTTGGAGCTGTTTATTCCCCGCTTTGCAACAGAGGGTAACTCGCGAGACGGCCTTTGTTTCAGAAACTCGGTTATAAACCGACAAGCCTCTATTAAATTAGCCGCGCAGCGTTCGCTTAACCCGCTGCCCAGTTCGAAGGCTTCAGCTTGAATGCTTAATAAATAGCAGGGTGGCGGTGCTTGTTTGCCGACGGCTGCATAGACTGACAGCAGCGCGGCTGGGCTCAGCGCATGGCTGGAGTAACTGTGGTCTTGGGCTGGGGTTAACGGGGTAAAGGTAAAGCTGTCCGGGCAATCTACGGCTGCATCGACAAACACTACCCATTCGCGGTCTTGTATATCCAAAGCGTGCTCGATTTGTAACTGAAAATCGCTGAGCAATTCGATATTGCTGAGGTCCAGATGCTCGGCGAGATAATCCAACAGCAAAGGACCAACGGCATCGTCGCCACGGCTGGGATTGCCGTAACCAAACACCAGGATGGGTTTTGTCATTCGCTACCGTGAATGAATTCGCCGCTGCTGTGTCGCACCAGTTTATCCACCAACTTGCCGTCCGCGTCGACCAATTCCAACTGCAAGGGCATTTTGCCGACCGCATGCGTGGCGCAGGACAGGCAAGGGTCGTAGGCGCGAATCGCCACTTCCAGATTATTCAGCAAGGGTTCGGTCAATTCGCGCCCCGACAGATATTCCGCCGCGACTTGCCGCACCGACTCGTTCATCGCCGTGTTGTTGCTGGTGGTGGAGACGATCAGATTGGCTTTGGTGACGATGTCGTTTTCGTCGATTTGATAATGATGAAACAGCGTGCCGCGCGGCGCTTCGATCACGCCTATGCCTTCGTAGCGTTTTTCGCCTTTGGCAAGCAGATCGTTACTCAGCAGGTCCGGATCGTCCAGCAGGATTTGGATGCTTTCCGCGCAATGCAGCAATTCGATCATCCGCGTCCAGTGAAAAGCCAGCGTGCTGTGTACCATCGCGCCGCCGCCGTGCTGCTTGAATTCGACGCGCGCGGCTTCCGCCAGTGGTGTGTCGATAAAATCGCAATTGTTGACCCGCGCCAACGGTCCCACCCGATACCAGCCATCGGCTTTACCCTGCGCCGTCAGGTAGGGGAATTTCATATAAGTCCAAGAACGGACTTCTTCTCGGATCAAGTCCGGATAGTCGCAGTAATCGTAATGATCCACGAGGGTGTCGCCTAGCGGGTTCTTCACCCTAATCCCGCCGTGATAAAGCTCCAGCGCACCGTCAGGCTTGGTCAAACTCAGGTAGTTGCTGCGGATGGTGGCAAAGTCGTCGTAATAGGGCAGGTTGGCGGTGTGGACTTTTGTGACCAGTTGCAAAGCGCCTTGCGCCCAACTCACGATTTGGCCGATGTCTTGTTTGAGATAATCGCGCTCATCTTTGCTCAGCGCTTTGTTCATGCCGCCCGGTATCGCGCCGGTGCCGTGGATGCGCTTGCCGCAGACCATGCGGATCACTTCCTGGCCGTATTTGCGCAGTTTTACGCCTTGCAGGCCAATATCCGGATAATTCGCCAACACGGCGACGATGTTGCGTTTGCCGATCTCGCTTTCGAAACCGAACAGCAAATCCGGGCTGGACAGGTGGAAAAAATGCAAGGCATGCGATTGCAAGACCTGGCCGAAATGCAGCAAGCGCCGTAATTTATCTGCAGCCGGCGGCAGATTGGCCGGATCGACGCCGACTAACTGGTCGATGGCCTTGGCGGCGGCCAGATGATGACTGACCGGGCAGATGCCGCACAAGCGCTGCACCATCACCGGTAGTTCCCAGTAAGGACGGCCTTGGATGAATTTTTCGAAGCCGCGAAATTCGACGATGTGCAGGCGGGCTTGCTGGACTTGATTGTTTTCGTCGAGCAGCAGCGTGACTTTGCCGTGGCCTTCCACGCGGGATACCGGATCGACGGCGACCCGTTTTAACTTGCCTGACTCGACCAAGGCCGGATCGGCGGTTTCAAGATATTCGTACACGGGGCTCCTCCGTTAGTCGTAATGGACTAATTCGTAAGGTAAAGTCGGGTCGCGGCCTTCGATCAATGCGCTGAGGTAGTGCCAAAACACATCGGCGGACGGCGGACAGCCGGGCATAAAATAATCGATTTTGACGATCTCGTGGACCGGTCGTACCTTGTCCAGCAGCAAAGGCAATTCCGGGTCGCTGGGTATCTGCGGATTGTCCACGCCGATACCGTCCTGATAGGCTTCCAGCAGGCAGTCTTCCAGTTTGAAAAAATTGCGCAGCGCCGGCAAGCCGCCGTTGATGGCGCAAGCGCCGACGGCGATCAGAATTTTGCAGTTAGCGCGAAACTCGCGCAGCACATGCACGTTTTCGGAATTGCACACCCCGCCTTCGATCAGGCCGATGTCGCACGGGCCGCAGTGCTCGATGTCGGTGAGTGGCGAACGGTCGAATTCGACGATGTCGGCCAGTTTCAGTAAGCGCTCGTCTATATCCAGAAACGACATATGGCAGCCAAAGCAGCCGGCCAGCGAGGTGGTGGCGATTTTAATCTTAGCGGCCATGTTTGATGTCCGGAGCTGGCGGCATGGTCGCCGCGTAGTGGGAGTCCGGGCCACCGTTCTGCTGAGCTGACTCCGCCAGTTTGGTCGGGTCGCAGCTTGGGTAGCCGCGGGCCTCGCCGGCTTTGATAACCGATTTTTCGCAGGCGACTTCGCTGATGGGATGCCCGTCGTAGATGCGTTCACCAATCGGTGCCAGATAGGCGCTGCGTTTGACCAGAATCGCGCCGGTCGGGCAGACATGGGCGGCCTCGTCGTCGACACTAATCTCGCTGTCTTTCAGCTTGCCGCTAGGCGAGTTGACGATTAGGCGTTTGTTGATGCCGCGCCCGGCGATGCCGAATACCTCTTTGCCGTCTTTTTCCTTGCTGGCGCGCACGCACAGGTTGCAGAAAATGCAGCGGTCGTGGTCGATCAAGATATCCGGGTGCGAGGCGTCCATTTCCCGCTGGGCATAAAAATGCGGGTAATGGTTGTCCAGCATGTTCTGAAGGTAGGCCACGGCCTGTAACTGGCAATTGCCGGATTTTTCGCAAGAAGGACAGAAATGGTTGCCTTCCACGAACAGCATCTGCGTGATGCGCTGGCGGTCGTGTTGCAGGTCGGGGCTGTTGCTGATGACGGTTTGGCCGTCGGCGGCCGGCAGGGTGCAGGCGGTATTGGTGCGGCCGTTGACTTTAACCGTACAGAGTTTGCAACTGCCGTAAGGGGCGTAACCCGGCCGGTGGCACAGATAAGGAATGTACACGCCGGCTGTGCGGGCTGCTTCGATAATAGTTTGGCCGTCGCTGAACGGAACGGCGATGCCGTCGATGCAAAGAGTGCCGCTCATCTCAATTCTCCACTTGCGATAAATGCGCTGCGTCGTCGTCGCGCTGTGCCATACGGCGGGCCACGGCCAGGGTGGCGTCCAAGTCAAAACCCGGGGTAAAACTGCTCTGCTTTAATTGCTTAAGATACAGCTCCGGATAGCTGGCCAGGGTACTTAGAATCGGATTGGCGGCCGAATCCCCCAAACCGCAATGGCTGTTGTTTTTGACGACCAGGCATATCTCGTTGAGTTCTTCCAGGTCGACCGCAGCGCCGTTGCCTTCGACAATTTTCCGCAGCTGATTTTTCAACAGTGTGGTGCCGACCCGACAGGGCGTGCAAAAGCCGCAGCTTTCATGGGCAAAGAAATCGGTAAAGTTTTGCACGATGTCGAAAATATTGCGGCTGTTGTTGAACACCATAAACGAGCCGGCGGTGGATAGGTCCTCGAAGGCTATGCGCCGTTGCAATTCCCGGTTGGAAATAAAGGTGCCGGACGGCCCGCCGACTTGCACACCCATCACGTCGTCCGCGCCGCAGTCCCGCAAAATCTCTTCAATTGATGTGCCGAACGGGTATTCGTAAATGCCTGGTCGTGCGCAGTCGCCGCTGATGCTGAGCAGTTTGCTGCCGGTGGATTGCGGGGTGCCGACTTCCGCAAACCATTGCCCGCCTTGTATGGCGATGTGGGTGGCAGCAAAAAAAGTCTCGACGTTGTCCACCACGGTGGGTTTGCGTTGATAGCCGCAGATCACCGAGTTGGGTGGCTTAACCCGAGGTATGCCGGGCTTGCCTTCCAAGGACTCGATTTGCGCGGATGCCTCGCCGCAAATATAGGCACCGGCGCCCATGCGGATTTCGATGTCAAAATCAAAGCCTTCGTGACCGAGAATATTGCGCCCCAGCAAACCGCTATCGCGGCGGCGCTTTAACACCCGCTGCAATTGCTCGTAGAGGAATAAATACTCGGCGCGCAGATACAGCAAGCCCTGATCCGAACCAATAATCGCCGCGCACAAGGTCATGCCTTCAAAGACTTGGTCGGCATACAGATCGAGCAGCATCCGGTCTTTAAATGTACCCGGTTCGCCCTCGTCGGCGTTACAAATGACGTAGTGTGGCGTGACAGTTTGTTGAGCACAAGTCCGCCATTTCAACGCGGTTTTAAAGCCCGCACCTCCGCGGCCGCGCAGATTGGAGCTGTCCACTTCCGCCAGGGTTTCCGTCAGGCCGCGGGCAAAGGTCGCCCTTATCGCCGCGCCATTTTCGAATGGCTGGTTGAGCAATAGGCCGGGTTTGCGGAGCGGCTCTTCCACCGCAAAGAACTCCGGCGGCCAATCGCTTAACGGCGCTTGTTGTTCGATCAGTTTGGCGATGACATCGATTCTGGCAGGGTCCAGACGGGTCAACGCATAGCCGTTAACCAAACCGGCCGGGCCTTGGTCGCACATGCCGGTGCAGGAGGTATTATTCAAACTGACCAGGCCGTCCGCGCGGACTTCACCCACTTTGACCCGCAATTTTTCCGCCAGGTAATTCAGCAGTTTTTCCTTGCCTAGCATTCGGTCGGTAATCGAGTCGCTGATATGAATGTCGTAACGGCCTTGCGGCGTCAGGTGCAGGAAACTATAGAATTCCGCGACGGCAATAATCTGGGTACGGGGAATATGCAAAGCAGCGGCCAATTGTTCGATAGCCGCCTGGGGAATATGCAGGTACTGCGCCTGCACGGCTCTTAGCATCTGCAAGAGCCCTTCCGGTTTATAGTCCGCCTCTGCAAGTACGGATCGAATAAAACTATTCATCGTCGAGTTCTGGGCAGTTAGGTTGAATCGTCGCGTTCCATTGCAATTGAAAAATCATAGGCCATCTACACGCTGTTCTTAATTTGGAGCTAGATTTTTCAAATCGTTCACTGGCAGTTATTTGGCGGGGCGCCTCCAAAAGACGCCTTGTCGGCGGCGATACATTCCGCTTGCCAACTGAAAGTGTCTGCCCGGTCTCTCCAAGCGTCAATGCAGACAACTCAAGCGCGCGATGCCTATCGATACCGCCACGGAAGCTGTGCAAATTCGCCGTCATCCATGGCGCAATACTAAACAAATAAGCCAGGCGTGGACAGCAAAATATTGCCGGTTAAAACCGGGCAACAGCGGCGAAGGGGTTGCGGCGTTGGCAAGAAATACGCTTTTTACCGGGCTCCCGCTCACAGTCATGCTTGCGGGTTTGGTAACAAAGTGCGCAACGGTTCAAGCGGCGCTGGTAACGGCCATAGGCACTGAAAATCAAACGCTCCAGGCGATCCAATGCCGTAAGGTTGGGAGCCAACAGCCCAATCTGTCTGGCATGCAATGCCGCATAAAGCTGCCGGGCTTGATCGATTAAAATGTCATTGTCCATAGTCATAACCTGACTTAATCGCTGATGAATCCAAAAAAACCGCGTTGGCATGTGCGATTGAACATGTCCGGCTGAATTATCAAACAGGCTTGTTCTGATAGCTTTGACTTCAATCAACGCCGCTTAAAATTGTTGGCGATTTTGATCCGGCTGACACTAATTGGCTTCCTCTGAGTCGGCAGCCAGGCACTGCTCGACGACACGGCGGCTTAACACTTCATCTTGCAGCATGATATTCACCATACACGCCACCACCGTACGGGTTTTTAAGCCGTTAAAGCGGGAAAAGTTTTTCAGTTGGTCGTAAGTGGGTTCTTCCACCGCAATTTTCTTTCTATCGTTTTTCGATTTATCAGTAGCCATGAGGGTATTCCTTTGTAAGGTTAAAGAGGGGTAATGCAGTCGTTGGGTAAACGTTTTGCTATTTTTAAATCATCCCCTGTTTACGGAAAAAGAAAGCCACATTGACCAAGGCGATCATCACCGGCACTTCGATCAAGGGTCCAATCACCGCGGCAAACGCCGCGCCGCTGTTAATACCAAACACCGCCACCGCCACCGCAATCGCCAACTCAAAATTATTGCTGGCGGCGGTAAACGCCAGTGTGGTGGTTTTGCCGTAACCGGCGCCGATGGCTTTACCCAGCCAAAAGCTCAGTAAAAACATCACCACAAAATAAATCAACAGCGGTATCGCAATCCGCACCACGTTCAGCGGCAATTGCACGATTAAGTCGCCTTTCAGCGAGAACATCACCACGATGGTAAACAGCAGGGCGATCAAGGTCAGTGGGCTGATTTTCGGGACGAAATGCTGGTGATACCAATCCTTGCCTTTGGCTTTGACCAATAGAAAGCGCGTGCTAAAGCCGGCGATAAATGGAATGCCCAGATAGATGAATACGCTCTTGGCGATTTCGCCAATCGTAATATCAACCAGACTACCTTGCATGCCGAACAAGGGCGGCAGTACGGTGATGAACAACCAGGCATAGACGCTGTAAAACAAGACCTGGAATACGCTGTTAAATGCCACCAAGCCCGCCGCGTATTCATTATCGCCGTTGGCCAATTCGTTCCAGACGATGACCATCGCGATACAGCGCGCTAGGCCGATCAGGATCAGGCCCACCATGTATTCGGGATAATCGCGCAGAAACACGATAGCCAATACAAACATCAACAGCGGTCCGAGCAGCCAGTTTTGCAGCAAGGACACCGCCAATATTCGCCAGTTGCGGAATACGTCGCCGAGTTCTTCGTAACGGACTTTGGCCAGCGGTGGATACATCATCACGATCAAGCCGATGGCGATGGGAATATTGGTGGTGTCGACCGATACCGCCGTGTTAAAGCCAGTTACTTCCGTGGGAAACATAAAACCGATGCCGACCCCAATCGCCATGGCGATGAAAATCCACAGGGTCAGGAAACGGTCGAGAAAGGATAAACGGGCGTTGGGGCAATGCGGGGTGCTCATTTAAATCTCCAAGTCAGCTATTTACTGTGCAGCGTTATCGGCTGCCGGTGGTTTGCAGCAACTGCTGGCGGGTTCAAGTTGCAACACTTGATCGTCGCCAAATAAGGGAATAGTTTGCAAGGAGTGGAAGGCTTCCCAGGCGATGCCTTGCGGATCGACGGTCCAGTATTTGTCGGACTGGGCATAGCAACAGTTGGCTTGTTTTTGCGCCGCGACCGGCAACTCGGCGGCGGCCAGATTTTGTTCGACCGCTTCCAACTCCTCACCCGATTCGACTTGTATGCCCAAATGATCCAACCCCGGCTGGCGGCCGCGACTGGAAATCGCGAAATTGACGCGCGGATCGTCCAATAGCCACTTGGCGTAATCGGCTTCGCGCACGCTCGGTGCGCTTTGAAACAGTGCACTGTAAAAGTCGATATTTTTTGCCAGATCATCGACGGCGAGATGGATATGCAGGCGTTTCATCGCGTTTGCTCCGGGGTAAAGAGTGAATGAGATTAGAGATTAGCTAGCATTGTTTAGTGGGGACCTCTGAAAATTCCCTCTCCCTCAGGGAGAGGGCTAGGGTGAGCAATGTAAATAACTGATTTTAATCCCCTCATCTCAACCTTCTCCTTTATGATCCGTAGGTACTAAAGGAGAAGGACTTTGGCCGCCAGCTAATGCCAGCAAGCGTTCCACACCCGTCGGTTCTTCTCGCAACAAGGGCACGAGCGCATAACGCTGGGCGTGCCGATCCGCTACCTCGGCAATTTCCGGCAATTCATTGGCCGCGCGTTGGCGTAACAGCGCCGAATGCACGGTGGTCGCCGCCACGCTGTTATTAATCACCCAGGCCCAGGGCTCGATACCGGCCCGGCGCAGATCGTTTTGCAGATGAGCGGCTTCCAATACTGGCGTGGTTTCCGCTAAAGTGACGATCAGCACCTTGGTTTGGTGCGGGTTTTGCAACTGCATCATCGGCGTGGTGAAATGCTGCTTGGAATCGCCCATCTGCCGCGCCACCTCGCGATGGTAAGCGCCGGTGGCGTCCAAGAGCAGCAGGGTATGGCCGGTAGGGGCGGTATCCATCACCACGAATTTCTTGCCGGCTTCGCGGATGATGCGGGAAAAGGCTTGGAATACGGCAATTTCTTCGGTACACGGCGAGCGCAGGTCTTCTTCCAGCAAGGCGCGGCCTTGTTCATCCAGTTTGGCGCCTTTTGTGGACAGCACATGCTGACGGTAGCGTTCGGTTTCAGCATGCGGATCTATTTTGCTGACTGCCAGTTCAGGCAAAGCGCCGTTTAGCGTGTCCGTTAAATTGGCGGCTGGGTCGGAGGTGGTCAGATGCACCGGCAAACCGCGCCGCGCCAGTTCCACGGCCAGCGCGGCGGCCAGGGTGGTTTTACCGACGCCGCCTTTGCCCATCAGCATCACCAAGCCATGACCATCGGCGGCAATCTCGTCCACAAGTGTTGAGAGATTGGCTGCGGGTATGGCTGGTATCACTTCATTGTCAGATGTGGAGAGCGGCGTGGATTTGCTCAGCAATTGCCTAAGAGCCATCAGTCCAACCAGATTGAAGGGCTTTAATTCAATGCAATCTGTCGGTAAGCCACTCACCGCCGCCGGTATATCGGTTAAGGCATTTTGCTCGCGCTGGTAGATCGCGCTGGCGAGTGGGTCTTGCGCGGTTTCGCTTTCCGGCAAAATACCGTTAACAACCAGATATTGTTGCGACAAGCCGATGGTGTTTAACTCTTCATGGGTACGTGCCACTTCGCGCAAGGTCGATGCTTGGGCGCGAGCGACCAGGATCAAACGGCTGCGTTGCGGATCGGCCAATGCGTCCAGAGCAGCTTTATATTGGCTACGCTGTTTTTCCAAACCAGCCAAGGGGCCCAGGCAAGAGGCATCGCCTTTGCCTTGTTCCAGAAAACCGCTCCAGGCGCCGGGCAGTTGCAGCAGACGAATGGTGTGGCCGGTCGGGGCGGTGTCGAACACGATATGGTCGTAGCCGGCGGTCAAATCAGAGTTGACTAATAGTGCGGTGAATTCGTCGAATGCCGCAATTTCCGTGGTACAGGCCCCGGACAATTGTTCTTCTATGCCTTTAACGATGCTGTCCGGCAACACGCCGCGCACCGGGCCGACGATACGGTCGCGATAGGCTTGCGCTGCCGCTTGTGGATCGATTTCCAAAGCCGCCAGGCCGGACACGGCCGGTATGGCGGTGATCTGATTGCCGATGTCGATACCAAATACCTGGCCGACATTTGAGGCCGGATCGGTGCTCACCAACAACACCTGTTTGCCGGCATCCGCCAACTCTAAGGCCGAGGCGCACGCGATAGAAGTCTTGCCCACGCCGCCTTTGCCGGTAAAAAACAGAAAGCGCGGCGCTTGGTCGAGGAATTTGCAATCGCTGTTCACGGCTCTATCGGTTGAAGTTAACAACAGCTGCTGCCGCTGCAACAGCCGGACGGGCTTGGCTGTTCCGCTACGCTAATTGCCGCCCAACGCGCCAATTCGGTTCGATTCGGATAGCGGCCGGCCAAGGCGACTTCACCATCCACCAAAATCAACGGTAGGGCATCGGCGCCGGAACGCTCCAAAAACGCCTTAACCACCGGGTTTTCGGCAAACGCCAACGGGGTTTGCGCCAGATTAAAGCGCTCAATGTCCGCGCCGTTTTGTTTGGCCCAATCGACATCGGCGGCAAAACCCACTAACTGCTGATCGACTTCCACACCGCAAACGCCGGTGCTGCAACACAATGCAGGATCAAATATTTGAATACTGGTCATAAGGAAACTCCTTAACAACTAAGGCAACAAGGTGCCGATGCGATCCAGTTCGGCTTTCAGACGCTCGGGATCGTTTTTTAACTCTTCCAACGGTAAAGCAAAAAACTGCTCGATGCGATGGCGCAGAATCCGATACGCGACCATGAAGGCCGCGTCGATTTCCTCGTCGGTACCCTCGACGTGAGCCGGATCTTCAACGCCCCAATGGCTGCGCATGACTGGGCCCAAGTAGGCGGGGCAGGTTTCGTTGGCGGCATTGCCGCACACACTCAGCACGATGTCGGGCGTCATCGGTAGGCCATTCCAGGATTTGCTGTAATAACCCTCGGTGGATATGCCTTCTCTGGCCAGCAAAGCCAATGATCGCGGGTGGATCTTGCCGGTGGGTTTGCTGCCGGCGCTCAGGCCACGCCAGCCGGCCGGTGCCAAATGATTGAAAGTGGCTTCGCCAAGGACGGAACGGCAGGAATTGCCGGTACACAAAAACAATACGTTCATGATGGAGTGTCGGTCGGGGTTGAGGGTAAAGATTCGTTATTGGTGGAACAGGCTGAGAGCGATAGACAGGGATGGCCGTCGCAACAGTTCTCAGTCAGGAAAGCCAACAGATCGTTCATCGCGGAAAAATTGGCCGTATAAATCACAAAGCGGCTCTCGTTGCGCGAGTTCACCAGGTTGGCGTAAGTCAATTCCTTCAAATGAAACGACAGGGAAGACGGAGCAATACCGGTGGCTTCACTGATTTTTCCGGCGGCCAAACCTGCCGGGCCGGCTTGCACCAGCGCGCGGTAAATTGCCAGACGGGATTCTTGGGCCAATGCGGCCAGTGCGATCACAGCAGTTTTATTTTCCATATTTCAACAATAATTGAAATATGGAATCAAGTCAATTTTCCGGGCGTTTGCGATGCGGCTGTCGCGTAACGCTACTGTCATAAAGGCTATTTACCATTCGCAAGACTACCGTTCCGACGCTGTCGGTGCGCTGGAACTCAGACATCCTTTCTTCAAACACCAAACGAATAGTGCCTCAGGAGCATTTTTATGAAACTCACTTCAATCGCCGCCGCCGTCGCTGCTGTGCTGGCCTCTCCCAATGCCAGCGCTGCGGGGGATTTTCAATGGTCGCGTCAATGGACCTTCAATCACACTGCAGCGAATGGTTCCAGTGCCATGGGTTCGGAAATCGTCTCTTTCGATGCGGTTAACAACCGCTTGTGGGTAGCGGGAACCGATGCCAATCAGGCCAATATCGGCCAAGGCGGCATTGATGTGCTGGATATGAACGGTAATTTGCTGCAAAGCATTTCCACGAGCGCGCTCGGCGGAATCAACAGCGTGGCGGTGAAAAACGGCCAAGCGGCCATTGCTTTGACTGCGCCCACTAAAACCGATGCGGGTTTGGTGCGTTTCTACAATGCGGCTGACTACACATTGCAGCAAAGTGTCACCGTGGGTGCCAACCCTGACGCAGTGACTTACACGCCCGACGGCAGCCGCTTGCTGGTGGCTAACGAAGGCGAACCCAGCAGCTATTTGATGGGGCCAAGCGGCGATCCGGAAGGCTCGGTGAGTATTATCAACACCAACACCTTTGCCGTCCAAACGGCAGGATTTTCTGCTTTCAATGATGCGGCGGAGGCTTTGAAAGCCAGCGGCGTGCGTCTGACCGGCCCGAACGCCAGCGTCGCGCAAGATTTGGAACCGGAATACATTGCGGTTAGCCAAGATGGCAGCAAAGCTTTTGCGACGCTGCAAGAAGCCAATTCGGTTGCGGTCATTGATATTGCCAGCGCCACAGTCACCGACATAAAGTCCATGGGTTTGAAGGATCACAATTTAGCCGGTAACGGTCTGGATGTCTCTGATCGCGACGGTCCCGGCACTGCGGCTCTGAAAGGCAATATCCAGAATTGGAATGTGATGGGTATGTATATGCCCGACGGCATCGCCAGCTTTAGCAAAGACGGCAATCAATATTACGTGACCGCCAACGAAGGCGATTCTCGCGAGGATTGGCCGGGCGGTGCAGAAGAAGTGCGGGTGGGCGCAGCGACTATCGATCCCGTCTTGAATGCCACTATGACAGCCTTGCATGGCCCTGATTGGGCTACGAACAATGACAAGCTGAATCGACTGACGGTTTCCACAAGCGGCGATTTGGACAACGATGGCGACTTGGATCAATTACAAGTCTTCGGCGCCCGCTCGTTCTCGATTCTGGATGCCAATGGCAGCATGGTGTTTGATTCCGGCGACAAACTGGAACAAACCATCAAAGCGTTGATTGCGGCGAACCCTGGTAACGCGGCTTTCGCAGCCTTATGGGACGATGGCCGTAGCGACAACAAAGGTCCTGAGCCGGAAACTGCGGTGGTGGGTAAAGTGGACGGCCGTGACTTGTTGTTCCTGGGTTTGGAGCGTTCCAATGCGGTGATGGTTTGGGATTTGACCGACCTGAACAGTCCGACGTTTTTGGACATGTTGTTCACCGGCGGCGACATCGGTCCCGAGGGGTTGAGTTTCTTCAGCAATGCCCAAGGCAGTTATCTGGCGGTGGCCAACGAGGTAAGCGAAACCACTTCGCTGTACAAAGTGTCTGCCGTGCCGGTGCCGGGCGCGGTTTGGTTGTTCGGTTCCGCGCTGGTGGGTTTGATATGGATGAAACGCGGCCGTAAACATTAAGATCCGCAGTGATTAACCCGGCCCTTAAATACCGTTCGTCCTGAGCGCAGCCGAAGGGCTCAGCCCGAACGGTGTACCCATGTGAAATAGCGTCGGGGCAATAAGGCAGGTTAGCCGAGCTTTATCGGCTAAGCTGGCTTTTCATGTTTTATCCCGTAATGAGCTTGTCATATTCAATCGCTAATGTTGCCGCTCCATAAACCGTTCTCGGGGCAACACATGAAAAAAACACATCCACAAAAATTGGTGGCAGTCGCTGTCGGCGCCTTCGGTTTTACCTTGTCGGTAGCCGCAGTCGCCCATGACCATGCCGACCGCGATCATCAGGATTCTCATAAACCTACGCCAACCAGCCAAGTACCGACATCCGGCGTTGAATGGTTCAAAGCCGGAGAAGCTGCGGTATTGGTCAATAAGCGAGACGTAGCAGAATTACGCAAAGCCAAAAACGTTATCTTGTTCGTCGGCGACGGCATGGGTGTATCTACGGTCACCGCTGCGCGGATTTTGGAAGGCCAAATGGCCGGACGCGACGGCGAATTCAACCGTCTGCAATTTGAAAAATTCAACAATATCGCTCACTCGGTTACTGCCAGCGCCAACCAGCAAACGTCGGATTCCGCGCCTACCGCCACCGCCATGGTCGCCGGTATTAAAGCCAATGACGGCGCTATTTCCGTCGAGCAAGGTATTTCACGCACCGAAAAAAGCGCGGAAGTCACCGCGGCACACAGTGTCAAAACCATCCTGGAACGCGCCGAGGAACGCGGCATGTCCACCGGTGTCGTCACAACCGCCCGTTTTACCCACGCCACGCCCGCCGTGAATTACGCACATATTTCCAACCGCGATTGGGAAGCGGACAGCAATCTGCCTGCCGGCGCCACTGTGAAGGATATTGCCCGCCAGTTGCTGGAATTTCCTTACGGCGACGGTCTGGAAGTGGCATTGGGCGGTGGCCGCAGCTATTTCATGCCTAATAACATTGCCGACCCTGAATACCCCACCCAAAAAGGCCGCCGTGCCGATGGCCGCGATCTGACCTTGGAATGGACTTCGCAATACAATAATTCCGACTACGTCTGGAACAAAGCGCAATTCGACGCGGTAAATCCAGCGTCTACCGATCATTTGTTGGGTTTGTTCGAACGTTCGCATATGCGCTATGAAGCCGACCGCGCGCAAGACGCAGCCGGCGAACCGTCCTTGACCGAGATGACCGAAAAAGCCATCAAAATTCTGGAAAAAAACCGCAAAGGTTATTACCTGATGGTGGAAGCCGGCCGGATAGACCATGCTCACCATGCCGGCAATGCCTACCGGGCGCTGACCGATACCGTGGCGTTGTCGGATGCGGTGAAAAAAGCCAAACAACTGACCCGCGACGAAGATACATTGATCTTGGTTACTGCCGATCATAGTCATGTATTCACCATCGCCGGTTATCCTTCGCGCGGTAATCCTATCCTGGGCCAAACCGCCGTGGACGGCGTTACCCTGAAGGATTCTTTGGGTTTGCCTTACACCACCTTGTCGTATGCTAACGGTCCGGGTTGGACCGGCGGCTTGCAACGCAAGGAATTTAATCCAGCCAACGAAGGCACCGTGGCCGCTGCTTATGCTGGCAGCAAATTGCGTCCTGATTTGACAGCGGTTGATACAGCCAACCCGAACTACATGCAGGAAGCTACAGTACCGATGAGTGCGGAAACCCACGCCGGCGAAGACGTGGCGATCTATGCCGATGGCCCTGGCGCTTATTTGGTCCGTGGTACCCTGGAACAAAACGTGATTTATCATGTAATGGCTGATGCGCTAGGCATGCGTAAATAATCCGTAAGCCTTTTCCCGAAAGCGAATCAGGGACGCCAGCCGTCCCTGATTTTTTGTAATTATTCACTGCGAAGTACAAGAATCCCTCTCCAGCGGGAGAGGGTAGGGTGAGGGGATGAAAACAAAGTATTTTGCTAGTTTAATTCTCCTCTCCCCAACCCTCTCCATCAGAAGAGGGAGCAATTTCTCGGCGATTGTCAGAGTTTTGCAATTCACTGAATAATTACATTTTTTTGAATACCGCTAAAGTACAGGATCCATGTTCAACACCCATTTCAAATTTTTACCCAAACTGCTTGGTCTCAATTTATTAGTCGTTTTGGCGGCTTGCAGCCATGCATCGGCCAAGCATGCCGCTAACATCACCGATTTGTCTTCGGCAAACTTGCCCGCCGTGGCCGCCGAGTTCGTCACCACCCGCACCGGCGCAGAGCACGAACACGACGAGCACCAGGCATTGCCGGCAGAAGTGAGTTGGCGCTTCTGGCGCGATAGCCGGCAGATCACAATAGAACGGCCGCAACTGGGCGTAGGCGAACTTTGGCAGCGTGACGGCCAAGAGCTGATTCACCGTAAGCTGTATCACCAAGACCGGCGGGCAATCGAATTTCAGGCCGGCGATTTGCGGATGCTGGATATCACGCCGTCCTGGCAAAAATTGGCGTTGCTGCTGGATAGCCAACTGCTGGAAAAATTGACTGCCGAAGACATCGAATGGGCCGACGGCATCCCGACCCGCGAATATCAAGGCAAAGTCGCGGATACCGAATGGCATGTGGTGATGCGTCTGGACGTCGCGTTACCGGCCTTGATCGAACGCCGGCATGGCGAGTTTTCCGAGCGTACCGAACTGTTGCAGGCTTATTCTTTAAACGCCGCGCCCTGGCAACCGACCCCCATTGACAGCTACGATGTGATCGATTTCGCCGATTTGGGCGACAAGGAATCCGATCCGTTCGTCATCAAAGTACAAGCGCAAATGGGGCATGAGCATCATCATTAAGCGCTAGAACCGTCAGGCAAAAAAAAGCCCGCTGTATCGCGTACCAGCGGGCCCGAGTACCACTACAGAGCTTACAACTAATCCCTAAAACTTACGGAGCCGGCAAAATCCGGTTTTGCGGGCCTGGGGCTACTGTACCGTTGACGGTGAAGTAGTTTTCCAGCGCATCCAGATCCAACGCACCGCCCAGACGGTTAGTGCCTTGCGTCAACACATAGTATTGATCGCCACCGTCGGCCATGAAGTTATTCACGGTAACCCGATAGCTGGCGGCTGGGTCGACTACGACACCGTTGATCTTGATACTGGCTGGATCGACGTTATCGCAAGCCGTGCCTTTTTCTTTCCACTCGTAACTAAAGCCATTAGACACTTGCATGATACGGTTGAAAGCTTGGCCCGCAACTGGTGCACCGGCCGGATAGCCGACTGTGCAACCGGTGAATTGTTGCTCCAGCAGGGTGTGGATTTGCGCGCCGGTCAAGGTCAGCGTCACCAAGGTGTTGCCGAACGGTTGCACGGTAAACGCTTCCGCGTAAGTGACCTTGCCGTCGCCTTCAGCAGCAGTGCTGGACGGAAAGGTCAAATCGGCGCGGATGCCGCCGGGGTTCATGAATGACACCACTGCTTCGCCGAAGCCGACGTTTTGGGTGGCCAGCAATTGCGCATCGGCAATCACGTCGCCCAAGGCGGATTCGCCGGCCGCGGTGGAGGTTCGGGTGATCGCTGCGCTGATATTGCCTATCACCCGATTCGCGATGGGCGTGGACAGGGCTTTGTAATTATCGACGATGGATTTAATCGCCGCGTTGGGGGTGATGGCGGTGTTGCTACGATCAACGACGATGTTCTCGGCGCTGACGCTGCTGACTTCGCCGTTAATGGTGCTGATGGCCACATCAATATCAGTCAAAACTCGGCCTTGCGAATTGGCGCTGGTCACCGAAATCAAGCGGCCGGCTTTGTTGGCGATTTGGCAGTTATAGGCTTGATGCGTGTGGCCGGAAATCACCAAATCCACTTCGTCGTCCAATTGGTTGACGATGGTTTTAATCGGCGAACCGTCCAAACCGCCATCGCAGTTGTTGATGGTAGATTTGCTTTGGGTGACCGGTATCGTGCCGCCTTGGTGAATCAACACCACCACCGCTTCCACACCGCGCGCCCGCAATTTCGGAATCAACGCATTCACGGTTGCTGCTTCGTCCTTAAATTGCAGGCCAGCCACGCCGGTGGGGGTGACGATGGTGGGGGTTTCTTTTAAGGTCATGCCGATAAAGCCGACCCGCACGCCGCCGATGACTTTGATCGCGTATTGCGGAAACAAGGTTTTGCCAGAGGCAGTTTCGACCACATTAGCAGCCAGAAATTTGAAATCAGCGCCTTCAAACGGCACCGGCGTGCCAACTGAAGCGCCTTGGCAGGAGTTAGGGTCGGTCGGATGACAGCCGCCGTTTTGCATGCGTTTTAATTCAGTCTTGCCTTCGTCGAACTCGTGATTGCCAACCGCGTTGAATTCCAGGCCCAGACGGTTCATCGTTTCAATGGTCGGTTCATCGTGAAACAGTGCCGAAACCAGCGGCGTGGCGCCGATGATGTCGCCTGCCGATACCACGACAGTGCTCGGGTTTTGGTTTTTCAATTCGTTGATATAGCCGGCCATCCAATCCACGCCGCCGACCGGAATATTGGTGGATGCCGCGCTGCTGGGCGTTTGCCGGAACGTGCCTGGGGATTCCAGTTGGCCGTGAAAGTCGTTGAACGCGACGATTTTAATCGTGGTGGTGGGGATGGTGGTCACGGCGTTGGCCGCGCCCAATGTGCCCAAACCCAAGGCAATGCCTATGGCAAGTTTGTTTAATTTCATTGGTTTAATCCTTATTTAGTGGATTGGCGGCGACGAGAGACCAGGCCCAGCAGGCCGGCGCCGGCGGCATACAGGCCTGCGGCGGCAGGCAGCGGCACTGCGGTCAGGCTGACTGCGCCTACGGTGGCGTTAAGCTCGGTGGAGGTATCGTCCAGAGCGGATTGGGTCAGCAGACCGCTGATTTGATAACTACCGGCACCCAGCAAAAATTCGCCGCGGCTGTAGGCTGAGTTGGCGTAAGCCAAATCAAAATCGCTGTATACAGAAGTGGGGTAATTGTTAACGGCAGCCGAGGTCTCACCAAGTACGCTGCTAGTGTTAAAAATTCTGAATCTGTCACCCGCAAAGCCGGCATCGACTACGCGCAAAATAGCCGATCCGGTTAAGGTAAAGTCAAAGCTCAACGCATTGTTATCCAGGTCTATCCATTCCAGACCACCGGAATTAGACACAGAATTGTCTACGTCGAACGCATGCCAAGCGCCGTCGGCATTAAGGGTAATCGCCTCGGCTTGCGTAGAAATTGCCGACAGCAAGGCCACGGCAAGAACAGATTGTTTAATCATTTAGAGCGCTCCGATAAAGACAGCGAGTGGGTTTTTGTTATAAGTCACTGGCTGCTCGTTCATTTGGGGTTGAGAAATTTCCATCGCTATGGGTAAAGCAAGTACAGCCTAAGGAAATTTTGTGATGAACTTGTGATTGCTAAATGAAGATTTCGTGAAATGTAATACACGGGTGTTGCGGGTTTTATTCGGGCGCTGACTCTAGCTTGGGTGGCTAGAAGGCAATCGATGAAATTCGCGGAATGAGGTATTTCGGGATGTCGTTAGTCCGGCTTGGTTTTCGACTGTTTGAGCTCAGAGCTCGGCTGTTGGACAAAATAACTCCGAAGTTACGGTTCGAAGCTGGATTAGTAGGATTCGTGTCGCTATCGCGTCGATTGTTTTAAAGTCGGTTCTCGCACCGACAGGCGAGATACTTTTCTTTGCTCCGCCAAAGAAAAGTATCCAAAAGAAAGGCGGCCCGGATGCCGCTTTTTCCCTGTGCTCCTCGGGTTTGAACGGGGTTGCCTGAAGGGGCTTCCCAGCCCCTGCATGCAACGCGCCGCATCCCTGCGGCGCCCCTGACGGGCGAATCCGTTCAAACCCTTCGGTGCTCGGCGCGGCATACGGGAGAAAACCCCGCCGCGAAGTTTGAAATCCAGCTAATATTTGCGCAGTTTTGTAGGGCGCATTAGCGATAGCGTCATGCGCCGAATGATTTAAGGCCAACATACGGCGCAATACGGCTGCGCCTATTGACGCCCTACGAATTGCGCCTTACGGCCTTGATCCGTTCAAACCCTCCGGTGCTCGGCGCGACATACGGGAGAAAACCCCGCCGTGAAGTTTGAAACCCAGCTAATATTCGCGCAGTTTGGTAGGGCGCATTAGCGATAGCGTAATGCGCCGAATGCTTTAAGGCCAACATGCGGCGCAATACGACTGCGCCTATTGACGCCCTACGAATTGCGCCTTACGGCCTTCCATCCAGAAAACAGTCACCAATAAAGGGATATCAATTATGATTAAAAACTCATTCTTAAAAGCGCAAGAATGGTTCACTAACAATTCAGAATTATCAATAACAGTAACATTTATTTTGTTGTTATGTTTTGCATTTTTCGATGCGGCGGCGGCATCCGCAGCAGCTGTAGGATTTTGTGCATTTCTTGCTACTTACTGGCAAGCAAAAATAAGCCGAGAACATAATATGTTGTCAGTAAGGCCAAAAGTTCAATTCGAGAAAACAATAGATCCCGATAATGGTTCAATCTGTTTTGGAATAGTTAATCATGGCCTTGGTCCCGCTATATTAGATGAAATAATATTGACCATTCATAGCCAAAAAGGACTTTTTGCGAATAATGAAATGCAATCCGAATTAAAAAGACTGTGCAGAGAAAGCGGCGTTACATATACTCCTTTTTTTCTGCTAAAGAACAGTAATTTACCTATAAATAAGAAATACGATTTAATGAATTTTACGAGCCCTACAGACAATCCCTTGTGGCATCAAAATGTCGATAGATTAATGCGGACGGCGTTGAATTTCGAATTCAAATATAAGTCAATGTATGGTGAAGAATTTAAAGTAATATTATATGAAACACAACCTGTCATTGAAAAAGTTCTGTAGGCCGGGTAACAGTCCGTAGTTTGCGGCAGTCTGGTGGGTGGGCACGGTTTTTGTGCCCACGCGGTATTAAATATACACCGCTGACGGTGGGCAGAAAAGCGTTGCCCATGTTTTTTGATTTTTCAATAGATTTTGGGAGTGGCTTTCTCCCCCGGATTAAAAAGCAGGGTGAACGCGATAAATATTTTTTTGAATGACACGTGTGTTTTCGAAATGAATGGTAAACGTGTAGGTAAAACAAAATTTCCTGATTTGAGATAAAACGCTGCTAAGCGGTCCACTCCTTCGGGTTTGAATCCGCTGTTTTTAACATTAATCGATTTGACGGGAAAACCCGCGACCGCCTGCTGTTTCCAGCGTACTGCAATACTGGCGGAAAATCTAAAAAGCCGGCGCTTGGTCTTGCAGCGTAAAAATGATTGGCACCAATACCGCGCTGGCGACATTGATTTCAGCGCGTTTGGCCGGTACGAAGCGCCATTGCTTGACGGCTTCGACCGCGGATTCGTCCAGCGCTTCGTGGTCACAGCTTTGTTCGACGGCAACGCCCACTACCTGGCCATCCTCGCTGACTTCCACGCGCAAAACCACTTTGCCCTGCCAGCCTCGGCTGCGGGCGATACCGGGGTACTCCGGCTTGGGATTGTGTTGGTAAGCGGCATTCAGATATGCCTCGGTAAACGTCGGACTTGGATTGTTGGCGCTTACTTTCTCGGCAATCGCCGGCTGAGTGGCATCGTCGACCGGCCGAGGCTGTTGATCAAAAACTTGTTCCTGCATTGAAAAATCGGACGGCGGCGCCTGCGGCGTCACTTTTTTCAACCGGGGTTTGAGTTGCGGCTTTTTAGGTTTGGGTTGGGCAACGCTGGGCGGCGGTGGTTGGGTTCGCTCAAGGCTTGGCTTGCTGGCCGGAACCGTGATTGTCGACACTTCCATTTTAAGCGGACTGGCTTTTGCCTCCGGCAGGTCGGGGCACAAGAAGCAGCTGACCCCGGCCAAGTGCAGCAACATAACGGTAACTAACATCAAAAATAGCACGGCGATGTTGCGCGAACGTTCTTTGTTGCGGGTTGGTTTTAGCGACACCGCGCGGCCGGCTTCGACGCCGACGGATGCATCAAGAAAAGATGCTGCCGGATTTTGAGCAATAACAAGTCCGATTCGATTCGCTCTAATAAATGGCACGGGTTTTTAGGATTGGCGGTTAAACATGCGGCGGCGTCTCTGAGCTGGCGTGATTCTTCCAAACAACTAAATTCGCCAAGTTAAGACGATTTTCAATTAATTATGACAAAAGCCTTGCCGCCAGGAATGCGGCCAATTGCCGCAGCGGCGGTTCCTTATACGGCCCGGCCGATTCTGTTTTCGCATCAAGAATGCAAAATCACCAGCCACGGCCCCAATGCGGTCTGACGCAGTGCCAAAGATTTTTGCAAGGCATCCAGCATCGCCAGACCGTCGGTTGGAAATACCCCGCTAACTCGCAATTGCTTGACATCCTCCCCGTTCAGAATGATTTTGGCTTTGGAATAGCGGTTTAACTCTGCCACCACGTCGGCCAGCGCCTGATCGTGAAAAATCAACTTGCCGCGTTTCCAGGCATTTAACTGGTTGAGATTGGCTGGTGCCGGTTTATCCAACCCACCACCAGCGGAATACGTCAATCGCTGGCCTTCCTCCACCCGTATCGCGGCGACATCGGCTTGATCGGTCAAGCGCACGGCTACCGCATGCTCGGTAACATTGACTTCGACCTTATCGGCGCCAGGGCGCGCCACATCAAACACCGTCCCCAAGGCCCTAACCGCCGTATCGCCGGCCACCACTTCAAAGGGTCTATTGGCATCGCTGGTAACCTTGAACTCGGCTTGGCCTCTGAGCAATACCACGCGCCGTTTGTCCGCCGACCAGTCTATGTCCAACGCGGTATCGGTATTCAGCAACACGCGGCTGCCGTCGGCCAATTGAATCTGTTTTTGCTCGCCAACGGCGGTTGCGTAATCGCTGAACAACCAATCGTGCAGCCTATCCCGGCCTAGCAACAACCCCAACACCAGCGAAGCGGCTAGCGCCAAACCGGCTCGCCGCGGCAAACGCGGAACGGCATGAATTTGCTTTGGCTGGAAATTGGCGGGCGGTGTGGTTTTAACGGCTTGCGCGACCGAACCCCACAGCGCTTCGGCCTCGGCGTAGGCTTGCCGGTTGGCGTCGTCTTGACCATACCAGGCCTCGAATTGGTGGCGTGCGGCGTCTGTAACCGAACCGGAACGCATCAGCACCAGCCAGTCTATCGCCTGGTCGGCCAAGCTTTCATTGGAGTTGTCGGGGTCGGTGTTCATCAAGGCTGCTGAAGCGGGGAAGGAGTGGGCAAACGATAAAACAATGTTGCCGGAAAATAAACCGCAGGCCAATTCAGTGTTGCTCGCGACGGTCACGGCAATGCTTCAAAGTTTTGGCAATGCGTTTGGCGATGGCCCGTTCGGACACGCCCAAACATTCGCCAATTTGCGCGTAAGTCAGGCCTTCGATGGCGCTTAAGTAAAACGCCGCCCGGCACTCTTCCGGCAATTCATTCAGGGCCGTATTGACCGTATCCAGATCCTGCCAGGCCATTAACTGTTTTTCGGCGTCCGGATCATTGCCGGCAACCGCCTCCAGTAGTTCGGCCGGTATCTCCTGGCTTGGCGCATAACGGGCGCGTACCGATTCCTTGCGGATATGATCGACCACCAAATTGCCGGCGATAAAAAACGCCAACGCCCGCCTATCCTGAGTCGGCGTCCGCTGTTCGGAGAACAATAGCCGCACAAAGGTTTCTTGGGCCAAATCCTTGGCGGTATCGGGACAATGCAGGCGGCGCAGAAAAAAACCGATTAAATCGTCCCGATTTTCCCGAAAGAAATGATCCAGTGTGTCCGAAACAGCAGTCATCAGTCGTTTTTGAAAGCGATACAAGTGGGTTATCTATCAAGACGTTTGACGAAGCAAAATCGGCGCCAATGGCCTTTATTTCGTATCAATTTAGGCACGCTGCCGGGCAGCAACGGCCGTGATAGGCGCTATTAATGCGGCTTTAGCGTCTTCAAAAATCCAACATTTGACCGCCGCCGGGATACGTCAAATGCCTATGTTGGCCTGGATTTGCATTAACAGAGCTGTGTGAAATGCCGTATAAGGCGTGATATGACACACTGCAAGCAGTCCAATATTGCTCTACCCAATGGACTGAAGACGCTCCTCGTTGTTTTTCAAAGCATCAGAGGAAAGTGGATCGGCGAGCATTTATTCCGAAAATCTCCCCGGCCCTATTTATTACCGGTATTCCGTTCGTACCCTCAGGGGCATAAAGGCTGAGCTCGTCGAAACTCAGGCTGGCGTGCCCTTCGGCAATACCGGCCATATGTTGAAAAATTTTTAAGGTAGTGTTCATGATTTCTTCCCTGAAACGTTGTGAAGAGTAACGCCGGCTATCGGCGCAGTCATTCACGCAATCAGGAGATTTTATGAGGACACCCGCATTCGCGCCCTTAAGTGCGCCATTCGCCGTGACAGCCCTGGCGCTGAGCATTGCCAGCTATACGGCCTACGCCGAGCCCATGCAACAGGAAGCACGGACTTATGCCATTACTGCCGGCGGTTTGACCGAAGCGCTGACGGCTTTCGCCGACCAGGCCAATCTAAAACTGGTATTCAACGCCGAGTTGACCCGCGGTCTTAGCGCGCCGGCCTTACATGAAACAGTCACCGTCGAACAAGGGCTGAGCAAATTACTGAAGGACAGCGGGTTGGGTTATCGCTTGGTGGGCAACGGTACGGCGATTATCGAAGCTAAGCCGGTGGTCAATAACAGCGAGCCACAGTCGGCGGCTACGATGCCGGCAGTAACGGTGCTGGGGAGGGCGGCTTATGACGCCAACGATCCGTATAACAAGGACTATGCGCTGCGCGATTCCGCGACGGCCACCAAAACCGATACGCCATTGATGGAAACGCCGGTGAATATTCAAATCGTGCCGAAAGCAGTATTGAACGATCAGCAAGCGATTACAATAGAAACCGCGTTAAAAAATGTCAGCGGCGTAACCCTGGGCGCGGGTTCCGGGGGCCTGTCCGAAGATCTCTATCTGCGCGGCTTTCGCAGTTCGGCGCTATTTCGCAACGGCTTCCGCTACGACTCCGAGTTCAGTTCTTGGGGCAAGCGGCAGATGGCCAATGTCGAACGGGTTGAGGTAGTAAAAGGCCCGGCCTCTATTCTTTACGGGCGGATGGAGCCGGGCGGCATGGTCAACGTGGTGACCAAGCAGCCGCTAAATACCCCTTATTACGCCTTACAGCAGCAGTTCGGTTCGTTCGATCTTTACCGCACCACAATGGATGCCACCGGTCCGCTGACGAACGACGATACCTTGTTGTACCGGATGAATGCGTCTTACGAAAACAGCGGCTCTTACCGCGAGTTGGTCGATAGCGAACGCATCTTTCTGGCGCCGGTGCTGAAGTGGAACATCAGCGCTCGAACGCAAATTACCTTCGAGATGGAATACAAACACGACAATTTGGTCAACGACACCATGGTTTGGCCTTACGTAGACGGCCGGTTTATCGATATGCCGCGCGGGCGCAATTTAATGGAAAAGACCCCAGAGAATCACGACGACATTTTGTTGGGCTTCAATTGGTCGCATCAATTTAACGACAATTGGAGCATCAGCCATCGCTTCGCCACCGAGCGCCGGGATACGCCGAACAGCGTAGCGATGCTGGGAGATGGACTGACGGGTAGCCAGCTCAATCGAATCGTGGTTGCTAACCCGGCCGACATTAACACCTATTACACCACGCTGGACTTAACCGGCCACTTCAATACCTTTGGGCTAAAGCACACATTGCTGGTCGGCGGCGATTATTACAACAACCGTTCGACAGGCCAATATTATTACGGCGATCCCGCGACCGGCATCGACATCTATAATCCTATCCACACCGGCTATAGCTTTCCGACCGGATTTGACCGCTACGACACCGACACCGAGTTCTACGGCTTGTACGCCCAGGATCAGATTCAGTTGCCGCACGGGATTCACGTGATGGGCGGTTTGCGTTACCAGGTCGTAGATCAGGCCGATAAAGTGGCGCAATCCAAGCTTTCCGCGGACGCGGTGACACCGCGCGTCGGGGTATTGTGGCAAGCCCAAGATTGGTTGAGCCTTTACGGCAATTATGTCGAAAACTTTGGCGCCACCAATGGTTTGGGCCAGGGCGGCAAGCCGCTGCCGCCCGAGAGCGCGCAGCAATGGGAATTGGGCGCCAAGAGCGAGTTTTTCGACGGCCGGCTCAGCGCCACGCTGGCCTATTTCGATTTGACCAAACAAAACGTAGCCACCACCGACCCCAACAATCCCTTGTATTCCATCGCGGTCGGAGAGGTGCGTAGCCGCGGACCGGAGTTGGACATTAAAGGCGAAATCCTACCGGGCTGGAATATGATCGCCACCTACGCCAATCTGGACACCCGCGTTACCAAAGACAACGACGGCCGAGAAGGTCGGCGGATGTTCGCGATCCCCAGAAACGTCGGCACGTTTTGGAATACTTACGACTTTCAACAGGAGTCATTGAAAGGGTTTAAAGTCGGCGGCGGCATCACAATGCGCGATGCCTCTACCAATGTGCCGAATACCTATAATGTGCCGGGGTTTATTACGGTTGATTTAATGACTGCCTACAATTTGAAAGTCAGCCAATCCAAAGTCACTTTCCAGCTGAATGTAAACAATCTGTTGGACAAAAATTATCTGCAAGACGTGATTCCGGGTCTGGGGCCGAACTCGCGGGTTAATATCGGTACGCCAAGAACGCTGCTGGGATCGGTAAAGGTGGAGTTTTAAGCCAGGAGGCCGCATATCTTTGGGCTCGTTCCTGTGCGTTACAGCTCGTCCGATTAGCGCAGCGTAATCGGACGCATGCAATCCTGAAACTTGTGCCCAAATACGTGCGATTACGCTTCGCTAATCGCACCTACGCGGTTTTCTTTGGACGTGGCTCTTTCCGACTCGCTGCACGGAACCTCAAAAACAAAAGAACGTTCCGATCCTGCCGGCAACGACCTACAAAACCGCCCGCACCAATAGCCAATATGCCGGGCGGGCACGGTTTTTGTCATTACCTGGCATAAGCCTATACCGATAATCGGTTTGCAGAGAACCGTTGCTCACCCTGCGTTTTGTTTTCTCTTGATTTTGGTAGTGGTTTTCTCCCGTTATTCCGCGCCGAGCATCGCAGCTCTTGTGCCCCGTGGGTATTTGGCGAGAATAGTCCGTCAGGGGCGATGCAGATATGCCGCGCGCTTCCGAATCCCCCCAAAACCTACCACCAAGCCACTCCCAAACAGCAACAAAGAGGGCGGTAACGGCACAGCCGTGATGTTGAAGCCGACGCTGGCATTGATCGCCAGCGGCCCTTGATTCAAAAAGATCAAACCTTGGTTGAGATCATGCAAATCGCTGGTGATCGCGATATTCAAGTCACCTGACGCGACGGCCTGAAAATGCAAAACCGCCAGAGAAATGAACGAGCCCACGTCATTTGCACTCAAGCCCGGAAAGGCCAGGCCGGCAGCGGCTAAATTCACGCCATCCTGTGTTGAAACGTCGGTGAACAACGGGTTAATGCTGCTACCCAAAAACTGCGCAGCGCCCGTGCCGCCTAATAGCGTGTTGAAACCAAAGCCCAACACCAGTTCGTCCGGGCTGGCGTTAGCCAAAGGCGCGAAAGCCAGCACTTCAACATCAAAATGATCGCCAATATGGGTAAAGCCTGAGGTCTGCTGTAGCGCCAAAAATGTGGGTTCAGTAGGAGAGACAAGGGTTAACGGTGAAATTGATCCCGAATTGGTTGGCGTTGGTCCCGCTGGGCTTGCAATACTACCTCGAGGCACAATTTGAATGTCACCCCCTGTAATAAGTGGTGGTTGTTTAGCTTGCAGATTTCCTGGGGTTTGACCCGTTTGGAGTTCTATATTGCCGCCCGGATTAATTTGAATATCGCCGGATGTGCTGAGCGTACTCGCTTGGTTGACACCAGACCAAAATGCCAACGCAAGTATCAGGCAATGACGCCATATCATATTTTTCATAAAACCTTCTTTAACAAATAAAAATTAATCGGCGATGTTCGCGGCCGTTACGGCTTGCTGTTCGCCGTGTAGTTATTGAAATAGCCGTACCAAGTCCGGTAGTCAGCCATGCTGACACAGCCGGTCGCGTCATAATCCGCTTCCCGGTTAAAACCTATTTTGCCGCTGCATTTACCAACTTGAGCCTTGATCAAATTGGCGTCGCTACCATCGACATCGCCGTCGTTATCCAGGTCGCCCGGCACGAACAATTTGATTAACAGTGGGTCGTGGTCGGATGAGCGATAAGCATCGGCCGCGTAGAAGCTGCTGATTTGATTGGCTGTTTTGAACTCGGTGTTGTAATCCAGAGAGCGTGGTTCGTCGGCGTTGATATGCCATTCGCCGGCACTTTTAACTTGCGGCGCGAGTGCGGCATTCGCTAGGCCATGATCCAGATAACCGGCCGCGCCATCGAATACGTAACTGTAAGCGGCCTGATTGCCGACGAAAGTTTCCAGCAGGTTCTGGTAACCGGCGTTTTTCAAGGCTGTGATCGGGTCTTCCTGGGCATAGCTGTTCAGGTCACCGATGATCAGGGCATTGTTGGCGCCGTTGTGGGTAGGATCGCCAGCCAACCAGGTGGCCAGGGCTTGCGCAGCATTGGTGCGGGTTTGGTTGCAATTGCCTTGGCCGTCGCCGGTGTCGGGATCATTGACATCGTCGCAAGCCGAACCTTTGGATTTAAGATGGTTGACTGCCACGGTCAGCAACTTGTTGGAAGCCTTATCCAAGAAAGTTTGGGCCAGGGCAGGGCGGTTTTTGGTGTCGATAAATAAGGGGTTTACCGAAGAATCCAATATTGCCACCGCGCCAACCGGCGTGATTTTAGCCGGTTTGTAGATGATGCCAACCGCGATCTCATCGGTGCCGACTTTGCTCAAGCCCGGATTGATATAGGCATACGTGCCGGCGCCGGCCAGTTGATTCAAACCATTCACCAGATCGGCGATGGCGCTGCTGCTGCCGTAGCCGTCGTTTTCGATTTCCATCAAACCTACCACATCGGCATTTAAGGCATGGATGGCCGGAATGATTTTGTCGCGCTGGCGGTTGAATTCGACCAGGGTATTAGCGCCGCGAGCGGTTGGGAAACCGCCGCCGACACCGTTACCGTTGAAGTAATTCAACACGTTGAAGCTGGCGACTTTTAACGAGCCCAAGGCGGACAGGGCCGGAACCGGGCCGCGGGAATTGTCGGCGACAAAGGTTAGCGGCTGAGTCGGTTGCAGGCGGTACACGCCAAAATCGTAAGCCAACACGCCGGTAGCGCCCACCACCGCATCGCCACTACGTAAAGGCGTGGCGGCGCTGAGACCGGTCGGTTGCGGATAAATTACCGGGTCTGGGTTTTGGATGTTTGAGCCATCGTCTACGGTGAGCTGATTCAAGCTATTTTGCGCGGCAGCATCGATAGCGGCTTGGCCGGGCATGGCGACCTGGGTAGGCGTCATCAAGCGGCCGCCGGACGAGAGTAAAAATTCACCGAAGCGGCCTAGATTGAAGTTTTCGCTGACCGTCAGGGTTTGCGGCAGACGGATCAACATGCCTTCCCAGCGTTCAGCGTTATTGTCGGCGTTGTCGAAGGGTAAATTTACTTCAACCGCTGTCGGTAAGGCGTTACCGGTGGCGCAAATGTCCACTGAGCTGACGCTTTCCAGGCGGGTCATATTGAAGGTTTCGGTGACGGTGCCGACGATGTGGATTTTATCGCCGACATTGACCGGCAAGCTGGAGGCGACGAACAAGCCTTCGGACGTAGCCGGATTGGCGTCGGCACCATCGATTTGCTGCACGAAAAAGCCGTTCAAATTACCGCTGCCTTGGAAGTCGGCGCTGACCACGGCTTCAACATGTTGCACGCTGCCGCTCAACGGACTGACGCCGCTGCTGCCTTGGATGGCGCTGATTAGGGTTGCCGCTTGGCCGCATTGGGATACCGGGGGAGGCGGGGTGACGCCGCCGAAGTTTTGGCTGTTGTTGACCGCGCCAAATGAATTTGTGGCTGGGGCGTTCCAGGTAAAGTTTTCGTAGCTGTTGCCGGTGCCTTTCAGTTGTAAGGATTGGCCGACGGGAGTTGAGTTAGTTTCCGCTACGCCAATATCCAAGCTGGTCATGCCGTTGGCCGGGCCGCCTACCGCTGTAAAAGGTGAGGGCTCGTAACTTAAAAACTGCACCACCGTGCTGCCGTTGACCAAGGCAATGCCGTCTGGCCCACCGTTTTGTATGCCGTCTGCCGGATAGCTGAAGCTCAGCGTGCCGAAGCCGGTGCCGGTTTGATCGGCTATTACGCCGCTTAAGGCTTTGCTGTTATAGCTGGCGCCACCGTTGCCGTTATAAAGCACCAACGACCAGCCGCTGAGGTTGGTGCCGGCCGGGCCGGCGATTTCGATGGCCTCGCCGCTATCGGTGCCGGCATTGTCGTAGTGAATTTCGTTGATAAATACCGGCGTGGCTGCCTGGGCGTTGCCGAAGCAGCTGAGGGCGCTCACTGCGGCCAGCAGCGGGTAGCTGCGGATGTGCTTTGCGATCATGGTCGGATGGTCTCTGTGCTTAAAAATCAGTAAGCAGGCTTGGATGAGCCTGAGCTGACTCGCAGAGAGACGCACTCGCCGGCCTAAGGGGATAGGCGACGAGCGCGTCATTGGGTGACTTCCCAAAATTCTGCAAGCCCGCTCACATTTTCCGGGATTACGCTTGGAGGAGGGTTAAGAAACCGTGACGGTTTGGCGAAGTTTTTGTGACATGTAATACAAAGCTAAGTAGGCCGGTTCCGGCAAGCTTTGGAGTTAGCCAGGATGCGGCAATTCTCCATCGTGCTGCTGCGTCAATTGCGGCGCTTCCTGGGCCAGCCAGCGGATTAACTCCAGTCTGCCGTCTTGATGTTCGACAATGGCCGTGCAACTCTCCACGAAATCGCCGGTATTGACGTATAAGAAGCCTTCTATTTCCTTGATTTCGGCATGATGAATGTGCCCGCAAATCACGCCGTCCAGGCCTTCGTTTTTCAGGGTGCGGACAATGCTTTCTTCGTAATCGGAAATAAATTGCACCACATTCTTGACTTTGAATTTCACAAACGCCGCCAAGGAGAAATGCGATTGCCTGCCGAATAGGCGTCTGAACAAGCGCAGGAAGCGGTTGATTTCGATCAGCCAGTCGTAACCCAGGCTGCCGATTTTTGCCAGCCATTGGTGGTGTTTGGCGATGGTATCGTATTCGTCGCCGTGGACGATCAGGAAGCGTTTGCCGTTTACCGTGGTGTGAATATCCGAGTTTTTGACGACGATGTCGCCGAACACGTAATCGTCGTAATCGCGGACGTTTTCGTCGTGGTTGCCGGGGACGTAGATAATTTGCGTGCCGTGTCTGGCTTTACGCAGGATTTTTTGAATGATGGTGTTGTGATCACGCGGCCAGTACATTTTTTTGGACAAGGCCCAAAAGTCAATGATGTCGCCGACCAGATAGAGTTTTTCGCTGTCGTTATGTTTTAAAAAATCCAGCAGGGCATCGGCCTGGCATTGGGTCGAGCCAATGTGTAGGTCGGAAATCCAGATGGTGCGATAGAAAGAGGTATTCATAAGCAAACGCCAAATATTGGTATCGGACGAGGGCTATTTTTGTCTGCATTTATGACAGCAGCATGACAGAGCAGGCTTGTCGCTTCTTTGCCGAGTAATGCGGGCAACGGATTATTTTTGGCGTTTTGTGCAGACTTTAGATCGTCGGCTCTATAAATATGTTGTTTAAAAACAATGGCTAACGCGCCGGGTTTTGCGTGTCTATCGGGTTGTGTCACATTCTTGTAATCTGCTTGTTCTAAGGTTCGCTTATTACCGAGACCCTGGCCAAACAAGCAAGAGAACTGCCGATGACGAAGCAAACAGACACTCCCAATAATGTGCATACCTTGCATGCGTATGACACCGATTTAGGGCATATGCACAGTTTGATGCTGGATATGACGGACCTTTTGGTTTACCAATTGGAACAGGCGATGCAGGCACTGGACTACGGCGATGCCGAACTGGCGCAAAAAGTCGTATCACGGCATAAGAAGGTCAAGCGCTTCGAAAGCAAGATTGACGGCGAGGTATTGAACATCATTGCCCGGCATAGTCCGGTGGCAAACGATCTGCGCTATGTGTTATCGACGTCGAAAATCGCCGTAGAGCTGGAAAAAATCGGTGTTGAGATTGTCGAGTTCGCCAAACTGATTACGGTGTTGTTCGACCCGAACACCAGCGACCCCAATCAAAAGCTGTTGGCTGACATCGTGAAAATCGGCGGTTTAATCAAGCTGATTTTGGACAAGTTGATGGTGGTTTTCGAAAGCCGGGATACCAAGCAGGCATACGCCTTGTTGGAATGCGATAGGGATTGCGAGTCGGAATTGCAGGAGGGTATCAAGCACCAATTGACTTTGGTATTGCACGACGCCCGAATGATTCGCAGAGCCTTGGATGTGATGCAAATGATGAAAGCCATGGAGCGTTGCGGCGAGCATTGCCGGAACATTGCCGAGCACGCCATTTTTATGTTGGACGGTATCGATGTGCGGCATGGTGGGCTGGCGACTCAGGCGAGTCTTGCTGGTTAAGCATTTGCGCGCGGCTGCCTCTTCGGTATTTGCCGTCAGTTAAAAACAAAAAAGCCGGCATTGCCGGCTTTTTAATGTGGGTAAATGCCAAACCGTTATTTGTGGATTTCCAAATGCAAGGCCCGGTATTCTTCGGTCAATTTGTGGGTTGGCGCGTAGTGGATCAAAGGCTGGGCGTCGCTATGCGATTCGCGGACTTTCACCGAGGTGGAGATTTTGGTCTCCAGGACCGGCAAACCCTCGGCGATCAGGTCTTCCACCAACTGCCGCGGCAGGTTGGCCTGCTTTTGATATTGGTTGACGATGACGCCTTCCACTTCCAGTCTGTCGTTATGATCGGCTTTGACTTCGGCGATGGCGCGCATCAATGTGTACAGGGCTTCACGAGCGAAGGTGTCGCAGTCGAACGGAATCAGGCATTTTTCGGCGGCGATTAACGCTGATAGGCTATAAAAATTTAAAATCGGCGGGGTGTCGATATAGATTTGCTCGAAGCCTTCCAGTTTTTCCAACGCTTCTTTTAATTTGTAGATTTTATGCCGCGATTCCAACCGGCTTTGCAAACCTTCCAAATCGCTATGAGATGGCAATACGAAAAGGTTGGGGAAGGGGGTTTCATGAATCAGACCGTCCAAGCCTTCCTTCCCGCCGCCGAATAAGCCCAATCCCAGGCTGTCTTTGAAAAAATGGGCGATGGTCTTGTCGGAATCGGCGACTTTATTGCCCAGCAAATACTGGGTGGAATTGCCTTGCACATCGAGATCGATCACCAGGGTTTTTTTACCCTCTACGGCGCTGATGGCTGCTAGGTTACAGGTAATGGTAGATTTACCCACGCCGCCTTTCTGATTGAAGATCACCCTGCGCATAATCGCCCTCGATTGCTAAAAAATAAAAGCCCGCATTATAAGGTTAAAGCCTGCAATATCAAACGCGCGAGAAACTGCCGCCCTTGCATTCCGGGCAGGCCGGTATCACGCTGGTGGATTTGAAGGCGATTTGTTTACCGCAGGCATCGCAGACAAAAGTGCCGGGGCCGGCTACCTCACCGCTTTTATAAGGATGATAGAGCTTGGCTTCCATCTCCAACGCGGCCAGCTTGACCTTGGTTTTGTCGGCGATGTCCATGAAGGCATCCAGGGCAAAGTTTTCGATCAAATCGATGTCAAACTTCAACCATTCGGACAACGAATTGCTGTCGTTTTGTTGCGACGGCGCGGTGGCGACGTGTTCTACATCGCGCATCACATAGTCGGCGATTTTATTGATTTCTTCTTGCGTGTGGCCGCCCAGCGCGCTGGTTTTTTCCTTGGCTATTTCCAATGCGTCGGCGACGGTGTGTAAGGTATCGTCCAGGGCTTCGTAAAGATGGCCCATCAGATCGTCATACGCTTTGATCAGTTTGTTTTCGCCCATGGCTGCTCCTTGTGTTGTTTTAATTTTCACGCTTTAGCTTTAAGCGTCTCTAAGGTATTCTAGCGCCTTTTTACAGCAAAAGACGAATAGGATGGAAGAGCATTACAAGCCGTCGGAAATAGAGCAAAAAGTACAGGCCGACTGGGAAAAATCCGGAGTGTTTACCGCTTCTGAAGACACCGGCAAAGAAAAATACTATTGCCTGTCGATGTTTCCTTATCCCAGCGGCAAGCTGCACATGGGCCACGTCCGCAACTACACTATTGGCGACGTGATCAGCCGTTTTCAAAGGATGCAGGGCAAGCATGTGTTGCAACCGATGGGGTGGGACGCCTTTGGTTTGCCGGCCGAGAATGCGGCTATGCAAAACAAGGTGCACCCGGCCGACTGGACCTATTCGAATATCGATTACATGCGTGACCAGTTGAAACGTCTGGGTTTTGGTTACGACTGGAGCCGCGAACTGGCGACCTGCGATCCGAGTTATTACCGTTGGGAGCAATGGTTTTTCATCCGCTTGCTGGAAAAAGGTCTGGTTTATAAAAAAACCGCGCCAGTCAATTGGTGTCCGCACGACCAAACCGTGCTGGCCAACGAACAAGTCATCGACGGTTGCTGCTGGCGTTGCGATACGCAGGTCGAGAAAAAAGAAATTTCGCAGTGGTTTTTAAAAATCACCGCTTATGCCGACGAGTTGCTGACCTCGCTGGACAAACTTCCCGGTTGGCCGGAACAGGTCCGTACCATGCAAGCCAACTGGATCGGCCGTTCCGAAGGCGTGGAAATGGACTTTGCGGTCGATGGTTTTGAAGCGCCGATCCGTATCTATACCACCCGCCCCGACACCGTGATGGGCGTGACTTACGTCGCCGTCGCCGCCGAACATCCCTTGGCCTTGAAAGCCGCCCAAGCCAATGCCGACATCGCCGCCTTCATAGAATCCTGCAAGCAGATGGAAACCTCCGAAGCGGCGATGGAAACCATGGAAAAGCGCGGTATCGCTTCCGGTTTTCACGCCATTCATCCTTTGACCGGCGAATCCGTACCGGTATGGATCGCCAACTTCGTGTTGATGAATTACGGCACTGGCGCGGTCATGTCCGTGCCTGCACACGATCAGCGCGATTACGAATTCGCTAAGAGATATGGTATTGCCATCAAGGAAGTGATTGCCGCTGCGGATGGCTCTGACGACAGCGTTGCCGAAAAAGCCTTTACCGATAAAGGTGTGTTGAAAAACTCCGGAGAATTCGATGGCTTGAATTTTAAACAAGCCTTCGACGCCATCGCCACCAAACTCGCCGGTATCGGCAAGGGCGAACGCAAAACCAATTTCAGATTGCGCGACTGGGGTGTCTCCCGCCAGCGTTACTGGGGTGCGCCGATACCGGTGATTTATTGCGGCGACTGCGGCACCGTCCCCGTTCCGGACGAGCAATTGCCGGTGACCTTACCGCGCGACGTGGTGTTGGACGGTTCGCAATCGCCCTTGGCCGCGCATCCTACTTTTCCGCATACCGATTGCCCGAAATGCGGCAAACCGGCCCGCCGCGAGACCGATACCTTCGATACCTTCATGGAGTCGTCCTGGTATTTCGCGCGTTATGCCAGCCAGGATTGCGATAGCGCGATGCTGGACCAACGCGCCAATTACTGGTTGCCGGTCGATCATTACATCGGCGGTATCGAGCATGCGATTTTGCACTTATTGTATGCGCGTTTTTTCACCAAATTGTTGCGCGACGAAGGTTTGGTGGTGTGCGACGAGCCGTTCAAAAACTTGCTGACGCAAGGCATGGTGATCGCCGAAACCTTCTATCAAATCGACGATCACGGCCACAAACGCTATTTCAATCTGACCCAAATCGATGTCGAACGTGACGCCAAGGGCAAGATCATCGGTGCCAAGTTACTCGAAGATGGATCACCGGTCACGGTGGGCGCGGTCGAAAAAATGTCGAAGTCGAAAAACAACGGTGTCGATCCGCAGGTGTTGATCGACAAATACGGCGCGGACACGGTGCGTCTCTACACCATGTTCACTTCGCCGCCCGACCAGTCGTTGGAATGGAATGACGCCGGTGTGGAAGGTGCATTCCGCTTCCTGAAACGTTTGTGGCGGCAAGTCTATTTGCATGTCGAAGCCGGATTGCCTCAGCAAGCGCTGGACAAGGCGGCCTTGAGCGATGATCAAAAAGTGTTGCGCCGCCAGTTGCATCAGGCGTTGCAAAAAGTCACCGACGATATGGCCCGTCGCCATACCTTTAATACCGCGATTGCGGCCAACATGGAGCTGGTCAACGCGCTGAATAAATTTGAAGACGATAGTGCCAATGGCAGGGCAATCCGTCAGGAAGTGCTGGAAGCCATCGTCTTGATGCTGGCGCCCATTATTCCGCATGCGGCTCAAGCATTGTGGAATCAGTTGGGGCATAACGATGACATCGTGCTTGCCGCTTGGCCACTGATCGACGAATCCGCATTGCAACAGGACGCCATCGAAATGGTCGTGCAAGTGAACGGTAAGCTGCGCGGTAAATTATCCGTTGCGGCAACGGCGTCCAAGGAGCAAGTCGAAGCCTTGGCCCTGGCCGACGACAATGTGCAGCGTTATCTGGAAGGTAAACCGGTGAAAAAGCTGATTGTGGTGCCGCAGAAACTGGTGAATATCGTTGTTTAAACGCTGGGTTTTCGAGAAGCAAATGATAAATCACTTGAGCCGAATGGTTTTGTTTGGAACTTTGGCGCTGCTGCTTGGCTGCGGATATCATCTGCGCGGTTCGATAGAGATGCCGGAAGTGCTGAAAAACATGTATGTGTTTGGTGCTTCCGTGCCTTTACAAGGCGAACTGCAAGCCATCATGAAAGCCTCGAAAGGCAAAATAGTGGGTTCTCCCAATGATGCCGGCGTGGTGGTCAAGGTGCTTAGGGAAGACATGCGTAACCGGGTACTGACCATCGGTTCAACCGGTAAGTCCAGTGAGTCCGAGCTGGAATATTATCTGCGCTTTCAGTTTTTCGACAGCAAGGAAAATGCGCTGATGGACGAGCAAGTGATCGAAATTTCCCGGGAGTTTTTCAACGACCAAACGGCGGTACTGGCGAAAGGCAACGAAGAACAATTGATTCGCAACGAAATCTATAAACAAGTGGCGCGGATGATATTGGCCAGAGCCAGGATCGCCGTCGATACGCAGAAAAAATAGCTATGCGTCTGAAGCTTGACCAGTTAACCGGCGCCTTGCAGAAAGAGCTGGCACCGGTTTATCTGGTGAGCGGTGACGAGCCTCTACAACTTGGCGAAGCGGCGGACGACATTCGGCGTGCGGCTCGTACTGCAGGTTATCTCACCCGCGAAGTGATTGCCATCGATACCGGTAACGAGTGGCCGCAATTGACGCTCGAAGCCGAATCCCTTTCCATCTTTTCCGACAAAAAACTCATCGATTTACGCTTGCCTTCCGGCAAGCCTGGGTTAGAAGGCGGCAAAGCCCTAAGCGCGTATTGTCAGCGTCCCCCCGAAGATACCGTTTTGCTGATCACCGCCGGCAAGCTGGATAGCGCGGCGCAGAAGTCGCAATGGTTTCAGACCTTGGATAAAATTGCGATCACCGTGCAGGTCTGGCCATTACAAGGGCCGGAGTTGTTGCAATGGTTGCAGCGCCGCGCGGAGCGGAAGGGCATGCATCTTGACGCGGAGGCGTTGAAAAGCCTGGCCGTGCGAGTCGAAGGCAACTTGCTGGCCGCGGCTCAGGAGCTTGAAAAACTATATATCTTGCACGGGGCTAACCGTATCAACAAAGCCATGGTTGAGGGCGATGTGGCTGACAGCGCTAGGTTCGACGTGTTTAAGTTGATGGATGCTTTGTTGTCGGGCAAGGTGAATCGATCCGTTAAAATTCTTGCCGGGCTCAAAGCGGAAGGCGTCGCAGCGCCGGTGGTGTTGTGGGCTATCAGCCGCGAAGCCCGAACCCTGGTCAGTATCAAGACTGAATTGAAACGCGGTGGTAACCCGGACGTTCTCTACAAAAAATATCAGATATGGGACAAGCGCAAGCAGTTGGTGCATGAGGCCTTGCAGAGGTTGAAGACCAAGGAGCTACAGGGTGTTTTGCAAGCCAGCGCCAATGTGGATTGCCAAATCAAAGGCCAGATTAACGGCGACGAATGGGAGGGCTTGTTTAGGATTTGTTTGTTGTTTTCGAAAGGATTACAGCTTTAGAAGCCGGTCCAGAATGACTTCGTCGCCCCAGCCGCTATCATGGCTTGGGCGACGAAGTCGAAATGCTTTAGATTTAGAGCTTAAGCAGCGAAATTTTTACGTTTGCCGGCAGTCATTAAGCCGATCACACCAGTGGCAAATAGCCACGCAGCAGCAGGTACCGGTACGGATGTCAATTGGATAGAGCCATCTACAGCAGCAAGTACTCCAGTGTTTGTGTTTTGGCCCAAAACGCTATTAATTCCCGACAGTAAAGATGAATTGTTCAAGTTTATCGAAAAAACTGAATGCCCGCCGGTTATGCCTGGGGCGTAGACGTTGGAGTCGTAACTACCAAAAATACCGGAAAAATTTAAATCCAACTGCTCGGCGCCTATGCCTGCTGGCGATATGACCCCGGAACCGCCGGTTACGGTACCGGATAAAATGGCAGCACCGTTGTTGAAGCCGCTATCGCCCGTAAAGCTGTAATCGGGTGTCGTGTCAAAATACAGGTTGACAGCTCCGCCAGTGAAGCTGAAGGACTGGAAACCGGAGAAATTACTGTAGGTGCCATTTAGGGTTGCAGCCACAGTCAATTCAAAACCCGAGCCCGCGCCTGAGATATTCAACTCCGGAACGTTGATGCCGGCGTTGTTCAGGAAGTGCCCATCCACCATAGTTTGGAAATAAGCAGTAAAGGTGGATGCGCTGGTAAATTGCACCAAGGTAACGCCTGAGCCGAAATCGTAAGTATCAAACGGACCTACTATCGCTTCGTCGCCAGTGGCACCAGGTGCGGCCGTATAATTTGCCGTTCCAGCCCATGTGCTAGCCATTGAAACAGGAGCCGCCATACTCAATCCCGCAGCTAGAAGCAGGGTCTGTTTTAATCGATTTGTGAAAATATTCATGTTTGTACCACCTCAAAAAATAAAAAACACCTTCCCCCGGGAAAAGTATATACCTGTTTTTGGTAGTCAATTCAAATAACGATTCTATTACAGGGAGGGGCTCAGCGAATGATTTTAGAATCCCTCACAATAAGCCCGGATCATTTTTTTCATGCAAAGTAAAACCCTTATCCCACAGGAAACCCTCAATGCCTGCTTGGTACGCAGATAATTCCCAATCGATAGGCAGGACACCTTTAGTACGGATCAATCATATTAGCCAAGGATTGAACGCGACCTTGCTGGTGAAAATTGAAGGCCGTAATCCGTCTTATTCGGTGAAATGCCGGGTCGGTGCGGCGATGGTCTGGGCTGCGGAGCGTCAAGGCCTATTAACGCCGGGCAAGACTTTATTGGAAGCCACCAGCGGTAATTCCGGTATTGCGTTGGCTGCGGTGGCCGCCGCGCGTGGCATCCCTATCACATTGACGATGCCGGACAACATGAGCCAGGAGCGCCGCACGTTGTTGTTGGCGTATGGCGCGAACCTGCGGTTGACCGATGGTGCGCTCGGCATGCGCGCGGCGGTGGAGCAGGCGGAGGCGATTGCCGCGGCCGACCCTGAGTATTATCTATTGCTTGAACAGTTTAAAAACCCGGCCAATCCGGCGATACACGAACAAACCACCGGCCCGGAAATTTGGCGCGATAGCGGCGGTCAGGTCGATATTTTCGTAGCCGGCGTCGGCACCGGCGGCACGATTACCGGTGTGTCGCGTTATCTCAAAAAGCATTGTGGCAGACCGGTACTCAGTGTCGCAGTCGAGCCGGCTGGCAGCCCTGTATTAAGCCAGACTCGCGCCGGGCTGCCTTTGCAAGCCGCGCCGCATGGTATTCAAGGCATAGGTGCCGGCTTTGTGCCGCAGAATTTGGATTTGTCGTTGATTGACTTGATCGAGCCGGTAGAAGACGCTGAAGCCATCGCCTATACGCGGCGCCTCGCCAAGGAGGAAGGGATTATGGCCGGTATTTCGAGCGGTGCGGCGCTTGCGGTTGCTGTGCGGCTGGCCAAGCGTTCGGAACACGCAGGTAAAATCATCGTCGCCGTGTTGCCGGATTCCGGTGAGCGCTATTTGAGCTCGCCGTTGTTTGGTGAATAACGAGAGCCCGCTGTCTATGCGAATAAGAGGGGCGCTAAGAGTGGCCAGATTGGCCAACTTAAATCGGGCGTTAAAGCTAGTAAATCTGGTTTGGTGTTGCGGTTTCTGCTTCAATAGCCCATTTTTGGCAAGAATGACGCATGAACTATTTGACGATTTTATCCGCGCTGGCCGGGGGAGCCATGATTGGGCTGGCCGCCGCTTTGCTGTTGTTTACCCATAAGCATACCGCCGGGATTTCCGGCATCGCGGCGGGCATGCTACCGCCTTGGAACGAGAGCAGTGTCTGGCGTGGCTGGTTTCTGGCCGGACTGCTGGCGAGTGGGCCTCTTTATCGCTTAAGCGGTGCAGACATTACGTTGGATTTGGCAGCCTCGCCTGGTTTGCTGGCAATTGCCGGCCTGCTGGTGGGTTACGGCACCCGGCTAGGTGGCGGCTGCACTAGTGGGCACGGCGTTTGCGGTATCGCCCGCTTGTCCGTGCGATCCATCGTCGCGACGCTAACCTTCATGCTGACTGCCGGGATTACGGTGTTTATTGTTCGGCACCTGTTCTAAACCGGAAACTCTCGATGAAAAATACTGTTTATTTATTTGCCTACGGGCTGTTGTTTGGGCTGGGCTTGATCGTGGCTGGTATGAGCAACCCAGCCAAAGTATTGGCGTTTCTGGATGTGGCCGGGGCGTGGGACCCGAGCTTGGCCCTGGTCATGGCAAGTGCCTTATTGACGCTGGGGCTGGCGCGTTATTTGATGCATCGCAATAACGACGCTGCGGATCGCGAGCAAGAACCTTCGGCTATTGTGCCGGCCGGGATTGATGCCAAACTGATTGCCGGAGCGGCGATATTTGGTGTCGGTTGGGGCTTATCCGGCTTTTGTCCGGGGCCGGCTTTATTGGGATTGAGTGCGGGCGTGTTGGGTAATTATGCGTTTGTTGTGGCGATGTTTGCCGGGTTTTGGTTGTTTCGCTTGTTGCATCAACGCTAGGTAAGTGGCGGTCTGATGGGGGTATAAAGCGCTAGCGGAAGGGTAAAGTGGTAAATTTGATGCGCTCGGTTTTGGCAAACAAAATACACTCCGCTTTTTGGTTTTACGCGGTCATGTTCCCGTTAAATGCTTTTGCGATTGATGGGTTTACGCAGGTGCGGGTGGCGATGGCAGGTTCCGACCTGCCCGGGGCGTTCTGCGAGGACTTTAAGCTTTCCACGCCGCAAGCCAAAAGCGTTTTGCGTAAAGCCAGCTCGATAACATCGGCGGAATATCTGGAAAGCTATCCCTATCTACCTTGTTATGTGCAAGGAACCGCTAAATTTCACGGACGCCCCAGTAAATGGACGATCCTTGCCGGCGGTAATATTTCCGTCACCCAAGACGATGGGGTGGAATTTTATTTGGGGTGCAAATCCTGCGCGAAAAGTTTTGGCACAGGCCGTTAGCACCTTCAGCAAACGGAGGTGTTTAATCGCTAGCCTAAGCCGACAATATGGATGCCAATTTCGCGTTAGCCGGGTCCACGGGCCAATCTGCGGCATCAACAGAATCCAATGGCAAATTGCGGACTTCAGCCTGCCACTTGCGGATAAACTGGCCGTCCGGATCGTAAAGCCGGGTTTGTTTTTCCAGGTCAAAATGCCGCTGGCCGCGCGGATCAGCGCCCACCCCGGCTAGATATTGCCAATTTCCCCAATTGCTGGCCACATCGTAATCCAGCAACTGTTGTTCAAAATAAGCTGCGCCGAAACGCCAATCCACCGCCAATTCATTGACCAAACAACTGGCGACGATTTGCCGGCCGCGATTGGACATATAACCTGTCGCGTTCAGTTGTTTCATGCAAGCGTTTACTAATGGATAAGGCGTGTAACCGTGACACCATTTTTGAAAACGTTCCGGATAAAAGCAGGTTAAAGGTTTGCGTGGTTTAATGCCGCGAAACGCAAACAGCCGCTTGCCGTGCTGGAGGGCGTACCATTGAAAATACTCTCGCCAGAGCAATTCAAAATACAGCCAATAGGTGGATTCATTGGCGCCATTCTCCTCTTCGTAACGGCGCAAACTGGAATAGATTTTTCGTACCGACAGATTGCCATGGGCCAGCCAAGGCGAAAACTTGCTGGAGTTTTCCCAGCCGTCCAGTTCGTTACGCAAGTCTTTGTAACGGCTGGGGTAGCTGCTGCGAAAATACGCTTTAAGCTGTTTTTTACCGGCGGTCTCGCCGCCATGAAACGCCAACTCCGCATCGAGCGCTGAGATGGCCGGCAAATACACGGGAAAATTCAATAACCAATCCGATTTGGATTCAGGGCTGGGAGGCAGCGCATCGGGCGGCAGCAAAGGGTGATCGACCCGCAAATGTTCGACGCTATCCTTGAATGGCGTGAAAGACTTCGGCAATTGGGTAAAAGGCAATTCGCGCAGATTGAACAAGGTTTGCGTATCCGATTCGACAAAACGTAAGCCCGGCAAATGTTTTTGCAGTGCCAGCCATTGTTGCCGCTCCTGAAAACCAGCATGGCGGCTGCGATAAATCACCGATACGCCATGTTTGGCGACTAGCTCGCCGATGGCCGCAAGCGGTGTTTCGTAACAAACCAGCAGATGTTGTCCAACTTGCTGAAGATTTCTATCCAGATCCTGTAAGGCTTCTTTCAAAAATCGCCAACGCTGCTCCGACAAATTAGCCATCCCGTATGGGTTGGGCGCCAACCAGGCAGGGTCCAGACAATACACGCAAAGCAACTGATCTACTACTGCGCTGGCTTGTTGCAGGTTGGCGTTATCATGCACCCGCAAATCATTACCAAACCAGTAAAGTCCAATTCTGCGCATTGCCGTCTCGTCCTGATAAAAAATGCCGGCATGCCGCCGGCGAGAGCTGAGGTTTACAACCCTATTTAGCTGATAACAAGGCGCTGATCTTAGAATCCAGCTGTTCCGGCGTCACAGCGCTGGGGAAGGCCGCCACGCTGTTGCCGCTGCGATCAATCAAATATTTGTGAAAATTCCAGGCCGGCGCCTGACCTGTGGCTTTAATCAGTTTTTGGAAGAAACTGTTCGCTGCCGCGCCTTTCACCTGACTTTTTTCCAGCATGGGGAACGTGACGCCGTAATTGATGTAACAGACGTTGGCAGTTTTTTCCGCTTCGCTGAACTCCTGATTAAAATCATTGGAAGGAAAACCAACTACCACCAAGCCCTGATCCTTATACTTTTGGTACAAGGCTTCCAGACCCTTGAATTGCGGAGTGTAGCCGCAGTTGCTGGCGGTATTGACGGCCAGGATCACCTTGCCTTGAAACGCCTGGCAAAAATCGATTTGCTCGCTGGAACGAAGCTTGGTCATCTTGTAATTCAGCAATTCCGGGCAAGGCTCGGCGTCGGCTACCGACACGGAGCACGCCCAGAGGCTGGCGACTAAAAACGCGGTTTTCATCATGGTTCCTCCTGATTCGTTATTCTTGAGCATACCAGTACTGGTTAAAAGTCAACCTTGGCTGACTATCGCCATTAATGCGTTTGCAGCATGCCTTGCTTGACAATAAAGTCAGCGACCGCTTCCAAGCCATTGCCGGTTTTGATGTTGGTAAACACAAAAGGCCGCTCGCCGCGCATTTTTTTGGCATCCCGGTCCATCACTTCCAGAGACGCGCCGACATAAGGCGCCAGATCGATTTTATTGATGACCAATAAATCCGAACGGGTGATGCCGGGGCCGCCTTTACGCGGTATCTTGTCGCCGGCAGAGACATCGATCACGTAAATCGTCAGGTCAGCCAATTCCGGGCTGAAGGTCGCGCTGAGATTATCCCCGCCGCTTTCCACCATCACAAAATCCAGCTCCGGCCAGCGTTCGCACAACTCGTCCACCGCCGCCAGATTCATTGAGGCATCCTCGCGGATGGCGGTATGCGGACAGCCGCCGGTTTCCACGCCCAGGATGCGCTCTTCCGGCAGAGCCTGGCTGCGAATCAAAAACTGCTGGTCCTCGCGGGTGTAAATATCGTTGGTGACCACCCCGATTTCGTAATCGTCGCGCATCTTCTTGCACAAGGCATCCACCAGCGCAGTCTTGCCGGAGCCGACCGGGCCGCCGATGCCTACTCTTAAAATTTGTTTGTCGTTCATATTGTCTCCAGTTGCCCCGACACTATCCGGGATTTAAAAATGCCAAACCTCGATTCCACTGCGCGGCGTTGAGGCAGCGTTTATCGGTTGGTGCGAATTATTCCAGCCTTTAAAAACCGTTCGCCCTTAACCTGTCGAAGGGCCTGCCACCTAGGGCTTTGACAAGCTCAGCCCGAACGGAATATCTGCGATAAAGAGCGTAGATACTCTGTTCAAAAGCAACAAATTTCATCATCTTTTACTCGGCGATGATGGATTCAGGGATGGCATAAAACCGCGTGTTATCGAACGGCTGATCGTGCTTCAACATGCCATGGATCGCATGCAGTAATTTACGCATGACGGCGCAGACGGCTTGCAAAGGTTTCTTGCCGTTGTCGATCAAATGCTGGAAATACGCTCGCACATGCGGATCGTGCTGTTTGGCACTCAAGGCCGGCATATACAACGCCGAACGAATATGCCGGTTACCGGCCTTGGATAACCGCATTTTCTTGTGTACGCTTTTGCCCGACTCAAAGGCCTTGGGATCGAGTCCGGCAAACTTGACCCATTCGCGATGCGACAGGTTGGGCGGCAATAGCAGTAGTTCGCCCATCAAGGCAATGGCGCTGGTTTGGGCAATGCCTTTGATGCCGGTCAACAGGTCGAATATTCGTTGCAGTTCCGGATGCTGGTCGATCAACGCCAGCGCCTCGCCAGCCAACGTATCGATGCGTTTTTCCAGCTGACTAATCGCCAATTTGGCATCGCGTAGTAGGGCCTTCGGCGTTTCCTCGGTCGCACTCAGCGCATGTAGATGATTTTTCGCGGCGGCCTTCTGACCGGTTAGCGCGTCGATACGGCGAGCATAGCCGCGCAAAGCCAGCGCTTGATTCGAAGGACGAGTCCAGGCGACGAAATCCATGCGCTCGACATATTCGGCCAAGGTGTTGGCATCGACGGCGTCGGTTTTACTGTTTTTCATCAATACCTTAGCGAAGTGATGCGAAGCCTTGGGATTGACCACCATCACAGGTACACCGACGTCGTGTAGCGCAATAGCAAGATCGAAATGGTAAATACCGGTGGCTTCCAGACAGACCTTGATGCCGGGTAATTTGATCAACTTATTCACCAGACGCGCACGGTCGCTACGAGTATTAGCATATTTTTGCGGATCGAACGGCTTGCCGTTCTTGCGGATCACCAGCACCAATTCATCGGCGCCCACATCCACGCCGGCAAACAGGCGAGGGATAGATTCAGCGGTGGTGTTGAGCGGGTGGTTCGTCATAATCGTTTTTGAATACAGTTAAAGGGAAGTACACTATTCACCGGTTCCCGACCCTGCACATGCACCTACCTTCCTTGTGTATGCAGGCTCTAAGCCTCGGATACTCCACGGTATGGGTGAATAGGGCGGGGGCCAATCTACACGACAGGCTCTGGTAAACCACCAGTCCTCAGGGTGGGACGGCCTCCCAATGAACAATCACAGCTTAATCGGTTTTTCTGGGCTATCGGTTGTTAAAATTCATCATACAAGGGTGGGTACGATAAGTGCCCACGCGAAACCTCATGGCATCACGACCGAAACAGCCGTGAATACTGGATTTCGTGCCGGCTGCTGGCCAAGGCCAAACCAAAACAACTGCCGCCGATCTCATCGTCTTTCAATTGCGATGCGCTCTCGACCAAGCCCGGCAACTCGGCGGCCAGACCTTGTAACAACTGCTGCCCGGCCACCTGGCCCAGTGGTACCAATTTAATCGCGCCCAACACCTGATTTTCCAGCCAGCCCCATAAATAACCGGCTATCGCATCGGCTTTATCGATTTGCCAGCGTGTCGCCGCCAACGCAAACAAGGTCGCCAACGTAGCATCGGGCCGTTTTTGCCAAATCTGCGCTTCCGGCATCTCTAACTTGACCAACAAGCGCGCCAGGGCCTGCCCGGTTTGCCTGTCTTCGGCGCGCAATTCGGCAGTTTCGCGGTAAGCGGTTAGGGTTTGACCCCAATGCGTGACAGCCTCGATGTCATTAGTCTGCCAAGCGTCGTACAGCCGCGCCAACAACGGTGCGTCGACCTTGCCTAAACCGTTGTGCAATAAACCACGCAGCCAATCGCCGGTTTGCTCGGCATTGGTTACCCAGCCGTCGTGCACCGCAGTCTCCAGACCCTGTGAATAGCTGTACATCCCAATCGGCAAACTGGGGCTGACCAGTTGCAGCAGCCGCAGCAGGCTTAAATTAGTGACCATGACTATGGTAAGCGCCGGCTTCCGGCTCGAACGGCAGGGTGTCGTGCTCGACGGCTAAACCCAATCCGATCAGCATTTGATCCAGTACATAGTCGGTCAAAAACCGCAATTCGCCGGGCAGGATTTGCAAGGCTACGTGACGATTGCCCAAGTGATAACAAGCGCGGGCAAACAGCAACGGATCGGCGCATTTCACTACCGACAGTGGTTCCGGCGCGGCGTTGATTCGTACCTTGAAACCCTGGCCGTTGGTGAGGATTGCGCCGTGTCTCAGGTTTTGGCCCCTTGGCAGGAACACGCCGACTTGAATACCACCTTGGGTGGTGGCGGGTTGCCGGGATTTCTGCCGGGCCTCGAAGGGGAGGGTGAGGGTGTCGTCTGGGGTTTCTTCGGTTTGGGTGGTTTCGGTGAGTTTTAGCATTGTTTGGTTTGGTTAGATTTTGCTTGTCACGCTGGTTCCCAAGCTCGAGCTTGGGAACGATGTCTCGAAAGCTTTAGCTTTCTTTGAATAATGTGTGTCGCTGTCGCGACGGGTGTTTGGGCGTCGGGTCTCGGCCCGACAGCCGAGTAACTTTTCTTTGCTTGGCCAAAGAAAAGTCACCAAAAGAAAGGCCATCCGGAATTCCGCCTTTATCCTGCGCTTCTCGCTTTTGCCGAGGGTTTTCGGAAGGGCCATCCCTGGCCCTCCGAAAACGAGCGGCATCCCTGCCGCTCCCCTGCGGGCTATTCTCGCCAAAAGCTGCGATGCTCGGGGCGGAATAACGGGACCAAAACCATCCCAAATTCATAAGTAGATCGTAAAAACGTAGAGGCCGGAACTCGCATCGACTTAACTATAATCGACCGAGTCATCCAACAGAACTAAAACCGTAGTTAAAATACCGGTTAACATAAAAGCTGATTTTTCAGTTCGTATCAATTCCTTGTCTAAATAGGTATGGTGAGCAAAATAGTTTCTTGCTAAAAGACAGGATAAGAATGCTTTCAACAAACAATTGCTCCTTTCATCGGCGCATTCAATGTTCATGATTTCACCGATAGGGTCGTTCGATTTTTTTGGTTGAGTATATTGGCCGGCTTTTGTATATTTTCGCCGGTTATCATTTATTTTCTGCTCGAAATAATCAACGACGCTATCAGATATATTTCTTTGTCTAGCAAGTTCTCTTATGTAATCAGTCAACCCTTTTTTATCATTCTCTTCCGAAATATTTTCCTCTCGGTCATAACCCAGCGCGTAACGAAGACAACTTTCGGCTCGTATCGCCAGTAACGAGTAATAATCAAGTGGACGTAATGTTCTAAATTCCAAATTACTTTTTTGTTTTGGGTTACGTTCTAAGTTTTCGTGAAGCTGACGAAATGCATTTAAAAAACTACCAAAAAGATAATTAGCCGATTGCAACCTATCTACCAAATTCTTGAGTATTTGATCTGTTGGAAGTACATATTCATAATGTTTTTTATAAAAAGGCAAATAACGTAAAAAATATCGTTTATCTTCAAAAAACTCATAGGGTAAAACTCTACTTAACTCTGCCCATTCTCGTTCACCAAAAGACGAATAGGCCCATTTATCCAAATAGAAGGCGAGGTCATTATCGTTCAGAATGTAAAGCCATTCCAAAGCAAGCCTAATGTCTTTCTGAAGATAAGGCCAAGCTTGGAGAGTCCATTTACTGTGCTTTTCGTTAGCCCACAACCAACGTTGTGCCAACCTAAGTAATTTTGTTTCGATAGCTTCTTCAAGTATTTCTGCATTGATACCTAAATGCTCAGCTAATTGTTTCGCACCTTTTATTTGTAGATTTTGATCGTCATTGCCACACAAAGCGTCGCGAAACGCGCGGTAATGAGAGAGCCATGTCATCGGCTCAGCCAATCCACCCCAGTGATTAGACTCACTGAGTACATCAGTAGGCTTTATATCGTTTTGCTTAAGTTGTGTAGCGTACCGTATAACGGATTCGGCACGTTCTTCAATATCTGGTGTATTGAGAATAGGCTGAAAATAATCGGCTCTACATACAACGTCAATCAGTGCATAGGCTTGCCAATGAAAAAAATAGTCAGCATAGGGAGTTATTGAGATCGAACGATAGGGATGAACAAATGCGTCTGGTATTGGTGTGGTTCGGTAATTATTTTTACGAAGCAAATCATAACTCGAAGCGGTAGCTTGGAAAAAAGGATGCAAAAACCAAAGCGGGCTTTGATCTTTTTCAACGCACCATTCCGAAGCCCACAAGCAATCTTCAGTATCAAATGCAGGTTTCGTAGAATCTATTTCAGCAGGACATAAAGGGAAATTTTGCCAAGCTAAAAAATACCCAACTGGAAAAACAACTCGGTGTTGGGGTACAAGCCATCCCCACTCTTCTAGCTTTGACAATGGATGGTTTTTCAGAAAATCTTTAAGACCTAGGTCTTCTAACCAGGATACAAACGTACCTTTCGAGCCTTGCTGAATAGTAAGAAGTGGTGGTTTAGCAAACATTTAAATCCTACAAATTATTCAATAACCATTCATACAACGATGGGTTTACTCCCGTTATTCCGCCCCGAGCATCGCAGCTCTTGTGCCCCGTGGGTATTTGGTGAGATTAGCCCGTAGGGGAGCGGCAGGGATGCCGCTCGTTTTCGGAGGGGCTGGGAAGCCCCTTCCGAAAACCCTCGCCGAAAGCAAGACGCGCAGGATTAAGGCGGAATGTCGGGTGGCCTTTTCTTTGGATACTTTCTTTTGGCCACGCAAAAGAAAGTATCGCGGTTGTCGGTCCGCGAACCGACATATAAAACATCCGTCGCGACAGCGACACAAAACCCCAGCAAAGCTATATCCTCATAAAACTGTGAAAAACCTCACACTTCTTCAGCCAGAAAGTTAACAGAGAAAACCCTTCAGTTTCCCTAAATTATCACCGTCCCCGCTAATTACGCCGCCAGTAAAACCACAGCGTAAATGCCTAAGGACACGCTGCCCTTGAATTTTCAGGTAGGCCAATTTTTTACCCGAGAAGCAAGTACAGCGTTAACTCATCCACTCTCGTGTTTAATTTACAAAAGGTGAAGGTCATGAAAACTATCAAAAATCTGTTTCTAATGCTGTCTGTCATTACTGCTTCCATGTTTGGTGCCAGTGCGGCCAATGCGGCGACTTGTTCCGCCGGTTGGGTGAATGTCACCGGTGTTTACGAATATAACGTTAACGGTACGACATACGGTTATATCTACACCGTGCCGGAACACAACGTACTGCCAGCCTATACCAACTATTTCGTCACCTATAACAAAGAGGCTTTGATTCAGGCCAAAATGGCGCTGCAAAACCATCAAACTTACTATTTGTATGGTGACTCAGGCACTGCTGCCTGCCCAACCTCCGGCTCTTATCGCTACTTGGGTACTTTATCCTATCTGTACGAGTACTAATCGCGGCATCCGATCATGCGGAATCTTTGGTCTGGCCCATCCGACCGAGATTCCGCTCTGAGTAACATCAACCTAGGTCAAGATCATGAACAAACTTGTCTCAATACTGGGTGTGGCTAGCGTTTTTGCGAGCGGATATTTTGCCGGTCAGCAATTCCCCGGTCGCGGCGACAGCCATTCAGCGGCGCTGCCGGAGAATACCGCTTCAGTTTCCGCGCCAGTTATCGCGGTCGGCGCTAACAGAAAGCTGGATATGTCGCGGACAAACGTCCCGGTCTCTAAGGAAATTCGGTTGCCCCCTCACGAACAGCAACGGCAGGCGCTCGCTAATGGCTTGTCTCCCGAAGATGAGGTTGCGCGTAGCGAAGCCAATGCCGACTTGATTGCGTCGATGCGAGCCAACCACTTACCGGAAGAGCAGGTCGCTCAATTGGAGCAGACTCTGAAAGATCAAGAGTCCGCCACGCCCGTTCAGCCTGAAGAGCCGGTATCCGAACGAACCAACGCGGAATTGAGCGCCGAGCTACGCGAAAGCCTAAAGCAATCCGGTGCTCCGCCGGAAATCATCAATGCCATGGCTCAGCCACTCGAAGCCGGCGCAACCACCACGGACGAACCGGTTCTACCGCACAAAAACCATATCCCAGGTTCCTAGTTTTAACGGATGGCAAACACTGCCATCGCTTCAGTTGCATACAGTTTGTTTTCGGCAGGGCCACGGATGGCTCTACCGAAAACCCTGACCCTTCTCAAAACAGGAAATACCGCTGCGCCATCGGCAACACCACCGCCGGTTCGCAAGTCAACAACACCCCATCCGCCTTGACCTGATAAGTCTGCGGGCACACCTCCATCACCGGCTTGTAGTCGTTCAATTTCATATCCGCCTTACCGATGTTGCGAGTATTGCGCACCGTGCCGACCCGTTTCTGCAAGCCCAATTGCCCGGCAACACCCGCCGATACCGCCGCTTGCGGCAAAAAGATCATCGAGGTGTTGGCGGCGGTGCGGCCGAAGCTGCCGAACATCGGCCGGTAATGCACTGGCTGAGGGGTGGGGATGGAGGCGTTGGCGTCGCCCATCGGCGCGGCGGCGATCAGGCCGCCTTTGATCACCAGGCTGGGTTTGACGCCGAAGAAGGCCGGTTGCCACAACACCAGGTCAGCCAGTTTGCCGGCTTCGATGGAGCCCACTTCGTGGCTGATGCCGTGGCTGATGGCCGGATTGATGGTGTATTTGGCAATGTAGCGTTTGATGCGCAGGTTGTCGCTGCTGGCCGGGTCGCCGGTCAGTGCGCCGCGTTGTGCCTTCATTTTGTGCGCGGTCTGCCAGGTGCGGATCACCACTTCGCCGACTCGACCCATGGCTTGCGAGTCCGAGGAAATCATCGAAAACGCGCCCAGGTCGTGCAGGATGTCTTCGGCAGCAATGGTTTCGCGGCGGATGCGCGATTCGGCGAAAGCCACGTCTTCCGGGATGCTCGGATCAAGATGATGGCAGACCATCAACATATCCAGATGTTCGTCGACGGTGTTGACCGTGTACGGCCGAGTCGGGTTGGTGGACGACGGCAGCACATTGCCCAAGCCGCAAGCCTTGATGATGTCCGGGGCATGGCCGCCGCCGGCACCTTCGGTGTGGTAGGTATGGATAGTGCGGCCCTTGAAGGCGGCGAAAGTGTCTTCGACAAAGCCCGATTCGTTCAAGGTGTCGGTATGGATCGCGACCTGCACGTCGTAATCCTCGGCCACGCCCAGGCAGCAATCAATCGATGCCGGCGTGGTGCCCCAGTCTTCGTGCAGTTTCAGGCCCATGGCCCCTGCTTTGATTTGTTCTGCCAAAGCGCTAGGCAGGCTGGCGTTGCCCTTGCCGAGCAAGCCAAAGTTCATCGGCAAACCGTCCAGCGCTTTCAGCATTTGCTGGATATGCCACGGCCCCGGCGTGCAGGTGGTGGCGTTGGTGCCGGTGGCGGGGCCGGTGCCGCCGCCGATCATGGTGGTAACGCCGGAACACAGCGCTTCCTCGATCTGCTGCGGACAAATGAAATGGATGTGGGCGTCGATGCCACCGGCAGTCAGAATCTGGCCTTCGCCGGCGATGACTTCGGTGCCGGGGCCGACGATGATGTCCACGCCGGGCTGCACATCCGGGTTGCCGGCCTTGCCGATTTTGAAGATGCGGCCGTCCTTGACGCCGACGTCGGCCTTGACGATGCCCCAATAATCGATGATCAATGCGTTGGTAATCACCAAATCCACCGCGTGGTCGTTGCCGAACTGGCTTTGGCCCATGCCGTCGCGGATCACCTTGCCGCCGCCGAATTTCACCTCGTCGCCGTAGATGGTGTAATCGGCTTCCACCTCTAAAATCAAATCGGTATCGGCCAACCGTAAGCGGTCGCCAGTGGTGGGGCCGAACATGTCGGCGTAAGCGGATCTGCTGATTTTGCTCATGCGTTTGTCTCCAATGCGCCCATCACCTCGCCGCGAAAGCCGTAGACCTCGCGCTTGCCGGCAAACTCGACCAATTGCACCTCGCGCTGCTGGCCCGGCTCGAACCGCACCGCCGTGCCGGCCGGGATGTCCAACCTAAAGCCGCGCGCCGCTTCTCGGTCGAAATGCAAGGCCGGGTTGGTTTCGTAAAAATGATAGTGCGATCCAACTTGTATTGGCCGATCGCCGCTGTTGGCGACAAGGACTTTGACGGTGGCGCGGCCGGCGTTGAGTTCGATGTCGCCGTCGGCAGGGAAGATTTCTCCAGGAATCATGCTTTGCTCCTATACGATGGGGTCGTGTACGGTGACTAATTTGGTGCCATCCGGGAAGGTCGCCTCCACCTGCACCTCGGTCAAAATCTCGGCGATGCCGTCCATCACATCGTCGATGCTTAATAACGTTCGACCATAAGCCATCAACTCGGCCACGGTCTGGCCGTCGCGGGCGCCTTCCATAATGGCGGCAGAGATATAGGCCACGGCTTCCGGGTAGTTAAGTTTCAAACCTCTGGCTTTGCGGCGCTCGGCGAGGAGGGCGGCAGTGAAGAGGAGGAGTTTGTCTTTTTCTCTTGGAGTTAATTGCATGGCGTTTGTCTTGTTTTGTGTCGCTGCCGCGACGGTTGTTTTTAATGTCGGGTCTCGGCCCGACAGCCGAGGTACTTTTCTTTGGACGGCCAAAGAAAAGTACCCAAAAGAAAGGCCGCCCCATGCCGCTTTTATCCCGCGCTCCGAAGGGTTTGAACGGGGTTTTCGGAAGGGCTATCCCTAGCCCTCCGAAAACGAGCGGCATCCCTGCCGCTCCCCTGCGGGCAAATCCGCTCAAACCCTCCGGTGCTCGGCGCGGCATTAGGGGAGAAAACCGTCCGTGAAATACAAATCACGGGTTATAAAATGAGTCATCAGGCCAGTAATATGCGGTTTTTCCACAAGGATTTACAATTCGACCATTAATTACTGGTAATTGATGTAAATCTCTTGTCCATTTACCTGAAATTCCATTTAGCAATGCGTATGCGGAAATAACAGCATCCCATTCATGATCGTTATTTGTTTTAATAGGTATGCCAATTTCTTTTGACAAGAATAAATCCATGTTTAAATAATTGGATTTATAATCATATTTTATTTTGGTTAAAGCGTAATAAAGAACTTTTGGATGGGTTTCCGATAAGATTAAGTTCCTTTTGTTTTTCAAAACTTCAATAAGGACCGACATACCATTTCTACCCATTGATCCAGATAGAGTGTTTGGCGACATTACACTATTTCTTACCTCGGGATATTTTTTACGAAGCCAGATATCTGCTGGCCTCCACCCGCTATCGCCGGTACACCAGCAGGACAATGTATCTACTCCAAGGCCAATAACGTCCTCATTGGAAATTTGGGACAAAATAGATTCGGCCGTATCTAATGTTTTTATTTCGATCTCTGTTGCGACATTGTCTTGTATTCTTAATAAAGCAAAACCATTCGAATTATTTCCGCCTGGGTCATAACCAATAATCGTTCCATTAATTTTTGACATAACTATTGTTTCATCTAGGTCCTTAGGATGTAATCAACGAAGCGAAACGTATCGTTCGCGACAGATGCGCCTCCTATCGTCGGCAGCATCCTACAATAGAGCATGAAACTCAAACTACAAAATCATCCAAAAACCTTTGTTCGCGCCACGGGTTTAACACCGTATGCCGCGCCGAGCACCGAAGGGTTTGGACGGATCAGCCCGCAGGGGAGCGGCAGGGATGCCGCTCGTTTTCGGAGGGCTATGGATAGCCCTTCCGAAAACCCCGTTCAAACCCTTCGGAGCGCAGGATACAAGCGGCATGGGGTGGCCTTTTCTTTGGATATTTTCTTTTGGCCAAGCAAAAGAAAGTATCGCGGCTGTCGGGCCGAGACCCGACTTTAAAACAACCGTCGCGTTAGCGACACTAAGCCCCTCACCCCAACCCTCTCCCGGAGGGCGAGGGAGTTAAGCCCCCGAGCAAAATCAAAATCTCATGTCGCCCAAATCCTCGGCGCACAAACCTCCTTCCCAACAACATCCCCTCTCACCAACCCCCAAACCCTCTCAAAAAACCCCTTCAACAAATCCGCCCTACGATCCAAGCCTCGACAAATCAACAAACCCTCAATCAAAGTGACCCCGCGATTCGGCTTCTCGCCAATCAATGCTTGTACCGCCTCCAAATGCAAAGGTGTTGCCGGATACACAAACATCGTCCCGCACGCCGAATGCCCGGCCAGACCCCAACGAGCTTGAAAGGCTTGCGCGTCCAGATGCTGGCGTTCCAGGTAGAACAAGCGGCCGTCGCGTTGGATGCGCCAGTTCAGTTCGGCGTGGCCGTCACTGAAGCCTTCGCCGGCGGCGGGGCGGCCGAGGGCGGTGATTTCCCAGCCGACGAAGCGAGACTGTTCGGCTAGCTCGATATGCATATTGGCACTTAGGCGGGCTCCGTCGTAGACGATGGTTTCCTGCGGCAGCCATTCCAGGCTGGCGCCGTTAGCGACGGTTAAATTCACCGTTTGCCGGCCTTCGCCGCCGCCGCTGCGGTAAAACTTACCGGCGGCGGGCGTGGTGATCAGGGCCTGGGCGGCGGTGTTGGCATTGGTGTTGATCGTCAAACGGTCGCCGGCCACCACGCCGCCGGGCGGGTGCAGCAGGTAGACATGGCAGATTTCGCCTTCCGGATAAAACGGTCGCTGCACGGTCAACGGGCCGCGATGGCTGCGGTTGACCAGGGCGGTTTTGTCGCCGCGTTGGCTAAAGCCCAGCGTTAATTCGGCTTCCCACGCCGTGGTATCGGTTGAGGCAGCGGGATGGGCTGAAGCAGCGCAATTGGCGGGCATGGTGCTCTTGGGTTACAAGTGTTTGGTCTTAGGCGCGATGGCAGATTTCTCCGACAAAGGCGGATGCTGCGCTTTGTTAGCGTGCCGCTGCCGGGCGATGTGCAATATAACCGGGCCGAACACGAATCCCAAAATTAAAACGCTGATCAGTAGGGTCGGTAGATCCGGTACTTCAAACAAAGGATGCAAGGCGGCGCGGGTCAATTGCGGCAGGTTGCCGCCGTCCAGCATGGCTTCGTAACTGCTATGTGCCTCGCTGCGCACTGACCACACCAATAATAAAGCACCCGCGGCCAGTAAAAGTTGTTCGGATTTCATCTTCGATTCTCCCTGATCCTGCGTTGAATTAACTTGATGGGCTGCGCCCGCTTTGAAAATCCCCCTGACCCCCTTTTTAAAAGGGGGAATTGGGTTACACCGTCAAATATCGTTTCACCATATCGTCCGCCAATTCCTCCATTGCCCCCACCGCCACATGCCTACCCCGGTCCATGATGCAAAACTGATTGGCCACCTTGCGAGCAAACGGCAGTTTTTGTTCGACCAGCAACACCGTCACGCCCAGTTCTTTATGGATACGGTCGATGGCTTGGTGAATCTCGCCGGTTTCCGGTTTGGGGCTTGGCGTGGGCACGCCGCGCGACTTGTTCAGGCGAATAATCACGTCGCCGATTTCGCTGACGATGTTGGGCTGGATGCCTTCGGTGGGTTCGTCCAGAATCAATAGCCGTGGATTCAATACCAAGGCCCGGCCGATGGCCAATTGTTGTTGCTGGCCGCCGGACAAGTCGCCGCCGCGGCGTTTCAGCATTTGTTTCAGTACCGGGAAGATTTCGAAAATGCTGTCCGGGACTTTTTTGATGCCGTGTTTGTGGGCGGCGCGCAGGCCGGTTTTCAGGTTTTCTTCCACGGTCAGCAGCGGAAAGATTTCCCGGCCCTGCGGCACGTAGCCGATGCCCAGTTCGGCGCGGGATTCGGCCTTGGCTTTGGCCAGTTCCACGCCGTCGAATTGAATGCTGCCGTCGGCCACCGGCAGCAGGCCCATGATGGCTTTCAGCAGCGTGGTTTTGCCGACACCGTTGCGGCCCATCAGGCAGACGCAGGCGCCGGCCGGTACGCGCAAATCCAGGTCCCACAGAGTGTGGCTGGCGCCGTAGTATTGTTGCAATGCGCTGATATTTAACATCATCCCCCCAGGTAAACTTGTATGACGCGCGGATCGTTTTGCACTTCGTCCATCGTGCCTTCAGTGAGCACCGAGCCCTCGTGCAGCACCGTGACTTTACGGGCAATACTGCGGACAAATTCCATGTCATGTTCGACAACAACGATGGAGTGTTTGCCTTGCAACGACAACAGCAGCTCGGCGGTGCGCTCGACTTCCTGATGAGTCATGCCGGCGATGGGTTCGTCGACGAGCATCACTTTTGGGTCCTGCATCAGCAGCATGCCGATCTCCAACCACTGCTTCTGACCGTGCGATAAGGCGCCGGCCAGTTGCCGTTGCTGAGCGGGCAGGGCGATGGTTTGCAGCACATCATGAATGCGGTCGCGTTGCTCGCTGTTGAGTTTATGAAATAGAGTCGACCAGGTGCGTTTATCGGTTTTTAAGGCCAGTTCCAGGTTTTCGAACACGGTCAAGGCGTCAAACACGCTGGGCTTTTGAAACTTGCGGCAGATGCCGGCCTGGGCGATGGCCGGTTCGTCCAATTCCAGCAAATCGATGGTCTGCCCGAAGAATACCGAGCCGCTGTCGGGCTTGGTTTTGCCGGTGATGACGTCCATCAGCGTGGTTTTGCCGGCGCCGTTGGGCCCGATCAGGCAGCGCAATTCGCCGTCGTCGATGTACAGCGATAGGTGGTTCAGCGCCCGGAATCCGTCGAAGCTGACGCTGACGTCTTCCATGTATAGAATCGGGCCGTGGCGGGCGTCGACTTCGCCGTCCAGCGGCAGGCTGGCGCCGCCTTCAGTGGTAGTTGCAGCCGAGATCATCATGCCGGTTGTCCTCCGGTAGTGTTAAGGGTGGATTCGGGTTTAGGTTTGGCGCGGCGGCGCAGCAGGCCGACGATGCCGTCGGGCATTAACAAGGTCACCAGAATAAAGGCGCCGCCCAGGCAAAACAGCCAGGCGTCCGGCATCAGCCCGGTCAATACGGTTTTGGCATAGTTGACCAGCACCGCGCCGATTATGGGGCCGTACAGGGTGCCGCGACCGCCGACCGCGACCCAGATGACGATTTCCAACGAATTGAGCGGCGAGAATTCGCTAGGGTTGATGATGCCGACCTGCGGCACGTACAGGGCGCCCGCCAGTCCAGCGAGCATGGCCGCGAACACGAATACCCATAGTTTGAACAATTCCACCCGGTAACCGAGAAAACGCACCCGCGATTCTTGGTCGCGAACCGCCGTGACCACCCGGCCCAACTTGCTATTCACGATCCAGCGGCACAGCAACAGAGCGCCGATCAGGCTGAGGCCGGTCATTAATAATAAGACGGAGCGGACCGCTTCGGATTGGATGTTGAAGCCGAGAATATCCTTGAAATCGGTGAGGCCGTTGTTGCCGCCGAAGCCCATTTCGTTGCGGAAGAAGGCCAACAACAAAGCGTAGGTCAGGGCTTGGGTAATGATGGACAAATACACACCAGTGACTCGCGAACGAAACGCTAGCCAGCCGAATACGAAGGCCAGCAAGCCCGGCGCCAGCAGCACCATCAACATCGCGAAACCGAAATTCTCGAAGCCGTACCAATACCAGGGCAGCTCGGTCCAGTTCAGGAACACCATGAAGTCCGGCAGCTCGGCGTTGCCGTACACGCCGCGCGTGCCGATCTGCCGCATCAGATACATACCCATCGCATAGCCGCCCAAGGCGAAGAATGCGCCTTGGCCGAGGACCAGAATCCCGGCGTAGCCCCAGACCATGTCCAGCGACAGGCCGAGCAGGGCAAAGGTCAGGTATTTGCCGATTAGGGAGACTGAGTAGGCGGAGAAGTGCAGGGCAGAGTCTTCGGGGAAGATTAGATTACACAGGGGGATTAAGAGGGTTACCGAGGCTAACGTGGTTAGGACGGTGGTGTAGGTTTTGTCTTGGCTTAGGTTGATTAGTTTCATACCGTCTTCCGTTTTAGTGTGTCGCTATCGCGACGGTTTTTTTAATGCCGGTTCGCGGACCGGCGACCGCGATACTTTTCTTTGCTTGTCCAAAGAAAAGTATCCAAAAGAAACGACACCCGGATGCCGCTTATATCCTGCGCGCCGAAGTTTTTATCGAGGGTCGGCAGAAGGGGCTTCCCAGCCCCTCCGCCGACGTGCGGCATCCATGCCGCACCCCTTCGGGCAATTCTCGATAAAAACTCCGGTGCTCGGCGCGGCATACGGGGTTGAAACCATCAGCCTCCAGAAATAGCGTAGGGTGGGCAACTTTGCCCACCGTTGGCGGTTGGTTCCGCGTGGGCACTCAATCGTGCCCACCCTACGACTACCGAAAAGATAAAACGTAAAAAAGTCAAGGGTGGAAACATTTCCAGCCTGTTTTGTATTAGTCACTGCCTTCATAATTTTTACAAATTCAATGCGAAGCTCTTCACATACGCTGTCGTGATAATTAAAAGCATTCTTTGTATCGGTATTAAACGGCTTTAATCCCGCATGAGAGGTCGCTGAGATAAATTGCTTGTTAACGCCTAGCCTCGCAAACTGCCAACGGATTCTTTGAAAAATTGTAGGAATTTGATCATGTCAAAAAACTTCATACTTAAATTGTTAATAGTGGCTCCACCAGTTATTCATGCAATTACTGAATTGTTGAAAGCTATCCATACATTTATGGGTTAAACAAAATGACAATCTTTATTTTCAGTAAGTTTACAAACCTGCCATTTCCGTCAGACGGTAACGGTGGGACGTTTTTGTCCCCCTCTGCCGCGCCGAGCACCGGAGGGTTTGAACGGAATAGCCCGATAGGGGCGTCGCATGGATGCGGCGCGTTGCATGCAGGGGCTGGGAAGCCCCTTCAGGCAACCCCGTTCAAACCCGAGGAGCGCAGGAAGCAAGCGGCGGCGGGGTGGCCTTTTCTTTGGATACTTTCTTTTGGCCAAGCAAAAGAAAGTATCTCGGCTGTCGGGCCGAGACCCGACTTCAAAAACCACCGTCGCGTTAGCGACACCAACCAAATCCAAGCCCCAATCGCCGCAGCGCGGCAGGTTTGGGTTCCCACGCAGCGCATGGGAACCAGCAAACCCGGTCGGCAGTGACACAAAAATCAAGATTCCGCTGCCCTTCCTTTCTGCGGAAACAACCCCCTCGGTTTCTTCTGAATAAACAAAATAATAAACACCAACACCAAAATCTTCGCCAACACCGCCCCGGCATAAGGTTCTAACACCTTATTGGCAATCCCCAACGAGAACCCGGCGACCAACGTTCCGAACAAATTACCGACCCCGCCGAACACCACCACCATGAACGAATCCACAATATAGGCCTGGCCCAAGTTAGGCCCAACATTGGTGATCTGGCTCAAGGCCACGCCGGCTACGCCAGCAATGCCGGAACCCAAGCCAAACGTCATCGCATCGACTCTAGCAGTAGGAATACCCATTGCCCTGGCCATACCGCGATTTTGGGCGACGGCACGAACTTCCAAACCCAGTTTGGTACGTTTCAAAATTTGCAGCAGCGCGGTAAACACCAGCAGGCAGAAGATCAGGATGTAAAAGCGGTTCCAGGTCAGCGATAAAAAGTCGTTGATTTGCCAGGAGCCGCTCATCCAGTCCGGCGTGGCGACGCTGCGGTTCAGCGGCGAGAAGATCGAACGCACGGCTTGTTGCAGGAATAAACTCACACCAAAAGTCGCCAACAAAGTCTCCAGCGGCCGTCCGTACAGGAAGCGGATGATGCCTCGTTCGATGGCGATGCCGACCAAGGCGGCGACCAAGAAGGCCATCGGTATCGACAGAATCAACGCGGTGCCCAGGTTGTTGGGCATGATTTGTTGCATCACGTAAGTGGTATACGCCCCCAGCATCATCAGTTCGCCATGGGCCATGTTGATGACACCCATCACGCCAAACGTAATCGCCAAACCAATCGCAGACAACACCAGCACCGCGCCCAAGCTCAAGCCAAAGAACACGGTTTCGGCGGCAGCGTAGGCTTGCATGCGTTCGCGGATTTTAATCAGGGCCGCTTCGGCCAGGTTGCGCACGTCGCTGTCGGTTTCCAGGAAATTGCCGTCGGCATCCTTATCGATAATGGCTTGCAACTTGTTGACGACATCCTGGCTGTCCAAATCTTTTAACGCGCCGATAGCGGCGATGCGTTGGTCTTTTTCCGGGCTGTTAATGTCTTGCAATAACAGCATTTTGTTGATGGCGGTTTTGATCTCGGCGTCGGTTTCGGTTGCCAGATGATCGCGCAGCAAAATTACCGCTTTGTCGTCTATATCATTGGCCAATGCTTGTACCGCGATCAGGCGCAGCACCGGGTCGGTATCGTTTAATTGCAATTGGGCGATGGTTTTGCGCAGCACGCCGCGCAGTTTGTTATTTAAATTGATTTTGCCTATCGCGCCGCGCTCAACTTCTGCTAATACCGAGCCGCTGAGCGGATCACTGAGTTGGTAACCGGCCGGGCTTTCCTGCGCAAACACCAATTTGCCTTCGGCTTTGAAGTCGAACAGTTTGCCGTCTTGCAGGGCTTGCAGTAGTTTCAGGTTATTGCTGTCGCTGCCCAGAGTTGCGATGGCTTGTTCGCGTTCGGTCATGCTGCCGGTGCGCAGTTGCTCCAAGGCGCTGCCGGCGTCTTGGGCCAGGGCGGGTTGTGCGGCGAGGAATATCATCGCCAACAAGCAGCCGGCAAGTTTTGGAAGCCGTTTAAAAACGCCGCCGGTTGTCAATCCGGCCTGAGTAGAATGTTTAGTCATCATGCTCATTAAGCTGTCCTTGGGGGAACGGTTGGCCGGGCGCGAGCCGGGCGGCGTTTTTAAACGGGTTCTGAAACGGGGTGCGTGCATCGTCTGTCCTCTTTTGGGGGGCGAGGCCCACGGCATCCTGCCGTGAACCTCGCGGGTAACATCCGCTGTTAATAGTTCTGTCCTGAACACTTTTTGGTTTTAGTGTTGTAGTTGCCGCAGCTGATAGGCGCGGTCCAGTCGGCGATGATCGGTTTGCTGTCCGGCAGGAAGTCCGACCAGGCGTCGCCATCGACCAGTTTGTTGGTTTGCCAGACGGTGACGAATTGGCCGTCGTCTTGAATTTCGCCGATCAACACCGGTTTGCTGATGTGATGGTTAGGCAGCATTTTCGACATACCGCCGGTCAGGTTGGGGTACTCGACGCCAATCAGCGCTTTTTGTACCGCGTCGGAATCCGTGGTGCCGGCTTTCTCGACTGCTTTCACCCACATGTTGAAACCGATGTAGTGCGCTTCCATCGGGTCGTTGGTCACCCGTTTTGGATTCTTGATGTAGTCCTTCCACTGTTGGATAAAGGCCGCATTTTTGGTGGTATCAACGCTCATGAAGTAGTTCCAGGCCGCCAAATGACCGACCAGCGGTTTGGTGTCCATGCCGGAGAGTTCTTCCTCGCCCACCGAGAAGGCGATGACCGGGATTTTTTCGGCGGAAATGCCTTGGTTGCCCAGTTCTTTATAGAACGGGATGTTGGCGTCGCCGTTGATGGTGGAAACGACAGCGGTTTTCTTGCCGGCCGAGCCGAATTTCTTGATGTCGGCGACGATGCTTTGCCAATCGGAATGGCCGAATGGGGTGTAGTTGATCATGATGTCCGCCGGTTTAACGCCTTTGGATTTCAGATACGCTTCCAGGATTTTGTTGGTGGTGCGCGGATAGACGTAATCGGTACCGGCCAACACCCAACGTTGTACTTTCAGGTCGTTCATTAGGTAGTCGACCGCTGGGATCGCTTGCTGGTTAGGCGCGGCGCCGGTGTAAAACACGTTTTTGGAAGACTCTTCGCCTTCGTATTGCACTGGGTAAAACAGGATGCTGTTCAACTCTTCAATGACCGGTAACACCGATTTTCTGGAAACGGACGTCCAGCAACCGAAGATGGACGCGACTTTGTCCTTGGTGATCAGCTCGCGGGCTTTTTCCGCAAACAGCGGCCAGTTAGAGGCCGGGTCAACCACCACCGCTTCCAGCTTTTTGCCCAGCAAACCGCCTTTTTTGTTTTGCTCGTCGATCAGCATCAGCATGGTGTCTTTCAGCGTGGTTTCGCTGATGGCCATCGTGCCGGACAGGGAGTGCAGCACGCCGACTTTAATGGTGTCTTCGGCGCGGGCAGAGGTGGCGGCGCCGAATAGCGCGGCGGACAAGGCCGTGACAGTCGCCAGTTTACGGAAGGAATTGCTCAGTAGTTTCATCGTTATAATCCTATGTCGAGAATAAATCGTGGGTGAATCAACAGCCCGTTTTTCGTAGGGAGGGCATGCAATGCCCACGCTTGAAGGCTCCGCGTGGGCACCTATTCGGTGCCCACCCTACGGTTTGTCACGTTGGCGTAAATTTGCGTACCCAACCGTCGTTAAATTTGCCATTGAAAGCCGACCATGACCTGGCTGGCGTTCTCGCCGCTGGCGGTGGATTTGTAGTTCAAGCCTTTGGTCAACAAATCGCCGTATTGGTAGCTGGCGAAAATCTTGGCGTTGTGGCCGTCGATGATGTAATTGACGCCGCCTTCGTAAACCTCGCGGTTGGGGCTGTTATCCGGCGACACGTTGACGTAACGCAAATACGGTTGGAATTGGCCGATGCCGATTTTTTGCGGGAATAGATACATGCCGCTGACATCATAGGCGTTGCCTTCGAACATCGAGAATTGAGCCGGCGCGCCGACACTGCCTTCCGCGTCGCGGATAGTTTGGCTATACGGGCCGGTGATGCCGTAGTTTTTGTACTCGCCGTTGAGGGTAACCACGCCGCCGCCCGGCAATACTTTTTCCATCAACACGTCGGCGGTGGTGCCGCGGAAGCTGCCGGGCGAACCCAGCGCACCGGCGCCGTCTTCCTGGTATTGGTTGGCTACGCCGACAGTCAGAATGTCGCCGCCCTTGCCGTAGTAAGTGCCGGAGGTGTAGTAGCCGGGGTTCTTCTCGACGTCCCAGAAGTTGTAGGCAAAGCGTTGCGCATACAGAATGTTGTCGTCGACGTTGGCGCCGCCACGCAGGCCGCGGAAGAAACCGGCTGCATATTGGAAGCGGCCGTCGAATACCGCGCCCCAGAAGGTGGCACCGTCGTCGCGGCCAAAAGAGCCGGCGGATGTGCCGTCGGATTTGATGACCAAGTTATAGTCGGACGGCTCGAACGGCGTGCCGGCGGAGAAGATGTTATACACCGCGCTGTAGAATGGACCGTTCATCTCGCGGCGTTCCGCAGGGACCAGCATCCGGCCTACCCATAAATTGGCGTAGGGCGTGACTTCGAATTTGCCGATGGCGTCCAGCACCCGCACTTCGCCGCCGTTGCCGCAGGTTTGGCAGTCGGTGTTGAACTCGACTTTCAGATATTTATGAATCTGGCCGTTGATGTATAAACGGATGTTGTCCAGATTGAAATCGTTGCTCCATTTGTCGGCGTTCGCGCCGACCGAGCCTTCTTGGGCGCGAAAGCTGGTTCTTAAACCGGCACCGACGCTGACCCATTTGGTGTCGTCGATTTTAAACGTCGCGCCTGCCTGCGCTTCGGGCGCCTGTCCCAGGGCGATGGCGCCCAGGGCTGCCCCGCTTAGCAAGCCGATGGCCCGGCCGCTTAGTTTTTGTGGGTTAAAACCAGTCATTTGCATTCCCCTCTATCTGGATTAAACAAGCCATTGCCGCTGGCCATGGCGATTGAAAACGTCGGGGAGATTGTTGAATTTTGCCGGCAGCGCCACAATCGGGTAAATGACTCATCAGTCATTTGACGTATGGCTGGCAAATAAGGGTTTCCGTAGAGTGCAGCTTAACTTGGGAGATTGACGATGATGAAAATAACATCCGCTAGAGGTCTTTTTTTGCTGCTGGGTCTATTGGGTTTCGTGCCATGCCAGCCGACGCTGGCAGCGCCGACGGCCGACGCCGTTAAACCGCTGCAGGCTATTGAGTTTGGATTGGCGCCAGACAATTTGCAGCAGTTCGCCACGCCGATTGACGTTGCGGCAATCGCCGAACGTGTCCGCGCCAATTTAACCGAGTGGGAATTTCCACTCGCCGGCAAAGGCCCTTACAGCCATAGTTTGCAGGCCAAGCTCGGCAAGATAGCCCGCCGGGAAACGCCGGTGGGTTTTTCGTTTTCGTCTGGCAATTCCGACCCGCGCGCGACCGATTTCCAAAAAGCCGACGTGTTGCCGATTACCTGCACATTGCGCGATGCCGGCAATCAAGCGGTGTTGGTGGAACGCGAGTCGACGTTTAGCGCGCATGCTTTGGATAAGGATGTTCTGCCGGCGCGCATCGTCGATAAACTGGTCGATCAGATTGGTACGGCTTGTTTGGATGTGTTGGAACATGCACCGCAGCCGAAGCAAGCTGGTCGAGTGAAAACCGAGTTATTCAAACCGAAGTGGATGCCGGATGTGCGGGTGGAGGTTAGGGAGGTGCCGGGTGCTGTTGATGCGAACGGCGTGGCGCAGCCTGCCGCTGTCGGTGACGAGCCGAAGAAGGAGATTATTATTCATAACCAGGGGACGCCGGTGATATTTCAGTTTGGGTATGAGAGGAAGTGATGGATTGTCATGCTCGCAGGGATGCGGGCATCCAGGAGCCAGGGATGGTGGATGGGGCATTTGTGTTAAAGGAGTTGCTAAGCGATATTCGGGGTAGGTTCCTTCTCCTTCAGTACCTACAGGGCATAAAGGAGAAGGTTAGGATTGGGGGGTGAGAGGGTGTCGCTGGCGCGACGGCTGATTTGAAGTCGGGTCTCGGCCCGACAGCCGAGATACTTTCTTTTGCTTGGCCAAAAGAAAGTATCCAAAGAAAAGGCCACCCGGAATTCCGCCTTAATCCTGCGCGTCTCGCTTTTGGCGAGGGTTTTCGGAAGGGCCATCCCTGGCCCTCCGAAAACGAGCGGCATCCTTGCCGCTCCCCTGCGGGCTATTCTCGCCAAAAGCTGCGATGCTCGGGGCGGAATAACGGGAGAAAACCCGGAACGGGATTGGGAGTGATTGGATGATTTTGTATGTTTGATAGTGTGTAGTGATGTAGGATGGTGGAAAAAAATTACTTAATCTTTACGTTTTCATCAATCGCGACTGAATATGCAAGATAGACTCTTAAAGTACTCATTTTTAATTGTATTTTTAATTTTCTTAATGTATCTGGCTGTTTTAATTTTATTGACATGGCCCATATCTGAGTTGTCAATTGGTAAGTCTGGAGTTTTTGGAGATAGCTTTGGTGCTCTTACCGCTCTTTTTACTGGATTGGCTTTCGCGGGTACTTTAAGAACGATTCAAATGCAAAATGAAGAGTTAAGGCTTCAGAGACAAGAAATTCAACAAAATAGATATGAATTTGAAAGAACCGCATCTGCTCAAGAAAAAACAGTTCGCCTGACGGCAATTACAATACTGATTGCTGAATATGATTCAAAACATGATTTTAATAAAGAAAAAATAATGAGGCTAAATCAGCAGTTATTGTCAGGAATAACTACAGAGGCTATAAGAATGACTTATTCAAATGAGTTAAATCATTTGGAACAAGAAAATGAATCAATATCCAATAAAAAACTAATTTTAGTTAAAGAGCTAGAAACTATCGTTTTAGGAACGCAGTAACGTAGGGTGGGCACACGCTTTTCGTGCCCACGCGAGAACACCACAAACCCGAATTAAACGCCAAAAATTAACGCCTCAAATTAATGTCCCGTTACCGCAGCCCGCAAAATCCCGGTGCAACGTATTTTTTCACGGTGGTGGCGTATCGGCGGCAAGCGATTTTGTGCGATGAACCGGTGCGGGAGGCTTTGCGCAAGGCGATTTCAATCACCCGCGCCAAACGGCCGTTTACCATAGACGCCTGGGTGTTGTTGCCGGACCATTTGCACTGCATTTGGACATTGCCCGGTTGAAGATGGGGATTATGCAACCCGTTGGAGCGTGATCAAACGGCAGGTGAGCATGGCTTGTGGCGAAGCGTATCGGCGGGCCGAATGGATCAATGTGTCGAAACAAAAGCATCTGGAATCGACATTGTGGCAACGCCGGTATTGGGAGCATCAAATACGCGATGAAATCGATTTTGCCCGGCATATGGATTACGTCCATTTCAACCCGGTGAAACACGGATATTGCCGGCAAGTCAGCGAGTGGCCTTATTCGACGTTTCATCGTTACGTTAAGGAGGGTGTTTATTCGAGGGATTGGGGTGATGGCGTTGATATTACGGTTGCGGGGGAATGAAAGGTTTGTCCGCGTGGGCACATAAACCGTGCCCACCCTACGAAATCCGCACATTTAGCCATTTCAGCCATGTAGGCCGGAATAAGCGTTAGCGTTTCCGGCAAACGTTGAACGCCAGAAACGCCTAGCGGCTATTCTGGCCTACGAATTGGTTTCCTTGATTGGACCCAATCCGTTTTGATAGTGCGATGGTTTTGTCCCGTATGCCGCGCCGAGCACCGGAGCTTTTGAACGGACCAGCCCGTAGGGGCGATGCAGGGATGCATCGCGTTGCCGAAGGGGCAGGAAGCCCCTTTCGGCAACCCCGTTCAAAAGCGAGGAGCGCAGGGTATCAGCGGCATCCGGGTGGCTTTTCTTTTGGTGACTTTTCTTTGGCCAAACAAAGAAAAGTCACTCGGCCGTCGGGCCGAGACCCGACTTCAAATAAACCCCGTCGCGGCAGCGACACAACTATGAAGCCAATTCACCAAAACATCACCAAAATCCGCCGCGACTACAACGCCCTGGTTGCCAACGAAACCCTGGAAGACTACGCACTTCGCTACGCGCCGCGCAGCTTCCGGAAATGGAGCGAGTTTCAGGTCGCCAACACCGCCTTTGGTTCGACCTCGTTTCTGGTGCTGGAAGCCATCGGCGGCTTTTTGTCTATCAACTACGGCTTTACCAACGCCTGCTGGGCGATTTTGATCGTCGGCATCGTAATTTTTATCACCAGTCTGCCGATCAGTTATTACGCCGCCCGCTACCATATCGACATCGATTTACTGACCCGAGCCGCCGGTTTCGGTTATATCGGCTCCACCGTTACCTCACTGATTTATGCCTCGTTTACCTTCACGTTATTTGCGCTGGAGGCCTCGATCATGTCGCTGGCGATTGAATTATATTTTGAGATTCCGCTGGCGCTGGCGCATGTGGTTAGCGCAGTTATCGTGGTGCCGCTGGTGACCTTTGGGATTACCACCATCAGCCGAATGCAGTTATGGACGCAGCCGGTGTGGTTGGCGCTATTGATTGCGCCTTATATCGCCGTGGCCCATGCCGAGCCGGAAGCGCTAATGACTTTGCAGGCGTATTTCTGGATCGCCGGCAGTGGGGAAGGCTTCGATTGGCTGTTGTTCGGCACCGCGACTACCGTGGCATTTTCGATGGTGGCGCAAATCGGCGAGCAGGTGGATTTTCTACGTTTCATGCCGGATAAAACCAAGGCTAACCGATTTAAGTGGTGGGCAGCGATGCTGGCGGCTGGGCCGGGCTGGGTCGTGTTTGGGGTGATTAGGCAAATAGCGGGTGCTTTGTTGGCGCATTTGGCAATACGTCACGGCATCAGTCCCCAGCATGCCCACGAACCGACGCAAATGTATCTGGTGGCTTATAACGAGCTGTTTGAGAATCCGCAATGGGCCTTGGCGACCACGACCTTGTTCGTGGTGCTCAGCCAGATCAAGATCAACGTTACCAATGCTTATGCCGGCTCGCTGGCCTGGTCGAACTTTTTTTCACGCTTGACGCATAGCCATCCGGGCCGGGTGGTGTGGTTGCTGTTTAATGTACTGATCGCGTTGTTGTTGATGGAGTTTGGGGTATTCGGTGCACTGGAAAAGGTGTTGGGCTTGTTCTCGAATATGTCGATTGCCTGGATCAGCGGGGTGGCGGCGGAGTTGATGATTAATAAACCTTTGGGGCTCAGCCCGAAGGAAATTGAATTCAAGCGCGCGTATTTGTCCGACCTGAATCCGGTAGGGATGATTGCGACCTTTGTGGCGTCGGTGGTATCGATTCTAGCTTATGTGGGTTTGTTCGGCGAATGGCCCAAGGCTTTTTCGGCGTTTATCGCGCTGAGTCTGGCATTTTTTTTGGTGCCGGTGCTTGCCTATTGCTGCGGCGGTAAACATTACCTGGCCCGCGACCGAAAAAAACACAATCGTAAAGCCCACGATAAATGCTCGATTTGCGAGAACGAATTCGAGCACGACGACATGGCGTATTGTCCCGCCTACGCCGGCAGTATTTGTTCGCTGTGCTGCACACTGGACGCCCGTTGCCTGGATGCCTGCAAGCCGGGATTTCGCTTCGACGATTATCTGGAAAGCCTGGCCAAGCGCCTGATGCCGGATTTTATTGGGATTACCGCGCGTTTGCGGTTGTTGCGCTTTGGTTTGTTGTTTGGGTTTCTGACCATCCTGACCGGGATTTTTATCAGCATTATTTATTATCAGGATTTAATCAGTGTTCAGCACAATCAGCCGGCTTTTGGTTTGTTGATCAACAATTTTCTGAAGATTTACGCCTCGTTGTTGGTGTTTATTGGATTGTGTACCTGGTGGCTGATTTTGAATGCCGAGAGCCGGCGGGTGGCGCATGAGGAAACCGCCAAGCAGACCCAGTTGCTGTTGCAGGAAATCGAACAACACAAACAAACCGATCTGAAGTTGCAGCAGGCCCGGCGTATGGCGGATGCCGCCAATCAGGCCAAGAGTCGGTTTTTGAGCAATATGAGCCACGAGATTAGATCGCCGCTAAACAGCATAGTCGGCTATGCCCACATTTTGCACCAGGACCCCAATATCCCCGAAAACCGCAGGCAGGCGGTGGATACCTTGAAGCGCAGCGGCGAGCATTTGAGTGCGTTGATCGAAGATATTTTAGACATCGCCCGTATCGAGGCGCGCAAATTCGATTTTAAGTACCAACCCATCGATTTCCCCGGGTTTATCGAGCATTTGGTACATGTTTTCAAAGCGCAAGCAGAAGACAAGGGCTTGAGTTTTAATTGCCAATTGACCACAGTGCTGCCGCAGCGCATACGCGGCGACGAAAAGCGGGTAGGGCAGATTTTGATGAATCTGCTTGGCAATGCCATCAAATTTACCAGCCAGGGCGGTGTGGTGTTTCGGATCGGTTATAGCAGCGGTGTAGCCAGCTTTCAGGTGTCCGATACCGGCAGCGGTATTGATGAACAGCAATTGCAAAACATCTTTCAACCCTTCACCCGGCTGGATACCCCGACAGCCAATGCGGTGTCGGGTAGCGGCCTGGGATTGACGATCTGCAAAATTCTCACGGAGGTGATGGGCGGCGAGTTGACGGTGCAAAGCAAGGTTGGCGAGGGCTCGACGTTTAGTGTGCGGTTGTTGTTGCCGAGCTTGGGCGTAGAAAATGAAGCCGAACCTCTGGCACCTATCATCGGCTATCAAGGCGCGCGCCGGCGGATCATGGTGGTGGACGACCAGCGCGAACATCGCGAACTGCTATTGTCTTTGCTGGAGCCGCTGGGGTTTTATCTGGAGGAGGTCGATTCCGGCGAGGCTTGTTTGGACAAAGTGGCGGCACAGCAGCCGGACCTAATTCTGCTGGATATTTCGATGAGCGGTATCGATGGTATCGAAACGGCGATGCGTTTACGCGAACGTGGTTTGCAGATGCCGATTCTAGTGCTGAGCGCCAATGCTTACCCAGGCGATCGGCTGGCAGTGTTGAATGCCGGCTGTAACGATTTTCTATCCAAGCCGATTCAGGTAACGCAGTTGATGAGCAAGCTGAAGCTATATTTGTCGCTGCACTGGATCTATCGGGACGACCCAGGGCAAACGGTTCCCGAAAAAGCGGCCGAGCCTATGCTGATGCCGCCGCCGGAATTATTGCAAGCCTGTGTGGAATGCGTGCGGATCGGCGACTTGTTGGGACTGAAGAAAGTGTTGGAACAGCTCAGGCAAGCCGAGCCGCGTTACAACGCTTTTTTTGCCAAGCTGACGGCCTTGGCTAATCAATTTAGGGTGGGTGAAATCCGAAAACTATTGCAGATGCACAAACAGGAGGTGTCCCGATGATGGAAGTATCCGCCAGCAATGGCACGGTGTTGATAGTCGACGATACGCCCGGCAATCTGGCCCTGCTATCCGATACGCTTTCCGAGGCCAATTATCGGGTGTTGGTGGCGACCGACGGTTGTTCGGCCATCGAGCAGATTCAATATGTCAAACCCGACATCATTTTGCTGGACGTGATGATGCCGGGCATAGATGGTTTCGAGACCTGTAGCCGTTTGAAAGCCGATCCGGCCACCGCGCCGATTCCAGTGTTGTTCATGACCGGCCTCAGCGAACTGGACGATTTGCTGCGCGGCTTCGGCGAGGGGGCGTTGGATTACATCGTCAAGCCGATTCGGCCGGCCGAGGTGCTGGCGCGGATCGAAGTACATCTGACCCAATCCCGTAATTTGCGCCGGGCCGAGAGTTTACTGGATCATCACGATTTCGCCGCCGTGGCTGTGGATGCGGCGGGGGGCATTGTCTGGCTGACGCCGGCGGCTCGCGAATGGTTGGACGATTTTGCCGAATTACAAGAAGGAGGGGCGCAGCATACTGCGGATAAGCTGTTGCCGGAAAGCATGCGTGGCTGGTTTCAACGCTGGTTGCGGCAAAGCGGGCGCAGCGAGGTGGCAGCCGAAACGGAAGCGCATCGTCTGGCGCCAGGCTTTGCGTTGCGGGTCGGCGCCTGCCAGAATCCGGATGAATATCTGCTGTTATTACAGCGCGAAGACGCGCAATGGACGCCGGAAACCCTGCGCGACAAGCTGAAGCTGACCTTTCGTGAGGCCGAGATTTTAATGTGGATTGCCCGCGGCAAGACTAATAAGGAAATCGGCATCATCCTCACCACCAGTCCCAGGACCGTGAATAAGCATCTGGAGCATATCTTTGAAAAGCTCGGCGTTTCCACGCGGGCGGCGGCGGTGGCGATGGTGTTGCAGCGGGGGTGATTAGGCAATAAAAAAGGCCGGCAACTAACTGTTTGCCGGCCTTTTATTTGGTCTGGAGAAACTTTTAGCCTTTAAGGCATGTACATGCCGCCGTTCACATGCAAGGTTTCACCGGTGATGTACGAGGCTTGCTCGGAGGCCAGGAAGGATACCGCGTGGGCAATTTCTTCAGGCTGGCCGAGGCGACCCAGCGCTATTGAGCCAAGTAGGGCGTTTTTGATGTCATCCGACAGTTCCTTGGTCATATCGGTGTCGATAAAACCGGGCGATACCGTATTGACGGTGATGCCGCGCGAACCGACTTCTTTGGCCATGGATTTGGCGAAGCCGATCATGCCGGCCTTGGCTGCCGCGTAGTTGGCTTGGCCCGCGTTGCCAGTGGAGCCGACCACCGAGGAAATATTGATGATGCGGCCGTAACGGACTTTCATCATGCCGCGCAATACGGCTTTACTCATTCTAAAAATCGAGGTCAGGTTGGTGTTGATGATGTCGTCCCATTCCTCGTCCTTCATGCGCATCAACAGGTTGTCGCGGGTGATGCCGGCGTTATTGACCAGGACAGCCGGGGTACCGTAAGCGTCGCCGGTGGTTTTGATAAAGCTGTCGATGTCGGCGGAATCGGCAACGTTTAATTTGTAGCCTTTGCCGTTGTCGCCCAGATAAGCGGAGATCGCGTCGGCGCCGCTATCGGAGGTGGCAGTGCCGACCACAAAAAAGCCGTCGGCGACTAATTTTTCGGCAATGGCCCGGCCTATGCCGCGGCTGGCGCCGGTAACAATGGCGAGTTTTTTATCCACGGAGTTGCTCCACAACGTTGTCAATGGTTTCGGGGTCGTAAATGGTGTAATGCGTTGCGTCAGGCGCTATGCGTTTGTTTAAACCGACTAATACTTTGCCGGGCCCGCATTCAACAAAAGCGGTGACGCCTTGTTCGTGCATGAATTTGACGCTTTCCACCCACCGCACCGGTTTGAACAATTGTTCTTTCAATGCATAGCGAATCACTTCCGGCGAGCCGTGCGATTTGACGTCGGCGTTGTGGATCAGCGTGCTATTGGGCATCTCGACGTTAAGGCTTTGCAATATTTCGTTTAATTTGTCGGAGGCCGCTTCCATCAATGCGCAGTGGGACGGCACGCTAACCGGTAGTTTTAATGCACGTTTGGCGCCCAGCGCTTTTAAGGCTTCCATCGCTCTTTCCACTGCGGCGGTTTCGCCCGCAATCACCACTTGGCCTGGGGCATTGAAATTGGCGGCCGCAACGATTTCGCCATTGGCGACTGCGGCACAGGTGTTAACGACTTGATGATCTTCCAGGCCCAGAATAGCCGCCATCGCGCCTTTTCCGGCTGGTACCGCTTCCTGCATCAGGCGGCCGCGCTCGGCGACCAGGCGAATGGCGTCTTCATAACCCAGCGCACCGGAACAGACCAGGGCGGTGTATTCACCCAAGCTATGGCCGGCCATCCAGGCGGGTTTGATGTCGGTTTTTTCGCACCAGGCCCGCCACACCGCAACGCCGGCCGCCAGCATCGCTGGTTGGGTGTTGTGGGTTTGGTTCAAATCCGTGTCCGGGCCGTTGGCGACCATATTCCACAAATCGAAACCCAGCACGTCGGAAGCTTGTTCGAAAGTTTGCTTGACCAGGGGATTGGCGGCGGCCAGCGTGCCTAACATGCCGACGGCTTGCGAGCCTTGTCCGGGAAATACGAATGCCAGATTGTAACTTTGTTCTATTGTCGTCATGTTTAGTACCTGATTAATGCGGAACCCCAGGTAAAACCGGCTCCAAAAGCTTCCATTAATACGGTTTGTCCGCGTTGAATGCGGCCGTCGCGCACACCTTCGTTAAACGCCAATAACACGGATGCGGAGGAGGTGTTGCCTTGGTTTTCCAGGGTCAGAATCACTTGATCCATGGACATGCCCAGCTTTTTGGCGGTGGCGGCGATGATGCGCATATTGGCCTGATGCGGCACCAGCCAATCGATGTCGCTTTGTTGTAAGCCGTTGGCTTCAAGGGTTTCATCGACAATCCGGCCCAAGGTGTTGACCGCGACCTTGAACACTTCGTTGCCACGCATGCTGATGTATGCGGGCTCGTTTTGTTTGGCGATTGCCGCTACCTGCGGGTTGGGGCAATATAATAAATCTTCGTAGCCGCCATCGGAGTGGATATGGGTGGACAAGATACCCGGCTTATCGCTGGAGGTCAGCAAAATCGCGCCGGCACCGTCGCCGAACAGGATGCAGGTGCCGCGGTCGGTCCAATCGACGATACGTGAGCAAATTTCAGTGCCTACCACCAAAACATTTTTGGCAAAACCGGTTTTCAGGTATTGATCGGCGATGCTGAGTCCGTAAACCGAACCTGAGCAGGCGGCTTGAATATCGAAACCGACGCATTGCTTTATGCCCAGACGTTCCTGCAAAAGGCAGGCGGTACTGGGATAGACGCGATCCGGCGTGCCGGTGGCGACGATGATCATGTCGATCTCGTCAGCTGCAATTCCGGCTGCCTCAATGGCTTGTCTGGCGGCTATTTCCGCCATGCTGGAAGCGGTTTCGTCGGCTCCGGCTATGCGGCGGCTTTTGATGCCGGTTCTTTCGTAGATCCAGCTGTCGGATGTGTCCACCGTGGCGGATATATCGTCATTGGTGCGTATGGTTTCGGGCAGATAGCCGCCCGTACCGATAACATGAGTCCAGCGTGTCATTCATCAACCTTTTGGGCCAGCGCGAGTTCTAGTTTTTCGCTGATTTTACGAATAACGCCCTGTGCGACTTCGACTTCCGCCAGATGAATGGCGGTTTCGAAAGCCAGAGCGTCTGCGCCGCCGTGGCTTTTGATCACCAAGCCGCGCAGGCCGATGAAACTGGCGCCGTTATACAGGCGCGGGTCTATACTGTCTTTGAAGCGTTTCAGAACAGGATAAGCGATCAATCCGGCTAATTTGGTCAGCCAGTTTTGCGAAAAACTGTCTTTCAGTTTGCTGCCTATCATTTTCGCCGCGCCTTCGATAGATTTTAGGGCGATGTTACCGACGAAACCGTCCGATACGATTAAATCGACTTTGACGCTGCCGGCGTTGATCGAATTGCCTTCCACGTAACCGATGTAATTCAGTCCGGAATTTTCCAGCAATTTAGCGGCGGCTTTGACTTGTTCGTTGCCTTTCATGTCTTCTTCGCCGATGTTTAACAAGCCGATACGCGGACGCTCGATTTTTTCCACGGCCTTGACCACTTCTTCGCCCATCACGGCAAATTGGTAGAGTTGTTCGGCGCTGGAATCGACATTGGCGCCTAAATCGAGCATGTGGGTGTGGCCGAAAGTAGACGGCAATGTGGAAATAATCGCCGGGCGTTCGATGCCGGGAATCATTTTCAGCACGAAACGGGCTGTCGCCATCAGCGCTCCGGTGTTACCGGCGCTGACGCAGGCGTCGGCCTTGCCTTCCTGGACCAGATTAATCGCCACGCGCATGGAAGAATCTTTTTTGTTCTTCAAGGCTTTTTGCGGCGCTTCGTCCATTTCGACCACTTGCGAGGCGTGTTGAATACTGATCCGACCTTTGAACTCGACCAGCGCTTGGGATAGCAGGTTACCAAGAACCGCTTCATCGCCCACCATGATCAGATTTAAGTCCGGATTTTTTCGTAAACAGGCCAGTGAAGCAGGTACGGTAACTTGAGGACCGAAATCCCCGCCCATGGCATCAATTGAGAGAGTTGAGCTCACGCTTAGGACTAACTCCAGAAGTTGAAAGGAGCCAACAGCTGTCCAGCGACGTGTTGGCTTACTCAGAGACTATCAATAAATCAAATATTACTGCCCGTCATGCTGACGATTGCGCGGTAAAACGCGATGTTTGCGGCCCGTCTTGGACTAAGGGCTGCTCGACTCGATTTGCGAATAAATTACGAGTCGGCCTATGGCAGTTTAAAACGATTAATCTTCGTCGTTGCCGGCAATGATTTGACGGCCTTTGAAGAAACCGTCCGGCGTCATGTGGTGACGCAGATGGGTTTCGCCGGTCAACGGATCCTGAGACAGGGTTTTACCGACTAATGCATCGTGTGAACGACGTTGACCGCGTCTGGAACGCGATACTTTGCTCTTTTGTACTGCCATTTCAATCTCCAGTTTTTTTAAGTTTTGCTAAAACAGAAAAAGGGTTGTTAGCCTTAGTCTGACTATCTGTTGCGCTGTAATCGGCATCTTCCGAACGGTTGTGGGCGAGACAATTGTGTTCATGCCGAGGGTAGTCGGGCAAAGCCAGCAGGATTTCGTCTTCGATCACCGTGTTCAACGATACGGTGTCGCCGTCCAGCAATAGCGGTTCGCAATCGTCCAGTTGCTTTGCTTCCTGTAGCGAAGCAACAACAGCCAATTTAAAATCGATATCCAACGGCCAAGCCAGTGCTTGTAAACAAGACTGACACGCCAATTCCACAACACCCTCGATATGGCCGGCAACGACAATGCGTTTACCTTCCTTACCAAATTCGACCTTGGCGCTAACACTGCCACCATGATCGATCACGCTACCAGACAAGCGCTCGAGCGCAGCGATTTTTATATCCCCGGAAAACGCGCCGCGTCTTTCGGCGAATAATAAGGGATCGATAAGGTCGGGAAACTTGTCTGACATAACTGTACAATGATACAGATAACTAACTGTTGCGTCAAACGCACACCGACTCAAATCACTACCTAACCGATGACCGCCATAGTCCTTGCTTCGAGTTCGAAATACCGTTGCCAGTTGTTGGAAAAACTGGGTCTTGCTTTTTTAAGTTGCAGCAGTGACGTCGATGAGAGCCCGCAAGCCGGCGAATCGCCCTATGCTTTGGTGCGCAGATTATCGCTGGCGAAGGCTGAAGAAGTCGGCAAAATATACCCTAATCATTTAATCATCGGTTCCGATCAGGTTGCCGTGCTGGACCAAGAGATATTGGGAAAACCCGGCGGGCGCGACGCGGCAATTCAACAACTTGCCAAGCAATCCGGCCGGACCGTGCAATTTTATACTGGAGTCTGCGTTTTTAATAGCGTATCGGGCCGGCACCTGAGCGATATGGATGTTTGTAGTGTGCAATTCAAAACGCTGACCTCGTCGCAGATTGAAAAATACATTGATTTGGATCGGCCCTTCGACTGTGCCGGCAGCTTCAAATCCGAGGGTTTGGGGATCGCGCTATTTAGTAAAATTGTCGGCGAGGACCCCAATGCATTAGTAGGATTGCCCTTGATAAAATTGGTGGCTTTACTCGACAAGTTTGGGGTCAATATTCTCTGATTTACCGCGACTTACGGTAGCAGAAAATGCTTGCCAGTACCGTTTAGTGAAATTTTTTGTTCGGTCCGAGTAATTCAAACATCTGCAAAAACTCCTCTTCCACCTGCTCCATTATCGAAATGGTTTGCTCTCGTGTCAGACGCACCAGCGTTAACGATTGGTTAGAAAATTCAGCTACGGCTATTTCCAAGCCATCGGCTTGTTGGCCGCTATCGACCAAGCACGCCGCCATATGCAGTAAATGAGCGTCCAGTTTGTGTATTTGGGCATCGGCAGGATTCAGATAACAGCCTATGGTTTCGTAGAGGGATTCCGGTAAGCCCCAGATTTTTAGTAATTCCCCGCCGACCTCAGCATGAGTGAAACCAATCAGTTCTTGTTCGAAACCGGCCAACAAAGCGCGGTTGTGGTCTGCGGCAAGCAATACGCTTAGATATTGCTCGGGCATTTTTTGACTGAGTATCAGTGAGCCTATGTCGTGTAAAAGGCCGGCCAGAAAAAGTCTTTCGGTATGCAGCACGGCGCTGGCTTTTGCCAGCAGTCGGGCTATCACCGCGCAATGAATGCTGCGCATCCAAAACGAGGTCATGTCGATCAGTTCGCCGGGGATTTTTCCGAAGCGATCAACGACCGTGGTTGCCAATACCAGGTTACTCAAGTCGTCGATGCCTATTACGGTAACGGCGCGGGAAATGGTGTCGATTTTGGCTTGAAAACCGTAGAAAGGACTATTTACTACCCGTAACAAACGCGCACTGAGTGCAGGGTCCTTGGCAATGACCTTGCCGATGTCAGCCAGAGAATAACGCGAATCCCGAATCATTTCGCTGAGTTGAAAATAAATATCGGGCAGGGAAAACAGTTCGGTCGAGCCGGCAATCAATTGCTTGAGGGCAGCAGCTTTCAATTAACTCTTCCGATACAGCGCCATCACGTGCTGCACATAATTGCGGGTTTCGGGATAGGGCGGCACGCTATTATTGTATTTCATCACCGCGCCTTCGCCGGCATTATAACCGGCTACCGCCAAGGTCAGATTGGAGTTGAACATCGCCAGTAAATCTTTCAAGTAGCGGGTGCCGCCATCGACATTCTGTTCGGCATCGCGCCGGTCGGTCACGCCATAGCGGCGCGCGGTATCCGGCATCAGTTGCATCAAGCCCACCGCGCCGGCCGAGGACACCGCATTGGGGTTATAGGCCGATTCGGCTTGAATCACCGCATGCAGCAGTTTTGGGTCCATTTGATGTTTGGCCGCGGCCTTGGCGACTAAGTCGTTGAACTTGAGCTTGTTGCCCGACATGAACTTTAGGTCGTGTTTATAAGTACGCGGTCGGGTGCGAATGATCAAGCGGTAATCAAAGCCCTTTTTCGGTTCGTCGGTGTAATACACCCGACCGCTAGGATCGGTGTATTTAAAAATGTCGGCCCCCGCATCGGTGATGAGCGCTATCGATAGTGTGGCAATCAACAGGGGTTTCATCGCGTCACCTTTTACCGATTGGACTCATTCAGTCACACGAATTAGGCTGGCGGCCTGTAACGCTTTAGCGCGAGCATCATTGACGTTGTCGGCCGTGGCGAGCGCCACACCCATGCGCCTTGACACGAAAGCCTCCGGTTTGCCGAACAGGCGAATGTCGGTGTCTGCGACCGCCAATGCTTGTGCCAAGCCTGCATAGCTCACGGTTTTGGCGTCTATGCCGCCTAAAATCACCGCGCTGGCGGCGGTTTTATCTAGCGCCGTGTTGACCGGCAGGCCAAGAATGGCGCGGGTATGCAAATCAAATTCGCTCTGCCGCTGGCTGGCCATCGTCACCATGCCGGTGTCGTGCGGTCTGGGGCTGACTTCGCTAAACCAGACTTGATCGCCGGCGATGAATAATTCCACACCAAACAAACCCAAGCCGCCTAATGCGGTAGTCACTTTGTCGGCGATTTGCTGAGATAACTCAACGGCCTTGCTGCTCATCGCCTGTGGTTGCCAGCTTTCCCGGTAGTCGCCGTTCTCCTGGCGGTGGCCGATGGGTTCGCAGAAATAGGTTTGCACTTGGCCGTTGCTATCCAACGCCCGGACAGTGAGTAGCGTAATTTCAAAATCAAAGTCGATTTTCGCTTCGACAATCACTTTGCCGGTGTCGGCACGACCGCCGGCTTTGGCGTAGTCCCAGGCGGCTTTTAGCTGATCGGCGCTTTTCACCATGGACTGGCCTTTGCCGGACGACGACATCGTTGGCTTGATAAAGCAGGGGTAGCCTATGCCGCTATCAATTGCGCTCCTCAATTGCTCGAAGGTGTCGGCAAAAGCGTATTTCGATGTCGGTAGACCTAGTTCAGCGGCTGCCAGCTCGCGGATGCCTTCACGATTCATAGTCAATTGAATCGCCCTAGCATTAGGGACAATAGTGGTTTCACCTTGAGCTTCAATCTCCGCTAAGGCCTCGGTGGCAATCGCTTCGATTTCGGGGATGATGTAATGCGGCTGTTCGCGGGCAATCAGGGTTTTTACTGCTGTCGCGTCGGTCATATCAATCACGTGGCTGTGATGCGCCACCTGCATAGCCGGGGCACCGGCATAGCGGTCAACCGCAATCACTTCCACGCCATAGCGTTGCAGCGAAATGGCGATTTCTTTGCCTAATTCGCCGCTGCCCAGCAATAAAGCTTTGGTGGCGCTGCCGCTGTCAGGGGTGCCGATTTTCATGATTTTGCTAAATAGTTATCGATGTCTTGTTTGGAGAAACCAATTTTCTTCGCGACCCGGTCGGCGTGGCTGACTCTGGAAATGCCGGCGATCAATTTAAAAGTCGGCAAGTCGTCGGCAAATTCCACTTGTTTAGGCACGGCGATTTTTCGTTTCACGAACTCATCCACCAATTGATGGTTGTGGGTAATCAAAATAGTACTGTTACCTTTGCGGTAAAAACCGTCCAGCACGTCGATAGACGACTGCATCTTCTCTTCAAAAGTAGTGCCTTCCGCCATTTCGTCAAGCACCACCAAGCTTTTTGCGCTGCTGGCCAAGAAAATATCGCGGGTACGTTTCAATTCCGTACCGAAACGGCCTTCGCCGTCATCGAGATGGCTGATCTCCGGGCATTGATAGAAAATGCGGTCCGCCACGCTTAAATTGGCAGCCTGAGCCGGCACGAAACAACCGATCTGCGCCAACAATTGAATTTGCGTGATGGTTTTGCAAAATGCGGTTTTGCCGCCGCTGTTCGGACCGGTCACGCACACCAGACGTTCGTCGTCCATGCTGAAATCGTTGCCGACATAGGCGGGATTTTTCTGGCCCAGTACCGGGTTTTTCGCGGCGACTAATTTGATATTGTGACGTTCGCTGGCATTCAGTTCAGGTAGTACCATCTCGCTGCCGAAGTCTTCAGCGTATTTAATAAAAGCCAATAACTCATCCAACTGACCCAGACCGTCCAGCATGTCGCCGAGCGCCTGCGAATTTTTATAAATGTTACGCAGGGGTATGATGCAGTTGTCTCTATCGTAGCCGCCAATGACCGGAATATAAGCCAAGGCTAAGGGCAGGAAAAACACCGAAGCTACCGACAAGCCGTCGCGGGTGACCTGGAACATATCGGTCGGGAAAATCTGCATCAAGCCCCAGATGGCGGCGATCAGTAGAGCGATCAACATCGGTTTGAACAGGGTGGGGCGGAAGATTGTCGCCGGCGAGAAGGAGTTTTTGCGCTCTTCTTTGCTTTGCAGGCCTTTTTCGCTGTTGTAAACCGGGCCGACCATCAGCGAGTATTCGTTGCTATGCGAAAAATTGCCGATTTTCTCGAACACGCTTTGCAGGTAAGGGCTTTGCGGTTTGCCGGAGTTGTAGATGGCACCGACCAAATTCAAAACCACGCGGACGCCGCGCACATACTGTTTGTAGCCGTAACCCTCGATTTGGTTATCCTCGCGAGCGGTGCCGAAACCGCCGAGAAACTCGCCGAACAATAACAAGTAGAGCCGGTGTTCCGATGCAGCGGCATTGGCGATAATGTTTTCCACATTGGCGCGGACATCGGGATTGTCTTGAATTTCCCGCACTGCGGCTTGTTTGGCGGCTATCGCCTCCAGATTATCCAAGGGTTGGCTTAGCGAACGATACAGCACCGATTTACCGGCGGTGGTGCTGGCGTAGTTGACGTAATCGAACAATTCGTCCACTTCTATGGTGTTAAACGCGCCTTGGTCGATGACGCCTTCACCGGTGGGCAAGGGTTGGCTCGAGCGCACTGTCGGCCATTCGTCGTTCCAGCTTTGTAAGATGTTTTGTTGCATATTACCCCCGGTTTTTTAGTGGCCGCGCTTTATTTAGTGCACGGTTTTAATTAAATCAAGCATCACCTCGACATGAGCGTCGCTGTCGTTTAAACACGGAATATAGCGATACGTCTCGCCGCCGGCTTCCAAGAAGATTTCCTGGTTGGCGATGGCAATCTCTTCCAGTGTTTCCAGACAGTCTACCGAGAATCCCGGACAAATCACGTCCACGTTCTTGATGCCTTGTTGTGGCAATTCCTGTAACACTTCCACGCAATAGGGCTTCAACCACTCGGCTTTGCCGAAGCGCGATTGAAATACCAATTTCCATTGTTCGTCCTTGAGGCCTAATTGCTCGGCGAGCAGGCGGCCGGTGGTTTGGCATTGATAGAAATACGGGTCGCCCCATTCGGTCAGTTTGGCCGGTAAGCCGTGAAATGACAGCAACAGCAATTCCGCTTGGCCGTTGGCTTGCCAATGCTGGCGCACGGATTGGGCCAGGGCTTCGATGTAACTGGGGTGTTCATGAAAGTCGCTGATGAAGTGCAGGCCGGGCATGTGCCGCCAACTGACAAATTCCTCGGCCACCACGTCGAAAATCGAGGCGGTCGTGGTGGAGGAATATTGTGGATAGAGCGGCAGAATGACGATTTCGTGGACGCCTTGTTTTTGAAAATTTTGCAATTTTTCCCGCAACGCCGGCTTACCGTAGCGCATCGCGCAATCGATGATTAAATCGGCGCCGTCTATACCGGTAAAACCTTGCAATTTGGCGGTCAGCTTTTCGGTGAATACGATCAAGGGCGAGCCTTGCTCGGTCCAGATCGATTGATAGGCATGCGCCGATTTTTTAGGGCGAAACGGCAGCACGAACAAATTCAGGATCAGCCACCACAAGGGTCTGGGCAGATTGACCACCCGCGGGTCGCCGAGAAATTCGCGCAGGAAGCGGCGTACGTCGCCGGTTTTTGGGGAGGCGGGCGAGCCCAGGTTGACCAGTAACACCCCGATCTTTTTTTGGCCGGTTTCAGTCATGGTTACTTGCGATTGATCAGGTTCAGGAATTCGGAACGGGTGCTTATTTCTTCTCTGAAGATACCCAGCATGACCGATGTGGTCATCACCGAGTTTTGTTTTTCCACGCCGCGCATCATCATGCACAAGTGCTTGGCTTCGATGACTACCGCTACGCCGCGGGCGTCGATGGCGGTTTCCACCGCTTTGGCGATTTGCCGAGTCAATTGTTCTTGAATTTGCAGCCGCCGACCGTACATATCAACGATACGGGCCAGTTTGGACAAGCCCAAGACTTTGCCTTTAGGCAAATAACCGATGTGGCATTTGCCAATAAAGGGCAATAAATGATGCTCGCACAAAGAGTAAAGCTCGATGTCTTTTACAATTACCATGTCTTCGGTATCGGCTTCAAATATCGCGCCGTTCAATACTTCTTCCAGGGTTTTTTCGTAACCGTTATTCAGGAATTTGAAGGCTTTAGCGGCACGTTTCGGCGTGTCCCGCAAACCTTCCCGATTCACATCTTCGCCTATTGCTTGAATGATTTTGGAGAAATATTCTTCCATTGCCGCCCTCGAGTAAAAAAATGTCGTGAGTATACAGCATCAAACTGTAAATTCTAAGGCGTCCAAAACCACCTGGCTACCGGCGCCAAAACGGGTGGCGTTTTCGCTGAGATGGCGGCGCCAGGCCCGCGCACCATCGACCCCATGAAACAGACCCAGCATATGCCGGGTCATACAATGCAGTCTCACGCCTTGTTGTAATTGCTGCTCTATATAAGGCAACAGGGCTAATACCGTTTCTTGCCGCGACGGGATGGAATGCTCGTCGTTAAACAAGCGCCGGTCTACTTCTGCTAGTAGATAGGGATTGTGATACACCTCCCGGCCTAGCATGACGCCGTCAAGTTGCTCTAATAAATCGAGCGAGCTATCCAAGGATTCGATGCCGCCGTTGATAACAATATTCAGCATCGGAAAATCTTGCTTCAATTGCAACACCACGTCATAACGTAGCGGCGGTACGTCGCGATTTTGCTTGGGTGAAAGCCCGGATAGCCAGGCTTTGCGGGCGTGCACGATAAAGGTCTCGCAACCTGCCGCCGCTACAGTGTTTATGAAGTGTGTCAGTTCTGCGTAAGAATCGCGATCATCGATACCAATCCGCGATTTCACCGTCACCGGCATCGATACTGCCTGGCGCATGGCTGCCACGCATTCGGCTACCAGTTCGGGTTCTGCCATTAAGCAGGCGCCAAAGCGGCCATTTTGCACGCGATCACTGGGACAGCCGACGTTTAAATTGATCTCGTCGTAACCATAGTCGGCGGCAATTTTGGCGCATTCCGCTAAATCCGCTGGATTGCTGCCGCCTAGCTGTAAAGCCAGTGGGTGTTCCTCTGGGCTGAACTGTAAATGCCGGTCACGGTTGCCATGCAATATGGCGCCAGTGGTGACCATTTCCGTGTATAGCAAGGCATGACGGGATAAGGTGCGGTGGAAATACCGACAGTGTCGGTCAGTCCAATCCAGCATGGGGGCCACTGAGAATCGGTAGGCCAGGTGTTTGTCAGCTTGGGGGGCGGTATGGTCGCGGTCAGCGGTCATGGGTGGTTCTGGTGGTTGGGAATCAGGATTCAAATTGGTGAGTTTATTATACTTTGCCGGGCTGAATAAAAACCGCAGTAGGAAATCAGCCCGTGCTGAAGGCTGAAGCAGGAAGGCGATAGGAGAATATCAGTGTGCTTTATCGGCGTAGACTTTGTTGGTCAGTTCTTTAAACCAACGCGGCCTGAAAATCACTAGGTATAAACCGATGCTGCTGGTAATCGGAATGGGGCTGACACTAAACAGCATGAACACGATAAAGACAATCGCACAGTTGATTCTGCTCAGGCTTGTCGGATGCGTATTGGCCCGCTGCTATTAGATGAAGCTAAAAGTTAACACCTTACATCTAAATGTTGCAGATAGATCAAAAAAAGCCTTGGTGCCGTGTTGACGCCGCCTTGACGAGTGATTTGGGATTCGGGATGGCTATCTGGCTTGTCCGCGCGGACGATTCAAAATTATACGGATTGCCGAAAAACACTCATTTGTATTGTTTGCTAGCTTTGTTTTCGGTCAGGCTACTAACGCATTTACTGTAAGTTTGTTTGGTATGAAACTGATGGAGCGAATTGCTAACCGGCTGGACCAAAGCACGAGTGCCGGGTTTTAGAGGGCGAGAGGCAAGTGCGTTAATCGTTTCCATGCTGCCTATGCATTGCTTGGGTTTTGGCATGGTTGCGGCGGGGGCGTTTTGGGTGGCCAGAAATACGCCGATTATGATCAGTACGAAGCTTATGCCGCAGCGCTTTAGTTCGCGTATACAAGTTTTCAGGATGTCTTCGGAATTCATAGTTTGTCTCCTTATGTTGGGGTTATAAAAACTTAGCGAGCTGATGCGCATGTTTCAGGTATTCGCGCCAATCGGTTCGCTGTGGGCAGCTGAGGCGCTGAATAACGACGCCATTTCGCGATCCGGTTGAACGTGGCCTCAAGCCTACGATGGTTATCGGCAAACTTTCATTGTGGCGCGGCCAGCCTTATAACAAGGCCATGCTTAAACCAATTTGAAGTGAATTTTTGCCACGCGGTTTTTTGCCTGTATTTCTTGGTGAATTTCCAGTGCTTCACTACGCATCTGGGCGCAAAATGCACAGAGGCCTTCGTGGGCGGTATGTGACTTTTCATGGGCTGACAATAAGTCGCCGCACCTTTTGCAACGAGTAATCCGCTGGAGTGTTTTCATGGTGATCACCTCGTAATCCGAATGTCTGAAAATAATGCGCTATGGGTTTGTTGGTTATCCCGCTCTTCGTCATCGCAGAGCTACGCTATACAGGGCAAAACCAATGCCACTACAAAACCGTGTGCACCTTAATTATTCTAAGTAATTGTTTATGCATTATTTTATGAGCTGGCAATGTTGGAAAACAGTGAAAAAATGCACAAGAAATTGTTGATTTCAGCACTAAATATCGTATCGCTTACGAAATGTCGTACAAGGTGTCAGCGCCAGTCGATGATGCAGGGGCGTTAGACGCTTTTGCAGGTTTAAAGTTGGTATGAATTTTTAGGTTAATGGCTGTCGCTACAGGGGTATCTCCAGCGCTGGCTCGAAGATTTGTAATCGGCGGGCTAATAAGCGGGTTTAATCAAATCTACCTCTGTCTTGAATGATGCTGCTCAGGTGCTTGATCTGCACTTAAGTTTTGACGAAATATCGTCAACCATTCAAAAATATGTGATACATTTCGCTTCAAACGTATCGGGAGAATATTCCCAATTAACTAGGTAGTATGAGTGTGCTACCGATGAAATGCTTGAGAGTCCGCATGCGGCAACGATACTATCCGGCCATATTTAAAACGCTAAACGCTGCTATCGTTTCCTATGTCTGCGCACTCGCAGTCCTAGTGCCTGCCTCTGTAGTTGCCGGGGGCCATATGGGACATATGCCCAGCCATGGCACCACCGGGCTGCCGGGTGATTTGTTATTGTTTCCGGCTGTGACCGGCATCGAACGTTTCGATCAAGAACCGCAGAAAAAACTCAGTACAGGTGACGTTATCCCCGAGATTAACGTGTTTTACACCACCGACTATCAGCGCTTCCGCTTTCTCGGCGAATGGCTGGTCAGCACCAAAACCCATAATCTGGAACGCTTTCAATTAGGCATGCATGTTGGCGACGAAGCCACGCTGTGGTTGGGGCGCTTTCATAACCCGATCGGCTATTGGAACATGCAGTTCCACCACGGCGCGTTTCTGCAAACCACGATCAGCAGGCCCGGTATTATGGCTTTCGAAACGGCGGGAGGCGTGATTCCCAATCATTTGACCGGGTTTTTATGGGAAGGTGTCCACGATCTGGGTGAGGGCGGCTTGTATTACACGGTTGGCGCTGGTGCGGGCCCGCAAATTAATAAAGGTTTGGAAGCGTTCAATCTGGTGGAGCCGGGAGGTTCCCGCCGGCCTGGTGTGTCGTTTCGGTTGGGCTACCAACCTATCAGCTATGGGGTCGACGAATTCGGCATTTCCGGGGCCTACAATCAAATTCATTCCGACGAACTGGCCGTTAAAAACGTTAATCAGTTCGTCGCCAGTGCCTATGCCGCTAAGCAAATCCAATCGCTAAGATTATTAAGCGAAATTGTCTATGTGAACAATACCTTGGAAAGTCCGTTGGGCGGCAAAACTTACGACGATTTTCTCAGCGCTTACGGGCAAGTGGAATGGGACCTCAATCCGGCCTGGACTGTGGTCGGGCGCGTAGAAGGCACTTTTGGCGGCAGGGACGATCCCTACCTGGCGATGTTTCCTAAATATGTCGAGGACAGGTTTCTCGGCGGCATACGCTATAAGCTCAACCACACGAATGCCCTAAAGCTAGAAGCCTCCCGCGATCATTTGCGCGACGATCATTTCGGGCAAGTGATGTTTCAATGGAGCGCGGTGTTCCCATGAAACTGCTGCGCGGTCTTTGCATCATTGTTTTGCTGTTGCTGCTTGGAGCGCAGAGCCTATGGGCTATCACTCGCCATTCTCTGGTATTGGCCACCAGCGCCAACTCGTCGATGCCGGCTCTAACCGTGCAAGAAGCCAGAAAATTGTTCTTGGGCGTACCTTTGGAGAAGGGCGGCGAACACCCCGTGCCCTTATTAAATATCAGCGATCCGTTAATTTTCGAAGTATTTCTGCAAAAAGTGGCCTTCATGTCGGCTAATGCCTATGAAAGTCAAACCATATCGGTGGTTTTCCGCCTCGGCGGTAAGCGTCCGGAGAGTTTTAACGATCTGAAGAGCTTGGTCGATACGCTGCAACAAAATCCGGGTACGGTGACCTATTTGTGGGAAGATCAAGTCCGGGCCAATCAAGGCCTTAAAGCGGTTAACGTGTTATGGCAGGGAGCCCTGGAATGAGTCGGTTTTTTCATAGTTTTAACGGCCGAATGATTCTGGCGGTTGTCGGCATTCATTTACTGCTGGTGCCGGTGTTGTTGTTCGGCATTTATCGGGTAATCAAACCCAGTTTGGAAGCGCAGTTTGTCAATTACGTCCGCTCCGATGCCTTGCTGTTCAGTAATCTGGTGACACCGCGCCTGCAGCACAGTAAGGCCGGCGAATTGCAAGGCTTGTTAGGGGAGTTTCTGTTGAATGGCCGTTTGGCGTTTGCGGAAATCGCCACCGAGCGCGGCAATATTCGCGCCGACATCGAACTGAATGCGCAGCAGCAATTTCAGGAAGATTTTTTCTTCGGCGAGCACGACGACGATATTTATTTTCTAGCGGTGCCAATTTTGAATCCTGAAGACGGCTCGTTGGCGATGCTAAGGCTGGGTTACGACGAGCGGCAGATTCAACGCGACATTGCCACGATCTATCAGCGTAGCGCCTATTTTGTCGCGGTTTACATGGGCTTGACGCTGCTGGTGGTGGGATTGTTCGGGCGCAAACTGGTTATGCCGCTGGAACGTTTACGCGACGAAGCCGAACAAATCGCCGCCGGCAATCACACCGGGCAATTTAATTCCGGCACCAAAATTACCGAAGTAGCGGCGTTGGCCGAGCATCTGGAAAAAATGCGCCAAGCCTTGCTGTCCGCCCGCGACGCGGCGTTGCAGGCCGCCGGGGCGAAGAGCGAGTTTCTGGCTAATATGAGCCATGAAATCCGCACGCCGATGAATGGCATCATCGGCATGATAGGTTTGGCCCTGCGTACAGATCTTACGCCGCAGCAACGCGAATTTCTGGGGATGGCGAACAGCTCGGCGGATGCTTTGCTGCGCATCGTCAATGACATTCTGGATTTCTCCAAGATTGAGGCGCGTAAGCTCGAACTCGATCATGCACCGTTCAAAGTCCGCGAAAGCCTCGGCGACACCTTAAAGCTGCTGGCCGGCCATGCCCATGAAAAAGATCTGGAGTTGATGTTGCGCATCGACCCGGAAACCCCGGACGATTTGCTGGGCGACGTCGGCCGTTTGAATCAAGTCATCATTAATCTGGTCGGCAATGCCATCAAATTTACCCAGCATGGCGAAATCGTGGTGCAAGTCAAACCGGAATCGGTCGATGAAAACAAGGTTTGTTTGCAGATTGCGGTCAGCGACACCGGTATCGGTATTTCCCCCGATAAACAACAGCTTATTTTCGAAGCCTTCGCGCAGATAGACGCTTCGTCCACCCGAAAATTCGGCGGCACCGGCCTGGGTTTGTCGATTTCTTCGCGCTTGGTCGAGTTGATGGGCGGGCATTTGTCATTGGAAAGCGAAGAACATAAAGGCAGCACTTTTTTCTTTACCGCCGTGTTTGACCGGCACACTAAAAGCGAGGCCGACGCGCCATTTCAGCCACTGATAGACGTGAAAAATCTACCGGTGTTGATCGTGGACGACAATGCCATCAATTTACGGGTGTTCTCGGAAATCTTGAACCATTGGGGCATGCGGCCCACCACGGTGGATAGCGGCGAGGCGGCCATCACCGCATTGAAGAGTATGGCGGAAACCGGCGAAGCCTACGCTTTGATTTTACTCGATGCGATGATGCCGATCATGGACGGCTTTATGGTGGCGCAAGCCATCAGAGAGGATCAACGCTTCGAGCCGGTAACCATCATGATGTTGTCGTCTGCCGACCGGCCGGACGATTGCGAACGCTGTCACGATTTGGGCATCAATTTGTATGTGCGTAAACCGGTCAAACATTCGGAATTGTGGAATGCCATTCAATCGGCGTTGGGTAAATCCGCCAAAGCCGCAGAAGCCGCGCTGACAGTATTGGCCGAGCCGCCGCGTAAGTTAAGAATTTTGTTGGCGGAAGATAATCCGGTTAACCAATACATGGCGGTGGTGTTGCTGGAAGAGCGCGGCCATACCGTGAAGGTGGCCAACAACGGCCAGGAGGTACTGGATATATTGGCTACCGATATTTTGTTCGATCTGATCTTAATGGACGTGCAGATGCCGGTAATGGACGGTTTTCAGGCTACCGAAGCGATTCGGGCCAGCGAGCGCGAGACCGGTAAACATATGCGGATTATCGCGATGACCGCGCACGCCCTGAAAGGTGATAGGGAACGCTGTTTAGCCGTTGGTATGGACGATTACATCGCCAAACCCGTGCAGGAGCAGGATTTGTTGGCAATGGTGGAGTGTTGGAATATGGCGGGAACAGAGCAAGCGGATAAGCACAGCATGGCGTCGGCGCTGTTGGCTGAGCCGGCGCTGGATTGGCAACAAGCCTTAAGCCGGGTGCGCGGTAGACAGCAGATGTTGTGCAAAATGATGACTTTATTTCAGGAACAGTCAGCGCCGCTGCTGAATGACATGGCCGATGCGATACAGCGTCAGGATGCCGAATTGTTACGGCTATCCGCACATACCCTGAAAAGCTCGGCCAACAGCATCGGCGCCTTCCCGTTCGGCAAGATAGCCCAGCAGCTGGAGACGATGGGCCACGAGGCTGCCTTTACTGATGCGGCCGCCAGTTACGAGTTACTGCAACAAGCCAGCATTCGGCTGGAGCCGGCTATTCAGGAATATTTGCACGAGTTTCAGGAATGATGCTGCCGCCGGTGGTTGGGATAGGTTAAGAAGGAGATAGGCATGACTCATAAGCGCCAGCGCGATAAACCGTTAATCTTGATGCTGGACGACAATCCGGTTAACTTGGAAGAGTTGGCAGGCTTGGTCGATGAAGCCGGCTTTGACGTATTGCGTGCGGAAACGGGCGAAATTGCCTTGGTCCAAGCCGTGGCCCAATTGCCAGACCTGATTCTGTTGGACGTGCTGATGCCGGGCATGGACGGTTTTACCGTCTGCCAGACCTTGAAAACCATTCCGACGACGCGCGATATTCCGGTGTTATTCATGACGGCCTTGGCGGATACCGCCGATAAATTAAAAGGTTTTCAAGTCGGGGCGGTGGATTACATCACCAAGCCGTTTCAATACGAAGAAGTACTTGCCCGCGTGCAAACCCATCTGACGCTGCAAAAGTTGAAGCTGGAGTTGCAAGAAAAAGAGCAGCGCCTGTCGCGGATTTTCGAGAACGCGATGGATGCGATTCTGACGCTGGATGACATCGGGCGGATTACCTTATTCAACGCGGCGGCCGAACAGATGTTTCGCTGCAAAGCCGCCGACAGCATTGGCCGGGCGGTGGATAGATTTTTGTCGCCCGAGCTTTACAAAACGCTAACCAATTTTCGCAACGGCGTGCCGGCCGAGCAGGCCATTTGGGTGTCGGAAGGCATGAGTGCGGTACGCGCGGATGAGAGCACTTTCCCCATCGAAGCCACCATTTCCCGCGTGGAAGCCATTGGGCAGAAACTGTATATCCTGATTTTGCGTGACATCAACGAACGTAAAGCCCGGCAACAGGCCGAAGCGGAATGCAATACCTTGCGCGGCATCAATCTATATCTACAAGAAGAAGTCTTGGCCAGCCGCGATGGCGAGGAATTGATCGGCAATTCTCCGGCATTGCATCAAGCGATGGATCTGGTCAGGCAGGTAGCCAACACCGACGCAACGGTGTTAATCACCGGTGAAACCGGTACCGGCAAGGAATTGATTGCTCGGGCGATTCACAATCTCAGCGCTCGCAAAGACAAAACCTTGGTGAAATTGAATTGCGCGACGATCCCGGAAAATCTCGCCGAAAGCGAGCTGTTCGGTCACGAAAAGGGCTCGTTTACCGGGGCGATTGCTCGCAAATTGGGACGTTTTGAACTGGCTAACGGCGGTACCTTGTTTCTGGATGAAATCGGCGAATTGCCGTTGGAGATGCAGGCCAAATTATTGCGGGTGCTACAGGAAGGCGAATTCGAACGGGTGGGCGGCACGCAAACCCTGACCTGCGATGTGCGGGTCATCGCCGCCACCCATCGGGATTTGGCGCAGTTTTCGCAACAAGGTAAATTCCGGGCCGACTTGTATTACCGTTTAAATGTGTTTCCCATTAATTTGCCGCCGCTACGCGAGCGTAAGGAAGACGTGCCGTTTTTGGTGAAGCATTTCATCGATAAGTACGCGGCAAAATTCGGCAAGAAAATTCAGTCTATTCCGGAACGGATGATGGCTGATCTGCAAAGTTATTTCTGGCCCGGCAATATTCGCGAGCTGCAACATATCATCGAACGTGCGGTGATTTTAACCAAGGGCAGTCAACTGGCCGCCGTGGATTGCGTGAATGTGATGGGGGCCGGCGGCGCGCCCAACGCGGCACCGATTGTCACGCTGGACGAAGCCGAGCGCGCGCATATTTTGAAAGCGCTGGAAGCCACGTCCTGGCGAATCGCCGGTAATCAGGGAGCGGCGAAGATTTTGGGGGTGCCATCCACGACTTTGCGGTCGCGGATGGAAAAGCTGGGGATTAGTAAACCGGCCTGACGGGGGCTAGTTTTCAAACACATCTACGCCTTTCGGCGCTTTGAAATTAAACAAGGCGTCGTCCAGCTTGGGATTGAGCTGGATGTTGGAAAAATAAATACGGGTTAATTGGCCGAAATTGTCGCTCAGTTCCATACCGCCCAATTGGTTGCCGTTCAGGCCGATCAAAATATACTTGAACCCGCTTTCTTCATTCTTGGGTGATAGTTTCACCCAGTTCATGCCGTCGTCTTCCTTGCCTTGTTCCTGCAGGATGAATTTTTCCTCTATATCCACTTCGCCGGTCAATAACAATGCCGGTGTGGAACCCAGCGAATCGTCCAACTGTTTGACCGTCACCTGTTCCAGGTCGGCATCGTAAAACCAGACTTTGCCGGTATTGGACACAATCTCTTGCACAAAGGGTTTTTGGTAGTTCCAACGAAATTTGCCGGGTCGGCTCAGATAAAATTTACCGGTGCTGTTTTGCGCGGGGCGGCCGCTTTTATCGAAACTGGTTTGCTTGAAATCCGCCGTCAAGGAACTGCTGCTGGCTAAAAAGCTTTTCAATCGGGCAATCGGTGTTTCGTCTGCCCAGGCTGACGAGGTGGTGGCGATCAGGAAAATCAGAGCAAAAATGTGTTTAAGCAACATAGTTAAAAAGGGTTCAGGTTATTAAGCCAGCTTTCGCCGGATTCCGGACTTGCTCCGCAGTCGGCAAATTGGCTGGGTCCGGAGCCATCCACGAACGGCATCAATTTAGCGCCGGGGCAGCCTTCATTGCTGAGCAAGCCGCTGGCAGTATCTATCCAGGTCATCTGTACATTATCGGGCGGTACCAGGCTGACCGGCTTCTTCGACACTTGCCGCATCAGCTCGGACCAGATTTGCAAGGCGCCGGTTCCGCCGGTCAAGCCGGTCGGTTTGTTGTCGTCGCGGCCAACCCATACCACCGATAGAAAATCGCCGCTAAAACCGGCAAACCAGCTGTCGCGTAATTGATTGGTGGTGCCGGTTTTGCCGACTAAGGCCATGTTCTGCGGCAAATAGTTATACGCGGAATGGCCGGTGCCGGCATACATCACTTCTTGCAAAATGGTGTTGGTAATAAAGGTGGCGGCTGGGTCGACCGCTTGACGCACGGTAAAAGGATAACTTTGCAGGGCTTTGCCGTCGGCGGCGTTTACCGCGCGGATCGAGCGCAGCGGCGTGGCAAAACCGTCGCCGGCCAGGGTTTGGTAAAGCTGCGTGACTTCCAACGGCGTCAAAGGTTGCGCGCCCAACAGGAAGGACGGAAACAAATCCACCGGCCGGCTGACCCCCATGCTTTTTAAGGTGTTGGCGACTTTGGCCAAACCAATGTCCATGCCAATCCGCACAGTCGCCATATTGTAGGAGTGGGTGAGGGCGCTATGCAGCGGCACGATGCCGTGTTCCTGATTATCATAGTTGTCCGGCGACCAGGTTTTGCCTCTTTCGGCTGGAATTTCCAGGCGGGTATCGCTGATCGGCGTGGCGATGGTGTAGCGGTCCGGATATTCCAGTGCGGTCAAATAGACCACCGGTTTGATCAGCGAACCTATCGGCCGCACCGCGTCCAAAGCGCGATTGAAACCGGTGTCTTCGGCGTCGCGGCCGCCGGCGAGGGCGACAATCTCGCCGCTGTCGCGGCGGGTAACGATGGCGGCGGTTTCCAAATCGTTACTTTTCGGACTTTTCTCCAGATTTTTCAGCTTGCTGGCGATGGACTTTTCCAGCGTGTCCTGGATACGGGTGTCCAACGTCGTGACGATGCGCAAGCCTTCGGAGGTCAGATCGTCTTCTTTATATTCCTGTTTCAGTTGGCGTTTGACCAGATCGATAAAACCCGGATAGCGATTGGCGGAGCGATGAATCACCGTCGCGACGCCTATCGGTTGTTTTTTGGCTTCGCTCAGTTGCTGTGCGTCGATAAAACCTTCCGTATGCATCGCATCCAGCACGATGTTGCGGCGTTCCAGCGTGTGTTCAGGATTGCGGCGTGGATCATACTCGGACGGCCCGCGTACCAATGCCACCAATGTAGCAACTTGATGCAAATTCAGGGTTTTTAATGATTGCCCAAAATAAAATTCGCTGGCCAAACCAAAGCCATGCACAGCGCTGGCGCCGTCTTGGCCCAGGAATATTTCGTTCAAATAAGCTTCCAGAATTTCGTCCTTGCTGTAGCGATATTCCAGAATAAACGACATCAAGGCTTCTTTCAGCTTGCGGCGTAGCGTGCGTTTGGGATTCAGGAAAAAGTTTTTCACCAACTGCTGGGTGATGGTGCTGCCGCCTTGCACCATGCCGCCGGCTTTCACGTTGGACCACATGGCGCGGACGATGCCTTTGGGCGAGATGCCGAAATGGTTGTAAAAGTCCTTGTCTTCGGTGGACAGCAGGCCTTGCACCAGGGTTGGCGGCGCTTCGTCCAGTTTGATCAGAATTCGGTCTTCCTTGCGGGTGGGATAAAAGCTGCCGATTTGCACCGGGTCCATGCGGACGATGGCCAAACTCTCGCCGGTGGCGGCGTCGGTAATACCGGCGATGCCGCCGCTCGTGAAACTCACGCTGATATTGCGGCTTTCCTGAGGCGTATTGCCGAAATTAAAGGCGCGGGTGCGGATGTTGATCTGGCCACCCTTAATGGAATAGGAGCCTTCGCCGGCCAGTTGGTTGTCCTGGCGGTAATGCAATTCCAGCAATAAGTCTTCCAGATTTTTGCTGGAAATTTCGTAACCGGCGTAAAGCTCGACGGGGCTGGCATAGACGCGGGCCGGAATCGACCAGCGCTTGCCCTCGAATTGCTGGCGTACCGTGTAATCTAGGTAGCTAACATACACCGCCAATACGAAAGCCCCGATCAGCACTAGCGAAACCAGCGCGCGTTTCAGCCACGATGCTTGGGGTTGCGATTTTCTGCGTCTAACGGTCGATTTGCTGCTTCTGGGTCGTCTAGGCATTAAGTCGGTATCTGATCTCGCCGACGGCAGTTAGCGGCGGCTGTGTGAATGGGGCGAAGATGGCACCTGCTGGTTCGGCGCAGTTCATTTAGCTTACTATTATCTAATAAAATGCCCACTTCCGCACAGATTGCTGGCGTTATTGAGGAGAATAGGCGAGTGTTGATACTGAAACTGTTTCCAAAATGCTTGGCCCAGCTACCGTCGACACTGATGCGTTTTGGTTTGGTGCTGGTGCTTGCGCTGGCAATCATGCCGAGTGTCGGAGCGGTTGAAAACCGGATCGATATCGAAGCTTTTGTACGTAACGGTTGTCCGCATTGCCAACAAGCCGAACAATTTTTGGCGGTGCTGCAAGGCGAGCAACCCGGTTTACGGATAGTTATTCGCAATATCTCTGCTGAGCCAACCGCCTTGGAGCGATTGCAGCAGATTACCGAATCCCGGCAAGCCGGGCCAATCAGGTTGCCGACATTTCTGGTGCATGGCGAATACATCGTCGGTTATTCCGAAGAAGCCGGTAGTAGCGGTTTGATTAGGAATGCCTTGCGTGCCGGTGCGCTGCCGAGTGAAGTGTCCGGCGCAGAAGCCGGTAGCTGTGAAGTGCAAGTCAGCGAGTCCTGCGATGTGCCGGTTAGCCAGCCACCCGCACCCGCAACGGAGGTGTTTGCCGTGAATTGGTTTGGCAGGCGCATCGGTCTTGATGAGGTTGGTTTGCCGGCTTTTACACTAGCCATGGGCTTGCTGGATGGCTTCAATCCCTGTTCGATGTGGGTGTTGATTTTGATGATTTCGATGCTGGCACCTATGAATAATCGGCCCCGGATGTTGGCGGTGGCCGGCACGTTTGTTGTCGTCGAAGGGATGGCTTACTTCGTGTTTATGGCCGCCTGGTTGAATCTGTTTTTACTGATAGGCTTATCGCGAGCTTCGGAATTGGCTATCGCCGGCATTGCCGTGTTGGCCGGCGCGATCAACCTGAAAGATTTTTGGGCGTTTGGCAGGGGTATCTCGCTGTCGATTCCGGTTGCCGCCAAACCCGGTATCTACAACCGGATTCGGCGCATCCTGCAAGCCGAGAATTTGGCGGGCGCCATGTTGGGGGCCGTGGTACTGGCTTTGCTGGTCCAGATCGTCGAATTGTTGTGTACCTCCGGATTCCCGGCCCTTTACACACGCATACTCACCTTGCGGGAATTAAGCGGCTGGGACTATTACGGTTATTTAATGTTGTACAATCTGGCCTATATGCTGGATGACGTCGTTGTGCTGGGTGTGGGAGTCGTGACCCTGAGTCAGCATCGTTTGCAGGAAAAAGAAGGTCGTTGGCTGAAATTGCTTAGCGGCTTGGCGATGGTAAGTTTAGGGTTGTATTTAATATTGCGCGGTTTAGGCGAGTAGATGGCCGGTTGGCGTGGGGCGCTGATTAACAGCACTTTTCTTTATCACTACACGTGCGATAGAACCGAAACGAGATAGGAGAATTCGTGATTGATAACAAGCGCAGGCACCCGCGCCTAAAGCACCGTGCCAAAATCAGGATGACGGTGCCGGCATCGGCTGAAGCGGTCGTGGTGGATATGCGGGACTTTTCCGAGACTGGATTGTTTTTACTGTGTGCCAACGAATTAATCCCGCCGATTGGCGCGCTAGTGGAAGTGCAAACCACCGAATTCGACGATGCGCCGATACAAACTGCGATTGTGGTGCGGGTAGAGCCGGACGTGGGGTTTGGTCTGGAGTTTGCGCCGCGTTGATCAGGCGGTCAGGTCGAGGAGCTCGCCGTTACGGCTGGGTTGCTTTTGCGAATTCAACAATTCTCCGCGAGCTTTATTAGCCATCGCCGCTGCCTTGGCGGCGATGCTTTGATCCGGGCCTGAGGGACTGGCCGGCGCTAATGCCGCGCGGCGGATAGTCTCGGCTTTGCGCAGAGTCGCTTCCGGGTCGCCGGCAACCTCTGAGACATCAATATTCACTTCACCGCCGGTGGCGTAACGTTGGCCATCCGGCCCCGTCACAAAAGTAAAACGCGCACCACTGACAGCGATACCGCCGGCGGCACTTAAATGAGCTTGCTCGTGCGCCCGAACTTCCTGGTCGCGGGCTTTAAGCTCGGCAATTTGGCTTAGCTGTTCCGGACTGTATTGGCCGGATTGGGCGTTTGCGCTTTTCGCAGTTTGGGCGATAGGTTCGACAGGCGCCTGTTCGCCGCTCGCGGCTAGATTGCGACCGGTCAGCCGATATAGCGAAGTTTGATGGGAAGAGGCGGTGACCAGCATGTTGGGCCTCGAACGGATTGTGTTAACTGGCTCTAAGAATACACCTTGACTTCATGCTGGTTCAAGTCATCAAAGCATATTTAGCCTGAGTTTTCACGGTAGGGGCGATTATCGCAGTCTGGCTGATTAAATCCCTTTTACTCGCGATTCCAGCAACTACCAATCCCGTTTGTTAATCGCACTCGGCTCCGGCTTGCGCTGGGAAAGACGCTTCTAAATTGTCGGAAGTTCCGGTTCAATGTGCAAACTGTCCAATTTCTGCAAAGCCCATTGTGCATGCTCGCGCACCATCTCCGATTCATCACTCAATCTGCCGGCCAATGCCGTCTTAGCCGCATCAGTGGCTTTGCCATTACCCAGCGCCACAGCGATATTGCGCAGCCAACGCTGATGACCGATGCGGCGAATCGCCGAGCCTTCGGTTTTTTGCAGAAACTCCGTTTCGGTCCAATTGAACAATTCAAGCAAAGTCGCCTGGTCCAAGCGATGGCGGGGTTTAAAATCGCTTTCCGCGCTAAGTTTGGCGAAACGGTTCCACGGGCACACCAATTGGCAATCATCGCAACCGTAAATCCGATTGCCCAGCAAGGGGCGCAATGCCACTGGAATGCTGCCGTGCAATTCGATAGTTAAATACGAGACGCAACGGCGGGCATCAACCTGATAGGGGCCGACGATGGCTTGGGTCGGGCAAATATCCAAACAAGCCCGGCATTGTCCGCAGTGGTTGCTGACGGGCTGATCGCTGGGTAAGGCCAAGTCGGTATAAATTTCCCCGAGAAAAAACCAGGAACCGGACCGGCGATTGATCAGGTTGCTGTGCTTGCCTATCCAGCCCAAGCCGGCTTTCTCGGCGATGGCTTTTTCCAAAACCGGCGCGCTGTCGACAAACGCCCGATAACCGAACGGGCCAATCTCCTCGGCGATTTTGTCCGCGAGCTTTTGCAAACGATTGCGTAACAGTTTGTGGTAATCACGTCCTAAGGCATACCGCGATACGAAGGCGGCGGCCGGGTCGTCTAATAATTGCTTGCTGATTGCCGATGGTTCCGGCAAATAATCCATCCGTGCCGAGATAATGCTGCGTGTGCCCTCCTGCAATAACGCCGGTCGGCTGCGTTTTAAACCGTGTGCGGCCATGTATTGCATCTCGCCGTTAAAGCCCTTGTCCAACCAGTCGTGCAGATGCCGTTCGGCGGCAGTTAAATCCGTGTCGCTGATACCTATCTGCTGAAAGCCCAATTCTTCGCCCCAATGCTTGATGCGTTGGACAAGTGCGTTAAGATCTTCGGCTTGGGTTAAAGGCGTGTGCAATTTACGGAACCTTGGGAAATAGTAGGGGAGATCGTCGTGGCCTAGTAAGGAATGGCTCGCGAATAGCTGGATAAGCTAACCGTATCAAACATGAAGATCAACCGTTAAGCTGTTCAAGTCACTGGTAAGAAATCCCTGCCAGTCACGAAGGATTACGTAGAAAAGCTAAGCGGGGCGTTTTATGATCGACGGCAAAAAAGCGCGACATCCTTATCAAGCAAAACTTGGACGACCGATTATGACAATTCCGCTGTATCCGGCGCATACCAGTGCCACATGGACAATAGTGAAGCATAAACTATTGCTGTGCCTGGCTATGTGGTTGCCGCATCACCCAGTGCTTGCTGATAACAAACTGCCTATCGGCGAGTTTAGGCAGAATCGTCTAGACGGTTGGGAACATAAAAGCTTCAAAGGCGAAACCCAATACCGATTGCAAGCAATCGACGGCGTGACAGCACTGGTAGCCGATAGCCGAGCAACCGGTTCCGGTCTGTTTAAGGAACAACGCATCGATCTAACCCAAACGCCATTCCTGAACTGGTCGTGGCGCATCGGCAATCGTTTATCCGGCTTGAACGAACAAAGCAAGGCTGGCGATGATTACGCGGCGAGGGTTTATGTGGTGGTCAAAGGCGGGCTGGCGTTTTGGCAAACCAAGGCTGTTAATTATGTCTGGGCCGGGAACAGCAAACGGGATAGCGTCTGGCCGAATGCTTTTGCCGGCGATCATGCGATGATGATGGCTTTACGCGATCAGGAAGCACCGTTGAATGTCTGGGAACACGAAAAACGCAATATTAGGGCCGACTTCAAGCAACTATTCGGTGAAGACATCATCGCTATCGATGCCGTCGCCATCATGACCGATACCGACAACAGCGGCGGCCAAGTTTTTGCTGTGTATGGCGATATCTGGTTTTCCAAGGATTAAGCATGCACGACACCAAACCTCTGCTGGCCAACAGCGACTTTCCGGCCATTTTTCGCAAGCCGTTGGAGATTTTGCAAATCAATCTGGGCTATCGGTGCAACTTGAGTTGTGTGCATTGCCATGTCAACGCCGGCCCCAAACGCACTGAAATGATGAGTCGGGAGACTATCGATGAAATATTGGCGCTGGCCGACACCGCCAACATTCACACGCTGGATCTGACCGGGGGCGCGCCGGAAATGCATCCGGATTTTCGCTATTTGGTGCGAGCCGCGCGGAATCGTGGCATCGAGGTGATCGACCGTTGCAATCTGACCATTTTGGAAGAACCTGAATACGCCGATCTCGCGGAATTTCTGGCCGCGCAGCAGGTGAACATCGTCGCTTCCCTGCCGTGTTATCTGGAAGAAAATGTCGACAAACAACGCGGCAAGGGCGTGTTCAAGGATAGCCTGGCGGCCTTGCAGCGTTTGAATCGGTTGGGTTATGGCCGGCCGGACAGCGGACTGGAATTGAATCTGGTGTTCAACCCGCAAGACGCGGTGTTGCCGCCCGATCAACATAATCTGGAACGGGCTTATAAGCAGCACTTGCAGCAACATTACGGCATCGTCTTCAACCGCCTGTTTGCTATCGCCAATATGCCGATTCAGCGTTTCGGCAGCACCTTGGTCAGTCACGGCTGTTTCGAATCCTATCTGGCATTACTGAAAGACAGTTTTCGCGCCGACAACCTTGAAAACCTGATGTGCCTGAATACCCTCAGTATCGACTGGCAAGGCTATGTCTACGATTGCGATTTCAATCAGATGCTTAATTTGCCCTTGGGCGCTGCAGCCAACCCCCAAACCCATATCAGCGAGTTGCGACTGGACCAACTGCAAGGCGCCCCCATCGCCACCGCCGCCCATTGTTACGGTTGCACAGCCGGCCAAGGCAGCAGTTGCGGCGGGGCTTTAGGGTAAATCAAAGGGCATGCCCCCTCGCATGAAACCGTCAAGAATCATCTTACTACTGATAATGGCGGGATTGATCGGGCTGTTTTTCAGCTTTGATCTCGAGCAGTACCTGAGTCTGGAAAACCTAAAATTACAGCAAGCAGAGATAGCTGACTATCGCCAAAGCAATCCGCTAATGGCGCTTGCTCTGTATGCCGCGTTGTATATCGCGGTCACTGCATTGTCGCTGCCAGGGGCGACGATATTGACGCTGGCCGGCGGTGCGGTGTTCGGTTTGCTCTGGGGGACGCTGATCGTCTCGTTTGCTTCCAGCATTGGTGCAACGCTGGCGTTTTTGGCTGCACGGTTTTTGTTCCGAGACTGGGTCAAATCCCGCCTCGGCAGTCGTTTGCAAACCATCGACGACGGCGTGAGACGCGACGGTGCTGTTTATTTGTTTACCTTGCGCCTGGTGCCGTTGTTCCCGTTCTTCATGATCAATCTGGCGATGGGTTTGACGCCCATCAAGACCAGGACTTTTTACTGGGTTAGCCAGTTAGGCATGCTGGCCGGCACACTGGTTTATGTTAATGCCGGCACCCAGTTGGCGAAAATCGACTCCCTATCCGCTATTCTCTCACCTGCTTTGTTGGTTTCGTTTGCCTTGCTCGGTGTATTTCCACTAGCGGCGAAGAAAATGCTCGAAGTCATTCAACAGCATAAAGTCTACGCGCGCTGGACCAAACCAGCCCGTTTCGACAACAACCTGATCGTCATCGGCGCGGGTGCCGGCGGCTTGGTGTCGGCTTATATCGCCGCAGCCGTCAAAGCTAAAGTCACGCTGATCGAAAAGCATAAAATGGGCGGCGACTGCCTGAACACCGGTTGCGTGCCGTCGAAGGCGTTGATCCGTTCGGCCAAGCTGTTGTCGCACATCAAACGCGCGCCCGAGTTCGGCATTGCCAAAGCCGAAGCCGAGTTTGATTTTGCGGAGGTGATGCAGCGAGTACAACAGGTGATCAAAACCGTAGCGCCGCACGATTCCATAGCGCGTTATGGCGAGTTGGGCGTGGATGTGATGCAAGGTAGCGCCAAAATCGTTTCGCCCTGGGCGGTGGAAGTCACCACAGCCGACGGCGTTAAAACCCTCACCAGCCGCGCCATTGTTATCGCCGCCGGTGCTAGCCCCCTAGTGCCGCCGATACCAGGACTGGAAAACATCGATTATCTGACCTCGGATAACGTCTGGGACTTGCGTGAATTACCCAAACGCCTGTTGGTGTTGGGCGGCGGTCCAATAGGCTGCGAACTGACGCAAACCTTCGCTCGCTTGGGTAGTCAGGTTACGCAGGTGGAAATGGCCCCGCGCATCATGGTACGGGAAGATCCAGTGGTATCGGACATAGTCCAGGCTCGTTTCCAGGCGGAGGGCGTGGAGGTCAAAGTTCAGCATACAGCCAAGGAATTTATCGTCGAAAACGGCGAACACATTCTGCTGGCCGAACATGTCGGCCAGATGGTCAGGATTGCCTTTGATAAGGTGCTGGTGGCGCTTGGCCGCTCGGCCAATGTGCAGGGTTACGGCGTGGAAGAAATGGGCATCGCCCTGTCGCCGCGCCGTACCTTGGACGCCAATCCATTTCAGCAAACCAATTATCCCAACATCTATGCGGTCGGCGACGTGGCCGGACCGTATCAGTTTACCCACACCGCGGCGCATCAAGCCTGGTATGCGACGGTGAATGCGCTGTTTGGCCCCTTCAAAAAGTTTCGCACCGATTACGCCGTCATCCCTTGGTCGACCTTTACCGATCCGGAAGTGGCCCGCGTGGGTTTGAACGAGCAGGAGTCGCAAGCACAGAACATCGCGTATGAAGTCTCTACCTATGGCATTGATGACCTGGATAGAGCAATAGCCGACGGCGAGGCACACGGCTTCGTCAAAGTACTGACCGTGCCCGGTAAGGACAAAATCCTCGGCGTCACCCTCGTTGGCGAACATGCCGGCGACTTACTGGCTGAATTTGTGTTGGCGATGAAATACGGTATCGGCTTGAATAAAATTCTGGGCACTATTCATATCTATCCCACCCTGGCGGAAGCCAATAAGCATGTGGCGGGCGTCTGGAAGCGCAATCATGCCCCGCAAGGTCTGCTGAAATGGCTGGGCCGTTATCACGCTTGGCGGCGCAAGGTTTAAGCCATGCCAGCGATCTATCCCGACAGTGTGCTTATGATTTTTTGCAAAGCGCCGATTCCCGGCCAAGTCAAAACCCGGCTGCAACCAGCCTTAAATGCCGAACAGGCGGCCGCAGCGCACCGGCAATTAACTTACATGACCCTGGAACGCGCCTTCCAGCAGCCCTTGTGTGCGGTTGAATTGCATTGCGCGCCAGACGCCGGCCATAGCTTTTTTCAGGATTGTGCGCGGCGTTATCCGTTGACGCTTAAAGGGCAATACGGCGCCGACTTGGGTGAACGCATGCACCACGCCTTGACTGATGCCTTAGGCCGTTACCGCCATGCCTTGCTGATGGGGTGCGATTGCCCCAGTCTGTCGAGTGACGATCTGCTTCGCGCATTAGCGGTGTTACGCGAAGGCCACGATGCGGTTATCGCACCAGCCGACGATGGCGGGTATGTGCTGATCGGCTTAAACAAAACGCAATCCGGACTGTTCAGCGACATGAGTTGGGGCCATGATCAGGTCATGGCCACCACGCGCAGTCGGGCAAATGAAATGGGTTTGAACCTTTACGAACTGGACAGCCAATGGGATGTGGACACTTACTCCGACTGGCTGCGTTATTCGGCTATGTAAACATTATGGGCAGAACCTAGCTTGATTCGCGTTATTGCCGGGAGGGGGGGCAGGCATAGGCTGGAAAGCGAGAGCCCATGATTGAAGAGAACAGTTCACTGGCGATCGGCTCGTCGTCAATGTTGTGTAGCAAACCCGACAATTGAATAGCTGTCGAGCTGTTTCTGGCTGATTCTTAAGGATTTTTTATTGGCATAACGCTTGCTTTTGGATTTATAGCCTCTGCCGGTCACGTTTTGGCTCTTCTGTAGTCGGGAGATTGAAATTTGATCGGCGATGAACTTCCATTCAACTGTTAACTTCCGGGACAGAATATGCCAGCCACTTTTCAACTTAAAACCAATGACGACAATCAATATTCCTTTTCGTTTGTGAACAGTAAGGGCGAGCTGATTCTGATCAGCGGCGATTACGACAACAAAGAAGAAGCTCTGCAGGGCATTAAAGAAGTGCGAACCGGCTCCTTAATGAGCAACCAGATTGCCGCCAGCAAGGTTCCTGAAGGCGATACTTTTTTTGTGATTAAAGATGCGGCCGGCGCCATCATTGTAAAAAGCGTTTTATTCAACTCGAACATGGTATTCGACAATGCGCTACACACGGTTAAAGACAATGCCTGCGTTGCCGAAATCGTCGATCTGACACTGTAAACTTGGGCTGAAAGCGCTGCTTTAATTTTTACATAGCGAAAATAGGTAAAGACAATATGGGTGTCGAGCTAAAAATTGTTCGAGAGTTGGCCACGGTATGCGTGACTGCAAGCGAACTGGTGGCGATTGAAAATCTGCTTAAAGGCGAACTGACCAAGCCGGCATTCATCGAGCAATTCGACAAAATGGCAAATTCCATCAAGGAATGTTACGGCATAAGCATCGAGAGTCTAGAGACTTGGCTGGCGATGACCACCGAAACCGAGTTTTGCGAACAATTCGATGCCGCCTATGCCCACCACAAAGCCACTTACCTGAGTATTACCAACCGGCCACGGGTGGCATCGGAGCGGGCTTACCTAGATTACATGCTGCTCCGGGAATTTAAGGAGACCCAAACTGCTTATCCGCTGCTAAAACTGACCTTCGCACGCCTGGATGAGTTTATCGATAAATGGATTACCAACGATGCCTGGCTGGCGATGTCCATCGAGAATTTGGTAAAAATGCTGTATCGGTTTCTGACCGAGGTATCCGAGCTTAAGCAAAAAGACCCAACCGATGCATTCACTATTTATCAAACGCTGATGGCCGCACTACGCCCGTATTGCGCCTTGCTTGAAAATAACTGGATAGTCCTGGAAGAACCCGTTGGGCAGACTGAAACGGCATAAAGCCATTTCAGAAACGCCGTTATGGGGTAGGGGACGGCATATTTAAGGGGCGCGTTGTTATTGGGCAAACAGCTTGCGTATCGTCCGCAGATTAATGCCCATCGCCACGGTCTCGGCCACCAATGCCGGCCAGGCCTGCCAGATGTAATCGTTGCTTATCCATGCAAGACTGGAAGCCAACAGCGCAACGCGCATGTGACGATTGTTCAGGTAAAACAGAGCCAGTGTGGTGTTGATCACCGCAAAGGCCGGCAATAAAGAGACCGGGCCTTGCCAAGAGCATGCCGTAAGCCCGCTAAACAAAGCCACGAAACCCGCCGCCGCCCAGTGCTTGTGCACACCTTTTTCCAAACGGCTGGACAGCAGGGTGCGCAGGGCGGTGCTGGCCATGGTCAAGCCGGCGGTCCAGGCATCCAGCAACAGGTATTGCGCGGCCCACAGCACGGCCCCGGCTGCGGACCAACGCCGAAACGCTAAGCCATCCGGCAAACAATAAGCCCGCCATTCCACCAGAATACCAATCCCGCCAATCAGGTAGGCGAGGTGCAGCAGATTCAAAGCCAATTGCAAGCGTTAAGCCTTACCGCTGAGCTTTGTAAGCGGGGAAATTCGATTAATGCGTTGCCGTTGCCCCGGCATATTTGAACGGCAGGTACTCGGCTTTCCAGAGATTGGCTTTAACGTAAGCTTCCAGATCGATACCCACTAAATCCTGCCGGGTCGCGGAGCCGTCTTCCAGCGCTTTAGCCAATACCCGATTAGCCACAAATAAACTGACTTGCTTCAGATCGCCCACCGGCGGGAAAATCAGATCGGCAGCCGAGCATTTCTCCACAATGTAATCTGCCAAGGCGTAGGCAGACTCCAAGACCATTGCGTCGCTAATTCGGCTGCACTCGCCCAACACCGCGGCAAAGCCCAAGCCCGGAAAAATAAAGGCATTATTGCCCTGACCAATCGGATAACGCCGGCCTTGATACTCGACGTCGGCGAATGGGCTGCCGGTTGCGACCATAGCCGAGCCTTGCGTCCACGCCAAGATGTCTTCCGGCGTGGCTTCGCAATTGGCGGTGGGGTTGGATAAAGGGAAAATAATGGGCTGGGCGTGGTTTGCCGCCATGGTTTTAATCACAGTCTCGGTGAACAAACCCGCTACACCGGTTAGTCCGAGCAATACCGTTGGCTTGGCGTGAGTGACCACCTCCAGTAGGTTGGGCACCCTATCATCGGGAATATCCCAGTCGTGGTAACTTTCCTGAGTATGCGATAGCGGTAATTTGTAGGCCTCGGTCGTAGCTTCCTTGACCACCAGGCCATGCGCATCCACCACGAAAATCCGCTGCAGAATTTGCTCCATGGTTAAACCTTCGCGCAGCATGCCTTTTTTAATGGTACTGGCTACGCCGAATCCGCCGGCACCGGCGCCCACCACCACCACGGTTTGTTCTGCGAGGGTTTCGCCTTTTTTATGGCAAGCCGAGAGCAGACCTGCCAAGGCCATCGCCCCGGTACCCTGGATGTCGTCGTTAAAACAGGGCAGCAGATCTTTGTATTTGGCCAACAAATCGAAGGCGATGTTTTTCGCAAAATCTTCCCATTGGATAATGGCTTTGGGCCAGACTGTTTGTACCGCGTTAACAAATTTATCGACCAATTCGAAATAAGGCTGGTCGTGCAAGCGCTTGCTATGCGCGCCCAAATAGAACGGATCGTCCAACAATTCACTGCGGTTGGTGCCCACATCCAGATTGACCGGCAAGGTTTGAAACGGGCACATGCCGCCGCCGACGGTATACAGCCCCAGTTTGCCGATGCAAATCGCCAAACCGCCCATACCTTGGTCGCCGATACCCAAAATCGACGAAGAATCGGTCACCACAATCATGCGAATATCGTGTAACGGGTAGTTTTGTAAAATCGTTTCGGCCCGATCGATATTGGCTGCGGAAAAAGTCAAACCGCGCGTGCTGGTGAAGTTGGAACTGAATTGTTGCACCGCCAAGCCTATGGTTGGGGTGTAGACAACGGGCACCATTTCCTCAAGATGCCGTTCTAACAGCGCGTAAAACAACACCTCGTTGCGGTCCTGCAGAGCTCTGAGAAATTGATACTTGGAAATATCGTTCGCTTGTTTTTGATAATTGACATACAAGCGGTCGAGTTGCTGCGCCATATCCGTGACTTGCGGCGGCAGCATGCCATCCAAGCCCAGTTCGATACGTTCCTGCACACTAAACGCGGTGCCTTTATTGGTGGCCGGTAGCCTGAGTAAGGTCACGCCCCGAATCGAAACCTCTACATATTTATTACCGTCGGCATCTAGCCGGTAGTCGAAATAATCGCTTAGCGTTGTCATTAAGTTTCCTTGAAAATATTTAATCGAAATCCAGGGGCAAACCAGGAGCTCGAATAGCACAAACGATGGCGCGTGTTCCCTTTATAACAGCCTAATCGGCGATGCGGTAGCCGAAAACACGCTGAATCGGCACTTTTTTTGTCGCTTATAGTTGCCGTGTTTCAAGGCGGTGCAATTACTGAGTGTTTACCGCAAAAATGCCCCAGATTGGCGCTTGTGAGATGATGTTCAGCAGGCTTTGCAAAGACACTTAACAAGACTTTCCCTCGTGAATCAAAAAACTCTGTTTGGTCATCCCATCGGCTTATTCGTGCTGTTTTTCACTGAAATGTGGGAGCGCTTTTCCTATTACGGCATGCGCGCTTTGCTGGTGTTGTATATGACCCAGTATTTAATTCAAGCCGCGCAAACCGATACCTTGGTATTCGGATTTGCGATGCTACGGACTGGTTTGGAAGCCTTTTTCGGGCCTTTATCCACGCAAGCCCTGGCCTCGCAGATTTACGGTTTATATACCGGCTTGGTGTACTTCACCCCGCTGTTCGGCGGCATTTTGGCCGACCGAGTGTTGGGGCCGCGCAAATGCGTGATAGTCGGCTGCGTGTTGATGGCTATCGGCCATTTTTTGATGGTTGCCGAAGCGTTTTTCTTGTTGGCGCTGTTGTTTTTGATTTTAGGTAACGGCTGTTTCAAGCCCAACATTTCGACACAGGTGGGCAATTTATATCCCCCCGGCGATCCGCGCCGCGACGGCGCGTTTACGATTTTTTATATGGGCATCAACCTGGGCGCGTTTTTCTCGCCGTTGATCTGCGGCACCTTGGGGCAACGCTACGGCTGGCATTACGGCTTCGGCGCCGCCGGCGTCGGGATGTTGCTGGGTTTGCTGGTCTATCTGTTTGGGCAGAAATATCTGGGTGCGGATCAATTTGTTAAACCTGCGGCTGAGGTGATAAAGCCCGAACCGCTGACTACTAAAGAATGGCAGGCACTAGGCGGCTTAACGGCTTTAGCAGTGCTGAATATTTTGTTCTGGGCAGTTTACGAGCAACAAGGCAACACGCTGCAACTGTTCGCCGAGCACAACACCGATTGGCATATCTTCGGCTGGGAAATGCCCTCCACCTGGTTTCAATCCCTGAATCCGGCCTTTATATTCTTGTTGGTACCGTTGCTCGACCGTGTTTCTCGCTACCGCGCCGGCCAGGGCCGGCAAAGTTCGAGTGTCGGCAAAATGGCATTCGGCTCGATATTGTTGGGTGCGTCGTTTTTGGTACTGATTTTCGCGGTCAGCGGTGTGCAATCCACCGACAGAATCAGCTTTCTATGGCTGGCATTGTGTACCTTGATTTACACGCTCGGCGAACTTTATCTGTCGCCGGTTGGCTTGTCGCTGGTCAGTAAAGTCTCGCCGCCGCGCTTGGTAGGCGTGCTAATGGGCATGTGGTTTCTGTCGACGTTTTTTGGCAATTATTTGTCTGGTTACATCGGCAGTTTTTACGAGCAAATGCCCAGACAGGATTTCTTTCTGTTATTGGCAGCGATGGGCGGCGCTACCGGCTTAGCTATATGGGCGTTCAAACCGCTATTAAAGAGGGCGGTCGGGTCGGATTAGCCATCATGTATCAGTGTAGACCGACCACTTGCGATTGACAGGTTTGGGGACTGGCTGCGTTTAGCCGCTACCTGGCAATTTTTTGATTCTTCTCAGGATTCTTTATCCAATCGGTTTTGCAGTTGTCGGTATGGCGATGCGTGGCTTTATTGCGGCAACGCGAGCGTATCACCACATGAACAACATCGCCTGTCGTTCGCCCAATTTACCGGATCAGTCCATCTCAGCAGCAGGCGCTGTCAGCCTTGGCTGATTCGCTGCCGGGTCCGGGCGAGCAGTCGAATAAGCCGAAATGCCGGGTTTTGTCTCCTAGTATTTGGAAGTGTTCGCCATAGCGGCTACCCGCCAGCATGTCGGCGGTGTTTCCGCAGACTCTTAACGGCCGGCCGGTTTCGAAATGATGATGATCGTCCAAATCAAAGCTGTGCGGGTGCTGCTCAATAGTGCCCAAATACGTTGCGACCTGGCCGAAGTCCTCGCAACGGTCTTCCAGGGGCATTTTAAAGGCGCGCACCGTCACCGAATCGAACTTGACCATGCCGATTTTGGCGAACACGTCCGGGTCGTCGATGCTGATGGCGTTTTGTTTGACCTTGCGGACATCGGGGCAGCCTAAGTCGTGCAATATGCGTCGGAAGTCTTCCCAATACAATGCGCCGCCCAGACATTCGCCTAATAGCACCGGGTCCTGGCGCAGTTTGAACGGGATGCGGCGATCGGCAAAAACATCGGAAAAATACAGCTCGCCGCCGGGCTTCAACACCCGGAATATTTCCGCCAGCACGCTGGGTTTTTCCGGCGACAGGTTGATCACGCAATTGGAGACCACCACGTCGACACTGTTGTCGGCGATACCTACGGTGTGCAGGTTTTCGATGTGACCGTGCAAAAACTCAACATTGGCAAATCCAAAGCGCTCGGCATGCCAGTTGCGATGACGCACGGCCACTTCTAGTTGCTCGGGAGTCATGTCTACGCCGATTACCCGTCCTGACGCGCCGACCAGCTTCGACAACAGATAGCAATCGCGGCCGGTGCCGCAGCCCAAATCCAGCACGGTTTTACCCGTTAATGCGGGGGGTAAGGGGGAGCCGCAGCCGTAAAACCGTTCCAACACTTCGGGATGCAGGTTGGTCAGCAAGGCTTTTAAATAGCTTGGCATGGCGTCGATGCTGCAACAGGCGCTGGTTTTCAGATCGTTGCTGGATTGCAAGACCTGACCATAATAATGGCGGACCGATTCGCTGATTTCGATACTGGTAGTCATGAAAAGCCTCGTGTTTTTATTATTGAAGATAAGTGCTAAGGGCGTTTTAAATGGCTGCGGCACAGATAGCCGCGCAGGGTAAGGCACGCAGCCAGGATAAGGCAATCGATGCAATCACTCCAGTATTGGCCTAGCCGCTGCCAAGTCGATACCGAATTGGTTTGTGTGTCCGGAAAGCTGTGACGGGGGGTCAGAATCACCGGCATTCCGGCATAAGCTCTGAAGGCAATTCTGAACGGTAATGTACGTATCAACTCGTCCGGGAAATTGGCGGTACTGCTGCTGAATAGAATACGGGAGAGCATCGGAAATTTCCTTAATCGGATCGGTCACACGCTCTAAGTTGTAAGGGTTGGCTTAAACCTTACAACAATATTCCACAATAGATAAATCGCTGCTTGGTTCTGATGATAAACGCAATGCCATTAAGTTCCGCTTGGGCATTGTTCATGCCGTATAAGCCCCATCGATCCTCTTTTTAAAAGGGGAAGAGCTTAAATTTGATGTTATTGATGATGACGCCCCTGTGAACGGAAAGACTGATTCTTCCAGGCACTGCTTGACAAATAATCATAGAATCTCAGCCCCAACGGCATACCCACGATAAATAGGGTTGGGTTAATAAATAGTTAAAGCCCTAGTCATGAATAGACGGCCGAGCTGAGATGATAGTAGTAAAGTCTGGCGCTACTGGATAGTGCCGTTACAGCTCAATTCCTGAGCAAATAGTAACGGAGCGGAGAGCGAGGTTTTCATTGCACCCGTTCAAAATGACCGGGATTGCGTGATTTTTATCCGGTTTGCCCGGACTGCGCTTGGTGTAGTGCCACGAAGTCGGACATTGCCAGGCTACCAATAACGTTGGTATCGTTGTCCAGTATGTCGTAAAGCACCCCCGTGCTGCGGATGCTGAATAACAGGATGACGTCAATGTCGCCGCCGCCTTCCCGGTGCGGCACCTCGCTGGCTGGGCTGACGGTGTAGCTGCCGACTGGTCTGATCTCCTTCAAGGTGCCGTCGGCGTGGTAGATTCTATGTTCGCCTTGAATGACGAAAATGTGGTTTGGCGCTTTGTGTCGGTGCAGCACTATTTGTTGGCCGGCGGCAAATTTGAACAAGACGTCGACAATGTTGGCGTCGGTGTCAATGTTCAAAATGAAATAGCGTAAATGCTCGAACCCCTCCAGGGTTTGCCAATCGATACGGCGGTCGTCGAAAAGATATGTGTTCATGGTGTGTTCTCTGCTTGATGGTGGCTAGGTATGCAGGCTGATGTTTGGGCTCTGAATATCGCGGACAGTTGCAGTGTAGGTGAGGCGGTGGCCTGGGTAAGCTGATATTTGCCCGAAAATGGCGGGCAAATTGCCCGCTCTCACGTGGTGGTCGAACCGCGTGGCCGACATCAAAGGCAGGCAGTTGGTCAATGATGCAGGCCTGGCACGGTGGGCAATAACTGCACAGGGTTTGGTTGCCCGCCGCTGTTTGTTGTAGGATTCAAGTATGAACCGGCCAGCCGATTATGGCGGGCTCCTGAAACAATCGCGTCCAAAAGCGTGGCGCCACTCAACTCTATCGCAAATTATGAAACAGCCGGATATGAGCATCGATGCTCGCAAGCAGGAATTGGCCCACTATTTGGAAAAACAACCCTATATGACGGAGTTGGATGGCATCACTTTGAAGATTGCGAAAAATGTGTTTCCGTCCGATTTTGGGTTGACCAGCTCATTTTTTGGGAATTTCATTCTGCAACAACCGCCCGCCGAAATGGCTTTGGATATGGGCTGTGGCAGCGGCTATTTCGCGTTTTTGTTAAAAAAAATAGGCTGTGAAAGCGTCATGGGTGTCGATTTTAATCGGGACGCGGTAGATTGCACCCTGGAAAACTCGCGCTTGAATCCTGACTTGGCACCTATCGATTTTCTGCATAGCGATTTATTTGCCGATGTGCCGCACACGCTGTTCGACCTGATCGTTTTTAATTTCAATTATTACCCGTCCGACGGCACCTTCGGGCTGAACAAAGACGGCGGGCGCGATATATTGAAACGGTTTTTCCATCAAGTGAAAGACTATATTACCGAGCACACGCGGATTTATATTCCCTACTCGGATTTTGTCGGCGAGGAACACGATCCGAAAAACATTGGCCCGGATTTCGGTTTTTCGGTTACCGTGGAAGAAAGCACCGTTAATCATGCCGGCGCGCACCATATTTATAAGGTTATGAAAGCGTAATAGCTGACGCGCTTGGGATTTGGGATGAGATGAACTCTAGTCTGGCGACTTTTAATTCTGTGGGTTGCCGCCGCGCCGTCTGGCTGCTTGTTTAGCGGCCTTTTGCTCGCGGATGGCGGCCAGTTCCAGCATTTCCGCTTCTATCATCTCGGGGGTTTCCAGGGTGATTTGACCCAAGGTGCCGGCGCGCAATTCATTCATTAGTAGCTTGGCGGCTTTGTCCAATTCGACGATGCCGCCGCTACGCAAACAGCCGCGTTTCGCGCCGATGGCTTGTAATAGCGCGAGCGGTTCTTCTGGCAAAGGTGCCAAACGATAGCGTTGGCTTAACTGCTCCGGGTAGGCTGTACGCAGATACTCCAAGGCATACAGTGCTATGTCGTCGTGTTGGAAAGCCGTATCCTTGATGGCGCCGCTTACTGCCAGTCGGTAGCCGCTGTGGCGGTTTTCCACATTTGGCCAGAGTACGCCAGGGGTGTCGGATAGTACGATGTTATTGGCCAAATTGATGCGTTGCTGCTGTTTGGTAACGGCAGGTTCGTTGCCGGTCTTGGCGATGGTACGGCCGGCCAGCACATTAATAATGGTGGATTTGCCGACGTTGGGTATGCCCATGATCATGGTGCGGATGACCTTGTTGGCGGCGGTTTTCTCCGGCAGCATCTTGGCGCACAAGTCGATAATCTGTTTGATTTTTTCCGGTTGTTGAGTAGTGACGGCCAGGGTTTTGACCGCCTGTTCCCGTTCCAGATAAGCTTGCCAGGTTTTAGTCATTTCCGGATCGGCTAAATCGGTTTTGCTGAGGACGCGGATGGTGGGTTTGTCGCCGCGCAGACTCGCCAGCATGGGGTTTTGGCTACTGTAAGGAATGCGGGCGTCGAGTATTTCGATCAGCAAATCGATGTCGGGCAAGGCGTACTTGATCTCCTTGCTGGCCTTGTGCATGTGGCCGGGATACCATTGAATTTGCATGGGTTGTGCTGCGGTAAGTGGAAAAAATAGAATTGTACCTTTTATCCGGCCGGCGCTATTGATTACTGGTTTGTCTTTAGGGCCTATAGGTGCAGGATGGTAAGCGCCCTTCAACAGGGGTAGAGCCCCGACATGTTTAAAAAGCCGGATTTCTGTACGCCGCAACGCGCCGCGGCGGTAGACGTAGAGGGCTGCTTGTTGCTACAATCCAGTCTATTTTTGGTGCTTTTGGCACATCTCGACGCAAGTCTTTCACACTCATCCCGGAGAAAACTCTATGGCAATTAAAGTTGCAATTAACGGTTATGGTCGTATCGGTCGCAATGTCATGCGCGCTTTGTACGAATCAGGTCGCACCAACGAGATCCAAGTGGTCGCTATCAACGATTTGGGCGATTCCAAAACCAACGCACACTTGACCAAATACGACACCGTACATGGTAAATTTCCGTTTGATGTGTCTGTAGACGGTGATTACATCGTGATCAATGGCGATAAAATCCGGGTATTTGCTGAAAGAGATCCCGCTAAATTGCCTTGGGCTGAGTTGGGAATTGATGTGGTTCACGAGTGCACCGGCTTCTTCACCAGCAAAGCCAAAGCGTCTGCGCATATCACTGCCGGTGCAAAAAAAGTCATTATCTCCGCACCTGGCGGCAACGATGTCGATGCCACGATTGTTTACGGTGTTAACCACCAAACCTTGAAAGCGTCCGACACCGTTATCTCTAATGCTTCTTGCACCACCAACTGCTTGGCGCCTTTGGTTAAACCTTTGATGGACAGCATTGGTGTCGATCACGGTTTGATGACCACCATTCACTCTTACACTAACGACCAAGTATTGACCGACGTGTACCACAGCGACTTGCACCGCGCCCGTTCCGCGACGCAATCCATGATCCCCACCAAAACCGGTGCGGCTGCTGCAGTAGGTTTGGTATTGCCGGAAATGAAAGGCAAACTGGACGGCTTCGCGATGCGCGTGCCTACCATCAACGTATCGGTTGTTGACTTGTGCTTCCAAGCTTCACGCAACACCACCAAGGAAGAAATCGACAGCATCCTGCGCGAAGCGGCTGCCGGCCCATTGAAAGGCATTTTGGCCATCAACGACGAGCCTTTGGTATCCATGGACTTTAACCACAACCCACATTCTTCTATCTACGAAGCGGGCCTGACCAAAGTCACCGGTGGCAATTTCGTGAAAGTCTTGTCCTGGTATGACAACGAGTGGGGTTTCTCAAACCGTATGCTCGATACCACGGTTGCTTTGTTTAACGCTAAATAAGGGTTTACATGCTGTTACGAAGAACGAAAATCCTGGCTACGCTGGGACCTGCTACGGACAAGCCCGGTGTACTTGAAGAGTTGTTCGAGGCTGGAATCGACGTTGTCAGGCTTAATTTCTCGCACGGTTCGGCGCAGGATCATATCGACCGCGCCAACCGGGTTCGCGAGCTGAGTAAAAAAACCGGGCGTCGCGTCGGTATTCTGGCCGATTTGCAAGGTCCGAAAATCCGTATCGAGCGGTTTAAAGAGAACAAAGTTTGGTTGGAAGAAGGTCAAGCTTTTGCTTTGGACATTAATCTAGGCAAACTGGATGGCGACAACACCCAAGTCGGCATCAGCTACGAGCCGTTGGCGCGTGAAGTGAAACCGGGTACACGGTTGTTGCTGGACGACGGACGGGTTGTATTGGACGTGGTCAATGTTGAAAACAACACCCGCGTCAATACCACGGTAGTAGTTGGCGGCGATTTGTCCAACAATAAAGGCATCAATTTGTTGGGTGGCGGTTTGTCCGCGGCAGCTTTGACTGACAAAGACAAGGAAGACATCAAAACCATCGCGGTGATTCAAGCCGATTACGTGGCGATTTCCTTCCCGCGTACGGCAGCCGATATGAACGAAGCCCGTGAGCTGTTGCAAGCAGCTGGTTCTTACGCCGGATTGGTTGCCAAGGTAGAGCGCGCGGAAGCGATGGAAGTTATCGACGAAATCATCCTGGCCTCGGACGCGATCATGGTCGCGCGTGGCGACTTGGGTGTGGAAATCGGCGACGCCAATTTGCCGGCTGCGCAAAAACTGCTGATCAGCCGTTCGCGCGAGTTGAACCGGGCGGTGATCACGGCTACGCAAATGATGGAGTCGATGATCGAGAATCCAATCCCGACCCGTGCGGAAGTATTCGATGTGGCCAACGCCATTGTCGATGGTACCGATGCGATCATGTTGTCCGCGGAAACCGCCTCAGGCAAGCATCCGGTGAAAACCGTGCAAGCCATGGTTCGCATTTGTTTGGAAACTGAAAAGCAACCTAGCGTGACCAAATCCATGCACAGGATGACCGACAAGTTCGAACGGATGGACGAAGCGATTGCGATGTCTGCGATGTATATGGCCAACCATACCAAAATTGCCGGTATAGCGTCTTTGACCGAGTCGGGTTCTACTCCGCTTTGGATGTCGCGGATCAGCTCGGATATTCCTATCTTTGCCTTCAGCAGTCAGGAGCGCACTTTGGGGCGTGTGACTCTTTACAAAGGTGTGTTTCCGATTCCGTTTGCTAAGGAGAAAATGGAGTCGGCCAGCGTGACCGATAGCCTGATCAAGGCTTTGAAAGTCCGTGGTGTCGTAAAAGCGGGCGATGCACTGATCCGCACCAAAGGCGACTTGACCGGCGCCAGCGGCGGGACTAACTCCCTGAAGGTCATTACTGTCACCGACTAATCCTCTTAGTCGGATTGGCTTGTTTCGCGGCGTTCGGTTGATCCGCACGCCGCGTTTTTAATATATTCTAAGCAGCATCCAGTTTGGCGTAAGCCAGCATCAGCCATTTGATGCCCGCATTGCGGAAATTGATTTGCACCCGCTCTTGTTCGCCTTCGCCTTCCATTTGTAGTACCACGCCTTCGCCGAATTTTTCGTGCCTGACAGGCTGTCCGAGTTTGTAAGTACCCTTGCTGCCCAAGCCTTTGGACTGCGATGCGCTATTGGTAGTCGGTCTGCTGACATTGGCGCGTAACCTGATTTCCTGAATCGATTCCGGCGGCAGTTCGCGCAAAAACCTAGAGGCGCGGGGATAACTGTCTTTACCATATAGGCGCCGCGACTCGGCGTGCGTCAAGTAAAGTTGTTGCATGGCCCGAGTGATGCCGACGTAGCAAAGTCGGCGTTCTTCCTGTAAGCGGCCCGCATCGTCCAGCGCTTGTTGCGAGGGAAACAGGCCTTCTTCCAAGCCGACCAGAAACACCAGTTTGAATTCCAAGCCTTTAGCCGAATGCAGCGTCATCAACTGTACGCAATCTTCATCGACTTCGCCTTGCATTTCGCCGGCTTCCAATGCGGCGTGCGCTAAGAACATGTCCAACTCGCCCAGGTTTTCGGCGTTTTCGCTGTCGTAATCAAATAGTCTGGCGGCGTTGACTAACTCCTCCAGGTTTTCCACTCTGGCTTCGCCTTTGTCCTGTTTTTCTTTCTTATACAGTTCGATTAAGCCGCTGGTTTCGACGACTTGTTTGACCGTTTCGTGCAGACTCAATTCTTTCGTCGTTTCGCCGAGCGCGATAATCAGATTTAAAAAGCCACGCAGGGCATTGCTGGCGCGGGCAGGTAGTTGATTGCTTTCCAACATAGCCAACGCGGCTTGCCACAGTGATAGCTGTTGTTCGCGGGCCAAAATGCGCATGTCGTCCAGGGTTTTGGCCCCAATACCGCGTGTTGGCGTATTCACTACCCGTTCAAACGAAGGGTCATCGTGCGGGTTGGTAGACAGTCGTAAATAGGCGAGGGCATTTTTGATTTCCATACGCTCGAAAAATCGCAGGCCGCCGTATACCCTGTAAGGTGTGGCGGTGGTCATCAAGCGTTCTTCAAACTGTCGCGATTGGGCGTTGGATCGATACAGAATTGCGGTCTCGCTGCGTAAGCCACCATCTCTAACCCATTGCCGAATTTTCTCGACCACGAAATACGCTTCATCTTGCTCGTTAAACGCCGAATACAAGGAAATGGCCTGACCTTCGCCGGCAGCAGTCCATAATTCCTTGCCCATTCGATTGTCATTATTGGCGATCAGGGTGTTGGCGGCTTTCAGTATGTGGCCGGTGGAGCGGTAGTTTTGCTCGAGACGGACGATGCCGTGCTCCGGATAGTGCTTTTGGAAATTGAAAATATTTTCGATTTTGGCGCCGCGCCAGCCGTAAATTGATTGATCGTCGTCGCCGACCACGAACAGATTATTGTTGCCTTCGGTAAGCAGGCGCAGCCAGGCGTATTGGATGGTGTTGGTGTCTTGAAATTCGTCGACATGGACTTGTTGGAAACGCTGCCGGTAAAAGGCCAATAAGTCCTCGTTATCGCGCAACAGTTCATGAGCTCTCAGTAATAGCTCGGCAAAATCCACCAAGCCGGAGCGTTGGCACACGTCTTCATATGCCAGGTAAATATCCTTCATCTGCCGGTTATAAAAATCGCCGTTGTCGTGCATATGCTTGGCGCGGATGCCTTCGTCTTTTTGGGCATTGATAAACCATTGCGCCTGCTTGGGCGGCCATTTGCTGTCGTCCAGATTCAGGTTTTTCATCAGCCGCTTGATGATGCGCAATTGGTCGTCGCTATCCATCACTTGAAAGGTGTCGGGCAATTTGGCTTGCTTGGCGTGTTGCCTCAATAAGCGGTGGGCCAGGCCGTGGAAAGTGCCTATCCACATGGCGCGGGCTGGGGTTTCGAGCAACTCTTCGATACGGTTGCGCATTTCGTTGGCGGCCTTGTTGGTAAAGGTCACCGCCAAGATGTTATAGGGCGAAATGTGGTTGACTTGAATATGCCAGGCGATGCGATGCACCAATACCCGGGTTTTGCCGCTACCGGCCCCGGCCAATACCAGCATGGCTTGCATGGGAGCGGAAACGGCCAGACGCTGGTCGTCGTTTAAGGAGGTGATGATAGAAGAGACGTCCATTTTTTATAGCTTGCAGATTTTGAGGAGCTGTGTATATTTGCTTGCCTTTAAGGGAAAGCCGTGCGTCGGGACTAATAACTACAACACAGAGAGGATTGGAAATGAGCTTCGATTATAAACGTTTGATCAAATTTGAGCACAACATCGGCGAGAAAGATAAGAAAGTTCGCATAGTTTCTGGCGTGGTGTTGCTCAGCGTATCGCTGTTTACCGCCAGCATCCTGATGTTGTTGGTTGGCTTGGTCTTGGTTGCGACCAGTTATTCCGGCTGGTGCCCGGTATATTCCGGTATGGACAAAAATACCTTGGGTGCTGATGCAGGGTCTACCGGTCAATAACTGCTAGTGGCCAGCTCCGAATCTGCGCCTTTGGCGCGGATTCGGATTCAAAAAAACCTTATTAATCTTGTTTGTTGTACTCGCCTTCGATAATGGTTTGCGAGTCTCGTGCCTGTTTAAACACAGAGCCCATCTGAGTTTGCAGCAAATGATGCTCGATGATGTACTGGGCAATCTTTCTGCGTAAGGTTGGAATCAGACAAGCGAAACCCAACAGGTCGGTGAAAAATCCCGGCGTCAATAACAGCGCTCCGCCTACCAGCAATATCGGGCCCTCGATCATTTCATAAGCAGGAATTTCCCCTTGTGCCAACCCGGACTGGAAGCGCTGCCAGGTGGTGAAACCTTGCCGACGTAGTAGCCAAGCGCCCAAAACCGCAGTAAAAACCACCAGTAAAATAGTGGGAAAGGCGCCGATCAAGCCGCCGACTTGCAATAGCACGTATATTTCCACAAACGGCACGATCAAAAAAGCGATAAACAGAATTTGCATGGTTTTCATGGTGAGTCCGGTTGCGGTAAAAAGCCGCTAATACTAAGAGCATCTTGGTGCAAATTCCAGGATAATATCGCGATGTATCAATTGATTCTTTGTACCTGCCCGGACCTAGAGGTTGCTGACAAACTGGCCGGCACTCTGATAACCCAAAAATTAGCGGCCTGCGTGAACATCTTGCCAGGTGTGTGCTCGGTTTATGAATGGCAAGGTGAAATTGAAACCGCTCAGGAACATTTGCTGCTCATCAAAAGTCATCAAGACCGCTATGCGGCCATTGAAGCGACGCTGAAAAGCCTACACCCTTACCAACTCCCGGAAATTATTGCGGTCGCGATAGCAAGCGGCTCGCTGGATTATTTGAAATGGATAGACTCATGCCTTGGCATCGACTGATTTTATTATGTTTATTCGCTGTTTTTTGGCGCACTGCGGCGGCGCTGGAAAGTCAGGATTTTTTGCCCCCGGAGCAGGCGTTCAAATTAACTGCCACGGCCGAAACCGCCGATAAAGTTGAATTGCACTGGCAGATAGTCGAAGGCTATCACCTGTATCGGGATAAGACCAAGTTCCAGTCGCAAACTGAAGTGATTCAGCTGGGCCAGGCAAGTATGCCGGAAGGCGTTACCGAGCATGACCCGAGTCTGGGTGACGTGGTGGTGTATCGCAATACCTTGGATGTCGTGTTGCCGCTGATTAATCAAGGTCGTGAAACCCAATTAAAGCTGCTGGTTAAATACCAAGGTTGTGCGGATGCCGGGGTTTGTTATCCGCCGCAAAAAGTACTGCTGGATGTGGCGCTCCCTGCAGCTTCGGCCGCTGCAAACAATGGGGCGCTCAATCAGTTTGTCAAAGGTCTAAAGGGTTTGTCGCCCGGCTTGTTTTCTGAGGAGTTATTGCCGGCGGAACAAGCCTTTCAGTTTTTCGCGACTTTGAAAGATCCGCATACTGTGCAAGCAACCTGGCAAATTGCCGAGGGTTATTACCTCTATAAGGATAAGTTGTCGGTCAAAGCGGAGGGCTCTACCCAGACGCGGTTGTCGCCCTTGCAACTTCCGGAAGGGGCTGCTTACCACGACGCTGAGTTCGGTCAGGTGCAAATCTACCGGAACCAGATCAGCGTCGATATACCGCTGTTACGAGATAGCAAGGCCGCCGAAACCATTGAGTTGCTGGCAAAGTTTCAAGGCTGTGCCGACCGCGGTGTGTGCTATCCACCCATGCAAACCAAGGTCAGCCTTGACTTGCCGCCCACTGATGTATTGCCGCAAGCCAAGCCTGCCGCGGTTGCCGAATTATCGGAGCAGGACAAAATCGTCAATGCTTTGCGGCATGATAGCTTGGCGCTGACTTTATTCAGCTTCTTCGGATTCGGCTTGTTGCTGGCCTTTACCCCGTGCGTGTTTCCGATGATTCCGATTCTGTCCGGCATCATCGTCGGTCATGGTGACCAAATCGGTACGCGCAAGGCCTTTTTGCTGTCTTTGAGTTATGTGTTCGCTTCGGCGTTGATGTATACGCTGTTCGGTATCTTGGCGGCTTTGTTCGGCAGCAATCTGCAAGCGACCTTTCAAGAGCCTTGGGTAATCGCCGTATTTTCAGGATTATTCGTGTTGTTATCGCTTTCGATGTTTGGTTTTTACCATTTGGAGCTGCCTAAATCGCTGCAATCCGCCTTGCATCACTCCAGTGATAAGCATCGCGATGGGTCTTACCTTGGTGCCGGTATTATGGGGGCTCTGTCGTCGCTGATCGTCGGGCCTTGCGTGGCAGCCCCGCTGGCAGCGGCATTGATTTACATCGGTCAAACCGGTGATGTGGTGTTGGGTGGTTTGGCGTTGTTCATGATGGGCCTTGGTATGGGTGCACCGTTATTACTGTTGGGCGCATCAGCTGGAAAACTGCTGCCCAAGGCCGGTGATTGGCTGAATGCCACCAAAGCCGTATTCGGCGTGGCGATGCTGGCCGTGGCGGTGTGGATGTTATCGCGGATTCTGCCGGCTGCGGTGACGATGTTTTTGTGGTCTTTATTGCTGGTTATTCCCGCTATATTTCTTGGCGCCATCGATCCGCTGCCTGAATCGGCTAAGGGTTGGCGCAAGCTTTGGAAAGGGCTAGGTATCATCATGCTGGTATTCGGCATATTGCAATTGATCGGCTTGAGCGCCGGAAACGACAATCCCCTACAGCCCCTGCAAGGCATGGGTTTCAATGCGCAAGCGCAGGAACCGGTTCAGGGGCTTAGTTTTCAGAGGGTGGCATCGGTGGCGGAATTGGAGCAACGCATCCAGCAGGCAACGGCCAGCGGCAAGCTGGTGATGCTGGATTTCTATGCCGATTGGTGTATTTCCTGTAAAGAGATGGAGGCTTACACCTTCACCGATCCGCAGGTTAAGCGACAATTGGCTGATTTCGTCCTGCTCCAGGCCGATGTGACCGATAACAATGAAGCAGATAAAGCCTTGTTAAAACGCTTCGAACTGGTTGGGCCGCCGGGCATCATATTTTTCGGTGCCGATGGCCGTGAACAGGCTGCGCAGCGCGTGATCGGCTACCAAGATGCCGCTACTTTTTTAAGAACCTTGCAACAACTATGAATAAAAAAATCATACTGATAGTCGCCGCTATTGCCTTTATTGCGCTGGCGGCCGGCCTGTTTGTCAGACAATATTTCGCAGCCCCTGAAGCCGGTAAACCGACTCCGCAAATCAATTTCAGCTTGCCTGACCTGGCGGATACGCCGCAGTCGGTCACGCAATGGCAAGGCAAAATATTGATTATCAATTTCTGGGCAACCTGGTGTCCGCCATGTTTGAAGGAAATTCCCGAGTTCATCAAGCTTCAGGACGAGTATAAAGACCAAGGTGTGCAGTTTGTCGGCATAGCCATTGAAGAGAAGCAGCCGGTAGAAGATTACCTGAAGCGCGTCAAGATCAATTATCCAGTTTTGATTGGCGGCGAAGGTGCAACGATGTTGGCTCAACAACTGGGTAATGTAATCAATACCGTGCCGTTCACGGTCATCATTAATCAACAAGGGCAAATCGTGCATCATCAGTTAGGCGAATTGACGCGAGAGAAAGTGTTGGAAGTGATTGCGCCGTTGTTGGCGGCAAAATGACTGAAAAATCGCTAAAACGCGGGCTAATGAAGTGAAAAGCGGTTTATCTGGACAAAAACCTACAAATTAGGCAGAATTCCTCTTTATTTAGTATTTTTGTTCAGCACCGGCAATGGCAAACCTCACTGTTCTCAATGGACCCAATTTAAATTTGTTAGGTGTTCGAGAACCAGGGCTATACGGGAATAGAACATTGCAGAGCATTCAACAGGCAATGGAGCAATTGGCCCGAACGCTTGGGCATCAATTAAGCTTTTTGCAAAGCAATGCAGAGCACGAAATTATTGAACACATACATCAAGCGTATCGGCAGGGTGTCGATTTTATCATTATCAATCCTGCCGCATTTACTCATACCAGCGTGGCTATTCGCGATGCCTTGCTGGCAACCAAGATTGCATTCATAGAAGTACATTTATCGAACGTGCATGCCCGTGAGCCTTTCAGGAAGCATTCGTATTTTTCGGATATCGCCGTTGGCGTTATCTGTGGATTGGGGGCGAACGGTTACGAATTGGCTTTGCAAGCCGCTCATCAGATATTACTAGAGAGAACTCAGAACAATGGATATTAGAAAAATAAAAAAACTGATTGATCTTATCGAGGAATCCGATATTGCTGAAATAGAGATTCGCGAAGGCGAAGAATCAGTGAAAATCAGCCGTTATTCAGCGGCGGCGCCTGTGCAATACGCAGCGCCTGTTGCTGCGCCCGTGGCGGCGGCACCAATTGTCAATGCCGCTCCAGTTGAAGAAAAAGTCAGTGGTCATGTCGTGAAGTCACCCATGGTCGGGACTTTTTACCGATCTGCATCTCCCGGTTCAGCGGCATTTGTCGAGATTGGACAGTCGGTTAGCAACGGTCAAACCTTATGCATTATCGAAGCGATGAAAATTTTGAATCAGATCGAAGCCGATAAAAGCGGCAAAATCAAACAAATTCTGGTTGAAAACGGCCATCCGGTCGAATACGGCCAACCTTTGTTCATCATCGAATAACCGACAAAGGGGCTGGACTAATGTTTGAGAAAATTGTTATCGCCAATCGCGGCGAGATTGCTTTGCGCATTTTGCGGGCATGTCGCGAATTGGGCATTAAAACCGTGGCTGTGTATTCCGAAGCGGACCGCGACTTAAAACACGTCAGACTGGCCGATGAAGCAGTCTGTATCGGTCCCGCGGCATCCGCCGGCAGCTATCTAAATATTCCGGCGATTATCAGCGCCGCCGAAGTGACGGATGCCGAAGCCATCCACCCCGGTTACGGATTCTTATCCGAAAACGCCGATTTTTCCGAAAAAGTCAGCCAAAGCGGCTTTGTATTCATCGGTCCCAGACCTGAAACCATAAGGATGATGGGTGACAAAATCGCCGCGAAAAAAGCCATGCAGGCGGCGGGGATTCCTTGTGTGCCGGGTAATGGCGATCCTTTGGGTGAAGACGAGGAAACTAATCTTAAAATGGCGCGGGAAATTGGTTACCCGGTCATTATCAAAGCGGCTGGCGGCGGCGGCGGTCGCGGCATGCGCACCGTGCATACCGAAAGCGCGCTGCTGAATGCCATTGCGATGACCAAGGCCGAAGCCGGTACAGCGTTCGGCAATAGCACCGTCTACATGGAAAAGTTTCTGGAAGATCCGCGCCATATCGAATTTCAGGTGTTAGCCGATTCCCACGGCAACGCGATACATTTAGGTGAACGCGATTGCTCTATGCAGCGTCGCCATCAAAAAGTGGTGGAGGAAGCTCCCGCTCCAGGCATTACCGAAGAGCAACGCAAACAGATGGGCGAGCGTTGCGCATTGGCTTGTCAGGAAATCGGTTATTTAGGTGCGGGTACTTTCGAGTTTCTGTATGAAAAGGGCCAGTTTTATTTCATAGAAATGAATACGCGGGTCCAGGTCGAGCACCCGGTCACTGAGATGATTACCGGCTTCGATATTGTGAAGGAACAGCTGCGTATCGCCGCCGGCGAGCCTTTGTCGATCACGCAAGAGCAGGTGAAGTTTACCGGTCATGCGATCGAGTGCCGTTTGAATGCGGAAGACCCGAAAACCTTTATGCCTAGTCCTGGTGTGATCGATCAATTCCATATGCCGGGCGGACCTGGCATCCGTTGCGAAACGCATATCTATAACGGCTATAAAGTCCCGCCGTATTACGATTCCATGATTGGCAAGCTGATTGCGCACGGCGACGATAGGGCGAGTGCGATTGCCCGGATGAAGACCGCGCTGAGCGAAATGGTGATAGACGGCATCAAAACTAATATCCCCTTGCAACAAAGTATTATGGCTGACGCGGCGTTCGCCCAGGGTGGGCAAAATATCCACTATCTGGAAAAGAAATTGGGTATCCATTAATCGGCTTGGGGGAGGGTATTGCGAAAATGGCGTCTCCTTTCCCAGCTAAAAGCTTTATATAACTATGGCCTGGCATCAGCTTTCCGTTATCACCGACGAAACCACCGCTCCTGATATATCGGAGTTTTTCAGCGAATTGGGCGCGGTTTCGGTGACTTACAGCGACGCCGATGATGAGCCGGTTTACGAGCCGGCCATCGATCAAACCAAAATCTGGACCCGTACCCGGGTCACCGCCTTGTTCGAGCTCGATACCGATCCGGATATCGTACGCAACTTGCTGTTCAATCAATTCATAGGTCAGCCTTTGCAGGAATGGGTAGCCGAGGTCTTGCAGGATCAGGCTTGGGAACGGGCGTGGATGGAGCATTTCCAGGCGATGAAGTTTGCCAATCGTTTGTGGATTTGTCCCAGCGGCCAGGAACAACACGAGCCGGGCACGGTTTGCATGACTTTGGATCCGGGCTTGGCGTTTGGCACTGGAACTCATCCGACTACTGCATTATGTTTGGAGTGGTTGGCCGGTAACGATATTAAAGACAAAGTATTAATCGACTACGGTTGTGGCTCGGGGATTCTTGCCGTGGCCGCGCTCTTATTGGGCGCCAAGCAGGCGCATGCGGTGGATATCGATCCGCAAGCGTTGACTGCCAGTCAATACAACGCCGAAAAAAACCAGGTACAGCAACGAATCGATTATTATCTTCCTGAACAGTTTTCCGCGTTTGCAGCTGATCTGGTCCTTGCCAATATTCTCGCTAAACCGCTGATTGAGCTGGCCGCAACTATTGGCGCATTGGTCAGGCCTGGCGGGCAGTTGGTTTTGTCGGGAATTTTGAACGAACAAGCCGAATCTGTAGCAGCAGCTTATCGCGAGCAGGGCTTCTTTGTTGCGCCGCCGGTCAGTCAGGAAGACTGGTGTCGATTGGACGCCTATAAAACTGACTGAATAGATGTATAGCCGATGTCCACATTGCGCTAAGCAGCACGAAGTTACCGTCGAGCATTTACGGCAAGCGCGTGGGTTGTTGGATTGTTCGGTATGCGGCAAATCTTTCGATGCGTTGCGATTCCTTAGTGAAGATGAGGATGCGGTGCTAGCGGATGAGTCACCGTATCCGGATGATCAAATTTCAGAAAAGCGGCCGCAGACTCCGGCGGTTTGGTTTGGCGCAACCGGTTTGGTGTTATTGTTGCTGGTGGCGCAAATCCTGTATTTCGAAGGCTATCGATTAACTATGCAGCCGCAGCTCAGGACGCGTTTGGATAAAGTCTGTGCGGCCTTAGCTTGCCGGTTACCGACGTATAAAAATCTTGAAGAATTGAGCGTTTCGCATAGCGATTTGCGGGTTCGGAGCGATAGCAGTTATTTGTTTAGCGCCGTGCTCAGTAATCAAGCGCCATTTGCGCAAGCGGCGCCGGATTTAAAGCTGAGCGTGTTGAATTTTAATGGACAGGCAATTGCGGAACGGGTGTTTAGTTCTGCCGAGTACCTGCCGAGACCAACAAGTCTAGCCCCAGAGCAAACGGTCGAAATCCGTTTGGCTATTGTGGCGCCTGCCGCGCCAATTGGCGGTTACACCTTTACCTTACTTTAGGGCAATATGAGCTACCCCGAACTGTTTCTGAAAAAAAACGAAGACAAACGCCTGCGGCAAGGGCATTTGTGGGTGTTCAGTAATGAGGTTGATAGCCAGCGCAGCCCATTGGAGCATTTTACGGCTGGAGACCTAGTCCTGGTCCACGATTCCGGCGGTAAGGCTTTGGGCATAGCTTATGTCAATCCTCATGCACTCATTTGCGCGCGCTTGTTGACGCGTAAAACCAATATCAAAATCAGTGAAAGTTTTTTTAAAGCGCGATTGACCCAAGCTTTGAGTTTGCGCGAGCGCTTGTTTGATAAACCCTATTATCGCTTGGTGTTCGGTGAAAGCGATGGCCTGCCTGGTCTGGTGATCGACCGCTTCGGTGTCGTGCTTTCCGTGCAAATTACTACTGCAGGAATGGAGCGGTATAAGGATGTGCTGGTCAAGATCCTACTTGAGCTGCTGGCGCCAACGGCTATTTTGCTGAAAAACGATAATAGTCAGCGCCAGTTGGAAAGTCTCTCTTTGGAGCCTGAGCTGGTTTACGGCGAGTTGCCTGAGCAATTGCTGATTGAAGAAAACAACGTGCGTTTTCTCGTTAATGTGGCAGAGGGTCAAAAAACCGGTTGGTTTTACGATCATCGCAACAGTAGGGCGCAGTTTGCTCAAGCTTGCCATGGTTTAAGGGTGCTTGATTTATTCAGCTATGCCGGTGCTTGGGGTATACCTGCCGCAGTGGCGGGCGCTGCGGAAGTGTGTTGTGTGGATAGCTCCGAGAGTGCGTTGGCTTTAGCTTCCACTAGTGCTGAATTGAATCAGGTGCAGGGCAAAATGCAATTCGTGCGCAATGACGTGTTCGAGTTTTTGAAGCAAGCCCGTGAACAGCAACAGCATTACGACGCGATTATCCTGGATCCGCCCGCGCTGATTAAACGTAAAAAAGATTTCAAAGCAGGGTACGAAGCCTATCGGCGCTTGAATCATTTGGCGCTACAGGTTTTGTCGAATAATGGTATTTTGGTCTCGGCATCATGCTCGCATCATTTGAGTAGAGATAATTTGCATGAAATATTGCGTTCTTCGGCGCGGCACATTGACCGGCACTTGGTGTTTTTCGGTGCCGGTACTCAAGGCCCGGATCATCCGATTCATCCGGCCTTGCCTGAGACCGATTATTTGAAAACCTTTTTTTGTGCAGTATCGAGCCGGCTATAGTCAATTATGGTGGATTCCAAGCCCCAATGCGGTCTGTGCGGTCAGCGGGTGTTGATTCCCGGATTTGAGCTCAACACTTTGCTGGGCGAAAAAAAATTCTGTTGCGAAGGTTGTCGCAGCATTTTTCAACTGCTCCATAGCGAGCAAATAATAATAACGACTCCAGAGGAGAAATAAACATGAAAGCCTGCGAATCTTGTGCAGACCGCGTCAATATCGGTTGCCATCATAAACAAATGCCGGTTATATCCAGAGCTATCGGTTTGCTGTTTATCTATTTGCCGATTTTGACCTTGCCGTTTGTGATTACCAGCGCTTATTTGACTTATTTCAGCCTGAAATTGGTCGGTGCGGAAAATGTTAAAAAATGGAGTGATTTTCTGCCGGCCAGGGCGAGCCATCGGTATGATTTAAAAAATCAGATTACGATGGACGGGTCATTCAAATTCAGCATGGCGCAATCGAAATTATTCTGGATTTTGAATTGCACCTGGTATTGTCCGGTGAGTGTGGGCTTATTCGAATGGCATGCTTACATGGTGAAAGTGGTGGAAAACTGGTGGTGTCCATTTACCCATGATCGTAAAAACAGCTATACCGACGGTGCTATCGATCAATCTTTTTGGCATATTTATCCTGAAGAAAAAGCTAAATTGCATGAAGACGACAAAACAAACCCGATTTTTACTGCCGATCCCGAAGCCTAAAAGTGTTATTTGTCTGTCATGATGTGTCACTCGGCTTTAATAAAGCTCGGGGATAATGGTTAGATTTACCGGTTAGGGCTATTGCGATTGATCGGGTTAGTAAGTAGGACAAAATTTCCATACCGCATAACAAACAGTGCCGGTATGGGGGAAATTTAAACATCAATTCTTATTTTCGACACGGAATGAATACAGAGAATACGAAACCGGCCATTGTCTGGTCATTATGGGGTGCGGCTTTATTGCTGCTGTGCGTGGTGTTCAGAGATAGCCTTATCGAAATGGCGACGACATGGACGAATGTCGAGGAATACAGTCACGGGTTTTTTATACCTATCATCACTATTTACCTGCTTTGGGTGCGGCGCGGCGAGCTAGTCTTGGTTCAAGGATTTAAAGCGTCGCTGCCCGGTATCATCATTATCTGCTTAGGGTTGATTCTTTTTATTCTGGGCGGGTTGGCAACCATAAAAACCATGGAGCAGTATGCTTTTCTGGTGGTGTTGACGGGGATGTTTGGCAGTGCTTTCGGGCTGCGCGGGTTGCGGGTTGGGGCTGTCCCTCTGTTGTTTTTAGTCTTCATGGTGCCGTTTCCATCTTTCATACTGAATAACCTGTCGTCAAAGCTGCAATTGATTTCTTCCTGGTTGGGCGTGGAATTTATACGAGCTTGCGACATCATGGTTTACCTGGAAGGGAATGTTATCGATCTAGGCAGCTATAAGTTGCAAGTGGTTGATGCCTGTAGCGGATTGCGTTATTTGTTTCCTTTGGCCAGTCTGGCTTTCCTATGCGCTTATCTGTTTAAAGGTCCATTCTGGCAGAAGTTGCTGATTTTTCTGTCGTCGATGCCCCTGACCATTTTTATGAACAGCTTTCGGATTGGTGTCATCGGGGTCCTGGTCGATAACTGGGGCACTGAGATGGCTGAAGGCTTTTTGCATGATTTTGAAGGCTGGGCGGTATTTTTGCTTTGCATGTTTCTGTTATTTATCGAGATGTGGGTTTTTAGCCGAATCAGCGGTAGGAAACTGGCAATGGGCGAACTGGTGCAGATTCCGGAAGAATGGAGCCACACGGCGCGTCGAGATATTGTCGCAATATTGAACAAATCGGTTTTCGCGGTGTTGCTATTGCTTTGTATAGGTGCAGGCGCTTCAGAGGTCTTTAAGGGGCGGGAAGACATTATTCCAGCGCGAAAAGCGTTTTTAACATTTCCGACGACGTTGGGAAGTTGGCAGGGACGTAATGACTATTTAACGCAATTTTATCTAAACGAGTTGAAATTGACGGATTATGTTATTGTCAATTTTGCTCAGCCTGAAACTCGGAACAGCGTTAATTTTTACAGCGCGTACTACCAATCGCAACGCAAGGGCGCCGTAGTACATTCGCCCCGCAGTTGTATTCCTGGGGATGGTTGGCAGATCAGCAGTTTCGAGCAACGCGAGTTCACAGATTTGCAACTGGACGGGCAGGCATTGCAGGTAAATCGGGCCATTATCCAAAAAGGCGAAAGCAGACAATTAGTGTATTTTTGGTTCCAGCAGCGCGGCCGGATGATAACTAACGAATATATGGTCAAATGGTATTTATTTTATGATGCCATCACTATGAATCGCACCGATGGGGCCTTGATTCGCTTGGTGACTCCTGTGGATAAGGTGGAAGATATTGCCGTTGCCGACAAACGCCTGCATCTATTTTTAAAAGATTTATTGCCTGAGTTACCCGCCTATTTGCCGGGTAAGATCATTGAGCCTGTTTATTCGGCTTTACCGGGTTAATCAATTAAGACGTCGGCTTCATTGCCTGACGAATTTATGCGGTTTTACGTCGATTTGACTCAAAAGAAAAGGAGCTGTAAATGAGTAGAAAAAAAGCATTGATCACTGGCATAACCGGGCAAGACGGATCCTATCTTGCCGAATTTCTGTTGGAAAAAGGCTATGAAGTGCATGGCATCAAACGGCGTTCGTCATTATTTAATACCGAACGCGTTGATCATATCTATCAAGACCCGCATATTAAGGATCCCCAATTCTTTCTTCATTACGGTGATTTGACGGATAGTTCGAACCTCACCCGTATCCTTAGCGAAATTCGTCCGGATGAAGTCTACAACTTGGGCGCGATGAGCCATGTTGCTGTATCGTTTGAGTCTCCTGAATATACGGCCGATGTAGACGGTATGGGGACATTAAGGCTTTTGGAAGCCATTCGTTTCCTCGGTATGGAGAAAACTACGCGTTTTTACCAGGCATCCACTTCTGAGTTGTATGGTCTGGTCCAAGAAATTCCGCAGAGAGAAACCACGCCGTTTTATCCCCGTTCGCCTTATGCGGTAGCCAAGCTCTACGCCTATTGGATCACCGTTAATTATCGTGAAGCTTATGGCATGTATGCCTGCAACGGTATTCTGTTCAACCACGAATCGCCGCGCCGAGGCGAAACTTTTGTGACGCGCAAAATCACTCGAGGCCTCAGTAATATCGCAATTGGTCTGGATAAATGTCTATATATGGGCAATATGGATTCTCTTCGAGACTGGGGGCATGCGAAGGACTACGTGCGGATGCAATGGATGATGTTGCAGCAAGATCAGCCTGAAGATTTTGTGATTGCTACAGGTGTGCAGTATTCGGTGAGACAATTTATCGAAATGTCGGCTAAAGAATTGGGTGTGACTATTCGTTGGGAAGGTGCGGGCGTTGAAGAAAAAGGTTATGTCGATGCTATTAACGGTGACAAAGCGCCTGGTATGGCGGTTGGACAAAACATCGTCGCTATCGATCCGCGCTATTTTAGACCTGCCGAAGTGGAAACGCTGTTGGGCGATCCGACTAATGCCAAGAACAAATTGGGTTGGGTGCCGCAAATTACTTTGCAAGAAATGGTATCCGAAATGGTGGCCTATGATCTTGAGCAAGCGCAAAAACATGCTCTGCTGAAAGAACAAGGTTATAACGTGGCGGTTAGCCGGGAGTAACAGCATGGTAGATAAGAAAGATAAGATTTATCTGGCGGGCCACAGAGGTATGGTAGGCTCGGCGATTTATCGGCAATTGACTGAGGCGGGTTATCAAAACATTGTAGTGCGTACGCATGCTGAATTGGATTTGACCGATCAAACGGCTGTGCAGGACTTTATGCAACAAGAGCGTCCGAATCAGGTGATTCTCGCGGCGGCCAAGGTTGGCGGCATTCATGCCAATAATGAATATCCGGCGGAATTTATCTATCAAAATCTGATGATGGAAGCCAATGTGGTTCATCAGGCTTGGCGGATTGGATGCAAACAACTGCTGTTCTTGGGCAGTTCTTGTATCTATCCGAAATTCGCTGAGCAGCCGATGCGAGAAAGCGCGCTGTTGACAGGCGTTTTAGAGTCGACCAATGAGCCGTATGCAATTTCCAAGATTGCCGGAATTAAGTTGTGTGAGTCATATAACCGGCAGTACGGCGTAGATTATCGGTCTGTGATGCCGACCAATTTGTATGGCGAAAATGATAATTTTCACTTGCAAAATAGCCATGTTATCCCGGCATTAATTAGAAAGTTTCATGATGCCAAGGTTAGTAATTCTCCGACTGTCAGTGTGTGGGGAACTGGTAAGGCTATGCGCGAGTTTTTGCACGTCGAGGATATGGCTGCTGCTTGTCTGCATGTGATGGCCTTGGACAAAGAGCAATATCAATCTTGCACTGAACCCATGCTGTCGCATTTAAATGTTGGGACTGGTGAAGATGTAACGGTGTGTGAATTGGCTGAAATCATCCAAGACGTCGTTGGTTTTCAAGGGCAAATTAACTGGGATAGTACCAAGCCGGATGGTACTCCGCGAAAACTGATGGATGTCTCAAAGCTTAAGTCTTTGGGGTGGCAACCAAAGATACCGCTTAAAACAGGTCTGGAGCTTACCTATCGTTGGTTTTTAGAGCATCAAGGCCAGTTTAAAGCAGAATAGTTTTGCCCAAATCCCGGCGCGCCTGCGAGGCATGTTTATCAAGTAGGGAAAAGAAAGTTTGCGCGAATAGAAATAATTTCTTGACGCGAGGATGTTGGGTGATTAGAATGAGCGGCTCTTCACTGCTCTGGCTTTTAAGTTTTGGTGGTGAAGCGGTCGGCTTAGTTCGGCGGGTTTGAGGTTGTTGATTGGCGGGTTTGTTTTTTGGTTTCGGTTTTTGAAATGGCTTAAAAATAAATTTGACAAACACTGAAAACGCTGTAGAATATGTCGGCTCAACAGGGCGAAATGCTCTGGCTCTTTAACAAACGAAATCGAAATAATTTGTGTGGGTATGTGTAGCGACTATGTGCCGTTAGAAATAGTCGACACAGAAACCACGTCAATTCGCAAGAAAAGATGTTCTGTAGTCGAGCCAAGATTGGTCACTAATCTTATTTAGTGGCAAGTTAAAATTAAACTGAAGAGTTTGATCATGGCTCAGATTGAACGCTGGCGGTATGCTTAACACATGCAAGTCGAACGGTAGCAGGCCTTCGGGCGCTGACGAGTGGCGGACGGGTGAGTAATGCATAGGAATCTGCCTATTAGTGGGGGACAACGTGGGGAAACTCACGCTAATACCGCATACGCCCTACGGGGGAAAGCTGGGGACCTTCGGGCCTGGCGCTAATAGATGAGCCTATGTCGGATTAGCTAGTTGGTGGGGTAAAGGCCTACCAAGGCGACGATCCGTAGCTGGTCTGAGAGGATGATCAGCCACACTGGGACTGAGACACGGCCCAGACTCCTACGGGAGGCAGCAGTGGGGAATATTGGACAATGGGCGAAAGCCTGATCCAGCAATACCGCGTGTGTGAAGAAGGCCTGAGGGTTGTAAAGCACTTTCAATAGGAAGGAATACCTATCGGTTAATACCCGGTAGACTGACATTACCTATACAAGAAGCACCGGCTAACTCCGTGCCAGCAGCCGCGGTAATACGGAGGGTGCAAGCGTTAATCGGAATTACTGGGCGTAAAGCGTGCGTAGGCGGTTGTTTAAGTCAGATGTGAAAGCCCTGGGCTTAACCTGGGAACTGCATTTGATACTGGGCAACTAGAGTTTAGTAGAGGGGAGTGGAATTTCAGGTGTAGCGGTGAAATGCGTAGAGATCTGAAGGAACACCAGTGGCGAAGGCGGCTCCCTGGACTAAAACTGACGCTGAGGTACGAAAGCGTGGGTAGCAAACAGGATTAGATACCCTGGTAGTCCACGCCGTAAACGATGTCAACTAACTGTTGGGTTCTTAAAGAACTTAGTAGTGGAGCTAACGTATTAAGTTGACCGCCTGGGGAGTACGGCCGCAAGGCTAAAACTCAAATGAATTGACGGGGGCCCGCACAAGCGGTGGAGCATGTGGTTTAATTCGATGCAACGCGAAGAACCTTACCTACCCTTGACATCCAGAGAATCTGTTAGAGATAGCGGAGTGCCTTCGGGAACTCTGAGACAGGTGCTGCATGGCTGTCGTCAGCTCGTGTTGTGAAATGTTGGGTTAAGTCCCGTAACGAGCGCAACCCTTATCCTTAGTTGCCAGCGGGTCATGCCGGGAACTCTAGGGAGACTGCCGGTGATAAACCGGAGGAAGGTGGGGACGACGTCAAGTCATCATGGCCCTTATGGGTAGGGCTACACACGTGCTACAATGGCCGGTACAGAGGGCTGCGAACTCGCGAGAGTAAGCGAATCCCAAAAAGCCGGTCCCAGTCCGGATCGCAGTCTGCAACTCGACTGCGTGAAGTCGGAATCGCTAGTAATCGCGGATCAGAATGCCGCGGTGAATACGTTCCCGGGCCTTGTACACACCGCCCGTCACACCATGGGAGTGGGTTGCAAAAGAAGTAGGTAGTTTAACCTTCGGGAGGGCGCTTACCACTTTGTGATTCATGACTGGGGTGAAGTCGTAACAAGGTAGCCCTAGGGGAACCTGGGGCTGGATCACCTCCTTACAAAGACGGCACACCGTTACACGTACTCACAACAAATTATTTCGATTGAAAGACGCACCTGGGTCTGTAGCTCAGTTGGTTAGAGCGCACCCCTGATAAGGGTGAGGTCGGAGGTTCAACTCCTCCCAGACCCACCAACGCATAAAAGGCGAAAGCAATAAGGCGAAACACAATCAGACCACACGCCTGGTTAGAATAACTGGCGCTGTGCTTAGTCACGTTTCGGCTTGAGTCTTGGCTTTAGTCTGCTTTAGGGGCCATAGCTCAGCTGGGAGAGCGCCTGCCTTGCACGCAGGAGGTCGGGAGTTCGATCCTCCCTGGCTCCACCATCATGCTGAACGCTGAGGGTCAACCAGTTCGTCAAACGTAAGAAAAATAGTGGATGAACATCAACGCTATAGGGTTTTATCGGCGGCAACAGATAAAGACTTTATAGCATTGGTATTCGTACCGATAGCTCTTTAACAATATGGAAATCTGTAACTATAGTAATGATCAGCAATGATCAACACTAAAACGAGTTGCGGTTTGAATAACGTCAGTCTCGAAAGAGAAAGGCTGAAAGCAAACGGCATGTCGTTCTCAAGCAGAAAAAATCAGCGAAAATGTCAGCTGACAGTATAACCAAAGTACAGACGTATTCGGGTTATATGGTCAAGTGAATAAGCGCATACGGTGAATGCCTAGGCAGTAAGAGGCGATGAAGGACGTTGTAGCATGCGAAAAGCTTTGGGGAGCCTGCAAACCGGCTGTGATCCAGAGATGTCCGAATGGGGAAACCCGGCGCGCATAAGCGCGTCATCTTTGAGTGAATACATAGCTCACTGAAGCGAACCCGGAGAACTGAAACATCTAAGTACCCGGAGGAAAAGAAATCAACCGAGATTCCCTAAGTAGTGGCGAGCGAACGGGGACTAGCCCTTAAGCTAGGATAAGGTTAGTGGAACGGTCTGGAAAGTCCGGCGATACAGGGTGATAGCCCCGTACACGAAAACCTTTTTCTAGTGAAATCGAGTAGGTCGGAGCACGTGAAACTTTGACTGAATATGGGGGGACCATCCTCCAAGGCTAAATACTCCTTACTGACCGATAGTGAACTAGTACCGTGAGGGAAAGGCGAAAAGAACCGCGGAGAGCGGAGTGAAATAGAACCTGAAACCGTATGCGTACAAGCAGTGGGAGCCCCTTCGTGGGGTGACTGCGTACCTTTTGTATAATGGGTCAGCGACTTACATTTTGTGGCAAGCTTAACCGAATAGGGGAGGCGTAGCGAAAGCGAGTCTTAATAGGGCGTTTAGTCGCAAGGTGTAGACCCGAAACCGGGCGATCTATCCATGGCCAGGCTGAAGGTTGGGTAATACTAACTGGAGGGCCGAACCCACGTCTGTTGAAAAAGACGGGGATGAGCTGTGGATCGGAGTGAAAGGCTAATCAAGCTCGGAGATAGCTGGTTCTCCTCGAAAGCTATTTAGGTAGCGCCTCGTGTATCACTGCTGGGGGTAGAGCACTGTTTCGGCTAGGGGGTCATCCCGACTTACCAACCCGATGCAAACTCCGAATACCAGCAAGTGCCAGCACGGGAGACACACGGCGGGTGATAAGGTCCGTCGTGAAAAGGGAAACAGCCCAGACCGTCAGCTAAGGTCCCCAAATCTATGCTCAGTGGGAAACGATGTGGAAAGGCACAGACAGCCAGGAGGTTGGCTTAGAAGCAGCCATCCTTTAAAGAAAGCGTAATAGCTCACTGGTCGAGTCGGTCTGCGCGGAAGATTTACCGGGGCTAAGCATAGTACCGAAGCTACGGATTTACACGTAAGTGTGAGTGGTAGAGGAGCGTTCCGTACGCCTGCGAAGGTCGATTGAGAAGTCGGCTGGAGGTATCGGAAGTGCGAATGCTGACATAAGTAACGATAAAGGGGGTGAAAAACCCCCTCGCCGAAAACCCAAGGTTTCCTGCGCAACGTTAATCGACGCAGGGTTAGTCGGCACCTAAGGCGAGGCTGAAAAGCGTAGTCGATGGAAAACAGGTTAATATTCCTGTACCAGTAGTAACTGCGATGGGGTGACGGAGAAGGCTATATCAGCGGTCGGTTGGAAGTGGCCGTTTAAGCAGGTAGGCATGCATCTTAGGCAAATCCGGGGTGCTCTATGCCGAGACGTGATGACGAGCGGTTCGAAAGAACAGCGAAGTGATAGATGCCCTGCTTCCAGGAAAAACCTCTAAGCTTCAGGTTACTAGTGGCCGTACCCTAAACCGACACAGGTGGGTGGGATGAAAATTCTAAGGCGCTTGAGAGAACCCAGGTGAAGGAACTAGGCAAAATGATACCGTAACTTCGGGAGAAGGTATGCCCTCATTACGTGAAGGTCCTCGCGACTGGAGCGGAAGGGGGTTGCAAAAAATCGGTGGCTGCGACTGTTTAGCAAAAACATAGCACTCTGCAAACACGAAAGTGGACGTATAGGGTGTGACGCCTGCCCGGTGCTGGAAGGTTAATTGATGGGGTTATCTTCGGAGAAGCTCTTGATCGAAGCCCCAGTAAACGGCGGCCGTAACTATAACGGTCCTAAGGTAGCGAAATTCCTTGTCGGGTAAGTTCCGACCTGCACGAATGGCGTAACGATGGCCACACTGTCTCCACCTGGGACTCAGTGAAATTGAAATCGCTGTGAAGATGCAGTGTACCCGCGGCTAGACGGAAAGACCCCGTGCACCTTTACTATAGCTTGACACTGGACTTTGAACCTACTTGTGTAGGATAGGTGGGAGGCTTTGAAGCGGGAACGCCAGTTCTCGTGGAGCCAACCTTGAAATACCACCCTGGTATGTTTGGAGTTCTAACCTCGATCCATTATCTGGATTAGGGACAGTGTCTGGTGGGTAGTTTGACTGGGGCGGTCTCCTCCTAAAGAGTAACGGAGGAGCACGAAGGTACCCTCAGCCTGGTCGGAAATCAGGCAATGAGTGCAAAGGCATAAGGGTGCTTGACTGCGAGACGGACAAGTCGAGCAGGTACGAAAGTAGGTCTTAGTGATCCGGTGGTTCTGTATGGAAGGGCCATCGCTCAACGGATAAAAGGTACGCCGGGGATAACAGGCTGATACCGCCCAAGAGTTCATATCGACGGCGGTGTTTGGCACCTCGATGTCGGCTCATCACATCCTGGGGCTGAAGCAGGTCCCAAGGGTATGGCTGTTCGCCATTTAAAGTGGTACGCGAGCTGGGTTCAGAACGTCGTGAGACAGTTCGGTCCCTATCTGCCGTGGGCGTTTGAGATTTGAGGGAAGCTGCTTCTAGTACGAGAGGACCGAAGTGGACGAACCTCTGGTGTTCCGGTTGTCATGCCAATGGCATTGCCGGGTAGCCACGTTCGGACAGGATAACCGCTGAAAGCATCTAAGCGGGAAGCCCCTCCCAAGATGAGATCTCACTGGGACTTTAAGTCCCCTGAAGGGCCGTCGGAGACTACGACGTTGATAGGCACGGTGTGGAAGTCCAGTAATGGGCGTAGCTAACGTGTACTAATTGCCCGTGAGGCTTGACCATATAACACCCAATGCGTTTGGGTCAGGTCAGATGACAAGCTGATAACCAACTGAGAACGATAAGCTCAATACAGATTTCCATGAAAAACAGGACCGGGAACAACCTAAGTTAAATGCGAACGCATCACCCAAAGGTTTTTCCTAAAAGCAAAAGCTTATAACCTGTTTATGAAGGCTGACTAAAAGCAGCCAAACCAGTTTGCTTGGTGAACATAGCAAGCGTGAACCACCCGATCCCATCCCGAACTCGGAAGTGAAACCGCTTAGCGCCGATGATAGTGTGGCAGGTTGCCATGTGAAAGTAGGTCATCGCCAAGCTCTTAAACCAAAAGCCCCGCTAGCTATAGCGGGGCTTTTTTTTGACTAAAAATCACCCCGCTGCTGCTCTCTTCTCTTTTGCGGACGGGGTTGTTAGAATCCCCTCTCATCAATGTTTAGCGAGAAAACGCATGAGTGCAATAGACAGAATCCAAGCCCAATTAGCCAGCCATCCTGTGGTCTTGTACATGAAAGGCACCCCGGACTTCCCCCAGTGTGGATTTTCCAGCCGGGTGGTGCAAGTCTTGCAGGCTTGCAATGCGGATTATGCCCACATCAATATCTTCGAAGACCCTGAAGTGCGTGAAGCCTTAAAAGAATACTCGCACTGGCCTACCTATCCCCAACTGTATATCAACGGCGAATTAATCGGCGGCTGCGATATCGTCATTGATCTCTTTAATAAAGGTGAGCTTAATAATTTGCTGGCAAGCGTTGGCTCCAAGCTTTAGTCGAAAAAGGTATATTAATTAAGCAGCAGCGTGCCTATTCGACCGTGTATTGCGATGGACTTTCTGCCATTCTCGCCAATATGTTTGGGTGCAATGTGTTCTAAGTCGCTAATTGGCTACATTTACGTCGCTTCGTACTCGCTTAATTTTTTCCAGCGGTTGATAATCATACAAAACAACTCGGCAGTTTGTTCGGCGTCGTAAAGCGCTGAATGTGCTTTTTCGTTATCCCAGACAATTCCGGCAGCTTGAGCAATTTTTGCTAAAACTGTTTGGCCGTACATTAGCCCTCCGAGTGTGGCGGTATCGAAACTACTGAATGGATGAAACGGGCTTCGTTTGTAGTTGGTTCGTTCAATAGCGGCGTTCAAAAAATTGATATCGAAAGCTGGGTTGTGTCCAACCAAAATGGCTCGCTTGCATTCGTTACGTTTTACAGCGGCTTTGATAGGGGTAAACAGCTTGTTAAGCGCATCCTTCTCTTCTATAGCCATGCGGAAAGGATGGTATGGATCGATACCGGTAAATTTGAGCGCTGCGTCATCCAGCTCTGAGTTTTTGAAAGGAATGATATTGCAGTGATGTTTTTCGGTGACATGCAGCCATCCATCAGTGTCTGGTTCGACTATTACGGCGGCGATTTCCAATAGTGGATTTTTTTTTGAATTAAAGCCGGCGGTCTCTATATCGACAATAACAGGAAGGTAACCTCTGAAACGGTTGCCTAACGGAATTAGGTTTATTTCCATTGAGTTTGATGGGCAAAAAAAGTCGGTTGTGCGTTATGTTACGTGAGTTTTGGATAGGTATAAACAATATTCAATTGGTGAGGTGAAGTTATGCAAGATCGGAAAAAAGGTTGGGTTATCTTAGGGTTACTGACCGTATTAAACGGTTGTGCCACGACCCGCGGTGTCGATCCTAAAGATCCTTGGGAGGGCTGGAACAGAGGCGTGCAATCATTTAATGACGGCGTGGACGATTATGTCATGAAACCGGTTGCCAAAGGCTACGATTGGGTGATGCCCGATTTTGCGGACCAAGCGGTTACTAATTTTTTCAGTAATGTCGATGACATAGGTGTTTGTACCAACGATGTTTTGCAAGGAAAACTCCTGCAATCGGGTCAGGACGGCGCGCGTTTCTTGGTGAACACCACCATCGGTGTCGCCGGGCTTATAGATGTTGGGACGATGATCGATTTGCCGAAGCATAATGAAGACTTTGATCAAACATTAGGCTATTGGGGAATACCTACCGGCCCATACTTGGTCCTGCCGTTTTTCGGACCTAGTTCGCCACGTGGCGTGTTCGGGTTGGTTGGCGATGCCGCGATGAATCCGTTTACTTATGCCGGTATCTACATAAATCCAAATTGGATTGGCGCGGCGGTTTCGATTGGTCCTGGTGCATTGAAAGTCATTGACGCGCGCTCAGATCTGCTGGGCATGGAAAAAGTCGCTACAGAGGCGGCACTGGATCGTTACGAGTTTTTTAAAAATGCCTATCTTTCCAGACGTAATTATCTGGTTCACGATGGCAAGGTTCCAGACGAAGATGTGTTGAAATTCGACGAAATGCAGGGCGGTGGGCGTGGACCGCTCGATCCGAATCCGTATTGATTTAAACTGTTCCACTCTTATGTAAAAGGCCGTAAAGCACATAACTTTGCGGCTTTTTTATTGCTTCAATCCAAGCGGACGAGCATGAAATCCGGTTTCGCTTCTATCAGTACTCCCGACATTATCTTATTTTCCAGAATAAGGTCGGGTGCCACATCGCAGGCTACCCTTAGATAGTTTGGTGTGTAGCCGAAATGGCGGACCACGCCATCTTTTTGTGCTTCTTTTTGCCCTTCCCATAAAATGTTGGCCTGTTCGCCGAGGTTTTCGGCAATGAACCTATGCTTCATTGTGTCGGCTAATTCATGCAATTGCTTGCTGCGCAGTTTCTTTGTGTTCTGATCGACTTGATCTGGCAAACCAGCGGCTTTGGTGCCTTCCCGAGGCGAATAGCTGAAAATGTGAATATGACCAAAACCCAGGCTTTTGATGTAATCAAAACTTTCCTGCCATTCCAGTTCGGTTTCGCCCGGAAAGCCGACGATGATGTCGGTAGTGATATTGAAATGCGGAATCGTCGCTCGGGCCAGTTTAACGATCTGGCCGAATTCCTCCGTTTTACAGCGCCTGGCCATGCGCCGTAGTACGCTGTCGCTGCCGCTCTGCAAGGGCAAATGCAGATGTGGCATCAGTCTTGAATTTTTGAACAACTCGAAGAAACCATCCGGCAATTCCCAAGGTTCCAGAGAGCCCATGCGCAGGCGTGGAATCTCGGTTTTAGCCAGGATTTCGCTAACCAATTCGACCAAATTACTGTTGATGTCACTGCCGTAACCGCCCAAATGCACACCGGTGATGATGGCTTCGTTGATGCCTTGAGCGTGCAGCGCGTTGATCTCGTCAATGACTGCTTGAATCGGCCGGCTGCTTTCCTCGCCGCGAGCAACGGTAACGATGCAGAAGGTGCAGCGGTAGCGGCAGCCGTCCTGTACCTTGACGAAGGCGCGCTGGCGGCCACGGCTGAACAGCGACACTTCGCCGGGTTCGGTCGACATCGTCGGCATGCTATCCAAATTCAGTTCGGCCAGGGTTTTCTCCACCAGCTGGTTTTTGTCCTGGTTGCCGACTATCAAGTCCACGCCCATCAATTGCGCGGCTTCTTCCTCGTTCAGTGTCGCGTAACAGCCGCTGACCACCAGCTTGGCTTGCGGATTATCACGGTGAATGCGGCGTATCATTTGCTTGGATTTTTTCACGGCGTCCTGAGTCACCGCGCAGGAATTGATGATCACCAATTGCGCGTCGCTCAAGTTACGGGTGATGTCGTGGCCTCTAGCCTGAAAGGCTTGTGCCCAGGTTTCCAGTTCCGCTTCGTTGAGACGGCAGCCGAGGGTTTTTAAATGTATCTGCATGTAAATATAAAACAAAATGTAGGGTGCATAAGCGTAGCGTCATACGCCGACAATCAAAATAATTAACCAAAAAACCAATAAGTCACCAAAATCGCGGTCACGATGCCGCCAAGGTCTGCAACGATGCCGCAGGCGGCAGCATGGCGAATCTGCTTGATGTTCACCGCACCGAAATACACCGCCAACACATAAAAGGTGGTCTCGGTGCTGCCTTGCACCACCGATGCCAGCCGGCCGGCAAAGGAATCGGCACCGTGGGTCTGCATGGTGTCTATCATCATCGCCCGCGCGCCGCTGCCGCTGAACGGTTTCATCAGTGCAGTCGGCAGGCCGTCGATGAAACGGTTGTCGATGCCGGCAGCATTGACCAATAGCCTTACACCGTCGGTAATCAATTCCAACGCGCCGCTGGCCCGGCACACTCCGAAAGCCACCAGCATCGCCACCAGATAAGGAATGATGGTGATCGCGGTCTGGAAACCGTGCTTGGCGCCTTCGACGAACAATTCGTAGGCGTTCAGACCTTTGTAGGCAGCGGCGGCGATGAACGACACCACCAAGCCGAACAAAATCACATGGCTGACCAGAGCCGATTGCTTGAGCATTTCTGCCTGATCCAAGCCCGCGAAATAAGCCAGTATGCCGCCGACCAAGATGGTGATGCCGCCCAGATAAGCCATCACCACCTTGTCCAGCAAATTGATCTTCTGCACGGCGGCGACGGCCAGCAGGCCGGTCAGCGTCGACATATAGGTGGCGATCAATATCGGAATGAACACGTCGGTCGGATTGGCGGCACCCAGTTGAGCCCGGTAAGCGAAGATCGTTACCGGAAACAGCGTCACCGAGGAGGTGTTGATCACTAGAAATAAAATCTGCGCATCGCTGGCCCGCTCGGGATGCGGATTCAAGGTTTGCATTTCCTGCATGGCCTTGATGCCCATCGGCGTCGCGGCATTGTCCAGCCCCAACATATTGGCGGCGATGTTCATCACCATTGCCCCCTGCGCCGGATGACCTTTGGGAATCTCCGGCATCAACCGGCTGAATAGAGGATTCAGTGCCTTGGTCAATAGATCGATGAAACCGCTATGCTCGCCGACTTTCATGATGCCCAGCCACAAGGCCAGCACGCCGCTAAGCCCCAGCGAAATCTCGAACGCGGTCTTGGATAGGCTGAACATCGCATTCATCAACTCGGAAAACACCTGGGTATCGCCCAGCACCAGCAGCTTGAAGGCGGCGGTGGCGAAGGCGGTCAGGAAGAAGAATATCCAGATGAAGTTCAGCAACAACCGGTCCCGTGATTAGCCGATTTTCTTGGCCAAATCTGCCGCGTAGCCGGTGTAGCTGTGCGGCGTGAGTTTCAGCAACTCGGCCTTGGCTTCCGTAGGAATTTCCAGCTTCTCGACGAAGGCACGCATGCCGTCGCCGGTGACGCGATTGCCGCGGGTCAGCTCTTTCAATTTTTCGTAAGGCTTTTCGATACCGTAGCGGCGCATCACGGTTTGGATGGGCTCGGCCAACACTTCCCAGTTTTGGTCCAGGTCTTGATCGAGTAACGCCGGATTGATTTCCAATTTGGAAATACCTTTCAAGGTCGATTGTATGGCGATGCTGGTGTGGGCGATGCCGACGCCGATGTTGCGCAAAACTGTGGAATCGGTCAAATCGCGCTGCCAGCGCGAGACCGGCAGTTTGTCGGCCAGGAAGCCAAAAATCGCATTCGCCAATCCCAGATTGCCTTCGGAGTTTTCGAAGTCGATCGGGTTGACCTTGTGCGGCATGGTCGAGGAGCCGACTTCGCCGGCCACGGTTTTTTGCTTGAAATAACCCAGCGAAATATAGCCCCAGACGTCGCGGTCGAAGTCCAGCAGAATAGTGTTGAAACGGGACAGGGCGTGAAAAAACTCGGCCATGTAATCGTGCGGCTCGATCTGGATAGTGTATGGGTTGAAAGTCAGGCCCAGCGACTCGACAAAGTTTTGCGCAAAAGCAGCCCAATCCACATCCGGATAGGCGACGCTGTGTGCGTTGTAATTGCCGACCGCGCCGTTGATTTTGCCCAGCAGTTCGACGTTCGCCAGTTGTTGGCGCTGGCGTTGCATGCGGGCGACGACATTGGCGAATTCCTTGCCAACCGTGGTCGGTGTCGCCGACTGGCCGTGGGTACGCGACAGCATCGGTTGTTCGGCGCTATTCAGTGCCAATTGCTTGATCGCGTCTATCGTCGCATCGACTTCCGCCAGCATCAGGCCGCGGCCTTCCTTCAGCATCAGCGCATAAGACAGATTATTGATGTCTTCAGAGGTGCAGGCGAAGTGGAAAAACTCGTTGATGGCGTGCAGTTCGGTGTTGCCTTCGATCTTTTTCTTCAGGAAATACTCGACTGCCTTAACGTCGTGGTTGGTGGTTTTCTCAATGTCCTTAACAGCCAGGGCGTCGGCTTCGGAAAAATCGCTGACGATGTTATTCAGCACGGCGGTCGCTTCGGCGGACAAGGCTGGCACTTCGGCGATCTTGGCTTCGGCGGCCAAGGCTTGCAGCCAGCGCACTTCGACTTCGACCCGGTAACGGATCAAGCCGTATTCGCTGAAGATGGGGCGCAAGGCGTCGACTTTGCCGGCGTAGCGGCCGTCGATGGGGGAGATGGCGGTGAGTGTCATGTTATGTGTTTCCTAAATTTCTAAAACGTAAAACGGTTTACCTGCGACAGCTAGATTTGTCCACCAGGACGTTGGGTCGGTCGGATATTTTCGTCGAAGCAAGCCTTGGCTGTGCCGGGAAACGCTTCGATCAAGCGGCGGCGCATGTCTACATCATCCTGGAAGACCGTCATCCAGACGGACCAGAAGCCTCGTTGTAATGCCATTTCGACAATTTCGGCTCTGCGTTCCTCGCTATCGAAGACGGCAAGTTGCGATTTTCGCTTTGAGGCATTTTGCCAAGCTTGCTGCCGATGCAGCCAACGTTTGTCTTTGCTTGTTGGAACTTGTTGACCATTAATCTGGCGATCAGGATGTTTATTTAGGCCTAATGCCAACCAGGTCTTTTCGATTTTTCGGTTGATAGGCTCGGCATGTATTTTATTCGGCAATACCCGGCCTTGCGAATCGTAGCTAAAGGCTAGCAAGGTATTGTCACTGTCGGGCCAAACATAATCGTCAAGGTTCAATTGGCTATGGCCTTTGCCTGAATTGCAATTGCCGCAGGCTAACAAAAAATTGTTCCAAAGAAATTTGGTTTCCGGGTATTCATTTTTTGGTTTTTTATGCTCTACATGAATACCGCTGGCAATCCAGCGTTCGCAATATGAACAATATTCGCCGAGTCGTTCTCTTAACGGCTGTTGAGCATTTTCATAGGGTTTAATTTCGCCCAGGTCTGTTCCTTTATTAACCGGACGCATGGTTATTTATCTTTTGAGGCTAATACGGAATCGCGTTCGAATTTTAATTGTGCTGCGAATGCCGGATCGTCACTGAAAGGAATGGATAATTCGTCCAATTTCGAGCGTAACTGCATGACTTCCATATCCGATTCGTTATTTACTTCGTGCAGTTTTCGATAGTAAGCTTCGGCAGCCTCCATCATGTCCAGATAGCGTTTGCTCTTTTGCGGAATTTCGACATGCTGCTGATCTTCGGCAATATCTTCGATACTTTCGCTTTCAATCGCGACCGGCTGGGCTTTCTCCAAATCCCATAATAAACAATCTTCGCGTCCATATAACGATTGAATAATAAATGGCGAATGACTACTAGCAACAAATTGTACTTTCGGAAAGGTTTTCAATAATCGCCCGACCACTTCCCGTTGCCATTTGGGATGCAAATGCAGGTCGATTTCATCGATCAGCACGATGCCTTCGGTTTGTTTGATGACGTCAGCTTCCAGTTGAGGATTCAGGGTCGCCATGCGGTAGGCAATATCGGCAACCATGCCTATCATGTTGCGGTAGCCGTCGCTGAGCAGGTGGAAGGGGATGGTTTGGTTTTTGCCTTGAATCACCATCTCGATCAATATTTCGTCCCATTCAAAAGCCCACCAAGCTCGTTTCGCATCTGGAATCATTGCGACTATGGCTTCACGCACAGCTTCTAAAACATGTTGAGGCTCTTGTTTTTGTAAGAAAATTATTTCCTGTTTTTTAAACCAACTAAATAATTGTTTTAGGTTAACAAATGGATCTAAACAGTATCTATAGCCAATAAGTCTAGAACTAGGGCCAGATGTATCAATATTTTCCAAGGTGTCGGCCGAAAGCCGTGCAGTACCGTAGTTGCAGATGACAGGAAATACGGTTTTTGAATCCGATGCGTTTAGTTCAGCAGCGAAAGATACGATGGGCTCAAGAAGTGAGCTTATTGAGTCTAAATTGCTAGTTAAAGTCCAATCAATTTTGCAATTATTTAATATGCCTTTCAAATAGACTGACGTTGGAGATATAGCTTGTTTAATAAGTGTTTGGCCTAAAGTAGAAAACTCGTAACGTTTGTCATAATCCGAAATGGCGCCACAGTCAGCTTTGAGTCCGTATTCAACGTGTAAAAAGTCCTTGAGCCCTAAAATAAATGGATTGATCGCCAGTTTTAGAGCGTCCAATACAGCAGTTTTACCGCTGCCATTGTCGCCGATCAATAGTGTAAATCGGTCAGAAAAATCGATTTCATAATTTTCGAAACAGCGAAAATTACTCAGATTTAACTTATTAATTTTCATTGTATTTAACCTCGATAATGCCGCCGCCCAAGCAAATTTCGCCGTTATAAAATACGACGGACTGGCCTGGTGTAATAGCCCTTTGCGGTTGGTCAAAACTTACTTTTACACGTAAACCGTTGTCCAGCGGTTCGATCAAGCAATCTTGATCCGGTTGGCGGTAGCGAGTCTTGGCGGCACAGTGGATCGTTTCGGTCAAGGGTTGGTCGCCGCACCAATCGAGTTGGCCGGCTTCCAGGGTGTTGTGCAGCATTAACGGGTGGTTGTGGCCCTGGCCGACAATCAGCACGTTATTGTCCAGGTCTTTTTCCAGTACGAACCATGGTTCATCCGGCGCATCCTTGACCCCACCTATGCCGAGGCCCTGGCGCTGGCCCAGCGTGTAATACATCAAGCCATGATGTTTGCCGATATATTGCCCTTCCGGTGTGCGCATTTCACCAGGTTGGTGCGGCAGGTATCGTTGCAGAAATTCCTTGAATTTGCGTTCGCCGATGAAGCAAATGCCGGTGCTGTCTTTCTTGCGGCTGTTGGCAAAACCGGCTCTATCCGCCATCGCACGGATTTCCGGCTTGTGTAGGTGGCCTATTGGAAACAGGGTACGAGACAGGGCTTTCTGCCCCATTGCGTAGAGAAAATAGCTTTGCTCTTTGTTGGGATCTAAGCCTTTTAATAGCTGGAATTCGCCGTCTTGTTCGCGAACGCGGGCATAGTGGCCGGTGGCAATATATTCGGCGCCCAAGTCTTCGATGGCGTAATCCAGAAACGCTTTGAATTTGACGTGTTTGTTACAAAGTATGTCGGGATTGGGAGTGCGGCCGGCCTTAAACTCTGACAAAAACACTTCAAATACCTCGTCCCAATATTCGGCGGCGAAGTTGACGGTCTTAAGCTCTATGCCGAGTTTGTCGCAAACTTGCTGTGCGTCGGCTAAGTCTTGCATCGCCGTGCAATATTCGGTGCCGTCGTCTTCCTCCCAATTTTTCATGAACAAGCCTGTGACTTTGTGGCCTTGTTCTTGCAGGGCTAGAGCGGTAACGGAAGAATCGACGCCGCCGGACATGCCGACGATGATGTGTTTGCTCATTCTAAATCGATAAAAGACTGTAAGATGCTAAGCGGAAAGCGGTGACCTTTCAGGTATTCGTCCACAGTGGTTAATACCAAAGGGCTGCGCAATTGCTGGCGTTTTGCGTAAATTTCATTGCGGCTTAACCAGTGAGTGTCGATAATGCCGTCGTCGAGAGCTTGTTCTGGATTGTGGTTGTTGACTGTGCCGGAAAAACAGAAGCGAACAAAGCTGGGCATATGCGGATTTCTGCGCCATAACTGTGTGGCGATTAAAGCCTCCGGTTCAAATTGCCAAGCTGTTTCCTCGCAAACTTCGCGTTTGACGGCACTGATTAAATCTTCACCTTCTTCCAAATGACCAGCGGGCTGATTGAACGCAAGGCCTCGTGCCGTTGTCTCCTCAACCAGCAGAAAGCGACCGTCTTTTTCGATCACGGCGGCGACGGTGACGTGAGGTTTCCAAACCATGATATTGATAGAAAACGGTAAAAGGCGCGCATTTTACTAGAAATGTTTTTTATGTGCCTAAAGATTGAAATTTAATGTTTAAGACGCTATTTTTAAGACCACAATGATTCACAGCACCAAAGATTATGTCAGATTTTGAACCCTTGAAAGATGGTGACGGTAACACCGCGCTGCAAGAAGCCAAACCGCAGCTGAAAAGACCGCCACTGTATAAGGTTATGTTGCTTAATGACGACTTTACGCCGATGGATTTTGTCGTCGAGATATTGACTGATTTTTTTAACATGAGCCAAGAGAAAGCAACGCAGGTGATGTTGCAAGTGCATACACAGGGTGTCGGGGTTTGCGGTACCTATACCAAAGACGTAGCTGAAACCAAAGTACATATTGTTAATGAATATTCCCGTGAGCACCATCACCCGCTGATGTGCACGATGGAAGAGGCGTGAGGGCTAACCATGCTAAGTAAAGAACTTGAAGTGACATTGAATGCTGCTTTTACCGGAGCTCATGCCAAAAGACACGAATTCATCACGGTCGAGCATTTATTGCTAGCCTTGTTGGACAATGTCACGACGATACCGATTTTGATCGCTTGCGGCTGCAATGTTAATGCACTGCGGGCCGAACTAACCCGGTTTATAGATGAAACCATTTCCTTGATTCCGGAAGGCATACAGCGCGAAACGCAACCCACTTTGGGTTTCCAGCGCGTTTTACAGCGCGCCGTATTTCATGTCCAGGCTTCCGACAAAAAAGAAGTCACCGGCGCGAACTTATTTGTCGCCTTGTTCAGTGAGCAGGATTCGCACGCGGTTTATCTGTTGAACAAACAAGACATTACCCGTTTGGATGTGGTCAATTATCTGGCGCACGGGGTTTCCAAAATCGAGCAGTTCAGAAAAGAAAATAACGAAGAGCCGGAATCCGAGCGCGGCAGCAATGAAGCTTTGTCCAGCCCATTGGAAAAATACGCAACCAACTTGAACGAAGAAGCCCTGAAAGGCAACATCGATCCTTTAATCGGCCGCGAGCTGGAAGTGGAAAGAACCATTCAGGTGCTTTGCCGCCGCCGCAAAAATAATCCGCTATTGGTAGGGGAGGCTGGTGTCGGTAAAACCGCTATAGCCGAAGGTTTGGCGAAACGAATTGTTGAAGAACAAGTGCCGGATATTTTGTTGAATAGTGTGATTTATTCGCTAGATATGGGCGCACTGGTGGCCGGTACCAAGTATCGCGGTGACTTTGAAAAACGACTCAAGGCTTTAATTAGCCAACTAAAAAAAGAACCGGACTCGATTTTATTTATAGACGAAATTCATACCATTATTGGTGCGGGTTCCGCTTCCGGTGGGGTGATGGATGCCTCTAACTTGATCAAACCGGTGTTGGCATCCGGACAATTGCGTTGTATTGGGTCCACTACTTATCAAGAATATCGGGGTATTTTCGAAAAAGACCACGCTCTGGCGCGGCGCTTCCAGAAAATCGATGTGATAGAGCCATCAATAGAAGATACTGTATTAATCTTGAAGGGCTTGAAGTCGCGCTTTGAAGAGCATCATGGCCTGAAATACACCCAAGAAGCATTGCGACTGGCGGTGGAATTATCAGCGCGCTATATCACAGACAGGCATTTGCCCGACAAAGCCATTGATGTGATCGACGAAGCCGGGGCCAGGCAGCGGTTGTTTGCCGGTATTGATCGCAAGGATCTGATCGATACTGCCGAGATAGAAGAAATCGTCGCCAAAATTGCCAGGGTTCCGGCACAATCGGTATCGTCAAACGACATTGATAAATTGTCGAGCTTGGAAAAAAACCTGAAGATGCTGGTGTTTGGCCAAGACGAAGCCATTTCAGAGCTGGCGTCGGCAATTAAGCTATCGCGAGCGGGTTTGCGCGATACCACTAAAACGATCGGTTCGTTCCTGTTTGCCGGTCCTACTGGTGTCGGTAAAACCGAAGTGACTCGGCAGCTAGCCAAAGTATTGGGCATAGAGTTGATTCGCTTCGATATGTCTGAGTACATGGAGCGGCATACTGTATCACGCTTGATCGGAGCGCCTCCGGGGTATGTCGGGTTCGATCAAGGTGGATTGCTGACCGAAGCGGTGACCAAACATCCCCATGCCGTGTTGTTGCTGGACGAGTTGGAAAAAGCGCACCCGGATGTGTTCAACCTGTTACTACAGGTGATGGATCACGGCACATTGACCGACAACAACGGTCGCAAAGCGGATTTTAGAAATATCATTTTGATCATGACGACCAATGCCGGCGCGGAAGAAAGCAGTCGGGCATCTATCGGCTTTACCCAGCAAAATCATGCTTCCGATAGTATGAAAGTGATCGAGCGAGGGTTTTCGCCGGAATTTAGAAATCGTCTGGACGCAATTGTGCAATTCAAACCGCTGGATTTGGCGGTGGTGGGCAGTGTGGTCGATAAGTTTATTTTCGAGCTGGAAGCCATATTGGCGGACAAAAATGTCACATTGACTTTAGAACCTGCGGCGAGAGCGTGGCTGGCCGAACATGGTTGCGATCCAAAAATGGGCGCGCGGCCAATGGCGCGATTGATTCAGGAAAAGATCAAAAAACCGCTGGCAGAAGATTTATTGTTCGGTCGTTTAGCGAATGGCGGTCACGTGCGAGTGCATGTCGAGAACGATGCGTTGGCTTTTGCCATCGAGAGCAAACAACTAATCGTTTCGGAATTGAATCAAGTCGTATAAAGCGAGGGAAGCAATCGCTTTCCCGAAAGACGGGTTAGCGATTGCGGAAAGTAATGCGGCCTTTGGTCAAGTCGTAAGGTGTCATTTCTACGCGGACTTTATCGCCAGTCAGGATGCGGATGTAGTGTTTGCGCATTTTGCCGGAGATGTGGGCGGTAACGATGTGACCATTTTCCAGTTCGACGCGAAACATAGTGTTGGGTAGGGTATCGATAACCTTGCCATCCATTTCAATCTGATCTTCTTTTGCCATAGTCAAAGCTCTAAATTTAAAACGCCTATGTTAGCATGAATCCTCTGCCGAGCCGCTAAAAAAGTCTCCCGGATAGTTGAATTAGTGCTGATACAGGGCGTGTCAGACTTTCCTTCTCACTTCAATAATATTTGGCAAATGGCTGATACGTGCCAGCACCAAACTAAGTTGCTCGGTATTTTCGATTTGAATTGTCATATTCAGAATGGCCGATAAATCGTCGTGGGTCTTCAACGAGGCGTTGCTGATATGTACTTTCCCGGCGGCTAGTACCTGAGAAACGTCGTTCAGCAAATTTTGCGCGTTAAAGGCATGAATCAAAATCGGTACGCTGTGATGTACAGTTTGTTGACCACTCCAATCGGCTTTCAACAATTGCAATTGCTGCTCGGGCGACAGATGCCGAATATTCTCGCAGTCGCGGCGATGAATAGTGATACCGCGTTTATGCGAGATAAAGCCGATAATCTCGTCACCCTTTACCGGTGAGCAGCAATGGGCCAGCGTGGTCACTACATTATCAATATCATCGATAGTAATCGCTGATTGCGTCGAGGATTTGCTTGGCACCAACTTAATCGGCGTAGGCTCCAATTCCGGAATTTTCAGCGCACCGGCCAATTGTCGGTTGTTGATGTCGCCGTGGCCTAGCGCTTCATAAAAATGTTCTGTATCCGCGAATTTAAAATGCCTTAACAATTCGTTGATATCGACGGTTTTCAAGCCTAGCCGCTTGCTTTCCTTATCCAGCAGCAATTTGCCGGCCGCAATATTTTCGGCTTGCTGTTGTTGTTTGAACCAGCTTTTTACCTTGCTGATGGCTCGCGGGGTTTTTAGGTAACCGAGGTTGGGATTCAGCCAATTGTGATTGGGTTGACCGTTTTTAACGGTGATGATTTCCACCTGCTCCCCAGAGCACAGCTTGTAAGTCAAGGGCTTGATTTGGCCGTTAACTTTGGCGCCGCGGCAACTGTGACCCACCTCGGTATGGATCGCATAAGCAAAATCCAACGGCGTAGCGCCCTTGATCAGGTCGATCAATTTGCCGGCAGGGGTCAGCACGAATACCCGGTCGGAGAACAGCTCGGTATGAAAGTTTTCCAGCAAGCCGTCAGTGTTATCTTTGTCTTCCAGCAATTGTCGGAGCGAGGCGATGTTCTTCTCGGTGGCGGCGTTGAACTTGCTGCCCTCTTTATAACGCCAGTGCGCCGCCACACCCAGCTCTGCAAAGTCGTGCATGGCTTTGGTACGGATTTGAATTTCGATACGGTTGCCGTCTTCATCCAAAACTACGGTATGCAGGGACTGATAGCCGTTTTCCTTAGGGTTGGCGATGTAGTCGTCGAATTCCCGCGGAATATGCTGCCAATGGCTGTGCGCCAAGCCTAGCACCATGTAGCAGGCCGACAAACTGTCCACCACCACGCGCACTGCCAATAAGTCGTAAAGTTCGTTTATCGCCAGTTGCTTGCGGCGCATCTTGTTCCAGATGCTATAGATATGCTTGGGCCTACCGTAGACCTTGGCCTGTATGCCTTCCTGGTTTAAACGGTCTTGAAGTGCCGCTAAAAACCGCTCAATAAAGGCTTGGCGTTGTTCCCGATTGACAGCCAATGAGTCGGTGACAAAGCGGTAATGCTCAGGATCGGCATAACGAAACGCCAGGTCTTCCAATTCCCATTTGAATTGATTAATACCCAGGCGATTGGCGAGTGGCGCATAAATATCCAGGGTTTCCCTGGCAATGAAGCGGCGGATATTGTCTTGCTCGTGTTGGAGTCCGCGCAGCCGCTGAATACGAAAAGCCAATTTAATCAGCACCGCCCGCACGTCATGGGTCATTGCCAGCAGCATGCGTCGCAATATCTCGGCTTGATTGGGCTGGTTTGCCATGTCGGTACTGTAAATGCTGACATTATTCAGCCAGCTCACGTCTTTAACCAAGTCGGCGACTACCGGTCCGAATTGCTCGCGTATTGTCGGGTCGCTGAGTTTCCCGGCAACACGTGAATCGCTGAGCAGCGCCGCCAGAATAGTTTCCAGATCGATATGCACACTCATTAAAATTGAGGCGACATCGACGCCTTTGGGGCGGAGAGTGTCCTTGCAGTTTGCCGAAAGTTGCTCGACCAGCTTCAGCGCTTGGCTGATCTGTAAGCTATCGGCGTCTGAAAACCCGGGAAACAGTTCGGTGACGGAAGAATTATTTTGAGTCATACCAATATTGTAAGACTAGCGAGGTGGGGCGGAAAATAGGGAATTTCCTGAAACTTGGGGTTCGAATCCAGGCGTCAGAGTAAACGGCTAGCGACGCGCTGTAACTGTCCGCGCTCCCCGAGTGTCTATACGGGCAAAGCTATTGGGCAAAATTCAGGAAATTCTCAAGCAGTAAGAAAACCACTCAAGTATGGCCGGATTTATTAAACCGGCCCTCAATAAAGTCGCTCACGCTTATGCTAAGGCCGAGTTTTCAAGATGGATTCCCGCTTACGCGGGAATGACGGAGCAGGGAAATTTAAGTGCCCGATTAACAGGCAGGAAATTCTAAGATTCTTAGCATTAAGTGCCTGGGGAGACAGCCATTAATAAGCATCTTTATCCGTGATTTTGCCCTTGTCGTTGACCGCCACCTTCCATTTGCTGCCACCCACCTCAATAAACAATTCGTATTCTTCGCCCACGCCGTTCGGGTTAATCACCAATTCCGCCTTATGCAGCTTATAGCCAGGGAAGTTATCGGCCAGCACTTTGGTCACGTCAGGTGATATTTCTAGACCGTTGTCCAGCAGGATTTCGTTCGCAAACAACGCGCCGTCGGTTCTAAATAACTCATGCTTCAATTCGTCTTCCGTATCCTTAAAGCTGACTTCCAGTAGCTGTTGACCAAAGTGGGTTTCCTGAGTCGCTTTCAGGTCCTGCGCTTGCGGGTGTCGTTTCAAAATATTGGCCCTGACTTTATCCGGGATTGCCACGCTAGCGGAATCTTGGGCTTGAGCGGTTGATAAGCTGCTGTAAAAGGTGGTAGCGGCAAGTAAGGAAAGTAATAAAGTACGCATATGTTCTCCTGCTGTGTTGGATCCCCCAATGACTTAAAGCGCTGGGGATGGTTTCATCGTTGTTTTTGCGGTATTAGCAAAAGGTGGACGTTGGAAAAATTCATTCAAAACCAGAACGTGCTCTTCTGAGAGCTTGAAGCACTCTTGGCGCTTAACTATGGTCGATTATGCGATAAAAATAAAAATCGCCGGTAGGATTTTTCCGCGAACTTGGCATAGATCAATATTTGCATATCGATTATTCTAAAAGCAGTTTGATGCCATTGAGCCGCTGGGGAGCCGATTTGGCTTGCCGGAAGCTTCCGCAGCACCAGTCTAGCGCCATGGATCGTGCCCACTTTGCCTTTTTCTAAATTGCCTATGCCGAAGCAATATCGCCGTTTTCGAGATATTTCCACCAGTGAGAAGATTTTATATACCGTGTTTCTGTTGACCATCGGTTTGGGTTATCTGATGGCCCTCGTGAATTTGTATTACACCCATCAGGGCCGCGATGGTAAGCGCGGTTTGTCGATAGACGACATTGTCATCATGTACCACGGTTCGACCACTCAGTCCAGGCTTGGCGCGGCAGTCAACGGCATCATGGAGCCGAATCTGAAATACAAAAGCGATAAGGAAGTGATCTTGAAATGGATTCAGGATGGCGCGGAGCAACCGGCTTACGAGCAACAGATCGCGCCGATTTTGAACCGCGATTGCATCCACTGTCATAACCCGGCCGCCAACCCGAGCCTGCCCAATCTGACGCATTACGAAGGTGTCGCGGAAGTGGCGCATAAAGGCGGGGCGTCGACGCCGGCGCTGGTCAGGGTGTCGCATATTCATTTATTCGGCATTGCCTTCATCCTGTTTTTCATTGGCAAAATTTTTCTGCTCTGCGATATGAATATCTACGTCAAGCGGGTGGCGCTGGTGATTCCGTTTTTTGCAATGCTATTGGACGTAGTGTCCTGGTTTGTCACCAAGCATATTTCCGAATTTGCCTATGTGGTAGTGCTTAGCGGTGCGTTGATGGGCTTATCGATGGGCGTACAAATACTAATGAGTGTTTATCAAATGTGGTTTTACCAAAAGGACTGATGTTTTGACTGTTTCTCCCGTTTCATCCATGACGACCAACCCGCGCTGTTGTCCGGCCATGTTAATCAGCGCCCCGGCTTCCGGGCAAGGCAAAACCACCGTCACCGCCGCGCTGGCTTACTATCATAGACAGCAAGGCCGTCGGGTTCGGGTATTCAAGACCGGCCCGGATTTCATCGATCCGCAGATTTTGGCTTACGCCAGCGGGCAGCCGGTTTATCAACTGGATTTATGGATGATGGGCGAGGCCCATTGCCGTGACTTGTTGTACCGCGCCGCCGGCGAAGCCGATTTGATTTTGATCGAAGGCGTGATGGGCTTGTTCGACGGCGACAGCAGCAGCGCTGATTTAGCCCAGGCGTTGGCGGTACCGGTCGCGGCGGTGATTGATGCGCAGGGCATGGCGCAAACCTTTGCAGCCGTGGCCTACGGCTTGGCCAATTATCGACCGGGTTTGGCATTTGCCGGTGTGATAGCCAACAAGATCGGCAGCGCCGGGCATGCAAAATTGTTGCAAGAAGCCTTGCCGGCGCAAACGCCACTGATTGCTGCAGTGGCCAGAGATGACGCCGTCGGTCTGCCATCGCGGCATTTGGGCTTGTGGCAGGCTGATGAAATTGGCGATCTGGACACGCGGCTCGCTAGGGCCGCCGAATTGCTGAACAGTTATACACCTTGCCAGTTGCCGGCCCCCGTGTCGTTTGTCGGAGTGTCGATCGATCCCCCGCCCCATTTGTTAGCGGGAAAGCGCATTGCCGTGGCCCGTGATGCGGCGTTTTCATTTATCTACCAAGCCAACCTGGATTGCCTGCAAGCGATGGGCGCCGAACTGGTGTTTTTCTCACCGTTGAAGGACTGTGCTTTACCGGAGGCTGACAGCGTCTACTTGCCGGGCGGCTATCCGGAGTTGCATCTGCAAGCCCTGGCCGACAATACGGCGATGAAGCAGGCATTAATCAGGCATCATCAAGCCGACAAAGCAATCTACGCCGAGTGCGGCGGCTTCCTATACTTGCTGCAGACCTTGGCCGATATAGATGGCAATCAGGCGGCGATGGCGGGTTTGTTGCCAGGTCGTGCGCGGATGCAAACCCGCTTGGCCAATTTGGGCATGCATAGTCTCCAACTGGAGCGCGGTGAGATTCGCGGTCACAGTTTTCATTTCTCCACGCTGGAAACCACGTTAGAACCGGTTGCTTCGTCCGTCGCGCAACGCAGCTTTGGCCACGGCGAAGGATTTTTTCGCAGTGGCTCGCTTCAAGCCTCGTATCTGCATTTATATTTTCCTTTCAATCCGCGGCTTGCCGCCGGCTTTTTCTGAACTTTGAATGGATATAAAAACTGTTTCACAGCCAGGGTCTATGGGATAATGCGCGGCTTTCACCGGCCAGACAACAGCAGGTACTCAAATGGACGAAAACAAGAAAAAGGCGCTGGGCGCCGCGTTGATGCAGATCGAAAAACAATTCGGCAAGGGCTCCGTGATGCGGATGGGCGATGTCGCCGCCAGCCGCGACATTGAAGTCGTATCAACCGGCTCGCTGTCTTTGGATATTGCGCTGGGTGTCGGCGGTTTGCCGCGCGGCCGGATTATCGAAATCTACGGCCCGGAGTCGTCCGGTAAAACCACCTTGACGCTGCAAACCATCGCCCAGATGCAAAAGTTGGGCGGCACGGCGGCATTCGTCGACGCCGAACACGCGCTGGATCCAATCTATGCGCAAAAAATCGGCGTCAATATCGACGATTTGTTGGTTTCGCAACCGGATACCGGCGAACAAGCCCTGGAAATCACCGATATGCTAGTGCGCTCCGGCGCGGTCGACATCGTGGTGGTCGACTCGGTGGCCGCTTTAACACCCAAGGCCGAAATCGAAGGCGACATGGGCGACTCGCACATGGGCTTGCAAGCGCGCTTGATGTCGCAAGCCTTGCGCAAACTGACCGCCAACATCAAACGTTCCAACACATTGGTGATTTTCATCAACCAGTTGCGGATGAAAATTGGGGTGATGTTCGGCAACCCGGAAACCACTACCGGCGGTAATGCGCTGAAGTTTTATGCCTCGGTGCGTCTGGATATTCGCCGCATCGGCGCGATCAAGAAAGGCGACGAGGTGATCGGCAACGAGACTCGCGTCAAAGTGGTTAAAAACAAAGTGGCGCCGCCGTTCAAGCAAGCCGATTTCGAAATCCTCTATGGCGAAGGCGTGTCATTCTTCGGTGAACTGGTCGACTTGGGCGTGGAATTCGGTTTCGTGCAAAAGTCCGGTTCCTGGTATGCCTACAACAACGAGAAAATCGGCCAAGGCAAGGACAACGCCAAGCAGTTTTTACGCGATAACCCGGATAAGGCCGCCGAATTGGAAAAGGCTATCCGCGAGAAGGCCTTTGCCAAATTAGCCAGCGCGCCGGCTGCAGTCAGTGAAGACGACGACGCCGAGTTTGTCGACGGCGATTGAACGCCGGCAGCAGATCGAAGCGGTCTGTCTGAGACTATTGGCCCGGCGCGAACATAGCCGCCGGGAATTGCTGGATAAATTGGCACTACGCGGCTTTAACCGCGACGACGTTGAACCGGTTATCGATCAGATAGCCGAGCAGAACTGGCAAAACGACGCACGCTATACCGAAGCCTATGTTCGCCAACGTATCCGAAGCGGTTACGGTCCGATGCGAATTCGTTATGAACTGCAGCAGCGCGGTATCAACGACGCCAATCTCGATGCGCAGGCCGAGGAGCAGGGCGGCTGGCAAAATCTGCTGCTGGACGTGTATTTGGGTAAATACGACGGCGAAAAATCGCTGACCCAAAACGAATGGCTGAAGCGCAGCCGCTTTTTACAGCAACGCGGCTTCAGTGGCGAAATGATCAAGCGCTTGTTTGCGGAATTGAAAATCAAACTATGTAGGTCGGAATAAGCGGTACCGTTTTCGACAAACTTTTAAGGCCAATTAGATGAAGTTCAGTAGAGTTGCAACCGGATATACAAGATCTAAAGCACGGCGAGACAACCTTCAAGTAGTTGAAATTGATGGTCCGAACATTAGTTGGGATTCCGGCAAGAAAGTTATAGTTCTGAGTAAGCAAGCGGTCCCTGATTTTGCACCAAGCTCAACGTCAACTTATAACTGCGACATTGAAATTTCCTTATCGGAAATTGCTGAAATGATAAAAGTGGTTGGGGATTCCTTAGTAAAAGTAACTCCCAACCCACCAAAGATTTCATTCCCTAAATTGAAGTCTGAGCTCGTAGCTCCGAATAGCGAAGCGTATTCGGAGAAATAGTTGAAATAAGGTTCAAGCAAATCGAAGCTAAGAGCTATTTATGCATCCTCTGATTCAGCAAAATAAATCCGCAATCGTCGACTTATGCAGGCGCTATCGGGTTAAGCGTCTGGAGGTCTTTGGCTCGGCCGCGCGGGCTACCGACTTCGATTTGGAACACAGCGATGCGGACTTTTTGGTCGAATTTGCCGAGGACGGTCAGTCGTCTTCGTTGCAGGTATTTTTTGCCCTACGGCAAGAACTGGAGAGCCTAATTGGGCGGCATGTGGATTTAGCGGAGACTGCAGCGTTGCAAAACCCTTATTTGCTAGCCAGCATAGAACAAAGTCGCGAATTGGTCTATGCAGCGTGATCCTCGGGTCTTTCTGTGGGACGCTCATTTCGCTGCTGAAGCGATTCTGGAATTTGTTGCCGGTAAAACTGTTGCGGATTACAGATCAGACCGTTTATTACGCTCTGCTGTGGAGCGCCAATTTGAGATTATTGGCGAAGCTTTAAACCAGTTATGCAAAATAGAACCTGCTTGGGCCGAACGCATTCCGGATTTGCCACAAATCGTGGCTTTTCGCAATCTGTTGATTCACGGATATGCGTCGGTTAACGATTTAACGGTTTGGAATACCATCGAATCATCTTTGCCAGCATTGCACGAAACGCTGGCGAATTTGTTAAATGGCTGAAAATTCTATAGATGAGCTCTTATCATCAGCATATGTAACGTAAATTTACTTTCTGAAGTATCAAATCAACCGAAGTAACCACAATGAAAAAAATGACCAGCGCCGAATTGCGGGCCGCCTTTTTGGAATTCTTTCGTCAACACGGCCATGCCGTGCGTCCCTCCAGTTCGCTGGTGCCGGGTAACGATCCCACCCTGTTGTTTACCAATGCTGGGATGGTGCAGTTCAAGGATGTATTTCTGGGGCGGGAAAAGCTTGACTTCACCCGCGCTGCCACCAGTCAACGCTGCGTGCGGGCCGGCGGCAAGCATAACGACCTGGAAAACGTCGGTTATACGGCGCGCCACCATACCTTTTTCGAGATGCTCGGTAATTTCAGTTTCGGCGATTATTTCAAGCGCGATGCGATTCATTTTGCCTGGGACTTCCTGACCAAGGAGCTGGGCATTCCCAAAGAAAGGCTGTGGGTGACGGTATTTGATGAAGATTCCGAAGCCGAAGCGATCTGGTTGGAAGACGTCAAACACGATCCCAAGCGCTTCTCACGCATCGGCGCCAAGGACAATTTCTGGTCGATGGGCGATGTTGGCCCCTGCGGTCCTTGTACCGAGATTTTCTACGATCATGGCGAACACGTGGCCGGCGGCCCTCCCGGCAGCCCGGACGAAGACGGCGACCGTTACATCGAAATCTGGAATTTGGTGTTCATGCAATACGACCGTGACAAGGACGGTAATTTGACGCCGCTGCCCGCGCCATCGGTCGATACCGGCATGGGCCTGGAAAGGATTTCGGCGGTAATGCAGGGCGTGCACAGCAACTACGAAATCGACCTGTTCCAAAATCTGTTAAAAGTCGCCGCGCAACTGGCAGGCACCACCGACTTGGCGAATAGCTCCTTGCGGGTCATCGCCGACCACATTCGTTCTTGCGCTTTCTTGGTCGCTGACGGTGTGTTGCCGTCGAATGAAGGTCGCGGTTACGTGTTGCGCCGAATTATCCGGCGGGCGATTCGGCACGGTTACCGCTTGGGCATTCAGGATACGTTCTTCTATAAACTGGTCGCGCCGTTGGTTGCCGAGATGGGCGCGGCCTATCCGGAATTGGCGAATGCTCAGGAGCAAGTCGAACGGGTGCTGAAAAAAGAAGAAGAGCGCTTTGCGGAAACCCTCGAACAGGGCATGAAAATTCTGGAAGCCTGCGTCGCCAAAATGGACGGCCATGTCATCCCCGGCGATGTCGTGTTCTTGTTGTACGACACTTACGGCTTCCCAGTGGATTTGACCGCCGACTTTGCCCGCGAACATAAGCTCAGCGTCGATCACGCCGGTTTCGAAGTGGAAATGGCTGCGCAGCGTGACCGGGCTCGCGCCGGCGGTACGTTTGCCGCTGATTACGATCAAGACATCAAACACGACAGCAGTACCGAATTTACCGGTTATTTTCATCTGGACGGCTCGGTACAAATTCTGGGCTTGTTCAAGCAAGGCCAACCGGTCGATGCGTTGGAAGCCGGCGACGAAGGCGTGGTGATTCTTGATCAAACCCCATTTTATGCCGAGTCAGGCGGCCAAGTCGGCGATACCGGCCGAATCGAATGCGGCGATGCGCTGTTCGAGGTTCATGATACCCAGAAGCAGGGCGGTAAATTGTTCTTGCACAAAGGCAAGGTGTTGCGTGGCACGCTCAGCGAAGGTCAGGCTTGCGAAGTCAGCGTCGATGCCGAAATCCGCAAGGCCACCGAGCGCAATCACTCGGCTACCCATTTGTTGCATGCCGCATTACGGGCCACCTTGGGCGAGCATGTTCAGCAAAAAGGTTCGCAGGTTAATTCCGAACGCTTGCGTTTCGACTTTTCGCATTTCGAACCGATGACGCCAGCGGAAATTGCCACCGTCGAACGCTTGGTTAACGAACAGATTCGTTTAAACAACGCGGTCGCCGCCGAAATCATGGCCAAGGACGATGCGGTGAAAGCGGGCGCGATGGCCTTGTTCGGCGAGAAATACGGCGATGAAGTGCGCGTGCTGACGATGGGCGAATTTTCCACCGAGCTTTGCGGCGGCACCCACGTGCAACGCACCGGCGACATCGGCTTGTTCAAAATCATCGGCGAAACCGGCGTCGCGGCCGGCGTCAGACGTCTGGAAGCCGTGACCGGTCAAGGCGCGTTGGATTGGATCGATCAGCGCGAAAAAGCCTTGCTCAGCATCGCCGGTTTATTGAAAGCGGCACCGGACAAAGCCGCTGACAAAGTCCATCAGTTGATGGAAAAAACCCGCGGCCTCGAAAAAGAACTGGAAAAACTCAAAGCCAAATTGGCTAGCTCGGCCGGCGATGAAATGACCAGCCAAGCCGTCGATGTCAACGGCGTGAAAGTACTGGCCGTAAAATTGGACGACGTCGACCCGAAAGCCTTGCGCGATTTGGCCGATCAATTGAAAAACAAACTGGGCAGCGCAGCTTTGGTCTTGGCGGCGGTCGGCGGTGACAAAGTCAGTCTGATCGCCAGCGTATCCAAGGATGCAATGGACAAGGTCAAAGCCGGCGAATTGGTGAATTTCGTCGCCACCCAAGTCGGCGGCAAAGGCGGCGGTCGGCCGGACATGGCGCAGGCTGGCGGCAACGATCCTTCTAATTTGGCGGCTGCGTTGGCGGCGGTGCCGGAGTGGGTGAGGGAGAGGTTGGCTGGTTAATTTCGGAGAAGGCTATGACAAATGCAGAAACTAGGTCTCCGAATTGGCATAAGGCGATTCTAAAACAGAGAATGGACTTGCTTAAGTCAAATCAAGCTGAGTTGCTTACTTTGCAACAATTACGCGGCCTATTGAAAGCTGCCAATACCGATGATGTTCGGGATCGCAACGATAGGGTTTGTAGGCTTGAATTAGGCCGATAGGCGTTTCTGGCGGTAACGTGTCGCTATCGCGAAGGATTGTTTTGAAGTCGGTTCTCGCACCGACAGGCGAGATACTTTCTTTTGCGTCGCTAAAAGAAAGTATCCAAAGAAAAGGCGACCCGGACGCCGCTTTGATCCTGCGGTCCTCGCCTTTGAACGGGGTTGACAGAAGGGGCTTCCTAGCCCCTCCGTCAACGCGCCGGATCCCTGCGACGCCCCTAATGGGCTGATCCGTTCAAAAGCTCCGGTGCTCGGCGCGGCATACGGGACAAAACCCTCCCAGTGTAGGTTGGGTTAGCGATAGCGTAACCCAACAATTCGGAGCGGCAAGCGTTGAGGTAAGGTTAGTCTTTGTAGGCTGGGTTGAATGAAATGAAACCCAGCGTTGACGTTTTTTCTGGGTTTCGCGTTGCTCTACCCAGCCTATGGTCTTTATTGTAGGTTTGCCAAATAATCGGACATTTGTTGTGGAGGGGAGGACAATAAAGGAATGGAAGAACAAATAAAAATTAGGCTTACGGGCGAAGGCATTAGTCCGGGTTTGGTAAGATCAAGAGAACTTGCTGAAATTCTTGAGTCTGTAGAAGATATGATGGTATCTGAGTCTCTAAGAAAAGATCCCACAATAAAAAAAGACGACATTATTATAGGACTGTGTCGAATCGAAGATAAAAGTATTGGTTTAATTTTCAATGCTACGCTGACCAGTATTGTTATACCTGCGTTTATTTCGACAAGTATAGCTATTGAAGAAGGAAACTTTGATACTCTAACTCCACAAACTATTCGATCATTAGAAGTAATATCTAATTTCTCTAAAAAACATAATTGTGATGCTGAATTTTCTTCATCGAAATCGAATTTAATAATTACTAAAATTACCCCGCAGACTGAAATTCCAAAGCCTAAAGTTATAGTTGGCAATACTGAAATAACAGGAAAGATACTTAGAGTTGGAGGGAAAAAACCTAGAGCTATGCTTGAATTGATGGATGGCTCGGTTCTTTATTGCGATGTACAAGAAAACATGGCTCAAGAATTAGGTCACAGGTTATATAAAACTGCCTTGTTTTCGGGGGTGGCCACATGGAATATAAGAGACTTAGAGATTGAAGAGTTTCAGATTATGGAGTTTGAAGAGATTCAACAAGTTCCGGTTAATAAAATGCTAAAAGAGCTTTCAAAGGAAATTGGTTATTATTTTAAGGACATAGAGGACGTATCGGCTTTTGTTTCTACTCTTAGAAGAGATGGAGGCATGGAATGAAGACGGTCTGTGTTGACAACCATATTCTTCTTTGGGGGATTAGAGAGGAGGCAGGAAAAGAACAAGAAGATATGATTCCAAGAGCTAAAGCATTTTTTGACGACTGCCAAAGGTCAAAAATACAAATAATGGTTCCCTCTATTGTTGTTGGTGAATTGTTAACGGCTATAGAGCCTAAAAATCATGCAATGGTTCTAAATTTGTTGAAATCAAGTTTTTTAATTCCTTCATACGACGCGGCTGCTTCTACTGTTTTTGCCAAATTGTGGCGCGATAATAAAAGCTCAGGCTTAACAAAAGAGCTACAAAATAACCATAGTGCTACACGGCAAGAGTTGAAAGCTGATTGTATGATTGTGGCAATTGCAATTGTAAGAAAATGTAATGCCATCTATAGCCATGATGAAAAACTAAAAAAATTTGCTAATGGAAAAATTGAAGTACTTGAGATACCAAAGATTGCGTATCAAGAGGAATTGGAATTTGTAGATTCCACGGGTAATTAAACCGTTTAGCTGTAAGTCAAATAGGGTACGCACCGCGTACCTTTTAGGGTTTGGCTGGAAGTAAAGATTTTAAATGCTACGCGCTGCGTACCCTACATTTGAAATCGAAATTATCTGGTTAGCTTTAAATAGCGCGATGGTTTTTGTCCCGTATGCCGCGCCGAGCACCGGAGCTTTTGGCGGGATTAGCCCGATAGGGGCGATGCAGGGATGCATCGCGTTGACGAAGGGGCAGGAAGCCCCTTTCGTCAACCCCCGCCGAAAGCGAGGAGCGCAGGAAACAAGCGGCGTCCGGGTGTCTTTTCTTTTGGATACTTTTCTTTGGACAAGCAAAGAAAAGTATCTCGCCTGTCGGTGCGAGAACCGACGTTAAAATAATCCGTCGCGATAGCGACACATTATTTAAATCAGAGGCTCTAACTATGCTGACTTACCAAGCCACAGACAAAACAGTCAATTTAAGTTTTTCTAAAGAGTTTCTGTCGGCCCATGAATTAACAAGATTGATCGAAATGCTGCGTGTTAAAGAGCTGATTTCCAAAAGCCAAATGTCCAATGATGACGCAAGCTCGCTTGACAATGAACTGAAAGAAAATTGGTGGCGGGAAAATCAAGAAAGGTTTCTGGCAAAAATTAAATGAAACCGGTGATTGTCGATACCAATATCGTTTTTTCGGCATTGGTGAATAAAAACTCCAAAATAGCCACATTATTGTTGCGCTCGGAGCAGCCCCTATTAATGCCTAAATATGGCTTTGTCGAACTGTTCAAATACAAGGAAAAAGTCTGCGCGGTCAGTAAACACACCCAGGATGAAGTCCTAGAGCTACTTTATGAATTGATCCGACATATTGATTTCTTCGATGAAAATAGTATCTCGGCCGAAGCTTTACAAAAAGCGTGGGCATTGGTGAAAGATGTGGACGCTAAGGATTTGTTGTTTGTTGCGCTGACCATTGAAACGGGCGGCTTGTTATGGACCGGCGACAAGCAGTTGCGAATGGAGCTTGACGCACTCGGATTTGATGCGTTCTTTTTACCAACCGATGACGCCGGATAATTTTGCATCGGCTAAATCGGTATCTCGCGTTAAAATTGGCCGTTCTCTTGGCGACATCAAACAATAAATCGCCAAGTAAGCAAAAATCCTAATGAAGAGATCGCATTCGATTTTCCTCAATCCAACCCTCTCCAGCACGGCGAGGGAGTAATAAAAGCCAAAAGGTCAATAAAAACATGGCATTGTACGTCTATAAATTTGGCGGCACGTCCGTTGGTACGGTGGAACGTATCAAGGCGGTCGCCGAGAAAGTCAAAAAAGCCCGCGATGCGGGCGATCAGATTGTGGTGGTGGTGTCCGCGATGAGCGGCGAAACCAATCGCCTCGTGGCCTTGGCAAAAGAGTTGCAGCCGCAGCCGACCGACCGCGAGCTGGATGTGTTGCTGTCCACCGGCGAGCAAGTCACCATCGCGTTGCTGTCGATGGCCTTGCATCAGCTCGGTTGCGAGGCGCGTTCCTATACCGGCGCGCAAGTGCGGATTCTCACCGATAGCGCCTTCACCAAGGCCCGCATTCGCGAGATCGACGAAGCCAATATGCGTGCCGATCTCGACGCTGGTCGCGTGGTGGTGGTAGCGGGATTCCAGGGTGTGGACGAGCATGGCAATATCACCACGCTGGGTCGCGGTGGTTCGGATACCACCGGCGTGGCGTTGGCGGCGGCTCTGAAAGCCGACGAATGCCATATCTACACCGACGTGGATGGCGTCTATACCACCGATCCGCGCGTGGTGCCGAAAGCCCGCCGCCTGGACCGCATTACTTTTGAAGAAATGCTGGAAATGGCCAGCCTCGGCTCCAAAGTGTTGCAAATCCGCTCGGTCGAGTTCGCCGGCAAATACAATGTCAAATTGCGCGTGTTGTCTTCGTTTATGGAAGGCAACGGCACCCTAATTACCTACGAGGAATCAGAAATGGAAAGAGCGTTAATATCAGGCATCGCGTTTAACCGGGACGAGGCCAAGTTGACCTTGACCGGCGTGCCTGATTTGCCGGGCGTGGCGTCGAAAATCCTGGGGCCGATCGCCGCCGAGAATATCGAAGTAGATATGATTGTGCAGAACATCTCCGCGCATGGCACCACCGATTTTACCTTTACCGTCAACCGCAATGACTTCGCGCGCGCGCAAAAGGTGTTGGAAGGTTTGCGCGTCGATCTGGGCGGCAATACCACGGTGATCGGTGATAACAGTATCGTCAAAGTGTCGATTGTCGGCGTTGGTATGCGTTCGCATGCCGGTATTGCCAGCACGATGTTTAAAGTGCTGGCCGACGAGGGTATCAATATCCAAATGATCTCGACATCCGAAATCAAAATTTCCGTGGTGGTCGACGAGAAGTATCTGGAACTGGCGGTGCGTGCGTTACACAAAGCGTTTGGTCTCGATCAGGAGTAGTTCCGGCACGCTAATGTTTGCTCGTTGCGAGCGCTAGAGAGTCAATATATCCCCAGTTTTTTGTATCGTATTCAGATACAAGGCTGGGGATTTTTTTTGAATGTCCTTTGCAAAAACTATGTTAAATAACTTAAAAATAACGAGGCATTTCCCTGATTTTTTCTGGTTTTTTACAAGGCATTTACTTTTAGTCAATATAATCAAACGATTATATTTTGGCATTCTTTATGCTGTTTAGCTCCGGTGGATTTTAAATTTATTCTGCGTGAGGTATCTAAATGGCTCAAGAATTAATTGTTGTAAATCAAGAAGTCGTGGCACAGCAAATCAATACTGCCGGCTTGGTGCTGGGGGCAGGTTTGGCGGTGGCGTCGATGATTTTGGTGCCAGCCTTGGCGATGCGTCTTGGTTTGAGCGCAAGTTTGACTGGCGCTCTGAGAATTGCATTGATGAAGGCATCCAGCCGAGCCGCACACGGCAAACGATGATCGCAGTCGCTACCTCAGCGGATGTATTGATTGATCAGCTTCAGAGTGATCGATCATTTCCTGCTTGCGCTGGCCTTGTCAGCGTATGATTTTGTTTTCGCTCGTGCCGTGTTTACCAAGGTTATTTAGGCGCTATAATCCGCACATGTGCACAGGTAATAAGTGAGTTCGTGTAACAATGGATGATAATAAGAAAAGCTGCGATCTTTGCGGGCTAGCTGTTGAAGTGGAAGGGTTTAGATTAAAAACCCTGCAAGGCGACAAGCGCTTTTGCTGCGAGGGCTGCAAGGGAATCTATCAAATGTTGCACGAGGCACAGGTTTTACCTGAAGACGCCGACGATTCAACCCAGCCCCAGTCTTAACCAGCAACGAGGACGCATATGGCACATGTTCACAACCCAAAGAAGAGCTCGAACGATTCATCCATGACTAAGCAGGTGGTGGCTGGTACACTAGCCACTGCAACTGTAAACACTGGAGGAAAATTGATGACTAAATTAGCGAAACACCCTCTGTTGGTGTTCGGTGCAGGCATGGTGGCGGGCTATTTTGTGTACAAATACAGAAAGGAAATTATTTCCAGCGCCACAAAAACGATTGATGCCGGCAAGGATTTTGTATTGCATCAAAAAGAAAACCTCGAAGACATCGTTGCCGAAGCGAAAGAAGGCAATTAATCCCGTTCGATTCTTGGACATTTGGCTGTAACTTGAAACGGGTGGTCGTTGCTATGGCAGGACCGCCCGTTTTACTTTTCCCTGTTGACTATGGCTATCCAAAAAGAATTTGTACTACGTTACCGCCATGACGGTCATGTGCGTTTTCAGGTGCCCGCGCAAGCTTGTCAACCGACTGCGGCGAACTTAATCAGCACCAAGCTTGCCGCAATTAATGGCGTCCAATCAGTGAAACTTTATCGCGGGCAGGGCAAATTATCAATCCGATACGATGGGGCTGTCTGTGGCTTTACCAGTTTGGCGGCACAGCTGTTTCAAATTCTTGCCGAGCTGGAACAGCAAGGTTATTTCGACAGTAAGCCGCTAGCGGAGAAGGCTAAAAAGTCTGTTCTCGGCATTAAAAAGCGCTTGAAAGGCACCCGGATTGGTGGCTGGTTCAGTGATAAATATCAAGCCGGCAAGGAAACGGTACAGGCGGCCAAAATTATCGGCAAAGTCAGTACCAAAGGCCCGAAAGCCCTGTTTAAAGATCCCGAAAAAGCCACGATAGATTTCTTGAATGATGTGCTGGTCTTGTATTTGATAAAAACCCACTGGACCCGCATCACCCAGGAGTGGCTGGTCAAACCCATCGTGCATCGTTACGAGTGGATGGCGGTGTTTTATATGTTTTTCTTATTAGTACGTTCGCGCCGGCCCAAGTAGAGATTGTCAACGCCCATCCTATGATTTCCATAGGATGGGCTCGCTAGTCCATCAAATCCTCAGTCGCCCATGGAAACCGATACTCTAAATTACGCGCATTTTTCCGTTCGACATCAGCTAAAAAATCGAATCCGGATCATTACGCCGGTGTTGCTTAACGACCCCGAACGCGGCTATATCCTGGAAATCTTGCTGAAAAAGCGCCCGGAAATTATAAGTGTGCGCTCGGTGTTTGAAATTGGTTCGGTAGTCATCGAATTCGATTCTAATCGTTTGCCGGCAAAAAACTTGCTGATCATGTTGGACGCGGTGTTGGGCAATATCGCGTTAAAGCAGACTGAGTTAAAAAAAGACAAGAAAAAAGCATTCGACGGGCCGTTGCAAGAAGTTGATTTGGCCGTGCAAGGCATGAGTTGCGCATCCTGCGCGCTTTTGATCGAAATGGTGTTAAACCGCGACGAACGGGTTAAAAAAGCCGGCGTTAATTTTGCCACTGAAACCGTCACGGTGCAGGGCCAGATCAGCAAGGCGGAGGTGATCGATAAAATCGAAAAGCTGGGATACAGCGCCATGCCTATCGACACGCTGTCGCAGCGGAAGAAGCTCATCGAAAAGGAGTTGCAACGAATTGACGTAGCCCGGCGTCGATTTGTATGGGCAGGGCTGTTAACCACTCCGGTGGTGACGATAGCCATGACGATGGGCGGCCGCTCCTGGATGCATTGGTTGCAGTTTGCGCTGACCACGCAAGTCGTATTCGGCACAGGCTGGCAATTTTTCAGCAAGGCGTATCGGCTGGCCAAACAACGCGCGGCCAACATGGATAGCTTGATCGCGCTGGGCGTGGGTTCCGCTTACGGCTACAGTATTCCGTCTCTATTTAGACGGCGCGGCCATGTTTATTTCGAAGCGGCGGCGGCTATCATCACGTTTGTGTTGCTGGGCCGTTATCTGGAAGAACGGGCCAGAGGCAAGGCCGGCGAAGCGATCCGCAAGTTGGTGGATTTGCAACCGCAAACTGCGACCTTGTTGGCGGACGACGGTAGCGAACGCATCGTCGATGTTGACGACATCAGGATAGGCGATGTGATGCTGGTCAGGCCGGGCGAAAAAATTCCGACCGACGGCGTGGTGATTGCTGGTCTTTCCACGGTCGATGAGGCAATGATCACCGGCGAAAGCATGCCGGTGGTGAAAAGTGTCGGCCATGCCGTGATCGGCGGTTGTGTCAACGGCAATGGCGTATTGCATGTCAAGGCCACGGCGGTAGGCATGGATACGGTGCTGGCGGGTATTGTGCATATGGTCGATCAAGCCCAGGCTGCGAAACTGCCGATTCAAAAACAGGTCGATAAAATCTCGGCGGTGTTCGTGTCGGCGGTGATGGCGATTTCCGGCGCCACGTTGGTGGGCTGGCTGCTGGCTGGCGCGCCATTTGCGTTTGCTTTCGGCAATGCCATCACCGTTTTGTTGATTGCTTGTCCTTGCGCATTGGGTCTGGCGACGCCAGCGGCGATCATGGTCGGCACGGGTCAAGCTGCTAAGCAGGGCGTGTATATCCGCAACGGCGAAAGTCTTGAAATAGCCAGTAAACTGAACGCCATCGTCTTCGATAAGACCGGCACCATCACCGAAGGTAAACCCCGGGTCAGCAAGGTTTATAAAATATCCCGCCTGGCTGAAAACAAACTAGTCATGTTGGCGGCATCCGCCGAGCACAATTCCGAGCATTTTCTCGGCAAAGCCGTGGTGGCCTATGCCCGCGACGCGGGTGTCGAGTTACAGGATTGCGCCTATTTTTATAGCGAAACCGGTCACGGTATTCGCGCCGAGGTGGACGGTTATAAATTGTTACTGGGCAACCGGGCTTGGCTGGAGAATCAGCAAGTTGATGTAAGTCGCTTAGTGGAGCAGGCCGATAATTTTGCTGATCAAGGGCAAACTCCGGTTTACATGGCGATCAACGGCAAGGAAGCGGCCATATTCGCGATTGCCGATAATCCGCGCCCGGAAGCCGCCGCCGCTATTGCGCGGCTGCACGACTTGGGTATTAAAACCATGATGGTCACTGGCGATACCGAAAGAACCGCTTATTGCATCGCGGATACGGTCGGCATCGCGGATGTAGTCGCTAATGCCAAGCCCGAGCAAAAGCTGCAAATCATTCGCCAGTTGCAGGATGAAGGGCACAATGTCGGCATGATAGGCGATGGCATCAATGATGCGCCGGCGCTGGCCGCGGCCAATGTCGGCTTTGCAATAGGCAGCGGCACCGATATTGCCATCGAATCCGCTGACCTGACGCTGGTGCAGGGCGATATTGGTAAGGTCACCGCTACTATCGAACTTAGCGCATTTACCATCCGCGTCATTAAGCAAAATTTATTCTGGGCGTTCGGCTACAACACCATAGCGATTCCGGTGGCGGCGTTGGGCAAGCTCAATCCGATGATCGCGTCAGCGGCGATGGCCTTGAGCTCGGTGTCTGTCATCGTCAACTCACTTCGATTGAACAAATAAATGGAACACAATATGGAAGGTATGGATCATGCCATGCACGGCATGACCGAAATGGCTGCGGCCACGGGATTCGATTATTCCCTGGCTTTTGTGGCCGGGTTTTTAGGTAGCGGGCATTGCCTGGGGATGTGCGGGGCGCTAGTATCCGGTTACTTCATGCGAGCTGGGAAAAGCCGCAGTTATCTACCTTATATTGCCTATCAAGCCGCTCGCATTTCCGTATATACCCTGATCGGCGTCTTGGCTGCTTCTTTGGGCGTGGTACTGGTGTCCAGCGGTTTGTTCGGCAAAATCCAAAGTATCTTGCAAATGTTGATGGGTGCAGTCGTCATTGTGCTGGCGCTGGGCGTATTGGGCTGGATACCTTGGCAAGGCTCGATACGCTTGATTCCCATGCAAGTGTTACGCAAAGGCTATGCTGCGGCGAATCAAAAAGGGCCGCTGCTAGGTTCGGTTATCGCGGGTCTCTTGAATGGTTTGATGCCCTGTATGTTGACGTTTGCGATGGCTGTGAAAGCCACCACGGCTGCTACCTTGCTTGAGGGGGGCGCGTTGATGTTGGCATTTGGTGCAGGGACTTTACCGATGATGCTGTTTATCAGCGTCGCCTTCGGCAAAATGAGTGTGAAATTACGCGGTTTAATGCTGAAGGCGGCGGCGTTCATCATGTTGTTGATGGGGGCCAATACCATTAACAACGGTTTGAGTTTTTACAAAGATCAAAACTTCAACCACAGTCATTTTCTGATGTTTGTGCAGGATAAACTCGATGAATTAATTGTTTTTCTGCACGAAACCCTCAATTACATCGGCAGCATGCTGAGCAGTATTCAAGGTGTGTGATTGCAATTCGGCGAGTTGACCGAACTTAGTGCTGGAAAAGTTCGAAATTACAGGTATAATGTGCGAATAAATTGCTGGTGTAGCTCAGTTGGTAGAGCAGCTGATTTGTAATCAGCCGGTCGCGGGTTCGAGTCCCATCGCCAGCTCCATATTTATCAAAGGCTTAGGTGTTTTTTCACCTAGGCCTTTTTTATTGGTGCTACGCTAGTGCTACGGCTTCGATTAAAACACGCTGTATTTAGTTAAGCACTCGGCGACCTAAAAAAATAATATCTGCCCCGGTCAGGCAATAAAAAAGCCGGTGTTACCCGGCCTGATTGTTACATTATCACATTTGTGTTTTATGATTAGATCACTAATTATCATTATTGCCGTCTCCCTAACTGGATGTATGGCAATGGTTTTCGGCACTGCTGACCAACTAAATCAAATTTCAATCGGCATGCCTAAGCAGGAAGTGTTAGCAATACTCGGCCCGCCTAAATCAATCTCAGCGAATGAAGGGGTTGAATACATGCAATACAGTTGGGTTAAAACCGTTATTGCAGCGGATGGCAACTTTCCGCAAGATTACTATGTGGCTATTCGTGATGGCAAAGTATCGAATTTCGGACGCAAGGGGGATTTTGACACTGCTAAAAATCAGGCTCAGCGGATAGAGATTGACCAGACAATCCACCAACAGCCAAACGCAAGCCCTAAAACCAAAGACCTTTACACCGAGATTAACAAGCTAAAAGATTTAAAGGATTCAGGGGCGATAACGGAAACAGAATTCAACGCTCTGAAAAAGAAACTGTTAGCTGACCAATAAAGCACTTTGTAAAAAACATCAAAAAGCCGGTGTTACCCGGCTAGTTTGGCTAGGGGTTACGCCTCAACGATAACGCGATAGATGATGTTTTCTGGCAGCGGTTCGTCCGTATTATCCGCCAACCATTTCGCATTTGCTGTGGCCTCGCTTTCGCCCACGCCTACGATAATCCGCACCCATCCGCCGACCTGCGGCTGTTGGTTTTCCAGTTTTGCGACTCGCTGTTTAATGCTCATAGTCTATCTTTGGTTATGGCCCTAAAGGTATCTTCTAGCCATTGCTTAGGGTTGTGATAAGGGACTGTTACAGATTTAAGATTAGGCCTGCCCGCAGCGGCTAATATTTCCGCAAGCCATGCCTTTGTGTTGGCTATGGCCTCGGCTTGCCGCTTATCTGGTTCGGGCTTGGTATTCGCTTCTTCTAGTTTCGATAATCTTGTTTTGATACTCATTGCTTATTCTCCAATGCTTCTATTCGCTTCTCTAAATCGCTCCCTTCAATAACCTTGCCGACAGCCTGCAAGCACCATGTTAGTTTTGTCGCGTCTTGAACATCGACCACGCCGGAACGCGCCTCACGATATACCTTAGCCATTTCGCGCCGCACATCTTGCATCGTGTCCAGCTTGCAGCGGTAACGCTGGCCTTTCTGCGGGGGTAGGGTTTCAACCTCGCCCGTTTTGCCGTCTATCTCGACGGGAAAGTCATTGCTCATTTTCCAGCCTCCAAGGCTTGATATTTATCGCACTCGTGAACCGTATCAGCCCACCAACAAGCGCCGAAGGGTTGAACGCCAGCACCACACGCACCAGCCCCGCCGCCATGACCGTTGAAGCTCTGGAAATGGCCGCATGATTTGCAAGTAATGGTTGCCGGTGCCGTGGCATGGTCAGAACATCGCCGCCATTTATCGACGACGACGCGCCAGCCGTGCCGATTGCAGGTGTCGCCGGCCAGATGGTGACAGCCTGTGCATTGCACCAGCCCGGTATAGTCGCCGGTTTTGATCTGTAAGCAATCGCCGGCCTGCTGCAACTCCCTTGCCAGGGTTTCGGCATCCTTGCCGCACTCCGTTAGATATTCGTCGATGCTGGCTTGATCTGTTTCGCCGATAGCGTCCAGGTAGGCCAGCAGCTTTTGACTGTCTGCGATTGATAGCAGTGTGTTTTTTGATTCCTGAGGGTTTGCGACTGTGACAGTTGCGACTTTTGCGACAGTTGGCCGGGTTTCTGTGTCTTGTGTCGCAATTGTCGCAAGTGTCAACGTCGCAAGGTGTCCAGATTTGCTTTTATGAATCAAGGCAGACAGCGCCATTATTCCCCCTCGACCAGCAAAGCCGGGTTGATGAAAATCTCTTTGCGGCGACCTTCTACCACCAAACGCGCCCGGCCTAATTCGTCCAGCTCCTGCAAGGCGTGTTTCAGTGCGTCCTTATCACGAACCGGCCCGGATCGTTGCGCTTCACGGCGGGGGATAATATGCGTCCGTTCCCGCTTGCCGTACTCGATCAACCAGGCATCCAGCCGCGCCGCGTTCGCCAATTCGACCGGCAAGGCCAGTTCACCAAAAAAGCGCCTTGCTTCAGATAAGTGCCAGGCTGCAATCTGGCTTGCACCTTCAAAGCTATCAACATCGACCGCGCCGCCTATGCCATGCGTAAAGACATGAAACAGCGCCGCCAACCTTGCCGCGTTATCGGCGGTTTTACTGGCAACATCCCGCACGTCGTAAAGTTCGCCGCCGGATCGCAATTCAATTTCCAAAGCATCGTGAAAGGCTACCCAAGCCGCCTTTGCTGCCGGTGTGAATGTCAGCATGGCCGGTTCCAATGTACCTTGCTCGGTCAGTGGTGCCGGTGTATTCAGTATTTCGGCAATCCGACGATGAAACGCGGCCAGTTTCGGCCAGGTGTCCGGCGGATCAGTAAAAGGGCGAAAGCCTTGGGTTGATTCCGGCCACGCCACCAGGAAACGCGCCAGAAAGCCGGTTCCACGCGCCAGCCCGCCGGATTTATCGAAGAATGCCCGCAAGGTGGCTTCCTGAATCTGCAAAGCCACGGTGAGCCTTGCGTCTTGAACGGTAAAGGATTCCGACGACCGCCGCCCAATAGATAAAGAGCCGCCATCCCATAGCACGTTCAATAAAGCCATGTTCCGCATGACTGAATCTTTGCCCATGCCATGCGCCCCAAACACCACGCCTGCCTCACTCGATACCACGCCCGCCGACGGCCAGTTTTTAGCCAGGGTATAGGCTAGGTTTTCCGGGGTTTCATCGCCTAAAATCAATCTGGGTATTCTTGGCGGTTCCGGTTTGTGGCGTTCAAGCTCGATTAAATCGTCTTTCTGTTGTCGCGTGTCCTTGCCCTTTTTTCCGGCATCCTTGATCGCAGACAAAACGCCTTCCCGTTCCGCATTCCAGGCCGACAATTCCGCCGCATAATCTTTCAGCAATGGCTTAGCTAGCTCGGCTTGCTCGGCTTCATACTCGTGAATGGCTTTAGTAAAAAAGCCGTCGCAAGTGGTTTTCCGTTCGCCGGAATCGGCAATGCTCAACAGGAACAAGCCAGCAGGCCCGGTCAGTCGTTCGGCGCGTTTTATGTCGCAATGGGCTTGGGTCGCCAGCGACAGCGCACCCAAGGCAGAACCGGCCACCAGTGGAAACGGTGCCTTGATGAATCCGGCGACTTCTTCGACCGCCGCCAGGATCGCACCCGGCAAAGCATCAAGCGGGTAGGCTTCCGGTTCGATTTTGGCGGTTAAGGGTTGTGGTTTCGGCCAATGGCTTTCAGTGCTATCAGTCGCAGCTGTCACGGTCGCAACATCCTGAAACTTTACCAGGGCACCGCGCACGGCGTCCGCGCCGTGTTGCCGCCATAAATCCCAAAAGTCACATTTTGCGCCGTTCAGCTCTGGAATAACCACGCGCCCACCGATAGCCATAGCCGCTTCGGTAGCCGCTTTTAAGCCTGGGTTGCTGCCATCCGGTTTAACGTCATTGTCGGCCAACAGGATCAGCTCGGCATCTGGGGCCATATTACGCACGGCCAGCGCCACGGCGGATAAGTTCCCGGCATCCATCGCGGCCACGCCCGGCGCACCGTCGACCGCATGAACCGCCGCCACGGTTGCCAAGCCTTCACCAATCAGCACCCGACTAGCGCCGCGAATCTTGCCCAATGGATGGAAGCCGCCGCGCTTGCGTCCGCCTTTCAGGTAATCTTTTTCGCCGTCGGTGTTGATCGCTTCCAACGTCCACAGTTTGCCGTCTGCGCTGTAAATCGGGAGCAACAAAGCATCAGGCCAGCCGCGTTGCGTCCACTCGCCACGCTTCACCCTTGGGCCAAACGACAAGTCTTTTTTCAGTGTGTAAGAGTGTTGCGCCGGATCGCCACCAGCCACCGCCAGAATTTCAGCGGCTTTTGCTGCCGTGGCTTCATGCTGTTGCAACTGTTCGGCATCCCGCGCCTTGCGTTCGGCTTCACAGTGTTGGCGAAAAGCTTGCCGTTCCTCGGTACTGTAGGTGCGTTCAGTTTCTGCTTGCCAGTGTTCATCTAATCCGGCGGAAAAGTCGCCAAACACGCCGCCGCGCCCATCATCGAATAACTTGCACCATCCGGCATCATCGCCGCTTTTTTTGTCGATACCGGGGAAACGGTGAAACTTGCCCGGCTGGATGGCGTCCGGCGGTTGCAGGCCGTGAGCCTGTATCGCTGTTTTAAACGATTCGACAGCATTAACCATGCAGCACCCCCATGAAAAACAACCAAGGGGCCAGCTTGTAAATTGCCGCTTTTACGCGGCGCGAGACCTGGGTAAAATGGCATTCGCAGAATGATTTTGAAGCCGTTCCCAGTTGCCAGACCGGGGCGGCTTTTTTGTTGTCCGTCATCGGCTCAAACCTCCACGCCGACAGTGCGAGACTCAAGGAAAGCATCCAGCGCCGATTTACGGTATTTCACCAATCGACCGACTTTGATAAACGGGATTTGATAACGCTTGGTGCAGCGCCATACTTCTAAGGTGCGTGGTGTGACGCCGATATAATCCGCCGCGTCAGTGTTGCCTAAAATCTCGTCTTTTGGTTGGTTGGGTGTAGATATTGCCATGCTAAGAAACTCCTTTGTGTTTCGTTAAATTTCATGGCAATTAAAAACTTCGATTTTCCCGAATAGCTGCTATTCGGATTTTTTAGGTTCCCTTATTTGTCTAATGAGTTTTTGCAGGCGCTTATCATCGACCGGTGATTTTTGTTTATCGGGTGCGCGTCGATCAAAGTAGGACAATGTCCCTGTGTCACGGTCATACTCTATTACTTCAATCGGGCAGATTTCGCCGGGGTGGTAAATCTCAAGCTCTGCGCTATCCTCAAATAATTTGGCAATCCTTGCCGCCGCTTGTTTGACGGGTAATTTATCAAGACAAAGTTGTTCGCAAGCCCTTCTGACATATTGCTTAATCGGGCCTTCGTAGCCAAGCTTGTTACCGCCACCGTTTCTTGATTGTTCTATTTTCTGCTCTGAGCTGAAATATTCCTCCAATAAAACACCGCGATTAAAATTGACCTTGGCAATAAGCTCATAAGCTCCAACCATATCATCCCAATTGTTTACGAGACCTTTTGCCAACTCAATATCTCGCACGGACTTAGCGCAAAGCTCCTTTTGAAAGCTGTTTAGATACTCCGTGTCATTAGCATGAACGGCAGCGATTAACTTAGGCTTGTCTAGTTTTCCAAAGATAAAGATAGCTATTTCGTCCAATAGACTTTCAACACTTCCCAGTTCATCCAAAACACGCTGCTTTGGCTGTACAGGAGAAAATAGTTCAGATATTGATTTTGCCATTAACACCCCGTCAAAAGTGCAAGCCGTCAATGAAAGGATTAACCCGCAACTGGTTGACGATTCCAGTTTTCAGCCGCTAAGCCTAGCGGGTTAAATTCGGTTTTATTTTGCTTTTGCCTTTAGCTCTACTACTTCGCCAGCCGGTTTTAGTCCAGCAGCGGCCAACATTGCGCCGGTTGCCCGGTCTACTGACTCTCGCACGGGGTCAAGGTCAAGCCGTGCATAAATCGCCGTTGTCGATGGTGATTTGTGGTTAAGGCTTTTGCCGACTATCGCCAGCGATGCGCCGGTTTTAGCTTGCCAGCTTCCAAGGGTGCGGCGTAAGTCGTGAATCCTCAAATTGTCAATCCCCGCTCGATCTAAGACGCGCCGCCATGCTTTCTTAGGCTCGACTAAATGACCAGTTGAGCCAGTGCCAGGAAAAACCCAAACAGGGTCGCAGCTTTGCCGATTGCGTAGTATTTCCAGCGCCTCGGCGGATAAGGTTACGGTTTGCGGTTCGCCGTTTTTGGTTGTTGGTATCCGCCACTCTGCCCGGCCAAAGTTGATCTGGCTCCACTCCATTTCTTGTACATTGGAACGCCTAGCACCTGTTAGCAGCGATATTAAAAAGTAATCTCGTAGCGTGTCGTTGGGTTCCTCGGCTAGTGCGGTAAAAAAAGCCGGTAATTCGTCGGATTGTAAAAAGCGGTCGCGCTTGGTTTCTGGGTATTTCTTGATACCGTGGGCAGGGTTCGCCCCTTTGAATAGCTTACGCTCGGCGGCATAGCCAAACAGACTAGACGCCATTGCTATTACTCGGTTTGCCGTGGTGGGGTGTTCTTTGCCGATCTCTGAATGTAACTTGCCGAAGTCGGTATCTTTGAACTGTGACAGCTTGCGCCCGCTCCACTTGCCAAGGTACAGCCCGAAGTCGTAGCGGTAACTCCGTTTGGTTTTCTCCGAAAGAAACGCGCCGCGTTTGTTTCGACGATGCTGTAAAAAGCTGTCGAATAGTTCTTGTAAGGTGGTTTCAGTTTTTAAGGCTCTGGCGTCGTTGTTGGGGTTGATTCCCTCGGCAATCAGCGCGCTAAGTCTCGCCGCTTCCTTTCTGGCGTTTTCAATCGAATAGTCCGGAAACTTGCCAACGGTGACGCGCTCCGGCTTGCCGTCCACTCGCTTTTGAATGAAAAAGGTTTTGCTGGTGCTGGTAACTCGAAGTTGCAAGCCTGCGGCGTTTTTGTGGGTGTCGTGATAAATGACACGTTCGCCGGGCGCAGGTTCTGCCAGTGCTTCAAGTTGTGGCTTGGTAAAGCTGAAATGCGTTTCCATATCATGCCCTCGTTTTCTGGTGCTACGCTGGTGCTACGCTTTCGGTTAAATTTTAGCGTTTTTGGTGTAGCACCGTTAAGGCTATGATAGGCTGTAGGCCGCGGTTTGTAAAGGTTCGTTAAGGTTGAGTAATCAGCAGGAAATAGCGGGCCTTCAAATTTGTAATCAGCCGGTCGCGGGTTCGAGTCCCATCGCCAGCTCCATATATATCAAAGGCTTAGGTTTTTTCACCTAGGCCTTTTTTATTGCTTGTACAAAATACCGTCCAAAATCGTTTGTGTAATCGGTAAAACCCCTGGTGACAAATTTTCACCCGGTTCTTAATTTCCCTGTCACCGATAGGGACTGCCGTTAAATCTCCCTTTCCTCCGAAACGTGCGTGCGGTTTTCTGTGCGCAGTTCTCCAGTTGATGCTTTTCTCATGTTGGGTGTCTTTCGGTGTTACTGAAGCAATTCTGTATTCTGGAAATATTTGATGATGTGCCGTTCTGCACATGCCAATTCGCTGAGGTTTCTTGAGCAAAACAGAGAAAATAAGCAGTTTTCGTCCATTCGGACTTATTTCGCCAAACTTTTTTTAGGGACAGGAGTGCAATATCCGCTCTTGAGCGTCTTGTAGCCTAATGGCCATGCTGAGTCCCTGATGGGCACGACGTTTGTCGCCAGACATCGTCGGGGATTCAAATTCTTCTGGGTTGAAGGGCAGGAGTGGCTGCCAGTGGGAGTAGATAAGGTGATTTTAGTCGCAACATAATGAGTACTAGCGGCGTATTACATGTCACGAAAACTTAACAGAACTGCAACTTTAATTTCTTGAGCGCTGGTTAACATTCTTTCTGCAAATTCTGTGAGGCAGATTTTTGCGGAAGACCAAAAACAATTAACCGACTTTGCTTTAGGAATGACTTTTTTATGAAAGCTTTTAAATTAACTCTGATTGCCGCAGCTGTTACCGCTGGCGTTTCACCTTTGACTGCGCAAGCGGCTTCTACCGAATTCGACAATTTTACGCCAATGACAGGCAACACGGTTCCTGTTAACCCAGGTTCAGCGACACCTTATAAATTGTCTTCGCCCAATTTTACTCAACAAACCATCGCCGACCGTAAGACCCAAAACACCTTGGTGCCAGGTTCCAATTCAGGTAGCTGGGATATGATAGCCGCCAACGAAACCGGTCCTGACGCCGGTCGTTATTTGTTCATGCCGTTCGAAACCGGTTCCGCGGGCGTGCAACGTATCGATCTTTGGAATAACGACTACAACTCGCGCACCACCACTATCGTTGCGCCAGGTACGCAAGGTTTTGTTTCCGGCGATGCTTCTTTGTGGACACCATGGGGCGGCTATTTGACGGCTGAAGAATCTTGGGGTGCAGGTAGCAGTAAGGGTCGTTTGTTTGAAGTGATCAATGCCACCAGTGCGGCGGCGAATGGCGGCACATTTATCCAACGTTCCATTCTGCCGCGCGTTTCTCACGAAGGTTTGGCGTTCGACAAAAACAACAACTTGTATTTTGTCGATGAATTGAACGGTGGTTCTGTATACAAATACGTATCGGCCAATCCATTTGCCACTAGCGGCGACAGCTTTTTTGCCGCTGGGCAAACATTTGCTTTAAAAGTCGGTGCAGGAGCCCAGTTTGAAGGCACTACCGGTGCTGCTATCACCGGTGCATCAACATGGGAAGCTATTACCGATGTCAACGGTGGCGTTTTAGCCGGTATTTCCGCACAGCTTAGCGACGGCACGATCGACGGCCGCGTCAGCGCCGATAATGCCGCTGTAAAAGGCACAGGTTTTAATCGCCCTGAAGACATGGAAATTCAAAACTTGGCTAACGGTAACCAGTTTTTGTACTTCACGACTACCGATTCAGACACCGACGGCAACCAAGGCACCGGCCGTAGCCGCGTTTATTCTATTGATCTTGGCACTAGCGAAGTCAAACTGTTTGCCGACAGCAACACCATCGATTTGGCGACTGGTTTGGCGGCAGGCGGTGAATTCAAAAATGCCGATAACTTGGCTATTGATGCTGAAGGCAATATCTACATCGTTGAAGATCAAGATGGTGGTGTGGAAGATGTATGGTTTGCCAAGGATGCAGATCGTGACGGGGTTGCCGAGTCTCTCTCCAAATGGATCAGTTTGACTACTCAAGGTGCTGAAAGCACCGGTTTGTATTTCGACAAATTCAATCCAAACAAAGCGTATATCAACGTGCAGCATCCAGCTGATGGCATTGATCGCACCATTGAGTTGACTGCTGCGCCAGTACCGGTACCTGGGGCGGTTTGGTTGTTCGGTTCAGCAATTGCCGGCATGATCGGCCTGCGCCGCCGTGAAGCCTGATTGCTTAAGGGGCAGGGCGTGTTCCCAAATTGATTGATCGAAAGCCCGACTTTATGTCGGGCTTTTTTGTGATGGATAGTCTTCCGGGCCCGATAAGCAGTCCGGAAATGTCTTCTTGACCACCAATAATTAAGAGAATCCAAACATGAACAAAAAAATGATGATGGCTAGCGCGCTAGTGGTTCTATCTGTAAGCGCCGGCGCGGAAGCGGCTGTAATTACGCAATGGAATTTCAACTCGAATCCTGCTGATTCAGCCACCGGTACCGGCACAGGCGCCCCTAGCATCGGTAGCGGCTCGGCTTCGCTGGTAGGAGGCACCACAGCAACTTTTGCTAGCGGCGATGCGAGTGGCGGTTCATCCGACCCGGCGATAGGCGATGACAGTGGTTGGAATACCACCAGTTATGCGGCTCAAGGTGCCGGCAATAAAACCCGCGGTACGCGGTATCTGGTTAGCACGGTGGGTTTCAATAACATTCAGGTTAGTTACGACTTACGCCACAGCAATACGTCTTCTAAATATGAGCAAGTGCAATACACTACGGACGGTAGTACCTGGACTGATTTTGCCTTGTTTAGCGGCGCAGCAGGCGATACTTGGTTCAACGGCCGTTCAGTCGATTTCAGCAGTATCGCCGGGGTAGCCAACAATGCTAATTTCGGCTTTCGTGTCTTAGCGGCATTCGCGCCTTCAACAAGCGCATACGCGGCATCTTCTCCAACCGGTACTTATGGTTCTACCGGCACCTGGCGTTTTGATATGGTAACGGTATCAGGCACTGCGTTAGCAGCCGTACCAGTCCCTGGCGCAGTTTGGTTGTTCGGTTCCGCATTGTTAGGTTTTTTGGGCGTTCGCCGCAAAGCTTAATCACCGTAGTTCAAGATATTGGCAATTTCTTTAGGAATGGCGACATGAGGTGGCTTGCTTCAAAGCCGTTGGCAACTCACTGATCAGGAAATGACCTTCTTGGTGTTGAATTGATCGCAGATGAAACTGAAGATCTTTTAACGCCATGCCTGTGGATTTCAGGCATGGCGGAGATATTTTCAGAGTCAGGAGTAGATTACGTGTGGTTTGCCGTCGCCGAGGACTATGTCGCCGATGCTGAAGGCGGTTTCGCCTTGCTGTGCCAATATTTCCAAGGTAGCGGCTTCGTCTTCTGCCGCGACGCAGACTATCATGCCGATGCCGCAGTTGAAGGTAACCAGCATGTCGGCTAATTCGACATTGCCTTGTTCTTGCAGCCAGGCAAAAATCTCCGGCAATTGCCAGGCGGATAGCTGAACGCTCGCGTTCAAACCATCGGGCAGCACACGCGGCAGATTTTCGGTGATGCCGCCGCCGGTGATATGGGCCATTGCGTGTACCGGTACGGTCTTCAGCAATTCCAGCAAGGGTTTGACGTAGATGCGGGTCGGGGTCAGCAGGGTTTCGCCTAGTGGTTTGCCGTTGACATTGTCGGACCAACCCAGACCACTACGGGCGACGATTTTGCGAATCAAGGAATAGCCGTTGGAATGCGGGCCGGACGAGGCCAGGGCGATCAGTTTGTCGCCGGCTTTGACTTGGCTGCCGTCGATGATGCGATCTTTTTCGACGATGCCGACGCAAAAGCCTGCCAAGTCGTAATCGCCATCGGCATACATGCCGGGCATTTCCGCCGTTTCACCACCAACCAAAGCCGCGCCGGATTGCTCGCAGCCTTTGCCTATGCCTTCGATGACGTTGGCGGCGGTATCGACTTCCAGTTTGCCGGTGGCGAAATAATCCAGGAAAAACAGCGGTTCAGCGCCCTGGACGATGATGTCGTTCACGCACATCGCTACCAGGTCGATGCCGACGCTGTTGTGGATGTTTAAATCCAAAGCCAGTTTCAATTTGGTGCCGACGCCGTCGGTGCCGGAGACCAATACCGGCTGTTTATAGCGATCCAGCGGTAATTCGAACAGCGAACCGAAGCCGCCTAAACCGGCCATGACGCCCGCATTACGGGTTTTGGCCGCGATGGGTTTGATGCGTTCGACTAAAGCGTTGCCGGCTTCAATATCGACGCCCGCGCTTTTATAATTCAGGCGGTCTTGTTGTTGTTCGCTCAATGTCAGTCTCTCGTTAAAGTTAAGGTTGAAACGGGCGATATTGTACTATAGTTCCCATTAATGCACTGTCAGGGTAGGCTTGTGGTCAAGGTTTTTATGAAGGGTAAATCGGGGTTTTTCAGCCTATGTATGTGGGGATTGTTGTGCAATTGCCCAATAGCGGAGGCTGTCGAAGTAAAAGGTTTGTATGAGATTGAACTGATCGCCAACAGTCAATCCGCAGAGGATAGGACGCAAGCAATCAAGCAGGCCATGTATGCCGTTTTGAGTCGGGTCTTGGTGTCTGAGGATATTTCCAAAATTCCGGTAGTGCAGCAGGCGTTGTCCAGTGCGCAGAACTATGTCAAGCAATCGCAATTTTCCTTGATTTCCGCCGATGAACTGCCTGATACCGACGCGCGCTTGCTTAGAGTGCAGTTTGATGAAGATCAATTGATGGAAGTCATGCGCAAAAGCCAAGTGGGTATCTGGAGTGAAATCCGGCCGGAAACCCTGGTGTGGCTGGTTGTCGATGACGAAGAGGGGCGGCGGTTTTACAACGCTGACAGCATGCCGGAGTTGGAAAGTGCATTGGCGTTTGCGTCCAAAATTAAGGGCGTGCCGATGATATTTCCGATGCTGGATTTGGAAGAACAGCAAAAAATTTCGCTAAGCGAAGTGCTGGGAGCTGATTCCCGCAATTTGTTGGCAGTATCCGCTCGCTACGAAGTGACCTCCGTGATGGCGGGTCGCATCGCCAAAAAAGGCGATTGCTGGCAGGGCGAATGGGCGTTTTATTTCGATGGCAAGATCAAGCAATGGAGCGGGGCTTGTTTACCTTTGAAAGCGGCAGCGGTTGCGGGCGTGCAAGGCGCCTATGATGTGCTGTCGAATTATTACGGCGTTAAACCGGAGTCCTCAGCCGCCCACTAAGCTGTAGATGCCGTAGGCCCCGCCGTAAGTGGTTAGAAAATAGAATAAAGACACCACCAAACTGGCCGGAGTATTAACCTGCAATACGTCTTTAAATATCCGCGCAATAATCGCCATGTCCCACATCAAAAACAACGCCAAGGTTGCATAGCTGGGCGTATCTTCCGCTACGGTCACCCAAAATACGATAGGAATCAGAAAGATCGCGACGACATTTTCACAAAACAAAATAGCCGACGCGACTTGTATGAAGGTGTTAAAAGTTCTATTCAGCAGTAAAACCAGCGCGATAAAGCCCAGCGTTAGCAAGGTCTCCAGCAGCACTTCGAAGGCTGAATCAATGTCGTCCGACATGTTGAATTGAATAAAAAACACCGCGATAAAATAAAAAATCGCATTGTTTTTAAAAAAGCGCGTCGATCTGGGCAGATCCAATACCGAGACATTGAACCAGCACAGCGGGAAATAATGTCTGAAAATTTCCATCACGACGCACGCTACTTAATCAGTTTTCCTCTGAGTCGGCATAAGAATATGCGTCGTATTGGCTGCGATATTCCGGTTGCTGACCGTGGCTGAACTGGTCGTTCAATGCTTGTACCAGATCTTTGGTTTGTTCTATGAGACCGTTCAGTTTTTTGCGGTTTTTCTTGTTTTTACCGACTGGGTCGGTGATGGGCATTAAAATTCGCCAGAAACTCAGGCTTTTTTCAAACAAACCCGCCAAGTCTTCACTGAGATTCAATTGTTTCTGCCGCTTGTGCAAGTGCTTGATCAGGAATTTGGCATGCACGCGGCTGACGATTATATGTAGCGGCGTCAATAAGGCAATCAGTGTTGCGAGGATGGCCGGGCCGATAATCGGGTCGATCAGTAGTTCGAGTATCCCCACCGCAATTTCCGCAAATAACATCAGCATTACGATAAAGCCCAGCACAATGAGGGTGGAGGCGTTGCATCTGTCCTTCCAGGTGGTTAACGCTTCTTCCACTTCCGAAAAAATGGTGTCGTCGATGGCGCGGATGCTGTTTTCCAGCGTACCGAGTATGCGGTAAGAGCGATCGTTATTGATGTTGTTGAAGCGCTGGTCGAACAGCGAAGTATCGCCCGATTGCGATAACACAATAAATTGGCCGGTGTGGATGCCCAGTTCGGCCAAGCGGCGTTGCCAGGATGCGGCGATTTCTTGGCTTTTCAGCGCATCGATAGTTATTTCCGAATGGTCGATCACGAAAATGAATTTATTGGCATCCTGGTGAGCAACGATCTCGGCCAGGGTGTCCTTAATCAAATCGGCATCGGCCTCGAACAAGTCGTTAAATACCAATACCAAATCGGAGATGCCTATCACGTATTTTCGCAACAGGCCGGAGACTGGATTTTCCGCGGCCGGATTTAATACCGGGGTGTCAATCAACAGCTTGTTTTTTAATTTGCTGCTATTGACCGTGACCAGTTCCAGATAGCCGTTGAGTTTGCTGCCTTCGCCGTTGGCGACCAAATCGATTTGACGGCTGATTTGATAGAAAGGTAAGCGGTGGTCGGCGTCCAGTGCGGTGCCGGGTAGCGTCGCGGTATTGGTTTGTGGCGTATATTGCAGTACGGTGAATTTATGGCGGGCGGTGTGTAGTTGCACGCCCAGGTAACGATTAACAAAGTCTGATTTGGCGGGCGAGTAACCGCCCAGCGTGCTGACGATGGGCCACCAACTTGTCTTGCGTGCGGTGGTCTCGTCGTTATCGATCAACCCCAGTTCAAACTCGATTTCATCCAGGTCCTGGAATATCTTGGCGGTTTTTTGCAAAACCGGATCGTTCGCCGCGAACTGCCGTTCAAGATTGCTCAGGTGTTTACTTACCGTTTTATCCGCCATTAGATATGAACCTTCTCTGCTTGTTATTGAGGTTAATCAGACGGCGGGAGTATACACCGATGGCATTTAAACGGATAAAAAACCTGCCGGTTTTTGCCGGTCAAAATGCCCCGGCAAACGGCTGACGCAAATACCAAGCTGCGCCGGAAATGGCGGCTTTCCGGCTGCGCTTATTCTCTAATATCCAGCTCCTTGATTTTGCGGGTCAAGGTATTACGGCCATAGCCCAATAACAGTGCTGCTTCGTGTTTGCGGCCATGCGTATGATTCAAAGCCGCCTCGATCAACAGGGTTTCCAAGGTGGGGATAGCCTGCTTGGCGATGTCCACTTTACCGGTCGATAATTGCTGCTTGACCCAATTTTTAAACTGGCTTTCCCAATCTCCCGGTGTTGTGTCGCCGGATGCGGAATCGCCGCTATTGTGCGTCAGTTCCGGCGGTAAATCTTCCAGATGAATTTCCCGGCCCGAGGCCATCACCGTCAGCCAGCGGCAGATATTCTCCAATTGCCGCACGTTGCCTGGCCACCTCAAGCCGCTTAAAAATGCCTCGGTTTCCGGTTTTAACAGTTTGATTTCGGTATTCAGTTCCTTCGCGCTTTGATAGAGATAATGCCGCATCAACAAGCCTATATCCTGCCGGCGTTCGCGCAAGGGCGGGATATGAATCCGAATCACGTTCAGGCGGTGAAACAAATCTTCGCGAAACCGGCCTTGCGCCACCAAGGCTTCCAGGTCCTGGTGGGTGGCGGCAATGATCCGCACGTTGACTCGCACTGAGGTATGCGCGCCCACCGGATAAAACTCGTTATCTGCCAGCACCCGCAGCAAGCGGGTTTGCAATTCGGCGGGCATGTCGCCGATTTCATCCAGAAACAATGTGCCATTGTTGGCCTGCTCGAAACGGCCGATCCGTCTGGCTTGGGCGCCGGTAAAAGCGCCTTTTTCGTGGCCGAACAGTTCCGATTCCATCAAGTCTTTGGGGATGGCCGCCATATTCAAGGCAATGAATGGCTGGTCCGCGCGCGGACTGTGACGATGCAGGGCCTTGGCGACCAGTTCTTTGCCGGTACCCGATTCTCCATTAATTAACACTGTGATATGCGAGCGGGCCAGACGGCCTATCGCCCGAAACACTTCCTGCATGGCCGGCGCTTCGCCTATGATCTCCGGGGTTTCCTCGACGGTAGGCGGGGCTTGCACAAGGTCGCTTTGCCGCTGTTTGCTGTGCGCGCAGGCGCGTTGTACGGTTTCGACCACTTCGGTGACGTCAAAGGGTTTGGGCAGGTATTCGAAAGCGCCGCCGTGAAATGCCGACACCGCGCTTTCCAGATCGGAATGCGCGGTCATCACGATCACCGGTAAATCCGGATAACTGTTTTGAATATTGCGCAGTAACTCGAAGCCGTCCATGCCCGGCATGCGAATATCGGTGATCAGCACTTGCGGTAAGCCGCCGGGTAGCGATTTCAGCAATTCGTTGGCGCTGGCGAAGCTTTGCGTATGCACGCCGGCTTTTTGCAAGGCTTTTTCAAGTACCCAGCGGATGGATTTGTCATCATCGACAATCCAGACCTTGTCAGGTATTTGCATGATTCGTCTCCAAAGGTAGGTAGATGGAAAATACGGTATTGCCCGGCTCGCTTTCGCATTCAATCAAGCCGTTATGCTGGTTGATCAAAGATTGAGCAATCGACAGGCCAAGTCCGGTACCCTCGGCGCGGCCGGTGATCATCGGATAAAAAATCTGTCCCATCAGCTCGGGTTTGATGCCCGGGCCGTTATCGATAATGTCGATTTTGACGGTCAGCTTGTAGCGTTTGCGGCCTATAGTCATATGCCGCTGCACCCGGGTTTTTATCGTAATCACGCCATGGTTTTGCACGGCTTGTACGGCGTTGCGGACGATATTGAGTATGGCCTGGATCAGCTGGTTTTTGTCGGCGAAAATCTCCGGGATGCTCGGATCGTAATTGGTCTGCAGCATAATGCCGTGGGCGGCCTCCACCGTAACCAGGTGCCGGACGCGCTCCAGTACTTCGTGAATATTCAGCTGGCTTTTATGCGCGGGTTTGTTGGGGCCGAGCATTTTGTCCATCAGATCCTGCAAGCGGTCCGATTCGGCGATAATGATTTGCGTATATTCCTTTAATTCAGGATCTTGCAATTCCAGGTCCAACAATTGTGCTGCGCCGCGCAAACCACCTAGCGGGTTCTTGATTTCATGCGCCAGGCCGCGCACCAGCATGCGGCTGGTGTTTTGCTGGGCCAGCAATTGTTCTTCTTTGGTGATCCGCAAATGCCGGTCTACCTGTTGCAGTTCGATCAGGATTTCGCTTAATTTCCCATCCTCGAGCAAGGGCGTGGCGCTGAGGTTAACCGTAATCGATTGGCTGAGCCGTTCTAGGATTAATTCTCTATCGACCAGCGGCTCGAGCAAATACAAGCGGGGTAATAAATCGTTAAATAGCGTGTTGTGCGCGGTTTTGAACAGTTTGTGCGCCGTTTGGCCGAGCAAATGCTTGGCGCTGTCGGCAAGCAGCATTTCGCCGGCGGGATTGATATAGGTCAGGCGCAAGTCCTTGTCGAACAGCAGGATTGCTTCGTTTAAATGATCCAGTATCTTTTTGTGCACGGGTTAATTTAAGTGTTAAGAGTTGTAGTGAATAAGCAATTTGTGCGCCAAGCGTAAAGTTGCCTTATTGCTTCATTAGTCTGATAAAAAACGGCTCTAATGCACAATATTAGTGCGTTTGCCCAATTTGATGGTTCATGTTAGTGCAAGGGTGGATGCGGAGTGAGATTTTTATCGCTATCCAGGCTTTAAGCCTTATGCTTAGGAATACGATCAATATCGATTAAGGCGGCTAAAATGTTTGGGAACCCTAGCAGCAGCTCGAATACGTGGTTATGTGTCATATGGTTGCACAATGTTGGTGCATATAAGATTGAATTGAGTCTAGCGAAGTTCCGGGGTGATAGTGATCCATTCAAGCTGTTTGCATCGTGTATCCTGGTCGCTGTTCCCGCGGAGATGAAGGTGTCATGGGTTGAAAGGCTAGTGAATAAACCGGTAGGTGATCTCTGGCAATGGCACACTTTGATCTGAATTGGTGCGCCTTTCGGCATCGGTAACCAGGCTGGTGCGTCAGTCGAATAGCTGCTTCGCTAATTCGGTGCGTTTGTCGATTGGCGGCTAGTCTGCGTAATCAACGATCAATGGCGCATGGTCGCTGAAGCGTTGCTCTTTAAAAATGCTGGTTGACTGTGCACGATTGGCGATACCCGGCGTGGCGACTTGGTAATCGATTCGCCAACCGACATTTTTGGCCCAAGCCTGGCCACGATTGCTCCACCACGTGTAGCAGGCGTCGGTAGCGTCGGGATGTAGTCTGCGATAAACATCTACCCAGCCGAGCTCATCATATATTTGGGTCATCCAGGACCGTTCAGCCGGTAAAAACCCGGAGTTTTTCTGGTTGCCGCGCCAGTTTTTCAAATCGGCTTCCGTATGGGCGATATTCCAGTCGCCGCAAATGACCACTTCCCGGCCGCTGGCTTTCAAGTCGGCAAGATGCGGATAGAAGCGTTCCATCACGCTGTATTTGACGGTTTGTCGCTCTTCGCTACTGGAGCCGGAAGGCAGATACAGGGAAATGACCGATAGATTGCCGACTTGCACTTCCAGATAGCGGCCTTCGCTATCGATGTCCGCATGGCCCAAGCCCTCAATGACGTTATCGGCCGGCTGTTTGCTGTAGATACCGACGCCGCTGTAGCCTTTCTTTTCGGCATAATGAAAATAGCCGTGCAGGCCTTTCGGTGTCAGCATCTCGGCTGTCATATCGCCGGCCTGGGCTTTAAGTTCTTGTAGGCAGACGAAGTCTGGATTTTGGGTGTCTAACCAGTCGTAAAAACCTTTTCTGGTTGCCGACCGAATGCCGTTTAGATTGGCGGAGATGATGCGGAGCATGGACTTTGGTTGGGGAATAGGTTAATAAACTGCGTCGCAGTTTAACAGTTTCGATGCCATCGTCCCAAAGCGCTTACGGCCGCTTGGCCGACACTCCGCGCACGTCTGTCGGGAATGAGGCTTTAGCCCTTACTCAACAATTGCCGGGCGCGTGCGTCCGCACCGGAAGGCAGCTGGTTCGGGCCGATTTTTATCCAGGCCACGATGTCCTGCCAGGCGGTGGGGGCTTGTAGGTCGCGGAGCAGCATGTGGTAACCGTTCTGGTAAATGGCCACGGTTTTTTCCGTGGTATCGGTGGTTAGCATTTGTTGCAAAAAAGCGTAGGTCGGTTCTTTGGGGATGACTTCGTCTTTCTCGCCGTACAGCATCAAGGTATGAGCCCTTAGCGAGTTTGCACTATCGAACGCCGCATCCATCAGGTTGGTCAAGCCGTAGACCGTTTCCACGCGGGTGGCCTTGATCACCATCGGATCGCGGCCCATCGCCCGCAACATATCGATATTATCCGACGGTAGAATTTCCAGGCCGCTGCCGGTCAAGGTCAGCCAGGGCATGCTATGCGCCAGTGTCCATAGTAAGCTGGTTTGATACCAGGGCATGGTCGATCTAGCCCATAGCGCCGGCGCGGCCAGGATGATGCCGGCGACGTCCGGCATGTTTTCCTGCTGCAACGCCGTAATCACAATCGCGCCGCCCATGCTTTCGCCCAACAGGTAAAGCGGTTTATCTGGGTAACGCTGTTTCAGCAGTCGGGTTAATTGTTTTAAATCCTGCGCGTAAGCGTCACTGCCGGCCCACAAGCCGCGCTGCGGTGCCGCGCCGAAACCGCGTTGATCATAGGCGAAACAGGCGATGCCGAGTTTGCTGAAATAATTGCCCGGCGCATCGAAAAAGTGGCTGTAATCGTTAAAACCGTGCAGCGCAATGATCACTGCATTGGGTTCTGCCTCGGGCAGCCACCGCCGTAGTGGCAGACTTGCGCCGTCTTCGGTTAGGAAAGCATTGTCGCCTAACTGCGCGGTATTGGTTTTGGCACCGGGTGGATAGCTCATCGGCATGCAGCCGCTCAGTGAGAGCAGCACTAACAAGCCGGCCAGTTTGCCGGCGTGTGGCATGCGTTGTCGATAGGTTCTGCGAGCGTTCACTATTTTAAAAACAAGATTGTTCATCGCTAACACATTATTTCAGTATTGAATTTCCCAAAATATCCCGGCGTGTGATGCGCAAAACGGGGCATTGTTCCGGTCAAACTTATCTTAGCTGAAGTGGATGCCCAATTTTATGACAATTCAGGAATGGCTCGTTTCCTGTTATCGAACTATTCATCATCCCACAACACGGGAAATGCTTTACGCACCCGCTCGATGGCCTCTTGATCGACGTTTTTACCACGCAAAGCCAGTACCAGCGCGTAAACATCCTGAGTGCTGACTTTAAACGTGCGTTTGGGATCAGCTTTAACGGCGCTCGATAGGTGTTTGATGGCCGTGCGGAACGGCAAAGGCTTGGCGGCCGGTTGCGCTGGCCGAGACAGTTCGCTTTCGATAATCGCTTTTTCGTTGCCGGGCGGTGCGTTTAAGGCTTTACGCAAGATGTCGCGGGCCCTGGCCCAGGATAGCTCTCCACCCGCCAGTTTTTCGCGCATGGCTTCCGTCGTCAGTGGCGCGTAGCGAATGATGTCGTCAATCCAGCTGACGCTTTTGTCGAAGAATTCGGCGATGCGCTCCCTGGACCAGTTGGCATTGTTCAAGTAAATCACCGTTTGAAAATAATCGGTGATGCGGGTATCGACCCGGTCGGAATTCAGCTTCAGATTCAGTGCCTTGATCTCGTCCGGATCGCCGGTGACGATTCTGACGTCCACTCTGTCGAAATAGCCGGGATTGGCGCGGCGGATACCTTGAATGGCTTCCATGCGGTGAAAGCCGCCGACCAGATAATATTCGCGGTTGTTGCGCTCCCACACCACTAACGGTTCGAACAAGCCATTGACCACGATGTCTTTTTCCAAATGCGCGACTTTCGCCCGATCCAGTTCTCTGTGGTTGGTGAGGGTGTGGTGAAATTCGATTTGGTCGATGGGAAGATATTCATAGCGTTTGGTGGCTAGCATATTCGATTCTCCGAGAAAGCGGGATCCGCCTCGGGGTGTGTCGGCCTGGTGCCTATTCCCTTGTCCGGGCAGATAAGCAGCCACCATCGCATTTTTTCTAACGAAATTCAATCGTTTGGCATTGGCGATACGCGGCTCCTGCGGACGGTGGACGGCTTTGCGAGGCTAACCGAGTACTTTCATCATGATGGATAAGTAGTCTGTATAACCGATGGCGGCGGCCATGATAATTAGCAGCATGCCCTGAAAAATCGGGCGCTGCACAAACGGTTTATAGGTATCTTCGGCGTAGCGTTCCGCCAACTCGGAGAGGCTGGTCAGTTTGCCGGCGAGGGATGAATCTTTCACGTTGCCATGATTGGCTATCGATAATCGGCGCAGGTTTTTCATGGCGTTTTGCTCGGTTTCATCCGCTAACGCTTTCAGGCGGAAGTCGCAATAGAACAAGTATGCGATGCAAACGCCGATCACGATCAGCAGACCGGCCGGCGTATGCCAGTTATCGAAATAACTCATGCGCGCCAAAACCATCAGAGCGGCGGCGAATAGCGGATACGAGATCAGGCGGCTTGTCTGTTGCGTCATATCGCCGACCAAACGTATCGTCACCCAGTCCTGAAGGTACGCTGCATCGATATTCAATGTGTCGCTGTATTCCTTCGTCATGGACGCCGGCCAGGGCGCCGCGCGCGGAATGGTGCGGATAAACTGGATGATCGCTTGCGCTGCCTCGGTGACGCTGATCATCAAAAACAGGAATGCCGGCACCAAGATCGCCTTCAGCAGGATTAAATCGAGGTAATAGACTAAAGGGCCGCGATACGGCGTAAAAGGCACGCCCAAGGACAAAATCACCACAAACGATAAGATCCACGCTAAAAATGTCAAAATGCTGATTCGCCTAACATGCATATTTCGTTTCAGTCGCCTGTCCAAATATCTATCGTGCGCGTAACAGCGATTGTCGGCGGATACGCCGAACTTACCGCTGAAGTTCAGCTGTTCCCAAAGCAATAGCGGAAACTTGGCGGTTTCGATAACCCAATACACTGTGACAACCAGTGCGGCGAAGCGGATTGCCTCCGTCGACCACATGCTTACGCCTTCGATTAAGGCCAATGGTTCGGGTTGTGGGTTATTGAGCACGAAAGCCGCTAGTCCGCAGCCAATGGCGAAAGCGATTAGCAACCAGACTCTTTGCCGGCGCAGCACGGCGGCTTTCACCGGGAGTTTGGCGGCGGTCGCGATTTTGATTTTGCGCCGAAAATACAGCCCGAGCCCGATCAATACGAATGCGCCGATTAACATTTTCAATGCCAGGCGCGGAAATCTTGAAAACGATTGCGCGGTTGCCGAATCCGGTGTCGGCGCGGTGTCGCTGAGATCGCCTCCGGATTGTATCAGGGTCTCCATAGGCCCTAAGGCATCACATTTTTGCCGGTCGGTTTTGCCGGTGTCCGTGTTGAGAGGGAAAGCTTTGCTACGGCCGATTTCATGCAAGGCGGGTTGATTGAATACCTCGCTGTCCAGCAATTGTTGGCGCGTGGTCGTATCGCACCCGGTTGCTGCGCCAGTCGCTTCCGAGGGCTCATGGTTGGAATCCCACAAGGCCATTTGCGCGGCTAAAAAATATGCAGTTTGATAGCTGTCGCGGAACGGCGGGATACGAGTTTGTAATGCCGGCGGTAATTGCAAACCGAAACTCGAGACAACAATCAGGTTACGAGCCCACTCGTTTTGCTCCGGGTGTAGAAGTCGGGCATCCATCACGTTTGTGAAATACCAAACATCCGGAAATTTGGCATGCAGCGCTTGCAGCACCAGTAGTTTGTCGTAGACATCGCTGCCGAGGATACCGATGGCACCTATGGCTTGGTCGTGGTCTTCCAGTTCCTGTTCCAGTTCTTCAACCCTGTCGGTTAACCGGCGCATGTAATCAAACTGACTGTCGCCGTCGGCATGCTCCATGGCTTTGGAAGCCTCGGCGGCACTGTTGGTATCATTGTTGCCGGATTTGTTGCCGGTGCTGGTACTACTTTGGCCGCGCAGGGTTTTGCCGTCCAAGCCTCGGAAATAGGTGTATTGGTGTACGTATTTTTGCAAGTAATTCGCGCAACCCGCTGTTGAAATCATGGGGTCGCGGCATGCGCCAAACGAGTGTTTTCCGTTCATGGCGGTTTCGACTAACGCATCGGCAAATGTGGTGCCAATATGGTAGGCGTACAGTGATTCGGTTTCGGAGATCAATACCACGTGTTTAGTGGGCTTAGCCAGCTCGGCTTGGTCGCCGATCCGTACGCCGCGGAGTTCCAGTTCCTGGCTCAGCGCGCCCGCCAGCTGGCTGTCGGTCGCCGTGGTGCGGAGGAACGACAGGTGATTTTTGAAGTGCTCGGCCAAGTTGCTCGGTTGATGGGCCGTTGCCGCTTGGTTGCCGTACATTAATTTACCTTCATCGACCGTTGCTCGGGGCGAATACATTCGAAACAACGGCGCGTCCTTGGGCTTGCCGACTTTCAGTGCCTCGCTCGCCATGGCTTGCAGATCGTCCGAAGTTGCCGGTCCCAGTACGTTGAGCTCTAGCTTGTTGTTTTTCTCGTAAAGTTTGCGCAAATTTTTGAAAAGATCTTTTAGCGGCTCATAGCCGAAGGCTTTGCTGTCAAGGTATAGCAGCAAAATAGGCGGATGTTTCTCCGCTTCCGGACTCCGGGCCATCGGTTGGGCTTTCCAAACCAAATGTTCGAATGCGATCAAGGTACTCGATTTGTTCAGCAGGTAATTGACGTAACCGATATGCTCCTCGTCGCTTGGGCCGTACTCTTGTTTGGAATTGCCGATTAACCCTGATAATACCGCGTAGCGGATACGGCGCCGGGTTTCCACGTCTTCTTGATAATGACCATTGGGCATTAGTGTGGCGATGACGATTTGCCGCCCGTCGGGAATGTCTTCCAAGTGGGACTGAAGGGTTTTTATCAATTCCTTCTGGTCTTTATATTGCTGATACCCCTGACTATTCACATTTTGGTTGGCGATGGCTTCGAATGGGTCTTGCCACAAACGCGCGTCTATGTCGGACTTAAAGCCGGCTTGTTGCAATTGCGATAAGGACGCTTTATTGGGTCTGGAATCGTTGAAGGGGCTTTGGCCTACGAACAGGCTGCCGCCCAAAATGATCAATAGCACGCTTAATAAGTTAGGCGAGATCGCTGTGGATTTGTTTTCTTTAGACATAAGCGCCAATCTCTGATTGCGATGGAGAGTAGTGGGGCATACCCGGTTGTGCAACTAGACTAACACTAGAGGTTTTCGGCTTCAAAGGCAGAAACTAACAACGTTTTTTGTAAAATTGCACTATCGAGCAGGGCGCGGATTTCAAATTTCGCGAACCCAGACCATGAAATCCATGTTTATTTTCGCAACAACCAAGGATTGCCGCCGATAGCGGTGAGGTTGGTGGTCAGGGTTTGTTCGTTGGCAAAGCGTTGCAAGTAATGGGGGCCGCCGGCTTTCGGGCCGGTGCCGGACAGGCCCATGCCGCCGAACGGCTGCACACCCACCACCGCGCCTATCATGTTGCGGTTGATGTAAATGTTGCCGACCCGCGCGTGCTCTTGGATGTAACGCATATTGGCGTTGATGCGGCTGTGAATGCCCAGTGTCAAGCCGTAGCCGCTGGCATTGATGGCCTCGACCACTTTTGCCAGCTCGTTGGCTGGGTAACGGACTATATGCAGGATGGGGCCGAACACTTCGTGGTCAAGGAAGGATAGGGCAGGTATTTCCGCTAACGTCGGTGGAAAAAAACAGCCGTTTGTTAGATCGTCGGTCAAGGGCAGTTGATATAACAGCTTGGCGTCGTGTTCAAGCTTCTCGATGTGCTGTTGCAGGGCGGCTAACGCGCGTTGATCGATAATAGGGCCGACGTCGGTGGCAATATCCAGCGGCGAACCGACCCGCAGCACACGCATCGCGCCGATCAAGCGCGCAATGACGCTGTCGGCGATGTCGTCCGGTAGAAACAATACCCGCAATGCCGAGCAGCGTTGGCCCGCGCTGTTAAATGCTGATTGCAAGGCGTCCGTCACCAGCTGTTCCTGGTGCGCGGAGCTGTCGGCGATCATCGCGTTTTGCCCGCCGGTTTCGGCAATAAGCGTGGCGATGGCGCCGTTACGACTCGCCAGTTGCCGGTTGATATTCAGGGCGGTGGCGACGGAGCCGGTAAACGCCACGCCGGCGACGCGCTCGTCGCTCAGCAAATGACGGCCAATCTCGGCGCCCTCGCCCGGCAAAAACTGCAGTACCTGTTCCGGGACGCCGGCGCTATGTAACAGGCGCAAACAGGCCGTGGCCGTTAATGATGTTTGTAGCGCCGGTTTCGCGATTACCGTATTGCCGGCCACCAACGCGGCGGCGATTTGGCCGATGAAAATCGCAATCGGAAAATTCCACGGACTGATGCAGACAAACACGCCGCGCCCGACACTAAATAATTGATTGTCTTCACCGGTTGGACCCGGTAAGCGCAGTGGCTGAGCAAATTGTTCGACCGCGCAGGCCGCGTAATACCGGCATAGATCGACAGCTTCCCGCACTTCCGCCAGCGCGTCGCGCACGGTTCGGCCACCTTCGCGAATGCACAGCGCCACCAATTTCAGGCGCTGCTGCTCCAATAAATCTGCCGCTTTTAGCAGATACCCGGTGCGGGTTGCGACCGGGCATAAACGCCAGTCATCGAACGCGCGTGTGGCTTGTTGCAAGGCTTGTTCTATATCATTTGCGGAACTGAACACCACTTCGCCAACCAGGCTGAGCTGGTCGTGCGGACTATAAACCGGATGCGGTTCGCCATGCATTTGTTGACCAGCAATCAATGGTGCGGCTTGCCAAGTCTGGTCCGACATAGCAGCCAATTCATTTTGCAACTGCTGTAATTTCTCGGGATCGCTTAAATTCAGCCCCTGCGAGTTCTTGCGTTGCGCGCCGAATAAGTCAGTGGGAACAGTAAGAGGGTTAGTCTCGACTTCGTTTAACTGGTTCAAAGGATCGCCGGACAGCATGGCAGAGCTAATCGCCGGATTTTCGATTTGATTGATAAACGAGGTATTCGCACCGTTCTCCAGCAAGCGTCTGACCAAATAAGGCAACAAATCCCGGTAGCTGCCGACCGGCGCATAGACGCGGCAATTGATCGGGCGTTGATTGAGCAATTCATCATACAAAGCGCTCCCCATGCCATGCAGTCGCTGGAACTCAAACCCCGGATGCTCTTTGCCAAACTCGCAAATCGCCGCGACGCTGTGGGCATTATGCGTGGCAAATTGCGGATAAAAAGCTTGAGGCTTGGACAGTATCAGCCGAGCGCAAGTCAGATAAGACAAGTCGGTGGCAGGCTTTCGGGTGAACACCGGGTAGTCGTCCCAGCCGTTTTCCTGGGCGCGTTTGATCTCGCTATCCCAGTACGCGCCTTTTACCAAGCGAATGGGAATGATGCGCTTCTGGGATTCGGCCAATGCCGCCAGCCAATCGATCACCGCCAACGCGCGTTTTTGATAAGCTTGCACTGCCAGACCGAAGCCCGGCCAAGCGGCCAGCGCCGGATCGTCAAATACCGCCGCGAAAATATCCAAAGACATATCCAGCCGTTCGGCTTCTTCCGCGTCGACAGTCACGGAAATATTCGCCGCGCGGGCCAGCTTAACCAAAGCTAACAGTTTGTCGCTGATGGCCGGCACCGCATAACGCTGCTGTAATGGCTCATAACGCGGATATAACGCCGACAGCTTGATGGAAATGCCGGGGTTGGTAAATAAATCGGCTGTTGCTGATTCGGCCAGCGTTTCAATGGCATGCCGATAGGCCGCGCAATAGCGTTCCGCATCGTCTTGGGTTAAGGCCGCTTCGCCGAGCATATCGAAAGAATAGTGATAGGCCGGATTGCGGTCGGATTGTTTGATAGCCGCGTTTATGTTTTCGGCGATGACGAAATGTTCGGCCATTTGCTGCATGGCTTGCTTGATCGCTGCGCGGATCAGCGGCTCGCCCAGCCGGCTTAATAATCCATCGAAAACCCGCTGCCGAACCAGTTCTTCCATTTTGCCGCTGATCCATAAACCGCCACTAGCCAGATTGACTGCTACCGACTCGCTGTGCAACCAGTGGCTATACCAGTCGGCATCGGCGAGTTTATCGCGCAAGAACAGGTTTTGCGTGTCGCTATCCGGAATCCGCAGCAGCGCTTCGGCGATGCTCATCAAGACGATGCCTTCATCGCTGCTCAGGCTGTATTCGTGCAAGAAGGCTTCGAAAATGCCCGGCTGTTTATGCTTGGCGCGTACCGCTTCTATTAATGCCTGCGTAGAGGCGCCGATGGCCTGGCTATCGTAATCTCCCAACCTGGCGATTAGGCCGGAGATGGCTCGCGGCTCTGCTTGGGTAAATGCTTGATTGATGCGCCGGCGCAGTTCGGCTAAACGGTTGGCGTTGCTCATGGCTATCACCTGTTGGACTGACAGCCATAAGCATACCGCTATCCGGAAAAACCGGCTGGCTTGTTGGACCGGGTTTGCTCTGCTACTGTTGATGGTAAAGCACTGAACGCGCGAGGAGAAAACATGTCAGGCAGAATTGATTTTACGATGGGTTTTAATGCCGGAAAAACGGCCAAGGCCGGCGGCGACAGTAGCTACCGGGTTTATGTGTTCGGCAATTTTTCCGGTGTCGCCGTGCCCTGGGAGCAAAGCAAAATGCGCAAAATCGATGTCGATAACTTTGAGCAAGTACTGGCGCAAGTCACACCCACACTGGAAGTCAGCTCGGGCATCACGCTGCAATTTCCGGCGCTGGAGGATTTTCATCCCGATGCCTGGTTGGGAAAAGTCAAGCTGCTGGCCGATTTGCGGACTTTAAAATCGGAACTGGGCAACCCCAATACCGCCGCGCAGGCGGCGGCGAAAATTCAGGCCTTTTTTCCTGGCGTAGTCGCCAGCGAAGCAGCAGCGCCTGTGGCGGAAACGGAAAGCCAGGACGATATGCTGGAACGCCTGTTGGGGAAAAAGCCGGAAGGCGCGGTCGAGGCGTCCGATTCTCTGGATAGTTTGTTGAAACAGATTGTGGAGCCGCATGTCGCCAAAGACGCTAATCCGCAGCATGGGGTTTTAATCGATGTGATCGACGCCGCCACCGCACAGTTTGTGAAAGCCCTGTTACACCGGCAGGATTTTCAAGCCTTGGAAGCTTTGTGGCGGGCGACGTATGAATTGGTGCATGAAGAAGCGGCCGACGCGCAACAGCTCTATTTGCTGGATATTAGCCAAGCCCAATTGCTGGCGGAGCTGGAAAAAGGCGGCGAGAGCGTCGTCCAGCGTTTGCAGCAACATATTCAAACCGGTGACGGCGAGCAGGATGTGTTGATCGTGGCCGATTATCTGTTTGCCGATAATGCGGACGACAAAGCCTTGCTCGGTTATTGTGCGGATTTAGCCGCCAAATGCGGGGCGGGTTTTCTGGCGTGCGCAGGGAACGGTTTGGTGGTCGAGGCGTTGCAGAATGCCGCGGATTGGTTGGCATATCGCCAGCAGATCCAGGCCGACAGCGTGATCTTGACCTATCCGCGCGTGCTGATGCGTTTGCCTTATGGCAGCAAACGCGATCCGCTGGAGAGCTTGGCGTTTGAAGAGTGCACTAATATCCCGCAGACCAACGAGTTGTTGTGGGGAAATTCGGCCTTTTTAGCGGCCAGGGTATTGTTGAGAGCGGCTCAGGATGACGCGACACCCGAGCAATTCTTTTTTGCCGATGTGCCGGCGTTTAGCTACGAACTGGACGGCGAGCAGGTATTGCAGCCGGCGACGGAAGTGGTGTTGAACGAAGTGCAGGCGAATAATCTATTGGCGCAAAACATCATGCCGGTAGTCAGCTATCGGCAGCGGCAAGGCCTGCGCTTACTGGGGTTAGACACCCTGGCTTGACCGGTTTCGACCTAGCTGCGCCCGCATCTTTTCTGTATCCAGCTCGCCTTCCGAATGCGACACTACAATCGTGGCTACCGCATTGCCGACGATATTGGTCAAGGCCCGCGCTTCCGACATGAAACGGTCTATGCCCAGGATTAACGAAAGCGCCGCGACCGGTACTGCCGGCACTACCGCCAGTGTAGCCGCCAAGGTGATAAAGCCGGCCCCGGTGACACCGGACGCGCCCTTGCTGGTCAACATCGCGACCAACAACAGCGTTAATTGTTGCGTCAGCGTTAGATCGACATTCAAGGCCTGGGCGACGAATAGCGCGGCCATGGTCAGATAAATATTGGTGCCGTCCAGATTGAACGAGTAGCCGGACGGTATCACCAGACCCACCACCGACCGCGAGCAGCCCAGTTTTTCCAGCTTGTTCATCAAAGGCACCAGCGCCGATTCCGACGACGAGGTGCCGAGCACCAGCAACATTTCTTCCTTGATGTAGCGCAACAGCCGAAAAATATTGAAGCCGGTCAGTGCGGCTATGCTGCCTAGAATCAAGACGATGAACAAGCCGCAGGTCAGATAAAAACTACCCATCAGCGCGGCCAGCGGTTTCAATGCAGCCACACCGTATTTACCGATGGTAAACGCCATCGCCGCGCCGGCCCCGAACGGCGCCAGCTTCATGATCACGCTCATCATCGCAAAAAAGATGTGCGAGCATTCTTCGATAAACACATACACCGATCTGCCGGCGCTGCCCATTTGCTGCAAGGCAAAACCAAACAACACCGCCACCAGTAACACTTGCAGCAAATCGCCGGAACCGGTGAAGGCGTCGGTAAAGGTTTTAGGGATGATGTGCAGCAAAAAGTCGGCGGTGCTTTGCTGGCTGGCTTGTTTCACATAGCCGGACACCGCCTGCGCATCCAGCGTGGCCGGATCGACATTAAAGCCTTGGCCGGGCTTGAGCAGATTGGCCACCAGCACGCCCAACCCCAGCGCGAAAGTCGAGACGATTTCGAAATACAGCAAGGCTTTGACGCCCACCCGGCCAGCCTTTTTCATATCGTCGGCACCGGCGATGCCCAGCACAATAGTGCAAAACACCACCGGGCCTATCAGCATCTTGATTAGGCTGATGAAGCCGTCACCAATGGGTTTGAGCGAGATAGCGTGTTCGGCGTCCAGGTAACCGAAAAGGCCGCCGGCAACGATAGCCATTAGAACCCATAGATAAAGCCGGGCGGAGGAGCTGGCTGCTTGTGACGATGGCGGTTTGCTGAGGTTTTCCGAGTTCATGGTTTAGCGCGTGGCTCTTAGAATGTAGCGCGGGTGTTGAGCGCACTATCGGTTAAAAGCTGCGCGTATGGCAAGGATAAGTTACGAGGCCAACAGCCCGTCTTACGATGGTATGGAATCGTTCGTCGCCAACTTAAACCACAAGGCTATGGTGGACTCAATTATTGCAGTAAAAGGCTGCCGGAATCTTTTTGATTTAGACAAAGCGGCTGTTAGCGCCTTCCCGTTATTTGTCTTCCTTCTTGTCAAACACCCCGCTGAAGCTAAAGCCAATATCGATTTTGCCGATTTCCTCGATCACTTTCTGGCTCAATTCATCTACCGGCTTATCGGAAAACACCGCGTAGCGCATTAGATTTTCCGTGTAGGTTTGCTTGTCTTTGTATTGGCTGTAAAACGCGAACATCAACGCGGCGATGCCTGTCACCGTGGTTTGCACTATCGCCGACTTATACCATTCGCGCTCGCCCAGCCGGTCTTTCAACAACACCCCCAGCGAAGGCCACAAAAATACCGCCACCGCCGAAATCAGCGACAGCCAGAAAAACACTTTGTTTAAAATCGCATAACTCCTGGCTTTAACATACAAATCGTAAATCAACACCAGCTTGCGCTCTTCGTCTACAGTTGTAGGCTTTGCCGTGCCCGTTGCATCGGTCTTACAGACGGCGGTTTTGGCGTAATCCATCAACAACTTCGCGCTGGTTTGATTGGGGTTGAGGATGCTCACCACATCTTTATCGCAGGATTCCGACGCGCAGCCGCTCAGCGCAAGCAGTGTCATGATGATTAACAGAAATTGGTGCATGGTTTTGCTCCGTATCGATTTAGTGGGGCAATTGTGACATAAGCGGCGTGATGGATTGTCCGTAAAATAATGCCCGGCGAGATTTGGCAGAGTGTTTTTCGGTAGTGTTTTTCTGCGATGGGATGTCTCGAACTTTTGGGGATCGACAAACATTTGCCCTTTACAGTCTGTGGCATTATCTGGTTGATTGACTAAAATTTATCGTTACCAATTATTGTAACTCGAAGACATTATAAATGCGGCGAGAAATGTTGAATATTTTCTAGAAACTGCCTCATCTCTGACTAATTTCTGGAAAGTATAGGAACATCATGCAACCGCTTGTTATGCTACTCGTGATATTTCGTAATTAAATGAATTTTGGATTTGGCGGTGCAAAAGATGCGTAGCAAACACAAGGAAATAAAAAAATTTATAAAATCTAATATTTGTTTTCTATTTTTATTTTTTAGTTGCATCGCTGAAGCAAATAAGCCAGGTTATATTGGCCCTGTAATAAAAGAAATAAAATTTTCGTTAGAAGATAAAAATGTTATTTATGCGGTTATCGGAAATTCAGATAAATTCATAAGTTTCGATAAAGGCTTATCGTGGGCTTATCAGAATCGAAGGACTAAGCTATCTTTTGACATAAAAACTAGAAATACGAGCAAGAATAATATTGGCGAACTTTGTGTTGATGGAGTAGAGGCGCCTTCGTCGCCTAATATTATTTATGCAATTTGTTATAGAGACTCCAATTCAGGAGGCCATAGCAACTTCAAGAAAAGCATTGACTATGGCGAAACATGGGAAATACTAGGTGATGGTTTACCAGGCAGTTGGTTTGCCACCATTTTGGCTGTTGACCCGCGCGATCCTAACCTATTGTTCGCAGGATGGCTTGGCGGCGGACTCTTCCGGTCGCTGGATGGCGGCAAAACTTGGAAGCCGTCAGACAAGGGTTTGATCGATAAACACGATCCCTCTCGACGATATTTGATGCAACCGGACTTGCACAAGGCGGTGCTCGATAATGATTTAAAGCAGATTGAAAAATTATTAAAGAGTGGCGCCAATATTGAAGAGATGGCCGAAGGAAAATCGCCGCTATTGTTGGCTATTAACTTGGGCCTTGTAAAGGCCGCCAAAGTGCTTTTATCGCATGGCGCTAATATTCATGTCCGAGATTCTAATGGGGCGTCGGCGCTCTATTTCGCAATTAATAGTAAAAATGCTGAATTGGCAGAGCTTGTATTCAATGCTGGCCTTAAGTTAGATGAGGCGATTTCGACAGCATTTCTTTCTGATCCTCTAATGTATAGTATCGATGCGCCAATAAATATCGAATTGATTAAGCTTTTGGTAAAGAAAGGTGCTAGTTTGGATAGCCCCTATGTGATGGCGAGGGCAATAGACTATAATTTGAATTACCGAGACTCAGATGCTAAGCAACTTGAGTTGGTAAAATTTCTTTTTCAGAAAGGTGTGCCGTTGGATTATGAAAACAACGGCAATAATTTGGTCCATTATGCTGCGTGGTTATGCAAGCCCGATATCGTCCGATTTTTTCTGCAAAAAGGTCTTTCTGCCAAAATAACGAATGCATCGGACTTGCGTCATCCAGCTGATGGAAATTTGGCTTGCTATCAAGAATCAAAAGCACTAATAGATCAGTTGTCAAAATAGAGTTTTGGGGCTTTAAAATGTATTTTTCATAATAATATTATCAATTTTTTTGTTACGTAACTTTTATCGTCTGATGCATAAAATAGTTTCGCTTTACGTTTGCGCCACCTTTGCCTGTTGGTTGTCAAAAGACGTGAGAGCGGAAATAGCCTCCGAACCTACGACCAACCAAGAAGACACAATTTTACGAGTAAATCAGACGAGAACTGACTACGCTTTGAACGGAGCGGGTATTACCGTCGCCGTTATCAGCGACAGTTTCAATTGCTTGGGCGGTGCGGATATTGGGCAAGCCAGCGGCGAATTGCCACCAACAGTGACGGTAGTGAAAGAAGCCGATTGTAAAGGCGAAAAGACGCTCGACGAAGGCCGGGCGATGCTGGAAGTGATACATGATCTGGCGCCTGGCGCCAATTTGCTGTTTCATGCGATGGGCGACAATCCCGGCGATTTGATGCAAGCCTTGAATCAAGTGGCCGATCACGGTGCGAAAATTATCGTTGATGATGCGGTGTATTTTAGCGAGCCGATGTTTCAGGATGGGCCTGCATCGCAAACGATTGATCGGCTGGTAGTCGAACGCGGCATCGCTATTTTCTCTTCGGCAGGCAACGCCGGCCTTAACAGCTATCAATCGGCATTTGCCGATAGCGGTCGCTATCCTTTGGGCGAAAAACATGGCGTCGCCCACGACTTCAATCCCGATCCTAACAAAACCGACACCTGCCAAACGATTACTGTCGGCGCCGATGCGTTTACTGTATTGAGTTTGCAGTGGGACCAACCGGCCAAGTCGATTAGCGGCGGTATTGGCTCGGCTAATGATCTGGACGTTGTGGTTTACGACGATCCGGCCTGCAAGCGTGTCAGTCAAACCTGGGGCATCGGTGGTTCAACCGATAATTTGGGTGGGGACCCCGTTGAAGTGGTCGGATTCGATAATAAAGGCAACCGCCGTCGAAAAACCGTCGGTTTGAGCATTTTGAAAGTGGCCGGTCCCTCGCCTAGCTTACTGAAATACATCCTGAGCGGCAGCTCGCTACCTAGCGAACACCCAAGTATCGACGAGTACCGCAACGATCCGAAAACCATCTCTTCAGTGTTCGGTCATGCTAATGCTGCGAACGTTTTCAGCGTCGGCGCCATAGAAGCCGGCCAGGGCAAAATGCCGTCAGCGCCAAGTTACTATTCCTCGCCCGGCGGCTTGCCGGTCTTATTCGATAATCAAGGCAAGCGTTTAGCCGAGCCTGTCGTCCGGCAACATGTCGATGCCGTGGCTCCCACCAACGTCAATACCAGTTTCTTTTCCAAAACCCGTCCGGACCCTGAAAAAGACGGCAAGCCTAACTTCACCGGAACTTCTGCGGCTGCTCCCCATGCCGCCGCAGTGGCTGCTTTGGTGCTGCAGGCTACGTCGAAAAAAGGTCTGAGTTTGCAGCCTCTCGAACTTTACGACGTGTTACGGCGTAGCAGTTTGGATTTGGGAGACATCGGTTATGACTCGTCAACGGGATATGGGTTGCTCGCCGCCGACAAAGCTCTGAAGGCTTTGTCCAATGAGTAATAATCCCCGCATATCGGGGCGATAAGCTTTATTAAGCAACTAGGGATCACCATGCGTAAATTACTGAGTTCTGCCGCGTTACTGTTGATACAGGCATGTACAACAGAAAAGCCTTTAGATAATCCGATCAACGATACCCTCATTCCGTTTACTGTCGAGCAACCACTGAGTTGCAGTTTCGGAAATCTGGAGTTGAATGACAGTGTTGTTGTCCTAGCGGCTGGCGGCGGAGAGGGTAAAGAGCTTGATTTTGTCATAGAGCAAAAAAGCGGTAATGCTGCTAAAAAAATAGATGTTGCAGTCAACTCAATCGATAAACCGGTTGTATTGATGCTGGGTACTTATAACCCCACGATTTGGAATATAGGCTGGACGCCTGGCACCAAAATTTTAGCCGTTTCCGTTTTTGGTTATCACAAACAACGTGTTTCCGGATTGCCTGCCGGTACGCCGGTATTGGCAAGTAGCCATGATGAAGGTGGCCCGTGCGAATTAACGGCGCTAACAAACAATAAAACGGGTTCTGATGAAAACAAACAAGCCCAGCAACTTTTTAATCGGCCGATAGCGAGTTTTAGTCGAGTGGCGAGAGGTAAAGTGACGATTGGCGACCCTATAGCTTATGGTGTGAGTTTGGTGACTTCGAACGCAACCCCACTCGAATCATTTCGTGAGCCGAATACACCGCTAGCCGGGAGTGCCGGCTTGGAACAGGCCTTGAAGGAAAACATATTAAGAAAGGCAACATTAAACGATGTCGCGGAATGGACCAGATTGCTTACTCAAAAGTATGCGCAAATGCATAAAAAGCCACCTGATATTCCTCCGTATCTGGATAATGCATTTATGGTCTTGAAAGAATTTGTCTGTCCTGCCGGATTATATGGTAGCCATTCTGCAAATTTCTATGTCGCCAAAGGAGTTCCTTACCCGAAGGGCGATTGCGGCCATTCGAGTATTTACGATTTCAATTCCATGATGCTCGAATGTAGTGCGGGTAGTGCTTGTGGGGAAGATATCCTTAACGGAAGAATCGGCGCAGGCGCGATGCGGCGCATGACGACTATTAACTCGGGTCCTAGTAAGCCCGGCGATTAAATAGAGGAAGCGTGTCGGAAAACTATTGGGCTACAATCGTCTTTGAACTTATCCCTTTGAATGCAGATAAACGTTCGGCGTTGGATATTTGCGTTCGGTTTGTTTCGTAAACGCTGATTGCATGCTGGTCTACTTACGCTATCTGCACGTAAGCAGACGCTGAAGAACCGGAGTTAAACGGCAACTCTTGGCTGATTTTTCAGTAGTCCCGGCAAGATCAGCGAAACCCCCTTCGATTTCCCCAAGGCATAAGCTATGCAAACACCCTCAAACAAACTCTTTTGCACCGCCCAAATCCGCGAAGCCGAGCGTTATGTGATCGACGAGCTGGGGATTCCTGGTAGGGAATTGATGCGGCGGGCCGGATACGCGCTGTTCGAACAAATACAGCGGCGTTGGCCGGAACACGCCGCGATCACGGTGTTTTGCGGCGGCGGCAATAATGGCGGCGATGGTTATGAGGTGGCGACGCTGGCCTTGCAGGCTAATTATCAGGTAACCGTTTACGCCTTGACCGATCCGCATGGATTGCCGGGCGATGCGCTTGCTGCGTATCAAGATTTTTTAAAGGCTGGAGGTTGTGTCAGCGACTTCGAAGCCGGGCAATCCAGGCTGCAAGGCGTGATCGTCGATGCGTTGTTCGGGATCGGTTTGAGTCGAGAGGTCGGGCAAGATTATGCGTTAGCCATCGCTGCGATTAATGCATCAGATTGTCCGGTGATTGCCGTGGATGTGCCGTCGGGGTTGCATGCCTACACGGGCTCGGTGTTGGGTTGCGCCGTCAAGGCTGAAGTGACGGTGACTTTTATCGGTTTGAAGTGCGGCTTGTTTACCGGCGCAGCACCGGAATATTGCGGTGAGATTATTTGCAATAATTTGGATATCGACGCGGCAGTGTTGGCGGCAATGCCCCCGTTCGCGGAATTGCTGGAAAAGTTAGCGTTACCGCGCCGTCCGCGGACGGCGCACAAAGGCGATTTTGGTCACGTACTTTTGATCGGCGGCAACCTGGGTTATACCGGGGCGATTCGTTTGGCGGGTGAGGCGGCCTTGCGTTCCGGGGCTGGTCTGGTTAGTATCGCCACCCGCGCCGCGCATAGCGGGCTGATCAATATCGGCCGGCCGGAGTTGATGTGCCACGGCGTGGAATGCGGCGAAACGCTGCACGCCTTACTGGATAAAGCCAGCGTCATCGTGATCGGGCCCGGCCTTGGTCAGGACGATTGGGCCAGGGAAATGTTTGGTACCGTCATGGGTCGCGATAAGCCTTGCGTGCTTGATGCCGACGCGCTGAATTTGCTGGCGGAGCAACCGAAGCGCCACGATAACTGGGTTTTAACACCGCACCCCGGCGAAGCCGCGCGCTTGTTGGCATGTAATACCCGGCAAATCTCGGCAGACCGCTTTGCAGCCTTATCGGATATTCAGAGTCAGTACGGTGGTATCTGTTTGTTAAAAGGCGCCGGTACCTTGATTAGCAACGGTGAAACGGTATATGTCGGCACCACCGGTAATCCCGGCATGGCCAGCGGCGGCATGGGCGATGTGTTGTCCGGCTTGATCGGCGGTTTGCTGGCGCAAGGCTTGAGTTTGGAGCAGGCGACTAGGCTGGGTGTTTATGTGCATGGCGAAGCGGCTGACAGTCTGACTGCAGAATTGGGCGAGCGCGGCTTGTTGGCCGGTGATTTGCCGGAACGAATCAGGAAATTATTGAATTAATGAACATCACGCTGGAAACCCCCGAAGATACCGAAGCGCTGGGCGCCGCGCTTTGGCAAGCCTTGCCGGCAAAATGTCTGCTGTTTTTGTACGGCGATTTGGGTGCCGGCAAGACGACGCTGGTGCGCGGCTTATTGCGCGCTGCCGGCCACTCAGGCGCGGTGAAAAGCCCTACTTACACCTTGGTCGAGGAATACGAAGTCGATGGCCGGCGCTTGTTTCATTTTGATTTGTATCGGCTGAAGGACCCCGAGGAATTGGAGTGGATGGGCATGGACGATTATCTCAACCAAAACGCATTGTGCTGCATCGAATGGCCGCAAATGGGTGCCGGCTTTCTGCCCAATGCCGATGTGGAGGTTAGCTTGAATTATTTTCAGCGGCAACGTACCGCTGAAATCAATGTGTTAGCAAAAAATCGGCTTGGCGACATAAAACTAAACTGGAAAAACAATAACCTACTGCTATAATTTCAACGAAGTTGTGACTAGTGGAAATGTGGGGTATGCAGCAGATGTCTAAAATTTTCTGGATATGGGGTTTGTTATTACCCACGTTTTCGGTGCTCGCGGCTCAGACTGAACTGGGTCCGATCAGTTATTCATCCACCAATCAACTGCTGGTCAATTTGCCGAGCACGGTCAAGCATCATGCGTTTGTGTTGAAAAGTCCTAATCGTCTGGTTATGGATTTTAGCGATGCCAAAATGGCGCAGGATTTGAATCAACCGGTTGCGGATCATCCCTTGTTTGGTTTTGCCCGCAGCGCAATGCGTAACAACAAGGATTTGCGTATCGTCGTCGAATTGAAAGCTGATGCGGACGCCAAAGTCGCGATGGTCGGTAAGAATTTACAAATCGATTTGGCGGCAAAAGATCAGCCAGCGCAGCCGCAATTGACAGCCAAGCCAGCGGAAAGAGCGTTCACTCCAGTCGCAGCGGTTAAAACGGAAAGGCCGACAGCTACCCCGGAGGTTGCTACTGCTGAAAAAGCCGATAAAACCACTAAAAAATCCGAGACCACTGCCAAACCTGTCGCGGTTAAATCCGTCGCCAAAGCCAAAGGCCGTAACATCATTGTGGCCATCGACGCTGGTCACGGCGGTAAGGATGTCGGTGCGCAGGGCGCGAACGGCACGCAAGAAAAAGACGTGGTGTTTGCGATTGCCAAGAGTCTACAAGGCATGGTTAACAGCCAGCCGGGCATGAAAGCGGTGATGATTCGCGATGGTGACTATTTTGTGAAATTAAACGAACGCCGCCGTATTGCCCGCGCGGCCAAGGCCGATTTGTTTGTGTCGATCCACGCCGATGCGTTTAGCGACAGCCAGGCGCACGGTGCCTCGGTATATACGTTGGCCAATAAAGGCGCGTCAAGTGCCGGCGCCACGTGGCTGGCTAACAGCGAAAACGCGGTGGATGGCGGTGCCGCTGAGGATAGGGATGACACCTTGACCTCGGTGTTGATGGATTTATCCAATAAGGCGGCGAAGGAAGCCAGCCAAAACATCGGTAATAAGGTGTTGAGAAGTGTGAAGGGTGTTGGTCATTTGCATCGCAATACCGTGCAAAAAGCCGGATTCGTCGTGTTAAAGTCGGCGGAAATTCCGTCGATTCTGGTCGAAACCGCATTTATTTCCAATCCGGAAGAAGAGCGCCGTTTAAACACCAAGGCTTATCAAAACAAAATGGCCTCGGCGGTATTTAGCGGGATCGTCGGTCACTTTAAACAATATGCGCCGGCCGATACGATGATGGCGCAGTTGAATCGTTCCGGCAAATCCAAAGCCGTGCAATTGGCGGCAGTGGATGTGGATGACAATGAACCGGTGGCTAAAGCAAAACCGGAACAAAAACCGGTGTTGGCTGCTAGAGAGTTGGATGCGGCTCCAGCCACAATCGCGAGCAATAGTGCCGGCACGCATCATGTGATTAATCGCGGCGAAACCCTGTCCGGCATCGCCCAGCAATACGGCATAAGCATGCGAGCCTTGCGGATGGCCAATGCGATGAATGACGGCAATGTGCGCGTTGGTCAGGTGTTGCAGATTCCGCATGACAGCTGATTAAACTATCTTAAAGCGGGGCGAATCATTTCGCCCCGTTTCATTTCCATCCGCTAAAATACGCGCTTTTGTTTGAGCGCGGCCGATGCGGATTCATGCTTTACCTACCCAATTAGTCAATCAAATCGCCGCCGGCGAGGTGGTCGAGCGGCCGGCGTCCGTGGTCAAAGAGCTGGTGGAAAATTGTTTCGACGCCGGCGCCACCCAAATTCAGATTGATGTGGAGCAGGGCGGCACCCGGCAAATTCGGATCCGCGACAACGGTTGCGGCATCGTCAAAGACGATTTGGCGTTGGCTTTATCCCGGCATGCCACCAGTAAGATTGCCTCCTTGGATGACTTGGAACATGTGATTAGCATGGGCTTTCGCGGTGAGGCCTTGCCCAGCATCAGCTCGGTGGCGCGTTTGACTTTGATTTCCCGTACTGCGGATGCCGATTGTGCCTGGCAAGTCAGTGCCGATGGCACCGAGCAAAACTTCGATCCGCAACCCGATCCACATCCGCCCGGTACCACGGTGGATGTCCGCGACCTGTTTTACAACACCCCGGCCCGGCGTAAGTTTTTAAAAGCCGAGAAGACCGAGTTTTCCCATATAGAGAGCCTGATTCAAAAATTGGCTTTGGCGCGTTTTGATGTCGGTTTTCTGTTGAATCACAATCAGCGCGAAGTGCTGAATCTCAAACCGGCTGACACCCAAGCCGCCCAGGAAAAACGCATCGCGGCAATTTGCGGCTCGGCTTTTGTCGAGAATTGCGTGACGATAGATTTTGCGGCGTCGGGCTTGCATTTACATGGTTGGGTCGGCTTGCCGACCTTTTCCCGCAGCCAGCAGGACATGCAGTTTTTCTACGTCAACGGTCGCTTAATCAAAGACCGCTTGGTCGCCCACGCCGTCAAGCAGGCCTATCAGGACGTGCTGTATCACGGTCGGCATCCGGTGTTTGTGTTGTACTTGGAACTCGACCCAGCGCTGGTTGACGTCAATGCGCATCCGACTAAATTGGAGGTGCGGTTTAGGGAAGGACGGATGGTGCACGATTTTCTGTTTCAGGCTTTGCACCGCAGCTTGGCGGATCAACGACCCGGCGCTACCGCGGTGGCGCAGCACATTGAAACTGTAGGCGAAGTTTCGCCTGCGCAAGCGCCGATGACGCAGTTGCGGACGCCTTTGAATCAGCAAACCTCTTTACCGCTGACGATGCCGGAGTCGGATGTGGACAGCATGCCGCAACGAGTTACGCCTGAAGCATTCGGCGCTTATCGCTACCCGTCCGAACGAGCCAATATGTCGGATGTGGCCGAGCAAATCACAGCCTATGCCAAACTGTATCCGCAGACCGAGCGAGCCAACTCAACCCTGCCAGTCGGCGACTCGCCGATACCGCCACTGGGTTTTGCCTTGGCGCACATCCACAATATTTACATCCTGGCGGAAACGGCCAATGGCATTATTTTGGTGGATGCCCACGCTGCCCATGAGCGGGTGACGTATGAACGGCTGAAACAGCATTACCACAATCGGGCTATCGTCTCTCAGCCCTTACTGTTGCCGATCAAATTGCAAGTCACCGCCGCCGAGGCCGATCTGGCGGAGCAAGAGCACGAATTTTTTATGAATCTGGGGTTCGAAATCAACCGTTCAGGCCCGGAAACGGTGGTGCTCAGAGCCACGCCGGCCCTGCTGGCAAAAGCTGATGTCGATCAGTTGGTGCGCGACATCCTGGCCGATCTAGCCACTCACGGCGTCAGCCATAAAGCACTGGAAAGTATTAACGCGATTCTGGCGACCATGGCTTGTCACAGCTCGGTGCGGGCCAAGCGCAAACTCAGCATCGAAGAAATGAATGCCTTGCTGCGCGACATGGAGCAAACCGAGCGCATCGGCCAATGCAACCACGGCAGACCGACCTGGGTGGCGCTGAGCCATCAGGACTTGGACCGGTTTTTCATGCGTGGGCAATAAATGAGCGAGTTGCAAAAACCGTCGGCCATTCTGTTGATGGGGCCGACCGCATCCGGCAAGACTGCGCTGGGCGTGGCGCTGGCGCAAGCCTTGGACACGGAAATCATTAGCGTCGATTCCGCCTTGGTTTACCGTGGCATGGACATTGGTACTGCCAAGCCCGACATCGTCGAGCGCGGCGGCGTGCCGCATCATTTAATCGACATTCTCGATCCCCATGAGAGTTTTTCCACCGGCCAATTCCGTGACCGCGCTTTGGCGTTGATGGCGGATATGACTGAACGTGGCAAGTTGCCGATTTTGGTGGGAGGGACGATGCTGTACTTCAGCGCCTTGACCCAAGGTTTGGCGCAATTGCCGGCAGCCGATCCGGAAATTCGCCAGCGATTGGACGACGAATTGCAAACCTTGGGGAAAGACACCTTGCATGCCCGCCTGGCGCAAGTCGATCCGCAATCGGCGGCGCGGATCCACGTCAACGACCCGCAACGTATTCAACGGGCGTTGGAGGTCTTTGAAATCAGCGGCCGGCCGTTATCCAGTTTCTTCGACACGGATCAGCAGGCCGAGCATCCGTACCGGTTTATCAAATTGATTATTGCGCCTGAGCAGCGTAGTACCTTGCATGACAAGATTGCCGAGCGCTTCGATCTGATGTTGAAACACGGTTTTCTCGACGAAGTGCAGGCTTTATGGCGACGCGGCGATCTGGACGAGAGCATGCCGTCGATACGCTGTGTTGGGTATCGGCAGGCTTGGTCCTATCTAAGCGGCGAATACGACCTGGCAACCATGCGGGAAAAAGCTATTATCGCGACCAGACAACTGGCCAAACGGCAATTTACCTGGCTACGTAAAGAACAGGATGCCCAGCATTTGATTACCGGTTCTAAAGACCTGGTCGGACAAGCCTTGACCTATTGCCGCGCCTATGAATAAAGCCGAACAACGCCAAATCGCCTACGCAGCGCGTAATGCTCAGGCAGATAAAGATGCGATCAGCGCCGACATTTGCCGGCGTGTCGTCGAGCAAGCCTGGTATCAAGAGGCTCGGACGGTGATGTGGTATTTAAATAGCCGTTCAGAGGTGCAGACTTTGCCTACCGTAGCCGCAGAACTAAATTCGGGTAAGCGCATAGTCGTACCTTATTGTACGGTCGATACCGCGGGCCATAAGCAACTGGGTTTGTGGCAGTTGGAATCACTCGACGAATTGCAAGCGGGCATGTGGAATATTCTTGAGCCGCCGCGGGCACGTTGGCTGGAGCCGGCAAAACAAGTGGTTGCTGATGAGCTGGATGTCGTCGTCGTGCCCGGCGTAGCGTTTGACAAGCAAGGCGGGCGCTTGGGCAACGGTGCCGGTTATTACGACCGGCTACTGCAAAAAGTGCGGCCCGACGCGGTGTTGGCGGCGATTTGTTATGAAGCCCAACTATTGCCGCAGGTGGCGATGGATACACATGATGTGTTCATGGACTATGTGCTTACCGAGCGCGCGATTTATTCAGGCAACAGGCATGCTCAACGATGAATTGGAGCGAGCTAAAGCAACAAATTCCCACCAGCCCCGCCTTGGTGCTGGACGAAGCGCAAATTCTCGCCAATCTTACACCGCTACAAGCGCTAAAGCAGGCAAGCGGCTGCAAGATTTTATATTCGATGAAAGCGTTGCCGTTGGCGGCATTGCTGGCGCTGATAAAAGATCAAGTCGACGGCTTTTCGGTCAGTTCCTTGTTCGAGGCGCGGTTGGCGAGAGAGGTGTTGGCAGAAGCGGGCGGTAGCATCCATTTGACCACGCCGGGCTTGCGCCCCGACGAGTTCGCAGAGTTGGGCCGGCTTTGCAGCCATATCAGTTTCAATTCCTTGCCGCAGTGTCAGCGGCTAAAGGCGTTGGCTGACGGTTATTCGCCAGGTTTGCGAGTTAATCCCAAGCTGTCTTTTGCCGATGATCAACGCTATGACCCGTGCCGGCCGCATTCGAAATTGGGGGTCGATATCGAACTGCTGCGGGATGGTTTGCCGGCTGATGTGGAAGGACTACATTTTCACACGGTGTTTGCCTGCCGGGATTTTACGCCCTTGCAACACACGCTGGAAAAGCTGCGGCCTCTTCTAAAACGCAATCGGCTTAAATGGCTGAATTTGGGCGGCGGCTATTTGTATCACACCATCACCGAACAACAGGATGTTGCCGAGTTGATTAGGAATGTGCGAGCCGAATTTGGCGTCGATGTGTATGTGGAGCCGGGTAAGGGGCTGGTCGGAAATGCCGGTTATTTACTGACCACCGTGCTGGATCGGTTTGTCAGTGACGGCAAGCAGGTGTTGATTTTGGACACCTCGGTGAATCATCATCCGGAAGTGTTCGAATATCAGATGAAACCGCGCTTGCTGGAAGAAGAGGGTGCCGGTGAACAATCGGCAATTTTGGCGGGCTCGACCTGCCTGGCCGGTGATGTGTTCGGCGAATATCGGTTTGGGCGGATTCCCGAGGTTGGCGAGCGTTTAGTGTTTGCCGACGTGGGGGCGTATTCGCTGATCAAGGCTAACCGGTTTAACGGTTATCAATTGCCGGATGTTTACAGCGTCAATCCGGCCCGCTGGGTGCTGCAAAAACGTGATAATTATGCCGATTATCGCCGGCAATGGGCGAATAGCGGCGATTAGCGTTTCGCCGCCGGTTTTACGTTTAAGGGTGGGCGTGCGGCGGCGCTTGCTCTTGGTCCAGGCCGCTCATTAGCGCTTCCATCTTCTGAATACTGGCATCGCAGCCTTCGATGCTGGCTTGTACCTTGGCTTTAAAGCGCAGGCCCATGTGTTCGCCATCGCTTTCCCGTTCCGCATATTCGTTCAACAGATGACAGGCATCGTGCATGGATTGTTCGGCATTTTCGAAGGCCTCATTATCCGGCAATTGCTCGGCTTCACTGAGCATCATCAGTCGGCTTAATAGCGCACTCTGGTGGCGGAATACCGATTCGGCGTAGTCGGCAAAGCTGTCATGCTGGCTATTGGCCGGCACGCTGGCGCAACCCATTGCACCGCATACTACCAATGTAAATAGAGTCAGAAACTTCAAACGCGGTAAAACCATCGGCATGGTGTTTAAGCCTTTTGCGCAGTAAAAATGCAATATTCGGTGAGTTTTTCGGTAAACAACTGATGTTGGGCCAGACCGACCAAATAATTGGCTGTTTGTGCCTTGGAACGCAGCCCCAGCCATTGGCTGATGGTTTGTACCGGTTTCAGGCGTTTGGCGACTTTGTACATGTGCTCGACTGATGCCCGGGTTTGGGCGGTAATGTCGTGGCAAACAATCGTTTGAAAACCTTGCTGTTCCAACAAGCCGGTAAATTCGTCGCGCGCGCACAGATTCGGTACGGCCCAGCCGTTCAAACAGGTCACGACCGCCTGCCATTGCTGTTCGTTAAATTGCCGCTGCAACACAAAGCCGTCGCAAACCACAATCCGGCCGCCAGGCTTTAATACCCGCCAGGCTTCGCGCAAAAAGTCGCCTTTTTTTAACGCATGACAAGAGCTTTCCAAAGCCCAGACGACATCAAAAGAGGCGTCGGGGAAGGGCGTGGCGCAAAAATCCGCGACTTCGAAATCGACTAATTCTGCAACGCCGTGGCGCTTGGCGTGCTGACGAGCATAGTCGGCTTGCTTGGCGCTGATGGTGATGCCGGTTACCCGATTGCCGTGTTGTTTAGCCATCCAGATCGTGCTGCCGCCGATGCCGCAACCGGCGTCCAGAACCTTATCGCTGGCTTGAATCCCGGCATTTTCATAAAGCACCTGATTTTTGTTCAGCAAGGCTTGATGTTGATCGTAAGGCTTGGCCTCTTCCCAATAGCCGTAATGCAGGGCCAGATTGTCGCGGTTACACCAAGCCACCAGATAATCGTTGTAGCAGTCATCGTAGTGTTTGGCCGCGTCGGCCTGTAGTTCGCTGCTGGATAATTCGACGTTATCGCGCAGGCTTTGGTCGCGGTAGTCTTGATCGGGTTCTAGGGTGTACATCGTAGCGGGAATTGAGGAACGGGACGACTGAGCGTAAGGCAAGGTAAACGGCCAAATTAGTTGGATTGCCGGCCATTATAATTCAGATCGGCGATTCGCTTCATGCTGGCCGACAGATTGTTGAATTGCGCGTGATTGATTTCCAGCAGCACAAATATTTGTTTTATTGCTAAGTCTTTGATTTGCTCTGGTTCCATGCCAAAGCGGATCTTGAACAAGCGCCGCTGTTTACCGGTCGGTAGTGCTGCCAGAATTTCGCTTAAACGCTGATCGATCAATTGTCTAGCCAAGGCCATTTCCGGACTCATGTTTTCGTCTTTCGCTTGAAAACTGGGTTGAGCAGGCGCGGGAGCCGGCTGATTTGCCGTGGCCGCGCGCTGCCGCATCTCCTGCAAACGCGAACTTTTGCCTGGATTGACCAGTAAGGAATCCGTTGGACGGCTGGGTAATTTATCCATGATGTTTATTGTGGTGCGAATGTACGGGATCGTGAATCAAGTTGCGGATGACTACCGAAGCGCAGACGCCGCCGAACGCCGCCGGCAAATAGGAAATCGTGCCGTAAGCGGACTTTTTATAATTGCTGCCATCGGTAAACATCAACGAATCTTTATTCACCACTTCCGGCGAAAACACCACCTTCACGCCGCGGCTGATGCCGTGTTTGCGCAAACGTGTGCGAATGAATTGCGCAAACGGGCAGTTGTAGGTTTTGGAGATGTCCACCACTTTCAAATGGGTCGGGTCCATCTTGCCACCGGCGCCCATCGAGCTGACGATTTTCATTTTGTTAGTTTTCGCGGCGCGGATTAGATGAATCTTCGGCGTCAGGCTGTCGATGGCGTCCACGATGTAATCGTAGTGCGTAGTTAACAGCTCGGCGGCTGTATCCGGGGTAATGAATTCGTGGCGGATGTGCAATTTCAAATCCGGATTGATCGCCAGCAGACGCTCACCCATGATGTCGGCTTTGGATTGGCCGTGGGTGGTCGCCAGCGCCGGCAGTTGTCGATTGCGATTGCTCGGGTCCACCACATCGCCATCGACGATGGTCATTTCGCCGACGCCGGCCCGACAGATAAATTCGGCGGCAAACGAGCCCACGCCGCCCATGCCCACCACCAATACATGGGATTGTTGCAGCTTGTCTAGTTTGGGTTTGCCGATTAATAGTTCGGTACGGGACAGCCAGCTTAAATCAGTCATGCAGAAATACTCGTTTGAAATTGCTCAGGATTTGTTGGCGCAAGGTTGCGATGTCCAAATCAAGCATTTTAGCCGCTGCGGCATATATCGCGTCAATGGATACGTTTGCGGTGTCGGTTTCCAGGAATAAGCGATCAGTTGGCGTGCATCTTAGTGCTTCGCCGGCATGGCTGCGAGGATTTAGCAAGGCGGCGCCAAAGGATAGATAAACCCCGTGTCTCAGTAATTGTTCAGCCAAGGCAGGGTTGCCGTTAAAGCCGTGAATGACCCACGGCGTCTGGATGTTTGGAGTGGATTTTTTAATCTGGATCAGCTCGTTGAAGGCGCGCACGCAATGAATGATCAACGGTTTGCCAAGTTGGTTGGCGAGCTTGATCTGGCCTATGAATGCGGGGATTTGCATAGCCAACGGCGTGGCAATAGCTTTATCCAGTCCGCATTCACCGATTGCCAATAGCTGTGGATCCTGGCTTGCCGCGCTGATTTTTATTAAAGCTGTTTCGGCGTTTTCTTTATCGAGATGCCAGGGATGTAAACCCAAGCTGTAAAAACCGTGGTGTGTTGCCGTGATGTCGAAATCTTGGGTGGCGATGCTGATCATTCCAACGGCCTGATGGCTGCCGGTTTGGTGACAATGGATGTCAATGTAGGCATCGGCCAAGCTCAGCGCCTCGTTAGCTGTTTCAATTTTCACTGAATTACCACCTGATACTCGATAAAAATTAACACCCTTAAAAAACCGTTATCGCACGGTATAATGCTATTTTATTTCTTCAGCAGAAAAACAATGGCGCAATATATTTTCTCGATGAACCGGGTCGGCAAGATCGTACCGCCCAAAAAGTACATCCTTAAAGACATTTCTTTATCGTTTTTTCCTGGCGCCAAAATCGGTGTGCTCGGTTTAAACGGCTCCGGTAAATCCACGCTGTTGCGCATCATGGCTGGCATCGACAAGGAAATCGAAGGCGAAGCGATTCCGCTGAAAGGCACCAAGATCGGCTATCTGCCGCAAGAACCGCAGCTGGATCCGAATAAAACCGTGCGCGGCAATATCGAGGAAGCGGTTGCGGAAATCAAAGATGTGCTGGCTCGATTGGACGCCGTCTATGCCGCTTACGCGGAGCCGGATGCCGATTTCGACGCGCTGGCTGCCGAACAAGCCAAGCTGGAAGACATAATTAATGCGTGTGACGGGCATAATCTGGATCGCACGCTCGAAGTGGCGGCCGATGCGTTGCGCCTGCCGGACTGGGATGCCGATGTCACCAAGTTGTCCGGCGGTGAGAAGCGCCGGGTAGCGTTGTGCCGTTTATTGCTGTCCAAACCTGATATGTTGTTGCTGGACGAGCCTACCAACCATTTGGATGCCGAATCGGTGGCCTGGCTGGAGCGCTTTCTGCACGATTATCCAGGTACCGTGGTAGCGGTAACCCATGACAGGTATTTCCTCGACAATGTTGCCGGCTGGATCTTGGAGCTGGACCGCGGAATGGGGATTCCGTGGGAAGGAAATTATTCATCCTGGTTGGAACAAAAGGAAAAACGTCTGGAGCTGGAGGAGAAACAAGAGTCTTCTCGGCAAAAAGCCATGAAAGCCGAGCTGGAGTGGGTGCGCTCAAATCCAAAAGGCCGGCACGCGAAGAGCAAGGCGCGTCTGGCGCGCTTTGAGGAGTTGTCATCGGTCGAGACGCAGAAACGTAACGAGACCCAGGAAATTTATATTCCACCCGGTCCACGGCTGGGCGATGTGGTGATCGACGTTGAGAACATCAGCAAGGGTTTTGGCGACAGGTTGTTGATCAACAATCTCAGTTTCAAATTGCCGCCGGGCGGTATCGTCGGCATCATCGGCCCGAACGGTGCCGGTAAAACCACGCTGTTCCGGATGATGGCGGGATTTGAAAAACCGGATACCGGCGAAATCAAATTTGGTCAAACCGTGCAGATGGCTTACGTCGATCAGTTGCGCGACGACATGGACAACAACAAGACGGTTTGGGAAGAAATTTCCGACGGTCTGGACATGATTACCGTCGGCAAATACGAAACGCCGTCGCGGGCGTATATCGGCCGGTTCAACTTCAAGGGTGGCGATCAGCAAAAACGCATAGGCGAATTGTCCGGCGGCGAGCGTAATCGCGTGCATTTGGCCAAGCTGCTGAAAAGCGGCGGCAACGTGTTGCTACTCGACGAGCCGACCAACGATTTGGATGTGGAAACCTTGCGGGCACTGGAAGAGGCTCTGCTGGCTTTCCCTGGTTGCGCGGTGGTGATCTCGCATGATCGTTGGTTCTTGGATCGGATCGCCACACATATGTTGGCGTTCGAAGGCGATAGCGAAGTTGTGTGGTTTGAGGGTAATTATGCGGACTACGAAGCTGACCGTCATAGACGCCTGGGCACAGACGCCGACAATCCGCGTCGTATCAAATATAAAAAAATCGGCTAAGCTGAACTTAAGCAGCCGTTGTTATTTTCGCAACGGCTTTGCTAATAAAGATTCGATTGAACTTGAAATAGCGGCGAGCAGTCCCAAAGTCACTAACAGTTTTTTATTGATCCGCAGCCCGCGTGTTGAAATTGGTGGGTCTAGCGGGTAATGTATTAATAGCGCACCGAACAATAATAAGGAGAAATAGGATGTCGAAAGCACAAAACTTGCAGGACAACTTTTTGAATGCCCTCAGAAAAGAACACACCCCCGTGTCGATTTTTTTGGTTAACGGTATCAAACTGCAAGGCCGCGTCGATTCTTTCGACCAATACGTGGTGATGCTGAAAAACACTGTGAATCAGATGGTTTACAAGCATGCCATATCCACTATCGTTCCCGGCAAAAATGTCACGATGCACCGTGATCCCGACGTTAGCGACGAAAGCTAAGAGGTTATTTTTTGTTTGAACGTCCCGATGCGGGTGAACGAGCTATTCTCGTTCACCTCAATTTGCAAGTTGGTCAAGAAGACCTCGACGAGCTGAAAGAACTAACCAAATCCGCAGGCGCCCAACCCACTCATGTAGTCACCGGTAGCCGGTATCGGCCTGATCCGAAATATTTTGTCGGCACGGGCAAGGTTGAAGAAATCAGGTCGGCGATCATCGAGCACGAAGCCAATATCGTTATCGTCAATCATCCACTCACACCCAGCCAAGAGCGTAATTTGGAGAAAGCCCTGGAAGTCAGGGTGGTGGATCGCAACGGCCTGATCCTGGATATTTTTGCGCAGCGGGCGCAAACCTTCGAAGGTAAATTACAGGTCGAACTGGCGCAACTTAAACATTTGTCGACTCGATTGATTCGCGGCTGGACGCACTTGGAACGGCAAAAGGGCGGTATCGGTTTGCGTGGTCCTGGCGAAACCCAGTTGGAAACCGATAGGCGATTATTGGCGGTGCGTATCAAGCAGATTCAGCAGCGCCTGGGTAAGGTTGAAAAGCAGCGTCATCAAGGCCGAAGTAAGCGTAAAAAGGCCGAAACTCCTACCGTATCTTTAGTTGGCTATACCAACGCCGGTAAGTCCACCTTGTTTAACACCTTAACCGGTGCCGACATTTATGCGGCCGATCAATTGTTTGCCACATTGGATCCTACCTTACGGCAATTGTCGCTCAGTAATGGCGGCGAAATCATTTTGGCGGATACCGTCGGCTTTATCCGACACTTGCCGCATGAATTGGTGGCAGCATTTCGTTCCACTTTGCAGGAGGCCAGCGAGGCGGATTTGTTGTTGCATGTGATCGATGCGGCCGCCGAAGATCGTGAAGACACGATCTATCAGGTAAACCAAGTCTTGAGCGACATCGACGCCGCTAAAATCCCCCAGTTGAAGGTATTCAACAAAATCGATTTGCTGGAGGATGTGGCGCCGCATATCGATTACGATGCTGACGGTAAGCCTGTCAGCGTCTGGATTTCCGCGCAAAACGGGGTAGGCTGTGATTTGTTGCAGCAGGCTCTGTCCGAATTATTCGCGAGCAGTAAGGTGATTCGAAAGTGCTTTTTGCCAGCCAGCCAAGCCGGATTAAAAGCAAAGTTATTCACTTTTGTGAAAATAATCGACGAGGTCAATAACGATAGCGGCGATTGCGAATTGACGATAGAAATCGACAAAAAGCATTTGGGCTTGTTGAAGGGTATTGACGTTCATGAGCAGGCTTAGCCGGGGGATTGACGTAAGAATCCCCCAGTTATTTGCTCGGAAATGGTTAAGTTACGATAGAATGGCGACTTTTCGGATAGACCAGCCAGTGCTTCGAATCATCGAACAGGCGGTCATTACGAAATAGCTTTAGAGTTTTCAAATCCAATCTTTGGAGTGTTTGGTATGTCTTGGAATGAACCCGGCGGTGGTAAAAAAGACCCCTGGAGTGGTCGTAATGATAAGAATGATCCACCCGATTTGGACGAGGTAATTCGTTCGCTACAGGACAAGCTGGGCGGTATTTTTGGTGGCGGTTCTAAAGGTGGTATCGGCAACGGCCCGTCGATGAAAGGTGTCGGTTTGCTGGCTGCCGGTGCAATCGTTCTATGGGGTTTGAGCGGGTTCTATACCGTCGACGAAGGTACGCGCGGTGTGGTGACTCGCTTTGGTGCCTACGTCAACACGACACAGCCGGGTCTGAACTGGCATATCCCGTCGCCTATAGAGCAAGTGGCCGTTATCAATGTCGAGCAACAACGCTTTATTGAAGTGGGTTACCGTTCCGGTGGCGGGCAGGGTATGGGTTCAGTGCCTAAGGAAGCGATGATGCTGACTAAAGACGAAAATATCGTCGACGTCCGTTTGGCTGTTCAATACCAAGTGAAAGATGCCAAGGACTATGCGTTCAACGTACTCGACCCTGCCTCAACGCTGAAACAAGTCACCGAAAGCGTGCAGCGTGGCGTGATCGGTCGCAGTGATATGGACTTTGTGCTGACCGAAGGCCGTAGCGATATTGTTTTGGCGGTTAAGTCAGAAATTCAAGCGGTCATGGATGCCTACAAAACCGGTATTTTGATCACCAGCGTCAACTTGCAGGACGCGCAGCCACCTGAACAAGTACAAGGTTCCTTTGAAGATGCCATCAAGGCGCGGGAAGACAAGCAGCGCTTGATCAACGAAGCTGAAGCCTATTCTAACGACGTAGTGCCCAAAGCCCGTGGTGCCGCTTCACGTATCGTGCAGGAATCTGAAGCCTACAAAGAAAAAGTGATTGCCCGAGCTAACGGTGATGTCAGCCGCTTCTCGCAATTGCTGGCCGAATACAAAAAAGCACCGGCGGTAACCAAGCAGCGGATGTATATCGAAGCAATGGAATTGGTCCTGGGCCGTTCCAACAACGTGCTGGTGGATGTGAAAGGTGGTAATAACATTATGTATCTGCCGTTGGAAAAGTTGGCGAATAAGGCTGCTGAAGATGCCGCCCCGGCCCCAGTAGTCAGCCACGAGCCGGTTTCTTTAAGCCCCCAACCTGTGAAAGAAATTAAAACCGATGTGCGCACGTCAAGCCGTGAACGCGATGTGAGAGGACGCTAAGATGGGAAATAAGATTTTAGTCGCCGTTGGCGCAGTAGTCATCTTGCTCTCGATGTCGGTATTTACCGTGGCAGAAACCGAGCGGGTAATTAAGTTTCAATTAGGCGAGATTGTCGGTGCCGATTTCCAACCGGGCATGCACTTTAAACTACCGTTTATCAATAATGTTAAAAAGTTCGAAGCGCGCATTCTGACCATGGATTCCACGCCGGAGCGCTTTTTAACGGCGGAAAAGAAAAATGTTATCGTTGATTCGTTTGTCAAATGGCGGATAGGTGATGTTAAGACCTTTTACACTACCGTTGCCGGTGATGTAAATCAGGCTAATATTCGTCTCGATCAAATCATCAAAGATTCCGCGCGCAGCGAATTCAGTAAACGCGAGATCAAACAACTGGTATCCACGGATCGCAGTGCCATTCGCGATGCTTTGATTACCAATGTCTCGCCGCATGCAGCAAAATTAGGCATCACGATCGTTGACGTTCAAGTAAAACGCATCGATTTGCCTGCGGAAGTCAGTACCTCGGTTTATCAAAGGATGGAAGCCGAACGGGCGCGGGTGGCTCGGGAGTTCCGTTCACAAGGTTCGGAAGCCGCCGAGCGGATTCGCGCCGATGCTGATAAGCAGCGGGAGATCATTTTGGCCAACGCTTACCGCGATTCTGAAGTGATGCGAGGTGAAGGTGACGCTAAAGCTGCGGATATTTTCGCTAAAGCATACAGTGAAGACAGCGATTTCTTTGCGTTTTATCGCAGCCTGATAGCGTACAAAGAAAGCCTGGGCAAATCCGGCAACATCATGGTGCTGGAGCCGAATTCCGACTTCTTCAAATATTTCAAGAATCAGAAATAACCTCCATTTGAATGACTAGTAGTCAAACGCCCCGCTATGCGGGGCGTTTGCTGTGTTTGAGACAGACAAAATGCAAAAAAAAGACACCTGGCTATTGCCGGAAGGAATTAGCGAAGTATTGCCGGAACAGGCCGCGCATCTCGAGAAGTTGCGTAGAAAGCTTTTGGATACTTTTGCCTGCTGGGGTTACCAGTTGGTCATTCCGCCGTTTGTGGACTTTCTCCACTCCTTGCTGATCGGTTCAGGACATGACCTGGATTTACAGACGTTTAAGCTGACCGATCAATTGAGTGGCGAAATGTTGGGGGTGCGCGCGGATATGACGCCGCAAGTGGCGAGAATCGATGCTCATCACTTCCAGCACGACGGTCCAACTCGCTTATGCTATGCCGGTACCGTGCTGCACACTTTGGGCGATCCTCTGGAAAAAAGCCGTAGCCCGATGCAAATTGGTGCTGAACTTTACGGGCATGCCGGCCTGGAAAGCGATTACGAAGTCATCCAGTTGATGCTGGAAATGTTGGCGATTAGCGGTTTGCAAAACGTACACCTGGATTTAGGACATGTAGCTATCTATCGAGCTTTGGCTGAACATGCCGGTCTTGATCCGCAACAGGAAGCTGAATTGTTCGATGTTCTGCAACGTAAGGCCAGAACCGAACTGGCGGAATTGCTTGCCGAGTTTAGTATAGATACTCGCTATAAAGACGTCTTCAATGCTTTGCCTAAACTGAATGGCGGCCGGGATGTAATTGATAAAGCTAAAGCCTTATTGACCGGTTTTGCCGGTGCCGATGAGATTGCCGGCGCCTTGGCGGATTTGCAGGGTATAGCCGATAAATTACGCCGAGATTTTCCGGCGTTGACGGTGAGTTTCGATTTGGCCGAGTTACGGGGTTATCACTATCATACCGGCATGGTATTCGCCGCTTTTGTGCCTGCTTTGGGCAAGGAAATTGCCCGCGGCGGCCGCTACGATAATATCGGTGAAGTATTCGGCCGAGCGCGAGCCGCTACCGGTTTTAGTGCAGATTTAAAAGTATTGGCGGGCATGTATAAAGTCGATGACGAAGCAGCGCAGTTAGTGTTTGCCCCTTTTGCGGAAGATGCTGATTTGCGGGAAGCTATTAGAGATTTACGTGCGCAAGGCGTGGCAGTGATTCAACATCTGCCGGAACAACAGGGCGGCGCTGAACAGCAGGGCTGCAATGCTATTTTAGAAAAACACAATCAACGCTGGGTTGTTAAATCAATAAGCTGTCGTTAGATCAATAAGCTGTCGTTAAACCACTAGTTTAAGGTTAGAAATATGGGAAAGAATGTTGTTGTTATCGGCACGCAATGGGGCGATGAAGGTAAAGGTAAGCTGGTCGATCTTTTAACCGAACAAGCTGCTGCGGTGGTGCGCTTTCAAGGCGGCCACAATGCCGGTCACACCTTGGTGATTAACGGCGAAAAAACCGTATTGCATCTGATTCCGTCCGGTGTATTGCGGGAAGGCGTGCAATGCATGATAGGCAATGGCGTCGTGCTGTGCCCGGAAGCGTTATTGAAGGAAATCGAGATTTTGGAAAAATCCGGCGTACCGGTCCGGCATAGGTTGCAGATCAGCGAAGCCTGCGCCTTGATTTTACCGATACATGTTGCTATCGATCAGGCTCGTGAGAAGGCTAGAGGCAGCAAGGCCATCGGCACGACTGGCCGCGGTATCGGTCCGGCTTACGAAGACAAGGTGGCTAGACGCGGCTTGCGAGCGGGCGATTTGCGTAATAGCGAGGAATTTGCATCGCGCTTAAAAGAGCTGATCGACTACCACAACTTCATGCTGATTAATTATTATCATGCCGAACCGGTCAATTACGACGAGGTATTAGCCAATACCTTGCGTTTGGGCGAGATCATCAAGCCAATGTTGACCGATGTAGGCGAGGCTATCTACAGCTATCAAAACCAAGGCGAAAACGTGCTGTTCGAAGGCGCGCAAGGCGCACTTCTTGATATAGACCACGGTACTTATCCCTACGTCACTTCATCCAATACCACGGCGGGCGGTGCGGCTACCGGTACTGGAGTAGGGCCTTTGGCGCTTGATTATGTGTTGGGTATTACTAAAGCCTATTCCACTCGCGTCGGTAACGGCCCGTTCCCCACCGAATTGCTGGATCATTACGGCGAGCATCTGGGCGTTAAAGGCCATGAGTTTGGCGCTACTACGGGCCGTAAACGCCGTTGCGGGTGGTTCGACGCGGTGTCGATGCGTAAATCGGCGCAATTAAATAGCTTGAGCGGTATCTGCTTAACCAAGCTCGACGTGCTGGATGGTCTGGATAAAATTGGTATCTGCACCGCTTACAAGATTAACGGTGAAATGACTGAGACCGCCCCGCTAGGTGCTGATCAATATGCGGCGTGTGAAGCCGTTATCGAGGAAATGCCGGGTTGGACAGGTACGACTGCTGGCGTTACTGATTTTGCACAATTGCCGGAAAATGCCAAAGCCTATATTGCTAGGCTGGAACAACTGGTCGGTGTAAAAGTCACGATCTTGTCTACGGGCCCGGACAGGAACGAAACCATAGTCTTGGAAAATCCGTTCCAGGCTTAACGCTTAAGCAATAAACCTGCCTTTAAGACGCTGAATATATTCAGCGTCTTTACAGTTTTAGTCGTTCAGAAAATACAGCACAGCTGTTTATGTTTATGCTGGGGTCAATCTCTAGCGACAGCTCTATTCCGGTTAGTAATCCAGTCGCTCCATGAGCCGGCGTAAAGTTTTGAACCAGTCAGTCCTGCAATTTCCATCGCTAACAGGTTATGGCAGGCGGTCACACCCGATCCGCACATATGTACTACTTGCTCGGTTGGATAAGGAGCTACTAGTGCGCTAAATTGCTGGCGTAGCTGATCGGCGGGTAAAAATAATCCCGATTTGTCCAGATTGGTGTGCAAGGGTCTGTTTCGCGCTTTGGGTACATGACCGGCTACTGGATCTATAGGCTCTTGTCGACCATGGAAGCGTTCAGGTGTTCTGGCATCTATCAAGGTGAATTTTCGTGTCGCCAAACCGTTTGCCACTTGATCGGCATCCAGCCATTGTTTGTTGTCCAGATAGACGCGGAATTGGCTGGCGGTAATGTTTGGAAGCACGGTAGTGACCGGAAAATCTTGCTTTTGCCAGCGTGTAAATCCGCCATCCAGCACCGCGACTTGAGTATGGCCCATCGTGCGTAGCAGCCACCACATCCGCCCGGCAAATGCGCCACCGGCATCGTCGTACACCACGATTTGACTGCGGTTGTTGACGCCCCAATCGCCCAACTTTGTACCTAATACGTTAAAGTCAGGCAATGGATGGCGGCCGGTATACGATTGCACCGGTGAAGACAAATCCTGGTTTAAATCAGCATAGCGCGCACCGGGAATATGGCCTTTTCGGTAGGATTTATGACCGGCTGTCACATCGGCAAGCGAGAAACGGCAGTCGAATATTCGCCAATCCGGATTGTCCAAGTTAGCAGCTAGAATGTCTGTGGAAACCAGTGTGGTGTAGGGCATGCTTATACCTCCAAAATTATTTTACCGATATGTTGGCCGCTTTCCATTCTTTCGTGGGCTTCAGCAGCGTTGGCCAGTGGAAAAACCGAATCGATGATGGGTTTGATTTGGCCGGATTCCAGTAGCGGCCAAACTTTTGCAAAAAGTTGTTGGGTTATTTTAGCCTTGAATTCGTCGTCGCGGGGGCGCAAGGTGGTGCCGGCGATGGTCAAGCGCTTCATCAGCACGGATGCCAGATTGATTTCGCTTTTACCGCCGTGTTGGATGGCAATCTGTTGGAGTCGGCCATCGATAGTCAGACATTTCAAGTTACGCGGCAAGTAGTCCCCGCCGATTATGTCTAAAACGACATTAACGCCTTTGCCATCTGTCTGATGCATAAGGGCTTCGACAAAGTCCTGCTGCCGATAATTGATCGCAAGGTCTGCGCCCAGTTTTTCGCAATACTGGCATTTATCCTCATTACCTGCGGTGACAATCACTTGCGCGCCAAATGCTTTGCCAAGCTGAAGGGCGGTGGTGCCGATGCCGCTGGTGCCTCCATGCACCAGTAACGTTTCGCCGACTTGCAGTTTCGCGTAGTCGAAGACGTTGCTCCAGACCGTAAAAAAGGTTTCCGGTAACGCGGAGGCCTGAATAAAACTCAGGCCTTGCGGTATTGGCAGGCAGCAACAGGCGCTTGCCAGGCAATACTCCGCATAACCGCCGCCGGTCAGTAGGGCGCAAACCGGTTCGCCAATCTTGAGGTGTTTTACTTGGCTGCCGAGTTTGGTGATAGTACCCGCTACTTCCAGGCCTAGAACTGGGGATGCTCCGGGTGGCGGGGGATACAGGCCTTTGCGCTGCATCAGGTCTGGACGGTTTACCCCGGCTGCAACCACTTTTATCAATACTTGATGTGGGGCGGGTGAGGGTAGAGCTTGATCGGCGACGATTAAATCGGTCAACTCAGCGGAGCGATAAATCTCGATGGCGCGCATGGTGTTAAGCTTTGCGGAGAGAGTGGCGTATTATATGCGCCGCAATAGATTAACAGTATTTTTTCAACGAGAGCATTCATGATACGTGCAGGCATTGTCGGCGGTACCGGGTATACCGGCGTCGAATTATTAAGAATTTTGGTATTGCATCCCCAGGTCGAAGTGAGTGTGGTGACTTCGCGCGCGGATGCCGGAATGCGAGTGGATCAGTTGTATCCGAGTCTACGGGGCTGCTGTGATGTGACATTTAGCCTGCCGGAACTCGATAATTTAAAAGACTGCGATGTGGTGTTTTTCGCAACGCCAAACGGTACCGCCATGTTGATGGCAAAGGCGCTGGTGGAACTGGGTGTCAAAGTTATCGATTTGTCTGCCGATTTTCGGATTAAAGACCGGCACGAATGGGAAAAGTGGTATGGCATGCAGCACGCCAGCCCGAATCTCATCGCCGAGGCGGTTTATGGTTTGCCGGAAGTCAATCGGGAGCAGATCAAGCAGGCGCGATTGATTGCATGCCCAGGATGTTATCCGACTGCCGTGCAATTGGGGTTTTTGCCGTTATTGGAGGTCGGAGCGATTGATCAGCAGTATTTGATCGCCGACGTGAAATCCGGCGTCAGCGGTGCGGGGCGCAAGGCGGAAATCTCGTCGTTGATGAGTGAGGCAGGTGAGAGTTTTAAGGCTTATGCAGTCGCCGGGCACAGACATTTGCCGGAAATCAGGCAGGGTTTGCAAAATGTCGCCAAACAGGCAGTTGGTTTAACTTTCGTGCCGCATCTGACGCCGATGATACGCGGTATTCACGCCACGCTGTATGGGCGTTTAAATAGGAAGTTGGATTTGCAAAGTTTGTTTGAAGAGAAGTATCGCGATGAAAGATTTGTCGATGTGTTGCCAAGCGGCAGTCATGCCGACACTCGCAACGTGCGCGGCAGTAATCGCTGTCAAATTGCCGTGCATCAACCGCAAGGCGGTGATACGGTAGTGATTTTGTCTGTGATTGATAACTTGGTGAAAGGCGCGTCGGGGCAGGCGGTGCAAAATATGAATCTGATGTTCGGGCTGCCCGAGTATCTGTCTTTAGAGACGGTTGCTTTATATCCTTAATATGTGTGGTGCATAAAAAAACCGTCTTCCAGTTAGGTCTGGAAGACGGTTTTTTATTTAGAGCTTCTGTGCGCTTATGCGGCCAAGGCTTGGCTTTTGCGATTCATTCTCCAGCCCAGCATGCCGCCAGCCAGTAACAACAGGCTGGTTGGTTCCGGCACGCTGCCTGCACCGCCGCCACCGCCTGGCGTTCCTGCTGTGCCTTCAAGCTTGGTGAGCTTGAAGTAGTCGTTGCTGTTGTCGACGTTAGAGTCTCCCAAGCCGGAACCCCATCTGCTGCTGTACGCGCTAATCAGCCAAAGACTTGAAGACAGGCTGTTTGGGTTGATGTCTTCAGCCACGTCGCCAACGGTATTGTAACTACCTACGAATTCCCAGCTGTTGCTAAGAAGACCGGAAATACTTTTTCCGGAAATATCTGCTGCGCCAGTGAGCGCACCGGTAGCCGGTACTGCGCCGGTGTACCTGAGAACCGATATATCTGAGTCGTAGGCTGTGGTATCCGGCCAACCGACAGTTAGTTTGTCTAAAATCGTGCTGCCATCAAACCGAAATAGCACCGCTTCGATTCTGCCGTTGTTATCAACCGCATGGTCTGGGTAGCTATTTGTCGTCTCCGAGCCGCTTAATACACCCAGGCCGTTAGCACTACCGTACCAAGCCAGTGTGGCTGCTGAAAAAGTTGAAGTGCTTGTAGTCCCAACTGAGTATGCAGCCATACTTTGAATGCCCGTCGGTGTCACTGAACTAGTACCGTTTATAGTCCATATGGTGGCGTTAACCGACCACGGGGCCAGCAGCAGAGTTGCTATAGCCAAGAGTTTTGGGGTCATAATGTCCTCGCAATTTTTGAAATTTTACCTTCCGGTATTGTCTTCGTCGGCCTGGAAATAACCATTGTACTATTGGTCATGAACAAAGTTTTACGGTCTGTTTATATCTGAGCACTTATTGGGCCATAGTAAAAATTATTATTCTAATACAATGCGTTAATTGTTTTTTTGTGAATAAAATAAGTCGGCGATTACGCATGGTGTAAAAAATTACGACATGTTTTGAAAAATCGACTATCTGCTCAGCTTTTCAAGCAGTGCTTTTGCTTGTTCGCGGCCATTGAAAATAGCTTCGCCTTTTAGCGCTTCTTGTAATTCTTGCTTAGCCTCTTCCTGGCGTTGCAACTGATTGAGGGCAACTGCGATATGGTAGCGTATCTCAGAATCTTGCGAGAGTAGTGAGTGTGCATTTCGTAAGTAATGAAGCCCCTGTTCTATTTGCCCCGTGTTGACGAGGATCCAGCCTAAGGTATCGTTTGTCGCCGGTTGGTCAGGGGCCAATTTATGGGCCTGTTCGGCAATCGACAAGGCTTTGCTGTTGCCGTTATTGAGATATACATAAGCAAGGTTGTTCAGGAACTGCGGTTCGTTGGGGAATTGTTTCAATAGCTCGACGTAGTACTTTTCCGCCTCTTTAAACTTTCCGCTTTTCAGTAATTCGTTTGCAAAGGCTGCCATCGGTAGCTGGTCTTGAGGATGCTTTTTGACCCACTGATCCAGTAAATTGTAAGCTTTGTCCGGCTGATCGATTTTTTTCAAATTTTCATAAAGCAGCATCAATGAAGCTGTATCCGGCTCCAGCTCGAAAGCTGCTTGGTAATGGCTGTTGGCCAAACTAAGGTTTTTGTCATGATCGGCGATGTTTCCCAATAGTCGGTGGGGAAAGGCGCGTTTGGGATATTGTTTTAACAGGCTTTCTGCGCGGCTCAATGCAAATACCGGTTTCCCATGGAGCAGTTCCATTTCCACCAAGGCAATTTGCGAAGGTATATGATTTTCGTCGACCAAAACGGCTTTTTTCAAGGTCTTTATGGCTTCAAAATAATCGCCTGCATCTATTTGATAACGAGCCGCTTTGTAAAGTTGTTTGACATTAAACCGGGCTTGGTCAGCCATGCGGATAAATACACCTAAGGCTTTGTCCTTATTGTTATTAGCCAAGTAACTTCGAGCCAGGGCGTCCATAACCTGGGGGCTGTTCTTGTCGATTACTTCCGCTGCTTGTGCGGCGGCATTAGCCTCAGCAGCTTTGCCCATCTTCAGATTCAACTCAACCAAAGCCAAAAGTGTCGGTAATGATTTTTGATCAATCATCTTCGCTTTTGCCAGCCAGTCATTGGCTAGCTCATAGCGTCCGGCACTTTGCTCGACTTTGGCCAACTCGATAAGAATATCGATGTCGCTCGGATGATTCTGCTGCAAGGTTTGCAGGCGCTGTCTGGCTTGATCAAGTTTGTTCTCGCCGACGTCCAGTTTACTTAGGTTAATTTGCGCGTCGAGAAAATTGGGGTTCAGTTCAATCGCCTTCTCGAAACTTTGCCGGGCCAGCTTGTATTGCCCGGTATTGACTTGAGCGGTCCCCAGTAAATTTAGTAGTGTAAAGTTTTTCGACGCTTTTTCATGCAGGGCTTGTGCGGTTTTCAACGCTTTTTCCGGTTCGCCACGGCTCATGTAAAGTGCCACGAGAGGAATACCGGCCTTGACCGCATCCGGATTTTTTTTGAATGCCACTTCAAGGTCTTGAACTGCTGCCTGCTCCTGGCCCATTGCTAATCGGTTAAGGCCTATTTCGGCTTGTAGGCTGCCACTGTCATTCCCTAAAGCAGCGGCTTTTCCAAACATATTATTGGCCATATCGTGTTTGCCGGCCTTCATGAAAGCACTTCCCAATAAAAATGCCAGGCGCTGATCCTGGGGATTGCGGATTTGCACCGGGCGGAGCAGATCAATAGCTTGCTCGGGTTCGTTTTTTTCTAAAAGTATGGTGGCCAACAATTTATACGTGCCTGATTGTTCCGGGTATTGCTTAACGTACAGACGCAAATACTCCGCTGCCAAGTCGTATCGTTGCAGGCTGTAGTTAACCAAGCCGGAGAGCATTAAAGTCGGACCATGTGCTGATAAATATTCCGGTTTGATGCCGGTGATGATGTCGGCCGCCACTTCCAATTCTTTAGTCGCCGCTTCTTTCTGGCTATTGCGTTCGAGTAAAACCGCATGTAGATAGGCTGCTTTCGGTTCAAATGGATAAGCTCTGCGCACATATTCCAAATCTTGCCGTGCCCGATCATCTTGCTTTAAGTCCATTAACAGGCCTGCTCTGGCAAGCCGTGTGTCTACGTGATCGGGGTTGAGCTCAATTGCTTTGTCGTAAAATTTTAAAGCTTCATCCAGTTCCATGTTGGCATGCTTGATCGAGCCTTTTGTATACCAAACGCCGGCATCGCTGGCTTGGATTTGTATGGCTTTCTCGGCAGCTTGATCGGCGCCTTTAATGTCGCCACGCTTTAACAGGGCATTCGCGCGCCCGATTGTGGCGTTCACCTGATTGGGAGCAATTTGCAAGGCAATGTCGAATTCATTCAGGGCTTCGCTGATTAGATTGAGTTGCAGGTATGCGTTACCGCGGTAAACATGCAAAACTGGACGCAAACCGCTATTGAACTGCGCCGGATCGATTTCCTTCAGCAGGTCGTTGTAACGGATTTGGTAGGTATAGAGCTTGGCCAGGTTTTCCGCTATTAAAGATGGGTCCGCGCCTAATTGTTTGGCTAGGCCAAGTTGGACTTCTGCTTCCGTCAACGATTTCTGTTGCAAGTAAATTTCGCCAAGCAGCATGTGAGCCGAAACATATCTTTCATTTTGCTGTAACGCATTCTTTAACTGGATGATCGCTTCGGCATTGTTCTGATTTCTGTAGGACTGTAACGCCTCTTCGTAAAACTTGCCGGCCTGGATGTCGTCGGCAAAGCTTATCTGTACGGGGTTGAGCGCCAGAATCAGCAGTAGTTTATTTAACGGGAAATTGGATTTCATCGGATGTTTGCGCATAGCGAAATTGGGAGTTGCTCAAGTGTGCACATAGCATAGTCGTAAAGCCAACTCGCCACCAGTCCGGAACTAACAGCCGGCTTCTTGTCGTCAAAAACTTGACTGGTCGCATTTAAGAATATGATTTTAAATGTAAATTTAAATGGTCTAAATTTTGCTTTTAGCGTCTGGACAATCAATTAGGCGACTAAATATGGGTACTTTAGAGCTGCATCAACAACAAAAAACCGAGCGCTTGACCGATGCATTCCGGATATTTAACGAACTTTCAGAAAATCTGGCGCATTCTTACCAAGGTTTGGAAGAGCAAGTGGCCAAGCTCAATCGGGAGTTACAGGCTGCCCGTAGCGAGCGTTTAAATACGCTGATTGAGAAGGAAAAGCTCGCCAGCCGCTTGCAACAAATTCTGGCAGCCTTGCCGGCGGCGGTAGTGGTGCTTAATTCGCACGGTTTAATCATCGATTGCAATGTTCATTCGGTGGACTTTTTGGGTGAACCTTTGTTGGGCCAATTGTGGTCGAGTGTGGCTGCGCGCAGTTTGCAACCGGTGTTCGAATCGCCGCATGAACGACAGCTCCGAGACGGACGTAAAGTCAATATCACTCATAGTTCATTGGGTAACGATAACGAGCAAATTATTTTGTTATCGGATGTCAGCGAATTGCGTTCCTTACAAGACACGCTGGCTCAGCATAAGCAGCTCAGCGCGATGGGCGAAATGGTGGCCGGTCTGGCGCATCAGGTGCGCACACCGCTGGCAACCGCGATTCTGTATGCCTCGCAAATGAGCAAACCCGCTATAAGCGACGAAAAACGCCAACAGTTCTCCGAGAAAATTTTAGAACGCCTGCATCACCTGGAGCGCCAAGTGAACGACATGCTGATTTTTGCTAAACAGGGCCGAATGGCCATGCAAAGCTTTTCATTGCGGCGGCTACTGGCGCATCTTGCCGAAGCGGCTGATAGTTTTGCCTGCGAATTTAGCATTGAAAATCGCATCAGCACCGATCAGTTACTTGGCAATGAGGATGCGCTGCGAGGAGCGCTACTGAATTTAATCAATAACGCGGCCGAGGCGGGTGCGCGCAACATTGCATTAACGGTCCGGCGTAGCGATTTAGGCTGCATCGACATCAAGGTGACGGATGATGGGCCCGGTATAGCCCAAGCCCAGCAAACTAAATTATTCGAACCGTTCTACACCACCAAATCCAATGGCACCGGCTTGGGGTTGGCGGTGGTGGACAGTGTGGCACGCGCCCATGGCGGCAGTGTCATATGCCGTTCGACGCCGGGGCTGGGGACGAGTTTTAGTTTGAGTCTGCCCTGTGTCAGTCAATACACCCTCGGCTTATCCGTCGGTCATGCCAAAATGGAGCAAAATGATGAAACAGTATGATGTACTTATCGTCGAAGACGACATGGCTTTATGCGAGGCCCTATGCGATACCTTGGAAATTGAAGGCTATCGGGTCATCTCCGCTAAACACGGTATCGAGGCTTTGAGCCAATTAGCCAAGCATCCGGTCCGGCTGGTGGTCAGCGATGTGCAAATGCCGGTGATGGACGGTTTTCAGCTGTTACAGAATATTCAGCAAAAGTTCGAACAGTTACCGGTGTTGCTGATGACGGCTTACGGCACCATTCCCAAAGCGGTGGAAGCTATGCAGTCCGGTGCGGCCGACTATCTGATCAAACCGTTCGAAGCCGGGATGTTGGTCGATAAGGTGGCGTCGTTGATTACGCGGCAAGCTCCAGTGGTTAACGAGCGGGTGGTGGCTGACGAGAGCATGAAAAAGCTTTATGCCTTGGCCAGTAAAGTTGCCAAAACCGACGTGACCATGTTGCTGGAAGGCGAGAGCGGTACCGGTAAGGAAGTGCTGGCCCGTTACGTTCATCGCAACTCGCATTATCATGCCGGCCCGTTCGAGGCTATTAATTGCGCGGCGATTCCGGAAAACATGCTGGAAGCGATGTTGTTCGGTTATGAAAAAGGCGCATTTACCGGTGCGATTCAATCGGCGCCCGGCAAGTTCGAGCTGGCGCAGGGCGGCACCTTATTACTGGACGAGATTTCCGAGATGGATATTTCGCTGCAAGCCAAATTGCTGCGGGTGTTGCAGGAAAAAGAGGTTGAACGCCTGGGTAGCCATCGCAAAATCGCGCTGAACGTCAGAATTTTGGCGACTACCAATCGCAAATTAAAAGAGTATGTGCAGGACGGCCGGTTTCGCGAAGATCTATATTTCCGCTTGAGCGTATTTCCACTCAAAATTCCGCCACTCCGGGAACGGACGGGCGATATTTTGCCGCTGGCGCTGGAGTTGTTGCACAAGCATAGTCCGGCTGGGAAAGCGGTCGGCGGCTTTGACGAGGCGGCCATGATCAAGTTGTCTGAATACAGTTGGCCGGGTAATGTCAGAGAGTTGGAAAACGTGGTGCAGCGGGCCTTGATCCTGCAAAGCCGGCATCAAATTGGCGCCGACGACCTGATTTTTGAGGAAGATATGTTGGTTTTGCCGAGTTTGCCCGCTGCTGTGCAAAGTCTTGCCGTAGAATCGCGGCAAACCGATGGCGAGAGCAGCCCTTTCGAGCTCGGCAGCTTGGGCGACGGCGTGCGTTCGGCTGAGGAAAAAATCATTTTGCAAATGTTACGCGACGTCAGCGGCAGCCGGAAAACCACAGCCGCCAAGCTGGGTATCAGTCCGCGCACTCTGCGTTATAAAATTGCGCGGATGAAAGAGGCGGGAGTGATGGTACCAGGTTAAATCTTGGCTTGAAAAATGCTTATGCTAAGCAAGGCAACCTAAAAGAGTCATTATCATGTCAGATATGAATGTTAACCAAGTGCTCGCCCAGATGCGGGCCATGTCCATAGAGGCCGGTGCCAAGCCACAGCCTAGCGACACCTCCGGCGATTTTGCCGCCATGTTGAAACAATCCATCGACGCAGTGAATAACACTCAGCAAACCGCCAGCGGTTTGGCTAAATCCTTTGAGATGGGTCAGAGTGACGTCAGTTTGGCGGAAGTGATGATTGCCTCGCAAAAAGCCAGCGTTTCTTTTCAGGCCATGCTCCAGGTGCGTAACAAACTGGTGGATGCTTATAAGGACGTGATGGGCATGTCAATGTAGGCAGCGGAAGATAAGCCATGAGCGAACTAGACAGAAATCTACCGATGGAGGCCCATACCCAATCAAGTATGGCAAACGCCGACAAAATGCACCCTGCATTGAAAAGCCTGAGCAAAATGCCGATGGCACGTCAGGTCGGCTTGATGTTGGGTTTGGCTCTTAGTGTGGCTATAGGCGTAGCGGTGGTGTTGTGGTCGCAGGCCCCGTCTTACGATTTACTGTTTTCCGGTGTGGCGGAAAAAGATTCTGCGGAAATTCTCGATGCGCTGAGCAAGTTAAATGTCGATTACAAGGTCGAAACCGGCTCCGGCGCGATCATGGTGCCGGCCGATAGTGTGCGGGAACTGAAATTAAAATTGGCCGCACAAGGCTTGCCGCGCAGTGCCAGCTTGGGCTATGAATTGCTGGAAAAAGACAATGGCTTCGGCGCCAGCAAAAATGTTGAACAAATGCGCTTTCAGCGCGCGTTGGAAGGCGAAATCGCCCTGACGATTCAAACCATTCAAAACGTCAAATCCGCAAAAGTGCTGCTGGCTATTCCGGTGCAATCGGTATTTGTCCGGGAACGCAAAAAGCCCAGCGCCTCGGTGGTCGTCGAGCTCTATCAAGGCCGCACCCTGGAAAAAGAGCAAATCGAATCTATTGTGCATTTGGTCGCTTCCAGCGTGCCATTGATGGAAGCCAGTCAGGTGACGGTCGTGGATCAGAAAGGCCGCTTGTTGAACAGCAAGGAAGGCGGCGAAGATATGTCCTTGTCCAGCAAGCAGTTCGAATACAAGAAAAATATAGAAGAGCATCTACGTGGCCGAATCGAAAACATCCTGACGCCACTGGTAGGCGGCGACGGCATGCGGGCGCAAATTTCCGCGGACGTCGATTTCACCGTCACCGAAAAAACCCAGGAAATGTTTAACCCGGATTTGCCTGCTCTGCGTAGCGAGCAAACTCAGGAAGAAAATAACTCCTTATCCAAAGTGCAAGGTGTGCCCGGCGCTTTATCCAATCAACCCCCACCCACGGGTACCGCGCCTGAAGTCGCTAGTGGCCAGGAAAAACAAGCTGCCGCAGAATCCGGTTCCGGCTCGTCCAACAAAACCGCGACCCGTAATTACGAACTGGATAAAACCATTACTCATACTAGACTGGCCACAGGTGCCTTAAGACGCCTGTCGGTGGCGGTAGTGGTGGACGATAAAAAAGTTGTGCAAGCCGACGGTAAAGCGACCTTAGTGGCTTACTCGCAAGAAGATCTGAATCAACTTCGCGACTTGGTCAAACAGGCAGTGGGTTATGATAACAGCCGCGGCGATCAGGTAACGGTCACCAATGTCGCGTTTAGATTGCCCGATGCGCTGGAAGAAGTCCCTTCCGAACCCATCTGGCAACAACCCTGGTTTGCCAGCGCGCTGAAACAATTGGCCGCCGTTGCAGTGGTGGTGTTGCTGATCATGGGGGTATTGCGTCCCGGCCTGCGCACTTTGGTGGCGAAGGAAGAACAGTTAGAAGCCCTTGAGCAAGCCAAAGCAATCGCGGAAGCGACGGGTGGTGTGGTGCGTTTCGACGAGACCGGCAAGCCGGTGGCTGTGGCGGTGTCGGTGGATGAAGAAACCGGCGAAGTGCGCACCATCACCACTGGCGTGGAGGATTTATTGTTACTCGAAGCGCCGCAAAGCTATGAAAAACGTTTGGAATATGTGCAAAAACTCATAGACGAAGATCCTAAATTGGTCGCGCAAGTGATCAAAACCTGGTTGAAAGACGATGGCTGAGCAAGAGAAATTAACGCATGCGCAACGGGCTTCGCTGCTGTTATTGGCGGTGGGGCAGGATAGAGCAGCCTCGGTATTGCGGCATATGGGACCGAAAGAAGTGCAATTGATCGGTTCGAACATGGCGCAGCTTGGACCGATTAGCTCGGGCATGGTTGATGAAGTGCTGGAAGAATTCATCATCGAAATCAAAAACGAAACGGGTCTGGGGCTGGACTCCGACGAATACATTCGTAATATGCTGACCAACGCGCTGGGTGCGGATAAAGCCGGCAGCATCATCGACCGGATTTTGTTGGGCGCCAACAGCAAGGGTATCGAACAGCTGAAATGGATGGATACTCGGTCCATCGCCGATTTGATTCGTCTGGAACATCCGCAAATCATTTCCATAATTTTGTCGTTGCTGGATGCCGATCAGGCCGCCGACGTACTGACCTTATTGCCGCAAAACATGCGTTCGGATATTTTGATGCGCATCGCTACTTTAGAAGGTGTGCAGCCCGCCGCTTTGCGCGAGTTGGACGACATCATGGAGAAACAGTTGACCGGCAGCGACGGCGTCAAATCCTCGCAAATCGGCGGTATCGACGCGGCGGCCAATATCCTTAACTTTATCGAAAGCGGTATCAGCGATCCGATGATGCAAGACATCAACGAAGCCAACGCCGATTTGGGCCAACGCATCCAGGATAAAATGTTTGTGTTCGGCGATTTGATCAATGTCGATGATCGCGGTATTCAAACCCTGTTGCGCGAAGTGTCCACCGATCAGCTGCTGTTGGCTCTGCGCGGCGTGGAAACCGGTTTACGCGACAAAGTGTTTGCCAATATGTCCAGACGCGCGGCGGAAATGTTGCGTGACGACTTGGAAGCTGCACCGCCTGCACGCTTAAGCGAAGTGGAGGCCGCGCAAAAAGATATTCTGGCGATAGCCAAACGCTTGTCCGATGCGGGTGAAATAGCTTTGGGTGGCGGTGGCGGTGGCGATGAGTTCGTCTAAGGGCAATAAGTTTTCCGAGTCTGAATTACAGGCTCTGGATCGCTGGACCAATCTGCAGGATTTCAGCAACCCGCGTTCCGAAGCCGTCGAATTGGAGGAAGTAACCCAGGTTTTGACCGCGGAACAGATTGAAGAAATTCAAAAGCAGGCCTACGCAGAAGCCTTCGAACAAGGTAAGCAGCAAGGTTATGCGGACGGGCAAAAGGAAGGTTTTGAAGCAGGGCGCAAACAAGGCTATGAAGAAAGCGTGCATTTGCTGCAAAAGCAGGCGGCCGAGTTCGCCAATTTACTGGAGGCGCTCAGCGAGCCCTTCAAACAACTCGACGAGTCGGTCGAGCAGGAGTTGGTGAAATTAACCATCGCGATTGCCAGTCAATTGATTCGCCGGGAGTTGAAGTTAGAACCCGGCGAGATCGTCGGCGTAGTCAGGGAGGCGATCAATGCTTTGCCGCTGGCATCTCAGAAGGTCACCGTCAACTTGCACCCCGAAGATGCGGCCTTGGTGCGTACTGCGTTAAAACTCGATGAAAATATGCCGCCTTGGCGCTTACAGGAAAATCCCTTGTTGAGCCGTGGCGGCTGCACCGTTGAAACCGAAATGTCCAGAATCGATGCCAGCGTCGAAAGCCGGGTAGCCGCCGTGATCGCCACCGTATTGGGCGGCGAGCGGCGTGAGGATTTTGGGCGATGATTCCCAGTGCCGACCGTTCCGACTTGTGGCTGGCGCGCTTGCAGCCGTATCGGGAAAGATTGGCTGCGGACCCGCTGGAATTGGTGGTCGAAGGCAAATTGTCGCGGATGGTGGGCTTAACCCTGGAAGCGGAAGGTTGCCGGGCGGCAATCGGTTCATTGTGTCAAGTAATTACCAAATCCGGCAAGATCATCACGGCTGAGGTCGTCGGTTTTGGCGGATCCCGCTTATTTTTGATGCCGACCGGCGATACGCACGGCCTGGAACCGGGCTGCCGTGTCATTCCCATGGGCAAGAACAGTCTGGCCAGCGTCGGTTTTGGTTTATTGGGCCGGGTGCTAGACGGTGCCGGCAAGCCCTTGGATAGTAAGGGGCCGCTGGATACCGATGCCAAGGTCTCTTTATCCGGCGTTACCATCAATCCACTCAGCCGCAAACCGATCCGCGAGGCGTTGGATGTTGGTGTGCGGGCGATCAACGCCATTCTCAGCGTCGGCCGTGGACAGCGCATGGGCTTGTTTGCCGGCACCGGCGTGGGTAAAAGCGTGTTGTTGGGGATGATGACCAAGTTTACCAATGCCGATGTGGTCGTGGTGGGATTGGTCGGCGAGCGGGGCAGGGAGGTCAACGAATTTGTGTTGAAAATTCTTGGCGAAGAAGGTTTGCGCAGAGCCGTGGTGGTCGCCTCGCCGGCTGACGACTCGCCGCTGATGCGGGTGCACGGCGCCTTGCTGGCGACCAGTATTGCCGAGTATTTTCGTGACCAGGGCCTGGACGTGTTGTTGCTGATGGACTCTTTGACTCGTTACGCCCAGGCTTATCGGGAAATCGCTTTGGCGATAGACGAGCCGCCGGCGACCAAGGGCTATCCACCCTCGGTGTTTGCGAAATTACCGCAGTTGGTGGAGCGTGCCGGAAACGGCGACGAAGGCGGCGGTTCGATTACCGCGTTTTATACGGTATTGGCGGAAGGCGACGATACCAACGATCCGATTGCCGATGCGGCGCGGGGGGTGCTGGACGGCCATGTGGTGCTGTCGCGCTCGTTGGCGGAGTCGGGGCACTATCCGGCAATCGATATTGAAGCCTCGATCAGCCGGGTGATGCCGGACATCATAGAACCGGAACATCTGCAAATGGCGCGCGATTTGCGGCGTTTGTATTCCATCTATCAACAGAACAAGGATTTGATTAGCGTCGGTGCTTATCGGCCGGGAGCCGATCCGCGCATCGATAAAGCGATAGAAAAAAATCCGGCGATCATGGATTTTCTACAACAAAGCATGGACGAATCGGTGGACTTGAGCCGGAGTCTGAGCGAGTTGGCGCAATTGTTGGCTAGCTGATGAAAAAGTCGCAACGACTGAAAGTCATTATCGACTTGCATGCGCGTCAGGAACATGACGCTTTGCAGGCTTTGGGTATCTGTCAGCAAAAACTGCAAGAGCAGCAGGCCCAGCTGGAAAATTTACAAAGTTACCGTTTGGATTATTCAGGTAAGTTCGCCGTCAGACAGCAGGCGGGGATCAACATCAGTCAGTTGATGGAATTCAGGGCTTTTGCCGATAAGCTCGATCAGGCTATTGAAAGCCAGCAGCAGACGGTAAGCAACCATGAGCGCGAGGTGCAGCGGGCCCGTAAGCGCTGGGAAGAGGCGCATCAACGTACCAAAAGTTTGCAAAAAGTCAGTGAGCTGGCTTTGATTGAAGAAATGAAAGTCGAACAAAAGCGCGAGCAGGCCGAGCAAGACGACCGGGCGGCGCGATCAGGACGCAAGGATGGCACGGGAAGTGCTTGATTAAATAAAAATGTCAGGAGAAATGCCATGAATATCCAAGGTTTAAATCCGCTGTCTCTATTAGCCTCTGCCGATAGCGCCGGTGCTGCGACGACAGCTCTATTGGGCGAAGGTGGTGGTGCTGGCGTGTTTTCGGCGACGCTGCTTGAGCAGCTGGCACAATTGCAAAACAGTTTATTGAGTAAAGGGGCGGCCGGTGACGCCGGCTTGGCGAATTTACAGCAGCTGGGCGGATTGGGGACGGATGCTCTGAACAGTCAAAGCTTGCAGGATTTTACCGCTCTATTCGGCAAGAGTTTGCCGACGGCAACCAAACTTGATCAGGATATTAATCTCGACGATACCATGCAAGCCTTAGCGGATGTTTTGCAATACTTGCAAGGCTTGGAGGCCACCGGTGCCGCGCCGCAAGCTCCGGTTTTACCGGTTGCATCGGCCGATCAAGAGAATCTTGCCGATATAGTGACGGAAAATATCGAGGCTGCACATGATGAGCAGGCGGTGAATGCTGCGATCTACGTAAGCACGCAAGCTCAGCCCTTGCCGGTGGCGGATAGCGTGAGTGTTGTTAACGACGCGCTGAAATCAGCGGTAGTAACCAGCGAGGCGATGTCTGCCATCAAAAACAATCCGGAGCTGTTGGGTATGGATGCCAAAAAAGAGGCGTTGACGGCATTGAGTGGCGCTGATGAAGGGCGGAAGACGATGGTAGCGGAGAGCGGTTTTGCCAAAACCCTGGCCGCCGAAGACGGCGCGTCCCCGCAATTTGCGCAAGACAGCGCGGCTGATACTTTTCAAACCGAGCAGCGCGATGTGCCGAAACAGCAAATTGGCGGTAGCGAGGCTGATATGGGGTTATCGAGAATGACGGCCGACATCAACCAGCTGAATAAATCGGTAAATAGCGTCGGGCAAACGTCAGCGCCGACGATAGAAAAACATTTGACTCATCCGGAATGGAACACCGAGCTGGGCGAAAAATTGTTGTGGATGCATAAACAAGCGGTGCCTTCCGCTGAAATTCGCCTGAATCCTGAGCATCTCGGCCCTATTTCCATCAAGATCGATGTCAATCAAGATCAAGCCAATGTGGTCTTCACCGCCCAGCACGCGGCGGTCAGGGACGCCATTGAAGCGGCAATCCCCAAGTTGCGGGAAATGTTGGGTGGGCAAAACTTGAATTTGGCGGATGTTAATGTTTCCCAGCAACAATCAGAACAACGGTCTGGACGCGAGTCCTTCCAAATGGCCGGCGAGCAAAATCGCGGTGGCAATAGTCAAAGCCAAGGCCATTCCGATAGTGCGGCAACCGAGCCCTCCAACACTATGCTCGAAGAAATTGAAGCAGGCCGTGCCATCGCCAGTAATGGCTTATTGAGTCTGTTTGCCTAGTCAACTTTAGGCGCTGTTGAAAAATTGCTTTGCAAAAACAGCGCCTATTTCTATAATGCCCAGCTTTTTGGGGAATTTATCCCCACCCCTTGCCTCACTGTTCAAGCGGATGGGAGGCTTTTAAACCCGTAAGGAGAAATCATGCGACATTATGAAATTGTCTTCTTAGTCCACCCTGACCAAAGTGCTCAGGTGCCGGCTATGATAGAGCGTTATAAATCCACCGTTGAAGAAGCCGCAGGCAAAATTCACCGTTTGGAAGATTGGGGCCGTAGACATTTGGCTTACCCTATCAAAAAAATTCATAAAGCACACTACGTGTTGATGAACATCGAATGCGATCAAGCCACTCTTGAAGAACTGGAAAGCGGTTTTCGTTTCAACGACGCCATTCTGCGTAGCCAAACTCTGGCGCAAAAAGCGGCCGTAACCGAGCCTTCCGCGATTGCTGTCAGCGGTAACGACGGTCAAAAAGCCGGTAGCCGAGTTAAGGAAGAAGTCGAAGAAGAAACCGAAGAAGCTGAAGTAGAAGTCGTTGAGACTGAAGTCGCAGCGGATTCCGAATAATCAACATTGAACCAAGAGAATTGTGATGGCACGTAACAACATTAGACGCAAAAAAGGTTGCCGTTTTAGCGGCGAAGACGCGATCAAAATCGATTATAAAGATCTGGATTTATTGAGCGAGTACGTTACCGAAACCGGCAAAATCATTCCTAGCCGCATTACCGGTACCAGTGCGAAATATCAAAGACAGCTGACTTCCGCTATTAAACAAGCGCGTTTCCTGGCTTTGTTGCCGTTCTGCGACGCACACAAGTGATTTAGCACGGGGGGCGTAGCGCGTGCAATTTCTGGCCACTTTCATTATGAAAGGACGGATGCAGGCCATGACGGTCGCATCCAGTCTGGCCTTGCTATCGCTGCTGTTTCCTCCTGTCAGTATCGTAAGTTCAGCCGCTGTCTCATTGGTAACATTGAGGCGTGGGGCTAGCGAAGGCTTGTATGTGCTCATGTGCTCATGTCTGGCTGCCGCCGTATTAAGCACCTTATTGATCGGTAATTACCAGTACGCATTGCTTTACGGTCTGGCCTTTTGGCTACCGGTTTGGCTGATTTCGATAGTACTGCGCGAAGGCCGTTATCTGACACTGGCAATTGAAATTGCCGTGTTGCTGGGTGTGGCGGTGGTACTGGGTATTTACATGATTCAGGACCAACCGGTACAGCTTTGGCGCGAAGTGTTGAGCTTTATGCTGCAGCCCATGCTTGAAGGCAAAACCGATGTGCCGCTTGAGCAAATTAGGCAGTCTGCAGAATTGTTGGCGCATTTCATGTCCGGAGTTGCCGCGGCAGGCAGCGTTTACGGCTTGCTGTTCGGTTTGTTTTTGGCCAGATGGTGGCAAGCAGCGCTATACAACCCGGGCGGTTTCAGAGCCGAGTTTTTGGCGTTGAAAGGGCATGTGCATCTGACATTAGGCACCTTGTTGGTGGCCGGAGTAGCCATGCTGACTTCCGGTAAAACCGCGGAACTTTGTTGGAACGTGCTACTGGTGCTGCTGGTGACCTACACAATGATAGGCACCGCAGTGTTGCACGCGGCGTTCTCGGTGATGAAGGGTAGTCGTTTCATGGTGCCTTTTTTATATGTCACATTGATGTTGATCCCGCATGTGATGGTGGTGATCGTGTTATGCGGACTGACTGACACCTGGCTGGACTTACGAAATAAACTAAAACCAAATGGAGCGTAAGCTCCCGATTTTTCGACAATCAAGTCGATCTAAGAGGTAGAAAACGATGGAAGTCATTCTTCTGGAAAAAACCGCCAATCTGGGTAACCTGGGCGATAAAGTAACCATCAAAGCGGGTTACGGCAGAAACTATTTGATCCCGCAAGGCAAAGCAGTGCCTGCTACGCCCAAGAAAATCAGAGAGTTTGAAGAGCGTCGCGCCGAGCTGGAAAAACAAGCGGCTGAAAAATTGGCTGCTGCAACTGCTCGCGGCGAAGCAATCAGCAAATTGAACGTATCCATTGCCCACAAAACCGGCGACGAAGGCCGTTTGTTCGGTTCTGTTGGTACACAAAACGTTGCTGATGCCATTACCGCTGCCGGCGTAAAAGTTGAGAAGCACGAAATCCGTATGCCAAACGGCGTCATCCGTAACATCGGCGAATACGACATTGCTATCAATCTGCATACCGACGTCGTTATTACGCTGCCGGTAAAAGTGGTAGCCGAGTAAAACCGTGATCATCGTAACCGGTGGCGCTGGCTTCATCGGCAGCAATCTGGTATTGGGCCTGAATGCCCGCGGTTATGATGATATTTTGGTCGTCGACCATTTGACCAACGGTATCAAATACCGGAATTTGGTCGAGTGCAAGATAGCGGATTATCTGGACAGAAGCACCTTTTTGGAACGACTGCAACAAGGTGCTTTCCATGCCGAAGCGATAGAAGCCATATTTCATCAGGGCGCCTGTTCCAGCACGACAGAGTGGGACGGCCGTTACATGATGGACAATAATTATGAATACAGCAAAACGCTGTTTCATTATTGCCAAAGCCATAAAATCCCGTTTATTTACGCCTCCAGCGCCGCTACTTACGGTGCCGATTTAACCTTCAAGGAAGAACTGGCTTATGAAGGTCCGCTGAATGTCTACGGTTATTCCAAGTTTCAGTTCGACCAATATTTGCGCAGACAGCAAAAATTGACCGCGCAAGTGGTGGGTTTACGCTACTTCAATGTCTACGGTCCGCGCGAAGCCCACAAAGGCAGTATGGCCAGCGTAGCCTTTCATTTGAATAACCAGATCAAAGATTCCGACGAATTACGCTTATTCGAAGGTTGCGACGGTTACGGCAACGGCGAGCAGCGCCGAGATTTTGTTTATGTCGGCGATGTGGTAGATATTAATCTTTGGTTTCTGGATAACCCGCAAGTGTCCGGCATCTACAACTGTGGCACGGGTCGTAGCCAGACCTTTAATGACGTAGCCAATGCGGTGATCAAATTTCACCAGCGCGGCCATATCAAATATATTCCCTTCCCCGAGCACCTGAAAGGCTGCTACCAAAGCTTCACCGAAGCCAATCTGGATAAATTACGCGCCGCTGGTTGCAAACATTCGTTCCAAACCGTCGAGCAAGGCGTACAACTTTATATGGAATGGTTGAACGGCTAGTCAGGTTAATTTCTGTCATCGATCCAGATGATTTTTATAAGCAAATAACGACAAATCTCGATTTTTCTACAGCATGGTCTGGAGCCCGGTTGTAGAATATTTCCCTAATTCGTCAACAGTAACTGCCGAGAACGCAGATGAGTCCCCGCAAGGCAATTCGCATTGCCCATTCCTGTTTAGCTGACCCCCAGCGGGCGGTCGAAGAGCTTGCTTTAGGTTTGCAGCACGCCGACACCACCTTGGTCATTTTCTTTTGTTCGAATAGTTATGACCGAACTGTGCTGGCTTCCGAAATAAGGCGTCGATTTCAAGGTATCCAAGTGCTTGGCTGTACGACTTCCGGCGAAATTGGCGGTGCAGGATTACGTCAACAAAGCCTGGTAGGTGTCGGCTTTTCCGCACCGGATTTTATGGCGACCAGTGGCCTAATCCCTAATTTGCAACAGTTTCGCATCGCCGAAGGGCACGCGCTTGCCAACGTGCTTTTGTATGGCTTGCAAGATAGAGTGACGCATCTTAATGCCGAAAATTGCTTCGGTTTTTTGTTGATCGACGGCTTATCGGTCCGTGAAGAGCAGGTCACCCATGCGATACAAGACGCATTAGGCAATATCGCCATGATTGGCGGCTCGGCGGCCGACGACTTGCAGTTCCATAAAACATACGTTTATTGCGAGGGCGACTTTCATACCGACAGTGCCGTGTTGTTGCTGGTGCATACCTCGTTACCGTTCAAAATATTCAAAGCCCAGCATTTTGAGCCGACCGCGGAAAGATTGGTGGTCACTCTCGCCGATGCCAGACGCCGCGTCGTATATGAAATCAACGGCCTACCAGCCGCGCCGGAATACGCCAGACTCATTGGGGTTTCGACAGACGCTTTAAGCCCTGCGCACTTTGCCGCGGCGCCGGTCGTGGTATCTATCGACGGAAACTATTATGTGCGGGCGATTCGTAGCGCCAACCAAGATCAAAGCCTGACTTTTTACTGCGCGATTGAGGAAGGCTTGGTATTGAGAGTGGCGCTGGGCGTCGATCCTATCGAAAGTCTGCAACAGGTGTTTGCCGAAGTTCGGGCCGAGATAGGCCAACCTCAGGTTGTTGTCGCTTGCGATTGCATCCTTAGAAAGCTTGAGCTGGTACAGCGCGGGTTGACGGCGCAGGCAGAACAAATCCTGAGTGATAACAAGGTGATAGGTTTCAATACTTATGGCGAACAGTTTCGCGGCGTGCATGTGAATCAGACCTTCGCCGCGGTTGCCATCGGGGCAGTAGATAGGTGTGACGAGGATGATTGATATAGATGCACTCGATATAGAGAGCGAATTAAGGGCGGAAATCGTTCGCCTGAATAAGGTGGTGGAAGCCTTAATGAATCGAGTAGAGCATAGCGCCACTCAACACTACTCGGATTTTGATCAGTTTCAAACCACCATTATGCTGGAAAATTTGGTGCGGGCGCGGACAAAGGAACTGGATGCGGCATTGCGGGAAAACGAGAAGATCAATCGGGCCCTGCAGGAAGCCGAGGAGAAATTTCACCGGGTGCTGGATCAATCCTTGGTCGGTATCACCATGATTATCGAAGACCGCTTTCATTATGTGAATCCCAAGTTCGCGGCAATCTTCGATTACCCAGTCGATGAACTCATGACGATGGACATCATGGAACTCGTCAGCGATGCCGATGAACCTACCGTGCGCGCAGCGATGCAGAAAGCGCTGAACCAAGAGCTTGCCAAAATTAATTTTGTCGCCAACGCCGTGCGTAGGAATGGCCAAATGATCACGGTGGAGGTATCGGTGAGTCCGGCCATAGATATTGGTGGCAAGCCTGCATTGATAGCGGTCTTGGCGGATATTAGCGAACGATTGCGCTCCGAGCGGCAAGTCCAAGCGCTACACGAGCAACTCCAATATCAGGCGATTCATGATCCGTTGACCGGACTGTATAACCGCCTGTTCCTTAACGAGAATTTGGAACGTGAATTGCTGTTGGCAGAGCGACAAGGCTACGAGGTGAGCGTGGTGATGAGCGATCTGGATCATTTTAAAATGATCAATGATTGTTATGGACACCAGGCCGGTGATGCAGTTTTGAAAGCATTTGCCGACATCCTGAAGCGTCATGCCCGCGCCAGCGATTTGGATTGCCGTTATGGCGGCGAAGAGTTTTTTCTGGTGTTGCCGGATACTTCGCTGCAAACCGCTAGTGAACGCGCCGAATCGATACGTTTGGCCCTGATTGCGCAGCCCATTGTCGTTGCCGAAATCAGTATCCATGTCACCGCATCATTTGGTGTAGCCACCTACCCGGCAAACGGTCTATCCCCGGTGGCCTTGATCGGGGCGGCGGACAAAGCGCTCTATCTAGCCAAGGACGCTGGCCGCAATCAGGTCGTCGCAGCTGCCCCGCCATTGTCGTAGATATTTTTAGCCCACTTTCCGGATAGCCCGATTCGGTTTGTTTCTGCTGCGAAGTGCTGCCGCTGCTGAGGTTGACCGCTTCTAGCTGCAGCCTGGCCGCGCTTTATTCGATACGGTAGATGCCGATGTTCTGGCGGATTCGGCTCAACGCGCTCAGCATGCGTGCGATTTGGTGCGCCCGGCACCATTGCCCGCTGATTTACAAAAACACATTCTCGATACTTTCGCACGGGTCGTAACCAAACCTAGATTGTCGCTGCCAATCAGGGTTTTGCCGCAAACCGCTGCGGCATATCACGTATTTTCTCCACCCGTCATTCCCGGTATGTGCCGGCAAAAAAGCTTAATTGCCTGATTTCTATTTGCTTGTGCGATTGGGCGCGTATCGTGCTGGTAACATCCGGACAATAACGCAGCGATGGCACATGTCCGACCAAGTATTTTCCGCAAAACCTTCCGACAGCGGCGAGCAAGCCGAACTCAGCGCAGAACAAATTGCGGCATTCATCGATAAACATCGCGATGAGCTCAGTCGTTTTATCGTGCGTAAACTGGGTTCGGAGGACCTGTCCGCAGACATACTGCAAGATGCTTATTTGCGGCTAAGCCGCCAGCAAACCCAGGAAACTATCGAGAATCCGCGGGCTTTCGTGTTTCGGGTTGTCGGCAATCTGGTGATCGATTACCAACGGCTTAGCGTCAATCGGCTCAAGCAGGATGTCGACGACGACACCTACAACGCCGTTCTCGAACAGTCGCCTGGCCCCGAGCAGCGTTATCAGCAGAACCAGCGCTTGCAAGCCATTCATCAAGCCTTGGCAGAATTGCCCGAAGACTGCCGTCTGGCTTTTTACTGGATCCGGGTCGAAGGCCTTAGCCATACCGAAGTTGCGGCCCGCCTGCGCATTTCGGAAAGCATGGTTGCCAAGCATCTGGCGCGGGCCATGCGGCATTGCCGGGACAGACTCAAGCAACATTGAAGCACATGCCGACCGCCCGGAAAATATCAGCAAGAACGGCCGCGTGATCCGTCATAATAGTTTCAATCGTCCAAACCTTATGCCGATGAGTAACGCACCCGTTTCCGAAATCACCACTTTGTCCGATCAGGCCATTGATTGGGTGATACGGCTGCGCGCCGGAAACGCCGGCGAGCAGGAGCGGCGTGCGGCCGCCGAATGGCAAAATCGCAGCCCCTCGCACCGTCGCGCCTTTGCCGAGGCCGAACAACTGTGGCTGGACATGGGCGAGGTCTGGGCGGTAAGGGATTTGCCGATACCGGCGCAAGCCATGGGCCACCGATTTAGCTGGCCCGTCTGGCGCGGCTTGGCTGCGGCCGCAGTTGCCTTGGCGCTGGTGTTGCCGTTTTCCGGCCTTGGCGACCGCTGGTTCAGCGACTATTACACCGCTGTCGGCGAACAGAAAACCGTGACGTTGGCCGACGGCAGCCAGGTACTGTTGAATACCGATACCGCATTGACGGTTACCTATTCGGATACCGGCCGCAAACTGATATTGAAACACGGCCAGGCCTTGTTCAAGGTCGCCGCCGACCGTAAACGGCCGTTTGAGGTAGCCACCGATACTGTAGTGGTCAAAGCCTTAGGCACGGTCTTTGAAGTGCTGCAGCAAGACCACGCCGCCCGCATCACTGTGCAGGAACACGCGGTGGGCGTCAAAGGTCTGCAGGCCCCGGATTACCCGCCCGACGCCCGCATTCAAGAAGGGCAACAAGCGGTTTACAGTGCCGCCGACGGCCTGCAAGCTGCAGTGGCGGCCGATCCGCAGCAAAATGCCGCTTGGCAGCGCGGTAAACTGGTCTTTAAAAATCAAGCCCTGACCGATGTGGTTGCGGAACTGGACCGCTATTTCCCTGGAAAGATCGTCATTAGCGACGCCAAACTGGCGGCGCTAAGGGTCAGCGGCGTCTTTCCGTTGGCGGACCGCGCCGCCACGCTGGCGATGCTGCAACAAATCCTCGCGGTAAAAATCAGTCAAATCACGCCGTGGTTGACCGTGTTGCACGGCTAGCGCAAAAAAAATCCCGCCGCCATTACAAGATTTTTCCAGTCGTCCGTCTTAACCGGTACGCGGCAATGGTGCCGCCGCCACGTTAAGGATTACAGATGAAAAAATCACGCGATACCGGCAGCGTCCATCCCGGCCAGACCCGTATGTTTAAACCCAAGCCTATTGCCGCATTATTCCTGCTCGGCACGGTCAGCCTGACCGCGATGGCCGGCGACGCCGCGCAAGCCTTCAACATCCCGGCGCAAGCCCTGGACAGCGCGCTGACCGAGCTTGCCTACCAGACCAACCTGCGCCTGCTCTATCCGGCGGACCTGGTCGGCAAACTCCGCTCCAGCCCGGTGTCCGGCCAATACACCCCGGAGCAAGCCATGCAGCGGATGTTGCAGGATTCGGGCTTGACGGTGCGGAAAACGGCGGATGATACGTTTACGGTGGAACCAGCCGCGAACGCCGAACCGCGCACGGCTACGACGATGCCGGCGGTAACGGTGGTGGGGAAGGCGGTTTATGACTCGACTGATCCTTATAATCAAGATTACAACTTGACCCACACTAAAACTGCAACCAAAACGGATACCCCTATTATGGAGACGCCGTTTTCGGTGCAAGTGGTTTCCAAACAGGTTATCGAAGATCAGCAAGTAATACGTTTGAAAGACGCACTGAAAAATATCAGTGGTGTAGTGCAAGGTGGAGATGCGACGGGTTCCGACCATTTTAATATCCGTGGTTTCGATTCGACGATGGTATATCGGGACGGATCGCCCTTTCCGATCGCAGCTGGCATACCGACCAACCGTCGTGAAACCGCCAATGTCGAGAACATAGACGTGTTAAAAGGCCCGGCCTCGCTATTGTATGGACGTACCGAACCTGGCGGAATCGTCAACGTTACGACGAAACAGCCATTGTCCCATGCCTATTACTCGTTGCAGCAGCAATTCGGTTCTTACGACTTATACCGCACCACCGTAGACGCCACCGGGCCGATAACATCGGATAACTCACTACTCTATCGATTCAATTTGGCTTACCAAGATAACAATAGTTTTCGAGACTATGTCGGTAATGAACGTGTGTTTGTAGCGCCTGTTCTGACCTGGAATATCGATGCCAGAACCAAAGCAACATTTGAATTGGAATATCTTCATGACGAAAGCATCAATGATCCAGGTGTTCCGGGATTAGGTAATCGTCCAGCACCCGCGCCCCGAAAGTCGTTTTTGAGCGAGCCCAATGCCAAAATCACTACGGATAAGGTACTGGTCGGATTAAACTGGTCTCACCAGTTCAATGACAATTGGGAAATCTCACAGAGGTTCAATGCGGAATTCACCCAATACGACCAAATAGGCAGCTTTTTTTTCGGTCAGGCGTCTGCGTCTGGAAATGTCGACAGAGGCTTTTTTAAAACCGAATCTCCCTGGGAAAAATACTACACCAATGTCAATTTGACCGGTAAATTCAATACCGGTGTGGTAAAACACAAATTATTAATGGGCGGGGATTACTTTCGAGAGGATCTTAATGTTAAGGAAGGTTGCTGCCCAAGTCCCAGCACACCTATTAACGTTTTCAATCCGGTTCCCACCGGTTTACCGAATTTCGACGTAGCACCGGTTGTAAAAACCAGTTCGGATTGGTTTGGCCTATACCTACAGGATCAAATGGAGTTACCGCATAATTTCTTTGCGCTTGGCGGCATGCGTTATGACAATGCCCGTGGTAATGACGAATTAAACGGCGGAGCCGTCACTATAGACGAGGATAGGGTGAGTCCGAGAGGCGGTTTATTGTGGCGGCCGATTCCGGAGTTGTCGGTCTATGGCAGTTACACAGAGAATTTCGGCGCGAATAACGGCGTAAATCGAAACGGGCAATTGCTCAAACCTGAAACGGCTCAACAATGGGAAACCGGCATAAAAACCGAATTGTGGGATGGCCGTTTTTCCGCTTCCTTGGCTTATTTCGAATTGACCAAACAAAATATTCGGGTGACCGACCCGACCAACTTCACCTTGTCGAAATCAATAGGCGAAGCGATGAGCCAAGGGATTGAAATGGACGCAAAAGGCGAAGTTATGCCCGGATGGAATATTATCGGCTCTTATGCGCATATTCCGGTGGCCAATATCACCAAGGATTTTGACTCCAGCGGCGGAATCGGTAACCAAGGGAATAGGCTATACAACTCGGCACGTAATTCAGGCAGTCTTTGGAATGTTTACGAATTCCAGGATGGCGATATGCAAGGCTTAAAGTTTGGTGCCGGAGCGGTAGTCGTTGGCAAGCGGCAAGCGGATAACGAAAATCTTGTGCAAATGCCAGGTTACGTTACGCTGAATCTAATGACGAGTTATCAACAGAGAATAGGGAATTCAAAGTTTACCGTCCAATTCAACGTCGATAATTTGTTGGATAAATCCTATTTCGCGTCGGCCAATGGTTTTAACCAACATTTCTTTGGTACGCCTAGAACCTTTTTGGGTTCGGTTCGGTTGGAGTATTAAATCGCGTACATTACTCGTTCCCACGCGCTGCGCGGGAATTCTAAACTCCGCCGCGCTGCGGCACGAAATTACCTTACTCGCACGATTGAGTTTTAGTCCCTGAGCGCAAAGGATCGGCTTCCGGTCCGATGGTTTAAAACCCGTTCCAAACCCCGTCCGAAACCTTACGGGCGGGGTTTAGGCCAGTGAGATTGACGCTTGGCTCATACTGTCCGGAACCGGCTCGGCGTGGCTAAATGTGCGACAGCCAAGCAGGTTTCGAATTGATTAAACTCGACAGGCTGAAGCCCACGCATTCTGCTTGCCTGATGTGTAAAATATCTGTATAAAAAACACATCATTTAACCAAGAGGAACTGCCCATGTCTGTACGTTTCAATGTTGTGTTGTCCGATGATCTGAATCGCGAACTGGACAAGGCTGCTGAGGAAGGAGAAACCAATAAAAGCGAAATTTTGCGCAAAGCGATCACCCTGTATTTGGCGGCCAAGGATGGGCGTCGGCGCGGCCTGAAAATCGGTTTGGTCGAACCCGAAACCCAAAAGCTGGAAACCGAAATTATCGGCTTATGAGCCATATCGATCTCAATAATCCACCGCCCAATCATACGTTCAGCGTTTCGGTTGACCGGCAGGAAACCGACGCCGAACGGACTCTCCGCTTATTCAAGGATTTAGCGCTATTCGTTGTTGCGCTCGGTTTTGTGGTTTTAATCGTCTGGTTGTGCTACGCCACCTTGGTGGCAACTACCACCAGTGCGGAAGAGAAAAAGTGGGCGATGTCGGTCTTATCTGCGGCGACAGGCGGGATAATCGGTTATCTGTTGCGTAAATAATTCACCGTTTCTTGGTGGGTCGGGGGGCTAACCCCGACCTTAACAATTAATCCGCTTTAAAATTCCGCTAAAACCTTGCGTGCCGTAAATACTCCCGCCCCAACCGACAGCTCCAAACCCTTGCCGATTACCGCCAACGGCGTATGCTTATCAGGACAAGCATAACAACAGCCAAGGAGCGCAACATGTCCACGCACAATCAATACATCCGCTGGTTTGCAGAACTTACCATTAACGATATTCCGCTGGTCGGCGGTAAAAATGCCTCGCTCGGCGAGATGTATCGCGAGTTGGCCGCTGATGGGGTGATGGTCCCCAATGGTTTTGCGATTACCGCCGAAGCCTACCGTTATATGCTGGATCAGGCCGATGCTTGGCCGCGTTTGCACGCCTTACTCGACGACATTAATGCTGACGATGTTGCAGACTTGGCGTACCGTGCGCAACAGGCGCGCGATTTGGTGTATGCAGCCCCCTTGCCGGCCGATTTGCAGCAGCAAATTCTGGATGCTTTTGGGCAATTACAACAGCAATATCAAGACGATTTAACCGTCGCGGTGCGCAGTTCCGCAACCGCGGAGGATTTGCCGACCGCCAGCTTTGCCGGGCAGCAAGATACCTATCTGAATATTCGCGGCGGCCAAGCTTTGCTGGATGCTTGCAAGCGTTGTTTTGCCAGTCTGTTTACCGACCGGGCGATTCATTATCGGCTGGATCAGGGCTTTGATCATTTCAAAATCGGTTTGTCGATTGGCGTGATGAAAATGGTGCGCTCCGATTTGGCGGCCAGCGGCGTGATGTTCTCGCTGGATACCGAGTCAGGCTTCAGCGATGCCGTGTTTATCACCGGGGCTTATGGCTTGGGTGAAAACGTGGTGCAAGGCGCGGTCGATCCGGACGAATTTTACGTGCATAAACCCACGTTTGCACAAGGCTATCGGGCGGTATTGCGGCGCACGCTGGGCGCTAAAAAAATCAAGATGATCTATAGCGACGGCCGCACCCGCGAACCGATTCGCAACGTCGCCACCTCAAATCACGAGCGCCGACAATTTTGTATCGACGATGCGGAAGTGCTGCAATTGGCCGATTACGCGCTGAAAATTGAACGCCACTACGGCCGGCCTATGGATATGGAATGGGCCAAGGATGGTTTGGACGGCAAGCTGTATATCGTGCAGGCCCGCCCGGAAACCGTGGCCTCACAAAAGGTTGGCAATGTCTTGGAACAATATCAACTCAAACAATCTGGCGACACCATCGTCAAAGGCCATGCCGTAGGCAGCAAGATTGCAGTCGGGCAGGCGCGGGTGATAGACAACGTCGCCAAACTCGGCAGTTTCAAACCCGGCGAAGTGTTGGTGGCCGATATGACCACGCCGGATTGGGAGCCGGTGATGAAAACTGCCGCCGCCATCGTCACCAATCGCGGCGGGCGCACTTGTCACGCGGCTATCATTGCCCGCGAATTGGGTGTGCCGGCCGTGATAGGTTGCGAGAACGCGACGGCTGCGATAGCGAGCGGCAGTCTGGTCACGGTATCGTGCGCGGAAGGCGATGTCGGCAAAGTCTATGCCGGCCGGCTGGATTTTGACGTGACGCAGACGGATTTGTCGCAACTGCAGCGGCCAAAAACCAAGATCATGCTCAATCTGGGTAATCCGGAGCTGGCTTTTAAACTCAGCTTTCTGCCCAACGACGGCGTCGGTCTGGCGCGGATGGAGTTCATCATCACCGAGTACATCAAGGCGCATCCAATGGCGTTGATTCATCCCGAAAAAGTCGCGGATGCCGGCGAGCTGGAACAACTGCAGCAGCTGACCGAAGGCTATGCCCGACCGGAAGAGTTCTTTATTCAACGTCTGGCGGAAGGTGTCGGCACCATCGGCGCGGCGTTTTATCCGAAGCCGGTGGTGGTGCGGATGTCGGATTTTAAAACCAACGAATACGCTACCTTGCTGGGTGGGCGGTGGTTTGAGCGTGACGAGGCCAATCCGATGATCGGTTTTCGCGGTGCTTCGCGCTATGTGCACCCGGCTTATGCCGAGGGGTTTGCGCTGGAATGCGCGGCCATGAAGCGGGTGCGCGAGCAAATGGGCCTGAAAAATGTGGTGTTGATGATCCCATTCTGTCGGCGCATAGACGAGGCCGAGAGAGTATTGGCTTACATGGCAGAGCTGGGTTTAAAGCGCGGGGATGACGGCCTGGAAATTTACGTGATGTGCGAGATACCGAATAACGTCATCTTGATCGATGAATTCGCCAAATTATTCGATGGCTTTTCGATAGGCTCCAACGATTTGACCCAATTGACCTTGGGTGTGGACCGGGATTCGGAAATCGTTGCCAACGACTTCGACGAGCGAGATGCCGGCGTGAAGACGATGATTCGCCTGGCCGTGGAAGGTGCTCGCCGCAACGGCAGGCATTCAGGTCTTTGCGGGCAAGCGCCGTCGGATTACCCGGAAATGGCCGAATATTTAGTCGAAATCGGCATTGATTCGATGAGCTTGAATCCGGATACGGTGTTGCAGACTACCCAGCGTCTGCTGGATTTGGAACGTAGGTTGAGACGATAGCTACTCTGGGCGTTTGATGGCTCTATGACTTGCCGCTGATGTTTTCAATACCGTGTTACACCTAAATTTGTGTTGCTCTCGAACTTTGGTCGGAAACGGTTGCTCGAGTAAGGGAAAAATCTAAATTATGTTATTTCACCTGTTTTTTGTGAGCTAAATCACGGAATTTGATTAGGGGTTGAGAATAAGTAAATTCTAATTGTTTGTAATTAATACGTTTTATAGGTGGCATAAGGATTGCGTTAGGGAGACAGGCGCCTGTCAGTGATGGCTTACAAGATTGTTAAGTCCTGGGCTTAAGGTGCTTTCTCCCCAAAACTTAAGATTTAAGGTAAAAAACGTATGATCAAAACAAAATTGGCTAAAGCTGTTTCCATGGCGGTCGCGGGTGTTGCGCTTTCAGCGGGTGCATCTACCGCATCGGCGCACGTCATGTACAACACCTTCACGACAACGGCGGCCAGTGCAACCGATGGTTGGAATTACACTTATGACGGTCCTGATGTCGATACCATTGCTACCGGCCCTGAAAGCGGCGGTTATCAAGGTACCCAAGTGCCTTGGCTTGGTACAGCAGGCGGTGCGTTGCCGTTCGGATATACCGGTCGCGCGCATTTGAACTGGGCTGCGGCGATTCACGGACCAGGAACCTTGGAGGTGTCTGCCGCCGACGCACTCGCTGATTATGGCGTGGCAGCGGAAATTGATACGGGCGCCGGTGCTTGGAAAGATAATGGTCTCGATGCTAATGGCGTACCTACCGCAACAGGTCCAACCGGTTGGAAACACCAAATTGACATGGGTTTGATTAAATCCGACATCTCTACTGTACTGAGGCTGAACCTGACCTCGTTGGGCACCATTAACGGTAATTTTGGCGTTACCGTGTTTAAAGGTATGGATACTACCAACTCGGTAGCTTATAGCCACCACGGTAGTTGGAATAACACCGGCAAGCCGGAAAATACCAGCAACCCTTTCTACAACACGGGGGTTGGTTCCGGTATGGAGTACCTGACTCATGACGCTACCGTCGATGCCGTGAATTATCTTGAGTTTTTCGCAGAGGCAGGCCAAGTTTATACGATTGCGCTGGGTGGTAACGGCGTCGGCAGATGGAATGCAAACGTCTCCGGCTATGAGTTATCCATTGCCGCTGTGCCAGTTCCTGGCGCCGTTTGGTTATTCGGCAGTGCGATGGCCGGTATGATCGGTTTTGGCGGTCGCCGTAAAGCTGCTGTCGCGGCGTAAGGATGAAAGCATGCTGCAAGTCTGACGGTTTGTAGCGCAAGGAAATGTGGTTTTAGGAATAATCAGGAAGATTCGCCAGGGATGGCGTCTTTGTTACGGGGCGGCTAAGGATGTGGTCGACCGTTCCTCCCAATAGATTCGTCGCTATTGTGTGCCGAGTTCTAATCATAGTCGGTAGTTAAATTTTAGATTTACCCTTTGATATACTCCCTGGTATTTTTGAGGGTGTGCTAATGTCCAATGACGCAACGCTAGCTTTAAAACGCTTTGTTTCGCAGCTGGCTTACGGGTTTTAAAAGCCGATGCGTCGTCTCTATACATTGGTTTTCGGTTTAATTTTACCCGCCGTATTGTTCCGGCTTTACTGGCGCGGCATCAAAGCGCCGGCCTACCGGCAGCGTTGGCGCGAACGCTTAGGCATCTATTCCACCCCATCAAAGTGCGATGTCATTTGGTTACACGCGGTTTCGGTGGGCGAAGCAGAAGCGGCTTTTCCATTGCTGAAGCTATTGCAGGCTGAATATCCGGAAGTACCGGTTTTGGTCACCACCACCACGCCCACAGGGTCGGCGCGCGTTCAAGCTGTGCTGGCTGATCAAGTCGAACATGTCTATCTGCCTTACGATTTGCCATTTATAGTCGAGCGCTTTCTTAAGCATTTTCGGCCAAGGCTGGCGGTGATTATGGAAAAAGAGATCTGGCCGAATTTGTTTGCCGCCTGTGCGATGCAGGCGATTCCACTATTTGTGATTAACGCGCGATTGTCCGAGCGATCTGCGCGTTCTTATCAAAAAATCCCGCGGTTGGTTAAACCGGCTTTAGCTTGCGTGCACACGATTGCAGCGCAAACCGAGGAAGATCGCTCGCGGTTTATCGAGATTGGCGCCGAATCGACGCAAGTACAGGTGCTAGGGAATATCAAGTTTGATGTGACCATAGATGCGGCCACGGTTGCGGCTGGGCAGGCTTTGAAACAACAATTGTTTGCCCGGCGCTGGGTTTGGATTGTCGCCAGCACTCATCAGGGCGAAGAAGAGATATTTCTGGTGCTTTACCCGCTCCTTAAAGCATCGATACCCGAATTGCTATTGTTGATAGTGCCGCGTCATCCTGAGCGCTTTCAAGCAGTTAAAAGGCTCTGCGAACAGCAGGGTTTGGTGGTGGCGATGCGTAGCGAGCAAAAGCAGCATCACGAGCAAACCGATGTTTATATCGCGGACAGCATGGGCGAGTTAAAAATGTTGTACGCCGCTGCCGATCTGGCTTTTGTCGGCGGTAGTCTGGTGCCGGTCGGTGGTCACAACGTATTGGAACCGGCTGCCATTGGCGTACCCGTGTTATTTGGCCCGGAAATGTTTAATTTTCAGGAAATTGCTGAGCGCATTTTAGCCTTGGAGGGAGCGATACAGTGTCGTGATAGCCAAAGCCTAAGCGATGCAGTGTTGCGTCTCTATCGTGATGTGGCGTTTAGAAATAGGTTGATCGATAACGGCAGGTTGTTTGTAGAAAATAACCAAGGCGCGACAAAGCGGGTGGTGGGTTTGTTGGCGCAGTGCCTGTAGTTTTACGTATGGGTTAGGGTGGTTAGCGGGCAACTCGTTGAGGTTTTCCGTTATAATTCGCCCGTTTTTTAATTTGTAAAAGGTGTGAAGCGCATTATGTCGGATATTAAAAAAGTGGTGTTGGCCTATTCCGGTGGTTTGGATACCTCGGTTATTTTGAAATGGCTGCAAGATGTCTACGACTGCGAAGTGGTGACATTTACCGCCGACATCGGCCAGGGTGAAGAACTGGAACCGGCTCGCGCTAAAGCAACTGCTGCCGGCATCAAGGAAATTTATATCGACGATTTGCGCGAAGAATTTGCTCGTGACTTCGTATTTCCGATGTTCCGCGCCAATACCATTTACGAAGGCGAGTATCTGCTCGGCACTTCGATTGCCCGTCCCTTGATTGCCAAACGCTTGATCGAAATCGCCAACGAAACCGGTGCTGACGCGGTCTCTCACGGCGCGACCGGCAAGGGCAACGACCAAGTGCGCTTTGAATTGGGCGCTTACGCCTTGCGTCCGGATATTAAAATCATCGCCCCTTGGCGCGAATGGGATTTGAATTCGCGGCAAAAATTGCTGGATTATGCCGAACAGCACGGCATTTCCGTGGAAATGAAAAAGGGTAAAACCTCGCCTTATTCCATGGATGCCAACTCGTTGCATATTTCGTACGAAGGCCGGATTTTGGAAAATCCCTGGACCGAACCGGAAGAAGATATGTGGCGCTGGACCGTATCGCCTGAAAACGCCCCGGATCAAGCGACCTACGTCGAGCTGACTTATCAAAATGGTGACATCGTTGCTATCGACGATGTGCCGCATACGCCGCATCAGGTGATGGAAAAATTGAACAAAGTTGCCGGTGCTAACGGAGTTGGTCGTCTGGACATCGTCGAGAATCGCTATGTCGGTATGAAGTCCAGAGGCTGCTACGAAACGCCTGCCGGCACTGTGATGTTGAAAGCGCATCGAGCCATCGAATCGCTGACCCTGGACCGCGAAGTGGCGCACTTAAAAGACGAGTTGATGCCGCGTTATGCGTCCTTGATTTACAACGGTTACTGGTGGAGTCCGGAGCGGGCGCTGTTACAAACCATGATCGATGCCTCACAGGTCAACGTCAACGGCAAGGTCCGGGTGAAGTTGTATAAAGGCAATGTGGTTGTGGTCGGTCGCGCCTCGGAAACCAATAGTCTGTTCGATGAAAATATCGCCACTTTTGAAGAAGATGGTGGTGCTTACAACCAAAAAGACGCCGAAGGCTTTATTAAACTGAACGCCCTGAGAATGCGGATTGCCGCCAAAAAAGGTCGTTGATCGCGGTTTGTATAAAACAGGACATTTTTGATTTAGCTTGTATAATGCGCCGATGTATTTCCGGCGGGCATGGGGTGCCGTTTAGGCATCGCGTGCTCTAGGAAATCAATAGAGCTTCCCGATTAGCAACACTAAAAGAATAATGAGCGATATGCCTGAGATTAATCTGGATGATGTCAATACCGATAAGCATGAGATAGTCTATCTGCGCGCCCATCAGCATCAGGCGCTGATGAAGGCTAATCGCTTTTTGTTAATGCTGGTTCTGGCGTTGATGGCGGCGGTTTTTTTGTTGGGTTTTGTCTTACTGCCTAAACAAAATCTGTTGACCGAAATACAAAAGCATCAGGCTATCTCGGCAGTGTATGCCACGCAGAATCCGGCGCTATCCGCCGAAATCAGCGCCTTGAAAGGCCAGTTGTTCGGCTTGTTAAGCGGGTCTATCGACAGCAAGCTAAGAGCTCTGGAAGAGAATATCAAAAAGGGTAGCGTGGCCGATTCCCTGGAGACCATTCAGGATCTGAAAGGCGATGTCAAAATACTCACTACCTATTCCGTTGATTCGCCGGCAAAAGTGGAAGGTGCGGCTGCCAATCAGGCCCTGATTAAGGAATTGAACGACATTAAGGATTTGGTTTATCTGACCTTTGTGTCTTGCGGATTGATGATTGCGGCGATTGCCGGAGTTTGGCTACGCAACCGTTACCGCTTAACCCATCAACGCAGCCAACAGGCGTATCTCGGCCGTCAAGACTAACTTGTAGTATAACGACCATAAAAAAGCCGCTGTCCCGTGAGGGGCAGCGGCTTTTTGTTTGCTTGTAAGGCTACGATTATTTTTTCAGATATTCGTAAACTGCATCGATAGCTTGGTCTTCGGTGTAACCTGCTTTTTTCACAGGACCGACTTCCATGATAGCTGCAACAGCTTTAGGCATACCGTTTTTGCCTTCTTTCAGAACTTTAGCGAACTGGTCTTTAGGCAGTTTGCCGGCGCTGATCAAGGCCGATAATTGTGGGTTGGAAGCGATGTCATGGCAAGCGCCGCAGCCACGACCGAAAGCACGCTCATAAATTTTCGCGCCGATTTCTTCCGCTTCGTTAGCTGCAACTTGTCCGCTGATAGCGATCAAAGTTGCGCCTACTAATAAACCGAATGATTTTTTCATATGATTCTCTCGTTGTGTTTAAAAAAAGAACTGCATATTGTTATTTGCATAGGCAGTTCATTGGGAAATTAAGCGGGTAAAGGATAGGGAACTTTAGCGAAAAATTCAATCGATTTTCTCTGTCGTTCGCGCCTTTACCGGGTTTGCGGGCTGATTTTTCCAAGTAAAACTTAACATCGTCTGAAATAAGGAAAAATTCACACTTGCTTAGTTTTGGCCGGGTTGAAACCATTCCAACTGTTTGCGCAGGCGCACTACGGTGCCCACTATGATCAAGGTCGGTGGTTTAATGTCCGCGTTTTCGACACGTTTAGGCATATCGCCCAGGGTGCCGGTAATGACTCGCTGATGGCGGGTAGTGCCTTGTTGAATCAATGCAATCGGTTGATCGACCGGGCAGCCGTGATCGATCAACGATTGGCAGATAGTCTCCAGACCGACCAGACCCATATAAATCACGACGGTCTGGTTGGGAGAGGCTAACTGGCTCCAGTTCAGGTTGATATTGCCGTCCTTCAAATGCCCGGTAACGAAGGTGCACGACTGTGCATGGTCGCGATGGGTCAGCGGAATTCCCGCATAGCTGGCGCAGCCGGCGGCAGCGGTAATGCCTGGTACGACTTGAAACTGAATGCCTTGCTGCATCAGGGTTTCGATTTCCTCGCCACCTCGGCCGAAAATAAACGGATCGCCGCCTTTCAGGCGTGCGACGCGCTTGCCCGACAAAGCCAGATTCGCCAGCAACTCGTTGATCGATTCCTGCGGTAGACTGTGATTGCTGCGTTGCTTGCCCACGTAGATTTTCTCCGCGTCGCGGCGAGCCATTTCTAATATTTCCTGGGAGACGAGCCTGTCGTAGACGATCACATCCGCTTGCTGCATCAAGCGCAGGGCTCGAAAAGTCAATAAATCCGGATCGCCGGGGCCGGCACCGATCAAATACACCTCGCCGCGATTTTGTGTCTGCTCAGCCGCATCAAGTTTGGCTTGTAATTCTATTGCAGCTTGCTCGCGGCGGCCGGAAAACACCAATTCGGCGATGTGGCCTTGCAAGGCGTCTTCCCAGAATACCCGGCGGCGGTTGGGTTCTTTGAGTCGTTCCTTAACCAATGCTCGAAAATCCTCGGCAAACTGCGCCAGCAGCCCGAACGCACCGGGAATGGCGCTTTCCACCTTGGAACGCAGTAAGCGCGCGAGAACCGGTGACACGCCGCCGGAAGACACCGCTACGATTAATGGCGAGCGATCAACAATCGCCGGAAAGATAAAACTGCATAAATCGGGATTATCCACCACGTTCACCGGAATATTCTGAGCCGTCGCAGCTTGCGCAACCGTTTCGTTGACCGTGCGCTGGTTGGTGGCCGATATGACCACGCGCATGCCTTTCACATCGTCCGCAGCAAAGGCCTTTTGTTGGATTACTACTTGATTATTGCGCCCCATTTCCGCGACGCTGGCGCCAATTTCCAGCGCCACCACGGTAATACGCGCGCCGGTTTTTGCCAGGAGCTCGATTTTACGCGAGGCGATTTCGCCGGCGCCGACAACCAGGCATGGCTGGTCTTTTAGTTTTAAGAAAAGCGGGAAGTAATCCATGGTGCTTGATTTTCGTGGTCTGGGGTTGGTGTTATTATAAGCGTTGTCTAAAGAACAGTTGAGTGAACACCACTATGATCGAATTTGATTTGGAAGTCGATGCCAGCGGATTGCAATGTCCGTTACCGTTGCTGCGTTTGAAAAAGGCGATTATGGAAGTGGAAAGCGGCAGGGTAGTCAAAGTGATTGCTACCGATCCGGCGGCCCATTTGGACTTTGGCGTCTATATCGATCAGGCGGGACATATTCCGCTGAAGATATTCAAGGAAGCCGATAAACAAGTATTCTTTATACAGAAAAAATAGAAGCGATTCAATATTATAAAGGGTCAAAAGGGCGCTTCTTTTGACCCTTGTCCTCAGCTTTTATTTCCTCAAGCTAATAATCGGCCAGTTTGCTTGCCGAGCAACTTCCCGTAGTTTTTCGTCGGGATCGACAGCAACCGGTTGATCGACCAAGCTCAATAGCGGCAAATCGTTATGCGAATCGCTGTAGAACCAACTGCCTGCCAGCGTTTCCGTGGAATTGGCCAGCCAGTTGTTCAGCTGCACTACTTTTCCTTGCTGAAAGCAGGGTGTGCCGTTGAATTTACCGGTGTAGCGACCATCGACAAATTCCGGTGTGGTAGCCAGCAGGTTGTCGATACCGTATAGCTTGACGATAGGCTCGGTGACGAAGCGATTGGTGGCGGTAATCACCAGCAAGGTGTCGCCGGCCGCGCGATGCTTTTCCACCAAAGCCTGGGCAGCCTCCAGCATGATCGGCTCGATCAGCGTTTCGACGAATTCAGCGCGCCAGCGATACAGTTGCTCTGCGTCGTGTTGGGCTAGTGGCGCCAGTGAGAAATGCAAAAACTCAACAATATCCAGCGTGCCGTGTTTGTAATCCTCGTAGAATTTTTTATTAGCCTGTTCATACTGGTCTTTGTCGACAATGCCACGGTCGACTAAAAATTGGCCCCATAAAAAATCGCTGTCATCGGCGATCAGCGTGTTATCCAGATCAAAAATCGCTAAGCTCACGGCAAATCCGTCGTCATAAAGAAAAAAGTAGCGGCCTGTGGCGTCCGCCGGTTATTTGTGGAACAATTGCGCCATTCATTTTAATGGCCGTGCCGTTGTTAATTTTAACATCCAGGCATTAGCAACAGGGCGGCAAATAATACAGGTTTTTACATGATAGACTCGAAAGGATACCGGCCTAATGTCGGCATTATCCTTTGCAATGACGAGGGTCGTGTGTTTTGGGCAAAGCGCAAAGGCGCTAACTCGTGGCAGTTTCCGCAGGGCGGGATCGATGGCGACGAGGACCCGGAAACCGCGATGTATCGGGAGTTGTGGGAGGAAACCGGCTTGTGTGCAGAGCATGTGCAGTTGCTGGGGCGCACCCGTTATTGGTTGCGCTATAAACTGCCGGATCGGTATATCCGCAAAAATTCCACGCCCTTGTGCATCGGGCAGAAACAGATTTGGTTTATTTTGCGCTTGATGACAGATGAATCGAATGTCAGGTTCGATTGCGGGCACAAGCAGGAGTTCGATAACTGGAAGTGGGTGGAGTACTGGTATCCGCTGAAAGATGTGGTTTACTTCAAACGCCGGGTGTACCGCAAAGCGATGGACGAATTAGGAGCTTTTTTGATTGCCAATGACGTGGGAGTCAACGCCGAGAGTTATTTATCCGGAAGATTGGCGTTTGGTTAGTAACTGTGCTGGTTGGTTTGTAAGCCGCTCATGCTGATGGGCAGGTGATAGCATCTGGATCGCAAGTCGCCGTCATCCCCCAATTCGAAGATCCTGTAGCCGGGTGCTAGCGTGTCCAGTTCAAACTCGGTGGCAAACGGTTTGAACTGAAAACAGCTGGCCGGCGTGGCGTATATCGCTATTTGTCTATGACTAGTTTGCATTTCCTGATGTAAATGACCGCAGGTGATGGCTTTAACTTGTGGGAAGTGTTCCGCTATTGCTAGCAATTCCTCACCGTTCTCAATTTGCATCGTATCCATCCAGCTACTTTGGCTCGCAACGCAATGATGGTGTATCGCCAGCAGGGCGGGCGCGTCATTTGTGCTTAGTGTTTGCTGCAAAAATGCCAGTTCTTCCTGTGATACAAGCCCGCCAGGGCACCCGGTTTTTTGGCTGTTTAAGGCAATAATCTGCCAATTATTCAGCAGCAGGTGTTTGCGACAACTGACGAAGTCGGCGTTCAGTTCTGTCGTCATCAGTTCCCAGTCGTCGTGATTTCCTGGCAAACACAGGCAAGGTGTTTGATAAGTTTGCAGATGCCGGCAAATTCGCCGGTAGCTATCGGCGCAAGGGTCTTGGCCTAAATCGCCGGTCAATAAAATCAAATCGAACGGGCCGAGAGTAGCATGCGCGTGGGCCAGGGTTTGCTGGAAATACTGTTCGGTATCGATACCTAGCATACTGTCGCCGACATGGGGCAATATATGCAGGTCGGTTAGCTGCAAGACTTTTAAAGCGGGCATTGTTCAACGCAGATAGGGATAGTAGGCTTGGCTATTAGGGTGAACCTCGCTCAAGTCTTCGTTTTTGCCAATCCAGCGGTAAGTAGCGTGTTGTTGCGCCGGTAGCTGATTAATATCGATATCCAGCTGCAATTGATAACCTAAAACTACGTAATGAGTGCTTATATCCGGCTCTTTGGCAAAATTAGTCTCGTAGAGATGAGTGAAAGCCCCGAGTAGTTGGGCGCTGTCAATTTCGAAAGCTGTGCCCAGTTCAGTTGCGGTGATTCTGCGAAACGCTGCTTCCAAAGTTTCTGATTTGTAGATTCTGCCGCCGGGCACGAACCAATAGCCGGCCGCCGGTTCATTCACGCGCAAGCCCATCAATATTTCATCCCTGCTGGAGCGCACAATTAAGTCAATAGCGACTAGGGGGGTGTTTTTTACGACTGTCAGAAAATCCTGTTTATCGAGCATCCTATATTCCGTGAGCTGAGTGGGTGGAAGGTGATGTTAAACGTCTTTATACAATACCTTGGCATTGCGCTGATAGTTGTAAGCGCTTTTCATAGGTTCGGGCAAATCGTCGATTTCGCACGGCGCAAAACCGCGCTCGACAAACCAATGCACGGTTTGCGTGGAACGTACGAACAAGCGGCGAATAGTTTCGGATTTGGCTTTGTTGCTTAGATAGTCCAACAAGCTGTTGCCGCGCGCGCCTTTTTGATAATCGGCATGCACTGCCAGACAAGCAATCTCCGCACTGTTGCCGTCGGCCATCACATGAAACGCCGTGCAACCGATGATCAAGCCATCACGCTCGATGACTATATAGTCGCCAATTTCCATCTCTAGCTTTTCCCGCGAACGCTTGACCAGGATGCCTTGCTGCTCCAAGGGTTTGATCAACTCCATAATGCCGCCGATGTCGTCCAATGTCGCTGCCCGTATGGTTTCGAAGGCGTTAGAGCTAATCAGTGTACCGATACCGTCGCGGGTAAACAGTTCCAGGAGTAAGGCGCCGTCCACATGCCGATTGATCAAGTGCGCGCGCTGAACGCCTTTTTCGCAGCTTTGCATCGCGGCGCGCAAGGAGCGAGCGACTTCATCCGGAACAGTTGGTGTCTCTTGCAATAGTGCTGAAACCTGAGCCGTGGTGAGCTGTTGGATGGGGTGATTATCGCCAGGCGATACGCAATTTTGTTCGGTCAACAAAATCAACTTTTCGGCTTGCAAGGCGATGGCGACTTCGGTTGCCACTTCCTCGGCCGACAGATTAAAGATTTCGCCGCTGGGCGAATAACCGATAGGTGAAATCAGCACCACATTGTGTTGATCTAATTGTTGATGGATGGCTTGGGCGTCTATGCGCCGCACCTTGCCGGTGTGGCAATAGTCGATGCCATCCAGTACGCCCAAGGGTTTGGCCGTAACGAAATTGCCGGACGCGACACGTATTTTGGCGCCGGCCATCGGCGAGCCGGACACACCCATCGATAACAGGGCCTCAATTTCCACCCGTACCAGACCTGCGGCCTGCTTGACGTATTGCAGCGTGGTGGCATCGGTAATCCGCAAATGGTGGTGAAACTGCGGTGTGTTGCCATGCCCGGTGACTTGTTCGTCGATCTGCGGGCGAATGCCGTGCACCAGCACCAGCCTGACACCCAGGCTTCTCAGCAACGCGAAGTCGTGAATCAGATTGTCGAAATCCGGCTCCGTTACCGCATTGCCGCCGAAAAAAATCACAAAGGTGCGGTTGCGATGGGCGTGGATGTAGGGCGATGAATTTCTGAACCAATTAACGAAAGTTGATTGATGTTCCATGGAGTGTTTACGAATCGGTTGCGGGGTTGCTGGCTGCTTAGTGTAACTTTGCCAGCGTTAAAACCCAATCAGGGCTGGTTATTTGGTTTTTTTCCAACGGCTGGCCACATAATCCAGCGCTTCTTGAATGTTCAGGTCCCGAGTGCCGCCGCCGGTTCGCACGAAGAATTTGGGGGTGTTGCTCTGCGTCAGAAACACGGGTCGGTGTGAGGGGGAGACAATAACCCGGCAGACATCACGGTCGGCCAATTTATGAAAAAGCACGTGGATCAGCGGGCACAAGTCGGCCCCCAGATTGCTGGAGATCGCAGTCATCAAGGTTTGCTCGAAACCGTCTTGGTCGGGTTTTTTTAGGGTCTGAAAATCGGCCTCAAGGCCAATTATCTCACCGTTGTCGGCCACGCCGATCAGCAAGGTCCCGCCAACCGGACTGTTAAAGAAACCGGCCAGCGTTTTCATAATCACGCCTTCCAGGGCCCTATTGACCCGCTGCTCCTGAATATCCCAGCGCAGCGATGATTTAAACTCCAGCAACGGTCCTTCGCCTTGGCGGATGATGGTTGGTAAATCTTTTTCCAGCTCGACTTTCAACGCATCCAAAGCGACCAACCGCTTGTGCAGTATCTGATAAAAACCCAGCGACAGCAGACCCAGTATTGCGCCGATTTCGGCATAGAACAGAATCAGGTTGTTCTGATTAATTTGGCCGGTCATTACCTCTTTGAACTGGCTCAATACGAATTCGATAGAGGACAGCGGGTCAGAGTTGCGCTCGCGCGAGCTGATGTAATCGTAACTGGGCGCCAATAAAAATATTCCCATGCCGGCGCCTATCCAGCCGGCTATGAAATAGATTTTCAGCTTTTGTTTCCAGATATAGAGCAGTTGGAAGAGGAAGCGTTTCATTCCTGGGATAATGCTAAAAACATAGCATTGAGGCGGAAGTAAGAAAAATTAATTTGAACTTTGCCATTCTGTGTAGACCCTGGTTAATTTCTCCATATCCCTGTCACAGGCTAGCAATTCAAGTTGGTAATGTTGGGCTGTTATAAAGTGCAGAAAATCCATGGCAGCACATTTTCCTTTTAAGCTGATTCCTTTCGATTGGCTATATCTAGAAAGTTGGATGGCTTTGTCGTAGATTTCTTGCGTAATATCTAAAATCCCAAAGCTTTCGAAGATGGTTTTAAGTTGTTGAAAATTTTTACTGTTAGTCAGCTTAACAGTCCGCAATGTTTCCAAATAAACCAGTCGGTTAACGAATATTTCGCTTTCTTCGTCTTCAAGTATCGGTTTCAGTTTTTCGATTGCATCGGGTTTCTTTTTTTCGTAGGCATCGATAATCAAGTTGGTGTCGATGAAATACTTCATTAGCCTTCCTCTTGTAAATTATTTACAAGATCCAACAGCGCTGTTTTGGCCTTTTTTTGTTTCTCTTTATCGACATGATTGATTTTTTCTTTGTTAAGATCGACATTGAAGAATTCTTTCACAATGTCGGTTAAAAAATAGCTTTCAATATTGGCTACTGCTTTGGTTTTGACGAAATTTCCATCTCGAATCATCTCGTAGCCTTCGCCGTTTTTTAAGCCTGACAATACTAAAGGCGAGTGAGTGGAAATGAAGAAAGTGGTGTTCGGAAAAAACTCGCGTAGAACGCCGATAATTTTAGTTTGCCAACTGATATGCAAATGGGGTTCGATTTCGTCAATAAAAACGATGCCGTCTACTTCATTAAGATTGGCTTGGTCTGTCCAACCGCTAAAGCCTGCAACAATTTCCTGAAAGATTTTAATTATCGAAATAAAACCGGTAGAGAGCTTATCGAGTGGAGTATCGTTAATCAACAATTGCCCTTCGTAAAACATCAGTTTTAAAGATGAGCCGCCATCTTCGCGCCGATTGACTAAATCGAGTCCGGGCTCCAATCTATCCATAAGTTGAAGAACAGTCACGGCTTCCTGTTCCTTGTTTTGGTTTTTTACAACGAAATTTGGGTTAATGATCAGACGGGAAGCAAACCAATCGGCGATTTCCTGTTGTTCCAAACCATCACCATTCAGATAACTTAGCGTGCGTTCAAAGCTATCGGTAAAGCGGTGCTGCTTGTCCGGCAGAATTTTTATATTGCTACTGTCGATATTTTTCGAAAAGCCGCGATTCTTCGCGCCTATGAATACAATCGGTTTGTCGCAAACGAACGGAGTGTGGCCGTTGATATTGGGAATGCGTCCGAAACTAGTAAATCCCCAGTTTTGATGGGTCTTGTCTTTGATTTTAAAATTGTTTACTTCGAGTTCGAGAGGAAGTTTTAGATCGTATTCTTTTAATTTGTTGTATATGTGATTTTGACCGAAAAAATTCGCATACTTATAGCTTTTGTTTTTGGAAAACATGGCGTGCGAATAAATAAGAGATTTCGCCATGTTTTCCAGAAGCTGAGTTTTACCTATGCCGTTTTTCCCGATAAAACAGTAAATCTGTTTGTTTGCTTCCAGGGCTATATCAAAATCGAATCCTACGCCTAATCCTTCGGTTTTAAATGAGGTGATCATGATCTTCTTCCTAAAGCCCGATTAGAACAATTATGCCTGAATATAGATTAAGTATGCCGGGATAAGCTCAGTTTCTAGTCTGGAGAATTCATTCAATTCGCTTATTGTTCTTCCAGTTTAGCTAAATCCCGCACCGCACCCTTGTCGGCGGATGTGGCAAAAAAAGCATAGGCTTTCAGCGCCACTGACACTTTGCGTGGACGTGGCTTGGCTGGTTTCCAGCCTATTTGGTCTTGTTCGGCACGGCGCTGGGCCAGTTCCTCGTCAGATAACAAGACATTGATCGAGCGATTCGGAATATCGATACGAATACGGTCGCCATTTTTTACCAAACCAATCGCGCCACCAGCTGCCGCTTCCGGTGAGCAGTGGCCAATCGACAAGCCGGAGGTGCCGCCGGAAAAACGGCCGTCGGTCAATAGCGCGCAAGCCTTGCCCAAGCCTTTGGACTTGATGTAACTGGTTGGGTAGAGCATTTCCTGCATGCCAGGGCCGCCTTTGGGGCCTTCGTAACGCACCACCACCACATCGCCGGCTTTGACTTTGTTATTGAGGATGTTTTCTACGGCTTCGTCTTGCGATTCGACCACATGGGCGTTGCCTTCAAAGACCAGCAGGCTGTCATCGACACCTGCTGTTTTGATCACGCAACCATCCACTGCGATATTGCCGTGCAATACCGCCAACCCGCCTTCCTGGCTGAAGGCATGGTCAATGGAGCGGATACAGCCTTCGGCGCGATCAGTGTCCAGGCTGGGCCAACGGGTGTTCTGACTAAACGCTACCTGAGTCGGAATACCGGCGGGGCCAGCCATATAAAAAGTTTTTACGGCATCGTCGGGGTTGGCGGTAATGTCCCATTGTGTCAGGGCATCGCCGAGAGTTTTGGCGTGCACGGTGGGTACATCGGTGTGCAAGCGGCCAGCTCGGTTCAGTTCGGCCAGAATTGCCATGATGCCGCCGGCGCGATGCACGTCTTCGATATGATATTTGTCGGTGTTAGGCGCGACCTTGCACAATTGCGGCACAACGCGCGACATGCGATCAATATCCGCCATGGTGAAATCGATGCCGGCTTCTTGAGCAATAGCCAGCAGATGCAAGATGGTGTTAGTGGAGCCGCCCATCGCGATGTCCAGCGCAATCGCATTTTCAAAGGCTTTAAAACCCACCGCACGCGGTAGTACCGATGAGTCATTTTGCTCGTAATATTGTTTGGCCAGTTCGACGATACGGCGGCCGGCTTGTTTGAACAATTGTTCGCGATCGGCATGGGTGGCTAACATGGTACCGTTGCCCGGCAACGACAAGCCCAGCGCTTCGGTCAGGCAGTTCATCGAATTGGCGGTGAACATGCCGGAGCACGAGCCGCAAGTCGGGCAGGCAGAGCGTTCGACAGCCGCTAGATCGGTGTCGGATACTTTGCTGTCTGCCGCCATGACCATGGCGTCCACCAAATCCAGCCTCTTGATGTCCGCGCTTTCCGCCAACCGTACTTTACCGGCTTCCATCGGGCCGCCGGAGACAAAGATCACCGGAATATTGATGCGCATAGCCGCCATCAACATGCCTGGGGTGATTTTGTCGCAGTTGGATATACAGACAATCGCATCGGCGCAATGCGCATTGACCATGTACTCGACGCTGTCGGCAATCAAATCGCGGCTGGGCAGGCTATACAACATGCCGTCGTGACCCATGGCAATGCCGTCGTCAACCGCGATGGTGTTGAATTCCTTGGCGACGCCGCCGGCCAGTTCAATCTCGCGCGCCACCAATTGGCCAAGATCTTTTAAATGTACGTGGCCCGGCACGAACTGAGTGAAAGAATTGGCTACTGCGATAATCGGTTTATTGAAATCGCCGTCTTTCATGCCGGTGGCGCGCCACAATGCGCGCGCGCCAGCCATATTGCGGCCTTGAGTGGTGGTATGAGAACGGTATGCAGGCATGGTGATTCCAGATGAAAGCAAAAGCGGCGCTTAAACTGCCGCGGGAAAGGGCGTCATTTGAAGCAGGGCGGTCCTGCGGCTAATTCGTTTAAAACTAAAAACTATCCCAGCCGCTGGAACGGCGGCGCCAGCTGAGTTTGGGCAGAATAAAGCCCAGCAATACGCCGAATAAAGCCAAGCCGCCGCCGTACAAAAACCAGTCCTGGTTACTGCTGTCGGTCAATGCCTGATTTTCGCGTTTTAATTGTTGTAGTTCGCGCTCGACGGAGATGACGCGCTCCTGCAATTGGTCGCGCTGTTGTTTGAGTTGTATCGCATTGGCGGCGGTTTGCTGAAGTTCGCTAAGGTCGGCGCTGAGCTTATCGCGTTCTTTGCCAATTTCCTGGCTGTTGGCTTGTCCGGCTTTAAGTTGTTTGTTTTCTTCCTGCAGCGCTTCGAGTTTTTTGCTGACGGCTTCCAGTTGATTGCGGGCGCTGGGTTCGCCGGTCAGGTAGCGGCTGAGAATGAATCCCTCCGCGCCGCTGCTGGTTTGTATATAGGTATAGCCGTTTTCGGTACTTTCTTGCAATACGCTGACTGGGATGCCGTTTTCCAACATTTTGACTATCTTGGTGCGCTCGCTTTCGCCGCTACGTAATGGCACCTCGACTTTGTCGGTGACGTAGGCGGTTCTTGCCATGGCAAGCGGGCTAATCAGCAGACAGGCAAACAGGTAGGCAAAAGTTTTTTTCACAGTATCACTCTTCGTTCGGCGTAAAGAAAGCGGCGATTCTAGCGAAATTATCGGCAGATGAGAAATTCCAGTAGCGCTTTCTGAGCGTGCAGGCGATTCTCGGCTTCCGGAAATATCACGCTTTGTGGGCCGTCGATGACCTCGGCTGTCACTTCTTCGCCGCGATGTGCCGGCAGGCAGTGCATGAACAGCGCATCGGTTTTGGCGGCAGCCATGGTTTTGCTGTTGACCTGAAAATCCTTAAATACGAATTCGCGTTTTTTTTGTTCCTCTTCCTGTCCCATGCTGGCCCAGACGTCCGTCACCACTAAATCGGCTTGCTGTGCCGCTTGCTCCGGCGTATTGAAAAACGCCACTCTATGTCCGGCGGCATCGACGATACTTTGCTGCGGTCGGTAATCGACAGGGCAGGCGATGTTCAATTTAAAGTCGAATTGGCGAGCCGCATTGATATAGGAATGGCACATATTATTGCCGTCGCCGATCCAGGCTACGGTTTTGCCGGCGATGTCGCCGCGCAGTTCGAAATAGGTTTGCATATCGGCCAGCAATTGACACGGGTGCAGCAAATCGGTCAGGCCGTTGATGACGGGTACTCGCGAGTGCTTGGCAAAGGTGGTGACCGTTTCGTGATTGTTGGTGCGCAGCATAATACAGTCCACCATGCTGGAGATCACCTTGGCGCTATCTTCCAGGGGTTCGCCGCGGCCGAGTTGCGTGTCTCTGGGTGATAGAAACAGGGCGCTGCCGCCGAATTGGGCCATGCCTGCTTCGAAGGAGATACGGGTGCGGGTCGAGGATTTTTCGAAAATCATCGCCAGCACTTTACCTTTGAAGGGCTGATAGTCCGGGGTGCGATGCAATTTGAGCTGAATGGCCCGTTGAATCAGGTTGTGTAGTTCGGCGCTGGACAAATCCAGCAGACTGATGAAGTGTCTGGGTTGCATGGTTATTGTCTGCAAAATGCCTGAATGAGCGCTGTCAGGGTGTCTGTCAGCGTTGATATTTGCGCGTCGTCGATGATTAGCGGCGGCAGCAAACGGATAGTGTTGTCGGCAGTGACGTTGATCAATAAGCCTTCCGCCAAGGCTTTTCCGACCAATTCGCCGCAAGGCCGATCCAGTTCAATGCCTATCATCAAACCTTTATGGCGAATATCGACGATATGCGGGGTGTCTGCCAGTGCGTTTTTGAAGCGCTGGCAAATTTGTTCTCCTTTTGATTGCGCATCGGCGATCAAGGTGCTGGTTGATAAAGTTTCCAGTACCGCTAAGGCCGCGCTGCACGCCAGTGGATTGCCGCCAAACGTCGAGCCGTGATTGCCGGCTTGTAACACGTCTGCTGCTTTGCCGCGCGCCAGGCAAGCGCCAATCGGCACGCCGTTACCCAAGGCTTTAGCCATCGTACATACATCCGGCAGGATGCCGTTATGTTGATAAGCCAGAAAGCGCCCGGTACGGCCGGCGCCGGTTTGAATTTCATCCAGCATCATCAGCAGATTGTGCCGATCACATAGTGCGCGAATTTGGTTTAAGTAATCCGCCGCCGGAATATTCACCCCGCCTTCGCCTTGCACCGGTTCAACCAGGATCGCGACGATGTTTTTATCGGCGGCGAGAGCTGCTTCGATAGCCGGCATGTCGTTGTACGGCACATGGGTAAACCCGGCCAACAGCGGCGCGAAGCCTTGCTTGATCTTGGTGTTGCCGGTGGCGCTCAGCGTGCCCATAGTCCGGCCATGGAAGCTTTTTTCCATGGTCAACACTACTGGGCTTTCAACGCCTTGCTGGTGGCCGTATTTGCGGGCGATTTTTATCGCCGCTTCGTTGGCTTCGGCGCCGGAATTGCTGAAAAACACATTATCCATGCCGCTTAGCCCGATCAGTCTATCCGCCAGTTGCGACTGCAACTCTACGCCGTAAAGATTGGAGGTATGCAGCAAGGTTTTGCTTTGCCGGCAGAGCGCTTCATGCACGGCCGGATGGGCGTGGCCGAGGTTGCACACGGCAATGCCGGCCACCGAGTCGAGATAGCGGCGTCCATCGGTATCCCACAACCACGCGCCTTCGCCGCGTGTAAAAGTGACCGACTGGCGGGCATAGGTAGGCATGATGTGACTGGTCATTGTGCTAAGACTCTGAAAGTGTTTTGAAAAACGCTATTCGCTCGAAAAAAGCGCGCGATTATATTTTTTTCATCCCGCGTACGCAATAAATACTTTTCCTCAAAATCCAGTGTTTTGCCGGATGTCCGTAGCAATAGTGGAGCGATTTGCCCGAAATTTTCGCGTGTCTGGGCGTTTGTTATAAATCTGTAACATTGATGCTTTAAATTCTCGCAAATTAAGTTGTTTCGACCGGTTTGAGTTTGCCGGCGATTACTCACAAAGGACTTGCGTTGAACGACAACGAACATCTTTTAGACGATAAAAAGCACATCGTTTCGATTCGGTTGAACAATTCCGACCGGATTGCCGTGCGTGCCATGGCCGCTCGGCTGTTTGTGCGTGAGTCGGAATTGTACCGGTTTGCGGTCTACCATTTGCTGAATCGGTTACACAAGCTGCATGAAGACTCGTGTGTCGGTAGCGATTTGTTACCGTTATTCATCGAGTTTAAGGACGAGCTCAACACGCATTTGGGCTTAAAAAAGCATCAGCTATTCAAGATTTTTAACGGCAAGAACCCCGATCCGGAAAAATTCGTATCAATGGCCGATATTGAGCTGTTGTTATTGCCGCAACACGCGGTGCGTCAGCGCTTGCAACAAATGAACGAGGCTGCCGGGCAGCGCAGAGCCGACACCAACGCTTGGCTTTTGGAATATTTGAAGGATAAATATCACTTCAGCGTGTATGACGCGGATACGGAGTTGCCGTTTCTGGATGCGTTGGCGCTGGAAAATAGATAAATCGTCAGTCATTCAGCTATCTCGGCCGTCATTGGTTCGGCGGAAGCTGAGAATTTGCCAAATGTTCTCTAGCACAGTGTGTCTGCGAATGTGTATGGCTGGACAGTAATAGGGCGTTTTAGCTATGCTCAGCAAACTTATTGTTTTGTTGCGCGGAGGCGGCATGTCATTGACCCCATCTTTGTTTCCGGAATTGATTCAAGCGTTGATTGAGACCATTGATGCGCATGCCGAAGAAGTAACCGAACTGGATCAAGCGATAGGCGACGGCGACCATGTGTTTAATTTACAGCGTGGTTTGCAGGCCTTACGCGAGCATGCCGGCGAGATAGCGACACTCGACTGGGTTGCTGCGTGGCAGAAAATTGGTATGACGGTGATGGCTGCTGTCGGTGGTGCGTCCGGATCTTTGTACGCGACTTTGTTTATCGCGCTGGCAAAGAATGCTAAGGACAAGCTTATCGATCTTGCTGGGTTTTCTGATGCATTTTTGCAGGCAGTCGAGGCTGTGAAGCAACGCGGCAAGTCTGATGTTGGTGAGAAGACTATGCTGGATGTGCTAGGGCCGGTCGCCAAGGAGTTGCGGGAGCATGCGGCTGCGGGTAAGCCGCTGGCCGAGATTCTGGATAGCCTAAGCCTGGTGGCGGCAGAAGGCGTGGAAGCGACTCGGGACATGCTGGCCACCAAGGGCCGAGCCTCGTTTCTGGGCGAGCGCAGCAAGGGCCATATCGATGCCGGTGCCAAGACTGCGCAGTTGATGATCGCGGCGATTGCCGAGGTGTTGAAAAACGCCCAGGCGCAAGCCGCTTAGATTGTTGCTTGCTTCAACAACCCCAGCGCAACGCAGCGGTATTCACCGGCGCATCCCAAAAACCCAGCATTTCTTCGTCCAGCAGCGTCAGCGTTAGCGAACAACCTGCCATATCCAGTGACGTAGTAAAGTTGCCTACCAGAGAGCGCTGGACGATCACGCCGCGTTCGCTGAAATATTGCCAGGCCAATTCGTAAATCAAATGTAGCTCTATCAATGGTGTGGCGCCGAAGCCGTTCACATGCAGCAACACGGCTTGACCGGCGGCCGGTTGCAATTCGTCGAAAATATGTCCGGCTAATTGGTCGACAATTTCGCTGGCGCTCACCAGCTTCTTTGTCTCGCGGCCGCGTTCGCCGTGGATGCCGACACCTAACTCGATTTCGTCGTCGGCAATAGCAAAAGTTGGATGGCCCAAGGCCGGCACCGTACAACTGGTCAAGGCGACACCCATCGAAGCGGTTGCTTGATTGACCCGTTCGCCCAGTGCCTTGCAGGTGGCTAAGTCAGCGCCGGATTCGGCGGCGGCGCCGACGATTTTCTCGACGATGGTGGTGCCGGCCACACCTCTACGGCCTATGCTGTGGGTTTTGGGTAAGGAAATATCGTCGTCAATCAAAATGCTGGCGTTGGGCAGGTCCAGCATCTCGGCGGCCATTTCAAAATTCATGACATCGCCAGCGTAATTTTTAACGATGAATAACGCGCCAGCGCCGCCGTCCATGGCTTGCGCCGCGGCCAGCATCTGGTCCGGGGTTGGCGAGGTGAACACTTGGCCAGGGCAGGCGGCATCCAGCATGCCGACACCTACGAAGCCGCTGTGCAGCGGTTCATGGCCTGAGCCGCCGCCGGAAATCAGCGCGACTTTGCCGGTTTTACGCACGTTGCGATATACAAATCGCGGCTCAGGATTGAATTGCACGATGTCGGCATGGGCTTTGGCAAAGCCCTGCAGGCTGGTTTGCAGTAAGGTGTCCGGGCTGTCGATAAATTTTTTCATGATTCGCCTCCGCTGTTAGGGTGTGGAATGAGCTTAGAGTTTGCTGTGGCGCAAGCTTTCGGTGATGTCGCGTATGTCCGGCATAATCCAGGTTGGACCGAAATCCGCTGCAGCGACGTCTTGTTCGGTGGATACGCCGCTGAGTACCATCAGGCTGCGGATACCGGTGCGCACTGCGCCGAGAATGTCGGTATCCAGCCGGTCGCCGATGGCGACAGTATAGGCTGGGTCGACATTTAGCAGGCTCAATGCTTGTCGGTAAATGATAGGCTCCGGCTTGCCGATAATCATTGGTTTGATGCCGGTGGAAGCTGTCAAGCCTGCCAGAATGGCGCCGTTGCCGTGGGTTTCGCCGCGTTCGGTCGGTAGCGAAAGGTCGCCGTTGGTGCCGATGAAGTGCGCGCCGGCTCGTAGATTCAGAGTGGCGGTGGCCAGTTTGTCCCAGCTTAATTCTCTGTCCATGCCGCAAACAACCAGATGCGCGCGCTGTTCGGGCTCGGTCTCGTAAATTCCGGTAAGTTTAAATCCCAAATCCAATAGAGGCTGGCGGGCACCAATGCCGCCGATTACAAATACGCGAGTAGTCTGAGGATCGTAGCGTTCGGACAAATATAGCGCTGTGGCCATGCCCGAAGTCAGAATCTCATTCAACGTTACCGTTACACCCATTTTTGCCAGCTTATCGACATACTGTTCCGCTGTCAGGCTGGCGTTATTGGTAGCCAGGATGAAAGGCAACTCTAGGTCGCGTAAGGTCTGAAAAAACTCAACAAGTCCTGCTTGAGCTCGGTCGCCGTGCCAAAGTACGCCATCCATGTCTATGATTAGGGCGCGGATGTCGGTGAAAGCTTGCATAAACGGTCTCGGTTGCTTGGGTTGTTTAAATGGGGTTTGTGTCTGCAAAGTCTGATATTTGGCGCTAAAAATGTCAGGAATTTGCGGTGCGGAAGAATTGCATACATCACCGCCTGCTGTCCAGTTAGCCGGGATTGGTGGTATTTTCCTTGACTAATTGTTTGTAACCTAGTTTAATGCGCGGCTCTTGACGCCCAGGTAGCTCAGTCGGTAGAGCAGAGGACTGAAAATCCTCGTGTCGACAGTTCGATTCTGTCCCTGGGCACCATTCTGGTTTTAGGTTAAGTCGCTGCCCAGGTAGCTCAGTCGGTAGAGCAGAGGACTGAAAATCCTCGTGTCGACAGTTCGATTCTGTCCCTGGGCACCACCTGAACAAATATTCCCCTCGCAATAGCGTTTGATCGGCTAGAGTCTCTCAAATCCAAGATTTTCTTTGTTTCAGTCGGTAAGTAGCTGACGAATAGCGGCTCGGTTCAATGCCATACCTTTGGGCGATTTCGATGGTGAGCGAGCCTGTGGGCTCTGTCTCCTGTGTCATCCTTGTAAATTTCGGTGTGAATACAATTCTGTCGAGAGTGCAGGTTTCAGGATTTAGCCAAGTACTTGTAGGGTGGCGTGGAATGTCGATTTACATCCTTGAAAGATATGGTTATAATTCGGTTTTTAATTTTTCGCCGCAGTTTTCGAGGCGGTAAATTGTTTCCTGATAAGCGTGGTTTTTTGAGATTATTGTCTCGATAAACGAGTGAGTTCTCCTCAATGCTGTTTCAGGCGTGGTTTTGCTAAGAAAGCCCCTTTCAGGGGTTTTTTCTTTTGTGGGCTTTCGAAAAACGCGAAGCCCACGGGTTTTGGTTGTTTATGGAAGAGCCTGAGGCTCTTTTTTTTTGGGTTTGAAAAGGTGAGGCGTTAATGAAACAGGCTCCTGAACATTTGGTGGAATTGATCGAGCCAATTGTGGAAGGTCTTGGCTATGAGTGTGTGGGGATAGAGTACAACCCGCATCCAACACACGGCATGTTGCGCATTTATATCGACAGCGACAATGGGATATTGCTGGACGATTGCACCAAGGTTAGCCACCAGATTAGCGGGGTGCTGGATGTCGAAGATCCGATTCAAGGTGAATACCATCTGGAAGTATCCTCGCCGGGTGCGGATCGGCCGTTTTTCAAACTCAGCCAGTTTCAACGTTTTTTGGGGAGCACTGTGCTGGTGAGCTTATTCAAGCCCATCGATAAACGCCGCAAAATTACCGGCCAGATCAAGATGGTCGAAGACGATGCCATTCTGCTACAGGATGGTGAGCAGTTGTTAAAAATCCCGTTTCAGGCAATGAGCAAGGCACGCTTGGTGCCGGATTACATAATCAATAAAGGAGGTCGCAGTGGCAAATAAAGAAATTTTATTGGTGGCAGATGTTTTTGCTAACGAAAAAGAAATAGACAAGGAAATTATCTTTCAGGCCATTGAATCCGCTTTGGAAGCGGCGACTGTCAAGCGTTACGAAAATCCGATCAAAGCCCGGGTGGCCATTGATCGTCATACCGGCGACTATCTGACTTATCGGCGTTGGCTGGTGGTCGATGCTAATCCGGAAATCAATGGTGACGTCGAGCATCCGGGCTGGCAGGTGTTGCTGGAAGTTGCGCAATTCGATAATCCCAATATTCAAGTTGGCGACTATGTGGAAGAAGAGATCGAATCGGTCGATTTTTGCCGGATTGCCGCGCAAACTGCCAAGCAAGTTATTATTCAGAAAGTGCGCGAAGCCGAGCGTAAGAAAATTGTCGAAGCCTATCAGGATCGGGTTGGCGAGTTGGTCACCGGCGTCGTCAAACGCTTGGAGAAAGGCAGTGTTTACCTGGATTTGGGTGGCCACGTGGAAGCGTACATCGCTCGCGAAGATATGATCCCGAAAGAGCCGGTCAGAATGGGTGACCGGGTGCGCGGCTATTTGAAAGCCGTCCGGTCCGAACCACGCGGTCCGCAATTGTTTGTTAGCCGCACCGCGCCGGAATTATTGATTGCGCTGTTTCGATTGGAAGTGCCGGAAGTCGGTGAAGGTTTGATTGATATTTTGGCAGCGGCTCGGGATCCCGGGTCCCGCGCAAAAATCGCCGTCAGAGCCAACGATCCGCGCCTGGACCCCGTTGGTGCTTGTGTCGGTATGCGTGGCTCCAGGGTTCAAGCCATCTCTAATGAATTGGCGGGCGAGCGGGTCGATATTATTTTATGGAACAGCAACGACGCGCAATTCGTGATTAATGCCATGTCGCCGGCCGAAATTCAATCGATCGTGGTCGATGAAGATAAGCACAGCATGGACGTGGCGGTGGCTACCGACAGTTTGTCGCAAGCCATCGGTCGTGGCGGCCAAAACGTGCGTCTGGCTACCGAATTGACCGGTTGGGAATTAAACATTCAAGATGCTGCGCAAGTAGATAAAAACCACGACGAAGCTGCAGCCAAATCCAAACAGCAGTTCATGGAGTTGTTGGATGTCGATGAAGAAATCGCCAGCATTTTGGTTGATGTAGGATTGAATAACATCGAGGAAATTGCGTACATCCCCGTCGACGAAATGCTGGAAATAGAGGGTTTCGACGAAGAGTTGGTGGAAGCTTTGCGTACTCGCGCCAAGGATGCTTTGTTAATCAGTGCTATCGCATCCGAAGAAAAAATTGAAACCGCCGTGCCTAGCGAGGAATTGATGGCGATGGAAGGCATGGACGAAGAGTTGGCGCACCAAATGGCGGCCAAGGGCATTGTGACCTTGGACGATTTGGCGGAGCAGGCGATAGACGACATTATCGAATTTACCGGCATGACCGAGGAGCGTGCTGGTAAACTAATCATGAAAGCCCGCGAATCTTGGTTCGCAGAGGATAAGGGCTGAGGCAGGAGGATACTATGAGCGATAAAACAGTACAGGAATTGGCAGAGGTTGTTGGCATCCCTTTGGAGCGTTTTATAGAACAATTGAAGGAAGCCGGCTTGACCGCCAGCGCGCCCGACGATGTGATAAACGATGAAGAGAAAGTCAAATTACTCGCGCACTTGCGCAAGCGCCACGGCAAGTCGGACGCCGATCAAGAAGCCGCCGCCCCCAAACGCATTACCTTGAAACGCAGCACCAAAACCGAATTAAGACAATCCTCACCGCCGGGTACAGCTGTGAAAACCGTCAGTGTCGAGGTGCGCAAGCAAAAGACTTATATCAAGCGCAGCGATGCGTCCTCTGTTAACGACGAGCTAAGACAGGCCGAATTAGCCAAACAAGCTTTGGACGAACAGAGACGGCAACAAGCTATCGAAGAAGAAAAGCGTAAGCACTTGCATGAGCAGAAGGCTGCTCAATCTGTACAGGAAGAGCAAGTAGTCAGTGCGGAAATTGCTCAGCCGGTTGAGGTGTCCGTGCCGGTTGTGACGGCAACCGCAGAACCGATTGCGGCAGAGCAGCAGGTGACTGAGGAGTTGCCGGTTGTTGCTGAAGCTCAGCCTGAAGTGCTTGCTAAGGTCGAAGCGCCCGCCCCGAGTGCCGCGCCGGAGATGACTGAAGAGCAGCGTCTGGAAAAAGAAAAGAAAGAAAGGTTGGAAGCTGCGGTGCAAAGAACCGCGGAAAAAGTCAAACAAAAAGCCGAAGCCAAGCAGCAACAAACCACGCTGCATAAGAAAAAAGCCGAATTCAAGCCCACTCGCGGCCCGGCTACCGATGGGGATATCGGTGGCGGCGGCGATGCCGCGCGTCGCGGTGGCAAAGGCAAAAAAGGCAAGGCGCCTTCGCGTCGGGAAAAGCCAGAATTCGAGATCGATGTCAATCAGGCCCGACACAAGTTCGAAAAGCCGGTTGCGCCGACTGTCTATGACGTAACCATTCCGGAAACCATCGTGGTTTCGGATTTGGCTGCAAAAATGAACATCAAGGCTGCCGAAGTCATCAAGCATTTGATGAAGCTAGGCATCATGTCCACTATCAATCAAACCATCGATCAAGAAACGGCGGTGATTTTGGTTGAGGAAATGGGCCACAAAGCCATCATGCAGAGCGAAGATGACTTTGAGCAGGAAATGCTGGCCGAGGTGCAAGGTGACAGCGACGAACGTAAAGTTCAACTGCGCGCGCCCATCGTCACCATCATGGGTCACGTTGACCACGGTAAAACTTCTTTGCTGGATTACATCCGCAAAACCCGGGTCGCTGCCGGCGAAGCGGGCGGGATTACCCAGCACATCGGTGCTTACCAGGTTAAAACCGACCACGGCGCGGTAACTTTCTTAGATACTCCGGGCCATGCCGCGTTTACCGCGATGCGGGCGCGTGGTGCGGAAGTGACCGACATCGTGATTGTGGTGGTTGCCGCCGACGACGGCGTCATGCCGCAAACCAAGGAAGCCATCGATCATGCGCGTGCTGCGAACGTGCCGATCATCGTGGCCTTGAACAAAATCGATAAACCGGAAGCGAATCCTGATCGCGTCATGCAAGAACTGGCCACGCTGAATGTGGTGCCGGAAGAGTGGGGTGGCGATGTGCAATTCCTGAAGGTTTCGGCGAAAGTCGGTACCGGTATCGACGAATTGATTGAAGCGCTGATCGTGCAAGCTGAAGTGTTGGAATTGAAAGCACCGGTGGATGGGATCGCTTCCGGTATCTGTATCGAATCGCGTCTGGATAGAGGCCGCGGTGCGGTTGCCACCATCTTGATTCAGAAAGGTACCTTGAGCAAAGGCGAGTTCGTCCTCTGCGGGCACGAGTATGGCCGGATACGGGCGATGTTCGACGAAAACGCCCACGCTATTAAGTCCGCCGGACCTAGTATGCCGGTAGAAATTCTTGGCTTGTCCGGTACTCCGGACGCCGGCGACGAATTTCTGGTGGTGCAAAACGAACGTGTCGCTCGCGAACTGGCTGCTCATCGGGAAGATCGTAAACGCTCCAACCGTCACGCCGCTCAGCATGCGTCGAAATTGGACGATGTGTTCTCCAGGATGTCCGCCGGTGAAACCTCCACGCTTAACGTCGTTATCAAAACCGATGTTCAAGGCAGTTTGGAAGCCTTACGAGAATCTTTGGTTGGTTTGTCCACCGAAGAAGTGCAAGTTAAATGCATTTTCGGCGGTGTCGGCGGTATCAACGAGGGTGACGCCAACTTAGCTCTAGCGTCCAGTGCGATTCTGATCGGTTTCAACGTGCGTGCCGATGCGGTAGCCCGGAAATTGATCGAAGAAAAAGACATTGATCTGCATTATTACAGCATCATTTACGAAGCGATCGACGAAGTGAAACGGGCGATCAGCGGGATGTTGGCGCCGGAAATTCAGGAAAAAATCGTCGGCTTGGCCGAGGTGCGCGACGTATTCCGTTCGCCGAAATTCGGCGCGGTGGCGGGTTGTATGGTCATCGACGGTTTCGTCAAACGCAATCTGCCGATCCGCGTTTTGCGCAACAACGTGGTGATTTACGAAGGTCAATTGGAATCCTTGCGCCGCTTCAAAGACGATGTCAATGAAGTGAAAATGGGCATGGAATGCGGTATCGGCGTGAAAAACTACAACGACGTGCAAAACGGCGATCAGATCGAAGTGTTTGAACGCATCGAAGTCAGACGGGAAATCTAGGTTATGGCGAGAGAGTTCGGCCGCAGTCAGCGGGTGGCATCGGAAATGCAAAAAGAGTTGGCGTCAATACTTCAACGCGATGTGGACGACAGCCGCCTAGGCTTCGTGACGATAAACGATGTCGAGTTGTCCAAGGATCTGGCCGTTGCCAAGATCTACGTGACGGTTTTGGATGCTCAGGATGACGCTGCTAAGCGTGCGAACGTGAAGGTGTTGAACGAAATCTCGCCGTTCATCCGTCATGAGTTAGCCAGGCGCATGCGTTTGCGACATATCTCCGAGCTGCACTTTTACTACGACCATTCCTTCGATACCGGTATGCGCGTTGCCGAGTTACTTGGCGATTTGCATCACGAAGAAGTTAAGGACGCTGGTGCTGCACCGCAAGCAGGGACCGATAAACCACAGCAGGACGATTAATGGCAAAACGTAAGTCCGGGCGCGATGTGCATGGCATCGTGCTGCTCGACAAACGTTTGGGTGCGTCCTCCAATCAGGCCTTGCAGGAAGTCAGGCGATTATTTAATGCCAACAAGGCCGGGCATACTGGCGCGCTGGATCCTCTAGCGACCGGCTTGTTGCCCTTATGTTTTGGCGAGGCGACCAAGGTGTCGGCCTTGATGCTGGATGACGATAAACGTTATCAGGTAACCGTGCAGTTGGGCGTGATGACCGATACCGGCGATAGCGAAGGCAAAATCGTCGCCGAAATGCCCGTGCCGGCACTGGATGGCGCGCGCATACAAGCTTGTTTGCAGCACTTCACTGGCCCGATTGAGCAGGTGCCGCCGATGTATTCGGCGCTCAAGCATCAAGGCAAGAAGTTGTACGAGTTGGCGAGGGAAGGTAAAACCGTAGAACGGCAGCCCAGAGCGATCACTATTTATGAATTGCAGTTGTTAAATTTCGATGCCGAAGTAGGACAATTGACGCTGGATGTGTTTTGCTCGAAGGGTACTTATATCCGTTCGCTGGCCGAGGATATCGGTCACTGGCTGGGGAACTGCGGTACGGTAACCGCGTTACGCAGAACCAAGGCGGGCATGTTCGATCTTGATCAGGCTCATACCTTGCAGCAGTTGCAGGCGATGGATTTTGCGCAATTGCAAAACACCTTGATCGCGCTGGATGTACCCCTGGAAGCCATCCCGGATGTATCTTTGTCCGCTGAGCAGGCCGAAAAAATCAAGCTTGGTCAGCGCATAGCCTTTAACGGCGGTATGGCCGGCCAGGTCAGAATATACTCGCCGCAGGCCTTTTTGGGGTTGGGAGAAATTCTATTGGATGGTAAACTAGCGCCGAAAAAACTATTTCATTTGGAAGATCAAACAACTTGATTTTCCGGGAAAAACCGCAAAATTTCTACACCCTATTGTGGAGATAGCGGCTACACGGTCATCGAACGATGGCCTTTATTCAATCAAAATTAATCGATAGGGATTAAGAATGTCATTAACCGCAGAACAAAAAAAAACCATTGTTGAAGAATACCGTTTGTCGGATACCGATACAGGTTCAACCGAAGTCCAAGTTGCTTTGTTGACCGCCAACATTAACCAACTGACTCCGCATTTTGCGACCCATAAAAAAGACAACCACTCGCGCCGCGGCTTGCTGCGCATGGTAAACCAACGCCGTAAATTGCTGGATTACCTGAAAGACACAGATGTGGCTCGTTATCGTTCGTTGATCGAACGTTTGGGCATTCGTAAGTAGCACAAACTGGAAACGGCGCATCGGGCGCCGTTTCTGCTTTAAGGCAAATTTTTAGCATAACCTTTAAACAAAGGAACCTTATAGTGAATCCTATCAGGAAACAATTTCAGTACGGCGATCGTCTCGTCACCTTAGAAACCGGCGAAATTGCCCGCCAAGCCAACGGCGCGGTAATCATTGATGTCGAAGGTACCACTCTGTTGGTGACCGTGGTCGGCAAAAAAGAAAGCAGCGGTGGCGACTTTTTCCCGCTGACGGTGGATTATCAGGAAAAAGCCTTTGCCGCGGGTAAAATTCCTGGCGGCTTTTTCAAACGCGAAGGCCGCCCAAGCGAAAACGAAACGCTGATCTCGCGCCTGATCGACCGTCCGATCCGTCCGTTGTTTCCCGAAGGCTTCACTAACGAAGTCCAAATCATTGCCACCGTGCTGTCCTTGAATCCGGAAATCGATACCGAAGCGCCGGCCATCATTGGTGCGTCCGCTGCGTTGGCGGTGTCCGGTTTGCCGTTTAATGGCCCGCTGGGCGCCGCAACCATCGGCTATATCGATGGCCAATATGTGCTGAACCCCACGTTGCCGCAACTGAAGGAGTCGCGTTTGCGCCTGATGGTTGCCGGTACCTCCAAAGCCGTATTGATGGTAGAGTCCGAGGCCGATGTGCTACCGGAAGACGTGATGCTGGGCGCGGTATTGTTCGGCCACGAGCAAATGCAGGTTGCGATCAATGCGATCAATGAATTTGCTGCGGAAGCAGCTGCACCGGCAATAACCTGGACAGCACCTGCGGATAACGAAGCCTTGAAAGCCGCTGTTGCCGCTGAAGCCGAAGCGCAAATCAAATCGGCCTATCAAATTCCGGAAAAACTGGCCAGACAGGACACCCTGAGTGCAATCCGTAGCGCCGTCGTCGAAAAATTGACCGCCGAAGATCTTTACGGCGAAAAAGACATCCGCAACGTTATCGAAACCTTGGAATACAATGTTGTGCGCGGTGCGATTCTGAACGACCGCAAACGTATCGACGGCCGCGACCTGACCACTGTTCGGCCAATCACGATCCGTACCGGCGTGCTACCCAGAACCCACGGTTCGGCGCTGTTCACTCGCGGCGAAACCCAAGCCTTGGTTGTTGCGACCTTGGGCACCGAGCGCGACGCGCAAATCATCGATGCCCTGGCCGGCGAATATAAAGATACTTTCCTGTTCCATTACAACTTCCCACCGTTCAGCGTTGGCGAAACCGGCCGCACAGGCTCGCCGAAGCGCCGTGAAATCGGCCACGGCCGTTTGGCCAAGCGCGGCGTGCAATCGGTGTTGCCGAACATGGGCGAGTTCCCTTACGTCCTGCGCGTCGTATCGGAAATCACCGAATCCAACGGTTCCAGCTCCATGGCGTCTGTCTGCGGTAGCAGCTTGGCCTTGATGGACGCCGGCGTGCCGATCAAAGCCCCAGTAGCCGGTATCGCGATGGGTCTGATCAAGGAAGGCGATCAATTTGCAGTATTGTCCGACATCCTGGGCGACGAAGACCACTTGGGCGATATGGACTTTAAAGTGGCCGGTTCCGAGAACGGCGTCACCGCGTTGCAAATGGACATCAAGATCGACGGTATCACCGCCGAAATCATGAAAGTTGCGCTGGAACAAGCCAAACAAGGCCGTCTGCACATTTTGGGTGAGATGAACAAAGCCTTGTCCAGCACACGTTCCGAAATGTCAGACTTTGCTCCGCGCATTATCACCTTCAAAATCGATCCGGCTAAAATCCGCGAAGTCATCGGTAAAGGTGGCGTGACTATTCGCGCCATTACCGAAGCCACTGGCGCCAGCATTGATTTGACCGACGACGGCGTGGTCAATGTAGCGTCTGTCGATAGAGCGGCGGGCGAAGAAGCCAGACGCATGATCGAGGAAATCACCGCCGAAGTCGAAGTGGGCAAAACCTACGAAGGCAAAGTGGTGCGTTTGATGGACTTCGGTGCGTTCGTGACCATTCTGCCGGGCAAGGACGGTTTGGTGCATATTTCGCAAATCTCCGACGAACGTGTGGAAAAAGTCAGCGACAAACTGTCGGAAGGCGATGTCGTTAAAGTCAAAGTACTGGAAATCGACCGTCAAGGCCGCGTACGCTTGAGCATGAAAGAAGTCGATAGCGAATAAGTTCGGTTCGACTTTGCAACGAAAAGGGCCGTAAGGCCCTTTTTTTGTGGCTGAAACTCAGAATCTTATGTCGCCGCGCTTGTGATGCCTTTGAATCGTAATTACCGGGGACTATGAATGTCTGTTGACTTTTTAGGCGGGGCTCAGCAGTATTGACTCTTAATCGTCCTGTTAAAACGGTTGAGCAATATGGGTCTTTTACGAATCAGTGCTCACAGTTTAATTCTATTCGGAGGTCACAAAGCGCTATGAGCACTGCCAAATTCGATACGATTGGACAATACCTCCTCAAGCGCCTATATCAAGCCGGTGTAAAAGACATCTTTGGCGTGCCTGGCGACTATGTGTTGGGGTTTTATGATCTGATGATAAAAAGTCAGGTTCGGCATATCGGCACCACCCGAGAAGATTCCGCAGCCTTCGCGGCCGACGGTTATGCGCGTTGCGCGGGCATGGGCGCGTTGGCGGTGACATACGGCGTTGGTGCCTTAAACACAGTGAATGCGATTGCCGGCGCTTATGCGGAATCCTCGCCGGTGGTACTGATCAGTGGCGCGCCCGGCGTTGGCGAGCAGAAAGACGATCCGTTGATTCACCATCGATTTGGGCCGTTTACTTTTCAGCGGGAAATTTTCGAACGGATTAGCTGCGCGTCGGTGGTGCTAAACGACCCGGTGATCGCCTTTCGGCAAATCGACCATGCTATCGAAGCCGCGCGCCGTTTTTGCAAGCCGGTATACATTGAGCTTCCCCGCGACTTGGTAATGGCGGAAGGCTATCCCATGCCGACTGAGTCAGTAGAACAGTTTACCAGTGACCAAGCTGCTCTATCCGAAGCGCTTGCCGAAACCATGGCGTTATTATCCAAAGCGAAGTCGCCGATGATCGTGGCGGGTGTTGAGTTGCATCGACGCGGGCTGCAAAGCGCTTTGGCGGATTTCGTGGAGCGTACCGGTTTGCCCGTGGTCGCCACGCTAACCGGTAAATCGGTGATGTCTGAACGGCATCCGGCGTATCTAGGGATTTACGAAGGTGCGATGAGTTCGGAGTCCGTGCGAGACAGAGTCGAAAAGTCCGATTTGCTGTTGATGTTGGGTGTAACCTTGAACGAGATCGATACCGGCATCTACACGGCAAAACTCAATTCCCACTCGACCATCCGCGCGGCGTTGAACGAGGTGGTAATCAGCGCGCATCGTTATCCAGGCATTGCCTTGGAAGATTTTCTCGGGGCTTTAGCCGGCTCGGTTAATACCTCCGGAACCAGTTGCGTATCCATTCCGGAACCGTTAAAAAACCATGCTTTTCCGGAATCGGACCGGCCAATCACCACTGCCAGACTAGTCGAGCGGCTGAATAGTGCGTTAAGTAACGACATGATCGTGGTGTGTGATGTCGGCGATTGCCTGTTCGCAGCTATCGATTTGCGCGTCCACGAGCAAAGCGAATTTTTGGCGTCGGCTTTTTACACCACGATGGGTTTTGCTGTGCCGGCTGCGTTAGGTGCGCAAATTGCGCGTCCGGATCGGCGGGCATTGATTTTAGTCGGCGATGGGGCGTTTCAAATGACCGGCACCGAGCTGTCGACTCATGCCCGCTTGGGATTGAATCCTATCGTAGTGGTATTTAACAACGACGGTTACAGTACGGAGCGTTGTATCCTTGAAGGTCCATTCAACGATATTAATCCATGGCGTTTTGATCGTTTGGGAGAGCTATTTGGGCCTTTAGCCGGCTACGATGCGCGAACGGAAGCTGAATTTGAAGAGGCTCTGTTCAATGCCCTGAATAACCAAAGCATGCCCAGTATCATTAATGTCCATCTGGCAGCCAACGATTCGTCGGAAGCGATGAAGCGTCTTGCCGAGCATTTGCAGTCGAAAATCAAAAGAGAGGTCTGAAGCGAGGCTGGTGTTCTCTGCCATCCGATCCGCCGGTAGGTAATACAATCGGCTTGCCGTGTCGAATTTTCAGCAGAGTGCATCTAAACTCATTCACTCACTTACTACTCATCCGTCGCGCTATGCAAATTGCCAACTGTTATCTCGAGCCAGCCAGCTACGCCGTTGATTTTGAGGACATATGTTATGTGCGAAATTTGGTGTTCGTTGTCGAACAGCAAATACCGTTAGAAGTGGAGTTCGACAAACTTGATGCGGACTGCCATCATTTTTTAGTGCGGGATGCGGATTATCGGCCAATCGCTACGTGTCGACTTTCGCCGGAGGGCAAGCTTGGACGAATGGCGGTTCTACTCGAATGGCGCGGACAAGGTGTTGGTGAATCTTTGTTGCGTGCAGCAATCGACAAAGCGCGTAACTTGGGGCTGACTACTATTACCGCCAACGCGCAACTTAGCGCATTGGGGTTCTACCAAAAATTCGGTTTTGTCGCGGAAGGCGAAGGGTTTGCTGAAGCCGGCATTCCGCATCAGGCTATCAGGCTTATATTGCAGCCGCTTGAACAAACGTTGCGATCCGTGCTCCAGACCCGAGAAGTTTCTGTTGACGCTGTCCGCCTGGAGACTGTCGAATCGACCTTAACCGCTACCCGGCAATTGGTGATGGCGGCTCGTCGGCAGATTTGTATCTACAGCAGGGATCTGGACTTTGCTTTATATGGACAAAAAGACCTTGTCGAGGCTCTGAAACAATTTACTCTCGGCAATCGTAACGCCAGTGTGCAGATTATCATTCAGGAACCAGCCAGCCTGCGTCATCAGGTTCATCCTATCGTGGAATTAGCTCAGCGCTTACCGTCATATTTTTTGATTCGTGTGCCCGATGAAGCTGAAGATTTGCAATATCCTTCTGCTTTTATCATCAACGATAGCGACGGCTATTTATTTCGCTTGCTGGGTAATCGCTACGATGGGCATTGGAGTCCTAATTTGCCGGCACGTCATCGGCCATTGCGTGAAGAGTTTGAGCGGGTCTGGCAGCGTTCAAGTGCTTGCGCGGAATTTAGGGCATTGAGTTTGTAATTTTTGATCTTCTTCGTGCGCATATAAAAAACCCGCCTAACGGCGGGTTTTTGTGCTGAATCAATTGACTTAACCAGGTTCGCTGACTATTTCAATGTCTGTTGGGCTTTACCATCCACTTCCAGCTGTACTCGGCGGTTATTGGCGCGGCCTTCTTCGGTTTCGTTGGTATCGATTGGCCTATCCCAGCTATAACCGTGTGAAGTGATATTGGGAGAGTGGCTGCCTTTGGTCAGGTATTTCTTAACCGCCAATGCCCGGCGCTCCGACAAGTCCAGGTTGTGTTTGTACGAACCGGTATTGCTGGTATGGCCTTGAACTTCAAACGCCATGTCAGGATACTGTTTGATGCGGTCAACGACTTTATCCAGTTTTGGGAAATACTGCGGTTTGATCACGTCTTTGTCGTTATCGAACTTAACATCAACGATCCAGCAGCCGTAAATGCTGACTTCAACGCCCGGTAATGTAGTCGGACATTTATCAACGCAGTTATTTACGCCGTCTTTGTCGTCATCCATTTTTGAGCAATCCAGTTTTGCTGGAGCCGGTACTGGGGTGGGCGGCGGGGTTGGTTCGGCTTTTGCGACAACTGCTTTAGGTTTTTCGCCGAACGGGACCACGAAACCCAGATTAACCGTCATGTCATGAAATTCTTCGGTGCCGGGTTGTAGTTTTGCGTTGAAGTTGTTGTTGTAACGATAACGGACGTCGCTGCGAATCAGGAAGTTGTCATGCAATTCATAAGTAAAACCCGCACCCGCTTCGCCGATGAAGCCCGCGCCGCTGTCGCCATTGTGGGTGCTATTGATGCCACCCACGCCGATTACGGCATAAGGCGAGAATTTATCTCTAAACAAATAATACTGCGCGTCGACAGTACCGCCGGTCAAATCCCAGTTGCCATTGCTTTTAGCGCCTTCCAGGTTTTGGTACAAACCTCTGATCTCAATATTCAGATGTTCGTTGATGATCTTACCCAGGCCCAAACCGCCGCCCCAACCGCTATGCGCATTACGATCACCGCCCGGTTGCACGAAAGTGCCGAAGGGCGCCGCGTACCATCTGTCGTCAAGGAACTCGTCGGCTTGTGCCGTCGACACGGAATCGAGCGCCGCCATCATGGCGATTGCCAGTAAACTTTTCTTCAACATAAAGACTCCTTTTGTTATTTGTAAAAAATAGATAATTCGTTGCTTTTGAGAGGGAGTAATAAAGCCATGGTTAGAAAAATAGGCTTTAAAAATCAAAGGGAATTGCAGATTTTGCTAAGCATGTTGTAAAAATACCACAATTTTGGCTATTAGCAAACGTTTAGGTTTATCCGGTGCCAGTATTTGCGGTATTCCAGTCGGCTGTTTCCGGGCTTGGGTTATGGGAATTTGGAAAGTCCGGGCTAGGACCGCTTGCGGTCAAGCCGTCGTTTATTCTCTCCGGATAAGGTTATTCCGGCGAAGACGGAAGTAAGGATGTTGTAGATACGCAAGTTAATAAGCAAAGCGAGCGACGCAAGAAATCTGGGGCTCAGGTAAAATTCCGCCAATTTGAGTGTTTATCGTTTTATGACTTATTCATCCTATTTCAAGCAAGACTGCCGAGCATGCCCGCGGTTAAGCGAATTTCTCTGTGAAGTGAAGGCGAAATATCCTGCTTATCACGCCTTGCCGGTGGCTCCGTTCGGCGATCCGCAAGCGCACTTGCTGGTTGTTGGCTTGGCACCGGGTATGCACGGCGCGAACGCCACCGGCAGACCGTTTACCGGCGACTATGCCGGTCTGTTGCTGTATCAGGCTTTGTATGATTTTGGTTATAGCAATCAATTGGCATCGACGAATTTGGCCGATGGTTTGCAGCTGAGCAATTGTCGGATTACCAACGCCGTGAAATGTTTGCCGCCACAAAACAAGCCCACCGGTGACGAAATTAAGCAATGTAACCCTTATCTGGCGGCCGAAATTAAAACCCTACCGAAACATTCGGTGATTTTGGCTTTGGGTAATATTGCCCATCAGGCGGTATTGCGAGCATATGGGTTGAAGAGTAGTGCGGCTAAGTTTGCTCATCATGTAAGTTTTGAATTGCCGGACGGCAACACGCTGGTCAGTTCTTACCATTGCAGCCGTTACAATGTGCAGACCAAGCGCTTGAGTATGGAGATGCTGGCGGCGGTGTTTGTAAGCATTCAAAACTTGCTATCTGCCGGTGACTGAAATGCAACCGGGCGAATTTGACGCCAAAGCCTTTTTGAAGACGCTAACCCAGCGTCCCGGCATTTACAAGATGTTGGACGAGAAAGGCGAGATCATCTACATAGGCAAAGCCAAGAATCTGAAAAATCGGGTTTCCAGCTATTTCAGAACTCAAAATGCTTCGCCCAAACAGCAGGCCATGGTAGCCAAGGTCGCCGGTATAGAGGTAACCGTGACCCACACGGAGGGGGAAGCCTTACTATTAGAAAGCCAGCAGATCAAACGCCACAAGCCGCGCTACAACATCAGCTTGCGCGATGACAAGTCCTATCCCTATGTGTTCATCTCCAGTTTCCACGATTTTCCGCAACTGACCTTTCATCGCGGCGCCAAGAAGCGGCGGGGCAGGTATTTCGGGCCGTATCCCAGCGCCAGTGCGGTAAAGGAAACCTTGAAGTTATTGCAAAAAATTTTCCCGGTGCGGCAATGCGAAGATTCCTATTACAGCGCCCGATCCCGGCCTTGCCTGCAACATCAAATAGAGCGTTGCACTGCACCTTGCGTGGGACTGGTCAGCAAAGAGCAATATGCCACCGATGTGGAAAATACGATTCTATTTTTGGAGGGACAGGGTGGCTTATTAATTGATCGGTTGGTAGTTAAGATGGAAGCCGCGGCCGCGCAATTGGAGTTCGAGCAAGCCGCCGCCTATCGTGATCAAATCGCCCGCTTGCGCGCTGTATTGGAAAAACATTGTGTGGAAGGGGAAAAAGGCGATGTGGATATTTTGGCGTGCGCGGCTAAAAACGGTGCGGCCTGTGTGCAGGTATTTTTTATCCGCAACGGTCAGCATTTGGGCAACCGGCAGTTTTTTCCGAAAGTCGACGATGAAAATCAGCCCGAGGAAATCTTGCAGGCTTTCATCGCCCAATATTATTTGGACAAAACCGTACCTCACGAATTGATCGTCAGTCATGCCTTGCCCGAAGCGGCTTTGGTGGCCGAAGTATTGGCCGAACAGGCCAAACATGCGGTAGCGATTGCCAATAATGTGCGCGGCGAACGGATGAAGTGGTTGCAAATGGCTATCACCAATGCCGACAGTGCGCTTAACGCTAGGCTGGCTGATCGACAGGGTTTGCAAGGGCGCTTTATCAGTTTGCAGCAGGAATTGGGCTGCGATATCACCCCCACTCGTCTGGAGTGTTTTGATATTAGTCATACCCAAGGGGAACAGACCGTGGCGTCTTGCGTGGTGTTTGACAGAGAAGGGCCAGTGAAATCCGACTATCGACGCTTTAATATCGATGGTATTACTGCCGGCGATGACTATGCGGCGATTCATCAGGCGGTTTTTAGACGCTTCAGCCGCTTGAAGAATGGCGAGCATCCGGCGCCGGACATCCTTTTAATAGACGGCGGCAAAGGCCAGGTCGCTGAGGCGGAAAAGGCTTTGGCTGAATTGGAGATAAACGATGTTATGATAGTCGGTGTTGCTAAAGGTCCTGATCGCAAAGCCGGCATGGAGAAAATCATTCTGGTCGGTAATCGGCAGCCCTTGGATGTGACGCCGGGGGCTTCCGCCTTGCTATTGATTCAACAGATTCGCGATGAAGCTCATCGTTTCGCGATTACGGGACACAGGCAGCGACGCGGTAAGGTTAACAAACAATCGGTACTGGAAGATATTGCCGGACTGGGGCCTAAAAGACGACAGGTTTTGCTGAAACAGTTTGGCGGGTTACAGGGTGTGTCCAGCGCGGGTGTGGATGCTTTAGCCAGTATAGATGGCATTAGCCGACAATTAGCGCAGCGAATTTACGATACATTTCACCATCAAGATGGCCATTAGATTTACCATTCCGACCTATTTAACCCTGTTGCGGATCGCCTTGATTCCCTTATTGGCCATCGTGTTTTATTTGCCGTGGCAATATTCCAATCTGGCCTGTACCGCAATTTTTCTGGTTGCCGGTTTCACCGATTGGCTTGACGGTTATCTGGCCAGAAAAATGAATATGCAAACCGCTTTTGGTGCATTCCTGGATCCGGTGGCTGATAAATTGATGGTGGCGTTTGTTCTGGTATTGGTGGTGCAGGCTCAAGGCAATCCTTATCTCGCGGTGCCGGCGGCTATCATTATCGGTAGGGAAATTGCGATTGCGTCGCTGAGAGAATGGATGGCTGAGATTGGTCAGCGTGCCAAGGTCAAGGTTTCGCAATTGGGAAAATGGAAAACCACAGCGCAAATGACGGCAGTGAGTTTGTTGCTTTATAGGGATGATTTATTAGGCCTGCCTATCAATACCATGGGTTACTGGTTGTTATACTTGTCGGCGATTTTAACCTTATGGTCTATGGTTAATTACCTTGTCGCGGCGTTCTCCACCATCAACGAATAATAAAAGCAGTATCGATACTGCCACAACAGAGAGTAAACAGCAGGTAAAGCTGTATATAAGAGCATGGAACAAGAATTAGAATTAGAAAATAAACCGAATAAAGCCATCAGTCAGGATGAAGTGTTGCAGGCTGCTTTAAAGCTGTTTGCCAAAAAGGGATATTTCAATACCTCATTAACCGATATCAAAGATGCAGCAGGTATAACAACCAGTACCGGCATTAGTCAGTATTTCAAAACCAAGCAAGCCATCGCGCAAACCTTGTACGAAAATATTCTGGATAGCCTGAGCATATCGATTGATGATATTCGCCGCCGGAATCGAAAAGCTGCCGAACAATTGCGGGAAATAGTCGATTTACTCTTCAAATTAACCGATGATGCTCCGGAAATCGTTGAGTTCTTATTATTTGTTAAAAGCGAAGAGTTTTTGGCGGAACCTAAGCCCCTGCTGGAAACGCCCGCGTTTATTAAAATAAAACGGATTTTTCAGAATGGCGTCAAAGACGGCGAGATGAAGGCGCTGGATCCCTTATTGGCCTACACTTATTTCTTCGGCATTATCAATCATACCTTGGCGATGGTGTTGAGCGGCAACTTGCCGAAAACGGCGGAAAGCTATCAGGCACAAGCTTGGCTGACGGCATGGGGCTGTATAGTTAAAAAGTAATTCAAGTCATTAAAACTCAGAGCGGGGCGGAGGAGGATTTACTAGATGTTAGATAACATTAAAATCGGTATGATTGGGCTTGGTTACGTGGGGTTGCCGCTAGCTGTCGAGTTTGGACGAAAATATCAAACCGTAGGTTTCGATATTAACCAGCATCGAATTCAGGAATTACGCGCAGGTCGCGACCATACTCTGGAGGTTAGTGAAGAAGAACTCGCCGACGCCAAGTTACTGACTTACAGCGCAGATTTACAAGATATAGCCGATTGTTCGGTTTATATAGTCACAGTCCCCACGCCAATCAACGAACATAAACAACCTGATTTGACGCCGCTGCAAAAAGCCAGCGATTTGTTGGGTAAGGTAATAAAGTCCGGCGATATCGTCATTTACGAATCCACTGTTTACCCGGGCGCAACCGAAGAGGTGTGCGTACCGATTCTGGAGAAAGTGTCGGGTTTAACGTTTAACCGGGATTTTTATGTCGGTTATAGCCCTGAGCGCATTAATCCCGGCGATAAACAACACCGCGTAACCAACATTCTGAAGGTTACTTCGGGCTCTACGCCCGAAATAGCCGAAAAAGTAGATGCTTTATATAAAAGCATCATTACTGCGGGTACGCACAAAGCCAGCAGCATCAAAGTCGCCGAGGCTGCTAAAGTCATTGAAAATACTCAGCGCGACGTCAACATCGCTTTAATCAACGAATTGGCTTTGATCTTTAACAAACTCGGAATAGATACTGAAGAAGTATTGCTGGCAGCGGGAACTAAATGGAATTTCCTGCCGTTTCGCCCAGGTTTGGTGGGTGGACACTGTATCGGTGTGGATCCCTACTACTTAACCCATAAAGCTCAAGCGATAGGCTACAACCCGGAAGTGATACTCTCTGGCCGTCGAATCAACGATGGCATGGGGGTATATGTTGTGTCGCAATTGGTAAAGTTGATGCTGAAGAAGCGTGTGCATGTCCAGGAAGCTAATGTGTTGATCATGGGCTTGACCTTTAAAGAAAACTGTCCGGACATTCGTAACACTCGGGTGGTAGACATCATTGCCGAATTGAAGACTTATGGCGTCAATGTCGAGGTCTACGACCCCTGGGTTAATGCTGAGGAAGCGAAACACGAATACGGTATAACGCCGGTCGCTAAACCGGTAGCAGGAAAATACGACGCGATTATTCTGGCTGTGGCCCATGACGAGTTCAGAAAAATGGCGATTTCAGACGTCAGAGCTTTAGGTACGCCGCAAGCCATTGTGTATGACCTGAAATACTTGTTTCCTACGGATCAAACAGACGCAAGGCTTTAAGAATGAAGATTCTGGTGACCGGCACGGCCGGTTTTATAGGCAATCATTTGGCGCTGAGATTGTTGGAGCGTGGTGACGAAGTTATTGGTGTCGATAATCTCAACGACTATTACGATGTTAACCTGAAATTGAGTCGCTTGGATCGGATCAAGGATTTTGCCGGCTATACCGATGTCAGGCTGGATATTGCCGATAGAGCCGGTATGGATGCACTATTCAAAAAGCACCAGCCGCAAAAAGTGGTTAATCTGGCGGCTCAGGCCGGTGTGCGCTATTCCATCGAGAATCCGCATGCCTATATCGATAGTAATATTGTCGGTTTCATCAATATCTTGGAGGGTTGCCGGCATAATCAGGTGGAGCACTTGGTATATGCCTCAAGCAGTTCGGTTTACGGTGCCAACGAATCCATGCCGTTCTCCGTGCATGACAATGTCGATCATCCCTTGAGCTTGTACGCCGCGTCAAAAAAAGCCAATGAGCTGATGGCGCACACCTACAGCAACTTGTATCAATTGCCTACCACAGGTTTGCGCTTTTTTACTGTGTATGGGCCGTGGGGTCGCCCAGACATGGCGTTGTTTTTATTTACCAAAGCGATTTTGAATGGCGAGAAAATCAATGTATTCAACTACGGTAAGCACCGCCGCGATTTCACTTATATAGACGACATCGTTGAGGGCGTGATTCGGACCATGGATCATAACGCTTCGCCGAATCCGGACTGGAGTGGAGAAAAACCCGATCCAGGCACCAGTAGAGCACCTTGGCGGGTTTATAACATTGGTAACCAGAATCCGGTAGAACTGCTGTCTTATATCGAAACCTTGGAACGTTTTCTCGGTAAAACTGCCGAGAAAAATTTATTGCCCTTGCAGCCTGGTGATGTCCCGGATACGTTCGCCGACGTAGAGGCCTTGGTAGCGGATGTTGGTTATAAACCAAACACGACTATCGAGCAGGGGATTGAACGGTTTGTTGCTTGGTATCTTCAGTATTATCAGTGAATAATTTTTGATACCCCGATTGCGCAGTTTTAAACTGTGCAACAGCTTTGTATTTTAATTAGCAGATTCAAATAAAGGGTCACTCTCGATGTGGCTATCCAATAGCTTTTTAAGCTCCGCGAATATATCGGGATGAGACTCTATTACATCCCGATATGGATCGTTTTCTAAGTCGTATAGCTGATACACAGGTTTTGTATAAGTCGCTATATATATTAGTTTCCACTTTTCATTCTGTACGGAACGGCTTTTCGCGCGGATAACCGTGGGATAATGTTTTTCGTTGACGACCAGTGTGCCGGATTTTTTATCAGGAATATCCAGTAATTCAACAATATTGGGATATAAAATTTGTTCAGGATGTAAGCCAGGTATCTTTCCTAGCCAAATCCCTGTTTCTTGAAAAGCAAAAAGCTCCGGCGATGTCTGTGCTTTCACATAAGGAATCAAATTAACACCGTCGAGCGTTGTTGGAATAGGTATATTCAACAAATCTAACAAAGTTGGCATGACGTCAATGGAGCGGGTGGTCGGCTTAAAGTTTACGCCACCAGGCACTCCTGGGCCTTTCATCACCAATGGAATTCTGCCGCTGGGGTCGTTTCCTACCAAGGTATTGCCCTGGCCCCAGCATCCCGTTTCAAAAAAATCCGCACCATGATCGCTATATATGATGACGATGGTATTATCGGATAAATCCGACTTTTCAATATAGTCTATTATTTTCCCCACTTCATCGTCGAATTGTTTGACGCAGCTGTCATATAAATTAATAATTTGCGGGATGTCGAAAAACTCCGAGGTTTTTTCCTGTTTTTTGATAATTTCTTCCGCCGAGGCGAGTCTGGTCATAATAAACCGTGACTCACCTTTATAGTCTTTTGGGGTAAATAAGTTGTAATAGGGATACTCCGAATTGAAAGGGACGTGCGTGGCCGAAGTGAACAAATTAATAAAAAAAGGCTGCGAGTTTTTCGCCGAATGGGCAATTAATTGGCGGCATTCGCGACTTAAGCTTCGGATCAAGGGTACGCCGGCCAGATAATAGAACTCGGGTAAGAAGCGTTTTCCTAATGCGTTATTGGTGAAAAGCGATAATACGTTTCGGATTAAAGACGGCCCTTGTCTTAGTAGTAGTTTGATATTCCATTGATCTTCAGCGACCGAGATTTCCTTGAAGTTAAAACTTAATTTTGCGAAATCGGCTCCGCACCAATCGGAGATGCATGCAGTCAAGTAACCGTGTTCGTTTAATATGTCGATCAAAGACGGTTGCGGTAGTTTACAGTCTGCCAAGGATGGATAATTATCGCGAATTTTATGGTTATGCGGCCATAATCCGGTAAATAGGGACGCAATACTTGGTGCCGTTCTGGCGACAGGGGTTATGCATTTATCGAGTCGTAAGCCGTTCGCGCTTAATTTATCAATGTTGGGGGTGAGGTTTCTGTGATAGTTGCTGCCGCCTAGTCTGTCATGGCGCAATGTATCGGAACCTATCATAATCACATTGGGTTTTGTTTGAGACGATGCTTTAACGACAGCTGGTTCGTTAACTATCGTTGCGTAATAGATGTAAGCATATAAACCAGCCAAAGCTATTATATAGAGCACTAGCGGCGTATTATTTTCTTCGATAGCTAAAAATAGAGCGATTACCGATGTTACAGACAGTAATGAAATTAATGAAAACTTTATGCCGCTTATTATTTTCGGAGATAATATCTTCCATATAACAAATAATCTGGAAAATCTATACTGGAAAGATAATTGAATGGTGCCAGGTGTATACAGGAGTTGGTGTAAAAAAAAGTAGGTAGTAATTAGCGTGGTTGATATTAAGCAGCAGCTTAAGCCTGTGATGAAATTAAATTCTATCAATGTAGTAAGCTTTGATAGTGAATAAGCTGCAATAGAACCGGGTAAGGATGTCAGAAAAAATATGACAAATAACCAAGCGGCTAACCTGGTTAAGGCGAAAACCACATAATACCCAAATTTTTTTTCTATTTCTTTTTGGATGCCGGGTCCGGTACGGGAATAGTTGTGTAAGGTAAGTATTATTAATGTAATAGTAAAAAGCAGTGCGGCAGCAGATGAGCAGTAGAGGGACACCAGTATTTTTTCCATCTCTATTTTATTCGATTGGATGAGTATGATTGGTGGCTAAATTATTATATTTCGATTTTTTTTGTACTGCTGTTCATTTGTGCGTGCTTTTTCCGAAAACTCTTGTAATGCGAATTTTTTAATTAACATCGATATAAATACTAAATGATAAATCAAATCCCAGTAGGATAAACCGAGGAAAGCGGTGCCAACCATATAGCAAATGATCGAGGTTCTGACCATTAGGCTGTAATGGCGTACCCATTCCATGCCTTCTACTCGTTTCGCTTGACTCGATAAACGGGTTAAGCCAAGAACGCTACCCAGTATCAGCGAAATCCATAATCCGAATGCAATAAAGCCATGCTCAGCAAGCATTTCTACGTAAGAACTGTGCCAATCCCGCATCGTGACATGTATCCAGCCATCGAATCCTGCCCCGGTAAACGGGTGGCTTAGTGCATGATTCCAGCCATCTGTCCATGCTTCGATACGTGACATGGCGGATGCGTCCTCCTCATAGGTTTCCAGAGTGTGCATGCGTCCGAACCATTCTTCAGGCAAATAGGGGATTACAAAAAATGTACCGCCGATTACCAGGGGTATCATCAAGTATTTACGTTTGCTGTTTGAGATCAGCGTAAACGTCAGAGCGATCATGGTAAGTAGTGCGCCTCGCGACCATGATGATAATGAAGCGGCATAAATGATAGGAATGGATAGCAATATTCCTTTTTTAAGCCAGCTCTTCCGTACTTCTTTTTCCCATACTAGTAGCAATGGCACTGCAATCAACATCGCAACGGCAAATAAATTGTTGTCTTCGAATTGCGTATTGGGGGGGCCGTATACGCGGTGACCAAAGCCGGTTAGGATGGCAAATATACCACCTTTAACTGCAACAAGGCCGATAGAGGCGCCTATGGTGGAAATCAAATAATAGAGTTTTTCTCTGGTATTGATGAGTACCCATGTGAAATAGAATGGCACAAATACCTTAGAGACGAACAAAAATTTTTCCCAGGCAATATCCTGTAAAGGCGATTGGGTTGTGGTAAATATAAAATAGAACCAAAGTGTTATAAAAACTGAAATTCGCCAATCTTTAGGGATGGGCTGTTTATCTTTGGTGTTGAACGTGCTGACAACAACTACCAAAAATAACACATAGTATACCGGTAGCGAACGTACCGCTCCCCAGGCATAGGCGTGCGGATTCAAGTAGCTGAATATTGCTAATGATAGCACTCCCCACCATGGTTTTTTTAATGCGGCAACTATGCAGCATATCAGAAAAATAAGAACAACTATGTCGCGCACGGAGTTTAATTTAGTAGGTTTTAATGCATTTAACTAAGCTTTTAATGGACAGCTTAATTTAATTATTTATTAATAATTTGTTTTTCCAACGTGAAAAACAGCCACATATTTGTCCGAGAGAGTAGCTGACATTCATTGCCTGGCGCAGGCTATGTTTTGCGGTAAATGCCAAGGCAAGCCATTGCCAAGTTTGGCGGACAATTTGCGAGATTAAGAATGGCGGTATGCCCAGGTAGGTGCGATGGTAGACCGGAAAGTCATTAATCGCTCCGCGATAGCCGGCCAGAAAATGAACATCTAAAAAGTAGCGCCGCCGCAGTCGCCAGGGTTCGACGGCGTGAAGTATTGCCATGTCCGGGCGGTAACGTATTCGGCGCTTTTGCTGGAGCAGCACATTAAACATCATCACATCTTCGCCTCCTCCTATGGTTTTACCTTTGCGGTCATACCTGCGATCAAAGCGCAATGCCGGATCGTTTCGGAATATCGCCATGTCGTATGCAATGTTGCCGGCCCAAACCGGTGTGGTGCTGTCTTCTATCCAGAAAGCTTGTTTGCCGTGATCTAGCGCACCTAGAAATCCCAACAATTCGTCGTCAAGCCATTCCGGACGCTTATGGTGCGTAAAGTCTATATCGATTCGTCCGCCAACACATTCGGCGCCTTCGCTGAAGTATGCGTGTGTAACGGTTTCTAAAAGTCCGGTTAAAGGTAGTTCATCGTCGTCGATAAACACCAGAATGTCGGAATTGATTGCCTCTTGTATGGCTCTGTTGCGCGCTGCGACTATGCCTTGGTTGGGCTCGTGCACCCAGCGGAGCGTCGGGCCGGGTAGTTGCTGAAGTTGTTTCAATACATCGCTTGTCGCGTCGCTACTGTTATTGTTGACAGCAAGAATTTCAAATGGAATCGGACAAGATTGTGCGCGCATGGCAAAGACCAGGTTCTCCAGTCTTTCCGCTCGGTTGTAGGTGCAAAAAGCGAATGTGAGCTTTTTAGAGGCTTTTTCCAGGCTCATTTTCGATATCTAAATGCAGAGAGTGGTAAAGAGTTGCCGGGCAAAGTCATGTTCTTAGGGTTTTAGGCTCGGCGTAAAAGTATTGAATTCTGGTGGGGACGAATTTATGCGCTGTTTATCGCTGTTGGTTCATAGCGACGCTAAACGCTGCATTGGTATTTGTCATCAACTCGTATGACGCAGTTTATCCCAAACACGGTTCGCATAGTAGCGAGTCATCTTTTTCCACGATACGTCGTTGTCCGCAAAGTTTAGTTTGCGGGCTAGTGTGCTGACGCTGTCGCCGGAGAATATGGCAATACGCCTAACTAGGTAAGGGTTTGGTTCGCTATCAAACCAGCCGGGGCGGGTGGTGCAAGCCATGCTATAGCCTGTCTGTTCGGCTAGGGTGATTGAATCCGAGTTGAATCTGCCAAAGGGATAGGCCAGGCTGCTGACTTGGGTTGACAATAAATCTTCGAGGACAGCTTTGGCTTTTGAAAGTTCGGATTGTTGTTGGTCGGAGCTGAGTAAGGATAGGTCTGGATGCGAGCAGGTGTGCGAGGCAATTTCCATTCCGGCTGTATGCATTTCAAGCAAGCGTTCCGCCGTTAGCATCCGTGTCTGAGTAGATGGTTTGCCTAGCCAATGGGCATGACCGCCGATGCAATCGGTAGCGATAAACCATGTGGCCTTCATCCCAAGCGCCATCAGAGGCAAAAAAGCCCCCGAATAGTTGTCTTCGTAGCCATCATCAAAAGTAATGACCACACTTTTTTCAGGTAGCGATTTGGCACTTTGCAAGTCTTTGAACAAAACCGTTGTCCAACCTTCTTGCTGTAGATACCGCAAATGCTTCGCAAACAAGTCCGCGCTTATGGAGTAATGCGACTCGGGTTGAGCGTCGGGCGTACCGTGATACATCAAAACAATAGGGCTGCGAGTTTGGGACATGGCTTTTATCAAATGGCTTATGTTTCGTTCCTTAAAAATAAGTGTATTGCAAAAAACCAAGATTTTCAGGGAAAAGTTATCTCAGGCTGTTTTTCCGGGATGCTAAGCCAGATAGCGCAGTGCACGAAAACCCAAAATAAGGTGTCCATGCGAAAGTAAGATTTTTAATAACCAAGCTATTTACTCAGGATTTAAATAAGACTAAAATGGTCCTAAATGAAAAGAGAGTGTAATGTTAAGGCTGAGTAAGTTGACGGACTATGCCACGGTTATCTTGAGCTATATGGCCAGAGACAGAAGTCGCGTGCACGGTGCCCTGGAGATCGCAGAAGCGACAGGCATCGCGCAGCCTACAGTCAGCAAAATATTAAAAATATTGCTCAAGGCCGGCGTGTTGAGTTCCATGCGGGGTGCCAAGGGCGGTTATGCGTTGGCTAGAGAGCCGAGCCGAATTACCGTGGCAACCGTGATTAGTGCTTTGGAAGGGCCGATTGCGCTGACCGAGTGCTCGGCATCGCACAAGGGTTGCGATCAAGCCAGCGGTTGCCGGATACAAGGCAATTGGCATTTGATCAACCAAAAAATCGCCAACGCGCTCGAGTCGGTTACTTTAGCCGACCTGATTATGCCGTTTAAGCAGCCGGACGAAGTCTCGATTCCGGTTAACCAGTTGTTTCGCTAATTATTGAAAACGATTATGTCTACTAGTGCCCAAGAAATTGAACAATTAATTAGTCAGGAATACAAACAAGGCTTTGTGACTGAGTTGGAGGTCGATACCTTTCCGCCGGGTTTGGACGAAGATGTGATTCGTCGACTGTCACAAGTCAAAAACGAGCCGGAGTTCATGTTGGAATATCGGCTGAAAGCCTTTCGACATTGGCAGACCATGCCGTCGCCAGACTGGGCGCAACTCAAGATCGATCCTATCGATTATCAAGCCATCAGCTATTACTCCGCGCCCAAATCAAAAAAAGCGGGTCCTAAAAGCCTGGACGAAGTCGATCCGGAATTATTGGATACCTACAAAAAGCTCGGCATACCTTTGGACGAGCAGGAGAGACTGGCCGGAATTGCGGTGGATGCGGTGTTCGACAGCGTGTCGGTAGCTACTACCTTCAAAGGCAAATTGAAAGACGCCGGGGTGATTTTCTGTCCGATCTCCGAAGCCTTGCAAGAACACCCGGAACTGGTCAAACAATACCTGGGCAGCGTAGTGCCGACCGGCGACAACTTTTTCGCCGCGTTGAATTCCGCAGTATTTACCGACGGTTCCTTCGTATACATACCCAAAGGCGTGCGTTGTCCGATGGAATTGTCCACGTATTTTCGTATCAACGCCGCCAACACCGGCCAGTTCGAACGGACTTTGATCATCGCCGACGAAGGCTCGCATGTGTCTTATCTGGAAGGCTGCACCGCACCGATGCGCGATGAAAACCAGTTGCATGCGGCAGTGGTGGAGTTAGTGGCTTTGGACAACGCCCAGATCAAATATTCCACCGTGCAAAACTGGTATCCGGGCGACAAAGACGGCAAAGGCGGTATATACAACTTCGTCACCAAGCGCGCCGAATGTCGTGGGCATAACTCCAAAGTGTCCTGGACTCAAGTTGAAACCGGCTCGGCGATTACCTGGAAATACCCAAGCTGCGTATTGCTGGGTGATGACTCGGTCGGCGAATTTTATTCGGTAGCCTTGACCAACAACCTGCAACAGGCCGATACCGGCACCAAGATGATCCACGTCGGCAAGAACACCCGCAGCACCATCGTGTCGAAAGGTATTTCCGCTGGCAGGGCGCAAAACACCTATCGCGGCTTGGTCAAGGTCGCCAAGTCCGCCGAAAACGCCCGCAATCATACCCAGTGTGATTCGCTGTTGGTGGGTGATAAATGCGGCGCGCATACCTTTCCTTATGTGGAAGTGAAACAGCCGACCGCTCAGGTTGAGCATGAAGCGACCACTTCCAAAATCAGCGAAGATCAATTGTTCTTCTGCCAGCAGCGTGGTTTGTCTGCCGAAGATGCAGTGTCGATGATTGTTAATGGGTTTTGTAAGGAAGTGTTCAAGGAATTACCGATGGAGTTTGCGGTTGAGGCGCAGGCGTTGTTGGGAATTAGTTTGGAAGGGGCGGTTGGTTAAAAGGGTTTTTGCGGTTTTGTAGGTTGGGTTAGGCGGTAGCCGTAACCCAACACGGCGGCTTTTGTTTTTATCGTTCCCACGCTCCGGCGTGGGAATGCGGGGGTTGGACGCTCCAGCGTCTTTAGGGGTTGTGTCGCTGTCGCGACGGGTTGTTTTGAAGTCGGGTCTCGGCCCGACAGCCGAGATACTTTCTTTTGCTTGGCCAAAAGAAAGTATCCAAAGAAAAGGCCACCCGATATTCCGCCTTAATCCTGCGCTTCTCGCTTTTGGCGAGGGTTTTCGGAAGGGCCATCCCTGGCCCTCCGAAAACGAGCGGCATCCCTGCCGCTCCCCTATCGGGCTGATCTCACCAAAAGCTGCGATGCTCGGGGCGGAATAACGGGAGTAACCCAGTCGCGGATTTAAAGCAGTTGGATGTTTTTGATGTTGAAAGAATTTGTAGGATGTGTAGACGATAGGAGGCGCATCGTTCGCTACAGATGCGCTTTACTAAATTCAGCACATCTATGAGCTATGATTATTTTAATAATAATTGGTTTTTATTATGTCGTTAGATTCAATTATAAGTTTGTTTCTTGGGATTCCAATAGGTCTTGTTAGTGGTCTTTATACTGGTTTGATTGTTACAAGGTACTCACGATTCTCAGATCTTAGAAATGAGGTTTTAAGGATTATTAGGGCAATCGAATATATGCCGGGGACGGGTGATCTTGGGAATGTGAACGTATCTCATACAGAAGGCCTTCGGACATTTAATAATATTGCAGGTGATCTATATTTTTTGAAACATGAAGATTCAGGTGATTGTGTCCTCAATCTGCTTAATAATATTAATTCAGCATCCGATAGTGTACAAAAAGGTCGAATTGATAATGTTGAGTTTGGTAGGCAACATGCTTTGTGGCAAAAAAGCGCCAGAGAGTTAACTCCTAGTAAAAAAGTTTTATGGGCCTTATGGGGAAACATTTGAGGCAGCGTAGTTCCGATTAGTGAAGCGTAATGGGATGAATGAGTTTGAATAAGGAATTAATTTTTCTATTTTTTGAAATAAGTTTTTAGCTATTTAGCTAATAATTCGAGTTTTAAAAATCTGTCCAATTACTCTTCGCTAATCGAACCTACTATTTCGATATATAGCTTTAATTTTCGGGATGGTTTTATTCCCGCATGCCGCGCCGAGCACCGGAGCTTTTGAGCGGATCAGCCCGTAGGGGCGCCGCATGGATGCGGCGCGTTGCCGAAGGGGCAGGAAGCCCCTTTCGGCAACCCCGTTCAAAAGCGAGGAGCGCAGGGAATAAGCGGCATCCGGGTGGCGTTTCTTTTGGTGACTTTTCTTTGGCCAAACAAAGAAAAGTTACTCGGCTGTCGGGCCGAGACCCGACTTTAAAACACCGTCGCGATAGCGACACAAAAACAAAGATTTAAGTGCTAGGTTTAAAAGCCTAGCCAGGCCAATGGTGACGCTGGAGCGTCGACGACTGCGTTCCCACGCCGGAGCGTGGGAACGATAAGGTTCGGAATTATTTAAAAAACTTAGGTGACTAAACGTATGCTCAGCATCAAAAATCTCCACGTAACCATCAACGATAAACCCATATTAAAAGGCCTAACCCTGGACATAAACCCAGGCGAAGTCCACGCCATCATGGGCCCCAACGGTGCCGGTAAAAGCACCTTGTCGCACGTATTGTCCGGCAAGCCCGGTTACGAAGTCACCGAAGGCAGCGTGACCTACAACGGCAAAGATTTGCTGGAGATGGCCCCGGAAATCCGCGCCCGCGAAGGGGTGTTTCTGGCGTTTCAATACCCGGTCGAGATACCCGGCGTCAGCAATATCTATCTATTAAAAGCGGCACTGAATGCGATGCGCAAGCATCACGGCTTGCCGGAAGTGGATGCGATGGATTTTCTGACCATCGTCAAAAGCAAGGTCAAACTGTTGCAGATGGACGAGAAATTTTTGTATCGCGCGGTTAACGAAGGGTTTTCCGGCGGCGAGAAAAAGCGCAACGAAATTTTGCAGGCGGCAGTGCTTGAACCGAAGCTGTGCATCCTCGACGAGACCGATTCGGGCTTGGACATCGACGCGCTGCGTATCGTCGCCGAGGGCGTTAACTCGCTACGTTCCGCCGAGCGTTCGTTCTTGATGATTACCCATTACCAGCGCTTACTGGATTACATCAAGCCCGATGTGGTGCACGTGTTGGCCGACGGCAAGATCGTCAAATCCGGTGGGCCGGAACTGGCGCTGGAATTGGAAGAGCGTGGTTATAGCTGGCTGGAAGGGCAAGCGGCATGAGCGGTGCAGCGTATTTAACAGAATATTCCGGCTTGGCGGCGAGCTTGCCGGGCCTGGATTTGCCTTGGTTGCAAGGTTTCAGAAATCAGGCCCTGCAAACTTTTGCGGTCAACGGTTTTCCCGGCAACCGCGAAGAAGAATGGCGCTATACCAATCTGTCGGCGCTGAATAAAACCGTGTTTGCACCCAGTGCCAGCCAAGTTGTCGATGCAGATTGGTTGAACCAATACCGTTTGGAGGATGCCGCCGGTGTGGTGTTGGTTAATGGCCAATTTTCCGCGTCCTTGTCGCGGCTGCAAGACCTGGCTGGCAAAGTGTCTGTGTCCAGTCTGAAACAGGCTTTGCAAGACAATCCGGCTTGGCTGGAAAGCCGCTTGGGTCAGGCGGTGACTAGCGCCGAACACAATTTGGTGGCGTTTAATAACGCTTGGTTTAGCGACGGCGTAGTGATTGAAGTGGCGGCCAAACAGCAATTGGACAGACCAGTGCAGATTTTGCATGTGGTTACCCAAGCCGACGCATTGGCGGCGACCCGTAATTTGCTGGTGATCAACGAGCAAGCCGAAGCGGAAATCATCGAAACCTATGTCGGCAGTGTCGATAGCTATTTCACAGCCTCGGTTAACGAATGTCTGCTGGGCAGCAATGCGGGTTTGACATTGTACAAAGTGCAGCTGGAAACTGAAAAAGCCCAGCATTTTGGTGGCACCTATCTGAAGCAGGCGCGGGATAGCCGCTTTAACCATCACAATTTTGCCTTGGGCAGCGGGCTGGCGCGTAGCGATATTCATAGCGATTTGGATACCGCAGCGGAATGTTCGTTGAATGGTTTGTTCGTGGCCGGCAAGCGTCAGCATATCGACAACCATACCCGTATCAACCATCTAAAACCACACGGCATTAGCCGCGAGTTTTATAAAGGCGTGTTGGATAACAAGGCGCGCGGGGTGTTTCAAGGCCGGGTGATCGTGGCCGAAGATGCGCAGCGCACCGATTCGGAAATGAACAACCGCAACCTGCTGTTATCGGCGGATGCCGAAGTGGACACCAAACCGCAGTTGGAGATTTACGCCGACGATGTGAAATGTTCGCACGGGGTGACGGTAGGGCAGTTGGAAGAAAAATCGGTGTTTTATCTGCAATCGCGCGGCCTGGATGAAGAGGCGGCCCGAAACATTCTGACCTTTGCGTTTGCCAACGAGATGGTCGATAAGGTCGACAATGCCGAATTGAAAGCCTTGCTGTTGGAGCAGCTATTGGTGCGGTTTCCGGCGATCAGTTTATAAGATAGCCGCTACCGAGACCTGAAGCGCCGGTAACGCCACCAGATCGATGCTATCGGCGGTTGTCAGCACGGATCGATCCAGATAGTCGCCGTCTTGCGGTTGCCGATACACTTCCAGGCATTGGTCGATCAGGTTGACGATCCAGTATTCGTTAATGCCGTGGGTGGCATACAGCCGCAGTTTTTGAGTGCGGTCGAAGCGCAGTGTGCTGTCGGAGACTTCGACTAGTAATAAGACGTCGGCGGCTTCAGGGTGGCGGGTCGTGTAATCATCGGCATCTGGTTTGACTAGAGTCAAATCCGGCTCCGGTTCCGAAAGGTCGCCCAATTGGAGTGGGCTTTGTATGCGGACGGCTACACCTTGATTCCATAAATTGGCAAAAATACGATTTAAGCGATTGACGTGGCCAGCATGATTGAATCCTATCGGCGCCATAGTGAGAATTTCTCCTTCAATCAGTTCCAAGCGGCTTTCGGGCGGAAAAATTCCGGCTTCGCCCATGCGGTGCCACTCGGCGATGTCAGTAAGGTGTTTTTGCGGAAAGACGGCGACCATAGTTTTATCCCATTAGCGAATCGACTTTCTCGATTCTAGTGTTTAGTACAGACGAAATCAATTAAACCAAACAGTTAGCGATGAGCATATTTCCAATCGAACAAATCCGCGCCGATTTTCCTATCCTCGGCGAAACCGTCCGCAACAAACCGCTGGTATATCTGGACAACGCCGCCAGTTGCCAAAAGCCGCAAGCGGTCATCGACAGCATCGTGCACACCTATAGCCATGAATATGCCAACATCCATCGCGGCGTACATACCTTAAGCGTCCGCGCCACGGATAAGTTTGAAGGGGCGCGGGAAAAGGTCAGGGCGTTTATCAATGCCGCCAGCACTAAGGAAATTATTTTCGTGCGCGGGGCGACCGAGGCGATCAATCTGGTCGCGCAGAGTTACGGCAAATCGCAACTCAAAGCCGCCGATGAAATTGTCATCAGCGCAATGGAGCATCACGCCAACATCGTGCCTTGGCAAATGCTTTGCCAGCAGATCGGTGCGGTGCTGAAGGTCGCGCCGATGAATCAGCAAGGGGAGTTGTTGTTTGACGAGTTTGAGCAATTGTTGAACGCCAATACCAAACTGGTAGCGATCACCCAGATGTCCAATGCGCTGGGTACGATCAATCCGGTAGAGCAGATTATTGCCGCAGCCCATGCCAAAAGCATTCCGGTATTGTTGGATGGTGCTCAGGCGATTCCGCATATGGCGGTGGATGTGCAAGCCCTGGATTGTGATTTTTACGTGTTTTCCGGCCACAAGCTTTACGGACCGTCCGGCACCGGTGTGCTTTACGGTAAGCAAGCGCTGTTGGAAGCGATGCCTCCGTATCAAGGCGGTGGTGACATGATTCGGCAGGTTACTTTCGAAAAAACCGAATACGCCGGTCTGCCGCATAAATTCGAAGCCGGCACGCCGGCCATCGCCGAAATTATCGGTTTGGGTGCGGCTATCGATTACGTCAGCGGTATTGGCATGGACAACATCGCTGCTTATGAAGCCGAGTTGCTGGCTTACGCCACGCAGCAAGCCGAACAAATCAATGGCCTGAACATCATCGGCCAGGCAGCGCACAAGGGCGGCATCTTATCGTTCACGCTGGATAGAATTCATCCGCACGACATCGGCACCATGCTCGACAGTTTGGGCATCGCCATCCGCGCCGGCCATCATTGCGCGATGCCGGTGATGGACTTTTACGGTGTACCGGCGACGGCGCGGGCCTCGTTTGCCATGTACAATACCCGCCAAGAAATCGATGTGTTGATGCAAGGCATCAAGTCCCTAATAGAGGTGTTTGGCTAATGTTTGAAGATTTACGCGATCTATACCAAGAGGTCATATTCGACCACAACCGCAATCCGCGCAATTTCCGGGTGATGGCGGATGCCAATCGCCAAGTGGAAGGATTTAATCCGCTATGCGGCGACCGGCTGACTTTGTTTTTGAAAATCGACGATCACGTGATCAGCGACGCCAGTTTTCAAGGCTCCGGTTGCGCGATTTCCACGGCGTCCGTATCGTTGATGACCGAAATAGTCAAGGGCAAAACCGAAGCCGAGGCCGATGCCTTATTCAAACAATTTCATGAAATGACCACCGGCAAAACCGAGGAAATCAATCTGGAGGCCATCGGTAAGCTGGCGGTGTTGGCCGGCGTGCGCGAATATCCCGCCAGGGTGAAGTGCGCGACTTTGGCTTGGCATACCTTGGATGCCGCTTTGAAAAACGAAGCCCAGTCGATTTCCACCGAGTAATTCGGCGCGCGTGACGAGTTTGTCCGAACAGGGGACGGTAGTTTATGCCGATGACTCGGTTTTATCCGCCAGTCAGGCGCTTGCCGAACGCTTGGGCTGGCCCTTGCTGGCTTTGCAGAGCTTACCCGCCGAATTGCCGCAAACGTTCTTCCTTTGTTATCGGGATGCTTGTCTGAAGTTACTGGATAAACAAACCCTGAGAAAGGGTGGTTTGGCAGTCGATGTCGATCCGCGTCCCGGCGAACAGCATTCCTATCCAGCGCCCAAAAAAGACTTGTTGGCGCAGGCCATCGGCAAGAAAACCAAAACCGTTGTCGATGCCACTACCGGTTGGGCGCAGGACAGCTTGGCGCTGTTTCGCATGGGTTATCAAGTGAACTGCATCGAGCGCTCGCCGGTGATGGCCGAATTGATTGCCGACGGTTTTCAGCGTCTGGCGCAGAAGGATTGGGTGCTGAACCGGAAGTTGCAAACGCCCGAATTACTGGTCGGAAACGCCATCGAATTACTGGGCGGTTTATCGGAAAAGCCGGATTGTATTTATCTGGACCCGATGTTTCCCGCCAAGCGCAAGCAAACCGCGGCGACGCGCAAATCCATGGCGATACTGCGCGACATATTGGGTGATGACCTGGATAGGGCCGATTTGTTCGTGGCGGCCTGGCAGGCTGCCGGCAAGCGGGTGGTCGTTAAAAGTCCCGACTATGCGGAGCCGCTGGGCGGCAAGCCCAGCGAAAGCTATCAGGGCAAATTGCTCAGATACGATGTTTATCTGAAATGAATTTCCAGACGAAACTTAAACCCGAACGAGGTAAGAATGACCGATTGGATTGATGTGGTAGCAGAATCGGCACTGGCAAACGGCGAACATGTGGTGGTCGATGTCGACGGTACCGATGTGGCGATTTTCAAAATCGACGATCAATGTTATGCGATCGAAGATGTGTGCACCCATGATGGCGCTGAAATCGCCAGTGGCGAGCTGGATGGCGACGAAATTGTTTGCCCGCGCCACGGCGCCCGGTTTTGTGTGAAAACCGGCGCGGTAAAATGTGCGCCGGCTTACGAAGATGTGGCTACTTTTGCGGTACGGATAGTTGACGGCCGGATACAAGTCGAGAATCCGAACTAAAACGGCGCCAGGCAAAAGATAAACGGCGAAAAAAGCCAGTCGGCGTTAGAATTCCCGCTCTTTCGCGATTCAACCGTAACAACTCCCGCATCATCATGGAACACTTCATCTGGAATATAGACCCTATTCTCGTCGACTTCGGCTTCTTGAAAATCCGTTGGTACGGCTTGATGTTCGCATCGGGCTTTGTCGGCAGTTTTTTGACCATGCAATGGATTTATCAACGCGAGGGCAAAAACATCGAAGAGCTGGACACGCTGCTTTGGTACATGGTGATCGCCACCATCGTCGGTGCGCGCCTGGGTCATACCATGCTCTACGATCCTGCTTATTATTTGTCGCATCCATTAAAAATTCTGGCAGTCTGGGAAGGTGGGTTGGCCAGCCACGGCGCGACGCTGGGTATCATTCTGGCTTTGTATTTATATCGGCGTAAATATGGCGACGGGTATTTCTGGTTGTTGGATCGTGTCAGTATTCCCACAGCCTTGGCTGGCGCGCTGATTCGCCTCGGCAATTTCTTCAATTCCGAGATTTTAGGGATTCCGTCAGAGCAACCCTGGGCCGTGGTGTTTGCGCGGATTGATCCGTTACCGCGTCATCCGGTACAGCTTTATGAAGCGACGTGTTATCTGCTGATTTATGGGATTTCGTTGGCGATTTATAAAAAACACGCAGATAAGCCCGGTTTTGTGTTTGGCTGTTTCATCAGCATGCTGTTCAGCGTGCGGTTTGTCCTGGAATACTTTAAAACCGAGCAAGCCATGTACGATACCGGGGTGATGTTCACCACCGGCCAGCTACTCAGTGTGCCGTTCGTGCTGGCCGGCATTGGCTGTATCGTTTGGGCTATGAAAAACCATCAGCCCAAGCCTGTCGCTTAATCGTTTATAATTCCACGCTTTCAATCGCCGGGGTTGCCCGGCGTATGCTGCCCCGTTGGGGTATCCGTTTCGGTTTTGAGAGTTCATGCAAGAAATTAATCCCATTAAATACAAGATAGCCGACCTGCGCGAGCGTAGCGCAGGGCTGAAAAGCTATTTGGATTTCGATACAAAAAGTGAGCGTTTGGTGGAAGTGCTGCGCGAGCTGGAAGATCCGGCGATCTGGAATAAACCGGAACAAGCGCAAGCCATGGGCAAGGAACGGGCGATGCTGGAAGGCATCGTCAACACTATCCTGGAACTGGAACAAGGCCTGTCTGACGCTGAAGAATTGCTGTTGATGGCGGTGGAAGAAAACGACGAGGACACCGTTGATACCGTAGCTGCTGATCTTGAAGAGTACGAAAAGAAAGTCGCGGCGTTGGAATTTCAACGCATGTTCGCTGGGGAAATGGACCCGAATAATGCGTTTTTGGATATTCAGGCCGGTTCCGGTGGCACGGAGGCGCAGGATTGGGCATCCATGATCGAACGCATGTATTTGCGTTGGGGCGAAGCGAAAGGCTTTAAAACCGAGTTAATCGAGGAGTCGCCGGGCGACGTGGCTGGCATCAAAAGCGCTACCATCAAATTCGAAGGCCCGTATGCCTTTGGCTGGTTGCGTACCGAAACCGGTGTACATCGTTTGGTGCGAAAGTCGCCGTTCGATTCCGGTAATCGCCGGCATACTTCCTTTGCTTCGGTATTTGTCTCGCCGGAAATTGACGACGATGTCGAAATTGACATTAATCCCGCCGACTTGCGTATTGACGTGTATCGCGCCAGTGGTGCTGGCGGTCAGCACGTCAATAGAACGGAATCAGCGGTGCGGATTACCCATGGCCCCAGCGGCATTGTGACCCAGTGTCAAAGCGACCGCTCGCAGCACAAAAACAAAGACACCGCGATGAAGCAGCTAAAAGCCAAACTGTACGAGATGGAAATGCTGAAACGTAGCGAAGGCTTGCAGGCGATTGAAGATTCCAAGTCCGACATCGGCTGGGGCAGCCAGATTCGTTCTTATGTCTTGGATCAATCCCGCATCAAGGACCTGCGCACCAACGTCGAGACCGGCAACACCCAAGCCGTGTTGGATGGGGCGTTGGATCAGTTTATTGAAGCAAGTTTGAAGAGCGGGTTGTAAGTTTGATAATCATTAATTACGTCGTCGCCAAAGCATGAGTGGTGTGTTTGAATGACACAAAATAACAACGAATTTTCATCTTTATCTGATCATGAACTCGTGGATGCGTATGGGCATTCTGGAGACCCTTGGGTTCATGAAATGATTAGAGCAGAAGAACGTCGGCGCATGGCCGAGCGTGCTTTAGCTCAAGCGACAATATCCAACAAAATCGCAATCGCTTCTTTGGTGATAGCATTTGCAAGCCTAATTGTTGCGATTCTAGCATTACTTAAAACTGATTGACGCACACTGGGCATCATAGGGAAACGCTCCCGCTTTACTTCAAGCTCTGAATTTACTGTCGGAGGGACTATGAAAGGTTTTTCACGGATTACGTTTGACGCTACGGTGATGGGCGGAAAACCCTGTCTGCGAGGACTAAGGGTGACAGCGGGAATGCTTGTTGGTTTGGTGGCCAGTGGCTATTCGACCGAACAGATACTGGAGTTGTACCCTTATTTGGAAGCCGATGATGTTACGGAAGCCCTTCGTTTCGCCGCGTGGAGAGCCGAGGAGATTGAGTTACCATTGAATGCCGCGTGAAAATATTATTGGACATGAATTTATCCCCTGCTTGGACAGGTGTGCTAAACCAAGCAGGGTTCGATTCCGTACACTGGTCCACAGTCGGCCCTGCGGATGCTCCAGACGTTCAGTTATTTAAATGGGCCAGGGAAAATGAAGCCGTGGTATTTACCCACGATTTGGATTTTGGCGCGCTGTTAGCGTTGACCGGTGTGGAAGCACCGAGCGTGTTTCAAATTCGTACCCAAAATATTTCACCACAAGTGCTCGGACCGAGAGCTATTGAATTGTTGCACCGCTTCAAAACGGAGCTTGATAATGGTGCTTTGATCGTTGCCGACGAATTGCGCGAAAGAGTAAGGTTGTTGCCCTTAAGTCGCTAAATTTAAGCCTAATTTATCTCTATTAATAATTTTTGAAAATGTTAGAACTCGAACACGACGAACAAGAACAGATCAAACAACGCCGCGAAAAACTAAACGCCCTACGCGAAGAAGGTATCGCATTTCCGACCGATTTTCGGCGCAATGTGGTGGCCGGTGAATTGCTGGCCGAATACGGCGATAAATCTGAAGACGAATTATTAGCCGAACCGATACGGGTGAAGATCGCCGGGCGGATGATGACGCGGCGTATTATGGGCAAAGCCAGTTTCTGCCATTTACAGGATATGTCGGGACAGATTCAGGTCTACGTGGCCCGCGACAACCTGCCGGAAGGTGTTTACAACGACCAGTTCAAGAAGTGGGATATCGGCGACATTATCGGTGCGGAAGGCGTATTGTTCAAAACCAAGGTCGGCGAACTCAGCGTCAAAGTCGATGACATTCGACTGCTGACCAAAGCCTTGCGGCCGCTGCCGGAAAAATTCCATGGCATTGCCGATCAAGAGATCAAATACCGTCAGCGTTATCTGGATTTGATCATGAGCGACGAGACGCGCAAAACCTTCCTGATGCGCTCGAAAATCGTCAATTACATCCGCGAATTTTTGATCGCGCGCGACTTCCTGGAAGTGGAAACGCCGATGATGCAAGTCATCCCCGGCGGCGCGACGGCAAGACCGTTCACTACCTTCCATAATGCGCTGGATATGGAGTTGTATCTGCGGATTGCGCCGGAGCTGTATCTGAAACGGCTGGTGGTTGGTGGTTTCGAACGGGTGTTCGAGATCAACCGCAACTTCCGCAACGAAGGCCTTTCGACCCGGCACAATCCGGAATTCACGATGATGGAGTTCTACCAAGCCTACGCCGAATACGGCGACTTGATGGATCTGACCGAAGCGATGCTGAAAGGCATCGCCGAAGATGTAGTCGGTAGCTCGGTGATCGAATATCAGGGTGATCAATACGATTTCGGCAAACCGTTCGCGCGGATGACAGTGTTGGAGTCGATTTTGCATTTCAACCCCGAATTGACTTTGGCTGATCTGACGACCCGCGAAGCGGCCGTGAAAGTTGCCGAGAATTTAAAGATTCCGGTGAAAGACAGTTATGGCTTGGGCAAGGTACAGATCGAGATTTTTGAAAAAACCGTCGAACACCGTTTGATGAATCCGACCTTTATCACTGCTTACCCGGTGGAAGTGTCGCCGTTGGCGCGCCGTAACGACAACGATCCGCATGTCACCGACCGTTTCGAATTCTTCGTCGGCGGCCGCGAGATTGCCAACGGCTTTACCGAGTTGAACGACGCCGAAGACCAAGCCGAGCGCTTCCAGAAACAGGTCGAGGAAAAAGAAGCTGGCGACAACGAAGCCATGCATTTCGATGCCGACTACATTACCGCGCTGGAGCACGGCATGCCGCCGACCGCGGGCGAAGGCATCGGTATCGACCGTTTGGTGATGCTGTTTACCAACTCACCGAGCATTCGCGACGTGCTGTTGTTCCCGCACATGCGTCCCAAAAACTGATGTCACAATCAGACGACTATGCCGTGTTATCGCTATTGGATCTAAGAGAAAATTATGAGCGTTGAAGCCAAAGAATTTAAAAATGCCCTGAAATTATGGGCCAGCGGTGTGACGGTGGTGACAACCCAAGGGCGCGATAATCAGCCCCGAGGCATGACCGCCACGGCGTTTAGCAGCGTGTCCGTGGAGCCGCCGCAAATATTGGTCTGCCTCAACCAAGCGACCGATACTGGTGCTGCATTGCTGGAAAGCCGCCGCTTCGCCGTGAATATTCTGAATAGTGCACAAGAAGACGTTTCCAATCAATTTGCCGGCAGTACCACCCAAGAACAGCGTTTTGCCAGCATTGCTTGGCAAGCCGGTGAAAATGGCGCACCTATTTTGAACGAAGCTCTGGCGGTACTGGAGTGTCGGGTAGTGCAACAAGTTCAGGCCGGTAGCCACTGGGTGATTATCGGTGAAGTCGATAGCGTGGTTTGCCGGGAAGGTGAGCCTTTGCTTTACTATCATTCTGCTTACCGCACGGTGGCGGCGCAAGATTAAGCCCAAAATCCTCGTTGCGAATTGTTGCTTGATAGAGCAGACAATTGTCGTATACCCGACAAATTTCTCATGAATTGTGTGTGAATAGACGAGATTGTTGCCGGGTTTGTTGATTTGTAACGCCATGAATCGCATGAAAAATAACGGTCATATAGATATGGCCGATTTTTTGCTTAGGAGAGATTGGATTTAATCCATCTTTCAGAGTTATCACGGAGTTATCAATGTCAATCAAGGTTATCAAAGAATTTTCTGAAAAATCCAAAAGCGATGAGGGCTTGAAAGAAAAGCTGAAAGCCTGTCTCAAAATCAAGGAGCTATTGTTATTGGGTAAGGAATACGGGTTCGAAATCGATGAAGTGGAATTGTATCCACCCAACGAACCGCAATTTGTTGAAGAACAGCTTTCAGAAAAACTTGCCAAAGCTCTGCTCAGAGTTTAACGATTGAGTGCCATCCTGCCTCCCGGCGGGGTGGCACCGTTATCGGTAAGGCAAAACGGCAGCCGGTAAATTCTAAAAACGACTCGACAACGGTAAACTACACGTTTGCGGCTATCGAGGAGTTTTCAAACATGTTCAATGCTATCCACGCTCCCCAACTGATGGGGATACTCAATGTCACTCCCGATAGTTTTTCCGATGGCGGCAAATTTACTGGCGTGGCGGCAGCGATAGCTCAAGCTGAAAAAATGATCGCTGAAGGCGCCGATATTATCGATGTCGGCGGTGAGTCGACGCGGCCTGGCTCCGATCCCGTTATGGCGGATGAGCAAATTCGCCGAGTGGTGCCGGTGATTAACGCGATCCGTGCGAACAATCCCCAATTTCAAATCAGTATAGATACCACCTTAAGCCAGGTTGCAGCAGCAGCGGTGACGGCGGGGGCGAGTATCATCAACGATGTCTCGGCCGGCCAAGGCGACCCTAAGATGTTGGCTTTTGCGGCAACAACGCAAGTTCCCATCATCCTGATGCATATGCAGGGCACGCCCAAAACTATGCAGGATAGGCCACATTACGACAATGTATTGGCCGATGTGATCGCTGCTTTGCAACAACGTGTTGCCGAAGCATTAGCGGCCGGCGTGTTGCCGGAAAATATCGCGATAGATCCCGGCATCGGTTTCGGTAAGGGCAAGCAAGACAATATCGATTTGTTAGCACATTTGCGTAGCTTTGTTGGTTTGGGTTACCCGGTGTTGCTGGGTACCAGCCGCAAGCGCTTCATGGGCAGCATCTGCAATGTCAGCGAACCCGCCGAGCTGGTTACCGCGACAGCCGTAACCACGGCGTTGGGAGTGATGGCGGGTGTGAAAATGTTTCGGGTTCATGATGTCAAAGCCAACCGGCAGGCAGCGGATGTGGCGTGGGCCATCAAGCAGGCACAGTGACCGATCTCCATCCGCAGCTACAGGTATTGCAGGCGACATTGGCTGCATCGCCGCTGACGAGGATTAACGACCCGGAATTAGCGGACCGACAGTTGGAGTTGTGGATCAAACGCGATGACTTGCTACATCCGATTATCTCCGGCAATAAATGGCGCAAGCTCAAATATATCCTCAATCATGCCTTATACGCTGGTGTCGATTGCATCGTCAGCATGGGCGGCGCCTATTCCAATCATTTACACGCCCTGGCTTTTACCGGTAAAACCTTGGGGCTGAAAACCATAGGCTATATTCGTGGCGAGCGGCCCGCGCAACTTAATGCCACGCTGCATGATCTGCTTGATTGGGGCATGGAGCTGCGTTTTGTGTCGCGTAGCGACTACAGGCAATTGCGCGACTACAAAGGTCACGACAGCTTACCTGAACTGCAGGCCGGCCAATATTGGTTGCCAGAAGGCGGAGCCACCGACCTGGCTTTGCGAGGCGTTGCCGAACTGGTCGATGAAATTGACGTCGGCTTTGATACGCTGGCCGTTGCCTGCGGCACGGGCACCACTTTGGCAGGTTTGCTTACCTCGCCGCTAACTCAACAGGCTATCGGTGTGGCAGCGCTGAAGGGTGGCGATTTTCTGATCGACGATGTCGAGCAATTGCTGAATAAACGGGGAATGAACAGTCATGCGGACTGCCGAATTTTAGTGGATTACCATTTCGGCGGATTTGCCAAAACAACGCCGGCTTTGTTGGCGTTTATGCAGGATTTTCAGCACAGGCACGGCATTGAACTGGAACCGATTTACACCGGAAAATTATTATTTGCGCTCTATGATTTAATTCGGAAGGGCTATTTCTCCGCCGGGCAGCGAATAGTGGCAATCCATACCGGCGGCTTGCAAGGTAAGCGCAAGTAATATTCCCTGTCGTGTTACCAGTTAAAAATCAGATAGATATTGAGTCATTACTCAAAATGGTGATAATAGCCGCTGCCTAAAAAATAATAACAAGGTGGCACCGTGGTTGCGCAGATCATTTCATTCCCCGAGCAAAAAAGCAGCAATAAACTGGCGGTGTCTTTCCGCTTTTTATTAAGCTTGTACGCCATTGTGCCGCTGTGTCTGCTGGTATTATGGCTGGATAGTTTTGGTTTCGATCATGCGCTCAGGGATATGCTGCCCAGCAGTCCCAGTCATTTTTTACTATTTCAGATCCTGTTCGGTACCCCGCATATCGTTGCCAGCAATCTATTGTTGCTTAGTCACGACGAATATCTGCATGCCTTCAAAAATAAATTAATTGCGATGACTTTGTTCATCATGGTGTTTTTCGGCATCGGCAGCCTGTTTATTCCTTACCGCGCGCTGTACATCATTACTGCCTGCTGGACGGTCTACCACGTCTTGAAACAACAGCATGGTATCGCCAAAGCCGCGTGCCGCTTGCCGGGCTGGGCGTTTTACCTGCAACTGTGGCTCAGCGTCGGTGCCGGTATCTTCATTTACATGGGGATATTTTTAAAAAATAGCCTGGAGCCTGAACAAGCGGCGTTGGTGTTGCAGATTGCCAGCGTGCTGACGACGGCTTTGGTTATCAGCACGGTGTTTTGCCAACGTTACGTGCCCAGCCGCTTGGGTATCTATTTTTTGTGGGCCAACACACTGCTGGTCGTTAGCAGTTGGTATGTTTACAGCCAGCAGTATTATTTCCTGGCGATCTTGATGCCCCGTTTGGTGCACGACATCACCGCTTATAGTTTTTACGTGACTCACGATGTGAATCGCCACGGCGAACGGCCGCAGAATAATTTGTTCCGAGCTGCAACGGCGATTCGATTACCTGTTTGGTTGGTATTGCCGCTGCTGTCGTTTGTGTTGACCTACCTGTTACAGGCTTATGGCGACGATCTGGTCAATTTATTGCTGCAAACCCTGTTTTCCACGCAAATTTATAAAGCCGTCACCTTGGGTTTTCTTGGATATTTGGCCTTGATGCATTACTACACCGAGGCCTTCGTCTGGGCGGCCGGCTCGCCGCTAAGACGTTATATTCGCTTTAGCGGCGTCTAATGGCCTAATGCGGCAGCGTGTAACCCACTTTAATGGTGACCTGCCAATGCGCGACCTTGCCGTTATCGATATGGCCGCGGGTTTCTACCACTTCAAACCAACGCATGTTTTGGATGGTTTCGCCGGCTTTGGCGACGGCGTTTTCGATGGCTTGTTGGATGCCTAGGCTGGATGAGCCGGTCAGTTCGACTTTTTGATAGACATGTTCTGGCATGTTATTTACTCCGCTTGAGGGTTGAATAAGGCGTTGTAGGCGCGCGCAGCTGCTTCCGGTTCATGGTCAAATACGCCGCCTATCACCGCCAATAAGTCTGCGCCCGCCGCCAATAAAGTTCCACCGTTTTCGGGCAGAATGCCGCCGATAGCGACTATGGGCACGTTTACCGATTGTTTGGCTCGGACCAAGCTGGCAATCTCGGCGGGCGCAGCCAAGGGCTTCGATCCCGACGGGAAGAAGCGTCCGAAGGCTACGTAATCCGCGCCGGCTGCGGCCATGGCCTGCGCTTTGTCCACATCGTTATAACACGATACCCCTATGATGGCGTCCGGGCCCAACAGGTGCCGCGCTGTGGCGATTTCGCCATCGTCGCGACCTAGATGCACACCGTCAGCACCGACACTCATCGCCAACTCGACGCTGTCGTTAATCAAGAGTGGAGCATCGTAAGCGTGGCAAACTTCCAACAAAAGCCTCGCTAATTGCGGCGCATCCAGCGGATTTTTGTCGCGGTATTGAATCACTCTGGCACCGCCGCGCAAGGCCGCTTCGACGTCTTTTACAATTTGGGAAATCGTTTTGTTTTCGGGCTGGGTGATGGCGTACAAACCGTGACGCGGAAATTTCATGCTTCTACCCAAAACAGCCGGTCGGGGTTGTATTGGCCTTGTCCCGGACGATAGGCGGCGGCCAGCGACTGCCAAGTAAATTCCTGAGCTTCGCTAACGGCGGTAAATACGTCCAGGCCTTGCGCCAACAGCGCCGCGCTGGCGCTAGCCAATGTACAGCCCGAGCCGTGATAGCTGTGCGGCAAGCGCTCCCAGTTAAAGGTTTCATTGAGATCGTCGGGCATGTACAAGCGGTTATGCACCAGCTCGGAGTTCTCGTGGGTGCCGGTGATCAGCACGTATTCGGCGCCTTTGCCTTGCAAGAAACGTCCGCAGTCGGCTAAGTCCTCTTGCCCGGACAGGCGGCGGGCTTCTTCGCTGTTGGGCGTCAATAAGGTGGTCAACGGCAGCAGTTGTTCGACGATGACATCAATTAGTCGTTGGCCGGCCAATGCAGTGCCGCCGCCGGCTGCTAGTACCGGGTCCAACACCACCGGAATAGCCGGATGTTGCCGCAAAATTTGCGCAATCGCTGCGGCAACGCTGGCGTCGCCAATCAAGCCGATTTTGAACGCGGAGACTCTAAAGTCCGCCAATAGTGTTTGCGCTTGGCTGAGAATGTCTGCGGGTTGCTGTGGAATCAACTTCTTGACGTTGCGGCTGTCTTGTTCGGTTAACGCCGTAATCACACTAGCCGCATGGCATTGGTGGCTGATAATGGTTTCGATGTCGGCTTGCACACCGGCACCACCGCTGGAATCGTGGCCTGAAAAACACATTACGGAGGGGCGGTTGCGGCTCACGAGTCTTCTCCAGAGAGCAAAGTCAGAAATTCCTGCTCAGTAATAACGCTGACGCCTTTTTCGCGAGCGGCATTTATTTTGTTAGCGCCGACATTGTCGCCGGCTACCAGATAGTCGGTTTTCGCCGATACCGAGCTACCAACTTTAGCGCCTTTGCCTTTGGCTTGCTTGCTCAAGTCGTCGCGACTGCCGCTGTGTAAGGTGCCGGTGAAGACCAAGGTTTTGCCGGCTAACGGATGGGCGTTGTCGGTGGCCTGGTTTTGCGTCGAGGTTAGATTAAAACCCAGTGACATCAGGCTATCGAACAAGGGTTTGATTTTGGCAAAACCTTGGGTGATCACTGCGGCGGTTTTTTCCGCAAAACCTTCGATCGCGACGATGTTGGCTTCGCTGAGATTGAAAATCTCCGGCAACGCATAATGCGCCAACAGCCGTTCGCAGTTGCCTAGGCCCATTCGAAATACGCCGAAGGCCGACAGAAAGCGCCAGTCTTCGATGGCTTCGTTGCGGCTGCGCACTAATTGATCAACCAGGTTTTGCGATTGTTTGGGACCGAACCCCATGCTTTCGAATTCTGCGGCGGTTAAGGCGTAGATTTTGTCGACGCTTCGGATTTCGTTTTCGTAAAGCTTTTTGATGGTCGCAGCCCCGAAGCCGTCGTTGTTTTTCAGCACCCGAAAGAAATGTTCCATGCTGTTGCTGATTTGCGCCGGGCATTCCAGGTTGTTGGGGCAGACTAAATAATCGTTGTCCCAAATCAATTCGTGGCCGCAACTGGGGCAGGCTCTGGGTACTTGCGGTTCGGCCGGACGCAGTACTTCCTCGATTTTGGGGATGACCTCGCCGGAGCGGGCCAAGCGGATCAGCGCGCCAGGGCCTATGCCTTTATCCAGCACCATTTTGTAATGATGGGCGGTGGCTCGGGAAAGCAGGGCGCCGCTAAGGCGGACCGGTTCCAATTCCGCTACCGGCGTGATGCGCCCGGAACGCGAAGTTTGCGGGGTGATGCTGAGGATTTTGACTTCGGCAGTTTCCAGATTTTCCTTATAAGCCAGTTGCCAGCGGTGGTGGTGGCGGGTGGCGCCCATCGCTTGCTTGAGTTGCTCGTCGACGATTTCCAGAATCACGCCGTCCACGTCGTAATCCAGCTTATGCCAGATGTCTTTGACGATGGTTTCGAAGTTGTCGATCAGGTCCTGCCAGACTCCCTCCCAGCAAGGCAATATAGCAAACGGATAAAACACCGCCGCATGATCGGCGATGGCGCGTTCGGCATGTTCGTCCAACTCCTTTTCCTTGATCACGCTGGCTTGGAAGTTACGGGCATTGTCGAAAAATTCGGCCAGATTAGCGTCGAAATAACTGCGGCTGACCACGATCTCTCCGGCACCCAGGCCGCGCGGGCCTTGATTGGCGACTTGTAAGCCGCGTTCGAATACGCGGGTGATGTCGGTACCTTTGCGGCCGTCGCCACGGGTATACAGCATCCGGCCGTCGTCATAGGCTGCGTAGCCGTCCAATTTGGGCGTGACTTTAAAAGTCAGTTCGGCAAAGTTTTTATCCAATTCCAATGCAGCCTTCTCGATACGGCTGGCCCAACGCTCCACTTCTTCGCGGCTATAGGCTTTGTCGGTGGAGAGCATCACGGTTGGCAGATCGACGGTTTTACCCGCGAAAGCGGGTTCCGGCTCGACTGTGTGCAGCAGCGGATGCTCGGGCTGACGTTTTTTCAGTTCTGCCAGATAAACGAAGTCGTAATCGGCATCGCTGATAATCGGTTCGCCGCCGCGATACAAAGCGTTGGCAATCTCCAGGAACGTCACTAATTCACTGTCCGTGACGGTATGCAGCAAATCCGCGTGTGTGCACAATTCGCAAAAACGATTCTCACCAAGATCGTTCGAACTTAGCGTGGTCTGCAAAAGAATAGCTTTTTGACTGTCGGTAAGCATGCCGGGGATAGATGTGTCGGGTAGGGCGGCGATTATAGAGGATAATATCGCAAAAAAAAGGCGGGAGAGAGAACTCGCCCGCCGAAGCATCTATCTTTCAAGAGGATCATGTCAACGGTAGGAAATCGCGTGACATGGGCTTAATATAAAGCTTTCTAAGGAACAAGCGTTGATCTAGGTCAATGTTTGGCGGGTTATTGAATAGCCTGTTCTTCAGCCGTGTTGGTGGCGGGGTGGCAGGTTTTACACAAGCCGTGAATTTCAATGGTTTTACGCTGCGGTACGAAGCCGGCATCGCCAAGTTCTTTGGATAATGCGCTGAGTACCGAAGGCGCGGCGCGCTCCTGAACCGTATGGCAGGCGGTGCAGATTAACAGTAGTTGATCGTGTTGAGTGCCGGAGCAGTGGCAGCCGACGAACGCATTTAAACTCTCCACCCGATGAATCAGGCCTTGTTCCAACAGAAAATCCAAGGCCCGGTAGACTGTCGAGGGTTTTGCGGCGTCGTTTACCGGCCTGATTTGATCCAGCAAGTCGTAGGCTTTAACGGCCTTATGACTGTTCCAGATCAGCTCCAAAATCTTATGGCGGATGGGGGTCAGTTGTACGCCGCGCGTTAAGCAAAGTTGTTCGGCTACACTTATCGCCCTGTGGATGCATACGTTATGGTCATGCTCTGGTGCCGGGAAAGTTGCTTGGTCGGTCATTTTGCAAAGGGTGATTGGGTTCATTCATTTTGTGGATGCGGTAAGTTATAGTGCCAGCATAAACAACCCATTTCAAATCGAATTACCAAATAAATTTTGTGTGTTTTTAATGCGCGCGGTTAAGCGCCATAGTGTGGTTGTTTGGCGGTTTCTCGGCGGACTTTTGCGAGCGGCTATAAGTAATTTTGAGGCAATAAATGAGAAGGATTACATTCCTGGTTTATGCAGTGCTATGGATTTTGTTGATTAGCCTGAACCTTTACCAGCAAGTCACGGATACCAAACAGTACGCGCAAAAAATTGCCACGCGCCAAGCCGAGATGTTTTTCGATCATATCGTCTTGATCAGAAAATGGAATGCGTTGCACGGCGGCGTTTACGTGCCTATCACCGAGAGTACTCAGCCCAATCCTTACCTGGAAGTTCCTCATCGCGATGTAGAGACCACCGATGGCAAGCACCTGACTTTAATTAATCCAGCTTATATGACTCGGCAGCTCTCGGAAATGGGTGACGAATCGGATATTGCCTTTCATATTACCGGTTTTAATCCGATTCGCCCGGAAAATCGGCCGGACCAATGGGAAGCAGAGGTATTGTTGGCGTTCCAGCAAGGTCAAAAAAGTGTGAGCAGTATCGGCACTATCAACGGGCAATCTTTTTATCGTTACATGGCGCCGCTGCATGTCGATCAAAGTTGTCTGGTTTGCCATCAGCGGCAAGGCTATAAAGAGGGCGAAATTCGCGGCGGTATTAGTGTCAGTATTCCCAGTGCCAGTATCGATGCTTTTGTGAGCGAGCGTCTGGAGCATTTGACAATCACCCATGCAATTGTGGCAGTTATCGGTTTGATCGTATTGCTGTTGTCTTATTTGGCGCAAGCCAGACTAAGCCAGCGCCTGGATAAAGCCAAAAGCCGTATGCAACTGGCGTATCTGGATTCGTTGACCTTGCTACCCAATCGCCGTTACTACGATGCCTTTGTAAAAAGGGAATGGAAGCGCGCCTTGCGGCATAAATATCCTATCTCGATGATCATGATAGACATCGATTTCTTCAAGCTATACAACGACAATCTCGGACATATCGAGGGCGATCATTGTTTGCGGCAAGTGGCTAAAACCTTGAAGCGTTTCTTTAGAAGGCCGGGCGATTTGATTGCACGTTACGGTGGCGAAGAGTTTTGCGTGGTCGCGGCTTGTGATGCCGAACAAATCATGGTGTTGGCCGAAATTCTGCGTAAAGCCGTGGAGAATATGCGTCTGCCGCATCCGGCTTCCAAAATTTCCGAATTTGTGACTATCAGTCTTGGTGTTGCCAGTATCGTTCCGAGTGACGACCTATCTTTCGAAAGCCTGCTGCACGCGGCGGATCAGGCGCTATACGATGCCAAGGCCACCGGTAGAAACCGGGTTGGCAAACGCCGGGTTTGAAACGATGGCAAGGGCCGGTGTTTGACCGGCCCTTGCCATGTGTCTAGTTACGAATGTTTTTCCAATAGTTTGGCATGAGCCGCTGCCAAGCGAGCCACGGGAATGCGCGGCGCGGAACACGATACATAGTTCAAGCCTAAGTCGTGAACGAATTTAATCGAACGCGGATGGCCGCCGTGTTCGCCGCAAATGCCTATTTTCAAATCCGGGCGCTGCTGACGACCCAGTTCCACGGCCATTTTCATCAGTTTGCCCAAGCCCTCAATATCCAGTGTTTCGAAGGGGTTGTCTTCCAGCAGGCCTGATTCTTCGTACAGCGGTAAGAATTTGTTCTCGGCATCCTCGCGGGAGAATGAAAAAGTGGCTTGGGTTAAATCGTTGGTGCCGAATGAAAAGAAAGCAGCTGTCGCGGCCAGACGGTCGGCACGGGTACATGCCCGCACCGTTTCAATCATTGTGCCGAACTTGAAGTTGAGCTTGAGCTTGTATTGCGCTTCCACTTCGGCTTGAATCTCGTCGACATAGGTTTTCACGGTTTTCAATTCCTGTGCGGTGATCACCTGCGGCACCATGATTTCCGGTTCGACCGGAATCCGTTGTTTCACACACAATGCCGCCGCTTCCAGAATTGAGCGGATCTGCATTTTGTAGATTTCCGGATAGCTCATGCCCAGCCTGACGCCGCGATGACCCAGCATTGGGTTGACTTCGTACAGCTCCAGCACTTTATCCAGCATCATCTGTTTTTTACTGATCGCTTCCAAAATCACGTCTTCGTTCAGCATATTGAACGGTGCCGGCATTTCCGCCGGGTGCGCCAGCGTATCCAGCGTGACACGTTGGCCTTTGACGATGGTCAGGTAGTGTTTCAGCGCATCCAGCTCATCAATCAATTGGTGCTCATTGGGCAAAAACTCGTGCATGGGTGGATCCAGCAAACGCACGGTAACCGGGTGCGGCGACATGGCTTCGAACAACTGTTGGAAGTCATCGCGTTGAATCGGGAACAGTTTGGCTAAAGCCGCCTCGCGTTCTTCGGTGTTGTGCGCCAGAATCATATCTACCACTAAGGGTAAACGGTCGGCGGCGTTAAACATGCGTTCGGTACGGCACAAACCGACACCTTTGGCGCCGTAGCTGACCGCCAGTCTCGCGGTTTCCGGCGTGTCGACATTGGCATGCACACGCAAGCGGGCTATGCTGTCGGCCCAGCCCAGCAAGGTTTTTAATTCCTCAGAGAATGAGGGCGGAATGGTTGGGATCCGGCCCAAATAGATATTACCGTTGCTGCCGTCTATGGTAATCAGGTCGCCTTCCTTGATATGGATGTCGCCGACGATAGCCAAGCGGGCGCGGACATCGACTTTGATGTCTTCAGCCCCAGCCACGCAGGCTTTACCCATGCCGCGCGCCACCACCGCAGCGTGCGAGGTTTTGCCGCCGCGGCTGGTCAAGACGCCTTGCGCGGCGAAGAAACCGTGGATGTCTTCCGGCTTGGTTTCTTCGCGTAGCAAAATCAAATCTTGGCCGGTTTTACCCAGTCGAACGGCGGTGTCCGCGTCGAATACGCAATGGCCGCACGCGGCGCCGGGCGAAGCCGGCAGGCCTTGGGCAATGGCTTTAACTTCGTGATTGGGAGCTAATTGCGGATGCAGCAATTGTTCCAGCATGTCGGGATTGATCCGTAGCAGCGCTTGTTCTTTGCTGATCAAGCCCTCCGCCACCATATCGATGGAGGTTTTCACCATCGCGGTCGCGTTCATTTTGCCGTTTCGGGTTTGCAAACAATACAGAATGCCGCGCTCTATGGTGTACTCGTAATCTTGCACTTCGTGATAATGTGCTTCCAGTTTATTGCGCAATTCCACAAGTTGCCGATATTGCTCGGGCATTTCCTTCGCCATTTCATGGACCGGTTTGGGGGTACGAATGCCGGCGACCACGTCTTCGCCTTGGGCGTTGACCAGGTATTCGCCGTACATCTCGTTGACACCTGTGCCGGGATTACGAGTGAAACCGACGCCGGTGGCGCAGTCGTCGCCCATATTGCCGAATACCATGGTGACGATATTGACGGCGGTGCCGTTGGCAATGTCCGGTGTGATGTGAAACTCGCGGCGGTAATCGACGGCACGTTTTCCCAGCCAGGAGTTAAATACCGCACGAATGGCAATTTCCAGTTGCTGGTAAACGTCTTCCGGAAACGGCCGGCCGGTTTCTTCATGCACCACAGTCAGGAATAGTTCGCTGATTTCCTGGAGTTGGTCGGCTGTCAACGCCACATCGGCTTTGATGCCGGCCGCACGCTTGACGTTGTTGAAATGCACGTCGAATTTTTCGTCGTCGATACCCAGCGCCACCTTGCCGAATAATTGGATGAAGCGGCGATAGGCATCGTAAGCAAAGCGCGGGTCGTCGGTCATTTCGATCAAGCCGGCCAGGGTTTGCTTGTTCAAACCTAAATTCAGAATGGTGTCCATCATGCCCGGCATCGAGATGGCCGAGCCGGAACGTACCGAAACCAGTAGCGGGTCGTTGGCGCCGCCAAACGATTTACCGCTCAGTTGCTCGATTTCGGCGATTTGCTGACGAACTTCATCCATCAGATCGACGGGTAACTGTTTGTTTTCCAGGTAAGTCAGACAGGTTTGGGTGGTGATGACAAAGCCCGGCGGTACGTTAAAGCCCATTTGCGTCATTTCGCACAGGTTTGCGCCTTTGCCGCCCAGTAATGCCTTGTTTTTGCCGTCGCCCGTATTGAATGAATAGCTGTATTTTGGAGTCATTATGGCCTTGTCGAAGTGTTGAAGTTAAATGATGGCTGCGGGAAACGCCTTGAGTAGCTTGTCGGCGTCTCGTGATGCCGGGTATTGCGGTTAGAATACCCCACTTTTTACCTATTTTTTTGAGTCATTACAAGTTACGCGCCATGGATAAATTTGATGTCATTATCGTCGGAGCCGGCGCGTCCGGCTTAATGTGCGCTATCGAAGCCGCCAAGCGCGGCCGGCGGGTGAAGGTAGTGGAACATGCCAACAAGCCGGGCAAAAAGATTCTGATGTCCGGTGGTGGCCGTTGCAATTTCACTAACTACAGCATAGCCCCGGAAAATTACATTTCCAATAACCCGCATTTTTGCAAGTCGGCGCTTAGCCGCTTCACGCAATGGGATTTTTTGAGCTTTATACAGCGCCACCAAATACCGTTTCACGAACGCCTGCACGGGCAATTGTTTTGCGATAACAGCGCCAAGGATATTCTGGATGCGCTGTTAAAAGAATGCGGGCAAGCTGGCGCGACGCTGGCGTTAAATTGTCGGGTGGAGCGATTGGAGAAACGCGACGACGGCGATTTTTTACTGCACACCAGTAGCGGTGCGATGTCTGCATCAGCCTTGGTCATTGCCAGCGGCGGCTTATCGATACCGAAAATGGGCGCCACGCCGTTTGGTTATAAAGTCGCGGAACAATTCGGCATCAAAGTTTGGCCGACCCGAGCCGGTTTGGTGCCGTTAACGCTGCAACCAGGCGATTCAGAGCGCTTTACTCCGCTGACCGGTATCGCCGTGCCTTGCCGGATAAGCAATCAACAGCAGTCGTTTAAAGAAAATATTTTATTCACCCATCGCGGTTTAAGCGGGCCGGCCATCCTGCAAATATCCTCGTATTGGCATCCCGGCGAAGCGCTGCATGTAGACTTATTGCCGGATATGGATCTGGCGGAGACATTGAAAGAAAAGCGGCGGCAAGGCAGCAAATTAAAAATCCAAAATTTACTGGCCGACTACTTACCCAAACGTTTGTTGCAAGCTCTATTGGACGAGCGGCAGTTGGATATAATCGTTGCCAATTGCGCGGACAAAGATCTGAACGTGATCGCGGAAAATCTGCACCACTGGACGATCAAGCCGAATGCTACCGAAGGCTATCGTACCGCCGAGGTAACCGTCGGTGGCGTAGACTGCGACGCGATTTCCTCGAAAACCATGCAGAGCTTGCAAGTGCCGGGGTTGTATTTTGTTGGGGAAGTGTTGGACGTCACCGGGTGGCTGGGCGGGTATAACTTTCAGTGGGCTTGGTCTTCGGGGTGGTGTGCCGGGCAATATGTTTGAGGGTAGCAGTACAATCAATTCAGCTTTTCCAACAATGCCGGTTTTACCTGCTCAAGCCAATCCAGAATCCGGGTTTTGGTAAGCTCGGGTTGGTTGTGGTGATCCAGCACCAGGCCGACAAATTTGCCATCGACTACAGAACTGGAGTGGGTAAAGTGATAGCCATCCGTGCTCCAGGCGCCGGTCACCTCGGCACCATAAGACCGAACGTGGTGATACAAATGAATTAATGAGCTGGCAAAGCGCGCGTAGTATTTTTGTTGGTTACCCAAACCAAACAGGGCAACCCGCTTTCCGGATAAATCCGCCTCATCCAGGCGGAATAAAAACTCTTCCCAGTTGCCTTCTTCGCTGCCGGTGGTTCTGCCGGGTATTTCGCCGACGCCGTAACTGGGCATTCCCAAAATCAAGGCTTTGTAACCAAGCAGTTCCGTTACTGTTGCTTGATTAACATTCACCGGTTCGCTGGCAATTTCGTCGCCCAAAACTCGGTACATGACCTGCGCCATCATCGCTATCATACCTTTCTCGGTGCCGTAGAAAATTCCAATCTTGTTCATTGTTAAATCTCCATCGAATTGTCTACAAGCAGCAAAGCAAAATTTAAACCATCAGTAATCTTGGGTTCTGAGTTCTCGCTAAGTGGGTAACTTCAACGCTTTGCGGTAGACTGCCCAGTGGAAAGGGGCGAAACAGTGACTAACGTATTTGGTTATCTTTGTAACAATGAAACAGACACTCTGTCCGTTGCTTACAAAATCTGACAGAAATGTTGCTGTGTTTGGCTGATGCATAACGCTTTTTCTGAATTAGACGGTTTTTTATCAACCAGCCGAACAATGGCTTGAACCTTTCTGGGTATAGGCGGTAATCGTTAATGGCTTAATCTTGAGATGGTTCATGGCACAAGCGGTTGGCCTAATCACATTCGCTGTGTGATAATCGAATTCAACTGCTAAGCTTCTGCTAACAGAAAACTGAGGAAACCATGTCAAACGATACTTTACTGGTCAGGCACAACGCCACCGGAAAAGAAGTTGAATATCCGTTGTTGAAGGGGTCTTTGGGTGCAGATACTGTCGATATTCGCTCTTTAAACAAAGATCTTGGGTGTTTTACTTACGATCCGGGCTTTATTGCCACGGCTGCTTGCAAAAGCAAAATTACATACATTGATGGTGATAACGGGATTTTGTTGTATCGCGGTTATCCTATCGAACAATTAGCGGAAAACTGCGAATTTACTGAAGTTGCCTATTTGCTGATGAACGGCGAACTGCCCAATGCGGAGCAGTTGCGCGACTTTAATGAAGAAGTCAGCGACAGAGCCATCATCCACGAAGCTTTGCGCAAATTCTTTGATGGTTTCCATTACGATGCCCACCCTATGGCGATGCTGGTGGGGGTGGTGGGGTCCTTGTCGGCGTTTTATCACAGCGATTTGAACATTAAAGATCCTGCCAGCCGCATGATCTGTGCGACCCGGCTGATAGGCAAGATGCCCACCATTGCCGCAGCGTCATACCGGCATTCCATCGGTCGACCCTTCGTATACCCCCGCATGGATCTGAGTTATTGCGAGAACTTCCTGAATATGATGTTCTCTCGTTCCTCGCAAAACTATATCGATCAAGAACATTACATCGATCCCAATCTGGTCCAAGCGCTGAATCTGTTGTTTATTTTGCATGCCGACCACGAGCAAAATGCCAGTACCTCGACGGTGCGCATGGCGGGCAGTACCGGCGCCAATCCTTATGCCTGCGTGGCAGCCGGCATCGCGGCGTTGTGGGGACCGGCTCACGGCGGCGCCAACGAAGCGGTTTTGAATATGTTGGCGCAAATCGGTAGCGTCGAAAACGTCCCCAAATATATCGCCAAAGCCAAGGATCACGACGACCCGTTCCGTTTAATGGGCTTTGGGCACCGGGTTTATAAAAACTTCGATCCGCGCGCTACCATCATCCGCAAAACCTGCTACGAGGTGTTGAGCAGAACCAACACCAACGATCCTCTGTTTGAACTGGCCTTGGCCTTGGAAGAATATGCGTTGAAAGACGAGTATTTCATCGAGAAAAAACTCTACCCCAATGTCGATTTCTATTCCGGCATTATCTATAAAGCCCTGCACATCCCCGTCGAAATGTTCACTGTGATGTTTGCGATAGCCCGAACCGCCGGCTGGATTTCACATTGGCTGGAGATGATGGAAGAGCCGGCGACGCCTATCAGCAGGCCGAGACAGTTATACGTCGGGCCGCCGCGCCGCGACTATACCGCTGTGAATAATCGCTAAATTATGCAGAAAATCGACATGAAGTCAGCACAAACCAATACGCAAGAACCGCCTGAGAACGCCAAGACAGAACCCGATAAGACGCCGTCTGCGGAGCAAGATCCCGCCATTCCGACAGAAATTAATGGCCCGAAAGGTCCGGAGCCTACTCGTTTTGGCGATTGGGAACGCAAAGGCCGTTGCGTCGATTTCTAACAAAAAATTATTTTTCAACTTTAAATACAGGGTAAATCATGTCAGCAAACAGACCACTTTCACCCCATCTGCAAGTTTATCGATTGCCCTTAACCGGCTTGGTGTCAATCACCCACCGCATGACCGGGGTGTTCCTTTCCATAGGCCTGGTGCTATTTGTCTATGTGCTGTTCGCCATTGCCGCCGGCGAAGGTGCGTATGGTGCCATGCAGGCCTTTATGTCCTACTGGTTGTTTAAACTGGTGTATTGGGGCTTTATTTATGCGTTATTTTTTCATTTGGTGCACGGTATTCGCCATTTGATTTGGGATTTTTGCAAAACCTTCGAACGCATGACACTGGACAAATATGCAGTTTACGAACTGATTGCTTCGGCGTCGTTGACATTGATTACCTTTGTGGTTTCTTAAAGGAGGGCTGGTTATGGATTACAAAGCAATATTGGAAAAAGCCGCCGATTTTTTCTCGGTACATAGCGGCTCGGGCCATTTCTGGTACCAGCGCGTCACGGCCGTGGCTTTGGTGCCCCTGTCGATCTGGCTGCTGGTGTTATTAAACAAAGCGTTGAACGCACCGTATGCGGATACCGTGGATTGGTTGTCTTCACCATTCAACACCCTGGCGATTATCGCCTGGACCGTGGCAGTGGTTTATCACGCCGCGTTGGGTGTGCAGGTCGTGATCGAAGATTATGTGTCGACTATTCCGGTAAGAAACTTGGCAATACGTGCCACCAATCTGATTTTTTTAGTTTTGGGTGTCGCGGCATTGCTCGCGATTATCATCATCTTTTTCGCAAGGTAACTCATGGCCTCAGCATATAACATCATCGAACACCAACATGACGTTGTGGTGGTTGGCGCCGGCGGGGCCGGTTTGCGGGCTACTTTTGGTATGGTGGAAAAAGGTCTGAAAACCGCCTGTATCAGTAAAGTGTTTCCTACCCGCAGTCACACCGTCGCTGCACAGGGTGGTATCAGCGCCGCGCTCGGCAATATGGGTGAGGATGACTGGCGTTTTCACATGTATGACACCGTAAAAGGTTCGGATTGGCTGGGCGATCAAGATGCGATCGAGTACATGTGCCGGGAAGCGATTCCTGCCATCATCGAGTTGGAACACTACGGCGTGCCGTTTTCCAGAACCGCAGAAGGTAAAATTTACCAGCGGGCTTTTGGTGGTATGTCTACGCATTACGGTAAAGGCCAAGCGCAAAGAACCTGCGCAGCAGCCGACGTAACCGGTCATGCCATTTTGCATACCCTTTACCAACAGGCTTTAAAACACAAAGCTGAATTCTTCGTCGAGTACATCGCGTTGGATTTGATCATGGAAGAGGGCGAGTGCCGCGGCGTCCTGGCCTGGTGCCTAGATGACGGTTCCATTCACCTGTTTCGCGGCCATCAAACGGTAATGGCAACCGGTGGCTACGGTCGTACCTTTCTATCGTGCACATCGGCGCACACGGTTACCGGCGACGGCAATGGCATGATCTTGAGAGCGGGTTTGCCTTTACAAGATATGGAGTTTGTGCAATTCCATCCAACAGGTATCTACGGTTCCGGCTGTTTGATGACCGAAGGCGCGCGCGGCGAGGGTGGTTATTTGACCAACTCCGAAGGCGAACACTTCATGGCTCGTTACGCCCCGCATGCCAAAGACTTGGCGTCTCGCGACGTAGTGAGCCGGGCGATTACGGTCGAGATTAACGAAGGACGCGGCATCGGTCCAAAGAAAGACCACGTACATTTGCATTTGGAGCATCTCGACCCGGCCATCATCCATGAGCGTTTGCCCGGCATCACCGAAACCGCCCGAATTTTTGCCGGTGTCGATGCGACGAAACAACCGATTCCGGTTTTACCGACCGTGCATTACAACATGGGCGGTATTCCGACCAATTACAAGGCCGAAGTGGTCACACTGAAAGACGGTAATCCCGATTATGTGGTTCCTGGCTTGATGGCGATCGGTGAAACCGCCTGTGTTTCGGTACATGGCGCCAATCGTTTAGGCTCTAACTCTTTATTGGATTTAGTGGTATTCGGTCGCGCGGCGGCGATTCGTTGCACTGAGCTGATCAAGCCCGGCATGCCGCATAAGCAGTTGGCAAAAGACGCCACGGATCAAGCATTATCGCGTTTCGATAAAATCCGCCATGCCAACGGTAGCCGTAAAACGGCGGAAATCCGCATGGATATGCAAACGACCATGCAGTCTAAGGCGGCGGTATTCAGAACTGAGGCCACGCTAAACCAGGGTATCAAGGCCATAGGCGAGATTGCTGCATCGTTTGATGATGTCAAAGTGGGTGATAAATCGCTGATTTGGAATACCGATCTGGTGGAAACCCTGGAGCTGGATAATTTGCTCGGCCAGGCTCAGGTTACTATTACTGCCGCCGGTAATCGTCAAGAAAGTCGCGGTGGCCATGCGCGTGAGGATTTCCCGAAACGCGATGACAAGAATTGGATGAAGCACACTCTGACCTGGCGGGAAGGCAATAAAGTCAAAATCGACTACCGCCCCGTCCACCTGTATACGCTTACCGACGAAGTCGAAGTCGTTGCGCCTAAAGAGAGGGTTTACTAATGGTTGAATTTACACTACCCAAAAACTCGGTGATTAAAAAGGGTAAAACCTATAAAGCCGAGGGCGCTACCAACGTCCGCCATTTTGAAGTTTATCGCTGGGATCCGGATTCTGGGGAAAATCCGCGCATCGACACCTATGAGATCGATACGGACCAATGCGGACCGATGGTGCTGGATGCGATTCTGAAAATTAAAAATGAAATCGACAGCAGTCTGACCTTTCGTCGCTCCTGCCGTGAGGGTGTTTGCGGCTCGTGCGCGATGAACATCAACGGTAAGAATACGCTGGCCTGTACCAAAGCGATTAGTGACTATAAAGGTACCGTGAAAATATTCCCGTTGCCGCATATGTCGGTGGTCAAAGATTTGGTCGCAGATATGACGCATTTCTTCGAACAATATACGTCGATAAAACCCTGGTTAACTGCTGAATCAGAAGCGCCTGCCGAAACCGAACGCCTGCAAAGCAGGGAAGATCGCGCCAAGCTCGATGGTCTCTACGAATGCGTGCTTTGCGCATGTTGTTCAACCAGTTGCCCAAGTTATTGGTGGAATAGCGATAAATATCTCGGCCCGGCAATCCTGTTGCAAGCCTATCGTTGGTTAGCCGATAGCCGCGATGAAAACGATAAAGAACGTTTGGACGAACTCGATGAGTCGTTTAAATTGTATCGCTGCCACACCATTATGAATTGCACGGATACTTGTCCAAAAGGACTTAACCCCGCCAAGGCGATTGCGGAAATCAAGAAGCTCTTGGTGGAACGCGACCATCTGTGAGCGAAAACATCAATAAGCTGCGCTGGCGTTGCCGGCGCGGTACCCTTGAGCTGGATTTGATGCTTGTCAGGTACTTAGAACATCGTTACCTCTTCGCCGACACTACGGAACAGCAAACGTTTTTGCAAATGTTGGAACTTGAAGACACTGAACTGATGCGATACTTGATGGGTGAACAATTGCCGAGCGAAGATAATATGAAAAGCTTGGTCTTGGTAATCAGAACTTTGCCGGTTTAAGTTTTGCTAAAATCTGGCTGCATAAGCGATGCTTCCCTCCATACAAAATGATCTAACGTATTAAAAAACTTCAAATAAACTCTCCTTTACGTATCTTGCGGCAGATAAAGTCCCAAGATTGTTCAAAAGTCATTTAAAACCTATTTGGAATGAAAAAGAGCGACTTCAATTATCAGTTGCCGGAGCAACTTATTGCCCAGTATCCGCTGCCGGAACGGAGTGCCAGTCGATTGTTGCGTCTGGATAGACAAAGTGCGGCAATTGCAGACTGTCAGTTTGCCGATTTTGTCGACATGATAAGCAGCAACGATTTATTGGTTTTTAACAATACCAAAGTCATGCCTGCTCGCTTGTTCGCGCATAAGTCAAGCGGCGGTAAAGTCGAAATGTTGATCGAGCGAATCGAGGATACTCACACAGCGCTTGCTCATGTTAAAGCAAGTAAGTCGCCAAAGACCGATGCCTTGTTGAGCTTGGAGAATGGCGCGGTATGCAGGGTTATGGGTAGACATAACGATTTATTCAGGCTGCGGTTTGAAACGGAAGCCGGCTTGTTGGCGCTATTGGACGAAGTAGGGCATATTCCGCTGCCGCCTTATATTAGCCGTGTTGACGAAGCAAGTGATTTGGATCGTTACCAAACGGTATTTGCCGAGCAACTGGGCGCGGTGGCTGCACCTACAGCCGGGTTACATTTCGATCAGCCAACTATGGATCGCTTAGATCAAAAAGGCGTAGCGCGCAGTTTTGTAACTTTGCATGTCGGCAGCGGCACATTTCGTCCTGTGCGGGTCGAGGATCTATCCGAACACGTGATGCACAAGGAGTTTTATAGCATCTCGCAAGATTGTGTAGATGCAGTTAATCAGGCGAGGGCCAGGGGAGGCAGAGTTGTGGCTATAGGTACCACTGCGGTAAGAGCTTTGGAGTCAGCCTCACATAGTGGCGTATTGCAGGCTGGATGCGGCGATACTGACTTATTTATAACGCCGGGTTATTCGTTCAAATCTGTAGATGCGTTGCTGACCAACTTTCATTTGCCGGAGTCGACGTTGTTAATGTTGGTTTCGGCATTCGCGGGCTATGACGCAGTCATGAACGCTTATCGCCATGCTATTGAGCAACGCTATCGATTTTTCAGCTATGGCGATGCGATGCTGGTTATTTAAGGATTTTCTGAGCGAAGATTCTATCTGCTCCAGCATGTTGAGGCATCTAATGTTGCGCTCGCTACGGTTTTGCTGCCGGTATTGTCTATTAATAAGGTACCGCATTTGTCACTGGCTTGGGCTCCGGTCGGAACCGCGCTCAAGGTATAGCTACTAGCACTGGCGCCACTAATAGTTACCGTGTAAAAGCCGGCGGTTTCTGTTGGGATCGTATAGATCGATGGTGTCCCGGTATCGCCGGTTGACGATCCACAACCGGTTACCGCAGTTCCTCCCGCAGCGGCGTCACAAAAGGTATTGGCTTCCGTAAAACGTCGCTCCATGGCATTGGTTAGTCCGAGCAATACGCCTTTGACATCCGCTCTTCGCGATTTGCGTACACTCTCTTGATAGCCAGGTATCGCGACGCCTGCAAGTATGCCGATGATCGCCACTGTAACCATTAACTCTATAAGAGTTACGCCTTGTTGTGTTTTGTTCATTTTAATTTTGACCGGTTTGGGTTTTATCGTTTATTGAAATATGTAAGCCTGTTATCGCATATCGGTTTAATTCAGTGAATACACGCAAGTTCACGGCTAAACCCAGATTCCCCAAAAGTCACAGGCATTAAATTCTTAGTATCAGACTAATTCCAAAATAAGTTCTCAACAACTGAGCTATTTATCTCAATTGGCGCCAAGAAGTTCTTTTGCCGCCACCACCTCCTCCGCCAGGGGTAGTTGGGGCATTTTTAAAAATCATTTTGTCCAGACCATCGCTACCGGATCCGATACCAATATTCTCAACAAGACTAAGATTTTTATGTATGCCAATGCCCATGTCAAAACCAGTAGCAGCAACTAATTTGCCATCAATTAGCATAAGATCGTTTATATCAGCTTTACTATCATTACCGAATAAATCGAAAGAGGCTGTAGCGGGGCGTTTACCTGTAATTGCCTCCACAGTCATGACGCGGCTCACACCGCCACCCGAGCAAGGATCAGCACTCGGAATCATTGTCGAGAAAATCACTAAATCTTGATACAGAACCGCTGGACTAACGACTCTTTCACCTTGAGCGATATTCGTGGGCTTAAGGAGGTTCATAGCCCAGCCTTTTTTAAGATTGGCTGCACTGCAAGTGGCGGTGGGCGTATCGTCGTCCGTTGATGGAATGGTTGCCACCGAGTAACACACAGTATTTCTAGAGCTTACCCGTACCACGCCTGTTTCCTCTACGCCGGCAGAGTTTTTGGGGTTACCCTCATATGTGATAGTTTGCTCTTGTAGTTTCGCTCTGTCGGTGATTGCCCCAGAGTTGTCATCCCACAGGCCGTAAAAAGACTGAACCTGTGGACTCGTCGGTATGACGTTGTCAGTAGTCTCAAAATATTTGCCTGTACCAAAATACACCATAATGCCACCGGTTTGCTCTGAGCCAACTGCACCAACACTAGGTTTTCCGGTAATCGGTTGACGGTTTGCCGATGTGCATGACGTGCCTGTTGTGGTGCAGGCGACGAATAGTGGCGCGCCACTATTAGCAATAGTCCAACTAGTTGCGGAGGTCGTGCCTACGTTGAATTTCCAAAGGTTTCCGTAGAGATCGCCGGCGTATATGGTGTCTACAATTGTGTCCCCGTCAGTATCAACCGCCTTTGGTGATGACAGACCATTTTTTTGCGCGGCGTCACCGACTCCGGTATCAAATTTTTTGATTAACGCGCCTGTCTTGGCATTCAATACAAACAACACTGCCTTACCCGCGTCGCTGTTATAGCCATTCGCAACGATAACGGCCCATGTGCCGTCTTTCATTCTAGCGATAGCGGGTTGACCTATTGTATAGCCTAGGTCATTGTCATCCGTGCTAGTGAACTCCCATAAAACGCTGCTGGCGCCAAACGTATCCGGATTAGTGATGTCGAGAGCGAATGCGGCTCTGCCCCCGGCCCCCGTGACACCTGCGAGAAGGGTATGCCAGCTCGAATCGTAATACACGTCGCCAAAGCTTGACATGCCGTCAATAAAATACTGATGGGCATAAGTGAGCGATGTCAACTTGCTTAATTCCGGAAATAACGCATTCGGGACATAAGCAAAAATCTCTGTGCCGCCAGTGGTGATCGAGCCGGAGTTCTTTTTAGCGTCGAACCCATGTAGCATGCCGTCATTGGCACCTACGTAAATCATGGGTCTGCGATTTTGGTAACTCGTACTGGCCCGAAATGAAGTGTAGTCGCTACCTTCTGCTCCGGGTAGTGAACTGTATCCGAAGTCATCGGTTCCAACATAGATGGGGTCGGAGTTTACGATGTCACCGAGCTTGTTGGTAGCAATTGTGGCATTCGCTAGATCCGTGTTGTTTTCTAGGAAAGTGCCGTCAAATTTCTTGATTCTGTTTCTAAAGTTTCCGGTACCCAAGCGCTGTTCGTTTGTGTTATCCCCGCGTAACCAATTGAGCCGTAACTCACCTTTGCCGTCAGCAGTACCCGATATTTGGTTTAAATAGTCCTGCTGCGAACTGCCTGTTGGCGCGGTGGTTAAGTTTGCCCATCGAAACTCTATACCCCGTGGAGCACTGGTTAACGTTGGGTTGAGAGTGTAAATTTTGCGGCTACTTGGTGTCGGTAACTTTGTGGCAGCGTCCCAGTTGAGATTGTTTGTTTCCAATGCGCCAGTAGTGTCATTGATCGGGATCGCCAACAAATGTCCGCTCCAGTCTCTTGGATCGAATTTGGCTTGATAAACCAATGTCCCGGTATTTAATTTTGCGGTATTGGCGGCTACCGCAGAGGAAGAACTGACGTTGCTGAGTATTTTGGCAAAAGCTTTTCCTAATTGCTCGGAGAGTTTACCTGCATTGGTTACCAGAAAATAACCGTCAGGAGTACCATTTTTATCTTCGTCCCATTCATTTTGGTCAAGAATGTTGTCTTTGTTTTTGTCGTTTACGCCCCATTTTGCCGCGTACCAAAGCGGGTCATGTTTAATAAAGCTGGCTGACGTGGTGGTGCCCACGTTAAATGTTCTGGATGCCGTGAGTGGTAAAGAGACGCCATCGGCCCAAGTGCCACCAGGAAACTGACCTGGAGGTGTATCAAGAAAATAATCTTTATCATTTTCTCCGGCATCGGGTTTGTCACGTACTTCCAGGTAAACGCCGTCCTTGGTGGTACCGGAAATAACGTAACCCATGTGCTGGGTTATGCCGCCCGCGGCATAGGTTGAATTCAGATCGACCACTACTTGGTTTGATGCATTGACCGTAAACGTGTATTCCACAATCGCATCCATATCGTGATCGGCAGCTTGCTCGACGTCTTCGTAATTTATACGGAATTTTCCGTACGGGCGTCCTCCGTTAATCGCGGCATCTTTATTGCCTGGAGTAACACCCGAGACAGGTTCTACCGTGTTGACAATCTTTTCCACGTAAAAGTCTACGATCTGATTGGTGGGCTGAAAGCTGGTTGAGGACTGGGAGATGCTAGAGCCCGCTACGGATTTTGCGAAGGGTACCAAGGTTACTATCTTGCCGTTGACCGGTATTTCGATTCTGGGGAGCGGCGAAGCTAATGCCACTGCCAACGTATCAGTTTTCTGATCGCCGGTAGCGGCGTTTAGATCGGTTTGTCTGCCGTACAAAGCAATGCTACCGGCATAAAAGCCACCTAATTTGGTGGGTTCTTCCGGAGCGAGGCCACGGATATTTTTAAAGCTGTTTGCCGATTTTGCCGTGGGGGCACCGTCGCTGAGAATCCCCGATTGACCGATAAAAATATTGCTCGATTCGGATTCGTTACCCCAAATTGTATCGGCTAGAGTCGATACATTCAGACCAGACAAATCACCTGAGAACGACGAGTCAAAATAGCTGCCGGGTAACTGATTGGTATCGTAGGATGCGTTTATATCGCTTATAACCAGTTGCATTGGTTTCGCACAGCTCAGATATTTACCGCCTGTATTTGAATATGGATCAAGCCAAGTCGGCAAAGGCAATCCTAGTGTTGCATCAGGGGTATCCGTGGCTGTTATGGAGTAGGCTGAGGTGGGGGCTGCTTTACCAGCAAAATAGCGTAAACCCTCGTACATCATTTCCGCTATAGGGTTACCCCATTCGGCTGCTTCACCTTCCGTTATTGCGCGCGTGGTAATCCACCCAGAAGCGTAAGCGTGATCCGAGTAGTTGAAGGTGTTGATACGTAGGTTGTTGATTGTCTTGACGATACCGTTGGTTGTCGTAAATATGCCTGTAGTAGGGTCTACTTCGTTGGTGAAAGATTCTATGTTTTTCCTGAGTACGCCGCCCGAGATGTTCTTTTTATAAGAACCGGTCAGCAAGCCAAATGCCATCGAGTCATTTTCGCCATAGGTGTGTAGCAACCCTGTGGGTTTATAGGTTGTGGTTGATCCACTTTTGTAGGCTTTGCAGTTGGCTTCCAATTTGCCGGTTTCGCAGACGTTAACATTGACACTGTAGTCGGTGATGCTAGAGGCGGTATTCGAGGTGTCCCAGCGCAATACGAAGCTGTCGTCGCCGTAAGCCTCCTCGTGGTGGTATTCAATATCGTAAGCGACACCAGCGGTGAGATGAATAGTGCCATTATTAGTATTGCAATTGCAGACGCCATGGCCTCCGTAATATCCTGCCACTACCGTACCGTTAATCAATACTTCTACTGCATCGTCGCCATCTACCGAAAACTTGTAATTGAGACTGGCAGGAACAGTGATTTTTCCTTTTACAACGGTTAAATAACGTTCGGTACGTTCAGGATTACCATTGGCCTCCAGTCTAGTCATGTTGTCAGTGTGGCGTAAGTTACCGGTGGTGCCGTAATTAGTAACAAATGTTGCATACTCCGCAACGCTCGATGGATGGGCGGGAGCAGTATCTCCGGTTCTATAAGTTTTTCTCACCAAATTGCTGAATACTATATCGGGAACTACCGACCAGTTAGAGCTACCCGTGGTTGCACAGGCTGTACGGCTGCCGTTATCGCAATCGCTACCGGCCACGGGCCGTTCGATGGAAAGCCATTCCCAAACGCGGTAGGAAGTATTATTTAAGACGCGCATCAAGGGTTGGCCGGTGTAACTTAAGGACACATTTGCAAATAGGTGGCTTTTCCCCGTAGCGGGCTCGGCCAACGGTGTGTAGTCTGAGATAAGGTATCCCGGGTTATTGCTAGGATTGTATTCCTTACCCCATGAATGGGCATCTTGAGGGATAAATGAGCGTTTGAGTACGGTCTTCGAGGTGGTGTCGTCGCCTCGGTAACCGCCATATAGTACCTTGCGGAGAGCGTCAATACGCGCGGTTGTAATGTAGTTAAGAAAATCACCGCTCCAGTCACCGTCCACCGATGAACAGGTTTTATCAGTAGCTGATGGTGTTTTTGCTTTCGGTGTAAAGTATCCTCCGTCGCTGTCCACGTAATCGTAACAACGATGCGAGTCGAAATACCCGAAGTAGTCGATGCTTGGTTTATAGCCAACGTCAATTAATCCATCGCCGTTAAGGTCAGAGGCATCGTTATAGGCTTCATAATACAACTTATGATCGCGGCCCATGGTCAGCATGACGATAGGTGGAACGCTCGAGGTTAGAAATAAGGGTTGTTGAGAAATACCTGCCGAAGCGTTGAAGCTTGCTAGCAATGTCTGAGACAGAATCAGCAAAAAAAAGGCTTTTACTTGGCGTTGCTTAGTTTTCATGATTTTGCCCTCTGCGCGTTTCTGTCTGAAATCAACATAGTCAGTACGACTCACTAAATTTGGTAAATAGACTGGAGCATGACGATAGTGTCTGCTGTGCCGCCGGTTGCTCTGGCGGTAATTCGATAGTTATGTTTTCCGGGACATGCTGCAGGTGCGGGCAAGCAGCCCAAGTCTTCGATTATGTAACGAGGATTAGCGCTGAGGTTTGACAAAACGCCCGTATAAAGCACCGAATCATTGTCGTCCCAACTTATGCTGTCCCAAACTTCCGACGTTTCCGCTGTTGCGCTATTGCAATCTTTATCGCGCGGATTGAATCTCCCGGCAGCTTTGCTGCAGGTGTAGGCATGGGTATTTAGCCAAGTTTCCCCCGCTTGCAAGGCGGACTCCGCCGCTTGAAAGGCAAGATTACGGTCACGCATATTGCCGGCCATTTTTTCTTCCAGACTAGTGACATTGGTGCCGGTCACGCCAATGATCGTCAGAAGCATCAGCATGATTAAGGCGACGACTAGCACTGCGCCAGTTTGTTTTGTTTTCGACTTATTCATGGTGCCACCTATTGCAGCCGATTACGCACTGCAAGCGTCGCGTTGAACACGCGGCGAATTCGCCGGTCACCTGGGTTAATGCCAGTGTTCCCGTTGTAATCGTAAGTGAGGGTTTGCGAGGCCAGATTCTCGCTGGTGCGCGCCAGGATGGAGATACGCACGCTGGCGACATGGGTGATATCGGTGACGTTGGCGGCGGTTTTATATTGGTTGGCTACCCCGTCGGCATCAGTATCTTCTCCGTAGAGAATTTGCAGGTTTTCGATGCCATCGAGTATTTCAACTGGATTGCTGCTACTTGCAGCCTTGGTATTGTCGTATCGCCAAAGAGCTGGTTCCCCGCTTGCGCCTGGACGGATGAAATAGCTGTATGCGCGGTAAGCAAACACTTCCGAGCTGGTTTTGTAGCAGGGTGGGGAAGCGCAAGTTGCCGGCAAAGACACCGCATTGTGCTTAATCAGTGTCGAGGTAGTGCCCGTGGTGGCCCGGAAAAGGTCGGCGTTGCTACAGCTGGATATTAAAACCGGATCACCATCAACTATGCCGCAAGTATTGGAACTGGAAATTTGTATATCCGAGCTTGCGCTTGCCATATCTGCTGATAAATAACCGCCGCAACTTTCACCGTAAACCACTGTTATGACATCGGTGCCAGGAGTGATCGGCGTAGCTAAACCTGACAAGGCGCTTGGCAAGGCTGGGGACCAAGTGGTCGTTACCGGCGATGCCTCACTGCCGTTGTAGCCGACTATGATAGTGGCTGGTGTTGGCGACGATATAGCTGGCGCAACAACGGGCGAGGTAATTGCGGTTGTGGCAGTATTGGTGGGTGTTAAATCGGTTATGGATATACAGCCTTGAAAACCGCTTAAGCGTAAGTCTTTGCTGAGTATTTCCAACGCATAACGGCTGTTTTCTTGTAAACGGGATAGGCCTTCCTGCATTCCGTAAGTCTGCTTCGCGTTAACGAAAATCTTAATTACCCCGCCTAATAGGAAGGCGCCCAGAAGCAGCGCAATCATAATTTCTATGAGAGTCATGCCTGTTTGCAGGAAATAGGTCTGATTTTTTTTCATGGCTGGAAACTCATTACAAACCGTTGCGTCGCCGCTCCATCATGGTCGTCATCCCACCAAATTTTTACCGCATACGCATCGCCTATCCCGTCGCAGTTGTGTGCGGATTTTGAATTTCCGTCCCCCGGGGTTTTGTCCTTACACACGACACCTTCGCCGCTAGGTAATTGACTTCTTAGTTGGTCGTTCCATTGTTTTAAATCGTAACCAGCCATTTGTGCCGGTGTGCAAGTGTTTGCTAAGCAATCGTTATTCGTTTCTGCTTGGTTATCGTAGTTACCCACTGCGTTTGCTCGTACTCGGTCTGCTATATCGTAAGCAAGCAAAGTAGCCTGTGAGCGAAAATATGCACTTTGATTGTTCCGCAGGCTTGTGGATTGCAAGCCCGCCAAGCCAAGCAAGCCCAGGGCAAGTATCACCACGGCGATCAAGACTTCTATTAACGTGAAACCGTTGGCTGTTTTCATGGGTGACTAAAATGGGGGTAAGCAGGATGTGATATTCGAGGCGGTGCTCGCCACCGTGTCAGTGTTGGGTATGCCGTCATTATTGGCGTCCAGGCCCATGCGTACTCGGCCTATGGAGTTCACAATAATTAATCTAGAAGTATTTGCTTCTGGCGTGTTGTTGCCGTCGCTGTTGTTACAAATCACGAAACTGCCGTTGGTATTACTTTGTCCGGATGAAGTAAATCGAATGAAGTTGGCAAAATTATTTCCGCGTAAGGTGTAAGAAGCGCTCAGTGCCGCATAAGTTTTGAGAAGCACATCGTCGCCTGTGTCGAACTCGCCATTGTCATTTGCGTCCGTGAAAACATCCCAGCCTTGCTCCCAATTCGCTGAAGCCCAGGCGGTCTTGTTCTTATTAGTCGATGATTTGTCGTCAATTTTGCGCACAGTCACCGATACGCCACGTTTTACCGCTTCGCTTCGCGCTAAATTCAATGCTGTGACTAATTCGTTGGCTGATGTGGTTAAGCGGTTGTTGCTGATAATCGAAGTGAAGCTTGGAATTGCAATACCCACCAGAACGCCGGCGATAGCGATGGTCACCATCAGCTCAACCAGCGTGAATCCTTTAGATGTTTCGGTGAATAATTTTTGCATAATTTATTGGATTGTGACTCAGGTAGTTGGGCGCAAATGAACTCAAACTCTGTTGCTGTTATTTGCCGCTCCGGCCTATGAAAAGTGCGTTTCTACTCTGGGAACAGGGAAGCGTTGGCTCGTCAAAATCGAATTTGAAGATAGCACAGGATTCAACAAAGTTATGCGAGTTAAACCACAATCACAATGTGAGTGTTTACAGATTTTCGCCAAAATGGCGGTCCCAGCAACGAAGCGTCTTAGATTTTTAAAATGAGTGTTTTTCGGCAAGATCAGCTTTCTCTAACTACAATCTTGGCTGAGCTTAGCTACAATCTGAGCAATGTAAAATTCTAATCAGGTGAACTGGCAATCGCAGTTTGTGCTGATTTAACGGTTTTAAATTATGTTCGATAAATTTTGAGGAGAAAATTGTGGCAACAATTCTTGCTGTAGACGATTCCGCATCAATGAGGCAGATGGTGGCGTTTACCTTAAAAGGCGCCGGTTATAACGTGGTAGAAGCGGTTGATGGAGCGGATGCCTTGAATAAAGCGAAAGCGCAAGCTTTTGATTGCGTCGTTACCGATGTCAATATGCCAAACAAGGACGGAATTGAGTTGATTAGAGACTTACGCGCTTTACCAAACTACAAGTTTACGCCGATGTTGATGCTGACCACTGAAGCGGGAGCGGATAAAAAGCAGCAGGGCAAAGATGCCGGTGCAACGGGCTGGATAGTGAAGCCATTCAATCCCGACCAACTCTTGAAAACGATCAAAAAAGTGATGGGTTAAGTATCCGCCTCTTCAGAGACATCAGCACCGGGTAATTCTATGTCAATCGATATGGCGCAATTTCATCAGGTTTTTTTCGAAGAGAGTTTCGAAGGACTTGACGCGATGGAATCGGGATTGCTCAACCTTGATTTGGGGGATGTTAACGTCGAAGACATCAACACCATTTTCCGCGCCGCGCATTCGATCAAAGGCGGTAGCGGAACTTTCGGTTTTACCGCGGTTTCCGACTTTACCCATGTCATGGAGACCTTGCTTGATGAAATGCGCGATGGCCGCAGAAAGATCACGCAACCGGCGGTTGATGTATTGTTGGGGTCAGTCGATTGTCTGAGAGATATGCTGCAATCGATACAAAACGGCAGTGAAGTGGATCAGTCTGATGTCGCTGAGCATAAATTAGCTTTGGATAACGAGCTAAATAATACAGTGCCCAGTTCCCCTGCAGGGAGACACGCTCCGGACACTTCGGCGTCAAAAAGTGCTGCGGATTTGCCGGCTGAAGAAGCTGAACAAATCGCCGGCTGGGTGATAGCCTTCAGCCCACATTTACATTTGTTGAAGACCGGTAACGAACCGGTGCGGATGTTCAGGGAGTTGGCAGCCCTGGGCCAATTGACGACAACCGTTGATTTACAAGGTGTACCCGATCTTTACGATTTGGATCCGGAAGAGTGTCATTTGTCCTGGAAATTGCGTGTTTTGGGCGATATTCCGGAGGCGGAAATTGACGAGATTTTCGATTGGGTCGAGGACGATTGCGATTTGGCTAAACAGCCAATCTACAAAACGTCCACAGGTTCTGCGCAAGCCGAGGTCTCAGTAGACATCGCTATAACGCCCGTTACAAACAGCGTTCATAGAGACATCAGCCCTGAGTTTGCAAGTACCGGAGAATCTGAGTCGAATACGCTGGAGCGTAAAAACGGCAAAAAAGAGGAAGCAAAAGCCGCACCGAAAGGTTCAAGTTCCATTCGCGTGGATACCAGCAAAATCGATACCTTGATTAACATGGTAGGGGAGTTGGTCATCACCCAATCCATGCTCAGCTTATTAGGCGAACATTTCGAACTGAATAAACTTGATCAATTGAAAAACGGACTTTCTCAGCTAGAGCGACATACCCGCGAACTGCAGGAAAGCGTGATGAACATTCGCATGCTGCCTATCAGTTTCGTGTTTAGCCGTTTCCCACGGCTGGCGCATGATATCAGCAGCAAACTAGGTAAAAAAATCGAACTTAAATTGGTGGGTGAACACACCGAAGTGGATAAGACCGTCGTCGAACTGCTCAGTGATCCCTTGGTTCATTTAGTCAGAAACAGCTTGGACCATGGCATTGAAATGCCCGATGTCAGGCTCGCGGCCGGCAAACCCGAGACGGGTACGGTCACCCTTGAAGCCTATCATCGCGGCGGGAACATCGTGATTGAAGTGACTGACGATGGTAAAGGCCTCGACAAAGATAAATTAAGGGCCAAAGCCATTGAAAAAGGCTTGATCGATCCCGATGCGATCTTAAGCGATAAGCAAACATACGAGCTGATTTTTATGCCGGGGTTTTCTACGGCCGAAAAGCTTACCGATATTTCCGGTCGCGGCGTGGGGATGGATGTGGTGCGACGTAATATCCAGGCTTTGGGCGGCAACATAGAAATCCTTTCCGAGTTAGGCAAAGGCTCCACCATTTCCATTCATCTCCCGCTGACTCTGGCTATCCTGGATGGTCAGTCGATTGCGGTTGGCGACGAAACCTACATATTACCCTTGGGTTCTATTATCGAGTCACTCCATGTCAAGGAAGACAGGCTCAATCGAGTAGCGGGCAAAGGCGAAACTTTCCTGTTACGCGGCCAATATCTGCCGATTATTAGAATGCATCAAATTTTTAACGTACCCACCGCGAAAACCACCAAGCTAACCGAAGGTTTAATTGTGGTTGTCGAAGGGCAAGGGTTGCGTTGCGGATTGTTCGTGGATGATCTGCTTGGACAGCAGCAAGTGGTAATCAAGTCGCTCGAGGCGAATTATCGACGGATTGACGGGGTATCTGGCGCAACTATTCTGGGCGATGGTTCGGTGGCACTGATTCTTGATATCCCCGGTCTCGTGCGTTTAGCCAATCAATAAACCTAACCTAAAGCGTGTCATGTCGGAAATAATCGAACTCAGCAACACTGACCAGCAAGATGCAAAGCGCTTGGATACTAGTTTGCAGTTTTTAAGCTTTACCTTGGGCCAGGAAGAATATGGGGTAGATATTCTGCGAGTTCAGGAGATTCGCAGTTGGGAGCCGGTATCGCGAATTCCTAATGTGCCGGCTTATGAAAAAGGTGTGGTCAATCTGCGCGGTGCGATAGTGCCTATCATTGATTTACGCGAGCGATTTCAACTGGGACACAGTGATTATTCGCCTTTGACGGTCGTTGTGGTCTTGCAAGCGCACATGGCCGATAAAACCAGGATCATCGGGGTCGTGGTGGATTCAGTTTCAGACGTTGTCGATGTCAATAAAAAAAGTATCCAAAGCGCGCCGAATTTTGGTGCAAAAGTCAGTACTGAATTTATCAACGGCCTGGTTTCAGTAAATGGCCGAATGGTGATGCTGTTGGATGTAGATAAATTATTAAAACTTGATGGCCTGGATGGTGAAGATGAAAGTTAAAAAAAGAGCTGTTTATGGCTGGGTTGTAATGGAGGATATGCAATGAAACTCAATCACCCTGTGACTGATCGCGAAGTCTTAATGAAGCCAGGCACCATTTTGGTCACGCGCACCAATTTAAAAGGCATTATTACCTATGCAAACGACGCTTTTATCGAAATTAGCGGCTTTAGCAAGGATGAACTTGTGGGGGCCAATCATAATATGGTTCGTCATCCTGACATGCCGCCGGCGGCATTTGAAGATTTATGGAATTGTTTGAAGGCTGGACGCCCGTGGACCGCACCCGTCAAAAATAGGACCAAGACCGGAGATTATTATTGGGTGGAAGCAAACGTAACGCCGGTGTTCAAGAATGGCAAAGTGCAGGAATACCTGTCGGTTCGTTACGCGCCATCCCGGGAACAAATCCAACAAGCCGAATCTTTGTATGAAAAACTAAATGCCAATAAAGCCACAATACGGCCGACGGGGATTAATGCGCTCATCAAGAAATTACTGGAATTGGGCTTGTGGAAAAAAGTGGGGATTATCTATCTGATCTTTTTGTTGCCGACGATCAATTCCATTTACGATCACTATATCGAACAAAAATACCCGGAGATGTTCCTGTTTTTGGGCTTGGCCGGATTTGCCTCAATATTGGGATATTCGGTGATTCGCAGTGTTGTAAAGGCTCTAGAGAATTCGATACGTATTTCTTATCGGATGGCGGATGAACAATTCCGGAATACGATAGATTTGGACCGTGGTGATGAGATCGGCGATTTCTATCGGGCCTTATACGGCATGCAGGTTAAATTGAATTCCGATTTGGCTTATTCCAAACAGGTAGCGTCGGAAGCGATGCGCATCAAACAGGCGCTCGACAATGTGCAGTCCTGTGTCATGGTGGCTAACAACGATTTAGATATCATCTACATGAATAAGACAGTAGCCGATATGTTCCAAAATGCGGAAGCGGACATTCGCAAGCAGTTGCCTGACTTCAATGCCAGCAAACTGATGGGCGCCAACATCGATCAATTCCATAAAAAACCAGCTCACCAACGAGGCCTGTTGGCAAACCTATCCAGCACATTTAGTTCTGCGTTGGTGATTGGCGGCAGACACATGAATATCGTTGCCAACCCGGTTAAGAACGACGAAAACGAGCGTATCGGCATCGTGGTCGAGTGGTTGGATAGAACGCATGAAGTAAAAATCGAGCAGGAAATTGCCAGCATTGTGGAAGCTGTCAAAGTGGGTGAGTTGTCCAGCCGGATTGAGATGGCCGACAAACAAGGCTTTTTTGAAACGCTCAGCGAAGGCATCAACGAACTGACCGATGTGATCGAAAACGTCTTCCGAGATGTTGGCAGTACCATGCAAAGTATGGCTTCTGGAGATTTGACCAATCGAATCACCAGTGATTACCAAGGAGTTTATTTAAACTGCAAAAACGATATTAATACCACCATCGATAAGCTGAACGAAATTTTCGGTCAGGTTAGCGAGTCTGCTCATTTTATTAACAACTCGTCCCAAGAAATTGCCAGCGGTAATAACAATCTATCGCAACGCGCCGAGCAACAGGCTGCGAATTTGCAGCAAACTGCCGCCAGCATGGAAGAGTTGACCAGTACTGTAAAAAATAACGCCGATAACGCTCAGCAAGCTAACGCAGTGGCCAATAACGCCAGAGAATTGGCTGAAAAAGGCGGGAATGTCGTCAAGGCGGCGGTTTCCGCCATGCAGGAAATCAACGAGAGCAGTAATAAAATCGCTGACATCATCAGCGTGATTGATGAAATTGCCTTCCAAACCAATTTGTTGGCTTTGAATGCCTCAGTGGAAGCAGCCAGAGCAGGCGAGCAAGGTAGAGGCTTTTCCGTTGTTGCCACAGAGGTGAGAAATCTGGCGCAACGCAGTGCTACTGCGGCCAGGGAGAGTAAAGAGCTGATTCAAACCAGTGTGCAAAAAGTCAGAGCAGGCACCGAGTTTGTGAACGAAACCGGTAAAGCTTTGAACGAAATTGTGGCAGGTGTGCAGAAGGTGGGGGATATCGTCGCCCAGATTGCCGATGCAAGTATTGAGCAGTCTGCGGGTATAGGGCAGGTGAATCAGGCTGTTGCGCAAATGGACGAAATCACCCAACAAAACGCGGCCTTAGCCGAAGAAGCATCTGCCGCCAGTGTTTCAATGAGCGACTTGTCGACGAATATGGTCGAGATGTTGGCGTTTTTCAAAACAGAAAAAAAATCCGGGCAGCAAAAAGTTGTTCATCAAGCCGATAGTGCCAGTGTTGTTCGTGCAGAGGCCAATAGAATGGCATCATCGCCAGCGGTTCGTCAGCCGAGTAGTTTTAAGCAAACCTCACAAGCCGACGACGAGTGGCAGGATTTTTAGCGGAGTTGCTTGATTGACCAAACCATTAGATAGGGAATAGCCGCCATGACAGCCGATTTAGAATCCAATCAGCACGTTGAGCAATTTCTGACTTTCGAGTTGGAAGGCGAGGCATATGGCATCGAAATTTTGAAAGTCCAAGAAATTAGAGGCTGGGAGCCCATTAGAAAAATTCCCAATACCCCTGATTTTGTAAAAGGTGCGTTAAATTTGCGCGGTTCCATAGTGCCGATTGTCGATCTGCGCGAACGTTTTCAGATGCAAAAAGTGGAATATACCCCGGTGACAGTCGTTATTGTGATGAGTGTCAATACTGCTTCCGGTACTTCGGTGATGGGCATCGTCGCTGATGCCGTATCCGACGTGTTGGATATTAAGCTGTCCGATATAAAAGAAGCGCCGAATTTGGGGTCGAAAATCAATACTCAATATATGCGCGGCATGTTCGTCGGCAAGAAAAATATGGTGATGTTATTGGATGTCGATAAGCTTTTAAATCCGGAAGAGTTTGTCGGTATTGCCGGGCTTGCTGCTATTGCCGAGGGTAAATGAGCGCGAGGATTGTAGCGGTCCTTAACCAGAAAGGCGGGGTAGGAAAAACCACCACTTCGGTCAATTTGACCCACGCTCTAGCTAAACTCGGTAAGAAAATTACAGTGATAGACTTTGATCCACAGAGTCATTTGGCCGTTTCGCTAGGTTCTGTAGATACGCAAACAAGTGGGATTGATAAGGTTTTGTTGGAAGGGGCGAGTCTCGCGGAGCAATCAATTCCGGTTAGAAAGAATCTGAATTTGGTGGTTGCCGGTCCAAGATTGCAGGAAATTGAGCAATTGACGGATGGTGGAGCCAGACGTGGTGATCTGCTTCGCAGAGCTTTGCTTGACGGCAATCGCGATGAAGATTTTATCTTTATCGATTGTCCCCCTTCTTCCGGGGTATTGGTGGCCAATGCCTTGTTTGCCGCCGATGAAATATTGGTGCCGATGACCAGTGATTATTTGGCATTGCAAGGCTTGTCGCATTTGGTGGGAACCATCAGGAAATTTGAAAGTGCTTTGAAAAGGCCCTACAAGTTTTCCCTGGTCATGTCCAGGTATATACCGGCCAGACGCATGTCAAAGGAGGTGTTGAGTGTTATACAAAAATACTTCCCTGGGCAAATTTTGGCGACCACCATTCGGGAAACGGCTTTACTCGCCGAGTGCCCTAGTTTTGGTAAAACCATTTTTGAATATCGCCCGGGTTGCCGTTCCGCACGAGATTTTATGGCACTTGCCGAAGACTTTTTAGAAGGGAGGATGATGTAATGGCGGAACAAAATGAAGATAGTTTGATCGGTTACGACCCTCTGGCCTGGATGCATCGATCAGATTTCAATCACGACTCACAAAAAGCCCAAGTTAGTGAAGCGGAAGCGGACAGTTCGACAGAACTTGCGAGCTCGACAGAAACAGCGTCAAACCTTGAGACAGACTTGGATCAAGCGCCGGCCGACGCCTCTGAGTCATACGCCTCTCAAAGTGAGCGAGCGGTTTTGGTATTGGATTCGGTACTTAATATTCAAAATGTCTCGGCTCTCCACCAGCGCTTAACGCAGATGCTCAGCAATTTTGAGGCTATCGATATCGACGCTTCCGGCGTGACGATGATAGATACCGCAACTCTGCAACTGTTATTGATTTTAAAGCAGACCGCAATTGGCTTGCAGAAATCCGTTTCTATCGATTTTCCTTCCGATAAGTTTATTGAAGCCTCGGAGTTGTTGGGGATTGCCGAAATGTTGGAAGTTGATCAGGCAGCATCCGGCTTCTTTTGATGGGGTACTACCCGAATATACAAAATGAAAGAAAAAGCGCGCGAGTTTGAATATACCCAAGCAGATTTTGACGTTCTAAGGAAAATATCCAACCAACATTCCGGAATCTTGGTGCCGGACGATAAATTCGATATGTTTTATTCGAGGTTGTCGAAACGGGTCCGCATGCTGGGCTTCACCAGCTTCAAACAGTATTGTCACTATTTGAAAAACAACCCGGATACTGAGTTTACTGAATTTATTAATGCTGTCACCACTAACCTCACTTCTTTTTTTCGCGAAAATCACCACTTTGAATATTTAAGTAAGACGGTTGTACCGGGCTTGCTTAAAAAGCATGCCGGGACTAAACAGATTAAAGTTTGGTCCGCAGGTTGCTCAACAGGTGAGGAGCCTTATTCTTTGGCGATGACCTTGAAGGAAAGCGTTCCGGCTGATTGGACTATAAATATTCTGGCTACCGATCTTGATACGAATGTTTTGGCCACCGCCGCAGCCGGTATTTACATGGCTGATCGCGTGACAGGAATAGCCGAGCAACGCCTTAAGCGCTGGTTTCAAAAAGGTGTGGGTGGACAAGCGAACAAGGTGCGAGTTAAACCGGAATTGAAAGAATTGATAGAGTTTAAACAATTGAATTTGATGCAGGAGTGGCCCTTGAAAGGGTATTTTGATTTTATTTTTTGCCGAAATGTTTTGATCTATTTTGATCGGGAAACCAAGGCGATGTTAGCGAATCGTTACTGCGGCTTATTGGAAGAGGGTTCATATTTATTCATTGGACATTCAGAATCCTTGCATCAGCTCGATACCGGATTCAGTTTGATAGGTAACACCATCTACAGGAAGTCGATTAAGTGAGTCATGTGCGACATGTGGATAGACCGCTTATCGCCGGCTTCGAAAACGTCAATCGATATTGGGATCAAGAAAATCAAATAGTGGCGGCAAAATTAATGCCCGGTGATTACTACGTCACCAAACAGGATGAAATGATTACGACTGTGCTGGGTTCTTGCGTGGCAGCCTGTATCAGGGATGTGGTGACCGGCGTGGGTGGTATGAATCATTTCATGTTGCCGGAGACCAGTAAAAGTCGCTTGAATGCCAGAGACGAAGCTGTCGTTGGTAATGCCTCTCGCTATGGCAATTACGCGATGGAACATTTGATCAACGCTATTTTGCAAAATGGCGGTAAGCGTAAAAACCTGGAAGTTAAGCTGTTCGGCGGCGGCAAAATCATTGCTACCCTGGGTGATGTAGGGGCCAGAAACATTCAATTCGTTTTGGACTATGTGGACACTGAAGCGTTGAATTTGGTTTCTCATGATTTGGGCGATATTTATCCGCGTAAGGTGAATTTCTTTCCGCATACCGGACGGGTCAGAATGAAAAAAATTAAAGATTTACACAACCAAACTATCTTCCTGCGCGAGAAGCAATATAGTTCCAGTATCAAGGACGCACCGGTTGAAGGTAGCGTAGAGCTATTTTAGGAAACCAGGATGACAAAAATTAAGCTATTGATTGTTGACGACTCGGCATTAATTCGCCAAATGTTGACGCAAATTTTTAATGAGGCAGGCGATATTGAAGTTGTCGGCACGGCCAGTGATCCGATTATTGCCCGGGAAAAAATAAAGGCCTTGAATCCCGACGTATTAACACTGGATGTAGAAATGCCGCGTATGGATGGTCTGACATTTTTACGTAATTTGATGCGTTTACGACCGATGCCGGTGGTCATGATTTCAACGTTGACCGAAAAAGGCGCCGAAGTGACCCTTGATGCGTTAGCGCTCGGTGCGGTTGATTTCGTGGCAAAACCAAAAATCGATGTCTCCCATGGCTTACGAGCCTATGCGGATGAGATTATCGGTAAAATCAGGATGGCCGCTCAAGCAAAAGTCAAAGCTTTGGAAACCAATAGGGTTAATGTCCCAGCTCTTAATTCAGTGAATGAGAATGCAGCCAGTACGATGAAAAAGCATTTCAAAACGACTCATAAAATTGTGGCGTTGGGTTCTTCAACGGGCGGCACCGAAGCGGTCAAGGAACTGGTAAAAAGCCTGCCCAGGACGGCGCCGGCGATTGTCATTACCCAACATTTGCCGCTCGCCTTCAGCGCTTCGTTTGCCAAACATGTTAACGAGGCCACTGAGATGACTGCTTGCGTGGCTAGCGATGGGCAACTGATATTGCCCGGAAATATCTATATAGCGCCAGGTGATCAACATTTAATGGTTGTGAGAGATGGTGCTCGTTATGCGTGCCGCCTTGATGATGGTCCACCTGTCAACAGACATAAGCCTTCCGTGGATGTCCTGTTTCGATCAGTTGCCGAGAATGTGGGTAGCAATGCGGTTGGAGTTATGTTGACGGGCATGGGGGCGGATGGTGCCAGAGCCATGCTTGAGATGCGCGAGGCCGGGGCCGTCAACATAGTGCAGGATGAAGCATCCAGTATCGTTTGGGGCATGCCCGGCGAGGCCTACAAACTGGGAGCCGCGCATCATGTGTTATCCTTGGGGAAAATAGCGGAAAAAATCCTGGCCCTGGTGGATTGAAAATATGTTGCAGTTCCTAAAAGATAACGCGCTTCTGGTTTTATTCACGCTGGTAGTTTTGTTATTGCCGTTGCTTTTGTCCAACGCGCTGGTTTATTGGCTAGCCGCCGCCATCGCAACGATGTTGTGGATGGTCAAAGCATTTCGTGCGCAACGTGCGCAAGTGTCAGCCTTGACAAACAGCAAGGGTCTAAGCGAAGCCGAATTGGTGCGCGCGATTGATGACTATTTACTGCATTTGAAAGATTGTATCGACCAAGAAGCCTCCTATTTTCGCGCGGAATTGGAACAGCTCAAATCCATGCTTGCCGATGCGGTGACTACGATGTCCAACAGCTTCAATAGCTTGGCTAGTTTGACGTCCGGGCAGTCATCGATAGTATATTCGTTGGTAGCTGATCTGGAAGGAAGTACCGACAAAGGGCGTAGCAGTATCAATTTCACGAGTTTTGCTCAGGAAACCGATGATGTCCTGCAGTTTTTTATCGACCATATTCTGCAAATCAGTAAGCAGAGCATGGAAATGGTCGCGGTCATCAATGATGTTGGGGGCCATATGGCTCATGTCGAGAAACTATTGGGCGATGTGCAGAAGATTGCCGATCAAACCAATTTGTTGGCGCTGAATGCCGCCATAGAAGCAGCCAGGGCGGGAGAAGCCGGTCGAGGCTTTGCAGTGGTTGCGGGAGAAGTGCGGAATCTTTCAAAAAACTCCGATAAGTTCAGCGAGGAAATTAAGCGCGTGGTGAAAGCCTCGAAGGATAATATCCGCGAAGCGCAAACCATGATCGAAATAATGGCCTCCAAAGACATGAACGTGGCGATTAGTTCCAAGGCCAGTATCGACAAGATGATGGATGATATCGCCATCATTAATGCCAATATCTCCAACAATGTCGGCGAAATTTCCCAACTGACCAATCAAATCGAGTTCAATGTGGGTAATGCGGTGAGAGGTCTGCAATTTGAGGATATGGCCCGGCAATTGATTGAATACTTACAATTCAATTTAGAACATTTCGGTTCGCTATCCGACGAGGTCAGTATAGGTTTGGGGGTATTTAAAACCGGTGGCGACACTGATTGGCGTGACCAATTACGGCAAGGCTCGGATCGCTTGAAAATCATGAAGCAACAGTGGCAAGTCAGAAAATCGCACATTGTGTCGCAATCTTCCATGGAAGAAGGCGATGTGGATCTGTTTTAGGCTAAAGGTAAGAGATGACATGAAAATTTGTGAGGTTAAAAAATATGGGTATTGATGCACGTGTTGATGCGGGAGTGCTGTCGATTAAAATAAGCGGTCGGTTCGATTTCGGCGTGCACAACGAGTTTCGCGAAGCTACCAAGCTGGTTGAAAGTGGCGTGAAGTTGATAGAAGTGGATTTGATCGGTACCGAATACTTAGATAGCTCCGCCCTTGGCATGCTGTTAGTTCTGCGAGATAAGATGGCGGGTGATAAGTCGGCAATACGGATTAAAAATTCGCGTACCGAAGTTAAAAAAATTTTGGAAATCGCTAATTTTGATAAATTATTTACACTATCCTGAGCAATCCCGCTTTTTTATATAACCTAATGGCGCGATCAAACCGACAACGGTTTGCGTAGCCGCCAACACCTCATGAACCAGCAGACTGACTTTTCCAGTTCCGATTTCATTAGAAATTTTTTCCAGCGATTTCTACCCAATTCCCAAGTTGTTTCCCTAGCCATAGTTTTGCTGGGCGGCTTTTTATTGATATACGGTTTGCTGGATTTGCTGATGCCGGTCTTTGTGGCGATTGTGTTGGCGTATCTACTGGAAGGGCTGGTGGTTAAAGCCGAACAGCGTCAACTCGGTCGTTTGATTTCGGTGCATCTCGTATTCTTTGCGTTTATGGCTGTGCTGGGTTTTGTGTTGTTCGTGCTGGTGCCGATAGTGTCCGAGCAAACCGTGCAACTGGTGCAACACATACCAGAGATTGTTTCCAGTACCCAAGCCGAAATCATGCGCTTCCCTGAACGCCATCCGGAACTGATTTCGGAAGTCCGGATTCGCGAAATCATGTTCTCCATTCAGCAAGACTTGCTCAAGTATGGTCAGGATTTGATCTCCGGCTCCGCCCAATCGTTTGTCGGATTGGTGGCGGTGATCATTTATTTGTTTTTGGTGCCGTTGATGGTGTTTTTCTTTCTGAAAGATAAACAGGTTTTATTGGGCTGGTTTGTACAGTTTCTGCCAAGGGATACCAGTCTTAGCCTGCGAGTGTGGCATGAAGTCGATAGGCAAATAGCCAATTACGTTAGAGGCAAATTTCTCGAAGTGTTTATCCTGTGGGCGGTCAGTTACATAGTCTTCTGGTTGTTGGGTTTGAATTATGCGATGTTGCTTGCGGTACTGATGGGCTTGTCTGTGGTGATTCCTTATGTCGGTGCGACATTAGTCACTTTTCCGGTATTGGCGGTGGCTTATGTGCAGTGGGGCGTGGGCGGCAGTGATCATTTTATGTATGTGTTTATTGCCTATTCAGTGATTCAGGCATTGGATGGCGTCATATTAGTGCCGCTGCTGTTCTCCGAAGCCGTGAATTTGCATCCTATTGCAATTATTGTTGCCATCCTGTTTTTTGGCGGCTTGTGGGGTTTTTGGGGGGTATTTTTTGCGATACCCTTGGCCACGCTGGTTAAAGCGGTATTAATGGCGTGGCCAAAGGCTGAGATCAGTGAATCATCGGCTTGATGGCTTTACAAATTATCGGATGCAAAATCCGCCAGGCGCGAACGCTCGCCACGCCGCAAAGTAATGTGGGCGCTATTCGGCCAAGATTTGAAACGGTCAACCACGTAGGTCAAACCGGAGCTGGTTGCCGTTAGATACGGCGTATCGATTTGTGCCAGATTGCCGATACAGATGATCTTAGTGCCGGGCCCTGCTCGGGTAATCAAGGTTTTCATCTGTTTCGGCGTCAGGTTTTGTGCCTCGTCGATAATCAGGTAGCGGTTCAGAAAAGTCCGGCCACGCATAAAGTTCAGCGAACGAATTTTTACCCGGTTCATCATGACGTTTTGCGACGCGCCTTGTTCCCATTCGGTCGTGCCCGAGCGGCTGCCCAGCAACTCCAGGTTATCCATCAACGCCCCCATCCACGGCGCCATTTTTTCCTCTTCCGTACCCGGTAAAAAGCCAATGTCCTCGCCGACCGGCATGGTCTCCCGTGTCATGATAATTTCCAAATAGGCTTTGCTTTCCAGAGTCAAAGACAGGCCGGCTGCCAGTGCCAGCAAGGTTTTACCGGTGCCGGCAGAGCCTATTAACGTCACGAAGTCCACGTTTGGGTCGAGCAGGGCATTCAACGCAAAATTTTGCTCGCGGTTTTTGGCGGAAATCCCCCAGATGCTATTGTGTTTGGTCCGATAATCGCGGGCCAATTGCAACACAGCCGTGTCGCCTTCGCGGCTTTTTACGATGGCTTCGAAGTTATCTTCGCCTTCCATATACAGATATTGGTTGGGATACCATTCGGCCACCAGCGGACCATTCACGCGGTAGTATGTGTGGTCGTTTTCCTGCCACGATTCCATCTTACCGCCGTGTTCCTCCCAGAAGTCGCTGTCCAGCGGCATCGTGCCGGTGTAGAGCAGGTCTATATCTTCGATGGTTTGATCGTTATGGTAATCCTCGGCAGTAATCTGTAGCGCGGCTGCTTTGATGCGCATATTGATGTCTTTGGAGACCAGGATTACATTCACATCCGGGTATTCCTTACCCAAGGCCAACACGATACTGAGGATAGAATTATCGGCAATCTGTCCAGGTAGGTCGGCAGGGAGTAGATGCGACAATTGCCGGGTTTGAAAATACAAACGGCCGTCGAATTCTCGCTCGCCGTTCCGAGCATAATCGATGCGCGACAGCGGTAGCCCGGCGTTGATGGTTTGTTGATCGGCATCGCGGATTAATTCGTCCAAAAACCGGCTAACTTGGCGGACGTTGCGCGATACGTCGGATAAGCCTTTTTTGGCGTGATCCAATTCCTCCAGCACCACCATCGGAATGAAAACATTATGTTCTTGAAAGCGAAAAATGGACGTTGGGTCGTGCATCAGTACGTTGGTGTCCAACACGAACAATTTTTTGCCGGCGGATTGAATATTCATAATATCCTTGTAAAAAGCGTGGAAAGGCGGTTTCAACGCAAACCCGGTGCTGCGCTAAAGGTATTTCTACTCCAAGTGTAGAGTTATCGTCAACCGAGCTATCGCTTGCCCTGTGCCCGATAAGCGTTGCTACCCTATGCAAAAGAGTAGTGCGATTTCACCGTCAATTCCGGGTTTTTTAAAAATACCGGCGCCAATAATCGACTAATCTCCAGTTTCTCTATACTTAAGCCGTCGTCATTGCTTTTGTATAGTCGGTTACAATAGGGCGCATATGTCGCGACAACTTTATTTGTATCGGTATTTTTAGGATAGTTATTTATGACACTTTCACCATCAAGCCAGCCAGACTTGGGTTGGAGCCAGATTAGGGAAACCATCAAGCTGTTGACCGTTTCGGTTGCTCAGGTTGAGGGCAGCATGAAAGCCGGTGATGAGTCGGTCTCAGCCTTGGCCGACTCGTTTACCGGTATGGTTGAAGATATGAAAAATATTCATCAGTTACTGAGTAGTTTTCAGCAGAGCGAGAGCCGCGACCAGGCTCTGGCGCATTGCGAGGCGACCCAGGATAAAATCTATTCGGCGATTGTGGCGTTCCAGTTTTATGATCGCCTGCAGCAATGCTTGCAACACGTGTCCAACAATCTAAAAGGCTTGTCGGTCATCATCGATACGCCGCAGAGGTTATATAATCCTGCCGAATGGTATAAGTTTCAGGAAAGCATTCGCAACCAGTACACTATGGAATCTGAAAAAGTGATGTTTGATGCTATCCATCAGGGCAAAAGCGTCGATGAAGCGCTAGCCTTGTTTCAACAAGCAAATCAGCAAAGCGACGACGATGAAATCGAACTGTTTTAATTTTACTTGGCTACTCAAATCGTAAATGAAAAAAAAATCTCTGTTAATTTTGTGCCCTCTGTTACTGATATTAACGGCGTGTAGTAATCCTGGCTCAGAACCACCGGTGGCCGGCAGCGTGCCGGCCAAAAAAGCCCCGGCTAAAAAATCAGCGGCAAACAAAGCCCCCGCAACTACGGCTAAAAAACCGGTGTCTAGTCCCGATACCGCCACCTATCCTATCGAAAGTGTCAGCAATAACTTTAAAGATGAACCGAATCTGCCGACCTTTCGTGCCGAGCCGTTGATGCCGCCGGCCGATATTCCGCCGCCTGCGCCAGCCAGTCCGGCTCTAGCGGCACCCGCTCCTGCGGCGGTGGCTGCAGCAACTGCGCCGGCACCAAGGTTTGTTATAGAAGACGCGCGCATCCCCAGCGGCACGCCGCCGGCTGTAGTAGCTTTAATTAGCGAGTCAGACCGTAGCCGTAATAGTGGCGACTTGGATGCTGCAGTGGTCGTGATGGAACGGGCGCTACGCATCGATTCACGCAACCCCACGCTGACTTACAAGCTGGCGCAGCTCAGAATCAAGCAAAATAAACCGCAACTTGCCGAAGAATTGGCCGGCAAGGCCGCTTTGCTGGCTGGTGGTGATCTGGATTTGAAACGCAAAAGCTGGTTGTTGATCGCCGAAGCCCGGCAAATGCAGCAAAATGCCCAAGGGGCAAGAGAAGCTAAAGCCAAGGCGGACAGCTTTTTCGGTCGCTAGTGGTTGACAGTTCCAAGACGGCGCTTGCCGGTGCCGCCAGCAAATTGGCCGATGTTTTTGGCGACGGCGGCGCCTTAGCCGAGGTTATCAGCGGTTATTCGCCGCGTGCCGCACAGATCGAGATGGCCGAAAAAATCGCCTACGCCATCGAGTCCCAGCAAAACCTGATTGCCGAGGCCGGCACCGGCACCGGCAAAACCTTTGCCTATCTGATTCCTGCGATCCTGTCCGGCAAGAAAGTCATCGTTTCCACCGGCACCAAAAATCTGCAAGATCAATTGTTCAACAAGGATTTGCCGGTGATCCGCAAAGCCTTGAGCAGAAGGCCGTTCAAAGCCAGCTTGTTAAAAGGCCGCGCCAATTATTTGTGCACCTACCGGTTGGAACAGGCTTTGAATTCCGCGTTCGGCTACAGCCAGGAAGACGCGGCGGCGTTGGCGCAGATCAAGGCTTGGTCGAAACGCACCAAGGCCGGCGATGTCTCGGAAGTGGCCGATGTGCATGATGGCGATCCGATCTGGTTTCACGCCACCTCCACCACCGACAATTGCCTGGGGCAGAACTGCCCGGATTATGCCGATTGCTTTTTAACCAAGGCCCGGAAACAGGCGCAGGAAGCCGAGATCGTGGTGGTCAATCACCATTTGCTCTGCGCAGACTGGTCGATCCGCGAGACCGGCTTTGGCGAGCTACTGCCGGATGCCGAAGTGGTGATCATCGACGAAGCGCATCAACTGGCCGATACCGCCTCCAATTTTTTGGGGGTGACGATCAGCGGCAAACAACTGGTCGATTTGGCCGACGACAGTTTGGCCGAGTATTTCACCGACGCCAAGGATATGCCTGACTTGCGCACCGCCTGTGAGGACCTGCAACACGAAGTCAAGGATTTGCGCTTGGCGTTTGGGCTGGAACTGCGTCGTGGCGACTGGCAGGATATCGAAACCAACCCCAAAATCGCCGGCGCGCTGGAATCCTTGCAAAAGCAATTGGCGCGCTTGACCGACCAATTGGAACGCGCCTCGGTGCGCAGCAAAGGCCTGGAATCATGCTTCGACCGGGCTGAAGCGCTGGACGCGCAACTGGAAACGCTGATCAACGACAAGGACGGGCAGTGGATCAAATGGTACGAGACTTATAGCAAGTCGTTCACGCTCAGCCGCACGCCGCTGGATATTGCCAAGGAATTTCGTGGCTTCATGGCCCGGCACAAGGCCACCTGGATTTTTACCTCGGCGACCTTGAGCGTGGCCAATAATTTCGTGCATTTCTCCAAGAATCTGGGCTTGAGTGGCGCGCTCAGCCAAAGTTGGGAAAGTCCGTTCGATTACCCAAATCAAGCCTTGTTTTATCACCCCAAAGGTTTGCCGCAGCCCAGCGATCCGGACTTTACCGACAAAATTGTCGAGTTTGCCTTACCGGTGTTAGAAGCCAGCCGGGGTCGGGCGTTTTTCCTGTTTACCAGCCACCGCGCCTTGCAACGCGCCGCGCAATTGTTGGAAGGCAAGCTCGACCATCCCATCCTGGTACAAGGGACAAAATCTAAAGGCGTATTGCTGGATCAATTTAAGGAATTGGGCAATGCGGTATTGCTCGCCACTGCTAGCTTTTGGGAAGGCGTGGACGTGCGCGGCGACGCCTTGTCCTGCGTCATCATCGACAAACTGCCGTTCGCTTCGCCGGGCGATCCGGTGCTGAAAGCCCGGATGAATGCGATGGAAAAGCAGGGCCGCAACCCGTTTTTCGAGCATCAATTACCCAGCGCCATTATCATGTTGCGCCAAGGCGTGGGCCGCTTGATTCGCGACGTCAACGACCGCGGCGTATTGATGGTTTGCGATCCCAGATTATTAAAACGTTCCTACGGCCAGATGTTTTTAGATAGCGTGCCGGCGATGAAGCGCAGCCGCGAGATCGAGGATGTGCGGCGGTTTTTTGCATTGGATGAATCACATTGAACATTGCGTAGGCCGGAATAAGCGTTAGCGTTTCCGGCATCTTGTTGACAGAGGTACAGATTTGAAATTATTGGCAGTAGAAACCTCCACCGACGCCTGTTCGGCGGCCTTGTTTATCGATGGCGAGATTGCCGAAAAGTTTGCCGTCGCCCCGCGCGAGCACACCAAGCTGATTTTGCCGATGATCGATCAATTAATGGCCGATGCTCAACTCAAGGCGCAACAACTGGATGCCATCGGTTTGAGTCGCGGACCCGGTTCGTTTACCGGTGTCAGAATTGCCGGCGGCGTGGTGCAGGGCATTGCTTATGGTGCCGATTTGCAGGTGGTGCCGGTGTCGACGTTGGCGGCCATCGCCCAAGATTTTTTTAATCGTCGCGCCGATGCTGAGCTGAGTTTTACCGCAATGGACGCACGCATGGACGAAATTTTTTGGGGCGTGTATCAACGCAGCGAATTAGGTTTGGCGGAGTTGAACGGTGCGGAAGCTGTCACGCCCGCTGGCGAAGTGATCTTTCCCGATCTGGCCGGCTTTGGTGTCGGTTCAGGCTGGGGCGTTTATGCGGAGCAGTTGGGCCAGCGTTTAGCAGAGCGTGTGCTGGGCGTTGAGGTGGATGTCTGGCCGCGCGCCAGCTGTGTCGCGCAATTGGGCGCTTACGGTTTTGCTTGCGGTTTGGCGGTGCCTGTCGAGCAAGCCATGCCGGTTTATTTGCGCGATAAAGTCGCCAAAAAACAATCGGAAAGATGAGTCGGTTTCCGGTTTCCAGCGGCCGCTAAAACGGCCGCGCCACATTTTTAAATACCTTCTGGGGTACAATGGCCCTTTACCTAAGCCGATAGTTTTAGCCCATGGCGCAATATTTCGAAATTCATCCGAAGAACCCGCAGCCGCGCTTGATTCAACAAGCAGTCAATATCTTGCGCAACGGCGGAGTCATCGCCTATCCCACTGACGCATCCTACGCGCTGGGTTGCCAGATCGGCGATAAGGCGGCCATGGATCAAATTCGCAGCCTCCGCCGGCTGGACGATAATCATAACTTCACACTGTTGTGTACCGACCTGTCGCAGGTTTCCACCTTCACCAAAATGGGCAATGAAGCCCACCGCTTGATCAAAAAACTGACGCCCGGTCCGTTTACGTTTTTACTGGATGCCACGCGCGAAGTGCCGCGCCGGTTGCAGCACCCCAAAAAGAAAACCATAGGCGTCAGAATCACCGACCATCCGGTAGCTCAAGCCTTGGTCGAGCAGCTTGGCGAACCCTTGTTGACCTCCACGTTGATGATGCCCGGCGATGACGAGCCTTTGGCCGATCCGTACGAAATCCGAAAGCGGCTGGAAAAAGAGTTGGCCCTGGTCATAGATGTGGGCGTGATCGAATATCAACCCACTACCGTCATCGCTTGCGGCGATAAGTCGATTGACATTGTTCGGCAAGGTATCGGTATTGCGCCGATGTTGGAGTAAAAGCCATGATGGACGAATTAACCCTGATACAAAGGATCGTGGTGTGGATTTTGCCGGTGATTTTCGCGATCACCGGTCACGAGGTGGCGCACGGCTGGGTGGCCAAGAAGTTAGGCGACAACACCGCTGCCGACCAAGGCCGTTTAACGCTGAATCCTCTCAAACATATTGATGTGCTGGGCACGCTGATTATTCCCGGTTTATTGTTGCTGACCTTTACCGGCTTCGTGTTCGGGTGGGCCAAGCCGGTGCCGGTCGATCCCCGCGCGTTTAAAAAACCGCGTCAAGCCATGGCGATTGTGGCGGTAGCCGGCCCCTTGTCCAATCTATTAATGGCGGCGGCCTGGGCTTTGCTGTCTAGAATCGGCGTGATGTTGGAAATCGAATACATCTCTTTTCCGCTGATATATAGCGGCGTAGCAGGCATCAGCATCAATTTGGTTTTGGCTTTGATTAATCTTCTGCCGATACCGCCCTTGGACGGCAGCCGGATTTTGTCAGGAGTGCTGTCGGATTACTGGGCTTGGCAATACAATCGTTTGGAACGGTTTGGTTTTATTTTTTTGTTGATATTACTTGCTACCGACGTGTTGCAGTATTTGCTGGCTTATCCGATGTACTACGCCCAACAATTATTTTTTAGTTTGGCGGGCATGTAGTTTTGAACGACGTCGCATTACCGGTTGAAGCCGCGCTGCCGCCTCTGGCGCTGGTGCAAGGCCAGCCTTATCAGGATTTACCGGAAGATCTTTACATCCCGCCGGATGCGCTGGAAGTGTTTCTGGATGCGTTCGAAGGGCCGCTGGATTTGCTGTTGTATTTGATTCGTCGGCAGAATCTGGATATTCTCGACATCCCCATCGCGCAGATCACCCGGCAATATATCGCCTACATCGATATGATGGAAAATTTGCGTCTGGAGCTGGCCGCCGAATATCTGGTGATGGCCGCGCTGCTGGCGGAGATTAAATCGCGGATGCTGCTGCCTAGACAGCCGGAAAGCGAAGAGGAAGAAGAGGACCCCAGAGCATTTTTGATTCGCAAGCTGCAGGAATACGAAGCGATCAAAAAAGTGGCCGAAGAGATCGATCTGCTGCCCCGAAACGAGCGCGACACCTTCGAATTTGGCGTTGACACCTCGACCGTGGATGTACAGCAAATTTTGCCGGATGTGCAGCTCAAGGAACTGCTGCTGGCCTTCCAGGACATTTTGAAGCGCGCCGAGAGGCTTACCCATCATCAAATAACCAAAGAACCCCTATCAGTCCGTGAACGAATGGCAGCCATTTTGGAAAAACTTAACGGAGCAAATCAGCTCCCTTTCGCAGCGTGTTTTACCCGAAGTGAAGGAAAAAACGGAGTGGTTGTCGCGTTTCTTGCCATCCTTGAACTCTCCAAGGAACGCATCATCGACATCTTCCAATCCGAACCCTACGCCGGCATTCAGGTCAGAATCCGCCTCGATAGCGGCGCCGGCGACTGACTCACTGCTAGCCGAAACCGTCGTTGATGATGTTATTCCCACAGCCAAACCCAGAACGCCCCGCAAGCCGCGCATCAAACCCGAGCCGGTTACGATATTCGTGCCTGTCAAACGGAGGGCCGTGCGGTTTCCGGCTATCTGGACTAGCGAGCCGCGCGTTGCGGATGTTCAAGTCCCCGAACCCAGCGAGCCAGTGGTTTTGCAACAGTCCCATCGACAAGCGGTGCGCTTGTTGCCGGGTTGGCGGAGTAGTTGGCAAGCACCCGTGCCGGAGGCTGCGGCCGTTAGCGAGTCTAGGCGCGCAACCCGCTTACCGCGGCGTTGGGCCGAGATTATTCGCGCCAGTACCTACCAACCCATCGTGGTCGAACGCCACCGGCTACTGCCTGAAATAACTAAAGAGTGCGATATGAATACCAAGCGCATCGTGGAAGCCATTTTGTTTGCCGCCAATCGGCCGATGACGATCAGGCAGATTCAGGAAACCTTTCCGGAGCTGGAGCAACCCGATACCTTGTCGGTGCAAATGGCACTGGATGAAATCGCTCGCGACTACGCCGATCGCCCCATCGGCCTGCGGCAATTAGCCAGCGGTTACCGGTTTCAGGTGCGCGAAGGTCTCTCGCCTTACGTGACGCGCTTATTCGAGGAAAAGCCGGCCCGTTATTCGCGTGCACTGTTAGAAACTTTGGCCATCATCGCCTACCGCCAGCCGGTGACGCGCGGCGAAATCGAGGATATTCGCGGCGTCAGCGTCAGCAGTTCCATCATTCAAACCCTATTGGAGCGCGAGTGGATTCGCGTCATCGCCCATAAGGAAGTACCGGGCCGGCCGGCCTTGTTCGGCACCACCAAGCAATTTCTGGATTATTTCAATTTAACCTCATTGAGCGAATTACCGACCCTGGAAGAAATCGTCAATTTCGATTTCGGCAATTCGCCGCAACCGCAACCCGAGCAGGACCACAGTGAAAGACCGCAAACCGCCGAGATCCAACAACCCGTCAGCTCCGCAGGACAAACGGACCCAGAAACCGCAGCCGCGGAAACCGAGTTCGACCCACAAGCCGAAGCCGGCCTCGGCACCGAAAAGCTCACCCTCCACTAAATCCGTGCCGGCCGGCGGCGAGCGCATCCAGAAACTGCTGGCGCGAGCCGGTGTGGGTTCTCGGCGGGAAATCGAGCGCTGGATAGAGGAAGGCCGGCTGACCGTCAACGGTAATCCGGTGCAGCCGGGCTATCACTTAAAGCCTGACGATCACTTGCAAATCAACGGTCGGGTGGTGAAGTGGGAAAAATACGCTGAGCAACCGACCCGCGTATTGGTGTACCACAAACCGGTTGGCGAACTGGTCACCCGCCGTGATCCGGAAGGCCGGCCGGTAATCTTTACCCAACTGCCGCGCCTGCAGGTCGGCCGCTGGATCGCGGTTGGCCGGCTGGACATCAACACCTCCGGCTTGATTTTAGTGACTAACAACGGCGAGTTGGCCAACCGTTTGATGCACCCGTCGCGCGAAGTCGAACGCGAATACGCGGTGCGAATCTTAGGCGAAGTAGACGATGCCATGCTGGCGCGCTTGAAACAAGGTGTGGAACTGGAAGACGGCCCGGCGCATTTCGAAGACGTCAGCTTTTATGCCGGCGAAGGTGCCAATAAATGGTTTTATGCCACGGTGAAACAGGGGCGGAATCGTTTGGTACGGCGTTTATGGGAATCGCAGGGGGTTAAAGTCAGCCGCTTGATTCGGGTCCGTTACGGCGATGTCGGTTTGCCGGAACGTGTCAGGGCGCATTCGTTTTATGAGTTGGAGCCTAAGGAATTGGCGGCTTTGATGGAGTTTGTGGGGTTGTAGTCCCGTTGAATTAATCGATGCTGCAATCGGCAAGCCGTGTCCGCTGCGGCGCGATGATCTTAATAGTTCAGTGGGGTTTTGAGGTCGGATGCTCTTCGGTCAGCGTTGCGATTACCCCATTAATGATTTGGTTGATTCGAGTCTTTTCTTGTTCCGGAAGATTTTGTACTGGAGGACACGTCAGGGTCATGGTGAATACGCTTCGTTTTATGCCAATAGTGAAGTGAGAAACCTGGAATAGTTGGTCGCGTTCTTGTTTTATTAAAGGCGGGACTGGAATTATCGCCTTGCCGTCGGCAGAGTAGTTGACCGTCATCCCGTGCTTTTCCGCAGATTGTTTGACCAGATATACTCCAAATTCTTCGGGATATTCAGGACCATCTGAGTGGACTCTCGAAATTTCAAGCCTACAGATGTAATCCTCGCCAAAGGTTGCGTCGATCTGGTCGGCGGGCGTTTTTGAAATACGTACGTAGTGTGGGAGCACCACAGATACCGATTCTTGTTGGAATTTGACCTTTACGGTTGCCGGCTTATCAGGCCTGCCGAACAAGAGTTCGTCGGTATCGCTTAGGAAGTATTTGACGTTTTCGGGACTTGTGCTGACAAGTCCAGCACGCAAACTACGTTGAAAATCCAAAATTTGAGCCGCCGATCTCATAGCGGCCAATGCTCGCCTTTGCACGCTGTTCTCGGTATTGGCTAAGGTTTCGTCATGGTTGTTCTTGATGTTTCTTAGAATTTCTGCCACGAATTGGCAGTAGGCTTGGTATGGTTCGTCGCTAGCCGAATAAATTGCGGCAAAGATACCGGCTTTTTGTTTTCGTTCCGCGTGGCTCGTTGGTAGAAACACCAAATTGTCCAGCGAATTGAGATCCCAAATGAATGGTCCGCCTGGAAAAGTCAGCGACGCGGTACGGATATATCTTAGAAATTCGGCAATATCCTTGGTAGTCGCGACCTCGTGCGGGATTAGGTAATGCAATTTGCCGGACACCCATAAATCCGGATCCCAAGACCAAGCAAGCGGGTTATTTTCTGCTTGGATATTCGGAAGTGCTGCTCTTAATATCTTTTTGAGTTCTTCTAAGTCGGTTGGTGTGAGATTGACCGCTGGATAGTTAGTTGCCGTCTCAATTGTCGTAACTTTTTTCTTAAAAAAATTCTTCAACATTTTTTAGCTGTAAATGGCTTGAGATTATGCTTACACGGCATTGAATTGCGGATGGGAGCGCGGTCGGCGCTTGCAAAACGATTACCAGCAAAGTTGCTGCAAAGGTTGCTCGCAACTCACTATAGTTGGTAGTTTTTGAAAGTCAAAAACAGCGCATCCCTTGCGACGAATATAGTGTCTTGTTTTTCGGTTGATGCGCAAATCCTCACGCAATGGTCGGTTTACATAAACAATGTTTCGCTATCGCGAGGTTTATTTGAATGTCGGTTCCCGCACCGGCGGGCGGGTTACTTTTCTTTGCTTGTCCAAAGAAAAGTAACCAAAAGCCATGTAGGCCGGAATAAGCGTTAGCGTTTCCGGCAAAACGTGCAATTGCCAGAAACGCCTATCGGCTTATTCTGGCCTACAATAGGACAGTGATTTTTGTAGGAAATGTCCGCCTTGGACTAGGCTAGAAATAATCTTACACTGGGTAACTAATTGGATTATGAGCGACTATCGGCGGTTGTATGTCCCTGGCGGCTTGTATTTTTTTACGGTTGTGGCGTATCGTCGCCAACCGATTTTCGCCGATATTCAGCGGGTTGCGTTGCTTCGTCAGGCGTTTCAAGAGGTTAAATGCAAACGACCCTTCGACATAACGGCTGCCGTCATTTTGCCTGATCATTTGCATTGTCTCTGGCTACTGCCTGAGGGCGATTTCGACTATTCAACTCGGTGGCAAATGATTAAAACTGCTTTTTCTCGAAGAGTTTCGGCGAGTGTGAAAAAAGACGGTGCAAAAACCATTTGGCAACCACGTTTTTTCGAGCATTGTATCCGTGACGAATCCGACTTTAATAAGCATTTGGATTACATCCATTACAACCCCGTCAAACATGGTTTGGCCTTGTCTCCCGGTGAATGGCCACACAGTTCGTTTCAACGTTTTGTAGATGCTGGGTTTTATCCCGCCAGTTGGGGTTGTACCCTGGCTGCGGATATAACGGACTTGGGCTGCGAGTAGTCGAGTTGGGTTAAGGGATAAAAACTATTCTTTTAAAATTTGGCGCTTCAATGAAAATCCCGGGATTTAGTCGCCAAATCGCCGATCCAGCTGCTCCAGTCTTCCAGCTTGCCGGCTACCAAATGCAGCACGCCGTCTTCCTGTTGAATCGTGCCGCTCACCGACAGCAGGCGGGCTTTCAGCAAGGGTTTACGCTGGGCCAGGGCAGTGGCGGGCCAGACTACCAGATTGACTTGGCCGGTTTCATCTTCCAGGGTGACAAAAGTCACGCCGGCAGCGGTCATCGGCCGTTGCCGGCAGATCACCAGACCTGCAACCTGAGCGATGCTGCCGTTGCGGCGTTGCCATAAAGAGGCGGCGGTGGTGACGCCCCTGCGGCGCAAGCGCTCGCGCAGCAGACCCAGCGGGTGTTCGCGCAGGCTGAGCCGGGTGCTGGCGTAATCGGCCAATACTTCCTGGCCCGGTTTGGGTGTTTTTAATAGCGGTGTGGCTTCGGCGATGACAGGCACGCCAAATACCGGCGTCGCAGCTTCTACACCACCAGCCGTCCAGAAGGCCCGATGCCGGTTGCCGGCCAGGGTTTTTAACGCATCCGCTGCCGCTAGCTGTTCCAAATCTCGGCTATCCAGTCCGGCGCGCGCGGCAAGGTCAGTGACATTGGCAAATGCTTGCCGGTCGCGGGCCTGGACAATCTTGCGTGCCGCTGTTTCTGATAAACCCTTGACTTGATTAAACCCCAAGCGCAAGGCTGGGGCGGCGTTTGCGGGAAATTCCAACGAACACTCGCTGAGACTGGCCTGTACGTCCACCGGCCGTACCTCCACGCCATGGCGGCGCGCATCCTGCACCAGCTGCGACGGGCCGTAAAAGCCCATCGGCTGGCTGTTCAGCAAGGCGCAGCAAAATGCCGCCGGATGATGGCATTTCAGCCAGGCTGAGACGTAAGCCAGCAAGGCGAAGCTGGCGGAATGCGACTCCGGAAAGCCGTAATCGCCGAAGCCTTTGATTTGTTGAAAAATCCGTTGAGCGAATTCGGCGCTGTAGCCGCGCGCCCGCATGCCGTCCAGTAACTTGCGCTCGAACGGCTCCAGGCCGCCCTTGCGTTTCCAGGCAGCCATGGCTCGGCGCAGTTGGTCGGCTTCATCGGCGGTGAAGCCGGCTGCGACCATGGCTAGTTGCATGACTTGTTCCTGAAAAATCGGAATGCCCAGTGTACGTTCCAGCACGGCTTGGACTTCCGGGCTGGGGTACTCCACGGGCTCCAATCCTTTACGTCGGGCTAGGTAAGGATGCACCATTTCGCCCTGAATTGGGCCGGGGCGGACGATGGCGATTTCGATGACCAGATCGTAATAATTGGCCGGCTTCAGGCGCGGCAACATGGTCATCTGCGCTCGCGACTCGACTTGGAACACGCCGATGCTGTCGGCTTGTTGCAGCATTTGGTAAACCGCCGGGTCCTCAGCGGGAATATTGGCTAAAGTCCAGGCGATGTTGGGTGCGCCTGTTTCTTCGGTAGGGGTGATAAAAGTCGAAACAGTCCCTTCTCCCTCCGGGAGAAGATTAGGATGAGGGCGGTGGTTATGGTTTGAATATTCCCTCACCCCAGCCCTATCCCGGCGGGAGAGGGAGTTTCTGCAATTCTCTTCAACAAAGGGATATTGGTGCTGGGGCGGCCGGCAATATTGACCAAGATATTCCAGGGCTTTGCGAATCGCACTGAGCATACCCAGTGCCAGTATATCGACCTTTAATAAGCCCATCGCTTCCAGATCGTCTTTTTCCCATTGAATCACGGTGCGGTCGGCCATTGCGGCATTTTCCACCGGTACCAATCTGGACAATTCGTCGCGGGCGATGACGAAGCCGCCGACGTGTTGGGAAAGATGGCGTGGAAAACCCTTGATCTGCTGAACCAACACGGACAGACGTTGCACGACGGGGCTGTTCGGATCGAAACCGCATGCTGTTAAAGATTCCGGCATCAATTGATAGCCGTCCCAACGATCCACACTATCGGCCAGGCGTTCGACTTGCGCCAAGTTCAAACCCAGGGCCTTGCCGACATCGCGCACCGCGCTGCGACTGCGGTAGGTAATCACCGTGGCGGCCAGCGCGGCGCGATGCCGGCCGTATTTTCGATAGATATATTGAATCACTTGCTCGCGGCGTTCGTGCTCGAAATCGACATCAATGTCCGGCGGTTCGTTGCGCTCGCGAGACAAAAAGCGTTCGAATAATAGATTCATCCGGCTCGGGTCGACTTCGGTAATGCCCAAACAAAAGCACACCGCTGAATTGGCCGCCGAACCACGGCCTTGGCAGAGGATGCCTTGTGCGCGGGCATAACTGACGATGTCGTGTACGGTCAGGAAATACGGCTCGTAAGCCAGGTCGGCGATCAGGGTTAATTCGTGTTCGATTTGTTGGCGAACTTTTGCCGACAGGCCCTGCGGCCAACGTTTGCGGACGCCGATTTCGGTCAAATGCCGCAGCCAGGAGCTTGGGGTATGGCCATCCGGCACCAGTTCTTGCGGATATTCGTAGCGCAACTCGTCCAACGAAAAGTGGCAGCGCTCGGCGATAACCAGGGTTTGTTGCAGCCATTCAGACGGATACAGCTCGGTCAGTCGGGGCAGGGGGCGTAAATGCCGTTCACCGTTGGAAAACAAGGCGTAGCCCAGTTGCGACAAAGGTTGGCCGAGGCGGATCGCGGTGAGTGTGTCCTGCAAAGCCCGGCGCGAGCGGCGATGCATGTGCACGTCGTTGCAGGCGACTATCGGAATATTGAGTTGCCGGGCTACGGCTGTCGCTCGTTGGCAATGTATTTCGTCGCGGCCGGATAGAAATAGGCCGATGCCCAGCCATAAATCGTTTGCAAACAGCTGTTGCAACCAACGGCCGTCATCTGTCTGGAATTGATCGTTGGCTAACCAGATAGCCAGACAGTCTTGCGGAAAGTGTTTGGTTAAATCGGATCGGGTTAGCCGATAGTGGCCTTTTTCGGCTTGGCGGCGGGCCAGGGTGATCAACGCGGACAGGTTGCCGTAGCTGGTTCTGTCGGTTGCCAGCAAGACCAGTTTCAGGCCATCGTCCAAGGCAAATTCGCTGCCGATGATCAGTTTGATATGGTGTTTCTTAGCGGCCAGATGCGCTCTTACCACGCCGGCCATCGAGCATTCGTCGGTTAGTGCCAGCGCCTGATAACCCAGGCGGGCGGCTTCCTCGACCAGTTCTTCCGGATGCGAGGCGCCGCGCAGAAAGCTGAAGTTGGACAGGCAGTGCAATTCCGCAAAGCCTATATCTGGCGCCTTGATCTCATCCGAACAAGCCATGTAAAAACCACTGTTGTTTGGCGTTTAGATCACGATAAACCCACAGCTTTCGACCGCGTTTGTCTTGGGCGATGTAATAGTCGCGGCGGATGGGCTCGTCGTCCCACCAGCCGGACTCGATGCGTTCCGCCGACGATAGCAGGCTAAGGCCGCTTAGCCGCACCGGTTCGGGATTAGCCAGCAGCCAAAAAGGCCTGGGCGCTAAATCGGGATTGGCGGTTAGTTGGTTTGGTGCAACGGTCATGGCGCGTTCCGGGCGATGGTCGGCTTGCGCGCCGGGAAACTTTAAGGCTTGATGCCCCAGCCTGGCTTGCAATTGATCTAGAACTGCAAGCCATTCGGTGTCACTGTCCGGTTTTTCGTGGTCGTCGAACAGGCTGAAGCGTTCCGGCTGAAACGGCGCTATGGCTTCGCTCTGCAAGGTAATGGCCAGCACCGGCGCGGGTAACGGCGAGCGTTCCAGCTTTTCGTGCAACAAGCCGCACCAGTGTTTAGGGTCGCGGTTGCCGGCGCGAAAATCCAATGCCAAGCAAGTGGCAGGGCGGCCGTGATGGTGTAATTCCAGCATGATGCTTAATGCCGTGGCATCGCGGGTCTTCAAAAACGCCGTAAATTCGTCGGCCAGTTGTTCGATGGCCGGGAAGAAATGTTCGATACGTTCCAGTTCGATGGGCATCTCGCGGCTGGCCTGGAAGCGCGGCGGACGATGGAAAGCCTGCAAAATTTGAGTTTGTTGGCCGGCAAGTCTGTCCAGTTGTTGCAACAAGGCTGCACCATAGCGCTTGGCCAGGCCGTCGCGCGGCAGTCGCCACAGGTCGGTGAGTTGGCGAATACCGGTGCGCAGTAGCCGATGCAATATTTTATCCTCCAGCGCTAGCGCGGCGATGGGCTGCGGGCCCAGTGCCGAGCGCAGGGCTTGCCGGTCGATGACGATTGTTTCCTGACCAAGTTTGGTTAGCAATACGCTGGCTGTAGGCGCGGGGCTGATGGCAATCGACGGCCGATGTCCGCTGCTTTGCCATACCGTTTTTAGCTTGTCTCTTAAACTTTCCACGCCGCCGAATAACGTCAGACAGGAGCGAATTTCCAGCAGCAGGCAGTCCGGCTGATCCAGGCTGACCCATGGGCTGAAATCCAGCGCAATTTCGGCGAGTTGTTGTAATGCTAGGCGTTCGGTGAACGGGTCGCGGTTACGAATGCTCAGGCCGGGACACAATGCCAGAGCGGCGGCGGGAGTCATGCCCGGTTCGACGCCGGCTTGCCGGGCCGGCGCCGAGACCGTATGCAGGCGCGTTTGGCCTTTGTACGGCATAGCACTGGCGACGGCCTGATTTAAATCCAGATGCAGTGTAGTCAAAGCCAGGTCAGGAAAATAGGCGCATAGCCAAAGTTGGCTGTTGGCCGGATTGGGCTTTACGAGGGTGCCGATTCGGTCTGGCGGCGTTGGCGATAGCGCCCTGGCGGTGGCAGCCATGGCGGTCTTACAGCGGCAAGGTCAAAGACGCACGTTGCAAACTGCCGCGCGCCTTTAAAATCTGTAATGCCAGGCCGGTTTTCGCGGGTCTGACTTCCAAGCGCAATGCCGTGTAGCCGCTGCCGCTGCGCTGTTTGGGAAATAGCACTGCCAACGCCGAGCCGGCTTCCGCGGCCAGTTGTAAGCGGCGGATTTGATGATCACTGAGCCGGCGTGGCCAGGCCAAGGCCATGCCGCAGCGGCCGCTACGCAGCAGTTTTTCCAGACTCCAGGGAATGTCCGCTTCTTGCCGGCAATCGACTACCAGAACATAGCTTGCATCAATGCCTGCCTGTAGTAAGGCCGGTGCATAGACTTGCTGGGGCGGCGCGATCCAGGCTATCCAGCGCTTGGTTTGAGTTATGTAGGCCATGGCCGGCAGCAACAGGCTTAATTCGCCGATGCCCAAGCAGGGCGATAGAATTTCCAGTACGCCGCCCAGCGGCCAGCCGCCACCGGGCAGCAAGGCATCCAACTCGGCAAAACCGCTGGCAATTGTTCGCCAGTTTTGATTTTTCGAATGCAATCCGCGCCAAATCCCGGTCTGGGTGCGTAACAGCTGATCCAGGGGAGTTGCATTCATAGCCCGCTGCGAATCACGCCGACTACCAGGCCTTCTATTACCAAAGGTTCGCGCTGCAAATCGACTTCAATGATGGAAAAATCCGGATTGGCCGGCTCCAGAAACGCTTTAACGCCCTCCAGGCGTAGCCGCTTTACCGTGGCTTCATCGTGAATCCGCGCAACGACGATCTGGCCGTTGCGCGCTTCCGGCGTGCGTTGCACGGCTAAAAGATCGCCATCCAGAATGCCGGCATCGCGCATGCTCATGCCTTGTACCCGTAACAGATAATCGGCGCGGTTGTCGAACAACTCTGGCCCCAGGCGGCAATAGCGCTCGATATGTTCTTCGGCCAGTATCGGCTGGCCCGCCGCCACCCGGCCGACCAGCGGCAAGCCTTGTTCGGGAGCCGGCGTCGGTTTCAGTAGGCGAATACCGCGCGAGGCGGCCGGTACCAGTTCGATGGCGCCCTTACGCGCCAAAGCCTGCAAGTGGCCGCGAATACTGTTGGTGGAGCGCACACCAAAGGCAGCGGCGATTTCGGCGATAGTCGGCGGAAAGCCATCCAGCAGCAAACTGCGCTCGATGAAGTTCAGGATTTCTTGTTGGCGGTCGGTAAGTGGTTCCATGCTGTTTATATAGTTACTGCTTTTATAGGCAGTATAGTGCTGTTGGTTGGATTGACGCAAGCGGTCAGAACGGAAATAGACTCCCGCTTGCTTGGCAGCGGCGGCAGAGATAGGTTGGATTATGAAGGGATGTTAATTAGCTGAAGATATGCTCAAGCATTGGCCTAACAAGCGCTTACTTGGTACAGACCGGCAGAGCCGGAGAGTGCAGACCAAGGGCGAGTTATGGCAGGTGAAAAGGGATAGGCCGCCGGTCTCTAGCCGTTGGCGGATGGGGCGGTTAATCGGGATAAAGCTTAAGCAAGCTTCAATCCGGTTCCAACACCCGAAACAGCATTTCCTTCACGGTTTGCGGGTCGAAGGGTTTGTCGCAAATCGCCGAGACGCCGGCTTTGTGCACATTACTGAGGCGGGTTTCGTTTTCTTCGCTGGTCACCATCAAGATCGGTACGATGGAATTGCCCAAATCCTGGCGGATGGTTTTGATCAATTGTTGGCCGTCCATGATAGGCATATTGTAATCGGTGACGATCAGGTCGAAAGCGTTTTGGTCGCGAGCGAATACATCGACGCCTTCCTTACCGTCCTGGGCCTGGGTAATCTTGACGATGCCCATATTGTTCAACACGCGGCTGATGTGTTTGCGCGCTAGCGGACTGTCGTCCACCACCAACACCCGCACGTTTTCGATGTCGTAATGTTCCAGGCTGATTTCTTGCGGATCGATAAACTCGATGGTCGCCCGCAAGGCGTTTTTTAAATCGTCGTGCGCAAACGGCTTGGGCAAAATCGCTACCACGCCGGCTTGGCGGATGGTGTCTAGTACCGCAAAGCTGGATTCGCTGGAAATCAGCATGAAGGGGATATGGCTCAGGGCTTCTTCATTGCGCAGATGCTCGACCAGTTCGGTGGCCATCATATCCGGCAGATACAGGCTGCTGATAATTAAATCCGGGCGGTGATTATGCAAGCTTTCCAGCGCCGCCGCCGCGTTGGAAACGCCTTCGATTTTGGCTATGCCTTCGTCACGTAAATGCTGCATGATGACTTTTAATTGTGTGGTCGAAGGTTCAATCAGCAAAATCGATAAGTCGGCAATATCTATGGCGTGCATAAGCGTGTGGCCTGGTTAATGTTGAACGGAATTGCATCCTGCAGGCGCCGGCTGGAAAAAAAATCCCCAAGGGTAGCCGGCGAGATTAAAATTGCGCGTTGGTTTGCCGGTAAACCGGCAACATTTCACGCTTCAGGATAGACCTAAACCACCATGATTCAAGAAACCCTCGTCACTACCATCAATCTGCAGGGCGATACGCACATCGCGCCGATGGGAGTGCATGTTGAACAAGATCACTACATTATCTTGCCGTTTCGGCCCTCGACTACGCTGGATAATCTGCTGGCAACCGAAACCGCCGTCATCAATTATTGCGACGATGTGCGGATTTTTGCCGGCTGTCTGACCGGGCGTAGGGACTGGCCCTTATTGCCCGCCCAACAAGTCGCGGGGTATTATTTAGCCGATACTTTGGCGCATACCGAACTGCAATTGGTGCGAATCGAAGACGACGACACCCGGCCGAAATTGTTTTGCCGGGCCGTGCACACGGTCAACCATAAGCCATTTCAAGGCTTTAATCGGGCGCAATATTCAGTGCTGGAAGCGGCGATTTTGATCAGCCGGCTGGATAGATTGCCTGGGGAGAAAATTCAAGCCGAACTGGATTATTTGCGCATCGGCCTGGATAAAACCGCCGGTGAGCGGGAGCGTCAGGCCTGGGATTGGCTGATGGCGGCGATTGAACAACATCGCCGGGGAGTGCAAGTATGACCGCGATGTTGGCAAGCGTGAATAGTTTGGCGGAAGCGCTGTTGGTCGAAGCCGCCGCCGTCGATATTATCGATTTAAAACAACCCGCTCGCGGCGCCTTGGGTGCTCTGGATGTGGCCGAGGTTGCCGAGATTGTCCGCCGCTTGCAACCGGGCAGCTGTGTTAGTGCCACTATCGGCGATTTACCGATGCAGCCCGAACTGGTCCTGCCGGCCGTGCAAGCCATGGCGGCTACCGGCGTCAATTATGTGAAAATCGGGTTTTTTCCGGGCGGCGACTGGCTGGCGTGCGTCGAGGGTTTACAGGCGATTGCTGCGCGGGGCGTGGCCTTGGTCGCGGTATTGTTTGCCGATACCCGCCCGGATTTTGCGATGATTGATGCTTTAGCCCAGGCCGGTTTTCGCGGGGTGATGCTGGATACCGCCAATAAACAACTCGGTTCATTGACGCGGCTGATGACGTTCGACGAATTGCAACTTTTTGTCGATAGGGTCGCCAGTCTGGGCTTGCTGAGTGGCTTGGCCGGTTCCTTGCGCGCCGACGATGTAGCGAGTTTAGTGCAGTTAAGTCCGGATTATTTGGGGTTTCGCGGCGCCTTGTGTCGGGAGCATTCCCGCACCGCGCAATTGGATGTCGCGCAAATCGACAGACTTAGACAACATTGGCGCGCTTTAGCGTATTGAATGAGCCTGCTGATGAATTGACAGTACCCATCGCACTATCGATAGGACATAACAATAACACTAGCCGCTAACAGACTTAAGTCTACATAATATTGGCAGACCGGCAAACAGCAAGGGAACACTGTGGAGCAATATAGCGAACAAAACCAGGCCAGGCCTCTGCTTTGGACGGTGCTACTACTTTTACTTGCGCAGTTGCTTAGCTTGTATTTTCCGCTATCGGAATCCTTGCGGCCGTTTGTCAGCCAATCCTTAGGCGTACATACCTTGATGGAAGGTTTTTCCATCGTGATTTCCGCATTGGTTTTCGCCGTGGGTTGGAGCGTTTATCAAAAGGAAAACTCCGCCGGATTCATGATGCTGGCCTGCTGTTTCTTAGGCGTGGCGGTCCTGGATTTAATGCATACCCTGTCTTTCAGTGGCATGCCGGCCTTTATCACCGAAAGCGATCCGGAAAAAGCCATCGCTTTTTGGTTGATGGCCCGCGCGTTTGCGGCGCTAGGCTTAGTGATGGGTTTGCTGGTGCCAAGCAGGCAAATATCACCGGTATCGCGCTCATTGATGTTGAGCGGTGTGCTGCTCTATATTGTTCTGGGTTGCTGGCTGGTGTTTTTCCATCAGGACTGGTTACCGCGCACCTTTGATGCAGTTCAGGGCTTAACGTCTGTTAAAAAAGCCTGCGAATATCTATTGGCCGGCGTCTATGCTCTCAGTGCCATCGGCTATTTACTCCAAACCCGCCGTCAACATTCTTACGATCCGGCTGGTTTGGCGGCGGCTGCCGCTATCATGGCCATGAGCGAGTTGTTCGTGACCTTTTATGCCAGCGTGACCGATTTATATATTTTGCTCGGCCACATCTATAAAGTAGTCGCCTATGGCCTGATCTACCGTTCGGTATTTCTCAACAGCATCCAACTGCCTTACCAGAGGCTTTATCAAGCCCATCAGGCGCTGTCCGGTAGCGAAGCCAAATTTCACGCGATTATCGAAGAGTCGCCGATTGCTTATGTACTGCATGATAGCCAAGGCAATATCAATTATTTGAACTCGGCTTTCGTGAAAACGTTTGGGTATACGCTAAGCGATATTCCGACCTTGGCGGAATGGTGGTGGCATGCCCATCCCGATGCCGAATATCGGCAGCAGGTCATCGCTAATTGGCACAGTTATCAGCGTGTTCCGCATTCCGCGGCCGAGTCCAGCCAAACAGCGGAATTGAAAGTGTGTTGCAAGGATGGCAGGTGCCGGATGGTGTTGGTGGACATCGTCTTATTGGGCGATAGCTTGGCAGGTAATCAATTACTGATTTTGCGCGATATTTCCGAACGGTTGGAAGCGATGCACAAACTAGCCGATTCGGTAAACATGTTGCAAACCGTCATCAATACCATCCCCAGCCGCGTATTCTGGAAAGACCTGAATTACCGTTATCTGGGGGCCAACTTAGCCTTCAGTAGGGATGCCGGGCTAGATAGCCCCGCCGAATTGATCGGTAAATCCGATGAGCAATTAGTTTGGCGAGATTTAGCGCACTTATATCGAGCAGACGATAAGCAGGTAATAGAGAGTAATACGGCAAAATTGAATTACGAAGAAACGCTAATGGGGCCGGCAGGTAAAACCATGCATTTGCGAACCTCAAGAGTGCCCTTACGTAATTTGCAGCAACAGACTATTGGTGTGTTGGGTGTGTACGAGGACATTACCGCGCGGAAAAGCGCCGAAGAGGAAATGCAACTGGCGGCCTTGGTGTATTTGAACAGTAGTGAAGCAATGATGGTCACCGATGCCACGGGCACTATCATCACGGTTAATCCGGCATTTACCACGGTAACCGGATATTCGGCGGACGAAGTGATAGGCCGCGCCTTTGTCGGCGGCGCTACAGAGCCTCATGATCAGGCTTTCTACAAAACCGTCTTGCGGGTAATCAATACCAACGGTCAGTGGGCCGGCGAAATCAGCGGCCGTCGCAAGAACGGCGAGGATTGCATCCAGTGGGTAACTATCAACTCCATTCTGAATGAGAGCGGCGGTGTGCACAGGCGGGTGGCCTTGATCGCGGATATTACCGACCGGAAAAAATCCGAAGAATTGATTTGGCGGCAAGCCAATTTCGATCCGCTGACCGGTTTGCCGAATCGCAATATGTTTTTAGATCGGCTTAATCAGGAAATCAAAAAGGCTTTTCGGCATGGTCGGCATGTGGCATTGATGTTTCTGGACTTGGACCGCTTCAAGGATGTCAATGACAGCATGGGCCACTTCATGGGAGACATCTTGTTGAAGGAAGCCGCGCGGCGCATCAGCGGCTGCGTGCGCGATTGCGACAGCATTGCCAGACTGGGCGGCGATGAATTTACCGTGATTCTCGGCGAGTTGGATCAAGTGGATGGCGTCAACCGGATCGCCCGGAACATCTTGCAGGCTTTAGCGGAACCGTTTCGTTTGGGCAATGAGACGGCCTATATTTCAGGGAGTATAGGCATTGCCCTGTATCCGGACGATGCGCTGGACACCGATTCCTTATTAAAAAATGCCGATCAGGCAATGTACGCTGCCAAAAATCAGGGCCGCGACCGCTATCAATATTTCACTGCCTTGATGCAGCAGAACGCCCAACTGCGCATGCGGCTGGCCAACGATTTGCACGGCGCGCTGGCCCGTCAGCAGTTTTTACTGCATTACCAACCGATTATCGAGTTTGCCAGCGGCAGCATAGCCAAAGCCGAAGCCCTGCTGCGTTGGCTGCATCCGACGCTGGGCATGGTCAGCCCGGCCGAATTTATTCCGGTTGCCGAAGATACAGGGGTTATCGTCGATATTGGCGATTGGGTTTTTGACACTGCCGCGCACCAGGCTAAGCAGTGGCGGCAAACCTATAATCCGGATTTCCAGATCAGCGTCAACAAATCGCCCGTGCAGTTCCGCCGGCAAGCCATGGAAGCCAACCAATGGCTTGCCTTATTGCAAGAGCTGGATTTGCCGGGCCAGAGCGTGATCGTTGAAATAACCGAGGGCTTGATATTGGATGCCAGCAACAGCACGCGCGAGCAACTGTCGGCGTTTCGCGATGGCGGGATGCAGGTGGCTTTGGACGATTTCGGCACCGGGTATTCGTCTCTGGCCTATTTGAAAAAATTCGACATCGATTACATCAAGATAGACCAGGCGTTTGTCCGGAGTCTGGTGGCCGGCTCCAGCGACATGGCCTTGTGCGAAGCCATCGTGGTAATGGCGCACAAATTGGGCATTAAGGTCGTCGCCGAAGGTATAGAGACCCAGGAACAATACGATCTATTAAACCGAATGGGCTGCGATTACGGACAAGGCTATTTAATTTCCAAACCGGTCCCGGCCGACCAATTCGAACAGTTGCTCGATAAGGCTTTTACCCAAGCACCGTCCGGCGATGGACGGCATTAGCCAGAACACTGGAATGATTACCCAGCCTTTATCTATCGCCGCCCCCGTTCTTGCGGGACACGCATCCGGAAAATTTAAGGGCCTTGGTTGATCGGAATGCTTTAGCCGGGTGGCAGCATCGCCAGCCTGATAAAATGCGCGGCATGAATACAACCTTGATGCAAATGACCGCGCTGATGCTGTGCGGTGCCGGTTGGCGAGTATTAACCCCTAACCGCTTGACGGCGGACCAGACCCGGTTGGTATTAACCAGCGTGGTGTACTATTTTTTTATGCCGGTTATGGTGCTGGAGGTGCTGTGGCGGGCCGATATTGGTTGGCAATCGCTGCAATACTCCGCATTGGGTTTTATCAGCATCTTGTTGTCGATTTTGGCGACTTGGCTGCTTGCTAAGTTGTTTAAATTTAAAAACCCGCAAACCGGGGCGGTGATTTTGGCGGCGGCTTTTCCAAACGTCACCTATCTGGGCTTGCCGGTATTGGAGCAGATTTTCGGCGACTGGACCCGGTCTTTGGTCATTCAGATCGATTTATTTGCCGAAGCGCCGTTGGTCTATACCTTGGGTATCATGCTGGCCCGCCATTACGGCGCTAGCGGCGAACCTAAGCCAAAATCGGTGTTGGCATTTTTCAATGCGCCGCCGTTCTGGGCTGCGTTTGTCGCGGTCGTGTTAAACCTCAATCAGGTGCCGATACCGTTTTGGGTGGCCGGCTTACTGCAAAAATGTTCCGGAGCGGTCGCTCCGTTGATGATTTTTTCGTTAGGTTTGGCGCTTAGCTGGCGGGATATACGCCTGCGCAACGTACCGTTCATCGTCCCCACTGCATTAGTTAAACTAGGCTTGATGCCGCTGATTGCCTTGTGGCTGGCAAACCTGCTCAATTTGACTGGTCAACCCAGGGCGGCGGCCGTGATGGATATAGCCATGCCGAGTATGGTGATGGGCATCGTGTTATGCGACCGCTATAAGCTGGACAGCGGTTTATATGCGATGGCCGTGACGGTGACGACGGCCTTGAGTTTAGTGAGCTTACCGCTCTGGTATCGGGTGTTATGAAACAGATTGCCGAAATATTCTCGCAAGGCGAGGAAATTGTCTGCGGGCAAACCGTGGACAGCAACGCCGCCTGGCTCTCCCAGCAATTGGTTGAGTTGGGCTTTACGCTGAAACGCCACACCGCAGTGGGCGATGACGTGGACGATTTGGTGGCCTTGTTCACGGAAATTGCCGAGCGCGCCGACTGCTGTATTTGCACCGGCGGTTTGGGGCCGACTATCGACGACTTAACCGCCGAAGCAGTCAGTATCGCCAGCGGTCAGCCTTTACGATTCGACGATCAGGCCTTTGCCGACATTCAACAATATTACGCCCGCCGCAATCGCGTGATGCCGGCGGCAAATCGCAAGCAAGCTATGCTGCCGCAGTCGGCAATACGTATCGACAACGCTTACGGCACCGCGCCGGGCTTTGCCTTGCAATTCAAACGCTGCTGGTTCGTGTGTCTGCCGGGTGTGCCGTCGGAAATGAAGAATATGTTTACCTCGCTAGTTCGGCCGCAATTACTGCAGGGTTTTGAGCTACAGCCGGCGTGTTTGGTCAGCTTGCGCAGCCTAGGCATAGGCGAATCGGCCATTCAGCAATGCTTGGTGGATATTGATTTGCCAGCGGGTGTGCAACTGGGGTTTCGTGCCGCGCCCGATGAAGTGCAGACCAAACTATTGTTTCCCAGTAATTTCCCCGAGCACGAAAAGCGTGATTGCGTGGCCACCGTGGCGGACAGAATCGGCGATTACGTGTTTGCCATTGATGGCCTGGACGAAGCGCAGGGCGATCTGCTGGATGTCGTGAGCAAAGCCATGAGCCGGAAATCTTATTCGCTCGCCTTGCTGGAAACCGCCAGCCAAGGCCGGTTAGCTGTCAAATGCTTGGGATGCGACTGGCTAAGGCGCGTAGAAATCAATCTGGATTGGGGACGCAACACCGGCGCAGGCGAAGCGGGGGGCGGCGATTTACTGCCTATCGCCAAAATTTGGGCGGAACAGCTGAAAGCTCGCGAGCAAACCGATTTTGCCTTAGTTCAGCTTTTTGCCGGCAGCGCCGAAGATTACCGGGATAAGGATAAAGCCATAGTCCTTTACAATGCCTTAGCCACACCCAGCGGCGTGGTCTCGACCCAGCTAAGCGCCTATGGCGCCCTTAAAACCAAACAAAACCAGGCGGCTTTATTCGCGCTGGACTTACTCAGACGTTACCTACAAAACAAATGCCTTTAATCCGTTTAACCAATGTTTCCATCGCCTTCGGCACCCACGCGCTGCTCGATAACGCCGCCTTTCAACTCGACGCCGGCGAGCGGGTCGGCCTGCTGGGCCGCAACGGCGAAGGCAAATCCACTTTAATGAAAATTATCGCCGGCGATATTCATGCCGATCATGGCGAAATCTGGAAACAGCCGGAATTGCGTTTAGCCTGGCTGGAGCAATCGCCCAATCTGGACGAAAACGACACAATCTACGAAGCCGTCGCTGGTGGACTTGGCGAATTGGGCCGGGTGATCGCCCGTTACCATGAATTATTGAGCCATATGGATGGCAGCGAGCAATCCCTGCAAGCCCTGGGCGATGTGCAACATAAGCTGGAAGCCGACAATGGCTGGGAGTTTCAAACCCGCGTCGAAGCGGTATTGAGCAAACTGCAATTGCCGGCGGACGTGCTGGTCGGCAGTTTGTCCGGCGGCTGGAAACGTCGAGTCGCACTAGCGCGCGCTTTGGTCATCGAGCCGGAAGTGTTGTTGCTGGACGAGCCGACCAACCATTTGGATTTTGAAAGTATCACCTGGCTGGAAGAGCAAATCCTGGCCTTCCAGGGTGCGGTGATGTTTGTCACCCATGACCGGGCATTTTTACAAAAACTGGCGACGCGGATTATCGATCTGGATCGCGGGCAATTGACTTCCTGGGCCGGTAATTATCAAGACTATTTGACTCGCAAGGCGGCTGCTTTGGAAGACGAAGCCAATCAAAACGCCGAGTTCGACAAGAAGTTGGCCAAGGAAGAAGTCTGGATTCGCCAGGGCGTCAAAGCCAGACGGACACGTAACGAAGGGCGAGTCCGAGCGTTGAAGAAATTGCGCGCCGAGCGTTCCGAACGGCGCAATACTCAAGGCACCGCCAAGCTTAGTTTGAATAAAGGCGAAGCCTCCGGCAAGAAAGTGGTCGAAGCCATCGATGTCAATTTTCAATATCAGGACAAACCCATCATCAAGGATTTTTCGCTGCGCATCGAACGCGGCGACAAGATCGGTTTGATCGGCAACAACGGCGCCGGCAAATCCACTTTGCTGAAGTTGCTGCTCGGCCAATTACAACCGACCACCGGTAGCATCGAGCTGGGCACCAATCTGCAAATCGCTTACTTCGACCAATTGCGCGAACAGCTTGATCCGGAAATCTCGGTGGCTGACAGCGTGCTGGACGGCGGCGAGTTTGTCGATACGCCGGACGGCAAACGCCACGTCATGTCTTACCTGGCCGACTTTTTATTCGCGCCGGCCCGCGCCCGTTCGCCGGTGAAAAGCCTGTCCGGCGGCGAGAAAAATCGGTTGCTGCTGGCGCGCCTGTTTACCAAGACCGCCAATCTGATCGTGATGGACGAACCCACCAATGATTTGGATTTGGAAACCCTGGAGATTCTGGAAGAAAAACTGGTCGAGTACCAAGGCACTTTATTGCTGGTCAGTCATGACCGGGAGTTCTTGGATAATGTCGTCACCAGCGTACTGGTGTTCGAAGGCGAGGGCAGGGTGGAAGAATACATCGGCGGGTATGCCGATTGGTTTGCCCTGATGGAGCAGAACAAAAAAGCCGAAGCGGTAAAGATTGCCGAACAAGCGGTGAAAAAAGAGAAGCCCAAAACCGCGCCGGCCAAGAAACTTAGCTTTAAAGAACAGCGGGAACTCGAGCAACTGCCGGCGCTGATCGAACAACTGGAAACATTGCAAACCCAGCTGACAGCGGAAATGAACGAAGCCGGTTTTTATAAACAAAGTCCCGATGCGGTGGCGGCCAAACTGGCGCAATTGCAAACCGCCGAGGCCGATCTAAGTCAGGCCTATCAGCGTTGGGACGAATTGGAAGCCCTGCAGGGTTGAGCAGGTTGCTGTTTAGGGCAACAGTTCGCTATTCAGCAGCGCCACCAGCGTATTGGGCTGGCCTTGTAAAAATTTGATAATCTCCATGCGGGCCACGTCTGCGGGAATGTTTCGGGCTTGCATGGCCCGCAGTATCGTCTCAAAAGCCAGACGACGCTGCAGGCCATCCTCGTTTTGGTCGCGCCGACAGCCGAATTCATCCATCAGCGTAGAGCCGCAGCGGCAGTTTCTGAATACTTCCACTAGAATTAAGCCATCGTCCTCAATAGCCGACCGTAACGATGAACGGCCATGGGGCATGTCTTGGGTTTCGATGAAAAACTGCTCGGCCGAGATATACACGTAACCGCAACTGCGACAGGTTTTCGGAAACGTTGAATCCAGCAAGGCTTGTAAACCGTCGAAATCTTGAATATCCATAGCAATAAACCTGAGCCTTGAAATAACCGACAGCGTAAATGCATTGTGCCATAATGCCAACGGTCGGTAATCAGACTTGACCCTCCTGAGAATGGATCGCGGATGAGTATTTTAACGTGGAACGACCAACTATTGGTTGGTATAGAGAGTGTGGATAATCAGCATCGGCACCTGGTCGCGCTGATTAATCGCCTGGATGAACTAAACGCTTTGGGCGCGGACCTGCAAACCGTGCTGGAAACCGTCAAGCAGTTGGTCGAGTATACCGTCGAGCACTTCCAACACGAAGAGCAACTGATGATGGAGGCAGGCTTCAATCCGCGGATGCAGGACCAGCATTGCCAGCAACATCAAGAATTTATCGATAAAATGCAGCAAGTGCATGTCGAGGCGCAATCCGATGTTTCGGTCATTTCCAAGGATCTGTTGGATTTTTTGGTGGATTGGCTTTGCCACCATATTTTAAAAACCGACAAGTTGATGGCGATCAGCCTTAATCAGGGCATCGACGCCGAGCAAGTCAGTATCGATAAGGATGAACATGTCGATATTTTGCACAGCAATTTGTATTCGGCCTTGCGGGAAAGCGAAGAGCGTTTCAAGGAACTTGCCGACCATCTCCCGGCCCTGATCTGGATCACCAACGCCAAAAACCTGCCGATTTTCTGCAATCGTTTCTGGTTTAAAACCTTTCGCATCGAACGCGGTTTCGTCGACCGCCGGCAATGGCTGAACACGATACACCCCGACGATAGGGACAAGGTGGTGCAGACCTATCAGCAAGCCGCGCAGGAATTAACCAAGTTCAAGATTCAGTACCGGCTGTGTACCGAGGATGCCAAGGAAACCTGGATTCTGGAAACCGCCGTGCCCAGGATGCGCAAGAACGGTAAATTTGCCGGCTTGATGGGCTGCGGGATGGACATCAGCACCCAAAAGCAGGCGGAAACCGCTTTGCTGAAACTGAACCAACAACTGGAAGAACGGGTTCGCGAGCGCACCCAAGCGCTGACAGAAGCGAATCAGACGCTGCAGATGGAAAAAAACCAGCAAACCCTGCTCAATCAGAAACTCCAGGAAACTCAGGCCCATCTGGTGCAATCGGAAAAAATGGCCTCGATCGGCCAATTGGCCGCCGGGGTGGCGCACGAGATCAATAATCCGCTCGGTTATATTTATTCCAACCTCAACAGCCTGAAACAATACATACAAGAACTCATCAAGGCCGCCGAATTGGCTGAGCGTCTGGCCGGGCAACTGGCGGATAATCACCCGGACGTGCAAGCTTTTAAACAGTTTAAAAATACGGTCGATCTGGATTTTCTGAAAGATGACGCCGCCGACCTGGTGGAAGAGTCTCTGGAAGGTGCGACTCGCGCGAAGAAAATCGTCCAGGATTTACGCGATTTTTCCCGGATCGATAAGCAGGGCCGGGAGATGTTCGATTTGGAAGCCGGGATTGATGCCACCTTGAATATCGTCAACAACGAACTGAAATACAAGGCCGAAGTGGTGAAGGAATACGGCGGTATCAAACCTTTCGAATGCGTTGGCGCGCAGTTGAATCAGGTATTCATGAATCTATTGGTCAACGCCGCGCAAGCCATTGAAGATTTCGGCAAAATCACGGTGCGTACCGGTTATCAGGATGCCGATTGGGTTTGGGTGGACGTGGAGGATAACGGCCAAGGTATGAGCGAGGCAACCCGAATGCGGATATTCGATCCGTTTTTTACCACCAAGCCGGTCGGTAAAGGTACCGGCCTGGGCTTGTCGCTATCTTACAAAATCATCCAGGACCATCATGGTCGTATCGAGATAGATTCGGAAATAGGCCGAGGAACTCGGTTCCGGATTTATTTGCCGACTCGTACCCCTGTCAGTTAACGATTATCGCAGCCGCGCCATGACCGAGCTATCCCCAGACCCCAAAACCGTTGCCAATTTATTATTCGTCGATGACGAACCCAATGTCTTAAAGGCCCTGCGACGCCTGTTTCGCGGTGCGGAATATCAAGTCTATATGGCGGAGAGCGGCGCCGACGGCCTGGAGATTTTGGCGCAACAGCCTATCGATCTGATTATCTCCGACATGCGTATGCCGCAGATGGATGGGGCCGAGTTTCTCACCCGGGCGGCTGAACGTTGGCCGAATATCGTGAGAATTTTACTGACCGGCTATGCCGACATTGAATCGACCATCGCCGCCGTCAACAAAGGCAAGATCTACAGTTATTGCAGCAAGCCTTGGGAAGACAACGAACTGAAAATTCTGGTGAACAACGCGCTGGAACAAAAGCGCCTGCGCGACGAACGTCGGCAGCTGTTCGATATTATCAACCGGCAAAATCAGGAGCTGAAAGAGCTGAACGCCGGTTTGGAAGACAAGGTCGAAAAACGCACCGAGCAGTTGAGAAAGTCCTTGCAGATGATCGATCAAGCCCACGATGCCTTGAAAAAACAGTATGCCGATTCGGTTAAGGTGTTCGCCAAAACCATTGAAATGCGGCCGGGTATCAAAAGCGGACATGCCAAATATGTGGCGGAAAATGCCAGGGAAGTCGGGCGGCGGCTGGGCATGGACGCCGCGGAGCTGAAGGATTTGGTTTATGCCGGCCTGTTGCTGCAAATCGGCAAAATGAGTTTGCCGGACAGTTTGCTGACCCAGGCTTTGTTAAGCATGAACAGCCAGCAACGCAAGCGCTACTTAAATCACGCTTTGGAAGGGCAAACGCTATTAAAAGGCCTGGAACCCTTGCATAACGCCGCCGAGCTCATCGCCGCCCAATACGAGCATTTCGACGGTTCCGGCCAACCTTTGGGTTGGGCGGGCGCGGAGATACCCTTGGGTACCAGGATATTGACTCTGGTGCGTGACTATATCAATTATCTGGACGGCTCGATCACCGGCACCGCGATGACAACCGAGCAAGTGAAAGAGCGGCTGCTGAGCAAAAAAGCCAAGGACTACGACCCACGGGTGGTTGATACCTTTCTGGCGCTGCTCGCCGAATCGGAAACTGTCGACGAACGGCCGATTATCGAAATTTCCTGGACCCAGTTGCAAGCAGGCATGGAAGCCGCCGAGATTATTTGTAACGACGTGTTGTATTTAAAGAATCAGATTCTCAACGAAAAAAACGTCGAAGACATTTTGGAACTCAGGAAGCAAAAGAAAAATCTGATTTTGCGGGTGAGAATGGGCAGTGAGCGACAACGCGGTTGAATAAGCCGGAACGGTGGAAACCCTTTTAGACAGGCAGGTAAATATGAGTAAAAAGCACCCACCAAAGTCCGACAAACAGGTCTACAAAGATACCTTGCAGCAATTGCAGGTGGAACTGGTCAAGTTGCAGAACCATATCATCAAGCATGGCGACAAAATTCTGATCATCCTGGAAGGCCGCGATGCCGGCGGTAAAGACGGCACCATCAAGCGCATCATTCAACATCTTAGTCCTCGGGAAATCCGGGTGGTGGCACTGGGTAAACCGTCCGACCGCGATCTCAGCACCTGGTATTTTCAACGCTACACCCACCATTTGCCGGCCGCCCAGGAAATGGTGTTATTCAATCGCAGTTGGTACAACCGGGCCGGCGTGGAGCGGGTGATGGGATTTTGCAACGATGACGAATACCACGAGTTCATCGAGATCGTCTCGCATTACGAACAGTTGCTGGTGCGCTCCGGCATCAAACTGCTGAAATACTATCTGGACATCAGCAAAGCCGAACAAAAAGAACGCTTAAAACAACGCCAAAAAGATCCGCTGAAACAATGGAAAATCAGCCCCATCGACAAGGAAGCCCAAAAACACTGGCAGCAATACAGCGAAGCCCGCAATATCATGTTTGCCAGAACCCACCATTTATCCGCGCCCTGGACTGTCGTTAGATCCGACGATAAACAAGCCGCACGGATCAATATCATCAAGGATTTATTGTTTCGTTTGGACTACAAAGGCAAGGACGAATCGCTGGTCTTGCCGGACGCGAACATCGTGTTTAATTACGAGGAAAGTTATTTGCATAATGGGATGATTGCGCCGTGATGCGCTTGATGGTCGGGATTTGGGTGAGGTAATGAAAAGCAGGGTGGGTACGGTTTTTGTGCCCACGTGGAATTAAAACAATCGCGTGATAATGGTGGGCAGAAAAGCGTTGCCCACCCTTGTATGATGAATTTTAACAACCGATAGCCCAGAAAAACCGATTAAGCTGTGATTGTTCATTGGGAGGCCGTCCCACCCTGAGGACTGGTGGTTTACCAGAGCCTGTCGTGTAGATTGGCCCCCGCCCTATTCACCCATACCGTGGAGTATCCGAGGCTTAGAGCCTGCATACACAAGGAAGGTAGGTGCATGTGCAGGGTCGGGAACCGGTGAATAGTGTACTTCCCTTTAACTGTATTCAAAAACGATTATGACGAACCACCCGCTCAACACCACCGCTGAATCTATCCCTCGCCTGTTTGCCGGCGTGGATGTGGGCGCCGATGAATTGGTGCTGGTGATCCGCAAGAACGGCAAGCCGTTCGATCCGCAAAAATATGCTAATACTCGTAGCGACCGTGCGCGTCTGGTGAATAAGTTGATCAAATTACCCGGCATCAAGGTCTGTCTGGAAGCCACCGGTATTTACCATTTCGATCTTGCTATTGCGCTACACGACGTCGGTGTACCTGTGATGGTGGTCAATCCCAAGGCTTCGCATCACTTCGCTAAGGTATTGATGAAAAACAGTAAAACCGACGCCGTCGATGCCAACACCTTGGCCGAATATGTCGAGCGCATGGATTTCGTCGCCTGGACTCGTCCTTCGAATCAAGCGCTGGCTTTGCGCGGCTATGCTCGCCGTATCGACGCGCTAACCGGTCAGAAGGCCGCCGCGAAAAATCATCTACATGCGCTGAGTGCGACCGAGGAAACGCCGAAGGCCCTACTACGCGATGCCAAATTGGCGATTAGTCAGCTGGAAAAACGCATCGATACGTTGGCTGGCGAGGCGCTGGCGTTGATCGACCAGCATCCGGAACTGCAACGAATATTCGACCTGTTGACCGGCATCAAAGGCATTGCCCAAACCAGCGCCATTGCCTTGATGGGCGAACTACTGCTATTGCCGCCCAACCTGTCGCATCGCGAATGGGTCAAGTTTGCCGGACTCGATCCCAAGGCCTTTGAGTCGGGCAAAAGCGTACACAAGAAAATGCGGTTATCCAAGGCCGGTAACCGGCATATTCGTTCGGCGTTGTATATGCCGGCCTTGAGTGCCAAACAGCACGATCCGCATGTGCGAGCGTATTTCCAGCATTTGATCGACAACGGCAAGAAACCTTTGCAAGCCGTCTGCGCCGTCATGCGTAAATTACTGCATGCGATCCATGGCATGTTGAAGCACGATCAGCCGTTCGATAACACGCGGTTTTATGCCATCCCTGAATCCATCATCGCCGAGTAAAAGATGATGAAATTTGTTGCTTTTGAACAGAGTATCTACGTTACTGATTTTAAAAATGGGAAACATTACATGTCATCAATTGTAGGGCATGCTTTGATCAATTCAGCCATTTTTGGCAGAAAGCACGAAATTAAATCTGGCGGCGCTGCATTTATGTGTATGTTTTTTATCGGACTGGGTATAAGTCCAGATATGGATTACTTGGTTTATTGGGTATTTGACTATCAAATAGAGCCAAGAGTAACGCATTCAATATTATTTTTTTTCGTCATTGGTTTGATTGCCTCATGTGCCAAGAAATTTGTATTAAAAAATACTTTTATCTCGGTTTCTCATGGGTTGTTTTATATGGCGAGCTTTTCTCACTTGATATTGGATTTACTGGTGGGCGTTCATCCTATGCCGCTGTTTTGGCCAATAAATTCAAATTTAATAAAGTTACCTTTTGGTATTTTGCCAAGCGCAGGGCATATCGATATAAAAAACATTTATCTTTGGCGTAATATCCTCATTGAGTTAGTGATTTTAATGCCTGTTTCTATGTTAATTTCATGTAAATTGAAAGCGATATTGTTTCAAAGATATAAAGCGATGCGTTATGTGTTTTATATTACCCTGGTTGTCGGTATGTTCGTTGGGTTTAGTCTTAAACGATAAACACAAGTTATTTATATGTTTTGAACCCGATAAGGTGCGCTAATAGCCCGCACAGGGTGTATTAGCGTAAGCGCAATGCACCGAATGATTTATGACCAACATACGGCGCAATACGGCTATGCCTATTGATGACTTATTGTCGTAATTCCTCGTGAGCACAAAAACTGTGTTCATCCTGACTTATTTCATAAGTTTTTTAGTTTAAAGGAGATAATAAGTGCCATTCAACTTTCGAAAAAATTACGCTGAGAAATTGCAGGTTTCTTCAAATATTTTCAATAAAAGAGGGGTTTATGAATTATTTCAATAATATTTTATTATCGACAACTATATTAATTATGTCTACATTAGTAAGCTTTCAAGCAAGCGCAGCTTTAGCTCAATATAGCTATACTGGGAATTTATTCGACAGTTTTTCTGTTGAGGGTGTGTCAGCTCCCTATAATGTTGATCGATCTCGCCTTTCCCGTGTAAGGATCGACTTTGCAATCGAAGATTCCCTCGTGCCTAAGAATACTAGTTTTTACTCGGAAATTGACCTGACAAAAAAAGACTCTTCACCATTTGCGAGTTTTTATATTAGTGACGGATATACCAATATCGATCATTATCAGATAGATCCTTACCGTATGATTAAATCTGTAAGTATTATGTTTGATACCGATTCTGAAGGAAATGTAGATGGACGTTGGCGTATAGTTGCCAGGTCTGGTTATTACACTTTTTATGATCAGGTATATTCAAGCATACAGAGTGCTTTCAATAACCCCTCCAGCCCTGACTATGAAGGTGTAATTTATACGGACGACTTCTATGGTTTCCCCCCTGGGTCTGAATATATACATGCAAGTTTGTCAGCGCTTGTCTCAAATGGGCCGGGTTCTTGGACGCGCACGCTAATGCCAGTTAGCAATGTGCCGCTCCCTAATGGGATGTTGCTATTTTTGTCCGCGCTATGTTGCCTATGTTTTCGGTTTTCACAAAGCTTGGTTCACCCTCTACCAAATTGAGAGAGGCAACGATACTTGCTTCGTCGCTTCTGCGGCATCAAAAAGCGATAATAATCAAGCTAACAAGGCGCAATAACCAATGGGCTTGCGCCTTATGATTTAGCGGCGCAATACGGCTAAGCCTATTGATACCCTAGACTTCCAACATTTGACGTGACCGGAGCAACAGCTGATAAGCGCTGCCGCTCCGGTGGTTTGCAAAGAAAGGTTTACTTAGCCGGTTCCCCCCCGCGTTTCGCTACGGTTGTCATTACTGGCTCCGGTTATCACTTTTCAGATAACTAGTTTTAGCCCATGCCGGGCACACAACGATGCGCCTCCTTAAGTCGGCAGCATCCTATCGGCGCACCTTATCGGGTTGAGATTGATATGAATTTGAATAGTTTGAAAATACGGCGCAATGCCTGATGGTTATTGCGCCTTGCCCACCCTACGTTATTAAAAAAATGGCAAAAAGAGCGAGGAAAAAATTTTAAACATATTAAGTTTTTAGGTTAGCGCCCAAAACCATATTTCTTTGCAGTTAAAGTAACAGTGAGAATTGCATAGCTGGATATTATTGCTTGTTTCAATCAGGTCAATGTGCCCCCATCATATCCGGTAATTTTCCAAAAAAATATGAGGCCTCGTTTATTTGTAAGTAACGTTTTAGTTTTTGCAGGATCAATAACTTCTGGTCTGCCGAAAATGTGAGATAACATTAACTGATCCGCTAATAACTTTGCACCTGGTTCAATCTTTTTGCCTTTTAAAGATCCTGCTTTTATCGGTAATCGTCCCGTGAAGGAAACGGCAGAATGAAGAAGTGCAATACTCATTCGAGTAGCGCAAGTGTTAGCATAACCAGCATTCTGGGCTAATAACCGCGTACGGCGCATTAGCGTAAGCGCAATGCGCCGAATGATTTAATACCAACATGCGCTACGCCTATTGACGTACCGCATTGAGTAAAAAATCACAGGGGGTTGTTGACTTGGAACAGAGTACTACGGGGTTGAGAGATATACAGGAGATTCCTCGAAAATATAGGAAAGCGGGATAAATGGTAAGCCTGTAGCTGCGCCACACGCCATAGCAGGTAATAAGTAGCTGTTATTGATAGCGGAACGGTACGTTTCAGTTCGTTTCCCAAGTTTACCTATGTACACGGCGTCAAACGTAGCCCGCGTAGGGCGCAATAACCAACGGGCATTGCGCCGCATTGAAGGCACATAATCGATAATAAACAAATGGATTACCTGCGAACCTGGCACCCAGTCGGAGCCTATTTTTTTACTATCAATTTGTTACAAAGAAAAGATAACGATTTGTTGATACGACATATTCAATCTTTACGGGAATCGGTCAAAACGGTGAAAGCTCATCACTCGTTCAAAATTCACGGTTGGGTGGTATTACCTGAGCACATGCATTGCTTGATAGAACTGCCGGAAAACGATATTGACTATGCTACTCGAATACGTTTGATAAAAATTGGATTTTCCAAAGCCATACCGAAAACCGAGCGCAGATCGAGCGTGAGAATCAAGCGGGGAGAACGTGGTATTTGGCAAAGGCGTTATTGGGAGCATCTGATACGGGATGAAGCAGATTTTCAAGCGCACATGAATTATATTCATTACAACCCGGTGAAACATGGATGGGTAAAGCACGTAAAAGATTGGCCATACTCGACCTTTCACCGATGGGTTGAGCAGTGCGCTTATCCTTTGAATTGGGCAGGAATTGACGGAGATTTATATGAGTTTGAGTGATCGAAAAATAATACGGCGCAATGCCCGTTGGTTATTGCGCCTTACGGCCTTGCTAGGTTCAGATGAGTAATGATTACTTTTAAGTGTCTGAAAAGTTGGCTTCATGGCTTTTCTCTACAAGGAAATGATTTTTTTAGTGATTCTTCAATTACCACGGATGCTCGACGTTCCAATTGAGTGGGTTCAAGTTTTTTCATATGTTCAAATATAAATTCATTTAATGTGGCAGTTTTTAGCGTCTTGAAGCCACACCACACCCTTCCTTCCGTGGCGTCCAAAACGCCAAGCAAATAAAGCCTAGCCGCTTTTCGAGTATTGCTATCTGAGCTTACAAACTCATCAAGAAATATTTTTGCCTGTAAATCTACGCTGTCTTCGTTTATTTTAGGGGTATTAGCATTCGCATATGCGCATTCACATAGGACGATTGTACTCATGATAAGTGCGCAGCTGATTTTTGTTAGTTTGGTTAAAAATTTCATCATAAAATTTCAATAATTTTGATTATGTCTGACACACAAAAGACCGTAAGGCGCAATAACCAACGAGCATTACGCCGATTTGATCAACCTGCCACTGATATTAAACGAATAGATTACCAGTCCGCGTAGATTTAAGGCCAACATGCGGCGCAATACGGCTACGCCTATTGACGCCCTACATTTCCAACACTAGATAGGGCCGAAGCAACAGCTGATAAGGGCCGCCGCTCCGGTGGTTTGCAACGACAGGTTTACTTAGCAGGTTCCGCAGGTTTAGCCGGGGCTGCTGCCGGAGCAGGCGCATCAACTTTAGCTGGCGCCGCTTTTTCCTCAATCTGGGCCGCTTGTTCCGTTTCTTGCTTGGGTCCGATATAGCCTTTATGCCAGGCGTAGGCCGCGCCGGCCAACCCAATAAGGTGCGCACATAGGATGCTGCCGACGTTAGGAGGCGCATTGATCGAGTAGCCAAAAGTCATGACCGAATATCGACGTTTTTATATACCCAAAGCCTTGTGGTTTTTCACCGTCAATCTTGCGGAACGCAAGAACAATTGATTATTGATTGAGCAAATTGACGTATTAAGCCAAGCCTTTCGGTATGTAAAAACCCGAAAACCATTTTATATGAATGCCGTGGTGATCATGCCCGATCATTTGCATTGCATTTGGACATTGCCGGCAGATGATGGCGATTATTCAATGCGCTGGAATTTATTGAAAGGGTGTTTTTCCAGAAAAATATCAACCGGTGAGCGGGTTTCAAAAAGTCGTCAAAAACGGCGTGAACGCGGTATTCGGCAGCGACGGTTTTGGGCGCATTTAATCGAAGACCAAGATGCTTTAAATCGGCATATCGATTATATCCATTGGAATCCGGTGAAGCATGGATATGTGAAACGGGTGATGGATTTACCCATAGGGCATAACGGCCGTATTCCAGTTTTCATCAATTTGTGAAACGTGGAGTTTATTCAAATAATTGGGGAAGTAATGAGCAATATGAAATTCAAGGTGTCGAGTAACGCGAGCGATGCGCCTCCTGACGTCGGCAGCATCCTATGGGCTATCTTCGCACCGATTAGCGTAAGCACAATGCACCGAATGATTTAATACCAACATGCGCTACGCCTATTGACGTACCGCATTGAGTAAAAAATCACAGGGGGTTGTTGACTTGGAGCAGAGTACTACGGGGTTGAGAGATATACAGGAGATTCCTCGAAAATATAGGAAAGCGGGATAAATGGTAAGCCTGTAGCTGCGCCACACGCCATAGCAGGTAATAAGTAGCTGTTATTGATAGCGGAACGGTACGTTTCAGTTCGTTTCCCAAGTTTACCTATGTACACGGCGTCAAACGTAGTAGCCAGCAAAATAAACGGTGTGCCACAAATAGCGTTTCCAACGAAAGTGGGAGCTGCAACGATGCCGTTTCTATTGTACAAATTCGATATGTCTTTTATCGGGTTGTCGTCATGAATTCCTGATCGCGAAGCGCAGCCTATAAGAGCAAAGTTCAAACAAAATAGGATTAGCTGAGTTTTCATGACGGCCCAACAAATGATTTTAAGCCCGCGTACGGGGGATTATCGTTAGCGCAATGCGCCGAATGATTTAAGGTCAATATGCGGCGCAATACGGCTACGCCTATTGACGCCCTACATTTCCAACATTAGACGGGACCGGAGCAACAGCTGATAAGCGCAGCCGCTCCGGTGGTTTGCAACGACAGGTTTACTTAGCCGGCTCCGCAGGCTTGGCTGGAGCTCCGGCCGGTGCCTCCGCTTTAGCCTGCGCCGCTTTTTCCTCAACCTGGGCCGCTTGTTCCGGTTCTTGCTTCGGCCCTATATAGCCTTTATGCCAGGCGTAGGCCGCGCCGGCCAGCAGGATCAGCAAAAACATGTAGCTTTTCCAATGGCTTTGCTTTTCGCCGAATGGATCGACCATTTGCATTTCCGCGTCTTTCGGTAATTTGGCGACACCGGTCAACAAGCGGCCGAACGGGATGTTGATAAAGGCTTTCGCATTCACCGCCCAGCCGCAGGCGTCCAGAACCGGTGCCAGATTGCGTTGGCGTAGTTTCAAATAAGCGATAAACATGGATGGGCCGGAAATCGCCAGCATCACGCCGATGATGGCCAGCGGCATTTGCCACCAAACCAAGCCCATGAAGCTGCTCATCACCGTGGCCAGCGCAGTACCGATCGCGCCGATTGCCAAGCCGATGGCGGCGAAAATCCCGGCGAATTTGCCGACGTCGAACGGGGCCGGCGGTTCCTTGCCTTGTCCGGCATTCGCGCCGGCTTCGGAAATGCCTTTAAACGTATTTTCGTGGGCCGCTTTGTCGCGGGCCGACGCGCTTTTTTCCAATTGCTCGTTAATCATCCGCGCGACACGTTTATAAGGCGCCCAGAATGCTTCTTTGATGCTGATCGGGTTTTCGATGATTTTGACGATGGTCGCATCCCAGTCCAAGCCATTGCGGTCGTAAAACACGCCGTTGCGGCCGACGCGCAAATTGTCGCTGTCGCCGCCGGTAAAGGCCGCGGCAATGGTCAGGGTTTCGTTGCTGCCTTGGCGGCGGCAGACGCAATAGGCTAGAAAGATTTTGCTCAGTTCCGCCAACTTGCTATGGCTGTCCACGTCATCCACTTTCACGCACAATTGGCAGCTTCTGCCGTCCAGATATAAGGTACCGGCTTGGAAAATAGCGTGCGGTTCCGGGCTGTAAAAATCGCGAAACGACACGAAGTTGTTTAATAAGGTGTACAGATCGCGGTAGTAATGCAGCAAGCGCACGACAGAATCGATGGCTTTGGCGTGCGGTTCCAAAGCCAAATCCTGTTCGACCAAGCCGGTCAATTTGGCTTGCGTATCGCTTTGCAACAGCGTTTTGATGCGCTCCAGCCCCAAGCCTTCCACGGCATTGGCAGGTTTTTTCTGCAACCAAGCCTGGTAATCGGCAAATTGGCCGACCACGCTTTGCCATTGTGCGTCGGACAAGCTATCTAAAGTGCCCAGCAGCGGTGTCAGCACCTGGGTTTTTAACTGGTCTATCGCCGCCCGCCAGGCCGGATTCAAACCGGTGGTCAATGGCAAATTGCCGCCAGCGACGATGGCAGCCAGCGGCAATTTAGCCAGCTCTTCGCTGCCGGCGGATAAATCGATGCCGGCCAGTTGCTCGTAGCGGCTGTCGGCTGGGTTCAACAACTCGGTCGCGCCGGTGTCGAATTCCGCCAATTGGCAGCGGGTAAAAAAGTCGTCGATTTTGGGTTTTACTTGCGCCAGCAAGGCCGCCGCCGCTTCGGTGTCGGCGATTTGATTGCGAATCCGCACGGCTTCGGCGTCGCTCTGTTGCCACCAATCGAAGTATGCGCCGGCGTCTTTAAAAAACTGTTCGATTTTTTCCAGATTAATGCCCGGCTCGCCGCTGCGGTCCTGAATTTCGCCCAAGCAGGCGATGATGTCGGTGATGGCTTGCTGGCCGGCCTCATCGCCGGCGGCTTTAACCGGAATAATGCCGTCGCCGTTAAATTGGGTGTTGGCGAAAATCTTGGTCATATCGGCCAGATCATCGGCGGTGATTTCGGTCGCATCCGCCTTGCCCAGATTTTTTAAGATCTCGACGGCGGAAGCCAGTAGCTGTTGACCTTCTTCATCTTGATCGTTAATCGCCGCCAGCGGCAGTGTGGTGTTTTGTTGGATCAAATCGGCCGGGTTTTTCAGTACCTTGCTCACCCAACGCACCGCTTCGATGACCTCGTTCGCTCTGATGCGGCCGTCGTTATCGGTATCCAGCAACGCCAATGTTTGGTTGTCGAAGAACAAGCCGTGGGTCGGGCAACTCAGCGCCGCCCATAATTTCTGATCCAGTTCCGGTAGTCCGATTAAATCGCTACCGCGCTGCAATTCAACCTGATCGAAACCGCCGAGTCGGGCAAACCGCCATTTTTCGGCAACATTGCGGCTGGATATGGGCGTCATGGTGTGTCTCCTGTGTTGAGTAGTTTTTGTTATGTCTATCACGAAATTTCGTTAGTTTTACAGACTTGGGTCGCCTGACGCAACTTGCTTTATTGGGTTGCAGGCCGGGCAGGAGACTTGCAATAACTCGCCGCTATGTCTATGCCTTAAAGGCCGGGCGCGGCCGTCCAATTGATTCATGTCTTGGTAAAGCCGGTTTTCGTGATGAATCACTTCGCGTTCGTGCTCGAAAGGGTAAAGGGTTTGGGTCATGCCGCCGCCGTCTATGAAATGCTGGCTGTCCAGCAACATCAATTTGGCATGCAGCAACTCGTGCAGTAAGGCGTCGGCGGGCGAGATGCTACAGGCGGGTGTACTGTCGCAGCCCGGTTCGTTCAGCAATTGCGCACCCAAGCGGGTGTCGAAATAAATCGTCACGCTATCCACACCAAATTCGTTGCCAAAAGCCTGGGTTTGCCAGGTATTTTGCCGGTATTTGAGTACGAGTTTTTGACCACGCAGTTCGTTAAGCAAATTCACTGCTTGCGGGTAGTGTGAAAAGTAGTCGGCCATCACCGCCAGATCCGCGCGGATACTAGAGGGATCGGCGGACTCGGCCTGGTAGATGGTGCTTAGAAAATTGGCAATTTCCGTTTTCGCCAGCGCATCGCTGTTCAGCGTGGCCTGCTTTTGACTGTAGGCCGCCATCACTTCCGCTGCGTTGGGCGGTTTACGCAGACGCAAGCGTACCGTCGCGGCGCCGTCTGGATCTACCGATAGCTTGGCCTGCATGCTGTTGACCGGTTCGGCTAGTTGGCTGGCGACGGCCTGCACGGCATTGACCGGCTGCAAATCGTTGGCGCTTACGATGCGCGAAGAGCCCAGCATGCCTATGCAAAAACTCAACACCAGACTGACTTCGCGGCGGCGGTTATGCAAGATAGCGCTATCGTCGCGCTGCCGGCTGTCTTCTTTAAGATAGATGTCGTAGCGCCGGGCGATGGCTGCCAATTCGGCATAAGCTGAGGCGGCGTCGCGGCTCAGGCCGGCTTGGCACACCAAGGCCGGTTTGCCGCCGATTAAGCAGGGATGCAGAAAGTTGCGATCCGCCGGCTGTTGCAAATACCAGCGATTTAAATCGCCGGCTAATTTGTCGATTCCCTCGATGCGGCTCGCCTCGCCGCCAAAGGCCTGTGCCAGGGTTGATAATCCATTCATGTGCTTAGTTGATATGGTTGGGTTCGGTTTTCCGACCGACTTTATCAGCGCTTTGGGGCCGTCGGCAAGTCAACCGCCGGCGCGGATGGGGCGCTATTGGCCGGGTCGGCTTTGTCATAAAACAGTCATGTTTTCCCAGCATAATTCATCCATGATGAAATTTGCGGGATATTCAAGATTTGCTTTCGCTTGGAAATCAGCGGCGTGTGGATTGGGCGGCGGCGCTTCTTTGCCATGGCTTGCCACAGCGCTGGCTACGGTTTATTTGCTTGCGGTGTTGTATGCCAATCTGCCCGATGCGTTGGCCGATGTCGACCAGATGCCGGCAGAGTCCGCAGCGCCCATCTCACCCGAAATGGTCACGCAAAATCCGCCCATGGATTTGTCGGAAATCGGCACTTGGCATTTGTTCGGGCAAAGCCCGAATAGCGTGTCTGGTGATGGCGCCGTTGCGGAGACGCAATCGCAACTCAAACTGCTGGGTATCCTGTTTTTATCCAAGAATCCGGAAAATGCCAGCGGCATCATCCAAACCGACGACGGCCAGCAAAAGAAATATAGGCTGGGCGATGAACTGCCCGGCGGCGCGGTGTTGCATTCTGTCGAAGCCGACCGGGTGTTGCTGAAGCGTGGCGAACGCCGGGAATCCCTGTTATTAAAAAAAGATAGCGTCCACGCGCCAACCGCCGCCGAATAATCCCTCCCTTGTAAACTGCAAATGAAAACACGCTTGTTGATCGGCTTGCTGCTGGCCATATTCTGCCCGATGGTACTGGCGGAAAAAGACGAATTCTCGCTGAATCTGAAAGATGTCGATATTCGCGCGCTGATCGAAACGGTTGCCGATGTCACCGGTAAAAACTTTATTATCGACCCGCGCATTACCGGCAATATATCGGTGGTGACTTCCACGCCCATGAAGTCCGCGCAAGTCTACGATGTATTCCTGTCCATACTAAAGGTGCACGGCTACTCGGCGATTCCGAACGGCAATGTGGTTAAGATTATTCCCAACGTCACCGCCAAGCAGGACGGCGAGGAAAGCGAGTTGCGCGGTAATCCGCAAAACGGCGACGAGCAACTGACCCGGGTGTTGCAGGTGCATCACGTCGATGCGGCGCAACTGGTGCAAACCTTGTTACCCTTGATGCCGCAATACGCCTTTATCGGTGCGGTGCCGGAAAGTAACACCGTCATCCTGTCCGATACCGCCGCGAATGTTAAGCGCTTGGCGGCGATGATCAAGCAAATCGATAAAAGCGATTTACAAAACATTGAAATTATCAATCTGCGCCATGCCAACGCCGCCGATTTGATACTGCCGCTGAATACGCTGATTACCAGCAATAATGCCGGAAAAACCACGGCTGTCCCGCCGCCCATGGTGGCCGACGAACGCTCCAATTCCATTATTCTGGGCGGCGACCCGGAGATGCGCTTGCAGATGCGGGCCTTGATCGCCAATCTGGATACGCCGATGGAAAAAGCCGGCAATACCGAAGTAATTTATATGCGTTACGCGGTAGCCAAGGAATTGGTGGAAACGCTGACCGGGGTGGGATCTTTAAAAGACGAAAAAGCCGATCAAGCCAAAACCAAAGCCACCACCGCCAAGGACTTTGATATTCGCGCGGACGAAGCCGCCAATGCGCTGATTATCACAGCGCCGCACGATTTAATGTTGACCTTGAAATCGGTGGTCCGGCAGCTGGATGTGCGCCGCGCGCAAGTGCATATCGAAGCGATCATCGCTGAAGTCAGCTACGACAAATCGCAAAATATCGGCGTCGAATGGCAAACCAAGGACGATGGCAGCGTGTTTGCAGCCAGCAGAAAAGGCGAAGGCAACTCTTTGAATCTTTCGCAATTCATTACCTCCGCCGGCAAGGGCCTAAGCATCGGTTACTTGGCCGGCAGCGAACTAAAAGCCTTGCTGACCGCCTTTGCCAGCGATACCGATGTCAATGTGTTATCCACACCATCGTTGGTGACGATGGATAATGAAGAAGCCAGCATGATAGTCGGCCGCAACATCCCATTAACCACAGGCCAATACACGCCGTCGGTCGGAGGCAGCCTGAGCACCCCGTTTCAGACTATCCAGCGCGAAGACATCGGTATCAAACTCAAAGTCTTGCCGCAGATCAACGAAGGTAACGCGGTTAAATTGAAAGTCGCGCAAGAGGTTTCCAGCGTCGTGCAAGGCACGACCGGGGCCGACTTACAAACCAATAAACGCAAGATCGAAACCAGCGTATTGGTTGATGACGGTAAGGTATTGGTATTGGGCGGCTTGATCGAAGACGACATCACCGAAACCGTGGATAAGGTGCCGCTGTTGGGCGATATTCCTTACCTGGGCTATTTGTTCCAAACCAATTCCACGACCATCACCAAAAAGAATCTGATGGTGTTTTTGCGCCCGCAAATCATCCGGGACGCGGGTAAATCCAGCGGTTTGACCCACGACAAATACAACTACATTCGCGACAAGCAGCAAGAGTTTAACGAGGACGGCGTGCTGTTGATGCCGGAGCAGAAACAGCCTCTGCTGGATAACTTAGCGGACGACAATGCGGCTGCGCAAGATAACGGGGAGGCCAGTCGCAATGGCAGCCGCTGAACCAACAGCGCCAGCCCCGACAGATAACAGGCTGCCGTCTTACGGTTTTGCCAAACGTCACGGCGTGCTCGTTGCCGAATATTCGGCGCAGCAGGCGCGTATCGTCTATCAACCAAAAGCTACGGTAACGGCTTTGCTGGAAACCCGGCGCTTCGTGGCTAGACCGGCCAGTTTCGAAGCGGTCGGCGCGGAAGAGTTCGAGCGCTTGCTGCAAGCGGTTTACGAACACAAAACCGGCCATGCGCAACAGATGGTCGACGATATGCAGGACAACCTGGATTTGTCCGAGATGGCCCAACATCTGCCAAAGCCGGAAGACTTACTGGAAAGTGAGGACGAAGCGCCGATCATTCGTTTGATCAACGCGCTGCTCACCGAAGCCATCAAGGAAAACGCCTCGGACATTCATATCGAATCCTACGAAAAACGCATGGTAGTGCGGTTTCGGGTGGACGGCACCTTGCGGGAAATTATCGAGCCGCAGCGCGAGTTCGCGCCCATGGTGATTTCCCGGCTTAAAGTCATGGCCAAGCTGGACATCGCCGAAAAACGCTTGCCGCAGGATGGCCGTATCTCCTTGAATATCGGCGGCCGCACTGTGGATGTGCGAGTCTCGACTTTGCCTTCCGGCCACGGCGAACGGGTGGTGCTGCGCTTGCTGGACAAGCAGGCCAACCAATTAAGCCTGAAGCAAGTCGGCATGTCGGATTACGAGCTGAACAGCATTCAGCAGATGATTGCCAGGCCGCACGGCATCATTCTGGTGACCGGGCCTACCGGATCCGGGAAAACTACCAGTTTGTACGCGGTGGTCAATCAATTGAATCAACGCAGTCGTAACATTCTCACCGTCGAAGACCCCATCGAATATTACCTGGACGGTGTCGGCCAGACCCAGGTGAATGCCAAGGTGGACATGACCTTTGCCAAGGGCTTGCGGGCGATTTTGCGGCAGGATCCGGATATTGTGATGGTCGGCGAGATTCGCGACCGGGAAACCGCCGAGATTGCGGTGCAGGCCAGCTTGACCGGCCACTTGGTGCTATCGACACTGCATACCAACACCGCCGTCGGCGCAATTACCCGGCTGCGCGATATGGGTATAGAGCCATTCTTGTTGGCCTCCAGTTTGGTCGGCGTGATAGCCCAGCGGTTGGTGCGCAAACTGTGTCCGCATTGTAAAAAACCGGAACAGGTGCCGGTACAGGATTTAGCCAAGCTGGGTTATCGCAGCGAAACCGGCGGGCATGTTACTGTTTATCAAGCCCAAGGCTGCCCGCAGTGCCATAACCACGGTTACAAGGGCCGGGCTGGTATTTTTGAAATGATCATGCTGGATAGCACGATGCAACAACTGATCCATGATGGCGCTGGCGACCTGGAACTGGAACGCCATGCCCGACTGACCTCACGCAGTATTCAACAAAGCGCGCTGGAAAAAGTGCTGAACGGCGACACCAGCATCGACGAAGCCATTCGCATTACCTTAAAGGATTAACAGGGCATGGCGGTCTTCGAATATCAAGCGCTGAATGGCAAGGGCAAGTCGGTTAAAGGCACACTTGAGAGCGACACGATCAAAACCGCGCGCCAACAATTGAAGGCCAATGAGTTAACGCTGCTGGACATTCAGGAAATTCATAAAAAAGAACGCAGCGGTCAGTCGCCCTTATTGGCGCAAAACATCGGCATGCGCGCGCTGGCGCACATCACCCGGCAGTTAGCCGCGCTATTGAAGTCCGGCTTGGCGATAGACGAAGCGCTGGGCATTATTGCCCGGCAACTAGAATCGGCGCGGGCCAGACGGATATTGCTGGCGATCAGAAGCCGAATTCTAGAGGGGCAAAGTCTGGCCGTGGCTTGCCAGGCCTTTCCCAGTACCTTTCCACCTTTGTACCGCGCCACTATTGAAGCGGGTGAATCCTCGGGCAAGCTGGATCAAGTCCTGGAAAAGCTGGCTGATTATCTTAGCGATAAAGGCCAACTGCATCGCAAGTTACAGATGGCGATGATTTATCCGGTGTTGTTGTCGTCGGTGTCCGTATTGGTGGTCATCGGCCTGTTGGCGTATGTGGTGCCGGAAATCACCGGCGTGTTCGACAAAATGGGCCACGAGCTGCCGGCTATTACCCAGGCCTTAATTAGTTGCAGCGATTTTTTGCAGAGCAACGGCTTGCTGTTGCTGGTCATCGCGGTGGGCTTGTCTGTGGCGGCGAAGCTGATTTTGCGCCGGGAGCGGCCGCGCATGCTGTTTCACCGTTGGCTATTAACCATGCCGATTACCGCCCGCTTTTCCAAGGGCTTAAACACTGCCCGCTTTACCCGTACGTTGGCGATTTTGACCAATAGCGGCGTGGAGTTGCTGGAAGCCTTGAAAATCTCCAGCCAGGTGTTGGCGAACGAGGCGATGCGGCAGGCGGTGGCGCATACCGCGATTCGCGTGCGGGAAGGGCAGAGTTTGAACAAGGCGCTGGAAGCCAGCGGTTTCTTCCCGCCGGTGACGATACATCTGGTGGCCAGTGGCGAGGCCAGCGGCCAATTACCGCGCATGCTGGAAAGCGCCGCCGACGATCAGGAACGTGATATTCAGGCGCTCACCGAACTGACCATGGGCTTGTTCGAGCCGGCCTTGATTTTGTTCATGGGTCTGGTGGTGCTAACCATCGTGCTGGCCATTCTGTTACCGATATTTGAAATGAACCAATTGATTAGATAGCGGTTTTGTCATACGCCTGTCACGTTGGCTTTCTAATCTTCTCCCCGTTGTCCCGCAGGCCGGGACCTGTTTAAACCAATCCGACTTTAAACCCTTATGAGCAATAAAAAACAGCAAGGCTTTACCCTGATCGAAGTGATGATCGTGGTGGTGATTTTGGGCATCTTGGCGTCCATCGTCGTCCCAAAAATCATGGGCAGACCAGACGAAGCCCGTGCCACGCGCACCTTGCAAGACATCAGAGCCATCAGCGCCGCGCTGGATTTATACAGACTGGATAACTTCAGCTACCCCACCACCGACCAAGGCCTGGAAGCTTTGGTACATAAACCCGCTAATCTGCCGGCCGGCGCGCATTGGAAGCAGGGCGGCTATCTGGATCAACTGCCGGTCGACGCATGGGGCAAAGCGTATTTTTATATGCAGCCCGGCGCGCACGGCGAATTTGATTTGTATTCCTTCGGCGCCGACGGCGTGGAAGGCGGCAGCGAAGCCGGCGCGGACATCACCAATTGGGCGCAAAAATAAGGCCAAATTCCGGCTTGAGCGCGCGTGGTTTTACGCTGATAGAACTGTTAATTGCGATGGTTTTAATCGGCTTGATGAGCAGCATGGCGATGCTGGCGATGGGCAATGCCGATCATAGTAAGCAGCAACAATTGGAAGTTGATCGGCTGGCAAAATTGCTGGCGCTGGCCGAGCAGGAAGCGATGATACGCGGCGAAAGCATAGGTCTGGAGTTGGTCGGCCAAGGGTATAGGTTTCTCTCGCCTACCCAAAGCAAGTGGCAGCCGGAGAATAATGATGCGCTATTCAGACAGAGGAATTTGCCAACAGGCATGACCTTGGCTTTAAGCTTGGACGAAAAGCCGGTGTATCTGAATCAACGGTTCGGCGGCAAAGTTCATCCGGAACCGCAGATTGTCTTTACCCCGGACGGGGCCTCTGCGGTGTTTCAAATTGCGTTGGATTTAGCAAAAAGCGATCTCCGGTTTTGGCTGAGTAATACGGCGGATGGGGGCTTGGCAATTTCCAGCGTCGCCATTAAGCCATGAAATACCCCGGCAACGGCGGTTTCACTCTATTGGAAGTGCTGATTGCGCTGGCGCTGTTAGCCATTCTGATGGCCGGCTTGATCAAAATTACCGCCGACAATACCAAGAACCTTTGGTATCTGGAAAACAAAACTATAGCCGCGACGATAGCCGCTAATCGTGCGGTGCAATTGCGCCTGGATACCGAAAAGCCGGAGAACCAGGACGGGTGGGAAACCATGGCCGGGCGGCGCTGGTATTGGCAGGCCAAGCGCGGTGTGACGCCGAGTCTCGGCGGCACGCTTTGGGATTACCGGATAGAAGTGTTTTTGGAAGGGGATAAATCGCCGTACGCCGGTTTGCTTAGTTATGTTCCGGCCAGCCATGAACAATAGCGCCAGTCGCGGTTTTACCTTGCTGGAAGTCCTGATCGCGATGGCCGTGTTCGCGATCATGGCGGCCATGGCCTACGCCGGCTTGAGCGCGGTGTTGGATGCCAGAGCGGGCACGGAAAAACGCTCGGACAGCATCGCCGCGTTGCAGCAAACCCTGTATTTGCTTAACGAAGATTTAGCCCAGGCTTTGCCACGCTCGATTCGGGACGAATTGGGTAGCGAACAGCCGGCTTTTTCCGGTGGGAATGGTGAAGAATTATTGACTTTAACCCGCAGCGTGCCGGAATGGTCGGCGTTGTCGATGCGAAGTGATCTGCAGCGTGTCAGTTATCGACTGGAAAACGGCAGTTTGTACAGGCAGGTCTGGATCGTGTTGGACCGTACCCAGCAGACGCAATTTCGTCGGAAAAAATTGCTGAATGTTAGTGCGCTTGAACTGCGCTTTTACGGCAGCGAATGGACGACGCATTGGCCGGCGGAAGGCACCGGCTTACCCAAAGCGGTGGAAGCTAATTTTAACCTGGCCGGCTTGGGCGACATGCGCCGGCTGTTTCTGGTGCGGTAATGAAGATGCTAGATCAGGCGCAGCGCGGCATAGCGTTGATCACGGTGATGCTGATACTGGCTATCGCTACGGTCGCGGTCGTGTCCATGTCCAGCGCGCGGCAGCTGGATATACGCCGCACCGAAAATCAGTTGCGTAGCATGCAAGCCTGGGAATATGCGTATGGCCTGGAAAGCTGGGCTGTTGGCCGGCTGGCGGCCGATGCCAAAGTGGGTGATGTCGATGGTTTGGATGACACCTGGTCCGAACCGCTGGCAAGGACAACTGTGGCCGGCGGTACGATGCAAGCGAAGCTTGATGACTTGCAAGGCCGGATCAATCTGAACAACTTATTGGTCGAGGGCAAAGTATCCGCGCCCGATGTGAAACGTCTGGAGCGCTTACTGGCGGTACTGAAACTGAAAACCGAATTGGCGCAGGCAATCGTGGATTGGATAGACGCGGATATGGACGCTAGCTATCCGCACGGTGCGGAAGACGAAACCTATACTCGATCCAAGCCGGCCTACCGCGCCGCGAACCGGCAATTTGCAGATGTTAGCGAGTTGCTGTTGGTAAAAGGCATGACGCGCGAGATTTATTCGAAATTATTGCCGTATGTGTATGTGGTGGAAGGCTACGCGCCGCTGAATATCAATACCGCCAGCGCCATGGTGCTGCGCTGTTTGGCGGACGACATCAGCGCCGATCGGGCCGCGTCCATGTTCAGGGCCAGAGGCAAGCCTTTCGCAAAAGTCGCCGAATTTTTAAAGGACGAAGCGGTTGCCGATGCCGGCATCGGTAAATACGGCTTGGGTGTCAGTTCGCAAAATTTTTTATTACAAGGGCAAATTGATATGGGCAAAACCCATTTGCAGTTTCAGTCGCAATTGCAACGCGATAGTGGTGGCGCGCAAGTGGTGAAGCGCCAGCGCCAGGGCTTGGCGCATGGCTGAGAAACTGCTGGTCAGATTCGGCGCCGAATCGGCCGATAAACTGGAATGGTTGAATCTTGCCGAGCCTGATAGCCAGCCGGCATCCGGCACGATGGCCGAGTTAACAGCGGCTGCGCAGGGTAAGTCTGTGCTGCTGTTATTGCCGGCTGCCTCGGTGTTGTTATTGCAAATCGAGCTGGCGGTTAAAACCACCGCGCAACTGAAAAAAGCCTTGCCGTTTGCCTTGGAAGATTTACTGGCCGAGGACGTGGAAAATTATCATCTGGTTTGGTTAAAGCAGGACCGGGATAAACTCGCCGTGGCGGCGATTACGCACGAAACATTAGCGGCGCTGCTTACACCGTTTCAGGAAGCCGGTTTGCAGCTGGATGGTGCGTATCCGGAAACCTTATGTCTGCCGTATCAGCCCGGACCAGCGACTTTGTTGCTCGACGACAGCAACGCCATTCTGCGCAGCGCTGCCTATTTGGGCGGTGGTGTGGATGCGCTGTTTCTGCCGCAGCTGTTGGAAAAAGTCCGTGCCGAAGGTGCTGATTTTCAGACTTTGCTGCTATGCAAAGGCAGCGAAGACAGCAAGCTGCCGGACGGTTTGGCTATTACCGGTATGGACACGGTCATCAAAGCACCTTTGTCATTCATGGCGAGTGCCGTCGAATTATTGCCTGTAGAGCTGAATTTGTTGAGCGGTGCCTATGCTGTCAGCAGCCGAAAGGTAGGCCGCTGGCAACAGTGGCTGCCGGCGGCCATTATTCTGGCGGTGGCCTTGGCGGTGCAGAGCTACGCCTTATTGCACACCTACTGGCAACAGCAAGCCGAGCTGAGCGAGTTGGAAGCAAAAACCCAAGCGCTGTTCAAACAAAGCTTTCCCGAAGTGAAACGTATCGTTAATGTCAAAGCCCAAGCCGAGCAACAACTGGCGCTGCTCAGAAAACAACACGACGTCGTCGGTAGCGGTTTCATGCGCTTGCTTTACCGGTCTGGCTTGGTATTGAAAGACACGCCCGCCGTGCACCTGAAAAAGCTCAATTTCCTGAACGGCGGTTTGCAGTTGCATGTGGTTGCCGATGACATCGGCCAGCTGGAGCAATTCAAACAACAACTGCAAAGCAGCATGCTGGTGAAACTTCAATCCGCCGATAGCGGCGCAAACGGCGTGGAGGCGCAACTTGAGATTCGCGAAAAATGACTTAACCCAGCGTTTTGCTGAACTATCACCCAGAGAGCGAGTGCTGGGGCTGGGCGGTTTATTGGTCGTACTGGTGTATGGCGCATACCTGCTGTTTTACCAACCGATGGCGGAGCAGAGCCGCTTGCTGACGCTAAAAATCCAGGCGCAACAGCAAATCTATAGCTATTTACAACAAGTCGGCAACGAAGCGGCGGCTTTGCGGCAACAAGCCGCGGTTGATACGCCGGCAGTGGATGGCGGTAATCAATCGCCGCTGGCGTTAGTCGATTTCAGCAGCCAACAGCTGGATATAAAACCGGCGATCAAACATCTGTCACCGGAAGGCGAGGACAAAGTCAGCGTCTGGCTGGAAAATCTGGCCTTCGACCGACTGATGTCATGGCTGACAATTTTGGAAACCAAACACCGCTTGCAAGTGCTGCAAATCGATGTGGAAAAACCGGCCGATGCGGACGGTATCGTTAACGCCAAAGTCTTGTTGGGCGTTGTTTAGCCCGCCTTCATATTAGCCTGGCCTTTAACGTCCGTCGCTCCCGCGCAGGCGGGAGCCCAGTGTTCCCAATCGATTGGTGAAGCGGTCGCAAGGCGTTTGCTTGTCGGGGAATGCCGTGTTCAGCGCACGCAGAGTTCGAAGCTTGCCATCCATGGCACCGGACGCCCTTAACCCGGCGGCATGACGGACTTTTTGGATTTAACTAACTTGCTCAATAGCCAGCAAGGCCCTTGCCGTCGAGAGCTAGCGGCCACTAATACCTAGGCTACACCGAAAATAGCTTTATTTGATTCCCGCATCCCAAGCTTCTCCCGGAGGGAGAAGGGGTTTCTTCCTTAACTGAATCGCACTGATGCGACCCCCGCAAATAGAATCTTAGATTTTATCGCGCCCTACCGCGCCCGGGCATCCGCTGAATTTTCGTGTTAGCGGCCGGTTTTGTAATACAGGTGTATTACATGTCACGTTAATTTAACAATGCTGTAACCGAAACGCCGCTATTGCTCTGGAATAATTCGCGCCAAGTTGAGGGGTTGAGGAACGGCCGTTCAGCAAAGATTCGGGAGCAACTAGGGAACACGGACGGCACGAACAAGGAGCGGCGAAGGAAGAGGATAGGGAGGAGGCTAGGCGGAACATGGTCGCGGGGGCAACAAAGCGGCGCTGTCAGGATGTTAGATGGTGTCGAGTGCAATCTAAAGCGTGTAAAAGCCAAACTCGTTGTGAAGCGGGGACGGAAAGTCACGGGTCTTGCAGGTCAAGACGGCTGGGCTGTCACCTTATGTCATTAATCGAAATTTAAACATGAGGTTTTAAAAATGAAATTGTCTAAAAAATTGTTGGCAGTTGCAGTATTGGCAGCGGCCGCTTCAGGCGCCGCGGAAGCGCGTATCCAAGCTATCGGCGATGCAACAGCAGACGGTAGTGAGTTTTTGTTTAACCTGGTTAACTACACAGCACAAAACTCTTACACGCTGGATTTGGGCATCACTGTTGAACAATTTTTGGCTAACCCCAGCCAACCATTGTCATTCACACTGAGCGACAACAACTTCCAATCGTTCGCTGCTGCTTACACTGCCGGCAACAACGTTACTTGGGGTGTTTCGGGTGGACATGGATTACTGAACGACCCTTCAGATACTGCTAAGTATGGTTTCTATACAACTTCAGTAGTTCCTGCACCTGCTGCTTTCGATACCAACGCAGCAGACATTAGCAACAGCATGAGTAAATGGAATGATTTGGTCAGCTATATCCAAACTCAAGATGCTAATGCCAACAACCTGAGCACCTTCAAAACAGTCGGCCAACAAGGCTACACTGCTGTTTACGGTAATGATTTGCAAACCGCATTGCCATTTACCGGGCAAGGCCAATTGGGCACCGCTTTGGCCTTTGTTCATGAAAAAGTCAATGATAGCGACTTCGACACTGGCGAATTAGTCACTTTTCCAGGTACATGGAATTTTGCAATCAACGGCAATGTCGGTTCATTGACCTACACCGCTGCACCTGCTGCTGTGCCGCTGCCAGCCGCAGTTTGGATGTTCGGCGCCGGTCTGATGGGTGTACTGCGCGCCACTCGCCGTAAATCGCTGGCGGTTTAATCCCGCAAACGTCTTGAGCCGGCCGGATTCTGTTTTGCTGGTTCCCCCTTCAGGAACGGGTCGGCTCAAACTTTAAATTCAATCAATTGAGAGATATACAATGAAAAAGCAATTATTGTCTGCTGCTATCGCAGTGGCTTCTCTGGCAGGTTTCTCGCAAGGTGCATCCGCACATGCGCCTAGCGTCACGCCGGATATCGAAATCTTCATGTCCGGCGCTAGCGCGCAAGACAAAGCCCTTGCGGCATTGTTCGTTAATTTGTGCGATGCCGGTACTTTGGATGTATTTAAAGACAACGGTACAGCGGGTTCCGAAGGTAAAAACCATAGTGCTTATTTCTGCACACTGAACTCTACTAACGTACCCGGCCTGACCGTCAACGGTTCTGCGGCAACCACGGCTAAAGTACTGTTCCACAAACGTTCTGCCGGCGGTTCTGCGCAAGGCGTTAACCCGCTGATCGACGGCGTGGCGATTGCGGCAATGCGTATCGACAACGGTAACTGCACGCAACAAGGCGCGACCAACACTTGGTTTTGCAACGCCAGCGGCGCTAACCTGACCAACGTGCTGTCCGATGCCGGTATTTCCGATGTCGAGCCAAAATTGTTTGTTGGCCCAAACAAACCTTCAAACGCTTCTGCGGTTGATCCAGTGGCTGCCGACGCGGCTCTGAACGTGGTGCCTGCGGCGGCCTTGGTATTTGGTGTGCCGGTTTCCGATAACTTGTACGTGGCTTTGCAAAGAGCGCAAAACCTGTTGGCCGGTTTTGGCGGCAGCTGCGCACCGGGCGATTACACCGAAGCCTGTATGCCTAGCTTGAGCAAACAACAAGTGGCTGAATTGATCTCCGGTCAAATCAAAAGATGGTCCGAGTTTAAAGTAAACGGCACGGCCTTAACCAGCTTGACTGCCGGTTTGACTTACACCGATTCCGACGGCACTGTCAGAAACGTTACCCCTAACGATACTAAAGTGCACTTTTGCAAACGTATCGACGGTTCCGGTACCGGCGCACAACAATACGTCAAATTCCTGAACAACCCTTGCAGTACTGCCGGTTTGTCACCTGATTGGACGGGTTCTAATTTAGCGGGTCCTGTTAAGCATGAAGTTAGCGGTTCCGGTGATATGGAGTTGTGTCTGGAAGACTTTGCCGACGGCGAAGCGGTGGCTAAACAAATCACTACGACTAATCCAGACGTGTTCAACACCGCAGTTAACACTGCCGGTAACAGAGGCTGGGCCATCGGTCACCAAAGCTTGGAAAACAATGCCACGCACGCCAAGCATTACCGCTTTATCAAAGTGGACGGTGTAGCACCGACTCTGGAACAAGCCTTCAGAGGCAAGTATATGGATTGGGTTGAGCAAACCTTCCAATGGCGTAAAGGTATCAGCGCGGATAAATCTACCGTCATCGCTAAAATCGCTGCCGACGCGGCTTCACCAACCATTCTGGCTACCGAGTTGAACATTGGTTTTGTTCACCCATTCGGTCAATCAGGTTATCTGGCTATCGGTAACGGCAACAACTTCACCGACACCTTGAACGTCAATGCACCTGTTATGCCTTACTCGCATGCTGCCTCAGGTTCTTTGAGCAACTGCCAAGTGCCGGTTATCAAATCATCTACCAACACCAGCAAGCCGATGTAATCAGCATGTAACAAACCTTTAGTGTAATAGCTGGAGGTTCGCGCAAGGATGCGCATTGAATACAAACAGCCTTCGCTTGCGGAGGCTGTCTTTTTTTGCGATGGGTGAAATGAAACAACATTTGTTTTTAGGCTCGGTCCGGTTCGGGCTCGCGGCTGTGTTGCTGATGGCCAGCGCGCTTGGCCAGGCGGAAGAAACCGGCAATCAATTCGATTTACTGGAGCTGCGGATGAAGGGCAGCACCTTATTGGACCGGAAACTGGTTGAACGCACGGTTTACCGGTTTTTGGGGCCGAAAAAAACCATCGATACCGTCGAGGAAGCCCGTGCCGCACTGGAAGAGCTTTATCGTAGTAAAGGTTATCAAACCGTCTCCGTGGATATTCCCGAACAGAACGTGGTCGGCGGCGTCGTGTATTTACAGGTGACGGAAGGTAAGGTGTCGCGCTTGCGGGTTACCGATTCCCGTTATTTCTCGTTGGGGGCCATTAAAGCCAAAGTACCTGAGCTGGCAGAGGGTAATGTTCCCAATCTACAAAAAATGCAGGAGCAATTGACCACGTTGGCCGGCGAGAGCCAGGATAGAACCGTGGTGCCGGTGTTGCGCGCCGGTGAAACGCCGGGCACGCTGGAAGTGGATCTAAAGGTGAAAGACGAACTGCCTTTGCACGGCAAGGTGGAAGTGAATTCCCACAATACGCAAAACACCAGCCGCTTACGGACCTTGGTATCGCTGCGTTACGACAATCTCTGGCAAAAATTTCACAGCGCTTCGTTTATGTATCAAACCTCGCCGGAAAATCCGGACGAAGTGGAGGTTTTGGTGGGCAGTTATGTGCTGCCGGTCATTGATGACGATAAGCGCCTGGCCTTATACGCGGTCAGTTCATCGTCAACGTCGCAAATTGCCAGCGCTGGCGCCTTATCGGTGATTGGTAGCGGTGATATTTACGGCGCGCGTTTTGTGTCGCCGCTGAAGACCCTAAATAATTACACCCACACTGCGACGCTAGGCGTTGATTACAAAGACTTTAAGGAAGATTTGAATTTATTAGGTTCGGATACCTTAAAAACCCCTATCAGTTATCTGCCGTTCATGGCCCAGTACAGCGGCAATTACCGCGATGCCGAGTCTTTGCTGTCGTTCAATGTGGGCGTTAATTTTGCGATACGCGGCTTGGGCAGTGATGAGCAGCAGTTTGCCGACAAGCGCTTTTTAGCCCGATCCAATTTTATCTATCTGAGCGGCGGTATGGATTACCGGCATGACTTGCCATGGGGTATGGAAGTGGCGGCGCGCATGTCCGGACAGATCACCGATTCGCCGTTGATCAGTAACGAGCAGTTTTCTATGGGTGGCTATCAAACCGTGCGCGGTTATTTGGAAACTAATGCGCTGTCGGATGACGGGGTGACCGCCTCGCTGGAATGGTATAGCCCCCGGCTGGTGCCGGACGAATGGGACGAGTTCGACAAAATGCGGGCGCTGGTGTTTGTCGATGCCGGGAAAGGCTGGATTGTCGATGCCTTGCCGGGTAATGCTAACGAAATGGCGCTGGCCAGCACCGGCGTGGGTTTACGTTTCGATATGTTTAAACATGTGCAAGGCGAGTTTGATTTTGGCATTCCGCTTCTGGACCAAGGCACTGTCCGGCGCGGCGAGAATAGGGTGGACTTTAGGATTGCTACCCAATTTTAGGGCGCGGCGGCGGAATGGTTGCGGAAGACGGGAGCGAATTAACTGGTGTCTTTGGGTTATTCGCTCCTGTCTTAATTATTCAGTCAAAACAGCGTTAATGAATCGTAGGCTGGATAAGCGAAGCGCATCCGGCAATCGTGGTGGATGCGCAAGGCTTATCCACCCTACGCGGACCCTTAAGAATTAACGGTATTGCCTCCGGGCAAGGCGTGTTTACGACAGCCTGCTGAGGGAAAAGGCACTATCAGTGGCTCTCTAGAGGGCCTCTAAAAAACTCGTCATTCTCGCGTATGCGGGAGCCGCAGACTGCGCAGCGAATCCAGGTTGTGGATTTCCCTGGGCAGCCGCTTTTGCGGGCAATACGATTATTTTAGATTATAGGTTTCGCCTAATAATATTACATATTTATTACAAATCTATTTCATGTAATAAATATGTAATATTTTATATTGCCTTGATACTACTTTTGTACAGTTATTATGCAATGGTTTTAAATTAGTATTTATTCAGCATTTTATGCTTATTAAGGTAGTTAAAAGTTATTTTTATAATTTTTACCATTTTATTTAAATATTGCTAAACCCGTTGCGAGGCGGGGGCGGAAAGCCGCGGGTCTTGTCAGTCAAGACAGCCGGGTTGCCAACTGATTTTATTCGGTTGTTTCTTGGATTGGCACAGGCGAAATTATGACTAATAGACAACAGCATCAGCATGGCGACGCGGTATTTTTCAGATTAAATCCTATTGCGGCTTGCGTAAAGTCGGCAGTCGCGGGCAGTATGCTCATCGCTTTCGTCTCGCCGGTCTGCGCCGAGTTACCGGTGCCCAGCGCGGTTTGGGCCAGCATGGGCGGCGCCAGTCGTTCCGTCATCGGCAATAATATGACCATTAATCAGGAAACCGACCGGGTTATTCTGAATTGGGATAAATTCAACGTCAGTGCCGAGAGTTCCGTCGAGTTTAAACAGCCCAGCGCCAGCGCCATCGCCCTAAACAAAATCGTCGATCCCAGTAAAAATCCCAGCCAGATTTTGGGTTCGGTAACCGCTAACGGCCAGATATATTTGGTCAATAAAAACGGTTTCGTGTTCGGTAGGGATTCCGTGGTCAATGCCCGCGGTTTGGTGGCTTCGACGATGGATGTCAGTTTCGAAAAAACCTTTGATAAAGAAACCATAGGCACTGTCTCCAAGGATGGTCGCGCCGCTTTTGTAGGTTCCGGCGATTATTATCAAAAAAATACCGACGGCAGTTTTAAGCTGGATGCCGACGGTCAAAAAGTCCCCATCGAAATCAAAGTGGAAAGCGGGGCGCGGATTAAGTCCGGCGAGGGCGGCCGCATCCTGGTGATTGCCCCGAGCATCATGAACAAAGGTGATGTGGAATCGCCCGGCGGCCAGGTGATCATGGCGGCGGCAACCGACAAGGTGTACTTGCAGGAAGCTCCTACCGCCGATGACAGAAGCAATAACGACGTGCGCGGCTTGCTGGTGGAAGTCGAAACCGGCGGCAAGGTGGAAAACTTGGGTAACATCGTTGCCAATCGCGGTAACGTCACCTTGATGGGTTTTGCCGTCAAACAAAGCGGCAAGGTGTCGGCAACAACCTCCACCAACGTCAACGGCACTATCCGCCTGTTGGCTAGGGAGGGTTTCACCACCAAAACCGAAGGCGGCGAGACAGTAATAGCCGCAAAGGGGACCACCCGCACGACAGATAAAGGCGATGGTTTGGGGCGTTCCGCACAAGTGACTTTGGGTGTGGGCAGCACCACAGAGATTCTGCCGGAGGTGGAATACATAGAGGAAACGCAAACTTTGGAATCCGGCGAAACCGTCAAGGTGTTGGTAGAAAAAACCGCTGTACCCGGTCAGGTGCAGCCGCAATCTCGGGTCGAGATTATGGCTGATAAGGTGCATTTACAGGCTGGGTCGGAAATCAACGCGCCTTCGGGCAAGGTATCAATTACCGCGACTAAATCGCCGTTAAATCCGGTTGCCGACAACAGCCTAAAAAACGATAGCCGGATCCTGATCGATGCCGGCGCGAAAATCGATGTGTCCGGTACCGATAAAGTCATCCGCACCATGGAAAGCAATGTCTTGGAAGTGGAGCTGCGCAACTTTGAATTGAAAGACGCGCCGTTGCAAAAAACCGGCATATTAAAAGGTAAGACCGTCCTGGTGGACATCCGAGAAGGTACGCCGCTAACCGATATTGCGCCTACCGTGGCGGGGATTGGCCGCACGGTCGCCGAAAGGATGGTTAACGGCGGCGAGATCGCGCTTAACTCCGAAGGCGATGTCATCCTGGAAAAAGGTGCGGTTCTGGACTTTTCCGGTGGCGAGATTACTTATCTGGATGGCTTTATTACCACCAGTAAGCTGCTGGCTAATGGCCGCTTGGTGGATATTAGCGAAGCCGATCCTTTGGTGCCTTACGAGGCGATTTACGGCGAGGTGGTGAAAAAATATCAAAAATGGGGCATCACCAAAGTCTGGAAAATCGACGGTCCATTCACGCTGGCGCGTTTCGAACCGGGTTATGTGGAAGGCCAGGACGCCGGCAGCCTGATGATTCGAGCCAACAACGCCATTTTAGACGGCGACCTGCTGGGTAAAACCACCAGCGGCAGGCGGCAGCGGACGCTGGCCGAGCAGGCCAAAGGCAGCCGTCTGACGGTCGATACCGCGTTTACCCTGAGTAATGCACAGGCCTTGATTTTCTCCGCTGGCGTGCAAAACAGCATTGATTTGGATATCGACGAGGTGTTCCCGGTCGGAAATGACGGCTTGGCCATGGCTTTGGCCGTGGATGCCAACAAGCTCATCGACGGCGGCGTGCATACTGCGGTGTTTAAAACCAACGGTAACATCAGCCTTGCCGAGAATGCGACTTTGCGCTTGGCGGCCGGCGGTAATCTGACGTTACAAGGCGGCGCGATTGACGTGCGCGGCAATGTCGTTGGTGCCGGCGCCACGGTAAAACTGGAAACCGCCGAAACCAACGCGCCTGGGCTGCAAGGTGAGATTAATCTGGCTTCCGGCGCCAAAATAGATTTGCGCGGGGAATGGATTAACGATTTCGCCCAGCCTGAAAATCTTGACGGCAAGACGGTGGCCATAGACGGCGGTACCTTTATAGCCAAGGCCAAGGGTAACGGCGGTGGGGTGTATTTGCGGGCCGGCAGTTTGATCGACATCAGCGCCGGGGCCTGGTTGCACGAAGACCGCAGGCTGGAAGCCGGTAAGGCGCAAAGAAACACCGGCGAGGGTGATACTTTTAAAGAGGGCGGTATTATGTTGGTCGCCGAACCTGCCATAGACAAGGCCGGCGCCAACGTGTTGCTGGATGGTGTCATGCACGCTTATGCCATGCAACAAGGCGGCGGTTTTACCGTAAAAGCCAACGCGGTAGCCATTCGCCGGGAAGAGACGCCTAGCATAGGCGATGGCGGCGTACAGCCTTTGCAAATCGCTACGACGTTTTTCGGCGAAGGCGGCTTTGCCGAGTTCGATATAGGTGCAAACCTAAACGGATTGACGGTGGACGACGGTGCCAATATCCAGCTGCGCCAACAGAACAGAGTACTAAATAACACCTATCTGGAACAGGCTAACGCCGACGGTATCGAAGCATTCTCGGATTTGACGACCTTGTTGCCGGAGCTGCGCGCACCCAGCAAATTGATCTTGCGATCCGACCATGCCGCCGGGATTAATGCCAACAGCAATTTGCTGGTGGCTGCTACCGCAACGATTAACGCCGACGATTTAAGCAGCGTTACGCTGGAGTCCGATTCGTCCCTGGTGCTGGATGGCCGGATCATCGCACATGGCGGTACCCTGGCTCTGGATATTATTCCCGATCAAAGTGAGGTCGATCCGCAGTACCAGCAGAATCAAGGCATCTGGCTGGGTAGCACTGCCCGCATCGATGTGTCCGGCGGCAGTCAAATTACCGTGGACGGCTTGGGCCGGCGTATCGGTAAGGTTTTTGACGGCGGCAAGGTGCTCGTCAATGCGCAACGCGGCTTTTTTGCCTCCCAGGCCGGCTCTTTGATCAATGTTTCCGGTAGCCAAGACATCCTGGATTTACCGGTTAATAGTCCCGCCGCGATAGGCGCGAGTTTTGCCGCCACGCTAGTAGGTTCGCACGCCGGCAGCATCAATATCACCGCCGCCGAAGGCGCGTTCCTGGACGGCGATATGCAAGCCGCCGGCGGCGTTGCGCCCGGCACCTCCGGCGGCAAACTGTCGGTGTTTCTTAACGTAGACAATCGTGCCGATCCGGATGTAGAAAACTCAATCTTTCCGCGCGCGCCGCGCATTTTGAAAATCTCCCAGGAACGCAATGTACCGTTTTCCGCCGTTTTTTCTAAACCCGGCGATTCATTACCCAAGAAAGATTCGCCCGGTGATCGGCTGACCGGCATTGGCTATCTGGCTGCCGAGCAGATTAGCGAGGGCGGTTTTAGCTCTCTGGATCTGGCCGTATCCGGAGAGAAGGGTGAGATTCGGTTTACGGGCGATGTCGATCTGCAACTGAATAACGCTATTGCTTTGGATGCAGTCAATTTCGGTTGGGAGCGGAACACCGCCGCCGATACCGGTAATGTGCAAGTCAGCGCTACCACCGCGACTTTGGGGTCGGATAGCTATCGCGCACCGCTAGTAAAAACCAGCAACGGCGATGGCAGATTGGCGGTTAATGCCGATTTAATCGATTTGGTCGGTGGTTCGGTAACGACCGGTTTTAATACGGTTGATCTCGCCGCCGACGGTGATATTCGCCTGAAAGGTATAAGGATTGATAGTAAGGAATTGGATTTTGTCGGCGAGTTTAAAACCTTTTCCAAGCTTAATTTAACTGCGGCGCAGGTTTATCCCACCTCCTTGACCGAGTTTACCTTGGCGGTCGCCGGCGATCCGAACGGCACGGTGACTTTCAACAAAAGCGGTCATGCAACGCCGGTGCTGTCTGCCTTGGGCAGTTTGACCGTGCAGGGTCCGAATATCGTCCAAAACGGCGTGCTCACCGCGCCATTGGGCGAGATCGTTTTGGAGGCGACAAAATCGGTGACCTTCGGAGCCGACAGCGTTACGTCGGTCTCGGCCAAGGGGCAAATCATCCCGCTGGGCGTCACCCAAGGCGGCCTGGAATGGCTGCTGCCCTTGGCCGGCACTGGCAACAACCTGAACGTGGTTAACCCCGATCTGAAACCGGCAGAAACGGATAAAAAGCGGGTGTTTGAAAGCCCCGAGAAGAAAATAACCGTTAAGGCCACGCAAATCCTTCGGGAAGACGGTGCTTTGGTGGATTTATCCGGCGGCGGCGATTTATTGGGCTTCGAATTTATTCCCGGTGATGGCGGTTCGGTAGATGTTCTTGATACTGATCAGCGCTTTGCGGTCGTGCCGGGTATGTCCGGTTATTCGCCGTTCGACCCCAAATCGTTTCCCGAATCAGGTTTGAAGACTGGCGACAGCATTTACATCGGTGCCGGTAGCGGCCTTGCCGCCGGCTACTACGCCTTACTGCCGGCTCGTTACGCCTTATTGCCGGATGCATTTTTGGTGTCGCCGGTCGCCGGCAGCGCCAATGCCATTCCCGGCACCAGTAGAACCCGGGTCGATGGCGCTGCTGTCGTTACCGGCTACCGCAGCGTTGCCGGAACAGACATCCGCGATCAGTATTGGTCGGAGTATGTGGTCGAAGCCGGCAGCATTGCTAAAACCCGCAGCGAATACAACATCAGCTCGGCCAACCAATTTTTCGCGGATAGAGCGGTAAATAAAGAACTGGCGATTCCGCGTCTGCCGCAAGATGCCGGGCAATTGGTGCTAAACGCCAAAACCCGTCTGGAGCTACCCACCGTGGTGGCCGATGTAGTCGAGGGCGGACGTGGCGGCTTGGTCGACATCGTGGCGGATAAATTGGCCTTGGGCACAACCGCCGCAACCGACGATGTTGAATTGTTGGTTAGCGACCTGGATAAGTTTAGAGTGGATAGCTTGTTGCTCGGGGCGGTGAGAAGCTTTGACGCCGCGACCGGCCACACCAAGCTGGATGTTATTGCCAAGTCAGTGACGCTAGCCCAAAACACGACCTTGAAAGCGCCGGAGGCCTTGCTGGCCGCCAGCGAAACCGTCACGCTTGAACAGGGTGCCAAAATCGAAGCCAGCGGCGCGGTTGCGGATACCGATGGCGATACGGTGCTGGAGCTGAACGGCGACGGCGCCTTACTGCGCGCATCGGCGGGCAAACAGGCAACGATCAACCGAACCGGCGCCAAGGGCTTGAAAGGCGATCTAAACATAAGTGCCGGCGCGGTCATTTCGGCCGGCGCGGGTTCGGTGGCGCTGGACTCGACACGGCGGACCAAAATGGCAGGCGAATTGAATCTGGCCGGCGGTTCCTTGTATCTGGGCGCGGAGACCATCAACCTCGGCGAGACCGCCGGTGTAGTGAACGGCCTGTCGCTGGATAATACTCAGCTCGCACACTTGACTGTTAATCAACTGGTGTTGAGCAGCCGGGGTATGGTCAATTTGTACGGTGAGTTATTGCAAACCGATGCCCTTGGTCAGCCTTTTCAGTTCGGCGATTTACGCATTGATGCCTTGGGTCTGGCCGGTAAAGCCAATGTCGGGAAAACCCTATCTTTGAATGCGAAAACCTTGAGTCTTGCCAATAGCAAGTCTACGGGCAGTGTTTTGGCGGGCGACGGCAGCGGGGTATTGAATATCAATGTGCAACAGCTGCTGCTGGACCAAGGTAAATTCCAGCTGTCGGGATTTGCCGCAGTGAATGTTAATGCCGGCGAGCGTATGTTGGGCAAAGGTGACAGCACCTTAACCGCATTGGCCGACTTGAGCGTGAACACGCCGTTTGTCAGTGCCGAGAACGGCGCTAAAACCATCATCAGTGCCAGCGGTCATAACTTGTCGCTCACGGGTGGCAGCCAGGTGCTAACCGCTTCTACCCAAGGCATAGCTGCGCATTTACTGTTGGAAGCCGATAGCATTGGTTTGAACACGGCTTTGTTGTATCAAACCGGTAACGTGTCCATGAACGCTTTGCTGGGTAATGTGACCTTAGGCGGGAATGCTTTGATTGATGTATCCGGTGCCGTGGCGTATGCGGGTTTAAGCAAACCGGTGAATCTGTCCGGCGGCAAAATCAGTTTGAGTTCTCAACATGGCAATGTCAGCGCCGAAGCAGGCAGTAAGCTACTGCTAAACGCCAGTAACGCCGAGATACTGGCCGGATTGTTGTCCGCGCAAGCCGGCACCGGCCAGGTGCAATTCAACGGTTTTATCGATGCTCATGGCGTCGGTAAGGCCAACGGTGGCCGGGTCGCCGTTGATACCGGCAGTTTGAGTGCGGGCGGCTTTAGTGCTTTAAATGCGGTGTTTACCGCCGCTGGTTTTAGCGGCGCTGTCGAACTGAGAACCCGCAGCGGCGACATTGTGGTTGAGGCTGGGCAAACTGTGAGTGCTAATGCGATCAATCTGAGCGCCGACACCGGCAGTATCAGCATTGCCGGCACCTTGGATGCTGCGGGTGCGAATGGCGGTTCGGTGACTTTGGCGGCGGAAGATCTGCTGACGCTGAATAGCTCGGCGCTGATTCTAGCGAACGCGCAAGCGGCGAACGGCAACGGCGGCAAGGTGAGTTTGTCGTCTATCGATGCGTCCGCCGATGGCGCCGGCATTGACATCCAGCCCGGCGCGCGCATCAACGTTGCAGCGGCTGGAGCCGGCGTAGCGGGCGAGGTGTATTTACGTGCCGACCGCGACGATACCGACGGCGACGGTCTGGCGGACATTAACGTCAAGCCCATTGCCGCAGGCACTATCGTTGGCGATAGCGACGTCACCGTTGAAGGCGCGCGTATTTATCACAACAGCCGTATCGCCTCCGCCGAACAGCAGGCGATGCATAACGATAATCTGGCTTATATGGCCGATTTGGCAGCGGCTAATGTGGCTAACAGCCGCTTTGGCGCCGGTTTTACCATCATCCCCGGCGTGGAAGTTCGCAGTAGCGGCAATTTGACCATCGCCGAAACCTGGGATTTGGGAAAACTCGATAGCGGAGAAGCCTGGCGTTATGGCGCCAATAACGATCTGGTTGGGGTGTTAACGCTTAGAGCGAAAGGCAATTTGTTAATCAATGCCAATTTGAGCGACGGCTTTTCCACCGGGGTTTTGAATTCCGCCAATTTTGGAGCTATCAACGTCAGCGATTATTTGCAAACCGGAGCTTCGTGGAGTTACCAACTGATCGGCGGCGCCGATTTGGGTTCCGCCGATGCAATGACTGTGCTGGCCTCTGCCAGTCTGTTGACCAGCGCCGGCAGCGGCGACGTCAGTTTCGCCAATGATGTCAGCGTGCGGACCGGCACCGGCGATATTGATATTCGCGCGGCGCGTGACTTGGTTTACGGTAATCAAAACTCGGCGATCTACACGGCGGGCCGGGCGGATGTGGATGATGCCAAACGCTGGGGTAGCGGCGGACCGGATTTGGCCGCATTGTTCTACGCAGAATATCCTTTGGACGGCGGCGACATTAGTATTCAGGTCGGGCGGGATATAGACGCCAAACCTAGTGCGCAGTTGCTCAGCGATGCGTTGGTACGTACCGGCGATTGGTCCAACAGCAATCAGCACAGTACGGAATTCAACTCGGAACGTCCGACAGCCTGGGGCGTGGCCTTGGGTATCAGCGACTCAAGTGGCTTTTCTCGTCAGCATCAGCAAAGCGTAACCGCTTTCGGCGGCGGTAATGTCCGCATCAGCGCGGGCGGAAATGTTGAAGACTTGTCGGTGATGATACCTACCACCGGTAAACAGGTAGGCGAGCGGGACACACCGGTGGCGGACGCCACTGTTATCACGTTCAAAACCAATGTGGTGGAAGTGAACGGCGGCGGCAATCTGCAATTGCAGGCGGGTGGCGATATCGCCGGCGGCGTGTTTTATGTGGATGGCGGGGCGGCGGATATTTATGCGCACGGCTCTTTGAAAGCCGGTACCAACAAGGGTTTGAATCCGATATTGGCTTTGGGCGATGCGCAGTTTAATGTCGTTGCCGGCAAGTCCTTGGCCCTGGAAGCGATTGTCGATCCGATGTTCGTGACCTTGCCGGATTCGGTTGATTTGATCAATGCTTCATCGAATCGGTTTTTCCGCTACAGCACCGATAGCAATGTGACATTGACCACGCTCTCCGGCGACCTTGGCCTGGAAAACGACATCGCCAGTTTGAAGAAGGCCACCAATACCAATATCTCCGAAGGCTTTTTGGTTTATCCCGCCGGCCTGCATGCTTACGCACTGAACGGCAATATTGCCGTTGACAAGAGCTTCACATTGTACCCATCGGCGCAGGGTGACTTGGAGTTATTTGCGGCTGAGAATTTAACCGGTAAGGGTAATCCGCGGATTATTTTGAGCGATGCGGAACCTGCGGCATTACCTAGCGCCGCATTGCCCTTCGTCGGGTCTTCCTTAACCGACTTGGACAACGTGCTAAAGGTTCTGGATATTCAGCAACCGCAATCGCCCACCGCGATACATGCCAGCACGCCGTTGCACGCCAATGACCCGAATCCGGTGTTGATCAGTACCGGCAGCGGCAACATCGGCCGTATCGACGATGACATCGTATTCGTATTGGCCAAGCCCGCCGAGGTCAGCGCCGGTAAGGATATTGTCCGCGCCACGTTTAATATTCAACATAACAATGCCGACGCGGTCAGTATCTTTAATGCCGGCCGGGATATTCGTTACACGATCAATATTCACCCCGATACCGGCAATATCATCGAAGCCGATCAAGGCATAGACGTGGCCGGTCCCGGACAATTAACCGCGCTGGCGGGCCGGGATGTGAATTTGGGATCGTCCATAGGCATTACATCTTCGGGCGATCAATCCAACGCCGCGCTGGCGGATGACGGTGCCAACATTACCGTGATTGCCGGTTTGGCTGGCGGTGCACTGAACAGCAACGGCTTTGCCGAAGGGTTTATGCTCAACTCGGGTAAATACGTCCTGGAAAATCAGCGTTACCTGAATTTGTTCGTGCAGGAAATGCGCAGCATCACCGGCGACTCTTCGTTAAGCGTCGATGCGGCCAAACTGGCATTTAACGGGCTTTCCACGGTGGATAAGGCCCGGTTAGACAGCAAACTGTTAAGCGTCGTGCAATCGGTGTTTTTGCAGGAGGTAAAAGCCAATGCCAGCACGCTGGCCAAAGCCACCACCAAACAGGCGCAGGATCTGGCCGAGCTAAAATTGCTGGCTACCATCGAGTCGCTGTTCCCCGGTACCACCTTATTGGCAGGCAATAGCGATTACCGCATTGATGCTGCGAACGGCATTGTAGTTAACGCCGATACCAGCGCCAGTAATATCTTGAATAGTTTGAATGCCGCGCTGCAGCAAAAAATTGAGGCAGAGTTGGCACGGCAGGGTAAAACCTTTGCCAGCGCTAGCGACCGCGAGAAAGACGATGCCCGCGAACTGGTCAGGCCCAAGCTGGGCAACATATCGCTGTTCTTGAGTTCGATACAAACCAAGGACGGCGGCGATGCCAATCTGTTTACTCCCAACGGCGGCATTACCGTAGGCTTGGCGACCGCTGATATTGGTTTGGCAAAGGAAGACGATGAGTTGGGCGTGATCGTAAAAAAACAGGGCGAGGCTAATCTGCTGGCCCGCAACGACATCGATGTGAACATCCAGCGCGTGGTGACTTTGGGTAACGGCAATATTACCGGCGGTTCGACTGAAGGCGATGTCGATGCCGGTCGGAGTGCGCAAACCGCGTTGGCGGCTCCACCCCTTAAAGTCAGTTACGACGCGGCGGGGATGCCGGTACTGGAAGTATCGCCGGTGTTGCAGGGCGGCGGTATCAGAACGGTAGGAGCAGGCGACGTGTTGTTGTTTGCGCCGCGCGGCATCATCGATGCCGGTGAGGCGGGTATTAGAGGCAATAACATCACGCTGGCGGCCACCGCCATTGTGGGCGCGGATAATATTGATGTTGGTGGTTCTGCCGTGGGCGTGCCGGTCGCCGCGACCGGTAGCATCGCCGCCGGTTTGACCGGTGTCAGCAATGTGGCGGCCGCGGTCGGCAAATCGCTGGATAGTACCGGCAACGTTGGCAAGGATGCAGCCGAAAAACTGGCTAAGGCAGCGGCCAACACCTTGGGTATCTTGAGTGTGGATATTCTGGGTTTTGGTGAATAGCCGGCTGTCTTGCCATTCAGGCTGACAATGGCTGAATTGCCCGTGTTCGCAGCGGGCAGTGGGCGTGTCGGCCTGCGCTAAATCGGTCGGATTAATACTATTTTTTCCCGTTTTTTCGATTCTTTCCCGCCCGTCATAATCATGTAAAAAAACGTTGGGATAATCCAGTTTATGTTTTGATTTGAGAGTGATCATGAAACGGATTGTGTTTTTAGTAGCGGCCCTGTTGGCGATGCCCGGACTGGCGCAAGCTTGGTGGAACGACGATTGGGGTTATAGAAAGAAAATAACCATAGACGCCCAGCAATTGCAGCAGGGCGGCGTGACGCCGGTAGCGGAAGGCTTGGTGCTGGTGCGTTTGCATACCGGCAATTTCAGCTTCTTCGCCGATTTGGGCGAAAACGGCAAAGATTTACGCTTCATGGCCGGCGACGACAAAACGCCGCTGAAGTTTTACATAGAGAAAATCGATACGGTCAACGAAATGGCTTTGATTTGGGTGAAATTGCCCAAGGACATTGCTACGGCCGATGAGCCGATGTTCTGGATGTATTACGGCAACCCCAAGGCTGTGGATGCTCAGGAATCTGCGGGGATATTCGATGTGGCTCAGGCTGTCGCCTATCACTTCGAAGCCGGTCCGGTTAAAGACGCTACGGCCTATGCCAATCAACCGGCCACCGCTACCCAAACCGTTGTGGAAGGTGGAGCCATTGGCGAAGCGGGCGGTTTTAACGGTAGTCAATCGATACGCATTGCGGCAACCCCCGCGATTCAGATGGCCGTCGAATTTGGCTGGACCGTTTCGGCATGGGTCAAAATTGATCAAGCCCAAACCGACGGGGTGATATTCGCGCGGGATGGGCTGATTTTATCTGTTAGAGGTCAAACCCCGGTTTTGGAGGTTAATCGCAAGCAGTTGGTCAGTTCCGCCGATCTGAATTTGGCCACTTGGCAATACTTATCGGTCGCCGGTAACAAGGACGGTTTTACCTTGTATGTGGACGGTAAACCGGTGGGCATCCTGCCGGCCAGCGTGCCTTCGCTGTTGGGTGATATGAGCATAGGCGCGGCAGTGGATGGTTCGCGTGGCTTGGTCGGTGCCGTTGATGAATTTGGTATTGCGAAGGTCGCTCGCGATCAGAATTACCTGCAATTCGCGGCAATGATGCAAGGCCAGTCGTCGGCGTTGTTGAACTACGGCGAAGACAGCACGCCCGACAGCGAAGAGGGCGGCGAATCCTATTTGATGTCTACGCTGGATAACGTCACCGTGGACGGCTGGGTCATCATCGGGATTCTGGGGGTGATGTTTATCGTCAGTACCTTGGTGATCGTCAGTAAGGCGATTGTGTTGAACCGTACCCGCAGTGAGAACAAGAAATTCGAAGAGGCTTTCAGCCAACTGGGCGCCAAAAATATCAGCAATCTGGATCACCAGGACGAAGACGGTCAGGAAGATTATGACGAATCGCCGTTGTTGCTGTCCTTGACCGGCAATCATGCGGCGTTTGCGGGTTCATCGATCTACCGGATTTACCACGTCGGCGTGCAGGAAATGAATAAACGTCTGGCGAAAAGCGTGGGCGCTGAGGCGGCCGACCAGGGCTTGTCCGCCCAGGCTTTGAATGCGGTAAAGGCCTCAATGGACGGCGTGTTGGTGCGGGAACTGCAAAAACTCAACTCGCAAATGGTGTTGTTGACCATCGCGATTTCCGGTGGACCGTTCCTGGGGCTGCTCGGCACCGTGGTCGGGGTCATGATCACGTTCGCGGCGATTGCCGCCAGCGGCGAAGTCAACGTCAACGCTATTGCGCCCGGTATCGCCGCGGCTTTGGCGGCGACCGTTGCCGGCTTGGGCGTGGCGATACCGGCGCTGTTTGCCTACAACTATCTGGGCAGCATGATCAAGGCCGTGACCGCCGACATGCACGTGTTCGTCGATGAATTTGTCGCCAAACTGGCCGAGCAGCATAGCTAATTAAACTTCGTAGGGTACGCAATGCGTACCTTGCCAAAGTCTGCCGGTATGCGTTGCGTACCCTACGAAAACCCGAGAATATTCAATGAAAGTTCAAGAAGAAAACGCAGCGTACGACGAAATCAACGTCACGCCTATGCTGGATTTGGCTTATGTGTTGCTGGTGGTGTTTATTCTGATGACCACGGCAGCCGTGCAAGGCGTGCAGGTCAATCTGCCCAAGGCCAGCAATACGCCCAGTTTGGCCAAGCCACAAACCAAAGCCATCACGGTGACCGCCGACGGCACACTGTTTCTGGATACATTTCCGGTGACGATGGAGCAGCTGGAATCGACACTGATGCAATACAAGGCCGCCAATCCGGAATTGCCGGTGGTGGTTAAAGGGGACTCCACTGTCCAGTATCAAAGCGTCGTCGATATTTTGGCTTTGCTTGGCAAACTGGAAATCACCCAGGTCGGTCTGGTTACCCAAAATCTGACCAAATAAAGCCTTGCGACATGTCAAAGAAGAAACATTGGCGGGTTTATATTCCAATGCTCATCGCTGCCGTAATCGCCGCTATCGCGATTTTTTACGTCGTTAAAATCATTATGGAGTTCGTCGACAAAAAGCCGGCGAAAAACGAGAAAAAAATTCAGCCGGTGACCTTATTTAAACCGCCGCCCCCTCCGCCGCCACCGCCGAAAGTCGAGAAGCCGCCCGAGCCGGAGATCAAGGAAAAAATTAAGGAACCCGATCCGGAACCCGAGCCCGAACCGGAACCCGAGCCAGAACAAGCGCCGCCGCGCGATCTGGGTCTGGATGCCGAGGGTACGGCCGGATCGGACGGTTTTGGTCTGGCGGCCCGCAAGGGCGGCACCGGCCTGTTCGGCGGTGGGACCGGTAACCCGTTTGCCTGGTACGGCGGTTTGGTCAAGAACGGCATTCTGAACATTCTCAGCAGCCATGAAGAATTGCGCCGCAAGGGCTATACCGCCATCGTCAAGGTCTGGCTGAAAGCCGACGGCTCGGTGGAGCGAGTCGAATTGGCCAAGGGCAGCAACGATGCGGACATCGACGAATTGCTCAGCCGTTTATTAAACAAATTCGACCGAGTCGCGGAAGCACCGCCACCGGGTATGCAGCAACCGATCAAGTTAAAAATTTCATCACGTATTTAAGTATCCACAGGTAAAACAATGGCGAATAAGAAACAGCTGATGGCCTTAGCGCTATCGGGGCTGATCGGCACCGTGCAGGCCGGAGAAAAGGAAGAGTTGCTGAAACTGCGCAATACCACCACCAATTTGATCAAGCAATTGGTCAAACAAGGGGTGATTACCGACAAGGCTGCCAACGAGATGATCAAACAAGCCGAAGTCGAAGCCGGCCAGCAAGTGGCCGAAGCCAAGGCCGCCGGTGCCAAGGAAGCCGTGCCGGCCGATGAAGTGCGGGTGGCTTATGTGCCGGACTTCGTCAAAGACGAGATTCGTCAGCAAGTGCGCAGTGAGCTGCGCGAAGAAGTGGTCGGCGATGTGATGCAAAAGGCCAAGAACGAACAGTGGGGCTTGCCTAATGCGTTGCCGGAGTGGACCAGGCGTTTCAAGCTGTCCGGCGATATTCGTTTACGTTCTCAGCATGAGATGATGGCCAAGGAAAACATCGCCAATTCTTATATTGACTGGCAGGCGGTTAACGAAAGAGGCGGTCTGAACGCGGCGGGTGTGGATCAATTCTTGAATACGACTACCGACAGACAGCATTTTCGCGAGCGCTTGCGCTTGGGCATTGATGCAACGATTACCGATGGTATGAAAGCCGGTGTGCGTTTGGCGACGGGTAATCAACGTGACCCGGTATCTACCAACCAGTCTTTGGGCTTTACCGGACAAAAATACGATTTCACCGTGGACCGGGCCTATCTGCAGTACGATGCGATTGACGACAATAAATTCAAATGGCTGACCTTGTCCGGCGGCCGGATCAAGAACCCCTGGTATACCGGCGGCGGTGAGTTTACCGGCGGTAGCGAATTGGTGTGGGATACGGATTTATCTTTCGAAGGTTTTGCCGGCACCGTGCGCCACCGTTTGGGCGGATCGGACAGCTTGATGGCTAACGACGACCACACCCATTCCGTTTTTGCGACAGCCGGGGCGTTTCCATTACAAGAATCGGCGCTGAGCAGCGATAAATGGTTGTTCGGCGGTCAAGTCGGCGTGGATTGGGGCTTTGTCAATCAAGATAATTTAAAGGCCGCGTTGGCTTATTTCGATTACGTCAACGTCGAGGCTAAGCAAAATACCAGCGTTTTAGGCACTTGCGATCTCAATACGCGCGGCAACACTGCTTCGCGTCCGGAATTCATGCAGGGCGGCAATACCTTGGCGTCGATTTGCCGAGAAGGCACGGGGGCTTTGGCTTCCAATCCGGGCATGGTCGGTTTGGCGTCTGATTACAATATCGTCAACGCCAATGTTTCGTATGAAATGACTTTGTTTGCCCCTTACCATCTGCGCTTGAGCGGCGACTACGCTAAAAACGTCGGCTTTAATAAAGCTGCGGTCAGCCGGATGCTGAACGGTACGGTGGTTGAGGGTAAAACCAACGCCTGGCAGTTTAGGGCGGATTTCGGTTGGCCAAGAGCCGAAGTGGCCGGTCATTGGAATGTGTTTGCTGCCTATAAGTACGTGGAGCGCGATGCGGTATTGGATGCATTCACCGATTCTGATTTCCACCTCGGCGGTACCAACAGTAAGGGCTGGTTCATCGGCGGTAACTATGGCTTGATGAAAAACGTTTGGTTGACCGGCCGCTGGTTGAGTGCCGATATCATCACGGGACCCCCTCTTGGTATCGATGTGTTGCAGATCGACGTCAATACGCAATTCTAGGTAGGTTGCCGATGAATATATTTCCGAAAGTGGCCGTATTGTTTGTGCTTATTGGCAGTAGCTGGTCCACCAGTCAGGCCGCGCCGCGTGAGGCTGCCAAGAACGATGGCGCTGTTTTAAAGCTGCAAGCGATGGTTAAAAGCCTGACTGCCGAACGCGATGCGGCAAAGGCCGAATCGGCCAAGTTAGCCGAGGAGTTACAGGAGCTTGAGCAGTTGAAAAAAGCCCATTCGGCGGCAGTGGCGGCCAAGGAGCAAATCAGCAGCGAGTTATCCGCGCAGCGAAATGCCAATGGTGAGGTGCGCGAGCGTTTGGAGAAAAGCAATGCCAGACTCTCCGACGTGATGGAAAAGCATAAGGAATTGAGTCAGGCTAAAGCCGATTTGCAAGCGCAATTAACGGCATTAACTGCCAAGCAGCAAGCAACCGAGCAGCAATTGGGGGTTTGCGATATTCATAATGTGAAACTTTACGAGGCCGCCAAGGAATTGCTGGAACGCTACGAAAACAAAGGCGCACTGGCTAGTGTGTTGCAGAATGAAGCCTTGCTGCAATTCAACAGTGTGGAAATGGAAACTATCGTCCAGGAATATGAGGACAAGTTGAACGCCGGTAAATATCAAAAACAATCTGCTGCGGATAGCGGCACAGCGCCGGCTGGCGTCCAATAGTTTCTCTACTCAGGTGCGGCAACATGCCGCACCTCGACCCTAGCTGATTTACCGAAAGCCTTAAGGCTTGGTCGCGTAAATAAGTTAAAATCCCAAAAAGCGGCGCTCCATCATGGCGGCTACATAATCAAATGCACGAATTATCGAGAGACTAATGACAACGAAACAAAATTTTTTAAAAAATCTAGGCATTGTTGTGTTATCGACCGGCTTGGTGGCCTGTAACGGCGCCGATGAACGGAAAGCGAAATACATGGAAGAAGGCAAACAGCTATATCAAGCGGGTGATTATGAGAAAGCGTTGCTTGCCTATAAAAACGTGCTGCAAATCGATCCCAAGGACTGGGAAACTCACTTCCAGATTGCGGAAGCCCTGAGTAAACAAGGCAAAATCGAAAATGCCTTTAAGGAATACAGTACCGTGGTTGCCGGCAATGAAAATCATGTGATGGCGCGGGTGCGGGTTGGTCAGCTGCTGTTATTAAATCGCGCGGTAGACGATGCGGAAAAAATGGTCGGCGAAGCTTTAGCGAAGGAACCGGACAATGTTGAGGCTTTGGTGTTGTTCGCCGGCGTACAAGCAGCCAAAAATAACAGCGATGGCGCGATTATGACGGTGGAGCGCGCCTTGAAAAACAGTCCGGACGATGTGCCGGCGACCTTGATGATGGCCTCGATTAAAGCGCGTTTAGATAAAGTAGGCGAAGCGATTGCTTTGTTGAAGCAAACTATTGAAAAGAAGCCGGATAATGTGGCGTTGCGCAGCATGCTGGCCGGTTTGTACGCTAAAAACAATCAGATTGCCGATTCAGAGGCCATGTTGTTGGAAATTGTCAAACTGGAGCCGCAGCAATTACAGCATTACCGTACGTTAGCCTTGTTCCAAGTCGGTACCAAACAAGTCGATAAAGCCGAAGCGACTTTACGCGATGCGGTTAGCAAATTGCCGGACAACGATACCGCCAAAACTTATTTGGTCGACTTCCTGTTGGAAAAGCGCAGTCCGGAAGTGGCGATTGCAGAGCTGCTACCGATGATAGAGCAAAAGCCGCAAGCGTATGAGTTGAAATTCAAACTGGCGAATATCCAGCTTGCCCAAAAGCAAGTCGATAAGGCCGAAGCGACTATGAAAGAAGTCGTCGATCAGGATAAATTGGGACCCAGCGGCATCACCGCACGAAATAAATTAGCGGCTTTGTATGCAATGACCAAGCGCGGCGACGAGGCTAAGGCCTTGATCAAGGAAGTGTTGGATAACAATCCGCGCGATGCCGAGGCTTTGACGCTGCGCGGTCAGTTTGCTTTGGGTGAAAACAAAATTCCCGACGCAATTGCCGATTTTCGCTCGGTATTGGTTGATCAACCCAACAATATCGGTGTGTTGAAAATGCTGGCCGCAGCACATCTGCGCAATAACGAAGAAGAACTGGCCAGAGAAAATATGGAAAAAGTGGTGGCCGTCGCACCGGGCGATGAGACCGCCCGGCTGGATTTGGTTGGCTTGCATATGAAAGCGGGGCACCAAGATCAAGCCAAGCAGCAGCTTGAAGCACTGATGAAAGCCAATCCGAAAAGTCTGAAAGGCTTGGAGGCGCTGTTTAAAATGGAGTTGTCGCAAAAGCATTGGGATAAAGCGCAAGAGATTGCCAAACAGGTGCAACAGTTATCCGATAAAGACGCCACCGGCTTTTACATGTCCGGCTTGGGCTATCAGGCGGAAGGCAAGCTGGAAGCCAGCACCGAAGCCTTTCAACAGGCCTTGGCGCGTAAGCCGGATGCGATTGAGCCTTTGACCGAGATGGTCAAAAGCTATTTGGTATTGAAGCAGTCGGATAAGGCTATCGGTAAATTGCAGCAAGTCATTAAACAGCAGCCCGATCATTTCGTTGCTTACAATTTGCTGGGTGGTGCTTATCTGAACGAACAGAAATTTGCCGAAGCAAAAACAGCTTACACAAAGGCTTTGAATATCAAACCGGAGTGGTATAGCCCTTATCGGAACTTGGCCTTGATCGAGTTGGCACAAAAAAACCAGGCCGAGGCCATCAATATCTACAAAAAAGGGATTGAAAAAACTAAAGGGGCATTGGAGCTGGTCGACGACTTGGCGCGTTTGTATCATCGTGACGGTCAGCATGAGAAGGTGCTGGCGCTTTACGAAGAATCTTACAAACTGCATCCGGATTCGGTGGTGGCGGTTAACAATCTGGCCAGTTACTTGTCGGATTTTTCCGCCGGTCCGGATAGTTTGGAACGGGCAGCCAAATTGGCCGAACCTTTATTGCAAACCAATAATCCCAATATGATGGATACGGTTGCTTGGGTGGCCTATAAACAAAGCAATTACGATAAGGCTAAAGAGATATTGTTGAAGGTGATTGAACGCGATCCGCAATCGCCGATCAGTAATTATCATTTGGGTATGGTGTATTTCAAGCAAAACGATCCGGTTAAAGCCCGCGAATATTTGCAAAAAGCGGTCGATAAAAAAGTGGAGTTCGATGGCTTGAATGAAGCGAAGGATGTTTTGAGTAAACTCTGATAGGAAATGTAGGGACGTGGCTACCGCAGGTAGCCACGTCAGACCGGCTTAAACCCCGGTATAGCCGATTTTAATGTCGGTGGCTTTATTGAATACTGTCCCCAGTACGTTGGTGTCTTTTAACAAAGAGGCCGCGTGCTTCAATTGATCCGTCTTGGTATGCCCCTCGTCGATCACCAACAACACGCAATCCACATAAGGCGAAAAACCCAGTGTATCATCGTGCGACAGGATCGGCGGCATATCGAAAATAATGATACGCGATGGGTAACGGCTTTTCAGTTCGTTAACCAGTCGTACCATTTTCGGTGAGCGCAACATCTCAGTTGAGTTGAATAAAGGTTTGCCGGCCGGCAGCACTACCAGACGCTCGATGCCCGGATTAATCAGCATGGAGCTTAACTCGGTGTCGTTCAACAAATAATCGCTAAGACCTGCGCCCGGCTGAATGCCGAATAATTGATTAATGCTGGGATTTTGGAAATTGGCATCCACCAGCAGGGCTGTGCGGTCAAGTTCCATCGCCATGCTGATGGCTAAATTTGCGGCTGTTAAGCTATTGCCGGTACCTTCGCTGGGGCTGGTGATAGCCATGGTTTTCCATTCCATCGCATCCATTTGCTGCAAGCAGCGGGTGCGTAGCATGCGGTAGGATTCCAGCCATTTTCCAGGTAACGCTGCGGAAATAATCCGGTTTTGCTTCAGTAAGTTTTGATCCGGAGTGTGCACCCGCGTTTTGGTGTAAGCGATGCTGACTTTGTCGCCGGGTTGATTGGCTAATCCGGCTGCGGCTGGATTACTTTTTTCCACGAGGTTTTCAATGGGGTTCATGAATTTTCCCTTAAATGATTAATTGCCCACGACACGTAGTAATTTGTACCAAAATACATCTAGCGGCATGACGATAAAATGAAATGCGATGACAGCCAGAACGCCGGCTATTGCCATGCCTATCAACAACAGCCGTCTTTCGTTTCTATGTGCTTGATGTTCCCTCTGGCTTTCGAAATAAGGTATCGACGCCAAAGGTTCCACACCCAGAATCGCCGCGACCGCTTTTGGGCTATTAACGGTCGAGTCCAGCATTTCGGTCAATGCCACCGCCCCTAAGCCGCTCGCCACCGCCAACACCATGCCCAGTACCATAATCGCAATTCGATTCGGGCTAACCGGTTGTAATGGTTCTTGGGGGGGGTCGATTAAAGTAAAACGCTCGCCTTTTCTTTCCATTTCCAATTGCTGCGAGATTTGCGCTTCCATTTCTCGCGCACTCACTTCACGGTAGCGCAGATTGGTATTGTCCAGATCCTGGATCAAATCCATGTATTCTTTTTCAACCAATGGCGATTGGCGTAGGCTTGAGCGTAACTCTTCCATTTTGCTCTGTACGCGACTACGTGTGAAATTCAACGATTCGATTTCGGTATTCACTGAAGCTAGTTGCGATTTCAAGGTGATATAGGCCGGGTTATCCGGTTGAATACTGGCATTGCTGTAGTCGCTTTGTTTCGCGCTAGCCAGGCTTTGTTGCAAGGCGCTGATTTGTTTTTGCAGTTTCACCACGTCAGGGTGTTTGTCCGAATACTGTTTCAACAACAAGGCCAATTCTGCTTTTCTGTCGGTTAGTTCGCCGTTCATCGCATTCAGATCGGTGTTGGAGCCGATTTCTTTTTGCAATGAGTCGATTTCCCGTTTGATTTTAATCACATCGGGATGGTTCGCAGAATGGTTGGATAACACCGATGGATATTGCGATTGTAGTTCCTTCAAACGGTCTTTCATATCGAACACCCGATTGCCCACGGCGTTGGTAGCCATGGTGTTGGGATCGATTTGCGCCAGTTCGCCTTCAAGGTAATAACGCCTATCTTGCAGCGTTCGTTCTTGGCTATCCAATTGCAATAACTGATTGCTCAAGGAGGTCAGTTCTTGCTGATTCATGGCACTGATTTGCGGCAGTTGGTTCAGGTTCTTTTCCTTGAACGTAGCTAAGTTTTGTTGAATTTCCTGGATTTTGGCTTTCAGGCGCTTTGATTCCTCACTCAAAAACAATGCTGCATTTTCCGCAGATTCGGTGCGTGACTTGATGTTTTCTTTCAGGAACAAGGAAGTCAATTCGTTAGCGACTTTTTGCGCGAGCGCGGGTGATTTATCGTCAAATGTTAGCGTAAAGGCTATCGTAGCTTGTTGGGCAGGGCCGCTTTTGTTATTGGCGACGTCGGCACTGATGGTTTCGACTTTGATGCTTTTACGCATTTTTTCCAGAATGACTTCTTCCGGCTTTTTTTGCCGTTCCTCGGCATAGAGATCGTATTTCTTGATGATTTCCGTCAAATTCGGTCGGGTCATGATCCGTTGGCTGATCATCTGAATCCGCTGGTCGGCGAAGGTGGTCACTGTGGAATGCACCAGTTCGGCGGGGATTTCTTGCGCCTCGATCAGAATGGTGGAAGTAGAGCGGTAAACTGCCGGTAACAGCACTGCCAAAACGATGCTGATCAGCGCAATGATTAGAAACGGAATAACTAAAAACCGTCTACGTCGTTTGATGATTTTTAGATAGTCCTTGATGTCGATGGCTTGATTTTCCACGCTATTTCACCTGACGATTGATTTGCGGTTGATAAGAGAATTGTAGTTGTACGCTGTCGCCGGTGATGGTCTGGTTGTTTGATTCATACACTTGCTGGCGATAGCTATAAGACAGATCCAAATTGATTTCCGGCGTCCAGCGCCATTGAACATTCGGTGATAGGGTAATAAATGTGCGGTTATTGCTTCTGCTGGTATCGTTACTAAATGTGGATATCGATTCAGATAGCAAGTAATTGGCGTTGATACCGGTGGATAAGCGCTCCGTGAGATTGTATCGGCCTCGGGCTGAAAAGGTGGTTGAGGTTTGTTGCTGACCGGTGCTGGCCGGGTTGAGCTGTTGTCCGGCACTTAAGCTGAAGTCACCCCAGTCGCTTTTACGAGCCAAGCTTGCCGAAAATACGTTGCCTATGGTGTTTTTGGATAAGGAAGACCGACTATTAAGCTCTGGCGCAGGGTTTGACGAGCTGGTGAATTGAGTGCTGTCAGTTGTTGTGTCGCGAATCCCAGCTGAAAATGCTAATTGGGTCTGCTCGTCAAATAGATATTGCACACCCGCCTGGTAAGTGAACGTAGTCGATTTTTGGCTGAAACCTGTTGTTATTGGCGCGGTTTGATAAAATCGCAATGGTACAGGAAAAGGAAAAGGATTGAAAAGACCGATTCCTGGACTCTCGTTTGCCGATTCATACACCGAATACGCACCTGTCAGGTTAAATGACAAGCGTTCGGTGTAGGCATGGCTGGCCGTTGCCGAATATTGCTGGAAACTATAATCCGAGTAATTAATGTTATTTATCAGGTTTTGCGCTCTGTCAAACGCCACATCCTGGTAGCTATAACCCAATTGTAGAGAGCTTTTCTCGTTCAAGTTATAAGTGACAGTTGGGGAGACTGATTTGGTGTTCCGTGGTACGAGAAGTTGCACGCCACCTGCTTCGTTGATCTGTGTTGGGTCGATTACTGTAGGGTCAAGTTGGTTATTAATCGAGGATTCTTCCGCATAGCTTGCTGCTAGATCGGTTTTTAAACGCTCGCCCTGATATTTGTGGCTGAGGTTGACTAGTTTTTCGGAAAAATCCAGCGCCGAGTCGCTACTGTAAATCAACTCATTCCACTTAAAACGGGTATTCAATTCGTTGTCGTCGGCAAGATAGCCGAACATCACACCTGGAGAAAGGGTGCTGATAAAATTGCTATGCTTTGGATGAATCTGCATGCGTACATTATCGTCAAAGCGCTCCTTAAAGCTAAACTCCGGTTTGAACAGCAAATCCAGCGCATAGCCATCGGTGCTGAATAAAACCAACGCAGGTAGCAAAAAATCCGTTTTTATCTTCATAGATAGTGCTTCTATCTAATTCCGCTTAGGGTACGGTAACCGTGTCTCCCGGTTCCAGCAGGATGTTTTGTTCCAGGTCTTCGCCATCAATCACATCGCTGTAGTCGAAAGGAAACACTTTAACTTGATCGCCGGTGCGGCGAATAATGCTAATCGAACCTTCCTTGGCAAACACGGTCAGGCCGCCGGCCAGACTCAGGGCTTGCAGCACATCGAGGCGTCTGCCGGAAAACACTTGTCCGGGCTTATTGACTTTACCGATCACAAAGATCGAGTTGCCCTGGTTGTTGAGTAATTTAACCGAAATCGAGGGGTCGGATATGTAATCGGCCAATCGGCTGGTCAAATTGTCTTTCAGTTCGGTAATGGTTTTACCGGCAGCACCGACGGTGCCGATCAAGGGGAAAATAATCGTGCCGTCCGGGGAAATCAGGATTTGCAATTGTTGTAAGCCTTCTTCTTTCCAGACTGTGATTTCCAATGCATCACCAGGCGATAGTTGGTAAGCCGCATAATTGGTCTGCTCTATAGTCACCGTAGGTGCAGGGCTGATTGTAGTGTTGTTAATGGGCTCTATTGGCGGTGCAGGTGGGATCGGGGTTTCCGGTTCTGCCAGGGCAGTGGAGGAGCAAAGCAGACAAAACGAGAAAAGAGTAATTATCTGTTTCAAAATGTATTCCTTTATGATGTTATTGAGGTTGCAAACCGCACTTTTCGAGCCAAACGCCAAAGTAAGGCGGGATTTTAGTAACGGAATATAACAAGAATAAGACGATCCCAAACGCAGTCTTAGGTGAGAAACACCTAGACATTTCATGCGATTATAACCGGGAATGACTGTGTTTTGTTCGAATCAAACAGTAAATTAACCAAAAATTAATAAAACTTCGGGAGTAAGGCAGTGACAGTGAACGATTTTTTACAACGTGTTAAGTCCGGGCAAGCGGTCGAATTTCAGGAAGTCATTGCGCTCATTGCCGAGCATTATCAATACCAACCCACCGAATTTAGTAACGGCTTGCAACAGCCTCTGGTAAACGAAGCGGGTCGTAATGAGGGCTCTTGCAAGATTTTTGCATTCGCCAAATTGCATAAACTGACTGTCGAACAAACTCTGGCGCTCTTCGGTGATTATTATCGCCAAGATGTATTGGGTAACCCGTCCGGCGACGATCATCAAAATATCAGACACTTTATGCGTGATGGTTGGGAAGGCATTGTTTTTAAAGGCGAGGCCTTGCAAGCCCAATAATTGCCGTGCAAATCGATGTACTGCTGATCGGTCAGGGTTTGGCTGGCAGTTTATTGGCTTGGGAGTTATTGCAGCGGCCAATGCGAATCTTGGTGGTGGACGACGGCGCGGAGAACGCCTCGCAAGTCGCAGCCGGTTTAATCAATCCAGTGACCGGGCAGCGCTTGGTAAAGCAGGTGGATGTGGAAAACCTGCTGCCGGTCGCAATGCATGCTTATCGGCAACTTGAGAGACAGTTTGGACAAGCCTTCTATCAGCAAATGCCAATGCTGAAAATTTTGCGCACCGCCAAAGAGCTTGAAATTGCCGAACGCCGTTTGAGTCAGGCGGATTATCGTGACTATTTGTCGGAGTTGGCGGCGGCCTCCAAGGGAATTAACGCGCCTTACGGTGTGTTGCAACAAGGCCAGACCGGCTATTTGCGGACCGAGGCTTTGCTGAGTCGGTTGCGTGATTTTTTACGGAACAAGCACTGTTATCGGCGACACACTCTGCAATACGCAGAAATTAATCTCGAGCCGGCGCTGCGTTGGCAGGAAATATATCCGCGGCATATTGTTTTCTGCGAGGGTTATCAGGCGCTTACCAATCCATGGTTTAAGTATTTACCGTTTCAATTGGCAAAAGGTGAAATACTGGGTTGCGAAAGTAGGCAAGATATTCCAAAACAGATTTTGAATTACGGGCATTGGCTGATTCCATTGGAGTCCGGGCGCTTTAAGACCGGTGCGACTTTCGAAACAGATCAAGTAGATCATGTGCCGACCGAAGCAGCGAAAACCGCTTTATTGGCGAGCTTACGTGCGGTCTGCCCACAACAACAAAACCTTAATGTTTATCAGCATCGCGCCGGAATCCGGCCGGCTACACGCGATAAACAGCCGTTTATCGGCACGCATCCCAAATATCCGCAACTGCATATTTTCAATGGCTTTGGCGCCAAGGGCAGCTTGGCGATTCCCTGGTACGCTGCCCGGTTTGCCGATTACTTGCAACAGTACGCCGGTTTGCCGCCCGTTTGTGATATACGCCGCTATGACAAAACCTATATCCCTGCTTGAAACTGCCCATCATATTGTTGGTTCTTACCTAGATCCGGGTGACGTGGCGGTCGACGCGACAGTGGGTAACGGTCACGATACCGTGTTTCTGGCGCAGAGCGTTGGGGCGAGTGGTCATGTATTCGGATTTGATATTCAGCGGCAAGCGCTGATCAACAGTTTTCAGCGTTTACTTCAGCTCGATTTGCAGCGCCGGGTGATACTGCGTCTCGCCAGCCATGCCGATATGCTGTTGCATGTTCCTGAGCAGTGGCGTGGCCGGGTGAGAGCAGTGATGTTCAATCTGGGTTATTTACCCGGCGCCGACAAAACCGTGATTACCCAAATCGATTCGACGCTGGCCGCCTTAAATGCCGCGTCTGGCTTGTTGGCGCCGCGCGCCGTTATCACGGTATTGGCGTATCCGGGTCATGCCGGCGGTGATCTGGAAACCCAGCAGTTGGCGGCATGGTCCGGGCAGTTGGATGGCACCCATTTTACTTCTGAGGTCATTCTCAGCAGTCACGACAAACCTAGTGCGCCCCGGCTTTTTGTTATTCGCAAACAAGCCGATCTGCTATGATTGCGCTCCTTTTTTTACTAGCAATAGATGTGCATCATGTCAGAATTCAATAACGTCACCATCGTCAAACAGGCCAATGTCTATTTCGATGGAAAAGTGAATAGCCGCACCATTAAGTTTGCCGATGGCTCTTCAAAAACCTTGGGTTTTATGCAGCCAGGCGAATATACCTTTAACACGGCCGAACCTGAATTGATGGAAATACTGGCGGGCGAACTGCAAGTGTTATTGCCCGGTAACGATGCCTGGCAAACCGTGAAAGGCGGCGAGTCTTTCAATGTGCCGGGCAATGCCGCTTTCACCATGAAGGTTAGTGTTGCCAGCGATTACTGCTGTTCTTTTTTGAAGTAAGCGCCGGATGGAAAGGGTAGCGATTTTTGTCGATGTGCAGAATATTTACTACACCACCCGGCAACGCTACCAGAAACATTTCAATTACAGCGCGTTTTGGCAGCAGGCAACCGCGGGTAAACAGGTTGTTGCTGCCATTGCATATGCGACGGACCGCGGAGACAGCAAGCAACAAGGTTTTCAGCAGATCCTGAAAAATATCGGTTTTACCGTCAAACTAAAACCCTATATTCAGCGCCGCGACGGTACCAGTAAGGGCGATTGGGATGTGGGGATTACCCTGGATGTAATGGATTACGCTGCGCAGGCTGATCGGATTATTCTCTTGTCCGGGGATGGCGATTTCGAATTGTTATTGCAAAAGGTGCGCAGCGATTTCGGTACTGCCAGCGATGTTTATGGCATTCATAGTTTAACCGCGCCGGCCTTGATTCAAGCGGCCGACAATTTCATTGCCATTGCCGGCGCATTATTGCTGTAAGACGTTTGGGCGTTTTGCTTATTGTTTGTCGGCGTCTTCTTCTACCAATTCTTTGCCTTTCTCTGCGGAACTGGCGGCTTCTTTGGGTTCGGTAGCGTTTTGATTGTTTCTGCGGGCAAAGGTGTCGGGTTCGTCGCTACCGAATAAACCGCTAATTTTTTCCCACATCGAGCGTTCCAGGTCGCGTTTTGGTACGTCAACGCTGGTTTCCGTGGATTCCTTGGCAACCGGCATCGAGCTGGGTCTGAAGTCGCCTTGCACGCCCATCAAATTGTCACCATTGAAAAATAAAGACACCCGTTTTTGCACCCGGTCTTCGCCGCCCGGTTGCTCAGAGTATAAATAGTCCCAGCGCTTTTCATGAAAGGCATCGGACAGCATAGGCGAACCCATGATATACAAGACCTGGCGCTTGGTCATATTGGGCCGCAATTGGTTAATCATGCTTTGATCGATGATATTGCCTTGCTCAATATCCAGGGTGTACACGCCGGGCAAGTTAGTGAGAATGGTGCTGCAAGCGTTAATCGATAAACTGGTGACGGCCGCTAGCAAAAAAGTCGATTTTTTCATGAGAAGAGAATGGAGTCTGACGACAAACGATGGGCCATTATCCCATAATTCTGTCAGCGGCTTGGCGCAAAAAACGATACAATGTTGCGGATTATCGGTTTAAAGGAGGGGGCTTGTGGAAACTCAGGATTTGCGTAATGCGGGCTTAAAGGTGACCTTGCCCAGAATCAAAATTCTGGAGATTCTGGAAAAACAACAGGACGATAGGCATTTGTCGGCCGAGAAGGTCTACAAAATTCTGTTGGCGGAAGGTGAGGAAATTGGCCTGGCGACGGTTTATCGGGTGTTGACCCAGTTCGAAGCCGCCGGCTTGGTTAACCGTCATCATTTCGAGGGCGGCAACTCGATATTCGAACTAAATAGCGGCGGCCACCACGATCACGTCGTCTGCATGAAGTGTGGAAAAGTCGACGAATTTACCGATGAAGTCATCGAAAAACGCCAATCGGAAATTGCCCTAAGATTGGGTTACACCCTTACCGATCACAGCCTCTACCTTTACGGTTATTGCGCTGCTTGTAAACCCCCAAAAGCCTAAGCATGTTTAAACCTCTCATCCTGTATATCGGGTTACGCTATACCCGTGCTAAAAAACGCACTCAATTTATTTCATTCATCACTTTAACATCCGTACTCGGTATCGCATTGGGCGTGACCGCCTTGATTACCGTGCTGTCGGTCATGAATGGTTTCGAAGCCGAATTGCGCGAGCGCATCCTGGGCATGACCGCGCACAGCACAATTACCGGCCGCTTCGGGCAGCTGGATGATTGGCAAGCTTTAGAGCAACGCACTCGCAGCATGCCTCATGTCGAAGGTGCTGCGCCGTTTATCCACGGTCAGGTGATGGTGAATGCTGATCGTCAAGTCAGCGGCACTTTGTTGCAGGGCGTGTTGCCCGAATATGAAGCCAAAGTGTCTGAAGTGGCCAATAAAATGATGTTCGGTAGTTTGAACGATTTAGTCCCCGGCGAGTTTGGCATCGTTTTAGGTGCCGAGTTAGCAAGTTATCTGGGCGTGATGATGGGTGACAAGGTCACCGTGATAACGCCGCAAATTAACTCCACGCCGGCCGGGATTCTGCCGCGCATGAAGCGCTTCACCGTCGTAGGTGTGTTTAAAGTCGGCATGTACGAATACGACCGCAATATGGCGCTGATGCATCTCGATGATGCCGGCAAATTGTTCAGATTGGAGTCGGCAGTATCCGGTTTGCGTTTGAAGCTGGATGATTTATTCAACGCGCCACGCATTACCCAAGGCTTGGCAGATACGCTGGGCGAAGAGTTTCGGGTCAGCGACTGGACCAAAGCCCACAGCAACTTTTTCCGCGCCGTGCAAACCGAAAAGCGGGCGATGTTTATCATTTTGCTGCTGATCGTGGCAGTAGCGGCGTTTAACATCGTCTCCACACTAGTGATGGTGGTCACTGACAAGCGCGGTGACATCGCCATTCTGAAAACTCAGGGTTTATCGAACGGGTCGGTGATGGGGATTTTTATTGTTCTGGGCTGTATCATCGGCAGTATAGGTACTTTATTAGGCACGGTTGGCGGCGTGTTGCTGGCCCTAAATGTGGAAACCATTGTGCCGGCCATCGAAAAAGCCTTTGGCGTGCAGTTCATGGCCGCCGATGTGTATTACATCAGCGAAGTGCCGTCAAAACTGATCTGGACCGATGTGTATTGGATAGCCTGCGTGGCGTTTTTATTATCCTTGCTGGCGACGCTGTATCCAGCTTGGCAGGCGGCGCGTATAAATCCTGCCGAGGTGTTGCGTTATGAATAATGCCATCGTGTTGCAGTGCCAGCAGTTAACCAAGCGTTATGAACAGGGCGATTTGAATGTCGAAGTGTTGCGCGGCGTCGATTTGGCGATTCATGCCGGTCAGCGTGTCGCTATCATGGGCGCATCCGGCTCCGGCAAAAGCACCTTGCTGCATTTGCTGGGTGGCCTGGAAAAACCCAGCTCCGGCTCGGTGATGCTGGATGGCGCCGATTTGAATAAGATTAGCGCCGGCAAACTGAGTCAGCTTCGTAATCGTTCACTGGGGTTTATCTACCAGTTTCATCATTTGCTGGGTGAATTTACCATCCTGGAAAACGTCGCCATGCCATTGTTGATCGGCAACCAATCGATCAAGCAAGCCCAACAGCAAGCTGCCGAGCTACTCAAACGTGTCGGCTTGGGGCATCGCATGCTGCACAAGCCCGGCGAATTGTCCGGTGGCGAGCGGCAACGCGCTGCTGTAGCCCGGGCTTTGATTAATCAGCCTAAATGCGTCCTGGCCGACGAGCCTACCGGCAACCTGGACAGCAAAACCGCCGAGCAGATTTATCAGTTGATGCTGGAGCTAAATCAGGAATTACAGGTGAGTTTTTTGGTGGTGACGCATGATCCTGAGTTGGCTGGGCGAATGGATCATGTGCTTTATATGGAGGATGGGTTGATTGTGCCGGAAAGGGTGCATCATAGCTGAAGGCGGCTATCTCTGATTTTCTGGTACTGCCCTTAATTCCTCAGGGCGTTTGCTCCCTCTCCTGATGGAGAGGGTTGGGGAGAGGAGATTCAAATGGTTGTGTCGCTATCGCGACGGCTTGATTTAATGTCGGGTCTCGGCCCGACAGCCGAGATACTTTCGCTACGAAAACCATCCTTGGTTTTCGCCCTTCGGGCCAGCCTGTCGGCTGTTCAAATTCCTTCCAGACGAATTTGTGCGTGGCCAAAAGAAAGTATCCAAAGAAAAGGCCACCCGGATGCCGCTTATTCCCTGCGCTCCTCGCTTTTGACGAGGGTCGGCAGAAGGGGCTTCCCAGCCCCTCCGCCGACGTGCGGCATCCCTGCCGCACCCCTTCGGGCAATTCTCGCCAAAAGCTCCGGTGCTCGGCGCGGCATACGGGATAAAAAATCGTCCCGGAATTAAAAGTCGGTTAGGGAACAATGAAACTGCGATGGAGTGAAACGAAATCGAGGTTTTGGTGGCTTCAATGATTCTGGATTTCGCTGAGTTTCATCTAGGCTATTTGTGCAAACTTAAACCTTTATGCATCTGTTCTTCGGCTGCGGCATAGAGTTTTTGAAAAACTTTGTTCAACGCTTCCAGCCGAGCTTCGTTTTGCCCTGTATTACGGTTCGCGTACATATACGGACGGATTGCTTTGTACTCGCCGCTATCCCGTGCGAATCCGTACAAATACCCATTGTTTATGTCAAGAAGGGAGGCCTCGTATATCGAATATGAGTCTCGGTGGTGCCCAGGAGCTAACCACATTCCAATGATGGATATATTTAACATACTCAATGGATTTAAGTATGAATCTGTATCCGTACTATCGTTGATGAACAAGATGGTGTCGGCTCCCATCCTTGCGCCGGCTAGGCGTGATTCGTTGGAGAAGCAACTGCCTTCGCTTCGATAGCCACAATTTGATATTAAGGATTGAGGGACAATGTCAAAGCTTTTAATAAAACCCAAGGCCTTAAACTTTTCGCCCCAAATGTTTATAGCCTCTTGCTCTTCTTTTGAAATTTCCGTTCGACGGTGGTTGGCTGGTACTACCGCGACTTTCAATGGGATCGTTGCCTGCGGGCGCAAATTTCTAATTTCTTCCACAGTTGTAGCGGTGGAAAACTGAGTTCTTGGAGTGTCTCCAATCGATTGTTCCAGATGGGGCCGCATATCAGTTGCGGAACAAGCTGCTAGAAGTGTCGTGAGCGTAAAAATCCAGGCTTTTTTCATAAATCCTCCATAAATAAATTGGCTGCTTAAGGCTAAGTTGTGATTCTGGATCGTTCGGTGCATTACGCTATTGTTAACGTACCCTACAAAATTTTGAAGAGCACAAGCGGTGGGATTTGCGCTTGGGTTTCTCCCGTATGTCGCGCCGAGCACCGGAGCTTTTGAACGGATCAGCCCGTTAGGGGCGATGCAGGGATGCATCGCGTTGCCGAAGGGGCAGGAAGCCCCTTTCGGCAACCCCGTTCAAAAGCGAGGAGCGCAGGATCAAAGCGGCATCCGGGCCGCCTTTTCTTTGGATACTTTCTTTTGGCGGAGCAAAAGAAAGTATCTCGGCCGTCGGGCCGAGACCCGACACCAAAATAAACCGTCGCGGTAGCGACACAATATCAACTGAATAAAATCAAATCCTATTTGGCTGAATAAACCGGAAACCTAGCACACAACAAATGCACCTTCTCCCTAACCGCATCAATCACACTCTCATCCCCCAGGTTATCCATCACATCGCACATCCATTCCGCCACTTGACGGACTTCGTATTCCTTGAAGCCGCGCGAGGTGGGAGCAGGGGTGCCGACGCGGATGCCGCTGGTGACAAACGGTGACTGCGGGTCGTTGGGTACCGCGTTTTTGTTGACGGTGATGTGGGCCCGGCCTAATGCGGCGTCGGCGGCTTTGCCGGTGATGCCTTTGGGGATTAAAGACACCAGCATCAAGTGGTTGTCGGTGCCGCCGGAAACCACATCAAAACCGCGTTGGATAAAAACCGCCGCCATGGCTTGGGCGTTTTTCACCACTTGTTGCTGATACGTTTTAAATTCCGGGGTCAGCGCTTCTTTAAAGGCTACGGCTTTGGCGGCGATCACGTGCATCAACGGACCACCTTGGATGCCGGGGAAGATGTTGGAGTTGATCTTTTTTTCCAGGTCCGGATTGTGTTTGCACAAGATCAAGCCTCCGCGCGGGCCACGCAGGGATTTGTGGGTGGTGCTGGTGACCACGTCCGCAATCGGCACCGGATTGGGATATAAACCCGCTGCGACTAGGCCGGCGACATGGGCCATGTCTACGACGAAGTAAGCGCCAACTTTATCGGCAATGTTTCGAAAACGTTGCCAGTCCCAAATGCGGGAATAAGCCGAGAAACCGGCGATGATCAGTTTAGGTTTATGTTCCAGGGCCAGGACTTCGACCTGTTCGTAATCGATTTCGCCGGTGTCTTTGTTCAAGCCGTACTGGATGGCGTTGTAGATTTTGCCGGAAAAGTTGGGTTTGGCACCGTGGGTTAAATGGCCGCCGTCGGCCAGGCTCAAGCCCAGGATGGTGTCGCCCGGTTGAATCAATGACATGAAAACTGCCATATTGGCCTGCGAACCGGAGTGAGCTTGCACGTTGGCGTAATCGGCGCCGAACAATTCTTTGGCGCGGTCGATCGCCAATTGCTCAACGACATCGACGTATTCGCAGCCGCCGTAGTAGCGTTTTTCCGGATAGCCTTCGGCGTATTTGTTGGTCAGCACCGTGCCCTGGGCTTCCAAAACTCGGGGGCTGGCATAGTTTTCCGAGGCGATCAGTTCGATATGGTCTTCCTGGCGTTGGCGTTCTTGTTCCATCGCTTGAAATAGTTCGTCGTCAAAGCCTTTGATGGTCATCGATTCGCTAAACATGGGGTCTCCTAAAGTAAGTTCGGGTTATTCGTGGGGATGCAGCAGCAGGACTTGCAGGTCGGCGACATTGGTGCCGGTTGCGCCGCTCAGCAGTAAATCGTTCGCCGCTTGCAAGGCAGGGTATGAGTCATTATCGTCGAGCAAGGCCGCCGGGTCGAGTCCGGCGGCGCGGATGCGTGGCAAAGTGCCGTCATCGACGATGCCGCCGGCGGCATCGGTAGGGCCGTCGCGGCCATCAGTACCGCCGCTGAGAAAGGTCCAAGCGCCGTTCAGCCCGTATTTTTCGGCGGCCAGGGCGAAGGCAAGAGCCATTTCCTGATTGCGGCCGCCCTTGCCATTGCCCTTTAAGGTAACAGTGGTTTCGCCGCCGGCGATGACGGCTGTCGGTTGCGTCATGCCGGCTGTTGCGGATAGCGCATGCAGTGCTATTTGCTCGGCAACCAAGCGCGCTTCGCCGCCCAACTGTTTGCTGTAAAGCTGGGTGTCATAGCCCAATTTGCATGCTTGATCGATTGCAGCGTCAACGCTAATGGCATTGCTGCCAAGCAAATGGTGGCTCGTCTGCCGGAAGAGCGGGTCACTGTCTTTAGGCGTTTCGATTTGCAAGCCTTGAGCGCCTTGTTGCAAATAGTTTTGCACGCTGGATGGTATTTTCTGCCATATGCCGAACGATTCCAATATTGCGACGGCGTCTATGAAAGTGGTGTCGTCGGGCACGGTGGGGCCACTGGCGATGGCGCTCAAATCGTTATCCAGCACGTCGGATAAAATCAGTGCGTGCAAGTCGGCGGGTGCGGCAAATCGGGCAAGACCGCCGCCTTTGAGTCGAGACAGATGTTTGCGGACGCAATTGATCTGGTTGATGGTTGCGCCGGAGGCCAGTAATAGACGGGTGGTGGCGATTTTATCCGCCAAATTGATGCCGACGGCCGGGTAGGGCAGCAATGCCGAGCCGCCGCCGGAAATCAACACCAACACCAACTCGCCGGGATTCGTGTTGCTCAGGCGGGTAGCGATGGCTTTTGCCGCATGCAAGCCAGCGGCGTCCGGCAGCGGATGGCCGGCGCCGAATACCTGACAGTTTTCGACGACATCAATGTTGTCGTAATTGGTCACGACAATGCCTTTAGCGGCAAGCCAAGACTCGGGAATTATTGTTTGTGCCGCATCGGCCATTGCGCAAGCAGCTTTACCGAAAGATATTAAATGAATGCGCCGCCAGTCGCCGCTGCGGTAGCCGGTTTGTTCCGAACCGATATGCAGCAGTTCGCTATCGGCTCTGAGAAAACGTTTTACGGCAAGATACGGATCAGCCGCCGCAACGCCGGCGCGAAAAATGGCGGCTGCCTGTTCACGATAACTTGGCTGAACTGCGGACATATCGATCCGGCAGAACCTTAAGCCATGGCTTTAGCGAGTGCAAAGATGATTTCCGCGTCGAACACCTGCTTATTGCTTTCAAATAGCTTGGTGATACAGGCGCGGTGTAGGGCTAGTTTTAGCGCGCCGAAGCCGATGGCGCCCCAGACGATTTTGCCGTGTCGTTGTTCGCCTCTATCCAGTACATCCGTGCCGCCAATGCCGACAGGCGGCGTGGCGTTGGCGTCCGCCAACAATTGCAGATTTGGATTGTTTTGCCAATGTTCCGGCTTTAATAATTGGACACCGGCAGCACCGGTCGCTAATACGACGTTGGCGTCTTGGATGGCGGCGGCGCGACTGTCGTAATCGGCGGCTTCTATGGGTGTCAGATCTACGCCGAAACGCTCCTTCATCGCGAAGCAGGCTTTTTCCGCGTTAAATATGTGTCGGGACGTGATGCTGACATGCGCGCCTTCCAGCGCCATCATTGCCGCCGCACGTTGACCGACCGGACCTGTACCAGCTAATACCACCGCTTTTTTGCCGGCCAGGCTTGCGCTGCTGCCCAGTTTGGCGACGGCGGCGGCGGCTGTAGTGTTGCTGCCGTTACTGTCCAGCATCACCGACACTTGAAACCCGGGGAAAAAATGTTTTTGCACCGCTATCAGTAAACGCTGGCCGGCCTCGATATTGCTGCCGCCGATAAAAATCGCCGTGTTTTTTTTGTCTTTGGGGGCGCGAGTGAAGATCGTACCGTCGACCAGGCCGCCGACGTTATCGGGGGTAATGTTGCCGTAACCAATGACATGGTCCGCGCCGCCGTCGTAAGCGACTACGGTATCGAAAGCCGAGGGATGGGTGTCGGTGTCGAACTGGAATAACAATTTTTTCATTAAGCTACCTGATATGAATAATGGTGGCCCGGTGGGAGAAGGTTAGCCGCCGGCATTATACAGAATAATATTTACCTCGCCGCAGAATCCAAGCGGGTTTTGGCAAGCAGGAATTAGTGATTGTTTGCTCAAAAACTTTATGTCATATTGGAAAAGCCTGCCGTTGGGTCGGGTGTGGAAGAATCCAATCAATAAAGAGGAACGCAGATGAAAACGCCCGTGGATATTGCTGTAACAGGTGCAGCTGGTCAGATTAGTTACTCCTTGCTATTTCATTTGGCGTCTGGCGAATTGCTGGGGCCGGATCAGCCTATCGTGCTGCGTCTATTGGAAATTCCACCGGCTATGAAGCAGTTACAAGGCGTGGTGATGGAGTTGAACGATTGCGCGTTTCCGTTGATCAACAAAATCATCATTACCGACGATCCGAAAGTGGCATTCGATAACGTCGATTATGCCTTTTTGGTAGGGGCAAAGCCGCGCGGACCGGGGATGCTGCGTAGCGATTTGTTATTGGATAACGCGCAGATTTTTATCACCCAAGGCCGGGCGCTGAATGAAGTAGCCAACCGGAATGTCAAGGTTTTAGTGACCGGCAACCCGGCCAATACCAATGCTCTAATCGCTATTCATAACGCACCGGATTTGGCGCCGGAGTGTTTTACGGCCATGACCATGCTCGATCATAAACGCGCGATCAGTCAGGTGGCCGAGAAATGCGGGGTGCTGAGCAGAGACGTGAAAAACGTCGCGGTTTGGGGTAACCATTCCTGCACGCAATATCCTGATTTACATCATGCCAAGGTCAAGGGCATGGATGTATTCTCTTTGGTCGAGCAATCCTGGTTTGTTGATGAATTTATCCCCACTGTGCAGTACCGAGGTACGGAAATTATCAAAGTACGCGGTCAGTCCAGCGCGGCGTCTGCGGCGCATGCGGCGATTGAGCATATGCGGGTTTGGGCCTTCGGTACCGATCCGGGGGACTGGGTGAGTATGGCGGTCGCATCCGACGGTAGCTATGGTGTTGCGGAAGGATTGGTTTATTCCTTCCCGGTGACGGTGGTGGATGGGCAGATCGGCATCGTTAAGGGCTTGGATCTTAACGAGTTCAGCTTGGCAAGATTGCGTCAAAACGAAGTAGAGTTAAAAGAAGAGCGACAAGCCATCAAACATCTACTCTAAATTGTCCGAATGCGGGAGCTCTGCGGCTATTCCGCGCGGCTGGGCTTATCGAGCATCACAATCGCGGTATAGCGCAATAACTACCGCTCCATTATTTGTTGCTGATGTTTTCTTGTGTTTACGTCGGCGGGTCTCTCGGCTAGCCGATTCGTAAGGCGCCGCCATCCGTGGCAGCTTGTTAACGACTGGTAAAAAGCGCTCCATCCCTCATCCAGCGAGAGAGTTTTTTAGCGCGTCCTTAAAATCTTGAATGGGTCGGGGGCTTTAATTGATACCCCGGAAATTGTTTGGGTGGGGCAGGCAACAAAACAGTGCTTTATTATTTTTTTAGATAAAGCAATAGGTGTGCCAATTATGAATTCCCGTTTGACGGGGCACGTACGGGGTGATGGGTGATTCCAAAGTACCGGTTTTGAGGCTTATGCCGCAATGGCAAGGGATATGCCGTATTTTTGGGCATATTGAATTGGCACCGTATCGGTAAGGGATAAAACTCAGCGCGTTGCTGGGTCTGCAACGGCTAACGAGCCTCCGGAATTGCCGTGTACGTCTATCCATAAGTACGGCAATGCCAACTGTTCCAGCCAACTTGGGCCTTGTTCTTCCTTGAGCATGGCGATGGTTGACGCGCTGCCGGCCACTACGCAGAATTCGCCGACGACACTGACAGATGCCAAATGCCGAACCGGCCAGCCTGTTTTCGGATTGAGGATGTGTCCGTAGCGCTGGCCGTTGACGATAATGCAGCGCTCATAGTCCCCACTGCTGGCGACTGCGCCGTTATGTAGTGCCAAAGTACTTGCTAATGCCTGCCTTTGGCGGGGGTGATGGATACCCACTCGCCAGGCAGTGCCGTCCGGACGTGGGCCTATCAGTTTGATGTCGCCGCCCAGATTGATAAAGCCGTGGCGAGCGCCGGCATTCCGTGCAATTACCGCAGCCCGGTCTACGGCATATTCTTTGACGATGCCGCCAAAATCCAGCTCCATGCCGGCCAATGGGAACTCTAATAGCGGTGCCTGCCAGCGTAGTTTGTCCCATCCAACTTTTTTCAATAGTGTTTTAATTAGTTGTTCATCCGGCAACTGGCCGGACTCGAAACGCCAAGCCTGCCGTAAAATTCCGGACGTGATGTCGAACAGGCCGTCGCTTTGTTGATGACAGGTTGCAGCATAATTCAGTAAGCCAGCCGTTTCCTCATCCACGGTAATGCGGCCGCCCATGGCTGCGACTTGATTGATGCTTGAAAGCAGGCTGTCGGGTTTATACCGGGAATACAAGCCCTCCAAGCGTTGCACGTCGGCTGTTACTATATCGGCAATACGCTTGGCCTGTTTATGCTCCGTGGCAATCAATTGGATTTCGCATTGAGTACCCATAGCCTGGAATGGGAAGCGAAATAAGGATGTTGGGCTCACGATTAATCTTTGTCGGTTTTAAAGTGATAAGCGTGGCTGATGGAATATTAACTCCGTATTTTTTTTATTAGAACCAGGTAAAGCGCTAGAGGCAGTAAACTGGGTAGAATATATTTTAAGTCCTTCATACCAAAATACCCCAAACCCAAGGTTTTTCTAAATAAATGATGCGCGCTAGGTAAATCGTTTTTCCAATAAAACTCATAAGCTCTTTGCAATAACTGGCCTTTTGTCAAAAGATCGGTTTTAGCTTTACCCAGCGTTTGCGATATTACGGGAAAGTCTCGCAGCAAGCCTTTTTGCACGCCCCAATGATTTATTATGGCCCTAAGTCGGTTGCTGGAAATTTGTTCGCCTTGTTGATGGTGATAATAAGCCAATACTTCAGGAACGCGGACAATATTGGCAAACATTGCAATTCTGATCCACATATCGAAATCTTCAGCGGTTAGCCAGTGTTCGTTAAAACCTCCAACTTGATCGATGGCAAATTTGCGCGTCAATGCGGCGTGAATTGGCCAAGGGCAACTGCGCAACAAAACGGCAAACTTATCATTTTCTTCGTAATCAGGCGGAATATAAGGTTGGGATTTTTCTGCGCTCAGACCAATATTTTGCCAGCCGCAGTATGCGAGTACGCTATCCGGTTTTTCTTCAAGCTTATGATGAAGCTTTGCCAGAAACTCAGGGTGCCAACTGTCGTCGGAGTCCAGAAAGGCGATAAATTCTCCTGATGCGGCTTCCAATCCGCGATTGCGCGCAGGGCCGGGGCCTTTATTCTGTTGGGAAATAACTAATATATTTTGATACAGCGTTGTTATTGTCTGCAAAACCTCTAGCGAGTTATCCGATGAACCGTCGTCAACGACTATCAATTCGAAATTCTTGAAAGTTTGTTGATACAGATTGGCGATGGTTTTTTCAATGATATGTGCCGAGTTATAGCAAGGCATAATCACGGAAATGAGTGGTTTAGCTTGAGATATATCAGTAGTTTGTCGCATACTGGATTCGCCTGAATCAGGCCGTTGATTGTGCGAAATTTATTTTAAATCAAATTGTGGCAATTCGAGCTTTTACTGGAATATTGCCTTTAGCTGTTGGCGCCATTCCCAGAGAATGCCTTTTATACGTTGATTTAAGGTTTGCTGTTCAAAGCCTAGCAAACGCAGATGGGCATTATTGATTTGTCCCAATAATCCCGATAGCAGATCAAGTTCTTGATCAGAAATCGCCGGCGGGCCGTAGGCCAGCGCAGCGTTGGCGATGTTCAAAAATTGCTTAGCGTATTTTTGGCTGGAAAAATTTTCAGCGACGGAGATACGGGCGTTGGCGGTGAGTTTTTGAGCCAATTCTGGGTCGTCCAGCAGGCGCAAAATGGCCGTAGCGGTGGAATTTTCATCGCCCGGATCTACCAAAATGCCGTCGTGTTCGTTAACGATGCACTCCCGTAGACCCGAACACGCCATCGCGACCGCTGGCGTACCCAAAGCCATTGCCTCCAGAGCGGCAATGCCTTGGCCTTCAAAAATTGCCGTGGAGAGAAATATAGTGCTTTGTGCCAGCAAGGCGGCAATGTCATCTCGCGGTCCGAGTATATGTAACTTGTTGTTTAATTGGCCACGCTCTAATTCGTCTTCCAACAGGCGGACAGCTTCCGGTTCCTGTTTTGGGCCGGCGATAAGGAAATAACAATCCGATTTAAACGTAACGACCTTGGCGGCTACTCTGGCAAAGGCAGCAAAGTCCTTTTGAGCAGAGATGCGGCCCACGCCGATTACCAATTTTGCGTCTGCGGAAAGGCCCAATTCTGCGCGAATATCGGTTGAAGACGACTTGGCAGAACTACGCAAATCTTCTATATCGATGCCGTTGTAGAGCGTATTTATTCGGTCAGCGGGTAAATATTCCGATAGCGATTTAGCAACGTCGTCTGATACGCCGATGATGCGGCTGCTCAATTGTTTTAAAAGGTGAATATAGCCGCCGGTGCCAATGCTGGATTCATAACGGGACAAATCTTCCGCAAACGGTGCATGAATGTGCCAAATGGCCGGTATTCTTTGACGAGCGGCGGCAATACCGGCATGCAGTAAATGACCGGTGTTAATGTGAATAATGTCAGGGTTTTCCTGCTGTATCAACGTAATTAAATTGTCTAATTGTGCAAAAGAATCTCCGTAAAACTTAAATTGCGCCCGCTCTGTTCGGCTTAAGCAGCAGGAATATGGGACCAGCCAGTAACGAATCGCTTGAGACTGCAAATATTCCGTGACATTGCCAGCTTTGGGCACCACCGCGATAGGTTCGACGCCTAGTTTTTTTAATGCGACCATCAAGGTGCAGGTGGTTTTGTCAACCCCGTTTTTTAAATCACTATTATGGAAAATATGTAGAGTTTTCATTTTTTATACGGAGAAAACAAACGAATGGCTATAGCTTGATAAACACAATAAAATAAAGCCAAAGTTGCACTTAGATAATCCTTCTTCCGCCAGAAGGCGAGTAAATAAGTTTTCTTGTTGTGTGCGAGTAAGTATCTAAATAATGGTATCCTGATCGCTAAATTGACACGATTGAGGTAGAAGCTTTCCAGTACCGATATATTACCTTGGTATATATATAAATTTTTGTTGAGCCAAGCTGTTGAAAGGGTTTGAGCATAATGTGCAATTTCAGATTTTGACAAGTTGTCATGGAATACAATGTCTGGAAAATTTGTCATCCCATAATCCAGGTACCAATTGCCAACAGTTTGTTGAAATAAAGGTAATGGGTTGGCGTTTAAAATTATTCCTGGCATAAAATAGCTTACAGCTCCATCGATAATGTTAAATTCGTTTCTAATTGCCAAATATCTACCCAAGTATCGCCCTGCTGCCACCCCCAGCTCTGCTAAATTGCCTTTTAAGTTGTTCAATAAAGAGCGATGATGAATAAAGTGACTAGACTGCACGCGATTTTTTCCAAGTAGAGTGCTACGTGTCCAAACTGGATGGAATTGATTATCTAGAGCCGGTTGACCTTTTTCATCGCATGCTTCGCTAAAGTAGCGAGTATCCGGCATAAATGAAATAGATGTTTTGTGCTGGATGTGACTTGCCAGGATTTTCAATATTACATCGATATTGAATCTAAAATTGTCTTCCAAATATGCAAAATAAGCACCTTTAGCTCTATGCAATGCCGTGTGCCACGCAAGGCCGTTTTCATCGAAAATACAGTCATGAGTGGCAAGTAACGGGATAAAAGGTTTCAGGCTAAGTTCTGGTTTGACCGAAACTACAATAATTTCTATCGAAAACTTGGCTTGAGCCTTCAAGGCGAAGGCTTGTTGCAGACGTTGATTGAAATCTTCGCCAGCTTGGTTATAGGTAACGAATAAACTTACCGCTATCTGATTGCAGGGGATAATCGCCAGCGTATCGGGATTCAGGGCTGGGTCTAGGTTTTCGATGCCGCGGTAGGCATTGAGTAATGCCGCCAACCAAGCCTTGTCGTTGGCGAGCAGTTGTTCGCCCAAGTTTTCGCAATAGAGCTCCGGCTTTTCCAGCCACAAGACCAGCGCCTTGTTAAGACGGTCTCCCGAGGTAGCGTCTGGCAGATTCCGCCAGGTGCGATACAACAATGACGGTCCCTGCTCGGGTAATAGTTGTTTGATTCTTTCGTCTTGCCATGTGCCGGTTGGAAAAGTACAAATAACCGTTTTTGCGGTGTCCGCAGCTCGTCGAGGATCGTCTAATAGCAGTTGGTTAAATCCCGCATCGCGAACCTCCGCTACCGAAGCACACTGTGCTCGCGCTTTGTGGTGTGTAGTACTGGCTGGATTTAAGCGCCAGATGAACAGAATTTCCGGCAGATTGGCGAACCGGCATCCCGCCAATTGCATGCGCATAAATACGTCGTAGTCGGGTACCAGACAACTGCGGTCTACGGAGTAGCCACCCACTTTTTCCAATGAGTGTCGTCTAATCATCGTGGTGGGATGATGCAGCGAAAAAAAAGCGTACATCAACACCGAAATTCTCTCTGAATCAGTCGGGTGCGTATCGATGCCAATATCTCGCCCGTCGGCGTGCAACATTCGCCATTGGCTACCGACCGCGTCAATGTCTGAATGCTGATCGAGGAACTGTTTCTGTAGCTTTAGTCGATCGGGGAGGGAAATATCGTCAGAGTCCATGATGGCGATATATTCACCTTGGCTTTCGGTAATGCCTCTTTGGGTTGCAGCGCCTATGCCGGCGTTAACTTGAGTGATGAGTTTGATGCGCGAATCTTGTTGGGCGAGATTTTTCAAAATCTCCGGGCTGCCATCGGTGCTCCCGTCATCGACGATCACCAATTCAAAGTCCGTAAAAGATTGTGACAGAATACTCTGAATGGCTTCCGTTAAATATCGTTGAGTATTGTAAACGGCCATGATGACGCTGATAGCGGGCGTGTAGATGCTATTAGCAGACATAGATTAAATCAAGCTGCTGGGCGCAGTTTAATTCTTAACTCGGGCGGACATTCACCAAATTTGTTAATAAAGTAGTGATTTATTCCATAAAACTGAGCAATATAAAATGGATCATTAAATCGGCCGAATACTTGTTTTATCCACATACCAAATGCCCAATAACGCTGTTTTAGCGTTAATGGTGCTTTCCATGATAGAAATGCGAGAGAAGGGAAGCAGGCCTTAATGGTTTTTAGAATAACTGCGTGATGCTCGCTAGTGGGTAAATGCCGTTTTGACCATAAAAGCAGGTTACGGGTCATATAATATTTCCATAACGGAGATTCACCGCCAAACGATGCGGAAACCTTATGCCAAATTTTCGCGTCTGGTACGGAGTAATTAATTAACCCAGCTTTCCTGGCGCGTTGGCACCAGTCGTTCTCTTCGAAATTTAAAAAGAATAATGGCTCCATCAAGCCTATTTTTGAAATGACATCTTTGTGTACAAACAGGGCGCAACCCACGGCATACTCTACTTCGTAGGGGTTATTGCTTGGTAATTCCTGAGCGGATTTACCGAGCCCAATATGATTGAGATCAAGAATAGTTGAGTCCCAAAAACCGCCCGCAGCCCAGATTACGTTAGGATTATCGTAATAGTAGCTCGCCGCACCCAGAATGCCTGGATTAGCCAAGGAGTTATATGCGTCGTGAAATGCTTGTAAGAGGTTGGGATCGACGATAATGTCGTTGTTTAACAATACAACAGCGTCGGCGTCTTGATCCAGAGCGTAACGAATGGCCCTATTATTCCCTTCGGCAAAACCTAAGTTGGCTCCATTTTCTAATACAAAGACATCCGGATATTCGGCGCGTATAGTCTTCACGGAATCATCACTGGAACCATTGTCGGCGACGATAATATTAAAATTAGGATGCTTAAGGAGCTGTAGCGAGGATAAACACTCCAAAGTGTCTTTTTTGCCGTTCCAATTTAATAGGATAACCGTTAATTTATCAAACGATATTGATAGGTCATTTTTCATCGACTTATTTCTGTAGACGCCAGCCTATGTTTCTATTATATAGATACCTAAGATAATGAGATATATTCAATGGATTTGGATGGGTACGCAAAGTTTTTCGCTCTTTATTCGGATCATTCAAGGCATTAAATGTTGCTTCGAGATATGCATGACCCCATTTTTGGTCTGGTTCGAGATGGTTCCCTTCAGCCCATTCATTCCACGCATTAATAAAGACTAATTTCGGTATTTTAGAGTCAAATAAAGAAGCTTTTTGAATTGAACTTGCAAGCCATTGCTCGTATTTATCAGGCGTTGAGTTAATAAAAATTGCAGCATTTTTTTTCTTCCTAGCACTATTATCCCAGCAGGGAGTGACTCCCGGAAACCTTACATAATCAGGATTTTTCTTTCGCATCATGCTGGTAGCTAAAGTATCATAATCTACCACTTGGTTATCACTAAAAACCTTAGGGAATAATCCGATATTGGATATTTTTTTAAGTAATTCAGTCCTAAACAGCCTTGGTCCAAGGTTGGCCCAGTCTGGAGCAAATTCTATTGCTGCGTCGAAACCAATAGTTTCAGGGTTAATGTTGTTTACAAAGCTTTCTACTCTGACTAGATAAAGATCGCCGATGCCATTTTTAATGGCTTCTGCTCGCCAAATTTCAGCAGTTTTTTTGGGGTCTGGTAACAATTCAGTCCGATAAACTAGAAACAAAGGTTTTCCGTCAATTCTTATATAACGTGGGTCACGAAAAGCACTAAAAAGTGAATGAATATGATCTATATCATCTTCATGGCTATACTTTTGTTTTAAAAGCACGTCTTTTGATCCGCCACTCCAGGTTCTGGTCCAGTTCTCGTTAGCCCAACAAAGACAAAATGGAAAATCAGGCTTCCCAGTATTTAATATTTCATTGACAGGATGTTCGAGTATCCGTCTCTTGTTGAACCAATAATGATAATAACAAAAACCCGAAATTCCATACTTTCCGGCAAGCTCAGCTTGTTGTTGCCGTACTTCCGGTAAACGCAAATCATAAAAACCAAGATCTGCAGGTAGATGAGGCTGATAATGACCCGGAAATAATGGTCTTGCTTTTGTGACATTCGTCCATTCAGTGAACCCTTTGCCCCACCATTCATCGTTTTCTGGAATTGGGTGGAATTGGGGGAGGAAGAATGCAATTGCTTTTACTGGGTTATCATTCATGAATTAGGCGCGATGTATTAATTTTTGAAATAAACTTGTAAAAGGGCCAAATCTATTTTTTTCAAGCCAGTCAATTTTAGATTTTAGCAACATATTTTGCTTGTTTAGTTCTGATAGTTTCGAGACTAATTGGTCTACATTGTCTAGTTTCGTATACAGAGACTCTTCCGTATTTGATGTGGGTATTGCTTTTACTATAAATTGATATGTATTGGACTCTGGGTTAAGATCGTTAATCCAGTCAAAAAAAGATTCATCTTTTGCAGAAGAGCAATGCACATTAAATTCAGTTTCTTCTGGGGTCCTAATGACGCGATCCCATAAAATAATATGGTATCCGGCATCTTCAAATAATTTTATTATATTTTTTTTAGTAAAAAATCGTATATGAGTATTGTCTAGTAGTCCATATTTTTGGTAATCAAATCTCCCGTGAGCAAGTTCCCAGCATATTGCTGAGTGACTAATGTTAGGTATGGATGCAATTACAACACCATTCTCATTAAGAAAAGGAAGTATTTTTTTTAGAGTTGCTAGAGGATCTATCAGGTGCTCTAATACATCAACGAAGAGAATGGCATCGAAGTTTTCATTTTTTAGTGCTAATGATAAATCAATTTCCTCAATGCTTCCAATTATAACGTCTTCGCAATATGGTTTAGCATCTACTGCAGCTGACGGATCTATTTCGAGTCCTGTAACTCTGCAGCCCAAATTTTCTTTCAATATTCTAGATTGAATTCCGCTAGCACAACCAATTTCAAGTACCTTTGAATTATTTTTTATCCATTTAATAACTTTTTTAGCTGGGTGGTTTTCGTTATCTGGAATTTCATATATATACTTTTTAGAGGTCACTTTTTTCTCTCAATGTAATATGTTGACTAGGCTGCTGTGAATGTCCATGTGCCGGGAAGAGATACTAACCCCTCATTCCAAGTTTTGTCTGCTAGGTTTTCAGATGTTACTTGAAAATGTAGCAGGTTTTCTGCATAAAAAATAGTTCTACTGGCTGATCCTTCAGCGACTCCCGCTCTGATCGAGTAGACTCCAGGCATAAATGGAAATGATTCAATCTCAAAGTTAAATTCATATATGCCAATATCAAGTTTTTCTATTTTTAGTTGGTTTATGCTTTGCTGAGTGGCTAGATAAATAAAGTCAGTGGTGTGAATGCCCACTCCAAACATAGGATATCGAACCTGATTTTTAACTTCATAAACTAATTTAATGGTAACGGCTTGAGTGTGTTTTAATTCTGTAATTGAGTTGCCTGAAGAGTTGAGGAGTTTAATATCTACTAGGTGTATCTCTCCTGTTGCCCATTCGTTGTTATTTGCCAAGCTAAGTGTGGTAGAGCTGTCAATGCTTATTTTTTTGTCATTTGCCTGATAAAATTTTGCGCATAAGCTGTTTGCGTCACCATCACCTATAACTGAGCCTTTACTTAATAATATAACTCTATTACATAACCGTTCAATTTGGCGTATGTTGTGGCTGACTAGAAGAACAGTTTTACCTTGGCGTCTAATAAGATCTTCCATTCGATCAAAACATTTCCTTTGAAAAGCTAAATCCCCAACTGCTAATACTTCATCAATAATTAATATATCTGCTTCCATGCTAGTGGCAATGGAAAAGCCCAGCTTTACCGTCATGCCGGAACTATATCGTTTAACCGGTGTGTCAATAAACTGTTCCAGCTCGGAGAAATCAATGATTTCATCCAATTTCTGTTGAATGATTTTTTTGGGAATACCCAGGATGGCGCCGTTAAGATAAATATTTTCTCGGCCGGTTAGTTCCGGATTGACACCGGCACCCACTTCAATCAACGGTGCTACGCTGCCTTTAACAATGACTTCGCCCTTGGTGGGTTTGCTGATATTGGCCAAGTGCTTGAGCAGAGTGCTTTTACCTGCGCCGTTATGCCCGATGATACCGACTACTTCACCTTCATTGATGTGAAAATTGACATCGTCAAGCGCTTTGAAACGCTCGCGCTCGTGAACCGGTTGTAAGGCGAGGCGTCTCATGGTGTTTAAAGCGGTTTCCTTCAAACTGGTAAGGTGACCGAGCTGGTATTCCTTGGTGAGGTGGTTGACTTCTATGATGGCCATATATGCTAATTAATGATGTAATTTTGAAGTTTTTTGCCGAATCTTATATGACATCGGCGAACCAACTTTCCGCGCGCTTAAAAAACCAATAGCTGAACGGTAGTATTACCAAAATCAAAATTAACCCCGGATAAATTACATTTAAATCGGGCTCTGTTGCTCTAATTAAAACACTTTGAAATCCATCTATAATGCCCACTAATGGATTAAGTGTGTATAAAAAATACAAATCATTGGACCATTCGCCCGCTGCCTGTTCGATAACTAATTTCTTTTGTACCAAGCTCAACGGATAGATGACTGGGGAACCGTACATCAATAAAGATAATGCTATTGGTATTGCTTGGGCTATATCGCGGTAGTATACATTCATCGCTGCGCCAAAGAAGCTGATTGTTAAGGCGACTATCATCGTGTATAGCACGAAAGCCGGTATCCAGACTGCATGCAGAGTGGGCATGACATGATAATAAATCATCATGGCCGCCAATATCGCAAAACTGATAACTAATTCCACTAGTTTAGTAACCATCGCGGTTAATGGAAACACTTCACGCGGGAAATATATTTTTTTGATCAAATTGGCATTCGAAGTTACGCTATTGACGCCTTCAGAAACTGATTCCTGAAAAAATACCCAAGGTATTAGTGCTGCAAACGTAATAAGCGGATAAGGTAAGCCCCCTGTTTCTATGCCCACAAAACCCTTAACCAAGGTAAATACCAGCATTAACATAATAGGCTTTAATACAGCCCATAAAATTCCGAGGTATGCTTGCTTATAGCGGATAACGATGTTTTTCCAGGTGAGTGCGGCTATTAGCTCTCTGTAGGTATATAAGTTTTTGGCGATTCGTAACATGGGTATTTGTTTTAACTGAATAATCCAATCGGTAGCGGTTAAGCTTTTAATTAGAGATGGGGATTATTTGAAATTCTTCATGCGTTTAAGCAATATTTTCGAGTTGGGGTTGTGTTCCAAGCCTTTTTCTAAAATGGTTTTAGCTTCTGCTTTCATGTTTTTTCTTTGATACAAACTGCTCAAGGCGGCATAAGGAAAAGAGTTATTTTTATCAAGCGAAATACTCTTTAAGTTGGCGGCAATTGCTTCATCAATTTCCCCCATGAATTGGTAGGCTTGACCGACATCGTAAAATATTTTTGGCATTAACTTAAAAGTAGGCGAGGCGTGATCCGGTACATATAGAAGATCTCCCACTGCCGCGCGGTATTTAGACTGTTTTTCTGCCTCGTCATGGGTTCTGAAGGCTAAATTCATGGTGTGTAAGCCTGCGCAATAGTGGTGGATATGAATGAAGTCGTCGCCGAGCTTTCGGTTCCAGCTTTGGTAGTCAGGCGATTTTTGATCGGATGCGCGCGCCTTGCAGTAGGGTGGCAGGAAGGCGTAATCGGCGTCGGTTTTCGGATAGTCGGCTGCCGCATTCCGGATACAGGCAATAAATAGCAATGGAAGTAATCTGACTTTTTTCTGGCGCATGAATTTGCTTGAGTACTGTTTTATAAAAACTTTTGATATATGGACTGTATCGCTTCTGTGTGCTGCCGGACGTCGAAGGTGGCTAATGCTTTGCCCCGGGCGTTACTGGCTAAACGATTCATCAACTCGCTGGAGCGGTAAAACTTAAGGATAGACGCTGCCAAACTTTCCGCGTCACCGCTGTTAAATAACAGTCCGGTTTGATTATCTTCAACCATTTCCGCGCCGCCTCCATGGTTTGGTACGATCAATGGCCGGCCTAACGCCATCGCTTCGATGACGACCGTACCTAATGGTTCGGGGCTAGTGGATGCTGAGACCACAATATCCAGAGCTTTGTAGGCTTCTATCATGTCGCTGACGTGGCCGATAAAGTGGACGGTATCCGACAACGATTCCTGTCTTACACGTTCTCTAAGCTCTCGTTCGTAAGGGATGCAATCGTCTGGCGTTCCACCGACAATCAGCATTTTTAAATGGGGTATTTGGTCTTGCAGTATTTTAGCCGCGTCGATAAATAGTTGTTGCCCTTTCCAAGGAATAAGTAAGCCTACTAAACCTACGATAAAGATATTTTCAGGTAAATCGAATCGTTGCCTAAATAAGGAGCCACCTGCTTGGTTGTTCAGCTTATCCAAAGCGATGCCATCATAGACCACGCTAATTTTCTCGTCCTGCACGGCTAATTTTTCACGCATGCTGTTGGCAACCCAATGGGAGACGGACACAAAATGATCGGGTAGGGAATAAGCCCAGCGGGCTGAATGCGGTCCGTCAGGGTTGCCACGGACATGGCAAATACTGGGGATGCGCAAAATCTTGGCTACCAAGAGTGCGGCTCTGTTACAAAGCGGCTCGTTATTGGCGTGGATCAAGTCGGCTTTGAAACGCCATGCAGTCCAAAGCAAGTCGAGAAAAAACGGTAAAAAATTAAATAAGTCGTCGCTTCTGGCTATCAGTTGATTGACGAAAAACCGCAGGGGAGACACCTTCGTTAACCATTGAATCGATTCCGCTTTTGCACGCCAAGCCACGATGTCTATATGACGGTCCGGGATGTGTTTCCATAAGGCTTCATCGGCAATCTCCCGATATTGCGGACCGTTCCGTCCTGTAACAACTAGAGGTAGAAAGTGATCACGATCAAGATTTCTGACTAAATGCCTCAGACAGATAATGGCGCCACCATAACCAATTCCGTTTTCGACATAGATAATTCTTTTTGGGAGGTTGTTGGTCGACATGAAATCAGAGTTTGGCAATATCAGCGTAGAAAGCGTTAAGGAATATTCTCATATACTCAGGATTTTGCGAATTTTTGTTTAATGATACGTAGCGCATTAATTAAGCTGGCTGGCAAGATACTGAAAATCAGATAGAGTAGATTGGTAAGTGTGAAATCCTGGGAGAGGCTTTTTTTAAAGGCCTCTCTGGCTTTGGCATAATTGCCGCCGCTGAAATACCAGTAGCCAAGCGTCCATTGTGCCTCAGCCACCAGACTATTCGGCGAAATGCCTTGAGCAGTTAATTGGGGCGCGGCAAAGTTCCGAATAGACTCAGCCACCTTGGTCAAGTCTATTAACATACCTTCGCTGGCTTGCGTGGCATTGTTGCCGTGCTGGCGGCGCAGCATCAAAATGTCGGGAAGGCACGTTACTGCGTGAAACGTGGCGATTTTTGCCCACAATTCCAAGTCCTCTCCATAGCGAATCTCGGTATTGAACATGCCTGCTTCAAGCAAGGTTTGGCGCTTCACCAAAACGGTACCCGTCGGTATAAAATTTTTTTTCACTAACGCAGCAAGGGCGTTGGGAATTGGTTTTCCGGCCAGCTGTTGGAAATAGTCCAACATTTTATGTTTGGCTAACACCGATTGGGTTAGCAGTTGGTCGTCGTTGTCGATTTCCGTCATGTCGCCGGCAATCAGGTGGAGTTCCGGATTGGTTTGCAATGCTTGGATTTGCTTGGTGGTTTTGTCCACAGTCCATTGATCATCGGCATCCAGAAATGCAATCCAGTCACCGCTAGCCAATTCTATGCCTTTATTGCGCGCGGCGGACGGGCCTTGATTGGCTTGTTTGTGATAAATGACGGTATGGGCAAACGTCTTAAGGACTTGTTCGGTGTTGTCCGTGGAGCCATCATCCACCACGATGATTTCGTCAACTTTGCTGGTTTGCGCCTGGATGCTTTCGATGGCGGCACGAATGAATGTCGCGCTGTTATACGCTGGAATGACGGCGCTGATTTTCATTTTGGGCTAATCAAAATTTTCGATACGTTAGAATGGTTATAAACTGGTTTTGCAGATCAACCACGCCGGTACAATTAATCCGGTGCAATAACCGATCAGCGCTAATTTTCTGTGTCTGTAGTATAGACGGTATAGAAATGCACCGGTTTTGCGGTGCGTCGCAGCTAAGCTAATTGCTGGCCATTGACGCTGATTGAAACGATTCACGATATTGTCGGTTTTGTTTTGCAAGAATTCGCCGAGTTCCGGGGACGCCAAGAAGCGAACGTTGGGCAAATTTGCCCTGATTTGCCCTAAAAGATGGTCTAACCCACGAATAGCTTGTTGGCATTCGTCCTCTGAGCGCGTGTAATTGTAGCGATGTGTGGAAATACTCACCGGCAGGGCTTGACGATAAGCCATTTTAGCTTCGGCAAACGCGCTGGCAGGTGTGTTTTTGCCGTCAACAGGTTCGTACATCACGTTGCGAACGAGGTAAAGTTGTGCGAAACGATTGGTATTGCCGACCCGTATCAGCGGAGGATCCTGAAAATAATGTCCGGTTTCATCGCGCCCGGTACAGCGGTAGCCGGCAGTTTGAATGGCGATGATATTTTGCTGTTGCCAACTTTGTTCGATCTCATCGTTCCATAAATAGCACGGGGCGACTGTGCTGAGGCTGGGATAGCCGAACATGCCGGTAAAACATTGCATGGCATTTGCGACTAGTGAATTGGCTTCCGCAGCGTCAATTGCCTGGGTAGGTAAATTGCGTCCGTCTACATAGTGGCCTTGTAGCGGCGAATCCAGTTTTTCCCAGTCCCACCAATCCTTGGTTGCGCGAGCGGTTGCCAGGCGCGGGTCTTGTTGCCGGCATAATTCCGCGAAGGCCTTGCCGTTCAGGTGTTCCATCCCATGCAGTTGCGGCACTAAAGTGTCTTGTTGTATGCCTTGTTGCAGTGCTGCAAAAATGGCCGGGAAGTCTTTGTCCAGCATGCGCCTGTGGTATTGGCCCGTGGATTCGATCTTTGCTAAATCCGGAACGGCCAAGACCATATCGGCGGTAAGTATCGCAGAGCGGTTTACAGCGTCTTTGTGTTGAGCCAGCATGGAGAGCAGGTCTGTTAAACGGGCTGCGTGGAAGTCGCCACCCGGACCCCAGTCGTCGCTTTCGATTAAAACCGGCGTATCGGCAAAATAGGGCTCACGCCAGGTAGCGATAAATAAGGGTTTTTTCCACAGCCATAAGCCGGTAAGGCAGGCCAGCCAGAAACCTAAAAAAAACAGAACTACCATGGATTTTGTTTAATAATTAAAAAGCCTAAATATTGGGTCGACCAACGCACTGAACTTTTATCGTAGCAGAGATTAGCGAACTAGCTGAAAACCACTGCGCAAACTTTAGATGTGGTCGACATAGCAGCAGGCTTATGATAACAGCGGTAAATAGCCATTCGCTAAACATTGGGATGAGTCTAGGCTCTGTAGCATATAGACGACGCGGGCGTTCGTAGTTGAGTAACCATAACAAAACTCTAAATAGCAGAGGAATTAGAATGTTAAAAGCTTTAGGACTGCCTGATCATTGGCGTAAACCGCTGCTAGGCGTCGTGTTGGTTACCCTGGTTTCAGTAGCGGCTTTTTTTGAGACCTGGTTAGAAATTGTCGCAATTTGGTCTCGATCGGACACATTCACGCACGGTTTTTTAGTGGCCCCGGTTAGTCTTTGGTTGATTTGGTCGCGCCGGGAGTTCTATAGAGATTTACGGCCGGCTTTTAGCCCGTTAGGTTTGCTGTTTATTATCGTTAGCGGATTTGGCTGGTTAATTGCGGGAGGGTGTAAGAATTTTTGTGTAAACGGCCATTAGGCAGGAAACTGCCGTTCCTTAGAGGAGAAAAAATGACCGTATCAAAATCCATCCCTACCGAGTTGCTCGATTCCTTGTTGTCCGGTTATCAGAAACCCGAAGACCTGATTGGCGAAAATGGCCTGCTGAAGCAATTGACCAAGGCTTTGGTTGAGCGTGCTTTAGAGGCAGAAATGACTGAACATCTGGGCCACGCCAAGCATGAAGCCGTCACTAATCCCAGCGGCAATGCACGTAATGGCAAGAGCCGAAAAAATCTCAAAGGTGACTTCGGCGAATTGCAGCTTGAGATTCCGCGAGACCGGCACGGCAGTTTCGAGCCGCAAATCGTCGCAAAACATCAAACGCGGTGGACAGGTTTCGACGACAAGATCATTTCGCTGTATGCCCGTGGTATGACGGTACGGGAAATCCAGAGCCATCTGGAAGAGATGTATGGCGCCGAGGTGTCGCCTTCGTTGATTTCCTCGGTCACCGATGCGGTAGCCGATGAAGTCAAAGCTTGGCAATCACGGCCGCTGGAACCGATTTATCCCATTGTCTATCTCGATTGTATACACGTCAAAGTGCGCGACACTGGCGCCGTGCGGGTCAAGGCCGTCTATTTGGCGATTGGCATCAATCTGAATGGCGAAAAGGAAGTCCTGGGGCTGTGGATCGCCCAAACCGAAGGGGCCAAGTTTTGGCTACAGGTGGTCACCGAACTGAAAAATCGCGGCGTGCAGGATATTTTCATCGCCTGTGTCGATGGGCTGAAAGGCTTTCCGGAAGCCATCGAAGCCGTGTTTCCGCAAGCCACCGTTCAGTTATGCATCGTCCACCTGGTGCGTAACAGTCTGAACTATGTCGGTTGGAAAATGCGCAAACAGATCGCCGCTGACCTCAAGCGGATTTATCAAGCGGCTACCGTGGCGGAGGCTGAGCAACAATTGGCTGCGTTCGAGGCGCAATGGAACGGCGATTATCCCTCGATTGCCCAAATATGGCGGCGTAATTGGAGCCGCATCATCCCATTTTTCGACTATCCGCCCGAAATACGCCGTATCATCTACACCACCAACGCCATCGAGTCGGTCAATATGAGCCTGAGGAAAATCACCAAGAATCGCGGCTCTTTCCCCAATGACGAGGCACTATCGAAACTGTTTTATCTGGCACTGATTAATATTAGTAAAAAATGGACCATGCCCTTGCATGACTGGAAAGCCGCTTTAAATCGGTTTAGCATTCAATTCCAAGAAAGGATGCCAAGCCACTAAACCAAAACCCGTTTACACAAAATTCAGGACACCCTCAATTGCGGATTTGGTGCATGTGGCGGTGATTCAGCAATGGGCAGTGGTTGGTGTTTTGGTCGGTGGTTTTTGGACCGTGCTTGGCAGCCATACCGTCGCGCAAATGTTATTTCCGATAGTGTTTTTATTTTTGATGGTGCCATTCGGGGAAGCATTTATTCCGCCTTTAATGGAATACACCGCCACCTTTGTCGTTACGCTGATACGGCTGACCGGAATGAGTGTTTACCGGGAAGGCTTGTTTTTTACGCTAACCTCGGGTAACTGGTCGGTGGTAGAGGGGTGCAGTGGTTTGCGTTATTTGATTTCTTCGCTAACACTGGGTTCGGTCTATGCGTATCTCAATTACAGCAGCTACAAGAAACGGACTATCTTCATTACGCTCTCGTTTTTGGTGCCGATTTTAGCTAACGGTCTGCGCGCCTATTTGATTGTGATGATAGGCCACTTCAGTAACATGAAGCTGGCTGCGGGTGTCGATCACATCGTTTACGGCTGGGTGTTTTTTGGGATCGTCATGTTTGCGTTGTTTTATTTTGGCTCTTTTTGGCACGATTCGGATGCTGGGGTAGCGGCCGCATCGACCCTGGATTTGGCGGGTGACTCTAACCTTGCTGATGCTGCAACGATTTACAAACATTATTGGCCGGCCTTAACAGTAACCGCTTTATGCGTTTTCATTTGGCCGTTTGCGTCACAAGGTCTATCCGCACTACAGGCCGCCCACGTCGAGGTACCCGAGCGCTTTAGCCGCCCGTCTTTGCCTGATTGGCAGCCGGTTGCAGCGCCCGATTGGGGTTGGGAGCCCAGTTTTAAGGGCGTGGTGGCGGATGCCAAAGTTTATTTAAGCGATGGTCAAACGATAGTCGGTATGTATTTTGCCAATTTTGGCGATGAAACCCAAGGTGGTGAACTGGTCAATTCGCAAAATTATCTGGTGCCGCAAAAACATCCGATATGGCGGATGCTGCATGACGACGTCATTGCCATGCAGTGGGCGGCCGATAAAAGCGGCGATATTGAAGAAGCGGTACTAAACAGTACACATCGGAGCTTGTTAGTCGAGCGTTGGTACAGGGTTGGCGACAAAAATACCGCCAATGCCTATCTGGCGAAATGGTGGCAATTGCTGAAACGTTTGTCAGGTGATGCATCCGCTGAGTTGCTCGTCGTGATGTATACCGAAACCCCGGATGGAGATTACGATTTGGCCCGGCAAAAATTGAAACAGCTCGCGATAGCTTGTTGTGATTAAACGGCTGCGCCGAGCTTATTGTGACAATTCAATGAAAACGCAGGGGCAAATTTGCGAGTCAAATTACCTGATCCAAGGCTTGACCCCAGCAGTTACCTAAATGTTAGACTAGCTCAACCCATTTTCATTCAGCCCGTAAGGAAAACGACATTATGATCCCGGTAGTATTATCAGGTGGTTCAGGAACTCGGCTATGGCCTTTGTCTCGTGGTCAGTATCCCAAGCAATTTTTGCCCTTGGTGTCCGGCAACACCATGCTTCAGGAAACCATTTTAAGGCTTGATGGCGTTGCCGGCTTACAGGCACCCATTGCGGTTTGTAATGAAGATCATCGGTTTATGCTCGCAGAGCAAATGCGGGAAATCGGCATCAAACCGGCTGCCATTATTTTGGAGCCTGTCGGCAAAAATACCGCACCGGCCGTAGCGATGGCGGCATTAAGTGCACGTTCCGAAGACGATGTATTGTTGATTTTGCCGGCTGACCATGTGGTCGGTAATCGTGCCGCTTTCCATCGGGCGGTGGTTCAAGCCGAACTGTTGGCGAAACAGGATCTTTTGGTGACGTTTGGCATCGTCGCGACCGAGCCGGAAACCGGCTATGGCTACATCAAGCGCGGCGATACCCGTCATGGTGAAGCCTATAAAGTTGCCGCATTTGTTGAAAAGCCCGATTTGCAAACCGCGCAGCGCTATCTGGAAAGTGGCGAGTATTTTTGGAACAGCGGCATGTTCGCTTTTAAAGCGGGTTGCTTTTTGCGTGAGCTGGAAAAATTCAATCCGGAAATGCTGGAAGTGTGTAGAGAAGCTTTGCGGGCGGCAAAACCGGATATGGATTTTGTGCGTTTGGATAAGCAGATTTTTTCGACATGTCCATCAGATTCCATCGATTACGCGGTGATGGAGAAAACCGATAAGGCGGTAGTGATCCCGTTGGATGCAGAATGGAATGACGTCGGTTCTTGGTCCGCGCTTTGGGACGTAACGGATAAAGATGCAGCCGGCAACGCCATCAAAGGCGATGTGTTAACGGTGGATACTTGCAACTCCTATATTCACTCGGCCAACAAATTGGTAGCGGTGATCGGTGTGGATAATTTGGTGGTGGTTGAAACCGACGATGCGGTCATGATTGCCGCGAAGGATAGGGTGCAAGACGTCAAGGAAGTAGTCGATCAACTGAAAAAATTGAAACGCAGTGAAGCCAGCGTGCATCGTAAAGTTTACAGACCTTGGGGACATTACGATTTGGTCGATGCCGGTGAGCGCCATCAAACCAAGCGTATAGTCGTGAAGCCCGGCGCCAAATTATCAGTACAAAAGCATCATCACCGCGCAGAGCATTGGGTAGTTGTCAAAGGTACGGCCTGGGTAGATAAAAACGGTGAGAAAATTTTAGTCACTGAGAACGAATCGATTTATATCCCTTTGGGGGTTATTCACAGCCTGGAGAATCCGGGGGTGATTCCATTGGAAATGGTGGAAGTCCAGTCCGGCAGCTACCTAGGCGAAGATGATATCGTCCGTTACGAAGACCAATACGGCCGTATTTAACTCGGAATTGCTTGCTTATCGCCGCGTCAGTTTACGTGGCGCCTGGACTTGCATATTGTCTAAATTATCTGTCAGCGACTACTTTAAGCATATGGTTTGCATCAATCCATCGTTTGATGTGTCATCAAAATTAAATGCTTTTGTCTAAATTTACTGAAGTTCGCCGTTCAACGAAGAGCGGCGAAGGATTTTTTGTCAGCGTTTTGGTTTAAAGTTAGCCGTTTTATACCCGCCGAATAAAAAATGTGGTGCTTGCTTTATTCCGGAGTTGCTCTTGTCGCTACAAACAATCAACGATTTGTTGAAAAAACATAAGCTTGTCGAAGGCATGCTGAATAACCAGCCTATGCCGCGCCGCAAGTTGATCACTGCTTTGGTACAAAAGCAGCACATGGTGGAACTGCGTAGTCTGTTGGCGCGGCTGTCTGCTATCGAAATTGGGCAAATTCTGCATGCTCTGGACCTGGAAGATGCGAACTTGGTTTGGCAGCAGGTCGAGGAAGCCAGACAGGACGATGTGCTTTGGGAATTGTCCGATACCTTGCGCGAGGAATTGGTCGGCGACCGAGAACCGCATTGTGGCGTGGGACAAATGAGCGCATTCGAGTTGGTCGAAGGTCGCCTCGCTAAGGTCGCTATCACCTGCCGCCACGATTTGTACGCCATCAAGCCGATCTGGATCGATTTGTTGGCGCCAAGCAAGGCGCAGCGGCTGCTTATCGGGCAACATTATGGCCTGGAGTTGCCGGACCCCCTGGATTTGACCGATTTGGAAGCCAGCGCCCGGTTCTACGTCGAGGATCAGCACGAAATTCATATACATTCGGATTTTTTGCTGGATCGCGAAGGCAAATCGCGCAGCGTACCGGTCGCATTTATATTGCGCGGCGATATGTTGTTTTCGGTACGTAGCGAAGAATTGCCGGTGTTTCGTTTACAGCGTTTACGCGCACGCACGCAGCCAGGCTTTGTCTCCGATTGCAAGGATATGTTGCTGGATTTATACGGCGCTGAAGCCGAGTATTCCGCGGACGCGCTGGAGAATATTTACGAGCAGTTGGAAATTGTCAGCAAAAAAGTTTTGAGCCAGGATATTAGCGACGAAGAAGCTGCGGATATTTTGACCGATATTGCCGCAGAGGAGGATTTAAACGGCCGAATCCGCCGGAATATGCTCGACACTCAGCGCGCCGTGTCGTTTTTGATTCGCCGCAAACTGCTGAATACCACGCAGTTGGAAGATGCGCAGCAAATTCTGCGCGATATAGAATCGCTTAATAGCCATACCGCGTTTTTGTTCGACAAGATTAACTTCCTGATGGATGCCACCGTCGGTTTTATCAATATCAATCAGAATAAGGTGATCAAGATTTTCTCGGTCGCTTCGGTGGCAATGTTACCGCCCACCCTGATTGCCAGTATTTACGGTATGAACTTTGAGAATATGCCGGAATTGCAGTGGATGCTGGGTTATCCTTTTGCACTCGGATTGATGACTATCTCGGTATTATTGCCGTTTATTTTCTTTAAAAGGAAGGGGTGGTTGAGGTAAGCGAGCGATTTACATACTGCTGAACTGTTTAACGCTCAAACTCAACCTGCGACAATATGTCACATTTGAATTTGAAATTTTCGCCACTATGATTAACCTAACTTTTTAGTTCGGTTTGATAGTTTAAAGTTGCGTTATATTTCTTCCTATTGCTTCTAAGGCGGTTATTAAAAATAACCGCCTTTTTTTTGCCTAAAATAAACTTTGGTCAGCGTTTGGGATTGAATTTAATCAGCTTGATCGCGTTTTCATCGCGCTTAATTATTTCAATAATGTGCCCATGCAGTTTCACGCTGGTACCTGGTTCCGGAATGGTTTCCATGTATTCGATTACCAAGCCATTCAAGGTTTTCGGGCCTTCGGTGGGCAAATCCCAGTGGGTGATGCGATTGAGTTCGCGTATGGTTACGCCGGCATCCACCAGATAGCTACCGTCTTTTTGCATTTTTATATCGGGTTCTTCCGAGACTAGTTCACCGACGATTTCCTGTAATAAATCATCCAACGTCACTAAGCCCTGTACATCGCCATATTCGTCTACTACCAAGCCGATACGGAGTTTTTCGGCCTTAAAGATTTGCATTTGCTTGTGAATCGAGGTGCTGGCCGGAATGAAAAAAGGCTTGGACAGGCTATTGGTGATATTGTGTTTATCGAAATCAGGGTCGCTAATTTGTGCCAAAATCGTACGTAAATGTAGAAAACCTATCACCCGGTCTATATTTTTTTTGTATACCGGCAGGCGAGTATGCGGGCTATTTTGTAGTTGTTCGATAATGTCTTCGACCGATTCTTCCAGATCGATACCGATAATTTCATTGCGATGGGTCATGATGTCGGTAACGCTGGCGGATTCCAGATCTAAAATACTCAACAGCATGTTTTGATAGCGAGCCGGCAAATGATTGGCATCCGAAACGATACTTTTTAACTCGTCTTTATTTAGCGATTCGATAGCCGTATTACTCGTGCTTTTAATACCGAACGGCCATAACAACAGGCTGGATATAGCGTTAATCACCCATACCAAGGGATAAAATATCTTTAATAACGGAATGTAAATCCAGGAGGATAGTAATGCCAGTAACTCAGGTTTGAGGGCGCCCAGGGTTTTTGGGGTTACTTCGGAAAATACCAGCATGCCGAAAGTTAGCAGGCCGATAGCGGGGGCTATAGCGTTATCTCCGCTGACGCGGATGGCAATCAAGGTTGTTAACGACGACGCCAGGATATTGACAAAATTGTTGCCCAGCAGGATCAGGCCCAGCAAACGGTCCGGCCTTTTTAAGAGTTGATGGGCTTTAATCGCGCCCTTATGATTTTTTTTCACCAAATGCTGCAACCGATAACGGTTCAGCGTCATCAAGGCGGTTTCAGAGCCGGAAAAAAAAGCTGAAATAATCAGTAAGGCTGCCAGTATACCGAACAGTATACTCAAAGATATGTCGTTCAAGGCAACGGGGCTCTTGGTTGTTAAACATCGAGCTAGTTTCTATGTTGTGGAAAATTTGTCAAGCTGCAAAATGGGATGGCTGATTAGTCAATCGATGTAAATAACATGAACTAAACTATGCAATAGCTTGAAATGGGGCCATTTTGACAATAACCGGATTCGATGCTTAACTTAAAATCAGCAACCCCCTTCCGCCTTAAAACAACGTAGTTTGTAGAGAATATACGCATGGCTTTGCCAGAAATTTTGCTCATTGATGACAACACCCACCGCAGTCAGCAAGTAGAAGGCATACTCCGGTTTTTGGAATATCGCGTGGAGGTGGTTGCCAGTAGCGATTTTGAAGCGGCGTTTAGAGATCATGACAGTTTCGGTGCGGTATTTGTCGGCTGCGGCGGAGACAAGCAAGCCAGCTTGATCAAAACGGTCACCGAAAGCGTCGGCGACATTCCTGTGGTTTTGCTGGTGGACGCCGGTGGGCCGCAGGTGGTTAGCGCCATTCAGCAAATGGTCAATAAAACCTTGGAGTGGCCGACTGTCTACCCGCTATTGATCCAACTATTGGACAGTTTGCCGCAGCCTGCGCAAGCCAGTAAAAAATCGCTGCCTGATAAGGGTCTGGCGGGTAAAAGCAAAGCCATTCAAAAAACCCGTGCGCAGATCGATCAAGTCGCCAAATCCGACGCCACGGTGCTTATCCTCGGCGAATCCGGCACAGGTAAGGAAGTGGTGGCGCAAGCGCTGCATCGTGCCTCTGCGCGGCGAGACAGGCCATTCGTGCCGGTCAATTGCGGCGCTATTCCCGGTGAACTGCTGGAAAGCGAATTGTTCGGCCACGAGAAGGGTGCATTTACCGGCGCGTTGACTTCGCGGCAAGGTCGTTTCGAAATGGCGGAAGGCGGTACGCTGTTTTTGGATGAAATCGGCGACATGCCGATGCCGATGCAGGTTAAATTGTTAAGAGTATTGCAGGAACGCACTTTCGAACGTGTCGGCAGTAATAAAACCATCCATTGCGATGTGCGGATTATTGCCGCGACGCATCGTCACCTCGAACAGGAAATTGCCGAGAAGCGCTTTCGAGAGGATTTGTTCTACCGTCTGAATGTGTTCCCGATCGAAGTGCCAGCCTTGCGGGAAAGAGCCGAAGATATTCCTTATTTAATCAACGACCTGATTGCCCGCATGGAAGCCGCCAACCGGGGCACCGTCAGTTTATCGCCTCGCGCAATCGCCACCTTGATGCAACACAGTTGGCCCGGTAATGTCCGCGAGTTGTCAAATTTGATCGAGCGTTTAGCCATCATTAGTCCGGATGCTAGTGTCGATGTCAGTGATTTACCGGAAAAATTTCAGGGCTATGAAGTACCGGAAGGCGTGCAGATTGTATTGCCGGAGCAAGATATTCACATTGTGCGGCCCGCTGAGCGTGAAGCGCTGGCGATGCCGACTCCCGGTGCAGTCGCGGCCGTGCATTTACCCGAACAAGGTATCGATCTTAAGGAATATTTGACCGATCTCGAGAACGAATTGATTCGTCAGGCTTTGGAAGAATGCAATGGCGTTGTAGCGCATGCCGCCAAATTGCTGAATATGCGCAGAACCACGCTCGTGGAAAAGCTGCGCAAAACCGATACGGCTTAGACCGCACACCGCCTTGCCATGAATAAACTCGATGCTGAATTGTCGTCAGCCTTACTGATACCGGAAATTGTCGCCAATATTGCCGGTATTCGCCAATTGCGCCGCGACATACACGCCCATCCGGAGTTGTGCTTCGAAGAGATGCGTACCGCGGATTTGGTCGCGGCTAAACTGACCGAATGGGGGATTCCTATTCATCGCGGCTTGGGTAAAACCGGTGTAGTCGGGATCATCAAAGCAGGGAGTTCCGACAAGGCAATCGGCTTGCGTGCCGATATGGACGCCTTGCCGATGCATGAACAAAACAGCTTTGCACATGCCTCGCGGTACCCAGGCAAAATGCACGGCTGCGGGCATGATGGCCATATCGGGATGCTGTTGGCTGCGGCGCAATATCTGGCAACCCACCGTCATTTTGACGGGACTGTCTATCTAATATTCCAACCGGCGGAAGAGGGCGGTGGCGGCGCCGATGAGATGATCAAGGATGGCCTGTTTGAATTGTTTCCGATGCAAGCGGTTTATGGCATGCACAATTGGCCGGAGTTGCCGGCTGGGCAATTTGCGGTGAGTCCCGGACCGGTGATGGCATCTTTGAATACTTTTCGTATCGTGATTCGGGGCAAAGGCTGCCATGCAGCATTGCCGCACTTGGGATTGGATCCGGTGCCGGTGGCCGCGCAAATGATTATGGCGTTTCAAACCATCTTAACCCGCAGCGCCCATCCCTTGGATAACGGTTTGATTTCAGTCACGATGTTACATGCCGGAGAGGCGACCAATATTATTGCCGATACCTGCGAGCTAGCCGGTACAGTACGCACATTCTCCAACCAATTACTGGATTTGATCGAAACCCGTATGCAGGAAGTAGCCCGGCATATTTGTCTGGCACATGGAATGGCATGTGATTTTGAATTTAAACGTAGCTATCCGCCGACGGTTAATCACAGTGAGGCAGTCGAAACGTCGCGTAGCGTCATGGCCTCTATTGTTGGCGACCGGCATGTTTTGGAGCAAAAAGCCACGATGGGCGCCGAAGATTTTGCGTTTATGCTGCAAAAGTTACCCGGCAGCTACTGTTTCATCGGCAACGGCTCTGGTGATCATCGCAGTATTGGTCATGGCGCCGGTCCTTGTGCCCTGCATAACACCAGTTACGATTTTAACGATGATATTTTGCCCCTGGGCGCGACCTATTGGGTGAGATTGGTAGAAACTTGTCTGTCAGCTTAAATAATGCCTGCCAAACGACTGTGACAGAGTGGATTGAAAATGCCGGTTTTGTGACAACTCTGGCAGTTTTTGCGACAAAATTGCCAGGTCAGTGCACAATTTTCCATGCATACCTCATGGGAAAAGCGGTTCCCTTTAAAGCATCAACCTAGAGAAAGAATCAGTCGGTTTTCTTTTGTTTTAGAAAAAGCAGGATTTTGAGGTACTTGGACGGGTTCCGGTTTGCGTTCAGGCTATTGAAGCGTAATCGATGAGTGATTTGGCGTGGATCATGCTGCTTGGTTGTTGGGTTTAACCAGCAAATTAGGTGGATGTCATGAAAACCTCAAGCAACGAAATCACCCAACTCAGCAACACACGCACTTTATTCGTTGAAACGCTGAGTCAGCAATTTATCGCGCTAACCGGCTGCGGCGTTTATGTCTATCTCAACCCGGTCGATATCAGCGGTTTATTCAACCAATACTTAAGCGATACGCTGTCGATTAATACGTTCGCCAGACAATGTGTGAAAAACGTATTGGAATAACCCGGCAATTCAACTGAGAAAAGTGGTGAGGAAGCAGGGTGTCTTATCGATTCCCTGTTTCCTGAGGCTCAGTTTCGGGCAAAGGCGACTTGATAACCGCTGAGAAAATCGCAGCGTTCCAAGCTTTCCGCAATCGCAGGAATCGATATTTTATGATTACCGGTTGCAATAAAAACCAGATGCCATTCTTCGTGTTTATTGTTGCTGATAACGCTAATCGAGCCTTCGGCCAATCGATAACCCAAGGCATTTGCCAAATCGTTAATCTCGGTCTGATTAGGTCGAAAGCCGGTTTGAAAACGCAAAATCACCGACACTGCATGACGGGAAGGTAAGGCTGCTTCGATTCGCCCGCCCCAGATCATCGTCGCCGACGCAATTAAAGCTAACAAAATTGCCGCAAAATAAAACCCGGCGCCGCATAAAATACCAATCGCCGAAGAGGCCCAAATCGATGCGGCGGTCGTCAAGCCGCTGATGTTCAGACCTTCCTTCATGATTACGCCGGCACCCAAGAAACCGATACCCGTCACGATGCCTTGAATAACCCGAGTGGGGTCGGCGGTAGTGGTGAGCGGCAATAAGCCGCCAAACCAGAACTGCGGGTAACCGACGATAACCGTTACCGCGCGGAAGCCATGCACACCAGTCCATAGGTGCGCATGCCGGCTGCTCGGCCGTGGTAGGAGCGTTCGTAGCCCACCACCATGCCCAAAAACAAAGCGCCGACGATATTCATCAGAATCACCACGCTGGCTTCCAATTGGGCAAGCGACCAAAACGAAATCAGCCGGTCCGGCGAGATTGGATTCATGTTTATCGTCCGGTTTTTTGGTAGATACGGGCTAAAGGCTTGGGCCTATGGCACCGTTTCCACTTCAACATTAATTTCAACAGGCTTTTGATAATAGATGCCGGACAGTTTACGTTTGAACTCGTCTGTTATATCCCTAGCATCCTGGCGGCTTTTCATCACGCGGGGGGTGAGTAGCACCACCAGCTCGGTTTTGTCCTTGTTCCGCGTCGTACCGCCGAAAAGCGGCCCGATTAAGGGAATCTCGTGCAGCAGCGGCACGCCGTCACGCAAATAATCGTTGTTTTCTTTGATCAAACCGCCCAAAACAATGGTTTCGCCACTTTGTACCGCAACGCTGCTCTCGATTTCCCTTTTTTGAATGGTGGGCGAGTCGATGGTGTCGCTGGTCGTGGTTTTGATAGCCTGATTAACACTTTGTAATATGTCCATCAGCACCAATCCACCGGCATTCACCCTGGGCCTGACCGACAAATTGACACCGGTATCGATCATCTGGATCGAACTGGTTTGCACGATACCGTTATTGGAATTGTTGCTGCTCAAATTGCTGGAAACCGACGAACGTATCGGCACCGAATCGCCGACTTTGATCGTGGCTTCCTGGTTGTTCAATACCATCAAGGACGGCGAGGAGATGACATTGACGTTATTATTGACAGCACTGGCATTTAGTACGGCTTGAATGTCCTTCGAACCGCTAGAAAAAGCGTAGGAGAAACCACTTGTGCCAAATGCCTTCATAGCATCTTTAGCAACATTTGTGAGACTCAAGCCTTGTGCAGAGCCTCCAGCTGTATCGTTATTTCCTCCGTTATTGTGGCTAAAGTACCATTGCAATCCATACTTTAAATCGTCTTTCAGCGTAACTTCCACAATCGTCGCATCGATCATCACTTGTAAAGGCAGCACATCCAGCTGTTTTAACACGCGCTCAATCACTGCATATTCCTGGGCGGTCGCGACGATAATCAAAGCGTTATTGCCTTCGTCGGCGATGATTTTGACGTTGGGCATGTCATTGTTATTACTGCCACCCGAACTGCCGCTTAAACTACCGCCGAGTGTGCCGCTGCCGCTTTTATCTTTGGTTCGGTCGCTGAGCGTTCTATCGCTCATCGAATCCTGTTGCCGGTTGGCGCCGCCTGCGCTGCTACTTGATGAGCTGTCCGACTTTTTATTGCTGGCCGATAATGATTTGCGGCCGGAAGCGATAGAGGCCTTGCTGGATTTACCAGAACCGCCGCTACCGAAAATATTGCTTAAGGTCTCGGCCAAATCGGTGGCGCTGACATGTTGCGCCCGGTAGACATTCACGCCGCCGGCTGCCGCTGTGTTAATGCGATCCAGCCGAAATACCCAGTTTTCAATGTCCTTCAGATAACCGGCTTGATGGGTGACGGCTAATACCGCGTTAAGCCTTTCTATTTCGATAAACCGGAAAAAGCTGGCTTCGTCGTCTTTGGATTTTTTGGTGTTGAAGATTTGCTCCAGCTCTTCAATGATTTTGCCGGCGCTGACGTTAGCCGGTGTAAACAGAGCAAACGAGCGGCCTTTTAAAATATCGACATCAAAGGTATTGACCACATCCAACGCCCTGGAGATTTCCGCGCCGGAACCGGCGACCAATATCAGATTACGGTTCGGATCGACATGCAGCAACGATTTTTCCGGCAATAACGGTTTCAATATCTCCGCCAGTTCCGAAGCCGCGACATTTTTGACCGGAATTAACCGCACCTGATAACCATTGGGCATTTTGGCGCCGGACAGCGAGCTGATTGAGCTGCTGTACAAGGCTTCATTGGACGGTTTAATCAGATACATGCCGCCTTGTTCGGTCAGGGCGGCATTATTCAAGCTCAGCAGCATATCCAGGGTCGGGATCAGCTCGTCCTTGCTTAAGGGTTTGGAGGTTTGCAAAGTCACTTTGCCGACCACTTGCGGACTGATGGTGTAGTTCCGGCCGAGAATATCGCTGAGTATTACTTTCGCCACTTCGCCCAGATCGGCGTCATCGAAATTCAAACTGTATTCGCCCTTACCGCTGGTTTTGCCGCCACCTTGGTGGCTGGCTTGCGGGGCGATGCTTGCGTCGTCGCTAGGGTACATTTCGACTTTGGTGATTCTATTTTCGGCGTTTTTATTGGCCTCGTTAGCCAGTTCCGGAATCAACAAAGTATCTTCTTGAGCCGGTTTGTGATCGGCAATAGCCAGTTTTTCATGCAACTGCGGGCCGATAAATTCACAGCCGGTCATGGACAGCGCCAACGCCAACATTGGAGGAATGTTGATTTTTTTAGTTGTCATTGATGTTCTCGGGATTTTCATTAGGTACTGGTTCTATAGGTTTGGCAACGGCGTTGGGCTGCGGCGGTCTGGGCGGTACGGCTGGCTTGCCCGGTACCGGAGGCTTGACTTGCGCACGCGGCTTTCTCAATACGACCGATTTTTCCTGGCTGCCTTGCTGAAGCAGCACATTGTCGGCGTGTATTTGCTTCAGCAGCCAGCCGGATATGCTTTGTTCTTCGGTTATTTTTAAAAACTTTTTGGCTTCGTTGCGCTTTCTAAACAAGGCGGTCGGCTTGTTATTTTTATCGTAAACGCCGATTAACTCCCAATCGTCGATTTGTCCGGAATCTTGAGTTTGCAAATTGTCGGTCGGATTGGTTTCGGCGACAGGCTTTCGGCCTTCCACAAACAAAGGTCTATCGACAATATCGCTGTAGGTTTCCGCAGAGCCGCTATTATCGGCGATATTGGGCAGTTGCTCGGCAGGGGATTCGGTTTGCGGGCGCGGCTCAAGCAGTGTTTGCAATTGCTTTAAGGTATATTGACTATAAGTCCATTCCGCTGCCAACAGCAGGCTCAGCGTGCCGCAACCCAGTAATTGCAATCTGATCAGTTTCTGATTCATGAGGCTTTGGCTCGCATAAAGCTGATCACTTCAAAACTGACATTCAACTGAGAACTGGGGTCCATTTTGTTGGTGCTGCGGTTACGCGCGCCGCGTACCGGGGAAATGTCCAATTGATCGACCAGCAGCAAGGGCATATTGGTATCCAGACTGTGCAGCACCGCGCGCAATGCTTCAATGCTGCCGCTCATGCGCACTTTTACCGCGATGCGCACAAAATCCTCTTCGGCCTTGCCCGGCAAACCTTGCGTGCTGGTCAGTTGGCCGCCGGCTTCTGTTACTGCGGTTTTGACGATGTTTTGTAGCTCAGCTGAGGCCAAGGCTTCGGTGTCGCTGTCGCTCAGATAGCCTTGCTGTTGGTATTGTTGATTCAATGATTCCAGGTTTTGGGCAACGCTGTCGCGGCGGGCGACAATGGCTTGTTGGCGTTGCAAACGAAACAACAGGTCGTTTTTTTGCTCGCGGTAATCCAGCCAGCTGCTGAATAAAGGCAGCAGTACCAAAAATATCACGGTAAATAACACCAATCCAAGTAGAGCCAGTGCTAGCCAGCGCTGATAGCGCGCTTCATTCATTGCTCGGACCCTCCATTTGCCTCGGATTCAGCTGGAGCAGGCTGGCTGGTGGTCGTCGCCTCAGTATCCTCAGCAGGCTCGGCGGGTGGCGGGCTAACATCCATACTAATTTGAAAGCGCTCGCGCCCGGTGGCTTTATCCTGGGTCAACGGCGAGACGAAACTGACATTGCTGAAATATCCGGAACTTTCCAACAAACCGATCAAAGACGACGCGCCCGGCGATTGACCCTGGATTTGCAGACGTTTGTCCGCAAATTGAAAATGCGTCAACCAGCTGTCATCTTTTAACAAGGTGCTCAGTTCGTTCAATACCGCAACCAGAGCGGGAGACTGGGTTTTAATGTCTATCAAGCGTTGGGTTTGCTGGCGTAAGGCATCGATTTCGTGCTGTTGTTCTTCTATTACGCGGGTTTCTTTTTCCAGCGTTTTGATGTGATTTTTCAAGACATCGACGGCTTGACCTTCCTGCCACACCGGCCAAATCAAAACTGCCAGAAACAACAGTAACAGTAAGCTGTTCAGCAGCCAGTGCATGGCTTGAGCTAAGGCGTTGCCGCGCGGCCGGTAGCGTTCCGGGAGTAAATTGTAAGCGGGCGCATCGGCAGGGCAAACGGTGCTGGCATGGCAGAAATCCACCCGCACCGGCTGTATCCCCAAAGCCTGTAGTTTGACAAGTTGCTCGTCCAGTACGGTTTTAGGCGTAAATACCAGTAATACTTCAATTTGACCATGCTCGGTTTTACCTAGCGGAATGGCGGCAAAATAGACTTGCTCGGCCTTGAACGGCGTGTAACGGTCCAATTCAAATCCGACAACTTGCTGCAGATTCTCTTGGGCCGCAGCGGGTAAATAGACGATTTTTTTTAGCGCCTGTGTAGGGTCCAGGCGCAAGATACATTCGGCTTTTTCAAAATCCGGATGTTGGGCCTTCAAGGTTTGATAACTATCCGCGAGGTTGCTGTCCAAGCGCCATGTCATCGGGGTTTGCTGTTCGGCCTCGCGGTAAAAACGGATTTGAAAATCCGCGTCAGCGGCGCTGATTACGAGTGCGCCACTACGGTCTGTCAGCAAGGATCTGAGACGATTCGGTACCAAAAACGCCAATTCTCGCCCCCACCACTGGAAGAAACGTTTCAGATCGAAATCAATGCTGGTTTGTAAATTCATCTTGAACGGTAATGAGCTGGGATTCCTTGGCCGAGTCGAATAAGGCCAATACTTGCTGACCTTGTTTCCAATCCAGGATTTGGTAGGGCGCTTGGCTGGGGTCTTGGTTCTGGATTCTTACCACTGCTTCGATAGCGGCCGTCGCCTGATCTTCCAGCAGGGTTTGCACCATAATAGTATACGTTTGCTCTTCATCCGCCAATGCCGGATCGGTCTGATCGGCCGTGCTATCGTCTGCCGCAGCCGATTCAGACAAGCGTTTGTCCAAGTATACATCATGAATATTCTGTGCCTTCAGGTTGTCACCAACCATTTCCAGTAACTCCGACGGTGCCTGCCGCAAGTTTAATTCCGCTTGTCCGGAGTAGATGGTAATCCACGGTTGCAGCTGCTCGAAAATATCGGCGTTGAACCCCAGCACTAATTGCAACTCCTCCAGGGATTGAAAAGGTTGATTGCTGGGCTGATAAGCCAGCCCGGCCTGCCGATATTGTTTTTTCTCGGCGCCTTGCGGGCGCGGATCATCGTCGGCGTCTCGCCAATCCAGCAGGGCATCCAACAAATTCTGCTGTAGTTTTTCGTCGTCGCTTACCGAACTAATCAAGGCCTTTAATAAAGGTTCCTCCGCGGCGTTGATATCCACTTTGCCGGATTCGGCGATAATTCGGATCCGAATTTCGCTATCGTTGCCCGGTATTCGATAGATACTGCCATCCGCGTGCCAACGCCGCTCGGGATCGGCCTGTTGCAGCATGAATTGGGCAATGTTTAAACCGGTTTCCGCCAGTGCTTGGGCTTGGGCATTGTTTTTCAACGCGCCGGCGACGCTGCTTTCCCGGCGCATACTTAACGCAAAACTGCCGGCCATCAGGCTCAGCAGCGTCAAAATCCAAATGACGATTACCAGCGCCAGACCGCGTTGCCGATGGGCGGCCTGTGCACGAAGCATGCTATTCATTCGCGATGCCGGGCTGCTGGTTTTGCTCGCCGAGCAACGCTTCTGCGTTCGGCTGGCCGTTGATTTTTAATGCAAATATCATGTCCGGCCAAAAACTGTCGTCGTTTAGTGCGATGCTGACTTTTACCAGTTTGGGTAACTGGCCGGTGGCTTGTCCTTGCCATTCGTCCAGCCAAGCACCATTACGGTCAACGTTGTCAGCCGATGCGCCAAAGTAACTGATTTTGAAATGCCGTAAGTTTTCCAATAGCACGACCGGTTCGGCGTCGGCCGGTATCGATTCGGTTTGCCGGTAAGGGGTTAATGCGACTTTCAGGGTCGACGGCTGCTGCGGGTCCAGGCCGACATGAAACACTTGTAAGCCCTTGCGTGCCGACGCGGCCGGCAGCGCAGAGACAAAGCTGATGCTTTGCGGCAAGCCTTCGAAAGCCAGTTTCGGCAATTCTTGCGATGCCAGTTGTTGAGCGTTTTGTGTTTGGTTTTCCTGGATGATAGGGAAGGGTTTGGTATTGCTCAAATGCCGTTTGAAGAATTGGTAAACCACGGCTTTTTTATTCACTTCGCTGATTTTGGCTTCACCGCTGTTCCAGCTTTCCGCGGCTATCCGCAAACTGGCGAAGAGCAAGACCACCATGATCCCCAGCAAGCTGATGGCTATCAGCATTTCGATCAGCGTAAATCCTTTTACCGATGAACGCTGCGACACTAGCCCGGACCTGGTTGTTGTAGTTTTAAGGTATGCAATTCCACGGCACGCGGTTGTTCGTCCTCTCCCCACGCCACCACTACCCGCACCGACATCAGCACCGGTGCCGGCTTTTGTTGATCGGGATCCGTATCTCTCAGACTGGCACGGGATTGCACTGGCGTCGCCGGATTGACCGTGATTTGCCAGTCGTATTTATCGCCTTCCGTGCCCTGGCTTTCGCCGGTTGTCAGCTCTGTCTCCACCCCGGTGCGGGCCATCAGCGATTCGGCGATTTGCACCGCGATAGTGTATTCCTCGGAAATAACCGCATTGTTAACACCGGTGCCGAAGATGCGCAGCAGTATCGTCAACGCTATCGCCATGATGGAAAAGGCGACCAGAATTTCCAGCAGGGAAAAGCCTTTATGCCGCTGCATCGGAAATACTGACCTGGCCGGTAATCCAGTTAACGTCGATGCGGCGCAATTGATTGCCCCATTCCAGCGTGATTCTGCCTCCGGTGGACGAGCCGTCGCCAAAGAACCGAATATGGCCTTGCTCGCCCTCGCTAAACTCTTCCTCCGCGACCACTAAGGACACGTCAATCTCTTCGGCAAACGGATAAGTTTTGTCGTGGTTACTGATGCGGTAACTGTTGTCTTGCAGGTCGATGGCGACACTGACCGGCTTTTGCGTCATCAGCGCCTGGCCGTGCGCGTAACGCAGGGCTGAGGCCATATCCCTGGCGACGGCTTGTAGCTTGGTACTGCGGTTGCCGGAGCCGATATTGCTGCCGACCACCGCAAAAGCCAGCACGCTGATCAGCAGTACGATGATCAGCTCGATCAGCGTAAAGCCTTGCATGCGTTGGCGGGCGGGCAGGGCGGTCATTTATTCCCAGCTGTTGATATCCTGATCTTCGCCTTCGCCGCCTTCTTTTTCATCGGCACCATAGCTGAACAAATCGAACTTACCGTGTTGGCCGGGGAAGACGTAGTGATAATCCTGATTCCAAGGATCTTGCGGGATTTTGTCCTTACGCAGGTAGGGGCCGTTCCAGCGCTTGGCATCGGCCGGTCTTTCCACTAACGCGGCCAAGCCTTGTTGGCTGGTGGGGTAGCGGCCTTCGTCCAGTTTGTACATGTCCAGCGACGCCGCCAGATCCTCGATTTGTACTCTGGCGGCCTTGGTTTTGGAGGCGCCCATATGTTTCATCACCTGTGGGCCGACAATCCCGGCCAGCATGGCGATAATGCCCAATACCACCAATAATTCCAGTAAGGTAAAACCGCCGTGGCGGCGTAACATGTGTTTCATTTGCAAAACTCCTTCTATAAAAATGGATGGTACCGGCGAATTCATTCGCCCATGCGCCTAAACCGCCAGATCGTTTACGCTCAAAATAGCCAGTAAGATGGAAACGATGATGCCGCCTATCATCAAGCCCAGCGAAATGATTAAGGCCGGTTCCAACAGCGCCAGCATCCGCTGGATGGTGGTCTTTAGCTGCTTGTCGTAAATGGTGGCTACCCGCATCAGCATTTCCTCCAGCTTGCCGGTTTCCTCGCCCATTTTAATCATTTGCACCGCCAGTTTGGGAAACAGGTTTTGCTGGGCCAAGGCGTCCGACATGGTCCGGCCTTGCTTGAGCTGGGCTTCGGCATGCTCCAACAGATCGGCCAAGACTATATTGCCGACGGTTTCCCGGACGATGCCCAGCGATTTCAAAATCGACACGCCGTTGCCCAATAACGTGCCGAAGGTACGGCTGAAATTGGCTATTTCCATGGTCAGGATGATGTCGCCGAACAACGGAAACTTCAGTAGCCGGCCGTCCCAGGCTTTCTTGCCGGCCGGATCGGCCAACTGCAATTTTATAGTTTGCACGCTGCCGACAATAACAATCAGCAACACCCACCAGTAACTTTGTAAAAATTCGGCCAGGCCGATCACTATCTGGGTTGGCACCGGCAAGGCTCGGCCGGCGCTATCGAACATTTCCTTAAATTGCGGGACTACAAAGGTCAGCATTACGAACAATGAGGCCAGCGACATCAGTAACAAAATGGCCGGGTAAATCAACGCGGTGCTGACCGTGTCTTTCAGTTCCTGCGAACGTTCCATGTATTCCGACAAGCGCAGCAACACGCCGCCCAGATTGCCGCCCATTTCCCCGGCGCGGATCATGTTCAGATAAAATTTGGAAAACACCCCGCTCTGGCTTTCCAACGCATCGGCGAGTGCCTTGCCGGCTTTGACCTTTTCCAGCACTTCGCCGACTAGTTTATTCAGTTTCGGATTTTCCTCGGTCAACTGCATCAGAATCGTTAACGACCGATCCAGCGGCAAACCCGATTCCAGCAAGGTCGCCAATTCGCCGGTCAGCATACCGATTTCTTTTTGCGACAGTTTGACGGTAGCAGACTTTAGTTTGAAACCCAGAAAAGTCTTATCTTTTGCCAACTCAATGCGGATGGGAATCAAGCCCTGGTTTTGCAATTCCAGCAGCAAGGCCTGCTCGTCTGCAGCATTACGCACACCTTCTTCGGCGACACCCTGACTGTTGACGGCTTTGTAGGAGAATAAAGGCATGTATTTGTTTAGTTTGCTTTTTAGCTGGGTTTGCGCTTTGGTACTCGGCAATGTTTTTGCAATGCCAAAACATGGATACTCGATAACCGTTGTGTGGCGTGTATATGTCTATCACATTTCATGTTACTAGCCCGGCCCTATTGATCACGGATATTCCGATCAAATTGAGTTCATCTAAGCCCAGACGGATATGCGCTTCGATAGCCAAGGGCATAAAGGTGACCGGGTATTTAAGGGCCGGGTTAATCATCACGCAGATTCGGTCTGGCGAGGCCTAATTCCGTCGGCAAAACATGCTCGCCACTATAAAGTAGTTGCGGGCGTATCTCAAAACTCCATGCGTATCCCGACATTAAAGGCGTGGCGGGAAACGTACTCCTGGCCGAAGGTGGTGTCGTATTGCACGAACGCCGAGCCGCCAAACGGCAGTTGGGCGGATAAACCGGCGCGCAGATTGATGTAGTCCTTATCGACGCTAAAACTGTTGGTGGTAAAGGCATTGTTAGGCGAATCAACGAAGCGGGTGGTAATCAAGGAGTTTTTGTTGAACCACTGATGCTCCCACTCGACATTCACTTGCGAAACCAGCACGCCCACCGGTGTGCTCAGCGCATGCGAGACCATCGCGCCGATACTGCTGCTCAACGACTCGTTGTCCAGCTCGCCGACTATCATGTTCATACCTAAATCGGCACCTTGTTCCTTGCGGCCGTTGACAAAGTTGTAACCGTATTCCGTGCGGCCTCTAAGGCCGAATGTCCATTCTTTTACCGCTATGTCGTAACCGCTACTGAGGCTGGTGCGATTTTGCCAGCCATCGGTTTGGCTGGATGCCGTTTCATTAATCGCTGTGCCGTTGGCATCGTTATAAAGTGTGACACGTTTGGAATCGTACTGGTTATAAGTCAGGTTGTTGACCAGATCAACGTACCAGTTATCGGTCAGGTTTAACGAGCCGAAGGCTGATAAGGTGTACCCGTCTATGCTTTGGCTGCCGCCCTGTTGGGAAATCAGGGCCGTGCTGCTGCCGTAGCCGGCAGACAAACCCAAGAGTAGCCGTTTGCTCAAGCGATAGTCGGCACCGGCAGTGACCGCGGACATCGAGGACGCATAGCCGCGTTGAACGACCGTTGCGGTTCTATCAGCCCATTCGAATTGGCCGTTAATGAATAAGCCCAAATTGCTGAAGCCGGAGATAAGATCGGTGCCGTCGTTGTTGTTATCCGTGCTTAAGGAAATACTGACCGAGGAGGGGGCATTGGATGAGGATTGACCGTCTTTTTCCGGCGTTGAAGCCTGAATGTTGATAGCGTTAGAACTGGGTGTGTTGGGTGAACTGGCTGAACTGGTGGGCGCACTGGGTGCACTACTAGGCGTGTTTATGCTGCTTGATGCATTCGGTGAGCTGATATTGTTGGCTGAGCTGGGTGCGCTGAGAACGCCCGGAGCGCTGCCGATAGCCATTGAACTGCTTACCGGTGTGTTGAACGTGGGGGACGACTTGAAACTTGAAGCGGAACCGGCGCCGACGCTTGCGGACCTCAGGGTGACGAGTCGCTGAGTGATGTTGCCGGTCTGCAATTTGGCTATTTGGTTCGATACGGTTTGTTCCGCCGCGATTTGGCCAGGGCTGATTTGCCGCAACGCGCTGATGAATTGGTCTACTTTGCTGGCATCGGCGTTACCGTTTGCTAAAAAGGGTTTCAAGCCGTTCAATAGATTCTGCAGATTAGTTGGGGTTGAGGCACTGCAGTCTATTTGCTGTAAGGCGTTGGCCAAGGATTGCACGTCGGCGGGGACCAGATTGGGCAATCTGGGCACCATGGTCAGCAAAAACTGCTTTTCCTGCTTGGAAAATATAAACATATCGCTGGAGCCTTCCGGACAGGTAATGCTTTGGTTAAAATTTCCGGAGATGCTGCCGCTGGTGGTTTGCAACAGCACAGACTGCGAAAAAGCCTGTTGCGGCGAGAAGTTAGGCTGGCTGGCCAAGCGTTGTAAGTTAAGCTTTGCGCCTTGAATATCGATGCTGCGCGCAGTAATCGAATCGGTTACCAACTGTCCGTTTACCCCACCCAATTCCAAATTCAAGCTGCTGGATTGGCGGAAAATCAAATCAGCCGATGCGGCGTCAATGGCCGCTATCCCTTGCCCATTGGCACCCGGACCCGGCGAGAAACTGTTGTTTATGTCCACGATGCCGGCGTAAGAACCGCTGCCGGATACCGGCCCGTTCAAAGTCAGGTGCGAACCGGCGATGCCGACCGTGCCATTGTTGATGACCGGACCGCTGACGCTGCCGTTGCCGCCGAAGCTGCCGGCTTGTATGTCGGTCAAAGCCTGGCTCCAAACCCCGTCTACCCGGGTAGTGCCCGCGGTTTGCCGGTAAGTGCCGTTGCCGATAAACGAGGCATTACTGGTCACGCGCACATTGCCGGAATTAATGACCGTCGATTGATTGTTGAGGATGAAATTGCCGTTCAGCAATAAGTCGCTGGCGGAGCCTCCCGAGCCGCTGATAATCAAGCTACCTGGGCCGCGCATCTCGCCCCCGGAAAGCACTGCGGATTGCACTCTTAATTCGCCAGGGCCCGATAATATGCCGCCAGTCTGCACGTAACGACTCACCTCGGTGCTGGTGTGCTGTAAATTGACGGTGCCGTTGTTTATGGTAAAAGTGCTACCCAGATTGAGCTGCTTGGTCGCCGCGGACGAAAAATTGACGGTGCCGCCGGATACCGTCGTGGAATTGCTTACCGAATAATCGCCGGCGATAGTAGTTGTCCCTCCGCTAAACACCGCATCGGTGGCCGTTAGCGCAACGCCGGCGTTGACTAGATTGGTCCCACCGCTAAAAGTGATATTGGCTGTGCCAAGGTTGGTGCCGGCATTGAATTGTTGCGTGCCTGCGCCGAATTGCAAGGTACCGTTGCCGGTGAAATTGCCGGAGTGGGTATTGTTGCCGGTAAAATTCAATACGCCGGCATCTACCAGTGTGTTACCGGTGTAGCTGTTAGTGCCGCTCAAGGTCACCGTACCCGAAGTGGTTTTGTTCAAACCCACGCCACCACCCAAATTGGCGCTGACCGTGCCGGATTGAAGATCGAACGCACTGTTCGAGGTCAAGGTGCCGGTGCCGGTGATAGACCCCGACAGCAGTCGTACGCCTGCCACTGTGTCGTTATGGCTGCCCAGAGCAAAGGTACCGCCGTCGACGACCAGACTGGATGTATTGGCAAGCGCGTCACTGGCACTCAAGGCCAACGTGCCGGCATTGACTTGGGTGTTGCCGGTGTAGGTATTGGTTCCGCTTAGCGTCACGGTACCGGCGGTGGTTTTGTTTAGGCCGATATTGGTGCCACCTAGCTTGGCGCTGACCGTGCCTGATTGCACATCAAACGTGCTAGTAGACGTTAACGTACCGGTGCCGGTAATCGAACCGGACAGTAATTGCAGCCCGGCCACCGTATCGTTATTGCTGCCTAGAGCGAAAGTGCCGCCGTTGACGATCAGATTGGAGGCATTGGCGAGCACATCGCTGGCGCCCAAGGCCAACGTGCCGGCATTTACTTGGGTGTTGCCGGTATAGGTATTGCTACCGCTCAGCGTCACGGTACCTGCGGTGGTTTTACTCAAGCCCACGCTGCCGCCCAACGCCGCGCTGACCGTGCCGGCTTGCATATCAAAGTCGCTGGTTGACGTTAACGTACCGGTGCCGGTAATCGAACCGGACAGTAATTGCAGCCCGGCCACCGTATCGTTATTGCTGCCTAGAGCGAAAGTGCCGCCGTTGACGATCAGATTGGAGGCATTGGCGAGCACATCGCTGGCGCCCAAGGCCAACGTGCCGGCATTTACTTGGGTGTTGCCGGTATAGGTATTGCTACCGCTCAGCGTCACGGTACCTGCGGTGGTTTTACTCAAGCCCACACTGCCGCCCAACGCCGCGCTGACCGTGCCGGCTTGCATATCAAAGTCGCTGGTTGACGTTAACGTACCGGAGCCGGTAATCGAACCGGACAGTAATTGCACGCCGGCAACGGTGTCGTTGTTCGCACCCAAATCAAAAGTGCCGCCGTTGACGACCAGACTCGAGGCATTGGCAAGCACGTCGCCGGCGCCCAAGGCCAACGTGCCGGCGCTGACTTGGGTGTTGCCGGTGTAGGTATTCGCCCCGCTGAATGTCACGCTGCCGGCAGTAGTTTTGGTCAAGCCCACGCTGCCGCCCAACGCTGCGCTGACCGTGCCGGCTTGCATATCAAATGTGCTGGTAGACGTCAAAGTGCCGGTGCCGGTAATCGAACCGGACAGTAATTGCACGCCGGCAACGGTGTCGTTGTTCGCGCCCAAATCGAAAGTGCCGCCGTTGACGATCAGGCTGGAGGTGTTGGCGAGCACATCGCTGGCGCCCAAAGCCAACGTGCCGGCGTTGACTTGCGTGTTGCCGGTGTACGTGTTGGTGCCGCTTAGCGTCACGGTACCGGCGGTGGTTTTGTTTAGGCCGATATTGGTGCCGCCTAGCTTGGTGCTGACCGTGCCGGATTGCACGTCAAACGTGCTGTTCGACGTCAGAGTGCCGGAGCCGGTAATCGAACCGGACAGTAATTGCACGCCGGCGACGGTGTCGTTGTTCGCACCCAAATCGAAAGTGCCGCCGTTGACGATCAGATTGGAGGCATTGGCGAGCACATTGCTGGCGCCCAAGGCCAACGTGCCGGCATTGACTTGGGTGTTGCCGGTGTAAGTATTGGTCCCGCTCAGGGTCACTGTACCGGCGGTGGTTTTGTTTAGGCCGATATTGGTGCCACCTAGCTTGGCGCTGACCGTGCCGGATTGCACGTCAAACGTGCTGTTCGACGTCAGAGTGCCGGAGCCGGTAATCGAACCGGACGTTAATTGCACCCCGGCGACGGTGTCGCTGTTTGCACCCAAATCGAAAGTGCCGCCGTTGACGACCAGACTGGACGTATTGGCAAGCACATCGCCGGCGCCCAAGGCCAACGTGCCGGCATTGACTTGGGTGGTGCCGGTGTACGTGTTGGTGCCACTTAGCGTCACGGTACCTGCGGTGGTTTTGTTCAAGCCCACGCTGCCGCCCAAATTGGCACTGACCGTGCCGGCTTGCACATCAAACGTGCTGGTAGACGTCAAAGTGCCGGTGCCGGTAATCGAACCGGACAGTAATTGCACCCCGGCGACGGTGTCGTTGTTCGCACCCAAATCAAAAGTGCCGCCGTTAACGATCAGACTCGAGGTATTGGCGAGGACGTCACTGGCACCCAAGGCCAACGTGCCGGCATTGACTTGGGTGTTGCCGGTGTAGGTATTGGTTCCGCTTAGCGTCACGGTACCGGCGGTGGTTTTGTTTAGGCCGATATTGGTGCCACCTAGCTTGGCGCTGACCGTGCCTGATTGCACATCAAACGTGCTAGTAGACGTTAACGTACCGGTGCCGGTAATCGAACCGGACAGTAATTGCAGCCCGGCCACCGTATCGTTATTGCTGCCTAGAGCGAAAGTGCCGCCGTTGACGATCAGATTGGAGGCATTGGCGAGCACATCGCTGGCGCCCAAGGCCAACGTGCCGGCATTTACTTGGGTGTTGCCGGTATAGGTATTGCTACCGCTCAGCGTCACGGTACCTGCGGTGGTTTTACTCAAGCCCACACTGCCGCCCAACGCCGCGCTGACCGTGCCGGCTTGCATATCAAAGTCGCTGGTTGACGTTAACGTACCGGAGCCGGTAATCGAACCGGACAGTAATTGCACGCCGGCAACGGTGTCGTTGTTCGCGCCCAAATCGAAAGTGCCGCCGTTGACGATCAAGCTGGAGGCATTGGCGAGCACATTGCTGGCGCCCAAGGCCAACGTGCCGGCGTTGACCTGCGTGTTGCCGGTGTAAGTATTGGTCCCGCTCAGGGTCACGGTGCCGGCGGTGGTTTTGTTCAAGCCCACACTGCCGCCCAGCGCCGCGCTGACCGAGCCGGCTTGCATATCAAAGTCGTTGTTTGAGGATAATGTGCCGGCACCGCTCAAAGTCGCCCCAGTATGCGCCAAACTGAAATTTGCTACAGTGGGCGAAATATCAAGAGCCACATTTTGGCCGACATTGATAGCCGCATCATCGGCCGCTCCGGGGCTTGCGGCACATGACCAGTTAGCGGGCGTAGACCAAATATCATCCCCACCTTGCCAGGTACAAACGGCAGCTTCGGCAGTTGAAAAAAATCCGATCAGCAACGCCGAGAAAGCGCAAGAGGCATCGGCGCCGACGCTGCGCGAACGTCGTTTCGCTATCGGTGGATTATTTGCAGACTCGGCTGGCGATTGGTACATCTTGAATCCATGATGTTGATTAAAAAGTGGGTTTTAGTCATATTCCACTTGACGCTATTTGTTATGCGGTATGTTGGCTTTGTTATTCAAAGCCTTTCTAGGTTTGGATCAACGAAAGTTTGTTGTCGGGCGCCGATTAAACAGCTCAAGCTTCGGTCGTTACCCTTAATACCTCTTCTAAGGTGGTGATACCCTGCAAGGCTTTGCCGACGCCGTCTTCGTACATGGTTTGCATGCCTTCCTGGATCGCGGTTTGCTGGATCACGAAAGCTTCTTCGTGTTTCATGATTTGCTTGCGGATCGTGTCGGTCATCGTCAAAAATTCGATGATCGCCAGTCGGCCTTTATAGCCGATGCCGTTACAGGTGGGACAGCCGACCGGTTTGTGAAGCAGGATTTCGCCGGTAGGTTGCCACTGTCTAAGTTTCATTTCTTCGATCAGCGTGTCCGAGGCTGGGTGGGCTTGTTTGCAATGCGGGCACAGGCGGCGGACCAAGCGCTGGGCCAGGATACCGTTGATGGTCGAGCTAAGCAGGTATTCTTCCAGGCCCATGTCCTGCAAACGGGTAACACCAGCGGCGGCATCGTTGGTATGCAGCGTGGACAGCACCAAGTGACCGGTCAGCGCCGATTGCACGGCGATCTTGGCGGTTTCCAGGTCGCGCATCTCGCCGATCATGATCACGTCCGGGTCTTGGCGGACGATGGAGCGCAAGGCCGAAGCGAAGGTTAAACCGATCTGCGGTTTGGCTTGAATTTGGTTGATGCCTTCCAACTGGTATTCCACCGGGTCTTCGACCGTGATAATCTTGCGCTCGGAGGTATTCAGGGTTTTTAATGCGGCATACAACGAGGTGGATTTACCGCTACCGGTCGGGCCGGTGATCAACAAAATGCCGTGCGGTTGCGCCAATACTTCCATGAAACGTTCGGCCTGCTTGCCGACGAAGCCCAGGGTTTCGAAATCCAGTACCGCGTTTTCCTTGTCCAGCAAGCGGATCACCACGCTTTCGCCGTGCAGGGTAGGGATGGTGGAAACCCGCAAATCCAGCTCCTTGCCTATCATTTGCAGTTTGATGCGGCCGTCTTGCGGCAGGCGACGCTCGGCGATATTGAGCTTGGCCATGATTTTGATCCGCGACAGCACGGCGGCGGTCGAGGCGACCGGCGGCGAGTCGATGTCTTGCAACACGCCGTCGATCCGTAGGCGCACTTTCAGGCTTTGCTCGAACGGTTCGATATGCACGTCCGAGGCGCGGCTTTCCACGGCTTTTTGCAGGATGAAGTTCACCATTTTGATGATGGGCGCTTCGCTGGCCAGGTCTTTTAGATGTTCAAGGTCTTCGCTGCCTTCTTCCTCGACATTGAGGTTGTCCATCAGCTTGTCCATTTGCGACTTGCCTTCGCCGTATTGCAATTCCAACGCGGCGTCGATTTCTGAAAGCTGGCCGATTTGCAATTTAATGGGTTTGCCGATGGCAAGTTGCAAAGCTTGCGTCACATAGTCATCTTCCGGGTCCATCACCGCGACTTGGATCTGTTCGTCGTCCGCCGTCAGACCTACGGCATGGTATTGCTTTAAAAAACGCTGCGAAACACTATCCGGCAGGGGCGTTTGCGGCGGGTACTGTGCCGGACCTACGCGAGCAATCCCGCTGGCTTCGGCGAAGCTGCCGGCGATGTCGCTGTCCGAACACAAACCCAGTTTGATCAGCAGTTGCGGCACGGAGTCGTCCAATGCCGATTTTTGCATGCGGCGGACTTTACTCAAATCGCTGTCGGAGAGCTTACCTTTCCTTTTTAACAAGCTGAGAAAGGCGGCGTATTTTTCGGGGTTTTCCACGGTTTCCATGTTCACTGTATCAGCCTAAACTTGCAGAACTCGGGCGCATTGTAGCGATTTTCCACTCAGTCCGGCAGTAATTGTTTATGGGATGGTGACTCTTGCGCCGCGTTAGAGAGGGAATGAGGCGCTGCTCGAACAGTTTCTTGTTTTTGGGGTGGCGAGTGTTGGGGATTTTGACGCCTTTGGGTTCCCGCTTTTGTCAGATCGCACCATGGTGAGTTGACGGTTAAATACTGATCAATTGCTTGGTAGGTTGATCATGATGGCAAGCCCCAATGGCTTGGCATCGCCCCTATACCTGCCTGCACCTTTGTCAAAAGCAAATGTCTGTAGCCATCCGTATATAAATTCAGATGTCAGATCATTTGAAGCGTTTGACCAAACGGGTATTGCCGATACAATCCATGACAAGCTCAACAAAACGTAAATATACGGCTATGGCAGAAAGTACTCACCCCCCTAGAACGTTGCTATTGGTCGACGACGAACCGAACATTATTAATGCGCTGAAACGTACGTTGCGCAGAGATGGCTACAGCATACTCACTGCCAATGGTGCGGAAGAAGCGCTTGATTTACTTGTCGATCATAAAATAGCCCTGATCATATCCGATCAGCGTATGCCTAAGATGAGCGGTGTGGAATTTTTGCGCAAAGTTAAAGAGCTCTATCCAAAAACCGTGCGGGTGGTGTTATCCGGCTTTACCGATCTTGAATCGGTGACTGGCGCCATCAATGAAGGGGCGATTTACCGATTTATGACTAAGCCGTGGGATGACGAGTTGCTGCGTAAGAACGTTCGCGAAGCGTTTGAATATCATGAAATGGAACAGGAAAATCAACGGCTGACTCGAGAGCTCCAACATTCAAACGATTTACTTGCCAGACTTAATCAAAGTTTGGAACAACAAGTGATGCAAAAAACCCGTGAAATCGTACATAACATCAAAATGCTGGAAATATCTCAGGAAATACTTGAACATTTGCCGTTGGCTATTCTTGGCCTTGATGAACGACACATGATCGCCTCTTCCAATCGACTTGCGGACTCGCTATTCCAGCGTTATCCCAACGAATGCTTGCTTGGCCTGCAAGCAGAGAGTGTTTTGCCCGCCCCCTTATTGCATGTATTACAGCAAACCAAGGATTCTGAAACGGCAGCAGAATTTAACGGCAGCTGCTTAGATTTAGGCAATAGTAAGACCCTTTACGTGTGGATAAGCCCAATGGGTGAACTTAGTCAATCAAAAGGCACTATAGTGGCGCTTTCGTCAGTCAAGACATAACCTTGACTGTCTCAGAAAAGTACAGAGGTGGAGTTTGCCGACATGAATACGAAATCCCAAGCGACCCTGCTGGCTGATTTGCCGTCCTTACCCACCGTAATCATGGATGCCTTGCAGTTCACGGCAGACAAGCAAAACTTGTCCAATCTCGCCAACAAAATCAGTCAAGACCCACACATGGCGGTACGCATTTTGCGCGTCGCCAATTCGCCTTTTTACGGTAGGTCTCGAGAAATTGGTTCTTTGCAGGAAGCGGTGGTGGTGTTGGGGCTTAACCGAGTAAAAAACCTGTTGTTAGGCCTTGGTTTTATGAACCTGTTTCGGTTGGACCGCCAAGATTTCGACTACTCACAGTTTTGGCATCACAGCATGGCAGTCGCGGAGTGTGCTCGACAATTGGCGATTCATACCGGTATGGATCAGGATATTGCCTTTACGGCGGGATTGTTGCATGACATCGGGCTGCTGGCCATTGTTTTGTTATTTCCAGACGATTTTAGCCGTATTACTACGGGGCAACATCTCAATAGAATTGAAGCGGAACGGCACGTTTTGGGGTTTGATCATGCGGAGATCGGCTGCAATGTCGCAAAGCATTGGAATTTACCGATGGCGATTCAGCATGCTATCGAACAGCACGAAATCCCACGCGGGCAAGATGAAGGGAAATCGTTAGAATTGATGATCCATATGGCCAATTTTCTGGTACTTGCCACACAACGCGACGACCAGGCTTTTGAGTATCCGGAGTCTATTGTGCAGATACTTGAGATGCTGAACATTCCTCTTGACCAAGCCATAGACTGGGCTAATTCTAGTCAACAATTCGCCAATCAGGTCGTCGCCAGTCTATAAATTCGGGAGCATTATGTTATTAACTGAATCGCAACAATGGGACTGGATTTATAACCTCTACCAATTAGGGCAATCCGATGCGTTTGAAGAAGATACAAACAAGATATTCGAAAAATTACTGCGTCATATTGTAGAGGGATTTAGAGCCGATACCGGCTCATTAGTCTTGTATGAAGGCGAAGACAGCAGCTGTTTAACCATAGTCGCTGCGCTCGGTTTGCCTGAGGAATGTGTCGGCAGCGCGATACCCAATGGCAACGGCGTGATAGCTTGGGTATTGGCCAACCAGCAGGCGCTATTGATCAAGGGCGATATCAATAAAGACTCGCGCTTTCTCCGCTACCCACCCAAAACCAAAACCCGCATACCGGTTGCCTCCATGTGCTGGCCATTGCAGATAGGCCAGCGCTTGATTGGCGCATTATCGGTCAACAGTTTTAACGATGAGTGTAGTTACACGGGAGCGGATTTAGACCACGGACAAAAATTAGTTAATCCGATCACGCTCGTGATCGACAACATTAGGTTACATGGTGATCAACGCAAGCGCATCCAGCAGCTTGCCAACGCAAATCAACGCTATGCCAATGCCAACCAGCAATTAATAGAGGCTCACAAACGCTTGAATGAGTCGGAAAAACGCCTCAACGACATTTTAAATTCACTGGATAGCGTGGTCTGGTCGATGGAGCCGGTCACGATGAAATTGCTGTATCTCAACAAGGCCGCCACTGAGGTATCCGGTCGGCCGGTCGAGGATTTTTTAAATGATCCGCAGTTATGGCTGAATATTATTGACCCGATTGATAGAAAGCAGGTGGAAGCCAGTCTGGCCGATTTAAAGACTAACAGTATCCAGAAAGTCATCTATCGTATTCACCGCCCCGATGGCGGGCTTCGTTGGTTGTTTCATCGCATGTGCGCCGTTTGCGATGATGCCGGCTCACCGGTACGCATCGACGGCATCACTGTGGATATTACCCAGCATAAAAATGCCGAAGACCTGCTGAAACAGCGCAATCAGGAATTACAGACAGCCCTCGACACCATACAAGAAGTCCAGCAGCAATTGGTACAGTCCGAAAAAATGTCTTCCATCGGCCAATTGGCGGCGGGTGTCGCGCATGAAATCAACAATCCTATCGGCTATATCAACTCCAATCTCACTTCATTGAAAACCTACGTGGAAGATTTGCTGGCGTTGGTGGAAAAATATGAAAAAACTGAGGGGGAATGCGCCGACGGCGAACAACTTCGGCAAATTCAGGATTTCAAGCAGCAAATCGATCTGGGTTTTTTAAAAACCGATGTGCTCGATTTATTGGTTGAGTCTCACGAGGGAGCGTCGCGCGTCAAAAAAATCGTTCAGGATCTCAAGGATTTTTCGCATGCTGGCGGTGCCGACGAGTGGCAATGGACGAATTTGCACGACTGCTTGGATAGCACACTGAATATCGTCAATAACGAAATCAAATACAAAGCCAGTGTCGTCAAAGTATACGGGGACATTCCGCGTGCCTGGTGTTTGCCGCATCAGTTGAATCAAGTATTTATGAATTTGCTGGTCAACGCCGCCCACGCCATTGAAAAGGAAGGTACGATCACCATCCGTACCGGCAGCGAAAACGGCAGCCTTTGGGTTGAGGTCAGCGATACGGGGCAAGGTATTTTGCCCGAGCACGCCAATAAAATTTTCGACCCTTTCTTTACCACCAAACCGGTGGGCAAAGGAACGGGGCTGGGACTGTCCGTTTCCTACAGCATCGTTAAAAAGCACCAGGGCGAAATTAAGGTAGACAGCCGGATCGGCGAAGGCACCACCTTTCGCGTGGTATTGCCAAAAAAAGAACAGCCGGTCGACTTATGAATTTGCCGCCATCACCAATGACCAACGATCGGCGGGCGGCTTTACTGTTTGTCGATGATGACACCAATGTGCTCAAAGCCTTGCATCGACTGTTTCGGAATGAAAATTACACGCTTTATCTTGCGGAGGGCGGTGCGGAGGGCTTGACGGTTTTGCGCGAGCATACCGTTGATATAATTGTTTGCGATATGCGGATGCCGACAATGAGCGGCGCCGAATTTTTCGCTCAAGCATTTGAGCGATGGCCCGATACCGTGCGTATCTTGTTAACAGGCTATGCCGATTTAGAATCGACTATCCAAGCGGTCAACAAAGGCCGGATTTACAGTTATTGCACGAAACCCTGGAATGGCGAAGAATTAAAACTATTGATTCATAACGCACTGCAAGAAAAACGTTTGCGTGAAGAACAGGAACGCTTATCGGCTATCATCCGGCAACAGAACGATGCACTGAAAGCCATCAACGAACATCTGGAAGAAAAAGTCGAACAACGTACAGCAGAGCTGGCGCAAGCCAATAAAACCTTGTTGCTCCACAATCAAGCCATTGAAGCCGCACGCAATGGCATCACCATTACCGATGCCAGACAAGCCGGCAATCCCCTGGTTTATGCCAACCCGGCGTTTCAACGCATTACCGGTTACGACAAAGCGGAAGTACTTGGCCGAAACCTTTCGTTTCTGCTGGGCGAGGATCATGATCAGCCTGGCTTGGAGAGTCTCCGAATTGCAATTCGCCGGAAGACAACCGGCTATGCCGTTATCCGTAATTATCGCAAGGATGGCTCGTTGTTCTGGAATGAACTGGCTATCGCGCCAATCAAAAACGCCAACGATGAAGTGACGCACTTTGTCGCCATCGTCGACGATATTACCGAATTCAAATCCAACCAGGCACAGTTGGAATATCGAGCCAACTATGATGATCTAACCGGGCTGGTCAATCGCAATCTTCTTAATGATCGTCTAAATAACGCCATCAGTACCGCGCAACGCGAGCACAAAGTATTCTGCCTGTTTTTTATGGATCTCGATGACTTTAAAGTCATCAATGACACGATGGGACATTCGGTGGGGGATGAGTTCCTAAAAATCATTGCCGGGCGACTGCTGAATTGCGTCCGAGCTTGCGATAGCGTAGCGCGATATGGCGGCGATGAATTTGTCTGTGTATGTCCAGGCATCGCTAAAACCGATGATGCTGCTTTGATCGCGGCGCGAATCATTACCGAAATCTCGCAGCCTCTACAGCTCAATGGGCATACCCTGCATGGGGGGGTAAGTATCGGCATCAGTTTTTATCCTGCAGACGGGGCGGACAAAGAGACCCTGCTTCAGCATGCGGATACCGCCATGTATGACGCTAAGGATAAGGGTAGGAATAGCTTTAGTTTTTATACTGAAGCGTTCAACCAACGCCTTATGCAGCGTTTGATGCTGGAGGAAGACTTGCGCCAAGCTTTACGATTGGAGCAATTTGTCGTCTATTATCAACCCAAGTTCGATTTGCATAGTGAACAAATTAGCGGTATGGAGGCTTTGCTGCGCTGGAACCATCCGGAAAAGGGCTTGATTCCCCCCGATCACTTCATTCCATTGACGGAAGATACTGGCTTGATTCTGCCGATAGGCGAATGGGTGTTGCATACGGCCTGTTTGCAAGCTAAAGCTTGGCAGTTGGCGGGATTACCCGCTATCAATATGGCGATCAATGTTTCACCCAAGCAGTTGCATAGTCCCACGTTTGATCAAACTATTACCCGTGTTTTACGGCAAAGTGGATTGGACGCGAGTTTTCTGGATTTGGAGATAACCGAAGGCGCGGTGATGCAAGACCCGGATAATGTAGCCATTACTTTGACCCGGCTAAAGAATATCGGCATTCGGATTTCCATGGACGATTTCGGTACGGGTTATTCAAGTTTGAGCTACTTAAAACGATTTCCCTTCGATAATCTTAAAATAGACAAGGCATTTATCAACGATATTCCGTTGGGAGAGGGCGATGTTACTTTAGTGTTGACCATTATTGCGATGGCGCACAACTTTAAACTTAAAGTGGTAGCAGAAGGGGTTGAAACACAGGCACAGATGGATTTTTTGGCGCGGAATGGCTGCGATGAAATTCAGGGTTATTTCTTTAGCCGACCGTTGCCGGCTTTGGAAGTGGAGCAACTGCTGAAAAAAACCAACTGACCGGGACAGCCAATTTCGCTTATTCGCGGATAACGGGATTTTTCATCTAATGATCATGAAATAAGCCGCGTAACTTTGGCAAATAAAAGTTTTTTGTAGCAGAAAAACCGATAATGAATGCCATTCGGCGGACTGCCCGCACGTTCCCCAGGAGACTATTTTTACCATACTGACATTAGCACCTGATTTTGAATTATAGATTATGATTAGCCCTAGTGGCTAAACCGAGGTGGGGTACTCGCTATGCTTGAATCGAAAGCTGAAACTCTGCGGATACAAAAGCTGCACGAATACTGCATCCTCGACACGCCCCCCGAATCAAACTTTGACGACATTGTCCGGCTGGCAGCACTAATGTGCGATACGCCTTTTGCGGTGATCACACTGGTCGATAGTGACCGCGAGTGGTTCAAAGCCAAAAAGGGCATAGCGGCCAACGAACAACCCAGAGACTGCGGATTCGGCACACCAACCCTATCACACCTGGATGTGTTGGTTGTAACGCATGTCGAGCATGACAGTCGCTTCGCGGCCAATCCCCTAGTGGTTTCCGAGCCGCATATCCGTTTCTATGCGGGCAGCCCGATTCTAGTTCCCACTGGTGAAGCATTAGGCGCACTTTGTGTGTTCGACGTCGTACAGCGCGAGTTAAGCGTCAATCAACTTGATGGCCTCAAGATGCTTGCCGGCCAAGTCGGTACAGCCTTGGCGCTTAGACAGAAGGAAAAAAGCCGGTCGGACATCCTGGAAAAACCCACGGCCCAAGCCTTGCCGGCTGACTTGGGCCGGCAAGATACAGCGCACAACGCCGAACATTTTAACGGCTCCATATTGGATTCCTTGTCAAAACAATACTGTGTGTTGGATGGAGCTGCCAATATCTTGAAAGTCAGCAGGCCTTGGCTTGATTTCGATCAGGCATACGCCGGGGATAAAGCAAGCCTTCAACCCGGACAGAATTATCTGGCCCTGCTGGACACCGGGCTGACCAACGATAGGGGCGGAAAGGCGTTCGCAGAGGGTATTAGGTCGGTTTTGAACGGCGCTTTATCCAGCTTTTCGCTTGAATATCCTTATTACACCGGTTCCGGTCAGTTATGGTTTGCAGGGAAAGTCATCCTGTTTCCCGACCAGAATTTAGCCCGGCTTATCGTAATCCATGACAATATTTCCGAACATAAACAACGTGAGGAGCGGTTGCGGCAAGCAGTGGAGTCGGCGCCGAATGCCATCGTGATGGTGAATGAGTCCGGCACCATTGTTATGGTGAATGCGCAAACGGAAGCCTCGTTCGGTTACGCGCGAACCGAACTGATCGGGCAGAGGGTGGAGATGTTGATTCCGGAACGTTTTCGCGGCGGGCATATCGGTTTCCGCCGGGCCTATCTTGCCGATCCGGTTTCGAGGCCTATGGGGGCCGGACGCGATTTGTACGGGCTACGCAAGGACGGCACCGAATTTCCGGTCGAAATCGGCCTGGGGCTGATCGAAAGCCATGAAGAAACCCTGGTGCTCAGTTCGATCGTCGACATTACCGAGCGCAAGCGCCTGGAACAACGATTCCGGCAAGCGGTGGAGTCGGCGCCGAATGCCATCGTGATGGTGAATGAGTCCGGCACCATCGTGATGGTGAATGCGCAAACGGAAGCATCCTTCGGTTACGCGCGAACCGAACTGATCGGGCAAATGGTGGAGATGTTGATTCCCGAGCGATTTCGCGACGGACATGTCGGTTTCCGCCGGGCCTACCTAGCCGATCCGGTTTCCAGGCCGATGGGAGCCGGACGCGATCTGTACGGGCTACGCAAGGACGGCACCGAATTTCCGGTCGAAATCGGCCTGGGTCTGATCGATGACGATAACGGCATCATCGTCCTCAGCTCCATCGTTGATATTACCGAGCGCCAGAGTGCCCACGATAAGCTGAAACAAACCCTCAACGAGAAAGAAATGCTGCTTAAGGAGGTCTATCACCGGGTCAAGAATAACCTACAGGTGGTGTCCAGCCTGATCAACCTCCAAGCCGGCAATGTAACGAGTCCGGAGACCGCCGATTTACTCAAACAAAGTGCTGATCGCATCAAAGCCATGGCCTTGTTACACGAAAAACTTTATCAATCCAAAGACTTGGCCAGGATAGATTTCAACGAATACATTCGTAGCCTATCCGACCATTTGCTGTTCGGCTACGGCGCGTATTCCGACAAGCTCAAGCTCAACATGAAGATAGACAATGTGTTTCTCGATGTCGATACCGCGATACCCTGCGGCTTGATCATCAACGAATTACTGTCCAATGCCATTAAGTACGCATTTCCCGGAGATCGGCGCGGCGAAATCGGCATCGCTTTCACACAGGAGCAAGGCGAATACATCCTGATAATCTCCGATAACGGCATCGGCCTTCCCAGCGAAATGGATTTCAAAAAAAGCAGCTCGCTGGGTCTGCAATTGGTTGATACCTTGACCAATCAACTCATGGGACAGATGAGCCTGGATCGGACAAACGGATCCACCTTTACTCTGCGTTTTACTAAAACTTGTTAAGCGGGAGGGGCTCCGCATGTTAGCCAGTAGAATTATGATCGTCGAGGATGAAGGCATTATTGCCATGGATATTCGTAGGCAGTTGGAAGGTTTCGGCTATGAGGTGGTCGCGACTGCTTTTTCGGGAGGCCAAGCCATTACGCTGGCCAATGAGCATAAGCCCGATTTAGTCATGATGGATATTGTGTTGAAAGGTGAGATGGACGGCATCAGCGCGGCGCATGCCATCACGGAGTCTCTGCATATTCCCGTGATTTTTCTGACGGCTTATAGCGACCCGGCTACCTTGTTGCGCGCGAAAGCCACAGGCGCATACGGCTATTTGATCAAGCCGTTCCGTCCGGATGAACTGCATGCTTCCATCGAAGTCGCGTTGTATAAGTATCAGCTGGAACGCAAGCTGAAGGAGAGCGAACAGTGGTTTGGCAAAACCCTGCACTGTATCAGTGACGCCGTGATTGCCACCGACGCTGAAGGGGTCATCCGATTCATGAATCCGGTGGCCGAAACGATAACGGAACACAGTCTGGAACAGGCCAAAGGTAAACGGGTCAGCGAACTCATGACGCTGATAGCTGAGTCGAGCCGCAGTGTCATTGAAAACCCGGTCCTCAGTACATTACAGAATCGGACCGTGACCGGCATTGACTGCCCCACTTTGTTCGTTAGTCAGTCAGGCTTGGAAATTCCGGTGGACGACGGCGCCGCCCCGATACTCGATGACGATGGAACCTTGTTGGGTGCTGTGATGGTATTTCGGGACATCACCGCCCGTCGGCAAATGGAACATTTACTGCGGGAAAGCGAAGAACGTTTCCATAGCTCATTCGAACTGGCCGCCATCGGCATGGCGCTGATAGCCCTCGACGGCAGTTTCCTGCAAGTCAATAATGCCCTCTGTGAAATTTTTGGTTACACGCGGGATGAGTTGTTGGGCTCCAATCTGCAAATACTCACGCATGCAGACCATCATGATAAAGTAATAAACCTTTACTTGCGGCAATTGGTAACCGATGTACTGCCGACGTTTCAGATTGAGGTGGAGTGCCTTCATAAAATGGTCGGCAAGACCATTTGGACTATGATCAGCGCCTCGCTGGTTCGCACTGCCGGCGGCGAGCCGCAGTATTTCATTGTGCAAATTCAGAATATTTCCAACCGTAAATACGCCGAACAGCAATTGATCTATCTGGCCAATCACGACCCCTTGACCGGGCTACTGAATCGCGACCAGTTTCATAACCGCCTTACTCAAGCATTATCCACCGGTCAAAGACATAACCGTAAATTGGCCGTGATGTATCTGGATTTGGATCGCTTCAAGTTGATCAACGATACGCTGGGCCATCGCTTGGGCGATTTATTGCTGCAAGCCGTCAGCGACCGCCTGAGAGCCTCGGTGCGCTCGAACGATATTCTGGCTCGGTTGGGCGGTGACGAGTTTATCGTGTTGTTGAGTGACATCAATCAAATCGACGATGTGGCCAGAATTGCCCAAAAGACCCTGGACATCCTCACCCAGCCGTTTACCTTGGAAGGCAATGATCTTGTGGTCACCGCCAGCATTGGTATCAGTATTCATCCAGACGACGGCAAAGACAGCCATTCGCTGTTAATGAACGCCGACACGGCCATGTATTTGGCCAAGGACCGTGGTAAAAACAACTTTCAGTTTTATACCCTGGAAATGACCGAAAAATCGATCGAACGCATGAAGGTGGAACGGGGTCTGAGGCATGCCTTAGCCCATGATGAATTACGGCTGCATTATCAGCCTCAGGTCTGTACCGGCAGCGGCGTGGTGGTCAGCGCGGAAGCGCTGGTGCGTTGGCAGCATCCGGAATGGGGCTTGGTTTATCCAGACCGCTTCATTACCGTGGCGGAAGAAACCGGACTGATCGTGCCTATTGGTGCCTGGGTCTTGCGTGAGGCCTGTTTACAAGCTAAAACCTGGATTGAAAATGATGGGCCGTTCGGCGGTGTAGCCGTGAACGTATCGGCGCGCCAATTCCTCGATACCAACCTGTTTCAAACAGTAAAACGAACCTTGGCCGAAACCGGCCTTAATCCCAGCGCCCTGGAACTCGAAATCACCGAATCGGCAATTATGCAGGATCCCGAGAACACTCTGCAGGTATTGCATCAATTTCAAGGGCTTGGAGTGCGGCTCAGCATCGACGATTTTGGTACAGGTTATTCCAGCTTGACCTACCTGCGCCGATTTCCGATACAAAGCGTCAAAATAGATCGATCCTTTGTGATTGATCTTCCTGGCGACGACGGCAGTAAAACCCTTGTCAGGGCCATCACCGCTCTGGCCCATGAGCTTAACTTGTCGGTCGTGGTCGAAGGGGTGGAAACCAAGGGTCAATTATCCTTTCTAACTGAGCAAAAATGCGATTCGCTGCAGGGTTACATGTTTAGCAGACCCGTGAGTGCGGAACAATTTCAACAGGATTTTATTAATTCCGGTTTTAAGACCTACCTTCCGAATATCTCAAACGATCAACCTTGAAATTAAAATTTAACAAAAACCGGTAACTTGTAAAGATGATTTAGGGGTACAGCTCTCTTGGGTGAGGCAGCAGTTCCAATATCTCGTCGATAACTGTTTGCTGACAGGCACCACCGTTTTTGCGGCAAGGATTAAACTAGGGGTCTTTTATACAGAGGACGTGGAGGCGGGATTATGCGAAGAATCAAAGCCATAAGCTGTGTGCCCTGGGTGTTGGGCTTGTGCAGCGCTTGCAGTGCGGATTGGCCGCAGCGGCTTGGTTATCATGTGCTGCAGAACGCCGGGCAATTGCAGTGCCAAAAAGCCATGGCCAACGATTGCGAACGGCGGCAAAGTTACGACGCCTATCAGCGCGAGCGGCAGCAACTCAAGTAGCCGCTAAATACTGTTCAGCAACGACAGTTCCGCCGGATGCGGCAGCATGTAATAGGAGTTGTCGATAAAGTCATCCGGCTCTCTGCGGAAATGATGGCGGAGCAGGGTGAGCGGCACAATCAGCGGCAATAAACCAATCCGATAGTTTTCGATGGTTTCCACCAGTTCCTGTTTGTCGTCACTGTCCAGCTTGTGCTTTAAATAGCCCTGGATGTGTTGCAAGACATTGACATGGTTGCCGCGGGTGGCGACGATTTTCAGACAAGTCATCAAGGCTCCGATATAGGCAGCGGCGGTGTTTTCAATGTCTGCGTTAGTGACGCCGGCAATAATTCTTCCCAGCTCGCGGGCCTGGTTTTGCTCGTGGCTCATCGCGATCAATTTATGTCGGCTATGAAAAGTGATCAAGCCATGCGCTGTTAAACCCTGTTCGCATAAGTCCTGCCAGCGCCGCATGACAAAGACGCGCTGGATAAAGTTTTCTCGCAGGCCGGGATCACCCAGTCGGCCTTCTTCTTCCACCGGCAAGCTAGGGAAAGTGCGCTGTAAATAGTCGGCAAAAATGCCGGTGCCTTGCCGCGCGGGGATGTCGTTTTTATAAATTTTGACGCGGGTCATGCCACAGCTGGGCGAATCTTTTTTCAGAATGTAGCCGCACAAGCCGCCCAGCCAATCGTGTTGCCGGGCGGAGGCCTGTTTCAAGCGTTCCGTCACGTCGAAACTATGATCCTTCACGCCGACGCAACGAATGCCGTCCGGGGTTTCCCGCAACTGTACGCAGGGGCGGGGGATGCCCAAACCGGCTTCGACTTCCGGACAGAACGCTCTAAATTCGAAGTATCGGCCCAGCGTGCGTTCGATGTAGCTGTGATATTTATGCGCGCCGTCGTAGCGCACTTCTTGGCCTAACAAACAGGCGCTGATGCCCACCGAAATTTTCTGCATACTTAATCCTGTTATTGCTTGGGGTGTTGGTCAAAAATCAGTTTGTCAGTGGCAAAACCCAGGGTTTTGGCTTGTTCAATTAAATCTTTTTGGATGCTCGGTTCCAACTCCGGGCTGCGGGCCAGTATCCATAAATAATCGCGATCCGGGCCGGCGATCATCACATAGCTGTAAGTGGTTTTATCCAATGCAATGATGTTATACGCCCCGTAAAACGGTCCAAAGAAAGACACTTTCAGGCGACCGATGTCCGGTTTGTCGATGAAGTAAGCTTTGCCTTCGGCGATTTTTCGTTGGCCTTGCTCGGCGTCGTAGCCGCTGTTTAACACTTTGACGCCGCCGTCATCGCGCAGGCTGTATTCCGCGCTGATGTCCGTCAGGCCGCGCTCGAAGCTGTGATCGAGGCGGGCGATTTCGTACCAGGTGCCCAGATAGCGGTTCAATTCGAAGCCGTCTATCACTTTCACGCCTTCCGGGATGTCGGTGCAGGCGCATAGCAAGCTCAATAATAATATGGGTAGATAACGCATGGTTTACTCCGCTGGCGCCGGGGTATTGCCCAGGGCTTTGAATTGGGCTTTGATTAGCTGGCTTTGTAAGCCGTGGTCAACTCTTGGCCGAGGGTAGTCGCCGGCTTGCGGATGCTTTTCCCATTTGTGGATGACTTCTGCCGGGAAGCGTTGCAACTCCGGAATCCAGGTCTTGATATACACACATTGCGGATCGAACTTTTTCTGCTGTAGCCAGGGATTGAATATCCGGAAATACGGTTGCGCGTCGCAGCCGGTGGACGCAGCCCATTGCCAGTTACCGTTGTTGACGCAAGGGTCGTAATCCAGCAAGCGTTGCGCGAAATAGCGTTCGCCCCAGCGCCAGGATACGTGTAAATCCTTGACCAAAAACGATGCAACTATCATCCGCAAGCGGTTATGCATCCAGCCGGTCCGGTTCAATTCGCGCATGGCCGCGTCCACAATCGGAAAGCCGGTTTGGCCGTTGGCCCAAGCCCAGAAATCCTCTTGGCCGTTGCGCCACAGCAAGCCGTCGTAACGCCTGTCAAAGGCGTGACCGAATACATGCGGAAAATGAAAGCCGATATGGGTGAAAAAATCCCGCCAATACAACTGCCGGATCAAGGGGTGGTCGGGATCGAGCTCGGCTTGGATGCTGTAAAAAGCCTCGCGTACCGAGCAACAGCCGAATTTTAAATAGGCCGAGAGCTGGCTGGTGGCGGCCATGGCCGGAAAATCGCGAACGGCAAGGTAGTTTTTGCAGTTGCCGATGATGGCTAATCGGGCCAATGCCGCTTGCCTGCCACCGGGCAAGGCGTTTTGGTGCGGCTGCTGCAGCTGCTGTATTACTTCCGGTTTGTGTCCGGCATAGGCTTTTGCCGATAGTTTACCCGCTGCCAAGCCTTGCGGAGCCGATACCGGCTGGATCCGGGCTTGCCGATGAAACGCGGTGAATACCTGATAAGGCTTGCCGTTGCTTCTTAAACCTTGCTCGGGTTCGGTCAGTAGCAGATCGGCTTGGCTGTGAAAAGCCAGATGCTGTGTTTCGCATTGTTCGCGCAGCTCGTTGTCCCGTTGCCGGCTGAACGGGCTGTAGTCGCGATTGACAAATACCGCTTCGATGCCTAAGTCCTGCTGCAAAGGCTGGAGCAGATGCGCCGGCTGAGCGTTGAAAATGTACAGCAGGGCGCCTTGCTGTTGCAGTTGTTGCTGCAAATCGCTCAGCGACTCCAGCATGAATTGCAAGCCCGGCGTGCTTTGGTAAGGATGGGTTTGGATTTGCCGGGGATCGAAGATAAAGCAGGCAATGACTTGCCCGGACTGGTTTAGTGCGGCGTTCAGAGCGGTGTTATCTTCCAGGCGTAAATCGCGGCGGAAAATGAACAGCGAGGTTTTGTAGGTTTTTTTTGCCATCGGCTCAACAGTCGCCCCAATGAATAATCATTTGTTGGCAATTAAACAGAATATTGGGGTAATACTGATAAATCACCCAGCGCAGCAGCAAATCGAAATATGCCGCTACCGTCATCAGGCGCGCCACGGCGGCCCAAACTCTGCTGGCGCCTTTGTCCGAGCAACGCCACACGGCGCCGGTCCAGTAAATCAGCGGCATCGCCATAATAATATGGATGGTCACCCAGCTGGCGACGGTGAAGTTGCCTTCGTTAATTCGGTAGTCGATGAAAAACAATACGGCGTTGTACAGGATAAAAAACGGGTAAAACGCATCTTTTAAGCGCAGATAACCCAGCCAGCTCCATTGCAGGTAAAAATACAGCGTGGCCGGCGTGCGTTCTTCCCATTCCTGGGCGGGTGAGGGCGTCAGATAAAATACCAGCGTGCCCAATGCCAGCGCGACCAACAGCGCTTCGTACCAGGTGACGAACGAGGTAAAGGCAAATAGCAGGGAAAGACTGTCGATCAACATAAGAATGCCCGTTTTTATATCTAGGGTTTATGCAAAATATCGCGCAATGCGGTATCCAGCTGTGAATATTTAAATGCAAAGCCCTGGGCCAGTAACCGCTCCGGCAGAACACGCTGGCTGCCCAAGACTAGCGCCGCCATTTCGCCCAGCAATAATTTAAGGGCCGCTTCCGGCAGCGGCAGGAGCAGTGGCCGCTGAAGCACGCTGGCTAGGCTGACGCTGAATTGTTGGTTGCTGACCGGTTCTGGAGCTGTGGCATTGTAGGGGCCGCGCATTGCCGGTTGATCTAGCATCGCTTCGACGATAGCCAGCCAGTCGTGCAGATGTATCCAGGACATCCATTGCTTGCCATTTCCCATGCGGCCGCCTAATCCCAAGCGAAACGGCAACAACATGCGTTTCAGTATGCCACCATTATCACCCAGCACCAAGCCGGTGCGTATCAGGCAGACCCGACTGCCGAATTTTTCCGCCGCTAAGGCTGCCGATTCCCAATCCGCGCACAACTGCTGGGAAAAATCGGCAATGCTCGCGCTACTTTCAGTCAGAAACTTATCGCCTTGATCGCCGTAAATGCCGATAGCGGAACCGCTTATCAGCACAGGCGCGGGCTGCGCGGAGGAGGCTATCCAGGCCACCAACTGCTCGGTCAGTTTAATCCGGCTATCGCGCAGCAACTGCTTGCGCGCCTCCGTCCAGCGTTGGTCGAAAATGCCGGCCCCCGCTAAATTGACTATCGCTTTAAACGTGGCGGCATCCGGTAAATCGGCTACGGAACTGACCGCTTGCACGCTGTTGCCGAAAGTAGCGGCGACTTTTTCGCGGCTACGACTCAGGACCGACACTGCGTAGCCTTTTTGTATAAGCTGTTTGGCCAGTGCACTGCCCAGGAAGCCGGTGCCGCCGCTGATTAAAATCGAATTTGTATTCATAAGTTCTGCTCCGGAAACTACTGACAACCAACTGCATCGCCGACTATGGGATTGCTGGCTTAATCGGCTTCGGTATCGATGGAAGTGCGGCCTTTTGGAATCATCATTTGACTTAATTGCTTGTTTTTAATCCAGATTACTGCGCGAAAACCCAGCAGCATAAATATCAGGAGCAAATAGAATAAAGGCTCTGCAAGGTTACCTTTAAGCTGCCAGAAATAATGAATCATTGCCGCACCGGCGGCGATATAAATAAATCGATGCAGTTTTTTCCAGCTCTTGCCCAAGAGTTTTTTGGATGCTTTGGAAGAGGTAATCCCCAATGAAAAAACAATGATATAGGCAATTAATCCAAACCAGATATACGAGCTTTCGAGAATATCGATACCGATCATTCGCCAGGCAAAAACCTGGTCTACCGCTAAATAAACTAGGACGTGCAGGCTGGCGTAAAAAAAAGCGAATAAACCGAATAGTTGCCGATACTCGGTCATGCCGCGCCATTTTGTGACAGTTTGCACGGGAGTAATGGCTAAGGTTATCCATAGAAATCGCAAGGCCCAATCGCCTAAACGAATATGCAATGCCTGCATTTGATTTGGGCCCAGATTATCGAAGGCAATATCGAACACTATCCAAAGCAGCGGGATAATGGAAACCGCGATGGTTAAAGGCCGCAAATTATTAATTGGCATAATCATTAGAAAAAATGCCTCAAATCCATGTCACGATACAGGTGAGCGACCTGTTCCCCGTAACCATTGAATAATTCGGTTTGCCGACGCGGGGTAAAAAAGCCGCTGCCCAATAATCGCTCGCTATTTTGGCTCCAACGCGGATGCGGTACATCAGGATTGACGTTGGCGTAAAAGCCGTATTCGTTGGGGGCAAACTTGTTCCAACTGCTAATCGGCGGTCTTCTCAGCAGTTCTATTTTGACGACGGCCTTGATGCTTTTAAAGCCGTATTTCCAGGGCACTACCAAACGCAGCGGCGCGCCGTTTTGCTTGGGTAAAATGTCGCCATACATACCCACCGCCAGTATGGTCAAGGGATGCATGGCTTCGTCGATACGCAAACCTTCGACATAGGGCCAATCCAGCATGGCCTTGCCGCGTTGCTTGGGCATGGTGTCCGGTTGTTGAATCGAGGTGAGCTTTACGAATTTGGCGTTTGATAAAGGCTTGGCGGCTTTCAGCAAATCGCCCAGCGCAAAGCCCACCCAGGGTACTACCATGGACCATGCTTCGACGCACCGGAAACGATAGATGTATTCCTGTAAGGTGTGCCGGCTCAGAATATCTTCCAACTGGTATGTGCCGGGTTTTTCCAATTCACCGCCGATCTCCACGGACCAGGGATCTATGCGCAGGCTTTGAGCCAGACTGGCGGGGTCTTCTTTGTTAAAGGCAAATTCGTAGTAGTTGTTGTAATTTTTTGCGGCTGCCGCCGGCGTCACCACTAACTCAGGCGCTGAGAACGGGCTTTTGGGTACGGCGCTCCAAAGTGGTTTTGAGTCGTCGGCCCAGCCGGTGCGGATGCTGGTGCCGGTCAGCATCATCGCCGCCATCGCTTTGATGAGGGTGCGGCGTTGCTGAAAAACCAGCGGATCGGTAATTTCACTGCCGGGGATATTTTTTATTGTTTTTATAATCATGGCTTGATTACCGGTAACTTATAGAAGAAGTTCCATTACTTTTTGCCTTTCGGAATCCAGCCCATCAATTGGCGGATTTTACGTTCGGTAATAAATGCCAGAGAAAACAATTGAATAAAATTCTCGGCCTCAATCAAATCCAATCCTATATTGGCGGGTACCAATTCCTTGCGGGTTCCAAACATCCGGTCCCAAATCGCCAGCACTATGCCGTAATTGCTGTCATGTTCCGAACGCAAAGTGGAATGGTGAGTGCGGTGCAGGGAAGGGGTGATAATAATTTGGGATATGGCGGTTTCGTTGGGGACGCGAATGTTGCCGTGATGAAAAAAGATGAAAAATAACTCGATAATTTCGATGGAAAGCACTAGATAAGCATCGACGCCGATTACTACCACGAATATACATTTGTAAATTATTTCCAGAAATAAATCGAAAACATGAAACCTAAAACCGGTGGAAACGTTAAAGCATTTATCGCTATGGTGGATTTTATGAAAGCGCCATAAGTACTCGGACCGATGGCTGGCGTAATGCCACAGGTAAATGGCCAGATCAAAAAAAGCAAACGCCAGAATCCATTTAAGCGGACCGTTACTCAGGCCGCTTAATAATCCGTAACTGGCGAATTGTTGCGCTACCAGAAATAAGGATGAGGCTCTGAGCGCGGTTAAAATTAAATTGTTGACCAAGAAAGCCGTAGTATTGGTGACAAACGACTCTTTATAGGTTTTGGCCGGGAATGGACGATAAGGTTTGGTTTTTTCTATGACCAGCAACAACACGAAAGCCAGTATCGCTAATCCGAATAAGGCTTCGTTAAAAAACAGGCTACTGTCGCCTTGGCTATTTGCAGTGGTGTTCATGGAAGTCCCCAATAATCATATATTTACTGATTGGTTTTTTAATTTCCTTGAATAGCATTTAATAAGGTAGTCAATTCCTTTATTTCGTTATTGGCATTTATTTGTTGGGTAATGTCGTATTGCACGCCCAGATAATAAATGACTCTATTTTTCTTATCCAATAGCGGGGTTATTTTCAAATGATTGTGGAATAAAGTGCCGTCTTTTTTATAGTTTCTTAAGGTGACTTCCACTGTTTCGTGGTTTTTCATGGCTTCCACAATTTTAAAACGCGCATCTTGCTCTCTGTCTTCACCTTGCAAAAACCGGCAGTTGTGGCCGATGATCTCGTCATGACTGTATCCGGTTAAACGTTCAAATGCCTTATTGGCATAGATAATCGGCGCGTCTTCAATGTCAGGGTCGGCTAGCGTCACGCCGTTTACACATTCGTCCAAAATAGCGGAAAGTACTTGCGGAATCAGTCCGCTATCTTTTTCAACAATAAAAGCCATGGTTAAACTCCGGGTTTTATAATAATTATGAGTTTGTAAATGCTAGTTGCATTCTACTAATATTAAATTCCTGATGTTTTCGACGGTGTTTTCCGCACCGTCTTCAATCGCGCAACGAATTAATTTTTCAAAAGGCCGCATGAACACCTCCAACTCCAAGAACTCAAAACGAAACGTCAAGCGGGTAGGTTGACGATCTTCCTGAACGGCTTCGAGCAGATAGCTGTGTTTGTAAGGTTGGGTCAACCCTTGAAAGATCAGCTTGGATTTGGGTTGATATTCAGTAATTTCAAAAACCGATTCTATTTCGCCGTTGTTGTCGTTACGAATTTGCTTGGCCTTGGCGCCGATGAATACTTCCTTGCCGTCGAGCGGTTCAAAATCGACTACTTCCACAGCCCATTTCGGATAGTTTTCAAAAAAATTTTCACCAACATAATGAAAAACATCGTCAACAGGTTTGTCTATATCGATGCAGGCCTCGCCGGCAATGGGCTTGTGTGAGTCAAACGGAAATTTGATGTGCATTTGATGTTCCCCCCTCGCGGAGCTTTCTTCTCAGCGTTGTTATTATTTTTCTGGACACGTAAAGCCAATAAAAAAACGGTATTTAAATCTGTGCAATTAAATCACCGTCAGGCGCTTCGGCTTTTTATGTCTAATTCTAGCCCGCTTTCTACCGGAAAATTACCAATCTCTAGTTTTGCTGGTGGCGCATGGCCGCGCAGCCGCCATAAAGCAGGTGCGATAAGCCCGAATAAATAAATAATTGCCGGTAGTTTTCGTCGATTTCAATTTGATTAATCGAGCAGTAAAACTCCAGGGAGCCAATTAATAGCAGCAGAAAAACCCCTAACGCCGCTAATGCTTCCGGGCTGTTGCTTAATTTATAAAAACTGTACGCTGCGATTTGGATTAAGCACAAATAAAACATCATTAACCGCATATTGTTTGCCAATGGACCGTACAAGTCGCTGTTATCTTCAAAAAACAGGGTATTGCCGAATATGGTGGCTGCACCGCTGATCAATAATAAAATCACCGCTACATTAAAATTAATCTGCAACAACAATTGCAGGAAATTCATGGTTTTTGTGGTTATCGATTGAGTATGCATATTGCTACCTCTGAAAAAAAGATACCCTCCAGGAGTACAGCGTTTGGAGGGTACATAGAGGAGGACTTTTAGGACGCCAATATTTGTCCTTGATCCAGGTGACCACCGGTTTCTTCGTTTATCGAGTCTTCAATCTCTTCAAACGATTTTGGTTCTTCTACTTCGGGTTCCGGTGGTGCAAGTTTTTTACCTTGTAACAGTTCGTCAATCTGATACTTATCGATGGTTTCCCAATCCATTAAGGCTTGAGCCATGTTGTGCAACACTTCGATGTTTTCTTTCAGAATAGCTTCGGCGCGGTTGTAGTTAGCATCGATCACCGCCCGAACTTCTTCATCAATAGTTTGGGCCATCTTTTCAGACATTGGTTTGGACTGCGGGCCCATGTAGCCGCCTTCGCTGTCGCCGTAATCCATCGGGCCTAAACGGTCTGATAAACCCCACTTGGTGACCATGTTTCTAGCCAATTGCGTAGCCCGCATGATGTCGTTGGACGCTCCAGTGGTGACCTTGTTTTTACCGTAAATCAAGGCTTCTGCTACCCGGCCACCGAACAAACTGGCGATCTGGCTTTCCAACTTATCCTTGGAAGCGCTGTACTGGTCGCGCTCCGGCAAGAACATGGTGATACCCAATGCGCCGCCGCGCGGCATGATGCTGACTTTGTAGACAGGATCATGCTCGGGCACGTTGCGGCCGACGATGGCGTGGCCGGCTTCGTGGTAAGCCGTCATCAACAAGTCTTCCTTAGTCATGACCATGGTGCGTTTTTCCACACCCATGATCATTTTGTCGCGGGCTTTATCCAAATCGTTCATGGTCACGACGCGCTTTTTGTTACGAGCAGCAAACAAAGCGCCTTCATTGATCAGGTTGGCCAATTCGGCACCGGAAAATCCGGGTGTGCCGCGGGCCAGATCGTTGATGTTCACGTCTTCGGCCAGCGGGACTTTGGCGCCGTGCACTCTTAAAATTTGCTCGCGGCCTTTGATGTCCGGTAAACCGACTTGAACTTGACGGTCGAAGCGGCCCGGTCTCAACAAAGCCTTATCGAGCACGTCAGCGCGGTTGGTCGCGGCGATGACGATGATGCCTTCGTTGCCGCTGAAACCGTCCATTTCCACCAGCAATTGGTTGAGCGTTTGTTCGCGTTCGTCGTTACCGCCGCCGATACCGCTGCCGCCCCGTTGCCGGCCCACAGCGTCGATCTCATCAATAAATATGATGCAGGGTGCGCGCTTTTTGGCTTGTTCGAACATGTCTCTGACCCTGGAGGCACCGACACCGACGAACATTTCCACGAAATCCGAACCCGAGATGGAGAAGAACGGCACGCCTGCTTCGCCGGCAATCGCTCTGGCTAACAAGGTTTTACCGGTACCCGGAGGGCCGACCATCAGCACGCCGCGCGGAATTTTGCCGCCCAAGGCTTCGTACTTGCCCGGATCTTTTAGAAAGTCGACCATTTCCACGACGTCTTCCTTGGCTTCTTCCACGCCAGCGACGTCGGTGAAGCGCACCTTGATCTGGTCTTCAGCCATCAATTTGGCGCGGCTTTTACCGAAACCCATCTGGCCGTCTCGCCCGCCCATCGCGGCCTGCTTGCGCATGAAATACACCAGCACCATGATCAGCAGCAGGGTAGGCGCCCAAGAGATCAGAATATTCATCAAAGTCGAGGGTTGTTGGGGCTTCTCAACTTTGATTTTCACGCCGTATTCCAGCAACTCGTCGATCATTCTTGAGTCGTTGGGGTTGTAGGTCGCAAAGCGCGTACCGTTCTGGCGTTGGCCGTCAACGTAGTTGCCGTCTATCACCACTTCCGTAACCACTTTGTTACGCACGTCTTCGATAAAGTCGGAGTACGAAATTTCATAATGCGGATCGTATTGCGGCATGTTGCGGTTCATCACCGCCGACACCACCAACCCTGCAACGATCAGGATGGAGAGAAAAATAAACATTTTTTTCATGATAGCTGTCTCCTAACTTACTTTTCGCTGGAGAAGTATTTGAAAAAGTCGGAGTTTGGTTTTAACACCAAAGTATCCTGAGTTTTTTCAAATGAGGTTTGGTATGCCTGCAAGCTGCGGTAGAACGCATAAAACTCGGGGTTTTTACCGTAGCTTTTTGCGTAAATTTCCGCGGATTGCGCATCACCGCGACCGCGAATGCTTTCCGCATCGCGCTGGGCATTGGCAACTATCACGTGTTTTTGCTTATCGGCTTCCGCACTTATTTGCTCGGCACTTTCGGCGCCTTGCGAACGGAATTCTCTGGCGACCCGCTCGCGTTCGGCGCGCATCCGTTGGTACACCGAGCTGCTGACTTCCGGCGGCAGATCGATGCGTTTGACGCGAATGTCGATCAATTCAATGCCGAACTTTTCGGCGGCCGGCGCTAATTTAGCCAGTAAGGTTTGCCTTAGTTCGTTGCGGTCTTCGGAGATCAATTGCTTGATGGTCCGTACACCGAACTCGCTACGCATAGCGTCTTTCATGATTTGGTCCAGGCGTAGATTGGCTTGAAACTCGTCGCCGCCGACCGTGGTGTAAAAGAGACCCACATCACCGATTCGCCATTTGACGAATGAGTCAACAATAACGTTCTTCTTCTCGGAGGTAAGAAAACGCTCGGATTTGGCATCCAAGGTCAGCACACGCGCATCAAATGTACTGACGTTATTGATGATGGGGGTCTTGAAATGTAGCCCGGGGGTGTAGTCGGACGTGACCATTTCCCCGAGGCGAAACAGAATGGCTTTTTCGTTTTCTTTGACGTAAAAAACCGACATATAGGCCAGTACACACAGGGTCAAACCGGCCGGAATTAAAACTTGGGTGGTTTTGCTGCTCATGGTTTGCTCCTGCTAGGACGTAATTCGTTGCCGGTTGATTTACGAACGCCGTTTTTGTCAGCGTTGTGTGGTTCTGCGCTAACTTCCGGTTCCGTATGGCTGGCAGCGGGCTGCGCATGTTGAGTCATGGTTTGCGGCAAGGGCATATACATCATCGGGCTGGATTGATCTTCGTTCAGCATGATTTTATTGGTGCTGCTGTACAGCTTTTCTTTGGCTTCCAGGTACAAACGCTTGCGGGTGATGGCTGGGCTTTTTTCGTATTCCACCAGTAATTGATCGAAACGCTCGGTTTCGCCTTTGGCTTTGGCGACTTTCTCGGCTTCGTAAGCTTCCGCTTCTTGAATAATCCGGGATGCGGCGCCGCGCGCTTTCGGAATCACTTCGTTAGCGTAGGCTTCGGCTTCGTTTATCAGGCGTTGCTTATCTTCCCTGGCCCGAATCGCGTCTTCAAAGGCGCCTTGCACTTCTTCGGGAGGTTGTGCATCCTGCAAATTGACACTGGCAATGCTGATGCCGGCTTTGTAAGCATCCATGGCTTCCTGGATTTGTTCTTTAATCTCGGCGACGATTTGGCTACGGCCTTCGGTTAACACGAAGTCCATATTGTTGCGGCCAATCACCGCCCGCTCCACGCTTTCAGTCAGTTGTTTCAACGTATTTTCGTTGTTTTTGACATTGAACAAGTAGTCTCGGGCGTTATTGATTTGATACTGCACAGCCAGACGCACGGTAATAATGTTTTCGTCGGCGGTCAGCATTAGCGATTCCTGCGGAATCACAGATGATTTGTTCACCCGGCTGGCGTCGGTGTAGCCCACTTCGATAAACCGTTGCTGCTCTACGTTGACATTGGCGACGCTTTCGATTGGCGCCGGAATATGCCAGTGTGGGCCAGGCATGGTGGTTTCCGAATAGGCGCCAAAGCGGCTTACCACGCCTCGATTGCCTTGGTCCACGATGTAAACCCCGCTGGCCAGCCAGACGACGGTCAATGTACCACCCACGGCGGCGGCGATGTTGGTTAACGAAAACATACTTTTATGATCGTTGAAGAAGTCGCCCGCTTTGCTAGAGACGTGCTTCCACTGCTTATCCAATTCCAACTTCCAGTCGGACTGCGGCGTTTGCTTACTGGTGTTTTGTTTTTCTGATGACATAATCACTCCTCTTGTAGTGTTAGCCTGACCTGGGTCAATGATTGTTATTGTTAGCCGTCCTTGGGTTCGAGAAATAGCATAAGGTCAAAGCCAAATTGTTGTTTCAGTTTTTTTAATGCTTCATTTTGAATTTGCCTGACTCTCTCCCGAGTAACATGCAGCTGATCCGCTACTGCCTGCAAGGTCATTTCCGTGTGATCGCGCAGACCGAAACGCATGGTTAAAATCGCCGCCTGTTTTTCAGGTAGCGAAGCAACTGCTTTGTCGACATATTGAGCCAGATCCTGATCAATTAGTTCATCGAGTGGCAGACTGAATTGATGCTGCTGCATTTTTGCCATCAATTCCAGGTTATCGTCATCATCTCCTATAGACGCATCCAAAGAATGCGTGGCCTGATAGTAGCTGCTGATGGTTTTAATCTCTTGCTCGGATAAATCGCAAGCCAGTTTTAATTCTGCGATGCTCGGCCAGCGCTCATATCTAAGGTAGCAACTACGCATAGCTTCGAATACGGTGGCGGCTTTTTCGGCCAAGGCGACCGGCAAACGCACAATTTTTTCTTGTTTGACGATCAGACGGGATATGGCCTGTCTTATCCAATAAATAGCGTAAGTGGAAAAGCAGATGCCGCGATCCGGGTCGAATCTGTCTACTGCTTTGATCAAGCCCACCAAGCCTTCCTGCATCAAATCTTCAAAGCTCAGGTTACTGGTTTTGTACTTGTGCGCCACGAACGCCACTAAGCCGGTGTTGGCGGAGATCATTTCCTGGCGCAAGCTTCTTAATTCCCGTTTGGCTTTGCCCAAGCGTTTTTTGAAATCTGCGCCGTCTTCTGTGTCCGTGGTCAATATGCTCTCTGCTTGCGCCGCACTGTCCAACAAAAATACCGGTAACAAGTGCAGGCTGTACAACAAGCGATTGACTGAACGGGCGATCAGGGATTGCTGGGCAAACTCCGAACCCATAAGTTGTACAACATTCTCGGCTTGTACAACTTTGCCCTGTCCGTTATTCTCACCCCAAGCAAGTTGATGGGGTCTGTTGGCTGTCTCGGTATTGACCAGTAACTGCAGTAGCCTTTTATAGTCTTCCGAGTTCTTGGCTAATATCAGATCCGAGGAGTCCACTCCCGAATCAAGGTCGTGCAAGAACCTGTTAATTATCAAGGCGTTGGTTTGCTTGTTCTCAAGCAATAACGCTAACAGATTCTGCCTGGCCTGTTCAACTTGAACGGCAAGTGAGTTAGGTTGGGATTCTGTTATCGAATCCATCTCGCTATCAATTGGCAATGCGGCTAAGTTGGACATAATCAATTCACTTGGTTATTTAAGTTGTTGGCAAATAACTTACTAGAATGTAGAATGTTTGTCAAAGTATTTTCTATACAAAAGTTGAACAATGTACTCAATTAAAGCGATTACCTCCTTAACCGGATTAACAGCGGAAACACTAAGAGCCTGGGAACGTCGCTACGCCTGCATCATGCCGGCGCGGAACAGCACGGGTCGGCGTTTCTATTCGCAACAGGATTTGGAAAAATTGACGCTATTGGTCAATCTGACCCGAAAGGGCCATCCTATCGGCAAGCTGGCGACCTTGGACAACCAGCAACTACAAGACTTTCAGAAGCAAGTCAGCGTACAACCGGCGAAAGAACAATCGCCGCTATTGGTGCAGATCATCGATTCGTTGAAGCAATACAGAATCGAACGCTGCGAACAGTTGCTGAAGAAGGCTCTGATTGCTGCCGAGCCCTTGGACTACGCCAGAGACATTTTGTTGCCTGCCTTGCAAACAGTGGGCGAACTTTGGCATGACGGAAAGTTGAACATCGCCCAGGAACACATGTTTTCCAGCTGTATCAAGCGGATTGTGTTGAGCATGGTCAACAATTTGCACCACCACTCAAAAAACAATCCGGGCATGCTGTTCGCCACGCCGAGCGGCGATCCGCACGAGTTTGGCATATTGGTGAGCTGCCTAATTGCCGCTAACCAGGGATACAACTGTTACTACTTGGGTGCCGATCTGCCAGCCAAAGATATTATCGAGGCTTGTCAGCATTTGAAGCCGGACGTCATAGTCATGGGCTTGGTCAAGACGCCGCCGGAGCAAGTGACCCTTGACGAACTACAGCTGATCATAGATTCGGTCAGCAGTGAGCCCACCCAGGTATGGTTGGGCGGCAGCGGCGCTTATTTTTATTACACGCAATTGCAAAATGATTTAAGCCACTGCGAGTTGATTACCGATATTGATCATTTCAACGCCAAGGCCCAGCAACAGCAGTTGTCCAACTGAATGACAGGTTAAACTCAGGCAGCGGACTCGCGAGGCTGCTTACCGAGCTTGGCTTGGGCCTTAATCTCTGAGTCCTTCGGCTGCGCTCAGGAGAGCCTTGTCGAAAGATATGCCAGATCAGGCGTCGACAGACTCAGCCCCAATGGTGTACCCGTGTTAAACAAGGCCGAATTAATAGCTGAAGGACTTTGCGCTTCCGGCAGATGCCGGAATGACAAATTTTCACCTGTCCTCCATAATCAAGCCACGGCAAGTTTGCCCAAATTTCCTGTCAGTTGCTTTTGCCAATTCAAATCATGAACGAGATTACTTACGACATCGATAGTTTACTGATCGCCTGTGTGTTGCTGGTATCCATGGCGCTCACTATCGAACTGGGTTATCGCTTGGGTTTACGGATTAAACCTAAGGTGGATGATAATTTCAAAGCCCATGTCAATTCGATCTCCGGGTCTTTACTAGGCATTCTGGCATTGCTGCTGGGGTTTACCTTCTCCTTGTCCTTACAGCGTTACGATAGTCGTAGCGAGGCGGTGGTCGACGAAGCCAACGCTATCGGCACCGCTTATTTGCGCGCGCAATTATTGCCGAAGCCGGTCAGTGCAGAAGTCAGCAGCTTAATACGCAACTACCTGGATTTGCGGGTAAGAACCGGCACTGTCGATCTCACTCAGCGTGGGCAGAGGGAAGCGCTGATCGCCGAGGCCGGACGCATGCAAGCGAAGCTTTGGGATTACGCCCGGCAAGTGAATGAACAGGCACCCAGTCCGGTGACCACCGGTTTGTTTATCCCCGCCTTGAACGATTTGATCGATAATTTTGGCAAACGCGATGCCGAGGTGAAGCGGCATGTACCCGAGTTGGTGCTGGCCCTGTTGTACGTCACCTTTGTCATGAGCGGAGCATTGGTGGGTTATACCAACGGTCTGGCCGGACATCGCACATCGTTCGTCACTTACATCATGGTCTGGTTGATTGTGGTCATGGTGTTCATTATTCTGGATTTGGACCGGCCGTATCGGGGCGTAATCCGGGTGAGTCAGCAGAGCATGATCGATTTACAGACTGCTGTTCACGCCACCGACAAGATCGACAACCCGCGTTGATTTGGCAGGTTGGACCTGGATAAGCTGCGCTTGGTCTAGGCTCGTTGTTTGAGCCAATACAGCGCATATATCCCGGCAATCAAGGAATATATGCTCAATTCGGTTTTCAGGTCGTCAAGCTGCTCGGAGGTCTTGCTATGCAGCACCGGCAAGGTATTCGCGGGAATTACGTTTTCTGAAAATGACTGCGGCTGAGCGTTAACGCCATTCGCACTAAGTAAATTCAACATCAAAATGCCGGTTATTATAATTATTTTGCGCATCGCTGACTCCTCTCGATAAATATTGTATCGATATAGTATCGATACAATATTTATTGTGCAAATAGTTTTTATGAGGGTGGTACGAGAACAAGCTTTGGCTGACTTTGGCTTGCCTAATCCTCCAAAATAGCCAAGCTGCCGAACATTTGGCCCTGGGTTTAGGAATATGGTTAACGACGGCTGCAAAGCAAAAATCGCGGTAGCAAGTTTGATGCTTTTGGTGGTATTTGCCGCCAATCTGCCGGCAAAAGAGCGCGCCGATGCCGGTCAGCATAAAAAGCCGGTACGCAATATGCCGGACATTGATGTTACCGATGTCGGGACTATCGATATAGAACAAGAGACTAATATCTTCAGCTCGGCAGCCGTTGCTAATCTGTCGGCAAATTACGGTTTGGCATCCGGTTGGGACTAGGGCTTGAGTTTGCTGAACGGGCAATTTGCGTCCACTGCCGCGTCTTCAGTGTCTTTTCAGCCTAACGTGATGCTGAACGTGGAAAAACATTGGCTGGCGCACGATATGCAACTCATCGCCGGTACCCAGAGCGGTCTTGGCTTGTTGACGCAAGCTACCGTATTTATGAATTTTTCCTACCTGGAATATCAGCGACATTTCCCGAATTGGGACACGGATCTGGATACAGGTCTTTATTATGCCAATGCGGCTTTGGCGGGCTTTCAGAGCGTAGGTCTGCATGTGAATATGGAAGCGCCGTTGTTCGACAAGTGGCGGATCAATGGCGATTATTTATCCGGCAGCAATGCTTTGGGGGCGGCGACGGTCAAATTGCTATATCCCGTCGTCGGCGACTGGCGTTTGGGTTTGGGCGTTCAGCGGCCTAATGTTTATGCCGGCGATCATTGGGTGGGATTGGTGGGTATTTATTGGCATTAAACAAATAGTGCCTGCAATTGCGGGGATGCAATTCTCCTTAACCCGTGTCTTTCTCCCACGAACTCTGCAAATAAAGCGCCTCAACCTTTTGCCTCGCCCACGGCGTTTTACGCAAAAACTTCAGACTGGAGCTAATACTGGGGTCTTTGGCAAAGCAGTTGATGTCGATGCGGTTGGCCAATTCCGCCCAGTCATATTTTTCTACCAAACGGGTCAGTAGCGTTTCCAGCGTGATGCCATGCAACGGATCTTGCTTGCCGGTTTTAGTCATCGGCAGCTTCGCCAGCGTTGGTTTCGGCCTTTTTCACGCGAATCCGGTTGCCGTCCATTTCCAGACCATTCAGGGTCTTGATGGCGGCCTTGGCTTCGCCGGCTTTGGGCATCTCTACAAATCCAAAGCCTTTCGAGCTGTGGGTGTCTTTATCCATCACCAGCGAACAGGACTGCACGCTGCCGTGTGCCGCGAACATGGCCCGCAATTCGGCTTCGGTCGTGGTGCGGGGAAGATTGCGTATCAGTAATTTCATGGGTTTACTTGTTTATGCTAAAGGCCCGCAACTATACAACTTATCGGATTAGGCTTTTATGCTAAATACGCCCTGTGCGGCAATTGCTTGAGGTTTTGTCGCTTACGCGACAATCAATTGCTTAGTCAACGCGCGGCGATAGGGCTTATTTGCGCGTAAACCCGACAATTCGCCGAGTTTGGCGGGCTAAATGGCGGCCGATTAGCGTGGTGCGATTATTGCTGCAAAGTGGTTTTCCATTTCCGGATCTTTACTATGCGCTACGAACCCTACCAAGAAGAATATGATGCGGCTCAATCCATGAGCGATGAAGATCTGTTGGAATATTTTATGTATCGCATCGTCGAAATGGACGAAGTCTGGGGCTTGAATGAAAGCCGGCAATGGATCTTGCGGGTGGTGGACGGCCACGAAACCTTGCCGGTCTGGCCGTACCGGCGTTACGCCGACGAGGCGGCGGTCGGCGAATGGGAAAACATGATAGGCGTGGCGGAAACGCTGGATTTTTTCATGTACCAAATCTTGAACAAGCTGACCGCACAGGGCGTATTAGTAGAAATCATGCCCCGAAAAGCGGCGGCCGGCTGTCTGATCAGTCCGCAACGCTTGTTTAGTTTTCTGGAAGGTATGCGCGATTCGCGCGACTTTGTGCTGGACGATTAACGCCGTAATCCAGAGCCTGACCGAGCTTGCGGCACGTGGGAGCACCGATATTGCGGCCGCGCTAATTAGTCACCAGCAAAACCCGCGTTGGCGTTCAGTAAAGTATCGATCCCTTTAAAAATGTTAGAGTAAACACCTGCTAATCGGTCTTTAGAGGTGTTATGCACTATTGGGATTTCTCCGGCGCTAGGTATTCGGCGGCTTGGCTATTGCTGGCTAGCTTGGTGTCCAGCGGGACCCAGGCCGATGTTTATCGTTTGTCGATCTCGGAAAAATCGATCAATCTAATCGGCGAAACCCAGCAGGCCGTGCTTGTGGACCAGGCTTTGCCGGCGCCCACCTTGCATTGGCGGGAAGGCGAGGACGTGACCTTAGAGGTTACTAATCTACTCAAAGAATCCACTTCAATTCACTGGCACGGCATCATTCTGCCTTATCAAATGGACGGCGTGCCGGGCATCAGTTTCGACGGCATTAAGCCCGGCCAGACCTTTACCTATCAATTTAAAATCAAGCAAAGCGGCACCTACTGGTATCACGGCCATTCCGGCATGCAGGAGCAACAGGGTTTGTTCGGTGCGCTGATCATCACCCCGCAACAGGAGCAGCCAACGGTAGATCGCGATTATGTGGCCATGCTGTCCGATTGGCCGCGTGCCGATCCGCAGCGGACCATGGCCCGCTTAAAAAAGCAAAGCGACTATTACAATTTTCAGCAGCGCACAGTGGGCGATTTCTTCGCCGATATTCAACGCTTGGGTTTTTGGGAGACCGTTAGTGATCGGCTGGCCTGGGGGGAAATGCGTATGGAGCCTACCGATCTGGCCGACGTGACCGGCGCCAATTACCGGTTTTTGATCAACGGCCAAACCGCCGAAGCGAAACCGCACTATCTGTTCAAGCCGGGCGAAACAGTGCGTTTGCGCTTTATCAACGCTTCGGCAATGACGCATTTTGATGTGCGTCTGCCGGGTCTGAAAATGACGGTGATTGCCGCCGACGGGCAACCGGTCGAGCCGGTCGATGTGGAGGAGTTTCGGATTGCCGTGGCGGAAACTTATGATGTATTGGTTCAGCCGCAAACCGAACAGGCTTACAGTATTTTTGCCGAAGCGATGGATCGCAGTGGTTATGCCAGCGCGACGCTGACACTTCGCGCAGACTTGCAAGCCACGTTGCCGACAATGCGCCCCATGACCTTGTTGACCTTGGCGGATATGGGCGGCGAGCATGCCGGCCACGCAGTTCATCAAGCATCGGTTCAGCCGACTGCCGACAAGGAACCTGGTCACGCGCATACGGAACACTCGGCGACACCCGTCCCGACCATGACTGAACACGCCGGCCATCAGCATGCCACTGCCGAGGCACCTCAGAATCCGCATGCCGGCCACGTCATGCCAGTGGCTGATGCCAGCGATACCGCCAAACCGTTGAGCTATAGCCAGTTAATCGCCGCGCAACCCAACCATGCGCTAATGGGGCCGCCGGATCGGGAAATCAAACTCAGGCTAACCGGCAATATGCAGCGCTATATCTGGTCGTTCGACGACACCAAGTTTGCGGATGCGGAGCCGATTCGGGTCAAATTCGGCGAGCGGATTCGCTTTACCTATGTCAACGAAACCATGATGAACCATCCCATCCATATCCACGGCCTGTGGCAGTACCTGGACAATGGCAATGGCATGTACAACCCGAAAAAACATGTGATCAACGTCAAGCCCGGCCAGACCGTCAGCGTCGATGTGCCGGCCGACGCGGAAGGCGAGTGGGCCTTTCACTGTCATCTGCTGTATCACATGGATACCGGCATGTTTCGTAAATTGATCGTGGAAAGGGCTGAGCATGAACATCGTTAAAGCCCTGTTCAGTGCTCGCAATTTGTGGGTTTGCTTGGCCTTATTCTGTTCCGTCGCTACTGCGCACGATAGCTCGATGATTTTTAATCATTTCAAGGCCGACAGATTGGAATACGAAGGTAATCAAGACTTGCATCTGTTCAAATGGGACGTGCAAAACTGGACCGGCACCGACGAAAATAAACTGTGGTTGAAATCAGAAGGCGATTATTCCGCCGATCAAAATATCTTCGGCCGCGCCGACTTGCAAGTGCTGTATAGCCGAAATATCGACACGTTTTGGGACTTTCAAATCGGTGCGCGGCGGGCGATAGAACCGGAACGTACTTTCGATGCGGTGATCGGCTTTCAAGGGCTGGCGCCGTATTTTATTGAAGTGGACAGTGCGATGTTCATTAACGAGAAAGGCAACGTGCTGGGGCGATTGACGCTGGGTTACGAAATGCTCTTGACCCAACGCCTGATTCTGCAACCGCGGGTGGAAGTGAATGTCGCTGCAGAAGATATAAAAAATCGCGGCGTCAAGGCCGGCATTACCGAGTTTGAAGCCGGCTTTCGCTTGCGTTACGAGATCGAACGCGAATTTGCGCCTTATCTGGGTATGGACTATGTTGAGGAAGAATCACTCCGCGAGCACCAACACAGTTTACGAGGTGTAGTGGGGGTGCGAGTGTGGTATTGAGGCGTTGCGGATCTGCGTACATTCGGAAAATAATACCCAATTTTCAAGCCTGCAGGGATAGGTAAAATGTCGGCATTGCCAGGAGAAGTTTTGAAACAATCTTTTTACGATTTGAATTATGCTGATTTAGAAGCCGTTATAAAGCAGAATGATTTAAATCAATCGGTAGCAGGTATTCTATTTAATTGGCATTATAAGAAAAAAGAAAGCATGCAATGCCGAGATAATATTTCAAAATCCTCATTGGCTTTTTTTGAAAAACATTTCGATTTTTCCTTGCCGGAAATCGATACCGTGCAACAGTCGTCAAAAGATCGAACAGTAAAATTTCTGTTTAAGCTCAAGGACAACCATAAAGTCGAAACTGTCCTTATTCCGTTTAACAACAAATATTCTATTTGCCTGTCATCGCAGGTTGGCTGCGCCATGAATTGCTCTTTTTGTTTTACCGGCGAACAAGGGCTTAAGCGGAATTTGACTACCAGTGAAATGGTTGGACAATTTCTGCAGGCTTGGCGTTGGTTGGCAAGCAACAGGCCAGGAGAAGAGCGGATTTTAAATATTGTTTTTATGGGGCAAGGCGAACCTTTACATAACTTTGACGCCGTTAAAAAAGCCTGTGAAATTTTTTTATCGCAACGTGGTACGTCAATTGGCGTGCAAAAGATTACGATTTCAACGGCCGGTTATATTCCCGGACTGAAAAGATGGCTCCAGGAAGTGCCCGGCGTGAACTTGGCCTTATCGCTGCATTCACCGTTCACTGAAAAAAGGAATGAACTTATTCCGATTAATAAAAAATATCCGCTCGCTGAGGTATTAACTTATATTGACGCCATACCTTTGCAAAAGAAACAATTTATTACTTATGAGTATATTCTGATAAAAGGTTTAAACGATACTGCGGATGATGCTAAAAAATTGGGCGCGTTACTGCAAGGCAAAAGGGCTTATATAAACTTAATTCCATTTAATGCTTTCCCTGGCTCACGTTACGAGAGTCCTGATCTGATTGAAGTCGAAAATTTTAAGGCAATTTTAGATACCTTTAGAATCCCGACCTTAATAAGAGGCACTAAAGGTGATGATGTATTAGCGGCATGCGGACAACTTAATTCTAAAAATTAAAAAACTCCTCCCTTCAATATTCCGGCAGGATAGCAATATGACAGCTGTACGGACCAGCCACACACATCCGCTGCAGATCGCAGAACTGCGTGCGAGTCCTGCGCATGGAAGGATCGGCATTACTTTCTGCCCCGGCAAGCACGACCACTTTGCTTACACGGGGGCCTGGGAGCGCGACCTCGGTATCGATTTGGATGCCATCGCTGCCTGGGGGGCAAAACTGGTGTTGACACTCGTCGAACCCGCAGAGCTTAAAGCCCTCAAGGTGCCGCAGATCGGGCATGAAATTCGCCGACGCGGCATCGAATGGCGCCATTTGCCGATTGCCGACTTTTCCGTGCCTACTCTGGCTTTCGAACAGCAGTGGGTCACACAAGGCCATGAGATCCGAGAGATGTTGCGCAGCGGCCAAGATGTGCTGGTACATTGCAAAGGCGGCTTGGGTCGGGCGGGCATGATCGCGGCGCGGCTGTTGGTGGAACTGGGCATGGACGCCGAAGAAGCGATCAATGCCGTTCGGCACGTGCGTAAGGGCGCCATCGAAACACCGGCGCAGCTTGCGCTGGTGCGTCGCACTAAACCCATCCCTTAAGCCGGCGCATAACGATGTGTGCCGATACTCCGACTATTGATACCACCACCCTGCAACGGATAGGCGGGCAATTGGGTAGCAATCCAGCAGGCATTTTTCAGGACAGTAACGGTCGACGCTACTACGTGAAAACACTGGAATCTGCGGCGCATGCGCGCAATGAGCTGATCGCAGCCGAGCTCTATCAACTGGCTGGAGCGCCCACTTTGACCTATGTGAGAACAATTGCGGCGGACCAGGTGGCGACAGAATGGGTCGAACTCACCAAAAAATGCATTGCTCATCTGAATGACAGCGAACGCAAACAGGCACGGTACTGGTTCGGTGTGCACGCCTGGACCGCCAACTGGGATGTCGCCGGCTACAATGGCGATAACCAAGGTGTTGCCGGTGGCAAAGTGCTGACATTGGATGTGGGCGGCGCATTGGCCTTTCGGGCTCAGGGCGATCCGAAAGGCAAAGCATTCGGTACCTGCGTCGACGAACTGGAGCTGTTGCGCCGCGATACCGATAACCCGCACGCCGTCAAACTCTTTGCCGAGATGAGCGCCGACGACATCAAGCAGGCCATAAACGTGGTGTTACGGATTCCGGACGAGAAAATCCGCCAAGTCATTCTTGACAGCGGCGGTACCCTGGCCTTGGCTGACAAAATGATTGCACGCAAAGCCGATATGGCAGGGCGCTAGTCTGTTTGTGCGGCAGCGCTAATGGATTGGTTACGAGCGGCAAAAACCCGCCGGTCGCGGTCAACATCCAATTTCATTAGCTAAGACAACTATACCCACGTTATCAAATTAACTGCAGTCACTGGATATTGTGCCAGCAAATCCCCGGCAATATCGCCCAACTTCTTCAACGCCTTTTCTACCCTGTCATTCCAAGGCACCGCGCAACTCAAGCGAATGAAATTGCCGTATTTCTTTTGCGTGGCCGAGAATAAGGGGCCGGGAGCGATGATGATATTTTCCTGGCTGGCCCGGCGGTGCAGTGCCATGGCATCGACGCCGGCCGGCAGTTCCACCCACAAGGCAAAGCCGCCTTCGGGCTGTGTTACTCGCGTGCCTTCCGGGAATAACAGGCTGACCGCGTTCACCGCCAACGCCACGTTGCGGGCATAGTCCTGACGCACATGCCGCAGGTAGCGGTCGTAACCGCCTTGCTCCAACATCTGCGCGACGATCAATTGATTCAGGGTCGGCACGGCCTGGTGTTTCATGTATTTCAAGTTTTCCACCCGTGCCAGGTAACGGCCCGGCACCAGCCAGCCCACCCGCAAGCCTGGCGACAGGGTTTTGGCGAAGGAGTTGCAATACAACACCTGGCCGTTTCGGCTCCAGGCTTTGCAAACCGAAGGCCTCCGCAAGCCAAAGCCCAGGTCGCCGTATACATCATCCTCGACCAGCGGAATCTGATGTTGTTCCAGCAAGGCCACCAAGGCTTGCTTGCGCTCGTCGCTCATGCACGAACCCAGCGGATTGTTGTAATTGGAGACAAGCAAACAGGCTTTGATCGGCCATTGCTCGATGGCCATTTGCAGCGCATCCAGCGACAAACCGTCACGCGGATGCGTAGGGATCTCCAGCGCTTCCATGCCGCAGGATTCGATGACTTGCAATAAGCCGTAAAAGGTCGGCGATTCGATAGCGATCAAGTCGCCGGGTTCGCAAATAGCCATTAACGCCAGCCTGACCGCTTCGCGCGCGCCGTGGGTCACCACAATGTCGTCCGGACTATCGGCGCATTGCAGTTCCACCATGCGCTTGGCGATTTGCCGGCGTAGTTCCTGACTACCCAGCAATTCGTCGGCGTCGAAACAGCGTTTACCAAAGCTGCGCGCCACCTTGCCGGTCGCTTGTTGCAGCGCATGAGTGGGTAAGAAATCGGCGTGCGGTACCGACGAACCCAGGTTGATCTGATACGGGTCCTTGGCGGCGCGGAGGATTTGCCGGGTCAGCGATTGGCCGGTGACCTTGGCTGGCGTCACCGGCGCATCGGAAACTTGCGGTTCCACAATCGCCTGCCGGCGAAAGCTGCTGACATAGTAACCGGAACGCGAGCGCGCCTGAATCCTGCCGCTGTCTTCCAACATCCGATAGGCTTCCAGTGCGGTTGAGATGCTGACATGCAATTGCTGACTCAACTTCCTGACACCGGGTAGCTTTTCGCCCGGCTTGTAAACACCCTGTTCGATATGCGCAATCACCGTATCCGCGACGGTTTCGTACAAGTGTTTCATGTTTTTATCCAGGTTAAGCCATGCATTTGCACTGAGCATCCACTCGTTTAAGTTCGATCAATAAGCCGTATTATAAAGCCCACTCTATGCTGGCCTTGCCGCACTGACGGCCAATTATTAAAGCTCAGCCACTGTCTTAACCGCCAATTTGCTCTTAATCACATCCGCCAAATACTCAGCATCGTCGGCAATCCCCAGGAACCGTCCGGAACCCCAAGTATGCAACCAGGGCAAGCCGATAAAATACAGACCGTCCACGTTGCTGACTCCACGATCGTATTGCGGGAAGCCGCGGCCATCGAATGCCGGCAGCTCTATCCAGCGATAGTTCGGTCTAAAACCAATGGCCCAGATGATGCTGGTGATGTTTTCGGCGTCGGCGTCGATGCGGGTGGGATCGAACTCGGGTTCCCATACTTTGCGGAACGGCGGTTCTACCGGAGCATCGATATTATGCTCGGCGATGTAACGGTCGATGTCATTGCGGATGTTGACGTAGATTTCGTCGGCATCGTCCAGGTTTTTGGTCAAATCCGGTAAAAACTCCAATAGGCTGCCGTTGATATTGGTCATGCTGCCGTAAAGTTTCACGCCTTCCAAGGCAAACTGGCGCAAATCAATTTCGTGACCACCGCTACGCCCGGTTAGATAGTGATTGGTTTTATGTTTGGCTTCGTCGCCCAGGGGATGGCGGTCTATGGTCAATTGATAAAAACCCAGGTCAAACAACCATTCCGTGGTCTCGCGGCCGCGATACATACGCGGCGAACGCGGGGCGCTACCAACTGCCAGATGCACCTTGCGGCCGGCCAAATGCAAGTCTTCCATTAACTGCACGCCGGATTGGCCGGTGCCCACCACCAGCACTTCACCTTCCGGCAGTTGCTCGGGGTTACGGTAATTGACCGAATGAATCTGGGTGATATGTTTAGGCAGGCTGTGGGCATAGTCGGGCACGATGGGAATGTCGTAGCCGCCGGTTGCTACCACCAGATGATCGGCGGAAAACTCGCCGACCGAGGTGCTGACATGCAATTGGCCTTGCTCGCCACGCCAGACCCGATTTACCGCCACGCCTTCCAGGATCGGCGGATTGACTTTTTTGGCAAATGCTTCGATGTAATCGACGATTTCGTCTTTCAGCATAAAGCCTTTGGGATCGTCGCCCTGATAAGGAAAGTCCGGCAGTTGGCATTGCCAGTTGGGGGTGACCAAACAAAAACTGTCCCAACGCTCGTTGCGCCAAGAATGGCCGATGCGGTTTTTTTCGAAGATGATATGGTTGATACCGTGTTTTTGCAGATTGTAACTGACGGACAAACCGGCCTGGCCGCCGCCGACGATAATCGTGTCATAGTGCAGGCGGGTATTTTCTGATTTTTCTTTCATGGCGTCCTCGTCTATTTGATTGGGGGTGTGTTGGTTTATTCGATGAATTCGGTCACGCTGACCATGGGGTTGTCGCTATCCAAAAATTGGCTGGCCTTGGCTTCGATTTCCGCCAGTTGGCTCATCGCGCTGGAACAGGTGTAGCCATATTTTTGCCGTACTCTTTCGCTGGCTATTTCCAACGCTTCGCGGCTGTACTCGACGAATGCCGGCAAGGGATAACTTTGTCCGGGTTGGAAATAATCCTTGATCACCAGTGACGGCGAATAACACAGGCTTTCGGTTTGGTCCGGCCAGCGGACGCGGAAGCGCATTTCAGGCATAGTGGGTTCCTTGGGCGTTGATGAGTGAACGGTAAATTTCAAGATGGGTATTGGCCGACTGCACCCAGGAAAACTCGCTGCTTAAACGCTGGGCGATTGTTGGCAAGCGAGCCTTGGGAAAATCATCGATGGCGGTTTTCATTGCAATCGAGATCGCGGCGCTATCTTCCGGATCAGTCCAGATGCAGTCCTGATCTTGCAAATAATCGGTAAACGGCGGCCGCAGCGAAACGATAGCCGGCGTGCCGGAGAGAATGGCCTCCAGCACCACTAGGCCAAAGCCTTCGGTCAATGATGGAAACACCAGTGCGTCAGCCAGACGAAACAAACTCGGCATGTCGGCATCGGGCAATGGACCGGTGATGATCAATGGTTGGCCGTGGCCCTCCTGAATAGCGCTCTCGGCGACAGCGGCGTTGAACTGTTGGCGGTAGTCGCTGTGGTCTAATAGGCTGGCGCCGCCGACGATGATCAACTGCGTATTGGGACGCTGCTGCAAAACCTCACGGAATGCCGCGAAGATACGCAAGGTGTTTTTGCGTGCCTCGATGCCGCCAACCGCCAGGAAAATCGGCCCGCCCCGCGACAAACCCAGCGATTGGCGCAGGGTTTCGTCATGGGCATGCGGTACGGGCGAATAGCGTTGCACATCAACGCCGTTATTGACTTGGGTGGCGGCAATCCGATGCTGCTTGTGCAACTTGTCCTGCCAATCGCGGCTGACGCACAAGACTCGTTGGGCGGCCACAAACGAGCGACTTTGCCAGGTCATCAACGAAACGTCGTCGAAACTATCCAGATGATGCACGGTGCGGACAAAGCCATCGATGATGCCGCGTTCGCTAAGTTCGGCCATCGCGCAACCGCTGATGGCATCCTGAGCGTGGTAAATATCGAATGTGGTGGTAGCGGATTGGCTGAAGTAATCGATATAAGCCTGGATGCGCTGGCCGACGGTGGCGACCAAATCGCCGCTCAATCTGGTTAGCGGTATCAGGGTTGTCCGGCAGCGTACGGCGCGAAAGAATTTTTTGCCGGGTTCCGCTGCGGCGATCAAGGTCACATCGTGTCCCAACTCCTGCAAGGCCTCCGCCAATTGCATCGCATGCACCACGCCGCCGCGCGGGTTAACGGAATGGGTCAGCATGGCAATGCGTAGTCTTGGCATGGCTAGTCCTGCCGGTTTGGGCCGCAGCCGATCAGGGCTTCGCTGTTTAAATCCCAGAGCAGTTGCTCTGCGTCGCCGGCTTTAAGCCGCAACCGGCCACTGTCGTCAGTCTTGCCGATGGCCGCGCAAGCGATGCCGCGCAGGCTAAACAGTTCGATCACGTCGCCGGTGTCATGGGTATCGACGCTCAGCACGAAGCCGTAGCTGGGAAAGCAGCGCAACCATCTTGCCAAATCGATGTGGCTTGGACGCGGTATGGCGTTAATATCGATCACGCCGCCCAAACCGGAGCACTCCAACAGCATCAATAAGGTGCCGATTACGCCGGCATTGCTGATGTCCTTGGCGGCATCGCATAGGCCGGTTTCGGCCAGTGTTGGCAGGATTTCCAAATCTTGGCGTAGACGTTCCGGTGGCGCGCCGGTGCTGGCGTCCCACCACAAATAGGGTTCGCGAAAATGGCCGCGCAAATCGATGGCTGCCAGCAGTTGTTGTTCCGGTTTGGCGGCGAAACTGCTCAACAGTTTTTGCGCCCGACCCAGGATAGCTACCGATAATTGCGGGCGGTCGTTACGCAAATTGCTGTGGCCGCCAACCACCGGTACGCCGTAAACTTGCGCGGCAGTGGCCAGGCCTTCCAGTATCGGCTTGGCTTGGCCAGCACCTTCGCTCCAGATCGCATCGACCACCGCGATTGGCCGGCCGCCCATCGCGTAAATGTCGCTGACGTTGACCATCACGCCGCAATAGCCGGCAAACCAGGGTTGGCTGGCGACGAAGTCATTCAAATAGCCTTCGCTTGCCAGCAACAGGAAGCCGTCGCCGTCGGGGATGGCCGCGCAGTCATCGCCCACGGGTACATCGTTCCCACGCTCCGCGTGGGAATGCAAGCTGAACCGCTCCGCGGTTCGGGACGCTGGAGCGTCCGGGGCTGGGTTCCCACGCTGAGCGTGGGAACCATAGAGTCTTCCCACCACCTCGGCGATGTCGCGCTTATGCGCCAGCCCCAAGCCTTGTTGGATGCTCTTGGTCAATTCAGTCAATGAACTCATGCCGCGATCCGACTGGTCGTTACAAAACCGATAGCGCCGTCGGCATAAGGCGGATACCAAGCCAGGTCCGCTTGCATCAGATAATGCGGCCGCCCGTGCATCGCGATTTCCTGCAAGGTTTTCCAGTGCAGTCGGCGGAACAGCAATTGGTTGCGGCTTTGCACCTGCGCCAGAAAGCGGGTGCAACCCTGGGCGTGGGCGCTGGTGACCGCCAGTTTGATTAAAGCGGCGCCCAGACTGCCTTGTTTGCGGTAGTCCTGATCCACCGCCAACCTCGATCCCCACCACACGCCGGGTTGTTCCTGATGAATACGCACAGTGCCGACAACGCGATCCGGCAGGCCGGCGACGCAGGCGATGGCGACGATAGGGGTGGCGATGTGGTCGATGTCGTCCAGATCGTCGCCGGCAAAAATACCTTGCTCCTCGCAAAACACCGCCTGGCGCAGCGACCGCATTTGTTTGCGTTCCCAATCCTCGGTGACGAATTTGATCAGGTAAGCGTTGGCAAAATACGGTTTAAAGTCGTTGCTCCACATCTCACACCTCATAACTGGCCAGTGCCGAGCAGGCTGCGCATTTGGCGCAACCGGCTTTCATGTCTAGGGATAGCAGGTTTGCTTGCTTCAGCATCGCACCCAGTTGCGGCAGGATTTTCGCCATAAAGGCAGGCGTCGGTGCCGGATGGTTTGCCAAGGGGGTGCCGCTAATCGGCACGAAAGGCACCACGAACGGGTAAACGCCTTTGGCGATCAACTGCTCGGAAATCGACAGAATCGCTTCCGGCGTATCGCCCAAGCCCGCCAGAATATAGGTACTTACCTGGCCGCGACCGAACACCGCCACCGCGGCGTCGAACGCATCCATGTAACGGTCCAGCGGCACGCTGGCCTTGCCGGGCATGATGCGTTCACGCACTGCCGGCGTCACCGCTTCCAGATGCATGCCCAAACTATCGATGCCGCAAGCCTTCATGCGCTCAAACCAGATGTCGTCATCCGGCGGCTCGCATTGGCCTTGAATCGGCAGATCGACGACTGCCTTAACGGCTTCGGCACTCTCGCAGAGCAATGCCGCGCCTCTGTCGGTGAGATTCGGCGTGCCGGTGGTCATGACCATGTGTTTGACCTGATCCAGTTCGACCGCGGCTTTCGCGACCTCGGCCAATTGTTCAGGCGTTTTACGCAAGATAGTTTTGCCCGCCGCCAGCGACTGGCCGATGGCACAGAACTGGCAGGATGTTTTGCGGTTGCCGTATCGAATACAGGATTGCAGTAGTGTGGTCGCCAACACATCGGACGAATGCAGCGTGGCGATCTGCGAATACGGAATGCCGTCGGCAGTCTGTAAACCGTAAAAACGTGGCTGGCGCGGGAATTGAACGTGGCTGACCACAGCGCCATCGCGGCGAATCTCGCTGATACCGTTGACATCGGGCCGACTGGCGATGAACGGCGATTCGCAAGCCGACACGGTGGCGATCGGTATCATCACGGTTCGGCCGGCCAAGTTAATGGCTTTGTGATCGGAAGGCCCTGCACCGCCACGCCGTCCTGTGATGCCGACTTCGCTGCCTTCCAGGCGTAAGCCTAAGGATTGCAAATCGGCGATCAGCTCTGCCACGCCGACTTTAGTGTGTGCTGATAGCGTCATCGCGGTCGCTCTCTTGGATGGGTTGAGACGAAACGGCTGGCAGGTCGCTGAACATCGGTACCGCCGGCCTGTCGGCTATGCGCAAACTAAGTAGTTCAGGACGGGCGTAATGGCCGACCGAATCCATCATCCGTTTACGTTTGGTGATTAAATTCATATCCAGATCGGCGATCAGCATGCCTTCGCCTTCGCGTAACGGTTCGACCACATGCTGGCCTTCCGGCGAAATGATGGCGGTACAGCAACCGCCGCGCAGGGCTTTTTGCAGGGTTGGCTCGGTAGTGACCGCGTCGATTTGCTCATCGTTGAGCCAGCCGGTGGCGTTGATGACAAAGCAACCGGATTCCAGCGCATGGTGGCGCATCGTTACTTCAATTTGCTCGGCAAAAATGGGCCCGACCAGGGAGCCGGGAAACTGGCTGCAATGGATTTGTTCGTGCTGGGCCATCAAGGCATAGCGAGCCAGCGGGTTGTAATGTTCCCAGCAGGCCAGCGCGCCGATACGGCCGATGCTGGTTTCGATGACTTTCAGACCCGCGCCGTCGCCTTGGCCCCAGACCATGCGTTCGTGGTAGGTCGGGGTGATCTTGCGGCGTTTCAGCGCCAGACGGCCGGTTTCGTCGAATATCAATTGAGTGTTGTACAGGCTGCCGTGGTCGCGCTCGTTGACGCCTAATACCACCACTACGCCGTGCGCCTTGGCTTGTGCGGCAACGGCATCGGTAACAGGTCCCGGCACCGTCGGCGCGTAATCGTAAAGCTTCAAATGCTCTCGGCCCTGGCTGACCGGTGGCAGCACGAAGGAAAAGTAGGGGTAATAAGGCACGAAGGTTTCCGGGAACACCACGATTTGCGCGCCTTTCGCGGCGGCGTCGCTGATGGCCTGGCAAACCTTGTCGCCGGTGGCGGTGGCGGATTCGAACACCGGCGCAATCTGTACCGCCGCCGCTCTGACGATGTTGGGATTGGTCACTTTTTTCTCCTGTGGATGATCAACAAGCTCAAAACGTAGGTTGGGCTGAATGCAATGAAGCCCAACAATTTGATTTTGTTGGGTTACGCTACGCTAACCCAACCTACATTTTGATTTTTACGACGCCCTCTCGATGAAGGGTTCGGCGTTACGGTTTATAAAGTCCAGGTATCCAGGATGAAGGCGTTGTCGCGCTGGTGCAGTAACACGATGTCTAACACATCCAATGGGCTGATCGGACGAATGCCCGGCAATAGGCTGGGCTCGCCATGGCCGTACAAAGCTTGCAGCGCAAAGCGGCAGGCATAGACTTTGCCGCCTTCCTCGATGAATTTGGCAATCTGATTAGCGTAGTTTTGGTGGCCGGGAAATGATTCGTCGCCCAAACGCGGAAAGCCACGTTGCAGACCTAAGGTGACTCCCGGACCATACAGCAGAATGGAGGTTTCGAAGCCTTTGCGTTGCAAACGGGTTGCTTGTAGCAGATTGACGAAGCCAATTGATCCTTCAAAAGCGACGGTATGGAATTTGACCAAAGCTTTCTGGCCTGGCTCGGCTTTGACGTCTTCAAATACTTTTTCTTCGAAATCGACAAAACAATCGCCTTTTTGATGTGCCGGTGAGGTGACTGCGGGCATGAAGTTCTCCTGGATGTTAGTAAAAAATGCCCTGCATCGGCGGGATGGATGCAGGGAAGTATTTTTGGCCGCCAGCGTTGTCTGGTCGACGGTGAATACTTTACTAACCTCGGAAAAAGCCAAACAGATTCAGTTACTCGCCTAATTTTTAAGTACAGATTTAGTGAAATGAAATCTGTATGGCTTGAAAAAGCGCATAACTGTTATGGTGGCATTTCGCCAAATCATTCAATTTGCGAGCGAGCCAATCAACTCAGATCATATTTTTAGATCACTAACACCGGATCAGGCTGTCTAATTGGAAATGCGGCCAGGGGCAGCGGCGCGAAGCCTGTCACTTTGCTGTTCTGCGCAAATATCAGTTAGCTGCCGGCGGAAGCGCCGGATTGCCGGTTCTCTTCGCGGTAAACTCAACAGGCACATGTGCCGAATAACCGCCTTCGGTTTGCATCACAAATTTAATTTCATCGCCGGCTATTTTGCCTTGATACCGATGGATAGCCTGTTGTGTGGGGCCTGATCCCAGCGATTCCGAGGTTTTGGTGATAAAACGCAAGGTGCCTCCGGCGATCTCGCCTTCCAAAATGCCGTTTGGGCTGCCGGTAAATGTAGCGCTGCCATATAGCTGCGTATCGCTACCGGCGAAATCGAATCGCTCTTGATAATTAGCGTTCGGCCAGTCATAGCTGACTTGGGCTTGCCATAATCCGTTGATTGCCGGCCGCTGTTCTGCGCCGCTTAACAGATCTATTAGATTCCGGGTGGCGTTGGTAAACGTCGAAAGGCCAATAACCAGCGTGCTGACCGCAATCAACAATGACAGCAGCGGGTGGTTTCTAATCCGGGTATTGATTCTGTCCAAGCGGGTTCTTGAGTCGTTCATGGTTTTAGTATCCGTAGCATTTTGGCGTTTCGGTAGAAGGGGACTACCCAGCGAGGTTAAACGTGCCGACAGAATAAGCGTTTTGGCTGACGTTTTCTAACGGTTATCGACTAAGCCGATCAGGCTTGGGGAGAGCTGATAAGGGATGGGTGGCTCCCGTCTGTTTGGAAACGACGGTATGCGTGGGTTGGCTTAATGAATAGCCAGCTTGCGCTTCGCACGCCGCCAGCCGATGACGATACCGCTCGCGCTAATCAACAAGCCGCCGGTGCTGAATACTATCAACACAATATCCCAGACCGGCCGATTGTTCAGTAAAGGCAGCCAGTCCCAACTGTGTAAAAAGGCAAATAGCCAGCGGCTGACGCGCCTACCGGCATCGAGTTTACTGAAGTGACCGGTGTAGGGGTCGAGATGCAGCCAGGTGCTGTCGGCGTCAGCAAATTCCAAACGCAGGATAGGCAAACGTTTGTCGATGTGCCCGGTCATGGTATGCGCGGCGCGGCTGTAGTAGTAAAAATCGTATTCGTTTAACACGCTTTGCCTGGCAATTTTATTCGGAGCCATGAGCCGTTCGGCTGCGGTTTGCAGGGCCGGCCACTCGAATTTCTCGAAAACCCGGCTATCAGTCTGCGCCGTCTGGATACGGCTGCGGCCCTGACCATCAAAAGCAATGTAAAAACCTTGGCAGTTCAGTACGCGCCATTCGATTTCCCGCGGCTGAAACCCGGTATTTTGAAAACGCGCCAAGGCTTCCGCTGCGGACAACGGGAAATACTGCGGCGAAATGTCTCCGCCCATGTAGGTCTGGAGCTTGGGTTTGGCGGCGGTGGAGTCGAATATTTTCCACGGATTCATCGAAAATAAGCCACTGAGTATCCAAGTGAAGGCGATTACGCCAAAGCCCAATCCCAGCAGGTGATGCCACCGCATCCAGGCCTCGCGGTATGGGGTTTTTGTGCCATGTTTGTAACGGCCCTGAAAACGCCAACGCAGTATGCCAACGATTAGGCCAAGCAAACTTAATACCGAACCGGCCAGCGCGGTGTAAATGACAATGTCCGCCGCGTAACGATCCAAAGCGCCGCCGCGAAACGGATATAGCCAATGAATCCAGGCGCCCAGCCAGTTCCAGGTGCGTTCGTGGCGAGTGGCATCGCGCACCACTTCGCCGGTAGTGTTGGAAATATAAAGCAGCGTGGCTTGCTCGTCGGCCATTTGCACGCGGTGCAGCGGCCGATGTTCGTCCAGCGCTTTGGAATGCGTCCAGGCGTCTTCGTCGATGCGATCCAGATAATAGCCGTCAGCCGTCGCCAGAAAGCTGCCGGCTGACGCTAAGGCCTGGGCCGGCGTCACCTGATCGACACGGTTCCCGGTTTCGGCATCCACGGCGATTTGGGTTTTGCCGTAAGCAAATACATAACGCGGCGCGCCGGCAACGCTGGTCAAGCGCACGCTATCGGGACTTTTGGCTTGAGCACTAGCTTCCAATGCTTGTGCAAGGTTGATGCGGCAGCGCTCAGCCGCCAAGCCAGGCAAGGCGCTCAGCTTTTCCTGTGGCGTCAGTTTGGGGTAGCCGACATACATCATCACGACGCCGGATACGAACCACATGGCCATGAAACAGCACAAGGCTATACCCAGCCAACGGTGAACCAGATATAGATTGCGCTTTAGCCCGTTGAGCATTAAAAGTCTACTTTCAATTCCATCATGAAGGTACGCGGTGCGGCGACGAAAAATAACGGGGCGTTACCGCCGCTACCCCATTCGACGTATTGCTCGTCGGACAGGTTTTTAACCCGCGCGGTGACAGTGGCTTTTGGATTAAATTTCCAGGACAGTTGGGTATCGAATACCGCATAAGCCGGGGTTTTGATCAAGTTGGCGGTATCGACGAAACGGTCGCCGACGTAGCGCGAGCCAAAACTCCATTGCCAGTCGGCATCGAAATCCCAGGTCAGCCAGGCATTAGCCACCCATTTTGCGACATTGGCCGGCCGATTGCCTTTTCTTGACACCGTGCTGGTGCCGACGGTTTCCAGGAATTTGTCGTACTGGGCATCGACGTAGGCCATGTTGCCTTGCACGCTCCATTCGTCGGTGAGTTGTACCCCAATATTGGCCTCTACACCGCCGGAGGACTGTGCGCCAATCGGTAACTGCCGATTTCGGTCCGTCGGATCGGTTATCGATAGATTTTTCCGTTCGATGTAATAGCCTGCCAGTGTCGCCGAGCCTTTGCCGTCCCAAAAGTCGAATTTGGTGCCTACTTCTGCTTGCCGGCCGGTGGTGAGATCGAAGTCTTGCAGCGCGGCGAAGGTGCCGGTGGTCAAAATCCCGGACGGCGGATCGGCTGCGGTGCTGTATTGCGCATAAACGTTAAAGGTGGAGGTGATGTCGTACATCAACGCTGCCCGCCAAGTCACAGCCGTCCAGCGGCGGCCGAAAGCGGCGGGGCTGGTGGCGGTCGGAGGCACAAAGGAAGTGCGTAGATTTTTCGCATCCAGACGAATATCGTCTACCCGCACGCCGGTGATCAAATTCAGATCGGGCACCAGGGTCAGGCGGTTTTCGGCATAACCGGCGACGGTATACAGTTCGTTGCGGGCGTTGGAGATTGGCCCGGTGGCCAGAGGGTTGTCGTAGTAGGTGCCGGTGCTGAAATTGTATGGGTTAACGATACTGACGGTGCCTGTCGAGCTTTCCATGCTGGGTGCGCGGGTTTGCTTGTTGTAGGCAATGTCGACCCCGGCCGAAATTTTCGAAGGCAGGCTGAACCAATTACTGCTATGCACGATTTCGAATCGGTTGCCGACCAAAGCCTGATCGTGATTTACCGCAAACGATTTATTGCGGGTAATCAGGGTATTCGTGCTGTTCCAGTCGTAACCTTCTACGTTTAAATACTGGCGATCCGCTTTGTAATAGTAAAAGGTGTTTTTGAATTGGGTGTTATCGGACAGTTGATAGTCGACAATGTCGCGTAACCAAAACACCTGCTGATCAAATACCGAACCACTGGCGTTATAGTTTTTAAAGCGGGTGCCGGGGTCTATTTGGCCTTCGGTGGGCCCTAAACCGGCGGTACCCCAGGGGACTATTCTACCGTTGACGACCGGATTCAGTACCGGCGTGCCCCAGTAAGAATCGCGGTCTTCCATCTGATGCTCGAAAGCGATGGTGTGCGACAGATTGGACGTAATGTCGCTTAACAAGGAAAACGACATCACGCCGGAATCGGCTTCCGTGTGGTCGATATAGCCTTCGGACCCCAAATAACTGATGTCGGCTTGCAGCCAGTTATCGGTATTGCCGAGTTGGCCGTTGAAACCGTAGGACGCCCGGCGATTTAAGTATTCTCCCAGCGAAACTAAGCCGTGATGTTCATCCGGGCCGCGATGCGCAATTTTGCTGACATAGTTGACCGAGCCGCCTACTGCACCTTGGCCGTATAAAAATGTGGACGGCCCACCCAAGACTTCGACGCGATCAGTGAGCCAACTATCGATGGGGCGGGCGGCCACGACATCATATTGCACGGTAATGCCGTTGAACAGCTGCGTGATTTGCGAACCGGTGAAACCCCGCATCGACACCGAGCCCGCCGAGCCGGGTTGCGACGATACGATTATGCCTGGGGCTCTTTCCAAGGCTTCCTGCGTAGTCTGCGCGCCGCGCTTTTCGAAAGTTGCCCGATCAATAATCGTGATCGAAGCCGGCGTTTCGCGAGGTGTCAGGCCCAGGCGGCTGCCGGTAGCGGCTTCGGTATCCAGTTGCGGTTTTTGGTTGGGTGGATTAAAGGGAGCCGTTCCCGCTACGGTGACTGTATCCAGTGTAGTGGTGGTGTCGCTGGTTTGGCTTTGGCTAGTGGTTCTGGCCGTTTTGGTTTTGCTGTTGGTCTCGCTGGTTTTTAGATCCTCGGTCGGCGATGGCTCGGCAGCGTGAGCGATGCCGTGCAGCGAAAACAGCAAGGCGGCGACGCCTGCTAGGTGGCCGGGTTGGGCAACTGGAAAATCCTGTAACTTGGTTTTTTTCATTGTTTTTATCAGGTATTTAGAAGTTAGAAGGCTTTTGGGTGGCAGCAATTAGTGTGCCGGGAACGGAAGTCCCAACACGGCGGGTGTTGCAGGGCATAAGGGCTGAGTTTTTTAATTAATCTATGTTAGATAAATGGACGGTTTCGCGGTATATGGCTTGTTTCGCCGGCTTGGTACTGATTTAGGTCCGCGGATATTGGACTTAAAGCCCACCGGCCGGCAATGCTAAAATGCCGCATGGGCCGGCGCTGCGGTAAAACGCCACTATCAAAAATTTAGTTAAACAATGGATTCAAGTATGTCGGGATTTTTTTCCAAACAACATAGCGTCGCGCAGCCCGGCTATAGCCGTTGGTTAGTGCCGCCGGCGGCTTTATCGGTGCATCTGTGCATCGGCCAAGCCTATGCGTTCAGTGTGTTCAACGATCCATTGACTCGGGTAATAGGCATCGGTACCTCCGCGCCGGAGGATTGGAAGCTGACGACGCTGGGCTGGATATTCAGCCTGGCGATTGTGTTTTTAGGGTTGTCGGCGGCGTTCGGCGGTAAATGGCTGGAAAAAGTCGGGCCACGCCTGACGATGTTCGTTGCGGCTTGCTGTTTTGGCGGTGGTTTTTTAATCTCCGCACTGGGCGTGCACCTGCATGAAATTTGGCTGATTTATCTGGGTTATGGGGTGATTGGCGGTATTGGTTTGGGTTTGGGCTATGTGTCGCCGGTATCGACGTTGATCAAATGGTTTCCCGACCGGCGCGGTATGGCGACCGGTATGGCTATCATGGGTTTCGGCGGCGGGGCGATGATAGGCGCGCCCTTATCGGTGTTGCTGATGGACCAGTTTAAATCGGCCGAATCGGTTGGCGTAGTGCAAACATTTTTGGTGATGGGCGGCCTGTATTTTTGTTCGATGCTGATAGGTGCATTGACCATCCGCATCCCGCCGCCTGATTGGCAGCCTGCGGGATGGACGCCGCCGCTGGTGCAAAACAAAATGATCACCGATAAGCACGTGCATATCGACCAAGCTTTAAAAACCCCGCAATTTTATTTGCTGTGGCTGGTACTGTGCCTGAATGTGACGGCCGGTATCGGTGTGCTGGGGCAAGCTTCGGTGATGATACAGGAGATGTTTAAAGGCTCGGTAACGCCGGCCTCGGCGGCCGGTTTCGTCGGTTTGCTGAGTTTGTTCAATATGGGCGGGCGGTTTTTTTGGTCGTCGGCGTCGGATTATCTCGGGCGTAAAAACACCTATTTTATTTTTTTCGCGGTGGGCGCTGGCTTGTATTCCACCATACCTACCATGGGTATGAGCGGCAATATGGCGCTGTTCGTGTTGCTGTACGCCTTGATCATGAGTATGTACGGCGGCGGTTTTTCGACGATTCCGGCTTATTTAGCGGATATTTTCGGCACGCGCTTTGTCGGCGGAATCCATGGCCGCTTATTAACCGCTTGGTCAACCGCTGGCGTGTTGGGGCCGGTGTTGGTGAATTACATTCGCGAATATCAAATAGGCCAGGGCGTGGCTAAGGCCGATGCCTACAACGTCACCATGTACATTATGGCCGGACTATTGGTGGTGGGTTTTATCGCCAATCTATCGATCCGCCCGGTGCATGAGAAACATCATATGAAACACGGCGATTTCGACGAGCTGGACGGTATTTATCCGGCTGACGAAGCCGAACATTAAGTAAGGCAGGGCACTTTTTATGAATAACTCCGAATCGGGCAAATCTTCCAGCCCCTGGCTGTTGGCGGTATTCTGGCTTTATGTACTGATCCCGCTCAGTTGGGGTGTGTGGTCAACGTTGAAAAAGGCCTTGGCTTTGTTCAGCTGAGGTTTAATCGGGCTGTTTGGCGATAAATTCGTAGGCGCCCACATCAAGCGGTCCTTGTTGGCGGCGTTTTTCGCTGCCGCGCGGATGGCGATAGACAAATTGGGGATTAAGCAGCATCCCGTTGGCGGCGAGTCCGGGGGAGATGCCCTGATCGATTGCCGGCGCATTAGGTTTCAGGCGGTAATCGTAACTTGCCGGATCAAGTAACACCTTGGCCTTAGCCTTGAGGTCGTGGTTTTCCTGGTTGGGGCCAATCATGGCGGTGGCTTCGCCTATCAACAGATTGTTGATTAACATCGCGGTGGCAATACTGTGATTATGCAGAAACGAGCCGCCGGGGTAATCGTTGACGAAAGTGTTGTTCACCAGATATAGCTGTTGATTCGGCTGAGTTTGGTTGTGTTCGGCGGCAAAAGCCAGCATCGCGGCATTTTCGGTGTTGGCGCTTTGATGAAACAGATTGCCAATCAAGTAGCCGGCACCGCCATCCGGTAAGTCCACCAAATAGCTGGAGCCGTTACGCTCGTCGGTGATGCGATTGTAAAGAATATAGTTTTCCCTGGCCCGCGATTTGACGTTATGGCCGGTGCTGGCATCGTGGATATAAGAATTTTGCAGGGTAAAACGGCGGATATTGCCAATGTAGATGTTATGGCCGAGTTTACCGTAGCGCGGATAATCGACGGTGTTGTCGTTAAACTCCGAATTTTCAATCAAGATGTCGCTGTCAGGGTTAACGCCGGTCAAGATACCCATCTGGTTATGATGAAAATGGCAATTCCTTAGAGTCAGATGAGTACCTTCGAAGCGGATGCCGGCACCGTTCAGCGCCGGTGCGCTGGCCCCGGAAAGTTCGATATTTTCAACGACCGTGTCATTGCCTTTTAGTACCCAAATCGCTTTGCCTTCCGCTGAATTGCCAAGTGCTTCCAGGTGGGCGCCGCCTGCCATTCCGCGTATGGTCAAGCGCTGCTGCGGCCAACTGGCGACGTCGCCCTGGTATAGCCCGGCATCGATGCTGACCACATCGCCGTCTTTGGCGAGTCTTGCAGCCGCGCTAGGCAGCTTAAGCGCGCGCTGCGGGCCGACTTGCCAATTGGTGCCGTGCGCCGGGAAGGCCAGCAGCCAACTAACCACACTGATCAAACATCCCGACAATATCAAGCGATGCATCCCGACTCCTGGTTGTGGGCAGCTGTAAAATTCACTAATCCCAAGCGCTATGTTCTGTCTGATCGGCAGCGCCTTACAAAGGCGTCGGACTGAACTTGCAATATTTAAAGTAATACTTGGGCCAGATAAGAGTATTATCCTGTCATCAGGCATATTTGCCAGACCTACGACTTGATTATAAGAATAGCGAGACGCTACTGGAGGAACTATGGCTTCACTTGATATGCAAGGGGCTTACGATTTGAGCAATGCCAAAATCAACGAATTAATTACGGAAAGCGCCGAAGGCAATTACGCCTTGGGCATTATTAATCAAAAAACCAATAAGTTTGTCGTCAAATACGTCGGCCGTTCGGAAACCGACCTAAACGCCCGCTTGAAGCAACATGTCGGCAGGTATCCCAAATTTAAGTTTAGCTATGCCGCATCGCCCAAGGCCGCATTCGAAAAAGTCTGCCAAAACTATCATGATTTCGGCGGCTCGAAAAAACTGCTGAATCATGTGCACCCGACGCGGCCAGCGGACGTCGATTGGAAATGCCCCTGCTGCAACGCGTTCGATTGAGTTTTTGAGCCGAGTATTTTCAGGCCGCGGCTAATAAGTTGCGGAGTGGTTGAAAAAGGCAAAACAGGCTTTTAAGCTCTGTGCGGATTCCGGTGACATGAATTCGTTGAATTTGACGCCGTAGTGGTGTTCGTCATCCACGGGTTTGTGCCAGACTAGGGTGCAGGTAAGCTCCAGTGGCAGTTGGGACTCGTATTGCTGAATATTGTCGTACGGAATGCGCAGTTGAATGGCAATCGAGCTGTTTAGCGGGCAGGGCAGTTCCACAGGCAGACGCAAACAGGCACCGGACATGCTGAAATCAGCAGTGACGCCGTCGAGAACCAAGTCGGCGATTTCGACATGGGCCAGCAAGTATTGGCTGCTGCGCGGAAATTTACGATTCTCGTTGGCGGCGGGGGTCGCCGTCCACTGCGCATCGAAGCTAAAGTGTTCCAGCATAGTGCGCATTTTTTCGGTCACCACGTAAAGGTCGTCACTGATGGTTCGAGTGATGTGCACTTTGGATTCGTTCTGTCCCAGCGCGTCGAATAAAGCTTCTACCCGGGTCTGCAATTGGTTGACGTTTTCCAGTTGATATTTGGACACCTGGGAGATTTGCTGCGCCGTACCCGCATTTTCTGCTATCTGACCTACAATCTCGTTGATGACTACACTGGTGGTTTCGGCTTTTTCCATGCCCTGTTTGGTGGTCTGGATGATGGAGCCCATCGCCAGAGTATTTTCTTCGATGATTTTGGTTAATTCGCCAATAATGCTGGCAATTTCGGCGGTAGCGCCGGAAGCGTTTTGCGCCAGCTTACGCACTTCATCGGCTACCACCGCAAAACCTCTGCCGTATTCACCGGCTCTGGCGGCTTCGATGGCCGCGTTTAAGGCCAGTAGATTGGTTTGCTCGGTGATGTTGCGGATGGTGGTGGTAATATCCTGAATTTGCCGATTAGCTTGGCGCAGTGCCACGGTTTTAGCTTCCGCGTTTTCCACTTCCTTCACAACTCTGCGCATTTCGTCGAGATTTTCGTTGACGGCGACAATGCCTTTTTGTGCCGTGTTTTGCGTTTGCTGGGTGCGGTGGCGAATCTCAACGGAAAAGCGTTCGACTTCTTCGGTGGTGTTACGTAATTGTTCGGTAGCGGTTTTTACCTCGGACGATCTGGCTTGTTCCGATCGGTTGGCATTGGAAATACCGCCGGAAATATTGGATATTTGGTAGGAAGACTGGCCGATTTGCTTGCTAACCGCATTGATCTCGCGCATATGGCGGGTTAGTTCCTGGCCCATGAGCTTCATGGTCGCCAATAGGCTGTTGGTATCGTTTTTCTCAGTGGCGACTTTGATGTCTAATTGGCCCTTGGCGATACTGCCGGCAATTTTCGACGCATAGCTGGGCTCGCCGCCCAACACGCTAAATAATTTTCGCGTCAGCCAGATATTGGCTGACACGATCAATAGTAAAGCCAGACCGGCAACCGTGGCGCTGACCGTAAACATCTGGCTTTGCATCTGATTTTGCTGCTGTGAGGCGGCGTTGGCTTGCTGTTCCACGCTGCCGGCAAGCTGATTGAGTTTGTCGGCCAGAATTTCCGAAGCCGCGTCGAAGCCATTTTCCGGCGCTTTCATGATCAGGTTGCCGGCTTCACGGCCTTGCTGAAAATAGGCGTTTGCCATGCGTTCGCCGGTGGCATAAAGCTCTGTCACGGCGTTATCGGCGTCCTTAATCGCCGGGTTCATGTCCGGCATCATCGCCAGTAAACTCGTCAGTTCCGCGTGAGCGGCATTTTTTTCCGCCAAGGCGTCGCTGTAATCGTCTTCGCCTACCGCTGATGCATCGGTGAGAAATTGCTGGATTTGTACGACGTGATAGCGAACATTTTTAAATGCCAGCGTCGCATTTATCAGACGTTGTTTTTCGGCTTCCGCTGTTTCCAGTTTGCCGTGGCTAAGCCACACAAACATATTGCCGACTATCAGCAATAAAGCCACCGTGGCGGTCAGTACGGTCAACAGTTTGCGTAAGGAAAAGTCCTGGGGTGCGGACTGATTACTATGGCGATCAAGCATAAGCGGTATCCATTTTCAGCAGAAACGTCAATGTGCGGTTTCACAAGTTTAGACTGATACGCGAGTTGCATAATCATTTTGCAACTTACAAAGCCCGCCGTTGAATGTCGTCGTATCCGCACGGCCGGGAACGCAAATCTCAACGGTCTGGCAGAAAATTCCTACATTACTGAAAATGGCCGTTACAAGGAGTTTGCGGGTGGGGGGGCAGCATTAATTCGTTAGCCCGGAATGGGTGGCCGACGCCGAAATCAACCGGTATTTCGGTGGCTGCTGCTTTGGAATAATAAAGCTAGCTAGTGTGGGGAATTTTTATAATAATCGCATAGGGCAGAAGTCAGCTGGTCGCCGAACCGGTCGGTCCCGAGGCTGTCCAAGTGTAGAATAAAAAATAATAACAGGAGGTACACCATGCTAGCCAAAATAGCTGTAGTCGATTACATGTCGACCAAAATCGTTACCGTTACCCCCGATACCGAAATTTCTCAGGCTGTTAAGATTTTGCTGGACCACAAAGTAACCAGCGTGCCGGTTGTGGACCAACACGGTAAGTTGGTGGGGATATTTTCCGAAAAAGACGGCATGAAGGTGTTTGTCGAATCCGCTTACAACCAAAGCATGGCTGGAAAAGTAGGTGAGTTCATGAGCAAAGACCCGCAATTTGTGAGTGCCGATGCCAGTCTGGTGGATGTCGCCAGCAAATTTCAGGAATCGCCGACCAGGAGTTTCCCGGTTTTTCAAAACGATCAGTTTGTCGGCATGATTAGCCGCGTTGATGTGTTAAGAGCACTGTTAGCCATTCGTTAGATGTGTTAGTTCAAGAGTAGACTGCCATTCCCCTGGGATGGTGGTCTGCCCCTTGTCCCGTCTTATTGCCGCACGCCTGCCGACACGTAGGTACCCATGATGGTATCGGTGCAGGTTGCGGTAATCTTCGCGCCGTTCGGCGTTACCGTGCCGGTGCAATTGCCCTTCGAAACCCAGCCGTTTTGGTACTGCGCGGTGTAATCGTAAGTCAGGGTTTGCCCGATCAGATTACCGCTGCCTTTTGATGTATAGCCCACGCCTTGCGCCAACATTCCCCAGCCCTGGAATTCAAAACTGTCGCTCTGTTGGTTGATGTGGGTGCCGCCTGCGGTAGGCGCGGCGGGGTTATACCAGTCGCCGCTGATGTTGATGACTGGCACAGGCTCCACTACTGCCGGTTTTGCCGGGGCAATCGGCGGAGAAATTGCCGTCACGGTTTGCTGTGCCGGCGGCGATTCTACGGCCTTTTGTTGTCCAGTCAATTTATCCCAGTTAGAGATAATAGCGACACTGATCGAGCCGATGACACCAATGATCGCGGCGGCGATAGCGGGATTTTGATTGGATTCGGCCATAAGTTCCTCTGTTGCTGCATAAAAATGTCCGGCCGCCTGAGGTGGCACAGTTTGAGAATTTAGCGCAGATGTAAACGATTCGGCAATCTAAAAGATGCGCTCGTCGGCTAAAGAATAAATGGGAGAGAGTTAAGAGGCTGGATCTAGCCGAGTGAAGAGGGCGGTAGGGGGCTTTTCGAGCGGGCTGGACTGGTTTGACTGGGCCTAACTGCGGTCACTACATCACCGCAGTGAGGCCCAATCGGATCTGAGGTTACAGATTATTTATCGCATTTATGCGCGGAGCCGCAGCAATCGGCCATGTCGCCGCCGTGCTTTTTGCAATGATCCGCACTGCAATCATGGGCTGCGCCGCCTTGATGATGGGCGCAATGGTGGCTGCTGCAATTGGCGGCAGCGGCGGCTTCGTGATGGGCACAATGCTCGGCACCGCATTGGTGGGCGCTGGCATGGGCATCTTGCGCGCAATGTTGGGCGCAGACTTTATCTTTAGCACCTGGGTGATCGGCGCAATGTTTCGCGCAATCGTGTTCGGCTGCGGCTTTGTCGGCACAATGTTTCAGGCAAGCTTTGCCTTTTTTACCTTTGTGTTTGGCGCAATGTTCAACGCAATTGTGCGCTGCGGCATCGGCTTTATGTTTAGCGCAATGTTCCGGAGACATGGCGGGTGCCGCCGCTGGCGCGGGGGCAGCAGTTTCAGCCGGTGCAGCGGTTACAGGCGTCACGACCGCAGGCTCAGCAGTTGCTTCGACCGGTTTTGCGGATTCGCAGCCTGTCAGGGTCAGCAAAGCCGGCAAGGTTAAGGCGATTAGCAAATGTTGAATTTTCATAAGTATTTCTCTGTGGGTGATAAAGGAGGCGCAATTGTAGGGGTAAGGTGCACGTTAGGCAAATAAAATTGTGTTATTTAACACAGAATAATTTATTGGCGAGCGCGCCTATCTGACAGTGACTGCCAAGCCGTTCCTCAATTTCCTTGGGTTTGTCACGCCCGCGAAGGCGGGAGCCGTTACATCTTACGGCGAATCCACTCTAGCGGCTGAGCTTGCGCCTTTGCGGGAGCGATAATATTTAAGGGCGGGTTGGTAATTCGACCGGGTGAGCGGTCAGGCAGTGATTCCCGAATCCAAACGGTATGCAAAATTACTTTTCCAGACAACGTAAGGTAAAAGTCACCGGGCCGTCGTTGATCAACGCTACTTTCATGTCGGCGCCGAATTCGCCGAACTGGCTGCTTGGGTAAATCTCCAGCGCGCGCTTTTGCAAATACGCGAATAATTCCCGGCCCATTGCCGGCGGCGCGGCCGAGGCAAAACTGGGCCGGTTGCCGGTATCGGTGTTGGCCGCCAAGGTAAATTGCGGTACCAGCAGCAGGCCGCCTTGAATATCGCGCAGACTCAGATTCATTTTGTCGTCCGCGTCCGCAAAGATGCGGTAATTCAAAATCCGCTCCAGCAAGCGGTCCGCTTGCTTGGGGGTGTCGGCTTTCTCGACAGCCACCAGCGCCATAATGCCGGTGCCGATCACGCCGATGTCGTTGCAGTTGACCGTGACTTTGGCTTGAGTCACGCGCTGGATAATGCTGATCATGTTTTGTCCTTGAGATGATGAAGATAGTCGCCGCTTAAGATCCGCTGCAAACCGGTCGTCGGACGGTTGTATAGGTAGGTCCAAGCGCAAACGCTTTGTCCGTCGGGCAGGTTTACTAAAAGTTGGCGGCGGATGTATTCATGCGGCTGCGGAAAATGCGTGGCGCATTCTTCGTAAATATCCAATACAGACAGTGTGTGTTCGGGGGTGCCAAGTAAGTACAGTTCGCCTTTGATCTGCGTTGTGCCGCGGGTTACGGCGCCTGGATAATTATCGATTTCATACAAATCGCCGTGCATAAACGCAGGGCCTATGTAATCGCAATCGTCTAGAAATGGGTGTTGAGTTTGATCGTCCGGGTTTCTGCGCAGCGTACCGTAGACAAACAGGTATTGCGCGCAGCTCATGAATAGATCTGATCGACCAACGCCTTGAACCAGCGTGGGCGGAACGCGATGACATACAGTAGCGTCAAACCCATCAGCGGAAAGGGGCCTATTTCGACGATGGTCAGCAGCAGAATGATCACGAACCACTTGAATCGGGTAAAGGCGGCTTGCGTACTCATCTTAATACTTGATCGCGGTAATGTAATACCGCGTTTCCTGCTCGGCATGGCGGATTGTCACTTCGTCGTCCAGCATCTTCTTCAATAAGGCTTTCGCCAGAGGTGAGTCCAGGCTGATCAAACCACCCGTAGTATCGATTTCGTCGGCACCGACGATGCGGTAGGTGATTTCCTCTCCATCCATCGTTTCCAAAGTCACCCAGGCACCGAAAAATACCTGATCGCGATTGCTCGGCTTCTCGGACACGACAGTCAACGACGGCAAGCGCTTTTGCAGATAATGAATACGCCGGTCGATTTCTCGTAGTTCTTTTTTGCGGTAACTTCTGCGTTCTCGGAACGATCACCTTCCGCAGCGGCGGCGGACAGGGCTATGGTTACGTGCTTGCGCCGTTCCCAAAGCTGTTTCAACTCGGTTTCCAGGGTCCGATAGCCTTCGGCGGTGATGTAAGGTGAAGATTTGGGGCGGGGCGGTCGCCAGCGTGACATGTTTTTTCGGGGAAAAGGTTATATGATGTCGGCTTTTTTCATCTAGCGAATACGCATATGCAAATCACAGACAAAACGGCTGTTTCCATACATTATACCTTAACCAACCAAGACGGTGAGCAGCTGGACAGTTCCAGAGGCGAGGAACCCTTGTTGTATTTGCATGGCGCGGGCAACATCATTGCGGGTTTGGAAGCCGCTTTAAACGGCAAGCAAGCGGGCGATAAATTCAACGTCACCATCGCTGCCGATCAAGCCTACGGCGAAGTCTCCGAAGAAATGATTCAAGTTGTTTCCAAGAAAATGTTCGACGGGATGGATATTGAAGTCGGGATGCAATTTCACGCCGATGTCAGCCATGGTCCGGGCATCATTACCATCGTGGAGATCGACGGCGACGATATTACCATCGACGGCAACCATCCATTGGCCGGTGAAGATTTGACGTTTGACGTGGAAGTCATGGATGTCAGACCGGCCACAGCCGACGAAGTGGCTCACGGCCATATCCACGGTTCAGGTTGCCATCACTAACCGTCGTTTTCCAACATCAGACCGGTAAGCGATAAACGCGCGGCTTTTATCGCTTACATTCACTCACTACAGTGCTTACTGAGCACTGGCGCTTAGGCCCAAATCGACTCGGCTATGTCCGAGTAAGGTGCCGGTGGCAAACGCCAGGTCTATCATCGACACTTGGTAATCACCGATGGCGCGCACTTCGCGTAATTGCGCTTCACCGAGCCGGGTTAGGGTTTCCAGTACTTCGGTCATGGTCCGCAAGCCTTCTTTAAATTGTTTCAGTTCTGCGTCGTAATTCAAACCGGCCAGTACCACGTTTTGCCGAGTGGCTAAAATGCGTTGCCAGTTCTGGCTCATTTGATCCAGCGAGTCGTAGATTTCTCGGCGCACACTCAATTCCCTGAGTTGTTGCGTCGTCAGACGTTGCATGCGTTCTTGCACGGCTCGATCCAGACGCGCACGGCGCAGCTCGTTGCTGAGTGGGATTTCCATGCGTACGCCCACCGACCAATCCGAATAATTGCCGCTCAAGGTCTGATCAAAAGCGCCACCGTAGGATGACGTGTCGCGGCCCAGTGCGGCGTAGTTGTAATCCAGCATGAACATTGGCAGGGTTTGATTGCTGAGGTAGTCGATCTTGGTCAAGTCAGCGGCCAGCTTTAATTCCAGTTCCAGCAATTCCAGGCGGCCGTCCAGCGCGCGTTGCGCCAATTGCTCGCGGTCCAGATTAAATTCCAGCAGGGTCGGCGAGGTCTCGGGAATCAGCAGCGTTTGTGAATCCAGATCCAGGTCCGGCGCGTTTAATAACAATTTCAGTTGGCGCTGGCGGGTTTTCAGGCTGGTTTCGGCGATGATCAAAGACTCCAGCCGCTCGGCCACGCCGATTTCGGCCCGGTTGATTTCCACGTTGGCTGTCAAGCCTTCCGCCACGCGCTTCCTGACCATGCTCAGATTGTTGGAGGCGTTTTCGTATTGCTGGCGGCGCACGTCCAATTCGCCCCAAGCCACATACAGACTCCAATAAGCGCGCTCAACCATGGCCAACACCCGAATCGCCTGCAGACGGGTTTTTACGTCGACGGCTTGTTGTTCGTAACGGGCGATGCGGATGCCGGCGACGTTATTGGAAATCCCGGCATCGCGCAGTAAGGGCTGGCTGATGGAAAACCGCAGCGCATTTTGATACTGGTCCGAAGCGACACCGCGAAACTGCCGTTTGCCGTCGAACGGTGAACTGACGGTAATTTTGGCGCCGGTACGCAACGGAATCACGATACCGGCTTCCATATCCAGCACCTCGGTTTCCTGCGGCACGGCGGTGAGTTTGTCGATTTCATTTTTCAGCGGCGAAGTGGGATCCACCGGCGTAAAGCTGACGACATCCAGATTTTGCGCCGGGGTGTTTTTCTTGCCGTATTTGGCCTTGGCGAAGATCAAATCGTCGAATTTGGCTTGCTCTTCGCTGACTGAAGTGGCGGCGATTTTTGGATCGGCCTGGGCGATTTTTAAATCCAGGTTATTTTCCAAAGCCATACTGCGCACCGCAGTGATGGACAATTGCTTGCTCGCTTCCGGTGCTGCCTTCGGTAATTCCGGCTTCGTCGCGCTGGGAGGCGGCAGGATAGTCGCCGACTTGGGCCGGCCTTCCTTAAACTTGGGCAAGGCCTGCTCCACAGTTTGCGGCGGCAGTTGCGAAATCGCCGGTAGCGGTAAACCCTCATCAGGTTTCAGGCGTTCTTCCACGCGCTTGACCAGTTTCCGGTCGGGGCTGGTGTCGAGATATTGTCCGCAACTGACCAGCAAAGGTATCAGCAAGAGTGCGCCGATACGCCGCCGGCAGGCTTGCAAGTGTTTGGCCGTAGCCCCTGATGGGTGTTGACGGGATGCGAAACGATTCATGAGCGCTTATTTCAGTTTTTGCCTGACCAAATCGGTCGCAGGCGCTTCCATAGTCATCTGCGGCGGAAAGGCATTCAGTTGCCGCCACAATTCGTAAGCCATCGTTACCCGGTTCAACAACACCCAGCCTTTTACTCTCACGCCTTGGCGGGCGAAGCGTTCTGTCGGCCAGGGGCGGTCGTTGGGATCGGGCACGATCAGCACCCTGAATTTACCCTTGCCGTCGTCAGTGGAGTCCACGAAGGCTACTAAGCCACCGAAGGTACCGACGGCTACTTCGGGCCAGCCGGCGAATTGCAAGGCCGGCCAGCCTTCGAATTGCAGACGTGCATGCCGGCCTGGGGTGATCAATACGGCATCGTTGCCGTCTACCCACAGTTCCACGGCTTTCACATCCATATCAGGCACCAACACCAGCAAGGGATCACCTTGTCTGACAATGTCGCTCTGCGGATTGGCCAGCAGCCTGAGGATGCTGCTGTCGCGCGGCGCTCTGATTTGTTGGGATTGCTGGCGGGAAACATCCACTTCGCTCTTTAACAGGCTGCTGCGGCTGTCTTCCAGTTCGCTTTGGGTTTTGTTGGCAGAGGCCGTCGCCGAGTCGATACGGGCTTGGGCATCGGCGCGAATTCGGCCGATTTCGGCTTCGGCGGCGCGTTGTTCGGCCAAAGCGCCTTCCAGACTGGCTTGGGCGCTGTTTAAGCTGCGTTGCGCGACGATACCGTCGCGTTGTGCCACTTCGTAATCGCGTTGGGATACCAGGCCGTCGCCGATCAATCTTTGCAGACGCTGGGTTTGCACGCTGGCCGTTTCCAGCGTGGCACGGGCGGAGGCAATGGCTTCACTGGCGGAGCGCGCACGTTGCCGTGCCACATCCAGCCGGTATTGCGCGGTAGCCACTTGTAAATCGCGGGTAGCAATCAAATTATCGATTTGCAGGCGATACGCCCGCAGCTCGTCTTCTTTGGCTGCCAATTTCGCTGCGGCTGCCGCGCGTTGTTGTTGTAAGCGTTCCAGCAATTCCGGATCGACATCGGTGATTTCCATCAGTAAATCGCCGGCCTTCACTTTGGCGCCTTCTTTGGCATGCCAACTGACGATACGGCCGGAAACCGGCGCATCCAAGTTCTGTTGGCGTTCCAGCGGCGCAAAGGCGGAGACCCGGCCGATACCGTTGATGTTTTGTTGCCACGGGGTGAGCAGCAAGGCTGGAGGGGTCAACAGAAATAACCAGACGCAAGCCCGCGCTAGACTACTGACCAGGCGAGGAGTATGGGCTGCCGATAGCGCGGACAGCCTGATCTGTAACTCAGTCATGGGCGGCTCCCGGCAAAATTATCTCGCGCCCGCAAAGTGCGGCCAATTCTTTGGATCCGGTCAGCAGCAGTAGGGTCCAGGGCGCGTCTGCGGCAAATAGTGCGGATGCCAACTGTTGCTGTAAACCGCTATCCAAGCCATCGAGTATGCCATCCACGATCAACAAAGTCGGCCGGGCGATGATGGCTCTAGCCAGCATGACTTGTATGGCTTGGCTGTGGGCAAGTGGCGAGCCGCCGGGACTCATGACGGTATCCAAATCCAAGCTAGTTAAGCCGACTTTGGCCAAGACCTCTTGGACATCGGCAACGCTCAGGTTCGCATCGCCAAGCCTGATATTTTCCAGCAGGCTATCGTGAAATATCTCCAGTCGGCTGACGACGGCGATGTTTTGCCGCAAAGTACTCAGGCGCAGCTCATCCAGTGTTTGGCCGTTGAATTGTATCCGGCCGGCTTGTGCTTGCCGCATCCCGCTGATTAGCGACACCAGCGCGGTTTTACCGCTGCCGGGACCGCCTGAAATCGCGACTTTTTCGCTAGGCTGAATGTGCAGCGCAAAATCCGAGAATAATGGCCGCTGCGCGCCGAAGCCGAATTTTAAGCCGCTGATTGTGAGTGACGCCGGACCGTTAAATTCTGCGTCCAACTCGGCCGAATCTTCTAAGGGCAAATCCAGCAAATGGCCGATCTTGTCCGTGCCGGCCATCAAGTCGTAAAAGCCTTCCAGGTGTTTGCCGAATTTGATCAAGGCTAGCAAAGCTGACGAGACGATCAGTTCCGCCGCCACCAATTGCCCCAAAGTTAAATGGCCGTCTATGACCAAGTAGCCGCCGATAGCCAACAAGGCCGTACTGGCGATGGCGTACAGCGCCACGGAGGCGATGACTTGGCCCAGCAGCACGCGGTAATGCTGGCGTTTGGCCGTTAAATAGTCCAGCGAGAGTTGGTCGGTGCGGTTGGCGGCCATCACTGCACCGTTACCGAATTTAAAGGTTTGAATATTCCCGGCAACGCTTTCCAGCCAGGCGACCAAGGCATATTTGCTGATCGATTCCTGAATCGCCGTGGTGACCGCGCCGCGGCCCAACAAAAATATTATTGCCGTGATAGATAACAGCAACACCACATCGAAGGCCAGCAGGAAGGGGTGATAGAAAGCCAGCATGATCAGGCCGACGCAAGTTTGCACCACGGTGCTCAAACCGTCCAAGAGCAGTGCAGAGCCGGCTTTCTGCAAGGTCAATACATCGAAAAAGCGATTGACCAGTTCCGCGCCGTGTTGGCTGTCGTAGGCATCGCTGCGCACCCTGGGCAAGCGATAGGCCAAGTCGGCGGCCAGCCGTACAAAAATCCGCCGCTGCACGATCTCCACCAGATAAGATTCCAGCACAAAAACCGCACCGCCGAAGCTTAGAAAGAAAAACAGTATGGTCGCCAATACGATCAAAGGTTGGCCCATACCGCCCATCGCTACGGTATTGACCAGCGCTTGCACCGCCACCGGCGAAGCCAGCGCCAACAATCCGGAGCCCAAAGCCAAACCCAACAATAACCAGAGATCGTGGCGATCAGCGCGTAACAGCTCCAGCAAGCGGCTAAATGGCGGCATGTGGTTGTGATGGTCTTGGCTGACGGCATTCTCCAGCGGCGCCTGGGCTTGCACTAAAAGCCACTCGCTGATGCCGGCGTCGCTTCGGCCCAGTAGTGCGGCGATGTCAGTCGGTTTGACGTAGCGCTCTTCGATCACCTCGCCTTGAGCAAGGGCCACTCTGACTTTGCCGCCGCGAAATCCGCACAACACTAGCCAGCCGCAGCCATCCGAGAGGCTGGTGAGCAGTGGCGTATGTGGGGATGAAGCGTTGGCGGCTGCAATGGGCGTAAGCAGCGTGCTCTCCATATTCAAACCCAAATGGTCACCGATGCGGCTCAGCGCTATCTGGCTGTCGTCACTGACTGAGTCCAGCCAATGCTCGCGGATGCCTTGGGCTTGGCCGGGGATTTCCAGCAGGTCGAATAAGAATCCCAGCAAGGTTTGCGTCGACTGCTTTCTGTGCGGGTGTTCCTTGTTTCCGGCGTTGATGCTCATACGTAACGAAATCCTATCGGTTTAAACGAATAACAGCATGGTCTTGCCGAGTATGCCCAGCAAAAGTGTAACCTTTAATGTGGTAAGTAATTTGGCCGGGCCGGCTTTGGCGCACCAGTTAAGCCAGGCAGTTTCGCATCCCTGGGCGATCACGAGGTAAGCTTTGCACGACAAGCGCCAAACGACGGTGCCGAGCAACGTTAGGCCGGACCAGAACACGATGAATTCGGCTTGGCGGGGCGTTACCCCGAACACGTGTTCCAAAAAATGCTCGAACAACATCTCGACCACCTCAATGGCCAAGTGCACAATGTGCCATAGAAAGGGTAGCAAGGTGTCGCCAAATTTATACAAAAATATCAGGGTCAAGATTGCCATGGCAGGCTTGTTTTCAAACAGCCAGCGCCCGGTGTTAATGATGATTACTCTAAACCAGTGTGCCAATGCGTAGGCGTATTGCATGGTTCTCCTCCCTTTTAGAGTCTGCCGAAAAGCCCTTTCCCCTTTTCAGGGGGGGGCGCGTCCTTCGACCCGTTCAGGACGCCGGAATTTCAGGGCCGGGCTAATAACATCAGCCGGTATTACGCATACCTGCGGCAATCGCATTGATACTGCGCAACAAGGGTTTCATCCACGGACTGTCCGCGGGATTCTCGGTATTCATTTCCCGCAGCCGCCGGATCAAAAAAACCTGGATATAGTTTAGCGGCCCCAGATAAGCATCGCGGCGGTGCAGGGAGGCGGCCAAAGCCGGATTTTCCGCCAGCAAATGGTCAGTGTTGGCTATCTCCAGTATCCACTCCACGCAGCGTTGATGCTCGCCGGCTATCAGGTTGTAAACCCGTTTGCCGGTTTCCGGGTCGTTGCACAATTGCGCGTATTCGCGGGCGATGTTCATGTCGGATTTACTCAAAGCCATTTGCGCGTTACTCAGCAGGTTGCGGAAAAACGGCCAGTCGCGATACATCCGCCGCAGGGTTTCCAGGCGCTCCGGCTTGCCGGCGCACCAGCTGGCCAGGCTGAAACCGATGCCGTACCAAGCCGGAAACGTCTGCCGCGATTGCGCCCAGGCGAATACCCAGGCTATCGCTCGCACCGAGTTTTTCGAGCGATCCAGTTTTTTGCGGTGCGAAGGCCGCGAACCGATGTTCAAGCCGCCAATTTCGCCGACCGGGGTGGCTTCGTAGAAATAATCCAAAAAGCCGGGAGTGCGCTCGGTCAGGTCGCGATAACTTTGCTCGCCGATCCGCGCCAATTCGTCCATCACTGCCAGATCTTCCGCATGATCCGCCGGGACGGCTTGCACCAGGCTGACGCTGGCTTTCAGCAAGCCGGTAACGCCCATGGTTAATTCGTAGACCGCCGTTTCCATATTGTTATACCGATAAAACAGCACTTCGCCTTGCTCGGTAAATTTGATCTGGCCGCGCACGGTGTCGGGCGGCTGGGCCAGAATCGCTTCGTGAGTCGGGCCGCCGCCGCGACCGACAGTGCCGCCGCGGCCATGGAATAATCGGCATTTCAAACCGTAACGCTCGCTGATTGCAATAATTTGCCGTTGCGCGCGCGATAAGCCCCAGGCCGACGCCAGGATGCCGCCGTCTTTGCAGGAGTCCGAATAGCCCAGCATGATTTCCTGGCGGTCATCGCTGACCCGCAACAATTCCCGATAGCACTCGGTATCGAATAGCTGGGTCAGTACCTCGGAGATGCGATTTAAATCGTCGATGGTTTCAAACAAGGGGCTGACGCCGATATGGCAATGCCAATGCCCGCCGATTTTGCCGACCAGGCCGGCTTGCGCCGCCAGCAGCAAGACTTCCAAGACATGACTGGCCGAGTGGGTCATGGAAATTACGTATTTACCAAAGCAGTTCGGGCCTATTTCCCGGCGCATTTTCGCCATCACGGTAAACAACTCCAGGGTTTCGCGGTTGGCCGGCGTCAGCGCGGCGGCGTCGAACATCAAACCACCCGGTGCGGCAATCGCCTCTGCTAACAATGCTATGCGTTGCGCTTCGTCCAGCGCCAGGTAGTCAATGTTCAATGCGGTTGCCAGAATTTCCGCGACTGCTTCGCTGTGGCGAGTCGATTCTTGCCGCACGTCGAGTTGCATCAAGTGAAAGTCGAACACGTCGGCCAAGCGGATCAGATCGGCTAATTCCAGCTCGGCGATATTGGCGTCGCCGTGGCTGCGCAAGGATGCATCAATCAAGCGCAGATCGTGTAAAAACTCGGCCACGCTGGCATAGGCAAGGCGATTGGCTTGTTCCGCTTGGCCCTGTAACTGTTGTTGCACGCGCTGCAAGGTGGATTGCATGCGATATTTCATCAATATCAGTTTGTGCCGGTAAGGTTCCTGCAAATAAGGCTTTTCCAAGTCCGTGACTGCCGCGCCCAGCAGGGCGCGGTCGGCGTGCAGGCTGTCAATAAATTCCGGCGTCAAGTCACAAAGTCCATAAGAATGCGACAACTGGCCGCGCAATTGATCCAGGCGCGCCAAATATTCCTGCATGATGGTTTGCGCCTGCATGCGCAAGGCCAGTTCGGTGGTTTCCGGCTTGACATTTGGATTGCCGTCGCGGTCGCCGCCTATCCATGAGCCAAAACGCAGGAAGCTGGGGATGCGGATTTGGCCGGCAACGTCGGCGCCGAATACATCGCTAAGCGCCCGTTGCAAGTTCCGGTAAACCAAGGTGGTAGCCTGAAATAGCGATAGCGAAAAATAAAACAAACCGGCGTCGATTTCGTCGGCTACGCCCAGTTTACGGGCGCGCACTTCGTCGGTTTTTAACAGCAATTGAATCTGTGCTTGCAGTTTGTCCAAGGCCTCGCTGCGTTGCTGGCTGCGTAGGCGTGGATCGTCCAAGGCCTCCTGGCTAAGGAAGACATTGCGCAACGCGCTTTTGACTGTGCGGCGTTTGGCTTCGGTGGGGTGAGCGGTCATCACCGGCAAATACAGCATTTCGTCCAATAACACCTGTAATTTATCGGCACTGACGCCGCTGTCGCGTAGTTTAATCAGCGTGTCATGAAACGAGCCGGGCCAATAGCGGCCGGTCTGATTTTGTCGGCGCAACGTTAGGTTATGCGATTCTTCGGCGATATTGAGCAGGCTGAAATAGCCGTTAAACACCCGCACCACTTCGCCTATTTCTTCCGCATCCAGGCCTTCCAGAATCTCCATAAACTGGCGGCGGCGGTTGGCGCTGCCCTCTCGGAGCAAGCTGGCAAACTTGCGTTGCAACTGCGCGACGGCGGTGGCCACCTCCGGTTTGGCTTGGGCGGTGAGCACTTTAGTCAAGATCGAACCGAGCAGGCGTATCGAACTGCGTAATTCTTTGTCGTCGCCGTGAGCATCCGATAAGCGATCACTGAGGATTTGGCTGGCGCCGAGGTTATCCAATTCAAACGCCGACTTGTCATACTCCGCTAATGCGGCTCCGGTACTTGGCGCGATGTCTTCGCTGTGCAGTGCTTTTAGCTTTTGCATGTGCAGTTCTCAGGGTAGGTTAGGGTTGCGTGATAGCCTAGCGCAGCATTTTGATATTGTTAAATAGAATGTTTAGAATTAATTCATCGTAAATTCCTATACATTGAGCGCTATGGAACGTATCAACTACCAACATTTGTTTTATTTCTGGAATGTCGCGCGTGAAGAAAGCATCACTCGCGCTTGCGAGAAACTGCATTTGGCGCAACCTACCATCAGCGGCCAATTAGCGGTGCTGGAACAGCAAATTGGCGAAAAACTCTTTTATAAACAAGGCCGTAAACTGGTGCTCACCGACACTGGGCGGGTGGTATTTAATTACGCGGAAGAAATCTTTTCGCTGGGCCGAGAGTTAACTAACACCTTAAAAGGCCGGCCGACCGGCAGGGCTCTGCGTCTGGTGGTGGGCGTGGCGGATGCGTTACCGAAAATGGTGGTTTATCGCTTGCTGGCGCCGGCATTCCGCTTACCAGAGTCGGTGCAGATTCTTTGTTACGAGGACAAAACCGAGCGGCTTTTGAGTGAGATGGTCATGCAAGGGATGGATATAGTCTTGTCCGATGCGCCGCTGACACCAACCAGTGGCGCCAAAGCGTTTAACCATCTGCTGGGCGAATGCGGGGTTACCGTGTTCGGCGCGCCGGCTTTGGCCGCGACCTATAGGCAAAATTTCCCACGCTGCTTGAGCGGCGCACCGTTCCTGCTGCCCACCGCCAACACTTCGCTGCGGCGCTCGCTGGATCAATGGTTCGACGCCGAAAGTATCAGCCCGGCTATCCAGGCCGAAATTGAAGACAGCGCGTTGATCAAAACCTTTGGCAGTGGTGGCGTGGGTTTGTTTGTCGCACCGAGTAATGTCGAAGCCGAAATCCAAAGCCAATACGGCGTGGAAGCCATCGGCCGTATCGACTCGGTGCATGAACGTTTTTACGCCATCACCATGCGCCGCAAACTCAAGCATCCGGCCGTGACCGCGATTTTGGAGAATGCGCGGGATAAGTTGTTTCCGGAATAACAATCCTGAGAAAACTTCATCCGGTGTGGCAGTTGCCACGAAAAACACCAAGCCAGGCTCTACGCCACCGCTGCTCTTAAAATATGAGACAGCATCTTCAGGTCTGGATAAACTATTCCGGGTCCCTGATGGGCACTTGCCGCTGACATGAGCGAATTATCGCCGGCTATGATGTGCCTATTTTTACCGATAACTACAAATGCCTTGCTATCGTTGATCGGATTTTTGCCGTGCGGCCGGCAGGTAGATAAAACGATTGAGCGGGCATCGATCAAACCTTAAATCAATCTCTTGAAAACAAAATTAGCTTTCTTAATTCTTTCCCTATTCGTGGCTTTGGAGTCCGGCGTGAGTGCAAAAGAAACAAACGACAATGTTGAAGCGCAGGTACAGGCCTTATTGGCGCAAATGAGCCTGGAAGAAAAAGTCGGACAGATGACGCAGATCGACTTTAGCGTGGTTTCGGTCGTGAATGGCGAGGTAGCCGACAATCCCATCGATCAGGCCAAACTGGAAGACGCCATTTTGAACCGGCATATCGGTTCGATACTCAACACGCCCACCACGCCGAATAATCAAACCCAGCCCATCGAAAAATGGCGGCGGATGACCCAAGCGATACGCGACGTGGCGGCAAAAAGCCGGCTGAAAATTCCGGTGCTGTACGGTATCGACGCGATTCATGGTGCAACTTACACCGAAAACGCAGTGCTGTTTCCGCAAGCCATCAGCATGGCGGCGACGTTTAATCCCGATTTGGCTTTCAAGGAAGGCGAAGTGACTGCGCGGGAAGCCAAGGCCTCGGGTTTGGATTGGAATTTCATGCCGGTGATGGACATCGGCCGGCAACCGCTGTGGCCGCGCTTGTGGGAAACTTACGGCGAGGACGTGCTTTTGGCGGTGACGATGGGCAGTGCCTATATTCAAGGTCATCAAGGCGATAATTTTGCGGACGCCGACAAAGCGCCAACTTGCTTGAAACATTACGTCGGCTACAGCTATCCCTTGAACGGCAAGGACCGCACCCCGGCCTGGATAGGCGAACGAGCTTTGCGCGAATATTTTCTGCCGGGCTTCGAAGCGGGCGTGAAAGCCGGAGCGCCGACGGTGATGGTCAATTCCGCCGAGGTGGATGGCATTCCCGGCCACGTCAATCATTACTACCTGAACACCATTTTGCGCGTTGAGATGGGTTTTAAAGGCTTTACCGTGTCCGATTGGGCCGACATCAGCCGCTTGTATACCCGCGATAAATTGGCATCCTCGCCGCGCGAAGCGGTAAAAATGGCGGTGATGGCCGGCATCGATATGAGCATGGTGCCGTTCGATTATTCGTTTTACGACTTATTGCTGGATTTAGCCAAAACCGGCGAAGTGCCGATGACCCGTATCGACGAAGCGGTGTCGCGTATTTTGCGGGTGAAATATCAAAGCGGTTTGTTTGACAGGCACGAGCCTGAGCTGGCCGTAAAAGGTAACTTTGTCACTGAGGATGCGGTGGCCGCTAACCGGCAAGCGGCGCGGGAAGCGATCATTCTGGCGAAAAATGACCAACATATTCTGCCCTTGAGCAAGCAGGCCAGCATCTTGGTCACCGGGCCGACCGCGAACTTGTTGAGCGTGATGAACGGCGGTTGGACGATTACCTGGCAGGGCGCCGCAGAGCATTTATATCCCAAAGACAAGCCCACTTTGATACAAGCCATTCAGCAGAAAACCACGGGCAAAGTGACGTACGTGGGCGGCAAAAATTTCAGCGACGAAATCAATATCGAGCAGGCGGTGACTCAAGCCAGGCAGCACGATGTGGTGATTTTGGCGCTGGGCGAAAAAACCTACACCGAAACCGAAGGCAATATCGAATCCCTGCATTTGGACCCGGTACAGTTGCAACTGGCTAGAGCGATTTTCGAAATCGGCAAGCCGGTGGTTTTAGTCACGTTCGGCGGCCGGCCGCGCATCATCACCGAAATTGCCAACAAGGCGCAGGCGGTGGTGTTGGGCTTTTTGCCGGGCATGGAAGGCGGGGCAGCGATGGCCGATATTTTGTTCGGCGACACCAATCCCAGCGGCAAGTTGCCGATTTCCTATCCGCGCGATGTTAGCGATATTGTGATGTACGATCACAAGCCGATAGAGGCTTTTGAGAGCAATCAGTATCGGCCTTTGTATCCATTTGGTCACGGTTTGAGTTACACCACCTTCCAGACCAGCGGCCTGCGTCTGAGCAAAGACAATATTGCCATGGGCGAGAATATCGACGTGACGGTTAAGGTGAAAAATACCGGCACGCTGACCGGCAAGGAGACCGTGATGGTTTACCTGCACGATGTCGCGGCCTCGGTTTCGCGGCCGGTGAAACAGCTAAAGGCGTTTAAAAAAGTTGAGTTAAAACCCGGCGCGGAGCAGACCTTGCAATTTAGCTTAACGCCGCAGGATATGTCTTTTATCGGCGTGGATATGCGGCGCATTGTCGAACCGGGCGAGTTTGAGGTGATGGTCGGTAACGAGATCGCACGTTTCCAGGTCCTCAAACCCTAAATCAATATGCAGGATTCACTCATGCCGGATCGACAAAACCTTGATAGACCCTCGCATGCAGGCTCGCTGACGGTTCTGACTTCGCTATTTTTTATTTGGGGATTTATCACCTGTCTTAACGACATCCTGATCCCGCATTTGAAGGCGGTGTTTACGCTGAGTTACACCCAGGCGATGCTGATCCAGTTTTGTTTCTTTACCGCTTACTTTCTGATGTCGGTGCCCAGCGGCTATCTGGTGGAAAAAATCGATTACAAGGGCGGCATCATCGTCGGTTTGGCGATTGCCGGTGGCGGTTGTTTGCTGTTTTATCCGGCGGCTGGCTTGCATTCTTATCCTTTGTTTTTGGCGGCGTTTTTTGTGTTGGCGTCCGGGATTACCTTGCTACAGGTTTCCGCCAATCCTTACGTGACGGTGTTGGGCGATCCGCACACTGCGTCCAGTCGTTTAACCTTGACGCAGGCGTTTAACTCCTTGGGTACCACGCTGGCGCCGTATTTTGGCGCATTGTTTATTTTGTCGAATGCGGTGAAAAGCGCCGAGGAAATAAAGCTGCTCGACGCCGAGCAATTGTCTGCGTATCAGGCCGCGGAAGCGGCGGCGGTGCAGAATCCGTATTTATGTCTCGCGGCAGTCTTGTTTTTCATGGCGGCAGTGTTTGCGATGTTGAAGTTGCCTAAGATTAACCAGCAAGCCGAGGCAACCGGCCCAAATGCAGTGGATGGCAGCGCCTGGCAATATTCGCACCTGGTATTGGGCGCCGTGGCGATTTTTGTGTACGTCGGCGGTGAAGTGTCGATTGGCAGCTTTCTGGTTAACTTTCTCGGCGAGCCGCATATAGCCGGTTTGGCTGAGCAAGAGGCCGGCAAATACGTGTCGTTTTATTGGGGCGGGGCGATGGTCGGCCGGTTTATTGGGTCGGCGGTGATGCAGAAAATCCATCCCGGCAAAGTGTTGGCCTTTAACGCCTTGGCGGCGGCTGGTTTGGTGTTGGCGACGATGTTGGGCAGCGGCATACTGGCTATGGTTACCATCCTGGCGGTAGGTTTGTGCAATTCCATCATGTTTCCCACCATCTTTTCGCTGGCTTTGACCGGCTTGGGCAGGCATACCGGCCAAGGCTCCGGCATACTCTGCGCCGCCATCGTCGGTGGGGCTATTTTACCTTTGCTGCAAGGGGCGTTTGCGGATCGTATTGGCATTCAGCAGGCTTTTTTCATCCCTTTACTCTGTTATTTATATATCGCCTATTACGGTTACCGCTGTCGCCGCTTGTAGATAAAACCGGCCTTTAACCTTTCAAGAATTTTGCCCGATTCGGCGATTGCATGATCAAATTCGGGATAGCTGATAAAGGCAATTCGCCGTCGGTGCCGCCCAGTTTTACTGCTTCCTTGGGCATGCCGTAGACCACGCAACTGGCTTCGTCTTGGGCCACGCAAAGTGCGCCGGTATCGTGTAATTCTTTCATTCCATGGGCGCCGTCGTCGCCCATGCCGGTCATGATTATGCCCAGTACGTTTTTGCCGGCAGCTTGCGCGGCCGAGCGGAACAACACATCCACCGATGGCCGATGGCGGCTTACCAAGGGGCCATCCTTGATTTCCACCCGGTATTGGGCGCCGCTGCGGCGCAACAGCATGTGTTTGCCGCCGGGCGCGATCAAAGCCAGGCCGGGAATGACCCGGTCGTTTTGCTCGGCCTCTTTAACTGTAATTTGGCACAGGCTGTCCAGCCGTTTGGCAAATGCGGCGGTAAATGCCTCCGGCATGTGCTGCACAATGACGATTCCCGGCGTGGTACGGGGTAATCGCGTCAATACGTATTCCAGAGCCTGGGTGCCGCCGGTTGATGTGCCAATGGCGACGACGCGATCGGTGGTTTCCGTCATCGAGATCAGGCTGGTCGGGGAAATGACGGCGTCGGCGGTTAATTTCGGGCTGCCATCCAGAGGTTTGCCGCTTGGGATAGCCGATTTTTTTAGTCTGGCATGCGCAGCACCTTTAATCGCATCCGCCAGCAGGGTTTTCGAATCTTGCAAAAAGCCCTTCAGGTTGACGGTCGGTTTGGTGATGATGTCGACGGCACCGGCACTCATGGCCTGCATCGTCACTTCCGCGCCTTTTGCCGTGAGCGTCGAACAGATCACGACCGGCGTGGGATGTTCGTGCATTAGCTTCTTAAGGAAGGTGATGCCGTCCATGCGCGGCATTTCAATGTCCAGGATGATGACATCCGGCCAGTCTTTTTCCATGCGGGTCAGGGCAAAGATGGGATCCGGCGCGGCGCCGATCACTTTGACGCCAGGCAGGCTATCGAGCAATCCGGTTAATACCTGCCGGACCACGGCGGAGTCGTCGACAATAAATACTTTTGTGTCTGTCATAGTGTTGCCTGTTAATGGTCTTGGATGATTTACCAGAATTCGGCACTGCTTCTGGATTTTTCATGTTCGTCGATATTTTTCTTCCAGTAGCGGCGCTCTTCATTTTCAAGAGACAGTTGCTGATTGTGGTCGATTTTTTTGATAAACACCGAATAATCAGTACCGACGAAATGGACGTTTCTGCCGATATTGCCGCCTAGACAGGCACTAAGCATAGGAATGTTTTCTTTTTTTAAAAACTCTTTGATGAATAAAACATTCACGTCGCCCACGGTTTCCTTGCGGTTTTTGTCCTCTCGCAGTTTTAATACGTTGCCGCCGCCGAAGCATTTGGCTTGTAGATTGAGCCGGTTGGCGCCCAGTTTCATCATTTCGTTGATCAGCAATTCCATCGCATAAATGCCGTAACGGCCCTCTTCGGATTCGATGATAGGCATGTTTTTGGAGTAGGAACGATAAGCCAGCAAAAAATGATTCATGCCAAATACCCGATTGATTGGGTCATATAGGCAGGCAGCCACGCACGAGCCCAATAGTGTTGAAATGACTTCCGGCTGGCGGGAGGCATAGAATTCGCCCGGATCGATGACGATACGCTGGGTATCTCGGAAGGGCAGGATTTTCATGGTTTCCGGTAGATAGAAGGCTTCAGCATTTGTAACTGTTCGGTGACCCGGTGCAGGCTTTCCGAATGACTGATGATGAAATGTCCGCCAGGCTTTAGCGCGGTAATCAGTCGTTCGACGACCTGCTTTTTGGTGTCTTGGTCAAAATAGATTAGAACATTACGCAGAAAAATTACGTCGAACCTCCCCAATGTATGCGGCAGTGAACTCATCAAATTAACCTGATCAAATTTGACGCGGCTGCGTAGTTTGTTGTCCACACGAAAAAAACCTTCCTGGCTGCGCACGCCGCGTAAACAATATTTTTCCAATAGGCGTTTGTCCATATGGTCCAGCCTATCCAGTGGATAGACGCCATGACGGGCAACTTCCAGCACTCGCGTGCTCAAATCGGAGCCGAAAATCTCCCAATTGCGCGTGCCTAGGTTCTCCGCTAATACCATTGCCAGAGTATAGGCTTCTTCTCCTGTCGAACTAGCCGCGCTCCAAACCCTAAAATGCTCGCCGCGCCAGGTCTTAAGAATGTGCTGTTGAAAAAATTCGAAGTGCTTTGGCTCCCGAAAAAAATACGTTTCATTGGTGGTCAGAATGTTGACCAGCGTTTGAAATTCATGGGGGTAATCGGGACTGACAGCCAGTTGGTAGTATTCCCCGTAATGTTCTAGCTGGTAATAATCGAGCCTTTTGGCCAGCCGGCTGGCTACCATGACTTTCTTTTCCGGCGTCAGAGCGATGCCGGCATGGTCGTAAATCAAACGTCTGAAGCGTTCGAATTCTTCGGTTGTGATCGGGGCAATAGTAATAAAACCGTCTCCGTTAGTAAGGATATGCGACGTAATTATGTCAGTAAATAATTACAGGAAGTGCTGAGAACTTAACATTAACGAAAAACCTAAGATGGTAGTGGGTTGAATGCAAATTTAAAACTCTCTACTATCTTTAACATACCCAAAACCCAGACGGAATTCCCATGCTTCGAAAACCTTATCCTGTAGCCAAGAGCCCCGGTCCACTTGGTTTTTATCTGTTAACGGTGGGGTTGGGTGTGACAGGTGGATTGTTGGCTTGCGTGCAAACCGGTTTCAGTTTGATCAGCTTGGGAGCTACTGCCGGGCTTGGTTTTGCCGGCGTCCTGATTGGGTCTACTTTGTACAATAAACAGCAAACCGCGCTGAATGAAGCTAATAACGCCTGGCGTGGCGACGAAGATTTAAAACTGCAAGAGCTTGAAGCATACGCCATTGAGCTGGAGCGGTTGTTTCTGCAAGTAGTGCCCATTTTGCTCAGACAAGTACAAACATCCAGAACGCATACCGAACAGGAAATCACCGTCCTGACCAGCCGTTTCGCCGCTATGGTTAATCAATTGGAGAGACTGATTTCCGGCGGTGCGCAGAATCGTCAAGGTCGTAGCGTGGATGTGTTATTCGGCGAAACCCGGGATGCTTTGACGGCGGTGTTAAAAGTTTTAAGTGAAATCCAGGACGTTGAGCATGCGGTAGTCGACGAGGTTCGTAAATTGTCCGCACATACCGGTCAACTGGACACGATGGCGCAGGAAGTGCGCAAGGTCGCTGAGCAAATCAATTTACTGGCTCTAAATGCGGCTATCGAAGCCGCTCGCGCAGGCGAAAATGGCCGGGGTTTTGCGGTTGTAGCCGACGAAGTCCGTAAACTGGCCGGATTTTCGTCTTCCACCGGGGAAAAAATCAGCCACGCCATTGCTGATATCAACAAAGCCATGGCCTCGACGTTGAAAATGTCCGAGGCATCCGGCTCTTCCGATGACAAAGCGATCCGAGATGCCGAACACGCCATCCGCACCGCTCTGGACGATTTGCGGGTGGCTTTGGATATGTTCAGAAACGATGCGGATCAGTTACGCGGCAACAGCGCGCAAATTCGCGACGAGATTTTCTCGGTGTTGACGGCGTTCCAGTTTCAGGATCGGGTCAGCCAAATGCTGTCGCATGTCGAACATAATCTAAACAGCCTGCAAACTGCGGTAGATGCCACGCGCAGCAGCGGCGAGCGCCAAGCAAATAGCTTGGATGTCGGCGCCACATTGTCGAGAATGGAGCTTAGTTACACGATGCCGGAAGAGTTGTTGAATCACTCTTCAAGTGCGGCGGTCAGTCACCAAAGCACTTCCGCCAACGATGAGATTACATTTTTCTAAATTTGATGAAGGATTGACTAATGGCTAAAACCATCATGATTGTTGATGACTCGGCATCCATTCGACAGGTTGTCGGCATTGCCCTAAAGGGTGCCGGCTACGATGTGATTGAGGCCTGCGACGGCAGGGATGCACTGAGTAAATTAACCGGACAAAAAATCAATTTGATCATTACCGATGTGAATATGCCGAATATGGATGGCATAACCTTTGTGACGGAAGCCAAAAAACTCCCGGCATACAAATTCACCCCGATGATGATGCTGACTACCGAAGCCGCCGACGATAAAAAACAGGCTGGCAAGGCCGCCGGCGCGAAAGCCTGGCTGACCAAACCGTTTCAAGCCCCCACTTTACTCGACGCGGTGTCCAAATTGGTGTTGCCTTAAAAACAACCCCATTGCACAAGGGGAGAAAACCTTGGCTATCCACCTAAAACAACAAAAAAAGGGTGTCACCCATCTAGCCATTCAGGGTGAATTGACCATCTACTCGGTGCTGGAACACAAACAAGCACTATCCCCGTATCTAAGCTCGGCTAAAGACGTGCAAATCGATCTTGCCGATGTCACTGAAATCGATAGCGCCGGTGTGCAACTGCTGATGTTTCTGAAGCAGGAAGCCGTCAGCCGCGATATCCGCTTTAGTCTTATTCAGCATAGCGAGGCGGTCGTTGAAGTGCTGGAACTGCTCAACCTGAGTAAGCATTTCGGCGACCCTATCGTAATCTCCGCAGATTGGAAAACATCATGAGCGAATTAGATGCGGCCTTAACGGTTTTCGCCCAAGAGGCTGAAGAGTTGTTAACTGATATGGAAGACGCTTTGTTGTCTCTGGAGAGTAAACCGGACGATAGCGAAACCATCAACAGTTTATTCAGGGCCATGCATACCATCAAAGGCTCTTCCGGATTGTTTGGTTTTAACGCCATTGTCGGCTTTACCCATGAAGCGGAGTCGGTCCTGGATAAAGTGCGTAACGGCGAACGCGGCATCGACGCGGAATTGATTTCTGTCTTGTTGGACAGCAAGGATCACACTGCTAAATTGATCGAACATTGTTTGACGCAGAAAGACTCCGAGTTACCGGCAAGCTTGGCGGCGGATGGAGAACGTTTGATTCGGCAATTGACCGGACGGCAAACGACCGACATGCAGCAAAGCGACGATAGCGTCCAGCTGGAAATTGAAGGCGGCGGTGAAATATCGGTGGACGATAACTGGCTAATTTCTCTAGAGTTTCAGAAAGATGCCTTCAGAAACGGCATGGACCCCTTGTCGTTTATTCGCTATCTGCGCACCTTGGGTGAGATTAAACAAATTCTTACTGTAGCCCCGGAAATGCCGGTCGGTGACGACATGGACCCGGAAAGCTGCTATTTGCATTTCAAAATTGCTTTTCAGAGCGATGCGAATAAACAGACGATAGAGGCGGTGTTTGATTTTGCCTCGGACGATTGCGATATCAAAATTTTGCCGCCTAATTCCAAGCTGGAGGAATATTTAAATCTGTTGAATGCCCAGGATGACAATCATGTCAACCGCTTGGGCGATATGTTGGTGCAGGTTGGGGCGCTGACTCAAAATGATGTCAACCATGCTTTGCAACGTCAGCAGGCCAATATTGATTCCGAACTGGTTATCGTCCCCGGCAAACCCTTGGGAGAGATACTGGTCGAGCAACATGTCGTACAGCAGCCATTAGTCGATCAAGCGCTGAAAAAACAGGAACAGACCAAACAAAAACTGGCAAGCGAAGCCAATTACATCCGGGTCGATGCTACCAAACTGGGCCATTTGATCAATTTGGTCGGTGAGCTGGTGATTTCCAGTGCGGCGATGAATTTGATCGTTGAGCGGCATGGCCTCAGCGATGCCGGCGACGTGGCCGCCAGCATGAATGCCTTAGTCGGCAGTATTCGCGATACCGCATTGGAATTGCGCATGGTGCAAATCGGCGAAACCTTTTCCCGGTTTAAACGGGTGGTGCGCGACGTTAGTAAAGAATTGAATAAAGACATCGAACTTTTTATCAGCGGCGGCGAAACCGAGTTGGATAAAACGGTCGTCGAAAAAATCAACGATCCGTTAACGCATTTGATCCGCAACGCCCTCGATCACGGCATTGAAAGTCCCGAGCAGCGGCTCGCCGTAGGTAAGCCGGCACAAGGTACCGTGCAACTCAATGCCTACCACGAATCCGGGCATATCGTGATTCAAATCGCCGATGACGGCGCTGGTTTAAATAGCGACAGAATACTCGCCAAAGCATTAGCTAACGGTTTGATTAAACCCGATCACGATTTGTCCCAACAAGACATTCACAATCTGATATTCGCCGCCGGACTTAGCACCAAGGATCAAGCCACCAATTTATCCGGGCGCGGTGTCGGCATGGATGTGGTGAAAAAAAATATCGAAGCCTTACGCGGCTCCGTCGAGATAGACAGCGTAGAAGGCGAGGGCACCACCATTTCCATACGCTTACCGCTGACCCTGGCAATTATCGATGGTTTTATGGTCGGCACCGGTCAGGACCGCTACATCATCCCGTTGAGTATGGTGGACGAATGCATCGAGATGAACGCCAACGAATGCGAGATTGATGAATTACAGCATTACATTAATTTACGCGGCCAGGTTTTACCGTATTTGCGTTTAGCGGATTACTTTCGGAACGGTTCCCATGACACCACTAGGAAGCGCGAGAGCGTGGTGGTGGTCAAATTCGGGCAAAGCAAAGCCGGGTTTGTTGTCGATGAATTGCATGGCGAGCATCAAACTGTCATCAAGCCTTTGGGCAGGGTTTTCGAAAAACTTAAAGGTATTACCGGCGCTACGGTGTTGGGCGACGGTAATGTAGCTTTAATTTTAGATGTGCAGGGTCTGATTGACTCGGCAACCAGTTTTAAGCACCGAAAAGTGCCAATGTATGAACAGTGAACTGTCCCCTTTAAGACCGTAGATTCTATTTTTGCCAGTGAAAGGCTGCACTTTTGTCGGGAGAATTCCCCGTTACTTGAAGGCACTCTGTTCCGGCTTTAATTTATAAGGAATAAGAAAATGAAAATGACCGTGGTAAGAAAAATGATTTTACTGGTCGTGGTGGCCATTATTGGTTTGGCGGCTGTCGCCTGGATAGGCCAACGCAGTATGACCAGTGTCTATGAAAAAACAAATTTTGCAAATTTGAAGACCGTACCGGCGCTCTCGGCCCTCGGTGATGCCGGCCAGCGACTGGGACGTTTGCGGGTTCGGGTCTATCGGCATGTATTGACCGAGGATATTGCTGAAAAGGCAAAAGTCGAAGCAACGATCAAGGATGCGCAGGATGGTATTGAGAAGGCGTTTGCACTGGTGGAAAAAACGGTCGACGAGGGCAAAGACCGCAAGTTGTTCGAGGAAATGACAAAAACCTATAAGGAGTATGGGTTGTCTATCGATAAAATTATCGAGGTCTCTCGAAAAAATAATGATGCCGATAGTCGAGCGGCGCTGACAGCGGGTGCGCCAATCGCTGAGGAGTTCAACAGCAAAATCGATAGTTTCCAAGAATATGTCATTGAAGAGGGCAAAAAGTCTGCTGACGAAGCGGCGGCTGAAAAGGAAAGCGCAACCTTTATAGTGAATGTGATCAGTGCATCGATCTTGATATTCACGGGGATTCTGGGCTGGGTAATTACTCGTGGCATTATTCTGCCCTTGAATGAACTGCAACGGGTAGTGGACGCACTGGCGCAAGGAGAATTTAGTACCGCCATTAATATCAATCGTGAAGACGAAATCGGCGTGGTTGCCAACGCCTTGAAAGATATGCGCGGGCATTTGGTCAGAGTGGTGCAGGAAGTGCGTTCCAATTCAGAGGCCTTGTTGAGCGCATCGCAGCAAGTTAGTGCCACGGCGCAATCGATGAGTCAAATGGCCACCGAGCAAGCAGCAAGCGTGGAAGAAACGACTTCGTCGATTGAACAACTTAATTCGTCGGTACAACAAAATACCGAAAATGCCCACATCACCGAACAAATGGCCACCAAATCTGCCAGCGAAGCCCGCGATGGCGGTAATGCCGTGAACGAAACGGTAACGGCCATGAAACACATCGCCAAAAAAATTGGTTTAATCGAAGACATTGCTTACAAAACAAACCTGCTATCGTTAAACGCCGCCATCGAGGCCGCGTCCGCCGGTGAGCACGGAAAAGGTTTTGCGGTGGTAGCGGCAGAAGTGCGTAAGTTGGCGGAAAGTAGTCGGGTCACCGCCGAAGAGATCAATGAATTGGCCACTAATAGCGTGGCGATAGCTGAGAAAGCCGGTGGTTTGATCAGCGCAGTGGTGCCTAATATCGCTAAAACCGCCGATTTGGTTCAAGAAATTAATGCCGCGTCGATCGAACAATCCAGTGGCATCAATCAGATCAACGAAGCCATGCGCCAATTGGATAAGGCTACCCAGCAAAACGCCGCCAGTTCAGAAGAATTAGCAGCGACCTCAGAAGAATTAAATGGCCAAGCGACCCAACTGCAGCACGCCGTGGCCTTCTTTAAATTGGAGGAGGACAAAAGAGCGCAAAATTACAGATCGACTCCGCCTGCACCTCGCCCAAATAGAGGTCCGGTAAGTCCCAGCTATGCTGCTAAGCCTGCGGCTCCGGCTTTAGCGGATGGGTCGATTAATTTTAACGACAAAGACTTTGAGCGCTTTTAATCTCTGGAGAACAGACCATGAGTAATCTGATTCGGAGAGAAACCGGCCAAGCTGTGGCGGTTCAGGAGCAGGTAGGCCAATACCTGACTTTTTTAGTGGGGACAGAAAGTTTTGCCGTCAGCATTCTGGATGTGAAGGAAATTATCGAAATTGCCAACGTGACCCGGGTGCCGTTGACGCCGGACTATATTCACGGCGTGATCAATTTGCGCGGCAGCGTGGTGCCGGTAATCGATTTATCGGCACGATTAAGCCGGCATTGCTCGGAAGTGAGCAAGCGCAGTTGTATTGTGTTGGTGGCGGTTGAAGCGGGCGAGGGTTCGCAACTGATCGGCATGTTGGTGGACGAAGTCCGGGAGATTTTGGAAATTCCGCCCGCCAATATCCAGCCGGCTCCGGATTTCGGTACCGATATTCGTACCGATTTTATTCAAGCCATGGCCCGTGTCGACGACGTATTTATTATACTTTTGGCGATTAGCCGGGTACTGTCGTTGGACGAGCTATCGTTACTAAACGACTTGGCGCAATCTCAAGACCATCTGCTCGCAAATGCGGACTAGGTTTTGATCTGGGAGCTATGCTGGAAGAATTTTCCGGCATTCTCCCAGCAGCTTGCCTTCTTCACGGCTAGGTAGCAGCACTCGTTGCTATCCTGTTAGGTGTTCTTCCGCTATTTCTGGGTTTTTAAATAAGTATTAATGGCAGCATCTTCCTCTGCCATATGAGTAATCCAGTCGCGCATGAAGCCGGACACGTCTATTTCCTGTCGTTTTTGCTGATGGATTCCAGCACTAAACGCGATCAGTTTCTCCAGCATCACATTATGCGTCTGCACATGATGTTGATATTCCGGATAGTCGTGCTGTTTCATAAAGGCTTCTTCAGCTTGAAAGTGCTCTCTAACGTGTTGATAAAGCAACATAATATTTTCGGCTAGCGCTTGCGTATCTTTCGAGCTCACCAATTGGTTTGCCAGATCGAAAATCTCTCTGTGCTGTTGGTCAACGGCTTCGTTTCCGAGCAGATATTGATTTTCCCAAACGAATTCGTTCATGTTATTTCCGTTATCTTTTGTCTGTTAGTGCATCTTAAAAAAGCCAACTTCTCGCATGAGCGTTTGGCTTTGATCGTTTAATTCTTCAGCAGTGGCGGCCAATTGCTCAGAAGCTGCCGCGTTATGCTGAATGGCCGTATCCAACTGTCCTACCGCTTGACTGATTTGCCGGACGCCGGCAGCCTGTTCGTCGGATGCGATGGCTATTTCCTGTACCAGCGTAGCGGTTTTTTGAATGCTGGGCAGCATTTGGCTGAAGATACGGCCGGCGTTTTCAGCGATGTCCAGGCCGGTATTGGCGAGTTCGCCGATTTCGTTGGCGGTATCCTGGCTGCGGGTTGCCAACTTCCGCACCTCGGTTGCTACGACCGAGAAGCCGGCACCGTGTTCGCCCGCTTTGGCGGCGACTATCGAAGCGTTTAATGACAGCAAGTTGGTTTGGTAGGCAATCGCTTCGATTAAGCCGATTTTCTCGGCGATTTTGTTCATCGCTTCCACGGTGTCTCTGATCGCCTGTTCACCGCTTTGCGCCGATTCGGCGGCGGTAAGGGCAATTTGTTCCGTAGTCTGCGCATTCTCATGGTTGTGTTCTACCGACCCGGTCAATTGTTCCAGTGCGGCGCTGGTTTGTTCAATGCTGGCCGCTTGTTCGCAACTGCTTTGACTGAGGGTTTGCGCCGCATTATTGACTTCGGTAGAGGCTTGAGCGATTTGCGCCGAACAACTGCCGATAGTGCCAATCACATCGGCCAGACGTTTTTGCATGGTCAGCATGGCGGCAAAAATGCCGACATGATGCTCTGCTTGCGGCATGCCCCGTCGTTCCAGTTTCCCGGCAGCGATATTGACTGCCAGATTATTGACCTGCAACGGTTCTCCGCCCAACTGAGCGGCTATGTCCTTACGCAGTATCCAAAATAGCGAAAAAGACAACCCCGCTACCACAATAATAAACACGCCGTTGAACAACAAACGGCGACTGGCGCTGTTTTCAATCGCCTTGGACGAGTCTATGGTGTCCTTGGCGATATAGTTTTCCACGTCTTTCAACAGATTGATCTTGCCGGTTTGCATCGCAAACCAGTGGGCGGGGTCTACCCCAAAACCGCCTTTATCGGTATTGCTAAGAGCTTTGCTGCGCATCGCCGCCGTTTCATCAATAAATTGGCCGCGCAGCGTGTGTTGTAAAAAATCCAGGTACTGCTGGGGGGCGACAGAGGCGAAAATATCCAGATAAGTATTCTGAAAAGCGATCAGCGTCACCAGTTTTTCATACATGCCGGGGCCAAAAGCGTCCTTGGCAAAAGTGTTCGCCAACACGGCCCGCTCCACGCCCGCTTGCTCCTTGCCTTTCAGAAAATTGGCATAGGCATCCAGCTTGTGATTGATTTCTACATTGGTGCTCAATTGAGGCAATTGGGCGATGATCGCCAGATAGGCGGCATTTAGATTGGAATAGTAATTGATGGTAACTTCGCCGCTGGCGCTTAAAGCGGTGACCGACTGGCGAGTCTCGTCGAGTTGGTCGATTTGCCGGTCTGCCGCCGCCAAACCAGCCGCCAGATTGGCGGCGGCTTTGGTGTCGAATGTTTTGAGAAAAGCATTCAGTTGTTTCAGTTTTTCGTCCGTGGTTAAGCGTTGTTGCCCCAGTTCTTGTTTAAATTTCTGGCCGCCACTACCCAAATGCCCGACCGACAAGCCGCGTTCTTTTTGTAATTCATGCACCAGATCGCTGGCGTACACGGAAAAGTTGGCTAAGGAGATAATCTTTGCCGCTGACCGCATCTCCACAATATGGGTGTAGACCACGAAGGAGGCCATTAGCAGTAAGCCTGCTAAGGGTATCAGCGATAGGGCCGCTATTTTGTGGTTGAATTTAACGGTTTTCAGGTCAAGCATGTCCACTCCCGGCGACTATTCATATGCTCAAGCATAGTCCAGGGTGCTTATACCTGCTACGTGTAAGGTTGAAGGAAACGGGCCGATTGCATTGCAAAAAATTCGAACAATCGACCCAATTTGCCTAGCGATATTTAGAACAAACCGCTGATCACGCCGTCGTCGCTAATATCGATACGCTCGGCGGCCGGTACTTTCGGTAAGCCGGGCATCGTCATCATGTCACCGGCAATCGCCACGATGAAGCCGGCGCCGTTAGCCAGACGTACTTCATTGATTTCCACAGTATGGTCGGATGGCGCGCCCTTGGCATTGGGGTTGGTGGAAAACGACATTTGGGTTTTCGCCATGCAGACCGGGAAATGACCGTAGTTGGCTTGCAGCGCCTTCAACTCGGCGCGAATTTTCGGGCTGGCGCTGATGTTTGCCGCGCCGTACAGCTTGGTGGCGATGGCTTCGATCTTATTCCACAGCGGTAGTTCGCTGTCGTAAACATAACTAAAACCGGGTTCGCGATGATCGACGATGTTCAGTATTTCTTGAGCCAATTGTTCCGCGCCGGCCCCACCGTGCGCCCAGTGTTTGGCGACTACGCATTTCACGCCCAAGGCTTCGCATTTCTGCTGTAGCAAGGCGATTTCGGCATCGGTGTCGAAAGTAAAGTGATTGATGCTGACCACGCAGGGCAGGCCGTAATGCTGGGTAATGTTATGCAGATGGCGTTCCAGATTGGCAAAACCTTGTTCCAGTGCCGCCAGATTTTCCTGGTTCAAATCGTCTTTAGCTACGCCGCCATGGAATTTCAACGCGCGTACTGTGGCGACCAATACCACCGCCGATGGCTTTAAGCCGGACATGCGGCATTTGATGTCCAGAAACTTTTCCGCGCCCAAGTCGGCGCCAAAGCCGGCTTCGGTGACCGCATAATCGGCCAGCTTCAACGCGGTTTTGGTGGCGGTGACGGTGTTGCAACCGTGGGCGATGTTGGCAAACGGGCCGCCATGAATAATCGCCAGATTGTTTTCCAGGGTTTGTACCAGGTTGGGTTTGATCGCATCTTTTAAGATCGCCGCCATCGCGCCATGCGCTTTCAGGTCGCTGGCGTAAACCGGCGTGACTTTGTCGGATTTGTAGCCGATGACGATGCGGCCCAAACGCTCCTTCAAATCTGCGCGGCTGGTGGCCAGACACAGAATCGCCATCACTTCCGAGGCGACGACGATGTCGAAGCCGTCCTCGCGCAAATAGCCGTTCGCCGGCCCGCCTTGGCCGATGGTGATTTTGCGCAGAGCCCGGTCGTTCATGTCGATTACCCGTTTCCATTGGATGCGGCGCGGGTCGATGTCCAGTTTGTTGCCGTGATTGATATGGTTGTCGATCAACGCCGACAACAAATTGTGCGCCACACCGATGGCGTGGAAGTCGCCGGTAAAATGAAGATTGATGTCTTCCATCGGCACTACTTGCGCGTACCCGCCGCCGGCCGCGCCGCCTTTTACACCGAAGCAAGGGCCCAGCGAAGGTTCGCGCAGGCAGATAATGGTTTTTTTACCCAACCTGTTCAAGGCATCACCCAAACCTACCGTGGTGGTAGTTTTACCTTCGCCGGCCGGGGTGGGGCTGATCGCGGTGACTAAAATCAGCTTGCCGTCGGTTTTATCGGTCAGGCTGTTGACATATTCCAGGGAAATCTTGGCTTTGTAATGACCGTAAGGGTCCAAATGTGCGGCGGGGATGCCGAATTTTTCGCCGGCCAAATCAATAATCGGGCGCATGCTTGCCTGTTGGGCAATTTCAATGTCAGACATGGTAGTTCCTAAAATACTCTGAGAAATGTTGCAAAAGCAGAGCAGCCGGCGGCTGCGATGGGCGGATATTGTAGAGTTCTAAGGCTGGGGCAGCCAGAAATTTAATGGGGAAAAGCCGGCAAGGCTTTATGGGTAAGGCGCTGCCGGCTTTTCGGCGACTGAGGTCGTCGCGTCGGACAACCTATCGCAATAGCGGGTAACGCTGTTTAGTAAGTAATGACTTCGCTGCCTTTACCGACCAACACCACATCCGCGTCGCGGATCGCAAACAAACCGTTGGTGATCACGCCGGGGATATTGTTGATGGTTTTTTCCAACTCGATAGGGTCCAGGATGCTCAAATTATGCACGTCCAGAATCTCGCAACCGTTGTCGGTGATGTAGCAGGCGCCGGTGTCTTTGTTCATGCGCAATTCGGGTTGGCCGCCCAGTTTAGCCAATTGGCGAGCCACGAAGCTGCGCGACAAGGGCAATACTTCGACGGGCAACGGAAACTTGCCCATCACGTCCACGCATTTGCTTTCGTCGACGATGCAGACAAATTTTTTGCTGGCGCCGGCGATGATTTTCTCGCGGGTCAACGCGCCGCCGCCGCCTTTCAACATTTTTTTATGCGGCGTGACTTCGTCCGCGCCGTCTACGTATATGTCCAGATCGCCGGATTGATTCAGTTCGATGACGCGAATGCCGATGGATTGCAAATGTTCGGTGGTTTTCGCCGAGCTGGATACAGCGCCTTCGATGTCTCTTTTGAAATCGCAGTCGGCCAACAGATTAATTAAATGGGTGACGGTGGAGCCGGTACCCATGCCGATGATGGGTACGTTTTTCAAATAGTGCAGCGCAGCCTGAGCGACTTGTTTTTTTAATTCGTCTTGAGTCATGGTCATGGTGATGGTCCTGATGGATTGCTCTTATAAATCTGACACGGCGTTTAACCCGTCATTGTGTGGGATAATAACCGATTGACGCTGATCTCTCAGCTGTTTTTACGCCGAACCGGCTCCAGGCAGCCTCGCCTAAACAACCCCGGAACCCACGCATGGACGGTAAGTGCGCCAGCAGTTGCCGAGGACAATAATGCAGACATACATAGAAAAGATATTGCGGGCAAAAGTCTACGACGTTGCCGAGGAAACCCCATTGGATTTTGCCGCTACGCTGTCGGAGAAAATCAACAACAAGGTGTATCTGAAACGCGAAGATTTACAGCCGGTATTCTCGTTTAAATTGCGCGGTGCCTATAACAAAATCGCCTCCCTGACACCGGAACAAACCGCTCACGGCGTCATCGCCGCATCCGCCGGCAATCATGCGCAAGGTGTGGCCTTGGCGGCAAGAAAACTGGGCATCAAAGCCCTGATCGTGATGCCGAAAACCACCCCGGAAATCAAGATCAAATCAGTAAAGGCACGCGGCGCGAAAATCGTGCTGCACGGAGACTCCTACGACGATGCTTATGCCCATGCCATGGAATTGGTCGCGGAAAAAGGCATGACGTTTATCCATCCTTACGACGACCCGGAAGTGATAGCCGGGCAGGGAACAGTAGGCATGGAAATTCTGCGCCAACACAACGGCGATATTCACGCGATATTCGTTCCGGTCGGCGGTGGCGGACTGGTGGCCGGTATCGCCGCTTACGTCAAATTCGTGCGCCCGGATATTAAAGTCATTGCAGTGGAGCCCGACGACGCCGATTGTTTGAATCAAGCTTTAAAAGCCGGCCAGCGGGTGATATTGGAGCAGGTCGGTTTGTTTGCCGACGGCGTGGCCGTCAAGCAGGTTGGCGAGGAACCGTTCCGCATCGCCCGTGAGCACGTCGATCAGGTCATCACCGTCAGTACCGACGAGATTTGCGCGGCGATTAAAGACATCTTTGACGATACCCGCTCGGTCGCCGAGCCGGCCGGCGCCCTGGCGGTGGCGGGTTTGAAAAAATACGCCGAACAACACCATCTACAACAACACACCCTGATTGCCATCGACAGCGGTGCCAATATCAATTTCGACCGCTTGCGCTATGTCGCCGAGCGCACGCTGGTAGGCGAGCATAGAGAAATTCTGCTGGCCGTCGAAATACCGGAAGTGCCGGGCAGTTTTTTGCGATTTTGCAAAGTCATCGGCAAGCGCAGCATCACCGAGTTCAATTATCGCTATTTCGACGCGCGCATGGCGCAAGTGTTTGTAGGGATCAGCAGCAGCGGCGCGGAAAATGACCGCCAGCATCTGATCGAGCAATTGACCGTAGACGGTTTTTCGGTCACCGATATGACCGGCAACGAACTGGCCAAGGATCATATCCGTTATATGGTTGGAGGGCATGCGCCATTCGAGTTGAAGGAGAGCGTCTACAGCATCCAGTTTCCCGAGCGTCCCGGCGCGCTGCTGAAGTTTTTGTTGTCGCTGGGTAGCCAGTGGAATATCAGCTTGTTTCATTACCGCAATCATGGCGCCGCCTTCGGCAAGGTGTTGATTGGCTTGCAGATTGACGGTGAGCAGCGTGGGCGTTTTGAACAATGTTTGTCGGCTTTGGGGCTGGCGTATCGAGACGAGACTGGTAATCCAGCCTATCGCCTGTTCGTCGGTGGTAGCGAATCTGCCGACGCCGGCAGCTAACATTTTTCGCTCCCGTTTAGCCTCCCAATCTTAGGAGCTATTTAAAAAATCTCCCCCAGTCTCTCGTTTCAAAGAGGGGCGCATTGTTTCGCCTTCGGTGCAATCAGAATCGCCGGAAGTTATTTTCAACTAAATCCTCAAACCAACCAACCAGGTGCTTAATGTCCTTAAGCGCTTCGGCACATTATTCCGCCAAAGTCCTTAACGCCCGGAATTATTGGCAAACATTTCGGGATTTCCTCCTAACGACAACTGGGAATTCGCCAACATACAATGCGCGCCATTTTGTGCTATGGCGATTTGAATATAAAGATGCTTCTGTCAGACCCAAAAAACCGTCGTTCCCGTCAGGATGCGGGTAGCCGGAGCCATGGAGGGCACGCTTCGACTTATCCATGCGGTTTGGGCTCGGCTAAGGACAGCTTGATCAACGGTTTTTCCAACGTGGCGGAAGCATCTTTATATTCAAATTTTAAACAGCCTGCTGATACGCAAACGACAAGCGGCTTGGGACTAATGCGTCCGGGCGCGCCAAAGTTTTCGATAAGTGCAAAACATGAATTATCAAGTTACTGAGGGTGTAATTGAAAATCGTCAAACCAAAGCACATCAGGGTGTTATGCATGCTCATGCTGCTGTCGGCAGGCTTTACCGTGCTTGCTGCCGCTAAGTCTTTCGAAATTCAGGAACTGGAGTTCAAAAACTCCCAGGTCTCCGACATCATCCGCGTCCTGTCCGAAGATGCCAATGTCAACATCGTTGCGACCCCGGAAGCCGGCAAAAAGAATGTGACGATTTTTCTGAAAAAAGTCAGCTTGGAAGACGCCATCCGCACGATTTGCCGCATCAGCGATCTTTGGTATCGCCAGGATAACGGCGATGCCGGTACCTTCAGACTGATGACCAAGGAAGAATACAGCAAAGATCTGGTGATGGGCCAAGACGACAACGTGCGCGTGTTTCAATTGCGCAACCCCAATGTCATGGCGGTGGCTATGGCTATCGAAAGTCTTTACGGCAATCGGGTGCGGGTATCTTACGGCAACGCGATGATGTTGAGCGGCATGGGCGGTATGAACGGACGCGGCGGCAATAACCGTGGCAGCGGTTTCGGCAATAACCGGGGTATGGGCAATACCGGCTTCGGTGGCGGTATGGGTGGTTTTGGCGGCGGCATGGGCGGCGGATTCGGAGGTTTTCAAGGCGGCTTTGGCGGTGGCAGCAGCGGCAATATGTACGGCGGACGTAACAACCGTTTTTCCGGCGGCATGGGCAATCAAGGCGCAGCCGGTGGTCGCTACGGCAACTTGCAACAAGGTTTTCGCGAAGAAGTACCCAAGGATTTAAGCGTCGAACAACTCGCGGAACTCGGCGCCGACGGCAAACGTGTCGATCCCGGCGAACTGTCCGAGGTGTCCGGCATCAACAAAGTGATATACGTCACCATCAACGCTGAACACAATCAATTGATCGTCAAGACCAGCGACAATGCCATTCTTAAATCCATTTCCAGCCTGGTCGAACAGCTCGACAAGCCGCAAAACCAGGTGATGCTGGAAATGAAGATTATCGACGTCAAGGTTGGCGAAGACTTTAGCTCTTTGTTCAACTTCGAAATCAAAAATACCAAGATTCAAGGCGATAGCCTCAATCCTTTGATCATGGGTGGTGCAGCGGCCATGACCGGCGGCGGCAGTTTTGTTTACGAATTTCTTAGTGATAAGGTTAAGGCCAATATCGAATTTTTGGAGAAGAACAACCGCGTCAACGTGGTTTCCAATCCCATGCTGGTGGCGTCCAATCATCGCCCGGCTAACCTGTTCATAGGAGAGGAACGCATCATGGTGCGTGGCTATTCCATCGACAACATCGATAACCTGAATACCACCCGCACCATTTCCACCCCGGAAACCGAGTTAAAGGAAATCGGCACCACCCTGGAAGTCACCCCGCACATCAATGCCGACGGTACCATCCACATCCAGCTCAGGCAGGAAAACTCAACACTAAACGAGAGAGCCGCATCCATTCCGGTAACAAATAGCACGGGTGGAGTCGTGGTTGAATTACCGGTGGATACCGTTACTACGGCCCGCATGGAAGGCGAAATCTTCGCCCGGCACGGCTATACCGTCGCGGTGGGTGGTTTGATTCGCGACAGATTTTCTCGTGAAAGACGTAAGGTACCCTACCTTGCTGACATACCGCTGCTCGGTAACATTTTTAGACAAACTACCGACGCCGACAGTAAATCGGAAATGGTGCTGTTGATTACGCCCTATGTGCTGAACCAAGGCAACGACAGCCACCAAGAATACGATCCCACAGACAAATACCACCGCTACGCGCCGGATACCGCCATGCAAGCCAAGCCGGTGCCCAAACCGGAAAATCCCGACGAGCCGGTGTGCGGCGAGTTTTGCGCGCCGCCGCGCTTAGGGGTGACAGAACAATGAGTCACAACCATGTTAAAACGCGGCGCGGAGTGACCATGCTAAGCCCCTTGTTGTTCTGGTCCCTACGGTCCTCCCTGGGAAGCCCTATTCGCCCGCATGCCTTCCCACGCAGGAGCATGGGAACGAGAGTATTCAGTCTGGCGCTGGCCGCAATGTGTTGCAGCGCGTGCCAGCCAGCTTTCATCGGCCATGACTCGGAAGCGACCGTAGCCAATGAAAACTGCTACGCCTACCGCAACGGCGACAAATTGCGCAAAATCAATTTTGCCCAGGCCTTCGATTGGTGCCATCGTGCCGCCAATTTTGGCGATGCGAACAGCGAAGCCCTGCTGGGAGAACTGTATTACCTGGGGCTGGGCGGCCCACAAGACATGACGCTGGCGGCGCGCTGGTTCGAAAAAGCCGCTCGTCAAGGCCACGCCCACGCCCAATACATGCTGTACCGGGTCTATGCCACCAGTCCCAATCTGGAACAACAGGAAAAAGCCGATTACTGGCTGAATCAGGCCCGCCATAGCGGTTACAAACTGGCCTTGCCGGCGCAATGAACACGCTTGAATTGAATGAGGGAGAAATAGAGATGATGAGAAACCATAAGCACATGCAAGCCCAACCCGTCAAAAGCAAGCTGATGGAATTGCTTGATGAAGTATTGCAGCACGACGGCTTCGGCGAAATCCGCGTCGAGGTCAAAATTCTCAAGCGTCAGCAAAAAGAAGTGATTCTGCACTGCGGCAAACAATACCGCTTTGTGGTGGATAGCAGCTTACCGGGCCAAGCTTGATGCTTCCGGTAGGCACGGTCCGAGTGGAAGGCGGGAGATTGGAATAAGGCCGCTTTAGCCTTATCAATTCCCCTCTTTAGCAAAGAGGGGCCGGGGGAGATTTTTTAAATAATCCCCCATCTTTTGCCCAGTGGGCGCGAGGAATATAGAGAATTCAGGACTAATCCGCGCACGGACGCGCATAACTAAACGAGTGTGATGGGGTCACATCAAAAAACCAAAAAATAAGATGACCAATAGGCTGCGCGAGGCAGTTGCGGCATTTAGATTTGAGAAAACAGTATGAAAGGCAAACAACTGAAAAGACTGCAACACAGACAAGCGGGTTTCACCTTACTGGAACTGCTGGTCGTTATCACGCTGATCGCGACGTTGGCGACGGCGGCATTGGTGGCGTATGACGGTATTGGCGACAGCGCGCAAGCAACTGCAGCGTCCAACAGTACCTCCACTGCTGACGGCGCGATTCGTAACTACCGTGCTGTTACGCAAAAATTCCCTGATCAATGGGATAACTTGGTAACAACCGCAGGTGCCAGCCCTGCATTCTTGTCTGATCGAACAGCTGCGCGGTTTGCCAACTGGGCGGTACCAGCATCCGCTTCTGCTTTTGGCATCGCATTGAACGACGCGATGGCGGCTGTCGGTATTACGGAAATACAGGAACGCACCATTGCAACAATAACTGCTGGTGTTGAGCCCAACCTACAACATAACGAAGGTGCGGTAAACCGCGTAAGTCCTGGTGACGCCGCCGAAAACGACTGGACGGCCGTCGCCAATGTCGCCATCCTGCCAACCTTTGGTACTGCGGCTTGCCAGGTCAACACAGTTGCACTGGGCGCTAAACTAGACGGTTCCGCTATGGCGGCTACGGACGGTGATCGTCAAAACGTCATCAACGATTCACTGGAAAGCGACCAATGCAACTTGGTAATTGCTCTGGGCTTTGGTCACGATGCCGCGCATAGCACCAGCAATTCTTCTGTGGCTATTTCGACCGCGCCGACTTTCGTGAGCCAAAACATCAATCCTGCAACCACTTATGCTCGTTACATCGCCTTGTTCCACGTCGGTCAAGATGGCGCGAATGGGGGGGCCGAGGATAACAACATCGTTGCTGGTGAGTTGTTCACCAAACCCCGTCTGCTGGCGGTGGTTGACACCGAAGGCCGTATGATCGACGAAAACATCGCCGCTCAAAATCCTAACTAAGTTTAGCTAGGTACGCCGGTTCCCACGGCCCGCCGTGGGAATCCCTGCTAGCTCTGGGCTTTGTTGCAGAGTTTAGAGCTAGCAGGTACCGGGCCTATCGCCATTTCGGACGGTCGCATTTGAATCAGGTTGGCAGTGCAAATGGCAGCCTTTAGGCATTGCCGGGTGTAAGCGTCACAGCCAATTATTAAACACCACCTCGGGAGAGATTGCCCGAGTCCGGAGGCACCGGATGGCGACGGCGTTTTACCGCTCGGCAATCTGGATTTCGCTAGTCGTAAGTGCTCGAAGTGCAGCCCTGGCGGAATGGCGGCCTATTTTCCGGCCCGTAATCCCGTTCGCCTCAATGCCCTTGAGGATACTGAGCAAGGCCGAAGGACGAATGCTTATGCCCAAGGACGTAAGAGCCGCTCATGCTTCGAAAAGCGCAACACAACCAAAACCGACAACAAACGATGAAATCGCTCGACTTCTCCAAATTTCCACCGCTCAGCCTGTTGCTATTGGGCTTGTTGCCGCTTTTGCCTTGGCTGGCGCCCTGGCATTTGCAGCCGGTAATCACCTTTCATCTGGAATGGCTGGCGCTAGCCGGCGGCTTGCTGGCTTGTGCGGCGGCATTGCCAAGCTTGTGGCGTAGCGAGCATTTGCAGCTACCGCGCACGCTGTGGTTGCCTTTAACGCTGGCTGCCTATCTGGCCTTACAAAGCAAACTGTTGCCGCAAGTTGTTGCCCCCCATGCCTATATGGGGATGGCTTACTTGGTTTGGGCTGCGCTGATGATGGTTTTGATGGCCTATTTACGGCAACAGTTTGGTGGCGAACGGGTCGGCGGCTGGCTGGCCGGCGGTTTGGTAACAGCGGCCGCTCTGGTGGCCTGGCGTGAGCTATGCGGGCGGCTATCCGGGGAAATCGGCGACTGGGGCGGCGTAGGCCAAGCCAACAACTACGGCGATTTCTTGGCCTTGGGCAGTGTGTCTTTACTGTACTGGCATGCGCTTGGTCGGCTACCTCGGTGGGTATTTGCTTTCTGCGGGTTTAGCCTGATGCTGGGCTTGAGCCTGACGCCTTCTCGCAGCGTTTTATTGTATTGGCTAGCCATCTTTGTCATCGCGTGGCGCTACCGTTCCGCCTGGTTGAAACCCATTAGTTTAGGCCTTTTCGGCTATCTGGCCTTGCAGGGTTTGTGGTCGCTGGGGGTGTTGCCAGATGCGCAACTCAGCTCGGCGGAACGCATGCTGCAACCAACCAGCGGCGCGTCGCCGCGCTGGCATATCTGGCAAGTGGCCTGGCACTTGTTTTTGCAGCAGCCCTTGCTGGGTCAGGGTTTCGGGCAATTCGACACCGCCTACTTTCAAGCTGGCCACTATATTCCGGCACTGCCTACCTATATCGAACACGCGCACAACCTGATTTTGCACTTGCTGGCCGAACTGGGTTTGTTACCGGTGTTGCTGCTGCTGTTGGCTATCAGCCGCTGGATTCGTCCGGTGTTGGCCGTGGGCGAGGGAACAACGCAGCAAGCGTTTAAGACTTGGCTGATGTTGTTGGCGGCAATTTTGGGCATTCACAGCATGTTGGAATACCCGCTGTGGTATGCGCCGTTTTTAGGGGTTGCCGCGATGGTACTGGGCTTGGGTGATGAGTTGAGCCGGCCGATAGCCTGGAAAAAAACCGGCACGGTTATCGCCGGCTTCTGCATTGCTGCCGCCGCGTCCGTGGCGGTTGTACATGAAGCTCATTATCTGCGCATGGAATTGGCCTTGTTAGCGACGGTGGCGCAACCCTCTCAGCAACGCTCCGATCATCTGGTGGATGTTTGTCAAAAAGCGGTGACGCAAGCGCCGCTGCTCGAACCTTATGTGCCGATGATTTTTACCTTTACCGGCCAACCCGATGATTTGGCGATGCGGCCGCAACTGACTGTATTGGCGGATGTTGCCGTGCGTTTTGTGCCGGCCAACAATTTAGTGTACCGGCTGGCGCTGATGCAAGCCCTGAACGGCGATCAGCAAGCATCCAAAAACACGCTGAGCCGGGCCTTGGCCGCTTATCCGAATGATGCCTCAAAGTTTATTGTCGACCTTTTCCATCTTAAAGGCCCGGACAGTGCCAAGGTTAATTTCATGTTGCCGATGCTGGCCTCCACGCTGGGTGCAAAAGTGGTCACCAGCAGCGGCGCGCCTGCCAAGCAACTTTAACTGAGACATATTTGATTGGGTGCCGATGCCGGCGTGACGCCAACTTAATGCCAGTGAATCGGAAACGAGGGCTGGCTAAGTTTTTAATTTTCACAAGCAAGTAAATGAGGTGTTTATTGTTTGTTTTTAGCGGGATGTTACGGTCCGTCGCCTGGCGCGATGTTGCCGCCGTGCGTTCCAAAACCGTGAAAATTCGGTCGCAAGCCGGTTTTACCCTGCTGGAACTATTGGCGGTGATTGCGCTGATGGCCGTGGTGGCTGGGATGGCGGTGCTGGCTTACGAAGGCGTGCAGGATCAAGGCCGCCAAGACGCTACCCGGTTTGAAATCGCGGAAATCCGCAATGCGTTGTTGCAGTTTCGCCGCGATAGCGGTAGCAACGATTTGCCGGGGCAGGGGGTTTATGTCTGCGAGGACCCGGCAAACGCCGGCAAAATCAACCCGGATTTAGTCAATTTACCTTCCGAAGCGGGCACTACCGACGCCGCAAAACTGGCCTGGTGCGAATCGCCGGCCAATTTCTGGATGCTGTTTGCCGATCCTTCCGGCAACGGCTGGAATCCGGACACCCATCGTGGTTGGAACGGCCCGTATTTGCAACGCAAAAGCGCTCTGATGAGTTATGCCGGTGTCGATAATTTGTGGGTGATTACCGATGCCTATCAAGCCAATTACCTCATGCTGGATTTGGATGACGCCGACAAAGCCCGGCTGGTCAGCCTGGGTCCGGATAAAACCGACGATAACCCAACGCCCGGCACTTGCCAGCTGGCCGGCGGTGGTGACGATACCGCGCTGTGTTTGTTGAGATGAACTTATTGATCGAAATCGCCAAAAACGCCAAAGCGCAGGCTATCACGCTCCGCCGTGGGAATCGATGCCAGCTTTTGGGCACAGCGAGTAGGGTGGATAAGCGCAGCGCATCCACCGCATGCAAACCTATCCCGGTGGATGCGCTGCGCTTATCCACCCTACCTGCGGTCGGTTCGATACATCACAAATCCGAGCGCGGCTTTACCCTGCTGGAAATGTTGCTGGTGATTTTTTTGATGGCACTGGTGGCGTCCACCGGTCTGATGCTGACCGAGGGCGTGGAAGATCAAGCTAAATACGACGAAACCAAACGCCGGATGGAACTGATCCGTAAAGCCATCGTCGGCGACCCGACTCGCACCGTGAACGGCGCGCCGGAGCTTAGCGGCTTCGTGGCCGATATGGGGCGCTTGCCCTTATGTTTGGCGGAGTTATTGAGGCTCGGTGACGAGGTGCTTCCCGCCACCGTTCCGAAAACCTTTGAATCGCCGTGCGACGACACCGAAATCGTTAGCGATTGGCATTTGGATCAAGACACCGGTGTCGGCATGGGCTGGCGCGGCCCCTATTTACAGGTTATCCCGGAATCCGGCGGCGGCCTGCGTTTTAGAGACGGCTATGGCAACGAGGGCGCGAATGCGGCCGCTGATGCGCTGGATTCAGGCTGGGATTACAGCGTAACCGCAGCGACCGCCAGTTTAGCTAGCGAAGGCATGGATTTAGCTGTTGCCACCGATGACGTGGCCGCGCCGCAACTGATTGTCAGCGCCGATTGGCAGGTGCCATTACCGGCGGCAGTGAGTGTGACGTTTGAGAATCAAAGTGGGGCACCATTGCCAACGCCCAACCCAGTTAATTTGGTGTTGCGCCTTTATTTATCCGATTTGACGGATTACATCGATTCGGACGAAGGAACCCCTGATTACTTGGTTTTGACAAAGGAATCAGTATTGGGGAGCAGTCAAAAAACCGAGAGCTTTAAGTTGAGCACGCCGCCACTTTTGCCTATCGGACAACGCGGGTATGCAATCATTTGCCACGAAGTACCGTCTGGTGACCCGGATAACTACCGAATTTTCGACGGCGATTGTGTGGCCGAAAATCCAGTTCCGGCTGTAAGCAACATCCGCAGTTTCAGTGTCTTACCCCGCCAGACACTGAATTTGGCCCTAAATTGGATCATTCCATGAGTCCACTTTGTCCGAATCGGTCCCGCCATGTGCTCTCATTGCGGGCCGTCACTGCCAATACGCTAAGGAAAAAGCCCCTTCTCCCCCTGGGAGAAGGTTGGGATGAGGGGATCAAAATATCGCTTCTTCCTTTATTTATTCCCCTCACCCTAACCCTCTCCCTGGGGGAGAGGGAATCTCCTGCTGTTAACTTAATGGCAGCGATCGAGGATCGTCGGGGCGCCAAGCGGCAGCGCCGAAAATGCCACAGTCCGGAAACCGCTAAAAAATCTCTAATGCCAAGCCTCCATGAAATTTAACCGTTTTATCCCTTTTGCTATCCCGTCGCAGTTATTAGTCTGCGAGACCGACGGTTTTTCCTTGCGCGCCGCCGTGCTGCGCCGTGCCGATCAGGATATGGAATTGCTGTATCAGGCAAACACCGAGCAGGTGGATATGGCCGAAGGCCTGAGCGATGTGTTGACTACGCTAAAAAGCCAGGGTTGGCAGGGCGGCGGTTCGGCGATTCTGTTGTCGCCGGCGGTGTTTTCCACGCTGGTGGAGTTACCGGTCAATCCTCGCAAACCCCGGCCGTTGTTGCAGATGTTGGAGCTGGCGCGCTGGGAAGCCGAGCCACTGTTGCTGCAGCACGTTACCCGCTGGTCGGTGGGGCATTTATTGGTGGGCCAAGGTTATATGACCGAGGAACAGGCCCGGGCGGTGATGGATTTGCAGCAAGGCAAATCCAGGGCCGGCGGTGGCTTGGCGTTGGCCGAGCAGTTTTCCTTGCGGCGTTTCGGCGATCTGGCGGTGGAGTTGGGCTACATCAAGCGCAGTCAGCTCAATGCTTGCTTGACTGGGCAGGAATGGCTGAAAGCCGCTGACGAAGCGATCGAAGTGGGCTGGGCGGCGCAGAGCGCGGTGGAAGATATACCCGGCACTTTCAATTGGCTGATTAGTTGCGTGCACCAAAGTTTGTTGCAGCGCTGGTCGGACGCTTTTGCGCGGCAGGGTTTGAAATTGCAAACCATGTATCCCTTGACCGGTTGCAGCGCGGCCTTATTGCCCCCGACAGAAACCCAAGCGGTGCTGCTGGAGACTCAACCCGGTTTGGGGTTTAGCACGCGGATAGCCGCTGACGGGATTACGGCCTTGCGCCACTATTTGAATCTGCACAAAGCGCCGCTGGATATTTGCCTGGAAAGCTACCACGCGCTGCATGCGCCGCCGCGCGAGCCGGTGTGGTTGGCTAGTTGGCCGCCGGCACCCGAGCTGGCCGCTAATTTGGAACACATGCTGGAACTGGACTTGCACCCGCTAACCCATGCTGTCGTTGGCGATAAGGTCTCGCCGGGCATGGCCGGAGCGGCTTACCACGCCCTGGGCTTGGCCGAAGCGGAGCGTTGCGTGGGGGTGCGCTTGGGCGGCCCGTTGCCGGCACTGCGTGATCGCTTGGAGGTGCGGGCCGCGGCGCTGGTGCTGCTGCTATTGGTGGTGGTCGGCGTGGCCGAGCTGTCGTTGTGGGCGCGCAAAAGCAGCGTTGAGAGCTACAAGCAGCAGGTGGATACCAGCTGGCAAAGTATCGATGAGGCTATTAAGCGCATCAATGCCCAAGCGGCTGAAATCGCCCAGATCAAGGACAAGATAAAGAGTTTGCGCACCGAACAGTCGCGTCTGGAAAATCTGGCCCGCTTCTACGACGAAGATATTCCGGAGCGCATGGATTTGGTCAAAGGTGTGTTGGGTATGCTGCAAACGCTGGTTGACAATGAGGTGGTGATCGAGCGTTTGGATGAGCCGGACAAGTCGGCATTAAAACCGGCCGCGGCGCCGAACGCGGCTCCGCCCAATCCTATCGACGCCAAACGCATCGAAGCGGAAAACCTGGTGCTGGAAGCCTGGGCGCTCAGCGACAGCGCGGCGCAGACCTTTATCAAACGGGTGGGTGATGCCGCCGCCCGCTGGGATTTGCAGGTTCGCGAGCCCAAAGTGACTTTCGGCAAAGGACCGCTGCAGAGCAACGGCTTCAGTATTTCCTTGCGGCTGGTCAAATTGGCCGAGCCGGACGGCAAAATCATTCGTTTATCCAATCCAAACCCCCATGAAACTACCCCCTTTGAGTAAGCGCGAACAATGGTTATCGGCCTTGGCTATCGGCGTGATCGTCATCGGCGGATACGCCGGGTTGCGCTGGGTGCCGGCCAACCGGGAAATCGGCCAATTGCAACAAACGGCGGAAGCCACCGATAAGCGCCTGCGTACCGCCGAGATCCCGGAAGAACCGGATGAGGACATCGAGCGTTTGAAGAGCCAATTAGCGGAACAAGAGCGTTTGCTGGCGGCTATCAAGGAGCAGTCGGACAGTGTGGAAAAACATCTGGCGCCGGACGACTCGCAGTTTCTGATCGTGAATATTTCCAAAGTGGCGCGCGATGCGCAGATTCATGTGCGCGCCAACGAGGTTTTCAAAGCGGCGGTAAGCAACAATGCCGCGCCGGTTGCGGCGGCACCGGCAACCACCAAGAAAAGCCGGAAAAACAAACCGGCGACGGTGACGCCGGCCGCTGCCGCTGCGCCCATCGCTGCGGTGATTCCGCCGTTGAGTGCTGGTTGGGTGGCGCGCATGTCGCCGGGGTCGTTGTTGGAAAGACCGTTGCGGCGCCTGGAGGTGGAGGGCACCTATCTGGCTTTGAACCGGTTTATTCACGATTTGGATCGGCTGCCGTTTCAAGTGGCGGTGCTGCGTATCAGCGTCGAGCGCATGCCGGCGTTGGCCATGCCCGGCTATCCGCAATCTTTGTTGGCCGAAGTGATTTTGGCGTTGTAAGCGTATGGCTATCAATGACGAACATCTCTTGGAAGCCGGTGTGCGCTGTGGCTTGATTGAAGCTGCGCAATTGGAACGCCTGCGTCTGGAAGCCCGCCGGCAACGCTTGAGTTTGCTAAGCATGGTTCAGGCCCATTATCGTTTTCCCTTATCGGCCTTGCACCGGGCGGTGGCCGAGCAATACGGTGTGCAGTATGTCGATCTGGATACGCTACAGGTGGAAAACACCTTGTTAAAAAAAATTCCGCCCAGTCTGGTACAGCGCAAATTGCTGTTGCCGGTGAGTGATGGTGAACAGGTGTTACTGATCTGCGGCGATCCGGGCGACCGGGGTGGCATCGATTCGGTGCAACGCTTGTTGGGGCAGGTATTGCCGCTGGCAATGGCCGATCTGGCTTTATTGCAATTAAAGGTAAAGCAGGCATTGGCCGGAAAATCGGCGCCGGAACAAAGCGGCGCTGTGACAGCGGAGACCGATACCGATTTGGTGGCGATGCTGGACGGTATTATCCGCGAAGCCTATTTTTACCGGGCCTCGGACATTCACTTATTGCCGGATGCGCAAGGTCTGCGGGTTCGTTTGCGGGTGGACGGCAAATTGCGCGACTTTCCGTTGGTCGCCAACGCCGGCGCGGCGGCTGCTTTGGTGTCGCGGGTCAAGGTGCTGGCCGGCTTGGATATAGCCGAACAGCGCATGCCGCAAGACGGCGGTTTTTCTTATCATTTGCCTAAGCCTATTGATAAGGGCTTTAACATTCGGGTGGCGACGGCGCCGACCCGGCTGGGCGAACGGATGACGCTGCGGCTGCTCGGCCAAGAGGCGTTCGGCTTGACGCTGGCCGATTTGGGCATGATGGAAGACGACTTACAGCATTTTCGCAAGGTGATCCACCGCCCCTATGGCATGGTGCTGCTGACCGGTCCGACCGGGAGTGGTAAATCGACCACCTTGTTCGCCGCGCTCCAGGAAATCAACCGCGCCGACATCAACATCATGACCGTGGAGAACCCGATCGAATATGTGATGCACGGGGTTTCTCAATTGCAGACCGGGCCGAAAGTCAGCTTTGCTGACGCCCTGCGCTCGTTTTTGCGGCACGATCCGGATGTGCTGATGGTAGGCGAGATTCGCGACCCGGAAACCGCCGATGTGGCGGTAAAAGCGGCCATGACCGGGCATTTGGTGTTTTCGACGCTGCACACCAACAACGCGGTGAGCGCTGTCACGCGCTTGATCGACATCGGTTGCGAACCGTTCCTGATCGGTTCCACGGTGGCGGCGGTTATTGCCCAGCGTTTGGTGCGCCGCTTATGCGGGCATTGCCGCAAATCACGCTTGGCGACGCCAGCCGAGCTGGCGGAACTGGGGCGGGATGACGATGCCGTGCAGATTTACGAACCGGGCGGTTGCGTGATCTGCCAGGGCAGCGGTTTTCGCGGCCGGCTGGGATTGTTCGAAACCCTGTGGCTGGATGAAACTCTGGCACGCTTGGTGGCGCGCGGTACCGATGAGGAAACCTTGGAAGCCAGTGCCGGCGAGCGGCTGAGTTTTATGTGGGAGGACGGCTGCCGTAAAGTGCTGTTGGGCATGACTACGTTGGACGAGTTACGCGATGTGGCGGTCCACAAAACCCGCGGTATGCGCGGCGTAAACTGAGATGGCTGAATTTGTTTACACCGCCTTGGATGAGCGCGGCAACGAGGTCGGCGGCCGCTTGCAAGCCGACGATATGGGTAATGCCGCATCACAATTGCGCCAGCGCGGTTTGCGAGTATTGGCGTTGCGGCAGGGGCGCGGCAGTAGCGGCTTTTTCGGGCAGGCCAATTTCTCGGACTGGTTGGCCTCGCAACGTTCGGTAACGAACACGGCGCTGATATTCTTTTTCAGGCAAATGAGTTTTATGCTGCGGGCTGGCTTGCCGGTGGCGCAGGCACTGGAGCTGGCCCAGGCGCAATTAACCAATCCGCGCTTGAATTTGACTTTACGCCTGATGCTGAAAGACATTCGGGTTGGCCAATCGCTGTCGTCGGCGATGAGTAAGCACAAGGCGGTGTTTCCGGAAATGGCAATCAATTTGGTGGTTGCCGGCGAAACCACGGGCGATTTGGACCAAATCATGGAAAGGCTGGCGATACATCTGGATAAAAGAGCCGCTTTGCGGGCGCAGACCATCAACGCGATGATTTATCCGGCGATTGTGGTGCTGGCGGCAATCGGCGTCGGCATTTTCATGGTGGTGAAAATCATCCCCAAATTCAGCAAGTTTTTGATGGGCAAAGGTAAAGCCTTGCCGCCGTCTACCCAGTTGCTGGTGGATATATCGGACTTCGTGCGCCAGCATGGCCTGTGGCTGGTCGGCGGTGCGGCGGCTTTGCTGCTGCTGGTGATATTGATTTATCAAACCCGTAACGGCCGTTTGTGGATAGACCGGCTGTTGCTGCGGCTGCCGGTGATCGGCTCGTTGCTGGTGACCGGTGCCATGGCGCAGATGAACTGGGCGCTGTCGATTTTGCTGCGTAGCGGTGTGACGGTGTTTGAAGCGTTGAAAATTACCGCTAATTTGCTGGGCAACCGGGTTTATGTCGATCAGTTGCTGGCCGCATCGAACCAGATTTTAGAGGGGCGGGATATTGCGCGCAGCATCGATCATCCACGCATTCCGCCGCTGGTGGTGCAGATGGTTGCAGTAGGCGAAGGGACCGGGGCGCTGGACGAGGTGTTACAGGAACTGGGGCTTTATTACGAAAAGCTGTTGGAAATTGCGATCAAGCGCCTGTCGGCCCTGATCGAGCCGGTGATGATTTTGGTCATAGGCTTGATGGTGGGCTTTGTCTATTACGCATTCTTTCAAGCCTTATTCTCTTTGGTATCGGGGCATTAAATGAGTTTGTCGAATTCAATCAAGCCGATTGCCGGCCTTGTTTTTTCAATGGCGGCACTAGCCGCGCAGGCTCTGGAAGCGCCGGCCACGCCGCTGCCGTTGACGCCTGCGGCGCCGAAGCAGTTGCGCGATCCGTTCACGCCCAGCGAACTGATGTACGAAACCGCTAGTGCGCAAGGGGGCTCAACGGCTGGCGCTTATGGGTTTATGCCGAATCAAGAAACCATGAAGGTGCCTAACCTTAAACTACGCGGCTTATTGAATCCGACCGGCAAGGCCTTTATTGCTCTTTTGGAAGTCAGCGGTGTCGGTACTTTTATGGTGCGCGAGGGCGATGAATTCAATTTCGACCCCTCGCAACCCAAGAACGCCATCCGCGTCAGTAAAATTACCCGGCTGAGTGTGACCGTTGAAACCGGTACCTTGGGTTCGATCAGAGTATTGCGCTGAGCGGTTTTAGATAGGGTTTACTGATTGAGTATGTTTAGGTTGACGGCAATGTGGGCCAATTCGGTGGTGGTCTGCACCTGCAGTTTTTTCTTGATTTGCGTCGCGTAGTTGGCGATGGTTTTATTGCCCAAACACAGGTGAATGGAAATTTTCGAGACCGTCAGGCCTTGGGCCAGTAGCCGGAAAATATCGAACTCGCGCGGCGAGAATGCATCGATCAGCGCTTGATACTGCGCATTGGCGGAAGGCTCGTCCGCGGGTTTAAGCAGGCCGGGTTCCGTATAACCTTTACCTTGCATAATGCTTTCTATCGCCGGTAACAATAGATTCGGCGCCATGTTTTTAGTGATGTAACCTTGCGCGCCGGCATCCAAGGCACGCCGTACGTAAACTTGCTCGTGATAGATGCTGTATACCAAAATCCGCGCATTAGCATCCCGCGCGACGATCCGGCGAATGGCTTCCAGACCGCCGATTCCCGGCATGGATAAATCCATGACCACCAGATCCGGCTTGGAGTCGCCATAAAGCTGAATGGCTTGTTCGCCGCGTTCCGCTTCGGCGATGACTTCGACATTGCCACTAACCGACAACAGCATGCGAAATCCTGCGCGTACCACAGCATGGTCGTCGACTAACAATATTTTTAGGGTGTTGCTCATGGCAGCGGTGGAATGGGTGGTGTCATAAATTTCGAAACGGGGCTCTGGATATAAGCTGCTGTTTCGGCCTTAAAATTGACGGCTATTATCCGGGAGGAAATTCCTGGATTGATGCGGGAAAAATTCTTTTTCTGAGCCGGGAAAATGCAGGAGTGGGAATTGCAACTGGCTATGTCAACCTATCGCTTCGGTTGGCCATTCGGCGCTGGACGCGATTAGTTTAATTCGGCCAATAACTGAGCGATCATGCCGTTGGCCTGGTTCAAATAACCGCTGCCGAACAGGTTGAGATGGTTGAGGATGTGGTAAAGGTTGTAAAGGGTTTTACGGGTTTTGTAGCCAGGGTCCAGCGGATATTCGGCTTGATAAGCCGCATAAAAATCGCGGCTGAAGCCGCCGAATAATTCGGTCATGGCCAGGTCCGCTTCGCGGTCGCCGTAATAGCAAGCCGGGTCGAAGATTATCGGTTGTCCTTGCTTATCCGAGGCAGCATTGCCGCCCCATAAGTCGCCGTGCAGTAAGGATGGGTGTGGGTGGTAGTCGCTGAAAAAAACGCCAATGTTCTCCAGCAGTTTAGAGCCTTGCGTTTGCAGCGTGCCGAGATAACCTTTGGCGGCGGCAAACCGTAATTGTTTGCCCAAACGTTGTTGTCGCCAAAACTCGACCCAATCGTCGTGTCTGGCGTTATGTTGCGGCGTGGAGCCTATGGTGTTATCGATGGGCCAGCCGAAATAGGCTTGTGGTCGCTGGTGCAGCAAGGCCAGTTGTTCTCCGAATAAGCTGGCGCTGCGGCTATGCAACGCGCCCAATTCGATGAATTCCAGCACCAGATAAGCGTGTTGTTGACATTCGCCAAAGCAAATCACCCTGGGCACGCGCACCGCGCCTATGTCGGCCAACTCGCGTAAGCCGGCCGCTTCCGCTACAAACATCTTCGCCAGGCTCGCCCGGTTTAGTTTGATAAACCAGTCGATATTGGCGGCTTGCAGCCGGTAGGCGCTATTGATGTCGCCACCGCCGATACTGCTTAGGCGGTGGTTACTTAGCGATTGGCCGGTTTGGGTTTGAAGATGGCTAACTAACGGTTGCAGCGCGACCATGGTTAATTACTTTGCTACTTTGCCCAACTGTCGCGCAAGGTCACGGTACGGTTAAACACCAGTTTTTCCGCTGTGCTGTCAGCATAGTCCAGGCAAAAATAACCGGTGCGCTCAAATTGATAACGGGTATCCGGCGTGGCATTGACCAGGCTGGCTTCCACCCGGCAATCAGTCAACACTTCCAGCGAATTGGGATTGATGCCGTCCAGGAAATTATCCAGCGTGTCCGGATTGGGGTGGCTGAACAAGCGGTCGTATAAACGCAGTTCGGCGGGCAGGGCGTGTTGTTCAGAAACCCAATGGATTACGCCTTTTACTTTGCGGCCTTCGGGGTTTTTGCCTAAGGTGGCCGGATCGTAGCTGCAACGCAGTTCGATGATATTGCCGGCGTCGTCTTTAATCGCCTCCTCGCATTTGATCACGTAAGAACCGCGCAAGCGCACTTCACCGCCCGGCACCAAACGTTTGAAGTCTTTAGGCGGGTTTTCCATGAAATCGTCTTGTTCGATCAGGATGGTTTTGGAAAAGCTGACTTCCCGGCTGCCCATTTTCGGTTTTTGCGGATGGTTGGCGATTTGATAAGTTTCGGTTTTACCGTCTTCCCAGTTGCCGATCACCACTTTTAAGGGTCTCAACACAGCCATCGCTCTGGGCGCGCGTTCGTTCAAGTCTTCGCGGATGCAGTTTTCCAAGACACCCATTTCGATCCAGGAATCGTTTTTGGTGACGCCGATGCGTTCGCAGAAATCGCGAATCGCTTCCGGCGTAAAACCGGCTCGGCGTAGGCCGGAAATGGTCGGCATGCGGGGATCGTCCCAGCCGTTGACGTGCTTTTCGGTGACCAGTTGCAGCAATTTACGCTTGCTGACGATGGTATATTCCAATTGCAGGCGCGCGAACTCAATTTGTTGCGGATGGCAAGGGGTTTGCAACTTGTCCAGCACCCAGTCGTATAAAGGGCGGTGATCTTCAAATTCCAGGGTGCAGATCGAGTGGGTGATGCCTTCCAAAGCATCGGAAATGCAATGGGTGTAGTCGTACATCGGATACAAACACCAGGCATCGCCGGTGCGTTGGTGATGGACGCGGCGGATGCGGTAGATGGTCGGGTCGCGCATATTGATGTTGGGTGAGGCCATATCGATTTTAGCGCGCAGCACATATTGGCCGTCGGCAAATTCGCCGGCGCGCATACGGGTGAACAAATCCAGGTTTTCTTCGATGGAGCGGCTACGGTCTGGGCTTTCTTTGCCGGGTTCGGTCAAGGTGCCGCGGTCGGCGCGCATTTGTTCAGGCGTCGAGCTATCCACATAGGCATCGCCTTGTTTAATCAACTGCACCGCGTAAGCGTAGAGTTGTTCGAAATAGTCGGAAGCGTGATATTTTCCGGCCCATTTAAACCCTAACCATTGCACGTCGCGTTCGATGGCTTCCATATATTCGACGCTTTCTTTTTCCGGGTTAGTGTCGTCGAAGCGCAAATTGCAAGTGCCGTTGTTTTCGGCTGCCAGCGTGAAATTGAGGCAAATCGATTTGGCGTGGCCGATGTGCAGATAACCATTGGGCTCGGGAGGAAAGCGGGTGGCGACTTTGCCGTTGTTTTTGTTGGCGGCTAGATCGGCGGCAATGATGTGTCTGATAAAGTTGGATGAAACTGGGCTATCGGAAGCTGACATGTTCGAGTAAATGGCTGTGGTTATTTATGAGGTGGGCGGCGAATATCGGGTCAGTCGCCATTTTAACGAGTTTGGTCGGAATTCGTAAAGGCGGCATCATCAGCCGATTTTGCATCAAAATTGACGCAGAATTCATCGTAAACAATTGTATTAAAAGATTTTTACTAAATTATTAGCACTCTTGTTGATCGAGTGCTAGAATTTGGTCATCGTTAATTTATTCCACCGGAAACGAGGGTGATATGAACAATAGCTTGGCTTTACCGATCAATTTATCGGTTGGGACGTTTGATTCTTATTTAAGCCTGATATCTCAAATGCCCAAACTCAGCGTTGAGCAGGAGCAAGACCTGGCGTTGCGTTACCGGGATGAAGGCGATCTGAACGCCGCGCGCGAGCTGGTGATGTCTAATCTGCGTTTTGTGGCGCATGTGGCCAGAGGCTATGCCGGTTACGGCTTGCCATTGGCGGACATTGTGCAGGAAGGCAACATCGGCTTGATGAAAGCGGTAAAACGTTTCGACCCGGACATGGGCGTGCGTCTGGTGTCTTTTGCCGTACATTGGATCAAAGCTGAAATCCACGAATATGTGATCAAAAACTGGCGCATTGTCAAAGTTGCGACGACCAAAGCGCAGCGCAAACTGTTTTTTAATCTGCGTAAATTCAAAAAGGACTTGAGCTATCTCTCGCAAGACGATGCGGAAGCGATTGCGGAAAACCTGGATGTCGATGTTAAAACCGTTTACGAAATGGAACGGCGGTTGGACGGTCGCGATGTAGGGCTTGAGCCGAGTGGCGACGACAGCGAAGATCATGTGCAAGCGCCTATCGCTTATCTGGAACAACACGGTGCCGATCCGGCTTTATTGCTGGAAAATAGTGACTGGGAAGACCGCAAAGAAGAATTGCTGATGGATGCGATGGATAGTTTGGACGACAGAAGTCGCGACATTCTGGCTAGCCGCTGGCTGGTGGAAGACAAAGCCACTTTGCACGAATTGGCGGATCGTTATCAAGTCTCGGCCGAGCGCATCAGGCAGTTGGAACAAAATGCCATGAAAAAGCTGAAAGCAGCGGTGAGCTTGGCGGCGTAAAAAATGTTTGGCATTTCTGAAAAACTGAGTATAATGCTGCTTTCTTTGCCGGGGTGGTGAAACTGGTAGACGCGCCGGATTCAAAATCCGGTTCCGAAAGGAGTGTCGGTTCGATTCCGACCCTCGGTACCATTGATTAATGCAATCAAATGCAAAGAGAAGTACAAACCCGCAAGCCGACTGGCTTAGCGGGTTTTTTATTGTGCAAAGAAATGCAGCGAAATGCAGGTGCATGCAACTAAAAGTGTGTCCTTCATTGTGTCCTTTTCTATAATGCCTCTTGCCGAGGACACAATAGAGGACACACTATGGCACTCCAACTCAATAAAGACACAGTCTACAGAGCGGCAAAAGCGCGCGATAAAGAATACTTTATCAACGACGGCGGCGGACTCTATCTCGTCGTCGGGAAAAACGGCACCAAGATATGGAAATTCATTTTCTCGTTTGAAGGGAAGCGGAAAAAACTCTCATTCGGCGTGTATCCGGATACCACCTTGGAAAACGCCAGGCGCAAAGCTGATGATGCTAGAAACAGCCTTGCCAACGGCATCGATCCCAGCGAAATCAGAAAGCAAGCCCGGGCGGAAATTACCCAAGCCGCCGAAGATCAAAGTCGAGTAAACGCCGGCCTTCCCATTGTCAACAGTTTCGAAGACATCGCCCGGCAATGGATGGACTCAGCATCCCATACAGTCCGCGCCGTGACCAACCAAAAGAAAATCCGCCGCTTCGAACTCTACGTATTTCCGGAAATCGGCAAAATACCCATAGGCGAAGTGAAATCGCCCGACATATTTGCGGTCGTCCGCCCACTCATCATCAAAAAGCAACTGGAAACCGCCCACCGCGTGCGTGCGGACATTAGCGCGGCTTTTGCCTATGCCATCGCTCACGGCTATACCGACTACGATCCAGCGCAAGCCGTTGGCGCCCAAATTCCGGCGCAAAAAGTCAAACACAACGCCGCAGTCACCGAGCCAAAGCAAGTTGGCCAATTACTGCGGGACATCTCCAACTACCAAGGCACCTTTGTCGTGCAATGCGCGTTAAGACTCTCGCCATACCTGTTCCAGCGGCCTGGCGAGATTCGACAGATGGAATGGAAAGACATCGATCTTGCGGCGATGGAGTGGCGTTACTTCGTCACCAAAACGGAAACACAACACATAGTCCCATTGTCGCGTCAGGCTATAGAGATTTTGGAAGCCATCAAGCCGTTAACCGGTATTGGCCAGTATGTTTTTCCCTCCAGCCGTGGCGATGGTAGGCCTATGTCAGATGGCACCATCCGCACCGCGCTTAAAACCCTTGGATACCAACGTGAAGAAATGAGTGCTCACGGTTTCAGAACCACCGCATCGACCTTGCTCAATGAACAAGGCTGGTCGCCGGATGCGATAGAACGCCAACTCTGCCACATGCCCAAGGACCAAGTCCGCGCTGCGTACAATCGCGCTCAATATCTGGAAGAACGCCGGCGGATGATGCAGAGCTGGGCTGATTACCTGGATGGACTAAAAGCCGGCGCTCAGATCATACCGTTTCAACGCCAGGCATAACCCCTTAACCAATGTTTTTCAAAAAAATTAAAATAGTTTTTAAAAAACCCAGCATACCCAGCACAGTCAGCACTATCAAGGCTTACAGAGGATATAACCCAGCATTCAACCCAGCACAAAAACAAAAAATCAGGGCGGAGAAATCCCGTTTAACAGTTTGTTGCGTTCGTCCTTGCTCAGCGTATTCAGCAAATTGGCCGCTAGTTGTAGCGTGGAGTTGGCCGGCGGGTTAATCCAGCGCGTGAACGACTTGGTTTCGACAAACCTTGCCTGGCATAGCGGGTTTTTGCATTCGCAATACAAGTCGACGACGGTTTTTCTTTCGGTGAGGTTGTTGCGGGAGGTGATCCGCGCTTTTTCTTGGCAATTCGGGCAATAAACGGACATGGCGGCCTGTTCCTGGATCGAAAGCGGCATTATGCCTTGTCATCCGGCAATATTGGACCCTTGCGGCGGTTTTTGATTATGATGCATTCAACCGGATAGCCCGACGGGGCGAAAAGCGGGTGTCGCTAGCCTGTTTCCGGTTTTCCCTTTTTAGCGGCTTTCACTTTAGCGGAGTGAATAAATGAAATCCAACAAACTGGATATTAGCTGGTTTGATTTAAAGAATTACGATGCCCTTTACTCAATGCAAATTGGCGGTTGGATTCATGTGATTCAGCAACGGATATTCGCTAGCAATCCACACATTGAGCTTTACACGAACGGATTTGTTGAACAGGTTAAATCAGGCCATCCGATAATAGACAGTTCGAAATATCAGGCATATTTACAGGAAGAAGTTTCAAAATCTGTCGCGTTTCAAAAACAGTATTCAACTGCTTCAGTAAACAGTATGTCGACTTACGATTTATGGCATTTAACTAGGGAATTACATCACCCAAACCCAAATGAAGAACATATCTCACAGCTTAGTTATCTATGTCAGCTAAAGTCAAAGATTGGCAGAACTCACGACAAGATGAACTTGGTGCTAAATCCTTATGAAGTCAACCTCCATGAGGCGTATTATCCAGATCAGCCGATTAACGAGGCGCATGTAAAAGTAAACCTAATGGCAACTGATGACCAGCTTAAACAAGACTTTGAAGCTTGGCTAAAAAACTATCGAAGCCAGGTTGGATCAACAGTTATTGAAACAAAGAATCAAAAGGCTAAAAAATTTAAGAAAGTGTTTGATAGCGTAGACTTCAAGAAATGGATAGATTATCGAGTTATTCCATTCATTGATTTAAAAATAGTTGAGTCATATGAAGGAAGTAAAATTAGTAAGGCAGAGTTGGCAAAGCTGTTTTTTTCTGATCAGGATACCGACAACGGAAATAAAAAATTGAATAAAACCATCGATATGTCTGAATTTATTTTAATAAATAGAGCGCATGAAACTCTAAAGGCGCAATTATTAATGGAAAAAATATCAGAAAGAAGGGCAGAAAAAATCAGCTATCAATAAAAGCTCTTGGAGTCAAGGAGTGTTTTAGCGGTAAATTTCATTCCTAAAAAATATTGCCTTCAACATCTAGCATTCAAGCCATGCATTAACTGGCGCTTGAGGGCAACAAATGGCAATAACAGAACAACAGTCAAACAATAAAAATCAATGTTTCTATCGCATTGACCAGATAGTCGGAAATCCCAAAAAATCGCCGCCAGTCGCGGCCATCATTCCAATCGGCAAGCGCACGTTTCTAAAGCGTGTCGCCGAAGGCAAATACCCAAAACCCGTGAAGGCCGGCCGCTGTTCGCTATGGCGTAAATCCGACATAGACCGGCTGGTGTCGGAAATCAGCGGTGAGGTGGCAGTATGAACGGTATGCAAAACCTTACCTTCATGGTTTCACTGCTGGACCGGGTTTCCGGTCCAACCGCCAAGATCATGTCGTCAATCGATAGCATGACCACCAAATTTCAAAACGGCACTAACAAAATTGCCTACGGTGCGGCCGGTTTGTGGGGTGTGGGTACCGCTCTTCAAGCCAACACCCAAAAGGCCATCGAATTCGAAAGCAAAATGGCCGACGTTGCCAAAATGGTCGATTTTCCGAGTCCAGCAGGAGTGAAAAATTTCGGAAACGAGCTTCTGAAAATGAGCCGGGTTATTCCGATCACTGCCAACGGACTCGCCGAAATAGCCGCCGCCGGCGGTGAGCAAGGTATTCAGTTGCCGGATTTGCCGCCCTTTATCGACACCGTCGCAAAGATGTCTACCGCGTTCGATATGGGTACATCGGCGGCCGGGGAAAGCATCGGCAAGTTAGCCAATATTTTCAACATCCCCATCAGCAATATTTCGAATTTAGGGGATCAAATCAACCACCTGTCCAACAACACCAATGCCAAAGCGTCGGACATGGTTAATTTACTGGGCAGAACCGGCGGTATAGCCAAGCAGATAGGTTTAACCACTGCGCAAACGGCGGCTTTGTCGGCTGCAATGTTGTCGCTTGGACAGCCGGTTGACGTGGCCGGCACGTCGATCAATGCCTTTCTGCAAAAACTCTACACCGCCAGAAATCAAGGCGACGGTTTTAACGATGCTTTGGCGACTATCGGCTTATCGGCTAAGAAACTGGAAAGTAATTTCCAATCCGGACCGCAGCAAGCGATTGATGATTTTCTGCAGCGGATTAGTGGCCTATCCAAACATTCTCAGGCTTTAGTCTTGGGCGATTTATTCGGTCAAGAATATTCGGACAATATCACGCTGCTGGTCGGCAATTTAGGTGTGTACCAAAAAACGCTTGGCTTGGTGTCCGACGCGACCAAGTATCAAGGCTCGATGCAAAACGAGTTCAACATCAAAGCCTTGACGACGGCCAACCGCTTGCAGCTGCTCAGTAATCATTGGGATAACGTCTTAATCTCGGCAGGCACAATATTCTTGCCGAAGATCGTGGAGTGGGTGGGCAAACTCAATAACAACCTTGCCCATGTGGCCGACAAAATTACCCGGTGGTCAACGCTTTTCCCTGAACTTACTGGCTTGGTATCCACTTTGGCGGGCGGCATTGTGGGCATTATTGCCGGGCTGGCCGGACTATCTATTCTGTCCGGTGTTGGGACGCTATTGGGTGCTGGTTTTGCACTGGCCACGGCGCCGGCCGTGGCGACGGCGGTTGCCATTGGCTCAATCGGCTGGGCTGTCTACAAGCTGCTGGATACGTGGTCGCAATGGACATACGGCTTAGGCATATTCGATACCATTGCAGCCGGCTACCAAGCCGCGATACGCGACACTACCGCGTTCATCGAAAAAACGGCATCCGCCATTGATTTCGTGATGACGGGGTTTGAAGGGCTAAAAAATTGGTTTAAAAATTTCAACTTGTGGGAATTTTTGTTGTCCGGCGTGGACGCGCTGATCGGCAAAATCAATATGATTCCCGGCATTGACATCGACTTGGGCGGCATGCCGAAACCGATAGCCGCGCCGGTCGGCTTGAATAGCGGCGGCGGCAAAGGCGGACTGATGAACAAATTCAGCACGCTGAACGACAACAAAAATCAATCGCGCAGCATCGGCACGGTGCAGATCAATAACTACGAGTCTAAACGCAGCCTGTCGCAATTGGTGGACGACGTGATGATGGCGGGTGGCTGATTATGTTGTTGACACCGAATATTCCCAGCGCTATTCTGGCCCCGCTTTCGAAAAAAACGAAAGTCGGGCGTGAGAAACCCGTGTTCAACTGGCGAAAAGTCGCCGCATTCATTCGCGGCTTTTTTATGCCTGTCATTCAGCGCGGCCTTGTGCCGTATGCAATCTGTTATGGCGGGCTGTTTTGGGAGGCCTTCGGGCCGATCGCTCCAGTTGGCGGTTTTCTCACCCCATTTCAGCCCGCCACCCATGCCGTGAGAAGCATCGGCGGCGGTTACTCAAATCAACTGGAGTCACCGTTATGAACATTCAAGTTACGGGCAAAATCCGCCCAATAACCACCAAACACCCCGACGCCGTTAACGACTTCTTGTCGCAAATCCTCGATTTGGACCGCGAGCGCCAAGCCGCCACCGATGCCGGTATTCCCGCGCTAATCCGCCTGGCCGCAATTGCCGACCGCGACACCGGCCAGGCCGATACCGTGCGCAGTTTCCTCCTTGGTCTATGGAATGGCTACCGATTCCCGTTCAATCTGGTCCGGCTCAGAGGCTTGGACAAAGGCTTATTCGATGATTGCATGGCAGTTTTGACGCTAGATGCCAGGGCAACAGCCAAGGAAGTGCATCACTACTTGGACAACGGCGACGAGCTGTTCGAGCGCTGGGCGCAAGGCGGTGTCAAATGACATTCATATTACCCGATCAATCACAGACAGAGCCTTCGCAGCTGCCACCCTTGCAGCCAATTACCCGCCAGGACAAGGCGGCACTATCTAATTTATTGTGCAAAAAATGCCGGCGCGGCCCGCTAAAGCTGGAAGCCGACTTGCTGATTCAGCGCATTAAACAGCTGGACGGTTCCGGTCACTATCTGGCTACTGCCTTTTTAAGCGCCTACCGCAATCTGCCGTTTACCGAGAGCCTTTTTTACCTGGTGAATCTGGACGCGGAAGCCTTGCGCTTGTTTCAACAAATCATCTATATGCGACACGTCCCAAGCTGGGACGACAAGGCGCTGTTCAGCTTAGAACGGCAGATTATCAGCATAGTGAAAGGGGAATTATTATGAAAAGCCAACAGGTAACGCCGGCCACAAGCGTCAGCCAAACAACCAAAGAATCGGACCCGACAAAGTCCGCTATTGATCCCCACGCCGATAAACGGCGTTGGTGGCGGTTGTCGGACCGAGATTTCAAAATCATTGTTGGATCCTTTCAACCTGTAAAAAATTGTTATCAGGAAGCGATCGATGCCGAACGTCGCGGCGAGTTGACCGAGGAAATACTGAACGCGCTTTGTGATTCGGCCTACCACTTCGACCGGATAGCGCATTTGGTGTTCCAGTTTAACCTTGGATTCGACCAGGAAATGACCCACTTTAGAACTGACTTGCCTCAGGTTTGTATTACGGATTTGGCGGACAGTTTCGATGCGCTGTCGGGGCATGTTGACTTATTGATTGAACATCAACCGACAGGCAAGGCGACACCTCACTCATTGGAAAAACTCCACCAACTATCGGGAGTTATGGCCTGCGGCGCATTGCATTGCATCGACGACTTTTACCCAAAGGATTGGATCCCGGATGGGAACATGGCCGAAACGCCGGCTGTTTCCGATCACCGCTTGTCGCCACTGGGCGGCGTGGATAGCGCCATGGCGTTGGCCGACACGGTGAACATGATGACCAACAAAGCCTTATCAGTCGTGTCTATGTTGGGCAATGCCGTTGCCGGAGACGATGACCAAATAAGGCCAAGTGACGATGACATGTATTACGCGTTGCGCTCAGTTGGCGATGAACTTACCGACATCAAAGCCGTGGTGAGTGCTTTTCACCAAGCAACGAAAAGCCAGCACGCATAAAAAAAGGCCGGCGGTTTGAGGAGGCCGCCGGCCTATTTAAAGCAAAGCACTGTTCTTTCTTTCACCGAGAACAGTTTATGGCTAATTAAATAGACACGCAAGCCTAAACTTATGAAAAGAAAACGAAAACTTCCTCCTTATGGAACCATTCTTGCCGAGCGGCAAAAATTCTTAAACCTGCCGTTCCTGGCAGTCGTTTGCATGGGGCAAGATGCCTGGAATAGCGCCAAACGATGGAACGCCCGCGGCGAAAATTGCGCTATGGTCTTACCACCCGACATAAATCCGGAGCAAGTCATTTGGCCGGTGAATGGTTGCAGTTGCGTCATTGAATGGAGCTCCGGTCCCGATTCAAAGCGGGTTGTTGCCTTAGCCAGATGCCTGTTAACTGCCGAAGCCGAGCTTGTTGTGGTATGGCCGCGCTTTGTCGATCCCAACTCGCCCGCTTTCAGCTACGACGCCACCCGTCCGCTCGGTGAACGCTGGGTGCAGTGCCGGGAAATGACCAGAGTTTATCATCGTCAAACAGGTGGTAACCATGTTGCGGCCTGAAGAGTTCTTACCTGATGAAATCAGCTCAAAACCACTAGAACGGGATGAAGAGGCCAGGCTACTGATTGAGAATGCCGCCGAAGGCGAAGCAGAACAAAGCCTGAAGCAGGCGCTTGCAATTGTTGATGCCTTTATCCAGATCGACGGGCAAAAGGCAACATCTGAGGCGCTCGACAAGGATAAAGCGGCTTGGGACACTCCGGAGATAATTGGCGCTCTGGCTACAATCAGCCGCGACGACAGGCAGTCATACACGCGCATCAAGCTTGCCTTAAAGGCTTGGAAAATATCAACCGAGGTTGATAGAAGAGTGCAGGCAGCTATTCGTACATCCGCGCCAAAATTAAACCCAATCGCCGCCATTCTGGAAAACATCCCGACATCGAGCAGTAATGAGCCGGCGTTAGAGGCTAGTGCGCTTCTCATGGCTGATAGCGATGGCCGCTTGAAGCGCAGGATAGAATCGGAAGCGGCTGTTTTAGTTGCGGTCGCGCTGAAAGGGTATGCGGCGTTTAATCCTGAATTGGGCGTTTGGTACATTTTTAACGGCTTATTCTGGAACGTGCAAGACGCCAAACAGACGATTCAGCGCGTGCTGATAAAAATGCTGTATTTGGGTTGCCATGGGATCGGCTTTCGCTCTGCTTTCCTGAGTGGTATTCGTTCTATTTTGGAAAGCGGCTATTTGCTGTCGGCACCCAATGAATCGGCAGGCTTTCTGCCGTTCGAAAACGGTTTGTTGAACATCGAGACGCGGGCGTTAGCGGGGATTACACACCAAACCGCACTAACGTGGTGTCTGCCATACGCATACAACCGGCGAGCGGATTGCCCACGCATTAAGGCCTGGCTGAAATGGGCAGTTGATGATGACTTGGACACTGTTGAACTGATTCGCGCCTTTATGGCGGCGATACTGCACCGCCGTTATGACCTGCAAAAATTCTTGCACCTAATCGGGCCAGGTGGAACCGGAAAAACCACACTATTGAATTTGATTGGTGCTTTAGTTGGAGCCGCTAATACCGTGTCCACTTCATTCAATGCGTTGGAAACCGATAAGTTTGAGCTGGCCAGGCTGTTTTCAAAAATGCTGGCCATCATTGCCGATTCCGAGCGTAACGGCGGCAGCCTGCAAAACTTCAAGGCGGCGACTGGTGGCGATCCGCTGCGCTACGAAGTTAAGCACCAACAATCGACCGGGAGCTTTGTATTCAAAGGTCTGTTCATTCTGATCAGCAACGAACATGTGCAGAACTCTGACAACTCGTCAGGCCTAGAGCGCCGGCGAATCACGGTTCATCTTAAGCGGCGCGTTACCGAGGAGCAAAAGCTTGATTGGCAAGCGCGAGGCGGTGAAGTGGCCGTGTTGCATGCTGAATTACCTGGCTTGGTGAATTGGTTGCTTGAACTGTCTCAGGACGACATTTCCCGCATTATCCGGAACCCACCAGCACGAACCAAACAGGCCAACTTTGAAGCAATGACCGAAAGCAATTCGGTTGCCGGTTGGTTGGTTGAATGCTGTATGCCGGATAAGGACGCGGAAACGCAAATAGGCGACGGTCGAAAAATAAACGAGCCGGGCTCAGAGGTTGAATTCCAAAACGCAAAAACTCAACTTTATCCGAGCTATTTGCAATGGTCTATTCGTAACGGTAAGCGCGACGTTTCGTCTACACGTTTCAAGAATTTGGTTATCGATACGGTCCAAACGCTTGGATTTGAGGCCGCACAACGCCGCGCTGCTTCCGGTCGATTCATTCGCGGGATCCGGCTTCGCAAGGATTGGGAAAATCCGGAATCAAGTTGGCTAAAGGCTGGAAAAAAATGAGGCGCTTTTTTTTCAGTGCTGGGTTTGTGTCGGGTTTAGTGCTGGGTTTGTGCTGGGTTTGTGCTGGGCTGAATGCTAGGTTAAACCCGCGCCGTTGCTGGGCTGTGCTGGGTGTGCTGGGTATGACGGCTAATAAATAGTTTTGAGGAAAAATTAAAAAATTGAATTTATAAAAAAACCGCGTTGCTGGCCAGGGCTTGAGGAGACATCGACCGCTGTGTAGTGGTCGCTGATTAACCATCAACGAGGATTATAGATATGACAACGTTTAACCCATTAGCCGAGCTTCGGCGGAAAGGCTTCGATGCCGAATTACATCAACAGCGCGTGCGCGTTTGGCCGAGGCACAAAATGACTAAATCGCTGGCCCAATTCGTAACGGCGAATTTGTCGGCCATTTCCGGCCAACTTATCGCCGAAGCCAACATGAAAGGCATCGACAACGTGTTCCTTTGGGATTTGCCGGCGCCGCAGCGCACCGAGGCCGGCAATCCAGAAGACACGACGGCCAATGAGATACCCGAGTACATGAATGGCGAAAGCTTTGCCGGTTTTAAAGCGGCGAGCGTATGACTAACACCCACACGGAGGCAATAGCGGAAACACCGAATGCAAGGCCAGGCTTGAGGAGCAGTTCCGGCTGTAAACCGGTTTCTTAATGATCTTTTTGGAGAACGAACATGGCTTTAACCGTATTACCCGTGAATTCGCCTTTGACCCAGTTGCGGGCGCAAGGGATTGACGTGAAATTTAAACGCTGCCTCTTAATGGTGTTTCCGAGACCCAAGGTTACTAATTCGATTCGGGATTTCATCACTGCCAACACTGAATCGATTGCAAACGAATTATATCAAGAGGCGTACTACACCAAGAGCAAAGACCCGCTGGGTTATCAAGAACTAGATGCGCATGACTCGCGTATCTCGTTAGGCGTGTTGTTTTGGGGCTGGTACGTTGACAGCCCTATCCGTATAGCATTGGGCGGGTTGCCTACCGACTTTCGCGACGACATTCCTGACGAGCTTTTGGGCGTGAAATTCAATCCGGGCTTTTGATTGTTTTAACTGGGCTTGAGGAGCTGTTCCGGTCGCAACCGGATTATTAATAATCTTTTTGGAGAAAGAAAAATGTCAATTACACCATGGCCTATAAATACCCCGCTGACCCAGTTGAGGGCACAAGGTTTTGATGCGGAATTCATGACGGCGCATCTGATTGTTTACCCGAAACCCAAAATAACCAATACGATCCGTCAGTTTGTCGTGGATAACCTGGAATCAATTGTGGATGAAGTGAACCTTGAGGGGTATTACCGCAAAAATCCGGACCGGTTGGGATACCAGGCTAAAAGTGGCGGCAACTCGTTGCGGTTGCAGGGCGTCTTAATTTGGCAACTGAACAGCACAATGCGCACGCATATTGGTGCGAAGCCGTTTGATGCAGTGACCGAAAGTTTTCCGGATAGCTTTAACGGCAATCTGGCTATTTAGCGTTTGGGCTGGGCTTGAGGAAAACTAGGCCGGACATTTAGCCGGCCTTAATTAACACTGATTACAAGGACACCAACATGAACCAACTAAGTGCACATCAAAAGCAGTATCTTAAAGAAACCTTCCAAAAGGTTGTGGACATATCGAGAAAAATCAAATTAGGCCGTTCTATGTCATCCGAGGAAGTCGACACCATTCAGAAGGAAATTGACGACGTGAAAGGAACGCTTTTCATGTTTAGCGACATCCATGGCAATGTCGAACACATTGAGCTTTACAAGGAAGCAACGGACATATTGGAAAATGTGCTCAATCTGACGTCCGGCGCCCGTCGATACGACCATTTGGTTTAACCCAGCGAAGCGCTACGCGGTGCATGCCGTGTAGCGCCATCAAGCATTCAATATTTTGGAGAATAACATGTTAAACGAAGAACACATCGCGACTTATCGCCAGGCAAAAACCGACATCGACTCATTGAACGGAAGACTGATAGAGAAACGCCAGGCGGTTGTCGGTGCTCAACGGCAAATCGCCGAGTATCAGCAAACGATCGGTGAGATTGGCGAACAGTTGCGGATCGAGGATTTAGCGTTGGAAAGCCCTTCGCGGTTACGCCAGCCAACCTTAACAGAAGAACAGTACGAGGCACAGCGGCAAACGGCGGTGGAATTGGAAGCGAAGTTGCCGGCCCTGCAAAGTCAAATCGACCAGGCTAATCGGGAGATACGGCGACTGGATCTAGAACTGTCCGGCCTGCATAACACGATGAATTACGCTCAAGCGCAAATCGCTGTCGGCATGGTGAATCAGTCTGTCGACCAACTGATCGAAACGGCGAACGACTCGTTCAAGAATCTGGTGATGGCGTTGATCGCCAGGGAGGGTAGAAGCCAAGGCTATACCCTTGAAGAAAAGGATTTCTTTAAACGGGAAACCTCGCACTTGCTATGCGAGCTGTTGTATCAACGGGCTTTCGGCGTGGGGCCGAACGGTTACGAGATGCCCGACCTACACCACGCCACGGCGCACGTCATCGGCGTGATCGAGACAGCGCCCCATTAGAGCCAGCCTCGGCAAGCCGGCGCCGTTCGGCTTGCTTTTTTCACCCACTTACCGGGAACCTGGAGGACTACAGAATGGATAGAGAACACAAAACAATGAGGCTCGTCGCCGGTAACCATGCCAGGGACAACGCCCAGTTGAACCAATTGCTGAACGACATGCAAGATTTTTTAATGAAGTTGCCGGGCGACGATAGCGACGTGAATCGGTTATTGGTCCAACTAAGCGAGTATAAACAGACGCATTTGACCGCCATCGCTTCCGGCCGGCATTCGCCGTTAGCCGGCAACACGGGCTATTTTTAATTGCCAAGGTTGAGCTATGACGGTTAAACAAGATCAAGACGGCACCTGGCGCGTGCAGGTAGACCGTAAAGGCATACCGCGCACGCGGCGCAGCGGCTTTGAAACAAGGGAGGCCGCCGAACTGTTCGAGCGCGATTATCTTGCTAAGTATCGCACCAACTATGAACAGGCGATGGATGAACGCAGCCTGAAAGAGTTGATTGAGGCGTGGTACATATACCACGGCATAAACTTGGCCGATGCTGAGCGCCGGCGCCGGGTTTTGTTGCAGATGGCCGTCGATTTAAAAAATCCGATAGCTAGCCAGATTACGGCTGAGCAATTTGTGATGTACCGCTTTCATGTCACGCAAAACGAAGGCGCTGTGTGCTTGAAAACCTTTAATAATCGGCACGGTTATCTAGCCGCCGTCTTCAACCGCTTAAAAAAATTGAAGGTGATTACGTATCAGTCGCCGATTTGCGAGGTGGAGTTTTTCAAGATCCAGGAACGGCAACTCAGTTATTTCAGCCGGTCGCAGATCGATGAGTTGCTGGAGTCGATCAAGATGTATTCCACAAATCTGAGCACTTGGTGGGTTACGCAAATCTGTTTGCGAACTGGAGCCCGATGGGGTGAGGCCGAGAAGTTAAAGCGTAAGCAGGTACACAACGGCCGGATTACTTTCGAATTCACCAAGTCCAGGAAAACTAGAACCGTGCCGCTTGATCCGGCGTTCTTCCATGCTCTTGACCAGTTCGCCGGCTACAAAAATCCGGACGATAGGTTGTTCACCAACTGTTTGGGTTCATTCAGGCGGGCAGCCAAGCGCAGCGAGCTGGATTTTCCTCGCGGGCAAAAGTCCCATATTTTGCGCCATTCCTTCGCCAGTCACTTTGTCATGAACGGCGGGAACATCCTGAGCCTGCAAAAGATACTTGGTCACGCCGATATCGGTATGACGATGCGCTATGCGCACCTGGCGCCGGACCATTTGAAGGACGCTGTTATGTTAAATCCGTTATCAGAAAAAACTATCAACATTCAACATCGAGGCTTATCCCATGCAGCGTGATTACATTGACTACCAAAAACCAAATGTCGTTTACATCGACGTGGACGGCACCTTGCTGGTTGATGATCGAATCAATCATCAGTTAGTCGCCTGGGCCCGGCGACAATTTGCAGACGGTAAACAAATTATTGTTTGGAGTGCCCGAGGTGCCGACAACGCCAAGCGGGCGGTCGAACTGTGCGGCATAGGCGACATTGTGTCTCACGCTTTATCAAAGCCGGGTTATGTAGTCGATGATCTTGGCATAGGGTTCACGCGGTTCATGGACATTATCCATGTTGCCGATATTGATCGACCTGTCCAGGATAAAGCCAATTCAGGAGTCAGAGTCTCTATGATTTAGCCTACATCAGCAGTAAAAGCCTTTGTAGAAGCCGGCCACAGCGCCGGCTTTTTTATGCCTTACAAACACCTGAATTTAGGTGAAATACCCAGGGTTTACGGGCTATAAGTCAGCGATAATATTGCTGCAAATTGGTGCAATGTATTAATTTTTTGAACCAAAATGGTTCAGTTATTGTTTTTGAATAATTGATGCAAATTGGTAACCTGTAGACCTTATTATTCAAGGGGGGATATGGCTTTCACTCATCCTCACCCGCGCGATTTTGGTGCAAAAATCACACGCTGCAAATGGTTTTTGCACTATTGTTGTGCAATGGGGTGATAGAAAACCACCTAAAATCAGGTGTTTAGGTGGTCAATGTGACGAAAATTAGCGTGAATTCGAAAATTCGCAGATGGAAATCAATTTCCTCTTTTTGCCATTTTCATAACTGAAATACTAGCCATAAAAAGCCGGTGTTTTATGTATGTAATTGATATTAAATAATTTAATATTCAATTCAATTTTTTGCGGTTTGCCTGTTGAATTATGCTGGTGGGCTGTAGCCCATGTTATTAGCCAATCTGCCAAAAAATGATTGGCGGATAGTGGCAAGTTGCCTATCAAATGACTTGCCACCATCCGCGAAAATAGTAGGTAGAATGCCTGTAATTGGCCGGCAGGTTTTGTAATTGTGTCCTTGGTTGTGTCCTTACTCAGCCTTTTAAAATCTTATGGTAAATAAAACAAATACTTATGAATTTTTCGATTCCGACCCTCGTGCCACCTACCTATCTTAGGTAGTCCAAAGAAATTTAAAAACCCGCTAGCCGTAAGGCTTAGCGGGTTTTTTATTGTCCAAAGACATCTCATGAAATGCCGGGACATCAGGCTAATTTAGTGACACGGGTTAAAGTGACACCAAATCGTGTCACTTTATGGTTGAAAAACTCAACACCGACAAGACCTACAGGGCGGCAAAGCCAAAAGACAAAGACCACACCGTCAACGATGGTGGCGGGCTTACGCTGCTGGTCAAAACCAACGGCTCTAAACTGTGGCGCTTCATCTATCGCTTCGATCGCAAACAAAACCGGTTAAGCTTTGGAGTCTATCCCGAAGTATCGCTTGAACAGGCCCGACGCAAAGCCGAAGAGGCTAGGAGTCAAATCGCCAACGGCATCGATCCCAGCGAGACCAGAAAGCAGGCCAAAATCGAAAGGCAGCAGGCCGCAGATAACCAAAAACGCATTGAGGCCGGCATACCTATCGTCAACAGCTGTGAGCATGTCTGCCGCGAATGGCCGGCCAGGACAGACCACACGGTTCAAGCAATCACCCAGCAAAAGAAAATCAGACGTTTTGAGCTGTATGTTTTCCCTGTCATCGGCGGCAAACCTATTGCTGAAATCAAATCGCCGGATATATTCGGCATCATCAAGCCGCTGAGTGGCAAAAACCAGCTGGAGACGGCCCATAGGATCAACAGCGAGATCAGCGCCGCTTTTTCCTACGCCATTGCCCACGGTTTTACCGATTATGATCCCGCCCAGCCGGTAGCCAAACAAATACCCGCGCAAAAAGTCAAACACAATGCCGCAGTAACCGAGCCTAAAGAGGTCGCCCAGCTGCGTCTTGCTGGCATCTATCCAGCCGCTCACCGGTGTGTTTCCGTCCAGCCGGGGCGATTGCCGGTCCATGTCGGATGGCACCATCCGGAGGGCGCTGAAAACCTTGGGATACGAAAGCGACGTGATGAGCGCCCACGGCTTTAGAGCCACGGCGTCAACGCTGCTGAATGAGCAAGGCTGGTCGCCGGATGCCATACAGCGGCAACTGTGCCACATGCCCAAGGATGCTGTCAGAGCGGCCTACAATCGCGCTCAGTACCTGGATGAACGCCGGCGGATGATGCAGGCTTGGGCGGACTATCTGGACGGCCTAAAGGCCGGCGCCGAGGTGATACCGTTTCGGCGGGCTGGTGTTCTGGGGTGCCAATATCGGGTTCTGGATCGGCGTGGTGTTGTTCGTAATCGTCGGGCTGATAGTTGCGGCTTGGACGACCAGACTATGAGGTAAATCGATGACCGAGCAAATAAACCCAAAGCCGGCGATTTTTGCGAAGGGGATTTAGGCGATGGCGGCATATTGATCGACATCAATGAGCCGCCGTTGCCCGACGCTTTGCGAGCAATGGCCAACACCTATGAACCACCGGCGCGATTCGTCGTCAAACAAGGCCAAGGCCAAGGCGAATACGACTTGTTTTCCGAAGATGGCGAAGAGCTAGACTTGGTTTGGGACTGTTATTGAAAACGCTATAATCCAACCCTATACCCATCCATTCCAATGGTGCCAGCATGATTACCATAGACGCCATCAATACTACCGAAGAGCAAGAAATACTCAGCATTGCCCAAAAGCACGGCCAAAACGCCGGCCAGCTTATAGCGGCCATCGTTCGCGGCTACCTGGAAAACCGACACGACGCCCAACAAGCAGAAGCCGTATTGGCCGGTATCGAAAGCGGGGAAAGCGCGTTATTGGATTGGGACGACGTAAAAGCCGGGCTTTATGACCTGAAAGATTAAGATCGACGGCAAAGCGGCCAAATACTTGCGAGGCTTGGACAAACCCGCCAAGCAAAGAATCGAGCAATTCATCGATCAGTTGGCGGAATTCGGATAACCCGCGCAGCACCGGCAAAGCCTTGCAAGGTAATCTGTCGAGTCTATGGCGTTACCGGGTTGGCGACTACCGTTTGCTCTGTCGCATCTTGGATGGTGAATTGCTGATTTTGATTGTCGAAATCGGCCGCCGAAAAGAAATTTACCGTTAAGGAACCTCTGATTAACAAATGCCCAAACAAGGTGTCGCTTAACGGGGAATGAGCAGGGCTAATCTACCGGTGGTTCTGGTTTATTTCTTGCTGTCAGTTAGCTGAGCCGCAAAATGGCCTGAATTAGCGGTTATTCATGTCGTTTTCATAACATCGCTCAGGCCGAATGTTCGATGGCCTACAGAGGTTCGATCATTCACGCGGTTCGATCTGTATTTATAAAACCTATATCAAGAGGAACAAACAATGGCAGAGTTTTTTATTGAGATAAGCGCGCAGGAAAATGGTGACCACCTGATTCATAAATCCAGCTGCTCTTTGCTGCCGGCTAAAGAGGCGATTTATTATCTGGGTTCAATCAGCAACGTGGTCAGTGCGGCGAAGAAGGCCAGTGAGAGATTTGCTAAGCCAACCGCTTGTTCGCAATGTTCTCCGGTTTGAGATAAAACCTTTACAAGGCGAATACGCCAGCGTATTCGCCTTAAGCGTTTGAAAAATCGGTGGATGCCCAAGCGGTAAGCACACCGTTGATTTATTGGGCTACTGCTTCGCTGTCAATCACTGCCGCGGGCCGTTGCTCACCCTTGCCGATTTCCAATAAATCCCAGAACAACAAACCGCCGCCCGCCGCCGTCATCAAGCCAAATACCATGCGCCAGACCATTGCTTGCATGAACCAGGGATGATTTTGTGCGGCAAAATAGCCGGCCCAAGTGGAGCCTTCCACCGCGCGTTCGATAAACGATTGTTCGTAGCCGGCGATCAATAAAGCCACCGTCATGCCCATCACGCCCAGGTTTAACAGTATCGAGGCGGTTTTCCAGCGCCAGCCATTGGCAAGCTCGCCACCCATCCAGACCTTACCACGCGCTTGCTGCGCCGCTAGGTAGAAGAAGGCAATGTTGATGGTGGCATAAGCCCCGAAGAACGCTAAATGGCCATGTGAAGCCGACCATTGTGTGCCGTGAGTGTATAGATTGATCTGCGGCAAGGTGTGCATGAAACCCCAAACGCCGGCACCGAGAAAATTGCCGAAGGCATGGGCGATGATCCAGGCCAGGGCAGGGTGGTTGCTGTTTTTGAAACGATGTGCACCGGCGTCGTAGATGGAATGCACTACCATCGCTACCAGCGGAATCGGTTCTAGCGCCGAAAAGAAGCCGCCGATGGTAAACCAGTATTCCGGTGTGCCTATCCAGAAGTAGTGATGGCCCAGGCCCAAGATGCCGGAACCGAACATCAAGGCCACTTCGATATACAGCCAGGTTTGTACGACTTTGCGGCGCACGCCCAGCAACTTCATCAAGCTCCAGGCCATGATGCAACCGACCAATACTTCCCAGGTGGCTTCCACCCACAAGTGAATCACCCACCACCACCAGTATTGGTCGACGGAAATATTGGTGACGTAAAACATGCCGGCCAGATACAAACCGGCCAGCGCGACCAGGTCCAAAGTCAACACGCCGGCGATGCCCGACCATTTGCCCTTGGCAAAAGTGGCGGCGACGTTATAGAAGAAGGTTAATACTACGACGACGATACCGATGTCGGCCCAGCGCGGTGCTTCGATGTATTCGCGGCCTTCGTTGATCAACCACAGTGAGGTATCGGTACCGCTGCCGATTTGAATCAGCAAGTACACCAAGACCACGACGGTGACGGCGCCGGTCAATACCCAGAACGCCAATTGTCCCCATTTCAGGCCGACGATTTCGACGCCGCTTTCATCTTCCAGAAACCAGTACACCGAGCCGAGGAAACCGTACAGCATCCATACCACCATGGCGTTGATGTGCACCATGCGGTTGACGTTGAAATCCAGGATTTCATAGAGAAAGCTGGGGAAGATGAATTGCAGACCGGCCAACAGGCCGAACAGCAATTGCGCCATAAACAACACCATCGCCACGGTAAAGTAATGTACCGCCAGTTTTTGGCCGCCGCTCAGATGGGGGTTGGTCATGAGCTCGGTATGGCGTTGCTTGCAACCGGCCCAGCAGTTCGCCGCTTTTTCTTGATAAGCTTGTAAGGTCATTTATTGTTCCTCTTCGCCCAGCGCGATGAAATTATGCGGAAAGCCATTGGTGTCGATAGACGACATCCATTTCAGGAAAGCAACGATGGCTTCCGCTTCGGGTGGTGTGATGTCCAGATTGGGCATCTTGCGGTTGGAGCCGTAGGTGCGGGCATTTTTTTCCGGATCGAGCAGGAAATTCACCATCATTTGTTCGCGCGATTCTTTAGCCCCCCAGCCTTGGTCCAGCCAGGCTTTGGTCAAGTCCGGCGCGTAGTAGGCGCCGTTGCCGAGCAGGGTGTGGCAATTCATGCAGTTCTTGGCTTGTACGGTTTTTTTGCCGTGATCGATCAGTTTTTCTGCTTCTTCTTCGCTCAAAGTTTTGCCGAACAACGGCGCGTCCTCGCCTATGGTGGGTTGGTAGCGCTGCTTGGCTTTGTCGAAACGATAGCTGATGTCTTTGTTTATCACGCTGTAGGCGGGTACGCGCGGGCCGCCGGCACTGATTTGTTTCATCGAATCGAAGCTTAAAATAACCAGCAGTACAAAAGATCCGCCGGTCACCCAGATCGCGGTTTTTTTCCAGAATGTTTCCGACGCCCAGCGGGGCGGACTTTGCTCAGTCATGATGATCTCCAGATTGATGAGAGTGGTGAGTATCTGCATCGTGCGTCGCGGCGCACAACTTCCAGATAAAACGCGGCATCCAGCCGTAGCCGAGTACCATTAACAAGGACAGCAGCAGCCAATAATCGTTAAAATGATTGACGTAGCTGAACACCCCGACGCAAATCAACAAAGCAGCGTAGATTAACCAGGCGGCGAGCTCGAATTTGCGGCGGCCGCTGATCTTGGACCAGGCATACAACGCCGCATACACGGTAGCCAGCAAGATGATCAACGCCGCACTGAAAAAGCTCAGGAAAAAATCGGATAGGGCAACGGGTTCGATCAACATTAAATTTTACCGCCGGACAGTTTTATAACATGCGTTTAAAATGCAACTTTCGGGCAAGTGTAAGCGTCATTAACATTTATTTCAAATACGGCTTTTACCAAATTCACCGACATGCAATTGACTGCACATACCGATTACGCGCTGCGCGTACTGATTTATCTGGCTATCAACACTGAAAAACGGGTAACAATTACTGAATTAGCCGATTTTTTCGGCATCTCCAGAAACCACTTGGTCAAGGTGGTACACAAACTGGGCGTAAAAGGTTTTGTGCTGACGGTACGCGGCAAAGGGGGCGGCATTTGTTTGTCGCGGCCGGCGCGGGAGATCAGTGTCGGCAATGTGGTAAGGGAAGTGGAGGGGCACTTTCAGATGGCAGAATGTTTTAATCCCAAAAAGCAGGGTAGTTGTGCGCTGGAGAAAGGGTGCGGGCTGATAGGATTGTTAGGCGGCGCTGTCGAGCAGTTTTTACAGACTTTGGACAAGGCGGTTTTGAGCGATTTGGTACCAGGGCCCCGGCCGAGTGGCTTGGATGGCGTACCGCTAAAACAGGGTTGAGGCATTGCAATGTTTAGGATGGGTAGAGCGAAGCGAAACCCATCAAGTGTCCTCAAACTGATGCGATGGGTTTCGGCTATCGCCCCTACCCATCCACCATTGTCAATAAAATCCGCTGGCAGCTATTTATCCAGAATGCTAGTTCCTCCGTTTTAACCTGTCCTTGGGCTGGTTTTTTTCGGTTAGCGGTAGGCTCCAACAAAGGGATTGCTGCGCATTTCCGCGCCAAAAGTAGACATAGGGCCGTGACCGGGGATGAATTTCACGTCCTCTCCTAAGGGCCAGAGTTTTAATTCAATCGAGTTGATTAAAGTTTGATGGTCGCCTTTTGGAAAGTCGGTGCGACCGATCGAGCCCTTGAATAGTACATCGCCGACCAGCGCCAGGCGCTCGTCCTCGCTGAAATACACCACATGGCCAGGTGTGTGTCCGGGGCAATGAATTACCAGTAACACTTCATTACCCACCTTAACCGTATCGCCGTCGTTCAGCCAACGCTGTGGGGTAAAACTCACCGATTCAGGAAAACCGAACATCCGGCATTGCTGCGCCAAGGCCTCGATCCAGAAGTTATCTTCAATTTGCGGGCCGATGATCGGCAACGAGAGTTTTTCCGCCAACTCCGCCACGCCGCCAACATGGTCGAGATGGCCGTGGGTGACCAGAATCGATTCCAGCTCCACGCCTCGCTTTTTGACTTCCTTCAGCAATACATCAAGGTCGCCGCCAGGGTCGACCAGAGCGGCTTTATTGGTTTGTTCGCAGACCAGTAAGGTGCAGTTTTGTTGATAGGCGGTGACCGGAATAATGGTGTAGCGCATGAAATTGATGTTGGCTGGAGGTTGGACTCCCGCTCGCGCGGGAGTGATAGATCAGTATCTTAGATATTTAGTAATAAATGTGCCGGCGCTTCCAGACACTCTTTGATGATACCCAAAAATTGCACCGCTTCCTTGCCGTCTATCAAGCGATGGTCGTAGGACAAGGCTAAGTACATGATAGGCCGAATCACGATTTCTCCGTTTTCCACCACCGGCCGGTCCTTGATGGCGTGCATACCCAAAATTGCACATTGCGGCGGATTCAGAATGGGCGTGGACAACATGGAGCCGAAGATGCCGCCGTTGGTGATGGTAAAGGTGCCGCCGCTGAGGTCTTCGACGCTGATCGAGCCGTTGCGGGCTTTATTGCCGAAATCGTGTATGCCTTTTTCGATGCCGGCGAAATCCAGTTGGTCAGCATCGCGCAAAATCGGCACGATTAGGCCGCGCGGTGTAGTCACGGCGATGCCGATGTCGTAGTAGCCGTGGTAAATGATGTCGCTGCCGTCAATGGAAGCGTTAATGGCCGGGAAGCGTTTTAAGCCTTCAATCGATGCCTTGACGAAGAACGACATGAAGCCCAGCTTGATGCTGTGTTTGGTTTCGAAACGATCTTTGTAGTGATTGCGCAGATCGATGACGGCACTGAGATTGACTTCGTTGAAGGTGGTCAGCATCGCCGCGTTTTGCTGGGCTTGCAGCAAGCGTTCGGCCACTTTGGCACGTAAGCGGGTCATCGGCACCCGCTGCTCCGGTCTCAAGCTGGCGACAGCTGTGGCGGACAACGGCGAGTGGGTTTCCGCTGCCGGCGCGGGAGTAGGAGCAGGTGGCGCGTCTTTCGCTTGCGTGTTTAAGAAATCCAAGACGTCGGTTTTCAGAATCCTGCCATGTTTGCCGGAGCCGGCGATGGCTTGCGGATCAAGATCCTTTTCGGCAACCAGTTTGCGAACGGAAGGGCTAAGCACGGCTTCTTCGGTTTTTTCGGTTACCTGGGCCGGTTTGGCTTGCTGGGCGTCGAGTTTGGCGAGTAGTTGGCCGCCGACCACGGTTTCGCCGTCTTGTACCACCAGTTCCAGCAGAGTTCCGGATTTGGGGGCCGGTACTTCCAGGATGACTTTGTCGGTTTCGAGATCAGCCAGATTGTCGCCTTCGTTTACCCATTCGCCCGCCTGTTTGTGCCATGCGACTAAGGTGGCATCGGATACGGATTCGGGAAGGCTGGGGACCAGTATTTCAAAGCTCATGTGTATTTCCTTCGTTGCTGCCATAGAGCGCGGCGTTTACCACGGCGCGTTGTTCATTGAGATGGGTTTTGTAATTGCCGACCGCCGGAGAAGCCGACGCGACCCGGCCGGCATAACTGATCGGGATATTCTTGTCTAGCAAATCGAAAAAATGGTGCTTGCTTTGGTACCAGGCGCCTTGGTTTTTAGGCTCTTCCTGACACCAGACAATATGTTCGACATTGGGATATTTGTCGATTTCGCGTTTGAATTGTTCGTTCGGAAACGGGTAGAGCTGCTCGATACGAATAATCGCGACATGGCGCAGTTGCTCCTGATCCAGGCGGCGGGCCTCCAACAAATCGAAATAGACTTTGCCGGCGCATAAGACTATGCGCGTGACGTGGTAGGGATCGATATCGTCTTGTTCGCCTATCACGTTCAAAAATTCGCCGTCGGTTAAATCGCTGAGTGTCGATACCGCCAGCTTGTGTCGTAGCAAGCTTTTCGGGCTCATGACGATCAGCGGCTTACGATATTGGCGCAACATTTGCCGGCGCAGCAAATGAAAAATTTGCGCCGGGGTGGTGGGTACGCAGACTTGGATATTGTGGTCGGCACACAACTGTAAATAGCGCTCCAGGCGAGCCGAGGAATGTTCGGGGCCTTGGCCTTCAAAACCGTGCGGCAGCAGCATCACCAAGCCGCTGAGTTTGCCCCATTTGGTTTCACCGGAGGAAATGAATTGGTCGATGACCACTTGCGCGCCGTTGGCGAAATCACCGAATTGCGCTTCCCAGATCACCAATTTATTCGGTTCGGTGGAACTGTAGCCGTATTCGAAACCCAAGACGCCGGCTTCCGAGAGCAGGGAGTTAAAGATTTGGGCGCGGCCCTGGTTTTCGCTCAAATGTTTCAGCGGGATGTAGTTTTCACCGTTGGCCTGATTCAGCAAAATAGCATGGCGATGCGAGAAAGTACCGCGGCCGATGTCCTGGCCGGTCAAGCGCATATTGTATTTTTCCAGTAGCAGCGTTGCATAAGCCAGGTTTTCCGCAAAGCCCCAATCCATAGGGATTTCGCCGGCCGCCATTTTATTACGGTCTTCCATTACCTTGGCGACTCTAGGATGTAATTCAAAACCTTCCGGTAAGCTTTGCAGGCGTTGGTTGCAGAACTGGAGATGATCGAGAGTTATCGAGGTGTCGGCGGGCGTGTCCCAATGTTTGTTTTGATACGGCACCCAGCGCGCCGAGTATGAATAAACGTTGTTTTCGATTATTGGCCGCGATACCGGTTGGCCTTCGTTGAGCAGTTGTTGGTAATCCTGCTCCATTTTTTGCACCATGTCTTCCGTGACCACGCCTTCCGCGATTAATTTCTGCGCGTAGATTTGCGGTGGGGTCTGGTGATCGCGGATGGATTTGTACATCATCGGCTGGGTAGCGGCCGGTTCGTCCGCTTCGTTGTGGCCGTGGCGGCGATAGCAAATCAAGTCGATCACCACATCTTTATGAAAGGTGTTCCGGTAATCCAGCGCCAGTTGCGTAACGAAAATCACCGCTTCCGGGTCGTCACCGTTGACGTGAAATACCGGTGCTTGAATCATGTTGGCAACGTCGGTGCAATACAGCGTGGAACGCGCGTCGAACGGGTTGCTGGTGGTAAAACCAATTTGATTGTTGATGACGATATGCACGGTGCCGCCGGTGGAGAAAGCGCGCGTTTCCGACATATTCAAGGTTTCCATCACAATACCCTGGCCGGCAAACGCGGCGTCGCCGTGAATTAATATCGGCAAAATTGCGTCAAAACCATCCGGGCCATGGCGATCTTGGCGGGCTTTTACTGAACCTTCCACCACCGGATTGATGATTTCCAAATGCGAGGGGTTGAAGGCCAGCGTCAAATGAATCGGGCCACCCGGTGTGGCGATATTGGACGAAAAGCCTTGGTGGTATTTGACGTCGCCGGTCAATACGCCGGGCGAGGACGTGTGAGTGCCCTCGAATTCGCCGAACAATACCGCCGGGCTTTTGCCCAATATATTAATGAGTACGTTCAAACGACCACGATGGGCCATGCCGATGACGATTTCCTTGCCTTTGTGTTCGCCGGCGCGCTGGATTAATTCGTCCAGTATCGGAATCAAAGACTCGCCACCTTCCAGCGAAAAGCGTTTTTGGCCGACATATTTGCGGTGCAGGAAGCGCTCCAGGCCTTCGGCCGCAATCAACAACTTTAAAAGCCATTGGCGCTTTTCCGGATGGCTACTGAAATCCGGTTTTGCGCCTTCCAGTTTATCCTTGATCCAACGCTTCTTCTCGTCATCGACGATGTGCATGTATTCGCTGCCGATGCTGCCGCAGTAAATTTCGTTAAGCGTTTGAATAATCGCTTTTAGAGGCAAGCGATCAACGCCGCACAGGCCGCCGGTATCGAACAGGGTGCTCATGTCCGCATCCGTCAGACCATAATATATAGGTTCCAAGTCTGCGGGGATGCTTTGCGATTGGCCAAGCGGGTTGTTAGAGGCTATCTGATGGCCTTTGACCCGGTAATGATTGATCAAACGGGCTACCGCCGATTGCTTCTTGACGCTTTGCTCGGTAAAACCCTGCATTCTGGCCAGTCTGCCTGGTTCTGCAATCGCCAATTTTTCGAAGCGTTCCACAATCACGCTGTGCGGCGTGTCTTCGGTGGCGCCACTGCGAATGTGGTCGAAGCGCTGTCGCCAGCTTGGGCTGATGGATTCCGGATTGCTCAAGTACTGTTCGTACAAGTACTCGATGAAATGGGCGTTGCCTCCGTACAATGAGGAGGACTCTTCAAATTGTTTAAGCAGGCTACTCATGCAAACATCCAGGTTTTCGGCAAGTTCAGCCGATTATGTTAGAACTAAAATGTTATATTACCAAGGACAATGTGTTGTAACGGGCTAGTGCATCAAGTGATTCCAGTTTCATTTGGTTGATTCAATATCGGGAAAAAACATGGCTGATAATAAAGTAGTTATCAAAATTAATTATGATAGGAAACACCCAAGCATAAACGCGGAGCCGCAAACGGTAACGGTTTGGCATATTCGCAGGATACTGGTTGCGGTTCTGGTGTTAGTTTTGATGCTAATAGTATTATTTTCATGGTTTGGTGGCGGCGATGAAGATACCGATACTCAGATCGATACCACGGAAAAAGTTCAAAAATTAAATACACCGGATGTTGAAATGGTTGAACGGCAGGAGCCTGCGCTATTGGAAAAGCCAGTGCCGCCGATAGTACAGCAGGCATCAGCTAACTCAGAAAGTGTTAAAAAAATAGACAGTGTTAAAAAGCCGGCGGCGATTATATTGGACCGCAAGGTTATCAGAGCCTCTTTAAATACCGAACCCAAGGATGATGAGCCCGGCGAACCGATTAAGTCGCCGCTGAGAGTTATTCCTAACCAATCCCGGGAAGTTTTTTATTTTAGTGAGATAAAAAACATGAAGGGTAGATCTTTGTTTCATCGATGGTCGCGTAACGGTCAAATCGTGCATCAAAAACAATTGGATATGAAAGATAAAATAACCAAGGTATGGTCTAGTAAAATCTTGTCTGCCAAAGATAAAGGCGAATGGCAAGTACAGTTGACGGATAAGAAAGGTAAGGTATATTCCGAGGTCAATTTTTCAGTTAACCCTGAATAATAGTTTTATTTATAAACGCCGGGTGATAGAATTGCTTGCGTTTTTTGATTAACGAGGAAAATATGACTGACTTTAATAAACTATCCGAAGCCGAATTACAGGCTGTTATTGATAATGCCGAAAAAGCATTAAAAGAAAGACAATCCAGTAAACGTAAGGAAGTTATTGCGCAAATTAAGGAATTAGCGGCTTCTATCGGTGTAACGGTCGATATTCAAGACGGCGAAAAAAAATCCGAAAGAAAAACCGGCAAAGTTGCGGCTAGATACCGTAGTCCTAACGATGCGTCCTTAACTTGGTCTGGCCGTGGATTGGCGCCGAAATGGATGCAGGAACTACTGGCCTCAGGTCGCAATAAAGCCGAGTTCGAAATTAAATAATCTTCGGATTCAAACCGTAGTCTGGTTTATCCAGTCTTTTAAACGGTTTGCTACCCAGGCTCCATCGTCCAAACATAGATCATGGCCCGCCCACGGGTGCTTGAAGATGTCGATTTGCCATTTATTATGAACGGCGTCGGAACAAGCCGGTGCGACTAAACGGTCGCCCCGGCCGTTCAATATCAGCAAGGGTGTCTCGGGTTTTTTCTGACTAGGCCGATAGCGTGCCGCTGCTTTTAGCTGTCTGATTCCATTAGCAAGGCTGATAGGCCGAACTTGCTGTATGGCGGTCCAGGCCTTGGCCGTTTCCGCGTAGAGATTTGGCCGGTTACTAACCAGCCGAAGGATTGCCAGTTCTCTGTGATACAAATCCCTTTCCAGTAATAACTGAAAAAACTGCGGATAACTCTGCCAACGCATGCGCCGATAAAACGGGCTTAAGCCTGCAAAGCTGGTGTTGACCAGGGCGGCAGCGGCGATGTCGTGCGGATAGCGCTGTAACCACTCCCAGGCTACCATGCCGCCGAGCGATAGTGCGAGTAACGTTACCGGCTTTGCCAGCAAGCCATAGTCTAAAGCCTGGCCGCGGACTTGTGCCGTTATCGCTTCGATGCTGCCCGGGCTAGGTTCTTGGTAATACCGGCCGGTGCCCGGCAAATCGATAGTACTGACGGTTGATCGCGGAAAAGCCTGTTGCAACATATCCGGAAAATTTCCCCAATGTGCAGCCTCTCGGCACAGACCACGCAGTAATAACCAATGTTGTCCGGCTGCTGCTTCAGGCATACCAGAAATCCATCGCTTGTTGCCGATTATGTTCTTGCTGTTGGCTGGTCAATGTCGCCCATTTTTGCGGATAGAGCAGGCTGCGATACAGGAAATCGAATAAGGTCAGATGCCGACGCATGATGCGCTGTTGGCGATGCGGCAACAAGGGGTGAAACAAGCCGTGACGTTGAAACAAATGCGTCGGGCTTTTACGCAGCCACAGCCAAGAGCCCATCTCCAGCGTCAACGGCAGAAACACGCGCTGTCTACCGTGCCGGTCGATAAAGTCGTCATATAGATAATCCCATAAATCGCCGCTGATGACGTATTCCTGGCTCATAGGCTCTATTTTATAAAAATGATGCGGGTAGCAGCGATCAAACAGTTGTTTTAAGCCGTACGCTTCGGCGATGCCTGGAAACGGCGTCTGGCAGGACGCATAGGGAAACCATAATCTATCGTGGATGCCAAACCCAGAATGCAGATCGATAGCAATCGATAACGGGGCATTGAACAGATGTTTATGCACCACCCGGCATAGGGCTTGGGCTTCCTTTTCCATTTTCGATTCATCGCCGCGATACCAGGGCAGTTTGGCGCTGAAACGCTGGCCGCTGTATAGACGGGTATTGCCGCTACTTTCGATAGGCGAATTGCGCATCAAATCCACGCCATGGCCGTTGCAACGGGTTCCCCGATAGACGCCTACCGGGTTGACGATGGGCACAAATACCAATCGCGAATGCTGCAAACGAGCGTTAAATTCCTGATCCCAATCCAATAATTGCAGTATGGTTTGCAAGTAGGCCAATATGACTTCCGAGCCGATTTTCTCCAGGCCATGCACGCCGCCGAAAAAAGCCAATACCGGGACGTCCGGGCTGTTTGAACCCAGGCTGAGGCAATGGATGGGAAATTGCGTGTCTTTGTAGCTTATTTGCTCGACGATCTCGCAATGGGCGCGGTCGCCGAATTGCCGGATCAGTGCTTCGAGCTGATCCAACTCCGGGAATGAACGATTTTCCATGAATTCGCGCCAATCTACCCCGCCAGTGATTTTTCGATGTAGCGCTGTCTTTTTTTGGGTGCGATTTTATCGACCTCCACCATGATCAGGCCGTCGATACAATTGTTAAAGTCCGGGTCGATATTGAAGGCGACGAAATGGCAGCCTTTATCGACACATAATTCCACGTATTGTTTATAAAGCGTAGGGACTTTGACGCCCAGTTTTTTTAGTTCGCTATTCAATATTTTGAAACTGGTGGAGTAGTCGGCACTGAATTCGGTGGCGGCAAATGCCTTGCCTTGTTGCGAAATTACGAACGGTGTTCTGGCTTTGGTGTGCTGTAAATCGGAGGCGAATTGTTGTTGATAAAAACCGATAATCAGTTCTTTGGCGGCCTGTGGATAGGCGTTGCTGATACTAACCGGGCCGAATAGGTATTTGATGTCCGGCCGTTCGCGCAAATACGCGCCGATGCCATACCAAAGATAATCCAGGCTGTGTTGCCCCCAATAACGCGGTTGCACAAAGCTGCGGCCCAATTCAATGCTGTAGGGCAGATAAGTTTCAAATTCGCTACGCAAATCGAACAGGGTTTGCGTATAAAAGCCGTCCACGCCGTGGCTGGCCATAATAGCCGAGCCTTCGCCGACTCGATATGCGCCGACGATTTCCAGATCGTTGTCGTCCCACAGCACGATATGGCTGTAGTAAATATCGAATTTGTCCAGATCCAAAGCCAGGCCGGTGCCTTCCTCGACCGTTCTGAAGGTCAGCTCGCGCAAGCGGGCGATCTCCCGCATCACCGGGCAATCGTCTTGAAACTGGTATAAAAAGATCTTTTTGCCGTCGCGAGTTTCGCCAAGCAGACGCGATTGGTACAAGGCCTTCTTCACCGCTTTGGTGTCAGAAGGATGCACTACGGTGGCGACGGTTTCGAATAGTGCCGGTTTGTTTTTCCTGCCCAGGTTTTGCACGTGCTTGCGAAAGCGTTGACTAAGCTGTTTGTTGCTTTCCTCGCTATCGGCAATAACTTGGTAAGGTACGGGTGCGCCGACCATGAATTTAATTTCCTGGCCCTTTTTGTTGAACATCTCCTTGACTAGTAGCATCGTGCCCAGCGGTTTGTATAGCGTCGAGGCGCTATAAAACAAGGCGGAGTTTTTGGCTTTGATAAAGATCGGCAGGATTGGACATTGCGCCCTGCGGGCCAGCTTGATAAAACCGGATTGCCAGGCACCGTCGCGGATGCCTTTAGGGGTGATGCGCGAGACTTCGCCGGCCGGAAAGAAAATGATCGCTTCTTCATGCTCCAGCGCATCCAGCATCACTTTATAGACGTCTTTCAGTTTTTTCTTCTCGGATAACACATCAACCGGGAGGAAGATTGATTGCAAAGGCTCCATGTGCGACAAGACCCGGTTGGCGACGATGCGCACGTCGGGTCTTACTGATCGAATCAATTTCACCAGGGCTAAGCCATCCAATGTGCCGATCGGGTGATTGGCGACGATCAGCAAGCGACCTTCGGAGGGGATATTGTTGTAACAATCGTTGCTGACTTGATAATTAAACTTGAAATAATTCAGTAGTTTGTCGAGAAACGCGAAGCCGCGTAGATGTTGGTTTTTACGGATAACGTCGTTGAAATCGTCTTCGTGGATCAGTTTTTTTAAAGCTTGTACGACCAGCTTATTGTCTTTGCCAAATTTAAAGTCGGGATAGGTTTCTTGCAGAATGCGTTCAGCATCGATCATCGCTCAGTGTCCTGGAAAAAGGAGTATGGCGGGGGATTCTAGTGAGCGAATATGTCAGAAATATGTCAGTCGTGGGCTTATATAAAAGCTGATCAATCAATGGTTGGCTGGCGCGTAACAAATTGCGCCATCTCGGGAGAGGGTAATGTCGCTGGCGTGTATTCGAAGCTGGAATTATAGTTCGGGCTATCTGATGTATGCGGGTCGGAACAGCGCGTCCGGCCCGCGTTTCATTCTTGTTTTTTACAACCTGATAACGACAATTAGTGAGCTTTCCGGCCGGATTTTTCCGGTGTCAACACGGTGTTTTGCGGTGGCTGGCTGTTGTCCAGATCCGGATAATCCTTGGTGTAATGCAGGCCCCGGCTTTCCTTGCGCTGTTGCGCGCAGCGGATGATCAGCTCGGCGACGATAACCAGATTGCGCAGTTCCAACAAATCGCTGGTGATGCGGAATTGGCCGTAGTATTCGGCGATTTCGTCTTTCAGCAACACCAGGCGGTTCATGGCGCGTTCCAGGCGTTTATTGGTGCGAACGATGCCGACGTAATCCCACATGAAACGGCGTAATTCATCCCAATTGTGAGCGATTACCACTTCCTCATCCGAGTCCCCAACTTTGGATTCGTCCCAATCCGGCAGCGGCAGAGGTTCCGGCAATTGTGCGAAATTGCGGCGAATGTCCTGATTGGCCTGCTCGGCGAACACCAAACATTCCAACAGAGAATTGCTGGCCATGCGGTTGGCGCCGTGCAGCCCGGTGCAGGCGACTTCGCCGATGGCGTAAAGGCCGGGGATGTCGGTGCGGGCGTTGGCGTCGGTTAATACGCCGCCGCAGGTATAATGCGCCGCCGGCACCACGGGGATCGGTTGCTGACTGATGTCGATATCCAGTTCCAGACATTGCATATAAATAGTGGGGAAGTGCTTTTGGATGAACTCTCGCGATTTGTGGCTGATGTCCAGGTAGACGCATTCGATACCGTGTTTCTTAATTTCGCTATCGATGGCGCGGGCGACAATGTCGCGCGGCGCCAGTTCCATGCGCTCGTCGTAACGGCGCATGAAACGCTCGCCGTCGGGCAGGATCAAATGTGCGCCTTCGCCGCGCACCGCTTCGCTGATTAAAAAAGAACGCGCGGTCGGGTGATACAGGCAGGTGGGATGAAATTGCATGAATTCCATGTTGCTGATCCGGCAGCCGGCCCTCCAGGCCAACGCAATGCCGTCGCCGCTGGAAATGTGCGGATTGGTCGAATACAGATAAACCTTGTTGGCGCCGCCGGTCGCCAGCACCACCACTTTGGCGGCAATCGATTTGATGCTGCCGGATTTGCTGTCCAATACATAGGCGCCGCATATGCGTTGCTCGCTTGCCCCCAGCTTGGTGGCGGTGATCAGTTCGACGACGTTGTGGTATTCCAGTAGGGTGATATTCGGGTGTGCCTGGGCGCGTTCGATCAACGACAGCGAGACTGCTTTGCCGGTGGCGTCGTCGGTATGCACAATTCGGCGATGTGAATGGCCGCCTTCGCGATTTAAATGCAATTGTTTGGCGCCGTCGGCGTTACGCTCTTCGGTAAAATTCACGCCTTGTTGACGTAGCCACTCTATGCTTTGTCGACCCTGCGCGACGGTGAGTCTGACTATCTCCGGATCGCATAAGCCGGCGCCGGCGATCAAGGTGTCTTCGATATGCGATTCTATCGAATCGTATTCTTCGTCAAATACGGCAGAGATACCGCCTTGGGCGTAATAAGTGCTGCATTCGGTCAATGCAAATTTGGCGAGCACTGCCACCTTATAGGTGTCGGCAAGATGCAACGCAAGACTCAGCCCTGCACCGCCACTGCCGGCGATAAGGATGTCGTAATGGGAATCAGCGGTATGGTTGGGTTGGTTTGCTGTCAGTGTGGTCAACTTTGCGGCCGGATGAATAGTTATAGCGTTTTTGAATAATATCTGGTTTTAATCTTGCGGTAATTTTTTTTGTGTTGCCAGAACTAATGAGGTTTAATTCTGTCCACTTCAATATCAAAATAGCGCAGTGAACGAACAAGAAACGAATACCGAAGATCTGGATCAAGAGCTGGTGCGCCGTGTGCAGCAAGGCGATAAATCCGGCTTCGATCTTTTGGTGATCAAATACCAGCACAAGATCGTCCACTTGGTGAACCGGTACGTCAAGGATCCGAGCGAAGCTCAAGATGTGGCTCAGGATACCTTTATCAAGGCTTACCGGGCTTTGGGAGATTTTCGCGGTGACAGCGCCTTTTACACTTGGTTGTATCGTATAGCGATTAACACCGCCAAAAACTATTTGTTGTCGCGTTCGCGCCGTCATTTTGACTACGAAATCGATGTTCAAGATGCCGAACAAGTAGAAAACGCGCCACAACTAAAAGATATAGAAACGCCGGAAAATTTGTTGATGAACGAACAAATTGTGGCGGTCATTAAATCGGCTATCGAGAGGTTACCAGAAGAGATGCGGATTGCAATTACGCTCAGGGAGTTTGAAGGGATGAGTTACGAAGAAATTGCGGAAGCAATGGATTGCCCCATCGGGACGGTACGCTCGCGGATTTTTAGGGCTCGCGAAGCCATAGACCAAAAATTAAACCCATTGCTCGACTAAAGGTGTATCGATGCAAGAACAACTTAACGAAAAACTTTCTCAACTGATAGACGACGAACTGGATAGCCAACAGGCGCTGTCGCTATTGCAGACTTTGCAGAACGACGGCTTGCTGAAAGACAAGTTGCGCCGCTATCAAATTGCCAGTCAAGTCATGAAGACTGGCGAATATTCTCACGTTACCAGCGATTTTGTGGACAAGATTCACGAACAGATTCGGCAAGAACCTACCTACTTCTTACCCCGTAAAAAATCGGCGATAAATTGGCAAAAGGCGGCTTTCGCGATTGCCGCGTCGGTGGCACTGGCCGTCGTGTGGGTCAGCAGTAAAGTGGATAAGCAAATGCATAACCCGCTTGGCTCGGTCGAGATGGTGGCTCAGGGTAAAGACGTATCAACCGAGGAAATGCATGCTCGATTCAAGGATTATCTGGAAGCCCATGACAACGCGATGTATGTCAATAGCGTGCAAGCGGGACAACCCTACGCACGGGTGGTGGGCTATCGGCAGGAATAAGCGCGTGAGAGTTTTAAAAGCTTTTTTGCTGTGCGTTGTTTGTCAAAGCGCTTTTGCCGATAAGGATCAAGTGACGGCCCGACAATGGCTGGATAATATGAACCGGGCGATGAAAACCCTCAACTACCGGGGTACCGTGATCTTCATGAAAAACGGTCAGCTCGATACGATGAAATATCAGCATAGTGTAGAAAACGGCGTCGAACAGGAGCGTTTGGCGTCTTTGAATTCGCCGATGCGGGAAGTGACACGTAAATCCAACGAAGTGACTTGTACATTTAAGGAAACCAGTCAAAAAGTGGTGAATCATCATCCGTTGGATAGTTCGTTTATCGTCAATTTGCCGCAGAACACCGCTAACCTGGAAAAAAATTATCAATTAGTTTTGTCGGGTCAGGAATCCATCGCGATGTTGCCTACGCAAATCGTCAGTGTCGAGCCTACCGATCCGCTGCGCTACCCGAGAAAAATCTGGGTGGATACCCAGCATTTTTTGCCGCTGAAAGTCGAAGTGTACAATTTGGACGGTAGTATCCTTGAGCAAGTAGTTTTCACCGATTTAATGACCGACTCATTAGCCGAGCCCCACGCCGGCAATGTCGACGACAACAGCTTTCATGTCAAACATATCCACTCCGCTCAAGCCGAACCGTTTGAAAACGCTACATTCGTATTGAAGAATTGGCCGTCTGGGTTTGAGCCGGTATTTTTTATTCGCAATTCCATCCAGCAATCTCAGAAAGCCGTAGATCATCTATTGATTAGCGACGGTTTTTCTACAGTGTCGGTGTATCTGGAAGCCAAAGAATCGCAAGGTATGAATGGTTTGCATAGTCTGGGTTCTGTCAATTCGTTCAGTAAGGTGATTGGCGATACCCAGTTCACCGTATTGGGTGAAGTACCCGCCAAAACAGTCGAGCTAATTGCTGACGGCATAGCGCTACGTTAGCGTGTCATTTTTGTAACAAATCAAATGTATGAGTGGAGATTACATGCTTAATAAGCTGTTTTATGGAGTTTTGATATTTTTATTGGCGATTGATGCAAGCTATGCGCAATTGCCCGATTTTACCGAAATGGTTAAAACCAATGGGGATGCGGTGGTCAATATCAGCACGACCCAAAAGGCTGCAGATCCGCAAGCGGGCGTCGATCAACAGCAAATGCCTGAGGATATGCCGCCGGAAATGGAAGAGTTTTTTCGGCGGTTTTTCCAGGGCCCTGGGCGTGGAGGTAATTCACCACGAGAAACCAACTCCTTGGGCTCAGGGTTTGTGATTTCCAAAGACGGATATGTCTTGACCAACCACCATGTGGTGAACAACGCCTCCGAGATTGTCGTTAAATTGAAAGATCGCCGGGAGTTGATTGCCAAATTGATCGGCTCCGACGAAAGCACCGATGTGGCCCTATTAAAAGTAGAAGCTAAGGACCTGCCGGTAGTGGAAGTCGGCTCGCCGGAGCAATTACAAGTGGGTGAGTGGGTACTGGCCATCGGTACCCCGTTCGGTTTCGATCAATCGGTTACCGCTGGTATTGTCAGCGCCAAGGGACGGAGCCTGCCGGATGGCAATTATGTGCCTTTCATTCAAACCGACGTTGCCATCAATCCAGGCAATTCAGGTGGCCCCTTATTCAATATGCAAGGCAAGGTGGTCGGAATTAACTCGCAAATCTACAGCCGTTCCGGTGGCTATATGGGCTTATCGTTTGCCATACCTATCGATGTGGCGATGAACGTGGTCGACCAAATCAAAAGTAAAGGTAAAGTCTCGCGGGGCTGGTTGGGTGTACAAATCCAGGATGTAACCCGGCAGTTGGCGGAGTCGTTTGGTATGGACCGGCCGCACGGTGCCTTGGTTTCTAAAGTGATACCCGGCGGACCGGCCGAAAAAGCCGGCATTCAAATTGGCGACATCATTGTCGAGTTTAACGGCCAAGTCATCGAAACGTCCGGTGAATTGCCGCCTAGAGTGGGCATGACGCCCATCGATGAAAAAGCCAAGGTAAAAATCATTCGCCAAGGCGATAAGCAGGATCTTAGTGTGAAAATCGGTTTGCTGCCTGCGCAACCCTCCTCTTTGGCTAACGGGCCTGCGGCTGCCCCTGAAGTGGCCGTGAACCGTCTGGGCTTGGCCGTGGCAGATTTAACCGCCGAACAACGTCAACAATCACAGGTGGAAAAGAACGGCGTAATAGTACAAAAAGTTAACAAAGGCATAGCAATGGACGCCGGCATTCAGCCAGGGGATATTATTTTGCGCATTCAAAATAATGTGGTGCGTGATGCCGCCGAGTTTAACGCTATCGTCGCGAAATTACCGGTTGAAAAATCGATAGCACTTTTGGTACAACGTAATGGCAGCCCGGTGTTTTTAGCGTTTAAAATCGAGAAATAATAGGGGTAGCTCAATGCCTATCGCCAGCGATGTAATGCAATTGATCGGCAATACCCCGGTAGTGAAATTACATAAAGTCGTGTTGGAAAACTCCGCGACTGTGCTGGCAAAGGTGGCATCGCAAAACCCCAGCGGCTCGGTTATGGACTGAATCGGTCTGGCTATGATTCAAGTCGCGGAGAAAGCGGGGCGCTTGCTAAATAGGGCGCTTTTGTCAAGGTCCAGCAAATCGTCAGGCAGTCCTGGGCGCTATGTCCAGGGTTGCCGACATGATCAAAAACCGTAAGCTTCGGATTTTGATTTGGCGGTGGAGCTAGTCGAAACTTCGGTCATCTCGGGCGGTGCGCGCACCGCATTGATGGGCGTGGAGAAAACCGTGGTGGCCATTGTTCATGACACCGGCGAGCGCTTTTAAGTATGAGCTGACGCCGTTTTATCCCGCATTCTGCTGGAGCAAAAAATAATAATGACAAATCCCAGCATCAAAATCCGTTCTACCGGACTCGGTTATTTTATTAACCGCATTCAGACCCTGTTTGTCAGCATGTTGCGTATCTGGACGATACCCATCGTCCTAATGCTCAGCCTGTCCTCCGGCTTTACGACCTATTACGGTTTATCGCATTTCATCACGCCCTGGATTGCGTTGGTGATTACCGTCGCCATTCAATCCATCATCGTTATCTGTTCTTTGGAAATGGCCGGCATTCATTGGAAGGCCAACAGGATGCGCTACTTTACCGTGGTGGCGTCTTTGGCGGTGGCGATTGCTGCTTCAGTGACTTTTTCCTATTTCAAGTTTTACGAAATATCCGAGCAGGAAACGCTGCATATCAATAGGCTGAACGAGTTAAGACAGCAAACCAAAAATTATCTGGACAGTATTCTGCAAGTTAAAAGCCAGATGCTGCACCAACAAAAACAGGATCTGGAAAAAGCCTCGCTGGATGCCCGCCAAGCCTATTTCGGCACGCATAATGAAATCGGCCCCGGCTATAAAAATCAGGTAGGCGAGGGGCCGTTCTGGCGCCATTACAATCAGATATATCAGGAAAAAAAGCAGGCCTTACAACAGCAGGAACAAGCTTTTCAGGCCTTGGACAGCAATATCCGGCTGCTGCAAAGCAATTTGAATCAGCTGGATGTAACCAACGACAAGGAAGCCACCTATACACAATTCTTAAAAAATTATCAGGATATACAGCTTGGGGTGAACCAACTTGCCAGCAGCATGGGTATGTCTTTACCCGATGCACCCTTGCTGATGACCTATAAACAGTTTGTTGAGGAAGTTAAACCCTCGTTTGCGATGTGGCGCGGGTTTTCCTGGTTTGCATTTGCCTGCGCGGCAATGGTGGATTTTTTTACGGTGTTATTGTCTTACCGTTTGGAGTTTACCGCACCGGGACCGTTGACGATCCAGGAAGAAGAACTGGTGTTTGAATGCCTGCGACAATTCACCGAGTTTCGGATCAACGAGAACGACGAACTGGAAATGGTCATCGAAAAATCCGACTTGGAAAAAGCCCGCCGTTACTCGGATTGGTCGCGGATGTTCGTGGTCGGCTTGCTGCTCAGCCGCGGTTTCTTGCGTAAAGTCGATGATAGAACCGTGGAGTTTGCGCCGAATCTTTACCCGCTGATTGCCGAAAAAATGTCCGACAAAATCGCCGCGCTTAAACAAAAAGCCGCTGCCGCAGCCGGTAGTGTTAGCCATGAATAGCCCCGGCACCGAATTAGAAGTCTGGCTGGCTGGCGGCGATTTATTTGAAGAGTCGCTGGCCGATTCAGCGGAGCAATGGATCGCTGGTTTTGACGCCGACCGGCAAGTGGTGCAGCTAAAACTTGGGCCGTATAAAAAACTCTTTTTGCGGCCAAAGAAATTCGTCAAACGCTTTTATCATCATATCCACCCACTGACGATAGAAACCTGGCAATACCGGCGCCAGGTGAGTATGTTCGACGATTTTTGCACTGTAGACTTGGCGCTGGATTTGCGCTTTCAGGCCACATTGGCTTACGTGCTGAAAAACAGCGAAATGCTGCCCACGATTAACCAACACATCAAGCAGTTGTATGCCGACATTATCGACGATGTGGTCAATCTTGAGTTGCAAAAGCTGTCTGATGGCAACTGGATTCAAACCGGTCTAATTGACACCGAGAAACGCATTGCGCTGGCTATTAACCAAGTATTAATGCAACAGCATATTCAATCGCAAGCGCTGTGTAGTCTCACTGCCAGCTTTAACGAATTTCCGAACGTGCAGTTGGGGCGAGATAGCGTTTATCTGAACGTGTTGAAAAAGACTTTTGAATTGAATGAAGAACGCACCCGCGAACTCTCCCGGCAGCAGCGGTTGCAGGAGGAAGAGGAAATACACGAAAAACGCCTGCAACTGGAACATTTGCGCCGCATATCCGAGCTGGAATTACTGATGCAGGCTCAGGAAGCCGAAAAACAGCGGCGCTTGTTGGAAGACAAACAAGATCAGCTTACTCAGCAGTTGGAACTTGAGAAGCGTTTGTATGCCGAACAGCTACGCCACGAAAACGAATTAAAGGCCATGCGTCTGGAAGCGGAGTTGCTGGCCCAGGAAACCCAGCAGGCTAGGCAAAGGCTTGCGGAAAGTCAGCAGCTCTCGGAACAATTAGCCCACCAGGCGGAATTGCACGATAAAAAGGTACTTGCCGATATTCGCTTGCAGCAACGCACGCAAAGCTTATGGCAAGAGAATGCTTCAACGAACGAAACAGGGAGTGACCATGCACAGCAATAAATTCATAGGCGTAAGTTATCGATTGTTGGTTTTATTAATGACTGCATTATTGGCGGCTTGTAGCACTACACCGCGTCCTCTGCAATTCCGCACGGAAATCGATTCGTTAGTCGCCGTTAGCGCTCCGCAAAGCAATATGCGATTCGTGGTATTGCCGGGGAATGCCGGTGCAAACGAACAGGATTTGCAGTTTATCGAGTTTAAAACCTATATCGAAAAAGTCCTGGCTAACCGCGGTTACAGCAAGGCCAACAGTCTGCAGGACAGCAACTTGGTGATGTTCTTGAGTTACGGGGTCGGTGCGCCGGAAGTCCACCAGTATAGCTACGAAGTACCATTGTGGAACGACATGGGTTATTACTATCCGTACCGCATGTCCCGATTTTACAATGGCTATTATCCCGGTTTTGGTTGGGGTTACGGCGGCTATTCGCAACGCACCGAATCCTACACGACGTTCCGGCGCTATCTGGTGTTGGAAGCCTGCGATAAAGAAGCCTATTTGCAACAGCAGCAACGCAAACAGTTATGGAAAACCAGCGTACAAAGTAACGGTTCCAGTAACGACTTACGTCTGGTGTTCCCGTATATGGCAGCAGCAATGCAGCCCTATCTAGGCACTAACACCGGGCATATGATCACTGTGGATATAGACGAAACCAATACCTTGGTACGTAGTCTGCTGGGTCCATATCAACCCAGCACACCGCAACCGCGATAAAGAAGGGATTGGGTTGTCCGCCTGCTGCTGAGCTGCATTGTAGGCAACATATTGACAACGCTTGGTGGCGGATACAGACTGAGGGTACACCCGCCAAGCTGGGGGAGGAATTTGATCTCCAGTATCCGGTTGGCCGAGCCGTAAGTTTAGGGATGAAAGTAAACAATAATAATCAGGAGAGCAGCATGAAAACAATCGTTTTGGGACTTGTCTTGGCTTTCAACAGCCTGACTGCACACGCTGCAAAATACGGTCTGGAGCCGGGCGATGCGGTACTGACCAATTGCCACGAAATTTATACCCGGGGGGTGGTTAAAGCCAAAGTCGATGACGGCTATACCGTGCATTTTCCCAAGAACGCCGGACCTATCCAGTGTCCGCCGTTTCGTTGGCATGCAGAGTTCGTGTTGCCGTTTCAATCGGTTTCGGAGTATAGCCTGAAGTTTTTGGGCGGCTTAAAACGCGACATCTTGTTTCAAGTGGGCGAACCGGTGACTTTTCGGGTCGATACCGACAGGCGCGTCGTCAAAACCAAAGCCAGCATTGATATTGACGCACAGATTACCGACATCAGCAGCAACGGCGCGATAGCCGTGAAGTTAATCAGCACTGACCCGGAAGCGGCGGCGACATTTTGGCAATGGATAGGCGGCAATTATGTCGATTTGCGGCATAAATATTTGGAACTGGAACGGGATAAAAGATCTCGCTAAGCTAAACACCTTCAGGTAATTGCCAACGCAAGCACCGGCACTCTTAGCTAACTTCTAATGGATCATCGTCCGGATGCAGAAGGAGGGAAACACATGGCTCAATTGCTAAGGGGGTATGAGGAGAATGAGTTGCTATTCAGTTCCCAAGCTTTTGATTGGCATAGGGTCCAACTGGATTTGACCACTGGTTTGCTTATTTTCCTTATTTCCCCTACGCTTCCGGTCAAACTTCACTGAAGCGGCGTCTTCCGTATGAAGATGATCGCAAAACCGGGAGTGGTCTGGGGCGGCGTATGAGTAGAGACGGTATGAATTCGACATTTTTCCATCTGACAAAAGTTGATCGAACTGCCAATCCCTATGCAAGATGACCTCAACATCACCATGGATCAGCTGCGGGTCGGGTTGTATATCCACCTCAATCTCAAGTGGTTTGATCACCCATTCTCGTTCAGCCATTTCAAGATTAAAAACGAGGCGCAGATCAAGACCCTGCAGGGTCTTGGGCTGAAATCGATTCGTTACGATCCGGCCCTCAGCGATGTCCATCCGCTGCCTAAAAAAACACAGCAGGTAGAGCAACCACAGGTTGCCGCCAAGCCGGATATTTCGCCGGCGTTGGCAGCCAAACTGGCGCTGGTCGAGCGGATCCAGCAGCAGCGCGAGGTGGCGGCGCGGATTGAAAATGCCTTTATCGATACCGCTAAAACGATACACGGCATTGAGAAAAGCCTGTTTACCATGCCGGCGGAAACCGTGCGCAAGGCTGGGCAATTGGTGGACCAAATTGTCGACTCGCTGCTTTGCGCACCGGAACTTGCTATACATGTCATGATCGGCAAAGCGGGTGCCGAGGAAATGTATTACCACTCTTTGAACGTCACCATGCTGTCCCTGATGATGGCTCGCGACATCCAGCTTCCGCAAGAACTGGTCGGCAGCCTGGGTATAGGCGCGCTGTTTCACGATATTGGCCATAAGGAAATTCCGACAAAAATTCTGATGAAAAAGGAGCCGCTTAATGAGGCTGAGCGGCATTTGTTTGAAATGCATTGCCAGTACGGCGCGGATATTGGCCAGCGGCTGGGATTGGCGCCGGCCGTGGTGACCATCATCCGCGAACACCACGAATGGTTCGATGGGACTGGCTACCCTAATAAACTAAAGGGTGAGGCTATCGGTTTGCTTTCCCGGATTGTTGTCATTGCCAACCACTACGATGAATTATGCAATCCGGTGAATATTAACGATGCGCTGACGCCCCACGAGGCGCTGTCGACCATGTTCGCCAAGTTGCGCAACAAATTCGATCAGAAACTGCTCCAGGTCTTCATCCGTTGTCTTGGCGTTTATCCGCCCGGCACCATCGTGCAGTTTTCCAATGGCGTGATCGGCATGGTCGTCACCGTCAATACCGCCAAGCCGATGAAACCGCTGGTGCTGATTTACGACGCGGATATTCCCAGGGATGAGGCGATTCTGGTGGACACGGCGTGCGAAGCGGATGCGAATATCGCAAAGGCGATCAGGCCGGCGCAGGTCCCGCGGGAGATATACAACTATCTCAGTCCGCGCAAACGGGTCAATTACTATTTCGATCCGAATACGCCTGGGCAGGAGCGAGCCGGATGATAAGCCTCGAACATCTGATGCTTGATTACAGCCGGTATATGATGTTGTTGGTTGAACCCGGTGAGTTGCGGATCATCGTTGCCAACAAGATTGTCGAGAAAATGCTGGGCTATTCGGAAGCCGAATTGCTGGCCATGCCGATCACCAACATCGAAAGTTCATTGCAAGACGTGTTTTATTGGGAGGACGTCCGTAACGGCCAATACCAGGATATCGAGACCCAGGACGGACTTTACCAATGCGCCGACGGTTCGATGCTGACGGTGACCAAATCCGTCAAAGTCATTGATCACGCAGGAAGCCCTTTGATTCTGGTGCAGGCCAGGGATGTACAGAACGAGCACAAGGCCGAGGATGCTCTGGCCCAAATATTGTCTCAATTGCGGGCGACGTTGGAATCGACAGGCAATGGCATTCTAGTCATCGATTGGCATGGCAAGATTGCCAACATGAACCGCCAGTTCAGCAGCATGTGGGGCATTTCCGACGAGTTGCTGCTGGAGGGGGAGGAAGCGGATATTCTCGAGTTTATTGCCGGGTTGGTTGCCGAGCCGGAAATATTTCGTATGCGCCTACAGGAGCTAGTCGGCAACAGCGAAACCGAAGATATTCTGAGCCTCAATGATGGCCGGATTTTCGAATGTAGATCCCGGCCGCAGTATCTAGGCGAGCACATCATCGGCCGCGTCTTCGGCTTTAACGATATTACCGAACGCAAACGGGCCGAGGAAGCATTGCGCGATTCCCGAGACGAGCTCGAAGAACAGGTGCGAAAGCGCACTGAATCCCTGCAAATGGCCAATACGCAATTGCTGGCCGAGAAGGCGCGTCAAGAGGAACTGATCAGGCAGCTTGAAGAAACCCAGATGCAACTGCTGCAATCCGAAAAAATGGCTTCGATTGGTCAGCTCGCGGCCGGCGTGGCTCACGAAATCAATAATCCCATTGGCTTCGTCAACTCCAATTTGAGCACCTTGCAAGAGTATGTCGATGGCATGCTGGCACTGCTGGCGGCTTACGAACGGATTGAAGGGTCGTTGGTAAATGAGGCCTTGCAAAATATCACGCATCTGAAGCAGGAAATCAATATCGGCTATCTACGCGAAGATATTGGCGATCTTCTCGCGGAATCCCTCGACGGCCTGCAGCGAGTGCGGCGCATCGTTAAGGATCTGAAGGATTTCTCTCACGTCGGCGAACTGGAACAGCAATCGGCGAATCTTGAGGCCGGTCTTGACAGTACGCTTAACGTGGTGTGGAACGAGATTAAGTACAAGGCCGACGTCGTCAAGGAATACGGCGGAATCCCCGAGATTAACTGCATCGCGTCCCAGCTCAACCAAGTGTTTATGAACCTTTTGATCAACGCCGTGCAAGCCATCGAGGATCACGGCCGAATTACGATTCGTACCGCGTATGACGAGCAAAATGTTTGGGTTGAGGTGGAGGACACCGGCAAGGGCATCAAGCCCGAACAGCTTGGAAAAATCTTCGATCCGTTTTTTACCACCAAATCAGTTGGCATGGGCACAGGCCTGGGCCTGTCCTTATCCTATGGGATCGTTAAAAAGCACAATGGGCGAATAGAGGTGAAGAGCGAACTGGGGAAGGGCACGTGCTTTCGCGTATGTTTGCCGCGGACTGGCTGACAGGCGCTTCAGCATTTTGCCATTATGAGGGCGTAAATATTTTTGCCAATTCCCCCCGATAAATAGCGGTGCCCATGCTACCAGACTGATTTAAGTGATAGATCAGAAGCAAGGCTGCTTTCAGAGCAATAACAGACCTTGGTGCTAAAGGTCGTGGAAGGCAGGTCTTTATCGCTTTCGTCTCAACTAGTCCTAACTAAAGCTAGAAGAATTCGGGTCAGCGTTACGGCAAAGCCCTGATGATGCGTGAGCATATCGCACAATATTCGCCGCCTTCCCAGGCGAGGGTAACCAAGCTAACCGCCTTGCTATCGGTATCATTCGTTGGATCGGTAATGAGCGATAGTTGTGTTTGCCAGTACCAATTGACCGACTCGACCGATTTCGTGCAATCACCGAACGGCGATACGACATCACCGAACAAGGTTTCCGCTTTTGCCCGCAGCGATTTCAGCAATTCCGAGAGTTCTTCCCGCTTTAAATTACTTTTTAACACCATGCCGTCTCGGGTCATATCTTGAGCATCGGTAAAGGCATTCAGCCAAGTTTCCGCATCGGCTTTATTCGGTGCTTTAAACGATAAATAGTTGTCAGCATAGGTGGGGGCACAAAAGGCCAGCGTTGATCCCAATAGCAGTCTTTTCATAATGTCTCGTTAATAGCTTGATGATTTAGTTTGGGTTGCCGTTTGCATTTGGTTGAAAACCTCTAACAGCTGAGCAATCTCTTCTTCCGTTGACCGAGAGGCGATTTGTGGCTTGCCCCGGATTTTCGCTTCGGTCCAGTCGATAGCTTCGCCTGATCCCCAGGATAGCAGCGAGGCCAAGGTAAACACCAGCAAGCTGCGTGTCGTGCCACGGGGCAAATCTTGCTTATCCAGCAAAGTTTGGGCACGTTTGGCTACCCAGATGAATACGAGGGTGGTAATGATCAGGTTCCAGATTGATGGTAAGGTAAACAAATTCACTCCAACTTTTTAACTTGTGGCAAAACCAGCCTCTGCTCTATTTAGTCAGGGTTTAGGCTACTAGCGCTTATTACTACCGGAGGCTTGGTCGTAATGCTTTTGGGCAATATGATCGATAACGACCAAGTGATAACCTTACGCTACTCACATAACTTAAAGGTATCTGAAAAATGAAAAAACTGACTTCGGCTCTTATTCTGGCTGGCTCAATATCAGGCGCGCAAGCATCGACTTTACTTACCAGCACTTTTACTGCCGATAACGCCTTTGAAGCGTACGTCAGCTCCAGCGCAAACTCTATTAGTAGCGCTGCTATCCTAAGCGGCAACAATTGGGGCAGCACGTATTCTTCGGTAGACAGCTTAACTCTCACGTCTGTCTCCTATCTGATTTTAAAAGTCACCAATCAAGGTGGCCCGGGTGCAGCATTGGGTACTTTTACGCTGTCGAATAACGAATACTTATTCGGCAATGGCGCAAATACTATTTCAACTGGCGGTACCGGTTGGAGTATGTACGTAGATTCGCTGGCGAATCCGGCATCCCCGATTGTCGCAGAAGGTGCAAACGGAGTATCGCCCTGGGGCTACCACTCCGGTATCGATTCCAGCGCGCAATGGGTCTGGTACTATAACAGTATCAATACCAATGGCGCAGGAGCATGGGGCAGTGATAATAGTACCGTTTATTTGGTCACTTCAATTACGCCAGCCGCTGTACCAGTGCCTGGTGCGATCTGGTTTATGGGTACCGGATTACTGGGTTTCCTGGGCCTGAAACGTAAACAGGCTTAATCTTCTTTGTCCTTTGCGGCTCCCCAGTTTGAGGTGACCGCCAATTATCTAAATTGGCGGTCACCGATGGGATTACTTAGGTCACCCCTGCAAAGCCTTCAACAAGCCCTGCAATTTATCGTTAGCATCTCCGAATAGCATGCGGGTGTTGTCATGCACGAACAGGGGATTGCCGACGCCGGCGTAACCTGAAGCCATCGAACGTTTCAGGACGATAGTGGCAGCACTTTTCCAGCATTCCAGCACCGGCATGCCGGCTATCGGGCTGTTGGGGTCGTCCAAAGCAGAGGGGTTGACGATGTCGTTGGCGCCAATGACGATGGAGACATCCACATGTGGAAAGTCTTCGTTGATTTCATCCATTTCAAACACGATGTCATACGGCACTTTCGCTTCAGCCAACAAGACGTTCATATGCCCCGGCATACGGCCAGCCACTGGATGGATGGCAAACCGAACTTTTTTGCCGCGACCGGTCAGCAATTTGGTGATTTCGTTGACCGTGTGCTGTGCTTGCGCTACGGCCATGCCATAGCCGGGAATGATCACGATGTCTTTGGCATCCAGCAATAATTGGGCTGTTTCTTCCACTTCAATGGGTTGTACCTCACCGACCACTTCTGCCGCTTCACCACCCGCGCTACCGAACCCGCCGGCAATCACGCTGAGAAAGTGTCGATTCATCGCCCGGCACATGATGTAACTCAAAATCGCACCGCTGGAGCCGACCAAGGCGCCGGTGACGATCAGTAAGTCATTGCTGAGCATGAAGCCGGTAGCCGCTGCCGCCCAACCGGAATAGCTGTTCAGCATCGATACCACCACCGGCATGTCGGCGCCGCCGATGGCCATCACCATGTGTACCCCAAATACCAAAGCAATCACCGTCATAATCGCCAGCGGCAGCATACCGCCACCGCTTTCTGCCGCGCTCAGAAAGCTGCCGCCCAAAATCACGGTAACGACCAGCATGGCCAGGTTTAGCCAATGCCGTGCTGGCAACAACACCGGCTTGCCGCTGATGCGACCGCAGAGCTTGCCGAAGGCGATCACCGAACCGGAAAAGGTCACCGCACCAATAAATATACCGATGTAGGTTTCCACTTCGTGGATGGTTTTTTCGGCGCCGACCAAACTGTTGGAGTGATCCATGGCGTTGGCGTAGCCGACCAATACCGCCGCCATCCCAACCAAGCTGTGCATCAGTGCCACCAGCTCCGGCATTTGCGTCATTTCCACTTTGGCGGCGGCTTTGGTGCCGATGAAGCCACCGATCAGCAAGGCAATCGTGAGTATGACGTAGGCGGTCACACTGCCGCCGAATACCGTGGCTGCAATCGCAATCGCCATCCCGGTCATGCCGTAATAATTGCCGCGCCGCGCTGTGTCCTGCTTGCTCAAGCCGCTGAGGCTGAGAATGAATAGAATCGAGGCTGCGATGTATGCCATCGTAACTAGACCGTTTGACATGTAGCTCTCCTTATTTTCTAAACATTTCAAGCATGCGGCGTGTCACGAGAAAGCCGCCGGCAATATTGATGGATGCGATCAGAATGGCCACCGCCGACAAAATTCCGATTATGGAGTCAGGCGAGGACACCTGCACCAGAGCACCGATCACGATGATGCCACTGATGGCGTTGGTCACACTCATTAACGGTGTGTGTAGCGACGGTGAGACGTTCCAAATCACCTGGTAGCCTACAAAGCAAGCCAATACAAACACCGTGAAGTGCGACAAAAACGACGTAGGTGCCGTCGCTCCGACCGCAAAGAACACCAGAGCAGCCAAGGCAATCGGCAACCATTGCTTTATCGGTTCCGGTATCAAAGATTTGGTTTCCACTGCGGCGGCTGCTTCGGCGGCTGCCGCTTGTTTGGGGGCAGCGGACAGTTTGGGCGGTGGCGGCGGCCAAGTGATATTGCCTTCCTTAATCACGGTCGCGCCGCGTATCACCTCGTCTTCCATGTTGATGACAGTGTTGCCGTCTTTGCCAGGGGTAAGGTCGGTGAGCAGATGCCGCAGATTAGTGGCGTAAAGCTGGCTGGATTGATTAGCCAAGCGACTGGGCAAATTGGTGTAACCGATAATGGTCACATCGTGCTTTACCACCACCTGGTTTTTCTCGGTGAGCGCGCAGTTACCGCCTTGTTCGGCAGCCAAATCCACGATCACACTGCCGGGCTTCATTGACGCCACCATTTCGGCAGTAATCAGCTCGGGGGCCGGTTTGCCGGGGATCAAGGCGGTGGTGACGATGATGTCCACTTCCTTGGCTTGTTGGGCAAACAAAGCCATCTCGGCTTCAATAAATTCCTTGGACATGGTTTTGGCGTAACCGCCGGTGCCGGAGCCGTCTTCCTGAAAGTCCAGCATCAGGAACTCGGCGTCCATACTCTCGATTTGTTCTTTCACTTCCGGCCGGGTGTCGAAGGCGCGGACAATGGCACCCATGCCTTTCGCAGCGCCAATCGCGGCCAGACCTGCGACGCCGGCACCGATCACTAACACTTTGGCGGGCGGGATTTTTCCGGCAGCGGTGATTTGACCGGTGAAGAAGCGGCCAAAATGTTGCGCGGCTTCTACGATGGCCCGATAACCGGCGATATTGGCCATGGAACTCAGGGCGTCCATTTTTTGGGCGCGGGACATACGCGGCACGCTGTCCATGGCCAACACAGAGACTTTTTTGGCGGCCAATTTTTGCATTAGTGCTTCGTTTTGCGCCGGCCAGATAAAGCTGATCAATTGCTGGCCTTCGCGCAGCAAGTCGGCTTCGTCGATAGCCAGTTGCGGATGAAATTCGGGAGCGCGGACTTTCATGACAATATCGCTCTGTTGCCATAATTCCTGCGCCGAGGCGACCACTTGCACGCCGGCCGCCCGATAAGCGTCATCGGAAATATTGGCATTGTCGCCGGCGCCGCTTTCCACCAGTACTTCAAAACCTAGTTTGATGATTTTTTCAGCGGCCTCGGGCGTGGTAGCGACGCGCTTTTCGCCGTCGTGAACTTCTTTTGGAACACCGATCTTCATGATTTCTCCTAAGGTTTGGAGGGGAATAACGGATTGTTGGTAGGCTGAAAAGCCAGCGGGCGAGGATAGGGGATTGACTCGGTTTTATCAATTGTTTTCTGTGAGTTCAATTAATTACGCTAGAATCCTAGAGTCTGCTTAAGCCAACTAAAAGAACAATGAAAATATTGGTGGTCGATGATAGTAAAGTGATCAGGCAGCTGGTTGCGGAATGCCTGAAAGAAATGGGGCATGCGGTGTCCTATGCGGAAAACGGTTCCGAAGCCTTGCAATATGTCGGCGACCAAGACGTGGATTTAATTTTGATGGATGTGGAAATGCCCTTGCTGAGCGGTTTCGAGGCCACGAAAGCCATCCGCGAGCTAAAAAAGGCCGATTGGTTTCCCATCATTTTTTTTACGATGCACGACGATGATGAGTCGTTCGTTAACGGTATTTTGGCCGGCGGCGACGCCTATCTGCCTAAGCCGCTGAATCCTACCCGTTTGCGATTGACAGTGATCGCGATGGAGCGGATTTATGTGATGCGGCAAAAGCTGCAAACCACTCAGCGGGAATTGCAGGCCGCCAATCGGGAATTGGAGCGTTTATCACTGCGCGATCAATTAACCGGCTTGGGCAATCGCCGCCATTTCGATAGCAATCTTGCCATGCAGTTTGCGCTGTCTCGCCGCAATAAAGCGCCGTTGTCTTTGATTATTTGCGATATCGATCACTTTAAGAAATATAACGACACCTTGGGGCACCCGCAAGGCGATGGGTGTTTGATTGCGGTGGCGAAAGTTCTCACGGAGCAATTGGAGCGTAGCAGTGATCTCATTTGTCGCTACGGTGGCGAGGAGTTCGTGGCGATCCTGCCCGATACGGCTTTGCAAGATGCCCTTAAGCTTGCTGAAAATATTCGCCGGCAAGTTTTTGAAAAAAACATCGTTTACGGCGACACCGAGACTCAGTGCGTTAGCCTGAGTTTGGGCGTGGCAACCTATGTCGGCCAATATAGAACCGCGCTGGAGATGCTGGAGGCGGCAGACGCCGCTTTGTACAAGGCCAAGCAAGGCGGCCGTAACCGGGTGGAGTTCAATTAAAACCGTGTATCGAGCCAAAGATTTTATAGAAACTGCGGAAGGATTGATTTTCGCGGTCGTTGTGCAGGGCCAGGAAAATGGGAAGGTCCTATGTTTTCTGCGTTACCTCTGTCTGGAGGGCGTTTGGCGCAAGGTCGACACCGCATTGGCGAACCAACATCTTGAGCAATATTGCCCTCAGTATCTGCATTATTCGGCACTGCTTGATGCGCATTTACACGCCGTGCCCAGTGCCGCTATTGTTCGGCATTATCAGCCTCAAAAATTATTGCAACGTTTGTTGGCTGAGGAGCCCGGCGATCCGGTATTGGCCGATTTGCATAAACTGTGCGGCTTGTTGCGGTCCAATGGCTTGGACCTTAGCCGTTTCGGCGTGACCGGCTCGCTGCTGGTGGCTATGCAAAAACACAGTTCCGATATTGATCTGGTGTGCTACGAGCGTGGCGAGTTTCATCGTGCGCGCAATATCGTCCAAGCCTTGATTGCCGAAGATCGTTGCCAGGCATTAAACGATGAAGACTGGTTGGAGGCTTACCAGCGGCGAGCCTGCGATTTTGCCTTTGACGAATATGTCTGGCACGAGCAGCGCAAGTACAACAAGGGCATGATCAATGGGCGCAAATTCGATTTGTCGCTGGCGGTCGCCGATCCGGAAGCACAGGATAAAAGTTATCGTAAACTGGGCTTCATCACTATCGACGCCGAAGTGTGTGAAGACCAATTCAGTTTCGATTATCCCGCTCGGTTTGCCATCAAACATCCCCAAGTTGATAGCGTGGTGTGTTTTACTGCGACTTACAATGGTCAGGCACAAATCGGTGAACGGATTCGCGTGGCCGGGCAGTTGGAAGTCGATCAAGACGGTGTTCAGCGCATAGTAGTCGGTTCGAATCGGGAAGCCATAGGCGAGTTTATTAAGGTCATCCGGTGACAGATCGGCATTGGCGGGCGGTCATTTTCGATATGGACGGTCTGGTTTTGGATAGCGAACCGACTTATGTTCAGGCTTGGCAGGCCGGGGCAGATGAGCTTGGTTTTGCGCTGCCGGCTGAATTTTGGGATAGCTTGTCCGGTTGTTCCGGAAAAATAGTGACTCAGCGTTTGCAGGTGCAGTGTGGTCCGGGTTTCAATCTGCACAAGTTTCAACAATTGAGTAGCGATTATTGGCTTGCGCATGTGCAGCAACACGGTATCGCCGTAAAACCGGGTTTTTTCGCCGTGTTGGAGGTATTGTCTCTGTATCGTTTGCCGTTCTGTCTGGCAACGAATAGCGCACTGGCGGCAGCGCAACAATGCCTGGCCTGGGCCGGATTGACGGATGTTTTTTCTTATATCGTTGCCGGCGATATGGTCGCCGCGGCAAAGCCGGCGCCAGATATCTTTTTGCGCGCTGCCGCGGAGCTGGCACAACCGGTCGAGGACTGTTTGGTGCTGGAAGATTCGCCGACAGGCGTCAGTGCTGCTCTGGCCGCTGGAGCGTCTTGCGTCTTCGTGCCGTCATTACAGCCGGCGGACACCTGGGCTGTCGAACACGCCGATTTTCTCATGGCCGATCTACACCAAGTGGCTGATTTTATCTCGGTCCGCCAACATCATCCGCTATAATGCCGGCTCTTTAGTATTTGACGGAATCCAGGTGGTGAAAGCGCGGTACCAATCAGTGACGGTCATAGCACCGGCTCGCTTGCATATGGGCTTTATCGATTTAAGCGGGGCTTTGGGGCGGCATTTCGGTAGCATCGGTTTGGCGCTGAACGAAATCAATACCCAGCTCAGCATAACCGCCGCGGATAATTTGCAAGTCAGCGGTCCGTCCGCCGAGCGCGCGCTGAAATGTACCCGGCAATTTTGTCAGCTGCTGGACGTTTCCGATGCACTCAATATCACTATCGACCATGCCATTCCTGAACATATTGGCTTAGGATCGGGTACGCAAATGGCTCTGGCTGTTGGTGCAGCGTTGAATGCTTTTTACGGTTTGGATCTGTCGGTGCGGGAAATAGCGCAACTCTCTGATCGCGGTGCGCGTTCCGGTATTGGTATTGGTATCTTCGAAACAGGCGGCTTGGTGGTGGACGGCGGTCGCGGACCGGACACAAAAACCCCGCCCATGATCGCGCAAATAGCGGTGCCGGAGGACTGGCGATTTATTTTGGTGTTTGATCAACGCGGCCAAGGTTTGCATGGCGAACAGGAGGTCAATGCTTTTCAGCAATTACCGCCGTTTCCGCAAGCTCAGGCCGAGCGCTTGTGTTACTTACTATTGATGCAGGGTTTGCCGGCGTTGGCTGAAGGCAATCTTAATAAATTCGGCGAAGTGATTACTGCGTTGCAGCAGGCGGTGGGCGAACACTTCGCGCCGGTGCAGGGTGGGGTGTTTACCAGTCCGGATGTTGCGGCAGCGATGGCTAGTCTGGCTGAGCACGGCGCGGTGGCGATAGGTCAAACTTCGTGGGGGCCGACCGGATTTTGCGCGGTTGCCAACCCGCAACGGGCTGAGGAACTGCTGGCGCAGTTGGAACGGCAATTTGCTGCATCGCCGTTGAGTTTTCTGGTGGCTAGCGCCCGAAATCAGACCGCCGAAATTATTCTTAACTAGCCTATGCTTCAGTCGAGCACGTGCTCGGCGTGATCTTGGTTTTGTCTATTGTCAGTCCATTCGGCACTGAGTCTATCGCCGCTATTTCCTGCTTTTAATCTAAACGTAAAAAACGGATTTTTGGATAGGCTGCCGGCCATATTGGTGGTTAGGATTAGTTGATCGTTTAATTTAACCAGTAACCGCTCGATAAAATGCGCCGGAATCAATTCGCCGTTGGCGTCGCGATTGCGGCCGTTTTCCATTGGGTGCGTGATCAGCAATTTAACTTCCGTATAGCCGTCGCGCCGTTGGCTTCTGATTTTTATACTGTTGGTCATATCAACCTGTTCCGCAGCCGCCGCGCATCACATTAACCCAGCGGCTGGTGCGCAGTAGCGCTCCGTTGTGTTCCGCAAGCAAAATCACGTTGCAAGATTCCGCTAATTTAATCCGCGCCGTGAGCTGGGGTGCGATGAGTGGTGTGAGTTCGAATTCCGCCAGCAGCGGCGTGGGATTTTTATCGGCGAATAGATACAGTTTCTCGATGCCTTCCAGCTCGCTGGTAATGCTGACCGGTACCACCGCGCCATCTTCAGCAATCTCGGGCAGGATCAAATTGAGTTGGTTGCTGCTTGTCACCGTTCGCTTATCGATAAGTTGCGTGTAAAGGGTGATGAAGTCGTCGGCGGCAAAATGCGTTGCCAACCTCTCGGCAAGGACGTTTGCGAATTTGCCGGTCAATAAAGCCGCGGTCAGCAAAATACCGGAATGCTTTAGAAATAGGCGGCGACTAGGCATAAAATTCAACAACCATAAAAAGTTTGATGTATATCAAAAAATATAAGCTTCCGTTTGTTATCTTTTGCCCCGTTGAAATTTTTTCAGCACCACCATCACAAACAACAAAAGGAAGGTACAAAATGAGTGAAGTACAAGAAAAAGATAATTTCTGGCTCTATATCGTCATTGCTGTCGTACTGGCGGCTGGCGCCGTACTGATGGTAAAAAATGCCGAGCATGATAAATATGCTACTGCGGCAAAAAATATCGCCGAAGACTCCGCCAACTCAGCTTACCGCAATGATGTACTTCACAGCGGTGGCACGAAAAGATAAGCGCTTTGCAAAGGTTCGGGAAATGTAATCTACGTTTCCCAAATTCTCGGATTTTGGCGGGGCATCCGGGCTTCGTCAAAATCCGTTTCCGTTTCTGCTAGTCGTTGAACAATACCGTTGCTTTCAGCAAGGCGATGGCATTGGCCATGCCAACTTCCAAGTTTTTCTCGATCTCGGCCATGGTGATTTCACCCTCCACCACACCAGCCGCCCAATTCGCAACCACCGAGATGTTGGCATAAGCCAAACCCAGTTCCCGTGCCAACGCGGCTTCCGGCATGCCCGTCATGCCCACCAAATCGCAACCGTCGTTAGCCATGCGTTTGATTTCGGCAACCGTTTCCAGCCTTGGCCCCTGGGTGCAGCCGTAAGTGCCTGATGGGGTGAGGGAAATATTTGCCTGTTGCGCGGCTTGAATAATTCTGGCACGTAAGGAGGGTGTATACGGTTCGGTGAAATCGATATGCGTGACATGCTCCAGATCGTCTGCAAAAAACGTATGCTCGCGGCCGTAGCTGTAGTCTATCAATTGATCAGGAATGGCAATAACGGCCGGTGCCATCTTAGTGCCGATACCGCCGACCGCCGCGACGCCGATAATCTCAGTAACGCCTAGCTGTTTTAAACCCCAGATATTGGCCCGGTAGTTGATCTTGTGCGGCGGGATTCGATGCGGATTACCGTGTCTGGCTAGGAACACCAATTTCTTCCCATTTAGCTCACCCAGCAAATAAGGCGCAGAAGGTTCGCCGAAAGGCGTGGTCAGGCGTTCTTCACCGGTGATGGTGAGTGCGTCGATTTGGGTGAGGCCGGTGCCGCCGATGATAGCCAATGTCATAGTACTTCCTTGCAGGCAAATACGCCTGGTGCATTTCTAAGATAACCCTTGTAATCCATACCGTAACCGAACAAGTAATGATTGGCGACAGTGAGGCCGATAAAGTCGGGCTTGATAGGTTTGGTGATTTGCAGGTCTTTGTCGAACAGCGCAGCGGTATAAACGGTGCTGGCGCCTTCTTCCCGGCAATATTCGACTATCGCTTGTAAGGTATGGCCTTCGTCGAGAATATCGTCCACTACCAATACCGTGCGGCCGGCCAATGGTGTGGTCGGTTTGAACAGCCAATGTATATCGCTGCCCGAGGTGGCGTTGCGGTAACGGCTGGCGTGGACGCTATCCAGATTCAACGGAAAGTCCAGACGCGGCAGTAACTTGCCGGTGGCGATGATGCCGCCGTTGATGACGCATAACACCAAGGGGTTACTGTCTTGCAGTTTGTCGGTGATCGCCGCCGCCATGCTATCCAACGCCGCTTCGACTTCGTCGGCGCTGTGCAGCAAAAGTGCTTGCTGTTTAACAATGCCGATTTCTTCAAGCATGGGATTCATAAAACTCCGTGATTTGTTTGGAAATGGTTTGCCATTTGTCGCTTTTTGCCAGGGCGTCTTTATCGAGCTGGCATTTGCCGCGCATCGCTTGCAGGCGTTGCTCGCGTTTGCTGTTTTGGCTGACAGGCAGTTTATCCAGCACTTGTTCGGCGGCTGCCGAATTATTGCAAACCAGCAGCATATCGCAGCCGGCTTGCTGGGCAAGGCCGGCGCGTTCGGTGAAATCGCCTATGCTGGCCGCGCCTTCCATACTTAAATCGTCGCTGAAGATCGCGCCATCGAAACCCAGTTCGCCGCGCAAAATGGTCTGTAACCAGAAGCTGGAAAAACCGGCCGGATAGCGGTCTGCTTGCGGATAAACCACATGAGCCGGCATGATGGCCTCCAGGCCTTGCACTATCAATTGTTTGAATGGCAGTAAATCTTGTCGGCGGATGGTTTCCAGATCGCGTTCGTCGACGGGTAGCGTCAAATGCGAATCCAGTGCCACCGCGCCGTGACCGGGGAAGTGTTTGCCGGTGGCAGCCATGCCGGCGTTACGCATGCCTTGCCGAAATGCGCCGGCCAGTTCTGCGGCTAATTTTGCGTCTTGGGAAAACGAGCGGTTACCGATGATCTCGCTGACTCCGCAATCCACATCCAATACCGGTGCGAAGCTGAAATCCACATCCACGGCCAGCAGTTCGCTGGCCATCAGCCAGCCGGCAGCTTCTGCCAACTCAGGTTGCTCGGCGTAAAAAGCCGCCGCCGGCAGGCGGGTAAAGCCATTTTGAAAGCGTTGCACGCGGCCACCTTCCTGATCGACCGCGATCAGGATGTCACCGTTGCGTGCAGCGCGGATCTGTTTGATTAAGTCAGCGACTTGTCGAGGATTGTCGTAGTTTCGGGAAAATAGGATTAAGGCGCCGGTATTGGGATGAGCGATTTTTTCTTTGTCCAGCGCACTGAGGCTGTGGGCCTCGATGTCGATCATGACCGGGCCGATAGCTTGTGGTTTCATGGTGTCAAATGGCGAAATTGGAATATACTTTTGGTGTAGTCACTACATTATATGAGGAATCCGTGCGAACATTTATTTTGTTGATCAGTTTGATGCTGTTGCCGGCGATGACCTGGGCGAACTCCGGCGAGAAAAAAGCCGACGAAAGCGCCGGGCCGGTCATTGAGTATCTGGAGATGAAACCCAAGTTTACCGTCAATCTGGCCGAGCCCAAAAAATACCTGATGTTGAACGTGCAGTTACTGGTGGAAGGTGCCGATCATTTGGAAGTCATTAAAAAGCACATGCCGGTTCTGCGTCATGAAATGATAATGATGCTTAGCGGCATGAAAAGTGCCGACCTGCAAAGCATGGAACAGCGCGAAGCCTTACGCTTGAAAACCAAACAAGTGATAACTGATCTGTTGAGCAAAATTCAAAATAGCGACGGTTTTCGTGATGTGTTTTTCTCGGAGTTTTTAATTAACTAGACGCCGCGGTCATTATTGTCCCAAACAAAACTAAGGCTTGCAGCGATGTGAGCTTTTTTTTGCGCTGTGATTTTTCCCGTTGTTTAAATGCCGTTCGCCTTCATGTTCTTGACGGTTATGAAGCTTGGATTTTTCTCGCGGTTGGCGCTCCCATTTCAATAGATAGCTCCTTGCCAGAATGAGTGTGCCAGTGAGGCCGTTTTGATAGCAACCGCCGTTACCGTCGATTTGGCAGCAGATAAATTTAGTTTAACCCGGTGGTATATTTAATCAGCGGCTTTTTCATCGTTTGTCTGGTCTTCGTCTGATGAGCGTTCAAGAGCGGATGTAAGATTAGACGCTGAACCGGTAAAGCCAATGTCGGTTGGCAAAATCTGTGCGACTATCTGGAGATTGGCGCGTGCTGGGTATAATCCCTTTGCCCAGTTATCAATTGCTTGAAGATGATGCTATGCCTAAGCCATTAATTTACAAAGGTCGCGCCAGTATCAGTAATGCAGTCGGTCGGTTTGAAAAATTGAACAGGCAGGCTGAAGACGACGGCTGGGGCAGTTTGGATGCAGCGTTGCCGCCGTTGCCCACCGAAGTCATTATCGATAGCAGCAAATCGGTGATTACCTATAACGATTCGCCGGATATTCCGTTTGATCGGTCGATAAACCCGTATCGCGGTTGCGAGCATGCTTGTATTTATTGCTTTGCCAGGCCGACCCATGCCTACTTGGGCTATTCTGCCGGTCTGGATTTCGAGAGCAAAATTCTGGTTAAGCCTGACGCTGCACGTTTGTTGCGCGAAGAGTTGGCCAAACGCAGTTATCGTTGCGCGCCGCTGGCCTTGGGAACCAACACCGATCCTTACCAACCGCTGGAACGGCAGCAGCGCATCATGCGGCAGATTTTGGAAGTGCTATCAGAGACCCGGCATCCAGTCAGTATCGTCACCAAATCGGCCTTGATCGAACGCGACATCGATATTTTAGCGCCGATGGCCGGGCAGGGTTTGGTTGGCGTCTACCTGTCGATTACCACGCTGGATAGAACGCTTGCCAGGACGCTGGAGCCGCGCGCCGCTGCGCCGCAACGTCGTTTGGAGGCATTAGCGCGCTTACGGGAAGCCGGGATTCCGGTTGGCGTGATGCTGGCGCCTTTAATCCCTGTTCTCACCGATTACGAACTGGAAAGCATCGTCAGCGCGGCTCATACGGCCGGCGCGCAAAGCGTGCAATACATTCTGTTGCGCTTGCCCTTGGAAACGGCGGATTTATTTGCAGAATGGCTGCAACAAAACTACCCGCTGAAAGCCGAGCACGTGATGAATCGAGTCAGAGACAGCCGCGGCGGCAAAGCTTACGAAGCGGCGTTTCATCAACGCCAAACGGGTAGTGGTAGTTACGCCGATTTGCTGGCGCAGCGTTTCAAGCTGATTACCAGAAAGCTGGAACTAACGGGTTCTCTACCGGCATTGCGCAGCGATTTGTTTCGTCCACCAAGCTTGGGCGGACAGCTGAGTTTCGATTTTTTCGATTGAACGCGACTTAGGCTTCCGTTTCTTCTACATCCCGGCGCTCCAGCAAGCCTTGCTCGCGGATCATCGCTTTAAAACCTTTCATCACCGGCCGGGAAATCGCGGTTTCCGCCATCAGACGTTTTTCGTAAATCAGATTTTTCAGGGCTTCGTCGTCTTCACGAGTGCGGGCGGTCGCAATCAAAGGATGTAGATCGGCTGGCAGCAGTTGCCCAGGCAAGTGTTTGACGCAGTCGTACAGCAGCGCCATCACCACTTTTTCAGTCGGCCGCATCTTGCATTTGCCGTCGATGATTTTCAGCATCACCGTCACCGCGCAATCGACGTGAATCGGACTGATGGGGTGATCTTTTACCCATTGCTGCACATGCTCAGGGGTCATCCGATCTCCTCGCCGGCTGCGGTGCGCTTGGCATAGTCCAGCAAGGATTCTTCAACCGCCGCATAGGCGTATTCAGAAACCGCGCGCACACCGATGGCATGGACTTTGGCGGTGGGACCGTCGCCGATACGCGCCACGAACACTGCGTAGCAGTCTTTAATGGTTGCCAAAATGCCGGGCATTGCGGACTCGTCGGCATGCTGGCCCAGGCAGTAATTGGCCACTTCGCGGGTTTCTAATAATTCGCAACTGGCTTCGGAGACGCTATACACGGAAAACTTCGTGGCATGGCCGAAATGTTCGTTGATGGAAATGTTGTCCTTGGTGGCGACCGCCAGTTTTAACGGAAACTCGGGCATGTGCGAGGGCTCGTTCGGGTGAATGGGATTTAGCCAAGAAACAAGCAAGACCAATACCAAATGAACTGAGGCCGAAATAGCGGGGGTTTGGCGAGACTAACGCAAAGCCGGATTGAGGCTTTGTCGAGTTTACGACAAGCGCAACCGACAAACGGCTTAGTCTTCGTGCTTTTTTAAGGTGTTGCCGGCGGGTTTGAAGGTATGTAAATCCACCGTCGGCTCGGTGCCTTGCGCGGCACAGCCCCAACTCAATTGCTGATCCTGGGTGAAGCGCTTGCCCAACTGCCAGGCTATCTCGGCTCGGGCCAGTTCCACACCCAAATAAAAGGCGTGGCCGCCGTCGGTTTCGACGTGCAGTTTGGGGTATAAATCAAATGGGTCTTGTGCGGTGTGCAGGCCATCGCGGTTAAATACATGAATGCCGTCGCTGCTGACTTGGATGCGGTAACTGGGGTCTTTAATTTCCGCAGCCAAACTTTCGATTTCCTCGCGGCTGTTCAAAAACGGCGAGCTGTCATGCACGGTCAGCAAATCCGGCGCGATATGCTTGGGCAGGGTATTGTGCCGCTTGGCGGTGTACATGATGCGGCGGGCGCTGTCGGCTTCCTTGATGGCGCGGCGCGCGTGTTTACTCACTTCCGTTGCCAGAATATGGTTAATATTCAACTCCGAACAAATCCCCAACAAAATCGCGTTGACGCCGGAGGTGTCGGCGTGGGTCAGTTCGGTGAGATTGCCGACGCCCATCATCATTTCCACGTCCGGATAGCGGCGGCGGAATTCATGATTGCGGACGATGGAGTCGGTGAAACCAAAGTGGATTGGATCGAGGATGGGATCGACGATGAAAGCGCGGTTTTTACGCTGTAAGATCGCGATGGCCTCGTCCAACGTGTCCAAGTCGCCGTGCGTTTCCGGAATCAGAATCGGCGTTGTCGCCACCTCCTCGGCAATCCACAGACTTTTGGTGGTCAGGCTCAGCATGTAATCGGCACCCGCTTGGCCGCCTGCGAGCAGATCGGCGTCTTCCAGCGAGTCGATGCTGACGGTAAAGCCTTCTTGTTTCAAGGTGAGGATGCACTCAGCCAGATGTGGAAACGGCGTGCCGGGCAGGCAGCCAATATCGATCACATCCGCGCCGTTGGCTTTGTAATAATAAGCGCGCTCAATCGCCGCCTCGACGCTGATGCTAGGCGCGTCGGTGATTTCCGCGAAAATTTTGGTTTGGTATTGGCTGAGGTCGTAATGCTGAGCGGCCAGGCCAAAATGCTGCGGCAAGTCCTTGATTTCCTCCGGACCGCGTTCGAATGGCACACCAAAGTGTTGTGCTAATGCGTAAAGATCGCCGCGGCAGCGGCCCGGTAAAATCACCCGGTCAGCGCCTTGCGCGTCCGGCAAGCGGCGGATGATCATGTCGCTGGTAATCAACGCCGCCACCGTTACGCCCATCACATACACCTTGTATTGAAAGTCGGGCTGCATTTTTTCCAATACTTGCCGGACTTGTTTCTCCGCCAGCCGGCCGGTGATGAACAGGATGCGTTCGGTCATAGACTGGCCAATCGCGTGTTGACGGCAACGATTAGCTGCTCGACATCATCAACCACTTGGGTGTAAGGAAAGCTGCGGATTTTGTCGGTGGCTTCCAGGTCGATTGGGCGCGGATAGACCATGAATTTTTTCTTGCCGGGCGCGGTGGTTTCAATCTCCGGCTGGGTGTCGCAAGGGTAAACGATGCTGGGCACGCGGCATTTGCCGGCCTGGGAATACAGGTTAGTGATCAACGAATCGGCGATGCCCAACACGCATTTGGCGATGGTATTGGAGGTAGTGGGGGCCATCACAAAGGTGTGGTAATGACCTTTGTAGAACAAACCGACCGGTGGCGCCGAGGCGGCTTTATCCCGATACACCGGCATCTTGGCGCGGATGTCGTCCAGGCGAATACCGTACATTTTCAAAACTTCCTCGCCGGCCTGACTCAAATACAAATCAACATTATCCAGCGTTAGCATGTATTCAAGACATTCTTCTATATAGTGTCCGGAGCCGGTAATAGCCCAGGCGAGACGCGGTGTGGTCATAGCATGTGTAGTCGTTTTGTGGACGGGGCATTATACGTGAAGACGGTGGTTAATCGACCATTCGCCGGCGATACGGTCCGGGCTGTCGCTTATGTGCCGACATTTACAATTTGGTTTGTTGTATGAATTCATGAATTTATAAGTTTGGGCTTACAATATTGCCCGAATTCGGCTGGTTTGGTTTGCCGATCTGTACGCGACCTAAACAGCCTATTTCATTGCCATCATGGACAGTTTATATATCTCAGAACAGGGCCCATCAAAACCGCACCTTATCGTGTTTGCCGGTGCCAAGAGCGGCGTCGGTAAAACCAGTGTGGTGGCTAATGTAGCGGCGGCAATGGCTTTGCGCGGCAAGCGGGTCTGCGTAGTCGATGTCGATACCGGCTTGTCCAATATCAATGCATTGCTCGGGCTGCGGCCGGCACATCGCCTGGAGCAGGTGTTACGCGGTGAAAAGGCCATTGCTGAGGTGTTGCTGAAAACCGGCGACGGTGTTGGCGTCGTGTCAGCTGCGCATCTAATGGGTGGTGCGCCGGTCTCCGCCGAGCAGACACATAGGCTGGCGGCTGCGTTGGCGGATCTGGAAACGCAATTCGATTATTTTTTGATCGACACGGCTGCGACGCATACCGAAACGCTGTTGCGCTTTATCGAATTGGCGCAATCAACTTTTTTAGTGGTCAGCGGTGATCCTGCGGCGCTAACCGATGCCTTTGCGCTGCTGAAGTCTTTGAATACCCGCCAGTATACGGGCAGCCTGCGCGTCTTGGTCAATCAGGCCGTGGATTACCCGGCTGCGACCGATACCTATCGGCGGTTTGCCGCCGTGGCGGAAAAATGCTTGAAATTGAAAGTGGAGTACGGCGGCTTTGTGATTCGCGACGAGAATCTGCCCAAAGCCGTGGCTTTACAGATGTCGGTTGTGGATTTGGCTGTCAATTCCCCGGCCAGTCGCTGTTTGTTGGCCTTGGCGGACAATATTATCAAGCACATCGGGTGCGAAACCGCAGGTACCGGGTTGGTGGAGTACTGGCAAAGGCTGTTAAGTGCTACGCCGACCAGGCAAATTGTGGGTGATGATGCCGATGCTGAGCCGGTTAACGCGCTAAGTCCTGCTGATAGAGCGGAAATGAGTATCAGTGAGTTGAGTCGGAGGTTGTTGTTGGCGATGAAGCGGCAACTGCTCGATCAACCGGCGCTGGAACGCTTTATCGGCGAATTTGTAGAAACCTACTGCGAGCAATTCGGCCGTTTTCCGAATGCCTTCAAGCCGCTGTTTTATCGCTGGCTGGAAACCGAAAATTATGCCGAGCCCAGATTGATTGAATTGGTGGCGACGCTGGAGGCTTTGCATGCGATGCGTTATCAACGGCCAATGTTCAGCCTGGAAGAAAATGCGGCGCGATTGGTGGCGCAACTGCAAGGACAGCAAGAACAGCATAAAAATTTGGTGGAACAATTATGCGCGGCTTATCGGCAGGCTTTTCACACCGAGGTATTCGATGCCGAGCAGATGTTGCTGGAACGCATGCAGGCCGACGATTTCACCGAACAGCATTTCGAAGAATTGCTGCAAAAATTGCGGGACGGCTTTCAGACCCGCTTTAAACGGCCTTACCAAAGTCGGCACGAGTTGGCGCTGGCGTCGGCGGTCGAGGCTTTAAATGTCATGGGCGTCGATCAACACAATTTGCAGGATGAAATCACGATGCTGATGCACGGTTTTCAGCTGTTGGGTTCGCGGCGTGAAAAGTTGCTGACCACTCTTAATGCCTTGCAAAATTCCGGTTTACCGCTGGCCGCCTCGGCCGTCCGGGATAATTAAGACGGTATTTTAGGCTCGCGCGCAAACCCATACATCGACTTTACCGACTCCGGCTTGTTTTAGCGTGGCGGCCAGCGCCGAGGCAGTGGCGCCGGTGGTCATGACATCGTCAATGATTGCAATATGTTGAAACGTCAGTGGCTTAACAATCTTGAAAGCCAGGCGCATGTTTTTCCGGCGTTGCTTGGCAGGTAAGCCGGTTTGGTGGCCGGTATCGCGCTGGCGAACGCAGCTATACAAATCCAGCGGAATGCGGAGCTGCCGGGATAAATGCCGGGCAATTTCTATCGATTGATTGAAGCCGCGTTCGCGGTAACGCTTGGGATGTAACGGTACGGGTAACAGACAATCCGGCAGCTCCGCGCTATCGGCAATATGCTCGGCCAGCAGGGCCGCGATTAAGCGGGCGTTTTTGTAATCGTTGGCAAACTTTAATTGGCCGATCAAATAGCGCATCTGGCTTTGGTATAAAAACGGCGCATAGGTCTCGTCGAAGGCCGGCGATTTTTTCAGGCAGCGGCCACAGAGTTGCGGCATATCAATCGCGGTCTCGAAATGTTCTCCGCAACGGTAGCAGCACGAAAGATTGCGCGGCAGGTCGGTCAAGCAGCCCAGGCACAAATCTAAATCGCCGCATCCCGGGCTTGCGCATAACACGCAACGTGGCGGCAGCAATTTCTTCTGTATAATGTTCAGCCAGTTGTTTACCATAATTTTAAATACAGGTTGATGAGTCGGTGTCCGACGCCGGTTTTGTCCTCACTTTTCGGAGATTATCAGAATGTCTGCAAGCCAGAAACCCTTGGAATCAAAGGCCACCATCCGTCACGATTGGCAATTACACGAAGTCGAAGCTTTGCTGGCGCTACCGTTTAACGATTTGATTTTTCAGGCGCAAAGCGTGCACAGGGTGTATTTCGATCCCAACGAGATCCAGGTGAGCAGTTTGTTGAGCATCAAAACCGGTTCCTGCTCCGAGGATTGCGGCTATTGCCCGCAAAGTGCGCGCTACGACTCCGATTTAAATCCGGAAGCTTTGATGCCGGTTGACGCCGTCTTAAAAGCCGCGCAGCAAGCCAAGGAGCAGGGCGCGTCGCGGTTTTGCATGGGTGCGGCTTGGCGTAGTCCGAAGGACAGAGACATCGAAAGAGTCGTGGAAATGGTGCAGGGCGTGAAAGCGCTGGGTATGGAAACTTGCGTAACGCTAGGTATGCTCAGCGATAAACAAACGCAAGCTTTGAAGGACGGCGGCCTGGATTATTACAACCACAATCTGGACACCTCCGAAGATTACTATTCCGAAATCATCACTACTCGCACTTATCAGGATCGCCTGGATACTTTGGAACGGGTACGCGACGCCGGCATCAATGTGTGTTGCGGCGGGATTGTCGGGATGGGCGAGTCGGCAACCGACCGCGCCAAATTGTTGTTGCAACTGGCGAATATGCCCAAGCATCCGGAAAGCGTCCCTATCAATATGTTGGTGCAGGTGGAAGGTACGCCTCTGCACGGCACCGAAGCGCTGGATCCTATCGTGTTTGTGCGTACCATCGCCGTGGCCAGAATTCTAATGCCGCAGTCGCGGGTACGCTTGTCGGCGGGACGGAAAGCGATGAGCGACGAGATGCAGGCTTTGTGTTTCCTGGCCGGCGCCAACTCGATTTTCTATGGCGATAAACTGCTGACCACCGATAACCCGATGACTAACCACGACCAGCAGTTGTTTGAGCGCTTGGGCGTTAAAATGGGCGGTTCCACCTACGCCTAATGGCCAATAATTTCTACGATTTTGCCGGCCAACTGCGGCAACTGGAGCGCGATAACCTGTATCGGCGCCGCCGGGTAGTCGATGGTCCGCAAGGCATTACGCTGAATGTCGATGGCCGGCAGCTGATCAATTTTTGCAGTAACGATTATCTGGGGCTGGCCAATCATCCCGAGGTTGCTGCAGCGTTTAAAGCTGGTGTCGATCACTTCGGAGTTGGCAGCGGTTCCGCGCATCTGATTTGCGGTCACAGTAGCGCGCATCATGGTTTGGAAGAAGAATTGGCGGCATTTACCGGAAGGGAACGAGCCTTGCTATTTTCGACCGGTTATATGGCCAATCTCGGCGTGATTTCGGCATTGTTGGGTCGCGGCGATACAGTGCTGGAGGACCGTTTGAATCACGCTTCTCTGTTGGACGGCGGTCTGTTGTCACGGGCGCGTTTTCAGCGCTATCGACACGTGGAGGTCGAGGACTTACGAGCCAAGTTGTCTACTGCCGCCGGCAAGGCTTTGGTGGTCAGCGACGGTGTATTCAGTATGGACGGCGATTTGGCGCCGCTGCCGGCGATGGTCGAGTTGGCCGAACAACATCATGCCGGCTTACTGATCGACGATGCCCATGGTTTTGGCGTACTCGGTAAAAACGGCGGCGGCATTGTCGAGCATTTCGGTTTGAGTCAGGATGACGTACCCATTCTGATTGGGACTTTGGGCAAGGCATTTGGGACCTTCGGCGCCTTCGTGGCCGGTTCCGAGGATTTGATCGAGATGCTGATTCAAAAAGCTCGGAGTTATGTCTTCACCACCGCCTTGCCGGCGGCTGTTGCCGAGGCGACTCGCGCCAGTCTGCGTTTGCTGCAAGCTGAGTCCTGGCGCCGCGAACAGCTGCAAAATCTAATCTCCCGTTTCCGGCAAGGTGCGCAACAACAAGGCCTGCGACTAATGGACTCTTTTACCGCGATTCAACCTGTTCTGATTGGCGACAGCGGCCAAACCGTGGCGGCCAGCCAGCGCTTGCTGGAGCAAGGATTTTGGGTCAGTGCGATTCGGCCGCCGACCGTGCCGGCCGGCAGTGCGCGCTTGCGGATCACTTTTTCCGCCAATCACACAGAACAGAAGGTCGATGCGTTACTGTATGCATTGGCCAAGGCTTTGCCATGACCGGTATTCATAGAGAAATATACGGCCGGGGATTACCGTTGGTCATGCTGCACGGTTGGGCGATGCATAGCGGTATTTGGCGCGAGTTTGCCAGGCAACTGGCTCGGCATCGCCAGGTGATTTGCCTGGATTTACCCGGTCACGGCCGCAGTGCCGGTTTGGATGCATATGACCTGTCGGCTATTACGTCCGCTTTATTCGATGCGATTCCGGTCAATCGCTTTAGCGTGTTGGGTTGGTCGCTGGGCGCGACGGTGGCTTTGGATATGGCGGCGCGCCGTCCGGACCGAGTGCGGTCGTTGTTTTTGCTGTCCGGCAATCCTAAATTTGTCAAAACTGCCGATTGGCCGGGAGTGAGGCCGGAAGTGTTGGATGGTTTTGTCGCCCAGCTTAGCGATGACACGAAATTGACCTTGCAGCGCTTTTTGGGTTTGCAAGTTCAGGGCTTGCCGGAAAGCCGGCAGTTATTACAGCAATTGCGCTTGGCCGTGCAGGAGTGCGATGCGCCGGCGTGTGATGCGTTGCAGGGTGGTTTGCAAATTCTGAAAAATAGCGATTTGCGCAAGTCCGTGGTGGGCTTGCACTGTCCGACCACGGTCATGCAAGGCGATAAAGATACTTTGATTCCGGTACAAACCGGGCAAGCTGTAAAAACTTTAAATTCGCGCGTCAAACTGCATCTGCTGGCAAATGCCGGACATGTGCCTTTTTTATCGCACGCCCAGCAGTTATGCGACATCGTTGCTGCGGCTGAATGAGTTTTGCCGTGTTGGATAAAGCCAAAATTAGGCATTCGTTTGCGGCGGCGGCTGGGAGTTATGATTCGGCGGCGATGTTGCAACGCCAGGTGGGATTAGCCCTGCTGCAAAAATATCCGTTGCAATCCGCACCGGGCTGGGTGCTGGATATTGGGTGCGGCACCGGTTTTTTGACGCGATGTTTGCCGTTAGATGGGCTGAATCAGTCTTGTTTGGCATTGGATATTGCATTGCCCATGCTGCAAGCGTCGCGACGGAACAACGGTGCTGTATCGGTAGAATATGTTTGTGCCGATGCCGAAAAACTACCTTTTGCGGATAACAGTCTGCAACAAGTTTATTCGAATCTGGCCGTGCAGTGGTGTCAGGACTTGCCGGCGGTATTTGCCGATGTGCGGCGATTATTGCGTCAGGATGGGCAGCTGGTATTTTCAACCTTCGGTCCGGAAACCTTAAAAGAATTGAAAGCCGCTTGGACCGGTGTCGACGACTTTGTTCATGTTAACGATTTTTATAGTGCGGGGCAGATTGGCGGTTTTTTAAGGGCTGCTGGTTTTGGGCGGGTTGATGTGGATACTGTGATGTATCGTTTATCTTACCCCACGGTACTGGCTTTGATGCATGAGCTAAAAGACCTGGGGGCGCATAATGTTAGCGATGCCAGAAATCGGCGACCCACCACCCGTTCGCAATTGCAGCGCATGATTCGGCGCTACGAGAACAGTATGGTAGGCGGTGAAGTAGTGGCCAGCTATGAAATTATTGTCGTGCGGGCAAGGTTATGAAATCCGCGTTCTTCATTACCGGTACGGATACTAACGTCGGCAAAACCTGGGCGACGATTGCCTTGATGCGCTACCTGCAAATGCAAGGCTTGAGTACGGTGGGGATGAAGCCGGTGGCCGCCGGCTGTGAATGGCATAACGGAATGCTGAAAAATTCCGATGCGCTACTGATGCAGCAATACGCTTCGGTGTCACTGGAATACCGGCAAATCAACCCCTACGCTTTTGAAGCGGCAATATCTCCCCATTTGGCTTGCGGTGGTGTGGATGTTTCAGTGGATGTTATTTCGGATGGATTTACCCGCTTACAACAACGGGCTGATGTGGTGCTGGTCGAGGGTGCAGGCGGTTGGTATTCGCCAATGAGCGGGGTTTTGGACAACGCCGGTCTGGCGCAAGCCTTGCGTTTGCCGGTGATTCTGGTGGTGGGTGTCAGGCTGGGTTGTATCAATCACGCGCGCTTGACTATGTCGGCCATACATCAGGCCGGCTTGTCTTGTGCCGGTTGGGTGGCGGTGCAAATTGATCAGGCTATGCCGGGTTTTGACGGTAATCTAACGTATTTACGTGAGCGTCTGGATGCGCCTCTATTGGGGATTTTGCCGTTTTCGGCTGCCGGTGATTTTGAGTTGTTGGCGGCTAAATTGAGTTTGCCAAACTGGCAAAAAGTTGATGTAAATCAAAAAAAATGAAGAGCAGATGTTCAAAATGACGACTCCATTACAAAAACAACCAGGAGACGTTATATGGCTTTAATTACTTGGACTGCGGCTCAATATGGCACTAATGTCGGATTTGCCGACCAAGAGCACCAAACCTTGTTCGGTTTGCTGAATAAACTGTACGATGAAGCCACGGGCGGCGCCGCGCGCGCAACCGTTGGCGCTTCGCTGGATGCACTGATTGCCTATGTGGTTGATCACTTTGCTCACGAAGAAAAGGAAATGGTGGCAAAGGGCTTTGCTGGTTATGATAGGCACAAAGCCGAGCACGAAGCGTTGATCGGTATCTGCGCGGATTTACAGAAAAAATTTCATGCTGGCGAAGCCGAAGTCACCGAAGACGTGGGGCAATTGGTCAAAAGCTGGTTGGATAGCCATATTCCTAAATTCGACATGGCGTATTCTGAAGCATTGAAGTAATGACAGCATAAATCTGTCTCTATTACGCAACAAAAGGCTTGCGAGCAGCGATGTTCCCAAGCCTTTTTTATGTGTATTTTTTACAAACGGGAAAACCTCTTCTGGTTTGTGGGTGAGTCATGGGTTAAAATTGCCCAGTTAATTTATGATAATTATCAGTAAATGGAATTGTTCGCCGGTTAAAGGGTCTTGCGACGATATTACGAAGATATAACGCATACAAGTTTATAACTACCAATGGGGAGGCTGCTCCGTGAAGAAAACAAAGCAACTGCTCGCTTGTTTAGTCCTGATGGCTTTAGGCTTGGGGACTGCGCATGCGGACTATACACTCAACCTGATGAAGGGCGTGACGCAACTCAGTAACGAGCTCTACGATTTGCACATGCTGATTCTGTGGATCTGCGTGTTTATTGGGATCGCGGTGTTCGGCACTATGTTTTACTCGATTTATCATCATCGTAAATCAAAGGGCCATAAAGCCGAGCAGTTTCATGAGAATACGACTGTTGAGATCATCTGGACCATCATACCCACCCTGATTCTGGTGGGTATGGCGATTCCTGCCACCAAAGCCGTAATCGATTTGGACAAGGTGCAGGACTCAGAGATGAGCATTAAAGTCACCGGTAAACAATGGTATTGGGAGTATGAATACCTGGATAGCGGCGTGCATTTCGAAAGCCATTTAGACGAGGCCAGCGAAAAAACTCATAGGGTCAGTTCCATGGACCCGCGTAACGTGCCCAATTACTTGTTGAATGTGGACAAGCCGCTGGTGGTGCCGGTTGGTAAGAAAATCCGCTTTCTGTTTACTGCTGGCGACGTGATTCACTCCTGGTGGGTGCCTGATCTGGGCTGGAAAAAAGACGCCAACCCCGGTTTTATCAACGAAGCTTGGACTTCAGTTGATAAACCAGGCACTTACCGCGGCCAATGTACCGAGCTATGCGGTCGAGACCATGGCTTCATGCCTGTGGTGGTAGTGGCGATGGAGCAGGATCAATACGACGCCTGGGTGAAAGCGACTCTGGAGAAACAGAACCAAGCACCTGACTTGAGCGACCAAACCCGCAACACGCTGATGGCAAAAGGTGAGTCTGTTTATCTGAAAAACTGCGTGGCTTGCCACCAGATCGATGGTAACGGCATCTCCGGTTGGTTCCCCGCTTTGCGAGGCAGCGCGAAAGTCACCGGCAATATGGATCAGCTGATTGGTTTTATTCAGGCAGGTACGAGCAAAATGCCGGCCTTCAAAAAATTGCCGGATGACGAATTGGCCGAACTGATCACTTACATCAGAAACGCGCCGGCATTGGGTAACAACGTGGGTGATGAGATTCAGCCTAATAAAATCACACCTAAATGGGACGATGATGAGTAATTCACTGATTTTCGCAATGAACTCATTTTCTAATTTTTGCTGAGGTATAAAGTATGACTGCTGTCGTAGCTGAACATGATGATCATCACGATCACCACGATCACGGCCCTGAGAAGGGCGTTTTACGGTGGATATTTACCACCAACCACAAAGATATAGGCACCTTGTATCTGGTATTCGGTCTGGCAATGTTTTTTGTCGGTGGTGCCATGGCATTGGTTATACGCTCTGAATTATTCGAGCCTGGCCTGCAATTTGTCGATCCAAACTTCTTTAACTCCATGACCACCATGCATGCTTTGGTGATGGTGTTCGGCGCCGTCATGCCGGCGTTCGTTGGCTTGGCCAACTGGATGATTCCGATGATGATCGGTGCGCCGGATATGGCCTTGCCACGGATGAACAACATGAGCTTCTGGATGTTGGTGGCAGGCGTATTGTTGTTGGCCAGCACTTTGTTCATGGAAGGTGGCGCGCCATCGGGTGGTTGGACTTTTTATCCGCCCTTGGTTTTCCAAAACGGTAAATCCTTCCCGTTCGCTATTTTCTCTGTGCATTTGTTGGGTATCTCATCCATCATGGGTGCTATCAATGTGATCGCCACCATTTTTAATATGCGCGCGCCTGGCATGACCTTGATGAAAATGCCATTGTTCGTCTGGACTTGGTTGATCACTGCGTTTTTGTTGATCGCTATCATGCCGGTGTTTGCCGGTGCGGTAACTATGCTGTTGACCGACAAATTCTTCGACACCAGCTTCTTCGATGCAGCCGGCGGCGGTGATCCCGTGTTGTATCAGCATATCTTCTGGTTCTTCGGACATCCTGAAGTGTATGTGATGATTCTGCCGACCTTCGGTGTGGCGTCGACCATCATTCCGGTATTTGCCCGTAAGCCGCTGTTTGGATATGCCTCTATGGTGTATGCGACCGGTGCGATTGCCTTCTTGTCTTTCATCGTTTGGGCCCACCACATGTTTACCGTGGGTATGCCAGTTGCCGGTGAGTTGTACTTTATGTACGCCACCATGCTAATTGCGATTCCAACGGGAGTGAAAGTGTTCAACTGGACCGCAACCATGTGGAAGGGCTCTATGACCTTCGAAACGCCGATGCTGTTTTCGATTGCGTTTGTGGTGCTGTTTACGATGGGTGGTTTCACCGGTTTGATGATGTCGGTAGCGCCGGTGGATTTTCAATACCACGATACCTATTTCATCGTTGCCCACTTCCACTACACCTTGGTGCCTGCGTCTATTTTCATTCTGATGGCTGCCGGTTATTTCTGGTTACCTAAATGGACCGGCAATATGTACAACGAGAAAATCGGCAAGCTGCATTTTTGGTTGTCAGCGGTATCGGTAAACATCTTGTTCTTCCCGCAACATTTCCTGGGTTTGGCTGGCATGCCGCGTCGTATCCCCGATTATGCGATTCAATTCGCTGATTGGAATATGGTGTCCAGTATTGGTGCTTTCATCTACGGTTTTAGCCAGCTGTTGTTTGTTTACATCGTCATCGACACCATCCGCGGTGGAACCGGCGAAAAAGTGAGTGACGAGGTTTGGGAAGATGCCAGCAAACACAGTCTGGAATGGACCGTGCCTTCGCCTGCGCCTTATCACACCTTCAGCACACCGCCGGCGAGAATCCCTACCGAGCATTTTTAAGGCTTGAAATGAGTGACTGAAATAAGCCATGTCATTTGACATGGCTTATTGGGTAATGAAATGGATACAAAAAAGAAAAACATTTTGACCGCTTTGGTGTTGTTTGCGGTGGCCTTTACGATATACGTATTTGCGGTTATTAAGGCTATCTCGCAATGAGCGACGATATTGGGCAAAAAAATATCAAGTTGGTCCGTAAGCTGGCGCTTGTCGCAATTGCCATGTTTGGTTTTGGTTATGCTCTGGTGCCACTTTACGATGTGCTTTGCGATTTAACCGGTTTGAACGGTAAAGTTGAAGGTCAATTGGTTCAGGAGGCGGCGTATCAGGTGGATAAAAATAGGGAGGTGACTGTCGAGTTTCTCACGTCCTTAAACGAGTCCACTCCGATGTTGTTCCGTTCAGAAGTGAAAAGCATGAAAGTGCATCCCGGTGAATACTACACCGTTAATTTTTATGCCAAAAATACCACTAACAAGCCTATGATTGCCCAAGCGATACCTAGTATTACCCCCGGCTTGGCGGCAGAGTTTTTTAAAAAGACTCAGTGCTTTTGCTTTTCTGAACAAACTTTTGCAGCAAACGAAGAAAAAACCATGCCGGTTCGTTTCGTTGTGGAGCCGGCGTTACCCGAACGCTATAAAACCGTCACGCTTGCATACACTTTTTTTGATAACACTAACATCAGTAAAAAATAGAGGGGAAGGATATGTCTACACACGATAGTTATTACATACCGCATAAAGCCGTATGGCCGGTTTTGGCTACCGGCGGTTTGATGATGACGCTGGCGGGGTTTGCTAATCATCTGAACGGTTCGTCGATCGGTTCCGGCATGATGCTGACGGGTTTTGTGATATTTTTGGTGATGCTTGGTTTGTGGTTTGCGTTGCAGTCTACGGAGAGCGAATCCGGTATGTACAACCACGGTGTCGGTATTTCTTATCGTATGGGCATGATGTGGTTCATTTTTTCCGAAGTCATGTTCTTCGCCGTTTTCTTCGGTGCACTTTGGTACACACGTAATTTGTCCGTGTCTTGGCTGGGTGAAACCGGCTTTCCAAGCGGGCCGGGCCGTTCGACACACGATACTTTGTGGCCGGCTTTTCAATCAGTTTGGCCTACCAACGGTCCCGGTAAAGTAGGTGGTGATTTCGAACCGATGGGTGCGTTTGGTTTACCGTTTCTGAATACCTTGTTGCTGTTGTCCAGCGGTGTAACTTGTACTTGGGCGCATCACGGTTTGTTAGCAAAAAATCGCGATCAACTGATCAAAGGTTTGATCGCTACTGTTGGTTTGGGCTTTTTGTTCGTAGCATTCCAAGCGACCGAGTATTACGAAGCCTACCATGAAATGGGTTTGACTCTGGGTTCGGGCATCTACGGTTCAACCTTTTTTATGTTGACCGGTTTTCACGGTTTCCATGTCTGTGTCGGTGCAATTATTTTATCGGTCGTGTTGTTCAGAAGCTGGAAAGGTCATTTCACCCCGGAAAACCACTTTGCCTTTGAAGCAGCCGCTTGGTACTGGCATTTTGTCGACGTGGTCTGGTTGGGTCTGTTCGTGTTTGTTTACATGATGTAACAGCTGTTAATCAAACCGGAAAAAGCGCGGTCTTTACGGATCGCGCTTTTTTTTTGTCGATTTTTAAGGGTTTGACGTTGCAGTTGCTGGATTTTGGTTGGCATGCATGCGGGCACCGATGCCGTGGGGTTGAACCATGCCTGTGGCGTACGCGATGAACAGTAGGACGAATAAGGCCAGCGAGAGACCGATACGCATGGTTAAAGCCTTGGCGGTCTTGGCCGAATCGCTGTCTTCCTTGTGTTTGACAATATGAAACAGCGCGGACCCGAGGCTGATGACGATGGCCAGGAATGCGACGATAGTGAGCGTTTTGATGAGCATGGCGGCAATAATAAATAAAAACCTGCATTCTCGGCGATTCAGGTACGCTTGCCAATAGCACATATCCACCCAGGAGCAGTCACCGATGATCAAATTTAGTATGCGGGGTATCGAATTCCGTTGTTCATTACTCGCCTTAAGCGGATACCTGCTGTTATTCGGTTTGTTGTGCGGTTTGGGGGTTTGGCAATTGGGACGCGGCGAACAGAAGTCGGTTTTACTGGCGCAACAGCAAGATGCTGTCAATGCGGAAGCCTTGGATTTAACGCCTCAAACCGGAATAGATAAGGATGTTTTGCGCTATCGGCCGGTTTTAGTGACTGGGCACTACGATATTAACCATCAGGTTTTGATCGATAACCAAACGCTAAACGGCAAACCCGGCTACCTGGTTTTAACGCCGTTTTTGCCCGATAGCGGTCAGCCTGGCATATTAGTGAACCGTGGTTGGATTCCGTTAGGCGCTTCCCGCGAAGTTTTGCCGGACATTGGTATCAGCACTGTGACGCAGCAAGTACGTGGCAGAATTAACCGTTTTCCTGAGCCAGGTCTGAAATTAAAAGGTGCGGAAATTCCGGGGGAAACTTGGCCGGTCAGAGTACAAGTAATAGATGGCCAACTCTTGGCGGATAGGTTGGGATATGCGTTGGCCGATTATCAGATCGAACTCGACTCGGCGCAGCCCGATGGCTATCAACGGCAATGGAAGATTGCTGTGGCAATCCCACCTGAAAAACATAGGGCCTATGCAGTACAATGGTTCGGCTTAGCGCTGACCTTAACAGCCCTATTTATTTGGATTAGCAGTCGAAAAATACACCGTGGATAATCAATATAAAAAAAACCGCATCACCATCGTAGTGATATTCGCCATGTCCATCGTGCCCTTTGGGTTTGCGTGGTTTTTGGCGAAAAATCCGGACATCGTTAGGCTAGGCACCAACAATGGCGTGCTGATCACTCCACCGCAAGTAACCTCGGCTGATGAATTTTCCGGTTACGACACATTTTCTGCGCAAAATATGCAGGAGTTGAAAGGCCATTGGGTGTTGGTCAATCCTGTGCCGAGGGACTGCGGGGAAACCTGTCGCGATGCCTTGTATAAAACCCATCAACTGACATTGATGATGGGTAAGGATATTGCCCGGATTCGCCGCTTGGCGGTGTTGTTTGAAAAAACTTATCAGCTGCCGGCGGAATGGCGCGATGACGGTCGCTTATTAAAAGCCTTGCCAGCCGTCTCCTTAAAGGAAAAGTTAACACAATTAAACGCGCAGCCCTTGCCGGAAGGCATGCTGATCATCATGGACCCACTAGGAAATCTGATGATGCAATACGCTCCGGGCTACGATCCTTACCAAGTCAAAAGCGACTTAAGCAAGTTACTCAGAATTTCACAAATCGGTTAGAAATATGTTCAGAAAACTAACTCTGTGCTGCGCGTTGTTGGCGCTGCTAGTCATCATCGTCGGCGCGTATGTGCGCTTAACCCACGCCGGCTTGGGTTGCCCGGACTGGCCTGGCTGTTACGGCAAGGCTTTCGTCAGTGACAGCGCGGAATTTAAAGCCGATGCGGCTGCTGTCTTTCCGCAGTATGCCTTGGATACCGCAAAAGCTTGGAAAGAAATGGCCCACCGCTATTTGGCTGGCGGCTTGGCGCTATTGGTGTTGGTTTGGTTTGGATTGGCGTGGAGGGAAAAACCGCGTTCGCCTGCAGTCATGCTGACCACTCTGGTATTGCTGTTGATAGCCGGGCAAGCCGGTTTGGGCATGTGGACGGTGACATCCGGCACGCGACCCGGCGTCGTAACAGCGCATCTGTTGTTGGGTTTTTTTACGTTTTGGACTTTAGGTTGGAGCTATTTGCGGCTTAATCCGGCTGCCGAAGCAAGGCCGGTTCGTTCCGGCCCCATCCTATTTACCGGTTTGGCGATACTGGTCTTGCTTGCGCAGATTGTGCTGGGCGGGTGGGTCAGTAGCAACTATGCCGGCCTAGCGTGTAGCGATTTTCCGCGTTGTAACGGCGAATGGTTACCGGGCGGCAATTATCTGAGTATTTTGGATCTGTTTAGGGACAGCGGTCTTTCCGCCGATGCGAAAATGGCGATACAGGCATTGCATCGCGTTTTGGCTGCTTTCACTTTCCTGGTGCTCAGCGCTTTGATGTTGTCCGCAACTTCGGAACGCCATCCAAAACCGGTGCGGTTGGCGGGAAATATCCTCAGTATGCTGTTATTACTGCAGATCGCACTAGGGATTTTTAGCGTCAAGTACCAGCTGCCTCTGGCGTTGGCCGTTGCGCATAATGCGGTCGCTGCGTTGCTGATGTTGCCGTTGCTGGGGATTCTATTTTACAGCCGTTATCGCACGGGAACCGAGGACGAAAGTGTAGCCTTCGAAGCCTCTGAGACTGTTGCAACCGAACAGGTGCCCGCGGAAGTAACTCAGGTTAGCAGCGAAGATTCTTTATATTTGCGTTTAACCACTCAGCTGAAAAAAACCAGAACCGGCCTGGGCGGGGTACTGAGCAGCTTGGCATTCGGGCAAAAGGCGCTGACCAAGGAGTTATTGGCCGACATTGAAGCCCAATTATTGATGGCCGACTTGGGCATCGAAACCACCACGCAATTGATTAAACAGCTGACCGATAGTTTGGAGCGCGATCAACTCAGCGACGGCCAATTATTGAGCCAAACCTTGAAGCAAAATTTATTAGCGATGCTGGAACCTTGCAGCCTGCCGTTGCAAATTCCCAAACAAGATGGGCCGTTCGTAATTTTGGTGGTGGGTGTTAACGGTGCCGGCAAGACAACTTCGATCGGTAAACTGGCTAAACGCTTGCAGCAACAAGGCCATAGCGTCATGTTGGCGGCGGGCGATACTTTCAGGGCCGCCGCAGTCGAGCAATTGCAAACCTGGGGCGAGCGCAACGATATTCAAGTCGTGGCACAGCATACCGGCGCCGATTCCGCATCGGTGATTTTCGATGCCTTACAGTCAGCCAAAGCCAAAGGGGTGGATGTATTGATCGCCGATACCGCCGGACGTTTGCATACCAAGTCCAACTTGATGGACGAATTGAAAAAAATCAAACGGATCATGGGCAAACTGGACGAGTCAGCCCCGCACGAGGTATTGCTGATACTGGATGCGGGCACCGGGCAAAATGCTTTGTCGCAAGCTAAACTATTCAACGAAGCGGTAGAACTGACCGGCATTGCCTTGACCAAGCTGGACGGCACCGCCAAGGGTGGCATTATATTCGCGCTGGCTAATCAACTGCATATTCCGATTCGTTTTATCGGTGTGGGCGAGCAGATTGACGATTTGCAGGATTTCAATGCGCAAACCTTCGTCGATGCCCTGTTTGTTCAAGAGTGATGCGCAGTAGCCAGATACCATGTTGAGATTCGAACACGTAAGCAAACGCTATCCCGATGCCGGCGAAGCCTTGACCGATGTCAGCTTTCATTTGCATCGCGGCGAAATGGCATTTTTAACCGGCCGTTCCGGTGCCGGTAAAAGTACCTTGCTGAAGTTGATCGCGATGATGGAGCAATGCACGCGCGGCAGCGTGTTGCTGGATGGCCAGGATATTACGCGCATCGGCGAACGGAAGATTCCCTACATGCGTCGTAATCTGGGCCTTATTTTTCAGGATTACAAACTGCTGAACGATAGAACGGTATTCGATAACGTGGCCCTGCCATTGGTGGTCTCGGGTTATAACCATCAGGAAGTGGCGCGGCGGGTGCGGGCATCCTTGGATAAAGTGGGTCTGTTAGGCAAGGAAAGGAAACATCCCTTGGCTCTGTCCGGTGGGGAACAACAGCGCGTAGGTATCGCCCGAGCCATTGTCAATAAACCTAAATTAATTCTGGCCGACGAGCCGACGGGCAACTTGGACCCGGATCTGTCCGCCGAAGTGATGTTCATGTTCGAGCAATTCAAACAGGTCGGGGTGACGGTGTTGATAGCCAGCCACGATATAGAGTTGATTAATCATCTCGGCCATCGAGTATTGACGCTCGATAAAGGCCATTTGATAGCGAGTTGACGATGAAACGCAATCACCGCAGACAAACCGGTAGCAGGCTGCTGGAATTATTCCATGCCTATATGCTCAACCATGCCCATGGACTGTTCTCCAGTCTAGGCCGGCTGAGCCGCACGCCTTTTACTTCCACCATGACCATTCTGGTATTGGCCATCGCCATTTCCTTGGCCAGCAGTTTTTATATCGTGGTCGCTAACATCCAGCAATTGACCGGCAATCTGGAGTCCAGCAATCAGATGTCCTTGTTTTTGCACGACAACATTACCGACGCTGCCGGCCAGAAGCTCGCCGAGCAAATCCAGCAAAACGGTAGCGTCATGGAAGTTAAATTTATCAGCAAGAAACAGGCGCTGGAGGAGTTCAAAGCCAATAGCGGTTTCAGCGATGCGTTGAATGCGCTGGAACGCAATCCCTTGCCGAGCGTGATTCAAGTAGTGCCGAAAAATGCGCTGGAAAGCAACGAAGACATCGAGAAACTGATGTCCGATTTTAAACAATTCCCGCAAGTCGATTTCGTGCAGGTGGATATGCAATGGGTGGCGCGCTTGCAAACCATCATGCTGATTGCCAGCCGCGGTGTGATGTTAGTCAGTCTGCTACTGGGTTTCGCGGTAACCTTCATTACCGGCAATACCATTCGTCTGGAGTTGCAGAATCGCCAGGACGAAGTGTTTATTTCCAAACTGGTCGGCGCTACCCATGCTTTTATTCAACGGCCGTTTTTGTATACCGGCTTTTGGCTGGGTTTTATCTCGGGTTTTCTCGGCTGGCTGATCATGACGATCATGCTGTTGATCCTGGAAACGCCGGTGGAGAAACTATCGACCTTGTATAACAGTTCATTCGACTTACTGTTTTTGAGTTTCTCGGAGTTTATTTTGCTATTGATGATTTCGTCCATGCTGGCGGTACTTGGTTCCTGGGCGGTGTTGCACTATCAGTTGCGGCAACTAAAACCGCAATAAGCCTATGAATTTTTGGGAAACCAAGACCCTGGCGCAAATGAGCACGGAAGAGTGGGAGTCGCTGTGCGATAACTGCGGCAAGTGTTGTTTGAACAAGCTGGAAGACGAAGACACCGGAGAAATTGCTTTTACCAGCGTGGCGTGCGATTTGATCGATTTAGAAACCTGTCGTTGCACTCGTTATAGCGAGCGTTGCACGCTGGTGCCGGAATGCATCGACTTGAAGCAACATGACTTTGCCGAATACAACTGGTTGCCGTCAACCTGTGCATACCGCTTGTTAACCGACGGTGAATCGTTGCCTAGCTGGCATCCCTTGATCACCGGGACTCGCGAGTCGGTGAAAGAGGCGGGGGTGTCTATCAGCAGTTATGCGGTTAAAGAGTCGCAGGTTACCGATCTGGAAGATCATATTATCGAATGGTTGCAGCCCTGATTCAGGCTGGCTGGGCCGCCGGTCAACTTCGTTTTCCGGCGGCTTCAGGTGTGGAAAAGCCGGGATTACCGATCCCTTGGGTGGACTTTAGCTTATCCTTTGCCGGGCAACATACCTACCGTACCCGGTTTAATTCGTTTGCAACTCACTACGACATCTTCCTGACGGCATTTTGCTTCCTGTGGGTTGCTACAGGTGTCGCAAACTGTGTTACCAGTGCTTTTTACCTCGTCGACATGCCAGCCGTAACCTTGGGACTGGCAGAATTTTTTGCTGAATCTGTCGATATTGTAGTTTTTGGCAGCATTTTCCTTGGCTTTGCTCTCAACTTGGCAGTGCTCGGGGGCCAGAGTGTTCGCCATTATGTCTCGATAAATATATTCGGTAGCCTGGACGGGGCTAGCTAACAATAAAGAGGCTAACAAGGTGCCGATAAAAGTGGTTTTCATCATATTAATCCTCGCGGTTGCCGATGACTCGGATGTTCATTAAGCGATTCTCTTCGGCAATTTGATCCTTGATGGGGGCAAATTTTTCGTTTTCGCTCATTTTTACCGCCAGGATGGCGCCAACAACAACTGCGGTAGCCAGCACCAAATACAACACGAAGTTATCTTTTTCTTGTTTTACTTCTGTCATGGTTTTACCTCTTATAATAATAAATCGGCCAGTGCCGAACCGAATTTGTATTGAAAAACCTGTTCGCCCTTTAACGGGGCCGGCACTGATTTGACGTCAATCTTAGCGATTTCTCCGATACCTATAGCATGCTCGCGCCGTCGAGCCAGATCGAATATTTCGCTGAAAGCATTGAATGCATCAGCCAGGAATTGCGTTACACCTCCATGTAAGCAGCTACGGATTGAAAACACCTGATTTAGGCATTTCTGAGCTGCTTCATGGTAGCGAATCGAAACAATAAAAGAAATGCTCGGGCTTGTCAAACAAATATCGTATCAATATTATACGTTTGCCGTTGTTTTCGCAAAGACTGTCTGCAAGTGGTGTTTGGATTTTGCACTATTATCTGCTCTCCCCAATCTGATCAGGCGCGATTTGGCGTAAAAAGCCGACGGCGCTTTATTTGAAAAGTCTGGAAAAAGCAGCATCTACCGGCGATAAAATATTCGCGAAGTTGAAATTGGCGATTATCCTGGTAGTCTTCGATGCTGTTCTTGTCTAATTACTTTACTCACAGAAATAGAAAAATCTCATATGCAAACATTGACTAGAAAAATTAAAAAATATGTGACGGTGATTTTTTTAGGTGCATTGCTTCCGGCGCTAAACCCGGCTTGGGCGGAATCCGATAAGCAACTCCAGGAAAAAACGCTTAAAGCGCGGGAATTGATTCATCAGAAAGACATGGATCATTCCGCCCATGCGGAACTCGCGGACAAAACCGAGGGATTTCGCGGCGTGTTTTACGGTTATTTGCCCTGCAAGGAAAAAGATTGTGATGGTTTCAAAATGACCTTGTCTTTGAAACAAAAGAACAATTACTTATTGGTCACTCAATACGCAAAAGCCTCTTCCAGAGAGTTTTACGAGAAAGGCAAGTACGACTGGGATGACAAAACTCACATACTGTCGTTAACCTCCAATAAAGGCGATCTGAATCGCAAATTCAGCATCAAAGACGAAGGAACGTTGATACACCTGAATAGCGACGGTACGCCCATGCTCGGCGACCAGGACGATTACACGCTGGCAAGAAGCGATAAATCAAAATCTCGGGAAGTGCATATTCATTAAGCTCTTCCCTGAAGGGTCTAGCCGGTTTTAGATGACGCCGGCTATTTAAACGATAGGCTGTCGGATGCAAAGCGCCGATACAGCCTAGAGAGTATGAAATTTACGCTAATTCAGCTAAATAGTCGTTTTTCAACTTCACATAATGTTTGGCCGAATATTCCAGAAAAGCTTTTTCTTCATCGGTCAAAGCCCGCATTTGTTTGGCGGGTGTACCGACATATAAATAACCGCCTTCCAGCTTCTTGCCGGGCGGCACTAAAGCACCAGCACCCAGCATCACATAATCCCCCAGCTCGGCATCATCCATCACAATTGCACCTATGCCGATGAGACAATAATCGCCTATCGTACAGGCATGCACCACGGCGCGATGACCGATAGTGACGCCCTTACCGATTGTCAACGGATGGCCTTGCGGCGAATAGTCGCCAGCGTGGGAAACATGCAACACCGAGCCATCCTGAACGTTGGTGCCTTCGCCTATGGTAATAGCTTCGACGTCTCCGCGTATCACCGTGGTCGGCCACACCGATACATCGTCGCCTATTCTCACATCGCCGATCACGACCGCTGCTTCGTCGATGTACACGTTTTTGCCGACCTTGGGTTGTTTGCCTTTATATATTCTGATTGCCACCGCAACTCCCATTTTTTGCCATACTTAAACCGCGATGTTACGCAATTAATCGATTCTTCTCCAGTCCAGCGAGGCTAGTAATGGCATTTATAGACGGTATCAAACGGCAACTACGTTCGGTGATCGAATGGGAAAACCCCGATCCAGATCTGTTGTTGGCACAATGGACTGAAAACGGCGACGAAATCAAAAATGCCTCCAAATTAATCGTCGGTCCGGGGCAGGGCTGTATTTTCGTGTATCAGGGCCAGGTCAAAGCGGTGATCGAAGAACAATGCATGATCAATTTAGAAACCGATAACGTGCCGTTTTGGACTACGATCAAGAAATTCATGCAGTTTTTCGAGAGCGAACATAAGGTGGGAATTTATTTCTTCCGTAAAACCAAGATTCTCGATCAGAAATGGGGCACCACTTCGCCAATTAAATATCAGGACCCGAAATATCATTTCCCGGTCGCTTTAAAAGCTTACGGCAACTACAGCTACCAAATAGCCGATGCCAACGATTTTTTCGTCAATATCGTCGGCAGCCATAACCAGATGCGCATTGACGATTTCCGCAACATTCTTTCGGCGCGGATCATTAATCCCATTTCCGATTATCTGGCGGAATGTCAGTATAGCTTTGCCGACATCGACGCCAACCGCGACGAAATAGCCCGTGGCATAGCCATTAAGCTGGCCATCGTGTTTCGCAAGCTGGGTTTTAGCATTAGTGATTTTCGTATCGAAGGTACAGATTTTGATGAAGACACTTTGCGCCGCATTAACCGTATTGCCGACCTGACCGCTGAAGCGCAAGCCGCGCAAGCGGTGGGTTTGGATTACGCCAAGGTGCAGCAGTTGGACGCTTTGCGCGATGCAGCCCGTAACGAAGGCGGCGGCGCCGGGCTTGGGATGGGGATGGGCGCGGGCATCGGCTTGGGGCAAGGTATGGCCCAGTCGCTGGGCGCGACGACTAATCAGGTTGCTGCCGATAGCAATCAAACCGTCGCCAAGTTGACCGAATTGAAGCAGCTATTCGAAGCGCAGCTAATAACCGAGACCGAATACGCCGCCAAGAAACAACAAATATTGGATAAGTTTTAGCATGGCCAACTGCACGAGTTGTTCCGCACCCTTGCCTGCCAACACACAGTATTGCAGTTATTGCGGCGTCCGCAACGACATCGATTTGCTAGGCAAGCACGACTATCAAGTCATCGATGCCACCAGCGAGCGAGTTTGCCCGAAATGCGCGCAAAGTCTGCAAACCATTAGTCTGGATGCCGCCGGTTCCCTACATATCGAGCGGTGCGCCAACTGCTATGGCTTATTTTTCGATCCCGGTGAAATAGAAACCTTGCTGGATAGCGCAGTGGCGCCTGTGGTTACCGTCAACCTGGAACTACTGGGCAATATTAATAAGGACCGCTACCCGAAAAATGCCACCGTGAAATATCTTAAATGCCCGGTGTGCCAAGTGTTAATGAATCGGGTGATCTACGGCTATCGCAGCGGAGTGATTATCGACCAATGCAGAAGCCATGGCATCTGGTTGGATGGTGGACAAATCAGTCATCTGCTGGAATGGAAAAAAGCCGGCGGCCAGATTTTGAATCAGCAAAAAATCACTGCCAAACAAGAAAAAGCCAGCTCCGAGCAATTCAAAAAGGCCTTTCGGAAAGACTATTCCCGCCCGCAACAAAGCTATGGCGAACAAAGCATCGACGGCGATTTAGTGGCGTCGGTCGCCGAAGTGATATTCAAGATTTTTGAGTAACTTTAGTGTCGCCGGTTGTACTTGGGCTGTGATTTTTTTGAATAACGCCGAAGCAGGTCGGTTTTGCGCTATTTTCAATCGGGATTTCTGTGTGAGTGCTTTGCCTTGCTAAAATCGCCGTGCCGCCATATTCTTATTCGATAAGTCGGGCCCTAAAATGCCTCGATTGAGGTTGGGTTTCGAATTCGCGTTAAAAAACCAAAAGACACCCATCCGCGGTGTTGCAATAACAAAAATGTCCGGCTCTGACAGCTCGGAAAATGCCCAAAAACAATATTTAGCGAGTAAGGATGGTTGATGAATAGTTATGCTCAGGACGGTTCCAAAATCGGCAAAATTGCCGTACTTTTGCCTTGTTATAACGAGGGGCTGTCGATCAGAAAAGTGGTTGACGATTTTCGTAAAGAGCTTCCGGATGCTACCGTCTACGTTTACGACAATCGTTCTTCCGATAACACAATTGCAGAGGCCACTCTAGCGGGCGCGGTGGTGAGATCAGAACCGTGGCCGGGGAAAGGCAACGTCGTCAGGCGCATGTTTTCGGATGTCGATGCCGATATCTACATCATGGCCGACGGCGACGGCACTTACGATTCTAAAGTTGCCGGGCAAATGATACAGCGTTTGGTGGACGAACATTTGGATATGGTTGTAGGTACCCGGCGTAACGTATTCGAAAATGCCCATAGGGCCGGCCATGGTTTTGGTAATCGGCTGTTTAATGCGATGTACCGCAGTCTATTCGGGCCGCTGTTTACGGACATTTTTTCCGGCTATCGAGTTTTTTCGCGGCGCTTCGTAAAAAGTTTTCCGGCGATATCCAGCGGTTTCGAGATAGAAACCGAAATGTCCGTTCATGCCAGTCAATTGCGCATGCCCATCGCGGAAATGCCCACCGATTACGGCGCGCGCCTAGAGGGCTCCGCCAGCAAACTGCGTACGGTTCGGGATGCGTTCAGAATACTGTTTACCTTTCTGATATTGTTCAAAGAAATTCGTCCGGCGCGTTTTTTTGGCGTGCTTGCGATGGGCCTGATTCTGATTGCGCTGGTTCTGGCTCTGCCGCTATTGCTGACATATTTAGATACTGGCTTGGTACCGAGATTTCCCACCGCTATTCTGGCAACAGGCATAGTGCTATTGGCTGGCATATTCACGGTTTGCGGTTTGATTCTGGATAGCGTCGCCCGCGGCCGCCTCGAACAAAAGCGCATGTGGTATATGACAAACAGCAGAAGTCAGGCATAGGTTGTAATCCGGATGTTTATTCGCTTCCTGCTCGTCGGCGGAGCCGGCTTTTGTATCGATGCCGGTCTGACTTTTTTGCTGACACAGCTTAGCTTGGCGCCTTGGTTGGCGCGTATTCCGGCTATTTTTTCCGCAATGCTATTTACGTGGTTGGCCAATCGGTGTTTTACCTACCAAGTCGAACATTCCCGTTCTATCCGCGAAGGCGGGCGCTATATGCTGGTGGCATTGAGCATGGCTTTAATCAATTACCTGATTTACTTGGTTTTGGTTAGTTATGGCTTGTTGCCGATGTTGGCGGTGACCTTGGCAACCGCTTGTCAGACCATTCTCAGTTTTCACGCCTATCGTTATTTCGTATTCAGTGATGCCGCCGCCGGTAATACAAACAGCGATTTGCGGCAGAAATTATCTAGCGGAACAAGTTTGGAGGGCTTTGTTAGGGCAAGCTCTTGGTATCCGGATTTGGCTGTATTTGGTATTGCCACCGCGATTCTCGCGGCGGCAATGATAGTTTTGCGCGGCTTGGACAGTGGCTTGACCGGCAGCGACGAGGGGTCTCATTTTTTGAATGCGTATCTGATCTGGTCGTATGTCACCACAGCATTCGGGCAGAATCCCATGCAGTACGCCACCGATTTTTACGTGCATTACCCCAAGATTTCGATTGGGCATTGGCCGCCGCTGTACTATGCGTTTCTGTCATTATTCTTCTTCATCCTGCCGCATGCTACCTTTCCGTTCATGCTGGTCAATTTGCTGATAGGGGCGCTACCAGCTTTATTGGTGGCACGTATTACCAGGCAAGTTCTGGGTATGCCTTGGGCGCTTTTGGCGGCGATTGCTTATGTCTGCATGCCCGTCACCATTAATAACACCTTGCGATTAATGTTGGATCAGGCTTTGGTTGGCTTGTGCGTGTTGGCGGCCATGCAGTGGAGTGGTTACACCCAACAGCCCACCTTACGCAGAGGTTTGACCTACGCGGCTTTAACGTCAGCCGCTATCCTGGTAAAAGGCAACGGCTGGTTAATGGGCGTATTCCCATTTTTCCATATTGCTCTGACGGGACGTTGGCAGATACTGCTGAATTGGCGTACATACGTATCGGGTTTCGCGGCGTTGGCTGTCGTGGGGGCCTGGACGGTAGTCACCTACAAAATATCCAGCGATGGTTTCAATTACGCTTGGGGTATGGATTACTTTGTTTTGGCTTTATCGGCGTTCCTTCCAGCCATATACGCCAATATCGGGCCGATAGGGACAATCGCGGCGCTAGTCGGGGTAGTCGTCAGTGTGAGCGGCAGGGCGGATCCTGCTATAAGGGAGGCGGGGCTTACCGGCCTGGCCATGGTGCTTGCCACTATTATCTTTCATGCCATCGTGCCGGTGGATTTGGATCAGCGGTATATGTCGTCCGCCATGCCTTATATGGCGATTTTTATCAGCATGGGTGCCGCAGCCGCAGTACGGCGTTGGCAGTGGGCATTTGCTAGGCCTTGGCTGGTGGCAACAGTCTTGATCTTTGTGTTTTGCGCTCCCGGCTGGTTTTTTCTTGTCGACCGCGCGCCAAGGTTTGATTTGCGCATGGATTTGGTAGCCGAACAAATTATCAGCCAGGCGCCGGGTACGGTGACGATTGTCGACGGGCATGCGGGTACGGAGGGTGCGTTCGCTGCCGAATTGGCGTTACGCGACAAGTTTTTGCAGTGCTACGTGGTGCGAAGTTCGCAGTTGTTGGCAAAATCGGACTTCATGGGTAAACGCTACGCCCTAAGAACGGAGTCGCCGCAAGCCGTGTTGGATTTGCTGGATCAGGTTTCGGCAAGTGCTGTGGTAGTTGCTGAAGGCCCGTTAATCGAACCGCATTTTGCCCACTCTGATTTGTTGCTTTCGGCATTGAAACAGCCGAATTCGCCGTTTCGATTAGCGCAAACTTATCAGCACTACCGGCACGATGGCCGAACCTATTTGTATCTGCGCGACACGCCGATACGATTGGATCGGGAAGCGGTCAAGCGTGTCAATTTTCCCGAAAAAGCGCCACTATGACGCATGGTAGAAAAGGCGGCTTGAGCCGGTTCTCGATTACACATTCAGCACCCCCGGCAGAAAAAACTCCGCGACCAACAACGGTTGCCGATGGATCGCATAAACCGTTCGCCGCCCCCAAATAGCATCGTCTACACCAACCGCCGTTTGCAAACCTGGCGACCAAATGCCTGTATCAGCCCGACTGAACTGTCTCTGGCGGCGCTCCAAATCCGGATAGGCGAAAATCACTTCACCCAAGGGCCTGGTGCCGAGATGGGATAAATTACGGTGGGCGATTTCGATGGTCGGCTCCGGTAGGATGGTGCGGGCCAGTACCAAGGGCTCGCCATCGGCATGCAGTAACACTTCCCGGATCAATTGGTAGCGGCAGGGCGGCAAGCCCAATAGTCGGCATTCGTCTATGAAAGCCGGCTTCCAGCGGTGGAATAACACTTTTACGCCGAAGCGGCTGCCGTGGATGCCGCGCAGACGTTTGGTCAGCGAGCCGGTTTCATTGAGCCAGGATTGCAGATCGTTCGGCAGTTGCCGTTGGCTGCTTGGTTCGTGGCTTTTCCAGATGGGCGGGCGGCTGAATAGAAAACTTTTGTCGGGCAAGCGTTAAACCTCGGCGTAATGGCGGCTATGGCCGATCCAGCGTTGGATCAGCGGTTGAATGACATTGGGGTGTTGGCTGTGGATCAATTGCGCGGCGGCTGGGATCAGTTCCAGCAGGTCTCTGTCGCGCTCTAGGTCGGCGATTTTGAACTGTATCTGCCCGGTTTGGCGGGTGCCCATCACTTCGCCGGGGCCGCGCAATTCCAAGTCTTTCTCGGCTATGACGAAGCCGTCGTTGCTTTCTTTCAGGATAGCCAGGCGTTGCTTGCCGGCTTGCGAGAGCGGTGATTGATACAGCAGCAGGCAATAGCTGTCCTGGTCGCCGCGGCCGACGCGGCCGCGCAATTGGTGGAGCTGCGACAAGCCCAAACGCTCCGGATTTTCGATGATCATCAGGCCGGCGTTGGGTACGTCCACACCCACTTCTATCACCGTGGTGGCGACCAATAAATCGCAATCGCGATTTTTAAAGGCTTGCATCACCGCGTCTTTTTCCGCGGCTTTCATCCGGCCATGCACCAGGCCGACACGCACGTTCGGCAAGGCTTGGCATAGATAGGCTGCGGTTTTCTCGGCAGCCTCGCATTGTAGAGCCTCGGATTCCTCGATCAAGGTGCAGACCCAATACGCTTGGCGTTGCTGCGCCACCCAATGTTCGATACGGCCGATGACTTCTTCGCGGCGTTCCGAGGAAATTACGCTGGTGGCGATGGGTTTACGGCCGGGCGGCAGCTCGTCGATGATGGAAATGTCCAGGTCGGAATATTGCAACATCGCCAGGGTGCGCGGAATGGGCGTGGCGGTCATGATCAATTGATGGGGCCTTAAGCCGCCGTGCTGGCCTTTCTCGCGCAAGGCCAGGCGCTGATGAACCCCGAAGCGGTGTTGTTCGTCGATGACGATCAAACCCAGCTTGTGAAAATGCACGCTGTCTTGAAATAGCGCGTGCGTACCAATCACTATATTGGCGGAGCCGTCGGCGAGCGCACCCAATGTGGCTTGCCGGGCTTTACCTTTCAATTGGCCGGTCAGAAATAAGACTTGGTGGCCGGTTTCGGCAAACCATATGCTGAAGTTACGAAAGTGTTGTTCGGCCAATAATTCCGTGGGGGCCATGATCGCGACTTGATAACCCGAGTTCAGCGCCAACAAGCTTGCCAGAGCGGCTACCACGGTCTTGCCGGAGCCAACGTCGCCTTGCACGAGGCGCAGCATGGGTTGCGCTTGACGGCAATCGCTTTCGATTTCAGAACTAACTCGCTGTTGCGCACCTGTCAGTCGAAACGGCAAGCCTTCCAGGAAGGCCTGTTTGGCAGCCTGGTTTATGTCAAAAACCGGCGACTGCCAGCTTTTATAAGCTAACTTGCCTTGCAATAGTGCCAAATGGTGGGCCAGAAACTCCTCAAAAACCAGGCGTTTTAAGGCGGGCAAGGAGCCACCGTTGATGATCTCCGCCGACAAATGCGGCGGTGGATTATGCAGGGTTTGTAGAGCGTCGTTCAGCGAAGGGTAACCATGCTCGGTCAACAAATTAGCCGGTAGCCAGTCCGTAATCGCGCTGTCGCTGGTTAAACATAGGGTTAACGCCTGTTTGATAGCTTTGCGGAGCGCGGATTGGGAAATACCTTCGGTTAACGGATAGACCGGCGTCAACGTGGTTTCCAGTAGTTGCTCGGCGGCGGAAACGATTTTGTATTCCGGATGCACCATTTCCAGGCCGTTGTAACCGTAACGGATTTCGCCGAAACAGCCGAGTAGGGTGCCCGGCTTTAGCTGCTGACTTTGTTGCACGGTGAAATGGAAAAACCGGATCGACAAGCTGCCGCTGGCGTCGGCGATGCGGCAAATTACGCTGGGACGTCCGCGCTGGATGCTGTCTGTAAATTCGACGGTGCCGCAAACCAAGGTGGTCATACCCGGCATCAACTGGGAAATGGGTACGATACGGCTGCGATCCTGGTATCGCAAGGGTAGGTGGAACAACAGGTCTTGGAGGGTATGGATGCCCAGTTTTTCCAGGCGGGCGGCGGATTGGGAACCGATGCCTGTCAAGGTGGTGACAGGCTGTTTATGCGGTTCCAGATGACTCATGAATCAACAGATAAGGCGAAATAAAACGCCTCGTTGTTTTGATCAGTAGTATTCGTTGCGCAATACCATCACGCCGTCCATTTCCACGCCAACGCCTTTGGGTAATGCCGCCACGCCTACTGCCGCACGAGCGGGGTAGGGTTGGCTGAAGTATTCGGCCATGATTTCGTTGACGATAGGGAAGTTGCTTAAATCGGTCAGAAAGACATTGAGTTTGACGATGTCGTTGAAGTCGCCGCCAGCGGCTTCGGTGACGGCTTTCAGGTTATCGAATACCCGGCGGATATGTACGGCGATGTCGCCATCCACGACTTGCATTGTTTCGGGGTCAAGCGGGATTTGTCCGGATAAATAAACCGTCTCGCCGACTTTGACGGCTTGCGAATAAGTGCCGATTGCTTGCGGGGCCAGAGGTGTCGAGATGATTTCCTTGTTCATGCTATGCCTTGATGCGGGTAATTTTTAAAACGATGGAAAGTTTTTTCAGCTTACGGATGATATTGGCCAAATGCACGCGGTCCTTCACGGCCAGGGTTAATAAATCCACCGAGACCCGGTCGTCCTGGCTGACCACGGTAATGTTTTCGATATTGGAATCCATGCTGGAGATGGTCGAGGCGATGGTGGCCAGCGAACCGCGTTGGTTTAACAATTCGATACGGATTTCGGCGGGGAATTCGCCGCTGGCTTCCGGGCTCCATTCCACATCCAGCCAGGTAGTCTGTTTTTTTCTGACTTCATTGCTGTTACGGCATTCGTGATGATGAACGACGATGCCCTTGCCGGGGTTGAAGAAGCCGATAATCGAGTCGCCGGGAATCGGCCGGCAGCATTTGGCAAGGCTGACGACGATGCCTTCGGTGCCTTTGATAATTAAAGGCGTTTTATGCGTCGATTCGTTGTCGTCGAGTTTGACGGCGGCGTTCACGTCGGTTTGGCTGATGCGTTTGGCCACCAGGAAGGGCATGCGGTTACCCAAGCCGATGTCTTCCAGCAACTCGTTCATCGAGTGCTTTTTCAAGACCTGTAACACCTGGATGATGCGGGTGTTATCGACATTTTCCAGTTGAATACCCAGGCTCTGCAGTTCTTTTTCCAGCAGGCGGCGGCCCAGATTGATCGCTTCCTGCTGGTTGAAGTTTTTCAAATAGGCGCGGATGCAGCTGCGTGCCTTGGCGGTGGTGACGTAGTTCAGCCAAAGGGGATTCGGTCTGGCCCAAGTGGCGGTGATGACTTCCACCGTCATACCGTTTTCTAGTTTGGTTTGCAGCGGCACCAGTTTCTTGTCGATGCGTGCCGAAATGCAGGCGTTGCCGACATCGGTATGTACCAGGTAGGCGAAATCGACGATGGTCGCGCCGCGCGGCAATTTGATGATTTTGCCTTTGGGGGTAAATACGAAAACTTCTTGCGGGAACAGATCGACTTTTAAGTTATCGATGAATTCCAGCGAATCGCCGGCGGATTTTTGGATTTCCAGTAAATCGCGCAGCCACTCGTTAGCGCGCGCCTGGATGGTCTCACTTTTATCGTTGTCGGATTTATATAGCCAATGCGCGGCAATCCCCGATTCCGAAAGGCGGTGCATTTCGTGGGTGCGAATCTGAATTTCGATAGGTACGCCGTAAGGGCCTATCAATATCGTGTGCAGCGACTGATAGCCGTTGGCTTTCGGCAGCGCGATGTAGTCCTTGAAGCGGCCGGGAACGGGTTTATATAAATTGTGCACGCAGCCTAAAGCCCGGTAACAGTCGTCGACCTGATGGCAATAAATGCGGAAAGCGTAGACATCAAAAACGTCGGTAAAGGAAATCCGTTTGCTGAGCATTTTTTGATAAATGCTGGCGATGTTTTTTTCGCGGCCCGCCACTGCACCGTCCAAGTTGGATTCGTTTAGACGATTTTGGATGGCATTCTGGATGGTGTCGATGATTTCCTTGCGGTTGCCGCGCGATTTTTTCACGGCATTATTGATGGCCGTGTAGCGGTTGGGGTAGAGCGCTTTAAAGCCCAACGATTCCAGCTGATGCCTGACATCGTTCATGCCCAGCCGATTGGCTATAGGGGCGTAAATTTCCAGCGTTTCCTTGGCGATGCGGCGTTTTTTATCGACCGGCATATTGCCCATGGTTTGCATATTGTGCAAACGGTCGGCGAGTTTTACCACGATTACGCGCAGATCTTGCGCCATGGCTAGGAACATTTTTCTGACGTTTTCCGCTTGCGCTTCGGCGCGGGAACGGCTGTCGATCTTGGAGAGTTTGGTCACGCCATCAACCAGTTCAGCCACTTCGACGCCAAACTGTTCCCCCAGTTGTTCCTTGCTGATAGGGGTGTCTTCGATGACATCGTGCAGAATGGCCGCCATGATGCCATGGTGATCCATGTGCATGCTGGCCAGTGTGATCGCCACGGATACCGGATGACAGATATAGGCTTCGCCGCTCCTGCGGAATTGCCCGGAATGCGCGGCCGCACCGAAATGGTAGGCGCGGATCACATCGTTGATTTGTTCTTGGTCGAGATAGCTGCGCAGGATCTCGCAGAGCTGGTGAAGAAGTTTTTCTTCAGGATGCTCGATAGCAGGTAGCGCTGGTGCGGGTTTGACAGCTATCTCGGGCATGGGTGTTAGATTTCCAGATGGGTTTCCGAAACGTAACCTGCGCGATGCAAACGGTCGATATTTTCTTCGTTGACAAAGCCTGCGGCTATTTCACGAAGTGCCAGCACAGTGTCTTTATCTTTGCCGCGTGGAACGAATTCATCGGCGCCTTTTTCCAACTGCCGTGCTCTTTTGCTGGCGAGTAACACCAATTTGAAACGGTTTTCAACATTTTCCAAACAATCTTCAACGGTAACGCGTGCCATTATTAAACCTTATCTGAGTTTGCGGGGGATCTTTGCCCGGTAGACTGTAACAGTATCGAGCGGACAAGGCTGAATTATAAGATAAATGGCGCACTTAGGCCAATCGAGGCTGCAAGCGGCTAGGTGGAGAAAGTAAAACGACAGGCAATAAAAAGCCCGCTATACGCGGGCCCGTCCTGTTTGTTGTAATTATTATTGTTATTGTGTTGGACGCCTGCCTTAGGGCAGTTTAGTCAAGCAATTACTATTTTATAGTTATTATTATCAGCCGTTTTACAGGCTGTTTCCCTCCCCCCTCAAAGATGCAACCCGTTAAGGTTGAATGCACTCCGTATTCAAGGTGGGCGCAGTGTATTTTAAAAAAAACCGGGTGTCCAACAAAAAAATCAGTTTTATTTCGGGAAATGGTTTTGCCCCGAAATTAATTTTCTTAAACAAAAACTTAGCTCGTATCAGGTTTTTCTAATGTTTGAAATTAGCGTTCCATTCGGCGCGATTCTTCCTCGCTGAGAAAGAAATTTAGCCGTTCGTTGAGGATGGCTTGTAGCTGAAAGCTGAGATCAGTCTGTTGTTTTGCCAATCTGATTTGCATGATCGCCGCTTCGGTTTCGCCGCTAGCGTAATAGTACTCGGCCATGTAGCGATGCGATTCCCCGGGCTGTTTGAGGTCGGCGAAAATCTGTGCGAGTAGTTCGTAATAATACGCCTGGTCTTTCTCGCTATCCGACAAGCTTTGTAACACTTGTTTTGCGCGTTGCGGTTGAGCGTTCTTGACCAGGCTGCGGGTATATTGAATTTTTAAGGCGTCATTGCTGGGGAAGGTGTTAATTGCTTTCTCAAATAATTTGCCGGCTTTTTCGTAGTCGTGCGCATCCATCGCTGTGCGGGCCAGCGCGGAGATATATTGCGGTTGCGACGGATATTGCTCGGTGAGTTTTTGAAAAATTTCGCTGGCTGCGGCGTATTGTTGATTTTCCAAATATACCAAGCCCATGCCATAGCGGGCGACAGCTCTTTGTTCCGGCGTGCCTTGCATTTCGAGCGTGGTGAAATGCTGTAGCGCGGTGCGTTTGTCCTGCGCAGTCAGCACGGTAAGCTTGGCCTTCGTCAACAAATACGCTAATGAATCCGGATATTGCCGGTAGGGATAGATTTCCGCTCTGCCGCGGGTGTCGGCCACCCGATTTTCCGATACCGGGTGGGTTCTTAAAAATTCAGGTACGCCTTTGCCGTAATAACGGGTGGATTGCTGTAAGCGTTCGAAAAAAGTCGGCATGCTGCGCGGGTCGTAATTGGCGCCTGCCAGGGTTTGCATGCCCACCCGGTCAGCTTCTTTTTCGTGGTCGCGGGTAAAGTCGATTTGAAACTGAATATTGCCGGCTTGGATTGCCATTAAAGCCGCTTGACCCATATTGGGTGACTGGGTGCCGATTAAAATGGCCGCTAACGTGGCGGCGACGGTTGGGATCGACAATTTACTGGCTTTTTCAATCGATCTGTATAAGTGGCGTTGAGTAACGTGGGCAATCTCGTGAGCCATTACAGACGCCAGTTCGCTCTCCGCTTCGGTCAACAGAATCAAGCCGGAATTGACCCCGATGTATCCGCCCGGGCCGGCGAAGGCGTTGATATTGGGGTCCATCACGACAAAAAAGTGGAAGGGATTGGACGGCGTGTCGCTATGTGATGCTAATTGCCGACCTATGCTTTGGATATATTGCTGAATTTCCACATCCTGATTAATCTCGGCTTGTTGATGCAAATTACGAAAAAATGCTTCGCCGAATTCCTTTTCCTGAGCGGGTGAAATGATGGCCCCTGCCGAATCGCCCATGTCCGGCAGTTGGATTTTTTCGATGTCCAAGGCTCGCGGCGACGGACAGAACAGGATCAGGCCAAGGCTGAAAATAAGAGGCTTAATTGTCATGGAATCTCGGACTGGAAGCAGTAAGTTTGGTTCAATGGCGAAACAATGCGCGGCAAAAACGGGCAGCTTGAACGTGCTCGTATTAAAATAGGCCGAATATTGAATTTAACGATTATTTTACAGCGCGATGAAATATGCCGTACAAGTTAATGCCAGTCCTTACGCCAGCAATGCCGGCCTGAACGCCTATCGGTTCATTCAAGCGGCGTTGGCGGTCGAGCACCAAATTCTGCGAGTATTTTTTTACAAGGAGGGTATCTATCATGCTTTCCGTTATGCCCAGCCGCCTGAGGATGAATTTTCGATTTCTCGACATTGGTCGGCTTTGGCTGAGCAATATGGCGTGGATTTAGTGGTATGCATCTCCGCGGCGCAGCGCCGGGGGTTATTGTGCCTTGATGAGGCGGCGCGGCAGGGTAAGCGGGATGACGACACGGCGCCGGGGTTTCGGATAGCCGGTTTAGGACAGTGGCTGGAGGCGACTCTGCTGGCTGATCGCAGTATTGTCTTCGGTTAACTGTGCCATGAAACGCTATCTATTCATCATGCGCCGCTTGCCTTACAGCGGGGGGCATCTGCAAGAAACTCTGGATGCCATTTTGACTGCTGCGGCCTTTGATCAGCACGTCGCCTTGCTTTTTGTCGACGATGCCGTGTGGCAATTAAAAAATCAGCAGCAACCTGGCGGATTAGATTTAAAGGATACCTCGGCAATTTTTCGGGCCTTGCAAATATACGACGTTAACGATTTGTACGTAGAGGAAGAATCCTTGCAACTGGCCGGACTCACATCCACCGATCTAATCTTGCCTGTCGTCAGTCTGCCGCGTGTCGAAGTTAGCCGCTTGATGCATCGTTACGACCTTATTATTTCCGATTAACGCTGCGGAGTTAAACAGTTGAAGCCGCTTAAGCTAAAATTCTTTATTCGTAATATTTACCCCACTTAAGTAGACCGAGGACGAGCACACCATGGCGGATGAAATTGAAGAAAAAAGGCGTTATTTTCGAGTCAACGACACGATAAATCTGCTGCACAAAGTCATCGACAAAAAAAATGTCGACGCCTTGAGTCATGTCTCTAATGATGTATTGGGCAATTGTTCATTGACCTCTGCCTTGGACGTGTTGGCGCAGGAAGCTCGCATGTTGTCGCCGCGCCTGGAAAGGCGCGATCCGGAAATGTTTGAATATCTGAAGATCATCGACACCAAAATCAACTTGATTGCACAGGCGATCAGCGCACAGAGCGAAGAGTTTTCCGAACACGATACCCGAGACGTCAGTCTCAGCGCCACTGGGTTAGCTTTTAGCAATGAAACACCTATAGCGGTTGGCGAACTGCTGGAATTGCGGATGCTGCTGACCTCGTGTATGGCGGTGATCGTGGCCTACGCGAATGTCGTCCAGTGCAAGGATATTTCCGGCGAAAGCCCGGAGCGGCCGTTCTTTATCTGTGTTGAGTACGTCAATCTCAAAGAAGACGATAGAGAGCTGTTAATCAAGCATGTCGTCAAGAAACAATTGCAACAATTGCGTGATAAAAACGAGTTTTAGCGGCGTAGTCCGGCTGTACTGCGCGTTCGACAGGTTGGCGATTGATCTCTCCTAAACTTAAACAACTTTTACATGTCCTGGCGGACGGCCAATTTCACTCGGGGACCGAATTGGCGGGCTTTCTGGGCGTGAGTCGTTCGGCGGTATGGAAACACTTAAGTGCGTTGTCCGAATTCGGTATCGAGTTACTAGCGGTATCGGGCAAAGGTTACCGTTTGCAAAGCCCTTTACAGTTGTTGGACGAGCAACAGATTGATCAGCACTTGGGTGGCCATGCTCGATCCTTGCTGGGTGAACTGGAAATTCACGACGAGATTCACTCTACCAATACTTATTTATTGGATAGGGCGCGGCTGGGTGCCGGCATCGGCTCGGTCTGTTTGGCCGAACGGCAAACCGCGGGGAAAGGGCGGCGCGGTAGGTATTGGGTTTCGCCGTTTGGTCACAATATTTATTTATCAATTTTGTGGCGTTTCCAGGGTGGGCCGGCTGCGATCAGCGGATTGAGCCTGGCGGTTGGGGTAGCGGTAATTCGCGCGTTGCGAGGTTTCGGGATTGTTGATGTGGGTTTGAAGTGGCCGAACGATATTTATTGGCGACAACGTAAATTGGCGGGGATTTTGATTGAGGTGTCCGGGGAAAGTAGCGGGCCTTGCCATGCGGTGATAGGTTTGGGTTTAAATGTGTATTTGCCGGTGCATGAAGGTCAGGCCATCGAACAGGATTGGGTCGATTTGCACGGTATTTTGGCCGAGTCGGTTCATGGTCAGCGCAATCGGCTGGTGGGCGAGTTATTGAATCAGTTGCTACCGGTGCTGGCGGATTACGAGACCCGTGCACTGGGGCATTATCTCGACGAATGGCGTAGCTACGATTGCATGCAAGGCAAACAGGTCGATATTTTTATGCACGAGCAGAGCTTTAGCGGCGTGGTGGCGGGCATCGACGATCAAGGTCTGTTGTTGCTGGAACTCGCCGACGGCGAAACCCGAGTGTTTGCGTCCGGCGAAGTCAGTTTTCGGCGCTTATGATTTTACTGGTCGATATTGGCAACTCACGTCTGAAATGGACCCAGGCAGAGGCCGGTGTGCTGAAACCGACGATGTTTATGGATTATCGCCAAGCGGATTTTCCGGAACGTTTGCGTGAGTTTTGGCTGAGTATCCCCGCACCCAAGCAAGTGGCTATGGCGTCGGTATCGGAAAATGCTCTGACCGTTTTATTGGGCGACATGGCGCGGGGACTATGGCCCGGTGTAGAGCTGATCATGCCGCAGTCTTCGCAAACAGCTTTTAACGTCAAAAATGCATACGCTGAGCCGGAGAAGTTGGGGGTGGACCGCTGGTTGGCATTGCAGGCTGCGCATCGTTATTATCCTGGGGATACCTGTGTTGTCGATTGTGGCACCGCCATCACAATAGATTTCATCGAGAGCGATGGCAGGCATCTGGGCGGCTTAATCAGTCCGGGGTTGTTGCTGATGAAAAAATCCTTGGCAAACAATACCGCTGCGCTGCCGTTTAGCGAAGACCAGGCAGAGACAAGTTTGGCGGTTGTCACGGCGGCGGCTATCAATAACGGTACCTTGTTAGCCGCGGCTGGTCTGATAGAGGCGGCCTTGGCGCGTCAGCCCAAAGCCTATCAGTTAGTGTTGAGTGGCGGCGATGGGGAGATGTTAGCGCGGCATCTGGCCGTTCCAAGCATTGTAGACGGCGATTTGGTCTTTAAAGGCTTGCTCAATTATTGCCAAAACGACAAAGCCTTATGAAGGTGCTGTTTTTTTTGTTATGTCTGCTGAATGTGTTGTTTTTTTTCTGGAAGCTACATTTTGGTGCGCTGACGCCATCAGTCGAGCCGGTCACTAATATTCCGGCCTTGCTAACGGTCAGAGAGAGACAATTGGCACGGCGTGGAGCACAAATTTCTGCTTATCTGGACAATGCTGCCGCTGAATTGCAAGCCAAGCAAGTGGCGGATATTTTGCAGCGCTTAAACCCGCCTCAAGTTGTTTTAGTTTTTAAAACAAGCCCTCATACGCCTAAGCCAACTGGTTCAGACAGGCAGAAAACCGCGATCCATCATTGCTATGAGGCAGGGCCGTTCAGCGATCAGGACGCATTGCGGCGATGGGCCAATACTGCGCGTTTAACTGAGTTCAAAGCCGTAAACAAGTCAACTATGGTTTCTTCGGACTTTCAGGTTTATTACCCGGCTGGAAAAGATGCCGAACAAACCCGTATCAATAAAATGATGCTAAAGGCCAAAGGATTTAACGATGTCTGGCCGGTAACCGATGGTGATATCAAAGGGGCAATATCGCTCGGCGTGTTCAATGAGCGGCAGCGCGCTATGCTATTTAAAAACCAGTTGGCCGAGCAAGGCGTCAAAGCGGAAATTAGGCAGCGCAATAAACTCCGGGATGAATTGTTTATTCGGTTCGTCGGGGGGCAGAGCGCTATTTTCAAGAATGTTGGCTATACACGAGTGGCCGATATAGACTGTGGCAATGCATTGAAATAGGCGCCAGACGCTGGCCGCATTTGCTACAGACGCTATGACGGTCGTTGCGCCGGATGAGGCTAATTTAGTTTCATCCGGCTTTTTTATGTCCGAAAAAATTACTTTAACGCAGTTCAAAAGGTGTAACGCACCGATTTGGTGACTTTTTTAGGCAAAAGGCAAAAATCACTCGTAACGTGTCGGTAATATTTACACTTTGCAATTTTTGCTCTTATAACTTATTGAAAAAAAACATAATTAATTGTGGCATTGTATTTGCTTTATTCTGTATGGGTGGGTGTTTATATATATCCACCCCCCTTCTTAGTTGGGATTGAGGAACAATTTTGACTAAGGAGTAAGGTGGTCAAAAGGATGACCAATTGTTAACGTTAATTTAAATGGGGAATATCCATGAAAACGCTTTTATCTTTAAAACTTTGGCTTGCTGTTTGCCTATTTGCGGTTTCGACTGTAAGTTCGGCAGGCATCATTTGGGAATCTACTGACGGCGATAGCAATTTTATCTCCTTCGGTTCTAGTTCATTCCCATTTACTTCAAGTGACACCTTCGGTATCTTTTCTGCTACCGCTGATCTGGCTATTGATGCACCTGTTTACACCTTTAACGGTGTAGGCACGTTTGCTTCTGCTAGCCCTTTCAAATTGGGTCTGTTGACAGCGAGCGGTTGGGTTAGCGAAGCTGGTAACTATGAATTGGGTGCCCCTAATACGTTCTTGTTGACCTTTGTAAAACCAGGCGTAGTCACCAGCAACTTGAGCTTTCTGTTTGGATTCGATCTGAAAGCTGCTGCGAATCAAAACCCTGTCACTAGTGTACCTCTCCCTGCATCGGTATGGTTTATGACAAGTGCTTTGATGGGCTTCCTGTATACCGGTCGTCGTAAAGCGGCCGTTCAAGCTTAAAAATTTTTGAGCTTTTTAAACCGGATGGAGTCGTTCTCCATCCGGTTTTTTTACGTCTGTTGAAAATCTCCGAGTACCTTTAGTTTCCCGCATGGCGGGAGCTTTTAAATCGCTTAGTGAATCATTATGGCCGTTGAGCTCCCGCTTTCCCGGGAGCGACGATTGATAAACAAGTGAGCAATTAATGGTCTTTCTTCACTGCTTTTCTGCTTAAGAACACGCCGACAGCGCTACCGAATAACCAAATTGGTGCGGGCAGCGGAACTGGCTGAACAGAGCCTGACACGGGTTTAAACGACACTAATTTCAACAAATCGCCATTCAGAAAATCGTTGTTCGCCGCCAAGGTAAAGTAGCCGGAGCTGGTCGGCGCGGAGGAGCCGGCTTTGGCGTAAAGGTTAAACTCACCCGCGCCGCCGTCCCATCTAGCGCTTTTCCCCCAACCGCCACCTTGCGTCCACTGGCCTATCAATTGTTGGTTAAAGTCCAGTGTTTCGCCTGCGCTATCCCAGGTGGCAAAATCGAAATCCGTCATCTGAAATGTGCCGTTTCCCAAGCCTCCCGTGGCGTTGGACACAGTTAATGTGAAAGCCTTGATTGCGTCATTGTTGCTGAAATCGAGAAAAGCCGAGCCTGGATTGGGAATGAGTTGCTCATCCAGGCTGATAAGGCCTTGCGCAGTGGCGGCGTTTCCGAATGCTAAGCCGCTGTAATCGAGACTAAAAGTAACTATTGCGGCCTCGGCGTTGCCGGCCGCACATAATGGGATAAGTACGGTCAGGCCGGTTTTTAAAAGTTTGTTGAGTTGCTTATTCATCGTTGTTCTGGTTTATATTGAAAAAGAGACTACGCCGGCCCGGCGGGTAGGGCGTTGCCGGGCGAGTGGATTTTGCTAATCCAGCCTTTAAATTCCCTGGCGTTGCTACGCCCGTAAAAACGGGAATCCGGTTCCTCTCCTGTGCGTCGGCTAGCGCAGGAGAGGCTTTGTTTAAAGCTTAGGCGAACAGCTTGCTGAAATGCCGGGATTGGAACATGTCCGTCCCGGCCCGCAGATGCTAACCGCCGCTGACTATCATGCTTCGTGCCTGATTCTTTAGGTTTATCGCGTTTTGCATGAGCGTTGTGCGGTTTGGATAAAGCTTGTTCGTTGCCTGTGTTTCGTAATAGAGCGCTTGCTGCAGTTTGTCTAACGCATCCGGATAGGGATTAATGACAGCTTCCTTAAGTACGTCGATAGCGTCCTGAGTATCGGCAATTGCCAATTTCAAGGTTTTGACGCTTTGGTCACCGTTCAACGTAATCGCTTTTTGATCCAAAAGATTGGAGCTGCGGATGTTTTCCAGCACGTTGATGGAGCGCAGGAACAAGGCAACGGCAATCACTTGCGACGAATCCAGTTTGCCTTGGCGGTTGGCTTTGCTGGAGGTGAATGCACCCGGAGAACTGTTAAATGCATCCGAGCTGTAAAACGCTACGGTCTCTTCCAGCGTGGTCACGCTGTTGTTGTGAAAGAACGGCGCGGTATCGGCAGCTTCTATCAGCGATGGCGTGTTAAAACGATTCAATCCCTGATGTCCCGCTGGGCGCGTCGTGGTGCCGGCCGGTGCGACACTGCCGTCGCTGTAACAGGTTTCGTTAAAGTTCGGGCCGCAATCGGTTTGTAGCGTTTGTCCGAAACCGCCATCGTAGGCCAGATTTGGATCGGCTAGATGATGCAACTGGTCGCGCATGCGCTCGACGCCGGTGTCGCGCGTTGGATTGGCATTGGTGGTGGAGCTGATGCCGCCGGCGTTGGAGTGGCAGCCGTTGCAGTTGCCGGTAGTGCCGAATAACACCGTACCATCCGCAAGTTTGGGATTGTTTTTGGTGTTGAACAACAGCAAGCCGTTTTGCACCAGCGGCGACTTGAAATACATATTGGCAAGATTGATTTCTTCGCTGCGGCCCAGGGACAGCATATAAGCTTCCAACGCATCCAGCTCGGCTTCGGTAGGCATTCTAAAGTCGATGTTTTCAGCGCGAATCAGGGTTTTGGGCAAATGCTGTTTGATAGCCCCCTTGGCAAAATCTCGCAGCGATCCGCCGTCGGGTGCGCCGTCTCCCGACCAACCGATAGCATGCGTATGTGTACCGGATTGCTGTGCTTCGGGGTCGTGAGCGTTGAAATAATCCGTATCCTGAGTGAATTCGCCGTTGCCGTAGCCTGGGTTGATGGTTTTTTCAAAGGTTAAGGTGTTGGCTATACCCAGCAGATGCGACGAGCTACGCAGTACCGGTGGTCTATCGAAGCCATCGACATTGGCCACGAATAAGCCAAACTGTCTGAGCAGCGCAGGTTTTTCCAGATCGGCTAATACCGGATTGGTTTCGGCTACAAACAGCGGATCGGTTTTCGGCAGCTTGGCGATGTAACTGGGATCGATGGTATGGTTGTTGTCCGGCCTGTGGCAGGTGGCGCAGGTACGACCGTTGCCGTTAAAGGTTTGTTCGGTAAACAGCTGTTGCCCGGCGGCGATCAGTTGTGTCAGTTGTTCTGGAGAGGTGGCAGCCGAGGCAGTCACAGCCGCTTGCGCGGTTTTGGGTAATAAAAATTCGAACGCCGCTTGTGCGGGACGGGCGTTCTTTTCTGTCGTTACGGAGCCAATCGTTGCCGCCGGCCAATAGCGCTCGGTGTAATATAGCCGTTGCAGTAAGCTTGGCGAGCCGAATAACAGGCCGCCGGTTTGCGGTGTCTCTCCGGCCTTGGCAATCGCGACGGCATCCATCGTAAAGCCGGTGAAGCGGTCGCGGTCCAGTTGGGTTGTCAGTAAGTGTTTATTTTCATGGGCTGACAATGGGCCAATTTTGACCGCTTTGTCGTTTAGGTTATTGCCGGATTTGTGATTATCCAGCAGCCAAACATCGTATTCTTCTTGATTGGATAAGCCGCTGACCGCCACTCTTAATTGGCCATTCACCAGATTCAATGCCGCTTCACCATTGGCAACGGTAAATTGCCTGGATTGCGCTCGCGAAAAACCCAAGCCGACACGCAAAACCTCTAAGTTTCCTTGTTGTTCGTGCGCACTTTTCCAGCGCTCGTAGACTTTACTTAACGCATCGACATTGCCGTGGCCGGTGAAAGGGGCTTCCGGTTTGGGGGTGAGAGCGTAGCCCAAGGCGATTGCGGCGACAAAAGCCAAAGGAATTTTTAATTGTTTTTTCATGCTTATAATCCTGGGTTGAGCTAAATAAGGCTGATGCGGCGGACAACGACGGGATTTGATAGAAAGCACGGTTCCGGATGTTTCTGATCATGGTAACCAATTAAATTGTGTTCCAGCGCGGCATCCCCCAGGCAAAAGCAATAGCTATGCCTGATTGTGTTTTATAGTTAGCCGATAGAAAAAATCCATATAAAACAATGATATGAGCTTGTTGAGTTCTGGTTTTATCAGACGTGAACAAGCATGAGCGGGTCGCTAGATGATTTTTTCGATATGTCAAACTTCTAGCTTTCGGATAAATGGGTCATATGCCTTATATCTGTGTTATATGACACAGTCATTTAGATTGTCGACGCTGAAAGTACTTTAAGCTTTCGCTAAACAGTATGTTTTAGAGGCTTTTGACAGGAAATATTTTTTTGTATTGCAAATTCCAGCATGATTCCTCCGGTTTTTTGGTGTGGACTCCTCCGGTAGGCGCGTTTTGGCTATTTAGCGTGTCGGAAAATGGGTTATTTACCTTAAATTACAGATGCTGGAAGTTCTGCGGTCGGACTGAGTGGCTTGCGGCGCAACTGTGTTCAGTGGACGTGGATCGGCTGTTCCCGATTAATGGCTGGAAAATTAATCGCTTTGAGTAGGCCGGGGTTTCGGGACATGAATCCCGTTTCCCAGCCCTTAATTTAAGCTAGTTTTCGTAGCCAAACTCGTTTATGAATGGTTGCAGCTCAGGCAGGATGGTGGTGTATTCCGCTCGATAATGCTGCCAACGGCCAACTGATGATGAATATAAAGGTTGCGCGACCTGGCTAAAACTGGGGCTGGCGATGTACTTGCCGCCTGCTTTTTTATGGAATTCGGCGACTGCCGGATCCCACTCCAAACCAATAAAATCAAACACCTTTCGGAATGCCGGTTCGAAATCAAATACCGCGTCTTCGTATCGGAACTCGATAAAACGCATCGTTAATTTCGGTCTGATAGTCAGCCACCAGTCCATGACTTGCGCATAAAACCGGGCAGTACTTTCCCAGCTTAGTAATTGCACCGTTGATGGCGTCGGCAACATGGTTTGCATGAAGCAGCTCAAGCAAACGTCGCGCGGATCGCGCAGCAAAAATACCAGTTTGGCGTCCGGAAAAATGCAGTTGATCAAGCCCAGATCGATGGTGTTCATCGTCGTCTTATCCAGCAATAATCGGGTGCCGATCTTATCGCCGTACAAGGCGCGGGCTCGGTGCCAGTAAAACGCACGTAAGTGTTCTACGCCTGCTAAATCAAGTTTGCGCAGTTGCTCGGCGACGTGACCTTGTCCATTCGACATTCGCTTAAGTTCCTTCGCCATCGAGATAACCAGATCGGTTTCGTCCGCGACAAAAATTTCCGGATGGGCGGCCAGCACTTCCTGGGTTAGGGTAGTGCCGGTACGCATAAAGCCCAACAGAAAAACCGGCGCGGGTTGGTCGGCTGGAAACTCGGTATGGGTCCAGCGTCCCAGTAGTTCGCTATCAAATTCCGTCTTATGTGTTTCCAGCATTTTTGGAACTAAGCTGGCGTCTTGGCGTTTTACTTCCGGTAGGCGCGGCGCCTGTTCGGCGGCTGCATGCAAATGCGGGAAAACCTGATCATATTGTCCAAGCTTGTCCAGAATCCGAGCCAGCTCTTTATTGGCTCGGAATCTTTCTTCGGTGGTCAATAAAGAGTTTTGCAATACCTTTTCCAAACGTTGTTTGGCTTCTTGGTTCAGGCCATCGGCAGCTTCCAGAGTGGCGAGTAAAATCGACAGTACTGCGCTGTTCGGCGCCAATTTCAATGCCTGTCTACCGGCTGCGAGGGCGGGTTTTTTCTGATTTAGACGAGAGTAGGTCAAAGCCAGCAATTGATAGCCGCGCAATTGCCCCGGATTAATTTGCACGGCTTGTTTGCATAGCGCCAGTGCACCGGGAAAATCGTTCCAATACTGCAATTGGTCGACCATATCCAGAGCCAGGCCAATGTCGCGGCTTTTACGGGATTTTTTTAACAGCAGCTGCCCGGACTGATGAAGGTGCGCCAAGCCTTCCTCGCGCTGCCCGAGCCAGCATAGCGATTGTCCCAAGCAGGCCTTGATTTGCGGATCTTTAGGGCTTTCCGCCGCTGCCTTGGTAAACCATACCACCGCTTCGCTGAAATTTTTTTGTTGGACGGCGGCCTGGCCGAGTTGCATGAATGGGGGCATGGTGTTTATCGCTATAAAATCGAATGACAGTTGTCTGAGGGGGCGTTTTTATTGTTAAGCGAAGTTGCAAAACTCGCTTAAATCAATTACGTGAGGTGCTTTAGGGGATTGCGGTTTGCTGTAATTTGTCTTGGCCTCCTGCCGCTGGGGTTTCAATACGTTATTGACGCTGATTATATCTTAGCCGCGCCAGCTATTATCACCTGGTTGTGAGCATACTTAGCGTGATGTTGGCTGCCGGTTTTTTCTGGCAATCGAAATCAAGCCTAACAGTCCGCTGCCGAGTATCCAACTCGCGGCGGGAAGGGGGACTGCTGTTGGTGTATCTACGGCAATATCGTCAATTTGCACTTTGAATTCCGCGCCGATTTCGATTATATCCTCAACGCTTTGCGCGCCATGGAAATGTATCCAGACCGCCGCGACATTCGCAAAGTCTTGATTCAGTGCCAGCGTTCCGGAAAAGCCATTTTCAACTGTCTGATAGGCTACTCGGTTGCTATAGTGGGTGCCGTCGCCATTGGTCAAATCCGGGTTCAAGGCGCTGCTAAACCCTATGATTTCGTAAAAATGAATTGCCGGATCAAAATTTTCCGGTATTGGCGTTCCGCCGGCATAAGGATTTCCTTCGGCGGCGTAAGGTGCTTTGAATTGTATGCTGTGCAGACTAAACGCGGTCGAGTCTAGGGCTCTTATATAGATACCCGGTGCATCAGCATGGTAAGACAACTCGGAATCCGTCACGGAATTCAGTGCATGTAGATGCCCCCCGGTATTGATTGCTTCCGACAATGTGCCGACGACAAGACCATTCTGATAAATGCATGCCGTGGTATTGCAAGTGCCATCGGCGCCGGGGGCGGTGTTGGCGTGGCCGTAATAGGCGCCAACCGGTAGTACCGGGTTCGGCGAAGCTCTATCGGGTTTTACGCCGAAGTCGACGAAGGTTGGGGCGGTAATCGCCGCGTCGGCATGGCTACTTGCTGCAAGCATTGCTAACCAAATTACCGCTAAAGCCGGTTTTGCTTTATTCATAAATATCTTCAGGTTGGGGGAAGAGGGAGTTGTAAAAGATTTCACAAATGCCGATAGCCTACTTAAGCCTCACTTCGGTCACGGAGTTTTCCGGCAGCAGTCCATATGCCTGCGAGGCCGGTGATAAGTAGCCAAGCTGCGCTTGGAATCGGCACTGCCGTGGAAATATTGACGTTGTCTAATTGCATGCCGAAGCTGATTCCGATGTCCGGAACGCGGGGAAAGTCGTGGTAATGGATCCAGAAGGCATTGATATTTCGAAAGTCTTCGTTGAGCAGCAAATTGCCTTGGAAGCCATTAGCGACAGTTTGATACGCCACGCGCGTCGAGTAATTGGTGCCGTCGCTGGTCGCGCCGGCAAGGCCTGGATGCGCAGCGCTATTAAAACCCAGAATTTCCCAATATTCGTTGTCGCCTAGCAAGGCTGTGTCGTCGGGGCTAGAAGAAATTGGCTCGGGTACCAAGTACTGCCCGCCATTGCCGTTATCGTAGGCGGTATAAGTTGGATTATCGCCGTAAATAGGGTTGCCGGCATTAATCGGGGCAAAGAAGTCCATGCTATCTAGGCTAAAGGCGGAACTGTCTTTAGCCCTGATATATATGCCGGTGGAATCGGCATGATATTGAGCGCGTTTGTTCCCGCTAACTGTCGCGCTATGAATATGTTCGCCGCCTCCCTCGTAAACCACTCCCACCAGAAAACCGTCCTCCTGGTAGCATGTGCCGTAAATAGCCGAGGGGCCTGGGCAGCCGCCTGTTGCAGGGTTTGCCGGAAGATCGGGTTTGCCGGCAGTTGCAGTACCTAAGGCGCTGAATCCAATCACGGTTGGTAAGGTGGGCGGCGCAATTGCTGCCAAGGACTGCGAACTCGCCAGAATAAGGCTGCTGGTAGTCAGGCAGCGAAATATCGATTTCTTCATAGTGATTTTTTCCTTGAAAAGTTTTAGAGGCATGTAAATCAAAGAACATGCCTGTCCTTGATGTGTTTTAAGGCTAGAGCTCAGTGGAATCAAACAGTGGGTCATAGGTCGCAACGTAGGATAGGCAATACGTCAAAAGCTGCCGCAATATCCGTACCATGTTCGTTAGACATTTCGTCGGCCACAATCTTATAAAGGGCTGAATCAGGGGTCGGCTGAGGGCGTGAGGTGATTCAGTCAGCAAAGGTTTGAAAGGATAATAATTAAACTATGTTATATAGCTACGTATCGACGTAATTGCGGGTGATTACTGGTATTTTAGGCTTTTCGTCTAACGTATAAACCAGTATGCCAAGCAAGTTTAAACTAGAACCCAAATAATCCATTCGCCAGAAATACACCGAATTCTGACGATTTCTAATGGATGCCATTAGAGTAACTTGTTGATATTAGTGCGATTCAGCCTCTAATGGACAATCTGGGTTGAATGCAGAGCTCAATGTCTGCAAATGAACGTTATTCGAATTGCTGATTGCGCCTATTCGAACGTATTAAAACCGTACAGCATCTAGGAGGCGGTTCCGATAGGAACACCGCAACGCTTTGATTTTGCTGGTTTACTGGGCAGATTGTTACGGTTTTTAACGAACTTCGATATGCGTATTTGTAACATGTTCACGTGCCGCAACCGGACCGGTTGCCTGGTTTTTAGAGTTTTATAATGCGCAATATTATTTGTGGCATATTACTTGCTGTAAATTGGGTGTAGCAGCAAGCATGAGCTTGGCTTATCTTGAAAGATGTCGATTGTGTATTGCTTGCAAAAGTAGTCCGTAGTCTTTTCCTGGGCCGGGAGGCGTAGGTTGTGACTGCAGATTCAAAAAACTAAACTGCAATAACAGCAACATTATAGACATACCCAGACCATGAAATTAAAAGTTGTAGCAGCGTTTTGCCTCATAGCCCATTGCAGTATGGTGTTATCCGCAGAGATAGGAAGTTCGGTGCCGAGTTGCCCCGCAACTAGCGCATATAGGACTAATCGGCTAGATATTTCCGCTTACAAGGGCAAAGTGTTATTGATAGATTTTTGGGCGACCTGGTGCGGCCCGTGCCGAAAAGCGATGCCATTTTTGAACGGATTACGTAATGAACAACTCAAGGACGGCTTTGAAGTGATAGGAATTAATGTCGATGAAGACATCGAGGCTGCGCAAGAATACTTGAAGTCCGCCGCAGTCGACTATCCGATGTCGTTTAATCCAGAAGGCGACTGTCCGCGCATTTTCGGAGTAACAGCCATGCCGTCATCATTTATCGTCGATAAACAAGGCAGAATTCGGATGATTCATTTGGGATTTCGCGACGAAGACAAAGAAGGGTTGCGCAAGCAGATTACCCAGTTATTGAGCGAATAAGATGTTGTTGGATAACAATCGGATTGTTTCGCTTATATGCAAAGGGCTGGCTCTGATTGTATTGACTCAATGTTTTGGCTGTAGCGCCGTGTCTCCTTGGGAAAGAGGTAATCTTGCCAAAGACGAAATGGCGATCACGCCGTATCCAAACAGGGAAGCTTTTCGAGATCATATTTTTACCAGCAAGGAAGCCTCGCAGGGTGGACACGGCGGTTCGGGAGGCGGCTGTGGCTGCAACTAAGCTCGAAAAAAACAAGGTTTTAGCTGCGCTGACATCTGCAGCGTTAGGATTGCCCGGGCTGGATAGTCATGCGGCAACGCCGACGACTCAGGCCGAGGCCAACGCGCAGTACGGCTATTATCAGGAAAGCGATAACCGAATGCGCGTAGAGGTATATCACGGCGATTTTGTGATTCCAATGTCGGATCGCGTGGAGTTTACCTTCAGCGTGGATCGGGATACATACAGTGGGGCGACACCGTCGTTCAGTATGCCCGAGGTGATGGCGAACCAAACGAAAATAGATCAAAACCAGAATCGTGCCGATGTGATTTCGGCTGCCTCGGGCGGAGTAGATCCGACCAAGTTGGCCGGATATCAAGGTGTAATGTCATTTAAAGAACCATTCGAAGCCTATACTGCCATAGGATCCCAAAGCCAACAGCTCGAATTGAATTTAATCCAGCAGGGTACCGCTGCTATAACGGCGAATACCGATCAACTGCTTACCCAGTATCAAGCTGCTAATCCAGCACCCGGTTTTCCGGCGGGTTGGGGGCAGACTATTTCCAGCGCAGTTACTATCGATTTTCAGGGAGTAAACGCGGCTGTTTACGGTAAGGCTGATACCAATACTGGCGGGTTCTGCCCGGGTGGAGCGGGGTGTTATCAACAAAATGGCATTGTAGTCGGCACAATTTCCGATCCTCTAAATCCCGACGGGCATCTCCATCGACAAGGCACAATTGCAGATCGTGAAATCCAATACCATGCCGACTCATCGGGCATTTATATCCGCGAATTGGATGGTAAGGCTTTTCGCGCTGCAAATATGTTTTTTAACAGTCTGCAAGCAAATGGCTCAGGCGTTAATGATGTCTGGGAAATCCTCGGTTTTAATTCGGCAGTGAATCAAAACTTGAGCACGGGTGATGGCGCAAATTACGCGAATCGAGTGGCTTATCAACAAGTTGCCACCAACCATACCGGCATTTTGGCTCTTGATTCATCGTTCTCGAATATTAATGCGCTGTGGATTCATTACAAGGGTTATATACAAGATGTGACAAATTCAGGCGCTGATTTTGAGCTGAGGGTTGACGACATCAATCTTGCGCCAGCGCAATTTGCCAACGCAACACCGGAACAAATTGCATGGCTGCAGGCCTATAGTGCATATCAGAGCAGTCTTGAAACGGCGTCTGCATCTCAGCGACAAGCTATTATTGATAATGCGGCTGCACAAAAGGCGGCATTCGAAAAGAGCGCCTTAATCAGTATATACCGCAATTTTCTGAACCAAGTTGTCCCGCCCAACACTCGGGTCAAGCAAACGTTCCAGACTCAGCCGCAAGAAACCCGCACGCAACCCGTATTCGGCGCCAAATATTATTTCGATGACGCTACTTTGGGGGTTTCCGGCGGTCAATCGAACGAGCCCGATTTCAACTCAAACTTCGGTTCGGTTAATTTCTCGCAGGAGTTTAATAACAAACTTACCACTGTTTCGGCTGGTTATAGTTACACCCATAATGATGTTACGCGAAGCGGTGGTGGGCACAGCGATCATCATTCACAAGATCCGGGTCACAATCCGGCGATTTATCCTGAGCTTGATGAGTCTAGTGAGTCCAATGGGTTCAATCTTGGTCTGTCCCAAGTGCTTAATAAGAATGCATTATTGCAACTTTCGGCCAACTACACCCGGCAAAGCGGATACCTTAGCAACCCTTATAAATATGTGTACGTACGTGGCGAAGTTACTGCCGAAGAATATTATGAGATGTTTAATTCGCCGGAAACCGTAAACTGGAGTGGCATTACAAATCTGGAAATTGTCGGTATCGATTTATTCCGAGAAGTTCGTCCAAATCTGAGGAATCAATTTTCTTTCTCTACCCGGCTGAATCAATATATCCCGGCGGTCGACGCCGCTTTGCACATGGATTATCGTTATTTTCGGGATGACTGGGGCATTGATTCCCACACTATGGAAATGAAGTGGCTGCAAAAACTGCCTTTCGGTCTCACTGTTACGCCTAGTCTGCGCTATTACTCGCAATCCCAGGCCGATTTTTTCGCGCCGTATTTTTTGGCGCCACGCGCCGACGGGATGTATTCCAGCGATTTCCGCCTTTCCGGCTATGGAGCCCTGAGCGGCGGTGTTACCGTAGCCAAGCAGTTCAATCGTGGTATCAAACTGGAATTGGGCATGGAGTATTACACCCATCAAGGTAATCTGAAATTGGGTGGGGGTGGCGAAAGTGATTACGCCGATTTTAGTTATTGGATGGCGCATGCAGGACTCAATATCGCGCTATCGGCACCGGGACAAATTTTCGGCGGTGGCGCCGGCGATCACCATCATCACCATAATCACGGCGCATCGGCCCCGGCTGGCGTGATGTTCGCGCATATGATGAATAGTGCGGACGACATCATGGTAGGTTACCGATACATGTACGCCAATCAGTCCGGTGGTATGTATCAAGGCTCGCATGCCGCCGGTGACAGCGCTGTGTTGAATTATGCTTGCGGTACAACCAGCTGTATCTCGAGGCCGACCGAAATGGGTATGCACATGCATATGCTTGATTTGATGTACGCACCTACTGATTGGCTGAATCTGATGCTGATGCCGCAGTTGATGGATATGAACATGAGCCTGGAACAATTGCCGGGAGCGGTTGCAGAGACTGCACACGGGTCCGGGCACGAAAGTCACGGTTTAGGTGACACGCTGATGGTGGCGATGGTCAAGGTGTTCGATGCGCCCGGTCATCATGTGCATGCCGGCGTGGGCGTTAGTGCGCCTAGCGGCGATGTGGACGTGACGCTGGATGGTAGAGACGAGCCGGACAGCGAGTTACAAGATTACGGCATGCAACTTGGTAGCGGTACCTGGGACTTCAAGCCGAGTTTAACTTATACCGGTCAAATTGGCGATTGGAGTTGGGGTGCTCAACTTAGCGGTACCAAGCGTTTACAGGACCGAAATCCATCGGGTTACGCCTTGGGTGACATGTTTCAGGCCACAGCTTGGGGTGGCTATAGCGTGTCCACTTGGCTCTCGGCCACGTTGCGCGGTATTTATACCGACCAGGGCAAAATACGCGGTGCGTTTAATCGAATAAGCTCTTCGGGTGCGACGGTTGACAGTCCAGCCAACTACGGCGGTAAATTCTGGGATGTTGGCTTCGGTCTAAATCTGAACGTGCCGGATGGTGCGATGGCAGGTCACAACTTTAGTGTGGAATGGCAGCAGCCTGTGGCCGACAAATTTAACGGTTTCCAGCTGGAGCGCGAAGGTGTGTTGTCGGCTACTTGGAATTATGCGTTTTAGAAAGGCCTGGTATTTTGCCACTCAGCAAATATGTAAGTGCTTTGCCTCGGTTTTTCAGAAAATAAGTGATATGGCTCAATTATTCGATTTTTTCGCCAGAGCGAAAGCCGTGGAGCCCACAGAACATATGATTTCCTAAGGATGGCATGATAACTGCTGTAGCTTTGTCGGGAAATCTGTTAGCTAAGCCCGCTTTCTAGGCGGAATTCCCTGATGCAAGTGCTGAACAAATCGTCGTACACCTCAAGAATTCGGTAAGCCAGGTTTTAGCCTCCCATGGATTGCCGTTGGTGGAGTGGAAAATAGATTTGACCAGCGCTTTTGAATGTAAATGTCCAATCCCCCGAAATCCGGACATTCAAACTGAATGACAGGCCATCGGTCTGTTGCGTAATGATTTTATCTGATGGAGATTTTATCGATGATGAACAAAGCTTTTACACTCAAGACCTTGGGTGGTTTATTTTTGGTTGGCACGGCGGCATTAGCGACTAATGCTGAAGCGGCGACTGTCGATTTCCAAGGAATGACAGCGGCTACTTATGGTAACGCCAATGAAACAACTGGCGCTTTTATCGGTGGCTGTCCAGATGCCAATTGCTTCGCTCAAAACGGTATCGTAGTGGGTACTGTGGGCGATCCTACTGATTCCGGCGCTCATTATCATCGTCAAGGTACTTCAGGTGATCGCGAAGCGCAGTACCATCCGGATTCCACAGGTCTCTATGTGCGTATGGCTGATCTTTCCAACTTCAGCCTGCAAAATATTTACCTGAACGTAACCAATGGCGAGGCGGGTGGCAATTTCGTGCTGTACGGTTACAGCAATGCTATCAACAACGGCTTGTTGACTGTTGCCGGCGGAACGAGTGGCGGTGCCGGTTCAAGCAGTGACCCGGAAGGCGGTAATACTGCACCTATCGCTAGCTATGTCGTAGCTAACGATGGTACTTTCGATCAGAACGTCACTTTAAGTGACCTGTTGGCTGCCGATTCCGATTGGGGTGATATAGGTGCGTTCTGGCTGACTTTCCAGGGCTTTAATCATAGCCCAACTGTAAACTATGCTTTGGGCAGTTATCCGGACTGGGATATTCGTATTGACGATATCACTCTGGATGCGCCTGTTTCAAGTGTGCCGGTGCCTGGCGCGGTATGGTTGTTCGGTTCCGCTTTGTTGGGCATGATTGCGCAAGGCCGCAGAAAAGCCATGATTTAAGCTGGTTATTTGAAATTCTGCTTGAACTGAAGGGCAAGGCGAGTTCGTCTTGCCCTTCTTTGTTTGTAGCGGAATGGAAGTGGTGGCTATAAATTAGTCCCTGAAAATGGCTTGCTCGCCATTACCTGAATAGCTCGAAAATAGGGTAAATGCCAGTAAATCTATGCTGTATATAACATAGATTAATTTATGGAACATTTACGACCAACAACGCGCCTGTTGGTAAAAAGTAAATTAGACCAAAGTCTTATAATTGTCGCGTCGACTGTGAAAAATATGAAGTCTAATTCGCAAAGGACGTTTTTGGGTCCGCTATCGATCTAACCAAAAACGGCATTATTTTGTTCACAAGTGACTGACCATACTTTCGGTGTTGGTCTTGCGTTCGCACCGGCGCTCTTTGGCGCCAATTCCCGTATTTAAATAAGTGATTTAACCTGTTTTTTCTTCCTGGGGTCTGATTATTGTTGGTTAAGGCGAGGCTTTATAAGGCTTTTCGCTATGGCATCGTTTTTGCTAATTCTCGGTTGATGCTTAGCGTAAGGGATCAACAATGACCTTTTTGTAATTAGCAGTCTAGTTCAGTAGTAACTTTTTAGGACATATTTTTTAGGATAAATCTGATGATAAGAAACACACTTGCCAAAGCTATTTCTTTAGCTATCGCTGGCGGCGCAATAACCCTCGCTGGCGTATCAAATGCTTCAGCCTCCACCACGATGTATAACACCAATAAGCCCATTACCAATGGTAATCCTACCGATGCGGCGGCCTTATCTACCGACGGCTGGACTCGCAATAACAATAGTACTAATACCGGAACCCCTTTGCCTTGGTTGGGAACAGTTGGTGCGGTAAGGCCGTTTGGCTACGAAGGCTTGTCGATTGCGAACTGGGCGGCGCATGTTACGGCTGCGGGAGATTCTTTGGAGATTTCGCAAGCCGATGCCGCGACGCGCTACGGGACTGCATGGGGTCCAGTGGCGGGTACAACGTACTTGGCTAATATCGATACAGCTAAAGGCGCTTGGTTCGATGGCTCTACCGGCTGGGCGCACAATACCGATATAGGCTTGTTCAAATCCGACGTTACCACCGAAGTATCCATCAGGTTAACGCCACTGTTTAATGTTTCCGAGCCCGATAAGTCGTGGAGCAATTTTGGTGTTACGGTTTTTACCGGCATGGATACGGATACATCCAAGGCTACAACCCCCAACTATAGTCACCATGCGGGTTGGAACGAGACCAGTTTTACTGCGGACAACCCCATGGGCACCACCGGCCTAACCTATTTGACGCATGACGCGACCGTAGACGCTACGAACGCATTGGTGTTTACCGCAGTTGCCGGACAGGTTTATTCAATATATCTGGGTGGTAACTCGGGAGAAGGTAACTTTAACCCGCACGCTGGGTATCGATTGAATCTTAGCACTGCCGCTCCCGTCCCGTTGCCTGGTGCTGTTTGGCTATTTGGTAGTGCTTTAGTCGGTTTGCTGGGCTTTGGTAAGCGCAATTCGAGTAAGTTTTCACGGTAAACGCTACTGTTGCAAGAGTGAATTCGCCGCTCTTGCAACGAGACTTGGCGACTTGGCGAGTTGGCTGTTGGTGGCAATGTTGCGGCATACTTGATCAAGCGACGGATAGGATTAATTTAGAGGCAAAAAATGAGATTAACCGATATTGTTATTATGTGTTGTTTGCTCGTGTCGCAGGCAGCAGTTGCCCATGGGCCTATGCCTATGCCGCTGCAACGTGTGCCGGTTCCGCCCGTGCCGGGACTTACCGATGGTCCAAATCCAATTGTTGTGGACAAGAATAAAGCGATCGCTTTAGGTAAAGCGTTATTTTGGGATGTCAATGTCGGCAGCGATGGCATGGCTTGCGGCTCTTGTCATTTCCATGCCGGCGCGGATAGCCGCGTCAAAAATCAAATCAATCCTGGTCAAAAAAGTACTCAGCCCAGCGGGCAGACCTTCGAAGCGTTGCCAACCGGCTTGGGTGGTCCCAATCACGAACTCAGCGTTGCCGACTTTCCGCTACGTCGATATAGCGATCCGCTAAATTCAGCGAGTCAGGTCACCTTTAATTCCGACGATGTAGTGTCTTCGGCAGGTACTTTTAGCGGAACCTTCATTAGTGCACCACAGTTTAGTGGCAATAACGATCAATGCGGCAGAGGCGCTGATCCGGTGTTTCACGTGAATGGTATTGGGACGCGGCGGGTTGAGCCGCGTAACGCGCCAACCGTGATCAACGCGGTTTTTAATCATCGCAATTTTTGGGACGGCAGAGCCAATAACGTGTTTAACGGCAGTAGTCCATGGGGCGACCGTGACCCAACGGCCGGTGTCTGGGAGAAAGTCAATGCGCGGAATGTTCAAAAATCACGTTTACATTTGGTCAATTCTTCATTGGCCTCTCTTGCGGTTGCTCCGCCTTTGAGTGATTCGGAAATGGGATGCCGGCAGCGAGTTTGGCCCGATATCGGAAGAAAACTATTGTTAAGGCAGCCGCTGCAGAACCAAAAGGTTCACAACGAAGATAGCGTGCTTGGTCCGTATAGTTTAAGCAGCGCTGGAAATTTGCGGCCCGGCCTAAATACCACTTATAAAGCACTAATCAAGCAAGCTTTTAATCAGAAATACTGGTCCTACAGCGGTATCGGTCCTTTCGGGGGGCGTCAGGGACAAGTACCTTACGACCAAATGGAAGCCAATTTTTCGATGTTTTTCGGTATCGCATTACAGTTATACCAAGGCACGTTAATTTCGGACCAGGCCCCAATCGATTTGACCGCACGCGATCCCGATAGCTTGGAGCCTATTTGGACTAACTTAGGGTACGATCAGGAAAAAATTGATACCCTGACACGCGGGTTTGAGGCTTTTACCGGCAACCATTGTCAACTGTGCCATGGGGGGCCGACCTTAAGCATTGCCGCGGTAGCTACCAATGCCAGTTTGGTGACGCCTACGCCGGGCATGAATTACGGACCGCTTAGTCAACCCATTCCTTACGGTCCGAATGCTATCGGTGACGGTGACGGCGGCAGAATCGGCGGTATCACACCAGCCGCGAATGTTGTGACTCGGGACACTACTCGAAATGGCGCTACCAGCTATTACAAATTGATGGACTTAGGTTTTGCCAACACTGGCGTAGCGGACCCGGACTCTGATGTGGGTGTTGATGGCGTGGACGATTTTGGTAATCCTTTGTCATTTACCAAGCAATATGTCCAATACTTGCTCGATAATCCAGCTGGTGTGCTGGATTCGGGAGTCTCGACTTTGCAAGCCTGTGACTTCATTAAAGCTTTGGCGGATAACGCGATACCGTTTTCTCGTTGGTTTGGCGTAGCTGATGGAATTATCGCAGATGGTAGCAAAGAAGGGCTGCTGCGAAACCAAAACTGTACCGTTGCCAGCTCGGCCTACATTCCCACAGCCGCTGCGGCTTTAGCGAACTTGACGACAGAAAAAATGAGTATTGCCACCAAGGCTGCGTTTAAAGTCCCAACTTTACGTAACATTGAATTGACTGGGCCCTATATGCACAACGGCAGTATGTCTACTTTGGAGCAAGTCCTTGAGTTTTATTCCAGAAAGGGTAACTTCAACAATGATAACAAGCATATCGTTGTCAATCAGATCGCTCTGTCCGGCCAGCCCGCATCGATACGAGCCGATTTGATTGAGTTTCTGAAAACGCTCACCGATGAACGAGTTCGCTACGACAAAGCACCGTTCGATCATCCTGAAATTGTCGTGCCGCACGGACATGCCGGGGACAATGTCGCCGTGACTCCAGGTAATCCATTGAACAGCAATCTGGCGATAGAAGAAACCATGACCATACCGGCAGTGGGGGCGAATGGTTTGCAAGACCCGATTCGGCCTTTCGATACTTACTTGGCACCTTAGCTGTATGTAAACAAGGTGTTAAAGATGTGGGCTGGGGCGATCAGATTTTGCGCTAGCCCACATTCAATTTGAACTTTAGATTTTAGGATTCTCAACATGGGATTTGCAAATAACGGAAGCGCTAGATTTTTTTACCCGACGGTAGTCGCAATATTGTCGGTGTTTTACGGGCAGCAGGCTCATGCGGTAAGCGTATTTAGTAATTATGCCACGCTCACTTACAGTCTTTCTTCGAGCGCTGACGGACTCGATATCGACGGATCTTTTGAAATGTTGGGTAGTCCGGACTCTTTCTTGATCGCCGACAATGGTACGGTTACGCCAAGCCACGGTGCCGGTTTGTTTCCTTTAACTCTGGACACACCCTTAAGCTTTTCTGTGAGCGGTCAAGACAATGCCGGTGAGTTTAAGTCGCAGCATTACGGTGTATTCAGTTTGAATTTTTTTAATTCCAGCACGGCTGTAATCAATGTGGATTTAACGCTGAACTATATACTTCATGCCGCAGTTGCCGGTGAGGCTGCCGACAGCGATGTCTATCTTGATTATTACAACTCAGACTACACTTTTAATGGTTTCGATAGCCTTAACGCCACGCTTTCAGTGCCTTTTTCCGAGCAGTTTACGGTCAATGGCAGTTCCGGAGTATTTAGTTTTTCACTCAATCCCGGTGAATCGGAAACGCTTTCGGCTGACGTTAAAATTGCGAGTACTATGCTGGCTGCACCAGTGCCATTACCCGCTGCGGTTTGGTCGTTTTTAGTAGGCTTGCTAGGAATTTTGGGTTTTAAAAAACGTAAACAGCCCACGATTGCTTAAAGCGTTAGGGATAAGCCGATTCATGGTTTGTTGTGCCGGATTGGATCACTCTATCCGGAAGTTCCTCGCCTGAAAAATAAGCCTGCAAATTCGCCAATACTTTTTCCCCCATCGCGGTGCGCGTTGCAATCGTGGCGCTGCCCAGATGGGGCAGATGTGACGCATTGTCCAGCGTCAATTAGCCGGTATCAAGGGCTGCCTGGATGTGCCGGCATTTACCACTTCGATCTGGCGATTTCGTCGCATGACGCCGGTATTCCCGAGATGTGGGGCAATCCCTAGGCCTCGCAACACTTTACCAAGGTATTAGTGAAAAACAGTAAACCGATGCTGTCGATGCCAATACCCTGATGAAATATGTGGAGCGCATGGGTTTTGTCGCTTGGGCACGACCATCAATCAACGCCTGACTTTACGTGGGTTTGTTGGTCGCATTGATGCTCTGCCCGGTCAGAAAAAACATCTGCACGCGCTGAGTGCGACGCAAAAAAAACCGAAGGCGTTGCTGCGCGATGCCAAGCTGGCGATTAGTAAATTGGAAAAACGCATTACTGCGTTGGCTGCGGAAGTGATGATTGGGGGCAAGGCTCACTCGGAGCTATCGCGTATTTTGAATTTGTTACCAGCAACAGGCATTAACCAAACCAGCGCCATTGCTTTGATGGGCGAGCTGTTGTTACTACCGGCCAACCTGTCCTAGCGCGAGTGGGTCAGTTTGCCGGGCTAGATCCCAAGGCCTTTGAACCGGGCAAAAGTATGCACAAGAAAATGCCGCCATCCAAAGTGGGTAACAGGCATATTGGTTAGGCATGCATATGCCGGCTCTGAGCGCCAAACAAGATGATCCCTAGGTCAAGCTTATTTCCAGCACTTGGTCGACAATGGCAGGAAGCCGTTACAAGTCGCCTGCGCTATCATGCGTAAACTACTGCATGCGATTTCACGGCATTTTAAAACACGATCAGCCATTCAATAACACACGGTTTTTACGCCACTCCGATACCGATCATCAGTGAGTAAAAAGCGATGGAATTTTGTTGACTTGGAATTGAGTATTTACACACCTAGTAACCCTTTCTATCTCTAAGGCATTTGCCGCACTTTGGGGCATTACCCGCACCTAAAGTTGATGATGTTGTCTTGCATTTGGATGGCAACGCTCTCTAAGTATGTTTGAAGGAAGCAAGTTTGCACAGCCAAGAACTTATAACGGAATAGGCCTGAATATTGCTTTAACTTAGTGGCAAACTTCTGCTGACCAGTTGTATCTGCGTCTTATTCATTTATCAAGTTTGTAGCAAAGAAAAAAGTTTCGTTGCGAAATCCAACAATACCTAAATTTCACAAGCCTTTAAACTGCCACTGTAAGTGGATGCACATTTAGTCATAACTATGCATCCCCCATCAAGAGCTGAGCTTAATCAATAAATAAGGAAAATTTAATGAAAAAATCAAAACATTTAAATGACAATATAAAATCAATGTTAATAATTGCGAATTTAATATTGTCCGGCAGCCAAGCTCTTGCATCACCGTATACTATTGAAGCCAATCAAACCATAACTGGTTTATCAAGCCCAGGCTTTGATAATATAATAAATCGTGGACTAGTAATTGGTGAAACTGATGATTACTTACCTTTATTACTAGAAAACTATGGAAGTATTTATTTGCCGTCAAAAATAACTTGTCCTGGGCAAAAATTGGTCAACTATGCCAAGGGATATATTGCTATCGGCGGATATTTTGATTGTTACAAACAGGGAGCCCAAGCGCTGATCGAAAACTCCGGTACCATTGCTGTAACTAACGCTGTTGGTGAAAATATCGCCTTAGATCCACGAACAATTGGTGGACAACTTCGCCCAGCAAAGGACTATATGCCTTGGACATATATATTCTGGGGCAAAATTGATAACAAGGTTACCGGCAAATTCATAATAGACCGCAATAATGGAGTAAATCTATGCCAATCGCAGGGTTCTGAGGCGCCTGAGATAGAAAATCGTGGATATTTTGAGATTGCTCAGGGTAGCACATGCAATTTCATATCTACCAAATCTGGCAGTTACAAGCAATTTGAAGGCGAAACTAAGGTAAACGGTACTTTCGGATCACGTTTACTTGACTTCCAGGGAGGAATTCTGACCGGAACAGGTACGATATTGAAGTTTCCTGAACAATTATGGAACGCCAGTTTTAGTATATCGCCCGGCAATTCCACATCACCTTTCGGTGAATTGACGCTAACCCCTGAAATGGGTTATTCAGTATTCGGTGACGGTACACTGAACTTTGTAATTGGTGGCTTGAACAATAACAGCAAGCTGCACGTTAACGGCGAGGCTTATATTGTTGGTAGCGCCAAAATCGCCATCAGCCTGAAAAATGGCTTTATGCCTAATATAGGCAACAGTTTCACCATAATCACCGCTAACGACATTCGCACGGATGATTTTAACCAAGCCAACCTGATTTTGCCTCAACTACCAACAGGTCGACAATGGCGTTTTGATAATGACGGCACCAGCCTAAAATTGAGTGTGATTTGATGCTTTCATATACTCGCGAGGGAAACCTACCTCTGAGCACCGCTTTTAGCCGTTCACAACAGCCCCCACGGGCGCTTTCCCGGAGGATACTTTACTTTCGAGAATAAATAATTTGATTCTAAGCTATACGATCCGGTATGTCTTTGCCGGAGAAATAAGCCTTAAGATTTTCCAGCACCTTTTCCCCCATCGCGGTGCGCGTTGCAATCGTGGCGCTGCCCAAGTGGGGGAGCAGTGTGGCGTTTTCCAGCGCCAAAAAGCCCTGATCTATGTTGGGTTCGCCTTCGTAAACATCCAGGCCGGCGCCGGCGATGCGTTTTTCTTGCAAGGCTTTGATCAAGGCCTTGCTATCTACCACATCGCCGCGCGCGGTATTGATCAAATGCGCAGTGGGTTTCATTAAATTCAAGGTTTTTTCATTGATTAAATGCCGAGTCTCGTTGCCGCCCGGACAATGCAGCGACACGTAATCGCATCGCGGTAATAGTGCTTCCAGCGTATCGCAACGCTCCGCCTTTAGTTCGTCAACGACGGCGGGGTCTGCCGGACTGGGCTTGAGATACAAAATTTTCATACCAAAGCCGTGATGGGCTTTGCGCGCCATGGCTTGGGCGATGCGGCCGAAGCCGACTAGTCCGAGCGTGGCGCCGGTCACGTCACTGCTCATCATATGCGTTGGGCACCAGCCGGCCCATGCGCCGGCGCGCACTAGTCTGTCGCCTTCGGCGCCGCGCCGTGCAGACATCAGTAACAAAGTCATCGCAATATCAGCCGTGCTTTGTGTCAACACGCCCGGGGTATTGGTGACGATTAGCCCCTGTTGTTTGGCGGCGGCAATATCGATATGGTTATAACCCACGCCAAAATTACCCAGGATTTTGCAGCGCTTGTTCGCGACATTCAGCACCTCGGCCGGCAGGGAATCGCAAACACTGGGGCACACCGCATCGTAATTTTGTAAAGCTAACCTAAATTCGTCAGCACTCAAGGGGTGGTCGTCGAGATTCAGTGTGACGTCGTAAAGCGCTTGCAATTTGGCTTCAACACTTGCCGGCCACCGGCGGCTAAGCAGGACTTTGGGTTTGTTCATGGGATTTCCTATCGTAAAACTTCAGGTACTTTCAGGTTAGAATCGGTGGTGAGGTGGTTAAGGATCGACGGCCGGGTTGGAGGTCATTATGCCGCCATTACCGTGATCACGGTCGTAGGCTTTTAAGCGTGCTGCCCGCAGGCTATTGATGCTGGCTATGTTTTCATCGTGTTGCTTTAGGGATCTTTGCCGCTGCAGGGCCAAATGTTGGTCTTTTTGCTCTTGCAAGGCCATCGCCATCGCCGGTTTTTGGTATTGCAGTTCGGCTTGGCGTTCGGCGATGTTTTGTTCTTGTGCACGCGCGTCCGTGTTCAGACGTTTCTCCATTAAATCCAGGCCGCTAGCTTGGTTTTGCAGCTGTTGCTCGGTCAGTATTCTGGCGTCATCCAGCTGCTGTTGCCTGAGCCTTAATTCCATTTCCGCGCGTTTGGCTGCCTGTTCGTCTTGGTATTGAGCGCTAATCTGTTGATTTTCGCGTAACGCTTGCTCCCGCTGGTTTTTTAGCAATTCGGCAGCCTCAATAGCTTTGTCATTTTGGATGCGCTCTAGTTCGGCTTGTTGTTTGGTTTGCTGATGATCGTGATAAAGCCAAGAGCCAATTGGAAATAGCAGCAGTGCGGCAATCGCTACTCGTTGCAACCATGGTGATACGGGATGGCGGTTGATAGTGGCGGGTGGCGATAGATCCTGCGGCAAGCGGCTGGCTGCCAATTTACGATCATAGGCGATGCGCCGATTGGCGTCGGACAGGATTACAAATGCTTCTCGGGTTCGGTTCAGTGTATCGATGCCGGCGTCGTCTTCGCGTTTTAGCAAATGGCGTTCAATATCCTTGAATGCGCGATGGATTTGTTCGTCGTCGGCGGACTCGGGTATGTTTAACAGTTGATATAGAGTTTTTGCCATATTCGCATCTCCCAACGCTTTGTCGTCTGATGATCGGTAGATAGCGGACTAGCCCCAGACAATGCCGGTGCTGAACAAAGCACCGGCAGATGGGACTATAAAGAATTGAAATTAACAGTGCAAACGTCCGCTAAAAATTTAATCGGTGACGATTGCCAGCTTTTCTTGGTTCCTACGCAGCAACGCTAAAGAACCCAGCATGCAGCCCAATACGAACCAAGTTAGCGTGGCGAGGGGCATAGATGACAAGGATTTTTCACTAAGCACCGCAACGTCTGGCTGGCCGGGTTGGGCATCTGCGGTTTTCTCCATTAGAAACTGGTAACCAATGTCGGGGATAAATGACCAGGCTCCGCTACTGATGGCGGGATAGTTCATCACGGACCAGTTCACTGCGCCAATTTCGCGCGCTTCTATGGTATTTCCGCGATTTAATCCTGAGGTGTAAATGGCTTCCATAACGCAAGTGTTGATCTGGTCGATGCTATGGTTGCCGGTTAAGCTGCTGGGTAGCCAGCATAGGCCGGGTGCTAAAAAGTCGGAATTTGGCGCCAAGCTATTTTGAGTGGCGTTTTTTAGCAATTCTTGATGGTGAACTTCAGTGGGCTCGTGTTCATGAATTTCCGCATGAGCAGGAGCGATCAGTGCTGCTAACAACAATAGGCGGTGTCTCATGATTTTCTCCTTTGGTTTTGGAGTCAGAAGATAACTCAAAAAAATATCAAGCAATAGCAATGCCCTTATTTAAAAAGTCTTTTATTTTAAATAATTACTGATGTTTTCATTGTTTTTGATGTGAAAAATCAGGTGTTTTTGGTGTGGAATGGTGCAAAAGATGGTTAGTTTTGGTGCTTAAAGCACAAAACACAGCTGCTTGTCTCGTGTTCTAAAGTACAGGGAAGTGCTATATCCGCCTGTTTTGGGCTGTGATGGGGGGCTAGGGCGGAGGGAATAACAAGCTGATCGAATGACGGGTGGCTGGTTAAGCAGGCCACCCGCCAAATCTAGGGAATGTTATTTAGCCGTTGAGCGGTAATACTCGATGGCTGCAGCTACGCCGCTGCCGGCTTTGATGTCAAAGCCATGGTCCAGCATAGCCATTTCCACGCCGGCAATCGCACCCAACAAGGAAACATCGTTCATATCGCCAACGTGGCCGATGCGGAACACTTTACCGGCTACTTCGCTAAGGCCTGCGCCCAATGAAATGTTGTATTTGTTGTACGCGGTGCTGATGACGTGGCGGGCATCTTTATCGGCCGGTACCACGATGGCAGTGACGGTGTCGGAGTCCCAACCTGCTTGCGCGCAAGTTTGCAAGCCCCAGGCCGCGACTGCACGGCGCACGCCTTCACCCAAGCGGTGATGACGGGCGTAGACGTTTTCCATACCTTCTTCCAGCAACAATTCCAGCGCTTTACGCAGGCCGTACAACATTGGTGTGGATGGCGTGTAAGGGGTGTAGCCGTCTTTATTGGAGGCTGCCATGTCTTTCAATGAGAAGAAAGACCGCGGGAAGTTGCTGTTGTCAATCGCGGCCAGGGCTTTTTGGCTGAAGCCCAGAATTGCCAGGCCGGCAGGTAACATAAAGCCTTTTTGCGAGCCGGCGATGCTGGCGTCCACGCCCCATTCGTCTTGACGGAAATCCAGGCTGCCTATCGAGCTGACACCGTCGACGAACAGCAACGCAGGATGGCTTGCCGTATCCAGCGCTTTGCGCACGCCAGGGATGTCGCTGGTGACGCCGGTAGAAGTTTCGTTATGTGTCGCCAGAATCGCTTTGATTTCGTGGTTTTTATCTTCGTTAAGACGCGCCTGCAAATGATCCAAAGGAATGCCTTTGCCCCATTCAACCTGATGAATTTCCACGTCAAAGCCCAGTTTTTTTGAAGCTTCCGCCCACAAATGACCGAACTGACCAAAGCGGTAAATCAATACCTTATCGCCTTGGTTCAGGCAGTTGGTCATCGCCACTTCCCAGCCGGCGGTGCCGGTGGCGGGGAATACGAAGCATTGGCCGGTTTCGGTGCGGAACACTTTTTTCAGGTCTTCCAAAATCGGCGCCAGCAATTTAGGGAAGATAGGCGAACGGTGATCTTCCATCGGCACATGCATCGCGCTCAGAATTTCATGTGGGGTATTGGTTGGCCCTGGAACAAATAGGTGATTGCGACCTGCCATCTGGTGTCTCCTTGGAATTTTGGAAGCTTAGAAAATCGCGGGATGTTGCCACAGAAGCCGTGATTCGGCAAGTCGTTTACTGGCGCAAACCTGCACCGAAGCTGACAAGCGCAATTGACATTGCAGGCCCTGAAAGTAAAATGTCACGTTCTTCAACCCATACATGGCGCGGTTTTTTAGCCGGCCAACCAACCGTAGGAAACATACATGAGTCACACTCTTTACGAAGCTAATGCCCAGCGCGTGCAACGTTGCGAATTGGCGGTACCGGGTTCCAGTCCGGAAATGTTTGAAAAAGCCTTAAAAAGTGGTGTGGACTTTGTGTTTCTCGATCTGGAAGACGCCGTTGCGCCTGACGATAAACTGCAAGCGCGGAAAAACGTCATCCAGGCCATCAACGATTTGGATTGGAAAGGTAACGGCATCACGCTGTCCGTACGTATCAACGGTCTGGATACGCAATATATGGTGCGCGACCTGGTTGACTTGGTCGAACAAGCCGGCGCTAAAATCGATACGCTGTTGATTCCCAAAGTCGGCGTCTACGGCGATGTCTATATGGTCGACGCGATGCTGTCGCAGCTGGAAATGCAGGAAGGCCTGAAAAACAAAATCGGCATCGAGTGCCTGATCGAAACGGCACTGGGCATGGCCAACGTCGAAGATATTGCCAAACAAGGTGCGCTTAGCGGTCGGGTGGAAGCCCTGCATTTTGGCGTCGCCGATTACGCGGCCAGCAACCGTGCCCGTACCGTCAATATCGGCGGTTTGAATCCCGATTACCCAGGCGACCAATGGCACGCAGCGATCAGCCGAATGACGGTAGCCTGCCGCGCCTACGGCCTGCGGCCTATCGACGGCCCATTCGGCGACATCAAAGACCCCGAGGGCTACAAAGCCGGTGCCCGCCGCGCGGCTGCTTTGGGTTGCGAGGGCAAGTGGGCCATTCATCCTTCACAAATCGCTTTGGCCAACGAAGTATTCACGCCGCCCGCTGCGGAAGTGGAAAAAGCCAAGCGCATCCTGGCGGCTTTGCAAGAAGCGGCCGCGCAAGGCAAAGGCGCTGCGGCCCTGGACGGTCGTTTGATCGATGCTGCTTCCGAACGGATGGCCAATAACATCGTCCGTGCCGCCGACGCGATTGCCGCCAAAACCAAATAGTCAAACCTAGGCTGGGTGGAACCCGGCTTGAAAGCGTTGCTGGGTGTATCCACCCAGCCTACGAGATTCCTATCATATCAAGAGAGATACCATGGACATTCATGAGTACCAAGCAAAACAGCTATTGGCCGATTACGGCGTGAAAATAGCGGACGGCGGTCTGGCCTATAGCCCGGAAGATGCGGTGCAACGTGCCCGCGACATCGGCGGTCACGTATGGGTGGTTAAAGCCCAGATTCATTCCGGCGCCCGTGGCAAGGCCGGCGGCATCAAAGTTTGCAAAACCCACGACGAAGTCAGCGATGCCGCCGAATCCTTGTTGGGTAAAAAACTGGTGACCCATCAAACCGGTCCGGCCGGCAAACAATGCTTGCGTCTCTATGTCGAAGCCGGCACCGATATTGCCAAGGAACTATATTTCAGCCTGCTGATTGATCGCGCCCAGGAACGGATCGTCATGGTTGGCTCCGCGCAAGGCGGCATGGAGATCGAGGAACTGGCGGAAAACAATCCGGATGCGATCAAAAAAATCTACATCGAGCCAGCCGTTGGTTTGCAGGATTTCCAGGCGCGGGAAATGGCCTTTGCGCTGGGCTTGAACGCCGATCTGATTCCGCAAGCAGTGAAATTGATTCAAGGCTGCTACCGTGCCATGCGCGAACTGGACGCCAATATGGTGGAAATCAATCCTTTGGTCATTACCGGCCACGACGAATTGATCGCCCTAGATGCCAAAATGGGCTTCGACGACAACGCCTTGTTCCGTCGGCAAAAAATCTCCGAATTGCGCGACAAAACGCAAGAAGACCCACGGGAAATGGCTGCGGCTGATAGAGGTTTGAGCTACGTCGGTCTGGACGGCGACATCGGCTGCATGATCAACGGTGCCGGCTTGGCGATGGCGACGATGGACATGATCAAACTGGCGGGCGGCGAGCCGGCGAATTTCCTGGACGTCGGCGGTGGCGCCTCGGCCGAACGCACCGAAAAAGCCTTTCGTATGGTGTTGCAGGATAAAAACGTCAAAGCCATGCTGGTCAACATTTTTGCCGGTATCAACCGTTGCGACTGGATTGCCGAAGGCGTGGTGCATGCGGTGAAAAAAATCGACATGCAGGTGCCGCTGGTGGTCCGTCTGTCCGGTACCAACGTCGAGGAAGGCCGCAGAATCATCGAAGAAAGCGGTTTGCCGATCATCACGGCAAATACCTTGGCGGAAGCCGCCGAGAAAGCGGTCGAAGCCCGTAACAAAGTTGTAGCCGCGCAAGCTTAAGGAACAAACATGGCAATTTTTATCGATCAAAACACTCGCATCATCGTTCAAGGCTTTACCGGTAAGATTGGTACTTTTCATGCCCAGGAGATGATCGATTACGGCTCCAACGTGGTCGGCGGCGTCACGCCGGGTAAGGGTGGGCAAAAACATCTGGACCGCCCGGTGTTCAATACCGTCAAGGACGCTGTCGAACAAGCCGGCGCCGAAGCCAGCATCGTGTTCGTGCCGCCGGCTTATGCCGCGGACTCGATCATGGAAGCCGCCGAAGCCGGCATCAAATACTGTGTATCTATCACTGATGGCATTCCGACTCAGGACATGATGAAGGTCAAAATCTTCCTGAGCAAATTTCCCAAGGAAAAACGCATGGTGCTGACCGGCCCTAACTGTGCCGGCACCATCAGTCCGGGCAAAGCCATGCTGGGCATCATGCCGGGGCATATTTATATACCTGGTAACGTCGGCATCGTCGGTCGTTCCGGTACCCTGGGTTACGAAGCGGCCGATCAAATGAAAGCGCTAGGCATCGGCGTGTCGACTTCAGTCGGTATCGGTGGCGACCCGATCAACGGTAGCTCGCACCGCGATATTCTGGAAAAATTCGAGCAAGATCCGGAAACCAAAGTCGTGGTGATGATCGGCGAAATCGGCGGACCGCAAGAAGTGGAAGCCGGTATGTTTGCCAAAGAACATATGACAAAGCCCGTTGTGGCCTACATCGCCGGTTTAACCGCTCCGAAAGGCCGCCGTATGGGCCACGCTGGAGCGATTATCTCCTCGGTTGGCGAGTCGGCGGCGGAGAAAGTTGAGATGCTCAAAGAGTTGGGAGTGATTATTGCCCCAACTCCTGCGGCGATGGGTGAGACAGTGGCTAAGGTATTGGCAAAGCTGTAAGTTACCCACCGCTAAAATAAAGCCCGCTTCGGCGGGCTTTTTTGTTTGTGTTGACTTGAGGTTCTTTAGCTTGCCCTGCCAAGCTGGTAACATCCCCTCTTTTGCCGTTTTGCCGGAATCATGCAATCTTCTCGTTTAGTCGAACGCCTTAAAACTTTTCGAACATTAACCCCAGAGCAACAGGTTATTATGAAGTTGCTGGCGGTTTATTACGGCTATAGTTCGCTGATCAATTTGGCGAAATGCCTGGGCAGTTTGGGTATCAGGGAGGGTGAGAAAACACTTAAGTCGGAAGCTGTCAAAGCCCGGCTAAAGCCGCTGATCAAAGCCGGTTTGCTGGAAGAAAACCTCAAATCCGGCGGCACCCGGTGCTGCCGAACCCTAGCGGAAGTGTTGACCCGCCAAGCGGTCGAAGACAAAGAGTTTGATTTGTTTGCCGGCGCCGTACAAATGAACAATCCGCCCGGCCATGGCTACTATCGTTACAGCACCGTGGACGACTGCATTCGCGAAGCGCGGATCCAATTTTATCGCGGCGATTACGCCAAAGTAGACGAGTGCCTGGAATCCGGTGCCCACTACCTCGGTAAACTGCCGCCGGTTAACGAACTGTATCTTTCCTGGTTTTTAAACCCGCTGGATGTCGCGTGGTTTACTACGCATCATCCGCAATTATTGCTGGGGCTGGCCGGGTTTTCGGGCTTACATCAACTGCTGTATCTGTATGCCGACGAAAAATTGGATGGCTTTTTAGAGCAGTTATTGTTCGTTAGCCAGGGTGTGCAGCAGGAATTGTTGAACCGCGTCGCTTTGGAGTTACGCTTGCTGCGGGGTGACTGGGATGCAGTCGAGCAACGGGTCGCAGATCAAAATGATCCTGAGCTGCAAGCGCTCGCGGCGACATTGATTTTTCTGCGCGGCGATTACGCGGCAGCGGTCAGCCGTTTCGAGGGCGCTTTGGCACAGCTACGCAAGGTTTCCGGACAACGCACTGCCTATTTTTACGGCTTGGCAGGCGTGTTTTACCCGCTGGCTATCCTGAAAAACAATGACGCCAAACAACGCGCCAAACTCAGCACACTGATCAATCAAGCGATCAAAGCCGACAATTATTGGTTGGGCATTTATCATCAGTTGGCCTTGTTTCAGCGTTTTTTACAAGGCGATTTGTCATTGCGGGAGCAACTGTTAAACACCGATTTGACCTATAAAATCAGTAGCGGCTATCGGGAAAGCGGCTACCCGGACACCTTGCTCACTCCGCCATTACTGCTGCATGTGTTTTTAACCCTGATCAAATTTTGGGTTAAAGCCGATCAATTCAATCATGTCACGCCACTGAGTCAAAAGCTGTACCGGCATCTGGTGGACAACGGTTATCGTTGGCCGGCCGCCGAATTAGCCAAGATCTTTACCCATATAGAGCCGCCGCGTTCCCTGCAATGGGATTGCAGCTTTTTCGATGCCAGGCCGGCGTTGGCGGATTTATTTGCCAGCCGCCCGGATTGGGACTTGGCACTGGATGCCTTATTAAATTTGCCCAAGGCCGAAAAAAAAGCCGATACCGCCGCGCTTATCGACAAGCCAACGCGCTTGGTCTGGTTGTTGAGTTACGATGACATTAGCCATCATCTGGACATCGAGCCGCGCGAACAAAAACAACAAGCCAAAGGCGGCTGGAGTAAGGGCAGGGCGATTGCCTTGAAACGGTTGGCGCACGAAACCAACAAGTTTGACTATTTAACCGAACAGGACATTAAGCTGTGCGCGCATATCAAGGAATACCGCGATAGCGGCTGGTACGGCAGCGGCACTTATTTTGAGTTCGACAATAGCATGCCGCAGGCCTTGCTGGGACACCCGCTGTTGTTTTGGGCCGATGCGCCCGAAGTACGGGTGGATGTGGTCAAGGGCGAAGCCGAACTGCGGGTGAAAAAACTGGCTGGTAGCGACAAGATCAAAATCAGCCTGGAACCCGTGCCCGGACACGAACAAAAATTCTATGTCGCCAAGGAAACACCCACGCGCTTGCGCGTGCTGGAGTTCACCGCCGACCATCATAAAATCCTCGCGGTATTGGGCGCCAAGGGCCTGGAGGTGCCGGTATCGGCGCAAGACCGAGTCTTGCAAACTCTGACCAGTATTTCCGGCTTGTTGACCGTACATTCGGATATAGGCGGCAGTTCCAGTAGCGCCGAGCAAGTCCAGGCCGACGCCACCCCGCGCGTGCATTTATTACCCTGGGGCGAAGGTCTGCGCGTGGCGATGCTGATCCGGCCGTTCGCCAGCGGCGGCGCCTATTATCAACCTGGGCATGGCGGCGAAAGCGTGTTAGCCGAAATCGACGGCAGCCATTGCCAGACCAAACGCGATCTGGCTTTGGAAAAACAGCGCGCGCAAGCCGTTTTGCAGGCTTGCGATGTGTTGGAGCAGGCGGAACGCGATGGTGCCGGTGATTATTTGTTGGATCAACCTGAACAATGTCTGGAGCTGCTGTTGCAATTACAGGCGTTGCCGGCCGAACAAGCCGTATTGGAATGGCCGGAAGGCGTCAGATTTCGGTTGTTGGGGCAAACCAACGGCAGCGGCTTTAGCATGCAAATCAAGCGCGACAACGATTGGTTTGCCCTGCAGGGCGAGTTGCAGGTCAATGAAGATACCGTCATCGAAATTCAGCAATTGCTGGGTTTATTGAACAATCGCGAAGGCCGCTTCTTGAAATTGCAGGACGGTCAATTCATTGCTTTGACCGAAGAGTTTCGCCGCCGCCTCGACGATTTACGCGCCTACGCGGATCTGCACGGCAAGAAAGTCCGGATCAATCCGTTGGCTGCCCTGACGCTGGAAGACTGGCAGGACGAGGCTGGCTTCAAAGCCGATAAACATTGGCAAGCGCACATGCAGCGTCTGAAGGATTCGCGAGACTATCAGCCTAAAGTACCGTCTACTTTTCAAGCCGAATTGCGCGACTATCAAATGGACGGTTATCGCTGGTTGGCGCGCCTGGCTCGCTGGGGTGTCGGCGCGTGTCTGGCGGATGATATGGGCTTGGGCAAGACGGTGCAAGGCTTGGCCCTGCTGGTTGACCGTGCCCCGAACGGCCCCAGCCTGATCGTCGCACCGACTTCGGTGTGCATGAATTGGGAAAACGAAGCCAGCCGTTTTGCGCCGACTCTGCATCCGCAAATTCTCGGTAGCGGTGATCGCCAGCGCTTGCTGGATAACCTGGGGCCTTACGATTTACTGATTTGCAGTTACGGCTTGTTGCAACAGGAACAAGTCGCCGAAATGTTGGCGAAAATCCAGTTCCAGACTGTGATTCTCGACGAGGCGCAGTGGATCAAAAACATCGCCACCCGCCGCTCGCAGGGGGCGATGAATCTGCAAGCCGAGTTTAAACTGATCATGACCGGCACGCCTTTGGAAAATCATTTGGGCGAACTGTGGAATTTGTTCAGGTTTATCAATCCCGGTTTATTGGGTTCATTGGAACAGTTCAATCAACGCTTTGCCGGCCCTATCGAACGCGACCGCAGTGCCGAGGCCCGTTTCCAATTGAAGAAACTGATCCAGCCTTTTATTCTGCGCCGCACCAAAACCCAGGTATTGCAGGAGCTGCCACCCCGCACAGAAATCCCGATTTATGTCGAGCTGAGCAGTGAGGAAATGGCCTTCTACGAAGCCTTGCGCCGGGATAGTCTGGCGGCATTGACTAGCGCCGATGCACCGGCCGGGCAAAAACAATTACAGATTCTGGCGGCCATCAGCAAATTGCGCCGTAGTTGCTGCAATACCTTGTTGGCCAACGCCGCGGTGGCTTTGCCCAGCAGCAAGCTGGCGGCGTTCGGTGACATCGTCGACGAATTGCTGGATAACAAACACAAGGCTCTGGTGTTCAGCCAGTTTGTCGACCATTTGCAATTGATTAAAAACTACATTGAACAGCGCGGCATTCGTTATCAATATCTGGACGGCAGTACGCCGGCCAAAGAGCGCCAGCAACGGGTAGACGCCTTTCAGCGCGGCGACGGCGAATTGTTCCTGATCAGCTTGAAGGCCGGCGGCGTGGGTTTAAATTTAACCGCCGCCGACTATGTGATTCATATGGACCCTTGGTGGAATCCGGCGGTGGAAGACCAAGCCTCAGACCGCGCGCACCGCATGGGCCAACAGCGGCCGGTGACGATCTATAGGATGATTGCAAAAAATACCATTGAGGAAAAAATCGTCGCGCTGCACAGCCATAAACGCGATTTGGCCGACAGCTTGTTGGATGGCGCGGATATTAGCGGCAAAGTGTCGGCTGATGAACTGCTGAATTTGATGAAAGGCGAAGCTTAAACAGGCAACGAATCCGGCTATTAGGTGTGGTTTTTACGTAGTCCATTTTAAAGCGCACCGAGATACTGGGTTCCTGGTTTTTGATTTTACGGCGCTCCCGCATTCGCGGGAACGCCGAACCGGGCTGAATTGCGCTGGCTTAATCCCGTCTTAAATTATGCTTTTTACGAGCGATATTGCGGCTGGCTTTGTTTTGTTGATGGGTCAATCGGGCTCGTTCGCCGGCAGTGACCACACCATCAGCTTTCGCTGCGGCTTCTTGGTGTTCTATGCGCATTTGTTGGTGTTCCAAACGGTTGGCTTCGCGGTCGGTCAAGGCGCCGGAAGCCTCGCCCTGCTCAATGCGTCTTTCCTGATTTTCCTGGCGCTGGTCGATGCGCGGGGTTTCGATGCCGGCGAAGCAGGGTTGCGCCAAGCCAAAAAATGCCAGCAACGCGCCCGATAGTAAAAATGTGTTGATGTTGTTCATGTGTGCCTCGGTAGTGTCGTTATTAGGTTGCCAACGTTTTAAAACCGTCGGCGAAGTCATTTTAGCCGGCAATATTAAGATCGCCTTAACGTTACGCGGCTAGCTGCACGGAGCTTAGTAAGCTTTGGATATTTGGGCGTCTTTTAATTGGCTGACTTAAAACGCCAATCAAGTTCAAGAAATCAAATAAGTAGAACTCGGTTCCTGACCGGCCTCCAGAATTTGTTTCATGCTGACCATGTCATAACCACCGGACAGCAAGACAATAAAGCGTTCGCGCAGCATGGGGCTTTGCCGGGAACGTAAGATGATATTGTTGGCGTCTTTTTGTTCCAGGATTCGGTACCAGTTGTAGATCATTTGAAAGATCCGCCCCATCGGTTCGCGGATGCGGGCTTCGTAATGACTGAAACGCGCGGCACTGAAATCGTCGCAGTTGGCAAAACCTTCCAGCGCCGCGTCGGCCGCGTAAACCCCACTGCGCATCGCCAGCGTTACCCCGGCGGAAAATACCGGATCGACAAACATCGACGCATCGCCCACCAGCATAAAGCCGTCGCCGTGAAAACGTTCGTTCATATAGCCAATGGATGAAATGGTTTTGATGTCCATGGCTTGCTCTGCGTCTGCCAGCCACTCTTGCACGCAGTCGCAGCTTTGAATGGCGGCGTCAAAGCGCTGTTGCGGCGAATCGCCCAAGTTTTTCGCAAAGCGGGTATCCAAGACCGCACCGACGCTGACGATGTCGTCGCGTAACGGAATGTACCAAATCCAGCCGCCATCAATGGTATGAATGTCGGTGGTGACCGAACCGTCTATCACGTCTCCAAAATTGATAAAACCGTGCGGGTCGCGGCGAAAGCCACCTTTGAAATGGGCAAAATGGGCGATTTTATTCAATTCCGGTAAGGGGCGTCGCCAGTTTAACTTACGGGCGATCAGGGACTCACGCCCTGAAGCGTCGATGACCACTGAAGCATGAATGGGCGCGGGGTCAGAATCATTCGGGCCGGCGCTCACGCCAATCGCTCGTTTGCCGTCGAATAATACGTCGGCCACCGCCCACTCCCGCCGCACATCAACGCCGCATTCGGCGGCATGCTCCAGCAAAATTTCATCGAAACGGGCGCGCTCCACGTGATAGGTATAGGGTCGTTCGAAATACCCCGGATATTCCGCTGTCAGCAGCAATACATCGGGTTTTTGATTGAACATGCCGAAGTTTGCGCCTTGCTTGACGGTAAAACCTTCGGCTTCGATTTTTTCCGTCACGCCCAGCCGCCGCCAAAGCTCCCAGCAAGCCGGCAACAAGGATTCGCCGATTTGAAAGCGTGGAAAGCGTGAGCGCTCGAACAACACCACGTGCTTGCCGGCTTTGGCCAAGATGATCGCCGCGCTGGTACCGGCGGGACCGCCGCCGATGACGGCGGCATCGAAACGTTCAGATTGTGACATGCTGTTTTGCCTGTGTAAGAAAAATCGGGACTAGGGGCGGTGGATTTAATTTTGTTCGAGCCACTGTACTAAGCAATGGCTTGCATCGGTTCATCGGCGGTAAATTTGCCATAATACCTGCCTTACGCGACTGACTCCAAACGATTGGCACTATGAACACGACTGAAATATTTCTGATCGCCCTGACCATTATCTACAGCTTGCCGTACCTAATTTGGCGAATCGGCCGGACCGATTACTTCGCGCCCTTGGTGGTGGTGCAAATCATCACCGGGATTTTGTTGGGGCCGGGTATCTTGGGCAGCGCATTTCCCGATTACTATGCTTTTGTTTTCAATACCCAGGTCATACAGGCACTGAACGGCATCGCCTGGTGGTCGGTGATGTTGTTTGTCTGGGTCGCCGGCATTGAGTTGGATTTGCGCCAAGCCTGGCAACACCGGCTGGAAACCAGTATTACGGCTGGCTTGGCCTTGGGTGTACCCTTGGGCTTGGGGTGTGTTGCCGCTTTGGGGATGCTGCTATTTCCGGGCTGGATGGGTGCCAAGGCCATGTCTTGGCAATTTGTGGTCGGTATCGGTATGTCGTGCGCAGTGACGGCGTTGCCGATACTGATTTTGCTGATGGAAAAATTGGCAGTGCTGCGGCAACCTATCGGTCAACGCATCTTGCGTTACGCCAGCATGGACGATATAGCGATTTGGGCGGTGCTGGCCTTGATTCTGTTGGATTGGGACCGGGTAGGCCGGCAGGGTGCGTTTTTGTTAGGTTTTGCGATCAGTGCCTACGGGATTCGCAAACTAATGGCCTGGCTGCCGGAGCTTGACCGCTGGTATGTCGGCATCATCGCTCTGGCGGCGACGGGCTTTGCCGCGGACTGGGCCGGCTTGCATTTTATGGTGGGGGCATTTTTGGCCGGTGCTATCTTGGATGGCCATTGGTTCAATCAAGCCCAGATGGACTTGTTACGCCACCATCTATTACTGACGGTGATGCCAGTGTTTTTCCTGAGCACCGGCTTGAAAACCAATTGGGCCATGGGCGGGGCGGCGGTGTTGGTGGTCGCCGGCCTATTGCTATTGGTGTCGGTGTTCGGCAAATTGCTGGGCATTCATGTCGCTGGAAAAATCCTGAAATGGCAGCGCGGCGAGGCGTCTGTAATAGGTTGGCTGCTGCAAACCAAAGCCTTGATCATGATTATCTTTGCCAACGTGTTGCTGGATAAACAAATAATAAGCAGCGAGACTTTCACTGCCTTGTTGTTGATGGCCGTGCTCAGTACCATGCTGACGGTACCGGTGGTATCGCCGAAACTGGCGCGGATGCAGGCGCTTCTTTCCCGTGCAAAATAAGTGTCTAAGGTCCTTAGTTGTCCAGCCCTAAGGTTTTCCAAAAATCCGCTTGCGTAGCGATACCCAGTACCGCCTGCGCGGCGAGTAAGGCGGACACGCTGACGCCAGCTACCCCGCCGCCTGGCCGAGTCCAATGGCCGGTGTGGAACAAGCCGGGCAGGGCGCCGACTACGCTGGGGCGATTCGGGCCGATCTGCTCCGGGGTGGGCGCAAAACCATAGGCTGCGCCTTGGCGGTTTAGGGTGTAGCGCTCCAGGGTGCGCGGGGAGCCGGACTCCACGACCAACAAATGGTCGTTCAGGCCGGGAAAATGCCGTTCGGCTTTTTCCAGCAAACGCTGCTGAAAACCGCTCTTGGCGATGCGCCAGGATTCGCCCACGTCAAACGGACACAAGGTGGTCAGCATCATGATGCTTTGTCCGGGCGGCGCCAATGAGGAGTCCGCGAAGGAGGGTAGGGTTGCCGAAAACCAGTTGCTCTGGCCGGATTGGCTGCAGGCATAACTGGCTTCGTGGTCGAACGTTTCAAAGAAAAAGCCCTCATGGGCATGATCTTGCTCAGAGATCGGCAGGTCGGTGGCGATGTAGCAGGCGAAAATCGACAAGGACGGCGAAAGCTTTGCCAAGCCCTCGCCATACCCGCTTGGCAAGTGCTCCGGGCCGATCAACAATTCGGCGGTTTGCCGGATGTCGATATTGGAAACCACCGTTTCGGCCCGGATTACCTGGCCGTTTTCCAAAACAATGCCGCAAGCTTTACCGGCTTCGACACAAATCCGCCGCACGCTAGCATTCAGCAAAACTTCGCCGCCTTGGTTTTCGATGGCGGCGGCCAGTTGATTGGCGTAATTCTGGAAACTGCCCCGGCAGTAATAGCCGCCTTCGTAGGTGTATCCGGCCATCATCGACGCCCAATAAAGGAAAGACAGTTGCGACGGCGGTAAACCCAAATAAGGCCAGAGCATCGCGCAAGCGCTTTTCAGGCGGGCATCCACCAAAAACTCGTCCAGTGCCTCCGCCAGCGTGGTGCGCCGGTAGCGGAATAAATTGCCCAGCATTTGCATCGGCGAAACCCGCGTTGCCTTACTTTGGGACAACACTTCCTCGGCCAGCATGGCTTCTTCCGCCAGGACTTTGCACAGGCGGATCAACGCCAGCAGACCTTCCTTTTCTGCCGGAAAATTTTCGGTTAAGCCGGCTACGAACGCCGCTTCGCCGGCTCGCAACGGGACTTCGAAATCCGGAAAAACCGCGCGGGCGTAAGAAGGGACAGGGATAAACAAGCTCTGTGGATCAATGCCTACCGCCCGGCAAATCTTATTCATAGTGCTGCCGTTGCCGTAGCCTTCCGGACTGCAACCACTGACCAGATGCACACCGGCATCGAAATGAAAGTGGCGGCGCTTGAAGCCATGGGCATAACCGCCCGGCCTGTCGTGCCTTTCCACCAGCAATACCGATTTGCCGGTTTTCGCCAGCAATGCGCCGGTACTCAGGCCACCAATCCCCGCGCCGATAACGACGACGTCGTAAACTTCTTTTTTCGATTCCGTGTGTATGCCGCGCATTGGCTGTCTTCTATGGAGATAAATAGCCGGCTAGCTTAGGAATAAACCAAGTGGAAAACAAGTGCTTGGCTTTACCTCAGCCGTTGCGCCATCGCGCAGAAGCTCTCGACCACTGACACTGGCTGGTCTCCAGAGAGTGCTACTCATGGCTAGAATACTGTAGTTTTGTTGCTTTAAACTGCTGAATGTAATCCGATCCTTAGGCCTCTGGTTCCCAAGCTCCAGGTTGGGAACCCAGCCATCGGAAGCTCCAGCTTCCCAAATCCTCACCAGTCTTTAACCACCTCGATCAAGCCCGCCATTCCCGCATAATTACGCGCACTGGAATAGCGCCAATGCTCAGGTAAATCCACATAACCGCGCTTGACCGGATTAAGGTGAATATAATCCAGCTTCTGCCGCATCGCTGCCTCGGATTCGATCAGCTGCGGATGGCTACCTTCCTCCCAAACCTGGTACTCGCTCTCGATCTTATGCGGCCGCTTCAACAACGCCAACAATTCCAGTACCCGCGCCTCACCGCTTTGCTGCAAATGACCAATGATTTGCTTGGCGGTATAAGCCTTAAAGCGCTGCATATCCCGGCTCAAATCCGGCGAAGCGGCGATCAGGTGCAAGTGGTTTTCCAGGATCACGTAACCGTACAACTGAAACCCGCTATCACGCTGCAAAAACCGCCAGGAATCCAGGACGATATTCACCGTCGCTGGACGGGTAAACAGAGGCAGCCAATGGTTTATCGTCACAGTCAGGAAGTGCGGACTAGGGTTTTGCAGGACTCGGTAGCGGCTGCGTGTCATGGGCTATGGTGAGTGGGGATGGAGGTTGAAGTTTGGTAAATATTAAACAGCACCAATGCGATTGATGCGGTGCACATTGTTTACCGCATCGAGCTCCTCCGACACCGGCTACAATCTTACGCCCAAAGCGCGAAAGAACATTGGGTGAATAAATACAGTTGATGTTGGACGTATTTGGCCGGCTTCAAGTCTTGTAAGATTGTTTGTGCGAGTCCAGCTCGTGGAGTCAGTTGGTCCTGTCTTTATACCTATAAGGCCTATTGCGTAAAATTCCCGCAAAATATAGTTTCGTACAGAGTCAAAATTAGCGCTTTTAGCCGAGTATAAGCTATAAAGGGATTTTGTGATTGGGTCCGTGCTTTGTTCATTTAGAGAAAAAACAATTTCTTCAAACTTTCCCGCTAAAAAATCTTGGGTGATTATACGAACTTCAAAATGGTCTTTTAATCCATAAAGAAGCCGAGATGTATGCATTAGGTCTGGCAATATTATGCTCCATTCATTTGACAACGATTGTAATCTTTCGGCTGAATAGTTATTTTCAGCTTCTTTAATTATGGTTGCAGTAATTCTTGGTTTTCCAGTACATAACTCTAAACACTCATTCACAAATACAATAATATCTCTTGGACGGAAAAATGTTCGTTCTAGCATATAATCAAAAGTATCTTTTGTATCTACATGAGCAGGGAAAACATCTTTGAATGATACGTCGCCTTTTGTGTAATGATGCTTAATTAATTTATTGATTCTATATTGTACTATTTTTTCAAGCTCTGATTTTTCCCATTTTAAGTTTAGGTAAAGTGCTTTGTATTTTTCTTCTTGAAATCCTGCTATTGTCTCTAGGTGAAGTACTTTATATAGAAGGTCGTGTCGAATTGCTAAAACTACTTTGACATTTGATAATTGTTTAAATCGATTGACAACATCAATTAAGGATCTAATCAGTTTGAACTTGATCCGGTCATCGGCCCAATCTTCGTCTAGCATGTCTATTGTTACGTAGTAAGGCCTTTTTTCATCATCAAAGATGTTATCCTCTAAAACTGTAAGCATATTCTCAAGTTCACGTATTTGTACTTTTGAAACGGCATCCAGCCCATGTTCTTTGACTTCGGCACGTTGTTCAACGGATAATTTTTTAGCTCCTTCGGCGTTAAAGGTGATATTAGAGAATTTTCCATTAACACCAGCAGTCAGGCTCTGTTCAACTCGACTAGTTAATTCATGAATCCGTTGTTCAGTGGTTAACCAAAATTTATTGCCCCAAGTTTCAAAGTAGTCAATCGCTAATTCTTTATTTCTATCTTTTTTCCTTATAATTGAACTGATTGTTCTCATAAAAGTTTTATAGGACGCTTCGTCCTTAATTTTAAATTTTGCTTTTATAAGTTCTACAACAAGTAAGTGTTTCCATAGGAGAACGTAGAATGGAGATAAATTAACACCTGCTTCTTCGAAGAACGCCAATACTTTATTGGTTGCAATGAAATTAAGTGATAAATCATGGGGTGATAATTCAACTACATTGTTATTTGAATGTGCTAAGTGATACAATAGCGCAGTTTTTCCTGCTCCAGTTCTGCCAACTATAATTCTTTTCGGGTTTTTTCTGTCAAATAGAAACTTAATGTCTCCAGTATCTACAAAACAGTCGTCAAGAAACTGAGAGTCATGTTCTGCAGCTGCTGCACCAACATTGTCGTGTTTACGAAAAACAAAGTTATCCATTCGTTTTCTTCCTAATTTAGTGTTTTTTATGCTAGGTTTTCGCTAGTTCCCAAGCTCCAGCTTGGGAATGCTATCTTGGAAGCTCTAGCTTCCTATCTACAGCCAGACTGGAAGCCGGAGCTTCCAAGACCGGGGTTCCCAAGCTGGAGCTTGGGAACCAGAGCCACCAGAGCCAGATCACCGCTCAATCCGGCACATCGGTAGATCAGCCGGGGCCGACTTGAATAATCTGATTCAGTTGCTCGCAAACCTGAGTGAACAAATCGCCCGGCAAGACCTTGAGCGGATGCGGTTTGGCTTTGCGCAAGCGCCAGTCAAAGGATTTGGGTTGGTGGCAGAGCACATAGCTGGTTTGTTCGGCTTTGCGGCCGCCGGCTTTGCCGACAGCGACCGCAAATGGATTGTCAGCGTTATAGGCGGCAGTTGTCATTGGCAGGCCGATCACCAGCGAGGTTTTTTCGTTGAAAATGCTTGGTGAAAGCACTAAAAACGGATGGATGTCGCGCATTTCCTGGCCGACTTGCGGATTGCAATCGATCCAGATGATGTCTTGCCTTTCCGGCACCCAGGCCGCTGTTTGCTTGTGGCTTACCAACGTTCGGCACCGATTGCTTCCGCGGTTGCCATGGCTTCGCCGCTGTGCCGCTCGGGATCGAAACGGGCCAAACGTTGTTCCAACGTTAAAGCTTCGTCGGCTAACGGGGTGATAATCACCTTGTCATCTTCAACGGATACCCGTACTCGTTGATGGTTGTGCAAATGGGCTGCTTTGGCAATAGCCGCCGGTAGGCGCACGCCCAGGTTATTACCCCATTGTTTGATGTCGAGTATGGCTTCGGTCATGATGTTTCTCTGGAATGTTTAAACGTGAGTATAAACATGGTTTTATATTCGGGTCAATTTTGTGAATATATCTAGTCCTCTAGTTCCCAAGCTCCAGCTTGGGAATGTGATCTCGGAAGCTCTAGCTTCCTATCCCCAGTCAGATTGGAAGCTGGAGCTTCCAAGGCCTGAGTTCCCAAGCGGGAGCTTGGGAACCAGACGAAACCAGATCGACCGGCTGGTCGATAGGTCACTCCAATTCCCCATCCATCTCTAACGCCCGCATCTCCAAGCCTTCGATTTCTTGTAACGATTTGCCGGCAATCCCTTGCAAGTCGCCGTACATGCCGACTGTGGCGTTCATCACCCGCTCAATTTGCGCTTCGCGTTTGGCCCATTGTTTCAGGATGGCTTTGCGCTCTTTGTCCAAGTCTTCCTGCATGGTGGAGAAGGCTTCGACGATGGCTTCGACCCGTTGCCGAAAGCGCGGGCCGGTTAAATATTCGTAGACCAAAGCAGTTTTGCCGTGCTGGCCTTCGGCGGCGAGGCGGGCCAAACCGATTTCCAGCAGGGTGTGGCGCAGGATAGTGGCGACCGGCAGGGCGGCGCGGGGGCTAGTGACCCAAACGCCGTCGATGACGTCGAAGGTTTCCACGTCCTTGGGCAAGGCATGGCTGACGATGACCGCCAATTCGGCTTTGGCGGCGCGCTGGTCTTCGCGCAGCTTCACCAGCCAGCCGTCGCTCCAGTTTTTGGTGCGCTTGGATTCCCACAAAATGTTGCCGGCCGGGGTGCCGTTCGGGCCGTTGACCCGTTGCAACACGTCGCCGCCGAATTCGCCCTTGGCAACCGGTTCGATATTGTCGAACGGAAACTTGGCGCGCAGCAGGTTTTCCAATTCCAGTTCCTGCACTTCGCCTTGCAGTTGCTGCGAGCCTTGTTCGGCTTTTTGTTTCAGTTCCTCGATTTTTTGCTGCATCGAGGCGATGGTTTGGTCCTTTTCCATCACCCGCAGTTTCAGGCCTTCCTCGGCTTCGCGTTTAGCTTGGCTGCGCACTTCAGCCAGATTGGTTTGCACGCGCTTTTCGATGGTCAGTTCCAGCTCGCGTTTGGCGTCGTCCAGTTCGCGCTGCTTTTTAATCAACTCGGCTTGGGCTTGCTGGGCTTCGGCCAGTTTGGCGTCGCGAACTTTCAACACTTCGTGCAAGTCGGCTAATTCGCGGTTCTTGCGTTCCAGTTCGGCGGCAGCGGCTTGTTTGGCTTTACGGGTTTCTTCCTCGATCACCCGCTGGCGCTCGGCTTGCAGTTGCTTGGCAACTTGCTCTGCGACTTGATCGTCCAGGCCGCGCTTGGCTTCGGCCAGTTGTTTTTCCTGATCTTTGATACCCTGTTCGCGCAAGGCAATCGCTTGGTCTTTTTGTTGTAGCTGTTGCTCAAACTGTTTACGGGTGGCAGCAATTAGCGGCGCGGCCAGCGATTCGGTCAACGGTACTTGCGTGCTGCAATTGGGGCAGGTGATGGTGGCTTCGGTCATGTTTAGGGGCTTTATATAGAGATTCGGAATACGCAGGTATTGGCGCCGGACACACTTGGCATTTTGACCCCGGCATCCGTGCCGGGTCAGGATTTACTGGGTTTGATGGATGGGCGCAAGCCGATATTTATCTACGCTGTCTAGCGGCTAAAGCATGGTCGCCCAAGGATTTCAGGTCGGCCAGCCCATGAATTTCGCAGCGTCCGCCGCGAGCGATATAGTCTTCCCGGTAATGGGCGATAAACTCCATCACGGTGTGGTCGATCAAGTCGGTGGCGCTTAAATCGAAGATCACGGTTTGGCCGTCGGCCAGGCTGGCTACCTGGCTTTTTAAGGCCAGAAAGTTGGAGAACAAAGCCGCACCGCTGACTTTAACAATCCAGCTGTTTGGTCCGTTGGCTTGCAGTTTAAAAGATATAGACAGCAAATTACCCAAGGGCACGCCGCGGCCGATGTGCAGCAACAATTTGGCGGCGATGCCGATCAGCACGCCGACTAACAGATTGGTGGCCAGAATCGCGAGAATGGTAATCACGAACAAAGCCAGTTGTTCCTTGCCCAGATCCATGCTTTTGGCAAAGGCTTGCGGCGAAGCCAAGCGATAGCCGGTATAAACCAGTAGCGCGGCCAGCGAAGCCAACGGTATGGTCGAGATCAAGTCTGGAAACAGCAACACAAACAGCAAGACGAAGCCGCCGTGAAAAAAATTAGCCCAGCTGCTGCGGCCGCCGGCGTCTATGTTGGCTGAGCTGCGGACGATTTCCGCAATCATCGGTAAACCGCCGATCATGCCGGAAACAACGTTGCCGATACCGACCGCACGTAATTCCTTGTTCAAGTCAGAGTAGCGTTTTTCCGGGTCGAGCTTGTCAACAGCTGCAGCGCTGAGCAAGCTTTCCAGGCTGCCCACCAGGCAGATTGAAATCACGCTTTCCCAAAACGCCAAGGCACTCAGTTTGCCAAAATCCGGCAGGTAAAAACTGGCCAACAGACTGTCCGGGAAAGTCACCAGAAAATGCGATGCAAACAAAACATCTTTAGGAACGATGAATGCTTCGCCCGGCTGCAATTGGTCGAGCTGGAATAGATGGCCGAGCAGGATGCCGGAGGCGATGACGATAATCGGCGCCGGAATCTTGCGCAGCAAAGGCTGGTGAATCTGCGGCCAGCCGATCAACACCACCATGCCGGCCAGTGCAATCAGGCCGATTTGCGGCATGAAGTAAATCAGGCTGTGCGGCAAGGCGGCGATGCCGGACAGGATGCTGGCACCTTGGCTTTGCACGCCGGCCATCACCGGCAATTGTTTGCTGATGATGATAATGCCAATCGCCGCCAGCATGCCGTGTACCACCGAAGCCGGAAAAAATGCCGCCAAGCGGCCGGCTTTGAAGTAACCCAGCACGGTTTGCAAGGCGCCGGCAATGACGATTGCCGCCAAGGTGTAGCGGTAGCCGGCCATTGCATCGCCGTCGCCGAGGGTTTGCACCGAGGTCAGAATCACTACGATCAAGCCGGCCGCCGGGCCGGTAATAGTGAGTTGCGCGCCGCCGATGCGCGATACCAGCAAGCCACCGACGATGGCGGAAATGATGCCGGCCATCGGTGGAAAGCCGGAGGCGACGGCGATACCCAGGCACAAGGGCAAGGCGATCAGGAATACCAAAAAGCCGGCGGTAAGGTCTTGCCGCCAATAATTTGCTAGCGAGGGTTTTTGCATGAATTCTCCGGGTAGGTCGCATGGCCCGATACGCACGCAGTTAAACGGGCAATGAATTGGATGAGGTTTTTATTCAATCATAACCAGTTTTTTCCGAACGTTATGAAGTTTGTGGGCGGATGCCCGTTCCGGCTTTTTGTTACGGGTATGGCTAAGCGGGTATTGAAGGCCGCAGTGGCAGGTTGGTTTTAACGTTTGCCTAGGCCTGCGACAGTACGTCGCACGGACAAATAAAACGGGCCTAGCCTGATGATTCGGGTAAAATGCGCCGGCCAATTCTGGTCTTTTTTTAACACTGAGAACTAGCTGTTTCCAGTTTCTTTTCCCGCTTAAATTAATAAATATGCACATTGTTGCTCGTGTAATTTTTGTCTTTTTCTGTTTGTTTGCCCAGCCCTTGCTGGCCGCCGATTCGGGTAACTCCAGCTTTCTGGTATTAAATTATCACGACATTCTCGAAGAAGAAGAGCGGGTGCCGCCATTTGATCGGATCGCGGTCAACAAAGACCATTTGGCCGATCATTTTGCCTGGTTGAAGCAGAATAACTATCACGTTATCAGCGTCCAGGATTTGCTGGATTGCATGAAGGGCGACAAGGTGTTGCCGACTAAAGCCGTGATGTTGACCTTTGACGACGGCTACCTGAGTTTTTATACCCGGGCCATGCCTTTGCTGAAAAAATACAAGTATCCGGCCACCTTGGCGGTAGTCGGTTCTTGGCTGGAGCAGCAGAATGTGCCCGGCGTTAAACCGTTAATGACGCCGGCGCAGATTCGCGAAGTGGCGGACAGCGGTCTGGTCGAGATTGCGTCGCACACCTATGATTTACATCACGGCATCGTCGCCAATCCGCAAGGCAATCAGCAAAGCGCAGTGACTTCGCGTTTGTACAGCAACGAATACGACGAATACGAGAAAGACGAGGACTATCGCAAACGGATTTTCCAGGAAGTGGATAAAAGCTCCGAGCGTTTGTTTCAGATATTGGGCAAGCGGCCGCGGGTGATGGTGTGGCCTTACGGCGAATATAACGCGATTGCGCTGGAAGCCACGAAATTGGCTGGCATGCGATTGACCATGGGGCTAAACGACGGCGCCAATACCCTGGCCGATGCGTATGTGATGAAGCGGATGATGATCACCGACGACGTCAACGCCAAACAGTTCGGTGAAATCGTCAAAAATCAGCGCGTGGGCCAGGAATTGCGGGTCGCGCACGTGGATATGGATTACATCTACGACGATGACGAAGAGCAGACCGAGAAGAATTTGGCCTTGGTGGTGGAGAGAATTAAAGCCAGCGGCGCCAATACGGTTTATCTGCAAGCCTATTCCGACCCGGACGGCGACGGTAATGCCGACAAGCTGTATTTCCCTAATCGGCATCTGCCGGTGCGCCGGGACATGTTTAATCATGTGACCTTGCAATTGCGCACGCGGGCAGGCGTGAGAGTGTATGCCTGGATGCCGATCATGGCCTATAAAGCCGATGTGCCGCTGAAATGGTACGTGAAAGAATGGCGCGACGGCGAGCCGCAGCTATCCCGGCATATCTACACGCGGTTGTCGCCGTTTAACCCGGAAGCGCGGCAGTTTGTCGGCGAGATATATGAAGATCTGGCCAAGCATTGCGACTTTAACGGCATTCTGTTTCACGACGACGGGATTTTGTCGGATTTTGAAGACGTCTCGCCGTTGGCGATGGACTTCAGTCGTAACGTCTGGGGCATGCCGGCCGAGTTCGACAAGATCCACGCATCCAGCGAGTTACGCTTGCGTTGGGCGCAGCATAAAACCGAGTTGATCGGTCAGTTCACCGATTATTTGACCGACAAGGTCCGGTTCTACCGGCCTTACATCAAAACTGCCCGCAATTTTTATTCGTTGCCGCTGTTAAAGCCTTATAGCGAAGAATGGTATGCGCAATCGTTCCCGGCATTTTTAAAGCATTACGACTACGTGGCGGTAGAAGCGATGCCTTTCATGGAAGAGGCGGAAAATCCCAAACAATGGTTGATAGAGTTGGTGGAAAAGACCGCGCAATATCCGGACGGATTGGACAAGATGGTGTTCGAGTTGCAGGCGGTTAATTGGAAAACCAAGCAGGATATTGCGATGCCGGTGTTTACCGAGCAATTCGAGTTATTGAAAAAGCACGGCGCCAAGCATATCGGTTATTACCCGGATAATGTGTTTAACGATCAGCCGAAGTTGGCCGAGCTGAAAAAATTCTTCCCGGTTTCGAGAAAGGATTAAACGATACATGGAAAACTTGCTAGACCAAGCCTGGGTGCAGCAGTTTATCGACTGGTGGTTGATTACCCTGGAATATTTGCAGGAAGTGCCGTGGTGGCAGTTCAACGAATGGCTGTCGCGCTTTGTGTTTTATTATCCGCTGCTAATGGCCTATGTCTGGATGTTGGGCGGCATGATTTATTACGTGCGTTGGGAGCGGAATCGCGGGAATGTGTTGTCCGATCTGCCGCAGTTACCCGAATACCCGTCCGTGTCGATTCTGATTCCTTGCTACAACGAAGGTGAGAATGTCCGGGAGACCATCGAATATCTGCTGCATCAGGAATATCCCAACTACGAAATCATTGCGATCAACGACGGTAGTAAGGACAACACGCTGGACATTTTGCACGAACTGGCCGACCAGCACCCACAAATTCGGGTGGTCAATTTAGCCAGCAATCAAGGCAAGGCGGTGGGTTTACGCACCGCGGCATTATTAGCCAATAGCGAAATTTTGATCGGGATTGACGGCGATGCCTTGCTGGCGCCGAATGCGACGGCCTGGATCGTCCGGCATTTCCTGGAAGATCCGCATGTCGGCGCGGTGACCGGTAATCCGCGTATCCGCAACCGTTCCACTTTGCTGGGCAAAATTCAGGTTGGGGAGTTTTCCGCTATCGTTGGGATGATCAAGCGTGCGCAGCGTTCTTATGGGCATGTATTTACCATTTCCGGAGTGATTGCCGGTTTCCGGAAAACTGCCTTGCACGATGTGGGCTATTGGAGTCCGGACATGGTGACCGAAGACATCGACATTAGCTGGAAGCTACAGCTGGCCGGCTGGGCGATTCGTTTCGAGCCGAATGCCTTGTGTTGGGTGTTGATGCCGGAAACGCTAAACGGCTTGTGGAAACAGCGCAGCCGCTGGGCGCAAGGTGGAGTCGAGGTCTTGCTGCGTTATTTCCGGCCGCTGTTTAGCTGGCGTTCCCGTGGTATGTGGCCACTGTATCTGGAATGCTGCATCAGTTTGACCTGGGCGTTTCTGGTGGTAGCGATGCTGGCGCTGGTGCCGTTCGAGTGGCTTAGTAGCGAACCGCAGGAGGCGCTGGAAGATTTATCGCCGCATTGGACCAGTATGTTGTTATGCGTCACCTGTTTGATTCAGTTTGCCGTCAGTTTAACTATCGATTCCAGTTACGAGCGTAAGAGCGGCGGCTCCGCGCAGCATTATTACTGGATGATTTGGTATCCGATTGTCTATTGGCTAATCAATGTCGGTACCACGATTAACGGCTGCATCAAGGCTTTACGCAAAAAGCGCGGCCAGCGGGCGGTGTGGGTAACCTTGGATAGAGGCTTGAGGCAGAAATGAAAGACATCATCATCAACCAACCGCATCTACAAAGTTTCCGGCAAAAATGCGGTTCGGCGTTTATGTCGGTCTTGAGTTGGGTGCTTTGGTTGTACTTTTTGTGGCCCCTATTTACGCTCGGCGCCTGGTTGATGGGTTTGAAAAGCCTGTCCGACGAGATCCGCTGGTTCGGGGGTTATAAAACGCTGTTGGAATTGTTGCAGTTGTACGGCGAGATCGTGGTGATCATTGCCGGCATCTGGTTGTTTTGGACTTTGTATTTGTCCTGGTTGCATGCCAGCGTCGCTCCGAAGCGGACCGCGCCTGTCACTGATCAACAGTTGGCGGTGGCGTTTAAAGTCGATGAAGCCTTGGTATTGAAGGCTCGGGCCGGCAAAAAAGTAACCGTGCACTTCGATAATCACGCGGTGATTACCGAGATAGATTCATAGTAGTCCGGATTGCTGGGTTGCGGTTCTGCTTTTCGCGGCGTTGATGTTACACTGCGCTAGGCGTATTCAAGGACTTACATTATGCAACTTGCAATCACAGTGTTGGGCGGCAAGTCCAACGGTTTTATCGCGGAAATCCTCTCGGCCCTGAGTGCCTGTCAATGCAGTGTCGTGGAACTGCGCACGTCCAACCTGACCCAAATCACTGCGGCTTATCTGCTGATAGCCGGCAATTGGAATCATATCGCCAAGCTGGAAGGTATGCTGGAAGCGATAAAAGTTCGATTCGAAATTCAGATGAGTTTTTTACGGCCGGATGAAATCCCGCCAGTATTGGAGGGGGTGCCTTACACATTGGAAACCATTTCCATGGATAAAAACGACGTACTGTTCGCGGTGACTTCGTTTTTATTGGACAGAGGCATTTCTATCGAAGAAGTGACTGCCAGCCGCCATCAAGCGGCGTTTTTTAACACGCCGGTGTTCTCCACCAAATATGTATTGCTGGTGCCGCCGGAAGTGCGCATTTTATCGCTGCGTGAAGAATTTCTGGATTTTTGCGACAGCTTGAACATCGACGCTATTCTCGAACCCATCAAAAGGTGATCTGATGACCTTAGCTACTCTCGGCTCCGCCGTTCCCGATTTTGAAATTGCCGCAACCGGCGGAAAAACCGTCAAACTGAGCGACTATCGCGGCAAAAAAGTCGTTTTATATTTTTATCCTAAGGACAACACCCCCGGCTGTACCCAGGAAGGTCAAGGCTTTAGGGATAATATCGAACAGTTCAATCAATTAAATGCCGTTATCCTCGGTGTATCCCGTGATAGCGTGAAAATGCACGAGGGATTTAAATGTAAACAAGAGTTTCCGTTTGATTTGTTATCAGATCAGGACGAGAGCCTTTGCAATTTATTTGATGTCATCAAAATGAAAAACATGTACGGCAAGCAAGTGCGGGGTATAGAGCGCAGCACTTTCCTGATCGACGAAGCAGGTGTGTTGGTCAAGGAGTGGCGTAAGGTGCAGGTTAAAGCCCATATTGCCGAGGTGTTGAGCTATTTGCAATCGGCCGCTTAATAAATCGGCGCCAGTCCATCCTCATTGATGATCTTATTCAGTTAGCGTCAGACTACTTAAGACGACCGTCTAATAATCTTGTTTTGCCTTACGCCGGCTAGGGCAATTAAACCCTGCGCCCCGCTCAGGATTGTTTAATCCGGTGGTTTTGGCGATAATGAACACAGTTTTTAATCATTTGGACGAAACACATGAACGAAATGCTGTCCTCAGGGATTGAGCTGATGTTGATAGGCATGGGTATGGTTTACGCATTTTTGGCCATGTTGATCGTGGCTATCAATGTGATGTCCCGGCTGGTACGCCGCTATTTTCCGGAAATGCCTGCCAAGTTTTCGGATCAACCTGTCGTGGCAGGCAACGATAAAGCCGTTATCGCTGCTATTACCGCAGCTGTTCATCAGTACCGCAAAAAACATAAACACGGATAATCATACCCACAAGGTAGCAGTGCTCGGCCCAAAAACGTCATTAGGAGAAAAGAGTGGAAAAGGTAAATAAGCCCCTAGGAATTACTGAGGTGGTATTACGTGACGCCCATCAGTCAATTCTGGCGACCCGGCTACGTATCGAAGACATGTTGCCAATTTGCGAGCAGCTTGATCAAATCGGTTACTGGTCTATCGAATCCTGGGGGGGCGCCACCTTTGATGCGTGTATTCGCTATTTGGGCGAAGATCCTTGGGAGCGTTTACGGCTGTTAAAAAAAGCCATGCCCAATACCCCGCAACAAATGCTGTTCCGCGGGCAAAATATTTTGGGCTACCGGCATTATGCGGACGATGTGGTCGATAAATTCGTCGAGCGTTGCGTGGTCAACGGTATAGACGTATTTCGGATTTTCGATGCGATGAACGATATGCGCAATATCGACCGCGCCATCAAAGCCGTGCTACATACCGATGCCCATGCCCAAGGCACTATTTCCTACACCACCAGTCCGGTGCATACCATCAAGAAATGGGTTGAGCAGGGCAAGCAAATTGAGGACATGGGTGCGCACTCTATCTGTATCAAGGATATGGCCGGTTTGTTGACGCCTTACGATGCTTACGAGCTGATCAGCAAACTAAAAAAAGCCGTGGCGATTCCAATCCATATGCAATGCCACGCTACCACCGGTTTAAGTGTCGGTACATACATCAAGGCTGTTGAGGCAGGCGTCGACAATGTCGATACCGCCATCTCGTCGTTGAGCATGACCTACGGTCACAGCCCCACTGAAACCATAGTGGCGGCCATGGCCGGCCAAAAGCGCGAAACCGGTCTGGATTTAGCCAAGCTGGAAAAAATCGCCGCTTATTTCCGAGAAGTGCGCAAAAAATATGCGCAATTTGAAGGCAGCCTAAAAGGCGTGGATGGCCGGATTTTGGTCTCGCAAGTGCCGGGCGGCATGCTAACCAATATGGAAAGTCAATTGCGGGAGCAGGGCGCGGCAGATCGTTTCGATGCGGTGCTGCAGGAAATTCCGTTAGTGCGTAAAGACCTGGGTTACATCCCGCTGGTCACGCCCACTTCGCAAATTGTCGGTACTCAGGCCGTGTTGAATGTGCTAGCCGGCGAGCGCTACAAAACGATCAGCAAGGAAACCGCCGGTGTATTGAAAGGCGAATACGGCGCAACGCCAGCCCCAGTCGATAAAGAATTGCAGGCGCGCGTGCTGAACGGCGCCGAACCGATCACATGCCGACCGGCGGATTTGCTGGAAGCCGAGATGGACAAACTGGTGGCAGATGTAAAAGCCAAAGCCGCGGCGGAAGGCGTGAAACTGGCCGACAGTGTTGAAGAAGATGCGCTTATTGATGGTTTGTTTGCGCAAGTCGGCTGGAAATTCATTCAAAACCGCGGTAACCCGGAGGCTTTTGAACCTAAACCGGGAGCAGAGAGCGCGACAGCGTCAGTGCCCGCCGTTACCCAGAAAGCCGTGGTCGCAGAGACCTACACTGTTAACGTCGACGGCAAAAACTATCACGTAGCGGTGGCATCCGGCGGTGCCGACTTAGTCGTTAAACCGGTTACAGTACAGTCCGTTTTGGACAGCGGCCCCATGTTGGCAGCCACTGCGCCTATCGTCAGCGGCAGTGGTGTTGTGGAATCGCCGCTGGCTGGCGTGGTGCTTAAAGTCAATGTCAATGTAGGCTCTCATCTCTCCGAAGGCGATGTCGTTTTGATTATGGAAGCGATGAAAATGGAAACTGAGATCCGCGCCAAAGTAGCCGGTATCGTCAGCGCGGTAAACGTTCGTCAGGGGGATTCCGTGGCGGTCGGCGATGTATTGGTCACCTTGTAATATTTCTTATCGTTTAACGTGGTCTCGGGCCGTTAGCTTAGGCCCGGGATCTAAGTAATTCGCTGATCAGCGATTCGCGCCACGCTACTGGCGGGTGCGATGGCGGTGATTCTGATCAAACAACCGATTGAATACATAATCCATGGAAAATCTTAGACTGTTGTGGGAAAGCACGGGTATCTATAACGTTACCGGGCCGCAAGTCATTATGATGGCGGTGGGGTTTTTGCTGTTGTATCTGGCTATCAAAAAAGGCTTTGAACCTTTGCTGCTATTGCCGATAGGATTTGGCGCGGTGCTGAGCAACATTCCGGTGGCCGGCATGATAGACGAAGGCGGCATCCTTTATTACCTATATGGTGGTATCAAGGCAGGCATCTTTCCGCTACTGATTTTTATGGGCGTCGGGGCGATGACCGATTTCGGCCCGATGTTGGCTAACCCTAAAACTTTGTTTTTAGGGGCCGCCGCCCAATTCGGGATATTCGCGACTCTATTCGGCGCGTTGGCGTTGAATGCCGTTCCAGGTATGGATTTTACGCTTAAGCAGGCGGCGGCGATTGCCATCATCGGTGGTGCTGACGGCCCCACTGCGATCTATGTGGCTTCCAAATTGGCTCCGGAATTGTTGGGAGCGATTGCGGTGGCCGCGTATTCTTACATGGCATTAGTACCCTTGATTCAACCGCCCATTATGCGCGCGCTGACCAGCGAGCAAGAGCGGCGGATAGAAATGCAACAACTTAGAGTGGTTAGCAAGGCCGAGAAAATCGTATTTCCTTTGATGTTGCTGGTGTTGACCGCCATGTTGCTGCCTTCTGCTGCACCGCTGGTGGGCATGTTTTGTTTGGGTAACTTGATGAACGCCAGCGGCGTGGTCGAAAGACTGAGTAAAACCGCGCAAAACGAATTGATCAATATAGTCACGATATTCCTGGGTTTGTCGGTCGGCTCCAAGCTGAGTGCCGAGGCGTTTTTGAAAATGGAGACACTGGGTATTTTAGGCCTGGGCGCAGTCGCTTTTTCTATCGGTACTGCAAGTGGTGTGCTGATGGCCAAAGTCATGAACCGTTTCAGCAGTACGCCTATCAATCCGTTGATTGGTGCTGCCGGCGTTTCCGCCGTGCCCATGGCAGCGCGGGTGGCTAATAAAATTGGTTTGGAAAGTAACCCGCACAACTTTTTGTTAATGCACGCGATGGGACCGAATGTGGCTGGTGTGATCGGCTCAGCAGTCGCGGCGGGCGTGTTGTTGAGTTTGGTTCGTTAGCGCCAAAACTCTGTATGAGTGCCCTGTCAGCCAAGGACCAGCCGATTAAGGTGCTTTGGCTGACATCAAGTTATCCACGCAGTAAAGACGACAGTGCATCGGTTTTCTTGCGCTATTTGGCGGAAGCTCTGGCAAACCAGAAAGTTAATCTTTATATCCTCTCACCGGATCATCCGGAAGCAATCCCTACTACGCAGCCTGACGGCATAGTTTGTCGCCATTTTCGTTATTTTTGGCCGCGTAAGTGGCAAATGTTAGCTTACGGCTCAGGGATTTTACCCAACTTGCGAACCGCGCCTTGGTTGTTGTTGCAGGTGCCTTTTTTCATTCTGTCTATGTTTATTACTGCGGCCGCGATTATGGTTGCCCGCCGGCCGTCGTTGATACACGCCCACTGGATTTTCCCGCAAGGCACGGTAGCGGTATTGTTAGGCAAGCTGTTCAAAATCCCGGTGTTGGTGACCGCGCACGGTGGTGACGCTTTTGCGTTGCGAGGTAGCGTTTTAGGGGCTATCAAACGCTGGACCATAAAGCATTGCGCAGCTTGGACCAGCAACACCGAAGCCACTGCCGATGCCGTAGGCCCGGATTTGCCCAAGCCGCAGATTATTCCCATGGGCATAGACTATGAAAAATTTGCGGCCGGCAATGCAAAAGCTATTCTCAAGCCAAACAATCAGCAAAAAACAATTCTATTATTTGTCGGGCGCTTGGTTGAAAAAAAAGGCGTGGCCGATCTGATAGTGGCGGTTGCTGATTTGCCTAAAAACCTACTTGATCGCATTGAATTATGGATTATTGGCGATGGCATCGAGCGTGAACGTTTAAAAATGTTAGCGGTTGATTTAAAGATTGAAGATAAGGTGGTTTTTCACGGCAGATTTCCGAACGCCATCTTACCGGACTACTATGCGGCAGCTGATATTTTCATCGCCCCATCAATTGTCGACAGCAATGGCGATACGGAAGGCCAAGGTGTAATTTTATTGGAAGCGATGGCTAGCGGCACTGCTGTGATAAGTACGCGCACTGGTGGCGTTGCCGAAATAATTGAGCATGGAAAAACGGGGTTGTTAGTTGATCCTAAGCAAACAAAATCGCTTTCAAAGGCGATTGAGCAGCTATTGGTGGATGAAACTTTAAGAAAAGGACTGTGCGCATTTGGGAGGCTGGCTGCCGAACCTTATGATTGGAAAGAGATCGCCAGTAAGTTTGTCGCAATTTATAGCCGACAGTCATAGAGTAGTTAAGCGGTAATGAACATCTACTTCCTGTGTAAGCGGTATTACACCAACAAAGATCTAATTCATGATCGCTTTGGGCGGCTTTACCATTTGCCGAAACAATGGGTGACCCATGGTAGCGATGTTTTTGTTGATGCCATTGACTATCGAAATAACACAGAAATAAGCGTTAACGAAGCGGGTGTTTCTTTTCATACCATTCCAGCAACGGCAAGCAAGATACCTCGATTTCTTCTGGATGCCTATCGCAATGCTTGTATTGCCAAACCGGATGTTCTCATCGCAAGTGGCGACATTTACATTGGTTACCTAGGGCTTTGGATAGCAAGAAGACTTGGAGTGCCATTTGTCTACGATGTGTATGATTATTACCCGTCTTTTCGGATCAACCGATTTAAAGGACTCGCTTTGCTGTTTGATCATACGGTTAAGAAAGCCGATTTGGTTTTATGTGCAAGCCAACCTCTGTTACAAAAAGTCCTTACCCAACTTAACCAAAATGCCCTATTAATCGAAAATGGAGTTGATACGGCCTTATTCAATAAAGGTGATCATTTACGGGCCAGACTGGCGATGAAACTGGTGACCGATATTCCATTGGTTGGTTATTTCGGTTCAATTACGCCGTCCCGAGGACCGCTTCTGATCGAAGCCTGTCGACGAGCCAGATCGGCTCTGCCGAATTTGCGTCTTGTATTGGCCGGACGAGTAACGGATGTATGCTTTGACGAGCCGTGGATAGACTATTTTGGTGAGTTGGAACAATCAGACATACCAAAACTTATACAGGCTTGTGACGTGGTATGCGTGCCGTATGCCGATGATACATTCAATAGTATGTCCGGCGCATGCAAGATTGCGGAATACCTTGCTTGCGGAAAACCAGTTGTAGCTACACGGGTTTCCAATCACGAACAGATCTTTAAAGATGCACCGTCATCTATTTGCGATCCCGATACAGTCGATATGGCAAAAGCAATCCTCTCACAGCTTCAGACCCCAGAAATAGCTTTGTTTCCAGAAGAGTTAGCTTGGCGATTAATTGGTCAAAAACTTTATGAAGCTTTGACTAAACTTGCCGGATGAAAAATCTTTTTATCGTCATTACCGACTTTAATGGCTACACGCAAACCCGGCGTTGTTTGGAGGCCTTGGCCGCAAGCCAATATCGTACGTTTACTGTTTTGGTAGTCGATCATGGCACCAATGACACCACGCGGATTGGCCTGGCTAAGGATTTTCCAGATGTGATTCGCTTGGAAGGTTCATCCGAACTTTGGTGGACTGGCGCAACCAATTTGGGGATTCGTGCGGCTATAGAGCGTGGCGCGGACTATGTGATGTTGCTAAACGACGATTGCTATGTGGCGCCGGATACTGTGGGTTACCTGGTCCAATCAACTGAAGCATATCCCGAAGCCATTATTGCTCCAGTACAGCGCGATTGGCAAAGCGGACAAATCACGTCTATCAGTCCCAGTACCTGCTTTTTGTTGGGGTTTTCCACGATAACAGGCCCCAAGAAACTCAGCGCTAAGATGCTCACCCAAGATGTTATCCCCGTCAAACTAATCGTTGGCGGCAGAGGAGCGCTAGTTCCCGTTGCGGTATTTAACAAAATAGGCTTGTTCGACGAAAAACGCTTGCCACATTATGGTGCCGACCATGATTTTTATTTACGTGCCAGAAAGCAGCAAATTTCGCTTAATGTAGCGCCTCATGTATTCGTGGATATTGATTCGCATAGCACCAGTCAGGCTAGTAATCCAGCTAGGCTTAGCATTTTTGGATTTATGCATTCTTTGACCAGCACTAGATCCCATCGCAATCTGCGAGATGTTATTACTTTATTCAAGTTTCACTATCCTGTTTCATGGCTATGCCAGCTAGGAGTAGCGCTATATTTTGTCCGCTATTTTCTTGTATATTTATTTAATCGAGCGAGGTATGTTGTTTGGTAATTAAAAGCAATTAATTAATGTATTAAATATTATTCGCTTTAATTTTTTATTGTGTAAACCGGTATTAAAATAATAGCTGGCGAAAAAATTGAGAATTCTTAAAAAATTTATATTTGAGTATAAAGAGAGTATTGTTCTAAGGCGTTTTATAAAGTTATTTAGTGTTGATGGCTTTGTTAAAGCTTCAGGGATAATTTTTTTGCCGATATATCTGCATTTGATGACGCAAGAAGAATACGCTGTATTCAATTATATGTTGTCAGTTATAGGTACTTTTGGGCTAGTTCTTAATTTTGGATTATATGTTTCTCAGATAAAGCTATATCATAGTTTGCGTAGTGAAGAAAGGGCGTCTTTATTGTATACAATTAATGTTATTTTAATTGTTTTTTTAATAATATTTCTTGCTCCATTATACTTTTTTGGTTGGGATGATGTTCTTGTTAAGAGTTTATTTTCTAAATCTATTGCTTATCATCATTATAGATGGCTAATATTAATTGGCATGATAAGCTCAGTGTACTCATGCATGTTATTGTATTTTTTTATGGCGGAGGAGCTTGTTGCTGAGCAACAGTTATATAACCTATCTCGCTTTATAATCGGCACTGTAGTTGGAGTCTGTGCAATGTACTGGTTGTCAGGTGATAAGGCTGATATACGTGCAAAAGCATATTTATTCAGTGAAATATTCGCACTTACATTTTTTTTTCATTTTTATATTAATGTTATGTGTCCAAAGGTAAATTTAGGGTTGGCAGTAAAAGCTTTGAAAATAGGGTTGCCAATAATGGGCTCGGCTATATTGGGGGTTTTTGTTAATTTTTCTGATAAATATTTTATTGAGAAATATTGCTCGTTAGCTGATTTGTCGGTTTACTATTTGTCATTCACTTTAGCGAATATAATTACTATTGTTTTTTCGGCATTCCAAAATGTTTGGCTTCCTTTGTTCTTAAAGGAAAAAGATGTGTCTCTGAATCTGGCTAAAACGAAAAAAACATTTCTAGTTTTAGGTGGAGTGTTTGTTGCTATTGCGCTTTTTATATGGTTTGGTTTGTTTATGGCGATATTCTTTGAAATAATAGATGAAAAATACTCAGGTGTCTTGCGGATTCTACCTTATGCAATGATTACATGTATTATTTCAGGGCTTACCGGTTTATTAAGTAATTATGTTATATACTGGAATATGACTTTTCTGACTATTTTATTCGGTGTGTTTGTTGCGTGCATCAGTTTGCCGCTAAATTATTTTGGATCAAAGCTCTATGGTATTCTAGGGGTTTCAGTTGTTGGTGTGCTTGTAAGCGCAGTGCAGTTTAATTTATATTATATTTTTATTCTAATCAAAAAGAAACAGTACGTGAATATTTGAATATTCGGCTTCGTATTTTCGGTCGGCGTGTTTGTTTTATATAATGGAAAGTGACTTAAAGAAATTATGGTATGCTTTTCGTTATTATTATCGTGACTAGTCGATAAGCATCTGTTGCTGGGATATTACCATATAGCTTACATTTTACTGAGGCAACTTTTTTAAGAAAAAATAAATATGGTTAAAAGTTTTATAAAAGTAATGCTATCAATTTTTTTTAAGAAATATCGTGAGCCAGAAAAAGAAAGATTTATAAAGTTGTATGATCATGGTTCTGGTAAGTGTATTGAAATGTTTTGGAGAAAAGATAGCTTTATAGAATCTGAATTATATAAGTATGGTCTTTATGGTCGATGGGAAAGGCAGTCTCTTAAGATTTGGGCTGCTTTGTCAAAACGAGCTCATTTAATATTAGATGTCGGAGCGAATACTGGTGTATTTAGTCTAATTTCTCAAAGTAATAACAGTTCGGCGAAAATTATAGCGGTCGAGCCAATACAGATAAATTATGAGTTATTGGAATTAAATATAAAAAAAAATAATTTTCCTGTCAGTGTTGAACGGATAGCGTTGTCAAATTATGATGGAAACGCATCAATGTTCATGCTGAAAGATAGATTAAATTATATGACATCTATTAACGATAATAGATATAAACTACACCCTGAGGTTGCTGGAGATACTAAAATTATTGAGGTTGTCGTTGATGTTAAGCCCTATGAGTATTTACAAAATAAGTATTCGCTAAAAAATGTTGATTTAATTAAGATCGATGTTGAGGGGCATGAATTTTCAGTTCTGGAGTCGATGTATCCTGAATTAAAAGTGAGCTTGCCGTCAATCGTGGTGGAAATAATTAGTGATGATAGTGCAAATAAAATTAATAAGTTGCTTGAAGGTTTAAGTTATAGATATTTTTCTATAGATGAAGTTAAAAATAGTTTAACTTTGGTGTCTGGCCTTTGGAATAACGATCATCAGAACTTTTTAATATGCACTCAGGGTGTTGCGGATTATTTAAATAGTGTGGGACTGATGAGGTAATAGGCATTCTTTAGGTATGAAAATTTTAATAGTATCAGATTGGTATTCTGAGAGCATGGGCTATTCAGAAAATTTCTTGCCTATGGCTTTTGGGAAGCTAAATCAAGAAGTGCATTTGGTTACTTCTAATTTGCAAGTATATGCTACCTCGACTGACTACGATAAGGTATATAAAAATAAGCTCGGAAATTCTCAAACAAAAACAGGTGTATTCAAAAATTTATATTTCACGTTACATAGAAATTATTCTGAGGTTTCTCGCTACGGAATAAATATAATTGGTTTGGAAGAAAAAATAAAGAAGTTAAATCCAGATGTTATATACTGCTTTGAGATAAACCTGTTAACAACTGCGTTATTAGCAAAGTTAAAGCCAAAATACAATTTCTGTTTATTTTGTGAAAGCCGAATGCATTCTTCGGTTTTTTCCCCGCCGACTAATTTGATTAGTAAGGTTAAGTTCTGGATAAGCAATAGGCATTTTTGGCTGGAAGATGTTATCAATAATGTTGATATATTTTACCCTATAGCGCCGGACGTTTATTTTAATATTACAAATTATTTTTGTATACCTAGTGATAAGTGTAAGTTAGCTAGTCTTTCTGTCGAAACTGGTATTTTCAATTCTGAACGAAACGAAGTCTCAGTAACAAGGTTTAGAGAAAAGCTAGGGTTTGGTGATGCCGATATTGTTTGTGTTTATACGGGGCGCTTTACGGCAGATAAAGGACCACTCATACTGGGACAAGCAATAGATTATTTACACGAAATTGGTTACGTATTTATTAAAGGATTATTTATAGGCTGCGGTGATGCTGATTATCAGAGTCAGCTTCAGAATTGCAAAGGATGCACTACACTGCCGTTTGTAGAGCCAAAAGATTTGCCAAATATTTATCATAGCTCAGATATAGGTGTGTGGCCGTTGCAAGAATCTACTAGCCAGTTAGATGCTATGGCGTGTGGCCTGCCTATTATTGTGAACGACACGGTAGAAGATGTCGATAGATTTGAAGGGAATGGTATGAGATTCAAGAAGAACGACTTTAAGGATTTAGCAAAAAAAATATTGATTTTAGTTGAAACGGAACAAAGAGTCAATATGGGTGCTATCGGCGCGAACAGAATAAAACAGAAGTATTCTTGGGAAGTTTTTGCTCAACAAAGATTAGTGGAATTTTTCTATTTTATTAATAAAAAATGTACGTTGTTGTGAAAAATTTTAATTTTTTTTTAAAAAAAATCTTGCCTCTGATTCTAATTCGTAAATTTAACCGATATTTTGGTGGTGGTATAGTTTTTGATGATGCTGGTAGTACCTGGGATGAATCCGCTTTGTTGTGCATTGGTTACTCTGCGGACGATATACTTAAAAGAGTACTGGATGCCACACTAACAGTTAAGTGTGGCGATGCGCTTTTCGAGCGTGATTCCGTGCTCTTTTATAACGTTGATTTCGTTTGGCCAGGTTTGTCGGGATTGATGTGGGCAGCGGCTCTAGCTGGAGGCAGGTTAAATGTGCTGGATTTTGGCGGTGCTTTGGGGAGTGGCTATTTTCAGCACCGGATTATCCTCAGTACATTGTCCAATGTTCGATGGAATGTAGTCGAGCAAGCCCATTATGTAGAAGCCGGAAGAACTCATATTCAGGACGACATGTTGCGATTTTATTATTCGATTGATGAATGTTTAGCTGAGAATAAGCCAAATGTAATTCTTTTATCTAGCGTGTTACAGTATCTGGAATCCCCGTTTGACGTTATCAAAAAATTGCCGTTTATAGGGGCGTCAATTTTAATCATTGATCGTACGCCTTTTTCAAAACTTGCGCAAGATAGACTGTTAATCCAGCGTGTGCCACTTTCTATTTACAAGGCTAGTTACCCGATGTGGGTTTTTTCTGAGTCTGCATTTCTAAATAAAATAAATCAAGATTGGTGCTCGATAGGCAACATAAATTGTCCAGAAGGGACGGTTTATTCCAATAAAGGCTTTGAATTCTCTTTTCAAGGTATGTTATTGCAGCGGCGTGAATCGTGATTCTTTTTAAATCATATTATTTTAAAGAAATGTACACCCCCGGATGGCTAGGTGTTTTTGTAAATCCTTTTTATTTTTCACGTTTGGGTTTATACCGCGCTATGACAGAATTCGCTCCTAAATTGAGAGGAGTTTTACTTGATGTAGGTTGTGGTACTAAGCCCTATAAACAGCTTTTTAATGTTAGTGCCTACATCGGTTTAGAGATTGATAGTGTCTTTTCCAGGCAGAGGGATATTGCGGATTATTTTTATGATGGTAAAAAATTCCCATTTGATGATGCATCGTTCGACTCAGTCCTTTGTAATCAAGTTCTCGAGCACGTATTTAATCCTGATGAGTTTCTAGAGCAACTCAATCGGGTGCTAAAGCCTAATGGTAGCTTATTGCTTACGGTTCCATTTGTTTGGGACGAGCATGAGCAGCCTTACGATTTCGCGCGATATTCCAGTTTTGGATTACGCGCCCTGTTGGAAAAACATGGGTTTAGAATCATCGAGCATAGAAAAACTTGTGCCGATGCGTCTGTTTTGTTTCAACTGACAAACGCTTTCATTTTTAAGATTATCCAATCTTTTCCAAAAATCTGTAAGCTACTTTTAACGGTTTCCGTGATGGCAACAATTAATTTATGCGGTATTTTTTTTAGTCGAGTGTTGCCTGTAAACGCGGATCTATTTCTTGATAATATTGTGTTGGCGGAAAAAATTTCTTGAATACATATGAAGGTAAAAAAATATTAATTACGGGGGGGCTGGGTTTCATTGGCTCCAATCTTGCCCGGGTTTTAGTTGAGCTTGGTGCGAACGTTACGCTTGTAGATAGCCTCATACCACAATATGGCGGCAATCCATTTAACATTGCAGATATCCGTGACCGAGTTTCCGTAAATGTTTGTGACGTACGCGATTCATTTGCGCTTGCCTATTTGCTGCAAAATCAGCATTACCTTTTCAATTTGGCTGGGCAAACAAGTCATCTTGATTCTATGGTCGATCCACGCACAGACCTGGAAATCAATGCCACCGCGCAGCTTTCCATATTAGAGGCTTGCCGCAAAGTTAATCCCGGTGTCAAGATTGTTTTTGCCAGTACTCGACAACTTTATGGAAAGCCGGATTACCTGCCGGTGGATGAGAAACATCCAATTCGTCCAGTGGATGTCAATGGCATTAACAAATTGGCCGGTGAGTGGTATCACCTTCTCTATAACAATGTTTATGATATCCAGGCCTGCGCCTTACGCTTAACCAATACCTACGGTCCCGGCATGCGCGTGAAGGATGCTCGTCAAACATTTCTTGGAATTTGGGTGAGGCTATTGATTGAAGGTAATCCGATAAAGGTTTTTGGAGACGGGCTGCAACTAAGGGATTTTAATTATGTGGATGATTGCGTTAGCGCCCTATTACTGGCTGGTGCAAGCGAGCAAGCCAACGGCAAGGTATACAATTTGGGCAGTAAGGAAGTCATTGGCTTAAAAGATTTGGCGCAGATGATGATTGAACTTGGCCATGGCGGTGTATATGAACTGATACCGTTCCCGCCTGAACGCAAAGCGATTGATATAGGTGACTATTACAGTGATTTTTCGCTAATTTCCGCTGAATTAGGTTGGCAGCCAACAATTGGTTTGCGCGAAGGATTAGCAAATACAATGGCTTACTATTCTGAGCATCATCGCCACTATTGGGACGCTAACGCATGATTTTGATGAATGACTTTAAGGCCGAGACTCCGGAGTTACAAGAGGCCATGCTGGGGGCTGCGAAGCGCGTTATCGAGTCAGGTTGGTTTGTGTTAGGCAAGGAAGTTTCTGCTTTTGAGCAGCAATGGGCTTTAGCCTGCGGCTTAGGTTATGGTGTTGGGGTTGGTAATGGAATGGATGCCATAGAGATTGGCTTACGTGCGCTCGGAGTTGGGCTCGGTGATGAGGTTATCACTACGCCTATGACCGCATTTGCTACAGTATTAGCAATTATCAGAGCGGGAGCCACGCCGGTTTTGGCCGATATAGAACCTCAAAACGCGTTGCTGTCTTTGGAAAGTGCAAGTCGTTGTGTCTCATCCAAGACCAAGGCGGTAGTCTTGGTTCATCTATACGGACAGGTTCGTGCGATGGATTTGTGGACGGAATTTTGTGCAAATTATGGGATTGCGCTTATTGAGGATTGTGCGCAAGCACACTTGGCGTCATTAAATGATAAAGCAGCTGGTAGCTTTGGGATTATTGGGGCATATAGTTTTTATCCGACCAAGAATCTTGGTGCGTTAGGCGATGCCGGCATGATTGTGACAGATGATGAAAAATTGGCTGTAAGAGCAAGCCAATTGCGTAACTACGGACAAAGTGTGCGATATCAGCACCCGGAGTTAGGCTTGAATAGTCGGTTAGATGAAATGCAGGCTGCTATTTTGGCGGCGCGACTAAAGTGGTTGCCTGATTTTACGGAGCGCCGGCGGCAAATTGCGTCGGCTTACTTTGATGGTATCAAGAATCCCTATGTCACTTGCCCCGCACTCCCCGAATCCCGATCCGCGCATGTCTATCATTTATTCGTTGTGACTTGCCCTTGCCGTGACGCACTCCAAACATATTTGCAACAAAATCAGATCCAAACATTTATTCATTACCCCGTTCCCATTCATATGCAAGAACCTTGTCGTAATCTTCGCCATGATCCGTTTGGCTTGGTTAACAGCAAACGTCACGCCGACACTTGTCTTTCTTTGCCTTGTCATCCCCAAATGTCGGATGAGGACATAGCGGCTGTTATAGCCGCTGTAAATTCTTTTCAGGGCAAATGAACGAGCATTACGTAACCTTATTTGACAGCCTCTTTTTGCCGCAGGGGCTTGCTCTGCATTTATCCATGGAGAGACATGCAGGAACTTATACCCTATGGGTCTTGTGTATGGATGATGAGGTATTTGAGACGTTGGGGTGCCTTGATCTTCCAAATGTCCGATTACTGCAATTAAGCAAACTTGAGACGGATGAACTGATTCACGTTAAACAGCAACGCACAGTAGCGGAATATTGCTGGACGCTCACGCCATTTACCCCTCGTTTTGTTTTTGCAGCTGATTCATCTGTTCAGCGTGTGACTTATCTTGATGCGGATTTATGGTTTCGTGTAAATCCAAGGCAGATTTTTCGTGAGTTTGAAGAATCTGGCAAACAAGTGTTGATAACGGATCATGCTTACGCCCCGGAGTATGACCGATCAGCAACCTCCGGTCAGTATTGCGTTCAGTTTATGATTTTCAAAAGAGACGGTGGGGAAGCGGTTCGAAGTTGGTGGGAAGCCCGTTGTTTAGAGTGGTGTTATGCACGCGCGGAAGACGGTAAGTTCGGGGACCAAAAATATCTGGATGATTGGACAGAGCGATTTTCTGAAGAAGTCCATGTCTTGATCGACAAGGAGCTTTTGCTGGCCCCCTGGAACGCAACCCGTTTTCCTCATGGCCGAGCGGTCTGCTGGCACTTTCACGAATTACGTATTTTAAAAGGCTTATCCGCGACCGGGTATGCTGTTGATTGCGGTTCTTACCCATTACCATGGGTAACGAGGCGCCATATTTATCGCGAATACTTCATCGATCTGCGCAGGGCAATTAACACCATCACAACTTTTGGGTGGGAAGTGAAGGCACAGCGCAGGTGTACTCTAAACGACAAGTTTTTTGGGCTGCTTCTTGGTTTTTGGAGGCAAGTTTGGCGAATAACCATACATTGGCAGCAGCCTTTATAAGCTAAAAATGCAGTTTTTTATCTTTGTTTACGCTTCCTGTCTGTACCAGGAAATACGGTATGTTTGGTTCTAAAAACCTGAGTTTTTTTGGCATTTGTCATTGCTACACCATCACTTTTCGGCTGAAAACTCGGCACCAAATGCTGCTTACCATTCCCAATTAAATCGGCGCGGCCCATATCTTTTAATGCTTCTCGCAACAAAGGCCAGTTTTTAGGGTCGTGGTAGCGTAAAAATGCCTTGTGCAAGCGCCGTTGCTTGATGTTTTTCGGAATTGCTATGTCCGGGCTGTTTCGGGCGACTTTGTGCAAGGTGTCTTTCCCCGAATGATACATAGCCGTAGCAATCGACATCGGCGACGGTAAAAAGGCCTGGACTTGGTCGGCTCGGAAGCCGTTGCGTTTCAGCCATAGGGCCAGATTCAGCATGTCTTTATCTTCTGTACCCGGATGGGCGGCAATGAAGTAGGGGATTAGATACTGTTCCTTGCCGGCTTCCTTGGAGTACTTATCAAACATCGCTTTGAAGCGGTCGTAAGTGCCCATGCCGGGTTTCATCATCTTCGACAGCGGGCCTTGCTCGGTGTGCTCCGGGGCAATTTTCAGGTAACCGCCGACGTGGTGGGTCACCAACTCTTTCACGTAAGCCGGTGTCTCAACCGCGATGTCGTAACGCAATCCCGATGCGATGAAGATTTTTTTGATGCCCGGCAAGGCGCGAGCGCGCTGGTAGAGTTTGATCAGCGGTGTTTGATCGGTATTCAGGTTCTGGCAAATCCCCGGATAGACGCAGGAGGGTTTGCGGCACGATTCTTCAATCTTCGGGTCTTTGCACGCCAGCCGCCACATGTTGGCAGTGGGGCCACCCAAGTCCGAGATATGGCCGGTAAAATTCGGCGAGGTATCGCGGATGGCTTCAATCTCACGAATGATGGAATCTTCCGAACGGTTTTGAATGATACGCCCTTCGTGTTCGGTAATCGAACAAAAACTACAGCCGCCAAAGCAGCCGCGCATGATCAACACAGAATGCTGAATCATCTCAAACGCCGGTATGTTGGCTTTGCCATAAGCGGTATGCGGCAAGCGCGAGTAGGGTAGGTCGAATACGCCGTCCATTTCCGGCGTGGTTAGCGGCAGTGGCGGCGGATTGATCCACACTTCGCGGTTGCCGTGGCGTTGAATTAACGCGCGGGCGTTGCCGGGGTTGGTTTCGCCGTGCATCACCCGGGAAGCGTGCGCGTATAAAATTGGATCGTCTTTTACGGCTTCGTAGTCCGGCAAGCGAATCACGGTTTGCGTGCGCTGCTTGTTGGCGATAGGTTTGAATTGAATCACCTGCTCGTTTTCAGCCAGTGCCGGTTTATCCGCGGCGGCAAGGGTTTCCGACCCGTCGCCGCACTCCGACCGTCCCTGATCGTCGCACGCCGGTTGTTCTTGATAGGGATTCACGTGAGAAATCACCGCCCCCGGTTTATCGATGTCGGTCGAGTCTTTCTCCATCCAGCCCTGCGGAACCTGTTTCACAAAATGCACAGTGCCGCGTATGCCTTTCAAATCGGCGATGGTTTCGCCTTTTGCCAAGCGTTGGGCGATTTCCACCACTTGCCGCTCGGCGTTGCCGTACACCAGTAAATCGGCCTTTGAATCCAACAAAATGGATTTCCGCACTTTATCGGACCAATAATCGTAGTGAGCAATGCGGCGTAGGCTGGCCTCAATGCCGCCGATGACGATAGGTACGTTTTTAAAGGCTTCGCGGCAACGATGGGCGTAAACATTCACTGCTCGGTCCGGGCGTTTGCCGGCCGCCCCATCGGCGGTATAAGCGTCGTTGGAGCGGATTTTCTTATCCGAAGTATAGCGATTGACCATCGAATCCATGTTGCCGCCGGTCACCCCAAAAAACAGTTTGGGTTGGCCCAGTCGTCTAAAGTCCTCGGCGCTGTGCCAGTCCGGTTGCGAGATGATGCCGACCCGGAAGCCCTGCGCTTCCAACACTCGGCCAATTACGGCCATACCAAAACTGGGATGATCGACATAGGCATCGCCGGTCACCAAGATGACGTCGCAGGCGTCCCAGCCCAGCGCTTCCATTTCTGCGCGGCTCATCGGTAATTCCGGCGCCGGACCGAAGCGGTGCGCCCAGTATTTTTTGTAGCCGAAGATGTTGGGAGCGTTGTGTATCACGATTTTATAATCCGGTTGAAGACGTTGGGGTTGTGGCGTTTTAAATCCAGCAAATAGATGGGGAATTCCAGTTGATACATCTGTTCCAGCCGTTTGGCCTTGTCGATCAATTGTTTGATGCCTGGCTTTGCCATGGCTTCACCGAAGGCAAAGCCGATGACATTGCCGCGATTGCGTACCGGCAAAAACAGCATGCGCCTGTCGAACACGCGGCCCAGGTTCCAGGCCACTTGCTGGAACATGTCCTTATCAGTGCCCCATAAATTGATCACCAGCAGACCGTTTTTGGTCAGCAAGGTTCGGCAATTGTCGAAGAAAGTTTCGCTGCTTACTTCCGGGGCCATGCCGTCGTGGTCGTAAGCGTCTATGACGATCAAGTCGTGCTGTTCGCTCTGCACCTGGCTGGCTTGATGTACATGTTGCGCGCCGCAGCCAATCTTGATTTTCAGGCGCGGATCGAATGGCAGGCCAAAATGGCTGCGTGCGACTTTTAACACACTGCTACGAAATTCCACGACCTTGAGCCGGCAATCGGCAAACTGGCGCAGCATGAATTTGGCGATAGTGCCGCCGCCCAAACCTATCATCAGGATTTCGTTGGGAGTGTCGTGGAACAGCAGGCCGGCCATCATTGCTCTGGCATACAACGAATGTAGCCGGTCGGGTTCCATCAGCAGCATGCTGCTTTGCCGGGCATGCGAGCCAAAGTGCAAGGCCCTCACCCCTTCCTTATCAACGATTTCTATGATGCCTTCGTCGTCGTGGCTTTGGTGTACCACCAGGCCTTCATATTTGTACATGCGCTGTAGCGAATGGTAAAGAGGACGCTATTTTCCTTGAAAATCCAGCGCTTGTCTTGTGAATAGTGTGTGGATGACGATTTAGTCACCTTGTAAATGTGAAGGGATATTGGCTTAACTCGGGTGATTGATGGATATGAGTGTGAATGGCTTCACATCGCGAATCTCCGGACAGGAGAAGGCAACAACAGATAGTGCGGCGATAAAAGTCACTCCACGCGATAACCTTCCTCCCTCAGTACCCGTTTAACAACCGGCCGCGACAGCATCAAACGATAGTGTTTCAAGCAGTTTTCCGGGAGCGTAATGCCGATCTTATCCGCCCAAAATTCCACGTAAAACAAAGCGGCATCGGCGATGCTGAATGCGCTCAATGCATAGCCTTCGGCTGGTAGCAACTCGTTCAAGATTGCAAAAGCTTTATTGACTATATCCAAGCCTTGGGCCTTAACTGCGTCGTGATCGGCGGGATTGGGCGCGAATTTCTCCGTGGTAAAAATGCGGGCAAAGCCTTGACCATGCAGCGTGCCGACCGCATAGTCCATCAACTCGATAGCTTTCGCATCGCCATCTGCGTCTCCTGGCAATAGTTTTGCTTTGGGGTAGCTGCGCGCCAGCCAGTAGGCGATAGCTTGGAATTCGGTCAGGGCAGTACCGTCGTTACGGACCAGGGTAGGGATGCTGGCTTTGGGGTTGATTGCCAGATAATCGGCTTGATGTTGATCGCCGGCCATTAAATTGACCAGATGCGCTTCAAAAATCAGATCCAGCTCTTCCAGTAAAATATGGATACCGGTCGTGCAGGAGCCGGGTGTCATGTAGAGTTTCATAAATTATCCTATCGGAAAAGTTTTGTTTAGCGGCATTCCAGAAAGTAAGCATTAATGTCCAGCGCAAAATTCCGCCACAGTAAGGCGATATCGCTACGCACCGCGCTCAGGTAAACCTGATCGGGTTTATGCTCGTCTGGGAAATTGGATAAGGCGCAGGAAGTGCGATGTTTATCCACTACCATCAACAAAAACTCGTCGATAAAGCCATCAAATACCGCCAATACTGATTTGGTAAGATCCGCCAAGCCCTGATTGACGGTGCTGCCGGTGTGATCAAACGGCAAGGTCTTTAATTGAGCCAGGGCGTCTTGATAGGTTTTTTCCAAGACGATCAAGATATTGCGCTGAAAACAACCATCCCATTGTTGGTGTGATAGGTCATGGGCCAGTAATTGATCGTACTGCTTCTTCATATTGGCTTTCTGCTCGATTATGAATCGACTAAATTCGCCGATGCTGTTCGCGTTAAGCGTTGGATTGTTCATGTCAAAGTCCTTTAGTTAGAGTGTTAATGCGCTAAAAACCCGGTCGCTGGCTGCCAATGCGCCTTCCAAATAGCCGCCGGACCTACTGGCTGTTTCGGTTCCGCAGAAATACAGTTTGTCTTGCCAATGGTCCAATTGCAGCGCGCGATGGCCGTAGGCGGGATGTTCGAACACCGGTATGCGATCTACAGAAGTCGCGGTAAATGGTTCCCGGCTCCAATCCTGAATCATCACACTTAGTGGATTGGCGGCGGCAGGACCGAATAAGCCGACCATTTGCCGCACGATCAGGGCCGGCAGACTGTCTTGATACTGTTCGCGAATCTGGGCTGGCAAACCAAAGAAACCAAACAGGGCAGATGTTCCAGCATCGTCGGAGCAGGCGTCATAGACTTCGGCCAAAACCGCGCCGGGGTAGGATGAAATGGCGTTGCCGGAATAGCCTTGTTGGCGCCAGAAAGCTTGTTCGTAAACCAGAACCACCTTGGCGTGCCCGGCCATCCAGGTGGGCGTGTCTTGCATCAGTGATAGCAAACCGGGTGCTAGAGCCGGTTGAAAGGTAATGCTGTTAGCCAGTAATCGCGGCGGAGCAGCCAGCACAACTTGGCGAGCCTGTATGGTACTGACGATGCCATCGCATGCGAATGTTAAATCGACATAACTACCGTGATCGCTAAGTGATAGCAAATTGTATCCAAGGCGCAACACCCGTCCCGGTATCCGTTGCAATAAACGGTCAATTAATTGCTGGCAACCGCCGGCAATCCGTCTGGCTTCAGCGTGAGTCTGAGTATCGATGTAAGTCACCGGCCGGGAGTCTGCTTGCACGTGATATAAGCTTTGGCCGCAGTCCCATTGCGGAAATAGCGTCAATCCCAAGCGCTTTACTAATGCCGAAATACGCGGTTGCTCCGTAGGCCACAGCCAAGTGGGGCCCAAGTCTGCGGTAAAACCCAGGGTAGGGTCAGCTGCGGATAGAATCCTGCCGCCACAGCGTTCGCGGGCTTCAAATACGCCAATGTTAGGTTTGTATGTCAGCAGTTTTTCTGCCAAGGACAAACCGGACAGTCCGGCGCCAACAATCGCCACGTCCAGCATGGTCATCACGCCATCTGCATCGTTTGGCGTAGCAAGGAGTTACTCTGCCATAGGGGTAATTTCGGCGCTTCGGTCGACGCGCTGGGCATGATCAATTTCTTGCGAAAAATATCCCAAACGCCGTCATAGCGTTGTTGTACCCGGATGCTCCATCCCCAAACGATAGGTAAATGTACGGGCACCCAAATATAAAGATCCGGCCTATCCGGTCCGGCGTTTTGCATGAAGTACACGGTATATTTTTCCAAAACGCTCATCGACGCAACGGTATTGCCGGCGATTTCGGACGGAATGGCTTGCGTCACGGCCTGACTGAACAGCAGTTTTTGCTGCTGGCCTTGCTGTTGAAACCCGCCAAGCGGTATGACCGGCAAAGGCCTGTCTTTCTCAGATAGATACAAAACCGGGTCGCCTTCTTCACTTTCGGTATCCAATAAAGTCATCGTTTTGCCGTCGGCGAAGTGTGCTGTTCGAGTAGACTCCAGCAACTGCAAGACGCCCAATTGGCTGCAAAAACCGGCGGTGTCCCATGCCAGTTCAAAATGAGGTGAGATACTTAGGGATGGCATACCGTCCGCCAAGCTTACGGTGGGCGCGGCCATGCCGGCGTCAAGCAAGGTCAAACGATTCTGCTTGGGTTGCTGCGGGTGGGCTGTGGTAAGGGCTAAGCAGTTTTTGAGCAGTGGGCTTAGTAAATCGCTGTTCCACACGAATGCGTGTATGGGTGTATGTTTCGTATCCACGGGCACTACCGCAGCCCGTTCGATGCTTAACGAGTAATCGCCGAGTAAGCCGTTTTGCAGATCATGCTCTACATCACCGAGTGGGTTATCCGCTAATTTTTGGGTGTCGATGCTGTAGCGATGGCCTGCTTGCAGCACTGGATGCTTGGGTTTGGGCGGTGCAAGCATCGGGCGGGGCAGAGGGAAAATGTGTTCCATCGTTGGGCTGCTAATGACGAAAGCCATCAAGCAATCAAGAATGATGCCAATTGAGCAAATCGCCGCATGCGTGTGTAGGTTGTAGATTGATAGGGATTATCGCTCTAAGGCAGCTTAGCAAACGATGTCGTGGATGCGACAAAATCGGACGATCCTGTCTGACAACACCATTAAGTCGGCGTTATCGTCCGCGCTTGCTATCCACGTAGAACACTTCTACAGTTCCCAGGTATGTTCATTATTTTGAGGAAAGTCATGCGAAATTTATTGATAACCCTGCTGTTACTACTCCCCATCACCGCTGCCGCTGAAAACGATGCGTTTAAAAATATGGATAAAGCGCAAATGCAGCAAGTGATGCAGAAAATGAAAGCCATGCAAGACTGCGTGAAGCACATTGATAAGACCGACATGCAGGCCTTTCAAGCGCAGGCCAAGCAAATGAGTGCCGAGGTGGAGCGCTTATGCACGGCGGGAAAACGCGATGAAGCGATGGCCAGAGCGATGGAGTTTGGTAAGGACGTATCGGCCAATAAAGCTATGCAGCAAATGAAACAATGCGGCGACGGAATAACCGAAGCCCTGCCTTTATTGCCTGATGCCACTCAAGGCCAAAATCAGGCCGGTTCGTCTCGGCACGTTTGCGATCACTAAGCTTTAGAGCACCAATTTGGGTGGATTTTTCGATACGGTCATTTCCAAGAGACCCGCGCCAGCCCTTATATGAGCAGCGCGTTCCTGCCGCCTTGGCGTGGCTTTTAGCTCACTGCCTGGTATCTTAGTGCTCTGGCGTTGAAAGGCGAGTTTGTCCTGAGCCTGTGTGAGTTTACAGCTGGCCGCAGTGAGCTGGCTGATCAGGCTAGGCCTGTTCTGACCGCCTGCCGCTGCCGACTGATTGTTCATTTCAGCTAGCATCGCGTAAAATCGCCAGCCATTATCACGCCCCCATTGGAGAGCAAAGCATGACATACCGTTTAGTAGTTGCATTGATGATGGTCGCAGGTTTGGCCTGTGCCGAGGAAGCCAAGGAAGAATGGAACGAAACCACTCTGAAAGATGAAACCATCCAGAAGATTCAGCAAGCTCAGTACACCTATAAAAAATGTGTAGTGGATACTATGCAAAAACCCGAGTTTGCCAAGATGGAAAGCCGCAACGCCACCGATGTGATTATTAAGTCTTGTGAGCCGACCTTGGCCGAAATGCGCAAAGTTTATACCGACGCCGAAGTGCCGGGCGTGGTGGCTGACCGGCATTTGAAGAAAATGCGTATCCAGGTAACGCGCAATTTGCTGCAGCAATTAATGTACGCGGAAGCCGCGAAGAAAGCCGGCATGCCTGGTAACTGACTCCCACTGTCCGCAATGGCATTGGCGTAAAAATTTAGCGTTATCTGTTGCGGCATGCTTGAAGATTAGACGCTATAGCCCTTGTTTCAATTAACAACCATCACTCGTTTTTCATGAATACCTACACCATCGATTTATCCTTGCGCCCGACCACCTTCGATTTGTGGCACGTGTGTTTGGCCGGTACCGCCGCACTGTTGGCTTTGATTCTGATTGTGGTTTTAGTCTCGGTATTGCTGGGCATGCGCCGCTGCAAATCCGCAGCTCCGGCAGTAGTCGCTCCCACTCCTGCGCCGCAACCGGAAGTCAAAATCGTCGAGAAGATCGTCGAAGTGGAAAAAATCGTCCAGGCCCCGGCGCCTGAGCCCGTGGTATTAAAGGAAGCGACTCCGGATGCCGCCTTGCAGTTATTAAGTTTGCTGCAAAAAGAAGCTCGGTTTATCGACTTCATCAAGGAAGATGTCAGCGCCTTTTCTGATGCCGAAATCGGTGCGGCGGCGCGCGTGGTGCATCAAGGTTGCAGCAAAGCGGTCAGCGAGCATTTCACCCTGGCCCCTGTCAGCAAAGATCCCGAAGGCAACCGGGTGACTCTAAACAAAGGCTTCGATGCCGCGTCATTTCGTTTGACCGGCAATATCGTCGGCGAGGCGCCGTTTACCGGCACTTTGGTGCATAAAGGTTGGCAAGTCACCGATCTGCGTTTGCCGAAATTGACCGAAGGCCATAACGCCAAAATCGTCGCGCCGGCCGAGGTGGAATTATGACCGCGCGTTATTCGGTCGGTATCGATTTGGGTACCACGCATTGCGTATTGTCTTATGTCGATCTGGAAGCCGGCGAGGATCAAGTGGTCCTGGATGTGTTGGCGATTCCGCAGTTGACCGGCCCCGGCACGATAGAAGACAAGGCGCAATTGCCGTCCTTCACCTATTTGGCTCATCCGGCCGAGATTGCCGAAGGCGCCACTGCGTTGCCGTGGACAGCTAAACCGGAATATCTGGTCGGCGAAATCGCCCGTAATCTGGGCAGCAAAACCCCCATCAGATTAGTGTCCAGCGCCAAGAGCTGGTTGTGCCATGCCGGTGTCGATTGCAAACAAGCGATTTTGCCGGTCGAGGCGCCGGAGGATGTGGAGCGGATTTCCCCGTTTGCCGCCAGCAAGGCCTATCTGCAACATTTGCGCGATGCCTGGAATCATCGATTCCCGGAGCACAATTTACAAGATCAAGATGTCACTATCACCGTGCCGGCCTCGTTTGACCCGGCCGCGCGTGAATTGACGGTCGAAGCGGCCCGCGCGGTGGGACTAGGGCAGGCCGTGTTGTTGGAAGAGCCGCAAGCTGCTTTGTACAGCTGGATCGAAAACAGCGAAGGCGATTGGCGCAATCATGTGCAAATCGGCGACGTGATTTTGGTCGCCGACATCGGCGGCGGCACTACCGACTTATCCTTGATTGCGGTCACCGAACAGGATGGCAACCTGCAATTGACCCGGGTGGCGGTGGGTGACCATATCTTGCTGGGCGGCGATAACATGGACTTGGCCTTGGCCTATACCGTTAAAGCCAAACTGGAACAAGACGGTGGCAAGCGCCTGGAATCCTGGCAACTACAAGCTTTGACCCACGCCTGTCGGGAAGCCAAAGAAAAACTATTCAACCAGCCCGAATTGGGCAGCATGCCTTTGGTCGTGGCGAGCCGAGGCTCATCCCTGATCGGCGGCACCTTGCGCACCGAACTGACTCGCGACGAACTGAACCGCGTCTTGGTCGAAGGCTTTTTACCGTGGGTACCGATCGAAGAAAGACCGGTGGTCAGACCGCGCAGTGGTTTGCGTACCGCGGGTTTGCCTTATGCGCAGGATGCCGGCATTACTCGCCATCTGGCTGCATTTTTGTCGCGGCAAAAAGAAGCGACCGGCGAGCTAGCCGATCATGTCTTGCCCGAACACGCCAGTTTCTTGCATCCGACCGCGGTATTGTTCAACGGCGGGGTGTTAAAAGCCGGCGTGATGGCCGAGCGCTTGATGCAAATATTAAATAGCTGGCTGCAAACCGAACAAGCGGCGCCGGCCAGACTGTTGCAAGGCGCCGACTTGGATTTGGCGGTCGCGCGTGGCGCTGCCTATTACGGATTTGTCCGCAAAGGCAAGGGCGTCAGAATTAAAGGCGGCACGGCGGCGGCTTATTACGTCGGTATTGAGAGCGCCATGCCGGCGGTTCCCGGATTGCCGGCGGAGATCGAAGCCTTGTGCATCGCGCCGTTTGGAATGGAAGAGGGCAGCGAACAGGAATTGCCTAATGACGAATTCGGTTTGATCATCGGCGAACCGGTACGCTTCCGCTTTTTTGGCTCAAAAACCCGCCGCGACGATGCGGTAGGGGTAAGGCTGGAATATTGGCAGGACGACGAATTGGAAGAACTGGACGAAATCGAAATCACCTTACCGGAAGAAGGCCGCCATGCCGGCGACATCGTCCCCGTGCATTTGTCTGTGGCAGTAACCGAAGTAGGGACTTTAGAGTTAAAAGCGGTTTCCAAACGCGATCAACAGCGCTGGAAAATTGAGTTTGATGTCAGGGCTGGCGACGCTTGATATTAACAATAGCTAGCGGCTAAACCAGAGCCGAATTTCCAAGGGCTTAACTGAAACCCGCTTTTTTCCCGGAAAGAAGCGGGTTTTTTATGATGGCTGGCTTGTATCTAAAGCTTTATTGTTGTTGGTAATAAGGCTGTGGATACTGCTGCTGGTATTGCTGGTTCTGTTGTGGGTAACTCTGTTGCGGATAAGTTTGCTGTGGATACCCCTGTTGCTGTGGGTAACCTTGGTATTGCTGATTCTGCTGAGGGTAACTTTGCTGTTGCGGGTAACCCTGCTGATACGGTTGGTTTTGCTGCGGATAACCTTGCTGCGGGTAGTTCTGCTGCGGATAACCGCCTTGTTGCTGATAAGGCTGGGTTTGCTGTTGCGGGTAGCCTTGCTGCGGTTGTTGCGCAGCACCGGCGTTTTGATTGGCGTTGATCGCCAGTTCCACCCGGCGATTGATTGCCCGATTGGCATCGCTACTGTTCGGTACTTTCGGCGAACTTTCGCCCATGCCCTGCTGGGAGATACGCATCCGGTTCACACCGCGTTGCGCCAAGAAGTTGGCCACGCTGGTAGCCCGTGCTTCAGATAAACGTTGATTGTCGGCATCGGAACCCACGTCATCGGTGTGGCCGGTGACGGAAATCGTCGACTCCGGGTAATTGGTCAACACTCTGGCGATGGGGTCGAGTGCGTGCTGGGCTTCCGGCGTCAAGTCGGCCTTGCCGAACGCAAACGTTACATCACTGGTGCTTGGCATGTTCAAGGTCAGCTGGTTTTGCGCGGTGCGCTGGACTTCAATCCCGGTGCCTTGCAGCGACTGCTGCATCTCTTCTTGTTGTTTGTCCATGTAATAACCGACCCCGGCGCCAACCGCGGCACCGGCTAATGCGCCCAGACCGGCGTTTTTCCAGTCGTTTCCGCCGAATAAAGTACCGGCGCCTGCTCCCACTGCCGCGCCGACACCGGCGCCCTTGCCTAGGTTGCTCATGCTGGACTGGCCGGTATAGGGGTTAGTGGTACAGGCTGTTAACAAGCTGGTACCGATGGCGATAGCAAGTAATTTTTTAGTCATTATTTTTCATCCTGGATGCTGTTCATAAATACGTTGAGTCGGGAGGCGTATAAATTCTATGGGTATTGCCAATAGAAGCCGGTCCCGGACCGCGTGGCGATTAAAACCTTAAAGGCTTAACTCGCACTTAAAATGGACCGGCAGGCGGGGGAATGGTTTCCTGAATGGCTTAGTAACCCTGCCCTATTTATCCCGGATGTGCCGCGGGCTAAGCGCATCGCAGCCCAAACGAGCGTGCCCTTCGACAGACCAAGCGCGAACGGGATTTAAGGGCGGGGGCAATAAATTGATTCAGCGGCCTGTGGCGGTTGTTTTTGGCTAAGTGACTTTAGAGGTTGTTTCGCCCGCCGTTTTTGCAGCCAACGCACGACGCCGGTGATATACAACACCGGGCAAGCCAAACCCGCCAGCAACACCAAAATTCGTCCCGGCCAGCCGAAAGCGTGGCCACTATGCAAAGGCCATTGCCAATCGTAAAAGACATCGGCGTTCGAGCCGGTGCCGGAATCGTAGACTTTCAGAATTTCGCCGCTGTATTGATCGACGGCAATATCCCGGTAGCCGACGAAGCGGCTTAATTCTGCGACGTCTCGTTTCATCACCCTAAACACATCCAGCCGGTCCTTCGGTGCGTTCAGCATCCATAGTCGGCCGGCAGGGTAGCTTTGCTGCACTATTGTTTCCACTTGCGCTAGGCTAATCGGCTGTTGTCCCGCTTTGGGTGGGGCGCTATCAATCGTTTCCGGAATGCCGTTGTACGCATTCGGGCGGGTGATAGTCGAGAACGGCTTGACTAAAACGTCTATTCGCTCCGGCTGCGTCATATAAATACCGGAAAACAATACCGGTATTAACACGATGCCGGAATAGAAACCGACTATTTTATGCAGATCGAAGTTGAACCTGACCGATCCCGAACGGCGCTTGAAGGTCAGCGCCTGCCTAAATTTACCGGTCAGCGGCCACCAGACGATCAAGCCGGTCAATACCGATAAAATGGAAAAGGCGCCGAGAATCGAGACGATAGTGGCGCCAGTCTTGCCCAGCAGCAAACACCAATGTAACTGCATGATGAAACTGACCAAAGGCCGGCCCCAATATCGATCTTTCGGATGCCAAAGCTGTAAACCCTTGACTTGCGCGGTATAAGGGTCGACGAAGATATAGTAGCCGTCGCCACTGTTCGTTTTACTGTCGTCCCTGACAAAATACAAAAATTTGTAAGCCACTTCGGCGTTTCGTGGGTAGTACACCTTAAAAAACAGACTATCTGGCGGTTTGGCGTTTTCCGCTGCGGCGACGATGTCGTCTAACGACCGCAAGTGTCGTTGTTCTGCGGCGGGTAAGGAAACGACGGACAACTCAGGGTTCAGTATTTCCTGCATTTCCAGATAAAACACCAGTATGCCGCCGGTCAGACCGACGACCGCCAACAGCAATCCGGCACTCAAACCTAAATAAAGGTGAACAGCCAGCCACCTTTTACGACGGGATTTAAGCTTCGTTAACCGGCTAGCACTGGCATTGGGTGCGGGAGGCTTTGCACTGCAGGACGTTAAATTCTCAAAAGCTGGTTTCATAACGATTTTTAAAAATGACTTCGGCTAAGGAACACAAGACGGTTTTCTGATTAAAAAGCGGTTTCAGCAATAACGTCATCTTGGCTGTAACTGCCGAGATGACGATACTTGACACCGCTCGCGCAACTTTATGGTCAGGAGGCGGTTCGGTCGCAAAGAACGGGAAGGACTACCGCTTTTTGCGACTTACCCGGTCAAAATTCAACCTTGACCGACCCCAAGAACGAACGGGGCGTACCCCAGGTCGCGCGCGTGCCGGACACTAACGCAAAACCGTCGTGGACATATTCCTTATCCAGTAAATTGGTAACATTCAGCTGTAAAGTAACGTTGGTTTTTGCCACTTTGCGGGTATAGCTAGCCAGCAGATCCACGACGCCATAGCCATCGAAGTTGAAATCATGAAAATCGAAGGTCGCCTTCCTGTCGCTTGCCAGTTCCAGGCCAGCACCGATTTTTAAACCACGCAAGTCTGCCTGCTGAAAGTCGTATGTGGTCCAAAAAGTGGCGGTATGATCCGGAATGCCTCTCAATCGGCTGCCGACCGGGATATTATTCGGATTGTTTTCCTTCAACACTTCGGTGTTGGTGTAAGCATAAGTGGCAATGGCATTCCATCCAGGCAGAATTTCCCCTTTGATATCCACTTCGACGCCCCGGCTACGGGCCTCGCCGGTGGCTACGCTAAAATTTATATTGGTTAAATCGGTGGTGGGAATGTTTTGTTTGGTTAAGTCATAGTAGGCGATAGTGCTGGTTAATCTGTCGTCGAAAAATGCGGTTTTAAATCCCACTTCCCACTGTTGCGCGGTCTGCGGCGGTAAAAAGGTATTGCCTTGTCCCATGCCATTGGTTGTGCCGAAATTCTCCACATAATTACCGTAAAGGCTCAGCCATTTTTCCGGTTGCCACAGCACACCCACCTGAGGTGTCACCGCATCGGCTCTTTGTCCGACCTGTTGAGACAACACATTGAATTGCTCGACATTTTGGTAACGAAAGCCGCCCATGACATGAACGTTATAAGGTAGTTTGATTTGATCCTGCAGATAGATGCCGTATAGGTCGGTAACGGTATGAAACGAATTGGCGGCTCGTGTTGTTAAGTTGATAGGCGGATTACCGGTATGGATGGGATTGTAGATGTCGATGGTGCTGGCAACGGTACTGCTGTAGCCGACGGTGTTTTCGTCTTGCAGATAATAATCACCGCCAATCAGCAGCGTGTGTTGCAAGCCCCAGGTGTTGAAATGGCCGGTCAGGTTGGTGGTCGTAAAATAACTTTCGTTGCTGTAAAAATCGCTGGTCACTAAACGCCGGTTCAGCGTGCGCTGGTCGGCTTGTAAGGTAGTGGGTAACAGTGCGGTTCTAGTTCTATCCAATAAGTTGATGCCTAGTTGCTCGCTGATCTCCCAGTTGTCGTTAAATTGGTGTTTCAGATTAAAGCCGACGAATTTATTTTCGACCGGATTCGGGTTAGCTTCCATCAAATTCCGTTCGCGCGGAATTTCCACCAAGCGTGGGTTGATCCAGCTACCGTCGGCACGGGTGCCGTCTATCATTAGGGGTCTGGAATGCAGGTCGTAATCATTGTTTTCGTGGCGGTATTCCATCTCCAACAATGCCGTGGTTCGCGGGCTGATGTTCCATTGCAGCACCGGGGCGACGAATACTTTTTCGTAGTCCACCAGCTCGCGAAACGAGCCGCTGTTTTCATAGGACACATTCATCCGGTACAACAGATCGCGATTTTCAGTCAACGGCCCGGTCGCATCGATGCTGGTACGGTATAAATCGTAAGAACCGAATTGTTGTTGCAGCGCGTAATACGCCGTATCCAGAGGCTTTTTGGTCACGACGTTAACCATACCGCCTGGCTCGACACGCCCATATAACATCGCGGCCGGCCCTTTCAGGACCTCAATGCTTTGCACATTGGCCATGGCTCGCGTGCCGTCCGCGCCACCAAAGGTATCTATCCGGAAACCGTTGCGGAAATAGTTGAAATTGAAAAATCCGCGAATTGTCACTTGGTCGCCCAAACCGCCAGCGCCCTGGCCGGTGGTCACGCCGCTGACGTATTTCACCGCTTGATCGAGTTTGATGGCTTGGCGATCATCCAATACCGCCTTCGGAATAACCTGGACGTTGAGCGGGGTTTCCATGATTGGCGTATCGGTTTTGGTGGCGAAACGGGTATTGGGTACTGAGTAGTCCTTGTTATAGGGGTCGGTGAGATCGTAACTGCGTTGTCCGGAGACGGTGACCGCCGGCAAACTGTTCACTTCTAGCGGCTTAATCGATACGGCATTATCAGCGGTGAAGGTGTAACTCAAGCTGGCGCCGCCGACCAGAATCGCTACCGCCTGCTTGGCGCTGTAAGTGCCTTGCAGCGCGGTACTGGTTTTACCGGCTAGGGTTTGCTCCGCGTAGAACAGATGCAAGCCGGTCTGCTGTTTGAGCGTTTCCAGCGCGCCGGACAGGGCTTGCGCGGGAATGTTCAACTGATAGCTTTGTTCCTGAGCCGTGGCAACCAGCGCGGTGCCGGTCAGCAGGCCGCCGACTAGCGTTCTCGAAAGTGAATACATTTGCCCTCCCGTGGTGTGTGATGATTTCACTACCCAGTAAGAGCGGTTTTCAAGGGCGAAGGCGCCACTTTTTTTTCGAGTGGTTAAAAATATTTTTCGGTAACGATTTCGCGCGCAGCGTAAATTCACTTATTTCCGTAAGACGTAAACCGCCGGCGGTATGCGGGAATGTTGCCATGGCCAGCGTTAGTGCCGGGGAAGCCAAGGGGGTGTGACGAACCGGCTTCCGACCTGAGCCCGCCGAGCGTCTTATGCGTATTTCGACCTGTTGCTGAACCGGCCCTCGCTTGCTTAGCGTTCGAATTCGATCAGTCGCTCGTTTTTTCGAACCGCCTTGATCGGCAGCGCGGCGCTGATGGCATTGAGGGCAAGGTTTAAGTCGTTGGTGGGAAAGTCGCCGCTGACTTTAAGGTTTTGCAATTGCGGGTCGGCGACGCGGAGTTCGATGTCGTGATAGCGGCTTAGTTGTGCCAGAACCTCGGCCAGCGCCGTCTTTTTAAATACCAGCATGCCTTCCCGCCAAGCGGCGACAGTAGTGGCGTCGAAACGGGTCGGCGCGGACGCCAGGCCGTGCGCATCGTATTTAATTTGCTGGCCCGCCAATAGATTTTGCGGGTCGGGCCGCCGCTCAGTGGCAACGGCGACTTCGCCTTCCAGAACGCTGACCGTGGCGGCGTTATTCAGCATGCACACGTTGAATTGGGTGCCTATATCGTGGATCTTGCCGTGGCCGGCGACGACGTCGAAGGGTTTGGTTTCATCGTGCGCCAAGCTGAATAACGCTTCGCCTCGATCCAGCACCGCTTCGCGGCCGCGCCAGCCGTAGCGGACTCGCACCTTACTGTTGCTGTTGAGTTCTATCGTCGAGCCATCGCGGAGCGCGATGTGTTGCCGTTGGCCTTTTAGTGTCGAGTAACAGTCGGTGTTTATCCAGTCCCAGGCTAGAGGAATGCCTATTGCCGCAATCAGTAACGAGGCGGCTATCGACAGCCGTAGGCCGCGGCGTGCCCGGCGGCGCGCCATTTGCGCGCGGCGTAAACCGTCCCTTGCTGCCATCAGCCGCGGGTCGGGTTGTACGTCGGCGCCGCTAAATTCCCGCCAAATCGCTTCGGCGTTTTGATAGCTCTGGCGATGGCGAGGGCTTAACGCCAGCCAATCCTGAAACGCCCGGCGTTCGCTAGCCGAACAATCGGGCGCGCTCAGTCTGACCACCCAATGACTGGCTTGTTCGTGCAACGACGGTGAAATTGGCGGGGTGATTCGGTTCATGGTGTTAGTGTATCGTATCCACAACCGGCTACGCTGGCCGGCGGAGAATTTGGCGGTATTAATCGATGTCCTGGCTGACGGATTTGCTACAGTGGGCCAAGGCCTTGATGCAATAGCGCTCGACGGTGCGCGGCGGGATCGCGAAAGCCTTGGCGATTTCGGGATAGGTCAGACCGTCGACGCGGTGTAACAGAAACACGGTACGAACAATTTCCGGCAGGCTGTCTAGCGCTTGCATGCAAATTCGCAGGCGTTCCCGGCTTTCGGCGACGGCATCGGGTTGCGGCATCGGGCAGGCTACAGCGTCCGTTTCCGATTCTTCGTCGTTGACGAAAGGGACGATTTGCTCGCGTCTGTGTAGATCGCCGCTCAGGTTGGCGGTAATGCGATACAGGTAGGCGCGGTGATTGTCGATGGCGTCGGTGTCGCCGTGCTGCAAGAGCCTGAGATAAGCATCCTGAACCAGATCCTCGGCATGTTGGCGGCCGGCCCGTTGTTCGGCGAACACCAGCAGCTCCTTGTTGTGTCGTTGGAACAGAAAGTCCAATAGGCGAATATGGCGATTGGGCATGTCGGCGTGAAGTTCAATGGTGCGCAATGGCAAGCCGAAATCGTGCCCGATTTGCGGGCGATGCGATTATTCAAGAGCTTAAGCGGTTTGACGAGCTTGAGCATACGGCCGATTTAATTGAACTGTGTTATATGCCAACGGCAAGCATCGGGAAATCGCCGACATTTCAAGCCGAAGGGCGTATCCGCCGCCAATGCTTCGGCGGCGGTGATTTAGCAGCGGACTTTATCGGGATTTTTCTGGGCCTGAATAAGGCTATTTTTGCCCATCCCCTCGAAAAGGTAAAAATTAGCAATATCTAATAAGCCGGCATGCACATGGCTTTATTTTCCACCATGTTATCTGGCATATAATCCACTCCCGCTATTACCCATTTCAACACGAGCCCTTACGTTTGCACGAGAACGCAAGCGGCAGTCAGTCTATTGACAAACGTAGCCTATCGGCTACACTTAATCCATGATCGATATAAAGAAAACCGATGTTTATGCCCAATGGCTGGACAATCTTCGCGACATTCGTGCTCGCGCACGAGTTTTGGCCAGGGTCGAACGTCTGGCTGCCGGCAATCCGGGTGACGTGAAGTCCATCGGCGAAGGTGTATCTGAAATGCGCATCGACTATGGCCCCGGCTATCGAGTGTATTTCACGCGGCGCGGCAACGAAATCGTCATTTTATTGGCCGGTGGCGATAAAAGCACGCAGACTGCCGATATCAAAACCGCTCAAGAACTTGCTCGTAACCTGTAGGACAACGCAATGACAAAAATTATTATCAGCCGCTACGATGTGGCGGAGCACTTGAGAACCACCGAAGAAATGGCGGCCTATCTGGATGCCTGCATTGAAGAAGCCGACGGCGATGCGGCCTTCATAGCCAAAGCGCTTGGCGATATTGCCCGCGCGCGTGGCATGTCGCAGATTGCCAAAGAGACCGGACTTTCCCGCGAAAGCCTGTATCGATCCCTGGACGGCGAGCATATCCCTAGTTTCGATACGATTCTCAAGGTAACAAAGGCACTAGGCATTCATCTGCATGCCGACCCGGCCTGATAAATTCAGCGGTACGAAAACGTACGTTAGCGGCTAATTTAATTCGCTTGCATGCTTTCTTAAGCAAACTGACGGACAACACCCGGCCACTCTCGTCGTCTGACGAGAGTGGCTCTACCAATAATCCGGTTTAATGGCCGATTTTCTCTTGGCTAGCCTTTTCTTTTAATCTTCCCTCGGTTGTCTGCTGGGGAAGATTAAGCTAATTCAAGGTCTTATTTAAGTGGACCTACCCCCATGCTATCTAGATATTGATTGTATTCATTCTTCCTTTGTTGTAAATCCTGCATGCGCTGATGCCGATCTTCGTATTCACGTCTTGCTGCTTCATTGCGCTGCTTAATAACTTGATCGCCAGGCAAATCAAACTCGAATGTTATAAATTGCGAATGAGGGTTTGGTAGTTTTACCCATTTTCGCATGGCTTCCTCAATGGCTGGCTTGAATAAATCTGGGTTCACATTATCGAAACGACGACCATATTCAAATTTCATTAATTTACCGGAATTTGTTTTGCCATCTGGTTTATATTCATATGTGTCGTTATCAACTATATAATGCACAGTACCTTCCATGTGACTATTCTTTGCGTTTTCTGGATATTTTGGAATAGCTAATCCGCTTTCAGTATCACATAGACAGTCCGGTGTGATATGTATTGTGTATTCAACATCATAGCCACCACCACCTGCTGGTTTTTCAATATAACGACAGTATTTTTCATTTGCGGCCAATGCTTTTTGACAGGATTCCTCTCTCGTTTTTTCTGCTTTCACCTTCTCTACTTCTGCGTTACTTTGCGCCAGAAGTTCCTTGCTTTGTTCATCACCTTGATCGGCGGATTTCTGCGCCCACTCTTTCGCTAAGGTTAGATTTTTCTCAACCCCATTTCCATTGAGATACGCATGCGCCAAACCACGCTGCGCCATTTTTTCACCTTGGTTGGCGGATAGTGTGAGTAAATCCACCGCCTTTTTGAAATCAACTGGCATGCCAGTGCCGTGGTAATACATAAAAGCCAACCAGAATTGTCCTTCTTTATTCCCTACAGCTGTTAATTTCTTGAATATATCCGCAGCCTTTTCATAATCTTTTGGAACGCCTTTACCCATAAGGTATGACAAGCCGAGATAATACTCTGCTGACGCACTACCATTTTGTGCGGCTTTTTTAAACCACTCAAATGCAACTTCGTCATCCACTTCTACACCAATACCATTAGAGTAAATATTACCCAAATACTCTTGTGAGTCCCTGTCGCCCTTCTCTGCTGCTTTCTTGAACCATTCAACGGCGTCTGGATATTTTTTGTAATTAAAATAAGCTTTACCAAGTACACGTTGCGCTTCTACATTGTCTTGTTCAGCTGCTGCTGTCAAAAGGGATATTGCTTTGTCTGGATTTTGTTCTACACCATCCCCTTTAAAATACATTTGACCCATAAATTCCTGGCCACATGAATTTCCCTGGTTGCTGGATTTCTCGCCCCATACAATAGCCTGTGCAACATTTTTTTCAATATCCTTACCAAAATAATATGCCTCTGCTAGCCTACATTGAGCATTGGCATCTCCATTTTCTGCTAATTGAGCGTCCTCAACTACCGTTGATGAATGTGCATAACTAGACACAAATAAGACAAAAAAACAATATTTTTACTTTTTGTATACATAAAATAAATGTTTTATTCAAAAATAATATGATAATCTTAATGCATTTCTAATGGTTTGTATTATACGTGGCGCATTTATTTGCTATGTCATTAATTAACTGGCTTCCAACTCCGTATGAAGATTGTATATTAATACTCCATCCAATAACAATAAACTCTCTACATTTGTCAGGTTCTTTGCAATTAATGTTTAAATTCCAAACAATAGAGTCATACGTTGCGCAATTGTTATTTATTTCAGATATTTTTATTTCCTTTAAGTTTTTATCAAATAAAGAAATAAATGCATTAATAACAGACCTTCCATTTAACAAAATTATTTTAATATTTTTGTTACAAACCTGCTCCTTGAAAAACCATGACTCATTTTCAAGAAGATTTTTCTTTTCATATGCGCTAAGCTTTGACCAATTTTTGTTTGTTGCGCTTTGCACTAAATCAAGGTGACAAGCTGTCCCATCATAATAGGAAACATCAAAGCTATTAAGAATTGGGTTGAATTTGTCAAACCATGATTTGTAAGGGTTTTTATGGAAATATTGCAAGCATCCACATTCAATAATCTGCAACTGGTGAGGTAGAGCATGTTGGATATCAGATATTCTCAAAGTTTTGTTAGTCTCTAAACGGTTATTTGGTCCCAACAATAATAATCGTTTTGAATCAAGAAATTCGCGATGACTTGGATTTAAGCCAACAGTAGCAACGGATGCGCAATAATAGTCACCAAAACCAAGAACCGGTGTCGAATCTTTTACGATCAGAGACGTATTTAAATTTTGTTTTTTTAGCCGAGTTAACAAATATTGTCTCATTTGTTAAATACTTATTCCGGTGTAAGTATTCACTTCCCCGCCTTGTAAAAGTGGAATTGATGGGGATTTATTCAATAAAATCTCCCATAACCACCTCTTTTTCTAAGAGGGGGACTGAACGGATACATTACGGTTTATCTAGCTGTGATGCAATTGAATCTAAAATTTCAGGAACACTAGAATATGATGATCTTGAATTTGGGCATGTTCCTTTTACTGCATTCAACATTTTACTGACACCTAATGCACCAGCCATTTCCTTCTGGCTTTGTGTTCGTAGACAGGTATCAATTTAGTTAGCTGCGCACGATGCGTCTTCATAACCAACTCTTATAGCATGTTTAACACAAGTAACTATCAATTCATTTTGTTCAGCTAATGCCGTAGTAGAGAAAAATCCAAATAATATTATGATATTTTTGATATAAAATAGCTTATTGTATAATGACTTCATCTTAATTTAACCTGAGTTCTGGATAAATAAACGCAGGCGGATGCTTTGTGTTTGGTACAAGATTTTTTCCTAAAACAAATGACCATAGAATAAAAAGCATCCATGGGCAGCTTAACATAAACATGCCACCTAACAGGCTGTTGAAATTTACCGATATACCTTCGGTTTCGGCGCCATTTCTCGAAGCGCCGGGTGGTCTGGAAGCCTGATTAGGCCTTAAAAACCGGTTTTGGCCGGTTATATTCGCCCCTAAGGGGGTTAAATTCCGCCTTTTGGCGGATTTTAGGCGCACGACCACCTAGGCGGTGCTGTAACGCCAACCGAAAATGGCGCCCATTCGCGTCAGGTTATAGGCGGCAAAGGTAAAAAACGTTTGTGCGGCGACTTTCTTCAAGCCCCGGAACTTGGTTTGCCGTAGCGGACCGACGGTCTTGGCCCAGCCGAAGACTTCTTCGATCCGCTTGCGGGTTTTGAGGCTTTTGCGGTAACCGTCGTGCCTCGTGGTACGGCCATCAATGGCCGAGCCTTTTTCTTTTCTGGCGACATGCGGGGTGACTTTGCGTCCGCGTAGCTTGCCCACGAAATCCGCTGTATCGTAGTTTTTGTCGGCGCCCAAGGTTGCGCCAGGTTTACTGATCGTGCGTTTGACCATGGTTTCGGCCGCCTCGCGTTCCGCGGTGCCGGTGGCCTGGGTGACTTCAACGTCGACGACTAAGCCATTGCGGTTCTCCATCAAGGCATGGCCGAGGAAAGCCAGCTGAGATTTGTCACCTTCGCTCTTTTTGTACAGCCGAGCATCGGGATCGGTGGTCGAGGCGTGGGTATCGTTGCTGCGTTTCTCGCCCTTGAAGTTGACGGTGGGATTGCGTCCACCGTCTTCCGGCGGCGGGGTCGAACCGTCCTTTTTGACGAAACTCTTGTGCGAAGCCCAGGCCTGGATCAACGTACCGTCCACGGAGAAATGTTCGTCGGAGAGTAGCTTTTTCCACTCCGCCAAGGCCAGTACCCGTTCGAAAAACAAACGGCTGATACCCAAAGGGCACAAGTGCGCTCGTTCAGCAAGCGGTCGCGGTTGGCGCTGAAGGTGGAGTGATCCCATACGGCGTCGTCCATGGTCAAGCCAACGAACCAGCGGTACAGCAGGTTGAAATCGATATGCTCCACCAACTGCCGCTCCGAGCGAATGGAGAACAGCACTTGCAGCAGACTGGCGCGCAGCAGGCGCTCCGGCGGAATCGAATCCCGGCCGCGACGGGCGTAGAGCGCGTCGAACTCGTCGTTCAATGTGGCGAGCAACAGATCGACTACTTTGCGTAGATTGCGGAGCGGATGTTTTTTCGGAATCCGCGCTTCCAGGGTTCGGTAGCTGAACAGGTCTTCTTGGGTGATGTCGGCGCCGCGCATGGGATCAATGCAGTATATTGGAGATGGTACTATTTTATCATGCAGAACAATGTCTTATGAATTACTCTCGCATCTGGTTCAACCAATCAATGCGGCTTGCGGGAGCGATAAAATCAACAGCCTGTTAAACCATCGCGTAAAGTCTTTGATACCTTAATCTGCAAGGAGTGGCCGAATATCCAGCGCATTCTGGCTTCGCTGGCACAAAAGGACGTTACTCAAGCGACCATCGTGCGTAAACTCGCCAGTTATAAGCGGCAAAACCAGACCAAGAAGGCACTATGGGAATTGGACAATATTTATCGGTCACTTCATATTCTTGATTCCATCGATGCCCCAATACTCAGGCAGCGCATTCAGAAGGCGCTTAATCGCGGCGAGGCGTATCACCGTATGCGACGAGCGATTTCCTATGTCAATGGCGGTAAATTCCGGGTAAAAACCGAAGCGGAGCAGCAAATCTGGAACGATTGTTCCCGACTTATTGCCAACGCCATCATCCACTACAACACGCTAATCTTGTCGCGGGTGTATGAGCAAAAACTGGCTGCCGGCGACCAGGATGCTATCGAGATCATCAAAGGCGCGTCGCCCGTCGCCTGGCAAAATGTGAATCTGATCGGTAAGTTTGAATTTACGGAAGAAAATGCCAAGGTTGACATCGAGGCGTTGGCCGCACGATATAACGACCCTGATTTTTGGCGAAAGTCTGTTGAGGGTTATAGCGATGCTTAATATTAGGTGTTGCTAATTTTTACCTTTTCGAGGGGATGGGCAAAAATAGCCAATAACGGCGGCGGCCGATTTTGCCGGGCGTTTTTGCCGCCAGCGTCGGCATGGCGCGGATAATATAGCTTGTCAAACCGGCTACCGGGCGGTTTGATGGTCTCCGCCGCCGCGAAGATGTCATCTAGCGGACAAAGCTGTCTTTGACTAGCCGGCGGCGCTTGGATTCGAATCTGCTCGGCATTCAGCACGTCCTGTAATTCCTCGTAAAACACCAGAATGCCGCCGGTAAAACCCACCACCGCCAATACCGCGCCCACGAACAATCCCAGGTATAAATGCACCCGCAACCAGATTTGCCGCCGGAATTTTAGCCGTCGTAAGCGTGCCGATGTCAAAATTCAACCTTGACCGAACCTAAAAAAGTCCGTGGCATGCCCGGTTGCGACCCGAAACTGCGGGTTTCCCAGGTCGAGGCCGAGTAATAGCGTTTATCGAGCAGGTTATCGACATTGAATTGCAGGCTGATTTTCGACGGTCCGGCGTTGAAGGCGTACCCCAGGGCGGCGTCGACGCGAGCGTAACCAGGCAGTTGAAAGCTGTTGGCGCGGTCGCCCTGGCGTTCGCCGGCCAGATAAACCCCGGCGCCCGTCCACAAGCCTTGCCAGCCGAGGCCGGAGAAATCGTACTTCGACCACAGGCTGGCGGCTTGCTCGGGCACGTTGGCGAACTGCTTGCCCTGAATGTCTGTGACGTCCTTGGTAAACATCGTGCGGGTAAACGAATAGCTGGCGATCAGGCTCCAGAAATCGGTAATGCGCCCGGATACATCCAATTCGATACCTTGACTGCGGCCTTCGCCGACCAGCACGTTGAAGCCCTGCGCCGCCAACGCGGCATCGGCGGCTGAGTGGCTTATGTTCTTCTTGGTCAGCTCGTAGTAAGTCAGGCCGGCATTCAACTTGCCTTCCCACCATTCGCCTTTTACGCCGGCTTCCCAGCCCTCCGACATTTCTGGACGGCGTTGCGAACCTGGAATCAGCCGGCTGGTATTGGCGGCGTTCATAGCTTTGACGTAGTTGGCGTATAGCGAGAGCCAATTTAGAGGCCGATAGAGCAGACCTACCCGTGGACTGAATTCGCCGTCGTCGGTGACATCCGCGCCGTCGCTACTGCTGTGGGCTTGGTCGTAACGAGTGCCGAACAATAGATGCCAATCCTCGGCGATAGTGACTTGATCCTGAATGTACAAGCCCCACCAAGAGGTACGACTGGTCGATACCGGGCTGGAGGCTTCCGCCGCCAGATTGATGCCGGGCCGGTCGTAGGTAATCGGCTGAAAAATATTGATGGGTGCTGGGAAACTGGTGCCGCAGGTGTCGCACAGGAAATAACTGCTGTTGGTGCGGCCGTCGGTCTTATAAAGATCGCCGCCGACGGTCAGGGTATGTTCCAGGCCGAACGTGTTGAAGTTGCCGGTGAGATTGATAATACCTTGGATGCTGTCCTCGTTGTAGTCGTAGTCGCTGTAGAACAGGGACGCGTCGCCGGTGGCTTCGTCCAGGGTATTGATGAAAGTGCCCGCCGAGAATTGGTGTTCGTAGTTGTAGCCGACTTTGGCGTTCAGTTTCCAGTTATCGAAAAAAGCGTGGGTCAGGCTCAGACCACCGTAAAGCAGGCTGGAATCGCCGTTGTCGGTGGCGCGCTCGCCTATGAAGCGGCTGATTGGCAGGTTGGCCGGTCTAGTGCCCACCGCTGGTACTCCGAAGGTGGTGGGACCATTGACGTCGTGGTAGCGAAAATCCAGATCGAGTTGGGTGCGTGGTGAAATTTTCCAGGCCAGGGACGGTGCGATAAAACCACGTTCCTTATTGACCACGTCGATATAGGAATTGCTGCTTAAGTACTCCATGTTCACCCGATACAACAAACTGCCGTCTTTGTTAATCGGCCCGCTGGCATCGGCAAGCGTGCGGTAGAGATCGAACGAGCCGAATTGCTGTTGCAACGAATAGTACGGCGTATCCAATGGCCGTTTAGTGACGTAGTTGATCAAGCCGCCTGGTTCCATGCGACCGTACAATGCACCGGCAGGACCTTTCAACACCTCAACCCGGTCGATCATCGCGAGGGAATGCGACTGCGGCAAGTCCCGAAGGCCGTCGATATATTGGCGGCTGTCGGTGGCAAAGCCACGTAAATAAGCGGTGTCATAGACATATTCTTCACCGCGCGAATCGAAATAGCCACTGACGTTGCGCAAGGCATCGCCGACCCGGATGGCTTGCTGGTCGTCGAGAACTGCTTTGGGAATCACCTGAATCGATAACGGCGTATCCATGATCGGCGTGTCGGTTTTAGTAGCCGAGCTGGCAATGGTCCGGTTATAGAAAGGATTTTGCGGGTCGTCGTCGACATAGCTGACTTTGCCGGTCACTGTGACTGGGGGTAAGGTGGCGGCGGATTGGGGTTCGGTAATTGCTTTCTTCTCCAACATTACATTGCCGGGACCGGTAAGCCGGTAACCAATGCCGGTACCTTGCAATAGATTGTCGAGCGCCTGTTGCGGCGAAAAATGGCCGTTCACCGCACTGGAACGTGCATTTTGGGCAATTTCCGCTGGAAAACCGACTTGCCAATCACTAGCGGCAATGAAGGCGTTCAATGCGTCGGTCAAGGCTTGGGCCGGGATGTTGAAGGTTCGCGTGGCGCCGGGAGTATCGGTTTGGCCGGTCTCGGCGGCATAAACTGGTAGCGGCCGAATAGCCGGCAAAGCCAAAGCGATTGCCATGGCGAGTTTGCGTAATGCGGCGGGTGGGATGGGTGGTAGCCGATGCATGAATACTCCTGGTCTGTGAACTTAATAGTCAGTGCAAAAAAGCACATGGCTACCGAGACGTTTCAGAAAAAGGAATACACAGTTGGCGAGAAAATTATTTTTTGACTGGCGAGTAGGGCGTCGGCCGGAGATTGTGGCATCGGGCGAATGATTGTCCCAATCAATACCTAATTGGTCGGGGGGCGATTTAGTTTTTCAATATCGTCAGGTAAGTGGAAATATTCACGATTTTGGCGCCGGTTATGTTCGCCAAGGTTCGCAGTAGGCTGTCGGTATCTTCCAGTTTGTAATTGCCGGTGATCCGGGTGTTTGCCAACTTGGCGTCGGCGATGGCGATGGTGCCGGGATGGTAGCGATCCAGTTCCGTTATCACGTCTGCCAAGGTTCGATCTTGAAAGATCAAGCGGCCTTTTAGCCAAGCAAAGGTTTTACCGGTATCTATGTTGCTGATTTCCGCAACGCTGTGGGTATCGATCTCGGTATGTTGGCCGGCGCTTAATTGCCGGTTTTGCCCTTGTTCGGCGCTACAAATCACTAAGCCGCTTTCGACATTCACTTGGGTAGTATCGCCGGTTTTGACGCTGAAGCGGGTGCCCACCACGCGCACTGTTCCCTGTTCTGTCGTCACAATAAACGGCCGGCTTTTGTCGGCTTGCACCTCAAAATAGGCTTCGCCGCTTAATAAGATTACGCCGCGCTGTTGACCGGCGTAATCCAGTTTTACCGCACTATCGGTATTTAGAACCAGCGCGGAACCGTCTGCCAGTATTACTCGGCGCTGTTCGCCGGTGGCGGTGGTAATGTCTGCTTGCCAGCGTTGCAAGCAGTCGGTTGAAGCCAGGAACCAGCCAACAATCAAGGTAATGCTGGCGGCTGCAGCCCAGCGCCGAACGGTCGATTTACGCTGCGCGGGCGGCCGAAGTGGGATGCTGGCGTATTGGCTTAGGGCGGCGTTCAATGCTGGCGATTGCCAGAGTTGCACCACTTTGTCGTAAGCGGTTTGATGCGTGGGGTCGGCGGCTAACCAGCAGGCAAACTCGGCTTGATCGGCCGCACCGGTTTTATGGTCTTGTAAGCGGGCAAACCAGGCAAGTGCTTGATCTTGGACATTACCCGGCGATGGAACTTCCTGATCAAAACGTAAAGGCATGGCGGTTGACGGGTTAGGCAATGGGGCGAATTTTATCAGTATTGGTGCTGTGTTCAGGAAAATCAGTATGGCCTAAGGTTACGGCTAGTCTTGCCGGCTGGCTAATAAATGAGTCAGAGCTGCCTGTACATTCTTCTCTACCGCGCTACGCGATATGTCGTAATAGGCGGCGATCCGCTCGTAATTCCAATGGTGAAATTTGTGCAACACCAGAATTTGCCTGCGCCGTTCGGATAATTGCTCAAGCGCTGCCAGCATCAATGCCAGTTCTTGTTGATCGGATGCTTGCTGCTCGGGCGTCGGGGTATCGTCCGGCAAATTGTCCAGCAGCGATATATCTTCGTCCGTATCGGCCGTTTTTGAGTCGTCGGCGCGTTGGCGAATACGTTCTTTACGCAGATGATCCAGTGCCAGGTTTTTTGCGATTTGGTATAGAAACGGCCGCGGGTAACTGATGTCTTGGATTTCCAGGGCGTGCAGCATTTTTATGTAAGCTTCATGCGCCAAGTCTTCCGCGGTTTGCGGGCAGCCGACGATGCCGAAAATAGTGTGAATCAACGAATCGCGATGGCTCAAAAATAAATCGTCGATGTTGAAGGTGAGGCTGTTCATGGCGAAGACGAGTTTGGCGTGCTTGGAACCCGATAGAGCCGATTTACAGCAATATTTGAACCAATAAACAAGTGTGTTGATTTTGAAAGACAAAATCACATGGCACCCGGCGGCAGGGTATGGCATATGCCGTTTTAATGGGTGAAATGCCTGATTTATTTGCAATCAGAGTGGACGGGAGATGTGTGCTGGAAGTGCCCACAACTACACACTTTTTCTGCGAAAACTGCTAGTCTTATCACCTCGATTAAGCGGGTGGGGCCGAGCTTGGAACAGGATATAACAACAGATCTGCGGGTGTTGGAAAGTCATTTGGACGGTATGCTCAACCGCGTCCAGCATAACAGTCTGACCTTAAAGCGATTGCAAAGCTTTGAAATGCGTTTACTGGGGCTTAGTTCGCTGGCGGAAATGATCGAGTTCATTCTCGGCGAAGCCAAGGCCTTGTTCGATTTGGACGTAATCAGTTTGTGTTTGATCGACCCGAAAAACGAAATCGCCGGTTACCTGGAAGTGGATAATTATAATTATCGGGACCGGGAAGGGCTGTTTTTAGCAAGTAGCGAATGGCAATTGCGGCATAGTTTTGGTCTGTCCGACCAGCCGTTTCTGGGGAGCTATCAAACCACGATTTGCGAGAAGTTTTTCTCCGAATCCAATCAACAAAAACCGGCGTCGGTAGTCATTGCGCCGCTGATTCGCCGGGATCGGTATTTGGGCTCGTTGAATCTGGGCAGTTATCACAACGAGCGTTTCATGCAAGGTATGGCGACCGATTTTGTCGAGCACATCGCCTCGGTCATCAGTATTTGCCTGGAAAACAATCTTAATGTCGAAACCATGCGGCGCACCAGTTTGGTCGATCCCTTGACCGGCGTGAACAATCGGCGGTTTTTGGAGCAGCGTATAGAGGAAGAGCTGGATCGCAGCCAACGCAATCGCGAACCTTTGTCCTGCCTATTTCTGGATATTGATTTTTTCAAGCGCATCAACGACGGTTTTGGACACCAGGCCGGGGATCATGTACTGGCTGTGGTGGCCGGTATCATCAAGAAATTGCTGCGCAATAACGATGTGCTGGCGCGTTACGGCGGGGAAGAGTTTGTGGCCTTGCTGTCGCAATCCGATGAAAGTACGGCCTCGGAAATTGCCGAGCGGATTCGTTTGAGTATTGCTAATTTGCAGGTGGAGTATGGCGACCAAGCCATCCCGGTGACTATTTCGATTGGTGTGGCGACTTACCAGCCTAACCGGGCGCAGAAAAAGCTTGTCGCCGAGATTGCGTTGCAATTGGTGCAAACCGCCGATGCTGCCTTGTACGAAGCCAAACGTAAAGGCAGAAACCGTATTGAGAATGGCGGGCTGGTGTTAGTAACCGAGCCTGCTTAGTGGTAACCGTTGGGATTGTTTTTCTGCCAGCGCCAGGTGTCGGTCATCATTTGTTTTAAATCCCGCTCGGCTTTCCAACCTATTTTTGCTTCGGCCAGGCTGGGATCAGCGTAGCAGGCCGCGACATCGCCGGCTCTGCGTGGTGCGATTTTGTAGGGTACCGCTTGGCCCGTCACCTCAATGAAGGTATTGACCATTTCCAATACGCTGTAGCCGTTGCCGGTTCCTAAATTAACCGCATCGCAAATAGCGGTATCGGCCGATTTACCGAGCAGGTATTGCAAGGCTTTGATATGACCTTGTGCCAGATCAACTACGTGGATGTAATCGCGGACGCCGGTGCCGTCCTTGGTGGGGTAGTCGTTGCCGAACACCGACAGGACCGGTAATTTGCCGATGGCAACTTGCGATAAAAACGGCATCAAATTATTGGGGATGCCGTTGGGATCTTCACCGATCAAACCGCTGCTGTGCGCGCCGATGGGGTTGAAATAGCGCAGTATTGCAAATTGCCAGGGCTGGCTGTTGCCGTTCAGGCTGTCGGCATTGCTGACATCGCGCAGGATCTCCTCGATAAACAGTTTGGTACGGCCGTAAGGATTGGTGGCTTGCAGCGGGAAGCTTTCCAGAATCGGTACGCTATGCGGATCGCCGTAAACCGTCGCCGACGAGCTGAATACCAATCTTTTCACTGCAAACTCGTCCATCGTTTCCAGTAACACTTGGGTGCCGTAGATGTTGTTGCGGTAATAGCTCAGGGGTTGCTGGCAGGATTCGCCGACGGCTTTCAGGCCGGCGAAATGAACCACCGCATCGATTTTATGTGCTTTAAAAATCTCGCGTAGCGCGGCTTGGTCGGTAATGTCGGCTTGATAGAAACCGGGTTTATGTCCGGTAATGGTTTCGATACGTTTCAGCGATTCGATTTTGCTGTTACTCAGGTTATCGACAACGATGACCTCGAAACCGTTATTCAGCAGTTCTACGCAGGTATGGCTGCCGATATAGCCGGCGCCGCCCGTCACTAAGATGGTGTGTTTCATCGTTGTAATTCCTGGTTAGCGCTCTAAGATGTCCAGTCCGGCTTCATCGGATACGACGCGCGGAATAGTGGATTCGGGGTCGCGGCGCAGGCCGGCAAAATCGAACAAGCTGGTATCGGCCATTTGCGACGGCGCGATATTTTGCAAACTGGCGAAAATCGTCTCGATGCGGCCGGGGAATTGTTTATCCCAAGCGTTGAGCATTTGTTTCATCGCCTTGCGCTGCAGGTTTTCTTGCGAGCCGCATAAATTGCAAGGAATGATCGGAAACTGTTTGAAAGCCGCGAAGCGGTTGATGTCTTTTTCCCGGCAATATGCTAACGGACGTATGACGATGTTTTGCTTATCGTCACTCAGCAGCTTCGGCGGCATGGCTTTCAGTTTGCCAGCGTAGAACATGTTCAGAAAAAAGGTTTCGATGATGTCGTCACGGTGATGGCCGAGGGCGATCTTAGTGATCTTATGTTCCTTGGCAAATCCGTACAGCGTGCCGCGGCGTAGCCTTGAACACAGACTACACGTCGTTTGTCCTTCCGGGATGATGCGTTTGACGATGCTGTAAGTGTCGTGCTCGATAATGTGGTAAGGCACGCCTATCGATTGTAGATATTCCGGCAGCACGTGTTCCGGAAAGCCTGGCTGCTTCTGATCCAGATTGACGGCAATAATCTCAAAATTGATTGGCGCGGTTTTCTGCAAGTTCAGCAGAATGTCCAGCATGGTGTAAGAATCTTTGCCGCCGGACAGACACACCATGACCTTATCATCGGGCTCTATCATGTTGAAATCGGCGATGGCTTCGCCAACGCAACGTCTCAGGCGTTTTTGCAGCTTGTTAAACTGGGTACGGGATTTGTGTTCTGGATCGGACATGGGTGCAGGGAAGGGCGGCTGAACCAAAGTTGCAGCCGCGCCAAAGTTAGCCGTTATAGCGTTGGAAAATCAGCGTGGCGTTGGTCCCGCCAAAGCCGAAGCTGTTGGACATAATGGTGTTCAGCGTGACGTTATCCCGATATTCTCTAACGATAGGAATGCCGGCCGCGCCTGGATCGAGTTGGTTGATATTGGCGGAGGCACTCAAGAAGTTTTCTTGCATCATCAGCAAGGAATAAATGGCTTCGTTGACGCCGGCCGCACCCAAGGCATGTCCGGTCAGGGATTTAGTCGAGCTGACCGCCGGCACGTTTTCTGCACCGAACACCTCGCGCATCGCTTCCAATTCTCGGGTGTCACCCACCGGGGTGCTGGTGCCGTGCGCATTGATGTAGTCTATTTTATCGGTGACGGTAGCCATTGCCTGCTGCATGCAGCGCACTGCGCCTTCGCCGGAGGGTTGTACCATGTCGTAGCCGTCAGATGTGGCGCCGTAGCCGACCAGTTCGGCGTAGATTTTGGCGCCGCGGGCTTTGGCGTGTTCCAATTCTTCGATGACTAACACGCCGCCGCCGCCGGAAATGACGAAGCCGTCGCGGGTTTCGTCGTAGGGACGAGAGGCCGTTTCTGGCGTGTCGTTATATTTTGAGGACAAGGCGCCCATCGCGTCGAACATCACCGACATGGTCCAGTGCAGTTCTTCACCGCCGCCGGCGAACACAACGTCTTGTTTGCCTAATTGAATCAATTCCATGGCGTGGCCGATGCAGTGGGCACTGGTGGCGCAAGCGGAGCTGATGGAGTAATTGACGCCTTTGATTTTAAAGGGCGTGGCCAAGCAGGCCGTGTTGGTGCTGGACATGGCGCGCGTCACCATGTAGGGTCCGACCTTTTTTACACCTTTGGAACGCAGAATGTCGGCGGAATCGACCAGATTGGACGTTGACGGCCCGCCGGAGCCCATCACTAAGCCGGTGCGGATATTGGACACTTGCGACTCTTCCAGGCCGGAGTCGGCAATAGCCTGTTCCATAGCCAGGTAGTTGTATGCGGCACCGTCGCCCATAAAGCGTTTAACTTTACGGTCTATCGCTTCATCCAGATCAATATTAACCGGGCCGTGTACATGGCTGCGAAAGCCCATTTCGGCATAGACCGGTGCGTGAACGATACCGGAACGGCCGGCGCGTAAAGAATCAACCACTTCGTCCCGGTTGTTGCCGATGCTGGAAACTATCCCTAAACCTGTTACAACGACGCGCTTCATGATGGTTTCCTTAGAAATCTTGGGTGGAAGTGAATAAACCGACTCGTAAATCGGTCGCCTCGTAGATTTGTTTGCCATCGACTTCCATCGTCGCATCGGCGATGCCCATGACCAATTTGCGTAGAATCACACGCTTCAAGTCGATTTTATAAGTCACTTTTTTGGCTGTCGGCAGCACTTGGCCGGTGAATTTAACTTCGCCGCAACCCAGCGCGCGGCCTTTGCCAGGGCCGCCTAGCCAGCATAAATAAAAACCGACCAATTGCCACATCGCGTCCAAACCTAGACAGCCTGGCATGACCGGGTCGCCTTGAAAGTGGCAATCAAAAAACCATAATTCGGGGGTAATATCCAGCTCGGCGATGATTTCGCCTTTGCCGTATTTGCCGCCTTCATCGGAAATATGGACGATGCGGTCCATCATCAGCATATTGGGAAGCGGTAGCTGCGCGTTGGTCGGACCGTATAATTCACCTCGGCCGGACATTAATAATTCTTCGCGCGTGAAACTGTGCTGCTTCTCCATCTTGATTTTTACCTGGTTGGTGGGTTCAAAAACTGCGGCATTATCTAATAACCGGCTTAAAAAATCAGCTCAATTTTTAGCCGGGCATGACCTCGCGCATTAGATCGTCGATCTTTAAGCTGTCGCGTTGCAGCCGCTGTTGGTAAATCAAGCTATACATTAACACCGATGCAACATACCCCCGAGTCTCCTTGTAAGGGATGTTTTCAATCCAGATGTCGGCCGGCAAAGCCCGGTTTTCCGGTAGCCAGCGCTTCACTTTATTGGCGCCGGCGTTATAGGCAGCCGTGGCTAGTGCGACGTGACCATTGAATTGGCGCAAGAGTTTTTTGAAATAAAACGTCCCGTATTTGACATTGAGTTCCGGCTTAAACAGGCTGTAATCGCTATCCCAACTATCGCGCAATTCGGCGGCAATTTGCCGGCCGGTGTTAGGCATAATCTGCATCAAACCTTTAGCGCCAGCCGGCGAGTCGGCCAATTCATCGAACGCGCTTTCCTGGCGGATCAATCCTAAAATTAAACCCGGATCCAATTGTTGTGCGGCAGCGTTACTTTGGATGGGTTGGATATAGGTCAGCGGAAAGCGCAAATTGACGTCGTCCCATTGATTAGCCTTGGCTATAGTGGCAATCGCCAAAGCCGGACAATTGGCTTGTTGGGCCAGTTTTGCGGCGACGGGTAGCTGGCGACTGTCGAGTTTGGCGATTGCGTACCACCATTGGCGTTTGGCTTCCGGTTTTCTGTCGATAGCGAGTAGCTCGGAAAATACCTGGAAATCCGGTCGATTTTGTAAAGTCTCGAGGTCGCTGCTTGATACCGTCAAAGGTCTGTCCACCAGTTCAATGGCTTGCCTTAATCTGCCGGCAGCCAGAAAACCGTAGAAACTGCGATTTTTTGCCAACTGTAGAAACAATGCATTGGCTGTTGCGCTCTGGCCGGTTTCCGCCAAGCCGCGGGCTTGCCAGTACTGCCATTTTTCCTGAGATTTTTCGTCGTCGTTAAGGCCGGTAATCGCCACAGCGACGTCTTGCCAGTTCTGCATATTCAATGCGGCTCTGACTCGCCATTCCCGGGCCGATTCGTCGCTGTTTTCCAGTTGCGACAAGCGGGCGTAAGCGCGACTGTCGTGTTTCAAGGCCAACGCGATAGCGATGCGTTTTTTGATAAAAGCGGCGGTCGCCGGCGCAATGGCGATTTGCGATTTATTGCTGTCCCAAGTCGTCATGGCCGTTTCGACATTGGTTTCCAGCCAGCGGTCAATCGCATGGGCAAACAGTTCTCCGGCTTGCTCAGGGTTCTCGCGCCAGCCTGTATCAGTAATAACGGTTTCCGGCTGTCGGTGCAGTTTTAACCAGATATTGGCCTGCTTGAGTTCTGCGTCGCTGAAAAACCGGGTCAAGTAGCTTGCCAGGCTTTGGTTGTCACGTTTGAGGGCGGCGTGAAATCGTTGGTTGATCAGCTCTTTATTAAAATACGGCGATGATTTATAAGCTTCGAACAGGACATCGCAATTATCCGGTTGCGATTTACCGCTTAACCATAAAGCGCGGGCTTGATTGAAGGCTTCCAAGGCTTGGCCGGTTTGCAATTGAGCCAGGCCGGCGTAGCATTGCAGCTCGGGATCGTCACTGCCTTGATAATTATTCAACAGCACTAGCCACTGCTGCTTTTTACCCAAAGCCAGCAACCACTTTTGCCGCAGCCCGGCCGCGTAACGGCTGGCAGCGTGCTCGTTTAAAAACTGTTTGATGTCGGCGTCGGCGTCCAAATGATTTTTTAACCATTGGTATTGCAGATAAGGATATAGCGGGTAGCCTCTTAGGCTTGAAGCCAGCGCGAAATATTCGGCATCGCGATTCTGGTCAAGTGCTTGCTCGGCACGCAAAAATAGCTGACGTTGGCTCACCAAAGAGATTTCATCCGCCTGGGCACTGTTCGGTAAAACGCCGGTCAGAGCGGCAAGCAGTAAAAAACACGGGATAACATGCATATCAATTTCCACGACAGCCGAGACTAAACCCTATGCAAGAAGTTTTTGCAAAGTGGGTCGGACCATTATAATCGTTAAACTTCATCGAATTTGTTTCATTACCTTGAAAACCTCACAGCGCGCGGCGCAAGCCGAATATTCCTGGCAGTACATCTACAGCATCGCTAAGCAGCATAAAAAACAACTGATCAACGGGCATTTGGTCGCCATCTTGGCAACAGTTGCCAGCGTACCGGTACCCTTATTGATGCCATTATTGGTGGACGAAGTCCTGCTTAACCATCCGGGTGTGGTGCTGAATAGCCTCAATCCGTGGCTGCCCGGCGAGTGGCAGCAACCTGCCATTTACATTGCCATTATTTTGCTGCTGAGCTTGCTGTTGCGCTTGTTTGCCTTGGCGCTAAACATTATGCAGACTCGGCAGTTTTCCAATATTGCCAAGGATGTGATTTTTCGCATTCGCGAAAGTTTGGTGAAACATTTGCAACACATCTCGATGTCCGAGTATGAAAGCCTGGGCAGCGGTACGGTTAGCTCGCACATGGTGACCGACCTCGATACGCTGGATAATTTTATCGGCACCACGATCAGTAAATTATTGGTGGCAGTTCTGACCGTGTTCGGTACCGCTTTAATTCTGCTGTGGATGCACTGGCAATTGGGTTTATTCATTATCTTTTTGAACCCGCTGGTAATTTACCTGGCGAGGGCCGTTGGTTCCAGGGTGAAGGAACTGAAGGCTAACGAAAACAAAGCCTACGCAATATTCCAGCAAGCTTTGAGCGAAACGCTGGAGGCGATTCATCAAATCCGCGCCAGCAACCGCGAGGAGCACTATTGTCGGCAGTTGATCGGCAGCGCACTGGCGGTTAAAAACCACTCGACCATCTATGCCTGGAAAAGCGATGCGACGGTGCGTTTGAGCTTTTTGACCTTTCTATTTGGCTTCGATATTTTCCGCGCAACAGCGATGCTGATGGTGCTGTATTCCAATCTGACCATAGGCGAAATGCTGGCGGTATTCGGTTATCTGTGGTTCATGATGGCGCCGGTGCAGGAGATATTAAGCATTCAGCAGTCTTTTTATGCCGCCAAAGCCGCGTTGGCCCGCGTCAACCAGCTGACCCTGTTGCAGCGCGAACCGTATTATCCGCATTTGCAAAACCCGTTTATCGGGCGTAAAACCGTGTCGGTCAGCGTCAAGAATCTGCATTTTAGTTACAAGGACGAACCGGTACTGAACGGTATTAATCTGACTATACCGGCCGGTGAGAAAATTGCCCTGGTCGGCGCCAGCGGCGGCGGCAAGTCGACGTTGGCGCAAACCTTGATCGGTTTATATCCGCCAGGCAGCGGCATGATTTATTTCGACGGCGTGCCGCTGAACCGGATAGGCTTGGATGTGGTGCGCGAACATGTCGCGACCGTTTTACAGCATCCCGCTTTGCTAAACGATACGATACGCGCCAATTTGACCTTGGGCCGGGAGATTGCCGATGCTGAATTGTGGCGAGCTTTGGAGATTGCGCAAATGAAGTCGACCGTTGAAGAACAGCCGCAGGGTTTGGACACCGTGGTGGGCAGGCAGGGTATGCGCTTATCCGGCGGCCAACGGCAACGGCTGGCCATCGCCCGGATGATAGTCAGCCAGCCGGCAGTGGTGATTCTCGACGAAGCCACATCGGCGCTGGACAGCGAAACCGAGTATAAACTGCACCAAGCCTTGAGCACCTTTCTGGAAGGCCGTACTACCATCATCATTGCGCATAGGCTCAGTGCGGTGAAACAGGCCGATCATGTGTATGTCTTTGAACAAGGCCAGATTTGCGAACAAGGCAAACACGATTCCTTGATTCAACAAAACGGCTTGTACGCCAAACTTTACGGTGATTATCAATAGTGTCGGAATTATACGATTTACACAGTCATTCCACCGCGTCCGACGGCGCGTTGTCGCCCACCGAACTGGTGTTGCGTGCTCAACAGCAGGGGGTTACTGCGCTGGCTTTGACCGACCACGATACAACTGCCGGCTTACAAGAAGCGACCGAAGCCGCCGCGCAAGCCGGCATCCGCTTGATTCCCGGCATCGAACTGTCGGCTAGTTTCGAAAGTCATTGTCTGCACATCGTAGGTTTAAATATCGATCCGCAGCATCCGGGATTACTCGAAGGTATTGCCAAGCAACAATCGATCCGCGACCAGCGCGCGCAAAAAATTGCCGAAAAACTGGCGAAGAAGGGCATAGCCGACGCCTATCCCACGTTAAGGCAAATCGCCGGTAACGGCGAAATCACCCGCCTGCATTTTGCCGATTTTCTGGTCAATCAAGGTGTGGTCGAAACTCAGCAGGATGCCTTTGACCGCTATTTGAGCAAGGGTAAGCCGGCTTATGTGCCGACGGTTTGGGCCGGTCTGGCCGATTGTGTCGGCTGGATTCGGGCCGCCGGCGGTGTGGCGGTGTTGGCGCATCCCTTGCGTTACAAACTCAGTACCAAATGGATTAACAAAGCATTGGTGGCATTCAAGGCGGCAGGCGGGCAGGGCATAGAAGTGGTGACGGGTCGGGCCAGCGTCGATGATATCCGCTTAAGTTATTTGCATGCCAGCAAACATCAATTGCATGCATCGATGGGCTCGGATTTTCATGCGCCGGGCAATCAATGGCTGGAGCTGGGGCGTCTGGCGGCCTTGCCGGACGGCGCGGCGCCGGTTTGGCAGTTATTTTAACCAGGCGTAAACAACCGGGCGAATTCGTCGGCGGGCAAGGGTTGATTCCAATAAAAACCCTGCGCTTTGCGGCAGCCGAGTTGATGCAGTTGCTCGGCTTGCTCCTTGGTTTCCACGCCTTCGGCCAAGGTCAGTAGGCCCAGTGTATCGCCCAATTGCAAGATGGCTTTGACGATAGCGGTGTCTTCGGCTTTGCCTGAGGTTAAATCCCGGATAAATGATTGATCGATTTTTAGTTTGTTCACCGCAAAGCGCTTCAAATAACTCAGTGAGGAATAACCGGTGCCGAAATCGTCGATGGCAAAGCTGACGCCCAAGGCGCGCAACTGGGCAATCGTATTGATGACGGCATTGGTATCGAACATCAGGACCGATTCGGTTAACTCCAGCTCTAAATAATGCGGTTCCAGTCCTGATTCCGCCAATGCGCTTTGCACCGACTCCAATAAGTTGCCGCGCTTGAACTGTAGGGCCGAGATGTTGACGGTAACCAGCAGTTTCATACCGGCGTCATGCCAAAGCTTGTTTTGCTTGCAGGCTTCACGTAACACCCAGTCGCCTATCGGGACGATCATGCCGTTGTCCTCGGCGATAGGAATGAACTTGGCCGGCGGGATCATCGGGCTGTTTTCCGGTTGCCAGCGCAGCAAGGCTTCCGCACCGATCACCGTATTGTTGTGTATGGAATATTGCGGCTGATAATGCAAGCGAAGTTCTTTGCGCTTCAAAGCCATGCGCAGGCCGTTCTCGATATTCATCCGCTCGATAGACGCCAGGTTCATATCGTTGGAAAAGAAGCGGAAGGTATTGCGGCCTTCGTTTTTCGCCGAATACATCGCCGTGTCGGCTTTGTTGAGTAAACCGTGAAAATTCAGGCCGTCATTGGGATACAAACTGACGCCTATGCTGAAGGAGGTGCAAAGCGTGACACCTTCAATGACAAAGGGTTGTGTCAGTTGATCGAGAATTTTCAGCACAATTTGCGTGATTGCGTCGATGTCGGGAATGTCGGTGAGGATAATGATGAATTCATCGCCGCCTTGCCGGCAAACCGTATCCACCTCGCGCACGCATTGCACCAGACGCTCCGCGATGCCTTGCAGTAAGCGGTCGCCGACGTCGTGTCCCATCGTATCGTTAATATTCTTAAAATGATCCAGGTCCAGAAACAGCAAACCGACCAGCGTGTTGTTACGCACGGCATGGGCCATGGCCTGGTCAAAGCGGTCGCGCAACAAGGTGCGATTGGGCAGGTTGGAGAGGGGATCGTGACGTGCCAGATATTCGATTTGGGCTTCGGCGGCCTTGCGCTCGGTAATGTCCGAAAAAATGCCGATGTAATGGCTGATCACGCCGTGGGTGTTGTACATCGCGGAAATACCCAGCCATGCGGGATAGGTCTCGCCGTTCTTGCGGGTATCCCAAATTTCGCCTTGCCAGTAGCCGTTTTCGCGCAAGGCCTGCCAGATACGTTGATAGTGGTTGAGGTCAAGATGACGCGCATCGAGAATGGAGGGCGTTTGCTGTAGCACCTCTTCGGCTCTGTAACCGGTAATCGTCGTGTAGGCCTGATTGCTGGACACGATGCGGGTATCCGGATCGCACAGGAAAATGGCCTCGCCGCTGTTTTCGAACACTTTGGCCAGCAAATTCAGGCGTTCGGCTGCCGTTTTACTGTCGGTGATGTCGGTGTGGGTGCCCAGCATGCGCACCGGCTGATTGTTGGCGTCGCGCTCGACGATACTGCCTATCGATAATATCCATTTCCAGCTATCGTCGGCGCAACGCTGCCGGTATTCCAGGCGATATTCTGCCAGTTCCCCGGCGATGTACTGCCGGTAGGCGTCGGAAACGCGCTGCCGGTCATCGGGATGCAAGCGCATGATCCAGCTGTCGATAGTGGCGTCGAAATCGGCTGGGTTGTAGCCGAGCATGCTGGCATATTCGGCGTTGATGATCATGGCCCCGGTTTGCGGATTGATGTCATAAAAACCTTGTTTGGCTGCCTGCATGGATAGCCGCAAGCGTTCCTCGCTATCGGCAAGGGCTTGCTGCGTGCTGCGCATTTCGGTGATGTCGTGCGCCAGGCCGTTCACCGCAACCACTCGGCCATGGTCGTCGAACATGGGCGACTCATTGAGGCTGAGTACACGCAGGCTGCCATCCTTGCTGCGTACTTCCACTTCGTAGTTCGGTGGTTTGATGCCTGCCAGGCATTGCTCGGTGTAGGTCCTGGCAAGCCGATTGATCGGGTTGTTGGTCGTTATATCGAAGCAGTCGCAATGTAGTTCGTCGGGTTTGTAGCCGAGGATATGCTCCACCGAAGGACCTAGATAAGTAAAAATACGCTCGGTATTGTGAGAATACAGGAAGTATTCGTTACCGATGCTTTCCACCAAATCCCGAAAGCGTTGCTCGCTTTGCTTGAGTAGCGTTTGTTGCTCTATAAGACGTTGTGTAGTGCGGTGCGAGCGCAGCACATAGCTGATGCGATGCGGCAACAGCGGCCATTGGATGGGTTTGCCGATAAAGTCGGTAGCCCCCAGCCGAAAGGCGTCTTCCACCGCTTGCGTATCCTCGATAGCCGTCATCATGACAATCGGCACCGATTTGTCGCTGGCGGCACGCATGCCTTGTAAACAACTGAAACCATCCATCTCCGGCATCATCACGTCCAGCAGAACCAAATCCGGCTCGGCGGCGATAAATTGTTCCAATCCGGTCCGGCCGTTGTCGGTTTCGATCAGTTCGTAGCCGTCGGCTTGCAAGATTTGCCTGACCAGCAGACGGACCATCGGATCGTCGTCGACTAACAGGATGCGTGGCTTGACGGACATGTCAGACTTTGTCGGCTAACAAGCGTTGCGCATTGAATGCACGGACAAATGCGGCAAATTCATTGGCGGGCATGGGCTTGTTGTACAAAAAGCCTTGCACTACCTCGCAACCGCTATCCAGCAGGAAGTTGGCTTGATCTTCATTCTCCACGCCCTCCGCGACCACTTCCAGGGACAGCGCGTCGGCCAAAGCCAATATTGCCGCGGTAATCGCCATGTCGTCTTCATTGTGCGGAAGATCGCGGACAAAGCAATGATCGACTTTCAATTCCGAGATAGGCAGTTTTTTCAAATAAGACAAGGATGAATAACCGGTGCCGAAATCGTCAATACTGATTTTGACGCCCAGGGCTTGTAATTCCCGCAAGGTCACTAAAGCGTCGTCGATATGGTCGAGCAAGATGGTTTCGGTCAGTTCCAGCTTGAGGTAGCGAGGTTCCAAGCCGATGCTGGTCAATACGTCGCGGACGTGATTACCAAAGCCGTATTGTCGGAATTGAGTCGCCGATACGTTCACTGCCATGATCAGCCCTTGGCTCAGTCCTGACTGTTGCCATTCCAAGGTTTGCCGGCTGGCATTTTCCAGCACCCAATCGCTGATTTGGGCAATCAGGCCGGAATCTTCGGCAATGGGAATAAATTGCGACGGGCCGATCAAACCCAGTTCCGGGTGCTGCCAGCGAATCAAGGCTTCGCAGCCGACGACTTGCTGGCGGCGGATATTAATTTTGGCTTGATAGTAAAGCTGCAATTCATGGCGTTCTATGGCGCGGCGCAGGCTGTTTTCCATCGCCAGTTTATGAAACGCGGCAACATTCAGCGATTTACTGAAAAACTGATAATTATTATGGCCGTGTTCGCTGGCATGGTTCATCGCAAACTCGCCGTTTTTGATGAAGCTGTCTTCATCCTGACCGTCGCCCGGATAGACGGCGATACCGATATTGATACCCAGAAACAGTTCGGTGTTCTCCACCGTAAAAGCGTGCTGCATCACCTGAAAAATCCGCTTAGCCACTTTGACGCTATCGCGCGTGTCCTCGATACGATTCAGCAACACGGTAAATTCGTTACCGCCCAGCCGGGAGACCGTCATGTCCGCCAAATCGTAATCGGCGTTGATGGAAATGTAGTCGCAATCCCGCACTTCGGCGAGCAAGCGCTCGGCGAACAATTTCAACACCTGGTCGCCGATTTTGGGGCCCAGGGTTTCGTTGATGCGTTTGAAACGATCAATACTGATAAATAAAGTGGAAATGACCGTACCGTAGCGTGTGCAATAGGCCATTGCTTGCGCCAGAACTTCCTTGAACAGCGTCCGGTTGGGCAGGCCGGTTAGCGGGTCGTAGTAAGATAAAAGCCTTACCCGTTCTTCTATGTGCCGGCGTTCGGTAATATCTTGCAGCGTACCGTGAATATGGCTTACCTGCCCATCGGCGATCACGGGTTTGCCTTGAATATGAATCACTTGGTTGGCGCCATCGCGACGAGTAATCGATAATTCCAGGCGAAAACTGCGTCGGTTTTTGACGCAAAGATCAATGGCTTGTTGCAGTTTGCCGACTTCCGATGGCTGCATGGATTTGTATAAGTCGCGGCATTTATGTTCGAACGATGAGCGATTCGTGCCGAGGATATTAAAGACTTCTTCCGACCATTGCATGTTGTCGTCGGCAATAGACCAGTACCAACTGCCCAGTTGCGCTATTTTTTGCGCTTGGCGCAGTGCCGCTTCGCTTCGGGCCAGTTCTTCTAACGTGGCGACCGAGCGCAGCAAGTAACGTAAGCGGTGCGGTAAGGTCGGCCAATTGAGCGGTTTGGAGATAAAGTCGGTCGCGCCCAATTGAAAGGCGCGATTGACCGATTCCAGGTCGTCCATGCCGGTCAGCATCACGACGGGCAGCAGGCTGTTGCCGGGCATGTTTTTGATGGCTTGCAGGCAGTCGAAGCCGTTAAGGTCCGGCAACATGACATCCAGCAATACCAGGTTGGGCCGTTCGCTGGCTGCTAATGCCAAGCCTTGCTTGCCGCTAGCCGCGCAAATGACATCAAACGCTTCTCTTTGCAGAATTTCTTGCAACATCAGACGCACCATATCGTCGTCGTCAATCGCTAAAATCAGGCTGCGGGCAGGTAATCGTTGCATTATGAGGGTTTGAGTTGCGAAAGCCGCTGGAGAATTTCTTTATATTCTGTTTGCAGGCTTTCGGCAACCCGGCTATCGAATTGCAAAGTGTTGTGCCGCGCTGCATGTTCAAGCGCACGGGCCAGTTCCGACAGGTTTAGTGCGCCGATGTTGGCCGCGGCCGATTTTAGACTATGCGCGGCATGCCGCACTGTTTCCGTATTGCGCTCCAACAGGCCGGAGCGGAGTGTGGCGATATGTTGCTCGGCATTTGTCCTAAACAAGGCCAAGACGTCGTCGACCAGCGCGCTGCCACCAATTTCCCGCAAGGTATTCAGTGCGGCCGGGTCTAGAGTAGCGGCAGTGGCTTTGATCTCGGGAGTGGCTGTATTGAGGGCGGTTGTGGGCAGAGGGGCTGCCAACGCCTGGATTTTGTCTTGCAAGGTTTTTTGTAAAAACGGTTTACTGAGATAATCATCCATACCGGCCTGCAAACAGCGTTCGCGATCACCTTCCATGGCGTTGGCGGTGAGGGCGATAATGGGGATTCGAGGCAAATTGCGGCTACTTTCCCGATTGCGGATGTATTGGGTTGCCGTGTAACCGTCCATGACCGGCATCATGCAATCCATCAGGATGAGATCGACCGGCTCGCGGTCGATAATATCGAGCACTTCCCGGCCGTTATTCGCCAGAGACAGGGTGTAGCCCAACTGGCGCAACATAGCGCTGCAAACTTTCTGGTTGACCGGATTGTCTTCGGCCAACAGGATTCGAATGGCGCCGGCAGCAGAAGCCGGCGCACTGAACGATTGCGGTTTTTGCGACATCAGCCCGAGCAGCGCATCGTGCAGGGTGCGTCTGTGCAGGGGCTTGTGAAGGTACAGATCGCAGGCGCTGCCGCGAATTTTGGCTAATACGTCCTCATCGTTGCTGGACGTAATAATGACGATGCGGATATTGGCAAATCGCCGGTCTATACGAATCCGTTGGGTTAATTCGACGCCGTTCATGCCCAGCATTTTCATGTCCAACACGGCAATATCGAAGAACAGGCCCAAGTGTGCCGACTGATCGAGAATTTCCAAGGCGTGAGCGCCATTTTTGGCGACGCGGGTAAACATGCCAAAAACAGTCAAATGATTTTCCAGGATTTTTGCATTGGTGGCATTATCTTCAACCAATAAGACCTGCTTGCCTTGCAGATCGTTGCCCGGCAAGCTTGCAGGCAGGGCTTGGCTAGCTTGGCGGAGCGGGATATGCAGGGTAAATACCGAGCCGCTGTTCGCACGGCTTTGCACTTGGATATTGCCGCCCATCAATTCGCTTAGTTCCTTGCTGATGGCCAATCCCAGACCGGTGCCTCCGTATTTGCGGGTGGTGGAGCCGTCGGCTTGACTAAAAGATTTGAATAGCCTGGCTTGCGTGTCCGGGCCGATGCCGATGCCGGTGTCGCTAATACAAAACTCCAGGCACATGCCGTCAGCGGATGGGCAGCGATCCGATTCGGCCACATTCACTTGCATTTTCACCGAGCCGGCTTCGGTAAATTTGATGGCGTTGGATAACAAGTTGGTGAGTATTTGCCGCAAGCGATAAGGATCGCCTCTGACGTCGCGCGGCACCCGCTTATCGACGGTGCACACCAGTTCGATGTTTTTGCTGCTGGCGCGTTCGAAGAACAAGGCAGCGAGTTGGTCGGTAAGATTGATCAAATTAAAATCGATTTCTTCCAGCTCCAGCTTGCCCGCTTCGATTTTGGAAAAGTCCAGAATATCGTTAATCACGGTCAGCAAAGAATCGGCGGAACTGAACACGGTTTCGGCGTATTGGCGTTGCGTGGTGTCCAGGTCGGTGCCCAACAGCAATTCGGTCATGCCCAGCACGCCGTTCATGGGGGTGCGGATTTCGTGGCTCATGGTTGCCAGAAATTGCGACTTGGCGATATTGGCGGCTTGGGCATCGACGACGGCCTGACGCAGGTCGGCGGTGCGCAGATCGACTTGTTTTTCCAGGTTGCCACGCTGATTTTCCAGTTCGGCATCGCGTTGTTGTACCCGCTCGATCATCTGGTTGAAGCTTCTTACCAGTTGGCCGATTTCATCTTCGCCTTCACCTTGGGCGCGCACCATATAGTTGTTGTCCCTGGATACCTGTTTGGCCAGTGAAGACAAACGGATCAGCGGTGCGGCAATCGATTCCGCGAGGCGTCGTCCGAAAAATACCGCCAGAATAAACGACACCACCATCACCAAAAAAATTTGGCCCAGACTGATAATCACCATCCGCCACATGGGCTTTAAGTCGAGCTGCAAGCGTAAGGTGCCGATCACGTCGCCGTTATCGTCGGGTAAGGGGTTTAAAATGACTTGGCTCAATATCCGCAAACCCTGGTTGCGTTGTTGTTGTTCCGCATCGCTCAAGGTGGCGGGGAAACTGTCCGGTGCAGCCTTGGCCGGGTAATGGGCGAAAATTTCGCCGTCATTTTTGTAGAGTTGCGCGGAGATGACTTCGGATTTGCCGCGTAAGGTGGCCAGAATCTCGGTGCCGGTTTTGGTGTCGCCAAACAGCAGCGCAGCGTTGGCGTTAAAACCGATCATTTTGCCGAGCGAACGCACTTCCATTGACAGTTCGCGCCGCTCCTGCCAGATATGCGTCATGCTGGTAATTAACAAGGTAAACAGCAGAGCCAATGCCAAAGTGATGGCTTGCAAGCGTTGCAGCTTGTAGGTCATCGGCAGATTGGCCAGTTTGTCGCGAATCATGGGTGGCGTTGAGATGTCGTCTGCATGCGGGTTTATTTACCGGCCAAAATGTTTTTAGCCAGTTTCAGCAGCTGGGCGCTGATGCGCGTGTTGCCGGCATTGGCGGTTTCTAAGTTAATCTCAAAGCTGAGCCGGTTGCCGTCCTGGATCAAACCTATGGTGCCGCCCTGGTTGATAAACCCGGCTTTGTCGCTGACGCTGACTACCGGCGAGCCTTTTAATTCGCGGGCGTAATCGCCCGGATTATCGGCGGTATCGATAAAGATCAGATGGCAGGATTTTATATCTTTGGGTGATATATTGCGGGCGATATCCAAGGGCTTGCCGTTCACCGTTTTGCCTTCCAACATCAATAAATGGTCGCCGAAATCGGTATGACTGCTCAGGCACAAGGTATAACGATTCGGTGCGGTTGCAGGCTCGGGCCATTCGATAAACTTAAAGAAATTGTATAAAAATGCCACTTTTACCGCTGCTTCGCTGGCCGCTTCGGCGTGGCATAGATGGCCGCTAAACAGCAAAGGCAGCAACAGCATTTTGCTGACTAGCGTGATGGCTGTGAATCTTGGTTTTTCCGGGGCGCACAGGTACGACGCATCGCAACTGCGATTTCGGCACAATCTTGCATAGCGATGGCGCAAGATTCGACTCATGTTCGACACCGGTTCTTCGCTGTATGCATAGTGTCCGGCCGCTTAGAAGTCCCAGCGCAAGGTGCCGTATACCTCGCGTTGCACGGCAGTGGCGGTGGAAAACATATCCGAGCCGTATTCGAAATGACTGCTGTTCAGCAAATTCCGGCCCACCAACGCCAGTTCCACGCCCGCGCCCAAGTCCCATCCCAAACGCGCATCCAGGTCTTGATAGGCTCTGGATTGCGCGCCGTTAAGGCCGGTTGCATCCGAATAACGCCAGTTCAGATCCAGCTTGAGTTGCGGGGAGAATTGGTACATAGACCAGAGCATGGCTTTATGGGCCGGGTAGCTGTCTCCGGAGATCAGCGTGGTGTTGGCAGGTGCCAGCGGAGACAGGCGGAAGCGTTCTTCTTCGTGGCTATAAGTGGCGCGCAGTTTCCAATTTTCAGTCGCTTGCCAATCGACACTGATTTCCCCGCCGTAGACTTGTACATGGCCGTAGTTGTTGTAATCCAGCGTCTGCAACATATAGCCGGCGAAGCGTTGGGTATTGGGGGTCAAGCTGGCGTAATCGTCGTAGCTGTAATGATACAAGGCTACATCAGTACTGAGTTGGCGACTCAGTTGGCCGCGCCAGCCCAGTTCGAAGCCGAGCATTTTTTCGGCGGTCAAGTCGGGGTTGCCGGTTAGGTTGCGCAGCACAGGCACAGTATTGCCACGTATCGTGTATGGCTGGGTTTGCAAGCCGTAGGAAATATTTTGCTCGACCCAATTGGGCGTGCGCACCGAGCGGGACACCGAGCCCCAAAACGAATGTTGGCCGTCGGGCGTCCACAGCAAGCGTGCGTTGGGTTGCACTTCGAATTGCGTGACCGGGTTGTGCTCCAGCTTGCTGCCCAAGGTCAAATGCCAACGATCAGGTACCAAGGTAATATCGTCCTGCCCAAACAGGCTGTAGATACGGTCGGTGCGATTGTTGGCGCTCATGGAGATTTGCGCGCTGTCCTCAAAATTATTCAGATTGAAACGCACGCCGCTGCCCCACACCAACATGTGGTTGTCGTTCAGCTTGTAGTTATGCTGAAAATCGACATCGATATTGTCGATTTGATATTCCGAATTCAAGTAAGGCGATTTCCGGCTGTGCCTGTCCCAATACATGCGCAGTACGGTATTCGAGTCCGAGCTTTGATGTTGTTCCCAGCGTGCTTGGATGTAATGGCCGGAGAACAATTGGTCCGTCGGTAATTCCCGAGAAAAGGGCGGCGCCAGCACCGGCGTCTGTTGGGATGTTAATGATGGGAAGTGTTGCAGTGCGCCATTGCTCTCGCCGAGGAATGCATCGCCCTGCAAGCTGAGTTTGTTGGTAAAGTCGATGGCTTTGTCGTAACGAAAACCGATTTTGCTCATCTCGCCTTCATCGCCGGCCTTAGTGCTGCTGCCCAGGGTTTTTGAGTCGCCGTAGTTAGTGTGGCGGCCGTAGACTTTTAGATAGGCGTCGCCGCCCAAATCGGCGCCATAGCGCAGACCGCCGCCGTAGCGTTGGCTGCCGACATGACTGGATAGCAAACCGCCTTGCGTGTCTTTGGCTGATTTAGTGATGATGTTGATGACGCCGTTGACCGCATTGGCGCCCCACAAGCTGGCGCCGGGGCCGCGGATGACCTCGATGCGTTCGATGTCTTCCATCATCACATCTTGTTGATCCCACCATACTCCGGAAAACAGCGGGTTATAGACGCTGCGGCCGTCCACTAACACCAACAATTTATTGACAAACTGGCTGCTGAAGCCGCGCATCGATACGGCCCATTTGTTGCCGTCCACTTTAGCCACGTGCATGCCCGGCACCACCCGCAAGGCTTCCGGTATCGTAGTAGCCCCGGTTCGGCGGATTTCTTCGTTGCTCAATACAAATAGGGCGGCGGGAACGTGTTTAATGTCTGTGGGCACCTTCATAACCGAGGTCACATCGAGATTCATCAATTGCTCGACGCTGAGGCCGGTCAAATCCGGTAAATTATCGCGTTCAGGCTCTTGATTGGCGGCGTGCGAGGTGGATTGTCCCAAACACAAAAGCGCTCCCAGGCCGATAGCCCAAGATTTCCGTCGATGAAACGCCTTTTTCATATGATCGGCCCTTTTTTAAAACGTCAACTGTAGTTTCAAACGAAATTCCCTGCCGTTCATCTGTAACAGGTCGAAGCGGTCGCTGTTGATCAGCATTTCATAGTGGCTGTCGAACAGGTTATAAACCCCGAAGGATACATCCAGGCCACGCATCAATCGATCCGTGCTCACATTCAGATTGACCAGATTGTAGGCATCGGCTTTGCCGCTCTGAAATGTCTTGCGGTCGCCGATGTAAATATTTTCGATGCCGAGCCGGACAAAATCGTCGAACAAAGGCTCAGCATAGTGTAATTTGAAAATATTTTGCGGCGAACCGTAAGCCCACACCCCTTGTCTGGCTTCGTTGGTAAACAAGCTGTAGGTGTAAGATGCCTTGAACATTCTGCCGCTGTCCCAGCGTTTTTCCGCTTCCCATTCCGCACCGTAGGCGTGGTATTTTCCAACATTGTCCAGCAGCGCTGTATCGGGGTTGGCTTTCAGTAACTCGGTGATGTCGTTGTAAAACAAGGAAACCAGCAGTTTCAGCCCGGCATGGGAATGCCATTCGGCAATCGCTTCGTAGCTTCTGATTTGCTCTTCTCTAAGTTCGGGGCTGACGCCGTAATAGTAGTTGTTGTAATCCAGGTTCCAGGCATGCGGGGCGCGAAATGTCGAGCTGTACAGCAGCTTGAAGGTGGTATTCTCCAAAGGGTTCCATATCAAGCCCAGACGCGGATTGAGTTGCAGGCGTTTGAGCATGTGGGTCTGATCCAGGCGCAGGCCGGCGCTGAAAACCAGATTGTCCAGTAACTGGATGTCGTCTTGAGCGTAGAGTTCGACGCGGTGGCCGCTGAGGTCGCTATCCTGATAAATCTGATAAGGGTCGGTAACATAGCCGAATTGGCGCTGGGTTTGGTCGTATTGATATTCCAAGCCGAAAAGTAGTCTATGTCCGTCGAATACGCTAGTCGTGAGTTGTGCTTCGCCGCCCCACCAGCGGCCGCTGGTTTGGTCGTGATAAACGTAATTACCGGCGTCATTGAACGGGTCTTCGGCCATGTAATCGTAGCCTTGATAAAAACCCTTAGCCATGAACGAGGTCTTCGCGTTCAAGGCTTTTTCATATTTCAGATTGGTGAAAAATTGTCTGTCGTAAGTATGCGAGGTGGGATCGTTGAAAACGGCACCGAAAGCCGCGGTCGGCACCCGCTTGTAACGATCAACAAAACCGCCGCTGAGGGTGAATTCTTCGAATTGCATCCGGCCGAACAAGCGGTCCGCGCGTTCGGTATCCATGTTATGCGCGATACCGTTGTTGGTACTTGGGTCGTCGAAAGCCGGGAAATATAAATCTTCCACGCCCTGGGTATCGAAATGCGATGCCGACACCAGCACATCGGCGCCGTTATCGAATTGCTTGCCGACACTGACGCGGCCTTTGTAGGTGTCAAAACTACCCACTTCACCGGCTATTTGCGCCCCGTTCAAGGCTTTGCCTTTTTTGGTGACCACGTTGATCAAGCCCAAAAACGCATTGGCGCCGTAAATGGTGGAGCCGGAACCGGGAATAAATTCGATACGTTCCACCAAGTCCATGTCCAGCATGAATTCCTGGCCGATATTGCCGGAGTCGAAGATGTTTTCGTTCATGCGCTGGCCGTCGATCATGAACAGCACTCGGGAATTGTAGTCGCCGGACTGAATAAAGCCGCGCACGCCGACAAAGCTATAGTTGCGATCATTGCTGGTGAACAAACCGCGCATGCTGTTCAGCGCGTCCGCCAGCGTGCGCCAGCCGAAAGTGCGTATGTCGTTTGCCGTTAAAATCGAAACCGAGCTGGGGGCTTGACTGGCTTTTTGACCCAGCCTGGAAGCGCTGATGATTTCCACATTCAGCAATTGCTCAATGGACAGTTCAGTTAAATCTTCCGATGCCTTGCCGGCCGCTTGCGCGGTAGCCAAAGGCATCAACAGCATACCTAGGACGATCAGCGCGCGCATTGAAAGTCTTGTCTAGTGGGGAGCGGGGACATGGATAATGATAAGACTCGGCTTAGTGCGCACAAACTGTCGATTAACGCGATATATAAAAACGATTATTTTACAATAGATTATTGTCGTTCAAGCTAGTTAGATTTTAATTCTGGTGTTTTTAGGCAGGGATTGGTTGGAGATGCTGGAAAAGGCCGACGTATCGTTTTGAGATAGTCTGATTGGTTTTGTTTGGGTGAACGCCATCGTTCTCCCGGGGTCGCATGGCAACGACAACCCTATTAGCTGAGGTCAGATCACCCTTTCGGCGCGTGTAATTTCGATGTTGGTAGCCGTGTCGCTGTTGACGAGGATGCCGGTGAGGTCGTTACTAATGCTTTTCGGAAAACAGGTGTTTCCTCCTACTTACGTTAAGGCCTTGCAAGGCAAGGCCTGGAATTTCTTGGCATGACAGCAATATTGCTATCAAGCCGGACAACCTTCCATTTTGTATATGAAGTAACCTTGGCGATTGATCGTGTCAATCACATTAGCCGGTGCTTGTTGAGTATGGCAAAACCGACATTCTTTGCTGGAGACTACCGCATCGCTTTCACCAATTGAAGATAGCCACTGTTTGGCATACTGAATGGCTTGCTCACTGTCCTTGCTGGCGGTAAATACATCAAAGTGCATGACGTGGTTGTCGTGTGCTTTTACATAGGTATCGTAAACGTGGATTTCCATCAAAAACTCCCGGATGAATAAAGTAAAAATTGCTCGATGCCATTAACAAAATGGCCAGATAAAAAACGTCCAATGCGGTTTTTCGGTTCGGCGTTGGTCAGGCATTCCCTGAATGTTTGGTGTTCGGAATTCTTTGACAACGTCATGAGAAAGATGCCGAGATGACGGATTTACATCCGTCATCGGCAGAGATCCGCAAAAAACGTTCCCCTTGGGGTGAAAACGCTTCAACGGATTCGGTAAAATTCTATAACAATATCGAATCGATATAAAAAAGGTTTTTCAATATCCCGATTTCAGGCATGCATTCATACCATCGCGAATGCAGTAACTGTCCATGCTCGCTGATGATATGCCTCAATATCGCCAATAATTGCGGAACTGGATGTACCTATACATGCGGCGCGTATGGTCGTCGAATGACTAGCGGCTTTACTGGAACTGAAACCGCAGCGCGACTTGAAACCGACTAATTGACGTAAAACAGCTGTTCGATAGCTAACGATGTTGGGTTTTTAAGACAGTTCTGGATCCCTATCCGTCCAAATTAAATCGAACCGGCTCGTCATAAATCTCCGATATTTTACGTGGCGGAGCGTCATAGTGCGCCGCACTTCGATACCGGCCGTTTAGTAATCGGGTACGCCGATTAGCAGCTAACGCGAGGAAATTGGCTTTGACGACCTGGAACGACAGTTTAGGATGCGGCATTTGCGGGTATCGTCGCTGGGGACGTGTTCAATTTTGTTAAATTGCATAAGCCCATATCGTCGGCCAAGCGATTGTAGCCGCTGAGCAACGCCTTGATCGATGCGCTGACGATGTTGGCGTCCATGCCGACGCCATAGGTCGTGGTCCCGTTCGCTGCCGCCAGTTCGACAAAGGCGCAGGCCTGGGCATCGCCGCCGCTGCCGACCGAGCGTTCTTCGTAACTGCGTACCGATACTGCGCCGCCGAGGCCATGCAAAGCCTGGACGGCGGCGGCTATCGGGCCGTTACCGACGCCGGTTAATGTGTGCGGTTCGCCGTCCGATTCGATTTGCAGTTGTATGCCTTGACCTTGCGCGTGCTCGAATAAATGATGGTCCCGGTAACGCAAAGGCTTTGCCGAATCCAGATAGGTCCGGGCAAACAATTGCCACAACGCTTCCGAACCGATTTCGCCGCCGTGGCGGTCGGCGTGTTGTTGAACCACCCGCGAGAACTCGATCTGCAAACGGCGCGGCAGCACCACGCCGTAATGGCTTTCCAGCAAGTGGGCGATGCCACCCTTGCCGGATTGGCTGTTGATGCGGATCACCGCGTCGTAACCGCGGCCGACGTCGGCTGGATCAAACGGCAGGTACGGCACGTTCCAGACGCTATCGGGTTGCCGGGCGGCAAAGCCTTTCTTGATGGCGTCCTGGTGTGAGCCGGAAAACGCGGTGAACACCAACTCGCCGGCATAGGGTTGGCGCGGCGGCACGCTCAAGCCGGTGCACGCCTCGAAATCGCCCACCACCTTCTGGATGTCTGAAAAATCCAAGCCCGGCGCCACACCCTGGGTGTACAGATTCAAGGCCAGCGTCACCAAGTCCACGTTGCCGGTGCGTTCGCCGTTGCCGAACAAGCAACCCTCGACGCGCTCGGCGCCGGCCATCAACGCCAATTCGGCCGCAGCGACTGCAGTGCCGCGGTCGTTGTGCGGATGCACGCTGAGGATGACGCTGTCGCGGCGGGCGATATGGCGGTGCATCCATTCGATCTGGTCGGCGTAGACGTTCGGCGTCGCCGTTTCCACCGACGACGGCAAATTGAGGATGATCTTGTTGTCCGGCGTCGCGCCCCAGGCGGCGCTGACCGCATCGCAAACCTCGACGGCGAAATCCGGCTCGGTGGCGGTGAAGGTTTCCAAGCTGTATTGCAAGCGCCAGTGGGTTTGCGGCTGGTCGGCGGTTAATTGCTTGACCAATCGCACCGCATCAATGGCCATCGCCAACACCTCGGCTCGGCTCATGCCCAACACCAGTTCGCGAAAAGGCTGGGAGGTGGCGTTGACGATATGGACGATGGCCGAGCGCGCGCCATGCAAGGCTTCGACGGTTCTGCGGAGCAACGGCTCACGGGCGTGGCTGAGCACTTCGATGGTGACGTCGTCGGGTATCAACGCCTCGTCTATCAAACGGCGCACGAAATCGAAATCGGTTTGCGAGGCCGACGGAAACGCCACTTCGATTTCCTTGAAACCGATGCCGCACAAGGTGCGAAACAGACGCAGCTTGCGTTCGGCGTCCATCGGCTCGAACAAGGCTTGGTTGCCGTCGCGCAAGTCGGTGCTCATCCAGATCGGCGCTTGGCTGATCGTGCGATTGGGCCATTGGCGGTCAGCCAATGCCGGTGGCGGGAAAGGGCGGTATTTGTGGGAAGGGTCTGTCAACATGGCTTTTAACTCCTCAAAATGGTAGCCGATAGGGTAGACCAAATCGTCCGCCAGCCGATTGCGTTTATGCGATGTAAAAGGCTGAATGTTGATAGAATATTGCTGTAAATATCGATAATATTTTATTTTATTGTTTTTTTAAATGAATAGCGGGCATTTTATGGAACTGGATCGATACGACCGGCAAATCTTGAACATCCTGCAAACCGACGGCCGCATCAGCAACCAGGAATTGGCCGACCGCATCGGACTGTCGCCGTCGCCGTGCTTGCGGCGGGTACGGGCCTTGGAGGAGGGTGGCCTGATCGTCGGCTACCGGGCGCTGCTGGATGCCAAAGCCTTGGGTTTGACGCTGATGGCCTTGATTCACATCTCGATGGACCAACACACGCCGGAACGTTTCAGCACCTTCGAAGCAGCGGTCGCCGGCATTCCGGAAGTCCTGGAATGCCTGCTGATCACCGGCCAAACCGCCGACTACCAGCTCAAGGTAGTGGTCAAAGACTTGGACGCCTACCAGGAGTTACTGCTGAAGCGCATCACCGGCATTGCCGGTGTCAGCGGGGTACATACCAGCTTTGTGTTGCGGCGGGTGGTGGATAAGACGGGGTTTTCGGTTGGGGAGGGGCTTTGACTATTCAGAACGGGTAGGCCGCTTCGTATAAACTGCGCCTAAACACGGCGACTGACAGCGGACCAGCTGTCTACACTTCGATAACTTTCGAGCAATTTTCCTACCGTTAGGCTTTCGCATGGTACCAACCTCAATCAGCGGCAACAAAAAGTATTCGCCCCGGCCGTTACGCCCGTGGCTGGCAGGGGCGCAAGTAGCAGCCGAAATTATGAATCCGGCCGTATTTAATATGGGTACACCGTTCGGGCTGAGCCTGTCGAAGCCTGATTTGGCGCGTCCCTCGACAACTCCAGGGCGAATGGTAAAAGCCAGGCGTTTTAAGAATGAAAGCTAAGGTCTGGGCCGCGTTGTTGGCCGTTTATCTGGTGTGGGGGTCAACTTATTTGATGATCCGCTTTGTCGTCGAGACGCTGCCGCCATTTTTGTCGGCCGGATTGCGTTTTGTGGTGTCCGGCTTCATTTTGCTGGCCTGGCGGCGTCTGGCCGGCGATGCCGCACCGACTTTTCGGCAGTGGCGTTCAGCTGCTGTTGTCGGTATTTTGTTATTGCTCGGCGGCAACGGCTTGGTTTGTTGGGCCGAACAAACTGTCCCATCCGGCGTCGCCGCGCTGATCATCGGTGCCGTGCCGATGTTTCTGGTAATGGCCGACGCACTCAGACCTAACGGCACCAGACCAACGCTGCGTGTACTGGTCGGATTGGTCATTGGCTTCATGGGGATTTACTTGCTGGTCGGTCCGACGGCGTTATCAGACGGTATCCCGGTAAATCTGCCCGGTGTGGCGGCGCTACTGCTCGCCAGTTTGCTTTGGGCCTTAGGTTCAATTTACAGCAAAACTGCGGATTTGCCGAAGACGGCACTGATGACAACCGGCGCGGAAATGCTGACCGGCGGCTTTGCCTTGTTGCTGGTCAGTGCGCTAAGCGAACAATGGGATGTTTTCAACCTGGCTCAGGTATCGGTTAACTCCTGGCTGGCCTTGGCGTATCTGATCGTGTTTGGCTCGATGATCGGTTTCGCCTCCTACGCCTGGTTGCTGCAAAACGCGCCGATCCCGTTGGTAGCCACCTACGCCTACGTCAATCCGCTGGTGGCGGTGTTTTTAGGCAGCTGGTTCGCGAACGAACCGCTCACGCCGCGCGTTCTGAGTGCGGCGGCGATCATCATCGGGGCTATCGTATTCATGAACAGCGCGCGCGGCTCACGGGCCAAGCCGGCAGCGGCGCGAGGAGCGAGCAAATGACGGATCTCACTTTTTAAGTCCTGGAGCGGAAGCAAACGCCGAAATGCATCCAGGCTGTTTTCCGATAAATCAATAGTATTCCGGGCACGCTTGGGTTTTGCTTTATGACGGTTTGGATTTGGCTAAGCTTGCAAGTAATCCAAGCAGGTCGATGATTTTTAGAAATGGCCCCGCCTCTTTGTATGGCATGCGAAAATCAACGTCATTATTAAGCCGTGCCAAGCGATCTATTATTGCTTGCCATTACTTTTCCCTGACATTCCACACCTAGCTTTGCCATGAAAATACTGGCTTTATCCGGCAGCTTACGGGCTGTGTCCATCAATTCCGCCGTGCTGAGGGTCGTAAAACAGTTGGCACCGGCTTCGATTGAAGTCGGTCTGTTTTCCGGGCTTGGCGACTTGCCCTTATACAATCCGGATTTGGAAAACGCGCCGCCGGCCGTTGCCCTGCAATTACGCAACGAAGTGGCCTCGGCGGATGCCTTGCTGATCGCCAGCCCGGAATATGCCCACGGCGTCACCGGCACCATCAAAAATGCGCTGGATTGGTTGGTGGCATTCGAGGGCTTTGTGGACAAACCGGTGGTGGTATTGAATGCATCGCCACGCGCCCATCACGCCGATGCCGCGCTCCGGGAAACCTTGGTCACCATGTCGGCCACGCTGATCGAAGTCGCCTCGATCGCCTTGCCGCTGCCGAGCGCCAACATTGGCGGAGCGGAGCTGTTGGCGATGCCGGAAATCGTTTCACTACTGACCGGCGTATTAACCAAAATCCAACGCAGGGTAAAGCTGTTACCGGATATGAAGTCCTTCCTGGGCTGCAGTGTTTATATCGACAGCCAACATCCGGCTATCGTCGCTCAAGCCGCCAAGTTGGCGGAGGGCTGCGCCGATGAGGAAGCCATCGCCAAACGCTGTTTCGAGTTCGTGCGCGACGAAATCAAACATAGTTGGGACTACCGGCTGAACCCAGTGACCTGCAAAGCCTCAGAGGTGTTGATCCACGGCACCGGCTACTGTTACGCCAAAAGCCATTTGCTGGCGGCACTGCTGCGCGCCAACGGCATCCCGGCCGCGCTGTGTTACCAACGCTTGACGCTAGACGGCGACCAGCCGCCTTATTGCCTGCACGGTTTGAACGCGGTTTACCTGCCGCAACACGGTTGGTACCGGATCGATGCGCGCGGCAATAAGCCCGGTGTGAACGCGGACTTTTGCCCGCCGCTGGAGAAATTGGCGTTTCCGATTGTGAATTCCTTTGAACAAGACTTGCCCGACATCCATGCGGAACCTCTAACGGCCGTCATTAAAGCCTTAACCGAACACCAAACCGTCGAGCAGGTTTATCAAAACTTGCCGGACGTTGCCGCTACCGAGCAATGACGACAAACTCGCCGTTGATCATCCGTACCGCCTTAGCGACCGATGCCGAATGCGTCAGCCAACTGATTGGCAGTGTTGCCAACCGTTGTACGATTTCCCCAACGGGCGACGGTGCCGAGTTGTTTTATTCGAGCATCAGCCCGCAAGCGATTGATTGTTACATCGCCGACGCTAATATCCTTTATCTCGTCGGTTTGCTAAACGGTAAGCTGGCCGGTGTGGTTGCAGTTCGCGATGCCCGGCATCTTTTTCATCTGTTTGTGGCGCCTGACTGCCAATACCAAGGTATCGGCACGGCATTGGCGTTGCGCGCCATCACCTTATCGTTGGCCGCATGCCCGTCGGAGACCTTCACGGTGAATGCCGCGCTATCCTCCGTGCCGTTTTATGCTCGGCTGGGATTTCAGCCGCTGGGGCCTAAGATAGAGGACAAAGGCGTGGCATTTGTGCCCATGCAATTGCCAAGCTCAGCGCTAAACGCCGCATCGTGGCGATGATAGCCATTTCTCTACCGGATGGCCCGTCCTGCCGCGGACTGCTGGAATATTTCATGATTTGCCGGCGGTTTTGTCCTTGGCTTTCTCCGCCTGTTTTTGTTGGGCTTCCACCACGCCCACGGTTTCGCCTTCCACTAACAGATCCGAGGGGCTGGCGACCAAGGTATCGCTGGCCGAGATGCCTTCCAATATTTCCAGCTCGCGGCCAAAATCGCGGCCCAATTTTACCGGACGAAACGCCACACGATGTTCCGCATCGACCACTACCACATGCGAGCCGGCTTGATCGATCACCAATACATTAGCCGGCACCACCAAGGGGCTGGATTTGCCGGCAACGTTGATGGAGATTTCCACGTAGGAACCGGGCAGTAACTTACCGTCCTTGTTGGGCAGAGTAATGTCCACCTGCCGGGAACGATTGACCGGGTCCAGAGCGCCGGCGACATGATCCACATGGGCGCTCACCGGCTTGCCTTGGGAATCCAGGACTCTTACCGAGACTTCCTGACCGGCCTTGATGTCGTCCGCGTAGACTTGCGGCACCCAAACCGTCAAGCGCAACGGGTCCGTTTGCGTCAAGGCAAATAACTCCTGACTGCCTGCGACGATCAAGCTGCCGACATCCACCCCCCGACGGGTAATCACGCCGGAAAACGGGGCAACGATGCGCCGGTAGCCTTCGATATTTTCCAGGCGCTTGACATTGGCTTGCGCGGCGGAGAAATCGGCTTCGGCTTGCAGGAACGCGCTGCGTTTTTCGTCAAATTCCTGTTGGGTGCCGCTGTCGGTGCCGTTCAATTGCGTCCAGCGTTGCAGGGTGGTGCGGGTCAGTTCCAATCGGGCTTTAACTTGAGCCAGCGCGGCGCGCGATTGTGCTAATTCCTGTTCCAGTTCGGGCACGTCGATGACCGCCAACAAGTCACCTTTCTTAACCTGATCGCCTATGGTCTTGTGCCAGACGCTTAAGTAGCCGTTGCTGCGCGCATAGAGTTGGGTTTCGGTGTTGCCACGCAAACTGGCAGGCAATACCAATTTGCGGGTCGCCTCGCCCGGCCTTGAATGAGCGGCGATGACGCTGCGCTGCTGACTCGCCGCTGTTTGCGCCTGCAAGGTTTCCGCTTGCTGCAGGTTTTGCGCCAGGCGCCAGGTGCCGGCCAGCAGGAGCAATAACAATAGCCCCAAACCCAGCCGTTTTACTACCAGCAGGGTGCGGTGCGTATGGTCGGTGGATGGTCGCGCAAAGGGTGATGAAGGGATGCTATTCATATGATTTTAGGGAGTTACAAAGGTTGTGCGATGCGAAAGTCGGTGCGCCAGCCAGCGATGAGTGCCGGCAAACACCAGCGGCACGAACAGTAAAGTAGACACGGTGGCAAAGGCCAGGCCGCCTATCACCGCGCGGCCCAGCGGTGCGTTTTGTTCGGCGCCTTCGCCCCAGCCGACGGCCATCGGCAACATGCCGACGATCATCGCAAAGGCGGTCATCAGCACCGGTCTGAGCCGGGTAGCCGCTGCTTCCAACGCTGCCGTCACCGGCGGTACACCTTCTGCCAGACGGGTGCGGGCAAACGACACCAATAAAATGCTATTGGCGGTGACCACGCCCATGGCCATGATGCTGCCGGTCAAGGCCGGGATACTCAAAGTGGTGCCGGTCAAAAACAAGGTCCAGGCGATGCCGGCCAGCGCGGCGGGCAGGGCGCTGACGATAATCAGCGGGTCCAGCCAGGATTGGAAATTGACTACCAGCAACAGATACAGCATCACAATTGCTACGGCCAAGCCGGCGCCCAAACCGGTAAACGAACTTTTCAGAGTTTCGATCTGGCCGCGCACGCTCAAATCGACGCCGCGCGGCAAATGGCTGCGGCTGTCGGCTACCAGCGTCTCGATTTTCCGGCTTACGGAACCCAGATCGCAGCCTTCAACGCTGGCGTAAATATCGAACACATTATTGGCGTTGTAATGCGTTACCGCGACCGGTAATACGGTGCGTTTCAATTTGACCAGATTGCCCAGTAATTGCGGTTGGCCGTTACCGCCGCCCACCGGCGTGCGCATCAAGGCGTCCAGATTGTCCAAGTCCAGCGGATTACCCATCACGCCGATATTCACCGAGTTACCGTTGGCCGGATTTAGCCAGAACGACGGCGCGGTCTGCATGCTGCCGCTCAGGGTCAGCAACAGGTTTTGCGCCAGATCGCGGGCCGACAAACCCAGTTGCTGTAATTGCTGGCGATTCATTTCCAAGTCCAATGCCGGCCGGTTCATGCGCTGGTAAATATGTGCATCGACGATGCCGGGAATTTGCCGCAAGCGATTTTGCAAGGCGATGACCTGCGGCATCACCTCGTCCGGCTTGCCGCCGATGAACTGGATGTCGATAGGCGCCGGTACACCGAAGTTCAGGGTCTGGCTAACCTGGTCGGCAGGTTGGAAGAAAAATTCCAGGCCGGGAAATTGTCCGGGCAGTTCTGCGCGCAGGCGCTTGATATAGTCGGCGCTGGGCGCGTGGTCGCCCGGACGCAGTGAAATCATGATCTCGGTGTCGGCGGTTTCCACGGTGCCGGAATTGCCGAACAAGGTGTTACGGGTGCTGTAGGGGCCGCCGATGATGTCGAGCAGATCGGCGATTTCTTCGGCGGGAATGATGCCGCGAATGACTTTTTCCACCGCATCGATGTGTTGCGGCATCTCCTCAATGCGGGTGCCGGAAGGCGCACGGACATGCAGGCGAATCTGCCCGGCGTCCACCGCCGGAAACAAATCTTCTCCCAATAGCGGCACTAAACCCAGCGATGCCAGGCAAAAGCCTAAAATCGCCGAGCTGTAACGCAAACGGTGTTTCAGCAAGTGGCTGGCCAGGATCAGATAGTGGCCGCGAAACTGTTCGAAGCCGCGCTCGAAGGCGTGATGCAGACGTTGAAAGCCCCGTGCTAGCGCGTTGGTCGGCGGTGCATCGGTATGGCCGTGATGGCCGGACATGACATACATCGCCAGCGTCGGCACCAAGGTCCGCGATAACACATAAGAGGCCAACATCGCGAACACCACCGCTTCCGCCATCGGCACAAACAGGCTACGGGCCACGCCGGACAGGAAAAACATCGGTACGAACACGATGCAGATGCAAAGCGTGGAGACCAGCGCCGGCATCGCGATTTCCGCGGCTCCGTCCAGGATGGCTTGATGGGGGTTCTTGCCCAGCAGCATTTGCCGCTCGATGTTTTCGATTTCCACGGTGGCGTCGTCCACCAAAATCCCCACCGCCAAGGCCAGGCCACCCATCGTCATTAGATTGATGGTTTCGCCGACAAGATACAAGGCAATTAGCGAGCACATGATAGACAACGGTATCGATACCGCGATGATGCAGGTGGTGCGCCAGTTGCCCAGAAACAGCAAGATCATTGCGGCGGTTAAGCCGGCGGCGATCAATGCTTCGTGCAGCACGTTGCCGATGGCGGCTTTCACGAACAGCGATTGGTCGAACATTAGCCGCGTGTTGATGCCTTCCGGCATTAGGTCGAGCATTTTCGGAATGGTTTGCCGGACGTGTTCAACCACTTCCAGCGTCGAGGTGCGACCGACCTTGAAGATCGAAGTCAATATGCCACGCTCGCCGTTTTGCCGGGCAATGGTCGTAACCGGTGCGGCGCCGTCGCGCACCGTTGCCACGTCGCGGACCAGCGTTGTTACGCCGTTCACGGTGCGGACCGGCAGGTCGGCGAGCCGGGGTATCGCCGCCACCGCGCCATTCAGGCTGACGTCGTATTCGTTGGTGCCGATTTTTACGGTGCCGGTGGGCAGGATCAGGTTTTGCGCGGCCAGGGTATCGTTTAAATCGGCGGGCGACAGGCCGCGCGCCAACAGGGCCGCGGCGTCGACATCCAGCGTAATCTGCCGGCTTTTCGCGCCGAACGGATTCGTCATCGCTACGCCGGGTTTGGATTGCAATGCGGTTCTGGCGATATTATTCACCAGATCGTTGACATCGGTTTCCGGGACGACGCTACTGGAAATGCCCAACTGCACCAACGGCAGATCGGCCGCCGAATATTGAATGACTTGCGGCGGTGCCACATTGGTCGGCAGCGAGCGGTAAACCGAGTTGCTGCTGGACATCACCTGGGCGATGGCGGTGCGGATGTCCGTGCCGGGGTGGAAAAATACTTTAACCACCGCCGCCCCGCCGTAAGACAAAGATTCACTGTGTTCAATGCCGTCGATCAAGGCCATGGAGCGCTCGACCGTGGTGGTTAAGCGGTCGGCTATTTCCTTGGCGGTCATCCCGTTGTATTGCCAGAGCATCGCTACCACCGGAATATCGATGGTTGGGAAAATATCGGTGGGCATTTTCCGCAACACATAGGGTGTAGACAATAGAATCAACAGCGCCGCCACAATAAAGGTATAGGGGCGGCGTAAAGCAATATTAACGATCCACATGGATTTCTCGGGAGATCCGATTGGTTAGCGAGGTCTGGCCGGTTTTAAAACTAGCGTTTATCCGGCAAAGGCAATTTAGTGCTTGTCCTAAGCAAGTGCTGTTCCAAACAATCTCCACCGGTTTTTCCAAGCATAGTGTCCTGCATGGGCTTGAGCTTACGTGAGAATCAGCAGCATAATTTTTGCCGGGCAAATGTTCCAAGCTGTTGGTGTGCAAACAGGCGGCGATCAATAGCTGTTGCTATGGCAGCAGGGCGCGGGTCTAAGCGCGTTCGCCTGAGAACAGCAAGCCGGCGTATCAGGCTTTGGTGCGGTCAGCTTTGCCTATCAAATCACCGGATAATTCTTCCTGATAGAGTTGGGTAATCGCCTTGGCCTCTTCAGCTTCTTCACTTTCCTTTACCGCTGTACGAAATCCCTTGATCGCATCGCCCAAGTCGGCGCCGACATTCTTCAAGCGCTTGGTGCCGAACACCAAGACCACAATCGCTAAAACTACTAATAGGTGGGGAATGCTCAAGCCCATGTTTTGCTCCAAAGTTGAAAGTTGCGGATATTAGATTAAGTCGCTTAATGAGTTTGACTTAGCCTTCTCACGGCGGTCTTCAGCAAGATAAGGGCCAATCTGCCGAGTGAGCACTGGAATAAGCCTAAGTGCCGCTGTGTTCCTGGCATATCAACAACACTGGTTTTAGTTACCGAGTATGGAGGCAGGCGGGTCAACGGCAACTATCCCAAAAAATGCTGATCTACCAGCATTGAATCAGCAAATGCTGCTGGTATACGAACAGGCTGCAACATAGTGGGCATGTTTAAGCAGCGATTTTGGCTGACCGGGCTTGTTGAAAAAGCCCAAGTTCATTGGATTAGCGCGAAAAAACGCAATGTCCGGCCAGTAAAATGCAGGCCTATGAAAATATGTTGAAATATCAACACTAAATCAGCAGATTATGTTGCTGTGGCAACATTTGGGTTTCGCAAAAACCTGTAATCCTTTATGATGTGCTGAAAACACGAAGTGGCATGAACCATGCTTAGAGCCTGGTATCTCGCTGTTATTATCCGAGCATTTTGTCTCCATAACATCCACTTCTGCTGACCGGACCGCCGGAAGCCAGTTTGTCCCCAAAGGACTGCTGGCTTTTTTTTGGCCTGTGCTCAGCGAAAGCGCCGGTTTGTGGACTGACTTTGGACACGGTAAGGCTGATTTTTGTTTGGTGTTTGCGTTTCGGCAGTTAACTTGTGATGCCGCGACGAATCACTATTTTTGACATCTTAGGAAAAGATCTTTCATGGATATATTTTTGAGTAACGGCATCGTTGCTCACAGTACAGGGGAAACCGTATGACATTATTGGCATTTGACGAATTGCAATTACGACAGCTGTCGCACACAGTGCGGGCCACGGCGATGGTGTTCGAGGATCCGGTTTCACGAAAACTGTTGGAGCACATCGAGCGGATCGCGCCCAGCGATGCGACAGTGCTGATCATCGGCGAGACCGGCACCGGCAAGGAATTGGTCGCCAGGCATGTTCATGCACTTAGTAAGCGCGCCAAAGGACCTTTCGGTGCTTTAAATTGCGCGGCACTCAGTGAAAACCTCATCGAAAGCGAATTGTTCGGCCACGAAAAAGGCGCTTTCACCGGCGCCTTGAATACAAAAGAAGGTTGGTTCGAAACCGCCAATAAAGGCAGTTTGTTTCTGGACGAAGTCGGCGATTTACCGCTGGGCTTGCAAGCGAAATTATTGCGGGTATTGCAGGAAAGGGAAGTGGTCAAGGTGGGTTCGCGCACGCCGTCGCCGGTGGATGTCCGAGTCATCGCCGCTACCAATGTTAATTTGGAAGAAGCGGTGGCGGCGTCGCATTTTCGCGCCGACCTGTATTACCGTTTTAACGTGGCGGCGATTCACTTGGCGCCGTTGCGGGAACGGCCGGGCGATATTTTGCCTTTGGCCAGGCACTTTCTGAAAGTCTATGGCGACCGCTTGGGCTATGGTGAAATCAAATTATCGCCTTCCACCGAGCTGGCCTTGTTAAATTACGATTGGCCCGGCAATATTCGCGAGTTGGAAAATGCGGTGCATAGGGCCTTGTTGGTCTGCCCAGGCAATCGTTTGCGTCCGGAGGACTTTAAGTTGTCGGGGGTACGAGTCTCACAGAGCGGGCCCATGGTTTCAACCTCCTCGCTGGAAAGTTCGCTACTGCGCTTGTGCGAACAAGCCCCGCCTAAGTTGTTCGACATTATCGAAGAGACCGTGATTCGCACGGCGTTCGAGTTTTGCGAAGAAAACCAGGTGCAAACCGCGCGCTTGCTGGATATTAGCCGTAATGTCTTGCGGCATAAGCTGGGGTTGTACGGCATGTTGGCTAATGGCCAGCGGAAATTGGCCGTCGCTTATCAAGAAGGCGAAGAGTAATCTTCGCCAAGTTCCTTCCGGCACCTTAGCTGTAGCGGGGTGCCGGCATCGCAATACCTTACTTTGCAGGTGCCGGGGTCGATGTAGCCGGACCGATGCCGACAATCTGTAAAACCGTGTCTTCGTCCTTCGCGCCGTCGTAATGGATTTCGTTACCGTAATGGGTGACGAAGCTGCCCGCCGGTACCGGTTGCAAATGCTCGGGGTCGTAATCGCTGCCGGTGCCAACCCACCAAGTGCCTGAAATCACAGTGATGAAGCGGTCGTTTGGGTGCGAATGCGGCTTGCTGTTGTGATGAGCCTTCCATTTATTCAGCACCACATACAGGCCGGGTTTGTTCGGATCGCCGACCAGTACCGCGCTTTCCGACCCGCTGGGATTTGCGACCCAATTAATTTGGTCCGGCAGCTTGATGGAAATGGCTTTGGGGTCAAGTTCCACGGCTGCCGCAGAGTTATAAGCTAAAGATAACGCGATTGCCAAAGCTGGTAGTGATAACTGCCGTCGAATACGTGCCTGTAACATTTTAATCTCCAAATTTAGGGTGTTAGTGCCATGGGCTTGGGGGTATCCGGTTGTGGAGTGCCAGTTCCTTTTAGCTTAATGGCAGTAACCCGTCTACCAAACATCACGACCGGATACCCCGAAACCCATGGTTTTAAAATTGCATACCGCGTGCCTGGGTTTTTACCAAGTTGTTTTAGGGCTTGTTACTGGCTACCGGTAGCCGAAACTTACTCAAATCAGGCGCACTGACCGGATTCTCACTATGCGGTGTGCCGGCCGGTACCCAGTCATAAGGTACCGGTTGGCCGCGATATAACGAGTTGTTGGCGGTGGCCCGGCCGGTCAAAGCATCCTTACCGGTACGAAAATACGGATTGATATATTCCCAGACTATGTCGCCGTCGGTTGTTACTTGAAATAAGCGTCCACTCTGGCCCTCGTCTATAAAAGTATTCCCGTTAGGCAAGCGGCGGGCAGCGCTGATATGGGTGCTACGAAACGACCAACTAGGGCCTCCGGAACTCTCCCCTGTGTATTGCCAGACAATTTCTTTCTTGATCGGATCGATTTCCAGCACCCGCGAACCGCCGGTGCGCGGCACCGGAGCCGGCGGATACCCGGCGATGCCTTGATTGTCGAATACCAGTAAATTACCGGCGCCGGGCAAGCCTTCCGGGATGATGTGCGCATCGTGCTGAGCACTGATTTGATCGACCGGGCGCGGTACCTTGCGGGCCAGTTGTTCTTCAATGGACGCGGCTGGGTAGTGCGGTCCCAGGTTCCAGACCACTTTGCCGGTCTTGCGGTCGATGATGATTATGAAATTAGCGTTGCGCGCGTCGATCAATAGATTATCGGGATGAAAACGCTGGTCGCCGGCCGCATACCAGGGGTTCGGGCCGACTACTTTTAGATTGTTGACATGCAGGTAATCGGCAATCTCGGCATTGCGGACCAATTTAAGTTCGGCCGGCGTAAAGCCAAATTCCTGCAAATGCTCCGAGGCAACCCATTTCCAAACCACTTCGCCCGCCGGATTGACTTCGTAAATCACGTCGTCCAACACTTGCGGCTGCTTAAAGCCTTTCACCGGATGCACGAGGTTAGCCAATACCACGGTATTGCCGTTGGGTAATCTGGCCCAGTCATGATGTTGTTGCGCGGCACCGCCAGGCGCTTTGTCGCCGAAGCTCCAGACGGTTTTGCCGTCCCCGTCCAGTTCGGCGATGGTTTTGGTGATCTTCTTGCTGATTTGGCCAGGCACTAGATCCGTACCTTTACCCTCAGTGGTTTCCTGCGTGATAAATACATGTCCAAGCTTGCCGCCGTTCACGGCTGGATTAATCAACGTGCTGTGGCTGGCGGCATCCGGCCATTCGTGAACGGAATTGCCGTTTAAATCGATCAGATGGGCGATGTTGTCGCCGCCGCTGAACAATACAAACGAGTTATACGCTTTGCCCGGGTCGTAGCGTGTGGTGCCGGTAGGCAACACGCTTGGTCCTGATAAGGCCGAGACGCTAAGCGCGGTACCCAGCACAATTAACGCCGCTTGCTGCCAGGTTTGGGATTTACGCAATGGCCGGTTTGGTTTGCGGCCGCGTGCGGTTACGGATGGTCTTATTTGGGTCATTGCTTATTCCTTTATGAATGGGCGGATGGCTGTGCTGGTGCTCAAGGATGGCTGTAAGCAATGATCAAGCCAACAATTTTTATTTAATCCATTTGCCTGCCGAAAACCTCCACCTAATAAACTCAAACCCGATAAAGGCCTCGTGAATCAAGGCCTTGCCATCAATGCACCGTTGCTGCCGGGAAATGTTTTCAAGCAAGCCCTGCTGCAAATTGATCCGGAATCTATCGGTTTCTGGCTGAGCTTGTTGAATGGCGGGCAGGCTGCCAGCAATTTGTATTTCTAATTCAACAGATGCCGATCAGGTGCTCAGCAAGGCTGATTCAGGCTAACAACAAAGGCTATTCATACTGTCAGCAGCTGCTGTTTGAGTTTCAGCAGTTTTACGTAAAAACGCTGAGTGATTTTTTGTTTGTTCTCGCTGATTAATAACTTGTAGAAAATTTAAAAAATAAATAAAAACATGTAGTTGTGAATTATTTTCCGAATGTAATTCGCCTGTTAGCGCTATTTGCTTACTGCTGGCATGCCTATTGCCAAATTGATATTAGAGCCGGTTTTATTTTGTTGCCGGCAGAGTTTTGATGTTGGTTCATATCGATTTTTTAACATTTGTTTAGGTGGAATAGTGAGCGATAAATTAGCAAGTGCTTTTTCAGTAAGCGCTACTCGACAGGATGGAGTTCCTCAAGCAATCAGTGCGCGCCGTAGGTTATCGACTTGCGTGGCAATGGCTATCGCCGGGGTGTCCCTGGTATCGGCATTTGACGTGGAAGCCGCACCGAAAAAAAACAGCAAAAGCAAAAGTGTAAATAGCAAAGCGGTTAGCGATTTGGAAGCGGAAAATCAGGCTTTGCGTCAGCAGCTTGCCGCCGCCAAACAACGTGAATTGGAATTTATCAAGCAAGGTGCAATAGGTGCTGCGCCAGCCGGAGCCGCGGTAACCTCTACAGAAACCACTGCCGCGCAGAATGAAGCGCCGGCTGAGGCTTTAGCCAAGAACGACGAAGACCAAAATGAGGATTTGGGTGAAGTGGTTGTGAAGGCCAAACCCAAATTGGCGAAATTACACGAAGTCGCGCAATCGGTATCGGTGGTATCCGGCACCGAACTTAATCGGGAACTGTCCAGGGACTTGGGCGACATCACCCGCCGCGCGTCCAACGTGCAATTCAATCAAAACAACACGCGCGGCGCCTCGCTATCGGTGCGCGGTTTGGGGAAAAGAAGTTTTACGGAAACCCAGGATCCCAGCGTCGGCGTGACGGTGGACGGTGTACCGTATGCCTTGACGCAGTTGGCTAACTTCAGTTTTTACGACGTGGAAGCGGTGGAAGTCACGCGCGGGCCGCGCGGTACCGAGGGCGGCTTGGCCGCAAGCTCGGGTAAAGTGAACGTCACCTCCAAATTGCCGACATTCGCGCCGACAGCGGAATTGTCCGCCGCTTATGGGCAACGGGAGTCCTTGATATTGCAAGGTGCTTTGGGCGGGACGGTGATCGATAATTTTCTGGCCTGGCGTGGATCATTCATCGTCGATAAGGCGCGGGGTTTTTATGAAAACGAATACGACAGAAACTACACACTATATAACCGCGATCGCCTGAGCGGGCGCGCGCAGTTGCTGTTTACCCCAACCTCAAACTTAACGGCACGCTTTATCGCCGACTTCGAGCCGAAGCAACCACAGGTACAAAACGGTTTGACCTTCTATCATGATCAGCCTTTTCGGTTTGCCGACGGTAGTCTCACGGATAGAAACGGCACATCCGCCTACTCCAAACTCAATGGCTATTTCAGTCATAGCAACCAATTTGCGCTGACCGATACCACCAGTCCGGGGGCGATCAGCGCCGTCGGTTCAAGAGCGGCGGCCGGCCAGTACTTTGCCAACAGAGGGTTTACCTATAACGATTATATCGGCGGCGAACAACGCGGCACCGTCTGGTTCGATCAAAACAAAGGCCAAACCGTCAATAACCAGGGCGCAGCGGCGTTAATCGACTGGGAAGTCGGCAATCATGTGTTGAGCTCCAGAACCGGGGTGCGCGAATATCGCTTTGATGCGCACAACGACGAAGGTACGCCGTTTGACATCAGCGTCGATGGCGGCGGCGGGGTTAAATACAATCAATGGACGCAGGAATTTAAAATCGTCAACAAACCGGGCGGCTTTTTGGATTACAAGGCCGGCGTGATCGGTTTGTGGACCAAGGATAATGTGGACTCGAAAGCCGGCTGGGGCGCCGACGCCGGGGCCTGGTTTGCCACCAACGGCCAGTACAATGCTTTATATAGAAACGCCGGCACCAATCGCGGCGCCGGCGAGGCTATCCTGAAAGACCTGTTGCAGGATGCGCGCACCTTCGAGTCTACCGAGATTCGTACCCAATCCGGTGCCATATACGGCGAATCGGATTTGCACTTTACCGACAATTTCACCCTTACCGCCGGGGTACGCGCCACGCATGAAGACCGTACGTCGCGCAACTTTAAGAACATTGCCAGAAATGGCGTTGGTGGCGCCTTTAATCCAGTGGCGGTGCGTGATGTGGCCACCGGCGGTTTTAATTCCGATACGGCGCAGTCGTTTACCGTCGATCAGGATGGCGACGGGGTGATCGACAAAAATCCCGATGGGTCCAATAAAACAGTGACCAACACCTTCTACGGATCGACAAGCAATTACGGAAAACTCAACGCTGCGCAAACCGGCGTGGTAGCCGGCGATACTGTGGTGAACAGCGCCGAGCAAACCGCGCTGGCCGACTCCTTGGCGGCTCGATACTTTGGCGGCTCCAGCTATTCGGCGTTGACCGCCGCGCAAAAAACCATGGTCGCCAATGCCAAAACCTTGCGTGCCTCGCAAATCGGCCGTTTGAATCAAACCGTCGAGGATAACTACCGGGATGTACTGTATACCGCGCAATTGACGCCCAGCTACAAAATCAATGAAGACCTGACGACGTATTTGTCCTGGCAATACGGCGAGAAATCGGGATCGATTGCGCCGGTCAACGGTCTGCCGTTCACCGTCAAACCGGAAGAAACTCATGCCCTAGAGCTCGGTTTTAAATCCTTTTGGCTGGATAAGTCGGTGGTGCTTAATGTCGATGCGTTTGTCATGGATATTAAGAACTACCAGCAAGCGGTTCAGGTGGTGGACCAATTCCAAACCGAAGTCAACCTGGCGCCCGGTGGTTCCGGCCTGACAGCCTACGCCACGACGCAAGGCAACGTCGGTCGGGTGCGGGTGCACGGCGTGGAGTTGGACAGCGTGATCAACACCATTCCCGATTTGTCGATCCGTTTCAACGGCGCCTATAACGTTGCCGAATATCTGGATTACAAAAATGCACCTAAACCCGATGAGCTGGGTTATCTGACCGGGGATTACGTCGATATGACCGGCCAGTATCTACCCGGTGCTTCCAAATGGAACTTTAACGTCGGTGCCGAATATTCCAAGCCGATTTTCGAGAGCAAATACATAGCGCACACCAGCTTTAATACCAACTACCAAACCGAGTTCAATAATAGCGATACCTTATCGGCCTACGGTTGGGTAGGGGATAGAGCCAGAACGGACGCGGCGATCGGTATCGGTACCCGCGACAAGCACTGGGACTTGAGCCTGATCGGTAAAAACATCTTCAACGATAGAAATCACGAAATTGGCTGGAATTCCTATGCGCCGGATCCTTATCCGCGTTGGTTCGGTATTCAGCTAAGCGGGAAAATTTAAGATGGTAGGTTGACCAAAAAACACGCTTGACACCAGTTCGTAACCTGGAAATGAAACTGTTGATTGGCGGGCAGTTAGTCAGCAAAGGCTGATGACCTTTCAACAGTTTTTCAGCTGGCGGCGTTCTCATGATGTTAGCAAGATAGATAAATTGGGTCTTAAAGTTAGTTATTAAATTCAATTGTTTAAATCTCATTAATGGATGGCTAGGCGGATGTTTATCATCCTGTGGCATGGTCGTTGCGTAGAGCGTTACAGAAAGTTCGAATGGCGGACGCCGTCTTGGCGTTGGCTCGAATTGGTTTTTGTAACATTCGCATAGGTGAGATCGTGAAGGAAAATTTAATTGGGAGTCTGTCGGCAGACAGCATTGAATCGGTGAAAGTGCCGCTGCACATTAGCAATCGGCGCGGTTTGTCGGTATGTGTGGCAATGGCTATAGCGGGTGGTTCAATGCTGATTGCTAGCGATGCGACCGCCCAAACGGCGCCGGTGAAAAAAAGCGCGAAAAAGGCCGGCAATAAAGCGGTTGCCGATACCAAAGTGAACGATTTACAAGCGCAGGTTGAACGCTTGAGCCGGGAATTGGAAGCCTCAAAACGGCGTGAGCAGGATTTACTTAAAAGAAGTGTGGCGGCCGCGCCGGCGCCAGGTATTACCGATCCGGCTGCGCAAACCAGTCAGGAGCCGGACAATGTCGTAGCCGCCGCTGAGCCGGAGCCGGAAGAGAAAGCCGACGAGCCGCAAAACCTGTCGGAAGTGGTCGTAACGTCTCGGCGTAAGGAAGAGAAGTTGCAGGAAGTGCCGATTCCGGTGGCGGTAATCAATCGGGAAACGCTGGAGCGGGATAACGTGGTGTCGGTACAAGATTTTTCCCGGCGTGCGCCTAACTTGGGTGTGACCTCGGCCAATGCCCGGCAAACCAGTATTGCTTTGCGGGGTTTGGGCAAAAACAGCGGTAACGAATCCATGGAGCCCAGTGTTGGCGTGATGGTGGATAACGTCTGGCGGGCGTGGGCGGGGGCGGCGTGGGCCAACTTTGCCGATTTGGATCAAGTGGAAGTGTTGCGCGGTCCGCAAGGTACGCTGCAAGGTAAAAACAGCAACCTGGGTTTGCTGAACATTACCACTAAAGCGCCTTCATTCAAGAACAGTTATTACGTGGATGGCTTTGCCGGGGATAGGGATACCCTGCAAGGCAAATTCGGCGCTACCGGTACCATCTTGCCGGGTTTGTTGGCGTATCGCGCTTCCGGGTTTATCGATAAGCGCGACGGCTTTGTGAAAAATTTGGATGTGCATCGCAGTGAGGGGGATTTAGGTGAAACCAATGCGTTGGGCGGGCGTTTGCAGTTTCTGTTTACGCCGAGCGAAGATTTGAGCGCGCGGTTGATTGTCGATAAAACTGCCTCGACTCAAACCATGAGCGTGCAACCCCTCATCGCCGATCCTACGCGCTTTGACGATGGCACTCTGCGAACCACTACCTTCAGCAGCCGGTTAGCCAGGGATTGGTTCAATACCCTGCGAACCAATGGTCAACCGGTGACCGTGATTGGTGATCCTAGAGCGATGGCGAACAACGAAAGGCGCCAATCGCGCGGTGATGGTTCGGGTGTGTCGGCGGAAATAAACTGGGATGTGGCGGGACATCGGTTGACCTCGATTTCCGCTTATCGGGATGCGTTGTTTGAACCTAATCATGATGGCGAGTCAAGTACCGCAGACGTTGAACGGATTTCCGGTTGGACGGTTAAAAATGAGCAATGGTCGCAGGAGCTCAGATTGGCGTCTAAAGACCCTGGACCCATCGATTACCAGTTCGGGGTGTTTGCGATGCGTGCTATCGCCAATACCTTTAATCAACGCCTTTTTGGGGTGGATGCCGGCGCGTTCCATGCCAGCAATAGCCAGTACGCGCTGTTGAATGCCAGCCCAGCGTCCCGGCAATTATTGGCGGCGTCCATGCGCGATACCATGTTGACGCAAAACGTGGTGCCTGCCACCGATAGCTATGCCGGCTACGGTCAGATCAACTGGCATGTCACCGATGATGCGACCTTGACCTTAGGCTTGCGCAATACCTTTGAACGTCGGGAAAACACCGGTTATAGCCGGAATTTGGGCGGTGTGGATTTAGATGCTTTGGGTGCCTCCGTGGGTGCCAATGCCGCGCAGATTGCTGCGGCCAAGGCTATTCGCAGTAACCGTCTGGGTCCGGAATGGGATGCTCCGCGGCAAGGTTTCGATCAGAATTCGCAAAACTGGTTGATTAACCCCAGTTACAAAGTGAATAAAGATTTGATGGTCTACGGTTCGGTGGCCGGCGGTCAAAAATCCGGGGCTGCGCAGTTCAACTTTAACACTGGGGCTACGGAAAACGTCAAACCGGAAGATGTGATGGACTACGAATTTGGTTTCAAGAGCACTTTGCTGGATCGCAAGCTGGTATTCAACGTCAACTTGTATCAAACCGACATTCAAAGTTATCAATCGCAGTTGGTGGCGCCCGATCCATTACGGGCCGGTCAATTCTTGACGCAACTGGGCAATATAGGCGGTATTCAATTACGCGGTATCGAGTTGGAAACCAATTGGGATATTACCCAAGGGTTGAATGTGTTCCTGAACGGTTCGTATAACAAAGCCATTTACACCGACTTTGCCAACGCGCCGTGCCCACCGGAAGCGAATAACAGCGGATATTGCGATCAAACCGGCAAAACCATCCCGAACGCACCGGCGTTTACTGCCAACTACGGGATAGATTACCGGGCGCCTTTAACCTTTGGTTACGGTAACGACTACGGTTTGCAGTGGCATGCGTATTTGATCGACAGCTTTAAATCCGCAGCCAACTACAACGCCAGTTTGTCGCGCTATGGCAAGCAGGACGCCTATCACGTCACCGATGGCGGGATTGGATTGGGTACTAAAAATGGCAAGTACAACCTGGACTTGGTCGGTAGAAACATCTTTGACACCATCTACTTTACCAATGCCAGTAACTTTTCCGGTACCGGCGCGGCGAGTGCTTCATTCGGCGATGCGCGTTACTACGGTGTGCACTTTAGAGCCAAATTCTAATTTGTATACTCGCCGGGCGGCCAGAATGCCGTCCGGCAAACCGATTTATCGAAACATTTGCAAAGGAAATACTTATGTTATCTAAACACTTATATTTACTTGGTTTTGGCGCGTTGATTTACGGGGCGGCCGCTCATGCCGACGACCCGGTTACGCCGGCTATTCCCGGCGTCTCCGCCGGTGGCGTGGTAGCCGAGCTAATCAAGGATGGTTTTAACGGTACGGAAGGGCCGATAGCTTACAGCGATGGCAGTTTATTGTTCACGGAAACCCAAGCCAACAAAATTATACGCATCGGCTTGGACGGTAAAGTATCGACATTTCTGGAAAGCTCCAATGGCGCTAACGGTTTGGCTTTGACGCCGGATGGCGACATCGTCGCGGTACAAACCGTAAAAACCAAAGTTGGCGTAGTTTATCCGGCCAACAAGAAAAATACCTTGGCCGAAAATTATCAAGGCACCGCATTTCAACGTCCCAACGATTTAGTGCGCGCCAGCAATGGCGGTATCTACTTTACCGATAGCGGCACCCGGCCTAGCAAGGAAAATCCCAATCCGCCACCGTCGCATCCCGGCGTGTTTTACATTTCGCCTGGCGGAGATCTTAAACAGCTGGCAACGGACATCGAGCGTCCCAACGGTATTCAATTGAGCAAAGACGAAAAGGTGTTGTACGTCGCCAATACCCAAGGCGAACATATTCTGGCTTACGACATTGCCGCGGACGGTTCGATCCAGAATCGCCGCAATTTTGCCAAACTGGACGGTTGGAAAAAAGGCGAGGACGGTACGTGGTCCAGCGGCGCCGATGGGCTTGCATTGGATAACGACGGCAGATTGTATGTCGCTTCCAATTCCGGCGTGGAAATCATCGGTGCCAAAGGTGAGTTATTGGGTGTGATTCCATTACCCAAAAAGCCGCAAAATCTGGCCTTTGCGGGTATCGATAAGAAAACCCTTTATGTCGTCGGTCGCGGCGCGGCCTACAAAATTCCGTTACTGACTACTGGTATTAGCAGCCGGCCGAAATAGCGCTGTTTGGGTGAAGTACGCAATCGCTTCAACCGGGTTCTTAACATAGCGTCGCCATAGCCAATTTAAGGTCCCACCGCAACCATTCATCAAGCTCTCGTGGTGATAACCTCTAACGGGCAAGGATTGATCCTTAGCCCGTTTTTTTTGTCCGGCGTTTTTGCCGGGCTTCAAGTTTCGCAGATCGGGAGGGTACAAAGTTCCTGCCTGGCCTATCCGCACACTACTTTTCTAAATACCAAACAACGTTAAATGGTTGGCGCGGTGCTAGCCCAGCAACAGCCCGTGTTGCGACCCTGCTGAATTTCCATCAGTTGCTTGGGCTGTGCTTGAATGTTCAGGGATTTATCAAGTGTTATCGAGAGTAGTTTGAAATAAATATCACGTGTTAAATCAATGATTAACAAGCTAGTGATGGTTTTTTATGGCGGATATATTTCGAGTGGCATGCTAGTTGCCTTTTACCAAATGAGGAACCTTATTCAAGCGCGATAAACCGTGCAGTTAGCAACTAATAACAGGAAGACATAGCAATGAAAAACACGACCACAGCGGCTCTTTTGGCTCTGATCTTGGCGGCTCCGGTAGCGTTTGCCGCCGACGCGGACGCCGGTAAAAAAACCGAGGCGCCGGCCGCGCGGCCTTATACCTATAAAACCCCAAAATTGAATCGCGCCGAAATCGATGCCTTGCTCGCCAAGCCTGAGCAAGTGTTGTTTATCGATGTGCGCCGTCCGGATGAAATCAGCAAGATCGGTACGTTTCCGGTGTATTTGAACGTGCAAATCGATCAGCTGGATAAGGTTTTGCCGTTTATTCCCAAGGAACGCTCGATAGTCACCGTTTCCAATCACGCCGGCCGGGCCGGCAAATCCGCCGACTTGCTGGCCGAAAAGGGTTTCAAGGTGGTTGGTGCGATAGGTTCGCAGAACTATGAAGAAGAGGGCGGCAAGATTACCAAAATCGTCCCGCCTGCGCCTAAGCCCGAAGAGCATGCCAAAGATCAAGAGCACAGCAAAGGCCATAAGCATAAAGGTTAATTTCCGAATGAGGTTGGGTTAAGCCCCGGCTTCGTTCCATCAAGCTGTCATTTTGGAGGAATTCAATGAAAATAAAACTATATTGCGCGGTGGTCTGGGGGTTGGCGCTGGCGCTTTCCGATGCAGCCCAGGCAGCAGAGGAAAAGCCGGCTACCGAAGCCGCTGCTCCAGCCGGACAACCGAAGTCCAAGCTCTGGTCATATCAACCGGTCAATGCGCCTGCCGTGCCTGACGTGCAGCAGAAAGATTGGGTCAGAACCCCTATCGATGCTTTTGTGCTGGCACCTTTGGAAGCCAAAGGCATCAAGCCTTCACAGGATACCGACCGCGCGTCGTTCATCCGCCGGGCTACGCTGGATGTGTGGGGTGTCATTCCCACCCCGGAAGAAGTCGATGCGTTTGTTAATGATAAATCGCCTGATGCCTACGAAAAATTGGCGGACCGCTTGTTGGCTTCGCCGAAATACGGCGAGCGCCAAGGCCGTAAATGGCTGGATTTGGCACGTTACGCCGACAGTACCGGTTTTCAAAACGATAACGACCGCTTGAACATGTGGCGTTACCGCGATTACGTGATCAACTCATTTAATCAGGACAAACCGTACAGCAGATTTATTCAGGAGCAATTGGCCGGCGACGAATTGTGGCCGGGCGACGAACAAGCCCTGGTGGCCACCGGCTTCATGGCGCAATTCCCGGACAACAGCAACTCCCGAGACTTGGTACAACGCAAATACCAAATCACCACGGACATTACCGATACCGTGGGCAAGGTGGTGCTGGGTCAAACCGTGGAGTGCGCGCGTTGCCATAACCATAAATTCGACAAGATCAGCCAGAAAGATTATTTCTCGCTACAGTCGTTCTTTGCCAACATCGCGCCGGTAGACAACATCCCTGCGAAGAAAGGCGAGGTGGAAAAAGCCTACGAACAACAGTACGCCAAATGGGAAGAGGCGACTAAAGAGATTCGCGCCAAGAAAAAAGCCATTATCGATACGCACAGGGAAGAGGCACTTAAATATCACAAGGAACGTTATTTGACCGACTCGCGGGAAGCGATCTTTAAACCTAAAGAGCAATGGAACGCTCGCGACCGTTGGGTTAACCACCGTTTGGCCAATGTGACCGACGAAGGTAGCTTGGAATCTTATTTCCGGGAAAAAGGCGAAAGTACCGATGCTAAAACGCGCGATCCAAAAATCGCCGAGCAATGGGCTGAGTTGGAAAAACTGGATAAAGAACTTAAAAAATTCAACGATCTGAAACCGACCACATCCTCCAACACCATTTCGGCGATGACCGAACTGGGTCATCCGGATGCGCCGCCTAGCTATGTATTTGCGGTGGGCGATCACGAAAAACCATTGGAAGAAGTGCAACCGGCGTTCCCGGAAGCGATTACCGATGAAAAACCGGACATCAAACCTTTACCGTTTTCATCCGGTCGCCGTTCGGCGCTGGCGAAATGGATTACCAGTCCGACCAATCCATTGACCGCTCGGGTATTTACCAACCGGATTTGGGACCAGTATTTCGGTAAAGGTATCGTGACCACCGTCAGCGATTTCGGTAAAGCCGGTCAAAAACCGACGCATCCCGAGTTGCTGGATTACCTGGCCTCCAAATTCGTCAACGACGGCTGGAGCGTGAAAAAACTGCATCGTGAGATTCTGCTGTCCAGCGTTTATCGCCAATCGTCGGATTATCGCGAAGACGTGGCCAAAGCCGACGCCGAAAACCAATGGCTGGCAGTGTTTCCACGCCAACGTTTGGAAGCGGAGCAGGTCAGGGATTCCTTGTTAGCCGCAGCTGGCAAGTTGGAAGAGAAAGTGGGCGGACCTAGCGTGTACCCGCCGTTGCCCAAAGCGATCAACACCGCCAGCGGTAACTTCCAAGGCGATCCGGCCTGGAAAACCTCGAAGGATGTGCATGATCAGAACCGCCGCAGTTTGTACATCTTTACCCGGCGCAGTATCCCTTATCCGATCCTGGATTCCTTCAACATGGCGTCGCCGCAGGAAGCGCACAGCAAACGCGAGGTTACCACCACGCCGTTGCAAGCCCTGACCCTGTACAACAGCGAACTGATATTCGACTGGTCTAAATCCTTGGCTGGTCGGGTGATCAACGAGGCGGGTGAAGATGAGGAAGATCGGATCAGCAGACTGTATCAAATCTTGTTTGCACGGCAACCGAAGGATGATGAAAAAGAGTCGCTGCAGGCCTTCTTGAATGAACAGGAAGCCATCATTCGCGCCAAGGCGGCGGATGGCAAGTTTGAAGTGAACGTACCGGCCGGCGTTAAGGACAAGCCGCTGGGTGACCCTGTGAGAGCCGCTGCATTCGTGGATTTGGTCCACGTGGTAGCTAACTCCAACGAGTTCATCTACCGGTTTTAACGATACATACGACTCGGTTTAAGTGGGCGTCTGCCAAATCGGTTGGCGCCTTACCGGACCCGAAGCAGTTGCCGACACAAAATACTATTCAAGAGGTTTAGATAATGAACAACAAATCACGTCGCGATTTTTTAATAAAAACCGGCTATGGCTTAGGCGGCTTGGCCGTCAGCGGCTTTCTGCCCGGTGGTGGCGTCATTGCCACTGCCCTGGCGGACGACCCAGCCCTGCAAGCCTTGGCCGGTGCCAATCCTTTAGCGCCGAAAGCGCCGCATTTTGCGCCTAAAGCCAAAACCGTCATCTGGCTGCACATGTCCGGTGCCCCCAGCACGCTGGACTTGTACGACTACAAACCGCAGTTGGTCAAACAAGCCGGTACCGGTATCCCTGCATCGTTTTTGCAAGGTATCAAAACCAGTACTCAAGGCGGTATCACCAAATTGATCGCCACCAAACGCGACTGGAAACAGCACGGTCAAAGCGGCGCCTGGTTTTCCGATTGGCTACCCAATCTGGCGGAACACGCCGACGACTTGGCGTTTATTAAATCCAGTGTGACTGTTGGTGCGACCCACGATATTTCCATCATGAAGTTGAACACCGGCGGCTTGAACCCTGGCCGGCCAACACTGGGTGCCTGGGTGCAATATGCTCTTGGTTCCGCGAACCCGAATCTGCCTGCTTACGTGGTGTTGTATAACGACAAACGCGAACCACGCGGCGGTGTGACCAACTGGGAATCCGGCTTTTTACCCGCGGTTTACCAAGGTACGCCGTTCCGTCCGGGCAATTCGCCGATTCTGCATTTGAACAACCCGGAATATCTGGCTAACGCGGAAAAACGCCATGCTCTGGACTTGTTGAAACAGATTAATCAACAACATGCGGCCAACTATCCGACCGATAGCGAACTGCAAGCCCGCACCGAGTCTTATGAGTTGGCTTACCGCATGCAGGAAACCGCACCGGAAGCGGTTGACTTTAGTAAGGAATCCGATGCAACCAAAGCGCTGTACGGTCTGAACGATGAAATCACCCGCCCTTACGGCGAGTTGCTGCTGCGTGCCAGACGCTTGACCGAACGCGGCGTGCGCTTCGTGCAAGTCGTATCCGGCCCGACCGACATCAAAGGCGACAGCCGCGATTGGGACGCGCACCAAAACATCGAAGACAACCACAGCAAACATTCGAAAATTATCGACAAACCGATTGCCGGCTTGTTGAAAGATTTGAAAGCCAAAGGTTTGTTGGATGAAACGCTGGTGGTGTGGACCTCCGAGTTCGGCCGCACGCCATGGAGCGAATCCGGCGACGGTCGCGACCACAACCCTTGGGGCTATACCCAATGGATGGCGGGCGGCGGCGTCAAAGCCGGCTACACCCATGGTGGTACTGACGAACTGGGCGTACAAGCCATCAAAGGTACCGAAGTGGATACCTATGACTTGCATGCGACGGTGCTGAACCAGTTGGGTCTGGATCACTTGAAACTGATTTACAAGTATCAAGGCCGTTCGGAACGTCCAACCGTGGTGTACGGCAAAGTGATCAAGGAATTGATTGCCTAAGGTCGGGCTTTAGAGTCTTACCCGAAGGCGTGGCGCTTTCGGGTAAGCGATTCGCCGAGCCGGCTATTAGCCTGGTGTAACGCGAATTTGAATCAATGTGGACATCTCTGAAATTCCTTCTTTATCAAACAGGGCGTTAGGACGACGCTGTCAGGTGAGCGTTTATCCCGGCAAGGAGGCTGGGGCCAATGGACGGCAGACCGGATATCTCCCGGTAATACGCGCAGCCGGGCCTTTGTGGGGGCCTTGGGTGACAGTGTTTCGTCTGAGTCCTGTTTGGAGAAGAGGGAATTTTAGAGATGTTCCGAGAACATTATTTAATGCGGCGGGTAATGCCGCGACAGGGTTAACGATATGCGAAAGACGATTTATCTTTTCGGAATTGGCTTGGTTCTTAGCAGCAGCGCGGTGATTGCCGAAAGCGAATTCGATTTCGAAGAGTTAATGAATGACGTGGAAACCAAAATTCAGGAAGTGCAAAACAATATTGCCGCCAAGGACGCCAACACCGCGGTAACCCAAGCCAAGCAATTACAGGACGAATTCAAACTGGTCGAAGGATTTTTTGCCAAGCGTGGCAATGCCGACGATGCCACGCATAACGCCAAGGAATATCAGGACAAGGCGGCGAATATTCAGAATGCGCTGACGGCCGGCGATTTCGATACCGCTGCCGTTGCCGCCAACGACTTTTCCAAACAATGCCGCGGCGCCTGCCACGACAAATACAAACCCCTCTAATTGAAGCATTATGAAAAACTTATTTTTGAAAAGCCTCCTGCCTGCCGTATTTGCTTTGCCGGTGTTGGCCGCGCTCCCGGAAGGCCATCCAGCTCCGGATTTTCAAGCGCAAGCTTCCTTGGCCGGCAAGGCTTTTAATTACACGCTGGAAGAGGCTTTGAAAAAAGGTCCGGTAGTGGTGTATTTCTATCCATCCGCTTATACCGGCGGCTGTAATGTGCAGGCGCATAGTTTTGCGGTCAATCACGAAAAATTCGCCGCCGCCGGCGCCAGTATCGTCGGTGTATCACTGGACAGCATCGAACGCCTGAACGACTTTTCCGCCGACCCCAATTACTGCGCCAGCAAGTTTCCGGTGGCATCGGATGCCGACGGCAAAATCTCCGGCAATTACGATATTGCCGTGAAAGCCGCCGCGCCGGGTAAAACCGATAGCCGGGGCGTGGAAATCAACCACGGCTTTGCCGAGCGCACGACCTTCGTGATCACGCCGAACGGCAAAATCGCCGCGACCTTGGGCGGCTTGAAGCCGGAAGAAAATGTCGCCAAAGCACTGGAAATCGTGGAAAAGCTCGCCGCTGAGCGACCGAAGGCGAACTAGGCATGGGGTTTTGCCGTTGGCTAAGTGCTGTGTCGCCCGAAACCAAACGCCGCAGAGCAAGGGTTCATTGGCGCCGCCGCAGTCCGTGGCTGGCAGTTAGTACCTTTGCCTTGTTGGCTTCGGCGAAAACCGTATTTGCAGAGCAGGGCGATGAACTTTCTTTGCAACGCATCGGCAACGGCAATCCGGTCGCCGGTAAACAAAAGTCGGCTGACGAACGTTGCCAGGAATGTCATGGTGAGGACGGCAACAGTGGCGATGTCAGAATTCCCAGCCACGCCGGTCAATACGCCGGCTATCTGGTTAAACAGCTCAGCGATTTTAAATCCGGCGCTCGCAATCACGAAATCATGAATGTGATGGCCGCCGATCTGACACAAGAAGACATGGCCGACATCGCCGCATATTTTGCCAGCCAAAAAGTCATGCGAGGCGAGCGGATCGCCGACAATCCGCTCGCTAAAAATTTGTTTGTAAACGGCGATGCGGCGCGGGATTTGCCGGCATGCGCCAGTTGTCACGGCGAAAACGGTAAAGGCAAGGTGGTGGATAACGTCATTTACCCGGTGATAGGTGGCCAGCGTCGGGTTTATCTGCGCAGTCAATTGACCAATTGGAAGCTGGGCGAACGCAAAAATAGCCCGGAAGCCGTGATGAACAAGGTCGCCAAGTCTTTAAACGACGACGAGCTGAATGCCTTGGTCGAATACCTATCGGGCTTGTAAGCAGAGGAGTGTGCCGCCGGAAGCTTATTCCCATCCTTTTTACGGAGTTGATATGAAACGTTTTTTCCTGGGTAGCGCACTATTGCTGTTAGTCGCGTTCTCGGCACTGGCCGGCTTGCAAGAAGGCGATGTGGCACCGGATTTCCAGACCCAAGCCTCGTTTGCCGGCAAGCCGTTTGCCTATTCCTTGAAGGAAGCGCGCGGCAAAGGTCCGGTGGTGGTGTATTTCTATCCGACCGCTTACGGGCGCGGCTGCAATATTCAGGCAAGAACCTTTGCGATCAATCACGACAAATTCGCCGCCGCCGGTGCGACGATTGTGGGCGTGTCTTTGGATAGCATCGAGCGGTTGAACGAGTTCTCGGCCGATCCTGATTACTGCGCCAGTAAATTTCCGGTGGCCTCGGATGCGGACGGCAAGATCGCCAATGCTTACGGCTTGAGCGTGGATGAATCGAAAACCGGGCGCTTGGACAGCCGCGGCGTACAAGTCAATCACGGCGCTATCGCCCGGACCACGTTTGTGGTGGCGGCGGACGGCAGGATCGTCGCCAGCGTCGGCGACTTGCAACCGGCCGAAAATGTCGAAAAGGCCCTGGAGATTGTGCAAGGTTTGGGTAAGTCCGCGCAGGCAGGTCAATATGGGTTTAAGGAAGGGTTTAGGGGGCGAAGTGCAAAGTAGTTTTCAACGGATAGTGTCATCAACAAAGGGCGTTTAGGAGGGCGGCAATGAAAAAGTCTTTGAATTGGTTGTTATATGAAACCCATCGCTGGCTGGGGGTGGTGTTGGCTTTGTTCATGTTTTTCTGGTTTTTTACCGGCATCGCGATTATTTATTCGACGCCGACCACACAAAGCCGCAGCCAGCAATTGGCGCACGCGGAAAGCCTAGCACCGGAAGTAGGCTGGTTGAGCCTTGGCGAAGCCTGGGACCGCAGTGCCGAACAACGCAAGCTGTTTGCCGTGCAACATCAATCCAAGCCGGCCAACATGGGCGAACATGGCGCGCAAGCAAAAGCCGAGATAGGTAATAGCGCCGAACAGACTGCCGGTATAGCCGATGCCCGCTTGGTAAGACGGAACGACGAGCCGTTTTGGCTGGTGGAAGATACCCAAGGCGCGCGTTTTGCGTTGTCCGCACTGGACGGCAGCTTGCGCGAAACTTCAGTGGAGCAGGCGTTACGCATCGCCGACGACTGGTTCAAGCGCGAGGGTATTAACCATAATTTGCAAGTAGTGGAAACGGTGGAAGCGCCGATTATTCTGCGCAATCAGGAGGCTTTGCGGCCGTTTCATCGGGTAGCTAGTGACGACGGCGACGAGTTGTTGATTTCGGCGCGTACCGGCGAAGTGCTGCATGCTTCGACCCGCGTCGATAGGGCGTTTTACTATGCCGGCAACTGGCTGCATTTATTCAAACCTCTGGAAGCTATCGGTCTGGGGCAATATCGCCACGATGTGCAATTATGGTCGGGCTTGGGCGCGACTATTGCGTGCATCACCGGTTTGATTATCGGTTGGTTGCGCTGGCGGCCGGGATTTAACGGCAAGCCCACTTACTCGCAAGGCCGCACGCAACCCTACCGCGAGTTTTGGTTTAAATGGCATTTCTGGAGCGGTTTGATCGGCGGGACCGTGGCGCTGTCTTGGGCGCTGAGCGGATTTATCGATACCAATCCCGGCAAATTATTTTCCGAAGCCAATCCGTCCCGGCAAGAGCTGAACCGTTATTTGGGCAAGGTGTTACCCGACGCGATGCGCAATTGGCAACCCGGCCCGCTGAATACGGCCGAGGGTAAGGACATCGTCGAGTTGGGTTGGCGGCGTTTGGGCGGCGAAGCGGTGTTATTGGCCTATGGTCGCGATGGTCAGCGATTGCCGCAAGCGGTGGATGGGGCGGTTCACCAATTCAATAAAATCTCGGTAACCGAGGCGATTCAGCGTGTGGCAGAAGATATGCCCATCGCCAGCCAGGAATTGCTGGACGATTACGATAGCTATTATTACCCGCGGCATTATCAAAGCTTGGTGGAAAAGCCCCTGCCGGTGGTAGCGGTACAGCTGGCGGACGCAGCCGGCACACGGTTTTATCTGGATCCGCAAGACGGTAGCTTGTTAGCTAAGCTGGATCGCAGTCGCCGGGTGTTTCGTTGGCTGTATTCGGGGTTGCATCATTGGGATTTCGGTTGGCTGTATCACCGGCCGATCTGGGATGCCTGGATGTTGACTTGGGTGGGTTTCGGTTTGGTATTGGGCGCCAGTTCGCTGGTGGTTGGATGGAAAAGACTGGTCAAAACCTTTAAGCCAAAAAAACGCAAGGCGGCCGGACCGCAGTCGGCGCTGGAACTGGCTACGGAAACCCGTAGTTAAGATAAATGCTCGGTAACGCCAGGATAATTGGCGTTACCGATACGTTTAGATATAAGGCCCGAGAACCAAGATGGTTTTATAGCGGCTTTTTCGCACTTCCTCACATTGAAAATGCTGTTAAAAATAGGTTGGCATGTCCAGCGCGAATATTTGAGGTCAAGACTGTATGCCGCCTTGACCCCAAAATGGTAGGCTAAAATCGCCGAGAAGTGCACTGCAACCGTTTTAGGGTTGCCGTTAACCTATCGATTTCCTCGTAAGTGTTATAAAACGCCAACGAGGGTCTTACGGTACTTTCCAAGCCAAAGCGGCGCAAAATGGGCTGTGCGCAATGATGGCCGGAGCGCACGGCGATGCCGGCCTCATTCAAGGCTTTACCAATATCTTGAGTGCTATGACCGTCTATCACGAACGACGCCACGCTGGTTTTTTCCGGCGCGGTGCCGATCAACCGCAGTCCGGGAATGGCCTGTAACGCATGCATGGCGTAAACCAGCAACTCATGCTCGTAGCGGGCTACATTTTCGATACCGATCTTGTTTAGGTATTCCAGCGCCGCACCCAAACCCACCGCATCGGCAATATTGCCGGTGCCGGCTTCAAATTTGGCGGGTGCCGGTTGGTAGACGGTTTTCTCGAAGGTGACGTCTTCGATCATATTCCCGCCGCCTTGCCAAGGTTGAGTAGCCTCCAGAACTTCCGCCTTGCCGTACAGCACGCCGATACCGGTCGGACCGAAGATCTTATGTCCGGAGAATGCCAGCCAATCGCAATCCAAGGACTGTACATCAACCTTTAAATGCGACACCGATTGCGCGCCGTCCAGCAATACTTTAGCGCCGGCCCTATGAGCCAGTTCGATCATTTCTTGCGCCGGCGTGACGGTGCCCAAGGCATTAGAGACCTGGGTAAACGACACCAGCTTGGTTTTGGCATTCAGCAGTTTTTGATATTCGGACAAAATCACTTGGCCGTTATCATCGACCGGAATGACTCTGAGTACCGCTCCGGTCTCCGCGCACAATTGCTGCCAGGGCACGATGTTGGCGTGATGTTCCAGCCAGCTGATGACAATTTCGTCACCCGCGCCAATGTTTTGCTTGCCCCAACTTTTGGCAACCAGGTTGATGGCTTCGGTAGCGCCACGCACGAACACCACTTCATCGGCGGACGAGGCATTGATAAAACGCGCGACGATTTGTCGTGCGCCTTCATAGGCATCGGTAGCTCGTGCCGCTAATTCATGCGCGGCCCGGTGGATGTTGGAGTTTTCGTGCTGATAAAACTCGGAAATCCGATCAATCACTACCTGCGGCTTTTGCGTGGTCGCGGCGTTATCCAGCCAGGCCAGCCGATAACCGTTTACGCGCTCTTGCAAAATCGGAAAGTCTCGCCGCACTGCATGCACATCAAATGGCGGATGCGCAGAACCTAAACCCGGTATTTGCGCCGCGCGAGCCAATGCCGATACGTCGTTTAAAAAATAAAACGATGAAGCGCTGGGCGTGGTGGGTTGGCTTTTACCAAACGGTGTGGCAAGGGCCGTTTGCAAATCCGCTGTACCAGGCAAAGCAAAACTGCGTTGCACCAGGGCTGAGATAGCCGTGTCGTCAATGCCGGGCCGGGAGTCGAAACCGGAGCTGACGTTATTAAACGGTACGGCAGTTGCCGCCGAGACCGGCACGGTATCGATGGCTTCGCCAGCATTAGGCACTTCCAGGAAAATCTGATTGGCCAAGCGCGTCAATTCGGCGGCATCCGGCAAGCCCGCGGGCACGGTGCCGCCGCTCAGCGCTTGTTGCGCCAGGCCAGCCAGATCACTGTTATTGGTAGTCATAGTAGTTGCCTATTTCGACGTTCTCCAATACGCCGATGGCGTCCTCGGTCAACACCGCCAGCGAGCAATACAGCGATACCAGATAGGAGGCGATAGCTTTGTGGTTGATGCCCATGAAACGCACGGACAGGCCCATGCTCAGTTCGTCGGTCAGATTGGGTTGATACAAACCGACTACGCCTTGACGGCTTTCGCCGGTGCGCAACAGCAGGATATTGGTTTTGCCGTTGGTGATTTTTAGCTTGTCGGTCGGAATCAAAGGCAGGCCGCGCCAAGTTAAAAATTGCGAACCGAACATGGAGATGGTTGGCGGTGGTGTGCCGCGGCGGGTAGCTTCGCGGCCGAAGGCGGCGATGGCGCGTGGGTGGGCCAGGAAGAAGGCGGGTTCTTTCCAGACTCGGGCAATCAACTCGTCCAGATCGTCAGGAGTTGGCGAGCCTTTACGGGTTTGTACTTTTTGCGCGGGCGCGACGTTGTTTAACAAGCCGTATTCGGCATTGTTGATCAGCTCGCTTTCTTGACGCTCTTTGACGGTTTCGATAGTCAAACGCAACTGTTCGTGGATTTGGTTGTAAGGGCTGCTGTACAAATCAGCGACGCGGGTGTGAACGTCCAGTACGGTGTTGACGGCGTTCAAGCGATATTCGCGGCCCCATTCTTCGTAATCCACATAGGTTTGCGGCAGCACTTTTTCATCGAGGCTGGAGCAGTCGACGGCGATGCTGGTTTCGCTTTTAACTTTGTTGACCCGGTAAATACCCGCTTCGACTGGTACCCAGTGCATCAAATGCACCAGCCAGCGAGGCGTGATCGTACCCATCATGGGCACGGTTTTGGTGGCGTTGGATAAGGTGCGCGCAGCGACGTCGCCTAACGCGGTATGGGCTTGATGAATGTCTGACATGGTGATTTTCCTTTCTTAGTGGGTGGTGGTTGGTTAAAGTGTTTTTAGTGACGGATTAATGAATGTTGGTTTGAAAAAGTGCCGATTTGCCGTTGAGTCTTAAATCCCGCCGCCGCCGGCAAATACTTCGGTCCGATACTGGCCCTGGCTTACCAGGCTGTCCGGCGGCACGCTGTGGGTGAGCCAGACGTTGCCGCCTATCGTCGAACCCCGGCCTATCGTGATGCGGCCCAAAATTGTGGCACCGGCATAAATCACCACGTCGTCTTCGACGATGGGGTGGCGGGCGTTACCCTTAACCAGAATGCCGTTGTCGTCCTTGTCAAAGCGTTTGGCGCCCAGCGTGACTGCTTGATATAAACGCACCCGCCGGCCAATGACCGCGGTTTCGCCGATTACCACGCCGGTGCCGTGATCGATAAAAAAGCTTTCGCCGATTTGCGCGCCCGGATGGATGTCGATCCCAGTGGCGGAATGCGCAACTTCGCTGATCACGCGCGCCACCAACGGCAGACCCAATTGGTACAGCACATGCGCTAGTCGGTGATGAATCACCGCGGTGATGCCTGGATAGCAAACCAACACTTCATCGGCGCAACGCGCGGCGGGGTCGCCCTCGTAGGCAGCTTGAATATCTGTGTCGATCAATTGCCGCACAGCAGGCAACTGGGCCGCAAACTGCCGGGTGATGTCTGTCGCTTGGCTGCGAGTATCCAGGGATAGGCCTTGCTGTTCGGCGACAAATTGCAATTCCAGGCCGATTTGCCGTTGCAATTGCCGTAGCAGACTATCCAGCGTGTGGCCGACGAAATAATCGATGCCTTCGTCAGTCAGGTCGGGCATTCCTAGTCGGTTTGGGAACAGCGCCGCGCCCAAGTTGTCGACGATTTGGCTCAAAATCTTACGGGAAGGCAATTTGGGCGGATGCTCGCGGCGATGCCGGTTTTCCAGGGATTGCAGGCGCAGTTCGCGCAGTTCTGCAACCAGAGCATCGATTTCCCAGCGTTGGCCGTGTTCGCTTAAGGTCATAGCGCTACACCTTGCGGGTCAAACAGGCCTTCGAACAAGGCCGAGCTCAAATAGCGCTCGCCGGAGTCCGGCAAAATGACCACAATGGTTTTGCCTTCGTGTTCCGGACGCTTTGCCACCCGTACCGCGGCGGCCACTGCCGCACCGCAGGAAATGCCGGCCAAGATGCCTTCCTCGCGCGCCAGACGGCGGGCATAGGCTATGGCATCGTCATTGCTCACCAGAGCGATTTCGTCAACCAGGGACAAATCCAGCACATCCGGCACGAAGCCGGCGCCTATGCCTTGAATCTTGTGTGGTGCCGGTTGTAGCGGTTCGCCGGCTCGGAATTGGCTCAGTACCGGGCTGGCCTCAGGTTCCACCGCAATGGAAACGATAGGTTTGCGCTGCTTGAATTTGATATAGCGCGAAACGCCGGTAATGGTGCCGCCGGTGCCGACGCCGGAGACTAAAATGTCGATGGCACCGTCACTGTCGGTCCAGATTTCCGGGCCAGTCGTGAGTTCGTGGATGCTGGGGTTGGCGGGATTTTTAAATTGTTGCAGCAGTACATAGCGGTCCGGATCGGACGCGGCAATTTCTTCGGCTTTGGCTATCGCGCCTTTCATGCCCTTGGCGCCTTCGGTGAGGACCAGTTTGGCGCCATAAGCCACCAATAATTTGCGCCGTTCCAGACTCATGGTTTCCGGCATGGTGAGCGTTAGTGGAATGCCGCGCGCGGCGGCTATGAAGGCTAGGGCGATGCCGGTATTGCCGCTGGTGGGTTCTATCAGTTCTTTGCCGTCGGTCAGCAAGCCGCGTTGCTGGGCGTCGTTAATCATCGCCGCGCCGATGCGGCATTTCACGGAATAGGCTGGATTGCGGCCTTCGATTTTAGCCAGCAAAGTCACCGGCGCGCCGTCGGTAATGCGGTTTAGCCGGACTAATGGGGTTTTGCCTATTGATTGCGAGTTATCTGGATACCAATGCGTCATGACGGTATTACTCCCTGTCGGATTTCTGCGGGCCAAAAAAAAAGCCAGCAGCCTGCTTATCAATTCAGGCGTACTGGCTTCCGGTGGTCCGGTCAGCGATTTTTTTTAAAGTACTTGGTTTAAACGAAGGCTGTCAATACAGGTTCGATTGGTTCGGTTATCTGTAATGCCTATTTGAGATATATAAATCTAAAAATATGATTTACCTCGGTGCAAGGAGCTTGCGGCGGTGGTTGGGCGGTTTGTAAGTCTTTGTTTTTGCGTGAAGGATCGCAAAGTCGAAATTTTTACGGCGGTTCTTATGATAAATATCGAAATCAAAACCGAAATTCGTGCCGGATTTTAATATTCATGCTCCTTGGCGGCTTTGGCAAGCAGCTCGTTAATGAAATATTGCAAATAAGTGGGTAGATATAATTGCTTCAAATAGGCGATTTTCGTCACCGAACGCGGGATCAGGTGCGATAAATCCCTGGCGACCAAATCATTGTCGTTGCGCGCTTCGTAAGACGTACCGGCGATAATCCCCACGCCTAAACCCAATCTGACATAGGTTTTGATAATGTCGGAATCGGCGGCGGACAGCGTTATGTCCAGTTCCTTGCCGGCGTTCTTAAAGGCTTTTTCGATGGTCGAACGGCCGGTATAGCCTTGCGAGTAAGTCAAAATCGGAAATGCGGCCAGCCGGCCCAAGGTCACATCGCCTTGCGCCAAGGGGTGATGGCGCGGCACTACGGCGATGTGTTGCCATTCGTAGCAGGATTTGACGACCAGTTTCTCGTCCTCGTCCAGCTTTTCGGTGCAGATGGCAATATCGGCCCGATGCTGATGGAGCTGCTCTATTAATTCTTGTGGCGAGGATTGCACCATGTAAATGGTGATGCCCGGATATTTCTCCCGGAATTTTTGCACCGGTTCCGGCAGCAAGTATTTTGCTTGAGTATGGGTGGTGGCGATATGCAAGGCGCCGTTGCGATTCTCCCGAAAGTCGTCGGCTATCGACAAGATGTTCTTTTTGGCTTGATTGATTCTGTCTACCTGCTCCATGACCTGCTCGCCCAGCGGTGTCAAACCCAGCAGTTTTTTGCCGTGGCGTTCGTAGAGCGGCGAGCCCAATTCCTCCTCCAATAATTGTAACTGTCGGCTGGCGGCCGACTGCACCACATGCATGATTTCCGCGGCTTTGGATTGGTTGAACTGGGTGTCTTTGAGGACGCGCAATAATTCAAGCTGATTTAGATTCATATCGGTCTTTCCATGGGGTGATTTGAGCGATGGGCAACAATCGCGAACCGGGTCAAATGCCGGTACCGGGCTATGTTTGGCATAGCCCGAACTATGAGGGGTGCTGTCAATTAAACCAATGCGCTTGTTTGATATGCACCGCCACGCGGTCGCCCTTGTTTAAATTCAGTTGTTTGAAGCGTTCGTTGGGCATCTCCGCAAACAGCGTCGCACCGGAACCGTTATGTTGCGGATTGAACAGTTCGATGCGTATCGTCGCGCCCAGATGTTGCCAGTCCTTCAAGGTTACCGGCGAGCCGGAGGCTTCTTCGGCTTTGACGATGTCGATATGATGCGGGCGGACGTGCGCGAAGATGCCTTGCGGTTTTTCCGCCAGAATCCCTGCACGTTGCAGCCAGTTGCTTTCGGTTTCCGATAGATCGAAGACGTTGGTTTGCCCGATGAATTTAGAGACAAAGGCATTGGCCGGGTGATCGTAAATATCCGCCGGGGCGCCTTGTTGCTCGATACGGCCTTGATTCAATACGACGACTTGGCTGGCCACTTCCATGGCTTCTTCCTGATCGTGGGTCACAAAAATACTGGTGACATGGAGTTCCTGATGCAGATTGCGCAGCCATTGCCGCAGATCTTTGCGCACGCTGGCATCCAATGCACCGAACGGTTCGTCCAGTAACAATACGCTGGGCTCTACCGCCAGGGCTCTAGCTAAAGCTATCCGCTGCCGTTGGCCACCTGACAATTGATCCGGGAAGCGGTCGGCCAGCCAATCCAGTTGTACCAACTCCAACAAAGAATGCACTTTTTTGCTGATAAAGGCTTCGGTAGGCCGTTCCTTGCGTGGCTTGACCCGCAAACCGAAGGCGATGTTGTCGAACACCGTCATATGCCGGAACAAGGCGTAATGTTGAAACACAAAACCAATCCCGCGCCGGCTGACATGTTGCTCGGTCTTATCTTCGCCGCTGAGCAGTACCCGGCCGAAATCCGGGGTTTCCAGGCCGGCGATGATCCGTAACAAGGTGGTTTTGCCGCAGCCGGATGGGCCCAGCAAGGCCACCAGCTCGCCTTCCGGAATTTCCAGGTTGACGTCGTATAAGGCGGCAAATTTGCCGAAGTTTTTGCTGATGTTGTTTAGCAGAATACTCATGTTTTTATCTCAATACCGGATGTTAAACGCCTCAGAATGTCGGCGTATTTTCGTCTTTAGGCTCTGGCCTGCTTCCATTCCAAAACGCTTTTCAAAACCAGCGTAACGATGGCCAGGCAGGCTAATATCGAGGCGCTGGAAAATGCGCCGATCACGTCGTAATCGTTGTAACTGACTTCCACATGCAAGGGCAGGGTGTTGGTCACGCCGCGAATATGGCCGGATACCACGGATACCGCGCCGAATTCGCCCATCGCCCTGGCATTGCAAAGCAACACGCCGTACAGCAAGGCCCATTTGATATTGGGTAAAGTCACTTTAAAGAATGTCTGCCAGCCGCTGGCACCCAGCGATAGCGCTGCTTCTTCTTCCTCGTTGCCCATTTCCTGCATCAGCGGAATCAGTTCGCGCGCCACAAAAGGAAAGGTGATAAAGATGGTTGCGAGCACGATGCCGGGCACCGCGAATATCACTTTAATGTCATGCTCGGAAAACCAATGTCCGAACCAGCCTTGGGCGCCGAACATCAGCACAAAAATCAGTCCCGAAATAACCGGCGATACCGAGAACGGCAAATCGATCAAGGTGGTCAATAAGCTTTTGCCCCAAAACTCGAAACGGGTGATGGCCCAGGCTGCGGCGACGCCGAATACGGTATTCAGCGGCACGGTGATCAATGCCACCAGCAAGGTCAGCTGCATCGCGGCGATGGCATCCGGTTGCGCCAGCGCTGTCCAATAGGCTTGCCAACCTTTGGAGAACGCCTGATACAACACCAAACCTAGCGGGACGCACAGAAACAACACAATAAAACCTACCGCGATGCCGACCAGGCCCCAGCGCACCCAAAATGGATCGTGCAGTGCTTTGAAGTGTGCTTGGCCGGTGGCGTCGCTAATCACATGAACATTGGCGTGCATGATGCCTCCTAAATTTGCCCGGAGCGGCGGCGCGCCCAGAGCTGCAATAAATTAACGATCAGTAGCAACAAAAACGACACTAGCAGCATCGTCAGTGCAATCGCCGTCGCCCCGGCATATTGGTACTGCTCCAGTTTGGTGATGATCAACAGCGGGACAATTTCCGAGACATAAGGCAGATTGCCGGCGATAAAGATCACCGAACCGTACTCGCCAACCCCGCGGGCAAACGCCAGCGATACGCCGGTCAACAGCGCCGGAAAAATGTTGGGAAAGATCACCTGCGCAAACACTTGCAAGCGAGTAGCGCCCAGACTGGATGCGGCTTCTTCCATTGTGGTATCAAATTCCTGCAATACCGGCTCGACGGTTCGCACTACGAAGGGGATGCCAATAAAAATTAACGCCACCACAATCCCCAGCGGCTTGTAAGCCACTTGCACGCCCAATGAGCTCATCAACCATTTACCTAGCATGCCGCTGGGCTGAAAGATGGTTGCCAGGATCACGCCGGCCACTGCCGTCGGTAAGGCAAACGGTAGGTCAATTAAAGCGTCTAAAAAGCGCTTGCCGGGAAAGGGATAGCGCACCAACACCCAGGCGATGACAAATCCGAATACGCCGGCCACCAAGGCGGCAATCAGCGACGTGCCGAAGCTGACCCGAAACGACGATACCACTCGATTATTGCTAATGATGTCCAGATACTCGCCCCAACCTAGTTGCAAGCTCTTAAATACCAGGGTGCTTAATGGGATCAGAACCACCAGTCCAAGGTAGAACAAGGTGTAGGCCAGTGCCGGTCGAAAGCCCGGCATGATATTGCTTTGGGTCATGGTGTTTCTCTGGAAACAGTCAGTAGGTGCTGACAGGATAGAGAAACTTAAATGCCAACGGAAATGATATAAATTGAATTGATAATCTTTTATTTAGATAACAAGCGGGCGAATTTTGGCTATTGCGGCCAGGATGGGAAGGTAAATATTCGCCATGTCATATATCCAATTAACAGATATATATTTCTGTTTATATCGTTTTCAATCGCTTTGTGGTTTTCTTACCATTTGTCCACGGTCATTGGCGCTAATGCTGCCAAGACAAGGATTCATCAAACCACGATAACCCACCATACCTCAGGAGGCTATATGGCGATTGAACTTAACGGCCATGCATTGAAGCAAGGCGATAACAAGGAGATTGCATTGCAAATTGCGACGATTGTGCAGGATATTCGGTTTGGCTCGGTTGAAGTCGTGATTCACGACGGCCGCATCGTCCAGATCGATAAGCGCGAACGTTTTCGGCTGGGCCAGCAAAAAGATTCTGTATAAGCGGGTTCCAACTAGACTAAGGCTAACGCCGCTAAATAGTTGTTCGCTTGTTGCCACTCAGCCAAAGGACGGCGAGATGAGCAGAATCTTTTTGTGTACCGGCCATTAACTACTCTAAACCCACAGTTACCCACATGAAACGACCTTTAATTTATACAGTACGGGCAGCAGGTGCACTTGGCTTGTTGCTGGCTTGGCCGGTCCTGGTCAACGCCGAAGATTATTATGTCCCGACCAAAGGCTATCGCGTCGAACCTGCGCCAACCGATCCGCCTTTGTACGTGCGCAATTTGAGTAAAACCCAGTTCGAGCAATTTCGCGATGTGAAATGGCTGGATGTCGGGCTGGATTTTCGGACCCGCTACGAATACCGCGAAAACGACTTCAGGCCGCAACGCTCAGGCACCTCAGAGTGGCGGCCCGATGCCGATAACCTGTGGCTGCTGAGGACCCGCGCCTACGTCGGCATCAAAGAAATCCTCGATCCGTTACGCTTTGCGGTCGAAATGGAGGATGCGCGCAGTTATAACGGTTTGTACCCGAAAACCGATGCCGATGTGAACGAGTTTGAGATGATCCAGGGCTATGGTGAGTTGTATTTCGCCAATGCCTTAGGCCATAACCGGCCCCTCAGTATTCGTGCCGGCCGTATGCACTTGGAATTGCTGGATAGGCGTTTGATTGGTAACAACGAGTTCCGTAACACCACCAACAACTTCGAAGGTTACCGAGTACACTTCGGCAAGAAGCAGAATGACTGGGATTTGGATACTTTTGCCTTGCAACCGGTGGAGCGCTACAAATACGAATTCGACCAACCGGATGAAGACACCTGGATCTACGGCGCCGTACTCAGCCTGAAACAATGGTCCGAGTTTGTCACCATCCAGCCTTATTTCTTGGGGCGCAAAACCGACGGTGATCCCGCCAACCGGGTGGCAGCCAATCGCAAGGCCAGTATGGATATTTATGCGCCGGGTCTTAGAGCTTACGGCTTTTTCGGCGGCGGCTTTGATTTCGATGCCGACATCAATAAGCAATTCGGGCGCTTCGGCTCCTTGTCCGGGACGCGGGAGACCTTACGCCAGCACGACGCCTTGGCCTACTCCTTGGAATTAGGTTACAGCTTCGACCACGATTGGAAACCCCGCGCCAGTCTCTATTACGGTTACGGCACGGGCGATAAAAACGCCGGCGACAACATCAATCAACGCTTCGATGCGTTCTACGGCTTTAACCAACCCTGGTCGCGGAATGATTATTTCTCCTGGGACAATATCATCGCGCCGAAGGCCAGACTGGAGTTTTCGCCTTACAAAGACGTGCGTATCGATACCGGCTACAACGCTTACTGGGAGGAAAGTGCGGCCGGTGGCTGGAACCGGGCCGGTTTGCGCGACACCACGGGCCGCAGCGGGACTTTCCTGGGACACGAGTTTGATATTCGCCTGCGCCATAAACTGAATGCCTATGTGGATTGGAGCATGAGCTATGCACGATTTACCCCTGGCGACTTTACCGAAGCCAGAGCCGTAGGCGTGTCGCAAGGCGGGCAGGGCTCTTATACCAACGAACCGAGTAATTTCTTCTACTTTGAAGTGTCTTTAAACGCCTTTGGCGATGGTAAGCCTACTTACAAATAAACACTCCCGCCGGCGCGGGTGCGACAACGTTTAAGAACCCGGCCAATAAGCAGCCGGGCTATTTAAATTAGAAATCCCCCAGGCAGTCGCTATACTCTCAGCACGAGGAGGGTTTATGCGTGAAGCAATGGCGCCTGCATGGCTGAGATGGATAGCTGCTGCCGGGCTTTATATCGTAACGGCCAGATTGGCTTTGTTGTATTTCGCGCCCAATGGCAGTGCCAGTGTGTTTTTTATTGCCAGCGGGCTGGCATTGGCGGCCATTTTGCTGGGCGGCCGCCACTATCTCTGGGCAATATTCATCGGGGCCTTGGCGCTTAATCTGTGGCAAGGCAAAGCGTTATTGAGCGCGACCAGCATATCAATCGGTAGTACCTTCGGCGCCTGGTCCGGCGCTTGGTTGCTGCAGCGCATCCGCGGCTTCGACCGTTCTCTGAAAACGCTGCGCGATTATCTGGTGCTGATAAGTGTAGGCGGCGTTGTCGCTTGTTCGTTGACTGCGGCAATCGGCACGTTGACTTTGTTTGCTGGCGGATTTATCGGCGAGGAAGCTGTGCTTTCCTCGCTGCTACATTGGTGGATGGGCGATACGCTGGGCGTGATATTGGTTACGCCGCTGATTTTGGTCTGGACTAACAGTGCCTGCAAGCTGCAGGGGGCTAAAGCGTTCAGCGAAGCCATGATGATTATTGCGCTGAACTTTTTGGTGGGGCAGTTGGTGTTTCTCGACTGGTTTCACGACAGCCTCGGCGCTTACGCGAAAAGTTACTGGATATTTCTATTTGTCAGTTGGGCGGCTGTTCGTCTTGGCAGCCGCGCTACCACGCTGATTTTGGTCGTTACCGCCACACAGGCCATGTTCGGCTTGGTTTGGCGACGTTCCGGCCTGACCGATCCCAGCTTGGGCGATAATCACGAAATCAACTATTGGTTTTTCATGGTGGTGCTATCGGTAGTGGGCATGGCGTTAGCCTGCTATTTTTCCGAGCGGCAAAGGGCCTTGGAAACCTTGGCCGAAAAAGAAGATTTGCTACGCACCTTGTTAAAGGCCATGCCCGACAAAATATGGCTGAAAGATCCCGACGGCGTTTACCTGCTGTGTAACCCGAGCTTCGAACCCCTGTACGGCAAGCCTGAACAGCTTATCGTCGGCAAGACCGATTACGATTTTGTCAGCCGCGAACAAGCCGATAAATACCGCGAACAGGATGCTAAAGCCATGGCCGCCGGCGAGCCTATCCGCAATCAGGACTGGATAAGCTATGCCGACGGCAAGCATAAAGCACTCTACGAAACCATTAAAACCCCGGTTAATTCCTGCGACGGCAAATTGATCGGCGTGCTGGGCATGGCCCGAGATATTAGCCAGCTGCATGCAACGCAGATCGCCTTAAATGAGCGCATCAAGGAACAAAAATGTCTGCACGCGGTTTTTCGCGCCACCGAGGATTTAGAAAAGCCTTTGCCGGAGGTGCTACAGCGCGTTGTTGACTTATTACCTGCCGGCTGGCTTTGTCCCGAAGCAACCGCTGCCCGCATGGAATGGGACGGCCAAAGCTATGTCAGCGGCGATTTCAAAAATTCCAGCAGCTTACTGACCGTACCCATTCAAATCGATGGTATAGCGTCCGGCAGTATCTCGATCGCTAATCTGCAACCGCAGCCCGAGCATCCGGACGATCAGTTTTTAGGCGAAGAACGACTCTTGCTCGATGCCGTGGCGGAACGGGTGAGTAGCTTTATAAAACGCCGGATCATCGAGGAAAAAGCCAGAAATCGCGAGCGGATTTTCAGCGCCATCGTCTCGCAGGCCACCGATGCGATTACGCTAATTGATGCCGAAACTTTCGAGTTCATCGAATTCAATGACGCCGCCTGCCAACACTTGGGGTATAGCCGCGAGGAATTCGCTGGCTTGCGCCTGCCGGATATTCAGGGCGAATTCGACGCTGCCCAGGTTCGCCAGATAGCGGATGATTTCATGCAAGCCGGCGGTGCACAATTCGATACCTTGCGCCGTCACAAGAACGGTACATTGTTGAATGTCCATGTCAGCATCAAAGTGATTGAAATCAGAGGCCGTAATTATTTGTCCCTGATTTGGTCGGACATTACGGAACGCAAGCAGATCGAGCAACAATTCCGCCACCTTTTTGATCACAACCCGGCGCCGATGTTGGTCTACGAGCGCGGCACGCTGGCCATGGTCGCGGTGAATGATGCGTTTATCCAGTTATATGGCTACAGCCAAACTGAAATCGTCGCACTCAAACTCACCGATCTGTTCCCGGAACAACAGCGACAAGCCATTGCAAGCTTGGCGGCCAGTCTGCGCGGTTTTGCCTATATCGGCGAGTGGCAGCATCTTCTTAAAGACGGCCGGGTAATCGACATCATCGTTCGCTCGCACGACATCCATTTTTCCGAGCGTGACTGTCGGGTAGCGGTGATTACCGACATTACCGAACTGAAACAGGCGGAAGCGGAACTGCGCAAACTGTGGCTTGCGGTGGAGCAAAGCCCCAACAGCATCGTCATCACCAATCTGCAAGCGGAAATCGAGTACGTCAATCAGCACTTTACGGCGGTCACCGGCTATAGCCGCGAGGAAGCCATCCGCCAAAATCCGCGGATCCTGCAATCCGGGCACACCGGTCAGGCCACTTACGACGAGATGTGGCATACCCTGACCCAAGGTAAAAGCTGGTCCGGTGAATTGATTAACCGCCGTAAAGACGGCAGCGAATACGTCGAATGGGCGCAGATCACGCCGGTAAGGCAAGCGGACGGTGCCGTCACTCACTATCTGGCCATTAAGGAAGACATTACCGAGAAAAAACGGGTGGAGAGCGAACTGGATTCTTATCGCCACCATCTGGAAGAGCTGGTGGCGGCGCGCACCGTAGAACTGGAACAAGCCCGGCAGGCTGCGGAAGCCGCTACGCTGGCGAAGAGCCAGTTTCTGGCCAATATGAGCCACGAAATCCGCACGCCGATGAATGCGATTCTGGGTATGTTGTATCTGGCGCTGAAGCAGGATTTACCCTCAACCTTGCACAACCATTTGACCAAGGCGCAGAGCGCCGCGCATTCGCTGTTGGGGATCATCAACGATATTCTGGACTTCTCTAAAATCGAAGCCGGTAAGCTGGAGTTTGAGTCTACCGAGTTTGCGCTGGACAGAGTGCTGGAGCAACTCACCGATGCTATCGGCCTACAGGCTGAGCAAAAAGGCGTGGAGTTTTTAATTCGCTACGATGTGAATATCCCCGCCACCTTAAGAGGCGATCCGCTACGCTTAAAACAGGTGCTGCTCAACCTGTGCGGCAATGCCATCAAATTCACCGAACGCGGGGAAGTGGAATTGGCGTTCCGGATGCTCAGCAAAAAGGCTGACGCGGTGATTTTGCAGATTTCGGTTCGCGATACCGGCATCGGCATGGATCGTGAGTTGCAAGGACGTTTATTTCAGAAATTTACCCAGGCCGATCAGTCCACTACCCGGAAGTTTGGCGGCACCGGCTTGGGATTGGCAATTAGCAAACACCTGGTGGAACTGATGGGCGGCAGGATCTGGCTGGAAGATTCGCAACCCGGCCAGGGCACGACTATTTGTTGCACGGTGCAACTGCAGATTGCCCAACAGGCCGAGGCGCGTCGCCGGGAATTGCTGGATCAGACCGGATCGTTACTGAAAGGCATCCGGGTGCTGGTGGTGGAGGACAACGACATTTCCCGAGAAATACTCGCGGAAATGTTGCGATTTTTTCAGTTGGACGTCAGCGTGGCCGGGGATGGCGCCACTGCGATTCGTTTACTGGAAACCGCCGCCGAGCATCCCTTCGATCTGGTGTTGATGGACTGGCGGATGCCCGGCATGAATGGCGACGAAGCCACTAGGCGGATTCATGCCGATGCGGCCATTGTGCTGCAACCTAAGGTGATCATGGTCACCGCATACGGCCGCGAAGACGTGATGTCGCTGGCTCACCAAGCCGGAGTAGACGGTTTTCTGATCAAGCCGGTTTCGCCGTCGTCGCTGTTGGATAGTATGCTGTCGGCATTGGGGCGGGGCGACGTCCTCGAAAGGCAGGAATCGCAGTATGCCGCCGCTCAGGCGCCGCCGAATTTGCTTGGCCGCCACGTTTTATTGGTAGAAGATAACGCCATCAATCGCGAATTTGCTGTCGAATTGTTGCGCAGTATGAATATCGCGGCGGATGAGGCGGTGAACGGGGAAGAAGCGTTGGCGATGGTGCAGCGGTATCAGTACGATTGCATATTGATGGACATCCAGATGCCGGTGATGGACGGTCTGGAGGCCACGCGGCGGATTCGCGCTTTGGCCGGGCAAGCGGGGGGAGAACGCTTCGCCAGTTTGCCGATTATCGCCATGACCGCGTTGGCAATGGCCCGCGATGCCGAAGAAAGCCGGGCGGCCGGCATGAACGACCACATTACTAAACCGGTGGAACCGCAAAGCTTGTTTTCCTGTTTGGCAAAATGGCTGCCTGCCGCTTCTAGCGATACGCAGGCCGAGACCTATGCGGTCAATGAAGCGCCGGCACGGGTGGTTTGTTCTCCCGAGTTATTGGGCCTGCAAAGTTTGCAAGTCAGCGAGGGTATTCGCCGCATCGGCGGAAAGGAAGCGGCTTACCGTAAACAACTCAGACGGTTTCGCGAACATTACGCCAACGCAGTAGACGAATTACAGCGTATATTGCAAACCGATAATCTCACGGCCGCTGAAAATTATTGTCATTCCTTGAAAGGCGTAGCCGGCAATATCGGCGCCAATGCATTTTACGAGTGCATTGCCGGCATTGATGCCGGGCTTAAACAACAGCAACGGCCTGCCGCGGAACACATTGAGCAGCTGCGCGACTTATTGCAACAAGTGATGACCGACATCGATAGTCTTACCCCGCCGCCGACGCCGGCCGCATTGCCGGCACAACCGCTATCGGTCGAGGCCATAAGCGCTAAAATTACCCGCTTAATGGCTGTGTTGGAAAGCGATTTAGGCGCAGCCGAAGCGTTAATCGGCGATTTACGCAAGGGTACGGCCGGAAGCGAGTTCGAAGCCGATTTCGAGGCGATTGCCGCCGAGGTCGATGCGTTTAACATAGATCAAGCCATCGCTATGTTGGTGGCGGTGCAACAACGCCTGCTGGCTGGGCCATCATTAGAGCAGCGAGATTAACATGTCCCAGACGAATAACAGCAAACCGAGTATTTTGATCGTCGATGACGTCAACGAAAATCTGCATGCTTTATTGAGCATTCTGCGCGAAGACTACGCCATTCTCGCCGCGACCAACGGCGAAAAAGCCCTGGAACTGGCGGTGCGCGCCCCAGGTCCGGACCTAGTATTGCTCGACATCAAAATGCCGGGCATGGACGGTTACGAAGTGTTGCGGCGGCTGAAGACCGATCCTATGACGGCCGATATTCCGGTCATCTTCGTCACGGCCCTGTCGGAATCGGCCGACGAGGCCGCCGGCCTTAAATTGGGTGCCGCCGATTACATCACCAAACCGATCAATCCCGATCTACTGAAACAGCGGATACTGACGCAACTGGAATTGCGCCAATATCGCCGCAAGCCACTAATTTCCTTGAACGAACAGATGTTGATCAGAGCGGAGCGGCCGGCACTGCTGCTGGTTGACGATATGCCGGAGAATATCCATGAATTGGCCGAGGCGCTGAAGGAGGAATACCGCATCCTGGTAGCCAACAACGGCCGCAAGGCGGTGGAAATAGTGTTGGGCTCCCATCCGCCCGACGTGGTGCTGCTGGACATCCTGATGCCGGAAATGGACGGGTATGAAGTGTGCCGGCGTATCAAGGCCACAGCCGTAGGCACCCGGATTCCGGTGTTATTCGTCAGCGTGGTGGACAAAACGGTGGACAAAGTGCGCGGCTTCTCGATTGGTGCCGCCGACTACATCACCAAGCCCTTTGACATCGACGAAGTGCGGGCGCGGATACGCACGCATTTGGAACTTAGCCGCTTGAATCATCATTTCGAGCAGTTGATTGAGCTGCACACCGCCGAGTTACAACACTTGGATTCCATCGTCTGCCGGTCTCCGGTGGTCGCGATAACCTGGCGCAACGCCGAGGATTGGCCGGTGAGTTACGTCAGTGCCAATATCGCGGATTGGGGTTATCGTCCGGAGGATTTGCGCTTGGGCAAAGTGAAGTATCTGGATTTGCTTCCGCCCGAAGACCGGTTTCGGGTCGAAGCCGAAGTCGCTCAACACATTGCCCATGGTCCGGACGAATATCATCAGGAATACCGCTTATTGCACGGCGACGGCCATTGGATATGGATTGATGAATTTACCCGGCTAAGCCGCAACGAGCAGGGCGAAGTGGAATCCTTCGACGGTTTGCTGAATAACATCACCGCCCGCGTCGAAGCCGAGCTGGCTTTGCGGGAGCGGGAGCATCAATTACGGGTGATGGGCGATAATCTGCCGGACGGCTATGTGTATCGTTACCGAATCTGGCAGGACGGGCGGACCGCTCTGCAATACATTAGCGCCGGGGTGGAGAAACTGCACGGGCTGAAGCCCGCGCAACTGATCGAAGACATCAATCCGTTCTTTGCGCAAATGGCGCCTGAGTCGCTTCAGCAATACCGGGAAGAGGAAGCCGAATGTCTCAGGGAATTAAAAGTCTATAAAGGCAGCGTGTTATTCAATCCGCCAAGCGGCCGCCAGTGCTGGATTGCATTTCGGTCCAGCCCAAAACGGCAAGCCGATGGCAGCGTGGTTTGGGATGGTGTGGGCGTTGATGTCACTCAGCGTATAGAGAACGAACAAAAGCTGATTTTACAGGCCCGGCGTGCGCAAGCTTTGTTGGAACTGCCAAAGGCGTCGGAAGACTTGAACGAGGCGGAATTCATCCGGCGCGGCATGCTTCTGGCGGAAGAGCTAACTGCCAGCCAAATGGCTTTTGTATACTTTATCAATCCTGACGAAGACTGTATGGAACCGGTGGCCGAGTCTCGAGCGCGGCAGGAACCACGTGGGAAAACCGTCGCGGACAGCCGTATTCTTCTCAGCCAAGCCGGTATCTTGGGTGAGTCCGTCAAAAACCGCCAACCGGCGGTTTTCAATAATATACCGGTCCATCTCCCTAAAGAGTTTGTCGTAACCGCCAATACAGAAGCCTTTCCCCGGCTTCCTGCTGCTGGTTTTTCCGATGCGCAGCCTGAATTGCGTCGGCTGATTTCCGTGCCGGTGATCGAGAATGGCAAAGTGGTGATGCTAACCGGTGTGGCGAACAAAGCGACCGACTATACCGAGCTGGATGTCGAAACCGTTCAGCTCATCTCGAACGCCCTGTGGCGCATCGTGCAACGCCAGCGCGTCGAGAAAAAAGCCGCCCGTTTCAGCCAGGTGTTGGCGCGATCCACCAATGAAATCCATATTTTCGATAGCCAGACCCTGCGGTTTATTGATGTGAACCAGGGTGGGCGGGACAATCTGGGTTATTCAACACAAGAGCTTGAACGGATGACGCCGTTGGATATTAACCCTGAGCTAAATGAGGAGGCCTTTGAACAGCTGTGCGCGCCTTTGCGGGCGGGTAGCAAGAGCCGCTGCGATTTCTCAACGATACACCGGCGTAAAGACGGTAGCGAGTATCCGGTTGAAGTTCATCTGGAATTAATCGATGACCAGCCCCCGTTATTTGTGGCCATCATTAACGATATGACGGAAACTCGGCAAATGCAGGAGCGCATCGTGCAATTATCGCGGTACGATCCGGTTACCGGTTTGCCGAATCAATTTTTCTTCGAAGACTTGCTGGCCGCCGCCATCGCGCAAGCCGAGCATCAGCAGCACGATATTGCCGTATTGCGTTTGGATATTGAAAATTTCCATACGATTGATGACACCTACGGTTACGAAATCGGCGATCAAACGCTGAAAATCATTGCCAACCGCTTGGTCAAGGCCGCCGGCAGCGAGGGCCTTGTCACCCGGATGGCCAAGGACAATTTTAATATTGCCTGTTCGGATATCGATAGCCCATCGGCAGCCGAACAATTTGCTGAAGCCCTGCGGGCGGCTGTGACGGAATCGGTGGTGCTGGCCCAGCATGAAATTCATCTGGAAGCCAAGATCGGTATCAGTTTTTATCCCTCAGATGCGAAAACAGCCAGCGAGTTGGTGCAGCGCGCCGGGATTGCTTTAAATCACGCCAAAGCCGACAAGGTGTCCAGTTTTCGTTTCTTCAAGCAAGACATGAATGAGCGGTTACTGGCCAGAATCGCACTAACCAACGACATGCGCCACGCTATCGAGCGTGAACAATTTGAGCTTTATTACCAGCCTCAAGTCGATCTTGCCAGCGGAAAAATCATTGGTTTGGAAGCCTTGGTACGCTGGAATCATCCCGTGCAAGGTTTTATGCCGCCGAATAAATTTATCCCTTTGGCGGAAGAGTCCGGCTTGATCGTGCCTTTGGGGGATTGGATTCTCAAACGCGCCGTATCGCAAGCCAAGGAATGGCGGGATGCCGGGCTAATCCCTGAAGGCTTTACCGTTGCTGTGAACGTCTCTGCCATACAAATGCAGGCGGGTGGCTTGGTCGATTTGCTAAAGCAGTTATTTGCTGATACCGATTTGCCGGCCCGTTATATTGAATTGGAACTCACCGAAAGTTTGTTGATGACGAATGTAAGCGAGACCCTGACGCTGCTGAAACAGCTGAAGGACCTGAGCATTCAGCTGTCGATTGACGATTTCGGCACCGGCTATTCGTCGCTTTCCTACCTCAAACAATTTTCGGTGGACAAGCTCAAGATAGACAAAAGCTTTATCGACAATGTGGTCACCGACTCGAACGATGCGGTGATTGTGCAAGCCACTATCGCCATGGCGCACAGCTTGGGCCTAGCCGTCATCGCAGAAGGAGTGGAAAGCCAGGGGCAAACCAGTTACCTGAGAAGGCTGCGCTGCGATCAGATACAGGGTTATTATTTCAGTCGGCCGTTGCCCGGCGCTGAGATTCGGCAGTTGTTGCAGGCCGGAACCCTACTGCGTTTACCTTCGGATGAACAAAAACCGCAAGTGCTTATCGTGGATGACGAACCGTATATCATGTCGGCGCTGAAGCGCTGCTTGTGGCGGGACGATTATGAAATTTTGACGGCCGGCAGTGGCCAAGAAGCACTGGAGTTGTTGGCCAATCATCCGGTTATGGTGATTATCTGCGATCAACGTATGCCGGAAATGACCGGTACGGAGTTTTTGTCGCGCGTTAAAATCATGCACCCGCGAACGGTGCGAATGATTATTTCCGGCTATGCCGATTTAAACACTATCACTGAGGCCGTTAACAAAGGCGAAATATACAAATTCCACAAAAAGCCTTGGGACGACGATGAATTACGCAACGACGTTCGGGAAGGCATCGCGCGTTATTACGCCTCTGAAAACATCCGGTCATTGTAGAGGCTTGCAATCGGCGATTTTGTGTCATCCGGCAAAGGGAAATACGACATCTTTGCTGGGCAAGATGTTGTTTAAAACAAGGCCTTTCGCAAACCGGCCAAAACGCCAATAAGCAAGCTTAATTAGAATTTTGTGCACCAAGTTGGATCTGATTTTATTTTTGCTTGCACCACTAAAACGCAAAACGCTGGATTTTGCAGGCGGTGCTGTTTTATATATTATTGATTTATATATAAATTTATGTATGGCATACAGCTTGCTGTATAGAACTACAACACGTGAGGCGCGATCATAAAAGCGCCTTAACAAAATGGTGACTAGGGTTCCGGCTCAATTTTGGGCGTCAGCGACCGAGAGTTGCCGGCTTCTTTCGGGGAGCTACACGGCGGGATAAAAGCCCGGGAGGTCAGACGGTTTTATAAACCGGTCCGCCTCTACGTGTAGCTTTTCAACCCGACTGGAGCTACTCATGACATCTACTTCCTCCCACTGCCTGTCCCGATTAATTGCGCTTGTCCTTGCTGCGGCATTGTTTTGCTTGTCTAAACCGGCTGCCGCTGAGGTAAAGGTTGGGGTCAGCGATTGGCCTGGCTGGGTGGCCTGGTACGTCGCCGAACACAAGGGCTACTTCAAAAAGTACGGCGCCAAGGTCAAACTGGTTTGGTTTGCCAATTACACCGATTCCATCTCGGCCTTGTCCGCCGGCCAGTTGGACGCCAACTGTCAGACCTGGTCCGACACCATGGCACCGCTGAGCAAAAACATACCGGTCAAAGCCATTCTGGTCAACGACAATTCCGACGGCAACGACGCCTTGATGGTCAATCCCGCCATCAAAAGCTTCGCCGACCTGAAAGGCAAAACCGTCGCCCTCGAACAATATTCGATTTCCCACTTCGTGCTCGCCACCGCGCTGAGCAAGAACGGCCTGAGTTTCGACGACATCAAAACGGTAAACCTGTCGGCCGGCGACGCGGCGGCGGCATTCTTGAGTGGCCGGGTCGATGCGACCGTGGTGTGGAATCCCTGGGTCAACAACATTCAGACCAGCGGCAAAGGTACGGCCTTATTCACCTCCAAAGACATGCCCGGCCTGATCCCGGATTTACTGGTGGCTAGGGTTAAAGCCATCGAAACCCACCGCGCCGAGCTTGTGGGCATGATCAAGGCTTGGCAGGATACCCAACGCTTTATCCGCGAGCAGCCGGATCAAGCCGTCACCGTCATGGCCAAAGTGGTCGGCATGAAACCGGAGGCCTACAAAGTGTTTCTGCCCGGCACCCGTTTCTTCACATTGGAAGACAACCTGAAAGCCTTGGGGCAGGTCAGCGAACCGGCGTCGTTGGCAGCGGTCGGCCCGACCATCGCCGCCTTTTTGAAAGACAACCGTTTGATCGACAGCGTGCCGGATTTGGCGGTCGGCGTCGATGCCTCGTTGGTGGCCGAAGCGCTCGCCGCTCACTAGCTCGGGGTGACGACGATGACTGGCAATTTAAATCCGCGGCGACCGCTATGGGCGATACGCGGCAGTTTGGAACGGCGTACGCATTGGCTGATTGCCATCAGCGGTTTGCTGTCGGCGCTGCTGGCTTGGTGGTGGGCCTCCGCCGGCGGCGCGATAGACCCGGTGTTTTTGCCGACCCCGCCGCTTGTGCTGGACAGCGCCTGGGCATGGCTGCGCGACGGCGATCTGCTCGGCGACGTGGCGATCAGCGTTTACCGGGTCGTGGCCGGGTTTTTATTGTCGGCGGTATTGGCCTTGCCCTTGGGCGTGCTGGTCGGCACCTATGCGCCGGTCAAGGCCCTGTTCGAACCGTTGACCGACTTCATCCGCTACATGCCGGCGGCGGCCTTCATCCCCTTGGTAATGCTGTGGGTCGGCATCGACGAGGGCGCCAAGATTGCGATTATCTTCATCGGTACCTTCTTTCAAATGCTGCTGATGATCGCCGAAGACGTGCGGCGGGTGCCGATGGAGCAAATCGAAGCGGCGCAGACCATGGGCGCCGACCGCGACGAAATCGTGATGCGGGTGATCATGCCGTCGGCCAAACCGGCCATTCTGGATACCTTGCGGGTGACGATGGGCTGGGCCTGGACTTATCTGGTAGTGGCCGAGCTGGTGGCGGCCAACTCCGGCCTGGGCTTTGCCGTGCTGAAGGCGCAACGCTTTTTACAGACCGACAAAATCTTCGCCGGCATCATTCTGATTGGGTTATTCGGCCTGGCTACCGACCAATGCTTCCGCTGGGCGCATCGCCGCAGCTTCCCTTGGCTGTACCGGAGATAGCGCCGATGACGAATCCCATCATTCAAATCCGCCAATTGCAAAAACGCTTTGCCGCCAACGGCGCGGACATCGTCGCCTTGCAGGATGCCGACCTCGACCTTGCGCCCGGCGAATTCGTCACGCTGGTCGGCGCCTCCGGTTGCGGTAAATCGACCTTGCTGCGCATCGTTGGCGGCTTGGAGCCGGCCAGCGGCGGCACGGTCAACGTCGACGGTTTGCCTATCGCCGGCCCCGGCATCGACCGGGCCATGGTGTTCCAGCATTACAGCCTGTATCCGTGGTTGAGCGTGACCGACAACATCAAGTTCTGCCGGCAATTGAAGGTACATCGAGACGTATCGACGCTGAGCGATGTCGAGTCCGCCGAAGGCCGGGCCGACGCCCTGATCCGTTTGATGGGCCTGAGCCACGTCGCTGACGCCTATCCGAATCAGTTGTCCGGCGGCATGCAGCAGCGGGTGGCGATTGCCAGGGCCTTGATGGCGCGGCCGCGCATCCTGCTGATGGACGAGCCGTTCGGCGCGCTGGACGCCCAGACCCGCGAGGTCATGCACGATCTGATCCTGCACGTTTCCATCCTGGAAAAGACCACGGTGCTGTTCGTTACCCACGACGTGGAAGAAGCGATTTATCTGGCGCACCGGGTGGTGCTGATGGCGCCGCGGCCGGGACGCATCGCCGCGGTCCACACCGTGCCGTTGCCGGACCACCGCGACCAGGACATGAAGCAGACCCCGGACTTCATTGCCTTAAAAAAACAAATTTTGGCCGGCATCCGCGACACGTCCGGCATGCAGACCGACTATGAACTGCTCGAGCGCCTGGGCCAGAATCCGGCGCCGTAAATCTATTAGGAGACCAACATGACTTTAGCGGCAATCAATCCTGCAGACCTGCTTTGGAGCGAGACCCTACCGGGCGGCGCCCACACTTCGTTTCGGATGCGGCGCGGCAACCGGCTGCGCCTGACCGACAGCGAAGGCGGCGCCAACTTGTCGGCCTTGTTCATCAACAATGACGAACGTAGCGAACGCTACAACATGGCCGACACTTTAAAAGCGCAACACACGTTTCATCTGACTGAAGGCTTTGTCTGCTACTCGGACATGGGCCGGGTGTTGTGCTCGCTTACCGCTGACACATTGGGCTGGCACGATACCGTATGCGGCGTGTCCGATGCCGCGCAAGTGTCGGCCAAATACGGCACGGCCAGCTACCAAAGCCATCGCAATGCGATGTACCGCAACGGCCGCGACAGCTTGTTGATCGAACTGGAGAAATGGGGGCTGGGCAAGCGCGACTTGGTCGGCAACGTCAATTTCTTCAGCAAGATAGCAGCCGACGCGGACGGCAACCTGCAATTTCAGGTGGGCCATTCCGCTCCAGGCAGCCAAGTCGAATTGCGCTTCGAAATGAACACGCTGGTGCTGCTGAGCAGTTGCCCGCATCCCTTGGACCCCAATCCGCATTACCAGCCCAAACCGGTGCTGTTAGAAGCCTATCGGGGCGCCTCGCCGGACCAACACGACAAATGCCGCAATTTCCGCCCGGAAAACGGCCGCGGCTTCAGCAATACCGAACGCTATTTTCTGTAATCACCGATCTAACGAGGACGAAACCATGCCCATCGTCGAGAGCACGCTCGATCCGAGCAACGCCATTTACGATTACACCTTGCCGGCCGGCGAGCCCTGGCTGCATACCATCAAGCACGGCCAGACCTTCCGCATCCTGGATTTGGAAGGCAACCAGGCGGTCGATACGCTGTTTTACAGTGCCGCCGACCATGAAGAACGCTATAGCGCCAGCGACACGATACGCCACCAGGGCAATCTGTACCTGAGCGCCGGCTCCAAATTGATGTCCGGCGAGGGTAACGTGCTGCTGACCATCGTCGCCGACACCTGCGGCCGCCACGACACCTTGGGCGGTGCCTGTGCCGCCGAAAGCAATACGGTGCGCTATGCCCTGGACAAAAAGCACATGCACAGCTGCCGCGACAGTTTTCTATTGGCCATCGGTCACGCCGACTGCGGTCTGGCCAAGCGCGACATCGCCAGCAACATCAATTTTTTTATGAACGTGCCGGTCACGGCCGACGGTCAGCTGACCTTTGCCGACGGCATTTCCGCGCCAGGCAAGTATGTGGAAATGCGGGCGGAGATGGACGTGATCGCGCTGATTTCCAATTGTCCGCAGTTGAACAACCCGTGTAACGCCTACAACCCGACGCCGGTGCGCCTGCTGATCTGGGATTGACCCTTAATCCGCGCCGGGACGGCCCGGCGCCGGTATGTCAAGGCGGGACGGCCCGCCAAACGAGGATTCATGTTTAACAAGGTATTGATCGCCAATCGCGGCGAAATCGCCTGCCGCATCATCCGGACTTTAAAGGAATTGGGTATAGCCAGTGTCGCGGTGTATTCCGAAGCCGACGCCCATGCCCGCCACGTCCAGGAAGCCGACGAAGCGGTATGTGTCGGCGGAGCGGCGGCGGCCGACAGCTATTTGCGCAGTGAGCGAATTCTTGAAGCAGCGGTGGCAACGGGTGCCCAGGCCATCCATCCCGGCTACGGTTTTCTGAGCGAAAACGCCGAGTTCGCCGAGCAATGCGCTGCGGCCGGCATTGTTTTCATCGGCCCGACGCCGGAACAATTGCGGCGCTTTGGTTTGAAGCACACTGCCCGCGAAATCGCCAAAACCTGCGGCGTGCCGTTACTACCGGGCACAGGCTTGCTGGCGGACATCGATCAGGCCGTAGCGTCGGCAGCCGCAATCGGCTACCCGTTGATGCTGAAAAGCACCGCCGGCGGCGGCGGTATCGGCATGCGCTTGTGCCGCAACGACACGGAACTGCAAGAGGCCTTTACCGTCGTGCAGCGCTTGAGCGCGGCCAATTTTAAAGACAGCGGCCTGTATCTGGAGAAGTTCATCGAACGCGCCCGCCATATCGAGGTGCAGATTTTCGGCGACGGCGCCGGGCGGGTGATCCATTTGGGCGAGCGCGATTGTTCGGTACAGCGCCGCAACCAGAAAGTAATCGAGGAAACCCCGGCGCCGGGCCTCAGCGAGGCGACGCGAGAAGCGCTTTATCGCCATGCCCTGGCGCTGGCCGAGGCGGTAAATTACCGTTCCGTCGGCACCGTCGAATTCGTTTACGACCAGGACAGCGGCGAATTTTATTTCCTGGAGGTCAACACTCGGCTGCAAGTCGAACACGGCGTGACCGAACAAGTCACCGGCACCGATCTGGTCGAGTGGATGCTGTGGCTGGCGGCCGGCGACAGCACGTTCCTGGATCAGTATCGGCACGCGCCGCAGGGTTGGGCTATGCAGGTCAGGGTGTACGCCGAAGACCCGAACAAGAACTTCCAGCCCTCGGCCGGCCTGTTGAGCGAGTGCCGTTTTCCGGTCGGCGTCCGGGTCGACCACTGGCTGGAGAACGGCCTGGAAGTCACGCCTTATTACGACCCTTTGCTGGCCAAAGTCATCGTTCACGCCGGCGACCGCGAACAGGCGCTGGCGCAAATGGATGCGGCCTTGGCCGAAACTCGCCTATACGGCATCGTAACCAATCTGGTCTATTTGCGGCAGATCGTCGCCGACGAGGTGTTCCGCAGCGGTCGCCAGATTACCGCTTATCTGGCCGGACTGACTTACCTTCCGCGCACCCTGGACGTGCTGGAAGCCGGCACGCAAAGCATGATCCAGGATTATCCTGGCCGCCTGGGTTATTGGGACGTCGGCGTGCCGCCGTCCGGGCCGATGGATATGCTGGCCTTTCGCTTGGCGAACCGGATTTTGGGCAACCCGGAACACGCGGCCGGGCTGGAAATGGCGATTAACGGCCCCAGCCTGCGCTTCAATTTCGCTACCCGCATCGTGTTGACCGGCGCGACGATGACGGCCGAATTGAACGGCCAGGCCGTCGCATTTTGGCAAGCCATAGCGGTATCCGCCGGTGACGTGTTGAAACTGGGCACTATCGCCGGCCAGGGTTGCCGCGCTTACCTGGCGATCCAAGGCGGCTTCGACGTGCCGGAATATCTGGGCAGCCGCGCCACATTCACGCTGGGCCAATTCGGCGGCCATGGCGGCCGGGTGCTGCGGGTCGGCGACGTGTTGCCGGTCGTAACGGAAGCTGCCATGACCGAGGAAGTTGTGCCGGATTCGGCCGCGCTACCGGTTTATTCGGAGCACTGGCAGATCGGCGTGCTGTACGGCCCGCACGGCGCGCCGGACTTTTTTACCGACGAGGACATAGACGAATTTTTCGCGACCGACTGGGAGGTGCATTACAACTCCAACCGCACCGGCATCCGTCTGATCGGCCCGAAACCGCGTTGGGCCCGTAGCGACGGCGGCGAGGCCGGTTTGCATCCGTCCAACATCCACGACAATGCCTATGCGATCGGTGCGGTGGATTTCACCGGCGACATGCCGGTGATACTCGGTCCGGACGGTCCGAGTCTGGGCGGCTTCGTCTGCCCTGCCACCGTGGTCGCGGCCGAACTGTGGAAACTGGGCCAATTAAAGCCCGGCAATACAGTGCGATTTATCCGCCTGACCCGCGAACAGGCGGCGAAGCTGGATGCCGAGCTCGAACGGGTCCTAGCCCATCCTGCCGCTGCGGCCTTGCCCCAATTGCCGGCGGAAACGGTTACCCTGGAAAGCTGCATCCTCGCTCAACTGCCGGCCGATGCCGAGCGGGTGGCCGTCAGCTACCGCCAAGCCGGCGACCGCAATCTGCTGGTCGAATACGGTCCGCTGGTACTGGACATCAATCTGCGCTTTCGAGTACATGCCTTGATGACCTGGCTGCAACAACGCAGCATCGCCGGCATCGTCGACCTGACGCCGGGCATACGTTCCTTGCAGGTGCATTACGACCGGCGCTTGAAGCTGGACAAACTGATGCGGATTTTGGCCCAGGCCGAAGCCGAACTGCCGGCCATCGAAGATATGGAAGTGCCGACCCGCATCGTCTATCTGCCGCTGTCCTGGGACGACCCGTCCACCCAATTGGCCATCGAAAAATACATGCAATCGGTGCGTAAGGATGCGCCGTGGTGCCCAAGCAATATCGAATTTATCCGCCGCATCAACGGTCTGGACTGCATAGAGCAGGTCAAGGACATCCTGTTCAACGCCAGCTACCTGGTGATGGGCTTGGGCGACGTCTACCTCGGCGCGCCGGTGGCCACGCCGATCGATCCGCGCCACCGTTTGGTGACGACCAAATATAACCCGGCCCGCACCTGGACCCCGGAGAACGCGGTCGGTATCGGCGGCGCTTACCTGTGCGTGTACGGCATGGAAGGTCCGGGCGGCTATCAGTTCGTCGGCCGCACCGTGCCGATGTGGAACCGTTACCGGCAAACCGCCGATTTTCGCGACGGCAAGCCGTGGCTGCTGCGCTTTTTCGATCAAATTCGCTTCTTCCCGGTATCCGCCGAGGAATTGCTGCGTTACCGGCAGGACGTGATCAGCGGCAAGCTCAAGCTGGACATCCGCGAGGAAACCTTCAGTTTGCGCCAGTACAACGACTTTCTGCGCCGGCACGCCGACGAGATCGCCGCGTGCAAACAGCGCCAGCAAGCGGCCTTCGACGCCGAACGCGAACGCTGGGCGCACGCCGGGCAAGTGTATGCGGACGACCAGGCCGTCGCGGCGGCGGCCATCGATACCGAACTGGATTTGCCGGCCGGTGCCAGGGCCGTTGCCAGCCATATCGCCGGCAACGTCTGGCAGGTTTTGGTCCAGGCCGGAGATAGCGTCAAACAAGGCGACACCTTGGTGGTGGTCGAATCGATGAAAATGGAATTCCCGGTAACGGCACCGGCAGACGGCACGGTCTGGAAAGTGTTTTGCAACGAAGGTGCTCAAATCAGCGCCGGCCAGGATTTGCTGGTGCTGCAGGCCGGGGAAGGCTTATGAATACCTGGAGCGAATTGCCGGAGGTACTCAGCATCGCCGGGCTCAGCCAGGCTTACCGGGAAGGCGCGCTGACGCCAACGGCTTTGGTGAACATGCTGTGGCAGCGGTTGGAATCAGCGCCGCAGCGTGGGGTCTGGATCAGCCGCTTGCCGTTCGAACGGCTGCTGGCTTATGCCGAGGTGCTGGCGGCCCAGGCGCCGGACGACTTGCCCTTGTACGGCATCCCGTTTGCGATCAAGGACAATATCGATTTGGCCGATTTGCCCACCACAGCAGCTTGTCCGGCTTACGCCTACCAGCCGCAGCAGTCGGCTTTCGTGGTGCGGCAATTGATCGCCGCCGGGGCGATTCCAGTCGGCAAGACCAATCTGGACCAATTCGCGACCGGTTTGGTCGGCACCCGCTCGCCCTATGGCGTGTGCCGCAACAGCTTCGATCCAGATTACATCGCCGGCGGCTCCAGCTCGGGTTCGGCGGTCGCGGTGGCGACCGGTCTGGCCAGTTTTGCGTTAGGCACCGACACCGCCGGCTCCGGCCGGGTGCCGGCCGCGTTCAATAACCTGGTCGGCGTCAAGCCGACGCGCGGATTGTTAAGCACGTCCGGTGTGGTGCCGGCCTGCCGCAGCCTGGATTGCGTGTCGATCTTCGCTTTGACCGCCGCCGACGCCGAGCGGGTGCTGCGGGTCGCCAACGTTTACGACTCAGAAGATGCCTATAACCGCCCCGACCAGCCCTTGCCGGTGCCGCCGGGCTTTGCCGGCCGTTTCCGTTTTGGTGTACCGAAACCGGAACAACTGCAATTTTTCGGCGACCATGCGGCGGAAGCCTTGTTTGCCGATGCCATTGAGCAACTGGTGGAACAAGGCGGCAGCGCCGTCGAAGTGGACATCCAGCCATTGCTGGATGCCGCCGGCTTGCTCTACGCCGGACCCTGGCTGGCCGAGCGTTATCTGGTGGCCGGCGAACTGTTGCAGACCAACCTCGAAGGCTTATTTCCGGTGACGCTAGGCATTCTTGCCAAAGGCGCAAACTTGTCGGCCGCCGACGCCTGGCGCGCGTTTTACCGCTTGCAGGAATTGAAGGTGCGAAGCGACGCGATCTGGAGCCAAATCGATGTATTGGTGACGCCGACCACAGGCACCATCTATCCGATTGCCGCCGTCGAAGCCGAACCGCTCGAATTGAACAGCCGCTTGGGCTATTACACCAATTTCATGAATCTGCTAGACCTAAGCGCCATTGCGTTGCCGGCGGGTTTTCGCGGCAATGGCCTGCCGTTCGGCATCACCTTGTGCGCGCCGGCCTTTGCCGACCGGGCTTTGCTGGCCTTGGCGAAACGGCGCGAGAAATCGGCGCCGCATACATTGGGTGTCTCCCAAATCTTAAGCGCCGAATTTCCGGAAGCGGACAGCGACGATTCGTCCAGCTTCGTCCGGGTCGCGGTGTGCGGCGCGCATCTGTCCGGTCTGCCGCTGAATCATCTGTTGACCGGCCGCGGCGGTATTTTGCTGCAACGGACTCACACCGCGCCGAGCTACCGGCTGTACGCATTGCCGGACGGCAAGCGGCCGGGCATGGTGCGCGACGAAACCGGCGCGGCGATTGCCGTCGAGGTGTGGGCTTTGCCGATTGGACGCTACGGGGAATTCGTTGCCGAAATCCCGTCGCCTTTGGGTATCGGCAGCGTGCAGTTGCAGGACGGCACTAGCGTACAGGGCTTCGTTTGCGAAGCTGCTGCTGTGCGTGAGGCGCTGGACATTACCGATTACGGCGGCTGGCGCGCCTATCTTGCGCGCCCCGACTAAACCGCCGGTTTTAGCCGTTTAAATTTTCATAACCCCAACCATTTAAGCCGGATTTTCCGGCTGGCGGGAACACTTGCGCCCGAAAAACTTCGACGATTCATTTTCCGACAGGAGAACACCATGCCACACTCATCTTTCCGAACCCGCGAATGGCTGTATGCCGCACCGTTACTGTTGGCGATGTCGCCGTTGCCGGCCGAGGAACGCGCCGGTTTATTGAACGGCTTGTCGTTAATCAACGATTTGCCCTGGATGAAAGCCGCCGGTTTGCGCGTCCACAGTTGGGCCGATGCCGGCATCGTTTACAACGCCAACGACCCCGGCGACGGCTACAACGGCACCGTGGTGTTTGCCGACCGGGCCAACGAGTTCAATCTGCACCAACTGGGCGGCGAATTAATCCGCGACGTCAACACCGGCGGCGACCATTGGGATGTCGGCGGCAAGCTGACCTTGATGTACGGCAGCGATGCCCGCTTCAACACCATCAATCCTTACGGCGGCGGCCATTGGGATAACCGCTTGATCGGTTCCGACGAACGTTTTTACAAACTGGCGATTCCGAACGCTTACCTGGATATTTTTACGCCGATAGGCAAGGGCCTGACCACGCGCATCGGCCGGTTTTACACGATCATGGGTTACGAAACCGGTTTGTCGCCGGACAATTTCTTCTACACCCATCCTTATACCTTTCAATACGGCGAGCCGTTTACCCATTTCGGTATGACTACTACCTATCCGGTCCATCAAAATCTGAGCGTGACACTGGGTGCGGTCACCGGCGGCCACACCAAACTCAACGGCGTGCTGGACGGCAACGGCGCCTGGGACGGGTTCGATAAAAACATGGAAAACTGGAACTTCCTGGGCGGTGCGACCTGGACCAGCGACGATGCGGCGACCTCGTTTACCGCGACGATGATCACCGGCGACGTCAACAGCGACAACAATTTGCGCGAATTCCAGAGCCAGACCGGTATCAATAAGCGCGACAACCGCACGTTTTACAGTCTGGTTCTCCAACATAACTTTACCGAGCGCTGGCATTACGTGATGCAACACGACCACGGCATCGAGCAACAACACCCGCTGAATAATTTCGCCGACGCCGAATGGTACGGTATCCATTCGCAATTGAAATACGATGTGTCCGATACGGTGGGCGTGGGCCTGCGCGGCGAATGGTTTAGGGATGACGACGGTGTTCGGGTGGGTCAAATGTGCCCCAGTTGTGCGGTGCTGGCGACTGGGCCGGCCAATTATTATGCGGCGACGCTAGGCGTGAACTGGAAACCGGCGAAATGGTTGATGTTGCGCCCGGAAGCGCGTTACGACTGGTCAGAAGGCGTCGATGCTTACGACGAACGGAACAAGGACAGCCAGTTTATTTTGGGTGCCGATGTGGTGGTTACTTTTTAGGGGCTGTTGCCGTTTTTCAAACAACAGCTAAGCAAACGATGCTACGACGGTTGTTTACGGAAGAATGTTGGAAGCAATTCAAAGCCAACCAGTGATTAACCCGGCCCTTGAGGGCATTATCGAAGGGCACACCACTCTGGGTTTCTGCGAACTCAGCCCTAACGGTGTAAGCTTGGTAAATAGGGTCGGGTTAATAATTTGCCAGCCTGGGCTTGTCGGCTGTTTTTTTAGGTCTCAAACGGCAATAAACGATAGCCCCCAGCGCGCCCAGGGCATGACCGTAGTAATCGATCTTAAATTGCATTTGCCCGTTTGCCTTCGATTCCATGCTGTGTCCGACGGACAGCCACACCAAAAATACGCTACAGATCAGTACCGCATATAGCCATTCTTTGCTGCTCAGACCCTCCTGGTCGGTGAAGTAAGCGGCAGCCAGACCGAATACGCCGCCGGAAATACCGCAGATCGCTATCGGCTCCGAGTAGAACAGGATTGAGGGGATAGAGGACAGGCTGGCTACCAGCAACACCATTAAAAATCGGCCAGAGCCGACTTGTCGTTCGTAAGCCGCAGCGATGCCCAAGCCGGCTACATTGGTCAGGACATGTGGAAAGTTAATGTGGATAAATAAATGCGTAATGGCTTGCAGCGGCCATAAAATCGCCGCTGCCGAAATATTGTTTAATGCCAATAAACGATAAAGCTGTTCATCAACCTCATTAAAACCAAAGTCGCTGGTCACTAGAAAAATACTAAAAAGCAACAAACCGGAAAACAACGACGCTTTAATTTGCTTAAAGTTTTCCAAGAAAGTCAGCGGGGCGTCTTTCAGGCTGCTCGGTGACGGTCTGTAAAACAACAGCAGCGCGGTGTAACTTGCCGTTACAAAAAGAAACAATATCATTTGATGGCGGCAATATTGCGTTCGATATGTTTTTGAGTGGCTTCGTCAAGCTTGGCTACTTTTTCCAAGCCTTTCAGTTGCGCTTTTATGTAGATATTTCGGCCGTTTTTAAATGTAAATTTCATCGGTCTTTGCAGCATGCCCTTGCCGATTTTCACGGTGGCAATTTCATTGAAGGCAAAAAAGTCGTCGCTGGCAAATTTTCCCAATAAGTTTAAACGATGAAAATGGATACCTTTTTGAGTAACGGCAATGAAGTACTGCTTCATGCTGAATACAGCCAGCGGGCCGATTATAAAAAACAGCCACAGCTTGAAAGGTTGCTGGGCGATGAAAAATCCGACTAGAGAATCGCCCGACATTAAATTTTTCAGAATATGCGCCTTCGCCGCTTCTTTGTTCATGAAGGTTCCTTGTGGTCAATGACATAAATATTTGCGTGCATTCGGCTGATGCCCGCCGCGGCGGGCTCTTAAAAAGCTTAACGGCTAAACCGAACTGCCGATAAATGTAGTTCAAGCAAGAAGGGTGTCAACGGATGGGCGGGTGTTTGGCGCAGGACGCGCCCCGCTTCGCCAGTTCAGCCCGAAGCGAGTACCCGTGTTAAATAAGGCCGGGTTGATAATTAATCCACCAGCGGCAAAATCAAATAGTCGGTCCATTTGCGGTCGCCATCAGCTTCATCTTCAGTGGGAACCAAGGTTTCATTCCAGCCGCCGCCCAGCGCTTTGACCAATAACACGGAGGCCGACAAACGCTGCCCGAGCAATTGCACTGCGGTTTGTTGATTGGACAGCGCCGCGGTTTGCGCCGTTATCACGTTGATGTAGCTAACTGTGCCGGCTTGATATTGATTGTTGGTCAAGGCTAAGGCCTGTTTCGCAGCGGCGACGGCTTTGTCTTGCACTTGGGTTTCTTCATCCAGGATACGCAGCGCGGCCAGGTTATCTTCCACCTCTTGAAAGCCGGTCAGTACGGTTTGCCGATAGGCGGCGACACTGGCGTCGTAGGCGTCTATCGCCTGTTTATACTGGGCATTCTTGGCACCGCCATCGAACAAGGTCAAAGCCAATCCGGCCGGTCCCAAGGACCAATAGCGGCGGGCCATCGTGAACAAGGTGTCTGCGGTAGGCGACTGAAAACCGTTGGTCGAAGCCAGATTCAGCGTCGGAAAATACGCCGCTTTGGCGACGCCGATCTGCGCATTAGCGGCGGCAATTTTACGTTCGGCGGCGGCGATGTCCGGGCGGCGCTCCAGCAATTCCGACGGCAGGCTGACTGGAATGCCCGGCGGTTGCGCGGTTAAAGGTGCCGGCGCCAGCGACAACTCGGCAGGGGTTTTGCCGATCAGCACCGCGATGGCATGTTCCAGCTTGGCGCGCTGCACGCCCAAGTCGATGGACTGAGCGCGCACGGTTTCCAATTGCGTTTCCGCTTGCACGACATCGGCCTTGGCCACCACGCCCACGGCATAGCGGTTTTTGGTGATTTCCAGGGTTTTCGCAAACGCCGTTACCGTTTCGTCAAGTAAGGCTTTCTGGGTGTCCAGGGTTTTCATTTGAAAGTAACTGTCCGCCAACGCCGATTGGCTGGACAGAATCAAGGCATGCAAGGTTGCGGCGCTGGCCTGGGCATTGCTGGTATTGGTTTCCACCTGGCGGCGTACGCTGCCCCATAAATCCGGTTCCCAGGCCACGCCGACTGCCTGACCAAACAGGTTGCGCACCCCGCCCACCGCGACGTTCTGGCCGGTGGCGGCGCGGAAGCGGTTGAAGGTGCCGGTCAATGTCGCCACCGGCAGCAAGGACGATTGCACCGATTGCACCAGATGCTGGGCTTGCCGGTATTGCGCTTCGGCCTGGATGATGGACTGGTTGGCGCCGGCAACCTGTTCTTCCAGTTCGTTCAGTTTGGGATCGTTAAAAATCTCCCACCATTTGCCGGGCAAACCGGTATCGCGCGGTTGGGCCTGTTTCCAGCCTTTCACTTCTTTAAACTCTTCGGATACATTGGCTTGCGGACGGACATAATCCGGGCCTACCGTGCAGGCAGCCAACGGCAAAGTCAGTAAGGAAGCAAGCAAAGGTGGGTTTATTCTTAAACGCATGACAATCGGTTTAGATGGAATGTGGCGCCGGGCTGGCGGCGCGGTTGGAAAAACGGCCGTGCAGCCACAGCCGGAACCGGTCGAGGTACAAATAAACGACCGGCGTCGTATACAAAGTCAAAAGCTGGCTGAAAATCAGGCCGCCGACGATGGAAATTCCCAGCGGTTGGCGCAGTTCCGCGCCGTAACCGCTCCCCAAAGCCAGCGGCAGGGCGCCGAACAGCGCGGCCAGCGTGGTCATCAGGATGGGCCGGAAGCGCAGCATGCAAGCCTGAAAGATCGATTCGCGCGAATCCAGGCCGCGCTCGCGCTCAGCCAGCAGCGCAAAGTCTATCATCATGATCGCATTTTTCTTGACGATGCCGATCAGCAAAATCACGCCGATCAGCGCGATGATGCTGAACTCCTTGTCGCAAGCCATCAAGGCCAGCAAGGCGCCGACGCCGGCCGAGGGCAGGGTGGATAGTATCGTCAACGGATGTATAAGGCTTTCGTATAACACGCCCAGCACGATGTAAATGCTGATCAACGCGGCCAAAACCAGCCAGGGCTGGCTGCGCAAGGCTTCCTGAAACGCCTTGCCCGAGCCTTGAAAGCTGCCGGTAATGGCAGCCGGCAGGCCAATGTCGCGCAACGCTTGATTTATTGCAGCATCGGCCGTGGACATCGAAATGCCCGGTTTTAAATTAAACGACAATTCGGTCACGGCAAACTGGCCTTGATGATGCACCGATAGCGGCGCATTGCTCGGCGCGAAGCCAGCCAAGGCGGATAGCGGCACTTGCTTAGGCTGCGCCGGCGTACCGTCGGTGCCGGTTCGGCCGGGTGCGCTGATATAGAGTTGTTTCAGGCTATCCGGCGATTGCCAGTACTGCGGCGCCAGTTCCATCACCACCCGGTATTGATTCAGCGGATTGTAAATCACCGACACCTGGCGCTGCCCAAAGGCACTGTTCAGGCTGTTGTCGATCAAGGCCTGGCTGACGCCATAACGCGCGGCCAGATCGCGGTTGACGGTCAGGCCGATTTGTTCGCCCTTGTCCTGCTGGCTGGTACTGACGTCGCTCAATTCCGGCAGCCGGGCCAGTGCCGCTTGCACCTTGGGCGTCCACTCCCGCAATAGATCCAGATCGTCGGCCTGCAAAGTGTAATCCAACATGCCAAACGACATGCGTCCGCCAATCCGCAGCTCCTGGGCCGGAAACATATGCAAACTGGCGCCGGGCACCCGGCCCGCAGCCTTGCGCAAGCGTTCCATCACCACCTCGACGCCGTCGCGCTGTTCATGCGGAATTAAGGTAACGAAAATCCGCGCGCTGTTGCTGCTTTGCGAACTGCCGGCAAAGCCGGCGACATTGGCGACCGCCGGATCTTTTTGCAAAATCTCGGAGATTTGCGCGAATTGCTTTTGCAGGGTTTGGAACGAGGTGTTTTGATCGGTTTGAATCTCGCCGAGCAAGCGGCCGCCGTCCTGGGTTGGGAAAAAACCTTTGTCGATAGCGCCGTATAAATAAATATTTAAAGCGATGGTCGCCAGCAACAAAGTCAGCATGATACGGCCGTGGCGCAAGGCCCAGCTCAGGCTGATCCGGTAGATGTTCTGTATCCAATCGAAAGCCGCGCCTATGCCGTGATAGACGGCGCCATGTTCCTTGGATTCCTTACCCAGCCAGCGCGCGCAGAGCATGGGGGTGGTAGTTAGCGAGATCACCAGCGAGACCAGCACCGCTGCCGACAAGGTCACTGCAAACTCCCGAAACAGCCTACCCGGCACGCCGCCCATCAACAAAATTGGCAGGAACACCGCTACCAGCGACACGCTCATCGCCAATACGGTGAAGCCCACTTCTTTGGCTGCCAATAGCGCCGCGCGGAATGGCAGCACGCCTTCTTCGATATGCCGGTTGGTGTTTTCCACCACCACAATTGCATCGTCCACTACAAAACCGGTGGCGATGGTCAAGGCCATCAAGGTTAGGTTGTTGATACTAAAACCGCAGAAATACATCACCGCACAAGACCCCAGTAAGGAAGCAGGCACCGCGACGATGGGCACCGCCGCCGAGCGTGGATTACGCAGAAATACCAGCACCACCAGAATCACCAGTAACACGGCGACGAACAAGCCGTGTTCGACTTCTGTAATCGAGGCACGGATGGATAAGGATCTATCCACCACCACCGAGAGTTCGATATTGCTGGGCAGCGCTGCCCGCAAAGCGGGCATTACCGCCAGCACTTGATCGACGGTCTGAATCACATTCGCCAAGGGTTGTTTGCGGATAATCAACAGCACTGAAGGCTTGCCGTTTTTGGCACCGGTATTGCGCAAATCCTCGACGGAATCGACCGCTTCGCCCAGATCGGCAATCGTCACCGGCGCGCCGTTGCGATACGCAACAATCAACGGCAGATATTCCTCGGCTTTACGGGCCTGGTCGTTGGCTTGAATCTGCCAGCGGGTGTTGGCGCTTTCCAGTACGCCCTTGGGCCGGGTGACGTTGGTTTGGGCGATGGTGTTGCGCACGTCTTCCAGGCCAATGCCGTATTTACTCAGCGCGTTGGGGTTCAGTTCCACACGCACCGCCGGTAATGCCGCGCCGCCGATCTGTACCTGGCCGATGCCGGGGATTTGCGAAATTTTTTGCAGCAAAATCGTCGACGCGGAGTCGTACATCTGGCCGCGCGTAAAACTGTCCGAGGTCAGAGCCAGGATCAGAATCGGCGAATCCGACGGGTTGTCGCGCCGGTAGCTGGGCCGATTGGGCATATTGCTGGGCAACATGCTGGCGGCTGCGTTGATCGCGGCCTGTACGTCGCGGCAGGCGCCGTCGATGTCGCGGTTTAAATCGAATTGCAAGGTAATCTGCGTAGAGCCTTGGGAACTGCTGGAGGTCATTTCCGTAACCCCGGCGATCCGGCCGAGCGCGCGTTCCAGCGGCGTGGCGACCGTCGCGGCCATCGTCTCGGCGCTGGCACCGGGTATCTGCGCCTGTACCGATACGGTGGGAAAGTCCACTTGCGGCAGCGAGGAAATGGGTAGATTTAAAAACGCCAGCACGCCGCATAAGGCAATGGCTATGGTCAATAAGGTAGTGGCGACCGGGCGGCGGATGAATAATTCGGACAGGTTCATGGTTGGCTTGGGTCCTCTGCCGCTTGTTCCACTTGATTCAGCCCCAGACCGGCGTTAACCTGCCGCGCCAACCTGTCCATGGCCAGATAAATTACCGGCGTGGTGTACAGCGTCAACAATTGGCTGAGCAGTAAGCCGCCGACCATCGTGATACCCAGCGGATGGCGCAACTCGGAGCCGACGCCGCTACCCAACATCAACGGTAGCGCACCCAATAGCGCAGCCAAGGTGGTCATCAAAATCGGCCGAAAGCGCAACAAACAAGCCTGAAAAATGGCTTGCTCGGGTGGCAGATGTTGCTTCCGTTCCGCTTCCAGCGCAAAGTCTATCATCATGATCGCGTTCTTCTTGACGATGCCGATCAACAAAATGATGCCGATGATGCCGATGATGCCCAGGTCGCCGCCGGAGACTTGTAGCGCCAACAACGCGCCAACGCCGGCCGAGGGCAGGGTGGACAAGATCGTGATCGGATGGATATAGCTTTCGTACAGCACGCCCAGCACGATATACACCGTGACGATGGCAGCCAGGATTAGCCACAGCGTATTGCCTAGAGAAGCCTTAAAGGCTTGCGCGGCGCCCTGGTATTCGCTGCGGATGGCTAGCGGCAATTCGATCTCGCTTTTAGCGGCATCGACGGCGGCGACCGCATCACCCAGCGCATAACCGGGTGCCAGATTGAAGGACACCGTCGTGACCGGGAACTGGTCCAGATGGCTGATCGCCAATGTGGTCGGCCGCTCCGACAGTTCGGCGATGGCCGACAACGGTACTTGGGTGCCGTTGGTGGATGGTATGCGCAATTCGTTCAAGGCTTGCGGACCGGTCTGCTCGGCCGGATCGACTTCCAATACCACCCGATACTGATTGGCCTGGGTGAAGATGGTCGAGACCAGACGTTGGCCGTAAGCGCTGTATAAGGCGTTGTCCACAGCTGCGGTACTGACACCAAGCCGGCTGGCGGTGGCGCGGTCGATCTTCACAAACACTTGGCGACCTTGGTCCTGCACGTCGCTGACCACGTCGGCAAATTCGGGCCGGCCGTGCAAGGCATCTACCAGCTTGCCGGTCCATCGGTTCAAATCATCGATGTCGGCGCCTTCCAGGGTAAATTGGTATTGGGTGCGGCTGACCCGGTTTTCCATCGTTAAATCCTGCACCGGTTGCAGGTATAACACGCTGCCGGGCGATTCGGCCAAACGGGTTTTCAAGCGGGCGATAATTTCGTTAGCCGATGGGCGTTGATCGTGCGGCTTTAAGTTGATCAAAAACCGGCCGCTATTGGGCGTGGCGTTGACGCCATCGACGCCGATAAATGACGACAGACTTTCCACGGCCGGATCTTCAAGTATCAATTTGGCCAGCTTTTGCTGTTGCTCGGCCATGGCCGGAAACGACACGTTTTGCGGCGCTTCGGAAAAGCCTTGAATGATGCCGGTATCCTGGCTGGGGAAAAAGCCTTTCGGTATCCAGATATACATCGCCGCGGTCAATGCCACAGTCACAAAAAACACCAGCAAGGTCGCCGTTTGCCGTTGCATCACCCAACTCAGGCTGCGGCCGTAGGTCTTGATCAAGCGGCCGAACCAGTCGTCGCCGATTTCGTCTTCGCTATGGTTGCCGGCGCCGGGGCGCAGCAGTTTGGCGCACATCATCGGCGTCAGGGTCAATGACACCACCGCCGAAATCAAGATCGCTACCGCCAGCGTAATCGCAAATTCTCGGAATAAACGGCCCACCACATCCGACATGAACAGCAGTGGAATCAATACCGCCACCAGCGAAAAAGTCAGCGAAATAATGGTAAAGCCAATCTGCGCCGAACCTTTCAATGCGGCTTGCAACGGCGCTTCGCCGCGCTCGATATAGCGGGAAATGTTTTCGATGACCACGATGGCATCGTCCACCACAAAGCCGGTGGCGATGGTCAGTGCCATCAGGGTTAAATTGTTGATGCTGAAATCGGCCAGATACATCGCCGCAAAGGTGCCTACTAAAGACAGCGGCACCGCAACGCCGGGAATGATGGTGGCCGGGATATTGCGCAGAAACAGGAAGATCACCATCACTACCAGCGCCACGGCCAGTAATAGTTCGAATTGCACGTCGTGTACCGAGGCGCGAATCGTTACGGTGCGGTCGGTTAATGGCGTGACCTCTATGCCGGGCGGCAGCGAGGCTTGCAGTTTGGGCAGCAGTTCCTGAATGCTATCCACCACCTCGATCACATTGGCGCCGGGCTGGCGCTGGATGTTGACGATAACGGCCGCATTGTCGTTGGCCCAGGCGGCCAGACGCACGTTCTCGGCACCATCGACCACTTCGGCGACGTCCGCCAATTTGACCGGCGCGGCATTTTTGTAAGCCACCACCAACTCGCGGTATTCGGCCGGTGAGCGCAATTGATCGTTGCTGTCTATCGTCGCGGCGCGGCTTGGGCCGTTGATCGAGCCTTTGGGTTGGTTGACGTTGGCGGCGGCAATCGCGCTGCGCAGGTCTTCCAGGCTGATGCCGTAAGCGGCCAGCGCTTTGTGGTTGGCCTGGATGCGTACCGCCGGCCGTTGGCCGCCGCTGATGCTGACCATGCCGACGCCGGGCAATTGGGCAATTTTTTGCGCCAGCCGGGTATCGACCAAATCTTCTACCTTAAATAGGGGCAGAGATTGGGCGCTGACCGCCAGCGTCATGATGGGGGTATCGGCCGGATTCACCTTGCTGTAGATGGGTGCTTGAGGCAAATCGTCGGGTAGAAAGTTGGCGGCGGCGTTGATCGCGGCTTGTACGGTTTGCTCGGCAACGTCCAGGTCCAAGTGCAAGTTAAACTGCAAGGTAATCACCGACGCGCCGCCGGAACTGGTGGAGCTCATTTGCGTCAAGCCCGGCATTTGTCCGAATTGGCGTTCCAGCGGCGCGGTAACGATGGAGGTCATCACTTCCGGGCTGGCGCCAGGGTACAGCGTGGTGACCTGGATGGTCGGATAATCGACCTGCGGCAGCGCCGAGACCGGTAATAGCCGATAAGCCAGTATCCCCACCAACAATAAAGCCACCATCAACAAGGAGGTGGCGACTGGCCGCAGAATGAATAGGCGCGAAGGATTGAAGCCGGCCTTGCCCGGATCGCTGAGACTCATGACTTATCCGCGCCGCCGGCGTCTGCCGGATTCGTCATTGGGTTTGGGTTGCAACTCGGGTTTGGCGGCGACTGCTTGGCCGTCTTTCTCGGCCACATCCACCACCGCGCCGTCCTTGACCCGGTCGATGCCAGTGAGGATGAGTTGTTCTCCCGGTGCCAGATTATGTTCGATAGCCACTTTTTCGCCTTCGCTGGGGCCGGGTTCGACGCGCCGCAGGTGGGCAATATTTTCGGCATCGACCACATACACAAACGCACCCTGGGTATCGTGTTGCAAGGCGCTGCTGGGTATCTGTGTAACGCCGTGCAAGGTATCCAGATGCATGCGCACGTTAACAAATTGATTAGCAAACAGGGTTTGCTCCTGATTGTCGAATTGCGCCTTTAGTTTGATGGTGCCGGTGGTCGGGTCGATCTGATTGTCCAGCGCGGTAAGCTTGCCTTCCGCCAGCTTCAGCTTGCCGCCTCGGTCGTAGGCCTCTATTTTAATAGCCTGACCGTCGCGATAGCGCTTTACTACCTCCGGCAATTTATCTTCCGGCAAGGTGAACACCACGCTGATCGGCTGTAATTGGGTGATTACCACCAAACCGTTGGCGTCGTTGGCGCGAACGATATTGCCTTGGTCGATCTGACGCAGGCCGGCCCGGCCGGAAATTGGCGCGGTCAGCTTGGCATAGCTCAATTGCAACTTGGCGCTATCGACCAAGGCCTGATCCATTTCCACGTTACCTTGATATTGTTTGACCTGTGATGCCTGGGTGACGGTTTGCTGGGCGGCGATGGAATCTTGAGCCAGCAAGGTTTCATAACGGGCATGATCCAGTTCGGCGTTTTTCAACAGCGCCTGGTCGCGCAGCAACTGGCCCTGGGCTTGTTGCAATTGCATCTGGAAGGGCCGCGGATCGATTTCGGCTAGTAAGTCGCCGGCTTTGACCATTTGGCCCTCGCTGAACGCCACTTTTACCAGTTCGCCGTCCACCCGCGGTTTGACGGTGACGGTGCGCAACGCGGTGACTGTGCCGAGCGCATTCAGATAAACCGGAAAATCGCCGCTGCTGGCTGACTGGGTAGCGACGACCGCAGGAGCATCTGGTTGTTCAAAAAAGCGCCGGCCTTTGCCGCCACCGCGCTCGGCTTTAGTATCCGGGGCGGCTTCGCTGTGCTGAAAATAGACGCCGGCGCTGGCCAGGCTCACCACTAATAGTGCGCCGGTCCACAACCAGGGCCGGCGCTTGCTCGACGAGGGTAAATCGGAAATTTGTGGGTTCATGCTTGGATGCGTTTAGGTAAGGTTTGCGAGCGGATGGCACGGATGCCGGCCAGCGAAAAGTCCACCACATGTTCGGCGAAGGCACCGATGTCGCTCATGTCATTGGGGAGGGCGCGCTGCGGCCGGGCTTGTTGCGTTTGTTTCAGGCGCAGCAATTGAAAACATTGGCCCATGATGCTGGCGTGGCAATATTGCAATTGTTGTTCGCTGGCGTCCTGGCCCAGGCATTCGCGCAGCAAACCGAACATTTGTTGGCGCTGCGGATTGATTTCCTTTTCCAGAATGTCGGCCAGCAAGCGGGTCGGCTGCGCCATTTCCTTGTGAATGATGGCAAACGAATAAGATTCGTCGTCGGCCAGGCGGCGGATTAGCGATTTTATGCGCCCGGCCAACCGTTGCTCTACCGGCGCCTGCCGAGGCACGCCTCCGTCGGGCGGATGCTGGCCTAACTCCTGATTGAAAGCATGCCGCCAAGCTTCCAGATAAAGGGTTTGCTTGTCGCCAAAGTGATAATTCACCGAGGCAATATTGGCTTGGGCCTGCTCGCAAATTTCGGCGATGGTCGCGTCCTGATAGCCTTTCTCGGCAAAGATGCGGCCGGCGGCATTCAACAATCGCTCGCGAGTTTTCTCCGACTTGGTTTTTAGGTCAGTCATGCGTAGTACTGGAACGATGAGAGGATAAATGTGAAATTGCTAATTCAAATACGCATTTAACAAAGCACGCTACATGCCAACTTTGGGAAGGTGGCGTTTTAGAGGGTCTAGCCGCGATTGCTGCGCAGGATTGCTTGAAATTCAGCAGCGATTGGCTGCGGGGTGTTGATGGCGGGGCAGAACCCACTTGTTGCTGAGGCGCCCGCCAGCAACGAAAGTTTATTGGGATTTCTAAGTCAGGCCTGTTTGCGCTGAGATTGAGGCGCCGGCATTCAGCCAGCCGGTGCCTCAATTGTTGATCTGCTTATCGCGAAGCTTTGGTGATGCCGATGGTTTTGCGCAGATCGCCTAAGGTCACCACACGCGGACCGTGCAAGGCAGCGATCTGTCCAACATCCAATTTAAGCCGTTGAATATTTTCATACAGATTCAGCGAATAAGGGTTCACGGATGTGGGCGCCGGCGCGTTAGCCGCTTGCGGCGTATAGGCGTCGGCCTCGATCAATATCTTTTCCTTGGGCAAATACACCGCAACAAAGGCGTCGTTGTGGCTATTCTCAGCCAAGGCATGAATTTCAATATTGCGTTTGCCGTCAGAAATCACCTGTTTGCCGGCAAAGCTGAGGAAGTTTGGCGCTTTTTTGGACTTCTCCAGATTGTCGGGGTAAATACTATGCGGTGCAGCCCAGACTTTTTCGTAATAAGCCTGATTGGGCTGATGGGTGACGATAGTGGCGCCGGCATCGACGAAGGTGCGCAAGCCGCCGCTGTGGTCAAAGTGCGCGTGAGTATTGATCACGTATTTGATCGGTTTATTGGGGATGGTTTCCTTGAGTTTTTCGATTAGCGCCAAGGAGCGTTCTTCGTTTTGCGGTGCTTCTACCAGCACGATATGGTTTAGCTGCTCGATAGCCACGCTATGGTGAGTACCGCCGGTCAAATAATACACGCCGTCCGCAAGTTTATTGGCTGCGACGATAATGTTCAGTTTCTTGGCGGCTTCGGCAGGTACCGCGATGTCTACCGGCGGGTTGGCTTTTACTGTGATGACGTTCAAATCCAATACCGGATAGCCGCCTTGCAGACGCACGATATGGCTGGGAAACAAGCCGCCGCCAAATTCCTTGTAGTCGCTGTATTGCGTTTCCAGTAAGGTGTAGCCAAGCACCGGATTGTCAATCCAGGTTTTGACCTTGGTTAATTGGTGGCGGGCATTCAATGTCCCCTGGTAGCGGTATTTGCCGTCCAAAGTAAAGCTGACTTCGGTATCGGTGCCCTTGTCTTCAGTTTTGGCCTGATGGCTCTGCGCTGCTCTTAAAAATCCTTGTGGCGTGGCCCAGATTTCGGCGGCGCGTTCTTCGCTAGCGGTGGGTTGCGTGGTGATGGCGGGGTTAGCGCTGGTGGCGCCGGCCGCAGGCGGGGCAATATTCCAGGCATAAGCGCCGCTGACGTATTGATCAACCTTTTGCTCGGTGGGTTGCGGCCGATTCCGCCCCGGCTCTATCTCTTGCAAACGGCTGATTTGCACGCGGGCGCTGGCGGTTTCGTAATTGATGTCGGCGGTGTAGTTTTTGACGGCAAACGGCGGCCAGGGCAGGTCGGGATTCGGCGCCTGACCGAATTGGTACCAACGGCCGGTGCCGCTAAATTCGATGGATTTGAGGTTCGTGACGCCCGCGGCATCGCTGGCTAATTGGATGCTGTTTTGCTGCAGCGAACTACAGCCGGTGAAAATAAGCGCGGTTAAACCGGCCGTTCGGTATAGCAATTTATACATGTTAACTCCTGTTGGTTTGAAATAGGTGTATGGATCGGTAAGGGTCAAATTAGGCTGTCTGCCGCTAATGCCGGCCGGTTGGACAGTGTCGCTACTGGGATTTTCGGCGCTGATTGATTTCAATTGGAGCTGAGCTCAGCAAGAGCTGTGCCGTTTAACGGTAGGCCGCAAACCCGGCGCAACCAGGGGGATGGCTTATGTTGATAGGAAGGGCGATATGCTGCTCAACTAGCAACGTTTGCTGCTTAGGTGTTTATGCAGAATCAGCTCGGTGTGCCGTGTCGGGCCCGATGATAAAAACAACATGCAGTGCGTCTTACGCATCTTGTCTTTATGCCAATATCTGAAATAGACATCGAAATATATCGTTTTTAAAGAGAGTCTGGCGCTGGATAGAATTTCCCTAAGCTTGTCACACAGGGAAACCTTTTATGTCGTTTGCAAAAATATCATGGGCCATGTTGGGATCTTTTACCGCGTTGGCTGTGTGCGTGCCCGCCGCGAACGCCACCAACGGCTATTTTGCCCACAGCTACGGCGCCCGGAGTAAAGCCTTGGCCGGGGCCAGTACCGGTTTTGCGCAGGATGCGATTGTCTCGGCGATAAACCCGGCGGGCCTAGCCTATGTGGGTGATCGTCTGGATTTGGAATTTGAATTATTCAGTCCGCATCGTGAATACCGCGTAAACGGCGGCGGCATGTTGGCGACCGGGTCGGTCGAAAGCGACAGCGAGTATTTTCCGGTGCCGACCCTGGGTTGGAGTTACAAATTGGATTCTGAGCAAACCCTTGGTGTAGCGATGTACGGCAATGGTGGGATGAACACCGATTACAAACCATTAGTTAACGGTAATGGCTTATTTACCGGCGCGAACGGCACGTTCGGCGCTGGCCGCACCGGTATCGATATGGCGCAAGCGTTTATCGTCGGCACCTACGCGCATTCGTTTGCTAAAGGCCGTTATGCGCTCGGAATATCGCCGATTTTTGCGGCGCAGACTTTCAAGGCCAGAGGCCTGAATACATTCGGTCAATTCGGTTTTTCCAGTGAACCGGATCATTTATCGGATCAGGGACGCGATTATTCTTTCGGTGCCGGCTTCCGGGTAGGCGGATTGGCCGAGTTAACGCCGGGTTTGCGATTGGGTGCGTCTTACAAAAGCCGCATCTATATGTCCAAGTTCGAACGCTACTCCGGCTTATTTGCCCAGGGCGGTGGTTTTGATATTCCGGACAGCTTTAATGTTGGATTGTCCTGGGATGTTAGCAAAGCGCTGACCGCCAATTTTGACGTCGAGCATATCCGCTACAGTGAAATTAAATCGGTCGGCAACACCTTTCAGGGCAATTTGCTGGGACACGCCGACGGCCGAGGTTTTGGCTGGAACGATATGACGATTTATAAAGCCGGGGTGCAGTGGCAGCAAAGCCCGGATTGGATTTGGCGCGGCGGCCTGAGTTATGGGCAGCAACCCATTGAAGGCTCCGAGGTGCTGTTCAATATTCTGGCGCCTGGGGTGCAGGAATGGCACTTGACCGGCGGCTTAAGTCACGCGCTTAGCAAACAAGACGAACTCAGTTTTGCGTTTATGTATTCGCCGCAGAAAACCATTACCGGCCCAAATCCATTGAGTCCGGGCCAATCCATCGATTTGTCGATGAGCCAGTTTTCGCTGCAATTTGGTTGGACTCGGCGGTTTTAATTCATTCAGGGCTCTCCTCCCTCTCAAGCGCCGTCAAGGCGCTTCTTTTTAAACGACTGTTACAACATATGCCGATGACTTTTCCCGCTGCTAACCGGATTGCCAATCTTAAACCGTCCGATATACGTCTGATGACCCGCGAGTGCGAACGCATCGGCGGGATCAATCTGGGTCAGGGCTTAGGCGATTTGCCGGCACCGGCCCTAGTGCGGGACGGTGCGATAAAGGCTATTCAAGACGGCCTCAATACCTACACTGCCTCGGAAGGTGTGCCGCCATTACGGCAGGCGATTGCCGCCAAGCTTAAGCGCGACAATGGTTTGGACGTCGATCCTGACAGTCAGATCGTGATTAGCGGCGGCACAACGGGGGCATTTGCAGCTACTTTGACGGCGCTATTAAACCCGGGCGACGGCATTTTGCTGATGGAGCCTTACTACGGCTACCATTTGAACACGATTTTGCTCAACGGCCTGGAGCCGCAGTTTTTAACCTTGGCGCCGCCGACTTTTGCGCTTGACGAAGCGGCGTTGCGTGCCGCCCTAAAACCCAATACCCGGGCAATCGTGGTTTGCACACCCAGTAATCCCAGCGGCAAACTCTTCAGTGCCGCCGAGTTGGCAATCATCGAGCGAGTAGCCGAGCAGCACAATTTGCTGGTTATTTCCGACGAAATCTACGAATACATCACCTACGACGGCGTGCCGCATATTTCCCCGGCCAGTGTCGGCAATCTGGCCAAGCGTACGGTCAGTATCATGGGCTTTTCCAAAACCTTTAGCATTACCGGTTGGCGGCTGGGTTATGCGGTCGCCGAACCGGCATTGGCACAGGCGATAAATTTGGTTAACGATTTACTCTATGTTTGTGCACCGTCGCCTTTGCAATACGGCGCGGCAGCCGGTTTGCAGGCGCCGCCGGACTATTTTCAGCAGCTCAGGGCGCAGTATCAACGCAAGCGCGACATCATTTGCGCCGGCTTGCATGCGGCTGGTTTGACGCCCTTAGTACCGCAAGGCGCCTACTACGTGTTAGCCGACATCGGCCACTTTGGGTATCCCACCGCCAAAGCCGCCGCATTAGCTATTCTGGAACAGACCGGTGTCGCCAGCATTCCGGGCGGTTCCTTTTATCAAAGCGCCGCCGGCGAGGGTTTGATTCGATTTTGCTTTGCTAAGGATGACGCGACCTTGCATGAAGCAGTTAAGCGTTTGAGTAACTTCCACCCTTGATCAATTTGCTAAAGGCTTTTAAGCAAAATAATGTGTGGCTTGTGCTTTCTGGTAGTTGTTTAAACAACAGGCAGTCAACAATTGCTGCGCGTGAGGCAGCAGTGTAGCGATGGCTAATTTGCTAAATACTATGTCAAACAAGCACTTGAAAGCTGGCACGCAAGTTGATTTATGAAAGGAATTAAGCATTTATCGAACACCATGTCCAAATCTACCGTTTCCCGACTCGCCAGCACCCGAATTCCCACGGCGTATGGCGACTTTCAACTCTGCTATTACAGCAACACCCTGGATAACAAAGAACATCTGGCGTTTGTGATGGGTAGCGTCAGCGATGCCGACAATGTCTTGGTGCGCATCCACTCCGAATGTTTTACCGGCGATGTGCTGGGTTCCAGACGTTGCGACTGTGGTGAACAACTGGATCGCTCGTTGCAATTGATCGCCAGCCAGGGTGCCGGCGTTTTAGTTTATCTGCGCCAGGAAGGCCGCGGTATCGGCCTGTTGCAAAAAATGCGCGCTTATAACTTGCAAGACCAAGGTTACGACACGGTGGACGCCAATTTGTTGCTGGGCCACGGTGCCGATGAACGAGATTACTCGTTGGCAGTCCGCATTCTGGAGGAGCTGGGTGTCAAGTCGATACGCCTGATGACCAACAATCCGTTAAAGATTCAAGCTTTGGAAAGCGAGGGCATGCTTGTCAAAGCTCGTATTCCTTTGGAAGCCGCGGTTAATGCCGACAATCAAGGCTATTTGCTGACTAAAGTTAGGCGTATGGATCATCTATTGTGGGTTAAACCTGCCGCTATCAGGGTAAGCGAGAGAGCCGCACATGCTTGTGAACCAGCAGATTGAGCGCTGGCTGATCGCCCAAACAGCGTTTTCCGAATCAGCGGAACGGCCGTTTGTCACGCTAAGTTATGCGCAAAGTTGGGATGGCAGCATTACCACGCGCGCCGGTGAAACCTTGGGCTTGAGCGGTTCCGAGTCGCGGCGTTTGACCCACCAACTCCGTAGTCTGCATGACGGCATCCTGGTTGGTATCGGCACGGTGCTGACCGATGACCCGCAATTAACGGTGCGCGAATGGGATGGGCACAACCCGCAACCCATCGTGCTGGATAGCGGTTTACGCACGCCGCCGACCGCTCGCCTCTGCCAACGCAAGGATAAAGACTGCTGGCTGCTAACCTGTTTAAAACCCGACGGGACATTCGGCGGCAACGCCGAAATCATCACTTTAGCCGGCGATGACGATGGGCGTGTTGACCTGTCGGCAGCCCTGCAACGACTTTGGGAAAAAGGCATCCGGACATTGATGGTGGAGGGCGGCAGTCAGGTCATCACCGCGTTTTTAAAAGCGCAATTGGCGGATGCCTTGGTATTGACCATTGCGCCGACTTTGGTCGGCGGTTACAAGGGCGTCGGCAATCTGGATTTAGGCTGTAAAAGCCAATTGCCGCAAATTCGTCCATTACATTCGCAAATGCTGGGACAAGATTTGATCATGTGGGGCAATCTGCATTACCGGGAGATGGCGGTAGCATGAGGGCCCGTCAGCTTTGGTTTATCAAGCCCGGAGAGGTTGAAATCCGCGAGCAGCGCTTGCCGCCGTTGCAGCCTGGGCAAATATTGGTGAAGAGTCTTTGCTCGGCGATAAGCGCCGGTACGGAAATGCTGGTTTACCGGGGACAATTGCCCACCGATATTGCGTTGGATGCCTCGCTGGCGGCCTTGCAGCAGCAAAACGCTTATCCCTTGCAATATGGTTATGCCTGCGTAGGCAACGTCGAACAAATCGGCGCTGGCGTCGATGCCTCTTGGTTAAATAAGCGCGTGTTTTCGTTTCAGCCGCACGCCAGTCATTTTATCGCTACACTGGATCAACTCATCGCGTTGCCGGATGATGTCGAACCCGAGGCGGCGGTGTTTTTAGCCAACATGGAAACGGCGGTCAATCTGATACTGGACGGCAGTCCGGGTTTAGGCGAACGAGTGACTGTTTTAGGGCAAGGCATCGTCGGCTTATTGCTATCCAGCTTACTGGCTCGTTTTCCCTTGGCGCAGTTGCTGGCTTTGGATGAAATCGGCAAACGCAGCAATTACGCCGAGTGGTTGGGTGTACACCGAACTTTCGACCCAAAGTCTGATAGGCAAATTGCCGAATTGAAAGATGCTTTACGATTGCCCGTGGAATTATCGGCAACACCGAACTCCGGCGCCGATCTGATCTACGAAGTCAGCGGCGCACCGGCAGCCTTGAATCTGGCTATCGACCTGTGCAGCTATTCCGGGCGCATCGTGATCGGCAGTTGGTACGGTAACAAATCCGCTTCCGTACAACTGGGTGGAGTGGCCCATCGCAATCGAATCAGATTCATTAGCAGCCAAGTCAGCAGTATTGCGCCGGAATTGACGGGGCGCTGGGATAAGGCCCGGCGTTTTCAACAGGCTTGGCGGATGATTCGGCAGGTGAAGCCGCAAGCACTGATCAGTCATCGCATTCCCATCGACCAAGCCGCAGACGTTTACCAGCTGCTGGATCAAGCGCCGGAACAAGTCTTACAAGCCGTTTTTATCTATTAATAGACCATAGCTTTAGCTAATCGCCGTGAATTTAGCCCCCTCTCCTCGTGGGAGAGGGCTGGGGTGAGGGGGATAAAACCCTAGTCTAACCTTCGCCTAAATGACATGTTAGTACCAGAGAAGGAACAAGGCATTGGCCGCCAGTAACAAAAATAGCCACCGAAACCCAAGGAAAACCAACATGTACAGCGTAGCCGTCAGCCGAGACTTTATCGCCAACCATTACTTAATCGGCGGCGATTGGGGCAGCGAAAACCAACCCCACGCCCATCATTACATCGCCGAAGTGCGTATCGACGGCGAGGAACTGGATCAGCACGGCTATCTGGTGGACATCGTTGCTATCGAAGCCGCGTTGGATGAAATAGTCGCCGGTTTTCGCGACCAAATGCTCAACGACAAACCGGAGTTTGCGGGCTTAAACCCCAGTATCGAGCACTTCAGCCGCATTATCTGCGAAAAAATCGCCGCAGCCATTAATCCACCGGGCACAGGCAGATTGCGGGTAAAACTCTGGGAAAACGCCACCTGTTGGGCGGCTTACCGCTTGGCGTTCTAAGCGCTAAACAACGTGCATGTCGGCTTGCTGATCGTTGGAGATATGGACAGCGTCAGCGGTGGCTATTTGTATAACCGCAAGTTGGTGGCTTACCTGCAAAGCCAAGGTGACCAGGTCAGCATTATCAGCTTGCCGCCGCATAATTATTGGCGGCTGTTGGCGGAAAATATTACCGGCGATTTGCTGGAGAAAATCGCCGCAGCCAAGCCGGATATTCTGATTCAAGACGCCATAGCGCATCCGGCCGTGTTTTATTTGAATCGGCGCATCAGTAAACAACTCGACATCCCGATAATTGCCCTGGTGCATCTGCTAGCCAGCATCGACCACTCGCCTTGGCACAGTGCCTGGCTCTATCGGATTATCGAGCGCCGCTATTTACAAACGGTGAACGGCATCATCGCCAACAGCCGGACCACGCTAAGCCAAATCCAACAGCTACTGGCCGGCGAATTACCTCCGCACTGTATTGCTGTGCCGGCCGGCGATAATTTTGCGGGCGTAAACATCGATCACACAGCCGTGTTAAACCGCGCGCTGGAGCCCGGACCGCTGAGAATATTGCTGGTAGGCAACGTCATCCGCCGCAAGGGTTTGCATGTGCTGCTCGAAGCCCTTAGCCAACTGCCTGCACCGGACTACCTGCTCAGAGTGGCCGGACGGCTGGATATGGAGCCGGGCTATGTCGCGTATATCAAAACCTTGATTCAAGATGCCGGATTGACCCAAAACATGTCCTTGCTCGGTTCCGTGCAAGGTGAAGCGTTGGCCGATTTGTACCGGCAACACCATCTATTAGTCATGCCGTCCGCTTACGAAAGCTATGGCATTGTCTATGTGGAATCTCAGCAATTCGGCTTGCCGGTGATCGGCACCATGGCGGGAGCTGCCTGGGAGATTATTCGTGAAGGAGATAACGGCTATTTGATCGAACCCGAAGGTCATGTCGCCTTAGGCAATTTGTTAAAAACCCTGCATCATGATCGGCAACTGCTGGCTCGATTGGGCGCTAACGCCCTGCAATTCTATGCCGACCATCCCAAATGGGAGACAAGTTGCGCCGGCATCCGCGCGTTTTTATCGGGTCAAGTAATCGGGCAAAACCGATAAACGCTCAGCCATTCGCCAACAATCGCGTGCGCCGGCTGGCAAGTCCCTGTCGAGCACAGCTATCGATGTAGTGGTGCAGCGCCACCTGCGCATTGGTTTTAGAGGAAAACGGCCCTTTGCGGCCTTCCCGAGTCAAAAAATACCAGGCGTGTAAGCCTGTACCAGGATTAACTACAGACAAAAATCGTTCCGTGCGAAACATAGACCACTCACTATCAAGGATTAAACAGGCGTGATGCCGATAATGTCGTATCACTATTTATGCCATGTTTATAAGCCTTGCCAAGTCTGGCCTTATTACACCGGATTAGAGAAAAATTGTTGCTGGAGATACTGATACTGTTGCTCGGGTGTATGGTAAACAATTTGGCGGGATGGCTCACAGGACTAAGCTAGGGCTAAACTCAATGGGCTTCGTAGGATGGGTAGAGCGAAGCGAAACCCATCGCTAACTTCAAACTTACGCTGAAAAAAATGACTGAATACCGTCGCCATCGTGTCCAGGGTGGCACTTACTTTTTTACGGTAAATCTGGCGGATAGAAGCCAAACACTACTGACGGATCATATTGAGATTTTGCGAGAATCCTTCCGTATGGTTAAACAAAAACATCCATTTACAATGGAAGCGATTGTAGTGTTGCCGGAACATCTGCACGCCATTTGGATATTACCCGATGGTGAAGATGATTTCAGTTTGCGCTGGCGACAAATCAAATCAGAATTTTCCAGGCATATTGAAATTGGTGAGAAAATTTCCCATAGCCGTATTCGTAAAAATGAAAGAGGAATCTGGCAAAGACGATTTTGGGAGCACCGAATAAAGGATGATAACGACTTTGCCAGACATGTGGATTACATTCATTTCAATCCAGTAAAACATGGTCACGTCACAACTGTCGCGGATTGGCCTTATTCATCGTTTCATCAGTATGTTAAGCGAGGGATTATTCCGGTTGATTGGGGCGGAGTAATGGGATTGGAAAATGATTTAAATTTGGAATAAGAATATTTATGAATTTTTACCTGATGGGTTTCGCTGGCGCTCTACCCATCCTACCGCTAAAAGAAAATTGGAAAGACAATGACAAATATAAATATTCAAAAATATAGTAGCCAAATTCAAGAAATGTCCTTGTGGGCTAAGAAGTTCACGAATTGGGATAAACTTCGCGCTATACAAAACAGCAAGATAATAAGTTCAACGTACGTATGGTTATTTGTTGTTCCACTTGTGGCAAAGTTATTGTCGAAAATAAATGAATCCATAAAAATAACTATCGACGGTAGTGTGTACGAATTTGTGATAGAGCTACCATTCTCCTGGGAGGTGTTCTTTTATTCGTCATTATGCTTTGTTATCGGTAATGTTATTTTTCTAGTTTTAGCTCCCGAGTTAATAAAAGATTTCAAAGATTATGGCGAGTACACTGGATCAAGAAGAAACATACATCATCTATCTAGGTATATGACAGAAAAATATAAGCTTCATCTAAATAATATTCGTGCTAAGGAGTTAGAAAGCTCTAAAGATTACGAAGATTTAAAGCGGCGTATTGGATTTAATGACAGTAGCAAAAATCAAAACCCTAAGGCAGAGGAAGATCAGTTCTGGTCGTTATACGACTATTTGAATATAGAATACCGTTATTTCAGATATATCTGCACTGCTTTTTATGCAATAGGTTTTGTGTTGTTTTCATGGGTGATTATAAGAAACATTTTTTGGGTACTAACTCATTAATTTGACTTATCAGGGCAGGGTGGAGAAATGCGAAACTCAACATGAAGACAGAACGAAGTGAATCGCATCACTCGCCACGGATGGGCTTCCTTTCGTCAGCCCACCCTCTCAAACCAACTTAATCCGCCGCAAAGCAATAAAAATAACCCGCGCCGCCGGTGCTGACCAGGTTTTCCTGGCTGCAGCCCTTGCTGTCGTGGGTGGAATTCCAGGAGACGTTGCCGCCGGTGGCGCCGCGGTTGGTGCGGTCGGAGTGGCCGACGCGAACGCTGCCTTCGCCGCTGCTGGTGTAGTTTTTACAGGTGTGGTCGGCAGCATCGGTGTAGGCGCGGCCGTCCGGTTTGGAGCCGGTGATTAGGTCGTGCTGGTTAGGTGTAGCGCCAACACCATTGATCTGCGCGCCTTTTTCGGTGAGGTTGGTGGTGCGATGCACGTTGTTGCCCAACTGGCCTAACTCCACGGTGTCGCCGTGCAGGTGTGCAACGTCGTTCGCGACAATCGCGCCGTTAGCGTTGGCCCAGGGGCCGTTGCCGATCCGGTCGCGGGCGTTGACGGCGGGTTGGTCGGCTGTGGCCTGGGTGCTCAAATAGGCGCGCCAGGTGCGGTTGCCGGCACCGACGTCGGTCGCCAGTTTCTGGCAATGCGCATCCGCGCCCGCCAGGCCGCCCAAATCCGCGCCTTTGCCGGAGCCAACACTGGTAACGAAAAAGCCTAGCGGTGGTTTGGGGGCGTCGCTGGGGGCTTGTTGAGCGAAGGCAGTGTTGGCGCTCAGAACGAGCAGGCCGGCAACAAAGCTAGTTTTTTTCATGCATTTTCTCTCTAGTTATGGGTTATCAAAACGGATTCCTTGAGCAAGGTTCCCGCTCCGAAAACAGCAGTAATCGTGCCGTATTTAATCGCCAGGAAATTCCGTTGTTGAACAGAGTTAATGCCCGCCAGCTGTTGCGATACAGACAGGGTTTGCTGGCTGACTGTCTTTAGAGAAGCACTTGGCTACCGACTTGCCTGTAACGCGCGCAAACAACCCAGGCCGCCGATGAGCATAATGGCATCGCGCAAACGCATTAACGCTATCAAGCCAACAGCTGTCTCGGCGGGCCAACTCAAATACTGAAACGCCCAAAACACCGCTGCTTCCAACGATCCGACGCCGCCCGGCAGCGGCAACAAAAACGACAGACGCATCGCCACCAACACCACCAGAAACGCCGAAACATCCAGGGCAAAGTCGAACACGCCGAGCAGCAGCCATAACTCCAATAGCAACCCGGCCCAGCCGCACAGAGAAAATATAAAGGCTTTGCATAAAACCGGCTTACCGGTAGTTACGGCAGCCTTTAAGTCACTACCCAGACGCTGCCAATGTGTTTCGATGTTTTGTAGGCGCGGATGATGCTGCCAACGCCGGGCCAGGCGCTTTAGCCAAGCCAATATCCGTTCCGGCTGCTTTAAAATAATCCAGCCAAATAGGGACAAGATCAGCAAGATAGCGATCAGACTTAGCAAGATTTCTCGCCAGTTGGCGACAGCGCCGGCCGGTGAAGCTAGCAGCAATAGCACGGCCAGAACCAAGATGCTGAAGTTGATCCACAGCTCATAAAATCTATCCAAGCCCAAACTCAGCAGCGCCCTGTGTAGCGGCAAATGGTAGCGCTTGTACAACCAGAAAATCTGCAAAGGCTCGCCGCCGAACTGCGGGCCGGGCGTGATGAAACTGACTGCTTGGCCGGCTTGGCGAATCAGCAATAACTGAGCAACACCAACCGGTAATTTCAGCAAATCACTGAGCACCCACCAACGCTGAGTCGCCATTAAGATAATGACCAGATTCAGACTTATCCAGCCTAGCCATTGGTTGAAAGAAAGTGTGCCAATAGTCAACGTGATAGTGGCGAGAGGCAATTGGCTAAACACCGCGCTAGCCAGCAGCAATCCAGGCAACCACAATAAAATCGGCAGCGCCTTAAACCAGTTCATCAGGCCCCGTCATAGCGTTGAATCCAGTCGTCGCCCCATCGCCACAGGCTATAACGGCCGGTGCCCAGCAGCAAAATCCAGCTGGCAGCGAAGATCAAACCATAAGACACAACTCGGTTGCTATCGTGCGGATAATGCCAACCCAAGGAGACGATCACGATCAAGGCTCCCAAGCGCCCGGCCAAGCCAAGCACAACCAGCGCAACGCCTAGCACCAGCAGTTTGTCCTCGGTGTCGATGGCATCCGGTATCAGCATAACCGCCAGCAACGGCACTAATAATCTCAGCCCTGGCTGAAAATACTGCGCGCTCCAATTTGCCAAGCACTCATAGTCCTGCTGCTTTAACCGACCGCACACCACCCACCAGTCCGCCGTAAATCCGAACAGCACCGGCAACATGAAGGCAATGCCGGCGATAGCGGTCAACTCGGGGTCAAGTAGCGGCCAGAGCGCCAAGGCAACAAACGCCATTTGAAAGCCCGCCAAAGTCCGACGCAAAGGATTTCCCGGCAAGTCGTATAAGGGCAAGCCCAGTAAACTACGTTGCTGCAAGCCCCAGCGATAAACATAGTAAGCCACGCTCAACAGCAGATAGGAGCCATGCAGTTTGCCCAAACCGATTGCCAATAGCGGTGCGATCACTAATCCCAGCGCATCGAAGCGAATGTCCAATTCATTACCCAACAGGCTCACCTGTTCGCTGCGGCGGGCCGCGAAGCCGTCCAACCTATCGAGGATAGCCGCCAGCGTGTAAAACAACGCCGGCAAGCATATAAATGTGACAAGAGTTTGCTGCATAAACAAAAAGCCGCCGGTCAGCGCGATGAATCCGCCGCGCAAGAGGGTTAAACGATTGCCCCAGCCGAGCCTGCCGTAAAGTGGCGCGTCCAAACTGGCGCGGTTCAACGGTAAACGCCGCCATGCGCATAGGCAGACATAAGCCCAGATTAGACTGGCGCGAAACAGCCAGAGGCCGGCAAGCTGGCAATCTTGGACAACGCTTAATACACCAAAACCGATTAGTAATACTCCCAAGCCCAATTGGGCGATTACGCGCAACTCCTGCTGCAGAAAATTTAAGGTGGCATTCTCGGTTGGTTGCATGTGTTTCCGTTACTGAGTCGGGTGACCGGTAAGCGCAAGCAGAAGCCGTGCCAATTTGGCGTTGTTTTTGCTTGCAAGCAGTATCAACCTTAAATATCTAACAGTACATTCGACTTAGCATGCCCGCCTCTGCAAACTTAAACTCACTTTATCGGCAACGATTTTGCCGGCCACATTTAACCGTCTTGCGGGAATATAGATGCTAGGCGATAACAGGATTTTTAATTCTCACCGGACTGATCACCTCGCAACCGGTTTGAATGGTTTTGCGGTGATTTATGTATTGACGGCGTTGCTTATTCCCAATCGCCTGAGCGCGATCTCGTTGGCGGCTTTTGCTTACCTGCCGTTGGAAGCGCTATTGCTTGGACTGGCGTTGCTGGTGCCGGGCCGGATCGGCTCACTGATTCGTCTGTGCGCTGCCGGTCTGCTGGCGACGGGGATCATTTTTAAAATGGCCGACCTCGCGGCATACCAGGTTTTTGATCGGCCGTTCAATCCGGTCCTGGATTCCCGCTTTCCGGCAGACGGCATGAATCTATTGCAAGGCGCCATTGGCCGGATTGGCGCCATCGTCGTCGCCGGTTTGCTCATCGCCTTGTTGCTGAGTATTTTTTGGCTGACCAACACCTTACTGCGCCGGCTACAAACGCTGTTGCAAAGTTCGGCGCAAATTAGCGGCACAGGTTTAATAGCCGGCCTTTTGGTGTGGAGCGCTTCCGCCTTCGCGGATTGGTCATACGCCGGCAAACCGTTTTACGACCTAATGGCCCAACACGTTGCCAGCATCCGTAGCGGCATGGCCGATCTGGAAAGTTTCAACAACATCGTCGATAGCGACCATTATGCCACCGTGCCGGACAACGCATTGTTCGAGAAATTGAAAGGCAAGGATGTGCTGGTGGTGTTCATCGAATCGTATGGCCGGACCGTGCTGGACAGGGCAGACTACGCCGCGCATATCCGGCCATTACTACAGCAAAGCAGCGCCGATCTGGCCACAAACGGTTTGTTGGCGCGTAGCGCTTACCTGACCTCGCCGACGTACGGCGGCATCAGCTGGTTGGCGCATGGCACCTTGATGTCCGGATTATGGATCAATAGCCAGACCCGCTACGACCGCTTGGTGATGAGCCAACGCCCGTCGTTGAATCGCCTGTTCCACCGGGCCGGCTGGCGCACTGTGGCGGTACAACCGGCACATACGATGGCCTGGCCACAAGGCGAATACTTCGGTTACGACCGCATCTATGCCGCACAGGATTTGGGCTACAAAGGCCAAACCTTCAACTGGATCACCATGCCGGACCAATACACGCTGTCGGCCCTGCAAGCCTTGGAGCGCAAACCCGGCGCTCGGCAACCGTTGATGGCCGAGCTGGCATTGATTTCGTCGCACGCCCCCTGGACGCCGTTGCCCGATCTGGTGGACTGGGACCAGGTCGGCGACGGCAGCATTTTCAATCAAGCCCGCGTCGGCGATACCCCGGAAGTGGTTTGGCAAAACACCGAGCGCATCCGTGAACAATATCGAAAATCCATCGAATATGCGCTGGCTAATATCGTCTCCTACGCGATTAAATATGGAGACGACAAGCTGGTACTGCTGGTGCTGGGAGATCACCAGCCGGCACCGTTTGTGACCGGCGAATCGGATAGCCATGACGTGCTGGTGCATCTGATTAGTCGCGACAGCAAGGTGATGGATGCAATAAAAGATTCGCAATGGACGGAGGGCATGCTGCCGTCAAGCGATGCGCCCGTGCTGGGCATGGATAAATTACGGGAGCGATTTATTGCGGCGTTTTCCCGGTAAATCTTGGTTCCTGGTTTTGCGCAAGGTTTCGAATAAGCGGTCGCGGGCATGTAAATATCCCAAGGTCCGAAAAGGATCAATTCGGCCAATTTCCAACCTTCGAGGTGTGGGCCGGTTTATGTCATAAATTGCTCGTCTACCGTGAAGGTAACCGGCCTTGCGCGGCTTTTCGCGCAAGGTCCGTGTTGACCGCAGGGTTAGGTTTCTTGGGCTGAGAAGAACGTGTCAATGTAGGCACCATATCGGTTCTCGATTTCCTCCAGATACGCTTGAAGGTCGGGGGTAGTGGGCGCATCGATGTTGGCTTGGACTTGCCATTTAGTTACGAGAGTAGCAAATATCTCATTCACCATGTGGGCTTGACGAAGAAGCAACACGACGAACTTGCGAGCAACCAAGGCGCCATCTTCGGTGCTGAGATTCCAGCCCGGAATCTTGTTTTGGTTGTGAACGAAATCATTCCGCTTCTGCAAGAACTCGCTAAGCAGTTCTTCAAAAGCAGGAAATAGCTGTGCTCGCTCTTTGACCTTCCCCAAGAAATAGCCGAGCGCCTTCTTCCTCTCTTGCCCCTCAATATGCTGAAGCCTTTCCCACGTTAGCTCGGTATCGCCTTGCAGCACGAACGTTGTGCAGAACTTGATGTTGCGTTCAACCGACTGGATATACGTCAGCGTGAACCCGATGAGCGAATAGATGTCGTGCTCGTTCGGTTGGTGCATGGCGTGAGAAACCTAACAAGATATTAAGCTGTTAACCGTATATCTACCCGATAATGCGCTTCGATAAGGTAATTTATTGATCTGCATATGATCTTCCTTTCTATATATCATTCGACGATGAAATAATGACCGGTAACAGCCTGACTGTTGCCATTGAATCATCTCAAGCGATAGTCCGCAACGGGTCGATTGTCACAGTTCGCCACTCTCTAAAGCCGACATTTTTTACCGGTTGAATCGTATCAGAACCAGCTAGTCGATGTCGCCAGCTCAGTTGCGGATATGCCGCTCATTCAGATCCTAAGAACCCAGCGCGCCAACTCGGAAATATCCTTGCCAGCCAAACCATCCGGATCGCCGCGATAATCCATTCGCGCGCCAATCCGGTAAATTCATTCGGGCCGGCGTTGGCGGCACCGTCCCGCCAAACAGGCGGGTGCTTAAACCTGGGGCGGACCAGTGGCCGAGTATCCGGGCGACACGCAAAACCCTCTCGTGGTTACCGCCGAGTGGTGCGTCGGCACATCCCAATCCCGTGTAGGTGTCGACGAAGCGTGCAGCGGTGCGCACCAGCGATTTGGGTGTACCACCGAGCACTTTGTGGATGCCCCTGTAGCCCGGCGGGATGCAGCCAAAGCTTTCGGCGGTGCCGCTGGGTATATTTTCGGTGCGCATGCGCGGCTTGGGCATATCGCCGGACAATTGCTCGAAGGATGTTGTTCCGCTGCTGCGTTAACAGCACGGCAGTTGTCCTCACCGATAAATCGTCCTCCTGTTTTTGATCGTCACTTGGTCGTTGTTCGCAAAGTAATTAACGCTAAAACAGTGGCTTAGCTAAATAAATACTCCTGATTATCGCGTTGTTATGGATTATGGGCCTGGTTTTTGCTGAATGCGGGCAACGACGTGGAAAGTTAAGCAAACCATTTTCCGCGATTGATTTTTTAGCGAATTAGCGCAGGACATATCGAATGAACACGAAAGGCAAACTGGTAAGCGGGATAGTTGTTGGCGGCTTACTTTCCCTGACCGCGCCGCCAGCCCATGCCCACCACGCCTTTTCCGCCGAGTTCGACGCCGAACAACCCATCGAGTTAAAAGGCGTGGTCACCAAACTGGAATTGGTCAACCCGCATAGCTGGCTGTATCTGGACGTGAAGCAAACCGACGGCAGCGCCAAGAATTGGGGATTCGAATTCGGCGCGCCGTTCAGCCTTAAACAAAAGGGCATAACCAAAGCCAGCCTGCCGGTCGGCAGCGAAGTCACCATCCAGGGTTATCGCGCGAAGAATGGCAAGGATTTTGGCTACGCGGTGACCACCGTGTTGTCTGATGGCCGTAGCGTTAAAACTGGCGGCGCTCAGGATGCTCCGGGGGCGCAAGCCAACGGCCAGGCGCAATAAACCGAATCGGATTTGTTTGAATATAAATATTACGGAATATACCCTCAATGCGTTCACCCAATAACGGTCCGTCATCGCTACAGATTGCGCTGATGCTGGCCAGCGGCTTGATTTTGCTGTTCCTGGCTACCGGCGACGCCGGTGCGGCCGGCCCTAAAATCCCCCGGCTTGCCAACGGCAAACCCGATTTTTCCGGCATCTGGCAAACTACCAGCGCCGCCGATTACGACCTGGAACCGCACAGCAACCGCAAGGACGCCCCGCCCGGCGCCGGCATCGTCGAAGGCCATTACCTGCCTTATTTACCCGCCGCACTGGAGCAAAAGAAGAAAAACTTCGCCGCTCGCGACACCCTGGACCCGGCGCTTAAAGGCTACACCTTGGGTGTACCGCGCGGCATTTATTACCCGGAGCCGTTTCAAATCTTCCAACGCAAACAAGACCTGACCTTGGTACACCAGTTCGGTCATTCGGTACGGACCATACATACCGACGAAACCGATCATCCGAAAGACCCTTACGATTGGTGGCTGGGCGACTCCCGCGCGCATTGGGAGGGCGATACGCTGGTGGTCGACGTCAAGCATTTCAACGACAAAACCTGGTTCGACCGGGCCGGCAATTATCACAGCGACGCGCTACATGTCGTCGAAAAATGGGCGTTTATCGACCCCAACACCGTCGAATATAAAGCCACCGTGGAAGACCCCAAGGTATTTAGCAAGCCCTGGAATCTATCGGTGATTTTGCACCGGCACCGGGAGAAGGATTTTCAGTTGATCGAGGACTACCGCTTTACGCTGGACTACGACGACGCTTATCCGCCCAAGCCGAATAAACCTTAAAGCCGGATACCAGACGAGGACGTTATGACACAAATTAACCCAGGTCGCTCGGCGCTATTTTCCGGGCTGGCCATCAGTATGATGCTTACCGCCGCGCCCAGCCTATACGCTGCGGACGACACAAAGAAACCGGACGCACCGGCTGCGAAATCGGCTCAGCCGGCCACCAAACCGCTGAAACTGGGCGGCCCCGGCATAGAACAGGAAAGAAGCTTTCCCAAGATCGTTTCCGGAAAATGGACCGGTCCGAAAACCGCCGACGGCCAACCGGACGTGCAAGGCCACTGGTCCAATACCATCGCCAACCATAACAACTTTACCGATCCGCAAGGCGGCATCCTAAACGACCCCAATCCCAACCGAGTAGCCAAAGGTCCACGCGAGGAACGCGCACCCAGCCGGGTCAGCGACCCCGCCGACGGCCAGGTGCCGTTTCAGCCTTGGGCGCTGGAGAAGGTCAAGGATTTTCAGGCGCATTTCCACGACCCGGTCAAACCGGAATACATCGAACCCTTGGCGCGTTGCGCACCAGGCGGCATTCCCAAATCCTTGTTTTGGCACGGTTACGAAATCAGCCAGTATCCGGGTTATGTGTTGTTTCAATTCAACTCGGGCACCCGCATCATTCACCTGGACGGCAAACCGCATTTGCCGGACAACATTAAACTGTGGAACGGCGACTCGCGCGGCCATTGGGAAGGCAACACGCTGGTGGTGGACGTCACCAATCAAAACGGCAAAGCCTTATTCGGCCGCTCCGGCGAGTTTATTAGCGAAAACGGCCATATCCAGGAGCGCTACATCTTTAGCAACGACGGCGACCGTTACACCTACGAAGCTGTGCTAACAGACCCGACCGTCTATACCCGGCCGTTTACCGTGACGGTGCCAGCCCGGAAATGGACCGCCAAAGATCAGCCTAACGGCTGGCACTTCGAGGTTGAGCCAGCCAATTACACCGGCAAGGTGGCCCTAAAAGAGCCTATCCTGGATCAATACGAACGTGTCTGCGCCGAGAACAATGGCGGCTTCGGACTGGTCGCCGCTGAAGAACCGAAAAAATAGGCTCATCATGTCATTAGTCGAATTTGCCCAACTGCTTAACGACTCCGAGTTCAGTACCGCGCTGCGCGAGTCGGTGTATATGTTTCCCTTGATCGAAGGCTTGCATTTGATCGGCCTGGCTTTGGCATTGGGATTACTGTTTTTTGTCGACCTGCGCCTGCTCGGCCTGTTTCTACCGCAGTTGCCGGTTGGGCAAGTTTTGCATCCGCTTCGGCCCTGGTTGTTGGGCGGATTTTTAATTATCTTCGCGACCGGGATTTTGCTGTTCGTGGCGACGGCGGCAAAAATCATCACGCTGCCGGTATTTTTTTACAAACTGGGTTTCATCGCCTTGGCCGGCATCAATGCCTTGTGGTTTGAGTTGAAATGGGGCCGCGAGGTCGGGCACTGGGGCAACGAGTCTACCTTACCAGCAGCGGTGCGTTTTGCCGGCTTCACGTCGCTGACTTTGTGGAGCCTGGTGGTCATCGCCGGGCGTTTGATCCCTTACTTGAGTTACCAATAACCTTATGTCTGTCCTCGAACTCTTCAAAGCTTTGCAATCCAGCGGGTTTGGCCGCTTCGTCGGCAGCCTGGATCATCTGTTCTGCGCCTTGTTGGAACTGGGCCATATCGCCGGCATGATTTTGTTGCTGGCGTCGGTGATATTAACCAGCCTGAATTTGCTGGGTTTGGGCCTAAGCAGCGTACCGTTGGCGCAAATCCAGCGCAGCACCGGCAAGTTGTTCTGGACCGGTTTGACGCTATTGGTGGTATCCGGCTTGCTGATCTTCATTCCGGCCGCCACCAGCTACTATCCCAACGATTTCTTTTGGGCCAAATTCATTCTGCTGGGCCTTGCCTTGCTGGTGTATTTCACGCTCTACCGGTGGGTTGCTAGGTCAGACTCACACCATACTTGGCTGGCAAAAGCCACCAGCGGCCTGGCATTGAGCCTGTGGCTGGGCGTGGCGTTCGCCGGGCGTTTTATCGGCTTTTTTGCTTAACGCCGACTCATCCATTTTCAGTTTAAGGACGCCCCGGCATAGAGCCGACGTCTTCTTTATTCGCAACGGGATTGCCCATGTTCAAACGATTTAATTCACGTTTAAAAATACTTGCCGGCAGCGTGGCATCTGCCAGTCTATTGATGGCCTGCAACCCTGCTACTACCGAACCTGCTGCGCCGCCCATTCCCTTCAAACCGGTCGCGACGTTGCAAGAGATCATGACCTCGATTATCGATCCGAATATCGATTTTATCTGGAACTCGGTATCCTCGGTCAGCACGGCCACCGGTACCGAAGAACGCCAGCCGCAAACCGACGAAGATTGGCGACTGCTAAGGCAACACGCCCTGGCCGTGACTGAAGCGGCGAATCTGTTGTTCATTGAAGACCGGCCCATCGCGGCTGCTAATGCCGTCACTTCTAGCGGCGGTGCGGAACTGACGCCGGCTGCGATCAAAACCTTGATCACCGAGCATCGTCTGGAATTTGTAAAACGCGCGCAAAACCTGCAAAACGCCGCACAAGGTTTACTGGTGGCGATAGACGCCAAAAACGTCGAGGAACTGGAAAAAGCCGGCGGCGAAGTCGAACAAGCCTGCGAGCAGTGTCATAGCCAATTTTGGTATCCGGGCGATGCCAGACCAAAATAGTAGGGGCGTTGGCACGTAGCCGGCCTAAGCTGCATACTGTAGGCCTTTTGACCTGGGCTATTGCCGCGCATGACCCACAATTTACCCGATCTCGATACCTACCAAACTCAAGGCTATCTAATCGCCAGGCAGTTATTTTGCCTGGAAGCCATGGCGGAATTACAGTCCATGGTCGAACGGATACACTGGCAATGGGCGGCGGAAATTGGCGATTTAATCCGCGCCAATCGCCTGTTGAACATGCACAGCCTGACCGATAGCCGGTATTTCAAGGAACAGGCCGCGGAACGTCTGGCTTTATTTGCTTGGATCACCCAGCCAGCGGTTACTGGTTGGCTGACGGATTTATTCGGCGACGAGCTGTATTTTCATAATAGCCAATTGTTTTTCAATCCGTTGGACCGCGAGCAATTGCCTTATTGGCACCGGGACCTGCAATACAGCACTATCACTGACGACGCACAGCAAAGCGCGCAAGGCAAATTGTTGGCACTGCATCTGCGGGTGCCGCTGTTACCCGAGTGCGGCATGGCCTTAATACCCGGCAGCCATCGCCGCTGGGACAACCCTCTGGAACGGGAGGTGCGCTTTGAATTGAATGGTCATCAAAAACACGAAGATTTGCCAGGCAGCGTGCTGATCGATTTGCAGCCGGGCGATGCGTTATTGTTCGATGCGCAAATGCTGCATCGGGGCCATTACCAAAGCAATTCGGCGCGGCTGGCCTTTGATATTTGTGTCGGCATCTACCACCCGTTTACGGCAGCGTTTCTAAACAAAGCCGTATTGCCTGTTCAGGCCGAGATGGCGCAATTGGCTAATAACGACTGGTATCGACGGGCTTGGCAAATCGCGGAAAGGCTTGGTTGAAATAGATTTGGAGATACTTCTACAGGAGTTACGGAGGCGCCGGATTCGACGCCTCCGAGTCTTGGCATATTACAGCGACCGCCACAAACGCTTCTCGACCTGCTTTTTCTCCCACTCCGCACCAAAGAACGGCAGGATGTCGAATACCGACGAGGCATGAATCAACAGCCCCACACCCCAGCCCAACGCCGGCCAGATCACCCAGAGATGGCGCGGGGTTTGCACCAGATTCAAGATCGCCAAAGCGCCGATGACGACCAGATATTGCAGCAAATGCGTATAAAACCGCCGCAGTTTGCGCACGTGTTCCAGCGCGAGGATTTCTTCTTTACTAATGCCCTGACTTAAAGTGCCGTTCATGTCCGACTCCGAATTTAACTGTGAAAAATCGATCTCAAAGACCGCCGCCAGTGACTTCAGGGATTCCACGCTTGCCGTTTGTCCGCGCTCGATGCGTTGAATGGTGCGGACGCTGATGCCGCTCAAATCGGCCAGTTGTTGTTGCGACCAGCCGTGTTGCAATCTCAGTTTTTGTATAAGCATTTGGAACTCCTTTTTAATCACTGGCCTTCAGTCTAGCGCTTGATTGGCTTGCTCCGTGACGACATTCCCCCGTCATCGGCACGACAGTTGCCCGTCACTTTCGTCGAAAGCGCGCCGACAAGAGAAAACATGGGCCTAGAATCGTTTAATCCGGTTCAAAATCAGGGTGTCGGCGAGATTTCTAAATACATGCGCTTCATCCATGACTGGCGGCAAGACTCAAAGCAGCTTCGATAAAACACCAGAACGGCTTTTGTGCCATGAAACCGTGATTCGGCAGCACAAATCTGTCGGTCTGCACCACCCATAATGGGTCGGCCATCCACGCCTCCTTTACCGGACGCAATTGCAAGCCGTCCGCCACTCGCAACACCGCAGCGCTAGCGATATTGCGGTCTGATCCAGTCGGCTTCGATGCTATGGCAGAATCGAGATGACAGGTTTGAGTTTTCAGTGCGGGATCTATCGCTTCCAAACGATGGGTGATAAAACCGCGATAATGCCCAACGGCGGTGGCGGCCAAATCCCATTGCGAAGCGCCCGGTATGTCCACCTGCTCAATCGGGTCCAATACCGACTCGAACCAGGCCGGCACGGCCCGGCTATAGGTAAACATGTTCTTGGTGATGGTATCGGCTTCCGAACTGGCAACCACTACCAGCGGGTTGGCATGCGCAAGGCGATTCGTTGCCGCGACTCGACGAACCGCGGTGCGCAGATCGGCAAAGCGTCTGGCTTCGATAGCCGGATTAACCAACAACACCAGATCGCCGAAGCGGGCTTGGTCGCCGCGTTCCTGTTGCAGGCGTTGCAACCAGACCGGTTGCAAGGCGTTTAACATCACGGACGCGCCCAGACTGTGGCCTATTGTGAGCAAGCGGTTATCCGGATTGGCGTCGTGTTTGACGACAGCTTCGACATTTAACAAGAAATCTAGAAATTGCTTTTGTCCTAGGCGTTCGCTTACCGACCGCCGCTCCCAAAAGGTCAAAGCCCGCAGCCAGGGCGTTTCCACCGTTTCGCCGCGCCACCCCAAGTAGATGCCGACTACCCGGTAATGTGGGTTACGCAGTTTGATGTCGCGCAAACTTTCCTTGAAACGGCGGACGTTGTTATCGCTGTCCTTGGCATTGTGGTGCCAGCCGTGGGTATAAAGCACCACATATTGCGGCTGTTGACTGGCTTGTAAGTTATTCAGCAATGCGTCGGCTTGGCGTTGATCGTAGAAACGGCCGTCGTCGTCGAATTCCACGAAACCCAAGGTGTAACCATCTTGCGGGTTGACGACTAAATTGGCGGCGCTGCAATCCGCACCGGCATTGGCTAGACAAGGTTTTACACTGATATTGGTACGGAAATATTCTTGGGGAGCGCAAGCTGATAACAGCATCAGCATGGCGAACAGCAATCTGCTCATAAGGCGGTGACTAGGACAGCGACACAAGGTTTTGCGTCACTGTCCCACTCATGAAAGCTAATTTCAGCTACTGCAGGCATTAACCGGCATATTTGACGGTACAGCCGTAAGGTTTGGTCACGGCTTTGCTGATGGGTTTACCGGCCGCCAGTTCTTTTAGTGCTGAAGAAATATAATTTTCAGCCGTCGCGATGTCGGCCTGGTCTGCCGAGGCAATGCTGTCTATGCCGCCTTTGTAAAGCAGAACGCCATTGGGATCGATGATGAACAAATGCGGGGTATTGGTGGCACCGTACAATTTACCCACGGCACCGTCCGCATCGAACAGGGTGTTGGCGGGTGTGGCGTTACGCTCTTGATTGAGTTTTTTTGCGGTTGCCGCGTCGACAAAGCCTTGTTTGCCGGGCGCGGAAGAAATGACTTGCAACCAAACAATGTTTTGGTTTTTGGCCTGTTTTTGTAAATTGGGAATATTGCCGGATTGGTAATGTTTTTGCACAAACGGACAGTCGGCATTGGTCCATTCCAGAATCACGGTTTTGCCGCGCAGCGCCGCCAAACTCAAAGCGCCGCCTTCTGCTGCCGCCGCCGAAAACGCCGGTGCCGGCTGGCCTACCACCGGCTCTGCTTTGGCAAGGGCCGGCATTAATAGCATTAAACTAACGGTCATCAATCCGAACAAACGCTGAGAAATCATAAATACTCCATTGCTGATGGTTAAAGACGGGCGCTTTGAATGGCGCCGATAACGAGATCAGGGGTCAGGATTTGCGGTAATACCATCGCCTCCTGCGCTCCCGGTCCGAAATACAAATACAAGGGCACGCCGCTGCGACCAAATTGGCTCAATACCTTGGCGATACCCGCATCACGGTTGGTCCAGTCGCCTTTCAGGTAAGTCACCTCGGCTTTGAGAAACGCGCCGCGAACCGATTCGCTACTCAAGGCAACACGTTCATTAACCAAACAGGTGATACACCAGTCGGCGGTGAAATTAACGAACACCGGTTTGCCTTCGCTGCGCAATTGGGCTAGTTTTTCAGCGCTGTAGGCTTGCCAGTGTTGATTGTTGCTGTCCGTTGCATAGCTTGCTTGCGACGAGGTTTGGATGCCTAGTTCGCCCGCCAGCAAGGCCAGCAGTAAAGTTACGCCGGCGCTGGTGTGGATGACGCGGCGCTTTATTTGGGTGGCGTTTCGGCTAATTTGCAATAACCAGACAGCGAGGGCAACCAACACACAGCCGCCCAAGGTACCGGCAACTGCTTCCGGGCCGGCCTGACGGGCAAGCACCCAAATCAGCCAAGCGGCGGTGGCGTACATTGGAAAAGCTAGCCCTTGTTTCAGGGTTTCCATCCATGCCCCGGGTTTGGGTAGCCAGCGCTGAAGTATCGGCCACTGACAAAGCAGCCAGTAAGGCAGGGCTAATCCGATGCCTAAACTCAGGAATACGGCGATCATTGTTGCCGGTGCTTGGGTGATGGCAAAGCCAATGGCTGCGCCCATGAAGGGGGCGGTGCAGGGGGTGGCCACGACTGCGGCCAACACGCCGGTGAAAAAACTGCCGGCATAACCATCCAGAGTGGCCAGCTTATGGCCCAAGCCGGTGATGCCGGTGCCGATATTGAAGACTCCGGATAAGCTTAAGCCCACCGCAAATATCAAGTAGGCCAGTATCGTGACGAACCACGGCGACTGAAACTGGAAACCCCAGCCAATGCCGGCGCCACCGGCCTTCAGCGCGACCAACACAGCGGCCAATGCGGTGAAACTAATCAATATCCCGGCCAGATAAGCCCAACCGTGTCTGCGAGTTTTACCGGGATCGTGAGCGGCTTGTTCTATTAATGCCAAGGCTTTTAACGACAATACCGGAAATACACAAGGCATTAGATTCAATATCAAACCACCGGCCAAGGCCAGTAACAGGGCGGTTGGCAAGGTTTGCTCGGCCAAGGCGCTGGCCGGCTCAGCCTGGACGGGATTTGCCGTGCCAGGCCACGCCGCGCTGATCTGATAAGCGCGCAAACTGTCGCCGCTAGCGACCGTCAGCACGCCGGTCAGTGTTTGTCCGGGGGATAATAGCTGGTCGCCGGATGGCAAGCGGATGTCCAGGCCATCGTCGGCTAAGCTTGTTATTTGCTCGCCAGCATGGGAAATCGGTCCCCATTGGTCGGGGTAGAAGGCCAGCGCGTGCTGGTCTGGCGCAGGTAGTTGCTCGCCAGTCAGGTGTAACCGGAGCGTGCCGGCCGGACCTTCAAGCAAGCTGGCTTGCCAGGGTAATACCGCAGGCAATGAATTTTGGGCGGCTGTGATCAAAGGATGGGTTGGGCCGACCGCTACTTCCTTGGCGACCACCGGCAACTGGATTGCTAATTCCACCACCTGGGGAATGCAGGCCTCCTCGCAAACTAACCATTTCACCTTCGCTGAGATGGGCCATTCTGTACCAGGTTTCGCGTCTTCGGCTACCCGCAGCGGAGAGAGTAGGGTGACCGCGTCGTGATAGCCGTAATTGACGACCGGCCCCAGTACGATTTTGCTGGGCGTAGGCCATTGGATCTCGCCCACCGACCAGCCGGCTGGTAGTTGGTATTGAATTTTGGTTGGTAGGCCTGAGTCGCCAGGATTTTTCCAGTAAGTGTGCCAATGCGGAATAATCTGCTGGTGCACGCCAATCAAGATCTCATCACCAGGATGCACGGCAGTATGCGAAGCAATCAGGCTGGCGCTTACCTGATCCGTGGCAGCTTCCGGACTGGGGTTGGCTTGGGTGCATGGCATCCCTAAAACCAGAATGATGCCGAGGATGACGCGATAGACAATTAGCACACTTGCACCCTAGCTTGGTTGAATTACAGGCATGTTAACGTTCGCTGGCGACTTGACTATGCATAACCGAAGCCTGGGTATTGCTAACCCCAGAAAGCCGCTGATCGCCGTCATTACCCGCCTTATACCTTATTGGCTGCGAAAGGATGTTTGGCATCCTGCTTCGCGGCAATCACTTCCTGAGCACTTGGAAAACCGGCGACAGCACGGGCAATCGCTTCCTTGGTGGCTTTGTAGTTGTATTCTTCGATTTTGGCGTCGTCTTCAGCCAGCCAGTGAATGAATACGCCCACGGAAATAAACAAATCGTCGGCTTCGTCGGCGGGAATAATGCCTTCTTCCACCGATTCCGCCACCGCAATGGCTACCGCGCGTTGTGCCGGTCCAAAAATTTGCACGGCTTGTTTCGAGCCTTTGATCGTGACTTTGTTGAACAAGATCGTGGCGGGTTTCACCAGCAAGTTGGGCGCTACCACCGCCAATAAAGTGGAAAAGCCGTCTTTGTTATTGGTTAATGCATTCGCGAAAGCGGTTTCCGCCGCTGAGCCGCGTGGGCCGATAATTAGATCGATATGAGCGATTTCATTGCCTTCGCCGACCAAGGATTCTCCAACCCGCAAATTGGTAATTTTTGCCATTTTAAGTAGTCCCTTTTTTGAAAAAAATGTAAGTAATATTTTTGAAATAATGAATATTTATAATCGGCTACTTCGGTATTTATCCGCAATAGCCGATTAGTTGCGTTTTGTCTGTTATATATTGCGTTACGGTAGTTTAAACATTACCTGCCTTGAAGTGGCCTACGGCTTCTTCGGCATGTTTGGTGGCTACTTCGGCATGGTTTTGTTTGCCGTGCGCAATGGTTTCTTCCAGTGATTTTTTACCTGCGCTGATGTGTGCTTTGGCTTCTCCGGTGGCGGCGCTTTCCGCTTTATCGACGTGAGCCAGGGCTTTTTCCGCATGCTCCACCAATTGATCCGCATGGCCGGCTTTGCCGTGGGTTACGGCATGCTCGGCATGTTTTAAGGATTCGGCAGCATGTTCCTCGGCAAATACGCCGCTGCTGGCAATTAATAAGGCGCTGGTAATCAATGCTACGGTCGTTTTCATAATATCCCCCTGGGAAATGGTTAGTTAATTTACTATTTAAAACCGAGTAATACCTCAATGGTTTATTTATGATTTGTAGGTCTGAATAAACTTAAGAATATAGCGGTTTTAACAATACGAGATAATCCAATATCTGCTGTATCGCCAAATTACTTACTCAATTTATATGCCAGTTTTCAACTTGTTGTTTGCAAAGAAAAAATGCTGATTTATAGGTAGTTTAGGTGTTTGCCTGTCAGCAAAAGTTGCTGACTTGGTGTTGATATATCAGCTATTTCCTGGCTCCTGAGAGGGTAAGTCTGATTGTGATAAGTGACTTGTGTTCTTTTAAAGACTCGAATTTGCTAATAAATGGCTTGGGATTCAACTGTTTACATGGTCTTTGTGTGTAAGGTGTATGCCAATCCTATATAGGTGCGAATTTTGCTTATCTGTGGGTTGCTACGAATGCGCGCCAGATAATTACAACCATCCAATCATCAATTTTTATGAGCAAATACACAGTCAACGTCAACGGGACACAACACACCGTGGATGTTAATCCCGACACGCCCTTGTTGTGGGTGCTGCGCGACCATCTCAATCTAGTCGGTACCAAATTTGGTTGCGGGATAGGCCAGTGTGGTGCCTGTACCGTGCATATCGACGGCCAGCCGACTCGGGCTTGTCTGACGCCGATTTCAAAAATCGGCCAAAGCCGGGTCACCACGATAGAAGGCCTACATCCGACTGGTGAACACCCCTTGCAAAAAGTCTGGCAAGAGCTGGATGTGCCGCAATGCGGGTATTGTCAGGCCGGGCAGATCATGACCGCCGCCGCGCTGCTGAAAAAAAATCCCCGTCCGACCGACGCCGAGATCGATGTCGAACTTGCCGGCAATCTCTGTCGTTGCGGGACTTATTTAAGGATACGTGCCGGCATTCACCGTGCCGCTGAACTCGGTGTCAAGGAGTCGATATGAACGAATACGAATTGGAAAATGCCAGCCGCCGCGATTTTTTGCGCAAGTCCACGCTGGCCGGCGGCGGCTTGGTGTTGGGTTTTTATCTGAATGTGGCCGATAGCGCCGCCAAGCGGGTTGCCAAGCCGGCCACCATTGCGGAAAGCAGCGTGTTTAAACCCAATGCCTTTATTCACATTGCCCCGACCGGCAAGGTGACCTTGATCAGCAAGCAGCCGGAAATAGGCCAGGGCATCAAGACCTCCTTGCCGATGATCATTGCCGAAGAACTTGAGGTTAATTGGCTGGATGTGCAAATCGTGCAGGGCGATTTAGATCCAATTTACGGTAGCCAAAGCGCCGGCGGTTCCCGCTCCACGCCGACCAATTATCAGGAGTTTCATAAACTCGGCGCAACGGCGCGGACGATGCTGATCTTGGCGGCTGCCGAAATCCTGCGGGTGCCCGACACAGAATTGTTCGCCAAAGATAGCGCCGTACATCATCCGGCGAGCGGTAGGCAGCTTATTTATGGGCAGTTGGTGGAAAAGGCGGTGTCGATTCCGGTGCCTGCGCCGGAATCGGTGAAGTTGAAAGACCCTAAAGACTATAAATTACTGGGTACCCGAATCGGCGGCGTGGATAATCCGGCCGTTGTCTCCGGTAAGCCTTTATTCGGCATAGATGTGCAATTGCCCGGTATGTTGTATGCGACCTATCAAAAATGTCCGGCTTTTGGCGGCAAGGTGGTCAGCGCCAACCTGGATAAAATCAAAACACTCCCCGGCGTAAAACATGCCTTTGTCGTTGAGGGCGGAAACAGCTTAAAAGGCTTGTTACCGGGTGTGGCGATTGTCGCCGACTCCACCTGGGCGGCGTTCACCGCCCGTAAGCAACTAGAAGTAGTGTGGGACGAAGGCCCGGCGGCCGCGCAAAGTTGGGCCGGCTTTAGCGCCAAGGCCAAGGAATTATCCGAGCAGGCCGGCAGCGAGGTGTTGCGTAACGACGGCAATGCCAAGCAAGCATTGGAAGACGCGGACAAAACCGTGGAAGCGGCCTACAGCTATCCGTTTATCTCCCACGCCAGCATCGAGCCGCAAAATTGTACGGCCTGGTTCAAGGACGGTGGCATCGAGATTTGGGCGCCGACGCAAAACCCGGAAGCCGGGCAGAAGATCGTCACCGAAACCTTGGGGATTCCGAAAGAGAAAATTACGCTACATATCACCCGTAGCGGCGGCGGTTTTGGCCGGCGTTTGATTCCAGATTACATCATCGAATCGGCGGCGATTGCCAAGCAAGTCGGCGTACCGGTCAAACTGACCTGGACTCGCGAAGACGATCTGCAACACGACCAATTCCGCGCCGGTGGCTTTCACTTTTTAAAAGGCGGCCTGGACGATAAAGGCAAGCTGATTGCCTGGCATAACCATTTCGTCACCTTTGCGCATAAAGTGGTGAAGGACGGCAAGGAAACCCTGGAACTGGGCAGCGGCGCCAACCTGTCCGGCGACGAATTTCCGGGACGCTGGGTGGAAAACTGTCTGCTGGAACAAACGCCGTTGGAATGCAATATCCCGATGGGGCCATGGCGGGCGCCCCGCAGTAATGTGTTCGCTTGGGTGTTTCATAGTTTTATCGACGAACTGGCGCATGCCGCCGGCCGCGATCCCTTGCAGTTTCGCTTGGAAATCCTGGGCGATAAGGGCTTTATTCCCGGCACCGGCCAGCAAGGCATCCCGTACGATGTGAATCGGATGAAGCATGTATTGCAGCACGTCGCGGAAAAATCCGAGTGGGGCAAGAAAACTTTCCCGCGCGGCCAAGGGCAGGGCATAGCCTTTCATTTCAGCCATCTGGGTTACATCGCCCAGGTTGCGGAAGTTACGGTCTCCAAAGACGGCAAGCTTAAAGTGGATAGAGTCGTGGTGGCTACCGACATCGGCGCGCAGATCGTCAATCTCAGTGGTGCGGAAAACCAGGTGCAGGGCTCGGTCATTGATGGTCTGGGAGCCTTGATGTTTCAGGAGTTGAATATCGAAAAAGGCCGGATCGTACAAAGCAATTTCGGCGAATATCCGATGATCCGTATTGCCGATACGCCGATGCGGGTGGATGTGCATTTTCTGAAAACCGACTATCCGGTCACCGGTCTGGGTGAACCAGCACTGCCGCCATTGGCGCCGGCAGTGTGCAATGCGATCTTCGCCGCTACCGGTGTGCGGGTCCGGCAATTGCCGTTATTGCGTACCGATTTGAGCTGGAGTTGATATGGCTAGTACAATCGCCGGCACACCCGCAAGCGAGTAAATCATGGCCAATAAAATCAATCATCTGCTCGAAGCCTATCGGCAACTGCAACGCGACCGGCAGGACAGCGTGCTGGCGACCATTATCGAAACCTTTGGATCGACTTACCAAAAGGCGGGGGCGCGGATGCTGATTACCCAGGCCGGCGAGTTGGTCGGTTTGCTGGGCGGCGGTTGTTTCGAACGGGATTTGGTGGAGCAGGCCGCTTCGGTGTTCGCAACCGGCGCAGCCAAAACCGTATTTTACGATATGCGTTCCGGCGAAGACGCGATCTGGGGTTTGGGCCTGGGTTGTAACGGCGCGGTTAGGGGGTTGCTGCAATTATTAAAAGCCGAGCAGGGTTTCAGTCCATTGAGTCAGTTGGTGGAAGCCGCCGAAGCTCAAGCGCATGGAGTATTGGTTACGGTGTTCGAGTCAGCGCATGCGGATTTTCCGGCAGGGCGCAGCCAGTTTTTGCCTGCGGCCTTCGTCGGCGAGCAGCCAATTTTACCTAGCGCGCCGTTTCCCTTTGCCACGGCGGCGCTGCAAACGGCCTTGCAGCAAAAACCGCGTATCGAAACCCATCTACTTGACGGCCAGGACATCAAAGTCTTTTACGACCCGGTGCAACCGCCTTGGCAGTTGCTGATATTCGGTGCCGGTGCCGACGCGATACCGCTGGTGAATTGCGCCAAATCCCTGGGGTGGCGCGTGACCTTAGTCGATCACCGGCCCGCGCATATCAAACCAGAGCGTTTTCCTTTAGCCGATCAATTATTGCATCTGATACCGGATCAGGTCGCGTCCCAACTGGATTTAAATCGCTTCAATGCCATTATGCTGATGACCCATAACGTCGAATACGACCAACGCTACTTGCAAGCCATCGTCCAGTGTCGGGCGGCGTTTATCGGTCTGCTGGGTCCGGCGCATCGCAAACAACGATTACTGCAAAGCCTGGGCGACGATGCCGCGCTGATGGCCGAACGGGTATTCGGTCCGGTCGGTTTGGACATCGGCGCGCAAACGCCGGAAGAAATTGCGTTGTCTATCGTGGCGGGCATCCATGCGCAGCTCAACGGCCGCAGCGGCTTGCAATTAGGCTATGACGTAGTCGCTATCAAGCATGAATGCAGCCATAGCCAAGCCCAGTAAATTCGGTGAGGCCGGAGTATAAGGCTAAATTTGGGTTATGCGAGCGGGGCCTGACGACTAAGACGACTCCAACGCTTGCGCCAGATAATCGGTTATGCCGAGCCAATGTTTGCGCAACGTTGGCTCGTCGTAATTTTCCTCGCGCCCATCCAGATCAAGGACAATAGCATCGCCTCGGGCCATGAACACCGCAGCCAGATCTTCCACCGGCCCCGCCGCCAAGGTATGAGTGAGGGCTCGGCAGGGTCCGAAACGCGACGGTGGCTCGAACGGCATGACATTGATTTCGGTGCCCAGTAGGCCGCGCGGATAACCGGCATCTTCCAGATCGAATTCCAAATGCTCGAAACGGTAACGTTGATGTGGTCTATGTCGGGCTAAATCCCGGCGCAGGCGGCGAGCCGCATTGGCTAGATCCAGTTCTTCGACCTGCCGGAGCGGCAAGGGCATGACGTTCATGGCGCTGCACGGAGTGCGGGCAACCGCCCCCGACGCGCGAAGCATCGTAGTCAGGCCGAGTACCGTGTCGCGACCGTAACCGTATCGGGCCAAATAGCCGGCAAAACCGGCAATCAATAACTCCGGCCAACTCAAATCCAGCTCCAGCGCACGGCGCTTAAGGCTTAGACACACTGCGTCCGGCAAGGCCCCTCCGATTCGGCGGCCGCGGCCGATTCCGGGCGTGGGATGGGGTGACAGGGACTTGGGTTGCAACCCGGCTAGTTCGGCGAGCCAATATCGGCGGTCGTCCTCACGATCAAACGAATTCTGATAGGCCTGATCGGCTTCCAAAATGGCGTCCAGGGTGCCAAAAGCAGCCGCTGCCAAAGGCTTGCCGGATAGCAGCGCCTCGTAGTAAACGGCAACTCGCCGTGCAATGAGCTGGAAGCCGTAGCCGTCCAGCAGTAGGTGGTGCGCGCGATGTAGCCAGACGTGGCGCTCAGCCCCCCGGCGATAGAGCTTATGCTCATAAAGATAGCCGGCGGCGGGATTGAAGGCTTGTTGTAGTTGCACGAACAGTTCGGCCATGAATGCCGTCTGGCTAAGCTGTTCGGCGGGCGCTACCGCCAAAGTCGGCGGGCTATGCTCGACGCGCTGCTGCCGATAAGTCCCGTCCATCTCGACGATGCGGACCTGCAGCGCGTCAGCTTCGCGCAACGTGGCCTGCAGGGCTTGTGTAAACAATTCGTAATCGAGTGGGCCGTCTAGTTCGGTGTATTCGGCGGCATAAAAGACGCTGGCTTCGCCGGCGAGTTGTTGGCCAAGCAGGACACCTGTCTGTGCTTGGGTTAAGGGCAGACCGGGTTGATCGCGTATCATCGTCTGTCTGCCTTCGCGGCGGCAGAGTCTTGCCACAAAGCGTGCCAGGCTCTCAGTGTCGGCAACGGCGCCAACTCTGCGAACTCGGCAGCGAATCCGCGTTGGCGCCAACGCTGCATCAATGTCATCAGCGCCAGCGAATCCAAGCCCATCAGCAATAGATCGTCGTCATCGCCCAATAGAGCCGGGTTGATTGCCATCGCTTCCGCAATTTCGCGACGTAATGCGTCCAGGCTGGGACTAAGCGATTCCAAAGCGACCATTGCATCGCGGCTGCTGAGAACGCATGCGCAACGCCCGGCGGCATAGCGCAAGGCTTGTTCGTGCTCTTCGCGTGAAAAATCGGCCAGCGCATCGCCAACCAAAAAGGCTTGGATATCCAGCATGAAGGCTTCCGCAGCCGTCATCAGACAGCCAATATGGGCATAGACGCCGCAAATCACCAGCTGATCGCGCCCCAGCGCGCGCAGGTGCGTCTCCAGGTCGCTGCGCTTGAAAGCGCTGTAGCGCGCTTTCGGGAACACCGTGTCTTCCGGGTTGGGTGCAACAGCATCGACAATACGTTCCAGCGCCGGATCGTTCGCTAAGCCGGGCCCCCAAAAATCGTTGAGCAGCCCGCGCTCGGTCGGCGCCTGTCCGCCGCGTTGCGCCGTGTACATAACCGGCATGCCGGCAGAGCGGCAGGCGGCGATCAGGTCGGTGCAATTGCGCAGCAGCGCCGGGATCGGCGGCTGGGATGGTTCGAAAAAATTCAGAAAATACTGTTGCATGTCGTGCACGAGTAATACGGCACGGCTTGGGTCCAAGCGCCAGTTCGCTTTTCCGGTGGGTAGTTGTTCTGGAAGGTCGTATGGCGGGATGCGGGGTATGCTCATGTCGGTGTTCGTGTCAGGTTAAGCGCCAGCGCCCGCAGCTGCGGTTTCGCAATTTTGCCTGGCGCGGTAAGCGGTAAGCGGTCAATGAATTCGATTCGGTCGGGAATTTTATGTGCGGCCAGTCCGCAGTGATCGCGTAAGTGCAATTTCAGCCCTAGAGCGATTCGCGCCGGCGCTTCCTCCGAGTCCGGCTCGGCCAATTCGACGAAGGCGTAACTGCGTTCGCCCAGGCGTGCGTCCGGTATAGCCACCAGCGCCGCGTTGCGTACGCGCGGATGGCTGAGCAAATGCTGCTCCACTTCTGCGGCGGCAATCTTTTCGCCCGCACGGTTGATTTGATCTTTGCTCCGGCCCATCACCTGTAAACTGCCATCGGCGCGGCGCCTGACCAAATCGCCGGTACGATAAAAACCGTCCACGGTAAATGCCTTGCGGTTATGCTCGTCGGCGCGCCAATAGCCTCGAATGGTATAGGGACCGCGGGTCAGCAGATGGCCGGTCTCGCCGTCGGCCAGCACTCGGTCCTGGTCGTCGACTATGCGGATCTCGTCGCCGGGCGACATAGGCCGGCCCTGGGTTTCCAGAATGACATCGGGATCGTCGTCCAGCCGAGTGTAAGTGACCAAACCCTCGGCCATGCCAAATACCTGCTGCAGTGCGCAACCGAACACCGGTTTAATGCGGGCGGCGACTTCCGCTGCCAGACTGGCGCCGCCCACCTGGACCAGGCGCAGACTGCCAAGCGGCGGACGCAGACTTGTAGCGCGCTCCAGCCACGCCAAAAGCAGCGACGGCACCAATGCTAAATGGCTGACCGCTTCGGCGGCGATCAGCATAAAAGCTGCGTCCGGCTCTGGTCGAGTCAACAACACGATGCGGCCACCGGAATATAAGGTGCCCAGCGTGCCGGGCGAACTTAACGGAAAGTTGTGTGCGACTGGCAAGGCCGCCAGATACACGGTAGCGGCGTCGAAACCGCAAATATCCACACTGGTCCTGACACTGTAAAGATAATCGTCGTGCGTGCGCGGAATCAGCTTGGGCGTTCCGGTACTGCCGCCGGAAAGTTGTAACAGCGCTACCGCTGCTGGGTCCTGGTCCGGCAGCGCCAACGGCTTCACATAAAGGCTTTGCAAAGGTACGAATTCCTCCGCCGCGCCGGCCACGATCACGTGGCGCAAACACGGTGCCAATGCCAGTGTTTCCCGCGCTAGCAAGCGGTAATCGTATCCGTCGTGGCGATCCGGTATCACGTAGGCGGCGGCTTCGGCCAGCTGGCAGAACGCGGCGATTTCGGCGCGACGATGCCCAGGCAGCGCCAGCACCGGGATCAGACCGAGGCGAAAACAGCCAAAACACACCGCAAAAAACTCGGCGATGTTGGGTAATTGCACCACTACACGTTCGCCGGTGCGCAAACCCAATTGCGCAAACCCGGTCGCCAACTGATCGGCCCGTTCGTCGAGCTCGCGGTACGACCAGCGCCGCGCGCCGCAGACCAATGCGATACGTTCACCGTAGCGCTGCGCCGATTCGCGTAACAAAGCGCCCAAGGTTTGGTTTTGCCACCAACCCTGTTCGCGATAGGACCTGACCAACTCGTCCGGCCACGGCGTGAAATCGGATGCCGTCATACGCCATCCCCCTGCAGTGCGTCCAGCAAGGTGCGAAATTTGGCCGAGGTTTCGGCCACTTCCCGCCAAGGTTCGGAATCCGCGACGATGCCGGCGCCGGCGAATAGCTTGGCGCGATTGGCTTCGATTTCCGCGCAACGTATCGTCACTGCCCATTCACCGTCGCCGTTGGCGTCGCACCAGCCCACCAGGCCGGTGAACAGGCCGCGATCAAAGTCTTCCAATTGCTCAATGGCTTGGCGAGCCAGATCGCGTGGTTCGCCGCATACGGCCGGTGTCGGGTGCAAGGCTAGGGCCAAGTCAAAGGAGCTGGGGGCATAGTGGCTTAATTCTCCGCAGATCCGAGTGGAAAGATGCCAGACGCGGGGCGTCGCAATCAACTCCGGAACCGGCGGCACCTCTAGGGTGCGGCAATAGGGCCGCAAGGTGTCCGCTACGGCAGCCACCACTAGCGCGTGTTCGTGGCGGTCCTTGGCAGAGTGCAACAAGCGGCGGGATCGCGCCAGATCCTCGCCAGGGTCGATGCTGCGCGGTTCGGTACCGGCAATTGGATTGGCCAATACCTGTGTGCCTTTGCGCCGCAACAATAGTTCAGGACTGGCACCTATCAAGCGGCGGACACCTCCCGATACAGTGGGCAAATCGACGGCAAAGGTGTAACCGGCTGCATTGCGCGCCGCCAGATTGCGTAACACGCCGGCCTGATCGACATCGCTCTCGCCCACCACTTCCAGCATTCGGGACAGCACGACTTTTTTTAAGGCCGATTGCCGTATCAAGTCCAACGCTTGTTGCACCTGTTGGGCATAGACCGCCGGTGTTGGCCGCTCTTGAGTTACAGAATTGCGTATGGTCGGTTTCGTCCTGGCTATTGCGTGGCGCGTGAGGCGGTCCGCCGTTGCCATTTGCTGGGGAATAAACAATATCGGATCGGCTTCGGGAGCAAACGGCAGTGCGCCCACCGCAATAGCCGGCGTATCGTCTTTTTGCCTGACATCGGCGAACAAACGTTGCAGAGCGGCGGCTGTCGGCTCTCCGGGATGGCGGGTTAACCTAGCCCGGATGCCGCTACCAAGCAGGGTACGCTCGGGAGAGCCCAAGAAAAAACTGGAGCCGGCGCCATAGCGATGCAGCAGCTCAATTGCCGTGGGCTGTTGGTCGCCCATCCGCTCGGTGGTGGCGGTGTTTACGGAAAATAACTGACTCGTGTCGGTATACATAGGGGTTCAGAACTCCAGTCTGGTTGAAACTAGTACGCTACGGCCGGGATTTTGCAGCGGCGTAATGAATCCGACTGCGGTACCGGCGGTGTAGCGATCGGTATAGTCTTCATCGGTGAGATTGTTGACTTCGGCGCGCAGCGTCAGGCCGCGGTAAAAATTCGGCTGCCATTGGGCAAATACGTTGTAGGTGTGATAGCCGTTGAGATCGCGATTACCCGAATCCTGTGCGAAGCGGTACTTCAGGGCGATTTCCGAACTTACCCCGGTTTTTATCCCTAGTTCCGGCCACGCATAGGCGGCGTGCAGCTTGATGATTTCGCCGACGGGCGAGCCTAAGTAGAACGCCAGTGTGCCGAGTTGAGAATGATCGTAGCTGACTTCGGTATTGGTGTAATGCGCGCCGAAATCGGCATTTGCGCGTTGATAGCCCACGCCTAGATTCAAGCCTTCGGTTTTGACTGCCGGGCCGTTAACCCGGACGAAACTGTCGTCGCCCTCTTGATACGCCGGCGTATTTTGGATTCGGGTCGAAAACACTTCGCCCTCAAACTTGACGCTTGCCAAGCGGTAACTGAGCCCGGCCTTGGCGTTGGTGGAGCGTTGCGCCGCAAGATCGGCGGAATAAGCCGAATACGGCATGGTGTGGAAGAGTGCTGCTTCGGCCAGTTGGATGCCGCCGAAGACATAGGAATAACTGCCGTTCAGCGTCAAGTCCGGCAAGGGTGTGATGCCGATAGACACGTTGGGGCTGGCACCGGTATTGTCGAACAGTTTCCGGTCTACCGATTCGAATTCTTGAGAATCAAGACGGACGCCGCCGGAAAATTTAAGCCAGTCGGCGGGCTCACCGCGTAATTGCGCGAATCCGCCTAAATTTCGGGCTGTTTCGGTCATCGAAGCATCGCGAAAGTTATCGGTTAGCGCCCGATCCTGATAAAAATCCATGCCGGCGCTGAGTTCGCCCAACGGCGTTTTAATGCGGTTCAACGCCGTCGCCCCGAAGCTTTCGATGGTGGAATCGAAATAGCCGGGACGAAATCCGCCGTTCGGATTCGGTCGGGAAAGCGACGTATCGTTATAGTAAAAGCGAACCTCCGGATCGTAAAACTTGCTCGGCTGCCGGGTGCTGTACTTGAAGTTCGCGGTATTGCGGTTGAAGATATTTTCCGACAATAAGGTCTGACCACGCACTGCGGCGAAATTGGCGCGGAACGGTCGAATTTCGTCGTCTGAAAGATGCTGAGCCGAGGCCTCGAAACGGTGTCCGCCCTCCGCGGTGTAGGCTAGTTTTCCTAAAGCGCTCAACAGGTTGGTGCCGGTGCCCTGGACTGGATCACCATTGCCGGCGTCGTAGTTGCCGCCTTCGGCGTGCGAGGCATAGCCCATGGCTTCGACATTGCGATACCGCCCGTAGGCAGCGCCGGATTTGGTAAAGGTGTCTAGGTTGCTGGCGAAGCCGCCGCTTAAAAACGCACCGTAATCCCGTCCGGGCTGCAACATGTCATCGACGTCTTTGGTTTCATAGCGCAAAGAGCCACCTAGCGCGCCGGGGCCGGCGTCCGCCGCTGCTACGCCGGCATCCACGCTGACCGCTTTTAGCACGCCGGGGTCGATCAGTAGGTTTGCGTTGTGATGCCATATATTGTTTACCTGCCGGGCACCGTCGATCTGTACGTTGAGATTGGTTTCCTCGATGCCGTTGACAAACACCTTTTGAGATGTCGCGGTAGGGCCGCCGACGCCGACCGAGATATTTTTTTCGAATACGTCCTTGATCGACGTCGAGGGTGTGTCTTCCACCGTTTCGGTGTCTGTATCAGTTTTGACCGCTTTACCGGTCACGTTAATCGTGTCCATGACGACAGTCTTATCCGTGTCCGTTTCATTTGAGCCGGCCACCGAGTATTCGGTTGCCGCGAGTAAAAAGAAAGTTAAGGGGAGGGTAAGTTTCGAACCGACAGGGGAGCTGGTTTTCATGATTGGTCTTCAAATAAGAATGATTTACATTAACATTAGTGGCTGCTATTATCCGACTCAAAGCAAATACGTGCGTTTGCGGGGGAACCGAATTCCTTTGCGGGCCGCGCAGATGACGGCTTGGAACATCATTTATGAATCACTCGGGCAAAATCCTATGAATCGGCTATCAACTATCACCTCATCCAAGATCGATTGCTCGGCCCTGTCGCGACCGGGTCTAAGCACCCCTGGAGGTGCGGCTGTATCCTTGGCTCCCAGTGGCTCCCCGATAGTCAGTGGTCGGCTGCGGGAGTTTCAGCTGCAGCCCGATTTGTCGCTGTACGCGTCAGATGTGCGGGACGAACTCGATATGGAAGTGACGGGAATGTTGCAGCCGGGGTTGTTGATCGTGTTGCCGCTGGCTGGCGAAGCGGATGTAAGCTACGGCGATCAACGTTTTCTGCTAGGCGCAGGCGGCGATCATCGCGGACTGGTCGTCGCTTTAAGTCGGCGCGAGTGCTTTTCCCGTCAGTTGCGGCGCGGCGCCCGGCGGAAGGTGGTGAGTTTGGCATTCGGTACCCGCTGGCTGGCCGAGCACGAACACGTACTATCCGCACACCCGGGGCTGAACCACTTGCGCGCTACCCATCTGGCGGCACAACAGTGGCGATTGTCTGCGCGCTTGCGGACTTTGGCGGCTAGCGTGTTCGAATTGTGCGCCTCCGGCACGCCGCTGATGAGCCTATGCTTGGAAAGTCGCTGCTTGGATATTGCCGCCGAGTCCTTGGGGGCGCTGACGGACGGCCGCCGGGAGCCGGAGTGCGTGCTTAGGCCGCGCGAACGGCGGCGATTGGCGGAATTTTGCGCCTTTCTCGATAGCGGAGAGGGCGACGGCTGGTCGATGCAGGCCTTGGCCGAGCACATCGGCATGAGTCCCAGTACCCTGCAGCGCTACTTTCGCCAATACACCGGCAGTAGTGTGTTCGCGTATCAGCGTCGCCGGCTGCTGGATCATGCGCGCCACGCATTGGAATGCGACGGTGTCTGCGTCAGCGAAGCGGCGCATTTGGCCGGTTACACCAACGCCGGCAACTTCGCAACGGCTTTCCGGCGCCAATTTGGCACTCCCCCTGGCAGCTTGCGCGCTCGTTGTTAAGCTATCTTTGCAAAAAATGCATGCTGTTTTGCCAGCCGTTCAATCCACGGCCCCGCGTCCCAGTTAGCCCGTGGCCGACCGTATAATCCCACGTCAGCTTAACCACTCGATTTTTTGCATGACGACCCTTAGTACGCATCGTAGCCGGTCTACCCGCATCCCTCAGCGCTTAACTGTACTGGAAACACTCAGTTTGGGTCCGCGTTTACGCCGAATCCGTTTTTACGGCGAGGCCTTGCAAGACATCGCGCATGCGGGGCCAGGCGCGCATCTCAAATTGCTGCTACCTGTTTCAGGCGCGAACTCGACCGGCGACGCGCAGTGGCCGGACGGCTTCCGGTCCGTAGCGCGTGCCTATAGCCTGCGCCGCGTCGATTTTGCCGAGAATTTGCTCGATGTCGATTTCGTGCTGCACGGCGACGACGGTCCCGGTTCGCGCTGGGCCATCCGTGCCGCAATCGGCGACATTATCGGTCTTGCGAGCGTGGGCGGTCCCCCGTTGTCGAGTGCCGCGGCCGATTTTCATTTGTTGGCCGGCGATTTAACCGCCCTGCCGGCTATCGCGGCGGTACTGGAAGCCCTACCGGCCACTGCAAGCGGAGCGGCCTTGATCGAAGTGACTGACGCGGCGGATCAACTGGTGTTGCAGCATCCGCCGGGCGTGCAGTTGCAGTGGCTGTATTCGCACGCTCCGAGCCCACTGACGGGCGCCGTCCGCCAAATCCGTTGGCCGGTGGAGGCACGGGTATTCGCGACGATAGCCGGCGAGAGTGCATCTGTGCTCGCCATTCGCCACTACCTGCTGCGCGAACGAGGTTTGCCCCCCGCGTCCCTGTACGCAGTGCCCTATTGGTGTCGGGGGTGGAGTGAAGAGGATTACCACGACGAGCGGCACCGCTGCATGGATGGGAATACATGAAAAGACCTATGTTCAGGGCAAGGATTTTGCTGATATTACTATTAGCAGCATGCGATGGCCCGCCGCCTGCTGTGCCGGAACAGGGGGCTCGTGAGTTAATCGATGCCATCGGCCGACCGGTAAGCGTGCCACAAGCGGCGCAACGTGTGGTGGCATTGAGCGAGTTGGATTTGGACGCCGCGCTGGCGCTTGGTCTGCGGCCCGTCGGTGCCAGCAACGGTCGCGGCAGCCAGCACCCGCCGCGCTATTTGGGGGGACGGGTGAATGGGATAGACAGCGTAGGCGATTTCGCCCAGCCGTCTTTGGACCGCATCGTCGCGCTACGCCCGGATTTAATCTTGGCCGGCGGTCAGAGCGATCCCGCATTCCTGGAGCAACTACGCGCGATTGCGCCGACCGTAGTCAGCTTTTATCCTGGTGAACACTGGCAAGACAGCGTGAGGCGTATTGCGGATGCGGTGGGTCGGCAGCAGGCCGGCTCGCAAGTACTCGAAGAGTATCGTACGCTGGCTGCCCGCCTGCGAGAGCAGCTGAAAGCGCACTGGGGTGAATCGGTGAGCATTGTTCGGCTTACGCCTAACGGACCCATGTATATGCTGGGCGATGCGTTTGCCGGGCGGGTTCTGACAGATTTGGGTTTGACTCGGCCTCCTGCCCAACGTCAACCCGGTGCCGGACATGGAGCGCCGTTAAGCCGGGAAGTGTTGGCCGACATCGACGGCGATTGGTTGTTCATAGGTAATTTTGCACCCGATCCGCACGGCGTCGCCGCCTTGCGAGACGAACCGGCTTTTGCGGAATTGCGGGCAGCGCGGCTGCATCGAGTGCGCGAAGTGGATGCGGCTTTATGGACTGTTATCGGTGGTCCGCTGGCTGCCAAAACGCTCCTTGAAGATGTGGTATCGGCATTTGACGGGGTGGAGAGCGGATCGTGAAGGCGCCTAAATCCGCTCTTTTAGGTGTTCTGTTGCCACTTTCCGTGCTGTTGTTGGCCTTCGCGTCGTTAAGCTTTGGCGCAGGTGGTGTCGGCTGGCAAGACAGTCTGCATTGGCTGCTAGGGGCGTCCGGCGATGCCCATGTCGATCTGGTACTGGGCGAATTGCGGCTGCCCCGCCTACTTAAGGCCTTGGCCCTGGGTGCGGCATTGGGCGCAGCCGGGGTTTTGTTGCAGACCGTCACGCGCAATCCACTCGCTGAAACCGGGTTGTTGGGTGTCAACAGTGGCGCCGCACTTGGGGTGGCACTCGGTATCGCTTGGTTTGCCGGGCAAAGTCCTGGTGCGCAGATCGGCTGGGCACTGGGTGGGGCAAGCTTGGGCAGTCTTTTGGTCTTGCTGTTGGCGCGTGCCGGCGGCGGCCAGTCATCGCCTTTACGGCTCGTGTTGGCCGGATTGGCGCTCACCGCCACCTGCCATAGTCTGACGGCGTGGCTGGCCTTGGTCAGCACCGCCAATCTAGATCGTTATCGGTTTTGGTTGCTGGGTTCCTTAGCCCATCCGCATGCCGGCTTACTTTGGCCCGGCTTGGTGCTGATAGGCGTCGGTCTGACTGCGGCCATGGCGCTGGTGCGCCCGTTATCGGCGCTGGCCTTGGGCGATGATCTGGCGCGCGCGCTTGGGCAGAGACCCGCTCCGGCTAGGGTGGGGGCGGTTGCGGTCGTGGCACTGTTGACCGGCACCAGCGTAGCACTCGCTGGCCCTATTCCGTTTTTGGGATTAATCGCTCCGTATTGCGCCAGGACGCTGGCCGGAGTGACGATCGCCTCCCAACTTCCCTATTCTATTTTGCTGGGGTCCGCGCTGATGCTGTCGGCTGATTTAAGCTCGCGCTTGTTGCTTGCCCCGTTCGAAGCGCCAGTTAGCGCCGTATTGGCCGGCATCGGCGCGCCCTTACTGATCTGGATGGTAAATCGCGACGCCACACTGGCTTTAATGCCGGCAGGAAGTGAGCGATGACCAAGGCTGCTCGCCGCCTAGCGCCCATACCGCTATTGCTGGTGCTGGCGTATGCCGCGCTGGTTGCCGGCACGCCACGCTTGTCGGCATCGCAAGTGTATGCCGGCTTGTTTGGCCCTGGGTCCGACTGGCTGTCCACGCTGGTGACGCAATTTCGCTTGCCGCGTTTATGTGCGGCACTCGTGGTTGGCATCGGGCTCGGCGCCGCCGGCGCCCTATTGCAAAACTTGACGCGCAATCGCTTGGCCAGTCCCGATGTTTTGGGAATCAACGATGGTGCGTTACTGGCGTTGGCCCTGAGTTTGATGCTAAACCCGTCCGGTTTGTTGGGCCCGTGGTGGTGTGCGGTGGCGGGTGCGCTGATCACCGCTGTATTCACTTTGCTGGCCGCTGGCGGCGTGGGTACGCGCGGTTACCGGGTCCTCGTGGTCGGGCTGGGCATTGCCAGTTTACTGCGCGCCGGCTTTGACATTGCCTTGGCGACATTGTCCATCTTCCATGCCACCGGTCTGTATGCGTTTAGTGTCGGAAGTTTAGCCGGGCGCGCCTGGCCTGTGGTCAAGGTGGCTGCGGCGCTGCTCGGCATCTTGCTGACTGCCTGTTGGGTCATCTCCCGCGCTTTGGTGCTGTTATGTCTGCACGACGACAGTATTCGCGGTTTGGGGGTCAATTTAGGTCAGCTGCGCTTTACCGTGCTGATGCTGGCCGCTGCGCTGGCGGGCGTCGCGGTGGGCGTCGGCGGGCCGATTGGTTTCGTCGCGCTCGCCGCGCCGATCCTGGCACAGCGATTGTCGCCGGACGGCGGCATACCGGTATGGTGTTCCGCCAGTATCGGCGCGGTACTGGTCACGGGTGCAGACTTGCTCGGGCGCATAGCGGCCGCGCCGGTCGAAGTGCCCGTCGGCGTCGTATCCGGTTTTTTGGGTGGTCCTTTTTTATTGTGGTTGCTGATGCGGCCAAAAGCTTACGGAGCCGGGTAATGTTGGCGTTTCGGGTTGACCAAGTAATCGCCGGCTATGGTGCGGAACCCGTATTGCGCGACCTCAGCCTGCAAATTCCGGCCGGACGGGTGACTGCCATTGTCGGCGCCAACGGCTGCGGCAAGAGCACCTTGCTGCGTTGCCTGGCTCGTCTGCATCAAGCCGATTCAGGATGTATCCAGCTGGGCGAAGACGATTTGCGACTATTCTCGACCGCCGACTTGGCACGTAGCGTGGGTTTTTTACCGCAGTTTCCGCAAGCGCCGGTCGGACTGAGGGTAAACGATTTGCTGGCGCTGGCACGCCACCCCCATCGGCATTGGATGGTGAGCTGGTCAGCAGAAGACGAGGCCGCCCGATGCGAGGCCTTGCGTCTTACCGACCTGACGGAATTGGCTGGACAACCGTTGGACAAGCTTTCCGGCGGGCAGCGGCAACGCGCGTGGATAGCGATGATGCTGACCCAGTCCACGCCGGTCCTGCTGCTGGACGAACCCGGCAGCATGCTTGATCCTGGGCACCAGCTGGAATTGATCGCCTTGTTGCGGGCGTTGGCGGATGCCGGTCGCACCGTGGTCGTGGTGATGCACGACCTGGTTGCCGCGCGCCATGCGGATTGGTTGGTGGCCCTGGATAACGGCCGACTAGCGGCCTGCGGTTCCCCGGTGGATGTATTGAATCCGGTTTTATTGCGGCAGCTTTACGGCATCGATAGCCATATCCTGACCGCACCCGACGGTACACCTGTCGTCGTGCCGGTAAGACAAGCCGATTTGCCGTTGCCGCAAGCGCAGCCTTTGCCTGTGAGCATGGCTTCGGTCGGTCCGTTCGCCGAAGTGTCGGCTAGCGTGGCGGAGCGTCGTTTAGTGCTGTTGTTTGCGGTACTTCAATTCACCCTTTTACTTGATTATATGGTGCTGATGCCGCTGGGCGCGGCGCTGATGCGCGATTTCGACATGGGTCCGGCGCGCTTCGGATCCCTGGTTGGTGTCTATACGCTGGCCTCGGCGCTGACCAGTCTGCTCGGTGGTCGATGGATTGATCGCGGCGACCGCAAGCGCACCTTGTTGGCCTTGTACGCCGGATTTGTGGTCGCCACGCTGGCTTGTGGTCTTGCGGGGCAATTCGGCGAATTGCTGGTCGCGCGGGCGTTGGCGGGTGCTTGCGCAGGGTTGATGAACGCAACCATGATGGCGATGATAGCCGACCGCATCGAGCCCGAGCGCCGCGGCCAGGCCATCGGTGCCATTATGTCGGCCTTCGGCGTGTGTGCCGTGATCGGTGTGCCTTCGGGCCTGGGATTGGCGGCGTTGGGCGGCTGGCGGCTTCCTTTTTTAGCGGTTGCGGCACTGTCTGCATTGTGGTGGCTAAGATTGTACCGGGCCTTACCCCGATCACCCGTTAGCGTCGGCGCCGGGCGCGGGAGTTTGCGTTCGCCGGCACTGGCCTTGGGTTGGGTGTTGAGCTTTTGCATCGTTTTTGCCGGTTTTCTGATCGTGCCTTATCTGGGCGCACACTTGAACGGCACATTGGGTGTTGATTTACGTGATTTGTCCTGGATTTATCTTTGCGCCGGATTGGCGACTTTCGTAGTGGCGCGCGGTATTGGCCGTGCGGTGGATCGTTTCGGTGCCGCCGGGATTCTGGCTGTATTGATGGTCGCCAGCATCATTCCGCATCTGTGGTTGACTCAGTTACAACCAGGGCCATTATGGCAAACGACGGCGGTGTTTGTGTTGTTTATGGCTTTAACCTCCACTCGGTCTATTCCGGCCTCGGTTTGGCTGATTGGCAGAGTGCCGCCACCGTTGCGGGGCCGCTACATGGCGGTGAATACCGCGAGCACCGAGGCCGCATCCGGTTTAGCAGCCGGGTGCGCGGGCTGGATGACTGGCGGGGATGGCGCCGTATTGCAGCATTTTGATCGCGTCGGCTGGCTGGCGGCAGGTGTCACCTGCGTGAGCTTGTGCTTGCTGGCCGGCTTACACCGTTTCGGCGCGTCGCAGGGGGCATCGACAACGACGGCGGATCGTCTTACGCCGGTTGCCACGGCCGAATCATGAAACTGGCAAGACAGTCGTCACCTAGCGCCGGATTCGGTTCGCGCCCCGGCGTTGCACTGGTAAGTGGTGCCGCACGAGGCATCGGCCAGGCGGTAGCCGCCGTGTTGGCCGGCGAAGGCTTGACCGTGGTTGCGGCAGACATCGATAGCGACGCTTTGCGTGAAGTTTGCCAGTCAATGCCCGGGCTATATCCGCTGGCGCTGGATTTACGCGATCGTGCCGGCCTGGAATCCGCAGTCGCTGGAGTCGAGGCCAAAATCGGCGAAATCGACTATCTGGTGAATGTCGCCGGTGTGCTGCTTCCCGGTCATGTAGTGGATGCCAGTGACGAGGACTGGCTGGAAAGCTTTGCCGTAAACTGTCATGGTGTATTTGCGCTAAGCCGCGCGGTAGCTCGTCGGATGCGCGAGCGGCGGCGCGGGGCTATCGTGACGGTTGGTTCCAATGCAGCATCGACGCCGCGGACCGGTATGGCGGCCTACGCTGCATCCAAGGCCGCCGCGGCGCAATTCACCCGCTGTTTAGGCTTGGAACTGGCGGAATACGGCATTCGTTGCAATCTGGTGTCGCCGGGCTCGACCGAAACCGACATGCAGCGCCGCTTCTGGCGCGCCGGTGCCGGTAGCGCCGCGCAAGTCATCAAGGGCTCCTTGGCGCAACATCGGCTGGGCATTCCGCTCGGCAAACTGGCCCAACCGGACGATATAGCTCACGCCGTGGCGTTTCTGTTGTCGGATCGGGCCGGACATATCACCCTTCAGGATTTAGTGGTTGACGGTGGAGCGACATTAGGTTAACGGCAAAATAGCCCGCGTGTGGCCACGATGAATTGCCCGTAAGAAGTTTGGAACTCGAGCGGTTCGTCTGCTCATAAAGTGGTATGGCGGTCCCGACGCTGATGGCTACGAATGTCCGATATGAGCGAAGCTGTTTAACCTAAATGTAAAACGAGAAAATGACGCCGGTGGTGTGCAATGCAATATTCGCCGCTACCGGTGTGCGGGTCAGGCAATTGCCGCTGTTGCGTACCGATTTGAGCTGGAGTTGATATGGCTAGTACAATCGCCTGCACACCCGCAAGCGAGTAAACCATGGCCCATAACATCAATCATCTGCTAGAAGCTTACCGGCAATTGCAAGGCGACGGCGAAGACTGCGTGCTGGCGACCATTATCGAAACCTTCGGCTCGACTTACCAAAAGGCCGGCGCGCGCATGCTGATTACCCAAGCCGGCGAGTTGGTCGGTTTATTGGGTGGCGGCTGCTTTGAAAGGGATTTGCTGGAGCAGGCCGCTTCGGTGTTCGAAACCGGCGCAGCCAAAACCGTATTTTACGATATGCGTTCCGGGGAAGACGCAATCTGGGGTTTGGGTCTGGGTTGTAACGGCGCTGTTCGGGTGTTGCTGCAATTATTAAAAGCCGAGCAGGGTTTCAGTCCATTGAGTCAGTTGGTGGAAGCCGCCGAAGCTCAAGCGCATGGAGTATTGGTTACGGTGTTCGAGTCCGCGCATGCGGATTTTCCGGTAGGGCGCAGCCAGTTCTTGCCGGCTGCCATTATCGGCGAACAACTGAACTTACCCAGCGTCCCGTTTCCCTTCGCCACAGCGGCGCTGCAAACGGCCTTGCAGCAAAAACCGCGTATCGAAACCCATCCGCTTGACGGCCAGGACATCAAAGCCTTTTACGATCCGGTGCAACCGCCTTGGCAGTTGCTGATATTCGGCGCCGGTGCCGACGCGATACCGCTGGTGAACTACGCCAAATCCTTGGGGTGGCGCGTGACCTTAGTCGATCATCGGCCCGCGCATATCAAGCCAGAGCGTTTTCCTTTAGCCGATCAATTATTGCATCTGACCCCTGAACAGGTGGCGGAGGAGCTGGATTTGCAACGCTTCAATGCCATCATGCTGATGACCCATAACGTCGAATACGATCAGCGCTACCTGCGAGCCATCGTGCATTGCCGGGTGCCGTTTATCGGATTGCTGGGTCCGGCGCATCGCAAGCAGCGGCTGTTGCACAGCTTGGGCGACGATGCCGCGCTGATAGCCGAACGGGTATTCGGCCCGGTCGGTTTGGACATCGGCGCGCAAACCCCGGAAGAGATTGCCTTGTCCATCGTGGCCGGCATTCAGGCCCAGCTTAACGGCCGTAGCGGCTTGCAACTGGGGAAAGAGCCGGTTGCGATCAAACACGCTTGCAGCCCTGGATAATGTGCATGCCGGCGACTGAGAATGACTCAGCGCTGAGCGTGGACAAATTACGGGAATGATTTATCGCGGCGTTTTGCCGATAAATTGGGGCTATTTTCTAGGAATCCCCCTTTTCAGGAGCCGGTGTTTGCTAGTTTTCTTGCCATGCATAACGGCGTGGCTTAGCTAAGGCGCTGTTATTACCTTTTTTAGCCTTGCATGGTTTGCAAGTCACCGGCCTTAGCCGGTGACTGTGGGCTGAAATTTAAACCGCCTTAGGGTGCCAAATACGCTTCGAAAGGCTGTATCGGTGATGAATTGCCTTGGGCGCCCACCGCTTCAATGGTCAGAAATTCATCTTTACCCAGAACGGCTCCCAGCGGATTACCGCCGCTTACTGTCTGCTCCACGCCAACGTGGCCGTGGGGTATTTTGATTTCGGGGTGATCAAAGGGGGCTTTTTCGTAGCGGACTCTGTCATCGGTCAAGGTTTTCAGGAAGGCGATCAGGTCGGCGCGGTTTTGCGCATCCAGTTGTAGATTGGGCTGCGGAAATACCCGAGTAACTTGTTTGCTGTCGTAGGCAAAATTTCCGCCTCGCGAATAAAATTCGATCGCTTGTTCCAGGGTGGCCATGCTGCCGTTGTGCATGTATGGTCCGGTTAACTCGATATTGCGTAGCGAGGGGATTTTAAATGTCGAGTCGACAGACGCTACCATTTTCCGGGTATTGGGCTTGTTCAACTCCGCTAAGGCGGCAGCGGTCGTGGGCAAAAAGGCATTGTTTGCGGGCAGGAAACAGTTCTCCGTGCTTTGTGGCTGGGGTCTTATGCCGTCGGTGATGGTAAACAAGCTCGGCAGCGAATAAGGCAGTTTGATATTTAGAGCAAGGGCTTCCTGAAAATCGCACGCTCTCACTTTAGTGACATCTTCATCCAGTACAGCGGCATTATTGCCCGCCAAATGCTGTAAATATTGCCGGCTGAACGATAGCGGGTTGCCAAAGTCGTCGACGCCGCCTGCGCCAATATCGGCCGTTTCTTCGGTGACGCCTGTGGAAGAAAAGCCGGTATCGAAAAATGCGGTAACCGGAGCGTTTTTGATAAGCAATGGTATGCGATTGACCACATTGGTGGATGCGCTGATGAAGAAAGTCGGTTCACCGAAGGCTTCCGGATGAGTTTTGGCAATGGCCGCATTGGCGTTAATCGACGCCGCGCTGAAGTTGGGTCCTAAATGGCAAAGCGCGCACTGATTTTTTCGGAATTGTTTTAAGCCGTTCAATTCCGAAGCGCTGAGTTCTATGGGTTGATTGCCAGTGTCGCGGGCGCTGTTGTCGAAGGGCGATTCGTCCGAAATCAATGTGCTTTCATAGAGTTGGATGGCCAGGCCAAAGAACATGCCAAAGTTGGCTTCGGTTTGATTATAGGGCGCAAACCCTTTGGGGGCCGGAATTGGCGGGTTACCGCTATACGACCAGTATTTGGGATTGAATGCCTGCATGATCAGCAGCTTATACAGAGTGTTCGTGCCGGGTTTGGTATTGAGGCTGTAAGGTCCCAGTACACTGTCTTCGGGATGTACTTTTTGGTTTTGCAACGGGCGGCGTAACAGCAACTTTCTACCGAGTTCCATCAAAGTCCGGTTGCGGCAGGCCATCTCGGTGGTGTTTTGCGGTGGAGCCACTGCTAATGACGCCAGCGAGGAATTGATTAAATGCAGGCGCTGCTTAATGAGCGTCGTGGCGTTCTGTTTTACCCAGACGCCGGCGTCGGGATCTCGGTCGCCCCAAGGACTGCTGCCGTTAAACACATTGTTGGCACGGCCATCCCAAAAATTGCGATGATTAAACACCGCATTGATCACGCTGGGCGCATTGCGCGGCGTGACTTTGCGGGTGCCGACCGCGCCGGCATGAAACAGGCTGTCGACGCTGCGGCTGCAGGTGTCGTTTGGCGCTGTGTAGCGGTCCACGGCTCTGAATTCACCACCGAAAGTACCGGACGAACCGACTACATTGTCGGTGTCGTAGAGGACCGCAGAATGTTCTTGGAATGGATCTTCCCTTTGATGTAACGGAAAGTCGCCAATGCTGAGGGTATGATTGGGTCCCAAAGACCCACCCGTCATGGCATTGCTGAATGTTTGATCGCTTAAGGGGCTGGATTGGCCGCCCGGAGCAAGCTGATTTTTTACTCTGCCGTCGGCGCCGGCGTGAAAGTGGCAGGACGCACAGGCCATGCCGTCGCTACCCACGTTAGTATCCCAGAACAGCGCTTTGCCCAAGGCAATCGCGGCATTCTTGTTGACGACAATAGGGTCCGGGCCGTCCAGTAGGCCGGGAACAGGCGGAACGGGCAAATGCTTCAGGCTTATCGGCATGGGCCCTAGTGCCAATTCGACCGCGGCGGCGCTGAAACTGAGCAGTACACCTCCGGCTAAAACAATCGCTAATTGGCTATGACGAAACAATGTCATGGTGAAACTCCACTGAGAAATGGTTGGTTGGCAACAAATACGGCCAAAACGCCCGCATCAGCGGGCTCAAACTATAAAAAAGGCCGATAAATCACAAAGCGTAATTTATCGGCCATCCTTTATTCCTTTGGCGAAGTCCCTCGCCAAGCTTCCTTTTTTTATAGGAACATCGGCTTATCTGCTGGGTGTTGGCTTACGCTTTAGCGTTGCGTTTGCCTCTGCCTATAAAGCCGGCCAGTGCCGTACCGAACAGCCAGACAGCGGAGGGTACTGGCACCGCCGCTGGTGTGTAGGTAGAAGGGGCGGCCGACGCGGAAATGTTCAAAGAGATGCCGGCACTGCTTCCGAGGATGTCTGCACCGCCGACGAACACGGCATACCAGCCAGCTTGCAAGTCGTTCAGCGTCAAGGTCGCGAATCTTTTGGTGTTGGCAAAAGCAGGGTTGCCGGTGACCCCTATAGTGCCGGATACGCCAGTTTCATACAGATTGTCGATACTGACATCGTGGGCGCCGGAGTCGATGACGCCGCCGAAAGAGTTAACGTAGTTTTTGCTTGAGGAGCTGACGTAGCCCAGGGTTTCGACAATGCCGTCCGCGCCGGTTGCCCACATAATGCCTGGATCGCCGGCTTGGCCCACCGAGTTAAATTTGTGAATTTGGCCGGTTAGCTCAGCCGGTGTATCGACGCCGACCGTTTCACCCGAATAAGCCACATTGGTTCTGAAAATTGAAAAGGCCGGAAAGTTTGCGGCGGACGAACGCGCGTCGACAGTCACGGATTGGGCTGATGAGCTCAAATAGAAGTTGGTAAATGCACCTTGCATGCCCCAACCATCATTGGACAGAGACGGATTGCCCGCGAAGCCCAAATTGCTGGAATTAAAACTAGGGTTTGAGATGCTGGTGCCCAGCTCGAGAGTGTTATCGGCGCCTGACCAAGCCGCCGTCGCAGGTTGAGCAACGGCAAGGGTTAGCGCGGCGGACGATAGGGTGATTTTAAAAATAGTTTGTAAATCGATGTTCATTTTTGAGTGTCTCCAATATCTACCACATCGTTGCTTACGATTGTGGTAGATTTAAGTTGCTGTTTAATTTGGATTTGTCTGAGTATTTCGGGCCTGGCAGCCAAAAGATAGACATCTCCAAAGGGTTTAGACATGCATTGCGAGGGGTGAGTCGACAGCTGATGTCGGCTGACCTTTTCGCTCTTGTTTGCTGGGGTTACGCGGTGCGGCGTTTGCCGAATACACCGAATCCCATTAATGCAGAACCGAATAACCAAACGGCCCCTGGCACCGGCACTGCGCTAACACCCTCGCCGGTGATGGTCAAAGGCAGGCTGGCGCCGGTGACGTAGTCCGTGGCGGTCAGGGTAATTTGATAATCGAAATGATCCTGACCGGTGGCGCCCGTTATCGGGTTGACGCCGGTCGCACCGGTGATGGTGTCGCCCTTGTTGAAGCCCAGTACGGCTTCTTCGATGGTCAGAGAGTAATCGCCAAAAGCAATAATGTAATTGCCCACGTCCAATGCAGTAGCCAGATAGGAGTCTCGGCTCAACAAGCTGCCATCGGCCCATCCGCCGGTATTGCCGGGTATGGTGTAGGCTGGACTGTCGTCGCCGCTGACGATTTCGGTAGTCAGTGAGACTGTGTCCTGAAAAATGCGGAATTGGCTATCTGCCAGTGTTAGTTCGCCGTCGCCGTTTATATCGACATACGCGCCGGGATGCGCGCCCCAGCCCGCTGCGTAGCCTTCATTCGCCAGGACATCGATTATCACATTGGCAGCTGATGACAAGGAGAACGAGTAGAAATCGATTGTGGTGCCGGCGCCGTGAACCGGGTCGACGGTTTTATAGATGGTGCCGTTTACGGTCTCGGCTTGTACATTGCCGAAGCCTAAAAGTGAAATAGCAAGTGTTGTAGCCACCTTTTTCAAGGCAGGCGCATGTTTCGTGTTAACAGACATATTTCAATTCCTTTCATAGTAAGACGAAGATTTTTACCGGTAGGTTTTACCGGCGACATTCAATGTTTCGCAATTCCCTTTGCGAGTCGTTGCCTAACGCACCTGCGCCGGATGCCGCGATGCCAGGCTCTTACTTTCCGGTCCTTTGCGTACGGTAAGTGCTGGGCCAATGGCTTCCCGCGCAATTTGAACAGCCTTAAAACCGCTATGTATTTCAATATTCCTGAATTGATCACGCTACGCTATGGTTGCGAGAGAGACAGTCCAAAGAGTTTTAAATACCGGGCTTGCTTGCGTAGTGAGTTAAACAACGGGTTTAGCTAATCAGGTGATATAACAAACTATTCCTGACCAGTGAGCGAGCGCTATGGGTAGTTGTCGGTGTATGAATCTCGACCGGCTAGACCCTTCTCTTACCCGCTCATAAGAGGCAGCTCGACTATCTGAATCAGATCCGCAGCTTTCCGGCCCCGCCTTGCGACGAGTGTGGCGACTTGGTGGCTGCGCCCAGGAGGGTGCAGCACTATTTGTACAGCAAAACATGCGCCAAAATATATTTGAGCAAGGGTTGCTAGTGTTTTTCTATGGTTATGTTCATATAAAACAATGCGATAGGCTGTTTTGTTTGATAGGGTGGAGTAGTAATAAGTGTGGCGGTTTTCTGGGGTTTTAGATGGCTATAACGCTATGCAGAGTGTGTTATTTCGCGTATTTTGGGTTATATCCCTTATTTTATTTAAGAGATTTTGGGCGGCGGCTTTGAGTTTGCGCCGTAAGGGTAAAAGTCATCAGTTCGGGTAGTGATATGCCAAGCTGACGATGCTTTAAAATCAGGGTGCTGGAACGAAGGTTTGGAACGAATTCCGAAATAATAATCCAACATTCTGATGCGTATCATGACTTCGTCGGCAATCGACGGCCGGCCCCTCCTGAGCTTTAGTCATCTGCCGATTGTCGATGGAAATCACTCAGCCCCAGAAAAAGGTTGATTCCTCTAATCGCCTTTGCCATCAGGTGGAGAAGGCTTTTTTGCATTTAAGGCGATGGCATGGCATAGCTACTGGTTAAGCTAAAAACATCGCTTGGTTCTTGGTAGCCTTGTACTTATGCGGTATTGCGCTTTGGGCGGCTGTGTAATGACGACACTATCCAATATTTCCAACACAAAATTTTCAAACTTAAATTAAGATGCCCGACACTTTCACCGAGGATAGATATGAATAAAACCGATGCCATTTTGAACAAGGGTCAGAAACTCTATGAAGACGATGCCTACATTTTGTTGTGGACGAAATTTTTTGGCCTGAGCCTGCTGGCGCTGACCTCTTACTATGTCTACGATAAACAAAAGCAGCGTCTGATCAAGCTCATGAGTAGAGAAAAAACCTATCTGATGAGCATCAGTTACTACCTCACCCACGATTATGGTTTTACCCCGACAATGGTGTTGGAAGGTATCAGTTTATTTAAGGATATTTCGGCGGCAATTGCCGACAGAGGCGGCGAGACCTGGAAGACCTTCTTTGCGGAAACCGCCAAAGATAAAGCCAGGACGTATGCGGTCCGGGGCATCCGTAAGGATAAAAAAGCCAAGGCTTGAGTTTCCAGACCTTATGCAATTTGTGCTAGGAGGCCGTCAATAAGTCGCGGACAAAACCCTAATCAGTTTTTAACTGCTCGAGCGGCAATCTCTTTATAGGAATAGTCAGTGCAGGAATCATCCACTAAAAAACGCACGCCAATTTTTGGCAACGATTTGAGCCGGCGCTGATAGGACTAGTACAATCGCCGGTACCCCTGCAAGCGAGTGATCATGACCAATCACATCAACCACCTGCTCCAAGCCTATCGGCAACAGCAACGCGACGGCGTCGATAGTGTGCTGGCGACCATCATCGAATCCTTTAGCTCGACCTACCAAAAGGCAGGGGCGCGGATGCTGATTACCCAAACCGGCGAGTTGGTCGGTTTGCTGGGTCCGGCGCATCGCAAGCAGCGGTTGTTGCACAGCTTGTGCGACGATGCCGCGCTGATAGCCGAACGGGTATTCGGACCGGTCGGTTTGGACATCGGCGCGCAAACCCCGGAAGAAATTGCCTTGTCCATCGTGGCGGGCATTCAGGCCCAGTTCAACGGCCGTAGCGGCTGGCAACTGGGGAATGAGCCGGTTGCGCTCACACATGCCTGCAGCCATGGATAATGTGCATGCCGTCATCCTGGCGGCCGGTGCCTCCAGCCGGATGGGCAGCCCCAAGCAATTACTGATTTGGCAGGAGCGTCCATTACTGGCGCATGCGCTTGCCAATGCGCAAGCCGTGTTGGCGGAGCGGACGGTGGTGGTATTGGGCGCAAATGCTGAGGCGATAAAAGCCGCAGTCGATTTGAGCGGTAGTGAGGTGGTATTGAATCCGAGTTGGGGGGACGGTATGGCCGGTTCGATTCGAGCTGGTATCCAGGCTGTGCCGGACACGGCTAGCGCGGTATTGTTGATGCTGTGCGATCAACCCTTGATTAGCGCCGCGCATCTGCAAAGTTTGCTTAGCGCTTGGCAAAACGCGCCGGAGCGCATCGTCGTCAGTCAGTATGCGGAGTCGTTTGGCGTGCCGGCGGTGTTTCCGGCTGCTTATTTTCCCCAGCTAGCCAGCTTGACCGGCGACCGGGGAGCCAAGCCCTTGTTGCTGCGCTTCGAGGACTCACTGGTAAAAGTGCCGTTGCTGGAAGCGGGACTGGATGTCGACACCACGAGCGATTACCAACGCTTGCATGAACTCAATGAGATGTAGCCCATGATTGCCCAACCGCTTGACGAATACTTGCAGCGTATTTATGAGCTATTCATCGAACTGGGCATTCCAGAAGAGCTGCCGGCAGCCAGGGGTTTGGCATTTTGCCGCGAGCCCGCCGAATTGATCGTCGCTGACACCACGCCGCAGGGCAGGGCGTTTTATCTCACAGCGGCTGCGGCAGCCGCTTGGCACGCATTGAAACAGGCCGCCGCCGAGGAGGGCATTACGCTAGTGATGGTGTCGGCCTTTCGCAGTGCGGATTATCAAGCCGACATTATTCGGCGTAAGCTCGGGATGGGCAAAACTATCGAGGAGATTCTGCGCGTCTTGGCCCCGCCCGGTTACAGCGAACACCACACCGGGCGTGCCATCGATATAGGCAGCGACGACTGCCCGGAACTGGGCGAGCGGTTCGAACAAACGGCTGCTTTTCAGTGGCTATCAAACAACGCAAAACGCTTTCAATTTTTTCTGTCATTCCCGCGCGATAACCGCTTCGGTTATGTTTACGAGCCTTGGCATTGGTGTTATCGGGGCGATTCGTAGCTACGTTTGGTAACTACTCAAGCCAAAATAGTGGGTCTTTTTGTTATCACCGAGTCTCCAAATTAGGCTTGCAAGCCTAGACGCTATTCGGTTATCGCTTATAGGGTTGCGCATAAGGTAATTAAGCTCTCGTCTTGGGTTTTTTGCTGTCGCCACAAGGCTTTTTGCCTCAGGACCGGTCCAAAAAGCCTTGCGACTTAAGCTAAGAGCCTTTAAGGCAACATGATTTCACCGATAAGAACGGCAAAACACCTTGGTAACAATCCAATTTGAGCTTGATCACGTGCGGTAACGCCAGCATCGCAAGGTTTTTACGTTGCGGACAAACTCCAAAGCCTTGCGGGCAAAGCAAACTTGTATAACCGGCTGGTAAAAAGCCTTACCCGCAATGCCTTCAAAGGACTAAAGCGCCTAGCCGCTTAAACCGGACATTCAAGATTAGCACTCGCGCCTCAGCTTCGCGTCGGTTGGACTCAGTGACGAATGCCCGCTTTCAGGTTTCGGAATTCACAGCTTTCCGGCGATGAATCTGAAGCGGTGACGGTATATGTCGCCATCCCAAACTTTTCCAGTCAGAGAAGGAGCGAATTTACCTTTTACGCAAGCCTCCTCTGGGTTGAGGGGTAAGCAGGGAAGTTATTTTTTAGTAATATCCATGGCGATCTGTTGTATTCGGTCCACCACATTTGACTTGCCGACTTGACCAACCAGGCCTGCGCGGCGGAGTTTTTCGAACACATTCGGTCTTGCGCCGCACAGGATCAGACGGGTTTTATGCCGTTTACAATTATCCAGCAAATCCCACAGCGATTGCAGGCCGGTTGCGTCGATGAAAGGCACTTTTTCCAGGCGCAAGACCAGAATTTCGGTATGGCCGTGAATCACTTCCAGCGCGGATTCCAATCTTGCTGCCGCGCCAAAAAAGAAAGGTCCTTCCATGGCAAAAACCACGGTATTGGCTGGCAGCGCAAAATCCGCGTCATCGAGCTCTTCCATGACGGCGTCGTGCGCTTGCCGTTCTATACCCACGGCTTCCGACATGCGTTTCATGAATAACAGCGCCGCCAGCATCACGCCGATATTGACGGCGATGACCAAATCGCTGAACACAGTGAGCAAAAAGGTAATCAGCAGCACCGCCACATCCGACTTCGGCGCCGTTCTGAGCATGTGGCCGAAACGGTGCAACTCACTCATGTTGTAGGCTACGACAAACAAAATGGCGGCCAACGCGCTTAGCGGAATCAACGACGCATAAGGGGCCAGCAACATGACGATGCCGATCAAGGTCAAGGTATGCACAATCCCAGCCAGTGGACTGTTGGCGCCATTGCGCACATTGGTCGCCGTGCGGGCAATCGCCCCGGTAGAGGCAAAGCCGCCGAACAACGGAGAGCATATGTTCGCAATCCCTTGACCGATCAATTCCTGATTGGCGTCATGTTTGGTGCCGGCCATGCTGTCGGCGACCACGGCGGACAGCAGCGACTCAATCGCGCCCAGCAAAGCAATCGTAAAAGCCGGTCCGATTAATTGCAGCACCTCCGATACCGACATTGCCGGCAGTTGAAATTGCGGCAACTGCTGCGGAATGCCGCCAAAGGCGCTGCCTATCGTCGCCACGCCGTCCCATTGCAATTGCCACTGCGTGCAGGTGGCAATCAACATGGCGACCAGCGGGGCGGGAATACGTTTCAGAATCCGGCCGGAAATCAGCAACACCGCCAAGGTCAAGCCACCTAACAAGGTGGTTTCAAGGTGCAGCCCAGGAAACGCCTGTGCCAACGCCCAAAATTTTTCATGAAAATTCTCGGCGCCGGCTGCGGGGCTCAAACCAAAAAAGTCTTTCCATTGCCCCACAAAAATGATGACCCCGATACCGCTGGTAAAGCCGACGATGACCGGATCGGGTATATATTTGATGACGCCGCCCAACTTGGTAAGCCCCATAAGCAATAATATGATGCCGGCCATCAAGGAAGCTATTTGCAAGCCGCCGATGCCGTATTTGCCGGTAATGCCGGCTAGAATCACGATAAAGGCGCCGGTTGGCCCCGCTATCTGCACGCGGCTGCCGCCAAACAAGGATGTCAGCCCACCGGCCACGATGGCCGTGTATAGCCCCTGCTCAGGTTTGGCGCCGGAGGCTATCGCAAAGGCCATGGCCAGAGGCAGCGCCACTACGCCGACAATCACGCCGGCCAACAGGTTATTCAGCCAATGCGCTCTGGACAATAAACCCGCGCGACTGGCTTCAAGAATTGCAATCATTGGAAAAATTTTAAATGTTTATCGATGGGACCCATGATAGCACCCGGGTTGTAGCGATTGCCGCAGGAAACAAGTCATGACAACCGAATCGATCATAGCCGCTTGAAAACATTGTGCAGTCTGGTTGGGTACACATCGCGTAACTTGTGTCAGTCGCCACCATGATGACCCTCTATGGATGCGCGAGCGTACCCTGCATCACAAGCCAAATCATGGTCGGAATACAGCCGGGTTGATGCCATTGGCCGGCACATACTCAATGGCTCAAATAGGCCGACTGCCGGAAACTAAAAAGTCCGCTTCGTAGAAGCGCAACCCGAAAAACGATGTTTGGACTTGTGGCCGCTTTGGAGCAAGATAAATGACGGGTGCGGGTCGATGACCGCCGATACCCAGGAGAGTTTGACGGAAATAAGTGGCGAAACGGCGATAACCTCCTTGTTATCGCCGATCTGATGGCTTTATACCTCGGCGCTATTCAACCAAAGATCGTGCTTGTTGCACAGGCTCAAGGCGTAAACGGTACCGCTGTATCCTGCCAGGCTGAATTCGGAAATGGCGACCGGGTCTTTGCTGGGATCGAACATCCGCTCATTCAGGAATTTATAGTCTTTATCCAGCAATACGTGTTTGACGATGTAATGTTCATAGCCTTTCATTTCGTGCGGGGTGGTGATTTTGACGGTGGTTTTATCGTCGGCTTTAACGACTTCAATCACCGGCAAATGCGTCGCGGCTTTGCCGGCCCAGCGGCCTTGCGCATCCTTGGTGTAAAACACATCGCCCGGCGGTGTAGGTTGTTTGCCGGCTTCCGCGGCTTGGGCCAGACTGGGGGCAATGGCGCTGATCGCCGCACCGGCGGCACTCAATCGAATAAAATCGCGACGTTCCATGAAAATTCCTTGTGATGGTTTAAAAATTGTCGACTACCGAGTTAAGCCCGTATGGCTTGCTCGGCAGCGTGTGTTGAACCGGTTCTTTATTCTGCCTATGCAGAAGAAGCGTTCGCAACGGCTCCGGCTCGCTTGACCGCGCGACGCATCGAAATGTATCACGATTTGCTGGATCTACGTCCATGGGTTCTTACGTTAGCTTATATTTATTACGCCGGTCCTTTTTACCCGTTCGGGCTGAGCTCTTCGAAGCCCAGGCTGGCGGCAGGTCAATGAGGCATTTAACAGCGGAAATTCAAGAGGATGTTCAGTATCGATAAGCCGCGCCAGCGGACATGAAGAGCTGATTGCTGTCAGCTATCGCCGCTGTTCGAAAAAGTCGGCTTTTTTGTTGCCAACAATGCCAAGCAGTAAACCGGCAAGTCAAATAGAATGGCTATTTCTGCAATATCAAATCAGAGGGCAGGCTATGGATCACGATTTTTGGCATCAGCGTTGGCAACAGAACCAAATCGGTTTTCACAAGCATGAGTTCAACCCCATTTTGCAAACGCATTGGCCGCGCTTGTCTATCCCCAAAAAAGCGCGGGTGTTTGTCCCGCTGTGCGGCAAGAGCAAGGACTTACTCTGGCTATTGGCTATGGGCTATCAGGTGGTGGGGGTGGAATTAAGTCCGCTGGCTGTCGAGTCGTTTTTCGCCGATAACAATTTGCAACCAACGGTGCGGCGCCAGGGCGATTTTTGGGTCAGCGAGGTGGACGGTTTGCAGATTTTCTGCGGGGATTTTTTTGCATTGCAAGCTGCCGACGTCGGTGAGTTTGATGCGGTTTACGATAGGGCGGCGCTGGTGGCTTTGCCGCCGGATATGCGCATTGATTACGTGATGAAATTGTCCTCGCTGTTACCCGCCAACGTGCAAATGTTGCTGATAGCATTCGATTATCCGCAACACGAAATGCCGGGGCCGCCGTTTAGCGTCCAAGCCGACGAGGTTGAGCGTTTGTACAGTCACTGGTGTGAAATCGAATTGCTGACCAGTGACGACGCCTTAGCGACCGAGCTGCATTTTAAAGAGCGCGGCTTAACTAAAATGGTGGAGCAAACCTATAAACTGTTGGTTCGGTGATAACAGAAGTACCGAATTGCCAGTCGCATAGCATTAACCCGGCGCTTAAATACCGTTTGGTGTGTCGATAGGCGCATCCGCTTGGGTTTCGACGCGCGCAATCCGCACGAAACACCAGTGATAAACAGCCCGGGTTGATCCTCTTTTGAATTTTTTGGAATCGTCGTTCCGGCGAGGAGCGGAGTCCCTTTAAGCCCTTGGGCTCCAATACTCAATGGAGCGGCAGCATTTAGGGCGTCGGTTTATCAAAGCGGGAGACTGTTGCAGAATCGGTGTGTCACGTTTCATTTTTGTTTCATCCTACTGTGTGTTGTTTCAATGTTTCATAATGAAACGTATTTTGCACCTCTAAATAGCTGATTGGCCCTTACCTACCTTGATTAATCGGAGAAATCACGTTTGGCACGCAAATTGATATAGAAATATTATTGATTAATGATATTTGTGAAGTGCGTATGTTTTTCGGTCAACTCTCAGAAACTGATACCTCAAGATACAACCATCCGCCGCTAGGCGGTCGTCGCCAAGATACGATGGCGATCAAAAACAGCGTTTCTGCGCTTTTGGTTTCTAACTGCCTAAGACAGGTGCCGAATTCAAAACCGAACTACACTACAAATAAAGAGGGATTGCCGGCCACTGCTAGCCAATATTGCCGAGCTATTCGGCAAACGTTGTTTTCCCTGAGTAAGCCGCACAAGGCCGATTTACCCGCAAGCATTTCCATGGCTCTAAACAAAGAGGTGGCTATGACAGATACTACCCATCCCGCCTTACCGAAATCCGGCTTGCTACGCTGGGAAATAGCCGCAGCGCTATTGATAAAAGTGATTCTACTTACAGGCCTCTGGTTTCTGATTTTCCGCTGGCAAGAGCGCCCAGTTTCTAAACCGGACATCGCCGCACACTTTGCCTTGCCCGCTGCACCTGTCCACATCAATTCCGATTTTTCCTCACAACCCACCCAGGAGTCTCGCCATGTTCGGTGACGATATAGTCATGCTGTCGCGCATGCAGTTCGGGCTAACCGCGCTGTATCATTTTCTCTTCGTGCCCTTGACCCTGGGCATGACCTTTATCCTCGGCATCATGGAGTCGGTGTATGTCATGACTGGCAAGGAAGTCTATAAGGACATGGTCAAATTTTGGGGCAAGCTGTTTGGAATCAACTTTGCCATGGGTGTCACCACCGGATTGACGCTAGAGTTTCAGTTCGGCACCAACTGGGCTTACTACTCGCATTACGTCGGCGACATCTTCGGGCCCTTATTGGCTGCGGAAGGTTGGATGGCGTTCTTTCTGGAATCGACCTTTGTGGGTCTGTTTTTCTTCGGTTGGGATCGGTTGAGCCGGGTGCAGCATTTGGTGGTGACGTGGCTGCTGGCAGTGGGCACCAGTCTGTCGGCGTTATGGATATTAATCGCCAACGGCTGGATGCAATACCCGGTCGGGGCTGAGTTTAACTACGAAACTCTACGTATGGAGATGACCAGCTTCGCTGACGTGTTCTTTAACCCAGTGGCCCAGGTCAAATTCGTACATACCGTCGCGGCTGGTTACGTGACGGGTTCCATGTTCGTGCTGGGCGTCAGTTCCTGGTACTTGCTCAACAAGCGCGATATTGGTTTTGCCAGGCGCTCATTTTCCATCGCGTCAGCTTTTGGCTTGGCCTCTATCTTATCGGTCATCGTCTTGGGCGACGAAAGCGGCTACACCTCCGGCGAAACTCAAAAAATGAAGCTGGCGGCTATCGAAGCAGAATGGGATACCCACCCGGCCCCGGCAGGATTTACCGTGTTCGGTTTGCCGGATCAGGACAATCAGAAAACCGATATGGCGTTGAAAGTCCCTTACGTTCTGGGTTTGATCGCTACCCGCTCCATCGATGAAGACGTCAAAGGTCTTAAAGATTTGCGTGAAGAGAGCGTGCTACGGATCGAAAGCGGCATGGTGGCTTACGACAATCTGCAAAAACTGCGCGCCGGCGACAACAGCCCCAGCGTCAAACAGCATTTTGATGACCACAAGGCGGACCTGGGTTACGGCTTATTGCTGAAAAAATACACCGATAAGGTCACCGATGCTGATGCAGCCACCATCCAAAAAGCCGCCAACGACACGATTCCCAAAGTCGCGCCGCTATTCTGGACCTTCCGGATCATGGTGGCTTGCGGCTTTATCATGCTGTTCATCTTTGCGATGACCTTTTATTACTGCGCCACTCGAGTAGCCGATCAAAAACGCTGGCTGTTGCGGATGGCGGTCTGGTGCATCCCGTTACCCTGGATTGCCGCCGAGACCGGTTGGTTCGTTGCCGAAGTCGGTCGCCAACCGTGGACGATCTCCGGTGTGTTGCCTACCCACATGAGCGTTTCCAGCCTCAGCGCCGGGCAATTGTGGTTCAGTATCGGCGGTTTTGCCTTGTTCTACACGATATTGCTGATTATCGAGATGTATCTGATGTTGAAGTACGTGCGCCTCGGACCCAGCAGCTTGCATACCGGACGTTATTGTCTCGAACAGCAACCCGCCTAACCCCTTTGTCAACAGGAGTTCATTATGTTTGATTATGAAACCATCCGCCTGATTTGGTGGGTCTTTATCGGTGTCGTCGGCATTGCCTTCGCATTGACCGAGGGTTTTGATTTCGGAGTTGGCACCTTGCTGCCGTTTATCGGTCAATCCGACGTGGAACGCCGGGTGATCATCAACACCGTCGGTGCCACTTGGGAAGGAAATCAGGTGTGGCTGGTGCTGTTGGGAGGGGCGATATTCGCGATTTGGCCAGCGGTGTATGCCACGTTGTTTTCAGGGCTGTATGCGGCGATGCTGTTGGTATTGTTTTCCTTGTTTTTTCGTCCGGCCGCGTTTGATTACCGCAGCAAGATCGAAGACCCGCGCTGGCGCAACAGTTGGGATTGGAGCCTGTTTATTGGCAGCAGCTTACCGCCGGTACTGCTCGGCGTATTGGTAGGCAATTTGATTCTGGGCCTGCCGTTTCATTTCGACCAAGATCTGCGCGCGTTTTACGACGGGTCGTTCTGGGCATTGTTGAGTCCGTTTGCTTTGTTGTGTGGATTTACCGGCCTGTTACTAACTACTTTCCATGGTGCGTTGTTTTTGAAATGGCGGAGTGAGGGCCTTATTCATGCTCGCGCTACAAATACCGTTAGTGCCTTGGGGCCGATGCTGCTGTTTGCATTAACTGCGCTCACCGTTTGGGTGTTCGTGGGGATTGATCGCCCGGAAATCACGCAAATGGCGGCTACCGATGCACCGTCCAACCCCCTGCATAAAACCGTCGTCGCCCATGGCGCAAGCTGGTTGCAACATTTCATGACCTATCCCTGGATGTGGCTGGCACCGCTGACCGCATTTGCGGGTATAGCGCTGGCTTGGTTGTTAGGCAAGGGCGAATCCAGGATGGGGGCATTCGTACTCAGTAGCCTAGGCATTACCGGTGTGGCGCTGACGGTTGGTTTTGGTTTGTTTCCCTTCCTGTTGATTTCCTCAACCGCTCCCGGCTCTAGTCTGACTTTATGGGACGGAACCTCCAGCCATAACACCTTATTGCTGGGGTTTTGGATCACCATCATCTTTCTGCCCATCGTGCTGCTCTACACCCGTTTTGTGTACCGGGTGATGTGGGGCAGCGTGACCGAAGCGGCTGTGCTTAAAGACAGTCACACACTTTATTAAGGAGACACATCATGTGGTATTTCGCTTGGATACTCGGCGTCGGTTTCGCGGCGTCCTTCGCCATCATCAACGCCATGTGGTTGGAGTCGGTGTGCGACATCGACCATCACGGCATCGATCAATCGTGCGAGAGCTTGGCGCAACGTAGCAAAGAGAGGTTGTCATGACCACCGAACGTATCGTCCGTATTGTCGCCGGCTTGTTTGTGTTGCTGTCGCTGAGTCTCGGCGTTGAAGGCAGCCCCTTATTTCAGTCTAGCAATTGGCTTTGGTTTACCGCATTTGTCGGGGCCAATTTGTTTCAAAGCGGTTTTACCCGATTCTGCCCGCTGGAAATGATTCTTAAAAAATTGGGCATCAAAGAAAGCTGCCAATAACAGCGGCAAAAGAATAATTATCTATCAATTTGGAGTAGTCTCATGGCAAAAATCGTAATCGTAGGCGCGGGCATCGGCGGTATCCCGATGGCATTGGAAATGAAAGAAAACGCTCGGAAAGAAGACGAGGTAGTGGTGATCGCCGATACGCCGACCTTTCACTTCGTCCCGTCCAACCCTTGGGTGGCGGTCAACTGGCGCAAGCCGGAAGATATCAAGGTCGAATTGGCACCGATGTTCAAGAAAAAGAAGATCGGCTTCATTCAACAAAAAGTCACCCGTTTTCACCCGGAAAACAATCAAGTGGAATTGGCCGATGGCTCGCAAGTCGATTACGATTTTTTAGTGATCGCCACCGGACCGAAACTGGCCTTTGACGAGGTGCCGGGTTTGGGGCCCAACGGCCATACCCAATCGGTGTGCCACGTCGATCATGCCGGCGAGTCCGGTGAATTTTGGGACAAGTTTGTCGAAGATCCGGGTCCGATTATCGTCGGTGCCGCCCAAGGGGCGTCTTGCTTTGGCCCGGCTTACGAATATATGTTCATCGCCGAAACCGACCTGCGGCAACGTAAAATCCGCGATAAGGTGAAAATGACCTATGTCACCTCGGAACCCTACATCGGCCATTTGGGCTTAGGCGGCGTGGGCGATACCAAAGGGATGCTGGAAGCCGAGATGCGGAACAAACATATCAATTGGATTTGCAATGCCAAAATCGACAAGATCGAAGCCGGCATGATGTATGTCACCGAAGTGGATGAAAACGGTCAGGAGAAAAAGAAACACGAGTTACCGTTCAAACACAGTATGATTCTGCCGGCTTTTAAAGGTGTCGATGCCTTGACCGGTATTGACAAGCTTGTGAATCCCCGCGGTTTTGTCATTGTTGACGAGAATCAACGTAATCCCACGTATAAGAATGTCTACTCCATTGGGGTTTGCATCGCCATTCCACCGCTTGAGCAAACTCCAGTGCCGACCGGCACGCCTAAGACCGGTTACATGATCGAGTCGATGGTTACTGCTACGGCTCATAACATACGGGCAGAACTGGATGGCAAGCAGCCTAAAGAAAAAGGTACCTGGAATGCACTATGTCTGGCGGACTTTGGCGATTCTGGCGTCGCTTTCCTGGCCATGCCGCAAATTCCGCCGCGTAACGTGCAGTGGGCTTCAAGTGGTAAATGGGTGCATTTGGCTAAAATTGGTTATGAAAAATACTTCATGCGTAAAGTTCGCAAGGGTATTAGCGAGCCTTACTATGAAAAACTGACCTTAAAAATGTTTGGCATTATGCGGTTGAAAGGCTGACACTGGTTTGCGCCGCGCTGATAGGGAATGACAAACGCAACAGTGCCGTTGGCCAACCAAGGGCGCTATGCGTCTAGACTTCCCTATCAATCCATTTGCCCTAATTGCATGCAGATTACTCAATGATACATCGAACTTTATGGCGGTTAGTTTTCGTGCTGATGCTGGTTTTGGAGACGGCCTTGGCCGATACCGAACCCAGTCAATATAGCCTGCAACAAGCCATTGACACCGCGCTGGCGAACAATCCCGAGCTGGGCATCATGCAAGCGCGTATTGAACAGGCCAATGCCCAGTTGGGCGAATCCTTGGCCAGTTTTTACCCGCAAATCAAAGCCAGTTTGTCGTATCAGCACAGCGATAATCCGGCGCAGGCCTTTGCGATGATCATTGCCCAGCGCCGGCTCAGCTTTGCCGGCAACGACTTCAATCATCCCGGCGGTGTCGATAACTATCGGCCGCAAGTGACAGCGACGTATTCGTTGTTTCGCGGTGGACAGGACTACTACCGCAAACAGGCGGCGGAACTGGGTATCGAAACCTCGGAACTGGAAAAAGCCGCAACCCGCAATCAGTTGGTGAATAACGTCACCGCGGCCTATTACGGGGAGTTGGCGGCGATGGAAGCCCACGAGATTAGTCGGCGCTCCATTACAGCAGTGCAAAGCGAGTTGGATCAGTCACGGATTCGCTTTGATGCCGGCACGGTATTAAAGTCCGATGTATTGTCCTTGGAAGTACAATTGGCCGAAGCCAAGGATGCGGAAATACAAGCTGCAAACGCCATCGAGCTGGCGCAGAGTATGTTGAAAACCTTGCTGGGCTTACCCGTTAACGCACCTTTTACCATCGATACAACTCGGCAAGCCGCATTACCGGCCAGTCCGGCGGTTTTCGACGAATTACTGAATCAGGCGCTGAGCAACCATCCGGAACTGCAAGCTGCGCAGAAGCGTGTGGCGATGGCCGAACGTCAGCTTGATGTCGCGCAAGCCGCGCACCTACCGCGCGCTGACGCCTTTGTCAGTTATGGTTCCGACAGCAAAGATCTGGCGTTCAGCAGCAACCGCGATAACGTCACTGCCGGGGTAATGGTGGAAGTGGATGTGTTTTCCGGTTTTGCGACGCAAGAAAAAATCAAGAAAGCCGAGCACGAACTGACGGCCGCCCAAGAGGCAGCCAGGCAGACCCGTTTGCGCATCGAGCAACAGCTGAAATCTGCCCAAATCAAACTACAAGACGCGCTAAGCCGCGCCGAAGTTAGCGCCGTTGCGGTTAAGGCCGCGGAAGAAGCCCTGCGTTTAGTCAATGAACAGCGCCAAGCCGGCGTCGTGACGGTGACCCGTTACATCGAAGCAGAAGTGGCGCGCGATAAGGCGCATACCCGACAAATCACTGCACGTTTCGATGCCTTGCGGGCCGAAGCGGAATTGAAACAAGCCACCGGTTACTGGCAATAAAGGAGTCACGATGACCGAACATTTTTCTGAATCACATGCGCCGAGATGGCTGATCCCTGCGGCAGCAATCACGGCGTTGTTGCTGGTGATTTTATTTGCCCTGGGCATTTTGGGCGGCGAGGATAAGACCGAACCCGGCAATACCAATCTGCCTGAGAGCAGTATACCCGCCGGCGCACAGACCTTAAAAGTAGGCACACAGACGGCGGAGAACGATTTGTCTTGGCAGGGCGTGGTCAAATCCCGCTTGGCGGCGAAAATTGCCCCGAAATTAAATGCGCGCATTCTGGAAATAGTCGTGAATCCGGGCGACAAAGTCAAAAAAGGCCAAGTCATCGCCCGTCTCGATGATCGCGATCTGCGGGCGGCGTACAGTGCCGCCAGCGCGGGGCAGGCGGCGGCTCAAGCCCAGGCGGCCCATGCCAATGCCGAAGAAAAACGCATTACCGATCTATACAATAAGCAAGCGGCCACCCGCCAAAACTACGAAGCAGTGCTGGCGCAAGCGCAAAGTGCCAGAGCCATGGCCAATCAAGCGGCCAGTTCCGCGCAACAGAGTAAAGTGATGCTCGGTGAAAACGTACTCTACGCGCCTTTCGACGGAGTAGTGGGTGAGCGTTTGCAAGAGCCGGGCGACATGGGCTTGCCCAATCAAGCGATCGTCACCTTGCACAAACCCGACGACTTGCGTTTGGAGGTAGCCATTGCCAGCCACTGTGCCGCAGCCATCAAGTTAGGCATGGAAGTAAAAGTGCGCTTCGATACGCCGCAGCAAACGCTAGCGGCGACGGTAGACGAAATAGCGCCGGAAATCGATCCGCAAACCCGCACCCTGGCAGTAAAAGTTAAATTACCTACCATGTCTGGTTTGCAACACGGCCAGTTCGGTTGGCTGGAGCTGGCTTGTGCCAGCGCACAACAAGCCGTGATGATCCCGTCTGCAGCTATTTTGCATTACGGGCAGTTGCAAGCCGTCAAAGTGTTGGACGGACAAAGACTGCTTACCCGACATATCCGCACCGGCAAACAGTATGGCGACCAGGTCGAAATACTCTCCGGACTGCGCGCAGGCGAAACCATTTTGAGTAACGCTGGGTTGGGGCAATGAGCGAAGTGAACAAAACCATGGAAGCGAAAAAGGACAGCCTGACGGTTGCCATCGTCCGCTTATTCACCACCTCGCATTTATCGCTGCTGTTTTTATTGATTTCCCTGTTGGCAGGTGCGGCGGCGCTGACTTTGACGCCACGCGAGGAAGATCCGCAAATCATCGTGCCGGTGATGGATGTGTTTGTGCATTATCCGGGAGCCAGCAGCGAAGAAGTGGAAAAGCGCGTGACTACGCCGCTGGAAGTATTGCTCAAGCAAATCCAGGGGGTGGAATACGTCTATTCGGCCTCCCGGCCCGGCGAAGCACTGGTGACGGTGCGCTATCGGGTGGGCGAGAGTATCGAAGACAGTTTGATCAAAACCCGCGATAAGCTGCAAGCCAATCTGGACGTCATCCCCCCCGGTGTCAACGATTGGGTCGTCAAGCCGGTGGAAATTGATGACGTGCCGATCTTGTTGCTGAGCTTATCGATGCCCAAGGCTGACGAGGACATTATGGCGGTACGCCGCATTGCCGAGGAACTGATCGAGCGCTTACGCGCCATCGACGACGTCGGTAAAAGTTGGGTCATCGGCGCAGCGCCACGGCAGATTTCGGTGTATCCCGATCCGGCCAAATTACAAGCGAGTGGCCTCAGCTTGCCGGAGTTGCATCAGGCTTTGGCGCAGAGCAATGTCAATCTGTCGGCCGGACATGTCAATCAGCACAACAAGGAAATTCTGCTGGAAGCCGGGCCTTACTATGAAACATCTGAGCAGCTCGGGGCCACGGTCCTGAAGAATGTGGACGGCCGGTTGGTGTACTTGCGCGATGTGGCGCAGATCGTCGATGGCCCGCAAGACACCGACTATTACACCCGCATCGGCTTCGGTCCCGGTGTGGAGCAAATGCAGACGGTAGGGCACAAAGGCGGTTCTCTACCGATGGTCGGCGAAGAACGGCAAATGGCTACAATCGCCATTGCCAAAAGGCGCGGCAGCAACGCCGTCGGCGTGGCCGAACAAGTGTTGGAACTGACCGAGCAATTGCACGGCACGCTGATTCCGGATGAAGTGCTGGTCACGGTCACCCGCAATTACGGCGAAACCGCCGATCACAAGGTCAACGAGTTGGTGATGCATCTGAGCATCGCGATTCTGACCATTATTGTTCTATTGGCGTTGGCGCTGGGTTTTAAAGAATCGCTGATCGTGTCGTTGGCGGTGCCGATGACCTTCGCGATTACCTTGCTCTGCGATTTGATCTTTGGTTACACCATCAATCGGGTAACGCTGTTTGCGTTGATTCTGTCTTTGGGTTTGCTGGTCGATGACCCGATTGTCGATGTCGAGAACATCCATCGCCACTACAAAATGCGCAAAGAGCCACCGTTACAAGCCTTGCTGACTGCGGTGAACGAAATTCGTCCTCCGACCATCCTGGCCACCTTCGCGGTGATCATGTCGTTCGTGCCGATGTTTTTTATTACCGGCATGATGGGACCGTATATGGCGCCGATGGCCTTTAACGTGCCGATAGCCATGTTAATGTCCTTGCTGATCGCCTTCACGGTGACGCCTTGGGCTAGTTATAAATTGTTAAAGGGCGATTACGGTAAAGATCATGGACCGGAATTTCGCTTACAGGAATCCCGCGGTTTCAAGCTGTATCAAGCCATTATGGCGCCGCTGCTGCAGCATAAAGCCAAAGCCTTGTGGTTTTTGCTGGCGGTGTTCGTGGCATTTGTCCTGTCCACTATGATGGCCGTGACCCGAGTCGTACCGTTGAAACTGCTGCCGTTTGATAATAAAAACGAGCTGCAATTGGTGATCGACATGCCGCGTGGTTCGTCTTTGGAAGCCACCAATGAAGTTGCCACGGCCCTGGGTCAATATCTGGCCACGGTAAACGAAGTTAGTAGTTATCAAATCTATGTCGGTCTGGCATCGCCCATGGATTTTAATGGCTTGGTGCGGCATTACTATTTGCGCCAGGGCGCCTATGTCGGCGACATACGTATCATCCTGGTGGATAAAACCCGCCGCGCCCAACAATCCCATGCTATTGCGCTTAGGATGCGTCCGGATATAGAACGCATCGGCCAAAAATACGGCGCGAATCTTAAAATCGTAGAAATGCCACCAGGGCCACCGGTGCTGTCTAGTGTGGTCGCGGAAATTTACGGGCCGCCGGAAGCCGGTTATCAGGACTTGGTGAAGGTGTCCAAACAAGTCCGTGAACATTTGCAAACGACCGAGGGTGTGGTGGATGTGGACGATTACGTGCAAGCCCCGCAAGACCAATGGCAATTTGTGTTAAACCAGGACAAAGCAGCGCTATTGGGTATTAGTAATCAGCAGGTGGCCAGCAGTCTGAAGTTGGCGGTAGAAGGTGGCGTAGCCGGCACTTTGCATATCGCCAGCGAACGCCAGCCCTTGCTGATCACACTGCAATACCCCAGAGCGGCGCGTTCTTCCGAGGCTGATTTGTTAAACCTATCGGTGAAGTCTGCAAAAGGCGATTTGATCCGCTTAAGCGAGATCGGGCGGTTCAGCCACGAGCTAGCGGATCAAACCATCTACCATAAAAACTTGCGCCAGGTGTCGTATGTGCTAGCTGAAATGGCCGGCCGCAGTCCGGTGGAAGCGGTGTGGGATCTGCAAGACGCCTTGGAACAGCAACCGCTACCAGCCGGATACAGCGCGGAAATGGCCGGGGAGGGCGAATGGAAAATCACCGTCGATGTATTCCGCGACTTGGGCTTAGCGTTCGCGGCGGCGATGGTGATGATTTATATCCTACTGGTCGGGCAGACCGGTTCTTTGGGTGTGCCGCTGATCATGATGATCGCTATTCCCCTGACGGTAATCGGCATCATGCCGGGTTTCTGGTTTATCAACCTGTTTGCGGCGGATGTGGGCCAATATGCCGATCCGGTGTATTTCACCGCCACGGCCATGATCGGCATGATCGCCTTGGCGGGTATCGTGGTGCGCAACTCCATCATCCTGATTGATTTTATCGAGAACATCTATCGCGGCAATCCGGATATTAGTTTGGCCGATGCCATCATCGAAGCCGGCGCCACCCGGTTGAACCCGATCTTTTTGACGGCGGCTTCGGCAGTGTTGGGCTCGGTGATGATCGTCCTCGATCCCATCTTTTCGGGCCTGGCCTGGAGCTTTATCTTCGGGATTATCGCCTCGACCTTGTTTTCTTTGGTGGTGATTCCCTTGGTGTATTTCTTGATCAACCGCGACATGCCCAAGCAAGTGCCAGTGGAAGACTAGCGTCTTAGCGCCCGCGATGGCAATTCAGCGGGCGCGGTAACTAGCGTTTTTGTATACTCGTTACCCATCCCTTAGCGTTGAGGCCTCCTTTATGAAACAATCAAACCGCGTTTGCTACTTACTTTCTGTGTTGGGATTATTGACGTGTGTGTCGCCACTGCTGCAAGCCGACGGGACCGCCAGCACATTCTCGCGCGAATTGTTAATGACCAAGCCGATAACTTTACCCAGCAAAGACGTCGAGAGCCATGTACTGCGGGTGCGCTTCCCCAAGGGGTATAAAACCCCCTTGCATACCCACGAAGGGCCCGGCCCAAGATATGTGGTGATGGGAAAACTGAAGGTTGTGGATGACGGCCAGACCAAAGTCTATAGCCAAGGCGAAGTGTTCTGGGAAACCGGCGCGGAAATGACCGTGGAAAATGTCGGTAAAGGCGAGGCGGAAATTATTATATTCGAGCTTGCGGCGGCTAAGTCGGCTAAGCATTGAGGCCTTAAGGAACCTCTGAAAAAAAACATTTTGAGAGGCAGTCACTGTCAAAGTGAGTCAAAAATTTCAATATTCGACCGTTTTATTATCAAAAAAGTGGTTTTTCATCGCAAACCCGCCCGTTTTCGGGCTTATTTTCAAATTTCGGACGCAATCAGGCTCCGGCGTTCATAAGCGTCACCGCGCAGCACATTGGCTATCGCCGTCAGGAAGGCCAAACACGCCGCATTTTTAGCCAAACCGCGATAACGTTCGCGAGCGTCCAACACCGACATGATCACGGATGACGTGTGAATCGCCTGGTGGTACTCTAAGTTAACTGTTATTTGGATGTAAGCCATGATCATAGATTATCGAAATATCATCACACTGGAACCAGGCAAACGCGGCGGGAAGCCCTGTGTCCGGGGGCTGCGGATTACCGTTTACGATGTCTTGTCTTGGTTAGCCGATGGCATGTCCGAGGATGAAATATTGGAGGATTATCCGGAACTGGAAACCAGCGACATTCGTGCCTGCTTGGCTTTTGCCGCAGATCGTGAGCGTAATGTATCCGCCATTGTTTGATGAAACTGTTATTAGACGAAAATCTATCCCGTCGGGCGGTGGAGTTTTTGCTGGATGCCTTTCCAGAAACGACACAAATAGCGTTGTTGGGTATGGAAAACGCCGATGATTTAACCGTTTGGCGTTACGCAAAGTCCAACGGCTTTGTCATTGTCACCAAAGACGCGGACTTTTTTGAGCTTTCGAATTTACTTGGTCAACCACCAAAAATTATCTGGCTAAAAACCGACAATCAATCCAAAGCGGCAACCATTAACTGCTTATTAGCCAATCAGAACGCTATACAAGCGGCATTGGTTGACGAAGACAAAGCCTGTATCGAAATTTATCGATAACAGCGAAATTCATATATCGCAAAGGGCGGTAGGCTGGGCAGAGCAACACGAAGCCCTGCAAATGTTTTGAAACGCTAGAGCTGATTCGTTGCAACGGTTCATTGGGTGAGAAAACTCATCAGCGAAATATTCAAAATCAATTTCCCTGCACCCCAAAATTCAACAAACCCTCGGCAAAATATCGTCCAGATTCAACACGTCCGTATCCGTTAATTCAATCAAATTGAAATTGTGCTTCTGATAAATGGCGAGTTTTTCCTGTTTTCGGGCTTGGTATTTGGCGTCGTTTTCGTAGCCTGGAAACACACGTGGATTGACTTTGCAGGCCAAAGATCGCCCGAAATTACCGTTTGAGTTAATGCGTACCAGCCTGGGCTTCGACCAGCCCAAATCACATACCAATGATAAGAACCCGGTTCAGTAAAAGCATAAATGAGCCTGAACAGCAGGGAAGCGGATGACGTATCTAAGACCTTAGCCCAATAGACAAAACTTAGGACTTACGTACACTTGACAAGCTTTGGAATGCGAAACTTTGTATCAACTTTTATAGACTATGGCGCTGCAGATTTTGGAAACCGATAGATTAATCTTGGTTGCTGACCGGGAGGTCTCGTCCTTTAAAGGTATCAATCGGGTCAGAGAGTGTCTGCAAGCCAACGTGGAATATGTTGCCAGTCGGGATGAGTTGGCTGGCTGGATCGTAGACAATAAGGCGAATTTAACCAGCAAAAATATTGCCTTTGTGATGGTGTTTGACCCGGACGTGGTCGAAATATCGCCGTCCGGTTCCGAGTTGGGCTTATTACTGGAATACCCGCGGATTTGCATTACCCGCTCAAGCGATCTCTCAACGACCTTGCGTTCGATAAAAACCGGTTTGTTTGATTTTATTGAAAAGCCTTTCAGTCTGGAGCAGATCCGGAAATGCCTTGAACTGGCGTTTTTTGAATATGAGTTCGCGACCACTATCAACAATCAATTCCGTAATCTGACCAAACGCGAAATTGAAACCTGCGAGTTGGTGGTACTGGGTCACACCAACAAGGAAATATCCGAAAAACTGGATATTTCCGTAAAAACCGTCAAAGTGCATCGTGCTAATTTGATGCGCAAAACCAACGCCAAAACGGTTACGGATCTTCTGAGGTTGCACGATACCTTCAAGTCAAATACTCGCCAAGGACCGACTGATTTGGTTACTATCCCGCCGCTAAAAATATTGAACACCCAACAAAGCAACAAGCGTGAGAAACGCCAAAAATCCCCGGCTTAGCCCCCATTGCTACCCAACAAACCCTTTTCGGCCAGCAATAACCGCAAGGCATAGCCAAATTTGAGACGCTCGTGACTGAATTTACAATTTTTCCAACGGTTGGGTCGATTGCGCAAAAACAACTTTTGCGCGCGACGTTAAATATGACTATTCGTTCGGTCTCGCAGTTGATAGACCAGCATAACGTCAGCAGCGTGGTGCTGGAGATCGGCGACGAATATTTTGTATTTTCCGTTGAAGACTTGCTGCGGCATCTGCACGCGGGCGGCAGCAGTGATGCCACCTTGGCTGAATTGACATTACGCAAGATGACCTGCGTTTTCGAAAATGAACGTATTCTGACCGCATTCGAAATCCTTGAAAACAATGGCGACCGGTATCTAGGTGTCGTGGATTCCGCGGAGAGCCTGGTCGGGATATTGACCGATACCGACATTTTATCGGCGGTCGATCCTACCGTTCTGGTGCAAAAGAAAACCATCGGCGAGTTGGTGACCAGAATAGAGCCTGTCACTTTTACCGCAGACTGGATTTTGGACGATGTGCTGAACCATCTGCAAAAAATGGAGGACTCCATCATTGTGGTCGAAGCCAAAATACCGATTGGCATCATTACCACCAAGGATATTTTTAAACTGATTTCCGCTGCGGATACCACCGACAGACCGCTCCTGGAGTACATGACGAGTCCGGTCATTACCACCCAGGTCAGTTCAACTATTCAAGACGCGCTCGCGCAGTTAAAAACCTGTCACATCAAACGCTCCATCGTGGTGAATCAGGAAAACCAGTTGGTAGGCGTCGTTACGCAGAGTGAACTGGTGGGATTTGCCTATGGCACCTGGATTGATTTAATCAAACATCATGCCGGTGAACTCAAAGAGCTGGTGGCTATTCTGGACGCCAAGGCCAAGGGCTTTGAAAAATCCTCGTTGACCGATCCCCTCACCGGACTTGGCAATAGACGGATGCTGGATAAAAGGCTGGCAGATGAAATCGGCCGCATGCGGCGTTACGATGCCCCGGCGTTTTCGCTGTTGCTATTGGACATCGATTTCTTCAAACACATTAACGATACACGCGGCCACTTGATCGGCGACGAAATCTTGAAAGCCATCAGTTTGAAACTGATGAGCGTGGTCAGATGCAGCGACGATGCCATTCGTTGGGGCGGGGAAGAATTTGCGATTTTGCTGCCGCATACACTTCTTCAGGATGCCGTCGAGTTTGCAAATCGCTTGCGTACCACGATAGAAGACCATTCCTTCGTCGAGCAGATACAAGTCACTATCAGCATAGGCGTCGGACAGTTTTCCATTACCGAGCACGAAAGCCAATTCCTTGATCGCGTCGACAAGGCGCTATACCTTGCCAAGCATCAAGGCCGCAATCGGGTGGTTGCCGATACCTCGTCTGGTCCGACCCAACATCTTGTCATGCCGATATGAAACGCATAGATAGCTAAGACTGTATTGCGGCTAATTCGCAAGGTCTCGATGGTCCGGTCAAAAGCGGCGATAATAGACGCACGCCCCCTAAACTATTTGAGCCTACATGCCCGCAGCAGGTCACGCCCACACCCTAGATAACGGCATAGCCGTCATCCACTCCAATCAACTGGAAGAGCTTCGCGATGTGGTTGAGTACTGGCTCAGACAGCATCCCTTGCAACCCTTGGAAAACGAGATTTTTCTGGTGCAGAGCAACGGCATGGGGCATTGGTTGAAGCAAAGTCTGGCGCAAAATTCCGCGCTGGGCATTGCCGCTGCGATGAAAATGCAATTGCCGTCCTTGTTTATCTGGAGTGTTTACCGAGCCGTATTGGGCGAGCAGATTCCCACCGAGCAACCCTTAGCCAAAGACCCGCTGATCTGGCGTTTATATCGACTGTTGCCGGGCTTGTTGCAACAACCCGGCTTCGAAACCCTCGCCAGTTTTTTGACTGACGACAGCCATTGCCGCAAACGACACCAACTTGCCGAACAACTGGCGGACCTGTTCGATCAATATCAAGTGTATCGCTCCGATTGGGTGTCGGATTGGGCGGCGGGGCAGGATGTGTTGCGCAACGGCCATGGTGAAAGCAAACCGTTACCCAGCGCGCAACTTTGGCAAGCCGCTTTGTGGCGGGCCGTGCTTGAAGATTTGGGCGAAGAGTCCTCGCCGTTCGCCAGTAGGGCAGCGGTGCATGCCCAGTTCATGGCTAGAATCGACACATTGACTGTCCGGCCTGCCGGCCTGCCGCGCCGCGTCGTGTTATTCGGTCTGTCTTCCCTACCGCAGCAATCGCTGGAAGTGCTGGCTAAATTGGGGCGGTTTTGTCAGATCGTGTTGTTTGTGCATAACCCGTGTCAGCACTATTGGGCCGACATCATCGAAGACAAGGAACTGCTGAAAGCCGAGCGCCGCCGTCAGACGTATAAATCGGGGATGAGCGCGGCATTAAGCGATGCGGAACTGCATCTACAGGCGCCGCCTTTACTGGCCGCCTGGGGTAAACAGGGCCGGGATTATATTCGTTTGCTGGATCATTTCGATGAAACCCAAGCCTATGCCAACTGGCATTGGCCCGATAGTAAAATCGACATGTTCAAGGACTACGGCGAAGCGGGGCAACGGAGTTTGCTGCAACATCTGCAACAGTCGATACTGGATATGGAGCCCTTGCCCGAGCAGCCGGTTTTACTGGCTAGCGCCGATACGTCTATCCAATTTCATATCGCCCATAGTCCGCAACGTGAAGTCGAAATTCTGCACGATCAACTGTTGGCGCGCTTCGATAGTGCGCAGCAAAATGGCAAGCCTTTATATCCGCGCAACATCATTGTCATGGTGCCGGACATCAATACCTATGCGCCGCATATCCACGCGGTGTTTGGGCAAATTCAAAGCGACGATCCACGTTATATTCCCTACAGTCTGGCCGATCAGCAACAGCGTGGGCAAAATCCGCTGCTGCTTGCGGTGGAAGCCTTGCTGAATTTACCGGAATCGCGGTTTGCGGTCAGCGAATTTCTAGGCTTGCTCGAACTGCCGGCCTTGCGATCGCGGTTTAAGATTGACGAAACCGCTATACCTAAACTGCATCAGTGGATCGAAGAATCCGGCATCCGCTGGGGCTTGAACGCCCGGCAGCGCACGGAACGGGTGAGTATGCCCGCAAACTTGCAGGCCAATACCTGGCAGTTCGGGCTGAGGCGCATGTTGTTGGGATATGCGGTTGGCGCCGGTGCCGCATTCGATGAGATTCAACCTTACGAAGAAATCGGCGGCCTGGATGCGCAATGGCTGGGCGGTCTGGCGTTTCTGTTGGAAACGTTGGAAAAATACGCTGAGCTGTTAAGGAAGGAACATGCGCCAAGTAGATGGCAGCAAATATTATCCGAGCTGCTGAGCGACTTTTTTCAGGCAAGCGACGAACGCGAACGAAAAACCCTGGATACCCTGACAAGTTCATTGGCCAATTGGTCCAGGTATTGCGAACAAGCCGGTTTAAACAGTGCGGATTTATTGCCCATTCATGTGGTATGCGAGGCCTGGCTGGCTGGCGTCGACGAACCGTCCTTGCATCAACGCTTTCTCAGCGGCCGGGTAAATTTCTGTACCTTGATGCCGATGCGCGCCATTCCGTTTCGGTTGATTTGTCTGTTGGGCATGAACGACGGCGACTATCCGCGCAATCAACAGGCCCGCAGTTTCGATTTGATGAGCCAGCGCGGGCAATACCGCCCCGGCGACCGCTCGCGCCGGCAAGACGATCAATACCTGTTCCTGGAAGCGTTGCTGTCGGCGCGCGAACAGCTGTATATCAGCTGGGTAGGGCGCAGTATCCGCGATAACAGCGAGCGGCCGCCTTCTGTGCTGATTAGTCAATTACGCGATGTACTGGCGCAGGGCTGGGCGCTTGCCGATAAGCCCGCGTTGTTGGAGAAAGTTACCCTCGCGCATCCCTTGCAACCGTTTAGCGCAGCCTATGTGCAAAAACACCGCGATCCCAGTCTATTTACCTATGCGAGGGAATGGTTTGTACCAGCCGCCGCTCAGCCGCTTAACGGGCAAATCGTCTCCAGCTCGGATGATAAAACCTACGCTTTGAGCCTGGAATCACTTGCGCGGTTTTTGCGCGCGCCGGTGAAAAGTTTTTGTAATCAAACCCTCAAATTTGGCTTTGATAGCCTGGCAGTTACCAGCGAAGACTGCGAGCCGTTTGGAGTCGATAATCTACAAGCCTATTTATTCAGCGATGAATTACTGCAAGATTTAACCGCAGAGCATCCGGACGACTTGGAAGAATACCTAAGCAGGCAGCAGGCCGTGATGACGCAGAAAGGCCAATTGCCCTTGGGTGGTTTTGCCCAGGCGAGTTTCGCCGCCTTAGCCGAGCCGGTCAAAACGGCTTGGGAGCGATATCGTGAGTTGGTTTCGGCATGGTCAGAGGTTTTAGAACCGCATGTGTTGCAACTTGCGCCGTTTGCATTGGCCGGCGACGTGACGGTGCAACTGACCGGCGATCTCAGTCAACTGCGCCAGCGCAACCAGCAAGCCGGTCTGTTGCATTTGACGGCGCAAACACTTTTGAATAAGGACAAATCCATCAAGTATCCGAATTTATTTTTGCAGTGGCTGCAGCATTTGGCGGCTTGCGCCGCTAGTTTGCCGGTAAACACCTTAGTTGTCGGTGCCGATACGGTGCTTGAAATGCCCGTTGTCGAGCAAGACGACGCTTACCGGCAGTTGCGAGACTTGGTTGCCGCTTATCACGACGGCATGCAAGCGCCGTTGCCGGTGGCTTGCCGCAGCGCATTTTGTTGGCTTGCCGCCTCGCCGGAAACTGCGCGGGAAAAAGCCCAAACCAGATATGAGGGCGACGACTGGAATGCCGGTGAAGTTGATTACGACGCTTATCTGGCGCGCTTCTTTCCAAACTTTGCCAGTTTGACTGAGTTTGACGCGGATAAGGGCTTTGCCTATTGGGCGGATAGCCTGTATCGGCCGATGTTGGCGCATATCCGCGAATTACCAGCGGCAGGGGAGGCGTCGGTATGACCACTGCTGTCCCACTCAACCCCCTCGCATTTCCGTTATCGGGTACGCGGCTGATCGAAGCCAGCGCCGGCACCGGTAAGACTTACACCATCGCAGCCTTATATGTGCGCTTAATTCTGGGACACCATCCTGATAGCGTCGAACCCAGCCGGTATCTATTGCCGCCGGATATTTTGGTGGTGACCTTCACCGAGGCCGCCACCAAGGAACTGCGGGAACGGATACGCGAGCGCTTGAGCCAGGCCGCACGGTTTTTTCGTCAGCAATTGCCGACGAAGGATAACTTCTTACAAGACATCCGCGCCGCTTATCCCGAAGCAGACTGGCCGGCCTGTGCCCGCCGCTTGGAGTTGGCGGCCAACTGGATGGACGAGGCGGCGGTTTATACCATCCACAGTTGGTGTAACCGCATGTTGCAACAACATGCTTTTGATAGCGGCAGTTTGTTTCGGCAGGAGGTCAATACCGACGACACCGAATTGTTGAATGAAGTGGTGCGGGATTATTGGCGCAGTTTCTATTACGACATGTCCAACGATGCCGATTTTGCTAGCCTGTATACGTTGTTCAAGCATCCGGACGAATTACTGCTGGCGGTGCGTTCGCTGCTGAGCAACGCCGAGCCGATACCGTCTAGCTTGGCCGACGGTCAGCCCATCAAGGCCTTGATTGCCGCAGTGGCGTCCATTCGGCAGACTGAACTACAGGCTTTAAAAGCGCCTTGGCTAAGTTGGCTGCCGGAAGTGCGCGACCTATTGGAGGCGGCTATCGAAAGCAAAGTGCTGCCGGCAAAAAATTACAATTCTACTAACCGCCGCAACTGGCTGGACAAAATCGAGGCATGGAGTTTGGATCCTTTGCAAGACACGCTGGACATCGGCAAGGGTTTTGAGAATCTGTCGCCGGCCGGCATGGCGCAATTAGCCAACCCCGGGCAAATCCCGCCGGATCATCCGGGTTTCGCGGCGATTGGTCGCTTGCCCGCGCAACTGGCGGCACTGCCGAGTTTAAAAGTCGAGCTGATCAAACACGCCGTGCACTGGATAAGGCAGCGTTACGATTTTGAAAAACAGCGCATCGCCAGGATGACCTTCGACGACATGCTGATTCGTTTGGATAACGCGCTGCAAGGCCGCAATCGCGACAGGCTAGCGCAGGTGATTCGCGAGCAGTATCCGATTGCTTTGATCGACGAGTTTCAGGATACCGACCCGCTGCAATACCGGATTTTTTCCACGCTCTACGCCACGCCAGCCGGCGGAGATTTTGCGTGTTTGATGATCGGCGACCCGAAACAAGCTATCTACTCGTTCCGCGGCGCGGATATTTACACTTATCTTAAAGCTCACCGCGACACCCAAGGCCGGCATTACACCCTGGGCACCAATTACCGTTCCACCCAGGCTTTAGTCGATGCGGTGAATCAGGTGTTTTTGCAAGCCGATCAGCAAGAACGGGGCGCATTCCGCTTTAAAACAGCACAAGATAATCCGTTACCTTTTCTGCCGGTCAAGGCCCAAGGCCGCAATGAAACCTGGGTTATCGATAATCAAGCTGCTCCGGCGCTGACCCTGTGGCATTGGGATAGTGAGGACGCAGTCGGCATGCCGGCTTATCGGGAAACACTGGCGGAGGTGACTGCCAGCCAGATTGTCAAATTGTTGAACGCGGCTGATGCGGGGCAGACCGGGTTTAGCTCGACATCCGGCATGCAGGCTTTGCAGCCTGGGGACATCGCCATCCTCGTTCGCAGCGGCACCGAAGCAACGGCGATACGCAACGCCTTGGCGCGCCGACGCTTGCGCAGTGTCTATCTGTCCGAACGCGATTCCATCTTTGCCAGCGGCGAAGCGGTCGACATGTTGCTTTGGTTAAATGCCCTGGCTGAGCCGCGTAATGAGCGCAAAGTGCGTGCGGCCTTAAGTTCGGCGACCTTCGCTTGGTCTTACCAAGCGCTGCACGCACTGGCCTTGGACGAACCCGGCTGGGAATTGCATCTGGAACGCTTTCTGACGTATCAACAACGCTGGCAACGCGACGGCATTTTGCCCGCGCTGCGGCAATTGATTAACGATTACGGCTTACACGCCCGCCTGGTTGACGACAGCGAAGGCGAACGCTCCATCACCAATCTGCTGCATCTGGCCGAATTGTTACAACGCGCCAGCACGCAGTTGGAAGGCGAGCAAGCCCTGATCAGGTATTTGGCTGAGGCGATAGAGGCGGGCGGTAGCCAAGCCGGCGATGACGGTATCATCAGGCTGGAGAGCGATGCCAATCTGATTAAAGTCGTCACGATTCATAAATCCAAGGGCCTGGAATATCCGCTGGTGTTTTTGCCGTTTATTTGCAGCTTTCGGGAAGTCGGCGGCCGCTTCAATGCCTATTATCGTTATCACGACGAAAACCAAGATTTACAAATCGACTTGCATAAACAAGAACGCATTAAAGCCATCAGCGACGAAGAGCGGTTGCAGGAAGATTTGCGTTTGCTGTATGTAGCAATGACCCGAGCTCGGCATGCTTGTTGGTTGGGTATTGCGCCGGTCAAATCCGGCAGTACCAAGGATTGCCAGTTGGAAAAATCGGCCATGGGCGCCTTGCTTAACTGGCAGGCCAAAATGCCCATCAGCGCCTTAGCGGAGCAATTAATTGAACTGAAAGGCAGCTGTGGCGCGATTTCGATAACGCCCTTACCGGAAATTGACGACGCGCGCTATAGCCCGGTCTTGGTTGAAAGGGGTGGCTTTGATGCGCGCGTGCCGCTCGGCAAAATATCCAGTAATTGGTGGATAGCCAGTTATAGCGCTTTGCACATCGCGGATCGCCTGACGCCTGCGGAAGATTCGTTTCAGCCCTTGCCGGAGTTTGAAACCGCCCACGACGATAAGCAAAACGACGAAGCCGAAATTGCTGCTGCGCTCAGTAAGCCATTGTCCGGTGTCCACGCTTTGCCCAGAGGCGCCGGTCCCGGCGTGTTGATTCACGATCTGCTGGAGGAGTGCGCGCAACGCGGTTTTGCCAGCGTCTCGGCAAATCCAGCCTTAAGACAAGAATTGATTCAAAAACGATTTGTCGGAGGCGAATGGGAGAACAAACATGCCGTCATCGGTTCCGCCTTGTCGCACTGGTTGAACATGCCCTTGCTGGAGGACGCCAATGTTAGTTTGGCTGCGTTAGAAGCTAATGCCTATCAAGCCGAGCTGGAATTTCTGCTGGGCGCCGATACCGTGGACACTGAGGAACTGGATCGCTTAGTCAGCCGCCACACCTTCGGCGGACAAGCCCGCCCGGGCTTACTGCCCGGCCAAGTAAACGGGCTGTTAAAAGGTTTTATCGACTTGGTGTTCGTGCATGATCAGCAGTACTACGTGGTCGATTATAAATTCAACAGTTTGGGTGCCGACGATGCGGCGTATACGCAGGAAGCCCTGACTGCGGCGATGTTAGCTAAACGTTACGATCTGCAATGCAGCTTGTATTTATTGGCCTTGCATCGTTTGCTGAAAGTCAGGCTGGGCAATGTTTACGACTACGAGACGCACATCGGTGGGGGGCTGTATTTGTTTTTAAGAGGCGCGCAAGGGCCAAGGGTAGGGTGTGTTTTCGATAAACCACCCAGGGCCTTGATCGAGCGCTTGGATGCCTTGTTTGGAGCATCATCATGATCCGGCAAGCGGCGGTAATAGACAGCATGCAACACTGGGTAGCGAAAGGCTGGTTGAGTCATTTGAATCGGGCCTTCGTCGGTTTTTTGCTGGATCTCGATCCGGCGGCGTCTGACCCGATGCTATGGGCAGGGGCCTTGGTCAGCCATCAGCTGGATAGAGGCGAAGTGTATTTGGACTTGGCAAAACTCTGTGAGCAGCCGGGGATGACGCTGGCTATCCCGGCCGATGACGCTTGGGCCATTGAGCGGGACACGGCGGCGGCCGAGTTGGCGCGCTTAAAAGTGTATAGTCTTGAAGTCTGGCAAGCGGCGTTATCGCAATCAAGACTCGTGTCATCAGGGGAAGGCGATACACCGTTGGTTTTAGCGGGCAATCGGCTGTATTTGCGGCGTTACTGGCGCTATGAACAAATACTGCAATCCCGCGTCGCGCAGCTCTTGCAACCGGTGCGGGACCAGCTGCCGGCGTCCTTGGCGGAACGCTTGCAAACGCTGTTTCCCGCGAGCTTGGAAAGCCCGGATTGGCAAAAAATTGCTTGCATCTTGGCGTTGCGGGCGCGCTTTGCCATTATCACCGGCGGGCCGGGTACCGGGAAAACCACCACCCTGACCAAATTGTTGGCCTTGTTGATTGAACTGGCGCAACAGGAGAGCGAGAAACCCAAAAATCTGAATATTTTACTGGCGGCGCCGACCGGGAAAGCGGCGGCCAGGGTTAGCGAGTCGATTGCTAAAGCACTCGACAAATTGGCTATCGACGACAATATCAAACAAGCTATTCCCCGAAAGGCCAGCACCTTGCACCGTTTACTGGGCAGCCGGCATGATTCGCGGCGCTTTTTGCATAATCGCCACCATCCTATCGTCGCCGACATCGTGATTGTCGATGAGGCGTCGATGATAGATCTGGAAATGATGGCGTCGCTGTTGGAAGCCTTACCGACAAACACTCAATTGATCTTATTGGGCGACAAGGATCAATTGGCATCCGTCGAGGCCGGTTCGGTGATGGGAGATTTATGTCGCGGTGCCGAACACGCCGCTTATGATGCGGAAACGCTAGCTTGGATTGGCGCTTATGCCAGCGAATCGCTCAAACCTGCGGCAGCGCCCGGTTCTGCCATCAATCAACAAACCGTCATGTTGCGGCACAGTCATCGTTTCGATGCACATAGCGGCATCGGCCAACTGGCTAAAGCCGTGAATCAGGGCGATGCTTTGCAGGCTCAGGCCATCTTAGCTGACACGGCACAGTACCCGGATTTGTTACCCGAACCACATGCAGAATATATCGCCTTACGGCAACACCCGAGCCCGGACGCCGCCAGTAGTTTGTTAAGAAAGCTGGTGATTAATAGCGGGGACGCAGCCCGCCGAGGTTATGGCTATTATTTGGCGCAAATCAGTAATGGCCGGCCGGACAGTGCGGAGCGGTACGACGAATGGGCCATGCAAGTGTTGACCGCCTTCGATGCGTTTCAAGTGTTGTCGGCATTGCGGAAAGGACCGTGGGGCGTGGAAGGCCTAAATCAGCGCATTGAAGAATGGTTGTTTGCCAAAGCCAAGCAGGCGCTGTGGTACGAAGGCCGGCCGGTGATGATCACCCGCAATGACTACAACCTGGGCTTAATGAACGGCGATATTGGCATTGCGCTGCGAGACAGTAACGGCAAACTTAAAGTGGCATTTCCCAGTGCCGACAACAGTAACGAGCCGTCGGCCAATCTGAAAATACGCTGGATCTCGCCAATGCGCCTGCCGGACGTGGAAACCGCTTTCGCCATCACCGTGCATAAGTCGCAAGGCTCTGAGTTTAATCACGTGGCCTTGGTCATGCCGGAAAACATCAGTCCGGTGCTCACCCGCGAATTAATTTACACCGGCATCACCCGCGCCAAGGAGCATTTTAGCTTGCTGGAAAGCAGTGACGGGGTGTTTGCTAAAGCTATATTGACTTGCCGTAAATAGCGGTAAAGCAACAACCTATGTTGGTGGTTTTTTTGGGGTAATAGTTTGGGCCATGGATTCAGAGAGACTTATGCCACTGCCGAATGATGGTTTTTGGAAATGGGGAATTGTTGAAACCGACCCAAAACAGACCTTAAATGTGTTCGATTCTACGACCGCTTTACTGATAGCAATACGGTGTCTAAGTGGGATTTCGTTGTAAAAAACCAATCAATTCTTTTTTAAATTGTTCAAACTCATTTTGTTTTCTTTCATTTATAAAATCAAAAATTTGAGTATTTGTCATAATTGCCGAACGTTGATAACTTTGATGTGTAAAATCTTCGTATAGCCTTTTTATTCTTTCTTTCTCTTTTGTGCCTTGATATGTTTCGGTAATTTTTGGCAAGCCATCTCTTTCAGTTTGTCTATAATGCTTTGAGAATTGTTTTTCAACACTATCAAATGGAATAAAAAAAACATTTTTATTGTTTTTACATTCTTCCTTTTTATCACCATCAAGGATGGTAATTACATTTTCTGGGGATGAAAAAAAGCTAGCCGTTTCATTGCGCTTCATTAAATCAATAACATTGCTAGCGCCGCCAATATAAATTATTTTATAGGTAAAAAATGGTGCTACTTCTAGCTGGCTAATTAAGTGAGAAAGATACTGCTCTAACACCTTATCCTCCACTAGAATATATTTATCCCATCGTCCATGGAAACAAAAAAGCTCACTTCTTATATAATTGTAAGGCACTTCTTTTAGGGAAACCTCGGCATTATTGTTTTCCATATAAAAAAGCTCAGAGTCTTTCAATGTTTTCATCAATGCTAGCGAGTGCGTAGTAAAAACAATATTAACTTTATCTTGCTCACAAAAGCATCTTAATTCAGAAATTAGATTAACTTGTGCCGAAGCATCTAATGATATATCAATTTCATCAATGACAATCAACTTGCAATTTCGCTTGATAATTCTATACAAGTTGATAATGAAGTGCTCACCAGAGCTTAGATAATCCTCTCTAATGTAAAAGCCGTCTGCCTTTAGAAAAAAATAGTATAATCTTCCCTTTATTTTTATCTCTTTTAAGTTTTTGAATCTATCAGAGTTATATATTTTTGAAAGAAATTCAATTAATTCACCAGGTGTGGAGTATTCTTTTAATGATATGCCTTTTCTCAGTTCTCCATCTATTTCAGATAATTTTTGAAAATGATTAAACCTTTCTCCGTGAGGAATAGGTAGTTCTGCGTAAATATTCCGTTTTATTTTTTCGCTTATAATTGCCTTAGTATCAATAACCTGAAGCTTTGGGTTGTACTGAAAATCATATGATTCGCCATCAATTACATAACGAATGCTGCTGGTATCTTTAAAGATATAGGGAGATGCTGTCTTTGCAAACGTATTTGTAGAAGTTAGATTTTTTATGGCACGAATTAATGTTGTTTTTCCTGTGCTATTTTTTCCAACAATGCACATTAATTTGTTTGATAATTCAATGCGAAAAAACAATTCCTTTATGTGTTGAACATCAAACAGTATACAAATGAACTCATTTCCCATTGTTAATCAATAGATTGATGATGAAAACTATCAACAATGAAATTACCGTATTTCTTTCTCAGTTTATCTAAATACGACTTGTCAATTGTATTGATATGATTTAGTTGGCCAGAAATCTTGCTAAAGTCGCCTTGGTAATGATTTTTTAAATAATCGGCAAACTTGTTTTTATCGTTGATATAAAAATGAAATAATATCTCAAGATGCTGCTTAAACTTAATATCAACTGAAATTTTTCCGGATGGCAAAACAACCATCCCGAGTATTTTAATTTTACTTCCTTTGTGAGTGTGCTTGGTTTTATATGTGTTTATTTCTATTCTTCCATCATAAATTTCTTTAAGATAATTAGAGATTACATCTTGAATATTAATTAAAGAATTCTTGTATTCTGATGATAAAATAACATCATCGGAATATCTGGTATAAATTATATTGTTTTTTATGCAATACCCTTCAAGAGTATCATCAAAAGATGATAAAAAACTATTGCTAATATTTGGAGAGGTTGGAAAGCCAACAGGCAAAACATCGTCGATCGTTGTTATATTTAATAACTCGGACTTATATCGATTAATGTCGTATATTGGAGCTTTATCTAAAGCAGTGTCTACTATTTTTTCGACATCTTGCTTTGAAATTTTATGAAAAAAATCTTTTATATCTGTTTGAAAAAAAAACTTGCTATGGCAGTGCGGAACTACAGCCGTGTAAGTGCTTTTTTCGTGTCTGTAAGAATGAACGACGTTTTCATTTATTTTGGCATAGTCAAAGACAAAACTATTCAAAAAACGCAGATATTTTTTTAATTTTAGAGACGGATTGACTTTTTCGTTTGAAAGTTGCTTGTATTCTTGAGAAATATTCAAACTTAAGAAGTCATCAAAATTAAATTTCTGATGAAAGGTAGAATCGAAAGCTTCTCGGAGGGAAATAGATGTTTTTTTCATTTGAACTATACCAAAAGGCATTGTTCCTCAAATTTCAACTTGCCCGTCTCTGAAAGAGTTCGGGCAAGATAAATTAGGCTAAACGCAGGTAGAGGCTAGTATTTATGACTGGAGATACTCCTAGTCACTAGCATGGTTCTGAGTATATCGTTTTTAAATTTAAAAGACAAAACAATTTAAATTTTTGCTTTCAGTGCCTTAGGGTGTGCTTCACGGTGTGAAGCGCATCGTTCGCGATTGGTGCGGTTCGTAAACTCACCACACCCTACGGCTGCTTTGGGCTGGACATTTGTCATTGGCACTTCTATTCCGTCAGACGGCTTTTGGCCGATGGCCGTCAAACCCCACCACAAATAATGTGATCGACTGTATCCAATTCCCGAACGGATGCCATAGTTTCCGCAGGGCGGTTAGCTGTTCCCCGTTAGTAAGCCTTGGAGCCAAACGAGAATCGCATTTTGCTAGTCGCGAAAGCCAAATTCTCTTGCATGCAAACCAAACTGCCTTGCGCGCAAGGCATTTTGCCGGGCGAGCAAATCAATTTGCTTTGCCTGCAAGGCTTGGTGGGTTGCGGGCAAACCCAAAAGCGTTGCGAGGATAGCAAAATAGCTTGTGCGCAAGCTTAATAGCCTTGCACGCTAGGCGTTGTGCCCGGCGAACAAATGATTTTGTGTTGCCCGCAAAGCTTTTAAGTGAGTCCGCAAGGCTTTTAGAATTGCGCGCAACCCAAAAAGCCTTGCGACGATAGCGAAAAGTCTCGTGCGAGAGCTTAAAAGGCTTGCGCGCAAGGCTAAAAGCGATGACGGGATGATTCCGAGGCTTGCATGAATCGATTAAGGCTCCGGCGGGCTGCTTGCCGCCGGATCTTGGCTGCATGCGGCCTTAGCCGTTGAGGATGCGCTAAACGTTAAAGCCGATTTATTTCCCGCAATAGCAAAGGTTTGGAAACTCAATAATCCTAAGCCTGCTTTCGGCTGGACATTTACCGCTTATAGCCGAAACCTGCATGGTAAGCACATGGTTGTGCCAATAACGGCCAGCATTGGGGGGGGCGAAACCGGTAATGTTAATGAGCGGCCTTGAGCACTCAACTGGTAGGCTAGTTCTTACTCAGCGTTCCCTGCAAAAATTGATTGATTTGCTCCAGGTCCTGTTCATTCAGGCTGCCGGCCGCTTCCTTGAGTTTGATGCCGTTAATCAGATAGTCGTAGCGGCTTCTGGCGTAATCGCTCTTGGCTTTGTATAAATTGCGCTGTTCGGTGAGCACGTCCACCATGGTGCGGGTGCCCACTTCAAAACCGGCTTCGGCAGCTTCCATGGCCATTTCGGCGGATTTGCTGGTCGCATCGAGTGCTTTGACTCTGCTGATGCTGGACACCACGCCGCGAAATGCGTCTTTGACGCCGCGATTGATGCTGCGTTTTACTTTAGTCAAATCTTCCTTGGCGGCTTCGTACTCGTAGGCCGCTTGGCGGCTGCGGGAAGAGGTGCCACCGCCTTCGTACAAAGGCAGGTTGAGTTGCAATCCGAAACTTTCATTGTCGCCGCGTAAACCGTAGCGGTTGCCGGTGTCCATTTCGCTGTATTGGGCGACGATGTCGAGGGTGGGCAGATGTTTGGATTGTTGTAATTCGATGTTTTTGCGGACGTATTCGGCTTGATTAATTTGGGCGACGATAGAGAAATTATTGTTTTCCGCCGTATTCGACCAGGACGCCAAGTCCTCGGGTGCTGGGGGGCTAAGCGGAATTTGCGGCTGTAAGCTGTTCAGATCGGCGGCGTTCTCGCCTATGATTTCCCGCAAGGCTTCCTTGCTGTTATCCAAAAGGTTTTGTGCTTCGATCTCGCTGGCCAGGGCTCTGTCATAACCGGCTTGGGCTTCGTAAACATCAGTGATGGCGATGATGCCGACATCGAACCGCTGTTTGGCCTGTTCCAATTGTTTTTCGATGGCTTTTTTTTCCGAGTTGGCGAATTCCAGATTATCTTGCGCGGCCAATATATTGAAGTACGCTTCGGCGGTTCTGCGGATCAGGCTTTGTTGTTTGGCCTGGAATTGCGCTTCCGCCTGAGCAATTTTGTTATCGGCTTGATCGAGCTGCACCCAATGGTCCCAATGAAACACCGGTTGTTTCAAATTAATACCCAATTTGCTGTCCCAGTAATGCTGCAATGTGGTTCCCAAAAAGCTGGTACTTTCCAGGCGATTGCGGCTGCTGTTGGCGCTGAAGGAAAGATTCGGCAACATCTGCGCGATGCTTTGCGACTTGATCTCGGCGGTAGCAAGCTTATTGATATCCGAGCTTTTAAACTCCGGGTCATTGGCTTTCGCTAGCTGATAGGTTTCCAGCAAATCCTGACTAAAAGCCAGTTTTACCGGTATCAATGCTACCAAAAAGGTGCATAACAGTCTTATCATTGCTATATCTCGTGCTGAGAGTTGGGAATAAACTTACATTATCGCCTAAAATAAAGACCTTACAGTGCTTATTTAATTTTGCCATAAGGTTAGGCACACATCACCCGTTCGTCAAAGTAAAACCTTAAGGAACTGATCATCCTAACCTATACGGAGTAGAAAATAGCAACTGCAGGTTAAAGAAAGATCGCGCACATCACTTTTAAATTCGCCATGTTTCCAAAGAAACTGCATCGAGAAAATAAGTATGCAGATAACAAAGCTCATTACAAAAAATGTGATAAACCTTTTGAATAAATATGATTCAATAATTTTAATTTAAAACAAATTATCTTATTTTTGATGTTCAGGACGAAGCAAATCGTTCACTGTTTTTACCGGATTAAATGTTTCGATAGGAACTTCAACAAAAATTGTATTCCAATCGCTCATGGCTCCATTCCAAAGTCCGGGCAACTCTAAAGCTTTCAATTCTTTACCACCCTTCGATTTCGATGAAATAAATCCGGTTTGGTTATCAACGTATTGTAAAAGATTGAATTTTTCGCCTTTATAGTTTTTCACTCCACATACTAAATCAACAGGATTAAAATGCGTTGAATTCATCATTTTAGCTTTTTCAGCAGGATTTGATAAATCAATTTGCGAACTTTCGAGAATTTGAGTGGACACTGTTCCATCTGCATTTACAGTAAGAAAAGGACCGCCACCAGGCTCTCCGGTATTTTTAACCATGCCACAAACCCTGATCGGACGATTTAGTTTTGACTTTAGATACTGTTTTAATTCACTTTCATTCAATTTGTTAATTTCAGGGTGAATATTATTAAGTTCCTTTTCGCAAAACAGAGCAATTTCATGTAAGCTTGAAATAGAAATATTCTCTTTATCCAATAATTGAAGATTTTCAAACGCTTTTTGTTGAAGTTTAATCAATAAACCTGCAATAGCTTTCTTATATTTAACTGTTTGGCTTTTGAGCGAATCAGGAACCACATTATCAATATTCTTAATAAAAATCACATCTGCATTCAAATCGTTCAGATTTTCAATAAGAGCGCCATGTCCTCCGGGACGAAAAACTAATTTTCCATTTTCGCGAAATGGTTGATTTTGTTCGTCGACAGCTATAGTGTCAGTCGATGGCTTTTGTTCTGAGAAACTGATGTTGAGTTTTTTACCCAGTACATTTTCGTATTCAGGAAGCGTATCATTTACATGTTTTTCAAACAGTTTCCGGTGTTCAGCTGAAACTGTGAAATGAATATTTACTTCATTCGATGCATTAGAAGCATACAATGCACCTTCCACCAAATGCTCCTGTAGCGAAGTACGTTTTTCGTTGTTATATGAGTGAAATAAAAGTAAGCCTTTAGGCAATGCACCATAATTCAAGCCATTACTGGTTAATAAATTAGACACAATGGCTTTCGTCTCTCCATTTTCGATCAAATCATCAATACTTTTATTATTATTTTTCAAACAACATTCGTTCAAAGCATCGTAAAAAGCGAAGTTTTTAATTTCGGTAATAAATTTAATTTCAGCAGGTTTTGTTGGTTCGGCATAATCGGCATCCAAAAACTCATATAAATCTTTAAACATACGACTGGCCGCACCCGATGCAGGAACAAATTTGAGTATTGAAGCATCGGTTTTTAAATAAGCATCCCATATTTCCAACAACTCATTAATTTGTGCATCCGAAGCAATGGTAATACCCTGCTCTGGTGATGCAGCATTAATAATTTTCAAAAACGGGAAACCCGTTTCAAAACTTTTAAGCTGATAAACAATTTGTGATTCTGAAATACATTTTTCGCTAATTTGCTGTAAATCGTTATTTGATAGCATCATATTGTAATTTTGATGTTGAAAGTTTTGTAATATTTATCTGCGCAGTTAATTATAGGACAAAAGTACAGCTACATTTGGGTGCCTCGAACAAATCATCAGATGAGAAAATAGCGGCAAGCCAATGCTGCAGATAACCGCCATGATCAAAGAAATCCTCTTTTCCGCTGAAGCAGGGCATTGATCTGTCCATAGTGGGGATTGTGGTTGTGGTATCCGACTCCGTAGCCTTTACCAAAATCGTCCCCAGGTTAGAAAACACTGATACCCGATTGATTCCCGTATGAGTTACCGTTCGGCATAACTCTTTATTATAATCATATGGTAACAATGCATCAGCTTTGGAGCTAAACAAAATGAAGTGGCGCCGTCTAACATCACTGTTGTTGGTCGTTATATTCTGACCCCGGCGATTTTTGAAAAAATCGAAAATACCGGCCGTTGCACAGGCGGCGAAATTCAATTGACCGATGCGATTGCCGAGTTGATGAAAGACGAGCAAGTGCTGTCTTACGAATTTGCAGGTAATCGCTACGATTACGGATCAAAATTCGGTTTCTTGTTGGCTAATGTTGAATACGGTTTGCTGCACCCGGAAATTAAATCAAAATTTGCCGCGTACATGCAGCAGCGCGTTAGCAAAATTTAGTTCGCCGACAACAACAGAATGGCGATTACCCGCCATTCCGTTGTTGTCGGCGATTGACGATTTCGTAAATCAATAGTGCGCACATAATCAGTGCGGTGCCGGCCATGGTTTTTATCGTCAACGGTTCCTGGTTGACGCTATAACCCAGCACCAGGGACATTACCGGGGTCATCAGATTCATCATCGCCACATTGGTGGCTTGCATGTTGGCCAACACAAAATAATACAAAGCAAAACCCAGGGTGGTGGCAATCACGCCAAGATAAGCAATGGAATACAGGGTTTGCTGTGGAATATTTTCCGGCAATAAGCCGCCATCCAACCAATACCAGGTGCCGAAATACAAGGGCACCGCGATTAACAATCCGCCCGTAACCAATTGTAAAGCCGGTAGACGTGCGTCAATCTGCTTGACCCACACCGCGCTAGCCGCGTGGATGAAGGTAGCCACCAGCACGCCGATCAGGCCTTGCAGAGCGAGTTCATCCAATTCCAGTGCCGAGCTGAACATGACCACCAGCCCACCCATACCCAAACAATAAGCGAATAACTTGCCCCAACCCAGGCTGCGTTCCTGCAAATATGTCGCCGCCATGAAAGCGGTCATGAACGGGCTTAATCCGAAAATTACCGAGATCCAGCCGGATGGCACGAATTGAGCGGACCAATAGGTAATCAGCATGCTGCCGTAAAGCTGTATCGCCACTGCCAGATAAGTGATCAAAGCAGGGCGGTTGAGCGGCAAACGCCGGCGCAAAAGCAACAATAACAGCAGCAGGCAAGCCAGTCCGGTGCTCATTCTTGCCATCGCCCCGAAGACGAAGCTGACGCCGATGCTGCTCCATTTGATTGCCAGCGGTGTGGTAGTCCAGACCAGAATGACACCGAAATAGGCTAAAGCCAGCCGTGTTTTCACCTTAAGGCAATTTCAGACGGTTGGCGATCAATTGCTCAACGACCGAAGGATCGGCCAAGGTTGAGGTATCACCAAGATCGTGAAATTCATTGGCGGCGATTTTGCGCAAGATGCGGCGCATGATTTTGCCGGAACGGGTCTTGGGTAGGCCGGGTGCCCATTGAATCAGATCGGGTAGGGCGATAGCGCTGATTTCCTCGCGTACCAAGTCTTTCAACTCGCCTTTCAGGCTGCTGTTGCCCTCGATACCCACGTTTAAAGTCACATACGCATAAATGCCCTGGCCTTTGATCGGATGCGGGAAGCCGACCACCGCAGCCTCGGCTACCAAGTCGTGTAATACTAACGCGCTTTCGATCTCTGCTGTGCCCAAGCGGTGGCCGCAGACGTTCAGCACGTCATCGATGCGGCCGGTAATCCAGTAATAGCCGTCTTTGTCGCGGCGGGCACCGTCACCGGCGAAATAATAGCCGGGGAACTTGGCGAAATAAGTGTCGATGAAGCGCGCATGGTCACCATAAACAGTGCGCGCTTGTCCTGGCCAGGGATAGGTCAACACCAGCACGCCTTCCGCTTCGCCTTCCAGGATATTGCCATCCGGATCGAGTATCGCCGGCTTTACGCCGAAAAACGGCAATGTGGCTGAGCCGGGTTTTAACGGTATCGCGCCCGGTAAGGGGGTGATGAGAATGCCGCCGGTTTCGGTTTGCCACCAGGTATCCACCAATGGGCAGCGTTTATTGCCGACTACTTGGTAATACCATTCCCAGGCTTCCGGATTGATCGGTTCGCCAACACTGCCGAGGATGCGGAGCGAACTGCGGTTGGTGCGGGTGACAAAATCGTCGCCCTGGGCCATCAGCGCTCTAATGGCCGTTGGCGCAGTGTAAAAAATATTGACCTGATGTTTGTCGATGACTTGCCAGAAGCGGTCGGGATGCGGGTAAGTCGGCACCCCCTCAAACATCAAGCTGGTGGCGCCATTGCATAATGGGCCGTAAAGCACGTAGGAATGGCCGGTGATCCAACCAATGTCGGCCGTGCACCAGTAAACATCGCCTTCCTGGTAATCGAACACGTATTTATGGGTCATGGCCGCATACAGCAAATAACCGCCGGTGGTGTGCAGCACACCCTTCGGTTGGCCGGTGGAACCAGAGGTATACAGGATAAATAACGGATCTTCGGCGTCCATCATCACCGGTTCGCAATCGGTCGATGCGGATTGCATCGCTTCGCGATAATCAATGTCGCGGCCTGTGGTCCAGGGGATGTCATGGCCGGTATGCTTGATCACTATCACTGTATTCAAGTTGGGGCATTGCTTGGCGGCTTTATCGACATTCAATTTAGAATGCACAATTTTGCCGCCGCGAAAGCTCTCGTCGGCGCAGATCAAGACCCGGCAATCGGCGTCGATGACGCGATCACGTAAGGCATCGGCCGAAAAACCGCCGAAGACGATGGAATGCACCGCGCCGATGCGCGCGCAGGCCAAAATCACCACGGCAGCTTCCGCGATCATTGGCAGATAGATACAGACTCTGTCGCCCTTTTGTACGCCATGGGCTTTCAGGACGTTGGCGAATTGGCAAACTTGGGTGTGTAATTCGCGGTAGGTCAGTTGACGATCATGCGCCGGATCGTCGCCTTCCCAAATGATCGCTACTTGGTCGCCGCGTTTTTCCAGGTGTCTGTCCAGGCAGTTGACGGTGACATTGAGCTCGCCACCCAGAAACCACTGTATTTCGCCCTTGGGGTAGTCGTATTGCAGTACCTGCTGCCAAGGCTGATGCCAGTCCAAAAATTCGGCGGCCTGTTCAGCCCAAAAAGTTTCCGGTTCGTTTATCGACTGCTGATATAGACGCTGGTACTCGGCACAGTCGATATGCGCGTTGGCGGCAATCTGCGGATTAACCGGATAAATTTTTTGGTCTGACATAACGTAACCTCCTTCTTTGAACGTTATTAACTGTGTTGTAAGGCAGAAACGGCTTGGGTGCTCGTCAAACGCTCGGCTTGCCAGTGTTCGATGGCCCATTCCAGGATACTGTCGATTGCGGCCAGCCGCAAATCGGGTGGTGGATTTTGCTTGAGTAAGGTTAGCAGCAGAAACAAGGTTGGTCCGGCTTGATTGGGATTGACGGCTTGCGCTCGGGTTTGCTTACTCAGCTTATGGCCTTCTTGGTCGACAATCAGCGGAATATGCATGTATTGCGGCGTCGGGTAACCTAGAAAATGCTGTAAATACAGCTGTTTAGGGGTAGAATCCAATAAATCGTAACCTCTCACCACCCGATTGACCTTTTGCCGGTGGTCGTCAACAACACAAGCTAATTGGTAAGCAATGATGCCGTCCTTACGCTTGACGATAAAATCGCCGTGCTCGCCTGCCAGGTTTTGGCTGATTTCCCCCTGTAAGTCATCAACAAAGCGCATTGAAATTTCGGCCGTTTTTACCCGTAGCGCATGGGGTGCATTAGTCGATTGCGGGTTTTTGCGGCAATAGCCCGGATAAATCAAAGTCGAATTCGCCAATAAGCTGCGACTACATGTGCAAGGATAAAGCACGTGCCGGTTTTGCAATTCAGCAATGGCTTGTTCGTATTGGTCGAGATGCTGGCTTTGGTAATCCACATCGCCGTCCCAATGCAATCCAAAACTTTGCAGGCAATTTAGGATCTCTTCGCTGGCGCCTGGCATATTGCGCGGCGTATCGAGATCGTCGATGCGTAACAGCCATAGCCCTTTATGCTGACGGGCATCCAGATAGCTGGCAAGTGCGGTGTATAGAGAACCGAGGTGAAGTGGGCCGGTAGGCGAGGGCGCAAACCGGCCGATATAAGATGTTGCCGTGGGCAGAGTTAACCCAATTGTTTTTCCCTGATTTCATCGAGTGTCTTGCAATCGATGCACAGGGTAGCAGTTGGACGGGCTTCCAGACGGCGAATACCAATCTCGATACCGCAGGTTTCGCAATAGCCGTAGTTTCCAGACTCAATTTCCTTCAATGATTCGTCGATCTTCTTGATCAGCTTACGTTCGCGGTCGCGGGTGCGCAGCTCCAGGCTGAATTCTGATTCCTGCGTGGCCCGGTCGTTGGGATCCGGGAAGTTGGCCGCTTCGTCCTGCATGTGGTGGACGGTGCGATCCACTTCCATCATTAACTCGGATTTCCATTTGTTTAAAATGGCGGAAAAATGGCTCAACTGCGCCTCGTTCATGTACTCTTCGCCTTCTTTTTCCTCATAAGGCTTAAAAGTAAATTCCGATGCGGCAGGGTTAGTATTGTTCATCCAATGACTCCTGGCGGTCTATAAAAAAATCGGGGCTTTTTAACAGAATAGCCGGGGCCAAGCAAGAAGTTTGTTATTATGAAGGTGCTTTCTACTAACGGAATTTGGACATGAAACACCACGTCGCCGAGCGAATGCGCGGCATCAGCTCATTTTATGTGATGGAATTATTACAGCGCGCCAAGCAACTGGAACAAGAAGGCCGGGATATTATTCACATGGAAATCGGCGAGCCGGATTTCGAAACACCACCGGCAATATTAGCCGCTGGAAATGCGTTTATGCAGGGTAGGGAAGTCAAGTACACCGCTGCAGCCGGATTGCCGGAATTGCGTCAAAGCATCGCCGATTATTACCAAGCGCAATATGGAGTAAATCTGGATCCGAAACGGGTTTTCATTACCCCCGGCGCGTCCGGCGCGTTTTTGCTGGCGTTTGGGATTAGTTTAAATCCGGGCGAACAAATCTTGATGGCCGATCCGTGTTATCCCTGTAACGATAATTTCGTGCAATTGTTCGACGGTAAGACTCAGTTCGTGAATGTTGGCGCCGAAACAGCTTATCAACTCAACGCCGAATTGATTCGACAGCACTGGCAGCCAGCCAGCAAAGGCGTATTAGTCGCTTCGCCTTCCAATCCTACCGGCACCGTCATCGGTAACGATGCGCTGCGCGCTGCGATTCAGCAGACGCATGCTTTAGGGGGCTGTTTTTACTCGGACGAGATTTACCACGGCTTGGTTTACGGCGAAACCGTCAGCAGCGCTTTGGCGTTCAGCGATGACGTATTTATCATCAACAGCTTTTCCAAGTTCTTTGGCATGACCGGCTGGCGTATCGGTTGGTTGATTGTGCCGGAAGATTTTATCGATGCGGTGGAAAAACTGGCGCAAAACATTTTTATCTCCACACCTACCCATTCACAATACGCGGCTTTGGCCTGTTTCAGCGCTGAAAATATGGCGGAATTGCATCGCCGTCGTGACGAGTTTGAGAAACGCCGGGATTTTCTTTACGACAACCTGTTACGGCTGGGTTTTAAAATTGCCTGCAAACCACAAGGGGCCTTTTATATTTACGCGGATTGCAGTGCGTTTACCGACGATAGTTTTGAGTTTGCCAAGCAGCTGCTCGAACAGGAAGGAGTGGCGGTAACGCCAGGCAAAGACTTTGGTCAGTATCTGGCTAACCAACACATTCGATTTGCATATACCGCCTCAATCGATAGAATGGCCGCCGCGCTTCTAAGACTGGAAAGATTCATATGCCCATAAACCAATACACGCCAGAGCAGCTAAAACAACATTTGCAAGACGATCCGTCGGTATTTTTACTGGACGTCAGGGAGCCCCACGAATTTGCCTATGCCAAGATAGCCGGTAGCGTGTTAATACCTCTGCAACAAATACCCGCGCGCTTCGACGAAGTGCCGGCTGACCGAGACGTGGTGGTGATTTGTCATCACGGTATGCGCAGCCAGCAAGCCTGCCATTTTTTGCAGCATTCCGGGCTACAAAGATTGTTCAACTTGAAGGGCGGCATCGACGCCTGGTCCGTGATTTGCGATCCGTCTGTTCCACGTTACTAAACAATAAATAAAGCTATGTTCCTAAAAGAATACTATGCCATTCAGGATGGCAGTGTGGCTATTAGCGCCGCGCAGGCCAGCATGTTTGCCAAGGAAGTCGCCCATGACTTCAACCCCTTGCACGACGAAGACGCAAAACGTTTTTGCGTGCCGGGCGATTTATTATTCTCGCTGGTTTTGGACAAATACGGCCTTAGCCAAAACATGCACTTCATTTTTTCCGGAATGGTCGGTCATGGTGTGTTGTTGAATTTTCCAGATGACGACGCCGAAAAAATCGATGTTACGGACAACCAAGGCAAGACTTATTTGCAGATCGAGCGCTCCGGCGATGTGATCCGCGATCCGGCTTTAATCGAAGCGTTAATTCGTGACTACGTGGCGTTTTCCGGGCAGAACTTTCCTTATGTGCTGGTACCTTTATTGGCCAAAGAGCAAGTCATGTTCAATATAGACCGGCCTTTGGTGATCTATGAAAGCATGACCTTGAGCTTAAACCGGATGGACTTTCACGAACCGCGTCTGGAAATGCTGGAACCGAAAATGGAAGTCAACGGCAAGCGCGCCACTGCGTATCTTTATTTCCAAATTAAATGCGGTGACGAAGTGGTTGGTTCCGGATTCAAGAAGCTAGCGGTCAGCGGTTTACGCGAATATGAAGCCGAACCGATGCAAGCCTTTGTAGACGAGTATCTGGCTAGAAAACATGGCTATTTAGGTAATCTTGCGGAAGCCACCGCGTAATCAGATATTCTGCCGTTCGCATGCATGGGCTGGCAATTTGTTTGAGTTTCGAGTTTTCCAACCGGAGCGCGCAGAACACTCCGGCTGTTACTTGGGTGGAGGGATTCAGCTGTTTATAACACCGCAGAAAATGGCTCTACTGTCACCATTTCTCCAGCATCTATACCCGTACTATCGGCATTCAGCACAATAAAACAGTTGGACTGACTGGCTACTTTTAGTTGATGAGAATCTTGTTGACCGGCAAGACGGACGGCTAATTCGCCTCCAGCCTGCTGGTAAAGGATGCCGCGTTGATATTCCTGCCGCCCTGGCGATTTTTTTAACCGGCTGTCGCATCGGACTCGCAAGCGCAATGCTTGTCTAGCTGGTAAGCCGGCAAGCTGTTCCAAACCCGGCTTTACGAATTTCTCGTAAGTGACCAATACGGCAACCGGATTGCCGGGCAAGCCGAAAAACCAGCAGCGGCCGATTTTGCCAAAAGCCAGCGGTTTGCCGGGTTTGATTGCCAGTTTCCAGAAGTTCACCTGCCCGCATTTTTCCAGCGTTTGTTTAACAAAATCCGCGTCGCCAACCGATGCGCCGCCGGTGGAAATGATGACGTCATAGTGCTGGGCTGCGTCCTTGAAAGTTTGTTCGAGTTTCAAAGGATCGTCTGCGACGATGCCCAAGTCCGAGACTGTGTGGTTTGGTTCGGATAGCAGTCCGGTTAATAAATAGCGGTTGCTGTCATAGATTTGGCCAACAGCTAGCGGTTCTCCGAGTGCGACCAATTCGTCACCAGTCGAAAAAAAGCCAATGTTGAGTTTGCGTTTGACGCTGATTTTTTCGATGCCGGCGGCGGCTAATAGACTTAGATCGCGAGCTGTCAGCTTTTTCGGTGCGGCAATTAATTCTTCATGTTGTTTAACGTCACTGCCGGCTGCACGAATATTTTTATACGGCTGCCAGTCGAGGGGAAGTGATACAGTGTCACCATCGATTTCAATTTGTTCTTGGGCAATAACGCTGTCCGCAAATTCCGGGACTACCGCTCCGGTGAATATTCTGACGCATTGGCCCGGCCTCTGCTGCGCCAAGAACGGCCGTCCGGCCCATGCGATGCCGATTACTTGCAATTTAGCCGCTTGCCCGGCAGCTACATCGCCAGCAGCAAATGCGTAACCGTCCATGGCCGCCGTGCGTTTAGGTGGAATGTCTATAGGAGACGCCACGCTGTCGGAAAGTACCCGGCCCAGTGCCTGCGGCAAATCGATATGCTCGCGGTCGTTGACGGTCTCGATAGTTTTGCGGATTTCCAATAGCGCCTGTTCGACGCTCAATAACTCGTGTTTGTTGGGGTAGCAGATATTAGTCACGTGGGCGCTTCAAAAAGATTTCGATAATGAATTTGGCTACGGCCTCTGCATCGTTTAGATCAAGGCACGGTAAGCCGGGTGGTGTTAATAGGGGGTGATCGCTTGCTATTGCGATAATCGAGGAGTCTCCAGGGTAAAGCAGCGGCTTGCCTAGGCTTGGTCTGCACAGCTCAATTTTGGGGTAGCTCTCGTGCCTGAATCCTTCCACTAAAATCAAATCCAGGCCTGCGTTGGGAAACAAGGCGAGCTGTTCAGTCAGCGAAATATCGCCGTTTGCCGACAATTCGCTAATTAACGCACGCCGATGTCGGGAAACCAGCATAACCGGACTGGCACCGGCTTCGCGCAGCCGAAAACTATCTTTACCGGGTTGATCGATCTCGAAGTCGTGATGACTGTGTTTGATTACACCGATTTGCAGATTATGTGCTTTCAGTATCGGGATAAGTTTTGTCAATAAACTGGTTTTGCCGGTGCCGCTGGCGGCCGCGAAGCCGAGGACTGAAGGGGTGGACATGGACTTCTCTACATTTGTCGAACTGGCCGTATTCTAAGTTATTATGGCGCTCGTCGGTTAAAGCGTTTGGAGTACGGGTGATACGAATAGTGATATTGTTGGCATTGGTACTGGCAGTTTTAATGCTGCCGGGATTTATGAAGCTACCAGCCGAATTGCGCAGCAAACGACTTAAACAACTGGCCTGGGTTGCGATTGCGCTGATTTTGCTTGTACTGATGCTGAGTGGAAAACTTAGCGGTCTGCTGGCGATATTTGGCGTAATATTCGCGTTTTTAGTGCGCTCGATGCCGCTAATATTGAGGTACGCGCCGCAGCTTCATAGCATTTGGTGGCGGTTCAAAGCCGGCAATCCGCAATATGGTAAGCCTGGTCCTGGGCCATCTCGACAAGCGGGTATGACAACAACGGAAGCTTTTGAGGTTTTGGGGCTTAATCCCGGCGCCACGGAAGAAGAAATTATTCAGGCCCACCGTAAACTCATTTCGCGCTTTCATCCTGATCGAGGCGGTTCAGATTATTTGGCGGCCCAAATTAATCAAGCCAAAAAAACATTGTTAGGTCGTTGAGAAGCACGATCAGAAAAAGCTCCTTTCAGAATTGTATGTTCTTGCAGTTCTTTTAAATATATGTGATGCGCATCACTTTCTTATTTTCATAATTTAGAAGTGGTTCGGATTTTAGTTTGATCTTGCTGATTTTAGTCGCAAAAATGACCTGAGAGGTCGCTGTGAATAAAAATCAAAAAAGAGATGTGGACCACAAAAATATCAGTAAATTCAATTTATAAGATAAATCTTTTAAAGTTATACTGGCACTCGCCGTTAAGGTTAGTGCCCTCGATTAGATCGGATCGGAAATACACGAAGAGGCATGATGTTGTTAAGAATGACCTATTGACTTAATTGGTTTTGGCAGTGAGCAATATCGGTTTCGTTGTTGGGTTTCAATCTTATCTGCATTTAAATAGTTTTAAGGGATTAATAGTTATCTGGCGAGACACGTACCAATAAAAATAAACGATTCCGCAAGCCAAAATACCTGGGAGATTAATCATGATGGAAGAAACGATAGATGTAATTAAAGATATGGATATTCCAGATTTCATTTCTTTTGATGATGTCGATGAAGAAGTTGTCGAAATCGATCCGAACGAAACCTTTAAGCTGGCCGAAATAGAAAGTAACGAATCGCAAAATGAGAGTACTTTCGATGCCACCCGAGCGTATCTGAATGAACTCAGTAAATCCCAACTGTTAACTGCGGATGAAGAAAAAATCTACGGCAGACGAACTCAACAGGGCGATCCACAAGCCCGAAAAATTATGATCGAAAGCAATTTACGCCTGGTTGTGAAAATTTCCAGGCGTTATTTAAATCGCGGGCTCCCTTTACTCGATTTAATCGAAGAAGGTAATTTGGGGCTGATCCGCGCAGTGGAAAAGTTTGATCCTGATCGTGGCTTCAGATTTTCTACCTATGCAACCTGGTGGATCAGGCAGACCATAGAGCGTGCAATCATGAATCAGACTAGAACTATTCGCCTGCCGATTCATATTGTTAAAGAAATGAACATTTATTTGAAAGCGCAGCGGAATTTAGCGCAACAGCTTGATCACGAGCCGACTGTCGACGAGATTGCGCGGCATCTTGATAAACCGGCTAAAACCGTCAGTAAAATGCTGAAACTCAACGAGCGTGTCACATCTGTTGATGTGTCATTCGGTAAGGACTTTGACAAACCCCTACTTGAGACAATTTCCGAAGAAGAAAGCCGTAATCCTGCTGAAATCTTGCAAGACGACTTTATCCAAAATAACGTCACCTACTGGGTCTATCAGCTTGCCGAAAAACAGCGCGAAGTCATATGCCGCAGATATGGTCTTTGCGGCTTCGAAAACGCAACTCTGGAACAGGTGGCGCTAGAATTGGGTGTCACTCGGGAAAGAGTTAGGCAGATACAAATGGACGGTTTGAAGCGTCTCAAAGAAATTCTTGAAAGTAGTGGCTATTCGTTCGAATCGATTTTTAGCTAATACTAAAATTTAACAGGCGGCAAACCAGAGTAGTGCGACTTTGTCAGATCTGGTTTGGGTGCCTTCTGTAGGTACTTATAATCGATACACCGGCAAGCCGTTAATCCTGTCGTCGATTAGTTGGATCAGTTCGTTGTATGCAGAACTTCCTACCGAATGAAACTTGCTAACAAATGTCGCTTCGTCCATATGTTCCGGTAAATCCTGTAATTCCGGGATAATAGACGAATAATCTTTAGTGCTAGACATTATTCTTTGTAATTCCCTCGCTTTCTCGGTTGATGCTACTGCTATTTGACCAAATCGAGTCCCGGCTCGATCAGCTGTCAAATCAATGAAACTGAAGCCGCTACCTTTTTGCGCATCTCCCAGTTCTTTATCTATGCCTATTTGCTCGCCGAGTAATGAGGAATCAAGAATTGCCAATAATGCCGAAGCAATAAAATGCTGCGGTATATCCACTCGCTTATAAGCAAATACAGGATATTCCTTGCTGTAAACCAAGCCAAGCGGCAGATAGCGGCGTAAGTCCTGTTTATAGATATAGCTGCCGACAGCAATGATGATCGCGCGATTTTCCTGAACGGCGTCCTCCGTCGGTGTTTGTTGATACGCCGTCAAAAATAAAGGTTGCAACAAATCAGTAATAGATAAGCGCCAGCTAGGATCATGTTGGCTGACGATTTCGTTGATTTGCTGTTGATAACGATGCAGGTTTGGGTAATCCCGATGCTTTTGGATAGCCAATTGCTTTGCCGCGTCGACGATGGATCCTAGATAACTGATTTCCAAAGCTTGCGGGCTAATGCGGACTTTCTTGACGTATAGGCTCAACAATTGCCAATGCTGCTCTAGCGGCGTGTTATGCACGATAGCGGGAATCAGGAGATTTGCGGCGGGATCGGGAATGGAAATTTCACCAATTTTCAAAGACTTGATAAAAATGGCGTCATCTACCTGTCGTAGATTAAAACTAAAGTCCAAATATCTGCCCCAGGGGCTTTTAGGGACAAATATCGCTATCTGAATCATCAATCTGTCATCTACAATCTGAATTTGCGTCGTATTTTCCGCAAAATGGTTTAATAGATAACTCACCGCAATATTCAAGTCCTTCTGGTCCAAACTAACGGTTTTAATTTGGCCTCTTTCCTCCGGTGCCACATGCAATAACTGCTTCGCGCGCTGTATGTCTTCGCGGTTCAAACCCTGATGGATTTTTAGCAACGGCGTATCGTCGATTGCGAAAAACAGTAAGCCTACGAACAATATTGCCAGCGAAAGGAGGATGTAAAGTAGAAATTTCAGCATTGATCGAAGATCAAATTAAAACGAGCCTCCTTGAGGTAATACATTTCTTGTTTGAGATCAGCATGCGTCAGGGGCGCTTGTTCCAGCCAATTTTCCGGAAAATCGATTTTTATATCGTGGCGATTAATCGTGATGCTAAAGTCCGGGCGTTTACTATTACGATTGCGGTGCAGCAAAGCGGCCAGCCGAAATACTACTGCCATGATCGGCGCATGTTGGCGCCAAGGAAACGGCAAATCCTCAAAACGGCTTAAATTAAGCTTCTTGCGGTGGCTGCGCACCAACTTAGACAGCAACAGTTGATCTTGTTTGGAAAACCCCGCCAAATCGCCATTTTCGATAATATAGGCGCTGTGCTTGTGATACTGGCTATGGGCAATCTCAAAGCCGATTTCATGGAGTTCCGCCGCCCATTCCAAAAACTGTAAACTGGCAGGATTGTCGTTAAAGCAAGGGTGGTCGTCTAATTGCTGAGCGATGTAACGTAAGGTTTCTTTGAGCTGTTGGCTGTGTGATGTGTCGGTGTGGTAACGTGCGGCAATGGTCTGGCTAGTCTGCGAACGAACGTCATCGTTGTAAATTCTACCGAGTAAATCCTGCACCAGACCTTCGCGCAATGCGCCATCCGAAACCGTCATTTGCTGAATATTCAAGGTCTTGAACGTGGCATAAACAATAGCGACCGCGCCGATAAACACCGGCCGCCGCTCGATACTCAAGGCTGGAAAGCTGATTTCGTCGATCCGATTCAGTTTTAAGAGGTGGGCGACCAACTGTTCCAAGCCTTCATTGGTGATGTCGTTATTGCTCCAGCCCATGGTTTGTAACACATTGCTGACCGCCTTCAGGCTGCCGGAAGCGCCAATGGCTTCCTCCCAGTTTTTGGCATTGAACATATTCTGAAAGGGTTCGAGATGTTGCTCGGCAAACAGCACTGCCTTACGAAAGGCCTTTTTGGTCAGTTCGCCGTTTTTGAAAAAGTTCTGGCTAACAGTGACGCAGCCCATGTTCAGGCTTTCTTTAGTGTGGGCAATATCATCCCGGCCGATAATGTACTCTGTGCTACTGCCGCCGATATCCATCACAAAGCGGTTGTTGGCATTGCTGCCCAGGCTGTGGGCCACGCCTTGGTAAATTAAGCGCGCTTCCTCAATGCCGGAAATGATATGAATCGGATGCCCCAGAGCTTTTTCGGCCTTGTTGATGAATTGTTGCGAGTTTCTGGCGATGCGTAGCGTATTGGTGCCGACTATGGAGACGCTGTTGGGTGCAAAATCCCGGATGCGGTGACCGAAGCGTTCCAGGCAGGCTAAGGCGCGTTCTTGCGTGATCTGGTCGAGATTTTTATGTTGATCCAATCCCGCAGCCAGACGCACCATTTCTTTCAAGCGGTCGATGGTTTGCAATTTGCCGTTGTGCAAGCTGCATATAATCATGTGAAAACTGTTGGAACCCAGATCGACGGCAGCAACACTGGTCGGTATTTGATGTGGCAAGAGTCTAATCCTGTTCAGGCTGCTGAGGAGCGGTGAATTCTGATAAAATCCGAAAGCTTTATTGGCGCATATTTAAATAGCGCGTCAATTTCTTTGCCCCGGATTATAACATCAGAGCATGACGGCTTTATCCATCCAAAACCTAAAAAAGACTTACAACAACGGCTTTGCAGCCTTGAAAGGCGTGGATCTCGAGGTCCAGCGCGGCGATTTTTTCGCGTTGTTGGGTCCTAATGGCGCCGGCAAATCGACCTTGATCGGCATCATCAGTTCGCTGGTCAACAAAACCAGCGGATCGGTCAGCATCTTCGGTCACGACTTGGATAAAGACAATGTCGCCGCCAAAACCTGCATTGGTGTGGTACCGCAGGAAGTTAACTTCAATCAATTTGAAACCAGCATGAGCGTGGTGATGAACCAGGCCGGCTATTACGGCATTCCACGTAAGCAAGCCTTACAGCGCACCGAACAATGCTTACGGCAAATGGAACTATGGGATAAACGCGACGTAGTTTCCCGACGTTTGTCCGGCGGCATGAAGCGGCGCTTGATGATAGCCAGAGCCATGGTGCATTCGCCGCGCTTGTTAATATTGGACGAACCCACCGCCGGCGTGGATATTGAAATCCGCCGCTCGATGTGGGAAATGATGCAAGACGTGAACAAACAAGGTACCACCATCATTTTAACTACCCATTATCTGGAAGAAGCCGAAAGCCTGTGCCGGAATATCGCCATCATCAATAACGGACAAATCATCGAGAAATCGGCGATGAGCAGTTTGTTGAGCCGCTTGCACACCGATCATTTTGTATTGGATATATCTCGCCCATTAACTCAAGCACCGACAATCGATGGCTGTGAAATTGTGCTGAGTGCCGATACTGTGTTAGACGTCGCTGTGCCGAAAAGTCTCGGTCTAAACCGTTTATTCCAGGCGCTATCTGAGCAACATATCGAAGTCCTCAGCCTGCGCAACAAGTCCAATCGACTGGAACAATTATTTTTGGATCTGGTGCAATGAACTACTCAGTCGCTTTTTTGACGATTTTGCTCAAAGAAATCCGCCGTTTCACTCGGATTTGGCCGCAAACGCTGCTGCCGCCGGCCATTACCACGGCACTGTATTTCCTCATCTTCGGCAAATTGATTGGCGACCGCATAGGCCTGGTGCATGGCGTCAGCTACATGGACTACATCGTGCCCGGCATTATTCTGATGTCGGTGATCAGCCATTCGTATTCCAATGTGGTGTCTTCGTTTTATTCCACTAAATTCCAGCGCCATATCGAAGAACTCTTGGTGGCACCGGTACCGAATTATGTGATTTTGGCCGGTTATGTCTGCGGCGGCATCGCGCGCGGGGTGTTGGTTGGCGTGGTGGTGGCGGGGATTTCGATGATGTTTACCCATACTACGATTTTGCATTGGGACATCGCCGCTGCGGTGTTTGTGCTGACTGCAACCTTGTTCGCACTGGCCGGCTTCATCAACGCGGTGTTTGCCGATAGTTTTGATGATATTTCCATCATTCCCAACTTTGTACTGACGCCGTTGAGTTACTTGGGCGGTGTATTTTATTCGGTAGCGATGTTGCCGGGAATATGGCAAAAAATCGCGCAAGCCAATCCGATTTTATACATGATCAATGCCTTTCGTTACGGCATGATCGGGGTCAGTGATGTCGAGATCGAACTGGCTTTCGCGATGACGGGTGGCTTTATCGTGTTTTTAACTGCCCTGAGCTTGCTGTTGTTGCACAAAGGTATCGGTATAAAAAATTAGTAGCTTATTCCAATGGCACCAACATATTGCGCAAGGCGGTAATATCTTTGATTGCGATAAAGCGGTTCTGCACCACGATCAAATTATCGTCCTGGAATTTTTTCAGCAGGCGGCTCACCGTTTCCAAGGCTAAGCCTAAGTGATTGCCGATTTCTTGGCGGGTGAGTGACAATTTAAATTCAGATGATGAAAATCCGCGCCGTTTCAACCTTTCAGATAAGCTGATCAGAAAATAAGCCAAACGCTCTTCCGCCGGTCGTTTGCTCAATACCAGCTGGTTTTTGTCCTCCAGCATTTTCTCGCCGGTATGCCGAAACAATTCGCGCGTCAGGCTGGGCATGTTCTTGAACAAATCTTCCATATTGTCGGCCGGTAGGATGCAAAAACTCATGGTTTCCAACGCAATCGCCGCGCAGCCGTGCTTTTCGGCGGAGAGACCGTCGAAGCCCAGTAGTTCGCCGGGCAACAGAATATTCAATATATGCTCGTTGCCATGGCTATCGTTAGCCACCAACTTGGCGCTACCGGACTTTATTGCCAGAATACCGCGGAAATTGTCGCCTTCGCGGTAGATAAAGTCGCCGCGTTGCAAGGTTTTACGGGCCTTGACGACTTGGCTGATGTTATTAATTTCGGCTTGCGATAAACCGCGCGGTAAACAAATATTATCCAGACTGCAATTAACGCAACTGACTTGATTTTTAATCGGCTCAGGGGCTTGAGTTTTCAATGAAAGCATAGTGTTGGGTTTGATAATTTGCCGCTTCTCAAGGAAGCGGCGACATAGCAACGGATTACCGGTTAATCTTGTTGGTGATAGGCAACTATCCGTTCTACTTCGGATTTAGAACCTAAAATCAACGGCACTCGTTGGTGAATACTGCTGGGTTTGAGATCTAAAATTCGTTCGCGACCGGTGGAACACAGCCCGCCGGCTTGTTCGATGATAAATGCCATAGGGTTGGCCTCATACATCAGTCGTAGTTTGCCGGGCTTGGAAGGATCGCGTAAATCGTGCGGATACAGGAATACCCCGCCGCGCGTGAGGATGCGATAGACTTCAGCGACCAGCGAAGCGACCCAACGCATATTGAAATCTTTGCCGCGCGACCCGTCGACGCCGGCGACACATTCGTCAATATAACGCTTCACCGGCGGCTCCCAGAAACGTTGGTTGGACATGTTGATGGCAAACTCGCTGCTGTCCTCGGGAATTTTCATATTGCAATGGGTCAGAATGAACTCGCCGATATCCTGATCCAGCGTAAAAGCGTTCACACCATTGCCCGTAGTTAGGACCAACATGGTGGAAGGACCGTACAACACAAAACCGGCGCACACTTGTTCGGTGCCTTTGCGTAAAAAATCCTCGGTTTCCGGCTCAACGCCTTCGCGGCAGCGCAGAATCGAAAAAATGGTGCCCACAGTCAGGTTAATATCGATATTCGACGAACCGTCCAAGGGATCGAACAACACCAGGTATTTGCCCTTTGGATATTGTTTGGGGATTTTGATCGGATCGTTGATTTCCTCCGATGCCATGCCGCCCAGTGAACCGCTCCAGTCCAAAGCCTTGACCATGATGTCGTTGGTAATAATATCCAGCTTTTTTTGCACTTCGCCCTGCACGTTTTCGGATTCAGCACTGCCCAATACGCCAATTAAAGCGCCGCAATTGACCCGGTGGGAGATCTGTTTGCACGCAGTCACAATGTTATTTAGCAGCAGCGTGAACGTACCGGATGCTTCCGGTAGCCCGCGCTGCTGCTCGATGATGAACTGGGTCAGGGTAACTTGGTGGGACATGCGTTAATTCTCCATAGCGTTGGCTAAAGTAAGAAGTTGTTTCGGCAGCCACGGCAGTCTAGTGCCTGGCTTGGTGAGTAAGTTGTTTGCCGGTTCGCGGCAGATTTGTTTATCCAATTGCTGTATTCCGGTCCCGGTATCAGACTTTTTCGCTCAACAGACTTTGCGGCGGGAGCGTTTGTGGATGGGTTTGCGAGGGTTTCCCTTGTTGAACATCCATAAATCCGGGTATTAATCCTTTTTGTTCGAACTGTTGTCTTAAATAGTCCAGACGCGCATTGATTTTGTCCACGGTGCTGGTGGACTCGCTCCAGAAACGGGTGTTAATACTGCCGTCGTAACAGGAGACCTTGCAGTGTATTGTAGCAAGTTCGGGAGGGGTAATGGTAATGCTCACTACCCAGTTCTTTTGGCCGTTCTCACTGTTGGCTTGTTTGTCTTGTTCCACTATCAGCTGCAATGTTTCCGGCTCGGCTTTGTTGAAGAACGGTAATTCCAGCATCCAAACCTGTTTTGGCGAATCGTCCCTGGGCAGCGAATTGAGTTGATCCAAGGTCAATTTGGCCAGATTGCCCTGGGCCTTTTGCAAGGTTTCTTTCAGTAGTTCGCTTGCTGTCTGCTGAGCCGCATTTTCATCCTTAGGCACAGCCAGCTCCAAGCCCAACTGCGCAATCAGCTTGCTCAGTTTTAATTTAAAATCGTCTGGCAACACGAATGACGCGGGTTTTGCCTCTGCCTCGACCAAATTGCGTTCCATAAACAAGCCGGATTGTGCGATGGCTTGCTTGAGAGTGGCCGGTTCGAACAGCTTGGTTTTGTCCGGAATATGCTGCAATATTTCGTGGGCCAGTTGCTTGAGTAATTGGCCTACGGCTTTATCGCTTTCGGCAGGCTTTATCAGAGGCGCCAGTTGCGCCAGAAATTGTTGCGGCGGCACTTGAACGGGCAATAACTGCTTGAACACCGTCGCTATCTGTTCGTCAATAGAGGGTGCCGGTAACGATGCGCTCAGCACTGGGCGCTCACCGCTCTTGAGAATTTGTAAATCTATGCGGCTACCGACGGTTAGCGTGGACTTAGCCGCCGGATCGCTCCATTGCAGTTGTTTGCTATCCAATACTGCTCGGCTTTCGCCGCCAGGCAACGCTGTGCTTTGGGTTTGCTTGGCATCACTCGGCTCCGGCGTCAGTTGCACCGTTAGCGTATGTTTGCCGATATTCAAAATTTGCGCCTGTACATGGTCACCGGGGTTTAATGTGGCTAGCGGGTTGCTGGCTAGAGGTGCTGTTGCAGGCGCTGGAGTGGTCGGGGAGGGCAGTAATTTGAGTAGTTGTGCTTCGGGCGGCGCTGAGTTTGAGGTATTGGGCGTTTGCGATGGTGGCGGGGCGATAATTTTTAGCTCCGGGGTCGGCAAAAGTTTCACCACTTGCAACTGCAAGGTCTGGCCGGGTGGCAAAGCCAATGCTTGTTGGCTCTGCAAAGTCATGGTTTTATCGGCGACGCTGACAGTCAGCGTGTTCAGCATGACTTGATTGGTAATGATTTTGGCGTCTAACACTTGATTCAATTTAAGCTCGGCAAGCGGCGCGCTCGACTTGTTCAAAGCCATCACAAGTTTCGCATCTAAAGGCAGCTTTATATCCATGACATCCTCACCTCGCCGCAACCGGGATTTACGCTTGTTCCGCGCAATGTTCGCGGTGTGGCTAGAGTACTATAAAAAACTCACCCTTACGATTCGCTGTGGTAAGCGTTTTGGCAAACTTTTTCGGTGTTCGCCCATAAAAACCTGATGCCACCGCTCAGGTAAGCATACATGTATCAGAAAATAAGCCATGTGTTAGGCCAGAGTCTGTAAATACTTTTATTTTTAAAGAACTTGACAAGCCACTTGCGCGCACTCTAGGCTCAGTTGACATTCAACTGGGGGAGTGAGCCATGAAAACGCTGCAATTGGGTTTTATCTTTACGGTTTTTTGGGTTAATGCCGCGCTGGCGGTTAGCGTGACGCAACGCGCCGGCAATAATTTTCGTACCGCGGCCAATAATCAAGAGTTCACGCTGAATAAAACTAACGTGAATACCGAGCAATTCGGGCTGCTGCGCACTTACGATTTCAACGCCAAAGTCGAAACCCAGCCCTTGGTGATTGAAAAGGGCGCCGGCGCCGATGATTTAGTGATCATCACCACCATGAAGAATGACGTCATCGGCATTAACGCCCGTACCAACGAAACCGTCTATAAAGTTAAACTCGGCCCGGAAATCAGCTCGCAAGACATGGATATGTGGAAACACACGCCCACCTGGGGTATTTCCGCCACGCCGATAATTGACCCTGCCACCAACACACTGTTTGTCGCTTCCTGGCAAAAGAAGAACAACGACAGCCGGTTCCGCGATTACTGGGTGTATGCCTTAAATCCGCTGAACGGCAGCCAAAAAAGTAAACCGGTGCGTATCTTCGGCAAGTCGCAGGAAGGCAACGGCTGCTGGTTTAACGACGCCGGCGCGACATATAAGCAAAATAATCAAACCAAGCAATATGTCTATCCCAAACTACGGGCCGGACTGGCGTTGACAGAGAACAACGGTTTGGTCATGGCATTCGCCGCCAATGGTGAATCGCTGATGGGCGGCCGGAAAAATCCGCATGGTTTCGTAGTGGCTTACGACACTAGGGCCTTGCTCGGCCAAGCCGGTTTTTCCAAACAAGCGGCGATATTTTGCGCCACCTCATTCAATTCCTGGGGCGCCGGCATCTGGCATGCCGGCGGTGCGCCGGTCACCGAAGACGACATGATTTATGTCGCCACCTCCAACGGCACTTCAAATAACGGCGATGTCGATCTGGCCGAAAGCATGATCAAACTCCGTTTCAAACCCAGCGTCGGTGGTGCGCGGCCCGAACTGGAAAAGGTGGATTTTTACAAAGCGTTTTTGGATGAGCGCGTTGCCGGCGACAAGTGTTTATGGAGCGACAATAACTCCGAAGTGTCCTGCGGCAGGGCACAAGCGCATGCCGCCGGCGCAGACTGGGATTTCGGTGCGGCCGGGCCGATGCTGGTGCCGGGTTCCCGGCTGCTGTTGCAAGGCACCAAAGACGGCATCATTTATTCCTTGGATAAACTGAATTTGGGCCGGAACGACCGCTTTAATCAATTGATGTCCAAACCGCCGTTGGTGGCCACCTACTTTGCGGGCGGTGTTCAGGAAAACTGGGACCGGGCTCAGCATCTGAATCGTAGCCTACCGTGCCCGGCATCCGGACATAGCGATCACGGCTGGTTCGTGCCATGCGGCGACCCGGAAAACAACAAAATGCACCACATCCATTCACTGGCCTTGGCGCAACGCGATCAGAGCGGCGGCATCGTCTATGTTTGGGGCGAAAACTCGCGTTTAAAAACCTATAACTTTTCCACCGTAGACGGTAATTTGCCGACCTTCCGCGCCGAAGCTGATGACCTGGCCTCGGTGGGTGTCGAATCGCCTGGCGGTATGCCCGGCGGCTTGTTGATGGTATCAGGCAAACCGTCCACAACTAATAATTTTGCGCACGCCATCGATTTCGATTCGGCCGTCGTTTGGGCGGTATTTTCCAAATTCGGCGATGCCAATAAGGAGTTCGCCGAAGGTCAGCTGATTGCTTACGATGCGACCACGATAGAGCCGGGCAACAAGTTGAAACGCTTATTTCGCACCGGCGACGACAATAACGGCGGCTTAGGCAAGATGTCGCGGATGATTCCGCCGGTGGTGGCGAATGGCCGGGTGTATGTGATGATTTATCGGGTCGGTACCTCAGACTGCACCGTGCCGGACAATCAATTACCGGTTTGCAGTCAGTTGAAGGTGTACGGCTTGAAGTAATAATGGGGACGATTTTTTCAGCGACTCAAGCACATTTCGGCATCATCTTCACCGAAATAGGGTGTTTGCAGACGCAGCGGTAAAATTTGGTATTGACGGCATCGTAGATCAAGCTGCGATGCCGGACTATTAACCCGCAGTTATCTGTCGCGGGTATTCCTTTCGGGCTGAGCGCTTCGAAGCCGAGGCTTGTGTATCATTCGACAGGCCCAGTACTCTCGAGGGCCGGGTAATAAATAATGACCTGATGTATAGCTGCCGCGACCGCTCTGCAAGTCGTCATTTGTTGAACAACTCCGCCATTGATATGACGTTCTTGGCCATTTCACCGATGGCGATGTTGCGGTCCATCGCCAGTTTGCGCAAGGCGTGATAGGCCTGGTCTTCCGTGTAACCTTGCGACTTGATTAAAATCGCTTTGGCACGATCTACTAGCTTGCGATCTTCCAATTGAGTCTTGGTCTTTTTTAATTCTTCTTTTAAAGCATGTTGTTCTTTGAAACGCGCTATGGCGATGTCGATGATGGCCTTGATGCGTTTCGGATCCAAGCCGTCGACTATATAAGCACTGACCCCGGCTTTGATGACCTTGTTGATGGTCTCGGTTTGCTGATCTTCGGCGAAAATGACGACCGGCAGCGAACAGTTATGATTGATGTCAACGATGGTGCGCAAGACGGCCTCGTTAGGGGCGTACAAATTCAAAACCACCACGTCGGGGTTCAGGGTCTGGACAATTTGCATCATGTCCAGTTCTTTAAGTTTCAAGGTTACCACCTCACAGCCGTGCTGGCGCAAGCTGGTTTCCAGCAAGGGTTCGCTGTCGAATTCATCGACGACCAAGACATTAAGCGCTGCCATGTTCAATCCAGGGCGATTTTCAGCAAAGAGCCGTCAGGCATGATTTCGGTGATGTAGTTTTTAGGTTCTTCCAGGTAGTAAATCAAACCCAACAACAGAAAACAGGACAGGCCCAGAATCAAGAAAAATTGCCCGGTGGAGACGAAGGTCAGCAAAATCAAATAAACGATGGCGCCTGCGTTACCGTAAGCGCCGACGATGCCGGCCACTTCGCCGGTGATGGCGCGTTTGATCAAGGGGACGAACGCGAATATCGCGCCTTCCGCCGCTTGCATGAATATAGAGCAAAGCAAGGTAACCGCCACCGTTGCCAGGATAGTCCATTGCGCAGAAATCATCGCCATCAAACAATATCCGCCGGCCAGGCCGGCCACGAATAAATACAGGGACAGTTTGCGGCCAATCTTGTCGCTAAGCCAGCCGCCGGCTGGCCGGGCGATGACGTTGGTTACCACGAAACTGGAGGCCAGAAACCCGGCATCCAACATACTGGTGCCTTGGGTTTCGTTGAATGTCTTAAAGAAAAACATCGGCAGCATCGATAAAACGGCCAGTTTGGAGCCGAAGGTAACCAGATAGGCTATCGCCAGAATGAATACCTGTCGGTATTGATAATGATGGATGCTGGCAATCGGTTGGCTGAGGCGGTCGGCGTTGTTGTTGACCAATTGAAACACGTGGATCAGGAACAGTAGCCAGACGACTGCATGAATAGTCAGATTCCAGCCGTCGGTTAGGACCGGCGTGGCCGGCGTGGACAGTTTCCAGGCTAATAAGGAGATGGTCGCGTACAGGGGCACCAGACTCAGCATGTATAAAAATAAGTCGCGGATGCTGGTGACTTCCATCGCCATGGGTCGGCGGGTTTTCAGGGCGGCAATTTCCGGCGGCAGGTTTTCCACGCTGAAATAATAAATCACCGAATAGATCAAAGCGATGACGCCGGTCAAGGCAATCGCCGAACGCCAGCCGTGTTCCGCGCCGAAATAAAATGCCAGTCCCGGCAGGAAAATCGCCGCAACCGCCGACCCGAAATTGCCCCAGCCGGCATAAATACCTTCTGCGGTGCCGACTTGGCTGGCCGGAAACCAGTCGCCGATGATGCGCACGCCCACCACGAAGCCGGCGCCGATAAAGCCCAGTAAAAACCGCGACCAGGCCAGTTCGGTGAAGTTTTCGGCCATCGCGAACATGAAGCAGGGAATGCTGCAAACGGCCAATAACACGCTGTAACTGATTTTCGCGCCAAATCTATCCACCAGCATACCGGTAATCACCCGAGCAGGAATGGTCAGCGCCACGTTCAGCAATAACAGGATTTCGATTTGGGTTTCGCTGATCCCCAGATCTTGCTGGATCAGTACTAACAAAGACGCATGATTGAACCAAATAACAAAGCTGATGAAAAACGCGATCCAGCTCATGTGCAGCACTTTGGTCTTGCCGCGCATGGATAGTAATTTAAAAGGCGTAAAAGACATGAATGATCCGTGGTTGTCGTTCCTTGGTCTTTTTTAGCAGTTTATATGCCAATGATTCAATAGCGACAAACCCGGCAATTCGCGATCAGATAGCCCCATAGTGGTGCAAGTAACCGGTTTTTTTGCCTTATTTGAGTGCGAATTTTGCGAAAAAAATAATGTCTGGCGGCGGGAAGCGGCGTTTTTAAAGGGTTTTTAATGTTGGCATAAATTTTGTTAAAGATTTAGCAAGTCTCGTCGTTAGACTTTACCCCCGTATTAAACCTGGACAAAGGCGTCCTGCTTGAATGAGTCAATCATTCGAACAGGATGCCTTTTTTTTTGGCTGCGAAAAAGGGCGGTAGCGACCAGACAGTAGCTCCTTGAATCGCCTTACCGCCACTAGGCCGTGTAGCGCGTTTGCATAAATTCTGAGTAAACAGAGGCCCCTGATGAATATGAAACAAACCCTGGTTGTTATCGGCAACGGTATGGTAGGCCAGAATTTTCTGGCTGGATTGGTCGCTAGCAATGCGAGAGTTCGCTATCGGATTGTCACATTCTGCGAAGAGCCAAGAGCGGCTTACGACAGGGTGCATTTGTCCGAGTATTTTTCCGGGAAAACCGCGGCCGATTTGTCTTTGGTGGAAGACGGCTTCTTTGCCGAGCACGGTATCGAGATTTATTTAGGCGACAAGGCGGCCAGTATCGACCGGGAGCGTAAGCAAGTCACCTCTGCCAAAGGTGTAATAGTCGATTATGACAAACTGGTATTGGCAACCGGCTCTTATCCTTTCGTACCGCCGGTGCCGGGGCATGAAAGACCGCAGTGCCTGGTGTATCGGACCATTGAAGATTTGGAAGCGATGAAAACCGCGGCAGCCAAATCCAAAGTTGGTGTAGTCATCGGCGGCGGTTTGTTGGGTTTGGAAGCGGCCAAGGCTTTGAAAGACTTAGGGCTGGATACGCACGTGGTCGAATTTGCGCCGCGCTTGATGGCGGTACAGCTCGACGAAGGCGGCGGGGCGATGTTGAAGCGCAAGATCGAAGCGCTGGATGTGAAAGTACATTTAAACAAAAACACCACACTGATCGACGACGGCACCGAATGCCTGCATAAAATGAATTTTGCCGATGGCGAAACGCTGGAAACCGACATCGTATTGTTCTCCGCCGGCATCAGACCGCGCGACGACATAGCCCGTGGCTGCGGCTTGGAAGTGGGGCCGCGCGGCGGCATAGTGATCGACAATCAGTGCCGTACCTCCGATGCAGATATTTATGCGATTGGCGAATGCGCACTGTGGAACGGGCAGATTTTCGGTTTGGTCGCACCGGGTTACGCGATGGCGCGTACCGTGGTTGCTGATTTGGCAGGCGAAGCAGGCAGTTTTACCGGTGCCGATATGAGCACAAAACTAAAGCTGATGGGCGTCGATGTGGCTAGCATCGGTGATGCGCACGCCAGGACCCAAGGCGCGATGGTGTATACCTATCAAAACGGTGCCAGTGAAATCTATAAACGCTTGGTGGTTAGTCAGGATCAGAAACGGCTGTTGGGCGCGGTTTTGGTCGGCGATGCGTCCGCTTACAGCACTTTGTTGCAATATTGCTTGAACGGCATCGAGCTGCCTGAGCATCCGGATTCTTTGATTTTGCCGCAACTTGCCGGTGAATCGGCCGGTCTCGGGCCGGATGCCTTACCCGCATCGGCGCAGATTTGCTCCTGTTACGATGTCAGCAAAGGCCAGATTTGCGGCGCAATCGAAGCCGGTTGCACCACGCTCGGCGGCCTGAAAGCCGAGACCAAGGCCGGCACCGGTTGCGGCGGGTGCTCCGCGCTGCTGAAGTCGGTATTGGATTGCGAATTGACCAAGCTGGGCGTGGAAGTCAGTACTGATATTTGCGAGCATTTTCCGCACACTCGCCAGGATTTGTATAACCTGGTGATGGTGGAAGAAATCAAAACCTTCGACGAATTGCTGGACAAACACGGCAAGGGTTTGGGCTGCGAAGTCTGCAAGCAAGCGGTCGGTTCCATCCTGGCTTCACACTGGAACGACTATATTCTGAAAAAAGAACATATCGGTTTGCAGGATACCAACGATATTTTCCTGGCCAATATGCAAAAAGACGGCACTTATTCGGTGGTGCCGCGCGTTGCCGGCGGGGAGATTACCCCGGATATGTTGATCGCAATAGGCCAAGTCGGCAAAAAATATCAGCTTTACACCAAAATCACCGGTGGCCAGCGTGTGGATTTGTTTGGCGCCCGCGTGGAGCAATTACCGGCGATTTGGCAAGAACTGATCGATGCAGGGTTTGAATCCGGCCATGCTTACGGTAAATCCTTGCGTACCGTCAAATCCTGTGTCGGCAGCACCTGGTGCCGGTTCGGTGTCGATGACAGCGTCGGCTTGGCGATAGAGTTGGAAAATCGCTATAAAGGCTTGCGCGCGCCGCATAAAATCAAGTTCGGCGTCTCGGGCTGTACCCGCGAATGCGCGGAAGCGCAAGGCAAGGACATCGGCGTGATTGCTACCGAGAACGGCTGGAATTTATATGTCTGCGGCAACGGTGGCATGAAACCGCGTCATGCCGATTTGTTTGCCACCAATCTGGATAAAGAAACGCTAATCAAATACATCGACCGGGTGTTGATTTTTTATGTCCGCACCGCCAACCGGATGCAAAGGACTTCGGTATGGATGGAAAATATGGAAGGCGGTTTGGACTATTTGAAATCGGTGGTTATCGAGGATCGGCTGGGTATAGGCGCACAATTGGAAGGGCAGATGCAGCACGTTATCGATACCTATCAGTGTGAATGGAAAACCACGCTGGCGGACGAGCAACGCCTGAAGCGCTTCCGGCATTTCGTCAACAGCGATCAAGCCGACGACAACGTGGTGTTTGTCGAGGAACGCGGCCAAGTGCGGCCAGCCAACGCGCAAGAACGTAAACATTTCAAATTGATCGAGGAGGCGGCATAATGAGTACGTGGATAGATGTGTGCGGCATCGACGATTTGCAAGCCGATTCTGGGGTGTGTGCCTTAGTAAAAGGCAAACAAGTCGCGATTTTTTACCTGCAACGCCGGCAGGAAGTCTATGCCATCGGTAACTTCGATCCGTTTAGCCACGCCAACGTTCTGTCGCGCGGTATGATAGGCGACATAAGCGGCGAACCGATGGTCGCGTCGCCGATGTATAAACAGCATTTCCATCTACGTACAGGTGTGTGCTTTGAAGATGCCGGCGTCAGTGTGCCGGCCTATCAAGTACGCCTGGAAAACGGCAGAGTCGCCGTGATGCCGGCGTCGTCGCCTGCGCAACAAAAATCGCCGTCTTTGGCTGTCTGTGAAATGGAGTAAGGTGTGAACTACCAATATTATATCGCTGATGTCTTTACCGACCAGATTTTCAACGGTGCGCAGATAGCGGTATTACCGAAGGCCGACGGCTTGAATGCCGAGCAAATGGCCAAGATTGCCAAAGAATTGAATCTGTCGGAAACGGTATTTCTTTTTCACAAAGCCGATGGCAATAAGCACCGGCGGATGCGCATATTTTCCCCTTTAGGCGAAATCAATTTTGCCGGGCATCCGATTATTGCCGCAGCCTACGTGTTGGCTATGTCCGGCGGTGTAGCGTTAACCGAACCGCTGACTAAACTCGAGTTCGAACAAAATATCGGCGTTATTCAAGTTAATCTGTCCAGTCAGGATGGCCAACCAAGCTTGGTGCAATTTAGCCGTAGCGTCGATTCGATAGTCGACCGCTTTGCGCCCAGCGACGATGAAATTTGCAGTTTCTTAGGCTTGCAGCTTGCGGAGCTGGATCATAAAAAATACTCGCCACGCCTGGTGTCTTGCGGGTTTCCTTATTTAGTAGTGCCGGTTTGGAATGTCGAATCGGTGCGCAAAGCCCGCTTTAATTACGCGGCTTGGGCGCAATCCACGGCACCGCAAACCGCGGCGCAGGAAATCTTGCTGTTTTGCCCGAAATCATCGAGCCCGGAAGCGGACTTCAATGCCCGCTTGCTGGGACCCAATATCGGCATCCATGCCGATCCGCCGGTCGGCAGCGCGATACCGGCGTTTTGTTGTTACCTGTGCTCGTTTGAACACACTCAGAAAGGCACCCACACTTTTGCGGTGGAACGCGGTGATCTAAGCACTCGCCGCAGCTTGATCCACTTGGAAATGGATAACAAAGGCCTGGAGAACTTGACCATCAGGGTCGGTGGTCAAGCCGTGTTGTTTGCCGAGGGAACGATCCATCTTCCGGATTAAGGTTTATTCGACCAATTCGAGCCTATTTAACCGACGCCTAAACCATAAACCGGTAGCCCAAATTACCAGCAAAATTTCCAGCACAAAGGATCTGTGCAGCAGAAAATTCAGCCACCAATCCTGGTAGACACTGGGCACCGTAATCAAGGCAAAAGGCTTGTTTACGAAGGGGGCCAGCCAGTAGATATTGGTTGAAATATAATCCAGCACCATATGCAACATACCGTTGCCGGTAAAAATCAGCGCCAACACCGGCAGCTTCTTGTGCCGGCAATGCTGAAAACACAGGATCGCCAGCGTTAATAACAGCAGCCAGACGCTGGGAAAGTGACTGAAATAACTGTGATGTGGGTGAGCGCGGTGGTCGAAACCATAAAAATAAATCATATCCAGATCGGGCGCGATGCTGCCGAGCATGCCGGCGCGCAGAAAATTTATCCCGGTGACCCCATATTTTGCAAATCGCCTAAACAGCAGCGTCGATACGATATAGCCGGCCGGAAGATGAGCAACAATCATAACTACCTCGATTTTGTTGCTCGGAACGCTGCTTAGAGCCAACGCCCCGAGCCGGTGGGATTTAAATGATTGCCGAGTTATCGGCAGCGGATTGACTCAGTCCATACCAATCCAGGCGCCGCGTGGTAACCATCGCCAGGGCTAACAAGACAAACATCAGTAAAGATCCGAGCATCAGCGCGTTATCCTCTGACTCCAACAAGCCATACAAACTTCCGAACAAGCCGCTCAGTAAGGCGCCGGCGCTAATACCGCGTTTGGCGCTGCGCAACACTGCACTGAGATAGAAGCCGATCAGTATTACGCAGGCAGCACTGGCGATTAAATACGCCAGCACAAAGTCCAAATGCTCCGACAAACTCAACAGCAGCAGAAAAAACATCGCCAACGCCAAACCCACCAAGGCGTATTGCGCCGGATGAATCGCCAGATTTTTCAGAATTTCGAACAGAAAGATGGCTGCAAAAGTCAGACAGACGAACAGGAAGCCGTATTTACTGGCTCTATCAGACAAGGAATAGACATTAATGGGTTCCATCAAACGTATACCAAAGCTGTCGTAACAACTGATAGCCTGGCACTTACCAAGACTTTCGGCGACGTTCGACGCCAGCGCATCAACCGACCATAACGCATGAAAACCGGCCTCGCCGACTTGCTGGGTTTGCGGATCAGGCAGAAATCGGCCGTAAAAGCTGGGGTGCTGCCAGGCTGAGGATAATTCCACGCGGGTTTGCTTGCCGGCCGGAATAAAATCCAGCGATTCGATGCCGCGTATTTTTAGCGTGAAAGCAAACGGTATGTTGATGGCGCCGAACTCGACCGGCGGTGCATCCAATGACACGTGCATGCCGTTGGCTTGGTGCATGGGTAACTCCGCGCCTTGTTCGAAGGCATATTGCTTGCCGCCCCATTCCATGCCCGGCGCTTCCAGTACCCCGCGCATATCTGCCAGCACGACGCTGGCGTAAGGGGTGCCGAAACTGATCTGGCCGTTATGTAGCGGCTTGGGATTGCCGTAAGCACCGGGCAGTTTCATATCGCCTTTGATGCTGACATTCAGTACATAAGAGCGCACTTTGAACAGGCCGCGCTGCTTGGTTTCCGTAGCAAGCTCGCCGGCTATATTCAGGTGCTCGGGAAGAAAATACAGCAGCCGATTATCGACACGTTCGATTTGTTCACGCTTGGGCAGTCCGTCCTGTTTGGTTTCGATAATCTCGGTCCAGCGCTCGGTGTAAGGTACAGTCAACAACGGGCCGAACAATTGCTGGGGACCGGCAGAACTGGCGGCAATGTCGCTCACCGCCTGTTGTTGGCGTTCGGCGCGTTCGCCCACCAGATTTTTTATCATGCCTATCGGTATCAGCAGCACCAAAGTCAGACCGAACATTATGCAGATCTTTTGCCAGAGTTTTTTTTGCATCGCGTTTATTCCGTGGAGTTAAAAGACGATGAACAGCATGCACCGGCAAGGTGAGCGGATGATGGTGGGAATGTGAAGCGAGGGTGAAGTGGGCAGGACTGCTGTGAGGGGTAATGCGAGGGGAAGGGCATGGCTAAGCCTTCAGCCATACCCTAAAAAGCTTAATCAATGGTTTCCACCCAGTGACAGCGCTCTTTGACGATAGGTGCGGTGTGTTCGTTAGCGATGCCTTTGGCGATCAAGGCAATCACCCGGTCGTCCGTATCGTAGCCGATATGGGCATCCATCGGATTCGCCAGTTTACCCAAGCCAAACGCATCATAAACCCTGGCGACGTTAATATTGATATTGGTGACATTCACGCATAATCGCGAATCCAGATATTTATTCACGAAATCGTGCGGAATGGCATAGCTGAGTAAATCGTTGGGGTCGCTAAACGCGATCACCGAAGTTTTCGCCATGATCCGTTCATTGTATTTGGCGCCGTCGGCTTGGCAATAAGTGTCGGCATGATTCGCCACTTCCGGTAGTGCCCGTCCCAATTGCAGCATGGGCAATTGGTTGGACATCATGTAAATAGGTATCTCTTTATTCTTTAAAACATTGGTTAATGCGGTGTAGTAGCTGGCCGTTTCGCCGTTGCCCAGCTTCGAGGCAATTTGTTGCAAGCCGTCGATAGTAATGCGGCTACCCAAACTGTGGGAGATGAAGGCGTAGCTGTCGTTGTAAAACGGTGTGACGTTCTTGGTGGAGCAGGTTTGCTTGACGTCGTCCGGCAGGTTGTTCCAGTCGCCGTGGATCATCCAGCAGAAGGATTGCGCGAATGCCGACAAAATATCCTCGCGTTTCTCTCCCAGATAAATGATAGGGTCCGGTCCGGTATCGTTAGAGAATTTTTTTAACAAATCGTTGACTTCGGCGCGGCGAAACGACTGCTCTCCGGAGTTATCGTAGGACAATACTTCTTTTTCCTTGGCACTAATCTCCGACCAGGTTAGCTCGTAAAACAGCATTTCCTGCGACTTATTAGCATCCAGATAACGGTGGATACGCAAATTGCCCAGTGGTCGCTCAAGGCCTTTTGCATCGGCCAAGCGGATATTTTTGACATTTTTGCTGGTGACGGTCAGATCAAGTTCCTTGGCCAGCTTTTCCATGAACTGGGTGGAGTAACCCGGCAAGTGGTTGCCGACTCCGTGCACCATCAGCAGCTTCATTTTCCGGTCATGCACTTCCAGCTGCGGTTTGATGCCTTCGAATTTATCGCCTTTGATTTCGCAAATGCGGGTGTCTTCCGCTTCCTGCTTTTCCAGAATGGCTTCGGTAATCCCTTTGCCGAGACTGGCGCAACCGTTTAACAGCACGCTGATCGCCAGTATCAGCAGCTTGATGTCGATTTTTTTCATGGCTTGGGTAGTGTTTATTGCTAGAGAGTGGTGGTATAGGAGCGCAGCCCCCGCGTTACGCGAATGGCTGCTGCATGTCATGCGGAGATTTTATGATAAATCCCAGTTGCTCGGGAGGCTTAATCGGGGCGCGAATTGTAAACGCTGGTAAAAATAACGTGTCGGCCGCAGCAACTGCAGCTTGCAGTGCGCGCCAGCTTATTCTTTATCGAGTTTTTTCTTGGCTGCCTCGGCTTGTGCGCCGATTTTTTCGACTGTTTCCCGATATTTGGCCTGAGCCTGATTGGCGTGGTCAGCAATGATGCCGTTATCGGTGTTGGCTTCTTTGATCAAGCATTCGAAATAATCGCGGGATTTTTGTTGCCAGGCGTTGATCGCCGCAATGCTTTTATTGTAGGCATCGATATTGCCGGCATCGATAGTAGGTGACTCGGGCACGGCGCCGCAACCGCTGGGTTGCCAACTGCCGTTGGCCAGGCTACCGGCTTGCGCGGGGTTTGCAAATAGGGTGGGCAGCAAGGCGGCGATTAATAATGTATGTTTCATCTAGCTAACTCCTTTGGTAAGAAAAAATCCAAGAATACTCAGGGTTACGAATTACAATTTGCGCAATTCAATCAGGGCCGAATTATTCCGCAACTCGAGTAGATTGCCAACGCTGGCGCTGAGCGGTTTAACTCAACATCTGCCGGATATGCTCGATCTCATCTTTAGCCTGGTCGAGAATATTGATACTTAAATCCGCATCCAGATTGCCTTTTGCCAATTTTTTATAAGCAGGCAATTCGTCCAGCTTGGGCATTTGTTTGATGTCTATCTTGCCGATGAAGCTATGCAATTGCGAAATCATGACTATGTCGCTGTAACTGGCGGTTTCGCCGCTGTCGCGGTGCCAGTTTTCAGCGTGGATGATCACGTCTTCAAAGTCGCTGGGAAAATCCCATTTGCGGATAATTTGCACGCCAATCGGGCTGCGCAATTCGCGCACCGCTTCAGCCAAGTCGCCCGGATTAGCCACAATCTCCGGTTGCCGGTCGGCGTAAGCCAGAATCGGCACCACGCCAATATCGTGAATCAAGCCGGCCAACATGGCCCGGTCCGGATCGAAGCCGGGCGTTTTATGGGCAAATACCGCACTGATCGCCGCCACGTAACTGCTATGCACCCAAAGCTCTTGCATCTTACGGCGAATCACCGGTGATTTGGCGTTGAACACCGCTTTTAACGCGAAGGCGGTAATAATGTCCTGCGCGGCTTTCAAGCCCAAACGGGTCAAGGCTTCCGGACAGCTTTCGATCTTGCGCCGGCCCCGGTATAGCGGGCTATTGGAGATTTTGACCAAGCGCGCAGTAATACTGGGGTCGATTTGCACGACTCGGGCGATTTTATTGCTGTTGGCGTTGGGTTCGTTAATTGCCCGGCGGATTTTTACCGAGACATCCGGGATGGTCGGTAACGCCAAGGAATCGGATTGCATATATTTAAAACAATCCTGATACAGACGATTTTTTGCCAGTTTGGCGGATAGCGCTTGAGAATGGGCCTCGGTCATTTACTGTGCTTTATTCGGGCAAGCGGCGGGGGATTGGTTTAAAATCCGCTGCTGCATTTTTAAACGTATTTTTAAGTATAGACACGCTATGAATATAACAGGCCCGGATGTTATCACAACCCTCAGCAGCATCAGAGACTATATTCGCTGGGCTGCCAGCCGGTTTGCCGAGCATCAGGTTTTTCTGGGTCACGGCACGGTCACGCCTTTGGATGAAGCCGCGGCGATTGTGTTGCATACCTTACATCAGCCTTACGATTTGGATCACGGCTATCTGGATTCGGTGTTGACCATGGCCGAACGCCAGGCGGTGGTGGCGTTGATCGAACGCCGTATCGTCGAGCGTAAGCCGTCTGCGTATTTAACCCACGAAGCGATTTTTGCCGGCCTTTCGTTTTATGTCGATGAACGGGTCTTGGTGCCGCGCTCGCCCATCGCCGAACTCATCGCCGAACGCTTCGAGCCTTGGGTGGAAGAAACCCAAGTGTTCAACATCCTGGATTTATGTACCGGTAGCGCCTGCATCGCTATCGCCTGCGCTTATGCCTTCCCGGATGCGCAAGTGGATGCAGTGGAATTGTCGGACGATGCGTTAGCGGTAGCCCAGGTCAACATTGAAAAACATGAACTGGAAGAGCAAGTCCAACTCTATCAATCCGATTTATTCAACGACTTGCCGGCCAAGCCTTACGACATCATCGTCAGCAATCCGCCCTATGTTGCTATCGCCGAATGGGAAAGCTTGCCTGCGGAATTTCATGCTGAGCCCGAGATGGGCTTTACCGGCGGCGAGCACGGCCTCGATCTGGTGTTGCGGATTCTGGTTGACGCCAAACGCTACCTGGCGGAGCAGGGCATCCTGATCATTGAGGTCGGTAGCAGCGCCGAAACCTTGCAGGAAATGTTCCCGGACGTGCCGTTCCAATGGTTGGAATTCGAGCGTGGCGGCGACGGCGTATTTCTGCTCACCGCAGCACAAGTCTCTCTTTATCACTCACACTTTGTTAGCGCTTTATAACCATGTCCGGAAACAGCATAGGAAAATTATTTACCGTCACCACCTCCGGCGAAAGCCACGGCCCGGCCTTGTTGGCTATCGTCGATGGCTGCCCTCCCGGTTTGGAACTGTCGGAAGCGGATTTGCAGATCGATTTGGATAGGCGCAAACCTGGCACGTCTAGGCATACCACGCAGCGCCGCGAAGCCGATGAAGTAAAAATCCTGTCCGGCGTATTCGAAGGCAAAACCACAGGTTGCCCGATTGGGCTGATGATCGAAAACACCGATCAACGCTCCAAGGATTATTCGAAAATTGCCGAGAGCTTCCGACCCGGCCACGCCGATTACACCTACCAGCACAAATACGGGTTTAGAGATTATCGCGGCGGCGGCCGCTCCTCGGCCCGCGAGACCGCAATGCGCGTTGCCGCCGGCGCGATTGCCAAGAAATATCTGTTCCAAGAACATTGCGTCTTGGTGCGCGGCTACTTGTCGCAACTGGGTCCGATCAAAATTGACGCATTCGACTGGAACGAAATTCCTAACAATCCGTTCTTCTGCCCCGATGCCGGCAAAGTTGAAGAAATGGAAAAATACATGGATGCACTGCGCAAGGAAGGCGAGTCGATAGGCGCGAAGATCGAAGTAATCGCCAGCAACGTGCCGCCCGGCCTAGGCGAACCGATTTTCGACCGCCTGGATGCCGAACTGGCTTATGCTTTGATGAGTATCAACGCCGTTAAAGGCGTGGAGATTGGTGACGGTTTTGAGTGCATCGATACCAAAGGCACGAAATTTCGTGACGAAATCACCCCGGAAGGCTTTTTAAGCAACCATGCCGGCGGCATTTTAGGTGGGATTTCCAGTGGCCAGGACATCATCGCCCGGATTGCCTTAAAACCCACCTCCAGCCTACGTTTGCCGGGCCGTAGCATCAACAGCAAAGGTGAAGTGATTGAAGTGGTCACCGAAGGCCGCCACGATCCTTGCGTCGGCATCCGCGCCACGCCTATCGCCGAAGCGATGGTCGCCATCGTCTTGATGGATCATTTGCTCCGGCATCGCGCGCAAAACCTGCATGTAAATTCAGGATTGCCGATTCTGCGCTGAATGAGCGTACCTTACTGGCGCTTATCCGGCTTTTACTTTTGCTATTTCGCCACGCTGGGCGCATTCCTGCCGTTTTGGAGTTTATACCTTAAACAAGTCGGTTTCGCCGCCACCGAAATCGGCGAGCTGACGGCTTTTTTGGTGGCTACCAAGATTATTGCGCCGAATTACTGGGGTTGGCTGGCCGACAAAACCGGACGTAGTTTACGTCTGATTCGCATCACCTCGCTGCTGTCGGTGCTGTGCTTTGCCGGTTTTTTGTACCGCAGCGATTATCTATGGTTTGCCGCGGTGACTGTGCTTTTCAGCTTTTTCTGGAATGCCACCTTGCCGCAGTTTGAAGCCGCGACCCTGTTTCATCTGCAAGTCGAACCGCAGCGCTACAGCCAAATCCGGCTATGGGGATCTATCGGCTTTATTGCCGCAGTTCTGGGCATAGGCCGGTTTCTGGATCAATTTAGCATTGCCTATTTGCCCTGGATTATCGGCAGCTTGATGCTGATGAATTGGCTGATGGCTTTAATCACGCCGGAAGCAAAGCCGCGCCTGACCCACAGCAATACTGGCGGCATCTGGCAAATTCTAATGAAACCGGAGCTGCTGGCATTTTTGCTGGTTTATATGCTGCTGCAAGTCGCGCATGGCCCTTACTATGTGTTTTATTCGGTTTACTTAAAGCAGCACGGCTATTCCGCGACCGAAACCGGTTTGTTGTGGGCCAGCGGTGTCGCGGCCGAGGTGTTGTTGTTCATGGCGATGCGGCAATTGTTGAAATGGCTCTCGCCGCGCACGCTATTGCTTTTTGCGGTATCACTCAGCGTAGTGCGTTGGCTGTTAATCGCTGATGGGGTGGATTCGCTGGCATTGACGATCATCGCGCAAATTCTGCACGCAGCCACGTTTGGGGTCGCGCATGTCGTGGCTATGCAATTGCTGTTTCAGTATTTCGGCGAACGCCATCAAAGCAAAGGGCAGGCGCTTTACAGCAGTATCAGTTTTGGCTTGGGCGGCATGATAGGCAGTCTTTACAGCGGTTATTTCTGGGACATGCTAGGTGGCCGCCTGGTGTATATCATCGCCGCCCTGGTGTGTTGCGTGGCTTTGCTGATTACCTATATCGGTGTGGCTCGGCAATCTCGCCTCGGATTGGGTTAAAATTGACAGGTTTCAGGAAAGAGGGATAGACAACGTGTTTGAAGTAATCAAAAACGGCGGCTGGATGATGGCGCCGATCATCTTGTGTTCCATCGTGGCGATGGCGATCATCGGCGAACGCTTTTGGTCCTTGCAACGCAAACGCATCATTCCCGTCGATTTGGTGCCGTACATTTGGCAATTGCATAGAGACAAGAAACTCGACGAACCGACCATCAGGCGCATTAAACTGAGTTCGCCGCTCGGGCGGATTCTGGCAGCCGGCTTATTGAATCGCAAACATGGCCGGGAAATCATGAAATCCAGTATCGAGGAAGTGGGCCGGCAGGTGACGCACGAGCTGGAGCGTTATTTAAATGCACTGGGCAGCATCGCTTCGATCACGCCTTTGTTAGGATTATTGGGCACAGTGGACGGCATTATCCGGGTGTTTTCCGACATCGCGATAGGCGGCATGGGCGATCCTGCGGTGTTGAGCGGCGGCATTTCCGAAGCCTTGATTTGTACCGCTTCGGGTTTGACCGTGGCGATTCCCAGCCTGTTTTTTCACCGTTATTTCGAACGTCTGGTTGATGATCACGTGGTGCGGATGGAAGAAGAGTCGCTGCGCCTGATCGACATCATGCAAGGCGCGCGCGAGGATATTTAATGCAATTCCGCCGCAAACGCCGTACGCAGGTCGATATCGGCTTAATCCCAATGATAGACGTGTTGCTGGTTTTACTATTTTTCTTCATGGTCGCTACCACGTTTCGTCATCACTCCGAATTGAAGATCAACCTGCCTGAAGCCCAAGGCAGCGACGCCACGGAGCAGGCTAAGACCATTAATTTATACGTCGATGCCAAAGGCACTTATGCCTTGGCCGGTGACGACAACCAGTTTCATGAGCTGGTGAATCAAAACCTGGATGGTTTGAAAGCCGCCCTGGCGCAAACCGCCGGCGAGTCCAGATTGTTACCGTTCATCATCAGCGCCGACGGCAAAGCCCCGCATCAAGCCGTAGTCAGCGCCTTGGATGTCGCCAATCAATTAGGCTTTCACCACATCACTTTTGCTATCAACCGCCCGGAAAAATAATGAACCCGAAATTAGTGAAATGGTTTGAGGACGCCTGGTACAAGGAGATGTACATCTCGGCTTGGCTGATGCCCTGGTCGATGTTGTATGTCGATGCCATCCGCTTGCGGCGCTTTTTGTACCGCATCGGCGTATTGAAAAAAACCAGGCTACCGGTGCCGGTAATCATCGTCGGTAACATTACCGTGGGCGGTACCGGCAAGACGCCCTTGGTGATCTGGATGGTCGAATTTCTGAAACAACACGGCTACAAACCGGGCGTGATCAGTCGCGGTTATGCCGGCGCGGCCAGCACCAGTCCGCAAGCAGTCACCGCCGACAGCGACCCGGCGCAAGTCGGTGACGAAGCGGTGTTGTTAGCCAAACGTTGCGATTGCCCGATTGTGGTAGGGGCGGAGCGAGTAGCGGCGGGTCGGCAATTGTTGTCTATTAACGCCTGTGATGTCTTAATCTCTGATGACGGTTTGCAGCATTACGCATTGGAGCGCGACATCGAAATCGTCGTGGTAGACGGTCAGCGCCGCTTCGGTAACGGTTATTGTCTGCCGGTTGGCCCGCTGCGCGAGCCGCAGGAACGAGTCAAACAAGTGGATTTGGTGGTGGTCAACGGCCCGGATGAACTGCTGGAAGGCGAACTGCCGATGCACTGCAAGGGCCAGCAACTGATCAACATGAAAACCGGCGAACGAAAACCGCTGGTCGAATTCAAAGGCATGGCTTGCCACGCCGTCGCTGCGATAGGCAATCCGGCACGCTTCTTTGCGCAATTGGCGGCTGCCGGACTGGATTGTCAAACCCACGCCTTGCCCGACCACCATCCGTTTACTGCCGAAGACTTGCAATTTAAAGAGCCTCGCCCGGTGCTTATGACCGAAAAGGACTCGGTGAAATGCGCCCGCTTCGCGACCGACCAGCACTGGTATTTACCTATCGATGCCGAATTGCCCGAGGCATTTTCTCAACAACTGTTAAAACTACTAAAAGACAAAGCTCATGGATAAAAAACTACTCGAGATTCTGGCCTGCCCGCTGTGTAAAAGCTCCCTGATTTACGACAAAGACAAGCAGGAATTGATTTGCAAAGCCGACAATTTAGCCTTCCCGATCCGCGATGATATTCCGGTAATGCTGGAAGACGAAGCCCGCGAACTGAGCTTCGAAGAAGCGGACGCTCTGCGTAAATGAGCGGCGGTTTCAAAGTCGTCATTCCGGCCCGCTACGGCTCCACCCGCTTGCCGGGTAAGCCCTTGTTGGACATCGCGGGCAAACCGATGATCGTGCATGTATGCGAACGCGCGCTGGAAGCCGACGCCGAGCAAGTGGTAGTGGCGACCGACGACCAACGCATCTTCGATGCGGTCAGCGACTTAGGTTTGCAAGCGGTAATGACCGATCCAAACCACCAGTCCGGCACCGAACGTATCGCCGAGGTAGCGCGGATCATGGGCTGGGCCGACGAACAGATCGTCGTGAATCTGCAAGGCGATGAACCGTTGATTCCACCGGCTTATATTCGCGATGCGGCCTTGGCGCTGGCTGGACAGGAACAGGCTGGGATTGCCACCTTGGCGGCTAAGATTTTGGACGTGGAGGAAATTTTCAATCCGAATGCGGTGAAGGTGGTGTTGGATAAAAATGGTTATGCCTTGTATTTTAGCCGGGCGGCGATTCCGTGGAACCGTTCGACTTTTCCTGACAAGCACGATATTGCGTCTGCTGCTTTGCCGCATTTGAGGCATATTGGTATGTATGCTTATACGGTGGGTTTTTTGCAGCGGTATTGCGGTTGGGCTGCGTCGCCGTTAGAGAGTGTTGAGTCGTTGGAGCAGCTTCGGATTCTTTGGCATGGGGAGCGGGTATTGGTTCGCGTAGTTGATAAGACGCCGGAGGCGGGGGTGGATACGGAGGAGGATTTGGTGAGGGTTTCAAAACAGATCATGTACTCAGCTAGTCAACCAAACTAAGCTCACAAATGAACACCTCAGCGGTTTTAGTACAAATTTTTGGGCCATTGATAAGCAATTTTTGGTGGTTGATACTACTCGCTATTGTTGTAAGTGTTCTTAAATCTCCAGTTATCAAAGGGGCGTTTGGCGAAGGACAAGTCAATTTGGCAGCGAAATTCTTGCTGGACAAAGACATATACAAACTGATTAAAAACGTAACCTTGGTTACGGAAAGTGGCAGTACACAAATAGACCATGTAATAGTGTCCCGTTATGGTGTATTTGTTATCGAAACCAAGAATATGAAGGGCTGGATATTCGGGGACGCTAATCAGAAAATTTGGACGCAAAAGATTTACCGTCACACAACTAAATTTCAAAATCAGTTACATCAGAATTACAAGCATACTCAGGCATTGCAACGATTTTTAGCGCTTGATCCAGAAAAGATATTTTCGCTCGTTGTATTTGTTGGAGATAGCTCTTTCAAAACGCCAATGCCAGCCAATGTTGTCTACGCCGGAGAATTTATTCGCTTCATAGAAAGTAAAACTCAGTTACTTTTTAGTGATAGTCAGGTTCACGAGATTTTTGCCAGATTACAATTTGGACGATTGGAACCAACTAACAGAACACATAGGCGCCACGTAGAGCACGTTAAAAATATTGTTCAGGCCAAACAGACTCGGCATCATGAAAACTCGTGTCCGAACTGTGGTAAATCTATGGTCATAAGAACAGCAGGAAACGGTGCCAATAAGGGCAAACAATTTTGGGGTTGTACTGGCTTCCCAAAATGTAGGGCGATCAAGCAAATCAATACCTAATTTTGGAAATGATCTCTAAGGTAAGGGTGTCGCTATCGCGAAGCTTGATTTAATCGGGTTCTCGCACCCGAAGGCGAGATACTTTCTTTTGCTCCGCCAAAAGAAAGTATCCAAAGAAAAGGCGGCCCGGATGCCGCTTTCATCCTGCGCGCCGAAGCTTTTATCGAGGGTCGGCAGAAGGGGCTTCCCAGCCCCTCCGCCGACGCACCGCATCCATGCGGTGCCCCTTCGGGCTGTTCTCGATAAAAGCTCCGGTGCTCGGCGCGGCATACGGGGAAACACCGTTGCTGTGTAGCAGGGGGATTAATGTATTCTCGTGGTCTTAACGCTCCCTATCCTTGCGGGAGAGGGTTGGGGTGAGGGGGAAAATTCTTGCAGCATTTGTTTGGACTCCCTCATCCTAACCTTCTCCCTGGGGGAGAAGGGATGGTTTTAATTATTACGACAGCTTTCCCGTAGGAGTGGGTTTTGGTCCCGTATTTCGAACCCGAGCATCGCAGTTTTTTGCAGGAACAGCCCGGAGGGGAGCGGCAGGGATGCCGCTCGTTGGCGAAGGGGCAGGAAGCCCCTTTTGCCAACCCCTGCAAAAAACGAGAAGCGCAGGATCAGGGCGAAATCCGGGTGTCTTTTCTTTTGGATACTTTTCTTTGGACAAGCAAAGAAAAGTATCTCGGCTGTCGGGCCGAGACCCGACATTAAATAAAGCCGTCGCGATAGCGACGCCTTGTAATTGTTATTCAAATTGGTTGAAAAACGTTCGTTCCGTAGACACAAACAATGACCATCATCAACCTCTCCCAAGAACCCCACCAAATCCCAACCCTAGCCCAATGGCACCACGCCGAATGGGCCGATCTGAATCCGGGCCAAGCCTTGGAACACCGCATCCAAAAAATGCAGGCTTATTTAAGCAACAAATTAATCCCGAGCACTTACATTTACAAACATGAAGACCAGTTGGCCGGCTCGGCAGCCATCATAGAAAGCGATATGGATACCCGCCCGGAACTGACGCCATGGTTAGCCAGTGTTTACGTGGCCCCCGAATTCCGCCGGCAGGGCATCGGCTCAGAGTTGGTAAAACATGTCATGTTGCAAGCTAAGACAGCCGGCGTTGCCAAGCTCTATCTGTTCACGCCGGATCAGGCCAATTTCTATGCAAAACTTGGCTGTACTGCAATGGCGGAGGAATATTATCGCGACCACTGCGTGACGGTTATGAGCGTGACTCTAAAAGATCCGAATGTTTAGACTTACTCCAAACCGAGAATAAATGCCCATTGCTCGGCATTCACCGGCATGATCGACAGACGGTTGCCGCGGCGCAGCAAGGCCAGATCGGTTAGTTCGGTTTTCAGTTTCAGTTCGCGCAGACTGATGTTACGCGATAGCTTTCTGACAAACTTTACATCGACCATGTACCAGGTAGGCTTGTCCGGATTACTTTTCGGGTCAAAATGCTTATCGTCCGGGTCGAACGCGGTAAAGTCTGGATAGGCTTCGCGCACCACTTGCATGATGCCGACGATACCCGGTTCGTCGCAGTTGGAATGGTAAAAAAACACCTGATCGCCGATTTTCATGTCGTCACGCATCATGTTTCGGGCTTGGTAGTTGCGGACACCGTCCCAATGCTCGGTTTGGCCGGGTCGATTAAACAAGTCGTCAATGCCGAAGGTGTCGGGTTCTGATTTCATCAGCCAGTAATTCATAGATGTCCACTTTGGGGGTTGTTGTCAGGTTTTTTTTATTTATCCCAAACTCAGACGCAATCGGCAAGCAAAATCGCGCAAAACATTGGCCGAAACTTGGGTTATGTCGTGAGTGCTTGAAGCTGTTGAACTATAGACCCCGGCGAGACTCAAGTAACCATTGAAACCGCGCTTTTTGTGCGCTAAATATTCGCCTGAACTGGTCTACACTTGACAACCAGCCGGGACCGCACTCAAGCCTATCGTGGTATAGTATCCGCACCAGTATTGTCGTTAGATAGATAGTGCTTAAATAAATACATTTCCGCTTCGTTAAATAATGTCAATTAGTCTATTTACGGAGTTTACACTGGCTTGGTTTAAACAACACGGTCGGCGTCTATTATTACGGTAGTTTTTTCCTATTTCATCTGATTTATGTCTGTTAGTATTAAAAAAAGCAAAAGACGTCGCTATATTAGATATGCGATTGATCTAAACGCTTTATTGATAATCGACCAAACTGATACACTGGAATGCCGTATTCTGGATTTTTGTAGCGGTGGATTTTATCTGGTTTTTGATAAAAGTCATCCGCAGATTGCATTGCATAAAAATATAAAAATTCGCTTTTCTATTCAATTGGAGTTCGAGCTAAAAACTTTTGAAGTAGATGCGCAAATAACGCATATTGGTTCGACGGGAGTAGGCCTTGTCACTGAACAGATGCCCGCCACCACGTTTAATGCGTTAAGAAAAATAGCAAATGTTGGATCGCTTTCCTCAACGAATGACAATTTAGATACTTCACCAGACAATTTAAATCAAGAAAATTATAAAAACACATTTAAACAATTTCTAATAGAAAGCTTGCCTTTATTAATCGATAGGTTTTTTGACTCGCTGAGCGATTGCATGGAAGCTGCGAACACGCATGCTGAGTTTTTTTCCAATCCATCGGCTTTTGACGACTTAATTACCACGCTAAAGCTGAATAGAGAGATTATTAGTAGCGAATTTTGTTGTTCTGTTATATATCAGGTTGATTATATTTCCAGTGACAACGAAAAAAACTCAGATGCTTTATATCATGATTCGCTTTCATTAATCGAAAAAGACGACTTTGAAGACTGGTTGAATATGTCGGCTACTATCAGAAAGCTTAAAAACTATTTTGACGACGAGCTTAATCTGTTAGTTAGAGAATTATGCAGGGTGTTTGGTATATTTGATAATACGGTCAATAATCCGATTGGTCCGGGGGTTTTATGTGACAGCTTTAGGGAAATATTCTTACAGCTAGAGCTGGGGAGTAATATAAAAAAGGCAATTTATAATTGCTTCGAAAAAATATTAATTATCGAGTTGCCGGGTTTTTATAAGCAAGCAGCTGCGACTTTAGCTAAGTTTGAATCCGCGCGATTGCAAATGCCCGTTCATAGTAAGCAGAGCGGCTCCGCTTTTCATACAAAAAATAGCGATAAACAGCAAGTTTATTTCAATGACTATTTGGATGCCGAACCGCTGGTCGTTCACAAAGCTATTCAACCTTTAAGCCAGGTTACAGGCAAATTACTGAACCTGTTAACTGAAACAATGGCCGTATCTACCGATACCCAGCGCAAGGAAAATACCCTGCCTCTCAATAATGTCCAGCAAGTATTTGACCCAGCGGAAGTTTTATCGGCGATTGCGAAAATCCAAAAGGATATTACCGCTAAATCTGGCCTGCATTTAGATACCACAACACTGCAAAAAAGCCTTGCCGATAAATTACAAGCTGATAATCCGGAGGCAAAATCGTTGGCCGCAAACGATGTTCAGCGCCTTGAACTGTATGGCAGGTTTTTTGATGCCTTGTTCGGTGAGCTTGAGTTTTCTAAAGATATTAAAGATTATTTGGAAAGTATTCATTTACCTCTATTGTCATTGCCCATGCAAGGTAATGATTTTCTGGATTCCGAGTCGCACCCTGCCCGAAAAATACTGAATCAACTAGCTGTTCTGGAACCTGCGATTAAAAGTAATCGGGTAATCAAAAATACGAATATAAAAAATACTGTAGAAAAAGCAATAGCTCGGATTTCCGCTGAGTCCATTAGCAATCCTAATGTTTTCACTGAAGTCGAGCATGAATTGGATAGCGTCACTAAGCAGTGGACAAAATCCAATGAAACCAACGTCAAACGTATAATAGAGCCTTACGAAGGCCAACAAAAATTGGAGGCGGCAAGGCTAACTATTCAGCAGGAAGTTGATAAGCGTATAGCCGGCCGTTCTGTACCATCGATTATTCCCACGCTACTTGGCGCTGGATGGCAAGACCTGTTAGTGATTGCCGAATTAAATAAGGAAGCTAAGCCTGAGGAAAAAGCCTCTTATCTGAAAGTAATTGACGATTTACTATTTTGGCTTTACGAACAGGATTCGTTTCTGAATATGCAATCGGTCAGCATTCATACCACACTCAAATTTATCGAAGAGAATCTAGGCACGGTTTGTCCTAACTTATTCAAACGCGATAATGTTATTGAAGAATTGTTTGCTTTACTGGTGGGTAGCGGTGTGCCAAAAGTTAGGAAGCCGATGGATACCGTCAGAATTCCCGCGCCTAGATCCATGCAGGACATTATAGAATCTGAATGGGCAGCGCAAGTTTCACAATTACAGGTGGGCGAATGGCTGATAATCTATAGAGGCTCCGAAGGTTTTGAACCGATGAAACTGGTGTGGATAGGCGATATTTTACCAATTTGCGTTTTTGTTAATCGCGATGGACTGACTAAGTTAGAGCTTAATAAAACCGAATTGGCATTACTTTTGGAAAATGGCGGAGCGAATAGAATAGAAAGCCTGGATGTGCCTTTAATGGATCGCGCGACTAACCAAATGTTGCAAAACATGCATAGCAAATTGATTTATAACGCTACGCATGACGCGGAAACCGATTTACTCACCAAAGACGAGTTTGTTAAACAGCTAAAAATCGAGCTCGTTAAACTCGATAGTACCGGCCATATCTTGGGTCATATAGAGGTTTTGGATTTTCGCGTCATTACTAATGTTTGCGGAGTCACTGGCGGCAAACAATTCTTAAAAACGCTCACGCATTTAATCAGCGAGCAGTTGCGTGATGGCGACTTATTCGCGCGAATCGGTGATAAATCGTTCGCAGTGCTGCTAAAAGATTGCGGAGCGCAAACTGCTTATGAATTATCCAAAAAGCTGTTAAAAGTCATTAGTGAATCGCGGTTTCAATGGCAAGATAAAAGCTATACCATCGGTGTGAGTATCGGTTTGGTGCCGTTCGAACAGAACAATTTTGACGTTAACGAGTTGTTGCAAAATGCCGATACCGCCAGCATGTCGGCAGAGCGTTCCGGTCCGAATAATGTTTTACTTTTTACGCATGATGACGAGAATTTAAAACGTCAAAATAAAATATACGAATGGATAGGCAATATTGACAAGGTGTTTTCCGAGAATAGATTGTTTTTACGTTGCCAAATGATTGCCGCTGTCGATGAAGCCAGTGCCAGTCATCAACATTACGAAATTTTGCTGGGTATTAAAGACGAAAACGATAATATTATTCCGCCCGATCATTTCATACCTGCCGTGGAACGCTGTAAGCGTATGCCGGAAATTGATCAATGGGTGATTACCAACGTGCTTATGTGGATTGAAAATAATAGACATTATTTCGATCATATTGATGGGTTTGCGATCAATTTGTCCGGACAATCTATTAACAGCGAAGAATTTTTAGGCTTTCTTAAAGGGATATTGGAATCAACCAGCGTGCCCACAAATAAACTGACGTTCGAAGTCACGGAAACGGTTGCAGCGGAAAGTTTTTATTTAACAAATAGTTTCATCAAGGCCATCAAACAGTTTAATTGCAAATTTTCTTTGGATGATTTCGGGTCAGGCTATTCGTCGTATTCCTACCTGAAGAACTTGAATATCGATTATCTGAAAATAGACGGGGCCTTTGTCAAAGACATATTAAATGACAAAGCCGATGTTGCCATCGTTAAATCCATGAATGAAATCGCTCATTCCCTGGGCTTGACGACCATCGCTGAATACGTCGAAAGCAATGAGATTAGAGAGGTTTTAAAAACCATAGGCGTCGACTATGCCCAAGGCTATGGCGTGCATAAACCAATGCCGCTCAGCGAGTTGGTCATCGAACCACCGCCGAGCGCACCGCTTTTTTCATTTGAAGACACTGAGTTCTGGGGCTTTTGAAAGCGGGGCGTTTAAAAGACGGCCACACTACTGTTGCCACAAACAATTGCCGCTGACTTTGGCGATTTTCGCCAAGCGCTGTTGGTGCGCCAGTTCTTCCTCGCTACTGCAAGCAATGATTTTTAATGGCGCTCTGTCGGCCGATAGTCTAACGATAGCCTGTTCGCCGCCATTGCCGGTGTGATCGCCTTCATCCAACAGGGAAGCCTGGCCTCCGGTCATCAATAAATAGACGTCCGCCAGGATTTCCGCGTCGAGTAAAGCGCCATGCAATTCGCGGTGACTGTTGTCTATGCCGTAGCGTTTACATAAGGCATCCAAACTGTTTCGTGCGCCGGGGTGTTTTTTTCGGGCGTAAGCCAGGGTATCGAACACGGTGCTATTGGTTTCGATACGGCGTTCTTCCCCGGCTAATAGCGCCAATTCGTGATTCAAAAAGCCGACGTCAAACGGTGCGTTGTGGATGATCAGCTCCGCACCCTGAGTAAAGCGCATAAAGTCTTCGACCACGTTGGCGAAGCGCGGCTTATCCTTTAAAAACTCATTCGTTATGCCATGGACTTCGATGGCGCCGGCATCAATTTCCCGGTCCGGATTCAGATAGACGTGAAAATGATTACGGGTCAAACGGCGGTTAATCAGTTCCACGCAGCCGATTTCGATAATCTTATGGCCTTCCTTGGGGTTGATGCCGGTGGTTTCGGTATCCAGCACCACTTGCCGGATTTGGCGGGGTTTTTGACTCATGGCTTATCCTATCCGCAAAACGCTTTGAGCAGTTCGCTCTGCACTTGATAAATGGCTTGATCGTCGGCGCGCAAATGCCGGTACTGGCCGTCGCTTTGCAATTGCCAGGCTTGGGCGTTATCTCTGAGATACGCATCCAGGTCGTTAAGAATTCGTTCGGCAATTCGCTTGTCGGCGATAGGGAAACAGACCTCCACGCGGCGGAACATGTTGCGGTTCATCAAGTCGGCGCTGGATGCGTAAACCGCCCAATCGCCGCCGTTGCAAAACGCATAGATGCGGGTATGTTCCAGAAAGCGGCCGACAATAGAGCGTACTTCGATATTCTCGGAAACCCCCGGCACGCCCGGCCGCAAGCAACAGACGCCACGCACGATCATTTTGATTTCCACGCCGGCTTGCGAGGCGCGGTACAGGGCTTGAATCGCCTGTTCCTCAACTACGGCATTGACCTTGATAATAATTCTGGCCGGCTTGCCTTTTTTGGCATGCTCGATTTCTCTATCAATCATCTTCAGGATGCCGTGGTGCAAAGTAAACGGAGATTGCAGCAGCTTATTCAGTTTGCTGACCTTGCCTAAACTGGTCAGTTGCATGAATACCCGGCGTACGTCTTCACCCAATTCTTTTTCGCAAGTAAACAAGCCGTAGTCGGTATAAAGCCGAGCAGTTTTAGGATGATAGTTGCCGGTGCCCAGATGTACGTAATTGCGCAAAGTGCTGCCTTCCTTGCGCAAAACCATGCACATTTTAGCGTGGGTTTTATATCCCACCACCCCGTACACCACGTGAGCCGCGGCTTCTTGCAGTTTTGCGGCCAGACCAATGTTGTCCTTTTCATCGAAACGCGCCCGCAGCTCGATGACGACCGTGACTTCCTTGCCGGCGCGTGCGGCTTTAATCAAGGCCGCGACGATAGGCGAGTCCACGCCGGTGCGGTACAAGGTTTGTTTGATGGCTAGTACATCCGGATCGGCAGCGGCCTGGCGAATGAAATCCACCACCGGCGAGAATGATTCGTACGGATGATGTAGCAAAATATCCTGCTTACGGATACTGGCAAAAATATCCTTGTTGCGCCCTAGCGCTGGCGGCACGCTGGATTTGAAGGGCGTAAATTTCAGGTCGGGGCGTTCGACCATGCTCAAGATGGTTTGCATCCGGCTTAAATTGACCGGACCGTTGGCTAAAAATAAGCGGTCCGGTTTTAAATCAAAGCGCGCCAACAAGAAATTCACGGTCTCTTCGGGACAATTACCGTCGATTTCCAGGCGTACTTCATCGCCGTAATTGCGCATCGCCAGTTCGCCTTCCACGGCCAGCATTAAGTCGTCGATCGCGTCGTCGTCGACGAAAAAATCGCTGTTGCGGGTGACCCGGAATTGATAACAGCCCTTGACCATCATGCCGTTGAACAACTCGTTGACGAACGCATGAATGATGGAGGACAGAAACACAAAATCGTAAGGCCCGCTATCGGTCTCGGTAACAGGTAATTGCACGATGCGGGGTAGGGCGCGCGGTGCCTGCAAAACCGCCCGGCCGCTGTTGCGGCCGAACGCATCTTTGCCGGTCAGAGAGATGATGAAATTTAAGCTTTTATTGAGAATGCGCGGAAACGGATGTGCCGAATCCAGCCCGACCGGGGTCAGAATCGGCAACAGCTCTTCGTTGAAATATTTTTCCAGCCAGGCTTTTTGTGCCGGGCTCCAGCGGTCGCGCCTTAAGAAACGAATATTTTCGGTTTCCAGGCAGGGGATCAGTACTTCGTTAAGTACCCGATATTGCTCTGCGACCAGTTCGTGGGCTTTGATCGAGATTTTGTCGAATTGCTCGTTAATGGTTAAGCCGTCGGAACTGACCAGATTGGGGTCCATTTCCGCCATTTGTATCAAGCTGGCGACACGTACTTCGTAAAACTCATCCAGATTGGAACAAGAAATGCATAAGTAATTCAGTCGTTCCAGTAGCGGCAGCGTTTCGTCCAGGGCTTGCGCGAGCACCCGAAAGTTGAACTCCAATAAGCTGTGTTCGCGGTTGATGTAAAGCTCGGGACTATTTAAATCGATGGATTCCATGTCGGCTGCTGGTTTGATTGGGGTCAGTCGATTATAAATGAAATTTTTTCGCCTTGGGTTACAGCGGCGCTTGAGGTCTGGAACTTGCTATAATCGCCGCCGTAAACTTAACCGGACGTTAAAGTCATGAACTTTCCAACCATAGAATCTTTTGTCGGAAATACGCCATTAGTGCGTTTGCAACGCCTGCCGGTCGCTGGCGGCAATACTATTTTGGTGAAGCTGGAAGGTAACAATCCGGCTGGTTCGGTTAAAGACCGGCCTGCCTTAAGCATGATTCAACACGCCGAAGCGCGTGGCGAGATCAAACCCGGCGACCGTTTAATCGAAGCCACTAGCGGCAATACCGGGATTGCTTTGGCGATGGCGGCGGCGATCAAGGGTTATAAGATGACCTTGATCATGCCGGACAATATGAGCGCCGAACGCATTGCGTCGATGAAAGCCTACGGCGCGGAGATTATCCTGACGCCGGCCAAAGGCAGCATGGAAGCAGCGATTGATCTGGCACGGGCCATGGAAGCGCGCGGCGAGGGACGGATTCTGGATCAATTCGCTAATCCCGATAATCCGTTGGCGCATTACGAAGGCACCGGTCCGGAAATCTGGCGCGACACACAGGGTAAGATTACGCATTTCGTCAGCTCCATGGGCACCACCGGCACCATCATGGGTACGTCAAGGTATTTGAAAGAGCAGAATCCCGAGATTCAAATCATCGGCGTGCAGCCGGAAGGCGAATCGAAAATCCCGGGTATTCGCCGCTGGCCTAAGGAATATTTACCTAAAATATACGACGCGGTGCGGGTGGATAGCATCATCGAAGTCAATCAGCTGAACGCGGAAAACACCACGCGCGCCTTGGCAGCACAAGAGGGTATTTTTGCCGGCGTATCCTCCGGCGGTGCGGTTTACGCGGCCTTGCAATTATCCCAACAAATTGAAAATGCCTTGATCGTGGCGATAGTCTGCGACCGGGGCGACCGCTATTTATCCACCGGCATTTTTCCAACCTAAACAACGCAGCGGCATATTGGGTTACACCACGCTAACCCAACCCACCCAATCGAGCACAATGGCCCACAAGAAAAAACTCCCGTTAGACCCCGTCACCGTTACCATAGAATCTTTGTCCCACGATGGCCGCGGCGTCAGCCACGTCAATGGCAAAGTCGTGTTTATCGACGAAGCCTTGCCCGGCGAAACGCTGGAATTTGTCTACACCGACAGTCGTAAAGACTATGCAGAAGGCAAAGTGGTCAATCTGATAAGCCGATCTGAGCATCGGGTCGAACCGGCTTGTCCGCATTTCGGCAGTTGCGGCGGTTGCAGTTTTCAACATGTCGATGACGCCGAACAGATCAATTTCAAAGAGGACTTGCTGCACGATCAGTTCCGCCGCATCGGTAAAGTCGAGATTCCGCAAATCTGGGAAGCTTTGACCGGCCCGCACTGGGGGTATCGCAGCAAGGCGCGGATGGGCGTGAAATGGGTGGCGAAAAAGAATAGGGTGTTAGTGGGTTTTCGCGAGCGGCGCAATCCGTTTTTAGCGGAAATCGATAGCTGTAAAGTGATGAACCCCATCGTCGGCGAGAAGCTGATCGCTTTGGGTGAGATGATCGCCGGGTTGACGGTGAAAGACAAAATTCCGCAAATCGAAGTGGCGATTGGCGATAAGGAATGCGTACTGGCGTTTCGAGTGCTGGAGCCACCGACCGATGCCGATAAACGACGGCTGCGCGAGTTTGCCCATCAACATCAGCTCAGCATTTGTCTGCAGCCGAAAGGTCCGGATACCATCGTGCCTTTGGACGGCGAGCCGGAAGTCATTCCGAGTTACGCCCTAGCCGAACAAGGCGTTAAGTTCAATTTCCGCCCGGCGATGTTTACCCAAGTCAATTATCAGATCAATCAAAAGATGGTGACGCGGGCCTTGGCAGCGCTGGAATTAAGCAAAGACGACAGGGTGCTGGATTTATTCTGCGGCTTGGGTAATTTCACCCTACCACTGGCGACCCAGGCGGGTCAGGTCGTCGGTGTGGAAGGCGACTTGCCGCTGGTCAAGCACGCTCGGGAAAATGCCAAGTTGAATAACCTGGATAATGTTGAATTTCATGTCGCCGATCTGACTAAGGATTTGAAAGACCAACCCTGGTCCAAGCAAAAATTTACCAAGGTGTTGCTGGACCCATCGCGGGCCGGCGCATCGGAAGTGTTACACAACTTGAAACACTGGCAACCGGAGCGGATTGTTTACGTATCTTGCAACCCATCCACCTTGGCCCGCGATGCCGGAATTTTGGTGAACGAGCTGGGTTACAAGTTGGTTAAGGCCGGGGTGATGGACATGTTCCCGCAAACCGCGCATGTCGAATCGATAGCCTTGTTTGTAAAATGATTCAGGGTTCTGCGGCAACGCAGCACTATCACTTTGCAGCGCCTTATTTGGACATCGCCATTGCCGAGCAGCGCCTGCACTTAGTACACGGCAGCGAGGTGTTGGCCCAATTTCCGGTCTCTACCGCTAAAAACGGCCCCGGCGAAAAAAAAGGCAGCTACTGCACGCCGACCGGCTGGCATAAGATCCGCGCCAAAATCGGTGCCGGCCTGCCGATCAACAGCGTACTGGCAGGCCGGCGGCCAACCGGCGAAATCTACACGCCAGAGCTGGCTGCGCAGCATCCGCAACGCGACTGGATTCTCAGCCGCATCCTGTGGCTGGGCGGCTTGGAACCGGGCAAAAACCGCTACGGCGATGTGGACACCACATGGCGTTATATCTATATCCACGGCACACCAGACGAATTGATGCAAGGTAAACCGGAGTCGCACGGCTGTATTCGCATGCTCAACGCCGATCTGATCAACTTATTCGAGCAGATTGCCGTGGGTTGCCGGGTGTGGATTCATGAATAAACAGCAACCGATATGCCGCGCATCGTTTTAGGCGTCGAATACGACGGCAGTGCTTACGCCGGCTGGCAATGGCAGGACGGTAAAGCGACCGTGCAAGGCCAGTTGGAAAAAGCCTTGAGTAAAATCGCCAATCAACCGATTACCGTACTTTGCGCGGGCCGCACCGATGCTGGCGTGCATGCGCTGGAACAAGTGGTGCATTTTGATTGCGACACAGAGCGCGATATGCGCGGCTGGTTGATGGGCGGCAACAGCCATTTGCCGGATGACATCCGTATTATCTGGGCACAAACGGCGCTGGGCGACTTTCATGCTCGCTACAGCGCCATCGCCCGCGCTTATCGGTATGTGATTTTGAATCGGCCGATGAAGTCGGCTTTGCTAAGAACTCAGGCTACCTGGTGTTACCAGCCGCTGGACGAGCAAGCCATGCATCAAGCCGCGCAGGTGCTACTGGGTGAACACGATTTTTCCTCGTTTCGCGCGCAGAGTTGTCAATCGGTCAGTCCCAACCGCTTGATGCATTTTATTGATGTATACCGCGACGATCAGCGGGTGATCATCGATCTCTGCGCCAATGCCTTTTTGCATCATATGGTCAGAAATATCGCCGGGGTATTGATGGAAATCGGTATGGGCCGGCGGCCGGTGGATTGGACTGCCGAACTTTTGGAGACTAAAGACCGCTCCCAAGCTGCGATGACCGCCCCCCCGCATGGTTTACATCTCGCGGCTGTGTATTACCCGGAGCATTATGCGATCGCCAAAAACCCCTTGTTCGATAAGCTGCCGGCAGACGCAAAGCGGCATGATTAATCTGGCCTGCGCATCGCGCCTGGCAAGTCGTCTAACTTAAACTTTCTAACAGATTTTCCAGTTCGGTTTTTGCCAGCTTACCTGTCCCGTTTCTCGGAATCTTAGTAACAAAATGAATTTTTCGCGGCAGAAACACCTCATCCAGATAGGGCTGTAGACCCCGCCGAATGGCTTGGCTGTCTAGTTTGCTGACCACGACAGCGGCCAGTCGGCCATTATCCTGGATGAAACAAACACCGTCGTCTACGCCGTCTATGTCCAGCAAGCGACGATTCAGTTCGGTCAGGGACGCGCGCTTGCCGCCGATTTTCACCATGTCTTGATCCCGGCCCAATACGGTAAAACAGCCGTCGGCTTGGATCTGCACAGTGTCTTGCAAAGGCACTGCTATCGGCAAATGCGCAGCTTGCAGACAGCTTTGCCCGCTTTCATATTGATGCAAGCGGCAGCCGTCGTAAGGTCGCCACGGGTTCTCAAGTAAGGTCTCGCGGCTGGCAAACGACAGGGTTTCGGTGCTGCCATAGATTTCGCGGGGGGATTGCCCTAAAATTGCCGCGGTTTCACCGGCCAGCTTTGCGGATAAAGTGTCGGTGGCAGAAATTATGCCGGCCAGATTGTCCCAAGCGCCGGTGGTTTTGATTAAGGAACGCAAATGGGTCGGTGTTGACGCCAGCACAACGGGCCAAGGCGCGGTATTCATCGTTTGCCGGATGTCTTCGGCGAAAAACGGCCGGCCGTCGTGCAGCACCAGTTGGGAAAACAGCGGCCAAAATACCGAGGTTTCCAGGCCGTACATATGTTGCGGCGGGGTGGTGGAGAGCATCAATAGTTGCTGCTTGGCTAATCCCAGGCTGCTGACCGCCATTTCGGCGGAGGTTTTAAAGGTATGCAGGCTATGCGGGCAGGGCTTGGGTTTGCCGGTGCTGCCGGAGGTGAAGGCAATCACGGCGGTGCGCTGCCAGTCGAAATCGGGTGGCGATGCTGCGCTTGCAGCGTTTGGCGCGATGACTTCGAACCAATCCAAACCCTTTTGCTGAGGCGCGTGTTCTCTGGCGATATACGCGCCTGGATAGTCGCGCAGAATTTCCAGAATAACCGCCATTTGCCCGGCGGGTGGCAGCAGGCAAATCTGCCCGCGTACCGCCGCCGCTAACAGGCACAGGCAAAACAGGTAGCGGTTTTCGCATAAATTAAATTGATAGGGCTGGTCCGGCAATTGCGCGGCCAGGGCCGCCACGTCCGCCCATAAATTGCCGCGGCTTACCACATGGTCGTTGTAGAGGGCAAACGGCGCTGTGTGGTTAGAATATAGTGGTGTCGGTGGGGCGGGGATTTTGTGGGATTCCTGCATGGAATGGGCTTTATTCTATTCGGTGCAATGCCGTTAAGTTATGCTTTGGCGTTGTTAATTCCCCTCTTTGAAAAAGAGGGGCAGGGGAGATTTCATAAATAAATCCCCCTCGAGCCCCTTCATGCCCATATGGGTACTTTTCCAACGGGGGAAGAACGTTAACTTAGCGGCATTGCCGCTGTTTCTGAATTTTGTACTGGAAGTATTTTAACCGGATAAGAGGGTTGGTAAGTAAATGGATGCAGATGTATTGATTATCGGGGCCGGCCCCTCCGGCAGCGTGGCTGCCAAGATGCTGAAACAACTCGGTCACCAAGTGGTGATTCTGGAAAAGGAACAGTTTCCGCGCTTTTCGATTGGCGAAAGCCTGCTACCGCAGTGCATGGCTTTCATGGAAGCCGCTGACATGCTGCCGGCCGTGACGGCGGAAGGTTTTCAATTCAAAAACGGCGCGGCATTTTCCAGAGCCGGCAAACTCACCGAATTCGATTTCACCCAGAAATTTAGCCCAGGCTGGGGCACCACCTTTCAAGTACCGCGCGCCCATTTCGATAAGGTGTTGGCCGATAGCGCCGAAGCGGCCGGCGTGCCTATTCATTATCAACAAACCATCCAGTCTGCCGATTTTAGTAATCCTGAGCAAGCCAGCCTGACCAGCGTGGATGCCAACGGTGTGCACAAGCAATGGCGGGCAAAGATGGTATTGGATGCCAGCGGTTTTGGCAGGGTCTTGCCAAGATTATTGGATCTGGAAACGCCTTCGTCATTGTCGCCGCGCCGCGCGCTGTTCACGCATATCGAGGATCGGATTACTGTATCCGATTACGACCGCAATAAAATTTTAATTGCCATTCATCCGAAATTTCATGAAATCTGGTACTGGCTGATTCCGTTCAGTAACGGCAGAAGCTCGCTCGGTGTGGTGACGCCCGCGGGTTTTCTGGACCAGCGCAGCGGAGAGCCGCTGGAAGTGTTAAAGGACATTGCCTTCGAAGAGCCACGTCTCGCCGAGCTGTTGACCAACGCCCGTTTCGATACCCCGGCTAACACCATCGGCGGCTACTCGGCCAACGTCAAGCAACTCTATGGACAGGGCTTTGCGTTACTCGGCAATGCCGGCGAATTTTTGGATCCGGTGTTTTCATCCGGCGTGACGATTGCGATGAAATCCGCCGCGTTGGCCGTACCCTTGGTTGACCGGCAATTACGCGGTGAGCCGGTAAACTGGTCTATCGAATACGAGCGGGCTTTGCGCAAGGGCATAGAGGTATTTCGGGCTTATGTGGAGGCTTGGTACGATGGCCGTTTTCAGCAAATTATTTTCGAGGAAAATCAGTTGGCCAGCGTCAAGGCCATGATTTGTTCCATTCTTGCTGGCTATGCCTGGGACGAGGAAAACCCCATGACGCAGCGCAGTGCTAAGAAAATCGAGGCCATCTTGGCAACTTATCAAACTGCCTGAGCGGTGTCATTTGTATTTACATGATTTAGGTCTGGTCTGTGCGCTGGGCGGCAGCAAGGCTGACATCTTAGCCGCATGGCTTGCCGGAGGTTCTGTTCAGCCTGTTCCACCGACCTGGCTGGATTCGGCTATTCCCGCATTCGGCGTGCTAACGGAATTACCGGCCATTCCCGCCAAACTTAAACAATACGATTGCCGCAATAACCGTTTGCTGTTGTCGGCGCTTTGCCAGATCGAGTCCGCTATCAGCACCGCCATAGTTCGTTACGGCGCAGATCGCGTTGGCATAGTGGTAGGCACTAGTACCTCGGGGATTGCCGAGGGTGAAAGTGCGGTGCAAGTGTTGCGGGCAAGCGGGAGCATGCCTGGTCACTATCACTACAAGCAGCAGGAATTGGGTGGCGTAGCGGAGTTTTTGGCGGCGTACCTGGACGTTCGCGGCCCGGCCTACACCGTCTCCACCACGTGTTCATCCAGTGCCAATGCCTTGGCTTCCGCGCGCCGCCTGCTGCGCTTGGGCGTCTGCGATGCGGTCGTAGTGGGCGGTGCCGACAGTTTATGCCACACCACGCTGGAAGGCTTTTTTGCATTGGGTGCCCTTAGCAAAACCACTTGCAATCCGTTCAGTAAAAACCGCGACGGCACGACGATAGGCGAAGGTGCGGCTTTATTTTTGATGACGCGCGAGCCTGGAGACATCGCGTTGCTGGGTGTTGGGGCCAGTGCCGATGCCTATCATATTTCTGCGCCGCGCCCTGACGGTAGCTGCGCGTTACTGGCAATGCAGGCGGCATTGGCCGATGCACAGCTAAAGCCTGAGCAAATCGATTACATCAACCTGCACGGCACGGCCACCTGGCAAAACGATGCGATGGAAAATCGGGCGGTTGCGCAGTTGTTCGGTAGCGATACGGCATGCAGCTCCAGCAAACCGTCCACCGGCCATTGTTTGGGTGCGGCCGGTGCGCTGGAAGCAGGTTTATGCTGGTTGCTACTGTCTGATTTACATCAAGAAAGGTGTTTACCTGCGCATCTTTGGGATGGCGAACCTGACCCGGACATGACTCGACTAAACTTGGTCGGGCTGGAAAACAAGCAGCCAAAGCCGCTACAATACTGCCTTAGCAACTCTTTTTCATTCGGCGGAAACAATGTGTCCCTGCTCATTGGACATCCCTGACAGTCCAGCGGCTTTTCCCTATGCCATCGAATCCCTAGTACCTCAGTCCGGGCGTATGGTGCTGTTGGACCGGGTCCTGGAAGTAAGTGACAGCCATATCGTGGTCGAATTGCAGGTGCGCGACGACGGCCTGTTTTCGTGTGGCGATCACAGCGTGCCGGCCTGGGTAGGTTTGGAATACATGGCGCAAACTATTGCCGCCTACTCCGGTTATCACCGCAAGTGCCGAGGCGAAGCGATTGGTTTGGGGTTTTTATTAGGCACTCGCTACTTCGAATGTTCAGTCGGCAGTTTTCCCTGTGGTGCCAAACTGACCGTCAGTGCGGAAAAAATTATCGAGGCCGCCAATGATATGTCCGTGTTTGACTGCACGATAACCGGGAAAAATATTAAGGCCCGCTCGAAGTTGAATGTGTTGCTGCCACAGGATTCGCAAAAATTTCTCGCCGGAAAAGGAATATGAACCAACCCACCATCCTGGTCACGGGATCCAGCCGAGGCATCGGCAAAGCCATCGCCCTGCGCCTTGCTCGCGAGGGCTACGATATTGTGCTGCATTGCCGTAGTCGGCTGAATGAAGCCGAGCAAGTGAAACAACAGATTGTCGAGATGGGCCGCCAGGCGCGCGTACTGAGCTTTGATTTAGCCGACCGCCATGCGGCCAAAGACAGTTTGGAAAACGATATTCAAGCCCATGGCGCCTACTATGGTGTGGTGTGCAATGCCGGCCTTTCCCGAGACAATGCCTTTCCAGCGCTGAGCGGCGAGGATTGGGACCAGGTGTTGCGCAGTAATCTGGATGGTTTTTACAACGTGCTTTATCCGCTGGTTATGCCGATGATACAACGCCGTAAACCGGGACGCATCGTCACGCTGTCTTCCGTGTCCGGTTTAGTCGGCAACCGCGGCCAAGTCAATTACAGCGCGGCCAAAGCCGGCATTATCGGCGCAACCAAAGCGCTGGCGGTGGAGTTGGCGAAACGCAAAATCACCGTCAATTGTGTGGCCCCCGGTTTAATCGAAACCGAGATGCTGGAAGGCTTGCCCCTTGAAGAAGCCCTTGCCGCCGTACCTGCCAAACGCTTAGGCACGCCGGAAGAAGTCGCGGCCTTGGTGGCGTTTTTGATGTCCGAAGATGCCGCTTACATTACCCGGCAAGTGATTTCGGTGAATGGAGGTTTGTGTTGACCCGCCGCGTCGTCGTGACCGGCATGGCCGGTTTTTCGCCAATTGGCAACGATTGGCAGGAAATACGCGGCAGCCTTTTAGCCAAGCAATCCGGCATTCGTTACATTCCGGAATGGGAAATTTATAACGGCCTGCTGACCCGTTTAGCGGGGGCAGTGGAAAATTTCACGCTGCCGGGCCATTACACCCGCAAAAACACCCGCAGCATGGGCCGAGTCTCGTTAATGGCAACTCGGGCTACGGAACTGGCTATGCTTGATGCCGGTTTGCTGGGTGATCCGATTATCAGCAGCGGCCGCACCGGTGTAGCCTACGGTTCGTCAGTCGGATCGACGCCGGCTATCGCCGATTTCGGCAGAATGCTGATTAATCACGACATTGGCAATCTGAATGCCACCACCTATTTAAAGATGATGGGCCACACCACCTGCGCCAACGTGGCCTTGTTTTTTCAGGTGCGCGGCCGGGTCATACCTTCTGTCAGTGCGTGTACCTCAGGCAGTCAGGGCATCGGTTACGCCTACGAAGCGATCAAATATGGTTTGCAGGACGTGATGCTGGCGGGCGGCGCGGAAGAGCTTTGCCCGACCGAAGCGGCGTTATTCGATGCGCTCTACGCCACCAGCACCCGTAACAGCGAACCAAATCTGACTCCGCGGCCTTTCGACCGCGACCGCGACGGTTTGGTGATAGGGGAGGGTGCTTGTACCTTGGTATTGGAGGAACGGGAACGCGCTGTGGCGCGCGGCGCGCGGATCTACGCCGAAGTTGCCGGGTTTGCCACCAATGCCGACGGTGTGCACGCCACGCAGCCCAATGCCGACACAATGCAGGTGGTGATGCGTCTGGCCTTACGGGATGCACAGCTTGAGCCGCAGCAAATTGCTTATATCAGTGCTCACGGCACTGCCACTGAGCAGGGCGACATTGCCGAAAGTCATGCAACGGCCGCAGTGTTTGGCGGCAACACCCCGATTAGCAGTTTGAAAAGTTTCACTGGTCATACCTTGGGTGCTTGTGGGGCCTTGGAAGCCATGGTGGCAATTCAGATGCTGAGGGAAGGCTGGTTTCATCCCAATTTGAACCTGGATAATCTCGATCCGCGTTGTGCCGAGCTGGATTATCTGACCAGCGACGGCCGTCATATCCACGCCGACTACATCGTTAGTAATAATTTTGCGTTTGGCGGCATCAACACATCTTTGGTTTTACAGCGCTGGGATAGCTGAGTTGACCGAGAACATGGCCGAGTCAGGCAGGGAAAGCCGTTTGGCTTTCACAGTAAAGCACTGGTGTTTCTGGCAATCCGCGCCGGAGCCCCAAACCACTAGCTGGCCCAACGGTGAAATATTGCCGTATAACCAAGGTAAGGCCGATGTGGGGTTTTTACCGGCGATGCAAAGGCGCAGATTATCACCTTTAGCCAGAGCGGCCTGCGCTGTGGCCTGGCGCAGTCGTAGCGAAAACGGCGATATGCCCTCGGTATTTTTCTCAAGCCATGGCGAAAGCCAGTATTATTTCGAGATGCTTGAAGAGTTGGCAGAGGGCGAACATGTTTCGCCCAGCCGCTTCAGCCAGTGCGTGCATAATGCCATCGCCGGCTTGTCCAGTTTCCATAGTACAAGCTATTTACCGTATGTAGCCTTGGCCGGCGGTACGGAAGGGCTGTATGCGGCTTTTATGGAAGCAGGCGGCATGTTGCTGGATGTTCCCCAGGTTTTGCTCGTCTGTTATGAACAGCCTTTGCCGGAGGCTTATTTGTCTTATCTGCCCGGCAGTCAAACGACCTGGGCTTTGGCAATGACGCTGGGGCGATCAGCCAGTGCCGGGCCGCAATTGCAGCTGACGCGCGAGCCGGCAAATGGCACGGCAATGCCGGAAAAGGGCTTGCCCAATTTCGTGCAAGCAGTCATATCCGGCCGGCAAAGCGGATCATGTCGGCAGGACAGGGCAATCTGGCATTGGCGTTTGGACGAGTTTCATAACTCGATTGCCAGCGGCCTAAGCGATCTGCCGTAACCCAGGGTATAATCCCTGTTTGGCGTAGTAATTTATCGCGCGGTTGGCACAGATACTTTGGCGCTTGGAGTGGTGCCAGAGGAACACAATAGCAAACCGATACTCGCTAAATCGAGGCTGTAGAGTGAGTTCCAGGCCGAGTTGAGTATCGCAACAGGAAACAACACCCGTATGAAGACCCAAGAAGACGTATTTGCCACCTTAAGAGAGTTGATGTCGGAAATGTTCGAGTTAACGCCCGAGGACATCACCTTGGAGGCTAACCTGCGGCAGGATTTGGACATCGACAGCATCGATGCGGTGGATTTGATGGTCAGGCTGCGCGAGATTACCGGTAAGCGCATCAATCCCGAGGATTTCAAAAACGCCCGTACCATCCAGGACGTCGTCGATACCGTGCATCGCATCAGTGCTGAATAGGGCTGGATGTTTAAAGATTTTTTCACCAATCGGGTCCCGACCAAGATTCAGGCAAATCCAGACACCCGCATTTGCCCAAAATCCCCAGCAGAGTCTCGGCAAATCATTCTGAATGTGATTATCGGGGCCGCGACGGTCAGCTATCCCTTTCTGATTTGGTTTTCCGCCGATTACTTTCAACCCCGTTCCATGGCTTTAGGGCTAGCTGGATTGTTCTTGCTGCGTTACTGGCTGCAAAAACAGCGTAAATCGGTGGCTGTAGCCGAGTCTAGGTTGATATTGGCCTGCGCGCTGTTTCTATTGCTGAGCGCACTGGTTAACGATGCCGACTGGCTGCTGGCTTATCCGGTGTTTGTTAGTCTGCTGTTTTTTGCGGTATTTGCCTTCAGTTTGATCCATCCGCCGACGGTAGTGGAACGCCTGGCCAGGCTGGAATTTCCGGATCTGCCCGCCCACGGCGTGCTGTATACCCGGAAAGTGACGCTGGTGTGGAGCGTTTTTTTTCTGGGCAACGCGGCAATTTCCTTGCTGACTATTTGGTATGGCGACCGCTGGTTGTGGAGCCTTTACAATGGTTGTATCTCGTATGTGCTGATGGGTTTGTTAATGGCAGCAGAAATGGCGGTACGCCGCAAAGTGAAGGCCAGCTTTTGAGTATGAAAAATCAGGGAAGCGCACCAGGCGTTTTGTTTCCGGAAACGCTAGGCGAACACATTCAGGCTGATGGTAGGGTGTTGGCTTTGCGCATTCCCAAAGATCTGACTTATTTCAACGGTCATTTCGACGAAATTGCGGTGGTGCCCGGAGTCGTGCAAATCCAATGGGCGGTGCATTATGCCCGGCAATACCTGGGTTTAACCCGCGACTTCAGTCATATGGAATCGGTAAAATTCAAAGAGCTATTGTTACCTGGACAGGAGCTGGAATTGGCATTGCACTATCTGCAACAAGCCGGCAAATTGACATTTTGTTACCGTTCGGCGACCTGCGAATACAGCTCGGGTAGAATTTACTTTCATGACCACCACCTTTAATCCCTGCATCTTGATTCCGGTTTATAACCACGAAAAGCCGCTCCTAGGCATTGTTGAGCGCTTGGCTACGCATCAACTGCCGTGCCTATTGGTGGATGACGGTAGCGATGCGGCCTGCGCCGAGGTGATTCGCGGCTTAGCCGAGCAATATGCCTGGGTGCAAAGTATCAGGCTGGAGGTTAACCAAGGCAAGGGTGCGGCGGTCAAGGCCGGCATTCTGGCGGCTCAAGCCCAAGGGTTTTCGCACGCGCTGCAAATCGATGCCGACGGCCAGCACGATTTAAACGATGTGAATAAATTTCTAAGCGCCGCCAAACAAGCGCCGGAAGCGGCAGTTATCGGTCGAGCGCTATTCGACGCATCGATTCCTAAACTGCGCTACTACGCCCGCTACCTGACCCATATTTGGGTACATATCAACACGCTGTCTTTCGCCATCCCCGACTCGATGTGCGGCTACCGGGTTTACCCGCTGGCGTCTTGCGCAAAGTTGATTCAAAGCCAAGCCATGGAAAATCGCATGGGTTTTGATACGGAGATTTTGGTGCGGCTTTATTGGCAAGGCGTGACAGTCATCTCCATTCCCACTCAGGTGCGCTACCCGCTGGACGGCTTATCGCATTTCCGGGCTTTGCAGGACAATCTGCTGCTCAGTCAGACTCATGCCCGTTTATTTTTCGGTATGTTGTTACGCTGGCCCAAACTGCTACTGAGGCATTTTCAATGAAGCCCGCGAACACCGCCGCCCGGCATTGGGCAGCCGTGGAGGAAAACAGCCTGCTTTTGGGTATACAGGCTCTGGTGTGGGTGTATCGGCTGTTCGGCCGCTGGGTATTTCGTCTGTTTTTGCGGCCGGTGGTCAGTTACTACTTTCTGGCCGGGCGTCTTGCCCGCGAGTCTTCCAGGGAATATTTGCGCCATTTGGCCGATTTTTACCCGGCGTTGGGTTTGGGCAGCGGACTCTGGCAAAGTTACCTGCATTTTTTGAGCTTTGGCGAAACCTTGCTGGATAAAATCGTGGTGTGGACCGGCAATATCACGCCGGAGCAAGTGGATTTTCCCAATCGCCAGCTCCTTTTGGATTTGATCGAACAAAAACGCGGCGCCATGCTGCTGTCCGGACACATCGGTAACCTGGAAATTTGCCAAGCCATCGCCACGATGCGCGGCCACATCCATCTGAATATCTTGGTACATACCAAACATGCCGAGAAGTTCAACCGCCTGCTCGGCAGTCGCGGCAGCGCCACCATCCAACTAATTCAAGTGACGGAGTTAAGTCCCGCCATCGCGATTAGCTTGCAGGAAAAGATCGAGCGCGGCGAATTTCTGGTGATGGTCGGTGACCGAATTCCGGTGCAAGGCGGCCGCACGGTGTCGGCCAGCTTTCTGGGAGAGGACGCCGAATTTCCGCAAGGCCCGTATCTGCTGGCTTCGCTGTTGCGTTGCCCGGTCTATACCTTGTTTTGCTTTCCGGTGAACGGTCGATTCAAGATCCATCTGGAACACTTCGCGGAATCTATTCGCATCCCGCGCGGTGAACCCAAAAGGCATGACATGCTGAAAAATCTGGCGCGACAATATGCCGAACGACTGGAAGCCTATTGCCGAATAGCGCCGCTACAATGGTTTAATTTTTACCCGTATTGGAGCAAGACAACTGCGGGCGATACCAGTCAGATAGCCGTCGAGGACAACTAATATGTTGCGCGCCGAAGTGGAATTGATCGTGCCTTTTCATGACATTGATCTGTTAAACATTGCCTGGCACGGCCACTATTGCAAATACATCGAGATCGCCCGTTGCGCGATGCTGGATAAAATCGGCTACGGTTATATGGCCATGAAAGAAACCGGTTACGTCTGGCCGATTGTGGATTTGCAGTTGCGTTATGTGCGTCCCGCCCAGTTCGAACAGCGGATCAAGGTATCAGCGGAGTTGGTGGAATGGGAATACCGGATGAAGATTAAATACCGGGTCGCCGACGCCGAAACCGGCGAAGTGTTGGCCAAGGGCCATACCATCCAGGCCGCAGTGGACGCGGACAGCCGCGAAATGTGTTTCGCTTCGCCTGCGGTGTTTTTGGAAAAGCTCGGGATTAAATCTGATTCGCCCTAGCTAGGCGCTTACTGTAGCGTTTGTGTTTTGGGCTGTTCCGGTTTGTCGTCTTTGTTTTACTGTCGCGTCGCCTGTTGCCTAGCGTCAGCCTGTTCTTAACCTTTTGCTCGAGGGATTTTGATTATGTTCAGAAAAAACTACATTGTGATGTTGCTCTGCTTGGCTGTGTTGGCGGTGGGCTGCAAGAAGGAGCTTAAGCCAGGTGAAGGTGCGGCAGCGGCTGTCCAGCCCGCGCAGGTTTACTATACGCAGTTCAGCCTGTTCCAAGAGCAGAACCGGTTCCGCACCACCAATTACCGTAAAGGCCAGTTGATTCCAATCAATACACCAGTAGCGCTGCTGAAACTGACCTCCGACGAGGCGGTGCTTAGAGTGGAATCCAGCGGCCAACTGATTACCATCGAAAACGTGCAAAAATTTACCAAAGACGATATGCCGATTGCTTTCAGTAAAATTGCCGGCACCAGTAAGGTAGACCTCAATCAATATACTCCCACCGAGCGCGAAAGTATTTTGGCAGGGCAGGTGAAGACAGGCATGAGCAAAAAAGCCGTGCTGGCCGCCATCGGCTACCCGCCGCAGCATGTCACGCCTTCGCTCGATAGCGACGACTGGACTTACTGGTCCAATCTATTCAACCGCTTTTTGGTGAAATTTAAAAACGGCAAAGTCGATAGCATTGTCGAATAAGCCCGGGGCTTTTGATGTACTGGAGCCGGCAGTTGCAGTTCCGGTTCCAGTAGCGATCATTGGACTATTCAAACCCAAATCCGGCTTTAGCCCAGGCTTTGGTTCCCCCTTCCAAATTGCGCAAATGCTCGTAACCTAGTTCGTGTAGCGTTCTAGCTGCGGCATTGCCCATCGGCCCACCTTCGCAATACAGATAAATCGGAGTGGTTTTATCTTGCGGCAGTTTATCCAGGTATTTCTCGACATTGTTGTAAGGAATAAACACATCGGTGCCTTTGATATGCCGCTGCTCCGGGGTATGCACGTCCACCAGAAAAATATCCTGCTGTTGCATCAGCTGATTTAGTTCCGGCGCGGTGACCATTTGTAAATAATCGGGTGCTTGAAACGCGCAGCCGCTCAAGAACAGGCTTAAAGCTGCACTGGCATAGGTTTTTTTCATGGCTTAATTCTCCGAAATCAGACAAATGCGTTAGGGATTTTGGCAACGATCCAAGCTTTCACTCAGCGTGACCGGTTGCAAATTCGCGACAGCAATGGCCTCCAGCAAGGGAGGAAGCACTTCTAGAATTACCGGCTGATTGTTGCTTGTGCGGGCAACATTACTGTCATGCAACAACAGAATGTCGCCAGCTTTCAGGTCTTTCAACAATTTCGCCAAGACGACTTGCGGATTGCCTTCAATCGTGTCAAAGCCGCGCTTGGTCCAACTAGCCAATTGCAAACCCAGGCGGCTGAGCACCGGATCAAGCAAAGGATTGCGCAAACCGACCGGCGGCCGAAAAAACCGGGGCCGAATGCCGGTCACCTCAGTCAGAGTATCCTGGGCCGCGTTTAGTTCGGCCATCCAGCCATTTAGCAGCAGAAACGGCAAATGATATTGGTGATGCATGCTGTGATTTTCGACCGCGTGGCCGCGTTTGACGATGTCCCGACACAAATCCGGGTAGCGTTGGGCTTTATCGGCGATGCAGAAAAACGTGGCTTTGGCGCCGAAGCGATCCAGCAGGTCCAGCACGGCGGGGGTGATTTCAGGATCGGGGCCATCGTCTATGGTAATGGCAATGTCGCCCCGCGCGGCGGCGGCAGGCGGCAGCGAGGTCCAGTTCGAGCCTACCCAAGAGCAACGCGGCCAAAGCCCGGCAAAGGTTAAAACCAACTGATCGGCAATAAAAGTCATCAAGGCCCAAGGCCAAATGCTTGGTTGAATAACTATCGCCAGCGGAGCGGCTATTGTTATTGCCAATGAAACCTTCATTAGCGGCGTAGGCTGCCAGTTGCGGTAAGCGGAAAAATTCATCATGAATGGGGGTGCGTGTTTAACCGGTAAGCGTCGCCGGTACCGAGCAGGGCGGCGATCAGATTTTTCTGCACTTCCGAGCTGCCAGAAAAAAGCCGCCCGGCTAGCGCATCCTGGACCAATTCAGCCATCGCGCCCCCCGATTCCAAGCCGGCCGCGCCCATGATCTGCACCGCATCCAGGCTGGATTGCAAGAAAGCCTCGGCCGCATACAACTTGGTTTGCGCCGACGCCATCGTCAGGCGTTGGCCGGCGTCGCACAATCGCGCGCATTCCCCCAGCCATAAATTGACGGTGTCCAGCCGTAACTTCATCTCGGCGATGCGATGGCTGACGGCCTGATGCTTACCCAAATGCACGCCGCCGGAGCGCCGCTCCCGGCTATAACGAACCACTTCCGCCAATTGCCAATCCATGAGCCCGGCGATGCCGGCGAACACGAAGGCCCGTTCGTACTCCAAAGCCTTTTGGATCATCTGGGTGCCGACGCCGATTTTTCCGAGCAGGCGATCGGCATCGATTCGACAATCTTGCAAACTCACGCTGCCGGTGGCGCTGCCCCTGCAGCCATCCAATGCACTTTCATTGCTGAAATGGCAGCCGTCATCTTCACGGGACACCAGGAAAGCGGAAATCTTGCCGTCCAATTTGGCGTAAATCACCAACCAGTCGGCCATTGGCACGTTAGTGATATAACGCTTTTCGCCGTTTAGTAGATAACCGTCGCCCGCTTGTTTGGCATGAGTAGTCATCGCTTGCACGTCGGAGCCGCAAGACGGCTCGGTGATGGCATGCCCGCCCAGCCAGTCTCCGCTCAACAAAGCCGGCAGAAATTTTTCTTTCTGCGCCTCGCAGCCGTACAACAAGATAGGGTATACAGAACCCCACAGATGGGCGTTGATCGCCAGCATCAGACCGGGATCGCGACAAGTTTCGCCAAGGCGGCGATGGGTTTCGACTAACGAGGCAAAGTTATCGCCAAAACCGCCGACGGCAGAGGGCAGGGCATGTCGAAATACACCAAGTTCAGCGACGGCACGCAAACGGACTTTGATTTGGGTTTCATTCGGTCGGCCTGCGTAAGCAAGGATCTCGGAAAAATCAGTGGCTATAGTCATGGTTTAGGATTTGAGCAAACGCAATGAATTTGCATTGTATTGTATCGTTCCCAAGCTCCGGCGTGGGAACGAAGGCATACAGCGTCGAGGCAAGCTTGCAAAGACAAAGTTTCTGTTTTTCGCAAAAGCTTCTATGCTGGTTAGGCTTGGAACGCCAGGTCCCACCGCTTGCGATTGGTCAACCAGAGTAAGCCTGGCTAGAAAATTATCAATAACTTAAAAGCACGTATGAGCAAAACCACACCCGCCAACGTCAAACTAACGCTTTACGGTAAGCCTATCGAGCTGAAATTCAGCGCGCCAACGGAAAAAGTGACGCCGGTAGCGATGCTGCCGGCACTGCATCGCATCAACAACACTTTTGTCGAAACCGCAGTGGCTGCCTTTGTTACGGACCAGGAGACCATCTCCTGCCAAGCCGGCTGCGGCGCCTGCTGCCGACAAGTGGTGCCGTTGGCGGAATTCGAAGCCTATCAAATCGCCGGTGTGGTCGAACAATTGCCCGAGCCCAGACGTTCCGCAGTCAAGCAACGCTTTGCCGATGCTTGCGAAAAATTGGATGCTATCCAGTGGCTGAGCCGGCTCGAACAGATGCTGGCTGAAGGCACCAGCCACGAAGCGGTAGAGCAACACGCGCTGACTTATTTTCAGCAAGGTGTGCCCTGTCCGTTTTTGGAAGCGGAAAGCTGCTCCATTCATCCGGTCCGGCCCTTGGCTTGCCGAGAATATCTGGTGACATCCCCGGCCGAACATTGCCAAAACCCGACACCGGAACATGTCAGGCACATCGAGTTAAAATTTCAGGTGTCCAAAATTGTCCGCAAACTTTGGCGCACCAGCCACATCAAAGATCTGGATTCGGTGCCGATGATTTACGCCTTGCAATGGGTCAAGAAACACCCCAACCAATTTCCAAAAAAGCGTGGCGAGGCTTGGCTGCGGGAATTTTTTAACTATATGGCGAATCCGTGACGGCCAGTTTTTCTTATCGTTCCCACGCTCCAGCGTGGGAACGAAGCCCCGGACGCTCCAGCGTCACGGCTACCAAAGTGCAACCATCCAGATCGACACAATTACAAGTATCAGCCTAATTCCATGTGAAATAGCGCCCGGTCTTCACCAATAACTCTGAAGCCCATCCGGTCGTAGAGACGTTTTGCCGGGTTGATCTTTATCACGTCCAGTACCAATTTCTTATTCAGGTTTTTGGCCCGCAAAGCTTCTTGTGCCAGCAAAGTGGAGCCTATTCCCAGTCTTTGAAATTCAGGTAGCAGAAACAGGGTGCGAACCCAATGACTTTGCTCGCTCTCCTGCACATAGATAGCGCCGGCAGATTCTTTGCCGATGCAAATCAGTTTGAAGTTTTGCACCTGTAGGTTTCTCCAGAAACCGGTATGTTGAAATTCTTCGTTCCAACCCCATGCCCAATCGATGTAATCGCGCATCGATAGCTTGAACGCATTAAATATGAAATGTTTGTCATGCTCTGCTGCGTCGATCAGGGTAAAGGAGGTCATAAAGTAAGCCAAATGTTGTGTATCGCATGTATCGTTCCCACGCTCCAGCGTGGGAATGCCGCCCCAGACGCTCCAGCGTCACGGCTACCAAGTATCAATTTCGATCAATCCACCCAATCCAGCATAATTCGCAGCACTTGAGTAGCGCCAATGCTCAGGCAAATTTACATAACCCCGCTTCACCGGATTGGCATGAATATAATCCAACTTCTCCCGCATCATCGCTTCATTAAGAATCAACTCCGCATGCACGCCTTCCTGCCAGAACTGAAACTCCCGGTCATGCTTATGCGCGCATTTGGCAAACCGCAATCTTTGCAATAACTGTTCGGCTCGTTTCGCTTGCAGATGATCGATAATCCGCCGCGCGGTATAGGCTTTGAAGCTGGCAACGCATTTATCCAGCGAGGTACTCTGAGCGATGAAATGCAAATGGTTTTCCAGAACCACATAGCCATACAGTTTCAAGCCGACCTGTTGCCGTTGATATTGCCAGCAGTCGAGCAGGATTTGCACGGTTTCCGGCCGGGTAAAGACCGGCAGCCATTCCACGACCGTGCAGGTCATGAAATGCGCTTGTTGGGGTTCAGTGATGGTGTAACGACTTCGGCCCATAGGCTGTTGGTGGGTTTAGGACGCTGGAGCGTCCGGGGCTGCGTTCCCACGCGGAGCGTGGGAACGATGAAAAACTTATCGATAGACTCTGCGACAAGGCCGACTTGGTTTGCTGCTACATCAAGAATATGAACCGTTCCGTTCTCTATATCTTGCAAGAAGGCGTCGCCTGATGCGGCAAGCAAAATTGGTTGTTTGCGTTTACCGATTAACCATTCCCAATCTTCAAGAATTGTTTCTCGGTTTAGGTGTTCGAAATTAACGGTAAGGTCGTCGAGAGTCATGGAATAGAGCGTCTAACAAAGGATTAAATTTATTTTGAAAGGACAATGCCACTAGCCAACGCAACAAAACTAGCTCCATAAATCAAAAATGAACAAAGAAGAGCAACAGACCATCCGCTTTTGTAAATATTGGTATGAATAGTCATCAATATAGCAATCCACGATACGGTAGCAACAATAAGTGGAATTGCTTGAGTGATGCCAAGATATAGAAAATACCAATTCGGCGCACTATGTATTGTTCCCGCAAATGCAGTAAATAACGCACCTCCAAAAATAATTGGAGCTGCAACCCATAAGCCCACCAAAACCAGGATGATTCGCCCAATTATAGAAAGGGGCTTTTCCTCTTCTTTATCATTGGGCCAAATAATTTTCATGCTAGGTAATTCCTAACGAGTAATTATAAAGTTTCTGTATATCATCCCTAATTGCCAGAATACAAACAAAAATCTTAAATACGGATCGTAACCTAATTCGATGTTCATACTTCAGTCTCCATCAAAATCATTAATCGCTGATAATCCATCTTCCCATTAGCCAATCGCGGCAATTCCTCCACAACCAGATAACGACAAGGCTGCATGTAAGCCGGCAATTGTTGGCTCAACGTCTTGCGGACATAAGTGATAGATAGCTCCGCTGCCAAAACCAATGCCAAAGCCGGACGCTGGCCGGCGGTGGGGTCATCCACGCCAATTACCGCGCAGCCTTTGACGCCGACAATGGCATTGACGACGGCTTCGATTTCTGCAGGCTCAACCCTGTAGCCGGAGCATTTCAGCATGCGTCCCAGGCGACCGTGAAAACGGTAATCGCCTTGTTCAAAGCTGGCGCGGTCGCCGGTGGGGTACCAAGCGTCGGCGTTTAGAAAGGACTGCACTTGGCCGTCGCGCCAGTAGCCGCTGGCTAGCGTCGGTCCGCGTACCCATAACTCGCCGGTGTCGGCGGCTATGTGCAGTTCGCAACCGGCGGCGGGCAGGCCGATGGGAATGGTTTGCTCGGCGATCAAACGCTCGCGTTGTACCTGCCAATAGCAGCAGACATTGGTTTCGGTGGGGCCGAAAAAATTGTACAAGGCTGTCCGCGGCAAACTGGCGGCCAGATCGATCAGGGCCGGGGTGGGGAATACTTCGCCGGCGAAAATAATGAAGCGCAAAGCCGCCAGCGGGGTTTGCGCCAGGTTGCCTTTGTAGGTGAGGAAGGCCAGTAACGAGGGCACGGTGTACCAACCGCTGATGGCGTGTTCGCTCAGCCACGCGCTCAACCTAGCCGGGGCCATAGTCAAGCCGGCCGGGATGAAATGCAGGCTGGCACCGCAGCCTAATACGGCGTAAAGATCAAAGGTGGATAGATCGAAGAAAAACGGTGCGCTGCTGGCGATGCGGTCGGCAGGGGTTAAGGCCAGCAAGTCTGCGGCCCAGGTTGTGAACGCCAAAATCGCCCGATGACTAAGCGCTACGCCGCGCGGTTGGCCGGTGGAGCCGGAGGTATACAAAATCGCCGCCAGCGCTTCGGCGGGAATGTCAACGGTTGCGGGGATTACAGCGGCACAAGCGTTGATGTCCATCCACAGGCTTTCATCCAGCCAAGCCGGCACTGCACCGGTCCCCAATACCGTATGCACCTGGGCGTCGGCGACAATAAAGCTCAATCTGGGTGCCGGATTCTTTAGATCTAAAGGCACATAGCAGGCTCCCGCCAACAAGACACCGAACAGCGTGCAGGCGGCATCTATGCCACGATCCAGATGCACCGCGACTGGCTGGCCGGGACGGACGCCTCTTGCTTGCAAGGCGGCGGCGATGGTTTGGGCCTGTTGCAGTAATTGCCGATAGCTGACTTGCCGGTCTTGCTCTTGCAAAGCCGGAGCGTCGGGTTGGAGTTGGCATTGGTGTAGAAAAGGCGCTAGCAACATCGGTTTAGGCTTCGCTAAAAAATGACGATTTTATGGTTCCCACGCTCCCGCGTACCCACGGGGCATAAATGGGAACCCGGTCAGGGACGCTCCCGCGTCCAGAACCGCTGGAGCGGTTCTAACTGCATTCCCACGCTGGAGCGTGGGAACGATGGGTGGAGATGAGCGAGTATCATGGGCTATCCAATAACTCAACATTCATCCGCGCGATCACCGCATCCAACCACGCTTCATCGATCGCCGGCGACAAGTAGCTATAGGACAAAACCAGCTTGCCGTCGAGTTGGCAGGCCAGCAGCGCCAAACCGGGCGGCAAGCTCATCCAGCACATTAAGGACAAATCAGTTACTGGGACGCCGAGAAAGCCTTGCTTGCGCCAGGACAGTTCGCCGATGTCGGAAAACCACAGCGAGCTCAACTCGCCGCCGCTGTGTTGTTTACGCAGCACTTTGGCATATTTTGCAGGTGTCAGCCATTGCCCCAGCCACATCAGCGGCAGGTAGGCCAGGTCCAGTTCATCGCGGACCACTTGCTTATGTTCGCTGACTAGATGCGCAAACAAACCTGTTCTATCTCGCACTTGCTCGCGCGTGGCGCGGGCGAACAAGCAGCCGATATGGTTGCCAAAAACCGGCGTCGGCGCATTCTGCCGGCGCAGGTTAAACGCATAAGGGATGCAATAACCGTCTTTTGCGGCTGGTGGGCCGACCCATTCCATGGCCCGCATGATGCAGCCCAGGTAGTACAAAGTGCGCCCGGTCAATCCGGTGGCCTGTTGCGCCAGTTTGGCGATGCGTTGCGACTGGTCGGCATCGAAGCGCTGCACTTTTAAGTGCAGGCGCTGCGGGCCTTGCTCAATTTGCGTGGGTAGGCAACTATCCAAGCTGTTGGCGGCGGTATTGTGGCGTTTGGCTTTGAAAAACAATTGCAGTTTTTTCCAGAAGTTCCATTGCGCCAGTTTGGCTTCGATTAAGGACGAAGATTCCTTGAAGCTGTCCGGCCGCTCGGACGACAGAAAATCCAGCAATATCTTGCAGCCGCGCGCATCCAATAGAGGATGCAACCAAATCAGCAGCAAAGTGCCGCCTTCCGCGCCGGCTATCCAGTGCACGGTCAGCGGCCGGGATTCCGGGCGATTGAAAATGTCCAATAGCAAACGCTGGGATTCGTCCGCCTCATCCGCACCGGGTTGGCACTGATGAAATTCCAGCGGTATCGGGTTGCCGGTGGCGACCCAAGCGAAACGCTTGCCGCGCGGCTCGATTTTGGCGGATGCTTGCGGAAAGCGTGCCACCAGCAGATCCAAGCGTTGTTGCAGCGCTGACAAATCCGGCGTCTCAGCCAATTGCAGCGCAAAGCCGCAATAGCCGCCAGGCATCCCGGCGTTGCGAATTTCCTGGTCGAGTACGTAGGTAAAATAATCGCCAGGATTGAACAGCTGTTCCTTTGTGTCCGTCATCCGGCGTAACCGCTACGGCGGATCCAGCTTTCCAGCGAGTTCAGACTGCCGACGTTATCCGGTTCGATTTCGGTGTCCGGCAGCGTCACGCCAAATTCTTTTTCGGCAAACATGATCAGGCGCATGATGCCCATGCTGTCCAGGCCGGCGTCCAACAGGTTGTCGTCGTCGCCGAATGCGGCCGGGTCTTCGTGATAAATCAGTTCGGCAAAGATGAAATGCTTGAGTATTTCCTTCATGGCAGCAAAAGGTGGGTGAGTTAAAAACAAATCCTAGTCAAAGCGCAGCACGTGCGTTAAATCGGCTCCGGGGAAAAGGCTTTTAACGCAAAACCCCAGCGCGGCACTTGCCGACAATAATGGCTGTAAGACGCGCCAAACCGGCTGGTCAAATCCGGTTCTTCGCGAAACACCACGGTAATATGAAAAAACAGCGCGATAGCACCAGCATAGACTATCAGGCCCGGATCGGCATATAGCAAACATTCCGCCAGCAGCACCAACAATATGCCTTGAAACATCGGATTGCGGGTCCGGCGATACAGGCCGCTCACCACCAGTTTCTGCGGGGGATCGATAGGCGCTGGCGTACCCAAACCGGCGATAGCAAAATCCCAGGCGCAGCGCAGGTAAATAGCTAGGCCCAGCATGATACACAAGCCGGCAGGTATCGCCCATGCCGCATTTACTGTCTGCAAGTTCTCCGGATCCGAAAGTAAGTAGTAAGGCAGGTAAATCAGCACCGCGCCGGGAACGAGCAGCGTGAATAGTAGGATTTTGAAGGCCAGGAAAGGACGCACGTATCGGTCTGTCGGGTTTGGAAGTTCGGGTGGGCTAAGCTTGCGGCAATTTTGGCATTCCCCGCGCCGCAATCCAAGTGATTTTGAACCGCTGCGGGAATTTGTGTAGAATCCGGCGTTTGTTAATGGAACTTGAACAGCCATGTCAGAAGACTTGATCAGCCAATTGAAAACCATGCTTATCGAGGGCTTGCTCCTGGAAGACATCGTCCCGGACGATCTGTCGCCGGATGATGCTTTGTTCGGCGGTGGACTGGGCTTGGACTCTATCGATGCGCTGGAAATCGGCGTGATGCTGGACCGCCAATACGGCATCAAGATCACCTCCGGCGACGAACGCAATAATCAGATCTTTCTCTCTCTCCGCTCGCTCGCCGAATTCGTCGCCGCTAATCGCACCCGTTAACCATGGGGCAGGTCGTTAAGCCGCTGATTATCGCCGGTATCGTCGTTGCTTATCCTTTTTTGAGTGCCTATCTGGCCGGTCTGGGATTTGCCAGCTTTGAACTCATCGTATTCGCCGCACTGACTTTGTGGCGCGGTTTTACCTCGTCCGGGCTAGTCGCGCGTTTGCTTAGTTTTTTACTGGCAGCGGTGTTGCTGGCCGGCGCCTATTTTGCCACGACCTATTTTGTCTGGCTGGTGCCGTCGTTTGCCTATTTGTGGCTGACCTTTTTATTCGGGCATACCCTGTGGTCGCCGCCTTCTTTTATCGAACGCTTGGTGCGTTTGCAGTTTCCCGAGTTAGTGCCGGGTATAGCCGAATATTGCCGGAACCTGACCTGGGTTTGGACCTTGTTCTTTGCCGTCAACATCGCGATCTGCGCCGCGCTGCCGGCTATCATGGGGCAGACCGCTTGGGCGCTTTACACCGGTGTGGTGGTGTATCTATTGATGGGCCTACTGGGAACCGGAGAATGGTTTTACCGGCATCGGCGCTTTCCCAATTTGGAAATTCCACCGGCTCTGGAAACCTTCAAATGCATCGCCATGAACGGCCATAGGGTATTCAAGGGATGACGATTAAACGCACGCTGTTTTTGCTTTTGGCCGTGTTGCCCATGTTTGGATGGGCTGATGACGCAGTGCTGAGCGAGTTATTGACTCGAATCCGCCAAACAGGTCAGGCGCAGTTTCAGTATGAGGAAACCCGCGTGCTGGAACTGGCAGACGCGCCATGGCACGGACAAGGTGTCATGCTGTCCGGCACCGACGGCAGCCTGGTCAAATTGCAACTGCAACCGGCGCGGGTGATTATGGCTATCGCCGAACAGCGCATGCTTTACTGGGACCCGCAGCAAAACCAGCGCCACAGCGCGGCTCTGGATTCGGCGGGGCCGGCGGGCGAGCAAATCAAAGTGTTTCGCAGCATCCTGCAAGGCCGCACGGAAGAATTGCAGCTTAACTATGCCATCGCCGCCGACAAGCAAGGCCCGCAATGGACGTTGCGGCTGACGCCGAAACCGGAGCTGAGCGGTGATGATCTCCCGTCTATTGAAATAGCCGGCGATGACCAAGACCAGCAACGGCGGATTTTAATCAAACAGCCGGACGGCGAATCCACCGAATACCGCATGCACAAAGCCACGGCAGCACAACAACAGGGCTATTCGCTCCCAAGTTTGTTGCGGGAAGCCAGCGGAGAATAGGGCGTGTCTTTTGTCTGGCGAAAGCGCTGGTTTGTGCTGCTGTTTCCTTTATTGTTGGCAATCACGTTCTGGCACATCAAGGTCGAGACAGACCTGAATGCTTTTTTTACCGCGACCGACGATGAAGACTCCCGGCTGTTGGCCGGCTTGTTGAAGTCAGGCGAACTGTCGCGGCGCTATTTGCTGGTGGTGGAAAAGTCCGATCACCCCCCAGTGACAGACGCCACGAATGGCGGCGAAACCCCAATGTCCGTGGCCGCATTCAGTGCCAGACTGCTTAGTCAGTTAGCTAAGCTGGATGACGTGGAGCAAGTGTGGCCGGCCGATCAGCCGCCCCGCGACTGGGTCGATGCCGTAGCTTCGTATGCGCCATACCACGCCCGGTTGTTCAGTCTAAACCCTGAACAAGACGCGCCGGCATTGTTCGATCCCAGCCAGTTGCCGACCAAAGCCGCAGGATTGAAGCAGGCCTTGCTGTCGCCGCAAGGTAGCTTTGTAAAAACCATTGCCAAGCAAGATCCGTTGTTGCTGTCACTCAATGGCTTCAAGGCGTTACAGGGACAATTTCAGCAGCAAGCCAAACGCAGTCAGGGTGGCGCGTTAATCATGCAAAGCCGGCCGGCGGCGCTGGATTCGGCAGCGCAGACGCGCCTGCAAGCGGCGATCCAAGCCAATTTTGCGGCGTTAAACGCTGCGGCGGGGGAGAGTTTCAAGTTGTCGATGGCCGGGGTGCCGGTGTTCAGCGTGGCCGCGCAAAGCGAGATTAGTCAGGATGTGACGCTGGTGTCGGTGGTGTCCAGTTTGGCGGTGGCGCTGGTATTTTTATTCCTGTTTCACTCGTTCTCGGCTTTGCATTGGGTGATGATGGTGCAGGGCGCGTCGTTTGTAATCGGCACCCTGGCAACGGCTTTAGTCTTCCCACAAGTCCACAGTTTGACGCTGGCCTTGGGCGCCAGTTTGATCGGCATCTCCTCGGATTACCCGATTCATGTGATGGTGCATTGCGCCAAGCATCGCAACACCCCACTATCAGCGGCCAATCTGTTGTGGCCCAGCCTGTTGATGGGCGGCTTGACCACGGTGATCGGCTACGGCGCTTTGGGCTTTACCGGCTTTCCAGGCTTCGAGCAAATTGCCGTGTTTGCCTTGGCCAGCGTGGTCGGCTCGCTGGGCTTGACCCGCTGGGTATTGCCGGCTTTGCTGGTCAATTCATCGCTGCACGCCGCGCATTTACCCGGCATCGGCGCTTGGGTGGACTTCTGCGGCCTGCACCGGAAAATCTTGCTGGGTCTGTTCGCCGCCAGCGTGGTCATGGCTGTGCTGTGTCTGCCGCAAATTCGTTGGATGAGCGATATGCAGCAACTAGCGGTCAATATGGATAGCTTAAAACAGCAGGATGCGGCAGTGCGCGCGCATTTTTCCAGTATCGAACCGGGCCGTTTTGTGTTGATACAAGCCGACGACTGGGAAACTGCGCTGCAACGGTCCGAAGCCGCCGAGCGCCGGTTACAGTCTTTAAAGCAAGCGGGAGTCATTAGCGAATATCACGGTCTGTTTCCCTGGTTGGTATCCAAGCAGTTGCAAACAGAGAACAGCCAGGTTTACCAACGTGGCCTGACGCCGGAATTTCAGCAAGCTTGGCAAACCGGCTTAGCCGAGGCGGGCTTGTCGGTCGAGAAGTTAGGGACGTTAGCGCCTGCGTCACCCGATGCACTGCAAGCTGAGTCGGTGATGGATTCGCCTGTCAGACATATTCTGTCCGGGCAAATAGTCAGCGGGCAATCCGGGGTGATGTTATCGCTGTGGTTGGGCGAGCACGATCCCGCCAAATTGACAGCCGGTTTGGCCGGCTTGGAAGGCACGCGGTACTTCAGCCAAAAAGATCAGCTGGATCAGTTGGCGGGGAAATATCGGGATCGGTCTTTAATGATGCTGGGCATAGGCATAATCGTGATGGCCTGGTTTATTTGGCTGCAACAACGCGACCTGCGCAAAGTGTGTTTGACCTTGCTGCCTTCGCTGGCTGGCGTGCTGTTCATTTTTGCCACGTGGGCGCTGATGGGCGAGGAAGTCAGTTTTCTGCATGTGATCGGCTTGTTGTTATCGGTGTCGCTGTGCTTGGATTACGGCATCTTTTTTATCGACAACCGCGGCCAAGATGCCGATGTGACTTACCACGCGATTGCCTCATCCACTCTGACTACGATTGCGTCCTTCGGTGCCATGGGCTTGGGCAAGACGCCCACCTTGCCAATTCTCGCACTGTCGGTAAGCTTGGGCGTGAGCTTGGGTTTTCTGCTTTGTCCCTTACTGATCCAAAAGCCAAAGAATTGATGCGTATTTCCCCACTGATTTCTCCAGTCGCCGTCACGGCCTACCAATGCGTCAGCGCCGGCGGTGACGATGTGGACGCTTTGTACGCCAGTCTGCTAGCCAATCGTCCTTGCCTGAAACCGCTAAACTTGTTCGATATTCCTTTTGATACCGTGGTGGGTGAGGTGACCTCAGCTTTACCGGACATTCGGCGTGATTTGCAAACCTACAATTCCCGCAATGCCCGCTTGGCACTAAAAGCTTTGGAGCAGGGCGGTTTTCGCGCCGAGGTGGAGAGGGCGGTCGCCCTTTACGGTGCAACCCGCGTCGGTTTAATACTCGGCACCAGTACCTCCGGTATCTACGACTCAGAGAACGCCTATGCGCGCTTGCAGCAAGACGGCGTGATGCCAGACAACTTTTATTTCACCAAGGTGCAAACCGCCCAAGCCACGGCCGAGTTTTTGCAGTTGGAACTGGGCTTGCAAGGGCCGTGCTATGCCATCTCCACTGCCTGCTCGTCCAGCGCCAAAGCCTTGGCCGCCGCGCAACGCTTGCTTGTCACCGATTGTTGTGACGCGGTGTTAGTCGCCGGCGTAGACAGTTTGTGCCGCCTAACCCTGCGCGGTTTCAACAGTTTGCAACTGATCTCGGCGGACGCTTGCCGGCCGATGGATGCGGGGCGCCAAGGGATTAACATAGGGGAGGGCGCGGCTTTACTGTTGTTGGAAAAACCCAGCGCTGACAATACCGATCGGCCCCGACTGTTGGCGGTGGGGGAATCGTCGGATGCCCACCATATGAGCGCCCCGCACCCGGAGGGGCTTGGGGCTGCTTCGGCAATGGCGCAGGCTTTACGTTTGGCTGGACGCGACGTGAGCGAGGTCGATTACATTAATTTGCATGCCACCGCCAGCACTTTAAACGATCTGGCCGAGGCCAGAGCGGTAGCCAGCGTGTTTGCCAATCCGCCGCCCTGCAGTGGCGTGAAAGGTTTGCTGGGTCATACTTTGGGGGCGGCCGGTGCCTTGGAAGTCGTGGTGAGCCTACTGGCTTTGGAGCGCGGATTTTTGCCCGGCACCTGCGGTTTGCAAATGCCCGACCCCGAATGCCGGTTTCCGCTGGTAACAGCGCCGGAACTGAACGTCAGCCCCCGACTGATATTGAGCAATGCGTTTGGCTTCGGCGGTAACAATGCCAGTGTCCTGCTGGAGGCTGCATAATGGATTGCATGAGCCTGCTTGGCGTGGGCGTTTGTGCGCCGGACCCCGATTTTCGGGCTAACCTGCCGTTTCCGGCTTTTGCTATCAATCGCGAGACCATCCCGCCGCTGTTGCGCCGGCGTAGCAGCCAAGCGATGCAGATGGCCTTCAGCGCGGCAAGCGCTGCCTGCGAGCAAGCCCAGCGTTCGCCATCCAGCTTACCGGCGATATTTGCCAGCGTGGCCGGAGAAATAAACACCACCGACCAGATTTGTAACCAACTGGTCAAAACGGACGGGGTGATGTCGCCCAGCGCTTTTCACAATTCCGTGCAAAATACCGCGGCGGGTTATTGGAGTATCGCTCAGCAATGTACCCAGCCAGCCACCGCTCTGGCGGCAGGATCGGATACCTTGGCAATGGCGTTGTTGGAAGCCTGGTGCCAGTTGGCTTGCCAGGGAGGTGAGCTGCTATTGGTTTGTTACGATGAGGCATGGCCGGGCTATCTGGTTCCCGGTTGCGGTAATCCGGCATTTGCCTACGCCTTGCTATTGGCGGCTGGAACAGTGGACGGACGACTGATGCAGATTAGCAGACCGCAAGTTGGCGAAAGCATTTTTCCGGCGGACTGGACTGATTCGGTTAATAGCATGCCCATTTTGGCCGCCATTCCTTTGCTTGAAGCGGCTTTAACCGGAAGAGTACCGCAAGCCATAGCATTAAGCCCGCATATGCCGGGTTGGCAAGTTCATGCAGGAGTGGCCTCTGCTTATCCGAAAACGGGCGATGGTGAAAAATGGCGGTAACTGAACTACTATTGACCGCTGACAAAACTAACCGGAAGGTATCTCTGTGAAGCACTATAAAACATTTGCATTCTTCGCCGCTTTAGCGCTGGCCGCCGGCTGCGCATCCAGCAATAAGGCGCCCGCGCAAGCAGGCGCACCGACCTCTCAATCAAGCACCGCCCCGGAATCGCGGATTGACGGTAATTTTCCGGCCAATAGCCCATTCGCCAAACTCAAGCTGGGCATGACCCAGGGCCAAGTCCACGAAATTCTGGGTCAACCCACCGACACCAAGTCTTACCAAACCGGTAAAGCCTGGATTCCGTTTTATTTCGGCCCGGACGTGATGCGCACCGATGAGTTTTACAAAGGTGTGGGCATCATTACTTACACCGGCGCCGGCATCGGCGGCGTGCATTGGACTGTGTTTCGGGCCATTTACAATGCAGCCGAAGACGGTTATCCGAACGATTAATCAATATATCTCTGAATGATGCTCGACAATAAGCAAAACGGTTTTGACTATGATGTTGCGGTCGTCGGTGGCGGTCCGGCCGGCTCGACGGCCGCGACCTTATTGGCGCAATATGGCCACAAGGTTTTGCTGTTGGAGAGCGGCAGGCATCCGCGTTTTCACATTGGCGAATCCATGCTGCCGTTCAGCGAACCGGTCATCCAACGCTTGGGGATAGATTGGAGCGCTGGCAACCTATCGAAAAGCGGAGCGGTGTTCATCGACGAAGCGACCGAACAACGCATGTATTTTCCGTTGGCAATCAATCGCAAGACCTACCAGATCGAACGCGCCCCATTCGATCAAATGCTGTTTGAAAACGCCGGCAAACACGGCGTAGATACCCATCAGGACGAAAAAGTACTGGACGTTGCCTGCCAACCGGCAGGGGTGGACATCGTGTCCGATAAAGGCCAATACCACTGCCGCTATTTGATCGATGCCACGGGCCGTAGCGCGTTAATGGGCAGGAAAGACAAAGCTATCAGACGTATCGACAATTTGGGCAAATTTGCGGTATACACCCACTTCGAGAACATTCAACCGGGCGAGGAGGCCGATGAATTGTTCCGTTCCGGCAATATATACGTGCCGGTCGTGGACATCGGCTGGATCTGGATCATTCCGCTGGCCGAGCGGCGCCTCAGTGTGGGCTTGGTGGTACAGAAAGAGCGCCCTAAGGACTGCGATGCGGAAGAATTGTTGCGCCGTTATCTGGCTGCATCGCCGCTCCTGAGTCGTTTGATAACAGGAGCGGCGCAATTCGCGCCGGTACGGGTCGAAGCGGATTTCAGTTACACCAACCAAAGCCGCTACGGCGTCCGCTATGCCTGCTGCGGCGATGCGGCTGGCTTCCTCGATCCGGTGTTTTCGTCCGGCGTATTTTTAGCCTTCACCAGCGCCGCCCGAGTTGCCGACCGCGTCCATGTCGGGCTAAGCGACGGGCGGGAAGCCGATCCGGAGCTGCATACCGAGGACGATGACCAGTACTTGCTGGGTTTTAATACGATGCGATTATTCGTCGAACGCTTTTATCAATCCAATATTGTCCATAACTTGTTTTTCGAAGCCGACCGCGATCCGGATTTGAAAGCTCAGATCGCGCAACTGCTGGCCGGCGATTTATGGGTAGACGACAACAAACTGCAACAAAGCCTGCTAGCTGGTCGCCGCAGTGTAAGTTAGTTTTTCCGGAAATTTCCAGCCTTTGCCGGCTAAGCAGCATTTTTTACCTCCCCAAACCATCTAAACCCATCACTAAAACATCAAATTTTACTCGGCGCAGTTGAGGCAATGCCAAACATTGGGCATATCCTAACCCGACCATCCATCTGTCCGCGTCGCCAACATGCACGGTTTTGAGGCTGTGCTAGTCTTTAGGGCTTTTGACTCGGACGAATCACTATGCGCGTTAATCGATCTTCATTGGTGCCAACGCTGCTCAGCCTGCTGGCGGTGGTCGTTTTCGGCTGTCCGATTATTTACACTGTTATGTACCACCCGATCAGCCGCATGGCATCGGCCAATCCCTTATACAAGGAGTTGTCCAAGAACGCTTTTATGGTAATGTCCGCTAAAGTGGATTTGGCAGCCGGACGCTTGATCAGCTTTGACGATGCGGCCGGCAAACTGCAGATCAGCAGAATCGTCGGGATGCCAGGTGATGAAATCGGTTTTACAGCCGGTGTATTGTCGGTTAACGGCAAACCGGCCGCAGAATATCCGCGGAATACCTTGCCCAACTCGACGCTAATCGTGCCGCAACAAGCCGTTTTCTTTTTCCCGGATTTTATTCCCGACACTGCGGAGTCCGCGAATCCCGGGACATTGGCAAACCATCTGCTGGCGCATAGCAACATAAATGCAAGCGTGCTTTATGTATTCGATCAAGCGACGTCGGCGGCCCAGCACCCGGAACTGTTCGTTTACGGTTCGGTTTTGATCGTGCTCTATGGCCTGGTATTTTTCGGACTGGGCAAGCGTAAGGAGCGTATCGTTAAACCGGTTTATTACTTGGCGCGAATTAGCGTTGGTTTGAATTTTGCGATCTGGTTATTGCTCGGAGTCATAGGCCTATCGCTTGGTTATAACGCTGTCATGCCGGCCATTTATTATGCGTTTGTTTCCTGGTTGACGTTTTTTGGCTTATCTGTCGCCGCAGCGGGCACGACACTGGTGGCGATTGTGATATTCGCGGTGTTAGCGCTATTTTCCGATACCGAATTCGCAGCCAAGCGCCTTAACTCGTAGTCTGGGATGACAAACGGCCAGGCTCTGCTAAGCTTGGCTCTCCCATTTCCCGCTCACATCTTTAACAGGACAATCCTCAGCTGATGGATGCCATGCTTTCTTTAATTGAAAACGTCGAAAAAGTCATTATCGGCAAACGGCCGGTCATCGAATTGGCCGTGGTCGCGATGCTGTGCCGCGGCCATGTGTTGTTGGAGGATGTGCCGGGTACGGGCAAGACCATGTTGGCCAGGGCATTGGCCCGTTCGGTGGCGGTGGACATGAAACGCCTGCAATGCACCTCGGATTTATTACCGTCCGACATTACCGGCGTCGCTATCTACAACCAAAAAACCGCCGATTTCGAATTCCGGCCGGGGCCGGTATTTACCCATCTGCTGCTAGCCGACGAAATCAACCGAGCCACACCGCGCGCGCAATCGGCGTTGTTGGAATGCATGGAAGAATTTCATGTCAGCGTTGACGGGTATACACATGAACTGCCCAAGCTGTTTATGGTGCTGGCCACCCAGAACCCAATCGATATGGCCGGCACCCACGCCTTGCCGGAAGCACAGCTGGACCGGTTTTTCATGCGCTTGCGGATGGAGTACCCCATTATCGAACAGGAAATGCGGATACTGGCGGCGCAAACCCAGACTCATCCTATCGACAGCTTGCCGGCTGTCACGTCCGAAGCCGATATTCTAGCGGCGCGGGCTCAGGTCAAGGCGGTGCATATTAGTATGGACGTGGCTAAGTATATGGTCGGTATCAGCGCCGCCAGCCGCCAGCATAGCGATTTGCGCTTGGGTATCAGTCCGCGCGGCACCTTGGCCTTGGCGCGCGGTGCGCAAGGCTTGGCTTATTTACGCGGCCGGGATTTCGTGTCGCCGGATTTGGTGAAAAGCATCGCGCCGGCTATTTTGGAACACCGCCTGATCGTCAAACCGCAGGCCGCGGTGCTGGGGCGCAACGCTGGCGAAATTCTCGCGGAAATTCTCGACCGGCTGCCACCGCCGGTAGTTTGATCGCTAGACCACAATGGCGCTGAGACTGAAATTTTTAATCTTGTGCGGCTTTACGCTGGCCGCTTATTTGGCGGCTATCAGCCGCGAACAGAGTCTGCCTTGGCTGCTCGCTGCATTGCTCAGTGCCGCCTTATTGACCGGCATGCTCTGGCCGCGTTGGTTGCTTCAACGCTTATCGGTGCGGCGGGTCGGGCCGCAACGGGCGTTGGAAGGAGAAACCATCGTGTTTCGGGTCGACGTACAAAATCGCGGCTGGCTGCCGCGCTTCATGGTGGAGTTGGTCGACCGCTTGCCTTTCGTCGATGCCGCCGAACACGGCGCCAACGACGGCGATAAATTGCTGGGTAGCGTCGCTTACGTGCCGGGCCGCGGTGCGCGTAGTTTCGACGTACCCTTGCTGTGCGAAAAACGCGGCTTTTATAAACTGGGGCCGATGGGTTTGGCGTCCAGTTTTCCGTTGGGCTTAGCCGAGGCGCGTAGCCGCGCCGACCATTCCCGGCAAACCCTGACCATTTACCCGAAGGTCTTTCCCATCCTATCGCTGTCGCTGTTCGGCGCGCCTAGCCAGATTCACCGGGGAGGTTATTGTCTACCGGATGGCGCCGGTGCGGCGGAATTCTCTGGATTACGCGAATACCGGCGCGGCGACAATCCCCGGCATATCCATTGGCCGACCACGGCGCGCTTGAATGAGTTGATGGTCAAGGAGTTCGAGCCGTTGGCGTCGGCCTGCATCTGCATCGCCCTGGATTTAGCCAAGGACGCCAATATCGGTCGCGGCAAGCACAGTACCCTGGAATACGCGATACGCATCGCCGCCTCCGTGGCGGCTTATGCCTGTGACCAGAACATGCACAGCCGCGTGTTGGCTGATGCCGCACAGCCGTTGCGGATTCTATCCGGCAAGGGCGATTTTCATTATCAAGCCATCCTGGATGCGCTGGCAATCGCGGAGGCCGACGGCGTAACGCCGTATGCCAAATTACTGACCGAGATTGCGTTGAATTGCGTGCGCGGCGAAACGGTCGTGCTGTTATTGGCCGAGCCGCCGCACCGCAATGCCGAAACCCTGCAGGCGCTGGCTTTGCTGCGGGCTAAGGGCGTGTATTTATTCGCGGTATTGTTTGAACGTGACAGCTTTCTAAACGCCGCCAGTTGGACCCGTCGCGACAGCAGCGACCGGACATTGAACGCCGGTTTACTGGAATTGGGCGCGCATTGCGTCACGGTACGACGAGGCGACGACTTAACGGCGCTGTTTAACCGATGACCGCCTCTCCGCTGAGTTTTCCAGTCTATGTGGGATTGTTTCTAGCGCAATGGCTGGCCGTCGCCTGTAATGCGTTTTTGGATATCCAATACGGCAGCTTTGCGCGGGAAATGCTGTTCTGGGCTATCGTATTCGGTGGCACGTCCATTGTCGGCTGGCGGCAAATCCACTGGCTTTCGGGAGCGGGCAAGGTTTGGCAAAAGGCCGTGTTGTTTATCGGTTTCTTGCTGTTCGTATTGGTATTTATGCCGATTTGGGGTATGCCGCGCGCCGGGTTGTATCTATTGGCGATGTTGCAGGCTTCCTACAATTGCGTTACCTCCGGCCGGCGCGAGATGAATCTGGGGTTGTTGGTGTCGTTGGCGATAGTATTGTTTGCCGCCTCGCATTACCGCGCCGACTGGACCATGTTGTTTTATCTAGCGCCTTATATCGTGACGGTGGTTTTTTGTCTGGTTGCCGAGCAAGTCCAGCGGCGCGGCGCGGACCTGCAGCGTTTGAGTCTAGGCCGGCCCAGCAGCCAAGGGCAGGGCGCCGCTATTTTGGCGGCCACCGCCGCCATCGTGCTGATCGGTGGCGGGCTTTATCTGATAACGCCGCAAATCAACTGGCCTTATCTGGAGTGGCGTTTCGGCCAGGTCAGCTTGCAAAATCCCGGCGGTGATATCGAACAAGCCGGCAGCGGCGGCCAAACCGGTTCAGGTCAGCCAGCCGAAAAAGCGCGTGGCGAGCAACAACAAGCTGCGGGTGGAGGAGAGGGCACGGGCCAACAATGGCAGGCCGGCAGCCGTTGGCCGAGCCCGGCGGACATGCGTGCCGCTGCTAAGCGAGTCAATATGCCGGCCTGGCAGGCGGCGGCGATCAACGGCATTGCCGACCTTAGCGAATCGGCGCAACAAGCTTTGGTACCAGCCGTTGCGGTGATTTTCGACTGGTGGGAGTGGTTGAAACAATGGCTGCGCGAGCACTGGTTGGCGGCCATATTGGGTTTGCTGGCTTTGATTTTACTAGCCATTTTACTGGCGTTCGGGGCTTTGTTGCGGGAAATCCCTTGGGTAATTTGGCTAATAACTCAATGGGACTATCTGCGTTTGGGTGTGATCGGCCGCCATGCTGGCGGCGAAACCGCTGCCCGCCAGTATTACCGGGCTATGTCTCGCTTGTTTGCATCGCACGACGTGCCACGCGCCGATACCGCCAACACCCGCGAATATCTGGCGCAAATCAGTCGTCGGCATCGCGATGCGCGGCGCAGTGCGGCGGAAATCACCGGTTTGTTCGAAGCGGCCCGTTACGGCGATAAACCGTTAGCGGACGCGCATATTCGGCGCATGCGGCAGTTGTACCGCACAATTTATCGTCAACTTTAATACGGCCAGTGCCATTGGTCGTCTTCCGGCCGGTCTATGCCGTGCTCGTAAGCGTAGTTGCGGCAATCGATTTGCCGGTCACGCAGCTTTTCCTTGACGTGGGCTCCGGATACTTGCAACGCCGGAATCCGATCTATCGCATCGATTGCCAGGCTGAAACGGTCGGTTTCGTTTTGAATCGCCAATTCCAGCGGGGTGTTGATGCTGCCTTTTTCCTTGTAGCCGCGAACATGCAGATTGGCATGATTGTGGCGCCTGTAAGCCAGTCTATGAATCAGCCAGGGATAACCGTGGAAGTTGAAAATCACCGGTTTATCGACGGTAAACAGGCTATCGAAATCCCGATCCGACAGGCCGTGCGGATGCTCACTGGCGGGCACTAGCTTGTACAAATCCACCACGTTGATGAAACGAATTTTCAATTGTGGAAAGTGCTCGCGCAACAAAACCACCGCAGCCAAGGCTTCCTTGGTGGGAATGTCGCCGGCGCTGGCCATCACCAAATCGGGCTCGGTACCATCATCGTTACTGGCCCATTCCCAAATACCGATGCCCTTGGTGCAATGTTTGATCGCCGCGTCCATATCCAGATACTGCAGATGTTTTTGTTTGTCGCAAACGATCACGTTAATGTAGTCGGTACTTTGCAAACAATGGTTGGCAACAGACAGCAGGCAGTTCACATCGGGCGGCAAATAGATGCGCGTTACCGACGGGCTTTTGTTGACGACCAAGTCCAAAAAGCCGGGGTCTTGATGCGTAAAGCCATTGTGATCCTGCCGCCAGACCGTAGAAGTAATCAGCAAATTCAATGATGACACCGGCGCCCGCCAGGACACGGCCTTGGACATTGCCAGCCACTTGGCGTGTTGATTGAACATGGAGTCGATCACATGTACAAAGGCTTCGTACGACGAAAAAAAGCCGTGGCGGCCGGTCAATAAATAGCCTTCCAGCCAGCCTTCCAGGGTATGTTCAGAGAGCATTTCCATCACCCGGCCATCGGTCGCTAGTTCGCCGCCGTCGGCATCTTCCGGCAGATAATCCGCCAGCCAGGTTTTCTTGCTGGCTTTGTAAACATCATCCAGTTTGTTGGAGCTGTTTTCGTCGGGGCCGAACACCCGAAAATTGTTCATATTGGCGTTCATGATGTCGCGCAAAAACTTGCCCAGAGGCCGGGTATTTTCCGCCGATACTTTGCCTGGGCCGTTCAACGCCAAGGCATAATCTTGAAAATCCGGCATCCGTAAAGCCTTGCGCAACAGACCACCGTTGGCATGTGGGTTCGCGCTCATCCGCCGGCTGCCTTGTGGAGCCAGGGCTTTTAATTCGGGAATCAGCTTGCCATTCTCATCGAACAATTCTTCCGGTTTGTAACTGTGCAGCCAGTCAGACAAGAGTTGCATATGCGCCGGATTGTCTTTCACGCCGGCCAACGGCACCTGGTGAGAACGCCAAAAGGCTTCCACTTTATGCCCATCCACGTCTTTCGGCCCGGTCCAGCCTTTCGGGCTGCGTAAGATAATCATCGGCCAATGCGGCCGGGTAGGGATGCCGCTTGCGCGGGCATCTTGCTGGATCCGCCGAATCTCCAGCACGCAAGTTTCCAGTACGCCAGCCATCAGTTGATGCATGGTGTCCGGATCGCTGCCTTCCACGAAATACGGCGTGTAGCCGTAGCCGCGAAACAGTTGTTCCAGCTCTTCATGAGGAATCCGTGATAATAAGGTCGGATTGTTGATCTTGTAGCCGTTTAGATGCAGGATCGGTAGCACCGCGCCATCGCGTATCGGATTCATGAATTTATTGGAATGCCACGATGTAGCGAGCGGCCCGGTTTCGGCTTCGCCGTCGCCGACCACCAACGCCACCAGCAAATCCGGATTGTCGTAAGCGGCGCCGTAAGCATGGGAAACGCTGTAACCCAACTCGCCGCCTTCATGGATAGAGCCCGGCGTCTCCGGAGTGCAGTGGCTGCCAATGCCACCAGGGAACGAAAATTCTTTAAAAAACTGCAGTAGGCCGTCTTCGTCTTCGCCTTTGTTCGGGTAGATTTCCGCGTAAGTGCCTTCCAAATACACTGGCGCCAACACCCCCGGCGCACCATGACCGGGGCCCGCCAGGAAAATCGCATTAAGATCGTAATGCTTGATCAGCCGGTTGAGATGTACGTAGATAAAGCTCAAACCGGGACTGGAACCCCAGTGGCCGAGCAGTCGGTTTTTGATGTGGTCCGGTTTCAGCGGTTCCTTTAATAAGGGGTTATCGCGCAGATAAATCATGCCGGCCGCCAAATAAGTGCAAGCTCGCCAATAGGCGTTGATGCCTTTTAGTTCTTCTTCGCTCAGTGGCGAGATAACCGCTGGTAAAGCTGTTTCCAGTGTCGTCATGCGCTAACTCCTTTGTTGACCAAAACGTGTTTCCGCGCTACCAGAACGGCGTGGAAATTCCTGGATTAGTGTAGTGTATGCTTGTGCAATTCAAAAATAGCGAATTACCGATAAAATTTGGCATTGCAGCATTGGTCGGATACAGCACTTAAACCGGAACAATGTTCGCCAATGATCGAAAAAGCGTGTTTTCGCAATCCATATTATTTAACATAATATACATTATGCGAATTTACTGAAATCTGTAGTTATTCGGTAAACTAATATTGTGATCCCTTTGGGATGATGTGCTATATTGCAACTTAATGAGAACAATTATTAATTAGTTTGCATGTCGACATATCTTAAAGCGCTGGCGACTGGCGATACAGGCCGTATAGTTGGATTTGATCAATCGGGTGGCGTTTATCGCAAGAAGTTGTTGGCCATGGGTTTAACGCCAGGCACTGAATTTACAATTACGCGATTTGCACCGATGGGCGATCCGGTTGAAATCAAAATTCGCGGCTTTTCGTTGTCGCTGCGTAAAAACGAGGCTTCCGTCTTACTTATAGAAAAAATATGAGTATGGATTTTACTGTTGGCGTGGTTGGTAACCCAAATTGCGGAAAAACCACACTGTTCAATGCACTGACCGGCTCCAGGCAACACGTCGGCAACTGGCCTGGTGTGACTGTTGAACAAAAAACCGGCGAATACGCGCACCAAGGCAAACAGATAAGCCTGGTCGATCTACCCGGCACTTATTCACTAGAAGCCGACGACGACAGTATCTCCCTTGACGAAAAAGTCGCGCGCGATTACGTCGCTTCCCGCCAAGCTGATTTAATTATTAACATCGTCGATGCCTCCAATATAGAACGAAACCTATATCTAACCTCGCAATTGATAGAAATGCGGGTGCCGATGATTTTGGTACTGAACATGATGGATGCGGTAAAAAAGCGCGGCATCAAGATCGACATCGAACTGCTTACCAAACAAATGGCTTGCCCGGTAGTACCGGTTACCGCCGCTACGGGTTCCGGCATTAAGGAATTACGCGACCTTATCAATAAAGCTAGCCTCAGCAAGCCCATTCCCGCATTACAAGTTAATTACCATCCAGCTATAGAACAAGCTGTCAGTCAATTGCAGGCTCTATTGGCTCAACAATCTGTCGATTTAGTTTGTGACAGCCGCTGGCTTGCCTTGCGCTTACTTGAAAATGATACCTTGGCAAAACAACTTGCCGGCCCTGAACTACAAAAAATTGCCGAACAATTCCGCGCCGATATCGAAACGCAAACTCAAGATGAAATCGACATACTCGCGGCCGACGCGCGCTACGGTTTGGTTAATCAACTGGTACAAACCAGCGTCTGCAAACTTAACGAGGTTTCCCGCAGCACCACCGATAAAATCGACAGCGTGGTGTTAAATCGATTTTTGGGGATTCCGATTTTCTTGTTGGTCATGTATGCCATGTTCATGTTTACCATCAACATCGGCAGTGCTTTCGTTGACTTTTTCGACAAAGCGGTCGGTGCGTTACTTGTGGACGGTTTAAGCGAACTATTAACTGGCATGAATTGGCCTGCTTGGCTGGTGGTGTTGATCAGCAGCGGCATCGGCGGCGGTATTCAAGTGGTGTCTACCTTTATCCCCATTGTCGGCTTTTTATTCATATTTTTATCGATGCTGGAAGATTCCGGCTACATGTCCAGAGCTGCATTTGTAATGGACCGGTTCATGTGCATCATCGGCCTGCCCGGCAAATCGTTTGTGCCGATGATCGTCGGTTTTGGCTGCAATGTACCGGCCATTATCGCGACCCGGACGCTGGATAATCAGCGTGACCGGGTATTGACCAATTTGATGAATCCGTTCATGTCCTGCGGCGCCCGCCTGCCCGTTTATGCCTTGTTTGCCGCGGCCTTTTTCCCGGTTGGCGGCCAGAATCTGGTGTTTGGTTTGTATTTGTTCGGTATTGTGGTGGCGGTGTTGACCGGTTTAATCATGCGTCACACCTTGCTGCGCGGCTCCCCTACTCCTTTTTTGATGGAACTACCCGCTTACCATTTGCCCACTTTGCAAGGTGTCTACACCAAAACCTGGGAACGCTTGAAAACCTTTATCTTCAACGCAGGCAAAGTCATCGTGCCTATGGTACTGGTGTTAAATGTATTAAATTCTTTGGGTACGGACGGTAGTTTCGGACAGGAAAATAGCGATAAATCAGTACTAAGCGAAATCGGCCGCGCATTGACACCTGTATTCCACCCCATGGGTATCGCCCACGATAACTGGCCGGCGACCGTCGGCATCTTTACCGGCGTGTTGGCTAAGGAAGCCGTAGTCGGTACGTTGGATGCGTTGTACAGTCAAATGGCTGTTTCCGATCATGCCGAAGAAGAAAAAAGCTTTGATTTACAGCAAGCCTTGTTAGAGGCTTGTCAAACGGTACCGGACAACCTGACGGCAATTGCCGACAAGCTGCTGGACCCATTGGGATTGGGCATAGCCAACATATCCGATCAGGCTGCGGCAGCGGAACAGCAGCAAGTCAAACTCGATACTTTCGGCGTCATGCAAGCCCATTTTGATGGTCAGATCGGTGCCTTCGCCTATTTGCTGTTTATATTATTGTATGCGCCCTGCGTAGCCGCCACTGCGGCAATATACAAAGAAACCAACGGCAGCTGGGCTTTGTTTGTGGTGTGCTGGACTACTTTTGTGGCTTACTTGACCGCTACCCTCTTCTACCAAGGCATGACTTATGCCCAGCACCCCGATTCAGCTGTCGTCTGGATATTGGCATTAACGCTTATCTTTGCCGGAGTACTATTCCTGTTGCGATTTTACGGCGTGCGCCAAGCCAGTGGCGTCCCGCAATGATATTGTCCGACTTACGCAGTTATTTGCAGGAAAAACGCCGAGTCACTTTGAGTGATCTTGTGTTGCACTTTCACATGGATGCCGACGCTTTACGCGGCATGCTGGGCAAGTGGATCAACAAAGGCAAAGTACGATTAAGTCCTGTCGGCGCTTCCTGCGGCACTAGTTGCTGCAAATGCGATCCGGCTTTGACAGAGATATATGAATGGGTGGATTAGCGTAGCAAGGCTGTAACATCTCGCTACGCTTCCGGTTGTTATTGGTCTTCCGCCAACCAACCCTGTAGCGCGTCGATTAACTCTTGCGCTTGTTTTTCGCTGGAAATATTGAATTTGGATTTTTGCTGATATTCGCCGTTGCGTTTTTGATAGCGGCGAATGCTAAATCTATCCTGGCTATATTGATTTTTAGCCGGCTCCCAATCCTGATAACGGTAAATGACCGTCGCCCAAGCGCCCTTGCTCAGGACTTTTTTGTCCAGTTCTTTGACAGTTTCAACGCCGCCGTCTTCGTAACTAATGGTTAAATCTTCAACGGTTTCAGCCATATATTTCTCAATGAGGTTAGCAACGGCGCGCAGTCTACCATACATGCGCGGCCATCAAAATGCCGAATCGCCTAGCGTGCAATGAACTCGCCAAAAGCACGGCTGCCCTCCCCAGTTTTAATCGTGTTCACCACTTTCAGGGTTTTAGCGTCGATGACGGACACATTATTGTCAAACCAGTTGGCAACATAGACGTTCTGGTCATCCGGATGCGTGCTGATGCCTTCCGGCTTATCGCCGACTGCGACCACGTCAATTTGCTTATATGTGGCGGTATCAACGACCGATACGGTGCTATCGTCCTGATTAGTAACAAACAGCAGGCTATCGTTCAACGCCAGTGCAACCGCATACGGTCTGGCGCCAACCTTGATGGTAGCCAAACGCTTTAGACTGCGGGCGTCCAAAACAGTCACATTGTCACTTTCCACATTAGCGGAATACAAACGCTTACCCTGACTATCCACCGCTATGCCAAACGGATGCGCGCCGACTTTGGTGGTATTACGGATAGTCAGTTTGCTTAAATCGATTTGCGAAATCGAATCGTCGATACGATTGGCAACATACAGCCAGCGATTATCCGGACTAACGGTCATGCCGGACGGCGATTTGCCGACCGTAAGCGTTTTAATTTTCGCGAAGTTTTTGGTATCAAAAACCGTCACAGAATTTTCATACCAATCAGCGACAAATACCTGCTCGCCCTTTCTGTCCGCGGTGATCCCTAGCGAAGCGCCGCCGACCTTAACATTGGTTAATTTAGTGAGTTTTTCGCTATCCAAAACCGCAAATCCGCCGCCTTCCGGGGTGCTGATATATACCTGTTTCTTCGGTTGATTCAGCGCAACGCCAGCCGGCTTACCTTCCACTTTGATCGTTTCAACGACCTGTTGGCTTTTGGTATCGATAACAGATACCGAATTGTCCAACTGATTGGTAATAAAAGCGCGCGAATCAGCGCTAACGCCAGATGAGAATGCACCGAGCAATGAAAAAGCCAACAACGAATATCTGATGCGCATGGTGAGAATAACAGGAATGGGGAGCGAGGGTTCTCGGCGCGAATGACCGAGAACCAGATAAGAACAACTTAGCGTTTAATGTCGATCTCAACCGCGGCGGAACCTGAGCCTACTTTTTTAGCAATCGCTTCCAGACCGGTTTTCAAAACATTGCTAACCGCTTTATCGGCAGTTTCTTCGTTCAACTCCGCTGGTGGGTTGTTGTTAACATAGGCACGGTAATAAGTGGCTACCCATTCGATTTCGGCTTTACCGCCTTTATCGTTCACGGACAATTCTGCCGCATAGTTACCCACTGGCAATACTGGCAGCGGCTCGTCTTGACCGGCGTGTTTAATGGTGCCGGTTGAGCTCATATCAGTGATTTTGTATTTGTAAGAGAATTTCGCGGCGTCATAGGCTTTTAATTCTTCTGTGATGGTACCGTTCGCCAAAGTCAACACGCGGATAGCGCCTTTATTATTGGTGCCGTCGCCTTTCACGCTTTTAATGCCTGGGTGCCAAGACATATCATCGTAGTTCTTGATCAAATCCCACACTTTGGCTGCTGGAGCATCAACAGTGATGGTGGCTGTCATTTTTGCTCTGACCGGACCATGAGCATGGGCAAAACCGGCGAACAAAAATAAAACGGTTGAAACGAGCAACGAGGTTTTTTTCATAACACTTTCCTATGATGGACACATAAAATGGAGCGGGCGATTATAAAATAAAATCCGTCCGCAAGTATTCGCAAAAGCATGTTTGCGGAAATTTTCCCGACTCCGCCATCCTACCCGCACGTATTTTATGACTACAGCTACTTTTTTCTGGCACGATTACGAAACCTTCGGCATCGATCCGCAACGCGACCGGCCTTGTCAGTTTGCCGGCATCCGCACGGATGTGGATTTCAACATCATCGGCCAGCCCATCATGGCCTACTGCCAGCCCGCCGACAATTACTTGCCACACCCCGAAGCCTGCCTGATAACCGGTATTACCCCGCAATTGGCCGCCGAAAAAGGCGTTTGCGAAGCGGAGTTTGCCGCCATTATCAATCAACAACTCGCCGAACCCGGTACCTGCGGCGTTGGTTACAACAGCATCCGTTTCGACGATGAAGTGACTCGCAACCTGCTTTACCGTAATTTTTACGATCCCTATGCGCGCGAATGGCAAAACGGCAACTCGCGCTGGGATATTATCGATGTAGTGCGCGCCGCCAAAGCCTTGAGACCGGAAGGCATCGAGTGGCCGGTTAATGCCGACGGTGTTGCCAGCTTTAAATTGGAAGAACTCACCAAGGCTAACGGTATCGCCCATGAAGCTGCCCATGATGCGTTATCGGATGTGTATGCAACCATCGCAATGGCTAAATTAATCAGGGAGCGGCAGCCAAAACTATTCAACTACTTATTGACCAATCGCTATAAAAACACCGCACTAAACCTACTGCAACTCGGCAGCTTTAAGCCCTTAATTCATGTCTCCGGCCGCTTTTCGGCCCGGAATAATAGCCTGGCCGTGATTCTGCCCTTAGCTCAGCATCCAAGCAATAACAACGAAGTCATCGTTTACGATCTTTCCGTCGATCCGGCACCTTTGCTTGAGTTAAGTGCAGAAGAAATTCAGCAGCGACTGTTTGTTGCCACCGAAGCACTGCCGGAAGGCATTGCCAGAATTCCCTTAAAAACCGTACATATCAACAAATCGCCGGTGTTGGCACCGTTGTCGGTGATACGCCCGGCCGATGCCGAACGCTTGCAACTCGACTTGGACTTGTGCCTATCCCATTTGCAGCGGATTCAGATTGCGCCATCTCTAGCGGAAAAGCTGTCGCACGTATTTACCCGGCAATATCAAGACTCATCTACCGATCCTGATTTGATGATTTACAGTGGGGGATTTTTCAGCAACAAAGACAAGGCGGCCATGGCCAGGATCAGGCAAGCCAAACCCAGCGAGCTATCCGAATTTGACACCGATTTCGACGATGTCCGTTTGCCGGAAATGCTGTTTCGCTATCGTGCCCGGAATTATCCGCATACCCTATCCAGGGAAGACGCCCAACTCTGGCAGCAATATTGCCGGGACAAGCTAAACGGCACACTGGCGACCGGGGGACTGACGCTGGAGCAGTTCAACGCCAAAATTAAACTATTGCGGGACGAGCCAAATGTAAATCAATCGATACTGAACGATTTGGCAGCCTATGCGGAAGATCGACGCTTAAAATTTTGAGTTGATGTTTTTTGCCGATTTAAAAGCCAGTAGATCGTTTCAGGAATAAGGCGCTTTTAGCGTTATGCCGTATAATGGTGACCATTTGAGTAAATTTCGACCGAGGCATCATGAGCATTAACCTGTCTAACCGCGTAAAAGCGGTCAAACCCTCCCCTACCCTGGCCATTACCGCCCGTGCCGCTGCGATGCGCGCCGCCGGCAAAGACATTATCGGCCTGGGCGCCGGCGAGCCGGATTTCGATACGCCGGAGCATATTAAAGCCGCCGCCATTAAAGCCATCAACTCCGGATTTACCAAATACACCGCCGTTGACGGTACGGCCGGCTTGAAAAAAGCCATCATTGCCAAGTTCAACCGCGATAACGGTTTGGATTATCAGCCCAATCAAATCCTGGTGTCCTGCGGCGGCAAACAAAGCTTTTTCAACTTGGCGCAAGCGCTGCTAAATCCCGGCGACGAAGTCATCATCCCCGCCCCATACTGGGTGTCCTACCCGGATATGGTCCTGCTGGCCGACGGCGTCCCGGTGATTTTAGAAGCCGGACAAATTCAAAACTTTAAGATCACCCCTGCACAATTGCGCACCGCGATTACTCCAAAAACCCGCCTATTGGTCATTAACAGTCCGTCCAACCCCACCGGAGCCGCTTATAGCCTGGAAGAATTAAAAGCACTGGGCGACGTGTTATTGGATTTTCCTGAGGTGTTGATCGCAACCGACGACATGTACGAATTGATCCTCTGGAATAAAGGCGAATTCGTCAATATCCTGAATGCCCACCCCGGCTTTTATGACCGCACTATCGTCTTAAACGGTGTATCCAAAGCGTATTCCATGACCGGTTGGCGGATCGGCTATGCTGCCGGCCCGGCACCGTTGATCGAAGCCATGTGCATCATCCAATCGCAAAGCACTTCTAACCCTACATCGATTTCCCAAGTGGCAGCGGAAGAAGCGCTGAACGGCGATCAAGGCTGCATCGACACGATGATGGTGGAATTTAAAAAGCGCCACGATTACGTGGTTGCCGAACTGAACAGCATCGATGGTATTGAATGCTTACCTACCGACGGCACCTTCTACGTGTTCCCGAATGTGGAAAAGCTGTTGAACAGACTGGACGGTATCAACGACGATCTGGAATTTGCCGAATACTTAATCGAAAAAGCCGGCGTGGCCCTGGTGCCAGGCTCCGCTTTCGGTTGCCCTGGCCACATTAGAATCTCCATTGCCACCAGCATGACCAATCTGGAAAATGCCTTACTCAGAATCAAACAAGCGGTTTAAGGCCTATTAGGATTTGTCATCGCGAACGGATAAACCGACATTAATTTGCCATTTTTCAATTGACAAATTTAATCAATGCTATAGAATTCGCGGCCTTCGCACTTCATCAGTAAGAAGGCCTCGGTGGCGAAATAGGTAGACGCACGAGACTTAAAATCTCGCGACCGAAAGGTCGTACCGGTTCGATTCCGGTCTGAGGCACCATAAAAATAAAGGACTTTGGTTACACCTGGTCCTTTTTTTATGCCTAATGATTGCCACGTTCCCTTTGAATAACGCCTCGGTAAAACTGGTTGAGCATGAAGAAAATATTTCACTTTAAACGCAGAAATCCGCCGCTGCTATGGCGCCTCAAGTGGTTTCTAGTTTTAGTCACTATCGGCTGCTTAGAAATACTCCCGGTCCCGGTCACCGACTCAATCCTGATATTTGTCTTAATCTACAGACCACTGTGGTTCAAAAATGTGGTCAACAAGCTCTATTCTCATCTGCCCTCTGCATCACCAGAAGAAACCGAGCTATCCTATTTTTCCAAATATCAATTAGATCACCCCAAGCATTTCAATAAGTGACAGTCACCGGCGTCCCTCTAGTCTGTGTCGAGTATCCAACAGCTTTAGAGTTTAATCAAACCCGGCGAACCGCCTGACCGTCAGCGCCGCGCGTTGCTCGATCAGCTGTACGAGTTGTTCAATCACTGGGTTTCCAGCAAATTCATGATCCGCCGATGTCTGCAACCTGCGAGCAACCACCGGTAGCCGTTGGCACAAACCAAGAATGCGTTTTCGGGTTTGCGCTACCGACAAGCCCGCCGCTTGGGCAAAGCGGTCCCAGTGTCTTGCCTGCACTTCGCTAAATTTATATTTGCCACCCAACTGCATTGCCATCTTGGGCGTCAGACTGGGATAAACGGCGGTTGACAGGACGTCATAAAGTGGCGCCAGAACGGCACCCTTGTCGGCATACAAGATAGAAAAGTTCTTGGCATGGGCGTCGTGGTTGCCAATCAAGGCATTGAAAATGACCGCATCCAGCAGTCGCAACACCTGCGTCGCACTCGGTCGGGTCACGCGGCGGACCAAATCGAAGCACCGTTCCAAACCCGGCCCACCCTCGTTCTGATATTTCAGTTCCGGTACCACGCCTAGTGCCTGGCAGAAATCTTCCTGATGCAGACGCACGCATTGGCCAATTGCAGTTTGAGTTCTGTCATAACGCTCAACCAGCAAAAATGAGCGGTCGCGAATGGCACAAATCCTCGACTGTGCGGTCTGGAATTGCATTGCACCTGCCAATGCCAGACAGAAACCTTCGTTGATTACACTGTCTTCCACGGCAGCGATGGCCGGTTTGAGAATATGGCTACTGGGCGTGCCATTGCGGGGCAGACCGATTCGTTGACCATCAAATACCACCGGCAACTTATCCTGAGCGCCCGCCAAGGACAGGCGCAAGCCATCTCGACCAGCCAGCATCGGCCGCTGTGGCAATTCATCCAGCAAGGCCACTACGTCAGAGTCGGATAACCAGTCGATCTCGTTCGCTGGTTCAGATACAGCGGGTAATCGGTCTGGCGGCAATAGCGAAACCGCACCAGCGCATTCGCCGCCGATATGATCGAGCAAGGCAAAGTCGTTCTGCTTCGAGACCTGAAACTGGCGAGCAATCAGTTGGCGTAATTTGCCTTCCGGTAACAATCCAGCAAAGAAAGGCCGCGTCTGTTGGTCGTTGAAAACCTCTACTTGCAACGGTAACGAGCAGGACAGCGGGACAGCGTCGGCATGTTGCAGCCAGTCGGCGCAGTAGCTAAATTGCAGTCTGCCTTCAACCAGGGCCAAATCCCCCACTCGACGATCAAATAAATAGACAGCAAGCAAATGGCTCATGGTGCTTCGGTTATGTCCGGCAGGCCATCGAGCATGACCTGCCCACCCAGTGCTTCAATCACGCGCATCACCGTTTCCAGACGCACGGTCGGCTTGCCTGCTTCGAGGTCGACGATAAAGCGAACGCCCACGCCTGCCGCCAACGCTAGTTCGGATTGAGTTAATTCGAGTTGTTTGCGGGCAGAGCGTAGCGCTTGGCCAAGTTGTTGGGTAGATTGGATGTTGATCATGAGGTTTTTCCCGTTCGGGAAATTATTAGGCGAAAACAACCAATATACAAGTTTAATTTCCCGAACGGGAAATTTAATTTAGAATTTACGATAGACAAGCATTGAAGTTCCCGTTCGGGAAAAATAACCCCTTTCAGTGTCAGCTCTATTCAGCTCAGTCTGACTGTGATGGTTAGCGTTGTATGCTGATGATATAACTTAGGCTAACTGCAAGTACGAACCAAACAATAACCGACAGCAAATGACTAGCAAACAGAAAAAAACCAAAGCAACCTGGAGCGACGTTAAATCCAAATTGGCTGACGTCGATCGAGTTGGTCTGATCGGGCTGATACAAGACCTATACTCAGCCAATAAAGATAATCAAACGTTTCTGCATGCCCGATTCGGGTTGGGTGAGGATATTCTCAAACCCTATAAGGACACGATTTCCCGCTGGATTTGCCCGGATGTGATGCGTAATCAACCTATTTCAGTGGCCAAAGCGAAGAAAGCGATTACCGATTACAAAAAAGCGGTCGGTCAACCTGAAGGACTGGCCGAACTGTCAATTTTCTATTGCGAAGAAGTATTTGTTTTCCTGGGCTACTGCGGCATGGACGATGAAGGGTATTTTGATGCCTTGGTGCGAATGTTCGAACAAGCGTTGAAATATGTCATGGCATTGCCGGAAGCCAAACGCTCGCCGTTTATAGACAGACTCGAGCAAGTTGCGCTGCAAGGCCGGAACGTCGGCTGGGGTGTTGGCGAGGATATGGCAATATTGTTATCCGGATATGACATTGATGACTAGTAATGCGCTTTTAGCCGATCTTCAAACTAAAAACGCAAGGCTGATTGCTTTACTCGAAGCACATAACACCGCGTGGAGGTTACCGCCAAGGCTTCCACCAAAAATAGATCCGATACCTGCTCCCGCACTTGGCAATTGAAACTGACTTCGTACGATCGCTTGTTTCCCAACACAACTCAACATTAGCCTGGACGCCTCTGAAGTATTAGATCAACACGCCCGCAGCATCCTGTCTCACGAGCGTCTGGAGGTGGTGCGTGTCAACACATCCAGGCCCTGGCCCACCAGTAAGCCCGCCAAGACGCCAAAGCCCATCGCCGCTTGCAGGTCGGCCGGATGATCAAGTTCGTCGAATTCATCAAGCAGACCGAACGACCGCACAACCTGCACGAAATCGGTAAACCTCATGTCATGACCTTCTGGAAGGCTCACCGCGACCTGGCGCCAAAAACCGCCCATGCCTATTGATTGGCATTATGCGTAATTTGGGAATGGACGGACAAACCAGGGCAGCCACCCAAACCGATGTGAATAGTCAAAACAATTTCAGATGGCACAGATGACTAAAACCACTATCAACAAAGTTCGGCAAAATCCGTTCTTGATGGCTTTTACTTTGCTTGCTCCGGCCTAAAAATGTTAATTTCCATGTTTTGGCCACTCGATTTACTTGGTAGTCCTGATTCGACATTGGGAATTTGATTTAGTAAGGACATATGCAGACACCAACCCCCACGCCGCTACCACGTTATCAACTCAGTCGTTGGGCCAAGTGGTTTGCAAAAGATCGCCGCTTTCACGCCTTTGTTCTCGAGCCAGAAACGCTGGTGTTAATCGATGAGCGCCAAAAGCAACTCAAGCTCCAAATCTTGAACCTTCAGCCTGGAATTGGCATCGACCCCGGTTGGTTTTGGGATACTTTGTTGTTTACGTTAAATGATGGCCAAACGCTACGCTTTGGCGGCGTCGACAAAAAGCAGTCGGCGTTGTTGCTGGCCACGATTAAACGCTATGTTAATCAACGCATTCAAAGGTTTTACCAGCAGTTAGTACCTGCACTGATACAAGCATCCCAAGAAGCCAGATTGCTGCTTTCCAATAAAAAATACATTCGCCGATCCATAGCTGAACAGTGGATAGGCAATCATTTGTGGTTGGCGGCGGGACTTAAAAGAACGGATTGTCTGCAGCGTTTGCCAGCCGAGCTTCATCAGGATTATCTCGCTATTCGGCCTCTATTGGACGACGCACACCAGCAGGTTGCCAAACTCAATCAAACCTTTATCGCTCGACAGGCTCAGCAATTCAAAGACTTCTTTGATCAGGTCGAAACCAATCCGCTGACCGAAGCGCAACGTAACGCTTGCATCATCGACGAGCAGCATAACTTGGTGCTGGCCGGCGCGGGTACCGGCAAGACCAGCACCATGATTGGCCGCGCGGGTTACCTGATCAACGCCGGTCTGGCAAAACCCGAACAGATTTTGATGCTGGCGTATGCCCGCAAAGCGGCGCAAGAAATGGAAGAGCGCATCCAGTCCAAACTGGGGATTCAAAACCTGACGGTTAAAACCTTTCATGGCCTGGGTTTAGACATCATTAGCCAGGTTGAAGGTACCAGGCCGGCCATCGACAAAATGGCCGAAGACGATACCTTGCGCGCCGCGTTTGTCGATAGCCACATTCAAAGCTTGCTGGAGGATGAACGTTATCGCTCGCGGCTGCTGACCTATTTTCTGCGCTTTGCCTACCCCTATAAAAGTCAATTCAATTTCAAGAGTTTGGGCGCCTACAATGCCTACATCCTTGAAAACGATATTCGTACGCTACAGGGCGAGCTCGTTAAAAGCTACGAGGAATGCGAGATTGCCAATTTCTTGTATCGACAAGGCATTGCCTACCAATACGAGGCCAATTATCAGGTCAACACCTCAGGCCCGGACTACCGCGTCTACCAACCGGATTTCTTCCTGCCGGCTTACGGCATTTACATCGAACACTTTGCGGTTAACGAACACAATCAAACACCGCCTTTTATCGAGCAAACCAACTATCTGGCCGGCATGGCCTGGAAAAGGGAGTTACATCAAAAATATCAAACCCCGTTGATCGAAACCTACAGCTACCTGAAACAACAAGGCCGATTGACCGAGGTACTCAGCGAAAAATTGCAGGCTGCTGGCGTTCAGTTCCAACCCTTACCGCAAAATGAACTACTAAACCAACTCAATCAGCTAGGCCAGGTATCGGAATTCAGCAAACTGATGGCGCAAATTCTCAGCTTGTTCAAAGCCGCTTATCTCAGCATCAAACAACTGGTCGAAAAGGCGGACAAGCATGAAGACCAGGAACGCATGCGTGCTGCCGCGCATTTGTTCGAACCGATCTACCAAGCCTACCAACAACAGTTGCGCGACAACGCCACCATCGACTTTGACGATATGATTGGCAGAGCCATCGAGTACGTCGAATCCGGACGTTTTAAGTCTCCGTACCAATACGTGTTGGTGGACGAGTTTCAGGATATTTCGGCCAGCCGGGCGCGCTTACTGAAAGCATTGATGGCCCAGCAACCGGAAGCCAGCCTGTTCAGCGTGGGCGATGATTGGCAATCCATCTACCGCTTTACCGGCAGCGACGTTGCACTGACCAAAGACTTTCAAACCCACTTCGGCGATACGGCGACCAGCGTGCTGGATCAAACCTTTCGCTTCAATAACAAAATTGGCGAAGTGGCCTCGCGCTTCGTCATCCAAAACCCCAGCCAGATCGACAAACAGATCCGTAGCCTGCGGCTTGTCGAGCAGGCTGCCGTATCCCTCATCAAAACCGATCAGGATTTAACGGGCATACAGGCGGCACTCGACGACGTCGCCGGCAAGGCCAACCCATCTGCCAGCGTGTTGCTATTAGCGCGCTTCAATTTCAAACGACCCGATGTCGCCGCCTTAAAGCGCCGTTATCCGCAACTGTCGCTGCAATTCATGACGGTACATGCCTCCAAGGGCAAAGAAGCCGATTACGTGGTCGTGTTCGGTTTGGAGAAGGGCGAACACGGCTTTCCGTCGGAAAAAGCCACTCACCCCTTGCTAGAACTGTTGTTGCCTCAAGCTGAGGCCTTTGCACACGCCGAAGAGCGTCGCCTGTTCTACGTGGCACTGACGCGGGCGCGGCATCACGTGTATTTGGTCACCAACGGCCTTAACCCGTCGCCATTCGTCAGAGAACTAATCGACGGCGACTACGCCGTTACGGTCGACGAATTTACCGGGCCCGGTTTTCAAGAGCAAATTGCCGATATTCCCTGTCCAGCATGCAAAACCGGCTGGATGGTACCGCGAGATAGCCAGTACGGCAGCTTTTTCGGCTGCAATCAATATCCATTGTGCAATCACACGCAACGGGCTTGTCAATGGTGTGGCGGCGGCTTGAAAACTCAAGGCCGCTTTCTCGTTTGTGAAAATCGCCGTTGCGACTTCGTCGAACCGATCTGCCCACATTGCCAAGGCGCCATGGTGCTGCGCAAAGGACCGCATGGCCAATTTTGGGGCTGCTCGCATTACCGAAAAAACACAGCGTTTTCCTGTTCGCACACCGAGCAATTTATCGATTTACAGGCCGCCAAGGTCAACTGCCCCGTCAATGCCACCTAAGAGCGGCTCCGGGCATGGTCTAAACTTGATCCGGTCTAACTAGAGAACTACAGCGATGAGTGACGAAAAACGCCTATCCACCACCCAACTGGCCAAATTACGCGGGGTGTCCCAAGAGCAAATGTTCGGGCAGTTGACTGCACTGGGCCTAATCGAAAAACAAGAAGACAAATGGCAGTTAACCGACGCAGGCAGTGCCGCCGGCGGTGTCTATCTAACCGGTAAATACGGCCAATACGTTGCCTGGCCGGAAGATTTTCAGTTGCCGAACGCGCCAAGCAAAGTCGATGCGCCGAAACTACTGACCGCCACTGTGCTCGGGCAACAATTCGAACTGCCGGCCAACAAAATGAACTACATCCTTTCAGAGCTCGGCTGGATCAAAAAAGGCTTGAAAGGCTGGCTGGTTACCGAGCAAGGCTTGGCGATGGGCGCCGAACAAGGCGAAGACAGCCGTTCCGGTATTCCTTACGTGCGCTGGCCGGAAAAGATCACCCGCAACCGCGCGCTGAAAGACAATGTCGATAACATGAAAGGCGTCGATAAACCCAAGACCGACACCGACAAAATGGACAGCTTCCGCCACAAATTCGAAGCCACCCACCGCACCACCGACGGCCACTTCGTGCGCTCCAAAGCAGAAATGTTGATCGACAATTGGCTGTACATGGCGGAAATCGTCCACGCCTACGAACGAAAACTGCCGATCGAAGAAGAAATGTACTGCGACTTCTACATCCCCACCGGCAAGGTCTATATCGAATTCTGGGGCTACGACAACGATGCTAAATACCAAGCCAGAAAACAGGAAAAACTCGCTATTTACCAGAAATACAATTTCAACTTGATTGAATTGACGGATAAGGACGTGTTGAATTTAGATGATATTTTGCCGAGGTTGTTGTTGAGGTTTGGGGTGCAGGCGTATTGATTTTAACTCAGTCGCTTAAAAAATAATTGGACGCGTAGGCTGGGTTGAGCGTTAGCGATACCCAGCATAAAATATCGTCAATGCTGGGTTTCATTGTATTCAACCCAGCCTACGGCCCTGCACAACCGCCGGATTTACGCCACTTCGCTTTGATCACGAGAGCTTCGCGGAATTATGACCGCTCGCCCTGCTACGCAGCGACCGCCTTCTATCCGATTCTTGTCCATCGGCTCGCAGCTTCGCTACGCGCTTCCTCCCCACAATCAGTCACCCTCATGCAGTTGCGCTTCGCTTCGTTCGCTGTGATCAACTTACGGTAGGACTTTCACCTACAACAGCCCGCCCGTGCGGTCGCACATAAAAAAACCGCTTGCGCGGCTATATGCCGGTAGATAATGAGTCCGCCAAGACCCTTGCCACCATGTGGGCGACGAATGCAGAATAAGGCCACTATCCTAAGTTGTCAAATGGGTTATATAATGCTGCTGAAAAAGGCGCTACATGTGTGTGCTGAATGAGATTTTTATTGCAATTCAGTTGTTTAAAAGTCTTTTGCCTCCACAATACAAATTTCATAGCTAGACTAGCTAGACAGAAGTCAGCTATCGTCTTTGCGAAACTTTCAATGTCTTCAAGCGTCCAATTGAGCTCTTTGAGCATTGATACAAAATAATGGATAAGGCTATGTTAAAACTGGAAAATAAATCGATTGCACAAGCCATTTTTGTGGCTGGCTATAAAAGAGATTTAGAAATAAGGACCAAACAATTTGAGATTGAAAAGGCTTTTAAATCTATCATTCCTGCCGTTTCTGTTAATACCAATATTGATGACAATGCTAATCCTCAAGCAGCTCGCGTAATACTATCAAATGGACTGATTTCTGCGCATTTTACTCAAGTATCCGCTCAGCTTAATTTAGACATAAACGATAAAGATTGGCCCGGCTTGGATGATATTAAAAAATATATTATTCATAATGTGACAATATTTCAGGAATGTTTGTGCAGCGTAGTTCCGCTAGCTTCTCAACTGGAGCGCGGGCTTGTTGTTGCTGTGAAGTATCCTGTAGATATTGAAAAATATAGTGATGTCGATATTTTCGGTTATATACAAGATAAATTTATTTCTTTACCGTCTTTTGGATTACCCGCTAGTGCTAGTTTAAATGTTGGCTATAAAACGGATGACAATTATTATATAAGCCTTGGGATATCACAGTATAAGATGGCATCAAGTGAGATTCCTATTGGATCAAGCGGTTTAATATTAGACTTTTCATCTCTTCCTATATCTGAAACAGGTATTGAGTTGAAGGTTGATATCAATAGCAGACCTTTACTGAATACTTCTAACACGAAAGATGTAACAGGTACTATTTTAAATAAAGTATTCGATTTTATATACGGCGATGCTGATAAAATAATGGGGATAAAGTAATGAAGCCAATGCGTGTTGAGAATGATTTTCGAACTACGTCAGATATTGGCAGCGGTATTCTTTCCGGTGGCTATCCTTCAGGAGATGTTCTTTTTCGAGTTGTAAGCACTGATGGCGCTCGATGGGAGCATGTAGCAGTAACACAGACACAATTCGTGAGGGATGGCCTCAATCAGTTATGTGATGATCATCAGAAAGACATTGCGATTCTATCGTCGGTAATCGTGTGGCAGAAAAGGACGATTGACTTTCAAGCACTGCATACTGCATATCTCTTAAATTCAATATCAGAAGAAGAGTTTGACACTGAGTCGGATAAATTTACGTTTCGACAACGTTCTGTTGATCCAGAGAAAATAGCATTTGTGGTTGAAAGAATGCACGAATTACTAGGTTTTAGCTTCGACACATCCGACTATGCCGATTATTTTAAATGCACGCAGAAAAATGTCATGGAAGGTTTAAGACTATTGCCCGGAAAACAATTTACCGAATTACTACCCTCCGAATAACATCTGGCGAAAAGGGATTGTTTTAATGGCAAAGAAGTCAAACATTTGTGCTTCGATTGAAGGGAAAAGAATTTCTTTCAACACACGACAGTTTTATCAATATACACCATATGTGCATGAACACCTCGGAGTTAAAGTATTCCCGTTTAAATTGGGTATTAATGGATATGCAGAGATAGAGTCTTCGCTGGAAGATTTATCAAAAGTAGTTTTCGAGACATCAATGCTTGAAGTAGGCGACAGTATCCAAGGCGGTTCTGTAGAAGGGTGGGCAACTAAGGCAATTGGAAAGACTGAAGTAATAAATCGTACGGCCACGCACAAAGCTGAAGCCGGTAATTTACGGGGCCATGCTTATGCTCATGTTCAATCCCCTCATAGAGATCATTTGCAAAGCGAAGATATAATGGCTAGACATCCCGAATTGCCGCAAGTTTTGAATCCAATTTACAAAACTGAACCTGGTGATTAGCCCGCGTAGGGTGTATTAGCGATAGCGTAATACGCCGGATGTGAAACCGTTTCATTCGGCGCAATACGGCTTCGCCTATTGTCGCCCTACCGGTTATCTCGCGCCTTGAAGGCAAATAATGTATTGAGGATTTTTCATCGTTCCCACGCTCCTTGTGGGAACGCCGCCCTAGACGCTCCAGGACAGCACCAAAGCTGGGTTTCATTGTATTCAACCCAGCCTACATTTGGTTTGGAAGCATTCTCTAATACCAAGCATCCCGTAGCGTGCGCTTAGGCAACGGAACGCGCAATAATCAATTTACGACCAGCAATCCACCCCAAACCGCTCGGCAAGTTTCGCCAACCGCTTGTCCAACGTCCACAGCTTGGCGCCGGGCGTAATCAAAACCGAGGCTAGCAACTGCAAATCGATTAGTCCGCAACCCAAGCCATATAGTGCTTCACGTTCGATAAAGTCTTCCACTTCCTGCAAACCGGCTTGATTGCAATACCTTAGCTGACGCAGGTTGTTCAGGGTTTGGGTTCTCGGCGCGGGCGGCGTACCGCAAGCCAATTCGGCAACGATCAGCGGGTGAATCAACGCCGAATCGGAAACAAGCAAACGCACCAGGTCTTCGTTGCACTTTTTGAAATGGTCAACCCAAACCGAGGTATCGACCAATATCATGCAGACGGTTCGGTTTGGCCGCGTTCTCGGGGAATATCGGCCATCTCCGGTAGGGTTCCGCCCAAGGCAGCCAAGCGTTTGGCGGCCTGGATTCGGACGAAGGTTTTCATCGCTTCCCGGAAAATTTCGGTCTTATCCATACCTGGATCAGCCATTTCCAGGGCCTTTTGGTACAACGCATCGTCTATGGTTACAGTGGTTCTCATAGGGTTTTCCAGGCGTCACTTGATGATCTACTGTATCAAAAAATGAGGTCAAGGGATTGTGCTAAAACATGCACCAAACGCCAATGTAATGTTCAACAAAAACCGGTCATTTGTTTCGCCAGCGCCTCTCGAAATTCCCGCTCGAGTGACCGGGTGTTGAACGGTTCTCATCTCCAAGTCAAACAACCTTCGCCTCCCCCACATTTGCGACACCAACTCAATCGTGTTTTTGGTCGTCGTTTGGAGCCAAGCTTTAATTGCGCTTGTCTGCCTTCGGCTTCAAGCGAATGATCGATATTTTTAATGTTTGAACGGCGGACAATTTTGTTTATCGGCCGATAAGTGAAAAATCGACCGCGAATGGCAAGCTGGCAGCCCGTTGATTCGGCAAGGACCCAATCTGCAACTCTGGTATCATGGCCTCCCGCATGTCGGCAAGCGCGCCGCATCATATCGATTAGAGCCTTTGTGAATACACCCGAATTTTCGTCCCTGCCATTAAAACCCGCCCTGCTGGAAAACATCGAATCGCTGGGTTACACCCACCTGACACCAATCCAGGCCGAAAGTCTGCCGCATATTCTGGAAGGCAAGGATGTGATCGCCCAAGCTAAGACCGGCAGCGGCAAGACGGCGGCGTTTGGCATTGGCTTGTTGTCGCGGCTGGATTTGAGCAGCTTTAAAGTGCAAGCCATGGTGATTTGCCCTACCCGCGAATTGGCCGATCAGGTCTGCAAAGAAATCCGCCAATTAGCCCGCTTCACGCAAAATATTAAAGTGCTGGCCTTGTGCGGCGGCACACCGTTCGCGCCGCAGCGCAGTTCGCTGGAACACGGCGTGCATGTGGTGGTGGGTACTCCGGGCCGATTGCAGGAACATCTGCAAAAAGCCAGCTTGCGCCTGGATCATTTAAAAGTATTGGTGCTGGACGAGGCCGACCGCATGCTGGACATGGGCTTTGCGGACATCATCTCCGACGTAATTGCCTACGCGCCGACACATCGGCAAACGCTGCTATTCTCCGCGACTTACGCCGAGCCGATTCGCGCCTTGAGCCAGAAATTTCAATTCAAACCGATCTCGGTCAGCGTCGAAACCAGCCATCTGGACAACCCTATCGAACAACGTTTTCATCAGCTAGACAAAGCCAAACGCCTGAATGCGCTCGGTTATTTGCTGGCTTATCATCGCCCGGAATCGACGGTGGTGTTTTGCAATACCAAGCGCGAATGCCAGGACGTGGCAGATACATTGACCAATTGCGGCTTTTCCGTGCAGGCCTTGCATGGCGATTTGGAACAAAAAGACCGCGATCAAGTGTTGGTGCGTTTTGCCAATAAAAGCTGTTCGATTCTGGTCGCTACCGATGTTGCCGCGCGCGGCCTGGACATCAAAGACATGCAAGCGGTGATCAATTACGAACTACCTTGGGACCCGGAAGTGTACGTGCACCGAATTGGCCGTACCGGCCGTGCCGGCGCGAAAGGCCTGGCACTGAGTTTAGTCAGCGAAGCGGAGTTAAACCGCGTGAAAGCCATCGAAGACTATATGGCAGGTTCCGTGAAATGGGACGAAATCGCGCCGTTTAAACTGAGCAGCGAACACCGCTTCGAGCCGCCGATGGTCACGCTATGGATAGACGGCGGCCGCAAGGACAAGATGCGGCCGGGCGATATTTTGGGCGCACTCACCGGCGCTAACGGCATAGCCGGCGGCGAAGTGGGCAAAATCGACATCTTCGATAAACACGCCTATGTAGCGGTGAAACGCGGCAGTGCGGATAAGGCTTTGACCTGCTTGCGGGCCGGCAAAATCAAGGGCCGCAATTTCAACGTGCGCAAATCGCAATGGAATTAGTTTAAAGCCTTGAGCAGCGGTTTTGCTTGGTTTTTCTGACGGCATTTCCTCATCCCTGCCGACGGGGGATGACGTCTGAAGACGGATGATCAGCATCTGAACAGCGTCTGCTTTCGTAACCCAGCAAATATAACAGCGCTCGATAGCCGAATCGCCAAAGCCTGCTATACCTATGCCAGCCGACACTGACTACTCCAAAATAAGATTCGCCTGTGGCACCTAAAACACATATCAGTTACCTGGACACCATTCGCGGCCTGGCGGCCTTGGCCGTTATCAGCGAACATTTCGTCATCGCCTATGGCCTACCCTGCGAAACGCCACTTTGCCAGCAACTATTGGATTTCTCGCCGCTACACATTTGGTGGGACGGCTCGGCGGCAGTATCGATGTTTTTCGTGCTCAGTGGCGTGGTGCTGTCTTTACGCTATTTTCGCGCCGGACACATGCCCGATCTGAGCGAATTTCATTTGGCGCGTTTTTTGATTAATCGGATGTTTCGGATCTGGTTGCCGTACTTGTTGGTTTTACTGATCAGCGCCGGCCTGTTTGTGAACACCTTCGACAGCGCGATACTGAAGACCAGTCTGCCGGCAACTGACTGGATAACCGGCATGTGGCATAAATTTCCGTTAACGCCCGCCGACATGCTGCGTGAGAGTTTTTTATTGAAATTGCCCGCCTTGATCGTACTACTGCCGCAAGCTTGGACTTTAAGTATCGAATTGGTCTTGTCTTTGCTGCTGCCGGTAGGCTTATTGCTGGCGGGACGCGGCAGTTCTTGGCTGGTATTTTTTGGCTTGCTGGCGACCAGCCTATTGGGTGTGTCGATTTTCTTGCTGCATTTTCTATTGGGCATGACCATTGCCAGACACTACACCGATCTGACCCATTACCTGTCCGGCCGACGCTGGCAACGGCGTTTGTTGCTATTGACCGGCTTAGCGTTTTATACCTGCGGCACTTTTGTGCCGTCCGACATATTTGGGGATACCGCAGTCTGGCTGGGTTCCGGTTTGGGAGCCGGCTTGATTTTGATGTTCGTGCTAGGTTCTAAAGATGCACAGCAGGTGCTATCGCAACCGATGTTACGGCAAATCGGCAAAGTGTCTTACAGCGCCTATCTCAGCCACATGGCGATTCTGATTTGTCTAACGCCGCTGGTTTTAAAATTTTTGGAAGGGTTTACCGAAAATCGGCTGGCACTTTGGTTTGGCGGCTGGCTTATCACTATCGGCTGCGTACAAGGGGTTTCTTTGTTGTTTTATCATTGGCTGGAAATCCCCAGCATGAGTTTGGGGCGGCGAGTGACCGATGCGATAGCCGCTATCGGCAAGCCAACGGTATAATCGCGGCCCGTTATTCCATTTCCTTGCCAATTGACCATGCGCCTAGCTAGCATTTCATCCATTTTAGTAAGCGTTGCCGCGTTGGGCGTTAACATCGACGCTACGGCCGGCTCGACCGCTCAAGACTGGGCCAAAATCACCACACCGACCCAGGAACCCAGCGAAAGCATCGGCACTTACACCAGCGGCTGCATCAGCGGCGCGGCCACCCTCCCCCTGGACGGCCAAGGCTATCAAGTCATGCGCTTATCGCGCCACCGCTATTATGGGCATCCTAACTTAATCGGCTTTATCCAGCATCTGGGCCAGTTCAGCGCCGAGCATAAATTGGGCTCGTTGTTGATCGGCGATTTGGGCCAACCGCGCGGCGGCCCGACCTTGAGCGGACATCGCAGCCATCAGTCGGGCTTGGATGTGGATATATGGTTTTTGTTATCCGAACCAGCCAGTAACCGGCAATTGACGGCCAACGAACGCGAAACTTGGAGCGCACCGTCAGTCGTGAATATGCAAAACGATAGTATGGATTACCGGCATTGGTCGCCGGACCTGGCAAAGGTACTGGAAGCCGCCGCACGCCAACCGGAGGTCGACAGGATTTTTGTAAACCCCAGCATCAAACAAGAATTGTGCACCACTAAAAGTCCCGGAGCCGGCGAATGGTTGCGCAAGATTCGCCCATGGTGGAAACATGACGATCATTTTCATGTGCGCTTGAAATGCCCCGCGCACAGCCCGCATTGCGACTCGCAAGAGCCATTGCCTGCCGGTGACGGTTGCGACGCCAGTTTGGCCTGGTGGTTTTCCGCGGAAGCCAAAGCACCGTCGAAAAGCGTGCCGCTACCACCGCCACCGTTACCGGCATTGTGCGAGCAGTTGTTGCGTCGTCCCTGATGGTTTTGGCACATCGGCTTTTACAGAACCACAGTCAGCTAAATATTTTATTCGTCATTTGAGATAACCATGCCCGATTTCGTACTTCATCAACAACTGGCGCAAGATTGTTTTAACGTAGGAAGCTTTGCGCTATCGGAATTGTTAATGATGAACGATAGCCAATACCCGTGGTTCATCCTGGTGCCCAGGCGCCACAATATCAGAGAAATTTATCAGCTTGGACAGGCGGATAGACAGGCTCTGCAAAGCGAGTCCTGTCTGCTTGCCGAGGCACTGGCGAGTATTTATCGCCCCGACAAACTCAATATTGCCGCAATCGGCAATCTCGTCCCGCAATTGCATCTGCACCATGTGGTGCGCTATCAAACCGATAAAGCCTGGCCGGCGCCGGTATGGGGAAAGTTCGCCAGCCTGCCGTATGCGGGTGATCAGGCCGAACAAAGGATCACCCAACTCCGTTCCGCTTTGCAGATGCATTTAATCAATTGAAAATTGAGTGAATCTTTAGCCAGGGATAGCAAGCGAGAATATGCAATAACTGAAATAACCCAATTATTGTGTGATTGACGCTCGGTGCAAAAGCACGTCACAATCAAAAAGGTCGCAACGTAAGGACAGGCGCTTGCAAATATCGTGACTCCAGTTTGAGCCCGCATCAGAAGCTCAGGAAATTTCGAGCCAGGTAAGCCGCTTATATCGATTGCTCAAATCCGTCGAGCTTATGGCAGACTGTGTAAAACTTAAAAAAGCCATTGTTACTACCATGCCTATTTTCATCGTCTGCTGTCTAATCTTAACTCCCCTAACCTTAACCCAAAATGCATTTTTACCCTTACTGAATATAGAGGCCGTATGGGGTGCGGGAGCGTGCCTTGCGGTGCTTTTTCTATTGAGTGGTTGTTTGAAATTAGTACCCAGCAAAATATGGCACGATGGTTTTGCCTCCACAGGCTTATGGACTTGGTACGGTTACTGGAGCCCGCAATTCAGCGACGGCTCACCGCAATTCAGCGTGTTTCCAGTTTATTTTGCTTTGCTTAGCAGTTGGATGCTACTGGCTTTAATCAACAAAAGTCCGCAGTTTGATTGGGAATCCCAAGAATCCTTGCGCTATATGCAAAAATATTTGGCCCGCTTCGATTCCTGCGCCGTTGCGGTATTGGTGCTGATTTGTCTGGCACTACCTGAGCACTATCTATCCTACCCGCTTGCAATGACCTTTTTCATCGTCCGTAGTGCTTTTCAGCGCTGCCTGGAGATTATTGATAGCCTGTAATTTTTTTTGCAAGTGGAAGACGTAAATATTTTCCCACTGGGTGCGACGCGGTAGCCCAGCTAAAACCGGGTTACCGCGCCTGCTACGGCACGATGCCTAAAATCCGCCGGGCTAAGCGACTTCCTTGGCCTTATCCTGATAACTATCAATTTGATCGAAGTTAAGATAACGATAGGTATCCGCGCTGGTTTGTTCGATGCTGGCGGCATATTGCATATACTCAGCAACCGTCGGAATCTTGCCCAATAGCGAGCACACCGCTGCCAATTCCGCTGAGGACAAATAGACGTTCGCACCATTGCCCAAACGGTTGGGGAAGTTGCGGGTCGATGTCGATACCACGGTCGAACCTTCCGCCACTCGCGCCTGGTTGCCCATGCACAAGGAGCAGCCGGGCATTTCGGTGCGTGCTCCGACCTTGCCGAAGGTGCCGTAATAGCCTTCTTCCACCAACTGGTTTTGATCCATTTTGGTCGGCGGTGCTACCCACAAACGTGTCGGCAAGGCCCCGGCTTTTTCCAGCAACTTGCCGGCGGCGCGGAAGTGGCCGATGTTGGTCATGCAGGAACCGATGAACACCTCGTCGATCTTGGTGCCCGCCACTTCCGACAAAGGCTTGATGTCATCCGGGTCGTTTGGGCAAGCTAACAATGGCTCGGTGATTTCATTTAGGTCAATTTCAATGATTTCCGCATATTCCGCGTCTTTATCCGCTTCCATCAATACCGGATTGGCTAACCAATCGTGCATCGCTTTGATGCGGCGCTGAATGGTTCTGGCATCGCCGTAACCTTCGGCGATCATCCATTTCAGCAAGGTGATGTTGGAATTCAAATACTCGCGAATCGGCGCTTCGTTGAGCTTGATCGTGCAGCCGCCTGCGGATCGCTCGGCCGAGGCGTCGGATAATTCGAACGCTTGCTCGACTTTCAAATCCGGCAAACCTTCGATTTCCAAAATCCGGCCGGAAAACACGTTCTTCTTACCTTGCTTGGCGACGGTCAATGAGCCGCTTTTCAATGCCGCATAAGGAATAGCGTTGACTAAATCGCGCAACGTAATGCCAGGTTGCATCTGGCCCTTGAAGCGCACCAATACCGATTCCGGCATATCCAAGGGCATAACGCCGGTCGCCGCAGCGAAGGCCACCAGGCCGGAACCGGCCGGGAAGGAAATACCGATGGGAAAACGGGTGTGCGAGTCTCCGCCGGTGCCGACGGTATCCGGCAACAACATGCGGTTCAACCAAGAGTGAATCACGCCGTCGCCGGGACGTAGAGATACCCCACCGCGGGTCATGATGAAGTCCGGCAATGTATGCTGCATCTGCACGTCCACCGGTTTCGGATAAGCGGCAGTGTGGCAGAACGATTGCATCACCAAGTCGGCTGAGAAGCCCAGGCAAGCCAAGTCTTTCAACTCGTCTCTGGTCATCGGGCCGGTAGTGTCTTGCGAACCGACCGTGGTCATTTTAGGCTCGCAATAACTACCCGGCCGCACGCCGGCCACGCCGCAAGCCTTGCCGACGATTTTTTGCGCCAGGGTAAAACCTTTGCCGGTGTCGGCGGCTTCGCACAAGCGGCGAAATACCGTGGAGGCAGGCAAGCCCAAGAATTGCCGGGCACGGTCGGTCAAGCCGCGACCAATGATCAACGGAATCCGGCCACCGGCGCGGACTTCGTCGAAGATCACTTCGGTTTTCAAAGCAAACTCGCAGACGACTTCGTCCGTATCATGCCGTTTGACGATACCTTGATAAGGATAAATATCGATCACGTCGCCCATCGCCATGCCAGTGACGTCGCATTCGATCGGCAGTGCGCCGGAATCTTCCATGGTATTGAAGAAAATCGGCGCGATCTTACCGCCGATACAAACACCGCCGCCGCGCTTGTTGGGGATATACGGAATATCGTCGCCCATGAACCACAACACCGAGTTGGTAGCGGATTTGCGCGACGAGCCGGTGCCGACCACGTCGCCGACATAGGCCACCGGGAAGCCCTTGGCTTTCAGTTCGGTGATTTGTTGCTCTGCATTGGTGATGCCGTCGCGCGGCATCTTCAGCATCGCCTTGGCGTGCAATGGAATATCCGGTCTGGACCAGGCATCCGGTGCCGGTGACAAATCGTCGGTATTGGTTTCACCGGTGACTTTGAACACTGTCACGGTGAGTTTTTCCGGCACTTCCGGCTTGGCGGTAAACCATTCGGCATCAGCCCAGGATTGCAGTACCTGTTTGGCGTAAGCGTTGCCGGCTTCGGCTTTTTCCTGCACATCGTGGAAGGCGTCGAAGATCAGCAAGATTTGCGACAGCGCTTTCGCGGCAATCGGCGCCAACGTGGCGTTGTCCAGCAATTCGATCAACGGTGCGACGTTGTAACCACCCAGCATCGTGCCGAGCAATTCGGTGGCTTTTTCAGCTGTTAATAGTGGCGATGTCGCCTCACCTTTAGCAATGGCGGTCAAAAAACCGGCTTTGACATACGCCGCTTCGTCGACGCCGGCTGGTATGCGGTTTTCCAACAAATCCAGCAGAAACGCTTCTTCGCCGGCAGGCAGCTGTTTCAATAATTCAACCAGCGCGGCGACTTGTTCGGCGTCCAGTGGTTTGGGAACGATGCCTTCGGCAGCGCGTTCGGCGACATGTTTTCGGTATTGTTCTAGCATGATGATTTCCGGTAAAAATTATTGGACTTGGGACGCTTGGTCTGCGGCGGCCTGTTCGGCGATAAAAGTACGCATGTCGTCGTTATCAACCCGCTGATAAATCTCGGCAACATCCAGCGTTAAATCCACTGACTCGAAGCGGGCTTGATCACCGAGAAAGTAATGATTGGAGACCCAGCCTTCGCTACGCCGGCAGACCTCGAAATCGACGATGTCCTGCTCGATCAGCACATATTCCAGCAAGCTGGGAATGGTTTGGTACAAGCGGCGCTTGATGGTTTCGTCGCGGCGGCGAGTGGATTTGGACAGCACTTCGACGATCAAGACTGGCGCTTCGGCATAATAGTCGTGGGTCGAGGTATCTTCGCAAACCACCATCGCATCGGGGTAGAACAGATACTGGCCGATCTTAACTTTGACATCGGAACTGAAGGGTTCACAAGGCTTGCCTTGTAAATGATTACCCAACAGTCGAGCCAAACTCATCTTGATGCGCTCATGATTCTTGCTGGCACTCGACATGGCCACCAGCTCGCCGGCGTCATACTCATGCTTTATGTCGCTGAGCAATTCCGCTGCCAGATAATCCTCAACAGACATCCAAGGCTTATCGAATTTAGGTTGCGCACTCATAACCGCCTCCGCCGCTGGTTAATCACTCCATCGCATCGACGATGGCTTGACCCATTTCCTGGGTGCCGTATTTGGTGTCCGGGTTCAAATCCGGGGTGACATAGACACCGCCGTTCACGACTTTTTCAATCGCGTTCAGCATTCGGGTAGCCGCGTCGTGTTCGCCCAAATGGTTCAGCATCATCACGCCACCCATCATCACCGCTGTAGGGTTGGCAATATTTTTGCCGACTATGTCCGGCGCACTGCCATGTACCGCTTCGAACAGCGCGGCGTCCGCACCTATGTTCGCACCAGGGATCAAGCCCAAGCCGCCTACCAAACCCGCAGTCAAATCCGACAAAATGTCACCAAACATATTGGTGGTAACAACCACGTCAAACTGTTCCGGCTTCATCACCATATGCATGCAAGCGGCATCGACGATTTTTTCGTCGAATTCGATGCCCGGATATTTGGCCGCCACTTCCCGTGCCGCTCTGAGGAACAAGCCCTGGGTGTATTTCAAAATATTGGCTTTGTGGCAGACCGTCACTTTCTTACGATTGTTATCGATAGCATACTTAAAGGCGTATTCCACGATACGTTCGGAACCGGCCTTGGTGACCACGGCCAAGCTTTCGGCAATGTCTTTAGCCGGGGTTAGATAATGTTCCAAACCGACATAGAGGCCTTCGGTGTTCTCACGCACGATGACAATATCGACGTCGTCGTAACGGGTTTTTACGCCTTTCCAGCTTTTCGCCGGCCGTACGTTGGCGTAGAGATCGTATTGTTTACGCAGTTCCACGTTGATGCTTCTAAACCCCTCGCCCACCATCGTGGTCAATGGTCCTTTAAACGCCACCCGAGTCTGGGCGATAGATTCCATCGTCGCATCCGGCAGCGGCGTGCCGGTTCTTTCATAAGCCGACATGCCGGCGTCCGCCTCATGCCAATGAATTTTCGCACCCGAAGCGTTGATCACCGCCACGGCGGCGTCCATGATCGAAGGGCCAATACCATCACCTTTAATCAACGTGACGTTATGCATTCATTTCTCCTACTTGATGTTTAAAAATAACCAGTCTTTGCGTGCACTCATCTGTATCGCGATTGAGTCGTTACTCATTCGCCTGATAAAGCACCGTTATTGCGAGTAATAATACACAGTTTCGCGCCCCGCCGCATGGTCAAGCGGGATTGGTGTAGGCCTTAATTTCGGGCGTACTCGGAGTTTATCAGCCAAACTCACCCCAGAAATGCAGCAAAATTCATACCCAAGCAGCCTAAGCCGATAATCGGCGTCCGGCAAACGAAAAAGCGGTATCATCGAACCCGCATCATTTTTTACCCAAGCCTTCATCAAAACTAAACATGGTCTCCGTCGATAAGCTGATTTTCGAATACCCTGGCCTGCGCGCATTGGACAATGTGTCGTTCGACATCGCTGCCGGCAGCATCACCGCGCTGGTCGGCCCCAACGGCGCCGGCAAAACCACGCTGCTGCGCTGCATGGCGGCGCTGGATCAACCGGTCAGCGGTGCGATCAACATCGCCGGCATCGACGTATTGGAACAACCGCGCGAGTGCCATCGCATCATCGGCTACTTATCGGATTTTTTTGGGCTTTATCAACGCTTGACGGTGCGGCAATGCCTGCATTTCGTGGCCCGCGCCCAGGGCATTTTTGCAACTGATTGCCCCGCCGCCATCGAAGCTGTCAGCCGGCGTTTACATATTCAAGATAGATTGGAAAACAGCCCAGCCGAGCTATCGCGCGGCCTACGTCAACGGGTAGCCATCGCCCAAGCCATCATCCACAAACCGCCGGTGGTGTTGCTGGACGAACCGGCATCCGGCTTGGACCCGGAAGCTCGCCATGAACTGGCCGAGCTATTTTTAGACCTGCAAGCCCAAGGCATGACACTGCTGGTGTCCTCGCATATCCTCGCCGAACTGGAAGCCTATTGCACCGATATGCTGGTGCTGCGTCACGGCAAAATCGTCGAACAAGTTGCGGTGAAAGCGCCGTCCTTGCTAAAACCCTTTAAATTACTGCTGGCACATCCAGTAGAAAACCTGCTGCAACGCCTGCAATCGCTACCCGATGTTAAGGTGTTGAACAGCGACGATAAACAACAAGCCGTATTGCAGCTGAACGGCGACGCGGCTCAACAACACCAAGTATTGAAAGCCCTCATCGCTTTGGATTTACCGGTCTGCGAATTCGCCCCGGTCGCCAGCAATCTGCAAGACGCTTACCTACAAACTATCCGCCACAGCTCATGAATCTGAATCCCGAATTTGAACGCCAGCTGATTTTGGAATGCTCGCCAGCTCGGATGGTAGGTGCGCCAATCGTGCTGGGCACGGTGTTTACCTTAAGCTATTTTTTGGACGACTACCGGCTGGGCAACATAACGGCGCAAGCCGCGCTGACGCTATTCATGCTGATCACGCTGCTATGGGGCACCCGGCAAAGCCTGGACAGCATCGTCGAAGAATACCGCGACCGGACCTGGGATACGCAACGCCTGTCAGCTCTCGGGCCGTGGGAAATGACCTGGGGTAAACTGCTGGGCAGCACCAGTATGGTTTGGTACTGCGCTGGTATCTGCTTGCTAGTCCATGCGCTGGCGACCGACAATCCGGCCGCCCTACCCTTGCTGTTTTTTTACGCCATCGGCACCGCGTTACTGGTACAAAGCGCCGGTCTTTTACTCGGTTTGCTGGCAGTGCAACGCGGCCAGCTAAAAACCGGTTCGATACTCATTTTGGTATTGGTGGGCTTCCTCGTTTTCATGCCGTCTTTGACTGATTTAACCGAAACGGCAAATTATTTGCCCGGTCATTTTCAAAGCAACACCTGGTATAACCTGACCGTTAACCCACAGACTTTGCACCAAATAAGCCTGCTTTTCGCCTTATTCTGGTGCGTCATGGGCAATTATCGCTTGCTGGCGCAAGACTTGAGTTTGCGAAATTTACCCTGGGCCTGGCTGGGTTTTACGCTGTTTTTGATTGTCTATTTGGGCGGCTTTATTCCCAATACCCACTATTCCTTTTCCCTGGCTGCTTTAGCCGTTTGCAGCGCTTTAACTTACATTGGCGTCATCGTCGAACGGCACGAGCCGATGCGCATCAAACGTTTACTGGATTATTGGCAACAAGGCAACTGGCGCCGAGTGGGTGAGGAACTACCCTTGAGCGCATTGAGTTTTGCGCTAAGCCTGCCGTTTGCGATATTTCTGAGCTTCCAAGAGCAACGCTTTGCCTGGCTGGACATCTCCCTGCATGCCTACCCACTGGCTGTCGCACTATTAGTACTACGCGATTGCGCCGTTTACCTGTTTTTTTGCTACGGCAAAAATCCGCAACGCGCGTTTAGCCTGAGTTTACTGTCCGCAGCGCTGCTGTACGGCATTCTCCCCGGCCTGTTCGGCGCAGTCGGCATGACCAGCGTTTCAGCGTTATTCTTTCCACTATGGGCGGATTCCGCATTCTCGGCGTTAGCTTTTGCCGCGCTGCAATGTGCGCTGATTTTACGCCTACTTTATCAACGCTGGCGGCAAAGTGTTTAAGGCCAATAGAATTTGTTGGTGCGTTAGCTAACTTTTCTTGCTTAGGCCTACCGGAATAGAGAAAATAAAGCCCAGCTACAAAAACAACAATAACTTGGCTATCGGAAAAACTGATGCGCTCTTTGCGCCGCATCGAGTACGATGGTTGCGACCAAGACCGGCGGCATGCGCGTACCAAATCCATTCATCGAACATCTTGCCGGCAAGGCTTTTTTTCGCGCCCCCACCCACCGTCCGCTCGGACTTTTTCTCGATACCAAACTATCGCTCAGCCTCACCAAACTGTTTGCCATCCCGCAGTTCAATGAAGATAGCGAACGGCAGTTTTGGGAAGAGAACGTTACCTAGTATTACTAAGCCCCCTCAAATGGGCGTTAGGCTTGGGAGCCGTCGCATTCCTGGTCTATATCCTGCTGGATCTGCATACAGGTAATACCTCAACCGCAGAAGCCATCTTAAGACTTCCCATAGTCCTGGTACTTTTGGGCTTATTCAGATACCTAAATGTCTGCGTAGAAGCAGCGGCAAAAATCAACACCATCGCCAAACTCAGCGCCGGACTGTCCGCAGCCAATTTAATCGCCATCTTGCTGTACGACGGTAATCCCCGCTACTACGCTGAAACCTGGCCGGCCCTATTGCCCATGTATTTTTTCAGTTACGGGCAAATGTTCATGTCGTTGCGGGCGACAATGAGTTTTGGCTGGAGTACTGCGCTGACCATGCCGCTGGCCGGCTATTGGCTTGGGCTGACTATGATTGACTTGATCCCGTCTATTCTGAACCTTTGCATCGTCAATATCTTCGGCGTCTGCACTCGTTGTCAATTGGAAGCTTACGCCCGCAAATCCTTCCGCGAAAAACGCAAAGCCCAGGTCAATGCGGAAGACAAAACCCGCTTTTTACAGCAAATGGGCCACAATCTGCGCCAACCACTTCAAGCGTTGGCCTGCTACGCCGCCGTATTGGACGCCGCGCAAACAAAGCCGGCCGGTAATAACGCGGCATTTATGCTCAACCGCATGGGCCTGGTGATAGACTAATTGAACGCCGCCTTTAACCATGTATTGGACATCGCCAACCTGGAAACCGGCCGGCAAATTCCGCAACCGGCCAATATCGATCTCAATACGCTGCTGACCAGCCTGGAAAATCAATATGCCCCGCAAGCCGCCAAGCGCGGCATCCGGCTTAAAGTAGTTTTACGCCGCCAGGAGCCTTACAACCTATGCAGCGACAGCAACATCCTGCGGCAAATTCTCGGCAATTTGCTGGATAACGCCATCAAATATACCGAGAGTGGCTGGATATTGGTCTCTGCTGTAAAAACCGGTAAGCACCGTCTGACGCTACATATCTGTGACAGCGGCCCCGGGATCGCCGAGGAAATGCGCGAAGAGGTATTCAAGGAATTTGTTCGTAACCAGCGTCGCCAGAACGACAACATAGTACCGGGCTTGGGCATAGGCTTGGCTTACGTGGCCGCAGCCGTTAAATGTTTACCCGAACACAGTCTGAGCTTGGTATGCGGTTCGCGTTTTGGCTGCGACTTTAAAATCCAACTACCGGTTGCCGAGCCGATGCTGGCTATATACATCGGATTAGATCAAAACGGCGACTTCTCCGGCTACTTTGTGATGGTGGTGGACGACGACGCCGAGGTATTGCAAGCCATCGCCAAGCAACTCAGAGCTTGGGGCTGCCTGGTACAGGAAGCAGCATCGCTCACGGAAACCGCAGCACTACTAGCCGAAAACGATAGAGATCCGGATTTATTGATCACCGACTTTTACCTGGGCAACCGCGAAACCGCCCACGACATTATCGCCGCAGTCCACAGCGCTTGTGGGCCGGTACCGGCCATGATCCTCTCCGCCCGCGCCATCTCGGACCACGAAAAAGCCCTGTTGCCGGCACACACCGCCATTCTGCGCAAACCTGCCGGCGCCAAAGCCCTGAGGGAAACCATGGTTAAAACGTTGCAGATAACCAAATCCGTGTGAAGGATAGTCAACAAAGAAAATCCGTTTATTAACCATTGGCGTTAAGTTAAGCTTTGGCGCTATTAATTCCCCTCTTAGAAAAAGAGGGGCTAGGGGAGATTCTATATAAATCCCCTCAACTTCAAAGCCGTCAATTCCCCACCCCCGGCTTCCCAAACACAATCCCCCGCTCAAAAATCTTCACCAACAACTCGGTACGTTTAGCGACACCGAATTTTTGGTAAATCGGCCGCAGATGATTGCGCACCGTTTGTTCTTCTATACCCAACTGCCGAGCAATCTGCTTATTGCCTATCCCCTGTGCTAACCAAGTCAGCACTTCGAACTCGCGCGCTGTCAGGCCTAAACTGGCCGAATCGGATACCTTAGGTATTTCTGTAACATGGCCGGCATATGAATCGACAGTTCGTTGCGGGCCCACCGCGGATGCCGGCAAATAAACCTTCCCGGCCAACACGTCCCGCAACGCATCGACAAACGCCTGCCGAGATACAGTTTTGACGATAAATCCCATAGCTCCCGCCCTTAGCGCCTTAAATACCAACTCCCTATCGTCCAGCCCGGAAAACATCACCACGCACAAATCCGGAAATGCCGCCTTCAATTCCACCAGCCCCGCCAACCCATCCTTGCCGGGCAACTGCACATCCAACATAACCAGATTCAACGGCGTTTGCTGAGCCAAGGTCAACCCCTCGTCGAAGCTCTCCGCTTCAAACACCTGTAATTCCGGAATGATTTGTTTCAACAAACAAGCCACACCCTCGCGGGCGCAGAAATGGTCGTCGATCAGGAGAATATTCATGGATAGAGCCGTCCAAATGTAATTTCATCCGATTGTAAATGTTGGTTAGCTTTAATGTCGCGCAGTACATTTGTACTAGTACAAATACACCGTAGACAATATCTAAAAAAAAACAGATTATTACTGAAAATATCCCAGGCCAATAAAATGAAAATAAAAATATTCCTATTTAGCCTTATATTCATAACAAATGGGTGCGCTTTTATTGATAAACACATATTTGATCCAGCAGCATCTCATGCGAGAGTAGCACCGCTATTTCGCAGTCCGGAATGTAAAAACTATAGTGCGCCAGATGGCAAACATTGGTTAAGCACTTTAAGCGAAGACACGTCAACAAAAAATTTTGGTAGCTTTATTGTTAAAGATGAATGTGAATATCAGACAATTTCTATAAACGACTCAAACAATAAAAATACAAATGCAGATAGATTATATTTTGAGCAATGCGAAAATAAAAATCCTAATGAAAACGCATTGAAATACAAAGAAAATATTATAGAAGATAAAAAAATAATTGAAACATTAAAGAAAGATTTAGAGAAATCAAACAAAATTGCACAAGAGCATGAGAAAGAAGCTTTAAGTGTTGAAAAACAGGCTAAAAAACAGATAAGTCTAGTGCCTATAGCTAACGAAAGTAGGATTTTAGCCAATGAATGGAAAGAAACAGCCGAAAACAAAAAATCCGAACTCGATTTGGCTATTGAAAAGTTAAAAATTAGCGAAGCACAACTCGCAAGCATTAATGCCTATTCATTGGGATGTCTTACTTATTTAATAAGTAGATCAGATGAAATTTGTGAAATACACAAATCACATATATACGGTAATAGAACCGCAATGAATACCATATTTCAAGTCATGGCAACTGGCGCAGGTATTGCTGGTAGTATGTCTGGCGTCGGCGCGGCACAAGCTCTTGCGGGTTCTGCTAGTTTCCTGACCGGCAGTCAGGCCATAATGAATGAAGAGGTTTTTCAAAATGTTGTTACACCAGCAATACTAATGGAAATCAATACTAACCGACAAAATTTTTTGAACGATAAACTAACAAGTTATAAAAACGCATCCCAAGCAATAGGACTCGGAGAAATACGTTTCGACGCAATGAATTATCACAATAAGTGCTCATTTTACGATGGACTCAGTTCACTTTTGGATAAAGCTGGAAAAAATCAGATAAAGCTAGAGACCTCCAATAAAGCAATAGAAAACCTGTTAAACCAGAAGAAGGCATTGGAAAATAAAATTAGCACACTACGCGAAACCTTAGATAACGAAAGAAAGGCATCAAATCGCGATGAGTCAAAAATTAAAGATATTGAAAAAGAACTGAAATATTTAGAAGCAAAACTAAATTCCACAGACGCGGCCATACTACAAATCAGTGTCGCAACTATTCCAGAAGAAAATTCAAAAGATAAGAAATAGCAACATATAAATATTAACTCGTAAGTTAATGATCGCCATGGACTATAATTCAAATTATTTATTCAATCTTATACCAAATAAACATTTCTACGATAATAATCTTAACCCTTAACCTAACTAAATAGGTTTAACGCCACATAAATTCAAATCACTAAATTAACACATATATAGTATAACGATGATGAAAACCCTATAAAACTTAACGGGAATACTTACCCAATAAATTCCGACTCAATAAAAAAATGACACGGGAGTGCTAACATGCTGTCTTTGGCAAGCATCAAAAACCAAATTACAATGAGTTTGAATAATGACGAGCACAATCTTAAATATACAATTAATTGAATTTATTCAATAGAGGTTGTCATGGCAATAAACTTCAACGAAATATACAGTGTAATTGAACTGACAGTGACATTTATTCCATTTCATCAAGGCATCATCGAGTTGTGGAAGCTATTTGGATCCAGAACCAGAAGATATTGGGAAGCATTAAACTATATAGTGTATGGCACAGAAAACGGATTAGACGATAAAGAAGAACTGAAACGCTCTGCATCAGATATTCTTAAAGGATTTGTGGTTGGAATACCGACAACTTTCCCTAAAAGAATTCGTGATCATTATAAGAAATCTGGCAAGCAAGTGCGGCTAATTCAGAGCTTTTTATTACGCTCAGTTGGAGACAGCCCAATTACAGAGGTGTCAGATGCCGATATTCGCAATGTTTCGGATATATCCAAATTAATGGCACCCTTGGGAGTCCAACAGACAGCTACGGCATTAGATGAACTGATTCGTTTGAATATACGCAATCCTAATGATGCACAAAATATATTAGATGCAGTTCTAACCAACTTAGACGACCATAAGGATCAAATCTTAAAAAATACCTTACGGAACTGGATTAATATCTTAAATACTGAAGGACAAGATGTAAGCCCTGCTCTATTTTATGTATGGAGGGTTCAGTTTATCGAATCTTTCCTACCTGGAGTAATCCGAGCCGAACGTGAACTCGCAAATGCGCTGAAGTCGGCTGAATTCCGCTATCACAGGCAACTTCGTTCCTTTTCGGCATTTCTTGCAATTACCGAGGCTTTTGCAATTAATTTTATTTTTATTAAATCAGATTCTCACATCCAAATTATTGGTTTTCTATTCGGATTTGGAGCTCTCACACTTGGGTCTGAAGCAGGTAAAAGTCTACTTCAAACTATAGTAGGAATTGGCGCCAGATTTAGGAGATAAATATGGCAGATCTGAAGTTGTATCCCGGAGCAATTAACGCTGAAGGCAATACATATTCGCTACGATTAAGAGTTGATGGCTGGCCTTCCCACTTACCATGCAAAGCAAGTAATCACCTAGAAATCACTCCAAATAGCAATAATGAAAATATAATTGGTCTTGACCCAATACCTGGTGCATTGGGATTAGATAGCCACATCGCTCTCATCACCGGTCTTAAGCCAAATGAGAAATATGTGATAAAGCCAAAATTTCAAGCTACCAATGATGATGAAACTATACTAATAAGAACCCCGCCAGTCTCTTTAGAGCATCCGGAAGACGAGTTAGTTATCGCTCTATCATCATGCTACTTTCCTTCTGACCAATTTGTTGAATATCCAATCAGGATGGAAAATTTCATAAAAAATAATATCCCTCATCTGAAAATATTTTCTGGTGACCAGATATATGCGGATGTTCCAGCAGCATTCAATTCTATTTCACCAAAAATGTTATACCAAGACCGCTACCAGAAGGCTTTTCAAGCGGACAGACTTGGAGGCCTTCTAAAAAAGGGAGCGAATGTGTTTACATGCGATGATCATGAATATTGGAACGGATATCCCGAATCAATGCCTTATTTAACAAGGAGTTGGAGTGAGAATAAATCAAATTGGGCAAAATGTGGACAAGAAGCGTTTTGGAGAAATCAAGGTGTAATGAATATGATAGGAGATTCTCCGCTTGAATTTGAGCGTTGCTGGGCTTCCTACAAATTAGCAGGTATAGACTTATTTATTTCAGATACCCGCACTGACCGTACGAATAGAGATGCCAACAAACCTCACACATTATCTGCGCCGCAAAAGTCCGCATTAATATCGTGGATTAACACAGTTGAACGAATTGGCTTGTTGGTCATTGGTCAACCATTGATGCAGGGACCAATTAAGCTCGTTAACACACTATTTGATAACGCACTAGAAGACTATAAGCGAGAATATCAAGAGCTACTTAGCAATCTCGTAAATAATATTAACGAGCGGGGCGTAAGCTTTATTATTCTCACAGGGGACATTCACTGGGGACGCTTAGTTTACTGGGTCCCGCCGAAAAATAGTCAAGCCAAGCTGATTGAATTTGTAGCATCCCCGCTAGCAAGAGTAGGTGGAATTAACAGCTTACTAAGCACCGAATATAATGTTGGGGTACCAGAAGATGTCTCATTGAGCTCAAGTGAATTCTATAAATTCACACAAAAACTACCTGGTTTCATGGGCGTAAAAGCATTTTCCACAAACGCCAATAATTTTGGAATATTAAAATTAAAAAAGCCTTATACAGATTTTATAACAGCTGGATTTGAGTTATTGAACCTTGCCTTTCCCGAGCCGGAAACCGCAATTGACAATTGGTGTATATCAAAAAACCAAAATAGATGCAAAATTGAAGATCTACCGGTTTAAAAATCACATAGAAAGAGTTTTATTTTACCAGTTTTTACCAGGATAGCCCCAGATGAAAACAACATTCCAATGCATTGCAACAGCTTTAAATATTAGATCCACGCCACGCGGTAGTATTATTGGTGAACTGAGGCTAGGAGATCTGTTTGAAATAGATGCTCAGAAATCGGATTTAACATGGGTTTCTGGAAACGTTTTGAGCGGGATTAACACGGGAAAATCCGGAGTAGTTAGACGCAAGTGGTTGATACAGTATTTTCAAAACTCTCCTGTCCTTTCCTCAGTTAATAGAGATAAAGCAGCCCAGATAATCGCGGATCGTACTCTTGAGTTCGATACCATTAAATATTCATTAGGGGACAAAGCAAAAACATGGAAAGATTTGCAGCAAAAAGAATATGTTGACTGTTCTGGTTGGATTTACCTTTTATCTAAAGAAATATTAAATGCCTATAGTCTTTCCACTAAGCCTAGTCAATTATTTACTTATTCAGACGAGCAGATTACTAACGTAGGCAAGATCACTAGTCAAATTATTTCAGCAAATTGGTTGACTGAGGATATGTTTAAACCGGGTTGTCTGGTAGGAATCGATTTTGCTGAATATTCATGGGATCGTGATCGCGCGTTGGACATTGATCATATTGTAATTGTTGGTGAAGATGCCAATGAACGGTTCATATCTCAAAGCTCGAGCAGCGGTGGCGGCGTAAATCGTGTTGCGCTTTCAAAATGGCTCGCTAGCAATAATGGATTGATAGCGCTTGGGCGAATGCACTTAGTTGACCTCCTGGCACTACCCTAGCTTGTCTTTACTCCCACCAGCTATTGTGGATTTTCCACAATAGCTGCCTCTTACTTACCGCCGCCAATCAACGCCACCATCTCCTCCCGCTGAATCACCTCTTTCTCCTGCAACAGCTCGGCCAACTTATCCAAATAACCGCGTTTCTCGCTTAATATCTTTTGCGCGCGGCGTTCTGCGTCTTCGATCAAGGCTTTGATTTCAGCATCGACGACTCGGGCAGTTTCCTCGCTGAAGTTGCGTTGCTCGTTGACGTCGCCGGGCAGGAATTGCAGTTGCTGGCGTTGTCCGTAGATTAGCGGCCCGAGTTTTTTACTCATGCCCAGGTAGCAAACCATGTTGCGGGCGATTTCGCTGGCTTTTTCCAGATCGTTTTGGGCACCGGTGGAAATGCTTTGTAGCGCCAATTGTTCAGCCACTCGGCCGCCAAGCAGGATGGCTAATTGGTCTTTCAGTTCGTTTTCGGTGGAAAGATATTTTTCCTCGACCGGCAACTGCAACGTAAAACCCAGCGCTGAGACACCGCGCGGGATGATGGAGATTTTATGTACCGGCTGGCCGGTGGGCACGTTTTCTGCGACGAGCGCGTGACCGGCTTCGTGATAAGCCACTCGGCGCTTTTCGTCCGGGCCGAGAATGCGGTTTTTCTTTTCCGGGCCGGCCATCACTCTATCTATGGCTGCTTCGAAATCTGCCATATTGACGGTGTCGCGGCCGCCGCGCGCAGCCAATATCGCCGCTTCGTTGGCGATGTTGGACAGATCGGCGCCGACGAAACCGGGTGTGCGTTTAGCAACCGTGTTTAAGTCGATATCTTTGTCCAATTGCATGGCTTTGCTGTGCAATTTCAGGATAGCCACCCGGTCGATCAGGTCGGGTTTATCCACCACAATTTGCCTGTCGAAGCGGCCGGCACGCAGCAAAGCTCTATCCAGGATTTCCGGCCTGTTGGTGGCTGCCATCACCACGACGCCGGAGGTGGCGTCGAAGCCGTCCATTTCGGTCAATAACTGGTTCAGGGTTTGCTCGCGTTCGTCGTTGCCACCCAGCATAGCCGGGCCGCCACGGGAACGGCCAATCGCGTCCAGTTCGTCTATAAAGATGATGCAAGGGGATTTTTGCCGGGCTTGTTCGAACAAGTCCCGCACCCGCGCCGCGCCGATACCGACAAACATTTCGATAAACTCGGAGGCGCTGATGTTAAAAAACGGCACCCCGGCTTCACCGGACACCGCGCGGGCCAACAGGGTCTTGCCGGTACCCGGCGAGCCGACCAACAACACGCCTTTGGGCATGCGGCCGCCCAACTTTTGCAGTTTTTCCGGGGATTTTAAAAACTCAATGGTTTCTTTTAATTCCTGCTTCGCGCTTTCCGCGCCGGCCACGTCATCAAAAGTGGTTTTAGAGGTTTCCTGCTGGATCCGGATTTTATTGCCCAAGTTCAAAAAGCCGCGCCCTGCTCCGCCGGTCATTTTCGGCAATAGCCACATCCATATGCCGGCAAAAATCGCCAGCGGAATTACCCAGTTAAACAGCAAATTGCTCAACCAGTTGTCACCGCTTCTGACCACATATTCCACTTTATGCTCTTGCAGATTTTTAACCAGCGACTCGTCCCATAGCGGCACGGTGAAGAAATGCTTGCCGATTTTCTTATCTTCTTCTTTTAATGTGCCGTTGATGAATCGCTGGGTAACCACGGCGTTTTCGACTTTATTGTCGTTAACCAGGGTTAAGAACTGGCTAAAGGGAATTTCCTGGCCCTGGATGCGTTCGCCGCCGGCGAATAGCGACATTACAAAAATCCCCAACAGCACGTATAACCATACCGGTGAACGCTTAGGCTCACTGCCGTCGGGCTGGTCGGTACCCGGTTTAGGTTTGGATAGGCTTTGCCACGTCGATTTGAGCCACGCCCAAAACACGCATAACCATTTAACAAAAGTCTGATAAAGCTCGGTTAGTCTTTGCTGGTCTATCATGACGCACTCCCCTCTTGTAGTTATCGAGGCCATTGCAGGGTCCCTAATCCGCCATTCCAGCCAAAATGGGGAACCTGTTTAGGCCTCTTTGTTCGTTCACTGTACGCCAGTTTTACCGGTTTTTAACGAGTAAGCAAATGTACTGTGCCGGAAACATTTTCTTGAATATACGGAAATCCAGTTTTTAACTATCTCCAGGCGCCTATCTTCGTGCGAACGACGCCATTTGAGGCGCGGGTTAATGATCTAAAGTCGGACGCACTATTTTTTGTCGCTAGGAAAGTGAAAAATGCATCCAAAGCTTGGGTATTTTCGTACATCCTCATACACGCCAGTGTCGGCATAATCGCTTTATCAATTGAGTTGCTGTTTCGTCGCGTTTGCTATCTAATGACCAACGGTCAAAGCAACCGGGCGCACCGCGTCCCGCAACTCATTTTTCCCAACTTAGAAGGAGGGACAAAATGTCAAACCCGCTTAGCACGCTGATCGGCAAACTATTCACAGACCCGATCGAACAAGTCGGCATCGCTCTGCCGTCCGCTACTTTGGTAGCAGTATTCTTTAATTATCGAGAACAGATTCACCCCGCATTGCAGCGTTTGCCTGACCCGTTTGCCGCCAGCACGGCAGGTGCATTGATTTTTCTGCTGCTGACACTGGCGATCTCCCTTATTGTCAAACGCTTGTCGCACGACATACTCAATACCACTTACGATTATTTATATCGGAACCGTAAACGCCTGAAAACGGATAGTTGGTACCGGCGCGCGCAAAATCTGGCTTTAACCACCAACGACCCGTTGTTGAGTCAATATCACGAAGCCTTGGATAGGCTTAGGGACAACGACAACCCCGTGGTGGCCAAGGTGGAGGCGTTGCAATTGCAATCCAAATTAGCGCGCAGCCTGACTTTGATATTGGCCATTTTTACTGTGGTCTTGTTTATTGAGAAGTTGCTATTACTGGGATGGGTATGCGGCGGGGTTTCAGGATTAATGCTTTCCAGTTTTTGCAAGGAACGTTGGGCCGCGTCCGAAATGGTTTATCAAGCGCTTTACGAAACCTATTACCGCCAGGAGCGCCGTCACCCCATATGGACTTCCCCGGTCACTCGTATCAAAAAACCGGCGCAGCAATTACCCGAGACCGAGTCTATAGAATAAAAAATCGTCATTGACACATCAAAAGACGGCAAGAGGCGCATAGAACGAATCCTAGACCGGCGGATAGAGCGGGTATATCATCCGCGCGGCAAGCCTAATTAGAGACCTTAATCGATCAACGAGATCGTTACCCAAAAGGCGGACTTATGCATAAACCGACATATCGACTTAAAACCCTGGGTTACGCCGCGCTGAGCCTGCTCCCGCTCTCCGTTGCCGCGCAAACTGCGGCCGTTAACGGCGAGGAAAAACCCATCGCCCTATCGATTCATTTTTTGATTACGTTGGGCATCTTGGCGTTGGTTGTGCTCGCTTTTTTACTGTATTTGCGGCATCTGCAAAAAACCTTTCTGGAAACCTGCACCCGCGAAAAACAACTGGCGCTGTTTTTTCAAAGTCCGGCCGGCCTGCCGGAGGGCACGATACGCGGTGTGATCGCGATGCTGATCGTCACGGCCTCAATGTTGTTTTTGGCCTTGCCGAACAATCAGTTTCCGGACGTATTGGGCGGCATCCTCGGCACCATCATCGGCTTTTACTTCGGCGCACGCGGCCAGAATCGAGATTCGGAAAGCGCCGCATTGCAGCAAGCCCATGAAGCAACCACGCAACGCGACGCAGCGGTCAGCCAACAACAGCAATCCAAAACCGGCTCCATGCTGGAAACCGTCAGCAGCGGCATCGACATGGCGCGCACGGTGGCCGGTTTGCTGCCCAAGGAAATTGGCGGCAAATACGTCGATCTGGCGAACAAAGTCGAAAAAGGCGTAAATGTCGCCAAGGGCCTGATGGGCGAAGGTAAAATCGAAGATGCGCTGCACGCGGTCACCGACACGCAAACCGCGCTGGACCAGGATGGGCCGTTGACAGACATCCTCGGCAGCGCGGTAAAAACCTTCGGCGCCACGCTGGGGACCTTCATGCCGCCTGCTGCGTTGATCGCCGCCGTGGTGGCCGGCACCGTGAAACTGACTGGTATTTATTATCAAAAATGGAAAGCCCGGATTTTACACATGCCCTTCTCACCGGCGGCCGGTTTGACGCTGGAGCCGGTCGATGACAACACCGGCTTTATGTTGCTGCGACAAAGCCCGTTATTTCGTGCCGCGTTTCAGGCGCAGATGGAAAATCCCAAGTTTATGAAAGACGCGGTCAACGACTTTATCGGCAATGCCGATTCGGCGGCATTATTCGAAAAATATGCCGAACTGGGCGGCTTTACGACGTTGCAGCAATTTGAAGAAGGCCTGGACGAATTCCATCGCACCGCTGCCGACCGGGAATTGAAGTCTTTGATCCTAGCCCGCGACCCGGCGATGTTCGGCAGCACCGGCGGTTACGAATCGGTGTTGCAAGCCGTGGACAAACTGCACCAAAACCCCGATGCATTAAAGGACCTGGATAGCTTGATTGTGGTGACCGAGAAGCTGCAAGCGGAGGACAAACCGGTCTCCGGCATGATTAACAAAATCCTCGAGGGCCAAGCGTCATGAGGCCGAATCTGAAAATAGTCATACCGCTATTAGCAACGGTTTTGTTAGCCTCCGGCTGCGCGACCCGGCAATTGAAAAACTTCAAAGAAGCCGCTGATGAAAATAATTGGCACGAAATAGCGGGGGCGGAAGTCGATTGCAAAGCCGACGACGAGACCTGTAACCAATTGCATCTGCTGAAAGGCGACGCCTGTTACCGGCTAGCTAAACAAAACACCGACAGCATCAAAAATTATCAATGCGCAGCAGAGCAACTCGAACAAGGCATACATTTGACAACGGATTGGGCTGCGGCCGAGGCTATCGTCGGGCAACGCGCCCAGTATTTCGAAAACTGGTGCGAGTCGTTGCGCTCACTGCGTAGCGAACAGACCAGCACAGCCGCTGCTAAGCCTTACAACCAAAAGTTACACGCTTGTGCCCGCGAATTTCTGCAAGCGCCCGGCGACTTAAAACCCGCCGCCACCTTTTTTCTGCATAACGCCGAGTTGGCAGCGATTCGTTTTCAAATCAACGATACCGGCAGTTGCCAAGCGCTGAAACAATTACAACAAAACGAGAACCAAGCTGCCGCGCAGGCTGGCCAAAGCCGCTACGCCGATTATCACCGGCGCTTGTTAAACGACATCGCCGGAATCAAAGCTTCGATTCCCGGCTGCCCATAAGCCTTTAGCGGATAGGAGCCGGTCATGGCATTCAGTCGCCCACTTAAATTTCAACTGCCTATGCTGCGCGGCCGCGATGTGTTGGAAGTACAGACGCGCTTAAAAAGCCTGCAAATAAACGGTGTCGGCCAGCCCGACGGATTATTCGGTGCCAAAACCTCCGCAGCCGTGGTGGCGTATCAAAGCAGCCACGGCTTGGACAGCGACGGCATCGTCGGCCCGCTAACCTGGAGCAGTTTATTCCAGGACGACAGTTCTCCGAATATGCAACGTCCCGCCGCTAACGATGCCGGCAGCACGGTTATCGGCCAAGATTTACTCGACGAGTTAAAAACCCGGCATGCTTATCAGGACAGCGTGACCTGGCAATTGACCGATCAAGGGTTATTGGTAGGCAGCGACGATACCCCAATAGGCACTGGCGGCGAGCCGAAAACGGTAGGCAAAGTCTGGAACCAGTTCGGCAGTGCCTTGACGCATTGGTCTACCGAGTTGAAAGTGCCGGTGGAGCTGATCATCGCCACCATTTGCACCGAGTCGTCAGGCAATCAAAACGCGGTGCGCGAAGAACCGGGCTTTATCGACGAAGTGCGCACACCGCATAAAATTTCGCCAGGCCTGATGCAGACTTTGATTTCCACCGCCCGCGCGGCTTTAAACAAAGATGACATCGATAAAGCCTGGCTATTAGTCCCCAGCAATTCGATTCAGGCCGGCACCGCCTACATCGCCGGACAATGGAAGCAAACCCATTTCGATCCTCCCAAGGTCGCATGCGCTTACAACGCCGGCGGCATCTATCGTAACGACTCGGCCCGCAATCGTTGGAAAATGCGTCAATACCCGATCGGCAGCGCCGAACACGCCGACCGTTTTGTGAAATGGTTTAACGATTGTTTTGTGTTTTTCGAGAGTAACGGCGGCGCGCCCGAGTGTAGTTTTTTTAATGCCCTCCGCAAATAAGCTGCGCAGCTTTCTCCGCAAAAGTTGGGGCCGGTAGGCGGCTAAGCAAATCCATTGCAAGCACTGAGCTCCCGCCTGCGCGGGAGCGGCGATTTTTAAGTTTAGATCAATCACTAGACAGACTCTGCGATTCCGAGACGTCCCTCCCACCGCAGTTTGACAATTACCTACCCCGAGGAATCTTAGCGGTATGAAGATGTCGATTGGCAGAAGGTATTGCCGCATCGCCACCATCCATGGCATAACGTCGGCTGACCTGCTTGCCGACATTGAGGCCCAACATGCTGCAAAAACGCCTGATTGCTCTGCTGTTGCTGCTGATCCTGTTGCCGACTTTATCGGTCGGTTACATGGCCTATCGGTTTGCCATCGACAATATCCGCACGGACCGCTTTAATATTGTCAGCCGCGTCGCGGATAACCGCCATGAACAACTCAAACTGGTACTGGCACGTGCCGACACGCGCGCCCACGCCTTCCTGGCCGAGGTGCTAATGAAATGCGTGGCGGCGGAGCAATTGAACCGCGCCTGTGCCACTGATTTCATAAACGACTATTTACTCACCGAAGGCGCTGCCGGCGCGGTGTTTTTCCGGCTCGACTCCGAATCGGGCACGGTCAGCGTCGGCGAGCAGCCGGTGGCACTTTCTGATCTAAAAAATTTTCAAGCCGGACAACTGGCCGACTTCAGCAAACCGGTTCCGGACCAGCCACGTTTTTATTATGTGATTGCCAAAGATGCCAAACTGCCCTGGCAATTGTTGATCAGCTATCCGGTTAGCCTGATTCAAAGTATTTTTACGGCTCACTCCGATTTGGGCAAATCCGGCGAATCTTTCCTGGCCGACAGCAGCGGCTTTTTCGTTACCCAGCCGCGCTATGCCAATAGCCACCCTATCGCTACGCAACCCATGCAAAGCTGCCTGGCCCGGCAAAACGCGGAAATGATGGCCAGCGATTACCGGGAGCGTGCCGTCATTCATGGTTTCCGCACGATTCCGGAAATCGGCGGCGGCTGCATCATGGCGCATATCGAACAGGCCGAGGCGCTGGCCCCCATTCAGCGCCTGGAAAAACAAATGCTGCTCATCGTGCTGGTCTTTGTCGGCTTGACGACGATAATCGCCAACGCCCTGGCCCGGCGTATCGTCCGGCCCATCTCGCGCCTGACCTGCACCGCCCGACGCATTCGCGACGGCGACTTGTCGGTGCGAGCCGAAGTCCGAGGTCTGGATGAAATCGCCGAATTGGCCAACTCCTTCAATCACATGACCGATGCACTGGCGGATGCCCAACATAATCTGGAAGCGAAAATCGCCGAACGCACCCACGCCCTGCGTACCAGCGAGGAACGCTATATGCTTGCCGAACGGGCCGTTAACGACGGTATCTGGGACTGGGATATCGTGCATCACGAATACTACTTATCACCGCGCTGGAACAAGATTCTGGGTTATGCCGACGGCGAATTGCCGAACGTGGAATCGATTTTCTTCGAATTAATCCACCCCGATGACAAAGCCCGCGCCAGTGAAGCGTTTCGCAAACACTTGGAACATAACGAGCGTTACACTACCGAACTGCGTCTTCGGCACAAGGACGGCAGCTACCGTTGGGTGCTGGATCGGGGGGATGCGTTGCGCGACGCCGAGGGCCGGCCGGTGCGGATGGTCGGTTCCATCACCGACATTACCGAACGCAAGGCGGCGGAAGCCGAATTGCTGAAATACCGCGAGCACTTGGAAGAACTGGTGGCGATGGCCACCACCGAGGTCAAAGCCATCGTGCAAACCGCCGTAAACGGTGTGATTTCCATCGACAGCAGCGGTCTGATTCGGATGTTCAATCCCGCCGCCGAAAAACTGTTCGGCTGGAGCAGCGCCGAGATCGTCGGTAAGAATGTCTCGCTACTGATGCCGGAACCGGATGCCTCTGCGCACGACAGTTACATTCAGCATTTTTTAGCCACCCATCAAGCCAAAATTCTCGGCATAGAGCGGGAAGTCATCGCCCAACGCAAAGACGGCAGCCGCTTTCCGGCCAATTTGGCGGTGGGTCACGGCATTATCTCGGAGGGCCGGCATCTATTTGTCGGCTTTATTTCTGACATCAGCTTGCAGAAACAAGCCGAGCAGGAATTGAGACTGGCTAAGGAAGCAGCCGAGGCCGCCGCCAAAGCCAAGGCCAATTTTCTGGCCAATATGAGCCACGAAATCCGTACGCCCATGAATACCGTGATTGGCTTTGCCGAAGTGGCCTTGCAAGATCAAAACCTGGCCGCCGATACGCGCGGCCACATCAAAACCATCCTCAGCTCCGGCCGGCATCTGCTGGGTGTGATTAACGATATTCTGGATTTTTCCAAAATCGAAGCCGGCAAAGTAGAGTTGGAATCGGTGTGCTTCAACCTGCCGTTTGCGGTGCAAGAAGCCTTGCAAATTATGGGACTGCGCGCCGCCGAAAAAGGCTTGCGCATCGATTTGGCTATAGAAGCCGGCTTGCCCACCCATTTCGTCGGCGACCCGAACCGTTTACGGCAAGTGATTTTGAATCTGGTCGGCAACTCGGTAAAGTTTACCGATACCGGCAGCATAGGCGTCACCATCACCCGCGCGGAAGGTGTGGAGATGTTGCATTTTGCCATCAGCGACACCGGCATCGGCATGACCCAGGAACAAACCGAACACATCTTCGAATCATTTTCGCAAGCGGATACCACCACCAGCCGTCGCTTCGGCGGCACCGGTCTGGGCACCACCATCAGCAAACAAATTGTCGAGTTGATGGGGGGCCGGATTTGGGTGGAAAGCCAGGTTGGCGTCGGCTCGGTGTTTCATTTTACTGTGCATATGCCGGAATCAGCCAGCGCGGAAAACTGCCTGTACGATGTGAGCTCGGTGCATAGCGTGGCTTATTTTTCGCCGCGCCGCTTCAAGGTATTGCTGGCGGAAGACATAGAAGCCAACGCCACTTTGGCGCGCTTGCGCCTGGAGCAGCAGGGCCATCAAGTCAGCTGGGTTAAAAACGGCCAGGAAGCGGTGGACGCCTTTCGAAGCGGTGACTACGACTTGATTCTGATGGACTTGCAAATGCCGGTGCTGGATGGCATAGCCGCCACCCGACAAATCCGCGAACTGGAACAAGCCGGCAGCAGCCACATCCCAATTCTGGCCCTGACCGCCAGCGTGTTGAGCCACGAACGCCGCGAGTCGCTGGATGCCGGTATAGACACCATCGTCGGCAAACCCATTGATGTCGACGATTTATTAACGCAGATGGAACGGCTGGTGCCCAAGGGGCATGGCATTGCCAACACCGGCGTAAACATTGCCGAGCCGGCGAAAATCGCCGTCGACTTTACGCCTTTGGCCGGCGTCGCCGATTACGAGAAAGGTTTGGCAACCTGGCTGGACCCGCTGATTTACGCCGATGCCTTACTAAATTTTGCCGAACAACACGGCGCGGACGGCAGCAAATTACTGCGCAATCTGCAGGAGCACCCGGAGAATCCGGAAGCGGTCCGGCGCATCGCTCATGCTTTAAAAGGTGTGGCCGGCAATCTGGCCTTACCCGTTATCGCCGGTCTGGCAACCGAGGTTGACGCGCAATTCAAAAGCGGCGACCTGCAAAATATCCAGGAATTGATCAAGACGCTGGACGCCGCGCTAAACACCGCTGTTGCAGCCATACACCAACTAAAACTGCCGAGCAAACCGCCAGCGGTTGCCGCAACAGCCTTCGATGCGGAACGGGTCAGCGATCTTTTACTGGAATTAAACACCGCGCTGGACAGTTTGAATCCTGACCACGTCGAACCGGTTTTACAAAGGCTTGGCGCGTTTCTCGGCGAAACCGAGCTGAAAGCCATCCGCTTTGAAGTGGATAGTTTCGATTTCGACGCCGCGAAAATCCAAGTTAACCGCTTGGCGGATAAATTAGCGATCACGTTTAAGGAATAAGCCATGAAAGACAGCTACAAAGTATTGCTGGTCGACGACGAACCGAACAATTTGAAAGTGTTACAGCAAATACTCAAGGACCACTTTCAACTGCTGTTTGCCATCAACGGCGAAAAAGCCCTGGCGGCCGCCCGGGAACATCAACCTGACATCATTCTGCTGGACATCATGATGCCGAATATGGACGGCTACCAAGTGTGTACGCAGTTAAAAGCCGATCCGTTGACTGAGAAAATCCCGGTAATTTTCGTCACGGCGATGGGCGAAATGGAAAACGAAGCGCGCGGTTTCGATGTCGGTGCGGTCGATTACATCCAAAAACCGGTCTCAGGCCCTATCGTGCTGCGCCGGGTACAAACCCATCTATCGCTGGTGCGGGTGGACGAGTTGGATCAACTCGCCCGCGCCGCCATCGAAATGCTCGGCGATGCCGGCCACTATAACGATCCGTACACCGGCGACCACATCTGGCGCATGGCAGCTTATTCTGCGGCGCTGGCTCGCGCCGCCGGTTGGACGCCATCGCAAGTGGCGATGATGGAATTGGCCGCGCCCACCCACGACACCGGCAAAATCGGCATTCCACATGCCATTTTAAAAGCGGCACGGGCGCTTAATGAAGAAGAATGGCCGATCATGCAGTCGCATTCGCAAATCGGCTACGACATCTTGAATAAAAGCGACAATCCGGTCTTCAAAATGGCTGCGGAAATCGCCCGCCATCACCACGAACAATGGGACGGCAGCGGCTATCCGATGGGTTTGGCCGGTGAGGCAATTCCGGAATCCGCCAGAATCGTGGCGATAGCCGATGTATTCGATGCCTTGACCACTAAACGTCCTTACAAAGAACCGTGGCAGCTGGAAGAGACTTTAAAATCGATGCAAAGCATGGCCGGCAGCCATTTCGATCCGCGCCTGCTGGCCTTGTTTATGGAAATAATGCCGGAAATCTTACGCCTGAAAGCGGCATGGGGCCAATAAGCTACTAAATATCGTATCGGTGACGATTTTCCGTAACGATTGCAGGCGGGAAGCCGGCTTTTCTGTATCAGGCCCTATCAGGCTCTTCGCACCCAGGCCACAGCCGGCAAGGCTTGGACGCCCACTACCCCAAACCCCGTTTAATTCGATAGTTTTGGCATTTTTTATGCTGCGTACTGCTTGTCATTAAATAACCAGGGGCGCGTCATGAAAACCTACGAAAAAATACAAATCGGCGATGTCATCCACAGTAACTGGTATGGCGATGGCACCGTCGCCGATCTGAATGAATCCGGGACAGGCAAAATCAAATTCGGCAGATTCTTCGTGCTGTTCCGGGAGTTTGAGATTTTTTATGCAAACGGCTGGATGTTGTCGGTGTAAAGGCAGAGCATACTAGCCAAACAGAACACTCGAACCGGTGAGGACAAGGCCACGCACAGTCAGCGGGTTGGCTGTTCCTCTCTGGTTTGATGGGGGTATTGGGTACTCCAAAGCGCAAAGCACTTGCTTAAACACGTTTCAATGGTGGCATTAACCCAGCTGCGGATCCCTCTCTAATCAATGCATCCGCAGTGAGTTTGTCTGGCGTTTTCAAAATACCGTTTTGGTCTTGTCAGCCGGAAATTGGCTTAGCAGTGTGATATGGCAGCTAAGCGCTGCCCCGTGAATGTCGGACTGCGTGGGAGCGACGATATTTAAAGGCCGGGCTTAGGATTTAGCCGCGCTTTTACTGCCCAGTAAAATCGTATGCCTTTGATAGCCGTCGTCCGCCGCCGCAGCCGCAGCCTCGGCTTTCCGCAATTGCTCGGCCCGGTCGTGTTCTAGCGCTTCTCTCAGTACATCGCGGTAAGACCGATTGATGCTGCTGGCATATTGCGTGTCTTTTTTCTCTTGGGTTTCGGCGATGGTCTTCGTGGGTTCCGGGTCGTAACGCTCTTCAAGTTCCTCAGCCAGTTTTTTTAGCTGTTGGCTGATTGCCAGGGCTGATTGAGATGAATGGGTTTTGTTGTCGTCCAAACTAAAAATTCGGATCATTTCATCCCGCAAATTAAACCCATACACCACAGGGTCGCCGTGCTTTTGCTGAAAATCGTAGGCAATAAAAAAATCCAGCGGATTGGTGGGATTTTTATCGAAGAAGATCGTAGCGCTTTCCATGGTGTAATTCAGCGCCTCGACAAACTGCTTCCTGGCCTGCTCCATTTCTTCAAAGATAAAATCATCGGCAATTTGTTTTACGATGTATTTCATAATCCGCCCCAGCTTAAATTCGATTGACTCGTCTACCTAAAACTCGCTGCATCCTATTCTGTTTCATAGACGGCGAGCATCATTGCTACGAATTGTATCAATTTGCTTCGCTGGTGCACCTAAATGAAATATTGCCATTATCCGGCAGGTTTACACCTGGCAAAATGCCTATCCAGCCACCGGGAAGCTCATATCGGCCCGGCCAATCCTACATCGCAGACCCGCGACCTTAGCAATACCGCTAATTCTTCCGCATGTCTCGGCGAGCCTCCCCATTCCGGTGCGCACCACGCATGTGCAAAAAAAGCACTTCCGAATCAATAGAGTGCATGATTTTTCTGCATGCCAAGATGCACCCGCAAATTTCTCTAAAAACAGACTCACCAAAAATAGGTGTAACACACTGTTTATAATGGTTTTTTACATATAGTTATCACAAGAGTCATTAAACTGGCATCAGCATTGCTTAGTAAGCAGCAATACTCCAGTGTAGGAGTGGTAAACCCAAACCCCGCTCACTGTTGAGCACTAAAGACAAAGGCGTCTACTGTCAGGCTTGCAAACAAGTCGGACATAGACGCCTTTTTTTTGGCCCGTTTTTCTCAATTGACAGGAACCGACATGAAACAGAACCGCATTTTCACCCCGAAGACACTTGCCGCCGCTTTCAGCTCGGTGGTTGCGCTGGGCATATTAGGCTTTTCCAACCACAGCTTCGCCGCCGGGAAACTGGAAAAAGAAGATTTGAAGTTCGGTTTTATCAAATTGACCGACATGGCCCCGCTGGCGGTGGCTGCGGAAAAAGGTTTTTTTGAAGAGGAAGGCCTGTTTGTGCAACTGGAAGCACAAGCCAATTGGAAAGTGGTGATGGACCGGGTTGTGAACGGCGAGCTGGACGGTTCGCACATGCTGGCGCCGGCACCGTTAGCGGCCAGCATCGGCTTCGGCACCAAGGCCGACATCGTGACTGCCTTCAGCATGGGCTTCAACGGCAATGCCATCACCGTATCCAACGACATCTGGAAACAAATGAAAGCCAATGTGCCAATGGAGGGCGGCAAACCGGTGCATCCGATTAAGGCTGATTATCTGAAACCGGTAGTGGACAAATATAAAGCCGAAGGCAAGCCATTCAATATGGCGATGACTTTTCCGGCCGGTTCCCACAACCTGAAACTGCGCTATTGGCTGGCGGCTGGCGGCATTAATCCCGGCTACTATGCGCCACCGCAAGACATTTCCGGCCAGATCAGCGCCGATGCTTTGTTGTCGGTCACGCCGCCGCCGCAAATGCCGGCGACGCTGGAATCCGGCACCATCTTCGGCTATTGCGTCGGCGAGCCGTGGAACCAGCAAGCGGTATTTAAAGGCATCGGTGTGCCGGTGATCACCGACGAGGAATTGTGGAAAGACACTCCGGAAAAAGTGTTCGGCGTGACCAGCTCTTGGGCCGAGAAATATCCCAACACCTATCTGGCAGTCACTAAAGCCTTGATCCGCGCTTCGATCTGGCTGGATGCCGAGAGCAACAAAAACCGTAAGGAAGCGATTGAAATGTTGTCGCAAAAACAATATGTGGGCGCCGACGTTGAAGTACTGGCGGCCAGCATGAACGGCACCTTTGAATACGAAAAAGGCGACAAACGCTCCCTGCCCGACTTCAACACCTTCTTCCGTCACGGCGCCAGCTATCCCTCTTACAGCAGTGCGGTTTGGTACCTGACGCAATTACGGCGCTGGGGCATGATCGCCGAGCAAAAACCGGATAACTGGTATCTCGACACCGCGAAAAAAGTTTATCGCCCCGATATCTATTTGGCTGCGGCGAAAGAATTGGTGGCCGAGGGTAAAGCCAAAGCGGAAGATTTTCCGGCCGACACCGGCATCAAGCCTTCACAAAACTTTTTCATCGACAAAATTCCGTTCGATGCCAACAAACCTAACGATTATCTAGCCAAATTTCCGATTGGCTTGAAAGGCAAACAAACCGTCTCCGGCGGCAAGATTGTCGACTAAGAAACTCTGGTGGGTGCTCTACACAAGGATCGTATGTTGATGCATGGACGCATCCTTTTTACCGACACCATTAAGACAAGCGAGCAAAGACATGACTAATACATTGATCAAATTTTTCAACATCACCGGCCTGACTTGGTTCGTACCCTTGGTCAAAATCGCCGCTGGCGAAAACCCTGCCCAACAAATGCGTCAATTATGGCTGGTCATGGGCGTCCCCATCATCGCTTTCATCTTGTTTTTAGGATTTTGGAGCGTCACTGCCGCACGCATCAACACCAGTTTGGGCGCCATTCCCGGCCCGGTCGCGGTATGGTCGGAAGTCAGCGGCTTGGTGACCGAACACTATGCGGAAAAAACCAAAATGGCCGAGTTTTACGAACGCCAGGAATTACGGAATAAAGAAAAACTGGCCGAAGACCCCAAAGCGGAAATCAAGCCCCGCCCCTACACCGGCAAACCGACTTATCTGGACCAAATATTTACCAGCCTGCGCACCGTATTCGCCGGCTTTATCATCGCTACGCTGATTGCCGTGCCTCTAGGTATCATCTGCGGCATGAGTCCGGTGTTGAATACCGCGTTTAACCCTTTGATTCAAATCTTCAAACCGGTATCGCCGCTAGCCTGGTTGCCCATCGTCACCTTGGTGGTGAGCGCCATCTATGTCACTGACGACGATTCCTGGTTCGCCAAATCGTTCGTCACCTCGGCCATCACCGTGACTTTATGCTCTTTATGGCCAACGCTGATCAACACCGCCGTGGGTGTGTCATCGATAGACCGCGACCTGGTCAACGTCGGCAAAGTGTTAAGACTGGATTGGGCCACGCAGATCAAACGCATCATTCTGCCTTCGGCATTGCCTTATATCTTTACCGGGATGCGCCTATCCTTGGGCGTGGGCTGGATGGTTTTGATCGCCGCCGAGATGCTGGCGCAAAACCCAGGACTGGGCAAATTCGTCTGGGATGAATTCCAAAACGGCAGTTCCAATTCCTTGAGCAGGATCATGGTGGCGGTATTTACCATCGGTATTATCGGCTTCATTCTCGACCGGGTAATGCACTCGTTACAAAACCTGTTCTCGTTCCAAAAAATCTGAGGATGCCGTCATGAGCGCCGCCCAAGCCAAAATCATCGAACTTTCCATGCACAAACAATCCGCTATGTCTTCCGTTCCCGCCAACGATGCGTATAAGCCGCTAGTAGAGTTAAAAAATGTCTGTAAATCCTACGGAGAAGGCAAAGACAAAACCTCCATCCTCAGAGACATTAATCTGGATATTCGCGAAGGCGAGTTTATCGCCATTGTCGGTTTTTCCGGCAGCGGCAAAACGACCTTGGTATCGATGATTGCGGGTTTAATCCATGCCGACAGCGGCGAACTATTGAAACAAGGCCAGCCCATCACCGAACCCGGCCCGGATCGCGGCGTGGTGTTTCAAAACTATTCCTTGATGCCCTGGCTAACCGTTTACGAAAACGTGGCGCTGGCGGTAGATGCGATCTTTAAGGACTGGACGCCGGAACAACGCCGCGCGCATACCGAGAAGTACGTCAAAATGGTGAACCTCGGCCGGGCGATGGACAAAAAACCCGCCGAGTTGTCAGGCGGTATGCGCCAGCGTGTTAACGTGGCCCGGGCGCTGGCCGCCAACCCGGATATTTTGCTGCTGGACGAACCGCTCAGCGCCCTGGATGCGTTGACCCGCGGCAACTTGCAAGACGAAATTCTGCAAATTTGGGAACAGGATAAAAAGACTGTCATCTTGATTACCAACGACGTCGATGAAGCCATTTACATGGCCGACCGGGTCATTCCACTCAATCCCGGCCCGGATGCCAGCTTTGGCCCGTCCTTTACGGTCAACCTGGAGCGGCCGCGCGACCGCACCGCTTTAAACCATAACGATGAATTCAAACGCCTGCGCGCGGAAATCACCCGCTATTTGATGAATATCGGCATGGAAAAAGCCCAAGCCGACGCTGGCGACAAGCTCAAGCTACCGGATGTCCGCCCCAATACCAGTAACGACTGGAAGCTGGATACCTCGGCGCTAAAACCCAGCGCCCGCGATCTGGGCAAGGCCCGCTATCTGGAATTCTCCAATCTGTCCAAAATCTACCCTACCCCGGACGGCAACAGTACCGTGAAAGTGGTGGACGGCTTCGATTTAAAAATGAAGAAAGGCGAATTCATTTCCATCATCGGCCACTCCGGTTGCGGGAAATCCACGGTGTTGTCGATGACCGCCGGCCTGAACGAAATATCCGAAGGCGGCATTATTTTGGATAACCGGGAAATCAGCGGCGCCGGTCCGGATCGCGGCGTGGTGTTTCAGGCTCCTAGCCTGTTTCCCTGGCTGACCGCCTTCGAAAACGTGATGCTGGGCGTGGATAAAGTCTACCCACATGCCTCGCAAGACGAACGCGAGGACATCGTCGAATACTACCTGACCCGGGTCGGTCTGGCCGATGCGATGTTTAAAAAAGCCGGGGACATGTCCAACGGCATGCGCCAGCGCGTCGGTATTGCCCGCGCCTTTGCCTTGTCGCCCAAATTACTGCTACTGGACGAACCGTTCGGTATGCTGGATTCGTTGACCCGCTGGGAATTGCAGGAAGTATTGATGGAAGTCTGGGAACGCACCCACGTCACCGCGATCGTCGTGACGCACGATGTCGACGAAGCCATTCTATTGGCTGACAGAGTGGTGATGATGACCAACGGCCCGCACGCCAAAATCGGCAAAATTCAAGAAATCGACCTGCCTCGGCCGCGTACTCGCAAGGCCCTGCTGGAGCATCCGGATTACTACAAGTACCGGGAGAGCTTGCTGACCTTCCTGTCCGAATGCGATCACACCCATTAATTTATAACCGCTTGTTTTCCTAGGGGGCCTTATGCCGCAAACACTCAAACGTCCAACCGGCACGTTACCGGCGACACTATTATCACTCACCTTCTTCAGCCTGCCGGCCGCCGCCGACATTACCAAAGAGGTGGAAGACGCCTTGAATTTCTACCATTACGGCAGCAACGGCGCAGTAAAAATGGATTTGAATTACCGCTGGGAGAATGTCGATAAAGACAACTCTGTTCGTAAACCCGCCAATATGGGCGGCCAGCCGGTGGAAACCGCCAACGCCAATACGGTGCGCCTGCGGCTGGGTTTCCTGACGCCGGTTTTTCACGATTTCCAAGGTTACGCGGAATACGAAGGCCTCTACGCGGCGCAAGCCGACTACGACCGCGGCGGTACTACCTCGAACCGTGACCGCAACTATGCCGTCATTGCCGATCCGGCCCGCAACGAGCTGAATCAATTCTGGATCAGCTACAAAGGCATCGCCGACACCCTGATCAAAGTCGGCCGGCAACGCATCAAATTGGACGACGACCGCTTCATCGGTAACGTCGGCTGGCGGCAGATGGAAATGACCTATGATTCGATTCTGATCACCCACAATAATCAGACCTTGTTCGGGCTGACAGCAAACGTCGGCTATATCGACCACATCCAAAACATATTCGGCGAAACGCATTCGATAAACGCGCCGTTTTTAAACCTGAATTACAAGATTAATGACTGGGGCAACCTGATCGGTTATGGATACTGGCTGGATTACCGCGAACGCGCTAACTACGCTAACTCCTCGCAAACCTACGGCTTGCGCTTCGACGGCAAATCGCCGCAGTTTTTTGACACTGTCAATGCCATCTACACGGCCGAATGGAGCAAACAATCGGACTACGGCGACAACCCCAACCACTACCAGGCCGACCGCTTCAATCTGATGGCGGGGGCCAGTGCTTACAACCTGACCGTATCAGGTGCCGTGGAGCAGCTAAACGGCTACGGAGCCGGCAAATCTTTCCAAACCCCGCTGGGCACCAATCACGCTTTCCAGGGGTGGGCGGATTTATTTTTGACTACACCGGCTAATGGTATCCGCGACGTCTTCGCCACCGCCAGCTACAAAGCGATGAACGACAGCTTGATCATTACCGGCGTCTATCACGACTTTAAAGACGATACCGGCAAAATTGAATACGGTAAGGAATGGGATTTTCAGGCCCTGAAAAAGTTTGGCAAACATTACTCGCTGTTAGCCAAGTACGCGAACTTTAACAGTGATAACCCGGCGTTCCCGGACACCCAAGTGATTTGGATGCAAGGCAACGTCAGCTTCTAGGCAACAGCGGCGCAAACTGTTTTGCACAGTTTGCGTCCGATTTCCCAACGATCTTCGCAAATAGTACCGACAACATCATGAAACTCAAATTGGTAGTGATAGGCAATGGCATGGCCGGCATGCGCACCGTTGACGAATTGATTCAAACCGTACCGGATCGCTACGACATTACCGTGTTCGGCGCCGAGCCGCACGGCAACTACAATCGCATCATGCTGACACCGGTGTTGTTCGGCGCCAAAAGCGTTGCCGACATCATGATTCACGATTTCGATTGGTATCTAAAAAACCGCGTGACCTTGTATTGCGGACCGGACAAAGCGGTTGTCGATGTGGATCGCGAACGCCGCTGTGTCATCGCCCACGACGGCACCTGTGCGTTTTACGACAAACTGTTGATCGCCACCGGTTCCTTGCCGCTGATGCTGGACATACCGGGCCGCGACGTCGAAGGCGTATTGGGCTTTAGAGACATCGCCGACGTGGAAACCATGATCGAAAAATCCGCCAGCAAACGCCATGCGGTCATTCTGGGCGGCGGTTTACTGGGTCTGGAAGCCGCCAACGGCTTATTGCAACGCGGTATGCAAGTCAGCGTCATCAACCGTGCCGACCATTTGTTGAACCGGCAATTGGATGGTAAAGCTGCGGCGTTTTTACAACGGCAATTGGCGGATAAAGGCATTCAATTTCATCTGGGTACCACCATCCAACGCATAGACAGTCAGGACGGGCATATCAGCGCGGTGACTTTAAGTAACGGCAGTGTTTTACCGGCCGACATGCTGATCATGTCCACCGGTATCAAACCCAATATCAGTCTGGCGAAACGCATTGGCCTGGCGTGTCAGCACGGCATCGTAGTCGACGACGGCATGCAGACTAGCGACCCGGCGATATTCTCGGTCGGCGAATGCGTGCAGCATCGGGGCGAACTGTTCGGTTTGGTCGCGCCGGTCTACGAACAAGCCAAAGTCTGCGCCCAACAACTGGCGGGTAAAGTCGACAGCCAATTTAAAACCTTATCGTCCGCCACCATGCTGAAAGTCACAGGCATCGATTTATTCTCGGTAGGCGATTTCGAAGGCGACAGCGAATGCCAGATTTTGCAGTTGATTGACCACGGCCTGGGCATCTATAAAAAAATCGTCCTGCGCGGCGACGTCGTCGTCGGCGTTATTTTGTACGGGGATACCAGCGACAGTGCCTGGTATCTGAATTTGGTTAAAGAAAGCACGCCGATTGCCGCGATCCGCGACCGCTTGATGTTCGGCAGAATCCCGCTCGCGCGCGCGGCTTAAATTCCTTTACCCATGAACACCATCAAAACCACTTGTCCTTATTGCGGCGTCGGCTGCGGCATCGAAGCCACGATAGAAGACCACGCGACACACCGGGTCTGTATCAAAGGCGACAGTAAGCACCCGGCCAATTTCGGCAGACTTTGCTCCAAAGGCGCGACGCTGGGCGATACCGTGTCGCTGGAAAATCGCCTGCTCTACCCCAGCATTCAAGGGAAACAAGTCGATTGGGCGTCAGCTTTAGATCATGTCGCGGAACGCTTCAATAACATTATTGCGCAGCACGGCCCCGAAGCGGTGGCGTTTTATGTCTCAGGCCAATTGCTGACCGAGGATTACTACGTCGCTAACAAATTGATGAAAGGCTTCATCGGCACCGCTAATATCGATACCAATTCCCGTTTGTGCATGTCCTCGGCGGTAGTGGGCTACAAACGCGCATTCGGCGCCGATACCGTGCCTTGCAATTACGAAGACCTGGAACTGGCCGAATTGATTTTACTGGTCGGCTCCAATGCCGCCTGGTGCCACCCGATTGCCTTTCAACGCATTCGCAAGGCTAAGGAAACCAATCCCCATTTAAAAATCGTGGTGATCGATCCGCGCAGCACGGCCAGTTGCGACATCGCCGATTTGCATCTGCCCGTTAAACCGGGCATGGATGCGCTATTGTTCAACGGCATTTTGGCTTATTTAGCGCAAAACGGCCGGATCGATCAGACTTATATAGACACGCATACCGAAGGTTTCGAGGCCGCATTGCAAGAAGCTGTGAAAACCGCCGGCAGTATCGAGCAGGTCGCCGCAGGCTGTGGCTTGCCTAGCGAAGCAGTCGCCACACTGTTCGACTGGTTTGCCGGCACCGAGAAAACCGTCACGGTCTATTCGCAAGGCATCAACCAATCCAGCTCAGGTTCGGATAAATGCAACGCTATCATCAACTGCCACCTCGCCAGCGGCCGCATCGGCAAGCCGGGTATGGGACCGTTCTCGTTTACCGGCCAACCCAACGCGATGGGCGGCCGTGAAGTGGGCGGTTTAGCCAACACCTTGGCTGCGCATATGGACCTGGAAAACCCGGAACACGTCGATAGAGTCGGCCGCTTTTGGGGCAGTGACAAAGTCGCCGACAAACAAGGTTTGAAGGCCGTGGCCATGTTCGACGCCATTGCCGCCGGTCAAATCAAGGCCGTATGGATCATGGCGACCAATCCGGTCGTATCGATGCCCGACGCCGACAAAGTGAAACGTGCTCTGCAGCAATGCGAATTGGTGGTGGTTTCCGATTGCATCGCCAACACCGATACCGCCAAGTTAGCCCATGTGCTGCTGCCGGCCACCGGCTGGAGCGAGAAAGACGGCACCGTCACCAATCTGGAGCGGCGCATCTCTCGACAACGGCCCTTGTTTCCGGCCTCCGGCGAAGCCAAACACGACTGGTGGATCATCAGCCAAGTCGCGCAACGCATGGGTTTTAGCGATGCGTTTAATTACCAATCCAGCGCCGATATTTTTCGTGAACACGCCGCGCTGTCGGCCTTCGAAAACGATGACGAGCATCAGTTACGCGATTTTAATTTATCGGCCTTTGTCCACTTGGATGGGCAAGGTTATGACGCGCTGCAACCGGTGCAATGGCCGGTCACCAACGAGCAAACCGCAGGCATAGCCAGAATGTTTACTGACGGCCAGTACTACACAAGCAATCGTAAAGCCCGCTTCATCCCGATTACCCCGCGTCCGCCGGTTAATGCGCCGGATAGCGATTATCCGTTTACGCTGAATACCGGCCGCCTGCGCGACCAATGGCACACGATGACCCGCACCAGTCTGGCCGCCAAATTAAACGCGCACCGCCCGGAACCTTTCGTCGAGATACACCCCGCCGACGCTGAACGCCTCGGCTTAAGCGCGCGCAGTCTGGCGCAGATAGAAAGCCGTTGGGGCAGTATGCTGGCCCGCGTCGATCTCAATCCGGGGCAACAAATCGGCAGTCTGTTCGTCCCTATGCACTGGACCGAACAACTCAGCAGCCACGGCCGCATGGGTGCCGTGGTCAATCCGGTGGTCGATCCCTATTCCGGGCAACCGGAAAGCAAGCAAACACCGGCCACAATCCATGCCTGGCCGGCACGTTGGTATGCCACTATTTTGTCGCGCCGTCCCTTGCAAATTAGCGGGGCCGAGTATCAAGTCAGTGTGCGCGGCGACCGCTATTTTCGTTACGAGTTAGCGTCTACTAAACCCGGCGAGGACTGGCGGGCCTGGAGCCGCGCGCTGCTCGCTGACACAAGACATATTGATGATGATAACTGCTGGCTGGAATACAGCGACCAACAAGCCGGCTATTACCGTACCGCTTATTTACCGGATCGCGAATTACAAGCCTGTTTGTTCGTCGGACCGGATTGCGAGCTGCCCGAGCCTGGCTGGCTGGGCAGTTTATTCGCTAAAAATGAGTTGAGCCGAGCCGAGCGCCTGAGCTTGCTGAGCGGACTGCCGCCAAAAGGTGAAGCCGATATTGGCCGAATCGTCTGTTCGTGTTTCAATGTGGGCGAAAAAGCCATCCGACACGCGGTACAAACCCAGCAACTGCAAAGCGTCGCCGACATCAGCGCCTGTTTGAGCGCCGGTAGCGGTTGCGGTTCCTGCGTCGCGGAGTTGAAGGAGTTTTTACCCAAACCCAGTTAAATTGATAGCCCAAGGGACGATGCAAGCTAAAACACAGTTATTTCCGTATTTCCAACCCATTATTTCGGTGGCCAGCGGCAAAATCGTCGGCTACGAAGCCCTGGCCCGCCAATACGACGACAAAGGCAAAGTGGTTTCCGCCGGTGCCCTCTTCTCTTCCGCCAAGGTCGATGCCAAAACCCGTATCGAACTAGACAGGCAGGTGCGCTGGCAAGCCCTGGAAAAGTTCTCGGCCTTGGCCGATACGCAAAGCTATCTGGCGCTGAATATTTCCGCGGCCTGGATAGAAAATCTGCGCCAATTAAACACGCTGCCCACGCTACGGATGTTGGACGAGTTGAATATCGACCGGCGGCGCATCATCGTGGAAATTTCCAATGCGCATGTCGATCCGCAGAAGTTAAAACAAATCGTGCAGCGCTACCGCAAACACGGCTTGAGTGTGGCTATCGGCGATTTCGGCGCCGGCGCCTCGCAACTGGAACGGGTGATCGCCATTCAACCCGACATCATCAAAATCGACATGCGGCTGTTCAAACTGGCCACCAAGGGCGGCATCGCCGGCGACATTATTCATATGATCTCGCGGCTGGGTAAGCGCACCGGCTGCCGGATTATTTGTGAAGGCGTGGAATCGGACGAAGCGTTTTTATTTAGTTTGAACTGCGGCGCGCAATTCATGCAGGGGTTTTTGTTTGCCAAAGCCGAAGCCGATTTTCAGCATGCCGAGCTTTACGAACAACACATCGCCTCATTGCGCACTAAATTTTTGAAAAACACACTGGTTAAAGTGCAAAAGAAAGTCAGCGCCATTAACACCACCAAAACCTTGATTTACAAGCTGGCCGAAACCTTGCAGGACGACTTTAACTTGAATGAACTGGTCAGCTGGAACTTTACCGATAGCGGCGTGATTCGTTTTTATTTGTGCAACAACCAGGGCGACCAGATTTCGCCGGATTTTAATTTCAAGGAAAACCAATGGTTCACCGATCCGCGCAAAATCGGTTTTAACTGGTCCTGGCGCCCTTATTTCTTTCAATTGCTGGCATTGGAAAACTGCGGCGACCGCAATCGGGTCGTCACTTCCGAGCGCTACATGGATTTTGAAACCAGCTTGCTGTGTAAAACCCTGTCTTTACGCCTAGATAGCGAGCGGATTTTGTTGGTGGATACCGTGGCGGGCGATTGAGCTACTTTAGATACACCATCACCAGAAACAACAAAGCCAGACCGGCATAGCGCCAGCTGCTATCGACGGTGTGCGTGCCAGGCTTGGCAAACTCGGCTTGTTGCAGCGCTTGATCCAGACTGTCGGTATCGCTCAGGCGTCGATACTGTAAACCACTCTCAGCAGCCAGCTGGCGGAGATAGCTTTCGTGCAGCCGGCTCATATGCTCGTCGCCGGTTGCCGCCTCGCTGCCGAAAGGTGCGTTACGGGCGTTGTAGCCCTGGATCTTCTCGGGATTTAGATCCGATTCACCAAAGGACGAACGATGCGGCACGTCTTCGGGTTTGTAAAAGCCCTGGCGTTGGCCTTTGGCGTCGAACTTTGGGATGGGGGCAAGTTGATCGCCGCCGACGCCGACGATCACACCTTTTACCTTATCTTTAACTGGCGACAGATCGGGTTTGTAACGCCGATTGGGCGGGGGTGCCTCCTGGCCGTCGCTAAAAAACACCAGGGTCTGATCTTTATCTTTCAACATTTCCAGCGTACTCAGCAAGCCACTGGCGATGCGGCTGTCGGCGGCCCAGGCCATGCGCCAATCCAGCGCCGCAATCGCTGCGTCTATCTCGGCAAATCCCGAACACACGTCTATCGGTTCGAACAGCAACGTCGAGTGGCGTTCGGTAAACACCCCCAAGCCGACTTGCGAACCACAAGGCAGTTTCAACAACTCTTGGCGCAACGCCTGTTTGACAAACTGCAAGCGGCTGACCGGCTGTTTATCCAGCTGATAGTCTTCGGTGTTCATGCTGCGGGTAATGTCGACAACAAACACCAGCCGGTACAGTGACACTTGCGCGCTGGTTTGCGGATGGAAAAACACTACCGACAAGGACAGCAAGGCCGCGGTCAGCAACCAGAAACGGTAATTCCTAAGATTGGGGGCGATAGTCATATAGCGAAATTATCGGTCGGGAAGATAAGCGCCAATTTAGGGCAAGCCACGCGGAAAGCCCGGCAAGGTGGTCCACAGTTGGGTCTGTTGATTAAGATCATCCTGCTCGTCGCCGCTGCTGATTCTGTCCATCTCCGGCAACAGCCGCATCGCCACTTCCAGATTGTACTTGGCATCCCAAAACTGACTGTCCAGCGTCAATGCATCGCGATAGGCTTGCTTGGCCAACCCCAGCAGCGGCATCGCTTCGTTGACATTGCCCGTTTCGGCTTTCTGCATCGCTTGCCTTAGATACAGATTACCCAGATTGTAACGGGTGTGCGCCTGTGCCTCTGCGCCGGCTTGCTGCAACAACAAATTCAGCGTTGCCAAGGCTTCGTCGTAGCGTTGGTGCCGGCTGAGATACACCGCTCTGGCCATACGTACTTCCGGCGCCGAGGTGGCCAATTCGTCTGCGCCGACATCCTGATCGGCCAGTAATTGGCCGATCAGCCGATTTTGGCCGGCTAGGCCATACAGTTGCAGCAATTGCGTCAGAGTCACTAATAAAGCTGCTGCCAATATGGCCCACAGCGCCCAGTGTTTTAACTTACGGATCACAGTCTGGCCTCGCAGAGTTTCACGCCCAACAATAACAACATCAGCGCCGCCGCAAAGGCATAACAGCGCGTGGATAAATCCTGCTTCGGAATCCGCTCGAAATAATGCAAAGGCCGATTCTCCAAGCGGTTGATGTCGTCAATGGCCTGCTGCAATGCACCGGGCGTTTCGGCTTCGTAGGCTTGATAGGGAATATGCAGACTGTTAAAGAACAGATGCAGATAACGTTCCGGCATGGCCTGAGCATTATCGTCGCGCGGGTCGTCGGGCACTTCAAACAAGCCAGGGCTGTTGGCGGTGCGCAGAAACACCCAATACAAACTGACTTGGCGTTGTTTGAACAACTCGCGCAAGGCCGCTTCGCTGTCCGGATCGATTACCGCCGCGCCGTCCGACACCAGCAACACGATGCGCGAACCGGTCACCGGCCGGCTATCGAAGAACTCCAAAGCCATGCTCAAGCCCTTGCTGACGTTGGTATAAGCCAAGGCCGGCAAGGCGGTGGCGTCTATCGCAGCATGAATCGCGGCTTTGTTTTCAGTGAGCGGTAGCACGAATAGCGGCGAAGTACTGTATTCGGCGATGCCGATCAAATCGTGCGCTCGGTGATCGACAAACTGATTCAACAAGCGGCGGGCGGCGTTGGCTTTGGATTCCTCGCCTTGGGTTTCCGGCGTCTTGCCGGCGAAGGTGTTGTCCATACTGTTACTGCGATCCAACAGCATAACGATGTGTGCGCCGTGGCCGATGCGCTCCACTTGCTGTTCTTGCTGATAGGCACCGGCCAAGCCCAGAATCAACCCGCCTATCGCCAGCACGCCCAGCAAGCGGATCAAGGCGCTGATAGCCAGCGATAGTGGGTCGACAGGCAATATCGCCAGCCAGGGATAGGGGTTGGCGACCATTCCCATTCTCCACATCGGCAACAGGCATAAGCCCAAACCGAGCAAGACCCAAGGATACTCAAAGCCCAAATTCATCGGCTGCCTCGCTCGATTTCCCGGCAATGCAGGCACAGGGTTTTGAGTTTTTGCAGATCGTGTTCTTGCGGCATTATCGAAGCGTCACCGAAAAAGTAACGATTGGAATAATCGAAAAACCAAGTCAATTCGTCAGCGATGCTGCGATATTCCGGGTGGCCCTGATAAAACTCGGCCAATTTGTGCAAAAACACCGGCTTACCGTGAAGACCGTTAAACGCCGTATGCACTGCGGCAAGTGCTTGCGGTAATTGTTGAAGGCCAAGGTTTTGCAACTGACGCTGCGCGCGCTTGAATACGCTGCGTTTCGGTAGTCCCGGTAAATAACCGTAAAGCCAAGCCAAACGCAAAGCGATGCCCAGCGCCACCGTCAGCGACACGCATAAGCGCCGGACAATTGCCGCGTCATCCAACAAGCTCGGCGCTTGGTCCGGGCGCATGTATTCGCCGTGTTCATCCTGCCTGACCACCAACTCCCGCAATGGCGAGGTCGTGAAGGTCCAGGCCGCGACCGGCTGTTCCAGAGTTTGCCCGTGCTGCTGAAAGCGCAAGGTAAAACCGGGTATGCTCAAGGCTTTCACTTCCAGCGGTGCGTAAAATTGCTGATATTGCAGATCGATTTGATAGCGCTTGCCGTCATTGCCGGCCGTTTCCTGCACAGTCACCGCGTTCAGTTGTAACCAGCGATTCAAACGGCCCGGCGCCGGCAGGCTATTGCGCTCCAAGATCATACCGGCGCGCGTTTCCAGCACAATCCGCTGCGGGATGGTATCGCCGATCACATAACCGAACGGCCGCGGCGTTTGCAGTTGAAAGTCGCGGAGTGCTTGGTTAGACGTGCCGGAGCACGCCGCCAGCAGCGTGACGCATACCCATACCCAAGCACAACCAAGCCGCTTTGCCGCCAACGTCACCCTGCTCTCCTTAAAAAATATTGCCCCAGCTGCTCGGCGCGGTAGCCGTTGTCGATAAACAGCGGCTCACAGCCCGAGGCCCGAAACTGCTGTTGCAATTGCTCCCGGCGCTGGGCAAATGCCTGTTCTATCTTGCGCTTCAAACCTGGACGCAACCACAGCGTGCTGCGCTTGCCGGATTCCAGATCCTGAATTTGAAACAGGCCCCAATCCGGTAAGCGGCTGTATTCGGTTTGGTCCCACAGCACCAGCGGTATCAGGTCGTGGCGACGCAAGTTCTGTAAAATGGCTTGCAGCTGCGGCAACGGAAAATGAAAATCCGACGCCAGAAACACCAAGGCTCGATGCTTGGGTAGATAGCGTTGGGCTTGCTGCAAACCGGCCGAACCGGGTTGCAGGTCGAGTGTTTCCAGGCGTTTTGCTGTCGATTGAATCCGACCTAGGTGTTTACCAGCCGGCAAATAACAGTCGGTGAGCACCTGCTGGTTAGCCGCAATAAACCCGATGTTGTCGCCGTATTCCAAGGCCGATGCGGCAATCGATAACAGCATATCGGCCATTACACGGCGCTTGTCGTTATTGCCGCCGAAACGCATGGAAGCAGACAAATCGGCCAGCAAATACACGTCGATAGCACTGTGTTGTTGCTGCACCCGCACTTGATAATTTCCGAACGGGTCGAGCAGGCTGGCCCGCAGATCGATGCGTCTGGGGTCCGGACGGGCGATCAAGGTGTCATGGCGCTTGAACAATTGGCCGTTGCCGACCATCTGTCCGGGGTGCGCGCCGGGAAATACACCGACTGCCGGGCGTGGCAGGCGGTATTGGAAAGGCTTTATCGTGGCCGACATCGTTTTAGCGAGTACCTTATTGGCTGACAACCAAATTCGCCAGCACGGCCGTCACGACCAGGTATCCGGGCAGGGAAAATCTCAGCGGCACCCTCATCAATAAGGCCACCACGCCTGAGTAAGTTTTCGGATTGCGGCTATGGATGGCTTCGCCGAACAGCCATAGCAGGGAGTTCAACAGGCATAAGGCCAGGATAGTGAAAAAACCGACATCGCTGAACAAAAACGATTTGTTAGCCAGCAGCGAAATGCGCTCGCTAGTATCGATAAAATTGGCGGTCAAAATCCCTATCATCAGGCCGCCCTCGTCGAAGGCCACCAAAAAAAACGTGTAGGTAAACCGCCGCAAGCGCCGGCTGAACTCCGTCAAGGCGGGAAAATGCAGCGATAGATATAACACCGGCAGGCTCAGACAAAACAGTAAAGTGCCGACCACCGCTAATAAAATCCAGAACTTAAAGCCCACCGCGTCGTTCAAGGCGCTGGTGTAATACGCGGCGTAAGGGACGTCGGCATGTTTATCCAAGCTACTGGCGATAAACGAGCAGATAAAGCCGACACCGGACCAAGTTAAATAGGTGTCCAATAAGTGGCCAAGGCCAGCATGCGGCAGCATGGCCTGCAGAATCGATTTAATGTTCATGACTGTTACGGTGCGGCGATTTGGTTGAGTATGCTGTCTATCAAGGTGGGAATAATGTCGTCTTGGCGATAGCTGTACATCGGATTCAGGAATATCCGGTGCGACATGGTGACGGCGAAAACCGCCTGCAAATCTTCCGGCAACAGGCTGTCGCGATTTTCCAGCCAGGCCCGGACTTTGGCGGCACGTATCATGTAGCTGACGCCGCGCGGACTGGCACCGGCCTGCAGCAGGTTATCCATGTCCACATCGGCTAAAGCGATGCCGAATGCGCCGGGATCGGCGGTGGCTTTCCATAAATCCAAGGCGTATTGGCGCAAAGCGGCGCTGGGCTGGATGCTGTCTTGAATCGCCGCCGCCCAGTCGTTGAGCTCGTAATAAGGTATTTGGCTGGCGGCCATTTCCCCGATCAAGGTATCGACATCGTGGTAACGCGGATTGAACAGCAAATCGTCCAACACCTTGTCGTCACTGGGTGCGGTGATGTTGATTTCCATAAAGAAGCGGTCGCGAGCGGCCGCCGGCAATTCAAAGGTTTCTTCTTTTTCCACCCGATTGCGATCGGCAAATACCTGAATGTGCGGTATCCGGTATTCGCGGTTGAACGCGCCGATACTGCGCTCGGCCATCACCCGCAACAGCAGCGAATGCACTTGCGGCCGAGCCCGGTTGATTTCGTTAAAAAAGAACACCGATAACTGTTCGCCCTGCTTCAACAAAGGGCCGGGATCGACGCAGGGCCGGCCTTCTTGATTTAAATAGGTGTAATAGATCAAGTCGGCAGGCATTAAGTCGATGGTGCCTTCGATACGCTGGTAGTGTCCGCCCAGACCTTGGGCGATGGCCCGCAATAAGGTGGTTTTGCCGACGCCGACTTGGCCTTCCAGCAACATATGGCCGCGGGCGAATACGGCTATCAGCAGATTTCTTACCGCCGCCTGCTGGCCGACGACGACATGGTTGATTTGTTGTTCCAACTGCAACGCACTGGCGCGCCAGTCGCTGAGGGTTTGCTTGCTTGTCATAGCTAATTGAGCGCTGTTGATTAAAGCCAATACCGCAAAAAGAACTCCGGTGCTCGGTTGCCATGCCGCCGATTGCTGACATACGCGCCGCTGATAACGGGCCGTCGTGATCTAAGCGGCATAGCAACGGCCCGGAGCCGTGAGGTTTCGTTTAGAAGCTGTTTAAAGGCTACTGCACTCGCGAAGTTCTTAAACAGCTTGCATGGGTTGAGCGTGCCGTTGCCCTGGGCATTCCCTGGTCTTCGCTTCGGCAGAATAATCTTCGATTCCCTCCGCATCATTAGTTACCGCCATCCCTGGCGGCGTCCTAAGGGTTCTATCCTCGTGGTCACTGTCGGCTTGCGCACTGCGCATCCCGACCCACCCGTTGCTTATTGGCCTTCGACGTCGTAAACAAACTTGCCGGTTTTCGCCAGCACTTCAGTACGTTTGGCGTTGCGGGCTTCCATTTCCTTGATCGATTGCGCTTGTTTGTTCAGCTCGTTGGGATCGTGTTTCGGGTCGTATTTGCTGCCCGCCACTTGCGCCGGATAACCCGGTTTCGGTTCCCAGCAGTTGCCGGCTTCTTTGCATTTGGTGCCGTCGTAGGCTTTTGCCGCGCCGGACAGGCCAAAAGCCAGCAGTACCGCGCCTAACATTACTAATTTGTTCATGTTGATCTCCTAATAAATTGTTGGATAACCCTCACCCTGCCCTCTCCCCTGGGGAGAGGGTTCAATACCTACTTCCAAGGCAAACTCAAGCCGCCTGGAGTTAGCTGTATAGTGGCTTTATGCCCTCTCCCTCCGGGAGAGGGCTAGGGTGAGGGCGTTTATTTCAACCACTCGGCTTTCTTCGGATCGCCTTTGTAAATGCTGCGCAAGAAAGCCATGATGTGCAGCATGTCGTCGGTGCTGAAGTTGACGTATTGCGGGCCCATCATGCCGTTGGCACCGCCGAACAGGATTTCGAACAAGCCCTGGTCGCTCAGGCCGCGCGGATAAGTCCAGTAGTCGTCGGCCAAACCGGGGCCAAGCTTGCCTTCCGCTTCATGGCCGTGGCAGCCCGAGCAACCGGTCATGTACAAGCTCTCGCCTTTCTTGGCTGCCTCGGCATCGCCGTTGTAAGGGTTTTTGCCGGTTTGCATAAATTGCTTGAATTTGTCGGTGTTACCGCCTTTTTTGGCAAAACTCAAATCCAGCGCTTCCCCGGTCAAGGCATGGCGCAGGGTGATGTCGGCCTGGACAGCACTTGCCGCCAGCGCTGACATTGACAGCACGGCGCCAGTCAAAAATGTTTTCAATTTCATTCAAGGTTTCCTGTTTAGTTCATGGACACGGCGGTTTCAGGTTGATCCAGCAACGGAATGCCTTCCGCTTCCAGCAACGCTTCGATATTGTCCTGCCCGTCTTTGATGATTTTGTTCAATTGCCCCAGCAAAGCGCTGTCGTTCTTACGCACGCCAATGGAAGTGCTGTAATGCAAACCCACTTTTTCGCCGTCGGCGCGCTTGGCGTTGTCCGGAATGACCGTCATCGTCAGCGGCGTGGCCGATGTCTTCACGTAGCGGGCCGCGGCGGGTCCCCACAAGATGGCGATTTCCGCTTTGCCGGAAGCAACTTCGTTGACCAATTTGTCGTTGTCGTACTTGACGTACTGGTTACGTTTGGACTTGAAGCCGGCCAACTCTTGTTGGTAATTGAACATATCGTTGTAACGGCCGATAGCCCGCAGCATGGTTTCGGCTGGAGAGCCCGGTGCGAAAGCAATCCGCTGGGCTTGCTTCAAGGCCGGGCTATCCCAGTTCTGCAAGTCCAACCCATCTTTTTCGCGGCTGATAAACACGTAGCCGGACCGGTAGTAAGGTGCCGTGGTCAACAAACGCGGGTCGCCGGCATCGACGCCCATTACCACGTCGCACAAGCCTTTATCCAGGTAATCGCGGATAAAGTAGCGCGGATCTGTCCAGCTGACGGTTTCCAATTTGCGGCCCAGTTGTTCGGCCACATACTGCGCCAATTTGTTTTCAAAGCCTTCGCCGTTTTTATTGGAGTAAGGCATTTCGTTTTCAGCCGTGCAGACTTTTAAAACCGGCTGTTCGGCTTGAACTGTGGAAAAACCAAAGCCCAATGCCAACGCAGCCACAATGCGTGTGCTTGTTTTCATAGTGATTCTAGGAATTAAGTAGACTCGTTGCCTCGTTCCCACGCGCTGCGCGGGAACGCCTTAGTAGCCGCGCTGCGGCAGATCATCGCCACCGCAGCGCGGTTAACCTGAATTCCCACGCAGCGCGTGGGAACCAGGAAAGCTTTCTACAACGCGAACACCATCACGCCGCCGCCCATTTGGGTGTAGTGCGCCAACTCTTTAAACGCACCCACTGCACCCAGACCGGCAGTCGGATCGGCCAAGTCGAATACCAGACCTACGCCAGGCCAGCCGCCGACACCGTAATAAATCGCAACGTACTGTTTGTTGTTGTGTTTATAAGTGATCGGATGGCCGATGACGCCGGAAGGCAGCTTAAACTTCCACAGCTCTTCGCCGGTTTTGGAATGACGGGCTTTGATGTAGCCGTCCAAAGTGCCGTAGAACACCAAGTCGCCGGCTGTGGCTGTGGTACCGCCCCAGACCGCGAATTTCTCCTGAACTTCCCATTCCATTTTGCCGGTGACGGCATTCATGGCTTTGACTTGACCCAAAGTGCCTTTCGGACCCGGATACATGTTCAAGGTCGCGCCGACGAAGAACTGGCCGGCCCGGTAAGGCAGCATGAACGGTTCCCAGTCCATGCAGATATGGTTGGTGCCCATGAAGAACAGTTTCTTATTCGGATCGTAAGACTCGATACCTTGGTTGTGGTAACCCATCGCCGACGGGCAGATACCGGTGGCTTGGTGGTCCATGTGTGTCGAATATTCCGGATCGCGGATCGGCAGACCGGTTTTCAGATCGACTTTTTTCACCCAGTTGACGGTGTCGTCGATTTTGAAGGCATTGACCAAGCTGCCGTTTTCGCGGTTCAAGGTATACACCAAACCGTTGCGGTCCGGATGCGTCAGCAGTTTGGTCATTTTGCCGTCGACCATTTGCTCGGACAGACCCATGTAGTTAACGCCGGCGTAGTCCCACTCGTCGTGCGGGGTTTTTTGGTAACCAAATTTGGCTTCACCGGTATTGACGTCGCGGCCCCAGATGGTCATGGTCCATTTGTTGTCGCCGGGACGCATGGTTTCGTTCCAAGGTGCTGGGTTGCCGGAACCGTAGTACAACATTTCCAGGTCGCTGTCATAGGCATACCAACCCCAGTTGGTGCCACCGCCGATTTTCCAGGCGTCGCCTTCCCAGGTTTTCAGACCCAAACCGAACTGACCGTAATGCGGGTTAGCGCTGTTGAAGTCTTTGGATAATTTGATGTCTTCATCCGGACCGGTGGCGTAAACGCGCCAGGCTTGCTTGCCATCCTTGATGTTATAAGCGGTGGCGTAACCGCGCACCCCCAACTCGGCACCGGAGGTGCCGACGATGACTTTGTCTTTCACCACGAACGGGGCGACGGTCAACGTCGAACCCATGGCGATGTCGGAGTTTTCCATTTTCCATAGTACTTCGCCGGTCTTGGCGTTAATCGCCACCACATGGCCATCCAGCTGGTTTAAGAAAATAGTAGCAGGGTAATCTTTGCCGGCCGGCGCATAGGCCAAGCCCCGATTGACCACGTCACAGCAGGCTACCGCGCGAGCCGCCGGATTTTGCTTGGGCTTGAACTGCCAGAGGATTTTATCGGGCTCATCCAGGCTGATGGCGAAGACGTTGTTAGGATATGGCGTATGGACGTACATAATGCCATCAACAACCAGAGGCCCACCTTCATGACCGTTGAGCACGCCCGTGGAAAACGACCACGCCACTTTCAGATTTTTGACGTTGTTGGCGTTGATGTCGATCATTTCGCTGAAATGAGTCGAACCGTAATCCTTGGTCTGCATCACCCAGTTGGTGTTTTGCTTGGCTAGTTGTTCCAGTTCTTTATTCGCTTGCGCCGATGACGACACGGCCAAGGCCGCAGCCGTGACTAAGGCCGTGGTCGATACCTGCTTGGCAAACCGTGAAATTTGCATGAATCCTCCTATGTTGTTTATTAGGTTGCATGGCCCGGCAAATCGGTTGGTTAGGGGAGCCTTCCGTTAAAAGCGGATAACGCCATCGGCATTTCCGGGCAAAATCAATCACACGCTGCGCTTAATTTTGGCGTCCATCCGTGACGCGAGATTTTGCTTTGCGGCAGAAATCTCCTTCACTTTTCACATCAGCAATCTCAATCAAGTCGCACACAATATTGACTTAGACCTACCGGGCCATGCTGGCGCAAATGGTAAAGAAGGCGGCCTATCGGGCGTTACGGAATAATCCATAAATAGCCTGGGAATTCCGCGAAAAAAGTCATGGAAGTTTTCCCGGTCGCACGCAGCCGCACGCCGCGGCAAAACGGGAAAAGCTCCCATGGTTTCCCGGCATAAAAATCGGCATCATGGCGGGGCAAGAAGCGCCAGCTAGGGATAGCACCGGTTCTGCCGGGGGCGTTTCTTGCTCATCCACACCAAAAACCAATCAGGACACGTAGTTAGTGGCGAATAAAATCAGCGTTTTATTAGTAGACGACCATGCAGTGGTCAGAGCCGGATACAAGACTTATTTATCCTTGTCGGAACGAATAGGCGCCGTCTATGAAGCCGATAGGGGCGAGACCGCTTGCCAGGTATATGACAAGCAGACGCCGGATGTGGTGGTGATGGATTTATCCATGCCCGGTCTGGGCGGTTTGGAATCGGTGCGGCGCTTATTGGTTCGCTATCCCAGTTGCAAGATATTGGTATTTTCGATTCATAACGAACTGGTCTACGTCACCCGCGCGATCAAGGCCGGCGCCAAAGGTTACATCACCAAAAATAATGAGCCGGACACGCTGGTGACCGCAGTCTGCACGCTAGCGGAAGGCGGCACGTATATCGAACCCGCTTTGGCACAGCAATTGGCGGTGAATATGGCTATCGGCCAGGATGAGGCATATAAAGTTAAATCGCTGTCGCCGCGCGAATTCGACATTTTTTGCCTGCTGGCCAATGGTTTGAGTACCCGTCAAGCAGCGGAAAAATTATGTTTGAGCTACAAAACCGTCTGCAACCACAGTACGGCGATCAAAGAAAAATTAAACGTCAAAACCATGTCGGAATTGACACTGCTGGCTGGTCGCCAGGGTATTATCAATACCGGCAGCGAACTGTATGAGCACAGCTAGCGCGGAACACCCCCTTCCCTATTAACCAGGCCCTATTTATCCCTGGCATGCCGTTCGGGCTGAGCGAGTCGAAGCCTAGGCCTGTGCGCGCTTCGATAGACTCAGAGCTAACCGGTTTAACAACGCTGTTAATGGGCGCTTGCGACCGGAACTCCCGGTTGTAAGCCTGCAAATCCCTCTCCCAAGCAACTGGCTCAAGACGCCCGATTAAAGCCTTCCCGGTCTAAAAGCTGCGCCAGTCTTAATCATTACTTCATTATATTTTCATCTTCAATTCATGTTGAATGGTTATTGTGCCGACTGAATAACCTTATTAAAAAAAGCAATAAAGCATCATCGAGAAGCGACGCGGTATCGGATGTTGGCCGTTTGCTTCCATTCATATGGGCAATTCATTAACGATTACCCATCCGATCAAAACGTATTCATGGGAGATATTATGAATGCACGTCTATTTATATTTCAGTTTCTGCTGATTTTTCTGGGTGTATGCGAATTTGGTAGCGTCCAGGCGCTTGAACTCAAACCTAATTCCGTCGAAATCTTCGTAGGTGAACTAGCCAAGATTGCGGTCACAAAATCATCAGGAAGCATCAGTGTAAAATCCAGTAATACCAGTGTGGCGACAGTCACTTACGCCAGCGGTATCGCTAGCATCAAGGGTGTAAAAGCCGGCTCTACGACGGTCACGGTGAGAGATCGTAAGAGCTCGAAGCGCGTGGAAGTCAAAGTCATCAGCGCCCCTTCTCCCGTCTTGACGATTTCGCCGGCCGTATTGGCGGTCAATGTGGGCGGCACTGCCACCGTCACGGTCACTAACGCCTCCGGCACAGTAAACATTCAATCGTCGGACAACTCAATTGCCAGCGTCGGCTATGCCAATAATCTCGCTACCATAAAAGGTCTTAAAGCCGGCTCGGCCACGGTGACCATCCGCGACAGCAAGACGTCCAAAACGGTCGCGGTGACGGTCTTAAATACCACGGCTGTCGGCGAATACACCCTGCTCGCCTGGAACGACTTAGGCATGCATTGCATGGACGGCCTGGATTTTTCCGTGTTCGCCATCTTGCCGCCCTACAACACTTTGCATGCGCAATTGAAAGACAAAAACGGCAAGCTGGTCAGCAGCAACGTGTTGCTGACTTATGAAGCGGTCGTCGACAGTAGCGGCTCTATCAATACCAGCAGCGCCAACAAAACCAATTTCTGGTCTTGGGTCGGTGAGTTGGTAGGCTTGAATCCGGCACCGGATGTCGGGGTTAACCTGGATGGACTCGCCAGCGGAAACCCCATGCCCGGCAATAAAACGCCATCCCTAACACCCGCGCCGATGACCTACAACACAGCGTTCGGCTGGTTCGAGGCCGAGGGTATTCCGGTGACGCCCTTCGACGACAAAGGTAACAAGAACTTCTATCCCACCGTTAAGGTCGTGGCTAAGGATGCGCTGAGCGGTAAGGTTCTGGCTAGCGCCACCACCGTGTTGCCGGTCAGCGACGAGATGACTTGCAAAGGCTGCCACGCATCCACTGACACCAATAACAATGCCGCACAAACTGCCGCCAAACCGGTGACGGGCTGGGTGTTCGATGCCGACCCTGACAAAGACTGGAAGCGTAACATTCTGCGTCTGCATGATGAAAAACAGGCCGCCAATCCATTATTCAAGGATGCGCTGACCACATTGAATAGCAAAGGTTACAAATCAACAGGCTTACTGGCGACGGCCGATGCTGGGCAACCGGTTCTTTGCGTGGCGTGCCATGCCAGCAATGCCTATTTCGATAAGGAAAACAAGACCACGGTGATGGGCGGCATGACCGGCATTGCGCCATTCACCCAGTCCTTGCATTTAAAACATGCCGATGTAAAAGACCCTGCCACCCAGTTAACCCTGGATAGTCTGGACAACCGCAGCGCTTGTTACCAATGTCATCCGGGATCGGTAACGCAATGTCTGCGCGGAGCAATGTCCACCGCCACCGACGCCAGCGGCGACCCGTCTATCAGTTGCCAAAGCTGTCACGGCAATATGAAAGCGGTCGGTAGTGCCACTCGGCAAGGCTGGTTCAACGAGCCGACCTGCGAGTCTTGCCACAATAGCGCCGCGCCCGGCAAACGCGCGATTTCAGGCATCGACGCCACCGGTAAAGCGATTGTGCCAACAGATCATACCTTTGCCACCAATGCCAATACGCCGGTTCCCGGATTGAACTTGTACCGCTTCAGTAAAGGACACGGCGGCTTGCAATGCGAGGCTTGTCACGGTGCGACACACGCGGAGTATCCCTCCACACATGCTGACGAAAACCTGCAAAGCATCGCCGTGCAAGGACACGCCGGTACGGTAGCCGAATGTAAGGCTTGCCATACCACGGTGCCGAATACGGTAAACGGCGGCCCGCACGGCATGCATACCACCGGTGACGCCTGGGTTAAGCAACACGAAGACGCCAATAAAAACGGCACAGCCACTACGCCAAGCTGTAGCTATTGCCACGGTACGACCAGCGCCGGCACTCCCTTGAGTGCGGTAAAGGTTGCGAAAACCATTGATGCCGATGAGTTTGGTATTAAGAATTGGCCGGCGGGTTATCAAGTGAGTTGTTTTAGCTGCCACAACGGACCCAATCCGTAAAACCTCAGACAACAGATCGCCCCGCAAGGGGCGATTTTTTTGTGGGTTGACTCCGCTCACTACAGGAGACGATTGAAATTCACATACAAAGGTCCCTGGCTCTGTCACTCCCACGTAAGCAGGAATGACGACATAAAACTTACTTCTCCAGCTTGGCCTTCAAGCCGTTCAAGCCGTTCTTGAAAAACTGGGTCATCGCTTTAACCGCCGCTTCGTCACTCAAATTCTCCGGTGGCGTGTTGCCGGTATCACCGCGGTAGAAGCGGCTTTTGATGGTGACCACGCTGCTGTCGGCGGTCTCACCTGCCGCGACTTTCACATCCACCGTGTGCGAACTGGTTGGAAGCGCTTTGGTGTTTTCGGTTTTCAGCCGGTAGCTGTATTCGTGTTCGGCTTCGTTGTAATAATCCAATTCTTCAGTGAGGGTTTCGTCGTTTTGAAAGGTTAACGTGCGTAAACCACCGGACTGATTCTTGCGGTCACCCGCACTCTTTTTCAAGTCGCTATGCCAATTGGCAATGTCGTCGAAATTTTTCAGCTCTGCCCATACCTTGGCGATAGGCGCTTGGATGGTCACAGACTCCTTGGCTTTTTGCGGCGTCGGGCCGTGAGCGTGAACTTGCCAGGAAAGGAGCAAAAAGCTGAATGAAAGCATGATGTGTCGCATAAGCAATCCCGAAGGGTGGTGAAAAACCCGGTATTATCCGGGCGCACCGCCAGCGTTCATCGGGAATAAACCCCGAATTGATCCGGGGAAACTTCATTTAGCCTGCTGCCGGCAACTGTCGAAAGGAGCGAAAAGGTAAGTGCATCGCGAAGCCGACGCGGTTAAACAGAGCAAAGGTTCGCCCGGTCGATCAGCTTTTATCGCCGCAGATTCAGATTGCTTGGTCTTGTTTTTCGATAGTCACCACAATCGATTTTTGTTGGCCGCTCGCGCTGGTCTGAGTGATTACGACTTGCAGCGGTAACTGCGCCGCACCGGCGCTGTCGGTACTGAAGCTTAACGACTGACTATTAAAACTCAGCCAAGCCGGTAACGGCTCGCCGTTACCCATTTTCGCCGAGACCGTGCTGTCTCCGGCCGTTGCAGGCAGTGCTCCGGCAGGCAGCGCAAAACTGAAGCCACTTGAATAATCATTAACCTCAACGTTGGCAACGATCTGCATCTGCCCTCCCGCCACCAAGGTTTGGGACGCCAATAAATGCACGGTATTGCCTGATTGCGACGGCCCGGTACCACCCGTCGTCAAGCCGGTAGCGCTACTACCACCGCCATTGATCCCCGAGTCGGCGATATTAAATTGTACGGTCCGGTTGCTATCGGCACCGCGTAACGCAGAAAGCGCCAAGCCGCCGGTTTTGGCGCCGCTGTTGGAACCGTTGTTGCCCACGCCGCCGTTTCCGCCGCTGTCCGGTACTACGGTACCGGCGTCGACGGTATCGGTTGGCGTATTGCCGGCGGAGCTTTGTAGGATGGTGACGACTGGATTGCCGCCGGCTAGCGTGTAATTGCCGGCCAAGCCGCCATTTCCGCCGTCGCTCAAGGCCAAGGTTCCAAGATCGACCGGTTTATCGATACCGGCGCTACTATCTAACATTTGGCCAGCCCCGCTCAGCAGCAGAGTTTCATTGCCAACCAAAGTGCCTAAATTGAATACATTAGCATTCACAAGGTTACTGCCGTCGAATGCCCTCGAACCGGTTAAATGGATGACGTAAGGCAAAATTGTGCTGGTCGTGTTATCGCTGTAACTGATTGCGTAGTTGTTGCCACCATTGCCGTCGGAAACGCTAATACCGCTAACTCTCACAGTGCTACCGCCGCTGGCATTCTTATCAATGAACGTGTACACACCGCCGGATAAACTGTCCGAGCCGAACAGTTGGCTAGCGCTGCCGGCTTTGACGATTGGCGTGCCCGAGGCGGACGTGGTGCCGTCGTACGTTTTGATGATGTCGCTGGTGGTCAAAACCAAATTGGCTTGGCTGATGTCCGCTCTAAGATCTCCTCCTATCAAGGTGTAATTGCTGGCCAAGCCGCCGTTGCTGCCGTCGGCCAAGGTCAAAGAGCCTAAGCTCACGCTTTTGCCGATGCCAACGTTTTTATCAGCGATGGAGCCCGCACCTGATAGGGTTAAAGTCTCGCTACCGACCAGACTTCCGATGTGCAAATCCGTGGCGGCGACGGCTGTGGTGCCGTCATAGCTCCTGCCGCCACTCAGGTTCACAACAAACGGGCTGATAGTGCTGGTTGTGTTGTTCAGATAGGACACCGAATAATTATTGCCGGCATTGCCATCGTTCACGGTGACCCCGGCAACCGTGACGGTCTTAGTGCCGATACCGACATTTTTATCGGTGAAGGCAAACGTGCCGCCAATCAGGCTGTCGCTACCATAGAGTGTGCCGCTTGAGACCATGGCGGCGCCTATCACCGACGTATTGCCATCGTAGGTTTTACTGACGTTTCCAGTGCTGACGGTCAAACTTGCCGTAGTGAGGGTCGCGTTATGTGTGCCGCCCGTCAGCGTGTAATTGCTAGCCAAACCGCCGTTGCTGCCGTCGGCCAGCGCTAGGCTGCCCAGCGTCACGGATTTACCGACCCCTACGTGTTTATCCGCTACCGTACCGGTACCGCTTAGGTTCAAGGTTTCGGTTCCAAGCAGCGCACTCATGGCAAAAATATTGGCAGCCACATCGGCACTGCCGTCGTAGCTGCGATTGCCTGTCAAACTGACTGTGTAAGCCGTAATATCGGCACTAAGCGTACCGCCAACCAAGGTGTAATTGCTGGCCAGACCGCCGTTGCCGCCATCATTCAAGGCCAAAGAGCCTAGCGAAAGCGTTTTACCGGTGCCGACATTTTTATCGGCGACCGTTCCGGCACCGCTCAGGCCCAGGGTTTCGCTACCGACCAGGGTAGAGGTCGCCAAACTAGCGGCAGTGATGGCGGTGGTGCCGTCGTAAGTGCGACTGCCGGTCAGGTCGACGACGTAGGCCGTAATATCGGCAGCATGCGTGCCGCCCGTCAGCGTGTAGTTGCTGGCCAAACCGCCGTTGCTGCCGTCGGCCAGGGCCAAAGTCCCCAAGGTCACCGCTTTGCCGGTGCCGACGTTTTTATCGGCGACCGTGCCGGTGCCGCTCACACTCAGGGTTTCGCTGCCAACCAAGCTGCCGGTGGAGAAAATGCCCGCCGCCACGTTGCTCGAACCGTTATAGGCCCGGTTGCCGGTCAGGCTGACCACGAACGGCGTGATGGTGCTGCTGGTGTTATTGGCGTAACTGATCGAATAGTTGGCACCGCTGTTGCCGTCGCTCACCGTCACGCCGCTGACGCTCACCGTTTTATTGCCGCTGCCGACGTTTTTGTCGGTGAAAGCGAATGTGCCGCCACTCAGACTATCGCTGCCGTACAGCGTACCGCCGGTCAGCGTGGCGGTGCCGGCCGCACTGGTGCCGCCGTCGTATGCCTTGCTGACGTCGCTGGTGCTGACGGTCAAGCCGGCGGCTGAAATATCGGCGCTATGCGTGCCGCCCGTCAGCGTGTAGTTGCTGGCCAAACCGCCGTTGCTGCCGTCGGCCAGGGCCAAAGTCCCCAAGGTCACCGCTTTGCCGGTGCCGACGTTTTTATCGGCGACCGTGCCGGTGCCGCTCACACTCAGGGTTTCGCTGCCAACCAAGCTGCCGGTCGAGAATATGCCCGCCGCCACGTTGCTCGAACCGTTATAGGCCCGGTTGCCGGTCAGGCTGACCACGAACGGCGTGATGGTGCTGCTGGTGTTATTGGCGTAACTGATCGAATAGTTGGCACCGCTGTTGCCGTCGCTCACCGTCACGCCGCTGACGCTCACCGTTTTATTGCCGCTGCCGACGTTTTTGTCGGTGAAAGCGAATGTGCCGCCACTCAGACTATCGCTGCCGTACAGCGTACCGCCGGTCAGCGTGGCGGTGCCGGCCGCACTGGTGCCGCCGTCGTATGCCTTGCTGACGTCGCTGGTGCTGACGGTCAAGCCGGCGGCTGAAATATCGGCGCTATGCGTGCCGCCGGTCAGCGTGTAGTTACTGGCCAAACCGCCGTTGCTGCCGTCGGCCAGCGCCAGGGTGCCTAAGGTAACTGTCTTGCCGGTGCCGGCGTTTTTGCTGGCGACCGTGCCGGTGCCGCTCACGCTCAGGGTTTCACTGCCAACCAAGCTGCCGGTCGAGAATATACCGGCCGCCACGTTGGTCGAACCATTAAAGGCCCGATTGCCGGTCAGGCTGACCACGAACGGCGTGATGGTGCTGCTGGTGTTATTAGCGTAACTGATCGAATAGTTGGCGCCGCTGTTGCCGTCGCTCACCGAAACGCCGCTGACGCTTACTGTTTTATTGCCGCTGCCGACGTTTTTGTCGGTGAAAGCGAATGTCCCACCGCTCAGACTATCGCTGCCGTACAGCGTACCGCCGGTCAGCGTGGCGGTGCCGGCCGCACTGGTGCCGCCGTCGTATGCCTTGCTGACGTCGCTGGTGCTGACGGTCAAGCCGGCGGCTGAAATATCGGCGCTATGCGTGCCGCCCGTCAGCGTATAGTTGCTGGCCAAACCGCCGTTGCTGCCGTCGGCCAGCGCCAGGGTGCCTAAGGTAACTGTCTTGCCGGTGCCGGCGTTTTTGCTGGCGACCGTACCGGTGCCGCTCAGGCTCAGGGTTTCGCTGCCGACCAAGCTGCCGGTCGAAAAGATGCCGGCCGCCACGTTGGTCGAACCGTTAAAGGCCCGATTGCCGGTCAGGCTGACGACATAAGGTGTGATGGTCAAAGTGCCGTTGACATAACTGAAATCGTAGTTGCTCGAAGTGTATCCGCTCCCGGTAATGGTGTAGCTACCCGCGTTGGTGGCGCCTTGCGACGTGCCGCCGTAACTGACGCTGCCGCCCAATACGCTTGATGTTTCGCTGTTAACGAAGCCGGTAATATTGACGCCATGGCCACCGCTGTAGCCCAAGCCGTTGTAGGCGCGGCTGTCGTCACTGGCGGTCACGGTCAGCGTTTTTTTGTTGACCGTTAAGGTTCCGCTGGCGCCTCCGGTGCCTATCGTCGTCGAATAACCGGCCCCGCCGCTGATCGCAGCCGAACCCACCGCGCCGTTGACGGTATAGCTGCCGACCGCGCGGGCAGTGCCGGCCGTGCCGCCGACGATGCTAAAACTCGGCGTGCCGCTTAAACCCGCGACGGTAGCCGAGTCCGTCACGCCGTCGTCGTTGACGTAGCCCGAAAATGCGCTGCTCGCGCTAGGGTCGGCGTCGCCGTAGGTTTTACTGATGTTGCCGACGTCGACGCTCAAGCTCGGCTGGTAGTCATAGATCAGGTGATTGCCCGCGACGATTGTTGCCGGCGCGTTGCCGTCGTAAGTTTTGTTGTATAGCCTGGGGAGCGCCGAACCGGCCACCCCGGTCAGGCCGCCCTCGGTCGAGCCCGATGGGCTGTGCATGTACACCAACCAGCGTCCGTTGCCCGCAGAGAGTACATTGCTACCCACATTGTTGATCAGCTCGCCGCCGCTGGCGGCCGCCAAAACCAGCGCATCCCCGCTGCCGTTGGCGGTCAAGCCTGCACCGCTGTTCAAAACGATATTTTTGCTGCCGCTCGCGCCGCCGGTACCGCGATGGATAATGCTGATCGTATCGGCCAATAATTGTCCCGCCAACGTGATATTGCCGCTGTCGTCTTCGGTGTTGCCGGTGCCGTCGCGTAATTCCATGGTGATGGAACCGGTGCCGGCGTTGATCGTAACACCGTTGGCAACTTCGATGACGGCATTACCGGCCGCACGATCAGCATCGACCACGCCGTTGGCGGCCAAATCGTTGGCATGCAAGACCAAATTGCCGCCGTCGGTGGTGATGTCGGCATTGAGGTAAATGCTGCGTCCCGCCTCCAACTTCAGGGTCGCTGACGAACTAAAAAGCCCGGCGACATTGAGCGCACTGTTAACGGTGATGTCGTTGCTGGCTTGTAGCGTGACGTTGGTACCCCAGCCGAGTAGATTGGTCAAAACGTCCGGGGCTATGGCCATGTCTTTGCCGACCGCCATCCCATAAGTAATGCGACTCGGATCGGTGGCGCCCGAGGTTACCCGGCCGCTATTTTCGTTGGCGAAGCTGACCACGAAGGTATCGCCGTGGTCATAAGCAAAGCCTGGCAGCAGGCTGAAATAGTTGGTGCCGGCATATTGATAGTAATCCACCCAAGGGCCGCCGGTATCGAAGCTGATGCCGCTGTTCGCCGTGGTGCCGACAACGCTGTTCGCGTCCGAAACCTCGCCGAAAATACCGTAGAAGGCATCGCCGTAGGTCACGGCGCCGGCGTTCGCCAATGCGCCGTTGCGCCAATCGGTATCGATGACCAGATAGTCGTAGTAATAGGTATTGTAGTTAACGGTTAATCTAACTTGGTTCAGGCCGACGTCCTGATTGCTGTAACTACCGATCAAGCTGTTGCTGGCCGACACCGCGCCGGCGACGCCGATGCTGGCGCGCGCCCAGGATAACGCCCCGGCATCCGCAGCGGAACCGTTATGCCAGTGCCGGCTACCGACTAAATAAGATACGCCCAAGTCTATGATCCCGTCGCTGCCGACCTGGTCGCCAGCCTGGCTGCCGACCAAGCTGTTACCGATCCCGACCACCGCGCCTTGGCTGCTCTCGCCGTAAGCGAAACCGGTTTTTTCCGCGACCCAGGTCACCGCGCCGGCATCGGCGTTGGCGCCGCTGTGCCAATGCGGACTTAACACCAGATAGTTATAACTCGAGACGCCGTTGATAGGATCGTAACCGTTCGTCAAAACCGTGACGCCGCCGCTGCCGACCTGATCGCCGGAGGTGGCGCCTATCAGGCTGTTGCTGCTGCTCACCGCCCCTAAAGCGCCGGTCAGGCGGCTGCCCCATGTCACCGCACCCAACTGCGTGTCGGTGCCGTTACCCCAGTTCGGGCTGATCACAACATAGCCCACCCGCGTCGCGTTGTTATATTCAGCCGGCAGTGCGACCACGCCGCCACTGCCGACGCGGTCGTTGGCGTGAGTACCGACCAAACTGTTGGCCGCGCTGGCATTGCCGGTCAACGGCGACGCCGCGCCGGCCGTCGTGGTGACGCTGCCCCAGGTCACCGCGCCGGCATCGGCCGTCGCGCCGTTGTCCCAATAAGGACTCGCAATCGAGTAATAATCCAGATGGTACTGTTTCTGACCTACTCCGCTACCCGTGGTCCAGTCGTACGGCAACAGCGTGACGCCGCCGCTGCCGATTTGATCGCCTGCGGTACCGCCGATCAAGCTGTTTGCCGAGCTAATACTTCCGGTTATGCCTGTGGCCGCCGCGGTTTTGGTAACGGCCCCAACGTTCGCGTTGCCGCCGTCGCTCCAATTGGGGCTAATAACCAAATAATAAGCAGTGCGGGTGCCTGACCAAGTGCTTCCGTTGTAAGTCAATTCGGTATATTGCCCGGCTTTGACACCGCCGCTGCCAACCTGATCAGCTGCGGTGTCGCCGACGAGGCTGTTACCAGAGCCAACGGTTCCTTGGATACCGCTGGCTTCGGCGCCGAATGTGACAGCCCCGCGATCACTGTCCCAATGCGGGCTGATCACGCCGTAAAAATAGGTGTAAGTCCAGTTGTTTGCGGTCTCCACACCGTTAAAAGCCGTTACGACGCCGCCGCTACCTACTCGGTCGTTGGTATGACTTCCAATCAAGCTGTTGCTGCTACTGATAGCGCCACTGACGCCGCTGCCGACACTACCCCAACTCGCGGCGCCCGCATCGGCATTACCGCCGTTATCCCAGGTGGGGGTTAGGACCACGTAATCGGCCACGCCCACATCGACGATATTGTTGACGTCGCTGCCGACACCGTCGTTGGCTGTACTGCCGACCAAGCTGTTTCCCGCGCCGACCGCGCCGCTGACGCCGCTCGTTTTGCTACCCCAGGTGACCGCCCCGGCATCAGTGGCTCCGCCGTTGTCCCAGTCAGGACTCAACACCAAATAGTAACCGTCCTTCATCAAAATTCCGCCCCCTCCGACATGATCGTTGGCGGTCGTACCGACCAGACTGTTGGCCGAGCCCAAGGTGCCGGTCTTGGTGGCTGTGGCGTTCCAGAAGGTCACCGCACCGGCGCTGCCATTCCATAACGGGCTGAGTACCATGTAACCCGGATCTTGCCCTAGGTAACTGGCGCCGCCGCTGCCGACCTGATCGCCGGCATGGCTGCCGACCAAGCTGTTGCCGCTGCCGATGACACCGGATACGCCGCCGTTGTTGGTGCTGGTTTCGGTCGGGATATTCGTTAGCGTGTTTCCGAATAAGTCCGTCGTCGTGACAGTGCCGTAGGTGATGGTGCGGCCGTCGCCCCAGGTGATCGCACCGGCGTCGGCGGTTGAGCCGCCATTGTTGAAATGGGGACTGAGTATCAAGTAATACGGATGGGTTGAAGTATAGCCGGTATCCGGGCTGCGGCTGGTGTAGTGGCTGAGTAACTGGATGCCGCCACTGCCGACCAAATCGCCGGCGGTGGCGCCGACCAGACTGTTGGCCGACGATACCGCGAAACCGGGCGTCGCCCCACCGGACGCATAACCGGTTGCGGCATTGAGCCAGGTGACCGCACCTTTATCGCCGTCCCAATGCGGGCTGGCGACTACATACGCGGCGTCGGTACGGTAAGTGTTGACGTGGCCGTGCGGCGGGGTATCGCTGGGTTGACTGGTGTAGTTGGTACTGTTGCTGTAATAAAGCACTTTGATGTCGCCGCTACCGATCTGGTCGTTGGCATTGCTGCCGACCAAACTATTCGCCGAAGAAACGGTGCCGGTCAATGCGGCCAAACCGCTGGCCCACGTGACCGCACCGGCGTCCGCGCTGGCGCCGTTCTGCCAGTGCGGGCTGGCTATCGCGAAATAATTGCGGTAATACTCGGTGGCAGTAATCAACGCGCCGCTACTGTTGTAGTCATGAAACTCGGTGACGAATTGCGTAATGCCGCTGCTGCCGATTCGGTCTCCAGACGCCGCACCGACCAGGCTGTTGGTGGATGAAATGACACCGGATATTCCGCTCAACGCACTACCCATCGTGACCGCACCGGTATTGCCATTCCATTGCGGGTTCAAGACTAAATATTTCAGGTAGCCGTTGTCGTTGCTCCAAGTGTGACCGGTCGCGCCGTAATAATTATCGACCAACACGATACTGCCGCTGCCCACGGCATCGCTTGCCGAGCTGCCGACCAAACTGTTGGCTGACGATACGGTGCCGCTTAATCCCGTGGTACCGCTTGACCAGGTCACCGCCCCCTTGCCGCCGTCCCAATGCGGACTGGAAATTAAAAAGTTGCCCAGCGAACTGAACGAGACGTTGACGTTGGTATTGGTGTTTTGGCTAACCAGCTGGGTGATCCCACCACTGCCGAGGCGATCATCGGCGTGGCTACCGGTGACGGTCGCGATCAGCGCCCCGGACCAGCCGTTGTACAAATAAACCGCGCCGGCATCCTGGCCGCCGAAGTCGTCATAGGGATTCGTGACCGCCACGTTGGTGCTCCACAGTACCGACGTGCCGGTGCCGAAGCCGGATGTGACGCCCAGTGTGTTGGTCGGATTGGGGTCTTCGAAATCGAATTGCGGGTACTGGCCGCTGCTGTCGATGGTGATGTTGCGCGGGTCGAGTAATAGACTGCCGTTGCGACCCTGACTGGCCAAGGTGGTAACAGTTCCGCCAAACAGCAGGGCCTCGTGAGACGAGACTTCCACGGTACCGCCGTCGCCGCCCGCCGAACCACCCTTGGCGGAGATCGTGCCGTAAAAATCGGTTTGCTGATCCGACCAAACCACGACCTCGCCGCCGTTGCCTATATCAATGGCGTCGGCTTGCAGTTGGGTGAAGGGATTGATTCGGGTTATCGCGGCATTGCGAACCGCCGTGTCATTGCCGTGAAAACCGCCGCCGATACTGATTTTGCCGCCACCCTTGGCACCGTTGGCGGTGATCGTCGCAGCAGCCAACGTGACGTCTTTGCCGCCGGTGACGGTGATATTGCCGCCGCGTCCGGCAACGCCGCCGGCATCCAGGGTGGCGGAACTGAATACGCCACCTTGGCTCCCGGCGGTCACGGCGATGTCGCCGCCGTTTTGACTTCCCTTAGTAGACAGTTTGGCGGATACAGTCTGGATGACTCGACTATCGGCGGCAATCGTAATTCGGCCGCCGTCGGAGACGGTACCTTCGGCACTGAGCGTTCCGGTTTGCAGCACGCGGTCGCCGGTCAGGCGAATATCCCCGCCGCTATCACCGTCGGCGCGGACGGTGCCGGTGTCGACGACCAGCCGGCCGTGCTCGACGACATTGCCGCCTTGAGTATTCTCGGCGGCGGACACGTCCAGTGTGCCGCTGTTACGCACTTCGTCGCCGATCAGTTCTATCGAACCGCCGCGATTAACCAGGGATTTGGCTTCAATCACGCCGCTGTTATTAATCGCGGCGCCGCGCAATTGGTCGGCGGCGCTGGCAGTCATGATGACCCGGCCGCCATCGGCGCGGATCAACTGTTTGTTCTCGATCAGTGAATTGACGGTGGCTGGATCGACTTGAACGTTGACCAGTTTACCTTCGTCTAATTCCAGTTTTACGCCATCGCCGCCGGCCAGCGCCACCGTGCCCAAACGGGCCTGGACCACACCTTCGTTGCTGACGTTGGGGGCCAGCAAGGCCACGTATCCGCCGTCCTTGGCACGGATGTCGCCCTGATTGACGACGCCGGCGTCGCTGCCGTCGCGCTTGAAATGGTAGTTGCCGGCACGGAAATCCGCATCGCTGATGTTCATCGTCGACGCCGCCATCGCGCCAACATCGACTTGAGCGCCCTTGGCAAACAGCACGCCGTTGGGATTCACCAGAAACACCTGACCGTTGGCGGTCAATCGGCCGGCAATGACCGATGCTTCGCCGGCTGCTACGCGGTTCAGCGCGATTGCGCTGGCGTTGGGCTGTTGATAATCCACGTGGGCATTGGCACCGATGTTGTAGCTCTGCCAGTTGATGATGGCTTTATCACTGCCTTGGACGACATCCATCCGTGCGCCATCTTGGTGGATTTGGGCCTGTCCCGACGCCACCTGGCCGCCGCTAGGCAGCGCATTGCCGGCCAATTCGGCCAAGGCCGGCTGCCAAGCACCAGCCAAGGCGATCTGTATCGCCAGCACCAGAGGATGACGGTTGAAGTGCGGCGTGCGACTTTGGTTAGCATATCGGTTCATAAGACTGTCCTCTCGAATCAGTGCGGTTATTCGGTGCTTACGGCGGCTTTACGCTCCAATAGGCGGGCAAAATTGCTCAACGACGCCAAGTGCAGATAGATCAATCCTAACCAGCCGGCTTGGAACAGGCTGTCCAACGCATCGCGGCCGATTTTTTGGAAACGCGCCTCATCCACTATCCAAAGGCCGGATAAGGAGTAACGCTCGCCGCTCGGTGATACTGCATCGGCCCTGCGTTCGGTTAAGAGGTCCAATTCGTGCAAGGTGGCTGCGAATTGCGCGGTCAGCTGCGATTCGGCGTGGAACTCCCGCAAAAAGGCGATGATTTGTTGTAGGTAAGCTGACGGTGCGCCGTCGACCAGCAAAGGCTCGCCGGCCGTTTCGTTAAAACGCGGGCAAGTGTCGTCAAAACAGACGACCAATTGCTTGTCTTCGGCCTGTTCGGCAGGTACGAACGGGTATCGGCGAACGAAGGCTGGTATGTAATGTCCGGTCCAACGGCCAGCAGCGTTGACGAACAGGTTTTCGCCGTCGTTCAAGCCCAGCACTACCACTGGAACGAAGTGGCCGTCGCCGGCTTTGGCGAAGGCGATCGGGTATTCCTTGCCGGCTTCGCTGAATTCGGGACCAATCAGCGGCACCGAGTTACTGACGCGCGCGTAACCGACGTCTTCGGACGGCGCAATATGCAACCGGCCGTGAGCGGCTGGGTTCAAACTGACGATGCGTTTATAAAACAGCAATTGGTTATCCACAGTGGTATCGCCGGTTGAGTGGGTGGAAAAATGGCGTCAAAAGACTTTTAAAACGCTTTGCTCAGGCTGACCCAAAAATGAGGCGTTTTGTAAGTGCCGTCCGAATCGTTGCCGTCTGCCGAACGGGCTGGGTTGGCGCCTATGCGTTGGGCAACGCTGCCGCGGATGACGAAATTACCGGGTACCACCCAGTTGATTCCGAAGCCGCCGCCGCTGAGCGTGTAATGATTAGGCCCGCCTTCGGTGGCATTCGGCCAGAGGTCGTTGTGCAGCGTGATGCCGCCGTGATCGATGAAGCCGACCAATTCGACATGCTCGTAAACTTCGTAGCGTAGTTCAAAATTCATCAGATAGCCTTCGTCGCCCAGGGCTTCGTTGACTGGATAAGCTCTGATGCCGAAAGGCCCGCCCAGACTGAATTTTTCGGAAGAATCCAGATTTTTCGTGGCCAGTTGTCCACTGACGCCGGCATAGAAGCGCAATTTGTCGGTCAGGCTTTGTAGACGGGAGGCGTTAAGCGAGAACTTTTGATAGGCGCCGCCGGCGCGGGCCGTGGCCCGGTTTTGAGTCTGGTCGGTCAAGCTTCCCGACAAATCCAGGTTGCCCGCCACCATTGTTGCGCCGAATAGCGTGACCGCGCCGCCTAGCAAGTCGTCCTGATGATCGCCGCTCAGACCGATGTAGCCGCTTTGTACCTCTTTATCGCTGACCACGCTCCCGAGGCTGGTGTTGTAATAGTGGCGATCGTCGAAACCGCTGGCCACGTAAAGATTAGTGCTCACCCCGCGAAGCAAGGGATAGGTGGCGAAGGTACCGCCGGTCCAGGCCGAACCTTGAGCGTCCAATGACTGAAAGGGTTCACCCAGGGTGTAGTCCAGCGCGGACGCGGCCAGACCAATCCGCAGCCCGGAGTAGCCTACCGGCAGCGAATAGGCAATTCTGCCGTAAACGTTACCGCTGCCGCCTTGAACCCGTAACGAGGCCAGATCGCCGAGGCGCAACGGATTATTCAGATTTAGCGATCCGCCGAATTGGTTCATGCCGACTGAGCGCACGCCGGTATTGCTGTAATCCACGGAGCCGCTGATTAAGTTGCTGGGATCGATTTTCAGCAGCAGGTCGGATTCGCCGGCTCTAGCACCGGCCTTCAGAGTGGAAGAAACCGTGCCGCCGGTCAGATCGTTCAACAGCAGGATGCCGCGTTGCATATCGGCCAATCGCAAAGCCTCCCCTGTGGGCTGAGCCGCCAACATGGTTTGTCGGGGAATATCGTTTCGGTAGACGGCGGCCGGGTCGTCGACCTCCACTTTGCCTAATTTCGCTTCGCGGATCAGGATTTCGACGATGCCGTCGCGAATTTGCTGAGCGGGCAATACCGCGCGGGCAAAAAAGCCACGTTGCTGGTAATACTCTGCTATATCGCGAGTGATCTTGCGCAGTTCGGCCAAGCTTAAGTCCTTGCCGATGTGGTCTTTCAGAAACGCCTGTAGTTCGGCTTCGCCGATCAACTCGGCGCCGCTGATTTTCCATCCCTTAACTTGAATACGGATGTCGCCTTCACCGGCAGGCGCCGGTTGCTCCGTGATTTCGAACGGGACGTTCGAATCACCCGGCAAAATCGGTTCGGGTTTGATATTTCGTAGAATCGACCCCGCCTCGGGAACCACTTCAGCGGCTTGACCGGGAACCGGACAACTGATTAGGAAAGCTAAGGCAGCGGCGCTGAGCCGAATCCGGATGAGTTTGCGATTTCGAAGGGTCGGTTGCATACGATTCCAATTGCTGACATGAATGGAAATGGTCGCCTGTCCGCTTTTTGTCTTAAGGCCGCTAGGTCAGTTACGACTAACGCGGCCCGTCTGGTAGTTACTCGATGCGGATTAGCGTGCTCAGACAAAATAGCTGCTCGATCATAACCGTTCGGCTCAGTTGCCGCAAAGGATAGTTTCCGACAGACCACAAGAACGGTATGGAAATAATATAGTCGATTTAAAATGAGTCGAACGCAAAAATTTGCCTAGCTTTAATTCAAGCGCGTTAATTAGGTTTCTAGTTTGAGCAAACCGCGGCTTTTCGCGCTGTGACCGACTATATTGTCAACTTCTCTAATATGCGGCGCTTGTCATTAGCCATGGGCTTACCTGCCGCCCTGTGGCTAGGAAATGAAAATAGCAGCCCAACGACCTGTCGCGGTGTCCGAAAAAAGTTGCCCACTACAACTCGACCTTGATGATCGTCACCGCCGCGAAATCCGGAACCCCGTTACCGGAATGGATTAACTGCGAGGTCTGACGGATGCCGCCACCGCGACACATGAAATGCCTTAACGGGTTACCAGACACCCTTGCAAAAACAAGCTGACAGACTGACGCACCCAAACGTCTATCTCCGCTTCGTCGGGCGTCGGCTCCAAACCCAGTTGTAAGCGCTGTAAGCGTTCGCCACGCACCGCACTGATGAATTGGTCGGCCAGGAAATACGGGTCCATATCTATCATTAAGCCGGCCTGTTGCTGGCGGATAAAAAACTGCGCTAACAATCCCAGCGTCCGGCGCGGTCCTTGTTCGTAAAATTGTGTCGCCAGATCAGGGAAACGAGGTGATTCGCCGATCAATATCGCCCGCATCCGCAATACATCCGGACGGGTAATCCGATACAAAAACTGCCGGGCAAAATTGGTCAACGCCTCTTCCAATTCGCAATCGTCGGACAGGCTACCGATAAATTGATCACTGCAACGCCGGATCAACGCGCCGAACAAGCCGGCTTTGCCGCCGAATTGGCTATAGATCGTCCGCAGCGATACCCGCGCATCGCGGGCGATGGTTTCCATACTCAGGTTTCCGTAACCGTTTTCAAGAAAAAGCTGTAAGGCTGCATCGAGTAATCGATCCCGACTTTGCTGTTCATCGCCCTTACAGGGACGTCCACATTTAACCATGCTGTGTGATTCGCGAAATGAATTGACTTGGATAAAGATGATAACCTAGACTAAACGGTAATAGATATTACCATTTTTAGTTAAACGACGACTAAGGCAGTACACGGCAATGGCAAAAAAACCGCGCATGACGCTTGCATCCCAACAGCCCCCTTCATCGCCGGTAGCGGCTGATTTTGCAGGGCAAACCCATCGCCAAGCACAGCGACATGTGGTAAAGCTCGGCGTGGTCGGCATCGCCCTGCAACTGACTTTGGCTGGCTGTGGCGATGCCGGAGCCCCTGCCGGCGCAACAGCCGCGCCACCGCCGCCCAATGTAAAAATCGCGCAGCCCTTAAACCGCGAAACGACGGAATGGGACGAATACACCGGCCGGATCGAAGCGATCAACTCGGTGGACATCCGCGCCCGGGTTGGCGGCTATTTGGACACCGTCAATTTCACTGCGGGCGCCAAGGTCAAGAAAGGCGATTTGCTGTTTCAAATCGACCCTAAACCGCTGAAAGCCCAGCTTAATTATGCGCAAGCCGAATTGGAGCGCGCCAAAACCAAACGCGAGCTGGCGAAAAACGATTTGACCCGCGCCGAAAACCTGTTCAAAGCCAAAGCCATTTCCGCCGAAGAATACGACATGCGCACCAAAGGCTTGCGCGAAGCGGCGGCGGCGGTCGAATCGGCGGAAGCCAACGTGTACACCGCAAAATTAAACCTGGAATACACCGAAATCCGCGCGCCCATCAGCGGGCGGGTTGGCCGCGAGATGATCACCGCCGGCAATCTGGTCAAAGCCGACGACACCGTGCTGACCAATATTGTGTCCACTGATCCGGTTTACGTGTACGTCGATGCCGACGAACAATCGGTGTTGCGTTACCGCCGGCATGCCCAGCAACACGGCCAAAGCACCGCCGATCTAAAAGGTACGCCGGTACAACTGGCGGTGGCCGATGAAACCGATTTTCCGCATCAAGGCAAACTGGACTACATCGCCCCGCGCGAGGATGCCGCCACCGGCACTCTGAGTTTGCGCGGCGTGTTCGCCAATCCGGACGAATTGCTCAGCCCCGGTTTTTTTGCGCGGTTGCGAGTGCAAGCCTCGGCATCGTACCCTGCCCTGTTAGTGCCCGACCGCGCCGTCGCCACCGATCAGGCGCAGCGGTTTGTCTGGGTCATCAACCAGGACAACCAAGCCGAGTACCGTCAAGTTACCCCAGGCTCGCGCATCGGCGAGATGCGGGTGATCCGCAGCGGCCTGCAAGCCGGTGACTGGGTGGTAGTAGAAGGCGTGCAAAAGCTCAAACCCGGCGCCAAAGTCAATCCGGAACGCATCGATTTGACCGCGCCGGGAGCACAATAAGCTATGGATAAATTCAGTCATTTTTTTATCGACCGGCCGATCTTTGCGGCGGTGTTGTCGATTGTCATCCTGTTGGTCGGCGGTTTGGCGCTGATCGGCCTGCCGATTGCCCAATACCCGGAAATTGCTCCGCCCACGGTCGTGGTTAGCACCAACTATCCCGGCGCCAATGCCAAAGTCGTCGCGGAAACGGTGGCAACGCCAATCGAGCAGGAAGTGAACGGCGTGGAAGACATGTTGTATATGTCTTCGCAGTCCACCAATAGCGGCGCGATGTCTTTGACCGTCACTTTCAAACCCGGTGCCAATCTGGATAAAGCCCAGGTTTTGGTGCAAAACCGGGTGGCGCTGGCCGAGCCGAAATTGCCGGAAGAAGTGCGTCGGCAGGGTTTGAGCGTGAAAAAGCGCAGCCCGGATTTGAGCCTAGTGGTTAACCTGGTCTCGCCGGATAAACGCTACGACAGTGTTTATATGAGTAACTACGCGCTGCTGCAAATCCGCGACACCTTGGCGCGCTTGCCCGGCGTGGGCGATATTCTGCTGTTCGGCGCCCGCGACTACAGCATGCGCCTGTGGCTGAATCCGCAAACCATCGCCGCCCGCAACCTGACCGCCGCCGAGGTAGTGAATGCGGTGCGCGAGCAAAACGTGCAAGTCGCGGCCGGCGTGGTCGGTCAGCAGCCCTCGCCGAACAGCGCCGAATACCAATACACCGTCAGCACCCTGGGCCGCCTCAGCACCCCCGAGCAATTTGGCGAGATTGTCATCAAGCAAGGCGACAACGGCCAAGTCACTCGTTTGAAAGACGTGGCGCGCATCGAACTGGGCGCCAAGGATTACAATTCCGGCTTGTATCTGGACGGCGACGAAACGGTCGGTCTGGCGATTTTCCAACTGCCCGGCTCCAACGCCATCGATACCAAAAAGGCGGTGATGGCAGCAATGGAGAAGCTGAAAACCCGTTTCCCCGAAGGCCTGGATTACAAACTGGTTTACGATACCGTGGTGTTCGTCGAGCAATCGATAGACGCGGTAGTCGAGACCCTGTTCGAAGCCTTACTGTTGGTGGTCTTGGTGGTGATCGTGTTCCTGCAAAACTGGCGGGCGGCGGTGATTCCGTTGCTGGCGGTGCCGGTGTCCTTGATCGGCACCTTTGCGGTAATGTCGGCTTTGGGGATTTCCTTAAACACCCTGTCGCTATTTGGCTTGGTGCTGGCTATCGGTATTGTGGTGGACGACGCCATCGTGGTGGTGGAAAACGTCGAGCGGCATATCGCCGAAGGCCTACATGCCCGAGAAGCCACGCGCCTGGCCATGTCCGAGGTGGTCGGGCCGGTGGTTGCCACGGCATTGGTGCTGGTAGCGGTATTCGTGCCCACCGCATTTATCACCGGCGTATCGGGCGCGTTTTACAAGCAGTTTGCCTTGACCATTGCGGTGTCCACCGTGATTTCGGCGTTTAACTCGTTGACACTGAGCCCCGCCTTGTGCGCGCTGCTGCTGGATCGCGCTCATGACAATAAAGACGCTTTCACCAAAGTATTCGACAAGCTGTTCGGCTGGTTTTTCGGCGCGTTTAACCGGTTTTTCGAGCGTTTCAGCCTGGGTTATTCGCGCCTGGTTGGCCGGTTGATTCGCGTGACCGCTGTCGTTCTGGTGCTGTATGTCGGCATGAACGGCTTGAATTTCCTGGCATTTGAGAAAGTACCGACCGGTTTTATTCCGCAGCAAGACCAAGGCTACCTGGTGTTGTACGCGCAATTGCCCGACGCCGCTTCGCTCGCTCGCACCCAGGACGTGGTACAACAAGCCAGCAAGATCATTCTGGATACCCAAGGCGTCCAACACGTCAACGCCTACGCCGGTTGGTCGGTGCTCAGCGGGGCTAACCAGTCCAATGTGGCCACCATGTTCGCCCGCTTAGGCGAATTTACCGACCGGGCCGGTCACCCCGAATTGCATGCCGACGAGATCGTCAAAAGCCTTACCCAGCGCCTGAGCGTGATTCCCAACGCCCGCATCGCCGTGTTCGCGCCGCCGCCGATTCGCGGCATGAGTTCGGTCGGCGGTTTTAAGCTGCAAATTGAGGACAGAAACAACGCCGGCGTGGACGAATTGCAGCGCGTCACCAATGAAATGTTGGGCAAGGGCAATCAACAGCCCGGTTTAGTGGGATTGTTCAGCACGTTTAGGTCCGGCGTGCCGCAATTGTTTGTGGACGTGGATAGAACGCGGGTGAAGGCGATGGACGTACCTTTGAAAGACGTGTTCGACACCTTGCAAATTTATCTGGGTTCTTTATACGTCAATGACTTCAACGCCTTTGGCCGCACCTACCAAGTCACCGCGCAGTCCGACGCCCCATTCAGAATGTTGCCGGGCGATATTGACCAATTAAAAACCAAAAACCGCCAAGGCGGCATGGTGCCCTTGGGTGCGGTCAGCGAGGTCAAAGAAATCGCCGGCCCCGACAAAATCACCCGTTACAACATGTATCCGGCGGCGGAAATCAACGGCGGTACCCTGCCCGGCATCAGTTCCGGCCAGGCCATCGACACCATGAGCAAACTGCTGTCCGCCGAGTTGCCACCCGGCTTTGATTTCGAATGGACCGAACTGAGCTTACAACAGGTATTGGCCGGTAATGTGGCGATGCTGGTGTTTCCGCTCAGCGTGATCTTCGTCTTTCTGGCCTTGGCCGCACAATACGAAAGCTGGTCGCTGCCATTCGCGGTGATTTTGATTGTACCCATGTGTATTTTATCGTCGATGACCGGGGTTTGGTTGAGCCATATGGACAACAATATCTTCACGCAAATCGGCTTCATCGTACTGGTGGGGCTGGCGAGTAAGAACGCGATTTTGATTGTGGAGTTTGCCAAACAACGGCAAGAAAGCGGTCTTAACCGCTTCGAAGCTGCTGTGGAAGCCTCGCGCATCCGCTTACGGCCCATTCTGATGACCTCTTTTGCCTTCATCATGGGCGTGTTTCCTTTGGTAATTGCCCAAGGTGCCGGCGCCGAATCCCGGCGTCTGCTGGGCACCGCGGTGTTTAGCGGCATGATCGGCGTGACGGTGTTCGGCTTGTTACTCACTCCGGTGTTTTATGTCGTAGTACAAGCCATCGCCCAACGCCTGCGGCCCACAGCCACCGACTTAACCACTCATCAACCTGCAATCGAGGCCCACAAATGAGTCTGCGCCCCTCCAAACGCCGGCATCAGGCCCTGAGTGCTGCCGGCCTGCTCGGCTTGCTGCTCGGCGGCTGCGCGGTCGGACCGGATTATGAATTGCCGGCCACTGCGGATTTACCCGCCAGTTTTGCCAACGCCCAAGAATTTTCTGATCGCGGTATCGAAGAACAATGGTGGCAACTGTTCAACGACCCGCAATTAAGCACGTTGATCGACAACACCATCAGCCACAACTACGAACTAAAAATCGCCCGTGCCAATCTGGCCGAGGCCCGCGCCTTGTATCTGGAAACCGGCCTGAACCTGTTACCGACCGTCACTTCGCATGCCAATTACACCGAGCAAAAGCGTAGTACCGGCTCATTCAATAACCGCACCGGGGTTTTTCCGCGCGAATTGAAGTTGTACAACACCGGTTTCGATGCCTCCTGGGAAATCGATTTCTTCGGCCGGGTGCGACGCAACGTCGAGGCCAGCAACGACGAAGTCGAAGCGCAAGAAGCCAGTCTGCGCGACATCGGCGTCAGCTTAATTGCCGAAGCGGCTCGTAACTATTTTGAATTGCGCGGTCTACAAAACCAATTAGCGGTCGCCCGCAAAAATGCCGACAACCAGGCGCAAACCCTGGCGCTGACCCAAGTCAAACTGGAAAACGGCCGCGGCACCGAGCTGGACACTTCAAGAGCGCTGGCACAATTGGAAAGCACCAAAGCAGGCATACCGCGCCTGGAAAGCGCCATCGCCCAAGCCATCCATAGGCTCAGCGTATTGACTGGGCAAATGCCGGACGCCTTGACAGCTACCCTTTCGCAGTCGGCGCCTCTACCAAAAGCCCCCGATACCATCCAAATCGGCAACCCGGAGCAACTCCTGCGCCGCCGGCCGGATATTCGGGTTGCCGAACGCAGCTTGGCCGCCGCCACTGCCCGCATCGGCGTGGCCACGGCCGACTTATTCCCGCGCGTGACGTTTGTTGGGAGTCTGTCGTTGGAAGCCAGCACCCTGTCCGGCTTGGTCGCTCCGGGCTCGGAAACCTATTCAGTTGGCCCGAAAATCAGCTGGGCAGCATTTGATTTAGGCCGGGTTTACGCCCGCATCAAAGCTGCCGACGCCCGCGCCGAAGCCAGCCTGGCTCAGTATGAACAAACCGTACTAAATGCCTTGGAAGAAACCGAAAACGCCCTGGTCAGCTACAGGCAAGAACGCGCCCGCCGCAGCTCGTTACTGGCTGCGGCGCAGGCCAGCGAAAAAGCCGCGGCACTGGCGCATCTGCGCTATCAGGAAGGTATAGCGGATTTTCTGACCGTGTTGGATAGCGAACTTCGCTTGTTGCAGGATCAAAGCCAGCTGGCGCAAAGCGAAACCGTCATGGCTACCGCCTTGACCGCTGTTTACAAGGCTTTGGGCGGCGGTTGGGCGGAGTCATCCGCCCCAGCGGGTAAGCTGGAGACTAGCCTTATCCAATAGGTTTCTAAGATTACAATAGTTAACCCTCTAGCGATTGTCGCGCCGCCTCTACCAAGTTTGTTGGCAGGGGCGTTTTTTTATCCCGCCCCCACCCGCCGAGCCAATCCAAATACGAGAGACTAAGCAATTAGCCGGCTACTTTGTGTAACGCTGTCCAAACCTACGCATGCCAATTAGCGCTGATCCGTATCAAAAACCGTTCGCCCTGAGTTTATCGTTGGGGTGAGGCACCAACCGCAACACGACAACCATAAAACCACCCGCAAACCATCAGCAACGCAACAATAAAGTGATTGATCACTTTTAGACCATCAATATTGGGATAGGCCATCATGTTGGGGTTCTTGCCTCACCCCTACGGCCCTGCGACAAGTTTAGTTAGGCTTTCGAATACGCGCTTGTTTTGCAGCCCTTCGCTTTTGTAGCCAGCGAATCAAACCGGTGACGAACAGCGCCGCGCAAACCAGCCCGCTGGCCAATACCAGCACACGGCCCGGTAGGCGCAGGAACTGGCCGGAATGCAACGGCCACTGCCACTGTAAAAACACGTTGCCGGCCCCGCCGGACAAGGGCGTGGCAACATGCAGAATTTTCCCGTCGGATTGGTCTAAGACTATTTGCCAACGGCCGCGAAACACACCGCCGAAATCAACGTGTTTGGTAAAAATGAACGTCCCATCGGCGGCATCGGGCAGTTTCAGCCAATACCACTGGCCGGCCGGCGTGGCTTGGTCGGCCAGCATCAAGGCTTGTTCTGCCGAGAGGGGCTTAGGGCCAGGGCGAGCGACGGAATGGAACTGTTCCAGCGGCTTGGTTGACGAGAAGCAATCGACCAACCAGCGAAATGGCTCGCCGAAATTGAAATACACCCCGGACAGCAACACCCCGAACAGAATCAAGCCGCTGTAAAAACCCAGGGCTTTGTGCAGATCGTGGTTGAAACGCTCGACACTGGCCCGCGGTTTGATTGTCAACGCGCTGCGCCAGCGTCCGGTCAACGGCCACCACAAAATCAAACCGGTCAGTACTGAAATGGCACTCAAAATGGCGACGGTACCGACGATCCAGCTGCCGTCGTCCCAATCCAGCAGTAAGGCATAATGCAGCTTGAATACAAAACCGATCAGGCTGCCGGCGAACAAATCGTCGGCGTGCTCCCACAAGCGGGTGCCTGTGACTCGGGCCGTGTAAGGGTCGACGAAGGCGTTCCAGGTATGCTGACGTGCCTCGCCGCCGGCCGGCTGCTCGTAAAACAGCCAGAAGGCTTGTTCGGCGTGGCGCGGGTAATAAATGTAGCCGCGTTTGGCGTCGGCCGGCATCGCCGCATCGGCGGCTGAGACAATCTCGTCGAGCGACCGGTAAGCAGCTTCGCCCCCTGCCACCGCCGAAACCTGGTGCATGGTCGGGTTCAACACCGCATCCAGCTCCTGCCAGAAGGTAATGATGCTACCAGTCAGGCCGGCAATCAATAAAACCGAACCGGCCAGCAAGCCCAGCCACAAATGAATTTGCAGCCAGAACTTGCGGCGGCGTTTTAGCTTAGTTAAGTGCCTAGCGGCGGGGAGAATCAGCGAGGCGGTGTTGGCCATCCACTTCCCTCACTCAATATTCCAAACGAATCGAACCAAAAGCCATCAACGGTTCCGCCGGGTTATTCGACCAAGTTGCGCGTTGGATGTAATACTGGGTCGAAGACACGTTGTTGATGTTAACCTGGGCAGTCAGGCGGGTCTTGCCGATATTCATACGATAAGCCGCCATTAAGTCCAGGCGGGCATATGCATCGTCATAAAAGCTGTTGTCCCGGTCGCCATAGCGCAAACCGGCGGCATAAATGCCGGCGCCGACGCTAAAGCCTTTTAAAAACGCCTGTTGAAAATCGTACTTCATCCACAAACTGCCGGAATGCAATGGCGCGTAGGGTAAACGGTTGCCTTGGACGCCGGAGTTGTCCTTGGTAATTTCGGTATCGGTATAGGCATAGGTCCCGATCATGCTCAGTGCATTCGTCAACTGGCCGCTGACATCCCATTCCAAGCCCTGGCTGCGCGCTTCGCCGATGGCAACGCTGAGGTTTGGCGTCACCGGGTCGGGCGTCAGCACGTTTTGCTTGGTCAAGTGGTAGTAAGCCAGGGTGCTGGTCAACTTGCCATCAAAAAACGAGGTCTTGATACCGCCCTCGAATTCCTCGGAAGTCTGCGGCGCAAACGGCTTGCCGGACGCCTGCCGGCCGTTGTTAGCACCGAATGACTCGACATAATGGCCGTACAACGACAACCAGTCGCTCGCCTCGTAGAGAATGCCGACGCGCGGGCTTAAATTGTTTTCCTCAATATCGTCGTATGCCGCGCTGGCCAGCGCCAAATTCTGATCGGAATAGCCGTAGCCGTAAGTCGAGATGTCGTAACGCAAACCGCCCATGAGATGGAGTTTATCCCCCAACGTGATCTCGTCCTGACCATAAACCCCAAACCACTCATTGTCTTCGATAGCGCTATAACCAAACGGTGGCTGCATGGCGGCTTGTACATCAAACAAGGGCATGCTCTGGAAAATGTTGACCGTATCTAGAGCACGCGCCGTCGCTTGGTTGCGCGTGCGCTGATGGTAATAATCGCCACCGATCAGCATGTTGTGGTCTATGCCAAAGGTATTGAATTTGCCGGTCAAATCCAGATACACGGTTTGAGTATCGTACCCCAAACCACCAAACCAGGCGCCGCGCGGCGTATCGCCGTTTACCGCCGCCTTGCCGTCGGCATAGGTTTCTCGCAAATTGGCGTCACCTTCGACAATGGCCATACCGTTTCTGATCTTCCAGTTATCGTTGAAACTGTGCGACCAATTGAAATCGACCAACCAGTAGGAGTCCTTGTCCGCCAGCCCTTGCTGGGCGAAGGTTCGGGAAATCGGTGCCGGCGCGACCCGGTTGCCGGTCACCGGCAGTCCCGAGTCGTAAGTTCTTTCGTCGTCCAGGTATTCCACCGAAAGATTCAGCTCGGTGCGATCTGTAGGCTTCCAGCTCAGACTGGGGGCGAAAAATATCCGGTCGTTAAAGACGTTGTCCCGAAACGAATTGCTATCGAGATACGACATGTCCAAGCGGTAGGCCAGCGATTTGTCGTCAGTGACCGGACCAGTGGCGGTGGCTTCGGTGCGGTAATAATCGTAGGAACCAAAGCGTTGTTCGATCGAATAATAAGGGTCGGCCAAGGGCTTTTTGGTCACCACGTTGATCAAACCGCCGGCTTCGATACGGCCGTACAAGCCGGAAGCCGGACCTTTGACGACTTCCACTCGGTCCAGGTTGGCAAAGTCGGCGCTGCTTTTTTGCATGCGGATGCCGTTGCGATAGTAGTTGCTTCTAAAGCCCAATTCAAAGCCGCGCACCACGTACGCATCGGCACCACCGGTGGTGCCGCCATTCGAAGACTTTTGCTGCACGCCGCTAACGTTTTTCAAGGCATCCTGCAAACGAAAGGCTTGTTGATCGCGAATGACTGCTTGCGGAATCACCTGTACGGACATCGGAGTTTCCATCAGTGCCGTGTCGATTTTAGTTGCAGTTGAAGCGTTTCTCCGATTGTAATCCGGGTTATAAGGATCAGCCGAATCATAAACCGCCTTTCCCTCCACCCTCACCGCCGGCAACGTCGATACGTCAGCAGGCGCTTCCGCCACTTTAATCGCCACCGCATCACCCGCCGTAAACGTGTAGGTCAAGCCAGTTCCCACCAACAACTTCTGTAAACCTCGCTCTACGGTAAATTCGCCCTCCAGCCCCTGGCTGGTTTTGCCATCGGTTAAACGGGCATCTGCCGAAAGCATAATCCCGGCGTTGCCGGCGAACTGGCTTAGCGCATGGCTCAAGGTGCCGCGGCTGATGTGATAGCTGCGCTCGGTACCGGCGGGTTCGGCGGCAAGCGCGGGCATGGCCGCCAGCGAGGTTGCCAGCACCAACCCGGTCAGGGCTTGTTGCACGCTGCTACTGGTTTTGTCGATGGGGTGCTTGGGTTTTCGCTTGGACATGGGGTCACTCCCTTGGTTTGTTTAGGTTTCAATTCACTTGCCAATCGAAACGCGAAAAAGGGAACCGCAAAGGTGAATTTTTTTCGATTATTTGCAATTATTTTTTTATGTTGTTAATAATCAAATAGTTACCAACCTATGCTTTTTATAGGCTTCTCCGTGCATCATTGTGCATATGCGCGGTTTGCCTGGTAAATAGTATGGGCGGAGACAAATCGCTAGTTGTGATGTATGATTTTCAAAAATCATACACACGGAGATTCCGATGCGGACCAATATCATGATTGATGAAGCACTAATGGCCGATGTTTTAAGCGTGACAGGCATTAAAACCAAGCGCGAAGCGGTCGAACAGGGCTTAAAAACTTTATTGATGCTAAAGCAGCAGGAAGCCATCAAAAAAATGAAAGGTCAATTAAAGTGGGAAGGCGATTTAGATCAAATGCGGGCTGAGCGGTGATTTTGGTCGATTCCAGCGTTTGGATCGATTATTTCAACGGCACGGAAACCATCGCTACCCAAAAATTGGACGATTTGCTAGGTGTAAAGCCTGTGTGCACGGGTGATTTGATTTTGGTGGAAGTGTTGCAGGGTTTTCGTAACGATCAGGATTACCAAACCGCAAAAGCGATGTTATGTGCTTTGCCCATGCACACCATGCTCGGTAGGGAGATTAGTTTAAAGAGTGCGGAAAATTTTAGAAGTCTACGCAAGCAAGGTATCACCATTCGCAAAACCATCGACACCCTGATTGCTACTTTCTGTATTGAAAAGCAGATGCCATTGTTGCATTCGGATAAGGATTTTCTGCCATTCCAACAGCTTTTGGGCTTGCAGGTTATCTGAGCCTGCCATGGGCCACCAGCGCAAAACTCAACGCCGCTCAATCCTCACCCACAATGGCGACACTTGCGAGACTTTGACCGGCAAGGTTTTTTCCAGCTCGGCCAGAATCCGATCGGTGTCGTGAATGGGGTAGGCACCAACGATGCGCAGTTCGGCAATCTCCGGCGCACAGGTGATGTAGCCATGGCGATAGCGATTGAGTTGCACCACAAATTCGCCGAGTGGCTGATTGTCGACCAACAAAAAGCCTTGGGTCCAGGCCGGTTGATTGAGTTCAGTGGCTTGAATGGGGGCGATGGCTTGGGCGTTAAACTGGGCTTGCTGTCCGGCGCTTAAGGTCTGGCGACTGGCACCGGGGCCGCTTGGGGTGATCTCCACGGCACCGGCGTAGACACTGGTTTGGCTTTCTTCATGTTGTTGGTGAACGCTGAAGCGGGTACCGATTGCCCTAACCCGACCTTCCGCACTATCGACGACGAACGGGCGATGCCGGCCGTTGCTGTCCGGTGCGGTTTCAATATAAATTTCGCCGCTTAGTAGGCGGATTCTGCGCAAGTCAGTTGAAAAGTCTACGTCGATAGCGCTAGCCGCATCCATCTCGATGCGACTGCCATCCGCCAAGCTAAGGCTGCGCGTGGTGCCTATGCCGGTTCGGTAATCAGCTCGCCACCCGCTGAGATAATCGGACCGCCACAACTCAAAGCCGGACAAGCCTACCGCAGCCAAAATCGCCAAGTTTTTAAGAGCCTGACGGCGCTGCATATCCGGCGAGCCTAAGGCCGCCGCTGCGGTTTGCGTGGGCAGACCGTCGAATTTATGGGTAAAAAACTCCACCCGAGACCAAGCCGCCCTATGCGCGGGATGCGACGCCAGCCAGGCCTGCCATTGTTGCTGTTCAGTTTGACTGGTAGCGCCTGATCCCAATACCGCAAACCATTCCGCCGCCTCTGCCAGGATGCGGGGGTGAATGTCCGGATGATGTCGTTTAGCCATGATTTTTTAGAAGGTGGCGGTGAGGCAATGCAACATCGCTCGGGCCATGTATTTTTTCACCATCCTATCGGAAACCCCCAAGCGTTGCCCTATCTGTACATAAGTTAAGCCATCCAGTTGCGACAGCAGAAATGCGCTACGGACTTTGGCGGGTAGTTCGTCCAGCAAGGCATCGATTTCCTGTAGGGTGGAGAGGATGATGGCATGCTCTTCGGGCGATGGCGCCAATGGCTCCGGGTGCGCCGCCACGGAATCCCAGTAGGCTTGTTCGATAGCAGCGCGGCGCCAATCATTGATCAACAAGCCTTTGGCAATCGTCGTCAGATAGGCGCGCGGCTCGCGAATGGCTTGCATATCCTGTGCGGTAAGGATGCGCATGAAGGTATCGTGCGCGTGGTCTTCGGCCTGCAAGCGGCATTGAACGCGGCGGTTTAGCCAACCGAGCAGCCAGGAATGATGCTCTTGATAGAACTCAGCCAACCCTTTGTCGGGCATTATTGTGGCTGTCATGATTTATGTCCTTCAGCGTGCAAAATGAGTGTGAATCCAATCAAGAATAAACAGGGGCGGACAGTGTGTTGTGTGCTCATGGAGGTTGCCACAATCAGGGTAAGGGCCAATTCAGACGCGCGATTTCTTATAAAAACCTATAAACAAAGCAAATTTAGGGCCGAATATAGGGCTTTGACTGCCCCTGTGCGTCGCTTGCGAGCTTATTATTTTATTTCAAAGGCTTACAGGAAGTTTTTCCGAAGTATTAACTGGGAACTAACTGTAGTTCAGCGATTTTCCTGGATAAATACGACGAGAAAAGACTGCTTAGGCGGGGATTTGACCGAATTGGTTTATGGTATATGACGCAGTTTAATTGTTTAAGCGCTCAGCAGGCTGTTAAACCATGCAGTCTGCACACATCAGCCTTCTTTTTTAAAGCGAACTGTCACCACGTAGGAACCATGCTGGCACTTAGTAAAACGCTTGCTAGAGTTGTAGTACTTTCAATCCCGAAAACAACGGTATCCCCATGAATCAGCCCCGCTATTTCTTCGCCGGTGACCAATGCTTTGTCATCGAACGGTATAACGACTGCGCCCCCTTCGCCAGCTTTCTGCCGGGGATTGCCGGCATGCATGGACGTCCGGCCTGGGCGTTTTATGTGAATCGCGGCCAGGCGATTGCCAGTTTTGGGGTGCGGAATAAGGACGGGGCATTTTTAGAGTTTTTCCCGGCGGACAAGGCCTACCAACTGACGCCGTCGCGCGGGTTTCGCACGTTTTTGAAAATTGACGACGGCCAGCATACTCGCCCATACGAGCCGTTTCAACGTGGTGCTGGGCTGGAGGTGAAGCAACGTCTTTACGTGACTCCGCATGAAGTAGGCGTGGAGGAAGTCAATCCCCCACTGGGTTTACGCTTGCGCGCCGACGTGTTCACGCTAGCCGAAGCGCCGGTTGCCGGGTTGCTGCGGCGGGTAGAGATTGCCAACACCATGGATAAAGCCCTACACCTCGAGATCGTCGATGGCTTGCCGCAAGTGCTGCCTTATGCGATGAATCAATGGATCCTCAAATTCATGAGCCGCACGTCCGAGGCCTTTATGCGGGTGGAGGGCGCGGCGGAAAATCGGCCGTTTTATCGCTTGAAAGTCTGGCCCACCGACAGCCCGCAGGTGGAGCCGGTGATTGCCGGCAATTTCTTCGTCGGCTTTTTGGATGGTCAGCACAATCAAGCTATTGTCGATCCGGAGCGGATTTTTGGTTTGGCCGGCGATTTTTCGCAAGCGGAGCGATTTTTTTCAGACCAGCCCTTGGACTTTGCCGAGCAAGTCTGCGGCAATCAAACGCCGGCGGCGTTTCAACATCTTAAGCTGTCTTTGCAGCCCGGTGAAAGCCGGGTGTTTTACGGCGTGTACGGTCACGCCGGCTCCCGTGGAATTTTCGATCAATTTCTGCTTGAAGCTCTGCAACCAGGCTATTTCGAGGCAAAGCGCGAGATCAATCGTAGCTTGGTTAATAACATCAGGCAACGCGCGTTCACCGCCACCGCCCAGCCGCTATTCGATGCTCACGCCCGCCAATGTTATCTGGACAACGGTTTGCGCGGCGGCTTTTCCATGCCGGTGCCGGGCGGCGCGCATTTGTATTTGTTTGGTCGCAAGCACGGCGATCTGGAACGCGATTACAACGATTTTTTATTGCAGGACACGCCCTATTCCGAAGGTAACGGCGATTTTCGCGATGTGTTGCAAAATCGGCGCATGGATTTGTTCTTCGACCCGGCCTTGGATGCCAAGAACATTCGCTATTTTTTCAATCTGATTCAGCCGGATGGCTATAACCCTTGTGCTTTGCGCAACTCGCGGTTTGTCGTGGATGCACCGGCAAATTTTGCGCACTTCTACAGGCGTTTTCCAGAACTGGAGCCCTTGCTACACAAAGAATTTAAGTATGCGGAACTGGTGGAAATCGTGGGAGCCGCGGACGATGCGGAAAACATCCTGACTACTGTTTTGTCCCACGCCCAAGAATTGGAAGATGCTGAATTCGACCGCGGTTATTGGTCGGATCACTGGACCTATCTGGTGGACTTATTGCTTAGTTACGCGGCGATTTTTCCGGATCGTTTGGCCGGTTTATTTCAGGACAAAACCTACAGCTTTTTCGACCCTACTCATAAGGTCGCGGCGCGCACACAAAAATATGTGGTCACGGCAAACGGCGTGCGCCAATACAATGCCGTGCGCTATTGCCCGGAGAAAAAGGCATTGATCGATGCGCGACAGCAGCGCCGTTACCAAGTACGTTCGCAAGCCGGCCACGGCGAGATTGTCTACACCAGTTTATTGGGGAAGATTCTGACCCTGGTCGCCAATAAGCTGGCGACGCTCGACCCCGCCGGCGTGGGCATTGAAATGGAGGCGGACCGGCCTGGCTGGTGTGATGCCTTAAACGGCCTGCCCGGCATTTTAGGCTCGTCGGTCAACGAAACCATCGAGTTGAAGCGCCTGGTGGATTTTACCTTCAGCGCGCTGATCCAATTGAAGGAAGCGTGCGCCGTACCCGTCGAATTGGCGGACTTTGTGACGGCGTTGCATAAGTTGTTAACTCGCGATGATTTGACGCCGGAACTGTTCTGGCAGGAAAGCGGCGCGTTGAAAGAAGTCTATCGGCAACAGGTATTCATGGGCTTTTCCGGTGCCGAACAGGCTCTGGCACTGTCTGACATTCAAGCCTTCCTGCGCTTGGTAGCCCACTACCTGGACGCCGCAATCGACAAAGCCCGCACGCCCCAAGGCATAGTTACCTATTTTGCGTACGAGGCAGAGCAATATCATGAGTTGGAAACCGGGGGCATCGCCGTCACCCGCTTTCAGCAAAAACCGCTGCCGTTATTCCTGGAAGGTTTTGTGCACGCCTTACGGATCGCCGACCCGATGCAGGCGCAGACCCTGTATCAAGCTGTGCGCAATTCGGATTTATACGATGCCAAACTGGGCATGTACCGGGTCAACGAACCCTTGGGTGACCGGGCGCTGGACTTGGGACGTATCGGGGTTTTTAACTACGGCTGGCTGGAGAACGGCTCGATCTTTTTACACATGCATTACAAGTTTGTACTGGAGATGGTGCGTGCCGGCTTGGTCGATGAGTTTTACGCCCACATCGAATCACTATTGGTGCCTTTTCACGACCCGGGCGAATACAAACGCAATCCCATCGAAAACTCCAGCTTTTTGGTCAGTAGCGGTTTTACAATCGATGCCCGCCAGCACGGCCGCGGCTGCGTGGCCCGATTATCCGGCGCGACCGTGGAGTTTTTGCATTTGTGGACGCACCTGTTCCTGGGGCCGGCACCGTTTACATGGGAAGCCGGCATCTTGGCATTTAAACCGACACCGCTGTTGGCTGCCGCGTTTTTTTCCGCTGAAGCACAAATTGCCACGCCGTTTGTCGAGCCTGAAACCTTGCCGGCCGCTAGTGCGACCTGCACGCTCTTCGGTTCGACGCTACTGGTTTACAGCAATCCGCAACGCCGCGATACGTTTGGCCCGGAGGCAGTCAAACCGATTGAGTACCGGTTGTATGGTCGAGACGGCACGACACAAACCCTAACCGCAGCCAGTGTCTCAGGCCCGGTAGCAGAAGCGTTACGTTTAGGGCAATTTCGCCGGGTCGATGTACTACTGGGCTAAATGCCGCTAGGCTGCCCACACATAGGTAGCCACTGCTCTGCCCGGTATCTCAACAAGCGCGTTTTTGCCTTGATAGTGGATAGCAAAGGCTTGAGGCTCGACTGCGTCGTTTAACACGATCAATACGATAAAACCCGCCGGCGTGCGGAAGGCCACGTTAGGCAAATAGTCGTTTTGCACGCCGGAAGCAATCCGCACGGAACCGGGCCGGACAAACTTGGCCGCGTGGGCAATCACGTAATACGCGACATTGCGAGTGACCTGATCGCCGTCTATTGTCAACGCGCCCACGCAGCGGGCTTCGCCGCCCGGCGTGTGCGGCCCGCAAAACGGATCGGAGGCCAAATTCCATTCCAACACCGCCCTGCTCCAGTGCCGCAACGAACCGATCAACACGTGGCGGGCGTGCCACATTAAATCGCCACCAAACTCGCCGTCCGAACCCACCCATTGTTCGGTGAAATACAGTTTCATGTCGGGGTAAGCTTGATGCACTTCCGATAATACCGAAATATCACCGCCATACAGATGCCAAGCGGAGCCGCTGAGATACTGGCGAGCGTCGGCGTCGGCGAAGACCGTCAACGGGTACTCTTTGACATCGCAATTGTGATCCCAGCAAAACACTTCCACATCAGCTAATCCCGCCTCGCGCAAGGCCGGTCCCAAATGATGTTTGATAAATGCAGCCTGCTCCGGCGCTTCCATCGCCATGCTGGGCTCGTTTTTTTGATTGAGCGGCTCGTTCTGCGGCGTGATACCATGAATCACGATGCCGCGTTCGCGCATCGCTTGCAGATATTTCACCAAATACGCCGCGTAGACGGCATAGCATTCGGGCTTAAGTTTGCCGCCGATAAACGCTTGGTTAGTCTTCATCCAACGCGGTGCCGACCACGCGGTGGCGATAATTCGAATAGTTGGATTGAGCGCCAGAATATCTTGGAGTAGCGGAATAACCTCGATATCGCCGGCATTCAAATCAAAATGCGCCAGTTCCATGTCAGTCTGACCATCGGGCATGTCGTCATAGCTAAAGCAACGCTCGCTTAAATCGGAAGCGCCGATACTAAGCCGCAAACAGCTGACGCCGATCCCGTCACCATCTGGCAAAAATAGTTCCTGCAACAAAGCTTGCCGTTCGACGTTGGGCAGTGCCGCAATCAGCATGGCGCTGCCGCCGGTCAAGGAGAAGCCAAAAGCTTCCACGGTTTGATAAACATCGCCGGTATCGACCGCTATTACCGGCACATCGCCGAGAGGGTTGTTAAAACCAAAACCACTGGTCTGTGGTTGTAACAAGGCTTGCTGGTCGGCAGTCGTCAGCCAAATCTCTATAGGCTCGCGCCCCGCGCTTTCGGAAAATAGTGATTGAAAAGCGTTGGTATGCTCAGACATGACAGCCCTCATGGTTAATGCGGAAGCGGTTCCGCCGGATTCAATACAAACAGCATGGCGCTATATTATCGACTTTGCTCAGGCTAGCCAGTTAATTTTCCCGCCTGTTTAATGCCATCGTGAAAACTGCACATTCCACACATTGTGCTCAGGGTCTCAGGCTTTTTGCTGGGCAATGTCATAAAACCGTCAAAATCACTTATACTGCGATTTCCGTTTTAACGTATGGAGATCGGATATGAAAAAATTGGTTTCAATTCGCGCGCTAACCACTCGGCTAAATCGTAAGCTGGCCAAGGAGTCGAAGAAGTTGTTGAAGTACAAGCCGAGGTTGCAGAACAACGATACGATTGTCGAATACGCCGTTGTGGATCTAAAGACGAACTCCATCATTAATTTTCATATGGCGAGCGAATTGCAAGAATTTGCCAGAGGCCTAGGCTGCTTAGCCAGCCTGGAAGAAGTTTCTTTCGAATAGCAGCCGTTTAGCGTTGCAGTTCCATAAAGCCGGGTACGCCCGGCTTTTTTGTGCGCCTAAATCGCGGCTTATCTATATTCAGAGCATCGGCTTTTTAGGTTTTTCCGTTTAACTGGTTACTCAAAGCGCGTTCCGAAATATCGTTGTACAAATTGGCCAATTCAGCGATCAACTTTTGATATTCAGGGTGGTGCTTCAATAGTGGCATCATAGTGCTGGCCTCTGAAAGCATTTGTTCAAAATGCATGATTTCAATCTCGTTCAGCGTATCGCCCTCTTCCACTCTTTTTTTAACGGCCAACGCGCGCGGAATGGACTGCTCTTCCAATTGCTCCACAAAGGCAGTGATAATGCCGATTTCATCATCTGACGAATACATTTGTATTTCCTGTTTGTTGCGACGAAAAGCCATCGCTGCTGAATTATCGCCTTGTCTCCCGGAAGTCTCTAACCTTCTGCCTGTCTCGGAGCATAGCGTTTCCTTTGGTTTTTAGAAGCTCCCTTCCCTGAGTTTTTGGTATTTTGCGGAAAAAATCAGATGTAAATTTTGACTTTGAACATGGTAAAGCCGAATATTGAAACTACTCTTTAGCATTTTTGGATAAAAAGATGACGTTTCTTAAAAAAATATCTGCCCTAGCCCTGTTATCTCTGACAACGAATACCGCCTGGTCCGAACCTGTTCACTTTTGCAAAGTGCAAAGAGTTTACGAAGACGATGTCAGCGTACAGCCAAAGATTGTCCATGAGGACTGCTCCGGCGTCGCCTTTCTTTGGTATGCCAAATTTTACGTCGAAGCATCCTGCTGGCCCGGCGCTATCGAATTATTGAAGGGTAAATGCGAACAAACTGAAGTCGATTCCAAAGACTATGCTCCAGAGCCAACGGCAACCGAAACCCAAGAAGAAAATCAGGAAAAAGGCCTTTAGGCAACAAACCCTATCAAGCAGAAACGCTTGGCCTGTGGTTTAGATTTTCCTTCCCTGCGTCGATTGCCTTCAGACTTGCCGGTAAGGCCCACGGCAACCATCCGCCGGACATGCTGTTGGCCGTCCGGCCGTGAAATGACCAAGCCTGCCGAAATTCATCCGTAGGCGAACTCGCGCCATTCGAATTCCGGAATCAGGCCTTGCCGGTGCTGTGAACCGCCCGCAGCACCAATATTTTCCCGAACGTTCGCAAGCTCACCACCTCTTGAAGTACCAATCCACTGGCATCGAACAGTCGCCGCCATTCGGCCAGCGTTCGCTCCCGGCCGCGGGTGTTGACGAACATTTGCATGTCGAATGAGGCTGCAGCGATGTCGGTCGGACTATCCGGCATCACCATCTCCATCACGGCGATGGTCGCGTCACAGTCTGCGGCAGCGCTCGCCACCCTGGATAAAGCGGCAATGCAAGTGTCGTCGTCGAAGCCATGCAGCACCGCGCTCAGCAGGTAAATATCCTTGTCGCTATGCGCCTTGGGCACGGCTTGCAGTAGGTCCCAGGCTTCGAAGTGCATACGTTGCAGTGCCGCACCCTCGCCTTTTTCCTGCCAGAACTGCGCCGCGCCTTGGATGACCTGTTCGCGGTCGGCCACCAACGCCGTAAGCTGCGGATGGCGTTTGAGGATGGCAAGCGATTTTGCACCCTTGGAGCCGCCGACGTCGAGGATGCGCTCGAAGCGCGACCAATCGAAATCGGTAACAAAGCTGTTCCCGGCCAAGGCTTCCACGCTATCCATCGCCTGCGCGAACAGCGCATCGAATTCCGGATTTCCGTCCATATAAGCGTAAAACGCCTGCCCGTGCGCCGATTCGAACGGTACGCCGCCGCTACGAATGCCCTGCTCCAATTCCTCGAACCATGGTCGGCTCATTTCCGGCGAGTTGTGCATCAGCACCATCGCCCGTACGCTGTTGGGATGATCCGGACGCAGGTAAGACGAAAGCTTGTTATTGCGGAAACGGCGCGGCGAGACTTCCTCGAACACGCCCATCGCCGCCAACATGCGCAGCAAGCGGTAGAGGGCATCGGCGTCGGCGCCGACCCGGTCGGCCAAAGTTTGGGCGCTAGCTTCGCTTTCGGCCAAAGCGCCGGCAATGTCCAACCGCGCGGCGACAGACAGCGCCCGCGATTGCCAATAGGCCGAACCGATCTGGATCAGGCGGAACGGCGCCGGCACAAGTTTGTTGCGCAGATTTTGCAACCAGGCGCCGAATCTGGCGAGTTTGGCGAAACGACACACCGCGCCGACATTCTTTTGTAACGTCATGTCATGCCCCCGGTTGCGCGGCAGCCATGCCCGCCGCCAATAGTTTGCCGTTGAGCGCAGCGAGTTCGTCGAGGAAGGCGTCGTCCATCTGCCCACCCATCTGCTCCTCGAAGATGTCTTTCAGCAGCATGGGCATCATCGCAAGGCTGACGAAAGCCATGCGCGCCACGTCGGGATTGATCGCCGCATCCACCTTCCCGGCTGTCTTGAGTTGTTCCAGCCGCCTTGCGCCACCGCTGCGGCCGCGCTCCAGCAACTGCAGGATAAAACGCCGGCCCGGCCCGTGGTTGAGGGCAAGCACCTTGAGGATGAGCTTGGGAAATTCGGGATGCCGGCGCATGGTGTCGTAATAGAGGCGCAGATAGTCGGCAAAGCCGCCGGCCTCGGACAGCGTATTGCTGTCGAGCATGTCCAGGAGGGGCTTGAGCGTCTCGCGGATCATTTCTTCGTAAAGGCCTTCCTTGTTACCGAAGTAATAGCGGATCATCGAGATATTGACGCCCGCCTGGTCGGCGATGGCGCGGGTGGTGACTTTGTGGTATTCGTCGGCGAGAAAACATTCCAGCGCCGCCTTGAGCAGGCGCTCGTAAACCGGGTCATTAATATCGTTCATCGTAAAAACTCCTGCAAGCCATGATGACGGCAGGTTAGCACCGGCGGCACAGCTGCCCTAGCGATTTCGCCAATCAAGATGAGGGGTTTGATTGAAGGTGATTCTGGCTTCCAAGCTTCAGCTTGGGAGCCAGAAAAATCGATAATATGCCGGTATTGGGTTTGCACGAGTAGAGTGGGTTGAATGATAGGGGCTGTTGCCATTTTGTCATAATCCCTTTGAAAATCGATTGGCGAGCCATATTGATTGAGTTTTCAATCAAACGATAACTAGCGAATGCCACGCCAACTGCTTACAGATACCCACTGGGAAAAGCTCAAAACGATTATGTTGAGTTTCAGCATTTACGACAAACCCGGTCTTCGGCAAACGGTCGAAGGGATTTTTTATCGCTTGCGTGTTGGCTGCCCTTGGCGAGACTTGCCCGTCGCTTTTGGCAAGTGGAATGCCGTGTACAAGCGCTTCAATGCCTGGTCACTGCAAGAAAAGCTGAGGGGTATCTTTCAGGCGCTAGTGATTGAGCCTGATTTGGAATGGCTATTTATTGATGGCAGCATTATTAAAGCCCATCAACACAGTAGCGGCGGCGCCCATGAAAATCCAACAGCCATCGGGAAATCGGTCGCAGGCAACACGACCAAAATCCATATGGCGGTTGATGCCGGTGGACTTCCCATCCAGTTCTCGATTACGGGGGGCGAAGTACATGACTGCAAAGAAGCGCCGGAATTTGTGGCCAAGCTCCCCCAGGCGGGCTACATGATTGCAGACAAAGGGTATGACAGCGAGCCGTTACGGATTCAAATTCGAGACCAAGGCACAGTCCCCATCATCCCAAGAAAACAAAATTCAATAGTCGGGAATGAGGAAATGGACTGGTGTCTCTATAAATATCGCCACCTCGTTGAAAACGTATTTGCGCGACTGAAACATTTTAGAGCTATTGCCACCCGATATGACAAACTAAAACGCAATTTTGAAGGTGCTATCGCCCTGGCTTGTGCATTTATATGGTTACCGATGTGAAACGGCAACAGCCCCTAATGAAACCCAGCTTAGAAGCGGATATGTTTTGTCACCCTGAGAGTATTTGTTGAATGTAAAGAACTCGTTTATTTCAAAGTATCTGCCGGGTTTCGCGTTGCTCTACCCAGCCTACGGCCATCGGCTTGTAATAGAATAAATATCATATGAAAAAAGCAAATTTTTCTCAACTAAATCACAAAACCTTTAAGCCTTCTGAATTTATGAAAGCTAGACGACCAGAACAATTTTCTGATTCACAAGTAAATTCAGAACCACTTATTCCAAAAGAACAATTTGATTATCATCTTGCAACGATGACAGAGCGTTGCCAAGAAAAGGATTTTGAGAATTTTTGCAGATTACTAGCACAAAAAGAAATTTGTCCGAATTTGACAATACAAACAGGTTCTACTGGCGGCGGCGACAGCAAAGCTGATACTGAAACCTATCCTGTTTCTGATGAAATTTCCTTAAAATGGTATGAATGTATTGATAGAAAGGCCGCAAATGAACGCTGGGCTTTTGCTATTAGTGTTCAAAAAACATGGAAGACAAAAATCAAAGGTGATGTTGAGAAAATTGTTTTAACAAACAGAGGTTATAAACGTATTTATTTTATGTCTAATCAGGCGATTCGTGATAAAGATAAATCAAAAATACAAGATGAATTGACAAAAAAATATGGATTACCTGTTTGGATTTTAGATAAGCAATGGATAGTTGACAAGGTATATTCTAATAATCGTTTTGACATTGCAATTTCAACTTTAAATATTTCATACATCGAAAATAAAAAGTTAATTGGATTTAATGATGCGGAAAAACTATCTGACTTAGCAACAGTTGAAAAACAAATTGATGGTTTTGATTCCTATATAAATTCAGGCTATCTATTTGTTGAAGATTGTTTGTATGCTGCTACCTTATCACGAGAATTAGAAAAACCTCAGTTTGAAGTATATGGGCGTTTTGAAAGAGCCAAGCGTGTTGCAGAAGAGTTTGGGGTTAACCAGCAAGTTATTAGAATCACATATCAACATGCTTGGACAGCTTATTGGTGGTTTAATGATTTTAAGCTTGCTAATAAACTATATGATGTACTTGAAGCTTTATCCATCAACAGCAATCAGGTGTGGGATTTAGAGAGGTTATGTAATTTATTCACAGTACTTCAAACAGCGACACACACTGAATGTTTAACATCTGACGAGGCAAAATTAGACAGCCGATATAGCGCTCTGCTTAATAAATTGTCTACCATTGCTAATGATAAATCAAGACCCAATACCTCAACTGCTGCCAAGTTTCATATATTGCTTTTAGAATTATCCAAAGCATTTATGGATAATAAGTCACTGTCTAATATATTTTATGAATTGCAACTATTGCTGGATGCAACTCATAATTTAATAGACGTTCCTATTGATCCATTAATAAAAATCATAAAAGAGTTAAATAACTTTATTGACGATAGTAATTTTGACAATTTGTTTGAAAAAATCATTGCGATAAGTTCTACGCAATTAAGTAATGAAGAAAAAGGGAGGCTACTGATTCAAAAAGGATTAAGAAAGCTACAGTCAAATAATGAACATGAAGCAATAAAGCTATTTGCTAGAGCAATAAGCCATTTGTTGCAATATGAACATAGGCATGACTTTATTCAAGCTCAAGCTCTTATTGCAAGCACTTATGAATCAATGGGATTATTTTGGGCAGCTCGTGGCTGTTATGCTATTGCTGTTCATCAAATAAATAAAGACTTTGACGAACATGGCACAATGCCTCAAGTAATGAGCAGTCTATTAAGTCATTTAGTTTGGATTGAAATTAGGCTAGGAAGAGTACCATGTGCACTTATGTGGTTAAACTTTAAAAATATAATTGACTTCCATATACTCGAATTAGTACCAGACCAGAAAAGCAACAGTAATAATGAACTTATAGATACAGTTTTAGGGATACTAATCCTTAAAACAAAATACACTGATTTAGACAATCTATCATTCCTTCCTGACTTACTCGATAGATTAGGTTTGTTTATGTCTGAATTTGCAGCATTATATGCGCTTGGACATGATAAAGTAATTAAAGCAGATTTTAAATTTGAAAATGATTTATATGAGTTTTGTACAAGCTGGCTTAATCAGCCTGCAAACACAGAATTACCAAAATACTCTGTTTGGAATGCAGATAAAATAATTTCGATTAGCTCTTTAGTTTTAGGTGTCAAATTTAATTTTGATTTACCTAATGACAAAGAGTTGCTCCTGTTTGCAGAGTCAATACTATCGGCGATAGAGTGTTTTTTAACAACTGGACTGACTCATAAATGGTTTCCTATTCAAGCTAATGTTAATTGCATATTAAAGACAGACAGCACATTAAGTTCAATTTATTATAAAGAAGTCGAAGATGATTGCGGTGAAATTGCAATACATATTTCAGCTCAGCCCGATATTTTATTTTTATTGCAAGATACAAAAGCCCATAAAGATATTTTCGAGCTTGTAATGAAAATTATTTGTGAGGCTGTAATATATCAAGATGATGATGGTATGAAAGCCATGATAGAAGAAGATTTAGCTTTGGATAGGATGAATCATTTGATTAACTTGCCAACAATTTTAGATAATATATTAGGTTCTCAGCTGAGATATTCTATAAACCAATGGAAGGCTTATGAAAGCGATAGAAAATTTGAGCTTATGAGAGATCAACCCTGGTCAAAAGACCTATATCATTCAAACACGACTTTCAATAAAAATACCTCTGAAATTGAACACAAAGATTCCATTTCTTATTTACAGGCCAAGCACAATAAAATTTGCTCGACTTCTATTATAAATGTGAGACTTTGGGATAAAGCAAAATGGTTTGGAACTCTATATGCATTTATACCTTACTCACCAATTCCGATACTAGGCTTAGGATTCAGAAACGTAACAGAGGGTTTAAAAATCTTTAACGGCTGGAGAAAAAGATTTGGTAATATTGACGCTAATGAAGAAATTAATATCTCCATCATTACAGGCATAGATAAAAATAATCCGCATAATTATAAAGTAATGGTAAGCCATAATATTGATATATTGGGAAATAAAAACTCAACATTACTCATGTGCGTGAACAGATTTCACACGATGACGCCCAATAACTCAATAAACTTAGATAATTTTAAAAAATACTTATCGAGAGGATTAGGTTATTTACTAATTCCTGCACAATATTCTGAAAACTCTCCACCAGAAATGGCAGAACAAAAATATTGGATTAAGAAAAACAAAATTAAGATAATTGAAGCTTGGAAAATAGGAAATCATGACATAGAAGCATCAGCGATTAATGAAAATGATATTCCTATTATTCCAGACAATGTAGCAAATCCCCCTGTATTTGAGATTCTTCATAAACGCGGTAAGGCGTAATAAATGATAAGGCCGTAGGGCGTCAATAGGTGTAGCCGTATTGCGCCGCATGTTGGTCATTAACGTTTCGGCGCGCTACTCTAAAGCTAATGCGCCCTGCGCGGCTGAGTTTTACCATGGATCAACTATTCGACCGCTTTCGTTTACACCAAAGGCAGATATACATCCGTAATCTGTTCGTGTTCGGGCGTTTCAGGCACCCGTTTGATGTAATGAAAAAACAGTGGAAATTCCCGCAATTCCTCTCCGCTTTCCGGCAGCCACTCCCGGTAAAGGTAATAAACACTGTCGCTAATCCGGTCGGTCGAACCGATATGGCGCACCACGGCGCAACGTCCTCCCGGAATCAATTTGTTAATCACCCCTTGCGAGTTTTCCGGCACGGGTTGCTTGACCTCGCCACATACATCGAATCGGAATGATTCAGCGGGCGTGACAGCCGGGTCGTCATACGCGATACCAAACGTCCGACTGCTGGCGATCGGCGACAAGCCGCTCTGCTTGCGCCAGTCTATGAAGCCTCTGACCGACTCCATTACCAGGCTGGGCGGGCCACGGTGCTCCAAGACGGCTATTGTGGTTTCTGAAAATTCGACGATGTTGACGTTCATCTGCGGACTCCTGATTCGTTGGGGTAATAGCATGCGCTCATTCCAAGGCTGCCATGCTGGGTGCTTTCGAAATTGAGTAGGCGTTTGTCCGAAGCATTTTTTGAATGCGCGGGAAAACGATTCCGCATTTAAGAAACCGGCCTCCAATCCAATATCGGTAATGCTGCGCTGCTCCTGAAACACTAGTTGGTAAGAAGCCTTACGCAAACGCAATAACTGGATGTAGCGTGTCGTGCTCAGCCCGGTGTAAGCGGAGAATTGCCGTTGAAAGTGAAAGCGGGAAAAATTGGCCTGTTTGCTCAGTTCATTGACCGACAGCGGCTGGAACAGATGCTTGTCAATGTAATCGAAAATCCTATCGAAGCGCATGGCATAGGCCGCGCTGGCCGTTTTATCGTCCACTTTCATACCTCCTCAATCGAGCGCTACTGTAACAAGCGCAGAATCATCTCGCCTGACTCAACGTGCTCAATTGACCGGAGGCATATCTAAAACAAATTCGCGCACTGCGGCGACGAATTCATCGGCCTGATCGTGCATGATGAAATGGCCGCTGTTGCCGACCACGATATGCCGCGAATGGCTGGACAGACGGGCCATATCATCCTGTTCGGCCAGTTGAATTTCGGCAAGCGCCTTTTCCGCTTCGACATCTTTACCCGCTCTCTCCGCTTCGCGCGCGACAATAGCCAAATCCACCAGATTGCTGGCGGTTAGCACCAATAACGGGAGATTGCCTAAGCTGCGTGGCGGCGGTGTCGTCGGATCAAGTCCTTGGCGCATGACGGCGATTTCATTGACCACCGCATGAGCGGTATCGGTGCGATTTTGTATCGCGGTTTTCGCGGCCAGGATTTCAGCCGGTAGCGGAGATGGCCGGCGGTCGGCATCGGCGATGCCCAGCAGCCTGACGATACCGAGCCGCGACAACGGTTCCGCAATTGCGATTTGCCGGGCTTGTTTCCGATAATCCCAAGCGGCATAAGGATAATGGTGCATGGGGCCTTGTTCGTGCGACGAATCGACTAGAACAATACCCTGTGTCTGTTCGGGAAACCGGTGATAGAAAGCACGCACGTAGATTCCGCCCCGCGAATGGCCAACCAGCACAAACGGCGGGGCAATGCCGGCTTTGTGCAATAAGGCCAGCAGGTTTTCAGCCACCGCTTCCGGCTGGATGGCGGCGGCTATGGGATCGCTCCAGCCCAAGCCTGGGCGGTCGTAGGCGCAAACGCGCATGGTCTGGGCCAGCTTGGCGTGAACCGGATACCAGCTCAACACGTTTTCGCCTAGGCCCGCTTCGAGAACCAACGTTGGCGAACCGGAACCCATGCAATACAGATGAAAATTCGCGCCGTTCACCGCAATCATCTGCCCGGGCGGCGGGAATGCGGCCAGGTCGGCTGCGGTTCTTTTGGCTTGATAAAAGGTGCCCGTTAGCGCGGCGAGACTGCCGATGGTCAAACTTAAGAGCAAGTAGCGCATACGCCGCGATAAAACGAATGTCATGTCAGCCAACGAAAGAATGAATTGCGAACAATGGAACCACCTACATAAAACAGATACGCGGTGCGAATGCATTCACACGCTCCCAATCGGTAAACTCAATCACTAGATTGGAATTGGTAGGCCTGTTAGTCATCCACATGATGCAACGGATGATATGTCTATCTAAGAAACGACAACTTGGATAGTCAATTTTTCCAGCAAAGACCGCCAACTCACAAGGCTGCCACGCGGATTCTTTCAGAAACTTTCTAATATAAGGATTGGTTTCCGGTCGATTTTTATCAGGCTTTCGTGCCGTCAGATTGACCGAAAAAAAAGCGCTGGGTTTGTTGATCAGGATCGCTAAATTTCGGCGCACCCATTCGTATTGTGTTTTTTGCCGATGCAACAAATTCGGCCGAATGACCTGTGACGTTGATTCGTTGACACTGCCTGCATTGGCATAAAAAGACAGACGCGGCTCGGATTTCACTGCGTATTGAACCGCTCCGCACATGCAGCCGCCTTCAAATTCGCTCATGCAATCTCTCGATGTTAGGCGTGGGGAAAAGCAAATGGCGCTGATTTGTATTCCATAAATTCGCTTACTATCTGCTTACCAGAAACTTACAAGCAACAAAAAAGGCCTAGGTCGTTAAACCTAAGCCTTTGATTTGTCTGGTAGCGGGGGCAGGATTTGAACCTACGACCTTCGGGTTATGAGCGCCAACCAATAACAGGCGAACACATCGGGACACGCTGAAACGTCCTATGGATCAAGAGGATAACAGAAATTGCCCGAAGGTCAAGCGTGTTTCGATGCGTTTGGTTTGTGTCTGAATGTGCCCTAATATGTGCCCTGCCTTGCGCCCTCGGGCAAAAAAACCGATGGTCTATAGTGCCAAAAAAAGCCGCCTGCATTACTGCCAGGCGGCTTTTGATCCGGCTAACCGATCAAGTTACGGCATGCCTAGATACATAGCATGGGTAAACCCATAGCCCACATCCACATTCGACCGAACCGGCCCACGGGTTTTACTCGGAGCCACTCGCATCGTTGCGGGTGAATTGTCGAACCGGACATTGACGTCAACCCCGCCTTTCACCGATCCAACAATATTTTTTTGGTAGCCCGGTGCCCGCATGCCTTCGCCGCTGGGTAATTGAACCCCCGAGAAATCAGGCAACAACGAGGCAACCGATTTACCCAAGAACATGGGCACGCTGCCAACCAGTTTTAACAGTGGATCGTTCGAAACCCAGTTACCGATATATTTGAACATATCGATTAGCGGCTGGAAAAAATCCTTGATCCTGCTGAATCCTTCCTTAAGCCGGTTGACGATGCTATCCCAGTTATCAATGATCAACGGTGCCGCGACGATGGCCGCTTGTGCCAGCAACATCAGTGGGTTTAACTTCATGGCCGCCGTTATTGCGCCGATACCGCCAGCCAAACCCCAGGCCGCAACTTTCAAGCCGACAAAGGCGCCGGCCATCTTCGCCGCTGTCATCACCGCCGGCCCATTTTGATCAATAAAGCCGGTGAGATTTTCCGATATACGGTTGACGGAGTCGGCAGCCGCTTTAAGTTCCGGCGCGTACTGGCTGCCGAATTTCGCCATGAAATTTGACCAGGTGCCGCCGGCTGTCTCCACCTTGTTAGTGAGCGTGCCGGCGGAGTTGGCGATTTTGTCCAGCAGACTGCCTTGGTTGGCCATCGCCTGCACTTGCCGGTTATAGCTTTCCAGGGTGATCAGCGCGGCTTTGCTGGCGTGCTCCTTGCCGAACAGGTTTTCCAATTTCGTAAAGCGTAGCTTGCTCGGTAGGTGGTTTATTTTGTCCAGGTCGGCAATCAGCTTTGGAATGCCGGAGAATTTATTCAGCTTGGTGGCCTGGTTGATAATCTCACGAATGCCGGTACCGGCCTCTTCACCTGAAATACCCGTGCTGGTAAAGACCGAGACCAACGGCAGCATTTGGTTTGCCGCCTTTAGGCCTTCTTCACCAGCGACTTTCAACGGGCCAGAGACACGGGACATAGCATATTGCAATTCATCCAGCTTGGTGCCGTTGAACAACACCCTTTGGATAGAATCGGCAAACGGCACCATATCACTGTCGGCAATGTTAAACGCCCGGCTGAGCTTACCCATTGATTCCGCCGCACTGTCATAAGTCACATAGATGTCTTTGCCAACGACGCCAAGGTATGCAGTGGCCCTCAATACGCCATTGGCAATAGAGTCCGCATTCACGCCAAAGGCTTTTAGTGTTGACGACATCGCGTTAAAGTCGGCTGTTGTTCCGGGTAACTGAGTTCCCAGCTTTATCGCTTCCTCGCTGATTTTCTGGAATACCGCCGGGATATTCCCGTTCTTATCCATCAAGGTGTTTTGCAGGTAGACTGCGGAATTCTCTAAATCTATAAACGCTTTGGCTGGTACCGCCATCGACGCGACAAAACCGGCGCCAAGCATCGGCGCACCATTGCCGACAGTTCTTAATTGTCTATGCAATATGTTTAGGTTTTTGGTGATTTGCTTCAAGCCTGGCGACATACGGTCAACCATACTTATCACGGCTTTTAAATCGAAGTCTTTTGACATGATAATTCTCCTGTCAGCTACTGGACGGAATACAAGCGGCCGTTCCGTTCGTGTTGGGTTTTAAACCAAGGTGGCGCGTCGCTCGTTGCCGACCGGCAGAACGCTTTGCCTTGATCTTTAAATAACTCGACCGCCCAAAGTTTTACTTCGGGATGAGCGGCTTCAAGTTTCTGCTTAATTTCAGCTAACTGTTTTAGCTTTGGCACGGTTACGCTTTTCACAACATTCTTTTCAAAGGATGTGTCCAGATAGATGCCTTGGCCTTCTTGCTTAAGCTCGCAGCGTGTCAAAAAATGCCCTTCGGCGGTGGTAATGGAAAATCCCATTTTTTTCATAACATAATCCTCGGTTAACGCTTAACCATTGGCTAAGCGTGGCTGACATGCCCGCCCTTGCGCGTGATTTAATGTCTTTAGCATTTGTGTGCTCAGCCAATAGTCGCCATAGGTAAAGAATCCGGCTCGCTGCCAGGGTGGCCTGTCAATAACGCCAAAGTGAATTAGCTCGCTTTTGATATGATCGCCAGCGAGTTTGTTGGACTGGGGGTAGTCACAGAATTCGGAAAAAATAGTACGCTAAGACTTTTCAGTGGTTCGTAGCGGTCTGAAATGCCCTTCTTCAATCTTTCGGTTCTGCCGCCAAATGTAATCTCCGGTCAAATTGATATGCTCCCAGCCCAACGGCGACAAGTATTGCAGTAGCGCATCGTCAACAGGCTTGTCTGACTCTCGCAGTTTTTCAACAGCCCTTTCCAGATAGACGGTGTTCCATAACACGATGGCTGCCGTCACTAAATTGAGGTCGCCGGCACGATAGCGATCAAACACATTAGAACAAAAATCGCTTTTGCCCGCACCATACGAAAAGCGTGGTATACGACTTCAAATGTTCATATCGACAGCTGAGGATTGCCTATTGGGAAATTGTAATGTACTATTAGGACATCATAACCTTCAATTTTTGGCATTAGATGAAAGACTATACAACTTGCTTTAATTCCTTGACGCTACTCGTTTTGAAGGAAATTCGACTCGAAAAAGGAATTCAGTCCTCTCAACTTGCGGAACAAACTGGTCGGAGCCCGAGTGCCTGGGCGAAAATTGAAACAGGTAAAAGCGCTTTTCCAATGGACTCGCTATTCCAAGCGTCTCGAGCGCTTTGGACGCCAGCATCCGCAGTTATAGCCACCGCCGAAAGATATGCTGCATTTCTTGGACAAAGTAATTGGGCAGTGCTTAATTCACCTTTGAGTTCGGAAGAAGACGACTTGCTTCAAATCGCTCAAAAATATTATGAGAGCCTAGGATTCAAGCGTAGGTTTCAACCTGCATTTGGTCATGTTGGATTCAACGGATTTGGGCTTAGCATTTTAAATAGCCCGATTTTTTACCCTGATGGCTCCGTTCAAATCGTTGATGTTTTCCGATTTGCACTTGATGAAGAGTTTCGTAAAACGCAAGAAGTCTAAAATCGGCGGCATCGCTTGTTACGCACATTTTTAAAATGTCGGCAATCACATATTTTTATTGGGAGTGGACAGGCCGGGATGCTAGTGTTTTCAAGGAAGAGGAATTTTCATTTAGTGGAGAATTATTATGGAATTCATTAATATTGATTTAGAACCAATTAAATTTAAACTAATGAGTGAAAAAACAGGACTTGGATGGTCTCTGGAATTTTGCGATAAAGTTGAGATTCAATACAAACGGTGGATGACATGTATCCAGAGATACCAGAATAAAAGATTTGTTCCAAGTCATTACATCGATACATTTTGGCATTATCATATTCTTGATACAGAAAAATATGCCGCCGATTGTTATGCTTGCTTCGGCTATTTTGTACATCATTACCCATATTTTGGAATGCAAGGAGATGATGATAGAAAAAAGGCCGATATTGCTTGGAGCGAAACAAAGAAAATCTTCAAATTAGAGTTTGGGTATGAAATTGATGATTTAGAAAGATCATATGGTATTAAAACTTCATCTGATTGCGTGAATTACCCAAAAGATTGCGGCCCAGGAGCATGTTATGGTCAAGAATGCAATACGCCAGGTGAGTGCGAGAATAAAATTGGAAAATTGGTGACCAAAGATGTGATTCTCATCAATGAGATGAGACCTCGTCCTATAAGAGATTCTGTGTTGATGCTTGCGTAGCAAGCAGCATGCGTTCGTTAGATGATTTATTGAATAGATATGCTACAAACTTGTCCTTAACAAGACTTGATCCTCAAAGTAGCGGGTTGCTCTTGTACTTTATTGGTTTATTGCTAGAATGTTCCGTGCAATAAAATTTTTTTCATCAAAAAAGGTTTGCTATGAAAAGATATAAATTTGCTGTGCACTTTAAAAATGGTACTGTAATGGAGCAAATTGTCCTTGGGGATAGTCCAGAAGATGCTGCAAAAGAATTTAGTTTACGTAATGATGTAGAGTCATTTGAGTACATTGGACCCGCATAATTAAAATTTAAAAAAGTATGGCGCTTAATTTCCGCCATACTTTTAATTTTTAATGGGTAGTTGCAGAGATCGGAAAAAAGTAAGCATTAATAGTTTTCTTTATCATTTCTTTACCCGTTCTTGGTTAGTTCATATCCTCTTACGATATCTCCAATTGTAGGTTGAGTCACACCATATTGATCGGCAAGTTGTTGCTGTGTGTATAAACCTGTCGCATATAACCCTCGAATTTCATTTTTTTCCTTTTCGGAGAGACGCGCAGTGCTTGTGCTGGGCATACAAGCAGCCATTTTTTCCTCTAATTTGGATAATTCTGAATTGACTTCATTTAGCTCTTGGCGATGTTTCCAAGCCTCTTCAAATGCATCTTTGTTGCAAGTCTGAGCTGAAGCAGCAATTTGAAACACTGTGTTGCTGAGCTTTTCAGCCTTGTCTTTCAGGTCCTGGAATGCTCGTTTAGTTGTTGCCACATCTGAGCGGGTGATTTGCTGTTGTTGGGCAACCTGGATAATGTTTTGTTGTGTTGAATCAGCAAAGGTAGGCATAAAATTCCCCGTTAAAAATTCAAATATAACACATAAATTAAAATATGTGTTTAATGTGTGTCAGTATGACGTATACCCTAACCTGATGTCAGGATGTGAATTACTTTAGCGTCAGAATAGGGTATATTTTTGAAAATATTGACACATGCCACCAAAGGCTATAGAGTTCATCCTGACACTTTTGGTTTTTTGGGGACAATTATTTGCAAGGGCATCGTATCGGTTACATCAGAGTCAGCTCGTTCGATCAAAATCCGGAACGGCAATTGGAACAGGTCGAGGTCAGTAAGGTTTTTACCGATAAGGCGTCTGGCAAAGATACCGAACGCCCGGCTTTGGACGAGCTACTTGCGTTTGTTCGAGAAGGCGATACAGTTGTCGTGCATAGCATGGACCGCTTGGCGAGAAATCTGGATGACTTACGACGCTTAGTGCAACAGTTAACCAAACGCGGCGTCCGTATCGAATTCGTCAAGGAGTGTCTGACGTTCACCGGCGAAGATTCGCCGATGGCCAATTTATTGCTGTCGGTCATGGGGGCGTTTGCCGAGTTCGAACGGGCGCTGATCCGTGAACGGCAGCGCGAAGGCATTGCGCTGGCTAAACAGCGTGGCGCTTACCGAGGGCGAAAGAAAGCACTATCGACTGAGCAGGTAGAAGAGTTACAAAGCCGGGCCAGTGCCGGTGAACAGAAAGCAAAGCTGGCTCGCGAGTATGGTATTAGTCGCGAAACACTATACCAATATCTGAAAGTCACTGAGTAATCATGGCTAGGCGCTCGGTTTTGTCTGCTACGGAACGGGCCAGTTTACTGGTTTTGCCCGACACTCAAGACGAACTGATCCGCCACTACACCTTCAACGAATCCGACTGGGCACTGATTCGGCAACGCCGGGGCGATGCCAACCGCCTTGGATTCGCTGTACAACTATGCCTGCTGCGCTACCCTGGCTATGCGCTTGCCCCTGATGGGGCAATAGCGGAATCGTTGATCCAATGGATCGCCGGCCAAATCAAGACCGATCCCGGCGTTTGGCGAAAATACGGCGAGCGCGATGAAACACGGCGCGAACATCTCCATGAACTGCGCGGCTATCTTGGATTATCGGCCTTCGGATTATCCGATTTCCGGTTTCTTGTGAAAACGCTGACCGATCTCGCCATGCAGACCGATAAGGGCGTGGTGTTAGCGGCTCATGCTTTGGAAGCACTACGCCAACGCAAAGTGATTCTGCCGACGCTTACCGTGATCGAGCGTACCTGTGCCGAAGCCATCACCCGCGCGAATCGCGGCATCTACCGGGCGTTGGCCCAGCCGCTCACGGCGCTGCATCGACAACGGCTCGACGAACTGCTGAAAATCAAGCCTGATTCCAACACGACTTGGCTGGTTTGGCTACGCCAGTCGCCTTTGAAACCTAATTCCCGCTACATGCTGGAGCACATTGAGCGGCTGAAAACATTTCAGGCAATTGCTTTGCCGGACAGCATGGGTCGGCACATTCATCAGAACCGGCTATTAAAAATCGCGCGCGAAGGCGGGCAAATGACGCCGCAGGACCTTGGCAAGTTTGAAAGCGAACGCCGATATGCCACGCTCGTGGCTGTGACCTTGGAAAGCACGGCTACCATTATCGACGAAATTATCGATCTACATGACCGCATCCTGTTGAAATTATTCAGCGCCGCCAAGCACAAGCATCAACATCAGTTCCAACAACAGGGCAAGGCGATCAACGAAAAGGTACGATTATTCTCAAAAATCGGCCACGCCTTATTGGATGCCAAGCAATCGGATAGCGATCCTTACGCCGCAATCGAATCTGTTATTTCCTGGGACGACTTCCAGCAAAGCATCATCGAAGCGGATCAACTGGCCAAACCCGCAGCATTCGATCACTTACACTTGGTTACCGAGCAGTTCAGCACTCTCCGCCGCTATACGCCGGATTTTCTGGACGTGCTGACGTTACGAGCGGCACCGGCGGCGCAGAATGTGCTGGATGCCATTGAGGTGATTCGCATGATGAACGGTTCCGGCAATCGCAAAGTACCGACTGATGCGCCGACAGCTTTTATCAAGCCGCGCTGGAAGTCGCTGGTACATACCGACCAAGGGCTTGACCGTCGCTTCTATGAAATCTGTACACTCACCGAACTGAAAAACGCGCTCCGTTCCGGCGACATCTGGGTACAGAGTTCCCGGCAATTTCGCGACTTCGACGAATACCTGTTGCCTTCCGTGAAATTCCAAGAACTCAAACAGGCAAAAGTATTGCCGGTCGCCGTCAATCCGGATTGCGAACAATACTTGCATGATCGGTTGCAGTTGCTCGAACGACAACTGAGCACGGTAAACCGTTTGGCATTGGCCAATGAACTTCCCGATGCCATAATTACCGATTCCGGTCTGAAAATCACCCCATTGGATGCAGTTGTCCCCGAAGCCGCGCAACAATTGATCAACCAGGCGAGCATGTTGCTGCCCCGCATCAAGATCACCGAATTATTGATGGACGTGGACGACTGGACCGGCTTCAGTCGGCATTTTGTGCATTTAAAGGATGGCGAGCCGGCTAAAGACCGTACGTTGTTGCTATCGGCAATCCTGGCCGACGCCATTAATCTGGGACTCACCAAAATGGCCGAGTTTTGCCCCGGCACAACTTACGCCAAACTGTCGTGGCTGCAAGCCTGGCATATCCGGGACGAAACCTATTCCGCCGGATTAGCCGAGTTAGTGAATGTCCAGTTCAATCATGCGTTTGCCGAAAACTGGGGCGATGGCTCGACGTCGTCTTCCGACGGTCAGCGTTTTCGGGCGGGCGGCAAGGCCGAGAGCTCAGGCCATGTCAACCCGAAGTATGGCAGCGAGCCGGGCCGATTGTTCTATACCCACATTTCCGACCAGTACGCCCCATATCACATCAAGGTCGTGAATGTAGGCATCCGCGATTCGACCTATGTACTCGATGGTTTGCTGTACCACGAATCGGATTTGCGGATCGAAGAGCATTACACCGATACAGCTGGCTTTACCGATCATGTCTTCGCGCTCATGCATTTGCTGGGATTTCGCTTTGCGCCCCGCATTCGCGATTTGAAGGATACCAAGCTGTATATTCCGAAGAACGGCCAAGAGTACCCAGCGTTGGATAGCATGATCGGCGGCTACTTGAACATCAAAAGCATCCAAACGCATTGGGACGAGATATTACGGCTTGCGGCGTCAATCAAACAAGGCACCGTTACCGCATCGCTAATGTTGAGAAAACTCGGCAGTTACCCACGGCAGAATGGTTTAGCCGTGGCCTTGCGTGAGTTGGGCCGTATCGAGCGCACCTTGTTCATTCTGGATTGGTTGCAAAACGTAGAACTGCGCAGACGTGTCCACGCAGGGCTGAATAAGGGCGAGGCCCGCAACGCCTTAGCCAGAGCGGTATTCTTTAATCGCTTGGGCGAAATCCGCGACCGCAGCTTCGAACAACAGCGCTATCGTGCCAGCGGGCTCAATTTGGTAACGGCAGCTATCGTGTTATGGAACACCGTCTATCTGGAAAGGGCTGTTGAAAAACTGCGAGAGTCAGACAAGCCTGTTGACGATGCGCTACTGCAATACTTGTCGCCGTTGGGCTGGGAGCATATCAATTTGACCGGAGATTACATTTGGCGGCAGAACCGAAAGATTGAAGAAGGGCATTTCAGACCGCTACGAACCACTGAAAAGTCTTAGCGTACTATTTTTTCCGAATTCTGCGGCCACCCCGACTGGCGCATTTAGCTAAAAATCGCTTGGATGCGGCCGTCAATATCGGCAATACATGAAAGCAATCGTTTGTCATCGACAACCAGGGGCAAGGCGCGCAATTCTTCATATATGCCGTTGAGCAGGCCCGTTTTATTGGGCGTTAACGGACCGGCAGACTGTACCCGTTCATGCAGATTATTGACGGCCTGCTGAATGATTAACGGTTTCAACTGCTGTAGTTTTTGTTCCTCGGCTTGAATAGCTGACAACAATTTGCGCCGTCTGCCTTCGATCTCCGTGGCCAGCTCGCTATATTTGCGCTGGGCTTGCGCTAGCTTAAGCGTCGAGTCGGCAACCTCTTTCTCGGCTTGTGCAAGCTGATCGGTTGGCAAATCGCGCAACGCTTTGGATAAACTCTGGATTTTTTCAGCACAAGCCTGTCTGTCGTCCGAGCGTTCTTGCAAATCGTTCTGAAACAGCTCATCGATAATTCGCGATTTTTTCAGGATACTTTCTAAGAATTTCATACTAGCTCTCCATCCATTAATGGCCGGGCTACGACCTAAGCCATAACCCGGTTGCGAGTTGATTACGCTGGGGTTAAATCACCGCCGCGAATTGCCCCTGTTTGCTCGATAGCAAGCGCCAGGCGGCGCTCGGCTTTCACAGTAAGCAAGCCCTTGGTGAAGTTGTCGCCATCGCTATCTGACACTTCAATCCCTACATCCTGCCGATCAAAGATCGACGCAGCGGCTAAGGCATCGAGAACCGCGAAGGTATCGATTGTCACCGAGCTTGTCTCGACGACCGGCACGCCGAACAAAATCTGCTGGAAGCCATTGGCGATATCACTTGAACTGACAGCCGCCGGCGTGGAGGACAACAGATCTAAATCAAACGCTAACCAGTCCGCCGGATTAAGCAATATGGCGCCCGGCGTATAGCCCGCTGAGCGCAAATCTGCTATCACCTTGCGGATTAAGCGATGCTTTGGCAACGGCGTGCCGACCTGTGCGGCGGTGTAGCCGTGCGCGCTGAAATTCCCGGTTTGCAGCAACCCGCTCATATTCGGCGCCACACCGTTACCGTTCACAATTTGTGCATCAACACGGCGTTGAACGCCGTACATCAGGCGGGCGTTGATGTACGCGGCCATGAGGGCGTTATCCGCCGCCAGTTGTTTGCTGACCTTCATAAAGTGCGTGACGATCGATACGGGTTGTTGAACCAGGGTGACAGTTAAGCTGGATTCACTCGAAGATCCCCCTTCCGCGGTCTCTGCAGCAGCATTGGTAAACACGTTCTCACGGCTGTATTCAATCAACGGCGAATCGGTCGGAAAATGCTGGAATAAATCCTCAACGCGCAGCGGCGAAAAGGCCCCCGGCACGATACCGGGGCGACGGTCGACGCCGCCAATATTACCGCTACCGGTTAACGTATTATTCTGAATATCGAATTTCGCCCGCGCCCGGCCCCCGCGCATCATCTCGTTGAAGGCCGCGTTGTTAACGATTTGACCACCCCAACCTTTAGAAAGCCCGCTAAAACTGCCGCCATCGCCACCAGCGACCGCTTTTTGTTGCAGTAACAAAACTGTGTCAGCCAATTCGCGCTGTTTCAATTGAACTGCTTCCAATGCGTTGCTGGTTTCGGTAGAGACCCGATTAGACTCCTGAAGCTCTCTCTGGGCTTTCATTTGGAAGTCGGCCAGTGATTTTTCCACGCCGTCCAGCAGTTTCATAACCGCGTCGGAGCTGCCAACCGTGCCCGCCATCAGCAGGCCAGTGAATAACTGACTGTGATCCAGTGCGGCCAGTCCGGACAGTCCGGACAGTCCGGCGGCGACCTCATGAGGTGCGGCGCCAACATTGAAAGCCAGGACCAGCAGCCCAAAGGAAGCCATGCAAAGGCCGATAAATTTAAAAGTCTTCATAAATATAATTCCTGTAAAAAATGTGTTTAGTTGAGGATCGATTTGGGTATTTTTAAATTTTCCAATCGTTCCATAATTTCGTCGTCGGCGTTGTCGACTGCGGGCCGATTGACCACGTTTTTCAATCTGCTCACAAAGGCGGTTGCTTCACGCTTAGTGAAATGCAAGTCTCGAAGCAGTCGCTCAAAGTCTCGCTCGTTCTCCACTTCATCGAAGTCCGGCTCACTCATGGGCGACATCTTGAAGCGGTGGTCAAAGGGCCGGGATTTGGCTGCCAAGCCAACACGACCTATAACCTCATCGCAAAACCCTAACGCCTTGGCTTCCGCCGCTGACATCCAGGTCTCTTTGCTCATCATGTCGACAATCGCTTGGCGGTCTAAGCCGGTACGCCGCACATAGATGTCGGCGGCGCTGCTTTGGATCTTATCCATCAGGTCCGCCATATCGCGCAGCTCTGCCGCATCGCCATAAGCCCCGCCTTGGGCGTTGTGGATCATCAGGAAAGCATCTTCCGGCATGCTGATCCGGTCAGCGGCCATCAGTATGATCGAGGCCGCGCTGGCCGCCAGGCCGTCGACATGTCCCAATATTTTGGCCGGATGGTTTTTCAGCGCGTTATAAATCGCCAAGCCATCCAACAGGCTGCCGCCAGGTGAATGAATGTTAAGCTCTAGCGTGGTAACGTTACCCAGCGCCCGTAATTCGGCAATGAATTCTGCCGCCGTAATGCCACCAAGCCCAATCTCGTTAAAGATGCTGATTTTGGCGATAGCTGCCGTTAGGTTTTTAATTTGATACCAGTTTTTCATTGGTTGTCTCGCACAAAAGACGACAGAAAGCCGTCGATTAAAATCGTGGTTTAAACAATACGATTGACATGTGCTGTTGCTGCATCTCGCAGCAGAAGGTTTGTCTGATCGCGGCCAGCATCTCACTGGTTCGCTAGCCTTACCGGAATCACTCCGGTAGAGGTTGATGCCAATCTAACACGCAGGATTGCCGATAACAGAAAGATATAGGCAAAATATGCACGATTATCTTTCCTTAATAATATCAATAACATAATGGGCTTTTTCTATTCAAAAAATCCTAAATAAAAATTTAGCTGGCTAACGGGTCACGGGTAACGAACCTCATGACTTTTCACCCCCCCCCATTGCTATACCCCCATCCCAAAACTCGCGCGCCTGCAAGAAACTAATTGCTATCGGTCTAGCCTGGGGTTGCGTTTGACTTTCCACCCGCCCCCTTGGACAGCAGCCCAAGATAACGGGACGGATCACCCGTATTTTTTCAACAAGGGGACGGCTACAAGCCGCGTCGTGCGTGGCTTTGGCGGCAATCCGTCCCCTTGTCCCCTGGTTTTTTTGATACTGCTTTCTTTCGTGTGTTTGCATAAGTGTCCTGTTATTACCGTTACTCTCTATATCTCTAACATGTGTGAAAAATAAGGGGACAAGGGGACACATGGCCCCTCAGCCCACGGATAGCAAGGTCTTAGCGCGTCCCGTTATCTGTCCCGTTGACAATAATAAATAGGGGCACATGGTGACTAATCTCTTCGTGCGTCATACTCATCCAGCCACTTGATGGCCGACTGCTGCCGCCACTCCTCAACATCCCGCACCGCAAATAAGGCAACCTTCTCGCGTTTGCCGGTCGAGCGCTTACACATCATCGGCAAACACCCCAACTCAGCCATCACCACCCCGATAGATTTGGCGCTGTATTTATCGCGCATGGCTTTGGCCACATCGATAGACCGCACACAATCAACGTTGAACGGATAATCGCCCGCAGCAATCATGTCCTCAATCTGGTGTTTGAGCGGTGACTGGCTTGTGCCGATCAGCTCTGATTTGAACCGGGTCAATGGTGCTGGTTGCTTGGGATTGAAGTCGCTAAGGTCTCGATCCAGCAACCAACGGACCACCAGACCATTGCCACCACCATCAAGCCAGACTCCTAATTGATCGTAATAGTCTTTTGGCATTGGTTTCGCGTCAGTCCACACCGCAAAGTATCGCCTATCGTTTTCAGATATATGCAGAGCATCTTTGTAGTTGCTCATAAAGATGGCCTGAACGATGTTTGGTGTTTCGTAAAAACCACGACCAAACAACCGAACCCTCAACATTTCGGGCGGCGATGCCAGCATGGGCTTTAATTTGTTTTCAAGGTTCAACCCCTCGAAAATCTGAATTTCTTGAAAAATAACCAACTTGGAATGGTGTAAATAATCGGTGAATGTCTCTTTCAATTCCCCCGCCGGCGGCTCACAGATATTGGCTTCCCCAAGCCCGTACCGCAGCGGGTTTAACAACATATCCTTACCCACTCCCATGTTCCCAGCGATTAAAATCGCATGATTAATCTTGGTCGACGGACGCTGCAACGTGCAAGCCATCCAATCTAGCAAATGATTCTGTTCCTCCCGATTCGGATACAGATAATTTAGGTGCTCAAGCCACAGCTCCACGTCCTCCCGCGTAGCCTCATCAGGTAAACTGACGCCAGGATCGCGCCAAATATTCCAAAGCACCGCACCGTCACGATGAACCGGGTTATCCGTTTCGCCAGGCAGATAAATCAGACCGTCAACCTTGATAGTGGCTGGATTTTTTAGAAAAACAGCCGATGGTTTGTGATCAGGAAAGACATGCAGAAACGCACCGTCGAAACCGTCTCGACTCAACTCGTTGCGCGTCACGGTATCGAATATCCGATTGTGATTTTTCAGAAATACAAAGCGCTGAAATTGCTCAGTATTGCCTGGCGGGGCCGCATTGGGTTTACGCTTTGATTTATTTGCCTGCGCTGGTTTTGATGTTTCTGTCTGAGTGGCTTCAGTCGCATAAACCGACAAAGGCGGCTCAGGTGGTCGAGATACTTCCGGCGGCGAATAACCGTTGCCTTTGGCAATACCAAACAAGGTAGCCAGGTTTACCCCGCCACCCGGCTTGAATGAATTCCAAACTCGCCGCTGATCAGCCAGGTTGAACTTGTCCGACTGCTGCGACCACTCACCCCACAACCCAAAAGCCTGATCACCTGCCCCGGTTGAGTGTAACGCCATGCCTATGGTGCGCCATTGGTCTCTGTCGTCAAAGTCTGGAATAAACCCCAGTGCCGCGCGGATTTTCTTAACTTCAACCGCCGCTAAAGGATTTGCGACCGCTGGTTCAGATTGCGGCAGGATCGCCCGCTTTTTAGCGCGTAACTTTGCTAGAAGGTTACTTGGCATATCCGGCAAAGATGCACCTTCCAAAGGCGAATCACCATCCCAATAATATTTGCCACCCGTCACATGATTGGATGGTTCGACAACAATAAACCCACCATCCCCGCGAAGATCGATCCCCGGGTAAAAGTTGGTTGTCGACACACACTCTTGACCGGCATATTTGAAACAAATATGACTACCACCTGAACCGGTCACCTGTACCACATCATCCGGGATTGGGCCGAGTTCACGCTTCATCTGCTCCAGCGCATCATCGCCACCATGGCGAGGATCAACATCGAGTACAAAAAAACCAGAGGCCGCGCCGGTTCGAATACCGATATTCGCCTTAGGCCATTTTTTAAACCAGGCATTTAATGTCTTTGTATCCGTAGCGGCATCAAGCAGCCCTTTCTGCAATAGCGGATGTTTGCCAGCAGACCGGCAATCAGTTTTGCCGCAGCTGCATATACCCCGCTCGGTAATCCAGTGCAACGGCAACACTGGCCAGCCCAGCGCCGCATACTTCAATGCGTACTCAAATCGGGATTCAATTGCTGGCATTGAGCGCCTTCTTGTAATGCTCGGTAACGAATGCCACCCGGTTACCCCGCAAGCACGTCACGCAATAGCCCTCACGCATTAAGCGCTTTTTGCAGGTGCCGCCGCATAGCCGGCATTGCCACATAGGTTCCTGCTTTTTGTAACAGTTTTTAAACTTCGTCATCAAAATCACCCATTCTCATTTGCCATCGGTCCGACTCGACCGCAATCCGCGCGGCCACGTTGATAAGTCGTCTGAAAGAGAATTAGGCTTTTTGACTAGCAAACCACTTCGTAAATAATCGCTCGTTGATGTAAAACTTTCTGGCCGACAAAATCACCGCGCCGGACTTTGACAATCCATTGCGCGCGCGATTACGCATGAACCAAGTCAATTGACCGGGTGTGAACTTGTCAGCGTACTTTTCCTGGAATTTTTCAAGAATAATAATCTCCCCTAGAGAAACATCATTCAAACCGGCGCAAGCGCCGGCAAAGTTGCCTTGTTGTTTTTCCATAGTTATTCCTCATTAATATTCATGGTGTTGAAATTTGAAAGCGACTCAAAGCGCCTGGACATATTGTCGCGCAGATCAAAGAATACAAAGGCAGTCAAGGAGTTTCAGGGTCCAAGCGAGGGAAAATCAAATGGTTTTGATTTGTTTGCATCAATGCCGCCTCTAGCGTGTGAAGTTCTGCCGCGTTTCGCAGCATTACGGACATTATGCGAATGGTTTGGAGCGATGTAAGAAAGATAATATGTCTGTTTTTACATATTATCTTTCCCCTTATTTATCAGATATTTGCTGGAGATTTTGCGGTATTTATTGCCTTATTTTTGCGTTTATCTTCCTTTTTCTGCTTGCGTTCATGTTCTTCAGCAGTTGTATCTATATCTTTCCGCCAATCCGAATCGACATATCTCTTAAATTCAACCACTGGAAAAGGAGGATTGAACAACCTATCGAAGTCAACCCGGCGGAGAGTTTTGATTTTCTCCGGCAACAGCCCATCATCAACCATACGGCTAAGCAACCCGAGAAACCCCCTGGCAAAAAATGCAGGGTTAAACTCCTTTCGTTTTGAAGCCTTCAGCGCATCCCGATAAGGCGAGTTACGACCAAAATCTTCAGCAACTTGTTGCCCATAGGCAAGCATCAAGCTTTCAAATGTCGGCATAGGAAAATCCGTGCCATAAAAAGCCCCAATATCACCACTAAATTTCTGGAATTTTTGCGCCAAGACACCGTCGGATGCGTCATAAGCGACCCAATCTGCCCACTGTCGAATAGGCTCAGGCAGCGAGTTTGATTGAATATCGACCGCGCGTTGTAGCAATGCAGCATAAATCGAGGATTGAGGGCCACTAATCCAATGAACGCCACCAATTTCAGCCAAACCATTGACTAACCCAACAATTTCCTCCGTTTTTTGTTTGATTTGCCCCCTGATCTCATCAGCTTTTTTACTCCGTGAACAGCCCTTTGCTAGGGGTGATAAGCCTAATTCACACGCACTTTTTTCTTTTCCGATTCCCCAAATCATCCAAGCTCTATGTAAACAGAAACAAAAAATCATCATGTGTTCGTCACTTTCTAAAAGCTCACAAATCTTTCGCAACGACTCGACACAGTGATTTTTTGAGGCAATAAACTGACTGATTATTTCAAGGTGGCCACCTTCGTGCGCAGCATAAACAGTGAATGTACGAATGATATCGTGAGCTTTTTTGAAATCCTGAAAATGAGGATTTTCGAAACCAAGAAACGGATACCGAAACAAATACCCCGCCCTAGGCGGCAAATTTTGGCTAGCGACCCATCTATCGATCTCGCGCTCAGTCATACTAACTATGACCACATCAACACCTCTCTAGTGTGATTCTCAAAAAAGATACCAAGCCAGGCGGGTGAGAAATCCGCTTTTCGCCCCGTCGGGCTAGGCTTGGTAAAACAGGTTAAGCCGCCTCTGGTCGAGCTGCCGGCGTGACATTGGGGCGTGGTTTCTGGCGGGCCTGCCATAGGTCATACTCGGCCTGCATACGCACCCAGGTTTCGGCAGCAGGGCCACTGGTCCAGGCTTCCAATCGAATCGCCATTTCCGCACTGATCGCAGCCTTGCCGTTAATGACCCGCGACAATGCCACGCGCGACACGCCCAATTGCGCGGCCGCCTCGGTAACGCCTATACCCAGCTCGGGCAAAATGTCCTCTTTCAAAATACTGCCTGGATGGGGCGGGTTAAATTGGGCGGTCATGCTGCCACCTGCCGATGTACCGACAGTTTCAGCCCGACCGCCTTAGTAACAGCCAGCAGGGTTTTGATGGTGGGGTTGCCTTTGGGGGACAAGGCCCGGTATAAGCTTTCGCGTTTAATACCGGCGCGCTCGGCAACTTCCGCCATACCTTGCGCTTCCGCAATCTGGCGTAGTGCTGCCAATAACGCTTCGCGGCCGCCGGGCTGGTCCACCTCTTCTAACGCTGCCGCTAGATATTCATTGGCAAAATCAGGATCTTCGCGTAATAGCTCGATAACCGTTTGGTCGTGTGGTTTTGATGCTTCACTCATGGTCTGTTCTCTGCTTCCAGTCTTTCCAATAGGCAACGGCTTTGTCGATGTCGCCCTGCTGTTTGCGCTTGTCGCCACCGACCAGTAACAGCAGCAGCTTGGCACCGGCCTGCGCGTAATACACGCGATAGCCGGGACCGTAATCAATGCGCAGTTCCCATACGCCATCTTGTATGGGCTTGCAGTCGCCAAGATTACCGGCGGCCATGCGTTGCACCCTGGTTAATACCCGGGCTTTCGCTTGTCTATCCGCCAAGGTTGACAGCCAATCCTTGAAGGGTAGGCGCCCATCGGCGGCCTGGTAGTCTTCAACATGATACATTGTGAATTATAAGTTACAAACAGGCAACCGCAAGGAATTTACCGTTATGCGCTGGCTTCGCTGCTAGACAACTCCGCCGCAATGCTTTGCATGTAAACATCGAGAATATCGGCAATGTCTTGTAAATCCGACACGATCGCTTGGAATATCACCGACGTTAGAGGCCGGGTTTCAAATTCACCATCCATGGCCCACAACACAGCGTTGGAGCGCTGCACTAAGCGTGTTACCTGATCGGCCATCGTTGCTTCAGCACCCTTTTCGGCGGCGGCGCGCTGATAAAAGTGGCCAACAACCTCATCGATCATAGACAAATCATCGATCACGCTGGCCAGTAACGTGGAACAGATTTTATGGCCTGATATTTCGGGGGCCAACAGACTGGATATCGCCTTGGATCGCTCCACGATAAGCCCAATGGCTTCGACACTTGCCGATTCAATATCGGCAGCATTTGAGGCGAACCTGTGTGAAAAAAGTGGTTTATTGGTTTTCATAATTAGCTCCCTTGCCGAATGGCGGCAGTCATAACACGCTCGACTAACTTCGATTTGTGCTCGGTGGATAGATGCGCGTAGCGTTTGGTGGTTTGAGTGGATTTGTGGCCTAACACTTCGCCGACTTCGTATAACGAAGCGCCGGCCATCGCCAGTAAACTGGCTGCACTGTGGCGTAAATCGTGGAACCGGAAGTTTTCTATTCCCGCTTCTCGCAACGCCTTATCCCAATGTTTTTTGAACTCGAACGGTCGTTCGGGCTTGTTCTCGCTGGCAAAGAGTAAGCCGGCACCCACCCGGCGCTGCGGGCGTAGATGATCCACTACAAAATCCGGCAACGGACACCAGCGGGGTTCGCCGTTTTTGCTGGTTGCCAACCTCGCCAGATTGTTCTCGAAGTCGATGTCACTCCAGCGGAGGTTAAGCAGCTCGGCTTTACGCATGCCGGAGGTCAGCGCCATCAACACCAACAAATGCAGCTTATCCCAGTCTGATTTTTGACACGCAGCCAGCAGCCGTACCCGTTCGCCTTCATCCAGGAATCGATTAATCTGGTTGTTCACCTTGCGAGCGGCCACCCGGGCGACCGGGTTGGCAACAACATAGCCCTCGAAAATCGCATATCTGAAAATCGCCGACAGCACGGTGCGATAACGATTGACGGTGGACGGCGAGCGGTCGCGATTAATTGCTTTGGTCTTGCCGGCGCCATCGCCACGCAGCACCTTGCCAGCCTCAAAAGCTTTTAGCCTTTGGCGAATCATATCTGCGCTGATGTCGACCAACTTATAATCGCCCAGGCAGGTTTGCCAATACTGGGCCCGCCTGGCTTGGTTGACTGCGTCTTTGCCTTGCCATTGCCGCATGTATTCGTCGACCAGATCAGCAAACCGCAAACCAGCACCGCGCGAGCCCAAGGCCTCCATCATTTCATGGTCTGACTCGATGCGCTTTACCCAGGTTTGCGCATCGCCTTTGCGGGTGAAGGTTTTGGATTTTATTGCAATGCCGCGCTGGGTGATGATCGCTTTATAGACGACACCTGACTGGCGTTCAATTTTTCGGATGGTGGCCATTAGGCGGGCCTCTCGTCGCTGAAAGCTGCCGAAAATTGCGGCAAAGCGTAGTCTCTCAGGTCGAGTGATAACGCAAGCTGCCGCAATGTTTCCGGATCAGAGTCTACCGGTAACGATTCAAGCAATCGCTCATATACGTCTCGGCCCCGTGACAGGGAATAAAGTATGCCTTTTCGTGGATCGTCATCACCCTCGCCAACATAAAAACAGCGCAGATCTTGAAGGCAATACCCTGTCAGGCCAAAAACGTTGCCAAAGCGCCGCGCCTCACCCTCTGTGGGAAAGCCGGGAGAGGCCAACAAATGATTGTCAGGATGATGAACAGTCCAAAGTCGAATGACTGGGTGGTCGTAGGCGCCGCATGTCGTGCACTGCACGCTGCCGCCGTCGGGAAAATACGGATAAACCTCAGCAGGCAAGAAAAACCCTTCAGGATCACCGCATGAAGGACAATGCGCAAACCGGTCAAATAGAAAATAATCTGAAATGACACAAGTAACGACCGGACCCGCGTTGTGTTGACTTTTAGGAATAGTGGTCATGTCATTCCACCCCGCGGCCAGTTAACGGCTCCACGGCCTGTGGAAACCTATCGAAGACCAAGTGGCTGCTTTCCGAATAATTGCAGCCAACATCCTCAGCCAAACAATTGATGGTGTTCTGTGCATCAACGGCAATTGAGTGTATTGCCTGGAGCGCATTACGTAAAAGGCGTGGGTTGGTATGAAATTTTGTACTTTCAGACGCGCAAATAAGCAAGTCTGAAATTAATTCGATTAAATCAAACGCTTCTTGCGAAGTTTGATCGATTTGAGTGATTGTTTGTTTGAACGTTTGGACATCAGCACCAGGTTCTGGTCGTGATGTTGATGGGGTTTGTTTTGAATTTATTGCGGACATAAAAAAAGCCCTCGATGTAACACAGGTTCTCTAGAACCTTTTTGAAAAAATCCACATGTGCCCTAAACGGTGCCCTGTGGCGTTTTTTTCAACGTGTTAAACCGATGGCTTTATGATTCTTATCCTTAAGAATCAATCAGTTATCTGGTAGCGGGGGCAGGATTTGAACCTACGACCTTCGGGTTATGAGCCCGACGAGCTACCAAGCTGCTCCACCCCGCGATTGATTTGACTTATTATACAGACCTTAAATTATTTAGCAAGCAATAAACATGCTATTTGTTAAATAATGTCACCAGATAAGTTCCTTATCTGCTTGCCGTTGCTTTTAAAGCGGATGATTAAGGTTGGCCGGCAGGCAAATCCGCTGTATTCAGATCGGTATTTAAACAGGTGGGATGGCCGAAACCTCCTGCGCTAATTCCGGTACCACCGTTCGGATTGGCGGTAATGTCGAAAATGATATTATCAGGACGCTGTGGATCGCCACTCACTCCCCCGACGCCGACAATGTGGTCAAGCCCCAGATTATGTCTGACTCTCCAAGCGATATTATGATCGGCACAAGAGGTGTCGCCGCTTAAACCGACGCCACCGACCAGCGTTTTTCCGACTGAGTACAAGCCCAGGCCACCACCGAATACATTAACACCACCAATTTTCGACCCTACCATAGGATCTTGAGGAGTACCATTTAAGCCTGGGTTTCCGCCGTAAGCAGCGCCCGTTTCAACGGGATTGCTCTCTTGAAGTCCAAACAAACTACCACCAGGTTGCACGGCTGAATATAAATTCGCTGTCGATAACGCCAAACCATTGGGTTTGCCGGAACCCGCGGAATCTGAGGAAGAATCGAGACTCAGCGAATTGGCGGTATTGGCTTTTTGCGCCGAGATAACTCGACTGGCCGGCCACTGTGCACCCCGATTGGTGCCGGAAAACGCTACGGCACAAACCACGCCGTCACGGTTGACTAAAGTGGCCCACATATGCAAATTAAGCCCGCTTTCCTCCGCACTCACTGCATCGTCAAGTGCTGCTTTCAATGTGGCGTGATTAGGCAAGCCCCTACAGGCTTGCCCCACTCCTTTATTGTTATCTTTATCGGCGATTGCCGCACCAGCGCTGGTCAGCATCACAAGTGAAGCAGCGAATAGCCATCTTGTATTCATAAAAAAGTCCTCCTAAGTGTTTGTATAGTTATTAGGTTTGAAGCTTAATATTTGCGGCATTCGCTGCACGCAACTAATCCCCCAAACCGGCATGGATTTTAGTCGCATGAATTATCATGGGTCAAATGAGAACAATGCCCCAAAACCACTGGCTTGTTGAATGAAAACAACACTCACTCAGTTCGCCGGAAAATCAAACCAGAAGTGCATAATCAAGCCGGCAAAAACCCCTGCCACCACGTCGTCCAGCATAATGCCGAAACCACCGTGGACATGCTTATCAAGCCATTTAATCGGCCATGGCTTGACGATGTCGAACAAGCGGAACAGCAGAAAACCGGCCAATAGACTCTGCCAGGAATAGGTTACGCCGGTCATCGTAATCAAAAATCCTGCGACTTCATCCCAAACAATACCGCCGAAGTCATGGACTTCCAATTTTTTAGCGGCTTGACCACAAATCCAGATGCCGATGCAAACGCTGATCAGCGTCACCGACAGATAAATCCACTCATTGGTTTGCAGTAAAGCAAGGTATAGCGGAATCGCGGCGAGCGTGCCCATCGTACCGGGCATTTTCTTAGCCAACCCAGAACCGAAACCAAACGCCAGAAGCAAGGTGGGATCTTTGACGATTTGTAACGCAGTCAAACGTGCGTTGCCGTAGTGCTCTCTAAGAAAAATGCTCAAAACCCTTCACCTCGAATGCCTCCACGCGCCCAGCCTTACGCATCCGCAAACCCGGCTCGGCTTCGATAATCCCCACGCAAGTAGCCCCCGGTAATGCGTGAGAACAATCTGCCGGCACCGTAAAACACAATTCGTAATCGTCCCCGGCAATCAAGGGCATACGCCAATCGCCGCTGTGATTGATGAACTCTGCCACTGAAGCGGATAGCGGCAAGTTGTCCCATTGCAAACACGCACCGACGCCGCTTTGCTGCAAAATGTGCCCCAAATCGGCGGCTAATCCGTCAGAAATATCGATACAGGCATTAGCGATGCCGCGCAGCGCCAAACCTTCCGACACTCGCGGTTGTGGCTGATTAAAGCAACGCAAAGCCAACTCCGGATCTGCGCAGACATAACCCTGTTTAATTTTTAAACCCAAGCCGGCGTTACCAAGCTGACCGGTAACGTATATCAAATCGCCAACCTGGGCACGGGAACGCAATAGCGCCCTACCCTGCGGCACCGCGCCCATCGCCTGCACCGTCAAAGTCAACGGTCCGGACGTCGTATCGCCGCCAATCAGGTCGACATTGTGCTGACGCGCCAGATTGATAAAACCTCGTGAGAACGCTTCCAGCCAGCTTTCATCGACTTTAGGCAAAGTCAAAGCCAAGGTGACCGCGAAAGGCTCGGCGCCCATGGCCGCCAAGTCACTAAGATTCACCGCCAGTAATTTATGCCCCAGCAATTCAGGATCGGCATCGGCAAAGAAATGCACATTCTCGACCATCGTGTCGGCGGTGACCGCCAATTGAAGGCCGGCCGGCAGGTTCAGTAACGCGCAATCATCGCCTATGCCCAATTGATTAAACGGATGCCTAGGAGCATGCACCGCAAAATAGCGGCGGATCAAATCGAACTCGGCGACTGCCATCAGTTTTGAGATTTCGCCTGCTTGGCGGCAATCTCGACGGCACGCTGTTTCTGTGCGACTTTATCTAGAATGCCGTTGACATATTTATGACTGCCGTCGGCGCCGAAATCCTTAGCCAGATTGACGCCTTCGTTGATGATGACTTTATACGGCGTTTCCAAGCGGTTCATCAGTTCGTAAGCGCCGATGCGCAGAATCGCCCGCTCCACCGGATCGATTTTTTCCACCGGCCTATCGACAAATTCGGCCAGGGCCGCGTCGATCACAGCCAATTGTTTCGGTACGCCATGAAACAATTCGCTGAAATAGGTTTTTTGCGCGCCTTTCAGATGCTCTTCTTCCAGAAAATACGTTTCGATACGGATCAGGCTCTCGCCGGACATTTGCCATTGATACAGCGCCTGTACCGCGCACTTTCTAGCGTTGGTTTTTGCTTGACTCATTAACGACCCAGGTTGTTGAACAGACTGACCATTTCGATCGCCGACAGCGCTGCTTCCGCGCCTTTGTTACCGGCTTTAGTGCCGGCACGTTCGATAGCCTGCTCGATGCTGTCTACGGTTAATACCCCAAAAGCCACCGGTACGTCGTATTGCAAGGCAACCTGAGCGATACCTTTCACGCATTCGCCTGCCACATACTCAAAATGCGGTGTACCGCCGCGAATCACTGCGCCCAAAGCGATAATCGCATCGTATTTTTTGGTAGCAGCAATACGTTGCACCACCATCGGCAATTCGAAAGCACCCGGCGCCTTGACTAGAGTGATGTCGTTTTTATCCGCGCCATGGCGCACCAAGGCATCGATCGCACCACCTTCCAATTGTTCGACGATAAAGCTGTTGAAGCGTGAAGAAACGAGGCAAAACTTGCCGCCTTGCGCGGAAAAGTTGCCTTCCAGAGTAGTGACTGCTGCCATGTGTTTACCTGTTGTTGAATGATTAAAATGCTGTAAAACGTGTCGAATGAATCGACCCTGCCTTAATGCGTTGAATCGATATGTTCGACGACTTCCAAATCGAAGCCGGACAGACCGATGTATTTTTTCTGAGCCCCCATCACCTTCAGGCGCCGCACACCCAAATCCGACAAGATACGTGAGCCGGCTCCCGTGGTGCGCCAATCCGAATCGGCACTTAAATCCTGACTGTTTTTGACGCCATGATCCTGCATTTGATAGGCGTGTATCAGTTCCACCAAATCCTTGTTGTTTTCTTTTTGGCGAATGATCACCAAAACCCCGCGCCCGGCTTCGGCGATATTTTTCAAGGCTTCCCGCACCGGCAAACTGCAATCGCTGCGTTTGGAAAACAATAAATCGTCGATCAGGTTGCGAGCATGAACCCGCACCAGCACCGGTTCGTCGCCAGCCACATCGCCCATCACTAAGGCTAGGTGCACATTGTCGTCGTTACAATCCTGGTAGGCATACAATCTGAAATCGCCGAATTCGGTGGGATAAACGCATTCGCTGATCCGCTCCAGGGTGTTTTCGTGTTTGATACGGTAGTGAATCAAATCGGCAATCGTGCCGATTTTCAGATTGTGCTGTTCGGCGAAGACTTCCAAATCCGGCCGCCGTGCCATCGAACCATCGTCGTTCAGAATTTCCACAATCACCGCCGCGGGTTCCACGCCTGCCAACCTGGCCAGATCGCACCCGGCTTCCGTGTGACCGGCCCGATTCAGTACGCCGCCGGCTTGTGCCATCAACGGGAAAATATGCCCCGGTTGCACCAGATCACTCGGCTGGGCGTTTTTTGCTACCGCAGCCTGCACGGTCAACGCGCGGTCGGCGGCGGAAATACCGGTGGTCACGCCTGTAGCCGCTTCAATCGACACCGTGAAATTGGTGGTGTACGGCGTATTGTTGTCGCTGACCATCAAAGGTAAACGCAACTGTTGACAGCGTTCGCGGGTCAAGGTCAGACAAATCAGGCCGCGGCCGTATTTAGCCATAAAATTAATATCTTCGGGCCGGGCAAAGGCCGCCGCCATCAACAAATCGCCTTCGTTTTCCCGGTCTTCGTCGTCCATGATGATGACCATCTTGCCTTGACGAAGGTCGGCTATGATTTCTTCTATGCTATTCATTTAATAAAGCCTGCGTTTTGTAATAAGGCCTCGGTGACGCCGCCTTGACTGTAAGCAGCAGCTTCCCCTTGCATCAGACGTTCCAAGTAGCGGGCCAGCAAATCGACTTCCAGATTTACCTCGCTGCCGGCTTCGGTTTGACCCAAGGTGGTTTCTTGTAAGGTATGCGGCACGATATTCACGGAAAAATAAGCGCCATCAACTGTGTTGACAGTCAGGCTGATGCCGTTAATGCAAATCGAGCCTTTTTCGGCGATGTATTTGGCCAGCGAATCCGGCGCCTTGAATTTGAAGCGAATCGAGCGGCCATCGGCCTGTTTCTCGACCACTTTACCAATACCATCGACATGACCACTGACAATATGCCCGCCCAACCGACTGGAAGGTGTCATCGCCAACTCCAGATTCACCGGCGTACCGGTACTTGCGGTCTTTAAAGTGGTACGCGACAAGGTCTCATTGGAAACGTCGGCGCAAAAATAATGTTCGCCCAACTCCACGGCAGTCAGGCAAACACCATTTACCGCGATGCTGTCGCCCAACGCGCATTCGCGCAGCGACAGCTTGCCGGTATCGATAATCAACCGGCAATCGCCGCCTTTAGGCTGAATGGCCTTGATTTTGCCGATGGCTAAAATAATCCCGGTAAACATGGTTATCACTCAAAAAAGTAAAAATGTCCGTTACGATCAGCGCGGAGCGGTCTCGGTGGATGGATTTGGGGTTTGGGGGGCCGTGTCTTTGTTTTGCGACTTGGCCGGCTTACGATAAACATCAAAGGTTTGATAGGTGCCGCTATGATAATCGTAGACTTCGATTTCGTGCTTTTCGCCGATCACTTTGCCGCCTTGAATCTGCAAGGTGCTGGTTTCCGGTTTATCGTCCTCATCCGCCGTCGCCCAAGCAGGCAGCAGGCTAATTAACAATGTCATTACAACAATACTTTTCATCGTTTCAATCAGTTTTTGCTTGATAGCGCAATCTCAAATCCGGTCCAATTTGCCGGGCTTCTAGCAGGCGCAGGCATTTTTTATCCTGCATGGTCAATATGCCCGACAGAGTGAACAGGCCGCGCGCTTGATCGCCCAATACACAGGGCGCCATGTAAATCAACCATTCATCGATCAGCCCACTATCGAGCAGCGCACCGTTTAGTGTGGCACCTGCCTCCACCCAAACCGTGTTGATTTGTAGCTCGGCCAACAACTTAAAAACCTGAACCAAGTCCGCACGCCCATTCCGCTCATCGACTTGAAAGACTTTGCAACCCACATCGCGTAATTTTTGCTGTTTAAGCGCATCGTCGCTACAGGTCATAATCCAGACGTCTACCGCATTGTCCAACAGCTTGGCGGACAAAGGCATGCGTAATTGCGAATCCAGCACCACTTTGACCGGCTGCACTGCATCGAAATCCACACGCGCGTTCAATTGTGGATCGTCGTACAACACCGTGTCGATGCCGGTGACAATGGCGCTGCTAGCCGCCCGCCAGATCTGCACATCTTGCCTGGCGGGGGCGGACGTAATCCATTGACTCTCGCCGGAGGCCAGCGCGGTACGGCCGTCCAGGCTCATGGCCAGCTTGCTGCGTATCCACGGCAAACCCAGCCGCATACGTTTAAAAAAGCCTTGGTTTAGCTTTTCCGCTTCTTGCTGCAAGACGCCGACCAGCACCTCAATGCCAGCTTCGCGGAGTTTTTGCAAACCGCGGCCAGCCACCAGTGGATTGGGATCCTGCATCGCCACGACGACTCGGCTGATGCCGGCAGCGATTAATGCCTCGCAGCACGGGCCGGTTTTACCATGATGGCTGCAAGGCTCCAATGTCACATAAGCTGTCGAGCCTCGTGCGTTGTCTGTTTTGGCCAGCGCATCAACTTCGGCATGGGCAAACCCGGCGCGTTGTGTCCAACCCTCGGCAATCACCTTGCCGTCTTTGACCAACACGCAGCCGACATGCGGATTGGGGTCGGTCGTGTATTTACCGTTCTGCGCCAATTTGACGGCACGCGCCATATAGGCAGCGTCTTGGCTAGACGTCATGCTTTTGCAGATTTTCGATCATCGCGGTAAATTCGGAGACATCCTGGAAGCTGCGATACACCGAGGCGAAGCGTACGAAAGCAACATGATCGAGTGTTTGCAATTCTTGCATCACCAGTTCACCCAATTCGCGAGCCGGAATCTCGCGCTCGCCTTTTGCCGTCAGGGCTTTCTTGATCCGGCTGAGTGCTGCCTCGACAGCGTCTACTTGTACCGGGCGTTTTTCCAAGGCTCGCTGCATGCCGGCCCGCAGTTTAGCTTCGTCAAAGCTCTGCCGAGCGCCGTTGCGTTTGATGATGCGCGGCAGGGTCAATTCAACCACTTCAAAGGTGGTAAACCGCTCTTTACAGGCCACGCATTCCCGGCGGCGTTTGACTTGATCGCCATCGTCGGCCAAGCGGGTATCGATTACCCGAGTATCTTGTGCTGAGCAAAACGGACAACGCATATTAAAGAGCCAAAGCCAGGTTCAAAGGGCGGCCATTTTATTACAGAATGGCTTTATATTGAAATCGGCTAATAAACCGCACCTCATTCGTTCAATATGCCTTTCGCGACCGAACGGATGTGTACATCGCGCTGCGGATAAGGTATCTCAATATGATGGGCCAGCAAGGCTTCGTAAATTTTCGTGTGCAGACGATGGGTAACCACCGTCCTATCGCTGAGTTCGCGGACAAATACGTTAATTTTGAACTGTAGGGCGCTATCACCAAAACCAATAAAGATTACCAACGGTTCCGGGTCACTCAGTACTTGTTCGATACTTTTTACCGCATCAGCCAGAATTTTCTCGACCATCTCCACGCTGGTGCCGTAGGCCACGCTGACCGGCACCACCACCCGGGTGACGGTATCCGATAACGTCCAGTTAATCAATCGATCGGTAATAAAGGTTTTATTCGGCACTACCAACTCTTTTCTATCCCAGTCGACAATATGCGTGGCCCGCATTTGAATGCGGCTGACCCGGCCGGTCACATCGCCGACCGTGACCGTATCACCCACACGAATCGGCCGCTCGAACAACAAAATAATGCCCGACACCATGTTCGCGAAAATCTCCTGCAAACCAAAACCTAAACCCACCGACAACGCCGCCACCAACCATTGCACTTGCGACCAACTGCCACCAAGCTCGTTGGCAATCGCCAGAAAGGCCACGGTAATCAGTGAATAGCGCACCAATTGAATCAGCGCGTAACGGCTACCGGCGGTCATCGCGAACTTGCCGGCGGTTATCAAATCGACCAGAGCCGGAAAATTACTGGCAAATATAAAAGCCAGTCCGCTATACACTAAACAAATCAATAGATTGATCAAGGTAATGGGCGCTAATATTTCCTTGCCGTCCACCATTTCACTATGCTGCCACAGCACCACCTGATCGAATACCGTCAAAGCCGGTAAAATATCGCTCCAGATCATCCAGAAACCGACCAACATGATCACCATGACCACCGTGGTCAACAACTTATGGCTTTGCTGATTAATTTTGGAAATATCCAGCAACTGCTCCTCGACAGGATACCCCCCTTCCAGATTGGCGCTGCTAACGGCGGCTTGCTCGACCTGCTTGCGTTTTTTTTCCGCATTCTTCAACGCCAGCTTGCGTTCGGTATTGCGCAACCAACGCAATAACAAGCCTTGGAACAATACGGTGAGAAATATCAAACGCAAGCTCATTATCAACTTGCCTTGCAGTTCCAGCGCACTTTGGTAATAACCCGTCACCCCAAAACCGATGATTACCAAGGGTACCAAAATCGCAATTGCGTACCACACATAGCGCAAGCGGCTAATCCAGCCTTCCGATTGCAAATACCAGTTTTTTGCCAATCCCGACTGCGGGTGCATCAGACGGTGAAACAAATAGGCCATCGTTGCCATCATCACGATCAACGCAGTTCGGCCCAATGCATAACTGTGTTCGGAGAACAGATCACTACCGGTCATTGAGATAAGAAACACGCAGGGCACCAGTATGAATCGGGCCCACTTCATTTGCGTGTACAACAACAAAATAGCGTGATCAGACCAATGGAACAGGGTATCCGCGACACCTCTCGGCCTAAATAATCGATAGAAGAATTGCACCAGGCACAATGACAAGGCCGAAGCGATTAAACCGGCGGCGAACGAGTGACTGAAAAAATCGGCTCGCGCGTTCAATATCAGCACGCCACCGATCCAGGCCATCAACAAGGCCCCGTAAAGAGACATCAATAACAGATAAAGCAGACTGGAAACAATATCGCCAAAATTGTGATTGATAGCTTTTTTTGCTAACAGCACGGCGAGTTGCTGCTTGATTCGAACCCGGAAACGCCAATGTAGTATTACGATACCCAAACCCACCAATACCAGGAGCGGGAAATGGTTGATGCCATCCCAAAAAGCCGTCGCCACACCTAGCCAATTGCTCGGACTCATGAACCATAGCAATGAGGAAAAAATTTCCTGGAAATAATGTTTGTCGATAACCGGCGCACTAGGCACCCACAATAAACGCTGATCCAGATAGCCGCTAAATTTATCGGCGATACTCAACATTTGCTGCAAACTGAAATCAACGTCACCCAAGAGCCGGCCGTAGTCGTTATACCCGCCCGCCAGTCTTGCCACCAGGTCTTTCTGGTCGTTCAACAACATGCGTAACTCGGTACGCACCCGTAGCCTTTCCGACTCGTCCGTCTCCGCCGGCAATTGGGCAATGCGCGTCAGCAACACCTGGTTAATATCGGCCAGACTTTTTTTGGCCTCGTCCAACTTGAACATTTCCAGACTGGTCAAGGCAATCTGGTTTTGAACCTCTTCACTCAAGGTGCCGTATTGTTTACGTTGGGGCAAGTTACGGCGCTGTTCGCGCAGTAAATTGCCCAAAGCAGGACTTAAGCCCGCCAGGCTGATTTTTTGCTCGGCGCTCTGAAAATCTTTCTCCAGCTGCTTATATCGAACGTCTATTTCATTTTTTTGGAGCGAGTACTGCTCCATGTTTTTATTGATTTCCTGCAAACTGCGGTTGAACTGCATGTTCTCTTTCGTGGCAGCCCGAATCAACGGATGTTTGCCCTCCGCGTCCTTTTCGGCCTGCAATAATGCTGCCTGCTCTTTATCAGTTTCCTGTTGGCGCCGCTCCAGCAAGAAATTATCGAGGTCAGCAATTAGTAAACTCTGCTGCTCCCGTTGCAGGGTCAACAGATGTACACGATCCTTGTTAGCTTGCAGTTGCAAGGGATTACTAAGATTTTCCAATTCCAGCGTTTTCAGCGTGCTGTTTAACAGACGAATCCGGCTATCTAGTTGTATCTGCCTGGCCTCTTTTTGATATAGATTGTCGTCAGCCCTGGATGCCAAACTCTGCTGTTCCTGCTGACTGGAAGTCTGTTTGCTCTTGATTTCGGAGACTTTTTCCCGAATCCATTGCGGCCGGCTGTTCAATTCGCCCAAAGTCGCTTCAATACGGCTGATTTCGGCGTCTAAATCGCTAAGCTTGGTTTTTTCGATAAGCAGGCGTTGCTCCAACTCATCCGTCGGAAAAATCACCAGCTTCTCAGACTTCCTATTTTTTAAATTGCTCTCGGCCTCAGCTATTTGCCTTGCCAATTGCTTCATTTCTATCGGTAGGCTGTTTAAAGCCTGCTTGAAGGATTCGGCTTGCGCGTCCTGTGCCTCCAATTCGTTGAGGTTATCTTCACTTTCGTGATACGCCGCCAAAATCCGGTTTTTCTGTTCTTCAGGCAGATTCTGCTTATCTTTGATGACTTGAATACGTTGCTGTATATCGGTATGCGACAGCGTTTTGTTGGGCGGGTTTTGATTTGCGGCGTGGGCAAGGTTTAAACTGATCAACAAAAACAGCAAACAAAAGGCAAAGCCGGGTCTTAAAAAATTTGGTTTCATGCGTTGGCTGGATAAAAAATAAATCTTAAAACACATTATAAGAATGGAAAACGGATTGAGCGAACTGGAAGGTGTTATTAAATATCGCCTTGATCATCAGCATGGCGAGTTCGCGGCAGACATTGATATCAGCGAACTCAACGCCTGGCGCAGCCTGTTTTATCGCTTGCGGCTGATTGGGCAAATCGCCGAAAAATACGCTGGGCTGGGATTTGGCAATATCAGTCGACGCTTGGCTCCCGGTGGTCAGGCGTTTTTGATCTCCGGCACACAAACCGGACACTTGCCGGTCCTTAACAAGCAACACTATGCGCTGATCGAAAGCGCATCGCCGGAACGTAATACCATCAAGTCGCGCGGCTTATCTCAACCGTCCTCGGAAGCACTCACCCACGCCAGCGTTTATCGTCAACACCCGGCAATTGGTGCCGTGATACATGTGCACTGCCCGGAGTTGTGGTTGCAGACCAACCGGCTGAATCTGGCTTTTACTGCGGCAGACGTGCCCTACGGCACCCCGGAAATGGCCAACGCCGTTGCCGAGTTATTTACCTCAGGTAGACTGCAACAAACTGGATTATTCAGCATGCTTGGTCACGCTGACGGGATTGTGGCATTTGGCGCGACCTTACCCGCAGCGTCCTGCTTATTAATCGAGGAACTCGCCAAGGCCATGACTATTGAGCAAAAGCAGCCGTCGCTTTAGAATACCTTCATTCATTAGCATTTATTAATTTTTTCTCATGCCGGAAATTATCATTTACACCGCGAAGCTCTGCCCGTATTGCACCATGGCAAAAAAACTTTTTGATCGCAAAGGCGTCGGCTATACGGAAATCAATGTGGATGCCGAACCTGGACTACGCCAGCAAATGATGGAAAAAACCAAACGTCGCACGGTACCGCAAATCTATATCGGTGAGCGGCATATTGGGGGGTTTGATGATTTGCATGCGCTGGATATGAGCCACGAACTGGATCCGCTATTAAACGCTTAAGCAGGTCAGCACGGGTTTTGACATGAATTTTTGGACTCGTTTCTAACTAAATGAGTCCAACTGCGATATACATATTCGTATTGTGCACGTTAACGTCTGACCCAAAACTCCCCAGAGCGAATGAACCGGCGCAAGCGGGTTAACCTGACTTTATTTAACGATGACCAGTTGCAGACCGAGGCGGGTGACCAGCTCGTTGCTCTCGACCCAAACCACTTTGCCCAAAGCGCTCAATCCCAGTTCAGCAGCCAACAACTTAACCGGAGCGTTGACCTTAATACAGGAATGATGACCGGTTAATTTCAGGCACATACCCTGTACCGAACGATTCACACCTTCCACGTTGAAGCGCTCCTTGTCGATAAACAATTCGGCTTTAAACGCTTCGAGTTTGCGGTAACCGCACCGCTTGCGCCAAAGTTTGTGGGCGTTATGCACGACATCCCGAAACTCCAGGCCCATCATGATGCGGTTGCGTTCCCTTTTAACCCAAACAATATCCACCTCGCCGGCCAACATTAATTCGGCGACAAATATTTCAGCTTGCCGGTCTTCGTTCAGCAACGCTTCGAAATCCTGGATAGTGGTGAGCAAATCGCCAGGACTGACTTCGACCATCGCGCCTTTCAGCGACACATCGTAGCAATTCAGTTGCAAGGTTTCGCCACCCACAAACAGTTGGCCTTCCGCGTTAAAGTTTTTTCGGTACTCTTTTCTATCCTGAAACATGATCGCAATCTCTCTATAACGTCGGTCAAAGATAGCTTAATTTTGGATTTGCGTGGCGCGACAGCAGGCTTGACCGACCCGCACCATCAACAATTTGTCAGTCCGTTAAGCAAATCGGCCTTGATGTCATCGACATTTTCCAAACCCACCGAAATTCTCACCAAGCTGTCTTTGATTCCCGCTTCGGCTCTGGCCTCCGGGCTCAAGCGGCCATGTGTAGTGGTCGCTGGGTGAGTGATGGTGGTTTTAACATCGCCCAAATTCGCCGTAATCGACAACATGCGTGTCGAATCAATCAGCTGCCAGGCATGATCTTTGCCACCTTGCAATTCGAAACTGACCACTGCGCCGAAATGCGTCTGCTGGCGCTTAGCCAACTCGTGCTGGGCATGCGATTCCAATCCGGGGTAATGCACCTTGGCTACGGCCGGTTGTTGCTCCAGCCATTTGGCCAGTTCAAAAGCATTGTCGCAGTGTGCTTTCATGCGCAAAGCCAGCGTTTCCAGTCCACCCAGAAACACCCAGGCATTGAACGGACTCATCGTCGCACCGCCGGTACGCAGATAGGGATACACGTATTTTTCGATCAATTCTTCATTAGCCACCACCGCACCGCCGACGCAACGCCCTTGGCCGTCAATGTATTTGGTCGTGGAATGCACCACCAAATCGGCGCCGAAGGTTAATGGCTGTTGCAAGATCGGCGTGCAGAACACGTTATCAACCACCAGGAGCGCACCATGCCGATGCGCTATATCGGCTATGGCCTGAATGTCGGCGATTTCGATTAACGGGTTTGAAGGCGTTTCCAGAAACAAAAACCGGGTATTAGGCTTAATCGCCGCTTCCCAGGCCGCCGGATCGGTCAAGCTGACGAAATCGGTCTCGACGCCAAATTTGCCGAAATAATTTTGGAAAGTCAGTACCGTGTTGCCAAACACACTGCGCGAACAGACTACATGGTCGCCGGCCTTCAGCAGAGCCATGCCGACCGCCATGATCGCGGCCATGCCCGACGCAAACGCCAGGCAGCGCTCGCCTTTTTCCAGATACGCTAAACGCTCTTGAAACGCGCTGACGGTCGGATTGGTGAAACGCGAGTAGATATTGCCGGGTTGCTTTCCGGTAAAGCGCAGCGCCGCTTCCTCAGCCGATTTGAACACATAGCTGGAGGTTGCAAATATAGGAATGCTATGTTCGTCTTCGTGAGTACGCTTGTGCCCAGTGCGGATGGCCTGAGTTTCTGGGGCATAATCTTGCCAATCAAATTCACTCATTTCGGGTCCTGTTACTTTGCAACCTGCATCTCTATGATAAAGCTGCTGCTGTTGCGCAATTCTTGCGCATTGTCATTGCGCAAGGCTTCGATGCGCGCCAGATAAGCATCGTCGATATCGCCGGTAATGTAATCGTGGCTGAAGCATGAGGTATCGAAATGCTTGATGTCCGGATTACCTCTACCGACCGCTTCGATCAGATCGTCCAAGCTTTGATAAATCAGCTTATCCGCGCCCAAGGCCTGGCAAATTTCCTCCTCGGTACGGTCGTGCGCTATTAACTCATGCGCGGCAGGCATATCAATGCCATAGACATTGGGATAACGAACCGGCGGCGCCGCAGACGCAAAATATACTTTCTTGGCACCGGCATCGCGGGCCATCTGGATGATCTGCTCGGAAGTCGTGCCGCGCACGATGGAATCGTCTACCAACAATACATTCTTACCGTCGAATTCCAGCGAAATGGCATTTAACTTTTGCTTGACCGATTTTTTTCGCATTTTTTGACCGGGCATGATAAAGGTCCGGCCGATATAGCGGTTTTTCATAAAGCCTTCGCGAAACTTCACACCCAGGTCGTGGGCAATCTGCGACGCAGCGGTACGGCTGGTATCCGGAATCGGAATCACCACGTCGATGTCGTGGTCCGGCCATTCCCGTTGAATTTTTTCTGCCAGTTTTCTGCCCATCCGCATTCTGGCTTTGTACACCGAAATATTGTCGATGATCGAATCCGGCCGGGCGAAATACACATATTCGAAAATACACGGGCAATGATCGACTAATTCGGTACATTGCCGGGTATGTAACTGACCATCCGCTTCGATAAACACGGCCTCGCCCGGCTCAATGTCGCGTATCAATTGAAAATCCAACACGTCCAGCGCCACGCTTTCGGAAGCGATCATGTAATCAGTGCCCTCCTCGGTTTTGCGTTTGCCGAACACAATGGGGCGAATACCGTGCGGGTCGCGGAAACCCAATACGCCGAAACCGGCAATCATCACCACTACCGCGTAAGCGCCGCGAATCCGCTTATGTACCGCGCTAACCGCTTGAAACACATCATCCACGGTTAGTTTGAGTTTGCCGAATTGCGCCAATTCATGCGCGAATACGTTCAACAATACTTCGGAATCTGAATCGGTATTGATGTGACGTTGGTCATCCATGAACACCTGGTATTTCAGTTCTTCGGTATTGGTCAGGTTGCCATTGTGCGCCAAGGTCAAACCAAACGGCGAGTTCACGTAAAAAGGCTGGGCTTCCGCAGAACTGGTGCAACCGGCGGTCGGATAGCGCACATGGGCTATGCCCATATTACCTTTCAGCTTCATCATTTGCTTGCTGGAAAATACATCCCGCGCCAAACCGTTATCCTTACGCAAATGCAAACGGCTACCGTCGCACGTGACAATACCGGCGGCATCCTGACCCCGGTGCTGAAGTACCGTCAGGGCGTCGTATAAATCCTGATTAACACTTTGATTGGAAACAATAGCGGCAATACCACACATAGCAGACCCAAGTTATCGATAATGGATGTAATCCGCCAAACCGGTCGGCATGTGGGTTTTCAACCACATCGCCAAGGCTTGGAACGGAGGAATGAGAAGGGATTGTTTCCACCAGGGATCTTCCGGCAACGGCGTTAGCCCGGCCAGCATCACCAACAAGGAAACCAGTACCGCCCCCCGGGCAATACCGAATAACATACCCAGCAGACGATCACTACCGGTCAAGCCGGTCTTCTCGATAAGCTGACTCAGCAAAAAACTGATTAAACTACCCAAAATTAAGGTGGCGAAAAAAAGCAACGCGAACGCGGCGGCGATTCTGGCCGAAGGATAGCTGATGGTCGATTGCAACAATACCGAAACTTCCCGGCAGTACTGCGTTGCCACCCATACCGCCACTATCCAAAGCACCAATGCAAACGCTTCTTTAACAAATCCGCGCATTAGGCCCATTATCGCCGAAATCAAGATAATGGAGATGACGACGTAATCCACCCACAGCAACTTGGCCCAGGGTACAAAATCCAACATGGTCTAGCCGGCTAAATCAAACAAACGACTATTCGTCCGCCGAAACAAAACTGTTGACGTTAATTTGCGCCAATTTGGCTTTAACTGCCTGGGCCTTGGCTTTATCGACGATAGGCCCTATGCGAACTTTAAACACAGTACCTTTATCGCTGGCTACCTCCCTGACCGATGCGGCGAAACCTTGTTGCTTCAGATTATCCTGCAAACTGACGGCGTTAGGTTTTTGACTGAACGTACCCACTTGCAAATACCAGCGATTGCTGTCCTCGGCCGCCGCCGGCGCTTTGCTGGCCGGTGTAGCCACCTGTGCAGGGGCCGCAACTGCCGCTACCTCTGCTTTGGGTTCAGGTAATTTGTTAACCGGTTTAAGCACTTTCGGAGTCGGACTCACCGCTTGTAAAGGCTGGACGGCAGGCGCCGGCGATTTACTTGGCTTGCTAAGGACTGCCGGCGGCACGTCTTCCGCTTCAGCGGGTTCTTCATCGACTTGCGCCACGGCTGCCGCCTGTGTAGCAGGTTTGGCGGCCGGCAGACTGCGTAGCGCCGGCGCGGTCTCTTTAGCGGTCAATTTAACTTGTGGCTTGGGCGCTTCCAACTCTGCTTCCGATTCGCCTTCTTCCAGCACTTTCATCGTTTGTTTGGGCGCAGTCTCGGCCGGCAGAGTTTCCGCCACCTCTTCAACTTTTTCCGGCAAAGGCATGATTTCCACATCTTGAGCCTTGGCAGGCAGCTCGGGAATTTTCAATTCATTGATGCTTTTGCCGGTTTCGTCTATCGGGTCGTCAAATAACATCGGCACGAAAATCGCCGCCAACGCGGTAATGACCGCCGCACCAATCAATCGCTGCTTTAACTCTTGATCCATTCTGATCACCTCTAAGAAAATTTCGATAAATATTCGGATACTAGAAAAAAAGAACCAAAAATCAAAAGCAAGTCGTCCTGTCCGGTATTTTGCCGGGCGGTTTGAAATGCCTCGGTAAAATCGGTAAAACCGCTACGGACGTTATCCAGGCCTTGTTGCTGAAAGATGGTTTCTAACATATCCGGAGTTGCAGCGCGAGGATTAGCAAGTGGCGCTAAATACCACGTGGTCACTCTGTCGCGCATCATGTTCAATACGCCGGCAATATCTTTATCCCGCATCATTGCAAAAACTGCATGTATTCTGATCTCGGGGAAGTATTCAGACAAATAGTTGATTAATGTTTGCACAGCCTGCGGGTTGTGCCCGACATCAAGCAAAATGCGCGGCGCGCCGGCAATCAACTGAAAACGTCCTGCTAGCCGGGCACTTTCCAAGCCTTGCCGAATTGCATCGTCACTGACCGCTAATAAAGGCTGTAGGGTGTTTATAGCCATAATCGCCGCGGAAGCATTTCGATATTGGTGTTCGCCCTTAAACGCCGGCGCCGGCAAGCGATCTATTTGCTTATCCGCAGAGCGCCATTCCCAGCTATCGCGCTGTTTTTGATAACTGAATTCGCTGTCCATTTGCAGCGCAATGGCTCCGACTTGCTCGGCTACTTCGACTACTGAGCGTGGCGCTTGCGCATCGCCGATTATAGCCGCCACACCGGCTCTAAAAATGCCGGCTTTTTCCCGACCGATGGCTTCTTCGGTATGCCCCAGCCAATCCACATGATCAAGTGCTATCGTCGTCACAATCGCTGCATCGGGGTCAATAATATTCACCGCATCAAGTCTGCCGCCTAAACCGACTTCCAGTAACTGAATATCCAGATCTGCCTCGGCGAAAATACCCAAGGCTGCCAACGTGCCAAACTCGAAATAGCTCAAACTGGTCTCGCCGCGCGCCGCATCAATGCGGGTAAAAGCATCGCAAATCAAGGCATCCTCGACCGGCACACCATCAATACGAATGCGTTCGTTATAGCGCAAAATATGCGGCGATGTGTAGGCGCCAACCCGGTAGCCCGCGGCCCGATAAATCGCTTCCAGAAACGCCACGCAGGAACCCTTGCCGTTGGTACCGGCAACGGTGATGGTTAGCGGTTTTTTTTGTTCGGGATTAAGCTGCCGATATACGCCGGCAACTCTTCCCAACCCTAAATCGATAGGCCGAGGATGTAGTTTTTCCTGCCAATCCAACCAGGCTTGCAGCGAATCAAAACGTGTCATTTCGACCGTATTTATTCCTGAGACTGCAGATTATCGCTCTCACCCTGATTGCTTAATGGCTCGCTGGTGGCAATCACTCCGACCACGTCGGCGCTGCTGCCGGCGCACATAATAGCCAGGATGCTGGCTATTTTATCGCGCATCTCGCGACGATCAACGATCATGTCTATGGCCCCGTGTTCCTGCAGAAATTCGCTACGTTGGAAGCCTTCCGGCAATTTTTCCCGCACCGTTTGTTCGATGACTCGCGGGCCGGCAAAGCCGATCAAAGCATCCGGTTCCGCGACGTTAATATCGCCCAACATCGCCAGACTGGCCGACACCCCCCCCATGGTGGGGTCGGTCATGAAGGAAATATACGGAATCCCGGCTTCGGCTAGTTTGGTCAAGGCCGCGCTGGTTTTGGTCATTTGAAACAGCGAGAACAAAGACTCCTGCATTCTGGCACCGCCACTGGCAGTAAAGACGATGAACGGCACACCCAAACGCAAACTTTCGTTGACGCCACGCACGAATCGCTCACCAACCACCGAACCCATCGAGCCGCCCATGAAACCAAAATCAAACGCCGCAGCAACGATACCGACACCTTTAAGTGTGCCCTTCATCACCACCAACGCATCGTTTTCGTTGCTTTGTTTTTGCGCCTGACTAATCCGGTCTTTATAGCGCTTGCTGTCCTTAAATTTCAAAGGATCGCTGGGCTTTAATCCAGCACCGATTTCTTGACATCCATCTTCATCCAAAAACATATTCAGGCGTTTGCGCGCCGAAATGCGTAAATGGTGATCGCATTTTGGGCAAACGCTTAAGTTTTTCTCCAGCTCGGCGTTAAACAAAATCGCATCGCAACGCGGACATTTATTCCACAAGCCTTCCGGCACGGTGGTTTTCTTCTGCGAGGATTCGGTTCTGATGGCAGAGGGAACCAGTTTTTCAAACCAACTCATTCGGTGTAGTCTCCGCTTGAAAGCTTAAACATCCATGGCTGCGCGCATGGATTTCAATAAAGTGATGATCTCATGCTTGGCTCGCTGAGGATCATCGAGATTCGCTTCTATTTTACTGATCAACGCGCTACCCACCACGACGCCGTCAGCAATCGCGGCGATGGTTTTCGCCGTATCGGCATCTTTAACACCAAAACCAACCCCAACCGGCAGTGCAGTATTCTGGCGAATGAGTTGCAACTTTTCTTCGACATCGGCGGTATCCAGATGGCCGGCACCCGTGACGCCTTTCAGAGACACGTAATACAAGTAACCGCTGCCCACTGCATCCATTTTCTGGATCCGTTCAGCATTGGTGTTCGGCGCTAATAAAAAAATTTGATCGATGCCGCGGTCGCGCAGCATGCGAACACAAGACTCGGATTCTTCCGGCGGCAAATCCACCGTCAATACGCCATCAACCTCAGCGCGCTGTACGGCATTCGCAAAGTCTTCGTAACCCATGATTTCAATAGGATTTAAATAGCCCATCAACACCAATGGGGTGTCCTGATCGGTTTTACGAAACTCCATGGCCATGCTCAATACTTTCCGCAAGCCAACATGATGAGATAAAGCCCGCTCGCTGGCGCGTTGTATCACTGGTCCATCAGCCATTGGATCGGAGAAAGGTACGCCTAGCTCGATCACGTCGGCACCGGCTGCCACCATTTCATGCAGCAGTGGTACGGTAAATTCCGGATAAGGATCGCCGGCTGTAATAAAAGGGATCAAGGCTTTGCGCCCGGAGGCTTTTAATTCAGCAAATTTATTGGCTAAACGGCTCATAGACTGATGCCCTCGCGTTGCATAATGGTGTGCATGTCTTTGTCGCCGCGTCCGGACAGGTTGACGATAATAATTTGATCCTTGCGCATGGTGGGCGCCAGTTTCATCGTGTAAGCCATCGCGTGGCTGGACTCCAACGCCGGGATAATGCCTTCCATTTTGGTCAGAGCATGGAAGCCTTGCAGCGCCTCATCGTCGGTAATATTCGGATATTGAGCGCGGCCGGTATCTTTCAACCAGGCGTGCTCCGGGCCGACACCGGGATAATCCAGACCGGCGGAAATCGAATGGGTTTCAATAATCTCACCGTCGTCGTCGGCCATCAGATAGGTGCGATTGCCGTGCAATACGCCGGGTCTGCCGGCCGATAACGGCGCGGAATGACGACCGGTTTCGATGCCGTCGCCGGCAGCCTCGACACCATACATCTTCACGTCGGCATCGTCGATAAACGGATAGAACAAGCCAATGGCATTGGAACCGCCACCAACGCAAGCGACTAAGGCGTCGGGCAATTTGCCGGCTTGATCCAGGCATTGTTGGCGCGCTTCTCGGCCTATCACGGCCTGGAAGTCACGGACCATGGCAGGATAAGGATGCGGACCGGCTACGGTACCAATAATGTAAAACGTATTATCGATATTGGTCACCCAATCGCGCAAAGCTTCGTTCAGCGCGTCTTTGAGAGTTTTGGAACCCGACTCGACCGGCACCACGGTGGCGCCCAACAACTTCATCCGGTAAACATTCAAGGCTTGGCGCGCGACATCGACAGCGCCCATATACACTACGCATTCCAAACCCAGGCGCGCAGCTACAGTGGCAGTTGCAACGCCGTGCTGGCCAGCGCCGGTTTCGGCGATGATACGAGTCTTGCCCATGCGCTTCGCCAGCAGAGCTTGCCCAACAGTGTTATTTACCTTGTGCGCGCCGGTGTGATTGAGATCTTCACGCTTCAGATAAATCTGCGCACCGCCCAGATGCTGGCTCCAGCGTTCGGCGTGATACAGCGGCGACGGCCGGCCAACATAATCGCGCAGATCCGCATCCAGCTCGGCAATAAACTCCGGATCCAGCATATAGCGCTGGTAGGCTTCGTTCAGTTCGGTTATGGCCGGCATCAGCGTTTCCGCAACAAAAATACCGCCGTAAGGCCCGAAATGGCCCCGGGTATCCGGCATATCGTATCTTTCTGTCATAGTTCTCAAGTCGCTTGATTAGTTATTCTTATGAAAGCAGCCATTTTCGCCGCATCCTTGATGCCTTTCCCGGCCTCAACACCGCTGCTGACATCCAGCGCATACGGTTTTACCGCTTTAATCGCTTCCCCGGCATTTTCCGGTATCAATCCACCCGCGAGAATGATCGGCAAACTGCGGGCCTTTGGAATCAAATCCCAGTCAAAACTGCTACCGCTGCCGCCCTGCACGCCCGGATGATAAGCATCCAACAGTAACCCGGCCGCATCGTGGTACTGCTGTTGCAATCCTACGACGTCGGTATCGGATTGCATGCGAATGGCTTTGATATACGACTTATCGTAAATCCGGCAATCCTCAGCAGGCTCGTCGCCATGAAATTGCAGGCAATCCACCCTTACTTTATTCAATACTTCGCGGATCAAAGCCGGCTCAGCATCGACGAACAAGGCTACCACGTTAACAAAAGCTGGCAACGCTCTACTGATGCTTGCGGCTTGTTCAATACTGACGTTTCTTGGACTAGGCGAATAAAACACCAACCCAATCGCGTCGACGCCCAAATTGGCCGCATAAAGCGCATCCTCCACCTGGGTAAAGCCGCAAATTTTAACGCGGGTACGCATCGAAAGCCTCATAAAAAATGGCGGCGTAGAATAACACAGGTATCCGATATGTCATGTCCGCGCCAATAAAAAAAGGCTGACCCTTGTCAGCCTTCGTCCGGTGGCTCCTCAGGTGGGCGTCAATGCGCATGATCATGGTCGTGATGATGACCGGCAGCGCCATGCGGCGTTTCATCCTGATGGCTATCTTCCGGATTCAAATCTTCAATTTCGGTTTCCTCAGACGTTGCAGGCACATTCAGCGGCGCAACGCCCTCGTGTTCATGGGCCAGTGCTGCCGCGCGATTGACCTGATCTGCCGCTTGCACGGACACACCATGCTTATAAACCATAAGCCCACCCAGATCGGCGGTAAAAGCCAGCAAAGCCGATAAAATCGCCGCCAGTAATAAAAACAGTGTGTTTGCCGGTCCGGCTATCAGCCCTTTACTCAGCAAGCGCCAAGCTGACAGCAGCGCGGCCAGACTCAATACCGAGATACCCAGATGTTCGTGATGCTCCATAATCTCGTGAACATCACCACCATGCGCCACACTCGCGGCAGCCACCAAACCCGCCGCCACGGTAAGCGCGGCAAACACAGTACCCAGATACAAAAATGCACCGGCAATCTGCCGCCATTCCGAGCGATTCGCCAAGCTGCCGATCAAATCCAATGTAAAGAACAAGGTCAGCAACGCAATCGGAAAATGCACCAACAAGGGATGAATATTTTCTAAAGCCGCAACGCCCGGTAACACACTATTAAAACTTTCCGACGGAGATTGGCGCACCAGCATTTCCAGGAAGGACAATAAGTTCTCCACCCCGCCGGCCACTCCGCCGCCGTTGTCGCCGCCACCATGCACGGCGAACGTCAAGTGATCGTTTAGACCCCACATAAAATCTCCCCCGATTTAGTTTTGCGCGGATACTACCACGATAGAACTAAGCCTAGTTAATCGTCACTTGGGTGGACATGGTCAAGGCTCTAGTTTTACTTTCCAAAAACTCGGTGCCTTGCTGCTGAATAAACATCACCTGCAATTTCTCGGCATCGGCAAGTTTCATCCCCTCTTCCTGCCCCAGGCATAACAAAGCGGTAGACCAGGCATCGGCGATAGTCGGACTTTCATTAAACACACTGACCGCCACTAAATCGTGGGTAACCGGCGCACCGTTGCGGGCATCAAGGATGTGGCTGTAACGTTTACCTTTGACATCGAAATAATGCCGATACGTGCCGGAAGTCATCACCGACATCGGGCTGTCTTTGGGCAAGGTCACGACCTTATGCATTTTTTGTTCGCCCGGCAGCGGTTTTTCTACCGCAATCCGCCAAGCCTTGCCGTCCGGTTTGCTACCCAGCGCTTTCAACTCGCCGCCTATTTCCACCAAGTAGTTTTGGATACCCATAGCCTGCAGCGCATTGCTGATTTTCTCTACGCTGTAACCCTGGGCTATCGACGACACATCGACACGCAAGCTCGGCAGTTTTTTTGATATATGGCTATCGTCCACCAACTGCAATTTGTCCATGCCGACATTCGCCAAAGCGGCCTGTAACGTTGCATCGTCGGGAATAGTCAAATCATCACCCATGAAGCCCCACAGCTCGAACAAAGGTTTGATCGTCAAATCGTAACACCCCTGGCTCAGGGCGCTGACGTTCTGCGCGATTTTAACCAAAGCCACGATTTCCTCGCCTACTGGCTGAGCTTCGGTCGAAACGTTGGCATTGAACTGCTCGATTAGCGAGTCAGGTCGGTAATTGGATAAGGTTTTATCCAAATCCAGGAAAACCTTTTCAACTTCAGCGGTGATTTGCGCCTCGTCCAGGGCTTGCGGCGCCCAATAGCTAATATGGTAAGTGGTCCCTTGCGCAAAACCGCTAAACGTATGCAGCGGCGGCAGCGGCTCCGCACAACCTTGTATCAGCAACAGTCCCAGTAAGACCGCGTTCCATCCCTTCCGTAGCATTGATCCCCCGTGGCACTAGCGCAAAAGCGCCGAAATAGTTTTGAAATGACTATGCCGAGCATCCCGCAACCATTCGAACAACACGGATTCGTGACAACTCAACGTAACACCTTGCTGCTGCATGCGCTGCAAGGCGTAATCTTTGTGCAGGACTTGGCGCGAGCAAACTACATCCGCCAACACATGCACTTGATAGTTTGCACTTAACAATTCAAGCGCGGTTTGCAACACGCACACATGCGCTTCCTGACCGATTATCACCACTTGCTGCCGACCGGTGTCAGCCAAGGCTTGCTTGAAACCGTCCGCAGCGCAACAAGAAAAACCGGTTTTATTGAAAATCCGGGCACTGCCGGGCAAACACTCACCAATATCTGCTTGAGTAGGCCCTAGCCCTTGCGGATACTGTTCTGTCAACAACACCGGCACATCCAGCAGTCCGGCCGCTCGCAATAAACGCTGGCCGTGTGTAAGCATCTGCTGCAAGTCTGTAACGGGCATCGCCGCCGACAAACGCTGTTGAATGTCCACCACCAGCAACACGCTGTTGTCTGCCTCCAGTAAATTAGGATGCGTCGCCATCGAGATTAGCCGTGTTTCATGATGCGGGCGCGGTCGCGTTGCCAATCTTTGTCTTTGGACGCCGCGCGTTTGTCGTGCAATTTTTTACCTTTCGCCAGACCGATTTTCAACTTGGCACGGCCCTTAATCCAATACATCGACAATGGAATCAAGGTGTAGCCCTTGCGCTCCACCGAGCCGATCAGCTTGTTCAATTCCCGCCGATGCAGCAATAATTTCTTCTTGCGCACGGCGTCGGGATTGACGTGCGTCGATGCCGACAATAAAGCCGACACATGCGCCCCGCTCAACCACGCCTCGCCGCGTCTGATCTCGACATAGCTCTCTTTCAACTGGATCCGTCCGTCGCGCAAGCTTTTCACTTCCCAGCCTTCCAACACCAAACCGGCTTCGAAAGTCTCGTCTATGGTGTACTCGTGGGAAGCCTGGCGATTAACCGCGATGGTGTTATCGGTGGCTTTGTTGTCCTTCTTGGATTTTTTGGCTGCCATTGCGTAGCGAAGATTTTTTAAACTGACTGAAAACGTGAATTTTGATATTTTACTCACACACCCGTTAAATAACGACATAAAAACACAAGGGCTCTCCAACATGACCGATAAAACCCCATCCATTCACGGCGAATGGTCCTCCCGTTTCGCCTTTATTCTGGCCGCCACCGGTTCGGCGGTTGGGTTGGGTAATATATGGAAATTTCCTTACATCACCGGCCAAAACGGTGGCGGCGCTTTTGTGATGGTCTATTTAATCTGCGTGGCAGCCATCGGCATACCCATCATGATCGCGGAAATCATGCTGGGCCGCCGCGGCCGGCAAAGCCCGATCAACACCATGCAAACCCTAGCTGCCGAAGCCAAAGTCGATCCGCGCTGGGGCTATTTGGGCTGGATGGGCATGATCGCCGGTTTTTTAATCCTGGCCTACTATAGCGTGATTGCCGGCTGGGCTATGGCTTACATCTTCAAAGCGTTTTTCGGTGGCTTTTTCGGTACCGACGGCGGCGAAGTTAAGGAGATATTCGACAATTTGATGGCCAGCCCTATCCAGCAAATTTTCTGGCACACCGTGTTTATGTTCATCACCATGCAAGTCGTAATGCGCGGTGTAAAAGGCGGCCTGGAAAAAGCCGTACGGTTTTTGATGCCTGCCTTGTTCGTGATCCTGATCATTTTAGTGGCTTATGCGATGGCATCAGGCTATTACGCGCAAGGCATCCACTTTCTATTCAGCCCCGATTTCAGCAAAATCACCGCTGACGCGGTGCTTACCGCCATGGGCCACGCCTTCTTCACGCTGAGCTTGGGCATGGGTGCCATTATGGTGTACGGTTCTTACCTGCCCGGTCATGTGTCGATTGCCAAAACCACATTTTTCATCGCCGGCGCGGATACCGCCGTAGCCTTGCTGGCCGGCATCGCCATTTTTCCCTTGGTGTTTGCCAACCAACTGGAAGTTGCCACCGGACCGGGCTTGATCTTTCAAACGCTGCCGTTAGCCTTTGGTCACATGAGTGGCGGTTGGTTATTCGGCGTCCTGTTTTTTGTACTGCTGTTTTTCGCCGCCCTCACCTCGTCCATTTCCTTGATCGAACCGACCGTAGCCTGGCTGGTGGAAAACAAAAATATCGATAGGCAAAAAGCCTGTGTCTGGTCCGGCACTGCCTGCTGGGGCTTGGGCGTGGCCGTGGTTTTTTCGTTTAATATTTGGTCCAACTTTAAAATCTTCGATAAAAATCTGTTCGAACTGCTGGATTACCTGACCGCCAACCTGATGCTGCCCTTGGGCGGTTTGTGCATCGCCGTGTTTGCCAGCTGGATGATGAAACAAGCCCATGCCGAACAAGAATTGGAGTTGCCGGCGCAAGGCTTTCAAGCTTGGCACTTCCTGATTAAATACGTGGCACCAGCTGCCGTATTCATCGTCTTCTTACATGTACTCGGGGTGCTGTAAATGATCACGGTTGTACAAAAAAGCGCCTTGGTCAAATTCTCTGCCAAACAAATGTTTGACCTAGTGGATGACATCGAGTCGTATCCCAAATTCTTACCCTGGTGCTCCGGCAGCAAAATATTGAAGCGTGAAGGCAATATCGTCGAAGGCCAAATCGACATCGCCAAGGCCGGCTTTCATAAATCCTTCACTACACGTAACAAAATCGATCAAGGCGGCAGAATCCAAATCAGTTTGCTGGACGGGCCGTTTTCCTCGCTAGAGGGCTTTTGGAGTTTCATGCCGCTGCGCGAAGACGCCAGCAAAATCTCGCTGGACCTGGAGTTTGAAATCTCCGGGATGCTGGCCAATTTGGCCTTTGGTCCGGTGTTCAACCAAATCTGCAACACCATGGTCACCTCCTTCACCCAACGTGCCAAAGCCTTGTATGGCGGATGATTTGATAGCGGTGGAAGTGGCTTATGCCACGCCGGAGCGACAACTGCTTATTCCCATTAGCCTGGCGGCGAATTCCACCGTCGAACTAGCCATAGAAGCTTCCGGCATCTTGCGGGAGTTTCCGGAAATTGATTTAAGTCAGCAGAAGGTCGGGATTTTTGGGGTGGTTTGTAATTTGGACAAAAATCTCAGCGCCGAAGATCGTGTCGAGATTTATCGACCTTTAAAGCAGAATCCGATGGATGCGCGGCGGGGGCGGTTGCAGAAGTAGTTTGGGTAATCTGTTGATGGTTAACCAATTTGATTTAGGCCATATCAAATAAAGCGATACAGTTGAAATGAAAAGATATTTCTGTTTTTCAAAAACTTGGACATCGTTTTGACGCAATGTTTTTCGTCATTTTTAAACCTACTGGTAGTCGGGCATCGCGAACTTAAAACTCAAAGAAATCCGAATTGCGGCATCTAAAAGGAAAATTTACATGACCACTTCAATGCTTACGGGAACTCTTGGAGTGCTAGGCTTCATTATTTCTTGCGTCAACCTGTGGCGATCAATTCAAAGCACAAGGCAAGCTCAAGTCTTAGCGCTCGCTCAAAAGAAGCATGAAGCCCTCTCCTTAGTCATGGAGGGCGAAATCGGTAACATGGCAGCCCGACGTCAGCTGCGTACTGTACGGTATGAAGCACTAAATGCGGATGCCGAAGATATCGCCCAGCAAGTCTCGGAGTTTATCGATGGTCATGATCGAGCTCTATCAAACCTCAGCCGTCTCCGGGAAGGGCTTTCCGCTATAGTGCCCGGTGCAGCGCGACACAAAGATCTCATTAAGATGATCGATGTCATAATTCCCCAGATAAAGCAAGTCACTGAAGCAAAATGGATTGCAGAAGGGGTTGGTGAATACGTCGATGAGGTGAAGGAAAACCTCTCATTGAGAAAACGAGTGCAGCAATTACAGCAGAGAGGAGAACAGCCAAATCCCGATGGGAGCGATGTCTAAACGCTCTCCTGTCGTCGACTCCCTCCTAGAGCAGCCGATAGACTGGGATAAACAACGTGAATCCCAGCATAAAAGCCGTAAAGCCGGGCATCGCTACCCATTAGTTTTCCTAAACTTCAAGCAATTGGCAAATATGCCAACCGGAATTAATGCCGATCAATTTCCTTCGCTTGTGCCCCGCTATCAATGGCTTTATCAATCAACATCACGCTACCACGCATCAATGCGGCAAAGAGCAATATGGAAAAGACCAATCCCATCGGTAATATGCCGAGCAAACCGGCAATGACAACGATCAGCATAGCTATGCCGGTATTTCCTATCTTAGCGATCTTCATTTTGCCTCCCGGACCGTTTATCGGTCGAAACGAAATCTCGCATTCACTATATCGGCTTATTTAAATTCAACAATACACGCAAGCGGTAATTTATTGTTTTACTTAATAAAACAGTAACAATATTAAGTGTATTTGTAATTCACCCCTATTCGAGGAAAACAGACACCCGCTTTTCAAACTAGGCGGCTTCGTCCAGCAACTCCAGGCCTCTAAACACCGAACAACGCTTGAACACCTCCAACTCCGGCGCCAGTTGTTTTTGCTGGCAGAATTTAGCGACCAGTTTGGTCAAGCCCTTGATGTCGCGCCCCGTAGCCCCAGGAAAGATGGCCGCCAGTTCGTCGATCAATTCTTCCCTGACCGGCAAGCTAAATTGCTCGGTCATGACCCGCCAGATTTTGCATCTGTCCGCATGATCCGGGGCGTGGTAGCGCAGCATGGCGATACAACGGGAAATGATGGCTTCGTCGATGTCGTCCACCCGATTGGTGGTCAGGAATAACAAGCCGTTAAAATATTCCAGCACCCGCAAGAACACACCGACCACGGCATTGGAGGCCAGGTTGTCGGCGCGGCTTTTGATGTAAACGTCGGCTTCGTCGATCAGCATCACCGCCCCCCAGCGCTGGGCGCGGATCAAAGTGTCCTTCAAGGTTTTTTCCATCTCCGCGACGTTTAAACCCAACTGCCCGGAATGCACCCGATACAAAGGCCGCTTGATGATTTCCGAATAGACTTCGGCGGTCAATGTCTTGCCCACGCCGGCCGGTCCGGCGCAAAGCACCGTGGTACCGCCGGATTTGCCGGCGACGATGTCGTCCATCAACATGTCCATTTCCGCCGTCAGGATATCGATCAGATCGGTTTGTTCGGGCGGCAGGATCAGCTTTTGTTTCAACTCCGGCTGATACACATAAGGCTGGGTATCATCGACATGCACCCAGACATGGTGATGCAATTCCAGATGAAACATAAGGATATAGCCATGCACCGGCATTTCTGTAAACATGCCCTTGGGTACCTCGGCTTTGGCGGCTTCCATGGCGCTTTCGGTTTTGCTGTCGTAGCGCATGCTTTTGCCGGCTTTGCGCAGATAAGTGCCAAGAATGTCGCCGGATGCGTCCAGGCTCAAAGCCCGTTCGCTGAGGATATTCTCGTCGTTGACCAAACGGCAGATCCCGCCGCCGGAGGACATGACTACCGTATTCTTGCGCGTCCAGTCGCTGCTGCGATGGCTGGCGGTTGGATCCTCGGCATATTCGCCGGTACCCCACCCGGAAAACTGTTCGCCATAGCGCGCCCGCCAGTCAAAATACCGCGCGGTAGCCTCATCGTAACTGGCGATTAATTCCGGGGTTTCTTTTAAATAACCTTTGGTGGCAAAAATCTCCGGGATGGTTTTGTTCGCCAGATCTTTGCTACGAATGATGAGGCTCTCAACCATGATTTTACCCTTGGTGTTGGCTTTTAATTCGATCAAGATCCGCCCGGCTTCTTCCTCCCCTGGTGGCGTGTAATCCAGGCGGGTGATCAGATAAGCCAAGGTTCTGCCGGAAGGCTGCACATGAAATAGCCAACCACGCAGCCCACCCTCCAATAAATAATTGGCAATAGCCGGCAACAACATTTCCAGTTGATCGACGTTGTAGCGATGGCTGTTGTCGGCCAGCGCCGCTTGCAAAGCTATCAATAGCGCCGCTTGCTGTTGTAAGGCTTCGCCTTGTTGCAAGTAGATGCCAGCCAGACTGGCTAATTCTGCCTCACTGAGTAAATCGTAAGGCACTTGCGCCTTGGTGCCAAAACGCAATTGCTCATTGATGCTTTGCAAGCGGGGGTGATCGTTAAGCAGTTGTTCGAGATGACGTTTGTCGATAGTTAGTTTCATAGCATCAATCCTGTGACGGTAAGGCTAAACAAAGTACTTCGGCTAAATGCAGCGGCTTGGCGAAACCGCCATTGCCGATCTGCTGCCGACAAGAGAAACCATTGCTGACCAGCAGTGCGTCAGGTTCGGCACGCAGTGCTGGAAATAAGGCCAACTCGGCCATGGCTTGGGCTTGGTCGTAATGCTCGGCTTCGACACCAAAATTGCCGGCCATGCCGCAGCAGGACGATTCGATCAGTTCGAATTTCAGATCGGGGAGTTGTTTCAGCAGTTTGCGCACCGACTTGATCGCACCAACGGCTTTTTGATGGCAGTGGCCGTGCAACAGCAAACTGTTAACGCCGGGGATGGCTTGAAACTCGATAGGCCAGCGTTTGCCGGCTTGTTCGCGGACGATAAACTCTTCCAGTAACAACACCTTTTCCGCCAGTTTTTGCGCCGGTTCGCCTAAACCCAGCTTTAGATATTCGTCGCGTAAACTCAGAATGCAGGATGGCTCCAGACCAATGATCGTGCGCCCCGCAGCGACATGCTCGGCGAGAGCCCCCAGCATGCGCTGCGCTTCGATGTGGGCCTTATCGATCAGACCATTGGAAAAATAAGTGCGGCCACAGCACAAGGGCCGATCCGCTTCATCGCCAGCCAAGGGTGTAGCGATATGCACATGATAACCGGCGGTATTCAGCAGCTTTTTAGCGGCTTCGGCGGCGGCCGGATTGAAGTAATAATTGAAGGTATCGACCAGCAGCACAACCTGTTTCTCGACTAACTCCGGATGCAAACTTAATTCGGATTGGGCCGGCACCTGAAACGCTTGCGCGGCAGGTTCCGGCAAGCGGACTTTGGCGCTGATGCCCAGCCAGGCTTCGCCTAAACGCGCCAGCAGCGGCATGCGATTGCGCCACTGGATTAAGGGTCGGAGCGCGCGCCAACGCAGTATTTTCGGTAACTCCGCCCACAGGCGCCGCCGCAGCGTCAAGCCATTGCGCTGCACTTGCTGCGCCAGAAACTCGGCCTTGATCAAGGCCATATCCACTTCGTTCTCACACTCGCGCTTACAACCCTTGCAACTGATACACAAGGCCATGGTTTCGGCCAGTTCCGGATTGAAAAAAGCCGCATCATTATCGGCGTTCAAAGCTGCCTTCAACGCCCTTACTCGTCCGCCCGGCGATAAACCAGCATTTTGCGTAACCCTATAGCTAGGGCACATCACCCCTTTAGCATCCCGTTCGCATTGCTTGCTGCCGATACACACCGCCACGGCCTTGGCGAAATCGGCGCCATGCTTGGGAATATCAGCATAGGCGTCGCCCATCCCGGCATTTTCATAAGACGACCAATCCAGAAACAGTTTCATAGGCACCAGGCTGATTAAAAACCTGGGTCAAGCAAAAACGAAGCCAGACTGTGCTTGACTGATGCGCTATGCGTATCGGCCCTGTCATTGGCGCAGTTGTGACATTTCCAAGCCTCCGTTACTTAACCCGCCATGTAGCAAATCCGACAATCAAGACCCGTAGCGGACGATTTACCACAGCGTTATCCGCTTAGACCGGCAAGAAACCCAGACAATTCGGCTCGCTTATTCCGACACAAATATTGCGGAAATTAGTTTCTTTGACTTGGGAAAATTGAAGTGGAATTAGAAAACTGCGATACCCGCTATTTCATTAGCTATAGCGGCGTAAAACTACCCTTGAAACTGGTCAACGAACTGGCAGACGAAAGCCATCTGGAAAACCGCAACACCTACTTCCGCGGCTGCTACGCTGCCGATGAACGTCTGATGCTGCTGGAAAAACTGGTCTATGGCGAAGTGGAATTACGCCATGTCTACACCTATCATGCTAACGGGGTTCTAGCCGAGGCGGAAATAACGGATGCGGATGGCGAGATCGACCTGTTACGCTTTGACGAAACGGGAGCTGCATTGAAATTTGATTAGCTGGCTGGTTCATAAACCTTTGCCATAGGCAATTCGCTACCGCCTACAATACAATATGTCTTTCGCGCCTTAAGCTTGGCGACCGACATTTTGTTTTCATTCAACCGCAAACCAGCATGAGCAAAGACATCCGCATCCAGCGCCTCAGCGGCGACGCCTTGATTCAATACATTCCGGAACTGGCGCGACTGCGCATCGAGGTGTTCCGGGATTTTCCGTATTTGTATGACGGCGATTACGAGTACGAGAAGAAATACCTGCAAACTTATATAAATTGCCCGGAAAGCGTCATCGTGCTGGCGTTCGATGGCGACGCCATCATCGGCGCGTCGACGGCGATCCCGTTGAAATATGAAACCGACGAGGTCAAAAAGCCGTTCATCGAACATTGCTACGATCCGAATCAAGTGTTTTATTGTGGTGAATCGGTGTTGAACAAGGCCTACCGTGGGCTCGGCATTGGCGTGAAGTTTTTCGAACAACGCGAAGCCCATGCCGAAGATTTGGGCGGTTTCAGACACATCACCTTTTGCTGCGTCGAGCGCCCGCTTGACCACCCGCGCCGGCCAGCCGATTACGTGCCACTGGATGCGTTCTGGAACAAGCGCGGCTACTTCAAACATCCCGAGTTGAAAACCACCTACACCTGGAAGGATCTCGACGACGTCGCCGAAACCGCCAAACCGATGACTTTTTGGTTGAGGGAAGACCGTGCCTAAAATTGCCAGCGCCCAATACGACATCAGCTTCCTGGAAACCTGGGAAAACTTTGAAATCAAGGCCCGCCGTTGGGTCAAAGAAGCCGCCGATAACAAAGCCGACATTCTTTTGTTCCCGGAATATGCCTGCATGGAACTGGCATCGCTGTTTCCCAAGGAAGTGTATTCCTCGTTGAACGGCCAGTTAGATGCTTTGCAAACCTTGCTGCCCGGCTATCTGGACCTATTTAAAGCGCTGGCCGCCGAATACCGAGTCTACATTCAAGCAGGGACTTACCCGGTCAAACACGCCAACGGCGAATTTCGCAATCACGCCTATTTCTTCACCCCGCAAGGCAACTTGGATTATCAAGAAAAGCTGACCATGACGCGCTTCGAGAACGAGCAATGGCATATTTCCCGTGGCTTGGACATCAAGTTATTTGATACCGTATTCGGCAAAGTCGCCATCAATATCTGCTACGACAGCGAATTTCCGCATTACGCCCGCCAACAAGCGGAACGCGGCGCCACCTTGATTCTGGTGCCTAGCTGCACCGATACCGAGGCCGGTTATTACCGGGTGCGCATCGGTTGCCAGGCCCGCGCCTTGGAAAATCAATGCTATGTCGTACAAGCCTCCTTGGTTGGCAACGCCGATTGGTCGGAAGCGGTGGACGTCAACTGCGGCGCGGCGGCAATCTACACGCCGGTGGATCGTGGTTTTCCGAACAACGGGATTTTAGCGATTGGTGAATACAACCAGGCGCAATGGGTGTATGCCGACCTGGATTTAGCGGCGGTGGATACTGTGCGCCAAGAAGGTCAGGTGTTCAATTATCGGGATTGGCCTAAGCAGTTCGATTGCCAATAATCGTTTCTTGGCAGTCAAACTCTTGGCTTACCTGTCTTACAGTTCTAGGTCTTGCGGTCCGTGCCCAGCGGAGAGAATCCGCTCGATAGCAGTCAGCGCCGCCAATGCCGACATGGCAAGCGAAATACTGCCTTTGGGGGCCTTCGATTCGCTCGGGTTGATACGAAGCAATGTACCGGGAAAATTTTCTCCGACCCAGCGAATTGGGCCTATTGCCGAGCCGACACCCAACTCAATGATCACAACTTGTTGATGCACGGCCCGTAAGCGCCAATCCAAGTATCGCTTTTGTTGTTGCCGGGCACGATGCTCTAACCAAAAGGCATCGTCAAACATCAAAATATTGGGACGGGCAAATCCGCCGCAATCGGGGCAAAAAGGCAAGGAGCCCTGGGCTATCATACTGTGGCTGTCCACCGTTAGCTGGAGTGTTTTAATAGGCCAAATCCTTTGGTTACAAGGCATGCAACATTGCAAGTAATGGATTGAACCGTGACATTCGTAAATGCTCTCTTCGGCAAACCCCGCCTTTTGAAAATGTCCGTCCACATTGCTGGTGTACACAAACCCCGGATTGGGCTTGCTGTCTAACCAGCTTTTCAACAGTTTAAAACCGGCATGCGGCTGCGTATTTCCATACGAATGGTAGCGAGAACCGTAAAAGCCCCAGGCGCGTCTCGGTTCGTTAAAAAACCATTGCGGATTCGCTAGATCCTGAAACGTCAACCCTTCGGCGGCATAGCTTGGATGTGCGCGCCAGAAGCCTTGCTTGCCGCGAAAATCCGGTAAGCCAGAATCGACACCCATGCCGGCACCGGCGGTAATCAACAGAGTGTCCGCATCGGCAATGGCTTGGGCGGCACGCAAAATCGCGTTTTGTTGGTTCACGCAGCATTTCCCGCTTGCTGTGGCCTCTTGCGGCGCAAGTAACGATTATCTGACATCTTATTAGCTCCAGTGATTGCAAATAGACAATCTACGGGAACCATGCGACAAAACCGGTCGTTTAATCTCGGCGTTTTCGCATTGCGCGCCTTAGTTTAAAAACAACAAAGCTTCCACTTGCGCAAGCGTCACTTTTTCTCCAAACATATTGGTTAGGCTTGCGACTTATGCAATGTAATCTCCAACTCCCTGACATCCGAGCAAATCCGCCTAGCGATAAAGCACGCGATGTCCATGTCCAACTCGAAACCGGCGTTCATAGCCTTACCGCGCAGCATTTCAATTCGAGCACCATAGTCTGGCATGACGATTTCCACGGATAGGCTATCGAGAGGTTGTTCATACTGGAAGCCTACATACCGTATATTTTGCCCAGCAATCGAACGGTTTCGGCAAACATTTGCCTTAGCGAATCTGGCTCCAGCACCTCAATATCCGCACCGAATCCTCGCAACCACCACCGCAGTTGCAAGGTGTCTTTTACCGAAGCCTGCAACCGGAAATAACCGTCCTGGAGCGCCGTAATCTGCTGATCAGGGCTCAGCGGGGTTTCCGACAAGTGCTTACGCACCCAGGGAGAAATTTTCACTACCAGCTGAATGTCGGCGTCAGGCGCAGTTGGGTAGTCGAACTCGCCTGAGGCTATGTAAACATCCGGATCGTAATCCACGGGTACGGTAACCGCCTTATCCAGCAATATAGCCTGTTCGAAACGATGCAACGCCAATTGTTTTACATCCTGATAATCCCACAACGTCGCCAGCAGGTAAGCCACATTGCCCCGGAACATCAAGCCCAAGGGGTTGACTTCGTACTGTTTGGCGGCTTCGTCCCGCCGCAGATAGCCTGCTGAAAAACGCCGGTTTTTCAACAGCGCTTCGTACACTACCTTCAATACCTCGACGTCGATTTGCGGTGGCAACAAGGTTTGATTGGCGGGAATCGTTCTAACTTTATCCGGCCAATGGGCCAAGGGAGAATGTTTCAGCGTACCATCGGCCAACGCGAAATAATCGGCCAAATGCGCTCTGACGGATAACGGCAACAACGGAATCAAAAACTGCTCAACTAGCTTGAATGTCAGCGCCTCATCCGCCGACATCAACGGAAATTGCATACGCGCGGATTGCTTCGGCCAGAACCAGCATAAGGGCTTGGTTTCATCCGAACTGGTGAAGGGAAACAAGCCTGATGAAGACAGCTTATTTAAATCCCGCTGCACCGTCCTGATGTCCACCTCGTAACCTAAGTCTTGCAGTTTTTTCAGCAAATCCGGAGTGGTAATGGACTCCGGTTCTTTGGGGATGAATCTGAGCATTTCGAAGTAGCGGAGGATGGTGTCCATTTAGTTATTAAATGAACTATTGAACTCATCTATAAAATCATTCTTTGATCTACCTATGTTATCGAGATTCGGGTGCTTATAAAGGACGCCACTTCCTATCAACCAAAATACCTTATCAACGTCAAAAGCGGTTACTTTTGCGGCTTTACTTATTTGAAATATAACCTTTTGAACTTGGTAATTACTTGGATTCTCCTCACATAGACCGATACCAACGAATATGTCTTTAATGTGTACATCAGGTTTGCCATAATCAACAAATCCTAAATCTTTCAAAAAATCACAAGCAAGCGGATAGCCAAGGCCATATATCTCTTCAGCAATTATCATCGGTAATGCTGACATTGACCTTTCATCTTGATAAAAATGATTAGCCCAATCATAAAACTCTTCACCATCTTTAAACTGGTTTAAAAAAGCAGCAGCCGAAAGTATTGTTTTGCAATATTTTGGCCAAATGCTTTTCGAATCATTTCTAATTTGTCCAGAAGGTTGAAGAACAACAATAATATGATCTAAAAGGCCTTCAGGGTTATTGAAAAATTCCGCTTCGACTTTACGTGGATTAAATGAAAAAAGAGCTTTTCCCAGATTGTCTATCCCATCTATCGATCCACCGACAACATTTTTCTTCATATTTGCATTTTGGGCTGATCTTAATAAACTTCTGAAAAGAACTTTTATATTGACAGACTCATCGCTTTTATCAGGCATATTAAGATAACTTTCAACAATATCTTTTGCCTTGGGATATGGTATCTGTTTAATTAAAAACTTTTTTGCGAACGAATAAGTTTTTCGCAATGATAATTGAGCGTTATTTTCCATAAATTTCTCCTTTGAAAAGCTTTTATTCTTATTGCACAAACCCAATCTGCGTAAACGTCTCCCCCTTCGCCTTGCACTCATGCTCCAGCACTTGAATCATTCTTTCCGGCTGTGGAATTACCCCTAACACCGCGACTTGCCGACTGACCACGGCAAAATCACCCGGTGTAAGCTTGGAAAGCCGCTGGACTTGCTGTTTGAGTATAGCCACGTTTTCCGGGTTGGACGGTAATTGTCCGCCAAGTCGTTGACATTCTTGCCGAAACAACGACCAACGCTGATCGAGAGTGAGGTAATCGAATTTCACCTTAAAATCGAAGCGGCGTAAGGATGCCGCATCCAGTTTATCCATCAGGTTAGTGGTACAAATGAAAATACCAGAGAAGGTTTCCATCTGGGTGAGCATTTCGTTAACCTGGGTAATTTCCCAGCTTCTTTGGGCATAGCTGCGGTCGCTTAACAAACTATCGGCTTCGTCCAATAACAGGATACCTCCCTGGGCTTCGGCTTCCTCAAACATCTTGGCAATGTTTTTCTCGCTTTCGCCGACATATTTATCGAGCAGGTCGGAAGCGCGTTTAATATGCAATGGCAGCCCGGTTATGTCCGCGATATGCAGTGCCAATGCGGTTTTGCCCGTACCCGGCGCACCGTAAAAACAGAAGTTGCCGCGCGCATTGCGTTTAAGCCCGGCGATTAAGGCATCCAAATCCAGGTCGGTATTGGTAAATGTCCTGTCAAACTGCGTCCAAACTGTCGCTGATTGAGAGCTGTACTTTTGCTTGAGCAAGCGCATACTCGCTTTCAACACTCGCTCAGCAATCTGCTCGGTCTGATCCGGCGCATGCTTTTGGGTGTTCCGCGCCACCCGCGTTGCCTTTTCGATTTGAGCGGGAGTCAGTTGGTCGAAATTAACCAGATTATCCCGCCACTGCGCACTGACCTTTAAGCCTTTGCTGTATTTGTTGACGATACGACGACGGATGTTGGTGGGCATTTTGTCGATTTCCACCGAATAGCTAAAGCGGCGCAAATAGGCTTTGTCCATTGTTGCAACACGGTTGGAAATCCAGATGACCGGTACAGGGTTGGTTTCAAGTTGCTTGTTGATCCAGGCTTTGTCGCCATGACCGTTAGTTTGCCCGTCGTCTGCATCATCGAAAAAGACGCTATGCCTGCCGGGGAAGACATCTTCGGCTTCATCAAACAATAGCAAGCCGGGCTTACGGCTTTTGCTCAATAACTTTTGACTGACATTGCACGCCGTAAAGCGGGCATTGCCGCGCAAGGCGTTACCTTCCTGGTCAGCACACAGGACTTCATACAACGGTGTGTCCAATGTTTGCGCCAACAGCTTGGCAAGCTCGGTTTTGCCGACGCCGGGCGGGCCGTAGATGAGGATGTTGACTCCTACTTGCTTTTCTTGGAGTGCCGTTGTCAGGTAAGGCAGCAGCACATCAATGTCGTGCTGCAAATGAGCATAATCGTCCATCTCCAGTTGGGTTCGATTGACCAATTGATAAAAGTTGGCAAACAATTCATCCCTACTGGCATGGTCGCGGAGCAAGATGTCCAACAAGCCATCGGCCGGGATCAATTTGTCTTCCAGGTCATTAAGTCCCGGCTGAATAGTGAGCCAACCCATTTGCAATAATGGACTAGCAGGCTGCAAGGCCTTGCGGATTTCCCCGGCGGAACGTACCGTCATTACGCTAAGATACTCCACCATGGACTGCAAGGTGCAACCTACGCAAAGATCAGTGACCTTATCCCGGAAAGGTTCTATCAAGGGCATCAAAAGACGCAGGATTAGTATTTCCTGCTCCGCGTTATTTAATTTTAAAGTCTGGCCGATCAGCTTGATGTTCGCGAATAATGGCATATTGGCATCAATACCCTCTGCCAATAAATAGTCCAGATGGCGGCGCATGCGCTTTCGTAACCCCGCTGTAGAACTATGTGCTAGGGTATTCTTTTTATCGCCTTCATTGTCTTCAAAATCACCTTCACTTATTTGACATTCAGATAACTCTATAAGACTGAGTATGTCGTTCATAATAAAACGCAATGAACGGATTTGTTTCAGGCTTCCCGACATATTTAATACAAGCCGCAATAGGTAGATTGCCGCCAAACGTTGATAAGCATCGAATTGTTGGCGTTTAGCACTGCGCCTGCGAGTGCTGCGTGTAGGGCGCATAAATGTAGGGAAAGAATTTTTAATCATGACTGACTCCAAAGCGACAACATTTTGATTGGAGCTAGAATAGGGGCATAAGCGACAAATACGGTCGCTATGGTGACGAATCTTCCTCAAAAAGCACACCACGAACGGAATCAATAAACCTGCGGGCACTGAGCCTGTCGAAGAACTTAATCGCGCTTCATCAACATGTCTCAGCCCAATCTAAAATCGTTTAAAACTGAAGCCACTTGCTTTAACAACGCTTACCTCCTTGGTTTTTGCGCCAATTCTCCTAAACTTGCGCAGTGCCGAAAAATCTGTGCCCGCAATAGCCAAAGCCCGGTTATTATTGGCCGTTGTCCCTTTACACGCCCCGGTGGAGATATGCATGCTTGACTCAATCGCTCTTGATATTCAGGCTCTGGTCAATCTGCTCAGCAGGTTAAGACCGGAATTGCTGGATCAAATTTGCGCGAAGCATCCCGGTTACACCGAAACCCTCAGGCCCGGAAAATTAATCGGGCAAGACAATTCGTCGCAATCCCAGTTACTGGTCGATTTAGCCATGAGCACCAAAGGCCTGGTCAGACAGGAGTGTTTGAGTATTTATAATTTGCTGAGCACACGTTTGCGAGGCTCGGTGCGCTTGCGTTTGATCGGCAGCACCATCGCCACCCTGTCGGCGGGCGCATTGATAGCGGCATTAACCCAGGGTGTGCCAAAATTGGTATTGGCTTTTGCAGTATTGACGGTGTTTGCGGCAGCATTCATGCTGGTGGGTGAGTGCCTGGAGGGTTATTTCGGCCGGCAGCGCGGCTTGCGAGAAATGCAGGATAGGTTGCTGAAAAACCTGCTGGAAGTAGCCGATATTGAAGCCGAACTGCGTCTGATGGAATTTCGTGGCAATTTCGACGGCATCGAACCGCAAATCCGCAAATTAAATACCGTCGCGATTACCAGTCAGCAAATCCAACATTTGGTCGGCTAAGCGCATTTCCAGACTTGAATCTTGTCCGACCAACAGATACCTGATTTCAGTAACGAAACTTCAAGTCGCATGCCCCAACCAATCGACTGGACAGGGAATTGTCTTCACTGGCGAATTGGTTTACATCGACACCGCAACCCAAGTTTACTGGTCGGCTTTTGCGTTTTTCAGTCGGATTAATGTTTGCCGTGCTGCGCCCGGCATTACTCAACAAAAGATTCGAGCTATCAGTGGCATCGGCTGTCAGTGCTTGATCCGAAGGAGTCAGAATTAACGCGGAAGGCGTTTCAAAACTTACCGGCGGCGCATCTGCGAGGACATTTAGCGCACAAATAACCAGCCAGCCGCCAATGACGGCGGAAATGGGTTTGGACTGCTTCAGAAACGAAAAATCATGGGCTTTCATGATTTCCTCCTGTTCCAAAGTTGGCATTATGAGCTCGGCGAACAAATCCTCCTGTTACAGACGCTTGTCCAACCCGCTCGGTCTAAGCTATCTGCCGGTAGCGGCCAAAATTACCCTGACGATTAACAATCCGCTATGGCAAATGCGTTCCTATCTAAGCATCGATCGCTTAACACATTTTTAATTCCGTACTGCGAACCAGGCCGCAAAAGCATTCCTAGAAACAGGACTAATAATAGTCCGATACCCGTTGCGTGGCGAATTTTAAAACGCTTAGTTGCAAAATTTTTCTTATGATAGTCAATTAGTTGACGAACAAATCTCATAATTTTTCGAGCATAATTGATGCCAAACAACAAAGACACGCACCAAACCAGGCAAAGTCATGGCAAGCCGCGTTTGCTTCGCAGATCGAAACCGGGAAATATTTTCGACACTTTTTGTAAAGCCCTCTCAGGAACAAACCGATGAACAACAATCAGGCATCCAGCAATCCACCGCCGCCCGTGAGTTTGAAACAGGCTTTTGGGTATTGGCTAAAACTGGGCTTTATCAGCTTCGGTGGTCCCGCCGGACAGATCGCCATCATGCATCAGGATCTGGTAGAAAATAAGCGCTGGATCTCCGAGCGCCGTTACCTGCATGCCTTAAATTACTGCATGCTGCTGCCCGGCCCGGAAGCCCAACAATTAGCAACCTATATCGGCTGGCTGATGCATCGAAGCTGGGGCGGCATCATGGCCGGCGGCTTGTTTGTATTGCCATCCTTGTTGATTCTAATCGGTTTGGGTTGGGTTTATATGGCTTACGGGCATTTACCAGCCGTGGCCGGGGTACTGTATGGCATAAAACCCGCCGTGACCGCGATTGTGCTGTTTGCCGCGTATCGAATTGGCTCCCGGACCCTGAAAAACGCTTGGTTGTGGGCAATCGCCGCCCTAGCGTTTCTGGCTATTTTTGCGTTGCGAATACCGTTTCCGCTAATCGTGTTCGTCGCCGGCTTGCTTGGCGCGCTCGGCGGTAAATGGGCCCCCCAATATTTTAATTTGGGCGGAGGTCACGGCAAATCTAACCCACATTTCGGCCCGGCATTGATAGACGACAACACGCCTCCCCCCGAGCACGCCCGCTTCAATACCGGTAAGCTGGTCAGGCTGGCCTTTATCGCTTTGGGATTATGGGGTGGTGCGCTCGGTTGGCTTTGCACTCAGTACGGCTGGGACGGCGCATTAACGCAGATGGGTTGGTTTTTTACCAAAGCGGCCCTGCTCACGTTCGGCGGGGCCTATGCGGTGCTGCCTTATGTGTACCAAGGCGCGGTGGAACATTACCACTGGCTGACACCAACGCAAATGATTGACGGTCTGGCCTTGGGCGAAACCACGCCCGGTCCGCTGATCATGGTCGTCACCTTCGTCGGCTTCGTCGCCGGCTGGAACCAAACACTATTCGGCGGCGAGCATTTATTTTTAGCGGGCGCGCTAGCCGCTACCGTGGTGACTTACTTCACCTTCCTGCCCAGCTTTCTGTTCATTTTGGCCGGCGGACCGCTCGTGGAATCGACTCACAACAATTTGAAATTCACCGCACCATTGACCGGCGTTACCGCCGCCGTGGTAGGTGTCATTCTGAATCTGGCTGTATTCTTTGCCTATCACGTCTTCTGGCCCCAAGGATTTGAAGGTGTGGCGGACAAGGTCGCTCTATTAATCGGGCTAGCCGCCATACTGGCTTTGTTTCGCTACAAAGCCGGGGTTATTCCGGTTATTGTCGGTAGCGGTACAGCCGGACTGTTATGGAGCTTTTTAAAGCCATGGCTAAGTCAACACGGCATAAACTTATAGCTGCCGGCAAACTATTAACCCCGCCCTTACATACTGTTAGCCTTTATGCCTTTTGCGGAACGGCAACAATTGCAATCCAAAACCGCCTAACAAAGCTTGCGGCAGGTATTGGAATTGCTGGCGGACAAAAGCTCCGACCAAACCCAAAGATTTTCTGTAGCTGTCGGCATTGGCGACCCAAGCCGACAGCAGCGCGTCCTCGCCGGCTTACTTAGGCCCATCCCACACTCAACGCATGTTGTCGTTTGCGGCTAAGACATCTCTTGCACTTAACAACTGTTGCCCTGCAAACACCCTTTAAACACAAGCTCCGGAAAATTGGTGCTCAGCAAGCAATACGGGATTGAATATCCGCTGAAATTCCTAGCTATCCGCTCGCGCATCGCCCGGCGTTTTCCCTGAAAAACAATCGATAAATAAACCACTTAGCTCTCTAACTCGCCATCCAAGCCAGATATAGCGACGCCATCCGACAATCTGGCACAGCTCGTGCTCTATTAGAAATCAATAGCAGCGATCAAAGCCTATTCACCATTTTAAACAATCGCTTACTTTACGCGGCACAACGGGGAATATGGCCTTTATATTTAAGAAATGGGGAACATTGGCATGAGCAGTCCTTTAGCAACTTTTAATAAACTGGTACCGGCGGGAGCCCCCGCAGATTGGAACGCGGCAGAGGTGGTTTCATTAAAATCGCCTGTTACTCAGTTGCCGGAAGGTTTGACGCATTCACGGGTTGCAGTAGCCTTGGGAGACTTTAAATACGTCACCGAAACTCGCGATCACAAATGGGTCGATTTTCTATTAATCGGCGCACTAACCATCTTTATCCATAACACGGTAGTCGATCACTTCAGCGGCGCGGCGTTTGAGCAAGAAATTGTGGAGCCAATCAAGCCTGAGACCAAAGTCCAAATCACACTGACCAGGCCGCAACCCAAACCGGTGCCGCCACCACCGCCAAAAGTTAAGCCACAACCGCCCAAACCTAAGGTCGTACCGCTAAAGCCGCCAAAAATCCAACCGGTGCCTAAAGTCGTTGAGGAAGCGCCCGCGCCGGCGCCTGTTGAAGGGCCGGTAGTAGACAACGCCCCACCGGCTCCGCCAGCGCCTCCCGCGCCGGTGGTTGAGGAAAAAATCACCGAGCCGGTAGCCGACGCGGCTTACCTGCACAACCCGTTGCCTGAATATCCGGAAGTTGCGCAAGAACGCGGCTGGGAAGGCAAAGTGGTGATGAAAGTACACGTGCTGCCCGACGGCACTACCGATAGCGTGACCGTCAGCAAATCCAGCGGCCAGAAAGTGCTGGACGATGCTGCCGTCAAAGCCGTTCTCAAGTGGTCTTTCGTGCCGGCCAAACGCGGCGATACCGCGATTGCCCGCTACACCACGGTTCCATTCACTTTTAAATTGTAATTATTTTTTGAGGATCAAAAATGTCTGAGATAGCAACCAACGTCATCGTCGATGGCACCCTGAACACTTTAATCGCCGCCTCGGTAGTCACCTGGGGCTTAATTCTGATCAAAGGCGTACAACACATCCGCATTTCCTATCACAACCGCCGCTATAACAAGGAATTTTGGAGCGCGCCCAACATCCAGGCTGCCGCACATTTGGAAAATCAGGATGGTCCGGCCGCCCGAGTCGCCGGCATTGGTTTCTCCACGCTGATCGAAACCGACGGCGGCGCCTCTACTCACGACCTGGAACACACCTGGGACAGGCAGGAGTTGCTGGACAGACGCTTGCGTCAACAAATGCAGAAAGAACGCGGCTCGTTGGAAAGCGGTTTGGCGGTGCTGGCCACCATCGGCAGTATCTCGCCGTTCGTGGGCTTGTTCGGTACCGTGTGGGGCATCATGGGGGCGTTGACCAATATCAGCAAAACCGGTTCTGCCAGCTTGGAAGTGGTCGCCGGCCCTATCGGTGAAGCTTTGATCGCCACCGCAGTGGGTATCGCGGTCGCGGTACCAGCGGTCGTGGGTTACAACTTTTTCATCCGCCGCAATAAAGTGGTTTGGGCATTCCTGGACGATTTTGCCATCGACTTTGTGCATTTGGCCCTGAAAAGCTCGTTCATCATCGAACGCGCCGGCAGCAAACCGGTAGCGTCCGCACGTTTGACCGATGTTAGCGGCGGCAAAAAATCCAACATCAAAGACACCCATGAAGAATTAATCGCGAAAGAGGCGCACGCATAATGGCATTTAATACAAAAGAAGACGGCTGCGATGAGGTAATGGGTGAAATCAACGTCACGCCCCTGGTGGATGTGATGTTGGTACTGCTGGTGGTGTTTATCGTCACCGCGCCCCTGTTAACCCAGGCGGTACACGTCAACCTGCCGAAAACCGCGGAAACCGCGCCGCCGGATGACAAACAGGCGTCTTACTTGAGTGTCGATGCGCAAGGCAAAATCTATATCGATAAACAGGAGTTTCCGCTGGAAATCATCGAAGGCGAATTGCGCAACCGCCTGGCGGCTAACCCGGAGTTTGCGTTAAATCTGAACGCGGACGACGCGGTGCAATACGGCATCGTTGCCAAGGTGATGTCATCCATCGAGCGAGCCGGCGTCACAAAGCTGTCGGTTCTGACGGTTCCGCAATAAATCATGAACTGGCCGGGTAACAAGTTTGCCCGGCTAGTTAATCGCGGCGCCAAACGCTGCCGCACAAGCACAATCCGAACCACGCCAAAACCAAGGATGCAGCCGCTGCGTCCAGGGTTTCGTTGCGTTTAGGAACAAACTTTTAGGAGAACTGTACGATGGCGCGCAAGACCGCTCAAGACTTTCATCCGGAAGCCTTACAAGCTTTTGACAAATATGTGCACGGCGATATTTCCCGGCGGGATTTTTTATCGTCGGTACCTAAATACGCCTTATTAGGCCTGACCGCCGAAGCGTTGCTGGAAGCGCTGAATCCGCGTTTTGCCGAAGCGAAGCAAGTCGCCGACGACGATCCGCGCATTAAAGCCACGTATGTGGAATATCCCTCCCCACATGGTAACGGCAGAATTCGTGGTTACCTGGTGCAACCGGCCAAAGCGGCAGGCAAACTGCCCGTGGTGTTGGTTATCCACGAAAACCCAGGTTTGAATCCGCATATCCAAGACATCGCCCGGCGCCTGGCGCTGGATAATTTCATTGCCTTCGCACCGGACGCACTGTTTACCTTGGGTGGTTATCCGGGCGACGAAGACAAAGCCCGCGAATTGTTCCAAAAACTGGATAAAGAAAAAACCCAGGCCGACTTTTTGGCGGCGGCGCAAGCCATCAAAATATTACCGCAAAGTAACGGTAAGCTCGGCGCGGTAGGATTTTGCTACGGCGGCGGCATCGTCAACTTCCTAGCCACCCGGCTACCGGATCTAGGCGCCGGCGTACCGTTTTACGGCGCCCAACCCGCCGCCGATCAGGCCGCAAAAATCAAGGCGCCGTTACTGATCCATTACGCCGGCGTCGACGACCGCATCAATGCCGGCTGGCCGGCCTATGAAGCGGCCTTGCAAAAAGCCGGCGTCAATTACGAAGCCCACACCTATCCAGGCGTGCAGCACGGCTTTAACAACGACACCACCCCACGCTACGACGCCGCCACCGCCAAGCTGGCTTGGGACAGAACCATCAGTTTCTTCAACGCTTATCTACGCGACAGTTAAATCATCGGGAGAATTTCAATGAAAGTGGAAGTGCATATTTGGGATTGGCCATTACGCCTGTTTCATTGGTTGTTGGTCATAGCTGTGGTCGGCGCTTACGCCACCGGCAAACTGGGCGGCAATCTGACCGATTGGCATGCCCGCTTCGGTAGTTTGATTCTGGGCTTGCTGGTATTTAGATTGATCTGGGGCTTCATCGGCACCACCCATGCCCGTTTCGCCAGTTTCTTTCCGACCTTTTCCAGACTGGTGGAATACGTTAAAGGCGAATGGCAAGGCGTCGGCCACAATCCCGCCGGTGCGATAGCGATTATTGCTTTGCTGGCAGTCTTAAGCTTTCTGGCCGTCACCGGCCTGTTCGCCAACGACGATATTGCTTTTGAAGGCCCGCTGTTTCATAGCATCGATAAAGAACTCAGCGACAAACTGAGCGGCTGGCACATTTACGCGGTGAATATCCTGCTGGGCTTGGTAGCCGTGCATGTCAGCGCGATTGTCCTGTACCAACGCCTGAAAAAAACCAATCTGGTCGGCGCCATGCTGACCGGCAAAAAGCAATTGCCCAGATCCCTGGCGCCCTCCCCGGTCAAACCGGTCGGGCCGTTCCGTTTCGTCATCACCTTGTTGATCGCGGTGACGGTAGTCTGGGGCGTTTGGAGCGGCGGCTTTGTGAATTATCTGGCGCCGTTGGCCAGCTTCCAAACGGCTACGGCCCATCCAAAAACTTAAACGTTACATTTTCTACAACCACAAGGAGTTAACCCATGAAATTGAAACTGATAGTCGCACTGGCGCTGGGCGCTGCCACGACGGCGGCCGTGGCCGGCGAAGTGGAAGACCAAATCCGCTTCCGCCAATCGGCCTACTCGTTTTTGGGCTGGAATACCGCGAAAATCAAAGCGCAGGCAGCCGACCATCCGGAAACCTTTAACAAGGATCAGGTAATCGCGGCCGCTAACGCCGTTGCTGCAGTCGCCAATTCCGGCCTGCTCAGCCTTTACGGGCAAGGCACCGATAAAGGCACCGGCTGGAAACCGACCCGTCTGAAACCTGAATTTTTCGAAAAACAGGACGAAGTAAAAGAAATCGAAGCGACTTTCATCAAGGAAGCCAACGAATTGCAAAAAGTGGCGGCCAATGGCGATGCGGCGGAAGTTAAAGCCCAATTCGGCAAAGTCGGCGCTACCTGCAAAAGCTGCCACGATCTGATCCGGGTTCGCGAATAATTCCATCGGCTCCAAACGCCAAACATCCAGCGTTAAGGCATTTCCAGCCGGCAACTCGGCTTGTCGGGACTTGTCCGAGCCCTACTCGGACGAGTTCCATTTCCAAACTACGAATAGAAACACCCGCTCGTTCAGATATACCTACACGTCATATCGCGTTTGACCACTTTCCTAAAAATCGGCATGCCTGGCTTTGCGGCTGCACTTCTAATTTAGGCATATTAATTTCAAATATTATCGTTTTATTTAATGAGTTAGTTTCGCTACCCTCTGCGTTTATTAGCAAACCATCAGTTATTAGGGATTTACTGGACAGATACTCATGCCTTTACAACAATTAGTCGAATATTTTAACGATAGACTGGAGCAGGAACACAATAACGGCTTACGGCCGTTTGTGCTGGATAACGGCGCGGTGCACGGGGCATTCGGCCCCATCTGCATCGGCAGCAGATTGTCGCCGCTGCGCCAGACTTTGCGCACGGCCAATGTTACCGGTCACATTGCGCAACTGAACGTGTCCACTATTCACAAACAAACGATACAAAGCAGCGAGCTGGAACAATATCTGGCCCAGCCCCAGGCCGAACAGGCTAATGTCGAGTCCATCATCAACTTCGACCGGATGTCGCGAGCCGTGCATATGCTGAACTATTTGCCGCAAGCGCATCTCGACGAATTATTGTTTCTGGAAGTCGACCCTCGGCACATTCTCGGTGTCAAGGAAGATCACGGCGCCTATTTTGAAGAGGTCATAGTGGCCTGCGGCCTGCAAACCGCCAACGTCACCATCACACTGACAGCAAACAACGCCTATGCCGGTTTTTATCAATTGCTGCTGCGCGGCCTGCAAAATTATCAACGCCGCGGTTACCAACTGGCATTGAAGTTTGATTATCACTCGCTGGAAAAATCGGCCTTCGAGTTAATTACTCGCGCTGCGCCCGACTTCGTCGGCATCTCGGCGCTGGAATTGGACCGCATCCGCGACAATAAACTCCTGGAAAAACTCCAACAATTAAGCAGTTTGGCAAGCTCGATCAACAGCCGAAGCTTCATACTGCAAATCGATGACAAACGCACAGCCGCATTGGCTCGTAACACCGGCTTTGATCTGGTACAGGGAGACTATTTCGAACGAAGCGTCGAGCTCTCTGCGGCCAACGGCTAATTCAAAGCAATCGGCACAAAAAAGCCCGCGTAAAGCGGGCTTAGCTTTTAGACACGGCTGGGTAAATGGGCTATTTGAGCTCATAAATCTTGTCGCAGACGCCAAAATTAAGCGCCACCAATCTACCGCGGCTTCAGGCAGTCTGCCTGCATCCATTGCATAATCCAACGCAGCGCCTAGCTCGCATCGTAATATCCCAGCCTGCACGAGCGATATTGCAGCGTACTTTTGAATCAAATCAAAAGCCATTGCTCGGCTAATTAAAGTGGATCATAAATCCGCCATGTCGCTTAGCATCGTGTAAAACATCCTCGCAATTTCAGTTGAAGCCTCTGAGGCACTATGGCGGTAAACATGTCCAGTTGGCTTCTAATACTGGATCACTGCGAGAATCACACTGGTTTTTCAAAGCCTCCCAGGCGACAATAGCCAATAGAAACGACACAGCCGGCCAATGACCAATCGATACCTGCCGAATACATCCATCAATACAGCTTCTATAGCGACAAAATCAGATTCTCACCTTCGCAGACAAACATATTCCAGGGTAACCATCAAACGCCATTCCCGCCCAGGTTGCAAAGCTGTTGCGGTGCAGGCGTAGAATTGCATTTGGTATAGGTTTTTTTTACGAATGAAGGCACATGTACAACCTGAAGGAACCCATACTAAAACCTACACTACCCGCTAAAGTGCAGATAAATTTTTATAAGTGTCGATAATATTTTAATAAAAAATATTACTTATATATCAAATATTTAAAAATGAATAACCAGAAAACACAAGGCGCCAAGCAAGACGAGAAAATGCAACACACGCCGATGATGCAGCAATGTATTACCCATGAAATATAAGGATTTTTTTATATTAAACTTAATTTACTATACTAAAACCTATACTGTCACTAATGAAACGCCTCATCGTCTCAATTCCTTGGCTTTTAGGTGCCAGATCTTCACAACACACTCTTTGTTGTCAGAAAATTTCACACTGAAATTATGATGTTTTTCTGCTGACTCCGCATCCCTGTGGCTCGCCACTAAAGTCCAAGTCGCTCACGTTGGCTTTGACTCATTATCGGATGGCATGGTTGGCAGCACCATTGATTCGATTCTGTTGACGGATCTGGCCGCCGTCGTTAGCAATCGCTACAACTATGACGTCTCGGAATGGCCCGTGGCTGTCTTTGTCCACGAGGCGACGTAAGTCTCATCAATGATCTCTTCATTCAGGTTTTGAACAAAGGCCGAGGCGCCAAGATTCACCCGTTCATCGCCACGGAAAGCAGTTGTTTAACTTGATTCTCTGATTATTGGATAGTGATGATTGGCTTTTTGGAATCTCAAATCCGCTACACCACACAACGCTGGTTTGATCGATCGATTGTTCGTTACTACCGGCTTTCTAGTCGATGTCGCCGGCCGGGAACACGTGGCTTATTCCGGCTATTTATTGCGGAAGAAATCGGCGTAGGTCGACCAAGCGCAGGTGTTTACCAAGGCGATCGCAGTTCTGATTTTTTTACACCGATGACACGCCTGCTTACTCACTCTTCTCCCTGGAGGCCATCGGAAAAGCTAAATCTTAGTCTTCCGCTTTTTCACAAGGGATGGCAAAGATTATCTTCACCCGGCCCTGCTCTCCACGCACCCCGAGTTTTACCCTAGCTCGGCAGTTAGACCGCTTTCCGCTTACACCAAAGGCAGATAAACATCGGTAACCTGTTCGTGTTCGGCCGTTTCAGACACGCGTTTGATGTAATGAAAAAATACCGGAAATTCCCGCAATTCCTCACCACTTTCCGGCAGCCACTCCCGGTAGAGGTAATAAACACTGTCGCTGATACGGTCGGTTGAACCGATATGGCGCACCACGGCGTATCGCCCTTCCGGAATCTGCTTGTTGACCACGCCGTGCAAATTGGCCGGCACGAGTTGCTTGACCTCCCCGCAGACATCGAATCGGAATGAGTCCGTGGGCGTGTTAGTCGGGTCGTCATACGCGATACCAAACGTCCGACTGCTGATGATCGGCGACAAGCCGCTTTGCTTACGCCAGGTTATGAATTTTCTGACCGTGTCCATAAGCAGGCTGGGTGATGCACGGTGCTCCAGCGCTGCGACTAGGGTTTCTGAAAAATCGACGATGGTAACGTTCATCCGGGGACTCCTTAGGCGTTTGGGTAATAGCATGCGCTCATTCCATGGCTGCCATGCCGGGTGCTTTCGAAATTGAGTAGGCGTTTGTCCAATGCATTTTTTGAACGCGCGGGAAAACGATTCCGCATTCTCGAAACCGGCGTCCAGGCCAATATCGGTAATGCTGCGCCGCTCCTGAAATACCAGTTGGTAAGACGCCTTGCGTAAGCGCAATAACCGAATGTAGCGCGTCGTGCTCAACCCGGTGTAAGCGGAGAACTGGCGTTGAAAGTGAAATCGGGAAAAATTGGCCTGTTTGCTCAGTTCGTCGACCGACAACGGCTTGAACAGATGTTGGTCTATGTAATCGAAAACCCTATCGAAACGCATGGCATAGGCCGCGCTGGCCGTTTTATCGTCCACTTTCATACCTCCTCAATCGAGCGCTACTGTAACAAGCGCCTAATCTTCGCGCCTTACTCAACGTGCTCAATTGATACCGGAAATGCGTAGAACAAATGGAATGCACTGGCGCGAGTGCGGCAGATCGTCGGACGCCACCGTTTTGCCGACCACACGGGAGGCGGGGCCTGCCAGGGATGCAAGCGTGACAGAAATATCGCCACTCAAGTTTCGGCGACACAATGGCCTGCTGTCCGCTGCGAGTGGCTGTCCATGTAGTCGTAAAAAGCCTGCCCGTGCGCCAATTCGAACGGCACGCCGCTGCGCACGCCCTGTTCCAATTGTTCGAACCACGGCCGGCTCATTTCCGGCGAATTGTGCATCAGCACCATCGCCCGCACGCTTTGGGGATGATCCGGGCGCAAACAAGACGAAAGCTTGTTGTTGCGGAAGCGACGCGGCGAGACTTCCTCGAACACCCCCACCGCCGCCAGCATGCGCAGCAAGCGGTAAAGTGCATCGGCGTCGGCGGCGACTCGTTCGGCCAGGGTTTCGGCGCTTAACGCGCCATCGGCCAGCGCGTCGGCGATATCTAGTCGCGCGGCGACATACAACGCCCGCGATTGCCAATAAGCCGAACCGATCTGGATCAGGCGGAACGGCGCCGGCACGAGTTTATTGGGCAGGTTTTGTAGCCAGGCGCCGAATCGAGCGAGTTTGGCGAAACGGCGCACCGCGCCGGCATTCTTTTGCAATCTCATGTCAATGCTCCCGGTTGTGCGATGGCCATGCCAGCCGCCAACAGTTTGCCGTTAAGCGCGGCGAGTTCGTCGAGGAAGGCTTCGTCCATCTGCCCGCCCATCTGTTCCTCGAAGATGTCTTTCAGCAGCATGGGCATCATTGCAAGGCTGACGAAAGCTATCCGCGCCACGTCGGGATTGATCGCCTGATCGACCTGACAGCTTGCCTTCAGTTGTTCCAGCCGCCGCGCGCCACCGCTGCGGCCACGTTCCAACAATTGCAGGATAAAACGTCGGCCCGGTCCGTGGTTGAGGGCAAGCACCTTGAGAATAAGCTTGGGAAACTCGGGATGCTTGCACATGGTGTCGTAATAGAAGCGCAGATATTCGGTGAAGCCGCCGACGTCGGACAGCGTATCGCTGTCGAGCATGTCCAGGATGGGCTTGAGCGTCTCACGTATCATCTCTTCATAGAGACCTTCCTTGTTGCCGAAGTAATAACGGATCATCGAGACGTTCACGCCTGCCTTGTCGGCAATTGCACGAGTGGTAACCTTGTGGTATTCGTCGGCAAGGAAACACTCCAGCGCCGCCTTGAGCAGTCGCGCGTAAACCGGATCGCGAATATCGTTCATCGTAAAATTCCTGCAAGCCAAGATGGCGGCAGATTAGCACCGGCGGCTCAGGGGCTCTAGCGTTTTCGCCAATCAAGATGCGCGGTTTGATTGAACTACGAAAGGAAGCCGTCGCAGTCAGCGTAGCAAGCGAACCCCAAGCAACATACAGCCCATGGCAAAGATGAAAATCCCAACGATAGACACGAATACCGAAATCGCAGGCCCTAGCGCGTAAACCAAAGCTCCGGTGAAGATCAATACCGCCGCGGGTTTGGGATAGATAGTCGAACGATAGATCGACAGACAAAACAACACGATGCCGATCAATATCGTCGCGGATGCCGAAATTCTAAACGCCAACACCGCCGGATCGTTTTTGATGACGGCGTCTCGTAACAGAAAAGCGGTTTCCGGATAGCGGGCGATCACTGGGTAAAGAAACAGCTCCCAAGTCACCTTGCAGGCCTGCAACAAATAAGCCGCCTCCACGAATAAAAAACCGACGGCACCGCGCAATCCAGCCGTGTCACGCATCTTGGCATAAACGGCATAAAACCCCACCAGCAACGCTAACACGCCAGCGAAGGCGACCAGCGCTAAAGGTACCCAGCCTGGGCAGCGCACCACCTCGGCATAGTCGAAAGCCCCCGTCCCTAACGGTAACAAGATCGGGAACAAGACCGCATAGGCGCTGAGCAATAAAGATCCCACGATGATGGCGATGCCGCCGAGTTTTTCGAAAATGTGCATGTTGTGTTCGCCTAAATATTGGGGCGTTGGTCGAAGTCGATAAAGACCATAGCCATTGTTATTAGGAGTACCGTTTTCCTCAGTAACACAGGAAGAAGTGTTAGAGGTGATTTTCCATCACCAGCGAGTAATGTTCTACCGTCGGAAACGGTTCATAGAAGTGATGCAGTAAGGCACGCCATTCGTCGTATTGGATTGAGCCGCGAAAGCCTTCGGTATGATCCTCCAGCGAATCCCAATTGACCAACAATACATATCGGTTGGGGTTTTCTATGCAGCGCTGTAATTGATGCGAAATATAGCCGTTCATTGAGGCGATAATGCCTGACGCCTTACGAAAGGCAGTCTCAAACTCCAGCTCCCGTCCGGCAATGACGTTGAGTATTGCAATTTCCAAAATCATTTTTTTCTCTACTTGCCAACGGCATTAAAACGTTTGTCGAGCGTACAACTCATCAAAGGTGGTCATGATATGTTCGCGGTAAGCTTTACGTTCGCAAAGCGCAGCGTACCATCTGCGAACATTAGGTATTTTCGGAGTGGGAATGCCCATTTCAAAATATCGATAAAGCGAGGTGGCGACGGGAATATCGCCCATACTGAACGCATCGCCCGCCAAAAAAGCCTGTTCGGCAAGATGCGCATCCAAGATGGCAAAATGTTTTTGGCAGCGCATAGCGGCATGCTGAATTTTCTGCTGATCCCGTAGTGCCTCCGGCGTGCGGTAAAATCCCCAAAACAAATCCAGAAAATCTGGTTGCAGTGTTGCCAGCTCCCAGTCCATCCAGCGCTCCGCCAACGAGCGTTTTGCCGGCGCTTCGGCCCACAAATGATCACGACTGTAATTGGCGCACAAATAGCGGACGATGCTGTTGGACTCCCAAACTGTCAGGTCGTCATCGACCAACACCGGAATACGGCCATGCGGATTCATGGCTTGAAAATCGGGCTGATCGAGACCGCCCGCACTGCCGCCGGCATCAATATGCTGATATGCCAAACCCAACTCACCAATAGTCCATAACACCTTCTGCACATTGTATGCGCTACGCCTTCCCCAAATTTTAATCATGTCGTGATGATTCCTTAGTACATTTAAAACGATATGCCATTCAAACCCCATCAGGTTGGCGCTTTGCAGAAACAACCAGCCCAGTGAATGAGCTAGAGCGCTGTACTCAGTACATTACGAATAAACGTTTGCCAGATGGGATTCGGCGCCCAGATTTCGCTCATCGGATACGATGCAATCACCTCCTCTTCCGCCAAGTACAGCCTGCGATAGAGATAAATGAACGAGGATGCTCGCATATTTTTTGCGCAATGCACCCAGACTTTATGTCCTTCGAATACCTTGATAACACCCAAGAACTGTTCCAACTGATTAAGTCTGGGGTGTTCCCACGCCACGGGAATTTGCATATATGCAATGCCTTGGGCTGCAACCAATTCTGCTTCGCCTGGCAATGCGTTGCTAGCCGTTGGCGGCGCCAAGTTAATCACCGCCTCTATGCCAAGCGCCGGAAGTTTGGCGATGTCCTTCTCAGTCAGTTGCGCGGAACACCAAAGCCAATCGAAAACCTGATATACGTTTTCAGCTTCCATGCCATGGTGTCTCGACTGCAGCGGAGCGTCTTGGAAATTAGACATAAAAAATCTTGACCGATAGCTCGCTGATCAACGCGACTGCCGGTCCGCCGGATGATTGATACCGTCACCGGTTCGCACTTCGCCCAAATCAAACGGATTAACACCTTCCAGGCAGCCGACGTTGTAGCCGTACTGGCTAGGCATCGAACGGCGTTGATGGTGGGTATAGATGCCGCAATTCGAACAAAAATAATGTTTGGCGCTCATGGTGTTGAATTGATAAAGCTTTAAGTGCTCTTGACCCTTAACGACCCTGATTCCCGATAGCGGAACCGATGCCATAATGGCGCCTTTGCGCCGGCATAGCGAACAATCGCAACGGCGTGGATCGACAATGCCGTCGAGAAGATCGAGTTCGAGTTCCACCGCGCCGCAATGGCAGGTGGCGCGGTGTTTGGCATTAATGATTGTGCTACCTACTTTTTTGATCATATCGTGGTTGTCGGTTAGGTTTAAGTCGATGGTTCTAATGCTTTCGGCTGGGGCGACTGGCGTATTTCATGACATTGTTTAAATTTTGCAGCGGAGGTTACAAGCCAACCTTACGATAGTCGTCTAGCCAAGTTCCGGCGTTTCTGGCCATCTGTTCGTGTTCTTCATCTCGCCAGGTCTCGCTTAGCGCAGCCGCATACCAGTCACGCATGGCGGGCAAGGCCAACAAACGATCGGCGTAGGTTCGGCAAGCCGGAGTCATTTCCAGTCCATAAGTTTGTACGCGAAACGCGACGGGCGCGAAGAAAGCGTCGACGGCGGTAAAAGCAGGTCCAGCCAGGTAGGGACCGCCAAAGCGAGTCAGGCCCTCATGCCATAGGTCATTCAGTCGCGCCAGATCCTTTTCCAAGGCCGGCGAAGGCGATGCAATTTGAATTCGTAATCCGCACCGCAGTACCTGAAACCCCGAATGCATTTCCGCAACCGCGCAACGCGCCCAGGTTCGTGCCAAGGCATCGGCCGGCCAAACCGCCGGCGTTCGCTCGGCTAAATATTCGGTAATCGCCAGCGAATCCCAGACCACTGTTTCGCCGTCGATCAGACAGGGTACCTTTCCGGTCGGCGAAAAACTGTGGAAGGCGTTAGTTTCATCGGTTTGGGCAAACGGGACGAGCTTTTCGACAAATGGTATGCCGAGCTCACGCATCAGTATCCAAGGTCTTAGCGACCATGATGAGTAGTTTTTATTGGCAATGTAGAGTTCGAACACGAGCGATATATCCCCTTGGTTTCTTAAACGTTGATTTTGGCACTTCGCGCAAGCCCGGCGGAAAAATTGGTCAGCCGTTCGCCATCCTATTTCTGAGCAAGAGGTTTCGCAAACTCGCTCACGGCGCCGACAAATTCATCGGCTTGATCCTGCATGATGAAATGGCCGCTGTTGCTGACGATGATAAGCCGTGAATGGCTGGACAGATGGACTAGTTCGTCCTGCTCGGCCTGTTGAATTTTGGCAAGTGCTTTTTCCGCTTCGACATCTTTGCCCGATCTCTCCGCTTCGCGCGCGACATAATCCAGGTCCACCAAGTTGCCGGCGGTTAGAACCAATAACACGAGATTGCCTAAGCTGCCCGGAGGCGGTGTGGCCGGATCGAGCCCTCGGCGCATGACGGCAATTTCATTGACCACCGCATGAGCGGTATCGGTGCGATTCTGTACCGCCGTTTTCGCTGCCAGGATTGCCGCCGGTAGCGGAGAAGGCTTGCGGTCGGCATCGGCAATCCCCAACAGCCTTACGAGACCAATTCGCGATAACGGCTCGGCCACTGCAATCTGTATGGCTTGTTTGCGGTAGTCCCACGAGGCATAGGGATACTGGTGCATCGGGCTTTGCTCATGCGTCGAATCGACAAGAACGATACCCTGCGTATCTTCGGGAAACTGGTGATAGAAAGCACGCACGTAGATTCCGCCACGAGAATGACCGACCAGCACAAAAGGCGGCGTAATACCGGCATCGTTGAGTAGCGTATGCAGGTTTTTAGCTACATCTTCCGGGTGGATGGCTGTGTCTACGGGATCGCTCCAGCCCAATCCGGGGCGGTCGTAGGCACAAACGCGCATGGTCTGTGCAAGCTTGGCTTGGACCGGATGCCAACTCAACACGTTTTCGCCAAGGCCCGCTTCGAGAACCAGCGTTGGCGAACCGGAACCGATGCGGTAAAGATGAAGCTTCACGCCATTCACCGAAATCATGCGCCCAGGTGGCGGGAATGCGGCAAGGTCGGCCACGGTTCTTTCGGCTTGATAAACGGCTCCCGATAGCGCGGCAAAACATGTGATTGCCAACCCGAAGCACAAGAAGCGAAAGCGCCGAGACCATACCAATTTCATGTCAGCCAACGGAGGGTTGGATGGTACGAGAAAATCGAACAATATCCGAACCGGTTGTCGGGCTTCAACTTGCGACCCTCCAGCCCACGGAATAAAGCCATTGTTGATATTGCGCGTCCAGGTCGGGCGGGGTTGAAATATTCTCGCGAGTGCTTTGCGCTGTTAATTCGGCGGTTCTTTCCTCGATGGTATTCAAACCGACCGCAAGCCGTCGATCGTTGACGGATTCCGGATTCTCGATTGGATACGGTTCCAGTTCGCCGTTCTTATTCGGCTGGAATTGAGTCCCGTAACATTGAGGTTTTCCCTCATACATGCGAATGCGGTCTTCCAGAAACGCAACTTGCCAAGACATCACGTCGTTGTTGGCAGCGGCTTGCTTCAGCAAAGATAGGCAATGCCGCATGAATGGGGGATTGCCGATAGCATGTTGCACGATCAACCAGGCCGCCCAAGCTCCCTCCTCGCCCACCAGACTGTTTCCGGGCCAACCATATTGGTCCATGATGGCCATCAGGCGAGCGGCATTGCTGATATGTACGGCTTCCATATGCGGGTGATAGAGAGCGTGGCCTAGAGAGCCATCGGCGACCAACGCCTCCCGTACTGAAAGGTCGTTTTTTGCCATCGCCACCAGTTCCTGGCTTAACATTTCGTTTGAATGGTGCATCGGGGCTCTGTTTTGGCAATTAGTAAGAGGCGCTTCAGCTTGTGCCCACCGGTGAACGATCTGCCGCGCGCCACGTACCCGGCTGCCAATCAGCGTCGAACACTAATCTGCTTTAAGCGGACGGACGTTTGATCAAGAGCCGAATCCAAAACCACGTCTCGAAGCCTGCGCCAACGATGAAGGCGGTTTTACCAACACCGGAATAGCCGGCCAGATAACAAGCCACGGCTACCGCTAAAATCATTACGGTGATGATGTGATGTTTCATATTCCCGTTCTCCTAAGCATTACACATCTACAGTATTTTCATCTTAGCCGACTCATAACGGCCTTATTGGCAAGCAAGCCGCCGACTATCCCACAGACATAACCCGCCAACACATCAGCCGGAAAGTGGGCTCCCACATTGATTCGCGATAGGCCTACCCATAGCGTCATAACGGCTAACAACAACCGATCGCGAATTGTTAATAACGGCCAAAACATCGTCATGATCAGCATCGCAAACGCAGAATGACCACTGGGGAAACTGTGTCTTGATTCCGGCAGAGCCAAAACGGTAACACGTCCTGAGGGCAGCACGGCACTAGGTCTAGGCATGTCGAACCCGATCTTCAACAGTGCCACAGTTCCCGCAGTCACCATATAACCGAGCATTAAACGCATTAGCAGCTGTTTCAAGCCTGGCAGCGATGGGAGCCGCTCCGCATTAAACGGAAATAGTTGCTGAAAGGCGATCGCAAGGAGTATTACACCAAGTATCCAAGGCATATTTCTGAAGTCACCAACCGCTGTACCAGTCAACATCAACGCATCAATCAAAGGTCCATGCCAGCCATTAACGGCGTAAAAAATTTCTTGGTTCATACCGAACCAATCATACAAAGCATTCATGATTTATTCGCTTAAAAGTTCAATGGCCGGGATCGGCAAATGGTAGACATAAAACTGTTCGTCGCGCGTCCAGCCTGTTGTTCGATAAAGCCCCTGCGCCTCGGTGTTGATTACTGCCGTTGACAAGGTCAGGCGAACAGCGCCCAAGCTGGCCGCATATTCGACTGCCGCAGCTATGAGCCGACCGGCAATGCCTTGCCTACGAAATCCGGCATCGACGAATAGATCGTTGAGAATGAAGGTTCGAGCCAGCGAGACGGACGAAAAGCTGGGGTATAGCTGGACAAAGCCGGTGGTTCTATTGTCCTGCTCGGCCAGGAACAGTACCGATTCGCCGTGTTCGAATCGATCCCGCAAAAATGATTTCGCCGCATTCGGATCGCTGGGTTTACCGTAAAACCGGCGGTAACTGTCGAATAACGGAATGAGTGCTTCCAGGTCGGACAGCGTAGCTTGGCGAACTGCAAATGGCTTCATGACGACTTCTCTCAATGGTCGGACTCAAGGCTTGGCTGCATCGGCGACCAAACTCGCCATGGCCGACTGGCCGGATTCTCGCAAAGCTTTGATCACGCTATTTTGGTTTTCCGGCGGCTGGTTTTGGCTGACTTTCCACTTGCCTTGCAGCCGCGTCACGCTGATTTCTATGCCGATAATCTGTGTGATCAAGCGTTCGGTAAAATCGGCAGGCGCGTCCGATACAGACCAGGGCTCGGGAAAACCAGCTTCGAACTCCCGCGTCATAGACTCCAATTGCCGGCGAATCCAAACTGAATCATCAATCACCCGTAGCCTGCCGTAAGCATGCACAGCGGCATAATTCCAGGTGGGCACCACCTTGCCGGTTTGGGGTTTGGTCGCATACCAGGATGGCGAGATGTAGGCGTTTTCTGCCTGAAACACCGCAAATACTTCGGTTTGCGGGTCGAAGTCCGTCCACAGCGGATTCGAGCGGGCGATATGACCTCGCAAGCTGCCGTAAGGTGAACCGCCCTCCTCTACCCAATGCAACGGAATGTGGTTTGCGTTCAAACCACTGGCGGATGAGGCGACCAATGTTGCTAGCGGATAATCGCGTATCAATGTCTGCATGACATCGATGCTGGGTTCTTCGAAATGCTTAGGTATATACATGTGTTCTTGCTGGATACTGGCCGCTTAAGTGTTGCTGGCACTAGACATTGATTTGGTAATTCAAGGTCACTTCGTCGCCGTGCATGCCGCGGAATCCCCAATTGCAGGCAGGACTTTCATATATGCAAATTTCGATGTCCTGGTGGGCAATGCCGATCTGTTCCTGAATGCGGTCGAACAGCAAACGGATGAGTTTTTTCTTGGTGGCGGTCTCCCGGCCGGTGATCATGCTGATTTCGATAATCGTGTAGGCGTCGGTCCTGCCGCATGGCGCGAACAGGTCGTCTTTTTCCATAGGAAAGAATCGATGCGCTCTCTTATCTTGCGGAAACTGCAGCGCTTCCACCACACACTCATGAATCACATCGGACAATGGCCGTTTGATGGGGTTGAGATGGTCTTTGATGCCGTATATTTTGATTTGCGCCATTTTGATGATCTAACCATTGATATGTTGGACTTTACGATTGCGTTACAAACATCCATCCACTAAAACGAGTTTGCTGGTAGTCGTTTGATGGCGCAATGAAAAAAGCGGTTGCGCTTCGGGGTCTTGAAGAAAGCCGTTAGCTTGTTCTCGTGATGGAAACTCGATGACAACAACCCTTTCAGGCGTCCAATCACCCTCTATAACGGTAGGCTGTTCGCCCCGGACCACGTACCTTCCGGAATGTTTTTCTATGACTGCCGGTATTTTCAAGATGTATTCTCGGAATCGATCAAAATCATGGATCGTTAGATCCAAAATGAGATAAGCATTCATAGGTTTTCCACGGCCCTTAAAAAAGCCGAAACCAAAGGGTGCGGTCGTTCCGGCGTGGATCGGGCTTGCGGCACGAACAGCGTACCGACGAAAAATGGATGTCCAGGCCACTCGATCACCCGGATATCACCTTCGGCATCGGCACCGCTAATTTGCATGGGACCTTGTTTCAGCGCATCGACATAGTCCGGGTTGATGCCGAAATTACAGTAATACTGCTCGGTAGCCGTCGTTGCACCGTAAATGGCTGCCACGCGAGAGTTGGGTTCGAAGCTCAGTTGCATCTCGCGTCCGGCCAGCGAACAAGCCAACTGCGAGATAAATAAATTCGAGGCATACGGATCGTACTCGGCATGCTGTGCGTCTTTAAATCCCAACACGTTGCGAGCATATTCGATAATCATATGTTGAAAGCCGCCGCAGGTACCGAAGCATGGGATGTTGTTTTCTCTGGCATGGCGAATTGCCGCCAATGTTTTGTCAATGTTCTTATATGGGCTGCCGGGGGCGATCCAGATACCGGAACAGCGCTCGAACAGCGTTTGGTCGATGTCGGCAGTTGAAACCCAGTCGGAGCTAATATCCAAACCGAACGCCGCCTTGACATGTTCGATGGCGGTATTGGTCGACAGATGCGGCGAAAATGTCGGAGTGTATTCGCCAAGCAGTGCGATTGATTTGGTCATGGGTGCGTAAATTCCTCGGCTAATTTAAGGTGTTGATCGACATACAGATCGTCGGCGCACTTCGATGCAGGCAGGAATAATGGGAAAGCCCGTCCAGTACCGTGATGTTCGAACAGTCAGGCAGCGCCGATGCCCAATAATCCGCCATCGCAACCGGCGACCAGTTGTCTTCCGCGCCGTGCCAGATATGAGTATCGGTGCTGACATCGGCCAGCGTCGCTTTCCAGGGCTGCACGTAGGCGATGATGTCGCGAGCATAGCCTAGCGAATCGCACTTGAAACAGGTTTTGAGCATTTTGGTCATGGTGGTCCGAAACGTCTTGTCCTCTGCTAAAACCTTGTCTTCGCCGGCCGCGCTGGAAAACAACATCCGCAACAACAGGCCGGGAAACCTACTCGCTAGCCATCCTTGTACTCGAGCCAGCCACATAAAAGCGGACGGATGATTTTGAGCCAATCGGAAAACGGCCTTTCCCGCCGCCGCGTCGATAAATTCGCCAGCCTCCAACGGTGCGGCGGCGGAAACCAAATGCAGGCTGCGAACCTTGCCGTTCATCACCCGGCAAACTTGCAAGGCAATGAAAGCGCCGATGGAAAAGCCGATAAAATCGACGGGCTTATCGTCAACCTTGTTGGCAATCTCATCGGCGATGTATTGGTAATAGGCGTCGCCTTGCAAGCTAGGAGCTCTGGTCGAGCGGTCGTAACAAATGATGGTCAGCCGATGTTGTTTGCCATGAAGGTCAAAAATTTCGCATTCGTCGGGCGAGCCCGGCGTACCGTGGAAATAGATCACCGGTTGGCCGTCGGCGGCACCGAATTGGCTGAATTCTATTGATGGCATAACGGCGGCATTTTGCGTTTCCAAGGTTCGGTCTGTTCGAACTGGGCGGCCAGTTGGAACAGTAACCGGTCGTTGCCGGTTGCCGCCATGAACTGCGCGCCATGCGGCAAACCATCATCGCTCCAATACAGCGGCACCGACATCGCCGGTTGGCCTGTGATGTTGGCAAGCGGGGTGAACGGCGTTTGCTGCACGGCTTTGGTGATGATCGCATCCAGCAAGCGGTTGCAGAATAGCTTGTCGGCCAAGCCGGTCGCCAGCAATCCGCGCATCAGCCATCGTTCCAAAATATTGGGATCGAGTGCGTCGGATGCCAACGGCGGCGTGGCGACCGTCGGCGTCAGGATCACGTCGTAGCGGTGATGAAAATCCGCCAACCGTCCGGCGATCCGCTGCCAGACAACCAAGGCCTGCTGCAGCTGTCCGTCGCTCACGCCTTTGCCGATGCCGGCCATCAGCCGGGTGTTCAACTCAATGGTCAGTTCGGACTCGGTCAGCTCCAACCACTGTGCCATGTTGGCGACATCCCGCGCGGTATAGTAAAAAATCACGGTCAGAAAGGCGCGCATCAATTCGCGACCGTCGAAATTCCAGGCCGCCTCCTCCACCACATGGCCGAGTGCTTCGCAGTATTTGGCGGCTTTAGCCACGGCAGAAAGACAGTCGCGGTGTATCGAGGTCTCGACAGGCGCTTGCTTGATCAGCGCAATTTTCAGCCGTTTCGGTGGCTGGGTGGAGGCGTGCAAGTAAGATGTGGGAGCCGGGTAGATCGCAGCAGGGTCGGTGTGGCCGGCCACTAAATCCAGATAGGCGGCGCTGTCGCGGACGCTGATCGTGCAAACGTGGCTGACCACCGCCCCGCCCCACGCCTTCGATAAATCCTCGAAGCGGTTCAATCCTCGGGACGGTTTGAAACCGAAGATGCCGCAATAGGACGCCGGCAATCTGATCGAACCGCCGCCATCGCTGGCATAAGCCATCGGCACGATGCGGGCGGCCACGGCTGCGGCACTGCCGCCGCTGGAGCCACCCGAATTGAGGCTTAGATTCCAGGGGTTGCGGGTGCTGCCGAATACGGCATTGTTGGCTAGCGACGATGCGCCCAGCTCCGAGGTATTGGTCTTACCGAAGGTAATTAGTCCGGCGGCATTGAGCCGAGCGGCCATCTCGCTATCGGCGGCGGGACGGTAATCCTTCATGGCCACACTGCCGTTCGACATAGGGATACCCGCGAAACGCAGCATCAAGTCCTTGACCAGAAACGGCACGCCGGTAAACGGTCCACGGTTGCCCAGGTTTTTCACCAGCGATTCCGCTAGATCATCCATCGGCGTGACGACGGCATTCAGCAACGGATTACACGCGGCCAAGCGCGCCCGAGCCGCCTTCAGCAATTCCCCTGCTGTAACTTCGCCGGATTGCACCAGTTGCGCCAGACCCAAGGCATCATATTGTGGATATTCGCTGAACGGATTCATCGCGCGGACAACCGTTTGCTAACACGGGGCATGCCGGTAAACAACATCAGTGCGCCAACGACCACGACCACGTCGGCGACATTGAACACGCCAGTGCGGATCGGCCCAATGCCTATGTTGATAAAATCCACCACATAACCGCTGTATATCAATCGATCAATCAGATTGCCCAAGCCACCCGCCAATAACAACGCATAGGCCAGGATCGAGGACGGCGAGGCCGACTTTGAAAACAGGATGTAACCCAGCAAAGCGATTAACATTCCGGCTACAGCAAACGAGAATAAACTTTCTCGGAGGTTTTCAGGAAGCGACGAACCCAGGCCCAAAAATGCGCCGTGGTTGTGAGCCAACTGCAAGCGCACGGTATCGCCCCAAAACGACCAGACTTCGGTCTCGGATAAAAACGATTGGGCTACCGACTTGGTAACCTGATCGCAACCGACGCAGGACACCAATACAATAAAGACCAGGAGTGCGCGTTTCATCATGCTCATTTCGGTGTTTCCTCAGATTAGACGTGTTCTTTTAATTCAAGACTTGGATCGACAAAGTCCCAAGGCTGATGGCTTGCGTGCCAAAAAACGGTTTGCGGCTTAAACAAACCGGGGTTGTCCAAAGTGGCGGCATGAAAAAACAGCATGCCCGGATAACCCGATGATTTCTTTAAAACCGGATTGCCGCAAGTCGGACAAAAGCCGCTCGTGACGGTATTGCTGCTATCGGCAGTCAGTTCGTAAAATTTCAGCGCTCCCGAAATCATCGTGTCGTTTGCCGATGCCACAAACTCCGCCGAATGGCCTGTACCGGTGATTCTTTGACACTGCCGGCATTGGCATAAAAAAGACAAACGCGGCGCGGATTTCACTGCGTATTGAACCGCTCCGCATATGCAACCGCCTTTAAATTCGCTCATGCCATCTCTCGAAGTTAGGGTTTAATCGCTATGATGTTCGTCATTCGGTTAACGACTTCGTTAAACGTCACCCTTAAGCCACAATCGGCAAGGATTTTCACGACCTCGTCTGGAGAGACACGGACTTTATAGTAGGAACTCACTTTTTGCTGCCAGCCGTTTTCCGTTTTAATCTGCAACAAATCCGTCACCCGAACCCGGTCTGCCTCACAATCCAGGCAGCAGGTCAGTATTTTAGTGTCGTCACTTTTTACCGGAATAAAGCGCTGATCGCCCGTGAGTGGCGTTGAATAGTCTCGAAAAGATAAAACCAGTTTTCCGCTTTCAATTAACGATTCGCAGCAATCGATAATGAATTGCCTAATTTCATCCAAACTTTCGAGATGCGTCAGTGTGTCGCCACAGCAAGCAATCAGTTCAGGTTTGGGATCGGCATATTCTTTGACCTGACGAATATCGTCATTAAAACAGGTAACGGAAAGTCTCTGCGCATTGTCGATCAATTCGGATAGGAGCTGTTGGTTAAAGTCGATTGCTTTTACCGTGTATCCCAGTTTGGCCAAGGATACGCTTTGGACACCATGCCCTGCCCCCAGGTCTAAGGCGATTGAGGTACTATTTGGATAAAGGTCGTTTGCCACCAAGAATTGTTGAAATTCTTTTCGCCTGGCATCGAAGTCTCCAACCATCCATGCATAAATGTCGGCAAGATGCCGATCATAGTGTTCTTTTGCGGTCATACTTCTTTCCTGTGGTCTTTAATACGGGCGAACATTTTGCATGATTGAACGGCTAACGGTTGAACTGGATTGTATTCGCAAATTGCTCGAGCAGTTGCGGCAGCTTAGCCATGTCATCGAATACAACATGGCCTTCGGTCCTATATGAAGTAGTCAGGCTGGTAGGTACATAGTAAAGCGGCGTCATCCCTGCTGCTAAGGCAGCCATTACCCCCACTTCGCTATCTTCTATCACCACGCACTGACCAGGCACAAAGCCCATCGCACGGGCGGCATATTGGAATAGCCCTGGATCGGGTTTCCACGAACCGATCTGATACGAACTGAATAGATTGTCACCAAAATAAACAGCCAGGCCGCTAACTTCCAAGGCCTGACGGATTTTCGCAAGCGGTCCGCTGGAGGCAATGCATTTCGGCGCGTTCAGGGTTGCGAGCATTTCCAAAACGCCTGGCATGGGTTGCAAATCACGGGCGAAAAGTTCTGCAACCCGCTGGCGATAGCGCTGTTCAAACGAATCTTGCAGCGTTAGGCCAAGACGGTTTTCAAGATCAATCATAATCGAGCTTAGTTTTTGGCCGCGATAACGCTCGATCAAGGCTTCCAGTGAATCATGCAATTGTGGAAGTAGGTCAAGAAAAGCCTGATTGCCCAGTCCCTCGCTGTCGACCAGCGTACCGTCCAAATCGAAGATGACACAAATATTGTTCATAGCGAGAAGCCTCTTACGCACGGCAAACAGCCCATGACTGACCACATAGTTGATGTTGGCGGTATGGACGGATTGGATGACCTAAGCCTCGACGCCATTTTATAGAAACCCGCCCAGCGATTCCTCAAGTGGAATATCGGCATGGCGTTTATGCCAGTCATTGAACTGTTGCCGGTAGGATTCAAAGGGCTCATGCAGTTCACTACGCGGATCCTTGCTCAGCGCGTAGGCCATGCCTTCGATTAGCCATTGCTCACCGCTTAGCAGCACTAGGCTACCAAATTGATCGGCCTGCCAATGATGAATGAGTTCATGCGCTACGTAGTGTTGCTGCCAACCTCTCGGCGCGATGACGATAGCGAAACTGCCCAAGGTGAATCCGGCTTTGTTGGATAGGCCGAATGCAGATCGGCATTGCTCCGTGCTGCAAAAGATGATCTTCGGCTCGCCAATGGACAAGCCCCATTGTGTTTCAAGATAATTTTTGGAGCCGTTGAGCAATAACTCAGCGGTTGCAAGCTGAGAGACATCATCCACGCATAGTTTTTGTTGGTTGCAATGGACGCCGAATGCTTCAGGGATCAGTACCCGGACCGGTTTGAAAAAAGCCAACGCGGAAATCGGCACCAACAGGAAAATCACGGCTAGCCATCTAATGTATTTCATCAACCTTTCTCCATGGCAACTAACGCAAAGCGCATGCGTGTTTAGTGATTGCTAGCTAAATTCTGTCTCATTTTCCGACCGCCGACCGGCATAAGACCGTTATGCTGATAAAAACGTAATGTCCGTTCAAACTCCGGGAGCGGCGGCGTGCATAGCTCCAGGCACGACCAACCGCGCCGCTGCCCATAAATTCTCACCTGCTCCATCAACAGCGCGCCGACACCCGAACAGCGAAACTCGGGAATTACATAAAACTCTTGAATCAGGCCGATTTTGCCGCCGGCGTATAAGGCATAGGTTTCGGTGATGGTCGAAACAGCAACCGGGCTATTATCCGACCAGCCAACAATAGCCGCGTAGTGGCCCGCCGATAACAGCTCGGCGCAGCGCCGGACCGTACTTTGCAAATCAATATCAAAATGCTGCGCATGCGTGCGCTCGCAGATTTCCTGCGTCAATTGGACGACCAGTGAACCTATAATATCTGCGTGGTCCGGCGTCGCTTGTATAAACTCCAATGTCATGCGCGTATTCACCTGCGATGGTTGCTTTATTAATCCATGTTCGCTATTGAGACTTGATGACCAGCATTTGATTTCCGCCGCGTTGAAATTCGTAATCAACCTTGACGATCTGTACGTCAAACCCTCGGCTGCCAAATTCTTCACAGACGAGGGAAAGATAAGGCGAAATTGCCCCATCCAGCGCCAGCAGCGGGAATATCCGCACCTCCCGGGCTACACGCAACATTTCCTGTAGCGCCTGAAAATGAAACTCCGCCGACAAGTGTGCGCTGTACAAAAACAAAAAATGCGATGACAAGGCCATATCGAATTGTCTGTCTTCAAAAGGCAGTACGGGTAACTCTCCGGCGACGTATCGGCCTTGTTGTTTGCCCAACTCGAAATCGGCAAGAAAAGAATCCATGGCCGACAGGCGGATTTCTCCGAGCGCCTCTATCGATGGAATGGCATCCCAGATGTAGTCGTTTTGATTGATACGCATCTGAGCCATGATGGTTTCATAGGTCTCGGCAATGCGGCTTTTGATCTGCTCGACATCAAACATGTAGACAGGGTCAAATGAAACGATATGCCCGCCACGTTTGGTCAATTCAACGTTGAATCCGGCAGGCCCGTCACCGCACCCCAAAATATGCCTGCCCAGATCGGCATCGGTCAGGCTAAACATGCTGACATATTCAGCGTATGAACGTCCCCAGGGTACGACCTTGTCGAGTGTAAAAGCCATCTTTTGTTCCTTACCTGTTTCGGGCCTTAAACCCGGTTATTGCGCTTCCGAGTGTTTGGCAGCCCATCGCCCGATGCGGCCAAGATGGGTAAAACCGAATCCCGCCGGATATTTGAGTCCGTAACCCAGCGCCCGGTCAAAACCGATATGGGCACACCAGATTAAACCGGCGCATTGCAGGGCCGACGACGGAACCGTAAAACCGATCACCAGACTGGCAACGGCACCGAGGTATGAATGCGCGGTGTTATAGCTAATAGCGCCAACTTTGGCGCCGGCGAAATAACCGAGCAACGAAATATCGGGGATCAGGAAATAGAGTGCAAAAGTACCCCAGTCCAGATCGAGTTTTGCGTAAGCGATGCAGGCGGCAAGCAGCACGCACAATCCCTCCAGTCGCAATAACACCCGAACGGCACCTGTGGTTTCACCTAGCATTTGGACTCCGGCAGTCTCTAAATAGAAACGGATTATTTTGGGTTAATTACAACTCAGGATCAGGTCTTGCAACAACTGTCAGTATTGACAGGGTTATGGTGTGAAACTTGTAACCTGTGGCATACAGCTCGCTTATGATCCGCCATCGCTGCAGCCGCAGTCTAGGATTTAATCTATATTGACAAGCGCTCTTGGCCTATTGCATCTCACTCGGCTCCCATGAAAGCCAGCATCAGATGCATTTGCGCGGCCAACATCGGAACGCCGGTGTGGATGACTTTCCCTTGGCCGGCGTTCCGGCTTGGCTGACCGGGTGGGCGATGACGCCGAGTATTTTGGTGTTGCCGGTAATCGATGCAAGCATATTGTTGAATGTGGCTTAAATTGTTCCCTTTGCGGATCATGTTGCACGATAGCGATATACCCCATATTCCCAATAGCCGCCGCCCGGCTTCGCGGGACCAACCCAATTTCTGGCTAACAACGCCTGGGCAATGAAATAATTAACGAAACCATGCCCCACCAACAAGACGCTTTGATGCTCATGCGCCAGGTCTATTAATAACGATGCCGCGACTTGCGCCCGCTGTTTCGCCATGGCGAGCGACTCGCCGTTTCGCGAGAATCCCATCGTCGACAGACAGCGTAACAATAAGCCCCAGGCACCAACCGACATCGTCAACCCACCCTGTTTGAAATGAGGGACAGCAATTTCCCGAAACACCGGGTCACTCAGCAAAACATCGGCAAATCCCAATGCCTTGGCCGATTCCAGAGAACGGATAAAGTCGCTACAAACGGCGATATGGCATGCCGAAGCGCGTTGCTTGGCGTGTTCCGGCGGTTCGTCAGCTATGCCGGATAAATCATAACAGCTGACAATTTCGCCGATGTCCCGCGCTTTGACTTTGCCTTTCAGCTCGAACGCCGGCTTACCGTGTCGGATTAAAGTAATTTCCATCACTTAACTTGCAATATGACCGGGAACTAAGGCGCTGGCGTTACATTTGAGCATCATGTTAAACCTCTAAACGGTCACCTAGTGTAGCCGGATGAGAAATCACCAAGAACCGGACGTCCGCGCTGGATTCATTGAGGAATTGGTGTGGTGTCCCGGGATCAACTTCAATGCCTTGTCCTTCGGATAATGGGATGCGTTTGCCGTTTATTTCCAGAATGGCGCAACCTTCCAAAATATAGAAAAACTGGCGAGCGCTGGCGTGAAAATGACGTACTTCACTTGCGCCGGGCGGTACGCGTTCGGAGATCACCGACATGTCGGCTCGTTTTACGAGATGCCAGCCATCACAGCCGTTTCCCCATGTGTAGTGCTCAGCGGATGAGCGGTCGATTGCTTGCATAAATTTTTCCATTAATTGGTTGCACCTTGAACGATAAACCACTCGACGACGGCCGACATGACCACCACTCCCGCCCCATCGACAACCTCAACGGGAATTGCGGCCACTACCCGGCCTCGGGATGTCAGCTCAGTAGACCATCGCTCAGTCTCTTCAGCGGGGACATTGCATCTGGCCGACACCTGCCCTAATGCCGGCTTGCGAAACTTGGCCTCAAGCTTTCTGACCACCGGAACGATGCCTGAGGTACCGGAAAACTGCTGTGAAAGAAACGCACCGGACCCCGCCTCGGCAACCGCCAATAAGGCGCTGCCGTGAACGGTGCCGAGATGATTGGCGTATTGAGGGTTTTCCGGTAAGCAAACTAAAAAGCCGCTATCCGGGTTGGCTAGCTCTAAACCGAGCAACTGATTGAAAGGTAATTGCGAGACATCCATGGCTGATTCTCTCCGATCGATGTTCAAATTAAGTGGGCTGCCGATGTTGGCAAGCTCTGTTCAACTACCATGCTAGATAAAGGGGTAGTGTACAAAAACAGGTTTTGGCCTCAAAGAACAGCATGTTATAAGTCGCTGTGTAGCAGTAACTTAATTTTCGTGCCTATTTGAATGGGATCCGCATCTGGTTCTATGCGCACCGATATATGACCCAAGCTGATAGGGCACACAAACTGGAAAAAATTTCCATAGCGCACAAGCAGGTATTCCAAACCGCCGCAGTCGATGTTGCCTCGTTGCGAGGCCAATTTAAGCAAGGTAGGATTGACCAACAGCTCTTCATATCTATCGCTCTCCGAACTGCTGGCGCCCAACATATTCGATTTTGCTTTCGATTCTAGCTGACCATTTCTATAGATGGCGACGTAGCGAACACTCTCTGACAGCTTGAATATTTTTTCAATCATAATTTCTCAACAAAGAACAAATAGCGTTGTTAGTTTCCGACAGTTTGCCTTGTCGTGCTAGGCAATTTTGCAAGCAAATCAACGTAGGCATCTTCTATTAGCTGATGATGGGAGACACCTAACTTTTCCAGCAATGCGTGCGCAATGGACACACCGGCTTCGTTAGGTTCACCCTCGCCAAGCACCACTTCCAATTCCAGAAAATCACCCAGTCCTTCGACTCTATCCAAATGCACTCGGGTTTTGCCGACCATAAACAATGTGCGGTGTTTTTGCACCCTACCGCGTTCACCATAAGCAAGCGTCAAGCTTTGCCGGAGTGTATCCGGCGATGCGGTGGGCGAAATCACATAAAAAGACTGTTTGGGATCTGCGCTGTCGGGGCGTTGATAGAAAATCAGCTGTCCGCCATGATCGGAGAAGGCGCGAAGTTTCAGCCTGCCATTAGAGCAAGGAAAAAAGGTATCGTCTTGGATGATTTCGATGGGCCCTTCATCGGCAATATTGACCACCAGCGGCCATAGTGATTCGATGCTGTCGATTCGCGCTTTGATTTCAATATTTCTGGCCATATTCGCTTCAGTTAGACAGTATGATTTTGACGGTCAACGTCCGGCAAGTTGTTATAAACCTGCTCGACGGTTTGGTGTTCGGTTAAGGCCCTGATGACGATCGGCAAGGGTTCCTCCCGGATGCCGGGTAAATCTTGTTCCAAAGCATTCACAATCGGGAACGCCAATTTTTCCAGCGGGGGGCAAAAGTCCGCGTTCACGCCGGGCTTATTGCCGCGCGCATCGATCCGGTACCAGCCGTATTGTTGCAGGTAAACCGCGTTCAAACCGTGCAGACAATAAGGAGGCTGGTCGCCGTCTATCGTCAACCGTTGGTAACACAGCCCGGCCGGAATACCGTTGGCGCGCAACAGCGCCGCCAGCAAATGGCTTTTGGCGTAACAGTAGCCGGTGCCGTGGATTAATACCTCGGAGGCTTTGCTGGTCACTGGATTCAGCCGGTAGTCCCAACTGTGTTTGATAACATCGCGAACGAATTCGAAACAGTGTTTGGCGATTTCTTCCTCATTGCCACAACCGTCCGCCAACTTTGCGGCTTGCGCGATTATCGCGGGATGTTGGCTATCGATATAAAGGCTGCGTCCAGGTATGGTTTCATCGCCGGTGATGGATTCACCGCGCGTTCGATTTCCGTTAATACGTCGGTAAGTAAAGAGAGTATTTCCGGCATAGCCAGCAGGTCTGCTTCGCCGATGTTCGCGCTCGGCAACGGTAAAGTGATTGATGCCGCTTCGATCAGCGTTGCCGACATCGTGATCAAGGTTTCCCGGATCGCGGCATCGGCATGATGGGCGCGGGGCATCGCGTTCAATACCGCCACCGGTTTGTAAGCAAAGCCCTCGAATGCCACCAACCAATCCAGCGCATTTTTGATGGTACCGGTAACGCCGTGGGCATATTCCGGGCTGGCGATCAGCAAGGCATCCGCAGTGGCGACTTCAATGCGTAATTGCGCCGCGATGGCCGGAGGCGCGGTTTCCAAATCCGGATTGTATAAGGGCAAGTCGCCAAGCCCGGAAAACAGACTGACATCAATCGAAGCCGGCGCCAAATGCCTTACAGTGCGTAGCACGGCGGAATTGACGGACGCCGCCCGCAAGCTGCCGGATAAAGCCAGTATTTTCATTGCAACGCTAAGTATTGAACATCAAGGATAAAATGGTGACTGTTTAGTTTTCATCGGTTACTACTGAACAATCAAAAAAACGCTGCTGAAATACAGGGTAAATCTGAAACTCCTTGGATTAGACGCTATTTTCAAAGCTCCAACAACTGTCAATATTGACAGCTTATATCGCCATTCTGCTTTGTAGGTAAAAACTCTGGACATATTGAGTTTCGGCGATTTCGCTCTTTAGGTTAAGCTTTCGAACAGTTCTAACGACGGTAAACCCATGAAAGCCTGGCAAGAAATTCAACTTCAAGCGTTGCAGACGAGCGATAGCGAGCATCAGCTTATCCAAACCATTGTTTCATTGGGCGCGGAATTGGGTTTTGATTACTGTGCCTATGGACTTAGGTTGGCGCTGCCGCTGAGCAATCCGAAGATCGTGAAAATAAGTAATTATCCATCGGCTTGGCAAGCGCAATATCAAACAAAAAACTATTGTGCGATCGATCCCACCGTCAAACACGCTCTGTACTCGCCTTTGCCTATCCTTTGGACGGACGGTTTGTTCGCTTCAACGGCGGCGTTTTGGGAGGAAGCGCGTTCCTTCGGATTGCGTTATGGTTGGGCGCAATCCATCCGGGATGTCCATGGCGCCACCGGCATGCTGACGTTGGCGCGATCCGATGAGCCGCTGACCGAAACCGAGCTTGCGGACAAGGCTTTTAAAATGGCTTGGTTGACCCAAAATGCGCATATTGCCCTATCGCGCCGCTTGTTGCCCAAATTGCTGCCGGAAGCGGATGCGAAACTGTCGAACCGAGAGATTGCGGTATTACGCTGGACTGCCGATGGGAAAACCGCCGGCGAAATCGGCGGCATCATGAAAATAACCGAGCGGACTGTTAATTTTCATATCAGCAATGCTGCGGCGAAATTAAATGCCAGCAACAAAACCGCAGCGGCCGTTAAAGCGGCGCTGCTCGGTTTTTTGTAACAACCATCCAACTGGAGTCCATTCAAGCTTATCCCAACCCAACCGCCGTCACAAAGCGAAACCAAAGCACGCCCAGAATGATGCAGCTTGAAGCCCAAGTCGCAAAGCGATACGGCACCCAGTTTACCGCCATATAAATGACGGCATGGACATACCTGAGTACAACAAAAGCCCAGGCAAGCGCGATTTGAACGGTGTCCACTTCTTTCTCGACAAGCATCAATAGGCAAATCACATAAAAAAGCGCGGGTACTTGCATTAGATTATTGAACGTTCGAGCCGGACGCTCGAATCGATCGTCGGCTGGAACATCCGCCTTGTAATCCGCGAAATACCTGATCGACGCATGTCCTCGAATAACGGCAACATTGCGTGCGACGACCATCGTCAGCCATACCAAAGCCGTCAGCGTAAAGAGCGTGGCCATGGGAGACACAAGCAGCTCCGGTGGAACAGCCCGATGTTCACCGGCTAATAGCCAAAATAACCATGCTGCGACTGATCCGACTATGATGCAAGGAGCCGTGTAAATCCGAGGCAACGAGATATTGGTGGCAGTAGAATTTATTGGCGACATATACGATCTCCTGATGAATGTGGTTTGCGGAATAAGCTTCGATTGATATACTTGCAATATGCAACTAATTATCCCATTTCAATTGCAAAACGCAAGTAAATAAGCCAAATGTCCGACTCGAAACTCGAAACTAGATGCCCAATTGATTATGCCCTTGAAGTGTTCGGAGACCGGTGGACGCTGATCGTACTCCGCGATCTGATGCTAAGTGGCAAACGGCACTACCGGGAGTTGATGACTTCGAAAGAAGGAATCGCAACCAATATTTTGGCTTCGCGACTGAAAAAAATGGAAGCGGACGGACTCGTCATCCGTAAACACAAGCCTGAAGACAAACGCCAAGTGTTTTATGAGCTAACGGAAAAAGCGCTCGATCTGGTGCCTGTGCTACTCGAAATTAGCCGTTGGAGTGTCATTTACGACCAGCATACGGCAGCTCCTCCGGAACTCATGCGCCGCTATCGAGAAGAGCCGCAGCAGCTGATAGCCGATTTGCAGGAAGCGGCACGAATTCGGCAATCCTGATCGTTTTGCAACAAAAACGAAAATCCGGAGGGCCATGGATAATCTGAACAGTGTGAAGCACATCGTTCGTGATCGGTGTGGTTCGTGAATTCAACGCTCCCAATGCCTTCCATCTAAGACTGGTAATTCTGTTCCGTCTGGCTGTTTTTGACCGAACTGATACCTTCTGGCATTTGACCCAATGACAGCTCACATCTCACGTGCATTTGACCTCCCCGTGAAGATTTCGTGACTTTTCCGATTGCACAATGGCCGCGCCATTTGGCATTCATATTAAGGAGAATCACGATGCAAAAAAACCATGCTTTTACGCTGTCGGCGCTGTTGTTAGCGGCCAGTGCGGCACCTTTAAGTTCGGCAGAGGCCGCGCAGGTCACGCTGAGTTTCAGCAATTTATCTGCTGCCAACGGGCCGGCCTTGAGTCCGTTTTTCATCGCCTTGCACGACGGTTCGTTCGACGCGTTCGATGTCGGCACCACTGCGTCGTCGGCCATCGAAGCGATTGCCGAATTAGGCAGCGGCGCCGGTTTGTCGTCGGCATTCGCGGCCAGCAGCGCGGCAGCGGCCGGCGGTTCCAGCGCGACGGTGACCGCGTCGGTCAACGCCTTCGGCCCTGGCATTTTCCTGCCCGGCGCCAAAGGCAGCGTCACCCTGGATCTGGACCCGGTGAAAAACCGTTATCTGAGTTATTTCGCGATGGTGGTGCCGTCCAACGACCGTTTCGTCGGTAACGATTCGCCGACCGAAATCGAATTGTTCGACGCCCAAGGCCATTTCACCGGCGGCACCTTCGTCGAGAACGGCAGCAGCATTTGGGACGCCGGCACCGAACTGGACGGCACCACTGGCGCGGCGTTCCTGGTCGGGTCTAACGCGGCGGATAGCCCGGCGCAAAACGGCACGATTCAGGCCAACCACGACTTCGCGGTCTATGCCGGATTAGGAACGCCGGCCGGTTACAACTTTACCGACCTGCCCGGCGCCAATACGCCGCTGCTGCAAATCAGCGCGGTGTCGCAAGTGCCGGCTCCGGCGGCGGCATGGTTGTTCGGCAGCGCGTTGCCGTTGTTCGGTTGGTTCCGGAAGCGCGCGCCGGTGTCGGCTTTGCCGGCTTGAGGCGGTCGCTTCAACGCAGTGGAGTGCAAAACTAGATTTGTACTCCAGCTTCGCACCGCATCAAAACCCGTCGCCGTAACCCTGATTTTGCAAGCTGGCTGGCGGCTTGCCGGTGGGGAAGCGGGCTTTCAATTCCACCGTCACCGCGAGTTCACCGGCCGGTACGCTGACGATTTGCTCGGCCGTTTGTTCGGCTGCGTCCGGATGCCAAAAGCTCAGGCGGTAGCGGCCCTCCGGCAAATCCAGCGTCCAGCGGCCCTCGGCGTCGGAAACCGCAAGGTAATCGGCATCGCTGACGTAGACGTAACCCAGCATCCAATCGTGAATGTTACAACCCAGCGCGACGATGCCGGGCTGGTCGAAGCGCACCGGTTCGCGCGGCACGCCGCTATAGAGCTTGATCTCAAATCGCTTGGCTGCGGAAAACGAATAGACGTGGTGCTTGATCGCGTCGCTGTTCGGAAAATACACCGGTGTGCCGCTGCGCACCGCCAACACGTGCGGGACAAACTCGCGGCTTTTCTGGTCCAAGGCCATGGCCGCCGGCGCCGGCGGCGCTTTGACCCGGCCGGCGGCATCCAAGGCTTGGGCGGCGACCACCAGATCGGCCAACGGCCGGCCGCCGGCTAAGGCTTTACCCGCCAATTCCGCAGCCGGCGCGACGGCGGCCCAGGCCGTTAAAAAAACAGCCGGTAAGCGACTTGCCACAGTGTGTCCTCCTGATAAGCGGCTTCGCCGCGTTCCTGGCGCGCCGGACGGGCGCTGAAAATGCGGCTGAATTCGACATTCAATTGATGGTGCTGGGCAAAGGTCAGATTGTAATTGACGGTCCAGGCTTGGCCGTGTTCGCCGTTGCGGTCTTGCGGCAGGTAATCGCGTTCGTCGCTACCGAAGCGTTCGTAGCGCACGCTGAAACGGCCATCGCCCAGCGGCCGGCTCAGCAACCAGGATGCCGACCAAAAGCCGACGTCGACCGCGCGCAAATCGCCAAGCAATTCGCCCATGCTGGTTCGCCCGGTCATTGCTTGTGAAATCAAAGTGGTTTCCCAGGGCAATTCGGCTTTGGCGCCCAAACTCCAGAAGCGGGTGTGCCAGCCGTACTGGCCGGCGGACAGCGCGGCCGGATCGGCGTTGTTGTCGTAATACAGCGCGCGCAAGGTGTAACGCTGGGGCCGTTCGGCGGCGATGCCGGCGTAAAAGCCGGGGCGGCCGTCCACTTCGACGAAGGTCTGGCTGGCCTTGGCCTGCTTCGGAAACAGCGCCGGTATGGCGATGCCTTCCGGCAGACGCAGGCGGCCGGTCAACGTGGATTCGAAGTCGTGCAAACTCCAGCCGCGCCAGGCCAACATCAGGCCGGCGGTATCATTGTTGGCCAAACCGGCGCCGAACACGCCGAGTTTGTCGCCGGCTTCGGTCTGGTAATCCACACGTAACTCGCCGCCGAAAGTACGCAATTCCTCGCTGACCCAGGCGTTGATCGTCGACGAACTTAGCGTGTACGGGCTGCTCCAGGCGGTGCCGGTGTTTTCCAACGAAATCGGCGGAAAGAACATGCCCAAGCGCCCGGCCAGACGCCAGCCGGCGGCACCGACCGGCCGGTAGGCCAGATAGGCTTCGGTCAAGTCCAGCGGTGTCGATTGACGGTCGGCGTATTTGACGGTGGCGTTCAGCATCGAATCCCAGTCCAACCGCACCTGCAACGTGGCGGCAGCTTCGTTTACCCTCCAGCGGTCGCGTTCGCCGCCGGCGCGCAGTTTGCCAAGACCGTTCTCCAGCTCGCCCGGCGCGGCGTCGCTGTGTTGGTAGCGCAGGTCCAGCAGGCCGTGCCAGGTCACTTCCGGAAATTGGCCGTCGTCGGCTCGGCAGATCTGCATCATCAAACCGAAAAGCGTCAGCAGAAGAAGCGACTGCATTAGGCAGGGTGGCTTCCAGCTTTGCCGCTGCTGCGGGAACGAGCTTGGCGGGACCGGGAATCGAGCGGCCAATAACAGCATGTTTACGATTTGCCTGTCGCGGTGCGTGTGGAATCAGCCAGCGGTAAGTCGAAGCGAAATTCGCTGCCGACACCCAGGGTGCTATCCACTTGCAAGCGGCCGCCATGCAACTGGGCGATCTTGCCAACTACGATTAGCCCGAAGCCGCCGCCGTCGGCGCGGGCACGGCGGGCCAGCGGTGAGTCCCAATCGCACAAAGTCGGCAGATATTCCGGCGCGATGCCGATGCCGGTATCGCGGACGGCCACCGTTATCCGGCCGCGCGCCGGCCAGGCGTCCAGCCGCACTCGGCCGCCGGGTGGGGTGTGGCGTAAGGCGTTGTCGATCAGATTGGTCAGCAGGCGCTCGATCAGGCCAATGTCGGCGCTGACGAGAGGTAAGTCCGGGCGCAGTTCGGCTTGCAAGCTGACACCGCGCTGCTCGGCTTGCAGCCGGTATTTTTGGGCGACGTCCTGCAGCAATTCGGCGAGATTGAAGGGCTCGGGACTCAGGCTGGCGTCGTCGCATTCCAGCTTGGCCAGTTCGAACAGTTCCTGCGCCAGCCGGCTGACTTTTTCGGTCTGGCGCAGCGCGGTGTCCAGAAAATGCTGCTGTTCGGTGGCCGGCAAGGTATCGGCCTTGCGCTGCATGGTTTCGAGAAAAGCGCGTAACGCAGCCAACGGCGTGCGTAAATCGTGCGACATCGAAGCCACCAACTCGCGGCGTTCCTGGTCTTTTTGGCGCAGTTCGCCCAGTTGGCCGGCCAGTTGGGCGGCGCGAACGAAGGTATCGGCCAGTCTGCCCAATTCGTCGTTGCGGCCGGTCAGCGGCGAGGCAGCGAAATCGCCGTTGACCGCTCGTTCGCCGGCACCGGCCAAGGCCCGTAGCGGCCGCGACAGATTGCGGGCGATGACCACGCTGCCAGCCAGCGTCGTCAACAGGCCGAGCAGCAACACCCCGGCCGCCAGTAACAGCATATGGCGGTAGCCGGCGAAGGCATCGGTGAACTTGATTTGCAGCAATGCGGCGACGCCTTGATCGCCGCCGGCCGCCGGCAACGTCAGTATGCGGCCGAGGTAGCGGCCTTGCGCGGTATCGACCGTGGCCGCCAGCGCCCGGTTGGTCGAGCTGTGCAGCAAGGCCAGGGCCGCGTCCGGTGCCGACGCGGCCAGCAGGCGGCCGCCGTCGGCACTGAGTTCGGCCAAACCGATGTGCAGCGGCAATAGCGAGTTTTGCCGAAATCGGGCGATACGCTGCTCGTCGACAGCCTGCGCCACCGCCACCCAGCCCACCGGCAGCGGCGCCGACACCGGCACCAGCGCCCATTCCTGCAAGCGGCCGTCCAACACGCCGAACCAGACCAGTGAGCGGGTGGCGTCGGTGTTTGCCAAGGCTTGCGCATACGGAAACGGCTGGCCTTGCCACTGGCCGGCGCTATCGGCGAGCACCTGAAATTGTGGATCGATAAACAAGCCGCGTTGGGCGTGGATGCGCAGCAGCAGGTTTTCCAAGGCCGAGGCGATGGTGGCCGGGTCGCCGCCGGTGACGGTGCTGCGAAACCCAAAATCGGCGACCAGCAAGCCGGCCTCGCCGGCGACTCGTTCGGCGCGTTCGACCAGCAGTTGCCGGAAGGCTTGCTCGGCGTAGCGCAAGTCCTGGTCGAGTTGGTGCAACAGGTTGTCTCGCACCGCCACGTAAATGCACGCCACCGTCAGCGCCTGCACCGCGACGAACAGCGCCGCGAACAATAGAGCGATGCGGCTTTGGAAGCTCAGCGTCATGCGTCGGCGGTGTCCGCTTCGGCAAACTTGTAACCAACGCCCCACACCGTCAGTATTCGCGCCGGTTTGGCCGGATCGGCTTCGATTTTGGCGCGTAAGCGATTGATGTGGGAGTTGACGGTATGTTCGTAGCCGTCGTGGTTGTAGCCCCAGACCTGGTTCAACAGTTCCAGCCGGGTGAACATACGGCCCGGATGGCGAGCGAAGAAATGCAGCAAGTCGAATTCGCGGGCGGTCAGCGCCAGCGTTTGGCCGTCCAAAACCACCGTGCGGCTTTGCACATCGATCCGCAAACCGTGAGCGACCAGAACGGCATCTGCTTGAATGGCGATGGGTTCACTCAACGCCGCCACCCGCCGCAACAGCGCCCGTACTCTAGCGACCACCTCGGCCAATGCAAACGGTTTGACGATGTAGTCGTCGGCGCCCATTTCCAAACCCACCACCCGTTGCACGTCGCTGGATTTGGAACTGACGATGATGATGGGGGTATAAACCGGCCCAGCCCGCACCCGCCGGCAAATTTCCAAGCCGTCCACACCGGGCAGCATGACGTCCAGCAGCAACAAGTCGTAACGATTGCCGGCAATCGCGGCCAGCGCGGCCTCGCCGTCGGCCGCCCAATCCACACTGTAGCCTTCCTCGCGCAAATTGGCGGCCAGCAGGCCGGCAATGTCGGGATCGTCTTCGACCAGGAGCAGGTGTTTCGTAGGCGGCATGGTTGGCGGTTTTAGACAAAATAAAGCTGATTATCGGCCAAGCGGAGCCGTAAATCTAATCACGAAATTATCACGGCGGCATCAGTTCTCGACAAATTCGCCGAATTTGCCAACCAAACGTTAAGAAATGGGAACGAGCCCGAGCGGCCGCATGCACTGGGCAAGCACATGACGAATGCGCGGGTAAACCAAATGCCGTCTCGCACTTGGCTTATCGATCCGCGGCGTTTGGGAGTGTCATGCTTCTCGCCAGTTCGACGAGCTTGCAAACCGTTCGCCAATTGCGGCCGATCATCGCCACACCAAGGCGCTTTTCGGCCTGGGCCGCCAGTTTCGAGCGGCCGATTCCTTCCGGTGCATGCAGGTAGAAAACTAGATCGATCAGACTAAACCGTTCGCTGTCTTTCTAGATGGCAGCCAGCGCGGCCAGGTCGGGGTTGGCCGGTGCGGACAGCAAAAAATTCAGGTGCAATGTATCGGGCTGGGTTTCCGCGTCGGGAAAGGGATAGGTCCGCACGGCCTGTTCCAGTTCCGCTAGTTCCAGCAATACTAACTGCGGCTCGATCTGTTAGCGTTGTTTTATTGCACGCAGATTCGAATTACTAAAAATGCTCAGCTAGTTTATCGTTTGATCGGCACTATAGCTTCTGTTAGCATCCCATCATGATTAACGTCCTCCCAACCCTGCTGGCTATTATTACCACCATTTCAACAATGGTGGGTTAGCACGTTTACTTTCTACTGCAACCCGCCCTGAGGCGGGTTCAATATTGCCTGTCTCTTGGTGCCTTAACCTACCAAGGAGATCGATATGGCTTACCATCCACTTAAACAAATTATCGAAGCTGCTGACAAAGCAATCACTGAAGAGGACTTCGTTACCTTGATGGCTTTCTACGCAGACAATGCAACGCTCGTCATCAAGCCAGGCTTGATTGCTACAGGCAAGGAACAAATCCATAAGGCGTTCCTCGCGATCACCGAATATTTCAACCATAGTCTTGTGGTCAAACAAGGCGCGATGCATGTCATTCAGAGCGGAAATACGGCTCTAGTGATCATGGAAACCGTTCTGGAAACGGCGGATGCTGCCGGTGTAGCGAATTGCATGTCAAGGCGCGCCACCTATGTCTTTCGGGAAGACCCTGTCGGCAAGTGGCTTTGTGTTATCGATAATTCGTATGGCACTGACTTACTGGGAGCCATATAAAATGCCAAAGCTACTGCCAACATTGCATCTGCTCTGCGGAAAAATCGCCTCTGGCAAATCGACATTGGCAAAGGAACTGGCCAAGACGCCGGACACGGTGATCCTCAGCGAGGACACTTGGCTTGTACATCTATATCCAGACGACATCAAGACTGTGGCGGACTATGTTCGATGTGCTTCGAATTTGCGTGACGCGATCGGTCCACACGTGACCGATTTGCTTCGAATAGGTGTGTCCGTGGTATTGGATTTTCCAGCCAACACCGTCGCAAACCGAAAATGGATGAGATCTCTTATCGACAGAGCCGAATCAAGGCATGTGTTGCATTTTCTTGATGTATCGGACGACAAATGCTTGACACGTTTACGTGCGAGAAACGCGTCTGGCACTCACGCTTTTGTAGTGGCTGATACCGAATTTGACCTAATCACAAGTTTCTTCGTCGCCCCTCAGCAGGAAGAGGGGTTCAACATTATTCGATATTAGGTGTTCTGAATCAGTCTAAATGACGTATCACTGTCGTGTCCGTTTTGCTTTTGCGTTTTTTACGTTGGGCTCTACGCGCGGCGTCGTACGAGCGCCGCGCCCACAGAACGGCCTGCTCCCGGTCTTCCATAAACTCGGCCGGCGCTTGGTAATATGACATTTTCGTCATTTTGCCTTCCCGCTGATATTCGAATGGCGCAAGCCCCTGTTCCTCGAAAAATTTGGCATTCTCGGCATCCGCCTTGAGATACAGAGTATCGTCCGCCACCAGCGCGAACATCAAGCCATCGTGGTAGACACCATAGCCCCCAAACATCTTACGGATCTGAATGGTGCCGAACAGTTCGAACATTTCGGGCAGATAGGCGATAAATTCACTCATCGGCATACCTTATTGCTGGATGATGGCAAGCTTGAGAACACTCATTAAACCCTAACTGGCAACTGTTAATCCTAAAGGTTTTGCTCATTTCTTCCGCAATAAATACCCGGAATAAGCCACAAATTCTTGACCATTAATCGTCTCCAGCCGCACGGTTTCCTGCATGCCCCGCCCCAGCCCAAGAATGACGGCGGCGTTTTCCGATACCGGTGCAATCGGGAGGGTCAGATTATTCAGGTCGAATGTGGGAATGGAATACTCCAGCATCAAAAAACCGTCCCGCTCGCGTAGCGCGCATTTTTCCGGAACCATCGCCTCGCCTTCGGCAAGATTCACAATCTCGTATTCACCCAGACGGCTACGCATGGCGGCGGGAATCGGTACGGGTTGGATTTTCTCGCCCAATACAAAGGTTTGGCCGTGCCAATGGGCCAACGCCAGATCATGGCCGTCGACATGCCGTATCGACAAGCCAACCTCGGCCAGCTGCTTTGGTTGTATTGGAATCAAGCCCAGCAGTTTGTAGCGAATGCCGAATTTGCCATCGTCCCTGCCGACCAAATCCATACTGCTGCCGTTCAGTTCGGTGACCAAGGTGTCGCCATCGGCTGTTAACTTGATGTAGCCTAACGCGGTTGCATACTGCCCTGCCCCCAATTGTTGCTCTTGCGCGGTTAAGCCGCGTGTTTCGATTTCAGGCGTTTCGGCGTCCTCCAGCAGCGGCTGGCCGGTTTTTATCGCAACCGCCAGTTTTAGTGCCTTATCGGTGACTTTGTCGATCGAGTCGCCGGTGGGCGGGGAATTCGCCAGCACGACCACGCCTAGCTTGTGTTCCGGCAGCACCGTCAGCAGGCTACGGTGAAAAAGCGTTGCTCCGCCGTGTGCGGCCACATCGCCGATACCGGGCTTGCTGGTCAAGAACCAGCCCAAACCGATTTTATTGCCCACATCCAGCGCCACATCCTGGTTTTGCTGGCGCAGCATTTCATTTAGGGTTTCCGGCTTCAATAGTTGCCGGCCATTGGCTTTGCCGTCCGCCAAGACCATGGCGATAAAACGGCTTAGATCCAAAACATCGGCATTCAAGCCGCCGGCCGGCATATCGCGCAGTGCCACTTCGGCCTTTTCCTGATCACTCTTATAGGCTTTGGAAGTCAGTTCTCCCGATATGCCCGGCGCAAATGCCGCATTGGTCATACCAAGCGGTTTTAACAGCTGCCGGTCGGCATAACGGCTGAAATCCTCGCCGGTCAGCCGTTCCAACATCGTCCCTAATAAAGTGATGCCCAGATTCGAATAGGCCCAGATGCGATTGGGCGGATAGGCGGCGTATTCGTCTTTCAGCGTGTCGACCAGCTGACTGAACGGCGCCGGGTTGTTAGTCCACATGCCATTGCCTCTATCACCCGGCAAACCGGAATGATGGGTCATGATGTTGCGCGGCGTTATCGGTCCGGCATCCTGGAAGCGACTTTTGATGGCAAAATTCGGCAGATAGGTTTGTAGCGGCTGATCAATATCCAGCTTGCCCTGCTCCGCCAGTTGCATGACCAGCGTATCGGTGAAGAGCTTGGAGATGGAGCCGGTTCGATAAACCGTTTCCGGTGTGGCGACAATCCGGTTGTCTTGATCGGCATAACCAAAACCTTGCGCCCAAACGACCTGCTGATCGTCGACCACGGCAATACTCAAACCTTCCACGTCCTGTTCGGACATTTCCTGTTCAATCAACCATGTTAGATGAGTCTTGAGGTAGCTGTAATCGCCGCGTGCTACGTTATTCGATTTTAGCGGCGGCGAACCGGCGCAAGCGCTGAGCAAAAGCAATATCGCGCTTAAACAAGTCAAATAGGTTTTCATCTGATCCTTGAAGGGGTGGTCATCAATTAGTCGGCCAGCAAGATTACAAGCCGTGTGTTTGCTGCTTTGAGGCTGTTACCGGAGCTGATTTTAGTGGGTGGATGGTATTAGGCGAGCCGATTGCAGTCAAACGTTTTGACAGAGCTGCCTTGAGCCTACGCGAAGGCAGACTCTTGCATTGGAAGTAGTTGCGCGTTGAATGATAATTGCGGCGTTCATTTTTTGTGTAACGGTTTGAGTCAGTGATTTGCCATGTTTGCAAACTCTGCCCAGCAGTGGATTCGGAATGATCATGGCCCACCCCCCACCGGAAACGCCGTCTTATCCACGACCCGCCGTAACAAGAAGCTACGGTCGCGCCGGGAATGCCGGCAACCACCGCCTCGAATGTGTTGAAACGTTCCGACGTGTGTTGGTCTATCGGAATGTGGCTCAAGGCCATCAGTGTCAGACCCAAGGCTTTGGCATCCAACAAGGCCCGATAGCCGACGCTCAGGCGCCCTCCTCCACCGCTCGCACCCGCCGCAGGCAGGGTGATGCCGACAGGCCTATGCGGTCGGCCAGTTCCTGTTTGCTGATGAGGCCGTCGGCTTGCAGTCTGACCGCGTCGCCCGGCGCACTGTTTAGCGGCGTCAATCGCTTATCGGTCGACTAAAAACAGCCCCCCGTCACTACGGTTTTCGGTTAGCGACAGACAATATCAACGACTTTGCTCATCTCTGCAATTTCATTGGGGGCTGTTGCCATTTTGTCATAATCCCTTTGAAAATCGATTGGCGAGCCATATTGATTGAGTTTTCAATCAAACGATAGCTAGCGAATGCCACGCCAACTGCTTACAGATACCCACTGGGAAAAGCTAAAAACGATTATGTTGAGTTTCAGCATTTACGACAAACCCGGTCTTCGGCAAACGGTCGAAGGGATTTTTTATCGCTTGCGTGTTGGCTGCCCTTGGCGAGACTTGCCCGTCGCTTTTGGCAAGTGGAATGCCGTGTACAAGCGCTTCAATGCCTGGTCACTGCAAGAAAAGCTGAGGGGTATCTTTCAGGCGCTAGTGATTGAGCCTGATTTGGAATGGCTATTTATTGATGGCAGCATTATTAAAGCCCATCAACACAGTAGCGGCGGCGCCCATGAAAATCCAACAGCCATCGGGAAATCGGTCGCAGGCAACACGACCAAAATCCATATGGCGGTTGATGCCGGTGGACTTCCCATCCAGTTCTCGATTACGGGGGGCGAAGTACATGACTGCAAAGAAGCGCCGGAATTTGTGGCCAAGCTCCCCCAGGCGGGCTACATGATTGCAGACAAAGGGTATGACAGCGAGCCGTTACGGATTCAAATTCGAGACCAAGGCACAGTCCCCATCATCCCAAGAAAACAAAATTCAATAGTCGGGAATGAGGAAATGGACTGGTGTCTCTATAAATATCGCCACCTCGTTGAAAACGTATTTGCGCGACTGAAACATTTTAGAGCTATTGCCACCCGATATGACAAACTAAAACGCAATTTTGAAGGTGCTATCGCCCTGGCTTGTGCATTTATCTGGGTGTCCATTTTTATTAGACCACTACATGGTTACCGATGTAAAAAGGCAACAGCCCCTATCATTCAACCTAACCATCTCCCGCAACCTACCCGCCAAAAACCGCCGTTCCTATTCCTGTCTGGTCAATATCGAGGCTTGCTTGGGTTGTAGAACGATGGTTTGTCTTTCACCTATTTGACGGTCAGTATGATAGGGGCGCTCCGGGTAACAAGGATTCCTTCCGTTCATAAGATTAAGTAAAAAAACAAGGCCAAATTCAGAGGATGGGCGAAAAACAGCTTAAAGAGTGGTTTTTCGAACATATAGAATTTTTGGCATCGTCGTAAACTCGCCTCAAGACCATTATGGCGAGCTTGCGATGTTCATTGTTCCTTCAAAAAATCTTAAGCATAAGTTTCCATTTCAAAACGTTGTTAAGCATCTTCGGATTGGCATGATGGGCGGCTTTTGCATCATCAGCCAACCCATGGAATCAATGGCTGCTGATTCCATTCAAGCGAATGGCAACAACCAACAGTCCCTGGCATCAAACACTAAATTACAAAACACGCTGTGGGGGCAAGTAGGTCGTAGGCATCGCATTGATCCCTATATTCTGTATGCCGTTGCGCTCACGGAATCGCGAAAAAACGGCGCACAGAATCGAGTCATACCCTGGCCCTGGGCCATCAATAACGCAGGCAACGTCTTTATTCCCGGCAGTCAGCAGGAGGCAGAAGCCTTACTCAATCAAATGTTGGAGCAAGGCAAGCGCAATATCGACGTCGGCATTATGCAGGTGAATCTGCGATGGCATGGCCACCGTGTTGCGAAACCAGAGCAACTCTTGATACCAGGCACCAATCTCGAAATCGGCGCAAGCATACTCTCCGAGGCCATCCAATCAGTGCTTGACAATCTTGCACATGGCATAGGCCGATATTACAGTTGGAAAAACGAGCCGGCCGCCATCCAGTATGGGCAAAAAGTGATTGCCTTGGCTGATCAGATCCGAGCGATTCTTTAGTCCATCAAGGATTCCTGAATGGACGAAAATCTCTACAAACTCAATCTCGACTACCTCATCGTCGCTCAATCCTTAATTTTTTCCGGCAGCGAACAGAAAGCCATGTTCTGCTTAGGTCTCACGACCGAAGCGGTGTCGTTGCTCAGAAAGATGCCACTCGAACAGTTGAAGAGCCTGGCTCGAAGTGATTGCCTAACCTTTGCCCCCCGTTTCAACACCCACAAATGGAGCAAATTCCTAGACGTCCAAAAAACCGAAGACCCCGAAGCACTTGCCGCGCGGACTGTCGAACTCCTAACGCTTTTGTCCCCCCATTCACCAGAGTCATGAGCAACCATTGCTCTTTTGCTGCTCGACTCAAAGATCAGTATTGGGCCTATCAATTACTGAAACGAAAGTTGCGTACCAAATTGGCCAGCCGGGTCATCAAAACCCTGCGCCCCAAAGAATTGTGTAACCTTTACTTTTCGCTGCACCGCGAAAGCCCAGTGGCGGGACTGATCCCCAGCATTACGTCAATGCCGCAGTCACGCGAGTCGTTTCTTTACATGGCCCTATTTGCTTCAATCTATCGAAGCGCTTGCTCAGGCGCTATCAGAGCGGAAATAGACCTGAATGCCATGGTATTTGCCTGGGACACTTTTTGTAAATTCTACCCAAACCATATTCAGGAACGCCGGCCGTTTGGCCGCATACGGCCTGCAAATTTCGATGAAGCCTGGATTATCGTCGAAGCCCTGAGAGACGGACTCGCTGAATTACCTTGCTGTACGACCTGCCATACGCCCTATTTGGTCATTCATGGCTGTAAGTACCCGCAAGTCTGCCAAATGTGCATGCTAAGCCAAATCCCTAAAACCAGAATCATCACCGATTAATTGATCCTAGGAGCCCGTCGGACTTAAGTTTTTTTAAGCCGAAAATTTGGCGTCAGCCAAATGATCGAAGCCCTCAAGCTGTCGTAAAGTTACTCAGCCGGTCTTGAGAATTGATGTAGACGTGCTCCCCTTGGGTTATTCGACGGCATGCAACCCTATCATTGAGTTCGGCGGGGCTTATGCCCCGGCCAGCGCATACATCCGTTTCAGGTTAAACGCCATCGCCACCAGCTTCCATTCCCCGGTTACCGCGTCCAGTCCGCGTAGCGAGAACTGGCGAAAGCCCAGTACCTGCTTGATGATCCCGAATACGGGTTCCACCGTGCATTTGCGCTTGGCATAGCGGGCCTTGCCTTCGCGGGTTTTCAGGTACCAGGCCATGTTTTCCACCGGGTCGCCGGTGTTGGGTTTCGGCGCGTCGGCCGCCAGATATTCAGCCAGGGGCACAGGGTGGCTGTCGCGGCCCATGGCGATCAAAGGTTTGATGCCGCTTCGTTCGCAAGCCTGAACGTTGGCGGCGCTGAAGTAGCCCGTGTCGGCCAGCAGGGCATCGACTTGGCCCAACGTCTCGGGGAGTTTTTTCAGCTCGGCCAACATCGGTTCGACTTGTTGCTGATCGTTGGTCTGTTGCGTGACGCGGGTGGCGACGATCAGCATCGTGTCGGCGTCGACGGCGGCTTGGCTGTTATAGCCTTGCACGAAGCCTTCATGACTGGGCATGATGCGAGATTCTTCGTCGGTCAGGTTGATTTGGTCGTCAGGCTTGGGGCCTATTTCCGGGGTCTTGGGCTCCGGCCCTCTGGGCTTTTTGCCGGCCTGCCGCCCGGTTTCCCGGCGGGCAATCTTCGCCTCATACTCCTTTTGTGCCTGCTCATCGCGCGGCTTGACCCGCTCGGCGATCTGGGTTTTGGCATCGCGCAGGGCTTTCAATCGGTCTTCACGCCGCGCCAGTTCGGCCGGCAAGTCCAGACCGTCGCGGTCGTCCGCCGCATCGGTTTCGGCGGCCTTTTGTAATAAGACCTGGACCTCGTTCCGCAGCTGCGCTTCCAGCTTTTCGATGTGACCGTGGGACAAGGTTTTATGCCTGGAGGCGTTCGCCTTCACTTTCGTACCGTCCAGCGCAATTTGCCCCAGTTTCACCAACTTCATCGCTTGGGACAGGCTGAGGACCTGGACGAACAGATCTTCCAGCTTGATCAGGAAGGTTTTGCGGAAATGGGCCAGCGTATCGTGGTCGGGATGCGTATCCGCGGACAGGAAACGGAACGCCACCGAATCGTAGGTCGCTCGTTCGATCTTACGGCTGGAAAACACGCCGGTGGCGTAACCGTACACCAGGAGCGCCAGCAACACCGAGGGATGATAGGCCGCACTGCCGCGTCCCTGGTAACGGCTGGTTAATTGGCTCAGATCCAGTTGCTCGATGACTTCGACAACAAAACGGGCCAGATGAGCCTCCGGCAGCCATTCGTCCACCGAAGGCGGTAGCACGTAAAGTTGATGGCGGTTGACGGGAATGAATCGACTCATCACAGGCTCCGTATATCTGATCTTTTGACCCTCCTTATTTTACCAAACCGATGTCGCGGTTAGATCTACTGCGCTAAAGTCCGACAGGCTCCTAGGAGCAACGTTGTCTTGGCCACATAGGAGATCATTGTCCAGGGAGAAAACTTTATGCAGCAATTTTCATTTAGAGGATTATAATCCACCTATCCAATCTTCCTATGTAATCAGACTATGAAAACGGTCAATGTCAGCGGTCTAAAGAACAACCCCAGCGAAGCTCTGCGCATGGCTCACGAGGATATGGTCTTGGTTATGAATCGAAACGAACCAGACGCGGTGATGGTCGGCCTCAAAGCCGCCAAAATCATTGGAATGCCGGGCGTGCGTAAAGCCTTGGCAACGGCACTTTTCAAGGACGGTAACCTGTCCCTTGCCCGCTCCGCTAAACTGGCCGATATGCCGTTGGCAAACTTTATTGCGCACGTCTCGCGCCTGGGTATTTCCGTCATCGAGCAAACGGCTGATGAAGTCGAGGATGATTTGGACACTCTGGACCAGTGGCTCAACCAAGCCTGATCGCGGATGACCAAAAAAGTAATTGTCGATGCCAGTCCATTGATCGGACTGGCGTTGGTGGAGGGTTTAATCTGGCTGCCCCAGTTATTTGGCCAGGTTTTCGTACCTGAATCGGTGAAACAAGAAGTGTTACCCGGCAAATCGGCACCTGGTGAACAATCGCTGGCTCACGCATTCGATTCAGGTTGGTTAACGGTATGGCATGAATCCATCACACCTTGTTTGGACATTGATCTGGACGCTGGTGAAACGGATTGCATCAACATCGCGCTATCGTCACCCGAAAACTATTTGCTGATCATGGACGAACGTGCCGGTCGGGCTGTGGCCAAAGAATATCAACTGCAGGTCGTCGGTACGGCCGCCGTCATCGGACAGGCCAAAAAGCAAGGTTTGATTTCGTCTGCTCGAGCCACTTTTGAAATTTTGCATCGATCGGATTTTCGGATTTCGGCTACCGTGATCAACAAAATTCTGGCAAGTGTCGGCGAGTAAACCGTTCGATATGCAGGTCATCTTTCTTTGCCTTGTTGAAATAGTTTTGATTTAAAAAACCGACTTGGAACGTTAGCTCAATCGCGGTAGGATTTCCCAACCGCTTAAGCATGGAGAATACAATGTCTTCACAGTCATCACTCTCAGATCGGTTCAAACGGCCCAGCCAATCGATTCAAACTCGATCAAATCACTCAATGTTTAATGGCCATCATGCAACTGTCGATTGTCCCGAATGCAACCGATCCATGGTGCCGAGAGTGGTCGTTTACTATGGCCGACCAGTGAAGTCAGTTTGCCCTTTCTGCGGCGCTACGTTTGCACGGTTTCCGAGCGGAGTTAGACAATTTTTACAGCGTTTTTCACAAAAGTCCCTTTCATTCGATGCTTTTAAACGAATAGCTTTGGTAACCGTTGGCTTTGGTTTGATTTGGCTCCTTGCAACGATGGAAATATTGCCTAACGAAATGGAAGCCCTTGGGATATTCGGTAGCATCATTTTCAGCGCTTTCGGCCTAGCTGAACTTTTTTATCAAACGATCGAGTTCATTGCGAAACAGTTATCGCACAACAGTAGCCATTATTGGTCCGCTATAGGTTTGATCGCAATTCTGATTCCGTATGTTAGAGATGATCTAACCCGTTACGTCATGACGGCTTCCTTTCTGATGATAGCTCGATGGATACTGGCCGGTTTTGCAGCCGCCAAAAGTCTCTCTCATTGAAAGTTAATAGTTTATGCGGCCTCGCGCCCGATTGTAATTCCCAATCTGATCAATAAGGTCCACGCGGCCTTGACCAGCCGCACTTTTAAGTAGCTTGGCGATATCATTACCTTCGACACTGCCTTCCTCTTCTATCAACTGGCTTCTAGCGATACCAAGGTTGCCGCCATACTCGCCAGCAACAGCAATCCCCGCAAACGCCTCAAACATCGCGGCACGATAATAAGTTTGCTGAGTCGGAGTTAATTTATCTGTAACCTCATTTACTCTTTGATTTGCCCATACTTGAGAAGCCTCCTTAAATCCAGAATACGATTGGTTTGAAGCAAATTTTATTGAATCCCAAATTCCCATTCCTTGCGCTTGAGATTGTTGAACATATTCTGCAAACTCCTTGATATGTTGGTTACTAACCGATCCTAATGCTTCCAAATTTTTCGCGGAGTTATAAAGACTACCCCCCAGATAATTGTACGAAGCCTCTGCAACTGAAGGTGTTTCATTAGCCGCTGCCGCAATCGATTGTCTAAAGTGCTCCGCTTTGACATTCGCCAATTGACCAAAGCCTTCTCTTGAATTTTGTTCACGCTCGGCCAGGTTACGATCGTGTTGGGTTTCGACACGGGCTTCGCCACCGGCAATTTTTCCCGTCGCTGAACGAATCTGCGACTGTGCACGTTGATTCAGCGATTCGGTTTCGTCGCGTGGATCGTTGAGATGGGCCTGTTCGACGGAGGCTTGAACCTTACCAGTTTCCGGCGCATTGGTTTTCAGGGATCCGTTTCGGTTGGCATTCCAGGTTTGATCGGCTTGCGGCGCATTAAAGGCATCACCGAGCAGTTGGTAACCCGAGATATGCGCCTGATGCGATTGTTGATAATCCAGCGTGCGGTAACTAGGTGACGAGAATCCGGTCAATAACGACATGCCGGCGGCCGCGTAGGCTTGGTCAGCATCGCTGATCCAACCCGCCACTTTCCACTGCGATGCCAACCGCTGCGTATCGCCGCGCAAACCGTATTGATCGAGTGTACGATCCAGACGCTCCATCAAGCCTGGGTAATGTGCGATTTTGTATCCCGTCTCCGCCGCACCGAAACTGGCTTGTGTCCCGAAGCGTTGTTGGGCCGATAGGGTTTGTTGATAGGATTCGCTAGCGGATACCGCATCGGTTGCGCTGTGTTGCGAGGAGGACAACGACTGATTTTGCAGTCCCATTGAGGCGACGTTTCGGGTGCCGGTTTGCGCATCCATTGCCAGGCTTTTAGCTAAACCGGCCTGATAGCCCTGACTGTCATTGACGGTTTGACTGATGTCAGCGGCGATGGCATCTGACTTGTCCTGACTGACTTTGAAGTCGTTTTGCAAGCGGCCAGAAATTGCGCCGCTGAGTTGGTCGTTACCGAGCTTGGCGCCGGCATTGGCGCTGCCGGCCACCAACGCCGAGAACTGATCCGCGGAAATACCGGTGTCTGCATGCTTCTTGGCAAAGGCCTCTCCGAACTGACGGTTATAGGCATCGGTATAACTGGAACTACTGGCAATCTGATTACCCAGCGAACGGCTATCAAATGCATCACTGGCGATACTCGCCGACTTCGACGCGGTTGATGACACGCTATTCATGAAACTGCTGGTCGCCTGTTCGGAAGCGCTGTAAGCCGACGAAACCGCCGCACTCATGTCCTTGCCGGCAGTAAAGGTAGGCAGCACTTTGTCGACACCGGTTTGGGTAACTGCTGAAAGTGGACTGTATTGATGTTGCGCCTGGGCATTCAATACCGGTGCCGGGCTGATCACATCCGGCGTGGCGATTTTCTCGTTCACGTAATCGCCACCATCCATGCGTCCCAGGAAATGGGTGGCGGTGACCGCCCCGCGATAGATCAGCATCAACGTGATCGCCGGCGTCGACGCCGCCAGCATGCCGCCGATTGACAGCCATTGCTGCAACTCCATATCCAGCTGGTAAATGCCCATCATTGACGGCAAGTTGTAGGTGGCGGTGGTCAGCGCCGCCATTTTGCCAGCGGCCGACATCTGGATGAACAGATTGATGACCGCCAGTATCGGCATCCACAACTGGATCCACAGCAACATTGAGAAGTAGGCGATATTCATCCGAATGCCAACATTGCCCAGCATCACCACAAAGGCCATTATCGGCGCAATGGCGTAACTCAAACCTTCGATGAAGGCCATCATCGGTCGTACGATCTTCGCAAACAAAGTTTGTTCGGCTGCCCATTGGGTATTACGTTGCTGAATGGCTTGTTCGACCATCGCCGCCTTGTTCCAATGCAAGCCGTCCTCATGCCGACCGATCACGCCTTTCTCGAACATCGGCATGATAGCTGACATCAGCATGTAATCGGCGGCATCGACTACTCCTGGCCCGGCCAGCGCATCGAAGGCCTCCTGAATTTTCGGTACCGTGTCGGCTGCCGACGGCACACCCAAGGTCGGTTGTAACAATCCTTCCAGCGCCGTCGCAAAATTGCCATTAGCGACCACACTCAAATCGGCCCAGGCATCGGTACAGGTTTTGGTTTGCGGTTGGCCGCCGACATAGATTTGGGTCATGTAAATATCGGAATCAAACCTGATCGCATTCAATGGATCGGCATCGCGCAAGATGGCATCTACCGATTTTTGATTCAAATCGACACCGGTCAAGGTGCATTCGCGCACGTAATTGGCGAACGAGGTTTCCATGTCGCTGCCGGCGTTCGGCACATTGGCGACGCCTAAATTCACCCGCGACAGCAGATTCTTCCGCACCGCCGTCAAAGTCTGCAAACTGTCCGCAAAACCATTGCCGGTCATCGACGGTGTGCCAAAGCCTTGTTCGAACAAACGCGTGGTGCGATAACCCATGTTCGACATCACGCTTCCCACCACCGCCGGCCCCAGCGGTACGTTGTCGATCACCACTACACTGCCAGTATAGGCATCCTCGATCGACACCCGAACCGAAGGCGCATACAGCATCAACCACAACACATACGCTAACAGCAAATCCTGATAGCGTATGCCGCGGCCGTCCCATTGCAACAAGGCCCGAAGCATGACGATGATGACGCCGATCAAACCGCCGACGGCCGCTGCTGTGCGGTAATCGCCGGTACAGGAGATCATCGCGATGGCATTGAGTATGGCTTGCAAATAGGCGGAATCGCCCACGGAGAAAATTTCAAACATGGGCGACCTGCCTTTTAATGAAAGAGGGAGAAATGCATCGTGGGGAGGACGGGGAATGAGCGTTTAAGGACTTGGCCACGCCATCCCGGACGCCGGCAACTGTGCCACGGTACCGTAGTGTTTCGGCTTCACGGTGGTCATCAACTGCTGGTAAAACGCCATCAAGGTTTGCGGATTGCCGTAGCGTCCGGCGATGGTGACGTACTCGTCTTGAATCTGCTCGCGGGCGTCTTTCAAGGCATCCATCAGCAATTTGGCGTAGGCATGGTCGTTCATGTGCGCCGCGGTTTGCACAGCATTGAGCAAATCGTTGACGATCAATTGCGCCAATTCCAGAGCAATCACCGGCGCGACTTCCTCGGCCCACAACTTTGCAATGCCGGCATCCTCCCTTGCCAAGTTATGGATCATGCCGCCGATGGCATCTGGCACAGTTTGCATGAAGGCTTTTTCGCTGTCGGTGATCTGGCCGCTGTTGGTCGAGAATTTGTAGATTAACCCGTTGCCGGTATTGGCAGAACCCAGCAGGATTTCCATCACCCGTTGCTTCAAGCCCACCAGATTGACGTTCTGGACAATGGGTTTGAGGCACTGATCGGCATCGTGTCCATCCGAACAGGTGTACATCCTGACGGTTTGATAACTATTGCCGACGTCATTGCCGTACATCAAATCCTTGATCCGCAGCACCGGTGGCGGCGCGCTGATGGCATTGTTCTCGCCTTTGCCATCGGGTGCGGCTTGCGGGGCATCGACGATCACGGTACCGGAAATACTCATCGCCGCTTCCAGCAAACTGTTGCCGCCAAAGCGGAACCAGCCGCCGGCATTTTGATTGACCAAGGCTCGCCAGACCAGATTACCCTGGATGATCTTGGTCATGTCGGTCGGGTCGTTCTGCTTGATTTGTTGTACCGGATCGCCCAGGGTGCTGGTATTGGTCCAGCTGGAAAACACATCCGATATGCCTTGGGTAAACGAGGCATTGGATAGATTGGTTTTACTTTGTAGATCGAAGGCTTTGACCGTGTCGTTGACCAAGCCTTGCGCCAAACGGCAGGAGTTACTGAACATCTGGTTCATCTCCTGAATCTTCTTTTGCAGATCGGTCATCACGGAGGCACACCAGGGACACATGGCGCCGACCGCCAGTTGAAAGGCATAGCCTGCCGCATTGCCGGCCACGTTGCGCATCAATTGCACGAACTGGTTGAAGTTGATGAAACTGAAACTACCTGCAAACAAATCGATACCCCCGCAGCCGGCGCTGAACGACGGCGGCACGAACGACACCAGATTGGTGTTAGTGATACCGTTGCGCGCCACCAGGCTGCCGCCGGTAATCACGCCACGGCGCTGTCCCAGATGCGCGGTGGGTGCCGTGAAGTTGGTCATGGTGCCGAACATGCTGTCCATTTCCTGTTGCAGGTCGGCATAGGCTGGATCAGCACTCTCGACCAACAAAATCAACACTACGATTTGACGATAGCGTAATCGAAACGTAAACGACGTCATGGCGTACTCCCCCTTTGCGCACTGCGTTGCAATGCCTGGATCAGTGACAGTGGATCTTGAGCAACCGCAGGACTGATACTGCCAACTGTTGGTAACAACATCGGCGTATTACGAATGCCCTGGGTGGTTTGGTATTGGGTGGCATCGATCCAACCGGCTTCCTTGGCGGCCAACAGAATCCGTCCGGTAACTTCCTCCAACGACAAGGCACCTTGCGCCAACGGTACTATTTGCTTGGGCGGTTTCATCAGGAACAGCGCCGGTGTCTGTTCAACGCCCAACATTGCCGCCTGCCCGTTATCGCGTTTGAACTGACTGAAAAAGCCATTCGGCATCGCCAAACCATCCAGCGATACCGGATAGATTTTGAAACCGTAGGCGTTTTCCAGCATCGCCAGAATCGGCGCCTGCACATGGCAATAAGGGCAATCGGACCGAAAGAAGAACAAAATACCGACTTGGGCGGCAATCGCTTTCAAGGCGCGCTCGGCCACTACGCTGGCTTGATGATTGGCTTCATTGGCCGCATAAGTTGCCACCGGCCGGCGCACCGTTTCATCGAGTTGCGGATCCGACATCACCACGTAACGCGCTGCATTGGTAAAACGCTCGGCTTTGTCCATCATCACCAGCTGCAGGTAATAAAACGCTGCGACATTCTCCTGAGTGGGATCATCAATGGCCTGGTTCAGGTAATGCTCCAGGTTTTGCTTCAACCAAGCAGAGGACAGGGGTTGGGGTTCTGCAGCTGGCTGGGCTTGAGTTTTGAGTTCCGTTTCAGCCTGATGAACGACGCTGGGCGGTTTGCTGTCAGGCTTCGGTGTGTGCTGATCAGCTTGAATATCGGGTTGGGCTTTTTTAACCGGCTCCGGCAACACCTCATACCAAAACCAGCCGCGCTGTTTGTCGACGAAATAGGAAACTTCGGACGTGTCGTCCTTACCCATCGCCAGAGAGGCTCTGAGACACAAGCTCAAGATGATCGGTAAAGAAATGGCATTTCGGTTCATCGCGCCATTGTCCGTCAGATTTTCCCAGCGACTTTTGCAGCTGACGACGAAAACGCCATCAGCTGCAAGATGGTTCAAAAGCGATCGCAGAATCCGACCGTAACTGCAGACGATCGCAAATTCGGCGTCAACTGCAATCGGCATCCCATGTCGGTTGCCTAAAATGCCGGCGTTATTGCGAACGGGCGATGGCCCGCAAATACTAATAGGAAATCGACTTTCGATTTGCCTACGCTAGTAGGGAAACGTGGCAACGGTAATCGACCTGAAAGCCGAAGTTATTTCCTAGGTAGGCATGAGTCACGCCGTTTTGACAAGGCAATGCCTAAATGAACCATTCAGAAAATGACAGTGATATGCCTACTTCGGTAGGCATTTAAGGTGCAAAACCTATGCACTAAGGCGCTTTCCAAGGCTCGCAATGAACAGAAAATCCCGTTAGGCATTGTCCATGTCTATCCCTACAGTTAAGTAATAGGAAAATTCATGTCCAGCGAACAACCTGTCAACAGTCAGCTCAATCTTACTGAACAAGACCTGCTGCATTGGATCGAAACCCGGTGCGATCATCTCCAGGCGCAAGCCAAAGTATTGGTCGATGATTATTGGCGCCAAATGAAAAGCCAGCGCCAGAAACACAGCAAAAGCGAATCGGGCCGAATCGGCGTCCGCATCCGCTGCCGGGAAAACCAACGCGCTTTCAGCATTGAGTGGTACCGCATGGCCACGTTGCGAAAAAACGGTCAAACCAAGCCCATTGCGCAGTACGTTAAGAAAGGCCGTGGCTATCGTTATCCGTTTGGCAACCTGCTGAAGGGCGAACCCGCCTGGGAGGCGGAATTAGTCGAAGAACTGGAAACCGAGTTTGCCCATATCCGGCAACAGCTCGATCGACTGGGAAAAATTCGAGATGCGGTGCAGCGTTATTGCAGGGTAATTTAAGCCGAAGCCAATAACAAATTCATCGGTTGAGATTGCAAGATTACGAGCATTGTTCCAATGGGCTTGCTTGAAAGATAGGCCCCGGTACGGCGATTACCTGTCGGTCGGGATGGCCATTAAATTCCAACGATTAACACATCCTGAAATCGATTCGAATGTCCGGAATTCGGCGAGCAAATTGAAATTATCACTGTGTCATAACGGCCAAATATAGTCTTTCCGTCCTGTTTTCAGTAATAGTAAGCAAACTGGCAGGTAGCTGCCAGTGAAAGCAGGACATGCACTTGCAAGCTACGAATAGTTCGGCCATAACATTCGATGTTCACCGGTTTTATTTCGAGCTCGCAGGTGCGCTTGTGATCGTTAACGAATACTCAGGGCTTGCCGTAGCATCGGCTCACCTATATTTCTTTCGCAGATCCCAAGCAGGCATGCCCCTTAGACTTTATTTGTTATGCCGGAGATCAGTTATGAAGAGTCCTACTAATCAACCTTTTACCGCCTTTATTGGTATTGACTGGGCAGACAGGAAACATGACGTTTGTGTCCAACCAGCAGACTGTGAGAGGCGGGAGTTCTTAGTCATTCCGCATAAAGTTGAAATGATCAATGACTGGGTGCAATCTTTAATCCAGCGCTTCGGCTCGCCCATCGCAGTGGCTGTTGAATTGTCGAAAGGCCCGATTGTGTCGGCACTGCAGAAATTTGATTGTTTTGTCATTTATCCAATAAACCCTTCAACCCTGGCCAAGTACAGACAAGCGTTTACGCCCAGCAGGGCAAAAGACGATCCGACAGATGCGGAATTTGCCGTTGATTTACTGTTGCGTCATTCCGGTCGTTTTAAACCCTTACAACCTCAAAGCATTGAAATACGGGCATTGTCATCTCTGGTAGAGCAACGCAGAAGCCTGGTTAACGATAAAATCCGTATTACCAATCGCTTGCGCTCTGCCTTCAAGCAGTATTATCCGCAGGTGTTGGACTGGTTTGACCATATCGACACCCCGTTATTTTGCGATTTTATCCGGCATTGGCCAACGCTAACGCAAGTCAAACGTGCCAGAAAGAACACGCTTGAAACATTTTTCAATCAGCATAACATGCGGTTTGCCCAACTGTTGGCAGATCGAGTAGAAGCTATAAAAACCGCGACACCTTTGACCTCCGACGACGCCATCATTATCCCTTATCGGCTTCAGGCGCTGGTATTAATTGAACAGTTAAGCGTTACCCTGGAAGGTATTAAGCAATTTGACCAAGAAATCGAGAATATCGCCCGCAAGCATTCTGATTACCCCTTGTTTAGCGCATTGCCTGGGGCTGGACCTTCGCTCGCACCCAGACTGTTAGTCGCATTTGGTGAACAAAGAGAACGATACCCGAGCGCGGCAGATTTACAAAAATACGCTGGCGTTGCTCCAGTGACAGAGCGCAGCGGTAAAAAGCATTGGGTGCATTGGCGCTGGCAGTGCCCGACTTTCCTACGACAGACGTTTACAGAATGGGCGGCACAGACGATCAACAAATCCTTCTGGGCAGGCCAATATTATCAGCAGCAGCGCGCAAAAGGCTGCACCTACCAAGCCGCAGTACGAGCTTTGGCATTTAAGTGGATTCGCATCCTTTACCGATGCTGGCAAACAGGCAAACCTTACAATGAATCCACCTATCTAAAAGCTCTCGAGCACCGCGGATCTCCATTGCTAAAACAGGCTTAAAAATAGTCAAAATATCTTGACGGACTAACTCAGGGCGTGAACCGGTCGGTCGGGGTAACTTTCCAATTTAGTAAATTAAGGCAACCCGTGACCCAACCGAATGTCAGGTATTCGGCAAGCAAATCGACTTTATGACTGCGTCACTAAGGCCAAACCCGCCGCTCGGAGTAGCTATCCGATTTTAATAATTAAGGCACCATGTAACCCAATCGGCTGTCCGGTATTCGGCTTCGTTTTGGGTCGTCGTTTGATGGCTCTAGGCTCAATACGTCCAGGTCGGTTGTCAACCAACTGTTCAGCCACTAAAAGGAGCAGGCAGACCCGAGAGGAATCCGGGTGACCGTTTGCTTTCGGGTTTACCTTTGCATCCATTACGATTCATATAGAGCCAATTTCACTTTGCCCGTGGGCTAACTTGAGTCGCTGACACAAAAAACTCGACGATATCCTGACTTCGCTCGGGCCAATGTGAATGGATGTTATCACCTTCACAGTACAACGTTTTTACGCCCCCGGCACACCCTGAATAAGAGGAGCAACCATTTGCGATTTTATCCGGAATAGGATCACATTTATTACAAGCCGCCCACCAACCCACCGCTTGCTGACCATAACCAGGGAACAGGCGATCCTTACTGCTGTGCATAACCATAACCGGCAAGGGTTCAGGGCATCTGCGGTCGCGTAAATCATCATATGCAACCCCTGCTGCGCTCGGCGCAATTGCACGTGGGATGTGTCGTGTGCCAGTCATAAACGCTAATGCCATCGCCGAAGTTCCTCCATCGGAATGCCCGGTAACATAGACTTGTTTTTCATCAATACACCACTTTTTGGCCATTAAACTGGGAATGGTGCCTAATTCTACGGTAGTGCTGGGCGATAATTCCGGATGATCCGCATAGGCCACGATGAAACCGGCTTGGGTGGCAGGAAAAGTGAACCCAGTTGTTTTTTCGGTTTTAGCCCGATTCGATCCCGCCGGAGAAAATACCAGTAATAGTGGGTGGGCAACGGATGCATCATAATTGGCTGGTGTGCGGACATTGTATTTGATGCCATTTTCGGTTTCTTCACCATAAGTCTCTCCAGCGTCTCCACTGAGTTGACCGGCTTTGCAAAGACGTTGCAGCATCTCAGGTCGATACACGGCCTGCCCCAATTCTACTGATTCGCCGCTATGATCCATCAAAAGCATGACAACCATTGCTAATATCGGTAAACCGAATAGCACTTTCTGCCAAGAATTGGTTCTTAAAAGATAAACCTTTAATTGAGCCATATTCATAGTCATATTCCCCCTAAGTACGTTTGACTCGCCTGTACCATTCGATCATGCCTCAGGCGAGTGATTGGGCGCTTCCTTATTCGCTAACTTCATTACAATATAAGCCAGCAACAACAAGCTTCCGATTATCACAATCTGCAGCATATAGCTTTTTCCGGGAACCGATTCCAGGCCAACAGAGAATGGAATATGAGTATCAAGACGCTTATCCTTGTCGACAATAGCGATGTGTGCCAAATAATTACCAGCGCCATATTGACTAAAATCGACCATACTATCGAAAGTACCGTTTTTAACTTTTTTCGGCTGCTGATAAAAAACCCTTTGCCCTTCAGGTTCTTTGGTGATTTCGAATTCCACGCTGACATTGCGCAGACTTTTACCTTCGTAGTCGAACACCAAATTAGTTGGGCCGATTTCGGGAATGATGCTGCAATATTCCCGATCCCCTGACAGAGTCGGGGTATAGGCCGTGAAATGGACTCGTTCAAAACCAACCCTCGTAACGCAAGCATCGGCCTCGTCAGGCGCACCTCGATGCGCTTGGGCAATAGTTGGCATTAATCCGACCCAAAAGACAACAGGCAGCAGACCCAGCCACCTAATGCGCTTATAAGCCACCTTTTTTAGTTTGTTGATTGAGTTAGACATTGATTTGCCTCCACTGTGATTATGTTAAATCCGATGGTCGGATTAGAAATCAAAGGTTTCCACCTCGGAGATCAGAAACAACGGCTCACCACCGCTAGAAATCTCAACGGCATGCTGAGCTGTTTCTTGACCGCCTGGTGAATTCAGACAAGCCTTTAATTCGGCGAGGGATGGAAAATAAACCTCGGCAATTCGATGAAACTGCGCTGCAGATTTGTCTACATTGGAAAGAATCAATGAGGCGACAAATCGTGTTTTGCCGGCTAGCTTTTCGACAGCCATCGGCACATGCTCATCAGCATAACGACGTTCAAAAGTTTTTAAATCTGTTGGCGTAGGGTACATTACGATTAATTTTGCAGTTTTCATAGGAATATTGAATATTTATTTGATTGGACGTTTATATTAAATAATGAGTTAGGAAAATAGTAAAATACCAATTTTCTATGAAACAATAGGTTTTTCCTATTCAAAAAGGGGCAAACTGTGGAAATGCAACAAATACGCTATTTTCTGGCCGTCTGCGATAAAGGTTCATTCACTCGCGCTGCACAAGCAACCTATGTGGCCCAACCCTCGCTGACCCAAGCAATTAAGAAATTGGAAGATGAACTTGGCGGTGAGCTATTTAGCCGAGACCGCAGCGGATGTCGGTTGACGGCTTTAGGACGTTTGGTCGAACCTTCTATACGTGAAATAGTGCGCAAGACGCAAGCTGTCAAAGCTGAGGCTGTGCATTTCAGCCGCTTAAATACTGTGCCACTTCGCATCGGCGTGATGACGACAATTGCCGCACACCATTTAAGTCCATTCTTCACTGACTTTCAGCAAGAACGACCCCATGTAGAACTGGAATTAGTCGTCGACAGTGAATGCAATCTATTGAATCAACTTGATGAAGAGGGCCTGGATTTAGTTATCAGCGCACCAACATCCTTACTGGCAGAGCGTTACCAGTCTTTAGAGCTTTACGAAGAACGCTATGTCGTTGTCTTCAACGACAAACACCGTTTCAATCAAATGCAACAAATTGATTTAGCGACCATACAAGCTGAACCTTACTTGGATCGCCTGAACTGTGAATTGCGTGAAACACTGAGGAGTGTGTGCCAGGGGCGGCAGGTCAATCTTTATGCTGCCTATAGAAGTAATAGCGAAGAATGGATACTGAGTATGGTACGCGCCGGAATCGGTGTTGCGCTAATGCCGGAATTCACCATCACCAAAAATGCAGATCAGATTCGAGTTCGTTATCTGTCAGATCCGGAAATTCGTCGCACCATCTGCGCTATATTCCCACCCACATCGGCCGCAAAACCCGAAGTGGCAGAAGTATTGAAAAGTCTGCGGATGGGTTTTTAAAAAATCACAGGTTAGGCAAAACTAAATCAAAAGTCCGATTATGGCGTTTAAAGGGGTTAGGAAACCTCTGATTATTGCAGTTTTTCAAGAAAAATTGACACGCAAACCATTGTTTTAATTGGTGCTGAACCAATCTGCCAGAAAGCCGCCATACATGTTTCTCAATAGCTGACCTTCAAATAGGCTTGAGCAGACCTTCACCAACTCAATTTATTGTTGAAGGTTACAATGAAAAGCCCAGTTTTATTTGGTCATTTGCTTGGCAAATCAAAAATCCTTTTAATATTCAGACATCACGTTCTCAATACGTCGATCTGGCACTAACCATAGCAATGCGACCAGCACTTAAAGCCCTTGAGCTAACCATGGCGACCAAAACGTGCTTAGTGTCGCTATTAAGTAAATCAATGGTGAGGATTTACCCTTCCAGTCGCTACCGACAGCTCTTTTTAATAGCGAATTTGCCCCTTGTGAAACGATGATGAGGTATTGTATTAATGTGTAAGCGATTGCTGCCATCAATAGAACCACTCCGTAAGCCATCGTTGGTATAGCCGCAAAGTGATTTTCCCCCATCCAGGCAGTTGTGAACGGAAATAACGATAACCAGAACAATAAATGCAGGTTTGCCCACAGTATCGAACCAGTGACTTTTTGGCATGTTTGCAGTAAATGGTGATGGTTATTCCAGTAAATGCCTACATAGACGAAGCTCAACACATAGCTTAAAAGCACAGGAATCAAAGGAATCAGCGCATTGATGTCCGCAGAATGGGGTACTTTCAATTCCAATACCATGATGGTGATAACGATGGCCAGTACCCCATCACTGAATGCCTCCAGCCGACCTTTACCCATGTCTTACCTCGTTAACGTTTTAGTGATGGGTAGCTATTATTACAGCCTATGGTTACGCACTGTTTTTTAAAATACAAAATTCAATTGGGTTCTTACATAATCGCTATCATGTCCACCTTCAGTAATCACTTGTCCCGCAAAAAATGGGTGTAAGTAAAACCGAAGGAAAGGTGTTTATTGATTTCTCACTCTGTGTTTGCCGAAATGGCGAGGGCTCGATATTGGCAGGCACCCTCTATATGTGGATGTCGCAAAATTGGCCGTTGGATGCGGTCGCCAATGGCCGCTTTGTAGATCTCCAGTTCCCAGGCGCTGGATTTAGCTGACTGACTGGTTTGGAGAAGTGCGACCGTCAAGTTTGGGTCGTTCTGATACGGTCGCCAAGGACTGCTTTGTAGCCCGCCCGTTCCAAGAATCTGGCTTTGGCCGACTGGCCGGTTTGGAGAAACGCTACAGTCAGATATGATCGTCACAAGACAACCAAGGCGATTCCATATAAGCCCAGTGACAAACTCCTCACTAGCATTCGTTTCAAAAAAGAAATCCTTGCTATCACCAGTCCCTATATATAGATTAAAAAAAGATTATATATAGATTAGCACCCTCAAATTTCAGCGCAAGAGAATTGCTGAAGCCCACGAATAGCATGGCCTGCGGCGATTTCACAACTTACTCGAAGCGTCGGTCTAATGCCGTGTTAAACGTCGGCCTAATGCCGTGCTTTCTGTCGGTCTAATGCCGTGCCCGTCGGTCTAATGCCGTTACCTTGTCGGCCGAATGCCGTGCCTCCGTCGGTCTAATGCCGTGTCCGCGTCGGCCTAATGCCGTATCGAGAGGCTTCGACCGACCTAAAATAGCGTCGGTCTAATGCCGTGCTTTTTAGTGCTGCTGGTCGTCGAGAAAACGCTGTTGACTGGGCGTCGGCTGGCGTTTGATTTTCACCATGTCATCAGCGAATTCAAAGCTAGCCAAAGTGCCAATACTCACCAAGGCCTCCAACGCTTTACCCAACCGATATTTGAAATCACGCAGGGTTTTCGCGCCACTGCCGCTGAGTCGGTGAATGGTGGTAATTTTCATCGGAAACGGCGCAGCATGAGACGACAAAAAACCGTGTAACCATAATGCCAAGGGTTGCTTGCGCAATTTCTGCCGCTGCTCGAATTCGATGTAGGTATAGCCCTCCTCGAACAGACGCAGCATGGATTCGGTCAATTCCACTACGTAACGCTGCGTCCGTTCATCACGGTAATAACGCAAGAAGCCTTTTTCACCGAAGGCATCCCGGCCGTGAAAGGTGATTTCGACAAAAGCGCCGCCCAACCGGGCCATCGATTCTTTCAACCATTCATGTTGGCTTTTGCCGCTACCGCGCCCCAATGCCGACAACAGGGCATGGGCGCTGAAGGTCACGCTAAATCCCGGTAATTGTTGCCGGGACAAATGCACGATCTGCATCCAGACATCGAGGTCCGATTGATTGAGCTGTATACCGAGGTAACGAACCTCAATGCCATCGACCGCAGCCAGCAGGGTGCGCTTTTTGTAGGCAATGCGCTCCTTGCCTTGGATGCCGGCGAACAATGCGCTCCGTAAACAGGCATTGGGCGTACCGCGAATTGCCGATGGCCAATTGGGTAGTGAAGTCATGGGTTCGACGACCCGCAATTTGGCCTTTTTCCGCTCCGTCAGAGATTGAAAACGTTCGGTGAGATTATCGAGCGAATGGTTGGTGGTATTTCTGTCCATGACGACCACCTCACTTCTTCAAGCTGCCTGGATGACAACCATGACTCAGAACGTTGTGCGGAATTGGCATGGTTTTGACTAACGCCTGCTCCTCCGATGTCATATCGAGCTGATGATGGCAATATTTTCGCCAGGCGCGTTCGATGACCTGTGCATCGTCATCCGGGCTATCTGGGATGTGGGACGTGCTGACATTAAGGACATGGCCCGCTGCGTCGTCACTTGCCACGTAAACGCCAAGCGGCTGATCGACTTGCCTGACAACGTGTTCAATCGATGCTGACCGAAATACCGAACCGCCCAATCCTCCTGGCTGCCAAGCATTATCCAGGCGCCAGGGTTGTTCAGATGGAACCGTCACAATCGATTCGATAACGGTCTCGCTTACGGCAGCATCGGGATGATTTAGCGAAGTACATGCCGTACCGCACACTGCGGACACAAGACACTGGATTACGAGCGATTTGGATTTCATGAGAGCTCCAGGGGTAATTAAAGGGAGCTCGTTACACTAAACACTCTTTTGCCAGGCCTGCTTGCAGCTGACGTCGAATTCGTCGCCAGCTGCAAGCGACGATTGAAAAATTCCCGGCAAGATGCGGCGTTATGGAAAATACGCCTTCGACTCTCATTACCCGCATCCGCCAACGTTTATTTGGCGTCGAGTCCGCGCCTGTCGGTCAGGTTGCGACAACGATTGATGAGGACGTGCCGCGTTATCCGCCGTTCATGAAGGGTCTGCCGGCTGCACCTGTGGAACGCATCCTGTCCAGTCAAACGGAGTTGATTGTGGCCATCGAACAGGCGCTGGCCCTGCCGGATAGCCTTTATCAGAGCATAGCCGCGCCGGTCATCCGTCGCTATGCCGCCTTCAGCCACTTGTTGCCTGCGTCGGAGTCACATCATCATCGCGGCGCCGGCGGCTTATTTCGGCACGGATTGGAAGTCGCCCATTGGGCCACTTTGGCTTCTCAAGGCAGTTTGTTTGCCACGTCAGCATCCCCCAAAGAACGAAAAGCACAAGAATTACGCTGGCGTCTGGCGGTCTGTTTTGCCGGGCTGTTGCATGACATCGGCAAACCGGTCGCCGATATCGCCGTGGTCAACGCACAGGGGCAACATACCTGGAACCCTTGCGATGAAAACATCACCGACTGGGCTTTGCGAAATGAGATCGACCGATACTTTCTGCGCTGGCGGGATAACCGCCATAAACGCCACGAACAGTTTTCGGCCTTGGTGATCGAGCGCGTCCTGACCCGCGAAGCCCGCACATTCATTCTGGAGTCCGGCCCCGACATCATGCAGGCCATGCTGGAAACCATTAACGGTTTGGACCGCGGCTCCAAAGTTTACGCACTGGTGATAACCGCCGACTGCAAAAGTGTGGAACGGGATTTAAAAGCGCATTATCAAAACATCGACTCGGCCTTGGGCATGCCGGTGGAAAAGTACTTGTTCGACGCCATGCGCCGATTGGTCAAGTCCGGACAATGGACCGTCAACGAAAAAGGCGCTCGGCTATGGCGTTTTGAGGATGGCCTTCATATCGTCTGGCGTGCCGGTGCGCAAGACATCGTTACCCTGTTGGCCAAGGACAAAGTACCCGGCATTCCGCGCGACGAAGATACCTTGGCGGACATCCTGATCGAACGCGGCTTGGCAATCCCTAAGTCCTGGCCGGATGGCCGGCAATACCGTTATTGGCAAATGCAGCCCGAAGGCTTGGAAAATACGCTGTATCTGTTGCGTCTGAAATCCGCAGAACTGATTTTCAGCGGCGAGCCGCCGCCCGTGGTTGAAGCGCGCGAAATTAGCGAACAGGATGCAACTGCGGTAAACCCCGAACCGGTTACCAATCCGGCACCGAAAACCAGTAAACCGGCAAAAACCAAGAACGTCGCGGCTCCGAATCAACCCAAACGCGCAGACAATCCTGCGTCAGTTTTGCCAGAAGCAACCTCACCAGAACCCGCATATGACCCAAGCGCCCTACCCGATTCGCGGCTAATCGAATCGGCACCACACACTTTGAATTCTCAAGGCGCGAAGGATCTAAATACCTTGCCATCAGATCCCGATCAACGACTGTCGCAAGCCAAATCAACCGATGACGCCCCTTCGTTGGATCAGACAGAACAACCGGAAAACGCAACGCCTGCCAAACCAACCCACTCAGAAAAAACGGCTTCAGCCGCAAAACCCGATCTCTCCACGACAGACACGAAAAGCATTTCTAATCCGGTCGATAGCGCCCGGTGCTGGTTACAAAACCACGGTGATGCCGGCCAATGGCTATTCGACATCTCTTCTATGCTTAATCAAGGCCAATGGAAGTTAGGCAGCGATCTATTGGAAGTTCAAGACAAATACTTGCTGCCGTTTCCGGCTACCCCTGAAAAACTCGCCATCGAGCCGCCCCAGTTCATCAAAATACTGGAGGAGACGGGGTGGCTGGTGACCGACGTTCTGTCACCGATGCGCAAGGTACAAACTATCCAATCCGTTCGCGGCGTCCTGCTGGCATTGGAACCGAGTTTGGCTTTGAAGGCATTATTTAAGTCTCAAGGCGAAACCACGCCAATAGAGTCATACGCGCAATCTCCAAGCAGCAATACTGACAAGACCGTAGATCAAGTTAAGTCTTCTCAGCCTCAAGATGCGGCGCCTCTGGAACCCAAGCCTGTCCGGCCCAAATCAAAAGCGACAGGCAAGCAAAAATCAATCAGCGGCAACGCGCCAGCCAGTTCGGTCAATTCAGAGCCTGATAAGGCAAGTGCTCCACTAACAACTCTACCGGTAAAACCCGGAACTATCGACTTGCTGATCACACATGTGCGGCAACAAAACATCCCGCCCGAGGAATCATCGCCAGACGGTCACTGGCACACAGTGTCCAATACCGCGCTGGAACAATTTCTAACGCAACATCCGACAATCAAGCGCACTCGCCTGATGCTCGATATCGCCAACCATCCGGATTGCCGCTCGGTCAGCGCCACGGAAGGCATCCAGGTTCGGTTACGCCCATGAAATCCGATTACGACTACCAGTTTCCCTGGCGGCCGATCTTCGAGGTGTATGCCATCTCGGGTTGGTTGGGCGGTGCCGGATTGGCATATTGGACCAATCGCTGGTCGGGCTTGCCGCGCGAACCCTTCGATTGGCTGATGACGGCGTGTGGAGTGATGGCGTGTTGGCGGCTGTCGCCGGCGTTGAGTCTCTGGTACCGCAAACACCGATTGCGGCAGTTTCGGTTCCAATACCTGGATGCCGAAAAACTGATAGCGATGGTGAAACAGCATCCCGAGACCTTGTGGTTTGGCTGGGGATTCGATTGGGTGCAAAAGCATGCGCAGTTGGCGTATGAGATTTTGAAACGCGATGTCTCGACACTGATTCCCAGCGATCATCAACGCATGGGGTCGGCCTGGATACACGGTTTGGAAGTGTCCGAAAGCAATATTCGCCAGCCTTTGCAGCATACCGCCGGTCATACGCTGTTGGTTGGTACCACGGGTGCCGGTAAAACCCGCGCCTTTGATGTGTTGGTCACTCAAGCCGTGTTGCGCGGTGAGGCGGTGATCATCATCGATCCCAAGGGCGATAAGGATTTGATGGCCTGCGCTAAACGCGCCTGTGCCTTGGCCCAGCGTCCAGATCGTTTCGTATATTTTCACCCGGCCTTTCCGGAAGACAGCGTGCGTCTGGATCCCTTGCACAACTTCAACCGGCCCTCGGAAATCGCTAGCCGCATCAGCGCCATTTCGCCCAGCGAAAGCAGTAACGATCCGTTCAAAGCCTTCGGTCAAAAATCGCTGGATAACGTGATTCAGGGTTTGATGGTGATCGAAGAACGGCCAACTCTGGTGAAACTGCGCCGTTACTTGGAAGGAGGCCCTTCCACGTTGGTGATTCAAGCGCTGGAACGCTATTTCGACAACAACCTGGGCCATTGGCGACACGAGGCGCGGCCTTACTTGAAGAATGCCAAAGACATCGATTCCAAAGCGCTGGGACTGGTCAAGTTTTACCGAGAGGTCGTGCAATATCAATTGCCGAATCTGGATTTGGAAGGCCTGTTGTCCTTATTCGAACATGACCGAGCACACTTCAGCAAGATGGTCGCCTCCTTGATACCGATCATGAACATGCTGACCTCCGGGTCCTTGGGGCCTTTGCTGTCACCCAATCCGCACGATGTGGATGACTTGCGGCCGATTACCAATACCGGCCATATCATCGAAAAAGCCCAGGTCGCTTACATCGGCCTGGATTCATTATCAGACGGCATGGTGGGCAGCGCCATTGGATCCATTTTGCTCGCCGATCTCGCGGCGGTTGCCGGCGACCGTTACAACTACGGTGTCTCGGACAGACCCGTGAATGTATTCGTCGACGAGGCGGCGGAAGTCATCAACGATCCCTTCATTCAGGTATTAAATAAAGGCCGGGGCGCCAAGATTCGGCTGTTCATCGCCACGCAAACCTTTGCCGATTTTGCCGCCCGCACCGGTTCCCAGGACAAAGCCCGCCAAGTACTGGGCAACGTCAACAACCTGATCGCGCTGCGGATCATGGACAGCGAGACCCAGCAATACATCACCGACAACCTGCCCAAAACCCGGCTCAAATACATCATGCGCACCCAAGGCGTAGCCACCAGTGCGACCAATCCCACGGTGTTCTCCGGCAATGTCGGCGAACGCCTGATGGAAGAAGAAGGCGATTTGTTTGCGCCGCAGTTACTCGGACAACTGCCGGACTTGCATTACATCGCCAAGTTATCCGGCGGCCGGATTGTCAAAGGCCGCTTGCCGATTCTGCGGTCGGAACTGGATCAACAACTGAACCGTCAAGGCGCACGCTCATGACACGCAATCTGTTGTTCAGCCTGATGCTTTGGCTACTGGAAGTGATCCTGGTGGCCAGTTTTGTGTCTGATCGCTGGACGCGCGAACTGCAGCGCGCTGAAGACCAGATGATGATCAGCTACTTTGGCGCCGCCAAAGAATCTCAGATCAGTCACACCGCGCAACGCTGGTTTGATCGCTTGTTCGTCAGTACCGGTATCCGAGAAAGCGTTTTCCGCTACTTCATTCCGACCGAGCGTGAACGCCAAATGTCCAAAGGCTTCGAGGATGTGGGGCGTAACGATTTGTTCCCCTTTATCGAAAGCCGACTCAACGTGCTGTGGGACACGATCTTTCAAATGATCAAGCGCCTGACCACGGCGTGTACCTGGTTACCGTACCTGGCAGCTGCCTTGCTGCCGTTTATCCTCGACGGACTGGTACGGCGCAAGATCAGCCAAACTAATTTCGATTACCCAAGCCCCATGGCGCATCGCTACAGTCTTTATCTGATTCTGGGCGCGCTGTATCTGTTGCTGGTCAGTTTGACCTTACCGTTTCCGATTCCGCCGCAAGCCGTCCCGGTAGGCGTCTTTGTCGTCGCCTACGCCGTCAACGTGCTGTTGGCCAATACGCAAAAGCGGGTTTAGCCATGTTCAACACAGCGTCATTACAGCTCCGTGATAGGCCTTTTCAAGCAATATTGGCCTATCTGAGATCCAGGGGTTGCAATATCTAATAACATCCTGTGGTTTACAACTTATTACACACCGCAAATTTTTTGTAAGGTTTCACGCTCCCCAGACGACTCATGGCCGTTAGAGTCGATTTCATCATAGGAGCGTTACCGATGTTGACAAGTTTGCTATTCCTCGGCGTTTGCTTTCTGGCCTATGCCAACGGCGCCAACGACAACTTCAAAGGGGTGGCCAGCTTATACGGCAGCGGCACCGTCAGTTTTCGACAGGCGTTGGCCTGGGCAACGCTGACGACCTTGGCGGGCTCGATGGCGGCGCTGTTTCTGGCCCAGACCTTGCTGATCAAATTTTCCGGCAAAGGTCTGGCACCCGACGATTTGATTCACACGCTGCCGTTCATGATTGCCGTTGCGGGCGGTGCGGGAATGACGGTGATTCTGGCCACCCGTCTCGGTTTTCCGATTTCCACGACCCATGCCTTGTTGGGCGCCATGGCGGGCAGTACCTTGTTGGCGACCTCCGGCAGCATCAGCCTAGCGCCTTTGCTGAGCAACTTTGTGTTGCCGTTGTTACTCAGTCCGTTCGTGGCGTTATTGTCGGCCGGGCTCCTGTATCGAAGCCTTAAGCTGTGGCTTGGCCGCCGGGCAAGCCATAACGACTGGTGTTTATGCGTTGAAAGGCCGGACAGTCTGGCGCTGGCCGGTAACGTCAATATGACCATGGCAATCGATTCGACATTGATTCCGTCGCCAAGCCTCGATCGTCAAGAGGCTTGCGCCGAGCGGCAAGCTAGCCAGATTTGGGGTTTCAGTCTTGAACGCCTGCGCGACGGCCTGCATGTTTGCAGCGCCGGCGCGGTTTGCTTTGCCCGCGGTTTGAACGACACGCCAAAAATTGCCGCGTTGTTGTTATTGGCGCCGGGTTTCGATCTGCACGGAATCATTGTCGTAGTAGCGATTGCGATGCTGTTGGGCGGGATATTCAATGCGAGACGCGTCGCCGAGACCATGAGCCACAAAATCACGTCTATCAGCCACGACCAGGGGCTTTCCGCCAATCTGGTGACGGCATTTTTGGTTATTTTTGCCAGCAAACTGGGCATGCCGGTTTCCACCACCCATGTATCGGTCGGCTCGCTGTTCGGCATTGGTCTGGTGAACGGCCAGGCCAATAGGTCTATGATTGCAGCCATTGCCTTATCGTGGCTATTGACGCTGCCCTGTGCGGCCATCTGTGCCGCTGCGGTGTATTACACAGCCAGCCATTTTCAATAATTTTTATTTAGGATCAGCCATGACCACCACCCTCGAAATCAGCGAATCTGTCCAGCACTATTACGGGCAGGTATTGCAGTCCAGTAGCGACCTGAAAACCAGCGCCTGCTGTAGTATCGACGCCATGCCGACTTATCTAAAAGCACTGCTGGCTGGCTTGCATCCGGAAGTGCTGGAACGCTTTTACGGCTGCGGTTCGCCGTTGCCGCCCGCATTGGCAGGCATGACGGTATTGGATTTGGGCTGCGGCACCGGGCGCGATTGTTATCTGCTGTCGACACTGGTCGGGCCGACAGGCCGAGTGATCGGCGTCGATATGACACCGGAGCAACTGGAAGTTGCTGTGCGGCATCGCGAATGGCATGCCGAACGCTTCGGCTTCGCCAACGTGGAATTTCTGCACGGCCATATCGAAAACCTGCACACCGTCGGCATTGCCGATAACAGCATCGACGTCGTGGTTTCAAACTGCGTAATCAACCTGTCCCCGGAAAAACCCAAGGTACTGGCGGAAATCTTCCGCGTACTGAAGCCGGGCGGCGAACTGTATTTCTCTGACGTATTTGCCGACCGCCGCATTCCCAGCGAATTGCGCCAAGACCCGGTTCTACTTGGGGAATGCCTGGGCGGCGCCTTGTATTGGGAGGACTTTCGGCGCATCTTGCAAGATTTGGGCTGCCCCGATGTTCGCAAGGTCAAACAGAACCCGATCAGCATTGACGATCCCGAGGTGTTCGGCAAAATCGGCATGGTCAAATTCGACTCGGTGACAGTGCGCGCTTTTAAAATGCCGTTGGAGGATCGCTGCGAAGACTTTGGCCAAGTCGCGGTCTATTTAGGCAGCATAGAGCAACACCCACACAGCTTCGAGCTGGATGACCATCATCATTTCGAAACCGGCCGTCCGCTCAGGGTTTGCGGCAACACTGCCGACATGCTGGCCGCCAGCCGTTACGGCCGGCATTTTCAAGTGTTGGGCGATAAATCCACGCACTTTGGTTTGTTCGATTGCGTGCCGGGGCCGCGCAACACCATCACCCAGGCGGACGGCGCATGTTGTTGAAAAGCGCGCCCGTTACGGCACCCAGCTTGAGCGAAGCCGTGCTGTCTGAACACCGTCCGGTGCTTTTTCGTTACGCCTTGCTAAAACTGCGCGATCACGAACTGGCCGACGATGCAGTGCAGGAAACCTTGCTGGCCGCTTGGCAAACAGCGGCAGCCTACCAAGGCAAAGCAGGCCTCAGAACCTGGCTAATCGGTATTTTGAAACACAAAATCGCCGACCACTGGCGGCACAGTGCCCGCGAAGTCGTCACGACTGAATTCGATCAACTCGATAACCCTGACGACGAAGCAGACGAAGACGTGTTTTTCATGAGCAATGGTCACTGGAACGGCGGCCCCACCACCTGGAACGATCCCGAAGCGGCGCTCAAGCAACAGGAATTCTGGGCCATTTACGAAACGTGCCAGAACAATCTACCGCCGAAAATGGCCAAGGTATTCATGTTGCGCGAGTTGGTCGGTCTGGAAGCCTCCGAAGTCTGCGGAGAAACCGGCTTAAGCGACGCCAATTATTGGGTTACTATGCATAGAGCCCGATTGCGGCTGCGTGAATGCCTGGAAGTTCGCTGGTTCAATCAGTCAAAAAAGGAGAATAATCATGCGTAGTTGTCGCGATATTACCGGCCTGGTGTCACAGGGTATGGACAAGCAACTTAGCTTAGGCGAACGTCTGGCGATTGGTGCGCATGTGATGATGTGTTCCCGCTGCAGAAACTTTCAAAGTCAAGCGCATTTCATCCGCACAACTGCTCAGACTTACTTGGAGCGGCTCCAAGATGAGTCAGAAAAAAAATCATAAATCGAGGCCAACTACTCTATGGCAGGGTTCGATAACTCTATCACTCTGCCACTTCAACCCATTCATTTATCCGAATAAATCCGCTCTATCGCAGATTTAAGTCGCATCCAAAAAATATATTTAATTTTTGTTGTAAGGAATAGCAATTTGCGGCGACTAATTTTCGGAGTCCGGCAGCTATTGATATCCGCAGTTTCAAATCACGCTAGGTCCTTTTCGAGGATTGATATTAATCCCGCAAGTACGCGCTCCGTTTACCCGTTCATCCACTGTAATTGACCTGCATAGGGAGATATTAAATGCAATCCTTCTTTTTTCGCACGATTTTTATCTTAATAACTTTGGTTGTCAGCAATGATCTTGCATTTGCATCTGGCTCGTATAGCACCGGCGGTGGTGGCGGTGATGCGAACCAGGCTTACAACTTGGGTAAGTCAGCGGTTTATAAAAAATTAGCCTGCTCAAGCTGCCCTTTGGCCGGTCAGGAAATCGATGCCGCCAAAGCGACAGAAGTCATTCAATCCTTAGCTAATAAACCGGAACTCGCTGAAAAGCTGTCTGAAGTCGAGCGCGAGGCGGTGACCGTATATCTAAAACGTCGTTACGAACTCGACTAATCCAATGGAATAAGGAATGTTAACTATGAATATTCATCGCCCGCTTAAGCTCGTTATTCTTACGTTGTCCAGCTCTGTTCATGCTGCAAGCAACCCCTGGCTACCTGAACCAGGTTCCCTAAACACTGTTCTTTCTTATGTGTTCCAAACCGCCGATGACTTTTATTTTGGCGATACGAAGGCCGAACTGCCAACAGACCTTGATCAGCATACGGCAAGTTTATATCTGGAATACGGACTTACCGACAATATTGCCATTGACGCACGGCTAGGTTACGCAGCCAGCGATTTTCTTAAAACAGGGGCGGATGGCCCCAGCCCTTTCGCAGATAGTTTGGACGGCCTGACCGACACCAACTTAGGGATTCGGTGGAGGGCATTGGATGAGCTGGTCGGGGATTGGGCAACAGTTACATTGCGTGCTGCGGGGATTGTAGAAGGCTCATACAAGACCGGCGCCATCAATGCAATTGGTGATGGTGCTTCGGGGGGTGAATTTTCAAGTTTGATCGGCCGTTATTTCGAAAATGGTCTCTCGCTTTCAGCCGAAATAGGTTATCGCACGCGCAATTCCCCAGTACCGAACGAATTCTTTGCAAATCTGCGGAGCGGGTATGCGATTACCTCCAAACTGGGTGTTGGTGTTTCGTACCAAGTAGCCGAGTCTCTCGGTGGCATCGATATTGGAGGCCCTGGCTTTACATTTGCCCGCTTTCCAGCGCTTAACGAGGACTCGCAGATATTTGGGCTTGATTTAAGTTATCGAGTAACACCAAAAGCATTTGTATCAGTTAATTATGGAACCACGCTCACTGGAAGAAATACCAGCAATCAGGACATCGTTGGGGTCAATTTTGGCTACAGTTTTTTCTAGGAAGCAAGATCCATGTATAACCAATTACATGTTACAGCTATTATCCCGGCATTGAATGAACAAGAGGCAATTGGCCAAGTTGTTAGTGCTTTAATTGCTCAGCAAGGCAATCACGGCCAACCCATAATTGATCAAATCATAGTCGCTGATAATGGCTCCATCGACCTCACGGCAACACTGGCTAATGTAGCGGGTGCAAATGTTGTCTTCGAACCAAAGCGTGGTTATGGAGCAGCTTGTTTAGCTGCTATTAACAGCATTGTTGCAACCGATGTGGTGCTGTTTATCGATGGCGATTGTTCAGTGCAAGTATCCCAGATAATCCTCTTACTTGATCCCGTGTCAAATGGTGCCGACATAGCCATAGGTTCGCGCTGCTTAGGTTACATCCAACCCGGCTCAATGAGCTTACCGCAACGGATAGGTAATGGATTGATTGCCAGGATTATTTCCTTGCTCTGGCAAGCCCAGGTAACGGATATTGGACCATTCCGCGCAATTCGTTACTCGGCGTTACAAGAGCTGGCGATGCAAGATCGTGCTTATGGTTGGACCGTCAAAATGCAAGTCAAGGCTCTGCAGCAAGGCTTGATCGTACGCGAGATTCCAGTCGATTGTTTAGTTAGAGTCGGGCGATCGAAAGTTAGCGGCACCGTGCGGGGTGTAGTCGGGGCAGCATTTGGGATGTTCGGCATGATAGTACGTTTGTGGTGGCAAGGCAGGCAGGCGGATAAAGCCAGTTTGCCAATTTAATTCAATCTTTGAACGAGTAAGGATCACCATGGATATCATCAATAAATTGAATAACCCGTTTATTGCCTATGCGAACTGGCTGCATTTGCGCTGGCCGGCTGAAGTACCGGAAGCACTTCCCGAGGTAGGTGTGGATGGCGCGACATCCATTCCGGGCATTCGGATTGCCGGCGATCTTTTGGGTGTGCCGCTACTAAAATTCGCCGCAGACTCCGGGGCAAGAGCGGTACGGGCGTTTATTGCGGAAAACGCGTTTATTGATAAAACTCAAGCGTCGGATCATTTAGATTTGGCTATAGTTGGCGGCGGGGTTGCCGGCCTTGCTGCTGCCTTGGAAGCTCAAAAAGCCGGACTCAAATTTGTGGTCTATGAAGCCAGTGAGCCATTTGCCACCATTGTTAATTTTACAAATGGCAAACCGATTTTCACCTATCCCCGAGAAATGCAGCCGCAAGGCGATGTCAAGCTGTCCGCATCGGTTAAAAAAGATTTGCTCGCAGAATTGCAAAATCAGGCACTACAAGCCGCTGTCCCTTTCGAAATTCGCCGTGTAGACCGTATCGTTCGTAAAGGTAAGATGTTGGAAGTGCAGTTCACCGAACCCAATACTGCTGTCCGCACAACGAGAGTCCTAATTTGCACCGGCAGAAGCGGTGACCACTACAAGCTAGACGTTTCCGGAGAAGATCTCGACAAGGTCCACAATCGATTATTTGATCCCAAAGACTATACGGGTAAAAAGGTCATGGTGGTGGGCGGTGGCGATTCTGCATTGGAAGCGGCTATCAGTCTAAGTGAAGCCGGAGCAGAGGTGACATTGAGTTATCGCGGCTCAAACTTTACTCGCCCAAAGCAGGAAAATATCGATCAAGCTCAAGCATTACTGGGCAGCCAGATACTGTACCAAACCCGCGTTACCCGCATCGAAACCGACAAGGTCTATTTACATGACGCCGAAAATACCCAAATCGAACTGCCAAATGATGCCGTTTTTGTGTTGATTGGCCGGGAAGCACCGGTGGATTTTTTTCATCGTACCGGCATCAGTATCCGGGGCCATTGGTCATTGCGAAAGACGATAGGCTTCGCTTTCACGCTGTTAGCAGTGCTATTCATCTATCGCTGGAAAACTGAAAATAGCGCAGTCGCCGATTTATTTCTGGAGAAAAACTGGTTCCCCAATAACATTGACGTGGCTATCGGGCCTACCGAAAATCCGCTGGTCAAAATCCTCCAACATGAAGTTAACTCACCAGGTTTCTATTACGAACTGCTCTACACGTTGGTCATTATCGTTTTTGGCATTCGAAGAATGCTCCGCACACCGACACCCTATGTCCGTTGGCAAACTACATCTTTGATTTTGGTGCAAACCATTCCCTTGTTTATATTGCCTTACTTTATTTTGCCATTGTTCGGGGAATGGGGGTTGTTTGAAACAGACGCAGGGGAATGGTTAGCCGACCAATTGTTTCCTGTCGGGGACGGTGGAGACCGAGAATACTGGCGCAGTGTGGGTTTTATTCTGGCTTGGCCATTATTTATTTGGAATGTATTTACACCGCAACCCAACCTGCTATGGCTGGTGATTGCCTTTCTGCAAACCTTTGTGTTAATCCCCTGGCTGGTGCGCCGATACGGTAAAGGGGTTTATTGTGGCTGGATTTGTTCCTGCGGAGCGTTAGCGGAAACCTTGGGTGACGCCCAGCGCGCTAAAATGCCCCACGGTCCGGTTTGGAATAAAGTAAATATGGCCGGGCAAGTCATTTTAGGCGGAGTGCTAGTATTACTGGGGCTTAGAGTGGTTTCCTGGCTATTGCACTCTCAACCAACAGGTGAAGCTGTCGGCGCATTGTTCACCCAACTAACTTTCGACTATACATTGCTTGGTATTCCGCTGAATTATTCAGCTGTGGTGGATTATTTTTTGTCTGGGCTAATTGGCCTCGGTCTTTATTTTCATTTTAGCGGCAGAACCTGGTGCCGCTTTTTTTGTCCGTTAGCGGCATTGATGAACATTTATGGCAGATTCAGCCAATTCAGGATCTTCGCCGAAAAAGAAAAATGCATTTCCTGCAATGTCTGTTCTTCGGTATGTCACCAAGGCATCGATGTAATGAATTTTGCCAATAAAGGCCTACCGATGGCAGATCCGCAATGCGTGCGCTGTTCCGCCTGTGTGAGTAGTTGTCCAACCGGCACATTGAGCTTTGGCCGTTTACAGTCCGATGGCAGCATAATGCTTGATCGGCTTCCTGCCTCACCGGTACAAATCCGAGAAGCGCTAGCTCAGTCGGAGCGATCATGAGTATTATCGACTCCCACCATTCCTATGCATGGTATATACGCCCGTTGCTGGCCCTAATGAGCAGACGCCGGAGCGGATTATCGGAGCCAGTACGTTTGTGGGCGCGTCAGCCCATGGCATTTTTTGGATTTTTACTGATGAACCGTGCCTTGGATCATGGGAATCCGTCATTAAGCAAAACGCTTCGCGCTTTAGTCCGAACGCGCGTTTCTCAACTCAATGGCTGCCGGTTTTGCATCGATTTAAATGCTGCCCGCGCCTTGGATTGCGGTCTCAGTCGTGAAAAGTTAGAAGCCCTCGCCTGGTTTTCCGACTCGTCATTGTATAGCGATGCCGAGAAAGTAGCTTTAGCCTATGCGGAGACTGTCACAACCCTTGGAAATGTGGCTGATGCAAGCCTAATTGAACAGCTGCGGCACACTTTTGATGATGACAGTATCGTAGCCTTAACCGCTCTCATCGCCCACCAAAACATGTCTGCAAAATTCAATGCTGCCTTAGGTGCATCGCCTCAAGAATTATGTATGACCCATTACGGATACCTTCCTTCGGATTGAGGGAAAAAACCATTTACCGCCTTTTAAACACCGAAAGTCCAATGCGATTGACGCGCCTGATCCATCCAAATAGCTTCGGCATTTGTCTATTAGGGTGCTGCGGCTTGCTCGCTTGGTTATCGCGTGCACCGCAATTTTTGAACTTGCCTACATTTGCGGGGACCATGGGGCTAATGTTTGCCTTTTATGTTATCGCATACCGAACGATTCAGCAGTCTGGTTCACATATGGCAAGAACGGTATTTTTCTGGGCTCTGCTGTTACGCCTATCCGGTTTGTTGGGCGAACCCATATTTGAGGATGATTATTTCCGTTATTTGTGGGATGGCTATCGCTTTGCCAGCGACGGAACACCTTTCGGTCGTCCTCCCGAATCATTTTTTAACGACCCCAGCGTTCCTAAGGCTTTTCGGACAATCCTGAGCCAGATTAATCATCCGGATATTCCAACTATCTATGCGCCCACTTTCCAATATTTTTTTCTGATTGCCAACTGGATAGCGCCTGGGCAATTGTGGGCCTTAAAGTTGTTATTGATTGCCGCTGATTTGTTGTTAATCCAGGGGCTATTTCGCTTCGCCGGCGCAAAGCAAACGCTGCTATATGCCTGGAATCCGCTGGTAATTAAAGAAATTGCCTTTACCGCTCATCCCGATGGCCTGATTCCGGCATTGCTTATCGGTAGTTGGTTATTCAGCTCACGAGGCCGACCAATCATTGCTGGTCTAATGCTGGTCGCCGCTGTGGCATCCAAGGCTTCTGCATGGCTATTGGTACCTTTTATTGCCATCAATATCGGGTGCTTGGGCATAGCTGCTTTTGTAGGTGGGTATCTGCTGCTTTATCTACCCTTTTGGGTTCAAGGCGCCACAGACATGACAGGACTCCGTGTTTTTGCTCAGGAATTTGAATTCAATTCCGCGCTGTACGGCTTGATAAGACTTGGGTTACCAGCAAATTGGACAAAAATGCTGTTAGGTATAGCTTTTATTGGTATGACCTCAGTTTATTTTTTCCGGTATTGGCGGCTTGGAAGCCAAAATTTGCCTCGCGGAGACTGGTTATTTGGCGGCTTATTGATCATATCCCCGGTTATTAATCCCTGGTATCTGCTGTGGCTAATGCCGTTTGCCTGTATTTACTCAGGCTTAGGGGTTTGGATTGCATCGGCTGCGCTAATTTTGTCTTATGTGACTGGCCTAAACCTGCAAGATTTCGTATTCGCCCCGTATGAGCATCCATCGTGGGTTAGGCCCTTGGAATTCGGAATAATTGCCCTCGGAATGGCGTTTGATAAGCGGCAATCGGTCAGAACACCCTCGCAAAGCAGGGGGCTTGACGAATATTTCCAGCCCTGTGAGCTGCCAGAGTTTAACCAACGAATGAATTAGTGAGCAGTCCCAACACATATTGAGTTCGATGCCCGCTTGCCAACCCGGCGAATCCTACTCACCATCGCCATAACGTCAACGGGGAGTCACTCGGTTTTGGGTGGTGTCGATGATTATTCTGTTGGCGCTGATTTTTTCCTTATCTGCTTTCCTGCTTTTATTAAGCCAATATCATGAATCGATACCTGGCTTTGTTCATGATGAGTTTCGCTGTTGCTCAACCGGCATCAGCCAAATCTCGCACCGCTGTAATTACGTTACCCGGCATGATCTGAGCGGTCTAAAAAATAGCTCTGAATCGGATCACGGGGGTCACAGACACGACGTTTAACCCCGATAGCCGTCAAGCGATTGTGCACTTCAATGCGGCTAAAACCACTTTCGAAGCCGTGCTGAGTGCTCTTGCGACGTCGAATATACTTCGACGCTAAAAGAGGTAACACCATGAAAAGTATTATTTTGGAATCCACACTGATCTGACCGGAATGCGGGTGCCGCAAAACCGAGACCATGCCCATGCCTGCCAATGGTTTTACGAGTGTCAGGGCTGTCATACCCTGTTAAAACCCAAGCCCGGCGATTGTTGCGTATTCTGATCCTATGGTAGCGTGCCCTGTCCGCCGATGCAGTTACACGGCAAACAGGCCGGGTGTTGCGGCGAAACCTGATTCACAGCCAGTCCCGCAGCTGCCGCAGCCAGCTTTTGCCGTTGCCACTACAGACCGGTAAATACGGCAGCGATTCCTCCAGCAATCTTGCCAGCAAGTCATGATCGATCAAGGCTTGTAAATCCGCTGCGCTGCCTTTTTGCATGGTTGGCTTAAGAGCCAATTTGCCTTGCTGCTTTTCCAAAGCAAAGCCGTTGCCACACACCCGGCAGAAGACCTTGTCGCCGGCTTTCTGGTGTTTATGCACCACCACAACCGGTCCGCACACCGGGCATTCGCGCATCGGAATGCCAGTGTCGCTATGTCCGATAATGCCATCCAGTTCACCGGATTGTGCCAACTCGATGAAACGGCGACCGAAATGCAGATCAAATTGCTTGTCCAGATTCACCTCGATTTGTTCAATCGCCGCAACCAGAGACATTCCTCGTCGATAAGGTCGGGTGCTGGTCATCGCGTCAAAGGCATCTGCAATGCCCACGATACGAGCCGATTCCGCAATCTTTCTGCCGCTTAAACCGGACGGATAGCCCCGGCCATCAACGCGCTCATGATGACTTAGCACCACATCCATTGCCAATGGCGCCAAAGGATGCCCCTCTAACACTTGAGCGCCCAAGGCCGGATGGGTTTTCATCACGGCATATTCCGCATCGGTAAGCTTGCCGGGATTATTAAGAATAGTGTCCGGCACGCCGACTTTGCCCAAATCATGTAAAAAGCCGCCCAACCCAGCAACCACAGCGTCCTGTTTGGAAAACCCACACGCCAATGCCAATCGCGTCGAATACAGCGACACCCGCCATAGATGCCCGCCGGTATAAGGATCGCGGGCTTCGACCAGAAACGCCATGCTGTACAAGGTGTGCAGCAAATTTTGAGTGTGACTTGCATTTTGTATTGATTTCATCGGCATCTCCTGTTTGGCAATACTGTATTCAGTACATTTTTCTTTGTCGTGAGAATGGATGATTTCCTTACACAGGTTTTTATACGACCTGTGTAAGGATTTTGACCGGGATGCGACTGATAGGTGCCCTGTTGCTAACTTAATCCCTCAACCCACCAGCGATAGGATTACTTCTCTTAATAACACATCAAACTTGGGTGAAGTCTCTTGAAAAATCAAACCGTCTTTGATTTAGCATCGGCAAAACACGTGGCCGGTGAGATTGTCGATGCCGCCATCGCTTACCGTGAAATGCTTGCCGCCGACCCGGATCATGTAGAGGCTTTGCACTATCTCGGCGTAGTCTTGCATCAGCAGGGAGATACAGCGGAATCTATCGAGATGATTTTACGTGCCCTGCAACTGGATGCATCCAGCCCGGAACGTTACAACGATCTGGGGAACATTCTCACGGAAAACGGACGTTTTGCCGAGGCACGCCAAGCGTTTTCCGCCGCGCTTGAATTGAACGCTACCGATGCCAATCTCTGGAACAATTTGGGGTCGGTACTGCATCGGCTAAATGAATTTCCCGAAGCGGAAACCGCCTATCGAAATGCAGTCAGTATTAGTCCGAATTTCGTGCCCGCGCTAAACAACTTGGCTGCGCTGCTGGCGGAACAAAACCAAGTGGAAGAGTCTTCTTTTTTTGCTTGCCGAGCATATGTGCAGCCACCTCTGACCGACAAACCCTTGAAGATGCTAGGCATTGCTTACTATCGGCTGGGACTTGTCGCCGAAGCCGCCGACTGTTATCGAAGCTGGTTGGATGCCGAACCCGACAATCCGTTGGCCAGACATCACCTTGTCGCATGCACCGGTCAAGACATCCCCGCTAAAGCCACGGATCGTTACCTGATAAGCCTATTTAACGACATGGCTGAAAATTTCGATACGAAACTGGTCGGTAAACTTGGTTATTGCGGCCCCGATATTGTCGGTAACTTGCTGAATGACTACTTGACGGCGAATGCAAATCTATCGGTACTCGACGGTGGTTGCGGTACGGGGCTGTGCGCGCCAGTATTAAAACCTTACGCACGTCTGCTTACGGGCGTAGATATTTCGTCGCGCATGCTTGGCAAGGCGGCGGAAAGAGCGCTTTACGACGTTTTGGTAGAATCGGAACTGACTAGTTATCTAAAAGGGAAACAGCAATCGTTTGATCTGATAACAATGGCCGACACACTGGTTTATTTTGGCAACCTAAGCGACATTTTCGCATTGGTCCGTCAAGCGTTGTTGCCGTTAGGGACATTTTGCTTCACTGTCGAATCCGCTAGTTCGGTTGAAGCCTCTCTGGGTTATCAACTCAATGCTAGTGGTCGGTACAGTCACAGTAAGAGCTATCTCACTGAGCTGCTAAATGCACACGACTTCATACTGCTACAAGAACACGAGGCAAACATAAGGCATGAGTTTGGTAAGCCTACGCTGGGTATGGGGTTCTTGACACAGATAGCACGCTAAGAAACATCAAAGCATCGAAAAAAATTTGTAAGGAATTCAAACTGACTCCGACTGATGGAGCAGGAAGGCATTGTTGCTTGTCCTGATCATTTATCTATCTATCGGAGAGAACACCATGAACAAAAAAACCTTGTCTTTAACACTAGGCAGCGCGTTGGCTTCAACCTTGATGGGCGCGGCGCCCGCCATTCAAGCGGGCGAAAATCCGTTTACGATGTCCAGCATCAATTCTGCGCAACAATTGGCGGCTGACGGCAAATCGGCTGAGGCCGGTTGCAGCGCCAAGATGAAAGAAGGTAAATGCGGCGAAGGCAAATGTGGTGCCAACAAAATGAAGGACATGAAAGGCGCCGAGGGCGGCTGTAGTGCAAAAATGCCTGAAGGAGGCTGTAGTGGCAAAATGCCGGAAGCAGGTTGCAGCGGTAAAACAGCGAAATAAGCCGGAGTCGCGCCGATGTCTATCACCCATCCTTTCCGTTTGAACGGCGCCGGTTTGGGCTTGCGCCGCAGCATGCTGTCGGCCTTGCAGGTTGAAGTGCCCCACTGCATCGATTTTTTCGAGGTATCACCGGAAAATTGGGTGGGCGTCGGCGGTCGTCTCGGCAAGCAATTTCGCCGCCTGACCGAGCGCCACCTGTTTGTGGCGCACGGTTTGGCCTTGTCGTTGGGCGGCCCCGCGCCGCTCGATACCGGGTTTTTAGGCGAACTGAAACAATTTCTCGATCATCACGATTTTGCCCTATACACCGAGCATTTCAGCTTTTGCAGCGATGAGGGACATTTCTATGACTTATACCCGATCCCGTTTACCGAACAGGCGGTCAAGCATGTCGCCAGCCGGATTCGCCAGACTCAGGATATTCTGGAACGGCCCATCGCCCTGGAAAACGCCTCTTACTATGTCCAGCCGCCACAGGCGGAGATGGACGAACTGACTTTTATCAATGCGGTATTGGCCGAAGCCGACTGTTACCTGCATCTGGATGTGAACAATATTTATGTCAACAGCGTTAACCACGGCTACGATCCGGTGGCGTTTTTACGCGGCTTGCCCGGCGAGCGCATCGTTTATGGGCATGTGGCCGGTCACGACCTGGAGCCATCCGGCTTGATCATCGACACCCACGGCCAGAATACCATAGCACCAGTTTGGGACTTGCTGGCCGAGGCTTATCGACGTTTTGGCGTGTTTCCGACCTTGGTGGAACGGGATAGCAATATTCCGCCCTTGGCCGAGTTATTGGTCGAAGTGGAACGGATCCGTGACTTGCAAAATGTTCATCGGCTCTACCGCAACCCCCATGACATCAGCGAGGTGGCGGCATGAACCCGACACCGGCCTTTCAACAACAGCAGCGGCAGTTTCTGAATTACTTGCGGCAACCGCAAACATCGCAGCTACCTGCAGGCTTCGCCCCTGAACGGCTGGCCGTGTATGTCGATCTACTCTATAACAAATTCGACGAGAGCCTGTCGGCCTGTTTTCCGGTCACCCGCAGTATATTATCTAAAGAAAAATGGCGGGCGTTGCTGCTGAATTTCATCGCAAAACATCGCTGCTTGACGCCGTATTACCGGCAGATTCCCGACGAATTTTTGCAGCATCTGCAACAGGAACGTGAGCATCTCGATGATTGGCCGTTTTTGGCCGAACTGGCGCAGTTCGAATGGATCGAATTACAGCTGTCAATTGCCGAGGCGGAGCCGGTCACGCGAAAGCAGTTGTCCGATGCCGAATTACTGGCCAATGTGCCTGTGTTTGCACCGGTCATGCAATTGTTGTGCTACCAATGGCCGGTGCAGGACATTGGACCAAACTTTTTGCCTAGTGAACCACAGACCACGGCGATTCATATCCTGGGTTTTCGCGATAGCGATGATCAAGTGCAGTTTGTAACCCTGAATATGGCCACGGCCAAGATGATCCTGTTGTTAAATAACGGCTTGACTGGGCAACAGGCCTTGCAAGCAATGAGTGGCGGCGAGCTCCCTGACGCGCAATTTTTAGAACTCACCCAATTCGGTCAGCAGATTCTGGCCGATCTACATAGCCAGGGCGCGATTATCGATATTCGCCCGGTTTGAACTTTGGAGCCTCACTGATGAACGACCTCGCTAAATCCGCCCAAGATCCTTGTACAGCTTGTCTGATTCCTTCCTGCATCGAGCGGCTATGCACTATGCCTAGCCTGCTTTCTCACTGTTTCGACAGAAACTTACAGGGCTTGGCGCCAATTTTTCTACGTCTGTTGTTGGCTTACGAGTTCGGCGAAGCCGGCCTGGAAAAACTCCATGGCGATAACTGGTTTGCCGATGTGAGCTTCCCATTTCCGTTCAGCTTATTGCCAACGGATTTTAGCTGGACCTTGGCCACCGGCTTGGAAATCATCGCCCCGATGGCGTTGATCTTGGGATTTATGACCCGCTTTTTTAGCGCGGCGCTAATGGTGTTGACCGTGGTGGCCATCGCGGCCGTACATTGGCCGGCCGAATGGCACACATTGGCCGAATTATGGAAAGGCTATGCCATCACCGATCAAGGTTATGGCAATTACAAATTGCCGTTGGTTTATTTGTTCATGCTCGGTTCGCTGCTGTTCAATGGCAGCGGCGGCTTGGCTATTGATACTTGGTTAAAACAACGCACAGCGGGTTAAACATGAAAAAATTCTGCTGGATATTTTTAACGATGCTATCGATGAATCACGGGGCGGTTGCCGATAACAAACTGCCTATCGGCGAGTTCAGCCAGAATCGCCTGGAAGGTTGGGAGCATAAAAGCTTCAAAGGCGAAACCGAATACAGTCTGCAAGCTATCGATGGCGTGACGGTATTGACGGCCGATAGTCGTGCCGCCGGTTCCGGCATGTTCAAAGAGCAGCATATCGATCTGGAACAAACCCCGTTCCTGAACTGGTCGTGGCGCATCGGCAAGCGTTTGAACGGATTGAATGAACAAAGCAAACCCGGCGACGATTACGCGGCGCGGGTATATGTGGTGGTCAAAGGCGGGCTGGCGTTTTGGCAAACCAAGGCCATCAATTATGTCTGGGCCGGCAATACGAAAAAGGATACCGTCTGGCCCAATGCCTTTGCCGGTGATCATGCGATGATGTTGGCTTTACGTGGACCGGAAGCCTCACTGAATGTTTGGCAAACCGAAAAACGCAATGTCCGGGCCGATTTCAAGAAACTATTCGGTGAAGACATCACCGCTATCGATGCCGTCGCCATCATGACCGATACCGACAACAATGGCGGTCAAGCCGCTGCCACTTATGGCGACATCTGGTTTTCCAAGGATTAAGCATGCACGACACCAAACCTCTGCTGATTAATAGTGACTTTCCGGCCCTATTCCGCAAGCCGCTGGAAGTGTTGCAAGTCAATCTCGGCTATTTGTGCAATCTGAGTTGCGTGCATTGCCATGTCAACGCCGGCCCCAAACGCACTGAGATGATGAGTCGGGAAACCATTGATCAGGTGCTGGATTTGGCTGAGGCCGCTAACATTGACACGCTGGATTTGACCGGCGGCGCGCCGGAAATGCATCCGCAGTTTTTGTATCTGGTTCGTACTGCACGCCGATTGGGTATTAAAGTCATAGACAGATGCAATCTGACCATTTTGGAAGATCCACGCTATCGATTTTTGGCCGATTTTCTAGCGGAACATGAGGTAGAGATCGTTGCTTCCTTACCGTGTTATTTGCAAGAAAATGTTGATAAGCAGCGCGGCAAAGGTGTGTTCAAAGACAGTCTGGCGGCCTTGCAACGCCTGAATCGGCTGGGTTATGGTCAGCCGGACAGCGGATTGGCCTTGAATTTGGTTTTCAACCCGCAAGACGCCGTGTTGCCGCCCAACCAACAGCAACTGGAACAAGCTTACAAACAGCACTTGCAGCACCATTACGGCATCGTCTTCAACCGCCTGTTTGCCATCGCCAATATGCCGATTCGGCGTTTTGGTAGCACCTTGATCAGTCATGGCCGCTTCGATTCTTACCTGGCGTTATTAAAAGGCAGTTTTCGCGCCGAAAATCTTGAAAACCTGATGTGCCTGAATACTCTCAGCATCGATTGGCGAGGCTATGTTTACGACTGCGATTTTAATCAGATGCTGGATTTGCCGTTAGGTGCCGCAGCTAAACCCAAACAACATATTAACGAATTGCACCTGGAACAACTGCAAGACGCACCGATAGCCACCGCAGCCCATTGTTACGGTTGCACCGCCGGCCAAGGTAGCAGCTGCGGCGGGGCTTTGCTCTGACTTTGGCCTTACCCGGACTTAAGCAAGCAATACAAAAGTGCTTGCTTGGAGGTCCTGCCTATTACATAAAACATGCAAGAATTTACATAATGTAACCTTGATGGTATATTTTGAACAAAGAGCATGGCTTATCATTTTTATCGTCAGCGCTTAAGTGCAGGGTTTTATGCGCATTGATTTTTGCCATACAGCGCGCTCCAAATCTACATTTTTGTTAGAGGTGATCCTGGATGGTTAAGTGGCTTGGTTGCAACGAAGCAGTCGGAAATTTCTTTGCAACATTACTGGATCTGCATTGCACGGCCGGTCGACTCGGCATATACCGCCGCTCCGGCAAGGTCGCTTTGGTAGTGGGAACCCTGTTGAATTTGATTAATCAGCCGCAAGCTGTGTTCGGCCTGCTGTCTTTGGATTACACGGCCATGCAACAACTCGATGTCTTCAAAGCGCTATTAACCTATGGAGTGCCATTTCTGGTGGCTTCCTACGGTGCTTTAACCACCATTGCTGAGCAGCGGACAGGGCCGTAATCCCAGCCATTCACTTGACCTAAAAACCTCTGCAACCCACTCCCTTAACGCCATACAGGAACGCCACATGTCCATACCCACCGAATCTATTGGCAGTATTCCCCGTCCGCCGCAATTGCTGGAAGCACTGCGGGAATTTCGCGCGGGCCGACTATCGCAACAACGACTCGATGCCTGCTACGACGAAGCGGTACGCGACACTTTACAACGTTTTGCAGACACCGGATCACCGGTGATCTCCGATGGCGAACAGACCAAGTCCAGCTTCGCCACCTACCCGTTGCTAGGTTTACACAATATCGCCGAAGACGGCATCGTGATTCCATTTGCCGATGGCCATACCAGGCAATTACCCCGATTAACCACGGGACCATTTCGCTACGGCGTCTATGCCGGCGCATTTGTGCAGGCCGCCAAACGCTATACCACGCGCCCGCTCAAACAGGCGGTGATTTCGGCTTCCGCCTTGAGCCTGCTTTATCCGCCAGAAGGCATAACCGGTTACTCACGAGAAGCGTTCATCGATGACTTGGTCAAGGAAACGGTAGCGGATATTCGCGGCTGTTTGGACCAAGGCGCACACCATGTGCAAATCGATTTCACCGAAGGGCGATTGTCGGTCAAACTCGATCCATCCAAGCAATTGCTGCGGCAGTTTATCGACCTGAACAACCGGGTATTGGCACACTTTACCCCGGAACAACGCCAACGCATCGGCGTGCATACCTGTCCCGGCGGCGACCATGATTCCACCCACAGCGCCGATGTCGATTACGCCGAGCTGCTACCGAATTTGTTCCAGCTCAACGCCGGTAATTTCTACATGCAGATGGCTAACGAAAAAGAGCCAGAGCGCGTGTTGGCTATCATCAAGGACAATATTCGTCCCGACCAACGAGTGTTTGTCGGCGTTATCGACGTGCTGAATCCCAACGTGGAAGAACCGGAATTGGTGCGAGATCGTGTATTGCGCGCAGCCGAATACATCCCGCTAAATCAGCTCGGCACCACCGACGACTGCGGCTTTTCGCCTTTCGAAGACGACACATCAACCGGGCGGGACACGGCATTCGCCAAAATCAAAGCCCGCGTCATCGGCACGGAAATGGCTGCTAAGGTGTTGAATTACTGAATGCGGGTTCGAACGGGCCACAACTCGCAATGTCTAACGGGTAATGCAACGAATGTTAAACAAATGCATACGCCGTAATAAGGCTATGACAATTGAGCTCCTTCGGATTACGCCCTACAGCAATAAATTACATTAACGTAATATTTGAAATGGCTCGACAACTCGGTCATGGACAACTCGGATCCCAAACCAGGCGACCAATATTGGTCAAATCAACGTTTTTGTTGACCGGACACTCCGGGCAATCCTGGCGATTGGGGCGATTTTGACAATTTACGCATTGGCGGATCAGCATATCCGCACGCTCCAGATCACTGTCCAGTTCCTGCAAATCTTCCAGCAATCCCCGAATTCTTTTACGCAAATCATGCAGGAGCGGCTGCATCGCGGCCGATGCTTCTTTGCCGGAAGCACATTTCTGCCGGGTTTGAGCGAGCTTTTGAACCGAGTCCAGTTCGATGCCGACACGACCAAGCTGCAACGCGATAGCCATACGTTTCAAATCTTTCCGAGCATAAAGACGTGTGCCGCCCTCGGTGCGGTCGGGGGCGATCAGTCCTAGTTCCTCGTACAGGCGAATCGTTCTTGGTGTAGTGCCGAGCTCTTCGGCCAATTCACCGATTTTGAGAACATTGCGCTGGTGTTTGGGCGGAAGGCGCATAATGAGTTACAAAATATAAGGTAGACGTCACATAGTGTAGGTATTGCATTAACCGAATACAAATTCCCCTTACAACACCGTCTGCCCGATACGGTGCCTACTAACTCGTGAAGATATTTATTCAGCCTGTTAAATTCAATTTGTTGAGATTTTTGTCAGGAATGACCGGCAAACACGACTAACAGGCAAGCCCAATAGTATTTAAGGAACACTGATGTTTAGCCTGACAACTTGCAAACACCCTCCGAAGCCTAGCCCACTCAGAATTGGTAGATCGGCATGAAAACATCCAGACTTTTGTTAATGCTGGGCATTGCCGCATTGATGGCGACGTTTTTAACCCTGGATTTGCAGCACTATTTGACGCTGGAAAATTTAAAAACCCGGCAGACCGGCATTGCTTATTACCGACAGGTTCACCCATTGCTGACGGCGGCACTGTATGCCATGTTGTATATTGCGGTTATTGCGTTGTCATTACCGGGAGCGACGATACTGACGCTCGCCGGCGGCGCAGTGTTCGGTTTGCTCTGGGGTACGCTGATCGTCTCGTTCGCCTCCAGCATCGGCGCGACCCTGGCATTTTTGGCGGCACGATTTCTACTGCGCGATTGGGTCAGAGCACGGTTCGGCCAGCGTTTACAGACCATCAATGCCGGTTTGCAGCGCGATGGCGCCTACTATCTGTTTACCTTGCGTTTGGTGCCGCTGTTCCCGTTTTTTCTGATCAATCTGGCCATGGGATTGACGCCGATGAAAACCTGGACTTTCTACTGGATCAGCCAAATCGGCATGCTGGCCGGCACCGTGGTTTACGTCAATGCCGGCACCCAATTGGCGAAAATCGACTCGCTGTCAGGGATACTGTCGCCAGGGCTATTGGCGTCGTTCGCCTTGCTTGGGCTATTCCCACTGCTGACCAAAAAGCTGTTGGCGGTTTGGCAAGCGCGCAAAATCTATGCGGGTTGGCAAACGCCCAAACGCTTCGACAACAACCTGATCGTAATCGGCGCCGGCGCCGGCGGTCTGGTGAGTGCCTATATCGCCGCCGCCTTGAAAGCCAAAGTCACGTTGATCGAAAAGCACAAGATGGGTGGCGATTGCCTGAACACCGGCTGCGTGCCGTCCAAGGCCTTGATTCGCTCGGCCAAGCTTCTCTCCCATATTCAACGCGCGCCGGAATTCGGCATTGCCACAGCCTCCGCCGATTTCGATTTTGCCGAGGTGATGGAACGGGTTCAACAGGTGATCAAAACGGTTGAACCACACGATTCGGTGGAGCGTTACACGGAACTGGGCGTCAAGGTGATCCAGGGCAACGCCAGAATCGTTTCGCCCTGGGAAGTCGAAGTCAGTACGCCTGAAGGCGGAAAAAAAACGCTGACCACGCGCTCGATCGTGATTGCCGCCGGCGCTCGGCCGTTCGTGCCGCCGATTCCCGGTATCGAGCAAATCGACTATCTGACCTCAGACAGCGTCTGGCAGCTGCGCGAGCAGCCCAAACGCTTGCTGGTACTGGGCGGCGGGCCGATAGGCTGCGAATTGACGCAAACCTTCGCCCGCCTGGGCAGCCAAGTCACGCAGGTGGAGATGGCGCCACGTATCATGGCGCGGGAAGATAGTGAGGTATCCGGGCTGGTAGAAGCGCGGTTTCGCCGGGAAGGCGTGGACGTACGAGTCAACCATACCGCCAAGGCATTCATCATCGAAAATGGCGAAAATATTTTGCTGGCCGAGCACGACGGACAAACGGTCAAAATTGCCTTCGACCAATTACTGGTGGCCATCGGCCGCGCCGCCAACATTAAAGGCTACGGTGTCGAAGAATTGGGCATTGCCTTGTCGCCGCGCAATACACTGGAGACCAACCCATTTCAGCAAACCAATTATCCGAATATTTTCGCGGTGGGCGATGTAGCCGGCCCCTATCAGTTCACCCATACCGCCGCGCATCAGGCCTGGTATGCGGCGGTCAACGCCTTGTTTGGGCAATTCAAGAAGTTTCGCACTGATTATTCGGTGATTCCCTGGTCGACCTTCACCGACCCGGAAGTGGCCCGCGTCGGTTTGAACGAGCAGGATGCGCAAGCACAGAATATCGCTTACGAAGTGTCTAGCTATGGCATTGACGATCTGGATCGGGCGATTGCCGACGGCGAAGCCCATGGTTTCGTCAAAGTGCTGACCGTGCCGGGCAAGGACAAGATTCTTGGCGTGACCATCGTCGGCGAACATGCCGGCGACTTAATCGCCGAATTCGTGCTGGCGATGAAACACGGTATCGGCTTGAATAAAATCCTCGGCACCATTCACATCTATCCCACCCTGGCGGAAGCCAATAAATATGCAGCGGGTGTCTGGAAGCACAATCACGCGCCCCAGCGCGTACTGGAATGGCTGGGCCGTTATCACGCCTGGCGGCGCAACGCTTGAGAGACAAGTTTCAAACATGACTTACCCAATTAGCATCATCATCCCGGTACTCAACGAAGCCGGACATCTCGCCGGCGAACTACAGGCTTTGCAGGGACTTCGTGACCGTTGCCAACTTGTGCTAGTGCTTAGTTGCGTTATTAAGCGCTAATAATGTAATCTTGTAGGGATGTCACGAGTAGCCCCAAAAATTGAGTGTTCCGCGGACGTGCGGGCAGAGTTAGAGCGACGCGCAGCGAGCCGTACGGAAGAAGCTCGAGTAGTCGAGCGAGCCCGGATGATTCTGGGCTGCCTGGATGGCGCGCAAGTCCAAGCGGTTGCAGCGCAATGCCGAATGCGGGCCAATACAGTCATCAAGTGACGAAACCGTTTCATGACTCAAGGGCTTTTGGGGCTGTCAGACGAACCTCGGCCGGGCGCACCGAAGACGTATGATGAGCATTTTCGACAGCGTGTCTTGGCAATCCTTGAGCTACCACCGCCAAAGGGACAAGCCGTCTGGGATGGTCCCGCTGTAGCTCAGGCCCTGGATAGTTCGGTTTACGCGGTTTGGCGCGTGCTCCGCAAGGAAGGGATTTGTCTGCAACGACAACGCTCCTGGTGCGTCAGTACCGACAAAGAATTTGCGGTAAAGGCGGCGGACATTGTTGGCTTGTATTTGAGTCCGCCCGAGAATGCCTTAGTCATCAGTGTCGACGAAAAACCCAGTATCCAAGCGCTGGAACGAATGACCGGGTACGTTGAAACCGACAGTGGCAAGATCGCGCGCGGATTCCAGAGCACCTATAAGCGTCATGGGACACTGAATTTGTTTGCAGCTCTGCAGGTCGCAACCGGTAACATCATCGCCCAGATAACCGAAACGAAGCGGCGTGAAGATTTTCTCGGGTTCATGGACACGATTGTTGCCGAGACGCCGGCTGGCCAAGAGTTGCATGTGATTCTGGACAATTACTGTACCCACAAAAAATGCGACGCCTGGCTGGCTCAGCATCCCAATGTCCATTTCCACTTTACGCCCACCTCAGCCAGTTGGCTGAATCAGGTGGAAATCTGGTTTGGCATCCTGTCGCGCAAAGCTTTACGCGGCGCCAGTTTCCAAAACATCGCAGCCCTGCGGCAAGCGATTGAAGACTTTATTGCCGCTTACAATCCAACGGCTACACCTTTTCGATGGCGGAAACGCGAGGTCCGCGGTGCGCAATTACGAAATACTATCGCTAACTTACGGAATTAAGCACTAGTTGACGGCGGCAGTCATGATGACAGCCCGGAGATTGCGAAATCTCTGGTCGATAAGATCATACTCGCTGCTCGCGGTCGGGCCATCCAAATGAATGTGGGTGCTTTACAAGCTGAGGCGGAGATTCTGCTGTTTTTACATGCCGATACCCGATTGCCGGATAATGCGATTGATTTGATAAGCCAGGCCGTGGCCGAAGGTTTCCACTGGGGACGTTTCGATGCGGCATTCGACAACCCCAAGCCCATCTTCAAACTGATAGCCTTCATGATGAATCAGCGCTCGCGACTGACCGGCATTGCCACCGGCGACCAAGCGTTGTTCATGACTCGGCAAGTATTTGCAACGGTGGGCGGCTTTCCGGCGATGGCGTTGATGGAAGATATTGCCATCAGCAGCAAGCTTAAAAAACTTGGTAAACCCTGTTGTTTAAACGCCAACGTGCAAACTTCGGCACGGCGCTGGCAACAGCACGGTATATTGAAAACCATCCTGCTGATGTGGCGACTGCGCTTAATGTACTTTTTCGGTGCCGATCCCGATGATCTGGCCATGCGTTATTACGGGAGACGATGATGGAAGTCATACTGCGCTTTGGCCTGTTTATCGGCATTTTGTTGTTGATGGCGATTTGGGAAGCGCTAAGTCCTACCCGGCATTTGAGCCTCCCGCGCAGCCAGCGCTGGGCTATCAATCTCGGTTTGGCGGCATTGAATGTCGGTGTGATGCGCATCAGCATCGGCGCGGCGGCCTGGTTGGCCGCGAACTGGGCAGTGGAACAACAGCTTGGCCTGTTCAACAACCTGCCCGTAGCCGATTGGCTGAACATTTCGCTCAGCCTGCTGTTACTGGATTTGGCGATTTACGCGCAGCATGTCGCGGCCCATCGTTGGCAATGGTTCTGGCGTCTGCATCAGGTGCATCACAGCGACCTTGATTTCGATACCACCACCGCGGTGCGCTTTCATCCCTTAGAGATCATGCTGTCCATGGCTTACAAAGTTTTGCTGGTGATTATACTCGGCGCCGCCCCGCTGGCCGTCATCGCGTTCGAAATCATCCTGAATGGCTGCGCGCTGTTCAATCACGGCAATGTCAGCCTGCCGCCGCTGGCCGAGCGGATACTGCGTTATCTATTGGTCACGCCGGACATGCACCGGATTCATCATTCCGCCCGGCAACAGGAAACAGACAGCAATTACGGCTTTTCCTTGTCGTGTTGGGACCGTCTGTTCAAGACCTACCGCCATCGATCACAGCAACCGCAAACCGCGATGGCTATTGGCTTGAACGGGTTTCGCGACCGACAAGAGTTGGCTTTCTTGCAGTTATTAGCCATGCCGTTTCGACCGTTGCGCAAGCGTTGAACCATGACCTATCCATTCACCGAATGCGTACTGCTGATTTTTTGCAAAGCGCCGGTTCCCGGTCAGGTCAAAACCCGGTTGCAACCGGCATTGACTGCGGAACAAGCCGCGCAAGCCCATCGGCAGCTAACCACTATGACGCTAGATCGGGCCTTTCGACAGCCGTTGTGTCCGGTCGAACTGCATTGCGCACCGGATACCAGCCATGACTATTTTCAGGATTGCGCGCACCGCTATCCGCTTACCCTAAAGTCACAGCAGGGCGACGATTTGGGCGAACGCATGCAGCACGCCTTCGATGATGCCTTGGGCCGATACCAACACGCCGTGCTGATGGGTTGCGACTGCCCCAGTCTTAGCGTCGATGATTTACATCAAGCATTGGTAAAGTTACACGCAGAGCATGACGCAGTCATCGCACCGGCCGACGATGGCGGTTACGTCATGATCGGCTTAAACGAGTTAAAACCGAGACTGTTTAGCGACATGACCTGGGGGCATGACCAGGTTATGTCGGTCACCCGCCGCCGAGCCAACGCCTTGGACTTGAAGGTTTACGAACTGGATAGTCAATGGGACGTGGATACCTATCAGGACTGGCAGCGCTATTTAGAGTTGGCAAACGGCTGAGGCGGCGAAGACTCCGCCGCACTCAAAACCCTGAATTTACGGGTTACCAACCCTCATTGACCGTAGATCGTCGGTAGTGACCGGTTGCCCGCCGACACCCCATTCGCCTGAAGCGACATCTTCGATCAATACCCAAGTGACCGGACGCAGACCTTCGCCTTCCACCGACACGATAGCATCAGTGACTTTGCTGATGATGTCCTGTTTTTGTTGTAGCGACAAATAGCCGCTGATGCCTTTGATTTGTACAAGTGGCATGGTGTTACTCCTGATTTAATGTTTAGGTATAAAAAAACTAAGATGCGCCAACGCGAAAGAAGTGACGCATCCTGGCATGCGCTTATGCTGCCGCTCGATCCAGGAATACGTTATGGGTCATCGGCTCGCTGAACATTGGCCAGTTGTGTTCGATGGAAGCGTCGTACTGCTCTAAGCCGATAGTGGCACTGGCATCGGTAATCCCGAACACGCGATACCCTTTGTCGTAAGCGGCGCGCATCGTGGATTCGATACAAATATTGGTTAGTTGTCCAGCCAGGGCAATGGCGGTAATGCCGTGCGATCGTAAAACGAAATCCAGATGCGTGCCGGCGAAGGCATCGATGCCTGATTTACCCTCAACGACAATATCGTCGGCTTGAATATCGACACCGTCGGCAATCGCGCTGCCCCAAGTATCCTTGATCAAGGCACCGGCATTTTTTACCGCTTGCAGAATACCGTATGGCGCATCGCCCATTTCCCGATAATCGGTCGAAAAGCTGATAGGCACATGCACGATCAGCATACCGCTAGCCCGTGCCGCCCGGATTAACTCGTTTTGGTTGGCTTTGACATCGTAGGTTTCCAATACCGGCTTCAATAACGGGTATAGTTTGCCGCCTTCAGTTAGAAAGTCGTTTTGCAGTTCCAATAAAACCACTGCGGTTTGTTTTACTTTCATGGTGTTTACCTATTTATAAGTCAAACAATCAAGCGCACTGCCGACTGCTGCATTGCGCGGGCTCTTCCCAGGCTTCGGCCTGAAAAGCGGTATCCAGCGGAGCATGGATAATATGGTTGGTGTAATTGCTCAAGGTTTTGAACGCCACGCCCAGCAACACTTCCAATACCTGCGCCCGGCTGTAGCCTGCCGTGATAAATTTGTCCAGGGTTTGCCCGCAAACTACGCCGCGGTTTTTCACCACTGCGCGGCTAAAACTGGCCAGAGCGTCCAATTTGGCATCCGATAGCGGTTTGCCGTTGCGCAGGGCTTCGACGATCGCCGGATCGGCCTTGGCCATGTGTTTGGCGATCATCGAGTGCGCGGCAACACAGTAGGTGCAATGGTTTTCGACGCTGATAGCCAGCAAAATGACTTGCTGTTCGGTCGGGCTAAACGATGTCTGATCAAACAAGGCCGTCAATTCGATGTAAGACTTCAAAGCCGCCGGCGCTTCGGCCAAACCGCCGTGCAGGTTGGGCACGAAGCCGTATTTTTTTAATGATCCTTCCAGCAGTGGTTGTGCAATGGCAGGCGCTGTCTGGATAGAATGTATTTTGAATTGGGACATGCTGTCTCTCCTTTAATTTAAAAACATGAGGTGTAATGCCGATGCGAATTCGTTTCGACGGGGATAGGTTAAGAAAAACCATTGCTTCATCCCATGCGCACACTTCCGGCGTACTTGTCCGATATTCCGGGAGTAAACGATGGATGCCTTGACCCCGTTGATTAATGGATTGAATCTGCACGCCAAATTGGTCTATTCCGGTGGGGTGTGCGGGCGTTGGTTGATGGACCATAACTCGGACACCTCGGTATGGTTTCACTTGGTCAGCAAGGGACGCGGCTTTGTCCACTCGCCGCGCTGGCCTGAGCCATTGCCACTGGATACCGGCGATTTGATTCTGTTTTTGCCGCATGCCGCGCGGCATTTTCTGTCGTATAGCGCCGAGGATTTACCGGATAACGATTGCGACACCCGAATGACCCCGTGGGCTGCAGGTGACGTGGGTTTCGTGTGCGGCGAAATCCAACTGGCTGCCCCAAAATCCCTGTTGTGGCAAGCGCTGCCTGCCGAAATCGTGATCCGGCAAAGCCAAGCTGGAATGATTCTGACGCGGTTACTCGAATTGGTGATTGGCGAAACCTCGGCGCCGCGTTTCGGCAGTGATTCAGTCGTGGAGCGCTTATGCGATAGTTTATTCGTCTTGGCGATTCGTCATTGCATCGAGCAAGATTTGGTGCGCGAGGGCGTGTTTGCCGCCATGCAGGACAAACGCCTGGCCAATGCGTTGACCCTGATCCATGAGTCTCCATGGCATGCCTGGACGCTCAGCGAACTATGCGCCAAGGCCGGCGTTTCCAAGTCGGTGTTATCGGAGAAATTTGCTGCCTTGATCGGCCATTCGCCCATCGGTTATCTGACACTATGGCGCTTGCAAATCGCTGCTCACTGGTTAATGGAGCCGAATATGACCGTGGAGCGCGTGGCGGAAAAATGCGGTTACGAGTCGGTGCCGGCATTCAGCAAAGCCTTTAAACGTCACTTTGGCGTATCGCCCGGAACGTTCCGGAAAAGCTAACAACCGTTCGTCAATTCAAGGCCAATTCTGCCCGCAGCCTTTTAGCCATTAAATCGACGAACGAACGGATTTTGGCAGAGGAATGACGGCCTTCGCGGTGCAGGATATGCACGGGAACCGGCGGGCTTTCGTAGTCGCCCAGCACGATTTTCAGTTGGTCGGTGCGCAGCGGTTCGGCGATTTGATAGTTCAGCAAACGGGTAATGCCCAGTCCAGCCATGGCGGCGCTGGCTGCCGAATCGTTGTCACTGACACTCAATACCGGTTGCAATTTGATCGTCTGCGCCTGCCCATCGTACTGAAAGCGTATTTCATTGTTCGGATTCAAGCCGCGCGCCAAGATGATTCGATGCTTGGCTAAATCTTCCGGCGTTTGCGGGATGCCATGTTCGGCCAGATACTCCGGCGAGGCACACGCTACCCGCCTAACCGAACCCACCCGCAATGCCCGGTACGACGAATCGGGCAAATCGCCGATGCGTATCGCCACATCCACACCTTCCTCCAGCATGTTGACTACCCGGTCGACGAACAAGGCGTTGACTTCCACCGTCGGATAGCGGCGTAAATACTCGACAATGCCCGGCATGATGAACAAACGCCCAAACAATACCGAGGCAGTCAGTGTGAGTTGGCCACGCGGTTCGGCGTTGATGCCCAGCGCCGCATCGTCGGCTTCGTCGGCCAAGGCGATGACGCGCTTGCTGTCTTCGTAATATTTCTGGCCGGCCTCGGTCATCCGCACATAGCGGGTGGTACGGTTCAGCAACTTAACCCCCAATCGCTCCTCCAAAGCCGCTACTGCCCGCGTCACGGCGGGTGGCGACATTTGTAGCTTGCGCGCGCCGCCGGCAAAGCCTTCGGCTTCGACTACTGCCACATACACGTTCATCAAATGCAATCTGTCCATCATTAATTCCACTTGTCGGAATAGTTAATTAAATATTTTAGATATTCTTTATTATTTCGCAATAGATCACACTGTACCCGCCTGTTGAATTTCATTCAGGCAAACGAAAACCCCTTTCATTTTTTGGAGAAATATCATGAGCCGTATTACCACCATCAGCAACGAAACAGCCAACATCGAACAACGTGCCCTGTTTGAAGCCATCCAGGATCAACTGGGTATGGTGCCTAATTTCTTACGGGTATTCGCCCACTCGCCGGATGCGCTGAAAGCTTTCCTCGGTTTGCATCACATCGCCAACCATGGCTCGCTGGACGCTACTACCCGTGAGCGCATCGCGCTGGCCTTGGCGCAGCAGAATCAATGTGAGTACTGCCTGTCCGCCCATACCGCCATCGGCCGCAAAGCCGGCTTGAACGGGGCGGAAATCGAGGCCAACCGCGCTGGTACCAGCCAGGATGCCAAGGCGGCGGTGGCGGTCAAATTCGCCCGCGCCCTGGTCGAACACAAAGGCGAAGTGACCAATACCGAACTGCAAGCGATGCGTGACGCCGGTTTCAATGAGGCTGACATCGTCGAGGTGATTACGCATGTCGGCATGAATATCTTGACCAATATCTTGGGCAAAGCTAGCCGAGTCGAGATTGACTTCCCGAAAGTGACCCTGAAACAGGCCGCGTAATCCTGATGCCGAACCAAGTTCAGGGACGAACTTGAGTCCGGATTCTTGCACTGAATGGAATAAGGTATTGCAAATTATGACTATTCAACTCGACTAATGAATATGTCAGAGTAACCCTAAACGTTTCACCTCATCCGGAGTAAAGGCTATGGCCCGTGCTTTTGCCAAAATCAGTTTCACACCCGATGTACAAGCGGTACAAGCCGAAATGGGCAGCCGCACGGCATATCGAGCAGCCGAACTCGGCGAAGCCGAAACGGTGGCGCTGAGCGACTTCGAACAGGCATTCATCACCGAACGCGACAGCTTTTATCAAGCCACCGTGAGTCAGAGCGGTTGGCCATACGTTCAGCACCGCGGCGGGCCGGCTGGGTTCTTGAAAGTGTTGGACGAACAAACCATCGGATATGCCGATTTCAGCGGCAACCGCCAATACCTTTCGGTCGGCAATTTACGCGGCGACGACCGGATGAGCCTGTTGCTGATGGACTACCCCGGACGGCAACGTCTGAAAATCTGGGGCCGAGCGCGAGTGGTCCACGAACTTAACGAGCCGGAATTATTGTCCAAGCTGGAATTACCCGACTTTCGCGCTCCAGTGGAACGCGGCATCGTGATTCGAGTCGAGGCCTTCGATTGGAATTGCCCGAAATACATTACCCCGCGTTACAGCCAACGCGAAGTCGAAGCACTGTTGGAGCAAACCCGGCGGCTGCAACAAACCTATACGGCAGCACCGCAAACACCCGTCGTGTTGGGAAATGGCACATTGCCCTTGACCATCAGCGGGATTCGTCAATTAACGCCAAGCATTCGCGCCTACGAATTGCGCCATGCCGATGGCGGGCCATTCCCCACTTACCAAGCCGGCGCCCATTTGCGCGTGCCGATCGCGCTGCCCGACGGTACGATCACCAGTCGGGCCTATTCGCTGACCGATGCACAGGACCAAAGGGATTGCTTCCGCATCGCGGTGCTGCGGGTAGGAGACGGAGACGGGGGATCGCGCGCCTTACATGATGGCTGGCAACTCGGAACTAGAATCAACACTGATCTTCCGGAAAACTATTTTCCACTCCATGACGACGAACGCCCGGCGCTGTTGATTGCCGGCGGCATCGGCATCACCCCCATCAAAGCCATGGCCGAAACCTTGGCCGCACGGGGTACGCCATTTCAACTGCATTACACCGGTCGAGCGCCGCAGGAAATGGCATTCATCAAAGACTTGCAACGATGGTTTTCCGAGCGATGCCGGTTTTATTTCAGCCAAGCGCAAACCCCGACCCGGTTGGACGTTCCAAACATACTCAGTCATGCAACGGCCGATACCGTCATCTACGTCTGCGGCCCAACCCGCCTGATCGAAAGCGTGCGCCAATCAGCCCGCCAACTCGGCATCGCCGACGAACGGGTGCAATTTGAGAGTTTCATTTAACCGAAGGAGTCCAGCATGATCACCCTTTACGATATGGCGCTATCCGGCAACTGCCACAAAGTTCGCCTATTGCTCAGTTTACTGGGCTTGCCCTATCAAACCCAGCCAGTAGATTTGCGCGGCGGAGAGCAGCACGGCGCCGCGCATTTGCAACGCAACCCGTTCGGCCAGGTGCCGGTGCTGGACGACGACGGTCTGATCGTGCGCGACAGCCAAGCCATTTTGGTCTATTTGGCCAAGCGCTACGGCGGTGAAACTTGGTGGCCGGACGATGCCTATCAACTTGCGCAGTTCGCCGCTTGGCTATCGACCGCCGCCAATGAAATCTTCCACGGCCCTGCCAAGCTACGGGTACACCACAAATTCGGGAGTCCTATCGATACGGCAACAGCCCGGCAAACCGCCGACAAGATTCTGGACATTATCGACCGCCATCTGCAAAACCAAGACTGGCTGGTCGGCGACTCGGTTTCCATCACCGACATTGCCGTCTATCCCTACTTGGCGCTGGCACCAGAAGGCGGTTTAGACATCGGCGCCTACCCCAACATCATCGCCTGGTTCCAACGCCTTCGCGCATTGCCTGGTTATGTGGCGATGCCCGGTATGTGGCAAGCGTAACTCAATCACCTTTTCATCACGGAGAAATACTATGACCCAAGAAATCAAAGCCCCCGTCCCGCCGTTTACCGGTGAAACCGCCGCGCAGAAAGTGCGCATGGCCGAAGACGCCTGGAACTCGCGCGACCCGGACCGCGTCGTGCTGGTCTATACCGAAGACACGCTCTGGCGTAACCGCGCGGAATTTCCGCAAGGCCGCGAACAAGTCCGCGAATTTTTGCAGCGAAAATGGGCCAGGGAACTGGATTATCGCTTGATCAAGGAATTGTGGGCGTTTACCGACCACCGCATCGCCGTGCGTTTTGCCTACGAATGGCGCGATGATTCCGGCCAGTGGTTCCGCAGTTACGGCAACGAGAACTGGGAATTCAATCCGCAAGGTTTCATGCAACGGCGCTTTGCCAGCATCAACGATTTGCCGATCAAGGAAGAGCAGCGTTTGTTTCACTGGCCGCTGGGCCGGCGTCCCGATGACCATGCCAGTTTGAGCGATTTGGGCTTGTAAATGGCCGATTGACGGTGCGGTTAAAGCAAGTTTAGCCTCCTGGAGTTTTGCATCCGCGATCAAACTGAGGGACGATTAAGTGTAGATCGCTCAACCGGCCGTCAATTTTTAAAGCTGAGCGTAAATTCGTCGTCAGCTGCAAAAGCCCTTCTCAAATTCCCCTTCACAATAATGACCATCCCAACCGGAGGTCATTATGGAACCCGTTGCCATCCCCCAATCGATCGACGATCCGATCCATATTTTATTGTGGAGCGCCGACGAGATCGTACCCTTCATGGTCAGCATGCTCACCGGCATGTTGATCGACCAGTTCATTCCCGGCCTGGCGCTGGGGTTGATTGCGGTCAAGTTTTACCGGCGTTTCCGCGATAACCGACCTGACGGTTACACCTTACATGCGTTGTATTGGCTGGGTTTGTTGCCCAGTCGCGCGCAGACCATCCCCAATCCTTATATCCGCCAGTTTCTGCCATGAAATGGGCGGAGTTTCTGCAAACCTGGGACGGGCACGAGACCGAGAACCGGTTTAGCCGCGTCGTCATCATTGGATTGCTCGTCGTTTGTGTGACTACCTCGCTGGCCGCCTGGCGCACCGAACGTAGCATCATCCTGGTGCCGCCGACCTTGACCCAGGAAGTCGAAGTCACCCGCAGCCAGGCATCCAGTGAGTTCAAAGAGTCCTGGGGTTTATTCCTGGCCGAACTCCTCGGCAACACCACGCCGGCCAATGCCGATTTTCTGAAAACTGCGGTTGAGCCACTATTGGCGCCGGATATTTACCGCAGTGTCCTGGATGCCATGAGCGATCAAATCAAGGCCATCAAGATGGATCGGGTGGCAATCAGCTTCACGCCTCGTCATGTCGATTACGAAGCCGAAACCAATAAAGTCTTCGTCAGCGGCGAACTGAAAAGCCAAGGTCCCAGTTCCAAACCGGACGTGAAGCCTCGTACTTACGAATTCATCATCGTCATTAAAAACTATCGGCCCCGATTGGAATACATCGATGTGTATCCGGATACCCCCAGAACGCTGGCTCGTTTGAAATCTACGCAAGGCCAACCGCATGAGGCTCAACCATGAAACGATTATTGCACCCCTGGTTATTTCTTTGCTTCGCCAATGGTGCCTTGGCCGCCGGTGAGTTACCGGTGACGATATTACCACCGGTCACCACCGTGGCCGAAGAGTCACCCGCATCGCCATCACAGCCCGACTTTGGCATTGAGTTACCGCCGGTTGATGCCAGCGTCTTGAAAGCCGCCAAACAGCAAGCGGCAGCGTCAAACGCAGCATCAACCACATCAATCGGTCCCCAGCATATTGCGGTTAAACCCGGCATCAACGAACTGATGCCGATTGCGGTCGGCCACTTGAATCGGCTGGTCACGCCGTTCGAACATCCAGTGGTCACGACAACCAGTCAGGCGACAACCAGCACTAAAGACAAAATCGTTTACGTCGCTACCGCCGACGAAACGCCGGTGACCTTATACATCACCCCCGGCGACAACCAGGACATCGCGCTGTCGCTCACCCTGATTCCCAAACGCATTCCGGCACGGGAAATTCACCTTGATCTGGACAAGGACAGCTATCAGTTGCTGAATCAATGGCAGCGCGCCGATAGCGCGAGTCGGACTTCCAGCCAACAGGAACAAGCTTACATCAGCCAACTGAAAACGCTGTTTCGGGATTTGGGGTTGCAAAAGACCCCAGCGGGTTATTCGTTACGCGAACCCAAGCCGCAGGAACAGATTCGCTGCCTGCAAGACCGTGTGCAGATCAAAACCGGTCAAGTACTGGAAGGTCAGGATCGGCTGATTCTGGTGGGACTCGCCAAGAATACCGGCGGCGACATGCTCGAATTCGACGAACGCAGTTGTGCAACGACACAACAAGACGTACTCGCCGTATCGGTCTGGCCCAACGTAGTGTTGAAGCCGCAGGAAGCCACCGAGTTGTATGTCGTGGTCCGCCAATCGCCTGAGGCATCGTCCACATTGCGGCCTTCGTTACTGAGCGGAGGACAGCCCTAATGGCCAGCGTCGATAACTGGTGGCTCCGATTGAGTCCGGTTGCCAAACGCAATCTGGCCGTCGGCGGCATTGGTACCGCGCTGTTAGCCCTTATCATCGCGCTGGCCACCATCACCCCGGAAGTCAGCAAACCGCTCAGCAAACAGGCTACCATCCAACACATCCTGACCGACAGCGATCCGCGCTCGCTGGGCATCGACGGCATTTCAGCGCAGTTGCGCGACCTGCTACAAAAGAATGAGGAACAAGCCCGCCGGCTGGCCGCCATCGAAGAACAGCAACGGCGCGAGCAGCTATCCGACGAAATCCGCTTCAAACAATGGACCAGCGCCGAGCGCGAGGCCTATGAAGCCAAGCTGCAAGCGGTCACCGGTGAAGTCGAGTCGTTGAAGAACAAAGCCTCCACACCGATTGTGGCCGGCACCCCAGGCAATGCCAGTCAACCGGCCATAGAGACTATGACGCTGGGAAGACCTTACAACCGCCGCCAAAGCAACACGCCATTCGACAACGGCCAGGACGATCTCAATCGCGTTTTCGAGCAAGCCGCTATTCCTGGACCGACACCCAGCAATACTGGCGTCTCGGGAGGACGAGCCAATAGCCAAGCGCCGGCGGCGATGCAGATTCGTGTCATCCGGGAAGGCGCCGAGCAGTCCAATGGTAAAGACAAAGACCCAGCTCCAAACTCTGAGCGAGGCCGTTCGAACCGCGATCATGCCAGCAGCGATGTTTTCATCCCGGCCGGCAGTATTTTAACCGGGGTATTGTTGAACGGTCTCGATGCCCCTACTGGCAAAAAAGCCAAGAAAGAACCCATGCCGGTACTGTTCCGGATCAAGAAGGAAGCCATTCTGCCCAACCGTTTCCACGCCGATGTGCGCGAGTGCTTTCTGCTGGCCGCGGGCTTCGGCGACCTGAGTGCCGAGCGCGCCTACTTTCGCGGCGAGACCTTTTCCTGCGTACGTCAGGATGGTGGCGTGATCGAAGTACCGATGAATGCGTATGCCACCGGCGAAGACGGCAAAAACGGTGTGCGCGGTCGCGTGGTTTCTAAGCAAGGTGCCCTACTCGCTCAATCCATGATGGCAGGCTTTTTACGCGGCTTTTCCGATGCCTTCGGTCGTAACCAAATTCCCGTATTGATGACTGGTGGCCTGGGGGCTCTATCCGGCACCACACCGTTCCAAAGCGCCTTTTCCTCGCAGTCGATGGAAGGCGGTGCCTTGAAAGGCGCGGGCTATGCAATGGAGCGTCTGTCGCACTTTTACATGGACATGGCCGAGGAGATTTACCCGGTCATCGAAGTCGACGCTACCCGCCAGGTCAACTTCATCGTGCAGAAAGGCACGGCCCTGAAGCTGAAGATGCCGAGCTGATTCTTTAACCCAAACCCAAAGGTCGTTATGACGCTACGCCACATTCCTTTATTACTGGCCATGCTATTCGGTACATCCATTGCCCTGGCTGCCAACCCTCAAAAGCCTGCGGTCTCGGATATTACCGCCGGCTTGCTATCGATCAAAATCGACGGCATGCAGGACTTGCCGATCTCGGGCCTGAAGATGGTCAAGTCCGGCGAGCAGACGTTGTTTATCTCCAGTAACGGCCGCTTTGCTTTTTACGGCGGCAAATTGATGGACATCTGGACCCAACAGGAAATCAAGGAATTGGCTGATATCGACAAAATCGCCAATCGCATCGACCTGTCGCGGATGAAACTCAAGTCCGACGATTTGGGCGCCGTGACCGTCGGCCACGGTAAAGCCCAGGTATTGGTGTTCATCGATCCGCGTTGCCCTTATTGCGGCAAAGTTATGAAAGAGCTGCAATCCTTGCAAGACCAGTACACCTTCAAACTGGTCATGGTCCCCATCCTCGGCCCCGAGTCGCAAAACCTCGTCGTGCAACTGGCGTGTCAGTTGGGAGCCAGCGATACCAAAGCCAAAGATGCCGTGCGCGACCGACTGTTGAAACAGGATTACGCCGGCTTGCCGACCGAACCGCCCGCTCAGTGCAACAAAGAGCCACTGCAGAAAGCCGTCGTCACCGCCAAGTTGTTCGATTTGAAAGGCGTGCCGTTTCTGATCGCTCCGGACGGTCGCACCCACAGTGGCGCACCCGAGGTGTTAGCCGATTGGTTAGCCGATAAACCGAAACGGTCGCCCAGTCTGGCAACAACGCCCGATACAAACGCACAAAACACAAACGCCACGGAGAAAAAGCCATGAAACGCTTTCATCAGTTTTCTATTTATAGACTCAGTGTACTGCTGATCGCCATCACCACCGGCTGCGCCACCGACTACGGCTGTAAAGGCATGCCGGACGAGCCCAGCTGTCTGTCGACGACGCAGGCCTACCAGGTCACCAATACAGCGATTTCGGAAACACCTCCGGAAAATAGCCAGGGTTCGGAATCATTAACTAAACCGGCACTCGTACCGCCGTTACAACAACCCGTGCCCAAGATCGACGATCCCACGCCGATTCGTACCCCATCGCAGGTCATGCGCATCTGGATTGCGCCTTGGGAAGATGCCGACGGAGATTTGATGGTGTCCAACTACGTCTACACCGAACTGGAACCCCGGCGTTGGATGATCGGCAAAGCAGCATCGACAGCCAGTTCGTCGTTGATTCCCTTACAAGTCGAACAACGCTTACCCGAGAAACGGCCGACCATTGACGCCAGTGATGACGACAACCCGTCATCCCGACTCGGCAAGCCATTGCCTTGATGGGTCACAACCCATTTAACCGCAGGTCCCACAACCCCTGCGAGAGTGAGCGGGCGACCGCTTAACAAGTGCCGGAATTGATCTTCCGAGATTCGACGGGCAACCGTCTATTTCTTAACACTCGAGGTCATTTGAATGAAGTCGTCCACTCGAACCGGGGTCTTGCTGGCCCTGGCATCGTTATTTTTTATGTTGATGGCATCCGACGCCATGGCCGGTGCCGGCGGTACCGAGTTCAACAACGTCTGGACCTTGCTGACCGGCTGGGTGGAAGGCTTGCTTGGCCGCATCATCGCTATCGTGTTCGTCATCGTCGGCCTGGTCGCCGGTGTCGTGCGCGGCAGCATCATGGGCTTTGTGCTGGGGATTGCCAGCGGGGTCGGCCTGTTTGCGGCACCGACCATTATCACCAACATCGTGACGGCCACGATTTAGGCCTGGAATAACGATGACCGGTTCAACTATTGATACCGAGAAAGCGGCGGGCAACCGCCGCCCTTGCACATTGGCGAAGGATAAGCGGACCGTCAAGGTCCAAGCAGCCAATGGTCAGCCGATCAACCCATGTCATCCGGCTAGAGCCCGGCAGTTGAAACGCAAAAAGCGTGCGGTTCGCGTTTGTCGACAGCCCTTTACGATTCGCCTGCGTGCCGAGCATCAAACCGAAGCCATGCAACACCTGTATTTCGAGGATCAGACCCCATGACCACCGCGCAACGCCAACGTGCCGATCAGTTATTCACGGTACTGGCTTATGAATATGACCATCATCTGTTTCTGATGGCTGATAGCAGCATTGGCTTTGGTTTTCTGTGCCGACCGCTGACCGGTGCCGATGCCAGCGTCTCCGCGCGCGTCAACGTGTTGCTAAACCAGGACTGGCCGACTGACACCTTGTTGCAGGTGAGCCTTTGGACTTCGCCGGACATCGAAGAATCGCTGGCCATCATGCAAACGCGGCGTCTGAAACAGCAAAAGCAGACCTATAAAACTATGACCCAAGCCAGTATCGATTTCTTGCGGCGCGGTACAACCAAAGCCCCGGAAGCGATATCGGGAGCACGCTTGCGGCGCAGCCATATTCTGGTCACGGTCAAACTGCCGATGGCCTATCCCAGACCAAGTGAACAAGACATCCGTCGAGCCAGCGAATTGCAAATGGCCACCCAGCAATCGCTGTCGACCATCGGCATGCATCCGGAACTATTGGGCGCCGATCAGTATGTGCGCATCCTGAATACGCTACTCAACTGGCAGCCCGATGCCGGCTGGAAAGATCGTGTGGTACCCGAGTGCGATCCGACCCAGTTGATCCGCGATCAATTGCTGGATTACGACAACGCCCTCGAACTCGATGAAAAAGGTCTGTGGCTGGGACATAAGCGCGTCAAGACCTTGTCCGCCAAACGCACCCCCGATCATTTTTACTTCGGCAGCGCCAAAAGTTATTTAGGCGACATTCTGTCTGGTACCCGTGGCATCCGCCAGAATACTTTGCTCAGTCTGACCTTGCATTACCCCGATGCCGAATCCACGCGAACCCGTCAGGAAGGCGTGCGGCAATTTATCACCAATCAGGTCAATACACCGATTGCCCGGTTTTTGCCAGTGTTGGTCCAACGCAAACACCATTTCGACGTGTTGTTCGATGCCTACCGCGACGGCGACCGGCCGATTCGGGCTTATTTTGGTGTACTGCTGTTTTGCGACGAAGCCGAAGAAGCGGCGGCCGTTTCGAATGCGCGGGTGTATTTCCGGGAGCTGGGTTTTCAACTGTTGGAAGACAAGTATTTTTGCCTGCCGTTTTTTCTGAATTGTTTGCCGTTTGGTCCTGAGCGCTCGGCCATTGCTGATTTGAAACGCTACCGCACGCTGGCTACCCGGCATGCCATTCCGTTATTGCCATTGTTCGGTGATTGGGCCGGCACCGGGACGCCGACCTTGAATTTCGTCTCCCGTAACGGCGAACACATGGCTGTGTCGCTGTTCGATACCACCGGCAACTACAACCTGTGTATCGCCGCCGAATCAGGTAAAGGCAAATCCTTCCTGACCAACGAAATCATCGTCAGCTACCTGACCGAAGGCGCGCAAATCTGGGCCATCGATGTCGGCCGCTCCTATGAAAACCTCTGCGAGGTGCTGGAAGGCGATTTCGTCAAATTCACCCACGGCTCCGGCATCTGCATGAACCCGTTTGAAATCGTGCAAAACTTCGAGGAAGAAGCCGACATGTTAGCCGGATTGGTGAGCCAGATGGCCGCACCAACCGAGAAATTGACCGATTTCCAGACGGCTGGTCTGAAGCGGATATTAAAACAACTCTGGACCGAAAAGGCTCAGGCCATGTCCGTCGACGACATTGCAAAATGCCTGTGTGCCGAAACCGATCAACGCTTGAAGGATGTCGGCGAGCAGCTTTTTCCATTCACCACTAAAGGCGAATACGGCCGCTACTTCAACGGCAAGAACAATGCCAAATTCGCCAACGACTTTACCGTACTGGAACTGGAGGAACTCAAGGGTCGCAAGCATCTGCAACAAGTCGTGTTGCTGCAACTGATCTACCAAATCCAGCAGGAAATGTATCTGGGCGAACGCAACCGGCCCAAGATCGTGATTATCGACGAAGCTTGGGATTTGCTCACCGAAGGCGATGTCGCCAAATTCATGGAACACGGGTACCGCCGGTTTCGGAAATACGGCGGTGCAGCAGTCACCATCACCCAATCGGTGAACGACTTATATCGTAATGCCGCAGGGCGAGCCATTGTCGAGAACTCCGCCAATATGTACTTGCTCGGTCAAAAAGCCGAAGTCATCGAAGGCATGAAGCAAGATCGGCGCTTGCCGTTGTCGGATGGCGGCTATGAACTCTTAAAAACTGTCCACACGCTGCCAGGTGCCTATTCGGAAATCTTCTTCATCACCGAGATGGGTTCCGGTATCGGACGGCTGATCGTCGATCCGTTCAAACGCATTCTTTTCTCGACCAAACCCGAAGACGTCAACGCCTTGAAGCAATTGCGCCGGCAAGGTTTGAGTCTGGGCGATGCCATTCAACAACTCATCGACAGCCGTAGAAGCAAACCGAGGGAGACTGGTTATGGATCTTAAATCGCAATGGCTCAGCACCGTTTTAATCGCGGCTTGTTTGGGCGGCATGGGCGGTTGGCTGGCTGCGCAACAGCAACTTCAACAGCCATTGGCACGCCTGAATCTGGTTACGCCGGTGTTCGTGCTCGACCGTGCCAAATTGATTCAATCGATACCGCCCAATGCCAGTCAGGAGCAGATGGCGAAAATCGTCGATGACTGGCAGGGTCAAGCCAAAAAGCTCAGTGACGCAGGCTATCTGGTGATAGATTCGACGGCGGTGGTGGCCGCACCGGAGGATGTCTATGTTCGACAAACCGGACGCTAAGCCTATGAATACCCCCGGGTTCCATTCGCCATCGTCGCCCCGCTTCACTCGCCCGCGTTTAGGCCGTTTTCTGCTCAAGGCGATACCGATTTTGTTGCTGGTGTTAGCCGTGGAACGTTACCTCGGCCAACGCTTTCTGATCGGCGGCGATGACCAGGTCGATCGCTGCCTGCCGGATAAATGGATATACCTGATCGACACGCACAACAAGGACATCTGGCGCGGCGATTTGATTGCCTTTCGCGCCGAGCGCATGGCGCCTTTTTTTAAGGACGGCCAGATCATTGTCAAAATCGCCGCCGGCGTCACGGGTGATAGCATTCACGTTGATCCGCAGCACACCATGATCAACGGTGAACGGATCATCGACGGTTTGCCGCTGACGGAGAAACTCAACAAGCCGGCTGCCCGTTTTAACCGCCATGAAACCATCCCACCGGCTGCCTATTGGGTGACCGGGCAAACCGACAAAAGCTTCGATTCACGTTACTGGGGCTATGTCTACGATCATCAAGTGATTGGACGGGCCTATGCGTTGTTTTGATTGGTCTCAACATCCTTGGTGTCAATCGACGATCTGTTTGCTCTGTTGGTTCAGTTTGCATACGGTTCAGGCAGAGGAAGCTTGGCTGCAACGTTCTCAGGCTATTTTGCAGACATTGGAAGGCCAGCCTCGTCCTGACTGGTTGAACGGTCAATCTGAACAGTTGGGCGTGAAACGCCAGGCGCAACAATTGTTGGAAGCCTCACAGGTGATCCAAACAGAGGCGCTATCGACACGATCGACAACAGTGGCAAGCGGTCTGCCAACAACCCGTTCGAACAAACCACTTACCTTGTTGTTTGTGTCCTTCTCGCTGGGTGACTCAGCACTGAAAAGCATCTTCGAAGAGGCGGCAGGCCGGGACGATGTGTTACTGGTGTTTCGCGGCCCCAAACCCGGCCAAAAGCTACCGGCCTTGATGGCAGACCTCAAACGCTTGCTGAAAGGTATTGATCCTCTGCCCAACATCATCATCGATCCCACCCGTTTTCAACGCTGGTCGGTTTCATCTGTGCCAGACATCGTCGTCGAACAGGACGATAAAGCCCGTTTACACGTTCGAGGTGTCAGCAGTCTGTCATGGTTGGACGAGCAAATCAAAGCCGGCAAACAAGGTGATTTGGGCGCCTTGGGCGATGTTGGCGAAATTACCGAAATCGACTTGCTTGAAGAGATCAAACGCCGGATGGCCGCCATCGATTGGAAGCAAAAGCAACAACAAGCCATCGCTCGGTTCTGGGAACAGCAGAAATTTGAAGACTTACCCACGGCTCAGGCCGATCGCGACCGCATCGTAGATTTGACCATCACCGCCTCACGCGATCTAGTTGCTCCCAACGGTCAGCTGATTATCCATGCCGGACAAACCGTCAATCCGTTGGACAAGATGCCGTTTGGCTTATGCCTGAAGGTATTCGATGCCACGGTGCCGGCTCAAGTCGAGTTGATTCAGTGTCAGTCCTGCCAGAATAAACAGGCTCGGGTGATGTATCTGGCCACGGCTCTGCCGCGCCAGTCCGGGTGGGATAGTTTGCAGCGTTTGGAAACTGCGCTTCAGGCACCGGTGTATTTATTGACACCGGATGTGCGCAGCCGCTTTCAATTACAGCAGGTACCGGCGATTGTCGAACAAGTCGGTAACCAGTTAGTGGTTCGTGAACGAAAACTGCCTGCCTCAACAGGAGAGCGGTCATGAATCTGTGGATTTTGCCTTGGACTTTGGGAGTGTTGGTGACGTTGGCTACCCCGGTCTATTCCGAAACCACCACCAATAGCGTCGACCCATTGTGCTCGGACGCCGAGCTGTGGTCCGGCAACCTGATTACCGATATTTGTTGGAGCTGCTTGTTTCCGATTCGTGCAGCCGGGGCATCGTTGGGCGGCGGCAACGTACCGAGCATCGCCACCGACGAGAAGTTCTGTTTTTGCACCGATCCGATGGGCATTCCGGAGCTGGGCATGACCATGGGCCTTTGGAACCCGGCCCGGCTGATTGAGATTGTCCGCAATCCCCGGTGTTCACCGTCGCTGGGCGGACATAAATTCAGCGCCTCGAATGTGCGCTTAATCGCCACTACCGGCAAAGCCGATTTCGATGCCAGCGAAATGTCCTTTTTTAACTACCACTACTTTGCGTTTCCATTGACCATTTTGCTGGACCTATTCTGGGATGGTCGCTGCAACACTGATGGCTACCGGGATTTTGATTTGCTATATGTCTCGGAACTGGACCCGACCTGGAACAACGATTTATTGGCGTTCTTCACCAGTCTGGAAACAGCGTTATTTGCCAATCCGGTGGCCATTTCGGCTTGTGTCGCCGATGCTGCTGCGGCGGCGGCCGGTAATCCTTTGGATGCTTTGTTCTGGTGTGCAGGCGCCTGGGGTCACATGTATCCCTTATCCGGCGTTTCGCCGACCAGTTATGGCACCGATCCGCGCATCACCAGTCTATTGGCTACGCGGGCGACCGCCTCCTTGCACCGGCGCGGGCTGGCCTGGAAGACCTCGGGCAACGATGCTTTATGCGGTGGCTATATCTATCCCTTCATCCCCAAGTCGCAATACCGGCTATCGATGTTTTATCCAGTTGCCGAAACCGAGTCCAATCACGCCATTGGCGAAACCACCTTCAAGTGGGGTGCGGGACGTACCTATCCGGGGCCGGGTGAAGACCATCTTTACCTGCTGTGGCGTTGGCAGGACTGCTGCGTGGGGCTGTGATGACTGTCAGTGAGTTATTCGAACCGCAACATTGCTTGACGCAGACATTGTCTGCGATTTTGTGCGTGACGCTGGCCTGGACGCCGTTTGGCGTATCTTGGGCAGATGCGATTCAGGCAGCTGGGCGCAATGGCCAACAACTAGGTGAGCAAATCCTCGGCGATTTTGCCTTTCCGATTGATACCGGCAATGGCTCGCTGACCTTGAATCCGGGGACGGGTCACGAAAGCGCCATTTCGATCGGCACATTGTTTCCGGATACGAATAACACATCAACAACGACCAGCGATTTTGCCAATCTTTATGGTAACAACCCCGGCACGCTAGCGGCGGGTCTGGATGCACAGACCGCCCTGAACGGCGAAACCAGCTTCACCGGCGAAGCCTATCGCACCTTGATCGACAATGCCCACCAGTCGCATCCGGATTTACAAGCCGATCCGATCTGGCACAACGGCGATCAGGTAATCAGCGACTTCACGCCTTGGGCACAGTCGTTCTCGGACTGTACCACTGTGACCACGCAAACGGCGACTAGCCATTCAGTACAAATACCTGATTATCAATTGTGTCTGCGGCAACCAACCGTGCCGCAGAGTTGCACGGCGACGCATCAGGTCAGTGTCGTACCGTTACTCAGTTTTGTATCCGGTGACGGCGGCATATCCAATTGCGGGCCGGGCTGCATGGATTTGTATGTCGGTCGGGTCGGCGACAACTATTGGTCGTCCGGATGCGCGGTGTTTACCTGGCAAGTGACCTATAACGTCCTGCATCCGGAAGCGATTGTCAGCGCTACATTGGAGGACGTGGAGTTCGACGACCATGCTCGGGTGTATTACGGCGGCAACCTGATTTATACCGGTTCCACCGGCTGGGGCGGCGCTTGCGAGCTCAGCAATAGCTGGGTCGATCATCCCAATCGCGACGTCACCTACGCCTTCAACAGCGCGGGCAATAAAGTCTTCAAACAAGACACGATGGTCGGCGGTAATGGCGAGGGCTATTCGCGAATACGACTGCGTTATGACTTGTCGAAACTGATCACCCAGGACGAATGGAGCTGGAGTGGGCCGAATTGCCAAAACTTGGCCAATGCGATCACCGACGGCATTTGCCAGGCTGGCAGCCAATTGAGTTGTACGAACGATCCCGCCAATACCTCGGGTTGTTACGTCGATCCCACTTCGCAAGTCATGGTCTGCGGTACGGATTTGTCACAAGCCCCGGTGGCAAGTTCGTCAGGGATTCGTAATACCTGTATGAATATCCAAGCCGCCGGAAACTGCGATTTGAATCAGTACGGCCAATGTTGGACCGATACCGCCGGCACCCATTGTCTGGAGCCGCCGGCGAACGGCGTGCCCCAAAAAACCTGCGTTTCGTTAGAAACCCGAGGCTGCTCGTTCATCAAAAGCCAATGTACCAGTGTACTCGCCTCAGGTACCTGTTGGGACAGCGTCGATACCTACGACTGCGGACAAACCGTTGGCATTCCCGGCATTCAAAGCAATACTCAACAGCAATGCGCCGGGCCGATCCGCTGCATGGGCGAAGACTGCATCAGCGTGAATCGCACGCAAAGCCAGGATTTCACCAAGGCGGTGGCCTTACTCAACAGCGCCCAGCAAATGGCGATGGATTTGCATTGCGATTACGCCAATGCCGATCTGCAGCAAAAGGATCCGACCACCTGCCAGGTATTCCAAGGCAAGCCGGCCAGTTGCAAAATGGTCGGTGGCGCACTCAGTCTGGTCGATTGCTGCGAAACGCCCTCGGGTGCGATGGGACTGGGACGTTACATTGATTTATTGATCGCCACCAGTCAGATGGACAGCGCGGTGATGGCCATGGACAGTACCTCGGCGATTCGAGGCGCCTGGGAAACCATGCGTACCCCGTTCACGTTGGCCGGCGATGCCTGGAACAGTTTTCAGGCGGATTTTGCCTCGACAGTGAATGACTTGGTCGGCACCGACATGCTCAGCACTAGCGACATTGCCTCGCAAGGCTTGCTCGACTCGCTCAAAGGCGAATTGATGAAGTCGGTGGCGGAATGGATAGGCCAGACCTTTGGTGAAGCGGCCGGCAATGCGCTGTTCAGTGCCGGCGGCCAGGCGGCCTTCGATTCGGCGGGTAATCTCACACCTGCTGCGGAATCCGGTGGTGTCGAATTGGGCGGCGGTGCCGCGGTTGCCGGCGAACTGCTCAGCACCTTGATGACAGCCTATACGGTGGTGATGATCATCATCATGATCATCCAGATCGTCTATTCCTGCGAGGAACCGGAGTATGAACTGGCTGCCAAGAAACAACTGAAAGTCTGCACGGACCTCGGTACCTATTGCGAAAGCAAGGTAGCTGGCGTGTGTTGGGTGCGCAAGGAGAGCTATTGCTGCTATAACTCGCCGTTAGCGCGCATCCTCAACGAACAGATCAAACCGCAACTGGGCATGGATTTCGGTACGCCGGAAAGTCCGAGTTGCACCGGCATCAAAGTATCGGATCTGGACCGAGTGGACTGGACCCAAGTCAATCTCGACGAATGGTTGGCCATTCTGGCACAGACAGGGCATTTGCCGTCCGCCGCCAATGCCGCGTCCATGCTGAATCTCGATCAACTCACCGGGTCGGGTAGCCGACTCAATCCGCAGAAATACGGCGCAGCATCCAGCGGCAGGCAGGATACCTTAACTCGTACCCAAGGCCGGATGACCGATTTGGATGTCCCCTCGGTCAAACGGCAGTCTGAACTGGAAGGCTGGGGTATGGGGCCGCAATAATGAGGTCTATCCCTTACTGAACCGCGTCTTTCAAGCCCTTGCCGGCTTTGAACGAAGGCAATTTGGCGGCGGCAATCGTAATGGCTTCGCCGGTTTGCGGGTTGCGGCCAGTGCGCTCGGCGCGTTCTTTTACTTCAAAGGTACCAAAGCCTACCAAAGCCACGGAATCGCCGGATTTCAACGCGGCTTGAATGGATTGAGTAATGCCATCCAATGCGCGACCGGCGCCGGATTTAGTCAGATTGGCGTGGCTGGCGATGGCGTCGATGAGGTCAGATTTGTTCATGTATGTTATTTCCTTTTTATGGAGACGGTTTATTTGAAGTTTTGTCAGCGAGCGCGATCCTAGACTCGGCAATTTTGCCCCTCGCTCTGAAATCGATTCAGTGAATAACGAGGATTAGCCATATTTTATGGCAAAAGACAGACTTAGTAGTCCGAGCTCCCTTTCGATGCCAACATCATACGCAGATTTTCACGTATAGTTGCCGTCAATAGTACAGTCGAAATTCCATAAAGCCGGCTTAATCTCTCAACTACACCTGTTACATCGGACGGTTTTGATATGCGATCACCAATTTTGGTAAATGGACCGTCAGTTTCCGTCAATAATCTATCGAGAGGGATGAGGGTAACGGTTGATGTATGTTTCTCATTTTCAAGCATTGCAGAATTGACCGAAAAATAACACCCCAACTCGATAGCGCGTCTGACTTCCGCCTTACTACCGGTGAACCAGTGCAATACGACTTTTCCTCTAGGGGGAGGCAAATACCTTTCAATATAATCCAGTACAGCCTTTGCGGAACGGGCACTGTGGACCGAAATAATTTTATCCCCTACCGCTGCACAACGTTGCAAAATATGCCGAAATACTTCCTTCTGTAATTCGAAAGACTTATAAAAACGCGGTCCCGCGTCTAGACCAACTTCTCCGACATAGCGAGTTTCGGGCAAATAGCGTTCCCACAATTCAATTTCACTCGCTCGCTCGGCTACTAACTGTGGATGCAAACCTAGAGCTGCTCGCACATGCCTCGTACACTGGGCAATCTCGTGGTTACGTGGCCATGCCTGTGGGGTTGTCGTGACCGTAAGTGTGTATACGCCAGCCTCTTCGGCCTCCCGCACGGCAGCTTGATGGTCCGGGTACAAATCAAGGTGACAATGGAAGTCCACGAGACCCGCTGTAGCGTTCATGAGCATTTTCCCCTCAGCTTGGTTTCGTCTTGACACCATCAATCAGACTCGCCACTTCGTCCAAGCCACGTCGGTAAACATCGGCAAAATGATCCAAGCGCGCAATCTCGTCGGTAAGCGAACCAGGTTTGTGGATAAGGAGATGTGCAAGCTGCGGATTTGCCCTGAGCCGCTCAATCGCATACTGAAAGGAACGGACTTGCTTACCAGTCGATTCCCGAGTATCCAGAGGCCGGGCGTGTAGGTCGGACACGGTATATGTCGTCCCATCACTCCCCTTACCCCAAGCAGTGTCCAATGCAGCGCGACGAATCAAACATGGAAGACAGTAGCCGCAATGCTCAATGCCTAGCCCGTGCCATCGCCCCTTAGTAGGTGATGAGCAAGATAACGAATCTGATGCCAGCTGCTTTAAAAGTTCAGGATTTCGACAATAGGCAGCCATCTCACCTTTTGTCTTATCCCAATAAGGGTTATCAATGCTGCCGTCAATTCCAAGCTCTCCTAAAAGCTCATTCCATCGCGCCATGTAGAAAGGATGCGTGGTGCGCGTGCTATTGGAGCCGAGTCGCAAGGGATCCAAGGGCACATTCAGTGCTATAAACCCGTTTTCCGGCACACGAAGAGTGAATCTCTTCCCAAGACCAGAGCCAGCAAACACGCCTAGGGCGAAGAACAGAAATGATCGACCACGGGTCGTGTTTTCTGACCCAACACCTTGCACAAGGCCATCCTCAAAAACCATCCCGACTCGCAATCTCTCGAACAGCGACTTGTCATAGTACTTCTTCAACCCAGAAAACAGCTTGCTTTGGGCATCGCTGGTCGCGCCTTCACCGAAATGACTAACCAGTAAAGGAGTCTCGCCAGTTTCCAGCAAGTCGATGGCGCCTATCAGGCTGTCCAAACCGCCAGAAAACAAGCTCACTGAATCGAAAGGTGGAGCCATCAAACTTAAAGAGGACTGCTGTGCGATCACCGCAAAACGGGACGGACGCGCCCTGAATCCGATAATCCACCTATCGCCCGTCAGAAAATCCAGCGCTTTCTTCAGCGTTGCTACTACTCCGCCCCATCGTTCCGGTTCACTGACCGGCACCACGAGGCGAATCTCTCGCGTCCAAGAGTCTTGCGACTGTTCGGTACGAGAGATTCGTGTATCTGCCGCATGCACATGAGCAGCAATCAAGAGCAGATCAATACCAATTTCCGATGGGAATACACCAAGCTTATTTAGATTGGTCAGTGCATCACCAATGCCGTGATCCAAGGATCGATTACCAGCAACGAGCTGAAGATAGGTCGTTTGCTCGTCGGCTTCTGAAGGAACTTCGAGGAGATCATCAGGGCCAAAACGGCCCACCAAAAGTTGCCTCTTCATTGGTTAGCCTCTGCTTCTCCCATTGCCTGCAGGATGCTAAATGCGGACTCATAAATCGAATCCACGAACGATTGGATCTTCTCTATGGTCAGATTTGGTGAATCCACGTAGGCTCGTGTTAGCGCGTCGCTTACCCCGCCACGGATGAAATCGCGTAATTGTTTTTCGACGCGAAGGGCGACCTTAGCATCTGCCGGCATTGTTACCACCTTGGTGCCGATGTCATTACATATCCGGGCTTCGATCGCATGCGTCGCATAAAGCTCGAAGACAGTCTGCATTTGATCCGGAGTGAACGTGGAAAGATCGGTTAGCCCTTCACTTGCCAACTCTACAATGGTTTCGATGTAAGCTTCGCGAGCAATGCCTTCATCGACCGTACCAGCTCCAGGGCAGATATAGTCAGCTAAGCCAACAAAAATTTCGGTGATCGGACGTCCCGCGAGAGACTCCAGATCAAGTGCACGCAATGCCTCACGAACACCCCGTGCCTGTACATCAGACAGGAAGCCTAGGAGCCGAGCACCAGCCGTTCGTGATGCGCCCATGCGCTGGGCGGCCAGGCGAGCACCACCGGTCGACGCAGAAACATATTTCGACACTGCCCGGCCTAGGCTGGCTCTATCACTACCACCAGAACCAGCGAATCGAGTAAAGTTATTACGGGCACCAGAAAAACGTTGTGGGTCAGCAGCTTCACCAATGGGTGGACGTTTTGGAGGTATTGGTGACCCCGCACTATCGGCAGGTGGCGGGCTATCCGTTCCAGCCGGAGGGGTTACGGGAGCCTCCCTACCATCTGCATCCCCGAGCCATGTTGGAACTAACGGCGTACCGCCGCCAGGACCGCCATACGACGTCGACGTTCCCATCAGCGCCCTCCCTTTATTTCCTTGAGCGCCGCGTCGGCAGCGGCCTTAAGTCCAGGGTTGTTGGTGACCTTGCTCCAATCTCCCAGTAGTTTTGACAGACGCAATTTGCACTCATCGTCTTTGATGACGCTTTGCCATCCACTAACGGCCCAAGGTCCGCATTTGCTACTCGGCAATGCCTCAAGGAAGTCCATTAAACGACCTTGCAAACCGAGTTGAGCTTTAACGAGAACGACGAGCCCATCGACACCAACCGGTTTCGTATCGAAGGTGCCTGTGCTCATGATCTTGGTACGCACTGCTTCAAATACCTTGTCTGCTTCGGGTTGAACGAGCTGCTTCAGTTCGGATTCGTAACCCTGGACAGTCATTTTGCCACCGAAAAGTTTTTCTACCACAACAGCCAAATAACCTAGAACTGATACCGGGCCAAAGTAATCTTTTTTGTCCTTTGTTACGAACAAGTAAGGGCGTAAATCGATGCCCGAAAGCTTTGGTGATAAGCATGCCCATTCACATACTGTTTCCAAAGACTTCCATTCAGCTAAGACACCAGAACCAGCACTAACCCCTGGATCGAAGGATTTCTGATCTTTCAATTCGTTCTCTGAGTTGTATTGTTCCTCAGAAGTCGCCAAGTCATTTTCAAGTGATTCGAGATCTTCGCATAATCCTTGAGGATGAACTGCCGCAACAAACGCTATCTGCTCAAACAGTCTCGGAATGAAGCGCTCTGCAAGCATGAGCTTAGCAAGCACTGGTAATTTAATGTCATCCCCGAAGCCACGTGCCTCAGCGGTGCGCTCACGTAAGAGAAGCGTATTGAGGAATCTTTTGATCTGCCGCGGATTGCCCTTGCTTCCGCTGGCCAGAACCGGACCAATCTGATCACTGAGGGCGAGCGCATTGTTGACTTTCTCTGCCTTCTGCCCAAGCGCATTTTTAACGGTCGCGGCATCGAGACCACCACTGGTCCAAGGACGCCTAAGCTGCTCCCGAGCCACACCAATGAGCTTCGCGTAGTCTGCATCTCCCTCGCCAATCTCCGCGCCGGCGAGCAACAACGTTACGTAAATTCGTGTTTCAGCCTCACCGAGTGCAGGAATGCGGAACGGAACCTGAATGAGCTTTTCTAGGTAGTTACGGGCATAGTCCCGAGGCCCAGTGCTATCAGGAAGGTCGGGAAAGTGCTTGCGTACCGCATACTCGATCATGGCTTCGTCAGCTGCGACTACAAATGCAGTTCGGGGCGTGAACACGAACAGCCTAATTGCTTCGAGGGTTTCGATCGCAGTATCAGGCAAGCAACGGTCAAGGTCGTCGATTAGGACTACAAGCTGCTCGATACCCGCATCCTTTAAAAGCTGCTCAAACGCCTTGCGGAACGCTTCTACCTCTTCAGGTACATTCTTGGTTTCGCAGGGCTTCAGCAGAGCTTTCACTTCACCGATAGTGGCCGAGATATTTTCTTTCGTTGCCAGTTTAGCAGGATCTTCCAACACCCCTTCGAGAGAGCCAATAATACCCGTTACCTGATCAGGCGTTGGAATTCCTGTAAAAGCCGTAACAGCCAAACCTCCCGCTCTCTTGGCAACCTTCAACCAATCTATGCGGTGGAACACCTCCTTGACACCGGATACAGCTTTGGTAAGCGCCGGACGTTTTTCGATCAAACCAGTTACGATTCCCTCAATTAGGGCGATTTTCGCATCCTCGAAACCCTGGAAGCGCCACCCGTTGAACTTGAGGCATAACACTTCTTCAGTCCCTTCGAAACCTGAGTCTATCATTTCAAGTACGCTAGACTTGCCCGCCCCCCAGTCGCCATGCACACCGATCGTCACAGGATGATCTGGATTTTTCCGAAGAAGGCCAATGATTGTCGTCGCTATGGCCTCGTTATTCAATAAATCGACTTTGGTCTCGTTATCGGTCAGGATCATTATTTTCCCTTACACATTGCGTCTGCTACCTTGGCTAAGTTTGACTGAATTCAAATTTACGATTGCGGCGCAGCGATTGGTTTGCCTCGGCTATACACGTCGCGCAGACGGTCATCGGCGATATTTCCAGATTAAGTCTGCAATCCATTTGAGTTGGCTTTGATGCATGGTTTCCTATCGCCGGTTGCCCGGCTTAATCGTTAAATTCGGGTTGATTCAATTCCGAAGCCCCCATCCAGTAGCACAGCAACGGTGCGGGTAGACGCATAATCTGGCTGGCAGTATCGCCAGTTTGCGGCAAACCGGTCATTAAGCCGAAGTCATCCAGCGATTTAGTGACAACGTAGCCGCGGGCAATTTTCTTTTGCTCACACAGTTCGATCAAACCTTTCAGTTCCCGTGCGCCGGTATGCTGGGCACGGTATTTCACTTCAAAGGGGATCAATTGGCCGCCGATTTCCGCGACTAAATCGACCTCGCGGTCTTTTTTCCCGTGCCAGTAGGTAAAACGCACATTTTGGGAATAATAGCGCGCAAAAAGATGTTTAAACACGGCGGTTTCGGTCGCTACGCCCAAGGCGGCGGGATCGTCGATGATACTTTTGCCCTTGAGTAAAACAGCGGGCGCGATCGCGGCATCGGCCAGATAAATTTTGAAGCGGCCCTTGAGCACGTCTTTGCCATAGCCAAACGGCGGCAAGCGATAAATCAGGTGGCAGGCTTCCAACAGCTCAATGAAATGCTGAGCCGTGGGACGTTTGACTTCCAGGTTGCTGGATAAGTCGGTGATATTCAGCAAACCGCCATCATGCATGCACAGATAGAGGAAGGTATGCTCAAGATCGAGAATCCGGCGCACACCAAACAGCGCGGTCATATCGCGCTTGAGCGCCTTATCGATAATGTCTTCACGCAGCAAGCGTTGCGCCTGAGTGATGCTTTCCACTTGGGCGGTTTGCGGGAAACCGCCGCGAATCAGATACTCGTGGAAATGGCCGACATAAGGCACGGCGATTTCCTGCGCCCGGTAAAATTGTGGCGGCGTCCAGTCGAACAGCTCGGTCAAGCTCTTTAATGGCGGTAACGGTGGCAGTTGCACTTGTTTGATTTGCAGGTACTCGTAGAACGACAGCGTAGTCAGCCGAATAGTGTGCCAGCGACCGACGCCGGACTCCTGGTCGGCTTCCACCAAGGGCATGGCCGAACCGGTAAAGACGATGCGACGCTGTTTGTTGAAATCGATCTGGTGTTTGACCCAGGTGCCCCAATCGCGAATAAACTGAGCTTCGTCGAGGAACAGATATTCAGGTCCATCGACCCGCGGCTCGCGTTCGCGCCAGGCTTCCAAAACCGCTTCGATGCCTGCCAACTTGAGCACCGGATGGTCAAAAGTGGCGTAAAGGATGTTGGCCGCCGGAACACCTTGCTTTAACAAAGCGTCGATCTGTTGCAGCAGCAATGTGGTCTTGCCGACCTGGCGTGCGCCGGACAGCAAAATGGCGCGATGGGCAGGCGGATGATTGATCCAGCGACTTAACTCACGCGAAGCGGCACGCTGCCAATCTGGCAAATCGGCAATCGGTTCGCTTCTCCACCAGGGATTGAATTGGGCCAATACGGCAATTAGTTCTTCTTTTGAGACTCTCATGAGTCAATCTTAGCACTATAATGATTTTATTGTCATGTATAGATAACAATAAATAGGTCATAATGCTAATACTGCCGAATTTTTTATGCCTTAGCGCATTCTTCTGTCAACCGAATGTCGTCACCCTTCGACAACAATTCCATTCATGAAGGCTTGCCAGAGCCAAAGCAAGTCTTAAAGAAAAGGCGATTGTCTAGCAAAAAAAACGACATCAAGTTACTTTTGAAAACCTAATTCAAACTACGATGATATTGCAGAATAACAATATTATTCTGAAACGATTCATCAGCTTTAACGCCAACCAACTGATCGAGAAGTTCAGGTTTTACAAACATCAAGTCGGCAATCATTTTTCTGGACATGCCGCATTGCTCGGCCAAAACTTTCATGCTGTCCAAAATAACTTCAGGCTTTTCCTGAACCATATCACGATCTTCATGCTCCTGAAGCGCTTCCCCGTGCCGACGCAATGAAATAACACCAGACCGATATTGCTCTTCCGAAAACGCGCCGAGCTGCCGACCACGATACAAAATCGCCGCTTTTGAGACCCCCCAGCGCATTTTGATGTCGGACAGTGCTTGCCAATTCAGCCGACTGCCGCGTAACGCTTTTTGGCACTCCTTAATAAAATATGCGCGCGGCATTAAAAACGCGCTCGCAAATCGGTTGGCTTGGGATTCTGTTGCTCTATCCCCCGTTTGGACGCCAACGTGAATGGTCAAGTGTCCAATTTCATGCGCGATTCCAAACCGGGTACGGCAAGTCGATTTCCCTCCAGCATTTAACGTAATAACCGGCCGCCGAGTAGCAAACGAAATGGCATCGATCTCGTCCGCTAGCCCACCCGTTTTTACCAATACCGCACCAGCATTTTCTGCAACGCGGCTCATATTAGCAATTGGCCCTAAACCCAACCCCCAATGAGACCGGCTTATTTCAGCAACGCGTTCAATCTCTTCGGGCGTTGATACCTCTTCATGTAGAAAATCGTAATTGGGAAAATCTAAGTTCTGGTCAAGAACGGACACCAGTCGCTTAAACATCTCGCCCTGTGCACGAGCGACCTGCTTAAGCGCAACTTTCGTGGTCAGCTGTTTACGAAAATGGCACTGCTCGTCGGAAATCGGCATCGGATCGACTTCCCTGAAAAATCGGGGCAGCACGTCCAGAGCTTCCGCCAACGCTGTTTCCAGGCTTTCATGCGGAGGCTCTAAGCCTGATTCCAACCGACTGAGATATTGCTTTGACTTATTGACTCTATCGGCCAAATCCTGCAAAGACAGCCCGTGAAATAACCGAGCAAGCCGAAGGTTTTGCCCAAGAAAATCGGCGGTCATAGCCGATTGGCCTCGTCTTTGGAACCCGCGACTGATTTTTTCGGTTTGACGGCAGGTTTGCCTATTTCAACAGCTTCAGGAACAACAACGGCATTAACACTTTGGAAAGTTCTAATCGCACCGGACTCCCATTGACACCGCACCACGCCCGTCGCGTCGAATCCGAGAAAAACAACTGAAGGCTCAGCATCATCATTGATGCCTTGATCAATGATGAAACAGTAACGGCATGGGTCCTGGTCGCTCTCAATATCATCGAAAAATGACGCTTGGTAGCGATTAACCGTCAAGACGGCTTTTTTCTTTGGGCTGTTTGGATCGTCACTGCTGAATCGACAAGGTACGCTACCAATTGTGAAGACCAAATCATTGGCGTTATTACTGACCTGTAACCAAGAATAAGTTTTTGCCAGAGCCAAGCCTTTAATCCGGTTTTTTTGCCGTCCGAATGTGGTGCAGCCACGCGTGTAGTTATCATCTGTTTCTGAGGAAAGATCGTCGAGCGTTTTATAGTGTTCATCCAGTAACAACTCTGCGACGACGGATAAACGTTCATGAGTCAAATCCGAGTGGTAATGTATAGGTTGAGGAAGCATTCGCCCTCCAAATTGTGCAAAAATAAAAAATCGTCAACCTAATAATTGTGCATTTTTAAGATTTTGTCAACTTAGCACTTCAGATTCACTCTAATCCTCAGCCGAATTTACGGTTAGCTTCTTTTCAACGAAATTGACGGGGTGTTTCCTAGCGTGGGTCGTAGCCAATGGCAACCAAGTTCCTTCTGACCTTTTCCGCAACAGCGCGCATGCGATAAGCCCCCTCATCATCGACAGCCTGACTGCAATAATCAGCAAATCCAGTTCGCTTTAGAAATTGCGCCAAATCCAAAGCCTCCTGTTCGGATAACGAAACACACAAGCATATTTCACTCGAATCAACGCTCATTGCGCACCTGCCTTAATTCGAGTCGGTCTCATCAACCAATGAGTCCTCATCCTTGGAAAGTTTCACTGGCTCACCCAACAGTCCAGATTGCTGTCGGGCCAATCGCACTTCCTCTCCATGCCCTTGTTCATAAGCTGCCTGATGCGCATGCCGTTCCATCGTCACAATTTTATTCGCTAGCCGCTGCAAGCGCTGCTGCCACTGAAGACGTGCATCAATGCAATGTTTGTTGGAAATGACCTGGCACAGCCACAAGGTGTCCATCACGATCATCAACTGGTCCAGCAAACGAATCAACTCGACGAACTGGGCAATCTGGGGCGAGGCAATCTTGGCCACAAATTCCCTGGGATGCGTGTACGTCGGCGTTTCAGTGATGCCGTTGTCGGCCTTGAGTTTTTCCAACCGACTCTTTTCCTGCTGCAGTTGCTCCGCACATTCGGCAATCATCTGACTGACGAGGCTTTCAATTTCATCGACCGTTTACTCTCTTCCAATGATGCGCAGAATCACGTCGATGGCGTACAGGGACACCATCAATCGATGATAGCTGTTACGAATCACCCGAATGGCTTGTTCGCTGTTGATGCTAAATGTACGTTCAAATATTGGCCGACTGATGGCACGGCGCGGGGCTGGTTTGGGCTGTGGAGCTGCTTCGGACATGACCGTTTCCTGATGTGAACGAATGGTTCATGATCGTAAGCCAGATTCTTTTTAGCCTTTCCGCAGCTGATGGCGAATTCGGCATCAGCTGCAAAAGCCCTTCAAAAAATCTCTGCTTCAATACCAGCCAACGGAATTGGTTGGCCATCAGCCTTCCGCTTCTCCCCAGACTTTCTCGGCTGGTCTTTCACGACCGCCTTGATCCGACCTCGGTCGGCGTTCCGTTTTTAAGCGGCGACGGTGGTGTTCCATCGGCGTGTCAGGTGCGTCAAGCCTGATGTGAGTATTAATTGTTTAACCCTGCCGGGCGTATCGATTCCCCCAGGGATTCGAGGCGTCGGCATGCCCATCGCCGCGCCGCTGGGTATTGTTATCGTTGAGTCGGGCGCGGCCGACAGGAGGAATGTCATCATGGCCAATCGCGGCGTGAACAAAGTCATCTTACTGGGCCGGCTCGGCGCCGATCCGGATGTTCGCTTTATGCCCAATAACGGCGGCAAAGTCGTCGCCGTTCGTCTGGCAACCAGCGAAGTCTGGAACGATCCCAAAAACGGCAAACAGGAGCGGACCGAATGGCATCGAGTGGTGTTTTTCAAAAAACTCGCTGATACCGCCGAAAAGTATTTGCACAAAGGCAGCCAGATCTACATCGAAGGCCGTTTGCGTACCCAGCAATGGGGTCAAGCGGGCGATAAGCGCTACCGTACCGAAATCGCCGCCTTTGAATTGCAGATGCTGGATCGCCCTAACGCATCGGCAGCCGCCAACAGTTCGTCATCATCGCCAGCGGCCCCTGAGGACGCCGATTGGGATGACGAATATAGCGATATGCCCATCCATTAACCCTAGTCGCGCCGATTATTGGCGTTCGTGTATTTAACGTTTACACCGCCGATCCTTTTCAGGCTTCGGTATTTCAACCCCAAGGGGAATTCCATTTCCCGGCGGGCAATGGCGTTCCCTTTTTTTATTGAAGGAGACCCACCATGAATCAAAACAACCGCAACACATTACCCAAAACTCGTGACTTGCCGATGCCGGCTGTTGTGCAACAAAGCTACGGCCTGTCGGAGCAGTCCTGGAAAGTACTGACGGAAGTCACCTTTCCCACGGCGAAGACCCCGGAAGCCATTCTAATGGCGCTGGATTATTGCAAGGCCCGCAAGCTCGACATCTTCAAAAAACCGGTGCATATCGTGCCGATGTGGAGTGCCTCGTTAGGTCGCAATGTCGAAACCGTCTGGCCGTCCATCATGGAAATCCAGACGACTGCGTCCCGAACCGGTGTTTGGGCTGGCATGGACAGACCCGTCTGGGGCCCGGATGTCACCAAAACATTTACCGGACGCTACAAGGACGACAACGAGCAATGGCAGGAATCCAGTGTCACCGTGACCTTTCCCGAATGCGTGGCGGTCACCGTGTATAGGATCGTCGGCAGCAAACGCTGTGCTTTTACCGAGGAAGTGTATTGGCTGGAAGCCTACAGCACGGCCGGCGGTAAAAACTCGCAAGTGCCGACTGCCATGTGGATCAAACGCCCCAAGGGGCAATTGGCCAAATGCGGTAAAGCGGCGTCTTTGCGTACTGCCTTTCCAGAGGAATGCGGCTATGCCGCGGAGGAGATGGATGGCAAAACGCTCGACGATGTTGTCGACGGTACCGTAATCGATGGCGAGGCGACGCATTGGGAAACCGATGTTGGTTCTGCTGATGATCGGTTTATAGGAGCATCCGAGCCTACACCGCACGTGATTGATTTGTCGCAAATCCATCCCAAGGTGCAAAAAGCGGTCGCAGAGCTGGTTAGACGGACTGCGGCGGCAGGTGCCTGGAAAGCAGCCTACGACTATGCCCACCAGAAGTTCAAAGGCATGGATCTGACCTTTGCGTTGGCCGAGTTGGACAAGGTATCGCAAGTTGAACCCAAGGCAACACAAGCCCTGGAGCAAACCGAAAACACTGGCATGCCACCCTTGTCAGCGAAAGACATGGCTATGAATCAGGCCCGTCAAACCTTGGGTAACGCCGCCTAATACGCTGCTACCCAAAATTCCCTAACCACCCACGAGGGCGTCATGTTTCGCCCACGGGGTTGGACATGACACCCTTCTTTTATTAGGAGAGGTCATGAACACAAACGATCAATCATTAAACCGCGTGCCCTGTCATACCGACTGGCAACGTTACGATTCACCCACGGTGTTACGCCGTCACGGTCGTGGCTTTCTGGAACGCCTGTGGCGACCCCAGGCCAACGAACCGAACCCGCAGCCCTTGAGCCAACCGGAACTGACGACATTAGCCGAGAGTTTTGGCGGTGTGTGTCTGCCGGCGCAAGACGAACTGCTGTTGCTGTTCGGCGATGGCCATTGGGCCCGGCGTTGCCAGACCCAGTTGCACAAGCTCGGTATCGAGTCGGTGCGCTTCGGTTGCCAAGTGCAGTTGACCGGATTTTCGCGATGAAGGTCATCGACGTTTCGCAGCGTTCCGCCGCCTGGCGGCAGTGGCGCTTACACGGCGTCAGTGCCAGCGAAGCGGCCATTGTCATGAACCGTTCGCCGTACAAAACCCCGTGGCGTCTCTGGGCCGAGAAAATCGGCCTGGTTTTGGAAGCCAGCCTGGACAACAACCCGTTGATCCGCGCCGGCATCCAGCAAGAGCCCGAGGCTTTGCAACGCTTCGAGGACAAACACGATCTGATGTTGTTGCCGCTGTGCGGCGAGTCGGAACAGTATCCCTTGATGCGCGCCTCGTTCGACGGCTTGTCCGAAGCGAATGAACCCGTGGAAATCAAATGTCCGCACGAGACCACGTTTCTGGATGTGCTGTTGAATGGGGAAGCTTCGGCGGCCTATCAGTTGTATTGGTGCCAGGTGCAACAGCAATTGCTGGTCGCCGAAGCGCAACGCGGCTTTTTGTTTTTCTACCAACAAGACCAGGATGTGGAATTCGAGATTCAGCGCGATGAGCACTTTCTCACGGCTCTGGTCGAGTCCGCGATGGATTTCTGGTCGGCGGTCAAATCGAAAAAGGAACCACCCAAGGATCCTGAGCGCGATTTGTACTTGCCCCACGGCGATGTGGAACGGCAATGGCAACAACTGGCGGCGACGTATCGGCAACGGGCGTTGACCATCCTGGATCTGAAAAGCCAACTTAACGGCTTGGAGGATGAGCAGTCGCGCATTGAAGACACGTTGGTAGCGTTGATGGGTGATTACGTGGCTGCGGAGCATTCCGGATTGCGGATCAGCCGATTTCAAAGCCAGGGTGCTATCGATTACAAGGCAGCATTGCAAGCCTTGCAACCGGGTGTTCAGGCCTCGGCGCTGGAAGTCTATCGAAAACCGTCGGCTACGCGTGTCCGCGTGACCTGTCGGGACGACGACGGCAAACATGCCGAAGTGCCGTTCGACGCCCAAACCCTGAAAGACCTGGCGGGCGTGGATTTTTGGTTTTGAGTTTTCGTCGTCTTTCCAAGACATCCTGTAACCCCTGTGGTTATGGGATGTTCTTTGATTGACGTCAACCGGCCAAGATAATTTACGCCGGCCATATGATCGAATCAGTTATTTCTGGCCTGTCGGTTTTAGGCTGGGCTTTCAACAGAAAAGTCCAACCCAAAACCCGCATCGTTCAGGCATTCCTTTCTGGAATCCCGAATCCGGTTTCGACCGGCGTTCCGTTGTTAAGCGGCATGAGCATTTGCCTCGTGTGCCAGGTGCGTCAAGCCTGGTGTGTTTAGTTTGTCCCGTTGGGGTTCATCACCCTTGCGGGACGGTGACCCCTTTTCACTTTTGAAGGAGGTCATTATGAATCACGACTTTTGGAAAACCTTGCACGGCTGGTTGAACGTTGCCCATAGCAACGATATCCAGGCCAAAAAGCGTTTGCTGCTGGAGATGCACCGTCAAATCTCGGAGCCCGGTTTGAGAAGCGACATTCAGCGCATCCTGCGTTTGATGGATCGGGAGCTGTTGGCCCGCGCCGAATGGGCGATGTACTGCGTCATGCAGCTACGTTGATTTTTTAATCCGTCCTGGCATGCCAGGGCTTTATTCACCCGCTGGGGCTCATCACCCCTCGGGGCGGCGTGCCCCTTGTTTTTTCTGAGGCTAGTCCTCGAGGAGCTCACCATGTACCAACAATATTCCATTACCGACTCCTTCGGCATTCAGGCACCGGCTTCCATGAAAGTGGAAGGCTTTGTTCCGGCAAATAACCTCTATGTACCGGCTATTAAGCCGTATGTGTTTCGCAAGGATCACTTACGGGATGTATTGGCGTTTTTAGGCGCGCATAACGGCGATGGCTTATACCTGACTGGCCCTACCGGCTCTGGAAAAACCTCGTTGTTGGAGCAAGTCGCGGCACGTCTGAATTGGGGCGTGCATTCGGTCACCGGTCACGGTCGACTGGAACTGAACGATCTGCTCGGTCAGTACATGCTGGTCGACGGCGGCGCGATGAAGTGGATCGATGGCCCGCTGACCCTGGCGGTTCGCTTAGGGCATGTGCTGTTGATCAACGAAATCGATGCCATCGACCCCGCTGAACTGATCGGTTTGAATGAAATCGTCGAAGGGAAACCTCTAACGATTCCACAGACTGGCGACGTAATTGCCCCGCATCCCAAGTTTCGTTTGGTGGCCACCGGCAATAGTGCCGGATCGGGTGATCAATCGGGAATGTATCAAGGGGTGTTGCGGCAGAACCTAGCGTTTCTGGACCGGTTTCGCTTGATGGAAGTCGGTTATCCCGACCCTGCAGATGAAATGAAGCTATTGGCCGATGTTGTGCCAACCATGCCGGAATCGGTAAGGGAAAGCATGATCAAAGTGGCCAATCAGATTCGTAAAGTCTTCATCGGCGGCGCGGATGGTGGCGGTATGTTGTCAGTCACGTTATCGACGCGCGGTTTAGTGCGTTGGGCATCGTTAGTGGCCACCTTCAAAAGTGCGCCCAATGCCTTGGCGTATTCCTTGGACCGGGCCTTGACCTTTAGAGCCGAACCAGCCGAACGCGAAGCGATTCATCGCATTGCCAAAGATGTGTTCGGAGACGATTGGGCGGTGTAGTCATGGCCGTGTGGAGTTTGTTCCGTTATCGCCACAGCGATGGCAGTTCCAAAGACTGGGCCATCACGACGAATGCCGACGGCTCGATCTCGACGCGTTGGGGTAAATCGGCTTCTCGTCTGCCGAGTATCAACACACGATCAGGAATACGCCAGCACGACATCGAACGGCAAAAACAGGCCAAGGGCTATGTATTTGTCGGCGAAGTCGAGATCGATAGCGAAGGCAACATCCGGTTACCCCGGCCCGTACCGATGGCTGATGCTTCACCTATGCCTAGTGAAAATCCGTCGGCTCCGATCAACAAACTGTATTGGCATGTCGATTGTCGCTCCGGGCGTAATACCCAGAGCGAAATGGGCATCGCACTACGGCGTTGGTTGGGCGATCTGGAAGCCTGGTCTCAGGCCCAAGGACTAACTGAAAGCGACTGGTCTGGTTGGCAACGGTTAATTGATGCCAGTCTGGGCGATGAGGCCTTTGACCTCAGCGGGCAAATTCACCTCCAACACGGGGTGTTGCCTTGGCTGTGGCTGATGGCCTTGAAGCATGCGGCATTTCCCGGCGTGTCGATGGGTATTGCCACCGAAAGCGGCCGTGATGTCTCGGCAGAGCTGAAAGCCGAAACGGAGGTCTTGGCATTATTCGACACCGACGTCGAGGCCATACGGCCTCTGGCAGAAAGCTTGGGGCTGTTGAAACCCCGGCTCGATCTGGCGTTGGCCATGGCCGATCAAACCGATCACTGGTTTTGATTCGCCGAATTTTTAACCCTTAACGCCTGTATCGAAGAGTTCGACCCAGGTATTTTTAACACTCACCCGGAAGGGGCCATTTGCCCCCATGGGGTCAGTGTGCCTTCTTCCCTAGGAGGTTCACATGACACAAACCCAACTCATTTTAGATCAAGTAGTCTTGGTCAAAGTCGACGCCACGATTTACGGCGCGCGCAAAAAACTCAACAAAGAAGATCTGGTACTGGCCGACGGTAGCAAGTTGCCGCCGGAGGATTTGGCCAGTTTAGGCTCGAAGCGCTTGCTCGATCCGGACCGTCTCTCGGTGTTCAACCGCCTGAAAAAGGAAGCCGAACGCATTTGTTTACGCGTCGGCACCCGCTTTCTGGGCGGTTTCATCGTACCGGTCGCGGCAGCACCACAAGTCACGGTGGAACTGGATCGAATCGCTGGGGATTTTGCTCAGGCACGGGCCGAGTTTTTGGATGGCTACGATACTGCGGTACAAGACTGGATGGTCAAACATCCGGAATTCGCCGGCATCATCGAAAAAGCCATTGACTCGGTGGCCTTGGTCGCCACCCGCTTGACCTTTGATTATCTGGTGGTGTCGGTGGCCTTACCCGAACAGTTGCCAAAAGTGGAGGTCGAACGCCTGGAAAGCAAAATCGGTTCGTTGAGCGAGCAGATGTTCCATGAAATTGCGGTGGACGCCAACTTGCTGGTCGAACAATCGTTGCTCGGCAAGGAACAAGTCACCCGCAACGCGCTCAGGCCGATCAAACGCATCCGCGACAAACTCGATGGCTTGAGTTTTTTGGATCATCGCGTAGCGCCGGTGGTAACCACCATTGACGACTTGCTCGGCAAAATTCCGACTCGGGGCTCAATCGAAGGCGGTTTGCTGCAGGAAATTCTCGCCATGGCGATGTTGCTGGCCGATCCGGATAAAACTCGGCGGCACGGAGAAGGATTGTTGGCGGCGCAAGCGCTCACACTAGAAACTGACGTTGATGCTGAAGAAACCCTCGATCAAGCGGAGGCCGAGCCATCTGTACTACCAGCATCAGCGCCTGTCATCGCTGTGACCGTTTCAGACAATCCGGATTTTACCAATCTGTTTGATGGCATCTTTGATGATGAACTCGAAGCGGAATTGGCATCGGATGACTGGGCGCTGGAGGTTTTGCTGGATAAGCATCAGTCTGAGCGAAAAACAGGACATGATGCCGATCAAGATCAAGCGCATGATTCGGACCAAGCGGCGGCACCGAGAACGGTGACGGCAGGCGTCGATGAGGAAGCGGACGACTCCGACCAGGACTACTGGTTCTGATCTGACGCCATTTAACTATTCACCCACTGGGGCAAAGTCATGTCCCGCTGGGGTCATGGTTTGCCCCTAATTTTTGGAGCACACCATGAAAAATAGAACCTTACACAACGCCTTCCCCATCGTGGCGGCCGCCATCGGCAATCGCTTTGGCGTCAAAGTCAGTGTCGGTGGGAATCAAGCCTATACCGATGGCAAATCCATTCAGTTGCCGGCTTATGACGGTGACGATGCGGAATATCAGGATGTGGCCTGGGGGCTGTTGGCCCACGAAGCGGCGCACATTCGTTATTCGGACTTTACGCTGCGCTACGGTAATTCAGTATTACGCCGTCGGCTTTGCAACGCGATTGAAGATGTCCGCATTGAGTATGAACTGGCCAAGGATTTTCCGGGAACTCGGCTGACGATTCGCACGGTAATTGAAAAGATGATTGCCAAAGGCGACTTTGTCGCCAGCAATATCACTGATCATCCGGCCAATATTCTGTATAGCTTCGTGTTGAAAAGCTTGCGTGCCAGGGTATTGGGTCAGTCGTCGTTACGGCCGTTGGTCGAAGAAACTGAAACCGCTTTGAAGGCAACGTTCCCCACCGGCGCTGTGACACGTTTGAAAGGCTTATTGTCCGAAGTCCCGGAGGGATTGCAATCCGAATCCGATTGCCTGCAATTGACTGATCGCATCCTGACCATGATTGAGCAGGAGTTCGAGCAACAACGGCAGCGCAATCAGACTCAGCCATCGGTTGATGAGGACACATCGTGTGAATCGGATGATACGGATCAGGCCGGTGAAACAGCTGACTTGGACAATTCGAACGCTTCGGATTCCGAGGATGATATGGAACACGATCAAGATTTACCTACGGATAATGACGACGAACAGTCTTCAGAATCCGGTGGTAACGATGATTCCAATCCGGAAAATCCTGACGATGAACCCAGTGCGCAGGCAGAAAGTTCTTCATCCAATCCGCAAGGTGATGACGAAGAGAGCACGGAGATTGCAGACCCGATGGGCGTCTTGCAAACCCTGTTGTCCGCCAGCGACGGTGACATCGAACAAGACCTGTTTGAATCCCTTAAATCAGCCTTGTCGTTGGCGGCGGAAAACGTGTCAGAACTGCTAATGCCCAGTGGCCACGAGCCACCTATGGACGATCAGGCCGGTGCGTTTTTTCTGCGTAAGGTACAAAGCGAATCGGGGAAAATCCGCGCCGCTTTACAAGGCCTGGTGCAGTCACAAACCCTCAACCGCTCGCAACATGCGTGTCGTGGACGGCGAATGGATGGTAAGCGTTTACACCGCTTACCACTCGGCGAAACCAAGGTGTTTCAGCGTAAGCAGGCCAAATCGGCGCCCAATACTGCGATTCATCTGCTACTCGATAAATCCGAAAGCATGGGTTATCAGGTGACCGATAGCCAAGGCCAACCCATCGGATCGCGTATGCCGATTGCGTTGGAAGCCACCTTGGCGCTGGCATTGGCCTTTGAAGGCATTCCGGGGGTTAATCCTGGCGTCACTGCGTTTCCCGGCATTCAAGATGACTCGGTATTTCGTCTGCTGGAGCATGGTCAACGTGTGAATGCCCGTACCGGTGCTTTTTCGCTGGCAGCCACTGGCAGTACGCCGATGACCGAAGCGATTTGGTTTGGTGCGGCGTCGCTATTAGGTTGCCGAGAACCTCGCAAAGTGTTGATGGTCATGACCGATGGTCAGCCCAACGATACCTTGAGCACGCTGGAACTGTTGCAGCGTTGCCGCGATAGTGGCATTGAAACGGTCGGTGTGGGATTGGGATTGGATGTCAGTCATCTATTCCCGATTGCGATCACCATTAACGATCTATCAGAGCTGAGAGCGCAATTGTTCGAACTCTCGAAAGCGGTGTTGTTGGCTGCCTAAGTCTCGGCCAGTCATTTATCCGTAGCCCAATCCTTGGCTTAATGCCTTGGATTGTGGCTATGGGTAGCTGATTGCAACCGTAGTTTGTCGAAGGCTATGTTCGCGTTAGTAGTTGAAAGGACATTGAAGCCGTCATCCCGGCATGGATTGCCGGAATCCAAGTCACAAGGATGTGAAGAAATCTTGCCATCCATGACTTCTGGGCCCCGGCAATCCATGCCGGGGCGACGTCAACTATTAACGCGAACATAGCCTTGTCGAATGCACTCACATCCTGGAGCCCATTCGACAAACAGACCTTTCATGCGTTCTTTTCGAAGAATGCTGAATCCGACCTTGGTCGGCGTTCCGTCATTAGGCGGCGAGCAAGGTGATCCCTTGATCGTGTCGGGTGCGTTAAGCCCGATGTAAATCGCAGTGGTGCTACCCACTGAAAATCAAAACCCGCTTCGGGCGACCATCGCCCGGCCGGGCGCTGCTCATTCGAAGTGTTTTCTTAAATCTTTAAAGGAGAACTTCAATGAACTTTATTTTCGGCGTCATCCTACTGGCTATGTTTATCCTCGCCTTGCGGGTGATTTGGGCAACAGCATTGCAACTGCTGAGCGCATTCAAACACACAGCTCAAACGTTTCACCGCTATCGTGCGCAGCGTTTGGCACGACACCGGCTACCGGTGATCATGCCCACCATCCGTCACGAGGTAGATTGGTTGGCCATGTCGGATTCCGTGCGTCAGGAAATTCATAGTCGCAACGCAGGTTCCAATCGGCAAGTTGATCGATTGGATGTGGAGTTGCAGATAAAATCCAAAACCATGGAACTGATTAAAGCCGATATTCAAATCGCCAAGTTACAACTGGAATTGGAAAAAGTCAGACCAATGGCAGCTTTAGATGAGCCGAAAGCCGGTAAACTGACAAAACGCTCGAAAAAAACTACTTCAGTGATGGATGAAGATTTATCCAAATCATCCCATCCAGTGCGTCAATTGAGGACTGCTCTCAAGTCTGGTAATGGCCTGGAGATTCAGGCTAATGAGCTTGCCCGCCATTGAAAACCGACCACTGAGCACCCGTTTGTGTTTTGAAGATACGAACGGGGTTTCTGTTGATTGGTTGATCAAATTGAGTCGGCAATAAGTTTGATGGCAACAAAGCCGAAAAATCGTGTTGGCTCTCTCGCCTGAGTTGGCGAATACGACTTAATAACGTCCAAGCGATTTCTGGATCGTCAATATCGTTCAAGACTTCCGCTTCGGCAGCGTCCAAATCAGCAAATAATTTTTTGCAGATTGGGGTGGCTTGATCGTTGGAATCCAACGGAATCGCCATCGGTTTTCGACTTGGATACGTCTCTTCCGTCTGCTTAGGACTGAGGAAATCAAAAATGCGCAAAATATCGTCAAACATGGCTATTTCTCTGCTTTTAATGAGTTTTAGTCACCATATACCGATTTTTGCGCGAATTCAACCCCGCTGCGCAAGCCGATTTTCGGCTTTATTCAGCGACTTTACCCTTGCAGGAACTTCATCCTGCCGGGTGGTCGTTCCTGCATTTTTTGGAGAACATGACCATGAAAACAATCAACCAACCCATCGTTGGCACAACCGCTGTCGAAAACAGCACGGTTCGCTATCTGAATCAGTACCGCTGTCCCTACTGCCAAACCGAATGGGAGGATGTATGGGATTGCGCCTGTAACGATCGCTGCCCGGACTGCAACAAGGAGATCGAGCCTTATGAAAGCGCATTGATCGAGGGTGAATCGGTGGAAACCGAATTGCCAGACGAAAAACCCGCCTCCGCCAATGTCACGGCGGCGGCTGTGAATCGGCTTTTCGTAGTTTCTTATGAAATCGACTATGTGCACCGGGTGTCGGTGGGTATCACCGCGGATAGTCCCGAAGCTGCACAACAGATTGCCGAGCAGGCATTCAACGATGCCACCATTTGGGATGACACAGCTAACGTGCCGCTATTATCCGACGAATACCTTGAGTCGGGCGATGAAAGTTTGGCCTGGGAATGCGTGGCCGTTGAACAATGGCCGGAACCGGATCATTCGGTTCGGCAATTGAAGAAAGAGCAAGCGGCCATGCAAGTTTGCCGCGGTTTGGTTGAAGCCTATCAACAAGGCGAAACCAATGGCGGCAGTATCGATTGGGAAAATTTAGATCAGTTAATCCCTCTGGCCTTACAAGCCTTGGGAAAGCCTGTACTGGAGATCCAATCCTGAAAAGTGCGCGCGGTGTTTAAGCGCGCAATTTGCAAAAACCTGAGTTAGCCACGTCATTCTATTCGGCACTCATTTTTGTCCATCCACACGGGAATGTCCTATTCCCGCTGGGGAATCGTGATGTTTCCGTATTTTTTGAGGACAACATCATGACACAAGTCTTTGAACACACCTTCGGCACGGGTCATTGCATCCAGTATCAGCGTTTGCCGTCCGGCACCTGTTATCACGCCGATACACCGGAACCGATGGTTGATTTGTTGGAACAACTTCGCCATAGCCGACGCAAAATTCGGGTTTATTACGGCGATACCCAAACCGGTCAGTCGTGGCTTGATGAACACGATGTCATCGGCTGGATTGGCCGTTCGACAGGCACCATCAAAGTGCCGTTATTGATCGAACCAGGTGACATCGGAGGTCCAGCGTTACTGGATCATTGTATCGTCCGTGTCGACAGTCCCCGCCAGGTACTTTACCAACATGATGATTTTCGAGTTGGCGAGGTAGAACTGGTGAAAGGCGAGCTTAACCGCTTGCCCTGGGAAATCTGGATCGACGGCAGCGTGCATGCCCGGTTCAAAGTAAAAACCGAAGCCCGGCAGTATCAGGACTTCATTCAAGGTAAGCGGTTCGCGTTGATATGACGCGCCGTTTAATTTCAACACTCGGTTAAACCGAGTCTTTCACACTACCCCTGCGGGATGATGCTATCCCGCCAGGGATAAATCGGTCGTCAGGGGCTTCTTTGGAGAAGATCATGACAGACCCCTATCAATATTACCCCACGCCAGAAGCACTGAGCCGTAAAGCCTGGGCGACGTTCAAGAACCAACAATTCACTCGGGTATTGGAGCCTTCAGCAGGCGAAGGCCATTTGCTTCGTTCAGTACCGTACCAGTATGGGAAACGTTTGCCGATCGATTGCATTGAAATCGATATCCGCAAGCACGCGGTTCTGCGCGATGAAGGCTTTGCCGTGGTGGGGATGGATTTTCTGCAGTTTCAAAGCGGCAGTGTCTATTCGCACATCATCATGAATCCGCCGTTTGCCGACGGGGCCAAACACGTGTTGAAGGCTTGGGAGATTTTGTTTGACGGTGAAATCGTCGCCATCCTCAACGCCGAAACCGTGCGCAATCCGTTTTCGAAGGAACGCCAGCTGTTATTGCGTTTGATCGAGCAGCACGGCGAAGTCGAGTTTCTGCCAGAAATGTTCGCCGGCGAGGATGCCGAACGCAAAACGCCGGTCGAGGTGGCCTTGGTCTGGTTGAGGAAAACCTCAACGTTTGAGCAGGACATCCTCGGCTGTATTCTGGATGATTTGCGCCAGGATAGGCGGGAGGCCGACGATTTAGCCGGTGAGTTTCAAATGCCCAACGAGTTGGCCTTACCAAACGCCTTCATCGACAATGCGGTACTGATGTTCAATGCCGCGGTCGAAGCCGCGCGCCAAGCCGTATTCAGTGAAGCCCGAGCCAGTCGTTATCGGGCCATGCTGGGTAAAACTCTCGGCGAACTGAGCGGTGGCGGTATCAGTAGTGAAGACGAGTCGTCTTCGGATGCGGTGAAGCGGACGCTGTTTAAACGCTATCACGATTTGAAGAATCGGGCCTGGGTCAGCATTTTACGCTCGACACAGGTCACGTCGCGTTTGTCGTCGGCGGCGCAAAAACGCTTGGAATCGGATTTCGAAACGGTGAAGTCCTTGGAATTTACCGTACCGAATATCTACGGCTTTTTGCAAGGCATCATCGATCAGCAAGGTGAAATTCAACTGAGCATGGTATGCGATGTATTCGATTTGATCACCCGCTATTACAGCGATAACGCGGTGTTTTACATGGGCTGGAAATCCAATGATAAACATCGCACGCTGGGTATGCGGATCAAAACCACGCGCTTCATTCTGCCGGGTCATGGCTCGAGTTCTTACCAGAATGGTTTGAACTGGGAATCGGAACGGCTGCTGGCCGACTTCGACAAGGTATTTGCCTTGCTCGACGGCAAGACCGAAGCGGAAGTAAGTTTGGTATCGGTGTTTCGGCAGCATTTTCACGCACTTCGGGTCGGCAAGCGGATTGGCGGTAGTTATTTTGACGTTCGCTATTATCCCGGCGTTGGCACCATTCACTTTTTTCCGAAAAGTAAAACCCTGATCGATCGGATGAACCGTTGGGTCGGCCGCCAGCGCCGCTGGTTGCCGCCGGTGGACATCCAAGCTGGAAAAGGTTTCTGGCATCAGTTCGAACAAGCGGAAGCGTTCGATAAGGCGTTTCACACCGAAGTGAACAAGCAGTGCAAATGCGATGGCCGACCTCTCCGATTCGATCCCTTCTGGGCTATCAAGCACGGCGGGGAGTCGGAACGGGAAAGAGGCCATGGCCTGTTGACACAAGCAATGAGCACGGTACTTGTCAGTCGGGGTATCGATCCCGATGCGGTATTGGAAAACGCCCAATCCAGCTTGCTGGAATGGGCGGGGTCTGTACCATCGGCTATTGATCTGGCTTTGGCATCGTAATCCGGTGTTATACAGGTCTTTAACTTAACCACTGGCCTAGCCAGTACTACCCGCCTCGGGGAGATGATCCGTTCTCCCCGTCGGGGTTGGACTATGTCATGTCCTTGGGGCATTTTTATACCCGGAGATAACACATGAACACACAAAACAACGAAGTCGCGATGAAAGTCAACCAAGCCAATTTGGTCAAAAGTCTACGCTTCAGTTTCACCAACAAAACCAAGGTCCTGGGCGAGCTGATCCAAAATGCTCGCCGGGCCAATGCGGCCATGGTGGTGATTAAATTTTGTCCTGAAACCAAAACGCTACAGGTTTTGGATGATGGCTGCGGCATCGACTCGATGGCAACACTACTAACAGTAGCCGAATCCGGCTGGAATGCGGATGTGGTTGCCCATGAGCATCCGTTCGGAATCGGCTTTTTATCGGCACTGTTTGCCTGTCGACACATCAGCGTCACCAGCAAAAGCGGTTCGATCGATGTCGAAACTGACCACATTCTGGCATTTAAGCCGGTGACGATCACACCCGTCCAAGACTGGAACGGTATTACCCGTATTACATTGCAGGATGTGGCGTTGGAGATGGGGCAAATTGCCACCACGCTGAAACGCTTGGTGCGCGGTTTTCCTATTCCCGTGCTGTTTAACGATCAATTGCTGGAACGTGCCTGCGCACTGGATAGCGGATTGACTTTTGTTGACACTGAGATTGGCGCGATTTATCTGCATGGCATGGAGCAACCCAATGGGGCGCAATATGAGTTCGATGTCTACCTGCAGGGTTTACCTTTACATTCCTCGCACAACTATACATCGCACCGCCATATCATTCATCTGGATTCTGCCCGTTTTCACGCCCGCTTGCCGGATCGTGACAAGCTGGTCGACGAGGCTGATGTGGTCAAGCGGGTTAAAGCCGTGCTGGCGCAAACCATCGAACAGCGCTTTATCCAGATGAAAGCCACGCTGTCTGCCGAAGAATTTGTCGGATTTTATGACATGCTGCGGCATTGGGAGCTTCTGCGGTTACTCAACGATGTGCCCGTAGTACCGCCCGAGGCCTTACGCGAAATCATCGCTTATCCGGTTTGCGATACCGAAGTTTTTGATAACTTCGAGCAGCGGCCGGAAAAAGCCATGCCCCGTGCAGACATAATGGCCCGCGGCATCGTCTCGATTGACGATGACATCAAACAGGACGGCGCTGCGCGATATTTGTTTGCCTGGAACCGTGATTATTTGCTGTACCACGGCAACCTGGATAACGGGCATTGGCTTCATTCACTGGTTCGGCATCTTAACGACGAAGAGCTAGCGATTGAAACGGTCAATGAAACGCACCAAGCTCAATTCCAAGGTGCTTGGTGTTGGGTTAGCGTACGTTTTTGCGATGCTTACCGTATCCGGCTTGGGCAGGATGTTGTTGAAATCAGGGATGAGGCTTGCTATCAAGGTCAGGAAAACGCTGATGACATCATTGTGCCCAAGGGCGATTGCTCGGCTCAGGTTTTGCAACAAATGGCCAGTTTCAGAAGCGAATACGATGAATTTCAGGAATCGACCTTTGAAAGTGATTCGGATGCCTTCATCGCCTTTGTGGTGGCCAATACCGCCAGCGATCCAGCCAATGCCATGCAGCAACTATTGCCAAACTTTTGCGGCTGTCCGGCGTTGTACGGCAAAGCCTTCGTGGTGGAGTTGGATCAGCAAGGTAAACTGGCTTCGGTAATGGCGTATCCAGCGGCTCAATCCGTTCAAGCACAAACACCTGCAGCTGATAGGTAGCTAAGTCACTTTTATATTAGCGCATTATCCAGCCGAATAATGCGCTCTCCTTAATCACCGCAAATGAAATCAAATTAAAGCTCCATTCATGGATAGTGAAAAATCAACTTTAGACATTCAGCCGCCAGATCCGTTAGGGTCGGCGGCTTTTTTGTGCATGGCTTTTTCACGTTGCGTAAAAAAGTAGTTAATATAATACCTAACCCGCGCGGCCGCCACTCGACAACCCATTGATAGATTGTCGAGTGGCGGCCCATGGAGCATTTATTTGCTCCGGGTTCACTTCATGTCCTTTTCTCTGCGTAGTGGCCATTTTCTGTCCCAATGGATTTCCGCCTTGCTTCCCGCCGTGCCGCCGCGTTCGCGGGCGACCTTCATCAGATTGCTGCGCGCCTGCCTAGTGTTGCCGGTGCAAACCCTGAACTTGGTGATCGACGATACACTGGCGATGCGCCACGATCATGAGCACAAAACCAGTCGCCCTGATTTCGTGCAGGCACAATGTTGGGCGACGCTTAGCGTCAGCGTCTAGGGTCACAACAAGGCTAAGTTGGTGCTGCAGATTTTTTCGCGTTTGGTGTCAGACACCGGCAATCGTAACAAGCTGCCCCTCGCATTAGCCTTGCGCGAGTCTTGGCAACAACACAGACGGTGCCGACACGGTTGTTATGCGACTCATGGTTCATGCGCGGCCGTTTGGTTTTGCCGTTGCTCAGCCGTGGCATCCAGGCCATTACCCAAGCCCGCATCGATCCGCCTTGTTTTTGCCGCCCGACATGTCCGGCAAGTCTGGTCGTGGCCGACCGCGGAAGTATGGCCAACGCCTGACGGCGGAGGCGATCACCACCTTGCCGGCGATTGAGTTGTCCCTGACCATCTAGGGCAAACGCGAATACGTTCGGCGCTAGCCTTGGCCCGCTTCCTGAAAGGAGCACCTGTGCGGGCCGGCTGGTGCGAGTTTTACGACGACAAAAAACTATCCTGGGCAAAGCCGCGCCTGTTGTTGGTGACTGAAACCGAACTGTCAGGTCGAAGCGATGGTCGAGTTTTACGCCCGTCGCTGGTGGATAGAACCCTTGTTCCACAATCTGAAACGCTCGTGGGGGATTTCCAATCTCTGGCAACAATCGCGAACCGCCCTGGAAACCTGGATGTAAATCCGCTCCACCGCCTCCGAGGTTGATTTTCGTCAGTTCTTGAACATAAACCCGCTATCGTCTGTTGATTGGCTCGTTTTTAAGAATCTCATATTGTTCCTAATGAGACCGTTTACCAAAAAGCCTCAGTTTCGGGCAATGCTAACCTCCACTTGTGATTTAGTCCGAACGCTGAAACCAGTCCAATTGTTGATGAAGTGTAACTACCGCACCGACAATAATCAGTGACGGCGGCTTGATCTCGGACTGTTCCATACGACTTGGCATATCCGCTAGTGTTCCGGTTAAAACCCGCTGGTTTCGGGTTGTACCTTCCTGAATGACGGCAATGGGGTGATTGGCCGGACAACCGTACTCGATCAGCGATCGGCAGATGGTTGCCAATCCAGCCAGTCCCATATAAATCACAATGGTTTGATTGGGACGAGATAATTGCTGCCAGTCGAGATTTATACTGCCGTCTTTTAAATGGCCGGTGACAAATGTGCAGGATTGAGCATGATCGCGATGGGTCAGCGGAATGCCCGCATAGCTGGCACAGCCTGCCGCTGCAGTAATGCCAGGCACAACCTGAAAGCTGATCCCTAGTTGTATAAAGGACTCGATTTCTTCACCCCCACGACCAAAGATAAAAGGATCGCCCCCCTTTAATCGGGCTACCCGTTTGCCGGCCAGGGCTAAATCAATTAACAGTTGATTAATCGACTCCTGCGGTAGGCTATGGTTATCCCTCTGTTTGCCGACATAGATTTTCTCGGCGTCTCGTCGGGCCATATCGAGCACTTCTATAGAAACCAGCCTGTCATAAACAATAACGTCTGCCTGCTGCAGCAGACGCAAGGCTTTAAACGTTAATAAATCGGGATCGCCAGGACCGGCACCTATTAAATACACTTCACCCTGATTTGCTGTAGGGTCAGCCTGCTGCAGTTGCGACCGCAGCAGTTCTTCCGCTTCGTTCTGCTTGCCTACAAAAACTAATTCAGCCACTGGCCCTTGTAAAATCTTTTCCCAGAAAACTCTACGCAGACTCGGTTGTGGAATGCGTTGTTTGACCAATAATTTGAATTTTTCAGCCAATTGCACCAACAGGCCAAACGATGCCGGAATGGCACTTTCCACCCTAGCCCGTAAAAGTCGCGTTAATACGGGAGATACACCACTTGAGGATATGGCGACAAGTAGGGGCGAACGATCAATAATGGCCGGGAATATAAAGGAACATAACGCCGGATCATCAACCACATTTACGGGGATTTTCCGCTGATTCGCCAGCTTGGATATCTCTACATTCGTGGAGCGGCAATTGGTAGCGGAAATCACGAGTCCCATACCGTCGATATCCTCATGCGTAAACGCTTTTTGGCGGATAACGATTTGATTCGAATGATTCATAGCAGCTACCGCGCTACCAATTTCCAAAGCAACGACTACGATGTTCGCTCCAGCCCGGAGCAGTAATTCAATTTTTCGCGCCGCAATTTCGCCAGCGCCTACCACCAAACACGTTTGGCTTTTAACTTTTAAGAAAAGAGGAAAATAATCCATAACGCTTTGTTTTACTGCTATGGAACCGAGCAAGTACTTTGATGATAAATCAGCGCTTCGACAGGTCGACCGCCCACCAAATGCTCATCAATGATGCGCTGTAAATTGGTTTCATTGACGTTGTAATACCAGACGCCATCGGGCTGTACACACATGATGGGGCCGGATTTGCAGGTGGCAAAACAGTGGGTGCGGGTGCGCTTAACCCTGAGTTCGCCTTTGTCGATGCCGGCCGCTTTGAACTTCTCGCCCAGGGTTTCGAATAAGGCCTGCGCTTCGCCATTTTCGGTGCAGCGGGGGCCGGTACACACCAGCAAGTGGCGTTTGTAGTCACCCATTTTGGGTTTTTCCGGCATGGGGATGGTGTTATCAGTCATGGTGGGTTGGTTCCAGAACAGTTGGGGCGCTAAATTGCGCTCGGTCATTGCGGTAGTGTTGTAGGGCTGTGCTGTCGAATCCTGCTTCGTCAGCGACTAACCATAAATTGAATAAGGCGTCGCCGTGTTGATCGAGTACCTGAATGCCATAGGTTTGATCATCACGGCTGACAAACCAAATCTGCTGCGTTTTGCGCCAGTCGATGTGCAAATGAAAGGCGTTGTTGACGATACTCACCCAGCCGTTTTTGCTTTGCAAATCAGCGGCGTTGATCAACAGTTCCGCCACGGCGCCCGCTTCGCTGCGCACGACGGCGCGTAATTTGCCCCACCCCTGGAGTGACACAAGTAAACGTTCATGACTGTCTGGGGTTGCCCGTTGCGCGCAGAACAGGCCGGCTTGATCGCCCGGCGTGGACTGGCTGACGGCATCGAGAATCTCCGCCAGCGGTTGCGCGAAGTATGCTGCCGCCTGTTGCCATGTCACCTTGGGCGTGTCGCGCAAATATTGCCGCACACAAGCTTTCCAGCCCTCCAGACCCATGCTCAGCGAACGCCCCGCCTGCTCGCCTGCGCGGGTTTCGCCGGTCATGGCGTCATATTTATTGGCATAGCCGCGCGGTGTTACCATCAACCCTGCACGGACGAAGGTGCTGCTATTGCCGACCAACACCGTGGTCAACATGCCGATGTCGCAATCGGCCATCTCCGCTAAGCGTACGAGCTGGATGTGTTGCCGAGCACGATAACCGGATTTAACGATGGCAACCGGCGTGTCCGGGCTCCGATGACGCAGCAATATAGTTTGCGCTTCGACGATATGCTGCGTGCGGCGACCGCTTTTCGGGTTATACAAAGCTACCACGAAATCCCCGCGCGCCGCGCTTTCCAGGCGGCGGGCGATCACCGGCCAAGGCGTCAACAAGTCGGACAGCGAGATCGAACAAAAATCATGGGTCAGCGGCGCTCCGACCAGGGATGCGCAACTCGACAACGCGGTACTACCGGGGACCACTTCCACCTGAATCGGATCATCCGGCGTCCAACCACTGTCCAGCAGCAGTTCGTAAGTAGGCCCGGCCATGCCGTAAACACCGATATCGCCGGACGACACCATAGCGACGATTTTGCCCTGCTTGGCATGTTCATACGCTTCGATACTGCGATCGAGTTCTTCGGTCATACCTTTTTTGATGACTTCCTTGCCATCGAGCAAGTCTTGCACCAGTTTGATGTAGGTGCTGTAACCAATCACCACGTCCGCTTCCGCAATCGCTTGGCGAGCGCGGGCAGTCATGTGCTCATGCGCGCCGGGGCCGATACCCACCAGTAAAATTTTGCCTGCTTTTTTCATTTGATTCTCGCTATCGAAACGGTGGCGTTCTTGCCGTCCGTGCCGCAATATTTATGTTTCTCGACCAGTAAATCCGACAATTCGGCATTGGCCGCTCTCAAAGCGGCCGCTTCCGCCACAGCCGGAGTACCCATGTATTTCATGACCACCTCGGATGGATTCGGTACCGGGATGGTGGCCAGAGCCTCAGCCGGATAAAAATACAGCGGCCAATCGTATATCTGGGCTAGTTGTAACAAGGCTGCTTCATCATTTTTTTTGTCGATGCTGGCCAAGCCGGCTACCGTAGATACATCGAGCCCGCAACGCCACAAGGCCTGGGCCAAGGCTTGCCGCAAGGTATCCAGGCTGGCATTGCGGTCGCAACCCATGCCAATCATGACTTTCATACACTTACGCTTGATCCGTGGGCGGCCTATACACCACCAATCGCTCAGCCAGTTGTTGCCAAACGGCCGGATCGATGGCCCGGTGTGTAACCCATAAAACCGACCGGTATTGTTCGGTATCAACGTCCTCGAAACGCTGGAACAGATGAATATTGGCCGGTAACGGCGATGGCCGCGTCCACCAATTTGAGCTGCCGGCTTCCTGCACGAAGGCAATCGGCAGTTGATTGACCACGTCCGCCGACACACGCGTGATGTTGACCTTAGGGGCTTCCACTTGCCAGCCCAGTTCACGGCCCAAGATATCCACCGGAATGGTTTTGCCCACGTCCGATGCGGTGGTCAGTACCGGCGTGGCATTTAGCAACGCGGCGACCTTTTCGGCATAAGCATTGGCACCGCCGACATGGCCGGATAGCACCGGGATCACGAATTCGGCGGCATCGTCGATCAACAGCACACCGGGATCCACATCCTTGGATTTAAGATGCGGCGCAATCAGCCGTACCACCGCACCGAGCGACACCAGAAAAATAATTTGGTCGTAGGATGCGAACAGATCGCCGATTTGCGCGCTCAATGCCCCCTGATAAACCCGGCGCGAATTAGCAAAATCACCCAAATGCTCGGCTTGTTTCTCCGACACCACCACCTCCGCTTCGGGGAGTTGTGGCGCCAGGCGAGTGGCAATCCCGGCGCCGTGTTTGGTAATCGCCACCAGGGCGACACGCACTTCATTCATCGATTGAGTCCTTTTTCTTGCGGCAACCGCGCTGCATTTCGCTGCGCTGACGGCCTGGGTTTTTGATGATCAGTAACGACAGATAATTGACCTTTTGCCCCTCGAGGCTGGCGATGTCGTGCACCATGCGTTCTTCCGGCGCCCCGGCTTTTTCGATAAACCAGCCTTGACCGAGCAAATCACGGCGGCGCAGCAAATCGATTACATCGTCCAGCAAAGGTTTGACCTTAAGCAGCACCAAGGTGTCGAAATCCTCGAGCAGGCGTTCAATCTGATCAATGCCGTATCCGGCGGGGATGATGGCGATAGTGTCATCAACATCAGCCAGCGGTTCGCCACTACGCGCCGCAGCGGCATGAAACGACGACACCCCCGGCACGACTTCCACGGTGACATCGGCTTGCAAAGCACGCACGCTGCGTTGCAAATGGCCGAAAGTGGAATAGGTCGAGGCGTCGCCCTCCACCAGAAACAACACATCCTCGCCGCGTTGTAATAGTGCCAACACGGTTTGTGCTGCTGCCAGCCAGTAACGGGCCAGAATCTCGGCATCGTGAGTCATTGGAAAATGCAGCTCGCTATGTTCGACAGGCAGTTTCAGGCCGGCGCGCAAGGCTATATTCAAGGCATAACTGTCGCTATTTTTCTTGCGTACCGGATAGGTCCAGTGCCGGGACCCCGATAGTAAGTCCCAGGCACGGCGGGTAATCAGGCCAGGGTCGCCGGGGCCGAGTGAGACGCCGTAGAGTGTGCCGAGTTTAGTGTTCATCGTGACCGAATAATATGGGCTGCAAAGAATGGGTGGCAGATACGATCCACACTGGATTTTCGGCCTGCATGCGATGCATATTGAGAATCGGGCTACTACGCGAGGCTTGAATCTGACAGACGTCCCAGTCTGCGCCGAGTTGTTTCAGGGTATCGACGGCGGTGGACAGGTTTTCCAGCGTGACGAAGTTCATCACCAGCCAACCCGCCGGGCGCAAACGCCCTAAACACAAGGCTATCAATTCCGCCAATTCGCCACCGGAACCGCCGATGAATACTGCATCCGGATCGGGCCAGGTGTCGAGAAATTGCGGCGCCTTGCCATGCACGAAGCTGTAATTGCTGATACCCCAGGCAGCCTGATTCTGTTCGACATTAGCCATGTCATCGGCGTTTTTTTCGATGGCAAAGACATGACCCTCCGAACACAGCCGCGCCGCCTCCAAACCCACCGATCCGGAGCCGGCGCCGATGTCCCAGACAATACTTCGACGCGCCAATTGCATCCTCGCCAACGATACCGCACGCACTTCGCGTTTAGTGATCAGGCCTTTTTCCGGCTTGCGCTGCTGAAAGCTGTCGTCGCTGACGCCAAACAATACCGGTGCGGACAAAGCCGTTTTACGTTTTAGAATGACGATGTTGGGATCGAGATAACGGCTTTGAGCGACCTCCGCGATACTCAGCCAGGCGTTGACTTGCTGTTGCGGCTGCTTTAGAGCTTCAGCAATCGCCATTTCGAACGCATCAGCCAAGCCTTCGATTTGCAATAAGCGGGCGATACGTGCTGGGGTGTTGTCCGGGCTGGTCAATATCGCCAGCAAATCGTGTTGGCGGCAGCGCTGGGCTAATTCGTACAAGCCATGTTCCGGCGTGGCCCCGCGCAGCCATTCACCGGCATCCTTACTGTGGATCGAAACGATAGCAGCGGCTTGCCAAGACAATTTCAACTCGGCAAAAGCCAATTGCAGGGTGCTCAGATTGGGCAGGATACTCACACGGCTGGATTCCAGTTTGCCGGCCAGAAACCCGGCGATGCCGTGACACAAGGGGTCACCAGTAGCCAGTACCGCGACCGCTTCATTTTGTGCCAACGCGGCATTGATCCAGTCCGGCACTTGTTTGATTTGCCCGGTTAAGTCGTAGTGTCTGGCTTCAATGATGTCATCAGCCAGCGTTGCCAGCAGACGGCTACCGGCAATGACATGTTTGGCTTCGCGCAATGCCTGCAAGGCCTCCTGGCTCAGGCTGGCGACGCCGTTGTCTAGTACGCCGATAAAACTGCACATCGCTTGCATGATCAATTCCTGCCGGCTTCGGCCAGTTTGTTGCCATCGAAATCGCACACCAGAACACTGATGTGAAAACCGCCGGGATAACGGTTTTCCAAGGTGGCGATGACTCGGTTAGCCAGTTCGACATGAAATTCGTATTCCAATCCCAGCTCGGCCATGCATTCGGAGGCGTAACGAGCGGTTTCCTGGGCGGCGATGGCGTCGCATACATCGTCCGGCGCTCCGATGCTGCGGGCAATGTCGGCCACCAGTTCCACATCGACTGGGGCGCGACCGGCATGCGTAATGGTTTCACCCTGAGCCATTTTGGTCAGCTTGCCGACCATACCGCCAATGATGATGTTTTGAATGCCGCAACGAGCGGCGGTGTCCAGTGCCGGTGTCAGAAAGTCACCCATTTGCACGAAACAGCTTTCATCCAGGTCGGGCAATTCGCGCATCACGAATTTCTCGGTGCGGCCGCCGGTGGTCAGCACCACGCTAGCCTGCCCCTGATTGGCCGCAACTTCCACGCCTTGCACCACGCTAGCCCGAAACGCCGCCGTGGAATACGGATGCACGATTCCGGTCGTACCTAGAATCGAAATACCGCCGATAATGCCCAAACGATAATTCAGGGTTTTTTTCGCCATCTCTTCGCCGCCCGGCACCGAGATCGTTACCTGTAGACCTCGGGTTTTTAGCGCTTCGGCGGCGATCAGACGGATGTTATCCTCGATATTTTTGCGCGGAACCGGATTGATGGCCGGACCGCCGACCGCCAGCCCCAAACCGGGCCGAGTGATCAGGCCTATGCCCGCGCCGCCTTGCAATACGATAGTATCCGGTTGTTCTATCCACATCACATCCGCCGTCAGCCGAGCGCGATGGGTGCAGTCCGGATCGTCGCCGGCGTCTTTTTCGATGACAGCATGTGCTCGGTCGTTCTGTACGAAGCTTTCTTCGACTTTGAATGCCACGTCTTGCCCATTGGGCAGCACGCAGTCGATAGTGTCCGGCACGCGCCCATTCAGCAAACCCTGCACTGCCGCCCGTGCCGCTGCCGCCGAACAGGCGCCGGTGGTGTAACCCTTGCGGGTACCTTTGGGTTTGCGTTCCGGCATTGCCATGCTATCAGCCGTTTTTCTGCCGGGTTTCCGCCAAGCTCAACAAGGCATGAATCGCCGCGACGACCAAGGTCGAGCCGCCTTTACGTCCACGGGTGATGATCCATGACACATCGGCTAATTCGGCGAGTAAATCCTTGGATTCCGCTGCAGAGACAAAACCGACTGGCATCCCGACGATCAGTGCCGGCTTGACGCCTTCTTCTTTGATCATCCGCAACACTTCCAACAGCGCGGTCGGTGCGTTGCCAACTGAGACGATACCGCCGGCGATTAAACCCAGGCGCTGCGCTTTACGCATGGCTTGTACCGCGCGGGTACTGTTGACCTGTTTGGCGGCGGCTATGACATCCGCATCGGCGATGAACTGGCGGGCGCTGATGCCAAAATGCGCCAGGCGCGGCTGCGATAAGCCGACGCAAATCATTTCCACGTCGGCAACGATCGGCGCACCATTTAAAATGGCTTGAGTACCATCTTCGACTGCATGCGCGGAAAACTCGGTCAGGCCATTAAACTCAAAATCCGCAGTGGCGTGGATCATGCGACGCACCACTTGCCATTGGCCGTGGGAATAATGGTGCTCGCCGACTTCGCGGTCGACGATGGCAAAGGAATCGTGTTCGATTTGTTGCCCAGCCTGGGTCAGTTGTTCGGTTTGAATGTTGTGGCTCATGGCTAATCAATGATGGTGGTGATGTTCGGCTTGCTCGCGATACTGACAGCCGTCGCATTCCAGCATTTTCGGCGCGAGCGGGTCCCAGGCTTCGGTAACCCGTTGATCAAGCAATTTAAAAATGGCCGGATCAAAACCAAAATAAGTGCCGGCACCGAAGACAATCTGCGGATATTGGCTTTGCAAGCGTTCGATTTGTTTGCCGATGCGCTCGATCAGCAAGCCGGTAAACAGGTAATAGGGCAAAATCGCAATCTGCGTCATGCCCAGTCGTACTTGACGTTGCACGGCGGTTTCCAAACGCGGATGGGTAATACCGGTGAAGGCAATGTCGACGAGTTCATGCTCGGTAGCTTCAAACAGCCAACGCGCTAATTTTGCCAATTCCCCGTTGGCGACTTTGTCGGAGGAGCCACGGCCTAAAATGATCACGCCGGTAGTTTTAGGATCCGGCATCGCCAGTGATTTAAGCGCTGAATTGAGCTGTTTTTGCAGTATGGCCAACAAGGTTTCGTTACTGCCTAGATGCGGCGCATAGATGAATTCGACGGTTGGAAATTTTTCGCGGGCTTCCTCGATATGCTCGGGGATCTCCATCTTCACATGCCCGGCGGCGCTGATGATCAGCGGTACGATTATCACGCGGCTAGATCCTTGCGCGGCGCGGCTCAATCCTTCTTCCAACAGCACCTCGGCGAGTTCGATATAGCACAACTCGATGCGCCAGTCAGGGTGTTGCGCCTGCCATTGTTGTTGAAATTCGCGAATTTCATCGTTGCCGGCCTGATTGCGCGATCCGTGGCCGACCAAGAGAACGGTGGTTGTCATGCTTATTCCTTAGGCTGAGGCCGCTCGGCGCGGCGAAAACGATGCGTAAAACCGGCATCATAAAGTTTGGATTTTTTTAACGATGGCCAGTGCCTCGCGCCCAAGGTGGGGCTAATCACGATCATGGCCTGACTGTTGATTTTGGCGGCCCGGCAGCGTTCGCGAATATCAGCCAGGGTGCCGCGAATAATCTGTTGTTCACCCGGCCAGCTGGCCTTATGAACCACCAATACCGGGGAATCATCAGCCCAGTTGGCGGCTTTTAATTCGCGCTCGATCAAGGGCAACAAGGTGATCGATAAAAACAGGCACAGCGTGGTGTGATGGCTGGCCAATTCTTGCAAGGATTCACCGTCCGGCATTGGTGTGCGGCCTTCAACGCGAGTCAAAATCACGGTCTGCGTGACTTCCGGCAAGGTCAGGCTTTCGACTGCGCAAGCCATCGCAGCAAATGCCGACGAGACGCCCGGCACTACTTCGACGGCAATGTTGGCCGCATCCAGTGGTTGCACCATTTCAATCAATGCACCGTACAAGCCAGGGTCGCCGGTTTGCAGGCGAATGACGGTTTTGCCCGGACCGGCTTGTTCGGTCAGCCAGTTGGTAATCTGCTCCAAAGTCATGTCTTTGGAATCTTTGATCACGCAAGCGCTTGGTGCCCATTGCGTCGCTGCGGCCTGTACCAGAGAGCCTGCGAACAAAATGGCATCCGCTTTGGCAATTAAGTCGCGACCTTTGACAGTGATTAAATCAGGATCACCGGGACCTGCGCCGACAAACCATACTTTAGGTTGAGTGCTCATAGAAAAAATCCAGCCGCGACCTGGGGGTTGAACGGAAAGTAGGTGTGCAGATAAGACGCTCGCAACGAACCCACCTGATAAAAGTTTTCGCTACGGCTACGATTGCGTTGAGGCTTCGATTCGGTGAACGGCTGCTGTATGGTTTCCAGTTGCGAGTGATGAAAGCTATGCCCGCGAATTTCGCCTTGTTCTAACTGCAAACTGTGCATGCCCAGATTCACCAAGCGTTTTTGCATCTGCGCGCTGCCGGGTAACAGACCAGCCATCGCTGCCGCATGGCCGTCTTTATCGATCAAGCGTTCCAGCAAATATAAAAAGCCGCCGCATTCTGCGTAAATCGGCTTACCGGCTTGATGATGTTGCTGCAAGGCTTGTTTCATGGCGACATTGTCGGCCAATGTTTGGAGATGCAGTTCCGGGTAACCGCCGGGCAGGTAGACACTGTCTGCCTCGGGAAATACGTGGTCTGCGAGCGGCGAGAAAAACGTCAGTTCAGCGCCCATGGCTTGCAAACAATCCAGATTGGCTTGATAGATAAACGAAAACGCCGCATCACGAGCCACAGCGATAAGCTTACCAGCCAGTAACGGTGGCGGCGGGGAGGTGGCGATCGGCGCGAAGGCAACCGGCTGCGGCAATCGGCACGGCGCATGGCTACTGAGTAATTCGGCTGCGCGCGCCAGGCGAAGGTCAAGGTCTGCAATTTCATCGGCCTGCACTAAGCCTAAGTGCCGCGACGGCAAGCCGACCGTTTCATCTTTCGCCATCGCCGCCAGTAGCGGCATGCTGTCCGGCAAGGCTTCTTCCAGCAATTTAGCATGACCCGGACTGCCGACTTTGTTGGCGATGACGCCGACAAACGGCAAGTTGGCTCTGTAATGGGCTAAGCCATAAGCCACAGCGGCAAAAGTTTGTGCCATGCCGCCCGCATCGATGACAACGGCCACCGGCACGTCTAGTGTTTGTGCCAAATCGACGCTGCTGCTATCGCCGTCGAACAAGCCCATGACACCTTCAATCAAGATGATGTCAGCGTCGGCGGCGTTATAAAGCATCTCACGGCAATGCGCTTCGCCCATCATCCATAAATCCAGCTGATAAACCGGTTGTCCGCAAGCAAAGCTCAATATTTGCGGATCGATAAAATCCGGGCCGGTTTTGAACACGCGTACCTTGCGGTTTTGCTGGCGATAGTAATAGGCCAAAGCCGCCGTAATGGTGGTTTTGCCTTGCCCGGAGGCAGGAGCGCTGATCAATATCGCCGGGCAATGGCGTGTTGCAGTAGCATTCACCACTAAAACGTTACTTTACGCAACAATCGGCCCGATATTGCGCCCAAGGTCAGCCAGAAAATAGCGTTGTTGATGGATGTCAACACCACAAAATGCTGTTGTAAGGCTTCGGGCGCTAAAGCCTGGGCAACCTCCGGATGCGGTGCGCCGATCAGATGCGGTAAGGCCAGTAAGCCAGCGCCGCCGATTTGCAACCAGCGCTGTTTGGTCAAAAAAAGACCAAACAAGCCAATCGCGGTAGCGGCGGCCGTAAAAAGCCACCACGCTTGGCGACTGTGCAATTCGGCGCTGTCGGTGCCGGGCAATTCCGGCGGCAAACCCAATGATGGCGCGACATAAAACACCCAATAACCGGCCAAACCCCAGCCGAGTCCATACAGATAACCGCGTTGGTCTCGCCAATACATGGAAGCACTGATCAATAAGGCAAAGCCGAAGCCGGTCAGGCCATTGAACAGCAAGGTAAAACCATTGCGTTGCCATCCATCCATCGGCTGCCAGTCATGCACATGCTCAGCCGATGGCGTTTCGAATTGTTCGGCGGCCAAAATCAAGGGCAAGGTTTGATAGTGTTGTAGCACGCTGAGTAACAAGCCGCCCAATAGTCCCGCCAGTAGCGAGACTGCGACCAGCTTACGAAAATCCGCCATGTTAATGGCAAGGAAAAGCTGCGCTGTGACGTCCGTCGTGGGCGGCGTTATGCAGGTAGTTGTTAGCGTCCTGCAAGAAACCCAAACCTAACACGACGGTCAGGCCCAAAACAATAGCACTCAGGCCGGGCAGGATTTTTGAGGAAGAAAGGGTGGTAGATGCCGCGAGTGTTTTCATGGTTGTCTGTTCCGAATAAGGTGGACGGAATAACAGAGGGAAAGACAAACCAAAAAAACCGATTTGACAGATCGCCCTCCGCAATACTGTTGACTACAGTTTTAGGCCTGTCTCCGGGCTCGTGACGAATCACCTACCGTTGCGGGGGCAGCGTCGGCATTTAACCGACTTCCAGTTTCACCCGCCAAGAGCGGGAACCTTAAAACCAGCGGCGATTGTATGCCGCAGCTAGTCGTAGGGCAAATGAAATGTATTGAAATAAGAATAAACGGTGCGGCAGCAGCTCCTCTCGACAAGTTATCGATCAACCAGTAATCGCCCGCAACGAGTGATTCTATCAAAACTAAACACATGCTCTCTCGGGCTTTCATAACACCGTCCCACTAACCTCCGTCGATAATCCGGTTCGCCTTTTTCGAGATAAATAGTGGCGCCACAAATGGGACATGGCGCCGAATACCGAACTAACCGAATTACTCTTAAATCTCCATCTCGAAGCAGTTCGAACTGCGCAGACTGTTCATAAAAATTTGTGAATAGTTCATGGGCTACGACAATTCGGTCATCCAACAATAATATCCAAGGCTTGATGATAGTTACCCAGGAACCATAGGGAATCGCGAAAATACTGACCAGTAATGTCAAATCTTGCGTTGTCACCGGCCTAGGCACGGATAACGATAGCCATCCGGCATAGGCAATTAACAATGCAAGTCCGCCTATTGTCGCCAACCAGCCCAGTACGCCCCATACATGCCATCGGCGTAATTCGATTTGTCCGTGCCGAAATAACCAACTCGCGATCCAACTGGGTTTGACTTCACCCAATTCTGTCAGTTGATAGCTGGCTTGCAAATCGGCTACGTTGCTCCCAGCCCGAACATCCTCGATTGCTTGGTCTTCTTCCAATATCACCGGAACCGTTTCAGCTTTGATATAAAACGTCGTGTGTCGTCCCGGCCCTCCCTTTGTGCTTTTACGCTCCGGCTTTGGATAATGCGAAAGCCTACGCTTACGGGCAAACTCCATGATTTGCGGTTCACGGATTTCGCAATATTTTTTTAACGAACCCGGCCAGTCGATCCATTTTTTAGGTTCGGCACTGTCTAAGGACTCACCAACAGCAGCGACGATTACATCGGCCGTGAAACGTCGCTCCGACTCTTCGAAATCCACTTTCTTTAACGATTCCTGAGCTAACGCGCGCAATATGCGGTGGCCTTTTTCATCGCTTGGCTCACTATCCAACCAATCGATCAAGCATTGAATTACCTCGCGCATAAACCACCCCAAACCAGGTAACCGGTAGTTGCGGTCTAGTTAGCGAATAGCCGATTCATAACAATGTCCTCCATAACGAATGCGAGATGAGCGAAGTAAAAATGATTTTGGAAAGCACTTATTCAGGTCAAACGCCAATTAAGACTCCACTTGTTGTGGGCAAAGCCTCTAATAAGCAGAACGAGGTTAGAAGAATTTCAGAATCATTCAATCCATCAAACCATGCAAATTGCCTGGCGTTATCAAATTGGCCGTCCATCACATGCGGAAAAACGCATTACCAGCTTAATAAGCCAATTATTTTCAACAACGCCAATTCATATCAACCGGGGTTTCCGGAGATTTGTGACCCAAAACAGGTCACTTTGCGACCGGGACATTTGCGTGCTGCCCTCATAGCATATCGACAACAGTCGTTAATCAACTAAGAGGCGTTTATGTCAACACTGGATGAAGACCTTGCCCGGGTAAATTTCGAATATCTCATGCTAGCCAGAGAATGCGCACGCAGTAATCCTGAAGAAACGGCCTGGCGCTTCGGATTAGATCGGGCTGGCATAGACCGTCTCGCCGGCATGACACAAGAGCAACTTCGTGAACACGCCGAAAGCAGTCGCGCAGTGATTCAGTTATTGCCTGTCTATGCCCCAAGCAACTTGCCCATGGTTGCCTATGTAGATCTTCTCCAACCTTGTATCACTAGAACTGCGGATGAAACCAATGCCCTTTAAAAGCAGATCAAACATAGGCGCAGACTTGCTCTTGGCGGAAAAACTAATTCAACTCGGCGCCCGCCCGCCAATTGTCAGCCAACTATGCCATTTAACCCGAAAACAAAGCATCGCATTTTTTAAAGCTGTAAAAGGACAATCGCCCAAACAAGGCATGCTGCCACATGATTATCAATGGGTCATCCGCTCAGCATTCAACAATATTCATGCTTCTTTATTTTTAAGCATTATTGAAGACATTCGGCACCGGCTTTCTACCCCAAACCTGAATGCAACCTTACTAGTTGCGGCCTACGAGATTTACAGCAATGTCGCTTCCAGAATTTTACCCAATCGACAATGTATCCAACCACTTTCCAGCCAATATTATCCGTTAGATATCAACCGGGCTTGGTATTTAATCGGCCTGCTCTCAGCGGGTGATTTGGTATTCATTTTTTGCGGGCGTTGCCACGCCCGTTACTTGGGAATGATTCATCCCGAGGTCGCATTTAGCCAATGCCCAATCTGCGATGTATGGACTGATCGCTCAGGTCGGCGGCGCTGGGTTTCCGCAAAATCAAAAATGCTCACATTGAACAAACCAAACGCTCGTTAGGCATTCCATCAGCTACTAAGGAGAAGTCGCATGCATATCGTTGTCGTCACAGCCACCAGTTCCCAAATTCCTCAGTCGGTTCATGGCAAAAATCTCGCGCGATTGGCTCGCGAATGCTTTGCCAATCAACAGTCGCTGACAATTGATTTTAGGGACGTTAAAAACATCACCCAGGGGTTCTTTCAGGAATTGTTTTTGCCATTGGTCGCTGAATTCGGATCCGATTTTCTGAAATCGAAACTGAAAATAGTCAATATGGCTGGGCACGTCGATAACATTATGCAGTCAGCATTCAAAAATCTGAAGGGCTACTTTGACAAATTGACGACGATCGATCAGCTGGGATGCGATGAAGAGATTTATACCATGAATCAGGCCTGGCTCATCAAAGCTAGGGAAATCGCTAGAGAAAATTCAGTATTGACGGAATTGGTGCTGGGAATTTCGGACGAATCCATGCGATCAGCCGTTGGGTGCTTATCCCTAGAAGACATCGATTTCATTGCCCGCTCCAACTGGCTATGTTTTACCCCTCGGTTTTCGAGTCAATTTATCCAAAGCATCAAGAAAGACTCTCCCCCAATGGCGGAAGCCATGCTCGGATTAAGTGGCACTATTGATTAAGGGAGGCAGCTAATGCTCATGAAATATCAACAACAAACCTTGGCGATAGAACTGCTCAATCTCCATGCGAAAGTCAAAATCGTGCATCAAGCAACGGGAGTACCAATAAAGTTACTGAGGCAGACATACCGTCAATTACATGGCCAATCGCCCAGTCGTGGATCGATCAAGTTTTCAACCCGAGGTTTGACCGGTAGTCGCCGTAAGTATAAAGATGTAACCATCTTCGCCGTGTGTTTTCAGGTTGCCACGGCCAAATCGAAAGAAGGCCAAATCCAGACGCTAATTACTGCCTTTAATGCGTATAAAAAATCATATCCCTTGGGACAACTCGAGTTTTCCGATGCTTGGGTGGTGGCACAGGACATCAAAGATAAACGAGTTCAACTTTCGAAGTGTCCACAATGTCAATCTTGGGTTTTGTTAAAAGCCCGTGAAGATCTCACTGATCGCTGCAGCATCTGCAAAATACATTTATGAGAAGGTTAACCAAAAATATTTGAATCCTGAATAAGATAAAATGGCAACCAATCCGGTCATTGCTTTATTTAAAACAAGGCCGGATCGAACGAGCGACCTATTTATTGGTAGACAACAAATACATGAGTAACGCCCATAAACATCAGTCGGTATTGAGACCCATCATGATTGATCTTGAGGCGGTTTCAGAAGTCACAGGGCTTTCTGAATCTACCATCCAATCATTGATTCGTGCCGATGAGTTCCCTAAGCCTCGTAAAGCATCTGCACGCCGTTCCTGCTGGTTACTACGCGAAATTGAAGAATGGGCTGAGTCGCGTCCTGTTTCCGATTTATTACCCCCTCCTAATACGGCAATAGGCGGACGCAACGGCAAACCTAAATCTAGAAATTTGCCAATGACTCAAGATGCTCTGACAGATTAAAGAGCCATAGGCGTTTTTCATCGTCATATTGATGCCGATTATAAGTTCCTACCACACCGGGTAACATATGACCGAGAATCGTTTCACCTACGGAATCTGGACATCCTAATTTTGCAAGCAAGGTGCGTGAAGTCCGTCGCAAATCATGCGGTGCCCAATGAGTCACCGTTAATCGAGGCCTCACCTGCTCAGGGCGTATCTGACTATAGGGCTGTCTATAAAACACCTGTTCAGTGACGTATTTTTGTTCGATGTGCCCCACTTTATGACGGGATGGAAATAGAAAACCGTCTCCATACAATTTTTTCCGCCGTAACACCACTGCCAAACCCCTACCGAATAAGGGCACCCTTTGATCTGTAGCAGTTTCATGTCGAGCATTTTTCGTTCTAATTTTCGGTATCGTCCACCAAACTTGACCGCCCTCTTCACTAATTTCAGTTCCTGACATGCCGACAATTTCTGAGCCGCGAGTTCCGGTCCAAAGATATAACATTAGAACGTCAGTAATTATCGGTGCGAAATTTGGAAGCCAAGCTATCAATTCTCCGATTTCGTCTTCAGTGAGTACGCGTTTGACCACGCCGATGTTCTTACCTTCTATGGTCTTTCCTTTTGATCTAATTTTTCCACGTAAAATTAAGCGCCACCAATTTACTGCAGCTTCAGGTAGTCTGCCGGCATCCATTGCATAATCCCATGCTGCTCCTAACTCACATCGTAATTTTCCGGCCTGCACGGGCGATATTGCGGCGTACTTTTGAATCAAATCAAAAGCCATTGAGCGGGTAATTGCAGTGGATGGTAAATCCGCCATATCACCCAGCATTGTGTTAAACATCCTAATAATTTCAGTAGAACCTTTTTTGGCTCTGTGGCGACAAACATGTCCAGCTAAATATTCATCACACAGCACTCTAACTGTATAAGCGTTTTCAGAATTTGCCGCCTCTTGTTTTAATATTAAAGCTTTTGCCTCTAACTTAGCTTGCTTTGCCTCTAATACAGGATCATTACCAGAATCACGCTGGTTTTTCAAAGCTTCCCAAGCGACAATAGCCACGGGAAATGACATAGATGGCCAATGACCAATTGACACCTGCCTAAGGCGTCCATCAACAGTGCTTCTATACCGATAAAACCAAGTTCTCACTTTTGCCATGGCAGACAAACGCAGTCCTGGGTAATCGTCAAAAGCCATATGCTGTCCTGGCTGCAAAGCTTTAGCGGTGCGGGCATCGAATTGCATTTTAGTATAGGTTTTTTATGTTGATCGATGACACGAGTATAACTCGAAAAAACCTATACTAAAACCTATACTAAACAGCAAAGTGCAGGGAAGTTTTGAAAAGTGTAGCTGGAGTGAACCCGGCTCACAACATAGACATATTATCTGTTATTTCATTAGCTTACGAATGAATATCCAAACAAAACAAGACAGCAGGCAAGGCAACAAAACACAGCACACCCCGATGATGCAACAATATATGCGCATCAAATCCGGCCAGCCTGACACGCTGTTGTTTTACCGAATGGGAGATTTCTACGAGCTGTTTTTCGATGATGCGAAAAAGGCCGCGCAGTTATTGGATATTACGCTGACCGCTCGCGGGCAGTCCGGCGGCCAACCCATCCCTATGGCCGGCATTCCTTATCATGCAGCGGAAAACTACATCGCCCGCCTGCTTAAACAAGGCGAATCGATTGCAATCTGTGAGCAGATCGGCGACCCGGCCAAATCCAAAGGTCCAGTAGAACGCAAGGTGGTGCGCATCGTCACGCCAGGCACTGTCACCGACGAAGCGTTGTTGGAGGATCGCAAGGACAACCTGCTGGTGGCTTTAGCCGTATTCGACAAGTTCTTCGGGCTGGCTTGCCTGGACTTAGGCAGCGGGAAATTTACACTACAGCAATTGGACAGCGAAACCCAGCTACTTAGCGAGATCGAGCGCTTGAACCCGGCTGAATTGTTGTATAGCGAGGATATTAAACTGCCGTCGGCCATCAAGGAACGCCGGGGCTTATGCAAACGGCCGCCCTGGCATTTTGACTTGGATAGTTGTCGGCTATTGATTTTAAAGCAGTTCAACAGCCACGATTTAAAAGGCTACGGCTGCGAACATTTACCGTCGGCCATTTGCGCGGCAGGTTGTTTGTTGCAATACATCCGCGATACCCAGCAAAGCGCCCTGCCCCATATTCAAGGCATCCGCGTCGAGAACAGCGACGACAGCATTAGCTTGGACGCCGCCAGCCGCCGTAATCTGGAGCTGGACAGCCATCCCAGCGGCCAAATGCAATACACCTTGTTGGGGGTGTTGGACAAAACCGCCACCGCGATGGGCAGCCGTTGCCTACGGCGTTGGATACACCGACCGCTACGCGATCATGCCGTTGTCAATGGCCGTTACGCCTGCATCGCCAGCCTGTTGCTGAATCATTTACATGAAGATCTACAAGCCAGCCTGCGTCAGGTGGGCGATATAGAACGGATTAGCTCTCGGATTGCTTTGAAGTCAGCGCGACCACGTGATTTACTGGTATTGCGACAGACCTTGGCGGTTTTGCCGCAACTGCAAAACCAACTGGCCGATAGCGACAATCCGCATCTGGAAAGCCTGCGAACGCAATTGCGCGAACAACCGCAATTACTGGCCCTGTTGCAACGCGCCATCATAGACAATCCGCCGGTGCTGATTCGCGACGGCGGTGTGATTGCCCCCGGTTATCATCCTGAGTTGGACGAGTTGCGTAATCTCAGTCAAAACGCCGACCAGTTTCTGATCGATATGGAACTGCGCGAACGAGCGGCTACAGGTATCGCTACACTCAAGGTCAATTACAACCGAGTGCACGGTTATTACATCGAGATTTCCAATGCCCAAGCCGACAAAGTCCCGGTGCATTACACCCGCAAACAAACGCTGAAAGGTGCGGAGCGCTACATCACGCCGGAGCTTAAATCTTTTGAAGACAAGGTGCTAAGTGCCCGCGAAAAATCCCTGTCCTTCGAGAAAGCCTTATACGATCAGTTGCTGGAAACGCTAGGCAATGCGTTACTCGATCTGCAGCAGTGCGCCAATGCCTTGGCCGAACTGGATGTGCTGGTCAATTTTGCCGAACGTGCCGAAACCTTAAACTTGTCCCAACCGATATTGGACCAACAGCCGGGCATCGACATTATCGCCGGCCGGCATCTGGTGGTGGAAACGCTATCCAGTATTCCCTTCGTCGCCAACGATCTTAATTTCTCAACAGAGCGGCGGATGCTGGTGATCACCGGTCCGAACATGGGCGGTAAATCGACTTATATGCGCCAAGCGGCATTGATTGTGCTGATGGCTCACATCGGCTGTTATGTGCCGGCGCAAGCACTGCGCTGCGGACCGATAGACAAGATATTCACCCGCATCGGTGCTTCCGACGATTTGGCCAGCGGCCGCTCGACTTTTATGGTGGAAATGTCGGAAACCGCCAATATTCTGCATAACGCCACCAGCAACAGCTTGATATTGATGGATGAAATCGGCCGCGGTACCAGCACCTTCGACGGCTTATCGTTGGCTTGGGCTTGCGCCGATTATTTGGCTCGCCACACTCAGGCATTCACGCTATTCGCGACCCATTATTTCGAATTAACCACGTTGGCCGAAGAACAAGGCAATATCCATAACATCCATTTGGACGCGATGGAACACGGCGACAAGATCGTATTTTTACATGCCGTGAAAGACGGTCCGGCCAGTCAAAGCTACGGTTTACAAGTGGCGGCACTGGCCGGCGTGCCGCAGAGTGTGATTGCCAACGCCAAAAACAAGTTGGCCCAACTGGAAAACACCGCCTATATCGAGCTGCAAAATCATAGCGAAATCAACCAGTTTGATTTATTCACCAGTCAGGAATGCCATCCGGCGGTCGTGCTGCTGGAAGAACTCGATCCCGATCATTTAAGTCCTCGGCAAGCATTGGACGCTTTATATCGATTGAAAGCGCTGCTAAAAGCTAACAAGCGTTGATAGTGGCGGGTTGCGGGTTCAAGACAATTTGCGCCCTGCTGTCAGGCCATTAACAGCGGAAAGCCTTGTTTTACATTAACTGTTTGCGGTTGCAACTAGTATACTTTTCCTAGTATTTCCACTTTCACAGTAAATTCCATGGCGACTTGCCGCTTCGAAAAATCATTGATCGTCTTGCTGCTGATACTATTTACAGTCGGCTTAAGCTATACGGATGCACTGTGGCGCTTTGATCGGTGGATTTATGATGCCCAACTAAAGCTGCTGGCTACACCGGCTTCAAAAGATATTGTCATTATCGAAGTCGATCAAAAAAGCCTGCAAAAACTGGGGCGCTGGCCTTGGTCAAGAGATATTCACGCTCGCCTACTGGAGACGCTAGCACCGGCAAAACCCAAGGCAATTGGGCTGGATTTTATTTTTTCCGAAGCGGATCGGCAACATCCTGAGTTGGACGCGCACTTAAGCCGTGCTCTAGCCAATTATGGACAGGTCGTACTGCCGGTAATTATCGAACAAAACGATAACAAGATGGTGGAAACGCTGCCCTTGCCGGACTATGCCAAACATGCAGTCCTGGGGCACGCCAATGTCGATTTGGACAAAGACGGCATCAGTAGAAGCATTTTATTGCGATTGTCCTTGGGCGACTCGCAGTGGTCGGCGATGCCACTGGCTATTTATGCGTTGAGCCATCCGGAGATACTTGCCGATTTACCGGGCTTACGGATCGAAACAACGCCAGAAAGCATTCATGGCGATTACCGGGTGTGGTTGCCGTTCTTTGCGCCGGATAGTGATTTCATTAGGGTTTCTTATTTGGACGTATTGTCGGGTAATGTGTCCGGACAATTATTCACCGATAAATACGTATTGGTCGGGCTCACCGCCAGCGGTATAGAACGTGACCTGCCGGCACCTCTGGCTATCGGTAGTCGGCCCATGAGCGGTGTGGATTTCGTCGCAGCCGGCTTGGATGGCCTGATTAAGCAAACGCTTTGGCAACCGCTACCGGGCCATTGGCAATTTCTGTTAAGCCTGGCCATAGCCGGGATCGCCATCAAGATCAGCACCTGTTTTTCACTGCGCTGGCTGGCGCTGGCGGTTTCTATGCTGTCCATGGCAATTTTACTGTTTTGCTTAGTCTTACTGCATACCAGCCACTATTGGTTTGCACCGTCCGTGGCATTACTGGTGTTAATAATCAGCTATCCACTGCGCAGCTGGCGGCATTTTGAGAAACTGATCCAATCCTTATTCGCAGAACGAAAGCGCGCCTATATCACCTTAAACGCTATCGTCGATGGGGTAATCACCACCGATAACAAAGGCTCGATTGAATACATGAATGCCGCCGCTCTGGACATCATCGGCAGCAAACGTCCCAAGACTAGCAGTCAAAATATCGACGACATTTTTAATTTGGAAATAGACGGCAAACCGCATCGAATCGCAGAATTGATACAACAAAGCGTCATCAATCAAGGACCGTTGAAAATCAGCAATACCCGCTTATCCATTTCCGACCATTATGCGATGAACGCGAATCTGACCATCGCCCCTTTGATAGGCAGTCGGGGCGCACTGATGGGCACGGTGTTGACCATCAACGATATTGGCGAGCGGATGCTCATGGCGAAAATGCTGCTGAAAAAAGCCGAAGAACAAACGGTAATGCGGGAATTGATTAACCGGACCGAACAAGTCAGCTTGGCCAAAAGCCAATTTCTGTCGCAAATGAGCCACGAATTACGTACCCCGCTAAATGCCATTATCGGTTTTGCGCAGCTGATGCAAATGGACGACCAGGAACATCCTTTGGCTGAAACTCACCTGGACTCGGTGAATGAAATACTCAAGGCCGGCCTGCACTTGCTCGGGCTGATTAACGAGCTTTTGGATCTGGCTAAAATCGAGTCCGGCAAAATCAGCGTGAATATCGGCAGCATCAATTTGGCGGAGCTGATCAAGGATTGCCAAACCCTGATCACACCCTTGGCGCAAAATAAAGGTCTGGCGTTGCTTGTCGATAATTGCTTACCCGAGAACATTGAGTTGCAAGCAGACCCGAAACGCGCCAAACAAATTTTATTGAATTTTTTGTCCAACGCCGTGAAATACAATCGCCCCCACGGTTCCATCAACTTGAGCAGCAGACGGGTGGACGATAACCGGGTGAGAATTTCTATCACCGATACCGGCAACGGTCTGGCGGAGCAACAACAACAATTGTTATTCCAATCGTTTCAGCGCCTGGGTGCGGATAATACCGAAATAGAAGGCACCGGTATTGGATTGGCTATTACCAAACAACTGGCGGAATTGATGAACGGTACCGTCGGGGTTAGCAGCACGCCGGGTGTGGGCAGCACGTTCTGGGTGGAATTGCTGACCCGTTAAGCCGCTTAGACTTTTATCTAATGCAGGTAACCCTTCTATGAGCGCTGGTTTCCGATAGTGAGCGCGCGCCAGAAAGCCAGACCACGAACCGAATCCCACATAGCCACCAGGCTCCCGCCTTCGCCGGTGAGACAATATATAAAAGCGGCGTACGAATAGCCCTAAAACAAATAAGCTCTTGAATCTGACAACAATTAAATGCTGTCTATACTTACACGCTGAATTTCGATACCGCCCGCGCGGCTATTGATGTCCCAAAACACCGTTTGTAGAGGCCATTATGAAACGTCTTTTCGCCTGTTGTAGCCTGGGGTTAGCCCTTTGCATGCCGAATGCGGCATCGGCCGATGAAACAGTCATCGGCTACATCAAAACCATCAACGATCAAACGACTATTGACGAGAGTAGCGGCCCAATCAAAGCCAGCCTTGGTTCGCCGATTCATGTCGGCAACGTTATCAAAACCGACCAAAACGGCGCAGCCGGGGTAACGCTGAAAGACAATACCATTTTGTCGATCGGCCCGAATACCGAATTCAAAATAGAAGCATATCAATTCGAACCACAACAGGACAAATTGCAATTAAACGCCAGCTTATTAAAAGGCACCCTGCACTATATTTCCGGCGTCATCGCCAAACTCAAACCGGAAGCGGTAACGGTAAAAACCCCCACCGGCGTGATTGCGGTAAGAGGCACACGTTTTTTAGTCAAAGTTGAAGATTAAACTGAGTATTTGCCATGACGACAATTTCCATACCCAAAACCTTAACATTCGCAGTCGCGCTGGCTTTAAGCGGTTGCGCCAAATCTTATTTGGTCTTACTGGAAGATCACGACGGCTCAACCGGAAAAGTGATTTTCAGCGGTGCCGGCAGCGAAACCGTGGTTGAACAAGCCGGTTTTGGTGCGGCTCTGGATAACTCTAAAACCGTATTCAAAGTAGAACAAGAGAAGATCAATAAGGACTTTGGTCGAGCCTTAGCTTCCGAGCCGGTATTACCGGAAACATTTTTATTGTATTTTGAAACCGGCGGCACCAAGCTGACCGCGGATTCTGCGGCCTTGATTCCGAAGATCATCGAAGCCGCCAGCAAACATCCGGCCGCCGATATTTCAGTGATAGGCCACACCGACACCGTGGGCGATGCCGGCAAAAACGAAAAGCTGGCTAATGAGCGCGCCGTTCAGGTCAGCAAGTTATTCGATGCCGGCAAAATGGATGTCAAAGAGGTCGCCGTGACATCGCACGGCGAAAAGAATTTGTTGATCAAGACCGGCGATGAAACGTCCGAACCGCGAAACCGTCGGGTAGAAGTGACGATCCGATAACTTTCTAACCCATCAAACCGCCAACTCGAAAGCTGGCGGTTTTTTGTATTTGCTTATTCGCTGGCCAGCACTTTTGCCAACTGCGCGGCAGGCACATAGCCGGGCAGGATATTACCTTTTTGCGTGACTATCATCGGTGTGCCATTCATACCGAACGCTTCACCCAAGGCCATATGTTCATCCACTGGATTTTCACAGGTTTTCGCGTCCAGATGTTCACCCTTCTTCGCGGTGGTTAATGCTTTGTTTTTGTCGGCGGCACACCAGACTGACACTGCTTTTTTATAGGAATCCGACCCTTTGCCGGCTCTAGGGAAGAACATGTAGCGTATCGTAATGCCCTGCGCCATGTATTGATCGATTTCAGAGTGCAACTTACGGCAATAACCGCAATCGATGTCGGTAAAGATAGACACGACATGTTTGCTGTTTTCCGGTTTGAAAATAATCATTTTTTGTTCGCCGACTTTATCCAGCGAGGCTTTACGCACCTCAGCCAGCTTAGATTCGGTGATATTTTTCTTTGCTTCGGCGTCAAATAATTGCCCTTGCAGTAAATATTTACCGTCTTCGGATGAATAAAAGATATTGCCGCCCATAGACACTTCGTACAGACCTTTGACTTCCGATGGTTTCACCGAGTCAACCTGCCCGCCCGGCATAAAGTTACTCAAGGCTTTTTTTATCGCGGCTTCGTCGGCAAATAATGCTGGACTAGTCAAAGCCAGTAGCGTCAGAGCCAGCGTGTATGTGATTTTTTTCATGTAATTACCAGGGAAGATTAGAAATGAATGTGGTTGACCACAACGCGACTGCTTTGTTCAGCGTTATTGAAATAATCTGCCTATATCCAGAAACATCGCCAGACCCATCAGCAGCATCAACAGCAACATGCCGGCCTGTTGAAAATACAGTTGTATTCTTTCCGGAATCGGGCTGCCTTTTACGGCCTCAACGGCGAAAAACAGCAAATGACCACCATCCAACACCGGGACAGGCAGCAAATTCAACACACCGAGACTGACGCTAACCAAGCCTAGAAACTTCAGAAACGCCGTAAATCCCATTTCAGCCGATTGACCGGCATATTGGGCGATACTGATGGGACCGCTCAAATTCTCGACGGAAGCCGAACCTACCACCATTTTTCCCATCATTTTTAATGTGGTCACCGCGTAAAACCAAACTCGCTTTCCGGCGACCGGAACCGCATCCCAGGGAGACAAAGCATGTGTCACCATCATGGAGTCCAGCAAGTCTTTCGGCGTATCCACACCGGCGCCGATTTTGCCGACAGCCTTGCCCTCACCCTGCTGTTCGCTACGCGGCGTTATGCTTAAGGATAATGGCGCGCCGCTACGCTCCAGCAATAACTTAATTTCAACATCCGGCCGGGCCTGCACATAATCTACCCATTGTTGCCAGTCGGTAATGGCGGTGCCGTCTGCGCTGATAATTAAATCACCGCTTTGTAAACCGGCTTGTTTGGCAACCCCATCCTCAAGCACCTTACCGATAACCGGTTTAATAGTGGGCACCCAAGGTTTCAGACCCAATCGCTTATGTAGCATTTCCGGGGTTTGTACGTCTTGTTCGGTCAAGTGAATCAAGCGTACTTGTTGACTATCGTCTATCGCTTTAGTCACTACGCTTATTTCGGTTTTACCGTCAATCGCCGAGGTCAACAAGGTGTCCAGAGCTTCTATCCAGGTAGGCGTGGCAGTCTCATCAACGCTGATTATTTCGTCCCCTGCCGCAAAACCGGCCTGCTCGGCCAGAGATCCGGCCTCCACTCCACCGATAACCGGTCTAACGCCCGCTTCACCGATGACCAACACCAACCAAAATAAAACCACGGCCAGCAGTAAATTGGCAATCGGTCCGGCTGCGACGACGGCGGTTCGGGCTAATAACGGCTGCCGATTGAAGGCGAAAGGTAAATCTTCCGCCTTTACGGCTTCTTCGCGTTCGTCGACCATTTTCACATAGCCGCCCAACGGGATGGCAGCGACGACGAATTGAGTATCGGCCGAGCTTTTTTGCCAGCTGATTAACGGCTTGCCGAAACCGATGGAAAAACGGATAACTTTGATGCCAACCTTGCGTGCCGCCCAAAAATGGCCGTACTCATGAAACGCCACCAGTACCGCGATGGCGACGGTGAAATAAAACAAAGTGTGCAAAGTATCCATCAAATCTATTGTTTGAGTTCGGCGATCACTTTATTCGCAACGTCTCTGGCCTGCTGGTCGGCTGCCAAGACGTGTTCGAGCGTATCGGCGCAATCGGCAGTAAATTGGGCCATGCTTCGCTCTATGATGCGCGCAATATCGGTAAAGCGTACCTGCTCGTTCAAAAAGGCTTCCACGGCAATCTCATTCGCGGCGTTCAAAACGGTCGGCATAATGCCGCCAGCTTTGATAGCTTCGTAGGCCAGCCGCAAACACGGGAAACGTTGCAAATCAGGTTGTTCGAAATCCATATGCTTGACTTCGAAAATATTCAGCGGCACCACGCCGGAGTCAAAGCGCTCCGGCCAAGCCATGGCGTGCGCGATAGGTGTGCGCATGTCGGGGTTGCCCATTTGCGCTAACACAGAGCCGTCGACATAATCCACCATGGAGTGAATGATACTTTGCGGATGAATCACTACTTGAATCGCATCCGGGTCCATATTGAACAACAGACAGGCCTCGATCAACTCCAAGCCTTTGTTCATCATCGTCGCGGAATCCACCGAAATTTTTCGGCCCATATCCCATTTCGGATGCGCGACCGCTTGTTCGGGGGTCACAGTATCCAAATCGGCAATTGGCGTTTGCCGAAACGGACCGCCGGATGCGGTCAACAAAATACGTCTGGCCTGTTTGGCAGTATGCCCGGTCGTATAGCCAGCAGGCATGCACTGAAATATTGCGTTGTGTTCGCTATCAATCGGTAACAAGGTCGCGCCGTTTTCGGCGACGGCTTGCATAAAGATTTGCCCGGACATGACCAAGGCTTCCTTGTTAGCCAACAATACCGTTTTGCCAGCTTTTGCTGCGGCCAAAGTTGGCAACAAACCTGCTGCGCCGACGATAGCGGCCATCACTGCGTCAACATTGTCCAAGGTTGCTACTTGCGTCAAGGCGTCCGCGCCGGCTAACACCTTAATATCGGCAAGAGGCGAACCGGCGATTTTGTCCTCGAATGCTTGAGCGTTATCCGGATTGGCAACTACTGCATACTCCGGACGATGGGCCAAACATTGTTCGTACAAGGCGTCGATATTACCGTTGGCGGTTAACGCTACCACTTTATATTGGTCGGGGTGGCGCGCAACCACATCTAAAGTGCTGACGCCAATCGAGCCGGTGGCTCCGAGTATGCAAAGACCTTTCATGCGTAAAACACCCTACCAATCAATAAAATCCCTGCATAGAAAAAAGGCGCGGCAGCAATGATGCTATCCACTCTGTCCAAAATGCCACCGTGACCGGGTAACAAGTTACCGCTGTCTTTAACACCTTTTTTGCGTTTTATCAGACTGAAAAACAAATCGCCGTAAATTGAGATCAACACGGTCATCACCGACAATATCAACATATCGGTCCACACCAATCCATTGAGGAAGCGCAACGTTCCGGAGTCAACATCTTCTGGCTGAGTCGCGGTAATCCAACCATAAATAGTAAAACCTATGCCGCAGACAGCCGCGGAAATTAAAGCACCATACATGCCTTGAATGGTTTTACCCGGACTTATTTCTGGCGCGAGTTTATCTTTACCCCAAGTTTTACCAGCAAAAAAGGCGGAAATATCCGCGGCCCAAATCAACAGCAAAAAGTAGATCACCATGCCAGGACCGTAATACGCTCTTAATTTGCTGAGAAACATCCAGGCAGAGAGCAATACCAACCAACCGCTGAAAGTCTTGAGCCGTGCCTTGAACTCGATATTCAACAACTGCGGACCGGCTTTTCTGATCAAAACCATCGTTAGCACCCAGAACAGCACCGGAGCGATAACAAACCACTCTAAAGCATCCGAATAGTCTTTGATTTCCGGCCATTCCATCGCCTCGCTAAGCAACTCCAGCAATACCGTCCAATAAGTAACGCCCAACATCGGCACAATTAAAAACAAGAGGAAAAGTATTTTGCGGATAAGCGTGTTTACGTCAGTCAAGGCCATCCATTCGAAGGCGGCGATCAGTGTAACCACAGCGATAAATAGGGAGAAATAAAGGGCTGGCAGCAGCATAACTGCCGTGATGACCACGGTAGCCAGTACTAGCGCGGTTAAGATGCGTTTTAATAACATGTGTGTGGTTTTTTAATTATTATGGTTATAGAAAAAATCCCTAGAGAACTCTGTTATCGATGACTTGTTCGCCAGTGTGCCCAAAACGTCTTTGCCGGCCTTTGAAGCTGCCGATAGCTTTTTCCAATGCTTGCTGATCGAAATCCGGCCAAAGCGCATCGGTAAAATAAAATTCGGTATAGGCCAGTTGCCACAGAAGAAAATTACTGATCCGTTCCTCTCCGCCGGAACGAATAAACAAATCAGGCTCGGGTAACTCAGCGGTCACCAGATATTGATTGACGAGTTGTTCGGAAATGGCTTGCTCGTCGATCTCGCCCGATTTCACCCCAGCGACGATTTGCCGCAAAGCTTGGGTGATGTCCCAACGTCCGCCGTAGTTAGCGGCAATCAGCAATGTCAATCCGTCGTTTTGTGCGGTCTGTCCTTCGGCTGCGGCGATTTTTTCCCGCAGTTTTTCCGGAAACGCGCTTTTATCGCCGATGATTTTCAGTCTGATGTTGTTTTTGTCGAGTTTATCGACCTCGGATTGCAGTGTGTTCATGAACAGCTCCATCAACAAACTCACTTCATCTTGCGGCCTGCGCCAGTTTTCGCTGCTGAAAGCGAACAATGACAGCACTTCAATGTTCTCTTTGGCACAATACTCGACGATCTTCCTGACCGCCTTCACACCAGCGTAATGCCCCATGATCCTGGGCATCAAGCGTTTTTGCGCCCAGCGACCATTGCCATCCATGATGATGGCAATATGCCGTGGATTGCCGTTATTTATCGCCGGTTTATCGTTGTCAGCAGCAGTCATCACGCCTCTCGATTACATGGAAAGCAAATCGGCTTCTTTTTCTTCAAGATGCTTCTCTACTTCCTTGATGTATTGATCGGTGAGCTTCTGAATTTTTTCTTCGGCTTGACGCGCATCGTCCTCAGAAATTAATTTCTCTTTCAAAGCATCTTTGATCGCGGCATTGGCGTCGCGGCGAATATTGCGAATCGCTACGCGGCCTTGTTCGGCTTCATTTTTGACGATTTTAACCAAATCACGACGACGCTCTTCGGTCAGCGCCGGCAACGGCAGTCTGATGACGGTACCTTGCGTGGCGGGATTTAAGCCCAAGCCGGACGACATGATGGCTTTCTCGATAGCCTGGATCATGCTCTTTTCCCAAGGCACGACTTTCAAGGTACGCGCGTCCTCGACAGAGACGTTGGCAACCTGCGACAAGGGCGATTCGTTACCGTAATACGTGACGCTGATTTGGTCCAGCAAGCTGGGATGCGCGCGGCCGGTTCTTATTTTGGTAAATGCTTTTTGTAAGGACTCGATGCTTTTTACCATACGGCTGGCGGCATCTTGTTGAATATCGCTGATCATTCTGTTAGTTCCTCTCGATTAGGGAGCCTATGTCTTCACCGCGCATCAAGCGCATAATCGCTCCCGGCTCAAATACATTCATTACCCGCATGGGCAGGTTGTTATCCCGGCACAAAACCAAGGCCGTGGTGTCCATGACATTCAAGCGCTGATCGATGGCTTCGTCATAGGTCAAGCGGGGATAAAATACGGCATCAGCCACTTTATTCGGGTCCGCGGAATAAACGCCTTTGACTTTGGTCGCCTTAATCATCAACTCGGCGTCAATTTCAATAGCACGCAAACTGGCGGCGGTATCGGTAGTAAAAAACGGATTACCGGTTCCGGCAGCGAAAATAGCCACTCTACCTTTTTCCAAATGTCTGACAGCCCGGCGACGGATGTAATCTTCGCACACCTGATTGATTTTCAAGGCAGTCATGACCCGAACCGGCTGCCCGAGATACTCCAGCGCGTCCTGCATCGCCAAGGCATTAATCACCGTTGCCAACATACCCATTTGGTCGCCGGTGACTCGATTTAAGCCTTCAGATGCTTTCTCGCCGCCGCGCAAAATATTGCCGCCACCAATCACCAAGCCAACCTGGATACCTGCATCGCACAAGTCTTTCACTTCTTGAGCCAAGCGTTGCACTATATCCGGATCGATACTGCCGCCGCGTTCGCTCGCCAGTGCTTCGCCGCTCAATTTAAGTAAAATTCTCTGACAAATCAATTGACTCATAATCAAATATCCACCGTAAACATGGGTTAAAAGCAACGAACTGATATAAATAAACCCGGCGAACCGGGTTTATTCCGAGGCGTTTAGCCTCTAACTTGTGCCATTACTTCGGCGGCAAAATCTTCTTCTTTTTTCTCAATGCCTTCGCCCACTTCGAAACGAGCAAAACGCACGACAGCATTGCCTTTAGAGGTCAGCAATTTACCAACGGTAACGCTGTCGTCCTTGATGAAAGGTTGACCCAACAATGTCACTTCCGCCAGGAATTTATTGATACGACCACCAATCATTTTTTCAACGATCTCGGCAGGCTTGCCACTTTCCAGTGCTTGCGCGGCAAAAATCTCTTTTTCCTTGGCTATAACATCGACTGATACTTGATCATCCGATACATATTCAGGTTTAGCAGCGGCAACATGCATCGCCACGTCCTTACCCAAAGCGGGATCGTTTTTGCTTAACTCAACGATAACGCCAATTTTACTGCCGTGCAGGTAAGCCGCCTGACCACCTTCAGTGGTGGTGAATTTAACGAAACGGCGCACAGTAATGTTTTCGCCGATTTTAGCAATCAACGCACGACGGGTATCGTCAACGCTGACGCCGGTGCTCAGTACCATTGCTTGCAATTCTTCGTCGCTGTTGACATTGCTGGTCAACAAACTATTGACGACATCATTAGCAAAACCAATAAAATCATCGCCTTTGGCGACGAAATCGGTTTCGCAGTTAACATCTACCATAACAACGGTTTTAGCGTCGTCGGAAACTTTAACACCTATGATGCCTTCCGCCGCGATACGGCCGGATTTTTTATCGGCTTTTGCCAAACCGGCTTTACGCATGTTTTCAATGGCCAGTTCCATATCGCCATTGGCTTCAACCAGGGCTTTCTTACACTCCATCATGCCTGAGCCGGTACGCTCACGCAATTCCTTGACCATCGCCGCACTAATACTCATCGTTTTTTCCTCAAATTTTATTAACTAAAAAAACGCCTCACAAAGGAGGCGTTTAAAAGACAGTCTGTTCTGAATACCAGATTCAGCGGCGCTCAACCACCTTGGCCGAGCGCGTTTAATACTTACGCTTCCGTTACGACTTCTTCTACAAAATCGTCGGCTTTGGCTGAAGCATCCATACGCAAGGCTTTTGCTTCCAGCACGGAGGCCGAAGCACTTTGGCAATACAAAGTCACTGCGCGGATAGAATCGTCATTACCTGGGATAACGTAATCAATTTTTTCGGGCGAGTTATTGGAGTCAACCACGCCGACCACTGGAATGCCCAATTTTTTGGCTTCCATAATGGCATTTTTCTCATAACCTACGTCCAACACGAAAATAGCGTCAGGAGTGCCGCGCATATCTTTGATACCGCCCAAGCTACGCTCAAGCTTTTCCAATTCGCGCTCCATGCCCAAAGCTTCTTTTTTGCTGAAACGTTGGTACAAGGTGCCATCGGCTTTCATCGCTTCCAGTTCTTTCAAACGGTTGATGGACTTTTTGATGGTTTTGAAGTTGGTCAACATGCCGCCCAACCAACGATGGTTGACGTAAGGCATGCCACAACGTTTTGCTTCTTCCGCCACGACTTTACGCGCCGCTTTTTTAGTACCGACAAACAGAATGGTGCCTTTGTTGGCGGTCATTTGACCAAGATAGTTCATCGCATCGTTAAACAATGGAAGCGTTTGTTCCAGGTCGATGATATGAATTTTGTTACGCGCTCCAAACAAATATGAAGCCATTTTTGGGTTCCAGTAACGGGTTTGATGTCCAAAGTGAACACCCGCTTCCAGCATTTGACGCATTGACACTGCTGCCATTTACTTCTCCTAAAATTGCCGAATAATTCGGCGTTGGGTTACGCCTCCACTCGCCCCGATCAGTGACCGAAAATCCTAAATAGACTTTCAGCACCCCACCGACCGTGTCGACAAGTGTGAGTATTGGTTACATAGTGAACTTACCTTTATACCATGATTAGAATTTCACAACAACTTCAAGTCTGATAGACTCCTGTCGGCGCCTGCCTGCGAGAGCATCTTGATTAAATAGCAAAACCAGGCCCGCACCCGCTTTTATCCTAATAATTAGCCACCTGCCGATGACTATTACCATAAAAACCGCTGAAGAAATCGACAAGATGCGCGTTGCCGGAAAACTGGCCGCCGAAGTACTTGAAATGATCGCCCCCTACGTCGTTGCCGGCATATCCACCGAAGAGCTTGACCAAATCTGCCACGACTACATCGTCGATGTGCAACAAGCCATTCCCGCGCCCTTAAATTATCGCGGCTTCCCTAAGTCGATTTGCACATCCATTAATCAACAGATTTGCCACGGTATTCCCAGCGAGAAAAAACTAAAGAACGGCGACATCGTAAATATCGATATTACGGTGATAAAGGATGGTTATCACGGCGACACCAGCAAAATGTTTTGTATCGGTGAGGTCAGCCCACACGCCAAACGCTTGGTAGACATCACCCGCGAATGCCTGTTTTTGGGTATAGCGGAAGTCAAACCCGGCGCCCGCCTGGGCGACATAGGCCATGCGATTCAAAAACATGCGGAGAGCAATCGCTACTCCATTGTCAGAGAGTTCTGCGGTCACGGCATAGGCAAAAAATTTCACGAAGATCCACACGTGATGCATTTCGGCAAACGCGGTGAAGGCGAGATAATCGAGCCCGGCATGATTTTTACGATAGAACCCATGCTCAATCAAGGCAAACGCCATATGAAGATCCTCGCCGACGGCTGGACGGCAGTGACCAAGGACCGCAGCTTGTCAGCACAATGGGAGCACACAATTTTGGTGACCGACACCGGCTACGAGATTTTGACGCTGAGACAGGAAGAACTGTGAGCCAAGCGCTGTTCACCGAAAACGATTTTCTCGACTGCTTTGCAGGCGAAAATCCGGTCGCCAAATTCAAAAATGCGATTAACGAAGAAAATGCGCAGTTAAAAATGCGCTTTAACCCGGACCAGGCGACCGTCGGCTTGCTGACCGAGAAAGCTCGCTTCATCGACAATCTATTGACCGCCTGCTGGCTACATTTCCTCGACGCAGCCGCCAGCCGCCATAGCCTGATTGCGACCGGCGGATATGGCAGAAGCGAATTGTTTCCCTACTCGGATATCGATATCTTGGTGCTGCTCGACGCCGCCAACCCGATAGACTATCAACAGCCCGTATCCGGTTTTTGTAATTTTCTTTGGGACATTGGCTTAAAACCAGGACTCAGTACACGCTCAGTAGCAGAGTGCCTGGCGGTTGCCGCGGACGACCAAACCGTCTTTACCAATCTGCTGGAAATGCGCCTGATTACCGGCAACTCCGAACTGTTTAGCGATCTAAAACACCAGATAAATTCTGAAACACTCTGGCCATCGGAACAATTTTTTCCAGCCAAAATGGCTGAACAGCAAAAGCGCTACAGCAAGTACCACGACACGGCTTACAACCTGGAGCCCAACATCAAGGAAGGCCCTGGTGGACTTCGCGACTTGCAGGTCATCAGCTGGGTATTCAAGCGCCATTACAACGCATCCTCTCTCCGCGAGTTGATCAAGTACGGTTTTTTACCGAAATCCGAATACGACAATCTTATTACCGCTCGCGACATCCTCTGGCGCCTGCGCTTTGCACTGCACAATCTGACCAACCGCTGCGAAGACCGATTGGTGTTCGATTACCAACGCGAGCTAGCCAGCCAGTTCGGTTACATCGATAAAAACGAACAACCCGACGTCGAGCAATTCATGCAGTTTTACTTCAAAACTGTCGTGGACATTGAACGCCTGAATGAAATGCTCTTGCAACTGCTGAACGAGAGACTGATCAGCAACAAGGAAAGCCTAACCCCCATCCCTATCACCGCCAATTTTTCATCGATTGACGGCTATCTGGAAGTCAGCCACAAAGACGTATTTCAAAAACAACCGCTGGCTTTGCTGGAAATTTTTTTAATCTTGCAACAATCGCCCTCTTTGAAAGGAATTCGCGCTAGCACCATCCGCTTGATTCGCAAAAACCTGCACCTGATCAATGCCGATTTCCGCGCCAACAAACAGGCCAACCGCCTATTCATGGATATTCTCAGGCAGCCGCGCGGCATTACCAGCCAACTCAAGCGCATGAACCGATACGGCGTACTCGCCGCCTATTTGCCGGATTTCGCCAATATCGTGGCGCGCATGCAATACGACCTATTCCACATCTATACCGTGGACGAGCACACTCTGTTTGTTATCCGTAATTTGCGGCGCTTCTCGCTGGCCAAACACAACAAGGAATTGCCGTTTTGCAATAATATTTTTTTACTGATTTCAAAGCCTGACATTTTGTACATCGCCGCCATGTTTCACGACATAGCCAAAGGCAGGGGCGGGGATCATTCCACGCTCGGCGAAACCATTGCCAACAACTTTTGCCAGCAACACGAATTATCAAGCCACGATACCAAGTTGATCACTTGGCTGGTTCGTCAGCACCTGTTGATGTCAATGACCGCACAACGCAAGGATATTAGCGACCCGGACGTCATCCACACCTTCGCCCAAGAAGTCGGCAGTATAGAGCGGCTAAATTATTTATATCTACTGACAGTGGCGGACATTCGCGCCACCAACCCTAGCTTATGGAATGCCTGGAAAGACGTATTGCTTAAAGACTTGTATATTTCCACCCACCAAGCCTTGCACCGCGGCCTGCAAAATCCGGTGGCCCGCTCGGAACGGGTACAGGAAAACAAAAAAGAAGCGGGCGACGAGCTTTTGAAACTGGGTATATCCAAAACCAATATCACGCAGTCGTGGCAGCATCTCAGCGACGACTATTTTCTGCGTTATTCTGCGGACGAAATCGCCTGGCACACCATCGCCATCGCGGCCTGCCAGGAAAGCGAACTGCCGTTGGTATTACTGCGCCCGCAAACCCAGCGCGGCAGTGCGGAGATTTTCGTTTACACCCGCAACGAAGCGCAGATTTTTTCGATTTCGACCGCCACTCTGGACCATTTGGGCCTAACAATTCTGGATGCCAGAATCATCACGACTGCCGATCAATACGTACTGAACAGTTTTCAGGTTTTGGAACAATCCGGCGAAGCCATTAACGACTTGTATCGCGAAGTACATATCTGCACCTCGCTACGCCAAGGCTTAATCGCCAAAAAAGTGAAAGCGTCAAAGAATATCCACAAGCAGTCCCGCCAGGCCCGACACTTTCCGATAGAAACCAGCATCACCTTTCTGGAAGATCCTTCGCATAAACACACCGTCATCGAATTAGTGACGACGGACCGCGCCGGCTTGCTATCGACCATAGGTAAGGCGTTTACGGAGCTGGATATTCAACTGCACGACGCAAAAATCACGACGATAGGCAGTCGCGCGGAAGACATGTTCTACATCAGCGACCAGCAATCAATGCCGATCACCGACGAAGACAAAAAAGCCCAGATACGTACCACCATGTTGAGATATTTGAGCCTCAAAGGTTAGGAAAGCTATCTTGCCAACAAGGACTCACCGCGCGCCAATTTCGGCAGACGGCCTTCCAGCCCCATCGCAGCCTTCATCGCTTTATTGCGCGCTGGGGTGATGCGTTGCGCCAAACCCAGACCAAGATTTCTTAACAGTTTAATCGGCAAAATGTCGTTACTAAATGACCGATAAAACACATCCATTAAGGTCATCATTTTCAGATTCTCGTTGCGGCGCATGGATTCGTAGCGTTGTAACACCGCCAAGTCGGCTATGCTCTTACCACGTTTATGGGCGTCCACCAGAGTTTCAGCCAGAGCCGCGGCATCCAGCAAACCGATATTGACGCCCTGCCCGGCCAATGGATTAATCATGTGCGCCGCATCACCCACCAAAGCCACACCTTGTTTCACATAGCGTTGCGCATGCTGCCGCTTCAGCGGGAAGCTCGCCACACCTAACACCTGCTTGACCTCGCCCAGGCAATCAGGAAAAGCCGCAACCAGCTCATCCCGCAATTGCTCATAAGATAAGGCTTGTAAACGCCGAACTTCATCGGGGGATTGATACCACACGATGGAACCATAATGACCTGTCAACGGCAAAAAGGCTTGCGGACCACTGGACACAAAGCGCTGCCAGGTGATGTCTTGCTGCGGATAGGCGGTCTCTATGTAAATAACCAAAGCGTGCTGGTTATAATCCCAACTGGTCACACCCAAACCTACCGTCTGCCTGACTCGGGACTGTCCACCGTCCGCCGCCACCAGCAATTTTGCCTGGAGTATACGACCGTCCGCTAATATCAACTCCGACCCATGGCCGTCGTAATTGATCTTGGTGATGGTTTGCGGCATCAACAATTCGATATTGTCGAAATGGGGCAACCTATCCAGTAACGCCAGCTGGGTGATGCGATTTTCGACAATATAGCCCAGCTCGGGATAGCGAATGTCATCGCTATTAAAAGTGGTATCACCGGCGGTTTCCCAAACCCGCATGCGCTTGAATGGGCAATAACGCCGCGATGTCACGCCTTCCCAAGCGCCTACTGCTTCGAGAATATTTTTCGAGGCAATACTGAGTGCCGAAACCCTTAAATCATGTGGCTGATCGCTGGCAAAAGCTTCTGGAACCTGCGCTTCTATCACAGCGACTTTTAACTCGCTACCACCCAGACAACAAGCCACGGCGGCACCCACCATCCCTCCGCCGACGATCACCACATCAAATTGTTCTTTCATATTTCTTCACAAAGTTTTAAAACTAGAGACCAGACGAGAGAACGACGCCGCCATTGGCTTTACGGAATGACAGAGGCCGCGCCACATGGTAGAATTACAAAGTTTCGCCAACTGAAATTCCGAAGTTAATCAGGGATTCTCGCCGCATGGGACGACTCTAACACGCAGCAGGCAGAAAAACCATAAACGGCACTACCGGTAAGGAAAATACCGGCTAGCGCATTTATTCAGTATGAGAGGATCTGGATAGCAATGATTAAAAACGCCCAGAAAATTAACGCAATACACATGCTTTACGACGCTGATCTTTCCCAGGACAGCTGCGGTGTTGGATTTATCACCCGCAAAGACAGCAAACAGACTCACGAGCTCCTAGTCAAGTCACACGAAGCCTTGTGTACTATTCCTCATCGCGGCGGCATGAGCGCGGAAGGCATAGGCGACGGCGCTGGCGTTAATATCGATTTGTCTCTGAAGTTTTTCCGTAAGGCCACAGGGAATGCGGACCTGGAACTGGGGCAATTCGGCGTAGCCAACTTTTTCTTCCCGGAAGATCACGCGCATTACGATTCTGAGGCACAAAAACTAGTCGAAGAACAATTTCTGGAATTCGATCTGCCGATTATCAAATGGCGGGAAGTGCCGGTTGACAGTTCTGTGTTGAATGCCGCAGCGTTGCGCGCGCAATTACCGATTAAACAGGTCATTTTCGGTCGACCAAAATCCCTCAAAGATGCCAGTCACGAGGCTTTTGAAAGACATATTCAGTCTGCGCTGCTGACTATTGAAGCCCATGGCTTTACTCGCCCGGAACTGAATGGCTTTTACCCGTTATCCATGAGTTCCCGCACCCAAGTTTACAAAGGCCGCCTGAACTCATTCGAAGTCATCCCCTACTTTGTCGATTTGTACGACGCGGACCACGAAATCAGTACGCTGTTTTTCCATACCCGTTTTTCCACTAATACCGCACCGGCGACGATGATGGCGCAGCCTTTTCGGTATATGGCACACAACGGCGAGCTGAACACCGACAAGAAAAACCGCCTCAGCGAAAACGCCATTGCTCGGCAAAACAACAAACATGTGGTGTTTCCTTGCGGCCAATCCGATTCCGGCCGCCTGGATCAAACCCTGACCCGCCGCATCAACGAAGATCAACTGGACATTGTCACCGCTATTTTGGCGATGATGCCACCGGCTTGGGAAAACGATAGCACCCTATCGGAAGATGTACGCGCGATGCTGGAATATTTCAGCCTGTACGAAGAGAAAAACGACGGCCCGGCCGCGTTAATCTTCAATGACGGCATTCGCGTCGGTGCGCGCCTGGACCGCCTGGGCTTAAGACCATTGCGCTCGGTCGAAACCGCAGAGTATCTGGCGGTGATGTCCGAAGCGGGCCAGATCGATTTTCCACCGGAAAAAGTGCTCAAACGCGGCCGCATCGAAGCAGGCGGCATGCTGTATTTCGACCATAGCACCGGTGAATCTTACAACAGCCATCAAGTGATGGAACGTTTGGCTAAGGAAAGAGACTACAAAGCGCTGCTGAAACAAAGCTGCGTTCATATCAGCGAATTGCCCAAAGTAGAGCTTTCGGAACTCAGTAACGAGCATGAACTGAATATCGACCAACGTCACACAGCTTATTCGCTGAACCAGGAAAGCTTTAAGTTTTTGCTGGACCCTATCCTGCAAACCGGCTTGGAAAAAGTCTCCGCGATGGGTTACGGCCTGACGCCGAACGCTTTGAGCGCGTCTGAAGGCGGTATGTCGCGTTACTTCAGCCAACGCTTTGCGCAAGTGACCAATCCGCCGCTGGACTCCCTAAGGGAAAGCGACGGCATGACTTTGCGCGTGGCCCTGGGCGCCAAACCCACTTTTGCGCCGCAAAGCAGCAAACAGCTGATGATCGAATCGCCGATTCTGCAACGCACCCAACTGGAGCAGATTCGCAGACAAAGCCAGGTAAAAACCGCGACTATTGAGGCGCTATACACTCCGAACTTTGACAATGCCGCGCAAAATGAACTGGCTTTAGAACAAGCCTTGCAAGCGGTATGCATACAAGTCGAACAAGCTGCGCGCGACAATACCGGCATTATCATTTTAAGCGATGCCAACATCAGCAAATCCCAGGCAGCTCTCCCGGCGCTGCTCGCCATTGCTGCGGCCAACCAGCATCTGGTCAAACATGGTCTGCGCTTTAACAGCTCGCTGATCATGGAAACCGGCCAGGCAGCCAGCCCGCATGACGTCGCCACCATTCTGGGCTTCGGTGCCTCCGCGATCTGCCCGCTCAGCGTGCATAACCGGGTAATTACCGAATATGCCGATGTAACCGCGCAACAAAAAGCCCTGTACAGTTTTCAAAAAGGCGTCGAAAAATCGCTGATGAAAACCATGGGCAAATTCGGCTTGTGTACAGCGGAAAGCTATATTGGCGGGGAGTTTTTCGAATCCAACTACCTGGATACTGACGAACCAAAGCTGAAACCGTATTTCCCCAACATTAATGCCTCGGTGGGCGGTGTTCGCTACAGCGACATAGCCGCCAGCGCAACGGAATGGCACCATAAGGCGCTATCCGTAACCAGCGAAAGCGATATTCCATTCCTTGGATTATTCAAAGAGCGGAATGAAGGCGCCGGCCACACGTTTGGCAATACGGCGGTGCGAGAATATATCAACATGACCGATGAAGCGATCATGTATATAGCGCCACAACAAGCGCCGGAAGCCAGTGATACCGCCTATTTGGATTTCGGCTACGAAAAACGCACACCCGAGCAAATCGACGCTTTCGGCATTACGCCGGCCTATCGCAGCTTTACCCACAATCTGGCTCAGGAACGCGCGAACCGTCCCGCTGCTTTGCGCGATGTGATGGAGTTCCCAGCCGATGTCAGCAGCGCTAATAGCAAAGCCGATTTTGATCGCCTACTGGGCAGCCAGGATTTGCACGGTAACAACAATTACATGATCCGCGGCTTACAGGTCGAGAGAAGCAATGGCGTGGTGTTCAACATTCGCTTTACCGAGAACTCAAGCAAAGCGCGTCTGGAACAACTAGCAGAACATCTGAAAGCGCGTTTTGCCGGCAACGATTTTGGTTTAAACCTGGATAACGACAGTATCAGTCTGCGGGCGAACGACAGCGACAGCCTGATTTACCACTATTTGAGCAACGTGCGCTCTGCCCGCTCGCGGATAGCACTGGATCAGGTGCAACCTGCCCATCAAATCACCCCGACTTTCGCGTCCGGCGCGATGAGTCACGGCGCACTGCTGGCCGAAGCCCACGAAGCCGTGGCGCAAGGCACCAACATAGCCGGTGGTATGAGCAACTCCGGCGAAGGTGGCGAGCACTCCAGCCGCTTTGGCACGATTCGTTCTAGCAAAATCAAACAATTCGCGTCCGGCCGCTTCGGCGTCTGGGCAGGCTATCTCGCCGATCCGAATCTGGAAGAAATCGAAATTAAAATCGGCCAGGGCGCCAAGCCCGGCGAAGGTGGTCAATTACCGGCACCGAAAGTATCGGTGGAAATTGCTGCGCTGCGTGGCGGCACACCCAAAGTAGAACTGGTCAGCCCGCCGCCGCATCACGATACTTATTCCATCGAAGACCTGGGCCAATTGATTCACGATGCCAAAGCGGCCCGCGTTCGCGTGGTTGTCAAATTAGTATCCTCGGAAGGCATAGGCACTATCGCGGTCGGCGTCGCCAAAGCCGGTGCAGACGTGATCAACGTGGCCGGTAACACCGGCGGCACCGGCGCGGCGGCGGTAACCAGCTTGAAAAACACCGGCCGTTCGCCGGAAATCGGTATCGCCGAAGTGCATCAAGCGCTGGCTGCTAACGGTTTGCGCGATAAAGTTATTTTACGTTGCAGCGCGGCGCACCAAAACGGTTCTGACGTGGTTAAATCTGCAATTTTAGGCGGCGACTCCTTCGAGTTCGGCACCACCGCTTTAATGATGTTGCGTTGCGTTATGGCGAAAAACTGCAACATCCGCTGCCCGGCCGGTTTAACCACCGCCCATGAGGAATTCAAGGGCGACCCGCGCGTGTTGGCGCAGTTCTTTATGAACCTGGCCCACGAAGTACGCGAAATCCTGGCTGACTTAGGCTACACCAGTTTGCAGGAAATTCGCGGTAAAACCGAGTTGTTGCATTTGATCGATCATCCCAGCATGGTCGGCCAAATCCACCTGCAAAAACTGCTGGCGGAAGTACCGGTTGTCAAAATTGAGAAACCGATTTATCTGGAAAAAGATTTCGCCATCGACGATTTGATCTTTGCCCGCGTTAAATCGGCCTTGTTCGAAAAAGGTCAAAAGCAAGTGCTTGTCGAAGGCGACGAATTCAAACTGAACAACCGTAACAAAACCGTCGGCGGTCAAACCGCAGTCGACCTGGAACGCTTGTTGGCTTATGCACTCAGCCCTGAGCAAGTCGCTAAATCGAACATCATCTATACCAACCAACATGGTCGCCGCTATTTAGCCGACGATACGATTATCGTCCGTACCCACGGTTCGGCGGGACAAAGTTATGCCGCGTTCAACAACGACGGCATGCGTATGGAGCATACAGGCACTTGCAACGACGGTGTCGGAAAAACCGCTTGCGGCGGCACCATCGTCATCAAATCACCCGGTGGCGGCTCCCAGTTACCTGGCGAGAACGTGTTGATCGGTAACTTTGCGCTGTTCGGTGCTTCCGGCGGCAAAACCTTTATCAATGGCGAAGCCGGCGACCGGTTTGCCGTGCGTAACTCCGGCGCGATGGCGGTTGTCGAAGGCGTCGGTGATTTTGCCTGCGAATACATGATTAACGGCGCGGTATTGAATCTGGGCGGCTTTGGTAAAGGCTTCTGCACCGGCATGTCGGGCGGCAACGCCTACCAATACGATCCAGACAATCGTTTAAATGATTTGTATGACGATACCTCGGTATCCATACACAGTTTGACCGACGACAACGACCTAGCAAGCAGCCATGAGCAATTTATTTTGTACATGCTGGAACAACATGTTGAACATACCGACTCGGAAAAAGCCAAGGCTATCCTGGCTAATTGGGCCAACGAGCGTCGGCACTTCAAATTTGCGTTGCCGCTCTGGTTAAATCGCACGCAAACCGCGGAATACCTAAGCAAAGCGCTGGATCGCAAAGCGATGATCGAAGAGTTGTCGGTGGCATTTGCGCAAAAACAAATCGAGCAAATCAAACAGGCTTACAAACACAATACACCATTGTTCGATGGCGCCATTCCGGGTTACGGCGAAACCGACACCGATCTGACCTTGAAATTGATCAACAGCTATGCGGTGATCGATAAAGCCCAGCAAATTGCCCGCGATCAGTTAACTAAAGCCGGCCAACCGGCTACTGAAGCCTTAGTTGATAAACATGCCTACAAGCTCGTGATGGAACGTCCGCGCAAGCTACAAGATGCGCTGATTAAAAACATCCGCGAAGCTTACAGCCAATACGATGATGGTCAGTTAGCCGCGTTGATGGCGGAAAAACGCCTGAACGACTACAAAACCACGCTAATGCTGCGCGACGTGCAAAGCATTTACTCGATAGGCTCCACGGCCTGGATCATCGAACAAGATAGATTCAACCGTTTAGCGTTGGCCGGCCTGCCGTCTATCGATAAAAATCTGGCGAGCTTGGAAAGCCTGTCTATTGTGAAAGACATGCTGGAAAGCGCGTCTGCCTGAGCTGAGGGAGGGTGCTTCACGCACCCTTCGCGCCACTTGGCAAGAACCAAATACAGTGACTGGACAACCTGACACCTGTCCACAGATGGTAATGAAATGAAAGCACCTTTTATCCCGCAAAACGCCCCTTTTAGTGATACTCAACGCGCCTGGCTTGGCGGTTTTTTCGCCGGCATGCATAGCCATATGTTGCAAAGCGCCGGTAGTGTCAATCAAGCGAACGCCCGCACCTTGCACATTCTTTATGGTACTCAGACCGGCAACTCCGAGTCGCTGGCTAACGACGCCGCCAATGCAGCCAAAAAACATGGCTTGCAACCGGTCGTCAAAAGCATGGATGAAGTCGAAATCGGCCAATTGCCGCAAATGCAATACTTGCTGATCGTTACCAGCACATACGGCGAAGGCGCTATGCCGGACAATGCCGAAATGCTTTGGGAAGCGGCCAATAGTGATGCCGCGCCGCGCTTGGATAACGTTAATTATTCGGTGTTGGCCCTCGGCGATACCAGTTACGATTTATTCTGCCAGGCCGGCATAGACTGGGATAATAAACTGGCAGCTCTGGGTGCCAAGCGCGTGTTTGACCGCGTCGACTGCGATGTGGATTTTGAAGCCCCAGCGGAAAAATGGCTCAGCGAAGTGATTCCGTTGATGGCGGAAGGCGCCAGCACAATTGCGGTTGTCGATACCGAAACCCAGGCGGCTAAATCGGTTTACAACCGCAAAAACCCATTCCCAGCCAAAATGCGCGTCAACCGCATTGTCACGGCATTGGATTCGTCGAAAGAAACTCGGCATTACGAAATTTCTATCAATGGCTCCGGCCTCAGTTACGAAGCCGGCGACGCATTGTGCGTGATCCCGACCAACTGCCCGGACTTGGTAGCGCAAATCGTCAAAGCCATCGGCTGCACCGGCGCGGAAGACGAACCGGTCAATGGCGAATTAATGAAGCTGTCGGATGCGTTGCGCACACATTTCGAGATCAAATTACCCAGCAAAGAACTGATTGAAGAAATCGCCAGCCGTTCCGGCGATCAAGAGTTAAACGCATTATTGCTGTCCGGCGACAAGGAAAAACTGGCCGATTACCTTTGGGGCCGCGACATACTCGATCTGCTGTTGCAATTCCCCGGCGTGGAATTTTCGGCCGCCGAATTTTTACGTTTATTAAAACCGTTGCAACATCGCGCCTACTCCATCTCCTCAAGCGGCAAGAAACATCCGGACAGCGTGCATTTGACCGTCGCCAGCGTGCGTTACGATGCGCATGGCCGCCAACATAAAGGCGTCTGCTCCACTTATCTGGCGGATTTGGTGAATGAAGAATCCGATGTACGAATATTCTTCACCCCCAATAATAACTTCCGCGTACCGGCCGATGATAGCCTGCCCATGATTATGGTTGGACCCGGCACCGGTATCGCCCCGTTCCGTGCTTTTCTGCAAGAACGCGAATTCCGCAAAGCCCCCGGCAAAAACTGGCTGTTTTTCGGTGACCGCAACGCCTCGACCGATTTTATCTACCGCGAGGAAATCGAAGCGATGCAATCCAGCGGCTTGCTGACCAAGCTGGATTTAGCGTTCTCGCGCGACCAAGCGGAAAAAATCTATGTACAGGATCGCATGAAACAGCACGGTGCCGAACTGTATGCCTGGCTGGAACAAGGCGGCTACTTCTTCGTGTGCGGCGACGCTTACCGGATGGCCAAAGACGTCGATCAAGCCCTGCACGACGTGATTCGCGAGCATGGCAAGAAAACTTTGGTCGAGGCGGTTGAGTATGTCAACCAATTGAAAAAAGACAAACGCTACGTCAGAGACGTTTATTGATCCGGCATTGATGTTCACGGGTACATCTCGACGTACCCGTAAGTTTTCTCCCATCGCAATCATCTGAAATTCCATGCCTTTCACGCCTTTTCACATTGGACCCGGCACGGCAATTAAAGCGGTTTTCGGCAAATATTTCAGCTTGACGGTGTTCGGATTCGCACAGGTGATGATGGACATAGAACCATTGGTGCGCATGGTTCGCGGCGATATTATTTTACACGGCGCGACTCACTCCTACCTTGGCGCCATCTGCATCGGCGGCTTTTCCGCGCTAGTGGGCAAACCGTTTTGCGTTTTCCTATTACGGTTTTGGAATGCCGGGCTTGAGCCAAAATATCTACGTTGGCTAAGAATCCAAGCCGACATGCCGTGGGCACCGGCCATTGCTGGTGCGTTTATCGGCACGTTTTCTCATGTACTCTTGGACAGCATGATGCATGCAGACATGCAGCCGTTTGCACCATTCAGTAGTAACAACGGACTGTTGGATTTTTTACCGCTCGGCTTCCTGCACCTTCTTTGCGTGTTTTTAGGCGTTTTCGGGGTTTTTACCATCTTGCTGGTTTGGGCTTGGCGCAAGTGGTCTATTGACGTTTGATCAACAATCATCACGCATCTGAAGCACTAACGACGCCCCAAACAGATATTCCGTTTTCCCTGATCCTGTCGACGTCAGAACTAGCCTATCCCTCGACAGGATCAGGGCGATAGCATCTTGGACCGGGCTGGCCCTAAGCGCCTAATCGATAGTCATCCGTTGTCCGCTTTTTTTCAGTTTTTTCGCTAGATTCAGCGTCAGTATGCCGTTCTCGTAACGAGCTTTGCTGGCTTCCTCATCAATCTCCGCGGATAGTTGAAAGCTCCGCGACACTTCACCGAAATAGCGCTCGCTACGCAGCAATTTATCGTCTTTATTTTCCGAGTCCAGTTGGCTGATTTGCGCACGGATGGCAACCACATTGCCGTCGATATCCACATGGATATTCTCTTTGCCGGCACCCGGAATTTCGGCTTGGACGATAAATTCGCCCGGGTTTTCCTTCACATCAACCTTGATCTGCGCGGGCAAACCATCCCCATGTAGTGGCTTGATGTAATAACCTGGATTGACATCGCGAAACAGTTCGTCAAACAGACCGCGACTAACAAATGGGCTTAAGTTACTCATGTCGATTCTCCTCTTTGTTGCATGTAAAAACCTGAACGGTTCTATGCCAATATGGTGTTAGACCACAAGAAATTCAAGAGAAAGACACTTAAAAAACAACAGAAAATCGCTGCAAAAAATGGCTTAAAGAACTAGCGGCGTGTCAGCTATTTCGTTAGGATTTTCTTTATTTAACGCCGGAAAATGCTGTTGCAATTGCGCGGTGATTTGGGCAATCCCCTCGATCACGCCCGGTTCGAATCGACCTGCCCTAAACTGCGCTTCCATCTGTTTGCAAACCCTCGCCCAAGCTGCTTCGCCAACTCGGGCATGTATTCCGCGATCAGCGACAATCTCGACATCATGATCAGCGAACAGCAAATAAATCAGCACACCGGTATTGTGTTCCGTATCCCAGATTCGGCATTGTGAAAATACATCAAGCGCGCGTTGTCTCGGCGTAACCCCTTGCAATAACTCGCCTATCTCCAGCGCACTTTCCACGACAAAACGGATTTCACCCAAGTGCGATGCTTCGCTATCAGCAATCGCCGCTTCGATGGCTTGCAAGCTGCGCTGGGGAAACGCCAGACGCACACGCCAGGGACCACTAAAAATATGCTTTAGGAATCTAATCACATGCATACTCTACCATCTCCCCGACGCACCGCCGCCGCCAAAACCGCCTCCTCCGCCGGAGAATCCGCCACCCGACCCGCCGCCAAAATCGTCATCGTCGTACAAATTATCGTTTTGCCGGCCTCGAAAAGCACGTCTGCCATTGCTGAGCGACACCATAAACGCAAAAAACGCCGCAAGACATGCAACCAGCCAACCAGCGTTCAATAGCCAAGCAATAATGCCGACCACGCTGCCGTTGATTATCCCACCGAGAAAGCTTCCAAACAGAGTCCGTAAAATCCAAGCGCCGGCCACCGCTAGAAACACCAAGAGGGGCAGTAAACGTTGCACTCGGCCGTCGACAAACGATGCTTGAGGGGCAGGCAGAGGCACACCATCAAATATTCCGATCAGGCTATCGACGCCGGCATTTATGCCCCCCGCGTAATCTCCTCGCCGAAAATACGGAATCATAATGTCGTCAATAATCCGCTTGGCCAATACATCCGGCACCACGCCTTCCAAGCCGTAACCCACTTCGATGCGCGTGACGCGGTCATCCTTGGCCAGCAACATCAATATGCCGTCATCGACATCCTTGCGACCCAGACGCCATTGTTCGACCACGCGAATAGCATATTGCGCAATGTCTTCCGGCTGGGTACTGGCGACGATCAACACCGCAATCTGGCTGCCTTTTTGTTGCTCAAAAGCCTGTAATCGTTGTTCCAGCGCGGTTCTTTGCTGTGCGGATAAGGTAGCGGTCAGATCGGTGACACGCTGTTCAAGATTGGGCACTCCTTGCTCGGCGCTTACGGCGGTCACAAATAAACAGACCGTCAGGAGAACCGTCACCCAAAACCCTAAGAATCCGGCTGTCTTCAACATGTTATTTGCCAAAATCAACCACCGGCGCCGTCGAAATGGCTTTTTCGTTTTCGACCGTAAACGATGGCTTAGTTTTATAGCCAAACAGCATCGCAGTCAGATTGCTGGGAAACGAGCGCACGGTAATGTTGTATTCCTTGATCGCGGCGATGTATCGATTGCGCGCCACGGTGATGCGGTTCTCGGTACCTTCCAGTTGCGCTTGCAGATCGCGGAAATTGGCATCGGCTTTGAGCTGCGGATAACTCTCCGACACCACCATCAACCGCGACAAAGCCGAACTCAGTTCGCCCTGCGCCGCTTGAAACTTGGCAAAAGCCTGTTCGTCGTTCACCAATTCCGGCGTCACTTGCATGCTGCCTACTTTGGCGCGCGATGCTGTCACCGCTTCCAATACCTCCTTTTCATGTCCGGCGTAGCCTTTCACCGTATTCACCAGATTCGGCACCAAATCGGCCCGTCGCTGATATTGATTCAGCACTTCCGCCCAACCGGCATTGATTTGTTCATCTTGCGTTTGAAAGGTGTTGTAACCGCAACCGGGCAGCATCAATGTCGCGATTAGAAGAAAAACCTTTACTATGTTTTGCATCGTCCACTCCGTGAATAGAAAAATTTTTAATTGTTCACAGCAGCATAACACGTAGCCACTTAGCTCAGGCCAAGGGTCAGACTGTGGTCCTTATGCCCGCTTCCGCAACACCAATAGCCGGTTATTGGCCGGCATGGCGTGGTCGGCCTGTAAGGTCAAACCGATGTGTTCGGCCAAGGCCATGATCGCCTCGAAATCCTTGATACCGCTGCGCACGTCCCGTTCTTTCAGCCATAGGTCGAAACGGGCGTTGCTTTCGCTGGTATATGCACCGGCATAATTAAACGGGCCGTAGATACACATCGTCGCTTCGGCACCCAAATAGATCGCCAACCGCGCGAATAAGAGCCTCACTTCATCGCTGCTCATGATGTGCAAAGTATTCGCGGTAAATACCGCATCGATTTGTGCGCACGGCCATTGCAAATCCGCCACGTCCAAACTAAGCGGCGGCAGTAGATTTACCAGCTGTGCCTCGTCCCGCCATAACTGGATCCCCGGCAGATTCTCCGGCCTATCGGTAGGCTGCCATGTCAGATGCGGCAGGTTCTCGGCAAAATGACAGGCATGCTGGCCTGTGCCGCTGCCGATTTCCCAGACTGTCATGGGTTGGTCAAAGACCGTTTTGAGAATCTGTAAAATAGGTTCCTTGTTGTTCTCGCAGGCTTGAGAAAACGGCTTCTCTGTCGTCATGGGCAATGATTTGATGGTATGTTGGGGCTTTAACTCTACTAACATTAAAAATGGAAGTAAAACAAATCGCCAGCATGGCGCAAATCGAAGCCACGGCATGGAATCGACTGTGCGGACCCGACTATCCTTTTTTACGCCACGAATTTTTAGCCGCACTGGAACAAAGCGCCGCCGTTTGCCCGCAGACCGGCTGGGAAACCGCGCATTTATTGGTTTTCGACAATAAAAAATTGTTGGCAGCATTGCCGCTGTATTTAAAAACCCATTCCTGGGGCGAGTATGTGTTCGATCAGCAATGGGCTCAAGCTTACCAGCAGCATGGTCTGGCCTATTACCCGAAATTAATCAGCGCGATCCCGTTTACCCCTTGCCAGGGACAGCGACTGCTATTCGCACCGGATGCGGACCAAACGGCAATCTGCGCTTTGTTATTCAGTTTTATCCAACAACTTGCCGAACGACAGGGTATTTCCTCGTGGCATTGTTTATTTCCCGAACCTTCCCAGCTTGAGCTGCTGAGATCTTTAGGTTTAAGCGTCCGCGAGGGCGTGCAGTTTCAGTGGTTTAATCGTGGCTACGCGACTTTTACGGACTTTTTACAAACCCTAAGCGCCGACAAACGCAAGATGATTAAGCGTGAACGACGCCGGGTAGCGGAACAAGGTATTGAGCTATTGCGTGTTCCGGGGACGGAGGTTGCCGAGACCCAATGGCAGGTGTTTTTCCGCTTTTACGCACTGACCTACTTAAAACGCAGTTCCGAACCTTATCTCAATCTGGCGTTTTTCAAACAAATTGCGCGAACAATGCCTGAGCAATTATTGCTGGTTCTGGCAATGAAAGACGATGTGTACGTCGGCGCGGCCTTGAGTTTTATCGGCGCGGATACCTTGTACGGCCGATATTGGGGATGCGATGCGGAGTACAACGCGCTGCATTTCGAAGCCTGCTATTACCAGGGCTTGGACTACTGTATAGAACACGGCTTGGCGCGTTTTGATTCCGGCGCGCAAGGCGAGCACAAAATCTCCCGCGGCTTCGAGCCGGTCACTACCTACTCCACGCATTGGTTAAAGGATGCCGGTTTTGCCAAGGCCGTGGCGCAATTTGTAGCCCGGGAAAAACAGGCGATTGCGCATTACAAGCAAGACGCGGCGAATTACCTGCCGTTTAAACGAGCCCAATAAAACAGTACTGCGTCAGCTTTTTTCCAGCTCGGTTTGACAAGGCAAACAATACTGGCAGGCAATCGCCTGACGCCGTGCTTCCGGAATCGGCTCCCCACATTCCTGGCAATGGCTGGCCGATTCGCCCGTATAGATAGCTTTACGTGTCTCGGCAACGAACAGCTCGGTCATCTTGTCCATTCTTTCCAGAATAGCGTCGGTACCACCCGCCCAGGCTGTGGACATTATTGGGGCTCCTGAATCTGCATAGTTTTGTGTTTAACGATGGGCTTCCACCCACGCACCAAAAGCCTCAAACGGCATCGGCTTGCTGAACAAGTAACCCTGCGCCAAGTCGCACCGGTAAGTGCTGAGTTTTTCGATAATTTCCTGAGTTTCCACACCTTCGGCAGTCACCTGCAATCCTAAATTGTGCGCCAAGTTGATGGTGGCTTTAACGATGACTGCATCGTTTTCGCTGTGCAACAAATCGACGACAAAGGATTTATCGATTTTTAATTCCGTTAACGGCATGCGTTTTAAGTAAGCCAGTGACGAATAACCGGTGCCAAAGTCGTCGATAGACAATTTGTAGCCCATTTCATTCAGGCGCTGAATCACTTCCATGGCCCGCTCCGGATCGGTCATGATGGAGCTCTCGGTAATCTCCAACATCATCCAGCCGGGTTTGATATTGGCCGCCGCCGCCACACCGGCCATCACATCCGGCAGCTCAGGATCGTGTAAATCCTTGGCGGACAGATTGACGGAGATAATCAGTTCCCAGCCGCGCTTGCGCCATTCCGCGCAATGTTTGAACGATTGTTTCAGCATCCAGGCAGTCAAATGCTTGATCACCCGAGTTCTTTCCGCCATGGGTATAAATTCATCCGGCGCGATAAAACCATGCTTAGGGTGTTGCCAACGTACTAAAGCCTCCGCACCGTAAACCTGCCCGGTTTGCACCGACACCTTGGGTTGGTAATAAACATGTAATTGCTCTTTTTCGATAGCCTGGCGCAACTCGCTCATCAGCGTTAAACGGCGCGGGCTGTGATCGTCGTAAGACGGCGCGTAAGTGGTGTAGCCTTCGTGCGATTGGCCGGCTACGAATAATGCCACGCCGGCTTTTTGCACCAAGGTATCGACATCGTCGCCATGCTCGGGGAAATTGACGATGCCGATATTACTGTGGATTACCAAACTCAGACGCTCGACTTTAAAAGCCGGATCCAGAGCAGCCTGTATATTTTTCGCCAATGTCAGGCCGGCAGTTTCGTTATCCACCGCCGACAACAACACGCTGAAAATATTGCCGTCGATACGGGCGACACTATCAGTGCCCAACACCACGCTTTGCAGGCGCGTGGCTATCTGTTTCAAAATCAAGTCACTGCTGTTGCGGCCCAGCGTGTCGTAAACTTCCTTAAAATTGGCGACTTCCACCAACAGGATGGACAGCATCTTGTTTTGATTGCCGGCAGCTAACATCGCTTGCTCCACCCGGTCGTAGAACAATACCCGGTTCGGCAGGTCCGTTACCGAGTCGTGGGTGGTGGAATAACTGACTTGTTTTTCTAATGATTCGGCGCGAGAACGCAGTTCCTGGGTCTGGTCCAAAATCATCGCCCCGGCTTGATAAGCGATGACCGAGCTGGAATATTGGCCCCAAAACCCGAAAATAAACGGTAGCGCTTCAAGCATCCACAGACCGTAATTTTCGGTCTGGGCTTTGATGATGCCGTTTAAAGAAATTTCGCCGACGTAGTAATAGCTCAAGGCCAACAACGCACTGAGAATGCTGGCAAGCGCGATAGCCACACCCTGATAAGTGGTTTTAGATACCTCGCTTTTCAGCACGCGAACATTTTCGTTCAGTATGTTTTTGGCGGGTATCATCTGTTTCTCGGCGTCTGCTTCATGAATTCGCTATCGTTGTTTAGCTTCTGCCGACCAAGCATTGCAAGCTCGGGACCTCGACAAAATTCACTAAATATAGTTAGCCAAAACGTTAATTACAAACCTAAGCCTCTTAAACCACCATCTCGGCTTGCAGCAATTTAATCTGATCTCTGATCCGCGCCGCATCTTCAAATTCCAGGTTTTTGGCGTGCTGATACATTTTTTCTTCCAGTTGCTTCAAGGCCTTGGCGGCTTGTTTGGGCGTCATAGCCTTGTAATTGCCGGCCGGTTCGGCAACTTTCGCTCTGGCGTTGGAAATGGAACCGCCCGAACCGGGAATCGATAACTCCAAAATATCGGTAACCGATTTGAATATGGTTTTAGGCTGGATATTGTGCTCTTTATTGAACGCTTCCTGCTTATCGCGGCGGCGCTCGGTTTCTTCAATAGCCAGTTGCATCGAACGAGTAATCTTGTCCCCGTAAAGGATTACCTTGCCATTGGCATTGCGCGCGGCACGGCCTATGGTTTGGATTAAAGAGGTCAGCGAACGCAGAAAACCTTCCTTATCCGCATCCAGAATTGCTACCAGCGACACTTCCGGTATATCCAGACCCTCTCGTAACAAGTTGATCCCGACTAGCACGTCGAACACGCCTAACCGTAAGTCGCGGATAATCTCCACCCGCTCCACCGTTTCGATGTCTGAATGCAGATATCGCACCTTGACACCGTGCTCCATCAAATAATCGGTCAAATCCTCCGACATGCGTTTGGTCAGGGTGGTAACCAACACCCGTTCCTGCACCGCAGTACGTTTGGTGATTTCCGATAACAGATCATCGACTTGGCTGGTCGCCGGGCGCACTTCGACAATGGGATCGACTAGGCCGGTCGGGCGCACTACCTGCTCCACCACCGCGCCGGAATGTTCTTTCTCGTAAGTACTGGGCGTGGCGGACACATAAATACGCTGACCGCAGATTTGCTCGAACTCCTCGAACCTCAGCGGCCGGTTGTCCAAGGCTGAAGGTAATCTAAAGCCATATTCCACCAAGGTTTCCTTGCGCGAGCGGTCGCCTTTATACATCGCGCCAATCTGCGGTACCGTGACATGGCTTTCGTCGATGATCACCAAGGCATCCTTGGGTAAATAATCGAACATGGTCGGCGGCGATTCACCGTCTGCGCGATTGGACAAATGCCGGGAATAATTTTCGATACCGGAGCAATAGCCCACTTCCATAATCATCTCGATGTCGAACAGCGTGCGCTGCTCCAGCCGTTGCGCTTCCACCAGTTTATGGTTGTCGCGCAATTGCTCCAGGCGTTCGGCCAGTTCGATTTTGATTTTTTCCACAGCGGTCAGCAACTGATCGCGCGGTGTGACGTAGTGACTTTTCGGATAAAGCGTAAAGCGGGCCAGGCGCTGAGTGACTTCACCGGTTAGTGGGTCGAACATCGACAACCTTTCGATCTCGTCGTCAAACAACTCGATACGCAGGGCTTGTTCTTCCGACTCGGCTGGAAACACGTCGATCACCTCGCCGCGTACTCGATAGGTAGCGCGGCGCAGTTCGGTGTCGTTGCGGGTATATTGCATTTCCGCCAAACGCCGCAGTATGTCGCGTTGCTTGATCATATCGCCGCGCACCAAATGCAGCACCATCTGGAAGTAGGATTCCGGCTCGCCCAAGCCGTAAATTGCCGATACCGTGGCGACCACGATGGTATCGCGCCGTTCCAGCAAAGCTTTGGTGGCCGACAAGCGCATTTGCTCAATATGCTCGTTAAGTGAGGCGTCCTTATCGATGAAGGTATCGGAGGCCGGAATATAGGCCTCGGGCTGGTAATAGTCGTAATAGGAAACGAAATACTCGACACTGTTGTCCGGGAAAAACTCCTTCATTTCGCCGTACAACTGCGCAGCCAGCGTCTTATTCGGCGCCATGATCATCGCCGGCCGCTGGGTTTGCTGTATCACATTGGCGACGGTAAAGGTCTTGCCCGAGCCAGTCACGCCCAGCAAGGTTTGATGCAATTCACCGTCGTTGATGCCCTCCACCAGCGCCGCGATGGCTGTGGGCTGGTCGCCAGCCGGTTGATAGCGGCTTTGAATTTTGAACGGTTTATGCGCCGGTCCCTTTTTTTGCGGCCGCGCTTCTTCCACGCCCAGAACACCCGTGATCGCCGACTGGCTAATCTCCATGCGCCGTTTATCGCTCATGCCCTACCCTCTGAAATTTGGTTCAACACCGGCTTATTTACAAGCCGTTTCCGGCTGGTCGTATCCTAGGGTATCCAGCTCCGTCTTCGGATGCAAAAATCCTTCGACCGGCGCCACGCTAACTAAAGATCGCGGTGCAGCCAATAATACCGGTTGCCGCAATTGACCGTCCCAAGGGCGGAACGACAGGGGCACGCCCTTGTAACCTTGCAACGCAAACGCTTCGGAGAAGACATAATCCTTAATCGCCTGAGTTTGATTGGACTTGCTGCGGACGCTGGCCTCGCCTATCGCCCGCACCGCCAGATAGGCGGCATAATCTTGTTCTTCCATCCAGCGGCCGGCGGTGTCCTTGAAGCGATTTTGCAATTGCACCGCGCCCCATTGTTCGTGGGTTCTGTGCCAGGCGGTGGCAACCAAACCCTGCGTGCCGATCACGGGACGCGGTTTCCAGGTCCGGTAATCCAGATATTCGCCAAACAAGCCCTGTTCGTCTGCAACAACCAACACATCGTAATCGTCCACTTGGGTAAATACCGGCACGTCGGATTGGGCGGTACGGCGGGCATCGTAATCGTTGGTCCAGGCTTTTTCCGCGACCAGTTTGATGCCAAACTTCTTGGCCGCGCGTTTAATGGCCGCTGCATATAACTTGTCTTCCGGCGTGGGGCCTATCACCAAAAACCAGTTTTGCCAGCGTTTTTTGAGCATATATTGCGCCAGCGCATCGGCACGCATGGCCCGGCTGGGTAATAGGTGCAAAATCTGATGGCGGCAATCCGTGTTGCGCAACTCGTCGTCGCTGGTAGCGGCATCGAACAGCAATTTGTTTTTCGCTGCCGGCAAGTCGGCGAGCTTGTTTAATTGGTCAGGCTGCACGTTCAACACCACCAGCCCAACATCGTCGCCCAATTGATTGAAGGCCTGCTGTAAATCGCCGCCAACCGGCACCACAACCTTCTTTAACTCGTAGTGCTGGCCGGTAAATTGCCCGGTAGTATTATTGTCGGCAATCGCCAGTTCGGCACCGATCTGGCCTTTGTTCTGGATAAACGGATCAAGGTTGGACAAGGCTGCCGGCGCTGCTCGCTCCTGACTGAAATAGCCGATTTTGACTATCTGCTTGGCAGGCTCGGCGGGCTTGGTGACCTGCGGTTTGGCCGGAACGGCTTTCTTGGCAGGCGCGGCAATTGCGTCGCTGCTTGGCAACGCGACAAGCCAACAAAAACAAACTGAAATAAGCGCGATTTTTTTCATAATCCGATACGGAACGACATAAAAGCGTTATTTTAACGGATTCGGTTCGGCCGGGCTCTGTCAATAATCGTCCCGCTCTATTGAATTTTAGTGGTTTAACATCAATACTTAGCCACCTTTACATTCGCCGCGTTTGCCATGTCTGAGCCAGATTTCTCTTTAGATTTTCTCGATCAAGAGGTCACGATTGATAGCTCATGGTCTAACAAGCGTAGTGCGGTTCGCTATCGACGCAACGACATCCGTGCTGCCGTTAAAGTCAAAAGCATCTGGTTTCCACGCTTGTTTCCGGTCGTGTTGCGGGATGTCAGTAGCCGTGGCGCGGCGATATTCAGCGAGAAAAAACTCGGTAAGAATAAGCGCATATTCCTGTATTTACTATTCGCCGACGGCAAGCGTTTTGATATCTCCGCACTTGTTGTTCATTGCGACCGGGAAAATGGCCGTTACGGCATCAAGTTCGACAACATTGAAAAACATTTAGCAGAGCATTTACTGCATACCCAAACCGATCTGCTATTCAGCTAACAGCAAAATAATATGCCGATACTCAGTGAAATTTATATATACCCGGTCAAATCGCTGGCCGGAATTCAAGTAGAACACTGGCCGGTGGACCACAAAGGCTTGCTGTACGACAGAAAATGGATGCTGATAGACAGCGAGAGACAGTTCCTCAGCCAACGCCGTTTACCGAAAATGGCGTTGATTAAAACCCGCATTGCAGATCAACAACTGATTTTGTCGGCACCCAACCAAGCGGATCTAGCGCTGCCATTGCAATCAAACGACGGCGATGACATTGAAGTGGTGGTCTGGCACGACCGTTGTATAGCTAAGACCTGCGGCGATGACGCCGATGCTTGGTTAAGCGATTTTTTACAAACCGATTGCCGGCTGGTTTACCAAACCGATAACGATATTCGCAAGGTCGATCCTAACTATGCGTTGGACAGCGACCAAACGTCTTTTTCCGACGGCTTTCCGTTTTTGATCGTGTCGGAGAATTCCTTAAACGCCCTTAACCAAGCCATGCCGGTGACAATTGACATGATTCGCTTTCGGCCGAACCTGGTCGTCACCGATTGCGATAGCTATGCCGAAGATACTTGGCGACGGCTTAGCATCAACGATATTGGTTTTAGATTGCCCAAACCCTGCTCGCGCTGTTCGGTACCGACCATAGACCCGCTAACCGCCGAAACCGGCAAAGAACCCTTGACGACGCTGAATCGTCTGCGCAAATGGCAAAACAAAGTCTATTTTGGGCAAAACGCCTTGCACGATAAACCCGGCAGCTTGTCAGTCGGCCAGACAGTGCTGATCGACGAAATCGGCGAACCGCAGCCTCCGCTATCCTTAACATAGAAAATCCGTTACTTTCACTATCAATGCGCATATCCGCGCATTTGCGTGCTGCCAATTTAGATGCTTTGTTTTACCTGTTTGTTGAAGTTATTTGCCTTGCTAACAGGGGCTTTTGAAGTTTTACTAGCCAGCAGATAAAGCCTTCTAATACCTATTTAGTCATTTTTTAAGCTAAAAAAGCCTACTTTCAATTACTAGCTCTATCGAGCGAACCAATAAGTCAAACCCCGCCCCTACATAAAAACGATATTTCGTACCTCAAGCGACATATCGTGCCAAATCGCTCCCGCATCAATTGTGCACGCTGGTTTTTCCAGCCAAGCATCGCCGTAAAACCCCTTAAAAAACATAAAGATAAATTATTTTCACGCATGAAATTAATAACTGGCACAAGAATTGGCTATTAATTCACGTAATACAATTTTTTGAATAAAACAGAAATAAGTTAATTAAATTTATTTAGACATTTAGAAAATGGCATTTAGCAACATGAAAAATTATTTTAATTGACTGCATTTAAATAGTTACTAGACACCTGTATTTTTTCATGCAACAGGTCATTAATATAAATATTTTTTCAGCAAAAAATGCCCATTAATAAATCACTAAATCTAATCAAATATAGAGGTATCAAGATGGAATCAATTAAATTTAAAAAGAGCTTCGGTAGCGATTTTAAGACCCTACCCTCAAACCACGCTAGCCGACTTTGCAATATGGCATTGGCTATTTCAATACTGCTCGGCGCGCATGCCGGATCGGTGTCGGCCGCGGCTTTTGACAGCAATATTGTGATTCGCGGCTCGGCGGAGTTTGATAGTTCCGGCTCCCCGTCCGATCCTGTAAACGCTACCCAGGCGGGTTCGCTGACCAGCATTATCGCCGGCTCTACCTCCACGACCACACTGGTTGGCTCCACGATCACAGGCCCTGATCCGTTGTCAGGCACCTTAAGCCACATCGGCGACGGCTTTGGCATAAACTTAAGCGCTAGCGGCACTGGCGGCACCGAACCGTCGGGCATCAGCCCCCTGTTTGGCGACTATACCTTTTCGATTGAAAACAAATCGGCTGTGGATAGTTTTGTGGTGAACTTACAATTCCATTACAGCCATCAAGTCGAAGCAATCGATACCCAAGTGCTAAACGATAACGGTGAATTCGCCGAATCACAGATCGCCTTTTTCAAAGCAGATGGCAGCGAATTAGTATTTTCTAAAGTAGTCTCGGACACCCTTTTCGGTAACGAAAAATTCATACCCAGCTCTCCATTCACCGATATTGGTAGCGGCGTAGGCGGCGCGTTGTCAGACGTCGGCACCTTACTCTTGTCATTTCTGCTGAACCCAGGCGATTTAATCAGCTTTGGCGATAGCAATCCGGATCTTTTCGTATATGGCGGCGCCGACTCCGGCAGATTTTCGATAAACGCTTCCAGCCTAATTACAGTCGATTCGGTCACCAAACAAACTAACAACACGGTACCGGAACCGGAAACTCTGTGGTTGCTGGCTATCGGCTTGATCTCAGTCCTTACCAGCAAACGCCGTCACTACGCTTTCAATTAATTTCAACTCAATTTAAAGGTACTCAACATGTCAAAAGCATTCAATAAACCACTCTTGAAACTCGCCATGATCGCTATCACCGGCTTACCAGTATCAGCCTCGGCTTGCGGTTCCGACCCCTTTCTCGGCGAGATTTGCACATTTAGCTTTAACTTTTGCCCGCGCGGTTATCTGGAGGCCGCCGGACAGACGCTGAGCATTGCGCAAAACACAGCCTTGTTTTCATTATTGGGTACGCAGTATGGCGGTGATGGACAAACAACATTTATGCTACCGGATCTGCGCGGCCGTTCGCCAATCGGGGTCGGACAAGGTCCGGGGCTATCGCCAATATCGATTGGCCAAGAAATCGGCATAGACTTTGTAACCCTAGGACTAAGCCAAATGCCTTTACACTCCCATGGTGCGCAAACTTTTTTAGATAACGTTTCCGCTACGATTGACGCAGTAAGTACAGCCGGCAATAAGAGTACGCCCTCCGGCAATGTATTGGCGGCCTCGACATCGAGAGATAATATCTATTCAAGCGATGCCCCCAACGCTTCCCTAAAGGCAAACATCATAAATTTTACGGGTAGGCCAACCACTTCCGTTCAGCCTGCGGGACAAAGCCTGCCTTTTGATAACCGTTCACCTGCTTTGGGTATCACTTACTGTGTAGCCACACAAGGTATTTTTCCTGGCCGAAATTAACGGCTGGAATCTTATAAATCTGCCCTGTTAATCGCAAATAGTCTGAAGTGATATTCACGACACATAGTGCCCACGCAAAAAAGTGGGCACTATGTAGCTAGGCAAAACACGCTGCTGACTGAGCCACATGATCAACCCTTAGCCGGGTAAGCAAAAACCGGTTTACCCGAGTTTAAATCCCACAAAAAAACCGCCTGCACCGCTAACACCCCGGCTGGTAAACACCGCCAGCCGATCCAGCAAGAAACTGCCGGATTCCTTGGCAGCCTCTGCGGCTGAGCTAGCCGCATTTTCCAACGCCATATTGTTGATGTTGATAAGATCGTAATATTCGGCAACGAACAATATCGACACAATCGCCCCACCGACAAACAAGGCCGTGCGCAGCATTTTTTTGGCGAAATAGCCAATCGCCATTCCCAAAATAAACGGTGCGCCTAAATTACCCAGCAAAAAGGCTTCGGAAAAAATATCGTTGGATGCGTGTGTTTCAATGGCGTTATTCATAAAATCCAGTCGTAAAATGTTTAAAAATTTTCGACGATTTTATAACGAATCCGGCAACATAGAGCATTTACTGCGCAGCAACATCTAAGCCGCCTGCGACGCATAACACGGGCCGGCAAGCGCATCTGCCGCTATGGCTTGTAAGTCAATCACCCTATCCACCGAGGCGATAGTCTCCGGGCGATGGGCGATGATGATGCGGGTCAATTTCAGTTGCTGCACCGCACCGTTCACCAGTTTTTCGCGGGCCACATCCAAGTGGCTGGTGGCTTCGTCCAACACCAGAATTTTTGGGCGTTTGTATAAAGCGCGGGCCAGCAGCACCCGTTGTTTTTGGCCGCCGGACAACACCGTGCCCATATCACCGATCAGTGTGTTGTAAGCCATCGGCATGGTCATCACATCCTGATGCACCGCCGCCAGTTGCGCGCAGGTTTCGATCCAGGCTTGATCCGGCTCCGGGTCAAAAAAACAGATGTTGTCGGCAATAGAGCCGGCAAACAATTGATCTTCCTGCATCACCGCCGCCACCATATTGCGGTAATCGTGGCTGTCGATGCGGTTTAGGCGCACACCGCCGATCAGGATTTCGCCGGCACTGGGCTGCAATAAACCCAAGATTAATTTGGCCAGCGTGGTTTTGCCGTAACCGGACGGACCAATGATCGCCACCGACTCGCCTTCGGCAAAATCCAGATTCAGGTTCTTCAGCACCGGCGGCTCGGACGGCGCATAACTGAAATCCAGATTGCGGATTTGGATCGATGCCGCCAGTTGCTCGTGACGGGCACCACTAACATGCTCATCTTCGGCTTCCGCCAACGCAATATCGGCGACCCGTTCGGTGTGTAAGCCCAGCATTTTGAATTCGATGCCTTTTTCGATGAAGCTGCCCACCCGATGAGTGAACTGGTCTTTAAAGGACATAAACGCAAACAGCATCCCCACCGAAAAGCCGCCGTCCAGAATAAACAAGGCGCCTAGCCAGATCACCGCGATGTTTTCCACCCCAAACAACAAGCTGTTCAGGGCGCGGTAAATGATATTGAGCTTTTGCACGCGGATGCCGGCGTTGAAATGATCGACCATCAAATTTTGATACCCGTGCCGGCGTTGCAACTGGCGATTAAATAACTTCACGCTTTGCATGCCACGCACAGTTTCCAGCAGATTGGTTTGCTGCTTGGCGGCGCGCAGGATTTGCTCTTCGCTGGCTGCGCGTAATGGGGCGAACGACAACAAGCGCAATACTCCGTAAAGCAGCGCGGCCAAGCTGACGATAGCCGCAAGCTTCCAGCTGTACACCAGCATCATACCCAGTGTCACCAACGCCATCACGCCGTCAATAATCGCTTCCAGAAAGCTGGTGGTCAGGGTGCGTTGAATCACGTTTAAGGATTCGAAGCGCGAGACGATGTCGCCCAGATGCCGCTTCTCGAAGAAATTCATCGGCAGCTGCAATAAGTGTCCGAACAGATTGCTCATCATCTGCAAATTCACCGACGTACTGAGTACCAGCACCACCCACGAACGCAGCGCGGTAATGCCTATCTGAATCAAGGCCAGCAATAGAAATCCCAATCCCAATACCGTCAATAAATTGGTATCCCGGGCCACCACCGCGTTATCCACCACCAGTTGCATAAAAAAAGGCGCTACGATTGCAAACACTTCGATGGCTGCCGCCAATAAAATGATTTGCAAGGTAGCGCTGGAGGCACCGTTCAATCGGCCGATGAGGCGGGAAAGTTTGATTTGTTGACGTTCGGTTTTGGCGGTAAAAGCTTGGGTGGGCTGCAACTCCAAAGCAATACCGGTGAAATGTTTGGAGACCTCGGTATAGGGCAAATGCACGGTACCTTTGGCCGGATCGTGTATCGTCGCCACGCCGCGTTTGACCTGGGTCAAAACTACGAAATGATTGAAATCCCAATGCAAAATAGCCGGCAGGCTTAGTCTGCTCAGTTCGTTCAAATCCACCCGTACCGGCCGCGAACCCAGATGCAATTGGTTGGCGATCTGGATCAGATGATTCAAGGTCGAGCCTTTCAAAGACAGGGAAAACTTTTGTCTTAAACTGGCCAGATCCACCCGGTGCCCATGAAAATTGGCCACCATCGCCAGGCAAGCCAGACCGCATTCGGCTGCTTCGGTTTGCAGGATCAGCGGGGTCTTCCTGCGGCCGGAAAAGTCGAGGATATGTTGCATAGTCATGATTAAACCCGTCCTAGAATGCTGTAAAGAGGATCGAACACCCATTCGATCAGGCGGCGATGATCCAACCAAATATCCGCATCCAGCAGCATGCCGGATTGCAGCGGAATATCCTGGCGATAGGCTTGCACCGCTTGTTTATCGATCTCGACAGTGACCCGGTACACCGGCTCTTGCAAAGCCACCGGCAAATCGGCTTCCTTGGGGGTAATCAAGGTTTTGGCGATTTCGACGATACGGCCTTGATGACTACCGAAGCGTTGATAGGGAAAGGCTTGATAACGCACCGACACGGTCTGCCCCTGCTCGACAAAGCCCACCGCGCTGGACGGTACCAATAACTGGGCTTGCAATTTGGCACCTTGCGGCAGGATGGACAGCAAGGGATTGGCGGTCGTGGCATTTTGTCCCTGCTCCGCCAGGATGGTGGTGACGGTGCCGTCGTGCGGCGCGGTGATTACAATATTGCGGCGCGATTCGGATTCGGTGATGTTTTGCGCCAAACTCGAAATATTGCGTTCGATGGCCGCGCGCTGGTTTTTAAATTTCATTTGGCTACTGTCCGCTTCCAACTGCGCGGAGCGGATGTCGCGTTGTAAGGTCATCTGTACCCGTTGCAGGGCTTGCAGCTTGGCTTGGTGATCCAACCATTCATCTTGTTTTTGTTGGGCTTGCACGGCCGAAACGAATTTTGTGCTTAGCAACTGCTGATAGCGTTGCGAAGTTGCCGCGGCACCGGCCAAACGCTGTTGCTGGGTGTCTATTTCATTATTGACTTGTTGCAATTCGCGTTGCATGCCATGCAGTCTATCCAACACCGAACGGTATTGAATCTGATCGATTTGCTCTTGCTTCACCAGTTCGGTCTCCAGACTTTCCCGGCGTTGTTTCAGTTGTTCAATCGCCGCGGCCTGAGCTTGCGGGGTTTCCCGTGAACTACTTTCGGTGGATAACACGAACAACGTATCGCCGGCTTTCACGGCTTGCCCCTCACGCACGTGTTTTTCGATCAAGGTGCCGGCCTGCGGCGCATACACTTTGATTAATCCCATGCTCGGCGACAAATAACCATTCACATGCGATTTGCGGGTGTACTCGCCCCAAAAGGCAAAGGCGACCAGCAGCAAAGCGCTGCTGACGGCTAAAGCGGTGAGAAAGGCAAACGACAAGGATTCCACGTGAATAACCTCCCCTAAGGGCTTGTCTTTTTTAAAGTCCAAGGCTTGTTGTCGAAATAACTCATGTTTCATAGCGCCGTTTCCTTCTCACCCTTTTTGACATTGCGACCAAAACCCTCAGAGAACGCCGTAGTCGGCTGCCCGCCGCATGTCTTCGGTCGGCTTGAGGTTATTGGTCACCACTTGCGGACATCTAAAACACGCCGAGCGGCCTTCCTGTAGCCACCAACGACAGTCGGCACGAATCGCGCACACCGGCAATTGCTCGGTGACCGTCGGCGTAAAACGCACGACTTTTTCAGCCAGCCGGCATTTGGACTCCGCTTCCGCGTAGTGACCGCAACCGGTGCAGGCGCACGGCGCGGAAAAGCGGAACACTTCCGCCGGACTGACCGGGCCCGCCAATTCGAGCAATTGCTCGGTCACCGGTTGCGGGGCTTGCAGATAAGCCATTTCCGGCTGATCCGCAGTGCCAGTCATCACCCCGATGACCTGGGCACCTTCCCATTCCGGCTGCGCGCTGGGACATAACACTGGGTTCTCCGAGGTCATGGCCTTATCAACCCAGCTGGGTTGCTCCTTGCAGGCCGCCCGCTAAGCCACCGGCCAAACCGCCGGCACCCTGATTGGTAATCACATTATTTAATCCTCTAAACTGATCGAACCAGGGGCCGCCGGCGATAATGCCTTTATTCAGCACCAAGCTTAACGAGGCGCCGCCGCTAACTTGATCCAGTTGCGCCTGATTCAATTCCACGCCGGCAGCCTCGCGGGCTTGCAAAGCGCGTTCTATACCTTGCGCGGCAAAGGCGGATAATTCATCGGCAGAAATTCGAGTGGTTTTGTTTGACATGACAGCTCTCCAAAAAATAAAAGATGACTTCAGGGAAGTGATTTAGCGCACAACCAAGCCAGCATTGGCTTTAATCACGAACGACCCTGGATTGATGACCGGCCAGAATTTACGGGGAAACTGACTTAAATCAGTGCCGACATCGACTAAACCGCCGGAAACTTGGCTGATTTCCTCAGGTTGCAACACCTTCAGAGCTTGATCTAATTTGGATTTTTGAGACATTGTCTTTCTCCTTAAAAAAGTGATGAGGCCGGCTCATAGCTGGCCCAACGACTGCGATACCGGCAGCATTGCTTACCGAACCACATCCCCATCTACCGGTTTGTGAACTTGAGCGGGTATTGATACTTTAGGTGTTCGCCACCCTGGAAAGCTGTGAAAAATTCCACTGCGAATGGCGGTAGTTTTTCATTCGACAAGGATTCGTGCCGCTATGGCGGCTACGCTAAAAGCGGAGCTTGGCTGGATGCGTAATTTGCGAAACTTTTTTACCGGCTAAATTTAAAGATCGTCTTCAGCATCTACAATTATTATCGCGGCCCTAAAATACCGCTGGCCTAAATGCCTTTGGGGTAAAGGCTCTATCGAAGGCTTAAACCGTTTCAGGCTTCGACGAATGCAGCCCAAACGGGGCAGCAGCGATAAATTGGGCCGATTTGCATGACAATGTCTTTGATACAAATGACGGCATTTATAGAATTTGGCGATTTTCGAGAACCAAACTGATCGGGAGCTGCCGCTTACGCAATTGCCCGAACTCGACACGATTCCAGCTTTGCAGCGTACTGCCCAAGATGCGCTAACAAGATCACTTCACAGCGATAGCCATTGACCAAACAACCATGAATAACGCGCCTTCACCCGCGAAACAGACAACGTTATCCGAAACAGTTGCTCCTTCATTTACCCGAGTTTTAATTTCCAATATCGTGGGTTTGGTGATGTTGCTTGGTCTGGCGCTGTTAATAGGCATGACTTGGCAAAGCGTCGCCAGCACCGAAGAAACCACCCGGCGGGAGGTGAAAGAAACCCTGGACCGCGCGACCGAGCGCCTGCAGATTTTGATTCGCGCGGCGGAGATGACAGCCGAATCCGCTGAACGTGCCGCGATAGCCCCGGAGGTAACGGGCGCCACTTTACAATCGACACTGGAATATTCGCTGGCGGCATTCGAACAACGCCCGGAATTAAGTTATCTGGGCATTTCCTTGGCAGCTTCAGGCGAATACGGCGCGTTGGAACGAACTGCAAATGGCGAGATTTTACTTTGGCTATTTCCGGGTGACCGCACGGAAGGCCCGCCTGCGCGAAAGTTCATATTGACCGAGCAGGGATTCGTGCTCCATCAACAGCTGTTTAACCAACACTACGATCCCCGCAGCGATGCGTTCTACGCAGCCGCTTTGCGCAGCCCGAGCGGCGACACCTGGGTTCCGGCTTACCGCTGGGCGGCGCCATTTACAGGCAACGAGCCTTTGTGGGGCTTCAGCTACGGCAAAGTGCTGAAAGATGCGGGCGGACGTTTGATCGGCGTTCTGGATGCTGACTTCGACATCCCGGCATTGAATAGCTTTCTAAGCGCCATAGGTACGGAATATCACTCCCGGTTTCAGGTCCTGGAGTTGGGAGCCGCTCCCCGCCTAATCGGCGATCAGTTGCAAGTAGGCCGAGCGCCGTTGCCCTTGCCTGCCGATTTGAGCCCTTTGCTGAATTTCACCGGCGAATTATTCCTAGACCGCATGCTATTGGAAGGCGAGCAACGCTGGGTTGCCGCCCGCCGCATGCCGCTGAAAGGCGGCATGTCTTGGTTGGTCATTACTTCGCGAAAAGTATCGTTTATCGAAGACATGCTGCGTCGCCAGTTGTATCAGGTGGGCGGTATGGGCGTGGCAATTACCGCAGGACTGGTGCTGGTCTCAATGCGCATGGCCCGGCGCTTCGGCAAACCGCTGGCGGCGCTGGAGCGCCGGGTCGCCGGCATCGGTCATACCGAACTGGAACCCCCGGCGGCCGCCACTTTCGCCACGAACGAGTTCCGGGAAACCCAAATTCTGGGGGAAGCCCTCGACCACATGGCCGTGGCCGTTAAACAACTGCTGGAAGCCAAGGAACAGCAAGCCGCTTCTCTGGCCTTAAAAGGCGCAATTTTCGACTCCACTCACACCGCAATCTTTAGCCTGGATCACCAATTGACCGTTATAGAATGGAACGCCGCCGCAGAACGTTTGTTTGGCCTGGCGCGTGAATTCATTCTGGGTAAGGCCATCACCGATGCTGTGCTTGCGCCCGACGGCCACGCTGATTGGGCCGAGATTCTCAGCACCACCGATTCCGGCGCGTTTCAATTTGTCGGCACCCAAGGCGTATTCGACGCGGAATTGCGAGTGGCGGCTTTTACACGCAACGGTTTGGAAGTCCGCACGCTGTTTCTAAACGACATCTCGGAACGACAACGCGCGGATGCCGCATTGCGGGAAAGCTTGGCCCGCTTCCACGCCGCCACCCGTGCGACCGGCGATGTCGTGTGGGACTGGGACTTCGCCAGCAACAACATCTGGTGGAGCGAGAACTTTCAAATTGTGTTCGGCTACACCACTGACGAAATTTTGCCTTCATTCGACTTCTGGGCCCGCCGCATCCACCCCGACGACCGCGACCGCGTGGTTGCACACCTTCAAGCCACCGTAGCCGGCAGCGAGAACACCTGGTCCGAGGAATACCGTTTTCGGCGCAAGGACGGCAGCTATGCCGACTTGTTTGATCGCGGCCAATTGCTCTGTGACGACACGGGACGCGGCGTGCGGATGATAGGTGCCATTCAGGACATCACCGCGCGCAAACAGGCCGAGCTGCAGATTCGCTATCTGGCCACCTACGACGGCCTCACCGGCCTGCCCAACCGCGACCTGATCCAGGACCGCATTGCCCAAGCCATCGCCCACGCGCGCCGCGCCGGCAATCAGCTGGCACTACTCTATCTGGATCTGGATCGCTTCAAGATAGTTAACGACGGCTACGGCCATCCATTCGGCGACGCGGTGCTGAAGGTCGCCGCCGAGCGGCTAGGCAGCCTGGTCAGGGACGGTGATACCGTGTCTCGCCTGGGTGGTGACGAATTTCTAATTTTGCTGACTGATTTAAATAAAGATAGCGATGCCTATTTCCTCGCCCAAAAAGTGGTCAGGCATCTTGATTGTCCGCTTCTGGTTCAGGGGCGTAATATCCATTTGTCCGTGAGCATTGGCGTCAGCGTATTCCCGCAGGACGGCGAAACCGCCGAGGCGCTCATCGACAACGCTGACGTGGCGATGTACCGCGCCAAGGACCTAGGCCGCAACACCTGTCAATTCTTCACCCGCGAGATGAGCGAGGAAACCCTGCGCCGTGTCAATATAGAAACGCGCTTGCGGGAAGCGTTGGCATTGGGACAGTTTCAGCTGGCCTACCAACCCAAGGTCAACTTGAAAAACGGCCAAATTTCCGGCTGCGAAGCCTTATTGCGCTGGCAACATCCCGAAATGGGTGCGGTATCTCCCGCTCAGTTCATTCCAATTGCCGAGGACTCCGGGCTTATCGTGCCCATTGGCGATTGGGTGCTGCGCGCAGCTTGCGCTCAGGCAAAAGCCTGGACAGACGCCGGTTTGCCACCGGTCTGTGTGGCGGTGAACATATCCGCGCGCCAGTTTCTACAGCAGGATGTGATCAGTTGGGTGATGAATACGCTCGAAGACACCGGTCTACCGGCCGCTCAACTCGAACTGGAACTGACCGAGAGTTTGATCGCTCAGGATGTGGAGAAGGTCATCGCCACTTTTAGCTAGCTCCGGACCGCTGGCGTGAAGCTGTCCATAGACGATTTCGGTACCGGCTATTCCAGCCTCAGCTATCTGAAACGATTTCGCGTAGATACCCTGAAAATTGATCAATCTTTCGTGCGCGACATGCTCACCGATCCGGAAGATGCCACTATTGTATTGGCGGTGATTGCACTGGCGCACAACCTGGCGTTCAAGGTGATCGCCGAAGGCGTGGAAACCGAACAACACTGCCAGTTTCTGCGCCAACACCATTGTGACGAGATACAAGGCTATTACTTCAGCAAGCCGTTACCGGCATCAGCATTCGAGGTCTTGCTGCGTACCGGCAAAAGCTGGGTATAAACGGCAGGCGCTTGGCGGGATGGGTTTTGCAAAGTTGAAGTTCGCCAATGCGCCGAGCGCTATTTCCGCTGCCGCCGTAAAAGGGGTATGTCTGTGATTTAATTGGCTGACAATCTGTGAAATACTTCACTATCATGACGCAAAATTAGTATGCTAGGCGTCAACTACAAACCAGACCGTTATCAAAAGCGGCACTCTACTAAACCAAGCGGTTATAGCCTCATCATGCAAGCAGAAGTCATCGCCAGTCTGAACCACATCCCCTTTCTCGCCGATCTGCCCGAGGAGGCTTTGGAAGCTTTGGCATCCAGGGCCAAGGTCATTAAATTTCCGAAAAAGGCCATGATCATCGCCGAGGGCGACCAGACCAGTTCGCTGTACATTATTTTGTCCGGCAAGGTGCGGGTGTTTGGCAGTAACGACAAAGACAAGGAGGTCACCTTATTGATTCAGGAGGCCGGCTCTTATTTCGGCGAACTGGCCTTGCTTAGCGACGAACCGCGTTCCGCCGCGGTGGAAGCCCAGGAAAAAACCGTGTGCGCGGTCATCGCCAAAACCGATTTCATCCACTGGTTGAAACTACACCCCGATGCGGCGATTGCCTTACTTAAAGTATTGGCTGAAAAAGTCAGATTTCTGACCGAGAAAGTCAAACAAATGGCCTTGTCGAATGTGTACGAACGTACCATTAAGGTACTGCAAGACATGGCGGAAAAGGAAGGCGACGTCTACGTGATTCATAACCGCCCGACTCAGCAAGAGCTGGCGACCATGGTGGGTTCATCTCGGGAAATGATTAACAAAGTGATGAAAGAACTAACCAAAGGCGGTTACATCAGCGTCGACGAAAAAACGCTACGCATCGAAACCACCCCACCGGCCGCATGGTGAGCTGCCTGTAGCGATTATCGGCAGCGCATGATCGCAACTGCACCTTGGGCCAATTGACAAAAATAAGAAAATCCCGAGCAAAGTTAATTATTACCTTGATCAGTTAGGGTTTCAGACTTTATCATCCGAAAAAAAACATCTTTCGGAGATAAAATGCGCTGCCTTGTGATTTGCTTCATGGTTTTATTTGCGCCAATGTGTTTGGCGGAAACCGATGCGACCGCGACAAGCTGTAGCGTGGAAAAAGCCGCCAGACTGGTTTCGCTGCAAGGCAGTTTATATTACGACGCCGGCGCGCAAGGCCAATGGCAACCGGCACAATTGGAACAAACTCTTTGCGAAGGCAGCAGGGTTAAAGTCGAAGCTTACAGCCGCGCATCCTTGTTACTTCCGAACGGCATCACGCTGCGTTTGGCCGAAGGCACCGTCTTGACCTTAAACGGCATCGTCCCCAGCCAGCCCACTTTAGTCGATTTGCTGAAGGGCTTTGTGCATTTCATCAGCCGCACGCCCAAACAGTTACAAATCACCACACCCATCGCCAACGCCGGCCCGGAAGGCACCGAATTTGCGCTACGCGCCGATGATGCCAGCGCCGAATTGTGGGTTTACGAGGGCGCTGTGCGCTTTTTCAATACCTACGGCGACATTCACCTGAAAGCCGGCGAAGCGGGGCAAACCTTGTTGGGCCAGGCTCCGCGCGCGCAAATCGATCTTAAGCCCGCCGATGCGGTGAATTGGGCCTTGTATTACCCGCCGCTATCAGCCTATGCGGAGCCGGACGCGCCGATAACTCCGGCTCTGCGTGCCGCGATTCAGAATTATCGGCAAGGCCGGATCGATTTGGCGCTAAGCGCTTTGGAGCGGACACCACCCGTTGAACAGTCGCCGGAGTTTTTGAAAACCCGTGCAGCAATCAGGCTGACAGTCGGGCAAAGCCAGCTGGCGATGCAAGACATTCAAGCCTTGCGAACCAGCAACGCGAATGACGCGGACGCTTCGGCTCTGGAAAGTATTCTGGCGCTGACCCAAAATCGCAAAACAGACGCGCTGAATCTGGCCGAACGTGCAGTAACGGCAAATCCGCAATCGGCAACCGCTTACTCAGCGCTGTCCTACAGCCAACAGGCCGGCTTCGAACTGGAAAAAGCCTTGGCAGCAGCACAGCGTGCCAGCCAGTTGGCACCTGACGATGCGATGACTTGGGCGCGGCTGTCCGAACTACAGTTGGCGCTGGGCTTGCGCGAAGAAAGCGCACAATCGGCGACTAAAGCCTTCATGCTCGACGCCAATCTGGAAAGAACGCAAACCGTACAGGGTTTTTCGCATTTATTTCGCGTGGATACTGCCCAAGCCATGCGGCATTTCGAATCCGCCGTCCAGCTGGACTCTACCGCGCCTTTACCGCGCCAGGGCTTAGGTCTGGCAAAAATCCGCAGCGGCGACCTGGAAGCCGGCCGCCGCGACCTGGAAATCGCCGCTATTCTCGACCCAAGCAATTCCTTGTTGCGCAGCTATCTGGGCAAAGCCTATTACGAAGAAAAGCGCCCCGCGTTGGCCGGCGACCAATTCGACCTGGCAAAGCAACACGACCCGAAAGACCCGACGCCTTATTTTTACGATGCACTGCGCAAGCAAGCCTTGAATCGTCCAGTCGAAGCGCTGCGCGACATGCAACAGGCTATAGAGCTGAACGAAAACCGCGGCGTATACCGCTCGAAACTACTGTTGGACGAAGACGCTGCGGCCCGCACCGCCAACTTGGCACGCATCTACAACGACTTGGGATTTGGCCGGGTGGCGTTGAAAGAAGCCTGGAAGTCCCTGGGCCAAGATGCCACCAACCCGTCAGCTCATCGTTTTCTATCGGACTCTTACGTCGGCCAACCGCGCTACCGCGTCGCCCGCGCCAGCGAACTGTTGCAGGCGCAGTTGCTGCAACCGATCAACATTACGCCGGTACAACCGCAACTGACCGGCGAGAATATCGGCGTGCTTAACAATACGGGTCCAGGCAACTTGTCGGCTAACGAATACGATACCTTATACACCGGCAACGGCGCACATATGGTCCTGAACGGCGCTTACGGTAGTCGAGAGACCAAAACCGACACTGCCGTAATCTCAGGCGTATACAACAAGCTGTCGATGAGTCTGGGGCAGTTTCATTACCAAACTGACGGATTTCGTCAAAATGACGATTACCAGCAAAACATTTACGATGCCTTTGCGCAATATACCTTCACACCTGACTTTAGCCTGCAAGCCGAGTTGAAATCGGAAGAACTAGGCGCTGGCGATGTGGCGATGCGTTTAAACGCATCGCACGATGCAACGCTGAGGGAAACCATCAAACAGGATACGGCGAGGATTGGCGGACGTTATCGAATCAATCCCGAACAAGATATTATCGCTTCGGGATTTTATACCTCCCGAAACGACACAACCAGCAATCATTTGGTTGATCTTAGTTCATCGAGACCACTCAATTGGAATATTTCCGACCCAACATCTGGAACAAAAAGTAACGGTTACCAAACTGAGTGGCAATATTTGTTTCACCCGGACAATTTCGAACTGATCGCAGGTGTTGGCTATCTTAATTTAGATAACCACTTCAATTATAATAATAACATCAATTTTTTTGTGCCCCCCCCATTATTAAGAAACTCCAGCACCCAGCAACAATATAACACTGACCGATTTAACGGCTACATTTATTCTAAACAATATTTATTGCCCGGAGTAATAACAACCATAGGTATTAGTTATGACTCGGTGAATAACCAGATCAATGATTTCCAATCGATAACACGAGACTCCAACGGCAGGAGCAGAACCTTTCAAAGTAAACCAAATATGTTGAGCCGAGACCAATTCAATCCAAAATTCGGCATCACCTGGAACCCATTCGACAACCTCACGCTACGCGGTGCAGTGTTTAGGACTATGAATCGTCAACTAGTGGCCAATCAAACCATAGAACCCACCCAAGTTGCCGGCTTTAATCAGTTTTTTGACGAAAACACCGATGCAAGAGCTTGGCGCTACGGATTGGGAACGGATTACCAGCCTATACAAAACATATTCTTGGGCGGTGAAATTAGTTGGCGGGATAGTCAACAACCGTTTTCGGACAATGGCCTTATTGCCAACCAAAACCGAGCAGAGTCATCTCATCTCGCATACTCATACTGGACACCAACGGAATGGATGACACTTAAATCTGAATACCGATTCGATGCAACTGATAGAAGCTACACCGCTCGCAGAACGCAGTCGAACTCTCCGCAAAATGTGGAAACGCATCAAGTCCCCATCTCATTAAATTTATTCCATCCCGTTGGTCTATTCGCGAGGATTAGTGGCACCTATGTTAATCAACACGTTGCCAGTGTCAGCAGTTCAGCTATCAATCCCTTAGATTATCGCAGTGAAGATTTTTGGACATTCGATACCGCCATAGGTTATCGGATGCCGAGAAGGTTGGGTACAATTAACTTTGAGGTAAGAAACTTATTTGATAACAAATTTAACTATCAAAGCAATTTCGACGCCAGCGGCCCACAAATTAGTCCGTTCATACCTGAACGGCAGCTATTCGTAAAACTCAGTTTATTTTATTAATTTAACTGCGAGAAACTTTAATCTATAGGAGAAATAAAATGAATATAAGAACTGCGTATAAAACCAGTTTGGTACTAATTTTGAGCAGCTTGTTAGTGGTAGGATGCTCTGCGATTAAGACATTCCTCGAAAAGCGCGTAGCTTTGGCTACTGGCGTCAATTTCGAAACAGGAAAAATCGTAGCACTGAATCCCGAGTCGGGCAAAGAAGTGGCGGCCTGCATCCAAAGTGCTGGTGACCGCGTCACCGATAAATCAAGCTCTGGCAACGCTACAAAATGTACTGTTGAATTACTTGTCAGCGACAACAATCCTGAATTGACAAACGCATTGGAACTTAGCAAAAAATTGATACAGGGCGAAATCAAGAAAAATGGTAAAACCAAATCGGCTCGTTTTGTCATCTCGGTGACCACTTTATACGAAGGCTCTGATTGCAATGTTGTGTACTCCGGTGGAAATCAATACGAGAATTGCAACGACAATGAGCGCTGAGTATCCCACTCAAGTATCTGTCCAATATTCGTCAACATAGACCACTATTGGCCGAACCAACAGTAATAGATTCTGATTCCGCCTGCGGTCTTTGGCCGTGGCGGATAGGTTTCTATAAATCCTGATGAAGCACCTTTGCTACCGTGCGTTAGTTGTTGCCATGCTTGCACTGACAGCGGGAAGTCTTAGCAACACATTGACTGATCTTGAACTTTCAATGGGTCTCGACTGGTTGTTCGATATTCGCGGCCCCCAAAAACCACCCTCTGACGTTGTAATTGTCGCAATGGACGAAACATCGGAAAACCGGTTGGGCGTCGGTCAAGACCTGACCCGCTGGCGTCGGTTTCACGCAGATTTGATCCGGCAATTGCATAAGCAGGAAGCGAGTTTGATTGTCTTCGACCTGCAATTTATTCGTCCCCACCCTGCCGACGACCAAGCCCTTGCCGCCGCCATGCGAGCCGCCGGGAATATTTTACTGGTCGAATGCGTACAGAAATTTCGCCACGGCGACCAGGATTTTTACGGGCGCGAGGAATGTTCCGACACGAATAGCTTGCCGGCAATTTCCCGGGAAGGCGATTCAAATACCGAATTACCCGAGCAACTAGTGGCAATGCGCAAAGTGCCACCGACGCCAACCATAGCCGATGCGGTTATGGATCATGCACCGTTTTTCTTAATCAATGACGCGACCTCTACCAGCGTTCGCGAGGTCTGGACTTTTTTCGACGCTTTAGCCGAAACGCCGAGTATGCCTGTGTTGACTTGGTATTACCATCAAGTCCAAGCGCGCAAGCTTCCAGTCACCCCTAGACCTATTTCCAGTTGGTTGACCGAACAACGACGCAATTGCCAAAACAACACCAATGAGCCACCGGTTGATTCGTCACAGAAACGCCTATTGGGCAAAGCCATCTGCCAAGGCGACAGCCGCTATCTCAATTACTACGGCCCGCCGCGCACGCTCAGAATGGAATCCTACGCCGATGTTTACGAAGGCAAGGTCAAAGACTTACAAGGCAAAGTGATATTCGTCGGCCGCGCCAATCGCCAGTTTTCGCCGGGTAAATCGGACTTTTTCCCTACGCCCTATTCCGACTCGCATACCGGCAAAATGGCCGGCGTGGAGATCATGGCCACGCAATTCGCCAATTTACTGGAAGACAGTTTTATCGAAATCCCGGCGCCGGGCTGGATAATTTCCAGCGTATTTGGTTTGCTTGTCGCCTTGTTGCTATTCAGTTTTGCCGGTTGGCGCGGCATCGTCCTCAGCCTGATTTTCACTGTGGCTTACGCCGGCTCGGCTGTCTGGTTGTTCGCTCGGCTCCACTGGTGGTTGCCAATCGCCGGGCCCTTATTAATACAATTGCCATTGTCATGGCTGCTCAGTTTGGCTTGGTCGCGTTACGACTTAATGTGCGAACGGGGGCGGATACTTGAATTCGTCAGTAGAGTGTTTCCGCAATGGGTCGGCATGTTGCCCGCGGCGCCGGGACAATGGACCGAAAGCGCTAACGTCGGCATCGCTAAAAGCGAAAAAGATGTTTCCGGCTTGTGCCTAGCCACCGACATCGAAGACTACACCGCCATCGCCGCCCAACATTCGCCCCGGGAAATGTGGACGCTGTTGAATACCTACTACCAGGTGCTGGGGCATCCGGTAGTGTCCCACGGCGGCGTCATAGCCGATGTGACCGGCGACGCGATGATGGCGGTGTGGTTCGATGCGCCGGCAACGCAGCAACGCCGCAGCGCTTGCTTGGCCGCGCTGGAAATGGCCACGGCGGTGGCGTCTTTCAACCTCTCATCCAGCCAGGAACCACTCGCCACCCGCATCGGCTTGCATGAAGGGGATCTAACGCTGGGCAGCCTGGACGCCGGCAGCTCCAGTCATTACCGGGCTATTGGCGATACAGTCAACATTGCGTCGCGAATTCAGGGGGTGAACAAGTATTTAGGTACGCGGATTCTGGCAGCGCAGAGCATCGCAGCCGACTTGGAGAGCATTGTTACCCGACCGGTAGGTACGTTTCGCGTCGTCGGCCGTGCGGAGCCGTTGAATCTAGTGGAAGTCGTCGGGGTAAAAATCAGCGGCGATAACTCGCAGAACCAAATGCACGCTCTGTTTGCCGACGGTTTGGCCGCATTCCAGGAAGGCCGGTGGCCGGAGGCTACTCGCTTATTCCAAACGGCACTCGCTGTCGACTCCAACGACGGACCCAGCCGTTTTTATCTGCAAAAAGCTTTGCACTATAGTGAAATGCCGCCTTTGGCATGGGACGGAATCGTGGTGTTGGATGGCAAATAAGCCGTAGCAGCGACACCTAAAAAATGGCGTTCCAGCAGAACGATCAGATGGTCTTAGCCGCTTTCAACGGCCATGCATTGAGTCCAGTCCGGCAATTTCATTAGCCAATTCAATACTAAAGCGCGTCAAGCAACGGCTTTGCGCAGCGACACTGGCTTCAGCGCCCTTACCTGCCGCTTCGCTGCATTCGAAGCGTTTGCCGAGCACGACTTGTTCGGCTTTTTTTAACTGCCATTGCACGGAGAAGCGGCTTTGGCCGCTGGCGGTTTGATGTAACTCAAGAATATCAAAACTAATTTGGTAATCGATAGCCTGACGCGGTGTCCAGGGATAGCGAACCACTTGGTCTATGCCCAATTGTTTGGCTAAAGAAAGCCGCAAAACCCGGGCAATATTGTCATCCAGACGTTCAGCCCAGCGATGTTGGTCGTCCAATTCATATTGATGCTCGCTCAGCGCAGTGACTAGCTGCGGCCTGTCCAAATACGCCGGCAAATGAATCGGGCCTAAGCCCAACACCGTATCGGCCGGTAAAACGGCAGCAACAGACGGCGTGTCGGTTTCGGCGCTCAACATGTAAAACTGCATCGGCTGACTGCTACAAGCGGCCAGCAGCAGCGCTGAAAGTAGCATTGGCAAATAAATTATGTGTTTCATATTCATCCGGTTAAATCTAGCTATTTGCCGTATATCAACGACTCCGGCCGCCTTTCCAGCGACTCTGTTAAATCCTTCAAGGACCGGGCGGCATTGCGCATTTCCACCAAGGCTTGCCCGAGTTGCGCATCCGGCGCGGCCAAGGTTTCGACAGCGGTCAAAGCGTTTTGCGAGCCTTCCATCACCTTGGTCGCGGCGTTCAGACTTTGTTCGGCGGCTTTCAACACCGGCAACAATTCCTGGTTAAAGTCCTGCAAGGTGGTGCGGGTATCGCTCAAAGCGCCATTGGCGTTGCTCATTAACGGTCCGATCTGATTGTTTAATGTCGCCATCAAACGCTGAGTTTCCTGCAAGGATTTAGCTAAAGCAGCCAACGATTGCTTGGTGTCGTCGGATTGCAGCAAACTACGCATTTCGCTGAGGGTATCCGCCAAATTCTTCATCATCTCCTCGACCGGCAGCTGACGCGCGCGATTGAGAATTTCATCGGCGGTATTGCGGATTTCGTCAACGGTAGTCGGCACGCTGGGCAGCTCGGGTAGGTTTTTGTAATCCAGCTTAATCAGATTGACCGGTTTATCGCTATAAAAATTAAGATCGACATAGAGTAAGCCTGTCAGCAAGCTCTGCGTCTCCAGCCGCCCCTTCAAGCCCGCGTCTATCAGACGTTGCGCGTCCTGCATACGCTGTTTTTTGCTGTGGCCGCCGGATTGCTGTACTGACAAATCTTGCAGCAAGGCGGGGTCGATTTCGATGACCACCGGCTTGAAAATCCGGCCGGTTGCAGAATCCATCACCAAGGAAATTTCGTTGACGTTACCGATCTGCACACCCTGCAATTTAACCGGCGCGCCGACATTCAAACCGTTCAAAGCCGAGTCGAAAAAAATCACGAAGCGTTTTTTATCCTTAAAAAAATCACTGCCGCCAAAGATCATCACGCCCGCCGTCAGCAGAATCAACGCGCCGACCAAAAACGCGCCGATGGCGAGTGGATTGGCTTGTTTGCTCACGCAGGACTCCTCATGTGTCGATGATTGCTATTTTGCTCGGTTTGGTCGCCGCGATTTAAAAATCGAATCACGTTGGGGTGTTTGGATTCGTGCAGCAGTTTTTGCGGGGAACCACCGTCAATATTGGTACGGGTTTCGGCATCCAGAAACACCGAATTGTTGCCAATCGCGAAAATACTGTCTAGATCGTGGGTAACCACGACGATGGTGGCCGACAAAGCGCTACTCAGGCTCAGAATCAGATCGTCCAGTAATTTGGCGGTGATAGGGTCCAAGCCGGCCGACGGTTCGTCGAAGAACAAAATTTCCGGGTCCAGGGCCATGGCCCGTGCCAGACCAGCGCGCTTTTGCATGCCGCCGCTGAGTTCGGAGGGATAATAATCTTCAAATCCCGCCAAGCCGACCAACGCCAGTTTATAGGAGACAATCTCCCGCACCTTTTTAGCTGGCAACTGCGTAGCTTCGGTAATCGGCAGCGCCACATTTTCCGCTAAGGTCATCGAACTGAGCAGAGCACCGCTTTGAAACAACACGCCGGTGCGTGCCAAAATTTGCTGGCGGGCTTTGGGATTGGCTTGCCAGAGGCCTTGATCGCCATAACAGACATCGCCTTTTGCCGGGGACTTTAGGCCTATCATGTGCCGCAACAAGGTGGTTTTGCCGCAGCCATTGCCGCCCATGATAATAAACACGTCGCCACGATTGATCGTAAAATTCAGATCGCGCTGAATCACGAAATCGCCGTAAGTCATGGTTAGATTTTTTACTGTAATGCAGGCCTCGGCCATCGTTAAATCCCCAGCCGGTTGCAGATGATGGTCATTACCGAGTCGGCAACGACGATAAACACGATGGCGGTTACCACCGCCGAGGTGCCGGCATCGCCGACCGCCGAGGCACTGCGGCCGCATTGCATGCCGCGCATGCAACCCGATAGCGCAATCAAAATCCCGAACACCGAGCACTTCACGAAGCCGATAATAAAATCCTTCATCTTCACGGCATGGGCGGTGCGGTCCAGATACTCGGTCAGCGACACGTCAAAAAAATTCACCGTTACAAAGCCGCCGCCGATGATGCCCATCAAATCGGCATAAAGACATAAAAGCGGCATGATGATGATCAAGGCCAACATGCGCGGCAACACCAGAAACGCCATCGGGTCCAGGTTCATGGTTTTTAACGCATCGATTTCGCTGTTGACGTGCATCGTACCAATCTGCGCGGCATACGCGGCGCCGGTGCGGCCGGACATAATAATCGCCGTCATCAAACCGCCCATTTCCCGGGTCATGCCCAGACTAACCAAGTTGGCAATGTAAATTTGCGCGCCGAACAACGACAGCTGCACCGCGCCGACGAAAGCCAGAATCAACCCCACCAACAAGCTGATCAAGGTGACGATAGGCAACGCCGACGGCCCGCACTCTTGAATATACAGCCATAAATCCTGGCGGCGAAAGTGGGCTTGTCCGCGCAGCGTGGCGAAGATGCTGATCATCATTTCCCCGACAAAAATCAACATCTCCTTGCCATGCTGAATGGCTTTTCCGGTGCTGACCGCCAAAGCCTGCGACCACGACCTCTGGGTTTGCTCGCGGTGCGCATCGACGCGCTCCGGCACGGCGGCAACCAGAGCCAACAAGCCTTGAATCGATGCCGGCAAGCTGGCCTTATCCACGCCCACCTGTTTTTGCTCGGCGTAATCAATTAGCTTAATTAATTCCGTCACCAACATGCTGTCCCAACGGCCAAGCGCCGCCGTAGACACGACGATTTTTTCGATAACCTGGGTTTCAATCTGCGCGAGTATGGGTTCCAAAGCGGGTAATTGCGCATCCAGCACCCAGTCTCCGGATAGCGCAATTTCCAAGGCCTTTGCCTGACGAATCGCGCTGATGGCACAAGTTGGAGCACTATTGGTGGCTGGCGGTAGGATCTTTGAATTTTTCATCCCTGTTGGTACTAATAAAACTTAGCCACAAGTATGCGCAGAACGCCGACGCATGGCAATAGCCGACCGATAAGTATTTTTAGCGCAACACGCCTAAAAATAGCCTGATGCAACTGCCTCAAAATCGGCATGTCGGCAGCGCAAAGCTTATCAGTACCTATCAAGTTTTCGCCTATTCGCGAATTTCCCAGTCGGCCTTGATTTGCAAAATTTGCGGTTGGATATCCAGAAAACAGGCCACCATCGCCGGATCGAAATGCTGCCCGGCACCGTCGCGGATAGTCGCGACCGCCTTCTCGACCGGCCAAGCTTCTTTATAGGGCCGGCGCATGGTCAATGCGTCGAACACATCGGCCACTCCGACAATACGCACCGATTCGGGAATGCTTAGGCCCGCCAGCCCATTTGGGTAGCCGGTCCCATCCCATTTTTCGTGATGCGACAAGGCCACTTCGGCCGCCAATTTAAAAATAGGTGCATCGCTTTTCGACAGGATATCGTAACCAATCTGGCAGTGCCGGCGCATGATGCGCCATTCGTCTTCGTCCAACGCCCCCGGTTTACTCAGTACCGCATCGGGCACGCCGATTTTGCCGGTATCATGCATCGTCGCGGCAAACTCCAGCAATTCGGCGTCGGCACAAGTCCAGCCGACATTTAGAGCCAAGGCTTTAGCATAAGCGGCCATCCGCCAAATATGTACCCCGGTGTCGTTGTCGTTATAATGTCCGGCTTCGCCCAGCATATAGATTGCATCGCGGTGGCTTTTTTCCAATTGCGTGGCTCTCACTAGCGACAAATGAGTTTTCACCCGCGCACGCACCAGACTGGGCACCACCGGCTTACTCAAGTAGTCCACACAGCCCACCGCAAATCCTTGCTCCTCATCGCCCAACTCAGATAAAGCGGTGACGAATATGACCGGGATGGTTTCGGTGGCCGGATCGGCTTTCAAAGCCCGACAAACTTGGTAGCCGTTCATATCCGGCATCTGAATATCTAGCAAAATTAAACTCGGCCGGTGTTTGGCAACAGCCAGCAGGGTTTCCTCACCGTTACGCGCAAACACCAAACGATAGGTAGGCTCCAGAATTTCACGAAGTATCGCCAAATTCGCGGGTTCGTCATCCACGATCAAAATCGGATTATTAGGCATGGGTATCTTACTGTTTTGGTATATCGAGTTGGCTTATTAACGCCAGAACTAAGCTTTCAGCTTGCCGAAAATTATAGTCGCGAATTTGTGTCGCGAGCGGCGCCAATAAATCGGCATCCACCAAGCCCGCCAATTTCAGCAATAGGCGCTCGGCATGACCGGGGTTATCTTCATCCAGCGCCGTTAACAATTCGCTTAACAAGGGTTTGATACCATCGGGCGCCTCGCTTTGAGCACTATGGTCAAGCGGTGACAGGGAGTTTGCGCTTAAGTTACCGATGCTGATGATCACTACGTCAAGCGCCTGTTGCAGCGCTGCGGCGGCCGCGCCCAACGGCTGACTGTGATGCAAGGCCGTTTCCAATTCGACGCTGCGTTTGGCTACCTCGGTCAGAGCCAAACCGTAAGCCGCGCCTTTTAACTTGTGCGTCAGGGTGGCAAGCTCGGCAAGTTGACCTTGCTCGGCAGCGACACTAATGTCCCGTCCGGCTGTGCGATACTGCTCGACAAAGCGTGCCAGATAGGCCTGGTAAAGATCGCGCTTATGCCACATTTTTAGGCCGGCGTTAACATCGATTCCCGGCCAATCGTCTGGGTATAGAGTTGTCGGCACAATGAGTGGGGCGGATTGGCCGCGGGGAATCAACCCGTCATCCGGATCGCCGGATGCCAGCCCCGTCACTCCGAGCGGCGAATTGTTTCCGGTCCAACGCCTGATCAAAGCCAGCATTTGCGGTACGTTAAAGGGCTTGGCGATAAAATCGTTCATACCGGCTTCCAGCGCTGCTTCCTGCAAGTTTTTAAAGGCGCCGGCCGTGAGTGCCAGAATGGGTAAATCAGACCACGCCGGATTTTTGCGTATCCGCCGCGTGGCGGCATAACCGTCCATGCGCGGCATTTGCACATCCATCAATACCAAATCCACAGCACCAGGGTTTTTAAACAACCAATCCACCGCGTCTTGGCCGTCGCACGCCAAGCTGACTTGCGCGCCCTCCGACTCCAAAATGCGCCTGGCCACTTCGCGATTGATGTCGCTATCGTCCACCACCAATATCCGCAGACCTTGCATACGTGTGCCTGCCGAATTGCACGATTTATCCGGCAAAACTGGCAGCGGCGGGGATTTCGACAATACCGCCGCGACGGCGTTATACAATGCGGAAGGGGTTACCGGTTTGCTCAATATCCCCTCGACATGCTTCATGTCGGCATCAACCGCCAGCAGTTCCCGGGAATAGGATGAGCTGATCATCAAGATAATGGCTATACGCGGCTGATCTGGGTTAACCGCCGCCAATGAAGCCCGGATAGCTTCGGCTATGCTCGTACCGTCGACATCCGGCATAGGCCAATCCAGCAACAGCACGTCATAAGGATCGGCGCGTTCCAGACTGGCGAGCAGTTCGACGATTGCCGCCTCACCCGAGTCGACGGCGTTGGCATACCAATCAAGACTTCGCGCCGAGGTATTGACGGCTTCGCGCGTAGTCTCACAATCATCGACCACCAGCAATTTCAAATGGTGCAAATGCGGGAGAGACTGCGCCGGATTGCAATCAAGATGCCGCTGCAACCGCAGGACAAACCAAAATTCGCTGCCTTGGCCGGCTACGCTGTTTACCCGCAACTCGCCCCCCATCAAATTCACCAGCTGGCGACAAATTGCCAAGCCAAGGCCCGAGCCGCCAAAGCGGCGGCTGATTGTATTATCTGCCTGGGTAAAGGCGGCAAACACATCGTCCAATTGCGGTTCGGAAATACCGATACCGGTATCGCTGACGGCAAAGCGCATCGCCACCGTATCGCCGCTTTGCCAATCATCGACAGTCACGCGCAACACGACTTCGCCGCGTTCGGTAAATTTAATCGCGTTGCCGAGTAAATTAATCAAGACTTGTTGAATGCGCAGGCCATCGCCGACCAGAGCATCGACACCGGCCGGCGGGATAATGATCAATTCCAGATTTTTGTGGTCGGCTGCCGCCGCCATCAAGGCCGCAAGGTGATCGAACATATCGCTGAGCCGGAACGGCAGGTTTTCGATCTCCAGGCGTCCGGCCTCGATTTTGGAAAAATCCAGAATATCGTTAATAATCGCCAACAAAGAACGCCCGGCATCACGAATTTTCCGCACCAAACTGTGTTCTTCTTCGTTCAGCGTGTGTTGTTCCAGCAAATAGCAAAACCCCAGCACCGCATTCATCGGCGTGCGGATTTCGTGGCTCATATTCGCCACAAAACTGCTTTTTACCTGCGTCAAATGCTCTGCGCGTTGCAAGGCTTGGTTGAGCTGTTCCGTCCGTTGTTCGACCAGGTTCTGCAAATGATCCCGATATTGCAGCAATTCCATTTCCTGTTTTTTCCGCACGCTGATGTCCTGTACCGTGGCCACCCGATACATCACCTTTTGCTCGGCATTTTTGACGCTGACCAAATCCACCGACACGTCAAACTTAGAACCATCCTGGCGCCGATAAACCGATTCGTAACGTATTTTGCCGAATTGGTCGGCTTCATGCAGACGCTGTGCGGCCGATTCGACGTATTCCGGCGCGTACAGGGACAGAATGAGTTGGCCTTCAAACTGATCGGCGTTGTCGTAACCCAGCATCTCGGCAAACGCCGGATTGCAGGTTACCAGGCGGCCGGTCTCGGGGTTGCCTATGGCTATACCGTGCCCGCAATAGCGGAAAGCATCGATCCAACGCTGCTTTTCCGCGGCCGCGAGCTTGGCTTCGGTGATGTCTTGTACGGTCCCAATCAAGCGCCAGGGTTGACCATCGGCCGTGGTCTCCAGTTTGGCTTTGGACAACACCCAACGCTGCTGTCCTTGCGGAGTACAAATACGGTATTCCAAACCATTACCGCTGTTACCCGCCAAACAGTCCTGATGCCAGGCGCGTCTGGCGGCACGGTCATCGGGATGCACCGTTTCCAACAACTGCTCCATGGATAAGGCTTGATCGGTTTCGGGTGATAGGCCAAATACCCGAAAGGTTTCTTCGCTCCACATCGCTTGGCCGCCAGGTAGGTAGCGAACCCAAGAACCAATATGAGCCACGGCCTGAGAATCTGCCAGCAGCCGTTCTTTTTCTATCAGGCTTTGCTCGATTTGCCGGCGTTCGGTGATGTCTAAGACAATACCTCGATAGAGTAAAGGCCGACCTTTCTCATCCAACTCTGGTTGACCACGCGACATCAGCCAACGCTCCCGGCCGTCGACTAGTGCGGCAAGCCGCCATTCCACGTTCAACTCGATATTTTGCTGTACCGCTTGGTGAATTGCCGCTTGTGCGATGGCGCGATCATCCGGACGCACAGTGGACAGCCAGACGTCGTAGCTTGCTTGGCAAGCAAACGGCTCCAAGCCATACAGGCGCCACAAACCTTCATCCCATTGATTTTCGTTGGTCTGTAAATTCCACTCCCAGATACCGGCGTTGGCAGCGCGAAGTGCTTGGTTCAAACGCCGGTGGTTAACCTCCGATTCTAAACTGGCAATGCGCTGCAATTCGGCTTTGGAGCGGCGCAATTGTTCGAAAGCCAGATTAAACGACAGCCCCATCAAGGCAAAAATCGCCGTGGAATAGTAATAGCGCACGTCCGCAATGTTAAAACTTCCCTCAGGCGGGATAAAAAAATAGATACCCATTGAAACGGCCATCGCGGTAGCAAGCAGGCCGCTAAGCACTCCTCCCAAGTAGGCACTTAAAAATACCGCCGGATAAAACAAACTCCAGGTCAGGGGCGACAGCGCGGACCATAGCGACCATTGCAGCAAGCCGGCGGCAATAGGTATTGCCACTGATAGAACTGAAGTCAAGTGGATGGGAATTCGTTGGAAGCGGATCTGCAGAAAACGCTCAGCATGCCGATTTCGCTGCTGGTTAAACCTGAGCGGGTCGAAGAATTTAATCAGCGTGTCCTTAATCACCGCGATAAACCCTGCGACATTCAGCCGTTGCGCAACGCATAAAAATGCAAAAGTTATCCATGCAAAACAATGCCGGCGCCACTTTATTAGCAATCCTGCAGCAATTCAGGTGTGTAGCTTCCAGTCTAAAAGAAACTAACGAATGCACCGAGTTGTCGACAGTCACAGGATCAGACCCGGTGTATTGCCAACGCTGCTCCGCACTTACCACCCGGCACGTTTCATCATCCTCTAGGGAAATGTTGTGCGAACCGAAAAGCATATGCCCCCCGTACTTTTGGTGTAGCCCTTTAAAATACTAGCTTACCAGATGAGTGTATTGCGGCAAATATCGAGGGGCTCTGGTATCTATAGACAGCGGATAATAAGTAAAGTGGCGTTTTAGACGGCGCAGAACAAACAGATTTCGCGCGCTATAAAAAAGCCCCTGAGTAGGGGCTTTTTGCGTCTTCTAAGGTAAGTCTCAGAACGGAATATCGTCGTCGAAATCGTCATAGGAAGCCGGCGCAGCTTGTGGGCCTGAAGGTCCGGAAGAGCGATTGTCATAGCTACTGGCTGGCGGGGTATTATTGTCCGAGTAGCTGGCAGTGCCGCCGCTTTTACTGTCCAGCATGTGCATATTGTCGGCAACGATTTCGGTTGTGTACCGATCTTGACCGTCCTGACCTTGCCATTTTTGCGTACGAATACGGCCTTCGACATAACATTGGCTACCTTTTTTCAGATATTCGCCGGCGATTTTCGCCAAACCACTGAAAAACACCACCCGGTGCCATTCGGTTTCTTGCTTGCGCTCGCCGGTTTGCCTATCTTTCCAGCGTCTATCGGTGGCCAACCGTATCGTGGTAATAGCATCGCCACTCGGCATATAACGCACTTCCGGATCGGCGCCGAGGCGGCCGATCAGCATAACTTTATTTAGCATGGTGTTCTCCGTGTAAAAATTGCGATGAACAGCGGCTTACTGCCACTGTTTTAAAAAAATGCCTAATTGGTTTTTATCGAGTTGCTGGTTATCGACTTTCAAATACGCGGCATTCTCTTCGAAATGCAGCCGCACTTCCTCGATGCCGTTGATAGCCAGTAAAGCCTTGGAAAATTCCTCGCCGCGTTCCGGCTTAACCGCTTGCAATGGCAACAGCAAGTTGGCCCAATAACGCGGCGGTGACATGAACAACGCGATGACTATCCAGCTGGCGGCAACGCCTGCCGAAAACATAAACACCGCCGCGGCGCCGAATTCGCCGTACAACCAGCCACCAGCGCCACCGCCTAAAAACGCGCCGAGGAATTGGGCGCTGGAATAGATGCCCATCGCCGTGCCTTTTAAATCACCGGGCGCGGTTTTGGAAATCAACGACGGCAAGGTGGCTTCCAACAGATTGAAACCGCAGAAGAATATCCACAAGCAGGCGATCAAACCGATCAACTCGCCGTGTAACAGCACAAAACCGACATTGGCAATCACCAAGGTGGCAATCGCGCCGATAAACACCTTCTTCATCTGCCGTTTTTTCTCGGCAATGATCACGAAGGGGATAATCATCGCCATCGATGTCACCAACACCGGCAGATATACCAGCCAGTGACTGCCGCCCTGCAAGCCGGCGTCGCGCATCAATAGCGGTACCACTACGAAACTGGCCATCAGGATCAAATGCAGCGCAAAAATACCGTAGTTCAAGCGCAACAGATCGGCATTCTTGATGACCGAACCCAGCTCCGAAGGAATGTACTCGGCATCGCGGTGGGTGGTAATTTTTTCCGGGTTAGGCACGACAAACAGAATCACCAAAATGGCCAGCGCCGCCAATACCGCAATCATCCAGAAAATACCGGCAATGCCGAAATGATCGGCGATGATAGGTCCCAGGGTGATAGCCACCCCGAACGACACGCCGATGCTGGCACCTATGGTCGCCATGGCTTTGGTGCGGTGTACTTCCTGGGTCAAGTCGGCCAGCAAGGCCATAACCGCTGCGGAAATCGCCCCGCAACCTTGCAGCGCGCGGCCGATCAGCACGCCGTAAATGTCGGTCGCCAGCGCCGCCCAGACGCTGCCGACGACAAATAAAATCAGGCCAATCACGATGACCGTCTTGCGGCTGAAACGGTCCGACAACAAACCGAACGGTATTTGCAGGATGGCTTGCGTCAGGCCATAGATACCCATCGTCAAACCTACCAGCTTGGGCGTCGAACCGGGCATTTGTTCGGTAAACAGCGACAACACCGGCAGCAGCATAAACAAACCCAGCATTCTGAGCGCATAGATACTGGCCAGCGATACGGTAGCCCGCTTCTCCATGGCCGTCATCGGACTGGTAATATCCTGAACCTGTGTCAAACCAAACTCCCCTTTGCCTTGCATCGTTAAAGGTGGCTATAGTACCAGTTTATCAAGGCGAGACTCCAGCGCCGGTATGAAGCCTGAAGAGTATTTGCCAAGGATTTTCGCGTGTTAGAATGCAGCAAAAAATCTCCATCTAGGAAACCAAAATGACTGCGATCATGTTCGACACCCATGAATTTGTGAAAGAACTGAAAGGAGCGGGATTTAGCGAAGAGCAAGCGGAAATCATCACCAAGTTGCAAAAAACCGCCATTTCCGCAACCTTGGAACAAGCGAAACACGATTACGATTTGGATGATTTATCGACCAAGCGCGACTTAAAGGAACTGGAAACCGGCCTTAAGCGCGACATCAAGGAGCTGGAGCTGAAGCAAGACGCCAAATTGGCCGAAACCAAAAGCGAATTGATCCGCTGGATTGTCAGCGTGGGCTTGTTGCAAACTGCCTTGATTTCGGCGTTGTTGCTTAAGTTGAGTGCATTGGCATAAGTCTCACAAAAGCATGAAAAAACATCTTATCTTACCTACGTTAGCAATTGCCGCCTTAATATCATTAGTTAGCTTGGGGATCACTAAAATAGCCTTTTTGTTTTTTGCTATTTGCACCGGAGCCATTTTGGTTTCCTACTATTTCAGTTCTCGGGAAACTGGAACTCCAACAGCAGCCGAAAAAATTGCGGCAACTGGATGGTTATTCATTAGGCGTGTCGTATGTTTTACTGCGGCAATTCCTTTTGCTGGTGTTACTATCGAAATAATGCGCTCTTCCGGAACTATCTCTGAAAAATTCTGGGGTATTGGTCTGTCACTTATGATGTCCGTTTTTTTTGTTTGGGTCGGCATATTCGGCCAAGGTTGGCAACGCCTTTATCTAAAAGACGATGCTGCTTTACATAAGAAAAACAAAGATCGATACAAATGGCGTTGGTAATTAGTCCCACACTTCGTCAAAACATAATCATCAGTCAATCCCCCTTTGCCCAAGCCCCACTATTCCCCGTATAGTATCCAGCTATACAAAATTCCAGGAACACAACAGTGGACACCATCAGCATACGCGGCGCCCGCACTCATAATTTAAAAAACATCGATCTGGACTTGCCGCGCGACAAGCTGATAGTCATCACCGGCCTGTCCGGTTCCGGCAAGTCGTCGTTGGCGTTCGACACCATTTATGCGGAAGGCCAGCGCCGTTACGTGGAATCCTTGTCGGCCTACGCCCGCCAGTTCCTGTCGATGATGGAAAAGCCGGATGTCGATCATATCGAAGGCCTGTCGCCGGCGATTTCCATCGAGCAAAAATCCACCTCGCACAATCCGCGTTCCACAGTCGGCACCATTACCGAGATTTACGACTATCTGCGATTACTGTATGCCAGGGTGGGCATTCCGCGCTGTCCGGAGCACGGCGTGTCGTTGGAGGCGCAAACCGTCAGCCAAATGGTCGACCAGGTTCTGGCGCAACCGGAAGGCGAGCGCTGGATGCTGCTGGCGCCGGTGATCAATGACCGCAAGGGCGAACATGTGCTGTTGCTGGAAGATTTAAAAGCCCAGGGCTTTTTACGGGCCCGCATCGACGGCGAAGTCTACGAGTTGGACGAGCCGCCTGCCCTGGATTTAAAGAAAAAACACACCATCGAAGTGATCGTCGACCGTTTCAAAATTAGGGACGACATCCAGTTGCGCTTGGCCGAATCCTTCGAAACCGCGCTACGTTTGTCGGAAGGCTTGGCAATTGCCGCGTCGATGGAAAACGATCAGCAACTGTTGTTCTCCGAGCGTTATGCCTGCCCGCACTGCGGCTACAGTCTCAGCGAACTGGAACCGCGTATTTTCTCGTTTAACAACCCGAAAGGCGCCTGTCCCAGTTGCGACGGTCTGGGCGTGCGCCAACACTTCGATCCGCAATTGGTGGTGCATAATCCCGAGATCAGCCTGGCCGGCGGCGCGGTGCGCGGCTGGGACCGGCGCAACGCCTATTACTACCAAATCATCTGCGCATTGGCGGAGCATTACAATTTCGACCCGGAAGCGCCGTTTTCGCACATTTCCAAGGATATTCAAGCGGCAATTCTGTATGGCAGCGGCGAGGAAAAAATCAGCTTTACCTTCCAAATGGGTAACGGCAAACCTAAAACCAGCCGCCATTCTTTCGAAGGCATCATTCCCAATATGCAGCGCCGCTATCATGAAAGCGATTCGCAAATGGTCCGCGATGAATTGTCCAAATATTTGGCTCAACAAACCTGTTCTGTGTGTGACGGCGCGCGTTTGAATCTGGGCGCGCGCAATGTGTTTGTCGAGGAGCAACCCTTACATCACGTCACCCGCTTGCCGATTAAACAAACTCTGAGTTTTTTTCAGCAACTGAATATTCCCGGCCACCGTGGCGAAATCGCCGCCAAGATCAATAAGGAAATTCAGGAAAGGCTGGAGTTTTTGGTTAACGTGGGATTGGATTATCTGACGCTGGACCGTAGCGCCGATACGCTGTCCGGCGGCGAGGCGCAGCGCATTCGTTTGGCCAGCCAGATCGGCGCCGGCCTGGTGGGAGTGATGTACGTGCTGGACGAACCGTCGATAGGTTTGCACCAACGCGACAACGAACGCCTACTGAACACGCTGTTTCGATTGCGCGACTTGGGCAACACCGTGATTGTGGTCGAACACGACGAAGACGCCATCCGCGCCGCCGACCATCTGGTCGACATTGGCCCTGGTGCCGGCGTCCACGGCGGGCAGATTGTGTCACAAGGCACACCGGCGCAAATTCTGGCCGATACCCATTCGTTGACCGGCCGCTATTTATCCGGTGCGGAAATCATTGCCGTGCCGAAGAAAACCACGCCCAATGATCCGGCCCGGCAATTGACGATTAAGGGTGCATTCGGCAATAACCTAAAAAATGTCACGGCCAGTTTCCCGGTCGGTTTGCTGACCTGCGTCACTGGCGTGTCCGGTTCCGGCAAATCGACCTTGATTAACGACACGCTTTACAGCCATGCCGCCCGCGTCATCAACGGCGCCAGTTGTATTCCGGCGCCGTGCGCGGCCATCGAAGGCCTGGAGCAGTTCGACAAAGTGGTCGATATCGACCAAAGTCCCATCGGCCGCACGCCAAGATCGAATCCAGCCACCTACACCGGCATCTTCACGCCGATCCGCGAATTATTCTCGGCTGTGCCGGAAGCGCGTTCGCGCGGTTACACGCCAGGCCGATTCAGCTTCAACGTCAAGGGCGGCCGTTGCGAAGCCTGCGCCGGCGACGGCGTGATCAAAGTGGAAATGCACTTTCTGCCCGACATCTTCGTACCCTGCGACATTTGCCACGGTAAACGCTATAACCGCGAGACCCTGGAAATCCGCTACAAAGGCAAGACCATCCACGAAGTGCTGGAAATGACCGTGGAAGACGCCACCCAATTCTTCTCGGCCATCCCCAGCCTGGCCCGCAAGCTGCAAACCTTAATTGATGTGGGCTTAAGCTACATCACCCTCGGCCAAAACGCTGTGACCCTGTCCGGCGGCGAGGCGCAACGGGTGAAACTAGCGAAAGAGCTATCGAAACGCGACACCGGCACCACCTTGTACATTCTCGACGAACCGACCACCGGATTGCATTTTCATGACATCAAACAATTGCTGACCGTGTTGCACACCCTGCGCGACCACGGCAACACCGTGATCATCATCGAGCACAACCTGGACGTGATCAAAACCGCCGACTGGATTGTGGACATGGGCCCGGAAGGCGGTAGCGGCGGTGGCATGCTGGTGGCGGAAGGTACGCCTAAGCAAATCGCGAAGCATAAAAGTTCGCATACCGGAACGTATCTGAAACGGTTTTTCGAATAGTACCGCTTGCCGCTAAATGGCGGACTGATTAGGATGAATGACTAACAGACAACTGATAGGAGAACAGTAATGGGTTTAGCCTTAAAAGATCGGCAACAACACACTTACGGCGATTATTTGCAGTGGCCTGACGACTTGCGCTACGAATTGATCGACGGCGATGCCTATCTGATGCCGCCGACACCCGATTTGGCCCATCAAGACGTTGCCGGCGAAATTTATTGTCAAGCCACCAACGTCTTACAAGGCAAACCCTGCCGAATCTTCATCGGGCCGGTGGACGTGCGCCTGCCAAAGCGTGACGAAGCCGATGAACTGATAGCCAGCGTCGTTCAACCCGATGTATTAGTCGTTTGCGACCCCACCAAACTGGACAAACGCGGCGTACGCGGCGCGCCGGACTGGGTAGTGGAAGTATTGTCGCCGTCTACAGCCAGCCACGACCAAATCAAAAAGCGCGACCTGTACCAACGCGCCGGCGTCCGCGAATATTGGTTGGTCCACCCCATCGACCGTATGCTGACCATCTACGCCTGCAAAACGGCGAATACGGTAAGCCGGAGCTTTATCGATTGGAAAGTGAAACCCAAGTCGGCATTCTGCCGGATATTGTGATTAGTTGGGACGAGTTGGTGGCGCAGCTGCCTAAGGATTATTGAAAATTTACCAGCCCACCGCGATTGTCTGAAGACCAAGCTCCAGTTTTCTCAAACAAAAGGGAAAGCAGTAACTTCCGAGAAGTTGTATCCAAACTTGGGCTTGGATACTAAACAAAAGCCTAAGCAACTAGGCTGGTTGCTGGATTCCACGTACGAGACATGATTCCACTTACTGGGTGCCGCTGAGTATCCGCGTAAATCAGGGAGATAGCCCTTCTCGCATCCACCTTACGGATTTGGAGGCACATTAATCACGCCAAAACCATATTGACGCTTTTGTTAAAATCACTTACCCAAACGAACCGACAAACAGACTAGCAACAACACATGACGGACAATCAAGTCATCGACTACATACAACAGGGCGTTGAAAAAGGCTTGATCAAGCTGTCCGACGAGAACAAACGCATCGAATATCTCGAACAAAAGAAAAGCCGACTATTCACTAACCCGGAAGAACAAGTTCAAGCCGAAACCTATTGCCGTTTGATTCTCCAATACGGCTATCTCAAGCACCGGGTACAAAACTTCGTGTCGGTCAAAATGGGTTCCGACAAAAAGGAAGCCGACATCGTCGTTTACAACGACGACGAATGCCTGGAGCCGCATATCCTGGTCGAATGCAAGAAACAAGACGTGTCCGACGCCGAATTCGCCCAAGCCATCGATCAAGCCTATTCCTACGCCTTCGCGCTGCCCAATAACGTCAAATGGGTCTGGGTCACATCCAAGATCAAAAACGAATTTTTCCAGGTCGATAAGCGTAAGAACACCCGCAAATCCGAGTCCGACATTCCGCCCTACGGCGTCGATAAACTGGCACCCTACAAATTCGTCAAGGGCGCCGACAAGCTCAAACACAAGACCGGCGAACAAAAGTTTTTCGAGCTGCAAGTAGTTGCGGAGGACGAACTGACCCGCCGTTTCAAACTGGCCCATAACGCCCTGTGGGCCGGCGGACAACTCAACCCGTCGGAAGCCTTCGATGAACTGGACAAACTGATCTTCTGCAAAATCTGGGACGAGCGCAAGGCTCGCAAGGCTGGCGAACCTTACGACTTTCAAGTCATCCAGGAAGACGGCAAGGGTGCCAACGAAGACGAAAAGCAGCTCGACGCCAAACAAAAAACCAACGCCGCGTTGTTTGCCCGCATTAACGCCCTCTATGAAGAAGGTCGCAAAAAAGACCCGGAAGTGTTCCGCGACAACATCCGCCTGACCCACGAACGGGCGCGTACCATCGTCGAATACCTGCAAGACATCAACCTCAACAAAACCGACCTCGACAGCAAGGGCCGCGCCTTCGAAACCTTCATGGACTCGTTCTTTCGCGGCAGCTTCGGCCAATATTTCACCCCGCGGCCTATCGTGAAATTCATCGTCGATGTGTTGCCGATCACTCACGAATCGCTGGTATTGGATACTTCTTGCGGCAGCGGCGGTTTTCTGTTGCATGCCCTGGAAAAAGTCCGCCGCGAAGCGAACGAATTCTACAACCCGGACAGCAAGGAACACTGGCAACATTGGCACGACTTTGCCGAAAAGCGTCTGTACGGCATCGAAATCAACGAGCAAATCAGCCGCGCCGCCAAGATGAACATGATCATCCACGACGACGGCCACACCAACGTCATCACCGCCGACGGTTTGCTGAAAGACGCCAAGTTGCAGGAAATCAGCAAAAACCACGGCTTCGAATACGGCCGCTTCGACTTCATCATCACCAATCCGCCGTTTGGTAGCGCGGTCAAACTCACCGAAAAAGCCTATCTCGATACCTACGCCTTCGGCCAGAAAGACACCTCCTGGTTGGACCTAAAAAACAGCGGCGTCAAGAACCGCGACAGCCAAAGCACCGAAGTGTTGTTCATCGAGCAATGCCACCAGTTCTTGAACGCCGGCGGTTACTTGGCCATCGTCATCCCCGACGGCGTACTGACCAACAGCAGCCTGCAATACGTCCGCGACCAAATCGAGGAGTGGTATCGCATCGTCGCCGTGGTCAGCCTGCCGCAAACCGCATTCACCGCCAACGGCGCCGGCGTGAAAAGCAGCGTCTTGTTTTTGCGCAAATACAGCGCCGAAGTCAGCGAGGAAATCCGCCAGCTTAAACTCAACGTCCAAGCCGCGCTATTGAGCGAGCACAGCTATAAGACCGAAGTCGAAGGCATCGAAAAGACCAAGAAAGACGTGCTGAACAACGCCAGCGGCGCGGAATATGACGGCGAATTGAATGAATTCAAGAAAACCGAAGCCTATAAAACCTGGAAAGCCGAAAAAAGCACCGAATTTACCGAGCAAATCAACGAATTGAAGGAAAAGCTGGAAGAGGCATATTTGCTGCAAAAACAAAGCGCCCTGCCCGATTACCCGATATTCATGGCGATTGCCGAGGATATTGGCTACGACGCCACCGGCAAGCAGACCGGCAAGAATGAGCTGGATATAATTGGCGCGGAATTGGCAAGGTTTATTTTGGAGCAGGTTGAGAATGAGCCCTTTTAGTTTCAATCCAAACGTTGGTATCCACAAAGTTTTTTTGGTTAGTTATTCTCAGCTGGCAGGTCGATTCGACCCTCAATTTCATTTGGAGCTACCCGATCTAACTGACTTTATCAAACTATCCTCCATCGCAAATGTAAATGGCGGCAAACGAATCCCTTTGGGCTACGACTATTCACAAGATGAAACAGAATACCTTTATTTACGGGTAACTGACTTTAATGACGAAGGAGAAATTGATTTTCAAAAACTTCGACACATTGATTCTGATGTATTTGCTTTTTTGGAGCGCTATGAGATACGCAATAATCAAATAGCCATATCAATCGCTGGCACCATTGGCAGAGTGACTTTAATTAAAAATATCCCTTTGAATAAAAGAGTCATTCTGACTGAGAACTGCGCAAAAATTACCCTCAAGACGGATTCCGTTTTGGAAGCTTATTTTAATCTGCTTTTAAACTTGCCAATCGTTCAAAAACAGATCGAATTAAATTATATTCAGACAACCATCCCTAAGCTTGGTTTAGATCGTATTAAAAACTTATTTTTTCCTAAAATTCCAACAATAGAAAAACAGGAAAAAATCGTTCAAGCGTATTCGAATGTTTCTGCGTCGGCAAAACAAAAAGAACAACAATCCCAAGAGCTTTTGGCGGGAATTGATGGCTATTTATTATCAGAATTAGGTATTACTGTTCCTAATAAAAACAAAACTATTGAAAAAAGGATATTCAAGGTTAGTTTTAATCAAATATCCGGTTGGCGCTTTGATGCGCCGGTACATCAAAGCGAGTTTTCCTTGAAATCGGCAAAATTCTCAATGATACGCCTGACAAGAGCTTTCGAGTTTAATCCAAAAACGGTGATAAACGTTGAATCATGTTCTTTTGTGCCAATGGAGAAAATTTCCGATCAAACCGGATCGATTACATCGACGGAGGAAACCATCCACTTATCAAACTCATCTGGCTACACTCCATTTTGCGAGGATGATCTAATTTGGGCAAGAATCACGCCTTGCATGCAAAATGGTAAGTCAGCTGTAGCAAGAAATCTCGTGAATGGCTTTGGACTTGGATCAACTGAATATTTTGTATTTAGAGCCACCGAAGGAAATAACATCGATTATTTGCATGCTCTACTACGACTAAATTATCTGCGCGAAGAAGCCATGCTGTTTTTTGGTGGCGCTACTGGACATCAAAGAGTATCACCAGACTTTTTCAGACGTTTGTATATACCGTTTCCTCCAATAGGTAAACAAAATGAAATAGCACAACATATTGCAGATATTAAAACCCAAGCCCAACAACTCCAAACCGAAGCCGCGCAAATCCTGGCCGACGCCAAGGCCGAGGTGGAACGGATGATTTTGGGCGACAGCGGAGGCGAGCCATGCCCACCTGCTGGATAATCGCCGGCCCCAACGGCGCGGGTAAAACCACCTTCGCGTTGGAATACCTGCCTTCGGTGGCGGGCTGCCGGCGTTTCATCAACGCCGATTTAATTGCCGCGGGCCTGTCGCCGCTGGCACCCGAACAACACTTGGCGGCCGCCAGCCGTTTGTTTCTGCACGAGATCGAGGATTGCATCGCAGCGCGCCAAGATTTTGCATTTGAAACCACGCTGGCCGGGCGCGGTTATTTGAAATTGATAGACCGTTTGCAAGCGACTGACTGGCGGGTGGAATTGATTTATCTGGCCCTGCCCAGCGCCGAAATGTCGCGTCTGCGGGTGGCGGAACGGGTTGCTCACGGAGGCCATCACATTGCCGATACCGATGTCGCCAGGCGTTTTCCGCGTAGTCTTTATAATTTGTTAAACATTTTCGCAGCCAAGACTCGTCAAACTCGCTGCTTTATGAACAGCGGCGGTGTCCCGGAACTGGTTTTCCAGCAATGTGGCATGAACCGCGAAGTAATCAATCCCGAATTTTTTGCCTTGTTGCAAAAGCAGGCCCAATCATGATCGAACCATCCAAACCTATTCTTAACTCCGACACGCAGGCGATGTTGGACTGCCTGCAACTTGCCGTCAACAAAACCCTGGAACGCAAGCGGCGTCTCGGTCAATATGTGGTGCAATGGGAAGGCAAGGAGCCGTTTGCGATTGGCGACGATGCGCCAGAGCACTTGAAGCAAGTACCGAGCAGCTCAACACCGTCTAGTCGAACCGATGGATAAAAACACCACAATCGGGATGACTCCGTTTTGATTCAACCTCATCCAAATCATCTTCTTTGTGTCCCACCGTCTCGCCATCATCTCAGACACCCACGGCTTGCTCCGCCCCGAGGCGCTGGCGGCGTTGCAGGGTTGCGCGCGGATTATCCACGCCGGCGACATCGGCAAACAGGAGGTGTTGCAGCGGCTGAACGAGTTGGCGCCGGTTACGGCGGTACGTGGTAACAACGATAAAGGCGCTTGGGCTGATGAATTGCCGCTTAGTGCCAGTGTGACGGTTGAGCAAGCGTGCCTTTATGTGATCCATGACTTGGCCGAGTTGCCCATCGATCCGGTCGCGGCCGGGATTCGTGTCGTTATCTCCGGCCATTCGCATAAACCATCGATTCAAGAACGTGATGGCGTGCTGTATCTCAACCCCGGCAGCGCTGGTCCACGCCGATTTAAATTGCCGATAGCCGTTGCCGAACTTGTCATCAGGGATACGGCAATCGAGGCGCGAATCGTTGAGTTGGCGGTTTGAAACCGATTGCAAGAATTTGTTATCGTTGTCACCTGCAGGATCATGCCGGCGCACGATTCGTTTCCGTTTAACCGCTTTTTTACTCTACAAGATTACCTCATGAGTTTTGATTTTAACGCTTACCTAAACCGCATCGGCATAGCCAAACCGGAGGCCAGCCTCGCCGGGCTCAGCCAATTGCAACAGGCGCAACTCGGCGCTATTCCATTCGAAAACATCAATCCGCTATTGGGCTTGCTGCCCGAGTTGGAAACGGCGGCGTTGATGGAAAAGATCGTCGCCAATCGACGCGGCGGCTATTGTTTCGAATTGAACGGGTTGTTTGGACAGGCGCTGGACGAGTTGGGATTTGCGTATCAGCCGATTATGGCTAGAGTGCGAATGGGCCGCAACGAAGGCGGACCGCGCCTGCATTTGGCATTTATCGTGGAGGCTGAAGGCGACTCCTGGCTGGTCGATGCCGGCTTCGGCGGCCCCAGCCACTATCGACCGCTGCGCCTGAATACCGAGCAAACGCAAAGCCAGGATCATAACCAGTTTCGGTTGCGCGAGGAGGCGGAATCTGGAGAAACGGTGCTGGAGCGGCTACAGGACGGCGAGTGGTTTGCCTTGTATAGTTTCGACCGCTCAACAGTGCAACGCTGCGACCTGGACGCGGCCAACTTGGTATGCACAATCTGGGACCAATCGCTGCTGTCGCAAAATTTATTGATTTGCCGGAATACCGACGAAGGCTGGGTACAATTGTTCAATACCCATTTTTCAAGATGCCGCGCGGATGAGAAAATTAGCCATTCAATTGACAGCCAGGCGCAATTAAATGACTTGCTGGACGAGCAGTTTGATATAGCGCTCAACAGTGAGCAGTTGCGCCGCCTCGCCGAGCGTTTGGCATTAAACCGGGATAACTAAGCATTTGTCCGGCGGGTTTTATCGGCATTGCAGCGCCCTGTCTGAGCAGGTACTCGGCAAATTTGCCTATTTGTTCAAGCAAACTTGACGATTTATCCATCGCTCAAGATGTCTGGAACGGCTTTTGCTTGGAAATGGTGACACAACTGGCTAATACAAAGGTCACGTGCTATCAGCAAGGCAAACCGGGTGTTAAAAAAATGATTTTGGTATTCTCATACGTATGATGTAGCAGGGGAAATTTATTTCCAAACTCGGCGAGCACTTTAACAGGCTGTTGAAATTTACCGATATACCTTCGGTTTCGGCGCCATTTCTCGAAGCGCCGGGTGGTCTGGAAGCCTGATTAGGCCTTAAAAACCGGTTTTGGCCGGTTATATTCGCCCCTAAGGGGGTTAAATTCCGCCTTTTGGCGGATTTTAGGCGCACGACCACCTAGGCGGTGCTGTAACGCCAACCGAAAATGGCGCCCATTCGCGTCAGGTTATAGGCGGCAAAGGTAAAAAACGTTTGTGCGGCGACTTTCTTCAAGCCCCGGAACTTGGTTTGCCGTAGCGGACCGACGGTCTTGGCCCAGCCGAAGACTTCTTCGATCCGCTTGCGGGTTTTGAGGCTTTTGCGGTAACCGTCGTGCCTCGTGGTACGGCCATCAATGGCCGAGCCTTTTTCTTTTCTGGCGACATGCGGGGTGACTTTGCGTCCGCGTAGCTTGCCCACGAAATCCGCTGTATCGTAGTTTTTGTCGGCGCCCAAGGTTGCGCCAGGTTTACTGATCGTGCGTTTGACCATGGTTTCGGCCGCCTCGCGTTCCGCGGTGCCGGTGGCCTGGGTGACTTCAACGTCGACGACTAAGCCATTGCGGTTCTCCATCAAGGCATGGCCGAGGAAAGCCAGCTGAGATTTGTCACCTTCGCTCTTTTTGTACAGCCGAGCATCGGGATCGGTGGTCGAGGCGTGGGTATCGTTGCTGCGTTTCTCGCCCTTGAAGTTGACGGTGGGATTGCGTCCACCGTCTTCCGGCGGCGGGGTCGAACCGTCCTTTTTGACGAAACTCTTGTGCGAAGCCCAGGCCTGGATCAACGTACCGTCCACGGAGAAATGTTCGTCGGAGAGTAGCTTTTTCCACTCCGCCAAGGCCAGTACCCGTTCGAAAAACAAACGGCTGATACCCAAAGGGCACAAGTGCGCTCGTTCAGCAAGCGGTCGCGGTTGGCGCTGAAGGTGGAGTGATCCCATACGGCGTCGTCCATGGTCAAGCCAACGAACCAGCGGTACAGCAGGTTGAAATCGATATGCTCCACCAACTGCCGCTCCGAGCGAATGGAGAACAGCACTTGCAGCAGACTGGCGCGCAGCAGGCGCTCCGGCGGAATCGAATCCCGGCCGCGACGGGCGTAGAGCGCGTCGAACTCGTCGTTCAATGTGGCGAGCAACAGATCGACTACTTTGCGTAGATTGCGGAGCGGATGTTTTTTCGGAATCCGCGCTTCCAGGGTTCGGTAGCTGAACAGGTCTTCTTGGGTGATGTCGGCGCCGCGCATGGGATCAATGCAGTATATTGGAGATGGTACTATTTTATCATGCAGAACAATGTCTTATGAATTACTCTCGCATCTGGTTCAACCAATCAATGCGGCTTGCGGGAGCGATAAAATCAACAGCCTGTTAAGGCAAGTCTTGTCGCGCGTTTATCGCACCCGTCGATGTGCGCTTACCCAAGGCCTCGGAGCCAAATTCAGTCCGGCACCAGGACTACATGCTAGTGAATTACTCTACAGTTAACACAGCTTTTTGAAGAGCGTGACCAACCGTCAATACAGTTGCAAACTGTGAGGTAGGATTAATCGACAGACCGGTTTAGCGTGATGCTAAATACTGTCGTTTTTATGCCAACCGGTACTCAATATCTTGCAGGCATAAAAAAAGGACTAGCGAATTAACGCAAGTCCTTGATTTAAATGGTGGCGATACCGGGGATCGAACCTGGAACCTCGGGGTTATGAATCCCGCGCTCTAACCGGATTGAGCTATATCGCCACTGGGAACAGCTTTGAAAAGACGCGCATTATAGGGCGCGTCTTTTCCATTGTCAAACATTGAAACGAAAGTGCATCACGTCACCATCCTGGACTTTGTACTCCTTGCCTTCCAACCGCCATTTACCGGCGTCTTTGGCTCCTTGTTCGCCGTTGTAAGCTATAAAATCCGCATAAGACACAACTTCGGCGCGGATGAACCCCTTTTCGAAATCGGAGTGAATCACGCCCGCGGCTTGCGGCGCGGTGGCGTTGACAGGGATCGTCCAAGCTCTGACTTCTTTGACGCCAGCGGTAAAATAAGTCGATAGATTCAACAACTCGTAGCCGGCACGTACCACCCTATTCAAGCCAGGCTCTTCCAAGCCCAAGTCTTCGAGAAATTCTTTCTTTTCGTCTTCATCAAGTTGCACGATTTCGGCTTCTATAGCCGCACAAACAGCGACGACCTTGGAGCCTTCTTTCTCGGCAAACGCTTTGACTTTGTCCAGCATCGGATTGTTCTCAAAACCGTCGTCTTGAACATTGGCAACATACAGCGTCGGCTTGATCGTGATCAGGCACAATTCCTTGATAAGCTTGGCTTCATCTTCGCTTAAACCCAAAGTACGCACGGCTTCACCGGCATTGAGATGTTCCAGCACCCGTTCCAGAACTTCCTTTCTGGCCAGCTCGTCCTTGTTGCCGGACTTTGAAGCCTTTGCGGCTTTTTGCAGTGCTCTTTCGACGGAAGACATGTCGGCCAGAGCCAATTCGGTATTGATGACTTCGATATCGTTGATCGGATCGACTTTGCCGGCAACGTGAATCACGTTGTCGTCATCAAAACAGCGCACCACATGCACAACGGCATCGGTTTCGCGGATATTACCGAGAAATTGGTTGCCCAAGCCTTCGCCTTTCGACGCGCCGGCCACTAATCCGGCGATGTCGACAAACTCAATGGTGGTCGGTAACACGCGTTCTGGATTGACGATGGCCGCCAGTTTATCCATTCGTGGATCAGGAACCGGCACCACACCTACGTTTGGGTCTATCGTGCAAAAAGGATAGTTTTCAGCCGCAATGGTGGCTTTGGTCAGCGCGTTGAACAGAGTTGATTTACCGACGTTGGGCAGCCCAACGATTCCGCAATGTAGTGCCATGAATTTTATACAGAAGGATTAATTTAACAGGAGCCGGATAAACCGGAAGAGTGCGGGCGCGATTATACAGAGAATTTACGGATATGACCGCGCCGACACGAGGAGTAGCGCATCGTTTAAAGACGATGCGCTATCGGATTGTTACTTGACTTGCAAAACACCACCTTGACCGCTGCCGCCACCGCCCTGTACTTCCTGCGCTTTATAGTTTCTGAGCGATTGGACCATATTGTTATAGGCATCAAAAAAGGCTGCCGCGGTAGCTATGCCTTCCGGGGTTCTGCTGTACATGCCTATGCTACCCCCGGCCGCGCCGGCAAAAAGTCCGCCCCAACCGCCAAACGCGCCGCCGCCCGAGGTACTCATATTGTTCGCGGTGGCACTGCCTTGGGAAATGGCAATTTGTACGGTTGAACGAATATCGGTCAGTGTCAGTGCCACATCGGTAGTTCTCGTTTCCACGGCATGCGAAACCGCACCGGCAATGGCGCCTAGACCGCCTAACCCGGCAGCACCTAATCCGGCACCGATTAATCCGGCCCCGATCGAGCCTCCTTGTCCGCCTGTCGATTCGTTAGCGACGATAATCTGCGGGTCAAGTAAATAGTCTGCGGCAACACGTTGGCCTTTGTGTTGTTTTGAACCTGACCGATATTCTCCGGAGTTTCTTTGTTGGTCGGTGATTCTATCCAGCATGGCGCTGGTGCTCATATTGCCAATACCGGTGATAATAAAACAATTGGATTGCTGTACCGCCAAGCGGATTAACGGATCAACTGTGGTTACACCTGATGCTCCCGAAAAACGGCCGTCGCTGACCGCTAAGGTACCCAATGGGCTGGCGCAGCGCTCCAAAGACTTATTGGCGTTGACGCTGGTCGCTCCGCCGGCAGAGCCAGAGACTAAATTTGAACTACCACCTGTCTGCAAGCCAGGCTGTTGCGCGCAGCCGGCAAAAGCAAAAACAGAGACCAGTAATGATAAATCTCGAATTGATTTAACGCTCATCCAAAAAACTCCAAAAAATTGCCGTTCAGTTAATGACGCCTAGCAAACTAAAAAATTCGAGCGATAATAGACCAAAACTTATGAAAAGAAAAAGGAAATACTCATGCATTCAAAAAAGCCTTTTTTGTCAACGCTATTTGTATTATTCGTAGCGTTTGGCCTTGTCGCGTGTACACATCAAGAGAAACAAGTTAAGTCTGACACGATTAGAATTTGCGACGAGAATGGCTGTGCGGATCGCCCGAAAGACTATGCCTCTTTTCAGCCGGAACCGGCAATGTCCGCCGAAGACGCTGCAAGAATCAAAGCACTTGAAGAATTGGCCACAAACGACCCCCGTGCCGCTTATGACCTTGCCCTACGTTTTTTCAGAGGTGACGGTGTTCGTCAGGATACTTATAAATCGATCAAATGGATGCGTGAATCCGCCGAGAAAGGCAACTTCGAAGCGCAAAAAGCCTTGGGTAGGGTCTATCTGACGGGTCTCGGTGAAATGGGCTCCGATCCGGGCGAGGCTGAAAAATGGTTGTCCATTACCGCCAACAAAGGCGACAAAGAAGCAAGCAGTTTACTTAAAGAGGCAGTAAAAGCTCGCCAATCGGAGCAAGCCGATTACCAATGGCGGAGACGATGGCAACAGATTTTTTACAACAACTGGTATTCCGGCTATCGCTACAATTGGTATTGGGGAACCGGGAGGTGGTATTTGTATTAATCTGAACAAACTCCGGTATTTGCTTAATTAAAAACCAAGTACCAGAATCGCAACGATCCCCCGTTTTACGCGAAGTGTAAAAATTCACAATTTTAGCTACGGAATCAGGTTACGAATAACCCAAAGAATGTCTTTAACCCTGATCTGAGCAGGCTTCGCCGAATACTATTGTTTTATCTCGGCCACTTGCTTTGGCTTGATACAAGGCGGCATCGGCGTAATTAATCATTTGATCGATGTCCGGCGTTTGTTCGGATTGAACCAAGTCGCCATTCAGGCAATACAAGCCAATACTCAGGGTCAAATTAACCACCTCTTTATCGATAGTCCATTCCAGAGCTTTAATTTCCTGCCGAATACGTTCCGCGAATGTTTTACCGCTATCGCAACGGGTGTTGGTAAAAATAGCGACAAACTCCTCACCACCAAAACGCACCAGAATATCGGTATTGCGGACTTGTCGCTTTAACGCGTTAGCCACGCCGGTTAATACTTGATCGCCGAACAAATGGCCGAAGCGATCATTAATTACTTTGAAATGATCGATGTCCATCACCAGCAGACAAAAACTAGTTTTGTAGCGCTTATGATGAGCGATAACGACTTCGACTTGGTCGTAAAAATACCGCCGATTATGCAGGCCTGTTAATTGGTCATGCATGGACATACTGGCAAAATGATCTTTAAGTTGATTGGTTTCGGCGACCAAGCTCTCCAACTCGGCCGTCCTCAACGCAATTTGCTGTTCCATTTGCTGAACCAGGCGCCGAGTGGTGATCAACTGACCAAGAATGTTTTTATAGACTTCCAATAAACGAATATGCCAATCGCTGAAGTAATTTGCTTGCGGATGCGATACGTTTAAAACGCCAATCAGAGTGCGGTTGAAGGTAAAAACCGGCACGCTGATAATTGAGCCGGGCGATTGGTTCACGTTTCCAGTTTTTTCAAATCGCTTATCTTCATGACAATTTTGACAATGTTGCAAAACACCGGTCGCAGCAGCCGCACCAATCAAGCCTTCCCCGACTTTAAAGCGCAAAGGCCTATCAACATTTGGTTCAGTATTGCCCAACTCACGAACACTAATACCGGCGACATTGCTTAATAAGCCTTCACTATCCACGATAAAAAAAGAGCAGCGTTCCATGTCTTGATATTGGATAAGACTTGCCAAAGCCTGTCTGATTAGGGCTTTTTCATCATCGACTTGATAGTCGATTTCGGACAGTTGTTTAACTGCGGACAGCGCATTGACGAGGTCGATCAGCAAATCTTGCATGCCGAAGCCCGCTAGTTTGGCATCTTGACTGTCTGCGCTGTGCTGATTCATCAATTCCCCATGATGGCTGCAAGTTTTTGCATAGCCGGCTGATTTTCGCCCAGTTGTTCGGCTAGCTCGCGTATATTTTCCAACGGTAACTTAATTTTCCGGCATTCCGGCTCAAACTCTTGCAGATTAATCGATTCACCGGCAATCACGGCTGCGCTTAATCGCTCACAAACCCTCAATAAAATCAGCAAGGGCAGTTCTTTACCGTCAAAATCCTTATTTTCATAATTTTGTAATAGAAGCTGATACAAAGCCGGCAAATGCCATTTATGCAATAAAAAATGACCGATTTGATAATGGCTCTGCCCCATTTGTCGAGAAATTCCCTCACTCACCGGCAAGCGAGTTTTTTTGCTCTCGACAAAAACCTCATGCAACTCTTCGGGCTGCAAATAGCCGAGCACCAATACGCCGATATTGAGCAGCAATCCGCCGGAATAAATAGTCGATGGCGTAAACTCGCGCAATTGCGGAATTTCGGCTGCCAATTTTTGCGCGGATACTGCCGTTGTTAATGAGCGTATCCAAAAATACTCGGCGTCGAATCCTTGGCATTTACGCGTATCAAATTGAACATTAAAAATAATTGCCATTGCCAGGGCTTTTACTAAATCCAGGCCCAGGACCTGAAAAATGGCGGTACGAATGTCTGAGACATTACGGCCTCGGGCAAAGTAGGCCGAATTCGCTAATCCAAGCAATCTGGCGACCAAACCAGGCGATAACGATAAGGCATCCGCCAGCTTTTCTATGGGTATGTCCGGCGTGTTAATGGCACCCAGAATTCGCAGACTCGCCTCGGGCAAAACCGGCAAGTTTTTCAGCGAACTCATCTGCAATTCAATTGTTTGCTTTACACCGGCATTCATCAACCATGACCATGACCTGAAATAATTAAACAAACCGAGAGTTTGCGGTAATCGTTGTTACTCATTGCATCTTTGGGAATTATCATCGATTGACGCCTCCCTTTATCATGCACCCAATGCAGCGCGATTAGTAATCCGGTTACCACAGTTGATGCTTGAATCTCGATAGACTGGTAATGGTCGCCACTTCCCAGCAGCGACCATCCGTGCTGAGGAGTATAGCGCAGATATGCGCCGCCAATTTTGCCGGATGCCATATTGCTTCGCCAACTCAAAAATACCGCCATCGTTAGCAAGCATTGGTAAGGCATCGGCAGCGCGTTTAGCCAACATGCCGCCAGCGTCACCGCGTGGATGGCGCTAACGATGAATGTCAGCGCCCGTGAGCGCCCCACTGTAAAATTCATGCTCTGTTCAAGATTTTTCGACACAATCGCCGCACCTTTTTCGAGCTAAGGTAAACTACCCTGCTAAATTATGTTCACGTATTCCTACAAACCTTACCGCCATGCTTGAAGACCGGAAAGTTCACACAAACGCTTTTAGCGAACCCAATGCACTTGCTTTATCCAGAAAAGTATTCGCATCCACCGGCCTGAGCCTCATAGAAGTCAGCGGTCAGGATGCCGCAAAACTCTTACAAGGCCAGCTAACATGTAACATTAACGATTTATCGGCATCGCAAGCCAGTATAGCTGGATTCTGCAACGCCAAAGGCCGGGTCATCAGTACGCTATTGGTGGTTAAATCGCTGGAATCTTTTTACCTGATACTGCCTGCGGACTTACTCGACACCGTGTTAAAAAAATTGCGAATGTACGTGCTGCGAGCCGATGCAAAATTGCATGATCAAACCGGAAACATGCATATCCTGGGCATATCGGGTCTTTCGCCTGAGTTCGACGTTCCGACAGACAATTTCGCAATCGGGCAAATACCGTTAACGACCATTAAGTTACCCGGCGCGCCGCGCCATCTGCTATTGGGTACGTCTGATCAGATCGATGAATTTACCGGATTACTGTTTAGCCGATACGCTTTCGAATCCGGCTGCCTGGACGAGTGGCGCTATCAAGACATCTCCACTGCCCTGCCCTGGTTTGATATTAGCCAATCGGAACAACATATTCCGCAGATGTTGGGTATTGACCAGCTTGGCGGCATCAGTTTCAGTAAAGGCTGTTACACAGGTCAGGAAATCGTGGCCCGCAGTCACTATTTGGGCAAAGTCAAACGCGCCTTGTTTATTGCCGAATGCCGTCAATCAGCAAGCGACGTCATTAACGGCTGTAAGGTGTTGGACGGCATTTCTCAGCAAAATATGGGGTGCGTACTGACGAACGCGGTCTGGACCGGAATAAACCGTGCGCTGTTGGTCCTGCAAATAGTTGATGGACTGCCAAAAAACCTTATACTTGATGACGACTATCGTACGCCTATCGCGATAATTTAGGATCAATAGCGGAAATTCAATCCATGCAATTCAAATCTGTTCAAGACTTTTTAGTCCATGTGCAAGCGGAACTAGACGCCAACCGATTAATCCTGCCTACCTTGCCGGATGTCGCCATCAAAGTCCGCGACGCTGTCAGTAAAGGCGATGCCACCGCGCAAAGCCTGGCCGAGATCATCGCAACCGACGCCGCCATTTCCGCCCGTTTGATACAAGTGGCCAACAGCCCTCTGTATCGCGGCACCATGGAAATCAAGAATATCCAAATGGCCGTAACCCGGCTCGGCAACAACACCATTCGCACGCTGATTACCAGCTTGATCATGCAGCAAATGTTCACGCCTACCACGGCGCTACTGGAAGGCTATTTCCGCAGCACCTGGGAGCAAGGCGTCAATGTCTCGGCGATCAGCCGGGCTTTGGCTGCATTCGTGCCGCATTTAAACGCCGACGAAGCCATGCTGGCCGGGCTAATCCATCAAATCGGTAAATTACCAATATTGACACTAGTCGAGAAAATTCCGGAATTTAGAGATAGCCCATCCCGATTAGACAAGCTGCTGGAGAAAGCCCACCCGCATGTCGGGAAACTGATCATGAACACCTGGAATTTCCCGGAAGAACTTAAATTGGTGCCTTCCGAATATGTAGATTTTCAGCGCGACTCAGGCTCTAAAGCCGATTATGTCGACTTGGTGCAAGTCGCTTTTCTGCAAAGCATCGCCGGCACCGATCACCCCGCCTGCCGCGTCGATTGGAACACCGTACCGGCCTTTGTTAAATTGGGCATCCAGCCCGATACCGAAATTTTGGAAATTGAAGGAGTCTCGGAAGAGATCGAGCTTGCCCATTCAATGTTCCTTTGAGACATAACAACACATGATAGACGCCCACGACGCCGCCCGGTTTCGCCGCTTAGGCACACTAACCATCTTTGCTGTGTATTTCGTGATTCTGGTTGGAGGCATTGTCCGCGCCTCTGGTGCCGGCATGGGCTGTCCGGACTGGCCGACCTGCTTCGGACAATGGGTGCCACCGACTCACGAGTCGCAATTGCCGGCCAATTACCATGAAATCTATGCGGCGCGCGGTTACGAAAGCACCGCCTTCAATCCGGTAAAAACCTGGACCGAATACACGAATCGTCTGGTCGGCGTGACTATCGGTTTTCTGATTTTTCTGACGGCCTGGACCTCCAGGGTTTATCTGAAAGCCGATAAAGCAATTTTTTATTTAGCGTTATCAGTTTTTTTACTGGTTGGGTTTCAAGGTTGGCTGGGTTCGGCCGTGGTGGCAAGCAACCTGAAGCCATTAATGATAACCCTGCACATGCTGCTGGCCCTGTTTATCGTTGCGCTACTCATATACGCCATTGCCAGATCGCAAAAGCCATTGCTGCAAGCCATAGACAGTCATTGGCTGACCCCGCGTTTTGCTTTGGTTTTAAAAATTGCCATGGCCATGACCTTGCTGCAAGTAGCAATGGGCACCCAAGTCAGAGAAGCGGTCGATTACATCGCTCATGAGCACAGCTACATCGACAGACAGTATTGGCGCGATAGTTTTCCGATTATTTTTTATATCCACCGGTCTTTTTCATCGCTCATTTTGTTCACCAACCTCTGGCTGGCCTGGAAAATTTATCAGCACGCCGACAAACATAGCCTGCTGTTGCGCACCGCCTATGTGTTAATGGGATTGATCGTTACCGCCATTTTGGCCGGCGTCAGCCTCGACAGACTGGGTTTTCCCGCCGTTGCTCAACCAGTACATCTATTGATGGCTAATCTGATTTTTGGCGCGCAATTTTTCATCTTTATTTGCTTAAATTACTCTTCCAGAAAAGCAAGCTAGACAAGCCAGGATTTTACGGTAATTATCAATAAGTTAAGCAATATCGAGCCAAGTTGCGATACAATGCCGGGCATAGCTAGCTGATGGCCGGCAACTCTCTTTTTTTCTACAGGTATTATTAATGTCCGACACCCCCTCCTCCGCCACGCCTTCCTTTAAAGATTTATCGCTTTCAGACCCTATTTTAAAAGCGCTGGAAAGTGTCGGTTACGAAACGCCTTCTCCGATTCAAGCACAGATTATTCCGTTCGTGATGGCTGGTCGCGATGTATTGGGCCAAGCGCAAACCGGTACCGGCAAAACCGCCGCATTCGCCTTACCGATTTTGTCCCGCATTAACCTCAATCAAAAAGACCCGCAAGCTTTGGTGCTAGCCCCGACGCGCGAGTTGGCGATACAGGTTGCCGAGGCGTTTCAAAGTTATGCCGCACATATCAAAGGCTTTCACGTATTACCGATCTACGGCGGCCAGGATTACACCAGCCAGTTGCGCCAATTGAGTCGCGGCGCGCATGTCGTGGTCGGTACACCGGGACGGGTCATGGACCACATGCGTCGCGGCACGCTGAAACTAGACCAACTGACTACTTTGGTATTGGACGAAGCCGACGAAATGTTGCGGATGGGTTTCATCGACGATGTGGAATGGATTCTGGAGCAAACCCCATCGACGCGCCAAACTGCACTGTTCTCGGCAACCATGCCGACTGAAATTCGCAAAATCGCGCAGAAATACCTGAACAACCCCGAACAAGTGACTATCAAGGTCAAAACCGCCACTGCCGCCAATATTCGCCAACGCTATTGGTTTGTCAGTGGCGTGCACAAAATGGATGCCCTGACCCGGATTCTGGAAGCGGAAAACTTCGACGGCATGATTATCTTCGTCAGAACCAAAACCGCCACCATCGAAGTAGCCGAAAAATTGGAAGCGCGCGGTTTTTCCGCCTCTGCGATCAACGGCGACATGTCGCAAGCCTTGCGCGAACGCGCTATCGACAATCTAAAAAGCGGCAAACTGGATATTCTGATCGCCACGGACGTCGCCGCTCGCGGCCTGGACGTTGATCGTATTACCCACGTCGTCAACTATGACATCCCTTACGACACCGAATCTTATATCCATCGTATCGGCCGTACCGGTCGTGCCGGCCGCACCGGCGACGCGATTTTGTTTGTCTCGCCGCGCGAAAAACGCCTGCTGGCCAATATCGAGCAAGCTACGAAACAAAAAGTCGAAGAAATGCAATTGCCTTCCACCGACTTTATCAACAACGCCCGCATCAACCGTTTCAAACAGCGGATTACCGATACGCTGGCCGGCGAGGAACTCAGCTTTTACAACCAATTAATCAACCAATATCAGGTTGAGCATAATGTCCCGGCACTTGACATTGCAGCGGCGTTAGCCAAGTTATTGCAAGGCGATACGCCTTTGTTGATGAAAGAACCCAGCAAAAAACCACGCAAAGACGCCGATGAAAAAGGCCGTTCCGACCGCAATGATCGTAACGACCGCGGCCCAAGAAGGGAAAAAGGTCGCGTCGGCGCGGTAGAAATGGAAACCTTCCGCATCGAAGTAGGCCATGCCGACGGCGTGAAACCAGGCAATATCGTCGGGGCTATCGCCAACGAAACCGGTATAGACGGCGATCACATTGCCCGCATCAAAATCGAGGAGCACTACAGCACCGTAGAGCTGCCCGCAGGCATGCCCAAAGACTTATTCCAGGCCCTGAAAAAAGTCCGGGTAGTCGGTAAACCTTTGGATATATCCAAATTCGACCCGGCTTTGGTGAAAAAAGACAAAAGTAAAAAGCGGGTCGGCTCACCATCAAGACGCGGCAAAAATAAAGACCAAGCCGAATAATCGTCCCCTCGGAATGGACTACAAAGGCTTAGGTTGGAAAACCTAAGCCTTTTTTATTGCCTTGCGGCTTGCAATGCCAAACTTGCGCCGTACACAAGTTCATCGAATTGCACCGGCTCTCTAAGACTGGACTATTTGAATGGAATAGTGAACTGCGGTTGGAATACTTTTTAGCACCAGCAACTCAAGCAACAATTAAACTCAGCAACACCGCTTGATGCCATTCCATTTGCGCTGCGTTTCAGCCGCAAAAAATCCTTTTCGACTTAACGGCGGAAACTGCCCGGCGTGATGCGCTTGCCAATGCAGCAAATAACGCTCATAAGCGGCATCGCCATTGAGGTGGCCCCAGAATGACCGCACACACCGCATCAATCTGCTCATAGGGGTCTCGATTAATCTTTACGCTGCGGTGCCAGCTTAACGCATTCGAACATCAGATCGTCGAATTCGTCCTCGCTGTGCTTGCTCGGACTATATTGCAAACCGCATTCGCGATCTTCGCGGATATGCTTGATGTTACCGTGTATCGACATCGCCACCCGCGACTCCGGCAGTATGATGGAAATCCGCAATTCCGCTTCGTCCACTGCTTGACCCAGAGGTTCTTTCAAGCGAATTTTTATGCCGCTGTAACTCATATCAACAACTTGGCCGTCAATGATGATCTCGCCGCCGGGCGGTGGCGGTTCGATGATGATGTGCGCCACGAGTCCTTCCGGGTTAAAACGTATTCTGCTACGGTTTTCATTCTCCACTGCAATGCTCCATATTTTGATCCTGAGAGTATAGGCAGAAACGCCGACACGGCAAAATTTATCTGACATCAATACTCTGCCGATTCGGCGCGGGTGTTCGCCAATATCGTTGCCGTTTGGCTCGCTCGGCTATCGGCTGAATTGTTTCGGGCCCACTACGCACCGAAATAGCGCCCTGTTCGGCCGCATTCAACCAAGCCATGCCAAGCTGGCTATAGCGTTCGATAACCTGGCGATGCGGAAAACCAAAACGGTTTTGATAACCGGCAGGAATCAAAATAAGCCTGGGATTAACTTTTTCAAGCAAAGCCAGGCTTGATGAGGTTTTGCTGCCATGGTGCGGTGCCAACAATACGTCGCTGGCAAGTTTGTCAGCGTACTCTCGCACCAACCAGTTTTCGGCTGTTTGTTCGATGTCGCCGGTCAGCAAAAAAACCTGCTGTGCGGAGCTTACTTGTAATACGCAGGAGTTATCGTTATCACCGATGAATCCACTTTCCGGCGGGGACAGCACCTTAAAAGTAACTTCATCCCAACGCCAGGTTTGTCCGGCCCGGCAATACTCGCCATGTTCGCGTGCGGCCCATTCAGGAACGCTGCTAACAGACTTGTCTACCGGCAATTCGGCAAATATCGACTCCGCGCCGCCACTGTGATCGTTATCGCCATGACTAATCACCAAACTATCAACCCGAGAGATACCCTGCTCGCGTAAAAACGGCAGGACCACTGAATCGCCCATGTCGGAATATTCCGAATAACGTGCGCCGGTATCAAACACCAGAGTATGTTCCGCAGTTTGCAGCACGGCTGCTAATCCTTGCCCCACGTCCAAAACAGTCAACCAAGCTTCACCGGGTTTCGGTTTTTCAACATCAACCAGTAATAACGGCAAAAACAGTAACGGACTTAAATACCGGCACGGAAAGCCCCTTGGCGCTAACAGCAGAAGCACGCCGATGGCCGCCAAGCCAATCGCATACCATGGCGGCGGGAGGCAATAGATGCTGGCTAATGGTAATTCGGCCATGTGCGAAAGCACCCACCACAAGCCTTGCAAGGCATAGTCCAAAACTTGCAGCAACAGCGCTCCGCATGCCGGCCAGATAAACAATAACACCACCGCCAACAAGGCCGGCGGCACGATCAATATACCGATAACCGGCACTGCCAACCAATTTGCGACAGGCGATATCAACGATACTTGCTGAAAAAACACGACCAATAAGGGCGACAAGCCCACGGCCGTGGCCAATTGCGCGGCGCCGGCTTCGCGCCAATACGAAGGTCTGCCCAATCGGCCCGCCGACACGTAAATCAATAATGCCACTGCCACGAATGACAGCCAAAAGCCGACCGACAGCACCGCCAACGGATCGAACAGCAAGACAGCCAGCAACGCCAGCAATAAAACTCGCATCGGCGCGGTGTTACGCTGCCAAGCGATTGCTGCCAACGCCACGCTGAGCATCACCACCGCACGTAGAGTGGGCACCGAATAGCCCGCCAAGCCGGCGTAAAACAGCGAAGCCAGCCAAGCGCACAATGCGGCGGCCCGTTGCGGCGAAATGCTTAATATCCCGGTCCAAGCCCACAGCCGTCTGCTCCAAAGGTAAATCAGGCCGGCGATCAGACTGATATGTGAACCGGAAATCACGATTAAATGCACCACACCGGTGAGTCTAAACACGCGCCATTGCTCTTGGGTGATTGCGTTTTGGCTGCCGATGGTCAATGCTTTTATCACGCCTAACTGTCCACTGCCGGGCAAAGCCGCGTCCAGTCGGTTGGCAATCGCTTGCCGACACTGAGCAAAATATTGACCGGCACTCGGCGATAAGCTCACGATTTGCGGCGGCGGTTTATCGCGCACATAACCCGTAGCACCGATATGGTTGGCAAATAACCAGGCTTCGAAATCAAAGCCGCCGGGGTTGAGGCGGCCGTGCGGCCTGCGCAACTTAACCTGGAACTCCCAGCCCTGCCCCGCAGCTAAGTTGAGCTTTGGGTAATACCAGCTCAGGCGAATTTTATCCGGAAAGTTGCCGGAGGGCGCCGTGACAATAAAATCAAAATTGGTGCGCTGCTCTTGTTGTTGCGGCAGACTGGCGATATAGCCTTGAATTTTCACTTCCTGGTTTTGATAGGTATCGGGGAGTTGTTGGGACAGCCGCCAGCTACCCAATAGACTCGCCCACAGCACCCCAGCCAGCAGCGCGAAAAATCGCCAATGGTGCCGATAAATCAACAACAAGCCGCTAACCACCAAACCGATAAACTCGAACAGACTAGGCAAGCGGCTGAACTGTTGGACAGCAACAATTCCGGCCAGAAATAGCAAACTGCTCAGATTCATCGCCTCTCCGACCTACATTTATCCTGTATAAAACGCCTCATATCTCTACCAATCAAACTCCGCCGCCCTGCGTATTTCACGCAGTCTAGCCGATTTTTTAAACTTGTCTGCGGCGCAACGGCTGTCATGGGCTGGTTGTTGTTGCATTAATCCTGCAAAATAGCCGGTTGCCGTGCCTGGCAAATGCTGTTTTTTAAATTTATAGCGTCTAAGGCTGCTGAAGGCGGGCTGTCGCTAAATCTCCCACTGTATACCCCATGCAAGAAACCCATTACCCGCTGATTGTCCGCCCACGCTTTATCCTGAATGCCCGCAAATGGTGGCGCTTGTGCCATGTTTATCTGGCACTGAGTTTGGGACTCATCTTCGCGCTGATCGGCTTGACCGGCAGTTTGAGTATTTACCGGGAAGAATTGGATAGCTTGCTCAATCCGCAATTGCGCGTCGATACCCCACAATCAACGGCTTTATCGCTGGACAAAATCGTCGCGGCGGTACGTGCTGCCCATCCGGATCGGCACGGTGCCTGGACCTTGGAAATGCCGCGAGCACCGGACGGCATGATCACCGCCTGGTTTGAAAAGCCCAAGGAAAGCGTAGACGCCTTTTATGCGCCTCTGATGGTCTCGGTCAATCCTTACACCGGCCGGGTTGTCGACAGCCGCTTATGGGGCCAAACCCTGACGACCTGGCTGTTGGATTTACATACCCAACTGCAATTGGACGGCTTTGGCCGAAATGCGTTGGCGGTTTTAGGCGGCTTATTAATGTTGTCGGTACTCAGTGGTTTGTACCTGTGGTGGCCGGGCTGGCCCAAGTTGAGGCGCGCCTTTTCGCTGCGCCACGATGCCGGCTTGATGCGGCTAGTATTTGATTTGCACCGACTACTGGGCGTAGCCAGTTCCGGCTTTTTAATGTTGCTGGCCTTCACTGGTTTTCATCTGGCCTACCCTAGCCTGCTGGAGAACCTGACCGCCGCGTCCGGCATGGGACATGGTGACGCCGGCCCCAATGTGCGCAGCAGCGCCATACCCAATGACAGGCCGACCAGTCTGTCGGAAGCAATCCTCGTGGCCCGCGGACCGTTTCCCAGCTCGGAAGTCCGGCGAATTACCACCCCGGTTGGCGAGCTGGGGACGTATCGGATCAATTTGCGCCAACTTAACGAGATCAATCAACACCACCCGTTCACGACCGTTTGGGTGGACCGCTGGAGCGGACAAATTCGCGATGTGCAAAACCCCAGCCAATTCTCAGCCGGACAGACATTTACCACCTGGCTTTGGCCGCTCCATACCGGCGAAGCCTTGGGCGAAAGCGGCCGCTTGCTGTGGTTTTTTGTGGGATTGACGCCGACATGCCTGTTTTTGAGCGGCTTATTACACTGGTTACACCGACATGGCTGGGTCGCGGATCGAGAAATTAACCTGAAACAGGCGACAGACGCGGCGACAACTGCTTGCATGACGACATTAAAACGCGCCGCCAAGGCAATTCTTAGGGTCGTGATCCCCGCTGCTAACCGTTTTTTGCAAAAAATCTACGGCCGAATCAGGCGGATAAAAAGACTAAAGTAGTGTTTTCAGCACCACTTCTTAAGGAAATAGCACTTTCGCCAATTCCTGAGTTTTTAAATATTGGCTTTGCAGGTCGGCAAATATCTCAGCCTGACAGGCCGGGCTGATGCTCAGTTTCTCAAAGGCCGAGACCGGCCAGGTTTCTTTATCGTCGAACACACTACCCACCATATGCGTCGCCGCGCCGACCAAAGCTGCCTGCCGCCAATAGCTGCCTTGATAACCCGGATTGCGATGGTACCGAATAATCGCCACCAACGCTTCGGGTATTCCCCAGGAAACGGTCAGATGCGCCCCGACTTCGCAATAATCGGTATGCAGCAATTTGCGCAAGGCTTGATTCAAGTCCAATTCGGGATTGGCTTGTTTAAAACGCAGGGCCTGGTGGGTTTCTTCGGGCATGATGTCGGCCATGCAGAGCAAGCCGATATTGTGCAGGATGCCGCCGGTATGCACGGTTTGCGGCAAGTGTTCATTGCCCCGCTCCGCCGCAAGCTCGTCGGCCAGCGCACGGGCAGCGTGCGCCACCAGCATGGTACTGATCCAATAGCGTTTGATATCGAAACTTCGGCAATCCCTGATATTAAACGGCTTCATCACCGCCAAACCGATACCGACGCCCCGGACAATATTTAATCCCAGTTTCAAACAGGTTCTTTCCAATGACGTCACCGGTTCGCTGGAGTTGTTAAACCACGCTGAATTGGCCAAGGCAATCAGTCGCGACGAAATCGTGGCATGCCCCGCCAGAATCTTGGCTAACCGGGCATAATCCAGATTATCGTCGGACAAGGCTTTGACCACTTGATGAACGTCGTGCGGTAAAGAAGGCAGCCGTTTAATATCTGCAAAGCGTTCCGGCAATTCAAGATCAGTCATAATTGTTTCGATGAATATCGTTATGGGCTGGTTTGGAGTGAATAAATTCCAGCCGGAAATCTTTGTCAAACATGGCCGGCACTTCGGCGGCAGTCAAAGGTTGACTAAACAAATAGCCTTGCACCACTTGGCAGCCCAAGCCGCTCATCACCATGGCTTGCTCTATCGTCTCCACGCCTTCCGCCACCAGCGAGAAATCCATCGCATTGGCCATGCCGATAATCGTCCCGAGCAAAATGGGGGTTTGCGGATTAAACAGCACATCCTGAACAAAGGTTCTGTCGATTTTCAGACAATCCACCGGCAACTGCTTCAGCGACGCCAGCGACGAAAAGCCGGTACCGAAGTCGTCTATGGCGATTTTCACTCCTATGCCCTTCAGTTTTTTAAATATCTCTAAGTCTGCCGCCGTTTGCATGGCACTTTCTGTGACTTCGATTTGCAAATAGTGAGCCGGCAATTGGGTATGTTTGAGGATTTCCCGCAACGTGAACGGAAATTGCGGATCGCGGAAATGGCTTGCCGAGACGTTGACAGCCGTGGTGAATAACGGCAGCCCTTGGTTTTGCCAGGCAATTAATTGTTCGCAAGCCTGTTGAATAGCCCAGTCGCTAATTTTACCGATCAAACCCAAAGCCTCAGCCAAAGGAATAAACTCGCCGGGCCCCAACAAACCGCGCAACGGATGTCGCCAGCGCACCAAGGCTTCGAGACCTATCATTCGCCCATCCAACATACTTACCTGGGGCTGATAATACAATTGCAATTGCTGGTGCTCCAGCGCGTCGCGCAAGGTTTGCTCGTCTTGCATGCGCTTAATCGCCAGGCCCGTCATCTCCGGCCGATAGTAAGCGTAGCGCTGTTTGCCGGCGCTTTTCGCTGCGTACATGGCGGTGTCGGCGGCTTTCATCAAGTCGTGCTCGTTCTCGCCATCTTTTGGATAAATAGCAATACCGATACTGACGCGGGGCTTTAAATGGTGGGTATCCAAAATTAAAGGTCGGTTGATTTCCTGCAAACAGCGTTCCGCGATTTCCATGGCTTGAAATTCGTCGGTAATGCTGCTGGCGATGATACAAAATTCGTCTCCGCCCAATCGCGCAGCAAAGTCTTCTTCACGTACCACGCTTTGGATACGTTGGGCGATCGCTTTCAGAAATTGATCGCCGACGTTATGTCCAAAGCTGTCGTTGACGTACTTAAATTCGTCCAGATCCAGGAATAGAAACGCAAACTCCAGCTTGCCGCGCGCCGAGGCTTTGATGGTCTGTTGAATACGCTTGTGATAATGCACACGGCTGGCCAGGCCGGTCAACTCATCGAAATACGCCAACTGATGGATGATTTTTTCCGATTGCTTTTGCTTGGAAATATCCTGCACCGTCCCGGTGACAAAACTCTGCTGTCCGCTGCTAATCATGGCCGTATCCTGGCGGACACTGATGGGCGTTTCCAGATCCGGCCGCAAGCGGTACTCGACATACTCGACCTGTTCGCCCTGGGCAGCGGCCTCTATCAAGGTCTGCACTATTTTGCGGTCCGCAGCCTCAATTAAATTCAAATAGTTGCTGAGCTCTCCCAGAAAATAGTCGGCCGGCATTTGGCACATTTCCGCTAAAAACGGCGATATTTCGAATTTATCCTGCCGCGGATCCCAAGTCCAATAGCCCAAACCGGCGATGCGTTGCGCAGCAGACAATTGCTGCTTACTGTTGCGTAATTCCGCCGTGTCATGGCTGGAGCGCAGCAGAAAACGAATGTGATGAATCAACACCACATGATTAAGGGGTTTGATGATGAAGTCGGTAGCGCCGACCTTAAATGCCCGATTTATCGATTCGATGTCTTCCAAGCCGGTAGACATAATGATGGGAATGTCGGTCATGGCGGGGTTGGCGGACATGCGCCGGCAGGTTTCAAAACCGTCGATGCCCGGCATAATCGCATCGACTATGACTAGATCCGGAATGGCCGTTTCCAGCAAGAGCAGCGCCGCTTCGCCACTCTCGGCCTCCACGACGTCGAAACCCGAGGCTTTTAACTGTTCGCCGGTAATCAATCTGAAGTTTGGATCGTCGTCTATCAGTAAAATTCGCTTGGCTTCCAGCGCCAAGTCGGCTACTCGCTTATCCATGCCGGATTGCGGCAAATCGGGCTGCGCTACGCTGGCATGGGCAATAACACGCAGCTCGGCCAAAGCCGCCGGCAATTGCGCCTCAAATTCCGCCAGCAGTGCCGGGATTGCTGCAAGATCAGCTTGGCGGCCGGCAGTTTCCAGCAATCGGCAGGTTTTAGACAAATCCCTGGCACCCAGATTGGCGCTGGACGATTTGAGGGCATGAGCCATATCGGCCAGCAAATCCGCCTGCCCATCGCTAGCGGCTTGTCTAAGTTTTTCGGCTGTTTCCGGCGCGGTTTGCAGATAGAGTGCGATGGCCTTGTTTAATAAACTTACCCCATTCGCATCGTAAATATCCCGAAGCTGAGCCAGATCGGCCTGGCAAATCGGTCCGGGCGGAAATTCGCCTGCCATCGCTGCGTCTTGATATGCCAGCGGAGCCGACTCCAGTGCATTATCCGCAGCATTTGGCAGCCAATTTATCAATAGATGGCGCAGTTGTTCTTTGCTGAACGGTTTACTTAAATAGCCGTCCATACCCACCATTTCACACTGATCGTGTATGCCTTTTTGTACATCGGCGGTTAAAGCGATAATCGGAATTCGGGTCGAGGCCGTGGCTTGTTCATGCTCGCGAATTTTGACTGTTGCCGAAAAGCCATCCATAACCGGCATATGACAATCCATCAAAATTAAATCGTAACGGCGCCGGCAGGCGGCTTGCAACGCTTCCTGACCGTCTGCAACCACCTCCGCGATGCAGCCCATGCTTTCTAAGAAGCTTTTGACCACTTCCTGATTAACCAAGTTATCCTCGGCCACCAAAATGCGCCCGGATAACTTAATTTGCTCCGGTGTAACAGCGGATGGCGCCGTTTGCTCCACGGGTGCGAACGTGGCGATTTCCAGCAAGCAATTCAGCAGACGTTGTTGAAAAACCGGTTTGTTCAAATAAAAGCTGATGCCGTATTCGTGGGTCAGGCCGGTTTTAATGCTGACATTTTCGGAGCTGAGCATGATTAAAGGCAGTTTGGGAATACGCTGGTCGCGTTGAATGGCCTTGGCCAGCGTCAAGCCGTCCATTACCGGCAAATGCCAATCCAGCAGAGCAACTTGAAACGGATTATTTAAAGTAGCCGCCTCGACCAATAGCTTCAGCGCCCTGGGGCCGCTATCGACGGTCGTAACATGGGCGCCCCATAGCGAAACTTGATCGTGAAGTATGTCGCGGTTTATCGCATTGTCATCCACTACCAGGATGTGCAGACCTTCCAAAGCACTGGTGTCGGCACGTTCGATGTCGCTCTGGATGCCCAACCCCAATTCTAAGTCAAAGTAAAACCGGGAACCCCGACCGATATTACTTTCCAGCCCCAGACTACCGCCCATTAATTCGACTAATTGCTTGGAAATGGTCAAACCTAAACCGGTCCCGCCATAACGCCGGGTAATGCTGCCGTCGGACTGCGTGAAACTGTCGAAAATTTCCGCCTGACGCTCAGCGGCAACCCCTATGCCGGTATCGATTACTTCGAATAATAATCTGACTTTATCGCGTGCGGTATTTTCCGGAACACTCACCTTAAGCTGCACATCGCCTTCTTCGGTAAACTTGATGGCATTGCTCAGCAGATTAACCAGCACCTGCCGTAATCGTTCCGCATCGCCCTGCACAATAACGTGCATTTGGTGCGGCAGATTCAATATCAGTTCCAGGCCTTTACGGTGGGCTTGCTCAGCCATCATTTCCACGGTGTCTTCCAATAAGCGGCGCAGATCGAACTCCTGAACGATCAACTGCAATTTGCCGGCTTCGATTTTGGAAAAATCGAGAATATTATTGATGATGCTGAGTAGCGAATTGGCGGAACGGTAGGCAGTATCGGCAAATCTGGTTTGCCGATCATCCAAACCGGATGACATCAACAACTCGGTCATGCCCAACACGCCATTCATCGGCGTTCTGATCTCATGGCTCATGGTTGCCAAAAATTGCGACTTGGCTTTACTGGCTTGTTCGGCTTGCTCTTTGGCGGAGAGCGCTTCGGCGATGCTGATACTCAGCTCTTGATTTTTTTCTTCCAATTGCTGGGTACGTTCGATAACTTGCCTTTCCAAAGAATCTCGGTGCATGGCTAGTTGATCGTCTCTGAACTGGATTTCGGCTAGCATGGCATTGTACACATCGGCTAAATCGCCGAATTCGTCGTTGCTGGTCTTGTTAATCCGATGCGAAAAACTCTTCTCATGCCCCACCGATTGCATGGCATCCATCAGTTTGAGTAGGGGCGCCAAAAATATTTGCTGCAATTTGGTGGTCAGCATACCGATTAAGACCATGGTAAACACCACGATCAAACCCATAGTCGAATAAAACGCTTTTAATATGGCGTAGAAACCGCTTTGGTCATCCACCAAATGCAATACCCCTACGACGTCACCATCCAGTTCTATCGAACGGACAAAATGCAGATTGTTGTCGTCATCGTATTTGAATACGTTTTTTTCGCCAGCCTTACCGACAATATTATTGGTATAAGGAAATAAGCGCTCATACCAATAAGCAAAAACTTCGCCGATAAAACCATATAGGCCTTCTGAACTAGGGAGGGATTGCGCATCGTTTAAAAGCGCGGAAGCTTTTTCCGCATCCCAATGACTAACGCCCAGCTTTTGCGAGTGATAGTCGGCAAATAACTTGCCTTGCTTATCATATAATTCGGCATTTAATATGCTGTCCCGGGTTTTCATACTATTTAACATAGTATTAGCCGAGACAGTATCTTCAAAAACCAGCGCCGCTGAAATATTCGACGCAATAATATTGGCAATTAATACCAGCTGCTGCTCGGTATCTTTCTTTTTTGCATAATATTCATTTACAACAATCGCAGTGCTTGCCGAAAACAGCGTCAACACAGCGATCAAAGTCATAATAAAGACTAGCTTGATCTTGATAGGCGCATTGTTAAACCATTTAAACATGCGATTATCTCTCCTAATTATCGCCGACAATTTTCGCTAAGCGCAGAAGGCTGGAACTAATCGTTAGCCCCGAGCTTTTGACCGTGGCAAGATTGATATGTAACTGTATTTTTCCGTCGGTATTCACCATAGCCACCATGCCCCCCGATTCGATAAAATTGGCTTCTTCACCTATCGTCAACACCGGAAACTGCCTGGTATCTAAAAAAACTTGCGACAAAACACTATTGGATAATTCGCTTAAAAACAGAATATGACATTGATTTAAATTGCGTAACTTATCCGAATTAATTATTTTAATCACTCTATCTCCAACTGCTTTACCGCTAATTGAATCAAAAGATTGCAGTAATGCATTGTCTCCTACCAAACAAACCTGCAGGTTATTTCCGGAATTGGCAAACGCCTGCTCCGGCCATTGCGTAAAACGGGCAAAATTAAGCGTCAATGCGGCCAACACCGTATATTGCTCAAGCGCCAACGGCGCCGCGCAAGACGCGCTTGAACTAAATAACATTAATGCCAACAGATAAATTTTTATTGCGTTTTGCATATCCGTCGCAACAATAATCCAACTAAATAGAAAAAATGCAAAACAGTCTACCTGCCAGCGGCATCAGAAATTCCAACTGATTTTGCCGTACATACCCCTATCAATAAATGTTGGCAGTACCAGGTTTTCCTGTTGATATTCCAAGTGGCTATTAGTTAATAAGTTTTGGCCTACCAATGATATTTCCAGATCAGGTTCGGGGCGCCAGGCCAAGCGCGCGTCCATCGTCACATAATCGGGTATGTAACTGTTGCCGGAAGCTGTTGCTGCGGCATTGTTGCCGACGTAGCGAAACCAAACATCAAAGTCCAAATCCGGCCGTATATTCACCGCACTGCGTAAATTCATGCGCTGCTGCGGACTAATGCCCACCACCGCCATTGCGGTTTGCGGCACTTCGGTTTTAAGGAGGCTGTAATTGGCGTCCCACCGCCACCAGTCCAGCATTTGCCAGACAGTCGAGACTTCGACACCATAGGTCTTGGCTTTTAAATTATTACTAAAGGGTAAAGGCTGGACCAACACACCGCGAATAGGATCGAAATAAACGGCGCCTTGGGAAGCGTCGCGCATGTGCGCGTAATCGTTATAAAACGCCGTCACATCCACCGATACGGATTTGATCATGGTGGTGCGGTAACCCACTTCGTAAGCAATCACATCTTCGCTGCGCAAGCTTGTGTTACCCTCCAGCGCCAGTTCCACCGGTATAAAAAATGGCGATGACGGCGGCACAACCGCTGTCGTCAAGCGCATATTGGCTTCGCCGCGCGAGGGCGTGCGCACTGCTCTGGATACCCCGGCCCAAAGCCGATGATTCAGCGCCGGCGCCCACATTAATCGGGCGGTGGGCTGGCCTTCAAAGCCGGTGAAATCGTTATGTTCAAATTTGTTGCCCAAGGTCAACCACAGCGTTTGGTCTATCAATTCCATTTCATCCTGGACGAATGCGCTGAATAACTGATTTTTCCGGTGGGCAGGAGACATGCTGAATATAGTGCTACTTTCAAGGCGATCCGAGGTTAGTTGGTAACCCAGCCCCCAAATCAATTCATGGCTATCAAACAAGCCGAAGCGATGCTGAAAATCCAAGTCAAATGTATCCCGCCCTTCAGACATCCATTCCTCATTGCGCCGATAATAGTCGTAAAACAACTGTAGGGACATGTCGGACTGGGTGGAAAACGTGTGCTGCCAGCGACCCATGATATTGCCGCCGTAAGCTTCGGCTTTATCACGGAAAGTTGTACTGTAGGGCGCTAAAATACTGGGCTTAGACAACACTTGATTGAGATGACTGTGATAAAGATCGCCCTGAAATTTAAGTTCGTCTGCTGACGACAACTGAGAATCTATGCGAAACCCGCCCTGTACTTTGTCCCAATCGTCGCCGGCGCCATGGCCTTGGGCATTGGTATTTTGATCGCGTTTGAACCCCTTGGCATAAACCCGGCCCGTCGTATCCTCGCCCAACTTGCCGCCGTAGCGAAATGCGCCAAACCCCTGTTCCTCAGTACCGCCGCCTGCAGCCACCAGACCGCCCTGCGTTTTCGAGCTGTGTTTGGTGATGATGTTGATTACACCGTTTACCGCGTTAGCGCCCCACAGCGTCGCGCCAGGGCCTCTAATCACCTCAATCCGCTCGACATCCTCCATCATCACATCCTGGTTTTCCCAGTAGGTACCGGAAAACATGCGGCTATAAGTATTGCGACCATCGATCAATACCAGTAACTTGTTGGAGAAACGCGCATTAAAGCCCCGGGAACTGACCGCCCACTTGTTCGAATCGATACGCGCCACGTCAAGGCCTGGGGCCATGCGCAGTGCCTCGGGAATACTGGTCGCGCCCGTTCGTTTGATGTCATCGTTGGTAATGACAAATATCGCGGCCGCGGAATCGTTTAGTGCTTGGGCTTTTTTGGACACTGAAGTCACTTCAACATTCAGCAAGTCTTCCACATTCAGCTCAAGTGCGTCTTGAGATGCAGCCTGCAAGACGCCGGCGTGACCAGTTAATACAAAAAATCCGACAATATAATTTTTCATAGGGTCTTATGAGCAGTGCTTTGGGTCGTTCAATCTTTATTAATCAGCAATCCCGGATACCTGGATTGCGACTCCGGCATGCGGTTTGACTATCAACCGGCCTTCATATCGACAGCGAGGGACATTCCCACAGCTTGGGGGCCTTATAGGCCGCGAAGGGAATCAATCCAGATTCGCAGGAACAGCAATAATTGAGGATCGGGCTAACCATAAAGCATGGCGTGTCATGATCGTTTCGATATTGTTTTGCAATGTGGGCAAGTCTAGCTCAATTATCGAATTCAGACAGATGATGGGGCAGGCATGAGAGGCTTCTGTCTCCATGTTCGGCCAAGCCGGAAAAAAATGCCCCGACTCGGTCGCAGGAAAATCATGGGAAATCTTTGTTTCAAACCAGGAAATTAAGCTGCTGCACGCTGCCGGCTTGGCCTTGTTCGGTTAAATAGATACCGCTACTGGCAATTTCACCCAACGCTTGATTGGCGGTGTCTTTTAGTTGAAACGGCGTCGTCAAGTGACCTAAGTAAATCGCCCCGACATTTTTATCACCCAGCGCCAATAATTGCTGCGACCCGTCATCATGCCGCTGCCAGATTCGCAGTTGTTTATAAACGGCATCGCCGGAGTCGATAAACTGATTGTTATCGTCGTCATAAGCCGCTAAGTCTGCAAAGCCGTTGCCGCTGCGCGGACCGAACAATTCCGAACCGTCGTTGATCAGGCCATCGTGGTTTTTGTCCAATGCCAGCAGACCGCTGCCGGCTTTCAAACCGGCTATTTGATCCAAACGACCATCGGCATCGATATCGAATTGAAATCGGCTGCCGCTTAACTCTGCGGCATTGCCGTCGAAATTGATAACCAAAGGATCGGTTTTCACCGCGTCGCCGGCGCGGATACTGAGATTGGATTCGGTATAAAAGCTGCGGCTCATCGACAAGGACACTGAAAAACTCAGCGTTTGCCCATCCCGGGTAGTGATACTGCCTTCGGCGCTGAAATTAGTCGTTTCGCTTTCGAAATAAGACTCGGATTTTTCGTAGACCAGTCCATACCCTTCGCGCTCGGGGACGGATGTTGCCGGTGCTTGCTGCGGGGCCTGAATGGTCACAGAGTCGGCTTGCCCCTTGAGATCATCCGGAGCGAATAATTCAAAGTCGCGGCCGGTAATCTCCTTGACCATGCGTCTGATGATTTGCAACAGCAGATTATCTTTGGAACTGAGCGCCCTATCGGTATCCAGGGTTTGCGCAGCAGTTGCCGAAGTTTGCGCCGACCGGCTGAGATCAAGGGAATCTTGAATGACTTTGCGCGCGGTTTCGGGGCGAGTCTTTCGCGCTGTATTAGGGGTATCTTCCGGCTTATCGATCCAGACCCGCAGCGATTCGTTGCGTTTGCTGATCTGTTGCGCTTGATGCTGACTTTGCAGGTGGACGGCGGAATTCTGGATAATCATGGCAACCCCCATAGCTCGATTGATTTGAGCTGAATATCGGCTGCGACCCTGAAATATTAAATATTTAGTTTGTCTTCTATTTTTTGCTTGTAGTTTAGGAAATGGGCGGCTTGTAACTGCTCGTTTCGGTCTGTTCCCAACAGACGACAAGGTACATCTATTTCGGTGATGTGAAACGGATAGTCGTCGCGGTTTTTCCGATAGCCCAGTATGTGGGCGCGAATCGGTTTGAAGCTATCGGCGTTGGCGACAGAAAACTTTTGTTGGTTACAGTAAATCGCAATTGCACCGTCCTCATCGGTCGCTATCCGCACTCTCAGATCCATCACACTGGCGCCGAGTTTGACCGGCACGGCCTGGCAAGATAGCACTCCGGCTGAATTGCGCTGGATTTCGTAAAATTTGACACTCAAACCATCCGGCAATTGCGCGCGCGCCAGCAAGGTGTCTAAAAACACAGAATAGTGCGTGATGACGTGCTCAGGATTGGCATTGCTATGCTGATGGACAAACAGCGCGCCTTTTTCGTCAAGCACGTAAACACCCACGTGTTTGCTGGTTGCATGATAAAAAACCTGAATCACATCAGCCAAATTCTGCGTATATAAAGACGGAATATAGGTTTGATCCAGTACGTAGGCATCAAAAAATACTGCGGAAAATTGCGGATTAGGCTTGGCTAATTCATGCAGCAGTTGATTTTGCGTGTCCAGCCGGTAATAGCCGAGGCTGCCGTTTCTGAGTTGGAACAAGCCATAACCGGTCTCGGCAGCCACGATATAGCGCTGCAAGCCGTCCCGAGCGGATGCAAAAAATTTTAGCAAATTGCCGAACAAAGATTCGATGCGCAAGAGGATGCTTTTGCCGCGTACCGGGTTGTAACATAGCGCTTGGAGTTTATCGGCAGACAAGGGCGCGGCGCTGTTGTTAAACACGTCAACGAGGCAGTTAAATACTCCCTCTATGCCTATATAGCGCTGCAAGCTGGCCTCCCCCCAACTGGATACCGACAAGCGCTGAATGCTCTGGATGAAACACTGACGGCTATCACCGTAACTTAACGGGTCTGAGCGTTCGCTCATCACCAACTGTTGATTGTTCGCGTCAATCGCCAAACTTTCGCCGAGGTTTATCAGTAACAAGGACGACGAGACGCGATTCGGCTCGCCGTAAACCTCCAGATCGTTCTCCCTGCCCGGCAAATAGCGGCTTAGAAACGCATTCAACTCATTAAACAGTTGATATAAATCATTATTGGCAATTTTAAGATTGGGAGTCACCAGTTGCAGATTGAGCGACTTTTTGTACAAGCCGTTTACCACGGCCCAGCATAAAACTTCGAGCAAGCTCTCGCCGGATTTAATCGCGCTTTCCAGAGAGGCTTTCTGTGACGCCGCCCGGTCATCGTATAAACACCAGCGAGGCGGAGCGTCGTCAGTCAGGACTTCCACAGCTATCAGCAAATCGGGTTTGGCGTGGACCGTGGTTCTGGTGGTGAGCACTTCAATTTTATCGGGACGTAAATCCAGGGTGGCCCGCAATTTCCGGCCGATCAATTTCAAGTCTCTGTTTTCCCGCTGCGCCTGATCCAATGGCAAACCGGAAAACTTTAAAATCATCCGCAGACATTGTTGCAATTGATCGCGAATCACCACGTGCTCGACACTGGCTTTCTTAATGTCCCAAAATTTTTGGCTGGCTAAATTGTCCAGCAAATCCTCCGGCCATTCCCATTGATCTGCCACACTATGCAGATAATCTTCACGCTGCAAGCGCACTCTATTCTCCGTGAGATTATCGGACGCGGCCATGATCTTCATGTAAAAACATTCCCGAATCAGATTCAAGCGGCGTTTGGACTGAGCCTGGCGCAGATAGGCATCCACTTTACGGTACATCAGCAGGTAAGGATCCAGGCTTTCGACACTGAAATCGCCTTGATACACCGCCTGCTTCAATGACAGACACAGCCACTGCGGTTCGGGAAATTCGCTGGCATAACTTTCCATCAGCAGCAGCTTCAACAAGGACTTATGCGGGGATGTCAAAGACTTGTAGATATGCCAAAGCGTCGCACTGACGAATTCCGCCATCGGCATATCTTCTAGGCCGCCGAAATCGACGACGTCGGTTTCGGAGATAAACCGGTTTTCCAGCAAATGCGCGACATATTGCTTATAGTATTTTTCCTGTTGCGGCGGCACCAACCACCAGACCGGTATCCGCCCGGCGATGTAAATCGAGGTGCGGTAAAACTCTTCCAATAACAGATAATGTTGGGTTTCGCCGCTACTCTCTTTAGAGATCGGCGTATTTTCGCCGCGCAAAAACTGCGCCGCATCAACCAGAAAAAAATGCGTCTCAATTTTTAAGGTCGCCGCCCATTTTTCCACTTCCTGGGCTTTTTGCCGCAATTCGTTTAATTCATCCGGCGCCAAAGTGGATGAATGGCAAAGCCAAATATCAATATCGCTGTTTTTCGAAAACGCCATACTCCCGACGCTACCCATCAAAAAAATCGCCTGGATAGGATAGTGTCTTAAGGCCTTGCGCTTGTAGACAAAGCCTTTGGAAAACTGCTTGGCAACATCTATAGTCTGCTTGTTGGGCGTGTAATCGGGAATACCCGCCGGGCCTTCCAGCGACACGAAACCGGGCAACAAGGGATGATTTTGATGAAACAGTAACGGCAACAGCTTTAAGAAATCCTGTTGGCGCGGCTGCAAAAAACTTTGTACATGTTGCAAACGCAACTGATTGAAGTGCTTGAATCGTTGGGCAACTGCATATAGATCTTTTTTGCTGATCTCTTCGCCCGGCGCGCCTAAATGGATGGGTAGGAATCGATTGATCAAAACGGCCGCGCCTAAATCAAGTGTAAGGCCAGTATAGAAGAATCAAACCGGCTTGTGAAAATTAAGCTGGACGAAGCGCCCGTTACCGTCATCAAAACAGGTAAAACGGGTTAAACAGGCGTGCGGCAAATCGATATGAAAACTTTGGGTAACCGGCAGCTTGAAGGCTTCTGCGAATATTGCTCTGATCACACCGGCATGGGTTACTACCAGCACGCGGCGTCCGGCCTGCTCAGCCAATAAACTTTCCCAGCCCTTCCTGACGCGGGCGGCGAATGCTTGGTAGCTTTCCGCGTTCGGCGGGGTGAAATGGACGGGGTCTTTATAAAATGCCGCCAGTGAGTCGGGCCAGCGACTGGAAATTTGCTCGGCGGTTTGGCCTTCCCAAGCGCCGAAATCAATTTCACCCCATGCCGGTTCAATCACCAAATCCTGTTGCTGTTGTTCGCACCAGGCCGCGGCAAAGGAACGGCAACGGCGTAGCGGCGAACTGATCACCACATCCCACTGCCCTGCCCCGCATTGGCCATACATCTGCCGCCAACCGCGTTCAGTCAGCGGATCGTCGGTGATTCCGCGATAATACGAACCGCCACGGGCTTCGCCGTGTCGCAGAAAATCGATTACGGTCGACTGATGCATCGCGATGGAATCAAGTGTTCAAGGTATCCATCAAATCGATCATGAACTCCATTTCCTCGTCTTCGATCCGTTGCCATGCCCTAAAGCCCAGGGCATTCAACACCCCACCGCCTTTTTCATCCTTATCCATCTCCAGTAATATTTTTTGAATGTCGGCGCGGCGATTCTGTAATCTCGGCCCTATCATCAAAGAATGGTAGATGACGCTTATTTGGCTACGCACCAAGATCCGCAGCTGTTTTTTAATCACACCGGACAGGTTGTCATAGGCCTCCGCCAGAATGATGCCGACATCCGCTTCGCCTTTCAGCAGGTGTTTGGCCACCAAAACATGATTGTCCGATAACAACGGGACGATATTCCCGGCGTGCAAATCCGCGGGCTCCAACATAATCATGCCCATCAGGCGCACATCCGGATCGTCGGTGAAAGCCACCCGAGTATTCGGTTGTAAGTCGGCCACATCGTTGATATTACTGTCGGCGTTAACGGCAATGATCGCTTCGTCGGATTCGCCCTGGGCGCGTACCAGCGGCAAAAAACCTTTTTCTCGGACCAGCATGGCGGCGTCGAAGGGGTTGGCGTAAATCAAATCGATCTTATCGGCTGCGATGGCCTGATGCAGGTCTTGATAGTGATTGTACATTTCCAAATGGATGGCCTCGGCGCTCTGCTTTTGCAACCAAGTGTTGAATATATACCAACCCGACAGGTGGTCTGGGGCAAAATCCGGGCTGACTGTAAACATGTAAGACATGATGCTCCCCAATTAACTAAGTGTCGGATACAGTGCGATGCATTCATCGACTTTACTGCGCGAGGGTTTGCGGCGCACCGAGGTATAGCCAACCACCTTACCGCCGCGCACATTCGGAATGACCGTGGCTTTTACCCAGTAATAACCGCCGTCCTTACGCAAGTTTTTCACGAAGCCTTGCCATTTTTCACCGCGTTGCACCGTATCCCATAAGTCTTTAAACGCAGCGGACGGCATGTCCGGGTGCCTGAGAATACAATGCGGCGCGCCGATTAACTCCGCTTCGGTATAGCCCGACATTTCCACAAATGCGCGATTGACGTGGCTGATAATGCCATCCGGCGTCGTGGTGGAAACAATCAATTTGCCGTCGGGATACGGCGTTTCAAGCTCGGTGTACAGCACTTTTCTGGATTTGCCGTCGCAATAGGTAAGCGTTGCTTCCTGGTACTCGCCAATGATGTCTTCGGGCTTCATATCAACGATCATGATTTACTCCGGGTTGCCGGTTAGGGTTTACAGCATTTCGGAAATACTCTCTGCCGCACGCTTCACATCAAGAAAGATGAGTCCGAGCTTGGCGTTGGGTTTGGCGAGTACGGTAAGCACGGCTTCATTACCGGCATAGGTCATTAGCACATAGCCCCTGGCACCTTTGATCAACACCTGTTCCAAATTGCCGCGATTTAATTCTTGGGCCGTTCTATCGCCCAAAGACAACATGGCTGCACTCATAGCGCCTACCCGATCCTCGTCCATACCGGCTGGCAACACCGACGCCATCATCAGACCGTCGGTGGAAATCACACCGGAGGCTTCTATATCCGCCGAAGTACCGTTCAGCTCGGTTAAAACTGACGTCAGCATGTCTGCTTTCATAATCTAATTCCTCTTAACTAATGAGTGATGTGGCGATGCGTTTAATTGGCAGCATCAGCGGCTTTGGTTAAATAACGGGTGATTAAAGCCCAGGCCAGGGTTACAAACTCCGCCTGGTTAAAATGCGGTACGCCGGTGATCGCCAAGACGAATCGGTGTTTACCGACGAACATCGGCCAAAAGCCGATTTGACTGTTACCGAAAGGATCTACTATGGCCCAGGCGTGACTGGATATGCCCATATTGTTTATCAGTAATCCGGAACGGCGTTTATGCACGGTCGCCAGTTCCGCGCTAAGTGCGGACAGTTCTTCGGCTACTTCATGCGGAAAGCCGCTGCAAGCCAGGTAAAAGCCTTGGTCGTCTGCCAATAGCACTTTGCCGCTCTCGGAAATCTTTCCCAACAAATCAGGCAAAATCTCCTCTAGCGCTGAGTGTGGCGCCTGCAAAGGTGTATCCACGCCTTGCACCCAGCCCAGTTTTTGGCAATACAACAGCAACTGCAAGGCCTTGTCCTCGTCATCGATTTCCATCAATGTTTGCAACTGCGCGATAGTCAGTGCCGGAGTCTGTTCCTGTTGCAGCAAGCGGATTAAAAACCGCCGGGGTTTATCGTTTTCGGGTGACGAGACAGCGTAGTAAGCACCAGCGGGAGTAGGATAGAGATACAGCCCGTTAATCAGATCAAATCTTTCCATGGTGATTACCCCGCCAAACCAGGATCCAGGGAATATAAAAGAGCTTGTACCAACAAAGAGACATCATTCTTTTCCCGTGCATCCACCGAAAAAACCGGCGGTTTCAAGCCAAAGCCTTGCAGTTGCGCATGGTAGTCTTCTATTGAGGGTGTGCTACTTAAATCCATTTGCGTCACCCCAATCGCTACGCTGGTGTCGTTGATAAACTTACCGAACGCATCCAGAAAAAAACGCATATCCTGAAAAGGGTCTGCGCGGGTGTTGTCTAGCAATAAAATTAAGCCGATGCCGCCGTTGGTCAAAATATCCCACATAAAATCAAACCGTTCCTGCCCGGGAGTACCGTACAAGTGAATTTTTTCGCCGCCCGCCAAATTCATGACACCGTAGTCCATCGCCACCGTAGTGGATGCTTTACGATTTTTTGTCATATCACTGGCAGCCGCATCAGTTTTTATCGGAGGCACATCGCTAATAGCGTTGATTGCAGTCGTTTTGCCGGCGCCTACCGGGCCCGTGAAAATAATTTTGTATTGACTCATCGAGATTCCTTATCGTTTGCTAAGCGCCGCGCAATTTATTGAGAATTTTGCTTAATAAACCCTCATTTTTGGGCTTCTTGGTGGGTTCTACGGCAATCACCGCATCGGCTTGACGTTCGCTTTGTTTCAATATGCCTATCGTCTGGCAGGCACTAATAAACACAAACACATACTGCGGTTTGACATGTAACAGACCAGCAACTTCCAATGGCGTTCTCGGTGCCTGAACCAACAATGCGGCAATGCGCAAAGCATCGGGCGTGATGACCAGTCGGGTAAAATTCGGCCATCTTTCTAAGTAGACCGGCCCTTGAATATCCAGACCTATCGGGAAGCGTCCTTTGGATGTCCAGATTGCCAATTTCCAGACAAAAGCCCCCATATCTTGAAACTTATCTTCGGCGCGCTGAATGGCGGTTGTGGAATCGACTGCCGTCAAAATCATTTTGCCGACGGAGCCTTTACCCAATGGCATCCCGGCAAATGCGCGGGTTTGTTTATCGTCGGCATCGATCCAGACTTCCTGGCTTTCCGGAAAAATCGTCAAAGGTTTCCAAATCGAACAAAGTTGCAAAACACGCGACTGTAAATTGGCCGTTTTATATGCCGACATCACGTAGCCCAAAAAATACTGGCGCGGATCGTAACAGGCTGTTAACAGCTGCACCTCGTCGTCAAAATCGATGTCGCTTAGTGTCCCTAAAAACGCTGTGAAGCCGCCTTCGTTCAACTGCATCGCAGAATGATGTTTGCTGGCCTTGTGGTGCTCAGCGGCATCACCCGTTTTTGGCGCCTTAGCCTTATTGACATAGACATCCATAGCCATTTTTTTCGGCTTGTCGTCCTTGGGCGGGGACGGCATATCAGCTGTCTTTGCAGGTGCTTGCGCAATCTTCGTACGTCCGGCAGCGGCTTTGCGAGCCTCGGCAACCGCCTTAATCTTGTCCAGCACCGCCATTATTTGCTGGACATTCACCGGCTTTTTGATGAAGTAAGTATTATCCAGCTGTAGGTTTTGTAATGACAATAAAATGATCGGTCTGCCCGGCGCGGCGGCTTTTCTGGCATCCAGAATATCCCGGGCTTTGGGGTGATCCGCGTCGATCATATCAATACTGGCTTCGGCATCCTCGACCACGACGGCAGCCCCCCGACAAGGCCCCTTCAGATACATTTCCATGGTTTTATAAGTGCGGGTATCCATGCCGTGCAGAGCGATTCGAAATGGCGTTTTGTTCGACTTGCTCATGATGCCTGTCCTTCAAAATAATGTGCCAATTCCAGCCATTCACCCTCCAGCACCACGCCGGAGTCGCTAAATCGCTGCCGATTGAGCTGAAAGCGCTCCCGGTTTTTTGTAGACTTATACAGCTCTAACAAAGCCAGTTGCAAATCCTGACGATCATGTTGCAGGTTGATACCCGTTTCCAGCACATCCATGGCCTGTTCGAGCTGACTGTATTCGATAAAGTCGTTGGCTAAGGCCAAATAATCGTGTTGCGCTTCGGTTTGCCGTCTGGACCTGACCAGTTCGCGGCTAGCCAACAGACCTTTACTGAACAAAGAATATCGATTAGCTGGCGGCGTTTGCCCGTCAGTTTTAAGCAAATCCTGACATTGCTGGACAAGCAGCCGCGACTGGCTAGCTTGTATCATACGGCGACTGATCGCAGTTCCCTTCCCATCCAGAATAATCATTAAATCCAACAAGGCCGCGTAGAGTTGCTCGGACAGGCGCTGGTCGTAACAAAAATAAATTCGGCGTAGATGCGCCAGCAGATCTTTCGGGTTTCTACTAATTTTAAAAACTAATGCGGTCAATGCGTAATCAGCATCGGCGCTGGGGCAGCTAAACAAACTAAGCTCCCGGTCGCGCCAAAAATCGGTTTCTTGCGGGATTGCATCCAGCGATGGTCCAGCAAGCAGTCGGGAAAAATATTGGGGCATGCCACCCTCCAAATCAAACGATGCTCGAAGGGTAGCAGTTAAAAAGCCAATTTCCAGGATTTAGTGGGGTATTTGTTGTCTTGCTTCACATATTGCCTGACGAACGGCAACTGGTGCCGTGCCGCCGATATGATTGCGGGCAGCTACCGACCCTTCCAATTTTAGAATATCGAAAACATCCGCCGTAATGGTGCCGGAAAAGCCCTGCAACTCTGAGAGAGTTAGTTCCGATAGATCCCGCTCTGTTTGCAGTCCTAAGCGCACAGCTTGACCCACGACTTCGTGGGCATCGCGAAAAGGCATACCTTTGCGAACCAAATAATCAGCCAAGTCGGTAGCCGTCGCGAATCCTCTTTTTGCGGCGTTGTACATGTTTTCGCGTTTGGCTTGAATGCGCGGCATCATGTCGGCAAAGGCTCGCAGACAGTTGATTAAGGTGTCGGCGGTATCGAACAAGGGCTCTTTGTCTTCCTGATTATCTTTGTTATAAGCCAAGGGCTGGCTTTTCATCAGCATCAACAAGGACACCAAGTGTCCCGTAACCCGGCCGGATTTGCCGCGCACCAGTTCCGGTACGTCGGGATTTTTCTTTTGCGGCATGATTGATGAGCCGGTGCAAAATGCATCCGGAATATCGATAAAATTGAATTGCGCACTGGTCCACAACACCAGTTCTTCCGAGAACCTGGACAAATGCATCATGATTAAACTAGCGGCCGCGGCAAACTCAATCGCAAAATCGCGATCACTGACCGAATCCAAAGAGTTATTCGACGGCCGGGAAAATCCCAACAATTCGGCGGTCATGAAGCGATCAATGGGATAGCTGGTGCCAGCCAATGCTGCGGCACCCAAGGGCATCACATTCAGGCGTTTACAGCAATCTTGCAGACGTTCTTTATCACGGCACAGCATTTCGAACCACGCCATTAAATGATGGCCGAATGTCACGGGTTGCGCGACTTGCAAATGGGTAAAACCCGGCATGATGGTATCGGCCTCGCGTTCCGCGACCTCCAATAAAGCGATTTGCAGGCGTTGCAACTGCGTCAATATGGTCTCGATTTCGCTACGTAAATATAGTCTTATATCGGTTGCTACCTGGTCATTACGCGAACGGCCGGTATGCAGTTTTTTGCCGGCAATCCCGATCAAATCGGTCAAGCGCGCTTCGATGTTCATATGCACATCTTCCTGCTTGATTGACCAGACGAACTCACCGCGTTCGATCTCACCGCCGATTTGCATCAATCCGCTGCGAATGTCGGCGAGCTCCTGCTCAGTCAGAATACCTATTTTGCACAGCATGGCCGCGTGCGCCAGCGAGCCTTGAATATCTTGCCGGGCCATGCGCCGGTCAAAATTGACTGAAGCGGTAAATTCTTCGACAAACGCATCGGTGGCTTCGGCAAAACGAGCGCTGGAAAGTTTTTCGGTGTTAACGGTGGTCATAAGCAATCAAACGGTAAATGCAAAAGAAGCGGGAATTATACCGATGCTGCGGCTATCCACCTTGGGAATTGCACACTCACTCGCAAACCGCCCAGTTGCGCGGAACGCATAATCTCCAGCGTACCGCCATAAAATAAGGCGATGTCACGTACAATCGCCAAGCCTAGCCCATGTCCCTGCACTGCTTCGTCCAGCCTTAAACCGCGCTTACTGAGTTGCCGCATGTCCTGCGCCGAACAACCCGGACCGTCGTCTTCGACACTGATAGTAATGCCGGCACCATGTTCAACCGAGACTAGAACCTGCTTGTCAGCCCATTTGCAGGCGTTATCCAACAAATTACCGGTCAGCTCCAGCATGTCTTCCCGATCAAAATTGATTAACTGATCGGGAGCATTGACTTGGATCGCTAAGTTTTTCTCGGCATAGACATTTTGCAACAGCATGACTAAAGCAGTGAGTTCTTGCTGTGGATTAAACACGCTGGCGGTTTGCATATTACCGGAGATACGGGCGCGTTTTAATTCTCGCTCGATGCGCTCATGGATCGCTTGAGTTTGCTGTTGCAGCAGATCGCGCAGCTCGGCATGACCATCGAGTTGCGAATTTTCAGTCAGTCGAAACAGCATCGCCAACGGCGTTTTCAGCGCATGCGCCAAATTGCCAATCGCGGTGCGAGACTGGTGCAAGCGCCTTTCAACCAACACCAACAAGCGATTGACTTCCGCAACCAAGGGTTTGATTTCCGCCGGCACTCTGGCTTGGATCTGTGACTGACGGCCGTAGGCAATCTCGGCCAGTTCGTCGCGCGCCGCCTGCAACGGTTTCAGCGATCTGCGTACATCGTTACTTTGCAGGGCGATTGCGATCAAAAGCACCATGGCCGTCAGTACCAGATAGGCAAGCCGGATGTGGTCTATGTCATGGCCAATATCGCTTAAATCCTCGGCGATGCTAATGGTGATCGCATGACCAAATCGCTCGAAACCTCGACTCAAAACCAGTAAAGGTTGGTGATGCGGTCCATCAGGAAAATGGAATTGCCTGGCGGTATTGGCCGGCTCGGTAGTAAAAGGCAAAACGTCGTCTTGCAGCGAACTTGAATAATAGGTTTTTCCGTCAAGCTGGATCACAAAGTAGTGACCCGAATAGGCTTGGCCGTAAACCGTGCCGGCATGCGAGCTATCGAAAATCAGTTGTCCTTCCGCGTTAAGCGTCAAGGTATCCAGCAACGAATCGCCATCGTGCTGTAAGCGGGTCAGCATTTGTTTTTCCGCCACAGAGCGAATCACCCAATCTGCTGCCAACCAGTGTCCGGCAAACACCATACTCAGGATAATGATCAGGCCGCGGTTAAGACGCTGGCGCAATGAGATCACAGCTTGTCACCGAAGATGTAGCCTTGCCCACGCCGGGTAGCGATCAAATCCTTACCCAATTTACGCCGTAACCGATTGATATACACTTCGATAACGTTGCTGGCCGGGTCACCGTCACATTCGTAGACGTGCTCAAGTAAATGGGTTTTGGTAAGCAACTTGCCGGGATGCAGCATGAAATAGCGCAGCAAACGAAATTCGATTGCCGTCAGCTCGACATGCTCAGCACCATCAACGCTGACGGTTTGCCTGTCTTCATCCAAGGCCACGCCGCAACCACACAGTTGCGGCTGCATCATCCCGTGCATGCGCTTTAACAGGGCCTGGATGCGTGCCTGTAACTCCTCGATATGAAACGGTTTGCCTAGATAGTCGTCGGCACCCACTTTGAAGCCGTCGACTTTTTCATGCCAGGCGTCCCTGGCCGTCAGCACAATGACCGGCACATGATTACCCGCTTGGCGCCATCGTCGCAGCACTTCCAGTCCGGGCATTTTCGGCAAGCCTAAATCCAGGATGACAATATCGTAGGATTCAGTCATGCCCAAAAATTCGCCATTCTCGCCATCCATGGCCAAATCGACCGCAAACCCGGCTCTTTCCAGATCGGCTTTTAAAGATCGGGACAGGCCTGGATCGTCTTCTACCAGCAATAGTCGCATAGTTGAGTCATAACAATGGTTGGTTTCAAAGATTTACTCGGAGTAAGGGTATTTTAACCCCGAACTTTTAAGATTGGATTTATCTCGGTTTCCTACACTAGCTACATCTGCAACTAAGCATGCCGAGGTAAACCACATGAATAACCAACACACCGTAGCGGTCTGGGACATTTTTATCCGTATTTTTCACTGGTCGCTGGTCGTTGCCTTTACTGTGGCCTATTTCACCAGCGAGGAAGAAAACGCTTGGCATATTTACGCCGGTTACACGGTTTTGGGTCTGATTATCTTCCGCATTCTGTGGGGAATCATCGGCAGCCGCCATGCCAGATTTAGCGACTTTGTCCGTTCTCCCGGAACTGTTCACCGCTATATTCGCGAACTGCGCGCTGGCTCCGCGAAACAGTATGTCGGCCACAATCCTTTGGGCGGCTGGATGGTCATGGCATTGCTCTCAACGCTGCTGGTTGTGACGGTCAGCGGCTTAAAAGTATATGCGATAGAAGAAGGCCGAGGTCCGCTGGCTGCCAATCCAACAACACTAACTTTGATTAGCGCTGCCCATGCGGAAGAAAACGACGAAGAGGATGGAAAAGCAGAAACGCAAAGCCAAGATGAAGAATTTTGGGAGGAAATTCATGAAGGGGCAACCAATTTTATGCTGGTCCTAATTGCCTTACACGTAGTGGGCGTCTTTGTTTCTGGTAGAGCGCACAACGAACACTTAATCAAAGCTATGCTAACCGGAAAGAAATCAATTAAATGACACTAAAAATGTGAGATTTCCCACAATTTTAATTTTGAATTCATTTTCCATTGTTATAAGTCCCGCGACTTTTAGTTGTCTAAATATGTCGAAATCGACTTTTGAGTTTAGGCAACTGACTACGTGCCTTGCGGTAAGACTTCTTAGCTTTTTGACTTAGTCAGGCTTTATCTCGGCCTATCAAAATCAGGAGGTCGTCGGTTCACCCCGCCAAGTTTCATTGTTAGTTAAAGTCAATTGACACACCACAAACCTACAGGGAACACTCAATGAAACAGATGACATTCTTACTGCCATTGCTGGCGCTCGGCTCTATTGCCGAGGCAAGCGACATCAGGGGCGGGCTGGGCAACTTTGACGCACTGAATCACACCGGCGGTCCGGTCTACGGCATAGAAATAGAACTCGACGATACAAACAGCAAAGATGTAGTCAGCACCTACCCAGGTAATCATTACGGTTACGGAAAAATACGGGAAGACCTCAGCGACCCGGCGCACCCCAAAACCTTCGTACGTTACGAAAAAGACGGTGCCTTCACCAATCCCTATCCAATCGGCAGTACCTTGTATTGCTACGATTTAAGCAAAAATGTCGGCTGCGAACATTTTGGGGTGCACTTTGCCTACTCCGCCACCACGCCTTATAGCGCGGTCAAATACAACTGGCTGGTCAAGGATGGCAGCGGCAAACTGTTTGTTGGCCCCGCGCTGCAGTTGAATACACCGGTATTCGACTACACCCCACCGACCACTGACTTCCCTGCTCAAGTCGTGGCAACCATGCCGGCTCCGGTTGTTCCGCAAAGCGTCGTAAAAGAATTTGGCGAACCCAGTTGGGTGAAGGTTATTAAAACTAAAACTCACAACGCTCGGGTTTTGGCCTTAGGCGCACTGATCAGTGATGATCATGACCACGACGGTCTAGCAGACTGGACCAATGGCGAGCCGGACGAAGTCGAATCTGAATGGTATTTGCTGCAATCCCACAATGGTGTCAGCAACGCCAAATCCGAATTGCGTGGCGGCAGCGACAGCATGGGCAACAACGCCGAAGAAGTCGTCACCCGCCGTTATGAGTTTTATGCCTATGGCGGTCCCGCCGCGTCCATTGATGGCGAAAAGGGTGAAGCCATGTGCGATGCGGTCGGAACGGATAATCTGCACGGCGACGGCGTAGTGGAAGTAACCGATGCCAACGGCGGCTCTCATGAATTCGATTGTTCGACTGCGGAAATCGTCGGCGCCTATCAAGGTTCGCAAATGACGGAATTCGTGGCTATCTCGCCCTTCGCAATGGTCGATGCGCTGCAAAACGGCAATGTCAACGAAGTGTTTCCGGAGCGGCCCACCGTTAGTGGCGGCAACACCCCTTACGTGGTCAACGTCAGCGCCGGCGCATTACCAAACGGCTTGACTCTTGCGCAAGACACAGGCCTGTTATCAGGCGTGCCTTCCAAGGTAGGCATTTTCAACTTTACCGTCTCAGCAAACGATGCCGATAACACCAGCGCATCTAAAGCTTTTACCGTGAAAGTAACAGGCCCCGGCGATACGGATCGCGATAACGACATCGACATGAACGATTTGAACGCCATCAAAGCCAAATACGGCAAAGTGGTAGCAGCCAACGACCCCGCTGATCTGAATGGCGATTTGCGAGTCAATATTATCGATTACAGAAAGGCAGCTTCGCTTTGTACTTTGCCGCAATGTGCCGTGGTCAACCCTGCGCCCTAGCCCATTTTTTGAATCAGTTTGCCGGAGCGATTGGCTCCGGTTTCCAGCCCTACGGAATATTTTATGAACAAACATTTACTTACCAAACTACTTGCGCTGGCATTCGTCGGGTTTTTCCAGACCACCGAAGCGGCCACCCTTAATCTTAAATTTTCTGACGACACGAATATCCGCTCATTCGCTAAAGGCTCTATTTTCGATGTGAATATTTATATTAATAACGTTGCTGATTTGGCGGGCTTCGATTTCGATCTGACCTACAACAGCACCAATCTATCGGCGCAATTGCTAAGCAGTGGCAGTATTTTTGGCACTGACACCGAAAGTCTGGCGAACAGCATTACCCCAGGCTCGGGCGCAACCTTGGGGAAAATTCATTTTGCCGAAATGCTGTCGGGCAGCGTCGCAACCGGTTTAAATATCTCTGAGCCCACCTTGCTGGGCACCGTCAAATTTCAAGCGCTCAATGTCAGCGCGGGGAATGCCTTAAGCATAATCCCCGACCCGATCTATACGCCGGCACAACTACTATTTCTCTCCGATGGTAGCGGGCCCGCCACAACCATCACAGGCGCTACTGTCCACGTCACTGCCGCACCAGCCGCTGTTCCGTTGCCTGCCTCTGTCTTCTTGTTTGTTCCGGCGCTGTTAGGCGTATTCGGCTTTGGGAAAAAACCAATTTAAAAGCCATAAAGCAGTTCGCCGGGTTATCGCACCGATTTTGTCCGTCGACGGACAAGGTGGTAGCAATGTCAAAAGCCATCCCTTGGGGATGGCTTTTTCGTTTTTAGGAGGCAAAGGGAAAATTAAATTGAACAACGTTTAGTTTATCGTTATAGTGCCTTCCGGCAAATCGCAATCTGTCTGCTAATATGCGCTTACGGGAGGAATATCATGTTAAAAATTGTTTTACGCTGGCTGTTGACGCTAGTCTATCGAGTCAAGGTCCACGGGCTGGAAAATTACGCTAAAGCCGGCAACCGCGTGTTGATCGTCGCCAACCACACTTCATTTCTCGATCCTTTGCTGCTGGGCGTGTTTTTGCCGGACGACATCACCTTTGCGATCAATACCCAAATCTCTGAACGCTGGTGGCTAAAGCCATTTTTGCGTTTATCCAAAGTGTTTCCGATGGATCCAACGCACCCCTTGTCTTTAAAGGCGTTGATTCATCATTTGCAAAGCGATACCAAAACCGTGATTTTTCCGGAAGGCCGGATCACCGTGACCGGCTCCTTGATGAAAATCTACGACGGCACCGGCATGGTTGCCGATAAATCGGGGGCAACCTTGTTGCCGATTCGCATCGACGGCGCTGAATACAGCCGCTTTTCCAAGCTGGGCAGCGTGCGTCAACACTGGTTTCCGCGCATCACCATTCATATTCAGCCGCCAGCCTTGATCGAGACTCACGGCGATGTGACCGGCAAAGCCCGCCGCAAGCATAGCGGCCACATCCTGGCTGACATCATGACGGAAATGATGTTTGCCACCAGCCATTATCAACAAACCATCTTTGCGGCCTTATTGGAAGCTCGGGCTTTACATGGCGGGCGTTACACCGTTGCTGAGGATCTGGAACGCAAGCCACTAAGCTACGACGCACTGATCACCCGCAGCATCATCGTAGGCAAACTAGTCAAAACCCTCACGCAAACCGGCGAGAATGTCGGCGTGTTGCTGCCCAATAGCTGTAAGACGCTGAACGTGGTACTGGGTTTACAGATTTATCAGCGGGTACCGGCGATGCTGAATTATTCAATCGGCGCCGCCGGCATGGCCGCCGCTTGCCGCACCGGACAAATCAAACTTGTGCTGACTTCGCGCAAATTCATTGAATTAGCGAAACTGGGAGACGAAGCCGCAACGCTGGCACAACACGTCAAATTAATTTATTTGGAAGACTTGGCGACATCACTAACAAGTGTCGACAAAATCATCGGCTTGCTACAGGCTAAAACCGCAAGATTTTGGTACAAAAGCCAGGACTACGATGCTGACGATGCGGCCGTCGTACTGTTTACTTCAGGTTCGGAAGGCTTACCGAAAGGCGTGGTGTTGTCGCATGCCAATATCCTGGCCAATCATAAACAAATCAGAGCGCGCATTGATTTCGGACCGGGGGATGTGGTGTTGAATTTTCTGCCGATGTTCCATTCCTTCGGCTTCACGGTCGGCACGATGATGCCGATATTGAACGGCATGACCAGCTTTTTTTACCCGTCGCCACTGCATTATGCGGTGATTCCGGAGATGGCATACGAGGTAGGCGCGACCATCATGTTCGGCACCAATACCTTTTTGGCGGCATATGCCAAAAAAGCCCATCCTTACGATTTTTACTCATTGCGTTACGTGGTAGCCGGCGCCGAAAAATTGCAAGAAACCACCCGCACCACTTGGTTGGATAAATTCGGTATCCGTATCTTGGAAGGTTACGGCGCCACGGAAACCTCGCCGGTAACCTCGGTAAACACGCCGATGGACTACAAGGCTGGAAGCGTCGGCCGCTTCATGCCCGATATGTTGCATAAATTGGAACCGGTGCCTGGCATTGAGAACGCCGGTAAATTGCATGTTGCCGGCCCCAACATTATGAAAGGTTATCTACTGCCGGACAATCCCGGAGTTTTGGTACCGCCTTGCTCCGCTGCTTTCGGCGAAGGTTGGTACGATACCGGCGACATCGTGCATGTCGACGAGGAAGGCTTTATTCACATTCAAGGCCGCAGCAAGCGCTTTGCGAAAATTGGCGGCGAAATGGTCTCGCTGACTGCGGTGGAACAATTGGCTATCCACGCTTGGCCGGAAGCGCAGCATGTGGTGGTCAGTTTGCCCGATCCAAAAAAAGGCGAACAACTGGTATTGTTGACCACGCGCCGCGACGCCAACGCGAAACAGTTGGCCGAAGCCTCCACCGGCGTCGCCACCATCAATTTACCCAAAAAAGTGTTTGTGCTCGATAAACTGCCGGTATTGGCGACCGGAAAAACCGATTATCCTGGTGCGACAGCCTTAGCAGCCGAATTACTGATGTCGGACCAATAAAATATGTTCAACGCTGAAAAGAGACTCGCTGTTTTGATTGACGCTGAAAATACTCGTCTGGCTTCTCTTGAAGCAATTATTACTGAACTCTCAAAATACGGATATATCGTCGTAAAAAGGGCATATGGTGATTGGGCCTGTCCAGCGCTAAAAAATTGGAAAGAGCCTCTAAACGAGTTGGCAATTCAACCAATACAACAGTTTTCTTATACTCAAGGTAAAAACTCATCCGACGCTGCTTTAATTATCGACGCAATGGATTTGTTATATTCTAATAAATTCAATGCTTTTGCACTTATTTCAAGTGATAGTGACTTCACTCGACTAGCAACCCGTTTAAAGGAATCACAACTTCACGTTTATGGTGTTGGAGAAAGAAAAACCCCTATGGCGTTTCGAAATGCCTGCGATGACTTCATCTACATTGACGTTTTAACCACTTTGGACACTGATGATGAAGACAGAGATTTAGATAAAAACCAACAGGTGATAAAAACACAATGGACAAGGCAGCAACTGTGTATGGATACAAAGTTAATTAATATGCTTAGAAACGCAGCTAAGGAATGTTCAAACGAAAATGGATGGGCACTTTTAGGTCTAGCTGGAAGTTTAATAAAACGCCAATTTCCAGATTTTGATCCTAGAAATTATGGCTACATAAAACTTTCAAGTCTAATTGACGCCACTGCTCTGTTTGAAATAACGCATGAAAAAATGAAGGGTACTAACGCAACCAGGATGTCCTATCGCGACAAGAGGCTACAAAAAATCTGACCACTTTTCCGATAAGAGTATAAATTTTTCAAGCTAGGGACCATTTCGAATGAGCAAACACATCTATCCCCTTTTAATCGCGCAATTCCTCTCGGCATTTGCCGACAACGCCATATTGTTTACAGTCATCGCCATGGTGATGCAGGATGCGCACCCGGTTAGTTGGTACGTGCCGGCACTACAAAGCGTGTTTCTGGTGGCATTCGTAGTGTTGGCGCCCTGGGTGGGTGGGTTTGCCGACAGCCATGCTAAATCGCGGGTGTTGATTGTCGCCAATCTGATCAAGGCTTGCGGTGCCGGCTTATTGTTATTTAAAGTCGAACCACTGTTAGCTTATTGTGTAGTGGGAGTCGGCGCTGCGTTGTACAGCCCAGCCAAGTATGGGATTTTACCGGAACTGGCAGGACATGACGGCTTGGTGAAAGCCAATAGCTGGATAGAAGGATCGACTATTCTGGCGATATTGACCGGCATGGTGGTGGGCGCCAAGCTGGCCGATCATTCCACCACTTGGGCCTTGCTTGTAACAATATTATTGTTTTTGATTTCTGCTGCCACCACCTTATTCTTGCCGATAGGCTTACGTAAAGCGCCACCGTCCGGCTCGAAAATCAGGCTGTTCTACTTGGAAGTTAAAACATTTCTGGCAATGCCACGCTCACGCTTCGCGGTGCTGGGCGCATCCCTTTTTTGGGCAGCAGCAGCCAGTGTGCGGGTGATTATCATCGCCTGGGCGCCGTTGGTGTTAATGACGCATAACGCCAGCGATATTGCCAATCTCACGCTATTTTTGGCTATCGGTATCATCGCCGGTTCAGTCCTGGTCCCACGCTTGATTCCGCTGGAACATTTGCGCCGCGCCCGCATCCCGGCCTATCTGATGAGCATCTTCATCATCGCCCTGAGTTTCACGGAAGCAGTCTGGCCGGCGCGTTTTGTGTTGTTTTTAATGGGTATGGCAGGCGGCATGTTTATCGTCCCAATAAACGCTGCTTTACAGGAGATCGGCCAACAAAGCATAGGCAGCGGCGGTGCGGTAGCGATGCAGAATTTTTTCCAGAATGTAGCAATGCTATTGTCGGTCGGCGGCTACACCCTGGCGGCGGCCGAACAAGTAACGCCGATTACAGCACTAATCGGCTTGGGCTTGCTACTACTGGCGGCTACTTTTCTGGTGGTTTGGCATTTACCTGAAGTGGAGCAAGCGCCTTCCAGCCTTGAATAAAGGTTTGCACCAACAAATCCACGCTTAACTTGGATGCTGCAATGTCGCTGACTTGCGGTTTGGCGGTTAGCGACAAAATACAGATGCCATGCACGCCGCTCCACAAAGTTCTGGCTGCCAGCCGGCTATGTTCCGCGGAGCTGCCGGGTGTAAGCTGGATAAACAACACCTCGACAATCGCAAACATCTGCTCCACCTTTTGTAGATACCAGTCAGGCTGAGGCTCCTCGCTCTGAATATCGAAGATCATTCGCCAGCGATTGAAATGCTGGGCGGCAAAATTTAGATAAGTTTCCGCCAAGATCAGAATATTTTCCTCGACACTGGCGGACGGTTCACAGTGAAGCAATTGTTTAGCCAACTCATCCAATGTGCGGCCTTTGACGTGGGTCAGCAAATCGTTCATATTGGCAAATACCATATAAATGCTGCCCACGGTATAGCCGATTTCCATCGCGATTTTGCGCACGGTCAGAGCGCTATAGCCGTCCTCTATAACGATGGTTTCTGCGGCGACCAGCACCATTTCCTTGATTTGTTCCTGACTATGTTCGCTTCTTCTTGCCATATGTTCTCTGCGACATGCACTAAAAACAGCTACCATACACGACCTTGCCTCAGGAATCGATAGTTTACATGCACAACGAACTTCTCGATGTCGTCGATAACGACGATACAGTGATTGCCCAACAACCCAGGTCGGTGATTCACGCCAACAGCCTGCGCCACCGGGCCGTGCATATTCTGGTTTTCAACGATGCTGGCCAGTTGTTTCTGCAAAAGCGCTCGATGAAAAAAGATTTGAACAAAGGCTTATGGGATACCTCGGCGGCTGGTCACGTCGACGCCGGCGAAAGCTATGACCGTTGCGCGCCTCGTGAATTAAAGGAGGAATTGGGCATATTTGCCGAAAGCCTGGAGAGTTTATTTAAATTGGAACCTAGCACCGACTTAGGTATGGAATTTATCCAGGTCTATCGGTGTCGGCATAACGGACCATTTAGCTTAGCGGCAGATGAAATCGACGAAGGTTGTTGGGCAGATCCGGATAACCTGGATAAGCGCGTTGCCAAGAACGATCCAACCTTGACGCTGACGTTTAAAATTATCTGGCAACGGTTTAGGAATATTGCAAACTAAAATGCTTGTTAGATACTCATCATCAATGTCACTTAAACGATGAGATTAAAACGCAGATAAAAACGAAAGTGGCGGAGCGGACGGGGCTCGAACCCGCGACCCCCGGCGTGACAGGCCGGTATTCTAACCAACTGAACTACCGCTCCGCAGTAGAGAGCGGCGCATTCTACAGCATATCGCCCAAGCGTCAAGCAAAAGCCCAAATTAATTATGCCGGCACCATCCTGCCCACTCTGTAACAGCCCCGATACCCATCTTTATCACAGCGACGCAAAACGCGATTACACTCAGTGCCGACAGTGCTTACTGGTGTATGTCGCTTGCTCTCAGCACTTATCGCCGAGCCAGGAAAAAGCTATTTACGATCTACATCAAAATACCATTGACGATCCGGGCTACATTGAATTTCTATCCCGCTTGGCAAAACCTTTGCTCAGAAAATTACCGAACAATTCTGTTGGACTTGATTATGGTTGCGGCCCAGGCCCGGCGCTTGCAGAACTGTTCAAGGCGCGTGGGCATCGAGTAAATGTCTACGACCCATTCTATGCGGACTTTCCTGAACACCTGCAAAGAACCTACGACTTTATCGTCTGCACCGAGGTAGTAGAGCATTTTCGCACGCCGAAACGTGAGTTCGACACGCTGTTTAGACTATTAAAACCCGGCGGTTGGCTGGGCATCATGACCAAATTGGTCATAGATGCCGAGGCCTTTGCCAAATGGCATTACAAAAACGATCAAACCCACATCGCTTTTTTCTCGCGACCGACTTTTCATTGGTTAGCGGCGCATTATCATTGCCAAATAGAATTCATCGGCAACGACGCGATTATTCTGCAACGCAATCCTGACCCTTACAACAATTGACTTCCACGGTGATATGGTCGAGCTGCGCGAATTTGCCCAATAGATTCTTGTAATAACTGGGCGATTTTGGCTGCTGCGTGACCAAAACCACGATTGCCGCATAATGATTGGCACTAACGGGCCAAACATGCAGATCGCTGACAAGGCATTCGCCGTCTTCCTCCAGCGCGGTTTGTATCGCGTGGGTGTATTTGGGGTTCATGGTCTGGTCCAGCAATACGGGGCTGGTCTCTTTGATTAAGCCGTAAGCCCAGACCAGAATCACTGTCGCGCCAACAAAACCCATCACCGTATCCAGCCAAACCCAACCGTAATATTTGCCAGCCACCAAGGCGACGATGGCCAATACCGATGTAAGGGCATCGGCCATTACGTGTAGATAGGCCGCTCTTAGGTTGTGATCGTGATGATGGGAGCGCTGAGCTTGATCTTTGTGGCCGTGTTCTTCATGGTCATGGTCATGGTCATGGTCATGGTCATGGTCATGGTCATGGTGAGCATTATGCCCGTGTCCATGGTGGTGATCGTGATGGTCTCGCAATAATAGCGCGCTTAACAGGTTGATCAACAAACCCACTTGCGCGACTAAAATCGCCTCGTCAAAGCGAATTATTTCCGGCATCAGCAACCGCTGCACCGAGTCGGCAATCATTACCAAGGCTACCATCGCCAATGCTATCGAACTGGCAAATCCGCCCAATACACCCACCTTGGCGGGGCTAAATGCGAAGGTTTGATCATTCTGGTGGATACGGCTGTAACGGTAGGCGAAGATTGCGATCATAAAAGCCACCACATGCGTAGCCATATGCCATCCGTCCGCCAACAACGCCATCGAATGAAACTGCATACCAGCGACAATTTCCACAATCATCGTCGCAAACGTCAGAAGCAGCACCCATTTGGTACGCCGCTCGCCTTTGCGATTGATCCGCGCGAAATCGTGCGAATGTTGCCAGTTACTCAATTGATGTTCATGCATCCATAGTTCCTTGTTCGCTAAAGCCGAAATCATTACCTAGGCAGCATTTTAGCGCAGCTTACCTGGAAACACTTCCGCAAAGTAAAAGCCCCTGTTATTTGCGGCAAACCGCCGTAAAATAAGGTTTTCAACCTATTCGCCCTGCACTTTCAAGCATTCGATGAGTAATTCCGAGCAGATCTTCAGCGTATCTCAGCTAAACCGCGAAGCCAAACGCTTGCTGGCCAGCCATTTCTTAACCGTGCAAGTACAAGGCGAGATTTCCAATCTCAGCCTGCCCTCTTCCGGCCATTACTACTTTACCTTGAAAGACGCGCAAGCCCAGATCCGCTGCGCCATGTTCAAAGGACAACAGCAACGACTAAGGTTCAAACCTGCCAACGGCAATCTGGTGATCGCCACCGCGCAAGTCAGTTTGTACGAACCGCGCGGCGATTATCAATTGGTGGTGGAACAATTGGAAGAAGCCGGTGACGGCGCATTGCGTCTGGCTTACGAACGCCTGAAACAAAAGCTATTGCTAGAAGGTTTGTTCGAGCAAAACCGTAAGAAACCGCTGCCGCCACTGCCAACACAAATCGGCGTCATCACCTCGGCCAGTGGCGCAGCGATTCACGATATTCTCAGCGTACTGAAAAGGCGCTTTCCGGCGATCCCGGTGCTGATCTATCCGGTAGCGGTGCAAGGCGAAAGCGCGAAATTCGAGATCAGCGCGGCATTGGCAACAGCCAATAAGCAAGCTCTGGTAGATGTGATCATCCTGGCGCGTGGCGGCGGCTCGCTGGAAGATTTGTGGGCCTTTAACGAAGAAATCGTCGCCAGGGCGATAGCGGCCAGTGGCATTCCGGTGATTTCAGCAATAGGCCACGAGGTAGATTTCAGCATCGCCGATTTCGTCGCTGATTTGCGCGCACCTACACCATCGGTAGCGGCCGAATGTGCGGTGCCGGACCAATCCGCCTGGCTTAATCGCTTTACAGCTATTGAGCGCCAACTAACCCGGCAGATGAAAGATAAATTACAGCAGCAACAGATGCATTTGAGTTGGCTAAATAAAGCCCTACAAACCCAACATCCGGGCGAAAAACTACAACGCAATGCCCAGCGTCTCGACGAATTGGAACAACGCTTGAATCGGGCGACGCGAGCCGGCTTGGGGCTGTGCCGCCAGCGTCTGGTGTTAAACACCCAGCGTCTGAATGGACAGCAACCGTTGGTATCGATTCACGGCTATCGGCAGCAACTTGATTACTTCCAACAACGATTAAGCCGTTCGATGCAAATTAAACTGACGGCATTGAAAAATCGGCAACACGCGATATCACAAACCTTACATGCGATTAGTCCACTGGCAACGCTGGAACGCGGTTATGCTATCGTGCAACGACACGAAAGCTCCCAGCTGGTGAAGTCGGTTAAGCAGTTAGCCAAGCTTGAACTGTTCGACATTAGAATGGCCGATGGGCGCATCGTTAGTCGAGTTGATGAGGTGATACCCGATTAAATCTGGCCTGCGCTTTAATTGCCATCGACAATCATCCATCCGTTTTATCGTCGGCGATTAATAGGCATAAAACATGCTTTAGTGCATTAGTTTACAAATCACACGAGTGTTCAAATGACAATATTCGACAGAACCATACCCCTGAGTGTTGGTTATGCTCACATCGATCATGATCACGGCATCTTTATTGATTTGGTAAATCAATTGGATAAGGCCAATAACACTGACTTTCCGGGCTTGTTTGCGCAATTGTATCAACACACCGAAGAACATTTTGAATCTGAAAATCGGTTAATGGCGCAATTCGGATTTCCGGCGGAAACCGAACACAAAGGCGAACATCAACGGGTTTTGGAAGAATTCAAACAGTTTAAAACCCGGATCGACAAAGGCTTAATTTCCTTTGGTCGTGCTTTTGTCAAGGAGCGTCTGCCGCAATGGTTTTTATTGCACATTACGACAATGGACAGTGCATTAGCGTCACACATTAAAGCACAGCAGGAATTGCAAGACGAATGACGCCCGATAAGGAGCTGAGAATAATAAGAGATTTTTACGACGCCGCCGAAAGCGATGCTATCTATAGGCGTTTGCTCCAGGAACAAAATTGGCCCGACAATTGTTACAGCGTTGCCGGTCGGGAATTTACTTTACCCCGCCTGCAAACCTGGCATGCTGATCCGGGGATAGTTTATAGCTACAGCAATAATCTATTAAAAACTCGGCCCTGGACGCCATTACTATCGGATATAAGGCAAAAAATCGAACAGTTCTTAAACTTTTCGTTTAATTCGGTATTAGTGAATTTATATCGAAACGGCGAGGATTATGTAGGCTGGCATGCGGATAACGAAGCGGAGTTGGGGCCACAGCCTTTTATCGCATCATTGACGCTGGGAGCGACCCGACAATTTGCATTTCGGCATAAAAAAACCGCGGAAAGCGGCAGTATTTTACTGACTAGTGGAATGCTATTGATTATGCAGCCCGATTTTCAACACCACTGGCTGCATAGTATTCCTGTCGATCAGAAGTTGACTCAAGGACGCATAAACTTAACGTTTCGGAGAGTTATCGCTCCGAAGTAGCTTAGTTTATCGCTTTGGGCAAGCAGCCTTAATGTTGTTCCAATGTTTTAGCTTGCTCAGCTTCAAACTTCTTTCTTTTGTCGCATTTCTCACTGCATACGCAATTGCCGGTGCCTCCGCAAGACCCCTTGATGGCATTCCGACCGAAAAGCACACCGACTGCCATGACGGCAATAACGATCAACATAAATAAAAATGTTACTAAAAAATAACCCATTTTTTTCTCCTGTTTTTTCTAATCACTGAAACGAAAAAAGGAGCGATCCGAAAATCGCTCCCTGTGCTTCGCGTCAGATTAATACAACTTAACCGCCGAAATCATCCAACATAATATTTTCAGGATCCACACCATTAGCCAGCAGCATGTTAATCACTGAAGAGTTCATGATTGGCGGCCCGCACATGTAGTATTCACAATCTTCTGGGTTCGGATGTTTCTTGATAAATTCTTCGAACAACACGTTGTGAATGAAGCCGGTATAACCTTTCCAGTTATCTTCAGGTAAAGCATCCGACAAGGCTACATGCCATTCAAAATTGTCGTTTTCTTTGGCCAGCATATCGAAATCTTCAACGTAGAACATTTCGCGTTTGCTACGTGCGCCATACCAGAAAGTCATTTTACGCTTGGATTTCAGTCTGCGTAGTTGATCGAAGATATGCGAACGCATCGGCGCCATACCGGCACCACCACCGATAAAGACCATTTCAGCATCGGTTTCTTTGGCAAAAAACTCGCCGTAAGGACCGGATACGAAGACTTTATCACCTGGTTTCAGATTGAAGATAAAAGACGACATGATGCCTGGCGGAATGCCATCCGGCGCCCCTGGAGGCGGCGTAGCAATCCTGACGTTCAGCATGATTTCCTTTTCTTCAGGATAAGATGCCATTGAGTACGCGCGTAGAGTCGGTTCTTTTACATCCGACACATAGCGCCACAAATTGAATTTATCCCAATCAGGACGGTATTCCTCGGCAACATCCATATCCGCATATTTTGAAATATGGGGCGGGCATTCGATTTGGATATAACCGCCGGCGCGGTAATTGATGGCTTCACCTTCCGGCAATTCCAACACTAGCTCTTTAATGAACGTTGCGACGTTGTCGTTGGACTTAACGGTGCATTCCCATTTCTTAACACCGAATACGCTGTCTTCGACTTCGATATCCATGTTTTGTTTGATGGATACTTGGCAAGCCAGACGTTCGCCGTGTGCGGCTTCCCGTTTGGTGATATGCGATTGCTCGGTTGGCAGAATGTCGCCCCCGCCGCTGTGCACTTTCACTTTACATTGACCACAAGTGCCGCCGCCACCACAAGCTGAGGACACGAACAATTGGTTGTCCGCCAATGCGGTCAACAATTTGGAACCCACCGGTACATGGATTTTCTTTTCGTTATTGATCAGAATTTCCACATCGCCAGAGGCCACCAGTTTACTTTTCGCGCCGATGATCAAAAACACCAGCGCTATCACGATGACCGTGAAGAAAATAACACCTAATGCAATTTCCAGCATTACGATACCCTTATAATTGAATTCCAGAGAAAGCCATGAAGCCCAGAGACATCAAGCCAGCGGTGATAAAAGTGATGCCCAAACCTTGTAATGCAGCAGGAATATCGCTGTATTTCAATTTCTCACGCACACCGGCCATGACGGTAATCGCCAAAGCCCAGCCGAAACCACTGCCTATACCGTATACCACGCTTTCGCCGAAATTGTAGTCACGTTCGATCATGAACAAGCTGCCAGCCAAGATCGCACAGTTCACTGTAATCAGCGGCAGGAAGATACCCAAGGCTTGATATAGAGCCGGAAAGAATTTATCCAGAATCATTTCCAGAATCTGCACGATAGCAGCGATCATACCTATACAGCTCAACAAGCTTAAAAAGCTTAAATCCACACCGGTAATGCCTATCCAAGATAATGCATCTTCTTTCAACAAAGTTTGGTAAATGAAGTTATTGGCAGGCACTGTTAAGGTTTGCACCACCATAACGGCAATACCCAAACCCATGGCTGTGGAGATCTTCTTGGACACCGCCAAGAAGGTACACATACCCAGGAAGAATGACAGCGCCAGGTTTTCAATGAAAACCGCTTTAACAAACAGACTGATACAGGCTTCCATTAGTGATGTCCCCCTTCACCATGAGCAATCGACATGATTTTGAACTCGTTGTGTTCCACCTGTTTGGGTTTCCAGGTACGGAAACCCCAAATGATCAAGCCGATGATGAAAAACGCGCTGGGCGGCAGCAGCATCATGCCGTTCGGTACGTACCAACCGCCATCTTTGACCAAAGGCAGCACATCGAAACCAAGCAGTTTGCCTGAACCCAAAGTTTCTCTGAACAGCGCCACGATAATCAGGATCAAGCTATAGCCCAAACCGTTACCGATACCGTCAACAAAGCTTTGCAGCGGCGGATTTTTCATCGCATAGGCTTCAGCACGTCCCATAACGATACAGTTGGTGATAATCAACCCTACGAATACCGACAGCTTTTTGCTGACATCAAAGGCAAAGGCCTTAAGCAACTGATCGACCACAATAACCAGCGAAGCAATGATGATCATCTGCACGATAATCCGAATGCTGCTCGGTATATGCTCGCGCACCGCACTAATCGCTGCGCTTGAACAGGCAGTAACCGAAGTCAAGGCCAATGCCATGATCAATGAGGTAGACATTTGCGACGTTACCGCCAGCGCCGAACACACACCAAGCACCTGCAAGGTGATGGGGTTGTTATCGACCAACGGTTCGAATAATACTTTTTTAGTTTCTTTATCCATGATAAGTCCTAACCGTTTTTTCTAATTTTGTTTAGATAGGTGGCAAAACCTTCGGTACCCATCCAGTATTGGATCAAATTACTGACCCCACGACTGGTTAAGGTTGCACCGGCCAAACCATCCACTTTGTAAACAGAATCCGGGCGACTGGAATCAACACCGCCTTTTACTAAAGTCAAAGCCACTTCGCCTTTGTCGGAATAGACTTTTTTGCCTTTCCACAACGCGCGCCAGTTAGGATTGACTACCTCACCACCCAGGCCAGGAGTTTCACCTTGGTCGTACAGGTTGATGCTTTGCACGGTTTGCGCATCAGCTTCCAAGGCTAAAAAGCCGTACATCGTAGACCACAAACCGTAACCGTTGATAGGCAGAATAATGGATTGCAACTGGTCGCCGTTTTTAACCAAAAACACTTTGGTGTATTTGGCTTTTTGACGGATGCTGGCGATATCTTTCTCGACCGGAATCAACTCGTTCTGCGCTGGGTCTTTCGCAGCCTTGCGTTGGTCGTATTCGTCGACATTGATATTGTCTACGTAATCGCCTGTTTTCAGGTCGACAATCTTGCTTTCGATTCTTTCCGCAAAGGCTTTATCTATATCAGTACCCTCTTCCAACAAACCAGCCACATCAAGAATGTTTTTCTTCATGTCCAGGGCTTTGTTGTAGCCTTGCAAAGGCCGTAAAGCGACTGTAGCGATAGATACCAATACAGCGCACACCAAACATAAGGCCAAAGCCACGTTGACGGTTTTTTCCAGGCTGTCGTTACTTAAAGCCAGGATTCTGTCGGCGTAAACTCTGAACTGTTCGTAGTACTTGCAGAGCTGCTCGTTGTACTTACAGGTTTTTTTCTCGGCATTAAGCATGGCGTTTGATCCTTCTTCTAATATTTGCTTGAACAACAAAGTAATCAATCAATGGTGCAAACATGTTTGAGAAAAGAATTGCAAGCATCACACCTTCCGGGAAAGCCGGGTTAATAACCCGAATGATGATAATCATCACGCCGATCATGCAGCCGTAAATCCAGCGACCGGTGTCGGTCACAGCGGCAGAAACAGGATCAGTTGCCATAAACACCGTACCGAAAGCAAAACCACCGACTACCATATGCCAGTACCAAGGCATCGCAAACATTGGGTTGGTTGTGCTGCCAACGATATTCAATAAAGTGGACATACCGATCATGCCAATCAACACGCCAGCCATGATGCGATAAGAAGCAACACGTGTATATAACAAGAATGCAGCACCCAACATACAAGCTAATGTGGATGTTTCACCCATCGAGCCGGGAATGAATCCCAAAAACGCTTGGATCCAACTGAAACTCTCTTTAATCGCCTCGACGCCACCAGCCGATGCCAAAGATAAAGCCGTCGCGCCACTGTAACCATCCACTGCAACCCATACTGCATCGCCGGAAATTGAAGCCGGATATGCAAAAAACAGGAAAGCACGACCTGTCAAAGCGGGATTAAGGAAATTTTTACCGGTACCACCGAAAACTTCTTTACCCAACACGATACCGAACGAGATACCTAAAGCCACTTGCCACAAGGGGATGTCGGGTGGCAGGATCAGGGTATACAGCATTGACGATACCAAGAAACCTTCGTTGACTTCATGCTTGCGTACGGTTGCAAACAACACTTCCCAAACGCCACCTACCGCTAAGGTAGTGATGTAAACAGGGAAGAAATACAACATGCCGTGCACCAGACAGGAAATCGGGTTGTACGGGTTGTAGCCGAATAGCGCCATTGGAATGCTGCGCCAATTGTTGATCGACTCGACACCCATACCCTTCATGGCTAAGTTGGCTTGATAACCCGTGTTGTACCAAGCCATCAAAATACAAAACGCCGTGGCGATTACTACGAACGTCATGGTACGTTTCAGATCGTTACCGTCACGCACATGGGTTTTTCCGCGCGTTACATCGGATGGCGTGTAAATAAAAGTATCCACCATCTCGTAGAGACCGTAATACTTTTCAAACTTGCCGCCCTTTGTAAAATGCGGCTCTATGCTATCTAAAATATCTCTAGCCGACATTATCCTTCCTTCTCGATTTTAGTTAAATTAGCTCTGAGCACAGGCGCGAAGTCATGCTTGCCTGGATCGACAAAGGTGAACAAAGACACGTCTTCTTCACTCAGTTCCAGGCAGCCAAGAGACTGTGCAGTGTCGGTATCGCCGACTACAATGGCTTTCAATAAAGGTGTAGACAAAATATCCAAAGGCATCACTGTCTCGTAGACTCCCACCGGAACAATGGCGCGATTGCTACCATTTTTATCGGTGGTCAACGGAAACAGGCGATTATCTTTACGATCTTTGCTCGACACGTACACATTCATAGCCGAGTATTTGTCTTTGCCGGGAACGATCCAACCGAAAAGCTCACGTTCACGACCTTCTTTAATAGCAGAAACTTGCAAACTGTAAGCACTCAAAAATGCCAGAGATCCGGCAGCCTCGTGGCCATACAAAACAGAGCCCGAAATTACGCGGTTTTCAACATCTTGCAATTCGCCGGCAACCAAATCGTCCAGATTGGCGCCCACACGTGTGCGTACCAATCTTGGGTTTTTAACTGTTGGACCAGCCAAAGAAACGATGCGTTCTACATTCAGCTTACCTGTAGTAAACAATGCGCCAATAGCAATTACCGCCTGGTAATCAATATGCCATACGAATTTATGGATATTGACCGGATCGATAAAATGAATATGGGTGCTTGGCAAGCCGGCAGGATGCGGCCCGGAAAACTCCGCTACCTGAACGGCTTGATTCGCTACCAAATCAGTGCCCGTCGCTTTGCAAAGATAGGTTTTACCGGATGTCAACTTAGAAACTACAGTCAAGCCATTAGCAAAGTCGGCAGCACGTTCCTTGATAATCACAGCAGGATCTGCCGCCAGCGGACGAGTATCTATCGCTGTGACAAAAATTGAACTAGGCGTTGTATCGACAGCAGGGATTTTGCCGTAAGGACGTGTCAGGAACGCAGTCCACAATCCTGATGCCAGCAAATTTTCCTTAACCTGTTCTTGAGTCAAATTGCCTAACTCAGCTTCGCCGTATTTGCTGAAAGACTCTTGCTGATTTCCTTGCAATTCAATGACCACAGACAACAGCGCACGCTTGTCGCCACGGTTAATAGCTTTAACCACACCCGCACCGGGTGAGGTAAAGTTGACGCCAGGATTTTTTTTGTCAGAAAAAAGGGCCTGTCCTAATTTGACCTTATCTCCTTCGGCAACCATCATTTTCGGCTTCAGATCGATGTAATCGGCACCCAATAAGGCGACCGATTTGATGCTGTTACCATCGCTAATCTTTTGTTCGGGTCCGCCTGTTATAGGCAAATCCAAACCTTTCTTTATATTAAATTGCATAGTTAATACGCCTGCTCCCCAGACTAGTTGCAGCAAAAAGCCCATTGCGAAACACCGATCCCAAAGGGCACTTCAAGACAAAACATGTTCATTACATCACAAGTTATCGGCTTTCTCAACGGAAAATCCCAAGGCTTGTAGCCCTTTAAGCCGAGCGATAGCGCCCGGCATAAGTGGAAATACCGCTCAAATATCAACCACTTTATCGATATCAAAACCACTCACATACTTGCGCCCGACATACCCCCGGGTATTGCTTAAGATACGGGCATCCGCTATCCGGTAATCACCCAAATTGTGCACATGACCGTGAAACCAGGCTGCTATTTCATATTCGTGAAATAAAGGCTTCAAGTCATTACAATAAGCCAGCTTTTTAAGTACGTTGGGTGAATCGATCCAACTCCATTCGGTGGGCGCATGATGAGTGACCACTATGGTCCTGCCGGCGAAGGGCGTGGCAAGTTGTTGTTCTAACCAGAATTTAGATTCCCGATGTAGTTCGGTAAAGTGTTTGGGCTCGAAAGTTTGGCCTGCAAATGACACCTTGCGAAAGTCATTCAAGGTATTTCCCAGCACTTCGGCCTTTTCGGCGCCCTCGATAAACAAATTCGTCCACAAGGTGCAACCCAAAAAGCGCACACCCTGGAAGATAAACTGATCTTTTTCCAGGAACTGAATTTGACTGCCCGCACATTCCCTACGCAACATTTCGATAGTCTGTTGATATTCGTAACCATAAAACTCATGGTTACCCGCCACATAAACCACAGGCTTGCCGATAGACTTCAACCATTCGACACCTTGTTTGAATATGCCGATATCGCCTGCCGCCACGACCAAATCGGCATCGGTTTCCGGCAGACTCTGCTCGCCAAATTCCAGATGCACATCAGAAAAGTAATTTATCCGCACAATTTGCTCTTTCGTCCTGTTACTAAGGAGGTATAATTTATATCCTAAGTGAATTACTTGGTATTTTTTAGATAACTTTCAGTTTTTGCAGACCACACTTCTATGTCGATTAGCTCCAGAAAACACACCCAACAGGTTTTGGTAGGAAACGTAAAAGTCGGCGGCGACGCTCCGATTGTAGTTCAATCCATGACTAATACCGATACAGCTGATGTGGCAGGAAGCGTGCAACAGATCATGGAATTAGCCACAGCGGGCTCGGAAATGGTCCGCGTCACTGTCGACCGTGAAGAAGCTGCGCAAGCCGTACCGGAAATCGTCAACCGACTGGCACAAAAAGGCTTTTCGGTGCCCATTATCGGCGACTTCCATTTTAACGGCCACAAGTTACTGGAAAAATATCCGGATTGCGCTCAAGCACTATCCAAATACCGTATCAACCCCGGCAATGTCGGCAAAGGCAAAGCGCGGGACCCGCAATTTCAGCAGATGATAGAGTTTGCGATTCAATACAACAAACCCGTGCGGATTGGCGTCAACGGTGGCAGTCTTGATCAAGCCGTACTAACCCGATTGCTTGACGAGAACAGACAATTAGCGCAACCCAAAGAATTACCCCTGATCACACGGGAAGCCATCATACTCTCCGCCCTGGAAAGCGCGGCTAGAGCCCAGGAAATCGGGCTGGGTAAAGACAAAATTATCCTATCCTGCAAAATTAGCGATGTTCAGGAGTTGATCAGCATTTATCAAGACCTGTCCAGCCGTTGCGATTACGCCTTGCATCTAGGCCTTACCGAAGCTGGCATGGGCTCCAAAGGCATCGTCGCATCAGCAGCAGCGCTCGGCGTACTGATGCAGCAAGGCATAGGCGACACCATTCGGGTATCCCTAACACCCGAACCCGGTGCCGCGCGCACCAAAGAAGTCATTGTGGCCCAGGAAATTCTGCAAACCATGAACTTTCGCTCCTTCACACCCATGGTAGTGGCCTGCCCCGGTTGCGGACGCACCACCAGCGATTATTTCCAACGTCTGGCGCAAGACATTCAAGGCTATTTACGCGACCAAATGCCTATCTGGAAAGATAAATACAAAGGCGTGGAAGATATGAAAGTCGCGGTAATGGGTTGCGTCGTCAACGGCCCCGGTGAAAGCAAAAGTGCCAACATCGGCATCAGCCTACCCGGAACCGGCGAGTCACCTGTTGCGCCGGTTTTTGAAGACGGTTTCAAAACCGTCACCCTAAAAGGCGACCATATCGCTGAAGAGTTCCAAGCTATAGTCGAGCGTTATATCGAATCGCATTACAGCGCGCAGTAAAAACGTTTCAACACAAAAAAGGCGGCTGAAAGCCGCCTTTTTTATAAACCTATCAAAAGCCCACTATCACTGACCAAGATCATTATTCCTGCCAGGAACAGACCCGCTTACGCCGTTGACCAAAGTCCATTCGTCCGACTCATTTTCACATCAAACCTGTCGCGCAATTTGCTTCCATTCACTCTCATTTGATTGACCAGATCGCGCAGTAAACCGATATAGCAACCCTAATACTGTCGCTCCAACAAATTCAATGTATAAAAAATACGGCACGCTTGGACGAAACCATCCGCCATCGCCACTGTTTTTATGAACTACGCTACCCCGGCTGCCCATCCAACCTGGGCGACATCAAAATTGGCGAATAATAAAATGCGAACAAGGAAAATGCCGCCAACCAGCAATAGGTGGACACCATCACCAAACCGCCATACCAGTTTGGCAACAAAGCCGGAAATAACACCCGAAACAACGCGGCCAGATTTATCAGCACAAAGGCCAGCGCCATCACATTCGAGGCTTTTAGCGCCCTGCCGGTATGGCCCAACGCAACACGGGCCATCATGCCCAAAGTCAAAATACCGATGCCGCCCACAGTAAAGGCGTGTAAAGCCAAAGACTGCGGAACCACAGCAAAAGCAGAGAGCGATACCAAGCCAAATCCAAGGATCAACCAACCATAGCCGATGTACAAAACCCAAAGCAGGGGCACAAACCAAATCCGCGGGTTGTACCAAGCCGCCACTCGCACAATATTAATCACAATCGCCGCTACCGCAGCACCAGCCAACAAAGCGCCGGATATATTCAGCATCAATAATGCAAACACCGCCAAACTCACCGCAACAGCGGCTATATCCAATGCCGGATTGCGAATACAAATAACCCCAGATAGCCCCCGTTCGGTAAAAAACGGAAATACCCGGCCAGCGATGACCAAAATCATCGCAACGATAACAGTAACCACCAGGACCAGCCCTAGCGAGGCATTACCGGCCATACCCAGAACTTGGGCATGAATCAAACCATTACCCAAGGCTAATAACAGCAATAAGGCGACAAAAATCAGATTTTGATAGTTGCCGGTTTTTAAAATTGGCTTACCCACAAAATACGCCAACACCGGCAAAAATACGAAATCGACGGTGCCTATCAACAAATCGGGCAGTAGTTCGGAATAAAAAGGCAATACCCGGCCATAAATCCATAAAAAACACAGCGACGCCAGTTGATCGGGAGTCACCGTTTGTAAGCCAGTCCAGTTTCTAACTGCTGTTAGTAAAAAACCGGCAATCACCGCTGTGGTGTAGCCAAGCAACATTTCATGAGCATGCCACGTGCTGCCGGTGAAGTAATTATCGATATGCAGTGAACCGTTGGACATTGAGTTCCATACTGCAATCAAAGCCAGAGCTGATAATCCCGCCAGCGCGAAAAAGGCCCTAAAGCCCATCGCAAACAGTGGATAATCAAAAACCGGTTTGTTATTCATGCAAACGCTCCTCCAGCCAATCGATTTCGTTATTCGAGAAACCGGCAATTATACGCACTTCTCGGTTAAAGGGTCCCTTGGGCTTGCCTTTGAAATAATTCAGGATCAGGTCTTTAAAGCAGTGTTCAGGTTCCAGACCGCGCTGTCTGGCCAGATTATTGAACCAGTAAGAACCGCGCTCGACATGCCCAACTTCGTCGTTATAAATCCTCCGAAGGATAGCTAGACCGGGCTGATCGTCGATAGCAACCAGTTTATCCATCATACCCGGCGTCACATCTAATCCGCGCGCCTCCATGCAACGCGGCACTATCGCCAAACGCGCCAAAATGTCATCCGAAGTCTCTTCGGCATGCGACCAAAGCCCGCGATGTGCGGGCAAATCGCCGTAATCGAATCCCAAGCCAAGCAAATGAGTGCGAATCAACTCGAAATGCTGCGCCTCTTCGTCGGCGATGATCAGCCAATCCCGATAAAAATCGTCCGGCAAGCCGGGAAATCGGGAAATGATGTCCCAAGCCAAATAAACTGCCACGAACTCGATATGCGCGAGTGCATGAAAAAAAGCCGCTTTACCCTCGTTGGAATCCAGACGACGTTTAGGCATCTCTCGCGGCATCAACAATTTCGGCCGGCTTGGAAATACGGTGTTGCATATCGGCAAGACCGCCCGGTCTGTTTGCAGGGACAATAAGCCGTTATCCAACAACTGCCTGGCTTGATGAGTTAAAACAAGCTTTTGCTCAATATCGCCATTGAATAAACAATGCTCCGCAAAATCGGATAGGCTTTGGGGCTGTTCTGCCAAAATCGAAGTTCCTGTTTTCTCGCTACCGATGAGTCCATCCCATCCGACAACCACGTAAATAGGTCAAACTAAGCACGACACTATCAGAAGTGCCCGGCGTTTTTATTTTTTAGACATAAAGAAATAAACGGTTTGGCACTTCAAAACCATATTGTTGCCGGATTTTTCGATTGCCTCGCAGGTTTCCATCTTCGAGCGACCCGGCGCCGCCTGTTTGACAATCTTGCCGCCTTCGACGGCGTAATTCAGCACAGCCCGCATTTGGTCAAGTCTGGCATGCGAATCGTTTTCATGGGTCATGCCTTCGATAGTGCCGTCATCTTTAAACGTCCAGGTAGTATTGGAACTACGGGCCTTGCTGCCATCACTAGTGTTAGATTCTTTATCGATTTGCCATGTACCCAAAACATCGGCTTTGGTCAGCTGAACTTCCGCTGTGGCGTGAAAAGATAAAAACAATAAAGCAACAGCGGAGAGTTTAATAAATTGCATGGTAAAGCCTTTTTGAGATTATGTTTTTAGAGCTGTCGATTGTAACACGGAGCCGGAGGCAGCCTCCTTTACTTGAATACCGCAGCTATACTCAAGCCAAACTAGTCAGACGACGCCCCTACAATCGGCCAATAACGCGGCTTAGCCAGGTTAAAATCCATCCAAGAAAACGCACATCACAAGTTTGCTGAATTTATATGTCCGAAGACATCCTACATTTTACCTACCGCTTAAGCGCAGAAGATTACGACAGCGCCGATTTCCTAATCGAAGTTGATAAACAAAGCATGACCCTTATTTCTGCCGCTCCCCCTCCCTATCCTCTATGGACGGAGCTCACGTATCAACAATGCCGCAATTGCCCGTTAAAACCTGAGCAGGTTCCGCACTGTCCTGTCGCGATTAATTTGGTGTCACTGTTAAATTTATGTGGGCACCTAGTGTCCCACAAGCAAATGGCTGTAGAAGTCATTACCGATAGAAGAACCATACGCGCCGAAACCACTGCTCAACATATCGCCAGTTCGATTCTAGGCTTAATTATGGCCACCAGCCCGTGTCCGCATACTGAATTTTTAAAGCCAATGGCACGTTTTCACTTACCCTTGGCCGATCAAACTGAAACGATTTACCGAGTAACCACGATGTTCCTATTGGCACAGTATTTTCGGCAAAAAGACCACCTACCCTATTCCCTGGAACTGGATGAACTGCTCGCGCTATATCAAAACTTACAAGTTATCAACCTCCATTTAAGTCAACGGTTAAAAACTGCGATTAGCGAAGATGCAGCGGTAAACGGCGTGATTTTACTGGATTTATTGTCAAAGTCGGTTTCTTGGTCAATCGAAGACGGTCTTGAGGAAATTCATCATTTATTCGATGGATACCGCAAATTAGCTCAATAGTCTGCCGACAAAAACTTTCTTGCACAAACTATCGCTCGCCAATGGAAGCAGCCAAATAGACCAAGCCACCCTAATACCCAAGCCACTGCCTCAGAACGACTGAGTCACGTGGCGACAACAACCAATCCTTCAGGAGTGCCGACGTTAAGCTGCTCAGCGATGTGTATAATCATGATGTGTATAATCATAAGGTTGACACATCCCATCCATACACTTATAATAACTAAATTACTTACCTAGATAAGTAATGCCGAGGTGGTGAAATTGGTAGACGCGCTAGCTTCAGGTGCTAGTAGGGGTAACCCTGTGGAGGTTCAAGTCCTCTCCTCGGCACCATAATTAATTGCAGATGCAATATTATGGTGAAAAAGAATAACTGATTGTTTTATAAAACATTCTTTTGATTCTTTTTTCCTTGCCACATGCTTTTCTTTGCTACATTTCGTAGCATCATTCTTCCTAATAGTCGTTCTTAAAGTCCCTTTGGCACAAATATGGCACATTGGGAGTGCATTTATGGCTACTATTCGCAAACGACTTGGTAAGTACCATACGCAAGTTCGCAAAAACGGTAAAAGCATAACCAAAACTTTTACAACTAAAGCAGATGCTTTGAGATGGGCAAAAGAACAAGAAGTAAAGATTGAACAAGGCAACTTTACGGACAAAAAAGAAAACGTAACCCTTGCATTTTTGCTGGATCGTTGGGAAAAAGAAGTTCTTGTTCACCTTAAAAGCTGGAATGTAGAAAGGTACAAAGTTGCATTAGTGACAAGAGAACTCGGCAATCTTCCCCTGGAACAAGTAACAAGCAACTTGTTATCATCTTATAGAGAAAGTCGGCTTACACTAGCCTCTAATCAAACAGTCAAACATGAATTGAGCTTGATTAAGAGAGCAATGAAAAAAGGAATTGAATGGAACTACGTATCAACTGTACCAGTTGTAGCCTCTCCTTCCCTCAAAGGACAAGCAAGAACAAGAAGACTTAACAGGCTGTTGAAATTTACCGATATACCTTCGGTTTCGGCGCCATTTCTCGAAGCGCCGGGTGGTCTGGAAGCCTGATTAGGCCTTAAAAACCGGTTTTGGCCGGTTATATTCGCCCCTAAGGGGGTTAAATTCCGCCTTTTGGCGGATTTTAGGCGCACGACCACCTAGGCGGTGCTGTAACGCCAACCGAAAATGGCGCCCATTCGCGTCAGGTTATAGGCGGCAAAGGTAAAAAACGTTTGTGCGGCGACTTTCTTCAAGCCCCGGAACTTGGTTTGCCGTAGCGGACCGACGGTCTTGGCCCAGCCGAAGACTTCTTCGATCCGCTTGCGGGTTTTGAGGCTTTTGCGGTAACCGTCGTGCCTCGTGGTACGGCCATCAATGGCCGAGCCTTTTTCTTTTCTGGCGACATGCGGGGTGACTTTGCGTCCGCGTAGCTTGCCCACGAAATCCGCTGTATCGTAGTTTTTGTCGGCGCCCAAGGTTGCGCCAGGTTTACTGATCGTGCGTTTGACCATGGTTTCGGCCGCCTCGCGTTCCGCGGTGCCGGTGGCCTGGGTGACTTCAACGTCGACGACTAAGCCATTGCGGTTCTCCATCAAGGCATGGCCGAGGAAAGCCAGCTGAGATTTGTCACCTTCGCTCTTTTTGTACAGCCGAGCATCGGGATCGGTGGTCGAGGCGTGGGTATCGTTGCTGCGTTTCTCGCCCTTGAAGTTGACGGTGGGATTGCGTCCACCGTCTTCCGGCGGCGGGGTCGAACCGTCCTTTTTGACGAAACTCTTGTGCGAAGCCCAGGCCTGGATCAACGTACCGTCCACGGAGAAATGTTCGTCGGAGAGTAGCTTTTTCCACTCCGCCAAGGCCAGTACCCGTTCGAAAAACAAACGGCTGATACCCAAAGGGCACAAGTGCGCTCGTTCAGCAAGCGGTCGCGGTTGGCGCTGAAGGTGGAGTGATCCCATACGGCGTCGTCCATGGTCAAGCCAACGAACCAGCGGTACAGCAGGTTGAAATCGATATGCTCCACCAACTGCCGCTCCGAGCGAATGGAGAACAGCACTTGCAGCAGACTGGCGCGCAGCAGGCGCTCCGGCGGAATCGAATCCCGGCCGCGACGGGCGTAGAGCGCGTCGAACTCGTCGTTCAATGTGGCGAGCAACAGATCGACTACTTTGCGTAGATTGCGGAGCGGATGTTTTTTCGGAATCCGCGCTTCCAGGGTTCGGTAGCTGAACAGGTCTTCTTGGGTGATGTCGGCGCCGCGCATGGGATCAATGCAGTATATTGGAGATGGTACTATTTTATCATGCAGAACAATGTCTTATGAATTACTCTCGCATCTGGTTCAACCAATCAATGCGGCTTGCGGGAGCGATAAAATCAACAGCCTGTTAGCAGCCGTTGAATACCTACTAAAGCATACAAAAACACAATTTTTGCTCAACTATAGGAAAGAATGGCTTACAGAAAAATTTATTTCACTGTGCGATTCGCTTGGAATAGAGAATTTTAGATTGCACGATCTCAGGCATGAAGGTGTTTCAAGCTTGTTTGAGAAAGGTTTAAACATGATAGAGGTAAGCTCTATTTCAGGTCACAAAGATTTGTCTATGCTAAAAAGATATACACACATAAATCCATCAACATTGATTGACAGAATTTAGTGAAATTAAAAAATAATATAGATAAGTTTTTAACGATTTTTTCATCCCTGTTGGTGCGTAATTAATAATATATATAAATATATATTATAGTTTATGTGCCAAAGGGACTTTAAGAACGACTATTAGAAAGAATGATGCTACGAAATGTAGCAAAGAAAAGCATGTGGCAAGGAAAAAAGAATCAAAAGAATGTTTTATAAAACAATCAGTTATTCTTTTTCACCATTTTTATTTTCTTCTTGCGGAAACCAGCAAGACAGAGATTAAAAAATCCTTATAGATTTTCTCGTAGCTACAAACGATGCAGCAGTCAATTATAAAGTCAATACTTATTTAACAGGCTGTTGATTTTATCGCTCCCGCAAGCCGCATTGATTGGTTGAACCAGATGCGAGAGTAATTCATAAGACATTGTTCTGCATGATAAAATAGTACCATCTCCAATATATTGCATTGCTCTCATGCGCGGCGCAGACATCACCCAAGAAGAACTATTCAGTTACCGAACCCTGGAAGAACGGATTCCGAAAAAGCATCCGCTACGCCAACTGCGCAAAGTGGTCGATCTGTTGCTCGCCACGTTGAACGACGAGTTCGATACGCTTTACGCCCGTCGCGGCCGGGATTCTATTCCGCCGGAGCGCCTGCTCCGCGCCAGTCTGCTGCAAGTGCTGTTCTCCATTCGCTCGGAGCGGCAGTTGGTGGAGCTATCGATTTCAACCTGCTGTACCGCTGGTTCGTTGGCTTGACCATGGACGACGCCGTATGGGATCACTCCACCTTCAGCGCCAACCGCGACCGCTTGCTGAACGAGCGCACTTGTGCCCTTTGGGTATCAGCCGTTTGTTTTTCGAACGGGTACTGGCCTTGGCGGAGTGGAAAAAGCTACTCTCCGACGAACATTTCTCCGTGGACGGTACGTTGATCCAGGCCTGGGCTTCGCACAAGAGTTTCGTCAAAAAGGACGGTTCGACCCCGCCGCCGGAAGACGGTGGACGCAATCCCACCGTCAACTTCAAGGGCGAGAAACGCAGCAACGATACCCACGCCTCGACCACCGATCCCGATGCTCGGCTGTACAAAAAGAGCGAAGGTGACAAATCTCAGCTGGCTTTCCTCGGCCATGCCTTGATGGAGAACCGCAATGGCTTAGTCGTCGACGTTGAAGTCACCCAGGCCACCGGCACCGCGGAACGCGAGGCGGCCGAAACCATGGTCAAACGCACGATCAGTAAACCTGGCGCAACCTTGGGCGCCGACAAAAACTACGATACAGCGGATTTCGTGGGCAAGCTACGCGGACGCAAAGTCACCCCGCATGTCGCCAGAAAAGAAAAAGGCTCGGCCATTGATGGCCGTACCACGAGGCACGACGGTTACCGCAAAAGCCTCAAAACCCGCAAGCGGATCGAAGAAGTCTTCGGCTGGGCCAAGACCGTCGGTCCGCTACGGCAAACCAAGTTCCGGGGCTTGAAGAAAGTCGCCGCACAAACGTTTTTTACCTTTGCCGCCTATAACCTGACGCGAATGGGCGCCATTTTCGGTTGGCGTTACAGCACCGCCTAGGTGGTCGTGCGCCTAAAATCCGCCAAAAGGCGGAATTTAACCCCCTTAGGGGCGAATATAACCGGCCAAAACCGGTTTTTAAGGCCTAATCAGGCTTCCAGACCACCCGGCGCTTCGAGAAATGGCGCCGAAACCGAAGGTATATCGGTAAATTTCAACAGCCTGTTAAAATTTTTGTGGGTTCATATACCCGCCAAATTATCTCCCCTATCGAGAGATTCTCCGCCAAATAGCATCGACCCAATTCTCAGATCAAATTCAGTATATAACCGCCTTCCAGAAACACTGGGAAAAACACTTATATAGATAACGCAGAATAGCTATCGTTATCGTCAACCGCCGCTGAAACGCGCGCAATTAACTCCAAGTTGCTATTGCGCTCCATCATACCCCCTATAGCCAAGGTAACAATCATCGCTTCGAACGGATACACCAAATGAGCACGGTAGCGTTGGTAATACGTTTCTTCGTCCAAGTCGCTAATCCCCTGACTAGCTAACGCCGCCATGTATAGCTTCAGCAATTGTTTTTCATGAGCACGCCGAGACTCCGGCTTCAGCGATGTCGCTAAAAAATAAGCGAGGTCACTAACACCCTCACCCATCCGCACCAATTGCCAATCCAGAAAGCCTGGCTCAGAGTGATTCCAAAATAGATTGCCTGGATGACAATCATGATGCACCAAGGTCTGCACACCGGTTGCCAATATCCTGGTGATTCGCCGCCGATCCGCTGCATAGCGCAACGCGGATCTATGCAATTTGCTGGGCACCAAGCGCCCTGCGCGATCAAGGCCACGCTTCATCAAGGGCACAGCCAGTAAGGTCCCCATATGATTCTCGACATTGTGACTAAAACCGTTTAACCAGCGATGCGTTTTCAATAGCCCAGCATTGCCCCAATAGTGAGCATGAAAAACAGCGAGCTTTTCAACCACCTGCTGAGCTTGCTCCAAGGACAGAGCGTCTGCGGTAAGCCCGGGCCTAAATCCCAGCTCATCCAAATCCGCCATTACCAATGTAGTACCGCGCCCTAACAGACTTTCAGCCGCTAAAATTTGCGGCACACTCACCGGAACCCCCTGAGAAAGCGAATTATAAAAATGAACTTCCTTATGCAATAAACGCGGTATGGCGGTAATCGCTCTGGACTTAATTGCCAGCGACGGCGTTTTTACAAACCACCGACTTGGAACGACGCCGATGGCGTCATGATTCACGGTTAGCCGCAAGCGCGTCGATGTGCCAATATTGACGGATCGAATATCTACTGTACGTACTTTGGCACTGGTTGCGTATCTATCAACAATACGTTGCGCCCATTGCCGAGATAATTGATCCGGGTGATTCACGACAATATGATCTCTAAAACGGCTCAACATCGGATTAGGCCTGTCTCAAATATTTGATAAATCGAAATATTAGCCGCCGTATTCATTCAATTTAACTTTATCGATCAATCAGTGATTAATTATCAAAAACGCTATGTATTCCTATAGTTTTTCAAGCAATAAAAAACCCGCCAAGTCAAGTAACTTGCGGGTTATTCAATATTCAATCTCAAAAAACTTGGTCGGGACGGCGGGATTCGAACCCACGACCCCTTGTCCCCCAGACAAGTGCGCTACCAGGCTGCGCTACGCCCCGAAGTTTATCAATAAACCAATGCCCACCTAGGAGAGCAAGCCGGACATAATATCATATTATTTGGGAAACGCTATTTCAGCAGCTCCAAAATATCTTCCAGCTCGCCAATCATCTGATGAATAAGTTGTTTGGTGCGTAAACTGTCTTCCTTCGCGCTACCACTCGCCAGATGAGCACGCGCACCACCTATTGTGTAACCTTGCTCGTATAACAAAGCGCGAATTTGTCGAATCAACAACACGTCATGGCGCTGATAATAACGGCGATTTCCTCGGCGTTTTACCGGACTAAGCTCGGTGAACTCTTGTTCCCAATAGCGCAATACATGGGGCTTTACCGCGCAGAGGTCGCTAACTTCGCCAATCGTAAAATACCGCTTGGCCGGAATAACCGGTAATTCGTTATTATTACTGGGTTCCAGCATACGCTTCTACTCGAGCTTTCAATTTTTGCCCTGTTCTAAAAGTGACCACACGCCGAGGAGTGATGGGAATTTCTTCACCTGTTTTGGGATTTCTACCCGGCCGACCACTTTTGTCGCGCAATTCAAACTTACCAAACCCGGAAATCTTCACTTGCTCGCCGCTTTCCAGGCTTTTTTTAATTTCGTCGAAAAACAACTCTACGATTTCTTTAGCTTCACGCTTGTTTAAACCGAGGTCTTCAAACAATTTCTCTGCAATATCTGCTTTGGTTAATGCCACAATCACTCCCTCAATTTTGCATTCAGTTTAGCCGCTAAAGTGTCCAGCACTTTGCGAAATATAGCATCAATTTCTGTATCGGTAAGCGTTTGCGTAAAATCCTGCAAGAGTAAAGCTAACGCGACACTCTTATAACCTTCGGCAACGCCCGGTCCGCGATAAACGTCGAAGATCGATATTTCACGTATCGCCGTCTCCATGCATTCTTCAATTACACTGGTGATTGCGGCAGCCGATACAGCCTCGTCCACCAATAAAGCCAGATCGCGGCGCACCGACGGGTATTTGGATAACGTACTAAATTTAGGCACGTTACGCTCCAAGACCGCATCCTGTTCGAGTTCAAACAAGAATACCGGACTATCGAAACCCAATTGTTTTTCGAGCGTTGGGTGCAGCATGCCCAATAAACCTATCACTTCGCCACGTTGGTTTTTGATTTGCGCGGTTTGGCCAGGGTGTAACGCCGGATGTTGATAGGCGACGAAATCAGCACAAACTCCTGCTAAATCAAACAAAGCTTCAATATCAGCTTTCACATCGAAGAAATCCAGCTTTCTGGCTTTTTCGCCCCACTGTTCGGGATTAACGGTACCCAAGGCCAAACCGGATAACATTTTTCGCTGTTGAATTTGCCCATCTTGATAGAAAAACCGCAAGCCGGCTTCGAATAAGCGCACTCGACTCTGTTGGCGGTTGATATTATACAAAGCCGCATTCAACAAACCGCACCACAGCGTAGTGCGCATCACGGCAAGTTCTGAGGATATAGGGTTTTGAATCCGGATAAATTCTTCGCCCGGAGCGACGGCATTTTGCATTGCCTCATCGACAAAGCTGTAGGTAATCGCTTCCTGATAACCGCGATCTACCAAGCAATCCTGCAATCTCGCCAATGGCAACTGCGCCTCGGGCGCTTTGCCAAGCTCAGAGCGCATCAACAAATTGCTACTAGGTAGATTGTTATATCCATAGATTCTGCCGATTTCTTCCAGCAAATCTTCTTCGATGGCAATATCGAAACGAAAGCCGGGCGGGGTAATTTCCCAGCCGTTCTCGACTACTTGTACCTGCATACCCAAGCCTTCGAACAGCGCATGCACTTCATCGTCGCCAAATTGAATGCCCAACACCTTTGTAATACGTTGGCTACGCAGTTTTACCGGCATTCTGGCGGGCAGTTCCGCAGTGGAGATTACCTCTTGAACCGTTCCAGGACTACCGCCGGCTATTTGTAGAATCAATTGCGTGGCGCGTTCGATCGCCCGGCGTTGCAAGTTAAAATCCACACCTCTTTCAAAGCGGTGCGAGGAATCGGTATGCAAACCAAATTGGCGCGCCTTACCGGCCACATCAATGGGCATAAAAAACGCACATTCAAGGAATATATCGCGGGTTTCGCCAAATACGGCGCTGTCCTTACCCCCCATAACGCCAGCCAAGGCCAAGGCTTGCCGTTGATCGGCTATGACCAGTGCCTCGCCGTCCAGCTCTATGGTTTGGTCATTCAATAAAGCCAGGGACTCGCCGGCCCGGCTGCGTCTAACCACGATAGGCGCACTCAGTTTATCGGCATCAAAAGCATGTAGCGGTTGACCCAGTTCGATCAGTACATAGTTAGTAACATCGACAACCGGGCTTAAACTTCTAATGCCGCAACGACGCAGACGCTCCTGCATCCACAATGGCGTGACTGCGGCAGGATCGATATTTTTAATCAAACGCCCCAGATAAACCGGGCAAGCGTCAGTGGCTTCGACTTTAACGTCCAGGGTTTCCGTGTGCTGCGGTTCGACAGTAGCAAACGCCGTAGCTTCGAACGGCAGATTATTCAAAACCGCCACTTCCCTGGCGACGCCTTCGACGCTCAGGCAATCCGCGCGATTTGGCGTTAAGCCTAACTCGATCACGTTGTCATTCAACGCCAAATAGTCGCGAATATCGACACCGACCGGCGCATCAACCGGCAACTCCATCAAGCCTTCGGAACTAACCGCCAAACCCAATTCCTTTTCCGAACACAGCATGCCGAACGACAATTCGCCACGCAGCTTGGATTCCTTTATTTTGAAATCGCCGGGCAATATCGCACCGATCAATGCTGCCGGAATTTTCAACCCGGGCCTGACATTACTGGCACCGCAAACGATTTGCAGGGGCTCAGCTTGGCCGACGTTGACCTGACAAACTCTAAGTTTATCGGCGTTTGGATGTTGAATAGTGGAAAGTACCTCACCCACCACCACACCGGAAAATTCGGCTGCAACAGGCGTCACGGCGTCAACTTCCAGACCGGCCATGGTCAGTTGCGCGACTAATTCGGCGGTGGCGACAGGCGGATTGACCAGTTCTCTTAACCAAGCTTCACTGACTTGCATGATGACTATCCACCGTTAATTAAACTGTTGTAAAAATTTCAGATCGTTTTCGAAAAACATCCGCAAGTCGTTGATGCCATATTTCATCATCGCTAGACGTTCGACTCCGGTTCCGAAGGCGAAGCCGGAATAAACTTGGTTATCGATACCGACCGATTTGAATACTTCCGGGTGAATCATGCCGCAACCGCCTACTTCCAGCCAGCCGGTTTGTTTGCAGACGCGGCAACCTTTGCCGTCGCACATTACGCAGGACACATCAAATTCGGCGGAAGGTTCTGTGAATGGAAAATAAGAAGGGCGAAAGCGCACGTTGACTTCTTTTTCGAAGAAGGCGCGCAGAAATTCAAAAATCACACCCTTCAGGTCACCGAAACTAACGTCAGTATCGACCAAGAAGCCTTCGACCTGATGAAACATGGGCGAGTGGGTCATATCCGAATCACAACGGTACACTCGGCCCGGCGCAATAATTTTCAAGGGCGGCTTTTCGGATTCCATCACCCGAATCTGTACCGGCGAAGTGTGAGTTCTCAATACGGTATGCGCATCGAAATAGAAGGTATCGTGCATCGCCCGCGCGGGATGATGCTCGGGAATATTCAAGGCGCCGAAGTTATGGTAATCGTCTTCGATTTCCGGGCCTTCGACGATATTAAAGCCGGCCTCAGCAAAAATTTTGGCAATCCGCCGCAAGGTGATCGTAACAGGATGCAATCCGGATACGGTTTGGCCGCGCCCCGGCAGGGTTACGTCGATACATTCGCTAGCCAAACGCGCCGCCAATTCGGCATTTTCCAAAGTCGATTTCCGAGCCTCTAACGCCTCTTGAAAAGTATTTTTGGCATCGTTGATAATTTGCCCGACACTGCGGCGTTGCTCGGGGTCCAGGCTACCCAACTCCTTCATCTGCTGAGTGAATAGACCTTTTTTGCCTAGATAATTGACTCTGACCTGATCCAGTTGGCTAAGGTCTTGTGCTTGTGCAAGCTCTTGTAATGCCTGCGTAACAATATCTTCGATACTAGCCGACACGACTCAGCTCACTTTTGTCTGCAATTGAGGGAAATTCCAAAACGATAGGCTTCCGCCAACGAGATTTGGCGGAAAACTCCCCGTCAAAAACGGGGAGTCGAGCAATTAAACCGCTCTTTCAAAGCGGCTTAATGTTTTCCTTACGGTTTGCTTTGGTTTGCTATAGCCACTTTCGCAATCGCGCCGAAAGCGTCGATGTCGCGTACAGCCAAGTCGGCCAATACTTTGCGGTCGATCGCAACATTGGCTTTATTTAGACCGTTGATCAAACGGCTATAGGAGATACCGTACAAACGTGCGGCAGCGTTGATACGCACGATCCATAAGGCGCGGAATTGGCGTTTTTTCTGTTTACGGTCGCGATAAGCGTATTGACCGGCCTTGATGACCGCCTGCTTGGCGACGCGGTAAACCCGGCTACGGGCACCGTAGTAACCTTTTGCCAGTTTTAAAATCTTTTTGTGTCTTGCTCTAGCGGTGACGCCGCGTTTAACTCTAGCCATGTTCTACTCTCTTCAATATCAATGATAAATCAACTGTACGGCAGCATACGCGCAACCAATGGCGTATCCGACGGATGAAGAATGGCTGTTTTACGCAGTTGTCTTTTACGTTTGGTGGTTTTTTTAGTCAAAATATGACGTTTATGCGATTGTTTGCATTTAAAACCGCCGCTTCCAACTTTCTTGAAGCGCTTGCCGGCACCGCTATGGCTTTTCATTTTTGGCATTTGTTTTCTCCAATGATTAAAAGTAAAGTCCCTGAGATAAAACCCAGTGAGGCAAAATGCTTGGCCCCATTGAATTTCCGGACACAAAAGTATCCTTTAACCGATTCGCTCCTGAATCGCCTTACCGTTTTAAAAAACGGCTAAAACCGCGTGATTGAGTTATTTCTTTTTCTTCGGGCCCATCACCATGACCATTTGCCGGCCTTCCAATTTCGGAAATTGCTCGACTATGGCCATTTCTTCCAGATCGGTTTCAATACGTTTCAACAAGTCCATACCCAACTCACGATGAGTCAACTCACGGCCTTTAAAACGCACGGTGATCTTGGTTTTGTCGCCTTCGTTTAGAAATTTGATCAGGCTGCGCAGCTTGACCTGGTAATCGCCTTCTTCGGTACCGGGCCTAAACTTGATTTCCTTGATCTGGATTTGTTTTTGCTTTTTCTTGGCGGCTTGCAGTTTTTTGTTTTGCTCAAACTGGTATTTGCCAAAGTCCATGACTTTGCAAACCGGCGGATCGGCATTGGGCGATATTTCGACCAGATCCATGTTTGCATCGTAGGCGAGCTGTAACGCTTCGTTTATGGAAACAACCCCGACTTGTTCACCTTCAGCGCCTACTACCCGAACCCGCCTGGCGGTAATTTCGGTATTTAAGCGCGTTGCATCTTTTTTAGAGCTGATACCCTAATCCTCCAAGTTGTTATTATTTTCGATCCGCAATCTGGTTCCTCAAGCGTTCGCCAAGTTCGCCAATTGACAGACTTCCTAGATCCTCGCCCTGTTGTGTGCGTACACTAACAGTCCGAGTTTCTAATTCCTTGTCGCCGATAATCAAAAGATACGGCACTCGCTGCATGGAATGCTCGCGGATTTTAAAGCCTATCTTCTCGTTTCTCAAGTCAATTTTGACTCTAAGACCTTGTTTTTCAAGTTCTCGCCGCACCTGCTCCGCATAATCGGCATGGCGGTCGGTGATATTCATCACCATCACCTGCACTGGCGCCAACCATAGCGGAAAAGTTCCGGCATATTGCTCGATCAAAATTCCGATGAAACGCTCCAAGGAGCCCAGTATTGCCCGATGCAACATTACCGGCACATGCCTGGCGCTATCTTCGCCTATATACGAGGCATCCAGCCTTTCCGGCATCGAGAAATCGACTTGTATAGTACCGCATTGCCAGACCCGACCTATACAATCTTTCAAGGAAAACTCTATTTTAGGACCGTAGAAAGCACCTTCGCCCGGCTGCAATTGCCAATCCAGGCCTTTATTGTTCAAGGCCAATTCCAGCGCGCTTTCCGCCTTATCCCAGACCGCATCGTCGCCGACTCGATTTTCCGGACGAGTTGACAGTTTGATAATCACTTCCTCGAAACCGAAATCCTTGTATACCTCAAACAACAGATCGATAAACGTGGAGACTTCGGATTGAATCTGATCTTCGGTACAAAAGATGTGCGCATCGTCCTGCACAAAATTCCGGACCCGCATCAAGCCATGCAGAGTGCCGGATGGCTCGTTACGGTGACAGGAGCCGAATTCAGCTAGGCGCACCGGCAAATCCCGGTAACTTTTAATACCTTGATTGTAAATCTGAATATGGCAAGGACAGTTCATCGGCTTCACCGCATAATCGCGGCTTTCCGAATGCGTGGTGAACATCATCGCACTGAATTTATCCCAGTGACCGGATTTTTCCCACAGCGTGCGATCAACGATTTGCGGGGTTTTGACTTCGCCATAGCCATTGACGCGCAATTTCTCGCGCACGTATTGCTCGATCTGCTGATATATGGTCCAACCCTTGTCGTGCCAGAACACCATGCCCGGCGCTTCTTCCTGGGTATGAAACAAATCCAGGGCCTTGCCGATTTTACGATGATCGCGCTTTTCAGCTTCTTCCAGACGATGCAGATAAGCGGCTAATTCCTTAGCATCGCCCCAGGCAGTACCATAAATGCGTTGCAGCATCTCGTTCTTGGAATCGCCGCGCCAATAGGCGCCGGCAATTTTCATCAATTTAAACGCTTTTAATTTGCCGGTGCTGGGCACATGCGGACCGCGGCACAAGTCGGTAAAGTCGCCTTGTTGGTATAAAGACAAATCTTCATTGGCAGGAATCGAAGCGATAATTTCAGCTTTGTATTTCTCGCCTAAACCTTCAAAAAACTTTACGGCTTCGTCGCGCGACAACAGCGAACGGCTAACGGCAATATCTTGCGCAACCAGTTCCGCCATTCTCTTTTCGATAGCCGTCAGATCTTCAGGCGTAAAGGAACGCTCAAAGGCAAAGTCGTAATAGAAACCGTTTTCTATCACTGGACCGATGGTTACCTGCGCTGAGGGGAATAACTGTTTGACAGCCTGAGCCAGCAAATGCGCTGTGGAGTGGCGGATCACATCAACACCCTCCTCGTCCTTGGCAGTGACGATTTGCAAACTCGCATCGGAATCGATCAACGTGCCGGCATCTACCAATTTGCCATTTACTTTACCTGCCAACGTCGCTTTAGCCAGACCCGTACCAATAGACAGGGCCACATCCATTACAGATACCGCTTGGTCGAATTGACGCTGAGAGCCGTCGGGCAAAGTGATTACAGGCATTTTCGATTCCACAATAAAAAAAGCACCGTCATGCGGTGCTTTATGTTTTGGTAGGCGCGAGTGGACTCGAACCACCGACCCCCACCATGTCAAGGTGGTGCTCTAACCAACTGAGCTACGCGCCTAAAGTCTATCGTTCGAGCCGCGCATTATAACGACCTAAACCGTTTATGCAAGCTTTTTCTATAGCAACAACGGTTCAAGCTGTAGCAGTTAAGATAGATCCCTTGGCACCAGAGGCCGGAGTGTTACTCTCACGATTACCTGACAACTTGTTTAAAAACTCCAACAAAGTCGGTTTTTTACCATTCGCCGGAGCTCCCAACACGTTCACTAAATCGTTAAAACTATCTTGCAATTCTTTATATTTGCCACCAGTTTGACCAGTAGCATCACCCAAAGCCGCGATCAAATTTTGCAAATTATCGGTGAATTTACCATAGCCATTTCGACCTACTGCTTTGTCGCCATGCCGACCGTCATCGTCGGAGCCGTGACGACGATCAGCACTGTATTTCAAAGCCTGACGCAAATCGTGCAAGAAGCTGTGCAACGCTTGGCGTACATCGGCAACAGTTGCGCGTGGCGCGGCAGTAGGTGTGGTCGTTGCAGATCCGTTGGTCGTCGTTGCTTGCGTACCCGCATTATTCGTTACGCTAGTTGACGGTGTCGCAGCCGTTGTCTGTCCGGTTTGCGCCCTACTCGTTGTTGCAGGCGTCGGTGTAGTCGCGGCCGATGCGACCTGCTTTTGCGGCGTTTGAGCAGCACTTGCATCGCCTTGCGCCGCTGTAGCCGGTTGCTGCACACCGCTTTGTTTCAATACCTGCCTTAAATCCTGCAAAAAGGTCTGCAACAATTGCCCAAGATTGGATGAATTATTTTGACTACCGCCAGCATTGCTCTCAGTAGTGTCATCGGCGGCAGAATCACTATTACCACCAGGAATATTCAATCCAAAACTTTGCAATGTTTGTATGACATTGCGCATGAACGCCCCACCACTATGATGATGCCCATGCTTCTCCCCTCTCCCGCTTACCGCCGGACGCTCTTGATCGTCATCGTTGTGCGTACTTTTGGTGCTGGATATGCTGATGGTGGTTTGCGATACATACAATGATGTTGTCAATGAATTGATCGTAGTCATTAGATTCACCTTGACGCTGCATAAAAACAAATGGCGGATAGCCAAAGTCAGGACAGATTCAAATCACTTCCTATATTTTGGCGATTACAACCATGCCGTTTCTTTTAGCGGCAGAAATTTTGTGAACTTTAGCTAACTATCCAAAAAAAAGACCCCACACGCTTGACTGAAAACAAAACCTTGCAAACAAATCTTGCTAAGACATTCCGAAGCACTGTTACTAACCAATTTCCGCCTAAATTCCCAGCCAGTTTTGTGGGCGTAAAAATGTGTCGTATAACCGGGCTTCCGGACTACCTGATTCAGGCTGCCAATTGTATTGCCAGTGCGCGACCGGAGGCATGGACATCAAAATCGATTCGGTCCGCCCGCCAGATTGCAGCCCGAATAGAGTCCCCCTGTCGTACACCAAATTAAACTCGACATAACGCCCACGCCGATACAATTGAAAATTACGCTCCCGGTCGCCATAGACCGTGTCTTTACGCTTTTGCACGATGGGCAAATAGGCATCCAGGTAATGATCGCCAACACTCTGCATAAATGCAAAAGCTTGAGCAAAATCGGGCTCGTTCAAATCGTCGAAAAACAACCCGCCGACGCCACGAGTTTCGTTGCGGTGCTTTAAAAAGAAATATTCATCGCACCACTTTTTATAACGTGGATACACATCCTCACCAAACGGCAGACAAGCCTGACGCGCCACTTGATGCCAATGCAACACGTCTTCTTGGAAAGGATAAAACGGCGTCAAATCGAAACCACCACCAAACCACCAAATAGCCGGCTCACCGTCTTTTTTGGCGATAAAAAACCGCACATTGGCGTGCGAGGTCGGCACATAAGGATTGCGAGGATGCATCACCAGGGACACGCCCATCGCTTCAAATTGCCGATTGGCTAGCTCGGGACGTTTGGCGGTTGCCGATGGCGGCAGATGACTGCCAAACACGTGCGAAAAATTAACCCCGCCTTGCTCAAATACCTCACCATTCGCCAACACCCGCGAACGCCCACCACCACCTTCGGCGCGTTCCCAGGCATCTTCAACGAAGCGCGCGGTGGGTTCTTCCGCTTCTAAAGCAGTGCAAATTCGATCTTGCAACTTCAGCAAATACGTTTTAACTGCGGATATATCGTTCTCAATCATGATAAAGCACTGTCCCGTCGATAGTAATTTTACTCAGCAACCGCTATGCGGCAGCCCTCTGAGCGCAAATTACCACAATAAGCATTCCGCAAACACTTAAGTCGGTTCTCCGGAAAACCCCGGCAGCACCCGATAAAGTGCGGAACGCTATGTTATTTATCTAAGAAATTGTTAGCCGAGCGCACCAAAATTCGATTGCACTATTGGCTTGATGTTTCCCGATGTACAATCTGCTTTTTATTCCTTGATAAAAGTGTGGATACATTATGGGATTTGAAGAACTAGCAGCGCTTAGAGATGAACTTGCCAAGCAAGCAGCTGCCAATAAACCGGTAAAACGAGAAAAAAAGATAGCGGAGAAATCGCCTATCAAAAAGACCGGCAAAGCTGACGCGCTAGTCGCCATTATCGGCTTGCTGCAAAAGAATTTTCCCTTGGCATTTCCCAAAAAACCCGCTGCCAAACTGCCCTTAAAAATAGGCATCCACAAAGACATCCTGGCCCATGCCGATCAACTCGGTGCAGATAAAAACCAACTCCGCACCGCACTGAAGGCCTGGTGTTGGGGACATCGATACTGGGATTGCCTGACAGAAGATGCCGTCAGAGTGGATTTGCAAGGAATGCCGGCCGGCCAAGTAACAAAAGCAGATGCTGAACAAGCGAGCAAATTAAAAGCGCAACGGCGGAAACAGCCAGAAGCCGTCGAAGCATTACCTACAGGGTCAGCATAAGTTTTTCTCATAAAGAGATTGCACACACCAGGATAGCGCGACTTCAAACTATTGATTTTCCAAGACTTTAAAGCACGTATAAGCACCGAAACAAGTTATTTCCAAAGCCTGCTTGCCGATGCGACAGCCCGTCCCCATCCAAATCTCAGAACCAATCGATACGCGCTTAGCACCCAAAGTTGTCTCGGGTGCTTACCGACCTTGTCAGTTCCCGGAAAATTTTTGTCATAAACCCTGAATAAGCCATTAGAATGCGCAAATATTCTGCAAAAATATTGTGGAATCACAACGTATCGACTGCAACATTTGCGTCGTTTTCTTCGCGCGATCACGCCTTAGGTTAATCCCCCCAAGGCAACCTCTTCACGACCAAGCCCAAAAAGCAAAAGTCGGCAACACAGAGCCTTAAAGCCCCTCGGCATCTGCCAGGCGTTACTCTTATACCCTTTTCAAACTCCGACACTGGATCGCAGTTTACCCGATCCTAGATTATTCCCAGGGGGAATTATGTGTTGGAGTGGCGAGGCATCAGCCGCGCTTGCCTTAACCGGCTTTGCGAGCACTGCTTTTTTTTATCGGCGCGGCGAATCCCAGGTCTTATGCCTGGCACTGGCCTACTTTTCCCTGATGGAATTACTACAGGCCTATACCTATTCGGTGATAGACCAATGCCTAAATCCGAACAACCAGATTGCTACGTTTTTGGGATATATGCACATTGCGTTTCAACCGTTTTTTGTCAACGCAGTAAGCATGCATTTCATCCCGGAACCGTCACGAAAACGCATCGCGCCGTTTGTCTATATCTTGTGCTTTGCAGCGGCCACTGTTTTTATGATGCGAATTTATCCGTTCCAATGGAGCAGTTTTTGTTTTGACCACTACTATCAATTTCTACCGGGTACTCAACTCAAATTCTTAATGCCCTTTTGCGGCACGGAAATTTGCTCAACATCCGGACAATGGCATATTGCCTGGGCCATACCGGCCAGCGGCAGTATTCAGATGGCTAACAGTTACGTATACGCTACCTTTTTGATGCCATTGCTTTACGGCTCATGGAAACTGGTGTTGTATCATTTCACGACCGGCCCGCTGTTGGCCTATTTGACTACCAACGATATGAACGAATGGGCTGCCGTATGGTGTCTATATTCGATAGGGCTGCTGCTATTGCTAATTAAAACACCCATCCGCCACTATCTGTATGTAACCAACTGGTACGGTTGCCGGTATCCGCAGTTTTTTAAATAAGTTGATCAATTAACCGCACATCCCTCAAGTTTGTTGAAGGTTCAAGCCGACTAGGAAATAATGCACAAAAGGGTAGTTCTATACTGACAGCCAATCACTGACAATGCCCGCATAAATCTCAAACTACCCAGCCATGGACACAGATAAAATCTTCCGCAAAGGCGTGTTTGCAATCCCCATAGGAATTTTCGGCGTATCCTCGGTTTTAACTTGCGCTCAAGCGGAATGGCATGGCGAACTGACGTTTCTCAGCGATTACTTATACAGGGGCTATTCCAAGAATCGCGGCAACCCGCTGGCTCAGGCGCATATCGATTACCAGGATGCTATGGGCTGGTTCGGCGGCGTAGGCGTTTCACAAGTCAGCTTCGACGACCGTCGCTATAAAAACCATGCCGATGTCGAAATCAAACCCTATCTGGGTTGGAGCTTGCCGTTAAATCGCGACTGGCGTACTGAACTCTCAGTAACCGGCTATCTGTTTGACGGCAAGATTTTTGGGAAATATGCCGATTACGCCGAATTTTACGCATCCCTACACTATCAGGACTGGCTCAGCGGCACCGTGTCCGTTGCGCCTAACGCCTATCGCCGCGACGCCACTGTGCTGAATTACGAACTCAAATATCGCCGCGACATTCTCGACAACCTACAATTTTCAACGGGATTGGGCTACTACCAAGCCAACAAACTATTGGATGAGGATTATTTTTATTGGAATGCTGGGGTCTCCTGGTTCATCACCCACAATCTGGCACTAGACTTACGCTACGCTGACGTTCATCTGGACAATCATCACGCAGATACCCATCACCACGAGTTTTATCCACGCTTACAGGACAACAAGTTTTTAATCTCCGTGACCGCCGGATTTTAAATAAATTTCCCGCCTTTGAACCTTCCGGCCTCGCTGCGGAATACACTCGCACACCAAGCTAAAATCACCGGAACCCAGGTTTGAGCCATGCTGCGTTTAGTCCCTAACTTACATCGACCACCCATGCCCGAACAGCCCCAAATCGGCTCGGACGAGTACGCCCTGCTGCAACGTATCGGCGAAGGCGATACCGCTGCATTCGAAGCCTTCTACAAAAACTACTATCCAAGGTTGTTTCGATTCATCTTGCGCATGACGCGCCAACCCGAAGCGGTGGAGGAATTGATACAGGAGACCTTGCTGGTGGTTTGGGAAAAACCCCAAGGCTTCAATCATGAAAGCAAAATTTCCACCTGGGTATTCGGCATCGCCTATCACAAAACCTTGAAAGCCATGGCCAAAAGCGCCCGGCGTAACAACGATGTCGACATAGACGACTTGACCGAATCCATGGGTGATCCAACCGCGAATCCAGCAAATAACTGGGAAAACGAGGATTGGTTAAACTATGCCTTGGCCACTTTACCGCCGGACCAACGCGCCGTCATCGAACTAACCTTTTACCACGGCTTGTCTTATCAGGATGTCGCCAGAATCCTCGATTGTCCGGAAAATACCGTCAAAACCCGTATGTTTCATGCCCGCAGGAAACTGCAGGTTTTTGCCGACGCACAGGAGAAATAAGGCCATGAACTCACAGATTTCCTCATCCACTACTTCCCATTCGGACATCGTGTTGTTACTGCCCTGGTATGTCAATCAAAGCCTGACAGTTAACGAACGCCAACAGGTAGACCAACATTTAAAAAGCTGCCTAGTCTGCAGACGCGAACTGCTAACTTTGCAAAAACTTGCGGCAGCCGTGCAACAAGCAGCCGACCTGGACATAGCCGCTGAAGCCTCTTTTGCCGGCCTGCGTGCCAAAATGCAAATAGCCAGTCAAGTCCCGCGTAGCAAACAGACCGACATCCCAAGCGAACAACTGGGTGGCGGCAATATAAAACCATTCAGCGCGGGCCAGGGATTTTGGCGAATCGCCAGCAATACCGGTAAAGGTCTGGCTATTGCCGCGTCCTTGTTATTGGTCACCCTGCCGGCAGCCGTCCAATACCTACGGCCGGCCAACACCTCCGATTATCACACGCTGTCAGCGGCCAAACCGGACGCCAGTGCGACCGGTCAGATGCGTGTGGTATTTGCAAAGAATCTGATGGAAAAAGACATAGACGCCGCGCTTAGCCAAATTGGCGGGATACGGGTAGATGGACCGAACAGCGTCGGCGCCTATACTGTCAAAATCGCGACCGGCAAGCCCGATGCCGACATGGCCGGCGCCTTGGCGTTGCTGCGCAGCCGACAGGATGTCATGCTAGCCGAACCGATTTTACAACCATAATCGATCATGAAATTAGTGCGCTTAAATCTGTTTATTTGCTTGATCGGGCTGCTTAGCGCCTGCGCGAGTACCAGCGATTTATCGCGACTAGGCGACAGCACAACTGCCGAAGAGCGGCGTCTGCTCGTCACCTTTACCGACCGCAGCATTGACCGCGCGTTGCCCGCCAACAGCTTGGACGGTTATCGCTTGCGCGGCCATTACGGCAACTCCGGCTGGAGCGAACATATTGCGCAGGAACTGGCCGAGCGTCACCATTTACAGTTCGTCGCCCAGTGGCCGGTGACGACCTTGGGCGTCAGCTGCGTGGTGTATGAGGTACCGGACAGCCTGCCCGTGCAACAGGCAATAACGGAGTTGCAACAGGACAGCGACGTGTCGTCCGTCCAGCAAATGCATAGCTTCCAGGTTTTAGGTAAACAAGTTGCGCCGACTCAAACCTACAGCGACCCGTATCTGCATTTACAAACCGGCTTCAACGCCCTCGGCATAGCCGATTTGCACCGCACCACCACCGGCAGAGGCGTGCGTATTGCCGTGATTGATACCGGCGTAGATACCGAGCACCCGGACTTACGAGGCCGGATCAAGTATTCGGAAAACACCGCACCGGAACCCAGCGATCATAATTTGGCCGACATTCACGGTACGGCGGTAGCCGGCGTATTATCCGCTCATCCCAACAACGGCATAGGCATAGCCGGTATCGCCCCCGAGGCGGAAATCTTGGCATTTCGGGCCTGCTGGCCGGAGAAACCCAATGCCTTGCCGGCACATTGCAACAGCTTTACCCTAGCGTTGGCCTTGAATCAGGCTATCAGAATGAATAGCCATATCATCAATCTGAGCCTGAGCGGCCCCGAAGACCCTTTAGTGCAACAGTTAATCGAGAAAGCGTTGTCCAAAGGCATTATCGTGGTTGCGGCAGTCCCTAGCCAGGACCAAAGCGGTGGTTTCCCGGCCAACATCGCCGGTGTGATAGCCGTTGGTCAGGAAAACAACGGCAACCACCAGCAAATAGCCGCACCTGGTAAAGACATTCTGACCACCGTGCCGCACCAAGCCTACGACTTTATGAACGGCAGTTCCTTCGCCACACCGCATGTGGCCGGCATGGCCGCTTTGCTGTTGCAATTGCATCCGGACTGGAAAGCGGCAGACATCAAACGCCGGCTGGGCAACGACGCCTCGACCGCCAATTTACTGGATTCGAGCACCGCCCTCGCCGTTCCAGAGCGCGCTCACTGATCTTCACAAAAGTCGCCGTCAAGGATTGCCCTTATCCGCCGACTGATTTCGGCCGCGCCGTTAATCGCTATGGCCTGCTGCGGATAAGCCTGATTTATCGTTTCTCTGATCTTGATACTAAGCCGTTCCGGCGGCAGATCGTTGTCGGTTAACGGAAACACAAACCCCTTGCCGGCCAGTTTTTCAATCCGCAGCCCTTGCTCGCTATTGCCGGCGTAAGGATACGCCAACGCCGGCGTGCGGGTGCTGATCACGTCCATCAATGTATTGTCGCCGCCCAGACTGATCGACAACGCCGCAGACTGTAAATTTTCCTGAAAGTTGTGCAAAAACGAGACGACTTGGACATTAGGACTGCTGACCAGCGCTTGCAATTCAGCGATTTCGGTTGCCGAAGCTCGGGAGCTGGTAATCACTAAAAATTGATATTCCGGCAGCAGCGGCGCGGTCCGGATCGCGGCGCGCAACAGCGATTTACCGATTTCGCCGCCGCCTTGGCTGACCACTATCCGGTTCCGTCTTACTGGCCAGCTTGTTGGCGGTGGCGGGCTGACGTAGCCCACGTAAACCAAACGGTCGGCAATTTCGGCGGTCAAGCTAAAGGTTTCCTCGAAGCGGACAATATTCGGATCGCCACGCACGAAAACGGTATGGATATGCTCCCGCACCAGTTTCACCATGCGCCTTTCTGCGTCTAGCGCTGCCGGCACCAAAATTTCCCGCACAAAACAAAAAATCGGAATCGCCCCGCAGCGCTGTCTGACCTTGGCAAATAAACCCAGAATCTCTTGTTTCAAGCGGCGCCGGCCGAACGGGAAAAACTCGACTATTACCGCATCGTAAGGCCAGTTTACAAATTGCTCGATAGCCGCCGCCCGTTCAGCCCAGATACGTTCGATAGGCTCATCGCTGTCCGGTGCGTATAGTTCGTCGCTGGCACTATCGATCAAAATCGTCGGCAAACGCAGATGCCGAAATCCCGGCAATTCCGGCATCTGCTGTAGGCCTTGGCCACCGTGGATCAAGTCCACATCGGCGTAAGCCGACAGCTCGCGGATCACCAACAAGCTGCTGGTCAAATGCCCCAGGCCAACCAGGCTTTGGCAATAAAACAGCATTTTGCGGCGCTTTGCAGGCATGGCAAACAAGCCGCTAAAAGCTGTATTTAAAGGTCAGGTCGAGCTGGAAGGAGTTATTCCCTTCCAACGCGCCGAACGCCGGGCCGGCCATGAAGACCGAACCGGCAAATTGCACCTGCAAATGCTTCCATTCGTCCAATGACAACACCAGATCAAACTCGTCGCCCAGCGTGCCGCTGCGGCCGTTGGGCGTGGCGCGAATTCGCGAATCGCGAATCACCGACGACGGCGTAGCCTGTTCGTAGTGGTGGTAAAGCAAATCGATAGAGCTTTGCTCGGAGATCGGAAAGCCCAGCGCCGCAGTCATGATGTTCAAATTCGATAACTCCGGTCGAAACAGTTCGCCGTAATAACGAAAGCGTTGGCTTCCGGATAATTTTATTTTGTTATTGTGGATGCCTGATTGCCGGTAGCTGTTGTCGGTGCCGTCATCGGGATTGCTGTCGCCGGAGCCGTATGCGTAGCCCAGCGTGACATAGGGTTCGAGGAACAGGTTGCTGTACCAGGTGATGCCGGCGTCCATGCCCCAGGCTGCGACGTGTTTGGGTGTTTGCGCGCCGACGCGGGATACATTGCTGTTGATGTCGGTAAAGGTCTGGGTAGTCTCATCGCCGAACACTAATGCCGAATCCAGCCAATAGCCGATTTTACCGATATGTTCGATTTTGAATTTACCCATGGCTCGGCCGCCAAACCAGGTCAAGTCACCATCGCTGCTGTCTTTACGATTGGCGCGGATCAAGTCGCCGGGGCGTTGATTATCGGAATTGTCGAACTGGCTGAGAAAAAACAAGGATAAATTTTGCTTCGGGTCCCATTGCCAGACCATATCGCCCATTAGCCGTACCACCCGGTCGCTGACCGGATCGATGAAATCCTGATCCGACTGTTTCGAGCCCAGTTCCTTAGCAATCGCCAACTCGGCGAACAGCGTGTCTTCGCCAAAATAAATCCGCGCCGCGTCCAGTTCGTCGTTCCACCACCATTGGCGCTTATCGGCAATGCGTTGCCGGCCCAATTGCAGACTAAACCCCGAATCCAGGAGTTGGTGAATAAACAGCCAGGCCTGGGTCAGTTTGATGCCGGCCTCGTATTGGTCCAGACCGCTTTCTGTGTAGACCTCTGGGTCGTAATACACATCGGACTGCACAAAAAACGATAGCGATTTAGACCACTGGTAAAACAACTCCAGCTTTAAATCTTGGTAAACATTGGCCACGTCGTCATCGCGGCGTGGGTCCAGCCGTCGGTCTTCCACGTAGCGAGGTTCCAGTTCGTAAGCGCCGCCAATGGTCAGCGGATGGCCGAACACATCGACCTTGAACTGGTCAGCCGGCCGTTTATCGCCGGGGTTGATACGTAGCGGCTCTTTTCTGACGGTATCGCCGTTATCCTGGCGGAAGGCGTTGTCTGCGCGTTTTGTGGAAGCCCCTGCTTGTTGGAGACTCGCGTCGGCAAACACAGACAGGCTGAGCAAGGCGCCGCCGGCCAGCAGGGCCGACTTAATTGTTGTTATTTTGAAGGGTTTGGAGCTCATCAGTGGAACGAAAATCAGTGGATGGGTTGATCAGAGGCAAGGCCGAGGGGCGTCAACGGCTTGACCAGGGAATCAAGCGCCAAAGCACCGGTCGCCATATCGACAACGTCTGCGGGACGTAAAAATTCGCGCATCAAGCGGCAGCGCGTATTGGGATGTTCGCGGAATAGCTGCAATACGGCTTGCAGATGCTCAAGGTCGTCACCGTCCATCACGGCGTGGTGCAACATGATGCCCAGTGGTAGCGGGTGCGTCGGATACAACGCCTCTGCGATGGCTTGGCCCAGCGCCATCCAGGGCTGAGCGGATTTGATTCTGATCCCGCACCAATCAATAGCCACCGGAATTTCCCGTAATCTTCCGGTATACAGCGGCGCGGCGCCTAGGTTGCGCGACAGGGCTTGGAAACCCAGTTTGATCAGGCTATCAGCCGTGGTTTGGCTGCAGCGGTTCCAAGGCGGCGTGAAGATGCTGTCCAGCGCCGACCCGAACAGGCACTCAAGCTGGTGTTTGCCAGCCAATAAATCCTTAAATTGCTGCTCTTCGCTACGACTGATGCCGAATTCGCATTTGCGGCCGTGGTTTTCATGGTTTTGATGGCTGCATCCATGTTGATGTACGCCCAACAGAAACGGATTTCGCCGCCAACACCCCAGCAGCGAGTCCGCCAGCGACTGGCTAAGAGCATCGGGAATCACCGCAAGATCGATGGGCGTATGGCAATCCCGAAAGCAGTCCAGCAAGGCATAAAGTCGGTCATCATCCCAACCAGCGTCGTCGTCGCGAAAGAAAATCTGGATGGCTTGTTCTCGGTCATCCAAGGCCATACGCACAGGTCTGAGCCAATCAGCAAGCATGGGCATACTCCTTTGATTGAGCTTCTGGGATAGAGTCGTTTTTGCTGGCCCGCAAGTCCTGAATCAGGCGTACGGTGGTATCGGCCCCAGCCAAATCCAGGCCGGCGGGATTGGGTGAAAAATCCCTTAGTTGCAAAATCCGTTCGGCCAAACGTTGGCCGGTCAATTCGCTAGGATTCAGCATTTCGACTAATCCCAATTCGGCTAACTTTTGCGCCCGCTGAATTTGCTCGTCTTCCTGGCCGCGCACGAACGGCACGACTAAAGCGGGCGTGCGGGATTCGAGAATATCCATCACCGTGTTGTAGCCGCATTGACTCACCGACACACTGTGCGCCTCCAACAAGGGCTGCATCGCCGGTACCGAGCGTACTAATGTCAAACCCTCAACACCTTGGGCCTGTATTACTAAATCCTGCCAGTCCGCGTCCGGTAAAAACGGCCCGGCGACGATGGTCATCGGCAGTTTTTCCTTAGCCCAATTGATGGCATGAGCCTGAATCGCCGCTTGAAACAACGGTGCGCCGACCATGCCGCCACCAGCCGACACCAAAACCCCACGCCTTGGCGGTTTGATTGCGGCCGGCACGTTACCGGGAGCGACAAAACCGGTGTACAGCAGCGGAATTTGCAAGGGATGGCGCGGCTTAAAACTGTCTTCCAATCTGGCAAACCGGGGATCGGCATGCACCAGCAGGCCGTCGAAATAGCGGTCGGTAATCCAGCGGGCGCGTTCGTCATGGCGACTTTGATCTTTACGGGCGTTGACCATGATGTCGCGCAGGCTGCACAGCACCAGTGGCTTCGTTTGCTTGTCTCGACGCGCAGTCTTTAGGAGTGGCAGCAACTCGCCAGCCAGTTTCTTGCGCCCGAACGGGAACAGCTCGATCAACACCACTTTGGGTTTGAGCATTGCGTACTCATCCAAAATTATCTGCTTGCGAGCGGCCAGAGCTTCTTCGACGCTGTAACGTTCATCCTGACTGTACAATTGATGATCCTCGCCCATACCCAGCGGCGGCAGATTCAGCATATCCAAATCGGCAACGGCGGCTTGGTGATCGGGAGCGCGGCCACCATTCAGAAATGTCACCCGAAATTCGCGGCTCAAGGCATTGGCCAAAGTCATGGCTCGGACCCAGTGGCCCATGCCCAGTGAATGCTGGCAATACAGCAGTAAGCGCGGTTTGTAGTGGTTCATGCGGCACGCAACCCGTGTTGGAGTTTATACAGTTCGTGATAATGGCCGCGCATCTGCATCAAGGCTTCGTGGCTGCCTTGCTCGACAATCACGCCTTGCTTCAGCACTAAAATCCGGTCGAAATGGCGGATGGTGTGAAATTGATGAGCGATCATCAGCACGGTTTTGCCGCCGTGCAGCTGATCAATGGCATCGCGGATCAGTGCTTGAGACTGGGCATCCACCGCCGAAGTCGGCTCGTCCAAAATCAGAATCGATGATTGGCGCAACAAGGCCCGCGCCAGACACAAGCGTTGTTTTTGGCCGCCGGACAGATTGCCGCCGCTTTCGCCCAGCACCGTGTCGTAGCCGTCCGGTAGATTGCGGATGAATGCGTCGGCATGCACCATGCGCGCGGCTGCTTCAATCGCTTCAATCGTGGCATCCGGGCTGCCGTAGCCAATGTTTTCGCGAATGCTGGTGCCGAACAGTATCGAATCCTGCAACACCACGCCGATTTCCCGCCGCAACGCCGCCCGCTGGTAACGATCAACTTCGATGCCGTCGATGCGCACAACGCCCTGTTGCGGATCGTAAAGCCGAATCAGCAAGCGGGCGATGGTGGATTTGCCGGCCCCCGAAGCACCGACCAACGCCACCCTTTCGCCCGGCTGAACATGAAACGAAACATCCCGCAGAATGGGTTTGCCGGTCGGATAGCCGAAAGAAACATTGTTAAATTCGATTTCGCCGCGCAAGCCACTAGGCACTATCGCATTCGGCGGGTCCTGTATGTCCGGCTCGGTATCCAGAATTTCACTGATGCGCTCGATGCTGACGCTGGCCTTGGAAAAACGGGTGGACAAGCGGGTGATCTGCCGAATCGGTTGATACATCTGGGCGATATAGGAACTGAACACCAACACGTCGCCGGGCGTCAGCACGCCGTCGAACACTTGCAAGCAACCGAACAGCACCACGATACCGGTGCCGATAGCGCTGATGATTTCGATCATCCGCGTCGCACCGGCTTCGATGCGCGCGGTACGCACGCTTTCGGTCATCGACTGGCTGCTTTCGACATCGAAACGCTCGCGCTCGACATCTTCCATGCCGTAGGTTTGCACCAGCGGCACCGCGTTCAACAGTTCGCTAACCCGCGAAGCCAAGCGGCCTTCATTATGGCGTTGTTTGCGCGCCGAGCGCTTGACCCGGCGATAAATCAGCACGATAGCCAGACACAGCAGTGGAAAACTGGCCAGCACGATCAAGCTAAGTTTCACGCTCAGGCTGAACATAATGGCGAACATGCCCAGTACCGTCAGCACGTGGGTGGTGAAGGTCAAGGCCGAGTCGGCGTAGACGTCCTTCAAGGTGTTGGTATCGCTGGTGAGCTTGTTCAGCAACTCGCCGGACGGCGTACTGCTGTGAAAGGCCAGCGACAGGCGTTGCAAGTGGTCGAACAACTCGCTACGCAAGGTGTAGACCAACAAATAACCAATGCGGGAGGTCAGGAACAATTGGTAGTAGGAGAAAACTCCCTTGAACAAGGCAATCAGCACCATGCTGCCGCAGAGGATCCATAACGCTTGTTCGCTGCCGCCGTGCAACAGCGGTTGCGCGGCGGCCAGATGGGCCGGCAACGGATGATTCAGCAACACATGATCGAAAATCAGCTTCAGCGGCCAGGGCACGATCAGGCTGGTCAGGGTGGAACCGAGTATGCAGACAATGGCCGCGACAATGCTGCCGCGAACCCGGCGCAGATGCGCCCACACGATTTGTCTGAAGCGGCTGTTCGATTGGGTTTGGTCGGTCATGGGTAGTTTTCCGGTGAATTCATTCGGCCAGCGGCCAGGGACGCAAAGCCAGCGCAATAAAATCAGCGACCCGTTGCTGGGCTTCTGATTTTTGTTGGATGAAGCAACGGTAGGCGCGGGTCAGCAACTGGCCGCGCAGATGCCAAACAAAGCGTTGCGGGTCGGTTTGGTTGTGGTTGGCTGAATAAGTCGTAAACAGTTGCTGAACCAGTCGGTCTATTACGGCAACCGGATAGGGATAGTTGTATAAATCCGCCGCGAAATTGGCCAAATCCTGCAACGGGTCGCCCAGCGTCAATTCGTCGTAATCAAACAGCGCCAATCGGCCGTCCGCCAACACCAGTAATTGATCGATGTGAAAATCGCCGTGGATCAAGCCCAGAGTTGCAAACTCCGGGCGAGTTTGGCCCAGTTCGCTTAGCAAAGCAGTCAGTTTCGCTTGCTGCGCGGGATAGGCCACGCTCAATTTGTCGGCTTTCTTACGCCACTCTTGCAAGTGCTGCGGCAAGCTTATGGTGGGCAGCGATGGTGGCGGTGTAAGCCGATGAAATGCGGCAAGAGCAGCGACCAGAACCGGGAGTTTGGCTTCTACCTCGCGCGTAAAATCCATCGCCGCCAACGCTAGGCCCTGCAAGCCGTCCAACCACAGGGTCCGGCAGTTGGCAGCGTAAGCCAGTGCTTGGGGCATGACAAAGTCTGCGACTGAAGACGGTTGCTGTTGCAGCAAACCCAGATTTTGATAAACCGTCCGGCCGCGTTGATCGACATAAGTTTTGCCGTAAACCACCCGCGCAGGTTCAGTTTCGCCGGCGGCGAAGCGGTAACGCGCCGTGCAGCGAATTTCCGGCCGGTAATTGACGATCTCGATAGCCGATATTGGCCGTTGTTCCAACTCGGCAATCTGCCGACTATCCATCAACGCCGCCAGCCAGGGCATCGCCGGATCGTCCGGAAAATGCCAGCCCACCATGCCCAGTTCCGCCAGATGTATCGCCCGTTCGCCGTTGGCTTGCGCTTCGCTGTAGGCCTGCTGGCTGCGCTGACCCAGATAAGCGCGGGCGTACAGTATGCGCTGCTCGGCGGTCATTGCCGCTGGATGCCGGCCGCGTAAATGGTAAACCAGCGATAAAAACGAGCGCTCGCGATTTTCAGCCAGCCGATAGGTTTTGTAACGCGGATGCTGAATCTCGCAGCCGGTCACTTGCCAGTCGCCTGCCCGGCACTCGGGCAAATGCTGTTGCAGCGCGGCGGCCATCAGATCGGCATTCAGCAAGGGGGCAAATTGCGCCAAGGGGTTAGTCATGTGCGCAACCCCGCATAGCGCCGGCCATGCTGTTCGCCGCCTAGGCGTATGGTCATCACTTCCGCGTTGCTGCGTAAATCGATGGCGTACAGATATTTGTTTTTGACGTTGATCTCGGCTACGCCGGCAAAATCGGCGCCCAACAACTGATTCAAGATGATTTCGTTGGTGTTGCGATGGGCGACGATCAACATCGCCTCTCCGCCGCCGGCCAACATGGCTTGCAGAGTGCTCAGCACCCGCGCGCTAAAATCCGCATACGCTTCACAACCGGGTACGCTGAAGCCATATTTATCCTGTTCGCGTGCCGCCCATAAGCGGCTGGCCTCCGGGTCCCGTTCATCAACATGTCGGCCTTCCAGAATACCCAGGCCAATTTCCCGCAGACCATCCAAAGTCCTGATGGGCAAGCCCTGCATGGCCGCGGTGGGTGCGGCAGTTTGTATGGCGCGGGTCAGGCTGCTGCTGTAAATCGTGCTCAAAGTTTCTTGTCTCAGCACGTCCGCTAAGGCTTCAGCTTGCTGCATGCCTTTGGCGGATAGTTTCGCATCAGCCTGACCGGAAATCCGTTGTTGCAGATTCAATTCGCTCTGGCCGTGACGAGCCAAATAAATTCGCCGTGGCTGATTAGATGAATACATCGTCCGCTCCGGCAGCCTGCTCACAACGCACCGCGAACATATCGCTCAGCGCCAGATAATGTTTGAATTGTTTGAGGCGTGTTTCGTCCAGTTGGCGCAAACTGCGGCGCACCACTTCGTGTATCAACGCGGCGGCAACCTGCCAACGTAAATCCGCCAAATTCAGCGTCTGCCGACGGTGACGTTGGTAACTCAATACCAAGCGATTGACCAGTGGATGGATGGATTCAATCGAAGCTGCATCGCGGATGCCGTTTAAATAAATATTGGCGATCAGGCTGGCCAGATCCAGCAGGGGATCGCCGAGGCATACGCAGTCCATATCGATCAAGCCCAAGCGCTGACCGTCATATAAAAAGTTATTTAGTTTCAAGTCGTGGTGCAGCGTCGCCAGCCTAGATGGCGTTTGAAGCGGCGCCTGCGCCAACAAGCTGTTTACCGAGCGGGCAATACGGCCGGCCCATTCCGGGCAAACTTGCTCGGCCAGCGTTGGCGTATCCAACAAACCCTGCACCACATCGCTTTGCGTGTAACATCTTGGCGTATCGATATGGCAGGCGTGCAACTCCGCCACGCACTGTGCCATCTGATCGGCCAGTATCCCATCACGATCCTCCTGCAACTCCGCCCACGTCAAAGCCTGACCAGGCAGATGGGCTTGCCAAAGTGTCAACGTGTCCGCGTCAAAAGCCAACGCCTCGGCACCCCAGTTAAATGGTCCGTTAAGCTGGCGCATGACGGCAAAGGTTTCGCGGCCCGCATCATCGGCATAATTTTTGGCGTACACCAGCCGCGGCTGCGTTGATTCGGCAGGTTGCACGCTGTAACGAATCATGCAGGAACGCTCGGCAAGATAATGCAACACCTCGGATTGCAAGCTTTCTACAGGCATGCCAAGCAGGTCGGCCGCTTGTAGGCGAATCGCCATCGCCGCGTGGTCCAGCAGCGTGGGCAAATGGCGTAGTTTGCGATCATACGGAAACGCCCACACCAGCATGGCCGGATGTTGTAATAGCGTCAGCGCGCCTTTCGCCAAGTCTGGCCGTTTGGCGAGTTCCCGTTCAAACTCGCGGTTAACGTCGGCCGGCGAGCATAGCCGCCCGGTGGCAAAGCGGGTGTGCGGACTATCAGATTGACCTGTCCAGCGATACCCCACCAACAGGCTCTTCCCCGGTTTATAACGTTTTTCGCCGATCTGCCAGCCGTTTCCGGACGCTGGATTACCCGCGCCGTCTAGTAGCCAATCCAGCAAGGGGCCCATCAAAGTCGGATTCAATGCCGCTGGCATCTGCGGAAATTGCGGGTCTTGATTCATGCCGCGCGCTCACAAACCGCTGATGGTGTTGGCGTGGTCGGGCTTGGCCGATAATTCAACGTAACCGGTTTGTCGATGCTGTCCACCAGCGTGCGGCCGGCAATTTTCAGGCTTTCAATGGCGTCGGCTTGTAAGCTGACGATCTCCCCCAGCAGATTGCGGCGCACGAACAACAGCTTCGCCCGGCAGACAATATCCGCAAATCGGTATTCCGTTGTTTCGTTGAGATGGCTAACAAAAAAACAGTCGCGATAAACCGTGTCGGCGGTCTTTAAGGTAATACTCAAAGCCATGGCCTGCATTGGCGTTGCCAGATGCTGCGACTGACTGACCGGCAAGCTGTCGATCCGGATGTCCGGCGCGTCATCCCGATAGGGATACAGCACAGTTTGAAACCAACGGGTACCGTCGCCCTCTTGGCTGAAACACAGCACCGGCGCGGCGTGTTTGACGCCATACTCCGGCGAAAACCAGCCGGATTCTATGCGCATCGCCACCTCGGCACGCGGTGCTTGCGCGACTAACAGGTTAGGCAGGCAAACGCCCTGGCCTTGCCGATTATTCAGGGACTGAATTGGCGCTGACCATGGTGGCGGCAGATGAAAAAATTGTTGGTAGCGATGACTGGTACAGCCGCTTAGCAGGTCGCTGATAATCCAGTACTCGTTTTCGGCATAGAAGATGCTGCGCTGATGATCGACTTCGTAACGCGGGCTGAGGGCGCGGCCATGCACGAAATCAAAGCCTTGATTCGATTCAAAACGGATTACCGCAGCATGGGGTTGCGGGCCGACCGGTTCATGACATTGGTAGGCCATTTGATCCTTGCCGTCGATCATGACGGTGTTGTGGGCGGCGGTGCCTTTAAACGCATGCCGCCAGTTGACGTCGTCGCTTGGGTGTTCGTGATAGGTATAACGGCCCGGATCGACGATCAAGGAGCGGCCGAAAGCGGCCATTTCAAAACTTAACAAGTCGTAATGGCCGTGGCTGCCAAAGCCCAAATCGCCGCAGTCGAAAAACAGATAACGGCCGTCGGCATAAGGCCGTTCGGCCCAGTCGCTGCGCAGAATGCAATAACCGCTGTCGGCAAACAGCCGCGAGCGTTGCGTCGGCGGCTGGCCTTGCTTGCCTTGGCTGAGCACATAGCGCAGCGCGTCGCTGGGGTAATAGCGTTCGGCTTTACCCAGTAGCGATAGATAACTGTTGACGTCGCCGTCGTTGATGGCCGGCAGCCAGCCGTCGGGTTTGTGGGCGTAAATCGAAAATTCCAGGGCTTTTTCAATGACGGCATCGAATGGCTCGGGCAAGTTCACGCCGTTTAAATCCGCCAGTTCGCGGACCCGTAAAAAGTTCTTCAATACGGTGTGGTGATAGTCGGTGGACAGCTCTTTTTGCACGCCGTCGGCCAGGAAATCCTGGCGTAGATTGGCCAGCAGTTCGCTCTGGGCAAAGGTCAGTAACTCGGCCGAAGCGCTAAGCTCCGGGAATAAAATCGCAACCGTGAAAATCGCTGACAGCTCGATGGTGCGGTGATTACCTTCTGGGGTTAGGTTACGGCTAAGAAATAGCGCCTGCGACTGTATCGAATGTAAAAACGCCAGCAGAAATTCGGCGTTTATCGCTTGGCAGTCCCGGCCCGGCACGAAGTAGTGGTAAGCCAACAGCCATTGCTGCAAGCGGCGGCCAGTCACCTGGCTGTTCACGAACCCGTCCGGCACTTGCTTTATCCAGGAACCGACCAATGCCACCCAATTGTCGGCATAACCTTCGTCGCCGCTATAGTCGTAGGCCAAGGCCAGATCGCGGGCGTAATAAAACTTGTGCAGCAGAATCAGCCATTCCAGATCGGCGCTGGGGTTGTGCAACCAGTCAAATCCGTTGCCTAAACGGTGAGTCTCGTTATTCAGAGTAAATTCATTGTCGAGTATCGGCGCCGCGCTGGCGACATGTTTGGCTTTTCCGGGTTTGAGCGGAAAGTAGTTGTCCACTGCGCGCTGGCGAAAATGCGCTAACAACTCGGCGGGTGAGCAAGTATCGAACGGCGGCAGCAATAACGCAGCTTTATCGGCGCCTGGGTTGCCTGACAGGATTGAACTATCCATCGCGCGAAATTCGGGTTTCATCATTTATTCCCTTGCCGCCGCAGCCGATTCGGTATGCCACGCCATCACCCGGCCCAGACTATCCTGACGGCGGAATACGAACGCGCTATTGGTATTTAGATCAGCAAACGTATAACTGCCGCCTTTGCGGTGCGCCAGAAATAGAGTGTCGAGATAGTCCCCGTGCGCCTGTTGGCTGTGAATCCGCAGGGCACTGGCTATGGTATTGCCCACCGATTGACCGTGTTGGCTGACCGGCAGCTGTGCAAGCGTCAGCCGAGGAGGCGTCGATTGATAAGGAAACAGCACCGTCAAAAAGCAATAGTCGGCGGCATGCGCGGCAAACTTGACGACCGGCGCCGGGTATTTGACACCGTAGCTGGGCGAGACAAAGCCGGGCTCCAGCGTTAATTGGGTATCCGGTTGCGGGAGTTGCAGCATGAGCAGATTCGGCGAATCGACGCGCAAGCCGGCGGCATCGACTCGGGTGGTCGTACGTTGCAGAGCTAGCGCATCCAGATGAAACCGCAGTTCGTAGTCGTGGTTTTGCTTCGCGCGCAGCAAATCACAGATCAGCCAGTATTCGCCGGCGATGAACAGGATTTTGCGCTCGTGAATCACCGGATATTCATGGCTGGCGGCGATGCCGTGCAGATAGTCAAATCCCGGCCGGTGCAGCGCGCATTTAAATTCGCGCGCCGGTTCCGGGCCTTGAATCTTGTATTTGCGAATGTGCGGCGCATAAAGCGTCTGATTTTTGCCGTCCACCTGCACGGTGTTGTGGTAGCCCGTGCCGCGAAACACTACCCGCCAGTTGGTGTCGCCGGATTCGTCGTAGGTATAACGGCCCGGATCGACAATCAACGAGCGACCGTAAGCGGCCATTTCGATATTCAGTAAATCCAGATGGCCGTGGTTGCCGGCCCCGAGCGGCGCGCAATCGAAAAACAAGTAGCGTTCGTCTTGATATGCTCCGCCTTGATCACCCCAGCCACTGCGCAAGATGCTGTAGCCGCTAGCGGTAAAGGTTTTTGAACGTTCCGCCGGTACTTGGCCTTGTTGGCCGGACGTGGCAACGTAAAGCATCGCCTCATCGTGATACAGCGCATGGCCTTGGCGCAGCAAATCTAGGAAATTGGCGCTATCGCCGTCGCTGATGGCCGGGATAAAACCGTCGGGTTTATGCGCATGCAGGCAAAAGGTCAGGGCTTTTTTGATGGCTGCGTCCATGTCCACCGGCAGCGCGATGTGGTTCAGCATGGCCAGCCTGCGAATGCCCAGAAAATTACGCAGCACGATGTGGTGATAATCGGTCGATAACTCGCAATGCACGCCGTCGGCCAGCAAGTCGGTTTGCAGATTGCAATGCAGTTCGGCAATCGAAAATTTCAACCATTCATCGGCGCCGCGCAATTCCGGAAACACCACCGCCACCAGAAAAATCGCGTAAAGCTCTAGCGTGCGATGATTGCGAGCTGGGGTCAGGTTGTCGCACAGATAAGCCACTTGTTGTTGCAGCGAGGCGAGAAAGTCCAGATGAAACTCGGGATCAATAGCCGGTTGGGTGTCCGTCGAGACGACATAACGGTAGGCAAAAATCCAGTTTTGCACGCGGCGGCCGGTGACATCGCTGGAGAGAAAATCGATGGGTACGGTATCGATCCAACGTTGGGTCAGCGTTTGCCATTTATCGCGGTAGCGCCGATCACCGGTCTCTGCAAAGCGCCGGCCCAAGCCGACCGCGTAATAAAACTTGTGCAACAAAATCAGCCATTCGATGTCGGCGCTGGGGTTGCTCAGCCAGTCGAAGTCATCATCCAGCTGATAAGGTTCGTGATTGAAATCAAAGCGATTGCGCAATACGCCATCCAGTTTTTCCGGGGTATTTTGCTCTTCGTCGATCACCGAAAAGTAGCGGACATGCCGGCGGCTATGGAAATAAGTCAGCAAGTCAACCGGCGTCATATCGCAATACGGCGCCGCCAGCGCCTGTAGACGCGGGTCGGTATTAAGAATGTTCAGCACAGCAGACATGCGCTTCCACCATTTCACCGGCCAGGCAGGCGTCGAACAAGTTTTTCAAAGCCACCGTGGTGTGTCGGGAGTTAAAATCCCGGCAGACGGTTTGCCGCGCGGCTTGGCCCAGGCGCTGGCGTAGAGCCTGATCTTTTAACAAGCGTTCGATGGCATCGGCCATGGCTGCGGCATTTTTCTCCGGCACCAGCAGGCCGTTGACTTGGTCTTGAATCAGTTCCGGGATGCCGGAAATGTCGGTGGAAATGACCGGCATTTCCATCGCCATCGCTTCGACCAATACGTTCGGAATGCCATCGCGGTCGCCGTTGTCCACCACCAGACAAGGTAGGGCAAACACGCTGCCTTGCTGATAAATACCGCGCAATTGTTCTTGCGTGACCGCGCCGGGCAGGCTGACCAAATCTCGTAAATCCAGATCGGCGATCAGTTGTTTGATCACTAGCGCGTATTTATCGGCGCCGCCGACGATGCGGCAGTTAAATTTAACGCCACGATCCCGCAGAATTGCGCAGGCTCTGACCAAGTAATCGAAGCCTTTTTTCTCGACCAGCCGCCCAACCGACAGGATGGTTGGGACAGCGCCAGCGGCAGATTGCTCGCGCGGCTCCGGCACAAACAAATCGGTGTCCAGGCCGTGATAAATCCGGTGCACGGCAATATCGCTGCCTTTGCAGGCGTCCAGATGTTGCTGGTTGGCGCCGGTGCAGGTCACGGCAAATTTGGCGCGGCGCATTTTGATTTGCAATAAATCGCCGGGATTCAATTCCTTTAGGTAAATATCCTTGGCATGGGCGGTAAAGCTGAACGGAAGGCCGCTGATCCGACTGGCAAACATAGCCACCGTCGTGGCGCCGTGGCAGAAATGGGCGTGTAAATGGCGAATGGCCGGATTCTGCAATACCGCTTTGGCGATAGTGCCGGCTTGCAAAAATTCCTTAATGAATACCGTGCGCGGAAAGTCCCGCCAGCTTTCGCGGTATTTAATCGACATACTGAAACACTCCAGCAAAGCGCCGAGATAGGCGATTGGCCGCTTCAGGAACAACCGGCCGTGGCTGGGTATGAATTTCGGCAGGTTTTCCCTTAGCCAGACCCAAAAGCTGCGGCCGGTCAAATCGTCGGCTTGCGGCAGATAAGTCACTGGCGCTTTGATCTGGTCAACCACGGCATGGTGCTTTTGGCCCTCGAGTTGCTTGATCGAAAAGATCGACAGTTTGAGGCCTAAGGTTTCCAACAAGTGGATTTCATTGGTGATAAAGGTTTCCGAGGTGCGCGGAAAGCCTTTGAGGATGTAGGCGACTTGCGCCTGGTTGTCGTGTTTTTGCATGGTGTAATCCATAAGGGGCCGTTCGGCGTTGCACGCGCCGAGTGATGTATTCGGCAAATTGAGTTAGTCGGCGCTGGCGCTGCGAGTCGAAGCCCTGATCGTTGCCGGCAGGTTTGCCGGGCAGTCGTAAAGCAGGTCGCTGATCGACTGGCTGATGCGCGGCAAGCCGCCCATGTCGATTTGATACATCCGGCTGTGGTGGACGTTGGTGCGGCGCAATTCCTCGCGGACGGTATCCATCAGCAATTTGGGCGTCAGATTGTTGGGGTGAATGGCGCGCACCAAACCTTGCAGGGCCAGGCGTTCCGCGCGTATCCATTGCTCCTGCGAAGGTTTGACGCGCGGTACCAAAATCGCGCGCTTACGCAAGGTTAACAATTCGCAGGTGGTGTTATAACCGCCCATGCTGACCACCAAATCGGCGGCTTCCATGCAGGCCATCATGTCGGTGTTAAACTCTTGAATCACCACGTTACGGCAACCACGAGCCAAAACTTCGAGCTGGTGGCGGCGGCTTTCCGACATTTCCGGACCGCAAATCATCAGGGTCATGGTGTTGTCGCCCAGATCTTGCCGATTCAAGCCTTCCAGATAACTGTGCAGCAATTGGTAGCCGTCTTCACCGCCACCTGCGGTCACCAACACCAGACGTTCCTGTTTACAGCCGATTTGCTGCCGAATCTCACCGGCGCGTTTGTCGCTGCGTTCGCGGGCGATGTAGCCGCAGAAGTCGACTTTTTCATGGCTGGCGTCGGGAAACTCGTATTCCTTGCGCATGTCGTAAATCTCCGGCGAACCGACCACCAGCACCTTGTCGTAATGGGATTGAATGGCATCGTGGTAACCGTTTTTCTTCCACACGGGTATCGTGCTTTCCGGACTGTCGAGGATGTCTCGCAACAACAAGACCAACTTGGCACGGTGGCCGCGGCGCTGCATTAGATTGAGAGCCGCGCCCAATTCGTCGCTGACGCCGTAGGGCTTTTTATCGACCAAAATCAAATCGGGGTCGAAATCCAGCACTGCGCTGCGGATGATGTTGCTGCGCAGTTTGAGCAGTTGCGCGTATTCCATGTCCAGAAACTTCACCGAATAATCGCCTTTGACGCTACGCGAAAGACAGGGCAACTTGATGTAATCGATGCGGTCCGGAATCCGGAAGGCATGCAGCATCGGCGAGCCGGACAAAATCAATACCGAGACATTCGGATCGGCATCCACCAAGGATTTAGAAATAGCCAACATCCGCCGGATATTGCCCAGACCGAAGGTATCGTGAGAATACACAATGATTCTTTTGGATTGCTTGCTAAGCGTCATGGCCCGGATTCCTTTTGCTGCATCGTCATTATGCGGGCGCCATTAGTTTCCAGTGAGGATAATCTGACGCCCGGTTCAATTTCGGTAACCAGACAAAACCGTGGTTACGTGCAGCGTTTATTCCCGGGCAAACCAGCAAGGTTCATTCAAATCGGCATTTTCATCAAACTTTAATGTGGCGATGTTACTCAGCCTGCCCACAGGCGCATGAACCGGTTTTTTGGGACAGCCTGCCTTAAACACGGTGCAAATAAATTGAGAAGTACGAAATCCGGGATTTGAAGCGCTTCGGGAATGTGGCGCCAATGGTTTGAGCGATGTGCAAGTCGGCATTCGATCTGCTCTGCTTTCAAACAGCGCAGCGGAATTAAGAGGTTTTTAAGCAAAAAGGCGAACAATCCGCTGCGACTGAAACAATCCCACAAAGGAGGATATATGTTCAGGCTTATAACGATATTGTTAATCGGCGTGTTATGGTCCGGAACCGCTTTGGCGCATGGAGATAATTGGGGACATGGCCACCATAGGCGGCATCATCACCATCACGGGCATGCTTACCGGCCATATTTTAGGATGCATGGCCCGGCAAGATTGGGCTATTACCCTCCCCCGCCGCCGCGCTATTTCGCGCGGCCGCCGCTGGACTATTACGGCTATCCGCCGCGGCCGATGCCCCGATATGATTACCGGGAGCGCTGGTGATTGGAGGCTTGCCGAGAGTCAAACGGGTGGTTGCTTTGACTTAGCATAGAGATAACAGCCATGTGCATTTAGGGTTGGCTGGCACTTCCAAGCATCTGGCTTCAATCGGCCATTACCCGACCGTCGGGGTCGCCATCCAATTTCAATAGTTAAGGCAACCTGTGACCCAGTTGACTGTCCGTTATTCGGCGAACAATTTAACATTCTCACTGAGTCACTACGGCCAAAAGCAGACGGACTCTTTCACTAACGAATGTCAGATTGTTGAGGATGAGCTGACATAGGAAAGTATTTGCTAGGCCGGACGTGTAATTTGCGAGAAATGCTATAAAATAATTTAGACTTCAATTACCCGATACTCTCTCAATGAGACCAATATTAATTTTATTTGCATTTATTTTGTTATCAGGATGCTCTGCAATTCATACTCAGTCAGAACGTATTAGAATTTTTATGATGGCATCAGACGCTAACACAAAAGCTGAGGCTTGCAGAGCTCCTATTCAAGCAAAACCAAAGTATTCTAAACTTTATAATAAACTGGCAATAGCATTTAACGAGTATCCGACTGAAGAACAACTGAAAGATGATGAGGTTATCAGTGATCCTGACGTACAGCTAGGCATAGATTGGTATGGGGAATTTCAATATTGTATGGCAAAGCAAATTGAAGAAGCCAGTAAAATTGATCCAGCGTTAGCAATTATAATTTCAAATGTATTAAAGAAACAGATTTCATTAGTAAATGAAATTGTATCCAATCATCCAACATATGGATATATAAACACACAAATATATGGACTTAGAACATCTTTAAAAGATGAAGGTAAAAAATGGAAGGTTAATCTTGAAAATCGTCTAAATATAATGGAAGAAAATGAAATAGACCAGTCTAGGGATGCTTTTATTTCTGAAGTGGGAAATGTAAGCAAAAAATTTGCTCAGATATTATTTACAACAATCGGTGAAATGGCAAGAGCAGAAATAGAATTAGCAAATGCTGTTGTATTGTATTCAGCAACTCATCCAACATATATAGTTACTAATCCAATAAGAACTACTAATTGCAATGTATTCGGCAATCAAATTACTTGCAACAGCTTCTAAGTATGATAAAAATAACAGAATTCGAAGCCTACAGCCCTCAAATTACACCATTGCTGATCTGATCTGCCCTAACAAACCAGTAAACCTCATTAATCCCAATAAAATAAGACCAAAAAGCCAAGCCGGTATGTGTATCGGTATTACAGTAATATCCCCATTGCGAACAGCCCAAACGTTCTGAAAGGCACTTTTAGATGTAAACGCTTGTACTCCACCACTACCAAGATTGAAATACCAAGCATAGGTAAAATCTCTATCATATATCGTGCTGCTCCAATATGGGAACCCCTGGATTCCGCTAAATAGAAAATAATTACCGTTATGAACACTAGCTAACTGCATGGCTGGCTTTCCACCCAACTCCGTGTAATATAATTGGCCAAATTCACTACCGCCTTCTGAGTATCCACCAAATGTTGGCCATGTCGTTGGCAGTCGCCAATCATTATAGCCGGCATAATTCATGCTATTAAGATAGCCAATAAATGCTTGGGCTCCGTACCAATTTAACGTTCCAGTTGTTAAATTAAAATCAGAAAAAGATAATGTATGCTTGTCGAGGAAAGTATTTTTACCCAAACCGTAAATAATGCCATTATTTGCGTCAATTACTTGCTGTATGAAATTATTGTTCTCAGGTGAATTTGCGAGATATTGAAAAAGATTAGCATTGGATGTCCAAGTGATCTTGCTAATGTCGTCATAAACCAAGCCACCTTCTCGGGTATAAAGGGAGGCATAGATAACTGTTGAAAAGCAAGCTCCTGCTATAAAAACAGAAAATATTAATATTTTTTTAAATTCATGCATTGCTCTACTCTTTAATTTTGCTAGGATAATAATAGCTCATCAAGTTGGTCATGATATAGAAGATAAAACGAAATTGCCAATTGCGGTGTCCAGCTAAATGTGTGTTCTCGGTGCTATAGTTGATCTATAAAATACATCCAATTCAATTTTTTGTAAGGAAGATTCAAATTGGCTGATTGTTCAGTTTTGCTCGACATCATTACCTCTCTAGGCAGCGGCTTGGCCGGTGTTGGCGGTCTATATGCTGCATACGCAGCTTCGAAATCAGCGAAAACAGCTCATGCGGCAATGAAGCTTGCGGCACAAACCGAGAGCAGAGCACTCCGGAGACAGCTTATTTACGCATCAGGTGACGTTTTGTCTGAAACTCAACGGGTGAAGGAACTTGCGCAGCAGTTAAAGCTTGAACATAGAATGCTGCTTAAATCTTCCGGTATGAGTTCAAGCTCTTCCGAAACACTCGCTGTTGAAAAAATCAGTAGCCGAGTATATCTTGTCGAGCAATACACAAATGAGGCTCAGCAATTAGTTGACCAGTTCAATGGCTTGACGACCGCATCGGAAGAAGACATTGCCAGCGCTCTTTCCAGAGTTGAATACCGTTTACTTCAAGTTCGTAATCAACTTAAAGCTCTTGAGCAAGAAAAAACTGAAATCACAAACGCAAAGAATGAAATTTTGCGGACACAAAACAAATTCGACTAACTCCATTGTCGATAGGGAACGCAGCAAGGTCTAATTGCAATACTTCCTGTGCTTCTCACTTCGCTACCTAATATCGTTGGCTTCGGGCTTTGAGCGACAGCTTTAGGATTCGATGCTGACATACCCTAAAATCTTTGAATGTCACTTAATGGCCGCTTGGTTGAGTTCGCCAACGGCTGGTTTGTAGTTCGCCGGTGTGCAGAACCTGGCTTTGGCCGACTGACCGGTTTGGAGAGTCTCGATAGGCGGGTTTGGGTCGATAGCGGTAAGTCAACAATCTCAATCCTCCCGTTTTGCCCTGAACACCGGACTTCCCTGTTGGTTATTCAGCCGCAACTTGCGCAAGACAGAAATATTTTCAGCTACCGGCCAAGATGATGTTTGGACCTGATAATGTATATAGCGGAAATACAAAGGGGACAGCAGCCAGTTTGCCAAGCTTTTACAAAAACCTTAGCCACTGCCCCTTAACTTCAGCGGCGACTCAAACCGCCACGCCCTGCGCATCGAACAAGCCTTCGAATAAAGCAGAGCTCAAATACCGCTCGCCGGAGTCCGGCAGTACCACCACAATGGTCTTGCCGACGTTTTCCGGCCGTTTTGCCACCCGCACTGCCGCCGCGACCGCCGCGCCGCAGGAAATTCCGGATAACAAGCCTTCTTCCCGCGCCAAACGCCGCGCATATTCAATCGCTTCATCATTACTGACTTGTTCGATGGCATCGATCATGGATAAATCCAATACATCGGGCACAAATCCGGCCCCTATGCCCTGGATTTTGTGCGGCCCAGGCTGTATATCTTGGTCGCTGCGATACTGAGTTAACACCGGGCTGGCTTCCGGCTCCACGGCAATAGAAACGATGGGTTTGCTTTGCGTGAGCTTGATATAGCGCGATACGCCGGTAATGGTGCCGCCGGTGCCGACGCCGGCCACTAAAATATCGACCGCGCCATCGCTGTCATGCCAAATTTCCGGGCCGGTGGTCTGCTCGTGGATTTGCGGGTTAGCGGGGTTTTTAAACTGCTGCAACAGTACATAGCGTTCCGGATCGGAAGCGACAATCTCTTCCGCCTTGGCGATGGCACCTTTCATGCCTTTGGCGCCCTCGGTCAGCACCAGTTTGGCGCCGTAGGCCACCAGTAATTTGCGGCGCTCGATACTCATGGTATCCGGCATCGTTAAAGTCAACGGAATGCCGCGGGCGGCGGCGACAAAGGCCAGTGCGATGCCGGTATTGCCGCTGGTTGGCTCGATTAACTCTTTGCCGGGTCCCAGCAGGCCGCGCTGTTGCGCATCGTTGATCATTGCCGCGCCGATGCGGCATTTCACCGAATATCCTGGGTTACGCCCTTCCACTTTAGCCAATAGTGTGACTTGAGCGCCGTCGGTAATGCGGTTAAGCCTGACCAGCGGTGTTTTGCCGATAGACTGCGAATTGTCGGGATACCAATATGCCATAACATTTTCCTTCAAAATGGATAGTCCAAAAAAAGCCAGTGCGCATTGACCTGCACTGGCTGTTTGTGGGGTTGAATTAAGCTCATACCGCTAAATCAGAAAAACGTGCTGCACACGCCCTGAATAGCCGTAGTACCACAGCTCCAAGATTGCGCCTGTTTGAAGATTTTTGCAACCTGCAGCCAGGCGCATCGTGCATCCCTGGGATAGCCGGCCATCAATCAAAGACAGTAAATTCAAGCCGCAAGAAAGCTCCGCCAGCCAAAGCCTAGCGTTACCGGAAAGTAATTGAAGGTTGGAAGAATGATCCTAAATGCGCACACCGGTGAAGGCATGCGCGAAATCGGCAGAATTTACTTTTTGGATGTTCTGATAATTGAAGTCAGATGACGACCGCATTGTGCACAAACGAAGTTTCCGGTGGGTACGCCGGAGACATATTCTTTGGCTAAGGACGGGTGGTCGCAGTGCTCGTCATTTCTGCTTTTAGTTGATGTATCTAATTTCTTTGCGTCCATAATCTTCCCCTTGCTTTACGCATACTTACAGGATTATTTAACAAATTTTTTACGTTAAAAGTTAAGCAAAAAACATACACACAGAACACAAGCTTATGTACTTAAAAGACTTTTAATAGCCGCAGACCAAACCCAGCAAAAGTCGAACCGTCAGGTGTAAATTTTCTCGACTTAGCCATTGACGCTAACCATCCGCTTTACCGATACAACAGCCGCTTAATACGCCAATTTGCAGAATTTGAGCAGCTAATAGAGTGAAATCGAAAAAATCAACTGAACCAGTTTGTTTGCTTGCAAAAAAGCTGCTGTAAAAAATTCCGACAGCTGATAAACGCCGGGGATCTGGCCGGCTACCAGGGAATTTACCGGGCCAAATACCATTATTCAAGCCGCCGGACCGCGCAACCATTTCGGAAAATAATCAATGTTCGGCAAACCGACAGGCACAAAAAAGGGGCTCGTAAGCCCCTTTTTACGATTGCGTGGAGCAGTTTATTTAACCGCTTCAGCAATTTTGTTGAACGCTTCAACCCGTTGCTTGCCGGTATTGGCTAAATCGATGCCATTCTCGACGATCATTTGAATCAAGCCCGGTGTGCTGTAAACGATTTTGCCCATGTAAGCCACTACCGGCACGGCAACAATCGCACCGAACAAGGTACCGATACCTACCATATGTAGCATTTTGGTAATCAACACCACTATATCCAGCGGCAACAAAATCAAAGTACCGAAGTACAACAATACGATGAATGTGAACAGCGCGAACACCACAAACTGCAGCAGTCTTACCAATGCGACATTAAGGTTTTTCATGTTAATTTGTCTCGAATGAATGAAGAATCTTTTGCAAACACAGGCAACGAACTTGTTTTTCGTTGCCATTTCAGCCGGTTAGCCAACTGGCGGCATTATAAAATAAAAGCCCTACTGTTTCTTGCTTTTTTGCCGACTAACCGTGGCTTGGACGCCTATTCATCTGACTGGAATTGATATGCCGCGGGTTTCTTTTCGATAAAAAACGGATGCAGCAAAGCGCCGGCAACGAAACCACCCAGATGCGCCCACCAGGCCGAATCTACTGCGACATTATCTAAAACCGCTGCGGTGAATACATCGCCGATTTGGATAATCACCCAGAATCCAAGAAAGGCTATCGCCGGCACATGGAAAAACAGCGGATAAAACAGGATGGGAACCAGTATCACTACGGTAGCTTGCGGGAAGCGAAAAAAATACGCCCCCAACACGCCGGCGATGGCGCCGGATGCACCCACCACCGGCACCGCCATCTTGGGATAAAAATACCACTGCGCATAGGTTGCCAACAGTCCGCACAACACATAAAACGCCGCAAAGCGTTTATGTCCCATCAAGTCTTCGATGTTGTCGGCGAATATCCATAAAAACACCATGTTCATCAACAGGTGCAGGAAACCGCCGTGCAGGAACATATTGGTAAAAAACGACAGATAATGATCCGGCGGCAAACCAAAACTATAAGCCCAATCCGGATTGGAATAGCGAATCGGCACCATCCCGTACATGTAAACAAAGTGCTGCCCCATTTCGTCCGGCATAAACAGCATCGCTACGTACACTGCTATGCAAATAGCCATGATGCCCCAGGTCACATAAGGCTTGATGTTACAAGGTATCGAATCTCGAATGGGTATCATCTTGGGCTTCCTTCTGTAGTGGGCACAAAAATCAGAGGCTGATTAAAACTTTTCGTTCCAAGTCTTTTCCAGACGCTGCACCGAAACCGGATAAGCCGTTTTCAGTTGCTGCGCAAACAAGGACACACGCAATTCCTCCAAACTCCAGCGGAAGGCTTCGCGTTCCGGCATCGGCACCAAAGTCTTCATTTGCTTTTCGACATGCTGCCAAAAGCGTTGCGATAGCCTGTGCAGACCTTGGATGTCCGCCGAATCGGGCTTTTGCTTATCCAGACGACACTCAATGGCTTTTAAATAACGCGGCATTGCTTGTATCTGCGCCAACGGCGTATATCGTAAGAAACCACTAAACAGCAGCAAACTCAGTTGTTTTTCCAAGTCTTCCCGCAAATTTGGGCTGATGCCAGGCTGCTTCAATCGCTGTCTTACCGTTTGATAGTTTGCCATGATTTCCGTGACATGCTTGCCCACCTGATTCCCAACCGTGACCAGCGTAGCCTTTTTGGCCGCCAACGCTGCTTCGAACTGCTGTTGACTGCGGATCGCACTATCAGCAACAAACACACTGTTAAAGATCAAGAATAGTAGATCCTCCTTAAAATCGCCGCCCGGCCGTTCTGTCAACAACGGATGCTTGGGCAGTTGGTTATAGGCCAATTGCAAAGTAGCCTGGACCCCACTGTTTTTTAACAAATACTGCGCGTCCTTGCGGCATTGCAATTGAAACAATTTGGTTAAACCGTCGAAATGCGCCAGATCGGCCTTGTGCTGGGTATCTAGGATCTTCACCCCCACCGTTTCGCCTTCATCGACAATAGCCGGAAAGCCGATAAAAGTCTGGCCTTTTTGCATGAACTGCCAGGTCTCCGGCAAGTCGTCGAAGGCCCAGGCAATGCAGCCGGTATGGTTCATCTCCTCTTGCGCCAGCTTGTCGAAACTGTCGCCAGCCTTGGTGGCATAGTCGGCTTGCAGCTTGGCCAGGTTACGGCCATAACCCAAGGCCCGGCCATGATCGTCAACGATGCGGAAATTCATCTTCAAATGATCCGGCAAGACATCCGGCTGCCATTCATTCAAGGGTATCGACTCGCCGGTCAACTTGCGCAAGCGCCCGCTCAACCACTCGAACAACGAGCCTTTAAAATCCGGCTCGATCTCCAGGCAAGCCTTGGCGGTATTCGGTACAGGTACGAAATGTTTACGCAGATGCTTAGGTAGCGATTTGATCAACGCCGTGACTTTTTCTTCCAGCATCCCAGGCACCAACCAATCGAAGGGTGCTTGGCGGATTTGATTGAGCTGATGCACCGGCACGATGGCTGTAACCCCATCTTCGTCATGGCCGGGTTCAAAGCGGTAATGCAATTCGATAGTTAAATCACCAACCTTCTTGCTATCCGGAAAGTCCCAATCGTTGATCTTGCCGTCGTCGTGGCGGGTCAAATCCTCCTTGGTCAGAAACAAAATCTTCGGATTATCGCGCTCAACTTTCTTGCGCCATTGATCGAGGGTAATGCCGCTGACCACCTCGGCCGGCAGCTTTTTATCGTAAAACTGATACAGCCATTCCTCGTCTTCCACCAAATCGACGCGACGGCCCTTGTGCTGGATGTAACCCACCTCTTCCAGCAAGGCCTCGTTGGCCTTAAAGAACGGCGCATTGCTGTGATAATCATGATTCACCAGCGCGTGGCGAATAAACATCTCCCGCGCGGCTTTAGGATCGACATTTTCGTAGGGCACTTTGCGCTTGGCCTGCAAGGTCAAACCGTACAATAGAGTGCGCTCGTAAACCCCGCTGCGGCCGGCGTTTTTTTCCCAATGCGGGTCGTAGTAATTCCGTTTAACCAAGTGCTGCGCGGCAGCTTCTATCCATTCCGGCTCGATCTTGGCCACAGTGCGGGCATAGACCTTACTGGTCTCCACTTGCTCGGCGGCCATGATCCACTTCGGCCGCGCTTTGTGCTGGCCGGAACCAGGGAAAATGAAAAACTTCAGGCCACGCGCACCCAAGTATTCGTATTGTTCGTGGCGGAAACCGATGTTGGACAGCAAACCCGGCAGCAGCGCCATGTGGATTTGCTCGTAATTAGCCGGATTGCCGCTAGTTTTCAAACCCAAATCGCCGCGCGCCACCTGCATAATTTGAGTATGAATATCGTGCCATTCGCGCATACGAATGTAGGACAAAAAATTGTCCTGGCAGTATTTGCGGAGCTTGCTGTTGGTCAAATGCTTTTTCTGTTCTTCAAAGGCATTCCACAGATTCAGCAAACTCAAAAAGTCCGAATCTTCGGCCTTGAACTGGGCATGTTTGGCTTCTGCCTGCGGTAGCTTATCGGCCGGCTTGTCGCGTGGGTCTTGAATGCTCAAAGCCGATACGATGATCGCGACCTCGTGCAGCGAACCCAATTGCGCGGCCGCCAGCAGCATGCGCGCCAGTTTGGGGTCGGTCGGAATCTTCGCCAACTGCCGGCCGGTTTCCGTGAGATTGCCCTGCTTATCCAGCGCATCGACTTCGAACAACGAAGTCTTGCCGTCGCGCACCATTTTTTCATCAGGCGGCTCGACGAACGGAAACTCCTCGATGTCGCCCAACTTCAAGGCCGCCATCTGCAAAATCACCGACGACAGATTGGTGCGCAAGATTTCCGGTTCGGTAAATTCCGGCCGCGCCAGATAATCCTCTTTCGAATACAGCCGGATGCAAATACCCTCAGCCACCCGCCCGCAGCGCCCTGCCCTTTGGTTGGCGCTGGCTTGGGAGATACGCTCGATAGGCAAGCGTTGGATTTTACTTTTGTGACTGTAACGACTGATACGGGCATGACCCGAATCGATCACGCAGCGGATACCCGGCACGGTCAAGGACGTTTCCGCCACGTTGGTGGCCAGTACGATGCGCGGCTTGTTGCCGCTGGGTTTGAACACCCGCTCCTGCTCGGAAACGCTGAGTTTGGAATACAGCGGCAACACCTCGTAGCGGGTATTATTGTGCGACTTGCGCAAGGACTCGGTGGTCTCGCGAATTTCGTGCTCGCCACTTAAAAAGATCAGAATATCGCCGCGCATATCCCGATACAACTCGTCCACCGCATCCAGAATGGCTTGCTGCAAATCGGCGGAAGTTTCGTCGTCTTCCTCGATCAGTTCGATGGGCCGGTAACGCACATCCACCGGATAGGTACGACCGGAAACGTTGACAATAGGCGCATCGTTAAAATGCTTGGCAAACCGCTCCGGGTCGATGGTCGCAGAGGTAATCACCACTTTTAAATCGGGACGTTTTGGCAACAACCAGCGAAGATAACCCAGTAAAAAATCGATATTCAGGCTGCGCTCGTGCGCCTCGTCGATGATGATGGTGTCGTATTGATTTAAGTAAGGATCGTTCTGCGACTCGGCCAGCAGGATGCCGTCGGTCATCAGTTTAACCAGAGAATTGGGATGCGTTTGGTCATGGAAGCGCACCTTGTAACCCACCGCCTGACCGATGGGCTGGCCCAGTTCCTCGGCAATGCGGTCGGCGACGGTGCGCGCAGCAATTCGGCGCGGCTGGGTGTGGCCGATCAAACCGGTTAAGCCACGGCCGATTTCCAGACATATCTTCGGCAACTGCGTGGTCTTGCCGGAACCGGTCTCGCCGCAGACGATGGTGACCTGGTGGCTTTTAATCAGCTCGGCAATCTCGTCCTTCTTGCCGCTGACCGGCAAATCCGGGTAATTAATCACCGGCACCGAAGCCCGGCGCTGATTGCACCGCCCGACCGAACGCTCGATCTTATCCGCCACTTGCTGCACTTGTCCGGTCACATCCTTTCCTTTACTCGCCTCGCTGCGTAAGCGGTCGAGCTGGCGCTTCAAGCCGTGGCGGTCGGTGCCCATGCAGTTTTGGAGATTTTTGGCGAGTTGTTTCAGGGTGTCAGCAACAGACATGAGGACGGAGAATCTGATAAAAGCCCTGCATTATAAGGGCAGACGGGGCGGGTTTACATTTGACTTGGGAGAATTAACTTGGCTCCGGGCTGTAAAGTTTTGCCACATATTCCACTGGTTACCAAGCTCCAGCTTGGTAACCGAGGCTCGAAAGCTCCAGCTTTCTTATTAGCCAGGAAGCAATAGCTTCCAATATTTAGGTTCCATACGAGAGCTTGGAAACCAGAATCAACAATTCGCAGGCATTCATAACGGCACACCGTCGCGTTTAACATTTTCCAATAAGCGCGGATGCGCGGAGCTTTCCGGGCAATCCCATTCGGATTGCCAGATAGGCAGGGGCTGGATCAACACCCCGGTTTCCAGCAATACATCGTAGGCAATGTCCGCCAAAGCTAGCTTGGTTTCCAGGAATGGACCGGGCGCACCGGATAACAACACCGCCACGTCGGTGTCGCTTTGCGGCTGATAATCACCACGCGCCCGACTGCCGAACAGCAACGCTCCGACTAAACGGAACTGGCCAGCCGTACGATCAGAGAAAAGCCGCGCAGCCGCTAGGGTGTTAGGGTCGATTGGACGTGGAGGCATAGGTAACGGTAGATCTATAAAACCAAGCCGTATCTTACTATTAGCCGACTCATTGCGAATCGGAATTTTCGCTTAATCTCAGCTACTCCCCTAACATATACTCGCGGCCACGAATCCGAAAAATCAACTAGCTGGATCACGGGCCTAGCGCAGCTCCGCTACGCGCCTATTCTTTGGCCAACATCCGGTATTCAAAGTTTGATTGGATTTTTATCGGAGTGAACGTGGTCTTGATCGGAAGTCGCACTGTGAGGGCTTAGAAAAATCCAATCTTCGCCTTAACCTACCGAGATTAAACCCAATAAATCGCGTATTTCCTTCTACCAGCCACCGATTCCGATAAGATTACGCCATAAGCGAATCACGGCTTTTGGAAGTAGCAAATTGTCGCAATCGACCCGTTGCGGACAGCCCCCGATTTCTGGTGAGCGACTAATTTAGCCTTTACATTAGCCCATGGATCCCGACAGTTTGTTCACAATTTCAAGGTGGCTGTAGGGCGGATAAGCGTAGCGTCATCCGCCAAATGGGTTAAACTCTTTTCATGCCAAACTATCGACGCAATCGCATTCCCGGCGGCACCTATTTTTTCACCGTTAACCTGCTCGAACGGAAATCGATGCTGTTGATCGACCATATTGTAGCGTTACGGGAAGCGGTACGAGTGGTACGGGAAAAGCAGCCATTTTACTTGTGCCCTATGGGTATATCGATGCTTGGGTGGTTTTGCCTGATCATATGCATGCGATTTGGACATTACCGGCCGGTGACGATCTATATTCCAACCGATAGCGAGCTATAAAAAAGCCTTCTCGAAAGCAATCCCTAAAACCGAATATCGTTCAGCAACCGGAATAAAACGCCACGAACGCGGCATATGGCAACGCCGTTTTTGGGAGCATACCATTATCGATGACTCCGACTATTCGGCACATATGGATTATATTCATCATAATCCGGTCAAGCATGGTTGGGCGACAGCGGTTAAAGATTGGCCGTATTCAAGTTTTCACCGCTTGGTCAAGAAGGATATTTATCCATTAAATTGGGCGGGGTTAGATTTGGCATCCTTCGAAGTGGGCGAACCGGATAATTGACGGATTGTCGGCGGATGACGCTTTGCTTATCCGCCCTACGGCCCTAAATACTAAAAGCCAGCGCAAATTATTGGGTTTAGTTTTTCGATCACTTCAAATCGCTTTCCATCAGGATCAATACCGAACAAATTCCAGTTGAATCGATATAGTTTGCCACGAAAACATAGCGGTTCTTTTGTTATGGCAATGCTATCGATTAACTGCGCGATATTTACCTTACTCGACACAGGAATAATCGTCTCGCCATCTAGCTCGCCTCCTTTGCTTTTCTCGACGGTCAAATGATAGCAGCCTTCACAAGCAAGCATCTCGTATCGCGCACTGACAATTGACTCTTCAAGCTGAAGTTTAGATGCCACGAGTAACCCACTAATGGCTATGGCGATTAAACCCAATATAATAATATTAACCTTCATTACTTGATAAGCCTCTGTATTTCATCGTGTTCAATAATGCCTTTTTTAGTTGTTTTTAAAAGCAATCAGCCATTGTGATAGATAGAACGTTTCCCACTGGTTACCAAGCTCCAGCTTGGTAACTGAGGCTCGAAAGCTCTAGCTTTCTTTATTTGCCGGGAAGCAATAGCTTCCAAGATTGAGTTTCCAAGCCAGAGCTTGGAAACCAGAATCCAACAGAGAATCAACCAAAACCAGCCCAGATTCTAGCAAACAAAATCACGCGCGCCCCCAAGAATGGCCTACGCTTTTCTTCTGCGGACCACACCCCGCCATCCGCACTATCAGCCACGCTAAAAGGAGATAAACATGAGTCAAAATCTGATTTCTTTAAGCCTATCCGATAATGATCTGACCGACATAGACGCTGCGTTAAAGATATTGGAAGACCGCTTCGCCGGCTTCCTGGTCTTAACCCCGTAAGAGCGCCGCACTATCCTGAAGATGGGCGATAAAACCGAAGCTTTCTGCCGCCAGACGCTGACGGTGGCCACCCAAAACACGCATGCCATTCCGCCAGGTCTCGATGTCGTCGAAGCGCAAGCCGATCTGGTGACGCTCGATAAACTCCGCCCTCGCCTGCATCGCCTGCGTGATTTAATGAGCAGAGGCGAAGATACCGACATGGCGCTAGGCAGCGACATTTATAGTTTTAGCCTTGATGCTTACGCCTCGTTGAAAATCGCCGGCAAGGGCGCGGACTTGGAAACGCTGCGGCAGGCGATGTCTGTTCGGTTTAATCGCGGCGCCAAGGCCAAAACCCAAGCCACCCAGCCTACCGGCTAAGCAAGATAAGCATAATGATTGCCCGGCAAGGCATTCCGGCTTACCGCCTAAGCTTTATCCCTTGGCGGAATAGATAAAAGCATAGCGCGCAAGCCTTCCCGCTAAAGCCGCAAGCTTATTAGAGTCGCTCGCCACTTTCAAAGCCTTGCCCGCAAGGTAAATCGGCTCGCGGGCAAGGCGATTTGCAATAAACGCAAACCGAAATGGCTTAAGCGCAAGGCCTTGAGGTCAAACCGCCACCTTATTTGGTTCGCGCGCTAGCTTCAATGGTTTGCGCACAAGGAAAAAAGCCTTGCCCGCCAGGCCAATAAGCTTGCGCGAATCCGGAAAAGCCTAGCTCACAACTCTAATAGGCTTGCGCGCAAAGCGCTGAATCTTGCGGGTATGGCAAAAACCGGTGGTGTCCCGAATTTTTGCAAAGCGGACCGACCGACCTGCTTACGAAGACTTGCTTCAATCCAGTCTTACTCGGCCCGCGGTACCATCGACTGTGACTTTGTCGCCGTTCGTCAAAGCATCCAGCACACCTCTGACGCTCATTACTGCGGGTAACCCCACCTCTCGCGCAGTCACTGCGCCATGCGACAAAGGTCCGCCGCTTTCCGTGATCACAGCCGCCGCCTTATAAAATAAAGGCGTCCAGGCGGGATTGGTGGTACGAGCAACCAGTACCGCGTTGGCGGGAAAATCGGCGAAATCGTCCTGCGACAACACCTTAAAAACCACGCCGCTGGCAACGCCGGGGCTACCGGGCAAACCAACAAAATCCCCGTCTTTAGCGGAACAGGCTTGTGACTTACCCAATTCCCATTCCGGTGAATGCCGCCTATGGTTTTGATAAGCCTGTTTTTCCCGGACTATGCTATCCGCCAAACAACGCCACGACGCGGCGTCGTTGAGGCGGATTGTTTCCGAGAGCTGTTCGGCTCGGGCAAAGAACACATCCATCGCTTCCGTAATGATGCCCCTCGCCTGCAAGGCGACACCCAAGGCTCGTAAACCCTTGCGGAACGGCAATGTCAGCCGTGTTGTTTGGTAATGTTCTATGTCGTCCAATGCGGTATAAACCCGCGTCAAGCGCAACAACTCCTGCACAGGAAACCGCAAATCCTCCGGCAATCCGACTATCAATTGCCGCTCGGTTTCCAACATCCGGATTTTCAGAGTACGTTCTTTTTCGGCAGGGTCTTCCAGGGCCGAGTCCAACATCATTTTCAGATTTTCAATCACCAGCCATGGCGCTTCCAACCAGGTCGGATGATAGGGATCAAACTCCACTTCCCGATGCCCATGATCCTGTAAAAAACGCTGGAAAGCGGCCGCAATACCTGCTTCTTGTATAAATCCGCCGGACGCCAGAAATTGCTGACCCGTTTGGGTGCGCAACGCTTGTACGAGTTTGGGGCATTCGGCTATCCGCCGTGCCAGTCGGTACAGTTCCTTATTGACGAAACCCGTTTTGGTTTCACAGTACGCCAACAAGCGATCAAAGGTAGACGGTGCATCCGTTTCGCCAACGGTCGCGCCGACGATGCTGTACACCAGTTTGTAAAGCGTGCGCTGAGTAATGGAAATGGCAATATTAGGAAGAAAATATTCTGCACCCAGCTGCTTCACCCGCAGTACAAAATCCCACAACTCGGGAATCGAGCGTCCTGTCAGCGGCTCGGCCATTAATTCGCCGAGACCGAGTAAATAGCGATCCAAATCGCGCGACCACGTCATCGGTAACTCCTGCACCCAGGCATAGCGTTTGCGCAGTGTCGGTAAAGCGGACAGCAGTTCGGCAACTGAACGCACGTTTAAGGAATTTGCAGTGCCTTCGGCATAAACTTCCACGGCATTCTGATTGCCGTATACATAATTATCGAACAAGGCGAACCACTTGCCGTGAAACGGCGGCAAGCCCATCAATTCGAAAGAATGCGACAGCGATTGGTGAAAACCCTCCGCCACCAAGTCCCAAGCCAGCGGCGTAATCACCGAGGGAAACCGCTCGGCGGATTCGTCACGGGTCCAGCGCGGCGGGATACGGGTAATCGGCCGTGCTTGCAACAGCCATAACTGTTCACCCTCAAAACCCCACTCTATATCCTGCGGATAACCGTAAAACTTTTCGACGCGGCGCATCAAATCGGATAACTCAGCCAATTCAGGTTCACTGAGACAAGGTAAATTAGCTTGATCATCTGACAAGTTCTCGCTGCGCGTACCGGTGCGGTCGGCGACGATGCATGAGGATTTATGGGCTAAAACCGCATCCAATACTCGCCCGGACGACTTATCCAGCAACCAATGATCAACTTGATGCTCACCGCCCACCACCGATTCACCCAAGCCAAAATTGGCATCCACCGATTGCTGCGCAGGATCGCCGGTAACCGGATTGATGCAAAACCCCACGCCGGCGACCCGATTGAAGGCCATTTTTTGCACCACCACCGCCATCGCGGTGTTAGACAAGCCGATGCCGGCCTGCAAGCGGTAAGCTATGGCGCGGGCACTCCACAGCGACACCCAGCAATCCCTGATGCGCGATACAATGTCGTCGATGCCCATGCAATTCAGATACGTTTCGTGCTGCCCGGCGAATGCGGCGCCGCCCAAGTCCTCGGCAGTGGCGGAGCTACGCACGGAGAATGCCGTGTCGCCCGGAAACTCAGCCAACATCTCCGCAATTGCCTGCTTCAAGCTTTCTGGCACCGGTAGCTGGATCAGCTGCTCGCATATACGTGTGCACGCCTGTTCCAAGGCCAGGGGTTCGTCTATAGGCAAATTCTGAAGCAAATCCGGCAATGCATCGTATTGCTCAATGAACGAGTAATAACCCTCCGGCGGCAACACAAAGCCTGGTGGTACCGCAAACCCTCCCTGAGTCAAGCGGGCAAGGTTGGCGCCTTTACCGCCGGATATGGCGGAATCGAGAGCAGACGGATGATAAAAATCAAACAGCGTTGGCATAAGTATCCTTCTTGCTGGGGTTTATGGCAGGGTGATCGGCATGACGGCGAGCTTCGTACAAACCAAAGCCGGCCAACGCCAAGCCGCTGAGGACATCGACAAAATAGTGATAACGCAAATAAAAAGTAGCGATCCATAAACCCAATATCGGCAATAACAACACCCAAAACTCAAGGCGATGATGCCGTCCGGCAAATCCCAGTATATAGAGCGTCACCGCAACATGTAGACTCGGCCAGACATCGACTTTATTACTGCCCTGCTCAACCATCGCTTGATTAAATGCAGTTACCGCGCCGCCGCTGAATTTCACGTTGAACAACTCCGGATAGGCCAGCCAAGGCCCCGCAGCCGGTACCAGCAGATAACCGAGAAACCCCAAACCGTAAACCGCGAATAGGCCGGTGTAAAATTCCCCGAGCAACTCCCGGCGCCGGAAAAAATAACGCAGCAGGCTGACCAGCAATAATGGCATCAATAACAAGTAGCAAGCGCTCATTAGCTCGGTGAGCGGCGGGCTAATCCATTGTTCCAACCATACCGACGGCGTTTCGCCTATCAATAACCTATCCAATGCCAATAACTGGGCATCGAAGCGTACGCTCCTGACAGCGGGGATCGCCCCGGCCATGGCTTGATACGACACATTCATACCAACCGCCAGACTGACGCAAATGGCCGCCAATAACCCCCAACTGCGTTGCCTGGAATACCTGCGTGCCAACCCCGCCATGCCGGCCAGCATTGGACAAAACAATAGACTCCAAACCGTCAGGTGCGCGATTTCTATGGCTGAAACGGCGCCCAGATAGATACTGAAATAGCGTAAGGGCGGGTCGAGAAGTTTATTCATGTGCTTTCCGCTCCGCCAAATTCCGATAGGTTGTTACCAATACCGCCCTCACCTCAGGATGAAAAACCGCGTTACCGAGTGCTACCGTCAATTTACGGAATCGGTACCAAGCCAATAGGCCAACGGTGCTGATCGCGCCGTAAAGAACAAACCAACTCGGCCCGGCTAATAAAAACAAACCCGCGCAAACGGTCACGACCCAAAATAATCCTACCGGCAAACCGACGACCATGCGCCAAAAGGCAATGACATTCGGCTCGTCCGGCAGAAGCTGACTAGCGATATGCCCAGCAGCCAGTACCGGGAAATTCAATATGCTGAAACACCCGATGACAGGCGCCAGCAGTAACCATTTAACTAAATCCCGCTGCCACAACCGGAGCGGTATTAAAGGAAGGCCTTGATGAAGAAAAAGACCTTTATCCTTGGCAACTGCCTCCAACTGCCTTAGCGACTCGGATAAAGCAGGCGCAATCTGCCCCTCGAGTTTTTTTAAGTGTTCAGCGTAAGAAAGATCGGTACTTAAAATACGGGCATAAGCCAATTTTTCTGCCGTTTGCTGAGCTTCGGTATCGACAAAATTAGCCCCAACAGCCTCCAGGCCATCGGTAATCGACTGGTGTATCGCTATCTCGTCGACATTTTGTGGAATGATGGGTTCACCTATCAAAACCTCAACACGGCTTTGCCAGCGAGTAGGGTCTTCATAGTGAACAGCCAAGGGCTGGATAATGGGCCTGACTCCAGCAGCCATGGCTTGGGCTACGATACGCGCGGCACCACGATTAAACGGTAAATGTCGGCAACCGAGCGAACTGGTGCCTTCCGGCATGATGAAGAGTTGTCCACCCACTGTCAGTAACTCTATACATTCCGCCAAGGCTTTGCCGTTATCGGCCTTAATGCCGCGAGCCTTATCCTTGGCACGGGCTACCGCGATACCACGGAACAAAAATCTGCCCAACGGTAAGCGCTGCAGCTGCGCCGATACCATCGGCATGGCCAAAGGAACAGCCAGCGAATACGGTGCGGCATCGAGTGCGCCATTGCGGTGAGTGGCTACAAACACGACAGGGCCGACTAACGTTAGCCGCTCTTTGCCGACGACTCTTATTCGGCTGAATGCCAGATAGCCAATACAGCGCCATACGCCGTGGTGAAGCAATCCCGCAATATTTAGACTCGTCATACTAACGCCCTTCCTTGTCAGGCAATATTCGTAGCACGAAATATAGCTGGAGAATCCGGTTAAGGTATGTCGCTTAGCGGACGCATTGCGGTAAGCCGTATTTGTCAGAACTTTTAAAATTGAAGCTAGCCATCAACCAGCAAACGAAATCCAAAGAATTCGCTGCGTTGGGATTTATCGAAGTGGTATCGGTAGGCGGAACGGGCGAAGGTCGCATCGGCATCCCAGGAGCCGCCGCGAGCAATTCGTTCTGTTGCGGATTCCCAAGACAACGGCGTACTAACTGAGCTTCCGACACTGAAATTCTCTCGCCAAGCATCCTGGCACCACTCCCAAACATTGCCGTGCATCTCGTAAAGCCCCCAGGCATTAGCGGGCAAACTCTTTACCGGCACGGGTTTACCGCGAAATTCGCACTTCGGCGCGTTTGCATAGGGGTAGTCGCCGTTAAAATTCGCTTGCTGCGAATCAATCGTTTCACCAAAATTGAACGGCGTATCGCTACCGCTACGACAGGCGTATTCCCATTCCGCTTCGCTAGGTAGCCGGCCTTGAAAACCAGGGATAGCCTCGTTTAACTGCGCAATAAACGCTTGGGCATTGTCCCAACTCACCCGATGCACGGGAAAGTCGCGATGTTCCTGATGGCGGCTGGGATTATCACCCGGATGAACTTGCAACCAAAGCGCTTGAGTCACAGCGGTGTCGGCCAGCCAAAAACCTGATTCGAAGTCCACCCGCTGCCGGTATTCGTAGTTGTAGCGTCCTGTTTCAGTCTCCGGGGAACCCATCAAAAATGTCCCCGGCTCAATCCAGCGAAACACTTGCCTGACATTGTTGAATATTAAAGTCTGCCATAAGCCATAACCATCCTCGCCCCATTCGCTGGCCCAAGCCAGGGGGAACATCGGAGGCGACAAGTGATTGCGGTAGGGTGAGCTCATAATTTACAGGCAGATAAACATCAGCGGCAAAATTCGCGTTTAGTCTTTGGCAAAAGATACTTCATCATTTTTGACATTCGGCCAGCTTACGCCAATATTTAGGCATCTTCGCCGTCAACCAGGCCGGCGGCGGCTCCGCGACGCCCGCTGTCTGGCCAGGGCGTGTCCCTGGCCGTCACCGGCTCTACGGCTCCGCCTGCCGTTGCTGGCCTGAGCTCAGATTGACCTAGGGCAAGCCGAAAACCGATGCTGAGGTAGCGGTAGTCCTGCGCGTGGCGGTTACGGATGGCTGAGCGCACGTCCCTACCGTAGCTGAGCCAAGAGCCGCCGCGCAACACGCGGTCGCCGCTTGCGTCGGTATCCGCAGGCGTTAACGGATCGACCACGGCCGCAGTGCCCAGATCAGCATGCCACGCATCCCGACACCATTCCCAGACGTTGCCGTGCATTTCGTATAGCCCCCACGGGTTGACCGGCAGCGACTTCACCGCAACGGTCTTTTCACGGTCCCAACTCCAGCCTCGTTCACCGCCAGCATAGGGACGGTCTCCTTCATAGTTGACCTGTTGCGGCGTGATCTTGGCGCCGAATGCAAACGGCGTGGCCGTGCCGGCTCGACAGGCGTATTCCCATTGCGCCTCGGTCGGCAATTGGGCTCGCAAGCCGGGCACCAGAGTATTCAGACGTTCGATAAACCGCTGGACATCGTCCCAACTGATCTGATCTACCGGGTTTTGCGGATCCTTTTTGAAATAACTAGGATTGTCGCCGCCGAGCACCGCCAGCCAGAAAGCCTGGGTGACGACGGTGTCGGCCAGCCAGAAGCCTTGAGTTAAGGTGACCGCATGCAGGGTTTCGTCGTCGTAGCGTCCCGGTTCGTCTTCCGGCGAACCCATCATAAAAGTGCCCGGCTCGATCCAGCGGAAACGCTGGGTGACCCGGTTGACGGTGAGGTCGGCGTAGAGGCCGTATTCATCAAAACCAAGCGACTGGCCGTCATCATTTTTAATCAACCAACCGAAACTTTGCTGCGTATGAAAGGTATGTACATCAGCACTAACCCGAAGGCCACCTTCTACCAACGATCTCAACTCGTAACGCTTACCGGCAAAAAACAGGCTGACAATCAATCCTTCATCAGAACAAAAAATGCTATCCGCCCAATTCGGTTTTCGGAAAGGCATCAGCGTCAATCGGTTCATTCCAGTATCAATCGTCAGGATTTGGCCTTGCAAACGAGGGATAATTTGTAGCGGCTCATTTTCGAGTGGCAATTTAACGAACGATTCCGCGATATTCCAGCGATCATTATCAAGTTCTCTAGTTATCAATCTAATGCTGTCGTGCACTGCAATAAATTGACTGAATTGCACGCCACCAAACTCGGCCGGACGTTGGTCAACACCCGTTAACCATATACTTTCGCCATATTGCCAGACCGCATATCGAGCAAGGTGCGTGGGCTCTCGAATGATAGTCTGAACGACTTCTGCATCATATTCCGCAGGCAACGGAGCGCCGGCCCGCAGTTGCTCGCGGTATGCCAGTCCATACAGCGCGCTGGTATAGCGGTCGTTATAGTGACAAATCGCTTCACCGCTTAACCGGTTTAAATGCCGCCGGGCAAATTGCGTCATGCCGCTGTCGGCCTGGGCACCCTGCAGGGTTTTGGCGAAGCGTTGCATAAAAGCCTCCGCCTGTTGGACATCGGCCAATTGTTCGAGCGGGAAAGCCACCAAAGGCAAGGCGTTGATGACTTCCTCCGCCCAAATCGCCGGAAACTGGCCGATATGCTGGCGTTTGAGCAAACTCAAGACTTGATATTGCAAGCCGGCGTCCAGCTGTTTAAATTCGGCCTGATACTCGGCCCGTTTTTCCGGGCGCATGCTGATGGCGGTATAACCCCATTGCATATCGGCATGCTGATACACCGCCGCTTCGATGCCGCTATCGGCTTGTTCAGCGGGTAAACAGCTTAGCACGGCGCGCAGCAACTCAGGTTCGACGTGTACGGCGACGGATAACAATGCCAAGACCTTGCGGACATGCTCAGCGTGGGCCTTGATATCCGGATCGATCTTTTCCGGTTTGAGCTTGCCGTGTTTGTTCCACAACACTTGGCGGATGGTTTTTAGGCGCTCGGGCTGTTGCTGGGCCGCCGATACGGGTGCCAGCACGATCGGCGTAGTGTTTTTGCGGCTTAGTTGCCGGAAAAAACTGTCCCACCGCGTGCGTATCGGGCTGTGTTGTTCAGCCAATTGCCCCAGGTCGCTGACGATGAACACCACACTTTGCGCGGTGAGCGCTTGCCACTGCTTAAGCTGTTGCTGTTGCTGTTGATCAAACCAATCCCAATATTCGCCTTGCGGGTCATCGTCAATCACGCGAATTTCCAGGCCGTTCAAGCCGTACTGACGGACGATACTTTCACACAAACGATGGGCGTCCAACCAGAACGGCAGCAAGCGTTTGTTCAGATCGAGGACGACATAAACCCGCCCGGCCGGCAGCACTCGTGGCTTGCGCGGTAGATGATACAAGGTTTGCAGGCGGGCGATACGTTTGACCAACTGCGGTATATCCAGTCGCTGCCCCGAGCTATTGCTTATGGATTGCCGCAAAAAATCGCGCATACGGGCTTCGGGTACGATGGCTTGATGCGGCAGCGGTTCTCCGCTGGCAAAGGGTTGCAAATCGGCGTCGGAAAGCGGCTCAACGCCTTGAAGCGCGGGCGGCAAGTTGTCGCCAAGCTGTTGCGGATCGGCATAATGCTCATAATGAGCAAGGGCGTAGAACAATGCTTGCGGGCGTTTCTGAGCGAATTTAGCCGGCGTAGGAACAGGGGCTGGGTCTATTTCGGGTGGCTCCCGAGGGGAAACTTTAAAATCAATTTCATGGCTTATCGTGACTGGCGCAGACCATTCGTAACCCAATATCGTCGCGCCCAGGCATTTTTCGTCCTGAGTTTGACAGCGCTGCAGCCAGCGCAGTAAGTCGCCGCGGCTGGTCTGAGTATGAATCGGCATTACAACGCTTTGCGCAACACAAAGTGCTGGATCTCAGCCAGCAAGCATTGCTGATAAGTATCCCGCTCTTGGCCTTGCACTGAGGAATCAGTCATTTCATCCAGCGCTGCCAATAAATCCAGGTATTCCGCCAAGCCGGCCTTGATGGTGCCGTGGCGCTCAGCCTCCTGCCGGTCGGCGATTAGTTGTTGTAGCGCCAGGCGTTTGATAGCGTGACTGCACTGGCTATCATTGAAATGCACCTTGGCGCGCTCCAAAAACCAGGTTTCAAGGTTTTTATCATCCACCGCCAAATGCAGCACCAGACAGCGCCGAATAAACGCCGCCGGCAATTCACGCTCGTCGTTGCTGGTGATGATCACTAGCGGCGGCGCAGCTTGTTTGTCTGCCGTCTGCAGTGTCTTACCGATGGTTTCTCCCAACAGCGGTACGTCAAAGCCGCCGTTACCCAGCACTTCTAATAGTGCGTTCGGCAACGAAGGTTCGGCTTTGTCGATTTCGTCGATGAGCAAAACAATGCCGTTGTCCAGTTCCCCGTCGTCGGAAATCTGCGGACGGTAGACTTTATGACGGCAGACATCGTTATATTGCTTGGCCGCACTATCCCAGCCAAAGGTCCACCACAGCACACCGGGATTGAGATAATGCTTGGGGTTGAGTTTGTCATCATCTTTGATACCGGCGTGAGCGTCGTTGAGGCGTGCGACCGGATCGTAACGCCAGAGCAAATCCTGACCTTCGGTGTTGATGTTGACGACTTCGGCGATGAATTTGCGCTTGAGTTTGGCCGCAGCCGCGCGCGCCAAGTAGCTCTTGCCGAGCCCCGGTTCACCTTTAACCAACAAAGGCCGGCGGGTCGCCAAGGCCATTTCCAGGGCATAAGCGCTGGCTTTATCCAGAAAATAACGGCCTTGCCGCCAGGAACCACAGTCCGCGTAATCGATAACGCTATCGGCTTGAAAATGTTTGAGGGTGGTTGCTGTCATGTGCTTGGTTGGCTGGTTTCGAGTATGTTGAAGAGCTCTGTGATTTTGGCACTCAACTTGGCTTCTTTTTCCGCTGCGGCTTCGCCATAGTGAACAATAGGTAAATCCGGGAGGCAGTCTGCGGCAATTAAAGCCTGGCAATTGGCGGCATCAAGCAAAGGGTTGTTAGTCAAATTAGTATCCCGCCGATTTAATTCCAGGCGATGCAGTTGGTTTAAGGAGCGATTTTGCCGCTGTTTTATCGTGGAATTCAAAGCCTCAAGCTCAAAGGCGTCAATCGGCTCGGGCGGCGGCGCTTTGTGAATTGCCTTGTAAATGGTTTCGGTGGCGTCTTTTATAAACTCTGTCTGGCTCCAACCGGTTTCACGGGTAAACACGGCAGCATTGATCGTATGCCTGCCATGCACTTTACCGTCATTTCTCACGAACTCGGGATTGGTATCGTAAAGCGCCGCCAGCGACAATTCAGCCGCCATCGCGGTGCGCACCGGCAAGTTAATCAAAGCCTGCTTGATTGCTTGGCATTCCGGGGCCATCAGGCCAGCAAACAAACAGAATAGTTGCCTGAGATTCTGGCGTAGTAACTCGCCGGAATCTTGTTTGAACGCATCGGCACCGGCGCGGAGCAACACATCTAAAACCGCTAAATCATCCTCCTTAAAGGCTTCCAGCAATTTGTCTGTTAATTTTTGATTGGTAGTATTCGCCACATTCAAATTTAATTGACCGGCAATTTGCTTGAACAGAGCGTCCTGCGTGGTCATTTTTGACAAGACATCGCTAATTTGTCGTTTCTGCTCGGCAACGAATTTTTGATGTTTTTGAATCTGGCCTTGTATACCCGTTATTTCTTGGAATTCTTGGTCATTTCGAATTAACCAGGGTATGGAAATAGCAGTGAAACATTCATCACGCTTTTGGGGCGTCGCGGTGATAATCGCAAATAGTTGCGGCCCGTGAAATACCGGCGCCCCCGATAATCCGCACCAACCGGCTTTCTCCAAAGCATCACTTTTGCAGGAAATGGTGAGTTTAGGCGTGGCGACATTCGGTGGAAAGAACTCCCCCATCACCGGTATTTTTTCGCGCAATCCCGATCCAGCTTCCTTGCCGATAGCCGGATAGCCATAACCGCTCCACTGTTCATGGCTTTTTGGATCGCGTGACGCCAATAGGTCTGATGAAAGCGACATGTTTGGTGGGGTTTGGCACCTGAGAATGGCCATGTCGTGTTCATCGCTGCCCCAAACAATTTCGGTGACATTCGTATCGACATGCTTTGAATCCGGCCATTCAATCGCAATAGGCACCGCCTTATCACGCTCATCAAAAACAACGACGTGGCGTGCTGTCAATACCAACCCCTCAGCGATGGGATAACCAGTGCCAATAGCGCGCTTGCCATCCTTTTTCGTCGGCAGAATCTTTGCAATCAGCTTGGTATCCATAATTAATCCCCGCTAAATGCCTCGGTTATTCATCACCTGACAACAATAGTTTACTGGGCTCACCCGTCTGCGGGTCCGGATTCTTCACATCCACCGGTTGTAAACTTAATTTGATCTTATGCGTAGCTGCACTTTTATAAGCGGCTGACGCTTCAGCATCGATGCCGCCCAACACCCAGAAATTAAATTTACCGCCAGCTTTTCCACCGACTGATTTTTCGACCACCATTTGCAATTCCACTTCTACGCTATTGACGTTAAAGCGGATGGTTTCAGCCTCCCCATGCATCGAAGCCGTCACCAAACTTTGTCTCAGCTCTTGAATCACTTCCGCCAAATTCAGCTTGTCATTCTCGTTCATAGCCGCTCCCTTCGTCATTTATTTAAAGTGTTGGGCGTAACCGACTGTGTTTTACCAATTCGTTATCGGGCGCCTTTCTGAGCGCTCTGAATTGTCTTTGAACTCAATCTCCCCAACAGTTATCTTTCCCGTGCTCCAGCGATACGCAGCGCCGGAGCACGGAAACAATGACCGATAAAAAAACTAAGCCAATTTCGGCTTTATCGCGGTCATCAACATGTCCACGCCTTCACGATAAGGCGAATGCACATCGCTGAATCCGAGAGATTGCAGGGTGGATATGACGGCTGGCACATGCATGATGTGGTCCGGTGATTCGTCGCTCAGCAAATGTACCACCCAGTCTTCCAAAAGATCGTAACGCTGCAGTTCCCCAAAGGTCTTGAACCAATGGCGAATGTCGGCTTGCGTGGAAGCCAAATGCCGCGCGGGATCATCGATAGCGAAGCGGTCGCCGTTTGCGAACAATCCACCCGGTTTAAGCACGCGCCAGATTTCGGCAAAGACTTGATCCCGATAGTCATTCAGAAAATTATGAATAGCATAATTCGAGGCCACAACCTCAACGCTGGCGTCCGGTTGCTGCTGTAAAAAGGCTAGCGCATCGCTCTCGATGAATTCGACACGACCGTTGTCGACATACTCCGCCAAATTCGCGCGCGCCTGCGTAAGCATTGCCGCTGAGGCATCGAAAGCGCGCAGATGCAGGTCCTCGCGCTGAGTAAGCAAGGACAGCGTGCTCAGTCCTGTGCCGCAGCCGATCTCAAGCCCCTGTATGCTATTGCCGGGATGCCATGCGGCGACTGTCTCGCCGAGCTTTTGCGTCAGCACCACGACATTGGGACACATCATACCGAGAAAATCGTACTCTTCACCGATGCGGCCGGTAAACGGATTCTGTGCGGTTAAAGAAGGCATCACGGCATTTTCATTCAAATTCATAAATAGCGTCCCGGTTTGTTTAATAAATACGCGCTGGTGCTTGATTGCAGCGGGCAGGAAGGAGTGTGTGGATTTCGTATTTTTGCTCTGAAATTATAATCAGATAAACGCGCTACGGATACCGAGCCACCCACTTCCCCACACGCTGGCATCCTTCGCGTTATCTTCTAGCCGCTAACCTCGATAAATCGCAGTCAACACGCCAAGTTTTAGGATACACGCCTTGTTTCGCATAACGATGAAAACGCGAATGGGGCCAATCTTTAAGCGTTCTAATCCAGCCATGCGTGACCGGATTTCGATGAATGTGGCGGACATGCTGCCGCTAATTCGATACAGCGTTATTGTCATATAAACCCGGCAATATTTTGTTATGATCTGACCCATGTAGTCTGCTCTCTGCCTAGAATACTGGCTTGCCCTTAAATTCCCGGCATTCTTCGTTGCCGCCTGCCGCGGCGCTAATCTACTTGAACCGCTGGACTGCCTGCTGCATGAGAGCGACGATATTGACGGGTTGAATTGGTCATCAAACTAAAGGTTTAGACCTCTTGGGAAAATGATTTTCAAGCGCTTTTAAATTGGAGAAATACGTTATGTCTAAATTACGATTTGTTGTTTCCACGTTGGCGTTGGCTTGGCTACCCAATGCTCAGGCGGCCTACAGCGGTAGTCTGTCGTTTGTTCAACCTACCGGCACTGTCGTTGCGACCGATAACATTCCGATTTGGTTGAAACTAAGTTTGGACGCCACATCGGATCCCTTGGTTTTTTCCAGCACAGGTGGCGGTAACCCGCCGTTTGGCATCAATCCGGCCAACTACCCAAGCAGCTTTACTTATTACGATTCAAACACTAGCCAAAGCAGATACATAGACAATGGCGTACTTATCACCGTGGATAGTATTTCTTTGAGTACTTCTATTGGTTGTGCCGGTACATTTCTGGCCGATAGCTGCTCTTCCGGACCTTACGAATTCAATTTCGACTCCAGCCCGAACAGTATCCTAAGTAAGCAGAATATAGCCTTAAACCCTGGCGATAGCGTTGAGTATTTGCTTGGCGAATTTACCCCGAAAAATGGCGCAGCCGCAGCCGGCGAATACGAGTTTTATACGGCGGGATTGAGTCTATATTTTTACGGTACGGTTAGGGCTCCGAAATTAGATGAAAACGGTGCACCGGTTCTGGATGGGAACGGAGATCCTATTTTGGAAGATTTTGTTAACGCCGACGGTAGCCTGGAAATCGCCAGCACCGCATGTGCAGCGCAACCCGATTCAACTTGCTCAGAAAAATTTGCGCGGACAGTCATCGCAGCTCCCGTGCCTGTGCCCGCCGCTTTTTGGTTATTTGGTTCAACCCTGCTCGGTTTTGTCGGCTACCGCCGGCGCGTTATCTTTACGCGGTCTGTCTGAGTCTTAATTAAAGCACGTCTGTCTTCGCAAATACTCTTAGCCGCCAGCCCTTAAATATGCTGGCGGTTTTGAGGTTTGCAGCCAAATAGTTCAGGTTGCGCGCCCGCATTACCTGACACTTCCGCTGGTCGAAATGATCAAACCCCATAACAGTGCATGCGTTTAAACCAGCCGAGGATTGGTATCTGGAGGCTATTCTCTGCTACCATTCAAATGGGTCGAGGCGGGATTGCTTGGCCGTAAATGGATTTCGGTTTTGCAGGGCAGCCTCAATGCATCATCGAGTAAATCACTATCGATGAGGCGTAATATCAGAGGGACAATAATGGACAAACTTACAGCACTTTCTTTAAGCATCGGCGTATTGGCGGGCGTAGCCACATTTTTGGCGGTGGGACCGGCCAACGGCGTGTTCTTTATCTGGGCCGCCACCATTGCCTGGGCAGCCTATTTTTTCTTGGGTGCGACCAAGGAAGCCTTAAAAAATACTATCGTCTGCGGGATTTTCGGCGTATTCATGGCCTGGGTAACGGCGATTATCTTGACCGGGATTTCGCCGGACACTGCCTTAGGTTTTCCAGCAATGGCCGCCATTACGGTGACTTTTGCAGTCGTGGTGATGTGTCTGGCCGCCAATTTTCCGCAATTGGCAACCATTCCCGCCAGCGTTTTGGGCTATTCGTCTACCTTCGCGTACTTATTGCAAACACCAGACAAGTTGACGCAAGAAGTCTTGTTCGGCGCATCGCTGAGCAATCCTTTGCTGGTGATTTCAATCTCAATTGTAGTGGGTACTTATTTTGGTCAACTTTCCGCGCAATTAGCGGCTAAGTGGACTAAAGAGTAACCACATTTTTAGGCTGAACCGTCGGGCTTACCGGGAAACACCCACTCCGATTGTTCGGCAAAAATAGGCGGAATGTAAAAACTCCGCCTAACTATCAAAAAAATTTCGGTCGTTTAATCATCGTTCCGTTCAGAACTCGCCGGCTCCCAGCGAGGAACGCGAGTGCCGATTTCCCTCCCCTGAGTTTCGCTGCTCGCAGCCTCGGAATTAGCCGCAAATTGCCAATTCATTCTGTTTTAGGCGAAAATGGCACGTTACGCATAGCTCAGTCTCTTTCGGAATAAGCAATCAGATTGCTCATAAGCCGCGCGACCAGCTTATGCACAATGGTCATTTAATGAAGATGCACGGGGTGTCGCTATCGCTCTACCCTGTCTACGCATTAACTTGGTCAGATACCGCTACAGGACGCATCGAGAACAACAAAAATCATGTCTACCCATTCAAGACACATCCAGTTAATGGATACCACGCTGCGCGACGGCGAACAAACCCAGGGCGTGGCGTTTACGCCGATGGAAAAAGTCAGCATAGCCAAAGCTTTATTGCAGTTTTTGCGCGTTGACCGCATAGAAGTCGCTTCGGCGCGGGTTTCGGAAGGCGAAAAAGAAGCCGTCAGCCTGATCAATCAATGGGCACGACACGAAGGTTTTGCCGAGCGCGTTGAAGTCTTGGGCTTTGTCGATCATACCCGCAGCGTCGATTGGATCAAATCGACCGGCGGTAGCGTCATCAACCTACTAGCCAAGGGCAGCGAGAAACATTGCCGCGAACAGCTCGGCAAAACCCTGGAGCAACACAGCGCCGATGTGCTGCAAACCATCACCTATGCCCACGAGCAAGGCTTGAAGATCAATGTTTATCTGGAAGATTGGTCGAATGGTTACAAGGATAGCCGGGACTATGTTTACGGTTTGATGGAACGCTTGCAACAGGCCCCGATCAGCCATTTCATGCTGCCAGATACCTTGGGCGTGATGGCGCCTGACGAAGTATTCGCCAGCTTTAGCGATATGTGCCAGCGCTACCCGACGCTGCAATTCGATTTCCATCCGCACAATGATTACGGTTTGGCGACCGCCAACGTCATGGCGGCGGTGCGGGCCGGCGTCAGCGCGGTGCATTGCACTGTCAACTGCTTGGGCGAACGGGCCGGCAATGCTTCCATCGCCGAAGTGGCGGTGGTACTGCGCGATAAAATGGCGATGGAATTGTCCGTGGACGAGAGCCATTTAGTGCGCATCAGCGAAATGGTGGAAAACTTCTCCGGCAAGCGCGTCGCCGCCAATGCGCCCATCGTCGGTGCCGACGTGTTCACCCAAACTGCCGGCATCCATGCCGATGGCGACCAGAAAGGCGGTTTGTATAAAACCAAGTTGGGGCCTGAGCGTTTTTCCCGTATCCGCAGTTATGCATTGGGCAAAATGAGCGGCAAAGCCTCGTTGAAAAAAAATCTGGAGCAGTTGGAGCTGGATCTGTCGGAAGAAGACCAGAAGAAGGTGCTGGCGCGCATCGTCAGTATCGGCGATTCCAAACAAACCATTACCACCGACGACCTGCCGTTCATCATCGCCGACGTGCTGGAAAGCAAGAGCTATCAGCACATCAAATTACTGGCTTGCTCGATCAACAGCGGTCTGGATTTGCCGTCTACGGTCAGTATCCGCGTGGATGTCAAAGGCGAGAAACACCAGACCACAGGGGCCGGCAGCGGCGGTTTCGACGCCTTTATCGACGCCATCGGCAAGGTATTGCAACATTACGAATACACCTTGCCGACGCTGGCCGATTTCGAAATCCGCATCCCCAAAGGCGGCCACACCAGCGCTTTGACCGAATGCGTGATTACCTGGGATTGCGGCACCGAACTGCGCAAAACCCGCGGCGTACACGTCAACCAGGTGTTTGCCGGGATTTTAGCGACCATCAAGTTGATCAACATCCAGTTGCATGAAAAGGCCAATAGCCCGCAAGCTTAGATGAGCGGCCCGCAGGACAGCCTGCCAAGCCGAAAGCAAACGCCTTCAATCCCTAACCCAGTCATTGTCCGAGGAAAATCCGCTCGTCAAGTTGTACCGAATTTAAGGCATCCACATAGTAAATTTTGATACAGCAAGCCATCATAATTTATATCGAGAAAATACTATGCGGACCACCGTAACCATTGACGACACCTTATACCAAAAGCCCTGAAAATGGCCGACCCGGACATGGATAAAGCCGAAATCTTCCGGGAAGCGATGAAAACCTTTGTATGGGTTCAGGCCGCCAAACGCTTAGCTGCCTTGGGCGGGAGCCTACCGGAGATGACTGATATTCCCCGAGAACGCGGCCAAACCAACTCGTCCGCATGATATTGGTCGATACTTCGGTTTGGGTTAACCCATTTCAAAAATCGTAACGAGGATTTGGTTCGGTTACTGCTTTCCGATTCGGCCTTGATTCACCCTCTGATCATTGCAGAATTGGCCTTTGGCGCGCCACCCGCGCCGAGAACTCAAACTCTGAACAACCTCCGCCAATTAAGGTATTGCAATCAAGCTGGTTTGCAGGAAGTGGAAGACTTTATCGAACGTGAAGCGCTATATGGCTTGGGTTGCGGACTAATCGATTTGCAGTTGCTAGCCTCGGTTTTGATTACGCCCGGCGCCAAGCTGTGGACGTTGGACAAGCGGTTGGCGAAACTGGCTGAGCGGTTTGGTGTGGCTTATCGAATATCGCCGACTACGAATTGATTTACATGTTCCGTGCGGTTCGTTACCTCACCGCACGCTACGAGCTAAGGCTGCGTGATTTATCATCGTTCCCACGCTCCGCGTGGGAATGCAGCCCCGGACGCTCGGGCGTCATTATGAATCAAGGTAAAGCATGGGAAGAAGCCGTTATCTCATCATCGAAGCCGACAAACCCCATTTCATGACCTGCACCGTCGTGGAATGGCTGGCCGTGTTTACCCGCCCGGAAACCGTGCAAATCGTCCTCGATAGTTGGCAATACCAACGCCAACACGCAGGTTTAAAACTCTACGGCTACGTGGTTTTGGAAAACCATCTGCACTTTATCGCCCAAGCCCCGGAACTCGACAAATGCGCTGCCAGCTTCAAAGCGTATACCGCCCGCCGGATCATTGACCACCTCCAGCAGCAAAAAGCCGAGCGCCTGTTGCAACGCCTGCATTTTGCCAAAGCCGCACATAAACGGGATCGCGAATACCAGTTCTGGCAAGAGGGCGTACATGCCGAAATGATTTTGAACGAAGCGATGATGCGGCAGAAGCTGGACTACATCCACGCCAACCCGGTCAAGCGCGGTTATGTCAACTTACCGCAGCATTGGCGTTATTCCAGTGCCGCCAACTATGAAGGCTTGGCGGGGTTGATGGAGATCGATGTTTGGTGATGGACGCTGGAGCGTCCGAGGCTGCGTTCCCACGCGGAGCGTGGGAACGATGAAATGAATCCGGCGCAAAGCTGTGGGCGCTGGACAAACGCTTGGCGATTCTGGTCGAGTGCTTTAGCGGACTATCAAACATTGCAGAGCACGAATTGACTTTAGGCTGTTAGTTTCGATAAATATCCTCGACTTGGATTATTGGCATATGAGCAATCATTCCTGAGGAGATTGACGCTGTTCGCTTTGATTCTTCGTGAGCCACCGCTGCTGTAAGATAAATTAAAGTACTGCGGACCAATTTTAGTAATTTAATCGTTTGCGCTGTAAGTTCAATCTCTGTTATTGGAAAGCTAATTTCTAGCCCATTCAAGGATCTATCGTCCTCAGCGTTATATAAATCATCTACATGAACACGCAAATATTTATGAGCAATATGATTTCTAATATCATGTAGAAGCTTAGCTTCTGGATCGAGAGGGCGATCTGCATTTTTTTGATAATAAAAGTCCCGACTTAATGAAAATAAACCTCTCAGTGGCCAATTATCGCATTCTGTAAATTTTTCAATCAATTTACGTTGATTTCCTTTTCCGAAAAACCAGACTGAATTGAAATCAACTTTATGAATCGGGTGGCCTATTTCCCAATATTCATTAATAATATAGGCAACTTTGTCGAGTATCGTATGTGCTGAGAGAAAAGCCATCTTTAGTTTCTCAATCCATAGCCTATAAAAACGGTAGTCGAGTGTGTCGTACAAAATGATGCCATAATCGGAAAAATGCAACGGCAAGTCTTGCTCTCGCGTTGCTTCAAACAGGAGAAATCTAGCAGAAACAAACTCTTGTTTAAGTTGATTGAATATAGCGTATGGAACTGGCAACCATTCGGGCTTTTCACGGATGTTGGTTACTATTGATGGCAAAGTAAGTGTGTCCTGTAGGCCATCTATTGATGAAGATAAGTCGTTTGCTTGGTTTAAGACAAGTCGATGCTGAACACACCATTTTCTGTAAGCCTTTTCAAGCTCATCTTCTCCACCAAAGATCGAAAAGCCGGGATTTAATTCATCCCAATTTGCTAATTTATTTAAGTGTTCGAGTAACTCTAACATTGGAGCTTTGGCATGATTTTCTACTCCCAATGACAAAGCATTGCAAAAAGCGACTCTACTACTCTTAAGAAATAGTGCTTGAGTTTCTGGATCTTCGATAAATCTCGAATACCAAAAAAGTGCCATACCTCGATTCCCAATTGCCATTGAGAATTCAGGTATATCAGAAATTGCTTGATCCCAATATTCTATAGCTTCAGTAAAACGACCAACATGATTAAGTACATTGGCAAGATTGGTTGTAATACGTAGCTTAAGATCGGTGCCAATTTCCATTGTCGATGAGTTTCTAAGATAATTGAGTGCTGACCTAAGGAAGTAAATTTCGTTATCAACGTTCGGATTAGCCCAAGCAAAATCTTTTCTATCGTTACTCGCCTGTCTTAAACAGGAAAAAACGTTCGCTGTATAGAAGTCTAAGGTAGCATTTTCTAAATCAGTCAGCGTTTTCCTATCGAAACTTTCAATATTTGCCAGTGCTGAATTTAAACTTTGGATGTCTTCAGTCTCAATTGATGTGTCGATCCAACTAGCTAATTTCTCCAATTTTAATTTCATTAGATTTTAGAAACGTAGAGGTAATTAATGAAGTGCAATAACCGAATCATACGAAATATACCACCAATCACGCTACAGCCGTGCCGCGCCAGCGGTATAATGCCTGGGAAGCCAGAGCGTCTGTCGCTGAGTCCTCATGTAGGAGCCTGGGGACAATAAAGACGAATACGTGCGCTGCGGCAAATAAGCCGGCTGCTGGTTATCTTTTTGCCATCGCTTTACTCGGCCGTTGAACATATTTTCTCCATCGGCCAAGCTTTTTTCTCGGTCATTGGACAAAATAACTCTAACGTTTCAGCTCAGAACTCGAGCGATGTAGTTCTTAGGGAGAATGATCAAGAAAAAAGCTCGGACGTTTTGGTTTAGAACTGCAGCGTTTTAGAAAATTTCTTGATCGTTCGAGTCCGGAGCTCGGCCGTTCCGGAAAATTTCTAAAACCTTGCGGCTCTGAGCTCGAACGTTTGAGAAAATCACTCGAATTACCGCCATATCCAACAGCTCGACGGGCTATTCAACCCTGCAGCAACGGTTTTGCTTCCCGGTAATTCAGTAAAAACGTTTACAAAACCCATTCCATTTAGGTTTTGCCTAGGTTTGCCGGGTGGCTGTTTTTCGGGGGAAGCATCGCAACCAATCTGCTAAAATCCGCTGTTTATTTTTCGATAGAAATTTCCTGATTTAACGCTTTAACCACTCAGCACTCACCATCTCATGAAAAACTACAAAATCGCAGTCCTGGCCGGCGACGGCATCGGCCCTGAAATCACCGCGGAAGCCATTAAGGTTTTGAAAGTCATCGAAGAACGTAACGACGTTAGCTTCGAACTGATGCCGGCTTTGTTCGGCGCCTGCGCTTACTTCGCAACCGGCGATGCTTTCCCGCAAGCCACCATCGACATTTGCGATCAAGCCGACGCCATCCTGAAAGGCACCATAGGCTTGAATCACGAAGAATCAAAGAAAATCCCGGTCGACAAACAACCGGAGCGTGGTGCTCTGTTGCCGCTACGTCGCCGCTATAACACCTACGCCAACTTTCGCCCGGTTTTCCTGCCCAGGTCTTTGGCGCATTTCTCGCCGCTGAAGCCGGAAGTGATCGGCGATGGCATCGATTTGATCATGGTGCGCGAGCTGGTGGGCGGCCTGTATTTCGGCCAAAAAGAAGCGGGAGTCAACGAGCAAGGGCTGCGTTACGTGCGCGAAACCTTGGAATACGACGAGGAACAAATTCGTCGCATCATGCACCAGGCCTTCAAACTGGCGCAAAAACGCCGCAAATTGCTGCACAACATCCATAAAAGCAACGTTCTGAAATCCAGCGTGCTGTGGAACGAAGTGATGGAAGAAGTCGCCAAGGAATACCCGGACGTGCAAATCGTCAATTATCTCGTCGATTCGGCCGCGACCGCACTATGTCTGAAACCGACCCAATTTGACGTGATGGTGATGGAAAACATGTTCGGCGACATTCTCAGCGACCAAGGCGGCGGCATTTTGGGCTCGCTGGGCCTGATGCCGTCAGCGTGTATCGGTCCTGAAAAAGCTTACTACGAACCTTCGCACGGTTCGGCACCTGACATCGCCGGCAAAAACATCGCTAATCCATACTCGATGATCGGTTCGGTGGCGATGATGCTGGAAAACAGCTTTGGTATGGAAGCGGAAGCGAAAAACGTCTGGGCAGCAATGCAGGGCGTGTTTGCCGACGGCTACTCTACCGCCGACCTATCCAAACCCGGCAGTGGCGTCACCATGATCAGCACGGTTGAATTTGGCGACAAAGTGGTGGCAAAGCTACGGGAAATGCCTAAGGTCTAATAAGGGCTTGCCATACGATAACGCGGCGTAGGCTGCGTTATCTTTGCTTTTACAAGCCTCGTATCCCAGTTGCTGGTATTAACGTCAAGGACGGGTGATTAAAACAGTATCCGCCGCGACGCCTACTTTTTCGAAAATGCTTTAGTCCCTTACCCACTCTTCAACCAAACGGCTGGGTATATGCGGCGATTCGCTGGATTGCGGGTGGTTTTTGCCGGCGATGACGCAAAAGATCACCCGCAGGGTGTCTGCCAATAATAACCAGGTGATCAGCATAAATAAGCTGGTTAAACCGGCGTTCAAGTAGTCGTTGAAAATCAAATGCGGTGCATTTTTGACTTGCTCGGCTGGGAGAGCGCCGTTGGCAAGTCTGGCGGATAAATCTGCGGCATGCGATAAAAATCCCACCCGCAAATCGGCGGCAAACAATTTTTCCCAAGCGGCGGTGCTGGTGACGATAATCAACCAGGCCAAGGGTGTTGCCGTGACCCACACATATTTCAGTTTGTCCGACTTCACCAATATCGTGGTGCCCACGCATAAGGCTATTGCTGCCAGCATCTGGTTGGCGATGCCGAACAACGGCCAGAGGCTGTTGATGCCGCCTAAGGGATCGATAGTGCCCATATACAGGAAATAACCCCAAGCCCCGACCACCAGAGCGCTGGTCAACAGTATGCTGGGATAGCTGTTGGTTTTAGGCAAACCAACATTGCTCAGAATATCTTGCAGCATGAAGCGGGCGACGCGGGTGCCGGCGTCGAGCGTGGTCAGAATAAACAAGGCCTCGAACATGATGGCAAAGTGATACCAGGCCGCCAGTAGATGCTCGCCAAATACTTGCGCAAACAAACTAGCCATCCCGACCGCCAACGAGGGCGCGCCGCCGGTGCGAGCAAACAAGGTGGATTCGCCCATGGTTTTGGCCAGGGTTTGCATTTGGTCGACGCTCACCGGAAAGCCCCAGCCGCTGATTTTGGCCACCGCGTCCACCGCTTCCTTGCCGACGATGCCGGCCGGGCTGTTGATCGCGAAATACACGCCTGGCTCTAAAACTGAGGCGGCGATCATCGCCATAATCGCAACGAAGGATTCCATCATCATCGCCCCATAGCCGATGAAACGGGCGTCTTGCTCGTTCGCCAGCAGTTTGGGCGTGGTGCCGGAGGAAATTAGCGCATGAAAGCCGGAAATGGCGCCGCAGGCAATAGTAATAAACACGAACGGAAACAGTTTGCCGCCGAAGATAGGCCCGCTACCGTCGATGAACTGAGTCAAGGCCGGCATTTTCAGTTCCGGACGTAACACCACGATGGCAATCGCCAGCGCGCTGATGGTGCCCAGCTTCATGAACGTGGATAAATAGTCTCTTGGTGCCAGCAAAAGCCAGACTGGCAACACGGCAGCGGCAAAGCCGTACAAAATCACCATCAATGCCAGTTGTGGGGCGTCGTAATCGAACCAACCACGGATGGTCGGATTGTCGTCGATCCAGCCGCCGCAGACTACGGCGAAAATCAACAGGGACACACCGATCAGCGTGGCTTCCGCCACCCGGCCCGGCCGCAACTGATTTAAATACAGACCCATCAACATCGCGATCGGAATGGTCGCGGCGACGGTGGAAGTGGCCCAGGGGCTGTGTTTCATCGCATTGACGACTACCAAACCCAATACCGCGATCAGAATCACCATGATCACCATCACGCCCAGCATCGCTGCCGTGCCGCCGATATTGCCCAGTTCATCCTTGGCCATTTGCCCCAGCGAGCGGCCGTCGCGGCGCACCGAGAAGAACAGCGTGACAAAATCCTGGACACAACCGCCCAACACCGCGCCGATCAAAATCCACAAAGTACCCGGCAGATAACCGAACTGTGCGGCCAGAGTTGGGCCGATCAACGGGCCTGGTCCGGCAATCGCGGCGAAATGGTGGCCGAACACCACCCATTTGTGAGTCGGCATGAAATCGCGACCATCGTCGAAACGCTCTGCGGGAGTGGCGCGACTGGGATCCAATACCAATACTTTAGTCGCGACAAATGCGCTATAGAAACGATAGCCCAGCGCGTAGATGCAAAGCGCCGCGACGATTAGCCACATACTATTAATGCTTTCACCGCGTTGCAGAGCAATCCCGCCGACGGCGAAGGCGCCGGTCAGGGCGACGCAAGCCCAGAAAAAAATGGACGGTACTTGTTTGTTAGGGCCAGACATGGCGGGTTCCTTTGGATTGTAATCGGTGTACTGCGTGATAGAGTTGGCAAAATGGTAGCATGCCAGCGTCAATTGCTGTTGGCGGATTCGCTTTCAAACAGGCTGTTTTTCCAGGTTTTACCGCTAATTCGCGATTGTCATCGACTGGTTTGATTCAGCTGGATTGAACAGGCGTTAGCCGCTAAGCTGCCGGCGTATAATAATGGCTTGTATCCATTACTGATAAAGGAGGACGAGAATATGAACAGAACTATTTTCAGCGGCTTATGTTTGGCAGCGGTGGCGTTAATGCCGTTTAGCCTGGCTTTCGCGGAAGCCCAACCGGCTGCTAAACCCGAACATGGCGAATACCGAGACTGGCGTTTGTTGGGCGTGTCTTTACGTCACGATAAAAACAGCATACGCGCCATCGTTGGTAACCATGTGGCTATCGCTGCCGCGCGTGCAGGTAAAGTCAAACCTTGGCCGGACGGCAGCATCATCGCCAAAATTAAGTGGGGCGAAAGAAAGCATCCGAACTGGGAACAAGCGACTGTGCCAGGCGAATTCACTGCGGCGGAAGCGATGGTGAAAGACAGCAAGAAATACGCTGAAACCGGCGGTTGGGGCTTCGGTATTTGGGAAGGTAAAACTTTAAAAATGTTGGATCAGGAAAAATCCGCACCTTGTTTTGCTTGCCATATGCCTATGAAAGACAGCGATTACGTTTATACCCTGCCTAATCTGCAATAAACGCGGTATTTTATGACGAGAGGCGGTTCATTCGCCTCTGGTTGGGCTGCCCATCAAGCTGCGGACATGAGCGGCAACACTGTCAGCTAATGCGCTTAGATTGTATCCACCTTCCAATGCCGAAATGATTCGCCCCTGGCAGCAGGCATTGGCGATGCACAGCAATTCATCGGTAATCCAGCGATAGTCGTCTTCCACTAGGTCCAGCGATGCCAAAGGATCGTCTCTATGGGCGTCGAAACCCGCGGAAACCAAAATCAATTCGGGCTTGAAGGTTTTCACTGCCGGCAAAATGGACTGGCGATATTTATCCCGAAACACCTCGCCGCCGCTGCCGGTGGGCAGGGGAATGTTGATAACGTTCCCGACACCGCTTTCCGAGGGATGGCCGCTGCCGGGGTAATGCGGCCATTGATGACTGGAAGCATACAGCACTTGCGGCTGCTCGCAAAAAGCCGCCTGGGTACCGTTGCCGTGGTGCACGTCAAAATCCACGATGGCGATTCGGGTCAGGCCGTAGCGGCTGCGGGCATATTCGGCGGCAATGGCGATATTGTTGAACAGGCAAAATCCCATCGCATAATCCGGCATGGCATGGTGGCCGGGAGGGCGGGTGGCGCAAAAAGCCCTGGCGTTTTGGCCGGTGCAAATTCTATCGACGGCATCGCAGACTGCAGCCACGGCCCGCAGAGCTGCAGGTTTGGAGCCGGGCGATACCACGGTATCCGCGTCAAAATTGGCGTAACCTTGTTCAGGAATGGTTGATAACACTTTCGCTATCATGGCCTTGCTGTGTACCAGGCCAATCTTATCGAGAATGTCGGCGGGAATGTCGACTGTGATTCTTTGCAATGGCGCAAATTCGGGTGCCGACAAGGCTTGTTCGATCACATGCAGCCGGTCAATGCTCTCTGGATGGGCTACGCCGGTGTCGTGGCCCAAAAAATCCGGGTGACTATAGTAAAGTGTGCGCATAAGCTTACTCCTGCGGATGTTGCTTAAAGTCGTATCTTTATCGGATTGGCTTCGGCAGTGTATATCCCTTGTGCAAATATATCTATAAATATTAAGTGTTTAGCCTATTTTTTATTGATCTGAGTTTTTGCGCTGGGAGATAGCGGCGCGGGGGGTTCGTGGGTAAATAAGGGCTACAAATGATGGTATCGGCCGTGAAAAAACTGTGCAGGAATCGCTTGGCCGTAAGCGATTCCGCATGATTTGGATTTAAAAAATTGGCTTTGAATTAGCTTTCAAAGTTCTCTGGTCTGACTAAAATGAATGTCCGGCCAGCGTTCTTCGGTCAATTGCAAATTCACCCGACTGCTGGCTAGATAAACCAAATAGCCACCACCATCTTCAGCAAGGTTTTCGAAGGCCTTGTTCTTAAACTCTTCCAGTTTGGCCGGATTTTTCGCGCTGACCCAACGTACGGTATTGATCGGCGAAACGTCGTAAGCACATTCGACGTTGTACTCGTTTTTTAGACGATGGGCGGTGACATCAAACTGCAAAATACCCACCGCACCTAAGATCAAATCGTTGTTTTTCAGAGGGCGAAACAGCTGGGTAGCGCCTTCTTCGGTTAATTGAATCAAACCTTTTTGCAGTGCTTTGGCACGCAGCGGATCTTTTAACACCACGCGGCGAAACAATTCCGGCGCGAAGTAAGGGATGCCGCCGAATTTCAAGACTTCGCCTTGGGTAAAGGTGTCGCCGACTTGAATGGTGCCGTGGTTATGCAAGCCTATGATGTCGCCGGCATATGCTTCCTCGACGTTTTTACGGCTGTCCGCTTGAAAGGTAATGGCGTTGGCGACCTGGATGTTTTTGCCAATCCGCACATGATTGACCTTCATACCTTTATCGAATTTGCCGGAACAGATTCTTAAAAAAGCCACGCGGTCGCGGTGCGCCGGATCCATATTGGCCTGGATTTTAAACACAAAGCCGGTGAATTTTTCTTCATCGGGCATCACTTCACGTTGCTCGGCTTGGCGTGATCTAGGACCAGGCGCGTATTCCGCAAAGGCGTCCAGCAATTCGATGATACCGAAGTTATTGATCGCCGAACCGAAAAACACCGGCGTTTGTTGACCCGCCAAATATTTAGCATGATCGAATTCGTGGCTGGCACCTTTTACCAGTTCAATCTCGTCGCGCAATTCTTCCGCCTGATAGCCTAGCAGTTCGTCAAGCTTCGGATTGTTCAAGCCTTTGATGATTTCGGCCTTGGCGATACGACCGCCGTGGTGTGGACTGAACAGCAAGATCTCATCTTTATACAGCTGGTAAACCCCTTTGAAGCGCTTGCCCATACCTATCGGCCAAGTCATTGGCGTGCATTGAATTTTTAGCACGCTTTCGACTTCGTCGAGCAGTTCGATCGGTTCGCGGCCTTCGCGGTCCAGTTTGTTGATGAAGGTCAGGATTGGTGTATCCCGTAGCCGGCATACTTCCATCAATTTGATGGTCCTATCCTCTACGCCTTTCGCCACGTCAATCACCATCAACGCCGAGTCTACGGCTGTTAATGTCCGGTAAGTATCTTCGGAAAAGTCTTCATGGCCCGGGGTGTCCAGCAGATTGATGATGCAATCATTGTGCTCAAACTGCATAACCGAAGTGGTGACGGAAATCCCCCGCTCTTTTTCCATTTCCATCCAGTCGGAGGTGGCATGACGCGCCGCTTTACGACCTTTGACCGAGCCGGCTAACTGAATGGCGCCGCCGAACAGCAGCAATTTTTCAGTGATGGTGGTTTTACCGGCGTCGGGGTGGGAGATGATGGCAAAAGTGCGGCGCCGCTTGTATTCAGGGAATTCCATTGATTGTTTTATTTGCATTTGCATAGTTGTGTACATAGCTATGTACACAAAATTAAAAGTACATTTCCGGCAATGCGATATGCGTTGCCGGAAAATTCTGGAATTATATCGTAGATTCTACCCAGGCGATGACGTCGTCCAAATCCCCGAATTTCCTCACATTAAAAGTAAGCCAAGGGGTCATTAAAAATGGGTCGTTGCCTTACATTGTGTGTAACCGAAATCAAGCAGGTTACCACCATGGAAAAATACCTAGGACACGCCTATTTGCAAAGCATCTGGAATCGCTATCGACAAAGCAGACTCCCCGCGAAAGCATACCAAACCCAATCCGTTTGCTCTTAAGGCCGCCACTGAGCAACAATTGCAACTCATTTTTTCACACGTCCGGGTTACCTCTAATGTGGGGCAAGGACTTTGGTCTTGCGGATTCTCTTTTCTACAAGGCAATACGTTATGTCGCGAAGCAAAATAAGATCAAAACCCCGCCAACCAATGTGGCTGAGTTAAAGATTATCGCTTGGTTTTTGCGATGCGGGCCTTGCTCTGTCGCAGGATGAAGGCTTAAACAGTCCATGGTTTAGCGGTGCTCAACACGCACGGCTTAACTTTAGGGGATTGCGGCCATCTAAAGAAAATTCGGCAATTCACTACTAATCTCCTCCACCACCTTTTTTAACCATCATACCCTTACTCGGGTTATAGCCCATGATAGCCGCGCCCATAAACAGCAAAAACGACGCGCCGGTAAAGATCAGCGCTTGCGGGTTAAATTGCTCGTACAACGCAAAACGAATCAACTCCACCGCTTGCGAGAACGGGTTATATTGCGCCAGGGTTGACAACAACTCGCTGGACTCCTTGATCTTCCACAACGGATACAAAGCGGTGGACATGAAGAACAGTGGAAAAATCACGAAATTCATCACGCCGGCGAAATTCTCCAGTTGTTTGATGAACGACGACAACAGTAAGCCCAATGCCCCTAGCATCATGCCAGCCAGCACCAGCGCCGGCAAAATCCAGACATAACCCATCAGCGGCGCCTGTATGTCGTACAGCCACGCGATGCCCAGAAAAGCGTAAGATTGCAGCACGCCTACCGCAGTCCCGGCGATCAGCTTGCTGCACAATAGAAACCAGCGCGGCAACGGGCAAACCATCAACATGCGCATACTGCCCATTTCCCGGTCGTAAACCATGGACAGTGAGCTTTGCATGCCATTAAACAGCAAGATCATGCCCAATAAGCCGGGGGTAATGTAAACCTCATAAAGGATGTAAGTCTCGTAGGGCGGCGCGATAGCTATGCCCAACGCGGCGCGAAAGCCCGCGGCGAAGACGAACAGCCAGACCAGCGGCCGCACTAAGGCCGAGACGAAGCGTTCGCGCTGATGTAAAAAACGCAGCAATTCGCGGCCGACGATGCCGACCGTTGCTCGCGAGTAATGTAAAACCCTCATGCTTGCGGCCCCTGAGTCAGTTTTTGGAATACCTGGCCGGGATCGGCCCACCCGGTGCTCTGCAATATCTCAGACAGTTTGCCGCTGGCTTTGACCTGCCCCTTGTGTAAAACAATTAAGCTATCGTCTGCGGCAATTTCGTCGATCAAATGCGTGGCCCACAGCACTGCCAGATTTTGCTGACTAACCAAGTCATGCACATGGCTGACGATAGCCTGCCGGCTCGGCATGTCCAATCCCACGGTCGGCTCGTCCAGCAATAGTAAACTGGGTTTATGCAGTAAGGCGCGGGCGATTTCCACCCGGCGCTTGTGGCCGCCATTCAATTGCCGGACCTTTTCGCTGCGGCGCTCGAACATAGCCAAACGCTCCAGCTCTTCTTGGATGCGTTTGTCGGCGACTTTGCGTCCTATACCGTGCAAGGCGGCGTGGTAACGCAGGTTTTGCGTCACCGACAAGTCAGGGTCCAGCGTTGTCTGTTGAAACACTACACCTAAGCGCGTCAAAGCTTGCAGACTTTGTTTTTTTAGATCAAAACCGCAAAGCTCGATGCGCCCTTCCCTGGCATCGTAAAGCCGGGTGATCAAGGAAAACAGCGTGCTTTTGCCAGCACCATTGGGCCCTAGCAAAATCGTGCATTCGCCGGATTGCACATTAAAACTCACGGCATCCAGTGCTTTTTTCGCACCGTAGGCAAAGCTCAGGTTTTCAACCGCTAAGGCAATCTCGGTCATGGTTTAACCGCCACGCCCCAGGGATAACGGCCCACCGCCACCGATTTGGTCACTTTATGGTTTTCCAAATCGATGATCGACACGTCGTTGCTGACGCCGTTGGTGGTGTACAAACGCTTTTGATCCGGCGAAAACGCCAAATTCCAAACCCGCTGCCCAACCAATAAGAACTTCTCCACTTTATAGGTTTGGGCGTTGATCACCGCGACGCGGTTGGCGGGGCCCATCGCCACATAGCCGTACCGGCGCTCCTTATCAATCGCGATCCCCACCGGCTGAATCTGATCGCTGCTGACGCCTTGGACGTCGAGTTTGATGTTCTGCACGATCTGTTTGGACGCCGCATCGATAATGGTCAGCGTGCCGGCCATTTCTGACGTCGCCCATAATTGTTGGCTATCGTCGGTAAATGTCACCGCGCGTGGCCGCGGATCGACCAGCGTGTTATCCGCAATCTGCCGGCTATTGGTATCAATCCAGTGCAGCATATTGGTGGTTTCCGAGGCGCTGATGGTCCATTTGTTATCCGGACTGACGGTAATGCCTTCCGGCTCCACGCCTACCTTGATCTTACCAACGGCTTTTTTTGCCGCGATGTCGATGACCGTCACTTCCGCGTCATCTTCGTTGGACACGTACATAAATTTGCCGTCCGGGCTTAACGCAAAGGTTTCCGGATCTTCGCCGGACGGCAGTTTGCCTATTTCCTTCAGCGTTTCCGAGTCGATCATGCGGATGGTGTTGTCGTCGCTGGTCGCAACGAACAAGGTCTTGCCGTCCTTACTTATCGCTATGCCGCGTGGCCGCTGGCCGACCGGAACGGTTTTGACCAGCTTGCCTTCGACGGGATCGAGCACGGCAATCGCATTATCTTTTTCCAGTGTGACGAATACGGTTTCGGCTTGCGCGGCCGAAGCCAATAAGACGGCGGCCATTCCGGCCATTTTTATCGGGTGCATAAATTTTTCCTTGGTATGCCTGATGTCATTTTACTGGTCTATTTAGTGTAACGAGAGATAACGCTTCACCAACAAATCGATGTAGTCAGCGGAGAGGGATAGATATAAAACCGCTAACACGGCCTATCACAAGCAATGCCCTCCCCTGCGGTTGGGAAGTTTAACCCGAAGCTCGACGGGTTTACATCCCTTCGCGCGTAGGGAAATTATCCTAATTTATCCGACCGTTAAATATCGCCACCGCGGGTAAAAAACGCTGCACCCTGTACCCTAGAACAATACCGGATCAGCTACTGTCAAGGCGAAGATATGCACAACACTCGCCATTTGTTATTTGCATCGCAAAAACCGGCAGAGCGAGTTGCCAAAAAACTTAATTTGGAAACACAAGATCAATTGCTGTTAAATTCAGGCTGCCAAGGACATAGAAATGAAAATTTACCTAATAACGGAAGACCAACTGGAAAACATTGGAAAAAAGCATGATTCTCTGCTTAAAACCGGAAGCATGTGCGATCTGATGCTGGACATCGCGGCGCAAGCCGATGATGTTCAAACCTTCGATGCCGCACTGGAGTTAGCCAACTGTGAGCTGGATAGATTGGAACTGTTTTTCGATACCTGTGACTTGGTTTGAGTTGATTACTGTCGGATTACCGACCAATCACTGTTGCGCAGAGATGCCCTTATCTGCAAAAGCAACGCCGGCCCGCTACAACACCCAAACTAAGCTCGCAGCATTCACACTTGCTGTGGCCCGATCCCAAAAACGAACAGCATAGACATGACTGACTTACCCCCGGCGAGCTTGGCGACGATCATCTCATAGGGCCTCTTCTTCCTGGCTGGAATATAAACCACGAGATACCCAGCCCCCTGATTTTTAATGCCGATTCTGCGTCCGCCAGTTCGCGACGATACCTTCCACATCCAGGTCATCCGGGCCTTCGCGCCAGCTAGTGTAGTAATCGACATCGTTACTTTTCGGCTCCGGATTGGGCCTATAGATTTGCACCCGGGTCGGCAACGGCGCAGCCTCGCCGAGCACTAACGCTTCCCCCCGGCCGAGCGAACTAAGAATGTCGGCCAAATCGCCCTCGGCCTCCGGCACTAGGCCGCGAATATACTGCTGGTCGTCCGGATTGGTGGTGCGCAGACAAATAAACGAGCTGCATTGCGCCAGCATGGTTTCCGACAGTTCGGTGGGCCGTTGGCTAACCACGCCGATAGAGACCCCGTATTTCCGGCCTTCCTTGGCGATCCGCTCCATCATCCGCTTGGTGCCGTCGAATTGGCCGCCTTTTTCGCGCGGGATATAGGCATGCGCTTCTTCGCAGATTAGCGTGATCGGAAATTCGCGGCGGCGCGGGTTCCAGTAGTTAAATTCATACGCCAGCCGCCCAACTTGCGCGGACACCGCCGGCCGCACGTCGGTCGGTACGGAGCTAAGATCGACCACGGTAATGTTGGCTTTTTTTTGCCCCAGACCGACGAATTGCCGGAGCAAATCCGCCATGCTGGCCGAGTTGTTGCGTTTTTTGGGTTTTAACAAAAAGTCGTAACGCACGTCGTTGAAACGGCTCTGCATCGTCACCAGAAACTCGTCGAACTGGCCGAATAAAGCACCCTTGGTTTTACCGAAATCCTTGCGCTCTTCGTTGGCGGCTTTGAATTGCATATACATTTCCGCCAGCGAAAAATAAATCGGCGTGTCTATCGATACCACGCCCAGACCAATGGCTTTGGCTTCCTTACGCTTCAATTGTTGCAGCACTTCGCGCATGAAAGACATCTGCATCGAGGCCCCTCTGTCATCGCGATCAATGAACAAGTCCACCAACTCAGCATAGGACATCATCCAGTACGGCATCTCCAAATCCATGGCATCCACGTAATTGACTTGCTCTTCGGGAAATGCCGATTCGATACTGCCGTCCGGGCGTTTCCAACAGTATTCGCCGTGCAGATCCAGCATGATCATATGGGTCTTAGGCATGGCTTTCATGGTGTGCTGGATCAAGCTGGTGACGGTCCAGGATTTACCGGAACCGGATTGACCGATAATCGCAAAATGCCGGCCAAACAACGCACGTGGGTCCAGGCTCAGGTGATAATCCTTGTGACTGGCCAGCTGCCCAATAAAAAATTCGTAATCGCGGAATTTGGAAAAAATCGCGTTGATCTCGCTGAGCCCAACCGCATAAACCGCCGCGCCCGGCGTCGGATAATGCCGCACGCCGCGAATGAAGATATTGTTTTCGTTCAACTCGCCGACCGGGATTAAGGCAATAAAACGGTCGGTTGCACGATTGCCGGCAGCGTCGAAACGATCGCGTTCCCACATTTTGAACACCAGCGCCAACACGCCTATATGCGACTGCCTGATCACCACGTACGAACCGATATGGCCGGCCAGGATTTCTTCATCGCCGAGTTTGATGATGGGCGCCGCTGTTGAATGTTCTTCAGTGATACGGGCATCCATACCGTCGCCTCTGACTTCGGTTAAATGGCCGATCAGGATGTTTTGCGTTTGTTGGGTCATGATGTTCTCTCTGGTAAAGCCGCTGGGCTAAGCTTAGACGATTTTTACGGCCCGTCCCGTCCAGAGCAGTCTAGGCAACCGCCTGGGACAGCACAGCGCTTTTGCGCCAAAATGGCGAACAAATCGCTACAAACGCGACAACATGGCGCTAGGCTCGTAAGAGTAAGTCGTTGAACATTTGACACTTTTGACTGACAAAGCCATACGGTCTGATTATTGCTGTCATCAAACCGGCATCATTTAATATTGCACAAGAGGTGAATATGAAAATCGGCATACCCAAGGAAATCAAACCTAACGAAAATCGGGTATCGGTGGTACCGTCCGGCGTTGCCGCGCTTGTGAGCGCCGGCCATAGCGTCACGATGGAGAGCGGCGCCGGCGTTGGCGCCGGCTTTGAAGACGCGCTATATCAAGCCGCCGGCGCACAGTTGGTGGACGGTCCGGAACCTGTATGGGACTCCGCTGAGATGATTATCAAGGTCAAGGAACCGATAGAACCCGAATGGTCGCGGATTCGTCCCGGACAAACCCTGTTCACCTATTTTCATTTTGCCGCCAATCGCCCGCTAACCGAAGCACATTTGGCATCCGGCGCTACCTGTATCGCCTACGAGACCGTGCAGTTGCCGACCGGCGAGTTACCCTTGCTGACGCCGATGTCCGAAGTAGCCGGCCGGCTGGCGGTGCAAGAAGGCGCGCATTATCTGGAAAAACTGTACGGCGGCCGCGGCATGTTGCTCGGCGGCGTACCGGGGGTATTACCGGCCAAAGTCTTGATTTTGGGCGGCGGAGTGGTCGGCACGCAGGCGGCAAAAATGGCGGCAGGTTTAGGCGCGCAAGTCACAGTCATGGATTTGTCGCTCGAACGTCTGCGCCAACTTAGCGACATTTTGCCGGCCAACGTGCAGCTGTTGTTTTCCAGCCGTCATGCCATCCTGGAACAAATTCGCACGGCGGACCTGGTCATCGGCGGCGTATTGGTCACCGGGGCCGCAGCACCCAAGCTGATCCGGGCCGACGATTTAAAATCGATGCAACCGGGGGCGGTCATCGTCGATGTCGCGGTGGACCAAGGCGGCTGCGTGGAAACCACCCACCCCACTACCCACGCCGATCCGATTTATGTCATCGACAATGTCGTGCATTATGCCGTTGCCAACATGCCCGGCGCTGTACCGCGCACTTCGACCCTGGCGTTAACCAACGCCACCCTGCCCTATGCTCTACAACTCGCCAATAAAGGCTGGCAACAAGCATTGCGGGACAATTCGGCGTTACTGAAAGGCTTGAATATCGTGGGCGGTAATGTTATTTGCCAAGGGATTGCCGACGCATTTGGTTTTAATTATCTGCCGCCGGAGCAGTTCTTGAGCTGAACCCATCGCCCCGACCGGCCAAAATAATTTGTAAATATCCCCCGGCAAAACCGGGGGATTCATATTCCCGCTTAATTCTACGTTGTCAGACGCTGAAAGGTGTGCATGATTTGGTCTGGGATTGCCAAAGTCGGGTCACCACAGATGGGGCCGAGCTTACCATCCACGGCACTGGATACTCGCTTCCGCACCGGGATCAAGACATTTGCTCAAATCCCATAAAGTAAAGTTAAGCTGTGTTGGGACGACTCAACGCGCTTTATCGGGTTATCAATTCGAAACCCACTCCGCGCCTTGGCTCAGATCACTTTAGAAAATTGCTGCTGTTTCCGCGCCAGGTATTTGTCAAACACCATGCAGATATTGCGGATCAGCAAGCGGCCGGCGGTGGATACTTGAATACCGTCGGCGTCTAAATCCAATAAACCGTCGGCTTTCATCTGCCTCAGTTGTTCCAGCTCGAGGGCAAAATACTCGGCAAAATGGATAGCAAACTCGGTTTCGATTTTGCTGAAAGTCAGTTCGAAATGGCAAATCAGTTGGGTAATGACCGCCCGGCGCAATTTGTCGTCTTCATCCAGATCCACGCCGCGAAACACCGGCAATTTGCCTTGGGAAATTGCCGCGTCGTATTCGTCCAGTTCTTTGTAATTTTGCATGTAAGCATCGCCGACCCGGCCGATGGAGGTCACGCCCAAACCCACCAAGTCGCAATCGGAATGGGTCGAATATCCCTGGAAGTTGCGGTACAACTTGCCTTCGCGTTGCGCCACCGCCAGTTCGTCGTCCGGTTTGGCGAAGTGGTCCATACCAATGTAAACATAGCCGGCATCGGTGAGTTTTTGCCCGACCATTTGCAGGATTTCCAGTTTCACCGTCGGCGTTGGCAAATCGGCGTCATTGATTTGCCGCTGGGTTTTGAAGCGGCTGGGCATGTGGGCGTAGTTGAAGATCGAAAATCGATCCGGCGCGTAGGCCAGCACTTGCTCCAGTGTGCGGGCAAAAGTCTGCTCGGTTTGCAACGGCAGGCCGTAGATCAAATCGATATTAGTCGACCGAAAGCCTTCCTTGCGCGCCGCTTCCAGTACAGCAAAGGTTTGTTCCTTGCTTTGCAGGCGGTTGACGGCTTTTTGCACGTCCGGATCGAAATCCTGCAAGCCCAAGCTGATACGGTTGAAACCGAGCTCGCGTAATTGGGCGATGGTCAGGTCGTTGGTTTCGCGCGGATCGACTTCGATGGAATATTCGCCGCTGTCGTCGTCATGCAAATAGAAATGCTCGCGGGTGGTAGCCATCAAGCGTTTCATTTGCTCGTAGTTCAAAAAGGTCGGCGTGCCGCCGCCCCAATGCAGCTGATTGACCGGCCGGCTGTTGTCGAACAGCTTGCCCTGCATCTCAATTTCCTTGCAAAGATTGTCCAGATACGGCACGGCATGGGCGCGGTTTTTGGTGACGATCTTGTTACAGGCGCAATAAAAACACACCGTGTCACAGAACGGGATATGAAAGTACAGCGACAGCGGCTCGCCGCCGGCGTTGGATTTTTGAATATGCTGCAGATACTCGGCTTCGCCGAAACCTTCGTGCAATTCCAGCGCGGTGGGGTACGAGGTGTAACGCGGCCCGGACTTGTCGTAGCGTTTGATCAAGTCCAGGTCGAATTGAATTGATTGGTCCATTACTGCACTTCTTGATTGATGGTGATGCTGACGCTGGGATTAGCCGAACTTAAATCCACTTCAGCAGTACCGAGCAAATCGCCGGCTTGCGGCATCGCGTTACCGGTTTTGGAGATTCGGGCAACGATGCGCAACTGTTTGAAATCGGCTAGATGGGTTTGCGGTTGCATCGCCATGCTGTCGTTCAATACCACGCTGGCTGGTAAATCAGAAACCTGTTTACGGACGATGGCCAGCGGCATTTTCGGACCGTTGACGGCCTGGGCATAAATAAACACAGTGTGTTGCGGTTCCGCTTTGGCTTTGAGTGCCGCATCCAATTCGACTTTCACAGTAATATCGATAGCAGCCGCCGATGATGCCGGCGCTTGCGGTTTTTGCTGCTCCGCTTCAGCCATCTGTATCATTTTTTGCAATTGCTGCTGGCTTTCGTCCTCGGCCGGCAGCAAACCGGATAATTTCTTCCAATGCGTGATTGCCTGGGCAAAATCGCCGGCTTCCGCTTTAGCCATGCCGGCCAACCATAAGGCGGTGTGGTCTTCCGGTACCAGCTTTAAGGCTCTTTCCACCAGCTCGCTTGGTTCGCCGTCCATTTGGCCGTTACGCGCCATCGACAAGGCATCGGCGTAATGCAGCATGACGGCCGGGTCGTTGGGTTTGCGGCGATTCAGCTCGGCAAATACGTTGGCGGCGTCCTGATATTGCTGTGCGTAAACATAAGCACGTCCCAACATCATCCAGCCTTCCAAATCTTCCGGATGCTGCTTTAGACGCTCTATCAGTTTGTTGACCATGCTTTTGACGTTGTCGGCCACTTTTTGATTGTTGGCCGCCAATTCGGCTTTGACCAAGGCTTGCGGTTCGCCGAGCAAGCCATATAAAAACAGGCTTAGCAGCGGTACCGTAATCGCCACGACCGGCACCATCCAACGGCCGGTTTTGGCACTCGACACGGCCGGCAAATCGTCTTCCAGATCGTCCAGCAGCGTCAGTTGCAATTCGCGATATTGAGCATCGTAATGCTCCTGTGACAACACGCCGTTTTGCAATTGCAGTTTAAGTTCGGCCAGTTGTTGACGAGCGATTGCGGTATTGCGTTGTTCGCCATCGGCGTAACGTAGCGGCGTTTTTTTAAATAATGGCGGCAGCAACACCAACAACGCCAGCACGATTAAACCAGCTATCACTAGCCAAAACTCAAGATTCACGAGTGGTCACCTTTTTCCAAAATGCTGTTTAGCTTGGCTTGTTGCTCTTTCGTTAGCGATTGGTCCTCGCTGGTACTGGTTTTGCTGCGCAACACCCAGACCGTGGCCAAACCAATGACCAGGAACAGCACCGGCCCCAACCAGAGCAGCATGGTTTTTAGTTTCAAGGCCGGCTTGTACATCACAAAATCGCCGTAGCGGTCGGTCATGAAATCGACGATGTCTTGGCGGGATTTACCTTGTTGCAGCATTTCATAGACTTGCCGGCGCAAGTCCTTGGCCAGATCGGCGTTGGAATCGGCGATGGTTTGATTCTGGCAAACCAGGCAACGCAGCTCAGAAATCAAGGTTTGATAAGCCTGTTCCTGCTCGGGTTGTTTGAAGTCACGGTATTCGATCTCAGCTTGGGCTTGAAACACAAACAACGACAAGATCAAGGCGAAGAGAGTTTTCATGCGCTTTCCGCCTTCAGTTTTTCAATCAACGGCAGGAAAATGCTTTCCAGTTCGCCGGGCTGGACCGGACCGGTATGTTTGTAGCGCACCACGCCGCGTTTATCGATCACGAAGGTTTCCGGTACGCCGTACACACCATAATCGATGCCGGTGCGGCCATCAGCATCCATCACGCTGACGTTATAAGGGTTACCGTGTTTGCTCAGCCAGGTGTTGGCAGCCTGCGCTTCGTCCTTGTAATTCAAACCTACCAGCAGCACTTTGTTTTGCTTGGCCAGCTCGATCAATAAGGGATGTTCTTCGCGGCAGGATACGCACCAGGATGCCCAGACATTCAGCAACCAGACTTTGCCTTTAAAATCGGCTTGGCTCAGGCGTTGCTCAGGTGTCGCCAAAATCGGCAAATTAAAGGCCGGCGCCGGTTTGTCTATCAGTGGCGAGGGGATTTCGCGGGGATTGAGTTTTAATCCAATCGCCAAAAAAACCGACAGGGCGATGAACAACAGCAGCGGTAACAGATATTTCATTAATTTTACGCGAGAGGCTTGTTAAGCAAACGATAGCGGCGGTCGCTGGCGGCAATAAGGCCACCCAGGGCCATGAACACCCCGCCCATCCAGATCCAACGAATGAAGGCTTTGTAGTAAACCCGCAAGCTCCAGGCGCCTTGTTTATCCAAAGGCTCACCCAAGGCCACGAATAGATCGCGGAACACACCGGCGTCGATAGCGGCTTCGGTCATCGGCATGGTTTGCACCCGGTACACCCGCTTTTGCGGCGATAACTCAGCAACAGTGGCACCGTCGTGGCTGACGGTCAGGTAGCCTTGTTCGGCGCGGTAATTGGGCCCTTCGGTGCTTTTCACGCCATGGAATTGGAAGACGTAACCGAACAAATCCAGGGTTTCCTCCGGCGCCAAACGTACATCGCGTTCGATGCTGTAGACCGAGGTAAAGGTAATCCCGATCACGAACACCGCGATGCCAAGATGCGCCAAAGTCATGCCGTAAAAACCGGCTGGAATTTGTTTCAGGCGCTCAATTGACCAGCTTTGCAGGCGTTGTTTGAACGCCAGGCCGGTGATCGCCAAAGTCCACAAAGCCAAGCCTGTGCCCAAGGCGGCGCCCCAGGAATAAAACGGCATCAACAGAGGTGTGAGTAACGCCAAGCCGATAGAAGCGGCAATCAGCCAGCGTACCCGTGAACCTAAGGCTTTCAAGTCATCGCTTTTCCAGCGCATCAACACGCCCAAGCCAACTACCAAGGCCAAAGGCGCCATCAGTGGAATGAAAACGGCATTGAAATACGGCGGGCCTACCGACAACTTACCCAAGCCCAGCGCGTCAACCACCAGCGGATACAGAGTGCCCAGTAAAATACTGGCGGCAGTGACGACCAGTAGCACATTGTTAATCAGCAACACCGATTCTTTGGAGACCAATTCAAAACGCGCGTGACTTTTTACTTGCGGCGCACGAATGGCGTACAACAGCAAGGAACCGCCGACCACCACACCGAGAAAAATCAAGATAAACAGGCCACGGGCAGGGTCGCTGGCGAAGGCGTGTACTGAGGTCAATACCCCGGAACGGACCAAAAAGGTGCCTAGCAAGCTCAAGGAAAACGCGAAAATCGCCAGTAATACAGTCCAGGTCTTGAACACCCCGCGTTTCTCGGTAGCCGCCAAGGAGTGAATCAAGGCGGTGCCGACCAGCCAAGGCATAAACGAAGCGTTTTCCACCGGATCCCAAAACCACCAGCCGCCCCAGCCCAATTCGTAATAAGCCCACCAACTGCCCAGCGTGATACCTATGGTCAAAAACATCCAGGCGATATTGGTCCAGGGCCGCGACCAGCGCGCCCAAGCCGCGTCCAGCCGTCCTTCCAGCAAAGCGGCGATGGAAAACGCGAATGCCACCGAGAAACCCACGTACCCCATGTATAGCATCGGCGGATGGATCGCCAAACCGGGATCTTGCAGCAAGGGATTTAAATCGCGGCCTTCGGCCGGAAACGGGAACAAGCGCTCGAAAGGGTTGGAAGTCAGCAATAAAAACAGGATGAAGCCGATGCTGACCAAGCCCATTACACCCAAAACCCGGGCGCGGGTGGCATCGGGGATATGCGCACTGAATGCCGCGACCAGCGCGGTCCAGATCGACAAAGTCAAAGCCCACAGCAACAAGGAACCTTCGTGCGCGCCCCACACCCCGGAAACCAGGTAGATCAGCGGCAACGCGGTATTGGAGTTTTGCGCGACATAAGCCACCGAAAAATCGTGGCTGATGAAGCTGGCGGTCAAACAGCCGTAAGCCACGCCCATGAACAGCAATTGCCCGAAGGCAGCGGGTCTGGCGACATGCACCCAACCGGTAATAGACTTTCCGGCGCCGAAAATAGGCAAGATGCCTTGTACAATTGCCATGCACAAGGCCAGAATCAAAGCGAAGTGGCCGATTTCCGGGATCATGGCTGCGCCGCCGGTTTTTTCAGGCTGCCGGCCACTTCGGGCGGCATGTAGTTTTCATCGTGTTTAGCCAGCACTTCTTCCGCCACGAACACGCCGCGGCCATCCAGCGCCCCCTTGGCGACGATGCCCTGCCCTTCCCTGAACAAATCCGGCAAGATGCCCGAATATTCCACCGTCACTTCCTTTTCGAAATCGCTGAGTTTAAAGCGCACCAATAAATCGGCGTTGGGCCGCTCCACGCTGCCTTTGACCACCATGCCGCCCAAGCGAAACTGCGAATTAGCTGGCGCCTTGCCGGACGCCACATCGCTGGTCGAGAAAAAATACATCAGATTTTCGTTAAAGGCTTTTAGCGCAAAGGTTGCGGCCAATCCCAGCACCGCCAACATTAAAACGATCAATATCAAACGCTGTTTTCGTATCGGTTTCATCGTGCTTGCGTGCGTTTTTGTTTAATGGTGAGTTGCCGCAGTAACTGCTTGCGTTGCAGCACCGGCCAAACGATGTTGACGATCAATACCAGCGCGGTCACGCCGTAAGCCGGCCAGACGTAAACGGCGTAACCGCCCATGTATAAAAAGCTTTCCCAGCTCATGCTTGTTTCTCCAGCAGCGCTTTCACCCATTGCGAGCTGGTTTCGCGCTTTAATAATTCCAGTTTTGCGGCCTGCAATACCGCGATCAAATAATAAAATTTGAAGGCCACTGCCATCAGCAACAGCGGCACCAGCATGCTGAGGTGAATGGAGGGCTTATCCATCTTGCTGACGGTCGGGCCTTGATGCAGAGTGTTCCACCATTCCACGGAATAATGGATGATAGGTACGTTGACGACACCCACCAACGCCAATATCGACACCGCCCGTGCCGCCGAGCGTTTATCCTCAATGGCGCCGTACAAACTGATCACCCCCAGATACTGAAACAACAGGATCAACTCGAAGGTCAAGCGCGCATCCCACACCCACCAGGTACCCCACATCGGTTTGCCCCACAAGGAGCCGGTCACCAAGGCTACGAAGGTAAAACCGGCGCCGATCGGCGCGCTGGCGATCAGCATCACCTCGGCCAGTTTCATGCGCCAGACCAGCGCAATCCCGCCCATCACCGCCATCAGCACGTAAATGAACAAGGACATCCAGGCCGCCGGCACATGGATATAAATGATCCGGTAACTGTCGCCCTGCTGATAATCGGTCGGAGCCCGATACAAGCCCAAATACAGGCCGGAAACCAACAAAATCAAAAAGATAATCGTCAACCAGGGAATGAACCGATCCGCCAAGGCATAAAAATGCGGCGGCGACGAGGTGCGGTGAAAAAACCGGCTAACCGGCGCAGGTATCCAAGACATCAATTAACACTCATTTTTAACGCGGCCGCTGTCGGCAGCGGCACCAATACCAGTGCCGACAACAACATGGCCAATAAGATATATAGTTGGGCGCCTACCGGCAAGCCGCTGGCGGCCCTATCGACAGCGCCACTAGCAAAGATCAACACCGGTACATACAAAGGCAATACCAATAAGGACAACAACATGCCGCCCCGGCGTAAACCGACCGTCAACGCCACGCCGATGGCGCCGATCAGGCTCAGCAGCGGAGTAGCTAAGATCAATGTCAGCCATAAAGTTCCCATCGCTTGCTGCGGTAAGCCCAAAAACACCGCCAGCAGAGGCGCCACCAATAACAAAGGCAAACCGGTCACCAGCCAGTGGGCGATGATCTTACCGAGCACCAATACCGATAAGGCATGCGGACTGAGCAGCATTTGCTCCAGCGAACCGTCCTCGAAATCGCTACGAAACAAACCATCCAGCGACAACAAGGCCGCCAACAAAGCCGACACCCATATCACGCCCGGCGCCATCGCTCGCAGCAGATTGGGTTGCGCGCCGACCGCCAGCGGGAACAAGGTCACCACCAGCACGAAAAAAAACAGCGGATTGGCCATTTCGGCGCGGCGCCGAAACGCCAGCAACAAATCGCGGCGAATGATCGCCCAAAAAGCCTGGATTATTGGCATGCTTGCAGATGAATGCGTTGCAGATTGAGATCGGCCATGCTGAGATCGTGATGGGAAGTCAAAACCGCCATGCCGCCTTGCTCGATGTGTTCGGCCATCAGCGATTCTATCAATTTGATGCCTTGCCTATCCAGCGAGGTAAAAGGTTCGTCGAGTATCCACAGCAAGTTATGCGTGATCAATAACCGAGCCAACGATAGCCGGCGCTTTTGGCCGGCCGACAAGGTATGTACCGGATTATCGTCAAAACCGGCCAGTTGCACCTTGTCCAAAGCTTGCTCGATGTCATATTTGCCTGCACTACCTAGTGCCAGCGCAAACTTCAAATTTTCCAGCACCGTCAATTCCTTTTTTGTACCATCGGCATGACCGACGTAAGCCATGTCATCGTAATAGCTGCTGTCGGCGATTTTGCTGCCGCACCAATAAATCTCGCCGGCATCGGCTTCCCTAAATCCGCACAGAATGCGCAACAACGAGGTCTTGCCGCTGCCGTTGGCACCTTCCAGCAGCAAGGTCTCGCCGGCGTGCAAACTGAAATTCAAATTGGAAAACAACAAGCGCTCATCGCGAAAACACGATAATTCACTGGCTTGCAGCGAAGCGTGTTGCGAGCTTTCCATTCATCCGTCCTGGGGTTGATCTGTTATGAGGGGCGCTATCTTATCATCAAGGCAGCCGGAGTTAGTAATTTGCCGACAGAGAAAATCTCCCCATTTATGCGATAATCGGGCTTGTTTCGACTGATCGCAAATACCGGAGATTTTGCATGACCGCATTGATAGGCATCATCATGGGTTCCACGTCCGATTGGGAAACCATGCAACATGCAGCGCAAACCTTAGAGCATCTTGATATTCCGCATGAAGTGGAAGTGGTTTCGGCCCATCGCACCCCCGACAAGTTGTTTCAGTATGCGGAAACCGCGGAAGGCAAAGGTTTGGAAGTCATCATCGCCGGTGCCGGCGGCGCTGCGCATTTGCCGGGCATGACCGCCGCGAAAACCGCTCTACCGGTACTGGGTGTGCCAGTGCAATCCAAAGCCTTGAACGGTATGGATTCTTTGTTATCCATCGTGCAAATGCCGGCCGGCATTCCGGTGGGCACCTTAGCCATCGGCAAAGCCGGCGCTATCAATGCCGCGTTGCTGGCCGCCGCGATTATCAGCAATAAACATCCGCAATACCGCCCCGCCCTGGATGCTTATCGGCAACAACAAACCGACAGCGTGATCGCCACCCCCGATCCGAGACAGGTGGCAGGATGAAAATTGGCATTTTAGGTGGCGGCCAGCTCGCCAGAATGATCGCATTGGCCGGTTATCCACTGGGCTTAAAATTCATCGTGCTCGATCCTGACGTCAACGCAGGCGCCGCCGGTTTAAGTGAACATTTGCTGGGCGCTTACGACGATCCTGACCTACTGGCGGAACTGGCCGAGAAAGCCGACATCGTGACTTACGAATTCGAAAACGTGCCGGCGCATGTCGCCGAATTCCTGTCCAGCCATACTACTGTATACCCGCCCGCGGGTGCGTTGGCCGTCGCCCAAGACAGATTACTGGAAAAGAATTTCTTCAAGGATTTAGGCATCCGCACCGCACCGTTCGCTCCTATCGATAGCCTGGCAGACTTGCAACAAGCCATGCCTGAAATCGCCTACCCAGCTATTCTGAAAAGCCGGCGCATGGGCTATGACGGCAAAGGCCAAGTGGTTATAAAATCGGCCGACGAACTAGAATCCGCCTGGCAAAGCATGCAAGGCGCCGCCTCCATCGTCGAAGGTTTCGTGCCGTTTCAACGCGAAGTATCTATTATCGCCGCTCGCAGCCCATCCGGCGAAATCGCTTACTATCCATTGTCTGAAAATCAGCATCGCGGTGGCATTCTGCGCGTGGCCGAATGCCGTGCCGACGATCCCGAACAGGCGATTGCGGAAAATTACGTCAGCCTGTTGCTGGAAAAACTGGATTATGTCGGCGTCATTGCTCTGGAGTTGTTCGATCTGAACGGCGAACTCCTAGCCAATGAATTTGCGCCGCGCGTGCATAACTCCGGACATTGGACCATAGAAGGCGCGGAAACCAGCCAATTCGAAAACCACTTGCGGGCCATTCTGGATTTGCCGCTGGGCTCAACCCAGCCACGCGGGTATGCGGGCATGGTGAACTTCATCGGTGGTCTGGCCGACGACGCGACACTGTTAAACATTCCCAACGCGCATTTGCATCTGTACGATAAAACACCGCGCAAAGGCCGAAAAGTCGCGCATGCAACGGTCAGAGCCGACGCGGAATCCACCTATCGCGAGGCCTTACAGCATTTGGCTAATTTAGCGCTGGCTGTAGACGAATCATGATCTCTTAGCTTGAATCCGGGCGGTTTTGGCACCCAAGCCAAAATCGCTCCGCAGAACATAGAGAACACAACCATGAAAAAAATTTTATTCTTATTGTTGATAATGGTCGGCATCGCCATCGCGGCATTTGTCATTTTTAATCCTGCCCCTGCCACCTACAAATCGCAAGGCGATATTCCTTATTCCAACTTCATCCAGGATGTGCGCGGCAAAATGGTAGCCGAAGTGGTGATCGACGGTAGAGCCATCAACGGTCTGAGGCATGACGGCACACGTTTTACCGCATATAGCCCTGGTGACATCACGGTGATAGACGATCTATTGCAGAACGGTGTGAAGATCATCGTGCAAAGACCGTTAACCCAATCGACATTCATGCAGGTGTTTTACTCCTGGGCACCGACCTTTTTGCTGATTGGCGTATTGATTTATTTCATGCGCAAACAACTGCTAGGCGCCGGCGCGCAAAACAATTTCGGTAAAAGCCGCGCCAAGTTGATGACGGAGAATCAGGTAAAAATCCGTTTCAGCGACGTTGCCGGCGTTGAGGAGGCCAAGCAGGACGTCGCTGAATTGGTCGATTTCCTGAAAGCACCCGGTAAATACGAGGCCCTGGGCGGTAAAATCCCCAGAGGCGTGCTAATGGTCGGCCCTCCCGGCACGGGTAAAACCTTGCTGGCCCGCGCGATTGCCGGCGAAGCCGGTGTACCTTTCTTCTCGATTTCCGGCTCTGACTTCGTGGAAATGTTTGTCGGCGTTGGCGCATCCAGAGTACGCGATTTATTCGTGCAAGCCAAAAAGCAGGCCCCGTGCATCATTTTTATCGACGAAATCGACGCAGTCGGTCGGCAGCGCAGCCCCGGCAATATGGGCGGCACGGAAGAGCGCGAGCAAACGCTGAATCAATTGCTGGTGGAGATGGACGGCTTTAGCGGCAACGAAGGCATCATCGTCATCGCCGCCACCAACCGCATCGATGTATTGGATAAAGCCTTGCTGCGCCCCGGACGGTTCGACAGGCAAGTGCAAGTCAGCCTGCCGGACATTAAAGGCCGCGAACAAATTCTAAGGGTACATTCCAGCCGGGTACCCTTAGCCGATGACGTCAATTTGAATGATCTGGCGCGCGGCACACCGGGCTTTTCCGGCGCCGAATTGGCTAATCTGATCAACGAAGGTGCATTGTTCGCCGCCCGCAACAATCAGCGGGAAATTACGATGAACGACCTGGATAAGGCTCGCGACAAAACCATCATGGGCGCGGAAAAGCGCACAATGATAATGAGCCGCGAAGACCTGCTGATGACCGCCTACCACGAAGCCGGACACGCCATCGTCGGCCGTTTGGTACCCGAGCACGATCCGGTTTACAAAGTCAGTATCATGCCGCGCGGCGGCGCGCTCGGCATTACCATGTTTTTGCCGGAGCGCGATGCATACAGCGCCAGCAAGGACAAATTGGAAGGCCAAATCTCCAGCCTGTTCGGCGGCCGAGCCGCGGAAGCACTGGTTTACGGTAAGAATAAAGTCACCACCGGCGCGAGCAACGACATCCAACGCGCCACCCAATTGGCCCGTAATATGGTCACCAAATGGGGGCTATCCGACAACCTGGGGCCGCTGGACTACGGCGATAACGAAGGCAGCTACTTGGGACCGCAAGCCAAACCCATGTCGGAACACATGGCGCGCTTGATTGATCGGGAGATCAGGTTAATTGTGGACAACAATTATCAACGGGCCGAAAACCTGCTGAAGGAAAATATCGATATTCTGCATAATATGGCGCAAGCCTTATTAGACTGGGAAACATTGGACAAACATCAGATAGATGAATTGATGCAAGGTCGAACCATCGCTCCGCCGACACCTGATGTAAAACAATCATTGGACACAGACACTCCAGAGCAGTAGCGCGCTTTTCTCATCAAGCAGAATAGAGTCTGTCAGATATACAGCGGGGCCATTCTGCGCCAGTAGTGGCCTTGATGCGCACGCCCTTCCCATTCGTATAAGGCATGGGGAATACCCTTGGCCGCTAATATGTGACTTAACTCGTGATTGTTCTGCAAAAACGGATCTTCCTTACCGATCACCAAAGTAATTTCCATTTGCTGCAAATGCTTTAATTGCGCTTGGCAATTCAGGTTGGGTAAAAAATGCGTTGGCGTATGAAAATAAACATGATCGTCATAGTAGCCGTCGAACAAATTTTTGAAACACTCTACTTCCAGCGTCAAATCGAAACGACCGGAGAAGGCTACTAATTTTCTGAACAAATGCGGGTGGCGGAAAGCAATATTGGCCGCATGATAACCGCCTAAACTACAGCCGTGCGCGATGACGCAGGGGTGTGGATTTTTCAAGGCCATGAACGGCATGATTTCGTTCAGTATGTAGTCTTCGAAAAACATGTGCCGCTGAATACGGTCTTTCGGCTTGCGCCAAAAGCAGTAAAAAGTTTCATGATCAATGCTGTCAACACAGTACAGTTGTATGTGTCCCGCTTCAATTTTATTGCGTAACCGTTCGACAATGCCGAGGTTCTCGTACTCGTAAAACCGGCCGTCGCGAGTAGGAAAAATCAGTACTTTGGCTCCGGCATGCCCGAAAACCAGGAATTCCATGTCGCGACCCAAGCGCGGGCTGTACCAGTGATGATATTCGCGATTCATAATCTAAAGCGACGATTCCCCGAAAAAACTTTGCAGCTCCGCAATCAGCTGCCGCTCCTGATCATGTTGGCGCGGATAATCAAAATGCCCCGCATCCAATATAAATAACTGTTTATCGCCGGCCCAAGCGTTGTAGATTGCAAATTGTCCGGGTGGCGCTACGACCGGATCGAATCGCGCGACGGCACCATGCAAGGGTTGCAATGCATAACGCGCAGAGACAGCGGCATCATAATAGGCTAATGTGTCAAACACATTATGGTGAGATTGACTGTAGGCTTTCAAAGCCGCGGCACTGCCACTGGTAGGCAAGCTTAAACGCAAAGGTTGGTTGCCGAAGGTGGGCACATTTAAGTGTACTCGCTTGATCCTGGCGTCCCAGGGCGCGGCCAGCGCTCCGATTCCGCCACCAAAGCTAATGCCCATGTAGCCGATCTTATCCACGCTTACTGGATAATGCTCAGCTAGAACGGATACAGCCAACCATAGATCTTCTACGCATCCGCCGATTACATAATGATTAGGATCATCAATGCCTTGCACGACATGTTGATTGGGTTGTTCCGGCAAACGCTCGCAGCGGCTGCGAGATATGCCGCGAAAACAAGGAAAAAGCAAGGCGGCACCCGGTATGTTCAGATGAAAGTCGGGTTGCTCTCTGCCACCGTAACCATGGCCAACCACTATGCTCCGAGTAATGGGTTGCGCATCCGGCTCAAGCAACCAGCCGGCTATCTGAAAATCATCGGTAGACCGATAGCTAACGTCATAAACCCGATAGCCTGCGCGCTGGCATTGGTAATTCAGAGAAAATTGCGGAGAGACCGTTAAGGCTTTTTGATATTTATCCTGCCAAAACCGACAGAAATCTGCAGGCTCTTGCGGTGCGGGAACACTTAACAGATCGTCGAGACTGTAGCCATAGCCAGGATCATAGCTGTAATAATGATCAAATAAGCTCACGGGCTACCGGCCTGATTAAATTCTAGCTAGATCCTGTATTAAGGGTCTATTTAGCAATGGGGCAAAATTTTAAGCGGCGGACACTGCCGCCACTAGAAAATCATCTAAAGTACAACACCATCCCTAACATGGGAGGGCGTCGCTATTGTTGGTTTACAAGCTATCGTCAATCGACGATTTTGTATTTTTCCCTGGAAGCATCAACCATATCCCGTAACTCCTTTCCCGGTTTAAAATGCGGCACATGCTTTTCTGTTAAGGACACTGAATCGCCGGTCTTGGGGTTACGTCCCAGTCGTGCAGAACGATGGTGTAACGAAAAACTGCCAAAACCTCTAATTTCTATCCTATCGCCACTTGCCAACGTATCGCTCAAGTGATCAACAACGCATCTAACTGCCAATTCAACATCTTTAAGCGCGAGATGAGGCTGTTTTCGTGCCAGCATCTCTATCAATTCTGATTTCGTCACATCCAGCCCTGAATAATCAAAAAAGGGTGACATGAGCTAGTCATGCCACCCTTGGAGATGGTTTTACTACTTGTCCATTTGTTTAAAGATATCGCCTAATGTGGCTGTGCCAGCATTTTGTGACGAGTAATCTTTAATAGCATTAGACTCTTCTTCGACATCTTTCGCTTTGATAGACAAAGAAATAGATTTAGTCTTTTTGTCGACACCGACAAATTTAGCTTCGATTTCTTCGCCTTCTTTCAACAAAGTACGCGCATCTTCGACGCGGTCACGTTGGATTTCGGAAGCGCGCAGATAGCCTTCAACGTTATCAGCCAAGGTCACCACTGCACCTTTAGCATCGATTTCCTTGATGACGCCTTTAACTAAGCTGCCTTTTTCATGCACGGCAATGTAGTTTTGGAAAGGATCTTGTTCGAGTTGTTTGATACCCAGGGAGATACGTTCGCGCTCGGAATCAACAGCCAGAATGACGGTTTCAACTTCGTCACCTTTTTTGTAATTGCGAATCGCTTCTTCGTCGTTCTCGTTCCAGGAAATATCGGACATGTGAACCAAACCGTCGATACCACCGTCCAGACCGATGAAGATACCGAAATCAGTGATGGATTTGATTTTGCCGGAGATTTTGTCGCCTTTGTTGTGCGTGGCGGCAAATTCATCCCAAGGGTTGGAACGGCATTGTTTCATGCCCAGTGAAATCCGACGACGTTCTTCGTCGATTTCCAGAACCATAACTTCAACTTCGTCGCCCAATTGCACGACTTTGGATGGATTGACGTTTTTGTTGGTCCAATCCATTTCGGAAACGTGTACCAAGCCTTCGACGCCTTCTTCGATTTCCACAAAGCAGCCGTAGTCGGTCAGGTTGTTGACCTTACCGAACACGCGAGTGCCGGCTGGGTAACGACGAGCAATGTTTTGCCATGGATCTTCATCCATTTGTTTCATGCCCAACGAGACGCGGGTTTTGTCTTTGTCGAATTTCAGGACTTTAACTTTAACTTCCTGACCAATTTCTACACACTCGGATGGGTGACGTACACGGCGCCATGCCATATCGGTAATGTGCAGCAAACCATCGACGCCGCCCAGATCGATAAACGCACCGTAATCGGTGAGGTTTTTAACGATACCGGTAACAATCGCGCCGTCTTGCAACGTTTTAACCAACTCTTCGCGTTCTGCGCTGTATTCGCTTTCGACGACCGCACGACGTGACAACACGACGTTGTTACGTTTTTGGTCGATTTTGATGACTTTAAATTCCAGATCGCGGTTTTCCAGGAAAGCGGTATCGCGTATAGGACGAACGTCAACCAGAGAGCCTGGCAAGAAGGCGCGCAACGCACCGACTGCAACAGTGAAACCGCCACGTACTTTGCCGTTGATACGGCCGACGATGGTTTCTTGTGTTTCAAAGGCTTTTTCCAGTTCCGCCCAAGCTTTACTTTTCTTGGCTTTATCACGGGAAAGAAGAGTGGCGCCCAGGCCATCTTCAAATAAATCGAGAGCAACCTCAATTTCGTCGCCTACGTTGACCTCTAGGTCGCCGTCGGCGTTCAGAAATTGCCATTTAGGAATGACCCCTTCTGATTTGGCTTGTGTGCTGACGATAACAAATTCATTTTCGATATCAACAACTGTGCCAATTAGCATTGCGCCAGGACGCATTTCGGTCTTGGCATAACTCTCTTCAAACAACTCTGCAAAGCTTTCGCCCATCTCTACTTTCCCAAACTTGCTAAGACTCAAGCAAGCTTTCTCTTCTCTGAAATTAAAATAAAGTCATCGACAACAATTCGATAACCACCAATAGCCTTAATCGACTAAATTTACTACCTGATCAATCACTTGTTGAATAGTCAAACTAGATGAATCGATAAAATGTGCACCTTCCGGTACGGTGAGCGGAGCTGTAGCTCGCTGCTGATCGCGAAAATCGCGTTCTTCTATTTCCCGAGTGATTTGGGGAAGGTTAGCATCAATTCCCTTTTCAATCAACTGTTTATATCTTCTCAGCGCTCTTTCCTCCGCGCTGGCGGTTAAATAAACCTTGATATTGGCGTCCTGAAATACGACGCTACCCATGTCTCGACCATCGGCGACCAAGCCCGGAAGCCTTTGAAAATCCTTTTGTTTTTGCAATAACACTGCCCTTACTTCCGGATAAGCGGCAATGATGGACGCAGTATTGCCGGTGGTTTCGGAGCCAAGTTGGCTAGTAATATCGGCGCCATCAAGCTTAACGATCAACTGTTCGCCACAATCGAATTCTAACGACATAGCTTCAGCGACTCGGCAAATAGCGGTTACGTCCGATAACTCGACACTGGATTTTAAGACTGCTACAGCCAACGAGCGGTAAATCGAGCCACTATCCAGATAATTCCAGCCCAAAAGTTTCGCGACGGCGCGGCTGACCGTGCCTTTACCTGCGCCACTGGGACCATCTATCGTCAATACGGGTACTTGCATCTTAAAAACTCGTTAATGCCAAACCCAGTTTGGTAGCCAAATCGCGGAACTCCGGAAATGATGTATTCACGTTCGCACAATCCCTGATGGTGATCGGGCCGTTGGCGCGCAAACCGGCAATCGAAAAGGACATAGCGATACGGTGATCGCCATGCGATTCCACTTCCCCAGTGCCAATGTGACCGCCGCCGTTAATCACCATACCATCTTTGGTTGGCTGCGCATCGACACCGAGAATTTGCAAACCGTCAGCCATCACTTGAATCCGGTCGGATTCCTTGACTCGTAATTCTTCGGCGCCAGTCAATACGGTTTGGCCTTCCGCACAAGCAGCGGCCACGAACAAGACTGGAAACTCGTCGATGGCCAGCGGCACCAAATGCTCGGGGATGTTGATGCCTTTCAACTGTGCCGAACGCACACGCAAATCGGCTACGGGTTCACCGCCGACTTCTCTCTCGTTCAATACTTCGATATTCGCCCCCATCAGGCGCAAAATATCGATCACGCCGGTACGTGTCGGATTGATGCCGACGTGACGCAAGGTCACATCCGAATCAGGCGCAATACTGGCACCGACCAGAAAGAACGCCGCCGAGGAAATATCGCTGGGTACATCAATGCGCGCGGCAGTCAATTTGCCTTGATTGGTAATACGGGCTGTGCTGCCTTCGCGGATGACTGGATAACCAAATCCGTTCAACATCCGCTCGGTATGGTCGCGGGTCGGCGCTGGTTCGGTGACGCTGGTTTCACCTTCGGCATACATGCCCGCCAACAGCAAACAGGATTTGACCTGAGCGCTGGCGATAGGCATATCGTAATGAATGCCTTGCAATTTTCCGGCCTTGCCTTTGATATGCAGCGGCGCGGTGCCGTTTTCCTGGGTAACAATCTCGGCGCCCATCAGCGCCAACGGCACGGTGACGCGCTTCATCGGCCGCGATTCCAGCGACTTATCGCCAGTCAACACCACATCGAACGGCTGACCTGCCAACAGACCACTCAGCAGTCGCATTGAAGTACCGGAGTTGCCCAAATACAAAGGTTTCTCCGGCGCTTGCAAACCGTGCTTGCCAACGCCGTGTATCGTCACTTCGCCATTGACCGGCCCTTCGATTTTTACACCCATGGCCCGGAAAGCTTCCAAGGTAGAAATGGCATCTTCCGCGTTTAAAAAACCGGTGACGTGGGTGACACCTTCCGCCAGTGAACCCAGCATAATCGAACGGTGCGACATGGACTTATCACCCGGCACACGGATTTCGCCGCGCAAACTGCCGCCCGGCTGTACTTGAAAAGTAATGGTTTGTGACATGTTAATCTTCTTAGTCTTCTTGTTGATCGAGAAAACGCTGCCGGGCATTTCTGGCATACGTAAAGGTTTCGAACAATTGCGCAGACTTATCCTCAACCAGCAATTGTTCTATTTTGCTTAATTCCGCTTGAAACTGGCGAATCAAGGGCACGATTTCCTGCTTATTGGCCAGACAGATGTCCTGCCACATGGTCGGGTCGCTGGAGGCGATGCGACTGAAATCCCTGAAACCGCCGGCGGCATATTTGAATATCTCGCGCTGTTCGTCCTTGCGCCCCAACAAACCAACCAAGGCAAAGGCTAGGATATGCGGCAAGTGGCTAGTGGCAGCCAGCACGGTATCATGATGTTCTACCGACATCACCGAAACGCTGGAGCCGATCTTTTCCCAAAATGTATGGATTTTCGCCAGCGCCAGCTTATCGGTGCCTTCTAGCGGCGTCAGGATCAGGCGGCGATTGACAAACAAATCGACGGTCGAAGCATCCACACCGCTGCGCTCGGCGCCGGCAATCGGGTGCGCAGGCACAAAATTGCTGGGTACGGTACCGAAAACTTCCGCCAATGCGGAAACCACGCTGCCCTTGGTGCTGCCTGCATCGCTGTAAATAGCATTCGAGTTCCAGTGCGGTTTAATTTGTTCGAAAATAGCCTTCATGCTACCGACCGGCGTGGCGACGATTACGCAATCGGTATTTTGCAATGCCGCAGCTATGTCGGTGTAAAACTGGTCGATGACACCGAGTTGCTTCGCCAATTGCATATTCGGCAGATTTTTCTCGCGGCCGTAGGCAACGACTTCACGACATAAGCCTTGGGCGCGCGCGGCCCTGGCAATAGAACCGCCGATCAAACCGATGCCGATGATGCACAGGCGGTTAAACACCGCTCAGCACCTCGCGCAACGCTTTTATGAATATGGCGTTTTCACGTTCCGTGCCGATACTGACACGCAGGTGGTTAGGCATTTCGTAATTGGCAACCGGCCTTACGATTACGCCCTTGCGCAGCAAGGCCTCGTAAATCGGCAAAGCCGGTTGTTTCACATCCACGGAAACGAAATTGCCGGACGAGGGAATCCAGGGTAAATCCAATTCCTTAAAAACATCAGTCAGTTGCGTCATACCGGCGTTGTTAAGAGCCACGGTCTGATTCAGGTAATCTGTGTCCCCCAGCGCGGCTTCCGCTGCGGCTAATGCCAGCATGCTGCAATTGAAAGGTTGGCGCACTCTGTTCAACAGATCGGCGATGTCAGGGGAGGAAATCCCGTAACCGATACGCAACCCCGCCAAGCCGTAGGCCTTGGAGAACGTGCGGGCAATAATCAGATTCGGATAACGATTCGGCCAAGCCAACGATTCGGTTCGCACGGCAGGATCGACAAACTCGTAATAAGCCTCGTCTAAGACGCACAGCACATGCGCTGGCAAATCAGCGATAAAGCTTTCCAGTTCGTTTTTATTCAGCAAAGTACCGGTTGGATTGTTGGGATTGGCAATAAACACGACTCGGGTTTTTGGACCGACTTGCGCCCGCATTGCCGCCAAATCATGCCCGTAATTTTTAGCCGGCACCACTTTGGCTTTGGCGCCGACGGCTTGCGTCAGAATTGGATATAACGCGAATGCGTGCTGGGAAAACACTACTTCCAGTTCCGGCGTAACGAAAGTCCGCATCACCAATTCCAGAATCTCGCTGGAACCGTTACCCAGGGTAATTTGCTCGGGCGCCACATTTAATTTGGCCGACAATTCGGCTTTCAATGTAAAACCGCTGCCGTCGGGATAACGGGTTAATTCGGGCAAGGTTGCTTGAATAGCCGCCGCGACTTTGGCGCCGGTGCCCAATGGATTTTCGTTGGAAGCCAGCTTGATGACTTCTGCGATACCCAGCTCGCGCTGCAATTCATCCACCGGTTTACCGGGCACATAAGGCACCAGCTGTTGAACGCCGGCAGTAGCAAGTTCTAAAAATTTGTTCATCGAATTAAAGATTAAATGACGGCTTTTGGATAAGAGCCGAGGATTTTCAACATTTTGACGTTGTTTTGCAGGGTTTCCAGAGCTTTGGCGACATCGGGATCGTCGCGATGACCATCGATATCGATAAAAAACACGTATTCCCACAAGCCCTGCCGCGATGGCCTGGACTCGATATGCGCCATGCTGATGCCGTATTCGGCAAACGGCCCCAAAATCTTATGCAAGGCGCCGGCTTGATTGCCGGTGGACACCAAAATGGATGTTTTATCCAGCCCGGTGGATGCCGGCTGCTGTTTGCCGATGACGATAAAGCGTGTGGTATTGTTGGATTCATCCTCGATGTGTTGCTCGATGATGTTCAACTCATACAATTCGGCCGCCATCAGACCGGCTATCGCGGCTTTATTGTGGTCCAAAGACGCCAGCCTGGCGGCTTCGGCATTACTGCTGACCGCCGTGCAGGGCACACCCGGCAAATAGCTATTCAGCCATTGCCGACACTGCGCCAAGGATTGTTGATGCGAATAGACTTCGTTAATCGCCGCCAACGTGTCCATTTTACCGAGTAGGTTTTGATGCACCCGGATTTCGACTTCGCCGCAAATTTGCAAGGACGTGGTCATAAAACGGTCCAGCGTATGCGCAATTACGCCTTCGGTGGAATTTTCCACAGGCACCACGCCGAATTGACAATGACCGGTTTCCACCGCCAAAAAAATCTCCGGTATTGTCGCCACCGGAATGCCCTTCACGGCGTGACCGAAATGTTTGAAGGTTGCTTGCTGGGTAAAGGTGCCAACCGGCCCCAAAAACGCCACTTCCAAGGGTTTTTCCAAAGCCAAACAAGCCGACATCAATTCCCGGAACAAATGCACCGAAGCATCGTCACTCAATGGACCCGGATTCAGCTCCTTGATTTTGCGCAACACCTGAGCTTCGCGATCAGCACGGTAAAAACTACCGGTTTCGCCTTCGGCCATTTTGGTTCTGGCTACTTCAATAGCGCACTCCGCCCGCCGATTGATCAACTGCAATATTTGCTGATCAATCGCGTCGATACGTTCGCGCAGCTCCGATAAAGGAATAATCGCCGTCATTTTGGATTGCTTAGTGAGTACGTTCGAACTCGGCCATGAAATCGATCAAGGCATCGACCCCGGCTTCCGGCATAGCATTGTAAATACTGGCGCGCATGCCACCGACGGAACGGTGGCCTGCGAGCGTGCTAAGGCCGTTTTTCTCGGCCAAGACCAAAAACTCTTTATCCAGCGCCGCATCCGCCAACACGAAGGGCACGTTCATTCGGGAGCGGTAGTCTTTCACCACCGGATTGCTGTAAAGGCTGGATTCATCGATAACTTGGTAAAGCTTGCCGGCTTTACGAATATTATGCTGCTCAATGGCCGCGATACCCCCTTGCTGTTTCAGCCATTGCAACACCAACCCCAACAGATACCAGTTATAGGTGGCAGGCGTATTCAACATGGAGTCGGCTTTTGCCTGTTGCTGGTAGTCGAACACAGCCGGCACGGTTTTTGGTGCCAAGCCGACTAAATCATCGCGAACGATAACCACGGTCACGCCGGAAGGCCCCATATTTTTCTGAGTACCCGCATAAATAATGCCGTAGCGACTGACATCGACCGGACGCGACAAAATGTTCGAAGACATATCGCACACTAAGGGCAAATCCCCTGCGTCGGGAACTTCGGAAAATTCCACGCCGTGAATGGTTTCGTTAGAGGTGTAGTGCAGATAAGCGGCGTCTTTATCGATATTCCAGGTATCGAGCGCTGGAATAGTAGTAAATTTTTCGGCTTCCGAGGTGGCAGCAAGCTGTACTTCGCAATATTTACCGGCTTCTTTGATAGCACTGGTAGACCAGGCTCCAGTGTTCACGTAATTGGCCTTGGTTTTGCCGTTCAGAATGTTTTGCGGGATCATTGCAAATTGCGCGCTGGCACCGCCTTGCAGAAACAGGACCTTGTAGTTGGCCGGAATGGCGAGCAATTCGATCAAATCATTTTTCATCGCTTCGGCGATGGCCATGAAATGCTTACCGCGGTGGCTCATTTCCATCACCGACATGCCGCTATCTTGCCAATTCAACATCTCTTGTTGAGCTTGCACCAGTACCGATTCCGGCAACATGGACGGACCGGCGCTAAAGTTGTAAATCCTTGCCATCGTTACTCCTCTTCTCCGCCTTGTTCGGCGCTGTCTGTTTCCACCACATCAACATCGTTTTCGTCGATATCGCCGTCCACATCGTCTTCATCGCCCAGACCATCGATACAATCAACGCCAACGACTCTTTCGCCCTTATCCAGACGAATGACGGTAACACCTTGAGTATTTCTGCCGACGATGGAAATTTCCTTAACCCGTGTCCGCACCAGCGTACCGCCGTCAGTGATCAACATGATCTCGTCAGTATCGTTAACCAATACCGCGCCGACTACCGCACCATTCCTCTCGGAGGTTTGAATCGCGATTAAGCCCTGTCCGCCGCGCCTATGCTGGGTAAACTCTTCCAGCTTAGTGCGTTTGCCGTAACCGTTTTCGGTGATATTCAACACCGTGCCTTCGCTGGCGATGATTAAGGATATGACTTTTTGGCCTTCCTGCAGACGGATACCGCGTACGCCGGTAGCGGTCCTGCCCATGGAGCGCACATCGGTTTCGTTGAAGCACACGGCCTTGCCATCACTGCTGAACAACAACACGTTTTGCTGCCCGTCGGTAATCGCCACGCCCACTAAAGTGTCGTTTTCGTTTAGATCGATAGCGATTTTGCCGTTACTGCGCTGGCGTTCGAACTCGGGCAACGGGGTTTTCTTCACGGTACCCGATGATGTGGCCATGAAAATGTATTTATCCGCACTGTACTCACGGACCGGCAACATCGCATTGATCTTCTCGCCTTCTTCCAACGGCAACAGATTTACAAACGGCTTGCCGCGCGATGCCCGGCTGGCGACCGGCAGATTAAACACCCGTAACCAATAGACTTTACCCGCCGAAGAGAAGCACAGAATCGTATCGTGAGTATTAGCGATGATTAGTTTTTCGACGAAATCGTTTTCCTTCGTTGCAGTCGCCGACTTACCGCGGCCGCCGCGGCGCTGAGCTTTGTAATCGCTGAGCGGCTGCGTTTTCACGTAACCCTCGTGCGACATCGTCACCACCATATCTTCTTCGGTAATCAGGTCTTCAGCGGACAGATTTGAATAATCCTGGACGATTTCGGTGCGGCGGGTATCGCCGTATTGAGTTTTGATCTCTTCCAGCTCTTCGCGAATTACTTCCATCAAGCGCACATCGCTACCCAAAATATGCAGATATTCGTCGATCAGTTCCAGCAGCTGCTTGTATTCGTTGACGATTTTTTCTTGTTCCAAGCCGGTCAAGCGATGCAGACGCAAATCCAAAATAGCCTGCGCCTGATTTTCGGATAAGCGGTAAGAGCCGTCTACCAAGCCAAATTCGATAGACAAATCGTCCGGCCGCGAACGATCCGCATCGGCTCTATCCAGCAAGGACGCAACCAAACCGGCATTCCAGGTCTGCGCTAGCAGGCCGACTTTGGCTTCTTGCGGGCTGGGCGAGGATTTGATCAGCTCAATCATCTCGTCGATATTAGCCAATGCAACCGCCAAACCTTCCAGAATATGCGCCCTCTCCCGTGCCTTGCGCAGGTTATAAATGGTTCTGCGGGTAACGATCTCGCGACGGTGATCGACAAACGCCGCCAGAATCTCTTTCAGATTCATCAAATGTGGACGGCCGTCGTACAGCGCCACCATATTGATACCAAATACGGTCTGCATTTGGGTTTGTTTGTACAGATTATTCAGCACCACGTCCGGCACTTCACCACGACGCAGTTCAATCACCATGCGCATGCCGTCCTTATCGGATTCGTCGCGCAGGCCCGATATACCGTCTAACTTACCTTCTTTAACCAGTTCGGCGATTTTTTCCAGCAAGCGGGCTTTGTTAACCTGATAGGGTAGCTCGGTGGTGATGATGGCTTGGCGACCGCTATCGCCAATGTCTTCAAAATGGCTGCGGCCACGCAGGTAAATCCGGCCACGACCGGTGGCATACGCTTCAAAAATACCGGAGGCGCCATTGATGATCCCTGCGGTCGGAAAATCCGGTCCCGGCACAATTTGCATTAATTCAGGAATCGTCAGATCGGGGTTTTCGATCAAGGCCAGGCAGGCGCTGATAATCTCACCCAGATTATGTGGAGGAATATTAGTGGCCATACCGACCGCGATGCCGGCAGAGCCATTGACTAACAGAGTAGGCACCCGAGTCGGCATCACAGTGGGTTCAGATTCCGATTCGTCGTAGTTGGCAACGAAGTCCACGGTTTCCTTATCCAGGTCCGCGAGTAATTCATGGGCGATTTTGGCCATTCGCACTTCGGTATACCGCATCGCCGCCGGCGAATCACCGTCCACCGAACCGAAGTTGCCTTGACCATCGATTAACATGTAGCGCAAGGAAAACGGCTGCGCCATCCGCACCATGGTGTCGTAAACCGCTGTATCACCATGCGGATGGTATTTACCGATCACGTCACCGACGATACGCGCCGACTTTTTATAAGGTTTGTTCCAGTCGTTTCCGAGCTCGTTCATCGCGTAAAGGACGCGACGGTGCACCGGCTTGAGGCCGTCTCTGACATCGGGGAGTGCCCTGCCGACGATGACGCTCATGGCGTAATCGAGGTAGGATTGTTTCATCTCGTCTTCGAGATTGACGGGGATAATTTCTTTAGCGAAGTCTGACATGGGTCCGTGGTTCCAGTGCAGTCGAAAGCTTATCGATCGACGGGTTAGCCTGAAGCATCAATTCCATTTAAGCATGGCTAACAGGTTTATAAAGCAGTCGATTATAGCAAACGCCACCCTCTGCCGTCAGGCAAAAATCTCGCTCAAAAAGTTTTGCATCGCCTGCCAAGACCGGCGATCAGCAACCGGCTGATAAACGGTACCAAAATCAGGATTATTAGCCACCGGGTTGGTAAAGGCGTGCATCGTATGCCCGTAGCTATGCAACTGCCAGTCCGCACCAGCCTTGGTTAATTCGTCTTGTAAGGCAAGCACTTGCTCAGCGGAGGCCATAGGGTCGTCATAGCCATGCAACACCAGTACCTTCGCCTTGATTTGAGGGTTCGGGATATTTTCAGGCGCACCGAGCAATCCATGAAACGACACTACTCCACGCATATCCACACCGGTCCGCGCCAAATCCAGCGCGCATAAACCACCAAAACAAAAGCCTATCGCCGCAATCCTGGCGTTGTCGGCCCAAGGCATCAGCTTGACTGTGGATAGTGCTGCCTGTAAGCGCTGTTGCAATTTCGCCCTATCTTGTATGAAGGGTTGCATCAATTTGGCGTTTTGTTCGGGCGTCTTACCTAGGACGCCTTTGCCGTACATATCGGTAGCGAACGCCAAGTAACCCAATTCCGCCAACTTGAAGGCCTTGTCAGCCACAAACTGGTCTCGCCCACCCCAAGCATGATGGATCAACACCACCGGTCTCTGACCGACAATCGCATCGTCGTAAGCAAAAAAACCTTCCAGCACCGTGTCGCGATCCAGGTAACTGACCGTATTCGAGATTATCGCCATGAGCTTTTTCCTACCCCGTTAATTACAGATCGCCCGTTTGTTGCAATGCCTGCAAAAATCCCGCCGATGCCTCTTCGACCATATCCAGCACCCGCTCAAAACCATAACTACCACCGTAGTAAGGGTCTGGCACTTCGCGTTGATTCAAGTGCGGTGCATAATCGAGAAAATGGCGAATTTTATGACTCAAATCAATCGGACAGGCTTCTTTTAGTACGGCGTGATTTTCGTCGTCCATGACCAGAATGTGATCGAACGCTTCGAAATCTGCGGACACAACTTTGCGCGCCCGCAGATGTTTCAATTCAATCCCCCTGTCGCGAGCGGCTTTTTGCGCGCGCAGATCGGGCGCATCGCCAACATGGTAGGCATGGGTACCGGCTGAATCTATTTGAAAGCGCTCCGCCAGGTTTCTTGTAGACACTAAATGAGAGAAAACGCCTTCTGCGGTGGGCGATCGACAGATGTTACCCATACACACAAACAAAACCTTGATTTTCCGCATAGTTGTTAAGTTTTTAGAATAGTTGACGCTAAATTGTAAGCTATACTCGGTTGGCATGTCTTCAGGGCGGTACTGGAAAGACAGTTAATACAAGAAATTTAAAGCGTATTTTAGGGGAGTTTCGGATGTTGATGATGAACTGGCATTCTGTAGGGGTAAAGGTGGTTTCTATCACCATGTCGGTGCTAACACTTTTAGGCATAGCCATCTTGGTTGTTTACTCAAGCTTTGAGAAACAAAAGCTGATTGACCGGGAAATCAAAGCCTCGCGGCAACTACTCACTTTGTCCGAATCAATCCGCGACAATGTCGTAAAAAAATGGGAAGCCGGCATCTACACGCCTGAGCAACTCATGCAATTGGTCGAACAAAAAGGTAGCTCTAAAGCCAGAGAACTGGTGATCGCCACCGTACCGACGGCCAATGCCTGGGATGTCATCGAAGCAGAAGCCAAAGAGCACGGCTTTCGTTTTAAAGCACCGTCTCTTAACCCCCGAAACCCCCGGAACGCAGCGGATGACATCGAGCGTCAAGCGCTGGAGTTTTTCAGAAGCAACCCGTCCGCCCAAGACTTCAGCTACGTAGACGAAGAAAAACAGGAAGTCCGCTATTTACGCCCGGTCAAATTAGTCAAACAATGCGAATTGTGCCATGGCGACCCCAAGACATCGCAAAGTCTCTGGAATAACGAAAAGGGCCAAGATTTACTGGGGTATCCGATGGAAAATCGCCACGCCGGCGACTTGCATGGTGCATTTGAGATCGTCACCCCATTTAGCGTGGCGCTAGCCGAGCTGAAGAATAATACCTTCTACGCTATCGGCTTCTTATGCATAACACTGATCATCATTGGTTTTACCGGCTACTTCACGATGAGCAAAATCATCATCGGTCCGCTGACAGCATTGGCTTTGAAACTGCAGGACATCGGTAGTGGCGAAGGCGACCTGCGGGCTCGCCTGGATGCGAGCGGCAAGTCGGAATTTGCCTGGATTGCATCGAGTTTTAATACCTTCGTGCGCAAAATAGCCAAAACCATCGACCAGATCAGCTCCACCAGCGAAAAACTGGCCAGCTCTTCCCATAAGCTTGCGAATATCACCCAATCGACTCAAGCCGGTGTTGAGCGGCAATTGCACGAAACCACGTTGGTGGCTAATGCCATGAAGCAAATGACATCGACGGTGCAAGAAGTCGCAAAAAATGCCGTTAGAGCATCGGAAGCCGCCGAAATCGCCGACCGTGAAGCGTCGTCAGGCAAAAACATCGTGAAAGATGCGGTACATGGCATCAACAGCTTGGCGTCTGAAGTGGAAAACGCCGCCAATGTGATACACGAACTGGAAAACGACAGTAACAGTATTGGCGAGGTATTAGGCGTGATTCAAGGTATTGCCGAGCAAACCAATTTGCTGGCACTGAACGCCGCCATAGAAGCCGCGAGGGCTGGCGAGCAAGGTCGTGGCTTCGCGGTAGTAGCGGATGAAGTGAGAACCTTGGCCAGCCGCACCCAAAACTCCACTTTGGAAATTCAAAAAACCATCGAACGCTTGCAGGACCGCGCGAAACAGGCCGTGGCCGTGATGGAAAACGGTAGAAGCCGCGCCAACTCCAGCGTAGAGCAAGCCGCATCCGCCGGTGGTTCGATAACCACTATCAGCGAACGTATCGATACCATTAACGATATGAATAATCAGATAGCCAGCGCGGCCGAAGAGCAAACCGCTGTAGCCGAGGAAATCAATCGCAACATCAGCAATATCAGCCGGGTATCCGAAGAGACTTCGATTGGCGCGAAAAATACGGCGGATGCCTGCCACGAGTTACTCGACCTGGCGAATCAGTTGCGCTCCATGGTTGGAAACTTTAAGACCTAGCTAAACCGCTATCCGCTTGGCTCGGCGTAACCCTTATTCAGGCGGCGCCGGGCTCTGAACCGGTTTAAATTTATAAGGTTTGTTCGCCGAGGCTGGCTATAATTCACTAAGAATAATTACAGTTTCGTAGCTTAAGGATGAAGACATGCCCACAAAAATGAACCAACTGTTCGATGAAATCCATAAAATTCCGCAAGTACCCGAAGTCGTAAGATCCCTCATCAATCAGCTAAACAATCCCAACGCGGATATGCTCGACATAGCCAAAAACGTGGAAAAAGAGCAGGTGATTGTTTTAAAAATCCTGCGTTTGGTCAACTCCGCGCATTTTGGTTTATCCCGTAAAATTGGCTCTATAGATGAAGCCATCACCTTGCTGGGCATGAACCAGCTGAAAACCTTGGTGATCGCATCCGGGATTGTCGGTGTGGTACCGCAATTGGATAATTTCGATGTCAAACAAAGCTGGCGGAATAGTTTTCGCACAGCAGGTTATGCAAGATGGTTCGCGGCCCAAGCGGGCCTGGCAGCAGACATCGCCTATACTGCCGGGCTAATCAGCAATCTGGGCAACCTGCTCATTCACATTGGCAGTCCCCGTGAAGCCAACGAAATTGATCAGCATGTGAAAAACGGCAACGTCAGATTGGAAATTGAAAAAAGGCGCTTGGGCTATACCAGCCCGGCGGTCTGCGCGGAGCTTTGCCGTCGCTGGAAATTTGCTGACGAATTGGTCGAAACCATCGAACAATCGGCGGAACCTTTAGCCGCGGACACGCCCAACAAATTAGCTTGCGCAGTTTTCCTCGCCCATACAATCAGCGACTGCCAGGATCAGGGTTTGGATGAAAATCAAATTTTGGCTTCGCTACCCAATCAAGTCACCGCACTTTTAGGCCTATCGGACCAACTTCTTAAGGAAAAATTGCCGGATGTTCTAGCGGCTAAATCTGAGCTCGACGGCCTTCTGGATTAAGAAACATAATTTTCAATAATCGTTCAGACGAAATTATTTTGCCTGAACGACGGCTAATTTATTCCTTCTCAGCCCCCGCCCTAAAACCAACTATCAGCGCGCCGTCATCCCCAAATTGACCGCAATATGAGCAAGCTCTGTGGTAGTGTCCACCTGGAGCTTTTTCTTGATTTGCGTGGCGTAGTTCGCCACAGTTTTATGGCCTAGACACAGCTGATCGGCGATCTTATGCACCGTCAACCCTTGGGCAAGCAAGCTAAATACATCGAACTCGCGTGCAGAAAAACCGGCGATTATCGCGTGATAACCGGTGTGCTGGCGTTCTTCACCGCCCCCCTTGACCAAACCGCGCTCGACATACTGTTGACCAGCCATAATTGCCGCTATCGCTTCGGCAAGAATACCGGGAGCGCTATTTTTGGTGATATAGCCCTGCGCGCCGGCTGCCAATGCCCGGCTGACATAAACTTGTTCATGATGCACACTAAAAACTAAAATTCTTGCCTCACTATCGCGCTGAATGATCCGCCGAATAGTTTCCAAACCGCCAATCCCCGGCATGGACAAATCCATCACCAACATATCGGGCTGTAATTCTTGATAAAGCTGAATAGCCTGTTCACCACGCTCGGCTTCGCCGATAACTTCGACACTATCCCCGGCAGCCAACAGCATTTTAAAACCAGCCCGCACCACCAGGTGGTCATCCACCAACACGATTTTTATCTTGTTATTCATACGAGTGGGATTCGCGCATTAACCAACATACCTGAACCAGGGCGAGACAACACCTGCAATTCGCCGTCCAGCGACTTGATACGTTCTTTTATACCCAGCAAACCAAAGCCTTGACTGGTAGTCTGCAAATCGCAGCCGCGTCCGTCATCCTGCACTTTAAGTTGCAAACATGCCTGGGGGAGATCCAGCTTATCCAAGTCAATTGTCACGCTATGGGCTTGTGCATGGCGCACCACGTTAGTCAAACACTCCTGAATCACCCGAAACACTTGAATAGTCAGATTTTTATCCAAACCATCCACTGCGTCGCTACAACGAATCGTCAGACGCAGGTCGGCATTGCGTTCCGACCAATGATTAACCATCTCTTCCAAAGTGGCCTTCAATCCTAATTCGGTCAAGACCAGAGGATGCAATTGCTGCATCATCGAACGCACCACAGTCATTAAGTGATCGCAAATTTCCGCGATTGTTGCGGTTATTTTAGCCGCGTCGGCTTTACGATGCGCTGCCGTAACCGCCATCACTTTGATAGCCGTCAGGGATTGGCCAAATTCGTCATGCAATTCCTGAGACAGGCGTTGGCGCTCTTCTTCCTGAATGGCTAGCGAATGCTGTGTCAATGCGCGATTTTCCTGGCGGGTTTTTTCCAATTCAACCGTCATATGATTGATTGCCTTGGCAATATCATCGAATTCCTGCGTGGAAAATGGCGGCAATTGTTGCCGATATTGGCCGGTTTCGATCAGGCGCAAGGCGTCCACGATGACCGCAATCGATTGCAAAGACTTATTAAATACCAGATTGACCGCCAGAAAAGTCAACATAGTCAACAAGGAAATCGACGCAAAAAACGCCACGCTTTCCTGCCAGACTTCAGTGATTTCATCGAGCGGCTGAGCCTGAATAATCAGCGTCAATAACTTGCCGTCCTGCATGTTCAGCTGATGCTCGACTTTGGGATAGTCGCCCTTCACCAAGCGGATAAACCAACTAGGCGGCATTTCTTCGGGATTGGTCGGTTGATTTTCGCCGGCGAAATGGATTAACTGTCCGTCCGGCTTTTGCAATTGAATGCTCAAATGCCGCGTTTGCCGCAAGGCGCTGAAGCGGGATAAATCGTCGCTTTGTTGAAATACCGGGGTATCGGTGATGCCCAAGGTCAGCTGCAAGGCCAGATGAATCGAGGCATCCACCTCCTTCTCGACCGCTTGGCGGGCTTGCCAGACCGCAATCGCCCCGCCCAATACCAAAATACAAACCGAAGACAGCAGGATGCGACAGATAATCTGGTAGCGAAGGCTCATAACGTGGAGTGCGTTGAAAACCCTCTATTATCCCGTCTAGCTTCCCACACAGCTATAGGAAAAATTCTTATTTATTTCCTGGCGATGAGAACTGCAAATTGGAGCCCCTGAATCATGGAGAGGCTCGGGATATGGGTTACTCAAGCTCGATCCTATTTAACCAAACGAAAGCCTCGGCGCTGACTCAGCCTACCCAAACCCGAGCATTTCTGAACATTCGCAACCACGCCCCATCTTCCAACCAATCGGCAGGATGCCAGGAGTTCTGTATCGCCCTGAAACAACGTTCCGGATGCGGCATCATGATGGTAAAACGGCCGTCGACGGTGGTTAAACCGGTAATGCCCAGCGGTGATCCGTTCGGGTTGGCCGGAAAGGCTTCGGTTTCATTGCCGTAGTTATCGACATAACTGATCGCAACCTCGGCTTCGGCAGGGTTTTCGGAATCGAACTCGGCGCGCCCTTCCCCATGCGCCACCACGACCGGCAATATAGAACCCGCCATGCCTTGGAAGAAAATCGACGGCGAAGCCTGCACCTTGACCATCGCTACCCGCGCCTCGAATTGTTCCGACAGATTGCGTTTGAACTGCGGCCAGTGTTCCGCACCTGGAATAATATCCTTCAGGCCGGACATCATCTGACACCCGTTACAAACCCCCAAACCAAACGTATCGGGGCGGGCAAAAAACGCGGCAAATTCGTCGCGTGCTTTCGGGTTGAACAAGATGGATTTGGCCCAACCGCCGCCCGCACCAAGCACGTCACCGTAAGAAAAACCGCCGCAAGCCACCAGACCGGTAAAATCGGCCAGCGATACCCGGCCGCTGATGATGTCGGTCATGTGTACATCGATAGCCGCGAAACCGGCTCTATCGAAGGCTGCCGCCATCTCGACGTGGCCGTTGACGCCTTGTTCGCGCAGAATAGCCACTTTCGGTCGAACCGCATCCGCGAATTTTGCAACGATGTTGTCGTTGATGTCGTAAGTCAACTGAGCGGACAAACCTGGATCGTTGTCATCGGCGATCCGCTCGAATTGTTGCCGCGCACAATCGGGATTGTCGCGCAAGGCCTGCATTCTGAAGCTGACTTCCGACCAGGCTTGTTGCAGTTCAGCGCGTTTCGCACTGTAAATTTCCTTGCCGTTACGGACGATTCGTAACCTTTGATCTGAACTTAATTTACCGACGATATGGGTAAATTCGTCCAGCCCGGCCTGATCCAACAGTCGCGCGACATGATCCAATTCAGTCGTTTTTACTTGCAGTACCGCGCCCAATTCCTCGTTGAACAAGGTCGCCAGCGTGTCGTCGCCCAGTTCGGAAATATCTAGTTCAACGCCTTTACGGCTGGCAAACAGCATTTCGGTTACCGTAGCCAGCAAACCACCGTCGGCCCGATCATGGTAAGCCAGAATCAGCCCTTGGTCGTTCAAGGCTTGAATGGTATCGAAGAAACGCTTGAACAAACTCGCATCGTCCAGATCCGGTGCCTGGTTGCCGAGCTGATTGTAAACTTGGGCCAGCACCGAACCGCCGAGACGGTTCTTGCCCCGGCCAAGATCAATCAACAGCAACACGCTATCGGCATTTTTCAACTCTGGAGTCAGTGTACAACGCACGTCCCGTACCGGCGCGAAGGCAGTGATGATCAGCGACAGTGGCGAGGTCATGGTCTTCTCATGCCAGACGCTTTTCATCGACAGCGAATCCTTGCCTACCGGAATCGCAATGCCCAATTCCGGGCACAATTCCATACCCACCGCCTTGACGGTATCGAACAGCGCGGCGTCTTCACCGGGGCTGCCGCAGGCGGCCATCCAGTTCGCGGACAGTTTGACATCATTAAGCTTGCCGATACGAGCCGCTGCCAAGTTGGTCAACGCCTCGCCTATCGCCATGCGTCCGGAAGCAGGACCGTCGATCAAAGCCAAGGGCGTGCGCTCACCCATTGCCATTGCTTCGCCGGTGTGGGCATAAAAGCCGGAAGCCGTGACCGCAACATCAGCCACCGGCACTTGCCAGGGGCCGACCATCTGGTCGCGAGCGACCAAACCCGTCACTGAGCGGTCGCCGATGTGAATCAAGAAGCTCTTGTCCGCCACGGCCGGAAACGCTAAGACCCGTTTCACGGCTTCGGCCAACTCGACATTGTCCAGTTGCAATTCTGGCAAATTCTTGGTCAAACGCTGGACGTTTCTATGCATTTTCGGTGGCTTGCCGAACAATACCGACATCGGCAGGTCAACGGGTTTACCACCCAGCCATTCGTCGCTCAGCGTCAGATGTTCCTCGTCGGTGGCATGACCGATCACCGCGTACAAACAATGCTCGCGTTTGCAGAAGGATTCGAATAATGCCAGCGACTCAGGTTTGATCGCCAACACATAGCGTTCCTGCGCCTCATTGCACCAGATTTGCATCGGCGACATGCCTTTGTCGGCGTTCTGCACCTTGCGCAATTCGAAACGGCCGCCACGATCGCAGTCGTGAATGATTTCCGGCACCGCGTTGGACAAACCGCCGGCACCGATGTCGTGAATAGAGATGATGGGTGTGTTTTCGCCCAGCGAATTACAGTGATTAATCACTTCCTGGCAACGGCGCTCCATTTCCGGGTTTTCCCGCTGCACCGAAGCAAAATCCAGCTCCGCAGCGCTTTCGCCGGAAGTTTGCGATGATGCCGCGCCACCGCCTAGACCGATCAGCATCGCCGGGCCGCCGAGGATGACGATCAACGAGCCGGCCGGAATCGGATGCTTGTCGACCAGCATCGGCCGGATGTTGCCCATGCCGCCGGCAATCATGATGGGTTTATGGTAGCCGCGATATTGGTTCGCTTCGCCAGTTTCAGCCGGTTGTTCGAAACTGCGGAAATAACCGGCGATATTGGGCCGGCCGAATTCGTTATTGAACGCCGCGCCGCCGATTGGCCCTTCCAGCATGATGTCCAACGCCGAGACGATGCGCTCCGGCTTGCCGTAATCCGCTTCCCAGGGTTGAGAAAAGCCGGGGATTTTCAGATGCGAAACGCTGAAGCCCGTCAAGCCGGCCTTGGTCGCCGAACCGCGACCGGTGGCGCCTTCGTCGCGAATTTCGCCGCCGGAACCGGTTGCTGCGCCGGGATGCGGGGAAATCGCAGTCGGATGGTTGTGGGTTTCCACCTTCATCAACATGTGCGCCTGTTCTTCTACATAACCGTAGGCGTAGTTATTAGCTGCATCGCGGATGAACACCTTGGCTGTAGGGCCTTCCAACACCGACGAGTTGTCGCTGTAGGCGGACAGCACACCTTGCGGGTTTAGAGTGTGAGTATTGCGGATCATCGCGAACAAAGACTTGGCTTGCTCTTCGCCGTCTATCGTCCAACTGGCGTTGAAAATTTTATGCCGGCAATGCTCAGAGTTGGCCTGAGCGAACATCATCAGTTCCACATCGGTCGGGTTGCGGCCTAAGCCGATAAAACTATCGGTCAAATAATCGATCTCATCGGTAGACAAGGCCATGCCTAATTCAGCGTTGGCCTTAACCAAAGCATCCCTGCCCTGCTCGATGATAGCCACGGTTTGTAAAGGTTGAGGATCGTGCTCGGCAAACAAATCAAGTTCAGCCTGATCGTAAACCACTTGTTGGATCATTCTATCGTGCAGTAAAGCCGCCAGTTGGTGTTTAACGGCATCGCTCAAAGTATCGGTAGTGGTAAAGCGATATTCGATACCGCGCTCAATGCGTTTTACGACCGACAGGCCGCAACGCTCGGCTATTTCCGAAGCCTTACTGGACCAAGGCGAAATAGTGCCCAAACGCGGCACCACCCACAAGGAGAAAAACGGGGATTCAGGCGATTCGCCGTTCCCTTCCACCGCCGCATTTTCGCTGTTTTCATCGCTTTGGCCGTAATCGAGCAAGCGTTCCAGCATCGCCGATTGCTCTGCGGATAGCTGACCATCGATTTGCACGAAATGCTGAAACCGGGCAGTAACGGCAGTAATGCTGCCGGCGACTGTCTGTAGTTCGGTCAGCAGTTTTTCAATACGAAAACGGGAAAGAGCGGAGGTTCCGGATAGGGTCAACATGGGCTGTGTTTGAGTCGATTTTTATAGCTGAAAGAGATAAATACGGGACATTCTGGACGTACAGCGCGGTAAGCCCCAAACCGCAAGCAATGCGGCGATTTTATGGGGCCGCTGCACTATCGGCCGCGCCATCCGACTTGTTAGGGGTGCTGCTGGGTATATCCTGATTAATGCCTTCGGTGATCAATCTGAGCAAAGAGGTCGCAGCGACATTTGACAGGGTCTTACCATCACTATCTTGCACCGTCACTTCGGTAAGCAGTTCATCAAGTTGATGCAGGCTTACCCGATATTCCTGTTCCTGGCTGGGATCGTCGCCGAATAAAAAAGTGATTTCGTCCAGAATGGAACCGTCTTCCGGCTTAATCGCGTCAGGATCGTATTTGACGAAGAAATAGCCTTTGTCCATATTCCGCTCGACCACTTCCAATTTTTGGCGGCTCAAGGCTTTGCCGACTATCCACCACGCTTGAGTGGCAGATTGATCGATTTGTAAACTGCTGACGCCACTGCTGCCGGCCGCTTGCACACTTTTCCCGGAACCGGCTGCCGCGACAGTCTCTTTAGCTTCGGTTTTTTCCGGCTTACTAGGCGCCGGCTCTGCGGCTGCCGCGGATCGGACAGGCTCCTGCCGCACCGGCTCTGGTGCAGGTTCCGGCGCATTGCTTACCGGACGGGTCGCCAAGGTCTTGGTTTTTAGATCGTCCGGGACAACTAATTCGGGGATTTCGGTAGTAAATTGATAATCTCTTTCCTTATCCGGAAACCAGCTCTTGATGGTGCTGCACGAGGCATTCAACAGCAACGCCGAAACCAGCGTCAGACGACCGTATAGGCGAGTTTTCATGGTTATAAAACGCCGGCTTGATGCATCGCCGCGCGCACGGTAGCAAAACAGTCTTCAGTCAGCCAAGTCAAAGGCAAACGGATGCCTTGGCCCATCAAACCCATTTCCGCCACCGCCCATTTGACCGGAATGGGATTGGATTGTATGAAGAGACTGCTGTGCAAACCGGTCAACTTGGCGTCTATCGCCTCGGCAGTCGCGCGATCACCCACCATTGCCGCCGCCAACATTTCGTGGACCAGTTTCGGTGCCACGTTGCCGGTCACGGTGATGCTGCCGTTGCCGCCCAATAAACAAAATTCGCAGCTGGTGGCGTCGTCGCCGGTGTACAGCGCAAAATCGTCACCGGTTAAATCCCGGATTTCTTTAACTCTTTCCAGCTTACCGGTGGCTTCTTTCACACCCACGATGTTATCGATTTTCGCCAGTCTACCCACGGTTTCCGGCAACAAGTCGCAAGCGGTACGCCCCGGCACGTTGTACAGAATTTGCGGAATATCGACCGCTTCGGCGATGGCTTTGTAATGCAGGTACAAGCCTTCCTGGGTCGGTTTGTTGTAATAAGGCGTGACCAGCAAACAAGCGTCCGCGCCGGCTTGCTTGGCTTTTTGAGTCAGGTGTATCGCTTCGCGGGTGCAATTGGCACCGGTGCCGGCGATAACCGGTATCCGTCCGGCCACGCAATCGACGATTAATTTAATGACTGCGCAATGCTCGTCTTCGTCGAGAGTTGCCGATTCGCCAGTGGTACCAACCGCTACCAATGCGTCAGTCCCTTGCTCTATATGAAATTCGACCAGCCGTTTGAGACTGGTTTCATCCACCGCACCGTCTTCCGTCATCGGGGTTACCAGCGCAACGATACTACCTTGAATCATGCAAATCTCTCGTGTTTAGGTATATAAAACCGGGGCATTATATCAAGCTAACCCTGAAAACTCAGCCTGTTATATTTGCCGGGCGGCCAGAAATCTATCCAGCGCGTTGGCGAAATTTTGGACATCTTTGGCCGTCATGGCCGCCGCACCACCGGATGCCAAACCGTTGTCGCGCAAGCCTTCCATGAAATCGCGCATGGCCAGTTTTTCACCGATATTCTCCACCGTATAAGCTTCGCCGCGCGGATGAATCACAAACCCCTGCTTGGCTAGGATTTTTGCAGCCAACGGAATATCGCCGGTAATCGCCAGATCGCCGGCCCGCAGATGCTCGACGATATAATCATCAGCGACATCGAAACCGCCGCTGACGCGAATGGATTGGATATAACGAGATGGCGGCACGGCGATGCTTTGATTGGCAATCAGCAGCAATTCCAACTGCCTTTTTTGGGCGACGCGGAACAAAACCGTTTTAATCAAATTAGGACAGGCATCCGCATCCACCCAAATCTTGATTGCCACCGTCATTGCGCGGTCTTCACTTCCGGTTTTGTTCGTATATACCAACCGTAGTACAAGGCATAAGCCACCAAAAATACCAGGTATCCGGACCACAAAATATCCGACGCGAAATGCCCGCCCGAAGTCATCCGGGTAAAGCCCAGGGTCCAAGCCAAGACTATGGTCAGAAGAAAATAAATCGCTTTGTGGTTTTGCGACAGAAAATACAATACAAAAAATGTATAGCCCACCGAACAGTGACCGCAGACGAAAGACTTATCCGGGGTGTGGCCAAATTTGGCAGGCGGCACATATTGGTACTCGCCGCCGAACTGGCTGACATGCACCGGCCGGGGTCTTCCCCAGTGATCTTTGACAATCAGATTAACCACCAAGCCCGGCCCCAAAGCAATGACCAATAAAATATACAAGGCCTTACGGCGAAAGCGTTGCGTATGAGTATTGAAATGACTGAGGACATAAACCGCTAAAGCTATCAGACCGGCCCACAAGGTGAACGGAAAAGCATAGTCATACAGCAGTTTCCAGGGCCACCAATGCTGGGTCGGCCAGACATCGCCGGGATTTTCCGGATGATAAAACAAGGCCGCCAGGCGCAAATCCAGGTCTGTCAGCCCAAACAATAGCGTGGTCAGTGCCGCCAATAGCAACACGAGCATGAGTTCGTTGCGCGCGCGTCTAATTTTCCGATGGGGCATAGCTTTCCTTATCCAATGTTAGCCGGACGGTTTCCGGCCAAAACTTCAGGTTTTCACCTAAATACAGGTAATACGGGGAACTCGGCTTGGCAGGACTGGGGATTTGCGCCAAGAAGCGAAAATTTTGAAACGCCGCTTTCAATTCTGCGGGTAGGTTTTCCTCCGAGGTTTCACCCAGCACAAAGCCATTTTTGCCGACAAACGCCTGCGGACCAGGCCAAACTTCGTACTGCGACGTCACCACACCACTGGGTTCGTAACGATAAACCTGGGGATGATCGGGCAAGTAAAACGCCAACTCGCTCGCCAGATAACGATGGCCCAAGGCTACCACAAAGGTGTTATCCAGATTGGGCAAACTGATCAAGCGCTCGAAATGCATGTTAATCGCCAACTCCTGCCAACTGTTGAAACGCTTGGTGGGATCGAAGGCCGTGTTTTGCAATTTAAATACTTGCAACACGATGGGCAGCAAATAGGTCAACAGCACCATTGCCAAACCCAATGCAACACCGTATTTCAAGGCTTTCTTCCAGGCGCCGGCCAGCCAGTTGCCGGCCAACAAAATCAAGCCGGTAAAATAAAACGGCATCGGCCAATTGCCTTGGGCTTTTTGCAGCACACTGAGCAGCAACACACCAAGCAACAAGGCTGGCCCCATCAATAGCAAAAAGCGTTGTTCCGCAGCCAGGCGTTTAAAATTGAACGCCGCTTGCGCGCTGCTAATCAGCACCAGCACAAACAACACCGGCGAGACCAGTAACAGCTGGTAAAGCAGAAAATCTCGGGCCCATTGTAAATGCTTAAGTACGCTGACCGGTTCATGGTTACCGAAATGACCTCTACTATGCCCGAACATCACCCAATCGTGTTGCTGGTTCCACCATAAAATCGGCACTGCCGCGATCACGATAGGGCTTAAATAAATCAGAAACTCTTTTTTCAACAGCCCCCGGCGTTGCTTATCCAAGGCTAAAAAGATCAGTAACATTAACGGCAAGATCAATGCTGATTGCTTGCTGAGCAAGGCGGCGGCGCTGGCCAAACCGGCCCATAGCCAGGCGTGCGCCTGATTGTCGAACAGTGCCCGTCTTAAATAGTAAACGGTGATTATCCAGAAACAATACAGCGGCGCGTCGATGGTCATCAGGAAGTTGGCCAACACATTGATCGGCGTCGCCAACACCAGCAACAGCGCCAAAGCCCCGCCGCGCGCACCGTAAAATGCCTTGGCCGTGGCGTGAAAATACCCCAGAAATACTGTACCCAACAACAGCGCCGGCAAACGCACGGTAAACGTATGATCGCCCAATAACCAGGTAAACGCACCGATCAGCCAGGCGATCATCGGCGGCTTGCTGTAATAGCACCAGTCCGGTCGCCGCGACCAATCCCAGTAATAGCTTTCGTCACCGATCAAATCAAAGCCATTGATCAGCAGAAATCCGCCGCGCAACAACATGAGCGCCAGCAGCAAAGCCAACGTATGTGCGTCTATCCAGCGTAACAGTCTCTCAGACATAGGCGCTTATTCCCATTTCTCCAGATAATGCAACAACAGTTGCAGGCTGCGTTGGCCGCGAAATTCGTTAATATCCAACTTATAGGCCGCGTTGATTTTTCGGCAACCCAGCCATTTTTCCGGGTGATCGGCAAAAAACGCGATTGCATCCAGCAACTGGCCGCTAAACGGCAAGCGCAACACAAACTTTAAATGCTGCTGCCCGACGATGCGGCACTGGATCACATCGAATACGCCATTGAATACCGGCTCCGGGAAGGTTTGCCCCCACACCGCCGCCTGCTGCAGCGTTTCCGCGAAGACCAAAGTCATATGCTGCTCATCCAGTTCACCATCGGAATAGACCTTCTGTTCCAGATCCACCAGTTCCAGTTTCGCTGCCACTGTCTCGGCAAAAGCCAGGGCAAAATGCGGATAGTCGTGTAGCTTAATCGTCAGACCCGCTGCCATCGCGTGACCGCCGAATTTGCTTAATATCTGTGGATGTTTGGCAGCAATCTCGCTGAGCACATCGCGAACATGCACACCGGTGATGGAACGCGCCGAACCTTTGATATCGCCATTATCTGCCGGCGCAAAGGCGATAACCGGCCTGTGCAAGCGGTCCTTGATCCGCGACGCCAGGATGCCGATCACCCCCTGATGCCAATTGCCGTCATATAAACACACACCAGCCGGCACGTGTTTTTCATCCAGAGCCTTCATTTCCGACAGCAAGACCATCGCCTCGGTCTTCATCTGCCCTTCGACTTCTTTTCGATCCTGGTTCAAGGCATGCAATTGCTCGGCAATATCATGCGCCAAGCCGGCATCGTCGGTCAGCAAACACTGAATGCCTAAGGACATATCGTCCATCCGGCCGGCCGCGTTCAAACGCGGTGCGATGGAAAAGCCCAAATCGCTGGCATGAATCCCGGCCAATTGCTTGCCGGCCACTTCGGCCAAGGCTTTGATGCCGGCCTGACATTGCCCGGAACGGATGCGCAATAAGCCTTGATGCACCAAGATCCGGTTAACTTGATCCAAAGCCACCACGTCTGCCACCGTACCCAAGGCCACGTAGTCGAGCAAACGCGCCAGATTCGGCTCCGGGATGCCGGCTTTTTCAAACCAATGCAGTTCACGTAAACGAATCCGCAAGGCCATCAAAATATAAAACATCACCCCCACGCCGGCGATGTTTCGGCTTGGAAATTTATCGTCGGGCAAATTGGGATTGACGATGGCATCGGCGTCCGGCATTTCCAGCCCCGGTAAATGGTGATCGGTAATCAACACCTTGATACCTGCAGCCTTGGCCGCTTTGACACCGTCAATACTGGATATGCCATTATCGACGGTGACAATAATCTCTGGACTCTGCCGCTTCACCAGTTCAACGATTTCCGACGTCAAGCCGTAACCGTATTCGAAACGGTTGGGCACCACAAAATCCAAGGCTTTCGCCCCGAGCAGCGCGAAGCCTTTTAAAGCTAGGGCGCAGCTGGTGGCGCCGTCGGCATCAAAATCGGCGACCACGGTAATTTTTTGCTGCTGTTTGATCGCCGACACCAAATGCTCGACCATCTCCTTCATGCCGGTCAGCAGCCAAGGCGATGGCAAGCTCGCCAAGCTCCGATCCAGTTCATCGGCACTCTGCACGCCACGGCTGCTAAAAATCCGTTGCAGCACCGGGTCCATCTCACCAAAGTGCGGATTCTTATTCTGCACCGGCCTGGGCAGGATGACTTTTTTAACGCTTTGCAAATACATATCAGGCAATAAAAAAGCCGGCAATTGCCGGCTTGTCGATGCTCATCGCTAGACTCACATCGAATCCAGAATGGCTTTTTTTACCGCATCCAGCGTCGCGTCTATCGTGATGGGTTGATCGTCCTTGCATTGCGCGATGGCGGTGTCGGGGTCTTTAATGCCGTTACCAGTCAAGGTACAGACGATGGTACTGCCTTCCGGGATGTTGCCGTTAGCGATGTCGTGCAAGGCACCCGCCAACGAGGTCGCGGAGGCAGGCTCGCAGAAAATACCTTCATAAGCCGACAGCATTTTTTGTGCGGCCAGAATTTGCGGGTCGGTAAACGATGCGAACCAACCGCCGGATTGTTTCTGCGCGGTCCAAGCACCGTCCCAGGATTGTGGATTACCGATGCGGATTGCCGTAGCGACCGTTTCCGGATTTTCCACCGGATGGCCGGCTAAAAATGGCGCGGCACCGGCCGCTTGATAGCCGCACATTACCGGACGTTTTTTGGTCACGGCTTTATGCGTGGCCGTATCGGTTGAATATTCTTTATAGCCCTTCCAGTACGCGGTGATATTACCGGCATTGCCGACGGGCAAACAATGGAAATCCGGGGCATCGCCCAAGGCATCGACAATTTCGAACGCCGCGGTTTTTTGGCCGTCGATCCGATAAGGATTGATCGAGTTAACTATGGTTACCGGCGCATGATCGGCAATTTCCTTGACGATAGACATACCGGCATCGAAGTTGCCTTTGATCTGGATGATTTTCGCGCCGTACATCATGGTCTGTGCCAACTTGCCCAGTGCAATTTTGCCTTCAGGAATTAGAACGAAGGCACGGATGCCGGCACGTACCGCATACGCCGCAGCGGCGGCGGAGGTATTGCCGGTGGACGCGCAGATAATGGCTTGACTGCCCTCTTCCACGGCCTTGGTAACTGCCATGGTCATACCGCGATCTTTAAACGAACCGGTCGGATTCAAGCCTTCGAATTTCACATAGATATCAACATCCTTACCTATCAAGCGCGGGATGTTTTGCAGTTGAATCAGCGGGGTGTTGCCCTCGCAAAGACTGATCAACCTGGTGTCGGCGGAGACCGGCAAGCGGTCGCGGTAGCGTTCGATGATGCCTGTATAGCGTGTTTGCGTTGTCATTATTATCCTAGAGTTTCCAAGCGAATCCGCGCCACTTTACCGCTGACTGTCGCCAGCGCTTCGATGGCCGCAATCGCGGCGTTCATTTCTTTTTCCAGCGTCAGTTGCGTCAGCATGATGATCGGCACGGAAGTCTCGCCTTGCGGCGGTTCTTTTTGAATCAAAGCTTCAATGCTGATGTTGTGCGCCGCCAAAATCCGGGTCACATCGGCTAACACGCCGGGCTTGTCTTCGGCGGTCAGGCGCAAGTAATAGGCGGTCTTGATTTGCTCAGCAGGCAATACCGGAATGTCGGCGATGGCATCGGCCTGGAACGCCAGATGCGGCACCCGGTTTTCCGGATCGCTGGTCATCGCTCTGACCACATCCACCAAGTCGGCCACCACAGCGGAAGCAGTCGGTTCCGCGCCGGCGCCGGCGCCGTAATACAAGGTGGGACCGACCGCATCGCCGCAGACCAACACCGCATTCATCACCCCGTCAACGTTGGCGATCAAGCGTCGCTTGGGAATTAAGGTGGGATGCACGCGCAACTCGATGCCATCCTCGGTTTTACGGGCAATACCCAAGTTTTTTATCCGATAGCCCAGGGCTTCGGCGTATTCGACATCCAGACGGGTGATTTTGGTAATGCCTTCGGTAAAGACTTTTTCAAACTGCAACGGAATACCAAAGGCAATTGACGCCAGAATGGTCAATTTATGCCCGGCGTCTATACCCTCCACATCGAAAGTCGGATCGGCTTCGGCATAACCCAAAGCTTGCGCCTCGGCCAATACATCAGCAAAATCGCGGCCCTTGTCGCGCATTTCGGTGAGGATGAAATTGCCGGTGCCGTTGATGATACCGGCCAACCATTTGATGCGGTTGCCGGCCAAGCCTTCGCGGATGGCTTTGATGATGGGGATGCCGCCGGCCACCGCCGCTTCGAACAACACCATCACGCCTTTTTTGCTGGCTTCGGCGAAGATATCATTGCCGTGCAAGGCAATCAGGGCTTTATTGGCGGTAACCACGTGTTTGCCATTGGCAATCGCGGTTAACACCAATTGTTTCGCCAGATCGTAGCCGCCGATCAATTCGACAACCACATCAATGTCCGGGTCGTTAACGATTTCGAACGGATCGGCCGTTAAGATAATGCCATCGGTAGCGCAAATCCGCGTCCGGTTCAGGTCGCGCGCAGATGCGCGGGTGACCAAGATTTCACGGCCGGCCCGGCGAGCGATTTCCCCGGCATTCCTTTTCAGTACGTTGACGGTACCGCCACCGACGGTACCCAATCCCAAAACCCCAACTGTTACCGGCTTCAAACCTGACTCCTAGCGTTATACCCAAAAATGGCGGCGATTATACTACGTTGTCTTTTTTCAGCATATTGCGGATGCTGCGCAAGGCCTGCCGGGTTCTGTGCTCGTTTTCGATCAAACTAAAGCGAATATGGTCGTCGCCGTGCTGCCCAAAACCAATGCCGGGCGATACCGCGACTTTAGCATCAATGATCAATTTCTTGGCAAACTCGATGGAGCCCATTTCCCGATAGGCTTCGGGAATTTTGGCCCAGACAAACATGGTAGCCTTGGGTTTCTCGACGTGCCAACCCATCGCATTCAAGCCGTCGCACAACACGTCGCGGCGCGCTTTGTACATCTCGCAGATTTCTTTCACACAATCTTGCGGGCCTTCCAATGCAGTAATCGCCGCAACCTGGATCGGTGTGAACGTGCCGTAGTCCATGTACGATTTAATCCGGGTCAAGGCCGCCACTAAAGTGGGATTACCGCACATAAAGCCAACGCGCCAGCCGGGCATATTGTAACTTTTAGACAAGGAGAAAAATTCAACAGCGATGTCTTTGGCACCTTCAACTTGCAGAATCGACGGCGCTACATAGCCATCGAATACGATGTCGGCGTAAGCGATGTCATGCACGATCCAGATATTGTGTTCCTTACAAATCGCCACCACTTTTTCGAAGAAATCCAGCTCCACGCATTGGCAGGTGGGATTGCCCGGAAAATTCAGAATCAACATCTTCGGCTTAGGCCAGCACTCGGCTATGCCTTTTTGCAATTCCTCAAAAAAATCGACACCTGGGGTCAACGGCACATGGCGAATATCCGCGCCGGCAATCACTACGCCATACGGATGAATCGGGTAAGCAGGGTTCGGCACCAACACTACATCGCCGGGGCCCAGGGTGGCTAAAGCCAGATGCGACAAACCTTCCTTCGAACCTATGGTGACAATCGCTTCGGTATTGAAATCCAGATCAACGTCAAAGCGCCGTTTGTACCAACCGCAAATCGCTTTGCGCAAACGCGGAATGCCTTTGGAAACCGAATAACGATGGGTATCATCGCGCTGCGCCACTTCCAGCATTTTATCGAGGATGTGTTTTGGCGTGGGCTGGTCCGGATTGCCCATGCCAAAATCGATCACATCTTCGCCTTCCGCGCGGGCTTTGGCTTTCAGCTCGTTGACGATATTAAAAACGTAAGGCGGCAGGCGGCTAATACGATGAAATTCTTCCATTAATCACTCTTGAGATTCTGAATTTTAAAGACGGCTTCTAAAAGAAAGCCGGCTAAGGTACTGTTGTTGCAAGGCGATGTCAATTTTGGTGCAGCGAGACGCTTCCGAAAATGCTGATCGGGCGAAATTTAAGGTTGCGCGGCTGTCGTTGCCGGGACTTGAGCACTATCCGCGCTCTGCTGATGCAAATAAGAACCGCCGACCAGAAAAGTCAGCACCAATAGGTACAAAACTGCGGCAATATTTTTAACTTTCTTGCTGTCGTCGTGATGCTGGTTGTTCATGAATTAAAGTCTCGTGAATAAATAGTTGCTAAGGCAATTGTAACGCTTGCGCAAGCAGCTGAGAATGAGAAGCTCGAACTAAGCACCCGGCCAAACAATGACCGCGGTCCGCAAGCGCGACTTGCCGAAACAGGACATGCGGTCGAAATCCTCACGGGCGATGGGAATAAACTGGCAATCCAACTCATTCTGCCGGCCGTCATCCGGGTCGGAATCATGCATGTACAAACAATCCTTATCAAAGCCGCTCATCACCACCCAATGCGGGGCTTTTTTGCGGTCCATCGAAAAGGTGCTGATCAAAATTAAAGGTATTGCCCCGGCTTCGAACGCGGCTATCAAGTCGTTTTGCGTGACATTGGCATAATGTATCGCCACGCCCTGCCCCGCCGCTTCACGCTTGAAACAGGTATCGACTAACTCGACGATCTGTTTTTTATCCTCGCTGCGCACACTGTCGATAAACAAGGAGCCGGTTTGATTGATCCATACTTCCACCGAAAACTGCCGGCGTTTGGCGGCTAGGGCCAAACCTATGGGATGGCAACCGCCATGTCCGGAAGTCATGAAAATCGTCGTCGCTTCGCGCCAGAGTTCGATTTCCTGCTCGCGAGACGGCAAATACGTTTTATTCAGCGCGTGCATCGCCATCATCAACGCCGCCGGGCCGCAAGTAAACGGCGTGGTTTGCCGCAGCCAATGCACCGAACGATGCTGCGGCGTATCACGATAACGGCGGATGCGCTTTTGGTAGCGCAACGCATCTTTATGGTCTTGGTAATAGTCGCGGTACAAACCAAATTTTTGGAAGCCCAGCGCCTCGTAAAGGCAGATGGCCGGCGTGTTATCCACGCTGACCTCCAGGCGCAGATACAGGCGACCGTCGTCGTTCGCGGCTTGCTCGCCGGCCAGCATCAAGGTCTTAGCAATACCCTTGCCACGTAACTGTGGGGAAACGGCTAGCGAATAAATCCGCGCCAAACGGGTACCGGGATGATAAATGATCAAAATATAGCCAACCACCAGGCCCGCCCATTCCGCCAGTAACAGGGCGCGATGATCGGAACTTAACCAATGCCGAAAACTGCGCCGGCTTAATTTATCGGTGGCAAAGCTAGCATTTTCCAAAGCCACCAAGCCCTCCAGATCGGCGCTTTGCGCCGGACGCACCGCCAACTCAGTGGCTAAAGCTGTCACGAGGACACTCCGCGCAGCGCCTGACCCAGAACCTGCCGCGCGCGAAACAACACCATTTCCTGCCAGGCGTTGTCGTTGGGACAGAAATGCTGGCGCATCACCATACTGTGCGCAAAACGCTGATCGTTAATATCCTCGGCAGCCCAGAGTTGATGATCGCGCAGCAACACTTCAAACAAGTGGTCGGTGCTGTAAGTGCCAAACTCCAGCGTGACATAACAACTTTGCGGATTCATGTTGGCGTGCCACAGATAATCTAATAAACCCAGTTTGGGTACCGAGCTTGACGTGCCCGCCAGCGGCAAAGTAACCGAATCGCCGTACCAGTGTTGCGCGACCGCTGCCCCGGCACTGTCGGGCAGATGATCGCAGATAATTTCCCCGTAACCGTAAGGACCCAGACCAGTATGCAAATCCACCACGGCCACACGGCGTTTAGCCAGACCGTGCCGATTGATCAAATCCTCGCAGACCAGCCGGCCATGCGCCGGCGCCCGGCCACCGTAAAACGGCCCGGACGGGTCGCGGTATTGGCCGCCGCTGATGGCTTTTTCCAGCGCGACTCGGCCGTATTGCCGGCTAAAATCAGCAAACGCCTGCTGTCTTTGCCCCACACCCGCCACGAATAAACATTCCCGCAACTTGTCGTAATCCGGGTTCTCCGGCAAGGGCTGGGAAAAATCGACCGCATTGCGATTCAAATCCACACCGTCGCCGTCGCAGCGCCGCGACCAGGCATAGCCCCAGGGCGTTAAGGCGTGAACCAGCAATAGCACCGTATCATTGGGAATGTCCAGCTGGCGTTTGCTTAAACCGTGCAGCAGATCAAGCTGAATCGCGCTGCCCGCAAAGCCTTCCACGCCGTGCGTCGCGGCAAGGCACACCACCACATTTTCTGCTTGTTCATCGCCTATCCAGGCGGTATCGGTCAGCAAAGATTCGCCGTCCGGCCCCAGTCCGGCGCATTGATAAATCTCGTGCCGCAGCGGCTGTTCTATCTGAGCGATGAGCGACAACCAAGCCTGGCGTGCATTGGCATAACTAGCCGGGAAAACGCGGGTATCGATTTCGGTGCCGTAGGGGGACAAACTCATCTGCATACTCAACTTGTTCGGAGACGGTGATGGTACAGTGTGGCAAACCCCTCAGCCGCAAGCAATAGGCAGCAGCAGAGGGAATTGCAGAATTCGGCTTGTCTTAAAACCCGAGTGGTTTCAAAATCCCCGCCCAACACAAACCTTTCGGGCATTTTTTACCATGGCAAGCACGCTGTTGGTCGTCGACGACCTTTCGGATTGGAATCCTTATTACCCTAGTGATCAGGTCGTCAGCTTTGAAGACTATCTGGCCAGTGAGCAAACCGATCCCGATCAGCGGGTGCGGGTGATCAATCTGTGCAGCAGCTACACCTATTTATCTGACGGCTATTATTGCTCGCTACTGGCCGAGGCCCGCAATCATCATGTGATTCCGTCGGTTAAAGTCATCAACGACCTGGGCAAGAATGCCTTGTACCGCTTGCAACTGGAAGACTTAAACCAGCCACTGGCGCGGGCGTTCAAACATCAAAACAAGAACGGCGAATTTACCCTGCACAGCTATTTCGGCACCACGCCGGAACCGGCTTTTCAAGAACTGGCGCGGCTATTGTTTGAGCGTTTCGCCTGCCCGATTTTGGAAATCAGCTTGCGCTTTGAGCAGCAATGGCAAATCACCGATCTAAAAGCCGTCTCCCCCAAGCAATTGGACGATGCCATGCAGACTTTGTTCGCCGATGCGCTGGATCGCTTCAGCAAAAAGGTCTGGCGAAAAAGCCGGACCCGAAAAACCGCGCGTTACGATTTGGCCATTCTGATCAACCCCTCCGAACAATTACCGCCCAGCAATCGCGGTGCGCTGAAAAAATTTATCGATGCCGGCCGGCAACTGGGTATTGATGTAGAACTGATTACCTTGAATCATTACGGCCGCCTGCCGGAATTTGATGGTTTGTTCATTCGCGAAACTACCGCCATCGACCATCACACCTACCGTTTCGCGAAAAAAGCGGAAGCAGAAGGTTTGGTCGTCATCGACGATCCCACCTCCATTTTGCGCTGCGCTAATAAAGTCTATCTCGCAGACTTGTTTCGCACCCACAAAGTCCCCTCTCCCAAAACCTGGATCTTGCACAAAGGCAATACCCAACATCTCGATAACTTGGAAGCCAGCGCCGGTTATCCGGTGGTGATCAAAATTCCCGATGGCTCGTTCTCGCGCGGCATCGTCAAAGTGCACAACCGTCAGGAACTGGAAAGCAAAGTCGCCGAGTTATTCGAGCAATCGGCGCTGTTGCTGGCTCAGGAGTTTTTGTACACCGATTTTGATTGGCGCATCGGTATTTTCAATCAAAAGGCTTTGTACGCCTGCCGCTACTTCATGGTGAAAAACCATTGGCAGATTTACCGGCACGGCGCCAAACGCACCGACAGCGGCAATTTCGACACCCTGCCCACTTTCGAAGTACCCAAAGGCGTGCTGGACGCGGCATTACGGGCCACGCAACCGATCGGTAACGGCTTGTACGGCGTCGATGTCAAGGAAATCAAGGGCAAAGGCTATGTCATTGAGGTCAACGACAACCCCAGCATCGACAGCGGTGTGGAAGACAAATATCTGGGCGACGAATTGTATAAAGCCATCATGAGCGAATTCCTGCGGCGGATGGATAATCGCAGCAAAGGAGTCGCGCAATGACAATCAATCCGCTCGACGTGCTTTGTATCGGCCATGCCAGTTACGATCTGGTGTTTTCGGTGCCGCGTCATCCCGGCGCCGATGAAAAAATCGTCGCCGACGACTTGCTGGGCGTTGGCGGCGGACCTGCTGCCAACGCCGCCATCACCGTCGCCAAATTGGGCGGCAAAGCCGGCTTTTGCGGCTATTTGGGTCATGATGTGTATGGCGACAGTCATTTGCGGGAGTTGCAAGAAAACGGTGTCGATACCCAGCTTGTTGTACGCGGCGCGTCGCCAACGCCGCTATCCACGGTGCTGGTCAAACCGAACGGCCAACGCGCCTTAATCAATTACAAAGGACAAACCAGCGCCCGGCCCGCCACAGCAATAGACTTTGACGACTTAGCAGCTAAAGTGCTGTTGTTCGATGGTCATGAACCGCATATTTCCCTGCGCTTACTGAATCAGTTAACCCACCCGGTACCATCGGTGTTGGATGCCGGCTCGCTGCACGACGGTACTTTGGCTCTGATGGGTAAAGTCGAATATCTGGTCTGCTCGGAAAAGTTTGCCGTGCAATATGCCGGCGATGAAAACCTGGCCTTATCCAAACTGGCGCAAATTGCCCCGGTGGTAGTCATTACCCTGGGCGAACGCGGCTTGATCTGGCAACGTGGCCAGGAGCGCGGTAGTTTAAACGCCCCGCCTATCGTCGCCATAGACACCACCGGTGCCGGCGACGCCTTTCACGGCGCCTTTGCCGTGGGCCTTGCAAATGGGATGGATTGGATAGAGTTACTACAATACGCCAGCGCCGCCGGCGCGTTTTGCTGCACCAAAATTGGCGCTAGGCCGGGTTTACCTGGCTTGAGTGAACATCAAAAGTTGCTGGAAAGCTGGATTGATGGCGATTGACTTGAACAAACAAGAAAAGACAGATAAGCCGCCGTTCAATCGTGCGCTTAGCTTGCTTAATCGCATTTCGAAGCCAACACTCCTCCGATTACGCCATTTCTGATCGGAGCGGGCTGCAATTGGATGATTACCAGATAATTTTTTGTCACCGATGATATATAGAAGAGGAAACTATATGCATATCAAAATATTTTTGTTTCAAAGAGTATTTTTATTAAAAATACTGAAACAATCTAATTAATAGTTATATGGAAAATTCAAGCATGGATAAGCAAACGCCTAGGAATAAAAATGTTTAGAGTTAATGATTGTGTCAAATTTGAAGGTAAAGAATACCTTATCTCAAAATTCTTAGGCCAAGGTGGAATGGGACATGTTTTCTTAATTGAAGAAAAGGCCGGAGACTCTAAATTCGCGCTGAAGTCTTTACAACATTATCTTCCTGATGACAATAATCACCGCTCTCTAATAAATGAGTGGGAAAAAGCAAAAAAAATATCTCACAAAAATACGATTCGTTATCACGGCTTTCACGACGGTTTATCAGATCCTAGAACACCATACATTATCACCGAATTAGCTAATGATGGCTCCCTAGAAGATTTTTTGAAACATCAGACTTGCTTATTGGATGAAGATGCTTGCTTGGAAATTTTTCATCAAATTATCGATGGAATGGAAGCTGTCAATGAAATACTAGTTCACCGAGACATAAAACCAGACAACATATTTATAGATAATGGGGTTTTTAAAATAGCAGATTTTGGCTTAGCAAAAATAGCTGAAGAAAAAACACGCTCGAAAACCTTCAAGGGATGGGGTACTGAGCCGTACATTGCACCAGAAGCTTATCGGGCTGAAACCAATACAATTCAAATGGATATGTACTCGATAGGGCATGTTTTTTATCAAATAGCAGCTTTAAGTCATGCTTTTGGTGCCCAGAGTAACTGGGAGCAAGCACACCTCACCATTGTCCCTAGAGCCTTAAATGAAGCGAATGCAAATATTTCACCAAAAGTTGCGTCTGTCGTTAAAAAATTAATGGCAAAAAGACCTGGTGATCGCTACAAAACTTGGGATTGCGTAAGAAAAGATCTTATCTGTTCCGTTCAAAATGTTGGTGATCATAAATCGGCAATTGACAAAATACTGAAAAATAAGATCTCAAAAGATCTGGAAGCTGAAAAAGCATTGTCAGAACAACAGTTAAGGGACAAAGAGTTGCAACGAAAAAATGATATTTTAAGTTTTCAATTTAGAAATGAGGTGTTTCAGCCTATCGGCGATTTTGTTGATAATTTCAACAAGGTTTCAGGATCAGGCGTTGAAATGAGACTTTCTGCAATTTCAGGAAGGAGCGATTTGACTTGTAAAATTATTTTTGAAAGTAAAACCGTCAACATATGGTTTCATCCCCTAACTGAGTCAGACGTACTTAGCCGCTATGCAAATGATATGTGGGGGGATAAAAGACTTTACATTACTAAACCTACCATGCAAGGTAAGGCAGTTATGGCTTGGGGTGGAGTAGAGTGTTCAGATAGGACGGGTTTGAATATTATTTTGGTGTCCTCAGAATCTGATGAATACGGTGATTGGTATTTATTGAAAAACACACATTCTGGTTTGACTCGCTATAGAGAAAATAGGCCTGATCCTTTTGCTTTTACTAGCGATGAGCTATTAAAGGAAATACACAATATTGGTGTCACGCATGTTTATAATTTAAACGCAAAACAACTAGATATTAGTGAGTTAATAGATTTCATATCTAACGCTTTATGATACCTCTCAATGCATGACGCTATCGCTTATGCATCCTACGACTGTGGACGATTATATGCTGGCAAACGAACAAGGCCATAAGGTGCGCTGACTATAGGGTGCCGCCGTTAGGCGCACCGTTCGCGATCATTGCGCCTCGCATGGCTCGGCACAACCTATACAATTTGAGATTACCGCTAACAGCTATAGGTCAATCAACAGACCTTCGTCAGAAAAACCAACCGTCTGCCTATGACCGGTAACCGCGCAAGCCTGCCAACAATACATGGATCAATTGCATTCAAGTCCAGGGCGATGGGTAGGGCCGAGCATGATTTTTCTTTGGGGCGTTCGGAATTTCCCCCTCATTCGGGCCTCGACGCCTCGCGCTAATCGCATTGAGCTATTCGCGCAAACCCCGTTCGCTCGGACTCAAACTAAAACACGTTGCCGCCTGGCTTAGTAAGCTGGCGATTAATAAAGAAAGCTTTGCGACAATAGCAAAATACCTCGTGTGCGAGCCTAATCCCTTTGCGCGCGAGGCATTCTGCTTTACTGGCGAATGAATTTGCCTCGCTCGCAAGGCTTTTAGTTTTAATCGCCAGGCTGGGCAGGCTTGCGCGCAAGGTAAAAAGGATTGCGACGATAGCAAAATACCTCATGCACAAGCTCAAACGAGTTGCGCGCTAGGCGTTTTGCCGGACGGGCAAATCAATTTGCCTCGCCCGGAAGGCTTTTAGGTTTATTTGCCAGCTTGGCAGGCTTGCGCGTAAGCTAAAAAAGTTTTCGACAATAGCAAAAGACCACGTTCGCGAGCCTAAATGCTTTGAGCGGAGCGTCATCTGCCACGTTGGCTAAAACTCTCGGTGCATCATGCAATTCTTTATGTATCCAGTGATTGCGGACAATTTTACGTCGGCACATGAACAGTTTGATGTCTTTGAATTGGCTTGAGGAAGCAAGCCTAGCCAATAGGTACGCGGTGCGTATCTAAATTCTTAGGGATTTTCACTTGATATGCTTACCCAAAATCCACTACCGCTCAAAATACTCCAACAAAAAGTCAATAAACGTCGTCAACTTGGCTGGATAAAACCGCCGTTGCAGATAGGTAGCATAAATGGCGATGGCCGGACGGCGGTATTGGCTGAGGATTTCTATGAGTTCGCCGCTTTTTAAATACGGTGCGACCGACAATCTAGGCGCTTGCACAATACCCATCCCCAGGGCCGCCGCCTGGCACAATGCGCGCCCGTTGTTGGATGCCAATACCCAATCGGATTTGATTTTTTTTAATTCGCCGTCAACATCAAACAACCAAAATTCGCCATGCGGGGTATCCACGTAGTGTAAGCATTGATGCTTGTTCAGCTCGTCTATGCTCTGCGGGCAGCCTTTTTCCGCCAGGTAGGCCGGCGCGGCATAGGTGCACAATTCGGTCTCGGCAATCTTGCGCGCCACTACGCCGGGGTCTAGGGTGTCAGTCACCAACAGGGAAATGTCGATACTGCCGACCCGCAAATTCGGCGGCTTGTTATCCAGCGACATTAAAATCTTCACTTCCGGGTAGCGCTGCAAATACGCTTCTATGGCTGGCACCATGTACATGCCACCAAAATCGATGGGTGCGCTGATCTTGATGGTGCCTTTCACCCGCTCGCCCAATTGTGCGGTGGATGCTTCCAAATCGGCCAAATCTTCCAGCAATTGCTTGCTGCGGTTGTAGTAGGCTTCGCCGGCACTGGTCAGGCTTAGGCTGCGCGTAGTCCGATGCAGCAATACCACACCCAGGGATGCTTCGAGTTGGGCGATATACTTGCTAATCATCATCGTCGATAGCTTTAACTCCTTCGCTACCGCAGAAAAAGTCCCTAACTCGACGATTCGGCAAAATACCCGCATGTTGTTAAACTTGTCCATGACGCCTTCACTATAAACTTAAGGTTTATATTTTATAAACCAATTAGCGTCTTTAAACCAGGATTCCGCTTGGCTACAATGCCGCCCGGAGATAGTCGTTACCTCGTCTGGTTTGCTGTTCAGGCCAGACGTTTTTTTACCCACCGAGGTTTTTATGAGCAAAATTCACAACGAAGTACTGTTAGCCAACCGCGATTATGTATCCAGCTTCACCAAAGGCGATTTGGCTATGCCCCCCGCTCGTCAGTTTGCCATTCTGACCTGTATGGATGCCCGACTGGATCCCGCTAAATACGCCGGTTTATCGGAAGGCGACGCGCATGTGATTCGCAACGCCGGTGGCCGCGCCAGCGACGACGCGATTCGCTCCCTGGTTATTTCCTACAAATTACTCGGCACCAAGGAATGGTTTGTGATTCATCACACCGACTGCGGTATGGAAACCTTTACCAACGACATCATGAGCGACTTGCTCGCCAGCAGTTTGAAAACCGCCAGTGTCGATGCCACCGGCTGGCACGACAGCGGTGTTGGCCCTGGCTCTACAGACGGTAAATATATCAACTGGTTGACCATCAAAAATCAAGCCGAAAGCGTGTTGGAAGATGTGAAACGCATTAAAGCCCATTCGTTGGTGCCTAGCGATATTCCGGTTTACGGTTATGTTTACGACGTCAAAACCGGCCGTTTAATCGAAGTACCGGAAGCGACTGCCGCCGGCCAAGCCAGCTAAAATTTGCTGCCAGCCTTAGGAATCCGTCTGTTCTATTGCGAAATAGACAGAGGCATTCCCGTAGAAAGTGAAGTGATAGGACTCAAAGTTACGCTACTTTAAGCAATGCGCTCCCGCAAATGCGGGAGCGATTTAATCGCCAATCCTAAAATTGTCAGCTTTTGCTTAGCTGAAAATCAAAAGTCTATTGGACTTACCGCCCGAAGACTCAATCGCAAAACGCCGCAGAAATATCAGCGGTTTTGTCGTAGAAGCTTTGCAATATCCAACTACCTGAAGTGGCAACGGAACACAAATCCTTACCGGCGTTCAGAGTCTTTGTTGGTCCCGCGGAGACAGCGGAAAGATTGCATCCATTTGTTATACCCAGCATCAATAACCTCGACGGCGCGGCATATTTCGGAACATATAAAACAGAAAAAAGCTGAAAACCCACCCAACCGCCGGGATAGGAACAACTGCATTCATGGCGCTAACATTAACTTGGTAGCCACTTGTGCTCTCCAGGGAAATGGCGATACCCAGAATATTTATCGTGTGAGAGCCGGCAGTCAATATACCGTCAAAGGACCAAGCTTCATCGGCAGGTCCGGCACTTTTAGCCAATGGACTTCCATCCAAGTTGACGGCGTATAACAGACTCCCAGTGTTAGCTTCTAGGGAACTCACTGAAACCCTAACTTGACTGCTGTTGTGTAAATTAAAAGTCCAATCATCAAGCACATTGGTTTCGATACGTAGGCCGGTTACTATGCCGAATAGATCCTGCGGCGAATTTTGACCTGATTGCAAACTTCCGAGAATAGGGCCGTAACCGGTAATTGTGCTCCAACTTAAAGTTGACGCATTAACTTGAAATGAAAATGACGCGATGACCAGGCATATTATCGTTAAGTAATTTTTCATAAAAAGCCCCAAAGCAGATGGTAAAGATACGCTTATACATATCTTTGCCTATCAGGGAAACGGTAATATTTCCCGCAATGATTATTTTCGGCTTGCCGGTGCTTGTTCGGTAATATGCTTTGGCGACCCTTCAAATAAAATCAGGGTCAACGTATTCTCACCATGCAAAAGCCGGCAAACCGTCCAATGACTTTGCCATGGAAACGACTTAAAGTACCCAAAACTCTTAATCTACATTGCGTATTGTGCCCCGTGCGGGAAGTATTTTGACAAAAAAAGGGGCCTTGCGGCCCCCTTAATCTTTAACTACCTGATAAAACTCAGTTAAAGCTGGAACCCGGTGTTCCTGGCAATTGCGGCATGGTTTGCGCTGGGAATTCACCGGTCAGCGCATTCAAAAACGCGACGATGTCAGCCACGTCAGCATCGGACAACTCTTGATTTAATTGCAATTTACCCATCAACCAAACGGCTTTATCCAAGGTTTTTACGGAACCGTTGTGCATATAAGGTGCGGTCAAAGCCACGTTACGCAGAGTCGGAACTTTAAACAGGTGCTCGTCGCTTTCTTTTTTGGTGACTTCAGCCAAGCCTTTGTCTTTTTGAAAGTGGTATTGCGCTTCGAAGTAGCCGCTAGGGTTAACAGGGAATTTTTGGAATACCCCTGGGCCGTTAAAGGCCGGACCACTGTGGCAACTGGTGCAACCCAGTTCCACTGCTTTTTTCAGGCCGCGTTCCTGCTGTTCGGTCAAGGCGTCTTTATCGCCTTTGACATATTTGTCGTAGGCGCTATTCGGTGTAATCAACGTTCTTTCGTAGGCGGCAATCGCTTTGGTGGCGTTGTCTTTGGTAATAGCTTCGGCATCGCTACCAAAGGCCACTTCGAAAGCATGGCGATAGCCTTTGATGGTTTTCAAGCGAGCAACCACGTCATCCCAGCTTTTCATACCCATTTCAATTGGGTTGGTGACTGGACCTGCCGCTTGCGCTTCCAGACTGTCGGCGCGGCCGTCCCAGAATTGCACTTTGTTGAATGCAGCATTCCAGACCGTTGGTGCACTGCGGCCGCCGGTTTGGCCGTTGACACCCATGGAGTTGGGCCGGTTATCTTCGCCGCCCAGCATGGTGTTGTGACAAGACGCGCAAGAAACGGTGCCCGTGGAAGACAGACGCGGATCGTGATATAGCATTTTACCCAGTTCAACTTTTTCGGGGGTTGTGGGGTTGTTGGCAGGCGCTGGCGCCGTGGTGGGCAGCGCATCCGCCGCCATAACAGACATCGAACTAGCCAGCGCTATCGCAGAAACCAGCATACGAAATTTAAACATGAGATCCTCCTAAGTAATTATTTTAGCCGTGGGCTACCGAATTGTAAGATATTGACGCTGGGCAGGTAAATTAAATTGCATCGTTATCGACCGCACGCTGCAAAGCCGGGGTTAGGCTGGCGTTAGAGTTTTTGCAGCAACTCGCTCAGTTGCGCCAGTGCCTCGTCGATGGCAAATCGGTCGATTTTTTTGGCGATGTCCTCCAGCAAGGGCAAATACTGATGACCGGCCATACTACGCTGTAATTGCTCCAACATGGCTTCGGCCGCGCCTAGATCGCTTTCCAGCAATCGCGACAATGTCTGTAAATCCGCCGCTATCTCGGCGTCGGTAACCCCAGTCACAAGCGGATCCGTGTCGGGCGCTTGACTGCTCGCCAGTGCTTGCAAGGCCTCAATTTGCCCGATGACTTGGCGCAAAAATCCTTCCATGTACTGCAAGTGTTCAGCGGGCGGTATTTGATTTTGCTTAAGGACAATATCCACACCGGCGGCGGCTTCGAATAAATCCGTCGCCCCCAGATTGCCGCTAACCCCTTTCAAGGCGTGGCAACGCTCTTCAGCCTGTTTGAGTTCCCCGGCATTGATCAAGCCGCGAATCTCGGCGACCGCATCCGGGTAGTGTTCTTTAAAACGGTATAACTGTTTGCGATAGGCCTCCGGATTACCGCCGATCCGGCGTATGCCTTGCACAATATCCAGACTGGTCAAGGTTTGTAAATCTTCGGGATAATCGGCAGCTTGATAAATCCGCGCCGCCTCCTGGCTCTGTTCGCCGTCGGCCGTGAGCGGAATCCAGGTTGCCAATGCTTTGAATAACCGGTCGGGATCAATCGGTTTCGTAACGTGATCGTTCATACCTGCCTCCAGGCTTTTCTCGACATCGCGGGCCATGGCATGGGCGGTCATCGCGATGATGGGCATAGTTGCAAAACGTTGATCGTTCTCGGATTCCGCTAAGGCCCGAATTTTGACGGTGGCTTGCAAGCCGTCCAGCACCGGCATCTGGATGTCCATCAAGACCGCATCGTAATGATGCTGCCTAACCATGCTGACCGCTTCTTCGCCGTTCACCGCTTCGTCAACCTCAATCTCGTGGCTGCGCAGCAATTCGCAGGCAAATTCGCGGTTGATTTCGTTATCTTCCACCAGTAACAACCGAATCCCTTGCAGTTGTTTGATACCGGCAATATCCGCCCCGCCCAATTGCTTAAATTTATCCACCGCCCCAAGCACCCGGCCACGTCCAAGTGCCGACAAAATCGCATCCAGTAGGGAGGACGGCGATACCGGTTTGATCAAAAAGCCATCGATACCGGCCCGGCCCGCCAAAACCATCACATCTTCGCTGCCGTAAGCGGTGACCATGATAATCTTGGGCTGCGGCATCAGGCTGGTGTCGGCGCGAATCTGCCTGATCGCCTCATCGCCGTTCATACCCGGCATTTTCCAGTCCATCAACACCACATCGAAAGGCTGATCGGCCGGCGCCTCCCGCAACGCTCTCAGCGCCCCGGCCGCACTGGCCGAACAGCTCACCCGTAGCTGAAACGGCCGCAACATATCGCTGATGATTTCCCGGGAGGCCTCGTTGTCATCCACCACCAATACCCGCACCTCGGCCAACAACACGCCTATGCTTTGCTCCAGCGCGTCTTGATGCAGCAAAGTATCCTTAGCCACGCCCAAGCGCACGGTAAAACAAAAGGTTGTGCCCTGGCCCAATTGCGACTGCTCGATCCAGATCCGGCCCTGCATCATTTCCACCAGGGTTTTACAGATGGCCAAGCCTAAACCTGTGCCGCCAAAGCGCCGGCTGGTGCCCTGATCGGCTTGGGTAAACTCTTTAAACAGTTTTTTCTGATCGTCTTCCGCCATACCGATGCCGGTATCTCTGACCGATACCCGCAAATCGATAGTGCTATCGGTTTTGGCCAGGCAATAGAATGCCAGTTCCAATTCACCGGCTTCGGTGAATTTCAGCGCGTTGCCGCATAAATTGGTCAACACCTGGCCGAAACGCAAGGGATCGCCTAACAACACCGGCGGAATTTGCGGATCGTGACGGATCAGAAACTCGATACCTTTCAAGCCGGCTTGGTAACCGATCATGTCAGCCAATTGCTCCACCACGCTATCGAAGCGAAATTCGGTTTCTTCCAGCGCCAATTTACCGGCCTCGATTTTGGAAAAATCCAGAATATCGTTAAGAATCCCCAATAAGGTACGTGCGGAACTGTGGGCTTTTGCCAAATAGTTGCGTTGCGACGCGGTCAATTCGGTCTGCAAAGCCAGATGCAACATACCCAGCACGCCGTTCATCGGCGTGCGAATCTCGTGCGACATATTTGCCAGAAACTGGCTTTTAGTCTGGGTGGCTGACTGGGCGGCGTCCCGAGCCTCTTTCAACGCCAGCTCGGCCTGTTTGCGTAAGGTCACATCCTCGTAAGTACTGACGAAACCGCCATCGGCTATCGGCCCGCCGCTGATCTCGATGACCCGGTTGTCCAATCTTTGCCGGGTAAAATTGTGCGGCCGAAAATGTCTTATTTCTTCCAGCAATTGCCGCAGTTCGGTATCGGGATCACGGAAACGCAACTGCGGATCCATTAAATCAAACTGCACGAAATCGGCATGGTCCCTGCCCACTGCCAGCATGCTTTCCGGATAACCGCGCACCTCGCTGAGTTTTTTATTCCAAACCAATAACTTTAAGTTGCTGTCAAAGGCTATCAAGCCCTGCGACATGCTATCCAGCACGGTGGCCAGCATTACGCTGTTATGCGCCAATTTGGCGTTAATTTCCGCCAACTCCGTGGTGCGGGCAGCCACGCGCTCTTCCAGACCTTCGTTGATGCTGGCCAATAGTTTTTCGTTCTCGGCAAGCTGCCGGTTCAAAGCCAACAGTTCGCTATCGCGAGCTTCGATGGTGGCTATCATCGTGTTGAAGGCTTGAATCAGCGCACCCAATTCATCGTTACTCTCTTGTGCGGCGCGCAAGGTGTAGTTCTTTTCACTGTTGATCGTTTCGACGGTTTTCTTCAACCTGACCAGCGGACCGGACACCACTTGCTGCAAACTGGAAGCCAATAGCAAGGCGAACAGACCGGATAACATCACAATGCCCATCGCCGCAGCCAAAAAATCCCGCCATAATGAATCCAGCTCCGCCAGGCTGGAGGCTATCCAAACCCTTCCCAAAATACGACCGTCCAAGGCTATCGTTTCGCTTATGGTGCAATAGGCATCGTCGAATCGCGGCCGCTCGCTAGCCGAAGGTTCCGGATGTTGCAGCGGACAGGCCAAGCCGGGGTCGTAAAGTGCAAACAGCTGATTGGCGCTATCGTAAATACAGGCCGAAACCACGCTCTGCTTGACGCTTAAAGCGGCCAAAGTGGCGTTGGCGACGCTGCTGTCATTAAACGACAAGGCCACGGTACTGCGATTGGCAATGATACGAGCCAGAGAACTCAAATCCCGGCCCATATCCTCTTTTACCCGCATGTGTTCCTGGGCAATAAAACCGGCCCCCGCCAGCAGCAGGGACAAGATGCTGGTTGCCAACATGATCAGCACCAGCTTGGTTTTTATGGTCAGATCGCGTTTAAATTCAGCCTGGTTTGTCATGGGATTCCGGAGTGAATTAACGGACGATACGGGCGATTTCCATCAACAAGGCGTTGACTTTTAATTGCGCACGGCGCACGGCGTCCGGATTGATTTCCAGTTTGATCTGGCCGTTTTCGCTATAAAAACCGATACAGCCGCCGCGACCGGCAAACCCCTCGGCATCGCTGACAGTTAATATCTGATTGCCGCGCACCTGCTGTATCAAGGCTGGCAATTCCGGCGCGTCATGGTCGATATACAAAATCTGGCAAATCTGCGGGTCGTCTATGCCCGACCAGATTTGCAATAAATGCCCCTTGGTATCGCGGCTGGCCAACTCGCTCAGCAAGTTAACGATAGGTTCGGCGCCGACGATGCAGACATGCAGCGTATCGTTCATCAGCGCCGGCCACTCCACGAACTTGGTGAAATTGAACACGTAATTGGCCTTGGTTTTGGCGTTGAGCATGTCGTCGGCAGCGGCAGCGTCGAAACTGCTGAGCAACACCCACAACAATAAACCCGCGCTCACTAGCTTGCCCGGCATCAAAACTCCAGGCGGGCGGTCAATTTCACCGTCAAACTCGGTCCGGCCAGCACAGTCAGCGGCGCCCCCAAATTCGGCGAGGCAAAGTCGCTGTTAAATGCCGCATAATTTTTAAAATCGAATAAATTCAATACATCCAGGCGCAGTTTCATCCGGGTGTCGTGCGGCGTATCGAAACTTTTTATCAGCGCAATGTCGACTTGTTTGTATCCCCACCACTGCCCCGGAAAAATAAAATCGCTACCTTGCGGCGTAAAGGTATCAAAACGGCAAGCACCGCTTGCACAGTTGACGCCGGAGCGGGTGTCCGGGGTCGCCAGCGTCAGCTTAGTGGAAAAAATCAAATCCCACGGCAAATCGACACTGGCGGTTGTCACCAGCTTATGTTTTCTGACCCCGGCGGTATCCAGCCAGCCATTGGTGTGGGTATTGGGATGTTCAAACAAATAACTGCTGTTATCGAAGAAAGACTGCGGTTTGTTTTCCTCGGAATCGGTAAAGGTGTAGGCAAACGTCATACCCCAGCCGCTGTCTTTGCTGTACGGTTTTTCGGCTTTGACAAATACCGAATTAGTTTTGGTCTGTACACCGTTATCGAACAAAATTAATTGCCCAAAGCCAGGCACGGCCTGAAAGGTACCCCCGAACCCGGACCCGGCTGCGTAAAAGCTGCCGTCGGCATTGCGGCCGCCCAGCAAACCGACCAAACCGTTGTAACTGTGCACGTGCGACACGCTGACTTCGGTATGCCAGTCGCCGAAACGATTGCGCATGCCGATATTAAATTGGTTGGCATAGGGCGTGCGCAGATTGTTGCGCATTAAATTGATTTCCCGGCTGCTACCCGTACCTACACCGGTCAGTGCGGACAATTGCGCCGGCGTATAGTTTAAATATTCGGGATTCCAGGCGATGCAATCGACGCCGGCCACGCAATCGTAATTGGGGTCGCCCTGAAAATTGACGCTAAAACTGGGATAACTGCCCTTGGTACGTTCCAGTTGCAACACGTCGTAAATATGGCGGTCGTAGGCTTTAGCGTAACCGCCGAACAACACATGCCGCTGATCTTCGAATAAGTCGTATGCCAAACCTAATCTGGGCGCAATATTATTGCTGTCGGCCGCCCGGTTAGCGCCGTTACTAAGGTAGTTCTCGATGTCGTAACCCGTATTCGCGTTGTGAATGTTACGCCAGTTGCGGAGCGCGCTGCTGACATCGCCCGGCGTGACATGGTTTAGATAGCCGGGGTTGTATTCGTAATCCCAGCGGACGCCCAGGTTCACGCTCAAATGTCGATTAGGGTTCCAATCGTCTTGCAGATACGCGCCGAATTGCGTCACATCGGATTGGGCGGAACCGTCACCGCCGCCGGCCAAGGGCGTTGCCCAACGCACTTGATACGGGTTGCCGGCAGGATTGTTTAAATTCAAGCCGAACTGCGGGTGGTAAGGATCGCGCTCTACCGCGCCCAGTTCTATCTGTTTAACTTTAGCACCCAACTTGACGACATGGGTGCCATGCCAATCCAAACCGCTGAAGGTTAGATCATCTTGAAAACCCGGCCCGCTTTGGCCCTTATCCTGATAATTGGTCGCGCCGCCGCTATTCAACACACTCCGGCTATTCAGATTTCCCCCGCTCAAACTGCCGTCCAGGCGACGCAGCTGCAAACCCGCGCTTTGCGTGGCCGGCAGTTGCCGCCAATTGGCATCTTCATAAGTAAACCGGGCTTCGTTGACCCAATGTTCGGCGCTATATTGATATTTAAAGTCCAGGCGTTTTTCACTGTTACCCTTGGTCAGCGCGTAAGACTCTGAGTTTTCACCGCCTATGCCCAATGTTTCGGTTTCGTCGCGCAACTTAAAAGACACTTCGATCAAGTTGCTCTCGTTGAGCGCCCAATCCAACTTACCGAAAAACAAATCAGCCGTAAACGGCCGATTCACGCGGCCTAGTTGCGATTGATACGGCTGGGGTAAGCGGGAGCCGTCGCCAGCGCTGACATTGGCGTAATCGTCGTTGAGTTTACGTTCGTACGCCATGAAAAAATGCGCGACATCCTTGGCTATTGGCCCACTTAAGGTCACCCCGAATTGCGCTTGCTCGGTATCCCGCTTGCCGCCGGCGAGCTGCTCACCGGGCGTGACGCTGCGCAGATCTTGATTGGTATGATCGTAAAATGTTTCGCCGTGAAAGGTATTGCCGCCGGATTTGGTCTGCACCGAAATTGCCGCGCCGCCGACTTGATCGTACTCGGCCTTATAGTTCTGGCTAATGACCTTATATTCGGCAACGGCCGATTCCGGAAACACATTGCCGCGACTGGAATCCTGGCCGGCTACGCCCCCCCTGACCACATAGTTTTTCTGACTGACGCCGTCGATAAACAAATTGACGCTATCCGGCCGCTGCCCGCCGCTTTGCAAGCGAGTACTGCCATTCTCATCGTTTACCACGTTCACACCGGGCGCCAGATCGGCATAATTCAGAAAATTGCGGTTTACCTGCGGCAAGCGCTGCATTTGCTCGGGCGTTAAATAGGTAGCCAACTCCGCGGAATTGCCCTCACTCGTCTGTTCGGCAACGCTATTATCATCGCCTAACGCAACGTCTACCAAAGCCACCTGCCCCACTTGCAGCGTCAGCTCTTGACTGTTTTGCTGGCCTTCCAAACCTAACACCTTGAGCTGGTAACGGCCGGGTTTCAATGCCATCAGCACATAAGAGCCATCAGCTCGGGAAAAGGTCCGCGTGGAAAAACCCCGCTCCAGGCTGGTGACGATGATTTGCGCGCCTGCCTGAGTGTCAGCCCCTCGCAGCGTGACTTGACCGCGAATTGTCGCCGCACTGATGTCGGCCTGCACGGGATGGCTCCAACAGCTTATCGTCAGCAGAACGCTGGCGGCGCTTGATAACCGGCAGACCGTAAAACCGACGAGCCTCTGCCAAGTTATCGTCTTGCGCAGAGGATGTTGATTAAAAACCGGCCGCATCTTAAAACTCCATTCCGGCTTTAGTAGCTGAGTTGCCTGGATCAGACTGATTCATGTCCTCCCCCGGATGCACGTTGGATTCAATCATGGCGGGGCGTCCCCAGCGGTGCCGGTTTGCCCAGATAAAAACCTTGCGAAAAATCGATACCCAGCTCAACGACCTTGGCTTGGATCTCCGCACTACCCACAAATTCGGCAACCGTGCGCATACCCAAGCGCCGCGCAGCATCGACTATGACGCGGGCAATCACTTCAGAATCCGGATTGTCGATAATATTCATGATGATGGAGCCGTCGATCTTTAAGTAATCGATCTTTAACCGCAACAAATGCACGAAATTGGAATAGCCGCTACCGAAATCGTCAATCGCAAAGTGACAGCCATAGCCTTTCATGCGATTAACAAACTGGCGCACTTCCTCGTAACTTTCGATACCTTCAGATTCGGTAATCTCCAATACAATGCGCGAACCGACGCCGGGCTGAGAGAGTTTTTCGGCAATAAAGCTCACCGTATTGGCATCGATAATATCCTCGACGGTTAAGTTGATACTCATCTCCCCCTCCGACTCGGGCAAGGCTTTCACCACTTGTTCGACGATGGTGCGAGTCAAGGCGGTATATTGCCGGGTGCGTTTTGCCACGCCGAGAAAGCTGGGCGGAATGACATTACCCTCTTCGTCTATCATCCGCATCAGCGCTTCATATTTCACGACTTTCCCGTTGCGATTGTCGATGATGGGTTGATAAAAAGGCACGATGCGGCCGTCGGCCAGGGCACTGCGAATTTTCTGGCTCCAGTGGATGTTGTCCTTGTAGTGCGACTTGATCTGCATCTGATCGGTATAAATCAAATAATCCCGACGTTCGATCCTGGCGCGCTCCAACGCCAGCGCCGCATGCGTATAAGGACTGTCGGCCCCCGAACAGATGCCTGCAGTCACGCGGATGTTAATCTTGTCTTCGCCGCAATCGATCGCTTCCGATTCCAAATGCTTGATAATGCTGTCTATCAATTGCTCGAAACGGCCCGGATCGCCACCGGTTTTGGAGAGCAAAGCAAATAAATCGCCGCCGATGCGGTAAGCCTGCGCATCGGCGCCGCTCATTTTTTGCAAACGCTCGCCAATTTCCAACAAAACTTTATCGCCGTTGCGCAAACCGTAAAAATCATTGATGGCTTTGAATTGATCGATGTTGATCATGCCCAATATCGACGGACCGGCGTTTGCCAAATCCTGCATCAGTTTCACCCGGTTGGGCAAACCGGTTAACGCATCCGTGGTCTGTTCCCGAATCAACTCTTCCTGTTTGATCAAATGGGTGACATTAACGCTGGTGGATATAAACTCGCGAATCGAGCCGTCGGCGTCAAGGATGGGGACGATGGTATTGTTGATGTAAATCACCTCGCCACTTTTAGTAAGATTGCTGTAGGTCCCGCGCCAGATTGCACCGCCTAGAATCGTGTTCCATAACTCCCGATGCAAACCCGGAGCCGCGTCGGGATCTTTGAGAATCCGGCTGGTTTTGCCTATAACCTCCTCGCGGGTATAACCGTAGGTTTGCACAAACGCATCGTTTACAAAAGTGATGACGCCGTGCGGATCGGTGCGGAATACGATATTAGACACATCGGTGGCATGCCGGTATTCGCTCAGACGTTTCACCCGGCCTTCCAGAGCGCGGCGTAAGCGGCTCAGTTCCAGATGCGTTTTGACCCTGGCCCGTACTTCGTCAATATCAAACGGCTTGGTAATGAAATCGGCGGCGCCCATGGAAAAACCGCGAATTTTTTCGATGGACGCTTCGACTATCGTCACGAAGAGAATGGGTATACCCGCGGTTCTAGGATCGCTCTTGAGCCGCCGACAAACCTCATAGCCATCCATACCCGGCATTCTGACGTCCAGCAATACCAAATCAGGCGGCGTCGGGCCCTGCGCCAACTCCACCGCACGCATGCCTTCCGTCGCCACCATAATGCCGTAATCGTCCTTGAGTGCTTCGAGTAAGCCGTGAATATTTTCGGGAAGATCGTCTACCACCAAAATAGTCGGCCTGGGATTGAGCGATAGGGATTTGTCTTTGTTCATTATCCAAGGAAATAGTTAGATCAGCGTTGCTTGACCCCAACGATTATAGTCTGCCATAGCGTTTCCGATAGGTGGCTAGCTCCAAATGCAGTCTAACCCGAGCTAGAAGCAACTCAGGCACTACGGGCTTGAGTAAATAGTCGTCGGCGCCCAGCGCCATACCCTTGGCGTCGTCACCGACTTCGGCGGCCGCAGTCACAAAAATGACCGGGATTTCGGCCGTTGCCGGATCATCGCGCAGATATTCCAACACCTGGTATCCATCCATTTCCGGCATTTTTATATCCAGCAAAATCAAATCCGGAGCCGACGCGCGCCGGGCGATTTCCAAGGCTTTTTCACCGGAAGTAGCAGCCATCACCGCATAATCTTGCCGCAAAATATTCAGCAAGGTATGCAAGTTTTCGTGAACATCATCGACGATCAGAATTTTTGGTTTTTCGTTTGAAATACAAATATCGTTCATAGAGCTCCCCCGTTCACTCCGATAGGCCATCGACAAAATGTGAGTTCACTCTCCAGCAAACTCCTGCGCAAACTTAGACCACGATCCACTGAAGAGCAAAGTTCAACAGTTTATTTATCCGACAGAATATGGTTAACCGAGTACAACTAAGGGCTGATCGGGCGCTAAACCAATGACTAAACTGGATTGTCTTTTAGGGAAGTAACGCCCATGGGAAATTCAATGCCTAGGCCAATAACCGAGAAAATACTCGTCCGAATTGCAAAATAACCGTGTATCCATTATCCTAGTCGGGATTGGGTGGTCGCTATCACGGCGACAAAAGCAGATTAAGCTATGAAGCGATGAATTTCTGAAGCACTAAATCTGCTGATCAGCCCAAAAATGTATTAGGAGAGATGGCCGAGCGGTCGAAGGCGCACGCCTGGAAAGTGTGTATACGGCAACGTATCGAGGGTTCGAATCCCTCTTTCTCCGCCAACTTATAAGTTATTGAATAACAATAATTTTTTTGAAAAAGCCTCTTGTGTAACAGAGTTTGCTAAACAACCCTGTTACACAAGAGGCTTTTTTGTGGGGGCAATTTCCCCTATCTTTTTAACCGATGCAGCAACTACCTCAAAATTAACAGTCCTGCTCAGCATCAAGAAGCGCTCGCTCAACGCAACTGAAATTGTACGAAGCTTAAAGACTGAAAGCCAGTCATGCAGCGATTCCGCTTGCTTTGCAACTTGCGCTAAATGTTGCATTGGCTTTCAAATTAAAATTCTCAGCACTCAATTATATCGACTCTTTCAAATGTCTTTTAGCAGCTGATTACGCTCGGATGCTGCTATCAAACTCTTGAAGCTTTCGACCGCGTCGATCAGCAGCGGTTGCTGGTTGCTTTCCGGCAATTGGTTTTGCCCGCATTGCTCCAGTGCGTTGATCACAAAGCTGATGGTCAGGATATGAATGTCTATAGCCGGCAGATAGACCTCGTCGCTACCATCAGGTTCTTTCAGTTCGGCCAGCAGGTGGCTAAGCAGTAATTTCGCCAGCACTTCCTGAATGATCGCTATAGGTATGGCCAGCTTGCCGGCGATGTCGGCTGCACTTAAGGGAGTCTGCAACTGGCTAAAGTTTTTGACTATCAAATGCATGACTTGTAAAGCCACCAGTTTTTTCAGCGCAAAACTTAAATGGGCAAAGCGATTATTGTTTCGATAGGTTTGGTAGTTTTGGGTAAAAAAAGCCATCTCGCAACCAAACAAAACAATCATCCAGCAGCTTTGCAGCCAAACCACAAACAAGGGTAGCGCCGCAAAACTACCGTAAATGGCGTTATAACTCGACACGCCGATCTGCAAGCTTAAATACGCCCATTGCAACAAATGATAACTAACGCCCGTCACCACACCGGCGATAATGCCGGCGCGAACGTGTATTTTATGATTAGGCATAAAAATAAACGTAAAGGAAAACAAGGCAATCATCAGCAGCACCGGCGACAAACTCAGCGCTTTGACCACCAGCCAGCTGGCAAACGCCGGCAATTGCATGACGGTAATAAACCAAGTGATTTGCGTACTAACAAAGACGGTGATGCTGCTGGCGGCGATCAGCAACACCGGCGCCAACAACATCAGCGACAAATAGTCACTAAATTTGCGGCCCAACGACCGGCTCTTGCCGATTTTCCAGATGTAGTTGAAAGACTCTTCGATATTGCCTATCAAGCTGATCACGGTCCAAAACAGCACGACAATCCCTATCCCGGCCACCACTTCACCCTTGGCGCTTTCCAACAGGTTTTTGGCAAAACCGATTAGCTGCACCACTAGCGCATCTCGCTCCGGCATGCGCTGCAACAGTTCTTGCTCCAGCATGATTTCAAAGCCAAAGCCCTTGGCAATGCCAAACAACATGGCAATGACCGGCACTATCGACAAAATGCTGTACAAGGTTAAAGCGGAGGCACGTAGCTGACAAAGATCCAAACCAAAACTTTGCCAGGACAAAATAACGATTTTTAAATACTTGATCAGTTTTTCTTGAACATAAGGCAGATCTTGCTCGTGCAACAACCAAATATCGTCTCGGACAAACGTCATTAATTTGTGGTGCATGGCTGGACTTGGCGGGTGGCGGTAACTGGGAAGATAGAATCCGTTCTCCGCTGACAGTATAAATTGAAAAAGCCAAGTTGATGGCTATATGTAGCGGCTTGCAATCGAAAACGCGCAAACCAGCAATCAGCGCAATTTTCGACCAGAATTAAATGCAACTGACGAGCGCTCCAACCGAGATTATTTGCAACTGAACCTGCAATCGTTACCGCCGACCTGCAATCATCCGCCGTAAACCAGGATTATTTGCAACTAAAACCATAGTGAATTCAGATCGGTAATCCAGCCAGGCGCATCCGATCCCGTAGGTCGCTGGCACGGACCGGATCGAGCTGGTTGGCAAACAGTGCTTTGATTTCTGCCGATTTGGCGTCGAAGTTCTGCACCAATTCCCGCAGACCATAGCCTTGCCGGGTAATGGCGGCCTCCATATCGTCCAAATGCTTGGATAGCACCGTTTCGACCAATTCAGCATCTACCGGTAATTCGCCTGATTGATAACCGGCTTCAAAAGCCTGAGTGAGATGCCATTCAATCTGTAAGGCTGTCCGTAACCGGCTTGCCAAGAGGTCAATGGCATCGGCGGTCATCAATGCCTCTATCCCTTCCTGGCGTCCGGTACAGGTAGTGAGCAACCATCGAATGTATTCACGCTGGCTGCCAGTGATACCATCCAGTGAGAACATATCGGTACGTAAGCCGATTTCTTCCAATTTGGGGCGGCGCAAATCATTACGCAGCTTGGGCCAACCCGCAAGCACGACTGACAAGCATCCGCCATCGCTTTCAATTACTTCCATCAGCCGTTTGATGCCGGTTAGGGCCTCATCTTTCAGGGCATGGGCATCGTCGATAAATAAAGCCACCGGGCGTTTGCCCTTTTTGACCAACTCCTGTAATTCCCGTTCGCGGTCCTCTGATCGGGAAGGTACCCTGACCTTCTTTCCCGTGGAAAGATCGTAGAACAGCGCCGCCATCAGTGTGTTCAGTTTAACGTTGTGCTTTTCCACCGCTTGCGAGCGGGAGACGGTGACTTTATTCTCATCTTTCAATTGTTGCTGCAATCGGCGTAATGTGACGGTTTTGCCGCTACCGATGACGCCGTAGAGAACGATAATCCGGCCTTCATGGATAGCACCGCGAATATTCTTGAACAACTGGCTGTGATGTTCGGTTTCGTAGTAACCAGCTCGATTCAGGGGCTTGGTCAGTCCGTAATAATCCATCACTTCAACCCGCATGTTGCCCCCCTTGGATTTCTTGGCATCTAAAATATTCTCGAATACGTCCCAGCACAACGCTGCGTTCGAGAGTTTCAGCGAGCACGCTATCGATAAAATCGCGATCATTGGGCGTGAGCTTCGCTAACGGCTTCGCAATGTCATCAGCGATTGCCAGCTTAGCGGCAATCTTACTGGGATAATGATATTCCTGATGTTCGGCGCTGAAGGGATGCCGTGGCAAATCTTCCGGCGATGCTACCGGTTCTGTCAGCTGGAAATCGGTGTCACCGGTCAATGCGGCGATAGGCAGCCCAAGTTGATCGGCCAGTTGCCGGATGCGGTCGGCCTTTTCGTCGATTGCCGTTTTCTTGAACGCCCGATAGCGATTAAGGGGAATTGGGCCTGAAATAGGAGCATATGGCCCGGAGCGTTCGCCGTCGTATTCGACATAGAGTTCGGTGTCGAATAGCCCCCACAGCAGCAATACGGTTTCGCCGGCCAGTTCCGGCGCCACCTCATAGGCAGTGCCATCCACTGAAACTCGTGCATCGGGTCCGACCTTATGCCGCTCTGGTTCCCGAGCAAACCGGCAAAACTGTTCCCAGGAACACATTTCGCGAAAACCCTTTGCCGGCAAGTTGGCGAGCCAGTCTTCCAGCCGTGTGTGAGGTTCACTGCGGTGCGGCTTCCGGTTGTAGTCCAACAAATAGTTTTGCAACCACAAGTTGGCTTCGGCCTCATTCTGCGGCTGATGGAAATGATACAGGGTTTCATGTACCTCTTTCACGGTACGAAACGGCCGTTCAACTTTGCCGGTGGCACGCGCAGTGACGCGGCGGCCATCTTTGCCGGCTGGCATGTGCGTCTGCCAAACAATACCCAAGGCATCCATCACATTCTGGAATACCCGGCTCTTGGATACCGGGCCACAATCCATGTAGATCATGTCCGGAATGCCTTGAAACGGAAAATCCGGCATGTAGGGTTTGGGTGCCATGGCATTGAACAGAAACCGCAACGCAGATTCGGCATCTTCACCGTAGACACAACGATATTCCTCATACCCTACGCCACTGCGGTCATCGACGATGCTGTATAGCATCAGGGTTGGCGCACCTCGGCTGGGTTCTATCCACAATGGCGCTTTAACATGTTTAAGCTCGGAAGGCGACATATCAAATTGCCAGCAAGCGTTGCTTAATTCGGCCTGGAACCGCACCGCCGGCGGTTGTCGGGTCAATCGCGGTTGATCGAGTTTCCAGTAGCTCAGGTAATAATTTACTGTACTGGCACTTAATAAACCTTGGGGAACACGGATCAATCCTTGCGGGGTTTCTAAGCCATATTTTTCCATCAGTTCGATGGCCCGGCGAGTTGAAACATGGCGGCCCTTCTTGTTAGTCGTGCGCAGTTTTAATGCCGCGATGAGTTCGCAGTAGTGTTCCAGTTCTGCTTTCGGTAGCACCCGTGGTTTGCCGCGGTCGCCGCGTTGGGCAGCCTTGGGCTTGTGTAAATCGCGGAGTGCGCGATAAACCGTGTCGGTGGAAACGGCGTAGAGTTCGGCGATGGATTTGACCTGGGCAGCTCGTTCCGGACTTTTTGGGGGTAATCGATCCAGCCGTTGGCGCAATGCCAACAGCGAGTCAGTTGGAATCGGGCTATGCCGCGTCGCGGGCATTGACACCCTGCTCCGCAAGATAGTTATACAGGGTGCTTTTGGAAATCCCCATAATTTGGCAGATTTCCACGATGCTATGCTGGCGTTCCTTATAAAGGCGTAACGCTAGTTCACGTTTTTTCGGATCAAGTAGCTTTGGCCGTCCACCTTGCCGGCCTCGCGCTCGCGCTGCCGACAATCCCGCCTGGGTGCGTTCGCGAATGAGGTTGCGTTCGAACTCAGCCAAAGCGCCGAATAGATGAAACACCAGACGCCCACCGCTGGTGGTGGTATCAATATTCTCTTGCAGGCTCCGGAGTCCGATGCCTTGCTGTTCCAGTTTTTCAACTAAGTGGATCAGGTGTTTCAAGGAGCGCCCCAGTCGATCAAGACGCCACACCACCAGCGTGTCGCCTGAGCGGGCCATTTCCATGACTCCGGTCAAGCCGAGGCGGTCTGTGCTCGCACCGCTTTGCTGATCGGTGTAAATCTTTTCGCAACCCGCCTTTTCAAGTGCGTCCCGTTGCAAGTCCAGATTCTGGTCATCGGTGGATACCCTGGCATAACCAATCAACATTTTTTGTTTGTCCTCTAGTCCAATAAGTCTCAAGGTCAGAGTATATCTGGAATTTGTTTTGTGGAATAGATTTATGGACTCTGGAAGCCTTATAAAACGGCGTCAGGAAGTGGAAAATTGAAAATTCCAGAAAACGGACGTATTCTGGACTGGGAATGTTTCTAAGTCGGTGTCAGCTTCATCTTTTACATTAAGACGACGTAACCCGCTTAGCGCGATAGTCAATTAGCTATTTTGTTTTTCGGTAAATTTTTAGAATGTTTATCGATGTTTTTTTGTTGTTTGTTGGGCTAGCTGAAGCGCTGATCCAATTAGATGTAGATTCGGTCACAAAATAAACACTAGCATGCACCCTCTTTCTTTTAGGCGACTCCTTTACATCTATACTCAGCTGACAAAACAATCTGATCGTAGTTCACTTCGTTTTTTACAGTGGTTCGATAGGCCTGGATCCCTTCTTTTTAGAGTCTGACATGGCTATTTGTCTAATTTTGGTTTTAAAAACCTGTGATGCCACAATCTATTAAACAAATTAAATATGAGAACGCACGCATAGTTGATGCGTATGAATCTACTTTGATGTGGGAAAAGCCCAATAATATGCCTAGAATAAATTACCGAATCTTATTTATATATTGGTTTGCTTTTTCTGCATTTTATTCATTCTTTAATGATGCTCAAGCAGGCTGGATAGTTAATTCAAAACTCGGATGTTTTGAAACAAAACCGCTGGCACTAAATGTATATTTTTCCTATGAAAACCCAGATAGTATTAGTAGTCCAGGGACCATTTGTTATCGAGATTCATGCTCCAACAATGGCCAGAGTACCGGATACAATTGTTCAGGTCACTGCACCTATATCTCCACAGGCGGCTCTGTTTATTTTTCGTGGTCAGGGACATATGCCGCTTGCTCAAACCCCATAGACAAAGCGAAGAATGGCGGTGGTGATAATTGCTTGGTGATGACACCCAACCCTGTTAATTCAGCGACTGGAAACAAATATTGGAAAGAGGTCGACTATAAAAATGCATCTGGTGATTTGTCCTTCACCAGAACATATAACTCTGATGGGATTTCATTGTTATCGGTGAATGGCTATAACTGGATCAATGAATTCGACTCACAGATTCTGCTTTCAACTAACAATGGCGTATCGACAGCTGTTGTTTACCGTCCCGATGGGCGTTATTTTCGGTTTACCAAATCGGATACGCTTTGGATTTCAGATTCAGACGTTATACTGAAATTGGAACAACTTTATTCAGGTACAACTTTTAATGGATGGCAGATCAAAAACTCGAACGACGACTTGGAAATTTATGACGTCAAAGGTAAGTTAATTAAAATTCAAAAGTCCAATGGCCGTTTTAAAACCTTAACGTATAGTAATAGCTCAACATCCGTTACCGTTGCTCCTAAACCTGATTTGTTAATTAAAGTCACCGACAGCTTTGGTAACAGCATAAACTTCACTTATTATGCAACCGGCCAAATGGCAACGCTTAGCGATCCGGCCGGGAATGTCTACCAGTATAGTTATACTAGTTCCGATAACCTTAAAGAAGTGATTTATCCTGGTGTTTTACCTAACAATCCGAGAAAACTCTATATTTACGGCGGAGATACCGGCGAAAGCATCAACACTAGCGGTACTAGCCAGCCGCATGCTCTAACCGGTATTTTTGATGAAAAGGGAGTGCGCTATGCTACCTACAAATACGATGTAAATGGGAAGGTAATTAGAACTGAGCATGCAGGAGGAGTCGATCAATATAATCTGCAATATGCTTTAGATGAACGTAGCTCAAGTATTACAGATCCTTTAGGTACTGTCCGGTCCAGCCATTTCACCGCTAGTTTGGGGGTCTTAAAAAGCACGGGGTCTAACCAGCCAGCCGGGGCGGGTTGTCCTGCTTCGGGTAGTGCATTGAACTACGACATTAATGGCAACATTGCCAGCCGAGCCGACTTTAACGGCAACCTAAGTTGTCATGCCTATGACCTGAACCGCAACCTGGAAACCACTCTCATAGAGGGCGTGGCTTCGGCTGGAAACTGTCCGGCCAATGCATCGGCCTACGTCCCAACGGCAACATCCAACGAACGCAAAGTCAGCCGAGCGTGGCACCCCGACTGGCGGCTAGAAACTCAGCGTGCCGAACCCTATAAACTCACCACCTGGGTTTACAATGGTCAGCCCGATCCTAGTAACGGAAACGCTATCGCCAGTTGCGCGCCCACTTCGGCGACACTTTCAAACGGGAAGCCCCTTGCCGTATTGTGTAAGGCTATCGAGCAAGCCACTACCGATGCCAACGGTGCGCTGGGTTTGGCTGCAACGGCAACGGGCGACTCGCGTGTATGGCGCTACACCTACAACAATCTCGGCCAAGTCCTGACAGTCGATGGCCCGCGCACCGATGCCAACGACATCACTACCTATAGCTATTATTCGGACAGAACGGCCAGCCACAAACCCGGTGACTTAAATACCGTTACCAACGCTCTGAGCCATGTTACAACCTTTAATAATTACGACGCCAACGGCCGACCGTTGACTATGACCGATCCCAACGGCTTGGTGGTCAACCTAAGCTACGACGCTAGAGGCCGACTCACGCAAAGAACCGTGGACGGTAACACTACTCAATACACCTACGATGCCATCGGCAATCTGACCAAAGTTACCCGTCCCACCGGAGTTTACGTCACCTACAGCTATGATGCGGCTCATAGGCTGACCGACATTACCGACGCCCTAGGCGGTAAGATCCACTACACCTTGGATGCAATCGGCAATCGCATCAAAGAAGACATTCTTGATAGCAGCGGTAACATCGTCAAAACCCATAGTCGCGTCTACGATGCCTTGAATCGTCTAGCCCAGGACATCGGCGCCTACAACCAAACCACCCACTATCAATACGACGCCAACGGCAACCTGACCAAAATCATCGATGCTAACGGTCACGCCACTCAGCATCAATACGATAGTCTGGACCGACTGATTCGCACCACCGACGCGCTGGCCGGCTTGACCGATTACCAATACAACGGCCAAGACCGCCTCACCCAAGTCACGGACGCCAACAACCACAGTACGCTCTATAGCTACAACGGCTTGGGTGATCTAACCCAACTGGAAAGCCCCAATACCGGCATCACCCAATACAGCTACGACAGCGCCGGTAATCTGTTGCAAAAAACCGATGCCGGCAACATATCGGCCACCTACAGCTACGATGCCCTCAATCGCCTGCTAGGCATTGATTATCCGGGGACGGAGGCGGATGTCGTCAATCTCTACGATGGCGGTACGACGAACTTAGCCAACCAAAAAGGCCGGCTAAGCAATACCCGTCGTGGCGACATTGACACCACACAACGTTTTGATTTACGTGGCAACCTTGTTGGCCGTAGCGTAAAAGCCACCGGTACCAATACGTTGATTAGCGACATAAGCTATCACTACAGTGCCGATAATCAGCTCACGGAAACCCAGCCTAGCGCTAGCCGCAGCATCCAAAACGTCTATGACGGTGCAGGCCAAGTGCAGCAGGTACAAGTAGTGGATGTGGTGTCCGGCATCACAACGACACGCGTGTTGGCAGATGCAGTTAATCATTTGCCATTCGGGCCGGTTACGAGCTTGAATTATGGCAATGGCTTGATGTTAGATCGCAGTTACGACCTGGATTATCGGTTGACCGCGCAAAGCGTGGGCATCCTACAAAATATCAACTACGGCTACGATAATGCCGGCAACCTGCAAACACTGACTGACAACCTCAATGCCGCCAACAGCCAGACCTACACCTATGACCCACTCGACCGAATATTAACTGTCAGCGGCACCCAGCCATTGAGCTACAGCTACGACGCTGTTGGCAACCGCAGCATCGCATTACGCGGCCAGGCGCAAACCGACTACCACTACGACCTGAGCAGCCAAAAACTGTTGTCGCTCACCGGCACACCCACCATCAGCCTCAGCCATACCCCACAAGGCCATGTCAGCCAAGTTGGCAACCACACCTTGAACTATGCCGCCGATCAACGCCTAACCAGCGTCGCACAAGGCAACACCAGCCTCGGCAGCTACCGCTACGACGCCTTCGGTCACCGCATCGGCAAAACCACGGCGTTGAACAGCACATACTACGGCTACGATCAGCAAGACCAAATGATCAGCGAAAGCCTGGGCGGCAGCACGCAACAGACCGTCTACCTCGACGGCCAACCCTTGGCGCGCATCGACGGCAACAACGCAACCAGTCCGATCGTCTACTTTCACAACCACCACCTGGGCGCACCGCAAACCGTCAGTGACCAAACCCAACAAAGCGTCTGGAATGCCCAGTTAGACCCATTCGGCCAAGTCACCACCGTCAACCCCAACATTACCCAAAACCTCCGCTTCCCAGGCCAATACTATGATCAGGAAACCGGTTGGCATTACAACTACCACCGCTATTATCAGCCCGACCTTGGCCGGTATTTGCAGAGTGATCCGATTGGCTTGACGGGGGGCATTAATACCTATCCTTATGCCCTCAACAACCCGCTGAAGTACATCGATCCGAAAGGATTAACTTCACTTTATTATGATACGGCTTCTCAAATACTTTCTGTTTATCCTGAGCAGCCTAGTCAATCTTCATACTTTTTAACAGCAACGTCAGGACGGCCGGATTGCATTGGCTGCGATGCATCGACGCCAAACAAAGGCGCAATTCCAAGCGGTAATTACACGTTAAACGCTCAAGATATTTCTAACCCTAATGCTATTGGCGATTTAATTAGAAACTTACCCGGTGTTGGAGCCGACTGGGGCGATTGGCGAGGGCCATTAACTCCAAATAGAGGAACTAACACATTTGGTCGTTCCGGTTTCTTCTTGCATGGTGGAAGTATTAAAGGTTCTGCCGGTTGTGTTGATGTTGGTGGCGGTGTGTTCGGAAACTCATCAACAAATCAGTTACTGAATGATATTAAGAAAGACCCTGACGGCATTATTCCACTGATTGTCAAATGAATATAAAACAGAAAATTTTGTGTATGACCTTCGGTTGTTATCCAATGATAGCTTTTGCCGAAGTCTCTGATAAAGTTCAATCTATTCCATCCGCTTTGTTTTTAGGGGTTTTAGTTGGGTGTGGAATGATCTTTTTAGGGCGATTCCGATGGTGGCTAAATGTTTTTTTGCTTCCTATTCCGATTCTGTTAATTGCAGAGAACATTTCGCTTTGGAACGAAATAGCAATGCGTGAAGCGATAATTCACGAGCAAGGTTTGATTTACTTTGGAACACTGGGAATACAAGATTTTTTTATACTAACTGGTGCAATTGTTGGCATTTTTTTGGGCTATAAAAGATCGAAAGAACAACCCACTTCATAACTAACATTAAAGCCGTTAGGCGGAACCTGTCATGGGTTCCGCCGACTGCTACGGCCTTACATGCGCATAGACAGCCCAAGCCCTTTATTCACTGTCAAGGTTTTAACCTTGCCGACTGGGCTATCGGCCGCCGAAAGCCCAAGATCGCTAACGGCTGCATACTGTCCGAGCCGCTGCCGTTTCTCAAGCTCCAGAGCCTCGATCTCACGCTGTAACCCCTCTTTTTTTACCAGTAAGAGAGCGTTATCTGTTGTGAGGTTGGCGAACCTGGTCTATTGACGCTGTACCGTGTCTGAAGCTGACGCTGCCGCTTCTCGTGGTACAGTATGAACTCGCGCCCAATCTGTGCTTTAGCGGGGCAACACAGTTGCAAATAATCCTGGTTTGCGACGGATGATTGCAAGTCTGAGCAGATGATTGCAGGTTCAGTTGCAAATAATCTCGGTTTGAACGACCGTCAGTTGCATTTAATTCCGGTCGAAAATTACGCTGATTGCTGGTTTGCGCTTTTTCGATTGCAAGCCGCTACAGCTATACATCTTCTACCGCAACAGATTCGCCCCAGGCATTAGGCGTATGCAGACTTATTGCACATCGAACTGTAGATTCGCCAGCCTAGCATAGAGTCCGCTTTGTTTGCGCAAATCCTCGGGCGAGCCGGTTTCGACGATGCGGCCTTGATCCAACACCACGATGCGGCTGACCTTATTCACGGTGGCCAAACGGTGCGCAATAATCAGGGTGGTACGACCCTGCATGGCGGCATTTAAACCCCGTTGTACCAATACTTCCGATTCTGCATCCAGCGCGCTGGTCGCCTCGTCCAGCAACAACAGCGGAGCGTTTTTCAGAATGGCCCGAGCAATGGCGATGCGCTGTCTTTGCCCACCGGATAAACGTGTACCGCGCTCGCCGAGAAAAGTTTGGTAGCTGTCCGGCAAGCGGTCGATGAACTCCGCCACCTGTGCCAATTGCCCGGCCGCAATAACTTCCTCGTCGCTGGCGTCGGGCCTGCCGTAACGAATATTCTCCAGCGCGGTGGTCGAGAAAATCACAGCATCCTGCGGCACAATGGCAATTTTGCCGCGCAGTTCCTGTAAGGATAGGTGACGAATATCCTGACCGTTAAGGCGGATGGTACCGTGCGTTACATCGTAAAAACGTAACAGCAATTGAAACAACGTGGTCTTGCCGGCACCGGACGGGCCGATAAAAGCGACGCTCTCCCCTGCCGAGATACTTAAATCGATTCTATCCAGTGCGGCGGCTTGCAAGCGCGACGGGTAACTGAAGCTGACTTGCTGAAATTCAATCGCCGCTGTATCGCCATTTACCAAAGGCTGAGGTGTAGCAGCATCAATGATTGCCGGTTGGGCATATAGCAGTTCCAGCAAGCGCCCGGTTGCGCCGGTCGCCCGCATCACGTCACCCCAGACCTCGGCTATGGTGCTGATCCCGCCGGACACCAGCGTGGCATATAGCACGAAAGAAGCCAGTTGCCCGCCGGTCATAACACCCGCGTTGACCTGGTTGGCACCTATCCACAATACGAAAATAATGGAACCCATCACGGCCGTGATGACAACAACCGTTAACGCGGAACGAAACCGGCTGCGACGGACAGCTGTCATAAAACTGATTTCGGCGCGCTCACTAAAGCGCGCTGCTTCACGGCCTTCCTGGGTATAGGCTTGGACCGTAGGTACCGCATTGAGGATCTCGCCGGCCAGCGCCGAGGCATCGGCGATCTTATCCTGCGACTCCCGCGACAGCTTTTTTACTTTCCGGCCCATTGCCAAAATCGGCAAGGTCAGCAAGATCATTAAGCCCAATATCAATGAGAACAGATGCAGACTGGTCACCGCCAACATAATCATGCCGCCGATAAACTGGAATACGCTGCGTAAGCCCATGGAAATCGAACTGCCCACCACAGTCTGAATCAGCGTGGTATCGCCGGTCAGTCGTGACAAAACTTCCCCGGTTTGCAAGGTTTCGAAAAACTGCGGAGACTGCGCCAAGACCCGTTCGTAAACCGCGCTACGCAAATCCGCGGTCACCCGTTCGCCAACCCAACTGACCGTGTAATAACGTGCCGCTATCGTCACCGCCCACAGGCAGGCTAAGGCAAATAGCGCCAGAAAATGTCCATCAATGCTCAGCGCGCCTAACAACCCACCCTGCTCTGCCCGTCGCTGACCAAAGCCAAAATCAATCAGATCGCGGAACGCCAAAGGTACTAACAGAATCGTCGCCGAGCCGAGACACAATAGGCAAAAGGCTAACAGCATTCTAGCGCGATAGGGACGGATAAACGGCCATAACGCCTTTAATGTCGATATTTTTCGGGTGGGATCGGTTTGCTTAGAACGGGAGAAAGGCATATCAATACCTCGTGGAGAACCTTGGCGCGAAAATGCATCGCTTAAAAAAAAAACCGCTAAGTCTTTCGGCTGATCGAAACCTGCAAAGCCAACCAAATCGAACCTTACACCTATCTGGCGGCGTTTTTCCGTCAGTTGCCCCTGGCCAAAACCGTCGAAGACTTTGAGGCATTGCTGCCCTGGCACTGCGCCAATCCAACGGCCTAACCAAATCGCACGGCTTTGTAGAAAAATTCAATGGCGTGGTTTATAGGGCGCTTAGATTTCTTCTACAATTTCTACTCAACTTTCACGTTATTAATACAGAGGGGAATGTGTATGCTAAATCGTTTTTCGATAGCCGCCAAACTTCAACTGATGTCTTGGTTTGCGTCGCTACTGCTGGCCGGCCTGGCGTTACTTGGCTATCACGCCTTAGATTATGTCGGAGATGCAGCACACCGTATGGGACAAGGAAAAGATATTGTCGCAGACATTCTACCGCCCCCTTTATTTCTGGTTGAAGCTCAGTTAATGGCCGAACAGCTTTACCATGACAAAGATAAAGAACCGAAATATGTGCGATTAAAAGAACTGAAAATCGAGTATGACACCCGCAATCGCTATTGGGAGTCCACACAGGGTATTCCCGCCCAACTAAAACAAGCCATATTGGGCGCGCAACGCGAACAAGCTGATCAGTGGTGGAAAGAATTGGAGGAACGCTATATTCCAGCAATCAAGGAAGGTGATCTAAAAACAATGGACCTGGCGATGGAACGCCTGGATCAACAGTACGAACGACATCACGAAGCATTGGAAGAAACCGTCAAAATTTCCAACCGATATTCCAATGAAACCTTGGCAAACCTTAACCAAACCGTCGACAGCACAACCTGGTATCTGGTCGGACTGGCATTACTGGGCGCAATAGCTTTCGTGATAATGGCCTACGTGATTATTCACCAAATCCGTTACAGCCTTGATCAAGCGGAAAAAGTCACTGGGGCTATCGCCGCCGGCGACCTGACGGTGGTAATCCCCGATGCAGGCGACGATGAAATCGGACAACTTCTCAGAAAGTTAGCGGAGATGCGCAAGAACTTACACAATCTAATCTCCGATATGCACAACGGCGTATTCCAACTTAATCGATATTCGGCGGACCTGTTAGAGGCCGCCGCGCAAGAATCGATTATCGCCAATAACGGTTACGAGGCAGCTTGCAGCATGGCGGCCACTATCGAACAGCTCTCGGTATCGCTCGAACAAGTCAACGGTAATGCGCTGGACGCCAAGCAGGTTGCGTTCGAATCAGGACAGCGCGCCGAGTCATCCACAAAAGTCATTAGCTCCACCGCCAAAGAGATGCAAAAAATTTCAGCCATTGTTGTAAATGCGGCCGACTACATTCGCAATCTGGAAGCAATCAGCTCGGAAATAACCAGTATTGTTGATGTGATTCACGGTGTCGCCGAACAAACCAATCTGCTTGCTCTGAACGCCGCGATTGAAGCCGCTCGAGCCGGCGAGTACGGCCGAGGTTTCGCAGTGGTTGCAGACGAAGTAAGAACCCTTGCCGAGCGCACCAGCACATCCAGCGGTGAAATTAAATTAATGGTGGAAAAAATTCGTCAAGCCTCCAAAGCCGCCGTGCAGGCTATGGAAAGTGGTGTAACCGGCGTTGAATCCGGCGTGGCGCTTTCCAGCCAGGCGGGCCAATCGGTCAACGAAATTCTCGATGCCCAATACCGCGTCACATTGTCGGTAGACGGGATTAGTGGCGCACTGGGCCAGCAATCGGCTGCTACACGCGATATGGCTGATCGGGTGGAACAGATCTCGCAAAATGCCAATTCGCTGGCTAAAACTGTAGAGAAAACCAAGCAAAGCGCGGAACAATTGGCACAACAGGCGGCAAGCCTAGATAAGTTGGCAGCACGATTCAAATTGTAAGAAGACTGTGCTTTTCAGACGCAAACTTAAAATTTATCCAAGCTTGGGGCACTTGAATGCACGTTAATCTTAGCCTGCAAAACCTCAAACTGAAGAATCTCACTTAAGCAACAATACCCGTCCCAGGAGGCTTCCATTTTCCAGAGCCATCGTTGGCCCGGCACCGCAACGCTCGATCAACCCTGCAAGTTGCTGCCCCAGCACTTCATGCCGTTGTTGTTCGCCCAACATCGCCTGCTTGATCTCCGCCCTCACTTCCGCCAAAGCTTGCTGTAAACCTTTCTGTAAGCCTTTCAAAGCCGCTTTCTGCAAAGACGGCTGGATTTTTTTGTGCAGGAAAAACGGAATAAGCCAACTTAGCCCAATCAGCAACACGCTATGCACCGCAAAGTCAGTACCCAAATAAGCAGTGGCATTGGCGTCGGCGGCACTGTGGTAGTAGCCGGAGAATACTTGATAGCCCACTGCGCCCATCGCCGCCAGAGGCAAGACCGTTTCGCAGATCGCGGTGAATCTCAGCATAAAACGCTGAGCGCCGTTGCCGGGCTGCAATAAAGCCTGTCGGCCAGCCAGTTCAGTTTGAGCGGTGAGGTTTTTCTCGGTATTGTCGCGGATGCCTTGCAGAGCATTTTTTAAAGGTTTACTGGGAATATTGGCTTGCGCGGCTTGCAACACCAATTCGTCCAGCAAATCGTTCAGGCGATTCTGCGCCCAGTCGTCCCACAATTTGATGTCTGCTGCTTGGCCCAGGTTCTCCGCCCAGAATTGCGCGAGTTGTTTGATCGGCCAGGCCAGACCTTGTTGCAAGCTGGCTTCGGTATGCTGCCATAGTGCATCAAAGTTCTGCTGTAATTGCGCGTAGTTTTCCGCGGAAAAATCCTCGGCCAGTTGTTGCAAGGTCTGCTTTAGGTGCTGGCGGCGTAATTGTTCGCCGCGCTGCTCCAATTGGGCGACGCTATGCTGTCCAGAGAGTTGCCGCAACTGCTCCAGCAATGCGGCGAACTCGTCGCCGTCCGGTTCGCTGCAACTGGTGCGAAAGATTAAGGGATCGGTAAAACCGGCCTTACCCAGCTGCTGTTTAAAATCGTCGTATTGCACCGGCTGGCCACGATCCCACTGATTCATCACAAACAGCCAGGCGTGTTTCGCACCTTCCGCCAGCAGCAGTTGCCAGGCTTTGTTATCGCGGTAGCGCTCGGGGCTGACTACATAGAGTAAAGCGTCGATATGCGGCAGCCATTCCAGTACCAAACGTTTGTTGCCGAGTTCAACGCTGTCGAAATCCGGCATATCAATCCAGACGATATGGCTGTTTGCCGCATCGTTGTGCTGGCTGATCTTGATGCTGTCCAAGGGCAGGCCGACCGGCAATTTATTAATCGCCAGGCTTTGATGGTGATACAAGGTCACCTCCCGCGAGGTGGGCCGCTCGATGCCGGCCCGGGCAATGGCTTGCCCCGCCAGACGATTCAACAAACTGCTTTTACCGACGCCGGTGCCGCCCATAAAGGCAACAATCAAAGGTCTGCAATCCGGATCGGATTGACTCGCGGCAAATAGGCTTTCCGTACTGCGTGCGTCTATAGTGGTCAATAATTGCGCCCGCTCCGCGCTCAATCGGCCTTCGGCTTGCGCGGCTGCGGCCCATTGCTGGGCTTGGGTCAGCAATTCAGAGTAATCGTAAGCCATGTTTCTTCTCTTTCAGCGCCTGCTCCGCGGCGTGGCATTGTTGTTCGGAGATATTAAAACGGGTGGGCGACAGCACGCCTTGCGGCAACAAATACAGCCGCTGTTTCAGGCAGGTCTCAAACAATGCCGTCTTCACGGTATTGAGCTGATGCTGCTTTAATTCGGCTTCGACCTTATGCATATAACTACCGATGGCGCTTTCCGCCAACAAGGAAGTCATGGTCAGCATCAAGGGCGTGAGCACCAAATCGTGGACGCCGATGCCACCGGCCTGAATAGCCAGCAATAAGGCGCCGGCATCGGTGGTAACCCGGGTGGCGCGCAGGCTGTTCAAAATCATCGGCTGTTCTTGCAGCTTTACGTATAAACGTTGCGCCGAGGCTTCCACATCTTGTTGAAAATCGCTGTGATAGTCCATCACTGCTTGTCTGTAAATCTGTAATAAATCGCCGCGTTTTTGTCTCAGCGCCATCGCGGTTTCTTTCCACCAGCGACTATCGGCCGGCTCGGTTTCGGTCTTTTCCAGCAAGCGGTCGGCGATCTGGATCAAGAGATGTTCGCCTAACTGATTCAACACCCCGAGTTCCTGATTGGGATTGATAGGCGTGCCGCCGCCCCACGCGAATAATTTACGAAACGGCCAGGTCATGGCCCGCCGGGTCTTGCCTAGCGCTTTGGCGATGCCGGGGATTTCCAGCAAGGTGAGCAAATTTAATAAAGCGTTTTGGAAGGTTTCGTAATGATGCGGATGGTTGAGATAATCGCGCTGGTACTCCTTAACCGCTTGCGCCAACGCTTGATCGACCAGGGTTTGCCAATGATGCTGGGCATGGTGTTCGGCAAACACCGGTTCTAGCCAGTCCAGCCAATAGCGGCTGATTAATTGCTGCTGGCGAGCAACATGTTTGTGACGGGTGACTTTTTTCGCCAGTTCGTTAAAGGCATGCGAGGCCGATTGCGGCCAGTTCGGCACCGCTGGGGCTTTTTGGAATAACAAGGGCACCAGAGTAGGTAAAGGATCGTGACGGGTCTGCAGCCACTTTTGCCGCAACGAATCCAAAATCACCTGCTCGCTGCCCTCATTGAGTTTATTGACGCAAATCAGGGTTGGCTGCTGGAAAACCTCGATGGCTTTCATCATTTCCCACACCGATTGATCGGCGTATTTTTCTTTACTCACCACCAGAACCACGATATCGGCCAAGGCAATCGTGCGGATCACGCCTTCCCGATAGTCGGCGGCGTCTATCGAATCGAAATCAGGCGTATCCCAGCAGACGCAAGCCGGTAACAAGGCCGAGGCGCCGGGGCTTGGACTCAAGGAATAGCAATCGTATCTTCCCGGCCGCAGCTCTGTTTGCTCCAAACGTTGAAAGCGGCCGAAATAATGTTGCATGCCATCGCAGTCGTCGGGCGTCAGGCCGTGGCAAAAGCCTTGGGCCTGTACCGTGTAACCGGCCAGCGGACTCACACCGGCGGCGTTGGCATCTAACAGCAGATTAACGACGGAACTTTTACCGGCCTGCGTTGGCCCGATGACGGCGATTTGCAGCGGAAAACCGGGATTGTTGTCGAGCAGCTCGCCTTTGCGAATAAAGGCTTCGCCGTGTAACAATTGTTCTATACGCTGCTGATAATCCAGGTACTGGGGATTTTTTTTATCCAGCTGCTGTAGCACAGTTTGGTAACGCTGTTTGAGAAGTTGGATAAATTCCAGCATGTGGTAAGCTTGTGTTTTTAATTACCGAGTAATTTGGTTTGTTTGGTAACCCGCGTTGCAACCATTATAAATACAAAATTCGGGTTTGTTTATTTAGCCACTGGGGGGCTACATCATGAAAAAAGCGTCTACTGTTTTGGTTTTTTTAATCTGCGCATTTTTAGCCGGTTGCAATAAAAGCAACCAAATCAACGGCAGCAGTTTAAAAACGGTCAATCGATCAATCAGTCAAATCAAGGAAAAATTGCCGCTGGACCAACGCATTGAGTTTGAAGTGTCTTTCTGGACCTTACGCGATGAAATCCGCAATAACAAGGAGTTTTTGGACGCTATCGATGGCAAGACACCGGAACAATTGGTAGAAGCCGGTAAAGAACTGTTTGCCAAACGCAAAGCGGCCGGCAGCAAAGACTATGAGAAATACGACAACTGGGACCAAATGATTTCCCAATACTCACAAGAACGTATCGACCAAAACCGCAAGAAAACCCCTGACCAACGTGACAAAAACCCACCGGCAAGAGTCGATTACAAAATGCACGCCATGTAAGTTACTTGCGCACTGGGGCCGGCAGTTGTTTCTGTTCCACTAGAACCGCGACAAACTGACTGGCCTCGCTGATGGTTTTTTCCATCACCTCGATCAACCGCGAAATATCCACACCAATTTCCATGAACTCGTGCCGCAATGCCGCGATAGCATGGGCATTCAAGTTATGCTTTAAAAACAGCACCTGATCCTGAAACGCCGCCAACACCGGATGCATCCGGGTTTCTGCGTTCTGTAAGGCTTTTAACAAACGGGCATATTGCTGCCGGGATTTTTTAAGTTGTTGCTGGCTGCGCGCCTTCAAGGCCCGGTTGCTGTATAAGGCCAGCTCGGCTTCCCATTCGTTGAACAAGGCTTCGCTAATGTCTTCCACCGCCTGAATTCTTTGACTGACTTGCTCAGCCTTACCCTTGCATAGGTCATAGCGGCGTTTGAGTTGCTGATAGCGCTGTTCCAGTGAACTATCCTTCACGTTGACGATGCTTTTGAATTTATCCAGAGCATCAACGAACTGATCGCGGCTGTCCTTTAAACTCTCGCAAGCCTTCCCGACGTGCATAACGACAATGTCACGTTTTTGATGGCCCAGTAAGGATTCCCGGCTTTGATAATAAGCCTTGCGCAAACGCTTGTTCAGTATGGCTTTAATAAAATTAATCATGGTGGGACAGGAAGCGGTCTTTATTCATTACGGTAATTTTGTAACTAGCCTGGGCGGTGAAATGTTGAAAAGCGGCATCCAGGATGCCTTGCTGCTGTAAGTCTGGCAAACTCAGGCGCTCAGGAATCGGCGCCGATTTCACGACAATTAGCTCATCAGCTTCTATAACGCCAGCCAACCAGGCCGCCAAACTATCCGAAGTAACGTCCCAACTGGCGGCGATATTGGCGTTATCCAATTGCTCAACTTGCGGCGACCAGATCACTATAGAATTGGCTTGCTCTGCGCAAGCTAATCTTGCCGCGTCAGCGATTACAGCAAATTCGGGCATCAGGCTATTCATCAACCAGGCCATTTGCTGCATCGCCAGAATTGCCATCCGGTGCGCCGCAACATCATCAAAACCCCACTGACTTTGCGCGATGCGCACTTGCTCGGCAAACGGCCCGCCGCCGGGCACAATAACAATCGGGCCGGCGCGATTGGCGATTGCCGCCAGGCAAGCGGGCAAGGCGGCTGTTTCCAGCAAGCTGCCGCCCAGCTTGATTACGCACGTCATACGCCAAACTGTTGGAGTAACTGCAATAAGGCGGCGGCCTTATCGAAACATTCCTGATATTCCTCGTCCAGCACCGAGTCATTGACGATGCCGCCGCCCGCCCAAAAACGTATCGAGCCGTGATTGTGTACCAGCGTACGAATCGCGATATTGGTGTCCATATTGCCGTCGAAACCGATATACCCTATCGCTCCGCAATAAATGCCACGCCGATGCGGTTCCAGTTCCTCGATGATTTCCATCGCCCGGATTTTCGGCGCGCCGGTAATCGAGCCGCCTGGAAAGCAACTGCGCAATAAATCGATGGCATGCTGGCCTTCCGCTAGCCCCCCCGTCACGGTACTGACTAAGTGATGTACGGTGGTATAGCTTTCTACAGAGAATAAGCTCGGCACCCACACCGAACCTTTTTTGCAACTCTTGCCCAAATCATTGCGGAGTAGATCGACGATCATCACATTCTCGGCCCGGTCCTTGGTGCTGGAAACCAAGTCTTCGATCTGTGCCTGATCGGCTTCCCAATCATTCCGGCGCGGTCGGGTACCTTTGATGGGTTTGGTTTCCACGGCGCCGTCGGTGACTTTTAAAAACCGCTCCGGCGACGAACTTAAGACCTGCACATCTGGAAAATTCAGATAAGCGCTGAATGGCGCGGCGTTGATCTGCCGCAACACCTGATAGGCTTGCCATGGCTGGCCTTGGCAAGGGCTTTCGAAGCGCTGGGTCAAATTGATTTGATAGCAATCACCCTCTTTCAAATAATGTTTGATGCGTTGAAAAGCCGCGGCGTAAGCTTGTTTGTCCATATTGGCGCACGGCGCTTGCAGCACTTTAAATTCTGTAGTTTCCGTCGGTGTAGAAATCGCACTGAATTCCGCGATTAGTCTTTGCTGCTCGCTTTCCGGTAAATCCACACTGACCAACCAGCTTTGCCGATGCTGATGATCGACAATCACCGCCCAGCGGTAAATGCCCACCGCCATCTCAGGCAGATTTTCCGCATCGTCGGCCATCGCCGGTAAACGCTCGATGCGCCTGGCCAAATCATACGCAAAATACCCGATTGCCCCGCCGTTGAACGGCAGTCCGTCAACACTAGCTAAGGACGCACCTAACTGTTGTTTCAACAACTCAAAAGGATCCTCGGTACTTTCGCTAATCACGCCATCACGTTCGATAAACGTCATATCGCCGCGTGTTTGCAGAGTTACAACTGGGCCGTAAGCGATAATATCGAACCTATCCTGATGGCTATGCGGCTGGGCGCTATCCAGAAATACCGCCCAAGGTTGCTGCGCCAACGGGGCAAATAATGCTGCACTGTCTTGAAAATAAGGCAGCGGTTGTTTGATGGGTTTGGCTAAAGGCATTAAGGAGTGCTGTTAAGCGGCCGGAATGTGCCGCAAGGACATGATTTGGAATGTACCGATTTTACCGCAGCCGCCGGCTTTAACCAAACCCGCCGGCAAGATAAGCGACGGCGGCGGCCGGCGCACAATCGCCAGCATCAATATCATTGCTTTTAGCGGTTGATGGTAGCAAATCGGTAAAGTCCAGATACTCGACGTCCAGATCCGCAGCAATATCCCGCGCCAGGAAGCGACCGACACCGGCACCGACTAATGTAATCGCCGAGCGGGTTGCCGCCCTTTGCAATTGTCTGAGACAAGCTTGGCTGATTTTCTGTGTTTGCTTGGTTTTGAGTTGCTGGGCAAAAGCTAACCAGAGTCCATAATCGCCCTCACTGTATTCGTATCCGGTCAGGCGCGATAAGCGGCGGGCGCTAGCCGAAACTGATTTTTCCGCGCCGTCCGCCGTGTCAGTTTGATCATGGACTTCATTCAAGTCACCAGTCAAGCGATACACATCGGCCATTGTCGCGAAATACTCGGCCATCAAACCCATTGATTGGCCGTTGAATTCGGCTTCCTGGGCAATCGCCATCACCGCCGTGCGGACAATACCGGTATACACCAACTCGCCGGATACCAAGCGCTGATAGTCGGTGAAGCCTTGTACCTTTAGCTGGTGATTTTCGACCAACAAAATATCGGTCGTGGTACTGCCTATATCCACAAACAAGGCATTTGGCTGGCGTTTTGCCACCGATAGCAAGCTAGCCAACCAGTTAGCAGAAGCGATGTCCATGCAATCCGCTGGGTGAATTTGTGCTGCCGACAAAAAGCCGCGTAGGCCGGCAAATACCGATACCTGCTCGGCGTTGAATTGTTCACAAACAGCCCGGACGATGGCGTTGACACCTTGCTCGCGACTGGTAAAGCAATCCACCAGTTCACCGGTCATCGTCACGGCATGCCGGCAATTTTGCAAATCGAATTGGCCGGCCAAATCGGCCAAAGTGCCATGCAGATACTCTATCCCCTTCCATAATGGACAAGCCTGCTGAGCAAGGGCCTGGATATGTCCGGACTCATCCAGCAACGCCAACTTAACGTGCGCCCCCCCAATGTCCCAACCTGCAATCTGTTTGTTCATTTTGCCTTTTTAATTGATATGGATTTGAACTGTTTCATTTCTATACGGCTGTAACACCGGTTCGGCATGGCGCAGGCGCAAAACCTGTTCGGCCACGTTGATCCCGGTCGCTTGGCGGATGCCGACGTAAGAACTGGTCAGACGCGGATTAATTTCCAACACCAGCGGACCTAGTTTGGCGTTCTCGATAACATCGATACCTACGTAGCCCCACAAGCCAGGCAGCGCATCGGCTATTTCGCTTACCAAATTTCGATAAAAGCTCAGCTTATCGGTTTGTAAATTCACTAAACAGCCTTGCAAACTAAATCGGCCTTGCTGCAAAGCAATTTGCTGGTGGTTATAGCAGATAAGCCAGGCTTGGCCATGCTTAAACAAACAAGACAAACTCGCAGCCTGTCCGTGAATATAAGGCTGTAACACATAGCGGTGCGGATCGGTTAATTCGGCAATAGCGACCGGCAAATGCTCGGCATCGATTTGCAAACTATCAAGGCACCCGACGCCGTCCGCAATCTTGACGACCAGCTTATCCGCTAAACCGATACCCTCCGCCGTTTCGCTAAGGAGATGAGTTGCCACCGCCGGAATCATCCGTTTTTTCAACGCTTGATAAGTCGCATACTTATCGGCGCATACGCTCAAGGCCGCCGGACTGGATAATAAGACTTCGACATTCGCGGCAATAGCCAGCTCAGCCAAGCTGTGCAACATACTGTCACTTTCCGGTGCGACGGGCCAAAACAAATCAGCTTGTGTCAGTAAATCCCGCAACAGTGCAAAGATGTCGCAAGCGGCGCTTACCGTCACAATTTCGCCTGGCAACAGCATATCCGGTCTGGCGCAGCGCTCATCCAAGGGCACACATAGCTGAAGATCGTCCAGACACTTCAGTTCGGCGATTAAAGCCTGTAACATCAAGCTGCCTTCCGTCGCCAGCGAAGCAGGCAATGCCTGCCCGACCAAACCGCCGCCGGTAATAAATTCAAATACCAGAACTCTCAATTCTAAAACTCGCTTGGCTTATGCAGATTATTCCAGTCATTGATTTGAAAGACGGCCTGGTGGTCTACGCCGCAGGCGGCGACCGCAGCCGTTATCAACCCGTACATTACACCTCGTCTATATGCGAGAGCAGCGAAATAAGCAACGTCGTGACGAGTTTATTAAAGCTGTATCCATTTCCAAAGTTTTATATCGCAGACTTAGACGCAATCGGCGGCCAAGGTAACCACGATGAGGCCATCGACAACTTGTTTCGCCAATATCCAAACAAGGAATTTTGGCTGGATAAGGGCAGTAGCTATCAAGCACTCACCATGACGAATCGTGCAAGTAATTGTAAGCCGGTCATCGGTACTGAGTCGCAACGACTACCCATATCGTTAAAAAATACCGATCTGATCCTATCGTTGGATTTTAAACATAACCAGGTTTTGGGTCATCCGGGATGGCTGGATAGCCCCGAACTGTGGCCGGAAACTAATGTGGTGATGACCTTGGATTTGGTCGGCAGCAATCAGGGTCCGGATTTTGCAAAACTCAGCCGGCTTTGCCAGGATCATCCCGATAAACATTTTGTTGCAGCTGGCGGCGTTCGGAATGTAAAAGATCTTATGCGCCTGAAAACTATCGGCATTACCGCTGTGCTATTGGCTAGCGCCCTGCATAACGGCAGTATCGACGCCGCTATGCTAGAAAAATTTTAGGCAAAAAAATACCCCGGCAAGCCGGGGTATCTTCGACAGCCTTTGAAACTAAAAACTTAAACGTTGTTAGTAGCAAATGGGTGTTTTGCACCAGATTTAGCAGCAACAACTTCTTTAGCAGTTGGAGTGCCGGCAACCGCGCGAGCGATAGCTTCTTTGGTGGCTTTGTAGTTGAATTCTTCGATTTTTGCATCGTCTTCAGCCAACCAGTGGATGAAAACACCAACAGAAATGAACAAATCATCAGCTTCGTCAGCAGGGATAGTGCCGTCTTCAACGGAATCAGCAACAGCCATAGCAACAGCGCGTTGAGCTGGTCCAAACATTTGAACAGCTTGTTTTGCACCTTTGATGGTTACTTTGTTGAACAGGATGGTTGCAGGTTTAACCAACAGGTTAGGAGCAACAACAGCCAACAGAGTAGAGAAACCGTCTTTGTTGTTTGTCAAAGCATTTGCGAAAGCAGTTTCAGCTGCTGAGCCGCGTGGGCCGATGATCAAATCGATGTGAGCAATTTCGTTGCCTTCACCAACCAAAGATTCGCCAACGCGCAAGTTATTGATTTTTGCCATTTTAAATTTATCCCCTAAAGATAAGATTGAACCAAAAAAATAGACACTTTCGTGTCTCAAGATTGTAGTTTCTGCTTAGTTCCCTCTATAACCCACCGGTTCCTTCACCGATAAGTTGTTCCAGAAGCACCACCAGTACTGTCGCTACAGTTATGTCAGCTGTTGTACCCGGATTGATCCTTTGTGCCTTAAAAGCTTTGTCCAGATCATACAAAACTGGCAAAAGCTCTTCAGGCTCACAAGCTGTTTGCATTGCTCTATCGAGTTTATGCATCTCAGCCTTGATCCACTCTGAATACCGCTCTCCATACTTCCGCTCAATATGACTATCGGGATATTGAGCCAGCATTGCGGTAAAAACCGCTAACGCCGCCCAAGCACAATCGCCAGACAAAACGAAAGCACGATTATATCTTAAAACGCCGAAATCAAAAACGTCTTTAAAAATTGTTGCGTATTGCAATGCAATTCGGTCCTTGTCAGCAGCAAAAACCATGGCCTCGGTCAGCGTCACATCCGCCGGTTTTTGGACGTCGTGCTGCGCGGATTCACCTAAACCGGCCGGCGCAGCTAAGGTGACCGCTTTGAAAACCCAATCTGCATCCTCACGGGTCGTATTTTCCAGCAATAGCCGTAAACCATCCCGCAAGTTTTCGCCCTTTTTTAAACCGGCAACCACTTGCAACAATGGCGCGCAAAGCAAAATAATACCGAGATTGGTATTGCAAGCCACCGCCTCGCGGGTTGCCTTGACTGCGTAATAAATCTTTTCACCCAAACTATATTGCGGATTGGTAATCGGCTCGCTGCTAACCCGAGCGCTGACACGAAAATCCTCAACCGTCATATCGTCAGCGGCACTATAGACGCTGACATTTCCGGGCTTGAACGCTTGCAATTCAATTTCACAAGATTGCAGATAAACGTCTATCAACTGCTGCCTACTCAACATAAGTTTTCCGCTACGCAATAACGATCAAGCAAATCCGCCACCAGGCGCTCGGCAATGTTGATATCGCAGACACTTTGCAAGCCTTTCCAGGCCGGCACGCTGTTCACTTCGATAATCCGGTAACCACCGTCGGCATCCTGAATCACATCCACCCCGGCATAATCCATGCTTAACGCCGCAACGGCGGCAATCGCCAATTCTGCTAAAGCCGGTTCCAGTTCGATACATTCACAAGACGCGCCTCTGGCCACATTATTCAACCAAGAGATTCCCCGCCGACGCATCGCAGCCACGGCCCTGCCGTTGATCACGAACACGCGCACATCGGAATAGCCATCACCGGCGCATTCGACAAAGCGCTGCAAATAATAAATACCGTGACTACTGGTTAGCCAGAGCAAATCGGTAGATTTTTCGATACGCCGAATGCCCTCGCCTTGCGAACCGAACAATGGCTTGCTGATTAGATAATAGCCGGCGCGCAACTGTTGTTCGGCAATCGCCAATGCTGCATCGCGATCCCGCAATACCCAAGTCATTGCGGTCGGCAAACCGCCATGTTGCAACAAAAAACTGGTCATGCCTTTATCGACGCTACGCTCGATAGCGCCGGCATCGTTATAAACCGGTATGCCCAGTATTTTTAAGCCGTGCAAAACATCCAGATAAAACACCACCTCTTCCAGCGAACCGCCGGGCACGCCGCGCACGAAAACCGCCGCCGGTAATTCTTGCTCAAAACCGGGAATAACAATCGGCAAATCCGAGACCGTTAACTGCAATTTGCAGGCTGTCAGCGAGACATATTCGGCAGCATAGCCACGTTCGGCAAAAGCCAAGCACAGCTGCTTGCCATGCCAACCGGGATCGTCGGTAATAATTGCAATTCGGCGCAATGGATGGGTTACGAATGAAGTTGACGAAACAAGCTAACAGGCTTTGCAACGCAAAACCCGTTAGCTGTCGAAGAGACTTAGAGCGAGTTAGGCCCCAAACGAAAGATCGAGTAAGGCATTATCCAGTTTGCCAGCGCGGAAACTTTTGCCGGATTCGACGGCAGTGACAATCACGCTGGCCGGGCTGAACAACATCGCATCGACTTTGAAAAAGTCGTATTCGTAGGCTTTGAAAATATCGGCAAATGGTTTGCCGTAATCTTTGGACGTTGAGCTTGGCAATTCCTTGGCCAATTTTTCCGCCGCTTCGTCGCTGCCTTTGACGAACAAATGCACTTGGCCTGCGAACAAAATTGCGTCGTTGGTTCTACCCATCGCCTTGACGAAATTCGGATGCGGCGGGCAAATCGGCGCGCTACCGGAACCATCGACAATGTTTTCCAGCGGAAAGTGCAAAGCGTGTGCTTTATGCATTGCTACTTCCAATACCCGACCGACTACTTGCACACCGCCGGCCAAACTGCTGGTTGGCGTGACGATGATAGTCAAATTGGCCGGCGATACGCCGCAAGCCGCCGCGACTTTCTCGACGATTTCGATTGGCGGCAAGGCGTCGTTTTCTATGACCAGCGCGGTTTGCTCGGCACTATCACGATATTCCAGTTCTTTATAAAGCTCTTCCACCGGCTCTACTGCACCGTCTTTCAACTTAGTTGCCAGTGCCCGCGCGGGTCCGGAACCTAGGGCATAATATTTGCCGTGCGACAAACTCCAACCTGCATATTGGCTACCCAGGCAAGACAGCACCGGATTGCTGGCGTGTACATTAATGGTCAGCGGCCAATGGCTGGTGTATGGACTTTGCGAGATCGTCGCGGTACCCAAGCCGCCCATGCAGATTTCGGTGATAATTCGGCCAGCTTCCAGACCGCCCGGCACCTTAATACCCGCATCGATAATGGTGCAGCCGTTTTCCAGCTTTTCGATACCCAACCGTAATTTATCCGCGTTATCCAACAGTTGTTGAACCAAGGGCTGGGAAAATTTATTGACGCTTGCCTGGTATTGCATGATGTTTAAAGACCTGTTTCCAAAAGATTTGCAACGATGCGTTGTTGGCGATGCAGATTATCCAGCACCTGCCCCGAATTTTTTCCGGTGGCAATAATACTGCATATCGGCTCGCCTGTGGCAACAATTGAGCCGGGATTCGGCCTATCCACAGTCCATGACGGCCATATCAGCCGCTCGGGGATCATTACTGTTTTTTGCGCATAAACAATCTGATAAGCTCTCGGCTCCGCCGATAATTCGACACGATTATCCCGGCTGTTTTGACAAGCCTGTAGATGTTTCAAGAGCAGTGATTTACCGTAAAGCTGGGCACTAGCGGAAATCCGCGCATTGATTTCCAACACGTAACATCTGCCGTCACACAGCATAAAATCCATGCTGTTTAAACCGCGCAATTCATAGGCATTGACAAGCTTATCCAACCAGTCGGCAATTTCAGTCTGAATCGACCTAGAAACCTTGGCATGACTTACAATCCCCGCAAACAGAAACGATTGCCCGCCCTCCGATTTTATCGTCCATTGCTCGTTAAAACCGATTAACTCAACCCCATCGTGACTCGCTGCAAACAACACAGACATCGAGCGGCCTTCGATATAACGCTGCCAATAGCCGTCAACAAACTCGTCATTATGACAGCGCCTAATCCCCAAGCCGCCCTCACCACGCCAAGCCTTTAACAACCAGTCAAAACCATACTCAGGCTTTGTAAACACCACCGGCGGATGCAGAATTGACAAGTAATCGAGTTGGGCAAAAAAATCACGCTTATCTTGGACCCGTTGAAAAATAGCCGCCGAATTCCCGATAATCCGCCAACCCTTTTCCAGACAGATTAAGGTTTCCGGGTAAGTTTCCAAACCACTGCCATATACCAATTCGCTTAAGCCATGAACCTCACGAACCACAGCCACAGTAGCTTGAATATCATCCCAAGCCAATGACGGCACCTGATATGTATGCTTTGCCATTTGCCGAGTATCGCTATCGGCGAAGCAATCGATAGCCACCACCTCGCATCTGGAATCGACACACATTTGCACCAACATCCTTGCCGATTTGGCAATCACTAACAAACACTTAGGTATTAAAGCAGATTGCATTCGGTTGCAGCATGAAAGTGGACCCGCAAAAAACGCTGGATTTTAAAATATTTTCTGTAATAATACGCGGCTGTTGGAGAGCTGGCTGAGCGGTCGAAAGCGGCGGTCTTGAAAACCGTTGAAGGTTTATCCCTTCCTGGGGTTCGAATCCCTAGCTCTCCGCCATTATTTATGATTAAGGCCTTGATAAATAACGTTTTATCAAGGCCTTAATTTTTTCTACCCTACTCCCTACCCTACTTTTGATTCTAATAACCATCACTGATTCCATTTCAGCCGGCGTTATTTTATACAGGATCATTATCAGCCATTTGTCGACTCCACGCATGATTTGAGTCAAACTTCGAAAAGCGAAGAGCATCCCTGCCGTAACAAAATCACAGCTACGACCTCAGAAATAAATCAATCACAACACGGCCTCATATCAATCTTTTAACTCCTTTAATTGGCCTCAATACGCATTTTTGTGTAGGGAGTCTTCAATGGCGATTAAACAATGCCTCGCTTGCTTGCGGCCAGTCTTTTCAACCACGTCCACAAGTTCCACTCCAAACCTATTGCTCAGCGCCTTCGTGCCAACAGCATCGTAAACGACAATGGCACCGCAACAAACTGAAAACAGACCCTGATTATCAAGAGAACCAACAACGGGCTCAACAATCCTGGATAGAGCGCAATCCCGATTATTGGCGTCAATACCGTGAATCTCATCCAAAGTATGTTGACTAAAATCCACATCGCTTGGCCAGACGGCAACCCGCTCTGCACCGTAACGGAGCAGCACCTTGACCAGTGCCATCACGTCATCATGACCGGCAGCCTGATCAGGTTGCCAGTCGACGATTAACATCAGGCCCAGCAAACAGGCCAACGATACCGGATCGGTGCCGAGTTAGAAGGACATATCATGCCCATACGGTGGGATTGCCTTCACTGCCGGGCGCGCTGCCAGGCATCACGACCAAAGCAGATCACAATCGGCCAAGGCAGCGAAGCGGATTGCAGTCTGGCGATCAGTTCTCTGCCAAACGGCGGCAACGGCAATCGTTGATCAGGCATCAGCGTTGCCGGTACATTGAGCGCCTATACGCGCAATGAGCTGAGCAATATCCTCGACCCGCCAAGCGGTCATATTGGGGCCCATTTTGATCGGCTTAGGAAAGATGCCTTTTTTGATGCCATCCCACCAAGATGATTTACTCATGGGCAGCAATCCATAAACGGGCGGATTGGCCTTTGGATCACCAATAATTTGTTTCAAACGCAAAAAACCAGTTTCGGGCAATTTACTCATGTTTATTAACCTCATAATCATTGGAAAAATGGGGCGATAGTCCTTATTACAAGTCAGCCAGCCGACCAATTCTTTATTTTAAAAAGGTGATTGGTCGACTCTGAACATCGAATTTTATAAATACAGAATCTAAGGATCGGTTTTCAAACTGGTCTTACAGACACAACACCGCTCTAATGATTTTTCACTGCCCACGATTATCAGCACGGGCGAACGGCACTGATGGCATGAAATCAACCTCAACCGCTTATTTCTCAGATCTCGCGCCACCAACCACGCCGTGGTGAAATCCAGGCTGCTATTGGGCAAGGAGATTTTGAAAAAGTCGAATGCCTGAATGACGTTATCGATGCCACCTTGCATATTTTCGGTTTCAATCGATCGAAATAGCTTGGCGAAGAGCGTGGCTTCTTTATAACGCTTCACGTTGTGTGTCAGTCCACGAATCGACTCCTTGATCGGACCGGGACTGCCAGGACGGCCAAGCAACTCTTTGTAAGTCGCTTTTATCAAGTCTTTAGGAACAGCGGTTTCCCTGATAATGACCGCAATTCTGGCTTGGCGCTGAATCAATTGAACAGCCAATTCATACTGTTTTAGTCTTTTGATCATCCTTTTGGCCTCCATTACTCGCCACCACTTAATGTCAGCAAAACATCAATACCGCTAGGCTGTTTGGCATTGAGCTGCGCAAACAAATGATTCGACACTCTGGGCGCAAACCATAACCAGCCAGACTGGGCAATATACTCAATATCTTCCAGCGACAAACGTCCGATGGCCTGTCGCAAATCCTGATCAGTAATCCCCAATATGTATCTAGCGCATAACGGCTTATCGCGGCAAAGCTCGCGGGCTTTGATCAGCCATAGACTGCTCAATGACACGATTTCCTGATCAGTGGCCTGAGCCTGTAAGCGATCCAAGCCATCGAAATAGTCATCCAACTCGCTGAGGGCAGACTGCATGACGCCACTGACTTCGGCGGACAGGTTTTTTAGCTGCAACCATTGATTCAAAAAGTCGGCGCCGAATTCGTTGGTCAAGGGGCACAATAGCGCCTGGCAAAATGCCTGTGACACTTGCCTAACATTCACAAAGTCGAGGGTTAAGGGTTGATGATTGAAAAAGCACTCTCGCGCCAGACGGGCTAAATTTTTTCCTTCCGCCGCATCCAGTCTTGTTCGAGCATTGATAGATTGAACGAATAAGTACATAAAGACTCTCCTTGGTCGTTAGTAGCGGCCGAGACATATCGCCGAATTTTTCCACGCATGTTGTGAAAAAGTCCGCGAAACACGAGATTGCCGGCTGATGATGCCTGCTTGGGTTTGGCACACTGGACAATGGATAGGCCCTTGAATACCCAGGTGAAGGCTCAGGTGCCGGGCATGGCAACTTGAACACATCACAAACCGCAAGGTGGAAGCGCGCAATTGTTGCGTCAGTTGCCATGCCCGGTTGATATCCAGCACCCTATGGTGTTCGAATTCTGACTCTCGATGGCTGGGCTTTGGGTTATGGGCAACGATGCGGCCGTACAATTCGTAGGCCGCACAAAATTGCTGTCCATACGCGATGCCATTGCCATGCTCAGACACATAATCCTGAATCAGCCCCAAGAAAATCGATGCATGTAGATTGTTGATGGTCGCTCGTTCAATCCATTGCGGATCCCAGGGTAGCATGCCTTTGATGGGCGCTTGTTGTTGCGCCAGCCAGTACATGCGGGTCGCCGTTTTCCGTTTGATACCACAGAGAGCGCAGACTATCGGCGTCCGAGCGCCCAGCTTGAACAGCTTTTTAGCCAGCATTAATTCTGCACCAAACTGCGACAAGTCGACGAAGCCACCGTTATTCATGTTGGCCACCCTGATCCGATGAATCATGGACGAGCAAGGCCGCATATGCGGCTACTGAAACAGGATGATGGCCTAGCGGCAACAAACTGATGACGGCGCGGTTGATCGCTGCCTGTTCTTTGATGACCTCCAACGATAGCTCTGCCACTCGGCTGACCACCTCCGGATCAACACCAAACCGCCACGCGGCTTCCATGACGTTGCTGCGCGCACATTCTCTGAATAGCAGCAAATACTGAAAATTCAGATGGGCCAGATCTTCTTCTAACGTAGCCATGCAATGCTCCCTGGTTGATAACGACATGGGGCCATGCTACGAGGTTAGCGTTGTAAGCGTCACGCGCGCAAAGTGGCTGTTTTTGGGTCACTTTCCGCGCAAAGCCTTGCGGGACGTGGCTTGGCGGGGCTGCGCCCACTGATCGAGCCGCAAAAAGCGATTGACAATTCGTAACCGATTGTATTTTCGATGAATTGTTTTCTTGGACGGTTTTGGATGGGGTAATTAGGCCAAAAGCGGGCCTTTTTTGCACGCTTGCGAGATTGAATTTTTCAGTAGACTCGGCTCAACCTTACGAGTCAACGCTACCATGCACAATGTCGATCTGAAATCCGGTTGCCGATGGCTATGCGCCGCTAACCGGCAACGTCTCTGTTCGCTGCCGATTTTGCTGAGCCTCCTATGCGCCAGTACCGCTTGTTTAGCCAATGGCGGCAGCAAGCAGGCACATGCGGTTGGCCCCGCGCAGAAACTACAAACCACCCTTTGGTGGCGGATTGCCAAACAACACCGACTGGACCCTTACATTCTGTATGCAGTGGCATTAAAAGAATCCGCAAACGATGCCGATCCCGCATCGGTTAAACCTTGGCCCTGGGCGCTGAATAAATCAGGAAAAGCCTTGATGCCTGCATCGCGGCGAGAGGCCCAGGCCTTGCTCAAACAATCGCTCGACGAAGGCAATCGACTGATCGATGTGGGGTTGATGCAAATCAATTGGCGTTGGCATGGTCACCGAGTGAGCACACCGGCGCAATTGCTGGAGCCGATGACCAATGTGCAAATCGGCGCCGAACTGTTGGCCACAGCGATTCGATCGGCTCCACACGATTTGGCCTTAGGCATTGGCCGTTACTATAGTTGGAACAATGTGGAAGCCGCTGTCGCCTACGGACAAAGCGTCATGGCCATAGCCGATCAAGTCAGGCAGGTGATTTGATATGGATGAAAGTCTCTATCAACTGCAATTGGATTATTTGATGTTGGCACGGGAAATGGTATTGGCCGGCCAGGAACAAAAAGCCCTGTTTAGCTTGGGTTTGACGCCAGAAGCCGTAGGCATTCTGAAAAAATTACCCGCCCAGAAGATCCGAGAAATCGCCCGGCGAGAATGCGTGGCGTTTACCCCGCGTTTCAATGCCAGTTATTGGAGTCGATATTTGCTGAACGAACCACCAGTGGATAACAAACTGGCGTGTGAATACCAGGCGCGTGACTTGCTCATGTTAATCAGTGGCTCAGGTAATACTGCATGAGCACTTGGTATACCTACGAAGACCGGCTCAAAGATCATTATCTTGCCTATCAATTGCTGAAACGCAATCTGAGAACGTCGTTCGTCAAGGAGCAGATCAAAACCATTAGCCAACACGAACTCAAGAATATCCACTATGCCATTCATCTGCATCGACCACCGTCCGGGCAACGACCGATCGTTTCAACCATTCCGTCATCCCGCGAATCGTTCCTATATCTGACTGTGTTCCTGTCGATTTACCAGGCTGCCAGCCAAGGCAACACCCAGTCGCAATTTGATGTGCCGGCCATCCTATTTGCCTGGGACTATTTCCAGAAAACCTTCAAAGCGCATATCGCCGTAGAAAGACCCTATGGCAAAATCCGACCGGCCAATTTCAATGAGGCCTGGATATTGGCGCAAGGTATGCGCAAGGGTGAGGTTGCCTTGAAATATTGCCCCCGTTGTCGGCATAACTATTTGATTATCTACCAAAGCAAATTTCTGCCCATTTGCCAGTTATGCGACCTAGAAGAAGCAAAAAACCATGGTTCCGCTCACATGGTACCAACGTTGAAGTAAATCGAGCTTTGGAATTGCATTTCAGCAAACCAGTCTGTATGGTCTGGTGATCTCAAGGACTCTCATCGATAGGGTCGTCTCCATACCAGACATTTAAAAGTTGTAATTAAACCAGAGGATTTCAGTCGCTAACGACCCATTCTTGCCGGTCGTGTTTCTCCAAAGCGGTCAGTCAGCCAAATCCAGATTCTGCTAACTAGAAGGCTAGAAAGCAGCCATTGGCGACCTCACCCAACAAGCCAATGCGGATCTTGGCGTTTTAGTTTCTGTGCTAGAAATTAAACGCATATCGGAAGATTAAGGTGCCGTTAAAAAATAAAGAACGACCCGAAAATTTAAGGCATAAATTTCTAGTATATCGGGGACTAAAAATCTTCACTTCGCTTGCGCCGTTTCCAAGATTTTCAGCGTATGACATTGACAATAATATGCAATATCAGTTTTGAGTGGTATTTTTACCTTTCCGCTTGTAGCTCGATTCTCCCTTGATATCCTCTCAACGAGTTACGCCAAGCCAAGCTCAATGGCATACCAATTGCCTATAATAGACCGTCAAAGTCATCTCGTAGCGATACTGCTAGCTTTGTTATAGATATACTTCTCTATTTAATTACCACACCAATCGGAAAGCACAATGCGAATCGGCACGCTGACACAAACGGATTTGTTATGGCTCGTGGGCAGCTTAGCCCAATTGTTTAGAATGCCATTTGATCCTGATTTGCTACTTCAGCAACTCATTCCACCCTATACCACTACGACCTTACAGCAAGCGCTAATCACAATTGGCTTTCAGCTTGATGAGAAAACGTTGGGGCGTTCTTGCAAATTTACGGAGCTAAATTTACCAGGCATTGCGTGTTATAAACTGAAGCCCGCTAATCCGGAAGAAAGCACTGAAATATATAGTGCAGATTCGGTATCGACAGAAGAGGCTTATACCAGCCAATCAGCTGATTTAGGAGAAAGTGTGCCCGTACTCATCATCAAAGCCGATGATGAACGCGTATTGTTTTTTAAAGCCGGCAGCGAAGTTGCCGAGACTTTATCGGTAGCCGATTTCACGGAACAGTTCGATCCAGTAGTGTTATGCATTACCCTTCCAGCAAGCCAAGTTAAATCAGAAGATGGGCATGAAAATGAAGCGGCGAAATCAGGAAAATTTGGCTTTCGTTGGTTCATTCCGGAATTGCTGCGCTACAAACGCGTTTGGCGTGACGTACTTTTGGCGTCGCTCGCTATTCAATTGATTGGCTTAGCCACACCATTATTTACTCAAGTGATTATCGACAAAGTCGTGGTTCACCAAACGTTAAGCACTTTAACTGTCGTGGGCATAGGCCTTGGTGTATTTACGGTGTTCAACGCTATCATGACTTGGTTGCGCCAATATTTAGTGATTCATACCGGTAATCGAATTGACGCAGTATTGGGGAGCCAGGTATTTGGTCATTTGCTACGCTTGCCATTGGCCTATTTTCAGCACCGCTCCACTGGAACGTTAGTGGCTCGCTTGCATGGCGTCGAAACGATTCGAGAATTCCTGTCAGGTGCATTGATTACATTGATACTCGACTTACCGTTTTTGGTAATATTTTTGGCGGTGATGTTTTATTACAGCTGGCAACTTACCTTAATCTCCCTAGGGTTCCTGCTAGTCATTACCGGTCTTAGCTTGATCGTTACCCCTCAATTTCGTAGCCGATTGAATCATCAATTTCTGATCGGCGCTCGTAATCAAGCCTTTCTGACTGAATACGTCTCTGGCATGGAAACCGTCAAATCCCTGCAAATGGAATCGTTACTGGAACATCGTTACGGTGATTACTTAGCTGACTATCTCGGTGCCGGCTTTCAAACCAAACGACTGGCTAATACCTATAACGTGATTGCTAATACCCTAGAGCAAACTCAGAGCCTGGCTATCCTGATTGTCGGCGCTTTGCTGGTAATGAATAACGACGGCTTTACAATTGGCATGCTAGTCGCCTTCCAGATGTTTGCGGGACGCCTTAGTCAACCCGTTCTGCGCTTAGTCGGGTTGTATCAGGAATTTCAACAAGCGCACATTGCCGTTAAACGCTTGGGTGACTTAATGGATATGCCAGCAGAGCCGCACACCCTGACACCCTCTCGTACCGGGAACGGTGACGGCAACATCGAAATCCAATCGTTGAGTTTTCGCTATGACGAGCAACTGCCATGGCTGTATCGCGACTTTGACTTAACAATTCCGGCGGGTAAGGCAGTGGCTATCATGGGGCCATCCGGCAGCGGTAAGAGTACTCTGGCAAAGCTGCTGCAAGGTTTTTATCTGCCTGGCGAGGGTCGCATCAAACTTGATGGCGCAGATATTCGTCATCTGGCAGCCAATGAACTGCGCCGAAACTTCGGCGTAGTGCCGCAAGAGACCATTCTGTTTTCAGGGACCATTTACGACAATTTACTGATAGCCAATCCACAAGCGAATTTTGAACAGATCGTCCAGGCCTGTCGGATGGCGGAAATCCATGGCGTAATCGAAGCCTTGCCAAAAGGCTACCAAACCGAGATTGGCGAGCGCGGCATCGGCCTATCCGGCGGTCAGAGGCAACGTCTCGCGATAGCCCGAGCCTTGCTCAAACGCCCGAAGATTCTGATCTTCGACGAGGCCACCAGCAACCTTGACCCCCACACCGCAGAACATTTTGCCAAGACCATTAACCAGCTTAAAGGCCGGGTTACCATGTTGTTTATCGCACATCAATTGCCGAAAAACTTACATCTCGACGCAGTTGTCCGCATCGGTGAAAAAATAGCGGTGGTCGCCGACGAAAAACAAGAGGCAGTGGATGGTATCAGGAAATAGGCGGTTACTAAGAATCTCATCGATGCATTTATACTCAGGATAGCGTTATCGCTACTGTCAAAATAACTGACAGGTAATTTGTCGTTGCGAATGGGTATAGCTTGAAAAACACGAATATTTATAAAAGCATAAACAATTGATTAAATACTATTTTTAATAAAATGTACGCAATTGCTTACATAGAATTCAGTAAAAGTAGATGTCGAATTATTTTACACTCAACTTAATTATAAAATAATTATATTTCAACATGCTTGGTGGGTCATTGAATCTAAACACCTCCAATCGGACTATGTTTGATTGAGGTATGCCTTTGTTTTCGTCCGAAATTCATTTAGATGTTGGATGCTGGTAATCGTATGATGGCTCATTCTATTTAATTTCGCCGTTAAGCACGAAATAACTTGGCGCAATATTTTCCTCCAGAAAATAAGAGTCAAGAACTAGTTAAATTCCAATAACCAATTTAATGAACAAACTAAAGCGAATGGATTCGATAAAAGTGATTACGCGAGGGATCGGCTTTAGACAGACATTTTTCAGCAGACATTCGATATACCTCAGCAGACCTCAGACTGCACAAGCGCAACGCGTCAAAATACACCCGGAGAAAGCATTCGGTGAGCTAATCATTACCTGGAACTGCAAGCCTGATGTGTTGGAAGCCTTTAACTGTCGCTATTTTTTCAATCTGCCCGGCCAGCACTTACTGGTCAAGTTCGCGCAAGAACAGCTGGTTATCCTGAGTCAGACTTTCAAATCGCTTAGAGAATCGGTTTATCAAAATATGCTGCAAACCCGCTTCAAACAACTGCTGGATCAAGTGACGCTGAAACTGGACAGTAACGGCATCCGCCTGGACTTCAGCACACTGGAAGCCACGCTAAGCCAAAACATCCAAACCAATTCGGTGGAAGGTGTCACCGACTTGATCGAATTCACCCGCTCCACACAACAGCAATTCCAGGGGACGGATTTTAAGGCTTGGAACATCCTGGGAGACGCTCTGCGCAGTCAAACCGTCATACCGGAGTTACAGCAGGTTTTCGATACTTTCAATGTTCGCGTCTCCCGCCGCCTGGAAAGCGGCGGCCAAGATGTGCTGCCCGAGAACGAGCAAGCCGAGACCTTGTATGGGGATGGCGAGAATGCTAACAATCTCAAAGACGCTGGCGATTACCGCCCTGGCATCCGGTTTGCTGCGCCAATCGATAACCCGGGCCATCCTTCCAGTCAAGTTAGCCGCTTGAAACATCAGCGCGCCTTAAAAAATCAGGCAAATGCTACAACCGGTGTGTGAAATGCCGCATTTTATTGACGACGAAAAAGAGTGCAAATAGCCCGCGCTGAGCGCAATAACCAGCGGGTATGTTGAGCGCGCCAAATTGAATTTATGGAGATTTATATGAGTTTGAAAATACGGTGCAATACCCGTTGGTTATTGCGCCTTACGACCTTTAAAAAACGTAATACTGTTTTTTTATTTCTAGCATGTTTTTTGTTTGTAAAGCCTGCTCAGGCAGACTCTTTGCGCACAGATATTTACCGACAATCTTTAGCTAAAATTGCATCAATGGAAGTTTCTAACTCTAAAGATAAACATGTCAGACTAGTAGTTATGGATACATTATTGTCTGCTCTGGACATGACCCGCGAAAAGGTGCCAAGACACGATCCAATGCTACAGTTTACACGCAATATTCCTGGCGTTACAGCCGAACTTGAGTTGTCGTTAATGTATTTCAATTTTCATGAGCGCATTGGTGGAACGCGTATCGAAAAAGGACGGGAAGGTAAATTAGAAAAATCAGAACCTCTAAATGATCTAAAACCTTTACAGCTAGATAACGGGGTTGAATATTTAGGCATCATGAACCAAACAAGCCTTGCTACTGAACTAAACAATCAGGAGAAAGATAAAGCTATAGAACTTGTCAGCATTGTGAAGTTTTCCGAAATTGGGCGTTATCTTGATAAGAATTTAGTATACGCCGAAGTTGTCAGTCCGGAAAGTGGTAGTGCTGGTGGCTATGGTTTATTATTCAAAATTGATAGTAAGTACGGAAAAGCGGACCTAATAATGATGAAACCTCTATGGGCAGGTAGTTCGGCATTTTCATTTTGGCCTTAATAGTTTTGACTCAATTATGAACCGCTACAACTAATAACAGGAAGCTAAGATATGATAACGCCAGTTACATTCTCTGATAACTATAGAAATAATACGTTAATACCAAGCTATAACGCGGTTGTTTTTCAAACAGAAAACTCAGGAGTTAGTGCAAACCTCACGAAATTTTCCAATGCAGGCGGGCAAAGCAGTGCTTCATTTGGCTTATATCAATATGATGTTGGCAGTGGTAACTCCCTTGTTACAAACTTTCTGAGTGCAATTGGCTTTACTCAGGCTCAAATTAACTTTCTTTCACAGCAAGGAACTGCGGCAAGCCAGTATTCTCCTTATACTATACAGCTTCAAGCCGCACTTCAAATCCCAGTTAATACTTCCTTATTACAGCAATTGAATAATAATTGGGCAAGCAACTTGGTTGCCAATCTTCAAACTGCCCTGAATACAATTTATTTTAAAAACCCTAATATTGCGATTCAAATATACGAAACACCAGAGTTGCAGCTTAGACTTTTGGATTATGCTAATCAATTTGGCGGCATGAGTACAAACGGCCCGATGGTTAAGTGGCTTTCAGGAGAATCGGTTTCACAAGCACCTCAAATTCAGCCGGGCCAACAACTTACCGGAGATGATATTTATACGTTTATTCAAGGTACCGAAGAAGGGCAAACATATCCTGATAGAGTAGAGTCACGTGAAGCACGCCTTGATAGTGCGCTTCAAAGCTTATCGATTGCCCTTGCGCCTACTGACAAAGTTGTTACCTCTAATCCCGATAACAGTACTACTACTCACATCAGCAATACGGATGGATCCAGCTATGAATACACTCTTGATGCCAACGGTAAAGTCACCTCCACGATCATTACCAATTCGGATAATAGCAAGGTTTACTATAGCTTTGGAACCGATGCACGTGACCCCAGCTCCAATGTTGAGCACTATGTTCAATGGTCTCTTACCGCAAATGGAAAACTCGCTGAAATTAATTCGGATATTGGCGACGGCAGCCAATATTTTTCGTCCTACGACGCCAATCAAAGCCGCTACGTCGAATGGAAGCTCTCCAAAACTGGCGATCTACTGGAGCTCAGTGGAAGCAATAATCTTGAAAACAACGCAAGCGAACATTTCGCCTATGATCCCAACACCGGCGACCATGTCGAATGGACAGTTTCCGCTAGCGGAGAATTGTTGGCCTTGAGTGGCTCAAAAAACATGGTCGATTGGGTGGAACAGGTTTCGCCCGATTTTTTTGATCTTATCGATAATTTTTTCATCCGTTCGGCGGGTGCCGGCGAACTTGACTCGGTCTCGAATTTTGCCAACGCGACGAACGGCAATACCCGTGCTGATTTCAAGCTGGATGCCGCCGGTAATTTAACCTCGGCTAGCGTCGCCAACGCCGATGGCACAAAAACCTATTATTCCTTCGACCCACAAGGTCAGACCTTCGCGGAATGGCGGCTTTCTAACGGCGGCGAGCTATTGTCGCTCAGCACCAATAACAGCGACGGCAGCCAAGCCTATACCGCCTACGATCCGTCTTCCGGCGAATCTGCCCAGTGGACTGTTTCTCCAGCCGGCGACCTGCTGTCGTTGAGCACTGCCAACCCCGATGGTTCGAGCAATTATTACGCCTACGATCCGGTCACCGGCGAGCATGCCGAATGGTCGATTTCCGCCGATGGCGAACTGCTGAGCCTGAACGGCTCCAAGCAGATGGTAGATGAACTGATCGATGCCTCAATGCCGGGTAAAAGTCTATTGGAATCGATTCTGGATTTCTTCTTTACCCCCGCCCACGGCGCCGACATCAACCCGCTCACCGCCGGCCAATTCAACGCCGCCCAAAACTTCGTCCCCCGCCGCGACCCCTTGGTGTTGGACCTGGACGGCGACGGCATTGAAACTACCGGCATCGGCAATGTCTATTTCGACCACGATGCCGACGGCGTCAAAACCGCCTCCGGCTGGGTCAAGGCCGACGACGGCCTGCTCGTATTGGACCGCAACGGCAACGGCACGATAGACACGGGCCGCGAACTGTTTGGCGACGGCACCTTGCTGGCGAACGGTAAAACCGCTGCCGACGGCTTTGTGGCGCTGTCTCAGGAAGACAGCAATGCCGATGGCCGGATCGATGCCTCAGACGCCCGCTTCGCCGACCTGCGGGTCTGGCGCGACCTCAATCAGGACGGCACCTCACAAATCGGCGAGCTATTCACCTTGGCTGATCTGGGTATTCAATCCATCGCGCTCGCCCACAGTACCGCCAACCAATCCCTGGGTAACGGCAACCGCCTGCTCGGTCAGGCTGATGTTACCCGTAGCGACGGCACGACCGGCAAAATCGCCGAGATCAACCTGGCCGCCGACACCTTCCGCAGCCAATTCAGCGAGCCCGTGCCGCTGGCTGAGGGTGTTAGTGCTTTGCCCAACCTGCAAGGCGCCGGCAAAGTCCGCGAACTGCACCAAGCCGCCAGCCTATCCACAGCGGTTAATGCGCTATTGACGCAATATAGCCAAGCCGCTACGCGTACCGAGCAGTTGGCGCTGTTGGACAACTTACTCAGTAGCTGGGCCGATACCGCCGGCATGGCCAACAGTATGGATGATCGCGATCCCGCGCACTTCCGGGTTCGCTACGACAGCTTCGGCAACGTCAGTCGCAGCAGTCATCTGCTACCGGCAGCCGCCGTGACCGCCAACGGTGGTACGCTATCGCCCGACGGCGCCAACGATGCCTTCGTCGATGCCGACTACAAAGCCCTGATCGCCAGTTGGAACCGCAAGATTCACGTCTTGGAAGCCTTTAACGGCCGTTACTTCTTCAACCTACCCGGCCAAAACCAGCCCGGCAGCTCGGCCATTCTAGGTTTATCCAATGATTACAGCTACCGTCCAGCCGTTGGAGAGCCCAGCCAGCGCCTCTTAGTCAATTTCGCCCAAGCACAGCTTAACGCGCTTGATCAAGGTTACGCAGCCCTCAGAGAAACCGTCTACCAAAACCTGCTGCTGCAAACCCGCTTCAAACCGCTGCTGGACCAAGTCGGCTTGATTGTGGATGGCCAAGGTCTCCGCCTGGATTTCACGGCCCTGGAAGCCACTCTAAGCCAAAACATTCAAACCAACCCGGTCGACGGCATTACCGACCTGATCGAATTCACTCGCTCAACGCAACAACAATTCCAGGGTACCGATTTTAAGGCCTGGAATATCCTGGAAGAGGCGCTGCGCGCCAACCCCGTCACACCGGAATTGCAACAGGTTTTCAATACCTTCGGTGTCCGGATCACCGCCGCCGGCACCACCCGCTTGGATGGCAGCGCTGCTGCCGATATTCTGCTGGGCGGCGACCAGGCCGATACCCTGATCGGTAACGACGGCAACGACGTCTTACTGGGCGGTGCCGGCAACGACACCCTCTACGATGGCAACGGCGATAACATCCTGATGGGCGGCGCCGGCGACGACCTACTCCAGGGCGGCTACGCCAAAGACCGGCTCGACGGCGGCAGCGGCGATGACACACTAAAGGGGGGGCGCGGCGACGATGTCTACTTGTTCCGGCGCGGTAGTGGTCAGGATGTGTTAAGCGATGGCGACGGCAGCAACGTATTGCTACTGGAGGGACTGACCGCCGCCGACATTCAGGTCGAGATGTTAGGTCGTGTGGAAGTGAGGTTGCGCATCATTGACACCGGCGAAACTTTAACCATTCAAGCGAATAGCGGATTTAACGGCTGGTGGAACGCCTACAATAACCCCCGTGAATTGATGCGCCGCTCAATTCCTGCCATTCATTTCGCCGACGGCACGGTATGGAATGCGGATGAACTGCTGCGTCATACCGTGGCGCAACCGACCGAAGGCGACGATGTCATTCAGGGCAGTTATGCCGCCGATACCATCACAGGCCTGGGCGGTAACGACGAACTCCATGGCGGTCTTGGCAACGATAACCTAAGCGGCAATGCCGGCGATGATTTGCTACTGGGAGGATCGGAAGACGATACGCTAGATGGTGGCGCCGGCGACGATACTCTGGTGGGGGGCGATTACAACGTCAACTACTACACCAATACTCGCTACTACGGATCCGAATACGATAACGGCGCCGATACCTACCACTTCGGGCGTGGCAGTGGTCACGATACCATCATCGACTATGATACCGCTAGCTTCAATGTCGATAGATTGGTCTTTGCGGCCGACATCGCGCCGAGCGACGTGCAAGTCAGCATCAACGGTTTTGATCTGGATTTAGGTATTGCCGGCAGCGCCGACCGGGTCACGATCCAGGGATATTATTACTATAACGAAAACACCGTCAGTCGGATCGAGCGCATCGAATTCGCCGACGGCACGGTGTGGACCGAAGCCGAGCTGCGGGCCATGATCGTGGCCGGCAGCGAGGCGGACGACACCATTCCGGCTTTTTACACGAATGATATTATCACTGGTCTGGCAGGCAATGACCGCATAGACGGCGGTCAAGGCGATGATCATATAAATGGCGGTAGCGGTAACGATCAAATTGTTGGTGGCTCAGGAAACGATCTGATCGAGGGAGGTTTGGGGAACGACCAAATCGAAGGGGGCTTGGGTGACGATGTTATTGACGGCGGACTGGGAGATGACACGATAATCAATAAATATTTATACCGATTTGGTGCAGTGAGCGGCAACGATACCTACGTATTCGGTTTAGGATACGGACACGACATCGTTCTGGACACTGATATAAAGCATACCGAAACCGATACCATCCGCTTTCAACCCAACGTAACACCGAACGATGTCAGTATTTTGCGCGTCGCCAATAATCTGGTATTGCGCCTGGATAACGGCGCGGACAGTCTGACTATTCAGGATTGGTTTGCCTTCGATCGCGACGATAACAAAATCGAGCGGGTCGAATTTGCCGATGGCACGGTGTGGGATATTTCTTACCTGGAAACTCATTTGCGTCTGATAGGTACCGAGTCCGATGACTATCTTAGAGGGGGACGTCAGGGCGAAAGTTACGAGGGTTTGGGCGGTAACGACATGTTGTTCGGCGATGGCGGGGATGACCTCATGCACGGTGGCGAGGACAACGATAGGGTCTTCGGCGGTTACGGTAACGATAGTGTGTATGGCGATGCCGGCAATGACATTTTGTACGGCGAAATGGGCAGCGACATACTGGATGGCGGCAGCGGCGACGATATGCTTTACGGCGGTAGCCAATGGTCCACTAGCGAAGCAGGTAACGATATTTATCTGTTTGGTCGGGGATACGGGCACGACACCATCATCGATAGCGATGCCTCGATGGGTAATAGCGATACCATCCGCTTTACCCCCGATCTTCTCCCCACGGATGTGTTAGTCAGGCATCGCGGTAACGATCTCAATTTTGTTATTCAGGAAACCGGCGAAACCTTAACCGTCAAAAATTGGTTCAACCCACAACTGGGTCGGGAAGCCGCTAACCTGATAGAGCGTATCGAATTTGCCGACGGCACGGTATGGACGGCTGCCGATGCAGTTGCCTACAGTTTAGTGGGCAGCTCCGGCGACGACGACATCGTCGGTTACGCCACTGGCGATGCCATCACAGGTTTGGCAGGCAATGATCGGTTGTTTGGCGAAGCCGGCGACGACGAACTGACTGGCGGCTCCGGGGATGATACTTTATCGGGGGGCCTAGGTAATGACCTCCTGGATGGTGGCGCCGGTCAAGACGGCATGATGGGCGGTGTCGGTAACGACGGCTATCGATTCGGTTACGGTTATGGTAGCGACTCGGTCTCGGATGCCGGAAGCTCTGACGATAATAACGATTTCATCACGCTAGACGAGAGCGTGATTCCCTCCGACGTGCGACTCAGCCGCCAAGGCAATGATCTGATATTAACTTTGGAGGATTCTACTGATGTCTTGACGGTGAAAAACAGTTTTTATTCCGAACTGAATCAAATCGAGGAAATCCGCTTCGCCGACGGCACGGTCTGGAACCTTGATGTCATCAGGCAAAAGGTATTGCAAGGGACGTCCGCCGCTGACGAACTGTTAGGGTTCTATACCAATGATGTTATCACCGGCGATGCTGGCGACGATATGTTGGAGGGTGCTTGGGGGGACGATACGCTGAATGGCGGTCGCGGTAGCGACCTTCTCTACGGTGGCGGTGGTAACGATACTTACCTTTTTAGTCTGGGCGACGGTCATGATGTTATCGATGAAGACGACGGGACGGATACTATACGGCTGGGCGCCGGCATTGCCACAACCGATGTTGCACTGTCCTTCGACGGCAACGATTTATTGATAGGCATCGTCGGTGGCACCGATAGCATGCGAGTCATCAACTTTAACTATGGCGGCTGGAATCAGGTCGAATTCTTGCAATTTGCCGACGGCACGCGCTGGAACGTCGATACGATAACCTTGTTAGCCAGTATTGCAGGCAACAGTAATACGCTGCTCGGTACGCCGAATGTGGACATTCTAACGGGCACAGCCGGAGCGAATATCATCATTGGCCTGGAAGGCGACGACACGCTGTTTGGCGCTGCCGGGGACGATACCCTCTATGCCGGAGACGGTAACGACACACTGAACGGCGGAACCGGCAACGACGAGTTATACGGTCAAGGCGGTAATGACGCTCTACAAGACGAAGGTGGCGCAAACTGGCTGTATGGTGGCGAAGGTGATGACGTATTGCAAGGTGGCGCAGATGAAGACGCCTTGTATGGCAATAACGGTAATGACCAGCTATATGGTGGAACAGGGCGTGACCGGCTATATGGCGACGATACCTATGGTACGGCTGGCGACGATGTCCTGGCCGGTGGTGCTGGCGATGACGAACTTGTTAGCGGTCGCGGTTCCGATACTTATGTTCTGAATCGAGGTGATGGGTTCGATCACATTATGGCTGAACCGTTCAGATTTAGCGACGACGCTGTGGTATTCGGACCCGGCGTCAGTGCGGCTGATTTGTTGGTGCAAATCCGCGATGCGGGCTCGTCAGGCTACGGCGGTGGCTATGGTGGGTACGGCGGTGGCTATGGTGGCTCTTACGGAGGAAGCTACGGCGGTGGATATGGTGGCGGTTACGGCGGCAATTATGGAGACGGACTGTTATTGGCGGTTGGCGTGGGCGGTGACGACGGTCTGTTGCTGGAATTGCAAAGTTATTACAGTGGCATCGATTACGGTGGCGGTTATGGTGGTAGCTATTACAGCTTCTATACGACCCTGCAAGATTTTGAAGTACGCCGTTTTGTATTTGCCGATGGCACTGAACTGACATTGGGCGAGGTTTTAGCACGGGCGGATGCCGGGGTGATAGGCAATCAGTACGGCAACAACGCGAACGAATTTCTGTTAGGCAGTGTGGCCGACGACGAGATTTATGGCTATGACGGTATCGACAAGATTGATGCCCGTGCCAATGAAGACATTATTGTTGGCGGTTACGGCGATGATGTCATTGCAGCCGGTTACGGCGACGATTCGGTTTACGGGGACAGCGGTGACGATATCATAGCAGGTGGACGCGGCAATGATTATTCGTATGGGGGAGACGGTAACAATACGTTTGCCTTTAATCGTGGTGACGGCGACGATTATCTGGATACCTATGCCAATAATGGAGCAATCAATACCCTCTCGTTCGGTGTTGGCGTTAATCCCAATGATATTTCCGCGACGGTGGATGCTCAAGGCAATTTGGTATTGCTGCTAGATGGCGGCGCGGGCGGCAGTATTACTTTCCCTTGGTTCCGGGTATGGGATGGTTATTCCGTATCTGAAGATCCGGCAGTTGCCCGATTACAGTTTATCGATGCCGACGGACATGCACGTATTTTCAATTTGGCTGGACTGGTTGCGACACAGGCATCGGGACTGATGTCGTCAGATCGCACCTGGCCAGTCGCCATTTTTCAGAGTAACGCCTCGGAATTCGAATTGACGGGTACGACTGCCCCAATGGGCGGGGGTTATGCGGTAGCGTATGCACAAATTGACGATCTTTTTGGCACGCCTTACTACGCCAACGGCAATATTGGCACCAATGGCGATGACCTCATTCTCGGTAACGAAAACGACGATATCTTCGATGCAGGGGCTGGTAACGATGTGATCGCTACGGGTTCCGGCAACGACATTATTGAGGGTGGTACCGGCGCTGACAGGATAGAAGCGGGCAGCGGCGACGACCGTTTGATGGGTGGGTCAGGTGACGACACGATTTTGGCCGGCTCAGGTGATGACGACATCAATGCCGGTCCTGGTACCGATATTGCCGAAGGTGGGGAAGGTGACGATACCTACCACTTCAACGTGGGTGACGGTGATCTGACTATCATAGACTTAGCTGACGGCGACGGTAACCGGTTGATATTCGGTGAGGGTATAGATCCCGAGTTATTGACACTGTCCTATGACGATAACCAAAATTTGGTCATCAATACCGGCACCTTGGGAGACATTGTCAGATTAAGCGGATTTAGCCATGACTATCCCGATGAAGACAATGCGGTGGCCATTTATGAATTTGCCGATGGTACCGAGCTTACCCATGTGGAATTACTGACACGTGGTTTCGATTTGACGGGAACGGATGCGGATGATTACTTGGAAGGCACCTTCCTGCAAGATCGTATTGTGGGTTCGGGTGGCAATGATTTTATAGTTGGTAGCCGGGGTAACGACACATTGCAAGGCGGCAACGGTAACGATGTTTACGTGTTCAATCTTGGCGACGGTGTCGACACCATCGTCGATTTGGCCGGCCTCGATTCAGGTAATGAAATACGCTTTGGTAGCAGTATAACTCAGAGCGATTTACGGCTGAGTCTGGACGGTGATGTATTAACAATCCACGTCGGCCCGTACGGAGATCAAATTCGCTTAACCGGTTTCCAACCTGCCGATCCGGAAGCCTTAACACCGGTTGAGCGTTTTCAGTTTACCGATGGGTCGAGTTTGGATTTTGGCGAGTTACTGGGGCTCGGTATAGAAATCGTCGGCACGCCCAATAACGATGAACTGACCGGTAGTAATCAAGCGGATATCTTCCGCCCTCTAGCCGGTGACGACACGATGGACGGCGGTGCCGGCGACGACGTATATCTAATCGGTACCGATGAAGGGACGGATAGCATTACCGATTCAGCCGAAGCCGGTGCGGGCAATACCTTGGTATTTACCGATGCGGACTTTGACGGCGACGCAGTCACATTGAGCCACGATGCGGAAACCGGCAGTTTGATCCTTGACTATCCGGATGCAGACAATCAGATTCGCCTATCCGGTTTCAATCGCAATGATCCATTCGGTGCCCATGCCATTGAGCATTACCAGTTAGGCGCTACCGCCCCACTGCTCAGTTACGCGGAGTTACTTGCACGCGGCTTCGATATCGACGGCACAATGGATAATGATGTGTTACTCGGTACCGCCATCACTGATCGAATATTCGGGTATGACGGTAATGATCGCATTGAATCCGGTCCAGGTAACGATACGGCCAACGGCGGCGCGGGCGACGACAGCTATCTGTTTAATATAGGTGACGGGGTGCTAACCATCGTTGATAGCGCCGAAATGGGGGCTGGCAACCAATTGGAGTTTGGTGAGGGTATCACCCAGGAAGATTTGATCAACCATTTGCATTTCGAAGCTCCCGCTAACGGCGAGCCGGGTTGGTTCATCATCCGTGTGGGAGACAACGGCGATGAGGTTCGTCTGCAAGGTTTCGATCCCAATGATGTCGAAAACAGCCCACGCGCTGTGGACAGTTTTCGATTTGCGGATGGTAGCGTAGTGGATTTTGGACAGCTGGTCAGAAGTACATTTGTCATACAGGGTGATCAAAACGGGAATACCTTAAGCGGTACTAACCTTGGAGATCGCCTGTACGGTTATGAAAGTGCGGATAGCCTCTATGGCGGTGATGGTGACGATGTGTTGACCGGTGGTAGCGGCGACGACAACCTACTGGGTGGTGCGGGCCGGGATACCTTTGTCTTTAACCTCGGTGACGGTATCGATACGATCCACGATGCCTTGCTGAATGGTTATGCCAATACCTTGAGTTTTGGAGAGGGTATTGGCCCTGACGATCTGACGTTGGTGCGCGACGGCACTACGCTGACAGTGTCTTACGGTAACCAAGGCGACGCGGTGCGTATTCTCAATTACGATCCTAGCGGCGTATTTGGTAGCCAAGTCATAGACCGCTTCGAATTTGCTGATGGCGGGGCGTTACCAATTGAAGCAGCGCTCAATACCGGACCGGGCGTCGGAGTGGCGTTGGCCGAACATATGGCTTGGGAAGATCAGCCGATACACTATCAAGTGCCAAGCGATTTGTTTGCCGATGCGAATAGCGCACTGATTTTGTCGGCCACCTTGGCCGCCGGCAGCGCGTTACCGGCATGGCTGCATTTCGATCAAGCTACCGCGACATTCTCCGGCACGCCGGCGAACGAGCAAGTCGGCAGCTATGCAATTCGCTTAACCGGTACCGACGCTTTCGGTGCGACGGCGGAAACGCAATGGAATCTGGCTATCATAAACGCTAATGATGCACCCATAGTAGCAGTCAATCCCGGCGATATCATTGCCACTCAGGATCAAATGTTGACATTTACCCTGCCTGACACGACTTTCGTTGATGTCGATCAGGGTGACCATTTGACGTACTCCGCTACGTTACGTGATGGTTCAGCGCTGCCTGGTTGGTTAGCTTTTGATGCGGCATCACTGAGCTTTAGCGGTACACCGGCTAATGCCGATGTCGGTAGTTTGGGTATTCGGCTCACGGCGACGGATACATCCGGCAGTTCAGTGACAGCCGATTTTTCCGTGCACGTAACGAACGTAAACGATGCTCCGATATTGTTAACGCCTTTCGCCGATCAAATTGCAACCCAAAATCAGCCATTCATATTCTCACTGCCACCTGCGTCCTTCATAGATATCGATGCCGGCGATACGTTAAGTTACAGTGCGACGTTGATTGACGGCCAGTCTTTACCGGCTTGGCTGAGTTTCGATACAGTGACGCAAAGTTTCAGTGGTGCTCCAGGTAACAGCGAAGTTGGCTCCTACACCATCAAACTGTTGGTGAGCGATTCGCTAGGAGGCACTGCGGAAGACAGCTTTGTGCTAACCGTGCAAAACGTTAATGATGCGCCTTTCCTCGCAACCCCGCTGACTAATCAGACAGCAACCCAGGATCAAGCTTTTCAATACACACTGCCGCCCGACAGTTTCGTCGATATAGACGCAGCAGATGTCTTGAGTTATTCGGCGACCTTATCCAATGGTGCCGTATTGCCAAGTTGGTTGCAGTTCGACGCAGCGTCTTTGAGTTTTTCCGGTACCCCCGCAAATAGCGATGTCGGCAATCTTAGTATCCGTTTGACAGCAATCGATTCAGTCGGCGCTAGCGCGACAGCTGACTTTGATCTCGCTATTGCTGATATCAACGACGCACCGATCCTAGTGGTCCCGGTTCTCGATCAAACGGCGCAAGAAGGTGTTGCATTCGCTTATCAGATTCCGGCGAATGGCTTTAAGGATATCGATGTGGGCGACTCGCTGAGTTACGGTCTAAGTTTGGCCGATGGTGGCGCGTTGCCGAGCTGGCTAAGTTTCGATAGTACGTCGCGTACTTTAAGCGGCATGCCCGGTGCGCTGGATGTGGGTATCGTGTCGCTCCGCATATTAGTTAGCGATGCAGGGGGTTTATCGGTAGCCGATGACTTTGTGTTGAATATTGCGCCAAATGTGGCGCAAGGACAGATTATCGACGGTACCGACGGCGACGATATACTGATTGGAACAGCCGGTGACGATACGCTCAACGGTAAAGCGGGTCGGGATTGGCTGCAGGCAGCTTTGGGAGACGATACTCTGCTGTATTCTGTTGACAGCCGCTGGACCGATGATGACCACGATGATCATGAGGATGACGAAAACGACCATCATCATGCTCACGACGACGGCGAGCACTCATGCGAAGATGAATCCGGACGGAGGATTAATGTCGGTAGTCCCGGATATCAAGGCTCTGCTGAAACAGTCAGCCTGGCGGAGCGAAATCGGAGCTTGTATTATCCAAGCGTGCTTTTCAAAGGATAGTAATTCGTGAAAACACACCTGAGGGGCACCTCAGGTTTGGGTCGCTGGATGCCGTATCGGAGCTTGGATTTCGAAATCCCCGGCGTAGATCTTTGCAGCAGCGACCCACTCTCGATCAACGATCGGACAGTCTCTTCGGCCCGGTTTCCGGCAGCCTGCATTCACAAGGTAGATCATTTGAGGTTTTCATGTCCCATTTTTATCTCGGTATCGATGTTGCTAAAGCCAAGTTGGATTGCGCATTGCGTCTGCACAGCGGCAAGTTTCGCGCCAAAGTCATTCCCAATTCTCTCGACGGCTTCGCGACGTTGTTGACGTGGTTGGCCGCTCAAAAGGCCCAATCGCCTCATGTCTGCATGGAAGCGACCGGCATTTATTGGGAAGACGTTGCTCAGCATCTGGCAACCGCTGGTTTCACCGTGAGCGTCGTCAATCCAGCACAAATTAAGGCCTATGGCGCTTCACGGCTCACCCGCAGCAAAACCGATACGGTCGATGCTAAACTCATCGCCGATTTCTGCGCCGAGCGCCAACCGCCTGCTTGGCAGCCCCGTAGCGAGGCGGAAGTCACACTGCGCGCACTAGTATTACGGCTGGACGCCTTACAAACCATGCGCACCCAGGAAAACAACCGCTTGCTAGTGGCGCGCGAGGCCGTGCGTGAGGACATTCAACAGCATCTGAATTGGCTGGATACTGCGATCCAACAATTGATCGACGCCATCAACGATCACATTGATCGCCATCCCGATCTCAAGCAACAGCGCGAACTGCTCGATAGCATTCCCGGCATTGGCGAGCGCACCAGCGCCATCATCCTCGCGTTCTACGCCGATACCTCGCGCTTTGCCAATAGTCGGCAGGCCGCCGCTTTTGCCGGACTCGATCCCCGGCAATACGAATCGGGCAGCAGCCTCAAGGGCAAGCCCAGGCTCTCCAAAATAGGCCATGCCTTCCTGCGCAAAGCGCTCTATATGCCGGCCATGGTGACGCTTTATAAAACAGCCTGGGGTAAACAATTCCGTGGACGATTAGCCGGTGCTGGTAAACCCAATAAGCTGATTATCGGTGCCATGATGCGTAAATTGATTCATGTGGCATTCGGTGTCTTGAAATCCGCAAAACCCTTCGACTCGGCTATTCATCTGGCTTGACTTGGATAACAGTATCTACGATATTTATAATGGCGGCGCTGGATACGACATTTTGAAGGCCACTTCGGGTAGCGATGCTTTATTACTGGATGACGATATCAGTCCTTACCCCGCCGGTCAGTCGGGCCCTCGATTAGTCGGGATCGAAGAGATCCAAATGGGTGGAGGTGATGACGTGGTTGATTTAACCAGCCGTCGCTATGGTTACGGTGACATCAAAATTGACGGTGGCAGCGGCAAGGACGTAATTTGGGCGTCTGCCGGTAATGACCTATTACTGGGCGGTAGCGGCAATGATCGTATCGATGGTGGCGCCGGATATGATGTATTGCAAGGCGGAACCGGTAACGACCAACTATCCGGCGGATTCGGTAACGATCTTATGCAGGGCGGCAACGGCAACGATAACTTGCGAGACATCCAAGGTCACAATTTATTGGATGGCGGTGCCGGCGACGACGAACTGTCCGTCTATGGCGATGCTGCCGTAGTAATTGGTGGCATCGGTAATGATGAATTGGCCTTGTCCGGAGGCAGCAACGTGATTCTATTCAATCGGGGTGACCGTGCGGATACGCTCAACTCCTCCGGCGCGCAGGACGATACCCTATCGCTTGGCGGCGGTATTCGCTATAGCGATTTAAAATTCCGTAAGAACGGTGACGATCTGGTGTTGGACATGGGTAATGGTGATCGAATCAAATTCGATGATTGGTATGATTGTGCCGAACATAAAACTGTTCTGAATTTGCAGGTAGTGGCCGAGGCCATGACTGGATTCGATCAAAACTCAGCCAATCCGCTCATGGATAACAAGATCGAAACGTTTGATTTTTCGGGTCTAGTCGATTCCTTCGATACGGCTAGAGCGTCTCGACCGGGCCTTTCCAGCTGGGCGCTGAGTAATGCCTTGAGTCAATTTCACTTGGGAGGCTTTGATACCGAAGCCTTCGGCGGCGACTTGGCCTATCAGTACGGCAAAAATGGTAGTTTGAGCGGCATTAGTACTAGCGCGGCGCAAGAGACCATTGCCGCGCCCGGATTGGGCACACAAACCCAAACTCTGCATTCTCTATCCAGTTTGCAAGAAGGCATGACGAAGTTAGTGTAGATCAGGTCACGGGGTGGCGTAATGCAGTTTTCCGACTGCTTGACGGCCCCCCCCCCCTGTAATTAGGGTCTTCGTGTCTTTCAAAGTAAATGCTTCCTCTGTTGGTTGCCAGGGGATTATGGATAACATTGCATGAGTCGCATTCTTTTTGCTTGGGAGTTAGGTGCTAATTATGGTCACCTATCCCGCCAGTTACCTATCGCCCTGGGCTTGAGAGCGAAAGGCCATCAAGTGTTTTTTGTCGTTCGAGATACTACTGTGGCGGCGAATCTACTTGGGCCGCATGGTATTGCGTTTACCCAAGCCCCGTTTGATACCAGTGATAAACGCTTGGTTAGGCCCCCGGGCAATTATGCCGAAATGCTTTTGGCATCCGGCTACAGTGAGCATGCAACGTTGTGGGGGATGGTCCGGAGCTGGTTGAGTCTGATGCGAATGTTCAACGCGGATATCATAGTGACTGATCATGCGCCTACTGCGCTATTCGCGGCTCGATTGATCGGGTTGCCCTCTACAATCATTGGTAGCGGTTTTGAAATCCCTCCGAATTGCTCACCATTACCGTCAATCAGACCGTGGGAAGCAATAGATGTCGATAGGTTATGTCGGTCTGAAGAACGTGTCTTGGAACGACTCAATGCCATTGCTATAGCGTTAGGTGAGCGGACACTAAGCCGAATCTCGGTACTATTCGAAGGTGCCGGCAAGATATTGGCAACTTTTGGAGAACTGGATCATTACGGGTTACGCGACGGCGAAAACTATACCGGGCCCATTTATTGTCGTGATGCCGGCCAAGCAATCAGTTGGTCCACGATGGACAGCACACATATATTCGCCTATTTACGACCTAGCGTACCTGGCTTTGAGGCCTTGCTGACAGCCTTGTCCAAGCAGTCGGCCGACATAGTCGTAGTGGCACCAGGTATTCGACGTGCTCAGGCTGAAGCACTAGCCAGACCGGGTTTTCAGGTGTTTGCAGAGCCAGGGCGCTTAGATTCCGGCCTGCTAAAATCCACTGACATTGCAATTACTTACGGTGGAATCGGTACAGTCAGTGCCTGTTTGCTAGCAGGCATTCCCTTGTTACTCGTGCCGCAAAATATCGAGCAGTATTTGATGGGGCAGTGTATTGAGAACTTAACGGCGGGTCTTGTAGCTAAGCAATGTAGAACTCAGGGGCACTTCTCTGAACTGTTAGAGCGTTTGCTTTGCAACCCTATTTATCGACAGAATGCCGTTGATTTCGCAAATCGCTATGCCGACTTCAAGCCCCATCAAGTCATCGACAAAGCGGTGTATTTAGTAGAGACGATGCTGTCATACGGCGGTATCAGTAAGGTCAAGGCTAGTTCACCAGGGTCTGATCAATCGCTAACGCCACCTATAAAATCGATTCATTAGTCCTTATTTAGCTATGTTTTATGAGCCACATCAATCTCAATAATGCGCCCAGCAAACCCGCTACGAATAGCGGACAACTATTGGATTTCCAGCCTGGTTTATTAAGGATACAACGGCAGCCGCCGCATCCTATGGCCTGTGTAGTGCTTTATTCACTACTTATTCTATTGGTGTTGCTGTTGGCATGGGCGGCGTTTGGTGAGCTCGACATAGTCGCGGTGGCCGAAGGTAAACTGGTACCTACTAGTTATCTCAAAATTGTCCAGCCGGCTGAGCAAGGGATCGTCAAGCAAATTCTAGTGCAGGAGGGCGAAAGCGTAGAAGCTGGCCAAGTATTAATGCGCATGGATGCCGTGTATTCAGATGCTGACCGTAAAGCGCTGACTAACGATTACCATAGTAATCGCCTCGCACTGCGACGTATTGACGCCCAATTATCCGACCGTCCGTTGCAAAAGGATGATCTTGATCCACCGGAACTGTACAGTCAAATTGCATCACAATACGCAGCAAATATCCATGCCTACCGAAACGCACTGTCGCAAGAACGCAGCGTATTGGAAAAAGCCCAACATGATTTGGCGGCAGCGGAACAAGTCAAAGCAAAATTAGTTCAAACCTTGCCGCATTACCGTGAGCAGGAAAATGCATTTGAACAACTCGCGCAGCGTGGATATGGCGGTCGCATCCAAGCCAATGAAAAAGTCCGTGAACGAATTGAAAAGGAACAGGATTTATTGACTCAGGCATCGGTGATTCAGGCAGCGAAAGCGACGATTACTCAAAGCCGGACTCATATTGAGCAGATTTCCGCCGATTATCTACGTCAACTACAAGCCGATAGAGTTGATGTCGCGACAAAACTAGAAAAACTGCGCCAGGAGTTAGCAAAAATCGAACACCGAAACGAACTTCTCGAACTGAAGGCCCCACAAGCTGCTGTAATCAAAGACCTAGCGACCCATACCATCGGTACAGTTGCCTCGCCGGGTACCATCCTTATGACTCTGGTACCTATGAATGAGAACCTGCGTGCGGAAGTATGGGTTACCAATGAGGATATTGGCTTCATTCGACCTGGACAACCGGTTAAATTGAAGCTCTCGGCGTTTCCCTTTCAGAAATATGGCTTGGTGGAAGCAAATATTAGTCATGTAAGTGCCGATGCCGTAGATAAACAATCCTCGGATGGTATGTCGCAGCCGGCTGAAAAAAACAATAAAACCGCAGTTCCATTAGCCTATAGAGCTTTAGCTGATTTGAGAACTCCTTACCTGGAAAACGAGGGGCAACAGCATTTACTGACGGCAGGTATGCAAGTGTCCGCAGAAATCAAACTAGGTACTCGTACGGTATTAGAATATTTACTTTCGCCAGTACGTAAAGCCTTTCACGAGGCGGCGCGAGAACGCTAATATTCTGGCTGCTCGTAGTCTGCTTTTTGATTTTAATTTGGACGTTTTATTACGGTTACCTGTTTTTTGTGTGGGGAAACAGAAGCGAATTCATGCCGGTTTGTACCTCATCAAGATGGTAGGAACGCTATCAAAAGAAAAATGGGGATAGATGAATTTTCGATTCTACTGATAAATTTAGAGGGAAGTGTCGAGTATCCTTCGCAAAGATCTTTTCCATTCATAAATAACATGCAGTCCACATTAATTTTTCTGTTCCCAACATCAAGCTTTCATAGGCGAGCCAGCGATAACGTCAATTTGCTCGCCGAATACCGGACAGTCAAGTCAGTCACTGGTCGCTTTAACTAACGAAATTGGAAAGTTACCCCGACCGACCGGTTTTGGCCGATCTCGTCTGCCATGTCCTAAAAATTCAAGAAATTTGAGAGTCTGCTATCGAGGTTAAATCCGTTTAAAAATATCCGATTGCGTCGTGATGAGCGAAGTTGAAAATGTGCTAAAGAACTTCAAAGGCAATGGTTAGCAATCCAAATGGGTTAAAGCTAACTAACTTGGCAACTCAGTCTGTTAGCGGTACGATAATACGGTAGCAAAAGGCTGGAGGTCATTAATGTCATCGTTTTCATCACAATCACCTCGCTTACGACTGGCGACCAAGAATCACCAAAACAGGCCCTCGAAGTCGGTATTTGCCGGGCATCATGCCACAGTCAATTGCCTCGAATGTCATCGTATCATGGTGCCCAGAGTAGTGACGTATTATGGCCAACCTCTGAGATCGATCTGCCCATTTTGTGGTGCCACCTTTGCGAAGTTTCCAAGTGGATTGCAGCGTCTTTTGCAACGTTTTCATACACGGAACTTATCGTTCACTGTTTTTTATCGCCTTTTGATTATTGTTATAGGTTTTGCCGTCATAGGGTCTTTGAGTTCTTGGGAATTTCTACCTAGCAGTTTGGGACGTTTAGCAATATTCGGTACCATTATCTTTGCGCCATTAGCCTTGGCAGAACTGATTTTTCAATGCATTGAACGATTAGCAGTCAAGTTCTCTCACGAAAGTAACTATTATTGGGCCGTTATAGTCCTATTGGCCATCATCATTGCTAATCAAGTTCATGATGTTACTGGTTACATTGTGATGTTTTTCCTTGTGATGTTAATTCGCGGACTAATTTCTGGTTTAGCTCAGTTCCGGAACACATCAAGTAAAACACACTTCAATAATTAATCAATCCGCGGGCACGATTATAGTTAGCAAGCTGATTGATCAGGTCACCTCTATTTTGTCCCGCAGCACTTTTCAGTACTTCGGCGATATTATTACCATCGGTCAAACCCTCCTCATCTAGGAGTTTCCGCTTTGCATTACCTAAATCCCCAGCATTTTCACCATAGACGGCAATACCAGAGAAGGCATCAATCATGGCTGCTCTGTAATAGGCTTGCTGGCTCGAAGTTAGCTTATCGGCTACTTCATTCACTCTTTGGTCGGCCCAGTTTTTTGTCGCTTCTTTAAATCCCGAATAGGATTGTGAAGCACCGTATTTTATGGCTTCCCAATAATTAGAACTCTTAGAATAGGCTTCATCAGCATGAGACATGAACTCTTTGATAAATTGTTGACTACCTGCACCCACTGCCTCAATATTTTTGGCCGAATTATAAAGACTCCCACCGAGATAATTGTATGAAGCCTCCGCCGCCGAAGGCGTGTCATTGGCCGCAGCCGCAATTGATTGTCTAAAGTGCTCGGCTTTGACATTCGCCAATTGCTCAAAGCCCTCTCTTGAGTTTTGTTCACGCTCTGCCAGGTTACGATCGTGTTGGGTTTCGACACGGGCTTCGCCACCGGCAATTTTTCCCGTCGCTGAACGAATCTGTATTTGTGCACGCTGATTCAGCGATTCGGTTTCAGCGCGCGGATCGTTGAGATGAGCCTGTTCGACTGATGCTTGAACCTTGCCTGCTTCCGGTGCATTGGCTTTCAGGGCTTCATTCCGGCTGGCATCCCAGCTTTGATCGGCTTTCGGCGCATTAAAAGTATCGCCGAGCAGTTGATATCCCGAGAGTTGCGCTTGGTGTGATTGTTGATCATCCAGGGTGCGGTAACTGGGTGACGAAAACCCAGTCAATAACGACATCCCGGCTGCGGCATAGGCTTGGTCGGCATCGCTGATCCAACCTGATGCTTTCCATTGCGATGCCAACCGTTGCGTATCACCTCGTAAGCCATACTGGTCTAGCGTGCGATCCAGGCGTTCCATCAAGCCAGGATCATGGGCGATTTTATAACCCGTTTCCGCCGCACCGAAACTGGCTTGAGTTCCGAAGCGTTGTTGGGCCGATAGGGTTTGTTGATAGGATTCGCTGGCCGATACCGCATCGGTTGCACTGTGTTGCAACGTAGACAGCGATTGATTTTGCAGTCCCATTGAGGCAACGTTTCGGGTGCCGGTTTGCGCATCCAGTGCCAGGCTTTTGGCTAAGCCAGCTTGGTAGCCTTGGCTGTCGTTGACCGTTTGGCTGATGTCCGCGGCAATGGCATCGGACTTATCCTGACTGACTTTAAAGTCATTCTGCAAACGACCTGAGATTGCGCCACTTAATTGGTCGTTACCGAGTTTGGCCCCTGCATTGGCGCTGCCGGCCACCAACGCCGAGAACTGATCCGCGGAAATACCGGTGTCTGCATGCTTCTTGGCAAAGGCCTCTCCGAACTGACGGTTATAGGCATCGGTATAACTGGAACTACTGGCAATCTGATTACCCAGCGAACGGCTATCAAATGCATCACTGGCGATACTCGCCGACTTCGACGCGGTTGATGACACGCTATTCATGAAACTGCTGGTCGCCTGTTCGGAAGCGCTGTAAGCCGACGAAACCGCCGCACTCATGTCCTTGCCGGCAGTAAAGGTAGGCAGCACTTTGTCGACACCGGTTTGGGTAACTGCTGAAAGTGGACTGTATTGATGTTGCGCCTGGGCATTCAATACCGGTGCCGGGCTGATCACATCCGGCGTGGCGATTTTCTCGTTCACGTAATCGCCACCATCCATGCGTCCCAGGAAATGGGTGGCGGTGACCGCCCCGCGATAGATCAGCATCAACGTGATCGCCGGCGTCGACGCCGCCAGCATGCCGCCGATTGACAGCCATTGCTGCAACTCCATATCCAGCTGGTAAATGCCCATCATTGACGGCAAGTTGTAGGTGGCGGTGGTCAGCGCCGCCATTTTGCCAGCGGCCGACATCTGGATGAACAGATTGATGACCGCCAGTATCGGCATCCACAACTGGATCCACAGCAACATTGAGAAGTAGGCGATATTCATCCGAATGCCAACATTGCCCAGCATCACCACAAAGGCCATTATCGGCGCAATGGCGTAACTCAAACCTTCGATGAAGGCCATCATCGGTCGTACGATCTTCGCAAACAAAGTTTGTTCGGCTGCCCATTGGGTATTACGTTGCTGAATGGCTTGTTCGACCATCGCCGCCTTGTTCCAATGCAAGCCGTCCTCATGCCGACCGATCACGCCTTTCTCGAACATCGGCATGATAGCTGACATCAGCATGTAATCGGCGGCATCGACTACTCCTGGCCCGGCCAGCGCATCGAAGGCCTCCTGAATTTTCGGTACCGTGTCGGCTGCCGACGGCACACCCAAGGTCGGTTGTAACAATCCTTCCAGCGCCGTCGCAAAATTGCCATTAGCGACCACACTCAAATCGGCCCAGGCATCGGTACAGGTTTTGGTTTGCGGTTGGCCGCCGACATAGATTTGGGTCATGTAAATATCGGAATCAAACCTGATCGCATTCAATGGATCGGCATCGCGCAAGATGGCATCTACCGATTTTTGATTCAAATCGACACCGGTCAAGGTGCATTCGCGCACGTAATTGGCGAACGAGGTTTCCATGTCGCTGCCGGCGTTCGGCACATTGGCGACGCCTAAATTCACCCGCGACAGCAGATTCTTCCGCACCGCCGTCAAAGTCTGCAAACTGTCCGCAAAACCATTGCCGGTCATCGACGGTGTGCCAAAGCCTTGTTCGAACAAACGCGTGGTGCGATAACCCATGTTCGACATCACGCTTCCCACCACCGCCGGCCCCAGCGGTACGTTGTCGATCACCACTACACTGCCAGTATAGGCATCCTCGATCGACACCCGAACCGAAGGCGCATACAGCATCAACCACAACACATACGCTAACAGCAAATCCTGATAGCGTATGCCGCGGCCGTCCCATTGCAACAAGGCCCGAAGCATGACGATGATGACGCCGATCAAACCGCCGACGGCCGCTGCTGTGCGGTAATCGCCGGTACAGGAGATCATCGCGATGGCATTGAGTATGGCTTGCAAATAGGCGGAATCGCCCACGGAGAAAATTTCAAACATGGGCGACCTGCCTTTTAATGAAAGAGGGAGAAATGCATCGTGGGGAGGACGGGGAATGAGCGTTTAAGGACTTGGCCACGCCATCCCGGACGCCGGCAACTGTGCCACGGTACCGTAGTGTTTCGGCTTCACGGTGGTCATCAACTGCTGGTAAAACGCCATCAAGGTTTGCGGATTGCCGTAGCGTCCGGCGATGGTGACGTACTCGTCTTGAATCTGCTCGCGGGCGTCTTTCAAGGCATCCATCAGCAATTTGGCGTAGGCATGGTCGTTCATGTGCGCCGCGGTTTGCACAGCATTGAGCAAATCGTTGACGATCAATTGCGCCAATTCCAGAGCAATCACCGGCGCGACTTCCTCGGCCCACAACTTTGCAATGCCGGCATCCTCCCTTGCCAAGTTATGGATCATGCCGCCGATGGCATCTGGCACAGTTTGCATGAAGGCTTTTTCGCTGTCGGTGATCTGGCCGCTGTTGGTCGAGAATTTGTAGATTAACCCGTTGCCGGTATTGGCAGAACCCAGCAGGATTTCCATCACCCGTTGCTTCAAGCCCACCAGATTGACGTTCTGGACAATGGGTTTGAGGCACTGATCGGCATCGTGTCCATCCGAACAGGTGTACATCCTGACGGTTTGATAACTATTGCCGACGTCATTGCCGTACATCAAATCCTTGATCCGCAGCACCGGTGGCGGCGCGCTGATGGCATTGTTCTCGCCTTTGCCATCGGGTGCGGCTTGCGGGGCATCGACGATCACGGTACCGGAAATACTCATCGCCGCTTCCAGCAAACTGTTGCCGCCAAAGCGGAACCAGCCGCCGGCATTTTGATTGACCAAGGCTCGCCAGACCAGATTACCCTGGATGATCTTGGTCATGTCGGTCGGGTCGTTCTGCTTGATTTGTTGTACCGGATCGCCCAGGGTGCTGGTATTGGTCCAGCTGGAAAACACATCCGATATGCCTTGGGTAAACGAGGCATTGGATAGATTGGTTTTACTTTGCAGGTCGAAGGCTTTGACCGTGTCGTTGACCAAGCCTTGTGCCAACCGGCAGGAATTGCTGAACATCTGGTTCATCTCCTGAATCTTCTTTTGCAGATCGGTCATCACGGAGGCACACCAGGGACACATGGCGCCGACCGCCAGTTGAAAGGCATAGCCTGCCGCATTGCCGGCCACGTTGCGCATCAATTGCACGAACTGGTTGAAATTGATGAAACTGAAACTGCCGGCGAACAAATCGATACCCCCGCAGCCGGCGCTGAACGAGGGCGGCACAAACGACACCAGATTGGTGTTGGTGATGCCATTGCGCGCCACCAGGCTGCCGCCGGTAATCACGCCACGACGTTGCCCCAAGTGGGCGGTCGGCCCCGTAAAGTTGGTCATGGTGCCGAACATGCTGTCCATTTCTTGCTGCAGGTCGGCATAGGCTGGAACGGAACTCCCGACCAACAGGATCAACACCAGTACCTGGCGGCAGCGCAGAGACAAAGAAAACGAAATCATGGCGTGCTCCCCAGATGGGCACTGCGTTGCAATGCCTGGATCAATGACAAAGGATCTTGTGCCACCGCCGGGCTGATACTGCCAGCCGTAGGTAACAGCATCGGTGTATTGCGAATCCCCTGAGTGGTTTGGTATTGCGAAGCATCGATCCAACCCGCTTCCTTGGCGGCTAGCAGAATCCGACCGGTGATTTCTTCCAGCGACAATGCGCCTTGCGCCAACGGTACAATTTGCTTGGGCGGTTTCATCAGAAACAGCGCCGGGGTTTGCTCAACGCCCAACATCGCCGCCTGACCGTTATTCCGTTTGAACTGACTGAAAAAGCCGTTCGGCATCGGTAAACCATCCAGCGATACGGGATAGATTTTGAAACCGTAGGCGTTTTCCAACATCGCCAGAATCGGTGCCTGCACATGGCAATATGGGCAATCGGATCGGAAGAAAAACAAAATGCCGGCTTGGGCCGCAATCGCTTTCAAGGCTCGTTCGGCCACCACGCTGGCTTGATGATTGGCTTCATTGGCCGCATAAGTCGCTACCGGTCTGCGCACGGTTTCATCGAGTTGCGGATCGGACATCACCACGTAACGGGCCGCATTGGTAAAACGCTCGGCTTTATCCATCATTACCCGCTGCAAATAGTAAAACGCCGCCACATTCTCGGGACTGGGATCGTCGATGGCCTGGTTCAGGTAATGCTCCAGGTTTTGCTTCAGCCAGGCGGAAGACAGCGGTTGGGGTTCTGTAGAAGGTTTGGCTATCGGTTCTGAAACCGATTTTTCCGAAGCATTGGCTTCAGGCTTGGGCAATCGCGGAAGAGGTTCAAGTGGTTTTTCAGCTGGGATGTTCTTGACCGACTCCGGCAACACCTCATACCAAAACCAGCCGCGCTGTTTGTCTTCGAAATACGACAAAGCAGGCGCCGGCAACGCCTCATCCCCGCGGACCATCGAGGTCGGCAGCGACAGAACGATCAGGAATGGAAGCAGGACGTTTTTCGGACTCATAGCCGAATTGTCCAGCACTCCCCTGCCCCGGCTGTTTGCGAAAACTCGCTAATTTTTGAGTTTTCGCAAGTTGAGTAAAAAAATTGCGTTTTAGACGCCCGGATCAACGAAATCCGCGAAAACATCGACTTCTCACGGAAGACCGTCAAACTCGGCCGATTAAAATTCAGCGTGCAGGGTCAAAATCACGATGGAAAAACCTACTGGCATTTGCGTAACGATCGCCTTGGTGTGCCTGGGCCGCAGGGGATTGCCTGGAGATCGGCGAGATCATGGCCGCCCTATACAGGGTTTTTCGTCCAATGTTCATACAGGGAAATGACTGAAGCTAAGACGCCCATCAAGACTAGGCAAGTCATTGATTCTATGAGGCATTTCGTAAAAAAACCTTGTTAGGTTTTTGACTCGGATTTTGACTTGCCTTGAACCCGTAATTTTTTCCCAAAAAAGTCACTAGGTTTTTGCAGCGAAAAAACCTGTGGTTAAGAATAGGTTTTTGACATGAATCCGATTACCGAATCGAACGATCGAATGACGTATGCCGATGAATGCGTCGTTGAGTGGCTGACAGCCAACGTTGAAGGTCTGCATGGTCAGGCGCGTATGCTGGTCGATGATTATTGGCGGCGAGTCAGCCAGGAACGCAAAAAATATCCGGCCTCTCAACGCGGCCGACTGGGTGTCCGAATCCGGCGCCGGGAGAGCGCTTATTCTTTCACCATCGAGTGGTTTTTGATTGCCTCGCTGTCGATCGATGGACAAACCAAACCGGTGACGCAATACCTCAAAAAGGGCAAAGGCTACCGCTATCCTTTGCAGCACGTGCTGAAAAAAGAGCCGGATTGGGAAGCCTCACTGGTAGAGGAATTCGAGAACGAGTTTGCCGACCTACGCAAACAAGTCGATTTATTGGGCAAGTTCCGAGATGCCTTTCATCGCTGTCGGCGTGGACTGCGTGAAAGCCTGAATTGATCGGTAGTCTGTTTCGAATGCCATGTTGGCCCGAAGTTATCCACAGAGGCGTAGCCCCTTATATAGATTAAAAAAAGATTATAAATAGATTAGCACCCGCTTTTTCGTGTCGTTAAAAATCGCTGCAGACCACGCTGGGCAAGGCCTGCGGCGATTCGTAAAAAAGAACTAAGCGTCGGTCGAATGCCGTGCCACTGTCGGCCGAATGCCGTGCCTCCGTCGGTCGAATGCCGTTAGTGCGTCGGCCGAATGCCGTGTCAGGGGGCTTCGACCGGACCAAATAGGCGTCGGTCGAATGCCGTGCTTTTTAGCCGATTTTGTTTTGCAAATAACGCTGCTGACTGGGGGTAGGATTTTTTTTGATTTTGACGGTATCTTCGGAAAGAACATAGCTTTCCAAACAGCCAATCCCCACCAAAGCATCCAGTGCTTTACGCAATCGGTATTTGAAATCGCGCAGCGTCCTAGCGCTACTTCCGCTCAAACGATGGATCGTGCTGATCTTCAACGGATACGGTGCCGCATGCGACGACAGAAAGCCATGCAGCCATAACGCCAGTGGGTGTTTACGCAATAACTGCCGCTGCTCGAATTCGATATGGGTATAACCGTCTTCAAACATTCGTAACATCGACTCGGTCAGTTCCACCACATAGCGCTGAGTTGCCTCGTCGCGGTGGTAGCGCAAAAAACCCTTTTCACCAAAGGTCTGCCGACCGTGATAGGTGATTTCAACGAAGGCACCGCCTAAACGCGCCATGGATTCTTTTAGCCATTCGTGCTGACTTTTGCCAGTCGAGCGGCCCAGCGCCGTCAGCAAGGCATGGGCACTGAAGGTTACGCTAAAGCCGGGCAATTGCGTTCTGGACAGGTGCACGATCTGCATCCAGACGTCCAAGTCGGACTGATTCAGTTGAACCCCCAGATAACGAACTTCGATGCCATCGACAGCCGCCAGTAAGGTGCGTTTTTTGTACGCTATCCGTTCATTGCCCTGCACACCGGCAAACAAGGCACTGCGCAAACAGGCATTTGGCGTGCCGCGCATACCGGCAGGCCAACTGGGAAGGGTGTCTAGCGGTTCAACACGTCGTGGTTGGGCTTTCTTGCGCTCCGTCAGTAACTGGAAGCGTTCGCTCAGGTTGGTCAGTAAGGTCGCTGTTTGTTGAGTCATAGCCATCTCACTTTTTCAAACTACGCGGATCGCAATGCCGGGTTGGATCGGTCGGGGGCAGTGGGGTTTTCTCGAGCCATTCGCGCTCGGCTTCAGTCAGCTCGAGCTGATGATGGCAGTATTTGCGCCAGGCGCGCTCTACCACCAATGGGTCGGGTGTAACCGGCCGCTCATCGTGATTCGTCGCGTCGACGGAGGCCTCGGTGGCCATCGACCAGATGGGATCTGCCAGCCTAACCACATGTTCGATGGACGACGTACACCAGACCGAGCCACCCAATCGACTGGGTTGCCGGGTGACGTCCAGACGCCATGCCTCGGATGTTGTGGTGGGAATCAGGGATTCGATGACAGTTTCGCTGACTTGATCAGACGGGGCTGGTAAGGTGCTGCAACCCACGCTGAACAAGGTGGGCAAGATGGCGGCAAACGGGGCGATGCGGATGTTCATGTCGTCTCCAAAACAGTAAGAAGACTCGACACAGTAAGCACTATTTTTCCAGGCTCGTTTGCGAAAACTCGATAATTATGCGTTTTTCGCAGATTGACTCAAAAAAATGACTGGCATGATAGCGGGTCATGAAAACCACACGTTTACCGTTCTCTATCCCTTGGCTGCAACGTTTCTTCGTTGCCGGCAAACCTGCGCCTGAGTCAAACCCGGCCAGCCCGGAGGAAGAGATACCGCGGTATCCACCGTTCATGAAAGGTTTACCGGCTGCGCCGGTGGCGCGTATTCTCGGCACACAAACCGAGTTGATCCAGTCTATTGAGCAGGCTTTGGCCTGTCCGGAATCCCTGTTTCAGGGCATCGTACTGCCGGTGATTGAGCGTTATGCGGCCTTCAGCCATCTACTGCCGGCGTCGGAATCGCACCACCATCGCGGTGCCGGCGGTTTGTTTCGGCATGGATTGGAAGTCGCGCATTGGGCAACGTTGGCATCCCAGGACTGTCTGTTTGCCACCGATGTCACGCCGAAGGCGCGTAAAGCGGTGGAACCGCGCTGGCGACTAGCCGTTTGTTTTGCCGGGTTGCTGCATGACATCGGCAAACCGGTATCGGACATCGCCGTGATGGATAGACTGGGTCAACACACCTGGAATCCTTGCGATGAAAACCTGGCCGATTGGGCATCGCAGCATCACATCGATCGATATTTCTTACGCTGGCGAGAGAATCGTCACAAGCGTCATGAGCAGTTCTCGGCCCTGGTCATCGAACGGGTATTGACCCGTGAAGCACGCGCCTACATTCTGGCCCCCGGTCCCGACATCATGCAGGCTATGCTGGAAACCATCCACGGTCTGGATCGCGGCTCGAAATGCTACGCACTGGTCATGGCGGCCGATTGCAGGAGTGTGGAACGGGATTTGAAAGCCCATTACCAAGGTCTGGAATCGGCCATGGGCATGCCGGTCGAACGCTACCTGTGCGATGCGATGCGTCGATTGGTCAAATCCGGTCAATGGCTGGCCAATGAAAAAGGCGCCCGCATCTGGCGTTTCCAGGACGGCCTCCATATCGTCTGGCGCAGCGCCGTCAAAGACATGCTGGCTCTGCTGGACAAGGATCACATCCCCGGCATTCCCCGCGATGAAGACACCCTGGCCGATATTTTGATCGAACGTGGGCTAGCTATTCCCAAAACCCTACCGAACGGCGGGCGGTTTCGCTATTGGCGCATGCAAACCGAAACCCTGAATGGCAGCTTGTTCATGTTGCGCCTGGCCTCGATCGAACTGGTATACAGCGGCGAGCCGCCGGTGGCAGTGGATGGCATCGAAGTCAGTGATGAACCGGAATCAACGTCTACCAACCCCGCCGCCGCCCAGTCCCAAGCCACCAGCAAATCGGCTTCCGACACCAGTGGAGGAAAACGGCGAAAAGCGAAGACACCTGACCGTGCAATCGAGACAGTGAGCGCTGAATCCAATGCTGTGCAATTGGCTGAGTCGGTCATCCCGGACGATTTAGCCGCCATTTTGGCGATGGATGCCGACGCTGACAGAGACCGCGATCTACACGAACATTCCGGTCAAGTCTTGGACGATAGAAGTGATCAACACCCAAACGATACCACGCCAAACGCTTCAAATAGCGGTTCGGACGGCACGATTGAAGCAGAGGCGGCATCGGTCTTGCCTCAAAATTCTGCGCCGGATCAAAGTGACGTTGCCAGACAATGGCTGGAATCGCAAGGTCAAGCAGGGCACTGGCTGATTCAACTGGCCGGAATCGTCTTGTCTGAACAATGGCGCTGGGGCACTGATCTTCTGGAACATAAGGACCAATGCCTGCTCGCTTTTCCCCGAACAGCGGATGCCCTGCAACTCGAAGCCAATCAGTTCATCAAATGCCTGGACGAGAAAGGCTGGTTAGTGACCGACGTGCTCTCGCCCATGCGCAAAATTCGGGAGATCGACAAAATCCGTGGCGTGTTACTTGCCAGCGGACCGAGTGCTATGTTCAAACGGCTGTTGGCGAGCACGCTGGTGTCCACCGCAAGTTTGGCGTCAGAGCCACTCGTTCCATCGGCAGTCGTCGGCAGCAGCAGTGAGTCAAAAGCAACACATCGACCAACGACAGCGGCACAGCAGACCGAGCAATCATCATCGCCGCAGTGTCAGGCAGTCGTTGAGAATGCGCCTGCTACTGAAGCGACGGCAGTAGTCGTTGCATCGCTGGATAACATAAAGCCAATGCCTCCGTCTCGGTCCACCAATAGACGGCAGGCTATTCAACCCGAACCATTGTCGTCACGATCGGAATCCAGCGCGCTCCCAAAACAAAACCTCCGGCAAGTCATCGAACACTGGATGGACGAGCTGGCGCAAGCCGCCCCGCCGCCGTCCGCAGACGGAACCGACTCGGCATGGCTCGATGTCGAGGATCGGTCGATTGAGGCCTTGCTGCGAAACACACCCGGCTTGACCCGCACGCAGTTGATGCGGGCACTGGGTAGCCATGCCGATTTTCGAAGTATCGGTACCGTTTTGCAAATGCGGCGTAGACCATGAAATCCGATTACGACTACCAGTTTCCCTGGCGACCCATCTTCGAGGTGTATGCCATCTCGGGTTGGTTGGGCGGTGCCGGATTGGCATATTTCACCAGCCGCTGGTCGGGCCTGCCCCGCGAACCCTTCGATTGGTTGATGACGGCGTGCGCCGTGATGGCGTGTTGGCGGCTGTCACCGGCATTGAGTCTCTGGTATCGCAAACGCCGGTTGCGTCAGTTTCGGTTCCAATATCTGGATACCGAGAAGCTTGTCACCCTGGTGAAGCGCAACCCCGAGGCTTTGTGGTTCGGCTGGGGCTTCGATTGGGCGCAAAAGCACGCACAATTGGCGTATGAAATTCTGAAACGGGATGTCTCGACGCTGATTCCGAGCGATCATCAGCGCATGGGCTCAGCCTGGATACACGGCCTGGAAGTGTCCGAAAGCGACATTCGTCAGCCTTTGCAGCATACCGCCGGCCATACACTGCTGGTTGGTACCACCGGCGCCGGTAAAACGCGTGCCTTTGACGTGTTGGTGACGCAAGCGGTCTTGCGCGGCGAAGCGGTGATCATCATCGATCCCAAAGGCGACAAGGATTTGATGGCCTGTGCCAAACGCGCCTGCGCCTTGACCAAGCGTCCGGATCGTTTCGTGTATTTCCATCCGGCATTTCCGGAAGACAGTGTGCGACTCGACCCTTTGCACAATTTCAACCGTCCCTCGGAAATCGCCAGCCGCATCAGTGCCATTTCGCCCAGCGAAAGCAGTAACGATCCGTTCAAAGCCTTTGGGCAAAAATCGCTGGATAACGTGATTCAAGGCTTGATGGTGATCGAGGAACGGCCAACCTTGGTGAAACTACGTCGTTACCTGGAAGGCGGTCCTTCGACTTTGGTGATTCAGGCATTGGAACGCTATTTCGACAACAACCTCGGCCATTGGCGGCAAGAAGCGCGGCCTTACCTGAAAAACGCCAAGGACATCGACTCGAAAGCGTTGGGGCTGGTGCGGTTTTACCGGGAGGTCGTACAGTATCAATTGCCGAATTTGGATCTGGAAGGCTTGTTGTCTTTGTTCGAACACGACCGGACGCATTTCAGCAAGATGGTCGCCTCCTTGATTCCGATCATGAACATGCTGACCTCGGGTTCATTGGGACCTTTGCTGTCGCCGAACCCGCACGACGCGGATGATCTGCGACCGATCACCAATACCGGCCACATCATTGAAAAAGCCCAGGTCGCTTACATCGGCCTGGACTCGTTATCGGATGGCATGGTGGGCAGCGCGATTGGCTCGATTTTGTTAGCCGACTTGGCCGCCGTCGCCGGCGACCGTTACAACTACGGTGTCTCGGACCGACCCGTCAATGTGTTTGTCGACGAGGCGGCGGAAGTCATCAACGATCCCTTCATTCAGGTGTTGAACAAAGGCCGCGGCGCCAAGATTCGCTTGTTCATTGCCACGCAAACCTTTGCCGATTTTGCAGCCCGCACCGGCTCCCAGGACAAGGCCCGCCAAGTGCTAGGCAACGTCAACAACCTGATCGCGCTGCGAATCATGGACGGCGAAACGCAGCAGTACATCACCGACAATCTGCCCAAGACGCGGTTGAAGTACATCATGCGCACCCAAGGCGTCGCCACCAGCGCGACCAATCCCACGGTGTTTTCCGGCAATGTCGGCGAACGCTTGATGGAAGAAGAAGGCGATTTGTTTGCGCCCCAACTGTTGGGTCAATTGCCGGACTTGCATTACATCGCCAAGTTATCCGGAGGCCGGATCGTCAAAGGTCGCCTGCCGATACTGCGGTCGGAACTGAATCGACAACGGGATCACCAAGGTGCCAGCTCATGACGCGCAATCTGTTGTTCAGCCTAATGCTTTGGCTACTGGAGGTGATCCTGGTGGCCAGTTTCGTTTCCGACCGCTGGACGCGTGAACTGCAGCGCGCCGAAGATCAGATGATGATCGGCTATTTTGGCGCCGATAAAGAATCTCAGATCAGCCATACCGCGCAGCGCTGGTTTGATCGCTTGTTCGTCAGCACCGGTATCCGAGAAAGCGTGTTCCGCTACTTCATCCCGACCGAGCGCGAACGGCAGATGTCCAAAGGCTTCGAGGATGTGGGGCGCAACGATTTGTTTCCCTTTATCGAAAGCCGGCTTAACGTGCTGTGGGACACGATTTTTCAAATGATCAAGCGCCTGACCACGGCCTGCATCTGGTTGCCGTACTTGGCAGCCGCCTTGCTGCCGTTTGTCGTCGACGGACTGGTACGGCGCAAGATCAGCCAGACCAATTTCGATTACCCAAGCCCCATGGCGCATCGCTACAGCCTTTACCTGATTGTAGGCGCGTTGTATCTGTTGCTGGTCAGTTTGACCTTGCCGTTCCCTATTCCGCCGCAAGCCGTCCCGGTGGGCGTCTTTGTCGTCGCTTATGCCGTCAACGTGCTGTTGGCCAATACGCAAAAGCGGATTTAGAGGCAGGCCATGGATTACATCAGGTACCTGGACTGATCGCACCTCAGAAAACAAGCCCCCATATTAAGTCGCAAGCTCAGCCAAACACTCGATTCACCCCGTCAACCTCTATTACTTGTGTACCATGCTGTCGCCACTACCCCGGTGCAGCACCGGGGATCTTCATTTGCTCAATTCCCCCAGACGTATCAGCTTTCCCCGAATGTAGAATCGGGGCAGCCTGCACATTGGCTTTTTCGAGGCTTGCTCGGCGTTAATTCGCATTACGACCTGCACACGCGCGCCGTCACCGTATATCGTGAAAGTTTCACAGAAGGCTTCAGCCAGTTCGTTACTGGCGTAATCGTATCGGAATCGATGAGGGGTTGATTCGGGATGGGTGGCTGATTTAGGCTGGAATATGTACCATTGTGGATGCAACTAAATTAACCGATTGAGAATATTCCATGGCGAAGGGATTCTATAATTTGGAGAGGTAAAGCGTCATGAAACAGACCATCAGCTTTGTCACCTTGGGGGTTGCTGATCTCGAACGCAGTCGCCGCTTCTATCGTGCGTTGGGCTGGACCGAATCGCCGAGCAGTCAGACGGCTGTCGCCTTCTTTCAAGTTGGCTGCATTGCCTTTGCCTTATTTGGTCGCGAATCCTTGGCTGACGATGCCAATGTCTCGTCCGAGGGCTCGGGATTTCCGGGTTTTACTATTGCACACAACGTGGCTTCCGAAAGCGACGTTGAAGCGACCTTGCGGGAAGCCTTGGCTGCGGGAGGTCGTTTGATTCGAGCTGCAGAAAAAGCGCCCTGGGGTGGTTTCCGAGGTTACTTTGCCGATCCCGATGGTTTTCTTTGGGAAGTCTGTTACAACCCGTTCTTTCCCTTGGATGACCAGGGCTTCGTGAAACTGCCAAAGTGAGCGTCGACAGTAGGCTTGTTTATAAAAAATATTTCACCTGAACTACATTCGCCAAGGTCTTGAGTTTTCAAGCTATCCCCATTGGCTCGCAACAACTTGTTGCACCGTATCGACTTGATATTCCAGTAAAAACTGAAAAAATGCACCCCATCGACAACCTGATAGATTTGATGGAGTGCGCTATGAAAGTTTTACTCGTGGCTTTGACCATACTTTTTTCTGCAGCGATTTTGCTGGTCGCTGGTTTTCAATTGATTCGCTTGTTCGTCACCGAAGTGGCCGAATTTGTCTTGGACGCTTGGCATAGTCCGGAATTGCCGTCGGCGCATTGAATTCACATTGTAGGTTCTTCAGTCGGTGGAGGTTGAAGACGACGATTGTTAAAACCTGTGGCGGCTAATGTGGATTAGCCACCATTTCCGCTATTCTCCAATCATAAAACCAAGTCGTGAGATCGAAGGCAACTATCTCTTGTACAACCGGTATGCCAGTCCAATCAGCGTGGAGCCAATCAAGCCCATAAGCAATACATAGCCTAGATAAGCATTCGACGCGCCAAATAAGGCATTACCCACGGTCGGCCACAACTGGCAAATGGCAAGAGGCGAGTCAACGCAGCGCCCATCCATGTCTCCGGCAACTAGGACTGCTAGCGATTGATACAGAAAGGGATAAACCGCGACTAATGCAATAATTAACGGAAACAAGACTTGAGCATGGCTCATCGACCTGGAATCCAACGGAGCTTGTTCCAGTTGATGACCGTCTTTGTGTTTGCTTGCAACCGACTCGACCGTCCGTTGTGCATCAAGCAGGCTGATACCATTCTTGATCCGTATCAAGCGGGCCGCTTCAACTTTATTACCACGCTCTATGGCCAATTCTGCCTCTTGCGGTATCTGAATTTTTCTTGCTTTTCTTTTCACGATGAATCCAACCAAATAAAAATCTAGGCGATTTTACTATGAATCGACAGATCACTGATTGTCATGATCCGGTCTGATGTCTAGCAAAACCAAGATGTTGTGGCCGGCGAGATTATCAGGATTCGGCGGGTGGTTACGAGAAGTTTGGAAACGATGAAGGTTATTCGTTCTTTGCTGAAGTCCAACTATCTTTTAGGGAAACCCACCGTCTGCGCCAACAATACTTGTTGATCATGGGACAATTCCAATGACTCCGCGATGGCGGCACGGTCGATCCATGCACGGATGACCGTAGACAACCCAGCGCTCGCGGAAAATAAATAGACATTTTGCGCAATGGCGCCCGCCGCTGCAGAAGCATATGATTCCCGCTGAGTGACCGGCACCATCGCCAGGCGCCGATAATCCGCGATATAAACCAAATCTAGCGGGGCTTCATCGACAAAGTCTTGATAACCCGTGATGCGTCTCAGGTCTTGTTTCACCATCAGGTCGAGAGCATGTCCGTGAGCATCGTACAGATAGGCGCCCTCAGGCAATGCGACATAAACATCGATCTCCTGCGCGTTTAAAGCCGAAGGCGCGGTACGCCCTCCATCTGGCCTATTAACGCCATAAGCCGCCCACAACAAGTCGGAAAGTAGCTGCAACGGCAAAGCATCAGGAGCAAACTCACGCGCTGAACAGCGTTTTAGCAACGTCTCCATCAGCGGGAGCCCACCCGCTTTCTCTGGCGGAGGAAGCGCGATCGATTCCTTCGATTTGCCCCGAACAGGTCCGGGACGCAGTTGCCCCATTATTCCCAATGCCAATTTGGTCAAAGTGCTCACGGTGGCCTCTCCAGGTTTGGAAGTAAGAAGAACTAAATCGGTTATGCCGCTTTGAACGCAATGACCTTCACAAAATTGCAAAGTTTAGACTTTTGCTCAAGGTCAGGGTATCGAATTTAATCGATTTACCAAATTCGTCACCCGCCGCCCCGATTTCTGCGTCCTGACCGCTATGCCCAAGGCCTTTGGTTCGCAGATCAGCACCACCAATTGCTTGCCACGCGTCACGCCGGTAACGGCATCAACTTTTCCCGCATTCGCAAAATTTTCTGGGGTTACGGATTAGAACTCGCATTCATTACTGCGACAACCGGCCGCGCGGCAATGCGCCGCATTTTGGCACAAAAAAGGTTCTGATAAATTACACACGCTCTTGCGTTGGGGGGAACGTAACAGGGTAAGTTCAAATCTATTTTTTAAGGAATGAAAGCATGAAAAAATCCGTGATTACCTCAATGTCCATCCTTGCTCTAGTCTTCGCCGGCTTGGCGATGTTCAACAGCAGCGTTGCCGGCGAAACCAGCGAAGACGCTAAATCAGTCGCCTGGTACGTCGCGAATATTCAAGAAGCCCGTCAACAAAATCAAGCGTGCTATAACACGCCCGGCCTGCAATCCACGCCGAATTGCGTCAACGCCTTACACGCCTTGGAAATCAGTTTCAAAGGCGGCAACTAATCCTTCGAGCCAGTTCCTCGATAGTACCCAACCTACCCGAGGGTAGGTTTACCTTTGTATGCGTAGTATCCTTCTCATATCCGGCCTCGTGCCGGATTTTTTTCGGCGGACGCCATGAAAACAGAATGGAAATGATGAGTTGGGCTACGAATCCCCGGGCCGTTGGATGCCTAATGGCGAAACTTTACCTGGGTCGGCGTGCAAATCAATGTCAGCCGGAATCAGTGTCATAATCGCCTGTTTTTAACCCCAAAGGAGTCAGCATGAACAAATCCGAATTGATCGATAGTATCGCCCAACACGCCAATCTGACCAAAACCGATGCCGGCAAAGCCTTGGAAGGCTTGATCCATAGTATCGAAACCACTCTGAAACTAGGCAATAGCGTAGCCTTGGTGGGTTTTGGCACTTTTGAACTCAAACACCGAGCCGAACGCAAAGGCCGTAATCCGCAAACCGGCGCCGAAATCACCATAGCGGCGGCAACCGTGCCGAGTTTCAAGCCGGGCAAGGCATTGAAGGAGGCCGTCAACGGATAAAGTCGCGAGAGAAAAACGGTTACACCATTCGAGCTATTGCATGCTTGCTCTAATGGCTTAGCGTACTATTTTTTCCAAATTCTGTGACTACCCTAATCCAAACCGATGACTGACTCCGCCTGGACTAAACAAGGCGTAACATTGAGCCTCAATAACGCTTGCAAGGAGTTCGGCCTTTCCGAACAAGAAATCATTCAATCGATTCAACAAGGCAAATTGCAATATCGGCTCAATTACGCGCATGGAAATCCTTATTACAAGTTACTCAGAAAGGAAGTTCAGGCATTGGCCCAGGCATTATATGGCGATGATTACTTGAAAAAGCAGGCCCTTGAGCATGAGCTGCTGACAGTAAACAAAGAAATCAATAGCCTGAAAAGGAAACTTTCAAAGCTCGAAAAACAAAAAGCAGAACTGTCCCAAAAACTGGGTATCGCTTGAATGGAAGCTTTGTCAGCGCGGGGAATGTAAGCAGATGCCAGTGAGCGATTGGTTCGGTTTGTTGTTTGGCGTGCTATTGGTTGGAAGCGGGTATTTTTCCATCAAAAGAAAACGCTCCTCACACACCCGTTACGGCCGGTTTGAAGGACAGGGCACCATAAACGTGGGTCTTTTCTGGCTACGCATCCATCAACACCAGAAGAACTAACGATTGCCTACAATGCCAACTTGTTGTCTGTGAGCTTCAATGAAGCACTGTCAGTGCTCCAAGCGCAATTTAATACCATGTACGACATTAAAATCCGCACGCTAGATTTGTATGGCTTACTTGAAGAGATCATTTATGATCAAGAAAGCAATGATTCGAATCTGTTTGGCATAATCAATGTCACCGACGCTTGCATCAAGCCAGACAAACCGCCATTTACCTGTAAAAACCCCGGAACTTGCCTATTCTGGGACGGCATACATCCTACCGAAACAGTGGCGCAACGGGCAATGAATGCGTTGGAAAGCTCCGATTAGGTTTAGCGATTGGCCCAGAACCAACTGCAAACACGCTGCGTCGTTTGCGTTGGTTATGGTGTCCTAAGTGTTTCCTGGCGCTCCGTCTGTCGTAAAACATTAGATGCCGTTTAACTCTCCGGATATTCAGCATAGCGCGGCAAGGCATCTCCGTCGCACGACCAATCGGTTCTTGAATGCCAAAATATTCGGGCTTGAGGTTTGATTGGGATTTCATCGTCCAGCGACCCGGCAGGAACCACGACTCCATTTAATTCCGGAACAAATCGAGCAACTTGGCTACCGCATTCACTGCAAAACTGGCGGGTGAAGCGCTTGGCGTCCGGCACTTTGAATTGCTTCAACAAAGATTCTCCGGCACTAAACGCCAAATCCGCGTTCGCCAGGAACAGATTGGTCGCGTGCCCAGTGCCGGAAGACTTGCGGCAACGGGAACAATGGCAGTGATAAAAACGTTCTGGATTCCCACTGACTTGGTATTTCACGGCGCCGCAAAGGCAGCCACCTTTAAGCGTGATTGACATAAAGCCCCCTGGTAATAAAAAAACGAAATAGCGGTCGCGCGCCCAGAACCGGACGAACCAAATCCCTGCATGAGAACCCTGACCGGTTTAGCGCCTTAAGTCTACATCCTAAAGCGAGCGGCCTTCCCGCGACAAACAGAAACCAAAAGCCGGTTGGCCTTGCAAAGCAGGAAGCTACAATATAACGAGATATTAGGTGCTAATTGGGCCCAGACCAATAAAAAGCTACTTGCTACGCCCGAGCAAACTGAAATCGTTGCCGGATGAACTAGCGTGCGGATTCCGATCAAACCCACCACTGATTCCAATTCAAAGTCGGCCAGGGATTCCAATCTCAAAACCACCACCCATTCCGATATGATTGCGCCAGTACAGAATGAGTTTTTTAGGAGCTGTAAACTGTCGCAATCGACCCAAACTAGCCTGTCACGTTTCTCCAAAGCTGCCAGTCGGCCGAAACCAGATTTTGGGACTGGAGGACTACAAAGCCGACGTTGGCGACCTCAACCGAACGGCCAAAAGCGGCCAAATAGTCCAATCCCTTAATTTTCCGATAAGCAGACACTCAGAATTAGTAGTGGCATTTATCAAGTTCCACTGATTGATTCATATCGGTTATTTATGTGAATTTTGATTAACTAATTGCTCCATCGTTTGCAAATCAACATTGTGCGGTCGAATTTCTTTTAATTCTTTGACTAAATCACCTAATCCATTTTTTAAAGCGCCTTGGTTAGCCAATCTAGCTGCCTCTTGCCAGCGGACAGCGAGTTTTCCACCAGAAGTAAGTTGTTTCTTTTTTCCACCAGCACGTTCCCAAATACTATCCAATTCATCGGGTGCGAGATTAGCCCCCAATTCAGCAACTGCTTGAACAAGCCTATTCCGATCCAGATGATTTGGACTGCGGCTAACATGATTAAAAGATAACCAAAGGCACTGTAAAAAAGAAAGCAAATCCTGGCAACTGTCTACTGCAAGCCCCAATTCGTAAGTTTTATTTATTCTGTATAAATCAAAGAGCTTCTCAGCCGCAAGTTTCCATCGATAGTCAGACACTGCTCTACCAATCGCCGCTGCTGTAGCCGTATCCCAATCCATTCCAGAATAAGATGAAAGCCAAGTAACTACTTCCTGCTCATTCAATGGCACATGCCAAGAAAAAAGCACAGCAAGGAGTTTTACGGATGGTCGGTTTTTGCGGGCTTGGCTGACAACAGCCGCTACCAATTGCGGTTCTGGCATGGTGATAAATTGCCCGGCATTACATTCACCCATCAGAATAACCGCTACGTTTGGCAACAATGCCGCGCCTCCATCAGCACTGAGCTTGCCCCAAATCTCTGCCCGTCTTGGATGGCAGAAAACCAACTCCGCCAAATCATTTGCCAATTTTGCAATTAATACAGAAGGTTCGTCACCTGCCAACACGGCATCTAACAGCCCGTTGCCAAGTATTTTCCGATTGGCATTGGCAGGCCAAAGTGTGCCGCCTGCACTGACATGTGCCGCCCAGAGTTTACGCCACGCAGATTGGCTAACATCCAAACCTTGTAATAATTTCGGTTCTTTGGCGGTACGTTGGGCCACTAGCGGAATGAGTTGATGATCGGGATTGGCAATGGCTTCTTCAATAACCGCCAAGCCTGATAAATGCTCGACCAAGTAAACTAATCCAGGCAAAGGATCGCCAGAAAATCCGCATTGGGCTTGGAAAGCTTCATGGGCTGAAAATAGGTTTTCCGCCGCCCAAGCATGTAAGCGTGACCAACTGCGTTCTATGGTTTGTGTTCTGATTTGCTGTAAGTCGGCATCAGATAAAGCAATGCCAGAAGTGGCTGCCAGCAAAGCGGTTTCAAGTTTTTCAGTGGCGGGCAGAATCGCTTTAAGCACTTGCTCACAGTTCGCTAGGCTCAACCAATGCAACGCGGCTTTCGCCCAACCCTTATCAGGATTAGCCAAACCTTCGGAAAGTGAGCTTTGCACCGCGTGTTGCCACCAAGTTTTCGCTCGATTGGGCGATAGTTTTTCCAGCAATTTGGCGGATTCAGCGATGAACAGCGTGGGGGCATTTTGGCTAATCCATAGCGAAAGCGCGGATTTTGGTAGATGTGCTTCGGGTAAGGCAGAACCCAGATTGACTAAAGACATTACGAATGCTGCCGAGCCATTGGCTAAGCCAGCAGAGACGATTTGCAAAGCATCTTTTTTCAAATCTTCGATGGCATTTTTGTCAGGCGCTAAAATTTCCAATGTCCGCAATAATTCAAGCGCATGTTGCGCCTGGGGCGAATTTCGCATTTTATCCAAACGGTCTGCCGCCCGCGCAATCGTGCCTAGGCTTTTCAATTCGGCAGCACTGAAATGACAGGCTGTTTTTATCGTTTCAAAAGTAGGATCATCATTTCCCATCAACCAAGCCGCCGCCCGATTGCTGGTTTTTGTAGCTGCATTAGCAGTAACCAGCCGATGCCGAGACCATTCCGACGTACGGGTAGAGGGTATACCAAACAGCCAAGGCGGGGCGACTGATTCGCCACTTTGCGGTGGACTTAGAGCGACCCGCGCCGAAAATGCCTGCCGTGCTTCAGGCCACAATCGCAGCCAAAGATCAGCAATTATGCTAGGCCATGCTTCCAAACCGACGACTACAGGCGGCTTTCCGGTTTCAGAAGTGACTAACGCTTCGGCAACTGCGCTTAACAAATCGGTGGGTGTAGGCGGAATTTCATCTAGCCCAGCCAATGAAGCCATAACGGGGCGCAAATCAGCAAAATGGCCAATTTCAGCAAGAGGCCACAAAGCCACTTCACTTTTCACCATGCCGCCACGCGTTGCGTCGGAATCGGGAACGGTCCACCACAATGCCCACCAATCGCCTAACGGCTCGCATCCCACCGAAGGCCACCAGCAATCCCCCGGTGCAAAAGTGCCGCAAGGCATATCCGTTAACCCCAATAGCTCCGAAGGCAATGGCGAGGAGTGGCCTTGCCATTCCAACAAGTCGTGCCGATTATCTTTAGCCCCGTATTTGGCTCTTAGCGGTGTCATGATACTTTCAACAACCACGCCAAGGGTTGGGTTAAATCGGCATCCCGCTCGCCGCCATTCGGGGCAATCACCCAACCTTGATGTTCTGGGCCTTCGTCGATGAATTTATCGTTTTCGCTATCTTTATCCAACGCACAGCCTAATGCCGAAAGTCCCCACACACTGACGGCATCATCTGCCCAAAGACTGTGGATAAATGCCGAAACTAATGGCAAATGCGTGGCTAAAACTTTGCTAGGCAGTTCTTCGCTGGTTTCCAACTCGTCATAGCAAGACAACAATACTGTCAGCCGAGGCGAGCACAAGCGTTCTACCGTTCCTAGCCCAGCCACATGCAGCAAAATTTGCAATAATTCCACCCAGCGGGCATTGGCATCCCACACACCGGGGCGTGCCACGCTGCCGTTGCTGTGCTTGGCTCGTTCGCTCAGTTCTGCCAGCACGTCTGGGTAGGTCGTTTCTTTGCGTAAACGGATCAGCAACACCCAGCCGTCGGCTTTTGACAACCTATCGCGCCACGCTTCCGGCACTTCCCGCTCTTTAAAAACGGTTTCCAATTGCTCCCCGCCGTAATCAGGCCAAAACAGATTCATTTCATCGCCTTGGGCATCGACTAGCGGCAACAACACTTCCCTCCATGTTTTCGTTTGCGTGTGGCTGGCGGAACGGCCATTTTCCAAACAATGCAACACTTCCCCCAACGGGCTGAGATCAGGTGGTGTGCCTTGGTCGTTGCGTAACTGTAATTGCCCGGCATGACGGCGCAAGCGTATGTAAAGCTGACCAAAATAATGAGTTTTGCCACTATTTGGGCCACCCAGCAGAACGATTTCAGGTGTGTGCATGATGGCCTCGGTAAGCGGCAAAAGGCTGGTGATGGTGGATGGGTTCAACTATGGGTTGTGCCAGTGCAGGTGTCCAAGTGGCTGCTATCACGGTTGCCAAGGCCGACAACAGCGATTCAGGGCGGTTAGTGCTGGTGCTGGTTTCGTTGGCATGAGGGATTCGCTCATTCAATGATTGGCGAATTGCATTGCGGATGCCTTCACTAGGCTCATGTTCGTCTTTTGCCCAAACCAAAACCGTGGGGCGATTGCCCACATGATTACCCAGTCGTTCCAACAGTTCGCGCAAATCTTTCCTTGCCGTGCCACGTTCCGAACCGGAAAGCCGCTGGCAATCCGCAAACACCAAAAACGCATCGGCGTTGTTGACCACCCAACGCGCGCCTTCGGCATCGGGTGCATCGGCAATCAACGCCCAACGGCTAAACCATTCGCCGGGCGCATCGATTAGCAAGACATCCCTAAACTCATCGTTTGCAGCGCGTAACGCCAGATGCAATAAACCAGGGACGCGGCTAGTGCCGCGCGGTGTATGCGGTGGAAATGACGGAGGTCTGGCAGCATCGTCAAAGCGTGTCCACGCCGCCAACGATTCCCATGCCCCCAAAGTGCGTGATCCTGCAAACTGCGCCCCAGCCAGCGTTCGGCCTTGCAGAAGTTGCAGGTAATTACCGATTAGCAAAGTCGTTTTGCCGGCATCATGTGCGCCCAAAACGCCGACGACAATGGAACGACCGCGTGGGGTTAAATGGGCAATATCCGCCAAACCTAAGGCGCTGCCAGACCAAGGCACACGTGCTGAGGCTTGGGCAGAGGGTAGTGTTGTGGTTTCTGGTTCAATTTCAGCAGCGTTTCCAATCCATGCGGCGCATTCGGTGTACGGCATTTCCCCATATGGGCAAGATTCGCCCTCATGGACATAGCAAGTGGCATTTGAGCATTTTTGATTCATTGATTATTCCCCGCCAATTGCACAGCTTGCTCTTGCCGGAACAAGGCATGGGCAAATTTGGGCAAGCTCAGTTCAAACTCGCCGCTGGCTCCGGTGCGTTTGATGGCGGCAGTAATATCGGTGGTTGGATTTGCCAACACGAATACCACTAAATCACGCAGGCTTAAGCGGCCTGTTTCGGGTAGTGGGGTTAAAGTTTCCAGCCATACTTTGGGTAATTGGGCGCGGTCTTTGACCAGTGCCGCCAATAAATCTTGTAGCGTCAGTTTACGGTCAAATCCGGCTTCGGGCAGACGGTTGACGGCTTCGGCGAGCAAATAGCCGACGCTGGCGGGCGTAGGTTTGGTAACTTCGTTTAGCAGGTCTATTGCCATCACCACGGTGGCGATGGTTTGGGGTAGTTCGCGATAGCTACAGTTTAAGAACGATGAATAGAGGGCTTCTGACCACCAGAGGGCGTTTAGGCGGGTTTGTTCGGATTGTTGGACTTCGATAACCCAGTTTTGTTGGGATGACATTGCTTGGTTTACTGCCGAAGCTACGTTTATCAAGTAGTTTTGAGTATGTTGAATTGTTTCGGTTTGAGACTCGCATAAACTGGTCGCTAATATGTCAAGCTCATCAGCCAGTAGCCTTTGCATCCTTGGTGCAAATTGATAAACCCATTGCTGGTGAGAATTTGTCCAATGGGGATTGGGATTATCCATCGGTTCACCTTGCTCGTTACTAGGGCCAGCAGAAGCTTGTACTTTTAGTAATAATGAATCCCTATCGACTCTAGGCGGGTCAACTTCAGGTAATTCAAAATCTCCTAACAAAACTTCCTTTGTCTGTTCGGCGGAAGTATCGGAGCAAAACATGAGGCTTTCTTCTGAGTTTTTAGCCCATGTCGCGAGCATTTGGCGCACTACGGCTTCCTCTTTCCCCAACCGCAACAACTGCAATGTATCCACCGCCGTCAGCCAAAGAATCGCCGCGTTGTTGCCATCATTCGCCGCAAGGTTACAAGCTGCCAATAATATCGCTCGCAGTAAGTTGACTGGCCTGTCGGTATGCACCGAACGCATGGATTTCCATTCGTTAATCAACGCCCGTTCTGCCTGCACAAGCGCAGGATCATCGATAGGTATATCGGGGTCAAGCCCTGCCAAAATAGCACCGATCAACAATAGTGGCTGACCGCGCAGTTCTTTGGCAACCGCTACGGCGGCGCTTTCCATTTTGGTTAAGCGGTCGTCATGTCCATCTACTTTATCTATAAGTCCTGTGTTCCAAAGATCAGTCAACAAGTCCGTCATGCAAAGCCTCCAAGGCATTGGTTTAAGTGTGTTAGTTTGATTTCAGTGCGGCAAGGTAATTTTGTAGTGTTGCGTTTTCGGGCAAGTCTTCTAAAGCTTCCTCCAAAATGGCTTCCGGCCTTGCCGCCGCACCTTGCCTACTGGCCTGCCAAAGCCGTTGCCACAAATCGCGTGGATTAGGGATGTTCTCAACTTGGCTCGCTTTACCGCCTGCCCGTTGCCACAAAGCACGGGCATCACGCACATCGGGGTATTGCTCCGCCAGCACTTCGATAAGATCACGCGGGATACCGGATAAGTCAGGTAATAAAGGGCTAGATGCCGCCAAAACACTAGCATTTCTGCTTGCTCGGTTAGGCAACAAGCCTTCGCCATCGCGTAATAGCGCGATCAAACACTCCGCCGATGCCCTGGCTGCAAATTGCCGGTAACGGTCATCTTTGAACGCATCACCAAAGTCGGAAACACCTTTTGCCACCAGCACTGGGATGTCATGAATGTCACCCAATGCCCCTAGCGAGCTGGCTTCCATTTCTATGCCCAGCACTTTTCGCATGGATTCGGCGAGGCGGTCAAACAGTTTGGGGTCTTCGGTAACGGTTGCGCCTGTGGCGATAGGTGCGGTATGAATGTTAAAGCTGGCTAGTTCGGGTAGGCCGTGCGGATGCAGTAGTTGCCGTTCTTCAGCTCGTTTGCGGCCTGATTCAGTTAAAACCAGTGGCTTTTCTAACCATGTTTTTTGCCATAAACGTTTTAAAACCTCGCTCCAATCAGGGCATTCTTTGTGGCAATCAGGGTGTAGGCTAGGGTTGCTGTCGCCTGCTAACAGTCTTAATAAAACCCAATCTTCCTGATATTCGTAGGGCAATTGCGGGCGTAATGCCAGCCATTCGGCATCTGGGGGCATTTTAAGATGCTGCATCCGTTGCACCCAATGCGTTGAAGGCCGGTATTGCAGCATATCGCCTTGAAAGCGTTGTTCACCGTTTTCCACCGTCATTTTGCCCGCATCATAAGACCACATCCGATCAGCGAAAATCACATCCCCTAACACCACCTTGCCACGCCGTCCCGCGCAAATGCCGCTCATGGCAATACACTTAGCGGGATTCTCGCTAATGAGTTTGCTGGCAAGGGCTTGGACTTGTTCGCGTCCCATATAACTGGCGTGGCTAGCACGAATGGTTAACGGATTACCGGATGAGGTGGAAAAACTGGCATCGGCAACTAGCCAGCCGTTACTGTCTGGATACTCTTGCCAGCCCGGATCGATCAGACCATCCGTAACTCGTAGAACTTGATCGTATTCGTCTTTTAGCGCGCAAATTAGTAATACATCAACAGGTTGGGTTTTATCAGATAACTTCATGTGAATGTTCGAATTAAACTAGAATTGGAGAAATAAATATTTATTCTTTCAAATTGTAATTTGTAGTTGAAATGTCAGCATTGATCGATTTGAATGGCTGCTTTGTCGAGTATTGACTGGCCGGAAAGGGTCGTCAAGCGACCGACCGATCTTCAGATTCATCGCCGGAAAGCGGTCGGTCAATCATCGTCCGACTCCTGAAACAGGCCGGTCGTCACTGAGTGAAACCGACCCGATCTTGACGATTTCATCGTCAAGATAGTCACGGGTTTTTAACCAACCTGACAGCCAGATGAGTGATCCTTCGCTGCGATTGCTGGTTTTTCACAGCCATGGCCAACGCCTTGGGCTGGGCAATCACCACGACCAGTTGTTTGCCACGCGTGACGCCGGTATACAGCAGATTGCGTTCCAGCAGCATAAAGTGCTGCATGGCCAATGGAATGACAACCACCGGATATTCCGAGCCTTGCGATTTGTGCACGCTGGTCGCGTAAGCCAAGGTAATTTCATCCAGATCACTGAATTCGTAGTCAACTTCCCGATCATCGAATACGATCTTGACTTGGCTTTCTTCAAGATCAATGGATTTGATCCCGATGTCACCGTTAAACACTTCCTTGTCGTAGTTGTTGATTCGCTGAATGACCTTATCACCGGGCGCATAGGTATTACCAAAGCGCGTAATCTTCGGTTCGCTGTGTCCATTTAACCGAGCTTGCAATTCGATGTTCAGCGACCGCGCGCCCAGGCCACCGCGATTCATGGGCGTCAGAATTTGTACGTCGTTGACCGGATGAAATTGGAAACGCTGCGGAATCCGTTCGAGGACGACTTGCATCAATTTAGCGAAAATTTCCTCGGGTGTTTCGGCGTAGAGGCAATAGAAATCATTGAGGGCTTCGGTCTTATCCACCACGGGCATTTGTCCGTGGTTAATGCGATGGGCGTTGGTGATGATTTTGGAGGTACTGGCCTGGCGGAAAATCTCGGTCAGACGCACGGTGGCAATTTGACCGGAATCGATGATGTCGGCCAATACGGAGCCCGGACCGACCGAGGGTAATTGATCGACATCTCCGACGATCAAGACCGCAGCTTCCGTCGGTATGGCTTTTAACAGCTGATTCATCAACACCACGTCCATCATCGACGACTCATCGATCACCAAGCAATCGAGGTCGAGCGGGTTTTCGTCGTTATGCTTGAACGCGAACTGCGTCGGATCGAACTCCAGTAAGCGATGTACCGTTTTCGCTTCCATGCCGGTCGATTCCGCTAAGCGTTTTGCCGCTCGCCCCGTCGGCGCACACAAACCGATTCGCACCCGTTTGGCTCTGAGAATCTTGAGTAGACTGTTGACCAGCGTGGTTTTACCGACACCGGGACCACCCGTGATCACCGAGACTTTATGCTGGAGTACCAGTCGAACGGCAGACGCTTGCGACTGCGACAAGGTCATGCCGGTTTGCTCTTCCACCCAGGGTATGGCTTTATCGGCGTCAATTACACCCCAGGGTGCATCACCTTGATTTAATCGGTTCAGGTGGGCGGCACAGCCTAGTTCAGCGCGATGTAAAGGCGTCAGAAAAATGAATTCGTCACTGCCGTCGATTTCGGCGATTAAATTGCCTTCGGTTAATTCCGCCGCGATCGCTTGGTCGATAATCGGCAGTGGAATTTCCAGTAGTTTCGCCGCCATTTCGCACAGATTGCTGCGAATCGCCGCGCAGTGACCTTCGCCGGACCATTCCTGCAAGACATGCCGGACACCCGCTTGGGCGCGTAGCAGCGATTGCGGGCCGATGCCGAGCTTCTGTGCCAGCGTGTCAGCCGTTTTAAAGCCGATGCCGTGAATATCCAGTGCTAGGCGATAGGGGTTTTCGCGCACTTTCTCGATAGCCTGCTCGCCGTAGGTTTTATAAATTCGCACCGAACGCGATGTGCCGACGCCATGCGATTGCAGAAAAACCATGATCTCCCGAATCACTTTCTGTTCCGCCCAGGCACTGGTCACCCGCTCCTGGCGTTTCTTACCAATTCCCGGTAATTCCAACAGACGCTCGGGTGTTTGCTCGATCACTTCGAACACTTGCTCACCGAAGGCTTTGACCAGTTTTTTGGCGAAATGGGGACCGATACCTTTGACCATACCGGAGCCCAGGTATTTTTCGATGCCGTCCAACGTGGTCGGCGGCACGATTTTTAACGAGATGGTTTTGAATTGCTGGCCGTGCTGGCGATCATTCACCCAGCAACCCAGGCATTCGATGTATTCACCCGCCGTGACACTGGCGGCCGAGCCGATCACCGTAATCAGTTCACGATAACCTTTGACCTTGACTCGCAACACGCAAAATCCCGAAGCCTCGCTATGGAACGTCACATGCTCGATGGAGCCGTGTAGTGTTTCGACGGGATTGTCCGCATGCGCTGGTGCAGCCTGTAAGGTCATGGATCACTAAACCTCGTCATGTTCGATAAACAACGACGCTTGCATGGGATTCGCGTCATTGGACGTGCCATCGATGACAGGAAACAAACGTGAATAAGGTACCAGCCAGGTATTCTGCTCACTGATCTTGACAGTGGCCGTTTTGGGGTTCAGCCTAATGACTTCGCCGAACAGTTCATGGTTGTCCCGGCCCTTAAATCCCACCCGCGTACCGACTTGCAATGCACTTTTGGGAATCCCGGTGGTATGCGGTTTGGGTTGAATCGCCGTATCAACGTCATCCAGATTGAGGTAATAAAATGGGATATTCCAGTTTTTCTGGTCTTTGACGTTTCTCACCAGGCAACGGGTCTTTTGAATCTTCAAGATCACCGCATCGATCAAGCCGTTGGCTTGCGGGTCGAAATAGCTAATCGATTGGCCGACTTTCAATTGGGCTTTTACCTGCTCTACCCGAACCGGATTGATGAGTTCCTGATAAATGGCAGACTGTAATCGATGTAAATCAAACAGTGATGCTTTATTGAGCGCTTCAAGAATTGCTGTGTAGTCCATTGCCGACGTCCCCGGTAAACAGTTTTACTGCGATATTACCGGCTTTTATATCGGCAAAATAGTGCCAGGCATCGGGTAACATACAGAGCCGCCTCGTTTTTTCGCTTCCCGGTGTCACGCGGTTTACCGACGCGATCAAACGATACCCAGTCCGCTATACTGGGTTGGCGGACAAAGCATCTACCAGGGCGATTAATTTAAGCAGCATCTATGGACTTCATTAAACTATGCGTGGGCGAGCGCTTCGAGCATGACATGCCGGAAGAAGGCATGAGTATTGTTCTCGCTAATGGCGCGCCATTATTGACTTTCAATTTTTCAGTTTCGCCGGGCGAAATCCAAGCCTTTCTCAATGGCGCTGCCTCGTTTGCATTGTTTGCCGAACAAAACCATGTGTTCTTTTTGTTTAAAATCGAGGGCTTTCTGGATTGGTCGGACTTGGCATTTACCATTCATCTTGCCGGCGATGAGGACATTGATGAGGGTGACGCCTACTTGCCCTTTAATCTGGTTTTGGTGGAACCGAACACCAAAATTGTCAAAGGTCTGCGCATGGTGACCGTCTCACCGGATTTCAGGTCAAGATTGGCTGAGTTGATCCGTAAACAAGCCTCAGAGCCGTTTGATACGATGGCTTACTATCGTGGCATTGGCAGCCTTTATGACAAATATCCCACCGCAAGCGACTTACTCAAACAAGCCGTGATCATCGAACAAGGCGGAAAGACACTACCGATAATGCATACCCGATAATGACTAAATCCCAGCTCATCGAACACATCAGTCTTAAATTGCCCCATTTACAGCAATGCGATGTCGAAATGGCGATCAACATCACCATCGATGTGATGACCCATCATTTGGCACATGGCCAACGTATTGAAATTCGTGGTTTCGGTGGGTTCTCGGTGATTCAACGAGCCGCCCGGATGGGTCGCAATCCCAAGACAGGCGAACAAGTGAGTTTGCCGATACGGCACGCCACTCACTTCAAACCAGGGCTGGATTTACGTGAACGAGTGTCCCATTCCAGAGACCGATTCCCCTTGATCAAGGACTAGCCATCCAGCTATCCAATGATATCAGCATCGCATTGGCAGTGATTATCTCAGGGATGCTGCGGATAATTCAAAGCCCAGACTCATTTCAATCTTTTTCAGCCCAATTTGCGAAAGCGCGATAAATAGCGAGTTTTCGCAAACGACCTGCCGAAAATCCTCTTCACAATAATGACCATCCCAACCGGAGGTCATTATGGAACCCGTTGCCATCCCCCAATCGATCGACGATCCGATCCATATTTTATTGTGGAGCGCCGACGAGATCGTACCCTTCATGGTCAGCATGCTCACCGGCATGTTGATCGACCAGTTCATTCCCGGCCTGGCGCTGGGGTTGATTGCGGTCAAGTTTTACCGGCGTTTCCGCGATAACCGACCTGACGGTTACACCTTACATGCGTTGTATTGGCTGGGTTTGTTGCCCAGTCGCGCGCAGACCATCCCCAATCCTTATATCCGCCAGTTTCTGCCATGAAATGGGCGGAGTTTCTGCAAACCTGGGACGGGCACGAGACCGAGAACCGGTTTAGCCGCGTCGTCATCATTGGATTGCTCGTCGTTTGTGTGACTACCTCGCTGGCCGCCTGGCGCACCGAACGTAGCATCATCCTGGTGCCGCCGACCTTGACCCAGGAAGTCGAAGTCACCCGCAGCCAGGCATCCAGTGAGTTCAAAGAGTCCTGGGGTTTATTCCTGGCCGAACTCCTCGGCAACACCACGCCGGCCAATGCCGATTTTCTGAAAACTGCGGTTGAGCCACTATTGGCGCCGGATATTTACCGCAGTGTCCTGGATGCCATGAGCGATCAAATCAAGGCCATCAAGATGGATCGGGTGGCAATCAGCTTCACGCCTCGTCATGTCGATTACGAAGCCGAAACCAATAAAGTCTTCGTCAGCGGCGAACTGAAAAGCCAAGGTCCCAGTTCCAAACCGGACGTGAAGCCTCGTACTTACGAATTCATCATCGTCATTAAAAACTATCGGCCCCGATTGGAATACATCGATGTGTATCCGGATACCCCCAGAACGCTGGCTCGTTTGAAATCTACGCAAGGCCAACCGCATGAGGCTCAACCATGAAACGATTATTGCACCCCTGGTTATTTCTTTGCTTCGCCAATGGTGCCTTGGCCGCCGGTGAGTTACCGGTGACGATATTACCACCGGTCACCACCGTGGCCGAAGAGTCACCCGCATCGCCATCACAGCCCGACTTTGGCATTGAGTTACCGCCGGTTGATGCCAGCGTCTTGAAAGCCGCCAAACAGCAAGCGGCAGCGTCAAACGCAGCATCAACCACATCAATCGGTCCCCAGCATATTGCGGTTAAACCCGGCATCAACGAACTGATGCCGATTGCGGTCGGCCACTTGAATCGGCTGGTCACGCCGTTCGAACATCCAGTGGTCACGACAACCAGTCAGGCGACAACCAGCACTAAAGACAAAATCGTTTACGTCGCTACCGCCGACGAAACGCCGGTGACCTTATACATCACCCCCGGCGACAACCAGGACATCGCGCTGTCGCTCACCCTGATTCCCAAACGCATTCCGGCACGGGAAATTCACCTTGATCTGGACAAGGACAGCTATCAGTTGCTGAATCAATGGCAGCGCGCCGATAGCGCGAGTCGGACTTCCAGCCAACAGGAACAAGCTTACATCAGCCAACTGAAAACGCTGTTTCGGGATTTGGGGTTGCAAAAGACCCCAGCGGGTTATTCGTTACGCGAACCCAAGCCGCAGGAACAGATTCGCTGCCTGCAAGACCGTGTGCAGATCAAAACCGGTCAAGTACTGGAAGGTCAGGATCGGCTGATTCTGGTGGGACTCGCCAAGAATACCGGCGGCGACATGCTCGAATTCGACGAACGCAGTTGTGCAACGACACAACAAGACGTACTCGCCGTATCGGTCTGGCCCAACGTAGTGTTGAAGCCGCAGGAAGCCACCGAGTTGTATGTCGTGGTCCGCCAATCGCCTGAGGCATCGTCCACATTGCGGCCTTCGTTACTGAGCGGAGGACAGCCCTAATGGCCAGCGTCGATAACTGGTGGCTCCGATTGAGTCCGGTTGCCAAACGCAATCTGGCCGTCGGCGGCATTGGTACCGCGCTGTTAGCCCTTATCATCGCGCTGGCCACCATCACCCCGGAAGTCAGCAAACCGCTCAGCAAACAGGCTACCATCCAACACATCCTGACCGACAGCGATCCGCGCTCGCTGGGCATCGACGGCATTTCCGCGCAATTGCGCGATCTGCTGCAGAGGAACGACGAGCAAGCCCGCCGACTAGCGGCGATCGAGGAACAGCAACGCCGCGAGCAGCAGTCCGACGAAATCCGCTTCAAACAATGGACCAGCGCCGAGCGCGACGCCTATGAAGCCAAGCTTCAAGCGGTCACCGGTGAAGTTGAGACGTTGAAGAACAAAGCGTCTACACCGGCAGTGGCTGGCAACCCTGGCGACGCCAATCAACCTGCTGTGGAGCCAACGGCACCGGGAAGACCGTCATACCGCCGCCCGAGTAATCCGCCGTTCGACAACGGGCAAGACGATCTCAACCGAGTGTTCGAGCAAGCCGCTATTCCTGCACCGACTGCTAGCAATACCGGCGTCTCAGGAGCACGAGCCAATAGCCAAGCGCCGGCGGCGATGCAGATTCGTGTCATCCGGGAAGGCGCCGAGCAGTCCAATGGTAAAGACAAAGACCCAGCTCCAAACTCTGAGCGAGGCCGTTCGAACCGCGATCATGCCAGCAGCGATGTTTTCATCCCGGCCGGCAGTATTTTAACCGGGGTATTGTTGAACGGTCTCGATGCCCCTACTGGCAAAAAAGCCAAGAAAGAACCCATGCCGGTACTGTTCCGGATCAAGAAGGAAGCCATTCTGCCCAACCGTTTCCACGCCGATGTGCGCGAGTGCTTTCTGCTGGCCGCGGGCTTCGGCGACCTGAGTGCCGAGCGCGCCTACTTTCGCGGCGAGACCTTTTCCTGCGTACGTCAGGATGGTGGCGTGATCGAAGTACCGATGAATGCGTATGCCACCGGCGAAGACGGCAAAAACGGTGTGCGCGGTCGCGTGGTTTCTAAGCAAGGTGCCCTACTCGCTCAATCCATGATGGCAGGCTTTTTACGCGGCTTTTCCGATGCCTTCGGTCGTAACCAAATTCCCGTATTGATGACTGGTGGCCTGGGGGCTCTATCCGGCACCACACCGTTCCAAAGCGCCTTTTCCTCGCAGTCGATGGAAGGCGGTGCCTTGAAAGGCGCGGGCTATGCAATGGAGCGTCTGTCGCACTTTTACATGGACATGGCCGAGGAGATTTACCCGGTCATCGAAGTCGACGCTACCCGCCAGGTCAACTTCATCGTGCAGAAAGGCACGGCCCTGAAGCTGAAGATGCCGAGCTGATTCTTTAACCCAAACCCAAAGGTCGTTATGACGCTACGCCACATTCCTTTATTACTGGCCATGCTATTCGGTACATCCATTGCCCTGGCTGCCAACCCTCAAAAGCCTGCGGTCTCGGATATTACCGCCGGCTTGCTATCGATCAAAATCGACGGCATGCAGGACTTGCCGATCTCGGGCCTGAAGATGGTCAAGTCCGGCGAGCAGACGTTGTTTATCTCCAGTAACGGCCGCTTTGCTTTTTACGGCGGCAAATTGATGGACATCTGGACCCAACAGGAAATCAAGGAATTGGCTGATATCGACAAAATCGCCAATCGCATCGACCTGTCGCGGATGAAACTCAAGTCCGACGATTTGGGCGCCGTGACCGTCGGCCACGGTAAAGCCCAGGTATTGGTGTTCATCGATCCGCGTTGCCCTTATTGCGGCAAAGTTATGAAAGAGCTGCAATCCTTGCAAGACCAGTACACCTTCAAACTGGTCATGGTCCCCATCCTCGGCCCCGAGTCGCAAAACCTCGTCGTGCAACTGGCGTGTCAGTTGGGAGCCAGCGATACCAAAGCCAAAGATGCCGTGCGCGACCGACTGTTGAAACAGGATTACGCCGGCTTGCCGACCGAACCGCCCGCTCAGTGCAACAAAGAGCCACTGCAGAAAGCCGTCGTCACCGCCAAGTTGTTCGATTTGAAAGGCGTGCCGTTTCTGATCGCTCCGGACGGTCGCACCCACAGTGGCGCACCCGAGGTGTTAGCCGATTGGTTAGCCGATAAACCGAAACGGTCGCCCAGTCTGGCAACAACGCCCGATACAAACGCACAAAACACAAACGCCACGGAGAAAAAGCCATGAAACGCTTTCATCAGTTTTCTATTTATAGACTCAGTGTACTGCTGATCGCCATCACCACCGGCTGCGCCACCGACTACGGCTGTAAAGGCATGCCGGACGAGCCCAGCTGTCTGTCGACGACGCAGGCCTACCAGGTCACCAATACAGCGATTTCGGAAACACCTCCGGAAAATAGCCAGGGTTCGGAATCATTAACTAAACCGGCACTCGTACCGCCGTTACAACAACCCGTGCCCAAGATCGACGATCCCACGCCGATTCGTACCCCATCGCAGGTCATGCGCATCTGGATTGCGCCTTGGGAAGATGCCGACGGAGATTTGATGGTGTCCAACTACGTCTACACCGAACTGGAACCCCGGCGTTGGATGATCGGCAAAGCAGCATCGACAGCCAGTTCGTCGTTGATTCCCTTACAAGTCGAACAACGCTTACCCGAGAAACGGCCGACCATTGACGCCAGTGATGACGACAACCCGTCATCCCGACTCGGCAAGCCATTGCCTTGATGGGTCACAACCCATTTAACCGCAGGTCCCACAACCCCTGCGAGAGTGAGCGGGCGACCGCTTAACAAGTGCCGGAATTGATCTTCCGAGATTCGACGGGCAACCGTCTATTTCTTAACACTCGAGGTCATTTGAATGAAGTCGTCCACTCGAACCGGGGTCTTGCTGGCCCTGGCATCGTTATTTTTTATGTTGATGGCATCCGACGCCATGGCCGGTGCCGGCGGTACCGAGTTCAACAACGTCTGGACCTTGCTGACCGGCTGGGTGGAAGGCTTGCTTGGCCGCATCATCGCTATCGTGTTCGTCATCGTCGGCCTGGTCGCCGGTGTCGTGCGCGGCAGCATCATGGGCTTTGTGCTGGGGATTGCCAGCGGGGTCGGCCTGTTTGCGGCACCGACCATTATCACCAACATCGTGACGGCCACGATTTAGGCCTGGAATAACGATGACCGGTTCAACTATTGATACCGAGAAAGCGGCGGGCAACCGCCGCCCTTGCACATTGGCGAAGGATAAGCGGACCGTCAAGGTCCAAGCAGCCAATGGTCAGCCGATCAACCCATGTCATCCGGCTAGAGCCCGGCAGTTGAAACGCAAAAAGCGTGCGGTTCGCGTTTGTCGACAGCCCTTTACGATTCGCCTGCGTGCCGAGCATCAAACCGAAGCCATGCAACACCTGTATTTCGAGGATCAGACCCCATGACCACCGCGCAACGCCAACGTGCCGATCAGTTATTCACGGTACTGGCTTATGAATATGACCATCATCTGTTTCTGATGGCTGATAGCAGCATTGGCTTTGGTTTTCTGTGCCGACCGCTGACCGGTGCCGATGCCAGCGTCTCCGCGCGCGTCAACGTGTTGCTAAACCAGGACTGGCCGACTGACACCTTGTTGCAGGTGAGCCTTTGGACTTCGCCGGACATCGAAGAATCGCTGGCCATCATGCAAACGCGGCGTCTGAAACAGCAAAAGCAGACCTATAAAACTATGACCCAAGCCAGTATCGATTTCTTGCGGCGCGGTACAACCAAAGCCCCGGAAGCGATATCGGGAGCACGCTTGCGGCGCAGCCATATTCTGGTCACGGTCAAACTGCCGATGGCCTATCCCAGACCAAGTGAACAAGACATCCGTCGAGCCAGCGAATTGCAAATGGCCACCCAGCAATCGCTGTCGACCATCGGCATGCATCCGGAACTATTGGGCGCCGATCAGTATGTGCGCATCCTGAATACGCTACTCAACTGGCAGCCCGATGCCGGCTGGAAAGATCGTGTGGTACCCGAGTGCGATCCGACCCAGTTGATCCGCGATCAATTGCTGGATTACGACAACGCCCTCGAACTCGATGAAAAAGGTCTGTGGCTGGGACATAAGCGCGTCAAGACCTTGTCCGCCAAACGCACCCCCGATCATTTTTACTTCGGCAGCGCCAAAAGTTATTTAGGCGACATTCTGTCTGGTACCCGTGGCATCCGCCAGAATACTTTGCTCAGTCTGACCTTGCATTACCCCGATGCCGAATCCACGCGAACCCGTCAGGAAGGCGTGCGGCAATTTATCACCAATCAGGTCAATACACCGATTGCCCGGTTTTTGCCAGTGTTGGTCCAACGCAAACACCATTTCGACGTGTTGTTCGATGCCTACCGCGACGGCGACCGGCCGATTCGGGCTTATTTTGGTGTACTGCTGTTTTGCGACGAAGCCGAAGAAGCGGCGGCCGTTTCGAATGCGCGGGTGTATTTCCGGGAGCTGGGTTTTCAACTGTTGGAAGACAAGTATTTTTGCCTGCCGTTTTTTCTGAATTGTTTGCCGTTTGGTCCTGAGCGCTCGGCCATTGCTGATTTGAAACGCTACCGCACGCTGGCTACCCGGCATGCCATTCCGTTATTGCCATTGTTCGGTGATTGGGCCGGCACCGGGACGCCGACCTTGAATTTCGTCTCCCGTAACGGCGAACACATGGCTGTGTCGCTGTTCGATACCACCGGCAACTACAACCTGTGTATCGCCGCCGAATCAGGTAAAGGCAAATCCTTCCTGACCAACGAAATCATCGTCAGCTACCTGACCGAAGGCGCGCAAATCTGGGCCATCGATGTCGGCCGCTCCTATGAAAACCTCTGCGAGGTGCTGGAAGGCGATTTCGTCAAATTCACCCACGGCTCCGGCATCTGCATGAACCCGTTTGAAATCGTGCAAAACTTCGAGGAAGAAGCCGACATGTTAGCCGGATTGGTGAGCCAGATGGCCGCACCAACCGAGAAATTGACCGATTTCCAGACGGCTGGTCTGAAGCGGATATTAAAACAACTCTGGACCGAAAAGGCTCAGGCCATGTCCGTCGACGACATTGCAAAATGCCTGTGTGCCGAAACCGATCAACGCTTGAAGGATGTCGGCGAGCAGCTTTTTCCATTCACCACTAAAGGCGAATACGGCCGCTACTTCAACGGCAAGAACAATGCCAAATTCGCCAACGACTTTACCGTACTGGAACTGGAGGAACTCAAGGGTCGCAAGCATCTGCAACAAGTCGTGTTGCTGCAACTGATCTACCAAATCCAGCAGGAAATGTATCTGGGCGAACGCAACCGGCCCAAGATCGTGATTATCGACGAAGCTTGGGATTTGCTCACCGAAGGCGATGTCGCCAAATTCATGGAACACGGGTACCGCCGGTTTCGGAAATACGGCGGTGCAGCAGTCACCATCACCCAATCGGTGAACGACTTATATCGTAATGCCGCAGGGCGAGCCATTGTCGAGAACTCCGCCAATATGTACTTGCTCGGTCAAAAAGCCGAAGTCATCGAAGGCATGAAGCAAGATCGGCGCTTGCCGTTGTCGGATGGCGGCTATGAACTCTTAAAAACTGTCCACACGCTGCCAGGTGCCTATTCGGAAATCTTCTTCATCACCGAGATGGGTTCCGGTATCGGACGGCTGATCGTCGATCCGTTCAAACGCATTCTTTTCTCGACCAAACCCGAAGACGTCAACGCCTTGAAGCAATTGCGCCGGCAAGGTTTGAGTCTGGGCGATGCCATTCAACAACTCATCGACAGCCGTAGAAGCAAACCGAGGGAGACTGGTTATGGATCTTAAATCGCAATGGCTCAGCACCGTTTTAATCGCGGCTTGTTTGGGCGGCATGGGCGGTTGGCTGGCTGCGCAACAGCAACTTCAACAGCCATTGGCACGCCTGAATCTGGTTACGCCGGTGTTCGTGCTCGACCGTGCCAAATTGATTCAATCGATACCGCCCAATGCCAGTCAGGAGCAGATGGCGAAAATCGTCGATGACTGGCAGGGTCAAGCCAAAAAGCTCAGTGACGCAGGCTATCTGGTGATAGATTCGACGGCGGTGGTGGCCGCACCGGAGGATGTCTATGTTCGACAAACCGGACGCTAAGCCTATGAATACCCCCGGGTTCCATTCGCCATCGTCGCCCCGCTTCACTCGCCCGCGTTTAGGCCGTTTTCTGCTCAAGGCGATACCGATTTTGTTGCTGGTGTTAGCCGTGGAACGTTACCTCGGCCAACGCTTTCTGATCGGCGGCGATGACCAGGTCGATCGCTGCCTGCCGGATAAATGGATATACCTGATCGACACGCACAACAAGGACATCTGGCGCGGCGATTTGATTGCCTTTCGCGCCGAGCGCATGGCGCCTTTTTTTAAGGACGGCCAGATCATTGTCAAAATCGCCGCCGGCGTCACGGGTGATAGCATTCACGTTGATCCGCAGCACACCATGATCAACGGTGAACGGATCATCGACGGTTTGCCGCTGACGGAGAAACTCAACAAGCCGGCTGCCCGTTTTAACCGCCATGAAACCATCCCACCGGCTGCCTATTGGGTGACCGGGCAAACCGACAAAAGCTTCGATTCACGTTACTGGGGCTATGTCTACGATCATCAAGTGATTGGACGGGCCTATGCGTTGTTTTGATTGGTCTCAACATCCTTGGTGTCAATCGACGATCTGTTTGCTCTGTTGGTTCAGTTTGCATACGGTTCAGGCAGAGGAAGCTTGGCTGCAACGTTCTCAGGCTATTTTGCAGACATTGGAAGGCCAGCCTCGTCCTGACTGGTTGAACGGTCAATCTGAACAGTTGGGCGTGAAACGCCAGGCGCAACAATTGTTGGAAGCCTCACAGGTGATCCAAACAGAGGCGCTATCGACACGATCGACAACAGTGGCAAGCGGTCTGCCAACAACCCGTTCGAACAAACCACTTACCTTGTTGTTTGTGTCCTTCTCGCTGGGTGACTCAGCACTGAAAAGCATCTTCGAAGAGGCGGCAGGCCGGGACGATGTGTTACTGGTGTTTCGCGGCCCCAAACCCGGCCAAAAGCTACCGGCCTTGATGGCAGACCTCAAACGCTTGCTGAAAGGTATTGATCCTCTGCCCAACATCATCATCGATCCCACCCGTTTTCAACGCTGGTCGGTTTCATCTGTGCCAGACATCGTCGTCGAACAGGACGATAAAGCCCGTTTACACGTTCGAGGTGTCAGCAGTCTGTCATGGTTGGACGAGCAAATCAAAGCCGGCAAACAAGGTGATTTGGGCGCCTTGGGCGATGTTGGCGAAATTACCGAAATCGACTTGCTTGAAGAGATCAAACGCCGGATGGCCGCCATCGATTGGAAGCAAAAGCAACAACAAGCCATCGCTCGGTTCTGGGAACAGCAGAAATTTGAAGACTTACCCACGGCTCAGGCCGATCGCGACCGCATCGTAGATTTGACCATCACCGCCTCACGCGATCTAGTTGCTCCCAACGGTCAGCTGATTATCCATGCCGGACAAACCGTCAATCCGTTGGACAAGATGCCGTTTGGCTTATGCCTGAAGGTATTCGATGCCACGGTGCCGGCTCAAGTCGAGTTGATTCAGTGTCAGTCCTGCCAGAATAAACAGGCTCGGGTGATGTATCTGGCCACGGCTCTGCCGCGCCAGTCCGGGTGGGATAGTTTGCAGCGTTTGGAAACTGCGCTTCAGGCACCGGTGTATTTATTGACACCGGATGTGCGCAGCCGCTTTCAATTACAGCAGGTACCGGCGATTGTCGAACAAGTCGGTAACCAGTTAGTGGTTCGTGAACGAAAACTGCCTGCCTCAACAGGAGAGCGGTCATGAATCTGTGGATTTTGCCTTGGACTTTGGGAGTGTTGGTGACGTTGGCTACCCCGGTCTATTCCGAAACCACCACCAATAGCGTCGACCCATTGTGCTCGGACGCCGAGCTGTGGTCCGGCAACCTGATTACCGATATTTGTTGGAGCTGCTTGTTTCCGATTCGTGCAGCCGGGGCATCGTTGGGCGGCGGCAACGTACCGAGCATCGCCACCGACGAGAAGTTCTGTTTTTGCACCGATCCGATGGGCATTCCGGAGCTGGGCATGACCATGGGCCTTTGGAACCCGGCCCGGCTGATTGAGATTGTCCGCAATCCCCGGTGTTCACCGTCGCTGGGCGGACATAAATTCAGCGCCTCGAATGTGCGCTTAATCGCCACTACCGGCAAAGCCGATTTCGATGCCAGCGAAATGTCCTTTTTTAACTACCACTACTTTGCGTTTCCATTGACCATTTTGCTGGACCTATTCTGGGATGGTCGCTGCAACACTGATGGCTACCGGGATTTTGATTTGCTATATGTCTCGGAACTGGACCCGACCTGGAACAACGATTTATTGGCGTTCTTCACCAATCCGGAAACGGCGTTGTTCGCCAATCCGGTGGCCATCTCCGCGTGCGTCGCGGATGCTGCGGCGGCCGCCACTGGCAATCCTTTGGATGCCTTGTTCTGGTGTGCCGGCGCATGGGGCCATATGTATCCCTTATCCGGCATTTCGCCGACCAGTTACGGCACCGATCCCAGGATTACCAGTTTGTTGGCCACGCGCGCCACGGCCTCCTTGCATCGCCGTGGGCTGGCCTGGAAAACCTCGGGCAATGATGCTTTATGCGGCGGCTATATCTATCCTTTCATCCCCAAGTCGCAATACCGGCTATCGATGTTTTATCCGGTCGCCGAAACAGAGTCCAATCATGTAATTGGCGAAACCACGTTCAAATGGGGGGCGGGACGCACGTATCCGGGGCCGGGTGAAGATCATCTATACATCCTATTTAGGTGGCAAGATTGCTGTGTTGGTTTATGAGGCGATGAGACAATTCTTTGATCCCCAAACATTTGTTACGCAAATCCTGTCAGCGGTGCTGTGCGTCACGCTGGCCTGGACACCGTTTGGTGTGTCCTGGGCCGATGCGATTCAGGCGGCCGGGCGTGATGGCCAACAACTCGGTCAGCAAGTCCTCGATGGTTTTGCGTTTCCGCTCGATACCGGCAACGGCACGCTAACCTTGAATCCGGGGACTGCTCAGGAAAGTGCCATATCGATTGGCACCTTGTTTCCGGATACTAACAGCGCTACGACCACGGCCCAGGACTTTGCCGATCTCTATGGCAACAACCCCGGCACACTGGCGGCGGGGTTAAACGCGCAGACCGCCCTGAACGGCGAAACCAGCTTCACCGGCGAAGCCTATCGCACCTTGATCGACAATGCCCACCAGTCGCATCCGGATTTACAAGCCGATCCGATCTGGCACAACGGCGATCAGGTAATCAGCGACTTCACGCCTTGGGCACAGTCGTTCTCGGACTGTACCACTGTGACCACGCAAACGGCGACTAGCCATTCAGTACAAATACCTGATTATCAATTGTGTCTGCGGCAACCAACCGTGCCGCAGAGTTGCACGGCGACGCATCAGGTCAGTGTCGTACCGTTACTCAGTTTTGTATCCGGTGACGGCGGCATATCCAATTGCGGGCCGGGCTGCATGGATTTGTATGTCGGTCGGGTCGGCGACAACTATTGGTCGTCCGGATGCGCGGTGTTTACCTGGCAAGTGACCTATAACGTCCTGCATCCGGAAGCGATTGTCAGCGCTACATTGGAGGACGTGGAGTTCGACGACCATGCTCGGGTGTATTACGGCGGCAACCTGATTTATACCGGTTCCACCGGCTGGGGCGGCGCTTGCGAGCTCAGCAATAGCTGGGTCGATCATCCCAATCGCGACGTCACCTACGCCTTCAACAGCGCGGGCAATAAAGTCTTCAAACAAGACACGATGGTCGGCGGTAATGGCGAGGGCTATTCGCGAATACGACTGCGTTATGACTTGTCGAAACTGATCACCCAGGACGAATGGAGCTGGAGTGGGCCGAATTGCCAAAACTTGGCCAATGCGATCACCGACGGCATTTGCCAAGCCGGTAGCCAATTGAGTTGCACGAACGATCCGGCCAATGCCTCGGGTTGTTATGTCGACCCAACTTCACAGGTCATGGTCTGTGGCTCGGATTTGGCGCAAGTCCCGGTGGCTAGTTCGACAGGGATTCGTAATACCTGTATGAGTATCCAGGCGGCCGGAAACTGCGATTTGAATCAGTACGGTCAATGCTGGACCGATACCGCCGGTACCCACTGTTTAGAACCGCTGGCGAACGGAATACCCAACAAAACCTGCGCGTCGTTGGAAACCCAAGGCTGCTCGTTCATCAAAAGCCAATGTACCAGTGTACTGGCCTCAGGTACCTGCTGGGATAGCATCGATACCTACGACTGCGGACAAACCGTTGGCATTCCCGGCATTCAAAGCAATACTCAACAGCAATGCGCCGGGCCGATCCGCTGCATGGGCGAAGACTGCATCAGCGTGAATCGCACGCAAAGCCAGGATTTCACCAAGGCGGTGGCCTTACTCAACAGCGCCCAGCAAATGGCGATGGATTTGCATTGCGATTACGCCAATGCCGATCTGCAGCAAAAGGATCCGACCACCTGCCAGGTATTCCAAGGCAAGCCGGCCAGTTGCAAAATGGTCGGTGGCGCACTCAGTCTGGTCGATTGCTGCGAAACGCCCTCGGGTGCGATGGGACTGGGACGTTACATTGATTTATTGATCGCCACCAGTCAGATGGACAGCGCGGTGATGGCCATGGACAGTACCTCGGCGATTCGAGGCGCCTGGGAAACCATGCGTACCCCGTTCACGTTGGCCGGCGATGCCTGGAACAGTTTTCAGGCGGATTTTGCCTCGACAGTGAATGACTTGGTCGGCACCGACATGCTCAGCACTAGCGACATTGCCTCGCAAGGCTTGCTCGACTCGCTCAAAGGCGAATTGATGAAGTCGGTGGCGGAATGGATAGGCCAGACCTTTGGTGAAGCGGCCGGCAATGCGCTGTTCAGTGCCGGCGGCCAGGCGGCCTTCGATTCGGCGGGTAATCTCACACCTGCTGCGGAATCCGGTGGTGTCGAATTGGGCGGCGGTGCCGCGGTTGCCGGCGAACTGCTCAGCACCTTGATGACAGCCTATACGGTGGTGATGATCATCATCATGATCATCCAGATCGTCTATTCCTGCGAGGAACCGGAGTATGAACTGGCTGCCAAGAAACAACTGAAAGTCTGCACGGACCTCGGTACCTATTGCGAAAGCAAGGTAGCTGGCGTGTGTTGGGTGCGCAAGGAGAGCTATTGCTGCTATAACTCGCCGTTAGCGCGCATCCTCAACGAACAAATCAAACCGCAATTAGGGATGGATTTCGGCACGCCGGAAATTCCAAGTTGTACCGGCATCAAAGTCGGGGACCTGGACCGCGTGGATTGGACCCAAGTCAATCTCGACGAATGGTTGGCCATTCTGGCACAGACAGGGCATTTGCCGTCCGCCGCCAATGCCGCGTCCATGCTGAATCTCGATCAACTCACCGGGTCGGGCAGCCGACTCAATCCACAGAAATACGGCGCAGCCTCCAGCGGACGACAAGACACTTTAACCCGCACCCAAGGCCGGATGACCGATCTGGACGTACCCACGGTCAAGCGGCAATCGGAACAGGAAGGCTGGGGCATGGGGCCGCAATGAACGGCCTAAACTTTACTGAACCGCGTCTTTCAAGCCCTTGCCGGCTTTGAACGAAGGCAATTTGGCGGCGGCAATGGTAATCGCTTCGCCGGTTTGTGGATTGGGGCCAGTACGCTCGGCACGCTCTTTCACTTCGAAGGTACCGAAGCCCACCAGCACGATCTATCGGTTGTATTAGGTATGTATTAGTCATGTCGGTGTCTTATAGGTTCTAAAAAAAACGGTTCTCCTTAGTCTAGGTAGCCCCCTGCAATCCCAAACATCTGTCCATCACTCCTCATTTTCTAAAGCGCCACTCATCATCATTACACAATTAACTGTACGCTTTTTGTTGACTTTATGATGTCTTTACTTACAATTAACTGCATGCAATAAATATTTTTATCTAAAAATAAATACATCAATTATTTTTGAAAAATGCTTAAGGAAAAGACATTAATCATTACAAACTGCACAAATAGAAAACGACTGGAGCCACCTCCAGAGTGCAGTATTGGTCAGTACGATCCTGGCAATGTTGACGAACTAGCAGGTAGGTGGTTAACGCAATTAGCAAAGGTTGATAAGAAAACTTCCGCTGAATGGCTTTACTGTGGACGTGTGTTCGCCGAAGTCAAAAGTGCAACAACTCTGTTGAATGCTAAGCTACTTGTGGCCTCAGCAGGACTTGGATTAATAGAGGCGTCAAACGAAGTTCCAACCTACAGTTCGACAATCTCTAAAGGGAATGGCGATTATGTACTTGATAAATTGATTGAAGGAAGTGTGTCTGATTGGTGGGATGCATTGAATCGCAAGAGTCCCTTTTCTGTGGCTTTAAATACCCGGCCATATGAACTGGTGTTGATCGCAATGTCTTATCCATATTTCAAGTTGATCCAAAATCAACTCATTGCGCTTAATGACACGGAAAAATCAAAGTTGAGGTTGTTTTTGAGAGTTAATAGAAGCGATGTTTCAAGTTGCCTGTTACCTTATTTGATGCCGTACGATGAGCGATTTGATGGACAAGAAGGACCAAATCGGGGAACGCTGAATGACTTTCCACAGCGTGCATTGAGGCACTTTGCTGAGTCTATTCTTCCAATTTCGTCAATTAACTCATCTGAAATTCACACTTTTTTAGTAGAAGAAGTTTTGAAAGAGTTACAACCTCACAAAAATGTTGCTGGCGTTAGGTTCTCGGATGAAGAAATGACTTGCCTTATTCAAGAGCAATGGTCTGAAAGCTTTACGTCACCAACAAAGATGCTAAGGTTTTTTAGAGACTCCTTAGGCATCGCTTGTGAGCAAAAAAGATTTCAACGACTTTTCCATAACGTAGCTAAGTTAATGGAGACGCGCTAATGCCTAAAGCAATAGAGCATATAGTTGTTCGAGCATTACATAGTACCCAAGGTAATAATGTCGACGTTTATTCTTTTTTTCTTTTTGGCTCCGATATAACAAAGGTCGCTGATATTTCTCGCGTTTGTAGGGAAGATGGTGAAATGCGGGGGTTCCAACGTAAAGAAATTCGTAGTCACGTTAACGCTATTGTTGAGTTCTTAAACAGTGGGCCAGTTTTATTTCCTAATGCCATCATATTAGCTCTCTCGAACGAAATTGAGTTTAAACAAACTCGAGGTCCGTCCCCTATAAACTTTATAGACGTTGCTCAGGCAGGAACACTATCGATTCCTATTTATCCTGAAGGTAAGCGTATAGCTTGGATTGTAGATGGCCAACAGCGATCATTGGCTTTGGCTAGATCAAAGAACAATGAAATCGCAATTCCAGTTGTAGGTTTCGTTTGTCCGGATATCGAAATCCAGCGCGAGCAGTTCATATTGGTTAACAAAGCGAAACCGCTTCCAACTCGGTTAATCAACGAACTACTTCCAGAGGTAAATATGGCTTTGCCTAAAGACCTGGCCGCAAGAAAGCTTCCTAGCGAATTATGCAATCTTCTAAATAAAGACCCACGCTCCCCATTTTACCGCTTGATCCGAAGAGAATCTGATTCTGAGAGTACCAATGCCATCGTAGTTGATTCCGCATTAATTGAAGCCTTTCGCCGAAATTTAAAACCTCCATTGGGAGCCCTTAGTCAATTCAAGATTTCTAACGATATTGATACTGAAGGAATGTATAGAACCCTAACCACGTACTGGTCTGCCGTGCGTGACGTTTTTCAAAACGCTTGGGGTAAGCCTCCCACTGAAAGCCGATTGATGCATTCTGCTGGAATTCGAGCATTGGGGGCATTAATGGATCAAATTATGTTGAGGGCGGATGGCTCTTCTAACCCAGAAGTTGAAGTACGTGATTCTTTGGAAAGGCTTGCCCCTCATTGTGCATGGACAGAAGGGACCTGGGCAGACCTTGGTTGGCGCTGGAATGAAGTCCAAAATACTGGACCACACATTACAAGATTAAGCGAGTTTCTTATCAGACTGGATAGAGAATTATCAAGGCGGGACCGATGAAATTTATCTTTGCTGACAGCATGGATATGGTTGATCCCGAGTATGATTTTTTGAACGATCGATCGAAACCTAGCCGTAAAGTATATTGGGACGATCGTTACCCACATGAAATGTTTAGCTCGGCACCTTACGATGGAGTCTTAGTATCCAGAGCAACTGTAGATGGCTTATATACAGACTCACAAGCAATGCGGTTCCGTAGAATTGGAGCACGAGAATTTCTGAGACTCGATCATCCCAAATTCAGTCATCTAGATATCTTTGGCGATTGTGGCGCATTCTCGTATGCGAAAGAAGAAGTACCACCATTTTCGCCAGAAAATATGCTGGAGTTTTACCATGATGGTCAGTTTTCTCATGGGTGCTCAGTTGACCACATTATTTTTGACTTCGATCCAACAGTAAAAGGTCTGGAAGGAGGGGGTGAAGACGCTCGGCGACGTTTTGATATAACGTTAGAAAACGCAGACGTTTTTTTGAAAGAAAGCAGAGCGCTAGGAAAAGGCTTCACTCCTCTAGGAGTTATTCAAGGTTGGTCTCCAGAGAGCATGGCTGAAGCTGCACGACGCTTGGTTTCTATGGGATATACATATCTAGCTGTAGGAGGGATGGTCCCACTAAAAGCAGCTCAAATTAAGATGTGTCTTGAGTCTATCCGCTCAACCATTCCTGCATCTACCCGGTTACATATCTTGGGGTTCGCAAAAGCCGATGAGATCTCGACTTTTACACCTTATAACATCACTAGCTTTGATACCACGTCCCCTTTAATTCGGGCATTTAAAGATAATAAACAGAACTATTACGTCCGCACAGGCGATGTTTCTTTACGCTATTTCACAGCAATTCGTGTACCTCAAGCAATTGAGAACCAACGATTGTTACGACTAATTAAGCGAGGAGTCTTTCGTTCGGAAGATTTAGTCAAGCTGGAAAAAAATGCACTTCTTCATCTAAGAGCATATGACGAAGGACTTGCTGAATTAGAAGAAACCCTTGAAGCCGTCATGTTGTACAGCTCTCCTCTTATGCTGGAGAAACCTTATGACGAAGTAAAGCACACCAATAAAATTACTACGTTAAAGGCACAATACCTCGAAACGCTCACTGAAAAACCTTGGAAAAAGTGTCCGTGTCCAATTTGTCAGGATAGTTCTATTGAGGTAATGATTTTTCGTGCTAGCAATAGAAATAGGCGACGTGGAATGCATAATCTCCAAGTATATAAAGGGATAATTGATACCCTAAACAAACAAGGCTCACTAAATGGATAAAATATCGTTCTTAGCAATTCGCGCACAACAAAGCCCTAACCATACAGTTGTTTCTTTTGCTGCAAGTGCGGAAGATCTTTTACGCTTTGCATCTATCGAAAGAATTGGCCGAGATTCAGAAGGTCATCTTAGTGGGTTTCAACGCCCACAAATTGCTTCGCATATTAGAGAAATTCGCGATTATCTTGAAAAAGCTGAAGCAGTTCTACCCAACCCCATTGTAGTTGCTTTTACTGATGGCATTACGATCGAACCATTGGATGGAAACGTCTGCCGAATATTGATAGAAACTTCAGATATTCCACCAGGACTTGTTGTAGATGGTCAACAAAGATTGAGCGCACTAAGCCAAATTGAAAACAAGGATTTTCAAGTTTTCGTTTCGGCACTGATTTGTAAAGACGATGCAGAATTAAGAAGACAATTTGTATTGATTAACAATACAAAACCACTTCCAAAATCACTTATTTACGAATTGTTGCCCACAGTAGATGGACTCCCTCACAGACTAGACGCGCGCACTTTTGCGGCCGATTTAACAGCACGCCTTAATTATGACCCTAACTCGTCACTGAAAGGATTAATTCGTCAGCAAACCAATCCAAATGGTTTTATTGCAGACACTTCAATTCAGCGAGTGGTCATGAACTCGGTTAACGATGGCATGATGCGCGAATTTATAAAAGAAAATGACGGTGCCGAGCGTTGTTTTGATCTGATTAGCGAATTTTATCGAGCAGTTCAAAAAGTATTTGCAAATGAATGGAACGGACATACTCCAAAGACATCGCGATTAGTTCACGGTGCAGGTATTGTTTCACTAGGCTACGTTATGGAAATACTGGCATTGCTTGATGGAGCAAGAAATTGGGAAGATTTCGCAAAAGGTATGGGATGTTTATCTGGACGTACCGCATGGACGCACGGTGAGTGGAAATTGGCGGAAAATGATATACGCCATTGGAAAGCCATTCAAAATATAAATAAAGATATCGTCTCCCTCACTCATTATCTTACTTCTATTGTCAGATCAGATCTACGCTCAAGACGTACTGATGTGATTACTTCTTGAAATTGTTGATATTTAAAAATGGCGAGAGTGCCAACCTTTAAAGAATATTCAAAAATCGATAAATTATATTCGTGGTGCTATGGATGTGGCTCATGTCATTCTTGTGACATACATTCCAGAGGTTATAGAGCCTTTCGTGAGCCCAAAGGATAAGACTATATCAACTCGGTTATAAAATTTGATATAGTTCGCACCACTGAACGACGTTGACTAAAGCAATAGGAGTTCGATGAGTTATGAGTTTTGATAGCGATCTTTCAAATCTATCAGAAAAGGAACTTAAGGATTTAATAAACACTGCCAGACAAATTCTAAATCAACGTTTAGAAGAGAAACGTCAGGATGGAATAGAAAAGATCAGAGAAATAGCAGATAGAATTGGAATTCAGGTTGAAATTATTATGCCAAGCAAACAGAAAATATATGGCAAAAGAAAATCAATAATTAAATATAAAGACCCGCATAACCCACACAACACCTGGACTGGCAAAGGTCGTATTCCAAGGTGGTTGAATGCACACATTAACCAAGGGCATTCTATTCAATTATTTAAGATCTCATCTGAATAACACTGGAGATCAAAAAACTAAATCTATAGGTGGTTCGAATGGATTCTTATTATATTTTTAATTAACGAGCCAATACGTCTACCCCTTCGTACCAGGGTTTGCCATCGGAAATATTTCCATATATGCTTTGTAAACTTGCAACAATTTGATCACGACCAGCGCGAGTATCGTAACTCGTGCTTTTCCATTCTGATGTCCAAAAATCTGCATTTATCCCTTCAAGTATATCCTTCGTATATTCTGCAACCTTATCTGGATCAGCCATGCTAAATTTTGTATGTTTATTTATTGACATCGAACGCAACTCACGCACCAGAAACTCTGTTAAACAAACGATGCCAACCTTATCTAAAAGTTTATTCCCTTTATTATTGTTAAAAATGGACTTCCACTCAGTAGAAATCACGTTCCAAATGGTAATAAAAAACTCGTCAATACTTTCGTTATCATCTAGATCTCCAACGCCAAGAGATTTGATAAATCCAATTGCCGCCTCTATGGCTGCTGGCATTACAAAACCTTCATTATTAGCCTTGTCACCGTCATAAGACATATTGTTTGGCCATTTAATCAAACCTTTAAAAGGACTTTCGGAGTCCTTGTCCATAACACCAACGGAACCGACATTGTCATTGAGACTCAACCGAGCATCTTTCAAGCGGTCTGTTAATCTAGCAGTATTATAATTTAAATTAAGAGCCCTAATGTGATCAACTGATACTTTAGCTACCTTGTTATTAATTACTAAAAATTGAAAAGCTTTTTCATCAGCATCTGCATCGAGGAGTGCCACAACATTTACGCAAGTTTGACAATCATATGCTTCGATACCTTTTAGTCTGTGTTGTCCGTCTATTACCAGTCCTGGCTTTTCAGAATCAGAAATGTTGTTAGGTAGATTGATTTTCAAAACAGCTAATCCAGAATCCGTAATAACCCTGTCTTGATCCTGCTGTTCATCAATAGAGACAAAAGTTATATCAATATTATCTAATGTCAATATAACTGCTGTTGGTATTGTGTTTCTTGGTTCACGTTCAAGAAATCTCTTAATACCTAGAATTCGGGTTCTTTTGGGATCACGCTGAATTGCTGCCGGATCGTTCTTACTTAATCGTTGAATAGCCGCCCATTGCAAAATCTCTGATACTTTAGCACGAAATAAGCAAAATCTAGGCGAATTGGAAGTATTTCGCTGACTATAAACAAAGACTGGATAATGAAAAGAGTTGCTCATTATAAATCCTCTAAATATATCCCTGACTCTTGAAAATCATGAACTCTTAAATTAAAAAAATCAGCAGTGTCGAAGGCATCTACTAAATGAATTCGTTGAAGTCTAGGACCAACCGAAAGATATGCATTTTTTAATGTGGAGCCATTCTTTCTCGCATAAGAAATGGCAACTCTCATATGTAACCCGATTTTAAGTTCACAAGGATGATTATCATCGCATATAAATTCAGACTTACCTTCAAACTTTGGAAAAATAGATTGCAAGGGAACCCACTCCCAGGAAGCTATGCTCGATTTTGCTCTGTTGCAATAGGGGCATGATGGCAATAAATTTTCTTCAATTGAATTTCCTCCATATGTATGTGGCCAGAGATGTTCGTATTCAAGATAATGCGGATTAGGAATTAATTTCCCTGTTGCATTATCCGTTATCATATCTGCCTTATCATCCGGATGTAGATCAATGCCGCATGAATAACAATTGAAAATTTTCTTACAATTCTTGATGACTTTGCCTTTCTCTCGTGCATTAGGTGTTTTGCTAGAGTCACTTGCCGCATTTGCTGCTTCGAGTGCCAATTGAGCAAGTTTTGAGAATGAAGAACACGTGGCTTTTGAAATGCCAAGAGTTTCAATCGCAAATGATTCAATTGCCCGGTTACTCTGCTGAGGACAATCTATATATTCTTTCCGATACCATTTTGCAGCTTGCAACAACCTGCCAAAACAGTGCAATACGATTGCGCCTTCAGTGAATCGCATAAAATCGCGACCTCGAATAATATCGGAAATTGAGTCATTATAGAGATGTTCGAGCGCTCTAAATTCGCCTACGTTTTTAACTAAAAAATGAAAGAGTTTTTCACCGTCCGTTGTGGCTTTCCAATTACCAACAAGCCTATCTGAAATTGCCATTACTTACCTTGGAAAGTGTTGTATTAACGAAATGCAATACCATCTAGTGCGCTCTTAACTATGCTGGCAGTACCCTTACCAGAAGGCATAATGATACCCCGTTCTTTGCGCGAGTCCTTAACGCAATAGTAAGCTTGATGTTTGCTGCTTTTCCAAGCAAATACGAATACATCGGCATTCTTCGCAAGTGAAACCAGACGATCAGTTGCAACACCATCATTGTTTGTCTCAACTCGAACTCCTGGAAAGTATTTTTGCAAGATAAGCTTCGCACGTTGGCCTGCACCTTCCGTAAGAGTGTAAATACCAATTAACCCCGTAAACTCAGTCGCTATAGCATGCTTATGGCTATCAATTTCATTGTCACTAGGCGGCGGTAACGATTCGAGAATATTGAAGCAACCGTAGTCCTTTGCAAGAAACTCAAGGACATCTCGCTGTGTTGCAGTTACTCGATGGGGAAATGAACTGACTATAGAAAGCACTTTCGAAAAAAACTGCAATCGCAATTTGCCGCCATCTTGAGCTGGATACAATACTAGAAGTTCGGATGCATTAAGAGCCCAATCAAGATGAATTGGGGAGTTATTCGCTGAAATGATTTCACATAAATCCTCAATGCTCTCTTGATAAACTGGAAGATCTGGCCCTGTAGCAAATAGTGCGTGGACGAGCGACGATGCAATCTCGAGTTCATCTGGGGAAAGTGCGCCACTCCATCCGAGACTTTTAATGAGGTTTAGATAGATCGGTGTAAACGCCCGACTGGATTGGCTTTGTCGTTCAATGAAAAATTCAACAAGGTAAGGGAATGCTTGACGATAAATTTCCTCTTGCTCTCCAATTGCATTACCGATTAGTTGCGCTAATTTGTTACATCGATCATTGTCGTTGCTATAGTCATCAATACTCCATTTGGTAACATTCTCGTCGAGAACGGCGATAGCCGAAGTTAATGTCACGCCATTCGCTACTTCTTGAGCCCAACCAATCCAATCCGAATCTATCTCTGATGAATTAGATGATTGAGCAATGGCTAGTCGAAGACTTTCAAAGCGTGAATGGTCCTTCGAACTAAATCGAGCCAAAACATCTTCAGGTATAGCATCCAATACCTCGAAAACTTTTCGATTAACATCGATAGAATTTAACTCTGCGGCACAACGAAGCAATGTACTGTAAGCCCAGTACTGTGGAAGTAATTCAAAACAAAGTTGAGATGCTGTGACATAGTCCTCATCTGCAATCGCCTGACGTGCACTTTCTAAAGGGGTTATCTCAATTACTGTCGGTTTATCGTTCGCCTTTTCCTGTAATAAGCCAACCCATCGATCTATTAGATTGCGACCCTCGGCACTTTCCGGATAAGCAGTAAGAATCGAATCACACCTTTTAACATTCGGTTCATCCTTTACTAACTCAAATAACAAAAAAGCTCTAAGGACAGTGGCATGCCGTATTCCCTTTCGATCTTTAAACAACGAACCAAATGAGCGAGAAATATTTTGTTTAAACCCAGCAATAATCTCGTCTACATTAAGATTTGTTTCAATCGGTCTGATATACGCTTCATAAAGCGAATCAACCACATCAACTAACGTTTGTCTCGGAAGATTCAGATCCTGAATGGAAGAAATTAATGGCTGGCTTCTAGCTAATTCCTCCTTGCGACCTAATCCAGCAAGGAAACGCACTTCAAGATATTTTCTTTGCTCGGCATCTACACGACCTGAATCAATCAATTCGTCTAGAAATTCTTGGGCATGTTTAGCGTTCCCTGCTAACAATGCCAAATCAAAGTCGCGCCTTATTTTTCCAAAAGGCCTTTGTGTTCTATCCGGTATGGTTGGGCGTCGAGAAAGAAGGTCGCGATACAGAGATAAAGACTGATCAATTTTTTGATAATTATTAGATTTCTCACTACTGAACCTTATAACGCGATTACCAAAACGTTCTTTTAATACCAACTCTGGTTCGCTGGTATCTGATAACTCCCAAGATTCACCACTGAAGTCACTATAACTCGGCCCAATAAAGCTATTAATTTCATCTATTAATTGACAAAACATTTGATCGTCTATGGCCATTCCATACCAAGCTATGGGACCATTAGAACCATATAGTGGCAGTACTAATGGCCGATCAATTACTGGTGAGTTTATCAATTTTATCCAAGGAATAACCCTATCTAAATCGGCTGTTGCAACTTGACCAGATTCAATACTTTGCCATGACAATTGGTTTTTTCCAGAAAAAAACCTTGTTAACCACCACAACTCTTGGGGAGGGATAGTGATACTCATAAGCCCTCTAGATAGATATTAAATTCTAACCGCGACTTTGCAATGTCTTCTGGATCAATTGAAAACTGAATCCATTCATCATTCATCTCAAGACCGTTATAAGTAAGATTCATAGACCCAATCAACAGACTATTAGAAAGCAATATTCCTTTTGTATGTAATTGATCTTGAAGCTTAATTGTCAATTCACTTTCTAAGGCGAATTGTTCTGTCATATCCCTTAATTTATTAATAAAAGGTGTATTTGTTTCTGTGTTACGAGTCACTATTACTACTTGGCTCCCCCTCGCCATTAGTGCAAGTAATACATCTATCAAGCGAATTTCTCTTCTACTCCATTCGGGGTTCAAAGTATCATAATTGCCAGATCTATTATCAATTAGAACGACATTACTAATCCAAGGAGATACGATCCAAATTTTTTCTCCTGCTAGTAGCATCTCACCCACAAACATCATTTGAAGCAATTCACGAAGTGTTGCTACTCCGGTATGCTGACTCTTAAAAATACGACGATAAAGAACTTTCATTGCACCGCCTCGAGAAGTTCTATATCAATCTCTAGCAAATCGTTTGTCTTTCTCACTCCTTGTAATTTCGCATATGCTTTCAAATAACCAGAATCAATCGGATTTGTAATGAATGTATGAAGAGCTGAACCTAATTTGGCGCGATTTACGTCAAGGCATGTCAATGTAACTAATCGACCTTTAGCTAAAAGCTCGATGGCATTTTCCAACCAGTTATTGTCATTATCTACTGGCACCAATTCACGATCGTCTTTAATAGTCTCTATAACTAATAGGCGTTCTATTGGTGGCAATTCGTTAAACTGATTCCAAATTTGTAATGAGGATTGTCTAATCCCTCTGCCTCTAGCCCATAACAATCCGTAAATGGCACTCATTCGCCAAGCCGATCTATCCTGGCCAGGTAAAATACCAACTTCATTAACAACATGGTCAATATCTGCAGCTTGACTTAGCCAATAACAAAGCACTCTTAAATCAATTTCTAAGCCTAATCGCGCCTCTTCTTCTTCCCACCGTTGGATAGCAGTCGAAAGATAAGCATCAGATGCTGTGCCAGTCCCAGGTCTTAAAATGCGGTTTCCCATTGAAACTAAAAAACCATGAAATGGCGAAAATCCTTCGTTTACTAGAGTTAGCCTTAATTTATGTACTGCTTTGGTTAATTGTTCATGGTTTGATATTTCCCTAACTTTCCTAACCATACTTCGCGTTTCGGAAACTGAATCATCGTTGGCCAAAAGATGGATCAACTTAGTCAATTGGTAATCAATTAATTCAAATTCGCTCATCTCAAGGGAGGAACGAACCATAGAAAAGAAGTGACGAGGGTCCTCTGCATATCTACGCATGAGTTCTTCAATATGTCCGCATCCTCCTGGACTTTTCTCTGTAATCCAAATCTCTTGAAAATCATTGCGAGGAGCAAGATGCTCATGAACTTCAGGTCCTCTATCTAGATCGATCGATAGATCATCTAAATTGATAGTTGGACAGAGATCTCCTATTGTTTTCAATAGAGCGGAGCCTAAAGTGCAATGATAGACATCTCGCAACCATGGTTCCCATTCTGCAGAAATGGGTTCCCAAAGATTTCTCGCTAATTTTTCCAATTCCTCAAGAATGTCAGAGCGAGTAAGCAATTCATCAATATCCTGTCGTAAACGATCTTGGCCCCAAGTTTCGGAACCCTCTTCGGTGTCGATTACCTGAGACTGAAAAAGAATTGCTAGAACTTGAGATAGACTAATACTGGCAGTTCCCGAAAGCACTGATTGAATTGCAAAGGAAAGATCACTATTAGTCTGTATTGCCTCGTATGTAATTGCAGATAAAAAAACCTGTGCTAGCCACTCGCGCATGAAGGGACTACCTACATTGGCGAGGACTTGGCCACGCCAAGCATCATCAAAATATCGAGTAGTTCTTAGTGCGCGCCACTTAGCAGAAGAACCTTCGGCAATGGAATATAGACGATCTGGTAAGACTATCTGAAATACCAGGCCATCCGCATAGAACGCAGCGCCAAGTGCAACTGACTCCTCCCCAAATGTAAAATCGAGATTTAATCTAATCTTTTCCCCGGGCCCGATCCCTACTTCGGCCAACGAACCCGTTGCGAAACGCCGCACTTCAATTGGTGCATGGCGGGAATGAGTAAAAAATCCCAATTGTGGAATGAGCGTATTCCACACACTACCATTAGGTGGTTTCAACCAAATTGGCTGACCAAACGGCACAAATTGAGAAACCCAATTAAGGTGAGCTTGAGAACTGTCTGCAATGTTTTCGGAAGGAGCAGAGGGCCTCAGAATCGTAGGCCTGAAAACAGGAACTTCGATTTTGGCACCATCCTTCCAGTAGGAATATTTTCCGAGCGGGATATATTGGCCAAAGTCAGTGATTGCGAGAGTTGAATATGCTAATCCGGAAAGAGCTTCTTGTGACGGAGAAATCCAATATCGCTCAGTACGATACCGAACCCCAAACCTTCTACTGACGCGTCCTGGCGCAAATTCGCGCAAAGCCGCAAAAACAGGCATTGCGTTCTGATCTTCTTGATTGCTTCGTGGAAGCTCGATTTTAACCTCAGCCAAATTAAGATCAGCGAATAAGGTCGCAGGAATAAAATCTGGTAATGGGTTATTGCGGATCTGGAAATCTTGCCCTAATTGACCTTTAAAACACCACTCGGACGACAATCTGCGAAGTGCGGTTGGTATGACCATGGTCATGAGTGGACGAGGGTATTCCCATAAAAGGGCAGAAACTTCATCACTTTGCATTTTCAAAGAAAAACGCAGATGAGTCTCAAGTTTTTTGGTGCTGTTTTCTGATTCAAGAATGGATCTCAGTTCCTTTATTAACCGACTACGCCGATTACCTTTTGTAAGTTCCGATAAGTCTCTCCAAACGCTTCCCGCTGAGGCATCCTGAAGTTTTTGCCCTAAATAGTCGATTGTAGAATAGACTGCTTGCATCCTTGTGATATACCGATTAGTGAGCGGTAACGTCCTCGCCGGCAATTCAGGATCGAAAAGTATGTCGTAACCCTGGTAAGCGATTCTATCGCGACCATAATCTGACAGTACGATGGCTGTCCAAGGTCGCATTCCACGAGTACGGCCAGCCCGGCCTTTACGCTGCAGGAATCCCGCCAGTCCTCTAGGTGCTTTGTGTTGAACTACTGCTCCGACACTGGGGTCATCAAATCCCACTTCTAACGCAGCAGTAGCCACCACGACATCTGCTCTTTGATCCACGCCTCTATCTTGCGAACTGACGCGCTCGATAAACAATTGATTGCCGAGTTCATGCCCCAACTCCTCACACATTCGCCAATCCTGGCCATCTCTATATCGCGATAACGATGATCCAGATCGCCGAAGTACTGCCAGTCCACCATCAGACGCATTTCGCCTATCAACCCTTTGGTTACTATCTCGACCTTCAGCACTAAGTAAATCAAAGTAAAGTCGGTTCGTTACATCAAGATCGTCAGTAAACACAAATGATCGTTGACCAAACAAACCTCCACTCACTGAGTCATTTACGCTTGCAGTCCTTGGATCAAGACAGCGCTGCAATAACATCGTAGTCTGAATGGTGGTAGATAGCAGAGCGGTACGCGACACAGGATCCCCCCTCAAAGCTATCATGTATTCAGCACCTTCTGATTCGACTTCATCTGGGCGCGGCGAAATTTCCTCAACATTAGTGTCCCAAACTCCTGTCAGAGATGCGAAGAAGGACGGTGCTTCTCGTAATGTCGCTGAAAGCCCGACAAATCGTAAAGGTTGTTCGACCAAATGAGTCCAACGCCTCATCAAATAAGCAACTTGAGCTCCATGTCTACCATCGTAAGTATGTACCTCGTCTAAAAGTACTAATTCAGGTGGTCTCTGTGTCTTAGCACCTATTCCAAACAGATGATTGTAATTATTGTCAGACAAGCGCTGATTCAGCATCTCTGTTGTCGTAAACAAAATGTCTGGCGGATATTGAGCAAGCGACTTTCGCGTCAACGGAAATACATCTCCTTTAATATCCCACCCACAGTCTTTACACTTCAGTCGCTCCTTGCCAAGACTATAATCAGTTTCATGCCAATGCATTTCTCCATTGCACATAACACATTGCAGCGTAGGACAAATAAAGTCATTGCCTATCTTATTCCACTTACACCAACGGATGTCAGTTGGCGTATCGCTGTATAGTGCGCCGACTCGAATAGCAACGTTTTTTAAAGATTTGGTTATACCAATCGATCGACCAATAACCTCGCGAAGTTGATCTTTAAGAAGTTCCGACCTTGGATAAAGCGCAACTGTTTTAACCCAGGGCAATGGATCACCGCTGAGATGATGTCGAACCATCGAAGCAAGTGCCGGTAAATAGAACGCCAAAGTTTTTCCGCTACCTGTTCCAGAACAAACAATTGTTGCTAATGCTTTCTTATTTTCTATACCACGTAAAATCCGTTCCGCAGCCCTGACCTGAAACCCAGAAAGCAAAATATCTTTTTTACCTGCCGCAAGTATCGCTTCAATGCCAGTTAAGATCGACGCATTATCAGCAACTAACTTTATTCGTTCCAAGACTTCATTTCGAGTAACATCGCGCTTAGGATATTGCCTACGGCGTCGCTGAAAGCGAAAATCAGCAACCAGCGTAGGGGCTTCTTGCCAACCATTTGGACTACGGCCATGTTTGGGAAACAATTGGCGCAATCTTTGGAGGAGGCGAACAGATTCAGCCATACGCGATCGATACCCAATCTCGCTTTCAGGGATTTCAACCTCTACCAATAGCTTACGTTCAAGAAGTGCGGTTATAACCTCATCAGTATCAAGAAACTCGTCAATTCCAGATTCAAGCGCCGAATCGATTAGCGGCGAAATAAGATCGGATAACTCATGACGCTGGAAAAAACCATCGACAATACCCCAGACTAATAATTTAGATTCTTTTTGTTCTATGCAATCTAAAACGTTGGACAGGAATGTTTCACGTAAATTAGACATGGTTAATTAAATTTGTTTAGCGCGGACCACATAGTTCATCAGTGAATTGTTGCTGCGCAACCAATCAATCACTTCGGGAGTAAGCATTTCGAGACTTGCACCGCCCGTCCCAATTGCTTGAAAGAACTTACTGACATCACGTGGTACGTCTTCCTGAAATTCTATTTGAGCTAATTGATCAGATAGTTTCCTAAGATCGTCAAATTCTTCTGTGTTCCTAGGAATGTTTGAACGATATTTATTAAAGTGTTGATACAGTGTTCTATACCGTTCTAAAGCCTTTTTATTTTCTGGCGTAGGTGCTAATTGTGCACTGCGCTGATTTGGTGGTAATCCGCCAAAAAAATTGCTTGAAAAGAAAACTTTCCAATCATTGGCTTGGGCCTCACTAGATTTTGTTGAAAGTGTTTTCAACTTGTTATTCAAGCTAGTCCACCGCATGCCCTTTAACGTACTTGATTTAGGCGCTTCTTGAAAACGCTGTGAAACATTTCTAACCGTTTCAACTGCAGAATTAAATTCGGACACTGTAGATAGCTTAACTCCTTGATTAGAGAGCAGTTTGGCATTGAATGAGAGTTGTGATATTGGGTTCGCCAGTTGCTCAAGTTCCTTTCTAAGGCCATCTAAAGTCGTTGCTTCCTCCTTATCCACTCCTGCTTCTCGAGCCTTGTTTAAACGATTAAGCATCGATTGAGCCCTATCTAGCATCAACATTTATTGCCCTCCCTTCTGCAATATAAGTATGTCTTCAATTAAATGATCAAATGTCTCTGTCAATTCCTGTACTTTTTCATCCGGACTAACCCCCTGATATTGTGATTCAAGAAATTTTGCTTGTTTTTCTGCTGCGCTTATAACTTTCCTTGCACCATTCAAAAAGTGTTCGGTCACGAGCAATGGCGAGAGTGGAAGTTTAGCCCCTTGCACAATTCTTTTAGCTGGAAATTGATTATCACCATTACTGTCCTCGTTCCTTTGTAGAACTGAAAAGCTTTCTTTGATTGCTGCAGATCGAAAATCCTCACACAAATCCATGAAACCTTTTAAAGAAATCCCAATCTCGTTATCACTCCAAGTCCCCATATCTTTGAGTGTTGTCGCTAAGTCCTTAAATGTACTCAATACAGTTTGCTTATCAAAGTCCGTACCAAGTTCAGTAACTATTGAGTTTTGGATTTTCTTTACATCTTGTAACAATCGGTTAAGCCGGACTATTACCTTTGCATCACTCATGTTCTGCAACTCCTGCTTCAGAGCAGGTGAAAGTTCATATATATCTGCATAATCAATACTGAACCCTTCTGATGGGTAATCATCCAATAAGCGTACTATATCAACACCATACGCTGTCTTCCCTGTTCCCTGAAAACACCCGTTTGTATCAAGTAAGAATTGCCGTAATTGGGGCCTAATTTCGGCCGCTTTTTTTTGTAGAACTGTCCACTCTTTAAACGATTCGGGAGCGGGATCTGTCACAAGTTCAATTTCTTCAAAATTACCAAACAGAAAAGAAGCAAGCGCCGCTGGCGTCCCTCTCCGCTCACTGATACCTAGCAACCGACTGTTTGCTGCCAAGGTGAACATTACAGACTGGTTGTGTTTTTTTACCGAAGCACGAACAATCTCAATAACATCCGGCATAAGACGTTCAACTAAATTGGAGATACGGGCAAGGTCCTCTTCCACGCCGTCATAGTCTGAGTTGGACTTGTATACATCGACATAGCGCAATAGTGCCAACAAGTCTCCACGTAAACGCCCATCAGGGTCGTCGCTATTTATCGCTATCTTAATTGCATCATCTGAAACATTGCCCTCACCACCCGCTTTAGGAATTGAAAATGTATTCACCTTAATCACATTAAGTTTCTGGCATCGCTCGGCATTCCAGTCGATACGCTGATTGATCAAAGTTGCCAGTGCCTTTCGTATTTCATTAGCAATTTTTTGATCTAATCTTGTTTCATTCCGAACCCAATCCTCCAGCGCAGTCTGATACGCGTGGATTTTTTGTTCCTGCTCCGAAGTGGTCTTGCGAGTGGTTGTCTCTGTTGTTTTTTCTGTGGGTTCAATCGGTTTTGAAATCGGCGGAATGTAATCAAAATCCGGTTGAGGCAAGCCAAAAGCCTCAAACACTTCTTTGGGAATGCGACCTATCTCTGATTGTGTCTTTGGGTCATTGCCCCAAATAGTGACTAAACGTTCATAGCGATTTTGTTGGTCTTCTGGTTCATGCAATGATGCTCGCCATTCGGTAACTTTTTGAGACCCTTTTGCAGTGATGCCAGGAGGTGGAAATTGTCCATTTACAAAGGCTTCTCGGCCCATCATTAAGATGTCCCTAATAATATTTTTGATGACATAGCGTGGATTGAAGATTAAGACATTACCTGAAGTCAAAGTGATGCGCGCAAGAAATTCAATAGCCGCTTCAGTGAACGGAAAAAGCGGTACGTTCTCGATATAGCCAAAAGCATTTAGCGTCTTGTTGTCTTCATCACTTCCATCAGAATAAACTCCTGGTGACCAGAACAAATTGCCTGATTCATCCGTTAAGTTTGCTTGTTGATAGTATTTTTTTAATGTAGTCTCACCGTGTCGCGCTGCATTTAAATATGATGCTACAAGTGCCTTTGTGCGCCTTAACGTTTCGGCTTCCGACTCAAGTTGACTCTCAACCACCCATTCGCGCCCTGCACGGGTCGCCAAGGTATCTCTGCCCGCCAGATAGCCATCAGTAACGGCAATGGCAGAACGTATCGTGGCAAACTCTTTACCTTTACTGGTTTCACCTTCCTGAATCAGCACTTTGGCAAGAGTATCTTGAATTCCTACCAAGGCGGCAAAGTCTTCCACCAAAATAACCAACTCCCTGTTGTCCACCAAAAGGAGACGCCGGATCTCCAAAATAACTTCCGCAAGGGTCATCCCCCCCAGAGACTGGTTTAACTGATAAAGTTGTCGGGTTGCTTTGTCAACAACTTCATTTAGCACGCTGACGGCGACAGATTTTCCTCGCCCCTCTTGTGCATTAAGATTTAGTTGGCAGTAACGTTGAACTCGTTTATTGGCTTGTCCAAGGTCAATGTCACTCAAATCGAGGTCCTCTTCCTTAAACTGTGATGCTGTCGAGTCAACCTCTTTTAACTCTCCTTCTACAGAAACTGCACCACTGACCGAACGTTGAATAATCCTAGGAAAAACTGTCTGGCTAAAATGACTAACTGTTTCTGCATCTGCCATAAGTTTGGGCAAGTCCAGTGCATGAGCATAACGATCTTTAAGTGCTATATTCGTCATGTCTTGTTCAAATCTTTGCCTTAAGCTTAAAGCATACTCATTCAGGGCAATTTCTAATTGTGCTTTAAACATAACAACCGCTTCATGCAACGGCACATCTGCCAAAGCCCTAGAAAACTCTTCCTTTACTTGGTCATATTTTGGATTTTGGAGTGGCTCCGCCTCGAGAATTAACTCCACAACACGCCTTAGACTGGCGCTCTTAGGTATCCGAATAATTAGATAACGGTGCGCGTTTGGCAGGCGACGCAAACGGGCGTCGAGTATTCGGATAAGGTGTGATTTACCGACGCCCGAAGCCCCGGTAATGGGTAGTACATGACTTCCGGAAGGGGCATCAGCAACAAAATAACTGATGAGCTCATCTTCTGTAGCTAGTGTTTTGCTTCCAGGCATGACTTTGCCGTCCGGACCAACTCTTGAATACGACAAAGGAAACTGCTGATGTACAGCAAGCAACACTTCGTCAGAAGAGTTCTCAGCTTCAGCCTTAATACATCTATTAATTTCATCTAAAGAAGGCCAATAATTCATGAGACTCATGCATGCACTCCATTCCAGACAACGGATTCGAAACCTATCCATGTACGGTACATTCGGCCAGTTAACCGCAAACTGCTACCGGCATCAGCCCGACCTTTCAACTTGATCTCACCATTTAAATCTAAGCGCCGCAAGGCAAAAGAGAGCGATATCGATAAATGCCCATCACTCGGCTTTCGCCAAGTCGTCGTATTCAAGTTACTTTCAATTTCACTGCGATAAACACCCTTATCGAAGATCGGCAACTGTGTGCTAAGCGCAGTTAAAAAATCGTTTGCAGATAATTCGTGTTGTGTTCCAAAAATCAAAGGCAGTTCATCCCTAATGGCTACCGTTGGGTCAATCTGAAAAGAGGCGCTATCGCCAGAAGCAAAACCTAGGTATCGTGCCCAGAAACGTAGATTCGTCCAGCGAGTGTCATTTTGGACGATCTTTTTATCTCCAGTTATCTGTACTTTTTCATGGTTTTCTGCCCCACCGCTCCATGTCGTTGGCAGCATATATAAATCTTGTGCGAGCAACCAGGTAATACCTCTAACAAAATCACCAGCAGGCGCGGCAGATTCTCCCCAGAATGGAAAAGCATTCTTCTCTTCTAGGATTAAGCTGCGGCAAAATGTAGGCAACTTGGCGGTGAAGCTATCTAAATCCTCCTTTTTACTTTTCGCAAATCTATCATCTAAAGAAATACAGTTATCCTTCTCTGTGAAGAGTCCTAGTTGAGTCCAACGTAACAATGCCCCACGTAATCGCGTTGGAGTGGATGTATCGGAGATTATGTCAGGAAAGCATATCTGCAAAAGATCATCGGCATTAACCTTGCCTAAATAAGCCACAGTACGAAATAAAACAATAAGCTCAGGATGCAATCCGTCACTAGTGTTGTTGAGAATGGTCATTGTTTAATTACTGCAAGTAGTTGTTCGAGTCGTGCTGAGTTTGTCGCTGTATCGGCGATTAAACGATGTGGATAGTTTGGGTCTGCTGTGTTTGACGGATAAAATACCCAGTGCGCTGGGCGTTGCATAAACAATAATTTATTTATTTGTTGTGATGTTATGCGTTCATCAAAAACAGTCACTCTTGCCAAAGGCGAGTAAGGTTCTTCATCCAATTGTCCAAGTTCGCGATTAATCACTATTCCACTCCGCGCATGCCGATATAATTTCCTCCAATCCGCAAGTTTGGCAAGATCGGAGGATTGATCCACACTAAGTTCCTTAACGTTGCATTCAATGACCAACCATTTAACTAAGCTCACAAAGGAAGACAGTGGAGTTCCTGGTTCGTAGAACACTGCAAGAAATGTAGGATCAAGGTGTGGGAATGTTGATTGCCAGGTTGACAAATCAAGCGGGGATAGATTGTAGATGGGTACAGCAATCGGAACGTGATATTGGTCTTTCCTGTTATCCCTGAAACGATCAACGGGACAACCACCACAAACTTGAGTCACACTAACTGGCCAACTCACGGAATTATTACGATACAAGTCCTTGAGAATTTCAGAAACTTCCTTTTCTCCATTGAGAAGAGATTGCATTAACTTAAGGTTTCTTATACCTGCATTTAAGGTTTTCTGACGAGAGTTTGAAATAACATCTTCCCATACGCTTTCCAAACAATGATCATTTCGAAAAAGGCGAATTCGCATGACCGCAAGATCAGTTATTGCAGATGTATAGGAGTCAGTATCATTTTCCGCGCTTTGCATACTGTTTGGCTCGACATCAAGCTCCAGAAAACCGGCACGCGCCATAAGCATTAGGGTCCGCATATTCCACTTCAGGTTCTCTCCAAAACCGCTGCTCATTCCCTGTCTTAATGCTCTAAGATCTATCCTAATAAGCTCGCCATGGTTTGTGTAATTTTTTCTGCTTTCGTACAGTGCGCGCCAACGGGCCATACCCAATTCATTTGAAATAAGTCTAGGGTTTGCCATGTTCTCGGTTAATACCCAGTCTGTATCTTCATAAACCAGTAAGCTAACCGAAGGCATGCCGTCACGTCCGCCACGCCCGACCTCCTGATAAAAACGGTCTAATGTTTCGGGTATCGTCGCATGAAGAATGGTACGAACATCCGCTTTATCGATACCAACGCCAAAAGCGGATGTGGCAACAATGCCGTCTAGTTTATTGCTGATCCAACCATCAATGATCCTTTTGCGCTCCTGGCCATGTGTGCCACCATCAAACCTTTGAATCCTCTTTAACCCAGCATTTTTTAAGATCCGGTACCACAAGGTCGCGTCTTCTCGAGTAGTCACATAAAGAATAAACGGACGTGGCGCATGTCTTAAGGCTTCTAAAATGCGTTCTTGTTTTTCGACTCGAGATTGCGCTTTATAGAACCAATATTGCGGTTCAGGACGTAAATGCACTGCGGCAATCATTTGAACTCTTTCAGGAGGACCAAAAAGATTTGCTAGCGTATCTATGGTTTCTGGAGTGAATGTGGCGCTTAGCAGTAAGGTACGAAAAGGCGGAAGTTTTGCTTCATTTAGTTTTCGAAGCAGACTATTGCGTAAGCCTGCTAATACTTGGAATTCGGGACGGAATTCATCGCCCCACTGTGTAATCAAATGAGCCTCATCTATAACAATATAACGAAGCATACCATTTTGGGCTACTTCAAAAACCGTTCTTAGCAGCGATGTCGTTAACGCCTCCGGCGAGGTAAATAATATTCTTTGCGTCCCCTCGAGCATACGGTGGCGAATCTCAGAGCGATCAATTTCCGGCATGGCCCCATACCATGCTAAAGGCCATGCTTGGTTTATTTGTTTAGATCTCAAAAAATATTGTTCCATTTGCCTTGCTTGATCGATAGCAAGGGCAACTGTCGGTACTACAAATAAGGTTAAGTGCCCATCTTGATAATGAACCAAAGCAGGTGCCTGTCCAACTAAACTCTTTCCAGACCCCGTAGGCAAATTGACGATTAAAGTGTCACCAGGAGGAATCAAAAATGCTCCACGAATTGCTTCCCGTTGCCCAGGACTTGAGTAATACTCATATCCCGTCACATCAGTGATAAAAGGATCAGCTAGGCAACGTCCATCTTCCCTGACAGTTTTGTTCGAAAATGCATCAGTAAACACTCCAACGTTCCCACCATCCAGCCAAGTTGGATTCCATAATGCTACAGAGAGTAAGAAAGAATTTGCACATCCAACTCTCATGACTGAAACCCCGTGCGAAGTCCAGTCCGCTTCTGAAGGCCAAGCTGAATCTGCAGGGACACGTAGGTTCTTCTCACATCCCGAGTTACTAGATTCTCTAAGCAAAATATGCCGAATTAATGGCTGAAGATCGGACTTTTGTAAAACTTCCGTACACCCAAACTCTTTCAGGATCTGAAGGATTCGATCCATGAGGGAGTCGTTAGCGGTCAATTCTGAAATTTGGAGTGACGGCCACTCTAAAAGAATTTCTTGTAACTTGGAAAAATCGAAATCCATTTTCTCACTTGAAAAATTAGCTGGTATAGGGAAACGGCATATCGGATAGAATTACAGCACCTGCTACGTCGATTTTTACAACTGGATTCTTAATTCCTAGATATAGGGCTTGGTTAAGTTTGGTTTCTAACTCTAGTTGTTTACTTTCCGACACTGCTTCAAGTCCATCAAGCATGCGAATACGGGTCGCTAGTTGAGCTTCACGAATCTCGTCTTCTATTCTGGCTCGTTCGATTGCAATTGTCTTTGCGTCAGCCAAACTTGGTCGAGCCAACAGAATTGCTTTCGCGCGATCACGCATGCGGGTGCAACGTTCTGCCCAATTCGCAAAAGTGTCGGGCAAGGCTTCCATCAAAGAAAGAAATCTCAATGTCTTAAGATTAGTATCGATATAACGACCATCATTTCCAAATTTGTCGTATGGCAGTTCCAGGTGCTTTTCAATAAACTCTATAGATGGCTCATCTCCCTCCTCATCAATCCATACCTTTGCAATAATTGGAGGAAAGAGCGAGTCCCTGCGCCGAGAAATAGCTGCACGTGCTGTATCAGTTAATGTAACGGGCGCAGACGCAAGAACCGAATTAGCTCCTTCAAGTTCGCCCTCAATTAAAAAATCGAAGCAAAAATACATTCTGCTTTCTACTTGATTTAGACCTTTACGAAACTGCCGCCACATGGCAAAACTCCGGCCACGATCATCCAGGTCCGAAAAAGATTTTAAGGTTTCGATAAAATCATCACCGTACCGCAAAAGCCGAATACCGTCTTTGACTGCGGTAGGGCGACGAGAACAATGCGGGTAAGTCAATGGTTGCGAAGCGGTTGAATGGCGATCTCCATAATCAAGAACTCCCAAAAAACTATCTAGGAAACCTGATAGTGGTATCAATGTGGCCTGTCCACCGTGTCCAGGTGGCTGATATTGAAACCTAAATACAGGATCAGAGTTATCGACCGCAACCGCCGGATATTGGTTAAACATCAATGTATCGCAAGCCCAATATAGTATTGAACGACGAATGTTTTTCCAGTCTGAATCAATGTCAAAAACGGTCTCTAAATCGCTTTCAACTACAGGAGACAGTTCATCTAATCCGTCTTGTTGGTCGATAAGTTTTAACTCTTTTTCCACGACTCCGTCTTTACCCTTGAGTTTGCTTACCCACGATTCAATGGCTTCAACTCCTTCTGAAAAAATCACACTCTTAATTTGCTGCAATTGATCGTCAACTAAATATTGTAAACTCGAAATAGATCGATCAAACACTCCAAGTGCACTATCGAGTAATGAAAACCAGTTCTTTTGATACTTGGATCCATCATCGAGAAGCACAAGTGATTCAATACCGTCACCTGATCCATATCGATCAACCCGGCCAATACGCTGCTCAATTCGATTGGGTTCTATTGGGAAATCAAAATGAATCATTAATTTTTTTCCACCCTGAAGATTTATTCCTTCCTCGGCAGTTTGATCACAAACAATTATCCTGGTGGACTTATCAGAAATGAACTTAGCTATTGATGACTGCTCATCATCGGCAGTATCAAGAACGTCTCCTTCATGTCGAACAACGATCTCGTCAAACTCAACGGTTAATCGGTCATATACCGTATCAGCAGTCATTTTTTGGGAACAAAAAATGACTATCTTTACCTTACTTAATAACAATGTTGATAGTTCATTAGCAAGACAATCTAATCGACAATTTAACCACTGCTGTCTGTCAATCAACTTTGTTAAATCTAGAAGTAATTGTTCTTCGTCTTCGAATGAAAGTTCCGTTGCGTTGCGAATTGATATTAAGCGCCTCTCAGCTAAAGATTTAACATCTCCTGGATTAGTAAAAAGAGCACTTATCAATTGCCAAAAGAAATTGGTCTTTCCAACATTAGGTACTTGATATTCTTCGGCATCGTCCGTCAAGGTAGCACTAACGCGCCATTGCTCTATAAGGGATTCGATCCTCTCTAATTGAGTTTCTGGAACAATAACGGTGCGAACTCCCATCCTATTTGGAGTTAACCCTGTTACTTGTCTACGTCTATTTCTTAAAATCCTGCGATGCAAACGATAGGTTTCTGATAAATGAGCTCGCAAGATACGAATAGCTTCAATAAGATCCGGGTCATTTTCATCAGGTAAACCAATCAATTTTTGTTTCAAAACTCCTACCAGATGAATTAAGCGCTCATCATTCGGTAATTTTTCGAGCAATTCATCTAAAATTGAATCTAAGTACAGTACGTTTTGCGGGTCTAATGATGCAACCGCCTCAGCAAGTATTTGTCTGTTAAGAATTTTAGTCCGAAACCCATCCTCATCCTCGAGGCTATAAACGACCGGATCTAGTAAATGTAGCATTCGCAAAAAACCCGACTCATTCCTAAGGACAGGGGTAGCTGATAAAAGCAACAATCGCTCAATTTTATTGGAATGAGATCGAACGATGTCATAGAGTCGTCTTGAATGCTCATCGCTCCCTGAGGTCGCGTGATGGGCTTCATCGATAACTAACAGATTTGTGCTATTTAAATGCGCCTCAATTTCGTCTAACAAATCAAAAGAGATAACAAAAACTGACGTATCAATAAAATCAATTAATCCAAATCGATAAATTAATTCTTGACGCCACTGATGCGCCAAAGACCTAGGCACAAGCACAGTTACCCTATGTTTTATAGGGTCATCCAATACAGCTTGTCGAATAACAACGCCAGCTTCAATAGTCTTTCCTAAACCAACTTCGTCGGCTAACAGATAACGTTGCGATGGATCATTCAGAATGCGCCTTATAACGTTTATCTGATGTGATTCAAGTTCAATAACGGATGAAAGTAATGCAGAGATTCCCCAAGCGGATCCCCTCTGTGAGATATACGATGCCATGAAGCCACTGCGAGCTTCCGCATACTGTGGCGTTTCCGTTATTACATTCGCTAAATAGTCAACCGGGTCATCAATTGGCTTTTTGCAACGAACAAACAGATCATCGTATTCACAGAAGACATCGTGTTTATCAGAGAACCGAACCTCCGCACCGTCCCCCGTGTCAACCAATATCCGCCCAACCAACCATTGCCCCCCCTTAAATCGACAATAAACACGGGTATTCGACCCTAAAGTCTTTCTAATAATATCCTTCGGAAGTACAGAACAGATTTCTCGATGAACTTGAGCTGGAGACTCAAAGTATTCAATCTGAAGATGAGTAGCATTAGAATCTATTATCTTTGCTATTCCTAAGTATTCCTGTCTTTTAACTATGCAAAACATTAATCATCCTATTGAGTTCATTCCTTCTTGCAAATCTGCTGTCCACATGTTTTAGTGACGAACTAGAAATTAGCCGATTATATAGAGTTACGCATACGAGGCACAATTAACGTTAGAAATGTTCTCGTTCGATCTCGCTCAATTCAATCGGTTTTACGCTCATTCCATCACATTCTCGATATTTAACATCTCGCTATTTTAATGCGTGGCGATGTATTGCTAAGCGCTTAATCGTTACCTCTATAGATACAACCTGAAGTGCAAGTTTCCTTGATTTCTAAGCATCCCAGTTCGGGTAGCTTCGGTTTAAGTTTTTGCCAAATCCATCTTGCTATGTTTTCACTGGTAGGATTTTCCAGGCCTTCAATTTCGTTCAGGTAATAATGGTCCAGTTGATTAATGATTGGTTTAACAATTGATTTAATGTCTGCAAAGTCCATGACCCAGCCACTGGTTTCGCCAACATTTCCGCTTACAACGATACGCACATGGAAAGAATGTCCGTGCAGTCTGCCACATTTATGTCCTTCCGGTACATTGGGCAATAAATGAGCTGATTCAAAACTAAAGTCTTTATAGATTTCCATTAACTAATGAATTTAAGTGTTTTTAGATTGGTATTGATGTGAATAACGATTATGCGATATCGATCAATTTATGAGTTTGCAAATTCAATCGCCATTTCGGATGCTCTAGGCAGTATTGAATTGTTTGTTGAGTAACAGCATCTTGTTGAAGATTGCCAGTCTTCTTTGAGTTTGGGGTAGCCATTGGTGTCAAATAAAAATAATCGGCTTTGATGTGATTGAATAGCTCAGGTATTGCATCGAGTTGAGGGAAAACCAGTTTCAACTCGTTGCATTCAGTCACAACGATTTTAGATTGCCCCTTAGGGCTGATACAGACCCAATCGATTCCAGGCGGCAGAGGCAATGTACCATTGGTTTCTATCGCTACTTCAAATCCATGCGTATGGAACGCTTCTATCAGGTGTTCGTCTAGTTGCAGTAACGGCTCGCCGCCCGTGCATACTACATAAGGCTGACCGCCATTTTTCTTCGGCCAAAGTTCGTAAACTTTTTGAGCCACAGCATCGGGCGTATCGTAAACACCTCCGTTCTCTCCGTCAGTACCGATGAAATCGGTATCACAGAAATTACAGACCGATTCAGCACGATTTTCTTCTTTGCCACTCCAAAGATTACATTTGCTAAAGCGGCAGAAGACTGCGGGCCGACCGCTTTGAGCCCCTTCACCTTGCAAGGTATAAAAGATTTCCTTGATTTTATAAGGCTTAGGCATCTTAGTAAGCGAGAGGGTCTATCGCACCATTGTTGGAAAAGGCTTCTAGACGTTCGACACAGGAACCGCATTTACCACATGCTTTTGTCCGACCGTTGTAGCAGGTCCAGGTTTGGCTGTAGTCCAGTCCCATTCTCAATCCGTCAGCCAGAATCTGGCCCTTGTTTTGATTTAAATAAGGAGTGGTAATTTCGACCGGATGGTAATTGGCGATCTTTGCTACCGCATTCATCTTCTCTACAAATTCGGGTCGGCAGTCTGGATAAATGGCATGATCGCCCGAATGAGCCCCGAAATAGACTTTATCCGCGCCTTTCGAGACGGCGTAACCGATTGCTAGTGACAACATGATCATATTACGGTTCGGCACGACCGTTGCTTTCATACTTTCTTCGGCATAATGACCTTCCGGTACATCGATATCGGAAGTCAGAGCCGAACCTTGTAATAGATGATTAATTGCCGAAATATCCACTACTTCATGTTCAAGGTTTAATCTCTTGCAAACTGCACGGGCAAACTCAATCTCTTTAACATGGCGTTGGCCGTAGTTAAAGGTCAATGGAAACACGTCGAAGCCGTTTTGTAAGGCCTTGTGCAACACAGTAAATGAATCCATACCGCCTGAGTAGATGACGACAACTTTTTTGTTTTGCAAAATCATTATTTGTTTTGTTCTTTGAGCCGAACTTTTTGGCTGAAATAGAAAGTGAAGAAAGCAATCAAGAAGTCAATCCCTGCCTGTCCCAACATTCCAATGATCGTTTGCAGCGACGAATATTTTTCCGTGTAAACATACAAACTGATATTGGCTAGGCCAAAGGCGATCCAGGCCATGACGCTTACGCCATCCGCAGATTGCTCACGTAATATTTTTACCAGTTGAGCCAAGCAAGCTAATGGAAATATAACAGCGGGAATCCAGCCAGAAAGCTGTATGAGCGAAGGAGTCATGTTTTGAGTGATCAACTAAATAGAGTTTGATTCTACAACATGGGCGAACTTTAAGTGTTAAGAACGGAAGGCTAAAAATCGAACGATCACTGGCTAACGCATATAAAATGGCCGTTTAATTCAGTTTGACCTTTGTGCTAATGCCAGACACCACATACAAACAAGCGACCGGCTTGATCCGCGAAGCCGAGAAAATCAGCAATCTGCCAGTCCGTGTGACGTGGGACGATACACTACAGGTGGGCGCCGTCCTGCATTTGAGCGAAGCGCAATGGTCTAAACAGTTGCGGATTTCCGTCAAACCGAGCAGGCCGGACATTCCCTATTTGGTTGGCGTGCAGTGCGCGTTAGCGGTTCGTTTTTACACACAACGCGAACAAAGGCATTTAACCGCTTCGCAAGCCAGCCGCGACAAAGCTCTCAGTGAATTTCGCGAACTGGGTTATGCGCCCGAGATGGCGAAGTCTCTGGCGGAGAATTTATTGGCGCAACTGGGCAGCCAGATTCGCAGTGCTGCACCGTTGATCAAACTGTCGGCGCAGATATTCAGAGACTATCCGGAGCTACGCGACAGTCAGTTGACACATTTTCTTTTGGAAAAAGAAGACGGCGAACGATCATTAGGCATCGATGCTGAGAAGTTTCCGGAATGGATATTACGCAGTCATCAAGCCATCAACGGCGCTAACGCGTTGGCCGCCGATTATTTGTTCGATCGTACCGATTTTTTTGCGCCGTTCAAGCAAGCCGGTTTTGAAGCTATTTGTACTGGATTGGTAGGCGACATCACCGACAGCAAAGCGGATGTATCCGATACCGATCTGGTCAATGCTTGGTTGAGCCGCTTGGATTTGAACGACCGTTTTGAATGGATGACACCCTGATATGCAAACACCCAGTACCGTTTTTATCAAAATCGCCGATTACGATTTGTCGGGCTTGCCGGAAACCTGCCGTGACCCGAATGCACCCGGTTTCGCGGATACGTTGATTCGACATGTTTCCGACGAATACGCCGCTGATGGGATGTTTGCCAAAGTCAGCATCGAACAGGATACCTTGATCATTGCTGAAGACCTGGAAGCCAAGGCCAAGTCAGACGAAGGTCTAGATGCATTGCAGCGCGGGGTTTATGCCACGGGCAAAGCCATTTTCGAAGCCTTGCTATTCGAGCACCCGAATAATGCGATTGTGCTGTACAACTTAGGCATGGTCTACAGCGACGAAGGTAACCTGGACAAAGCTATTGAGTTATTATCGACCTTGATTCGCCTCAAACCGGATTACGCCCATGGCTGGGTAGCGTTGGCTGTGGCGTACATGCGGAACAATCAAATCATCGAAGCCGATCAATCCGCACAAAAGGCGGTGCAGTTAGCGCCGAACGATCAATACGCACTGCGCACTGCTGGCTATATTGCATCGAAACTGAATGAACCCGAAGCGGCCGCCTTACTGGAAAATGCGGTTAGAGCCGCCCCTAACGATCCCATCGCGTTATTGGCGCTGGCGGAAAATCTAATGGTTACCCATAAAGACGAGGCCATCAAAAAGCGCCTGTCGGCTCTTTTGACGCAGGTCATCGATGTCGCGCCGGGCTCCAAAGCGGCCGAGCGCGCGGAAGAAATCTTGCGAAATCTCGCTTACGACAAATTTCGCCAAACCGGAGCGCTCAATCCGCAAGCCGTTGAGTACTGCCTGCATGCGCTACGGACGTTTCAGGGGATGTCTCATCAAGAAGTGGCGGGTGTGGCCTTGGAAACCGCCGCATTAGGCCAAGGTGGCTTGGATGTGAATAACCCCAATAAAACCTATCAGCTACGCGCAGTTCCCGGCAACTACACCGGCCTGCAGGTGGTTTGCTTCATGTATGTTGCTCTGGAACAAGTCGCGCCAGGTCAGGATATCGGGTTTGATCTCAAGGCGGAATATGAAGAGGCGCTACGAATGTTTAAATCCAGCAATCGTTGATGGAGATTGTCTGATTTTAATAGGGACCATCACATTTATTGGATTTCAAATGTTGCTTCATTCCCTAACGCCGCATTACAGCGTGGGAATAAAGTGAACCGAATTTGGATACACCGCATCCTCATGACACATCAAAAAAACAATCGTATTGCGGTGTTCGTAGACGCCGAAAATGTCACGAACTGGATCAAACACGGCGGCGTCAGAATACTGATGGAAGAGCTGAATCAGTTTGGACAGATCATTATCCGTCGCGCATACGGTGTTTGGAGCAAACCGAATTTGGCCATGCACCAGGCAGCGATCAATCAATCCGGGTTCGAGCTTATCCATTGTTATCATCCTGTGACGGGCAAAAACACAGCGGACATTCAGATGACGCTGGATATCATCGAATGCGCATGGGAACTACCGAACATTACCTGCTTTGTGCTGGTCACAGGCGACTCAGACTTTACACCAGTCTTTCGCCGACTTCGGGAAATGGACAAGGATGTGATTGGCGTTGGCCAGCATTCTACCTTGAGCGAATGCGTGAAGACGTCTTGCACTCGGTTCATTTATACGGACGATGTCATTAACACGTTGATCGGCAATGAGGCTTCGCCACAGGAGTCCCTACCTCCGCAGCCATTACCGAATTCCCAACCAACCCTTACGCTGGCACAGGCCAATGAGTTGGTCATTGCCCACTTGAAGGCATCGCCTATACCGATCAATATCGGACAAATCAAGAGTTCTCTCAAGCAGACTGCGGCCGACTTCGACGAAAAACATTTCGGATTTAAAACGTTCACGGATTACCTAACTGCAAACGACGCCATCGAAATCAGCAAAATCGGCACGGTTAATTTCGCCAGTTTAGCGAAGCCTGCCCAGTCGATCGAAACAGCCAAAGTCGTCGCAACCGCGGAAGCCTACAAAGCCCTACTGAAAAAATACAATGCACTGCCGGACAATGCCGACACGCTGAAAAAAATTTACAAACATGCCGTGGCCTTGAAGGATGTTTATCCTGATCCGGCACAATTCAGAGTGGCTTTATTTGATGTGTGCCATCAGGCTGATCCGAGCATCACAAAAACGACCGTGAACAAGGCATTTTCCTATTTTATCGTCATGGGACTGGTTCATACCGAAAAGGCTAAAGGTGGTATCGATTCCGTGCGGGTGAAAAAAATGACACTCAAGGACTTTTTATTGAAATCCGACAAGTTGGTCATCGCCAAACTTCTGGAGCTCGGAAAGACCCATGCGTTGGACTTGAAAGCCAAGGAAGTCAAGAAAATCACGCTGTCAACGATCAGTAAAGACAGCATCAAAAAATTGATTGGGGAATAAGACACGATAAACCGGATGGATCAGGCACAACTCGTGCGTAAATGCCCCCCTTAAATGCAGCTTTTGCTACCATCGGCCACTGATGAAGAAATAGCCATGCAGGAACTGAAAGCGTTGTTAAAACCTCGCATTGCAACTGGAACATGGCAATGTCGTCAGCGCGTCCAATCACTCTATCCTTGTGGAAATCTTGCCATCGCCACTTGATGGGGTTAATACGCATAGTTTCGACGTTATGCTTCGAGAGAACGGCGTAAATCCTTGATGAGACGGTAAAGGTGGAATGGGTCAGTCGGTGAGGGGACAAAACCAAACCGCTCGTAGAACTGTTTAGCGGGCTCGTCCTTGGCGTGAACAGCAAAAGCACGAATACCGCCAATGTCGGCAGCCTGCAATGTCCGTAGCATGGCGTCTTTTAATAGGCCGGAACCAATGCGGCCTTGCCATGGGGTACTTACAGCCAACCGTGCTAACAACATGACGGGAACAGGGTGACGGGCTAAGCCTTTGGTCAAGCGCTCCGGCGCATCGCCAAAGGCGACTTCGCCCACTACCAGGCTGAAGAAGCCGATGACCTCCTGGTCATGCAGACCGATATAGGTTTGCGAAGCGTTGGCTTGCTGATTGCCTAGCGCATAGCGAATAAGAAAGCGATCAAGTTCGTCGCGCCCACAGGTAAAGCTATCAACGGGATGATCGCGCCGTAGCTTCTCAATCCGAAACCCCGTCATTCGGTCGTCGGCAGATCAAAGGGACTCGGCTCGCGGAACAAACGCTGAATCTGGGGCACAACTTGCGGCGGTGCATCGAGTGCGGCCATGAAATGTTCCCATTGCTCTGCATTAAGTTCAAAGCGTTGTCGCTCGCTAAGCGTTTCGGCGGCGCGTGATAAGGCACTCGCCAATACAAACTGACTGACGGAGCAATGGGCTGCTTGTGCCGCCGCGCTCAAGGTTTGCTTTGCTTCGGGCGATAATCGCAGGTCAAGTTTGGTGGTGCGTGTCGATTGAGTAGCCATAATACCTCCTTTGGGCATGGAAAAGCAGTATAGCCGCCAGACTTTGTCATGACAATAATAAGCTAAACGGTTTACGCAGGATCGACGCGGTAACGAACTCCCTATTTTTTACCCAGTGGTTGAGTCAAATGTGGCTATCACCCTTCTGTGAATCATGATCAAAAGTGGATTCCGGCTCCACATTCAATCCTGATTCCAGTCTAGCAATCCTTAAGTCCTCCCCATGTCCCTGCTCATGCGCCGCCTGATGCGCATGTCGTTCCATCGTCACTATTTTATTGGCCAGTCGCTGTAATCGCTGCTGCCACTGATAACGGGCCTCGATGCAATGTTTGTTGGAGATGATCTGGCATAGCCACAAGGTATCCATCACGATCATCAATTGATCCAATAAACGAATCAACTCGACGAATTGCGCAATCTGCGGCGAGGCAATCTTCGCAACGAATTCCCTGGGATGCGTGTAGGTGGGCGTTTCAGTGATGCCATTGTCGGCTTTGAGTTTTTCCAGACGCATCTTTTCCTGCTGCAGCTGCTCCGCGCATTCGGCAATCATCTGACTGACGAGACTCTCGATTTCATCGACCGTTTCCTCCCGGCCGATGATGCGCAGGATCACGTCGATCGCGTACAAGGACACCATCAGCCGGTGATAGCTATTGCGAATCACGCGAATGGCTTGTTCGCTGTTGATGCTAAACGTACGCTCAAATATCGGGCGACTGATCGTGTGTCGTTTGCTTTTGGGTTGAACCGGACTTTCTGCCATGTCAGCACCTGTTTGGGAGGATTAAAGATCGCCCAATCATACGGTGTCTGTTTCTCATGCCTGTTCGCGAAAGCTCGATAATTGTCGAGCTTTCGCGAACGACTCTTCGAAAAAATCTGCTCCAATGGCATCACAGTTCATGAGGTGTTTTATCTCGTCATGATCCGACTTCGGTCGGCGTTCCGTCTTTAGGCGGCGGCGGTGGTTTCTCATCGGCGTGTCAGGTGCGTCAAGCCTGATGTGATTATTGATTGTGTTTACCCTGCCGGGCGTATCGATTCCCCGCAGGGATTCGGCGCTCCGGCATACCCATCGCCGCGCCGTTGGGTATTGTTATCGTTGAGTCGGGCGCGGCCGACAGGAGAAATGTCATCATGGCCAATCGCGGCGTGAACAAAGTCATCTTGCTAGGCCGGCTCGGCGCCGATCCGGAGGTTCGCTACATGCCAAACAACGGCGGCAAAGTTGTCGCCGTTCGCTTAGCCACCAGCGAAGTCTGGAACGATCCCAAAAACGGCAAACAGGAGCGGACCGAATGGCATCGGGTGGTGTTTTTCAAAAAACTCGCCGATACCGCCGAGCAGTATTTGCATAAAGGCAGTCAGATCTACATCGAAGGCCGTTTGCGCACCCAGCAATGGGGCCAAGCGAATGACAAACGGTACCGTACCGAAATCACCGCCTTTGAATTGCAGATGCTGGATCGCCCTGCCCCATCAACATCTGGAAATGGTTCATCAACATCAAACTCAGCACCCGAGGACTCTGATTGGGATGACGACTACAGTGATATGCCCAACCATTAAACCGCGGAGCGCCGATTACTGGCGTTCGTTGCTTTAAGTTTTCATCACCGATCCTTTTCAGGCTTCGGTATTTCAACCCCAAGGGGAATTCCATTCCCCGGCGGGCAATGGCGTTCCCTTTTTTTATTGAAGGAGACTCACCATGAGCCAAAACAACCGTAATACCTTACCCAAAACCCGTGACCTGCCGATGCCGGCTGTTGTGCAACAAAGTTATGGCCTGTCGGAGCAGTCCTGGAAAGTGCTGACGGAAGTCACCTTTCCCACCGCGAAATCCCCGGAAGCCATTCTGATGGCGCTGGATTATTGCAAGGCTCGCAAACTCGACATCTTCAAAAAGCCGGTGCATATCGTGCCGATGTGGAGTGCGGCATTGGGCCGCAATGTCGAGACCGTCTGGCCGTCCATCATGGAAATCCAGACCACCGCGTCCCGAACTGGTGTTTGGGCTGGCATGGATAGACCCGTATGGGGTCCTGATGTCACCAAAACCTTTACCGGGCGCTACAAGGACGACAACGAGCAATGGCAGGAGTCCAGTGTCACCGTGACCTTTCCCGAATGGGTCGCCGTGACCGTGTACCGGATCGTCGGCGGTAAACGCTGCGCCTTTACCGAGGAAGTCTACTGGCTGGAGGCTTATAGCACGGCCGGCGGTAAAAACTCGCAAGTGCCCACCGCGATGTGGATCAAACGCCCCAAGGGGCAATTGGCCAAATGCGGTAAAGCGGCGTCTTTGCGTACTGCCTTTCCAGAGGAATGCGGCTATGCCGCCGAGGAAATGGATGGCAAAACGCTTGATGACATCGCCGACGGTAACGTGATCGATGGCAGTGCTACGCTTGTGCATGCAGCCGAGGTTGGCAGTGAAGATCAGGTTTGTGGGGACGATGATGCAAACCGCGTCATCGATCTGTCGCAAATCCATCCCAAGGTACAAAAAGCCGTGGCGGAATTAGTTCGTCGCACTACGGCAGCCGGTGCCTGGAAAGCGGCTTACGACTATGCCAATCAGAAGTTCAAAGGCATGGATCTGACGTTTGCCTTGGCCGAGTTGGATAAGGTATCGGAGGTTGAACCCAGGACCACACGGGCATTGGGTCAAACTGAAGCTACCGTCATGCCGCCATTGACACCGAAGGAGATGGCCATGAATCATGCGCGTCAGACTTTGGGTGCCAACCGTTAGTCATATCGCTGGACAGGGCTTTTCCGTTGCTTAATCAGGCTATCGGCTAGGACATTTTCAATCGGGCGTCTGCTGATTTTCAGCATCCGTCACTTCAACCACAACCCATTCAGGGCGTCATGACTCGCCCGTGTGGGGATTCATGACGCTCTGGATTTTTTAATAAGGAGAGATCATGAATGCAATCGATCAATCATTGAACCGCGTGCCCTGTCATACCGACTGGCAGCGTTACGATTCACCGACGGTAATTCGCCGGCATGGCCGCGGCTTTTTAGAGCGTAACTTTAAACCGGGCGTAGTCGTGGCAGAGGTCGACAAACCCTCCAAAGCGGAATTACACAATTTGGTGGAAAGCTTTGGTGGCTTGGTGTTGCCGACCACGGATGCCGTGTTGTTGCTATTTGCCGATTTCCATTGGGCCAAGCGCTGTGAACAGCATTTAACCCAACGCGGCGTGCCTTCGTTGCGGTTAGGCTGTCACATTCAGTTGCCGGATGCCTGGCAATGAACGTCATCGACGTTTCGCAACGTTCCGCCGCATGGCGGCACTGGCGTTCACAAGGTGTCAGTGCCAGCGAAGCGGCCGTCATCATGAATCGTTCGCCGTACAAAAGCCCTTGGCGCCTCTGGGCAGAAAAGATCGGCCTGGTTCTGGAAGCCAGCCTGGACAACAACCCGTTGATCCGCGCCGGCATTCAGCAAGAGCCCGAGGCCTTGCAACGCTTCGAGGACAAACACGAGTTGATGTTGTTACCGTTATGCGGCGAGTCGGAACAGTATCCCTTGATGCGAGCTTCGTTCGACGGCTTGTCCGACGCAAATGAGCCCGTCGAAATCAAATGTCCGCATGAGACCACGTTCTTGGATGTGCTGTTGAATCGGGAAGTATCAGCGGCCTATCAGTTGTATTGGTGCCAGGTGCAACAGCAGCTGCTGGTCGCTGAAGCCGAGCGCGGCTTTTTGTTTTTCTACCACCAAGGCCAGGACGTCGAGTTCGAGATTCAGCGCGATGAGACCTTTCTCACCGAGCTGATCGAGTCCGCGATGGCTTTCTGGTCGGCGGTCAAATCGAAAAAGGAACCGAGCAAGGATCCAGAACGCGATTTGTACTTACCCAAAGGTGATGCAGAGCAGCAATGGCAACAGCTGGCGGCGAGTTATCGCAATAGTGCCGTAAAAATCGCTGATTTGAAAGCGGAGTTAAAAACCTTGGAGGATAGTCAAGCGGCCATTGAAAACACGTTGGTGTTGCTGATGGGCGAATACCTGGCCGCGGAGCATTCCGGGTTGCGCATCAGTCGGTTTCAAAGCCAGGGTGCTATCGATTACAAGGCGGCACTCCAGGCCTTGCAACCGGATGTTCTGGCATCGGCGCTTGAAGTCTATCGAAAACCGTCTGCCACGCGAGTCCGCGTGACCTGCCGGGACGACGACGGTAAACATGCCGAAGTGCCGTTCGATGCGCAGGCTTTGAAAGACCTGGTGGACATGGACTTTTGGTTTTGAGTCTTGATGGTTCGTTTCACGACATCCTGTAACCCTGGTGGTTACGGGATGTTCATTGATTGACGTCAGCCGGTCAAGACAGTTGACGCCTGACAACGGATCGAATCATTTCGTTATGGCCTGTCGGTTTTAGGCTGGGCTTTTAAAAAAGTCCAACCCAAAACCCGCATCGTTCAGGTATTCCTTTCATGGAATCCCGAATCCGGTTGCGACCGGCGTTCCGTTGTTAAGCGGCATGAGCGTTTGCCTCGTGTGCCAGGTGCGTCAAGCCTGGTGTTTTTGTTTGTCCCGTTGGGGTTCATCACCCTTGCGGGATGGTGCCCCCTTTTCACTTTTGAAGGAGGTCATTATGAATCACGACTTTTGGAAAACCTTGCATGGCTGGTTGAACGTTGCGCATAGCGACGACATCCAGGCCAAAAAGCGTTTGCTGCTGGAAATGCATCGTCAAATCTCGGACCCCGGTTTAAGAAGCGACATTCAGCGCATCCTGCGTTTGATGGATCGGGAGCTGTTGGCCCGCGCCGAATGGGCGATGTACTGCGTAATGCAGTTACGTTAATTTTTTCTCCCCTGGTTTACCAGGGTTTTAATCACCCGCTGGGGCTCATTACCCCTCGGGGCCGGTGCGCCCCTTGTCATTTGAGGCTAGTCCTCGAGGAGCTCACCATGTACCAACAATATTCCATTGCTAACACCTTCGGCATTCAGGCCCCGGCTTCCATGAAAGTGGAAGGTTTTAGCCCGGCCAATAACCCGTATGTGCCGGCTATCAAGCCCTATGTGTTTCGCAAGGATCACTTGCGGGATGTGTTGGCGTTTTTGGGCGCACACAATGGCGATGGTTTATACCTGACCGGGCCGACCGGTTCCGGCAAAACCTCGTTGTTGGAGCAAGTCGCGGCGCGTCTCAATTGGGGCGTGCATTCGGTCACCGGTCACGGCCGACTGGAGCTCAACGATCTGCTCGGTCAGTACATGCTAATCGACGGCGGTGCGATGAAGTGGATCGACGGCCCCTTGACCTTGGCGGTACGTCTGGGCCATGTGCTGTTGATTAACGAAATCGATGCAATCGATCCCGCAGAGCTGATTGGCCTGAATGAAATCGTCGAAGGCAAACCGTTGACGATTCCGCAGACCGGCGACGTGATTGCCCCGCATTCCAAGTTTCGTTTGGTGGCCACCGGCAATAGTGCCGGCAGTGGCGACCAGTCGGGTTTGTACCAAGGGGTGTTGCGGCAAAACCTGGCCTTCCTGGATCGGTTTAGGTTGATGGAAGTCGGTTACCCCGAGCCTGAAGACGAAATGAAGCTGTTGGCCGATGTGGTGCCGACCATGCCGGAATCTGTACGGGAAAGCATGATCAAAGTGGCCAATCAGATTCGTAAAGTCTTTATTGGCGGTGCGGATGGCAACGGCATGTTGTCGGTGACCTTATCGACGCGCGGTTTGGTGCGCTGGGCAACCTTGGTGGCGACCTTCAAAAGTGCCCCAAATGCCCTCGCCTATTCGCTGGATCGTGCCTTGACTTTCCGTGCAGAACCCGCCGAACGCGAAGCGATTCATCGCATCGCCAAGGATGTGTTCGGTGACGATTGGGCTGTGTAGCTATGATAGCCTGGAGTTTATACCGTCATCGTAATACAGACGGCAGTTCCAAAGACTGGGCGGTCCGAAGCAATTCGGATGGCAGTATCACCACCCGCTGGGGCAAAACGGCCAATCGATTACCGGGCGTCAGTAATCGTTATGGGATTCAGCAACGCGATATCGAACGGCAAAAACAGGCCAAGGGCTATGAATGGGTTGGTTTGGTGGATATTGATGTGAACGGCAACGTACGGTTTCCGGACACGTCCTCGACGATCGCTCCATCCGTTCCAGAGGCAACCACCATCCCGTCTCCGCCCGTCAGGGTCGACAAGCTGTATTGGCATGTCGATTGTCGCGCCGGTCAGGCGACCTTGCTCGACATGAGGCTCGCCTTGCGACGTTGGTTGGGCGACCTGGAGGCCTGGTCTCAGGCTCAAGGACTTGCCGTAAGCGACTGGTCCGGTTGGCAACGGCTGATCGACGCCAGTCTGGGCGAGGAAGCCTTCGATCTCAGCGGTCAAATCCACCTCGAGCACGGGGTGTTGCCTTGGCTGTGGTTGATGGCCTTGAAGCAGGCCGCCTTTCCTGGCGTCTCGGTCGGAATTGCCACCGAAAGCGGCCGCGACGTGTCGGCAGAGCTGAAAGCCGAAACCGAAGTCCTGGCGCTATTCGAGATCGACATCGAGGCCATAAGGCCGTTGGCGGAAAGTTTGGGGCTATTGAAACCCCGACTTGATCTGGCGTTGGCCATGGCCGATCAAACCGATCACTGGTTTTGATCAGCTGAGGTTCCGACCATTGATTCCTGCAGCGAACTGTTCTCTGCAGTTTTTTAACACTCACCCGGAAGGGGCCATTTGCCCCCATGGGGTCAGTGTGCCTTCTTCCCTAGGAGGTTCACATGACACAAACCCAACTCATTTTAGATCAAGTAGTCTTGGTCAAAGTCGACGCCACGATTTACGGCGCGCGCAAAAAACTCAACAAAGAAGATCTGGTACTGGCCGACGGTAGCAAGTTGCCGCCGGAGGATTTGGCCAGTTTAGGCTCGAAGCGCTTGCTCGATCCGGACCGTCTCTCGGTGTTCAACCGCCTGAAAAAGGAAGCCGAACGCATTTGTTTACGCGTCGGCACCCGCTTTCTGGGCGGTTTCATCGTACCGGTCGCGGCAGCACCACAAGTCACGGTGGAACTGGATCGAATCGCTGGGGATTTTGCTCAGGCACGGGCCGAGTTTTTGGATGGCTACGATACTGCGGTACAAGACTGGATGGTCAAACATCCGGAATTCGCCGGCATCATCGAAAAAGCCATTGACTCGGTGGCCTTGGTCGCCACCCGCTTGACCTTTGATTATCTGGTGGTGTCGGTGGCCTTACCCGAACAGTTGCCAAAAGTGGAGGTCGAACGCCTGGAAAGCAAAATCGGTTCGTTGAGCGAGCAGATGTTCCATGAAATTGCGGTGGACGCCAACTTGCTGGTCGAACAATCGTTGCTCGGCAAGGAACAAGTCACCCGCAACGCGCTCAGGCCGATCAAACGCATCCGCGACAAACTCGATGGCTTGAGTTTTTTGGATCATCGCGTAGCGCCGGTGGTAACCACCATTGACGACTTGCTCGGCAAAATTCCGACTCGGGGCTCAATCGAAGGCGGTTTGCTGCAGGAAATTCTCGCCATGGCGATGTTGCTGGCCGATCCGGATAAAACTCGGCGGCACGGAGAAGGATTGTTGGCGGCGCAAGCGCCTACACCGGAGCTAGAGACCGATGCTGACGTTGATGTCGAAGAAATCGTCGATCCAACGGAACCCGAGTCATCCGAATTGCCAGCATCACCAACACCCGTCATCCCTGTCATTGCAGAGACCGTTTCGAGCGATCCGGATTTTACGGATCTGTTTGATGGCATCTTTGACGATGAGCTCGAAGCAGAATCGTCATCCGATGACTGGGCTTTAGAAGTCTTGCTGGATAAACGCCAGTCCGATTTGGTAACCGGTCACGATGCCGATCAAGCCAATGATTTGGAGAACTCAGCGGAACCGGCAACGGTGACGGCGGGAGACGATGAGGAGGCGGACGATTCCGACCAGGATTACTGGTTCTGATCTGACGCCATTTAACTATTCACCCACTGGGGCAAAGTCATGTCCCGCTGGGGCCATGGTTTGCCCCGTATTTTGGAGCACACCATGAAAAATAGAACCTTACACAACGCATTTCCCATCGTTGCGGCCGCCATTGGCAATCGCTTTGGCGTCAAAGTCAGTGTCGGTGGCAATCAGGCTTATACCGATGGGAAATCGATTCAGTTGCCGGCTTATGACGGCGACGATCAGGATTATCAGGATATCGCCTGGGGACTGTTAGCCCACGAGGCGGCGCATATTCGCTATTCGGATTTTACGCTTCGCTATGGCAGTTCGGTCTTACGTCGGAGGCTTTGCAATGCGATTGAAGATGTCCGAATCGAGTATGAACTGGCCAAAGACTTTCCGGGGACTCGACTGACGATACGCACGGTCATCGAAAAGATGATTGCCAAAGGCGACTTTGTCGCCAGCCGTATCGACGACCATCCGGCCAATATTCTGTACAGCTATGTCTTGAAAAGCTTGCGTGCCAGGGTATTGGGTCAGTCGGCGTTACAGCCGTTGGTCGAGGAAACCGAAATCGCATTGAAGGCAACGTTTCCCATCGGCGCGGTAACGCGACTGAAAGGCTTGCTGTCCGAAGTTCCGGAGAGCTTGCAATCGGAGAGCGATTGTTTGCAGTTGACCGATCGCATCCTGACCATGATTGAACAGGAGTTCGAACAACAACGGCAACGCAATCAGGCCCAGCCATCGGCAGATGAGGAAACCACTCCTCCTAAACCGGATGAGACCTATCAGGATGCTGAATCAGCCGAATCAAATGATACGGAAGGCCCGGATTCCGAGGATGACACGAAGTCCAATGAACGCTTACCCAACGACACTGATGACGAATCGTCTTCAGAATCCGATGGTAACGATGCATTGAATCCGGCAGATCCTGACAATGAACCAACAACATACTCCAATAGCGCTTTATACACTCCGCAATGTGATGATGAAGAGACCACGGAGATTCGGGACCCTATCGACGTCTTGAAAACCTTGTTGTCCGCTGAAGACGGTGACATCGAGCGGGATTTATTCGAATCGCTGAAATCGGCTTTGTCGTTGGCGGCCGAAGACGTATCGGAATTGCTGATGCCGAGCGGCCACGAGCCGCCCATGGATGAGCGGGCTGGTGCGTTTTTGCTGCGTAAGGTGCAAAGCGAATCGGGAAAAATCCGCGCCGCGTTGCAAGGCCTGGTGCAATCGCAAACCCTGAACCGCTCGCAACACGCCTGTCGTGGGCGACGGCTGGATGGTAAGCGTTTGCATCGACTGCCGCTGGGCGAAACCAAGCTGTTTCAACGCAAGCAGTCCAAGGCGGCACCCAATACGGCCATCCATCTGCTACTCGATAAGTCGGAAAGCATGGGTTATCAAGTCACCGATAGCCAGGGTCAGCCGATAGGATCGCGAATGCCGATTGCATTGGAAGCCACTTTGGCGCTGGCCTTGGCCTTTGAAGGGATTCCGGGAGTCAATCCTGGCGTCACTGCGTTTCCAGGCCATCACGATGATTCGGTTTTTCGTCTGATTGAGCATGGCCAACGTGTGAATGCCAGAACTGGTGCCTTCTCTTTGTCGGCTACCGGCAGTACGCCGATGACCGAAGCGATTTGGTTTGGTGCGGCGTCACTGCTGCGTTGCCGGGAACCGCGCAAGGTATTGATGGTAATGACCGATGGTCAACCCAATGATACCCTGAGCACACTGGAGCTGTTGCAGCGCTGCCGCGATAGCGGTATTGAAACCGTCGGTGTGGGGTTGGGACTGGATGTCAGTCATCTATTCCCGATTGCCATCACCATCAACGAACTTCAAGAGCTGAGAGCGCAATTGTTCGAACTCTCGAAATCGTTGTTGTTGGCGGCTTAAATACTGAAGGAAACCTCGCTTACTCGAACAAGGTCGATAGTCGTGCCAGCACGTCATCCATGATGGCGTCCGGTACGCTATCGACCCATCGAGCTTGGCGAGCCGCCAAATCGAGGATACGCGGTTGGTCGCAGCGAATCACACCGGTGGTTTTGATTCCCGTCAACGGAACCGCAAATCCCAGGCGCCGCGCGAAATCACCGCCCGTGGTGATCGGTAATACCACCGGCAGTTTGGTGACCTGATTGAATTCATCCGGGGACACGATGACCACCGGCCGGCTGCCTTTTTGTTCATGGCCTGCGGTCGGATCGAGTGAAACCAAATAGATGTCGCCGCGCTTCATAGCAGTTCGTTACCCACCGCCGGCGTATCGATCCATTCGCGCTCTTCTTCGGACAGTGGTGCGGAATAGTCTGAATTGGCCAGTAATTCGGCCAGGGTGTAATGCGGCTTCGGAGATGGCTCTACGACCAAACGGCCGTGATCGATAACCAAGCCTACCGTCGCGCCGGCTTGCAAGTGTAATTGTTCCAACAATGCCGGAGGCACCGCCAACATGATTGAGCCGCCGACTTTACGTAGATTGGTAGTGTGCATAGCATCGCTCCGGGGATAATTGTTATACAAAAATATAACATAAAATCCCTCTCCACAGGTCGGTTTTTCCGATGGCTCGACTTCTCAAGTCCAGCCATCGGAAAAACAGGCACTTCATGCGTTCTGTCCAGAACGCTGAATCCGACTTCGGTCGGCGTTCCGTCTTTAGGCGGCGAGCAAGGTGTTCCCTTGATCGTGTCGGGTACGTCAAGCCCGATGTAAATCGCAGTGGTGCTACCCACTGAAAATCAAAACCCGCTTCGGGCGACCATCGCCCGGCCGGGCGCTGTTCATTCGAAGTGTTTTCTTAAATTTTCAAAGGAGAACTTCAATGAACTTTATTTTCGGCGTCATCCTTTTGGCGATGTTTATCCTTGCCTTGCGAGTCCTTTGGGCAACGGCGTTGCAACTGCTGAGCGCATTGCAACACGCAGCTCAAACGTTTCACCGCTATCGTGTGCAGCGTTTGGCTCGTAACCGGCTACCGGTAGTCATGCCCCAAATCCGTCATGAGGTGGATTGGTTGGCCATGTCCGATTCCGTGCGCCAGGAAATTCAGACACGTAATCACGCTGTCAATCGTGAGGCTGTACGACTGGAGGCACAATTACAGGCCAAGTTAAAAACCATCGAGATCTATGAAGCGAATATTCAAATCGCCAAACTGGAGCGGGAGTTGTTGAAAATCAAACCGGTGATCGACAGTCCAGAGCCTGAAGTCAAAAAAACTCGGCGCTCGAAAAAGCAGTCGGTTGCCGTCACTGAAACTACAACCCAGAACACGAAACATCCGGTTTCTCAGCTACGGGCTGCATTGAAAGGCAACGATTTATCGACGCCGGTCAGTGAGTCTGTCCGCCATTGAATACCGCAAGCGTCGCGCCGTTTTTTGTCATTACGGTGCGTACTGGCTTAGCCAAGTCAACCTTGGGTTCGTCGAAGCGAAAGCCATCCGGCAACAGCGATTGGAGATCCTCAAAGGTTTCCCGTCGCAATTGCCGGACATTGCTCAACAACGTCCAGGCTCGCTTCGGATCGTCGATATTTTGCAACACATCGGCTTCCGCGGCATCCAACTTCGTCAAAATTGTTTTGCAAAGATTTAACGCATTCAGTCTGGGATCGAGTGGTATTGCCATCGGTTTTCGTACTGGTTGCGTACTCTCGGTCTGCTTAAGACTGAGGAAATCAAAAATGCGCAAAATATCGTCAAACATGGCTATTTCTCTGCTATTTGATGAGTTTTAGTCACCATATACCGATTTTTGCGCGAATTCAACCCCGCTGTGTGAGCCAGATTTAGGCTTAATTCAGCGTTTTTAACCCTGCAGGAACCTCATCCTGTCGGGTGGTCGTTCCTGCATTTTTTGGAGGAGATGACCATGAAAACAATCAACCAACCTAGCGTTGGCACAACCCCTGCCGAAAACAGCACGGTTCGGTATCTGAATCAGTACCGGTGTCCCTACTGCCAAACCGAATGGGAGGATGAATGGGATTGCGCCTGTAACGATCGCTGCCCGGACTGCAACAAGGAAATCGAGCCTTATGAAAGCGCATTGATCGAGGGTGAATCGGCGGAAACCGAGTCCCCAGTCGAAGAACCCGCGTCAGCCAATGTCACGGCGGCGGCTATGAATCGGTTCTTCGTAGTCTCCTACGAAATCGACTATATGCACCGCGTTTCGGTGGGTATCACTGCGGAGAGTCACGAAGCGGCACAACTGATTGCCGAGCAGGCATTCAATGACGCCACGATTTGGGATGACACCGCTGCTATGCCGTTATTGTCCGATGAATTTCATGAATCGGAGGGTGAAAGCCTGGTCTGGGAGTGCGTTGCGGTTGAACAATGGCCAGACCCGGATCATTCGGTACGGCAATTGAAGCAGGAACAAGCAGCCATGCGGGTTTGCCGGGGATTGGTCGAAGCCTATCAACAAGGTGAAGCCAGTGGCGGCAGTATCGATTGGGACGACTTGGATCCATTAATCCCTCTGGCCTTACAAGCCTTGGGGAAACCTGCATTGGAAATTCAATCCTAAAACTTCGCGCGGTCTTTAAGCGCGCAATTTGCAAAAGCCCGAGGTAGCCACGTCATTTGATTTGGCACTCATTTTTTCCACCCACACGGGAATGTCCTATTCCCGCTGGGGAATCGTGATGTTTCCGTTTTTTCCTTGAGGACAACATCATGAAACAAATCTTTGAACACACCTTCGGCACGGGGCATTGCATCCAATATCAGCGTTTGCCGTCGGGCACCTGTTATCACGCCGATACACCGGAACCGGTGGTCGAGTTGCTGGAACAGCTTCGCCATAGCCGACGCAAAATCAGGTTGTATTACGGCGACACCCAAACAGGTCAGTCCTGGCTCGATGAGAATGATGTCATCGGCTGGATCGGCCGCTCGACCGGCACGATTAAAGTGCCACTTTTGATCGAACCGGGTGACATCGGTGGTCCGGCATTGCTGGATCATTGCATCGTCCGTATCGACAGCCCACGCCAAGTGCTTTACCAACACGATGAATTTCGTGTTGGAGAGGTGGAACTGGTCAGAGGTGAGCTTAACCGCTTGCCTTGGGAAATCTGGATCGACGGAGCCGTGCATGCCCGGTTCAAGGGGAAAATCGAAGCCCGGCAGTATCAGGACTTCATAGAAGGCAAACGATTTGCGTTGATCTGACGCGTCGTTTTCACTTTTGACGCTCGGTTAAGCCGAGTTTTTTCAAGATCCCCTGCGGGATGATTCAATCCCGCTGGGATTGAATCGGTCGCGAGGGGGTCTTTGGAGTACACCATGACAGACCCATTTCAACATTACCCCGTATCCTCTGCAGTCCACGCCAGATAAGGCGGTAACACTGGTAATACCAGAAATCTCACTTCACTATAACTTCAACAGTTACAGCGCTCGGGTTTGCTCAGAGTGGCACTACAGTCTTTAGTGATGTTTAAACAGGTCTTTTATAGATCATAAAGTGCTATATTTGTGATCTATGAAATCGTTTTGTATTAATCATGCTCTGGAATTGGCAACTGGCCGATTGGCCGCACTTAACCTATAACGCGTCGCAGCTGGACGATTTTGAAAAGCGCTTATTGCTTGGCGCCGGCGTATCATTCGGCGCGGTGAAGCATTTATCCGAAGACGACAGACGACAGTTGACTATCGAACTGATCAGCAATGAAGCCCTAAAAACGTCAGCTATTGAAGGTGAATATCTGAACCGGGACAGCCTGCAATCTTCCATTTGCCGCCAATTCGGTTTAATCACCGATCATCGAAAAGTCCCGCCGGCCGAGCAAGGCATAGCGGAAGTTATGGTCGATCTGTACCAACACTTCGCAACGCCTATGACTCACGAGCAACTATATCAATGGCATTCCTGGATTACCGCCGGTCGCAACGATCTACTGGATGTAGGACGTTATCGAAGCCACGAAGACCCAATGCAAATTGTCTCCGGTCCCATTTACGCGCCCAAAGTGCATTTCGAAGCGCCGCCGTCCTGCCAGATGGCACGAGAGATGGATCAGTTCATTGACTGGTTCAATTGCACGGCACCCGACGGAAACACACCTTTGCCTGCATTACAACGTGCCGGGATTGCCCATCTTTATTTCGTTAGCATCCACCCGTTCGAGGACGGCAACGGTCGCATCGGTCGGGCGATTGCCGAAAAGGCGTTGGCCCAATGCCTGGGGCAACCAACATTAATCGCGCTGGCATTTACCATCGAACGGCACCGCAATGCATACTACACTGCCTTGGAAATGGCCAACAAGCAAATCGACGTGACTGATTGGCTGGTGTATTTCGCCGAATTGGTGATGGCCGCTCAGGAATACACCCATCAATGGATCGATTTTTTAATTCAAAAAACCAAGCTCTACGACCGCGTACGCGGACAACTGAATCCGCGTCAGGAAAAAGCCTTGGCCAGAATGTTTCGGGAAGGTCCAGATGGCTTTACTGGTGGACTCAGCGCGGACAAATATCGAAGTATTACGGGAACTCCTTCAGCAACGGCCACTCGTGATCTGCAGGATCTAGTCGCCAAGGGAGCATTGATTCGAACAGGCGAACGGAAACATACGCGCTACTATTTGAATTTAACCGAGCCACTGCCTTAAATTCTAATAAGCCTGCTCGCAATACCTGGCCCAATCGGCCATAAGCTGCGATCGCTTTTCCATCAAATCCCCTCGGCGATACGCGGCCTCCGCCTGATTTTTAATCGTGTGGGCTAATGCCATTTCAACTACTTCACTGGGATAATGGGTAGTTTCAGCGGCCCAATCCCTAAAACTAGATCGAAATCCATGAACCGTCAGTTCCGGGAGGCCCATGCGTTTTAATAGTTGCAGCATGGCCATATTAGACAAACCTCTTTTTAATCCAGGAAACACAAATTCATTAGTTTTGAGTAGACTCATCTCCTGAACGATAGCCATTGCGCGAGGTGGCAAGGGTACTCGATGAGGTTTTTTGGCTTTCATCCGTTCAACGGGAATTGTCCATGTCTGACTGATCACATCTATTTCATCCCAAGTTGCGCCGATGGATTCATTGGTTCGGGCGGCGGTAAGGATCGTAAATTCCAGACATCGCGCGGCTACACCCTGTTGATTTTTTAGCTTTACAATAAATTCCTTTATATCCGTGTAAGGCAATGCAGCGTGATGCTCGACGTTTTGAACTTTGGATGGTTTAGGTAAAATCTTGTCGAGATGACCACGCCATCGAGCTGGATTTTCGCCTTCACGATATTTGCTTACAGTCGCCCAATCCAGCACCGTCTCGATGCGACCTCGTAATCTGCTGGCCGTTTCATTTTTGGACGTCCAGATTCCTTCAAGACATTTAACAACCAATGCCGTATCGACTTCCGTGACCGGGAGTTTGCCAATGGTTGGATATGCGTACTGTTCTAGGGTATTGGACCATTGCTGAGCATGCTTAGGATTTTTCCAGCCATGGCGATTAATCTCAATGTAAGCGGCGGCACATTCTGCAAATGTCATTGATTTGGCGACGGACAAGTGAAGCTCGCGTTCAATTTTCCGTTTTTCCACCAGAGGATTCAGACCTTGTTTGAGCAGCTTTCGGTATTCAGATGCTTGCTCCCTGGCTGCTTCCAGCGAAATATCGCCAAAACTACCCAGACCAATCTCGGTAGCCTTTTTATTCCTGACAAATTTGAAAATCCAGCTTTTTGAAAGTGTCGGACTAACCTGTAGGTAAAGACCTCCACCATCACTGTGATAACCGGGAGTTTTGATTGTCACAACCTTGCGTGCGTTCAGCTTATTCAAAATCCGACTCATAAATCCGACTCATAAATCCTACCCTACTTCCTACCCTACTTTCGGCATCGGATTGGAGTATATTTTATCGAACCAAGCTGGACAATAATTTTATAACTTATCGTTTTTTAACAAAAATTTAGGACAATAAAAAACAATATCGGACTCTTGTTAGGCGGACTAGCTCTCCGCCATATTCTAAAAGGCCTTGTTAATCAAGGCCTTTTTTGTTTTAGAGGCTAAGACAAGCAAAATTTGCTGCAAAAGCGCCCTGCGTGGATACAAAACCCTATCAACTAACCAAGCGGAAATGTTTATTTCCCGTCGATTGTAGCCTGCTCAACAATATGCTTTGACGCTTCTTCCAGCAAAATTAGCGTCGACGTTTCCTCGCCGCCTAAATTTCTGAAAGCCTCGTATTGGGTGCCGGGCGCAAATTCCAATCCGGTAAAACGCTCGGCACCATCGTAATCGACCAACAGTTTGCCGTTTTTTGTATATTTGGCGTTGTAGACCAACGATCCCCTGCCCGCGCCGAAACCTACCGTCAATCGTAATGCGGCATTACCCGGATCAAATGCCGAAATCGCCACATCCAGCTGCGTAGCATTCTCGTCGGTAACAAGATTAAATCCCGCAGTTAATAAAGAAGCCTGAATATAACGCTTGAGTTTATCGACAATCTCCGCGTTCTCGCCACTTACATCAAGCTTAATGTCCTTCCCGTAACTCGAAACACTTTCCGACGATAGTGTTTTCAGTTGGTGAGTCGAACACGCGGTTAAGATCAATAGCGATAGAATCAAAGACAGTAATTGCACATTTACCTCAGTTTTTAAAATCCGTATTGCGTTGGCTCGATACAATCGAGGATTCGTTGAATATAGCCCCCTCGATTCCGTCAACGCTTCATTGAGGCCTATTGTATAAGATACCGCTATCGCGACGGCTACCTACCCAGCTGATTTACCAATCACCGCCGGCAATTGCTTGGGCGCCTTGATGCGCAGTTGTTTATTGATGTTATAGCGCCCGAACACCACCTCGATATCGCCCGTTGCCACCCCAAACTCTTTGGCTAGAAAGCGCACCATATGATCGGTGGCCTTGCCGCCCACCGGCGCGGCGGTGACGCTAATCTTGAGTTGCCGGCCTTTAGGTTTGCCGATGACATCCTGCTTGGCGGATGGCGTACCGAGCACATTCGGCACCAGCACGTCGCCATCCCAGCCGCAAAACGAATCCATCACCAATCCCTTGCCCGTTTCCTTAGCCCCGCCCTTCGCTTTGATTTTTTTAGGTTTTGCCATGCTGTCGATTAATTCCGGAAAAATGCGTGTTTAAAAATGAATAACCAACGCGGTCTTTGCAAGACGACGCGGAGCGTCTGGGAACGCACACCTTATCGCGTTTCCAAAGGACGCGAAGGCAATCCCCATGAAGCCGAAGGCACATAAAAATGTCACGTAGGCACCCACCCAGCTTTCGAACATACCCTCGCGAATCTCGAAGGCGCATTCAGCGACCTTGACCGCACCTCCAACACATTTGTCCGTGCCCCCACAGCCAGCGAACACACATTCCGGATATTTTTACATACGCCCGGGAAGTTTTTATACCTCTCCCAAGCCATTGAGAGTGCGTCCACGGGATTATTAGATACACACGGGACATCCGGATATACATTAATTAATACAACCGATGCGCTTCACGTTGTTCTGCACATCCTAAAAGGCGACGAGTTACCGCATGCCACGCCGAACATCGGAGATTTCAGCGGAGATAGCGCATAGGCACGATTAGGCCCGAAGCGCGGGCAAGCCCGTCGTTCCCACGCAGCGCATCGGAACGAGGAATTCTTTAAGGGGTTGGTTTACTCCCGTATGCCGCGCCGAGCACCGGAGGTTTTGCCGAGAATGGCCCGCAGGGGAGCGGCAGGGATGCCGCTCGTTTTCGGAGGGGGCAGGAAGCCCCTTCCGAAAACCCTCGGCAAATACCCACAGGGCACAAGAGCGAGGAGCGCAGGAAACAAGCAGCATCCGGGTCGCCTTTTCTTTGGATACTTTCTTTTGGCCACGCACAAATTCGTCTGGAGCGAATTTTTCTGGTTACCACGCAGCGCGGGCAAGCTGCGGGTTCCCACGTAGCACGTGGGAACCAGAAAAAAGGCCGCGTAAGCGGCCACACCTTTTCGCGCGAAGCGCATACCAAATCCCCTATGCCGCGCCGAGCACCGGAGGGTTTGGGCGGATCAGCCCGGCAGGGGCGCGGCGCGCTTTCGGAGGGCTAGGACAGCCCTTCCGAAAACCCCGTTCAAATCCTACGGCGCGCAGGACCAAAGCGGCATCGGGGGGCTTTTTCTTTGGATACTGTCTTTTGGACACGCACAAATTCGTCTGGAACGAATTTGAACAGCCGATAGGCTGGCCCGGAGGGCGAAAACCAGGGATGATTTTCGTAGCAGAAAGTATCGGAGTTGCCGGTCCGCGAACCGGCGTTAAATTAGGCTTCGCGATAGCAAAACAATATTCATACAAGCTTTTAATTCCGCATGGTTACAAAAACCGTGCCCACCTTATCTGGCTTCGATTTAGCTATTCATTTGGATTGACTTAGATAACAGTATCTACGCTGGCTATTTATTCGATTCACTATTCGTTGAACTATTATTTCCTTGTGTGGATTGTACATTTGAACTTTGCATTGGAACTTTACCAGGAGCCATTTGCATTGTCGGGATATCAGCACTTAGTCCGACAATGCTCCCATTTCCAGGAGCAATCATCATATTGGGTATATTAGCGCTATCAAGTGCCAACTTAGTGGATAATGTAGATACTTCTTGTGTTTTTTTCTCATTGCTCATTTCAGGATTCCCATTGATGTTAACTGTTACAAAGAAAATAGTTAGTGAAATAGAAATAATAAATAACAAACCAGTTAAATGGTTTATTATTAAATTTATTTTTTCAAAGTGATTTTTTCTGTCTGCGCACTTATTAAAGCATTAATATAGTAATTTTCAGCAATAGACAATTGTCTATTTATTCCGTAATTACTGATCAAAAATGAAACCAACGAAAAAATTATTGTTAAAAGAAACAGAACCCACGACAATTTTATCGACCACAAATGCCCTGCGAGATCAATAGGAATAATAAGCTTTATTGCCGTAAGAGAAAGACCTAGCGCTGCTGATGACAGAGACAAAATCGCTTTGTCATAATTTTCGGTATTAGACAACTGACGTTTTAATAATTCGGCTCTATAGGCGTCATGAATTTCAATACATCTCTTTTGCTCTTCTTCCGTTCTAACAAATTTCTGAGCTTTAGCCATAACTTGTAACGTATTTAACTAATAGGTTTGGCGAACGCTGAAGTATTTTGACATTCAGCCACTAAAGTCCGTACGGCGGAACCACAAAATCATCATGCCGCCTGCAACTCCCTCAACGGCAAATGCAAAACCGCTAAATTTTGAATATCCGCTTTTTGACTTGCATGTTGAACATCGATCCCCACCAATGCACCGTTTTCGTCGAAATCCAATACCACACCATCACTGACTTCATCCGAATCGACCGAAGGCCTGTCGGCTAAATGAATGTAAAGAGAATCTGTCGCTTCGTCGTAGCTCAATTTCATGGTTTAAATCTCCGGTCGGGAAAGGCGTTGTGGATGGTTATGCCATCGGACAAGGTAACAACACGCAAATACTTATTTAATTCGGATACGAAAAACCAGTGACGAATTCTACCGTCTTCTTGAATTTCGCGGCGAAACGGTTCGGACAATGCAGATTGGCACCATTCGAGTCTCATGTAAGGCCTTTTTTGCAACACATCGTTACGAAAATACTCGGTCGTCGCTATCTCAATCATCGTCGGATTATAACGAACCGCACCAAATTAACCACACTTCGACTCCCCACAATTCAAACAAGTCATACACCCATCCATCAACACCATCGCTTTAGTCGAACATTTCACGCACAACACCGCTTTTTCCGGAAACGCCTGCCCCTCCGTCGTGCCATGTTGCGCTTCAAACTCCCGGCGCTTTTCGTCGACCAATTGCTGGTGGTGATCGCTGAGTTTTTCCGGCTTGATCATGCCGATGTGTTTCATGTGCGATTCGATGGCGTGACCGATCTCAGCCACCAGGGACGGCATGAATACCCCACCTTTTTTGAAATATCCGCCCTGCGGATCGAATACCGCCTTCATTTCTTCCACCAAAAAGGTGGCGTCACCGCCCTTGCGAAACACTGCCGAAATCAAGCGGGTCAGCGCCAGTACCCATTGAAAATGCTCCATGTTTTTGGAGTTGATGAAGATTTCGTAAGGCCGGCGTTCCTGATGCACCGTGCCTTCGTTCAGGATGATGTCGTTGATGGTGATGTACAGGGCGTGCTCGGACTGCGGGGTTTTGATCTTATAGGTGGAACCCAGCAGCATCTCCGGGCGCGCCAGATTTTCGTGCATTTCTTCCAGTGAAGGTTTTGCCAGTTCGGCTTCCGCCTGGGCAGCTGCTTCCAGGTTTTCTTTGGTCAGCACTTTGTAGCCGACGATTTTTTTGTTGATTTTGTGTAGGGTCATGGGTTTTCCGTATTCTGTAGCTTGGGTTTACCGGCCGGGCATAAAAGCGCATGCGTAACCCAAAATTGCCGTCGTGTTGGGTTACGGCTAACGCCTAACCCAACCTACATTTTTTAAAAATCAAAACTTGCCGTAATAGCCTTCTTTCAAAGCATCAAACAAGTTGGCAGCGGTGTGGGTTTCGCCATCGTATTCCACTTCTTCGTTGCCTTTAAATTCCACCACATGGCCGTCTTCCAGGGTGAACTGGTAGGTGGTGTTTTCCAGGTCGGATTCCTTGACCAACACGCCCTGAAACACTTCCGGGTTGAAGCGGAAGGTAGTGCAGCCTTTCAGGCCTTGGTCGTAGGCGTATTCGTAGATGGACTTAAAGTCTTCGTACGGATAATCGGTCGGCACGTTGGCGGTTTTCGAGATGGACGAGTCGATCCAGCGTTGCGCAGCAGCTTGAATATCGACATGCTGTTTGGGGCTGATGTCATCGGCAGCGATGAAATAATCCGGCAATTGCTGAGCCGGATCCTGGCTGTATGGCATGGCTTGCGGGTTGATCAGTTCGCGGTAGGCCAGCAATTCAAAGGAAAACACGTCGATTTTTTCCTTGGACTTTTTGCCTTCGCGGATTACGTTGCGCGAATAATGATGGGCAAAGCTCGGTTCAATACCGTTGCTGGCGTTGTTGGCCAGCGACAGTGAGATGGTGCCGGTCGGCGCGATCGAACTGTGGTGGGTAAAGCGGCAGCCAACTTCCGCCAGTTCCGCGACCAATTCCGGCAGTTCCTGCGCGACTTTTTGCATGTAGCGGCTGTATTTGGCGTGCAAAACTTTACCGGGCACTTGGTCGCCCAGTTTGTAACCGTCCGCCGTCATTTCCGGGCGTTTGTGCAGCATTTCGCCGGTGACGGTGAATAACTGCTCCATGATAGGTGCCGGGCCCTTTTCTTTTGCGAGCTCCAGGCCGGCTTTCCAGCCTTCCAAAGCCAACTCTTTGGTGACTTGTTCGGTAAATACCAGAGACTCTTCGTTGCCGTATTTCATGCCCAACATAGTAATGGTGGAACCCAAGCCTAAATAGCCCATGCCGTGGCGGCGTTTGCCAATGATTTCTTCGCGCTGTTTTTCCAAAGGCAGGCCGTTGATCTCGACGACGTTATCCAGCATCCGGGTAAAGATACGAATAGTTTTACGATAAGCTTCCCAATCGAAGCGGGCTTCTTTGGAGAATGGTTTATCGATGAAGCGGGTCAGGTTGATCGAGCCCAGCAAGCAACTGCCGTAAGGCGGCAGCGGTTGTTCGCCGCAAGGGTTGGTGGCGCGGATGTGCTCACAAAACCAGTTGTTGTTCATCTCGTTGACTTTGTCGATCAAGATAAATCCCGGTTCGGCGTAATCGTAAGTGGAGGACATGATGATGTCCCACAAGCGGCGGGCCGGCATGACTTTGGTAATGCGGCAAGCCACCAAGCCGGCCTCGTTGACCACATAGCCTTTTTTATTGGGCAGATCGCGCCAAACGATTTTGTCGGTATCGGTTAAATCCAGTTTATCGGCATTGGCTTCGCGTTCGGTAACCGGGAAAGACAGCGGCCATTGGCCGTTGCTTTTAACGGCTTCGACGAATTCGCTGGTAATCAGCAGCGACAAATTGAACTGGCGCAAGCGGCCGTCTTCACGCTTGGCGCGGATAAAGTCCACCACGTCCGGATGGGCGACGTCGAAGGTAGCCATTTGCGCGCCACGGCGGCCGCCGGCCGACGATACGGTGAAACACATCTTGTCGTAAATATCCATGAACGACAACGGGCCGGAGGTATAGGCGCCGGCGCCTGATACATAAGCGTCTCGCGGCCGTAATGTCGAAAATTCGTAACCGATGCCGCAACCGGCTTTCAGGGTCAGACCGGCTTCGTGAACCTTGTGCAAAATGTCGTCCATCGAATCTTCAATGATGCCGGATACGGTGCAGTTGATGGTGGAGGTGGCCGGTTTATGATCCAAAGCGCCGGCGTTGGAGGTGATGCGACCGGCCGGGATCACGCCTTTCCGCAAGGCCCACAGAAATTCTTTGTAGTGTTTTTCTTGCAGCGCCTTGGTTTTCTCCACACTAGACAGGGCCTTGGCGACGCGCTTATAGGTGTCATCAATGGTTTCGTCAATCGCTTTGCCATCCTTGGTTTTTAAGCGGTATTTGCTGTCCCAAATATCCAGGGAAGCACTTTGCAGCGGGATTTCGGTGGCGTCTTGTGTCACAACATGAAGTTTTGCGGTCATTCGTGGATTCCCTTTTCTAGTTGAATGGTTATAGGCCTATCTTGCCGCTCCGGCACGGCTAAGATGTTGATGTTTATTGGATTAAAACCGAAAACAATACAGTCCGGCGATATACTGCATATAGTGTCTATGTTGAAATTCTAGCACAACATATTGTGTTGTCAGCGGGAAATTTTTACTAAATAGCCGCACTTGCGTGCTTTGTTTTTTAACTCAAGGAGTTAGCGGCGGCATTTAATTTCAATTTCCTAATTAGATGGCCTAGCCATAAGATTTCGAATTGAGCGGATGGTTTACTCAGGCGCGGGAGGAGTCGAGGTTGCCGTATCAACCGATTATTCCCGGAATGCGGACGCGCCTAACAACAGCGGACCGCCACTGCATTTGGTGTTTATCGTGGGGATTGAAAATGGCGTTAATAAGACAGACAGTTCTGGTGTTGCGCTCGGCCTGGGCCAGTCAAAGGGCTGGAAGTAATGGAGAGTTCGCTAAACCGCAAAGCTAACAATGGCAAGGCAAAACCCAGCTTGCCATTTTGCCGAAAATAGGAATCCGTTGCGACGATGGCGTAGCGCTTGCCTTAGGAGTATTGATTGGGACGCTTGAGATTACCGAATAGAATCGTGGGAGATTCTACATTTAACCTCCGATAGTCTGGTGGGTGCTGAGGGGTTCGAACCCCCGACCCTCGCCTTGTAAGGGCGATGCTCTCCCAGCTGAGCTAAGCACCCGACTAAAGGACGCGCATTCTATCCAAAACTGGAGCTGCTGCAAAATGTTTTGTTAACTTTGCGATGCAAATACTCGTGCCACACGTGCAGTTGCCAAGAGTTTGCATTCTCCGGACAGCCATTAGAAAAACAGCCGGTACACGCAAACCATTTCTAGAAAAAAATTACACTGATAAACTCACCCCCTCAAAACCGGCCCCTACACACAAACCGCAAACACTGTGTGCGTCAGCTTATTTTCCGGATGTATTGAAAAATCCCGGTTTTAAGTTACCTTTATGTAGGCTTATGACTACGTAAAATGAAAGCCTGGAGGCTCATAGTGTTTCAAGCACAATTATCCAAGTTACCTTAAGACACGTTCTACTAAGCGCTAAACCCGGCGCATTGATACGGAACAATCGAAAGCAGTGACTGGGTTAACAATCCCGGCGCGAGCAGTACTTAAACCGTTATACGTTTATCGACAAAAATCTGATGAGTAAAGGCACCACTTACATACCGATTTACGATTTCTCGCCGAGCGTTAACGCCGGCCATCTAAAACAAATCCTGCCATTATTGATGCGTCATAACGTTGCTGCCAATCCCATCAACTACGCTATTTGGTACGACTATGTGGCCGGCGGAAACCCGAGCTTAAACAAAGCAGTCGACTCGTTGCTCGCCGAAAACAAGGCCTTCGATTACGACAACAGCGTCGAGCTTTACAAATCACACATTTGTAATGCGTCTTTGGAATCTTTCGAGCAAATCAACCGGCAACTGCACAAAGTCATCGAGCAAGCCACTAGCGCGATCAACGAAACTTACAACAAGGCCGAAGAGACCAACGACAGCTTTCAGAAAAAATCAGTCATCTTGGAAACTTTCTCCGCTTCAGACGGCTTGAAAACCATCTTGGAAGAAATCATTCAGGAAACCAAAGCGCTGGCGATGACCAGTCAGGCCATGCAAACCAAGCTGACCGAAGCCAACCAAGAAATGGAGCAATTGCGCACCGAGCTGGCTCAAGCCAGACAAATCGCTACCACCGACGGTTTAACCGGCTTGTTGAATCGGCGCGCGTTCGACATGACCTTGGCAGAAATCATCGAACAATCCGCACCCGATACCGCGTGCCTGTCGATGCTGGACATAGACCATTTCAAACGCATTAACGACACTTACGGCCACACTATCGGCGACAATGTCATTAAATATGTAGCGAATTTAATGAAGAAACACGCCGAGGAACATCATCACGTTGCGCGTTACGGCGGTGAGGAACTGGCGATTATCATGCCCAACACCAGCCACGAAAAGGCGGTAGAAATCTCCGAAAATATTCGCACCGCGATGGCAGCCAGCCGCTTGCAACGCAAAAACGACAACCAGTCGCTGGGCAAAATCACCTTGTCGATAGGCGTTGCCAGATTGCAATCCGGCGATAATCCGGAAAGCTTTATCGTCCGCGCAGATAACGCCTTGTATAAAGCCAAGCAAAGCGGCCGCAATCGGGTAATCCATTCATAAACCGCAGAAAAAACTAGCGATCCGTCAAGCGCTGTACCACTATGCAACCCACCATATCGCCCTCGACGTTGACCATGGTCCGCACCGTATCCAGTATGCGGTCTATGGGTAACAGTATCGTAATGGCTTCGGTCGGGAGACCAACCGATTGCAACACCATCATCATGGTCACCATGCCGGCGCTGGGGATGCCCGGCGCGCCCATGGCGGCGATCATCGTGGTAAAACACACGATCAATTGTTGCGCCAAATCCAGCTCTATGCCGGCTAAATTCGCGACAAATAACGCAGCGGCAGCTTCGTAGAGCGCGGTGCCGTCCATATTGACCGTGGCACCCAGCGGCACCACGAAACCGGCAATACCGGGTTTGACGTGCAAATGCTGTTCAACGCAACGCAAGGTGACGGGCAATGTGGCAGAGCTGGAACTGGTGGCAAATGCGGTGATTAAGGCTTCCCTGGCGCCCAGGAAAAACTTCAGCGGCGAAACCTTGGCAACTATACCTAACAACAAAGGCAACACGACCAAGCCATGCAGCATGGTGGTGCCAATGACCACCGCGACAAATTCCGCCAAACTGCTTAACAAGGCCATATTTTGCGTCGCCAGCAACTGCGCCAGCAAAGCCATGATGCCGAACGGGGCCAGCCGCATAATCCAGCCGACCAAGCGCAGCATTAACTCCAAGCCTTCCTGCAATAGCAGCAAGATATTGCGGTAACGATCCCCTCCCACTACCAAAGCAATCCCCAACAACAGTGCAAACATCACGATGGGCAGGATATTGGCCTGCGCTAGTGCGGCAAACGGGTTAACGAATAAGCCATGCAGGAAGCTGGCTACAAATTGCGCAAAGCTCATTTGCTTGGCGGCGAAGTTGGGAACAGCGTTATTGAATAAGTCTAGATTCAAACCTTTTCCGGGCTCGAATATATTTGCCGCCGCCACGCCCAGCAGGATAGCCAGAGCCATAGAAACCATAAAAAAAACCAAGGTAGACAGCCAGACTTGATGCAATTGGCCGTGCATGCGCAAATTTGCCACCCCAACCGCAATGGAGGTAAACACCAAAGGCACCAACACCATTTTCAACAAATCCATGAATAAAGTACTCAATAGACCGCAAACGTAAATACCTTGTTTGCTGAGCGCGGCGTCCGGTCCCAACTTGGCGAATCCCATGCCCAACGCTACGCCGAATACGGCACCCAGAAAAATTTGTGTGTTTAATGCGACTTTCAATCCGGCCTCCTGAAAATACGCTGATCGTAAAACCCCAAAGCTTAGAGATTTATCATAACAAGCCCAGCCCCCATCATCTAAAAGCGCTGTCAGTGCGCGGATACGTTCCGCCGAGAGCGGCTAAGATTGGCTTTTGGCTTGTCTATTTCGGTAAAATCCGCCGTTATGACGACAATCACCGACCCACTAGAAACCTGTTTATGCGGCTCCGGCCTCGATTATGCCGATTGCTGCGGCCGCTATCACAGCGGAGAACACAATCCACCGACTGCGGAAGCCTTGATGCGCTCGCGTTTTAGTGCCTATGCCCGGCGCGATGTGGACTATTTATTGAATACTTGGGATACCAGCAAACGGCCGGCAGCCATCGACTTTTCCAAGGAAACCGCGCAATGGCAAAAACTGGCGATAGCCAGCACTAAAAAAGGCAGCGCCCACGACAGCAAGGGCATTGTCGAGTTTAAGGCTTTTTACCGACAAGACGGCGAAGACTATTTCATGCACGAAATCAGTCGCTTCGTTAAATCCAATTCCCGTTGGCTTTATCTGGACGGCGTCATCAAAGCCGCAGGCAAAGTTGCGGCAAGTACGGATACCGGCAAAAACGCGCCTTGTCCGTGCGGCAGCGGCAAGAAATTTAAACGTTGCTGCGGCCGCTGAAAACCGGCCCGCTAAACCGTCATCAAGTCAGCGCGCCGCATCCACAAAATTCAATTGCTTCCAGGCTTCATAAAGCACTATCGCCACGGTATTGGAGAGATTAAGACTGCGGCTTTCCTTACGCATCGGCAAATACAGTTGCAGCGCGGTCGAATGTTGACTGAGAAATCCGGCCGGTAAGCCACGGGTTTCCGGACCGAATAACAAGGCATCTCCCGCTTTGTATCGCACCTCACTGTAACCGGTGTGGCCTTTGGTGGTTAAAGCAAATAAACGTTGGGGCTTGGCTTTTTCGACGTAATCGTGCAGGGAACCGTACTGGCGGATGTTCACCCATTCATGATAATCCAGCCCGGCGCGACGCAGACGTTTGTCGTCCAGATCAAAGCCCAAGGGCTGGATTAAATGCAGATGCGCACCGGTATTAGCGCATAAACGGATGATATTGCCGGTATTGGCCGGTATTTCCGGCTCGAACAAGACAATATCCAGCATTGTTTCAGTATTTTTCCACGTCCACCGGCGACAGCTTCCAAATCTCGCGGTTGTATTCGCTAATCGTTCTATCGGTGGAAAACTTACCGCTGGCCGCGGTGTTGAGAATACTCATTTTGGTCCAGCGCTCTTGATCACGCCAAGTTTGCTCGACGCGCTTCTGTGCTTCCAGATAGCTGCGGAAATCGGCGATAGTCATCCAAGGATCGTGCGGACTTTTAATCGAAGCAATGATGTCGTCGAAAATCCCCGGCTCAAACTGATTGAAATGCCCGCATTCCAGCAAGCGCATCGCGCCTTGTAAATCGCTGTCCTGATTGATGAACCATTGTGGATCGTAATGCGGCCGCATCGCCTCCACTTCGGTTTCGGTCAAGCCGAACAGGAAGAAATTGTCGGCACCGACCTCTTCACGAATTTCGATGTTGGCACCGTCCAAGGTACCGATGGTCAGCGCGCCGTTCATCATAAATTTCATATTCCCGGTACCGGACGCTTCCTTGCCGGCAGTCGAAATTTGTTCCGACAAATCCGCGCCCGGACAGATTTTTTCCATCGCCGATACGCAGTAATTGGGCATAAACACCAATCTCAGCTTGTTGCCTACTTCCGGATCTTCATTAATGACATTGCCGACATTGTTTATCAGCTTGATGATTTTTTTCGCCATGACATAGCCAGGGGCCGCCTTGCCGCCGATCAAGACGCAACGATCCACCCAGTTTTGCGTATCGCCACGTTTAATCCGATCATAGAGATGAATCACATGCAGCACATTCAAAATTTGCCGCTTGTATTCGTGGATACGTTTAACCTGCACATCAAACAAAGCATCGACATTGATTTCAATGTCATGTTCTTCTTTTTTGTAGTCAACCAAACGTTGTTTACTGGCCCGATTCAAGTCGTACCATTTTTGCCTGAACGCCGCGTCCTCGGCATAAGGCGCTAATTTGGACAGCTGAGACAGGTCGGTAATCCAGCCGTCACCAATAGTTGCGGTGATAAACTCAGCCAATTCCGGATTACAGCCGGCCAGCCAGCGTCTAGGGGTCACACCGTTAGTTTTGTTATTAAATTTTTGCGGCCAGAGCTCATAAAAATCTTTAAACAAGCCTTCCTGCAACAGCTTGGAATGCAGCTCGGCGACACCGTTGACAGAAAAACTGCCGACGATAGCCAAAAATGCCATCCGCACCTGTTTTTGATAACCCTCTTCGATGATGGACATCCGCGCCATGCGGGGATTGTCGCCAGGCCAACGCGCCGACACTTCAGCCATGAAGTGTGCGTTGATTTCAAAAATAATTTCCATCAAGCGCGGCAGCAAATGCTGCATCAGATTAACCGACCATTTTTCCAAGGCCTCGGGCAACAAGGTATGATTGGTGTAGGCCATCGTTTGCCGCGTGATGTTCCAGGCTTCTTTCCAAGGTAAACCGTGAATATCCATCAACAAGCGCATCAGCTCGGCCACCGCGATGCTGGGATGGGTGTCGTTGAGCTGAAAGCAGTTTTTCTCGGCAAATTTACTGAAATTATTACCGTGGCGCCCCACCCAGTTGGCGATGACGTCCTGCAAACTCGCGGAGGCCAACAGATATTGCTGTTGCAGGCGCAAGGCTTTGCCGTTTTCGTTGGCATCGTTGGGATACAACACCATCGTAATGTTTTCAGCGGTGTTTTTCTCGGCCACGGCTTCGGCGTAATCACCGGCATTGAATTCCTGCAAATTGAATTCTTCCGTGGCGATGGCTTTCCACAAGCGCAGAGTATTGACCGTACCGTTTTTATAGCCAGGCACCGGCGTGTCGTAAGGCATGGCAATCACATCATGGGTATCCAACCAACTGGTGCGCTTGTTGCCTTTTTCATCGATGTGGGTTTGGGTGTGGCCGCCGAATTTGATGCGGTGCATGTATTCCGGACGTTCTATTTCCCAGACATTGCCCATCCGCAACCAATGATCGGGTTTCTCGACCTGCTCACCATTGACGATTTGTTGCGAAAACATGCCGTATTCATAACGCAAACCGTAGCCCGTGACCGGTAGTTGCAAGGTGGCACAACTATCGATGAAACATGCCGCCAAGCGTCCCAAGCCGCCATTACCCAAACCTGCGTCCGGCTCGCTCTCGATGAGTTCCTCGGCTTCCAAACCCAAATCATACAAGGCTTGCGTGACAATATCGTCAACCCCGAGATTCAACATGGCGTTGCTCAAAGAACGCCCCATCAAAAATTCCATAGACAGATAGAAGGCTTTTTTACAATCGGAGTCGCGATAGACGTTGTAGGTTTTCTTCCAGCGTTCGACCAAACGGTCGCTGATCGCCAAAGACAAGGCTTCGTAGGCGTAATGCGGAGAACGGCAATTTTCATCGCGCCCGAGCCGATGACTGTAGTAGTGTTTGAAGTCGGCGATGAAATGCTTTTTTTCCATGCCCAACTTGGGGAGCTTGGTAATATCGGCGGCGGGATTACTCTTATTAAAGACTCTATGCGGCATAGTACTTACCCTTGAGGACAGTGAAAATTAAAGGCCGTGGGCCGCTGATTTTGCAAGGCTGAAAGCGATGCCAAAGGCCCTCTAAATCAAATTGTCGGGCAGCCGCGACGCCCGGTTTGGGGCGCCGCGGTTAAACATTAGTTCAACTTGCCGTGGCATTGCTTGTACTTTTTACCGGAACCGCAGGGGCATGGGTCGTTACGGCCCACTTTGTTGCCGAGTCTGACAAAAGGCTGCTCCGCGTTCTCCGGGTCTGAGTCTGGCTGAGCTGCTGGTGCCACGGGCTCTTCTTCAAAAATGGAGTGGGCTTCCGCGTGTTCGTAGTGCATTTCCAGCGGTGCTTGGCGTTGTTCGTCGATCGCCTGCACGTCTTCTTCTCGCGCCACTTGTACCTTGGCGAGTATACCCACCACTTCCTGCTTGATATGCGTCAACAGGCCGGTAAACATTTGGAACGACTCGCGCTTGTATTCCTGCTTGGGGTCTTTTTGCGCATAGCCTCTGAAATGAATACCTTGGCGCAATTGGTCCATCGCCGCCAGATGTTCTTTCCAGCTATTATCCAGCACTTGCAACATCACGGATTTCTCGAAATGCCTTAGCACTTGCACACCTACGGCCTCTTCACGGGCGCGGCTTTCTTGCTCGGCTTTTTCGATAATCAGCCGGCGCAATTTCGCTTCATTCAGGGTACGGTCGTGCTCCAGCATTTCCACTAGCGGCATCTGCAGATTAAATTCTTGCTGCAAATGGGTTTCCAATCCACGCACATCCCATTGCTCTTCCATGGTTTTCGGCGGAATGTATTCGGTGATGACGTCGTTCAACACGTCAGCACGAATCGCGTTGATAATGTCGTTGATGTCTTCGGCAGCCATCAACTCATTGCGCTGCGCGTAAATAACCTTGCGCTGATCGTTGGCGACGTCGTCGTAAGCCAAAATTTCTTTGCGAATATCAAAGTTACGATTCTCGACTTTGCGTTGCGCGCTTTCGATGGAACGAGTCACCCAAGGATGCTCAATCGCTTCGCCTTCTTCCATACCCAGTTTTTGCATCAAGCTGGCGACGCGCTCGGACGCGAAAATCCGCATCAAATCGTCTTCCAGCGACAGATAAAAACGGGTCGAACCCGGATCGCCCTGCCGACCGGAACGGCCACGCAATTGGTTGTCGATCCGCCGCGACTCGTGGCGTTCCGAGCCGATCACATGCAGACCGCCGCTTGCCAAGACTTTTTCATGTCTTTCCTGCCAAGTAGCACGCACCCGCTCTTTATCGGCTTCGCTGGCATCCGGTCCCAAGGCAGCCAGTTCGGCATTCAGATTGCCACCCAACACGATGTCGGTACCGCGACCGGCCATATTCGTAGCAATCGTGACGGCGCCCGGCATACCGGCATTTTCGATAATGTGGGCTTCGCGCTCGTGCTGCTTGGCATTCAAGACTTCATGGCGGATGTTTTGTTGTTGCAGCATCCGGGAAATCAATTCAGAGTTTTCGATCGACGTCGTACCCACCAACACCGGTTGGCCGCGCTGCACGCAATCTTTGATGTCTTCGATGACAGCCTTGTATTTTTCCCGCGCGGACAGATAAACCAAATCGCCCTTATCTTTACGAATCATCGGTCTGTGGGTAGGAATAACCACCACTTCCAGGCCGTAGATTTTGTTCAACTCAAACGCTTCGGTATCCGCAGTACCGGTCATACCGGATAATTTGTTGTAAAGACGGAAATAATTCTGGAAGGTAATCGAAGCCAGCGTTTGGTTTTCGTTTTGAATAGTCACGTTTTCCTTGGCTTCCATCGCTTGATGCAAACCCTCGGACCAACGCCGGCCGCTCATCATCCGGCCGGTAAATTCGTCGACGATGATAACCTGACCGTCCTTCACTACATAATCCACGTCTTTTTGGAAAAGTACGTGAGCTCTCAGCGATGCGTTCAAATAGTGCATCAAGCGGATATTGGCGGCTTCGTATAGTGTGGAGCCGTCGGCTATCAAGCCGTGCTCCGCCAACAACCGCTCAACGTGCTCATAGCCGGCTTCGGTCAGATGAATCTGCCGCGATTTTTCGTCCACCGCATAATCGCCGGGCATTTGATCCTGTTTTTCCGGGTCGTCGGCTTTTTCCTGTTTGGTCAGGTAGGGAATGATTTGATTGGTCTTCAGGTAAATATCGGTACTGCCTTCCGCCTGGCCGGAGATGATCAACGGCGTTCTGGCTTCGTCGATCAAAATAGAGTCAACCTCGTCGACGATGGCAAAATTCAGATCGCGCTGGACTTTTTGTTCCAGGCTGAAGGCCATGTTGTCACGCAGGTAATCGAAACCAAATTCGTTGTTGGTGCCGTAGGTAATATCCGCTGCATAGGCAACCTGGCGTTGCTCGTGCGTCAAATCGCTGACGATGACACCGGTGGTCAAGCCCAGGAAACCGTATAATTTGCCCATCCATTCCGCGTCGCGGCGGGCCAAGTAATCATTGACGGTAACGACATGCACGCCTTTACCGGGCAAGGCATTCAAGTAGGCGGCCAAGGTCGCCATCAGGGTTTTACCCTCACCGGTTTTCATCTCGGCTATCTTGCCACTGTGCAAGACCATGCCGCCAATCAACTGCACGTCGAAATGCCGCATGCCAAATACACGGGTCGAGGCTTCCCGCACAGCGGCAAAGGCTTCTGGGAGTAAATTGTCTAAGTTTTCGCCTTGGGCCAGGCGGTCGCGAAATTCCTGCGTCTTGGCTTGTAACGCCGCATCGGATAATTTTTCGTATTCGGCGGCCAGAGCATTGACTTTCTTGACTAGCTTGCGTTTCTTCTTGACCAGCCTGTCGTTGCGGCTGCCAACTACCAATTTAACCAGCTTACCCAGCATGATATTTCCAGAGTGAGAGTGAACCAAAGTTTGCGATTATAAACGGTATGGGGCGGCTGTGACCAGAAAACAAGCCCGGCAAGCTGAGACTATTCACCAGCCTGTTTTTGTAAATCGGCTATTTAAAACAGGATTTTTGCTTGGCAGCCGCAGCCTAACTGCATCATCCGGCGATTTCCATCGCCGCAAAGTTAGCACTCGCTGGAACATGGACAAGCCTATCGATCAGCGTATAATTCGCCGGCTTCGGCCCTTGTGGCGGCAAGCATTCGACATCATTACTGGCTTTAACAATTTATGAAAATAGTGATTCTCGGTGCCGGTGTGACCGGCTCTTCGGTTGCCGGCGCATTGGCCAGTGAAGAAAACGATATTGTCGTTATCGATAAAAATGCCCACTTGCTCACCGCATTAAAAGGCCGCCTGGATATAGCCACCGTCGAAGGTAACGCGGCCCATCCCAGCGTGCTGGAACAAGCCGGAATTCAGGACGCCGACATGGTGATTGCCGTTACCGACCGCGACGAGACCAATATGCTGGCCTGTCAGGTGATCAACACCCTGTATAGCAAACCCAAAACCATCGCCCGAGTGCGCGCCATCGATTTTCTCAACCATCCGGAATTATTTGCCCCGGGCGGTATTGATATTGTCATCAGCCCTGAGCAGGTTGTCACCGAATCCATCCACAACCTGATCAAATACCCCGGCGCGCTGCATGTGTCCGAGTTTGCCGACGGCTTGGTCAGGCTGTTTTCGATTCGCGTGGTACCGACCGGCTTTCTGACCGGCAAACGCATCCACGCCGTCAAAGAAAAACTGGCCGACAGCATGATCCGGGTCGCGGCGATTTTCCGCGACGGCAAAGCCATCGCGGTAAACGGCGAGGCGGTGATTGCTACCGGCGACGAAGTATTCTTTGTCTGCCCACGCGATAAGGTTCGTAAAACCCTGGTGGATCTGCATAAACTGGAATCGCCGATCAAAACCATTATGCTGGCCGGCGGCGGCCACGTCGGCAAGCGGCTGGCCATTGCCTTGGAAAAAAACTACCACGTCAAAGTCATCGAACAAGACATCGAGCGCGCGCGGGAGATATCTAACGATTTGCGTAACACCTTAATTCTACACGGCGACTGTACAGACGAATCGCTACTGCAGGAAGAAATGATCGAAGACATTGATTTGTTCTGCGCGATTACCAATAACGACGGCATCAACCTGATTGCCGCCGGCCTGGCGAAAAAACTCGGCGCCAAAAAGGCGATCTGCCTGATCAACAATAATTCTTACCTAAAATTATTGGACGGCACCGAAATCGATCTGGCGATTCAACCGAAACTGGAAACCTTGGGCGGCATCCTCAAACACGTGCGTAAAGGCGACGTGGTCGGCGTCAGCTCGGTATGCGGCGGCAGTGCGGAAGCGATCGAAGCGATTGCTCACCGCAGCAAGAACTCCAGCTCCGTGGTGGGCTTAAGGGTAGATCAGGTCAACTTACCGGACGGCGTCATATTAGGCGCGCTGATTCGCGAAAAAGAAGTGATTCCGGTGCATCACGACACCGTATTCGCGGAAGGCGATCACGTGGTGATGTTTGCGTTGAACAAGAAAATGGTTAGAGACATTGAAGGCTATTTCCAGCCCATCTAGTCCGCCAAATCCGCATCGATAAAAGCCAGTGCCCGTTGCGGCAAACCGTCGTTTCCCTCGCCTTGCAAAGAAGCCTGGCTGTCTTCATGCACCGCTGTCATGAACTGCAACAACTGCATTTCAATCTTCATTTTTTCCTGCGGTTCTTGGGCATCCCACATCCGATTCAATAACTGCTTGGCGTGATGGTGAATCGTGAACGCCACCGCTTCCGGCAGATGCGCGTAACTGGTGCGCAAAGACTCCTTCAGCTTATCCAGTGATTGCAGATATTGCTGATAGTCTTTTAAATCCTGCTGACATTGGGTTTTCACCATCGCCAGCTCATTGCTATTGCGAGCTTTGTTGACGGCCAACTCGTGCGCCAATTGCTGCGACTGTTTTTTCAGTTGCGCCACCAAGGCCTGTTCCGCCAGCGCCTTGGTTTGCCGCAGTTCGGCGACATCTTCGTGCCTGGATAAATGCCATTGCAGATTGTCGTCGCGACTGCGCCGCAAAAACGCCAGCGCTTCGCCCAGCCAACTGCTAATCGACGACATGCAGTTGGTGGCGTAAAGCCAGCATGGCCGCAGCATCGGCTTGTTTACGATAGGTACGCAAGGCTTTGCGCAGATTTTTATATCGAGTGGCTGGCAATTGCGCCCGCACCGCTTGCAATTCATCGCTAATTACCGCGAATAAGGCCCTGGCCTGTTTGCGGTTATCGGCTACCATCAATCGTTGCCGCTTGAATCTGCTCAGATAACTCAACTGCCGGCATTCCGCAGCCTGGCGCCGCTCAATATTTTGCCGACGAATCTGCAAAGACAACAGCTGCCGTACCGCCGCCGATTCGCGACTGAAATACCCGCGCAGCTCACGGTAAACCGCTTTAAATAAGGTCATCACGCCCAGCAAAGCCAGCAGGCCCAAAGCCAGTAACATCACTTTACTGGCCAACAGATAAAACAGCCCCATCAACAAAACCAAGCCAAACTGCAAACACACAAACCCCAGCACAAACAGCAGCATCGCCAGGCTGCCTATCAGTAGTCCGCCGAAAAAAAGCCGTCCGAACATGACTCTCAAGGCCGCTCGATAAACTCCAGCGCATTGCCGTCTCTATCCCGGCAAAACAGCGCCTTGCGGCCGGAGATACTCAGCGTGTAAGCCGTACCGGCCCGCTCCAGATCTTCGCGTAGAGCATCAACGGAATCAATATGCATCGCCACATGCCGATCACGGCCGCCATGCGCCGGCCTGCCGGTGGTGGGATCGGGATTTTCCAATTCCAACAAATGAATTTGCTGCGCACCAATTTGCAGCCAGGCGCCTGGGAACGGTAGATTCGGCCGTTCGGTCTGCTCCATTCCCAACACATCGCGGTAAAAAAGCAGCGATTGCTCGGTATCGGAGACGATCAAACTGGCGTGATGTATCGTGAAATTATGTTTGGACATGGCAATCAACAGGTGAGTAAGGCAGCGAGATTATACCGCCCGATTATTTCACCGCGTAGGTTTTCAACCATTCCAAACTGACAGCGGTCTCAATCGTCGGCCGGTACTCGGCACCCACCCAACCTTGGTAATCCGAGTTTGCGATAACATCGAACAAAATTTTGAAATCTACGGCGCCCGTACCCGGCTGGCCGCGGCCTGGAGAGTCGGCAAATTGAATATGCCCGATTCTATCCATATGTTGGCGCAAAAATCCGGCGCAATCTTCGCCCATCCGGCTCATGTGATAAATGTCGTATTGCATGAATAAGTTTGGATGATCGATTTGCTTGAGCACATCCAGCATTTTGTCGCCGGTGTCGACGATAAAACCTGGCATGTCGTGGCTATTGACCGCCTCGAATACGGTTTTGATACCCAACTCGGCAAACGCTCCGGCGGCGTAAGCCAGATTTTCCAGCAAAGTAGCGTGATATTCAGCCAAGCGACGTGGATTAAAACAACGGCCGGGCAACACATTAATGACGCTTGGCTTCAAGGGTTCGGCGTAAGACAAGGTCTGCTCAACCGCAGCTTTAAAGTCATCGCGTCTTTCTGGAACCGCCGCCAAACCCTCGCCGCCCTGCAGCAAGGTATCGGCATCGACATTGAACAACACCAGCTTTAAGTCTTGTTGAGCCAATAGGTCACCGATTTGTTCGACTCGCAGCGCGTAGGGAAACTGGATTTCCACTGCGTCGAAACCGCACTGTTTAGCCGCCTGAAACCGTTCCGGCAAGGGCAACTCGGTAAATAATAAACTCAGATTGGCTGAAAAGTGCAGCATCAGTCTTGGGCGTACAGTTTGATAAGTGTCGAGGGATCTTGCTCCAAAAAGCCGCTACTGCCGTGCAATTGCATGAGTTGCGCCGCCAAGCCCGACATGGGTATCGCACTGCCCTGCTTGCCGGCTAAATCGACGGCCATATTTAAATCTTTCAATAAGGTTTTCACGCGCCACTTTACCGGCTCGAAACGCTGGTCCGCCATTTCCGGGCCAACGATTTGCAAAGGCTTGGAATCGGCAAAGCCGCCGGCCAGCGCTTCCGGAATTTTTGCGGCATCGACGCCGGCCGAATTGGCCAGCGCCATCATTTCCGCGATCACCAGCACATTGCAACTGACGATCATCTGATTGCAGATTTTAGTGGTCTGACCACTGCCGACCGGCCCCATATGCGTCAAACGGCTATACAGCGGCCGCAATACTTCACGGGCAATTTGAATGTCTTGTTCCGCACCGCCGGCCATAATCGCCAAACTACCCTGCTCTGCCCCGGCCGTGCCACCGGATACCGGCGCATCGACCCAGCGCATGCCGCAAGCTGTCTGCAATTGAAATGCCATGCGCCGGGTAGCTTCCGGATGAATGCTGGATAAATCAATCAACAGTTTGTCGGCAGCGCCGTTGGCGATAATGTGTTCCGTCACCATCGCTTCAACGGCCATGGTGTCGGCCAGGCACAAAATCACCACATCGGAGGCTTTTACCAATTCGCCGACACTGCCACAGACCTTCGCACCGGCGCCAGCCACCACAGCCAATTTAGCGGCAGTGCGATTCCAGACATTCACCTGAAAACCCGCCGCCAGAAGCCGCATGGTTAAAGGTTGCCCCATCAGACCGATGCCGACGAAACCGAGCGTGTAGTGTTGTTCTGCCATAGTGACGCTCGCTGTTATTCGAATAGCGCCGGGCTTAAATCCAAACGCTCAGCATCGCCGCGCCCGCTCATCAGATGTTGATAGACGATTTGAAAAGCTTCGTCGAAATCGGCATTCACGAAACGCTGGGACAAATGCACGCAAATCGCATATAAGCCGGAATAATGCACGGTCTCGCCGGAAGTACATAGGTTGATTTTCTCGGACAGCACCCGCATCACTGACAGCACTGAACCATCTTGCCGCCAGTTGGCGGACACACTGACCACCTCATCGCCCCGGCTCGCGATAGCCGCCAGCGCATTAAAGGATAAATCCACCAGCCCAGCCAAAATTTTGATGAGGTCGCCGCTGGCAATGGCTTTAAAGGTCTCGCTACCGCAATCCAATAATAGCGCTTGGCGCAGCACAATATCCATATCTGACAAGTGCCCGATCTCGCCGTCATCGGGCTGCTTGATAGCGAATTTCCGGTGAAAATCTCTAACTTGTTGTAAATGTTTGTTCATGATTCTACTCCGGGCTTGGATTCAAAGAATTCGGGGAATAATGGCGCGGCGCTGGATAACATCGGTAGTCAACGACCTAGCCATTTTTAGGACATTAGCACAATCGGAGAATGCGCCAATGCATCAAGTAGGGCAACGGGGAAATCGGTTTTAACGCAGTTGCCGGCGCGATTCAATCAACGACAAACTGACTATTACAATCAGCAGGAACAAGGATGTTTCCAATAATAAAAACGCGGCTATTTTGAAATAAGCAAAAGCCGGATCGACATAACGCACCAACCAACCCGCCGCTTCATCGGCAATTGCCGCGGCATAAACGATTGCGCTGATCCAGACTTTCATCAGAGTCGGCAACGAGGTCATCAGCATCAGATGCGTCAGCGTCAATACCAACATACCCATAGCAAACAAATGAAAATGACTGACTTCCAGTAGGCTTTGATAGCTTTTCGGCTCGTTAAACTCTTGCTCGTTACCCAAATAGTAAGAAACGACCGACTCCGGGGTGAGATTCATTTTATGGAAATACATCAGACCATTGCTGATCCACAATAAGGCCACATAGGCCAAGAACATCAAGATCAGAGAGTTGATCAACAGCTGGCGATTTTGCTCGCCGGTTACAAAGAAACGCATTATTTGGGCTTGTTTTGGATGAGAACTTGATAAATCGCCAATACCTTGCGCGCGCTGTTAATTGCGGCTCGGGTGCTGAGCGTCGCCCCCGCCACACCCTGTATATCCTGATTCAGGCTCAACTCTTCGATGGAATGATTAGCCAGCAAGGCCATCCAGCGCTCCGGCGGTTGATATTCCGGCGGCTCATGAAACGCCAATGTGTGGACGTTACGCAATTTGCCATCCGGCGTAAGTACCACCAACAAGGTTTCCGGTTTGGTTCTAACAGTGTGGGCCTCAATCGCGGCATAGCCGATTACTGCACCTTGCTTCTTACCCACATAAAAACTAAACAGATTGGATTCCAACTTGACCTTCGCGAGCTGTTCGATCTGCGCGACTTCCTCCGGCGTGGGAAACAGCGATTGCATTTCCACGGCAGCGTCGTCGCCGAAGGCCAGCTTCATCGCTTCGTCCTTGCTGTAAAACACGGCGGCGACAAGGTTTACGCTCGTTAAACAAAAAACCAGCAGCGTCAGCATAAGCCGACGAGTTTTTGAAATCAGCATGAGTGGGAAAAATCCAGGGAGTGAACAATACGGCGGCTATGATAGAGACCGGCAAACAATTTGCCAAGCCGATACGCGCATAAGCAATTTATGCGGCAGCATTATATAACGATGTACCCCGCTGTATGAAACGGCGGGGCTTAACACGCAACTAGACAGCCGCCTTAGAAAATAAAGCCCACACCCAAGTTGAAGTCGTCTGGAGACGTGCCCGACTTTTGGGTGAAATTACGGTAATCGGCCTTTATCACGACATTCGGAATGGGTTTGTAGTTGAGGCCGACTTGGTAGATTTCGACATCCCTGGTCAAATCGTCTCGACAAATGGCGTTTGCGCATGTCGAAGCAGTAGCAACAGTATCCATACGCTCGTAACGTACGAAAGGAGCCAAATATTGGGTTGTATCGTGCGCAAAGTGCGGCAATATGTCGTAACCAACTTCACTGTACCAACCATAGTTTTCTTCACCGATACTTTTAGCATTGGCGACACTCAACAAGGCTGCATCGCCGATATGCCCCCAGGAACCCAAGGTACGAAATTCCAGGCCACGGTATTTCCATTGCAGATGGGCTTCGTAAAGTTGCGTTGCTACTTCGAGTTGCCGCCCGTTATACAGCTGATTCTGCCCGGAATTACCGACATACGCCGAGCCGCCCACCATGACGCCAGGCAACATCGGCGGCGCATAGTCCACGCGACCGACATAAGCCAAATCTTCCGCCAACGCCTGTCCTCCTGATTGCCGGCCGCTACGAATGCCGTCAGCGCCAAAATTCTTAGCGTTCATACCGTTAACCACATAGGTTGTGTAGGTCAGACCCGGCAACAATTCACCGAATAACCCCACACCGTTTTCACGCCAAGTGCTGGGAATAATGCGTCTTTCGACTTCCGGGCGATTGTTACCGAAGAAAAACGGCGGCTCATGTATCTGGTTGATAAAGCCCATCGGCATTAACACCATCCCGGCCCGGATGTTGACCAGCGGGTCGATGAAGAAATCCAAGGAGGCCATTTCAACGGAGACGGTGCCCGTGCTACCCGATCCGTTATTGCCAGTTGAGGAATGTTCGAACTCTATTTCGCTGTTGAACAGTATGCTGTCAGTGAACTTATAACCCGCATAAATGACTAGTCGTTCGAAATCTGTATTGTCCGGATTAGTGACGGTACCGGTTGCCGCATTACGCCCGCCCTGATCATCAACCCGCGCCTGATAATTGACCTCACCATAGCCACCTAAGGACAGACCCTTGCCTACTTGATACACCTTCGAGGCGGCAGGACCTAAACCGTATGCGCTTTTGTATTCGACTTTTTCCGGCACCACCAACTCGGTACGCAGCTTTTCCACTTCCTCCGTCAATACATTGGTTTTACGCTCCAAATTGCTGACTTCACCGGTGGGCGCTTTTTGCGCGACCGCTTCCAGCTTTTTAGTCATGCTATCAATCTGCTGCTGCTGAGCCTGAATGATCTTCCACATTTCATCCATGGTCTGCGGCTTTTCGGCGGGAATACCTGCAGCGTTTACCCCGGCACTGACGACAATCGCCGAGATCGCGGCGCTAAGTTTTGAGTTTAATGGCTTCATATCGGTCTCCAAGAATTTGAGACTCGAGTATAAAACCCCTACAACAACTAATGCAAATCATTCTCAAATCTATCCGCATTACGAAAAAATAGTTACCCCCAAAATATTGACTCCCATCCAATTCGGCCGCTATAAGCAGCTACACATTGCGATAAGATGAAGTTTTTCAGTACGTTTCATTTTTTTGATGAACACTTCCCTTCTTGAGGCAGAAACACGATCATGTCCCGCTTCGACAAACACCAATTGCCGAGGTTGACGGCTTCTAAAGTATTTGGCTCCTTTTTGCATCAGATGCTGGCGGAAACGTCTTTCAACATCGGTACTGATTCCGGTATACAGACTACCGTCATCACACTGAATGATATACACCGACCAATTCGACACTGGCGCGCTATTCAGAGTCGGTGGATTTATTCAACCAACTGTTCAACAAAATCGCTACCAATACGCCAAACCCGATATAGGCATAGCGAACGATGAAGATCAGTGCGGCGCTTTGGCTGTGACTTGCAGCATCTTTGACACTTGGCGTGATAGCCAAAGTCCAGAGCAGCGCCGCCAAAAAATAGACCACCACACCCGACACCGCCCATGAGATTGGCGGACGACTTGAGCGTGCCGCCGTGTTGTAAAACCAAATGCCGACTAACGCAGCAGCTATCGAACCTAACATGTATTTTCCTGATTTTAAGTGATTTATCGGCGAGACAAGCGCTCGATCCCCAGATTGGCCAACTGATCGGCACGCTCGTTACCGACATCCCCGGCATGCCCCTTCACCCATACCCAATCGATGTTGTGACGCTGGATAGCAGCATCCAAACGTCGCCATAAATCTTCGTTTTTCACTGGTTTATTTGCCGCGGTTTTCCATGCCCGCTTTTTCCAATTAGCCATCCATTCGGTAATACCTTGCAAAACATATTTAGAGTCAGTGTGCAATTTGACGCTACACGGTTTTGTTAGTGTTTCCAGAGCCTGTATTGCGGCCACTAATTCCATCCGGTTATTCGTCGTTTCAGGTTCACCGCCGCATAGCTCCTTTTCTTTATTTCGGTATTCCAAGCGCACGCCCCAACCTCCTGGCCCAGGGTTGCCCTTGCATGCACCATCCGTATAAATAATGACTTCAGTCATGGCCCACCTTTCTATGTAAGTTCGATTTCAATCCCAATCCAACCGCAGCTAAATTGGTGCGGCGTTGCTGTGCCGCAGTCAAAGGAATCAATGTGTATTGCCTTTTCACCGCCTTAATGCCGTAAGCCATCGCAAACAAAGACGCAAAGCTGAACTCGAATTTTCCGTGAGCAATGGTGTAACTGTCTAATCCAAACTCGGCAGTGGTTAGCAATTCGAAATTCATCAGTTTCAACCAATCCAAAACCCGAGCTTTGGTAATCAAATGCGCCCGCCAGGATTCCGCGAGCTTCCAGTCCCATAAAAACTGAAAACGTACCGACATACTGAACGGATTGAAATTCAACATGACCAATTCGCCACCCGGTTTTAACACGCGATTGACTTCGCGTAGGGTTTGAAATCGACGCGCGTCGAACTCCAAAATGTGCGGAAGTATGACTAAATCCATCGATTCAGTTTGAATAGGCAAGCTGAATGCCTTAGCAGTCACCTTCAACGCGCCAGCATCACCCAAGGCCTTGCCGTCAAGAATTAGATAATTCTTATATAAGGAAAAATCGACGAACTCATTTTCCCAACCTAAGCCACCGATCTGGAGTTGTCGTTGTTTACAACTCACCGTTATTGATCTTCGCAGATAGTTGGCCTCCATGGTTTGCAGCAGCTTGCCCCTTGGGGTTTGGTACAACGCAAACAGAAATTGTCTCTTCATTTAACCGCCGCTAAGGGTATGTTTTTTTGGCTATTTTAGAAAGCCATGCTAGGATCTAATTTTTTTATTTTAGCGAGTTCAGACAATGCCCCGCTCAATTTCCAAAAAATCAGGCCGTCATCTGTCTTATCTACTACCTATTTTGCTGGCAACCGGTTGTAGCCAACATGCGCAAAAAGACCATCTAAGCCAATCATCAACCAGCAAGTTTTCCGTATTTACCCGGAATGGCAATGCCGGAAAAATCCATAACAAACAGGTAGAAGCAAAAGAGCACGCCACCATCTGGGATAGGATGCTGTCTCTTTACGCCTTACCGGAAATCGATAATGCCAGAATCGACCGCGAAGTAAACTGGTATCTCAGAAACCCTGAATATCTGACCAGAGTACAACAACGCGCTGAGCCTTATTTATACTTCATACTCAACGAAATCGAAGCGAAAAACATCCCCGGAGAATTGGCCCTGTTACCTGCAGTTGAGAGCGCTTTCAGACCTGACGCAATGTCGCCAGCTCAAGCATCCGGTCTTTGGCAGTTCATTCCGCCGACCGGGCGTCTTTACGGGTTGAAGCAGAATAGCTGGTATGACGCGCGACGCGATGTGGTGCAATCGACTCAGGCAGCCACTACCTTTCTGAAAGAACTGAGCGAGACTTTCAATAACGACTGGTTACTGGCGCTCGCTTCATACAACGCCGGCAAAGGCAATATCAAAAACGCCGTAGATAGAAACCTCGAACGCGGTCAGCCTACCGACTTCTGGTCTCTGGATTTGAACAACGAGACCTCAGCTTACGTACCCAGGCTGCTGGCAATCGCCAAGATCTTTGCCAACCCGGAAAAATATAACGTCAATCTGCATCAATTCGCCAATCAGCCTTACTTTGAATTGGTGGATGTAAAGTCGCAGCTCGATTTGGGTAAAGCCGCCGAAATGGCGCAAACCCCACTGGACGACTTCTTAAAGCTCAATCCCGGCTACAACCGCTGGAGCACCGACCCGAACGGTGCGCAACATCTGTTGATTCCGGTAAGCAAAGCCGATTCCTTTAAAGAGAAACTCGCTGAACTGCCACACGAAGAAAGAATCAAGTGGGAACACCATACAGTTGGCAAGAAAGAGACGCTGAAAAGCATAGCCAGCAAGCACAGCACCAGTGTAGAAGAGATTATTAATGTCAATCATCTTGACGACGATACGGTTGCCCAAGGCACAATCCTGCTAATTCCAGTGTCTTATCATTCACAGAAAGGCGAACCAACCACATCGGCTGTTGCCGCAGTGTCACAACAATCCACGCCAACCCCCGCCCAATCAAGCAAACAGCAATATACGGTTAAGAAAGGCGATACCTTATGGGATGTCTCGCAACGTTTTTCTGTTGATAAAGATGATATTGTGAGTTGGAATAAATTGCCCAAGAAAGCGGCTCTGAAACCCGGTCAAAAACTGACTATCAAGAAAACCAGCGGCAGTATAACCGTGGCATCTACCGCGCCTTCCGTCAAGCAAATCAGCTACACAGTCAAACCCGGCGATACCTTGGCGCAGATCTCCAAAAAATTTAACGTTAACGTCACCGAGCTCCGCAAATGGAATAACGTTCCCAAAAACAAGGCGGACATCAAACCGGGCTCTAAGCTAAAAGTGATGATTGAAGCCGGTCATCCGTCTACCTAAAGCTTCAGACAACAAATACGTAAGTTCAATATGGATCTACGACACTAGATCTTTCTCATCGCCGCAAGAGTAAACTTAAATAAGCGATTTAGGTTTACTCTTATGCTTCGCGAGATCAAACCGCCCCAGTAAAGCGATCAGCATAGGAGACGCTAGTCGCCACATCACCACAGAAATAGTGATTGGACTTAAAATACTGAATTAAAACAGACGATATAGCAAACTTTGCACAGCATTATTTCCGCTGCGCAAGAGCTATAAATTTAAGAATTGATGGCGTCCCCACGGGGGTTCGAACCCCGGTTACCGCCGTGAAAGGGCGGTGTCCTAGGCCACTAGACGATGGGGACTAAGACTATTTTTTCAGAATGACTTCTTCAACAAGAAGTGCCGGTTTAACCGACTTTAGCCAAGTTGGCGTCCCCACGGGGGTTCGAACCCCGGTTACCGCCGTGAAAGGGCGGTGTCCTAGGCCACTAGACGATGGGGACTCAGGACTAAATCAACTACTTTGGTGGAGCCAAGGAGGATCGAACTCCTGACCTCTTGCATGCCATGCAAGCGCTCTCCCAGCTGAGCTATGGCCCCGTAGTTGAGTTCTCGTATTATACGGATTTTCAGAGCTTTGTCTAGGAATTTTCTACATTCTTTATGTATCTGATCGCTCGCTCTATTCTGTGCAAGGTTTTCTCTCTGCCTAATAGAGCCAAAGTCAGATCAATAGCCGGCGATACGCCGCTGCCACAAACCGCAACGCGCAAGGGCTGCGCAACCTTACCCAGATTAAGTTGCAACTGCTCCGCGCTGTCCAATACCACTTGATGAAGGCCTGAAGCTTCCCATTCGCCGATAGAGCAAAATTGCACCAGTAAGTGTTGCAATACATCATCCACGCCCGCTTTGAAATTCTTCTTGGCGGCTTTTTCTTCGTAAGCATCGAATTCCTTGTAAAAGTATTCGCTCTCGGCAGCCATATCCACCAGAGTTTTGCATCGCTCGCGCTGCGCTTTAACCACATCCGCCAGCGCCGGGCCGGTAGTCGGATCGATACCGCGCTCCCCCATATGCCAAGCCAAGTGCCGAGCGACGTGCGCCGGATCGCTATTCATAATGTACTGATGATTCAACCACACCAGCTTCTCGGTATTGAACGTGGACGCGGAAACGTTAACTTTTTCCAACTCGAACAACGCCACCATTTCTTCCAAGGAAAACAATTCCTGATCACCGTGCGACCAACCCAACCGCACCAGATAGTTCAACAAAGCTTCGGGTAAATATCCGTCATTACGATATTGCATCACGCTGACCGCGCCGTGGCGTTTGGACAATCTTGCACCGTCGGAACCTAAAATCATCGGCACATGCGCATACACAGGCAATTGCGCGCCCAAGGCTTTCAGAATATTAATCTGCCTGGGCGTATTGTTAACATGATCGTCACCCCGTATTACATGAGTAACTCCCATATCCATATCGTCGACTACTACCGTCAGGTTATAGGTCGGGGTGCCGTCGGAACGGGCAATGATCAGGTCATCCAGTTCCTTGTTAGCAACGACGATACGACCTTTTACTAAATCGTCGATAATCACTTCGCCCTGCTCCGGGTTCTTAAAGCGCACCACCCGCTCGCCTTGCGGATTGTCAACGCCATGCCGGCACTTGCCGTTGTAACGCGGCTTTTCCTTGTTGGCCATTTGCTGCTCGCGCAAAGCTTCCAACTCTTCGCGACTGCAGTAGCAATAATAGGCATCTCCCTGCGCCAGCAATTGCTGAATGACCTCTTTGTATCGATCAAAACGATGCGTCTGATAGAACGGACCCTCGTCATATTCCAAGCCTAACCAAGTCATGCCTTCCAGAATTGCATTCACCGACTCCTGGCTGGAACGTTCAAGATCGGTGTCCTCGATTCGCAAAATAAATTTGCCACCGTGTTTGCGCGCATACAACCACGAAAACAGAGCGGTTCTGGCACCGCCAACATGTAAATAACCGGTGGGACTGGGGGCAAAGCGGGTTCTAATACTCATCGTCAATTATTTAGTTGTTAAAAATTTCTTGGCATATTCGCCGGGAATGGAGCGAGAGGCGTTTAAACGCATCGCCTGGTAATTAAATTGCACGCTGCCTTTCGCTGCATCGTTTCTGCCCAGAATCGCCAGCGAGGTGGCATGTCCTTGTTTGGCAGCTTTTTCGTACCAATCGGTAGCCTTATCTCTGTCGCTATTCACGCCCATGCCTCGATCATACATCGCACCCATGACCACCTGAGCATCGAGCAAACCTTGATTCGCCGCCTTTTCCATCCACTCCGCGGCCTTGTGCTCGTCCTTCTCGAAACCCTCTCGGCCCAGTAAATACAGCGATGCCAACTTGGCTTGAGCCTGCGCATTCCCCTGCTCAGCCATTTCTTTCACGCTGTCAGCCTTTACCGCACTAGCAAGTAAAAACATCGCACAGAAAAATAAAATCTTGCCCATTACATTCTCCAAGGAAGCCTGAGGATTAAAAACAAACCGGCATTATTTCACGGCGCCCGGCTAAGATGAACGCACTATTTAAAAATAAGGGATTGATGTTAGACTTAAGACACCAAGGCGGTACGCTAGGCCTTGTCGATGCAGAACAATAACCTGGAGAATCAATACATGAAAAGAAACCTTTTATTCACGGCCACTCTGGCCGGAGCGCTGCTTTCCGGTTGCGCGACGCAGTCGAGCAATAATTTCCAGGCATTCCAGCCTGAAGACCTTAACGCGCTGGTTAAATCCGGAAAACTGGTACAAAAAACCAACAGCTTTTTCGTGATTAATGATTCGTCTTCATCCATGAGCCGTACCTATGTAAATTCTGCGGATTACAGCGGCACCAAGCTGGATGTCGAAAAAAATCTGCTCAATAAGTTTAACAAATCCATTCCGGTTATGCCGCTGACATCCGGTTTGCGCAGCTTCGGTTTTGGCCCATGCCTGTCTTGGGGCTCAACTTATCTCAACCAAGCCGTGCAAAATTACACTCAGGCCGGTTTCGAAACTGCAATTACCTCTCTACAATGCTCTAGCGGCGGCACCCCACTGGCCACGGCGCTAAGCGAGTCCGGCAAAGACATCACCTCTGCTCCCGGCAATATCGCCTTAATCGTTTTAAGCGACGGTATCGAGGAAGTCTCGCCGCTACCGACTGCAGAAGCACTTAAATCCCAATACGGAGACAAGCTATGCATTTACACAGTCTGGGTCGGTAATGACCAAGATGTGGCCGGACAAGCGGTGCTGCAAGACCTAGCCAATGCATCGGGTTGCGGATTCTCCACTACTGCCGAAGCGATCACCAGCGCCAAAGGCATGAGTGATTTCGTTAAAAACGTCTTCTTGAAAGCAGGCACACCCAAAGTGGCCGATTGCTCAACCCAAGACGACGACAAAGACGGCGTAAGCAACTGTGCCGATAAATGCCCTGACACCCCTAAAGGCGCTATCGTCGATAAAGACGGTTGCTGGGCGTTCCGCGGCCTACTGTTCGATTTCGACAAATCCGACGTCAAAGCCAAATACGGCCCGCTGATCCAAAACGCCGTGGAAGTCATGAAAATGAACCCTGGTTTGACCATAGAGATTCAGGGCCACACCGATAGTTACGGTAAAGATGCTTACAACCAAAAGCTTTCCGAGCGCAGAGCCAATGCGGTCAAAGCCGAGTTGATCAAACAAGGCGTGGAAGGCAAACGCCTGACAGCGGTTGGCTTCGGCGAGTCCAAACCCGTCGATACCAATGAAACCGACGAAGGCCGTGCCTACAACCGCCGTGTCGAATACAAACGTACCGACCGCTAAACGATAAGCTTCCAGCTTGACGAAACCAGGGAGGCCCAGGCCTCCCTTTTTTATGTCCAGCCCGGTCCAATCCACTGCCGGCGTATATTTGTGTTGCGTAGCGTAATTGTCAATTTATCGAAGCATCAACCTCGTATCTGCATGTTAAGTACACGAAACCATGGGATGCCTATAAATTACCTGAAATCGGACATTCCAGAATTTCGCCAGTCCATTCAAAAATTTTTGATATACCTAATTTGGATTTTTGGCGTGTAACCAAAGCGAGCAACAAATCCCAGATGGCCGCAAACGTGAACGGGCTATTAAAGGTGTAACGCTTTGGCATATTTTGTTTTCAGTGGTCGAGCTCAACCCGTTGCGGCTTATCACCCAATCTGGTTCAATCACGGAAACTTGTTCATAACCAGCTATGACTAACCTTCATCGAATGATATACAGAAGTGAAAATATTCTGCTAATCAATACAGTAGGATTAGCGCCACGTTGGGCGCCAGCCGAATGCCGATAGCGATGCTCACGATCTCTGACTGGGATAGCGCACACGAACGCGACAAGATGATTGAGAGCCCCACTTGGTCAGAAATCGAATCTGCTATTCGCGCGCTGAACAACGAAAACCTAAACGACCTATATCTCTACCCAGAAAAGAATAATACCGAAACCTATCTTTGCATCGGCGGCGGTTCTGGTCGCTACGTTTTAACCGGTTCTATCAAAAACCAATCTTTCCCAACGTTAATCGATCCTGATCGCTCAAGTATGTCAAGTACTCAGTTGGTAGTTGGTGGTCAGTTAGGTGACTACCCAAGCAATTGGGTCATGGATCTTTGCACCACGCTGCAAACCGCGAAAGCTTTCTATGACGGAAGCGGGTTCAAATGCGGTGTTAAGTGGCAGACAGCATGAGTATCGCTACTGGCAAGATTCGTAAACTCATCGCACCCTAAGCCTGCTTTTGTTTGGACATTTGCGATTGGGCATTTTTGTTTGCTTTGGCGGGTATTCGTCGAACTCAGTTTATCCACTCAACACCCATAAATACCGGCCCCTCAACTGTCAGGTCAATACCTGACCAACACCGTTTCGTTGGATAACAAGCGCCGCAGGCGGATCAGGAGTTCATCGCTAGGGCGCACGCGCCAGTCGTCGCCCAATTGCAGGGTCGCTTTATCGGTGCCAGTTCGGTACTCGATTTGGATTGGACATTGACCGCCGCAGAATGGCGTCAGCGTGGCCTGTAGGCTTGCCAGCCAACCGGACGGCAGGCCGCCATTGGCCAGATCTATCGTCAACGTAATGCCGCGGGCATATAACTCGCGCGCTTCTTCCATACTGTAGAGCTTCTCGGCAGTCATCCTAAGACTGTTGGTAAAGTCGTCCATTGCCAATGAACCTTCGGCAATCAGAATCGTGTCTTTGCTGAGCAGGTTGCGGTATTTTTCGTATATATTGCTGAAGGCCGCCACTTCCAGCCGGCCGGTACGGTCGTCCAGCGTTGCAAAGCCCATCATCTTGCCCTGCTTGGTTTGCCGGGTACGCATTTCCACGATCAGGCCGGCAACACGCGCTTCCATTTTGCCTCTGGAGCGGCCGGCATCGACTTCCAGACTGGCGAGCGAGCCATGGGTGATATGTTTTAATTCCGGCAAATATTCGGCGATGGGATGGCCGGTCAGAAATAGCCCCAAAGTTTGCTTTTCCGCTTCCAGCTTTTCTTTTTCGGTCCACGGCTCGACCACGGTGGAATAAGCTTCCGCTTCACCGTCGCTGACTTCCACTTGTACCGCCAAACCGAATAGATCGTTTTGACCGGCCAACGCCATTTTTCCGTGTTGTTCGGCCACTCGCAACGCAGTAGTCAATTCAGCGAGATGCGCCGCGCGATTAGGATCGATGGTATCCAGCGCTCCGGCTCTGATCAATGCTTCCAAAACCCGGCGATTGACCTTGCGCAAATCGACGCGCTTGCACAGATCGTACAAACCCGCAAACGCGCCGTTGGCAGCCCGTTCTTTTAATAGATCTTCAATCGCATTTTCGCCGACACCCTTAATCGCGCCGATACCATAAACAATCTGACCCTGGTCGTTTACCGTAAAACGAAAGTCGGAAACATTAATGTCCGGCGGGCAAATCTCCAGCTTCATCTCCCGACATTCGTCGATCAAAACCACCACTTTGTCGGTGTTATCCATATCCGACGACATCACCGCCGCCATGAACGCGGCCGGATAATGCGCCTTCAACCAGGCGGTCTGATACGCAACCAAAGCGTAAGCCGCCGAATGCGATTTGTTGAAACCGTAGCCGGCAAACTTCTCCATCAGGTCGAAAACATAAGTCGCGATCGCGGCATCGATCTGGTTCGCTAACGCGCCCGACATAAATTTTTCCCGCTCCTTGGCCATTTCCTCCGGCTTTTTCTTACCCATCGCCCGCCGCAACATATCGGCGCCGCCCAAAGTGTAACTGGCCAATTCCCGGGCAATCTGCATCACCTGTTCCTGATACAGAATAACGCCGTTGGTGGGTTTTAAAATCGGTTCCAGTAATGGATGCGCGTATTCAGCCTTGGCGCCGTGCTTGACGTTGATGTAATCGTCAACCATGCCCGATTCCAAAGGGCCGGGACGGAATAAAGCGACGAGCGCGATAATGTCGTCGAAGCAATCCGGTTTCAGTTTTTTGATCAACTCCTTCATGCCGCGCGACTCCAGCTGAAACACGGCCGTAGTCTGGGCGTTTTTTAATAATTCATAGCTGGGCAGGTCGTCGCGCGGAATCTGGGAAATATCGACCGGCTCTTCACCGCGCTGCGCGCGCTGGCGATTGATGGTTTGCAGCGCCCAATCGATGATTGTCAAGGTCCGCAACCCCAGGAAGTCGAATTTAACCAAGCCAACCGCTTCGACATCGTCCTTATCAAACTGCGTGACCAGATTGCCGCCGCCCTGCTCGCAATACAAAGGGCTGAAATCGGTGAGTTTGGTAGGCGAAATCACCACGCCACCGGCGTGCTTACCCGCATTCCGGGAGATGCCTTCCAGCGAACGCGCCATATCGATCAGCGCTTTAACCTCTTCCTCGGTATCGTACAACGCCTTTAATTCGGCACTGTCTTGCAGAGCCTTATCCAGGGTCATGCCAATTTCGAATGGAATCAGCTTGGCCAAGCGATCCACAAAACCGTAGGCGTGCCCCATTACCCGCCCTACGTCGCGAATTACCGCCTTAGCCGCCATCGAGCCGTAGGTGATAATCTGTGATACGTGGTCGCGGCCATAGTGGCGGGCCACGTAATCGATCACCTCGTCGCGGCGTTCCATGCAGAAGTCGATATCGAAATCCGGCATCGACACCCGCTCAGGATTCAAAAACCGTTCGAACAGCAAATCGAATTCGATCGGATCAAGGTCGGTAATCTTCAACGCATACGCCACCAAAGAACCGGCACCCGATCCTCGCCCCGGCCCGACCGGTATCGCATTGTTCTTGGCCCACTGAATAAAGTCGGCAACAATCATGAAATAACCGGGAAAACCCATTTGGGTGATCACGTTCAGCTCAACTTCCAATCTTTCGTCATAGACTTTGCGGTTTTCCGCGAAGCTGCCCTTGCCTACCGGCGGATACTGGATTAAACGCTCTTCAAGCCCTTGACGCGAGGCGTGCTTGAAATAGTCGTCCAGCGTCATACCTTCGGGGACTGGAAAATCGGGCAAATAATTTTCGCCCAGAGTCAGCTCGACATTACAGCGTTTAGCAATTTCCACGCTATTGGCCAATGCCTCCGGAATATCGGCAAACAATTCGGCCATTTCCTCGGCAGTACGCAGGTATTGCTGAGCTGTGTAATTTTTCGGCCGGCGGCTGTCGTCCAGCACCCGGCCCTGATGGATACAGACCCTCACTTCATGCGCATCGAAATCGTTTTTACTGATAAAACGCACGTCGTTGGTGGCGACGACCGGCAAATCCAGTTCGGCAGCCAAATCCGCCGCTAATTTAATATAACGCTCTTCGTCCGCTTTGCCGAGCCGCTGCAATTCCAGATAAAAACTGTCTTCGAACAAATCCCGCCAATATTCGGCACAGCGTTTGGCTTGCTCGGTATTTTCCGCCAACAAAGCCTGACCGACGTCACCATCCATCGCTCCCGATAACACGATCAAACCCTCATGATTCTCGGCAATCCAGTCTTTTTGCAGCATCGGTATCCCTTGGTGCTGCCCTTCCTGGTAGCCTCGGGAAATCAGCTCGGTCAACGTCACATAGCCTTTTTGATTGCGCGCCAACATAGTCAGGCGAAACGGCGAGGCCGGCTCGTCAGGATTGAAAATCAGCGCATCGGCGCCGATCAATGGTTTGATGCCGGCGCCTTGTGCGGCTTTATAGAATTTAACCAGCGAGAACAAATTGCTTTGTTCGGTAATCGCGGCGGCCGGCATTTGATACTCAGCCAGTTTCTTCACCAACGGCTTGATTCTGACTATACCGTCAACCAGGGAGAACTCAGTATGAATACGAAGATGAACGAAACTCGGCGTCATGGCTGTTTAAACAAGATACTTTTTAACAGGAGCAAACGATTTTCGATGCTGCGGGCTAATCCCAAGCTGTTGTAAAGCCGTTAAATGCTGCTGGGTAGGATAGCCTTTGTGAATAGCAAAAGCATAACCGGGATACAGCCTATCCAGCGTCTGCATTTCCTCATCGCGGGCGACTTTGGCTAAGATCGAGGCGGCGGAAATCTCCGCGACCAGCAAATCGCCTTGTACGATAGCTTCTCCCGGTATATCCAATACCGGTAGCCGATTGCCGTCCACCTTGACCCCATCGGGGCGATAGTCCAATTGCGACACCGCCCGCTGCATCGCCACCATCGTCGCTTGTAAGATGTTGATAGTGTCGATTTCGCTGGCTTCGGCCCGGGCAACGGCCCAGCACAAGGCATTGCTTTTGATCTGCTCTGCCAGCAGCTTGCGTTTCTTTTCGGTAAGTTTTTTGGAGTCGGTCAAACCCGCGATGGGTCTGAGTGGATCGAGAATCACCGCAGCGGCAACCACCGGCCCGACTATGCAGCCGCGGCCAACTTCGTCGATACCGGCTATGCGTGGGGGGTTATCGGAGGATACCGCGTGTGACATTACGTAGAAAGCTGACCATATTGGAAAGTTCGTTACTTTCGCCGGCCATATCTTCCATTTCTTCGATGGCGTCTTCCAGACGCAGATTGTTTTTATAGAGGATCTTATAGGCTTTGCGAATCTGCCGAATCACTTCCGGCGGCACGCCGTTACGCTCCATACCCACCGAATTGATCCCGTGCGGGCGAGTGGGCCTGCCACCGACCATCACATATGGCGGAATGTCTTGAGTGATTGCGCTACCCATCGCCGAAAAGCTGTATTCACCGATTTTGGTAAATTGATGCACCAAGGTAAAACCACCCAAAATAGCATGATCACCCAGATGCACATGCCCGGCAATCGAGGCGCCATTCGCCATGATCACATGATCGCCAATTTCGCAATCGTGCGCCACGTGGGTGTAAGCCATGAACAAATTATCGCTGCCGATCAACGTCAATCCTCGATCTTGCTGCGTGCCACGGTGCATCGTACAAAATTCGCGTATTACATTGCGGTCGCCGATTTCCAGACGGGTGATTTCATCGGCGTACTTCTTATCTTGCGGGTCTTCGCCTATCGAGGTGAATTGGTAGATCGTATTATCCTTGCCGATGGCGGTAGGACCTTTAATCACCACATGCGGCCCGATCTCTGTACCTGAATCTATCTGCACATCCGGACCAATAACCGAAAACGGACCGACTTTAACATCGTCGGCCAATTCGGCATTGATATGCACAACCGCTCTGGGATCTATCATTTATGCCTCTGCTGCCACAGCCGCACACATGATTTGCGCACTGGCGGCCAGTTCACCATCTACTTCCGCACGGCAATCGAAGGACCAGAGGTGACGCTTGTGTTTGATGTAAGTCACTTCCAGGCGCAATTGGTCACCGGGAACAACTTGCTTTTTGAAGCGGGCGTTATCGATGCCCGCCAAGTAATAAATCGTGCCTTTGCCCAATTGATCGTTGCTTTGCGACGTCAGTAGCGCAGTAGCTTGCGCTAGGGCTTCCATGATCAACACACCAGGCATAATAGGTTGACTCGGAAAATGGCCTTGAAAAAACGGCTCGTTAAAGGTCACGTTTTTCACAGCCAGCAAACGCACGCCCGGCTCGCAGTCTAGTACCCTGTCTACCAGCAAGAAAGGATAGCGATGTGGCAAGAGTTCCTGAATTTGTAAAATATCGAGTGTGCCGGCCATGAGTTATCTGTGCGAAATGAGGGGAAGCGGGAAGTTCGCTTAGACCAGGAACTCCCCAACTTAAGTGCTGCATGCTCCCTCAATCAGGAAGCATCGGGGAAAATCTTACTGCGACAAGTTTTCCAGTTTTTGCTGAACGCGGCTGGTAACATCAATTTGATCGTTGGCGTAAATAACACCGTCGGTCAGCAACAGATCAAAAGACTCTTCTTTGGCTAACGCTCTTACTGCTTCTACGATGCGTTTTTGCAGATTGCCCAACTCTTCGTTTCTACGCATGTTGAAATCTTCGCTGAACTCTTGTTGTGCACGAGCCGCGTCGCGTTTTTTGTCCAGAATGTCTTTTTCGATTCTATGACGCTCTTCTTCGCCCATTACCGCAGTGTCTCGGCCCAACTTTTCTTCCAGCGATTTAATCTCTTTTTGCTGAGAAACCAGCGCTTTGTCTCTTGGTGAAAATTCAGTTTCCAAGCGCGTTTTTGCTTTGGCGGCTTGTGGCGCTTTTTCCAGAACCTTCGCCACATTGACAAAACCGATTTTCAGCTCTGCGTGACTCACGCCAGCAAAAATCATCAGCATTAGAAACAAAGAAATTCTATTTTTCATGGTCAAAACCATCTCCGGTTAATTTTTTTGAGTTTAAGACAGAACGCAAAAGCGATTATAGGGCAAAACAGGCTCAAACTAAACTAAAATCCCGAGCCGAAGGTGAACTGGAAGGCTTGAGTTCTGTCGGTACTTTCCGAATTCAGGGGCTGGGCAACACTCACTGCCAAGGCACCAAACGGCGACAACCATTCCCCAGACAAGCCCACCGAATAACGGAAATACTTGCGCAAATCGCCGGTACTAAGTCCGGGCGCCAGCGTGCCGGCGTCAACAAATGAGCCAATTCTCACCGATTTCATATCGCTTAAGAACGGCACAGGGAAAAACAGCTCGGCCTTGCCAATCAGCTTGGTGGAGCCCCCGATGGGTCGATTGTAGGTATTGGCGGTATTGATTTCGTTTTGGTCAATGACACCCAAGGTATTTTGCATAAAACCGCGAACGTCACCGGTACCACCGGCAAAATAGTTTTCAAAAAACGGCAAGCCGGAACTACCACCGTAGCTACCGCCATGCGCCACCTCACCTAACAAGCGGAAGGTAAAGTCGTTGGACAAGGGAAAATAATGCTGATGTTTATAGCCGACTTTGAAATATTCCAAATCACTACCGGGTACGGTTATCAATCCGGACAGTCTTTGCTGACCACCGCTATGAGCGAAGGTGGCTCTATCTAAGGTATCGTGAGTCCAACCGACGGAAGTTGACAGCGTATCAAAGCTTTTCGACCGGATTGCAGAAATGTCGTCGCCCTTTTTAAACCCTAGGAATTTTAGAATCGTGTCCGAAGACAAGGTGGTGTTTTCGATCTCGGTGCGCTTTAGATCAATATCAAAACCGATTCTGTCGAACTCGTTCAACGGGATACCAAAGTTGATACCGGCGTTTGTAATGGTTGTATTGTAAGCCGCCAAGTTAGCCGCGTAGGCATTTCGAGAGGTGTAACCCAGGTTGTAGCCCATCGCCACGCCATCCAGCGTGTAATAAGGATCTGAAAAGCCCAGGTTGTAACGTGTCAAAATACTACTGTTGTTGAACGCGAAATCCACCCGCTTACCGGTACCGAAGATATTGTCTTGCGACACGTTGGCGTTAAAGATAATTCCTTGCACCTGGGAGTAACCGACACCGGCCTGCAAGTTACCGGAGGCTTTCTCCTTGATCGTGTAATTAACGTCGATCTGATCGGCCGAACCGACCACAGGCGGCGTTTCCACACCCACTTCCTCAAAATAACCCAATCTATCCAGACGGGTCTTGGTCCGTTCAATCTTGCTGCTGGCCGCCCAACTGGACTCCATTTGCCGGGCTTCCCGGCGAATCACTTCGTCACGGGTCTTGGTGTTACCTTTGACGTTGATGCGCCGCACATACACACGCTTGCCAGGATCAACAAAAAAGGTCATCGCCACGGTCTTTTGCTGCTCGTTAATCTCCGGCACCATATTCACGTTGGCAAAGGTATAGCCTTCGTCACCCAGGCGATCCGAAATGGATTTGGAGGTTTCCGTGGCGTTTTTCCGGGAGAATATCTCACCCGGTCCGACTTTAACCAACTTGATCAACTCTTCAGGCGGCACGATCAATTCACCGGACAATTTGACCTTTTCCAAGGTGTACACGTCGCCTTCCTTGACGTTGATGGTGATGTAAATTTCCTTCTTATCGGCCGTAATATCAACCTGAGTGGATTCAATGGAGAAATTGATATAACCGCGATCAAGATAAAATGAACGCAGCTTTTCCAAATCAGCAGACAGCTTTTGTTTGGAATATTGGTCGTCTTTGGAATAAAAAGACAGGAAGTTGGTGGTGCTTAATTCAAACTCTTTCCGCAACACATCGTTAGCAAAGGATTTGCTGCCGACGATATTGATTTGCTTGATCTTGGCAACCCGGCCCTCGGAAATATCGATATGAATGCCGACCCGGTTGCGCGTCAATTCCGAAACTTCGGTTTTAATTTTCAGGCCGTATTTACCATGGCTGAAATATTGTCGGCGTAGCTCTTGTTCGACCTTGTCCAGGATTTGCTTGTTGTAAACCTTGCCTTCCGCCAAGCCGATTTTTTTCAAGGCTTCGGTTAAATCTTCCTTTTTAATGTCTTTGTTGCCTTCGATAACCACTTTCGCTACCGAAGGCCGCTCGACCACATTCACCACCAGCGTGCCGCCATCGCGTTCCAGCGATATATCCTTGAAAAATCCGGTATTGAATAAAGCCCTGATCGCCGCGGCTTGCTTGTCTTCGGAAAAGGTTTCGCCAACATTAACCGGCAAATAGTTGTAGACGGTACCGGCGGAAATTCTTTGTAAGCCCTTGACCTGAATATCCTCAACTACAAAGCTGCTTGCATGAGCGGCCTTGCCGGACAGCATACTCAGCAACAGTATTTGTAATAGTGGGTTTTTCTTCACGCAGTCAACCATGGAAAATGAACAGGCGCGATTGTAACACGCTGTTTTCGGATTCCCGCGCCTTCAATGGTAAATACTCGTAAATACTGGCCGAAAAATTGCTTTCTTATTCAGTTTCAATTGCAAGGAAAAACAATTCAAAAAAAATTACAAAAATCCAATGCAAGCTATTGAAATAAAATATTTTTGATCAAAACATCAAGTCAACCAAACGTATCGGCAATCAAGTTCCGATAAACGGCTCGCGTGTAATCCGCTTCCGCAGCGGCAACTTGGGCATCGGCTCGCGCACTTACTCCACCGGCGCCTTTCACCGGCGCAATCGCATCGGCTGCATCCAGTTTGTAAACACCGGCCACGGAGATACCGTGGTCAGGCGCGATCAGGCTATAGCAGGTATTCAGCCAATGTGCTTCGGGGACGGGGGTCTGATTAAGCAAGCTCGTCACCGCCAGCGCACACGCTTTAGCTTCGGAATTAGCGGCAAAAGCAGACTTAGGGATAGGCGCATAATGCGCAGCGTCGCCAATGACATGGATAAAGTCGTCAAATAACGATTGGCCGGTCAGCGGCCGAACCGGACACCAACCGGTGCTATCGGCCAAGCCCTGCTGCAAAGCGATATACGCAGCCGTTTGCGGCGGAATGATGTTCAACACGTCGCCCCGGAATCGGTCGCCGAATTCGCTAGTCAGCACCCTATTCGGCTTATCCAGTTCAAGTAAAGGATTATCTGCCAAGCTATGCCACTCGATCAGGCTATTGGCGGTGCCGTAACCGTAATGCTTGGTCCAGCCGGCTTCGAATAGAGCCTGTTTGGAAAAGCTGCGTTTGGCATCGAGGATGAGTATTTTCGAACGCGGTTTATGCTGTTTCAGCCAATACGCCATCATACTGGCCCGCTCGTAAGGGCCGGGCGGACATCGATAAGGATCGGCAGGCACCGCTAGCAACACTACCCCACCGTCCGGCATGGCTTGCAGTTGCCGCGCCAGCATTAAGGTCTGCGGACCGGCCTGCCAAGCATGCGGAAATTGCTCCGCGGCGGCCTGATCGTAACCAGCCATCGCATCCCAGCGAAAATCGATGCCAGGCGACATGATTAACCTGTCATAGCTCACACTCTGCCCGCCGGCCAATCGCAATCGCCGTTGCCCAGCATCTAAACTGCTGACGCGATCAATTAACAGTTTGATTCCATATTTGTCTTGCAAAGCCTGGTAATCGACCGTCAACTGGTCGAGGCCCGCCAAACCGGCAAACAGCCAATTACTGCCGGGGCAAGTGATATATTTGGCTTTAGGTTCGATCAGCGTGACTTGAATATTCGCATCCAGCAAGCGCAGATATTTCGCCGCCGTCGCACCGCCAAAGCCACCACCGACCACTACGACATGCGCTTTGGCACCCGAAAAGAACGGCAATCCGCCACAACCGCTAAGAACACCAGCCCCAACTCCGGCAAAGCCTTGTAAAAAACGTCTGCGGGATAATCCGGTCATTAATGGCGACTCAAATACTCGGCAACCGCCGCCAGCTCGGTGTCGCTGTAACCTTTAGCCAAACGCGGCATCAATGTGGCCGGCCTTTTGTCGTATTTAAAATCCAGCAAGGCCTGCTGGATCTGCTGAGCGGATAAATTTTTTAGCGAAGGGATTGAGCTTTGGGCATCTAAGTTTGAATCGGTGTGACAATTCCAGCAATTAAAGGCCATTGCTCTCGCATCGATTTCAGCATAAGCCATCGAGCTCAATGCGCTGGCAAGCAACGCCGCCGAAACATAGCCCATGCGCTTCATGCCGCTTAAGCAAGCAGTTTCTGCCGAAACACTTCGTACAACAATACGCCAGCAGCCACCGATACGTTCAGGCTTTCCACCTGTCCAGCCATAGGAATTTTCACCAGAAAATCGCAATGCTGACGGGTCAGATGGCGCATGCCAGTACCTTCCGTACCCATCACCACCGCCAAAGGCATATCGAGTTCCATCTGAAACACAGTTTGTTCAGCTTCGCCGGCCGCGCCCATGATCCAGATATTCTGCTCTTTCAACCAGCGCAGAACTCTGGCCAGATTGGTGACCTGATACACCGGCACCGTTTCCGCTGCACCGCTGGCTACTTTACAAACCGTCGGCGTGATACCGGCGGCATTGTCTTTAGTGACGATCACGCCATGCGCACCCACGGCATCCGCGGTACGCAGACAAGCGCCGAGATTGTGCGGATCTTGCACTTGATCCAGCACCAGATAAAACGGCGTCTGGGTTAGCGCTTCAACATCTTGTTTGAGCTGGTCTTCGCTGCGCATCGCCGGCAATTCCACGGCCACCACAATCCCTTGATGATTTTTGCCGTCGGCCATCTTTTCCAGCTTTTTACGCTCGGTTTTTTCCGGATTGATTCCCAGCTTGACGAGATCGTCTATCACTTGCTTCAGGCGCACATCCTGGCGTTGACTATCCACCCAGGCTCGGCGAATTTTCTGCGGTGAATAATCCAGCGCGGCTTGCACCGCGTGAATACCAAACAATTGGGTTAAATTCATGAGCGACGGCGTTTTTTGGCTTTTGGCTTACTTGAGGATTTTTTATCTTTATTCGACTTCGTCGCTTTAGCGCTGGCTTCGGCTTTTTTGCGGCCCGAAGAGGATTTGGTCTTAGCGATTTTTTTACCTGATTGTAGCAACTCAAAATCGATTTTCTTGTCGTCCAGATTAACCCGCACCACGCGAATTTTCACCATATCGCCCAAGCGGTAACGTACGCCGGTACGCTCGCCGTACAACTGATGTTTACTGGCGTCGAAGGCAAAATAATCCTGTACCAGGGAGGCGATATGCACCAAGCCTTCCACGTAAATCGATTGCAATTCAACGAAAAAGCCAAAACCGGTCACGGCGGAAATCACGCCGTCGAACTCTTCGCCGATCTTGTCCATCATGTATTCGCATTTCAGCCAGCTCACCACATCGCGGGTGGCGTCGTCGGCTCGGCGCTCGTTCGCCGAACAATGCTCACCCAACAACACCATGTCAGGATGCGTGTAATAAAAACTATCAACCGACTTACCGGCCAGACAATGCCTGATCGCCCTATGCACCAGCAAATCAGGATAGCGCCGGATCGGCGAAGTAAAGTGCGCATAGGCATCCAGCGCCAAGCCAAAATGGCCTTTGGTTTCCGGGCTGTAAACGGCTTGCGACATGGAGCGCAGCAAAATCGTCTGAATCAAATGCGCGTCGGGACGTTCCTTTACCGACTCCAGCAGATGCATGTAATCCAATGGCGTGGGTTGAGCCTTACCACCCAGAAATAAACCCAGTTCGCCTAGAAAGGTTTTCAGTGCCAGTAATTTTTCCGGGCCGGGGCCATCGTGGATCCGCAGCAGGCGCGGCATTTTTTTCTTGTTCAGAAACTTCGCCGCTGCCGTGTTGGCGGTAATCATAAATTCTTCGATCAGCTTATGGGCATCGTTGCGCTGCAAAGGCACGATTTCAGCGATTTTGCGCTCCGGCCCAAAGACGATTTTGGTCTCCTGGGTGTCGAAATCCATCGCCCCGCGCAACTCGCGCTGCTTACGCATCACCTTGTACAAGTCGTACAGAGTCTGTAAATGTGGCAGCAAAGCGGCGTGTTTTTTTGCCAACTTCTGATCGCCATCCACCAGCATTTTTGCTACGTCGGTATAGGTCAAACGCGCATGGGAGCGCATCACAGCTTCAAAAAACCGGGAACGCAGGACATTACCTTCTTCGTTGATCAGTAATTCGCAGACCATGCATAAACGATCCACTTCCGGGTTCAACGAACACAATCCGTTAGACAGTATCTCCGGCAGCATCGGAATGACTTTTTCCGGAAAATATACAGAAGTACTGCGGTTTTTGGCTTCGGCATCCAAGGCCGTATCGACTTTTACATAATGTGAGACGTCGGCAATCGCTACCAATAATTTCCAGCCTTTCGGGGTTTTTTGCGCGTAGACAGCATCGTCGAAATCCCGGGCATCTTCGCCGTCTATGGTGACCAAGGGCAACTTGCGAATATCTTCCCTGCCCTGCTTGGCGGACTCGGGCACTTGCGGCGTGAGTTCCTTGATTTCTTCCAGTAACTGGTCCGGCCACTGATTGGGCAAATCGTGAGAGCGAATCGCCATTTCGATTTCCATGCCCGGCGCCATATGCGCGCCCAGTACTTCGATGATGCGGCCCAAGGGCTGGCAATGCTGGCTAGGTTGCTGAATTATCTCTGCGACCACGATCTGGCCTTGTTTGGCATGGCCGACGTCTTCCTTGGCAATCAGTACTTCGTGGGCAATCTTTTTGTTATCCGGCACCACATAAGCCACGCGGCCCTCGGTAAAAAACCGACCGACCACTTGATGCGTATTGCGTTCGCTGATTTCAATCACTGCCGCTTCGCGACGGCCGCGTCTATCAATGCCGGCCACGCGCGCGATGACTCGGTCATTAGGCATCAGCGGCTTCATTTCCCGCGGCGACAAAAACAGGTCTTCGCTACCGTCATCGGGTTTCAAGAAACCGAAGCCTTCCGGATGGCCAAGCACCCGTCCGGCGATAGTGTTGCCGCCGGAGCCCAAGCAATATTTTTGCCGGCTGTTAAAACTTAGCTGGCCGTCGCGCTCCATGGCGCGCAGCCTGCGGCGCAGCGCCTCCAGGGCATCAGGTGTTTCCAGGGCAAATTGTTGGGCGATTTGTTGGCGGCGTAGCGGCTTGCCGGCTTCTTGAATAAGCTGGAGAATCAGCTCGCGACTGGGGATGGGATTCTCGTATTTTTCGGCCTCACGCTGGGCGTGCGGATCGACGAGGGCGTTAAAATCAGATGTCTGATCGGTATTTGCTGTCATTGAGTCTGTTTGCTGGGTTCTGCCGCCTGTTCCCTGTCGGAACCGGGCGGCAATCGTCTTTGTTATATAAAATCATAGCCTTTCTTCTTGTTCTGCGTGGGAACGACGTCGTCCAGAATACGCCGGCATTCGAACTGCCAATAGCCCAAGCCGATATTTCTACGGCCGTTCAAAATAATGGGAAAATTCTCATGCCCCATGAACATTCGCAATAAATCGCCGTCTTTCAAGCGAAAAGAATCCATGATGATAAAGCTCTTTTCGCCTTCATTATCTCTTATGCCATAGATCAAGGCTTTCTTGCGCTCCGCATCGGTATCCGCCTCCAGCGCCTGATAAGCCACAGGGAAAGCTTGCGCGGCGATGACCATCACCTCGAATATCAGCTTGGAATCCTGCTTGGGGAGCAGTATTTTGCAAACCACGCCGAGCGAACGTTGTTGCGGCATCGCGTCTATCTTACGAAAACTCACCAAGCTACCGATAGACAGCACGCCTTCCTTGTGGAAATTACAGGACAATGCGCGTTCGGAGTCAGTCTCGGCCCGTATTTCCAGACCGGTTTCCAGACCGGGTCTACCGGTTTCCAATAGATCATAGGTCGTTTCCAAACCAATAGCCACATATCTATCCAGCCTATCGGCAAAATAGACCGTCCCTTGCGGCTCCTTCCCTTGCCAGCGCTGCATCAGATAGTCGAACAGTTCCGCCGAGAGCTTTTGATGATTATTCTTATCGACTTCCAGCGAACTAAAACGCGCCTCCTCCTTGCTGCACAGTTTGTCCGCCTGTTTGATGACTTTACCCAACTTGGTCAGATTCAGGTAAAGCATGGCCGAATCCGACCGGCGATCCGTCTGTGTGCCGCCGAGCAAAAAAGCCGGCGGCAGGTCTTCGTCCATTAAAATCGCGCATTGCACGGCTTGTTCGGCTACCGGTTTGGTTTCGATTTGCAGAAAATCGCTGATTTTCTCGAGAAACTCATAAACCAGTTGAAACTCTTTCTGCATCAAGCCGGATGGATAAGCCAAACTTAACAGCAATATTTGTTTATAGCTGTCTTCGACTGACGACAGTTTACTGAATATACCGCCCTGGTCGGCCACCTTGGAGCCCGCCTTATCCAACTTCACGGCGAGTTTATACAACGAGTGCAAATCGATCCAGATCCAATCCGGCACCGGATAGCTCATCATGTAGTGACTTATCACGATGCGGCTCAAGCCCCGGATAGTCCGCTGTATCGCCAAGGCCGTGGATTTACCCTGCAACCAACCAATTTCTCGGCGGGTCAAATCCTTGACCACACTCCAATAGCCGATGGTAAATTGTCTTTCGATTGCACAGGCCAAGCCGAATATTTTTTTTTCGCTTTCGCCCTTTGGGAAACCGAACTTGATTAACCGCGAGCGCAAATAATCGTCGATCAAGTAGAAGCTGTCTCTGAGTAACTCCAATGCATGCAAGCGCTTTGCCGCCGGCATTTCCACCGAAATTAATTCACCTAACAACTCGTAAAACAAACGGGCGGCCAGACCGGGATTGGCAGTCGGCAGTTCCGTAATCCATTGCCGTAGCGCATCGTCGGTAAACGACGCCGACAATTGGGGATCATTTTTTTGCTGGGGTATGACCAGAAAAAACGAGTTTTTCACAGAGCATCCATTATTGATGAACGTGCTGCGAATCGCTCACTATTCAGGATGACATCCCAATAGGCGACAAAACCAACAGCGCGCTGTGTTGCTAAGCCCTCAACCATTGCCTAGAACAACCCTTCATCGTCTACCATCAAATTTTGCAAGGCATTCACATCCTTTCTGAGTTGCTTCCTTGCCAACAACTTGGTTTGCACGCGCTCAGGAAGCTCGGTAAAAATCAGCACCTGATTGGCTACCAGTAAATCCACCAAATCGTCTATGACCCTGACCATGTCGTTATCGGTAGCTGACAAGGCTTCCCTTGCCTTATCACTTGGGACCTGCTGCAAGAATGCAACTACTTCAGGGTGGTCGACATCGAGCCACTCATCGCTACTGTCGCACAGTTGCACGATTGCCCCTGTCTGATCGCGGACTACAAACGGCACGGGTCACCTACCATCGACATAATCAGCAAAATCCCAGACCTTATCGGTAAGCAACGGCAACGCAAAAACCGATCATCTAGGTGAGATAGTCAAAGCGCCCAAGGTCACGCCAATGTCTATACCACGACCCTTGCCGGACAGCGCCAAAGAAATTTCGCCTCGGGTTAACAATTGCCCGTCTATCGATTTAGTGGCACCGGCATGGCCTTCGAAGGCGACAAAGCTGCCGTAGATTTCATTCAGATTTCTAACTTCGGAAAACACCCCGGTCCCCTCGATTTCCGATTTACCGATGGTAAAACCTATGCTCTTGGACGCCAGTGCAACTTGCGCCCGCTGTCCGTTACTGCAGCTGATATTACCCAGGCCATCGTATTGCTTATAAACGAGTGACCAACCGCTCAACTTGTAAGTCATCGTGCAGGATGTTAGCGATTGCGCAGCCGCCGGAGACACGAAAAACAGTCCGCCTAGGCTTAGAGCCAACAGTGGAATAAATCGAAAAAACTGGGTTGACATTAGAATCTCCATTTTTATAAAACCTTAAATACAAATCGATGCGCCACTATCGCTGCGTAAACGCCATTATATTACAAACAGTGTAAGCTTCCGTTTACTGTGAAACGCTCAACGATAGCACCGATTTAATCCCATCGGCTGTTTCAGCCTGATTCAACTCGGTCGCCATCAGATACAGCCTATCTTTGCTAATCCCGCCCGGTTCGGCCAGATACTGCGCGATATGATTGGCTCTGGCAATCGCCAGATCGTTAAGGCGCTGCGGATCGGGTGGAAAAATGCCTTCCAGTTTCTGTTGCGCCAACGGGTAAAAGTCAGAGTCCGGATTAGCCTTGATCCGCGGCTTGCCTAATAAGGATCTATCCATCTCCTGCGGGAAGACTTCGCCAAAAAACTTGGCCAGCAAGCGCTTGTAGTCATCGTCGGTCAATTCAATGTATTCGTGCCGAACTTTCTCACCTTTGTCGCGCAATTCGCCGGACTTCATTTTTTTCAATACATCCTTTACTGCTTCAAAGCGCATCGCCGGCCAATCCATGTTTTGGTAAGCAATACCTTTGATTTCCAGGGTCAACTCGGGTTTGCTGAGCAAGGCTTTATTAAGCTGATCCAGTTTGGCGGATTCTTCGACAGCCAATTCAGCACTACCCGGTGCGAAAGCCACCGCGCTAAAGTCCTTGTCATCATCGAGCAGCGAACCCAGCGCTTTGAACGGCGACATCGCCACTTTAGAGATCAGATTAACCAACACATCGGCCAGCAAGGAACCAATACTGAATTTCGGATCTTCCAGACTGCCGGTGATGGGAAAATCCAGATTAATTTTGCCGTCCGCATCTTTCAGCAAGGCAATCGCCAAATGCAAAGGCAAGGACACCGCATTCGGATTTTCCACATGCTCACCCAAGGTCAACTGATCAATGAGCAATTTATTCTGCACTGCCAACTGCGCCTGCTTGATGGTGTAGCGCAAATCCAACGCCATTTGGCCTTTCTCAATCCGGTAGCCGGCAAACTCAGCCATATAAGGCGTAATCAACGGCAAAGGCATGTTGGTAAAATTTAGGGCAATGTCCGAATCCCCCGTATCGAATTGATATTTGCCTTTGATACCGACCGAGGCCATCTCGTAAACCTTGCCTTTTAAAGCCAACTTGGCCTCGGCATCTTTGTCCGAGGAAAACCCGCTGACTTCGCCGTTGAGACTGTTCATCGCCGCTACGAACGGTAATATCAAGGAGTAGTCGGAGAAATCCGACTTACCCTCTTTCAGTTCGATTTTACCGATACTGACCCGCGGCTCGGTGGATTTGGCGGCCGCCGGTTTTGCAGGAGGTTTAGCTGCCGGAGCTGGTTTTGCGGGTGTTTGCGGCAGCATTAGATCGTCGATATTGGTTTTACCATCCTTTTTGATATTAAACCGCAGGTAAGGACGGTCAAACATTACCTTGGCGAATTTGAAATCCTGTTTCGCCAAATCGATATCTATTCCCGACACCTCGAGATTGGACCATTTCAAGAAATCCACGTTCTTGAGCTGATCCCGAGTCACCAAACCTTCTAAATTGGCGTCGCCCTGAAAAGTGAGTTGCAGCTGCTCAGCCACCGCTAATTGCAGATTGCCCTTACCACTGAAGTCGCCATCCACCAATTCCAGTTTTAAAAAGGGGTCCAGATAAGGTTGGAACACTTTCAGGTTAATATCGTGAATATCCAGCGCCCAAGACCCCGCAAATGGCTGCAAACTCATCTCGCCGTCCACTTTCAACCCGCCGGTATTATTGAACTTGCAGCTCAATTGCACCGGCAATTTACCACTGTCCTGCGTGCTAAATTTTTGCACCTTGCCACTCAACTCGCTCAGTTGCAGCTCCAGCGGCTTCGGCAAACTGTAATCGGTAAAATGAATGTTGTAGTTGTTGAATGCCAACTCATCCACTCTAACCAGCCAGGGCTTGCTTTCCTCGGCAACCATCGGCGTTGCAGGTGGTTGATTAACGTCTTGAGCCGCGGCATCTCCGGCAAACAAAGCCTGATAATTGACAATACCGTCAGCTTGCAACCACGCGCTAATCCCCGCATCGCTGCTGGATACCACTCCAATCTCAACTTGCTGCTGATTAACATCGACATTAATGCCGTTGACCGCCAAGGCCGGCAGACTCACTAACGGCTTACCGTGATTGTTCTCGGTGATCTCCAGCTGTTTGATCTCGACATTGCCGTTGCTTAGCTTTGTGAGCATCCCATCCGCTGCTTGGGCAAGCGTGTAATCGACTTGCAAACCCAGCACGCCGTTGACGATTTCCACCGGCAGGATTTGTTGCAAAAATAATTGCCAGCTTCTGGCCAGACCTATTTTTTCCAACTGCAACTGACCCTTAGAAGCCAGCGGTGCAATCGAGAAATCGCCATGCCATTGGATAGTGCCGCCCGATTCCAAACCCACACTCAATTCGCCCGGCGCACTGCTTGCCGCCTGAGTGCTGAATTCGTTGAGTTTTAGATTAAGCCGTAACAGGTTTTCCGATAGCACTTGACCGCTGGTAGCATCCCGCCAGCCTATGCGTCCTTCTGTGACCGCGATTTGATGAACCCACAGCGCCAAGCTTTTGCCGTCACTGTCTTTTGTGTCAGGCTGCGACTCTGATTGCTTGGTTTTTATATCCGCAAAATTGAATGCGCCGTCGGCGCGACGTTCGATATTGACTTGCGGATTATGCAAATCAATGACGTCTAAAACCACACCGCCCAGCTTTGCCGACTCGACGGTGTCCAAATCGACAAATAAACGCTCGAAACCCGCCAGATCTTTGCCGTCTTTCGCCGCCAGGGCAAAGCCTTCCAAGGTCAGTGTGAATTTGAAGGGGTTAAAGCGAATTGCCGAAAGCCGGGCTTGCTGTCCGGTTTCTTCCTGAATTAAAGCCGGCAGTTTTTTTAAGGCCAGGGCCGGCACCAGGTAAAACCCCAAGAAGGCGTAGATCGCCAAAAGCGCAATAAGCCCCAATCCTGCGATCAAGCCTTTTTTTCGATTCATTGTCACCACCACACGCTGGGAATTAGTGCAGCTTATTCAACAAATCGGCATCTATCCGGCATCCACCGAGATCCGGATAATCGGCCAGGTTTTGTTCGAAATCTCGAAAGGACGGATGTTGAAAAGCCAGGCGGGCAATCTTGCCTTGCACTAACTCAAACTCCAAAGCCCCGCCTTTTTCACGCGGACTGCCGGGTTTGGTGACAAACAGCATGATGCCGATATTCGCCAAAGGCTGGCCTTGATCTTGAGCCGGACGCGCACAAGTGTAAGTCTCGACATTGAGCCCGCTAAACACACCCGCCAGCTGAGCGGCGTTGATCAGCACGCCTTCGTCAGCAACCGTCGGCACTTGCAGTAGCGCTTCCAAACCAAAGTTGCCCAAATGGTTTTGCAGTAGCACCGTGCCGTTCCCGCCTTTTTCGGTATTTAATAAAGGGTATAGCTGCCGAGCGGCTTCGTCTTTGTTGGGATTTTGCAAAGCCGACAAAAATTGCCGCGCCGCCGATTGAATTGGGTTGATGACGCCTTCTTTTTTCTGCCGTGAGTTGGTCAGCGCCTCCCAATCCTGCTCGGTGTTAACCGCTAGCTTCATGCTCTTCATGACGGCGTAGTCTTCGCTCGCCAGACAGCCGGCGAAGTCCTTAGCCCGATATTGTTCCAGCAACTTGGGGCGGATTTCGTCGGTCATGGCCCGCTGCGCGGAGATATTAAAGTTTTTCCAATCCGGCGAGGTTTTGCTCAGGAAATAGTACAACACCGCATTGCGATCAAATTTATTGAAGCCCAAATCTTTCATCGCCAGCTTCAAGCGCCGGCATTGGCTTTCCACATCCGGGTAATTCTGCCAATCCGGTTGCAGATTGGGTTTCGCGGCCGGGTCGACTTGATCGATCAACTGCCGCAAACTGACTTCGCCATTGGCCGTTTGAATCGGTATCCGCCACAACTCATCAAGTGACAAATCATGCGCGTCGGGCGGCAGGTCACCCGAGGTTTTCAACAGTAATGAGGAGACAATTTCGGGGTATACCCGCAATTCGCCCAGCAGTTTGCTTTCGGAAGACCAAGCACTCAAGCCACCTTCAACCACCTCATAAACGCCAAGACGGATTTGATTGAAACTACTGCTGTCCCCCGCAAGTACCACACTGGCAGGCAAAGAATGCGTCTCGGAACTGTATTTACCGTTACCAGAAGTACCGGCTGCGGGAGTTTTGGCCACCACTTGCGGATTGCTCTCCACCCAGTTGCCGGCCAGCTTGCCCATCACCGCCATACCCGCGCCGACACCGGTGAATGCGAACAAACTGCTGGCGGCATTCACGTCGTTAATTAATTGGGAAAGATTGGCTTCGTGGCTGTTACTGGTCAGAAAGTTGTATTCGATCAGGGTGTCTTTGCTGGAATCGAGCCGTAACCAAGGGGTCAGATAAGATTTTTTGGTTTCCAGCTTGAAATTGCATTTGCCGGTTGTGGCTTGGTACAAAAAGCCGCTGGCTTCGCGCTTCAGTTTTAAGGCATCGTTATGCACACTGAATACTAGCGCCGCGGACAGGTCACCGTTTTCGTAATGACCACCGACATCGCTGCAACCGCCTTTCAGGGCGTTATCCCCTTTGAAATCAAAGTCGGAGACCAATTGTACATAGTAGTCGTCACCGCTCACCATAGATTGACCGCGTAGCGGCTTAATCGGTAAAGACTCGGTTTTGGGATAATCGACGGCAATTTGCCGGGTTGTGGCGCAACCGGCTAGGAAACCGCTGGTTAGCAATGCAGTAGTCAGGACTGAAAAACAACGTATCGACATTAAATATCCTATGGTGTCGCGAAACCCAGGCAGGCATGTGCCCGATGCAGTATCGTTTAAATGTAGAATCGAGTTCTTAGGCGCCGCTTAATCGTGATTCGATAAAATTTATCCTAAGGCATCTTGATGCCGCGGATAGACGCTATTCAAGCACTAATTCCATGCAAGTTAGCCGGGAATGATAAATTGAAGTGTGTTTTGTGGCTATTGTTTTGTTCGACGCGCCAATAGTGCTTAGAGCGCGTCCTGTTTGAAGCGATGGATTTGTCGGCGTTGTTTTTTGTTGGGTTTATGCTCGCGCTCCGACGGATGCAGCAAGGCTTGCTGCTGCTTGTGTAACTCGATTTGCTTAAGCCGCTTATCGATACTGGCTTGGTCTTCGCTGTAAAGCGCCACAGCCTCTTTAGCCGGACGGCGTTGATTATTCAAATCAGTCACCGTAAGCTCCCAAGTGTATTGGTCTTTGGTGACGCTAATCAAATCGCCGATTTTCACTTCCTTGCCCGGCTTGCAGCGCTGGCCGTTGACGTGCACTTTGCCACCGCTGACTGCATCACCGGCCAGACCGCGCGTCTTGAAAAAACGCGCGGCCCATAACCACTTATCGATGCGGACTTGGTTTAACTCACTCAACGCTTAAACCACTCTCCGTCCAGGCTTTAAAACCGCCCGCCATGCTAACCGCACCGCTATAACCCATTTGATTCAAGACCTGAGTAGCCAATGCCGAACGTCCGCCGGTCTGGCAATAAACCACTATGTCCGCATGTTGCCGACCTTGAAAATCCGGATGGGTATCGATCTTAAATTCCAACAAGCCACGAGGAATATTAACAGCCCCCGGCAAATGTCCGGCGGCGTACTCGGCTGGCTCGCGCACATCCAGCAATAAACTGCTCAAGCGCGCTTGCGCAGTCGCCACGTCGATTTCGGTAATCTGTTGTTTGGCGGCAGCCACCAGTTCTTGGGCAGTAAGGCTCATAAAAATTCTCCAGTCGGAAACGGAATTAAGCTTCCATATGTTTTTTCAATTCTTTCGGAATCGAGAAGACTACTTTTTCTTCTATACCTTTGTTTTCACGAACCTGGGTGGTTTCGCCGCCCCACTCTTTGAGTTGATTAATGACTTCCTGCACCAACACTTCAGGCGCGGACGCCCCAGCAGTCACGCCGACTACGTTGATGCCCTCCAGCCACTCTTGTTTCAAATCCTTGTAGGTATCGATCAAAAACGCCTGTTTACCCAGCTGTTCGGCGATTTCCCGCAAGCGGTTGGAGTTGGAGCTGTTCGGCGAACCCACCACTAAAATCAGATCCGAAATCTTTGCCAGATCGTGAACTGCGTCCTGGCGGTTTTGGGTAGCGTAGCAAATATCGTCTTTTTTCTGTTCTTTGATGGACGGAAACTGCTCACGCAATGCGTCGACCATTATTTTGGTGTCGGTCATGGACAATGTAGTCTGCGTGACGTAAGCCAAATTATCCGGATTATTCACTCTCAGGTTTTTCACATCATCCGGGGTTTCAACCAGATAAATATCGCCATGCTCGGTGCATTTGTCGTACTGTCCCATAGTGCCTTCAACCTCAGGATGACCGGCATGGCCGATCAGAATCACTTCTCTATCCTGTTTGGCATGTTTGGCTACTTGCATGTGCACTTTGGTAACCAACGGACAAGTCGCGTCGAACACGGTTAACTTGCGCTCTTCCGCTTCCTTTTGGACCTGCTTGGACACACCGTGAGCGCTAAAAATCAGGTACGACCCCACCGGCACGTCACTGAGTTCTTCGATAAAAATCGCGCCTTTTTCCTTCAAGCCATCGACTACCGTACGGTTATGCACCACTTCGTGCCGCACATAAATCGGTGCACCGAAGGTATCGATCGCTTGATCGACAATTTCAATAGCCCGGTCTACGCCGGCACAGAATCCACGAGGGTTTGCGAGTACGATTTGCATATTCTTGAGTATTTTACTTGGTTAAGACAAAACGATTTTAATCCAATTTTGTTTCCGAGACGATAATTCCGTCGCTATCGGCATAAAGATAGTGATCTTTTTTGAAATTGACGCCGGCAAAAGTGATCATCGAATCCCGATGTCCATGTCCGTGCTTACTGCTGCAAAGCGGGTGAGTGTTCAGAGCCACCACACCAATCGGCATTTTGTTGATCGCTTCCGAACCGCGAATACTGCCGTAAACGACGATACCCTGCCAGCCATTTTCGACCGCCAAAGCAGTCAAGGTATCCCCCAACAAGGCGCAACGCTTTGAGCCGCCGCCGTCGATAACCAGCACCCGATCAGTGACTTTTTCTTCCAGCACGGTCCGCACCAAAGTGTTGTCTTCGAACACTTTTAAAGTCGTGATTTGCCCGCTGAACTGGGTTTTACCGCCGAAATACCGGAACAAAGGCTCGGCAATTTGAAAGTTTTCTTGGGCAGAAAAGCGGTCACATAAAGCGCCGGTAAGAAATGACATACAGCCTCCAAAGGCTAGAAATAACGCGCCAGCAGTCCGTACTGGCAATCAGCATCAGGCAGTGGAATTTTCACTTCATAACCGCCCCCAGAGGCTTCCTGCATGGGCTGACCGTATTTATCGACCATATTCTCCACGGTTATATCCCGATTGCCGTGCGGCAGGATCAATTCCAGCTTATCGCCCAGCGAAAACTTGTTTTTGACGCTAATGTCCGCCCAACCCGTTTCGGTGTCGTAATGGGTAATTTCGCCGCAAAATTGCTGCTGATGACTTTTGGAATAACCGGATAGGTAGTTTTGATGTTCGTGGGTATGGTGGCGCTGATAAAAACCGTCTGTATAACCGCGATTCGCCAAGTTATCCAAAATCCCCAACAACTCGGGCTGAAACGGCCGGCCCGCCAATGCGTCGTCTATCGCTTGCCGATAAGTCTGCGCAGTGCGCGCTACGTAAAAATGCGATTTGGTACGGCCTTCGATCTTCAGGCTGTCGATACCGATTTCCACCAAGCGCTGCACGTGCTCTATCGCCCGCAAGTCTTTGGAATTCATGATGTACGTACCGTTTTCGTCTTCCATCACCGGTAACAACTCTCCCGGACGTCCCTCTTCTTCCAGGAAATAGATATTGTCGGCCAAAGGATGCCGGTCGGCGCCGCCGCAACTGGCGGTATTGAGCCCGGCATTCAAATCATTCATCGAAATGACCGCACTATCAGCCAGCAAATAATCGCCTTCCGCATTTTCCACAGCCGGCTTAGTATCGTATTTCCACCGGCAGGAATTGGTGCAGGTACCTTGATTCGGATCGCGATGATTGAAGTAACCGGACAGCAAGCAGCGACCGGAATAGGCAATACACAACGCACCATGTACAAATACTTCGAGCTCCATATCCGGACATTGTTGGCGGATTTCGGCAATCTCATCCAGCGATAACTCCCGCGACAAAATCACCCGCTCCACACCCATACTTTTCCAGAATCTGACACTGGCATAATTCACCGTGTTGGCTTGCACCGACAAATGAATCGGCATCTCCGGCCATTGTTCCCGCGTCATCATGATCAAGCCAGGATCGGCCATGATCAACGCATCCGGCTGCATCGCAATGATCGGCACCATGTCTTTCAAGAACGTTTTAATCTTGGCATTATGCGGAATGACATTGGCGGCCAGAAAGAATTTCTTACCCAACTGATGCGCTTCGGCTATGCCTTTGGCTAGGTTGTCGGCCATAAAATCGTTGTTGCGCACACGCAGGCTATAACGCGGCTGCCCGGCATAAACCGCATCAGCGCCAAACGCAAAGGCGTACCGCATATTACGAATGGTGCCGGCGGGGGAGAGAAGTTCGATGTGTTTCATGTCTGTACTAAAAAATGAGCTAACAGGCATTCTAGCAAATTATCAACGGCTCCAGGGTATCGGAAGCATTGACCAAAGAACCCGTAAATCTTGGCCTGAACGAACGCGGAATTACTTAACGGGGACAGTCGGTCTATTAAAAAACTGCGGCATCCGGGAAAGAACCTTACGTAAAATAAACATCGGCATTCGCACGGGCAGGTTATTCTTTCGGCAAGCGTAATAAGCTTCTATGTTTCCTTTGATAATGCCGATCAGACTATTATTGGAAATACCGCCGATCCGCATTTTTATCCAGATTTTGGGAATATAAACAGCCTTAACCTTATTCACGGCTAGAAATCGCATAGTCAACTCAAAGTCTGCTTGTCTGGAAAACTGTAAATCGAATCCGCCCAACTGCTCATAGAGGCGGCGACGCACAAAAAAAGTGGGATGCGCCGGCATCCAACCTTTTTCGAATAAACCGCTACGATAGTTACAAGAAGTCCAATATCGAACAATTTTTGAAGCATCGTACCTATCGACATACAACAAATCTGCGTAGCAGACGTCTACAGTAGGGTCAGAAAAAATGTCGGCGACTTGGGATAATATCGTGTCATCCGCATACACATCGTCGGCGTTCAGTGTACCTATGACATCACCGGACGCCAGAAAAATACCTTTATTCATCGCATCGTAAATACCGTGATCAGGTTCGGAAATAAACTTGGCCAGATGCTGACCGTATTTACACACCATATCGACGGTGCCATCGGTTGAGCCACCATCAATGACGATATGCTCGATGTTATTAAAATTCTGCCTCGATACTGACTGCAAATTATCGTGAATAAACTCAGCCGCATTATAAGATACGGTGACAATTGATATTTTCATTGACTTGAGATAAATACTTAAGAATCTTGAAACAATTAATAGCCGTCTCCACCTTTAGCAAAAAGAAATCATCGGTATGTTAATAAGGTGAACTTTATCAATCTTTAATAAAAACAATTGCTCATAAGCCAGAACACTAATGCCTAATAAATTTACCTAACCGTACCCAAACAAAAGCGCAACCACGTCTGAAGTCGCCAGTCAACACTCTTCCGATAAAAACCGATATGGCACCGTAAATTATTGCCAATCCTTTTGGCAGCTTAAAAATTGGCGCGACAAAACAATGAAAAGTCCAATGCCGAGAAAATCTTGCATTAAATCGTGAATAGGCAATGCTCAAATCTTCAGTTCCCTGCAACCGTAACCTTAACACGTAGTATGGATAATAGCCTATCAGCATATCCGACTCGAGTTTATATTTGGTATCGACGGATAATCCACTATCAATATATTTATCAACAATAGCGCCAAACTTATCAACGAACACGTCGGAAAAGGAGTAGCCGCCGCTATTATTACGCTTATAAGCCACCAAATAGCTGTCTACATATAGATTAACAGGCGCCTTTAAAGCAGCACTGTAAATTAAATCAATGTGTACCAGATTGGTTCCGCAGTAATCGTTAGCATCGACACCTTGCAAATAATCCTTGGATATTATATTCACGGAAATCAACGTCGAAAACTTACCTAACTTGACAATAAACTCGTTTGAGTTTGCAAATTCGTACAATTTCTCGCTACCGCCAGGGTATTCAGCCCTAAAGTCGAAGTCGTAACCATATGCTCGGACTGACACCACACCATAATTTTTACGCGCCAATAAACTTTCCAGATGTTTTAACGAGCCATCTATCAGTAAGTCATCATCGCCAAAAATTAAAACGTATTGCCCAGCCGCCTGATTAAAGCATTGTGCAATATTTAGATCAGGACCTATGTTCTCCGAGTTTCTTATATATCGTATCGGAAGTCCTTTGTTTAAAAACTCGTCGACGCAGTCTTTAGTATTGTCGCTGGAACAGTTGTCGGATACTAAAATCTCTATTGGATAAGTTAATTCACCAAGCTGAGATACAATTTGTTCGATATTCTTAACTAAATAATTTGCCCTATTCCAAGTTGGAATGGCAATAGTTAGTAAGGGCCTATTCTCTTTATTCATATTTTTATTATATTATCGCGTGCCACTTTTTACGAAGCATTACCCACATCACCAGAGATGTCGGAAAACCGAACCCAACATTCACTAAAAACAACACCAGCACAATACCCGCCGAACCCAAACTTGGCGCCAGCCAAACCGAGCCACCAACGGTCAACAACGCTCCTGACAAGGACAACCAAAGAAAGGGCTCCTTACGGTGCGCCCTGAGATAGATAGCTAACAATCCGGAAATATGGGCAAACAAAATTGCACCGATGAGAACAAAAGTTTCCCAAAACGGTAAAAATCTTACGCCATACGCCGTGTAATCGGCCGCATAGCGAATCAAAACAAAAAACACCGCCCCCAGGACAAATACCGCAAGTGAACGTTTAAAACCCTTTTTGAATTCCTTGTCCAGTAAATCCCAATCCTGTTGACCGGCAGCTTTCGCTAACACGGGGATTCGGCTCGTCATCCAAGCTAAACTTAACAAACCCAACATGTTGCAAACGGTCATGGTGACACCCATTTGCCCTGCAACCACAGCATTCTGAGTTTGAAACAATAGCGGAGTATGCATCTGCGTTAAAAAATACCCGCAGAGCCAACTGATTCCCAAACGCCATTGCATCGGCCAAAGCTCTCGCCACCAACCGAAGTCTCCGGAAATTCCAAACAACGCTGACACCCATAGTTTCGGATAGCGAAATAGTGCCCATACCAAAGCAATCAAGGCAGCCGATGCGGGCATCATAGCGACCGCATAAAGACCGCCCCCCTGCATTAGGGTAAACCAAATGGCGATAGCGCCAACAATACCTTGCACCAAGCGCAGCGAATAGACCTCCACAACTTTACCGCTGCCTTCCACTATAGCCAAAACCGGTAATAAGGCCAAACCTACTGCGGTACTGACAACTAGAACCAACCAAGGTTGCTGCCAGGCTAAATCCGACTCCTGGGGCCGATGACTAAAGAAATACAAACCGCCCGGATAAACCAACAAAAACAGCAGTCCTGAAACACCATACCAACACAACGCTTTTTTAGTCAGAGCCAGATAGCGGCCGACATTTTTACCAACGACCGCCCCATGCGGCAACCAAGTCAATTCGGCAAATTCATGCGCCGCCTGCTGCACCAGTATGGTGGACAGACCCATATCCAATAACGCCTGCAAGCCGGCGAGACTGGCAAAGGTGTAGTAGTAGCCCTGTTCAGCAGGCGATAAATATCGTGCAATGCAAAACAGCGTAATCAGGCCAGCGCCAGCCTGCCAGCCGCGTTGCGCTAAAACTGCTAACGTTTTCTTATCGACCTGCATATAGTTTTGCCTCGGGTTCCCTGTATCCAATGAATGGATTGGCTAGTTATAAATTCAATTCGGCAAAAAAATCAAAGCCTGGATCGATCAATAGTTAAAGTTCTCTCGGGTAAATTAAAAAGCTTACGATAAAATCGCCGCAAGCCTCCTGCCAAACGGCCGGGCATTAAGCAATAGACCAGCAATACGATTAGGATGCGACCGCGCCAACCATCACCATATGCCAGCATAGACAACAAATAATTGAATTGATTTATACCTTGGGCTTTATAGTTTAAAGCGACTTTAACCAACCATAAGCAGCCGTTCTTACTATTCCTGTCCCTTGTCATATACCGAGTGATTTCCCCAATAAATTTTATACGGAGTTTTGTGTCCGTTAGAAACCTACTGGTTCTGAACCAAGCAGCATACCATTCCAAATCACCGAAATAATATCCTGGGCCGGTATTTGGAGTATGTGTCATTAAGTTATTTTTGGTACTATAAACAAGGAGAGGCGTTTGTTGCACGGCAAGGATGGCTGGTACTAATTGAGGGTAAGCATCGCCAATATTCATGTAAGAATTTGGCAAATAAGCCGCCAAAATAGAACGCCTAGTTATTGTTGCGGAAATCATGCTAATACTAGCAAAAAACAACGATTCATTTTGAGCCAAATCCAGTGCACTGATAAGTTGACCTCTATGCTTATCCTCTACCAGCCAACCCAAACGAATAATATCGGCATCGCTATTTTTCAGTGCAAAAATTAACTCTAAAATAAATTCTAGATGCCAGTCATCATCATCGCCGATAATCCAGCAATATTTTGAATCAGTTATTTCCACCGCTCGCAAAATATTACCGTTACCGCCAATATTATATTTGTTACGATGATATTGCAGATTAGGCCATTGCTCCTGATATGCAGCCACAACATCACCTGTCTCATCTGTCGATGCATTATCCAGAACATGCAGACGCATCTCGGTCAGACCGGCATCGAGAAAAGTTTGCAATGTTTCTTTTAAGCACGAGGCCCTATTATAGGTAATCAATACTGGCTCCAGTAGTTGATTATTCCATTGCCCAAAGTTGGTCATGCTTGCCTCATCAATGAATTTTCAATGAAGTAAACACATAGCAGGCAAAATCTACCCCTTGCTCGTAACATATTCCAGCACATCCACAACTCGTCTTTGCTGCTCCGAAGTAAGTCCAACCCAAAGCGGCAAACGTATCAATTTTTCTGAGCGCGAATTGGTAACTTCAAGTTCGCCGTGAACTCTTCCATATCGTTCCCCAGCCGGCGAAGAATGCAACGGAACATAGTGAAACACTGACGTGATGTCATTACGCTTGAACTCATTCAATACTTGTTGCCGATCAATATCAGAAGCCAATAGCACGTAGTACATATGGGCATTATGTTGACAACTATCAGGGACAATAGGTCGGCGTAGAACACCTTTCGATTCGAGAGGCTCCAATATCTCATGGTAACGCTGCCAGCTTACCAGCCGCTCATGTGTTATGCGCTCAGAATCTTCAAGCTGAGCCCAGAGAAAAGCAGCGATCAATTCACCAGGCAAAAATGATGAGCCAACTTCTTGCCAGGTATATTTATCAACTTCACCACGGAAAAAACGACTGCGATCAGTACCCTTTTCTCGAACAATTTCGGCACGCAATGCTAGGTCAGGATCGTTTACTAATATAGCTCCACCCTCTCCAGATATAACATTCTTGGTTTCATGAAAACTATATGTCCCAAGATCACCGATGCTTCCTAACATGCTCCCTTTATAACTGGCCATGACACCTTGCGCGGCATCCTCTACAACCTTAAGATCATGGCGCTCAGAAATAGCCATAATTGTGTCCATTTCGCACCCAACCCCAGCGTAATGAACTGGTACAATCGCCTTCGTTCGCGGCGTAATAGCTGATTCGATCAATCGCTCGTCCAGATTCAAGGTATCCTCTCGGATATCCACAAAAACTGGCACGCCACCACGTAACACAAAGGCATTGGCCGTTGAAACAAAGGTATAAGACGGCATAATGATCTCGTCACCAGGCTGAATATCCAATAGTAATGCAGCCATCTCCAGCGCAGCCGTGCATGAGTGAGTTAATAAAGCTTTACTACAATGGGTACGCTCCTCTATCCAGCCATGACATCTCTTGGTAAAAGGCCCATCACCAGCCAAGCTTCCATTGAAATGAGCTTCGGCTATATAGTACAACTCCTTGCCTGTCATATAAGGCCAATTAAAAGGAATAGTATTATGCATATTTTTCATACTTTAAATCTTCGTAGCAACTATAAGTCGGGATCCACCTAAGGGATAATTCATTCCAAACTTTATCCCTGCAAGCTCAATCCTTAACAAGCTAGCGAATAATATATTCAACCAAGGATCAATTTTAAGCTCAGATGTGGGATCAAATTTCTCGTCCTTATTCTTTTTAAAAAACCTAGAAAATATCATCGCAGGCAAAATCAAAGACACAAAAGACGTACTTCTGACGATTCTAAACCCCGCCATCTCTACCTTTTTATAAATCTCTATAGCAGAATAACGACGTTCATGAAGTGCATATTCGTCAGCAACGCTCCATAACCACGCATGCTGAGGCACAGTGAGCAATAGCACTCCTTTGGACTTCAATGCCTTATGAATCTGACTAAGAACAAGCTCATCTTCTTTGATGTGTTCGAGTACATCGAAAGCTCCAATAGCATCAAATTCATCCATAAAGGGAATTTGCCGAGCATCCATTTGCATGAGATTAGCTGAAGGAACTCGCTTCGCAGCAAATCCTAGCCCTTCGACGAAAATTTCGCTTCCATTAACTGCCACATCTGGAAAAGAATTTTGAATTGCGCTCAACACAAAACCAGTACCACAACCTATTTCAAGAAAATCTCTTAGGCTTGGAGAGTATTTTTTCAACGCCCACAAAATTATTTTATTTCTCGATTGGAACCAGAAATTAGATGATTCAAGACAAGCTAACTCCGAAAAATAACTTGCCTTAAAGCCTCCGCCACCACGAGCATAATCAGGCGCGTAAGAATCAAAACCGTCTATATTGCAGGGGCTAAATCCACAACTTAAACAGTTAGAGTTTTTAGTATCATATTGCGAGTTACAAGCTAAGCAATGTCTCATACCTTACCCGCATTAACACTTCCAGAAGCCGTAAAAACGAAAAACTTGAATGTAAAAAAAAGGAACAAAGCCACGATAAAAATCGCCGCCGCTTGAACTAACTCATGTGGGTATCCAAGCTTATCAACCATTACGATAAGTATCCCAAGGTTAATAAAATATCCTACGCAATGTACAATTGCGTAACGGACTCCAGCTCCAAGCAAACTTCCCGAGTGCGCGAATGTCAGTTTACGGTTGCCAATAAAGCCAATAACAGCCCCAACAGCATATAGACAAGTCATGGTTATCTTAGGAGCCCCTCCAAAATAAGTAACCAGTAAATAAACCATATAACCCACCGAGTTACTGAAAACTCCAACAACTCCGTAGCGAAATAATTGTTTTACTGAACTTCGACTTCTCTTTTGTGGCAAAGACATATTACCCATAAGTTAAAACAGCCAATCCAAACCCTGTCTTGCCAAAGCCATTGCCGTTATAGAGCATATATCGATGGCCTTTGTGCTCAAAAACAAATGGATACTCAATCATTTCAGAATCCCATCCATAAATAGAAACATCAATGCCCGCGTCTGCCAAGGATAACTCCCACTGCTTTCCATCATTACTAAAAGAATATCCAATTCGGTATTTACCTCCAATATCGCTTCGATAGGAGAACCACATCTTAAATCCGTTTTCTGAATCACCTATAACTGTGGGCCTAGAAAAGGCTTGCGCTCTTCCAATTTCGTAAGGTATTGCTAACCCTTTACGATTCCATTTGTGTCCGTCATGAGAAGAAGCGTATTTGATCGGAGCTAACATTTCTCCATTGCCAATATCCCAAGTTGTAACTGAGCTATACCACATGCTATAACCGTTCTCATCCTTTTGGACCCAAGGATAAGAAAGACTTATGGGATCAACATCATCAGATCCCATTAGAGGAATATCAGAATCTAGCTCTAAACTCCAATCCGGCTTTAAAATCAATCTACCAATATCGCCCCGCCAATGCCCCTGTTTAGGCGTCTGCCAACCCATAAAAAGCATATAGGTTATCCCATTAACCTCATAGCAATTACCGATGCTAACGCCGTCAGCATAAAAACAACCCTCAGGTCCATGTACAAAAAAGGGTTCACTATGCTCACAAACAAGTTCGCGTGTTAGGATATCGATATCAACTGCACCAACCGAAGAGCGATTATTCGCATCTCTGCCGCTAAAAAAAATACGGTATACATCATCTTTCAGTAACACGGGCAGAGGATTTGAAGCATGGGTCATGAGTTTGGGATGAAGCCCGTTACTAGGGGTACTGTAGAGCAGTCCTAGCTTTTGCCATTTGCTATTCATATTCCCCTTAATCTGGTACTTGGAATTTTTGATCGATCTGTTGCCATTCCCATGTAAACACCTTCGGGTTCAGCATTCACGAGCAACAATGCTCCAGCTCCAATAACGCATTTTTCGCCAATTTTAATGTGATCTCTGATTGTCGCGTTAACACCAACGAAACATTGCTCCCCAATTTCGACCCCTCCAGAAATAACGACATGAGAGGCGATGAAGCAATGATCTTTAATAGTAGAGTGATGACCGATGTGATTGCCGCTCCAAAGTGTTACGTTATTACCAATCGTAACGTAAGGCTGAATTGTGTTGTCTTCAAAAATAAAACAGTTATCACCAATTCGCCCTTCGTTTAAAATTGTAGCCCTGCTACTAACATAACTTGCTAACTGGTATCCTTTTGCTTTGGCCGACGAATACTTTTCTTTACGAACTGCATTTAGTTTCGAGTAACTAAGTGCGATAAAACACTCATACTCTTCTGGGCTATACTGCAGAATAATATCTTCAAATGCCACGACTGGAAGACCGCAAAAAAATGAGTCCGTTATATATGCTCTGTCAACTGTAAAAGCCACGACTTCATAATCTGAGTCATTACTGAAATAAAAATAGGCAAGCTGTGCTATTTCACCGCAACCGAAAATTACAAGCCGATTCTTCATAATTATTTCCTTACCAATATCGTGAACTCATACAGCCCATAATCATGCAGCAAAGCCACATTTCGCGAATAGCGGCGCTTACACAAATCAAACAAGGCACACGGGTCCGCATAATAGAGGTAATCGCGCATCTTATCTGCGTCCGAATAAGCGGTAAGACAATTAAACGCAAATCCTCGACTGGCATATTGGGACATAGCATCCAAAGTCGTATGAATATAATCAATCCAAGTATCGTCTGAATACTCAAGCTTGACGTTAAAAACGCCGCTTGCCAAACAATAATCTGTGACTTCTAGCATTTGACTTCCAACATTAAACCTAACATTTGACTGATCGCAATGCTCTATCCTCGCAGCATCGATCATTTCAGCGGAGACATCGTATCCGAGGTACTCAAATTTTTCGAAACGAGCTGCCAAATAGTCCGCCAATGCGGCATAACCACAACCATAATCGGTTATAGAAAACTCATCGCAGGCACCCGCGTCAAGCAATTTACATAATTGACTGAACCGCAAAACTTGGCTAGCCTCTCCATTCCAGTCCACACCCTTAGGACTTACCCCATGCTCGACAATCTTTCTACCGTAGTAATTCCCTATGTCTTTAATTAGTTTTTCAGCAGTCATAATATCGGGCAATCTAAACTATTAAACAAATATATGAATCAAAAATAACCGCATCGTTGCGAGCAGGAGTCACGCCGTAGCTATTAAACATTATGTTATATGTTAGACAGTTTATCATTAATAATTTCTTCCATTAAATCATGAATTGATATACCTCTTTTTTTTGCTTCACTTATTAATCTGTTTTTTGACAATTCAGTAACACCTTCAAGCATTCCAAAATACCTGGTCCTCGCCGTACCTCCACGCAATCCTTTATGAATAACATCTATATTCATTTTTGGAAAACCAATATACGGAGAAAAAGAAATAAGATAAAAGCAATTTCCTAAAACATAGGTTATCTCAATATTATCTGCATTGTATGGAAGCGCGTCCAAGGGAGCATTAGAGGCCCACAATCTATTATTATTAATTGCTATTTCTGCATACGGAGTACCTCTTAAATGTGATGCAATCCCTTCATCACCAAACATCACTTTACCGCCAATCTTGCATACACGCTCCATCTCAGAAATAGCCTTCCCAATATCTCCAAATAAATTAATACCACCAAAATGATAAACCGCATCAAAATACCTAGATGCATAAGGAAGAGATTTGGCATTTGAAACAGAAAAACATAAATTATTAAATTTATTTATGTCACTGCTTTTTTTAACCATTGCCAAACTAAAATCCTGAGCATGTAATTCACCTTCTTCGCCAATAATATTCATAATCAGCGGAATATCCTCACCCAGACCACACCCAATAACTAAAACCTTCATACCTTTAGCAAGGTTTAAACGATTTATAGTTTTAACTCTGAAAAAGGACTCTTGCTCATCAAATGTTTCGAAAAGCCAGTTTAAAAAATTACGATAAATTTCGGTAGATCCCTCTGAATTATACATTTTCAGATTAATATCATCAGTTTCTGTTAAAGAATACGGCTCAATAAAATCGATAACCAACGGGTTGGAGTTTACAAATTTATACAATACACCGTTACTATTAACTAATCCGTTGAAGCCATCAAGCTTAAGCTCACTTTGTACAACAGGATCAGAAAATGCCTTATATAAGGAAATATTTTTGTTAACCATTTAGTTTTTCCTAAAATAGCGAGCCAATAATCAGTAATATTTATTTTTACGCATTGCGAAATATTGCCCAACGGAACTCGCTTCCATATAATCATATCCAAGAATTTCTTTTGCCTCTTGAGATAATGTATTATCATTTATATTGTTTGGTATACTAATCTGTTGTTTAAAAAACGGGATGTTATAGAGATGATTAACCGCGCGACGCTCATAATTTGTTTTATTAAACCCACCGGAATGAAACAGCATACAATCGAGCACAATAAATGAACCAGCTTTTGCCTCTACTTGTATAGCATTACGTTGAATATAACTTAACGAAGGAAATGGTTCTGATAAATGCGATGCAGGAAGTACAAATGTTGCCCCATTTTCAAATGTAAAATCGTCAACACAGAATAAGGCATTGATAGCGAGAGGTTTTGTAGACACAAAGTGCTGATAAGGCAAATCCCGATGCCAAGCTCCTTGATTATAAGTCTCTAGCGGAGGATTGATAACTCCATTTTGCTGATTAAGCACAAACTTTCCTGAAATCAAGCGCCGTAGCACTAACAGAAGATTTTCATTCAAAGCAAGACCAATAAAAACGCCAACTCCTCCATTATGAGTTAAAGGCGACCGAATAGTGTGATATTCATTTATATCTCTAAGCAATTGTTCTCCGTACATCGAAATATATCTCTTTCGAATACGATTAAATTCATCCGAAATATCCTTCAGCTCAGATAACGAATAGCCCCCGTCAACAACTGCATAACCAACTCTTGTAACTTGCTCAACAACCTCATCAATCACTGACTCCACTTGACACTGCTGCCAAACTCCATATGAACCACTAGGTATACTATTAACTGTCATTTTGCACCTCGCGATTGTTGAACATGTCTATAAACATGCCGAATTATCGTATATGGCCGTTGTTTGACCTCGGAAAATACCTTTGATATGTAAATACCTTGCACGCCAATAAAAAAAATAATCAATCCAGAAAACAACCATATTGATGCAATAATTGAAGTGTATCCACTAGGCGGCGAAGCGATGAAAAAAAACCTGAAAGAAAGATAGGCAATGTAGATCAATGCGGAAATCGAGATAACGAATCCTGAGTAGAATGTGAATACTAATGGAAGACTACTAAAAGATGTTACCGCGTTGACGAAATGACTAAATCTTCGAGAGATAGAGTATGTCGAGGGGCTACTTGAGTGTTTTTTGACAATTGATTGGCATTGTTTAAACCCAGTGATAATCCAAAGTCCGCCAATATTAATTTCCCGTTCCTGATGTAACAGCAAGGCTTCAACGTACCTTCGTGACATTAGCCGGGCAGTGACGATATTATTTGGCTGAGCTATTCCAGTAAAAACTCGAAATAAACCATAAAACAAAACACCAGTGATTCTTTCAAAAAAACCTCCTTTGCGCTTGGATTGAATGCCGTATACAACATCGCATGCCTCCGATTCCATTTGCCTTATGAAAGGTAGCAACCATTCTGGTTCTTCCTCAAGATCGCTATCAATCAAAAACACTCGCTCACCTTGCGCTATCGATAAACCGGTCATCATCGCTTTGTGATGGCCGAAATTACGCGACAGATCGACAACAATCACATGGGGATCTTGCTCACTAAGCTTTACAGCAAGATCGAGACTGTTATCCGGAGAACCGTCGTTAACTAGTATTATTTCGTATTCACCACCTGTTAATTCAATCGCGGCAGCGGTTGCCCTAGCATGGAACTCATTAATATATAGTGCCGATTGATAAAGAGTAGCAACAATTGAAAGCTTCATGGGCTAACATACCTCATATAACTACGCGAATCTTTACCGCAATTGAACAAAAGATCCAGTATGGTAACACCATGCGTGAAATCACCCCAAAGTTGCGGGTACTCAGGATATCCAGCATAATCGAACCACGTAAGCTTGATACCTATTTCTCCAAATACGTGTTCGTCAATATAGCCTTTAGCGGATGGACCTGAAATATATTCTGAACCACCAGCTTGAACACAAAGATTTGCAAGGCGTTCTGTTTTACCATCAATAAGATGGTAATCCCATGAATTAGATATTACAGTTTGTATACCTAAATATTTACAAACAACCTCAATAAACCTCCGGTTCAACTGGGAGATATATATGAAAGATTCGCCTTTATAGATAGGTTCAATAAGTGAGGCAATCTCATCAAAATAAGGAGTTCGACGATAGTTTTGCTCAAGTGCTTTCCAATGCATTCCCGACCAGTCATTGCCATCAATTTGGGTTTCTCGAATCTTCTGAAGATACTTACCTTTCACTTGCACGGGAATTGTTAACCATTGAAGACCTTGAGGCGTCTTAATTTGATTGCGATTCCGCCAATCTCGACGAGTATATTGCATATCGTCATATAGAATAAACTCATCTACTGCAGCAATAATGTCAAAATAGCCTTTCCAAGGGATATAATTTGATTGAAGGATGGCTACCTTTTTCATATTAACAAAATTCCTTATAAGCCAGATAAGCCTGCATGTTATAAATCAAACCATTTTAAATACTTATGAGCGCAAGATATAAAACACGAAATAAACACCTACACAACTAAGTTACCAAATAATTTATTTTTATAGATAGTTATAGTTTGCACAACACAACCCGTTATTTTTATGTTCATATACTAGCCCTGCGTGCTCAACATAACTACACCTAGCAATAACCCCTCTAGGCTTAGCAATATCAAGCACTCTTTTAGTGCCCAAGCCAGTCAGCTGCCCCTGCAAGTCGAGATAGGTAATTGGAAATAGTATAGAAAAACGCTTCATGCTTTCATAGGTTAAATCGTCGACAATAATTCTGCCTTTATCCATATTCAGTTTACATGCGCTAGCCAACTCCAAAATATCATGATTAACTGCGCCGAGACTATTCAACGCAATTGATGGACCCACAAAGCCTTCCTTTAAATATTTGTTGAATAATACAAAATTCACAAGTAGGGATGAAGCAACTACACAAACACAGACTAACGCATATATATTTATAAGATGCTTAAAGTATCCAGACCTAAAACCAGCAAGAGATAGACAAACAACAACAACAATTACATAATTAAGAAAAAAAGTCCTATAAAAATTATGAGCCGCGTCATAAGCATACAAAAAAACAATCGGAGAAACAATCAAACACAGAAGCAAATATTTTATATCAAAATATTTTTTACAGGTGTATTTCGCCTTAAAATAACAAAATAACCCATTAATCATCTTAAAAACGCTAAAAAATAAAACCCAAAAAAATATAAAAAGATTAAAAAACAGAATAATCCGTATAAACCAATTTAAAAACCTTAGTTTAATAAAATAAACTATAGACTCAGGTTCGACGGAGGGCAAGTAACCAATCGCATATTCACTATTATAAAGAAACGGCTGAGAATAACCGACAAAGTTATTATTAACCCAGCTAAAGAATCCCTGCAATACAACTGCATGTATATCAACTGTCATAGAAGACAAATAACTCTGTATACCAGGGTAATTGTCGCATGACATGCCCCGACTAAACCCAATAATAGCTGCAATTGACATACCGAACAAATATGCAACAGATAATATCGTGGGAATAATTTTATACGTGAATGATCGACATAGTAATATTGCAAGAACTATAGACAGCGGAACAAATAACACCCCTTGAATATGCACATAAACCGACAATGATGCACTAGCCAGCAAACCAACCAATACAAAAATACCGATATAAAGCTTACGAACTTCAGAATTATCCCAATAAACAAATGAGAGTAAGCAGAAAAGCAAATTAAGCAAATGAATAAATTCAGGACGAGCCATCGTTAGCCCGGAGCCAGCAACCCCAATAAATCCTGTTGAAATAATTAGTACCGCAAGTGGATTTACACCCTTGACAGCCTTCTTAGCCACATATAATGCTATCGTCAAAGTAACCAATAATGGAAAAATACGAAACTGCACAGGATTTACCAAAAGCATAGTTTTAGACAATAACCACGCTGGTAATGCAAGCAGCATCGGGACTTTCAGCCCCCAAGCCGAGCAAAGTGCAAACAACCCGTGAGAAACGCCCTTATCCTGAATAAACCTTCCCGCATAGAATTGCAATGCAACTTCATCAGGATAATAAGGCATGTCACGCCAAACAATTAAAGACAGAATACACAAACCACTGACAGCGATTGCCAAATAGTTTTTTTGAGAAATCACCATGATTTGAATAGATTATCCGACTATAAAATACAACCTATAGACTCACGACCTATGATATTCAACAATTAGCAAACTTGAAAACATCCACATAAATAACGCCACCAAATATACCGTTATATAATCGATAGATACAATATCAAATGACTTTGACGCGGGAGCCACGATTTCTGTTGGCCTCATGCTCAAAATAATCAATTTTAGCTGGGAAATTGTTTCAACGACCTGACTATTGCATTCTTTCTTGTCTAAAATTTTCTCCCAATAAAGTATTTCACTTTTGACACTATTGAGTTCTTTGTTTAATTTTTGCTGATGATGATCGACAATTTTCTGAGCTAAAGCAGAAACTAAGCGTTCAGCATCGTCAACAGAATCCCAATGGACTAGTATCTTAATTGCTTTATTATTATCGATAGGATGCGTCCTAATTCTCTTTGAAAGGCCCGTAGGAGATACGTTATTAGCAGTCGCCACCGAAATTAAGGTTTCTGAGTTACGTAAATATTCGATGGATTCCGCCGCGCCAGCAATGGGCGTATCGTTATCAAATTGACCTAATTTAATTATAACTTGCGCCTCATATTTAACAGGCATTACTTCCAGTAAAATAAAGGCCATCAAAACCCACAATAGGAGATTTAAACCTATATATCCTTTATTTTGTATAAGCGCATCAACTAGGCTTTTAAATGTCATGAAAATTTCCTTAAAGATACTAAAACCGGGTAACTCATGATTATCAACATGAAAAGCAGACAAAATGGACGAATATATGCACCAAATGTCAATCCGGTTGATACATCCACGTAATGCTGCGAAAGAAAACTAAATTGATTGAACTCAATTATCGGACCAACCACAAAATCCAGAGGAATCAACAGCACAAACATGATTATCCTTCTATATTTATTAGCATAACTTCCAATTAAAATTGCACTTAAATATGGCAGTAACAAAATAACTGCATACCCACCAGGGGAATCAGTAGCGACCATCATAGAAAGCAAAACAACTACGCTTAATTGCTCCCAAGTAAAAAAATGAGCTTTTCGCGCCGATAAAAATAAAATAGACGCCGCAACAAAAAGAACAAACCACCTTAAAAAGTGCGCAGTCAAATAGAGGATTACCGGAATCCTGTCCTGATAGTAAAAGACAGCTTTCGACCATGAACTAAGCGAAGTTGTGTACCAAACTTTCTGAAAAAAATCCGAATTAACAGCGCCGGAAAAAGAAAACATATTTTCGAAAATTTGCCTATAGTTTCCATCTTCCAAGACAATCATACTTATTTGATTAATCAATAATGATGCAAAAAAACTTATCAGAAAGTATGTATATTCTCTTTTAAAAAACGGCACGAACCAGAGCACTATTAAATACTGCTTAATATTTATAGCCAACGCAAGAAATACTGCGCCTTTCCAATTGGCGCCAAAAGCCTGAGAAAAAGCCAACAACATAAAAGCAACTATAATATAGTTGCCTCTTTCTAACGCATAAAGCCCGGGAAATTGCATCAGCAACGCAAGAAATATAACAATCTCAACCGAAATATATTTTATACCCACCTGCTTTACGATTAATTTTGTACATACAAAAATTGCACAAAAATAAAACAAAAATAGCCAAGCGATAGAATATGGCGAGCAATCTCGTAACTCTGCCGGTAAAACAACGGAAGCACAATAATCCGGCACTAACATTTGCGCCAATGCAAATACGCTTATCGGATAAATTGATTGCCATATGTCATAACGCCCATCATTTAGACTCCAATAATTTGTATTATAGAAGTCCATAAATGTATCTAAAGGCGCAAAGAAAAATGGCGGCATTGCATAACCGCTGGATTCAAAATACTTGACAAAAAAGATCAGAAAAACCAACTCTGAAAAGATTATCCAGACAAACCACCAATGAATATTTTTATTTTTTACACAAACACTATCAGCTGAAGTCATTCAATATGCCATCCATACTAGATAGTAAATTTAAGATAACTTACTTTGCGCACCATTCTTTTTAAAAGAAAATCGGCGATGCAAGATATAACTGCTTATCACAGTAATAGATACTATAATTGCTTGGGCAATCAATGTATGTAGATTAAGTCTCTCGACCAAAAGAGGTAATGCTATTAAATTAAAACCAAAAGCACCAAGGTAAACCATATTAAACCTAAAAAATTCTTTCAACCACCGCCCTTTCACGCGAAACACATAAATCCTATAACCCAAATATGCATTAATCACCGATACAAAATGACTTATGATTAAAAGCCACACATAATGTAAATCATGGTGTAGGAAAAACCAAATAACTGCAAAAAAACCATACCCAAAAGCGGTATTGTACAAACCTACAAATAAATAACGAATTTTTTCGTTACCCCAAAAACGTTTAGTTATTGAACCCAACTTGCTTTCTCACGATAAAATTAGGTCGATTCTTCACTTCCTCGTATATCAAACCAATATATTCTGCAACAATACCCAACATAGTAAATAATATTCCGAACATCAAAAACATAACGGTCATAATGGTCCCATATCCAGCAAACGGCACACCCCAGAATATTGCTTTTACTATTGTCCATACTAATAGGATAAAAGACGCCGCAGATATGGTTATTCCCAATATAGTAATAAGCTTTAAAGGCACATAAGAATGGGCCAATATGCCTTTTAACGCCAGTTCGATAACCTTGAAAGTGTGAGCTCCTGATACGCCGGCAAAACGTTCGGCACGCTCATGCTCAATACCTATGGATTTATATCCCACCCAGGCGAATAGTCCACGAATAAAACGGTTGCGTTCGTGTATGGAATTGATGGTTTCGTATACTTTTCTATCAATCAGCCTGAAGTCGCTAACATTTCTGGGAACCATGCCGTTGGTCAAACCGTTGGCCACCCAATAAAACAATTGCGAGTTAAAACGGCGAATTAAGCCCGTGCCATTACGTTTGGTAACAATACCGTAAACGTTTTCATATCCCTCTTCCCATTTTTTGATGAACTGAGTTATTAAATGTGGTGGATCTTGCAAATCCGCAGTCATGATCACGGCAGCATCACCAGACGCATAATTCAGTCCAGCTGTAATGCCGCCATCCATTCTAAAATTACGCGCCAGTTGCACAATTTTAAACCGCGGATCTTTCTCATGTACCGCGCAGAGCTTTTCGTAGGTATTATCTTGAGAACCGTTCTCTACGATAATAGCTTCAAAATCGTATGCGCTATTTTCCGCAAATACTGCTGTTAATTGTTTAGCCAATTCATCAACATTGTCCTGCTCGTTATAAGCAGGAATTACCACTGAGATTAGTTTTCTATTCATACTGGATATGTTTATTGCAAATATTGCGCTACTACGGAATATAGATTCTCATCCAAGTCCGGAGTCATTTGGTGCAAGGGATTTGATTGCATCGAACCTGTTTCCGTTACCCTACTGGTAATTTTGGGAAAATAGGTTTGTTCCGGATCTATCGGTACAACAAACCCAGCCGGTTCATCGCTTGCGAATAGGCGTTGGAATTCCGGGTCTTGCTCGAAATTGGCATCGAGTTTGATACAAGGCAGATTAAAGGCTTTAAATAAGGTTAGCCAATCCGGCAAACCCAATCCCGAGGACTGGTCGCAACCAATATAGGCACCATTAAAATAATTTCTTTGCGTCATGCGAATGGATGCATAGCCATTATCGTTAAAAATGAAAATTTTCAGATTTAACTTATTGACAGCAACCGTGCCCAACTCCTGTAAATTTTGGGCAAATCCACCATCGCCTTCCACTAGAACTGTCCTGCGCTGCGGATAGGCGAAAGCCGCGCCTATTGCTCCGCTCAAACCGTACCCCATCGATGCCAAGCCCTTGTTTGTCACAATGTGTTGGCCGCGCTGTTGGGCGAAGGTTTGCATCATCACGGTAAAGGCTCCACCGCTACTGCAAGGAATGACATTATCCGTGTCTCGGCAGTGTACCGACAAACGGCTGACAAAATCGTACGGCGATAAATAATGCTCTGCCGTGTTATTGATCGGCTCGATCAACGGCAATTGGGCTTTCACTTTTTGGCAAAAAGCCACCCATTCGGCATGCTCGCCAAGGCTAGCTGCCGCCAATGCTTGTAACACTTGATTGGCATCGCCTTGCAAACCGCAATCGACGCGGGGATGGCCTTTGCTAAGCTCGGTAGGGTCGCATTCCACTTGCACTACTCTGCCGTTAGGTACGAACTCCTGCCAGTTAAACCCGGTTTGTTGCAGACCCAAACGGGTTCCCAGTGCGATCAGCAAATCGGCTTGTTGCATCAATAAATTGCTGTAACGTTGCCCCCAGGTATTGGGGCGGCCAAAATACAAAGGGTGATCCGCTGCCACCCTATCCGCGCCATTCCATGTGGTTGCCAAAGGAATACCCATGGGTTCCAAAGCCTCGTATATCTTTTCTACCGTCTGTCTGGCAACACCCGCTCCAATCAATAAAAACGGCCGTTTTGCCGTGCGAACATCGTCGATTAGGCGTTGGATTTCGGCTGAATGTATAGGTGGAATTGCTTGTTTAGCGGCTGGAACAAATTCGCATAGCGGATCGTTTACATCAACTGGCGCACCTTGAATATCCAACGGAATTTCAAGAAACACCGGACCTTTGCGGCCTGTAACCCCGGCGTCGATAATCCGATTAAATGCCTCACAGGAAATCAAGCTATCCATCAGCACTGATTTTGAGGTGATCGGCTTGACTATATCCACACCATCAATCTCTTGAATGCCGCGCTGGCGTACTTGTTGCCGGCAAAGATCGGCTGTCTTTACTTGCCCACCTATCACCAACAATTCCCGGCTCTCCAAATAAGCACCCGCCACTGCGGTGACAATATTGGTTAAGCCGGGACCGGCGGTTACCAGAGCAAAGGCTTTGCCATCGGTGCTTATTTCGTTGAAATATTCTGCTGCTATACCGGCTGCCACCTCATGCACCACGCTAACGCATTTGAAATGACGATTCACGCTGGCGAGAATGTGCATGATATTGCCGCCCGCCACGTAAAAGCAGTGGGTATATCCTTTTTCTTTTAACCAATCGGCCAATAGATCGCTATATTTTATGGTCTTGTTTTGCATTGATTGTTTGCCAACTTATTGACGGATACCAAAAAAGATTTCTATTTTCTCGGCAACAAATTCCAACATCTCGGTGGTTAAGGCCGGATAAATACCGATCCAAAAAGTTTGCCGCATAATTCTATCGGTCACATCCAATGAGCCGGAAATTCGATATTGTCTGCCTTTCATATAGGGCTGACGGGTCAAGTTTCCGGCAAACAGCAAGCGGGAGCCGATTTTGTATTTATCCAGATATTTCAACAATTCCACGCGCTCGTGACCTGAGTCTTCCTTCAGCGTGATAGGAAACCCAAACCATGAGGGATCCGATCCCGGTGTGGCTTCCGGCAGAATCAAATACTGCTCGCAAGTAGCCAAGCGTTGCTTCAGGAATTTAAAATTACGTTTTCTGATTTCAATCAATTCCGGCGCACGCTCTAACTGCGCTAAGCCACAGGCCGCCTGCATATCGGTAATTTTTAAGTTATAACCCAAGTGCGAATAGGTGTATTTGTGGTCGTAGCCTGCCGGCAAATCGCCTAACTGCCAACCGAAGCGTTTTTTACAGGTATTATCAACACCGGGGGCGCAGTAACAATCCCTTCCCCAATCCCGAAACGACTCGATGATAGTTTTCAGACGGCGACTGCTGGTAAATACCGCGCCACCCTCGCCCATGGTGATGTGGTGAGCAGGGTAAAAACTGAGCGTACCAATATCGCCGAAGGTACCGACATTACGGCCCTTGTAGGTTGTGCCCAAGGCATCACAGCAATCTTCTATCAACCAGAGATTGTATTTTTTTGCGATTTCGACGACTTTATCCAGGTCAAACGGATTGCCCAGCGTGTGGGCAATCATAATTGCTTTGGTTTTAGGCGTGATGGCCGCCTCGATTTTACTGGGATCGATGTTGTAGGTTGGTATTTCCACATCGACAAATACCGGAACAAGGTCGTAAAGCAGAATGGGATTAACCGTTGTGGGAAAACCGGCCGCTACGGAAATGACTTCATCGCCTTTCTGTAAGGCACGATCACCCAGTTTTTCGGATGTCAAACAGGCAAAAGCCAGCAGATTCGCAGAGGAACCGGAATTGACCGTCAACGCGCTGCTAACCCCGATAAACTCTGCCAATTGCTTTTCAAACTGGTCGTTAAATCGTCCGGTAGTCAACCAACCGTCCAGCGAGGCTTCGACCATATAACTAAGTTCTTTAGCGCCGAGAATTTTACCCGAAGGCGGCACTACGGACTGTTCCGGAACGAAAGCTTTTTCGGCATAACGTTCGGCGGCGTATTGTTCAACCAAATCCAAAATCTGCGCTTTTAATGTATTTTCTGTCACTGTCTTATCTTTGTGTTCAATAAAATTAATGTTGATCAGCCGTCAAAAACTGCTCTAACTGCTCCACGCAGACTTGCCGCATATCCTTGCCTTGTTGATAGGCCAGGTTCCAGTCGACAATCATCGCCAACGCTTGGGCCAGAGTCCAACGCGGTACCCAACCCAGAAGGGTCTTGGCTTTGGAGCAATCAAGCTTCAAATAGTGCGCTTCATGCGGCTGCTCACTACCATCGATTTGCCAACTTGCGCCATTGCCCCATAAATCTGCCAGTTTTTCCAATATCCACGATACGGGTTGCGCATCTGCTTCGCCAGGCCCGAAATTCCAGCCCTCCGCATATCGGCCGCCTTGTTTATACAGTTGTTCTGCCAGCAGGACATAGCCGGTAACCGGCTCCAGTACATGCTGCCAAGGCCTGATGGCCGTAGGGTTACGAATCGTCACAGCCTCCCCTGCCATGAAAGCCCTAATAATATCGGGGATTAAACGATCTTGAGCCCAATCCCCGCCGCCGATCACATTACCGGCACGCACCGACGCCACCGCCACACCGTGCTCAGCGTAGCGTTCGCTGGGAAAAAAGGAATTACGATAGCTGGCAGTCACCAACTCTGAGCAGCCTTTGCTGTTGCTGTAAGGATCGAAGCCGCCCATCGGCTCGTTTTCACGGTAGCCCCACAACCATTCCTTGTTTTCATAGCATTTGTCGCTGGTGACTATCACGACTGACTTTACCGACGCAGTGTGCCTGACCGCCTCTAGTAAATTAACCGTACCCATCACATTGGTGGCATAGGTTTCCACCGGCTGTTGATAGGAATAACGAACAAGCGGTTGCGCGGCCAAATGAAACACAATCTCAGGTTGAAAACTTTGCATTTCCGCCATCACGCTGGCTAAATCGCGAATATCGCCTTCAACGTGCTGCAGTACCGAAGCCACATCAGCCACTTGGAATAAGCTGGGCGCAGTAGGCGCCGGTAACGCATACCCTTTGATCTCCGCACCTAACCGGTGCAGATATAACGCCAACCAACCGCCTTTAAATCCGGTGTGCCCGGTTATAAAAACCCTTTTGCCTCGCCAAAAATCGCTATGCTCTACCATATTTTCCACGGTGCTTTTTGCTGTTGCCAAAGCTGTTCCAAATGCTGTTTATCTCTTAATGTGTCCATGGGTTGCCAGAAGCCTTTGTGGAAATAAGCGTGCAGCTGATTGCTGTTCGCCAGGCGCTCCATCGGTTCTTTTTCCCATAGCGTTTCATCGCTATCGATTAAATCGAACACTGCCGGTGACAACACAAAAAAACCGCCATTGATCCAGGCACCGTCGCCCTGCGGTTTCTCCTGAAAACTCTTGATGCGGCTACCCACCAATTCCAAGGCACCAAACCGGCCGGGCGGTTGCACGGCGGTCACTGTTGCGGCGTCATTGTGAGAATGATGAAAATCGATCAACGCATGAATGTCGACATCGCCGACCCCATCCCCGTAAGTAAAACAGAATGTTTCATCGCCGACATAATCGCGAACTCTTTTTAAGCGACCGCCCGTCATGGTTAACTCACCGGTGTCAACCAAGGTCACCTTCCATGGCTCTGCATATTTTTGATGCACCTGCATCTCGTTATGCTCCATATCGAAGGTCACATCCGACATATGTAAAAAGTAATTCGCAAAATACTCCTTAATAATATAGCCTTTATAACCCAAACATATTATAAATTCGTTAATTCCATAATGAGAATATAACTTCATTATATGCCATAAAATAGGCCTGCCGCCTATTTCAATCATCGGCTTAGGCTTCACCGAGGTTTCTTCATTAATACGAGTGCCCAATCCACCCGCAAGAATAACCAACTTCATTAATATTTCCTCTTGGTTATAGACATAATCATCTACCCACTACATGTATTCAAATTACGAATATACTCGGCAGTTTCTAAAATCTGTAGATCCAGACCTGTTACGGGAAATTCGAACCCCTTTATAATGTCTTTAATAGGCTGCTCATTTCCCAAATAGCTATCGGGTTCCCCATTTATCATATTCGGACGTTCAACTGTTAAGTCAGCAGCATTAAGGAGATTGCATACTTTTTCAGCTAACTCACCCACTTCCACCGTTTCATCACCCACGGTGTCGAAACAGACGATGTTTTCGAAACGTTCCGAAAACATCAGGCGAATACAGATCAGCAGTAAATCCAGTATGTAAATATAAGACCGAAACACGGGCTTATTTGCCCGAATTAACACATTTTCTCGGGCTACGACATTTGCAATAATCGAGGACAAGGCATAAGCATTTAGCTTATTGATATATGGCCCGCTTAGATTAAATATTCTCGGGATAAGAAGTTTTATATCAGCTTTACGGCATATCTCTTGAAATCGCAACTCATCTTCATATTTTAATCTACCATACAGATTTGCAGATTCATCTCTATTACTATCGTTTAAATAATCGTAGACTGCTCCGGACGACGACAATAGCACAGCTTTTACCTGTGATTGTTCCAATACCTGTGTCACCAAGCCCTGAATAACTTTATTCAAGCGAATATATTCATCGTCTGAATATCCGCCAACCTTATCCTTGGTTAAAAACGCAAAGTGAAACAAATAGAGAGTATGTTGCGTATGCCGATGGGTGATTTCCGCCAAAGGTCTAACAGATACCGTACGGCCATCAGCCAATACTATCTGCTGTTCGCGCGATCCATAGCCTGATACCCGCTGGTTAAATTCATCGCCGTACAAAGCGGAGAACAATTCCAGAGTTGCCCGACCTAACCAGCCGCTGGCACCGGTCACAGCAATATGGCTTTGTTTACTAAATAGGTGATCTAATATAAATGAATAATCAGCGCCAAACGCTTTTTCGAAATCAAAAGCCATTATTTGTAGCTCTGACTAATGACTGAACTAATCGCAGACTTCAAATTGATTATATTTGCCTCGGTTTTATCGATAAATAACCGTTCTAACGCTCCGGAACCATTCACACTGATAATAATAAAATGACTGGTGGAATGCTTTTTATCGGATATAAAACACTCAAAGACTTTTTCCACATCAATTCGCTGGATAATTTCCTTCAGCATCGGAATTTCATCCAATAAGCCAATGACATAATCTTTCAACTGTTGAGTATCCGCCGGAATGTGCTCCAGGCCACCGCTCACTTGGGCATAGTTAATAGCAATCAGCATGCCTAACCCAACCGCTATGCCATGGCTCACTTCAAAATTGGAAGCACCTTCCAAAGCATGCCCGAAGGTATGACCAAAATTCAGTAATAAACGCTCGGCCTTATCAAATTCATCAATTTCGATAAACCATTTTTTTGCTTTTAAACTTAATTCAATGACGTCCGCATACCCTTCTACATTCATATCCATTTGCGGATTTAACCGCATATACTCAGAAAAACACGAACTTCCTTTGGCATAGCAAATCTTCACGGCCTCGCACAATCCGGCGATTTTCTGTTCTGAGTTGAGGGTTTTTACTAAATTCGGATCAATTATAATGGTTTCCGGGGGATGGAAGTTTCCAACCAGATTTTTATAACGTCCAACATTGATAGATGATTTACCCCCAATACAAGAATCCACCATACCCAATAGAGTGGTGGGAATATAATCCCATTTGATACCGCGCATATAAATCGATGCACAAAAGGTGGCTATATCCTGCAGGCTACCGCCACCGACGGCCGTCAATTTAGCTTGCCTTGTTAAGGCTAAATCTCGCATTTTTACGATTATCTCGGGTACGGATGTCAAACTCTTGGTTTCTTCATTCGCCGGCACCGCAATAACCTTGGCATTCCCGGAAAAAGCCGTTTCAAAAAAGTTATCGCATAACACGGCGCTATTCTCATCTTGCCGTTGTACTTCGGCAAAAGCACCGTTTTCTATTACCACGCGATAATTTGCAATACTGGATTGAATATCAAACGATACGGACATGACTAAACCCTAAGTCTGCACTAATAAATTGACCTGTTATACCGGTATTTTCCGGAGAACACAGAAAATAAACCATATTGGTCACATCCTCCAATGTGGCTAGTCGGTTAAACTTCGTCGCATCGATTATCTTTTTCAGTTGTTCCGGCGCAAGATTTTGATGAGTCATTGGCGTATCCAATGCCCCCGGCAAAACCGCATTAATTAAATAGCCGTCACGGGCAAGATCGGTTGCAGCAGAAAGCACTAATCCATGCAACGCGGATTTAGTCATGCAATACGATAACTTGTCCTGTCTGGCGATATTTTGCCATATTGAACTAATCACGGCTAAACGCGCATTTTCGGCTAATATATTTTCATTTAATAAAATATTTAATGCTTTGACAATAAACAAGCAATTAGCTTTATATAGTTCAATATTTTTATCTGTATCAACATTATAAACACTATCGTTACAATTCATCCCTTGCGCCCAACACACGGCATTGAATTGGCCTGCTGCTTTAAGCGCGGATAAATTCAAATTGTCATCGAATGGGTCAAATAAAATATGCTCAGGAAGCGCGCTTTGCTTTCTGGACGCTATAACGACCTGCCATCCCTTGGTATCGAATAATTGGCAAACATGTGCACCTATTGTACCGGTACCGCCGAAGACCAGAATTTTTTGCATTGCTTCGACCGAATTAATTGCTGTCTCTTAATACGTTCCAACGTCCCTCAAGCATCGCTATTCGAGACAGATCTTCCTTGGCAATAATGTCGTAATAATCGCGTTTATTCTGTAACCAAAGTAACTCAAAATGCACAGCGTTTAACAAGCCCTTTTCAATATCCGGCTTGTCTAACGAATGACCGGAAAATATGACTTTTCTGGTTTCAAATCGGGTAAGGTGAACCTGATTAATTTCTTTTAATGCGGGTAATGCATCAATGGAAACACCGCCGCCCACTACAAAATCCAAACCTTTTTCTTTACACTCTTTGGCAGTGGCAATGCAACATTCCGTTACTTGCGGCTGATTAATGGCATCTCTCGAATAACCTCGTGACAAGGAAAAATCTACACGGCCAAACACCATGCCATCGACACCGTTATCTTGCCTGGCTTGATCGGCCAAGCTTTGCACGACTTGAAACGCTTGTTCGGTTTCAATATTGAATAAAAAATCAGTATCTTGCTGCTCGTCTTCCGTGAATACTTTGTTCTTCGCGTCTATATACTTAGACAGCGCGTAAGTGCTTTCAATCATCGGCGCGATGATATGATCCACACCAATTAACTTACTCTCTAATAAATCCCGCATTGCTTCGCAACCGCCAATCTTCAAACCCACTTTCAGGTCAGCTCTGCGCACTATCTCAATCAGCCTCAACAGCTCGTCCGTTCTAGTACCTTCCGCTTCAAACTCGGCTTTAATGCCTTCGTATCCATACTCCTGCTTTCCCTTCTTTAAAAGGTCGAGCATTGAGCGTTCTCTTTTATTCATATAACTTCCTCTTTTATTGAAATCAAACCAAGCGGCAGCGATAAACTGCATGCTGCAGTGCCAGCCCGGCGGATATAAACATGTTAAATGTTAGGCTAACAGGCATCCTTGAACGTTGCGCCCAGCAAATCCTTGCTCGAAAGTTGCGGCACGCCCTCAAATGGCCAGGCGATTTTCAAATCTGCATCATTCCAGGTAATGCAACGCTCATATTCGGGCGCATAATAATCAGTGGTTTTATATAAAAACTCGGCTGTTTCGGACAGCGTTAAAAAGCCATGCGCAAATCCCTCTGGTATCCACATTTGCTGTCGATTTTCCACAGAAAGTATCTCGCCGACCCACTTTCCGAATGTAGGGGAATTCTTACGAATATCCACCGCCACATCGAACACCTCTCCCTGGACCACCCTCACCAACTTGCCTTGCGCCTTAGGCGGCAATTGGTAATGTAATCCGCGCAATACTCCTTTTTGAGATTTGGAGTGGTTGTCTTGAACAAAATTGACACTTAATCCTGTCAGCTCCTGAAAAACTTTTTGGTTGAAGCTTTCAAAGAAAAAACCACGTTCGTCACCGAATACTTTTGGTGAAAATAAAACGACATCGGGTATAGCAAGTCTAGTTGCTTGCATTAAAACACCTGCTTATTCAATAGGCCCAGTAAATACTGGCCGTAGCCATTTTTCGCCAATGGTTTGGCCAATTTTTCGATTTGCTCATCGCCAACCCAGCCGCTACGCCAGGCGATTTCCTCCGGACAGGCGATTTTCAAACCCTGCCGGGTTTCGATGGTTTCGATGAAATTGCTGGCCTCGATCAAACTGGCATGAGTACCCGTATCCAACCAGGCATAGCCGCGACCCATGATTTCGACGCTAAGCTGATTTAGGTCCAGATACATTTTATTGACGTCGGTAATCTCCAACTCGCCGCGCGGCGACGGCTGTAAATTGGCGGCTATATCGACGACTTGATTGTCGTAAAAGTACAAACCGGTAACTGCATAATTACTTTTTGGCTGCGTCGGTTTTTCCTCTAGCGAAGTTGCCCTACCCTGAGCATCAAAGCTGACGACACCGTAGCGCTCCGGGTCATTGACATGATAGGCAAAAACCGTTGCCCCTGAGGATTGATCGGTCGCGCGTTCCAATTGAACGTGTAAATCGTGGCCGTAAAAAATGTTGTCACCCAATACCAATGCACTGGGTTGCGCGCCGACAAAATCCCTACCGATGATAAAAGCTTGCGCCAACCCGTCGGGACTGGGTTGTACGGCATATTGCAGATTAATCCCCCAATCGCTGCCGTCACCCAATAAATGCTGAAACAAAGGGGTGTCTTGCGGCGTGGAAATGATCAAAATATCGCGAATCCCCGCCAACATTAGCGTGCTGAGCGGGTAATAAATCATAGGCTTGTCGTAAATCGGCAGCAGTTGTTTGGAAACCGCTTTCGTTACCGGATACAGCCGGGTGCCGGATCCTCCGGCCAGGATGATGCCTTTGCGCTGGTTCATAGTCACTTTCCGTACAGTTCAGACAACATTCGCTCGACACCCTTTTGCCAAGCCGGCAGTTGTAAATCAAACACGCTTTGCAACTTTTCGGTGTTCATACGTGAGTTTAATGGCCGCTGCGCCGGCGTTTGGTAAACGCTGGTGGGAATTGCCGTAACCGATTGTTTGTCGGTTTTCAGCGCCAGTCCGGCTTGACGGGCATAGTCAAGCACCAAATGTGCGTAGTCGTACCAACTGGTTTCGCCGCTAGCGGTTAGATGATAAACACCAGCCACTTCAGGTGTTTTCAAGGCATGACGAATGGCGTGGGCACTCACATCCGCCAGCAATTCGGCGCCGGTTGGCGTACCGATTTGATCGTTAATCACCGATAGCTGTTGCCGTTCTTGCGCCAGGCGCAGCATAGTTTTGGCAAAGTTATTACCTCTGGCTGCATAAACCCAACTGGTCCGAAAAATCAAATGCCGGCAATCGCTGGCCTGAATGGCTCGTTCCCCAGCCAATTTGCTTTGCCCATAGACATTCAACGGCCCAACCTGATCATCTTCCCGCCAGGGTTTATCACCGCTGCCGTCGAATACGTAATCCGTCGAATAGTGCAGCAACCACGCATCGATACGTTTGGCTTCTGCCGCCAAAACTCCCGGCACCACCGCATTGATCGTATTCGCCAAGTCGCTTTCCGACTCGGCCTTATCCACTGCGGTATAGGCAGCAGCATTGACGATGACATCGGGACGCAGCGCGCGAACCGTTTCGGCAATCCCGTTGGGGTTGCTTAAATCGCCGCAATAATGTTGGTCGAATCTGTCAAGCGCAAGCAATTCGCCCAAAGGCGCCAAACTGCGTTGCAACTCCCAACCCAGCTGGCCATTTTTACCGAACAATAAAACTTTCATTCACTCAACCATGCAAAGCATTGATCACGCAGTGCGCCCTGCATAGTTTTTATCGAGCCAGGACTGGTAGTCACCGGACAACACATTGCTAACCCAGGCTTGGTTATCCAAATACCACTGCACGGTTTTGCGAATGCCGGTCTCAAAGGTTTCCGCCGGTTTCCAGCCTAGCTCCCGTTCCAGCTTGCCGGCATCGATGGCATAACGTCTGTCGTGCCCAGGCCGGTCGGTGACATAGGTAATCTGTTCGGCATAGGATTTGCCGTCGCTACGCGGCTGCAGCTCATCCAGAATACTGCATAGCGTGTTGACTACATCCAGATTGGCTTTTTCGTTCCAACCGCCGACGTTATAAACCTCGCCAAGCTTGCCGGCTTCCAGCACCCGGCGAATCGCGCTGCAATGATCCTTCACAAACAGCCAATCGCGTATCTGTTGACCGTCGCCGTATATCGGCAAAGCTTTGCCGGACAAGGCGTTCTGAATGCACAGCGGGATGAGTTTTTCCGGGAAATGATAAGGACCGTAATTGTTGGAGCAATTGGTAGTCAATACAGGCAAACCGTAAGTATGGTGATAAGCACGCACCAAATGATCGCTGGCGGCTTTACTGGCTGAATAAGGACTATTGGGTTGATACTGGTGGGTTTCAGCGAACGGCGCATCGGTCTTTTCCAAAGAACCGTACACCTCGTCGGTAGACACGTGCAGTAAACGAAAAGCCTGCTTGGCCGGCTGTTCCAAGTTGTTCCAGTATTGCCGTACCGCTTCCAACAAACGGAAACTGCCGACGATATTGGTTTGAATAAAATCTTCCGGTCCGTGGATGGAACGATCAACATGTGATTCGGCAGCAAAATTGATCACGGCCCGAATCCGGTACTTTTGCAGTAAACTCAGCAGCAAATCGTAATCCGCAATGTCACCTTGAACAAATACATGCCTGTCATCGTCATGTAGAGAAGCCAAATTCTGTAAGTTACCCGCATAGGTCAATTTATCCAAATTGACGAGCAATTCGTCGCTTTGCGCCAACCAATCCAATACAAAATTGCTGCCGATAAACCCGGCCCCACCGGTGACTAAAATACTCATTTTTAAAGTTTTCTTATTTTTTCTAACCGTCTGCCCGACGAAAAACGCTATTATTACCGGGGCCATTGTACCTTAGTACCATCCTTCAGTGTCTAATGATTCTGCAATCCTTAAGGCAAAAAAAGTTTAAACCTCGCCCCACCCAAACGACTTTCGTTGTCGATCCGCACAAATCCGTTTTTCCCGGCATTTTTGTGCAGGCCGGCCATTACCGACACAAAATACAAACCCAGGCCGGTATTTCCCGACACCCAGTCCAATTCGGCAGTATCGTTTAAGTCCGCGGTTAAAAAATGAGGCGGATAACCCGCACCGTCGTCTTCGATGGCGATGGTTAGATAGCCGTCCTTCTCAGTCACGGCAATCAATACGGTTTTGTGGGTATAGCGCAACGCATTATTCAAGACAGCTGCCAGCGCATTGCTGATGATGGCGTTATCGCAGTAGCACATCTCGTCATCGCCACAATCCACTTGTAGATCAATGTTGTGCAATCCAGCCAAGCGCGCCTGTTGATGAATCGCTTCATCGAGAATATCGATTACCGGGCATTCTTCAATATGCAAACTAAATTTTTGCGAATCGACCTTATACATCACCAGCAATTGCATCAGACTGTGATTAATACGAGCCGCTTCGAATTCCAACTGATTTAATTCGGCAGACGGGCCGTCTTGTTTGGCAGCAGTTTGCCTAACCAGCTCCAGCAAGGTACCCAGTGAGTTTTTTATATCGTGAACGGTTGACGCGAGAATAGTCGGAAACAAATCGTTGTTTTTAGGATGGGTTTGCATGGTTTTAAGCCTTGACCGCTTGAGACTGCCGCAATTTCGCATACTCCATTTGTAATATCCCCAGCTTATGTGGATCAACGCCAATTTGCTTGGCTTTAATAAATAAAGCTCTGATGCGCTGATTTTTTTCTTCGCAAAACTCATTAACCTTCAAATCATGAATCATGATCTTCAACATATTCACGATGATGGTTTTATTATCCGGCATAGTCAGAATGGCCTGTTCGAACAAATCCAATGCTTCGGAAAACTTACCCTGTTTATAAAGCGCCACCCCTTTGTTGTTAGTCGCAATCAAAGCCTGCTTGGTTTTTTGAATCAGAATTTCCGAGTGATTATCCATGCCAATGCCGCTTTGCATGCGGCGTAAATCGTTCAAAAATTGTTCGTCGTCGATATGTGCATGAATCAGATCGTAAAGTATTTCTTCGGCTTTATCGTGTTCATCGCTGAGGAAGCAGGTTTTCACTACCTCCAACTGCAAGTCCCTGGGCGCTTTATTACCCAAGCGGCTGCATATATCCACCGCTTTTAGCAACGCTTTCTGCGACAACTCGTCGTTACCCAGCGTTTTATACACATCCGCCTCCACAGTCGAGGCGCGTAATTCCGCCTCGGGATGATTGGCATATTCTTTGCGCATTTCCTCCAGCGTTTTTAATGCCTCGTCCGCGGCATTGGTTTTGGCATAAAGCTTGGCCAATCCGGCAAAATCACTGCAGGAACGATGCACGGAATGCTTGCCCAGCTTCACCACCGACTTATAGGCCTTCTCGGCGGTTTCCAGATTGCCGTTCCGGTCCGCCGCTTCGGCCAGTTTTTTTTGCCTGAGTATCGATTGCGGCGACAATTGCAAAGCCTGCTGCAACACACTTTCGACGTCGCTGTACTGATCCAATGCTTCGTAGGCCTTGCCCAGCCAGTCGTAACACTCCATCAACATCGGATTGTCAGCCACCAGACTCTGAAAACCGGCAATCGCTTGTTCGATGTTATTGTTTTGAAAATCGATCACGCCCAAACCCAATCGGGCCCAGGGCAGTTCTCTATGCTCCAGAACTTCATGATATATCTGCCTGGCCTTGTCGAAATCGCCGGCGGAAATCGCCAGCTCGGCACGCATTTTCAGCAAATGCAAATGCATTTTCTTGTCCCCGGACAGCAATAGTGCATCGCATAACTGAATGGCTTTAGACAAATCGCCAGCGGCCAACGCCTTGTCGACACTGGCCATAAATTCCTTGCGGGCAAAATTACGTGTCAGCCGACTCATTAGTTGCTGCGCGTTGAAGGGCTTGGTCAGATACTCATCGGGCTTGCTGTCCATAACCCCCAACACCGCACTGGTAGTCTGCTCGGCGCTGATCAATACAAACACGCAGCGATAATCGATTAAATTCCGGTGTCTGGCTTCCTCCAGCACCTGCTGCCCGTTCTTACCCACACCCAGGTTGTAATCGCACAACACAATATCGAAACTGCTTTTGCTCATGGCATGGATCGCGGCTATGCCATTATCCGCTTCGACAACAGTGACGGCTTGCAAGCTATAAAGCATGTCGCGCATCGCTTTCCGAAACACGGGATTGTCCTCGACAATAAGGATACTTTTGCCGGCTAAACTAAAACTCATGGCAGAAAGGCTAATAAAACGCTCAAGAAATCGGCTCCATAAAATCCACGTAGCGGGCGGACTTGAAAAATAAAATTATCATCCCCAACTCGCCCGAGTCCACTTTACAACCAAATGAGTATAGACATGACTGTTGAAGCAAACAAACAAACCCTTGGTTTTCAAACCGAAGTAAAACATTTGCTGCACTTGATGATTCACTCCTTGTATAGCAACAAGGAAATCTTTTTGCGCGAGCTGATCTCCAACGGTTCCGACGCCGCCGACAAATTGCGCTTCGAAGCCCTGGCCAATGACAGCTTGTACGAAGGCGATAGCGAACTGAAAATCCGCGTCGATTTCGACGAAGCCAAAAAGACCATCACCATTACCGATAACGGCATCGGTATGACGCGCGAAGAAGTGCAGGACCACATCGGCACCATTGCCAAATCCGGCACCAAAGCCTTCTTCGAAAGGCTGACCGGCGACCAAGCCAAAGATAGCGAACTGATCGGCCAATTCGGCGTGGGTTTTTATTCGTCGTTCATCGTCGCCGACAAAGTCACCTTAACCACCCGCAAAGCCGGCGCGCCAGCCAGCGAAGGCGTGCGCTGGGAATCCGACGGCCTGGGCGAGTACAGTATCGAATCGATCGACAAAGCCGGCCGCGGCACCGAAATCGTCTTGCATTTAAAAGAAGGCGAAGACGAATTTTTAAGCGCCTGGAAACTGCGTTCGATCATCAAAAAATACTCCGACCACATCTCCCTGCCGATCATCATGAGCAAGGAAATCCCGGCAGAGAAAGACGAGGAAGGTAACGAAACCGCGCCAGCCCGCGTCGAAGACGAAACCGTCAACAGCGCCTCGGCTCTCTGGACCAAGTCTAAAGAAGACATTACCGAAGAACAGTACAACGAGTTTTACAAACACGTCGGCCACGACTTCCAAGACCCATTGGCTCACGTCCACAGCAAAGTAGAAGGCACCAACGAATACACCTTGCTGCTGTACGTACCGGGCCGCGCGCCGTTCGATTTGTGGGACCGCGACGCCAAACACGGCGTCAAGCTGTACATCAAGAAAGTCTTCATCACCGACGACGCCGAGCAATTGATGCCGCGCTATCTGCGCTTCATCCGCGGCGTGATCGACACCGACAGCCTGCCGCTGAACGTCTCGCGGGAAATTCTGCAACAAAGCAAACAAATCAACACCATCAAAGGCGGTGCGGTTAAAAAGGTCTTGGGATTGTTGGAAGACCTGGCCGAAAACGACGCGGAGAAATACCAAAAATTCTGGGAGCAATTCGGTAACGTCATCAAAGAAGGCCCGATCGAAGACCACAAAAACAAGGACCGCGTTGCCGGCTTGTTGCGCTTCTCATCGACCCACACCGACGACAAAACCCAGAACGTCTCGCTGGCCGACTACGTCAGCCGGATGAAGGAAGGCCAGGAAAAAATCTACTTCATCACCGCCGACAGCTTCGCCGCCGCCAAAAGCAGCCCGCACCTGGAAGTGTTCCGTAAAAAAGGCATCGAGGTGCTATTGCTGACCGACCGCATCGACGAATGGCTGGTCTCCAGCCTGACCGAATTCGACGGCAAGCACATGCAATCCATCGCCAAAGGCGAGCTGGACCTGGATAAATTCGACACCGAAGAAGAGAAAAAACATCAGGAAGAAGTCAGCAAGGACTTCGAATCGGTGGTCAAACAACTCAAAGAGGTACTGACCGACAAAGTCAGCGAAGTCAAAATCAGCCACCGTCTGACCGACTCCCCGGCTTGCCTGGTCACCGGCGCTTACGACATGAGCCTGCACATGGAGCGGATCATGAAGGAAGCCGGCCAAGCCGGCGGCATGTTCGGCATGGGCGGCAACAGCAAGCCGATCTTCGAAATCAACCCGGACCACGCCATCGTCCAAGCCCTGAAAAACGAGCAGGACGACGCGCGGTTCGCCGACATCAGCCATATATTGTTCGACCAGGCCATCCTCAGCGAAGGCGGCCAGTTGGACGATCCGGCAGCGTTTGTGCATAAGTTGAACGGATTGTTGCAGGGGTTGTTGAAGTAAGTTGTTTGATTGTAGAAAGGCCGGGAAACCGGCCTTTTTTGTGGTTGTCGCGCTAAAGTGGTCAGTATATCCGTTAACTTTTGCCGACAGACAGATCCTTTTAATTGCTTATAGTCGTCTGAACCTTCCATGTCTAACAGCATTCCCAACTCAGTCATTGGCGCCGTGTCATCAGTCATCGCGGCGCACTATTACAGCCATTCGAAATTGAACGCCCTGTTCTTAGAATGCGGTGCACCCGGTGATGCACCAGAAGGCAACTGCGAGACCAAGTGCACAGCTTGGCTTAAAAGATGCAACAATGATCCAGCTATAGATGCACTCTCCGTGCTAGGACAGGTAATTCAGAGGTTCATGGACCTAGAACCCTCGGATTTGCAGCCGAACATCGCCGAAGGCCAGAACCGCATTCGGGAGAGCCTTTCAAAGAATCAACTTACCTATCAGATCAACGGCTATGTGACTTTAGCCGGAGCGTGCATCACTGCAAAGACTCTATCCGACTACCTAAAGCAAGGTGACTTTGCGTCTATTGAGGCAGAATTTGCGCGCGCGATCACTCAGCTTGAGCGAGATCCTCAAGCTGCAATAACCGCTGCAAGCTCAATCGTGGAAGCGCTCTGTAAAACGTACATTGACACCTTTGCACTCGATATGCCTACCGTCCAATCTATTTCACCGCTCTGGAAGACCGTTCAGACTCATTTGGGGTTGAACATTGACCCAACTCTGAGAGACGATCAGAAGAAGATTCTTCAAGGCGTAGCTTCAATAATAGATGGCGTCGGCGCCTATCGAACGCACATTGGTTCAGCACATGGGCGCGGGGTCGCGCCGCCCAAGATTAAAGTAGCCGAGGCACGCTTGGCAGTTAACGCAGCACATACTGTCGTCACATTCGTAATGGAACGCTGGCACGCAGGCGCATAACCCCTTGAGCGGGACGGGTTTTCCTCGTTCCCACGCGCCGCGTGGTAATGCAGGGCTTGGCCGCGCTGCGGCACAAATTCACCGCAGCGCGGTACATCTGAGTTCCCACGTGACACGTGGGAACTAGCAAGTAGTAAGTAGCCTCGATGCAATCGAGGATTCGAAGGCCAATCCCCTACCGTTTGTCGACGTTGCCCTGATGATCTGATGGCCAATTTTCCCAATTTCCGTCGTGGGCTTGATAACCGGATGGTCGTCGCCCTCGATTCCGCTGGCGCTCCATCGAGGCTACACTTGACTCGTGTCAAATTGATTTTCCTCGTTCCCACGCGCCGCGTGGTAATGCAGGCTTGGCCGCGCTGCGGCACAAATACACCGCGGCGCGGTACATCTGAGTTCCCACGTGACACGTGGGAACTAGAGCAATTTAGCCTACTTAACGATAAATTCCGGAGTGGAGTCTCTCCCGTATGCCGCGCCGAGCACCGGAGCTTTCGGCGGGATCAGCCCGAAGGGGTGCGGCAGGGATGCCGCACGTTGACGAAGGGGCAGTAAGCCCCTTTCGTCAACCCCCGGCGAAAGCTTCGGCGTGCAGGATCAAAGCGGCATCCGGGTGGCCTTTTCTTTGGACACTTTCTTTTGGCCAAACAAAAGAAAGTGTCGCGGTTGTCGGTCCGCGAACCGACATTAAATCAATCCGTCGCGCCAGCGACATAAATCACACAAGGCTACCGAATAAAAACACAATCCCCTATAATCGAACTTACTCAAAATTAACCACCCCAACCATGCCAAGCCCCTTCCAGCGTATCGGTATCATCGGCAAATGCGGCGATCCCGGTATTGCCGTGACGCTGAACGAACTTTTCCGTTACCTAAAAACCCGTGGTCACGACATTGTCGTAGACAGCCAAAGCGCGGAGTTAATAGCCGGTGAAAATATAAATGGCGTGCATATCGAGCGCCTGCCGGAATTGTGCGACTTGATTATCGCCGTGGGCGGCGACGGCACATTTCTGGCCGCGGCCCGCGCCGCCGCCGATTTTGAAACACCGCTGCTGGGCGTTAACCTGGGCAGGCTGGGCTTTTTGGTGGATATTTCGCCGGAACAGTTGTCCACCCGCCTGGATAAGATTTTGGCCGGGGAATTCAAGACCGAGCAGCGCCAATTACTTAGTACTCATATCATCCGCGATCACGAAATCATCCACCAGCAAACGGCCGTCAATGAGGTGGTGGTACACCGCTGGGTGACGCCGAGCATGATAGAGATCGTCACCAGCATCGACGGCGTGTATCTGAATACCCAGCGCTCGGACGGCCTGATCGTCGCCACGCCGACCGGCTCTACCGCTTACTCGCTATCGGCGGGCGGCCCGATTCTGCATCCCGCTTTGAACGCGCTGGTGTTGGTGCCATTGAACCCGCATACCTTGTCTAATCGGCCCATCGTCATCGACGACAACGTGGTCATCGAAATCCGCTTCAGCCAGACCAAACAGATCAATGCGCTGGTGACTTGTGACCACATGGAGATTCCGGACGTGCGGATCAACGACAAAATCGTCATCAAAAAAGCCGCCAAACCGATTAAAATTTTGCATCCCGCGGATCACGATTTTTTCCATACCCTAAGAAGCAAACTCAACTGGAGCGGCTACCCCGCCTAAGGCCATGCTGTTAAACCTGAATATTATCGACCTAGCCGTTGTCGACGCGCTGGACTTGGACTTGGACCCCGGCATGTCGGTATTGACCGGCGAAACCGGCGCCGGCAAATCGATTTTATTGACCGCGTTGGGCCTGGCCTTGGGCGACCGCGCCGATTCCGGCTACGTGCGGCCGGGCAGCAAGCGCGCCGAAGTCAATATCGAATTTGATCTATCCAAGGCACCTTTGGTCAAACAATGGCTGATCGATAACGAACTGGACGACGACGGCCAATGCATGATCCGCCGCACCATCAGCGACGACGGCCGTTCCAAGGCTTATATCAACAACCGCCCGGTCAATCTGCAAACCCTGCAAGGCCTGAGCCGGCAATTGGTGGAAATCCACGGCCAACACGCCCATTTGACCTTGCTGGACAGCGAAGAACAGCGCCGGCTGCTGGACGGTTTTGCCGGCAATCAAGCCTTGCTGGACGATCTGAATACCTGTTACCAAAACTGGAAACAGGCGCATAAGCAACTGCAGCAATTATTAAAAGCCGGCAGCGACCAAGCCGAGCGCGAGGAATTGCTGCGTTATCAACTCGACGAGTTGCAGCAACTGGATTTGGAAAATTTCGATTACCAAGCCCTGGCCGACGAACATCACAAGCTGGCCAACCTCGGCAAAATTCTCGGCGTCGGCCAACAACAGCTGGATGTTTTGTACGACAACGATCAACAATCGGTGGCCGACATGCTGGGCCATGTGATTCATGCCATCAACGAACTGGCCCAATATGCCGGCGAACTGAACGGCGTTGCCGAGTTATTGAGCGATGCCGAGATTCAGATCGGCGAAGCCACCCAGCAATTGCGCCGTTTTCTGGAAAACCAGGAAGCCGATCCGCAACAACTAACTTGGCTGGAAAACCAGATCGGCGTGATTCAATCGCTGAGCCGCAAGCATAAAATCCAGCCGGAAGAATTGCCGGAATTGGCCGCGCGCTTTGCCACGGAACTGGATAACCTCAGCCACAGCAGCGAGCGCATTGAAAGCTTGAATACCGATTGCGAGCGGCTGTTAAGCCAATACCGCAAATTGGCCGGAGAATTGTCCACCAGCCGCCGCCAAGCCGGCACGGAGTTGCAGCAACGCATTTCCGACGCCATCAAGGAACTGGGCATGCCGCACGGCGAGTTCCTCGTCAATCTCCGCACGCCGGAAGACGCAGAACCGCAACGCAACGGCGTCGACAGCATCGAGTTTTTAGTGAGCACCAACCCCGGTTTGCCGGCCAAGCCGCTGGCAAAAGTGGCGTCCGGCGGCGAATTGTCGCGGATTAGTTTGGCGATCCAGGTCACCACCAGCACCGACAAGACTACGCCGACGATGATCTTCGATGAAGTCGATTCCGGCATCGGCGGAGGCATCGCTGAGATCGTCGGCCAAAAGCTCCGGCGTTTGAGCAAGAACCGGCAGGTCTTATGCGTCACCCACTTGCCGCAAGTTGCCTCGCAAGCGCATCAGCATTTATTCGTCGCGAAGAATCAAAAAGCGGCGGTAACATCGTCCACGGTTCGCCGCCTCAGCGAAGACGAACGAGTCAACGAAGTGGCCCGCATGCTGGGCGGCGTAACGATTACCGAAAACACCTTGGCGCATGCGCGGGAGATGCTGGTATCGGGCGGCTTGGCGTCCGATTAACGGCCCCTCACTTCCACGACAAACTCAATACTCCAACCATCACCAACGCCGCCCCGCCTATCTGCGCGGGCGTCAATTCTTCACCCAACACATAACTGGCCATAAACAAGGTTGCCACCGGCCCCAGCGAGCCGATCAACGAGGTGTGACTGGAACCTATCATCTTGATCGCTGCCGACAGCATGAACACTGGCAGCACCGTCGAGAAAATCGCCATCAGCAAGCTCAATTGATATACCCGCATCGGCAGCAGCAAAGCCTGCGGCGGATGGGTGAGTAAAAATTGCGTCAGCGTCGCCGCGCAAGCCACCAGCATCGCGTAAGCGGTAAAGCGTGAAGCACCGATGCGGGCCACCGTTTCGCCGGTGCCGATCAGATAAGCCGAGTAAGTCAAGGTGCTAGCAAACACGAAGCCGGCTCCCAGCAACAGATGTTCAGACTGAATATTGATTTCGTCGAAAAACACCACGCCGATGCCGGCGTAACTGAGCACCAGCGCCACGACTTCCTTGCGGCCAAACGGTTTGCCCAACAGCAACGCCGACAGCACGACGACCATGGTCGGATACAGGAACAGAATCAAGCGCTCCAGCCCGGCAGAGATATATTGCAAGCCGACAAAATCAAACAAACTGGACAGGTAATAACCCAGAAAGCCCAATATCAAGAGAGCCAGATAATCTCGCCGGTTTAATGGCCTAAGATCCTTTTGGCCGGCATGCCGCCACGCAACGATTAAAAAAAACGGCGCGGAAAACAGCATGCGTAAGGCCAATAGCGTCAATGCATCCACCGGCTGGTAATACGCCAGTTTGACCAAAATGGCTTTGCCGGAAAAACCGATAGCCGCCAGGGTGGCCAGGGCAAAGCCGAATAAACGGTTGCGGTTGAATGCTGTGGTGGATTTAGTCGTTGCCATTAGGCCTCCTGAGTGATGCGGGCCTTAGGCGAGTGTCGAAGCAACTGCGGCAAGACCCGCGGTTGCTTGATTGTTTAGAAAAACGCAAACACCACGGCGGTAGGCAATGCCCACAGCCATAGGTGTCTGTTTTTTGTATCGATAGGATTACTCATGCACGAACTATATAAGCGGGCTGATGCCGCTGTCAATCGCTGCTGAACACGACTATCGCTTGAACTGACTCACCAACTCATTCAATTGCGCGGCCAATTTCACCAATTCGTTACTAGCGGCATTGGTTTGCGCGGCATCCTGCGCGGTGCGTTCGGTCAGTTGGCCGATATTGGCAATACTTTGCCCCACGTGCTGCGCAACGCGGCTTTGATTATCGGCCGCTTGCGACATCCGCGAGTTCAATTCGCGGATCTGCGTCACCCGCTCGGCAATCGCGCTTAGACCCTGGTCGGCGCTTTGCACTTGTTCACGGCGCTGCTCAGCGCTGTTTTTGGCATTGTTCATCACCGTGACCGCGTCTTTGGCTTCGCGTTGCAATTGATCGATGATGCTTTGAATTTCCTCGGTTGCTTTATGCGAACGTGTAGCCAAGGTGCGGACTTCATCGGCCACCACCGCAAACCCGCGCCCCTGCTCGCCGGCTCTGGCGGCTTCGATGGCTGCATTCAAGGCCAACAGATTGGTTTGCTCGGCCAGGCCTTTGATCACATCCAACACCGCACCGACACCGTTACTTTTTTGATCCAGACGTTTGATCACTTCAGCGGCTCTGTCGATTTCATTCACCAGTTCGTTGATACCGTTGATGGCATTTTTGGTCGTCGCAGCGCCTTGCGCGGCCTCCTGATCGGCTTCCACGGAAGCTTGCGCCGCACCGGTCGCCCCGCCGCGCACGTCTTGCACAGAGTTCTCCAGTTCGTGTATCGCTTGAATCACCGTCTCGGTTTCGCTGCGTTGTTGCGTGGCCGCTTGCGAAGTTTGTCGGGCCACACCGGATATTTGGTTGGTTGCGGACGCCAATTGCTGACTGACCGAAGACACCTGCCCCAAACTACCGGCAAAATTTGCCAACATGGTATTAAACGACTCGCTGACCTGGCCGATTTCGTCGCCGGAATCGACTTGCAATCGTTGCCGTAAATCCGACTGTCCGGCAATGGCGTTAACCGTGTCGCGCATCGCCACTAATGGATTAACCACAATCTTGCGCATCAGCATATTGACCAGCAAGAGGCCGCCGGCAAACATCACCAAGGAGATAGCCGAAGCAATCACCAAATCGCGATTAATCTGCGCATCGAGATTTGCCAGTGAAAAACTCACCCGCACCGCTCCCAACACTGTCCCCTCGCTCACCGTGTGACAAGTGAGACAGTTGGTGCCGCGAAAATTGGCGCTAGCCTTAACCGGCTCCAGCACGGTGATCAGGCGTCCGTTTTTGTCGTTACCCGGTTGAATGATGCTTTCACCGGCCAGCGCGCGATCATCCAAATTATCAACGGGTCTTTGCTCGGATTTACCGGGACCGTAAAAATCGGTAATTTGCTTGCCACGAATTAACCGCACTTCCGTGACATTGGTATGCGAAAGGGCTTTATCGCGCAATACTTCACCCTGCGCCATCGCGCCGGTCAGCATTAGGGTATTCACGCCGTCGAAATAACTATTGGCAATATCCCGAGCTTTATCTGTCGCCAGCGTTTGTATCATGTCTTTTTGCCGTTCCGCCATAAATAGCGTGCTGACAAACATCAGCAACAAAAATACACTGGCTATGCTTAGCAATATTTTGGATTGGATTGTGGAGTTCTTGTTCATGAGATCAGCCAATGTATTGGAATGTGTGGTTATACACCTTGGGTTGTCGGCAGCTCCTGGAAAATCTATATGTAATCCTAAGCTTACCCTTGTAATCCATGCATCAAGCATAGAACAAATCCTTGCCACACGGGCCATATATAGCAATCAGAGTAACAAGCGGTTATCCTGAATAGTGACGCCGCTCACGAATACGACTACTTTTGCAAATTGGCGCGTAACCCAGCGCATTTGCCGCTTCACGCAGAAGATCTGGCCGTGACCTGAAAAGCTTGCTTGATAACCCAAATAACCCACCGTTTGCCCAGCCTTGGAGAGTTGCCGTGGACGATTTTTTCGGTTTTATCGCTTTTGTCCTGATTTTGGTGCCCATCGTAATAATCGCGATGTTGACCGTTTTAATGGGCCGCCAAAAACGTAACCAGGATGACATTAATCAGACCCTGCGGAAGATAGAAGCGGCACTACGCGAGGACCGCAAACTGCTGCGTGAGCTGGCAAACGCGCAAGTAGTGCCTACTCACGAAACACCGCCGCAACCCGCTTTATTCGAAGTGCAAACACCGGCAACGGAACAGGTGCTATTCGATATTACCCCCAGCCAACTCCCTACCGAACTGGTGCCACCGGAACCCCCAACGACGCCGGAACCGATTGCGGAGCCAGCCCAGGAAAATCCCTGGAGTCAAAACACCTGGCAACCCGCCGAACCCAGCCGTTTCGAACTGGCGGCGCAGAAAGTCCTCAAAGAAATCTGGAACTGGATCATCGTCGGCGAAGGTCACCGCCCGGAAGGCGTGGCGATGGAATATGCGGTCGCCAGCAACTGGCTGCTGCGTATCGGCGTGTTGATTTTGGTGACCGGTATCGGCTTTTTCCTGAAATATTCCATCGACAACGGCCTGCTTGGCGAACAGGCGCGAGTAGCCTTATCAGTGCTGGCCGGTGTCGGCATGATTGTCGGCGGCGTGCGTTTGGTCGGCGGCACCTACCATCTGTTCAGCCAGGGTTTGCTGGGCGGCGGCATTGCAGTGTTGTATTTCAGCGTATTTGCCGCGCACAGTTTTTACCATCTGCTGGACGTCTACCCGACTTTTGCGTTGATGATTTTGGTGACCGCCTGCGCGGCGTTTTTAGCGATCAAGCTGGACTCGATGCTCGTCGCCATCTTCGCAATCATCGGCGGCTACTGTACGCCCATCATGCTCTCCACCGGTCAGGTCAATTTTCCCGGACTGTTTAGTTACATGTTGCTGTTGGGTACCGGCATCCTGGCGATCAACTGGTACAAGCAATGGCATTTATTAAATTTCCTGAGCTTTTTCTTTAATTACCTGTTGTTCTTCGGCTCGATGCAAAACTATCAGGTCGAGTATTTCTGGCAGGTCTTGCCGTTCTTGACCGGCTTTTTTGTGCTGTATTCTACAACGGTGTTTTTGTTCTGCCTGGTCAATCAAACCAAATCGACCCTACTGGATTTAATCGGCCTGATCGTCAATGCCGCCATCTTCTTCGGCACCGCCTACCATCTGATCGACGACGCCTACGGGCAAATCTGGACCGCCTTGCTGACCGTGGCATTGGCGGCGTTTTATGTCGGCCATGTCTATTATTGCCTCGCGCGGAAGGTGGTGGATAAGGAACTATTGATCAGCTTCATTGGCTTGGCGGCATTTTTTGTGACCATCACCCTACCCTTGCTGCTGTCCAATCAATGGATTACCGTCAGCTGGTCGTTGCAAGCCTTGGTAATGCTGTGGATGGCGGGCAAATTGCGCAGCGCGTTTTTACAACAAGTGGCATATCTACTGTATGCGTTGGTGCTGGTGCGTTTTTGTTTCATCGACTTGCCCGGCCAATACGGCATGCAAATGGATAGCCAGCAATCATTCGGCGCCTTCTTGCTGGGCTTGCTGGAACGGGTAATCAGCTTCGGCATACCCATCCTGTCGCTGGCCTTGGCCTACACGCTGATCGAAAAACCGGCACCGGCTTCACCACTAGCCTGCGATGCCGGCAACGATGTGCCGCTGTGGCTGAAAGACAATCTGCTGTTGCAAATCATCCTGCTGGTCGGCGGCGGATTGTTGTTTGTGGTACTGCAACTGGAGTTGTTCCGCAGTTTTGCCTATCTGTATCCACCCTTGCAATTGCCGGTATTGACGTTGGTCTGGCTGGCCATGTGCTGGCTATTGTTGACCCGTTACGTGGCCGGTACGGGCGATTGGCTGCTACAAGCGCTTCGGCTGTTCCTGATCGGCGTGTTCCTGAAGATGCTGTTGTTCGATCTGCCGTCCTGGGACTTGACGCTGGGGCATATCGGCGTCGGCGACAGCGTCTGGACCTTGCGCTACGGCGGCGGCTATTCCTTCGAACTGGCATTGATGCGTTTGCTGGATTTCGCGGCGACCATAGCCTTTTTGCTGTTCGCCTTACGCCGTCTGGCGGACTACGAAACCGACACCGGCAATATCCGCCAATGGCTGGGTGGCGCGGCGCTGGTCTTGTTATTTACCTTTTTAAGTCTGGAAATTAACTCACTCTTGTATCAATATGTGCCGGGTTTGCGTTCCGGCGGCGTATCAATCTTATGGTCGATATTTGCGTTGACACTGGTATTCAACGGCATCAAGCGGCAAATTGCCGGACTGCGCCTGGTCGGTCTGGCGCTGTTTGCCTTGGTGGCCTGGAAGGTGTTTTTCATCGACCTGGCCCGGTTGGAACAAATTTACCGGATCGTCGCCTTTATCGTGCTGGGCATGCTAGCGCTGGGCGGGGCGTTTTTTTACATGCGTTATCAACAAACTTTTATCGGCAATGCCGAAAACAAAACATGATCATGATCGCCAAATTTGCAGTGTTATGCTGCCTGTTTTTGACCCAGGCTTGGGCCAACGAAGCGCCGGCCTTCCGGTACAGCCGACCAGCACTGGCCCAAGATAACGGGCAACAAAGCCTGCTGGCCGTTCCGCTGGACAGCGCGGTGTATGCCAACACCGCCGCCGACTTTCGCGACTTGCGCCTGATCGATCAAAACGGCGTCGAAACGCCTTATTTGCTGCAAAAAATCGCCAGCCGGAAGACCGTCAGTAAGCGCGTGGCCAGCACCAGCAAGACCATCGATTTGCAAAAATTCGGCGACGAGGACGAAGGCTTCGTCGTGACCGTGCAACTGGACAAAAACGCCGCCAACGCCGACGGCCTAAGCCTAGTCACCAACCAACATGATTTCGAATACGCCTTGCAGATTCACGGTTCCAACGACGGCCAAAACTGGCAATTGCTGGTCGAGAGAGCGCAGATTTACGATTATTCGCGTTATATGACTGTTGGAAACCGCGACGTCGAGTTGCCGGCGAATAGCTACCGGCAATTTAAAATCGTCGTCGCCAAAGCCAGCCAAACCCGGGTGGCCGAGCTCTTGGAACTGACCCGCACCGTGCGCGGCGGCGAAGAATTGCAACGCCAGGAAACCACGCAACAGTTCAAAGAACCTCTACATGTCGAGCGTATCGAGCTCTGGCACAACGCCAGCGAAACGGTTGCCGACACCGATCAACAATTTGATTACCCGGCCGGTTTTAAAATCAAACTCGATGCCGAGCAAAAAGCTACTATCATCGACGTAGACACACTGCGGCAACCACTGAACGGCTTGAAGCTGCAAATCATGACTCCAAACTTCAGCCGCCAAGCCGAAGTGCAAATCCCGCTGACGCAAGGCTTGGAAACCCAAATGCGCACCATCGGCAGCGGCACCCTGGAAGCTCTGCATTATCAAGACATCAATCGCGAGCAAACCACCATCAGCTTTCCGGAACAACGGCAATCGCGCTACCGCATTGTGATTCGTGACCAGGACAACCCGGAACTGCATATCAACACCGTCGCCGGCACCGGTCTCGGCTACCAATTGCTGTTCTTGCCGCAAACCGGCCTGAGCTATCAAATCCAATACGGCGCCGAAGCCGCCGAGGCGCCGCACTATGACACCGCACCGATCCAGGAATTATTACGCCGCGGTTACCAGAGCAATCGAGCCGGATTGGGGCCGGAAGCCGAGGCCACAATCGGCGAACAACACTTCAATGTCGCTAAACTGCTGAACAGCTCTTGGTTTCTGGGCCTGGTCATTACCTTGATGGTGGTCGTGCTGGCGTGGAGTTTGTTTCGGGTCGGCAAGCGCGTTGCCAATCTGTCTGATTCAACTGAGCGGGAATGAAGTGCGCTGTGATACCCCAGCAAATAAAAAAATGGGCGGATAAGCCTAGCGTCATCCACCAATCAACATAAATTAAAGCAATGCCACAGTGTCGACACTTGGCATCGCTTCGCCCTACTCCCCTTTTACGCTAGCCGCGCGATGGAGGGTGTGGCGGCGCGACTTGGCCAGTATGCCCAGCAAACCGCCCAGGAACAGCCAAGCCGTAGTCGGCAGCGGCACGGCGGCGACCCGCAGACTGCCGTTGGTTGCCAAGTTGGAAAAGTCGAGTAGCTTGCGGTCTATGCCGGCGACGCTGATGCGGTCCGGGTTTAAACTGCCGCTGAAGTCGGCGAAGTCGAATAACTTGAAAACATCGCCGGCGACCGGCGTGAAGTTACCGCCGAACACCAAGGACAGGGTGCCGTTAAAATCAAAATGGCCGATATTCAGTAATTGATCGTATTGGCTGCCCGGCTGATTACCGAAGATTTCCATCGTCAGCACCGAACTGGCACCAAAGCGGAGGCTGCCGCCGTGGAAGTCGATGGCGGCCGGGCTGTTGCCGGGATTGTAGCCGCCGCGAAAAACAACGTTGCCGCCAAACCCACCGGCGCCGTTGACATCGTTCAGGAAAGTCAAGGTGCCCCTCGATCCAGTCACCAGACCGTTGTTGGTGAAGTCGCCCAGAATGCTGGCGCTACCGGTGTAGCTCAGAGTGTCACCGTCGCCCAAATCGATGCCGTTGATGCTGCCCAGTTCGCCGCCCTTGCCCAAACTGGTGGAGACGCCCAACTGGGCTTTATCTTTATCCAGCAACGTCACTTGATTTGAGCCGACATCAAGCTTGCCGCCAAATTCGAAACCTTGATTGGAATTGACGTTGCCCAGCACCAGTTTGCCGCTATTGGCGCGGATGGTGTTGGCCGCCGTGCCGCCGCTCACTGTCGTTGTCAGCGTGCCGTAACCGGACAAGGTGCCGATGTCGTTCATATCCAGATGGCTACCGTTATGGAAGACGATTAGTCCGCCGTTCACTGCCAGCGTGCCGGCCTTTAGCGAGCCGCCGTTTAGCCATAATAGACTGCCGCTGTTGACGTTCAGGCTGTTGGTCACCGCCAAGGTTTTGCCGCTGGTCAGGGTCGTGAACGGGCTAGAAATCTCACTACGGCCCAAGGTCACGCCGTCGGCACCGGTGACGCTCAAGGTGCCGGCGAGCCAGTTAAACTGCCCGCCAGGCCCAGGGCGAACGTCGTCTTGATTGACGACTTCGAGCGTGCCGCCGTTCAGATTCACGACGCCGGTGCTTAAAATGCGTAAGCGTCCGCCAACCGAAACTAGGCCCTGGTTTTCGATATTAAGCAGCCCCTTTCCACCCCGGCCGATCAACAGATCGCCTTGGTTGCGCCATTGCGAGCCGTCGCCGTTGACCATAACCTTGCCCAAGCCGCCGATGGCATTGCCGATGACCGCGCTTGCGCTTTCCACTTTTCCGCCATTTTCCACATTCAGCGTGCCGGTGCCTTGATTGCCTACCATTAGTCTATCCCGGACAGTCCATGTCGACCCTTGGCCTTTGATGCTTGCCACCCCCACACCGCCACTGGCATTGCCGATAGTGCCTCTGTCGCTTTTCACGCTGCCGCCGCTATCGACGACTAAGATGCCATCACCCTGATCGCCGACCAACAGCTCGCTTTTGTTAAGCCATTGGGCGCCCAAACCCTGCACGTTTACCCGGCCGATACTTTGCGATTTTGCGCCGACGTAACCGAACTGGTTGCTGACGGTGCCGCCAGGACCGACGAGTAACTCGCCTCTGCCGCCGCGCTCGTATCCAACCGACAAATTGCCGATGATCAGCATACTGGAGCCCGAGTCCTCGATTAAAACTTCGCCCTTGCCCTGATTGCCGATAATGGTAGATTGGCTTTCCATGCTCCCGCCCTTGACGATATTCAATTCGCCCGCACCTTGATCGCCGATAACGCTTTGGCCGCTTACGACCATGCCGCCGTTAGCGATTTTCAAACTACCTTGGCCAGGCGAACCAATAAACAGGCTCTGATTCGTCCACCGCGATCCGGCGCCGTCGATGGTGACTAAGCTGGGATGCATGGAGTTACCGCCACCTATGGTGCTTTTGCCGGAGTTCAACACACCGCCATTGGTCACGCTCAGCGTGCCTTCACCAAGATAGCCAATGTGCAGATCGTTACTATTGGTCCAACTCGATCCCAGGCCATCGATGGCCACTTGGGCACCGTTGCCGAGAGACGCCGTCTTACTGATCACCGAGCCGGAATCGAGGATATTCAGGATGGCTTTGCCGTGCGTGCCTACATTCAAGTTCCCGCTATTGGTCCATTTCGATCCCGAGCCTTGGACGGTCATTTCCGCCGTGCTTCCCTGGCCGGCGCCGATGACAGCCGAGACACTGTCCAGCGTACTCCTGCCTTTCACCAGCAATTGTGCTTGTCCGGTTTCGCCGAGCATCAATGGGTTATCGCCGGCGGAAACCCTGGCGTAGCGTAGCAAGGTCAGGGAATGGTCGCGCAAACCGGCGAGTTGATTCACTTGCAAAAAACCGCCGGGGATATTGCCGCCATCCCATATCTGATCGGTGCCGATGATGATCGGCATATTGATGGTTTGCAGATTGCGGCTGGCGTTGACGATATTGCCGATGCTGAAGATGAGATTGCCGTTTAGGGTAAACGCCCTGGCGTCGGCCGCAAAGGTCATGCCCTTGATGGCCAGGCCTTCCGGACCGTCGTTAAGCGGCGTCAACCGGGTGTGGCCTTTGAAGACCAAGTTATCGTAATGTTTCGGCAGCAATAATGGGTCGTTGTTTAGCCAGTTGGTATTGGGATGAAGGAAATCGTTGTTCGAGAAAAACCAACTGTCGCTGTCGCCGCTGCCGTCCCAAACCAACTCAGAGGCAAGGACGGGGGAGGTCAAAAGGCTATTGGCTAGGATGCCGGCCAAGGCCAGCGCTAATGGGTGGGCTTTGAAACAAGGGCGGGACATGGTGCTGCTCCTGAGTAAACGTAAAAAGTATGGTCTCGGAGGCGGTTAGTCGCTAACCGATGTCCGATGGTTGGCGTTTACTGGTCATTTCTTGTGCCAATTGCCGCGTGTTTGCGGCTATTGCCCTGTAAGCGATTGTTTTAAGGTTGTTTTGGTCTTGTCGTTTAAGGCAATTCAGGTTGGCGGCAATGAGCCAGCGGGCGGAAGCGGCGACGATATGTCGTTCGAGTGACGAAATATCGTTGATTGCCGGGCCGATCAGCCCGGTACGCAAGGCCTAGCTTTTCGCTTTGGTCAACATACTCGTGTTTGAATGGTAAGTGGTGCTTACACCACTGCTGGCGTTGCCGAGACGTGGTTTCCAAACTCCCGTTTGCAAACCAGAAAAAGCAGGATTTCAGACTGTTAAAAATCTTTTCCAACGCACCTTATTCAGCCATCAACCCGGCGATTTGGGCTTTGGCGTTACATTGGCCGATGGCCTCGGCTATCTGAGACGGCGTGAGTTTATGTTTAACGGCAACCGTTCCATACCAATCGAATGCTTGATATTCCTTTTGCGCAAATGTGGCGATCTGGCATTTTTTAGCGGGCGAGTTGGCAAACGGCATTGGGCTATCGGCCGGCAAGGGTTCCATGCCTTCCGAGCTAGGTGCGTAAATCAAAAAATCGCCGTTCATCGCCAGGACTGCGCGGTATTGCTGGGCGGTGGTGAAATACAAATCACCGACCGCAATATCAGCTTCTGTTAGCCACAGATTTTTGTTTTTCTTAGTCTTTTTCATGGGGTGATTCATTTAAACAGGTATGGGGATTTTCAAGTATCGGGATTAGCGCGCAGTTTGGCCAGAATAAAATCGGTGTGCGAGACGCCAAGCAGGTCGGCAATCTTCCGCACCAGATACTCCTCTTGCGGGTCGATAGTGCCGTCGGCATAAGCGATTTGCCAGAGGGATTTAACAAACTTTATCTTTTCCTCAGGACCAAGGCATTGGTTGATTGTTGAGGTAAATTCGTAATAATCAACCGCCTGCTGACGCTTGTGTTGCGCCTTGGCCATCAAGGCCTCAGCCTGTTCGGTGGAGAGCGAAAAGCACTTTTGCACCAAGGACAGGATTTTGGTCCGTTCGACATCTTGACAGACATCGTCCATGGTCATCATTTCGGTCATTAAGGCAGTCAAAGCCTCTTGAAGCTTTGCTTCCGCAGCCTCCGGTGACGGTAAGGACAGGTGTTTTTCAAAAAACAGTTTAATTTGCTCGAGCATATTGGGTTTGGCATACATTGCAGATAATTAAAGAACCCGTTAATCCTATTACACGGCCCCTATTTCCGAAGATTGTCATTCCGCCCAGGATCGCCATAATCCAAATGCCATCGCGTGGTTAAGGCAGCAATAAGAAACCGGCAATAAAGTGAAATCTCCCAAGCTAACCAGCCTAAGCGTAATGAACACTCAAACCGCCAAAATCGACAATCACAAAGCCAAGTTGCCGAAAAAGCTTTATATCGCAACCGATGGCTCGTTGAAGTCATGCGTTACCGGGCCATTGCTGGAGCTGCCTATCGATTTTCAGGCGTGGCCGCCAATGGACACCAGCAACATCGTTTTGTTTGTCAGCAAAGCCGCGTAGAAGGCTGGTGAAAAACTCACGAATATTTCCCCTTACCCACGGTAACCTTGATTTTTTTGCGCTGAAATTGACCACGAAGTCGAGTTTCAGCGGTTATGCCCCCTGTTTGGAGAGCTTTTTATTCGCCTGAAGCCGTCTTTGAGCGGTTTTCAGGCGTACTCCACTCCGGTTTCGGCGTGAACCCAAAATGAGTTTACCGCGCCTCCGATAACCGGTAAAGCCGACGCTAAGCTTGGGCAATAGCATGCGCCGATATTTCAAACGTCGCTTAACAGCGGCCGGCTTAATGTTTGGTACCACCAACCGGCCGCTTCACCTTTATTTGCGGTGCGCATTGCCAGCCACACCGGTTCCGGCGGACGCGCTTCCTCAACCTGCAATTCCATCAGCGATCCGGTTTCCAGCTCTTGGGCGATTAATCGGCGCGGTAAAAAGCCAAAGCCCAATCCGGCCCGTTGAAATTGGATTTTGGTGTCTATATTCGGCACCGTAATGCGTTTTTGCCCGGACAATAAACCTACTGTTTTTGCCGGCAGCGACCGGGCGCTGTCGGCGACGGCGATAACGGTATGTCTATGCAGCATGTCGGTTTTAATTGGCTGATCCGCTGCAGCCAACGGGTGGACGGGCGCGACGCAAAATGCAAAATCCACGGTATCGATCTGCCTGACTTGATAGCCGCTCCAATTCGGACAATCGCCGACGGCTATGACGATATCAGCCCGTTCCTCACGTAATGCCTCCCATACCCCGCTCATCACTTCCGTGGTGAAGCGAATGCGGGTTCCGCATTCCAGGGTATTAAACTCATGCAAATCGTTAATAAACACCCTGCTGGGTATCAGCGAATCAAACACCAGGGTCAGTTCGGCTTCATATCCGGAAGCGATTTTATATAACCGAGATTCGAGGTCGCCAAAGGCGTGCAATAACAAACGCCCTTCGTTTAACAAGGCATTTCCGGCCGGAGTTAGCGAAAGCTTGGGGCCATTGCGTTCGAATAACTTCAGATTCAATTGTTCTTCCAATTTGCCGACGGCATAGGAAATGGTGGAGGGTACGCGATGCAGCAGTTCCGCCGCGCCCGACATCGATCCGGTGCGGTCGATCGCATCGATAATTTGAATAGCTTCCAGCGATAACTTCATTAGAACTCCAAAACCACTTTCGAAAAAATCGAATATTAAAAGCAAAATAACTCGTTTTAAATACTAAAAACTCAGGAGTATTCTAATTTCACTCGCTTAAAACCCCAATACTCCATACAAAAGCTGAGTGAATGTTAATTCGAAATTTTTGAAAGGAGCTCGATCATGCTGGAAATTCGTCCCGCCCACCGCCGAGGTAGCGCTCATTTCGACTGGCTATTCTCAAGACACACTTTTTCCTTCGGCAATTACTGCGATCCGCAGCAAAGCGGATTTTCCGATTTGTTGGTAATCAACGAAGATATCGTGCAGCCGGGTAAGGGCTTTGGCACGCATCCGCATCGGGACATGGAAATTTTTACCTATGTCATCGACGGTGCGCTGGCGCACAAAGATTCGATGGACAACGGCTCGGTGATCGAAGCCGGCGACGTTCAGTTAATGACTGCCGGAACCGGCGTGACTCATAGTGAGTTCAATCATTCGCAGAGCGAGTTGGTGCATTTTCTGCAAATTTGGCTGGTGCCGAGTAGCAAAGGCGTCGAGCCGCGCTATCAGCAAAGTCATTTTGGCCCCGCGCAAAAACAAGGCCGGCTGGCGCTGATTATTTCGCCGGACGGTGCAGAAGGATCATTGTCGCTTTACCAGGATGTGCGGGTTTACGCCGGCTGTTTTGATGTCGGCGAACAGGCGCAGTTAACGCTAGCGGATAATCGTTATGCTTACGTGCATCTGGTACGCGGCACTTTGACAGTGAACGGTACAGTGCTGCACGCTGGCGATGGCGCCCGCATCCGCGGCGAGCGCCTAATCGACATACAACAGGGTCACAATGCCGAAGTGTTGGTGTTTGATTTACGCCCGCATGAGAAACCCAGCCGGTAGAGCGCCATGAACGAAATCAGCCAAACGTCGCCCAACAACGAACAAGTTTTTTTCGCCATCCGCCATCGGCTGAAAAAAGGTAAGCGCAACCTTCAGCAATACGAGCGTTGGTTAAGCAAAATCATGCCGATCGCGGCGAGCTTTCCGGGGCATTTGGGCGTACAAGTCGTCCGGCCGCCGGACGGCCACAACGAGTATCTGATCGTGGTGCGCTTTGCCGGAATCCAGGCCTTGGAATTCTGGCAGCGGTCTCCGGAACGCCAGCAGTTGCTTCAGGAAATTACCGGGATTCTGGACAGCGAAGAAGCGATCGACATCAAAACCGGCATCGATTACTGGTTTACCCCGCCGGCGGTGGGTAAGCATCCGCGGCGTTGGAAACAATGGCTGGTGACGACGTCGGTGATCTGGCCGTTGACGATGTATGTGCCGCCAGCGATAGAACCCCTGTTTGTAAAGTATCCGCAGTTAGGAGAGTTCGGCATTCGCCAGGGTGTATTGGCTTTGGTTATCGTCGGTTTGGTGGTGTATTTGATTATGCCGCTCTATGTCCGGCTAATCGCGAAATGGTTTTTTAAAAGTTAGCGTCCGAATTATGCCTAGGGCGCAAGTCAACGGCAGAGGACTGTGGCAATCGTTACCGCAGTCCTGGCAAAGCCTATTAAGACCACTTTAATAACGGGACAGACTGAATTATGGGACAAACTCCTTCCAGCAAAATACTGAACTGGCAGATTGAAGGTTGCCATTTTTCTCGCTTCGATATATCGCCCGAGCAGTCGATTTCACTGGAAAAAATCTTTCACGATGAAATTGCCATTATCGGTTTTTCCGGTGTGGTTTGGAAAAGCCGGCAAAATGGTCAGAACTATCTTGAAACGCCAAATTGTCTAGTGATGCGCGATGCGGGGCAAATATTCTCCCTGAAATCGGCTTTTATAAACAAGGACGGTGCAATTTGTCGCGAAATCAAAATAAGTCCTCGGCAACTGATCGATTATTGCGAAAAACACGAGTTAAGCAAGTTTGTATTGGATTTCAAAAATCCGATTATTGATAACCTGTATTTACGAAATTACTTTGCCGATACGCATAGAGTTTTAGAAGCCAGCCAATGCGCTCTGGAACAATCGACTTGTCTGGCGCTATTCGTAAATCGGTTTTTGCAGCAAGTGACAGGCAATCATTACCGTTGCCCGCACTTATTAAAGCCTTGGAAAGTGAAAATATCCATTGAATATTTGCGGACTTTTTATAATCGAAACATTTCGCTGAACGAGCTTTCGGAAGTCACTAAATCGAATCCGTTTGTGCTATTAAGAAATTTTAAAAAATGCTTGGGAATTACGCCCCACGAATATCTGCAAGCGTATCGAATTATTCAAGCCAAAAAGTTTATTTCTACCGGAGTCGCATTAACCGATGTTGCGACATTGTGCGGTTTTGCCGATCAAAGCCATCTAAATCGCGTGTTTAAAAGAAAGGTCGGAGTAACGCCGGGCCAATTTCGAAACGTCTAATTGTTATTGTTTACCTGCCGAATTATTGTCGTTTTTACGGTAAAAATAGCATAGGCTTTGTAGCACTTTTCCTACCGGCTCCTCCATGTTTCGCTTTGCCTTTTGTTTACAGGAGAGATATTAAACCATTTTATTTATACGTTAATTTTTAAGAAAAAAGTCAATATTGTTCAATACCCAAGTCTTAGAACTTGGTCAAATGCAAGTCCGTGAATTCTAACTTAATCAATTTAGTTTAAAGGAGCAATCAATGAGCGCAGCCACCGAAAAACTTATTACCCCCGATAATTGTGCGTTTATATTTATCGACCATCAACCGCAAATGGCTTTTGGCGTGACCAGTATCGACCGCCAATTACTCAAGAACAACACCGTTGCGATGGCCAAAACGGCCAAGTTGTTTAATATTCCTACCGTTCTCACCGCCGTCGAAACCGAATCCTTCAGCGGCTATATTTGGCCCGAGTTGATGGATGTGTTGCAGCAGGACCCAATCGAACGTTCCAGCATGAATAGCTGGGAAGACGAGGCCTTCGTCGCCGCCGTTAAAAAAACCGGACGGAAAAAATTGGTGATGGCTGCGTTATGGACGGAAGCTTGTCTGATCTTCCCAACCATCTGCGCGCTGGCGGAAGGCTATGAAGTCATCATGAATACCGATGCCTCGGGCGGTACTTCGCTAGAAGCGCACAATGCCGCCATCAGGCGCGCCGAACAACATGGCGCGGAGTCGATCACCTCGCTGCAGGTACTCTTGGAACTGCAACGCGATTGGAGTCGTAAAGAAACCTATGTCGGCACAACGGATATTGCCCGGGAACATTTTGGCGCGTACGGCATGGGTATCGACTATGCGGCCAGCATGGTGCACGACTATGGGCAACGCGCCAAATATCCGCACAAAGTCAATAAATAGGCAGTATTCCGTTCGTTAAATTCACAGATCGAGGCACCGCCCATGACTATCTCTAGCCCGGACACTGTTTTATTCAATGGCAAGATTACCACGCTAGACAAAGCACAGCCGGAAGTCAGCGCCATCGCCATCGCGGGCGGAAAAGTTGTTGCGCTAGGGGCTGATGCACAGATCCGAACGCTGGCAACGGCCGATACCGTTGTCATCGATTTGAACGGTAAACGGGTCCTGCCGGGCTTGAACGACTCGCACCTGCATTTGATTCGCGGCGGCCTCAATTACAACATGGAGCTGCGCTGGGAAGGCGTCGGCAGCATCGCCGATGCCTTGGCGATGCTGCAGCTGCAAGCGGCCAGAACGCCTGCACCGCAATGGGTGCGGGTGGTTGGCGGCTGGAGCGAGTTTCAATTTAAGGAAAGGCGGATGCCGACCCTAGCGGAAATCAACGCGGTTTCGCCGGATACGCCGGTGTTTATCCTGCATCTTTATGACCGGGCGTTATTGAACGGCGCCGCGCTACGCGCGGCCGGCATCGGTAAAGACACACCCGATCCGCCCGGCGGCAAAATTCAGCGCGACGCCAACGGCAATCCGACCGGGATGTTGATTGCCGAACCCAATGCGATGATTTTGTATTCGACCTTGGCCAAGGGTCCGAAATTGCCGCTAGACGATCAAATCAACTCCACCCGGCATTTCATGCGCGAGTTGAATCGCTTGGGCGTGACCAGTTGCATCGATGCCGGCGGCGGTTTTCAAAATTACCCGGAAGACTATCAGGTGATCGAACAACTGCATGCAGACGGACAGATGACCGTGCGCATCGCCTACAACTTGTTTACCCAAAACAAGGGCGGCGAGCTGGCGGATTTTCAGAAATGGGCCGGCGTTGTCAAACCTTACAGCGGCGACAGTTATTTTCGCCAGAATGGCGCGGGCGAGATGCTGGTATTTTCCGCCGCCGATTTCGAGGATTTTCTGCAACCCCGCCCGGACATGGCGGCCAGCATGGAAAAAGAGCTGGGCGACGTGGTTCGGTTTTTGGTGGAGAATCGCTGGCCGTTCCGGCTGCATGCTACTTACGACGAAACCATAGACCGGGCACTGGACGTGTTCGAGGCGATTGACCGCGACACCCGTTTCGACGATTTGCGCTGGTTTTTCGACCATGCCGAAACCGTCAGCGAAAAAAATCTGGCGCGGATCAAGCAGTTGGGTGGCGGCATTGCGGTACAGCACCGCATGGCCTTTCAAGGCGAATATTTTGTAGACCGCTACGGTAAAAAGGCAGCCGAGCATACGCCGCCGCTGCGAAAAATGTTGGAAATGGGCATCCCGGTAGGCGGCGGCACCGATGCCACGCGGGTTGCCAGCTTTAATCCCTGGGTTTCTCTGTATTGGCTGGTGACAGGCAGAACGGTCGGCGGCTTGCCGCTCTACGGCGAGAGCAACTGCCTGGAACGCGAGGAGGCCTTGCGTCTGTGGACCGCCGGTAGCGCGTATAAATCGAACGAAGAGACCGTAAAAGGCGCTTTGTCGCCAGGCATGTATGCCGATCTGGTGGTGACATCGCACGATTTCATGACAGTCCCCGACGAGGCCATCAAGGCTATTACCTCGCTGCTGACCATGGTAGGCGGTAGAGTCGTTTACGCGGCGGATGATTTCAGCCGGTTCGATACGCCGTTGCCGCCAGCCAGCCCCGATTGGTCGCCGGTGCGCTATTTCGGCGGCCATCAAACGCCGCAAACGCATTATGCGTTACCGGCCGCTTCATGCGCAGCGCACGCCTGTGCGATTCACGGTCATCACCCAGGCCAAGATGGAAAACTGTCGCGCTGGTTGGGGCTGGATAATGCTGGAAAACAAGCGCAGTTTGACAATCCGTGGGCACTGGGCTGCGGCTGTTTTGCCTACTGATAGCGGCTAGCCTTCATGCGATAACGCGAAAGAGGACATTGCCAATGAAACCCGGACTCATGCCATTGGCTTTATCGCTGGTTAGCGCAGCAGGGATCGCGCAAGCGTCCGAGCCGGGTTTTAACAGCAACCGCTGGCAGGAAAATTACCAATACCTTGCCAAGCAAACTCGGCGAAGCAGCTATGAATCGCTCAAATACCTGCCGCTGACCGCCGACCGCGAGGACGTGTATTTATCCTTGGGCGGAAATTTTCGGGAACGTTTCAATAGCTACGACAACGATTTGTTCGGACTGAAAACACGCGCCGACGGCCAGCAATTTTTGCATCGCTTTTTGCTGCACGCCGATCTGCATGTCACCGAACACTTGAGGGCCTTTGTGCAATTGGCCAGCTATCTGTCTAATAACCTAGGTCTGCAGAAAGGGCCTTTGGATAACGATAGCGCTGATTTGCAGCAGGGTTTTATCGACTTGCATTTTCAAGCCGTGACCGCTCGAGTGGGGAGGCAAGAGTTTGCGCTGGGTTCGTCCCGTTTGATCAGCGTACGTGAAGGCCAAAATGCGCGGCGAGCTTTCGATGGCGTGCGACTCTCGCTAAAGAACGACAGTCTGGACCTGGATGCGTTCGGCTTTGAAGAAGTGGCGATAACACCGGCGACTTTCGACGACCAGGGAAATACCCAAGAAAAACTCTGGGGGCTGAACAGCAAATGGTCGTTCAAGCCGACCGATGTCGAGATCTATTACATAGGCCTGCAGCGCAAAGACGCCCATTATCAAAACACCGTCGCCGACGAATCCCGCCATTCGTTCGGCAGCCGGGTGTTCGGCAAGCGGTTCGGCTGGGATTGGAATTTTGAAGGCATTTATCAACTCGGCAGCTTCGGACCGTTGACTATCAATGCCTGGACAGCGGCATCCAACACCGGCTATACCTTTGCCACCCCAAGTTGGCGACCGCGCTTGGGTTTAAGCGCCAATATTGCCAGTGGCGACAGGAATGCAAAAGACCGGCAGCTGAATACCTTTAATCCCTTATACCCCAATCTGTCGTATTTTGAGGAAGCGGCGATACTGGCGCCGCAGAACTTTTTTAATCTGATGCCGAATCTCTCCTTGCAGCCGTTGCCGGGCATCCGGCTGTCCGTTGATTGGAACTTTTACTGGCGATTATCAAAAAACGATGCGGTATATACGCGAGGACTCAACCCATTGAAGCAGACGCTAGGGACTAACGGTCGATTTGTCACCCAAGCCCTTTCCACCAATATAGAGTGGGAAATCGATAAGCATTTTTCGCTTGGTTTTAGTTACAGCCATTTTTTTGCGGAACAGGTGATTACCGAAGCGGGAGGAGGGGATACCGACTACGTCCGTACCCAATTCAACGCGGTATTCTAAAAACGGGTTCCGTTGCAGTTGGTTGATGCAATTGCCGGCGAGTTTGTCCCATAATCGGGGAAATTTCTCCGGCTTTTACGACTAAGTTAATTTATGGCTATGGATTCATCCGCCTTGCTGTCCCAACCTTTCCTATTCTTTGAAACGCCAATATTTACGCTGGGTACGCAATCGGTCAATGTCATTTGGTTGGCTAAATTCACGCTGTGTCTAGGGTTGATGCTGTTGGTCGTCCGCTGGATACGCCATATCCTGAATACGCGCTTGTTGGTCGGCCTGGTTGTCAACGAGGGCGATCGCAAACTGATCGCCAATCTCGCAGGCTTTACGCTGTTGGCGGTTGGTATCGTAGCGATCATGCAAGTCATGGGCATCAAATTCGAGACGCTGGCGCTCATTTTCGGCGGCCTGGGAGTCGCGGTCGGCTTTGGCTTGCAAGACATCACTAAGAACATCGCCAGCGGCATTACCCTGATGAGCGAACGCAAACTAAAAGTGGGCGATCTTATTTATTTTGCCGGTGGCGAAGGACGCATCAGGGATATTTTTCTGCGCTCGACCGTGATTACATCGTTCCGAGGTTCGGAACTGATCATTCCCAATGTTCAGCTCACCAACAATATCGTGGAAAAATGGGGGTATCAAGCCAAGCGTGGGCGGGTTGAAATTCCGCTTGTGGTCGAACAGCACAGCAATCTGGTATTGGTGACCGAGTTGTTATTGAAAGCCGCCAGCCAGGAACCCAACGTATTAAGCGATCCGGCACCTAAAGCCTTGCTTCAAGGGTTTGGCGATATCGGGTTGAATTTCGAACTTTGGGTTTGGACCGATCATGTCGATCAACGAAGCCTGATCAGAAGCGCTTTAAACTTTCGGATTGAATACTTATTTCGACTGCATGCCATTAAAATTCCCTATCATCCGACGAATAACCGGAACCTTTACCCGGCCATGGAGGCGGCCGCCAACCCGATCAACGGTTCGCCGGAAGCGGCAAGCATGCCGTCCATACACAATGCTCTCATTGAACTGCCTTATTTTCAGTATTTCGATGAACTGGAAATACGCGAACTGATAGAAAAGGGCTCGCCGCGTTATTTCAATCCTGGCGACATTTTGGTTAAACAGGACGAATACTTTCCATTTTTCTGCGTCATGCTCAAAGGCGAGGTCGATGCGATATTCGAGAACGAGAAAGTCAGTCAACGCCTGTTTAGCCTGGAACATCGCGATTTTTTCGGCGAGCTGCCCTTGCTTTTGAAGATTCCCTATCCGACATCGATGCGCGCCGTCGGCGAAGTTGTTTTGTTTACAATACCCGAGGATTGCTTTGCGGACCTGTTAAGCCGTTATCCGCAAATCAAGGCCGCCGTAAGCGAAGAAATGCTGAAGCGGCAGGAATACATTCGACTCTGTCAATCGTCGTTGAAAAAAATGGGTTTGCTCCCCGAAGAATTCGACAATAATCCGGTCACATGGCTAAAAAGCCGGCTAATGAAGCTGTGGGGAAATTGATCTTCTCCATTTTTGCAGACAAGCCGTAATCTCGGTTGTTGCTGAGGCTCGGATCATGCAATATGCCTTATCCCTCGCGCCGGATAGAAGAAGCGTTTTTTCAAGTCCGGGCCGATGCGGTTTTCGCCGAGCGCTTAGCGCGTAAAAGTGAAAGCGATGCCGCGATTACCTTATTGCTCCGCCACGTAGCCGAAAGTGTGAAAAGGATCGGAGTCTCCCATGCTATGCGCGTCTCCTGGGGGCAAAATGCACGCCGACTCGACCCGCACCCCATACCGAAACACGGCATCGGTCACTTCCACTAGTCAGCGGGGCAATTTTCTATTGGGTCTCCATAGGCATCGTTTCTTTTATTGGTGTTGTCCGGTAAAAACTTGTCTAACAGATGGCCATTGGCGCCGTGAATTTCCACGCCGTCAAAACCGGCACGTTTGGCGTTTTCCGCGCCCTTACGGTAAGTCTCGACGATACCTGGAATTTGCCATTGAGATAATCCGGATGCGAAACCCGGCCTACGCGCCAAAGCTGTAGAAAAATTCGGCCGCCGACGCCGTGAACGGCTTGGGTGACCTTGGTCCAGCCGTCGATTTGTTCTTCCGACCAAATGCCGGGTGTGTCGGGATAGTCCAAGCCTTGCGCGGAGACGCTGGTGGCCTCGCTTATCATCAGTCCGGTTTTCACTAAATTATGTCACCCGACACTTGGCAATAATCTTAGCACCAATCATCAATGGTTTAAGGAAAACCGCACTGACTCGGGTATCGTTAAAAATAAGACGCCTCTATAATCCGCTCCGGCATCCACCGCCCAACCAGCACCAGCAGCCCTTCACTGGCTTGATTGCTCACGGCGATTCAGCATCAGGTGGGCAAGACGATTGCCGGCTTCAATCAAGGGATGGATCACAAAATTGGCGCCCGCTTTTGATAATTGCTGTTCTTCCACACCGTGATAACAAATACTGCTGATTTGCCCCGTGAAACCGCGCTTCCTAAGCTGAGCCACCGCGGTCAAACGCACCTCGAATGCCGGCACCGTCAGGATAATGCCTTTAACCTTATGCAAGGGTAAACCGCTCCATAACTCGGTGTCCTCGGCGTCGCCGTAGAGCACGCGGCGGCCGGCGGCAAGATGATATTCCAACACGGTAGGGTCGGCATCCAAGCCAACCACCCTTTGCTCTTGCTGGCACAGGGTTTTATAGACCACGCCACCGGTTCGGCCCATGCCTATCACCAGCCATTCGGCGGCGCCGAACGAATCCGGCAGGCGGTCCGGGTGGTCGGACTTTCTTTCAAACCTCACCAGCAGTGGCTCTACCCAGGAAAACAAGCGATGGGAATAACGGTTTAACGGTGCGGCAATGGCCAGCGAACCGGCCACCGCCAAACTGATGATAGCGTTCCATTCCGCTGGCAACAGTTGAGCTTTGACGACGGCGCTGGTGGTAATCAGCGAAAATTCGCTGTACGTCGTCAAGGCCAAGGACGATACGAAAGCAGTACGCGCCCGGAGTCCGGCGACCACAAATAGGCCAAAGAACAGCGCACATTGCAAAGGCAACAACGCCAGCAATTGCAAAGCGTCCATAATCTGCGCCCGGTTCGGTAAGTCACTGACACCAATCTGCAAGAAGAACGCCACCAAAAACAGCTCTTTCAAACCCCAGAGTCTGTCGCTTAACTCCTTGATCCTGGGATGATTAGCCAACATCACGCCGGTCAACAAAGCACCAATATCCGCGGCAATACCGACGCTTTCCGCGGCGACGCCGCCGGCCAGCGCCAGGGTTACCCCCAACAGCAATTTCAGTTCCGAAGATCGGCTGACCGACAATACCCGATGCGCTATCGGCCGTAACAGCGGCACCAGTAACAAAGCCAATGCCCAAGGCGTAGGCTGTCTGCCTTCCGCCAGCGCCAGCAAACCGATTGCCACGATGTCCTGCAAAATCAGGATACTCATGACATCCCGACCATGCAGCGACGACAATTCGCCGTTATCTTCCAGCACCTTGATCGCCAACACGGTGCTGGAAAACGCCAAACTGAGCCCCAGCACCAAGCCGCCGGTGACTCGCTGCTCTAGCCACAGAAACACCAGCGCGGAAATCAATGCCATCAACATTAAATGCAAGCCACCGACGCTAAGCACTTCGCGACGAATCAGCGAACTGGGCTTGAGTTTTAAACCGACCGAAAACAACAATAATTCAATACCAATCTCCGCCAAATGGTGAAGATCCGGCAATACCGCAATGCCCAGGGCATGCAATACGTAACCAGCGACCAAATAACCAACCAGCGGCGGAAAAGACAGGCGGCTGGCTACCAAACCAGCGATATATGCCGTACTAATCCAAGTTAATTCCATCATATCTATCAACCAAAATAAAAACACCGTTTAATATATCGGGATCGTAACCTGTTTTAAAAGGTTACTGGCTAATTTTTAAACAGCTAGGCCACTTGCGCCTGGATTTTCCGGACGATCTAGGCCCAACTATTTTCGCGGAAATCCCAAATTTTAGCCGTCCGAGCAAGCCCATCATCTGTACAGAAGGTTGATAGGCCGAGTGTTTTACCGCATCATCCTTTATAGATTCACCCTCCGCCTTTTTACCGGTACGCACCATGAAACACCCCGAATTTTCGTTAACCGACGAGCTGATTTATCTCAACCACGCCGCCGTGGCCCCTTGGCCGAAGCGCACCAGTAAAGCGGTGATTCAATTTGCCGAACAAAACTGCCAGTTCGGCTCGCATTACTATCTGGATTGGTTGAAAAAAGAAAACGAAATCCGCCGCCAATTACAGGCCTTACTGAATGCGCCCTCGGCCAACGATATTGCCCTGGTGAAAAACACCTCGGAGGCCTTGTCCTTCGTGGCCTTTGGCTTACCCTGGCAAGCCGGCGACAACATCGTCTCCAGCAACGAAGAATTCCCGTCCAACCGCCTGCCCTGGCAAGCCTTGGCCGAGCGCGGCGTCGAGTTTAGAGAAGCCGATTTGCACAGTGCCGCAACCCCGGAAGATGCTCTGTTTGCGCGGGTGGATGGCAATACGCGCTTGCTGACCATCAGCTCCATTCAATTCGCCTCCGGCTTACGCATGGATCTGGAGCGCATCGGCGAGTTTTGCCGGCAACGCGGCATTTTGTTTTGCATCGACGCGATTCAAAGCCTGGGAGCGGTGCAGTTCGATGTGCAAGCCTATCACGCCGATTTCGTGATGGCCGACGGGCATAAATGGCTGTTCGGCCCGGAAGGCCTGGGGGTGTTTTATACCAACCCGGCCGCGCGCGACCGGCTCAAGCTCAGCCAATACGGCTGGCACATGATGAAAGACACGCATAATTACGAAAACCTGCCATGGGAGATCCATCCCGGCGCCCGCCGTTTCGAATGTGGCAGCCCGAACATGTTAGGCATTCACGCCTTGTCCGCCAGTTTGTCTTTATTACTGGAAACCGGCATGCCAAACGTCGAGTCGCTGGTTCTGGAACGCAGCGCCTACCTGCGCGAAGCCATCAGCACCAACGCCGAGCTGATTTTACTGTCGCAGCGGCACAGCCGTTTGCAGTCCGGCATCGTCAACTTCAAACACCGATCCATAGACAATGAGGTGCTTTATAAGCATTTGCAAAAAAATGGTGTGGTTTGTGCCCTACGCGGCGGCGGAATCCGCTTTTCCGCGCATTTTTACAATACATTGGCGGAATTGGATCGGGCGTTGGAACTGGCTACAGCCGTTACCGAATAGGCATTTGCAGCGACGATTTTATTGATAGCCATTGCTCCTCCTTAAGCAGGTTAGCATGCGTAAATTGCACTCTCTATGCTAAACGCACCTATGAAAACAGTTACGCTCAGTCGATTTTTGGAAGTGCCGTAAGAGGAATTAGCCAAAGCTCTCCAGTAACAGGTTTTCGTGTGTGCCTGTATTCTTCAATTGTCGGTTGCGGCCCGCATCTATCTGCAATTACAAGATGGGTTTTTGTAGTGTATATCGCCTCAGGTTGAAACCGAGCGCATTGCCCTCCCGTTTTGGGTTGTATCACCTGGACAAACCAGTCTAGCGTCCCATCATGCCGGTAACGGATTAACAATTTATTCCATTCTGTGGCTGTATTGACAACAAAAAAACCTTGACCCACTGCAGAGACTTTCCAGGCCCAGTGTTTGCCAGAACTAATTAGAGGATCAAGATTAATCAGCTTACGTTTCGACCAATCCACAATTCTTGATCCGTAAGCAGCAACCCCTTGGTTACGTGCAATGTCAACCGTCGCGCGCCACTCTTCCGGACGAATTTCCCTATTAAATAAGAACCAACTTTCAGCCTCGCTCCAAGCGCCATTTTCTGCAGTGACCTGAACCGGCGAAAGTGTCGTATTTAACGAGGAGATCGTTTCCGCAGCTATTTTCGCTTTTGCAGTCTCTGTATCAAAAGCATATTCAACCGCGTTGGAATCGAGCCGACTGTCAAAACGGAGCCGATCAACAAGGGTTGTAGCTGGCTTATTACAATCAGATAGGCGACGATCATTGTGAAAAGATAGGCTATCCAAGGGCACCGCTGGACGCGACTGGATGGTAGTCAACGAAGCCAAATCAGCACCCGAGGTTTTATCAATTAACTTCCACTTGCCATACACTCTTAATTCTTCATTTGCCGGCGGAGACAGAAGCAGAGCGACTCGGGCCGCGGGTGAGTCGATGTGGCGACGCGCAATACACGTCTCTGGTAAAAATGGGGCTTCATCGATTAGCACCGTTTTACCAGATGGCGATTTTGGGCATGCGGGATCCCCGTCGGTAGCGAGCTCCAGCCTAACCCAAGGTGAAGCAGTGGCTTCCATCAGTCGCTTGTTACTTTGTTCTTTTGTTATGCCTCCGTCAAATCCAATGAGTGCGGCTGAACTAGTTTCTACAAACAACAACTTTCGATCCCTAAAGAGCTGGATGAGTACATCCGGCTGCATAGCACCGCCTTCGTCGAGAAATCCATCGGTAACGATAACATCAGGTAGAGCCTGCAATTCACTTTTACACGTACCAATCCCTTGTGTTCTCCATCTGCCTGCCGCTTCCGGAACTATGTTCTGCTGGTAGTACGAATAAAACCATCCTCCAAATACCAAAACAATCGCAATGAGCCGAAACCTCCCTTTCAGAAATATGGCAGGTAGCAGAAATGAGCTTGCAAAAATAACAAAGAAAATTGCGGCAAGCGTGTAAGCCAAGTCGTTTAAATTGAATGGCGGCATACTCTTTTCCAAATATTAGTTCGTAAGGTTTAAAGGGCCGAATAGACCCCAGGATTTACCTGAGCAAGTAGCCCAGGTGAAGCTTAGCGAAATCTGGAGTAATAGAAAGGACACGCCCTGATGATAACCCTGCCCCACAGTAACTTCAGTGCATACTGCGCAAACAACCATGTTTATCGACTCCAGATGAGCTTTACACTTTCTTAACATCCCACCCCGGAATTTTTACGACATTTTTACCCGCCAATCGGTAGATTGTGACTCAGGCGATCAGCGGCAAAACCGCCAAAATTTTGGGCTGTTTGACGCATTCGCCCGTCTAAAAAATGCTTAAGCATATTTGCAGGAGGTCTATATGAGCGGGATTTATCTATTAAGCGGCGGCTTGGCGCTGCTGGTGTTTATTTATCTAGTGGTCGCGCTGTTTTATCCGGAGAAATTCTGATGAACGAAACCGGCTTCCTACAAATTTTTATCTATCTGCTGGCCTTACTGCTGCTGAGCAAGCCACTGGGTACGTACATGGCACGGGTGTATCAAGACGAATCCATCGTGGGCAACACTTGGTTTGCCAGGGTTGAGCACGGGCTGTATCGGCTGTGCGGCATCCAAGCCCAGCAAGATATGCGCTGGCAGCAATACGCAGGTGCATTGCTGGTCTTTAACGTGCTGGGTTTACTGGTGGTTTATGGCTTGCAAACCTGCCAAGACCTGTTGCCGCTCAATCCGCAGGCCCTGCCGGCCATCAGCTCCGACTCGGCGTTGAATACCGCGATCAGTTTTGCCACCAACACCAATTGGCAAGGCTATGCCGGTGAGGCCAGCATGAGTTATCTCACGCAAATGCTGGGTTTAACCGTGCAGAACTTTTTGTCGGCAGCCAGCGGTATGGCGGTGCTGGTGGCTTTGATACGCGGTTTCAGCCGACGTAACACCAACGCTATCGGCAATTTCTGGGTGGACATGACCCGTTCCACTTTGTATATCCTGCTGCAGCTTTCGTTGCTGCTGGCCCTCGTACTGGTGGGGCAAGGTGTGGTGCAAACCTTTGATCGCTACGCCACCGTCAAGCTGCAAGAACCGCTGACTTACTCGGCACCAGCAATTGATGCAGGTGGACACGCGGTTCTGGATGCACAAGGCCAACCCGTCACTCAAAGCCAACAAAGCCAGGAACAAACCCTGGCCTTGGGACCGGCGGCATCGCAAATCGCTATCAAGCAGCTCGGCACTAACGGCGGCGGATTTTTCAATGCCAACTCGGCGCATCCTTACGAAAACCCCACCCCGCTAAGCAATTTCTTGGAAATGCTCGCCATCCTGTTAATCCCCGCCGCGCTGTGTCATACCTTTGGTTTTTTGGTCGGCGATAGCCGGCAAGGCTGGGCACTGTTGGCAGCGATGACTCTAGTGTTTGTAGCGCTGGTTTTCCTCACCGTACCCGCCGAACAACACGGCAATCCGGCGCTGGCGAGTTTGGGCGTTGATCAAGCCGCGTCCAATCAACAAGCCGGCGGCAATATGGAAGGTAAGGAAGCCCGCTTCGGCATCGTCAATTCCGCACTATGGGCGGTAGCGACCACCGCCGCCTCCAACGGCTCGGTGAACGCCATGCACGATTCGTTCACCCCCATCGGCGGCATGATCCCGATGTGGTTGATCCAGCTGGGCGAAGTGATCTTCGGCGGCGTCGGCTCGGGTCTTTACGGCATGATCGTGTTCGCGCTAGTGGCGGTATTTATCGCCGGATTGATGATAGGCCGCACGCCGGAATATTTAGGCAAAAAAATCGAAGCCTTTGAAATGCAGATGGCGGCGGTGATTATTTTAATTCCCCCGCTGTTAGTGTTGGGCGGCACGGCGCTAGCCTTGATGACCGAAGCCGGCAAGGCAGCCATCCTCAATCCCGGTGCGCATGGCTTTAGCGAAGTGTTGTATGCGTTGTCCTCGGCAGGTAATAACAACGGCAGCGCCTTCGCCGGCCTGTCGGCCAATGTGCCGTTTTATAACTACTTGCTGGGCTTGGCCATGCTGGTATCGCGTTACGGTCTGATGATTCCGGTATTAGCCATCGCCGGCTCGCTGGCCGCGAAAAAACATGTACCCGTCGGTCCCGGCACCTTACCCACCCATACGCCCTTGTTCGCGGTATTGCTGATTATCACGGTGTTAATGGTCGGCGCGTTGACCTTTGTGCCGGCGCTGGCCTTAGGCCCTATCGTCGAGCAGTTGCACATGCTCGCTCATTCTTGATTTCATAGCAGGTAAGCATATGACTCACAAAGCGCTCTCGTCTTCCTTATTCGACCCTGACCTGCTTAAGCAAGCGGTTTGGGAAGCCTTTAAAAAACTGACGCCGCAGCAACAATGGAAAAATCCGGTGATGTTTGTCGTGTATCTGGGCAGCCTGCTAACTACGCTGTTATGGCTGCAAGCTTTGGCCGGTGATAGCGAGGAATCCGCCGGTTTTATCTTAACCATCACGGTCTGGTTATGGTTTACGGTGCTGTTCGCCAACTTCGCCGAAGCGGCCGCGGAAGGCCGCAGCAAAGCGCAGGCGGCTTTCTTGCGCACCGCCAAGCGCGATATTGCCGCCAAGAAGCTGGATGAACCGCGTTACGGTAGTAACTACACCAAAATCGCCGGATCCAGCCTGGTGAAAGGCGATGTGGTGCTGATCGAAGCCGGGGATTTTGTGCCGGGCGATGGCGATGTCATCGAAGGCGTGGCCTCGGTGGACGAAAGCGCCATCACCGGCGAAAGCGCGCCGGTGATCCGTGAATCGGGCGGCGACTTCAGCTCGGTCACCGGCGGTACTCGGGTATTATCGGATTGGCTGGTGGTGCGGATTTCCGCTAACCCCGGCGAGACCTTTCTGGACCGGATGATTTCGATGGTGGAAGGCGCGAAACGGCAGAAAACTCCGAATGAGATTGCCTTGACCATCCTGCTGGTGGCGCTGACGCTGGTGTTTTTAATGGCCACGGTAACCTTACTGCCTTTCTCGTTGTATAGCGTGGAAATGGCCGGCGCGGGCCACCCAATTTCGATCACCGTGCTGGTGGCTCTGTTGGTGTGCTTGATTCCCACCACCATAGGCGGCTTGCTGTCGGCTATCGGTGTGGCCGGGATCGGCCGGATGATGCAGAAAAATGTCATTGCCACCTCCGGCCGCGCCGTGGAAGCGGCCGGCGATGTGGATGTACTGTTATTGGATAAAACCGGCACCATTACTTTAGGCAATCGGCAGGCTGCGGCTTTCATACCAGCCAAGGGTATCAGCGAGAAGCAGTTGGCCGATGCCGCGCAACTGGCCTCGTTGACCGACGAAACCCCGGAAGGCCGCAGCATCGTCGTGCTGGCCAAACAAAAGTTTGGTTTGCGCGAGCGCGACGTGCAATCCCTGGGCGCGACTTTTATCCACTTCAGCGCCCAAACCCGGATGAGCGGGGTCAATTTCCCCTCACCCCAGCCCTCTCCCGAAGGGCGAGGGAGCGAAAACATGCGGCAAATCCGCAAGGGTGCCGAGGATGCGATTAAACAGTATGTGACCGAACAAGGCGGCCGCTTTCCCGACGAAATCCAGAAAATGGTCGTCGACGTGGCGCGGCGCGGCAGCACGCCGCTGGTGGTAGCCGATGGCAAGCAGGCCCTGGGCGTCATCGAATTAAAAGACATCGTCAAAGGCGGCATCAAGGAACGCTTTATCGAACTGCGGCAGATGGGCATCAAAACCATCATGATCACCGGCGACAATCGCCTAACCGCTGCGGCGATTGCCGCCGAGGCCGGCGTGGATGACTTTCTGGCCGAAGCGACGCCGGAAGCCAAGCTGGCTTTGATTCGTCAGCATCAAGCAGATGGCCGCTTGGTAGCCATGACCGGCGACGGCACCAACGACGCACCGGCACTGGCGCAAGCCGACGTGGCGGTGGCGATGAACAGCGGCACCCAGGCCGCCAAGGAAGCCGGGAATATGGTCGATCTGGATTCCAACCCCACCAAACTGATCGAGATTGTCGAAACCGGCAAGCAAATGTTGATGACCCGCGGTGCCTTGACCACCTTCAGCGTAGCCAACGACGTGGCAAAATATTTCGCCATCATTCCGGCCGCGTTTGCCACCACCTATCCGGCTTTGAACGTTTTGAACGTCATGGGTTTGGCCACCCCGGCCAGCGCTATACTGTCGGCGGTGATATTCAATGCGCTGATCATCATCGCCTTGATCCCGCTGGCTTTGAAAGGCATCAAATATCAGCCGCTCGGCGCTGAAAAACTGTTGCAAAATAATTTGCTGGTCTACGGTGTTGGCGGTTTGATAGTGCCGTTTATCGGTATCAAGGCGATTGATTTAATTCTGGTAACGATGAATCTGGTGTAGGGAGAACAACATGACAAGCTATTTCAGACCTGCTGCCACCCTCCTGTTGCTCATGACCTTTCTCACCGGCGGCCTCTATCCGGCGCTGGTTACTTTGCTGGCGCAAAGCGTTTTTCCTGCCCAAGCCAACGGCAGCCTGATACTCGATAAGCAAGGCCAAGCCATCGGCTCCGCTTTAATCGGTCAAAGCTTCAGCCAGGCCCGCTATTTTTGGGGTCGGCCGTCGGCGACCGCGCCCTACCCTTACAATGCCGCCGCCTCCGGTGGTTCCAACCTCGGCCCGACCAATCCGGCCTTGAGCGACGCGGTAAAACTGCGCATTCAAGCACTACAGCAACTCGACCCGGACAATCGTGCTCTGGTGCCTGTGGATTTGGTTACCGCATCCGCCAGTGGTTTGGACCCGCACATCGGTATTGCGGCGGCCCATTACCAAATCAAGCGCGTAGCCAAAGCGCGCAAATTGCCGGAAAGTGTCGTTCGGGATTTGGTCGAATCGCATAGCGAACCCAGGCAATGGCTAATATTCGGCGAACCTAGAGTCAATGTCTTGAGTTTAAATCTGGCTTTGGACGCCTACTCGCAAGCCGCCAGACCATGAACGAGCAACGCCTGGACCCCGATCAACTTCTGGCCCGCGTCGAACGCGACAAAGCCAAGGCCAAACGCGGCCGCCTGAAGATTTTTTTCGGCGCGGCGGCCGGGGTCGGGAAAAGCTATGCGATGCTGCTGGCGGCGCGCGAACGCCGCGCGGAAAATCTTGATGTGATCGTCGGCTTGGTGGAAACCCATGGTCGCGCCGACACCGAAGCGCTGTTGGCGGGCTTGGAAATCCTCCCAACCCGCAAGATCGACTACAAAGGCGCCGTGTTGCAGGAGTTTGATATTGATGCGGCCTTAAAACGGCGGCCGGCCATCATCTTGGTCGACGAATTGGCGCACACCAACGCCCCCGGCTCGCGCCATCCGAAACGCTGGCAAGATATTCGAGAATTGCTGGAAGCCGGGATTGATGTGTATACCGCGCTGAACGTGCAACACCTGGAAAGCCTGAACGACGATGTCGGGCAGATTGCCGGCATTCGTATCTGGGAAACCGTACCGGACACAGTATTCGAGGACGCCGACGAAGTCGAGCTGGTGGATTTGCCCCCCGACGAATTGTTGCTGCGCCTACGAGAAGGCAAAGTCTATTTGCCGCAGCAAGCCCAACACGCGATTCAGAATTTTTTCCGTAAAGGCAATCTGATTGCGCTACGCGAACTGGCCTTGCGGCAAACCACCAATCGCGTCGACGCGCAAATGCTGGATTATCGTGAAGACAATGCGATTCGCGAAGTCTGGCAGGTCAACGAAAGGCTGATGGTGTGCATCGGCCCGAATGTGCTGGCTGAGCGTCTGGTTAGAGCCGGCAAGCGCTTGGCGACCAGCCTGCGTTCGGCTTGGATCGTGGTTTATGTGGAAACGCCCGAATTGGCGCGCTTGCCCGCCGAAAAGCGCGACGGGATTTTGCGGGTTTTGCGGCTGGCGGAACAGCTTGGCGCCGAAACGGTGACGCTCAGCGCGCCGGAGATGAGCGAAGCGTTGATCCGCTTTGCTCGCGAACGCAATATCAACAAAATCGTGGTCGGCAAACCCAGCCGGCGCGGCTGGCGGCGCTGGCTGTTGGGGTCTGTGGTGGATGTGCTAATCAGCCACGCCCACAATATCAATATTTACTTGCTGGGCAGCCCACAACTGGGCGAACGGGAGGAACTGGAAGCCGAGCTGTCTTTATTCAAGAAATCACCCCTGCCCGGCCTGCGACAACGCATCCCCAGTAAAACTCGCCGCCGCTATCGCGGCTATCTGTGGGCAATGGCGGTGACCTTGCTCTGCACGGCAGTGGGTAAAATGTTGTTCGGCAAGGTGGAACTGGCCAATGTGGTAATGGTGTATTTACTCGGTGTGGTGTTTGTCGCTACCCATTTCGGGCGCGGGCCTTCGGTGTTGGCGTCCTTGCTGAGCGTCGGCGTATTCGACCTGCTGTTCGTGCAGCCTTTCTACAGTCTGTCGGTAGCCGATAGCCAGTATCTGATCACGTTGTTGGCCATGCTGGTGGTGGCTTTTGTCATCAGCAATCTGATGGTCAACGTCCGCGCGCAGGCCAAGGTTGCCGCGCATCGCGAACGCCGCGCCGCGGCCTTATACGCTATGAGCAAGGAGCTGGCGGTGGCGCAAAGCGAACAGCAGATCGTCGCGACCGCTGTTAAACATCTATACGCCGAATTCAGCAGCCGCAATGTCATTTTATTTGCCAATCCAGGCGGGCGGCTGGTCTATCCGAAACAACACAGCCTGCCTCAATCCTTGCGCGGTGCCGATTTGAGCGTGGCGCAGTGGGTCTACGATCATAACGAAATGGCCGGGCACGGCACCCATACCTTACCCGGCAGCGCGGCGATTTATTTTCCGATTCAAGACGAAGACAAAGCCATCGGCGTATTGGCGCTGTTACCGATCAATTTACGCCGGGTGTTTTTGCCGGAGCAGCAAAAATTACTGGAAACCTTTTTGCGGCAAATCGGCCAGGCCGTCGCCCGTTTACGCTTTGCCGAACAGGCCAAATCGACGCAATTGCAAATCGAAGCCGAACGACTGCGCAACTCCTTACTCAGCGCCATTTCTCACGACTTGCGGACCCCGTTGTCGACGATCATCGGCTCGGCCAGCGCCCTGGTCGAAGACGAAGGCCATTTACAGACCCAGCACCGGCTGGAACTCGGCCGTGCCATCTATGACGAAGCCGAACGCATGGCCAATTTGGTGAATAATATTCTGGACATGGCCAGACTCGACGCCGGCGTGGTGGAATTAAACAAACAGTGGCATCCTGTCGAAGAAATTATCGGCACCGTCCTAACGCGCTTGCAAAAACACCTGGCCGGCCGAAAAGTCAGCGTCAGCCTGCCGCCGGGTATTCCGCTGGTATTTGTCGATGCGGTGATGATAGAGCAGGTGTTGATTAATCTATTGGAAAACGCCGTGCGCTATACCGCTGCGGGTTCCGAACTTGAAGTGTTTGCCCAATACGTCGGCAATACCATGGAAATTTCGGTCGCCGATCACGGCCCCGGTATTCCCAAAGGTCTGGAGGATAAATTGTTCGAGAAATTTTACCAAGCCCGGCATGAATCGGCGCAAAGCGGCGTCGGCTTGGGGCTGGCGATTTGCCGAGCCATTGTCGAAGTGCATGGCGGCCGGATTCGCGCTAACAACAAACCGGGGGGCGGTGCGATCTTTACCTTCGCGCTACCCAACGACGAACCCCCTCCGCTTATGGAGCCGGAGGAATGAACGTAATCCCACTGGATTTTGGCCATGGCTAAAACGCATCCCGTCATTATCGTGATCGAAGACGATCCACCGATCCGGCGCTTTTTGCGTACCAGTCTGGCGACGCACGATTTTGCCGTATTCGAAGCCGAGACCGGCAAACAAGGCCTGATTGAAGCCGGCGTGCGTAAACCGGATTTGCTGATTCTGGATTTAGGCTTGCCGGATATGGATGGCGTCGAGGTGATCAAGAGTGTGCGCAGCTGGTCGTCGGCCCTGCCTATCATCGTGCTGTCGGCGCGCAGTAACGAACAGCAAAAAATCGACGCCTTGGACGCCGGCGCGGACGATTACCTAACCAAGCCGTTTGGATTCGGCGAGCTGTTGGCGCGCATACGGGTGGCTTTGCGGCATGCCAGCCGACCGGCGGAACATGCTCAGGACGAAGTGTTTGTCGTCGATGCACTGAAAGTGGATTTGCGCAATCGGGTAGTCAGCGTCGATGGCAACGACATTCATCTGACGCCGATTCAATACCGCTTGCTCTGCGTGCTGATCAAGCATGCCGGCAAAGTTTTGACGCATCAGCAAATTTTGAAGGAAGTTTGGGGGCCGTCGTATCAGGAGAACCCGCATTATTTGCGGATTTATATGAGCCAATTGCGGCAAAAGCTGGAAAGCGATCCGACTCAGCCGAAATATTTGCTGACCGAGTCGGGTGTGGGCTATCGCTTTAAAGTGGGTTAAGCGACTATCGCCGTCTGATGGCCGCAGTGCGAAAACCGAATCAATATCCCACTTCTACCCGGTTTCTACCGCGTTGTTTGGCTTGATACATCGCGGCGTCGGCCCGTTTGAGCAAGAATTCCGGGCTATCGCTACCTTTTAAGGCTGCAACTCCCAAACTGGCGGTCAGATTCAACACGTCCATGCCATAAGCCAAAGTGTGCGATTCAATATCTGCGCGGATGCGCTCGCCTATCACCATCGCACCGTCGATGTCGGTATCGCTCAGCAAAATCACAAACTCTTCGCCGCCGTAACGAAACACCGCGTCGCTGCCGCGCACACTGTCTTTCAACCAGCCGGCCAATGACGACAAAGCCAAATCGCCGCAAGCATGCCCGTAATCGTCGTTGATATGCTTGAAGTGATCGACATCCACAAAAATCACCGACAAATGCTGCGAATTACGATGCGCACGTTTGATTTCGCGCAGCAAACAGTCGTTAAACGCGGTGCGGTTATTGGTTTTGGTTAAAGGGTCGGTGAATGCCATTTTCAATGCTTGCTGAAACAAGGTGGCATTTCTTAGTGGGTAAATCAGGCAACACAACAGGCTTTCCAGCATTTTCAGCTCATCTTTGCTGAAGCGATTGCTACGGGTTAGTTTCAACTCGCCCAGCTGCTGCTCTTCGACTTTTAGGGCATAGCTGCAAGAGTGGCGGGCCATCACGCCGCGTTTGAATTCCAAATCGAAATCTTCGTTGATGTATTCAAAGCCGTTATGCGGAATGGTATTTTGAATTTTGTCGCAGAAAATGGCGATCAACTCGTTGAATTCCAATGAAGTCTGCAAAGCACTACTGATATCGTAGTGATGCAAATTGACAGCGGTTGACGCTTCAAAGGTTTTATTACTGACTATCGCTAAATCGGCTGCTTTATCTCTCATGACGGTTCCCCGAGTCTTGAATCAAACTTCAAGGAGAATAAAGCCAAGAGCGTGCCAATTATTTTATATTTATAAAATACAATGACTTAAACACAAACAACCGCAGTTTTCTTCAGCAAGCGGCAATTTTCCGCCGCTTAGCTGCCGCCGCCCTTTGCCGACTTTTAAAACAAACCCAACTGTACTTGCGCGACTTCCGACATCATTTCCCGCGACCAGGGCGGATCTAACACCACTTCGACATCAACCGAACTGACGCCGGGCAAGGCGCGGATGCATTTTTCCACGTCGCTTTGGATGACCGGACCCATGCCGCATCCGGGCGCGGTCAAGGTCATCTGAATATGCACATCGTTGCCACCATCGGCGTTAGGCTTGGCGCTGCAATGGTAAACCAAACCCAAATCGACGATGTTGACAGGGATTTCCGGGTCGTAGACGGTTTTCATCACTTCCCAACAGTTCTTTTCCACCGCCTTGCTGTCGGTTTCCGACACTAGGGTATGCAAATGCTGGGTTTCCTTGCCCAAGGCATCGGCGTCAATCCCGGCGATCCGTACCATATGGCCGTAATCGGTCACCACGGTGTAATTGCTGCCCAAGGCCTGATGGATGGTCACTTCCTGACCTTTACTCAAGGTGCCGTGGTTGCCGTCCGGAATGGTGACGATGTTGACGTCGCGGGTTAAAAATACAACTTCTCTGTCTGCCATAAGTTTCTTAAGGTTTGAAAGTTTGGGCGTCAATAATTTGACCGGTCTTGCCGATACTGGCGTCGCTGAATAAGTAAACATACAGCGGGTCCAAGCTGTTCATGCTTGGCAGCCTGGTTTTATCTTCGGCCGGGAAAGCTTTCTTCCGTAATGGCGAATCCACCGGTCCCGGGACCAAAGTATTAACACGGATTTTTCCAGCTGCTTCCAGTTCTAGGGCCAGAATACCGGCTAAGCCTTCCAGCGCGATTTTCGCTACGCCGTAAGCACCTGAATAAGCCTGGACTTTACGCGCCGAGGAATCGGAAATAAACACGATGGAAGCATGCTCGCTGCGTTGCAGCAAAGGCAACAACACCCGGCACAACAGGAAAGGCGCACTGAGGTTGACGTTTAAGGCATGTCCCCAATCCTTGGTTTTGTAATTGGCGATGGGGCTGTAAGCGCTAAACTCCACGGCCGCATGCAATACGCCATGCAAAGCACCGTAGCGTTGCGCTATCGCTTCGGCCATTTCTTCGTATTGCGCTTCACTGGCACCGGCCAAATCGAAGGGATACATCACCGGTTCAGGACCGCCGGCAGCGACAATCGCATCGTAGATTTTTTCCAGCTTGGGAATGCTTTTATCCAGCAGAATGATTTGCGCGCCCTGCCCGGCTAATGCCAGCGCCGCCGTGCCGCCCAGACCGCCGCCGGCTCCGGTAATCAGTAAAACCTTATTGCTTAATGACATAAATTAGCGTGTATCCATTCCATCAATTGAGGCGGCTGTTCGATCAAAGCGTCGGCACCCCAGGTATCGGGCTGATCGTCGCTTTGCAAATAACCGTATAGTGCCGCCAGGGTTTTCATATTCGCGCGTTTGCCGGCGGTAATGTCGTGTATCGCATCGCCGATATACACGCAATTCTCCGGCGCTACCCCGGCTTGACGGCAGGCGGCCAACATCGGTTCCGGATGCGGCTTGCTATTGGCAGTGGTATCGCCACTGATAATGCAGGCGGCTCGGTCGCTGAGTTGCATCGCCTCCATCAAGGGCACGGTAAAACGGGATTTTTTGTTGGTGACTACGCCCCACTTCAAACCCAGTTGTTCTATCGCTTCCAAACTATCGGCAATGCCGTGAAAAAAACGGCTATGTTCGGCGATATTCTGTTCGTAGGTATCCAGCATAAAGGCCAGCATCTGCTGCGCCAAGCTGTCTTCAACGCTCACGCAATGCCTGATCATCGGCATGGCACCGTGGGAAATGAAGGGCCGCACTGTCTCCGCAGGCGCTTCCGGAAAACCGTGGGCCAGCAGCGTCTTGTTCAAACAGGCGATCAGATCGGGTGCGGTATCGACCAAGGTCCCGTCCAGATCAAACAGCACGCAATCCAGTTTAAATCCAGTCATGCTGGCTTACTCGGGGCGCTGAAACGCCGCTATATAGTTGACGTCTATATCTTTACCCAAACTAAAGCGCTTGCTGAAGGGGCTGTATTCGATACCGACCATCCCTTGTAACTCAAGCCCTACGCTTCTGGCCATCTGCCCCAATTCGGAAGGCTTGATAAAGGTTTTATAGTCGTGCGTACCTTTGGGTACCATTTTCAGCACATGCTCGGCGGCGACGATAGCCAGCAACCAGGCTTTCGGCACCCGGTTCAAAGTCGAGAAAAACACCATGCCGCCGGGCTTAACCAGTGTTGCGCACGCGGCAATGATGGACGCCGGATCGGGCACGTGCTCCAGCATTTCCATGCAGGTGACATGATCGAAGCCGGCCGGCTGTTCCTCGGCCAGTTGTTCGGCGCTGATTTTCCGGTAACTGGCGTTGACGCCGGTTTCCAGGCCATGCAAATCGGCAATATCCAGCAAGTCTTCGCTTAAATCCACACCCAAGGCATCCGCGCCGGCTTTCGCCAAACCTTCGGTAAGAATCCCACCGCCGCAACCGACATCCACCACCCGCTTGCCTGACAAATCAGCGTATTGCTGAATGAACTGCAAGCGCAAAGGATTGACGTCATGCAAGGTTTTAAATTCGCCGTTCGGATCCCACCAACGCTCGGCTTGCGAGCCGAACTTATGAATTTCGTGAGGATGTACGTTTTCTGTCGCTGTCATAATGCCAACCTGTTCATGGGGCTATAGTTTACTGTATTACTAGGTTATTCGTCATGCGCCAACTTCCGACCCTGATCTTGAATTCAGTACCACGGCTTGAATGGCCTTTAACAAGGCCTCTCGGCGACTTCTAAAATGGCTGTTAATTCGCTGGATGTTCTTGCAAGCGTTCTTGCCAAAGCGTGACTTTTTGTCGCAGAGCCGGAACATCAAACGAGGTCAATTCGCGCTTGCGCAGTAACTGCTTGCCGTTAATCCAAACATCAGTCACCTGATGCCGGCCGGCGGCATAGACGATTTGCGCCAGCGGATTGAACAAGGGTTGAGTTTCCAGTTCACTCAGATCTATCGCCACCACGTCGGCCGCTTTGCCGATAACCAGTGAACCGATTTCAGCGTCCAAACCCAAGGCCTTGGCGCCGTTAATAGTCGCCATTTCCAACGCTGTCGTCGCCGACACCGCGCTGGCATCGCCTGCTACCCCCTTACCCAGCAAGGCTGCAGTACGTATTTCCGACAGCACATCCAGATCGTTATTGCTGGCGGCACCGTCGGTGCCCAAGGCCACATTGATACCCGCAGCCAGACACGCCGCCACCGGACAAAAGCCGCTGGCCAGTTTCAAATTGGATTCCGGACAATGCACGATGTGGCCGCCGGTTTCCGCGTAAAGTTGGATGTCCTCGCTGGACAATTGCGTCATATGCACCGCTATAAACGATGGCGTCAGCAAGCCCAATTCATGTAAACGCTGTAGCGGCGTTTGGCCGTTTTTACTTTTTTGCTCGTCGACTTCGTGCGCGGTTTCGTGCAAGTGCATATGCACCGTCAAGTTCATCTCGTCGGCGTAGGTGATGACATTACGCAAAGGTCCGTCCGACACGGTGTATGGCGCGTGCGGCGCAAACGAGGTGCTGATCAAAGTTTCATGCCGGAGTTGCTCGTGCAGCGCCAAACCCTTGGTCAGATAGGCATCCGCGTTTTCCGCCCAGACGGTCGGAAAATCGAACACGATCAAACCGATATTGGCGCGTATGCCGTGTTGCATGGCTTGTTGCGCGACGATTTCCGGAAAGAAATACATGTCATTAAAACAAGTCGTGCCGCAGCGCAGCATCTCGGCAATCGCCAGATCGGTGCCATCCCTGACAAATGCTTCGCTGACCCATTTTTGCTCGGCCGGCCAGATATGGTTTTGCAGCCAATCCATTAAATGCAGATCGTCGGCAATCCCGCGCAGCAAGGACATCGCGGCGTGGGTATGGCAGTTAATCAAACCCGGAATCAGTGCATGCTGATCCAACACTTCGAGCTGTCGGGCTTGGTACTTTGACATGGCCTGCTCGGTCGGTAACAAATCGACAATTCTGCCGTCATCTATCACAAGACTGGCGTGCTCATGGATTTCGGACGCCGGCTCTACCGGTATTATCCAACGGGCTTGAATGAGAAGGTCGACCAGCATGGGTTCTCCCGATATGCAAAGCGGCGATTATACCTCGTTAGCCGGCTTGCTCGCCTGCGGAGAACAGCGCAGGCCGCCACCCACTCCGACCCACACCCCGATTTAATTTTGCTGAACGTCATGATGCCGGAATGGGACGGGGGCACTGTACTGTCTCGCCTACGCGAAAACCCAACCCCCGCCGTTGTATTTACGCGGGTTCGCAGCCAACGGGAAGTCAATATCCCCCGGCAGTAAGTGCAAAAACACCTTAAAATAGCACTCGTACAACGGACTACCGCCGCATCTGATTTGCCTTTTCAACGCAAATTGGCCGCGCTTTTACCTCAAGCGCATAGGGAAAAGTAGCAGTTGCCGGGCATTTCATAACCTCCTCAAATATAGATTTAGACGAAATCATCATGACTACAACGCAAAAACTTTCCGTACAAGCCTTGCAATGGAGCGGACACAGCCTGAAAGTGCTGGACCAGCGCTTGCTGCCGGAAACCATCACTTACGACGAATACAACGATGCCGCCGGCGTTACCGAGGCCATTGCCTCAATGCGGGTGCGCGGCGCCCCGGCCATCGGCATCGCCGCGGCTTACGGCGTGGTGTTATCGGCGATACAACATTATCCGAACGGCGATTGGCAATCTGCTGTAGAACAAGACATTCGACAGCTGGCCACCTCGCGGCCGACGGCGGTAAACCTGTTCTGGGCGCTGGATAAAATGCGCGGCCTGCTGGCGGAAAATCCGCCGGAACCTGTCGTCGCATTGACTCAATTGGCCGAGCAAATCCACGCCGAAGACATCGCTGCCAACCACGCGATGGGTGAGCGCGGCGCGGATGTCATCGGCGATGCCAAAGCCGTATTGACCCACTGCAATGCCGGCGCGCTGGCCACCGGCGGTTACGGCACCGCGCTGGGCGTGATTCGCAGTTTGCACCAGCGCGGTCAATTACAAAACGTCTACGCGGACGAAACCCGGCCTTGGCTGCAAGGTGCGCGCTTGACGGTGTGGGAATTGGCGCAGGACGGTATTCCGGCCACACTGATCGCCGATTCGGCGGCGGCCTGGCTGATGAAATCCGGCAAAATCGACTGGATCATCGTCGGCGCCGACCGCATCGCCGCTAACGGCGACGTCGCCAACAAGATCGGCACGTATTCGCTGGCGGTGTTGGCCAAACAACACGGGGTAAAAATGATGGTCGCTGCGCCCTCTTCCACCTTCGACTTCAGCATGGAAAACGGCGACAGCATCGAAATTGAACAACGCAATCCTAAAGAATTGTTGGCGGATTGTTACTTAAACGAAGGCTCGTTGGTGAACGCCTGGAACCCGGTGTTCGACGTCACCCCGGCCGCCCTGATTAGCGCCATCGTCACCGAACGCGGCGTGGTTATCGATCCCGGCCTGCACGGGGTAAGGAGCTTGGCACCATGTTAAATTTACCGCGCGGCAATAACCCTGTCTTTGCGCTGACCTGCTTGTGGCAGGGCGTGAAAATGCTCAGCCACCCCGAGTTGCGCAAATATCTGCTCATTCCCTTGTTCATCAATATGGTGTTGTATACCGGCGCCTTCGTGCTGGGCTACCATTCGGTATCGGCCTTGATTCATTCCTTTATCCCGGACTGGCTGTCCTGGCTGAATTGGATTTTATGGCCGCTGTTTTTTATCAGCTTTTTGGTGATCGGCTTCTTTACCTTTACCCTTTTTGCCAATTTGATCGCCGCGCCGTATTACAGCCAGTTAGCCGCCAAAACCTTGCAGTTGATTAGCGGCGGCAGCGTTGCAAAAGCCGATCTGCCTTGGGACAAGGTTTTTTTCGGTGAACTGCGCCGGGTCGGCTATCTATTGTTGCGGGTACTGCCATTGCTGCTGCTGTTTCTGATACCGGTGGTCAATCTGATCGCACCCTTTATCTGGGCGGTATTTGCCGCGTGGGGCATCGCGATGGAATTTTTAGCCTACCCGCTGGAAGAACGCGGCCTACCGTTTCCCGAGCAAAAACAATTCATGCAGCAAACCCGCTGGGGGGTATTAAGCTTAGGTGGCTTGACCGGCCTGGGCTTGACCTTGCCCATAGTCAATTTGCTGATGGGCCAGGCGGCGGTGATTGGCGCGACGATTTATGTCTACCGTTTAGCGGAAACCTCATCGCTGGCGGACAATCAATCGATTACTTAACCACCATGATTAGTTACCCCGGCTCGACCGGGGTAGACGGCGTGACGCGCGTTTTTAGACTCGGGGCTTTTTCGACGCAAACGACCCAAGGCGGAAGTTCGTGTATTTACCTTGAATGTCGGTTTAAAATTTAAATCAGCCATTCAAATAATAAAAGTTGTAGGGTGGATAAGCGAAGCGCCATCCACCTATTTGCGTTCCTATGGTGGATGGCGCTTCGCTTATCCACCCTACGGCCCTATATGGTTTTTTGCAGCTTGCTCAGTTTGCTGCTGCTGGCGCGCCACTGGTTGACAAAAGCCAAATAATAATTCGGCGTTTTGCAGTTTGAGTATGCCATCCCAAACCGTATCTGTTCCAAATTTACAGTCAATCGCCAATTTCTTTAAGATTATGCCAGTAGAGAATTGCGGTTTCTGGAAGTGATGAATTGTCACAATCGACCAGTTGTTGTCTGTCGACCAATCTGATTCAATGGCGGCAATTTAATCATACCCGGTCACAATTACCTGTTACAGGTGATATACGTAAATCAATTGCATATGATCGGACGCTTCGGCTATCGGCTCAAAACCGCGTTGGACGAACTAAAATAACTCAGGCAATCAACGTGACGACAGGCTTTAATTGGAATTCCTTTGAAACCACTATTGAACGAAGGATTCGGTCTTTAGAGTGGATTCTTGATCAAGCGTATCCTACTCATCCACAACAACCAAAGCACTTTATTAGGATGCTCCACACAAACAGGCTAATTGAAGAGAGTGAGTGCGCAATAAATGAGAATATCGTGACTGTTTCGGGTCAGGAGTTGCGTTATTGGTTTCGCCCTTACTGCCAACCGGGATCACAACCATTTGACTCCTGCAGATTGGATGGACTTTTTGGCTTCATGCGCATAGTAATCTGGCCGCGCATGGTTAAAGAGTGGTCTCTAGAGCGCCTAATTCTTGAACCGAAGCTTGATGAGAAAAGTAGGTCCATGGTGGAAACGTACCTACAACTACAGGCGAGGGCAAAAGAAATGGCGAACAGAGAGATTGAGTCACTTCTTAAAGGCAAAAGTGTTCATCTTCAAGTAGTCAAAGCAATAACTTCGCTAGACATTGCTTCCGTTAGCGCTTTTGCAGATAAGATAACGGTAGAGACAGTTGGGATAGGGCGTGAGGATCTATTGTCGCTTGTTGATGCGGTTAATCGAAGGGACGAGGAACTAATTGCATCAAAGCGAAGATCGTTTACGTTCCGTGTGCTTTATCAAGCGCGAATGAACGACCGTTCTCAAGATCCCTTAATAGAGCCACTTACTTATGGCACCGGTGAATTTCAAAGAAAAATGTCCGAACATTCCAAAGCCCTTACGATCGTAGCAGAAAGGCATTTCGCAGAATCTTTTAGGAAATTCTGCCAATGCGATGCCGTTAAGAAGATCGAAAGTGAAGTGTTTGGACAATATAGATCAGTTCACTCACAGGACTTTTCGAAACGTGTCGAAGAACTGGTATCAACTGTTTGCCATTAGTGAACAATTTATGATCTATACCAGCCATTGACAAAGACACCTCGAACGGCAGAAGTTGGCCGATACTTGCCCCACCCCAAAGCCACAGCAGTACCATGTCGAAAAGATGCGTAACCGTTCCGGCTGAAAGCGAAGTATTTTCCAATCATCGTGTCAAAACCCGCCTGGGTCGTGACACAACAATCAAATAGCTTCGTTAAATCAATCTCCACTGATTCTCACATTCGGCATCAGAACTTAATCGTCAAGCCCACAAACGCCGAACGTCCCATGCCAGCGATGTTTCTGCCCCAGGGCACGGTGACATTGGCGGCAGCGGTTGGATTCATGCCGTAGCGGTCGCCCAGATAGGCACCTGCCAACGGATGGTAATACTGCTTATCCAGCACGTTATCGAGACCGACATCGAAACGCACTTTGCCCCATTCGTAGCCGGTACGGGCATTTAATAAAATATACGCCGCCGTCTCGGTTTCGTTGCGGATGGCCTGTACATCGTCTTTACCGTCGACAAATTGCATTTCTATCGCGCTTTGCCAGCTGCTCAAACGGTGATCCAAACTCAACTTCATATTGAACGGCATCATGTGATACAGATTACCGCCATCCATGCGCTCGCCGCGCACGTAACTCATCGTGGTGTGGGCCGCAAATTCACCGACGGTTTGGTCTTTATAAATCCGCGTCCGGCCGGATACATCCATCCCCCACAACCGGGCGTCGTGATTGGCATATTGCAGATAGACGAAGCTGTTGGTGGCGGTTTGCGGTGTGGCTTTGCAGCCGCTGGCCGCCGCATTGGAGGCGCTGACGCAGCGGTCGGCATCGATGAAGTTGTTCACGTAGGTAAAATACGGCGTGACATTCACTTCCCACAGATTGTTTTTCGGCTCGTGGAATGCGGCGGTCAAGCTGACGGTGTGCGCGGTTTCCTCGGTCAAGTCCATATTGCCGACGTAACCATTGCCGTCGCCATGCCAGCCTATCATCGCCATGTCCATATTGCGCGCGCCCCAAACGTAGCGCTCGTATAAATTAGGCGCGCGGTTTTTCCGAGCATAGCCTAGTTCGTATTGGCTCATGTCGTTGGGGGTGAATTGCACCAGGGCGGTCACGTCAAAGGTGTCGTTGCTGCGCTCACGATCACGGGCGTTAAAGGCGTTGGCGGCATTTAGCGCGGTAATCGCCCCTGCTCTATCCACCGTACGAGTCGGACCGGTGTTGATCAAATTGGGATTGTAGGGTTGAACCTCACCAGTATTGGTGGTGGTGTGATCGTAACGTAGACCCAACAAACTGCGCCATTTGGCATCCCAATTGGCTTCCCACTCGCCAAAAAAGCCCACCCGGTCGCGTTCGCCGTTGTTGATGTTTAAATACGCTTCCGGGGCCATCATCCAATAGGCACTGCGGGCGTCGGTATTATTGGCGGCAATGCTGGTATTGGTGTGGACCGCCGGCCAGTAATCATTGATTTTGTTGCTGTGATATTCGTTGCCGATGCGAAAGGTATCGCGCTTGTTGAAAGGAATTTCCGCTTGGATTTTATACCCCAGGTTGCGGCCACGGGTTTCCATTGGCATCTGATCGTTGGGCGGCGCAAAGGTGCCGCCGCTGGCGGTGCCATCCAGAAACTGGCTGTGTTTGTCCTCGCCAATATCCATGCTGTGCTGGGTGCTTTCGAAATAGAATTTGCTCTCCAGCGAACCCCAATCGAAACTGCCCTTGTGCATGATATTGCCGAAGATGCTGTCGTTGTTGGTCAAGTCCATCCGTTGATTGGGAAAGCCCTGGAACGGAATATGCTGCTGACCGCCGCGAATCACGACCAAATGTTTATCGGTTTTGAAGGATAATGCCGCCGAGTGGTTTTGGTTTTCGTAAGCGGTGGATTTGACGATCTGGCCGTTGCCGTCGTTGTAATTCATGCTTTCGGTGTGCGAACCGGTATAGTCCAGCCGCACGTTTTGCGTCGCCACGCCGGCAGCGATGCTGCCGCCAAAGGCGTCGCCGTTGCTGCGGTAAAACGAGGATACGCTGCCGTCCAGCAAAATATCCTTGCCCGGCTCGGCAAATACCGGATCGGGCGTTTGCACGGAAATCGTGCCGCCGATACTGTCGCCGCCCAAGCTCACCGGCGTCACCCCGGTCAAAATGGTGATCTTGCCGATATTGCTGCGGTCTATGTAAGACAGCGGCGGATTCATGTGGTTGGCGCAAGCCGAGGTCAGCGTCATACCGTTAATGTCGATTTTCACCCGGTCGTCGTTCAAACCGTGGATCACCGGCAAACTGGACACGCCGCCGGCACCGTATAAACTCACCCCCGGCGTGTCTTCCAGCAATTTGGCGGTATCGCTAACCGCCGCGCGCTTGCTGGTGAGAATATCCGCTTCCATGTCTGAAGCATTTAACGCTTTTACTCCGGGAAACTTGTCGGTGACGATGACTTTTTCCAGTACCACTTCATCAGCCAGGGAGTTTTCGATTGTGTCATCGGCGCTAACCGCCGAGCTAAAGCCGAGAGGCAGCATGCCAGTCGCCAACAAACCCAATAAGCCGAGACCTGTTGTTACTGACGAGGGGACGTGCCGGACCGTTTGTTGATTGTCTGTGCAGATTTTTTTCATAATTCGCCTTTCGAAAGTCAAAAATAACTTCAATTTGCTATTGCTCCCTACCAAGATCATCAAGACCTTTCCGGCCTTGAAACCGTCAAAAAAGCTGGAATTCTGTGAAATGTCGAAACAGTTTTTATGATTGACTACAGCCGGAAGCGGTCAATTAGCTATAACAAATTAAAGCAAACTATATTGTAATATTAGAATTATTTAATTCAAGTTATTGAACTATGTTATTTAACTTAATATTTGATGAATTTCAATAACTTATGCTGCCATGACCACAGTAATCAAAACAACGTAAACAGCAATTTGCCAAACATCAGAATCGAAAGACCCAATGTTAGCGTTAAGTTTTGCGGTAACTCACTGCCGCCACTTACAATAATCTTCATTTAGCCATTAACCTTTGAGAACACTCTATGAAATACCAACCTTGTATCGACCAATGCACATCCGAAGGCACCCACTGCGGCGGTTGCGGCAGATCGCACCAGGAAATCACCGACACCAAAAAATTGGTGACATCGGTCGTGGAGTTTATCCGGGAGCATGACTACGAAAATCCCGAAGACTTTGTGGAACGGATCAGCAAAAGCATTTTGAAAAAGCTGCAAAAAACCGCCTGACCGTTGCGAATTGATTGCGCCCCACGTCAACAAGAAACGATCATTAAAAAAAACGCCCTTAACGGGCGTTTTTGCTAACCAAGCCTTGCAACCGGCTATCAAGCTTTGCGCTGCTTCATACCGATAAACCCGGCCAGCATCGATCCAAACAACCAAACTGCGCCAGGAACCGGCACAGCGGCTGGCGTTACCGACACCAATTCGTAGCTGTAAGATGTTGCATTGTTGGCTTTATCGAATACCGCGCCGCCGAAACCGCCAAAGCCCATGCCGCTGTAATAATCAAAGCCAGTGGTGCCAAAGTAATTGGTGGCAATCAGTTCTTGTTGCGCGCCGTTAATCTCGTCGCCGAGATACGGGCTGTTGAGGTTGTAGACCATCGCCGACAAATCAGCCAGGTTATGAGTAAACGCAGCGACGATAGAGTTACCCGAGAACGACAAAGAAAACGCCGAGATTTCATTGAAATTCATCCCGAAATTGGCGCTTCCCACGTTAATTTGCCCGGAGTGATTGGCGTCATTCACGGTAAAACTACCGGAAATGGTCGCCCCGTCGTCAAAACCGGTTTGCACAAAATTGTAAACGGCCGCGTTAGCGCCGGGCGCCAATAACGCGGCCGCAACCGCCAAGGCCAGCTTTATAGATTTAGTTGTCATAATCAGCAGGCCTTATTGCGCGGGTGTGGAGGGCAGGAACGGCGAGAAACGGGTACCGGAGGAGGTGCCCAATAAGCCGAAATTATTGGTCCATTGCCCGATAAACGATTGTTTGTCCGGGGTAAATTGCAAATCAAAGAATGATTGCACGGTGACGTTCGGCGCCGGCGAAAAATCTAATTGTGCCACGGCCGAGCAATCGGTGTTCATGGTGGCGGTACCGCTGACCGGGCCGGCGAAACCAGGGGTAATAATTCCGCTTTGCGTGGTAGTGAATGCGCATGAACCGCCGACGACGCCGTTAAGAACCGTAATTTCACACCGTCCGGTATGCAGATTAGCCAGCGCCACGCTGTTTTGATACAGCACATAGCTGCCGTTCAAATTAGCGGCGCTACAACCTGGTGCGGCTTGAACTTGGCTGGACAGCCCCAACGTGGCAGCGAGCAGTAGATATTTAAAGTTTTTCATCGTGTCCTCTCGAAAATCTTGATAGTTATTTTGTGATTGGCGAATTACCCCTAATCATTCCTGCTGATTGCGATTCCGCGCAATCTGAGGCTTAAGTAGGGAAGCAACCCAAAACTACCTATCAATCCCTATGCCACCGATTTAGTAAAACATATAAAACAACAAGATAAGAGAAAACACGCATCCAATTCGTCCGGTAAAACAGACCGATTCAAACCGATTTATGCTAAAAATTAGTGTTATGTCACAAATTATTGTAAAAGTAAGTCGTATGCCCAAAAGAGGTGGGCAAATTTTCCAGGCCAAGGACATTTCACGACATGACCGACAGAAAAAAGGCGGGATACAAAAGGCTGCACAGTGACGAATTATCTATGCAACCCGGTCAGCAACAACATTGCTGGCGTCAATCCTTACCTTCTCAGCTTGGCGAGGGCAGATCGCTAATTTTTCAGCTCGATCCGTCCCTGAGTTACATAGAAACGACCTATCACCCCCTGCACGATCTGGCGATCACCAGCAAAATCGATTTCGGCGAACCACGCCTGGTAGTAACGCTTGGGATAACCGGTCACACCCGCTTCATCGACAGCGACAAGCACGAGCTGACATTCAGCGCAGGCCATACCACGATTACCAGTTTCGACAGCAGTCACGGCGAACGCCGGTACCAAGCAAATCAGCCTATAAAGCAATTGCGTTTTTCAATCGGCAAGCGCTGGATGGACCGTTATTTGGGCGAAAATGAATCGGCATTTTTCTTCCGGAACAATGCCTTGCAACTGTTAAGCAGCCGGCCAAGCCATACTCAAAGCACGATTTCTGCCCGGCAATTACTGGGATGTGACCTCAGCGCCCCTTTAGCACCGCTAACCTTAAACGGCCATGTCATGACGATACTGGCTAACGAACTAAGCGAACTCTGCCGGCCTGAAAAATATGGCTATTCCAGATTCGATGAAGCCAGCCGGCGCATGGCGGACCAGGCTCGCGAGATCCTCGAACTGCATTACCAAGACCCACCGTCGCTGGAACAGCTGGCAAAAACGCTAGGCATCTCCCCGTTCAAGTTAAAAAATCTGTTCCAACATTATTTTAATAACTCTCCTTATGGCGTAGTGACCGAGATCAGAATGCAGCATGCTTATCGCGCATTGGCGTCGACTCGGCAACCCGTCAGCTTGGTGGCAGAGATGGTGGGTTACAGGCACACCAGCAACTTCAGCTTGGCTTTTAGTAAACATTTTGGCGTCTCACCCAAACAAATTTCCAAGAAACGCTGAAAACCCCTGGTTTTCCCATTTCCACCAGTAACACATCCTGTTGTTAACAGGATTTGCCAAATCCAAGCAAATTTGCGGAAATGGCGGCTTTTCCAACAAAGCTTTCATTTTTGCAAACCATGAACAATACCGACTTGCAATCCCTCCCCCGCCAAAGTGTCCCAGCCTTCCCCGGTTGGTGGGCGGCGCTTGGGCCCGGCGTGGTGTGGATGGCGCTAGCGCAAGGCAGCGGCGAGTTGATCTGGTGGCCTTACATGATTGCCAAATACGGCCTGACTTTTTTATGGCTGCTGGTCCCGGCCTGTTTGCTGCAATATCCGTTGAACCTGGAAATTGGCCGTTACACGATGCTGACCGGCGAAAGCATTTTCCACGGATTTATTCGTTTGCATCGCGGCTTTGGGATCTTTCTGTGGCTGCTGATGACCGTGTCGTTCTTGTGGTTCGGTGCGTTTGCTTCGGCCGGCGGCACGGCGATGGCGGAATTGACGCACTGGCCGACAGGCTGGACCCAGCGCGGGCAAAGCTTGTTCTGGGGCTATGCTTCCATTGCGGTGTTCATTACCGCGATTCTGGCCAGCGGCGTGGTTTACACCCTGATAGAGCGCTTTATGAAACTGGTCGCGGTAGTGACCGTGGTCGGTTTAATGTCAGCCTGCCTGCAAAGCGATGTGCTTAAGGCCCTGCCGACGTTTAGTTTGGGCCTGCTCGGCCCGGTCGGCGAGATGCCGCGCCCCTGGGACAGCGCCGATGCCAGCAAGTTATTAACCGCAATTACCTTTGCCGGGCTGGGCGGCTTTTGGATTTTGTTTTATTCCTACTGGTTGCGCGACAAAGGTGCGGGCATGGCCGGCCTGGTGGGTCGTATCACCGGCTTGGGAGGTGCAGAAGAAGCTGTATTGAGCGACGGCTTCCTGCCCGCCGACGAAGCGGAAAGCGCAAAAAACTGGTCGACCTGGCGACGGTTTTTAAGCGCGGACATATTGGTCGGCATTATCGGCAATCTGCTCACCACGCTGATGACCTGTCTGCTGGCTTATGCGCTGTTGTTTCCCAAAGGTTTGCTGCCGCAGGAATACGAACTGGCGGTGGTGCAAAGCCAGTTTTTTGCGGTGAGTTGGGGCGAGATAGGCCGCTTACTGTTTTTGGTGGTGGCGGCCGCGTTTTTAACCGACACCTGGCTGGCCACCGCCGACGCGGTCAGCCGTATCCAGACCGATATTATTTTGACCTTGTTTCCGAAAAGCCGCCGTCTGCCGGCCCGGCGCTGGTATTACATCTTTCTGGGCTTATTGACGGTCATCACCTCGCTGACCATGCAACTCGACGCCCCTGGCCCGCTGATTTTAACCAGCGCGATCATCGGCTTCGGCGGCACCATCATGTTCCCGGTGGCGTTGTATCTGATCAACCACAAAATGCTGCCGCCACATTTGCCGGCATGGGCCAGACCTAAAGGTAAGCCGTGGCTGTTGGGTTTGAGCTTTGTGGTGTATTTGCTGTTGGCATTGTTGTATTTAAAGGCCAGCCTTAAACTTTGAGCCGGTTCGTCACGACAGCCAATCCTCTAATTTGAGACCCGGCACCCGCTGAAATTCCCGGGTATTATTCGTTATAACCGTTAAGTCATTGGCAACAGCGATAGCGGCAATCTGCAAATCATACGGGCCTATGGGTGTCCCTTGACTAGCCAAAAAGGCCCGAATCTCACCAAAACGCTGTGTTGCCGGGCCTGCAAAGGGTAAGCTTGGTACCCATTCTAATAACGTAAGCAGGCGGGAGCGATTTTGTTCTTGCCGAACGCTTTTTGCCACACCGAACCACAACTCCGCTTCGACAGGCGCACACAGTTTTAATGATGTCCTACCTACGTGACGAACATGATTAAGCAAGTTTGGATTTTCCTTCAACAGTGCAATGGCAGCATTGGTATCCAATAAATAAGCCATCAGTCCCAAGTCTCTCTGAGTGTGTCAGTTCCTAAATCGGCATCACTAATATCATCCGGAAAATCTTCGCTTAAACCACCAGCCAATGCAGCCAGAAAGGCCGCTGTATCGTTCTTCTGCTCTGTTTGCGGCTGATCCATTGAATAACGTTGCTCCAGAAACTCGATAAAATCCAAGGCTTCGCGAGCAGCCGATTCCGGGAGATTTAAACTGTGTTTATAAATAGTTTCGGCTAGGTTCATTGGTCATTTCCTGAGCTAGGTCGGTATCACGTCTAAGAATATCCTATCCGCCAGTACTGGCAGCTACAAGCCTAAACCTATAGCGTAAATTCGTAAGAAGCACAAAGGGAATTTGCTAACTAAAACGCGATCTATTGAGGGCTTGGTACTATTCGCACCATCCAAACTTGCGAGGAATTAGCGTATGGATCTAGCCAACAGAGCTTAGATTGCAGACCAGAACCCAAAATCGGTAGTTGCTCAAGAATCATTTGCAGATAGTGTGAAACATTACTACCATCATCGCTGGAGGTAATAAACATGGCCAACGTCGAAAAAATATCTATCGCTTTAACACCCGAAATGGCGACTATATTGCGGCAATGTGTTGAAAGCGGTGAATACGCCAGTTCCAGCGAACTCATTCGTGAAGCACTGCGTGACTGGAAAACTAAACGGTTGTTGCAACAAAGTGAACTTCAAGAACTAAAAAGTCTTTGGCAGACAGGTATTGATAGTGGCTCTGGAACATTTACCGATATGGATGCCGTTAAGATGGAGGCCAGAAAACGCCTTGCATCATCCACTAAATAGTACGGCAAACTATCCATGGGTAGCGTCCAGCGTACTGCTCAATCCGAAGAGGATTTAATTGAGATATGGCTCTACATTGCCCAAGACAATCCCCATGCGGCTGATAGAGTATTGGATGATCTGGAACAGCGTTTCATCATGCTGGCAGACAATCCCCAGATGGGTCGTTACCGCCCCGATATTGCACCAGAGCTACGGTATTTTATATCAGGCAAATACCTTATCCTTTACAGAACCCTAACCGATGGGGTGCAGATAGTTCGCGTCATTCATGGCGCCAGGGATTTACCCAACGTGATCTAGTCGCCGATGCACATTGGTATTCCGCTTCGGCTTTTAGCCTTACCCGCAAGGCATTTAGACTTGCGCACAAAGTTTTTCGCTATCCTCGCCAGGCTTTAAGGCTCGCGAGTGAACCTGCATAGCCTTGCGAATTAAGCTCAAAGCCTCGCGCTCAAGGCAACTAAGCTTGCGCACGCGGTTATTTGCTATCCTCGCCAGGCATTTAAGCTTGGGAGCGGGCCACCACAGCCTTGCGAATCAAGCTAAAAGCCTTGAGGCCAAGGCATTTTGGTTTGCGCCCAAGCCGACGAAGCGTTTGCGAATAGCAAAACACCATTCACGCCAGGCTACGAGACTTGAAGTCCATGTTTCCTGGCGAAAATCAGTGATGTAGATGGATTAACTGCCGGGAAGCAAGCAATAGGCAATGCCGTAAGCAATTGCCGATACGATAGCCCCTAAAAACGACAGCCATAAAACCATCACACTATTCGCAAAGCGACAATAAAGTCATCGCTAATTTAGAGGCCATCAATATTAGGGCTCGCGCCTGACCCCAACGCTAAGCTGACGTAGGGCAAATCAAATAGCCGCTTGCCCGCTTAAAATTCAACTTTCACTGAGCCCAGGAAGCTCCTTGGGGTGCCAATCCCTATCCTAGTGTCACCATTGGTGCCGGTGTAGTAGGTTTTGTCCAAAAGATTGTTGGCATTGAGTTGCAAGGTCACCTTGGATTTCCCGACGTTTAAACCATAACTGGCCAGTAAATTAACCGTTGCGTAACCTGGCAACTGAAAGTCATTCAAATTTCTACCTTGGCTTTGATCGGCCGCGACTACGCCACCACCAATCTTGAGACCACGTAAAGCAGCGTTTTGAAATTCGTAGGTATTCCAAAGACTGCCAAAATTACGTGGTGTATTAGATATACGATTTCCGGTGTTACCAAAAGCACCGTCTTCGTTGATATTTGCGTAAGGCATATGGGTATATGCTCCAATGACGCGCCAGCCTGGCAAAATTTCACCCGATGTTTCAAATTCATAACCTCGCGTTTGCTGCTCGCCTATTGCTCTCGAAATATTTGGGTTACTTGGATCGACCACCGACATATTTCTTCTAGTCAAATCGAAATAAGCAAAACTGACCGACAAACGGCCATCAAGGAATTCAGTTTTCGCACCAAGCTCCCATTCTTCCGCAGTTTGCGGCGGCAAAGCAGGTTGGTTTGGCGCCCTAAAAAACAGAGTGTTGGACGGCCCAAAGTTTTCCGAATAGTTTCCGTAAACAGACAACCATTGAATGGGACGCCAAAGTAAACCGCCTCTAGGACTAACTCGGCTATCCTCAGCGTTAGTCAGGTTTCGCGTTTCATTACGACTAATCGCGTGGTCATAACGCAAACCGACATTACCATACAGGTTAAATGGCAGCTTGATTTGATCTTGGATATATAAGCCATACCACTCTTGATTTCTTCTCGGTGTCGGTGAATAACTGAATGTGGGAGCTGACGTTAAGTAACTTGGGTTATAAATATTGAAATTGGAACCGCCAGGGACATCACAACAAGCATTTACGCCACCTCCATTGTCAATAACAAAGTAATCAAATCCCCACAACATGCTGTGCTCAAGCATCGCGGTATTGAATTTGCCCGTCAGATTGAGAGTGGTGTAGTACTCTTGTTGATGTGATTGACCATTATTAAATCCTCTTCCTGCCGAGGCTGATGATGGGAGATTGGCGAGATTGCCATCTGAACCAACTTTCCCGAAAAAGAAGGTGAAATTTTGCGCAGCATCAAAAAATTCAGCGCCAAAACGATGGCTAAGTTTCCAGTTATCGTTAAACGCATGTGACCAATTCGCGCTAACCAAGGTCCTGTCACCAATGTTGCTGTTATTGAATGGATCGGCTATTTGGCGATTTATTGGCACAGCGGCAGGACGATTTCCGACTACCGGTATACCAGAATCGGTGGTATCGTCAAAATGTTGGTAGTTAATATCCAAGTTGGCTTGGGTTTTATCGGAAATATTCCAAGTCAAGCTGGGGGCGAAAAACACCGTATCGGTTTTTACGAAATCGCGAAATGAGTTGGCATTTTCATAAGAGAGATTCACGCGATAAAGCAAACTGTTATCAGAGCTGATAGTCCCGGTTGAATCAACGGCCGTTCTGTAGAAGTCATAAGAACCGAACTGCTGCTGAATGGAATGATACGGGGTCGCTTGCGGCCTTTTGGTGACCAAATTTATAATCCCGCCCGGTTCGTTACGACCGAACAGAATTGAACCGGGCCCTTTAAGCACTTCTATCCTCTCAACATTGGCTGTTTGCAGCCGAGCGTCGCTAGCCCCCTGTCCTTCAGGCAATAAAAAGCCGTCTCTGTATAAATTCGTGTATTGAAAGCCACGCATGCTAAAAACATCAAATAACCCACCGCTAGTAAAGTTGGCTTTCACGCCTGCGACATTTTGTACAGCCTCTTCAACGCGGATTACTTGTTGGTCCTTTAATACTTGTTGAGGTACAACCGCCACCGAATAGGGGGTTTCCATTATCGGTGTATCAGTCTTAGTTGCGGTGGAAGCGTTCGGCAAACGGTAATCCGGATTATAAGGATCGGTCGAATCATAAGCCGCCTTGCCCACCACCTGCACCGCCGGCATGGTCTGCGGCCCCAGATTGTTGTGCAGTTCCGCCGCTCGCGGCTGCAAGGTGATAGCCCCTTCGCCGGTCGTCACCGCTTGTAGCGGCGCATCGCCCAATAAAATCCTGATCGCTTCATTGGCGGTGTAGTCGCCTTGCAAGTTACGGCTGCGCAGGTTGTCGGCGATGTCGGTGCCGTACATCAGTTGCTGCTGGCTTTGCCTGCCGAACATCAACAAGGCCTGATTCAGCGACTGGGCGGGAATGTCGAAATGGTGTTTGCCGGCGGCATCGCCGTGGGCGGTTTGCGAGATCAGCGCCGCGAGCAAGGCGGCTTTGGCAGCATGGCGCCGACCCTTGCCGGCTGTGGGGTTGCAATGCTTTGCGTTGGACATGGATTCTCCTGGTTTCGGTCTGATTACACGGCAGCAATTGGGCTGGTGTTAGTTAAGACGGAAACTTTTTGAAAACCCACATCAGTCGGCCATTGAATTTTTTACATTGGGGGGAAATAGGCAATGGAAAATTGAATTGGCGATGGCAAAGCGGGACAGTGTTTACCTAAGTAGTTGAGACTAAATCCCCCTCGGTCCCCCTTTTTCAAAGGGGGAAGTGGACGTCGCTGGCTCGGATTCGATGGTTTTATTTCCCCTCTTTGAAAAAGAGGGGCCAGGGGAGATTTTTTAGATAAATCCCCCCTCAATCCCCTTTATGCCCCCGAGGGTACTTTTTCAAAGGGGGAAGTAACAACGTCTAGCGCAGCACCACCAAATAGGGCGTAATACTTACAATCTGCAGCTCCGGTACTGCTGCTTTCAAACTGGCGATGGCTTGATCCAGCGCGTCCAAGCGAAACAGACCGCTGATGCGTTTGTCAGCCAACGCGGTATTCAGCAACACGACGCGGCCGGGACGGTATTGGTTGATTTGGGCAATGGCATCGCTTAGCGGCAAGCCGTCGAATTGCAGATAGCCATCGCGCCACAGCGCCATGCTGTCCGGATGGCCGACGCTTTTTAGGGCAATGCTGCTGGCGCCTATCGACGCGGACTGCCCGGCCGTCAGGCGTTCTTGGTGTTGCTGCCCGTCTTGTATTTCAACAATCCCTTCGACCAGTTCCACCTCGGTTTGCTCGGATTGTCGCTTTACGGCGAAGGCGGTGCCCACTGCCCGCACTTCGCTGCCGGCAGCAGTGACCACGAACGGTCGTTGCGGATTTTTAGCCACGTCAAAAAAGGCTTCGCCGGCTAATAACTCCACCCGGCGCGTGCCGGCATCGAAGTGGATGGCCAGGGCCGTGGCGGTGTTGAGCATTACTCGCGAGCCGTCGGCCAAAGTCACGCTGCGCTGCTCGCCTTTGCCGGTCGTATAGTCCGCGCGCCAGAATGCCGGCGGATACAGCGCGGTGAGCGTGACTGCCAGCATTGCACAGCAGGCGACAGCCAAACGGAAAGATCGGCCACGGTGGCGGGTTCTAGTATTGACCCGGACTTTAAAATCCCTGGGGCTGTCATTTCCGCGCCGACGGGAATCCAGCACAGCCACCGGACTTGCGGCCGGCGCATCCGCTGCCTGCGCTTGCCTGCCACCTTGCCCTGGAGACTGTCGTAAAAGCTTCCTCTCTTCTCGGGACGACTGCATGGATGCAGAAGATGGGATCGTGTCGGGATCAATTACCGAGAGGGCGGTGGTGGTCGGTATAAAATTAATTTGCATCCCCTCACCCTGCCGTCTCCCAGAGGGAGAGGGTTGTATTTTGGCTGTTAAGCTTCCCTCCCCCGGCAAGGGTTGCGCACCGGGAATGCTGCGGCGGCCGCGCAGTTGTCCCAAACCGGCCCACAGCGCTTGGGCGCGTTGCCACGCTTGTTCGTGGGCGCTGTCGGCGGCGCGCCAGGCGTTCAGCTCATGCTGCGCGGACACGGAAAAATCACCGGAATGCAATTGGCTTAACCAAGCGCAAGCCTGTTCCAGCAAACGCTCGGCATCATCCGGCATCGGTTCGGTGGACATGGTCAAATCCTGGTTGAACGGTGGGGGAGATATATCATAGACGAGGCCGGAGGCCTAAACCACAGACGCTATTCGAATCCATCCAGGGTTTTAGCACATTGCAGCAATGCCCTTTTGATGTTCTCTTCGACGGTGCGAACCGAGATATTCAGGGTTTCGGCGATTTCGCGCTGCTTCAGGCCTTCGAAGCGGTTCAGGTAAAAAATGCGCTGGCACAACGGGGACAGGCTGCTCATGCCCTCGATCAGGCGGTCCAAATCTTCCTCACCCAGCGCCACAGTTTCCGCGCAGCGCAGGTCTTCCACTTCCGGCGGCGTATCGTCCGGCCATGACACCAGCGTAGCATGGCGCACGGTTTGACTGCGATAGTAATCAATCACCAGGTTTTGCGCGGTACGGAACAGATAGGCTTTTAGATTGCCGACACTACCCAAGTCCTCGCTGCGGCATAAGCGCACGAACGCTTCCTGGCAAATGTCGGCGGCGGTTTCCCGGCAGCGTACACGCGAATACAGCACAGTCTCCAACTCGCCGTGGCAACTGACGTACAGCTCTTGGAGGGATTGATGGGCTGGAAAAGACATGCCGGCTTAATAGTTTCGGTATCAGTGCTTAAACCGAAAGTAATCAGCAAATTTAAAGCCGGACTAGAAATGTTTTGCGCAATCAAACAGCTAGAAAATTGGCAAGACGCCAAATCCGATAGTTTTTTATTAATCTATGTTAAATAAAGCTGTTCTAGCCCCCTTTTCACACACATTTGCTATACCCAATCGACAGAGACGAGCTGCCCGCAGCCATGGTCCGGCAGCTTAACAATCGTCAAATCCCTCGCCTCTTTCCCGGCTTTTCCGCGCGGCTTCCGCCAGCAATTCATCGATAAAATATCGACAGTAATTGGGTACGTACAGTTGTTTCAGGTAAGCAATCTTCGTCGTGGAACTGGGTATCAAGCCCGACAGGTCTAGAGCGACCAAATCGGCATCCTTGCTGGCTTCGTAAGCCGTACCGGCAATTATCCCCACACCCATTCCCAAGCGCACATAGGTTTTTATCACATCGGAATCGGCCGCCGCCAAGGTAATATCCAGTGGTAAATGGGCGTTATGAAAGGCTTTTTCTATCGTCGAGCGACCTGTAAAACCAGGGGTGTAAGTCAAAATCGGCTCAGCTGATAGCCGTTGCAGGCTTATTTCGCCTTCCGTCAGCCGGTGACCGAGTGGCACCACGGCAACGTGATGCCAGTGATAACAGGGCTTGACCACTAATTTGTCGTCTTCGTCCAGTTTTTCGGTGCAGATGGCGATGTCGGCTTGATGCCTATGTAACAAATTAATCAGATTATCCGGCGACGATTGCACCATATAGATTTTAATGCCCGGATATTTGCGCCTAAACCGGCCTATCGGTTCCGGCAGTAAATATTTGGCCTGGGTATGAGTAGTCGCTATCCGTAAGGTGCCGTTACTATTTTCCAGAAAGTCGTCGGCAATCAGTTGGATATTTTTTTTAGCCTGATTGATTAAATCCACTTCTTCCATGATCTTTTCACCTAAGGGTGTCAGACCCGTCAGTTTTTTTCCCTGTCTGACGAACAGAGGCGAGCCCACTTCTATTTCAAACAACTGGAGTTGCCGACTGACCGCCGACTGCACCACGTGCATTTTTTCCGCGGCTTTGCTCAAGTTGCAATCGGTTTCCTGCAAAACTCGCAGCAATTCCAATTGATTAAGATTCATAGGCGTGCTCCTAAAAAAATTCCGGGATTCAAAGCAAAATTTTATTACTAACCTATACTGTAATTCGACGTTGCAATGACAATCGATTCTTTCGATATAAAAATCACATTATATCGTTTTAATTTAGAGGTTCCGTTCATTAACATGACAAATCGACCAGGTGATTTTGTCGGCTTTTGTTAGTGAGAGGCAAACCTCCTCCTAGCGACAGGGATGTTTTGATGGCGGGTTGCATAGACCCGCCATTTTTTTCGTCACCAGTCTGAGCACATCGGGGCAATCAAGCGATGATTAGTAACCCGGCCACTAACTACCGTTCGCCTTAGTGCCCTTGCGGGCACAGAACCTGCGGAATGCAAACCAGCCGGGGCTTCAACGAGCTCAGCCTTTATGCCCCTGAGGATACGAAAGGGATAACGGTGTGCAATATAGGACCGGGAAATCCTTTCCTGGGATGATGACGAGCGGTCACCCCTTAAATGTCGCCGCTACCGCGAAAGCAGCCTCTCCGAGGCTGCGGACGACGTGGCTGATGGCATAAATAGTTTCGGAGGCCTTAACCAGCGACAGTCCGTTTACGCTGCAACTCCGCCAGAGTCGTTTCCAGCGCATTGGCCAAACCTTCGGCCAGTACCATCGCTTCTTCGGCCTGATCCTTGGCGGCCACCTCGGCTTGCTGCGCCAAGTTCTGTATTTGCTGAATCTCGAAAATACCGGCAAAACCTTTCAAATTATGCGCCACAAATTTAATGGCGGCATAGTCGCGCTGCTCAGCGGCCAACCTTAGTTTATCGACGTTAGCCTGCTGCGCGCCGTCCAAGGCGTTGTCGATCAACTTGTCTATAAAGGCCTGACGACCGTCAAAACGCTGCTGTAAGGCCTCCCAATCGATCAAGCCTTCAGTCGCTACCGCCACCATAGCCTCATTTGCCGCATCCGAAATTTCAATTACCGCGGCAGCACCAGCTTTTCCGCTTGCGTCGTCAGACACTTTGCTGATGGGCACATGCTGCCGCAACGCACCGACCAGGGCGTTGGCATCAATGGGTTTGGTAACGCGATCCCGCATGCCCGTTTCCAGGCAGCGCTGCCGCTCTTCGGGCATGGCGTGAGCGGTCAAACCGATGATTGGCAAATCCGGCGCGATTTCCAGAATACGCCGCGCAGCCTGATAACCATCCATGACCGGCATCTGAATGTCCATCAGCACCGCATCGAAACCGGCATAGCCGGCTTCCTCCAAGCGATCCAGCGCCTGTTGGCCGTTTTCCGCAAAAGTCACCTGCGCGCCTTCGTGGCTCAACAAATCCTCCAATACCAAGCGATTTAAAGCTACGTCTTCCGCAGCCAATATTCTCAAACCGCGCAAACGTCCGCCTTTGTCCTGATGATAATCCGCTGAATGCTCGACACCGGCATCCGTCGCCGGTAGCGGCACAGTCAAAGTGAATTTGCTACCTGTCCCCAACGTACTTTTGACGACAATATCGCCGCCCATCAAGTTGGCCAGATCCCGGCTAATTGCCAAACCTAAGCCGCTGCCGCCGAATTTACGGGTGGTAGAGTTATCCGCTTGCTGAAAAGCGGTAAACAGACGACCAATCTGCTCGGCGGTCATGCCGATACCGCTGTCCGTGACACTGATGTCCGTCATATCGTTGTACCGATAAATTTCCAGACTGACATAGCCATGATCAGTAAACTTCACAGCATTTGACAATAAATTCACCAAAATCTGTCTTAAGCGCAAGGGGTCGCCAATCACCCATTCCGGCAAATCTTGGGGGCGATGCACTATTAAATCGAGTTGCTTTTCCTTGGCACGCATATCCACCAGACTGATGGCATCTTGTATCAACGCATCCAGACGAAACGGATGCTCGTCTAAGGTCATCTTGCCGGCCTCAATTTTGGAAAAATCCAAGATGTCGTTGACCACACTGAGTAAATGCATGCCGGCATCGTAAATACGGGCGCTGTTTTCCTGCATATTCCGCCCGGCATTATCGCGTAGGTTCATTTTGGCCAGGCCGATAATGGCATTTAATGGTGTACGAATTTCATGACTCATATTGGCCAGAAACTCGCTTTTCATATGCACCAAATGCTCCGCCTCCAAACGCGCAGCTTCGTGCGCCTGCTCTACTGCCTTGCGATGGCTGATGTCACGCATAACCCCAATGTAAGTGCTACCAAAATCATCCATCAATTCGTTGACGCTCAACTCTATCGGCACCAGCAGCCCATCCTTACGCTTGCCTTCCACTTCGATTCGCCGGCCGATCATCACCCGTTCCTTAGTATTGTCCAGATGCCGGCGCAAATAACCGTCATGCTCGGAATAGTAAGGCTCCGGCATCAACATCTTCACATTTTGCCCCAATAACTCGTCTTCCTCATAGCCAAACAAATCGCTAATGGCGTCGTTAACCAGCAGCATGATGCCTTTGTTATCAATCAACACCACGGCATCGGACATGGTCCGCAGTACCGCCCTAGTCCTGGCTTCGCTGGTCATCAGTGCCGCTTTGGCACGTTTTTTTTCGCTGATGTCGCGCACCGTGGCTTGCAGCAAAATTTCGTTGTCGATCTCCACCCGGCTGAGTTGCACTTCGGCGTAAAAGGTTTCGCCGGTTAAGCGTTGGTGCAACCATTCGAAGATCACCGAGCCTTCGGCGATGGCCTGCTCGAGCTTTTCATTGGCCAGCTCGGAGGATGATAGGCCGTTTGGTTGAAATTCCGGCGACAATGAGGCCGGGGTTTGCGCTAAAAACGCTTGTTCATCCCGGCAAGCAAACAGATTGAGTGCCGCTGGGTTAACCGAGATAAAGCCACGGCTGGCACTGAGGGTCATCAGCGCATCCCGCGAAGATTCGAACAGGGCCCGATGGCGCTGTTCGCTGGCTTGCAAAGTCTGTATCGCCTGTTTTTGCGCGGAAATGTCTCTGATAAAGGCGCTGAACTCGACAGCAGTTGCCAATTTGTTAGGGGTGATGGCCAATTCAATCGGAAATTCATGCCCGTCACGGTGCAGCGCCACCACTTCAATTCGCTGGTTCAAGACCGTTCCGCGCCCGGTATCCAAATAGCGCCGTATGCCTTGCTGATGAGCTTGTTGGTAACGCTCCGGAATAATCACATCATGCAACAAGCGGCCCAAGACTTCGGTGGCCGGCCAACCGAATATCTGTTCGGCCTGGCGATTCCAGCCATTGATAAAACCATCGGCGTCCATCTGCACCAAAGCATCCAACGCGGTGTCGACAATACTGCGGATGCGGATTTCGTCCTCGCGCCTCGCAGCCAATAGCGCCGCAAAACCATCGGCCATTTCGTTAAAACTCTCCGCAACCTGCCCGATTTCATCACGCAGGGTTAACGGCATTCTTTGCTGAAAATCGCCGCCGGCAAACGCTTTTGCCGTTTTCGCCAGCCTCTCCACGTATTGGCTCACCGCAAGATGGGCGCCAATCGCAAAATAAATGATCAGCATAAATATAAAGCCGGGGATGCCGATACTCAGCGCTAGCGTGGTTTTCGCCACGCCAATTCTGGCCTCGATCAGTTGTTCGGCTGCAGGGATAAAACTGTCGTAAATTTCCGCATACGCTGTATCCAGCGCTAAGGTAACGGTGGAATGAAAGTATTCCGGATTGATGGAGAATTTTTCCTGGACAATATCGGCAATGACATGCTGAGTAATTAGCCTGGCTGCGTTGACAATATTTTCCCTGGTGGTGGCGAGTATTGGGTGCAATTCCGGTTTATAGCGTTTAAAGTCATGAGTCGTTTCTTCAATGACCCTGATGCCGGATTCGATTCTGTCCTTAATCAGGTAAATTTCGATTTTTTCCTGAGCGCTAATCTGCTTTTTGGCCAGTATCCCAATGCCATACGCACGCAATTGCGCAACGCCTTCCAGGGCCTTTGGCATTTGCTCGGTTACCAGCATGATCAGATGGTAGGAATCCAGATTCGAGTCGGTGAACAACAAAGATTCCTCGCCAATCAGTTCTTCTAAATCCAATAACTTCTCGACCAAACGGCTGTGTAAGCGGTAGCTTTCTTCAATGCTTTGGTTGGCGGCGTTTTGCCGGAGTTGCTCCCAATCGTTTTTTATATCCGCGTATGCCGCAGCGGTCAACGAATCCGCCGCCAGCGTTGGCCCCAAAGCCGATAAGGCCGCAGCGACTTTGGCTTCCGATACGTCAAGTTTATCGCGCAAACTCTCTATGCCGCCGAGCACCGCCACGGTGATGCCGCGATGCTGCTGCACAGATTGCATGGTCTGCGTAATATGCTTGATTTGCAACAGTCCCTGCAGTTCGCGCTCTGAATCCAATATCACCCGGTTCAGACTTTGATAAAGAGCGTAAAACACCACGGCAACCGCCAGCAACGACAGAAAACCTATCACCACAAACTTCTTGCTGAAACTCAATCGATTCATCAGCGCCACGGCGGGCGAAAACAACGCTTGCATAGGCAATCCTCGGTGCGATTATTAGATCGGTAGGGATTCAGGCGGGTACTTATCGGCGAGTTTGGGCCGATTGCAGCAAGGCTTTTTGCTTTTCGACAATTTGGTTCAAACGCAAGGCTAGCCTGTTGTCGTTCTCGAACAGGTTGTCCATCTGCGAAGTGAGTTCGTCCACATAACCGTGCAGCAAAAACTCCTGGCTATCAGTCAACCCCAGATGAATAAAGGCGCTTTCCATGTTCATTTTGTGCTGTTCGGCCAAATTCACCATCTGCGAGTGATTACTTTGTTGATTGGCCTCGATCTCGATCAATAAATCGGTCAACTCTCTCACGCCTTCCAGGCGGGCATTCGCTTCCTGTAGACGTTGTTGTTCGCTGATCATGGCTTCGATACGGGCACCGGCACCTTCGGCAAGTATCGCCAGATGATCGCGCAAGCGGCCGATCGCATCCGGATCGTCGGTATCCAGACCGGTCACCAAGAGCGTCACGTGCGGAAAATTAAACACCAAGCGATCACCGGCCTGATAAATCCGGCCCAACTTAGCCACGTAGGTAAGGATGGAGGCTTCGAGCGGCGTACAGATTGTTTCCGGACTAAAGTCGTATTCGTTGGCGGTATCGGTCAATTTCACCAAACCGTTTAGATCGTATTGCTGCAAAGTCTCGATTAACAAACTACCCAATTGCTGAAACGACACGCATTGAAACGATGAGCGTAAGAACTGCAATACCGTGCCGGTTTCGCCCAAACTGGACATAGCGGTAAATGCGGTTTTTTGTGCGTAAGACAGTTGCGATTGCAGTTGCCGTTTTTGCTGCTCGGCTTCGATGGCCAAATCGACCTTGCGCAGAAGCACGTCTTTTTTGGCGTTTTTCGGAATAAAATCGTTACCGCCGGCATCGAACGCGGTCAGCAAAATCTCCAGATCGTCGTGGGCAGACACAAACATGACCTGCACATCGTCATTGCCGTCAGCGCGAATCTGCCGACATACCTCGATACCGCTGAGGCCCGGCATTTCAATATCCAACAAAATCAGATTGGGGGCCAAATCCATGGCGGCCAAACATTCCTCGCCATTGGCAAACTCGTGGAGTTGATAGCCATGCCCCTGCAATTGGTCGGTTATGACCAAACGCAACAGTGCATCGTCATCCACTACAAAAATACAGAACGGTTTTTCGGGCATGATATTTCCTGGGTTGCTGGATTTGCGGGTGAGGCGATAGCGTGTGCCAAATAAGCATAGCGGTCCGAGCCAAAATTGCCCGACCGCTTAGTTAAACCATCTTAACAGCCGCAGCGAACATTCATGCCGGCGGCCGGGCAGAACTGTGACGGCCGCATCGGTTGTGAGAATAAGCTTGTGATAAGGCGCCAAAAATACCTGATCACCAGCGGGATTAGCGTATACAAGCGCGAATCAGGCGCCGTGCGCATTGGCAATAGCCAACGCCGCCCAATCGAAGGCTGGGCCTATATCCCATTTATCGCTGCGAAAATTCACATGACTGGCGATACCGGAATAGCTCTGAAAAAAATCCAGATCGCGTTCAAATTGCTTGGCTTTGGGAGGCAAGGTTTTCGGTATGGAAAATCGCCCGCATAAATCGTTCAGCAACAAGCGAATCGCTTCTACCTGCTGCGCTGGAAAGGTAGCGAAATACTGCTCGCCCCGATAGCTGGTTTGCATATATTTATCGGTTTGGGCTTTGTCACAGTATTTAGTACCGAATAACTGGGTTTGGCCCCGACGCGGCGGCCACCAATTCAAGACCTCCGGATTATCCGCCGCCGGTCGCAATGGTCCGACATTGGCAATTTCTATCGCTATTGAGCGTTGATCCAGTCGGCCGCTAAATCCCGTCACCCCCAGATGATAAGCCCACTGCGTCGGATCGAACACTTCATAGACCGTGCCGTCGACATCGACCAGATAGGCTGCGGCAATATGTTGCGTATCGCCGATCCAGGTATCGAACGCCGACTTGGCTGACGAACCCGCCGTGAAGTGCAAAACAATCAGATCTTTTTTTGGCCTCTCGGTAAAAAACTGCCCAGCCGGCAAACGGAATCGGGAGCGATTGATCTGCAAACCGGCAACCGCAGCGGCAGCTTGGTCACGGAGCAGCATAGTATCGGTACTCGCCTCGTCTTCGTTCGGCGTTAGCAATACCCGCGGATTGGGCCGATCTGTGGCCCCCGCCCAGAAAAAACAATTGTCTTTATCCTGATACCAATAGCCGTTGCCGGATACCACATCACCTGCCGTAAAGCTGACGACCTCGACTTTACTGCCGGCATCCAAGACGCGCAGCACCGGTGCACTGACAGATGCGCGACTGCGGAGATTTACTTTACTCAGCAAGCCGATTGGCTTGCCGGCCACCAAATCGGCTGCCGGATCGGGCAACGCAGTGGCAATCAGCTTGGCAATATCGACACGCGCACCGGGGCAGTTTACCGAGGCACGAATCGCGCTATGCGACAACACATGATCCGCATCGACGCTAATCCGCCAGCGGTCGGCAATTTCCCTGATTAATTTCGAGCATGCCGCTAATTGCATGGCCGTAGGCGGGCCAAGCACCGACACTTCTAAGGCAACACCAATCGAGAAAAAATTGGGATTGGTGTTGGGCCGCTGCTTGATAAATTCGGCAGCCGGATTGACCACCAAACCGGCATGAAATGCCGTGTCGGCTTCCTGGACGTATTGATGAATCTCTCCATTGTTGCCGATGGCGTAATGCACAGACTGCAACGTGCCCGGCTTGTTGTAGCACATAGCGGCATTCGTCAAGCTGCCATCAGTCGTATGCAAAACTATAATTTCCGGTTTGAAGCCTGCCGGGCGGCCGGTCCGAAAATTACCCGGCGCGCAGCCTATCCATTGCTTTTCCATACGGCCTCCTCAGCCCTGCGCCTTCAGATCGCCACGTTCGCCGTGTAACGGATTGGATGCCGGCAAAGTGCCGGGGGTTTGAGGTTCGCCGCCCGCAGTCTGCGTGGTTTGGCGGATTGCTTTCTGCTCATCATCCTTGCGGGCAAGGCCGGAGCGCAATTGCACCAGCTTACTCAATGCGTTATACCAAAACGGCCCGCCCAGACTCAGTAGAAAAATCGACAAAATCAAACCGGGAATACTCACCAGCTTCCAATGCTTACACCAAGCATCCCGGTCAACCGGCAAACTGATCAAGCCCTGTTGAGCTAGAAAATTCAGATAATACTTTTGCTTTTCCTGATCGATGCCTTCTTTGGCTGTAACAGTCTCGTCAGCCGAGGTCTCGGTATCCTGCTCTCCGCTAGCTTTGGCAGCGGCTGGTTCAACTGCATCCTTTAGTTGCGGATCTTCGGTTAGCGAAGGGGCCAATGCCACAAAAGTCGCGCGCATTTGCTCGTCCATAGACAGCCGATTGATCAAATACACGGTGTCCAACTGCAACGCAATCGCTACCAGGGCGGCGCTGATCACGCTGACTACGCGGGTGGTGGCGGTAAATCTGACGCTGACCCGGTCAAGCAAATGGTCGAAATTCAAACAAATTTTCGCCAGAAAATCGCTGGATGCTTCTTGTAGCAAGGCATTAGCCTCACGCACGTCGTGCGCCAGTTCCGGGTTGGATTTTTCAAATTCCAGCGCTAGCATCCGCGCGTTTTTCAAGGTAGAGGCCGGATCTTCGATACCATTGTCGTGCAGCACGGATTTCAACTTGTCCAGCAGATCGATTTGTCCGGCGACGATTTTCTCCAACTGCTGAAACTGTTGTTTTTTGGTTTCGGCCTTTTCTTTTTTGATCTTGGCAAGCAAAGCTTCAATATCCAGGCGCTTAAAAAACAGCGGATATTCCAGGAGTTTGCTCTCCAGGGCCTCCGTGGCTTGGCCAACATTGATGGCTTTATTGGCTAGCCTGACTTTGATCTGTTCAAATTCCGTTTTGATCGACACATCGTAGCCAGCCGCTAAATCCAGCAAAATCTTGATAAATTCTTCGCGATGGATCACTTCGCCGAACTGAAAAAATTGCAACCACGCCGGCAGTCGGCAGCGACAGCGGCCGCCGATAGTCCGTTGCGTCAGGGTTAAGGCGGCGATGGCCTCGGCCTCGGTTCTGGAAAACCTTGCATCCAGCAACTCCAGCAAGTCGGCCAAACCAGTGCGTAGATTGCGGCCGCGGCTGGCCAGTAAATTAAGTATTCCTTGGCTAATCAACGTCACCGCCATGCTGACGATCAACATCACCACCGACAAACCCAGTAACACGTCGAGTGACTTCAACATTATTCTTCTCCTTTGGAAGGCCGTTGCGGCCGAATGAATCTAACATTCCCGCAAAGGCGGCGTCCAGGATTTTGGTTTTTAGCGCTTCCCGCCGCGACACAAACTCAAATGCCAGTCTAAACAGCCAAACGCTCCATCAAATAACACAAACAGTCCTGGCGGATGACTCGTTCGTCCAGCGTTAGCATGGACGGCATTGTTTGCCGCGTGACTTGCACTTGGCCATCCGTAACAGTCAGGAATTGCTCCGTAACCGGCTTACCGTCGTTGTCTTTGGCAATCAAGGGCATCCTGGCGCAGTCGGTTGTGCCCAACACCTTACCGGCCGGAATCTCCGTGAAATTCAGACTTTCCAATTCCGGATCAAGAAGCAGATCGGCCGTGGCATCGCTAAAGCTATAACTGACATCTTCAGCAACAGTCACTTGCGCGACGGTGTGATAAATATCCACATCCTGCTTCGCAATCGGCTGGGCCGGAAATTCATGCAAGTGCAAGCAACTGTCCAGAAATTGAAAAGCATGTTCGGTACCGTGCGGCTGGCCGGGACGGCCGCATTCCAAAGTCACCGCCGGGCAAAACTCGGCAAAGGCGCTGGACTGCGTGCCCTTGGGATGGGTGAAATACACCAGCAAGCGGCCAAACAGCGCGCCGAGATGCAGAAAATCCTTACCCAATTTATTGATGCAGGCGTAATGCGGATTCAAGCCGGTATTGTTATGTACATCCACGCTGGCAAACACCTTGCGTTCGCGCATGATCTGGCAAATCTGCGCTGCCCAAACCGCTTCCGGCGACTCTGGTAAGGCTGTGCCGGGCCAGATGCGGTTGAAATCCGGCTGGCCATCCAGCCGTCTTAAATTGAAACGCGCCGCCTGGGTATTACCGAAAAACAAGGTCAATCCGCGCGGCAAGCTTTGGCCGTGATATTTTTGCAGCAGCTTTTGTACGGCCAGAAAACCGGTGGATTCGTTGCCGTGCAACAGCACCGAGACGAATAACGTTTCCGGGCGTTTGCCGGGGAGGTGGAAAAGCGTGGGCTCGGTGATTAGGGTGTGTAGGTTATTAACCGAAATATCCAGCAAACCGTTTGGCAGGCTGTCGAATTGTTTGGGGATGCAATTGGCGCGTGAAATCTGTGGCATAACGAATTTAACTGATTTGCTTGGAGCGATTCTATCGTTATTTTCAGGCTGACATAAATGAAACCGGGAAAACCACCTACACTTACCCGGCCACAGCATTATTAACCCGGCCCTATTTATCTCTGGTGCCCCGTTAAGGCTGAGCTCATCGAAGCCCGAGGTGGCTGACCCTTCGTTAAACTCAGTACCCTCAGGGCAAAGGCGAATGGCATTTCCGATCTACGCATCCGCTAAATTTCACTAAATTTACATCCCGAGGTCCTTATGGATAAAGACAATACAGACAAGACCACCTATGCGCCGTTCATTCTTCTGGACTCGGGAGAATACCGGTCTCTAATACTTTCCGACCAGGATATGGTTGAGAAATTGCATGTATTCGAAGAGCGGGCTGACGAAGGCTGGAATGGCAACGGTTACGACTGGAACTCAATTGCTCAAGTCATACTATTCGAACAACTGCCCGATTTACAAGATGAGCTCGATTTCGATCCGGAGGCGGGAATGTTTTCCGCACAAGGATCACGTTCCGCGCTGGAACGTCTCGGAAAAGCAATGTCATTGGCCTTTAACAACGAAGAGGTACTTCGAGATCTGCTGTCACGGGCTGAACTTGATTGATCGGTTGGCGTAGAACATTTGTTTATCATTCCCACGCTCCAGCGTGGGAATGTAGCCCGCACCGCTCCAGCGGTGCACATCGGGACGCTGGAGCGTCGTGCAACCCTGTTCCCACGCCGGAGCGTGGGAACAATGATGTTGTGCTTATTCATATCCCCCACCCGGCAACCGCTTCCTCGCTCCGCTGCCGCTGCAAATAAACCCGCGTCAGTTCCGCAAATTCGCCCGGATTTTCCTTGATAAACCGCCGCTGCCAGTGGCTGCCGGTCTGTTGATTGGCTAGGCGCTGGCGAATCACATCCAGATAATTCTCACAATCAGCAGTGCAGATGCCCAACGCCTGCAAGCCCTGAACGGCACGCGGCACTAGCTCCTGCTCGATCAGCACCGCCAACCGTAGTTTATGTTCACCAAACCAGACGACATGACTATCCAAACCGTGCCGCGCCGCTTGATAAAAATTATCCTTGGCCTGGGCGAAGGATAACTCCGCCCCGCCCGCTTGCCATTCGTCGGCCAGATTTTTCACCAGTCCATAATAAAAGGCGGCGTTGGCAATCATGTCCAGTACGGTCGGCCCGGCGGCCGGCGTACGGTGTTCGATACGGATATGCGGCGTACCGTCGGCATCGAAACCCACCAGCGGCCGGTTCCAACGCCAGATCGTGCCGTTATGCAGGCGTAAGTGTTGAAACGCTTCCGGCGCATCGTCGAAATACTCCGGCAGCAGAACCGGAAAATGCTGCTGGTTTTCTACAAAGCATTCCAGGATCGAATGCCGGGCAAAATCGGAGCCAAAACTGACCCGGTGCAAGGGCCCGTCGGCGGCCCCGGCATAGCCGCCGGTGGCAATGGCCTGTTCGAACAAGGGAATACGGGTTTCCGCCCAGAGATCCTTACCAAACAAAAACGGCGCGTTGGCAGCCAACGCCACCATCGCCGCCGAAGCGATGATAGCCGCGTTATACACATGATGAGCGATGCTAAGCGGGCATTGGATATGCAATTGAAACGAGGTGGTGGCGGCTTCCAGCATCACATCGTGATGCTCTATTTTCAGATGCTCATGCCCGCATATATCCAGCACAATCGGCCGGCCTCGGCAGCGCAAAATCTGTTGATTCAAGGCCCGATAACGATTCATGTCCGACATATTGCCCAGATGCAGATCGCTTTGCTGCAAGGTCGGCAAGGTGCCTATCGCCAATAAATGCAAATCCAGTTGCCGGGCGTGCTGTTCAGCTTGCTGCCAGGTGTTTTGCAAATCCTGATGCATGCGGCTGAAAACTTCGCCGGTCAACGCCAGCGGCGGCGTGTTCAGTTCGATATTGAATTTGGCCAATTCCGGACCGGCCATAGGGTGGGCAAAAGAGTGCAGATAGTCCTGATTCATCGGTGCCGGCCGCATGTAGTCGTCCAGCAGCCAAGCTTCGATTTCAAAACCAGCCACCGGCTCGGCTTCCGAACAGGCGCGGCTGTTAATCAGCCGGCCCAGCAGTTCGGTTTCTGCAGATAGGCGCTTGCGGAAACGCTGAAAGTCGGCATCTTGATAGATTGCGGCATGAATTTCTTGACCCATGACATTTGCGCTCTTAGTCCGGCGGAACAGCAGGGAATAGTAAGACCATTGCAGCTAAAGCACGAATTTAATCCATTTATGCGAATTACATATCTGCCGTTATCTGGCTGATTAAATATCGGTAACAGCAATCCTTAACCACCGCTCCAACACCTTACAAACATAGGTTTGTTCGTCGTCATTTAACTCTCTACCCTGCGGAATTTTATGCCATTTTTCCAGGCATCCCCGACAGCAGCAGGCGGTGGCGTGTTGCGCGACGAATACCGGATGGCCGCGAAACGGGGTTTGTTTGCCGTCATTGCGCGGCTCGGCGGCGGCCAGGCGCTTTTCGACAAAGTCCCTGGCGTGGCTCAATACCGTTTCCATGCCTTTGCTCTTTAGATAATCCCGGTCTTTGGCATTCAAACGAAACTGGCTGCGGAATCTGGATTTAGCCAAACCGGCAAATAGTTCGTCCAAATCCCGCACGGTTTTTCGCTATCTCAACACGCCAGCGGAGGGCGTGTAACTGTCCAATACATGGATGTAATTGGCACGCTCATACGCGCTAGGGTCTATGGCGTGCTGTTGACTGACGCTGCCTTTTAACTGGCTGATGGAATCGTATTCGTGTTCGATCAGCCATTGTTCCAGTTCCGCGCGGATTTCGCTGAGTTTGCCCACACCTTGCGCCAACAATACACTGCACAGATGCACCACGTCCGCGCCCGCCAGCAAGGCTTTGATCACATCCGCGCTGTGGTGAAAACCGCCGGTGACCGCCAAGGACAATTTCACGCGACCATATAGCAAGGCCGTCCAGCGGATACGCAACAAGGCTTCGGCTTGCGTGGACAATTGAAGTTTCGGCACCACTTCCAGCGTTTCCAAATCAATATCCGGTTGATAGAACCGGTTGAATATCGCAATACCATCGGCACCGGCAGCTTCCAGGCGTTGGGCAAAATGAATCGGCGAGCTGAATTGCGGACCGAGCTTTAGGGTCAGCGGCACACTCACCCGGCTTTTTAATTCCCGCAGAATATCCAGATAGCGGTTTTCGACCGTTTCGCTGCTTTCGTCGGCATTGGCCGCCAGGTGGTAGATATTCAACTCCAGGGCGTCGGCCCCGGCTTGCTGCAAGGCTTGGCCGTATTCGATCCAACCACCCTGGGAAATACCATTCAGGCTGGCGATCACCGGAATATGCAAACTGCTTTTCAAGCGTTGCAGATGTTCCAGATATTGTTCCTGGTAAGTCAAAATCTGCTCAGGCACCGGATGAAAGGAATCGGCCTCGCCATAGCCGATGCCTTGCCCGAAAAAAAACCGCTCCATCTGTTGCTGTTCGGCTTCGATTTTTTCTTCAAACAAGGAAGACATGACAATGGCCGCTGCGCCGGCATCTTCCAGCCGACGCGCACTGTCCAAGTCCTTGCTCAGCGGTGATGCCGACGGTACTAGAGGATGCGCCAGTTTCAGGCCCAAATAATTTGTTGTTAAATCAACCATGTTGGCTCTCCTGGGCAAGATCGGCTTTCAGTGCCGCTTTGGCAGCGGCGACGCTGGTGGCATCGCTCCATTCCAGCGCGGCCAGTTGTTGGTAGTAACGATAGCGGTTTTTCACGTCTTGTTGCGCCTGTTTCAAGAACGCCTCGGCGTGGTCGGGATGACTCTGCCAGAGCATGCTGAAGCGGGTTTCGCTCATCACAAACTCGCGTAGAGGCACCGACGGTTCCGCGGAATCCAGTTGCATCGGATTCTTACCTTGCTGGATGCGGCCGGGATTGAATCTGAACAAGGGCCAGTGTCCGCTTTTCACTGCCAGGTTTTGTTGGCGATGATTGTTGGACAAATCAACGCCGTGCGCGATACAAGGCGCATAAGCGATGATGATGGACGGCCCATCGTGAGCTTCCGCTTCCAGGAAGGCGTTCAGGGTTTGCGTGTCCTTGCCGGCATAAGCCACATGGGCGACGTAAACGTTGCCGTAATCCATCGCCAGCAGCGCCAAGTCTTTTTTCGCGGTGGCCTTGCCGCCTGCCGCGAACTTGGCCACCGCGCCCAGCGGCGTGGATTTGGAGGTCTGGCCCCCGGTGTTGGAATACACTTCGGTATCCAAAACCAGGATATTGACGTTGCGACCGCTGGCCAACACATGATCCAGACCGCCGTAGCCAATATCATAGGCCCAGCCGTCGCCACCGATGATCCAGACGCTTTTCTTGCACAGATAATCCGCCAGCGGCAACAAGGCTTGCGCGGCAAGTTGCTTTAGCGAGGGTAAATGCTGTTTCAATTCCGCGACACGTTGGCGTTGTTCGTAAAGGCCGGCTTCATCGGATTGGTCGGCTTGTAAAATGGCATCAACCAGTTCGCCACCCAAAGTTTCTCGTAACGACACTAGCAATTCGGCCGCATGTTCGGCTTGCTTATCTATAGCCACTCGCATGCCTAAACCGAACTCGGCATTGTCTTCGAACAATGAATTGTTCCAGGCCGGCCCCCTGCCCTCGGAGTTTTTAGTCCAAGGCGTGGTCGGCAGATTGCCGCCGTAAATGGACGAACAGCCGGTAGCATTGGCTACCACCATGCGGTCGCCGAAGAGCTGAGAGGCCAATTTCACGTACGGGGTTTCGCCGCAACCGACACAAGCGCCAGAGAATTCGAATAAAGGCTGCAACACCATAGAACCCTTGATGGTATTGGTTTTCAGCAGCCTACGGTCGTATTCCGGCAAGGACAAGAAATAATCCCAATTTTGGCTTTCCGGCTCGCGTAGCGGCGCTTGCGGGCGCATGTTCAAGGCCTTGCGGCTGGCGTTGGATTTATCGCGAATCGGGCAAATATCCACACAAAGCCCACAACCGGTGCAATCTTCCGGCGCCACCTGATAACTAATGGATAAACCGGCCGGAAAATCTTTACCCAACATCGCCGCGTGTTTGAAAGTCTCCGGCGCATTGCTCAAGGCTTCGTTAGGCACAATTTTGCTGCGAATCGCCGCGTGCGGACAAACCATCGGACATTTGCCGCATTGGGTACACAAATCGGTTTCCCAAACCGGAATCTCCAACGCCAGATTACGTTTTTCGTAGGCCGCCGTGCCGGTCGGAAAGGTGCCATCGGCCGGCATCGCGCTGACCGGCAAGGCATCGCCCCGGCCGGCGATAATTTCGCCGGTGACGCGGCGGATAAATTCCGGCGCGCTATCCGCTATCAATCCGGCAATATCAAAACCGCTATCGGCCCGCTTAGGCAAAGGCACATGGCGCAAACCGGCCAGCGTTTCGTCTATAGCTTTGAAGTTTAAATCAACGATACGTTGGCCTTTTTTGCCGTAGGTTTTTTGCACGGCGTGTTTAATAGCCGCAATGGCTTGCTCTTGCGGCAACACCCCGGAAATCGCGAAAAAACAAGTCTGCATGATGGTGTTGATGCGTTTGCCCATGCCCGATTTTTCCGCGACCGCGTTGCCGTCTATCAGATAAAACCCAATTTTCTTATCCAACATTTGCTGCTGCATCTTGCGCGGCAGAGTTGCCCAGACTTCATCGACCGACGCCGGGCTATTCAACAGAAACACCGCCTTGTCGGCGGCGTTGGCCAGCATATCGTAGCGTTCCAGAAACACGGTTTGGTGGCAGCCGATGAATTGCGCGTCGTTTTCGCCGATCAAATACGTGGAGCGTATCGGCTTTGGCCCGAAGCGCAGATGCGAAACGGTAACCGCGCCGGATTTTTTCGAGTCGTAAACGAAATAGCCCTGGGCGTATAAATCGGTTTCTTCGCCGATGATTTTGATGGTGTTTTTATTGGCGCCTACCGTGCCGTCACTGCCCAAACCGTAAAACATGGCTTGAAAGGTTTGATCGTGGGTATCGGTGCGGTAAGCCGCGTCCCAATTCAGGCTGGTGTGGCTGACATCGTCGTGAATCCCGACCGTGAAGTGGTTCTTCGGTTTCGCATTTTTCAGTTCGTCGTAAACCGCCTTAATCATGCCCGGCGTGAATTCCTTGGACGACAAGCCATAACGGCCACCCACTACTTTGGGCAGGCTGGTAAATTTTTCGCCATCGCTGAAGGCTTGGGCCACGGCGGCCAATACATCTTTGTATAAAGGCTCGCCGTCGGCACCGGGCTCCTTGGTGCGATCCAAAACTGCGATTTTTTGGCAACTGGCCGGCAAGGCGTCGATCAAATGCTGCGGTGAAAACGGCCGGAACAAACGCACTTTCAACAAGCCCACCGCTTCGCCCTGGCGATTCAGATATTCCAAGGTTTCTTCCACCGCTTCGGCGCCGGACCCCATAATCACGATTACTCGCTCGGCTTGCGGCGACCCGACGTATTCGAACAAGCGGTATTGACGGCCAGTCAAACCGGCTAGCCGGTCCATGGTTTGTTGGGCAATCTCCGGCAACGCGGCGTAGTAAGGATTAACCGATTCCCGGCCCTGGAAATACACGTCCGGGTTTTGCGCGGTACCACGCAGCACCGGCTTATCCGGCGTTAAGGCCCGGCCGCGATGCTGGCTAACCCAGTTGTCGTCGATCATCGCCCGGATGACGCTATCGTCGATCTCGACAATTTTGGCAACCTCGTGTGAGGTGCGGAAACCGTCGAAAAAATGCATGAACGGGATGCGGCTTTGCAAAGCCACGGCATGCGCTACCAGCGCCAAATCCTGCACTTCTTGTGGCGAGTTGGAGCACAACATCGCGTACCCGGTCATCCGCGCCGCCATCACGTCGCTGTGGTCGCCAAAAATAGACAAGCCCTGGCAAGCCAGCGAGCGGGCGGCGATATGAAACACGGTCGGGCTCAGTTCGCCGGCGATTTTGTACATATTCGGCAGCATCAACAACAGGCCTTGCGAGGCAGTGAAGGTGGTGGCCAAGGTACCGGCTTGCAGCGCACCATGAATGGTACCAGCTGCGCCGGCCTCGCTTTGCAGTTCGACTACATGAGGTACAGTACCCCAGAGATTGGGTTGATCGCGGGAGGCCCATTCGTCGGCCCATTCACCCATCGCCGAGGACGGGGTAATGGGGTAAATTGCGATCACTTCATTGAGTTTATAAGCAATACTGGCCGCAGCCTGATTGCCGTCTATGGTGAGGGTTTGCTTTTGCATGGGATAACCTTTTCAGGAAACAAAACGGGGGGCCGTCGGGCAAAGCCGACGGCTTTTTTATGATGCTCTAAGCATAGTCAAAAATTGCCTGACTAATTTTTAGTCAATTTAAAGATGTCCCAAATAGGACGGGCGATTGGCTGGTTTGCTCACGATTTGATCACAAGTTTATCCACAACTTCTGTGTATAACTGTACTTTTGGACAATGGCTGCCACCGAAAACAATAGCCTAAACCCCATGGACTCAAGCTGATTATTCCTCCCCCAACGGCTTATCCGCCGTCTAACATTTGCAAACCTTGCGTTTATTCAGCCCAGTCGTCGCGCAGTACGATAGGCATCACTTTATCTTCGACTGCAATCACGGCCTTATTCAACACTACCAATTGTTTATCCTCGACAAACTGCACACCCAACATATAAAAAATCGGCCCCCAAAACGGGTTGATCATCAAGCCACCGAGTATGCTTTTCGCGCTGCGTTTCAAATTTTTTAACGGGTTAAAAGCGACAGCCAGTGTTTGCTGGGGATGCTCGGCGAATACGTCGGTGATCGGCTTAAAAGTCTGTTTATCCCGGCTTTCCAGTTCATCCAAGGCAACCGAGAGCTTGCGAGCCATTTTGTAAAAATGCAGACGCGCCGCAGTCGCCGATACCGCGAAGGCAATCGCCATCAGCGGCAACAGAATACTGGGCGGCAACAAGGGAGCGAAAGCCGGCGCCAGCAATACCAAGCCATATCCCAACATGACGGTATCTTCCCCGCGCTCGACATCGCGGTCCAGATTTTTAACGATAGCAACCACTTGATTGCCGGACTGATCCAAATAACCTTTGTCTTGAGCCATATTCGTCTCCTTCAGGTTGAATGTGCAGGGTCTTGATTAGATGCCTGCGGTTAAAAAAAGTCAACTGCCAAACCGATACCAAATTGCATGCGCTACGGCCCGCCAACGCCCCACTTTGCTTGCAGATAATCGCGGCGCGTATCGAAAATACGCTGCAACTTATCGCCGATAAAGCCATGCAACAACTGACCCAACCAGCCGAAGGGCATCGTATAAAACACGATGTCTTCCAATACGATGCCGTCCTCGCAAGGTCTTAGGCAAACTTCATGGCTCCAGAATCCAAATGGGCCGACGGCTTGTTGATAGACAAACCTATTCGGCTTATCGCAGTGGCTGACTTCCGAAAGCCAAGACATGGGCACACCCAAAACCGCTTTCATCCGATAACGGATCAATAAGCCGGGGTAAATATCCTCGGGGACCGGCGAAGTAATATCGACATGAAAAAACTCCGGCGTAATTTGATTTAAATAGTGCGGAGACGAGAAGAAAGCCCAAGCCTGCTGCTGGCTGAGCGCCAAGCGTTGCTGGCGGTGGATGTGGTAAATTTTCATGATACTGGCGGACGACGATGCTGAGTTACTGCGATAGCCAGCAATCTACCGTAAAAAAATTTTTGCGGTAGTGCAGCTTATGCACCGCAATCACGCGGATACGAGAGTCCGGACATCAGAACACTCGGAGGTGAGGCAAGATCCGGGTAAACCCAAACAAACCGAAGATTATAGCGTCGTGCCGCTTTCTGCCTTGATTTCAGCAATTAAATCGCCGAGGTTTTCGCGTTGTCTCAGCACGAAATTTCGGCTTTCCACGGCGGTGCGACTACCCAGCATGATGATGTCCTTGCGATGTTTATGCGCCAGATAGCCGGCCAGCAAACCACCGGAGAATAAGGCAAGCGGATGGCGGATCATTGCACGGGTGATGCTTTTGCTGGCGTGCGTCAACCCGGAAATCACGATACCCATCACCACACCTTTGACCAAAATCTCGCCATTGGTCGGCGGTGCCATTCTGCCTTTCTTGCCTTTGCGCGCCGGCGATTTCTTAACTTTCTCGGTAACCGCCTGGTTTACTATTTTTGCTTGCGTCATATCCCTGTCTCCCAAAAAACCACACTCCGGATAACAGCATAATCCAAAACCGCTAAAACTGAACCCTATTAACCGCCGCCGGCATTATTTACCGCTTTACTGACCAATTGTTGTTTAGCGCCCGGATTAGCGGCTTTGCTTAGAGCGGTTTGCAACAATTGATCTTGACCGTAAATATCCGGGTAAAAGCGCGGTTTATCGTCAAGGCCCACAAACACAGTGGTATAAAAAAACAATACGGGTATCGATTTTTTCAGCGTGACCCGCTGGGTTTTAGGCCCGGCCATAGCTTGCTGTATCGTTTGTTGGTCCCATTCGGCTTGGTCGCCCAGCACAAATTCCGCCAGCTTTTCAGCCTCCGCCACTCTAACGCAGCCGTGACTGAGATCGCGGCGATCACGATTAAACGCTGCTTTGCCCGGCGTATCGTGCAAATACACATCGGCTTTGTTCGGAAAAATAAATTTCACCCGTCCCAAGGGGTTGCTGCTGCCGGGTCGCTGCCTGGCGCGGACCCGCCCGCTCTTGATTTCGTCGACGATGCTGTCCTGATTTTCCTCTTCATCGTCGTCGGCGTCACGTCCCACCAACTCTATATCCTGATTCGCCAGAAACTCTTCATCGCTCACTAGCTTGGGCAGCATTTCCTTGTCCATAATGCTTTTCGGGATATTCCAATACGGCATGAATTCCAGATATTTCATGTCCTCCCAGAGTACCGGCGTCTGATTTTGCTCGGCTTTGCCGACGATGACTTTCATCGTCAAAGGCTGTTGATCGTCGCGAGAATTGAAAGCCCATAACTGAAACGCCGGAATATTCACAAATATCCTCGGCCCTTCCGGCAACTCCGGCATCCAACGCAAACGCTCCATGGCTAATTCAAGCATCGCAATTTTTTCGGCCGGCGTTTGATTCAATAAGGCCAGGGTTTGCTTACCGATCACCCCATCGGCTTTTAAGCCTTGTTGCTGCTGTAAGCGTTGCACTGCTTCCGTCGCGGCCGCATCGTAAAGTGTTTCCGTGTTGCCGGCACCGACAACGTCTTCCGCTTTCAACACACCCAACTCCAACAGACGCCGGCGTAACTCGGGCAATTGCGCGTCTTGCTCGCCTGGGCGCAACGATTTCGCCAAAAGTAGTTTTGGCTTCTGCGCCCCAGTATTTTGCTGGCGATAAGCCGCCAACAAAGTCTTTAACTGCTGATATTGCTTGAGTTTTGGCGCCAGCGCCGCCGGCAGTTCGGCAAGGGATTGTTGTTGAATATGTTGGTTCAGCGATACCGCCACCTCGCTTGCCGATTTGGCGGCAAACTGTGGGGGATAATTGAAGTCGCGCGGATCAACCCGGCCAATATGCAGATCATGCGCGTAATGCACCAATGCTATCGACAAAGCCACGTCGTAAGAGACCAACTGCGTCGTTGCAGTGTGTGGCAGCGCAGCGGCTTGTTGTATGTAGCCGCGCAAACGCTCGACTTCGTAAACGTCCGGATTTAAACCATCGACTTTGGCATTGCTTAACAGACTCAAAGCGTCTTCGCGATTTTTCGCGGCCCGACCTTCGCCCAGCCAAATCAGCTGGTTGGCATTCATCTGATACAACTGCTTCAGAGCATCGCTATACTGCGAAAAATCCGCTTGCGCCAGTAAAGGCTGCTGTTTGCCGGCTAGTAACGATTGTATGGCTTGCCCTACGGAAGGCTCCGGGCTCTGGCTGCTGGCGGATTGCGAAAAAACATACAACAGCATCAGTACCGTCAGCAGATACGGTGGAAAATTGCGCCTGGTTGTTTGATTGGTGCGTGATACGGCTTGCTGGGTCATGATTTTTGCAAGTTCAAATTCGGACAAAGGTTGCCATATTGACAAAATACGGGCTCAAGTTCTAGTTTTGCCTTATGAAAAAGGCTTAATGCCATACAGTTCTCCGATCATTGCCGCACCCTAAAAAGTTTCGGCTAAAGTGATGTTGCTATCGGCAAAATACCGTGCAGGCTCAAGTTTCACAAGTTTGGATCAAGCTGTTCAGAACATGTCGATCAGCATGTACGCTAGCTAACAAAATAAGCTCAACCGCCTGTTTGTAAATGATTTTTGCCGATTTAGCAGATATCTGTATAAGAATTTACCGATTAACGGACAGGCGTATCGCGCTAGAATAGCCGCGTAAATTCTGTTTCAGCACCCATCCACGCCTATCGTTTTCATGCATCCCCATCCAGAACCTGAGCAAACCCCTAACGCCAGACAGCTGAATAGCGATTGCCGCTGCTCGTCGCTAAATCGCACAGCGCTACGTCGCGAACTGAACAAGCTGGACGGAAACGGCGATTTGTATCGGATGATTGCGGAGGAACGGCCGAATTTGTTTGCCGAGTCTGCGGTGTTTATCGATCAAGCTTGCCTGGATCAACAATTGGCAATCATCGCTGCACTGGAACGGGTGATTGCACTACCGGCGTATCAACAACAGGTACTTACATACGCACCGGACGCGGCGCGGTTTTTAGCCAAAGCCCATGGCGTATTTCTAGGCTACGACTTTCATTTGAGCGCTGACGGCCCAAAACTAATCGAAATCAATTCCAATGCCGGCGGCGCGATGATTAATGCATTATTGATTCGCGCGCAAAACAGCTGTTGCGAAATCGCCGGCAACCAGCAGCCTGGCTCACTTAAATTGCCTGGGCAGGATACTCGGCCAGCCGAAACCTTATTTATCGACATGTTTTACCGGGAGTGGCGCGCGGAGCGTGGCTTGGCGCCGCTGCGCAGCATTGCCATTGTCGATGAAGACCCAGAAAATCAATACTTGTGGCCGGAGTTTCTGTTGTTTAAACAGTTGTTCGAACAACATAAAATCAAAACCGTAGTCTGCGACCCCAGGGCCTTGCGCTATGACGACGGCGCACTTTGGCACGGTGATCTGCAAATCGATCTGGTTTATAACCGCTTGACCGACTTTGGCTTGGAATCGCTGGAATGCCGGACTTTACGGGAAGCCTATTTAGCTGGTGCGGCCGTGCTGACGCCGCACCCCAGAAATCATGCGCTGTATGCCGACAAAAGGAATCTGGTTTGGCTAAGCAACGACGAGTTTCTGCGTACAATCGGCGTCGATGAGCGCACCCGAATACTATTGCGAGAAGGTATTGCCAGCACGGTGCTGGTTGATGCGCAAAATGCCGATCAGTTCTGGGCCGAACGTAAGCAGCTGTTTTTCAAACCCGCCAGAGGCTATGGCAGTAAAGCGGCGTATCGCGGCGATAAATTGACCCGGCGCGTTTTCGAGGATATTTTGCAACACGATTATGTCGCGCAGACGCTGGTAAAACCCAGCGAACGGCATCTGGATGCCGGCGAGTTAAAACTGGATTTGCGCCACTATGTCTATCAAGGCCAAACCCAATTGCTCTGCGCCCGCCTCTACCAAGGCCAAACCACCAACTTTCGCACGCCGGGCGGCGGTTTCGCGCAGGTGGTGGTAGTGCCATAACGCACAGGAAAAGAGATGGAACCCGGCAAAGCACTAATCGTTATCGGCGCGGCCATCCTGGTGATCGGCTTGATTCTTAATTATGCCCCATGGTTGCTGAATTGGTTCGGCAAGCTGCCTGGGGACATTCGGATTCAGAATAAAAACAGCTTCGTGTTTATACCGATTACATCGATGATTGTGGCCAGCGTGCTGATCACGTTACTGGCCAATTTATTTTTCAGAAAATAAGCTTTCGCACAGCGAGAAAAAATCATGAGCAAACTGGTGATATACAACCACGGCAAGGACAGTATTCCCTGGGGCAAAAAACCCTTGGCATTGGCGGAGGTCGCCAAACGGCAAGGGTTTGAATTTATCAGCCCGGATTATCAAGCCAGCAACGATCCGGACTGGCGGGTACAACAGCTGTTAGCGCTGGATGTATCGGGACATGAAACGATAGTGCTGGTGGGCTCCAGCATGGGTGCTTATGTTTCGACCGTCGCGGCGGAAATCATCAAGCCGAAGGGCTTGTTTTTGATCGCGCCGGCATTCTATTTGCCGGGCTACGCGCGGACCGAGTTTAAACCAACAACAGCCAATATCGAGGTATTTCACGGCTGGGAAGATGATGTGGTACCACCGGAAAACGCCTGGCGCTTCTGCCGCGAACATCGCGCGCGTCTGCATATATTGGATGCCGACCACCGCTTATTAAGCATATTGCCGATAATGGCGACTGCTTTCTCGCGATTTCTCGGCGATTGCGCCGCTTAATATCCAGGGAAAATCCAATGAGCGATTACAAAAAATACCATTGCCAGGAATGCGAACACATTTACGACGAAGCCAAGGGCGATCCGGATAGCGGCATTGCGCCCGGCACCCGCTGGGAGGACATCCCCGACGACTGGGACTGTCCGATTTGCGGCGCGCCGAAAAGTTTTTTCAAGTTACTGGAATATTGAGCGCTCCGATCAGGCAATCTCAGTACATACCGTTACCGAGCAAAGCCCCGGCGGCGGCACCAATGCCGGCGGCTATCGGGTCGCCATTTCCGAGCTGATAGCCCATTGCACTACCGACCATCCCACCTAACAAGCCCTGCGGCGAACGCTGGTCGTAGCCGTAATAAGCCGGTGGCGGTGGTGGCGCGTAATACCGAGGAGCCGGCACATATTCAACGACCGGGGCGGGTTGATAATAAACCACTTCTTCCCGGTACATCGGCCGATAATGCCCGTGATGATGGTGGCCATGATGATGCCCCCAATGCTCATGGTCGGCCAACGCAGCAGACGAAACCAATAAACCCAAAACGATGACTGTTGTTGTTTTTAACATCGCAAACCTCCTGTTAAACAATTATTTGCTTGCGATAAAGTTTGCCGTCCGTAGCTTAATTTTTGCTTATTGGCGATACAAACAGCAGCGCTGTTTTGGCGGCTATCAACGATTCTTTTGCTCCACCCGCTTCAACAAGCCAAATAAATCGCTATTGGTAGACAATACTATGGTGGCGTCGCCGTCTATCACTTTGCGATAGGTTTCCATGCTCTTCAAGAACTTGTAAAACTCGGCGGACTCGGACTTTTGCCCGTATGCCTTAGCGTAAATTTCCGTGGCCTTGGCATCCGCTTCCCCTTGAATTTCTTGCACGCGCTTGTAAGCCGTCGATTCGATTTCGTTAAGATCCCGGTCCCGATTACCGTTAATTCTGGCCGCCTCGCCTTCGCCTTCCGAGCGGAAGCGCTGGGCAATTTGCAAGCGTTCGCTGATCATCCGTTGATGGATACGCTCCAACACTTGATGGTTGTAATTAATGCGTTTGAAACGTACATCCAGCAGCTCGATACCAAACTCCGCCAATTTCGGCGCGGCCGCATCGAATACGTCTTTTTCGATTGCCGCCCGGCCCACCCGAATCGGCCGCAGCACCCCTATGGTGCCTTCGCCGGTCAACGGCCCCAAACTTTCGTCTTGCAAGGGTTTGCGATCCTTATCCGAACGCACCACTTCGATCAATTCATGGCGGGCAATCGCCGTGCGGGTCTCGCTACCCAAAATATCTTCCAAACGCGATTGCGCGCTGCGTTCGTCGCGCAAGCGCAAGTAATATTGCATGGGCTGGGTGATGCGCCAGCGGGCGAAGGTATCGACCTGTACATAGGTCTTATCTTTGGTGGACATTTCCACCATCGGCCCATCCCAGGCCAGGTAACGCTTATCGAAGCTATTGATCTGCTGGGTAAACGGGATCTTGAAATGCAAACCAGGGCTGGTAATCGGCTCGCCGACCGGTTTGCCGAACTGGGTGATGATGACTTGCTCGGTTTGATCAACGGTAAACACCGATTGCCATAGCAAAAACCCCGAAACAACGATTAACAGCCAGTTTCTTATCGATAAATTCATTTCACTACTCCCGCTGCCTGACCGGGAAACGGCAACATCGGCAATATTTGCTGCACCGTGTCATCGACAATAATTTGCTGGCTGGCTTGCGGCAACACCTCGCCCATGGTTTCCAGATAAATCCGCGCGCGGGTCACGTCCGGCGCTTTTAGATATTGCTCCAACACCTGATTGAAAGCGGTGACATCCCCTTCCGCTTCGTTAATTCGTTTAAAACGATAACCTTCCGCCGCGCGAACTTTCTGATCCGCTTCACCACGTGCACGCGGCACGGCTTTGTTATATTCGCCATTAGCCAAATTGATGACATTCTCTCTATCTTGCTGAGCACGATTCACTTCATTGAACGAGGGCTGTACCGGCTCGGGTGGATTCACATTTTTCAGTTGTACCTGGTTAATTGACACCCCCAATTGATAGCGCTCGGCTAAAAGGCGCGCACGTGCCAATACGGTTTCCTCTATTTCTTGCCGGCCGATGGTGATGATTTCATCGACAGTGCGATCACCAACCACTTCGCGCATCACGGCTTCGGAAATATCCCGCAAAGTCACACCGGGGTCGCGGACCACAAATAGATATTTTTCCGGATCGGTGATCCGGTATTGCACGATCCACTCGACCAGCGCCGAGTTCAGATCGCCGGTGACCATAGACTTTTCCAAAGCCGGCTCGTCACTGATTTGATCCGGGTTGGTGAAGCCTGCCGTGGCAAAGCCAAACTCCAGCTTCTGCTGACGCTGAGTCGGCACGGTGATGACGCTATCCACGCCAAATGGCAGTTTGGCATGCAAACCGGACGGAACTTTTTCGATGTATTCGCCAAAGCGCAACACAATCCCCTCTGACTCGGCGGGAATGGTATAAAACGACATGCTCGCGCCGACCAGCACCGTGATGAGAATCAGAACCGCCAAGGGCGAAATCGGCAGCGAATCGGGCAGATTTTTAAAAAGGGGATTGACGTCGTTCAAGGGCTGACTCCGTTAAGTCGGCGAAAAATCAAGATGCAAGGCAAGGCATTGCCGGTCACCAGCACCGCCGAATTTAGTAAACAAGCATGGACCCGCTCCACCCTTTCGTCAATTTGTATGCTATTCAAATCGCTATGGTGGACTCGATAACACTTTGCCGCAAAAACAGCTCAAACTGGTCACTGGGCATCGGCTTAGCGAATAAATAGCCTTGAATTTCCTGACAGCCCTGTTCGCGCAAAAACTCCCGTTGTTCAACCGTTTCCACACCTTCGGCTATGGTCCGCAAACCCAGGCTGGCGGCCAAACTAATCACCGCATTGACGATGGCTTTATCTTCCGAATCAGTACTGATGTCGCGGACGAAAGATTGGTCAATCTTTAATTTGTATACTTTAAATTTCTTCAAATAACTCAGCGACGAATAACCGGTACCAAAGTCGTCGATAGACATGCGTATCCCGCGATCATGCAGATTATTCATCACCGCTATAGCCGCTTCTGGATTCTGCATCGACACCCCTTCGGTCAATTCCAACTCCAAATACTCAGGCGGCAAGCCTTCCTCTTCTAGTATGCGCGAAACCAAATCCGGCAAGGCCGGATGACTAAATTGAGCAGCCGAGAGATTGACCGCCATGATCAAAGGCCCCAACAACCCCTGATCAAGGCAGGTTTTCGCTTGCCGCACCGCCGTTTGCAATACCCACTCACCGATAGGCAAAATCAGTCCGCTATCTTCCGCTACCGGGATGAATTCGGCCGGCGAAACCATACCAAACTCGGGATGCCGCCAGCGCAACAAAGCTTCCGCACCGATCACGCGCCCGCTATGAATGTCCGCCTGCGGTTGATAATAAACATGCAGTTGTTCACGGTCCAAGGCATGGGATAAGGCATTAACCAGTTGTAGATTGCGCTGGGCGCGGGCTTGCATTTCCGGTGTAAAAAAGCGGTAACCGTGCCGGCCATCGGTTTTGACTCGGTACATGGCCACATCGGCGCTTTTAGACAGGCTTTCCAGATCTTCGCCGTCGTTAGGATACAAGGCTATGCCAATCGATGCGCTCATCGTCAAATCGAATTCCTCAATCCGGTAAGGTTCGGCTATCGCATCAAGAAGCTTCTGCGCGACATTCGCCGCCCCGCCGGCATCGGTGCCCGGCAACAAGAAAATAAATTCGTCGCCGCCCAAACGGGTCACGGTATCTTCTTCGCGCAACACGGCACAAAGCCGATTGGCTAACTCCACCAATAGCGCATCGCCGACGCTATGCCCCAAGGTATCGTTAATATTTTTGAAATGATCGAGATCAAGAAACATCAGAGCTAAGTGGCCGTTACTCCGTTTGGCCAAACTCAATGCATATTTCAAATGATCGTCCAATTGACTGCGATTCGGCAAGCCGGTGAGCGAATCGTAATTGGCCAAGTAATAAATGTGCTCCTCAGCCTGCTTACGTTCGATAGCTAAGGCGACGAAATGCGCCACCATTTCCAGCAAGCGCAATTCATGTTTGCTGGGAACGGCAGGGTGACGATGATAAATCGCAAAGGTACCCAGCACTTTTTTACCGGCGGAGAGTACCGGCTCCGACCAGCATGCCGCCAAACCGGCCCGTTCTGCCAGCGGCAAAAAAGGCTGCCAAAAGGGATGCTCGGCCAGATTTTCCGCAATCGTTCTTTGCCCGGTGTACGCGGTATTGCCGCACGACCCCGCTCCGGCACCAATTTTTAGCCCATCGATCGCCTGATTGTAGAAATCCGGAAGACTAGGTGCCGCGCCTAGCCGTAAACATTGCTCATCATCCACGAGCAAAATCGAACAAATGCTACCAGCCAACATAATTTCCAGTTCGGTAACCGCATCATGCAAAATATCCGTCAACTGCAGGTTACCGTTGAGCCGTTCCAGCATAAACACCCGCAAACTTTCCATCTGCTGCGCTTGCTGGCGCTCGGCCTCACGCTCGAAGCCACCGATGGCATGATCGATGTCCATGGCCATTTCCAACAGCAGATTGCGCGCGGCATCGTCAAACACATTGATTTGATCGCCGTACAGCATAAACGCCCCAGCCGGCTTGCCGTTTCGATGCAAGGGTAAGGCCGCGGAAGCCTGCCAATCGAATTTTGCCCCACGCGCATGCCAGGCTACGGTGGCGGGGTCGTGTTGAAAATCCTGACACCAATATGGTTTGTCCTCTCTGACTGCGGTACCGGTTGGTCCGCACCCGGTCGGCAGGTTCTCGTCTATTGATATTTCAATGCCATCCAGATACTCGATGCCGATGCCATAACAGGCAACCGGTTTAATAGTTTGGCTGTTTTGGTCAAGCATGCCGATCCAGGCCATTTTCATGCCGCCAAATATCACGGCGTCGCGGCAGATTTGCGGGAATAATTCGGCTTCGCTGGTACAGCGCACGATGGCTTGGTTACATTGACTTAGCGCGGCATACAATTGCGTCAATCGCAGATTTCTTGCCTCGGCAGTGCGGCGCGCGGCTTCAACGCTTGCCAAACTTGCCCGCGTTTCCGCCAACCAGCCCAACACGCTGTTGCGCATGCCCTTGCTTACCGGAATATCGGCGGAAAAATCGCCGCTACCCAGCCGCACGATCTGATCGTGCAATTCATCGACCGAGGCTCCCAATATTGCGTGTAAAGTCCGATACGCCCGCCAAAGCGTCAATAGCAACATTACCCCGAACACCACAAACACCACCCGCAACCAAAAGGCAATACGCGCTCTGGCAACCACACTCTGTTGCGTGCGCAGGTCTATCAATTCGAAGGCGTCGATGATCGATTGCATGACTTTCGCTTTTGCTCGATGGTAAGTCGCATCGTGCAGCATTAGATTGGCTTGATGCCATTTGCCGTCGGGCATTCCCTGATTCGAATCAACCATGTCCATCGCCGTGCGCTCTATTTGGATAAGTGCAGCGGAATCGGTCGTGGCTTCGGCCATTTTCGCCAGTTCCTGCTCGGAAAACCCGGCTTGCCGCATCAACTCCAGCAAGGCCACCGGCTGCGTGCTTGATTGCGGCGCCGGATGAGCATTGGCGATCACCAAGTCCCAATACATGTCGTGATAATTTTCGGGCCTGGGCAGTTTGCCGTCGCGAATGTCGATAATCTCTTGAAAATAGTGTTTATAAACCGGATCGCCGGTCGCGACATAACTGCGCGCCACATGCGAGAGATCGTTGGACGATTGCCTAAATTCATCGGCCAGCAAGTGTGACGCAAAGCGGATTTCGTTGGCGCGATCAATTTGCTTCTCGGCGCGCACGTAAACCGCGAATGCGATCACGAAAATCACAAACATGACCAGATTCAGCCACAAAATTCGAGAAAACCGGGAAAAGTAATACGGTCGCGTCATTTTGCTTATTCCGTTATTCAACTCCAAAATAGACACCAGCCGGCCAAAAACTTAAAAACAACCGGCCTAAAACCACGAGTAATATAAGTGAAATATAAGGTGAACCGTAACACTAAAGTTTTCCGGCTTTCGGTCCGGACGCCCGAACCATGGGGCTTATCTGTTGAAAATGGATGTCGGGCCTATCCAAACGAATCACTGCGATTACCTATTCACCATTGTGTAAGCGGCTTTTTGCGGCATACTGGCGATTATAATTAAACACAAAAACATTCGGTATTTCACCGTCGTAAGCCCCTTAAGGGAGATCATGCATGCAAAAATACACTCTTACATTCAGGCTCTTGGTCTTCATGCTGCTCGCCTTACCAACGTTTTCGATGACAGCAAACGCGGCTCCGCTGCAAGTTGGCCAATCGGCACCGATATTTCAACTGCAAGCGCACGCTGGCGACCCAGTAAGTTTAGCCGCTCGGCGCGGGAAAGGTTGGACAGTCTTGTATTTTTATCCTAAAGCCGGTACACCCGGATGCACTGCGCAAGCTTGCGCTTTCCGCGACGCCATCGAACTGATCCGCAAACAAAATGCCGAGGTATACGGGATCAGTACGGATGACGTCCAGGATCTGTTGGCATTTCATCAGCAACACAAACTGACCTTCACCTTATTGTCTGACGCGGACGCCAAAGTCAGCGAAACCTACGGCGTAAAAATGCCCATATTGAACATGGCCAAACGCTGGACCTTTATCGTCGATCCCGACTTAACCATACGCCGTATCGATGACGATGTAGACCCGGCCCTGGATGCCAAACGAGTTGCGGAAACGCTGAAGCAATTGCAGGCGAGCGGGAACTGATACAAAACCAAGCGTATAAATATTCACCCAACCGGGCAACTCTTAGCGGGTTTGTAGCTCACAACCATCCTGCCCGCTTCAAACGCCAATACAAGGCCAAGCTGCACACCGCCACGCTGCCCACTACCAAGGGATAGCTATAGGCCCAATCCAGTTCCGGCATATGTCGGAAGTTCATGCCGTACCAACTGAATACCATAGTCGGTATCGCTAAAATCGCCCCCCAACCGGCCAAGCGTTTGACCACCTCGTTTTGCCGCACGGTCTCGAAAGTCAGATGCACCTGCATCGCCGCCAACAACATCTCGCGCATACCGTGGATAGCCTGATCAACACGCTTGATGTGATCGGCGATGTCGCGGAAATATACTCTGACATCCTTATGTATCAGGCCAACATGAAAGCGCATCAACTCGTTGCAAATGTCGATAACCGGATTAATCGCTCCTTCCAAAAGCAATAATTCGCGCTTCAGCTCGTATAAGTCTTCCATGGTTTGCCGGCTGGGCCGGTATTGAAATATCGCGGATTCCAGCACATCGAAACGGTCTTGCAAGCCGGCTATCGCCACCATGTAATTATCGACGATGAAATCCATAATCGAATACAAAGCAAAACCCGGTCCCTTGCTGAGTTGGTGCGGCATGGCCTGACAACGCTCACGCACCTTGCTCAAACTCTGCGACGCGCCATGGCGCACGGTGACCACAAAGCGCGGCCCCATAAAAATGTGCGTCTCGCCGAATTCCACTTTTTTCTCGATCAATTCCGCCGTGTGCAACACGATAAACAAGGAATCGCCGTATTCCTCGATCTTCGGCCGCTGGTGCGCAGCACAAGCGTCTTCAATCGCCAGATCGTGCAAACCAAACTCCTGCTGAATTTTTCTCAATATCTCGGCATTCGCCTCGCGTAGACCCAACCAGATAAAGGTATCGTCTTTCAGCAACACTTCGCTGATGTCTTCGATGGTAACGTCACCGATGCCCAGGCCTTTTTGATAGGCCACGCAGCGCATCACCATGTTTTTATCGATAGTTTCGCTCAAAATGTCTCCCGTTTATTTGGAAATGGTGATTTCCGGCGCACCTTTGCGCGCCAAATCGGTCATGGTCATTTGAAAAATCTGGCATAACAATCTAAAACCTTCCCGATTCCATTGATAGCCGGTTTCCGGCTCTAAGGCATAATAATTGTCGCCGAAACGCACACTAATATCGGTTGACGACGGCTCGTCTTCGCTAACCAGCAAGGCCATGGTTTGCGCAGGATTCTCTCTAACCGAAGGCGTTTGCGGATGTTTATCGACAGGATACTCCGGATCGTCGCTTATCGTTTGACCGATAAAATTCAATACATTGTGAAAACTGCGCAAACGAAACACGCCATGCAGCGGCCACTCGCCACCAGGATAGCCTGCTCGAATATCGACGCTGACATCGTTCTCGGCGCCTTGATCGGCTTCTTCATGCAAACGCAAACGCTCTTCGTTGCTCAATGTTACGGGATCGTAATTGGTCAATAGGATTCGTCCGGTCACCCGCTTAGTTAAGGTCAGTTGCTTTTGGTCTGCGCTAAACTCAACTTTATAGTCTTTTTGCAAAGCAGCCAATTGCTCGGCGTTTAGCGATTCGGCAGGCAGACTCCAGCTGCGATTGAATATCAACGGTTCCACAAACAACTTATGGCTATCCTGAATGGACGACAAATGCAGCACGGCTTGGCGGAACAGCCTATAACCGTCACCATCCATGGGTTTGTTCAAGTACACGCCAGCCTGCTCGCCGCCGTTTAGACGCAGCTCGCCAGCAAGCAGACGCAGCACCAAATCCACGTCCACGCCTTGCCGCAACAACATGGTCAGCTTGCTTTCCTGAAACGGTGTCAACAAGCGCCGGGTAAACTCTTCGCCTTCAATAGGCACAATGCTGATAGTCGGATTTTCCGACATCGTCCCGCCAAATACGGGCGTCATCACCGAACCGACTTCACCGGTAAAGGCCGGCGTGGCACCGGCATTGAATTGAAAATTAAACGTAGCGGCGATGTTCGAGACACCGGTGAAATGCATGGGTTGGTGCTGATGGGCCCGGCCGATGTTCAGCAACAATTGTTTCGACAAAATATCGGTGGCAACCTTGTCGTATTCGACAACTGCCCTGTCCAGCGCCAGCGGCGAAAAGCAGCCTTGCAAAGCACATAAAGCCAACACAGTCGTGTACCTGACGGCGAAAGGCGCGAGAGAATAGCGGCAATTCAAGCTCATCTTTTCTATCCAAACCAAAAATGAGAGAGTGTGCCTGCTACGCCATCCAAAACGCAAGTAAGCTGATGGACACACCGAGACGCATACCGGAAATACTCCGAGTCGTTTTAAACTGCCGAACCTAATTCTGCTAATCGGATTACGAGCATGAAAATTCACCATCTAAGCCCCGAAGAAGCTCTGGACAGTTTAGGCTCCAGCATGAACGGCCTCGCCGATGCCGCCATTGAAGGCCGTTTACATGAATTTGGCTTCAACCGTATCGAGGAATCGAAAAAAACCTCGGCCTTGCTACTGTTTGCCCAAGAGTTTCTGCACTTTTTTGCCTTAATTTTATGGCTGGCAGCCGGATTGGCCTTTTTCGCGGAATCCCGGCAACCCGGCGAGGGCATGGCCACTTTGGGCTATGCGGTGCTGGGTGTCATAGCGATCAACGGCTGTTTCTCATTCTGGCAACGGCATCAAGCCGAGCAAGCAATCGCCGCCTTACAAAAGCTGCTGCCGCATCAAGTTAAAGTGATCCGAGACGGCGAGCTGAGTTTGGTATTTGCCGACGAATTGGTGCCGGGCGACCTGCTGGTATTTCAGGAAGGCGATAACGTGCCGGCTGATTGCCGGCTGCTGGAAGCATTTAATTTGCGGGTAAACAACGCCACCATCACCGGCGAGTCACTCCCCAAGGGCCGCGACGCGCAAGCGTCGGATGTCGAGGACATCAGCCAAAGCCGCAACATTCTATTGGCCGGTACCTCGGTGGTGGCCGGCGAAGGCAAGGCACTGGTGTTTGCCACCGGCATGCATACCGAATTCGGCAAGATTGCCCATACCCTGAAAACCACCGTCAAAGGCCAATCGCCGCTGCAATTGCAAATAAGCCGCCTCAGCCGTTTTGTGGCTTTGCTGGCCCTGCTGTTGGGTGTGGTGTTTTTCTTTATCGGGCAATTCATCGGCCTGACGTTTTGGGAAAACTTTATGTTTGCGATCGGTATCATCGTCGCCAATGTCCCGGAAGGTCTGCTGCCCACCGTGACGCTGTCGCTGGCGATGGCTACCCAGCGCATGGCCAAGCGTAATGCCTTGATCCGCAACCTACCCTCGGTGGAAACCCTGGGCTCGACCACGGTAATCTGTACCGACAAAACCGGTACGCTGACTCAAAACCGCATGGCGGTTAAGCAGCTGTTTCTGGACAATCAATATTGGCAACCCGAGCAATTGGGCAGCGATAGCCTGCAACATCACACCGCCTTTTTAGCCAACGCGGCTTTGTGCCATAGCCTGAAACACGTGGAAGGCAAAGGTTTGCTGGGCGACCCGATGGAAGTGGCACTGGTGTCCATGGCACATGAACAAGGCATGCGCATCGATTACCCGAAAATCGGCGAAGTGCCCTTCGATACCGACCGCAAACGCCTGTCGACTATTCACAATACACCACAAGGCAAAATGTTGTTTTGCAAAGGTGCACTGGAAATGGTGCTGCCGCTGTGCCGGCACATTGTGATGCACGGTAACGTAGAACCTCTCGGTGACGCTGGTCGTCAACAGCTGGTAAACGCTCTAAAAATCCTGGCAGACCAAGGATTGCGCGTGCTGGCGTTTGCCTATCGGCCCCTATCGGACCCTGTCGAAGCCGAGCCGGAACAAGCCTTGATTTTCAGCGGCCTGGTCGGTCTGGAAGATCCGCCGCGGCCGGAAGTCGCGGATGCCATCGCTCAATGCCATATCGCCGGCATTAAAGTCATCATGATTACCGGCGACCATCCGCATACCGCCGTGGCGATTGCCCGGCAAATCGATTTGGTCAAAACCGAAAATCCCAAGGTGATTACCGGCGATAAACTGAAAAAACTCACGTCCAGCCAGTTGCAGGTGGCCTTGGATGCGCCGGAGATTATTTTCGCCAGGGTCGGCGCCGACCAGAAAATGCTGATCGTGGATGCCTTGCAGCGCAAGAAACATGTGGTCGCGGTGACAGGTGACGGCGTCAACGACGCACCGGCCTTGAAGAAAGCCGACATCGGCATTGCGATGGGCAAGGCCGGTACCGATGTCGCTAAGGAAGCGGCCGATATGATTTTGCTGGACGACAACTTTGCCAGCATCGTGGCCGCCATTGAGGAAGGCCGCGCGGTGTTCGACAACATCCGCAAATTCCTCACTTATATCCTCAGCTCCAACATCCCGGAACTGATCCCTTATCTGGCCTTTGTGTTGTGCAAAATTCCGCTGCCATTGACCATCATCCAGATTTTGGCGGTTGACTTGGGCACCGACATGCTGCCGGCTTTGGGCTTGGGCGTGGAAAAGCCGGATGCATCCGCCATGAACAAACCGCCGCGCTCTTACAAGGAAACGCTGATCGACTGGCGCTTGCTGGCCAGGGCTTACGGCTTCCTGGGTCTGCTGGAAGCCCTCGCGGCAATGGCTGCATTCTTTTTTGTGTTGCATCGCGGCGGCTGGGATTATGGCGAGATATTGTCCAACCATCACCCGCTCTACCTGCAAGCCACTACCGCCTGCCTGACCGCTATCATCATGATGCAGATCGCCAATGTGTTTATTTGCAAACAGCGGCAACGCGGCCTGTTAGCCACATCGTTCTTGGACAATAAGCTGATCCTGTCCGGCATCGCTCTAGAAATTGCGTTGATTCTGACGATTGTCTACACGCCCTGGGGCAACGCGCTGTTCGGCACCGCGCCGATAGACATCAAAGTTTGGCTGTTTACCTTGCCGTTTGCGCTCGGCATGCTGCTGCTGGAAGAATTCAGAAAATGGTTGGTGCGGCGCTTCGCGCTTTTTCCTGTCCTGGTAAAACCGCTGAAACTGCGTAAGCGCTTACTGAGTCGCCACTAAGCAATCACGCCCACTAGGCTACCCATCCTTCCGCCTAAGCAGCGGCAGCGCGCCGATAAAACAGCGGAAAAGCGATAGGCGATTGCGGACAATCAAAACCTGACGTGTAGATGCAGGTCACACGGCGTTCAGATTCCGGTTAACAACGCCGATGCGGCTTTTTGATTGTCTTGATATAGCTTGAGCGCGTAGCTAGCCACCTGGTTTTGCAACTTTCCCTTGTTCAAGTCAACAGCCGTTTGCGCATAGTCAGTGTCTTGAATACGGCTGCGGGTTTCGGCCAGATTCTGATAGCTGCTGCTCAGATTCGCCAGATTTGAATTCAAGCCTGCAGCAGTACTTGCCAAGTTACTCTGCTGATTCCCGACATTTTTAATCGCACTGTCTATGCTATCCAGCGCATTGGACGCATTTGCAGCGCTCGATACATCCAATCCCGACACACCCAGGGCGGTGCTGGATACATTACTGAGGCTTAAGCCAAGGGTATCTCCGGGATTGGGGCCGATTTGCAATTGACCGGAAAAACTGCCGTCCAACAGTTTTTGATCGTTGAACTGGGCGTTACCGGCGATACCATCAATGCTTTTACCCAAGCCATTGATCTCGTCCTGAAGGCTTTGCCGATCAGCGGCCGACAGGGAGCCGTTTCCGGCTTGCACCGTCAGTTCACGAATGCGTTGTAGGTTGTCGGTTACCTGAGTTAATGCGCTACTGGCTGTATCCGTAAGCGACAGACCCTTGCCGATATTGCCGATTGCTTGGTTTTGCCCTCCCAAGCGACTGCTTATGGCATCGGCAATTGCCAACCCGGCAGGGTTGTCGGCGGCCGAATTGATCCGCTTCGCGGAGCTAAGGCGCTGGATGCTGGTTTGGATCAGACTTTGGGATTTGTCTAGGTTGTTAGTATTGATTGACGACAACATGATGTCACCTCGCTTACTGTTTTTTGACGGCCTCTTGCTTATCTAACTGAACGGTAATCAGGCTAAGCAACGATGTCTATTGAACTCCCCACCGCTTTGTTGTCATCAGCCGCAGAAGTTGTCGTTATACCCGCCACGGTTTGCGAATAGGTAGACGGTCTTACCTCGGCGTTCTGAATAGTCTTAGTTAACTGCGCGCCTGCATCTTGAAAAGCGTTGGACAGATTCAGTCTTAAGTGCGCGGCGTCAGAGTCCACCTTGGCCTTACTGGCTTGGGAATCGAGCGCCTGGGCTTTGGCTGCATATTGGTCGGCTTGGGCTTGAACGGCATCCGCCTGTTTTCTCAAGGCTTGCGCCATTTGCTCGGCTTGGTCGGCATTTCTTTTGGCCGTCAGCGCGCTCAACTGTTGAAAGCCGGATTGATTAACACTGGAAACAGTTAGGGAAGACATAGCGTTCTAAACTCCCTGAATACACCGCAGGCTGGCGGCAGGTTTCGGAATGAACATGCAGTTTCACTCCAATAGGACACCGTATTACTCCAGGTTCAGAGGAATGTCAAACACCAATTTCGGATATTGCCGGCACTCAGCGCAGCAAAGAAACCTCAGCCCGATAACGCCAACGATTGCCGACAATCTTTGCCAGCATTCGCTGCCCACTCCCGCTGACAAGCAGCTCGAAACTGACTAAAATGCAGGCGATTTTTCTGCTGAGCCGCCGGGAAACCCGGTTGCGATTAGTCCACCATCTACGCCCGTAATCCACATGAACCACGAAGTTATTGCCACTAGGGTAGAACATATCGCCATGGCGACAGGCATCATTGCCGGGCTATCGGCTGTCGCGGCGACAATAGCCACGCCGACCGGCCTAAGCGCTTTTGGCGTCTGGTTGGGGCTGGTCGATGAACCTTTGATAGTAACCGTCGCGCCTATTCTGGATAAATTAGCCACGGTATGCGGCACCATTTCCGGCATGACCTACTTTTATGCTGTCAGGAAAAAGCGGCAAACCGCTAAGCAATCTGTATCCGATCATTCCGCACCATCCGATTAGATCAAATTCGCTCAAACACCAAACCTCTGGATTGCCCCGAGGCGTTGCTTAGTACATCGTGGAAAAAAGGCCTTCTCCAATACGTTACCAAACAGTCAAAAGAGCTTGCCTGGATAAAGCCGCATAACGGGCTTTATCCAGGTCTTTACTCACCTTCTACGTCTGTGCTTACTCAGTTTATCGAGCTTGTTTGAAGCTTCCTCAAACGATTGCAGCATGTTGTCGAAGGCATTGGTATCGGCAGTAGCGCCGACGGCAGGCTGAGTGGACGGTGACCCACTCTGTTCAGTCTTGTTGGTGGTGTCTAGCGATGGCTTGAGAACGTCCGAGCTGCCGGGCTTGGGTTCAGACGCAGCGTCAACGGTGGGATCAATATCGAGATCATAGTTCGCGCTGTCGCTTTTTCCGTCGTTGACCAAATTGCGCCGATATTGCAGGAAGGATTCCCGAGTAAACACATACGGGTCTAAAGCAGCCTCATTGATAAAGTTCAACGCCCCTTCGGCATTTGCCCGATCATTAATCCCCTCGAGAATACCGGTACCCGGCACGTAGGTACCTGGGTTGGCGGCTCTATCGAGGATGCCCGCGCCGCCATCGCGAATAGTGGTGGGCCCAAAAACCGGCAACACCAAATACGCACCTTGCCCGACTCCCCACACAGCCAAAGTTTGCCCAAAATCTTCAACATTGTTTTTTAAACCGACCTCGCTGGCGACGTCTATTAATCCACCCACGCCAATGGTGGTATTGGTTAAAAAGCGTCCTGCGTCCGAAGCGCTCTGTTGGAATTTACCCTGAAGGACATCGTTGAGCACCACGTTAATACCCTTCAAGTTGGTGAAGAAATTATTGACGCCAGTTTCCATGAAATCAGGTGTAATAAATTTATAACCATCGGAAACCGGCTTAAAAAAATATTTGTCCAGTGTCATATTAAAACCGTACATGGACCGGTTAAATCCCTCGTACGGATCAGCATGGCCCGCTTCATTAACGGAAAGCTCATCACGCTTTTCCGTACTCGCGCATCCGGGCAGCAGCAGTGCACTGGTCAATAAACACACTTCTATCAAAAGTGCCCGGTTCTTGCCTGGATGCAATTGGGTAAACATCGCTTAAAAATCCTGAAAGTAGTTTGTTTCTGGAAGCTTTAATTGTAGGGTTAAGACTTAAACCACTCCATATTAAAGAGTCGATTCGCTATTATAGCTCTTGTCGCCGTCTCACTTTGCCTTTTTGCAGTGTTCCATGCTCTGCCTGAAAATTCCACCGCCAAGCTTTAAATCTACACAGCGTCCTGCATATTTGGCTAGACTAAACCTTTATATCATAGCAAACCAGGCGTATGCGGGAAGAACACAAATCCGAAGACAGAAAGCTGGACATCAACCAGATCGTAAAGTGGCTGGAAGAAGACGGCATGTTATCCGCCAAGGATGTCGAAAAATGCCGGCAATACGCAGCCGCCAAAATCAATCTCAACAAGCATCCGTTAAAGGTCTTAGCAGAGTGCGAACTCGCCGACCAAAGCCAGCTCGGCACGCCGTTGACGCAAGAAGACTTGACCCAATGGCTGGCGAAAAAGCTGGCTATGCCTTATTACTATTTCGACCCACTGAAAATCGACGTACCTACGGTCACTGCCTTGTTCAGCAAGGCTTACGCCGGCAATTATAATATTTTGCCGATCAAGATAGACGCCGATGAAATCGTGGTAGCCACCGCCGAACCCTTCATCCGTGCCTGGCAACTCGACCTGGCGAAGATGCACCACGGCAAGATTCGCTGCGTGTTTGCCAATCCGGACGAGATCAAACGCTATCTGGACGAGTTTTATAACTTTTCCAAATCGCTGAAAGGCGCGCAAACCCACAATGATGGCCGCACCACGGAAGGCCAGAACTTCGAACAGTTGGTCGAGCTGAGTAAAAGCGCCGATTTGGACGTGAACAATCAGCATGTGGTGAATTTGGTCAACTGGTTGCTGCAATATGCCTTCGACCAGCGCGCCAGCGATATTCACATCGAACCGCGCCGTCAGCAAGGCAATGTGCGATTCAGGATCGACGGCATTCTGCACAAGGTTTATCAACTACCGATGCCGATTATGAATGCGGTCTTAAGCCGCTTGAAGATTCTAGGCCGGATGAATATCGCCGAGAAACGCCTGCCGCAAGACGGCCGAATCAAGACCCAAAATAGCAACGGCAAAGAGATAGAATTAAGGCTTTCCACCATGCCGACTGCGTTTGGCGAGAAGCTGGTGATGCGAATTTTCGACCCGGAAGTGCTGCTGCGCGATTACGAGCAGTTGGGCTTTAATAAACAGGAGCTGGGGATTTGGAACCGGATGACCAGCCAGACCCACGGTATTATTCTGGTGACAGGCCCGACTGGCTCCGGCAAAACCACTACCTTATATTCCACGCTGAAGCGCTTGGCCACCTCGGAAATCAATCTATGCACCGTGGAAGACCCCATCGAGCAAATAGAGCCGGCTTTCAATCAAATGCAGACTCAGGCCAATATCGGCTTGGATTTCGCCAGTGGGATTCGCACCCTACTTCGGCAAGATCCCGACATTATTATGGTCGGGGAGATTCGCGATTTGGAGACCGCGGAAATGGCCGTGCAAGCTTCGCTGACCGGACATTTAGTGATTTCCACCCTCCATACCAATAGTGCGCCGGCTGCGGTGACACGTTTGTTAAATCTTGGCTTGCCAGGCTATCTGATTCAGCAAACCATTTTGGGGGTAATGGCTCAACGCTTGATAAGAGTGCTATGTGGGCAATGCAAAACCGCGACAACCGTAGACCAAGCACAGTGGCAGGCATTGGTGGCGCCGTTTAAAGTCGCTACCCCTAAACACATTTATAAAGCTGTTGGTTGCAAGACCTGCCGCAATACCGGCTTTGCCGGCCGTATCGGCATCTACGAAATTTTCGAAAACCAGCCGACCCTGCAAAAATTGATCGTGGAAGGCTGCGATACGCTGTTACTGCAACGCCAAGCGATCAGAGAAGGTATGCGTCCGTTGCGGCTAAGTGGCGCGGAAAAAGTTGCCGCCGGCATTACCACCATTGAGGAAGTGTTGCGGGTGGCGCCGGAGCGGATAGATTTTTAAATCTGTCGATCATAGGATAAGATCGAGAAGATGACAGCAGACTCCGGAAAAACCCGGCCTAAGCCGATGCCTTATTTCCCTGCTAAAACGATATAGGCCAATAAAACCGCCCTATAATGAGCCAGCTTAATCCTGGCGTTTTTTCCGATTTACGTTGATGTTGCTCGCAACAGTCGTTGAAGCAAATAGTGCCGATGAAAGAATAAATTCGCCTGACATAAAACCGATCACGCCGGTGATAAAAGCCAAACCGTTCAAAATATCTTTTTGTAAGTCATTCATTTTTGTTACTCCGTAATAAACACGCTTACACTATAAGATAGATATAATTTATCAACAATACCCTCTAATACATATTGTTTGTTTTACGAAAAGAAACAATAGCCAGGTTATCCTGCTAAAACAAGCAATGGCAATGCACTTTAGTGGATCAGGAACGCTGAGGTTCCTGAATGCAATATCTCAAATTACTGAACGGTTTTGCCTTTAATACTCGGCATCATGGAAAACGTTTTGCACGTCATCCAGGTCGTTCAACATATCCAAAAACTTTTCGAACATCACCACATCGTCGCCGCTGATAGGGGTAACACTTCTAGGCATAAACTGAATTTCATCCGCTTCAAAATCGATCTCGCCCAACAAATCCGTTAAGGCCTGCTTGGCTTTCGCGTAGTCGGCATGAGGGGTAAACACGGTCAACTTGCCGTCCTCGTTTTCGATGTCGGACACATCCACATCCCCACTGAGCAGGGCTTCCAACACGGCATCTTCGTCATTGTGCTTGAAGGCCAGGATTGCCGAATGATCGAACATATGGCTGACAGCACCTTGCGTACCGATCTTGCACTTGGTTTTGGTAAAGCACAGCCGTACATCACCAAACGTGCGATTGGGATTATCGGTCAAGCAATCGACGATCACCATGCAGCCACCAGGTCCAAAGCCTTCATAGCGGGCAGGCGCAAAATCTTCTCCGCCGCCGCCCTTGGCTTTATCGATAGCTTTTTCGATGACATGCGTAGGCACTTGGTCTTTTTTGGCTCTATCGATCAACCCCCGCAAAGTCAAGTTGCCGGATGGATCGATACCACCGGATTTGGCGGCCATATAGATTTCCCGACCATATTTGCTGTAAACCTTGGCCTTGGCGTCAGCCGTCTTGGCCATGGACACTTTACGGTTTTGATACGCTCTACCCATTCGACTTTTGCTCCCCGGATCGCTTGGCAAAAAAACGGCGATTCTACAGGTAAGTATTTGCTGTGGGAATTTTTTGACCGGCTTATGCCAGGTCAGACTTTAGGAATGATGGTTAGACTCGCCGCAAAACCAAAATCAAAGAAGCCAGCATTACGGAAGCTCTAATCACATCCGCCGGCGGGCTAAACTTGTTCACCCCGGTAACAAGCGTTCAAAGCTATCTAACGGTAAGGGTTTACTGTAGAGATAGCCTTGAAATGTATGGCAGCCATGGTTTTCCAGAAACCAACGTTGCTCTTCGGTTTCCACCCCTTCGGCTATGACGTCCAAACCCAGATTATTGGCCATGGCAATAATCGTTTGGACGATCACGGTATCGTCCGGATCGACAGAAATATCCCGCACAAAGCTTTGATCAATCTTCAATTGGTCGATGGGCAGTTTTCTGAGATTAGATAACGAGGAATTCCCGGTGCCGAAATCATCCATTGAAAAACGCACGCCAATTTCCCTTAACGCATGCATTTTGCGGATGGTCTCATCAATATCGTCGAGCACCAGACTTTCAGTTAACTCCAACTTCAAGCGATTGGGATTGATATCGCTCTCTCGAATGATTTGCCGCACCACGTCGACGAAATCAGTTTGCCTAAACTGCCGCGCACTGACATTTGCAGCCAGTTGCAAATGTTGAGTATGTGTGCTGCTTTCCCAAATCTTCAGCTGCCGGCAAACGGTTTCCAGTACCCAACGCCCTATCGGCACAATCAAACCAATATCCTCGGCCAAGGGTATAAACTCAGCCGGTGAAATCAAGCCGCGTTCGGGATGTTGAAAACGGATTAAGACTTCAGCACCGATAATATCCAAACCTTGCGAGACTTGCGGCTGATAATACAGTTGGAATTGCTTATCCGTTAAAGCGCCGTGTAAATCCGCCTCCAATTTGACCCGGGCATTGATACTGGCCTGCATCGCAGGGTCGAAGAAACGTATGGTATTCCGCCCGGCTTTTTTTGCCTGGTACATGGCAATATCGGCTTGTTTCAGCAAGCTTTCTATGTCCGAATCATGGTCGTTGAATAACACCGCGCCGATACTGGGCGAATTGCGATATTCGTGGTCGGCAAGCCGGTAGGTTTGCGTCAAGGCAGTAAGGATTTTATTCGCTATCACTTCGGTCTGCGCGCCGGCATCCAGCATTTCATCGCTCAGATCCGTCAACATCACCACAAATTCGTCCCCGCCCAGGCGCGAAACCGTGTCGCCTTCGCGCACGCAAGCCACCAAACGTTGTGCCACCAATTGCAACAATAAATCACCCATGTCGTGACCGAGGGTGTCGTTTAAGGTCTTGAAATTGTCCAAATCGATAAACAGGATGGCCCCCTCCCGCCCGCTACGCGCACTGGCAATCAGCGCTCGTTTCAAACGATCTTGCAGTAATCGGCGATTCGGCAAACCGGTCAACGGGTCATAAAACGCCAAGCGCTCAATTTCCTCGGCAGCGGCTTTAATCGAGGTAATATCTACAAACGTGGCCACATAATTTTTGATGCAACCCGTCGGGTCTTTCACCGTACTGACGGCCAAATGCATGGGAAACACCGCACCGTCCTTGCGTTTACTAGAAATCTCACCTTCCCAGACCCCTGAGTTATTGACCCTTTCCCACATCTCCTCGTAATAGACCAGACCCTGCAAATCCAATTCCAATACCCGCGGATTCTTGCCTACTACTTCCTCGCTGAGGTAACCGGTAATACGGGTAAACGCCTGGTTTACCCGCAGTATCAAGCGATTCTCGTCCAAAACCACGATGCCTTCCTGCGACTCGAAAGCGGTAGCGGCAATCCGCAGCTCCGCGTCCAATAACTGTTGCTGTCTCAGCGCGTGCTCCAACCGGCTTTTTTGTGCCAAGCCCTCGGGTAAGGTCATCGCCAACATCCGGGCAATATCAATTTGTACAGGCGACCAAGGTTCGCTGCGACCCCGCCATAATTCCGTCCACATTTCAAATGACTTACGCGGTGTCAGTTGGTAGTTTCCGCTTTTGTCCATCACCAAGCCTTTCTCGGCCTTGCCCGCCCAGCTTACGGTGCGCGGCTTTTCCTGTCTGAACCAAACTATGACATTGCGCATATCGCCGGGCAGCGGTGTGGTCAATATCCCTGAGGCTATTTCCTGGTATTTTTCTGCCGGTAAAAAATCATTGGCAAGATGATCAGAACTAAATATCTGGCCGCTGGCTTGTTTGCCCAGCCAGAGCAATAATGCCCCTAGATCTGCAGGTTTCAACACCTCGCCGTAAACATGCCGCTTACCTTCCACCACAGCTAATATCCCGGTTGCATCCAGCAACGCCATCAATGGCGGTAGTAACCTTTGCAAGACCCGTTGCTCGTGATCGGTAAAAATATAATTCAGCAACTCACCGATCACATGGTTAGCGCTGGCAACGCAGTTGTACTGCTCCAAGGCCTCAATCGAGGATAATTTCGACGACACCATCCGGCTTATAAACGTCACCGCTTCGCGTTGAGCAATCGACACACGTTTTGCCGTGAAGTGATGACAAGCTATCAATCCCCACAATCGGCCGTTTTGCAGCAAAGAAATCACCATTGAGCCCTGCACACCGATATTGCGCAAATACTGGATATGTATCGGCGACAGGCAACGCAACGCCGAGTAACTCATATCCAAGGGCCTTTCGGTTACGGGATTGAGGCCAGGTAAAATGGGCACCGGCTCGGCATCAATATCGGCAACCAAGCGTACCAGATTACTCGTGTAAAGGCGCCGCGCTTGTGGCGGAATGTCACTGGCCGGAAAGTGCAACCCAAGGTAGGATGGCGCATGATCCACGCTATTTTGGCTGATCACTTGACCGTTCCAATTAGAGTCAAACCGATAGATCATCACGCTATCGTAGCCGCTCATCCGCCGCACCAACAGCGCGACATCATCGAAATAGCGCGAGAAATCGCTATTCGCGTCGTATCTCAGCAATGATTCCTGCATTTCCATTAGCAATTCGGACAATCGCCCTTCCTGGTCGGCGTCGTGATCAGGCACGAGTTCCAGCACAAATAGCCCGTCACTCAAATAAGCATGGGCCTGTAGATCAAAAGGGCCCTGGCGCTGGGGAATGCTGAGTTTCCCGGCGGCAGTGTTTTTACTCTGCGCCGATTGAAACATTTGCTCGATTTGCCCGGCAATTTTTTCGCCGACCAACTCCTGAAGCGGTTTACCGTAAACATCGCCGGTCAATTCGCTGAAAAATTCGCTAATATTGGCGCTCGCCTGCAATACCGTGTAAGGACGATCAGCGCTTAAAACCAACAAGGCGCCATGCGGCTGAATCTGCCCGATTTGTTGAATGGGCTCTGCCGCGCACTTTTCCAGGGCTTGTTGCAACGCCTGTTGATCAATATCATCCATTAGACCGGGCGGAGAACGTGTAACTTACGAATAGGCATAATCATCCAGTACTTGAATAAAAAATTGAAAAGTTTGGCAGGCCGCGTGCTCGGCAGCCGAACGCTGGTCATCGTCACCGGCTAGGTTTTCCGCAAACCGCAGAAAATCTTGCCACATAGGCCCGGTGTTCTGACCATAACCGCGGAAAAAGCAAGCGCCGGCTTCGCCATTTAAACCGTGGTAGGCCTCAAGGCTACGCGAAATAAGCTGTCCACCCAACATCGATCCCTCTATCACGTATAAAACCCCGGTATATTCACCCATGCTGGCTACCTGCGGTGCCGGCAGGTTTTGCGCCATGTTGTATTCCCTAAGCGGGTCTATCCCCAAAAACGCCAGATCGCGGCAAATCCAAGGCAACTTAAGGCGTTGAGAATAGTCGAATTGACAGTCTTGAGAAGACTGAAAGGCAATTAACCGCTGTTCCAAAGCCTGATAGAGATGGTAGTAAGCGGACAGCAGCTTTCGGTATTTAGCCAGCGAATAGTCTGGTTGGGTGATTCCGACCAGAAAACTATGCTGATTTAACCGGTTGTGATAGTCATTGCTTGCTGCCTTCAAAGCCTCGCGGACTGCCAGCCGGGAATTGTGCGGATGTGTATCGGACGATTTCATTCGGAGCCCCGGCAAACCCAATTTAGTAAAAACGGCAGTAAACAGGAATATACCAACAATTCCGCGAAAGGCCAGGTGCATGCCTGATAGCCGGAGCGGCTACATTAACAGGCTGGGTCAGCACTTGGGCAAACGCCGACTCCAGGCCATAAATTCGTCTATCGGCACCGGCTTGCTGAACAAAAACCCCTGACAGGCGTGGCAGCCGTGCTGTTCCAGAAACAAGCGCTGCGCTTCGGTTTCGACGCCTTCGGCAATGACTTCTATCTCCAGATTGTGGGCCATGCCGATGATGGTTTGCACGATCACCGCATCGCTGGTTTTGATACCGATGTTATGCACAAAGGAGCGGTCTATTTTTAACTGGTCGAACGGCAACTGCGTCAGATAGGAAAACGACGAGTATCCGGTCCCAAAGTCGTCCAACGAAAAGCGCACGCCCATCTCTCGGAGCGCGTGCATTTTAGAGATGGTGTCGTTGATATTCTCAAGGACCAGACTTTCGGTCAGTTCCAGTTCCAGCAAGTCCGGGTTAACGCCATGGCTATCCAGCGTCCGCCGCACCTGCTCGACAAAATCCGCCGCTCTAAACTGGCGCGCACTGACATTAACGGCTAGCCGAAATTGCCGCGAACGCGCATGCTGCTCCCACTGCTTCAGTTGCGTGCAAGCGGCTTCCAACACGCATTGGCCAATCGGCAAAATCAAACTGGTTTTTTCCGCCAAGGCAATAAACTCCAACGGCGATACCAAGCCGCGTTGCGGATGCTGCCAACGCAACAGCGCCTCGGCGCCCACTACTTGGTGGTTTCGGTAGATCTGCGCTTGAAAATACAGCTTGAACTGATTTTGAGACAGCGCAAGGCGCAAATCTTTTTCCAAATCGGCGCGAGCAGTCGCCAGCGCCTGCATGCTCGGGTCGAAGAAACGCACAGCATTACGCCCGGCCATTTTGGCTTGATACATAGCAAGATCGGCGTGCCGGAGTAGCTCCTCCGCAAGCTCGTGATCACGGTACAAGCGAATGCCGATACTGGCCGAACAATGGAACTCATAGCCGTTTATGTCATAAGGATGAGCCAACGCATCCAGCAATTTTTCGCCGACTTGCTTGGTTTGCATGGCGGCAAGCTCGACATCGGCGCTCAAATCTGAGAGCAACACCAAAAACTCATCCCCACCCAGACGGCCGACGATGTCGCATTCGCGCACGCTAGTACGTAAGCGCCGCGCCACCTCTATCAATAATTGGTCACCGGCCTCATGGCCGCGCGTGTCGTTAAGCGTCTTGAAATTATCCAGGTCCAAGAACAGGATAGCGCCATACAAGCCGTTGCGGGCGCCGGCAACCAACTCCTGGCCCAAGCGGTCTTGCAGCAAACGCCGGTTAGGCAAATGGGTTAAAGGATCGTAATAGGCCAATCGGTGGATTTCCGCCACCGCGTCCTTGTTCTCGGTAATATCCGAAAATGTACCGACGTAATGGGTAATGCGGCCATCGGGCGCGACTACGGCGGCAATGGTCAGCCATTGCGCAACAATCAGGCCATTCTTATGCCGATTCCAGATTTCACCTTGCCAGTGGCCGGTTTCCTGTAATGAAGTCCACATGGCGGTAAAAAATCCCTTGTCGTGCCGACCGGAGTTGAGCATCTGCGGCGTTTGCCCCATTACTTCTTGCGCTTCGTAGCCGGTCAGCGCGGTAAAGGCTCGATTCACCCGCAGGATTATCGCGTCCGGGGAGGTGACGATCATCGCCGCCTGCGATTCGAAGGCGATGGCGCTGATACGCAGCATTTCTTCCGCCTGTTTACGCTCGCTGATGTCCCGAATAATCGCAATACCGCCAACAATCTTGCCGGCGCCGTCGCGGGACGGCGCGCAGCTCATGTCTATCACTATGCCGGCGGCATCCGGCGCCGGCCTGAAATTGCCTTCATAACTCACCTTTTCACCGTTCAACGCCTGATGCAAAGCGGCAAGTAGTGAACCGTCGTTAAAACCCTTAATATCCAATCCGACGACGTTATCGACGGTATTCTGCAAAATAGCGGCAAACGGTTCGTTGCAGTAAGTGACGATCAGGTCGGTGTCGTAATGAAAAATTCCGATGGGCGAATGTTTCAGCAACAAGCGATAGCGCTGCTCGCTGATACGCATGGCCTCTTCTCTTTCCGCGGCGTCGAGATGCAACACAATATTCTCGGTGATGCTTCGATTGATACGCCGCAAGCTGATCACCATGAAGCACAGGTATAAAAACCCTGCCACGCTCATCGCCACAAACAATCCATTACCGGACATGAACAAGCGGACAATGATGGGCAGTAGCGAGCTCAAAGAAAATAGCACCGCACTAAGCAGATCGGCGGAAAAAGCCACCACGCCGCCGGCAGACAAGCCTGCCAGCATGAAAACCAAAAAGAGTTGGTGCTGCGAACTGTTGGCCGGAAACATCAGAAAACCGGCCGCTCCCCACACCAAGCCCACGGCCAGCACCCCAATCCGAAACCTTTTCATCCAGAACCGAGTGCTTTCGCCCACTTCCGGCGCGGCGGACCGATAAGCCTTGACCAGCAAAGTGCGGGAAACCGCCACCAACACAATCAGCGTCAACCAACTGAGCACCACATGAGCCGCAATCATGTCGCGCTGCATATAAGCCAAAATAGCCGCCAGTAGCGTACTGCTGATCAATGACACATTGCTTGCTGCAAACAGTTGCCGAAGCTGTGCCGCTTGAATTGCTGCTTGTTTGTTCGGGTTACTGATCACGTATGATTTAGCGGCCGGCTACTAACTAACGACTGAAGTGGGTTTGAAACGACTAGCGAAGCACTCTGGATTGTACGCTAACCGGACTAACAGGCAATGCTGTTTTTGGCTGGCTGCTTTAACCGAGCCCTAGTAACCGCCCTTACAATTTTGGTTTTATGATGCCCTACCCCCGACCCTTTCCCGGAAAGTGCGAGAACCCATATTCCGAAATTTGCAATGCCAAAGATAAAGCAGCAATTGCAGCACCAGGCGCCGAAGCATAGTCTATCGCGCCGTTGGAACAGGACCGGCAGTGATTGAATACGTTGCCCTTTGCTGCTAGAAAGAAGCAATTTACGCCATCAACTATTTCACCCGGACTATTGAAACTTCCTAAACCACACCCAACTGTTAAAGAAACTTTGCAGCGATTTTGCAGTCTTTGCCCATGCCGGCGTTTAGCCGGGTTATATCTTCACGATAGGAGTTATTGAATGAATTCACAGGAACGCAACCAGCTCAGCCAGTTTCTGAATCAACTGAACGAAGTAAAGCTCACCCAAAAAGATGCCGAAGCCGAAGCGTTGATTAGAGATGCGGTGGCCAAACAACCCGATGCCGCTTATCTGCTGGTGCAACGCGCCTTGTTGCAGGATCAAGCTTTGACTGCGGCTAAAGCACAAATCGCCGAGTTGCAAAATCAATTGCAAGCCGGTGCAAACCCACAACGTGGCGGGTTCCTGGGCAACGATCCGTGGGCTCAACCTGCCAACAATAGCGGAGCGGTGCCCGGTGCCGGTAATTATCAAATGCCGCGCGGCGCCGCTCCCGCGCAAGCGCCCGGCTTCTTCGGTGGTGGTGGCGGTAGTTTTTTAGGTAATGTCGCAACCACGGCAGCGGGCGTCGTCGCCGGTTCGTTTTTGTTCCAAGGCATCGAAAGTCTAATGGGTCATCACGGCTCCAGCGCCTGGGGCCAGCAAGCAATGGGCGAACACAGCGGCCTTCAGGAACAGACAGTAGTCAACAACTATTACGGCGACGATGCCATCCAGCAAGCCAACTTGGATAATAGTGACGATTTTTCACTTAGCGACGCAGATTACAGCGTGCCGGACGACAGCGACGATTCCGACTGGATTTGATTCACCTTGAGTTCTCCCCCTTTGGGCAGTCTTCGAACTGCCCTTTTTTTGACTTTTCTCTGTGAGGGACCCTGGCACCACTTGGCACAAGCCGAGGTGTTTGCGGGTTGCCACCAGCCTGGTATTAACCCGACGCAGAAAACCGTTCCCCCCATCGAAGAACACAGCAGCCACGGCTTTGAAGGGCTCAGCCCAAACAGCATACCCGTGACAACTAGGACCGGGTTAATAAGTTGACGATGAAAGGCATTTTTTGCGCAAGGCAGCCAACTTGACCCAAGTTCGGCCAAATTGGATACCTTGCAAGCCAAGCTCAGCGCTTATCGAATCGATCCAAATCCATCACTTTGGCCCAGGCATTGGCAAAATCCTGCACGAACTTTTCCTTGCCGTCTGCCGAGGCATAGACTTCCGCTACCGCCCGTAGCTCGGAGTGGGAACCGAAGATCAAATCCACTGGTGTGGCAGTCCATTTAACTTGATCGCTGGCCCGGTCCCGTCCTTCGTAAATGCCTTCAGTAGCTGACTTGGTCCATTTCGTGGACATATCGAGCAGATTAACGAAGAAATCGTTACTGAGCGTGCCCGGACGACTGGTGAACACCCCGTGTTTGGCATGGCCGGCGTTCGCATCCAAAGCCCGCATGCCGCCCACCAACACCGTCATTTCCGGCACGCTCAAGGTCAGAAAATTCGCGCGTTCGACTAGCATTTCCGCAGGCGAATGCGCATTATCTTTGCCAAAGTAATTTCGGAAACCGTCAGCTTTGGGCTCCAGCACCGCGACAGAATTGACGTCGGTTTGCTCTTGCGCCGCATCCATCCGCCCCGGTTTGAACGGCACTTGCACCTTATAACCGGCTTTTTTGGCCGCCTCCTCCACCGCTGCCGAACCGCCCAGCACGATCACATCGGCCAGCGACACTTTTTTGCCGCCTTTCAAGGAGCGGTTGAATTCGGTTTGGACGGCTTCCAGTTTTGCCAGCACTTTGCCCAGTTCGGCGGGATCATTGACCTCCCAGTCTTTTTGCGGTGCTAACCGAATCCGCGCACCATTGGCTCCGCCGCGCATGTCGGTGCCACGGAACGTGACTGCCGAGGCCCAGGCCGTTTTCACCAACTCGGGAATCGTCAGATCCGCAGCCAAGATGGCTGATTTCAATTTGCCGGCATCCTTGGCGTCAATCAATTTGTGATCAACTTTGGGAATAGGGTCCTGCCAGACGAAGTCTTCGGCCGGTACTTCCGCACCGATATAGCGGGCTTTGGGCCCCATGTCGCGGTGGGTCAGCTTGAACCAGGCCTTGGCGAAGGCCGCCTCGAATTCTTTTGGATTATCCAAAAAGCGTTTGGAAATTTTTTGGTAATCCGGGTCCATCTTCAAAGCAATATCGGTGGTGAACATGATCGGCGGATGACGTTTACTCTGGTCGTGGGCATCCGGTACAAAATTATCGCCCTTGCCGTCTTTAGGTATCCATTGCGTCGCACCGGCCGGGCTTTTGGTTTGTTGCCAATCGAAAGTGTATAGCCAGGTCAGATAGTCGTGGGTCCAGCGCGTAGGGTTGGTCGACCAAGCGCCTTCCAGGCCGCTACTGACGGTATCGACGCCGTTGCCGGCACCGCATTTATTCGCCCAGCCCAAACCTTGTTCTTCAATACCGGCAGCGGCCGGTTCCTTGCCCACGCATTCGTCGGGTTTATGCGCACCGTGCGCCTTGCCGAAGGTATGGCCGCCGGCGATCAGCGCCACGGTTTCCTCGTCGTTCATCGCCATCCGGCCGAAGGCTTCGCGGATATGTTTGGCCGCGGCCAAGGGGTCAGGATTACCGCCAGGGCCTTCCGGGTTGACGTAAATCAAGCCCATTTGCACCGCCGCCAAGGGCTTCGCCAACTCACCTTTACCGTCGTGGCGCTCATCGGCCAGAAATTTCTTTTCCGTGCCCCAATTGACCACTTCAGCTTCCCAATCATCGGCGCGGCCACCGGCAAACCCCAGAGTTTTGAAGCCCATATCTTCCAAGGCCACATTACCTGCCAGCACCATCAGGTCAGCCCAGGATAGTTTGGCGCCGTACTTTTGTTTGACCGGCCACAATAGGCGGCGGGCTTTGTCCAGATTGACGTTGTCCGGCCAGCTGTTGAGCGGCTCAAAGCGTTGTTGACCGCCGGACGCACCGCCGCGACCGTCGAAGATGCGATATACGCCGGCACTATGCCAGGCCATGCGAATGAAAAACGGCCCGTAGTTACCATAATCAGCCGGCCACCAAGGTTGGGAGGTGTGCAGCACGCCGGCGATGTCTGCTTTCACGGTTTTCAAGTCCAGGGTTTTGAATTGCTCGGCATAATTGAAGGCTTTGCCCAAGGGGTTGGATTCGGCGGCGTTCTGGCGCAACGGTTGCAGATTCAGTTGCTCCGGCCACCAGAAGCTGTTCATGGTCGGTTCCGGCTCGGCCTGCACCGGTGTGGCGGTCAATGCCGCTGATATGGCTAGTGCCAATGTGGAAGCCAGGAAAATTTGCTTGCTTGTCATGGTGCACCTCTGTTCCTTGTTGTGATTTAAGATAAAAACCAGCCGTTGTTTTTTTCGTTTTAAAGACCGCACGGGATTAACTGTAGCGGCATTTAGTTGTAACGGCACCCTATCCCTTCAGAAAACGGGTTCGGTAGACATATTCAACGGGAGATTGGCCGCAAACTGAAATTGATTTCTTCGATGGACCGATAGGCCAAGTCAATAATAGGCGCTTCCGAGCTGGTATGATTCCGGTCCGGGTGCGCTTTCGGAATACTTAACTCAACAGCGGATAACAGTCGATGAACTTGCGGGATTTAAGCTACCTAGTGGCCGTAGCGGAATTGAAAAACTTCAGCCAAGCGGCTGAGCATTGTTCGATTAGCCAGCCGACGTTGAGCACGCAGATTAAGAAACTTGAGGATTATTTAGGTGTGGATTTATTCCTGCGCGAAAAAAATGCGGTAGAAACCACCGACACTTGCCGGGAAATTTTACCGCTCGCCCGCCGTATACTTGACGATGCCCGCTCCATTCGCCAAATCGCCGCCCACGCCAGTGATCGACACCGCAACATGTTGTCGTTGGGGGCTTTTCCTTCACTAGCAAGCTACGTATTGCCGGAATACGTATTTCGCATCAAGCAGCATTACCCCGAGCTGAAACTCCAACTGGTCGAGGAAAAAACCAACGCTCTTGTAGCCTTACTGCTCGACAAAAAGCTGGATGCTGCCTTGCTGGCCTTGCCTGTCGAACAGGCGAACCTGGAATCGCGAACCCTATTCGAAGACCCTTTCACCCTGGCGGTGTGCGCCGACCATCCACTTGCCGAGCAGGCGGAAATTGACCTGAACACGGTGGCCAAAGAAAATCTGCTGTTGCTGGACGAGGGCCATTGTTTGCGGGATCAGGCACTAAAATTATGCCATCCGTCGCGCTTTGTGGAGCACGACTTCCGGGCATCCAGCCTGGAAACCTTGCGTTTCATGGTCAAAAACGGCGTCGGCGTGACGCTGATGCCTTCGGTCGCCGTGCAGCCGGACGATCATGACATTCGTTATATCACCATCCGCCAGCGGCCCAGCCGGCAAATCGCGCTGGTCTGGATCAAAAATCATCCCCGCAGCGAACTCCTGGAAACGCTGGCCGGACTGCTGGCTTATAAACCGCTGCCCTAAAGCTAAAAAAAGCCGAAGCCACGCTATGAGCCTGACCAAGGGTGGCGACTTCCGCTGCGATTTGCAGCCATATTCTCAAATCATTTACCACAAACAAAACACCTCTATCGTCTTCCCCACCCCGTTGGCCCTGCCAATTGCTTCCCGACAAATTCCCAAACCACCCACAGCAAAATACTTTTGCTTGACATATAGATGATAATCATTATCATTTGTATCCGACAGTCATCTCTCGTGCTGTCATTGCCGCACCTGCACAGCCTCCTAAGTTATCCAGTGTGCGGCAATTTAACTTATAACTTATGCAACCCGAGGTCATCATGTTTGAAGACAACTCTATCGGCGCGCCGAGAAGCCGCGATGTGGCGCAAATTCATGCCGCGACCTGCGTGTTAATGACCCAATTCATCAACGGCCATCACAACCCCAAGCTGGCACATCTCATCGTGCAGCAATTGGGCCGGTTACTGAGCCATCCGGAACTAGAACATAGTGCTTCCAGCCGGGACATGTATCTGCAATTGCTGGAACACTGGCAAACAGTCACCAACCTGTTATTAGAGCGAAAAACAGCTCGCCAGCAGCCGGCAACGGCGCATTGAGCGGGTTTGGCATTTATTCGTCATCATTTTTAGTCCTATGAAAAATCCGTCTAACCCAGTGCGACTTAGCCCGTCAACCGCCGACACGCCGCCGGAAATACCGCAAGCCAGGCAGCGGGTGAATAGCCGTTTATTGTTCGGCACCCAAAACGAAATTGTCATCGAACATCAAGGCGACGAGTACCGTCTGCGCATTACCAGCAACGGCAAATTAATTTTGACCAAGTAAACCGTAACACCCGACAACACCAGCCAGCCAACCCCAGGGTAGCCAGCCAATCGTTTTCAGCTCAGTTAATCGAGAGGCCTGTATGTTACCGACCGCCAGTTTCCGCCAGCTTGCCTGTCTGGCCCCCATGCGCCTCGTAGCCAGCGAAGAGCCGTATAAATCGATAGCCACAATCCAAAAAGCCGAATATAACGAACGTGGCCTGGGCTTGCTCATCGCGCTCGGCTTGCATTTGGCCTGGTTCGGCCTGATGCCGAACAGCGAGAAACCGCAGCCCGTCACGCCGCCGCAACCTATCATGGTGCAGTGGATCGGCGACGCGCAAACCCAACAGGCACCGGCCAAACCACCGGTACAACAAGCCCAGCCAACCCCGGAAAAAACCGTCAGTCAACCCAAAACGCCGCCCAAACCGGTTAAAAAACCCAATCTTGTATCGACCGCCAGCCAAGCGTCGGCTGCAATGGCAGCACCCGAGCCGACGCCGGAACCACCGCGCGCCGAACCTGCACCAACGGCTGCTACCGCAGCGCCTGCTCCGGCGCCCAGTTCTGCCAGCACCAGCGAGGCCACATCGGCGCCGATGACCTTGCCCACCCTGAACGCCGACTACTTGAACAACCCGGCCCCGGCCTATCCCAGCGCATCGCGGCAACTCGGCGAACAGGGCAAAGTCTTGCTGCGCGTATTGGTCAACACCGACGGCGCGGTCGAACAAGTCACGCTACGTAAATCCAGCGGCTTCGATCGCCTCGACCAAGCCGCACAGGACACCGTGCAAAAATGGCGTTTCGTCCCAGCCCGCCGCGGCGAACAGGTGGTTTCGGCCTGGGTCGTGGTTCCCGTTTCATTCTCTCTCGAAGGATAAATCATGGCACTCAATCAAAGTCTCGACCATTTCCTGGCGCAAACCGACAGTGTCGGCACCTTCCTGTTCAGCTTGCTGATCATCATGTCGGTCGCCAGCTGGTATTTCATCGTCGTCAAAGCCTGGCACGCCATCCGCATCCGGCGCCGCGCCGAGCTGTTTTTACAGAAATTCTGGACCAGCGACACCCTCACCGACGTCGCCAGCCACTTGCCCGACGGCACCCAAACCGACCCGTTCTCGAATCTGACCCGCCACGCCATGGCCGCGTCGCAACATCATGCCCGCCACGGTAGCCACGGTTTACAACAGGCCGGCTCGACGGCGGAATTTCTGACCCGTTCCATGCGCCGTGTCATCGACGAAGAAACCGCGCAACTGGAGTGGGGCTTGACCGCGCTGGCTTCCATCGCCAGCACCGCGCCCTTTATCGGCTTGTTCGGCACGGTCTGGGGGGTTTACCACGCCCTGGTCAATATTGGTCAAGGCGGATTGGGCGGTTTGGATCAAATCGCCGGACCGGTCGGCGAAGCGTTGATCATGACCGGCTTAGGTCTCGCTGTCGCAATTCCGGCGGTGCTCGCTTATAACGATTGCGTGCGCAGCAATCGCCTGCTATTGGCGAGATTGGACGGCTTCGCCCACGATCTATTCGCCTTTTTAACCACCGGCGCCACCATCGCCAGCGCGCCAGCCGTTACCGGCGTCGAACTGGCCTACGCCAACGGAGAACAATAATGGCATTCGGCGGCTTCGATCAAAACAAAGGCGGCGGCCATACCGTTGCCGAAATCAACATGATTCCGTTAATCGACGTGATGCTGGTACTGTTGGTGATCTTCATGATCACCGCCCCGCTGATGACGCATGCGGTGAAAATCGATCTACCCAAAGCCAGCAGCGTACCGCAACAACCTAGCGACGAACCGGTGGCGCTGTCGGTGGATGGCGAGGGGAAATTGTTCTGGAACCAGGAACAAATAGACCGCACCGTTTTGAATCAAAGGCTGGCCGAAATCGCCCAATCGCCGCAGCAAGCGGAATTGCATATTCGTGCCGATCAAAACGTGCCTTACCACTTCGTCGCCGAAACGCTGGCGGATGCGGCCAAGGCCGGGGTCAGTAAAATCGGTTTCGTTTCCGAGCCTGAAAAAAAGTGATGTAAGCAAGTCTTGGTTTTCCCGCCGACAGCGGCAAGCCAAAACCAAACTCGGGAAAAATATCGGCCGGTTTCGGGGTGTCTGACCTAGGCAAGGCAAGGATTGCCGATTTGTAATGGCGAACAAAGCGCGGGAGGCCTAGCCGTCAGACACCCCGAAACCGGCCGAAAATAGCCCGTTAAATTTAAGAACCCTATCCGTAAAAGCGGTTTCAACCGCGATTACAAAACCAAACAGCCACCTAGCCATTCGCGCCAGGCAGCCAGCATTTGAGACTGCACTGCCTGTTGGAATCGCTATGCCCTTATCTTTAAGCGCTCGACCTTGGCCGGCCACGCACCGCGCGGACTACTGTCCTTGCCTGTTGTGTGGCTCAACCGGTCGTCGCTCCGTTTGTATCACATCGAAAATCAGCCCTTTCCGTCTGCTCGCCGGACCGATCATTTACGCACTGCTATTACTGATGAGCGCGATGCCCGTAAGCGCCGCCGACGATGCCACGCTAGGTAATATCGAGGAAACCGAGGACGTGGAACTGGCAATCGTTACGGTAAAAGCCAAAAACGGCAATCCTCCGGCAAAAGCCGTTCCCGGTACCGAGTCGGCAATTGATGCAGCAACCATCGAACAACGCATGGTCCGCAATATCAAGGATTTGATCCGCTACGAACCCGGCGTCAATGTCGGCAACGACCCCCAGCGCTTCGGCGTCAGCGGCTTTACCATACGCGGCCTGGGCGGCAACCGGGTGTTGATGCAAATCGACGGCGTGCGCCTGCCGGAAGCCTTCCGCATCGGTTCGTTTGCCAGCGCCAACCGTAATGCGGTGGACATGGACGCCTTAAAAGCCGTGGAAATCGTCCGCGGTGCCGGCTCGGCCTATTACGGCGGCGACGCCATGGGCGGTACCGTCAACTTCGTCACCAAGGATCCGCGCGATTACTTGAATTTATTCGGCAAGGATTATTACACCGGACTGAAACTGAACTACAACACTACCGACAACGGCTTCGTGCAAACCGCAACCTTGGCGGGTGCCTGGGGCGGCTGGGAAAGCATGGCGCTATTCACTCACAACCAAAGCAACGAAACCGACAATAAAGGCACGGCGGATTTCGCCGACGGCCGCCGTACCACGCCCAGTCCGCAAGAAAACGGCAGCTACAATCTGCTGGCTAAACTGCTGTATCGATTTAACGACGACAACGTGTTGCGTCTGACCGGCGAATGGCTGGACAGTCGAGCCGATATTGACGCTTTGTATCTGCGCGGTGCCGACATCAGCCTGCGCAACGTCAACAGCATGCTCACCACCGATACCCAATCGCGCTGGCGCCTGACGCTGGATCACATGCTGAAGCACCTGGATACGCCGCTGTTCAACGATGCGCTATGGAAGTTTTACACGCAAAAATCCGCCACCGGGCAAGTCACTTTGCAAGATCGCACCGCCAACGTGGACGGCAACACACTCACCGAGCGGATTTTCGATTATGCCAACGACGATTTCGGCGGCGAACTGCAACTGGGAAAGGACTTTGTTTTAGGCGATACCGCGCATGCGCTGAAATACGGCGGCCAGATCAGTAAAAACAGCATAGCCCAACAACGCGACGGCAGCTATACCTGCGTCAGCGGTTCCGTCAATCCGCGCACCGGCCGCCCCAATAACATTTGTCCCAAGGGCCGGATCAGCAAGACCGTGACGCCGGATGAGTTTCCGGTACGGGATTTTCCCTTATCAACGGTAACCAAGGCCGGCGCTTATCTTGAGGATAGTATTGGCCTGTTTGATAAACGCATCGAGCTGATCCCCGGCGGCCGTTGGGAATATTTCCGCTTGCTGCCCAAGCCTGATTATTTGTTCGACAAAGCCTCCGCGGCAGCGGTTGCGGAAGGCGCCAATCCGGTAATACCCATCATCATCGACGCCAACGCCTTTTTACCCAGATTCGGCGCCTTACTGCACCTCAACGAGATATTCACGGTGCACGGCCAGTATGCGCATGGCTTTCGCGGCCCCAACTTCAGCGAGAGCAATCTCGGTTTTACCAATATCACCGGCGGATACACCAACCTGCCCAATTACAATATTCAGCCGGAAACCAGCGTCGGCGCGGAAGTGGGTTTGCGCGGCCAGGGCGCTGCCGGGACTTTCGACATAAGCCTGTTTCGTAACGATTACGACCACTTCATCTATAACGCGGTAATTTGCAACCCGGCGACCGCGGCCTGTCCGCCGTTGGGTTTTACCACCTATCAAAACATCAATAGCCCTGACCCGATCCGCATTCAGGGTATCGAAATCAAAAGCCGGTTTTATCTGGACTGGCTAAATCCCTATTTACAGGGCGCCAGCCTGCTGTTCAGCGGTGCCTTTACTGAAGGCATGAATCTAAAAACCCAACGCAATGACGACGACGCCCTAAGACAAATCAGCCCTATGAAAGCCGTCGTCGGTCTGCGCTACGACCAACCAAGCGGCGACTGGGGCACGGAATTGAACCTGACCTTGGTCGGCGCCAAACAAGCCAATACCGCGCCGGCTGACGCCCTATTTCTGCCCAGCGGCTACGGCGTCATCGATTTCAATGCCTACTACAACGCCGGCAAGCATCTCTCGTTCAATGTCGGGGTATTCAACCTGCTGGATAAGAAATACATCGACTGGGAAGACATCAACACCCGCGCCGGCGACCCGCATACCACGCTGGGCAATTTCGCCGACGCCCGCTACTGGGCCGACCGCTATTCGCGTCCCGGCCGCAATCTCGGCGTCACGGTAAAACTGGCCTTTTGATGGAGAACAATCTGATGACCAAGGGCTACAGGGCCAAGAAAGAGGCCCGGAAAAAACTGGAAACGCTGTTCGAAGAATTGCTGGAACACGAGGGTTTCGGCGAATTGCGAATGGAAATGCGCTTGTTAAAACGCGGGCAAAAGGAAGTGATCATCCATTGCGGCAAACAGTACCGCTACGTGCTGGACTTTCAGATGCAAGGCACGCCGAACGGCAATCGCGATGGCAACGCACTTCCGGAATGCCGCGAGCCGCACTGAGTTTTAAATCTCCGCCACCGCAAAGGCCATGGGCCAGCGCGGATAGCCGGCATGGGGCCGAAGCGGCGGACGCTATTTTGACCAAAGCAACGGATCGTCTTCGCGGTGAAGAGATGCGTCAATTTATTTATATAGGAAACCAACCATGAAAACTGCACAAAAACTGACCTTAATCGCCGGCCTGTTGGCCGTTTCCGGCAGCGCTTCGGCTGACTTGACCAACGGCCCCGACCCTTACGCCGCCGGCTACGGCTTCGACACCCCAAGCGAAGCCAGCTGGGGCAACTGGAACCGGGGCAATGCCGGCACGCTGTACGCGGAATGGGACAGCTTCGTGGATAACTCTTATCCCGGCATCCGCACCGCTGCTCCCGATGTGGGCAGCGCCGGCACCACCGACGCCAATATCGGCTGGAACGCCGGCACATTCGCGGCCGGATCTGGCAATTTGTACAGCTTCAGCGTCGCCGAGAATTTCACGGCCTCGCTGAGCGGAGCTACCGACAACCAACCCTTAAGAGCAGCTTTGCAATTCGAAACCTGGGGCGTGCAAATGGACTACAACAGCCTGTTACTGAATGGCGTAGCGCCTACCTTTACGACACAAACTTTCTACGATGGCAACTACGAAAGCTCATTCGGCCCGGTCGAGCTGGTGCAATACCTGGCTTATTGGGATTTGTCCGGACCGGCTAGCAATTATTTGTTCTCGTTTGGCAGCGCCGAACATAGCTTGAGTTTGGGCCAAGTCGCTATCGACATCGGTCCCGGCGCCGATCCGGTAACCAGTGTGCCGCTGCCCGCGGCAGTATGGCTGTTCGGCGCCGGCTTCATGGGCTTGCTGGGTTTAAATCGTAAAAAAGGCCTGGCGGCGTAAGCGCCGGCCTGTAAACGCTTTGCAGCCAGGCCGAGGGCCCGGCTGCAAAGTCCATAAGGTGCGCTTCCCTGAACATTCGCAGCATATTCACTTAACGGAGCTCAGTGTAATGGCAAAATCCATGACTAAACAACCCTTATCGATTGCGGACACTTTAAAACAAGCGTGGCAAGACCTGCGCGCCGATCACCCGCATATGCGGATTCGCGATGCGGCGGCGACGTTGGGCGTCAGCGAAGCCGAACTGCTGGCAACCGACTGCGGCAATCGGGTCATCCGATTGCGGGCACACTGGCCCGCGCTGCTAAGCGCGGTCGGCACACTGGGGCCGGTGATGGCCTTGACCCGCAACGCTTTCGCGGTACAAGAAAGCACCGGGCTCTACGAGGATATACGCCCTTGCGGCGACGCCATTCTGATAGCCGGACACCATATCGCCTTGTGCCTATTGATCGGTATTTGGCATTCGGGTTTCGCCGTGACCGAGGAAACCCATCTCGGCCCGCGCCACAGCCTGCAATTTTTCGACACGGGCGGCGAGGCCGTGCACAAAATCTATTTGACCGAACATGCCGATGCCGGCCTGTACCGGCGTTTGGTCGACATCTTTCGGGCCGACGATCAGTCGCCCAATCCGGTATTGCCCGCGCATGGCCCTAATCCGCCGCTTGGCGACCTTAAACAATGCGCGGAGTTGCCGGAATCCTGGCGGCGCCTGCTGCTGGCCGACACTTCCGAGGCTGCCGTCACCGGCCGGATCGGCATGCCGGCGCTACGCGCGTTCATGCAGCAACTGGCGGCACTGATGTTGCCGATACAAGTGCTGGTCGGCAATCCCGGCGCCCTGCAACTGCACGACGGCCCTATTCAAAACCTGAAGATTACCGGACCATGGTTCAATATCCTGGATCAGCGTTTTAATCTGCACCTCAACGAAATGGCCGTGGCCGGCGCGGACATCGTCCAACTTAGGTACCGGCAACACGCATTAACCGGCCTGCTGGTGCGCGGCCAAAACCGGCAGACCATCGCCTCCGTCTTCGGCGGTTACGACGACACCATCGGCGAAAACGGTTTTTGGCGCGACTTGCTCCTAGCCTCGGCGCTTGCAGGAGGTTCCTAGCCTTTTGCGTCGATACCCAACCCCATAAACCGATACTTTTATCGATAACGCCATATCAGGAAACCCGCATGAACCAGAAAACCATCGATCTCGAACAAGTCAGAGCAGCCTATACCGCGCTGCCGCAAACATTTTCCTCCGCGCTAATGGCCACGGTCAGCGCTTCCGGGGAGCCCGAAGCCAGTTACGCCGCCTACGTGAGGCACGACGGTCATTATTACGTGTATGTCAGCGAACTGTCGGCGCACACCCAAAACCTGTTGCACAACGGCCGGGTTTGTCTGTTGTTCGTCGAGGACGAAGACAAAGCCGCGCATTTGTTCGCCCGGCAACGGGTTACCTATCACTGCTCGGCCGGCGAAATCGACCGCGAGTCCGAAGCTTTCGCCTACATCATGGGCTTATTCGAGGAAAAATTCGGCGCGTTCATAAAACAGCTACAAAAAATGCAGGACTTTCATCTGTTTCGCATCCGTCCGCAACGCGGCAGTTTCGTGCAAGGTTTTGCCAAGGCATTTTCGATAGAAGGCGACGATTTGGGGCAAATCCGCCACGTCAATGACGTCGGGCATAAACAGCGGAAGGCCGAAGCGGAAGCCGATGCCCCGGCTTAATTGCAAAACCAGGTAATGCGCGGAGGCTAGGCATTCGGTAGGGATGCACTTGGTCGCGATTAGCGCCGACTTTTGATTTGTAGAGATCATCTAAAACCCGAACATGAAACAGACCACATCCCTAAGCCATAAACTTGCGCGAGCCGCATGTGCGGCCTTCCTCTGGCTAACCGCCGCCGCGCCGGCCCATGCCGCCGGTCCGAGCCGCATCGTCTCGGTCGGCGGCGCGTTGACCGAAATCGTCTATGCGCTAGGCGGCGCCGAGCGCCTGGTCGGCGTCGACAGCACCAGCCTGATGCCGGCCGAAGCCAAGACGCTGCCGCAAGTCGGTTATATGCGCACACTGTCGGCCGAAGGCGTGCTGTCGCTACGCCCCGACCTGCTGCTGGCCAGCGCCCACGCCGGGCCGCCGGCGGTGCTGGAGCAATTGCGCGCGGCCGGCGTGCGCATTGAAACGTTACCCGAAGACTATTCCGCCGCCGGCATTGCCGCCAAAATAGGCGCCGTTGCCGCCTTGCTGGAACAGCTCGAACGCGGCCGGGAACTGGCCGATCAAGTGCAAGCCGACTTCGATCGACTGGCGCAATGGCGCGCGCAAAGCCGTGAACACCCCAAAGTGCTGTTTTTGATGGCGGTCGCCCACGGCGCGCCGCTGGCCTCAGGTCGCGGCACCGCCGCCGACGTGGTGTTAACGCTGGCCGGCGCCGCCAACGCCGCCGGCGAACTGCAAGGCAACAAACCGATAGGCACGGAGGCAATGGTCGCCGCCGCGCCGGACGTGATTTTGTTGACCGACGTCGCCGCCAACGCCATCGGCGGTCTGGAGGCGTTCTACCGGCAACCCGGCATCGCCCACACCCCAGCCGGCCGGCAACGTAAAGTCTTTATCGTAGATACCCTGGCCTTGCTCGGCTTTGGCTTACACAGCGGTCAGGCGGTGCTGGAACTGGCCGAACGGCTGCACGGCGAACCGGCAGTTGCCGCCGACGCAGGGGCAGGCCGATGACCGTCCATGCCGCGATGGCGACGGCCGGACCGCGTCTTCGGCTAAAACCGACCTTGAGCCGCGCCGGCCTGTGCTGGATGCTGGCATTGCTGCTGGTCGCCGTAGCCTTGGCCGCTCTGGGCAGCGGCGCGGTCGCCATCTCGGCCGGCCAGGCCGTCGCCATCGTCGCCGACCGCTTCGGTATCGCCCTGCCCTGGCCGTTCGGCGCCGACCAGCAAGCGGTGTTGCTGGCGATCCGCGCGCCGCGCCTGGTGTTGGGTTTGCTGGTCGGCGGCGCCTTGGCCGCGTCCGGCGCGGCGATGCAGGGCTTGTTCCGCAATCCGCTGGCCGATCCGGCCTTGATCGGCGTTTCCAGCGGCGCGGCGCTGTCTGCGGTGGCGGTCATCGTGTTGCGCGACAGCCTGTTCGGCACAGTGGCCGGCGTATTCGGCGCCTATTTATTGCCGCTCGCGGCCATCGCCGGCGGTTTTGGGGTCAGTTGGCTGGTATACCGGCTGGCCGACAGCGGCGACCGGCTGGACGTGGCCTCGCTGCTGTTGTCCGGCATCGCCATCAACGCGCTGGCCGGCTCGGCCACCGGCTTGCTGGTCTATCTGGCCGACGACGACCAGTTGCGCAGCTTGACCTTCTGGAGCCTGGGCAGCCTGAACGGCGCCGGTTGGGACGGCGTTGCCATCGGCGCGCCGTTTTTACTCGCCAATCTGCTGCTGTTGCCGTGGCTGGCCGATGCCTTGAACGCCTTGTTGCTCGGCGAAGCCGAAGCCGGCCATCTGGGTTTTCCGGTCGAACGCATCAAAACCGGCGTGGTGGCCTTGGTAGCGCTCGGCGTCGGCGCGGCGGTGGCCTTGTCCGGCGTGATCGGCTTCGTCGGTCTGGTGGTGCCGCATCTATTGCGGCTGGCGTTGGGGCCGGACCACCGCTGGCTGTTGCCGGCGTCGGCGCTGCTCGGCGCCTTGCTGTTGATCTGTGCCGATTATCTGGCCCGCAGTTTGGCGGCGCCGGCCGAAATCCCGATCGGCATCGTCACCGGCCTGCTCGGCAGTCCGTTTTTTCTGTGGCTGCTGTTCCGCCAAAAACTAATGGGCCATTGACATGCTGCAAGCCATAGACCTGAGCCTGCGCGTCGGCGCGAAAACCTTGCTGGACGGCGTGACGCTGGCACTGCGCCCCGGCGAAGTACTGGCCGTGGCCGGCCCGAACGGCGCCGGCAAATCCAGCCTGCTGCGGGCCATCAGCGGCGAGCTGGCGCCGTTCGCCGGCCTGGTGACGATGAACGGCCGGCCGCTGGCGGAATGGCCGCCGCAACAGGCGGCCTTGCTGCGCGGCGTATTGCCGCAAAGTGCCGGGCTGGCATTCCGCTTCACGGTGCGCGACGTGGCCTTGATGGGCCGCAGCCCGCAACGCAAAACCCACAGCGCCGCGCGAAACCGGGCCATCGCCGAACACGCGCTGGCGATGACCGATACCGGCCATCTGGCCGAACGCATCTACACCACGCTGTCCGGCGGCGAACGCCAACGGGTGCAACTGGCGCGGGTGCTGGCGCAAATCTGGGAACCGCAAGACCCGCTGCACCGCTATTTATTGCTGGACGAACCCACCTCGGCGCTGGACCTGGCCCACCAGCACGCGGTGTTGGCCATCGCCCGCCGCTTCGCCGACCAACAACAGGCCGGGGTCCTGGCGGTATTGCACGACCTGAACCTGGCTGCGCTTTACGCCGACCGCATCGCCCTGCTGCACCAAGGCCGGCTCGCCGCCATCGGCACACCGGCGCAAACCCTGAACAGCGAGCTGATCCGGCAAGTGTTCGCTTACCCGGTCAGCATCGCCAGCCATCCGCAAATTCCGGCGGTGCCGTTGGTGATTCCGCGGCGGCAAGTGGCGCCAGGCGTTCAAGAGCGATGAGTTATTAGCCGGGCCCTCGAATACCGTTCGCCCTGAGCTTGTCGAAGGGCGCACCGACCTGGCTTAGCCGAGCTCGGCCCGAACGGAATACCCGTGCTCAATAGGGCAGGGTGAATCGTCAGCCATGCGGCAGGCATTCGATTACCCCGGAATACCCGGTTTAGCGGGTTCGGAGGAAGACGTTAACAACTCCGCCACGGAGGGCGGCACCTTACGATTCGATGCTGCAGATTCTTCGGCATGGCGATGGTGTTATTGGAGGTAAAATCGAATAAACTGGCAGCGGACACTAGCCCGGTTGCAATCGGTCGATCCAGTGGTTCAAAGACGCCGATTGCTCCGTTATCGGTCATTAGTTTCGGTTGCCGAATGGTATATCGACAGGAAAATTACATGCTGACCCATCAGTTATTGAAAATATTGAAAAAATGAGTATTAGCTTGGCGATATACGGAAACCGCTTAACAACTGGTTAGGGAATAGAGATCGCAATGAAATGTATATTCTGTGGGTATAGTGGAAGCACAAAATCAGTTTCCCATATAGTTCCAGAATCTCTGGGTGGAAAACATTCACCTTCCGCAAATAGCGGTGTAACTTGCGATTCTTGTAACCAATATTTTGGCCAAAAAGTCGAATCAAAGGCTTTAAATAGCTTTCCTTTTATTGGGTTTAGAGTGCTTTCGGGAGTTCCGACCAAAAAAGGAAAAGTATCAAATTTTATGGGTACCGCAGGAAGAATATTTGGCACCGGAAAATTTGGAGTTGTAGCGCTTGAACCCCTAAACAAAGAAATTCAGTCAAAGGTTCTTTCTGGTGAGAAAACTCAGTTTAGAGTAATTGCTGAGGTCACAGAGCCTCTACCAGTCTGTAGATTGCTTATAAAAATGGGGCTGGAACAACTTGGTAGTCATTTTCATGAAGTCGCAATATCTGAACGAATGAATGCAGCTCGAGACTTCGCAAGAAGGCCAAAACGCGGAAGCAGTTGGTGGTTTATTTTAAGAAGTAATCCTGAAGAACTCTTTAATGAAAGTTCAGCAAAGTTTGAATCAGCAATTGAAATTGCAGAGCATCAAGGTATTTTAATGGCTACCCTAAAGCTGCCCGGCATCTCCACAATTACCCCGTTGGAAAGTGAAGTTATACCACCCAATAAAAGTGAATTGGCAGAGCCAGAGTACCGAATTATTTGGGCGCAATGTTGAACTGTGCCTAACAAAGCCATCAAACGGATGGTTTTTAAGTCCGGTAGGGTGGGCACGGGGTTTTGTGCCCACGCGGATTTGAATGGTGGGCAATTTTGCCCACCCTACCTCTGCTCGCAACATGCGCTGGAGTAGGCTGCCGGTGAGCTTGCGAACCGCACCGTTCGCGAAACGGTAGAATTTACTCCTTGCGGTTCGTTACCTCACCGCTAGCCGCGAACCTCCGATCTTTTCACAGCAGGCCCGGCGCATACCCGCCGAAACCGGCAGCGACACGACGCTGCCAACCGTCGAAGTTAAAGCGCAAGCCGCAGGCGATCAGGTGCCTGGGACGAATGTTTAAATCTGCTCGGCTTCGATATACCTTTCGAGACGGGCAAATACAAGATTGGTTATTCAGTCGAAGCCTTGGCTGCTGCAAAACTAAGCAAACAAGACCTACCGCATAATATGAGTTGACACCAAGCGAGAACTTCCTTAAAGTCCACTCAGCCTTCGCGCAGAAGGCGTATTGCCAGCCATGTCTCCTGACTAGCCAGCCCTCACGGTGCTAATCAATTCATCCAGGGGACCTTATGACCATATCATTTTTTGCTAGCCGCCATTTCGTTTCCGGCTTTCTTACTAAAGCCGCAAAGTCCATCCAACAGCTGATTTTTAGCTCGACGTTATTAACCCAGCCCTTAAACACCGTTCGCCTCAATGCCCTGGAGGGTACTTTGCCTGTCGAAGGGCCAACCCGCTCACGCTTCGACGCGCTCAGCCCGAACTGGGCGCCAAGGATAAATAGGACCGGGTTAATAGCCTAAGCGGCCCAACGAAACGCTTCGCTGTCAAACATCGAAATTCGATAGGCAAGACGCATGTTCTCGACGAATCTTTATCGTGCGGAAGCCATGGCAGCGCAGACCGGACGCTTGGAAGGCGACATCCTGCTGGCGAGATCCTGGTCGTCGTGGCTGGTATTCACGATTGTGTTGACGCTGGTCGCCGCAACCGTTTTATTTATCAGCTTTGCGTCTTATACCAAACGAACAAACGCTACCGGCATGTTGGTCCCAAATGGCGGCGCGATTATTATTGCCACGCCCGCGCCAGGGCTTATTTCGGCCGTTCATGTTGAGGAAGGTCAAACGGTTCATGCCGGAGACACCTTGTTTACGTTAAGAGACGAACGCCATCTTTCTTCATTCACAAACCGGTCGGACGCCAGCGGAGCCCGATTCGCCGATCAGCTTGAAGCGGCACTGCTCGCGGAAGAAGAAGCCAATCTCCGGGAAAAGCGCCAATTAAGCACCCTGCAGGACAAAAATAATTCGGCACTATCCAGACAGTTGGCGGCAATACAAGTATCGATTGCCGACGCCAAACAACAGATAACTCAGCATCAGGAAAGATTGTTCCTGGCGGAGCAGCGCCTGAATAAGCATCGCGGCCTGGCGGCATCCGGCTTTATTGCAAAAGATAAATTGGACGAGGAGCTGGACAACCTGACGCTATTGCGTGCCCAAGCATCGGATTTAAAGCGGGATTACGACGAACTCGAGCGAAAAAAATTGGAGCTGGAGGACGAAAAACGCATCGCACCGGAAAAAACCCAAATCAGCATCGCCAATATCGACCAAGACTTAAGCATACTCCGCCAAAAAATCCAGGAAACCCATATTCAAAGCCAATTGGCTATCGTCGCCCCGATTGACGGCATGGTCACCGGTATTAGCGTGCACCCCGGCCAAATTTCGGATAAGGATGCTTTGGCAACCTTGCTTGGCGATGGTGCGGAACTGACCGCGCAATTGTACGTGACCACGCGCGGCATCGGCTTTGTCGAATCCGGCCAGAAAGTACGCTTGCGTTACCAAGCCTACCCTTATCAAAAGTTCGGCCAGTATTCCGGAACGGTCGCAAGCGTCTCGAAAAATCCGGTTTCATCGAAGACCTTACCGAATTTATTCGCCAATTCCCCACCGGACGATTATTACCGCGTCACCGTAAAACTGGATTCGCAGTTTGCCTCGGTGTACGGCGAACCGAAAAGGCTGGTATCCGGCATGATCGTGGAGGCGGACATCGAACAAGATACGCGGCGCTTAATTGAGTGGATGATCGAACCGCTTTACGGATTAACCAAATATAACTAGGGAACGCTATGTCACTGATACATTTCGGCATCGATAGAACACAATTTCTCGAGGCGCATTACCAAAGCCGGTGGTGGCTGAAGCGCCAAGTACTGTCCGAGAACAATTTAAACTGGAAGCATATCGACCAGGCGCTTTACGCCATGGAAAACGCCAATACGCAGATTAAATTATTTAAAGACGGACCGGTCGATCCGAGCCGCTATACCGAGCGCTATTGGGAACTGGGCGAACAACGCACACGTATCGTCAAAGACGTTTTGTACCGCTATTTAACGGACGGTGCGACCTTGGTATTAAACAAACTACAGCTCTACCTCCCGGAAATTAACGACTATTGCATGGACGTGGCGCAATTCGTCGGCGAAAAGACCAACGCCAATGCCTATGCGGCATTCGGCGGCGACGGTTCGTTCGGCAAACATTGGGATACTCACGATGTGTTCGCCTTGCAACTGATCGGACGCAAAAGATGGCGCCTCTATCAACCCACATTCGAATTGCCTTTAAACCATCAAACCAGCCTAAACCATAAAGCGGAATGCCCGGCGGAACCGGTGCTGGATACGGTATTGGCGGCCGGGGATTTGCTGTATATCCCAAGAGGCTGGTGGCACGAGGCCCTGCCTATCGCCGGCGACGAGACGTTTCATATCGCCATAGGCACCTTCCCGCCTAAATTATTGGACTACCTGCTTTGGCTATGCGGCAATCAACTGCCGGACCGGATTGAAAGCCGGGGGTCTATCAACCCTTATCTCAATACGACGGACCTTATTGAAGGTTATATCCCGCTGTTACAAAGCACGCTAGCCGAACCGGAAAATCTCCATAATTTTTTCATCGCTTTTACTGAACAACAAAGAGTTAAATCGCGATTTAATATTGGCAGTTTGTCTCCAACCGGCATATCGGATAACACCGCCCTTCTGGGCAATAAAATTCGAATAAACTCGTTCCTACCCATATCCAACGATCAGAAAACTTTATTAGCCAACGGCTTCAAGATAAATCTCGACACCGAAAGCGCCGACTTCCTTGCCGGCATCAGTTCAGCCGATAACTCGCCGGCTAATAAAAGTACCAAGCAATTGTCCGATAAGGAGAATCAACTGTTGAAACAATTATCGATACTCGACCTTATTGAGCGGTTTTAGAGCGCTAAATAAATGACACTTTAAAATCTCCATACCAAAGATCACAAGGAGAATAATAGTCAACCTTAAACTGGATTTTATTATGACACCAATTAATCAAATCTATTTGCCAATGTTTGGCCTCTCATTGGCGGCGATTTGCGCAATTTTGTCAATACACATATTTGCAAAGCCAACACCACATTTAACAAAAGGAAAAAGAACTGCTTTAGCAATTATTCTAACCGCTTGTATAACTTATGAGTTTATTTACTTTGGTTCCAGACTATATTATAAAAATTAATTTTAGGGGGTTACCGATTTTTTCATATTTTTTTCACTAAAAATAAAACCTGTAATCTATATATCATAAAAATGGAGAGCAATATGCGCGAATTGACTATTACTGAAATGTCTGTTGTCGGCGGTGGTTTTATTCCCCCATCTGAAATTCATCCATTTATGGATGCCAGAATAGCGCTTACAACGTTTAAGGGATTGGGATATTTAGGAGTTGCTTTTAAGATAGGATATACCTTAGGTGAAATATTGAACGAAAACACCGATATTCAAAAGTTCATTGCACAAAATTTAGACAAGGTCGTAAATGCACTTCACACAAGCAATATCACAAACGCACAGCTTGGAGAAGATGGCGATGGTGAATGACAATTCGAGCCGATTTACCTGTAAAAAATTTTTTTTTGCTGTTACGACCATCAGGTTTCTCGCTATATTCAGTGTCATTATGGCCATACAAGCTGTTTCTAGGGGGGAATTTTTTGAGTTTTTACAATTAGCGAGTTCAGGCTTAATTCTTTGGTTTTCAATTTTTCATTCCTATGAATTAACACAGCCAATCAATGATGTTACCGACTTATACAGGAAACGAAAGACGACGAAGACTTTAAATCGCATTGAATGGATATTTATTTATATTTTTATATTAGGAACGGTAGGTAGACTACTGATATAGAAATCTGCATTTTTACATGAAGCGTATATCAAATTATGAAAACGTAATTTGAAAAATATACTTCACCATTCATAGCTACGTAGAAAAACCTATTTTTAAACTTATATTTCAATGCAGTCCAAATATATCTAAGGAGAGCAATATGCGTGAATTGACAATTACTGAAATGGTACTCGTTGGTGGCGGCTTATCGGAAGCAGATACTCTAGCAATTGCCGGCGCTTTGGGTGCCGGTGTGGGTATGGGCATGGCGCAATGGGCCGGGTTGACAACAGCACAGCAAATCGCCGCTGCCGGATATTTTGGCGTGGCCGCTTCCGCAGTAACCGCTGCCGGACTAGCGGGCTGGACTATTGGTGAATATCTGAACCAACACACGCCGATTCAAAGCGTATTGAGTAATTTGCTAGGCGGAGAGGATGGGGACGGTAGTTAATGTATTCGACAAAGGGGCACCAAAGAAAGACTCTCTCACCATTTTGAGTCTTTCTTACCGGTGCAGTATTAAATTAATCTATCGGTACTACTCATGAGATATAACCCGTTTCTGATTATCATCGCGTCGGTTTTCGCCCTATTATCGACGCTTGCGGTATTAATATTCGTGTTTCCAAAGGCAACTTCGGATATCGCCTCTCATCTCGACGGTGAGCACTCGATTGTATTGTACATCGCTTTATGTTCAACATTTCTGGCAGGTTTTTTTTATTTTAAAAAAAACCAAAATCACATCGAAAAACTATTCTCGGGAAGACAAACCGCCGAATTTGCGTATCGACGCGATATAACCACTTACTTAGTGACGGGATTTATTTGTGCCGGCGCGGCTTCAGAGTTAGTGACACAAGATAAAGCACTGCATGACAATATTGTTCTGATCTCGGGGATATTTTTATTACTGAGCATTATCTCTGTTATTTATCGGAGATTTTGGCCATCAAATAAACCGTTTCGACGAAATATCTATTGAACATCTCGGAAAAAACCGTAGACCGGATTAGTAAAACTTAATCGGACGAAATTGAGACCTCCATTCCTCGGAATCGCTTCTCCATTCGAAACGACCAGGAATATACGATTTATCGTTTTAGGGTTAATAAAATGATTTACCTAATTGTTAGCTTATATTTTGCTGTGATGGCACTCTGTATTTCTTTAGAGATGTTAGTTAAAAATACCTTGGGCAAGTCCGAAGACAAAATTAACAGAATGCAGTTTTTGCTTCATGCGCTTAATTCCACGGCAATTCTCTTAGTTGCATGGTCTTATTTCAAAAATTGAGTTTTTTAGTTCCGTCCGATTATAGAAACAAAATCTGACGAATTTTTAGTTCTCATGCCCGCGCACTTTCCAAAATTGATGAGCGCTTAATCCATTTATCCAACCCTAGAAAGGAATCTTACCCATGAACCCTACCCGCTCGACCTTAATAGCATGTTTAATACTAACTCTCGTCAACGTTGGTAGCGGGCACGCCACGGAAAATAATACAAACAGCGCCGCCGCCGAGAAATACGGCGCGATCGAACGGCGATTCGAGAACGGTTTCCGGGCCTTGTTGGTTCCCGATAGTAAGGCCGAGCAGACGGCAGTGACGCTGGTGTATTTCAGCGGTTCGCTCGCCGATCCCGAGGGAAAGTCGGGCCTCGCACATTTGCTGGAGCATTTGCTGTTTAACGCGCCGACGACGCCGGACAATCATTCGCTGGTCAGCGAGCTGGCGCGCCGCAACATTGCCTATAACGGCAATACCAATTTCGACCGCACTATCTACCACACGGCCTTTTCCAGCGACCAGCCCACGCTGAACTGGCTGCTGCAACAAGAAGCCTTGCGCATGCATAAACTGGCGATTACGGAAACGGATATTGCCAGGGAGTTACCCGTAGTATTGCGGGAAAAGGAGCTTGGCGATAGCAATCATCGGCAAAAATTAGCGCAACAAATACTGCCGGTTGTTACTCGCTTTGCCCCCTATGTACGCCCGCCGATAGGTAACGAAACCGAATTACGCGGTATCGCCATCGACGACGCCCAGGCTTTCTATCGGACACACTATCGTCCCGACAATGCGCTGTTGATCATTACCGGTCGATTTGACGTTGACGAAACCTGGAAGCAATTGGCAACTCATTTTGGTGAGATTAAATCGCCAAAAATTGGGCAGCCACCGGCATTCCAGGCGGCGTCCGGACAGGAGAGCGGCGACCCGCAAACGAGTTTTCGCGGCGACGACGATGTTGCTTCCGCGTCGTTATTTTATCCGTTACCCCATTCGTTCGATGCCAAGCATGTAGCGGCGATGGGCCTACTGAGCGGCTTGCTGGCCGGTTCACCCGCCAGTCGCTTACATGAGTCGCTGGTTAGCACCGGACAGGCAGCCTCTGTCTCGGCTATGCCCTTGCTATTGCGCAATGGGGGTGCATTCGAAGTAACCGCGCTGCCGCTGTCAGCCGATAGCGAAGCGTTGGAACAACTCCAACACACCTTAGCAGAACAAGTGCATTCGCTGGGCGATACCGTGTTCACTGAAAAAGAACTGGAACGTACTAAAAACTTGATACGCAACGAAGCTTTACATGTGCAAACTCAAGCCGCCGCATTTGGCTACCGTTTGGCTGAATTTGCCTCCCTCGGCGACTGGCGGCTGTGGTTCGAGAGCATCGACGCGGCCCAAGAAATGTCATTGCCGGAGATTCAACAAACCGCCAAAACGCTTTTCCAGCAAGGTCTCCCGGTTGCCCAGTTGATGAGCAGTCGACATGCGACAAGTGTCACGGCGCGGAAAGAATCCCTCGTACCGCAAGCGACAAGCGCCGAACCATCCCCCGCGTCCACGCCTGCGCACCTGCCGGAAACCGTGACCCTGGCGGCTAACGATGCGACGGCGGCGGCTATAGATGCGCAAATCGAGCGCTTTAGCATTAACGAGTCGCTGGCGGTTGCGCTCTGGCCCAAGCCCATACCGACCGGTCGCGTGCAGGGTCAGTGGAATGTGCGTATGGGCACGGCGGACAGCATGCTTGGCAAACGTATGCTGGCGGACCTTACCGGCAGCCTGTTGGCGCACGGTTCGGCCAGTTTAGATCGACAACAACTGTTTGATCGCTTGGTGGGTTTGGATGCCCACTTGTCGATGACGCCGATGGAGGACCGCTTGGCGATTCGCTTCGATCTGCCCGCGAAATCGTTACCGGAATTTCTGGACGTTCTAATTGATGTTCTTCGTCATCCGGCACTGCCGGAGCAGGGATTCAAGGAAATCGGCAATCAATTGCGCGTCGCCTACCAAGGCCTGGGCACAAAACCGCAAGTCGTCGCAGAACAAGCCGTGACCGCACTCACCAGCCCATACCCTATCGGCGACATCCGCCGCGAGCCCGGCATGGAGGAAGCGCTCGCCGCGTTGGAGCGCATCGAATTGAACGATGTAAAAGCCTTCCACGCCGATTATTACGGCGCGAATGGGGAGTTGCTGCTGTCCGGTGAGTTTGATGCCAACGCGACGCGCCGGCAGTTGGAAAGCCTTTTAGGTCCCTGGCGCAGCAAGCAGGTCTACCAGCGGCCGCCCCTGCCTTACGCCGCATTGGCGCCCGGCCGGCATGTCATGACCGTAGCCGATGGCGCGCACGGCACTTACACGGCACAGCTTAGACAGCCGTTGCAAGCGGACGAGACGGACACCCTGGCTTTAATGCTGGCGAATGTCGCGTTGGGCGAGGATGCGCTTCAATCCCGCCTCGGTCGCCGCCTGCGTCAACAAGAAGGCATTTCCTACGGCGTGGCCAGCAAGATCAGCGCTTCCGCCTTCGAACCGCGCGCCACCCTGACCATCAGCGCGACCTATGCGCCGGCCCTGCGGCAACAACTCTCCAAAGCCGTGCACGAGGAACTGGCGCTGCTGGTTAAAGACGGCCTCAGCGCTACGGAATTCGACAGTGCAAAAGAGAACTGGCGCCATCGCAACGATCTGAGCAAGCTGGATCATGACAAGCTGTTCGGCAAGCTGAATCTGCTATTACGCTTACGGCGCGACATGCGCTACTACGCCGACATCAATGCCCGCGTTGAAACCTTGACGCTGGCCCAAGTGAATACGGCGATTGCCCGCCACATCAATCCCGATCAGTTGCTGGAAGTGTTTGTCGATACCAACAATGAAGCACCTTAAGCACTCGCACCATTCGTCGTACTTGCAAACCACCGCGGCCGAATGCGGCTTGGCCTGCGTAGGCTATGTCGCCGCCTGCCACGGTGCCGCACACAGCATGAGCGACTTACGCGCCAAGTATGCGGTGTCGCTACGCGGCTCCACGTTGATGGATTTGGTCGGTATCGGCGCGGCATTGGGATTTTCATGCAGACCGCTACGCCTGGAATTGGCGGAACTCGACCAACTCAGTCTCCCTTGTATTTTGCATTGGCAAATGAGCCATTTTGTCGTGCTAAAAAAAGTGGGGCGCGGCCGGGTGCTGGTCCACGACCCGGCCAAGGGCGAAAGGGAGCTGGCTATAGCCGAAGTCAACACCCTGTTTACCGGCGTGGCCTTGGAACTGACGCCTGCGCCGGCGTTCGAGCGTATTACGCCGAGGTCGCGTATTCCTCTCGCTAAACTGGTCGGTAAAGTCGACGGCCTGATCCGGAGCTTGACGCAAATCGCGGTATTGGCCGTTGCCATGCAATTATTCGCCTTGCTGACACCAATCGTTGCCCAATGGATAGTAGACGGTGCGATTGTGTCCGGCGACCGGGATTTCCTGTTGGTGTTAGCCTTGGCCTATGCCTTGATTGCCGTGATTAAAATCGTGTTGGAAGCCGTTAGAAGCTGGCTGGCCATCGTGCTGGCGACACAATTCAATCTGCAATGGGCCGGCCGCATTATCGGCCATTTGTTAAGGCTGCCCGTGCATTGGTTCGAACTACGGCATACCGGCGACATCGTATCCCGGTTTCAATCGATGCAAGCCATTCAACAGACGCTGACCGGCAAATTAGTCGAAGTAGTCCTGGACGGCGGATTCGGTTTAATTGTCCTGGCGGTGATGTTGTTGTACAGCCCCACACTAAGCGCTTTCGCCGTCGCCGCCGTATTGGCCTATCTGCTGATCCGCGTTTTGCCCCATGGAATCTATCATCGCTTAACCGATGAAGCACTGGCGCACGAGGCCAAGGCGCAAAGCCATTTTCTGGAAAGCATTCGCGCCGTGCACACCACAAAGTTGGCGGGTTTGGAAGAGCAGCGCCGGGCACGCTGGCTGAATTTGTTCGTCGCCGGCGTGAATAAACGCATCGGCGCGCAAAAAATGTCGCTGGGATTTTCGCTGGGCTATAGCGCGGTGTTTGCCGCCGAAGCCATCGCCGTGCTGGCGGTCGGCGCGACCATGGTCATGGACAACGCTTTGACCGTCGGCATGCTGATGGCGTTTATTTCTTACAAAGACGACTTTACATCGCGGATGCAACGGCTGATCGACAACCTGATGTCGATGCGCATGGTCAGCCTGCATGTGGAGCGTTTGTCCGATATTGTCTTGGCGGAAAAAGAACAGACTGACGGCTGCGCCGCAGACAAAGTCATCAACCGAAAGGATTTCAGCCCCACCATCGAGTTTAAAAACCTGGGCTTTCGCTACGGCGCGAATATGCCCTGGATATTTCGCAATTTGCATCTGTCCATCCAACCCGGCGAACACATCGCCATCGTCGGCGCGTCCGGATGCGGAAAAAGCACCTTGGTCAAACTCTGCTTGGGCCTGCTGGAACCGACCGAGGGTGTCATCGAAATCGACGGCATGCCTTTAAGCCAATTCGGATTGGCCAATTGGCGCCGGCTGGTGGGCGCGGTATTGCAGGAAGACCAGTTATTCTCCGGGAGCCTTCAGGAAAATATTTCCGGCTTCGACTTACAAACCAATTTCGAGCTGCTGAAACAAAGCGCTCAACTCGCCGGCATCGACGATGAAATCGAGGCTCTGCCCATGCGTTATCTGTCCCAGGTTGGCGATATGGGCAGCAGTTTTTCCGGCGGGCAAAAGCAACGGCTCATCATTGCGCGGGCGCTCTACAAAGTGCCGTCGGTACTGGTCCTGGACGAAGCGACCAGCCACTTGGATGTCGAAACAGAGCGGAAGGTGAATTTGGCAATCAATTCGTTAAGCATCACCCGCTTAACTATCGCCCATCGGCCGGAAACCATAGGCATGGCGGACAGAGTCGTGTCTCTGGATGCCAGCATACACAGCGAAAGCAGAATGGGTAGTTTCTGAAGGTTATTCCGCCATCCCGCTATCTTAGGCAAACCTCCGGGGAATTTTCCGGCAAGTGCGGTTTCGCTAATTGAGTCTGGTGCTGGATTTAACCACCGTAAAGCCGGCGCGTTTGCTTTTGTCTTTTTGACCGGCTCTGGCCTGGTGCGCGGCTTCGGCCATGGTGTCGGCAAAGCTCAGAAAATCCGCCACTTCCAGGCGCAATGACATGTTCTGCAGATGCAGGTGGACGACGCCGCATTCGCGGCAAATCAATACCTTGCTTAAGGCCGTCGCCGCCAAACATTCGTGGGTACAGGGTTTGTTGCTCATAGGTTTACTCCTTCAAAAATCGTCAGGGATTGGGTAAAAAACTTTTTAAGCGGACTAAAGCTCGGGATTTACTAAACCACGATTGAGCTTGGCTTTTGCCTGAGACAGGAACATTTTCCAAACGATTTGTTTCGACCCTAAATCAAGACATCGGAAATCCGTGGCATGGATTTCGCCTTTTTCGACCAACGCCGCCAAAACTTCCGGAGCGATTGCCAAGCGCACAGCCTCAGGTTCTCTAAATAAGGGGAATAATCTTTTCACGTCGCGGCAGCTGATTTTTAATCTGACTCAAATGATAATTATTCTCATTTGAAAAGTAAAGTATTTCTTCCTCCTTGAAATTTCAGCCATTAACTCGCCGTTGGTTTTGCAGCCTAAAGGCTAATTTCCGCAAGCCTTTAGGCTACCAAGCTCGCGAAACGGCTGGAATGCGCTCAAAGATTTAAGCCTATCCAAGCTTTGATTTCGAATTGGGAAACAGTCTGCACGCAAATTCCGGAGTTGACATTAGTCTCAAAAAAAATAAAATGAGAATCGTTATTATTTGAGAATGATCTTATTTCTTGGCTTTTTGGAGCCGCATATCTCGAATAGCGATCAATAACCGACGGACAATAACTGTCGGTTCGTAAAATCTTAGCCACCCAGCATTCCCAGCCAGGCAGCCAGCACTATTTATTCAGTTACGGGAATACTATGTCTGCAAACCATTCGACCACGAAAAAAACCACCCCTGCCAAGTGGCGCTTGGGGGCTTTATTGCCGCTGGGCGCGGCTCTGAGCGGAGCAGCATTCGCCGCCGACCAGACCGCCGACGTAGCGGCCAACAATGATCAAGAAGTGGTTTTGGAAGACGTTAAAGTCAAAGCCAACCGCGAAAAGCAAGCCATTCGTTTCAAAGCCGAAACCTCGACCACCGGCAGTAAAACCGAGATGGCACTGCGCGATATTCCGCAGTCTGTCAGCGTGGTTAAAAAAGAACTGATCGAGTCGCAAAACGCCTTCAACCTGCGCGACGCTTTACGCAACGTCAGCGGCCTGACCATTGCCGCCGGCGAAGGCGGCCGTACCGGCGATTCCATTACCTTGCGCGGCTTCGCGGCCAGCTCCGACCAATATCTGGACGGGGTCAAAGACAACGGCCAGTACACTCGCGACACCTTTTTCATCGAAAGAGCCGAAGTGCTGAAAGGCGCATCGTCAATTTTATTCGGTCGCGGCGCCACCGGCGGCGTGATCAATCAAGTAGCAAAGAAGCCCACCGGTAAAACCGGGATTAACGGCAGCTTTACCTACGGCTTGTACGACTTCAAACGCACCGCCATCGATGCCGAAACCAAATATCAAGATTTATCGGCCCGGCTGAATGTGATGTATCAGGATGCCGATTCCTATCGCGACTACAACTACAGCAACCGTTGGGGTATCGCGCCTTCGTTCAAATGGGACATCAGCGCCGATACCGATTTGACGCTAAATCTGTTGCACCAACAGGATGAAGGCGTGTTCGATTACGGCGTGCCCATGTATCGAGGCCGGCCGGCCGGCGTGCCTATCAACACCTTTTACGGCTTCACCGATAACCGGATGATGGACACCGATGTCAATGTGGCCACCGTGGCGCTAACCCACCGTTTCGACCAGGACTTCTCGGTGAAAAACTCAATCCGCTACGGCGACTACGAGCGTAAATACCTGACCCATCTGTATTCCGGCGCAGCGGCCTATACCGGCGCCAATGCCGGCACCATCGCCCGTTCGCAAGCCTTGCGCCTGAACACTCAGGAAAACATCTACAACCAGACCGACTTTGTCTACAAAAAGCCCTTGTTCGGCTTCAACAATACCTTGATGTTCGGTAGCGAATTCGGTTGGGAAGAATACGATTACAAATCCAAAAACTCGACCGGCGTCAGCCGGGTGTCGATATTCAATCCGCGCCTTACCGCCAGTACCACCGGCTTGGCGTACGACTTCAGCGGCACGCTGGACACCAGCCGTCTGACCCAAGCCCAAACCTACGCGGGTTATGTGTTGGACCAATTCGAGATCAATCCGGAATGGAAATTACTGGCCGGCACCCGCTACGATGTGTTCGAGGCCCAACAGACTGATCGGATAGGCAGCGCCGACTTCAATAGCAGCGTCGATCAATGGAGCCCGCGCGGCGGCATCGTCTGGCAGCCCAGCAAAGCGCAATCCTATTATTTCAGTTACGGCAAGTCGTTTAATCCGTCTGCGGAAAGCCTGAGTTTGTCGGCCAACAACGCCAACCTGCCACCGGAGCAGAATCATAACTATGAGATCGGCGGCAAATGGGAACTGTTCGACGGCAAATTTTCGGCCACCGCCGCCCTGTTCCGCCTGGAAAAAACCAACGCCCGCACTACCTCACCGCTGGATGCCAATCTGCAAATCCTTGCAGGCGAGCAAAGTACGGACGGCTTCGAAGCCGGTCTGGCCGGCGAAGTGTTGCCGAAATGGGATGTGTCGCTGACCTATGCTTATCTTGATTCGAAAATCACCAAGTCCACATCAACAGCCACCGGCTCGGTCAGCGGCTTAGTGAAATCGTTCGAGGGGATGACGGCCGTCAACGTGCCGGAGCACAGCGGCGTAGCCTGGAGCACTTATCATCTAACCGACAACTGGGAGATCGGCGGCGGCGTGTACTACGCCAGCCACCGTTATGCCGACAGCGTCAACGAAGCGGTATTACCGGGTTACGCCCGCCTGGACGCAGTGGTGGCCTATCATCAAAAACATTACGACGTGCAACTCAACGTGTTCAACCTGACCGATACCGTCTATTACGAATCCGGACAAACCAACTCGGCCTTGCCGGGCACGCCGGTATCCGGGCAGTTGACGGTGAGCTTTAAATACTAAACTCGACGTGTGCGAACGGTTAAACAACATCCGCTATTGGTGAGATGGTTTAACCGTTCCGCCCAATCCGCAAAACCCCTTATTTGCAATTGCCATAGCCCGCTTTTGGAACCCGACCCATGAACACCGCAACCGACTCATTATTGACGCCAGCCAACCGCCCGCCCAAGAAAACCAACGGCGGCTACTTGTTTTTACCGAAAAGCCTGTCGCGCGGCGCCTTTCTTAAATGGCTGCGCCGCACCCATGCCTGGTTCGGGCTGTGGGGCGCGGCGTTGGGCTTGCTGTTCGGCTTTACCGGGATTTTAATGAATCATCGTGACATCTTGAAAATTCCGATTGGTCGCATGGAACAAAAAGAAATCCAGCTGGCCTTGCCGGAACCGCATCCCGCGGACCCGAAAGCAATGGCGGCCTGGCTGGGTGAAACGCTGAGCATCGATACGTCCCACGCCAAAATTCGCAAGGAACCCGGTAAAACCGTAACCTGGAACAATCAACCGGTTCAGCAGCCGGCCTCCTGGCAGATCAACGTGCGCAATCCGCAAAGGATACTGTCCGCCGACTATTGGGAGGGCAACGCCTTTGTCACGGTCAAGCAAGGCGAGGCCAACCTGTTGACCACTTTGAATAATCTGCATAAGGGCACCGGCATGGGCGTCGGCTGGGTCTTATTGGTCGATACCTTGGCGGGCGGTTTGATCCTGCTGGCTTTGACCGGCACCCTGTTGTGGACCAGGCTACACGGCAACCGGTTGGCCGCCGCCGGCTTAGGGCTGGGCTCCATGAGTCTGGCGGTGTTTTTTGCCTTGCAAGCCATCTCGGGTTAGACCATGTTGATCCAAATTCCGGAAGTCCTCTCCCCTGCCGAACTGCAACAGCTGGGCGATATGCTGGCCGACGCGCCTTGGGCGGATGGCCGCATCACCGCCGGCAGTCAGTCGGCACAGGTCAAAAACAATTGGCAATTGCCGGAGCAAACCGAGCAAAGTCAGGCGGCCCGTGCCATCCTGCTGAATGCCCTGAATCGCAATCCCCTGTTTCTGTCGGCGGCGCTGCCGAAAAAGATTTTCCCGCCTTTGTTTAATCGCTATGCCGGAGAACACAACACCTTCGGCAACCACATCGATAACGCCATCCGCCACTGCCCGATCAGCGGCGAACGGGTGCGTACCGATTTATCAGCGACGATTTTCCTGGCAGACCCGGACAGTTACGATGGCGGCGAACTGGTCATCGAAGACACCTACGGCGAACACGCCGTGAAGCTCGCGGCCGGGGATATGGTGTTGTATCCCGGTTCCAGCCTGCATCGGGTGGAACCGGTGACGCGCGGCGCGCGGCTGGCTTCGTTCTTTTGGTTGGAAAGCATGGTGCGGGAAACCGAACGCCGCCGCCTGTTATTTGAAATGGACATGGCTATCCTGGAATTGCGCAACACCCAAGGCGACACCGCGCCGACCGTCAACCTGACCGGCTGTTACCACAACCTGCTAAGGATGTGGGCGGAGGTATGAAACCCGCCTGATAGTTTATTCCGGCTCCTATATAGACCCAGTATCGTCATCCCTCGAACGCCGTAACCTTAGCGCAGCCCTTTTAGCCCTGAGCGGCGCGGGACCGCTGACATATAAGGGCCGGGTAAAAACAAACTGCGTCAGCTTAAGTCCTCGTGCCACTGCCGTTGGCATACCGCTGAAAACTTTATCTTCATCCCGCCGCCAACGGCCAACAGCGCATCCCCTCCTCCCCTATTTGCTTGGCCCTAACGCGCAGCACATTCCATCGCACCTGTAAGCGCAGAACGCTGTCAGTCAACAGATTGACCTATTGACCGGCCTTTTCTTGCGTTCACCATTTCCATTAAGGCGGGCAGCATGATACTTGAGGGCCGGAATGGCCAGCACCTTTATGCGCCTGACAAAGTAGAATGCATAAATGCTACAAAAACTTTGTGATAAATCGATGCTGCGCTACATTTGCAGCTGAAGAATTAACCCGAGAGACACGCTGTCTCTTGCCATGCCCCATTTGCTACAGAATGAAAAATACCTTTTACCCCGTTTGGATAGGCGCGCTGTGCTTGGCTGTTCATACGGAGATTGCTTCGGCCGATACCGATTTAACCGAGTTGAATTTAGAAGAACTGCTATCGGTAAAAATCACATCCGTTTCCAAAAAAACCCAAGCGCTAGGCGATGCAGCGGCGGCGGTATTTGTGATTAGCAACGACGACATCAAACGCGCCGGCGCCACTAACATTCCCGATGCACTACGTTTGGCTCCCGGCATCGACGTCGGCCGCATCGACGCCAACAAATGGGCCGTCAGCTCGCGCGGTTTTAATGGCCGGTTTTCCAATAAATTATTGGTGCTGATCGACGGCAGAAATATCTACACACCGGCTTTCTCGGGTGTGTATTGGGAAATGCAGGATGTCATGCTGGAGGACGTGGAGCGCATCGAGGTGGTTCGCGGCTCCGGAGCAGCGCTGTGGGGAGCCAACGCCGTAAATGGCGTCATCAACATCATCACCAAACATGCCGCCGATACTCAAGGCGGCTTGCTCAGCGCCGGCGGCGGCAGCGAGGAACGCGGATTCGGTGCATTCCGCTATGGCGGCAAGCTCAACGAAAACACCAGCGGCCGCGCCTATCTCAAAGGTTTTGATCGTGACACGCTCAGCAGAGCCGACGGCCAGCCCGCCGGCGATGCCTGGAGCAAAATGCAAGGCGGCTTTCGCATCGACTCAGACTGGTCGGACGCCGACTCCGCCACCGTGCAAGGCGATGTTTATCATAGCAATTTAAACCAGCAAATCGGATTAGCTACGTTCACCGCGCCTTATCGAGAAACGATTGCCGACCAGGTACAAGCCACCGGCGGCAACTTGCTGGGCCGTCTACAACATCGCATTTCCGACACCTCAAATTACACTCTACAACTGTACTTCGACAGCTATGACCGCAGAGAAAGTTTTATTGAAGAAGAGCGTTATACCGGCGACGTCGATTTTCAACACCGCTTTGCGCTAAACGACTGGAACGACATCATCTGGGGCGCGGGTTATCGGTATACCTACACCAAAGAAAACCAAGTGAAGCAGACCTTAGTTAATTTCACGCCACCTCAACGCGGCGAGAGTTATTTCAGTACCTTTCTCCAAGACCAATTAACCTTGGTGGACGAGCAGCTATGGCTGACGCTGGGTTCCAAACTGGAGCACAACGATTACACCGGCATCGAAGTGCAACCCACCGCCCGCCTGCTGTGGGGACCTGACCCCAATCACCGGCTGTGGGCGGCTATTTCCCGAGGTGTGCGCATTCCGTCGCGGGTGGATGCGCATATGGAGTTAATCGGCCAAGTGGTGCCGCCGCTGACCAGCCCCAACAGCACACCTTTACCCCTGGCCCTCGCGGTAACCGGTTCCAACGCTTACCAATCCGAAGAGGTGCTGGCCTACGAAACCGGCTATCGATACACCCCCAGCAACAGCTTTTCCTTGGATGTATCGTTGTTTTATAACGATTATCAAAATCTGCGCTCCTATCATCCTGGATCGATAGACCCGGCAAATGTGCCGTTTTTTATCAAACAGCCTTTGATTATCGACAATACCGGCAAGGGCAAAACCTATGGCGTAGAAACCTCGGTAGTTTGGAAAATGCTGGATTGGTGGCGCTGGGACCTGAGTTATAGCGTGTTGAAAACCGAGCTGACCAGCAATCCCTATTACCAGGAAGCAGTATCGCCGCAGCACAAAACCTCGTTGCGCGCGATGCTCAATCCGACACCGGACATTACCCTGGATGCCTGGCTGCGATATGTGGACAACGCCAGCGCCTTTACCTTAAGCGGGCCGGCATACATTAAAGCCTACACCACCCTGGATTTGCGTCTGGCCTGGAAGCTCAATCAAGCCGTCGAATTATCGCTGGTCGGCCAAAACTTATTGGACAACCAACATCTGGAATACATTCAGGAAACTTTCACCCAAGCCGCCGAAGTGCAACGCGGCGTTTACGGCAAAGTGGTTTGGGAGTTTTGAGTTTGTAGTAAAACAACTGCGCCGAGCTAGTAAGCGACACGGCCCTTGAACTTACCAAAGCAGTAATACCGCTCAGCGAACCAAGTCCGGCAACTAGGCTCCCGCCTGTGCGGGAGCGACAATATTTGAGTACGGATCATTGATCGCTGGTTTTTAGGCAATGTGCTTCCTCGTGCGGCAGGCCATCGACAAGTTCGCCGGCCAGATAGGCGGCCACTGCTTGCAAAGGCGATGTCTCGCTGGTGGTATGCAGCTCAGTATTTCTCTCCAGCAGGTTCCGCTTCACCCCGTCTCCCGCCGACCCGGCAATCGCCACATCAATATAATGCAGCGGATGCCGATTGCCGTCGCCGCGCACATGCCATTCGTGCAGGCTGCCAATCTCGGTTAGATCAAGCGTCCAAGCCAGACTCGCCTCCGCTGCATTTTCGGCAACATAAACCAGCCAGCGCGATGCCCTGCCGGCATGCGGCGCGATATTCCCCTCTTTTTCAACAGCCACGGCAATTAGTATTTCGTTCATCGATTCGGCACCTTTATAACCAAGAAAATTTCCTGTGGAGTAAACGCCCTCATGTCGAAATAGTCAACGTTAGCGTCAGCCGTTAGCTAATTCAAAGGTACGTCCCGTAAGTCGTCATTTCGGCAGGGATTGCCGAAATCCAGACTGCATGGATAGCTGGAAGCTTGCCGTCCATGGCGCTGGATGCCCGCTCTTGTGCCCTGTGGCTTTTTTTGGGCTAGCTGAGCTATTGCACCGCACCAAGCGCCGCGCCAGGCTTTATAAACCGCAAGGTCATTCTATCACTTTCGCCGATCGCGGCGTATTTATCCCCATCCTTGCTGCCTTGGCTAAATGCCGGCGGCAAGCGCCACACGCCGCCCTCGCGGTCTTTGCTGTCCAACGGGTTGGCATTGATCTCGCTGGCAGCCTGCAATACAAAGCCGGCCGCACCGGCCCAGGCAATCAGCTGATTTTGGCCGATATACCCCGAAAAATCGTCGTCCGCCACATCGCCGTTTGCCCGATGTTCGACCAGCCCCAGCGTACCGCCAGGTTTAAGCACGTCGAAAAAACCTTTGAACATCAATGCCACGCTATCCGCTTCCCGCCAGTTATGGACATTGCGGAACGTTAGCACCACATCCGCTGAAGCGGGTGCGCCAAACGTCGGCTTGGCTTCGTCATAAAGCCGAATCTCCGGACTACCGTATAGGCTCGGTGAGGCACGCAATTTGCGCTCAAGCGCGTTGAGTTGCTTTGCATAATAATGTTTGGCGCTGTTCTTGACGGCACTCTCAGGGTTTATCACCGCGGCAATGTAATGGCCGTTTTCCCGAAGCAAAGGCGCCAGAATCTCCGCGTACCAACCATAACCCGGCGTAATTTCGATCACAGTTTGCTGAGGATTCACGCCGAAGAACGTCAGCGTTTGCAACGGATGCCGCCAGTTGTCGCGGGCAACATTAGCCGGGTCGCGCCACTTGCCGGCAACCGCTGCTTCCAGTGTCCATACCGGCTCAGTGCCCATCGCTGTGGAATGTGCGTCCTCCGACGCAGGACAGGCAACCAGCGCGGCGATAACTGCGGTGGCAAGCAGTATTCGAATCACAGTCGCTTCAGCCCTCTTTGCATTCGGCTTATATTCAAGGCAATCCAAAAGACTCCGGCTTTTTAATGCACAGTGCTTCAAAATCAGCCAACGGTATCGGCTTACTGAACAAGTAGCCCTGATATAACTGACAGCCTTGCCGTTCCAAGAATGTCAACTGCTCTTCGGTTTCAACGCCTTCGGCGATACTTTCGATACCCAAGTTATCGGCCATGCCGATGATGGTTTGTACAATCACCGCATCACTTTGGGATACCGTAATATTGCGCACGAAGGACTGGTCGATCTTCAATTGGTCTATCGGTAACTTGGTCAGATAGTTCAGCGACGAATAGCCGGTGCCAAAATCGTCCATCGAAAAACGCACGCCAAAATCACGCAGTTGCTGCATCTTCACAATCGCATCGTCAATGTCATCCAGCACCAAACTCTCGGTGAGCTCAAGTTTCAGCCGATTGGGACTCAAATCGCAGCGCGCCAGGGCAAGCCGGACTTGCTCCACGAAATCATCCTGATGAAACTGTAGGGCGCTGACATTCACAGCAAGCTGTAACTCAGACTTAAGCGGATCGTTTTCCCAGGCTTTGAGCTGCGCACAAGCCGAGTCCATGACCCATTTACCAATCGGCAAGATCAAGCCAGTGTCCTCGGCCAATGGAATAAATTCCGCAGGCGAAACCAAGCCGCGCTCGGGATGGAGCCAACGTATCAAGACTTCTGCGCCAAGAATCTGACCGGCGCGGTTGACCTGCATCTGGTAATACAGCACCAATTGCTGCTCGCTTAGTGCCACACGCAAATTGCTTTCCAATACCGCGCGGGTTTCCAAGGCGGCCTGCATCACCGGATCGTAAAACAGCAGCTTATTACGGCCGCCGCGTTTGGCTTGGTAAAGCGCGGTATCGGTGTATTTCAGCAATTCCTCTGCCGTAATATGTTGGTTGCGAAACATGCAGATACCCATGCTGGCCGAGCAATGGTGATCGTATCCCTGCAACGAATAAGGCTGATTAATGGCAGAAAGAATTTTACCCGCCAGCATTTTGGTATCGGCAGACGCACGGGTTTCGTCCGCACTTAGGCTGTTCAATATCATCACAAATTCGTCACCGCCCAACCTGGCGACGGTATCGCCTTCGCGCACGCATTCTCGCAGACGTTGGGCAACCTCGATCAGCAGCAAGTCGCCAATCGTATGGCCTTTGGTGTCGTTGAGCGCTTTGAAGTTATCCAGGTCAATAAACAAGGCTGCACCATGCTTATCATGCCGGGCATTGGTGACTATGGCTTGTTGCAGGCGGTCGTAAAGCAGACGGCGATTCGGCAGATTGGTTAACGGATCGTAAAACGCTAGGCGCTCGATCTCGGCTTCTGCCTGTTTTTGAGCCAACGCGCGGCTGAAATTTTCCAAGGCAAAGTTAATATCCATGGACATTTCGACCAACAGGTCGCGCGCCGCATCGTCGAAGGCGTTCGCCTCGTCGGCGTACAGTACGAATGCGCCGACCGCCTGATCGTTTTTGAGTAAAGGCAACGCAGCCGACGCCGCCCAGCCGGCGCGCAAGCCTTGTTCGCGCCACGGCACGGTCATCGGATCGTTAATAAAATCCTGACACCAGCAAGGGCGTTGTTCGCGGATTGCCACGCTGGCAGGACCGCGGCCGAAAGCACTGGCGGCATCCATGCACATATCGATAGTAGCCAACTCTTCCGCGCCTTCCCCAAAACTGGCGACCGGGCGTATCGAGCACTGATCGGCCGCAAACACGCCAACCCAAGCCATTTTCATACCGCCAAACTCCACGGCAGCACGGCAAATTTCCAGGAACAGTTCGGTTTCGTCGGCACTGTGGACGATGGCTTTATTGCAATGACTCAAGGCCGCATAGAGCTGCATGTGGCGTTGGACTTTCGCTTCTGCCGCCTTACGTTCGGTCACGTCGCGGGCAATTCCGAGCACGCCTATCGGTTTGCCGTCCTGATTCAACACCGGTGTCTTCAGAGTTTCGAACAAGCCGTAGTAACCGTTATCAGCGAAAGTCAGCCATTCTTCGTTGGCGCAAACCTTGCCGGCGGCCAGCGCTTTGCGATCATGGTCCCGGAAAAAATCCGCCAGTTCCCTGGAGGTAAATTCGTAATCGGTCTTGCCGACGATGTCGGCTTCCTTGGCGCCGTATAAGCGTTCGAATTGCAGATTGCAGCTGATATACACACCCTGCAGATCCTTTAACCAGACCAGATCGGGAATAGTCCGCAGCAAGGTGTGCATGAGGCTATGGGCCGCAACCAGATCGTTCAGACTGGCTCTGAGCTTTTTCTCGCTCTCCAGGAGCTGGTGGCTACGCTCTTCCACCAACTCTTCCAGATGATTGCGCAGCCGGTCGATTTCCAAATGTGTGCGCACGCGCGCCAGCAGCTCCTCACGTTGATACGGCTTGGTGACAAAGTCCACCGCGCCCAGCTCAAAGCCTTGGACTTTTTCTTCCGGGTCCGACAGCGCACTGATGAAAATAATCGGCACATGGCGGGTATCCGGATGCGCTTTGAGCAGACGGCAAACCTCAAAGCCGCCCATACCCGGCATCAGAATATCCAGCAACACCAAATCAGGCGGATTGGCGGTAGCAAAATTAACGGCCAGCTCACCGTTTATCGCCGAGCGCACCTCGTACCCTTCAGCCTTAAGCAGGTCCGACAGCAACTTCAAAGACGCCGAAGTGTCGTCAACGACCAGAATTTTGCCTGCATTTACCATGATGTTTTAGTTAGTTCCCAATAGATTAAGAATAGTCGGATATTCGTAAGCTTCGGCAAGCCGAGTCAATGCAGCGGCCACCCGCAGATCGTACGCTGCAATCTGTTGAATAATCCCGCCTATACGCTCGCTATCCAGATTATTCACTGCCAACTGCAAATCCTCGCGTAAATTCTGCGGCACGACCGACAGCATCTCCGGCGTCAAAATCACGCCCTCCGGCATCATTGCCGGTGAGTCTGCATAAACATAGCGCACGCCCAAGAGCCGGGTTAGGCAGTCGTAGATTTCGTTGGCCCGGAAAGGCTTACAGATTAAGTCGTCCATGCCGGCCGCCATAATATCCGCCCGTTGCTCGGTGAAAGCCGACGCCGTGACCGCGACGATCTTCACCTGTTTGCCGCCCGGCAAGCTTCGAATGATTCTGGTCGCTTCCAAACCCTCCATGACCGGCATCTGTATATCCATCCAGATTAAGTGTGGCTGCCAACTTTGGAAACATGCCACGCCCAACTCGCCGTTCTCGGCCACCTTAACCTGAAAGCCCACGGCCTCCATCAGATTCACCAGCAATAATCGATTCTCCAGCTGATCTTCGATTATCAGAACCCGATAATTATCCTGCCCCGGCATCAGCCCCAGCACCGTGCGTTCTTCCGATCGGTACAAACCGTTAATATCGGCTGCCTGCGCCTGCTTTAGCGGCACATCAATGCGAAACAGCGAACCCTGCCCCGGTGCACTCTCCAGACTGATTGAGCCCTTCATTAATTGCACAAATTGGCGGGTGATGCTTAAGCCCAGCCCGGTACCTTTGTTGTCGGCCAGCTGTCCTATCTGCACAAACGGTTCGAAAATATGCTTTTGGTCTTCAGCGGCAATCCCAGGACCGGAGTCCTCCACTTCAATCAACAGATGGGCGATGGCGTTGTTCTTGGTGGACAAGCGTATGACCACCCCGCCTTGCTGGGTAAATTTCAACGCATTGCCCACCAGATTGATCAATATCTGGCGCAAGCGGGCCTGGTCACCGATGATATAGCGCGGAAATGAGGAAGACTGATCGACGACTATTTGCAGATTTTTCTCGGCCGCGCGTACCTGCATCATCTTCATCACATCCAGCACCATTTCCCCCAAATCGAATGGCGCATCTTCCAACTGGACCCGGCCCGCTTCTATCTTGGCCATTTCCAGCACGTCATTAATCAAGTTCAACAAGTGCTCGCCGCTACGATTGATAATTTCGACGTTGGCGCGATCACCGTCTTGTAGCCGGGCATTTTTCAGCAGAATGGCGGAAAAACCGAGAATCGCGTTCATCGGCGTGCGCAATTCGTGGCTCATGTTAGCCAGGAATACGCTCTTGGCTTTATTAGCCGCTTCGGCGGCGTCGCGAGCCAACAGCAATTCCGCCGTCCGTTGCTGCACAGTGTTTTCCAACTCGTTTCGGTAGCGCATCAGTTCGTTTTCTGCGCGTTTGCGATCAGTGATGTCGCGCGCAATTTTGGAAGCCCCGACAATTTCGCCTTTTGAATTTCGTAGCGGCGACACCGTTACCGAAACGTCAATCAATTGCCCATCCTTACGGCGGCGGATCGTCTCGTAATGCCTAATCGATTCTCCCCGCCTGACTCTATCCTGAATTTCCCGCTCCTCATTTTGGCATTCTCCGGGTATCAAAATAGCAATCGAATGACCGACGATCTCGTCGGCCCTATAGCCAAACATGCGTTCCGCCCCCTTGTTCCAGCTGGTAATGACGCTATCGAGAGTTTTACCGATGATGGCATCTTCAGTGGACTCAATGATCGCGGCGTATTCCGACAACAATTTCTCGGCGTTTTTGCGTTCGCTGATATCCCGGCAAATCGCCAGGTTGTATGTCTTGCCATCAAACTCAAAACAGTTACCGGTCACTTCCACCGGGAAAACCCGCCCATCACGTGTCCGGTGACTGGTTTCGAATTGCATTTGGCGACTCACGGACAGCACCGGCCAAAATTTCTCCCACACGTCCGGCGACCAGCTGGGATCAATATCGAACACCCCCATACCGCGGGTAAGCTCATCTCGACTGTAGCCTAATCGGTTGGCGGCCCCCTGATTCGCATAAAGAAATTTCGGATCGTTCCCCGGCATCAGGAATATGGATTCCTTCACTTGATCCAGGGCATAAGTCAGCAATTGCAGCTGGTGCTGCGCCTGTTTCCGCTCGGTCAGATCATAAACCAAGCCAACGAACCCGCTAACGGCGCCGCCCTCCCCCTGTAAAGCCGTTATAGACAGATTGACCGGCACGCGCGTCCCGTCCTTGCAGATAAAAGTCCACTCGTTTTCTTCGCGTAGACCCCGTTGAGAATGCGCGGTAAACACTTCGAATCCCGGATTAATCAAGACACCCAGTTCTGCAGACAATGTCTGAGCACGCTGTTGAATCTCGGCTGCATCGTGCCAAAGTGCCGGGGTGTGTTGGCCTATCAACTCGTCGGCCGTATACCCCAACAAGCGCTCCGCGGCTAAATTGAAGCTGGTAACCGTGCCGTCAGAGGATGTAGAGACGATGGCATAGGCCGCGTTGTCCAAAATCGTACGATGAAAGGCGTTAAGCCGGGACAATGCCATTTCACGTTCTTCAACCGCTTCCAACATGGCGTTGAAGCTTTCCCCCAAGCGCGCCAATTCATCGGCGCCGACGACTGGAACCCGATGCCGGTAGTCGGCGGACAGCCGAACCCGCTCCGCAGCGACGGTTAAGGAAGCAATCGGCTGAATGATAGTCCGCCGCAGCACCGCCAGTTGCCCTAAGGTAGCGGCCAACAGCACCAGCATACCGGCACCGAATAACCAGAGCAGCTGGTGAGTTTGCTGACTCAATTGCTCCAGACCCATCACGATGCGCAACCGCCCGCCTTTGCCTAAACCCTGCAACAACTCCGCGGCATCGTGGTTTAGATAAATGCCATCGGCTAAGGTTGGCGTACTCCGCGGCGGCTCGGAGGCAGTGTGGTTGAGGCTGGCCAGCATCCGCCCATCATCTAAAAAAATATCCGCCTCTTGAATTTGCGGATTGGCGCGCAAGGTATCCAGCACTTCCTGAGCCCGCGAGGGATCTTCGAAAGCCACCGCCGCCTCAGTGCCCACAGCGACCAACTGCGCGTAAGGTTCCATGATCTGCCGCACGCGCTGTTCCAGGGTCATACTGTGAAACAGTGCCAGCCCCGCCACAGCCAACACGAACGCCAACAGCGCCGCCCCCCAGAGCACTGCCGCAAGTCTGTTGTAAATAGTGGCTTGGATGGACATGACTTATCTCATTCGGCGCAGCTCGCCGTTTTCCAAAATCTCACTGGACACTTCCAACATTTTGGTCTGAATCGTCAAGGAAACCGCTCGGGCTTGATCGAGGTTGACGCTCATCCGCACCCTATCCGTCACTTCAAATCCTATGACTCCACCATCCGGCAAGAATTCCGGCTCGTCACTGACCGTCAGAACCGGTTGCTGTTTCAACACCGCCAGCGCCGTGCGCCGCTTTGCGGCATCCGCATAAGCCATGAAAACAATCTGACACGGCGGCAATTCTGCCACCGTGGCGGCGCGAACAATGACAAAGCCACGGCCCTGCTCCGTTCGTCCGCGCAAGGTGGTTTCTAAAATATCGCCAAACGGATCAGGCCCCAGCACACCGATACACCAAGGCGCATTTCCGGCGGGAAGCGCCTGTTTCGGCCAGACCACGTAATGGGCGAAATTACGCAGAAAGGCCGCTTTTACTTTGTAGGGGTTATCGACTATCACCTCCTGGCCGACTGCCAAACCCGGCAGCAGCAACAGGGCAGCAAGCCAAAGGGCCGCCCTGGCATGGCGCCTCGGACATAGCTTATTGCCTGCACATTGATCGCAAGCCCCTGATGAATTAGCACTCAAAACCGCACTCCTTGCATAACCCATCCGGCATAGCGCCCAACATCGGTAATGTCCAATGCTAACCGGCTTGCCGCTGGGAAACAGTACCGATAGTCGGCTAATGTCATAGTCTTAGCCCCGGTATCAAAACTTCACCGAAAAGTTGATCATCAACTCGCGGGGCCTGCTGCGGCTGCTTTGCGAAGGCCGGTATTGTTCGTCCAGCAGGTTTTTGCCCATCAGATCCACGCTCATACTATGCCCTCCCACTTCCCAGGTATAACCGATGAGGGCGTTCAACAAAGCATAAGTCTGCCGCGAATTAGCCGGACTATCGGGTAACAAAGTCTGATCGAAGACCAGATTGACACCACCGCCCAGATGCAGGCCGCGCAGCGCCTCAACACTAAAGTCGTAACGTGTCCACAAATTAGCCAGGTGCGGCGCGCTCATTTGCAGCGGCGCGTTGTGGAAGCGATTGACGTTCTTATAGTTAGCCAGCCCCGCTGCATCGAGCGTGCCGGGGTCTTGGGCGAGGATGGCATGGTCCTGACCGCTGAATTCGGTGATCCTGGCATCCATGTAGCTGTAGGACAGATACAGTTGCCAGTCGTCTGTCAGTTTAGCGGTGGCGTCCCATTCAATACCACGGGAACGCTGTTCACCGCTTTGCAGACCGTAAATGGTGATGCCGCCGGCGGAATTGGTCAACGCCATGTCGTTGACGATGTTTTTATTTAAGATCTCGAAGTAAGTCAGCGTGCTGGATAAACGACCGTCAAACCAGTCCGCTTTAATGCCGACATCGTAACCCCAGCCCTCAGTCGGCTTAGGAATCGACGTGCTACCGTCCAGATTGTTGGCCGGAAAAGTGCCCGGCACGAACGATTTGGCATAGCTGGCGAACAACGACCATTCGGGTGTCAGCTTGAAGAGCAGCCCGTATTGGGGCGTGACCGCACTTGCGGTGGCGCCCTGTGCTTGGCCGGTCAGGCGGTTTGTGTATTGGCTTTCTGTTGATGTCCAGCGCCAACCGGCCAATAGCAGCAAACGGTCATCGAAAAAACCGAAGGTAGAGCTGCCGTAGACCGATTTGTCGACAGCGTTCACGTTCTCGTCGGTGAGGCTGGTCGTCAGCCGGGATAAGGGTATCGCCGTATTCCGGTTCCAGGTGTTGGGATTGCCGAGATCCCACAAAGGCAAGGGAGAAGCGGTGGGATTGCTGCCCAAGGCCGAATCGTTGGGTGCCTGGCCGGCGGTGCGATGGAAGTTGCGGTCAATGTATTGACCGCCCAGCAGCAAGCGCAGACTGGCGAAGCCCAGGTCATACTTACCCACGCCTTGCAGTTCTATCGTGTCGTCACGGTTGCTGTAGGCTTGCTGCCTGACTCGACGACCCTGCATCAATGTCGTGTTATTACTCATGCCCAAGTTACCGGTAAACAGCGCATCGACATCGTATTCCAGATGCGAATAGCCGGTACGTAGATTCCAGTGTTCGTCGGCCTTAAAGTCTATCCAGGTACTGAGATTGTGGGTGTGACTATGCCGATAGTCGCTGTAAGCCATGCTGTTCCAATTGTCGGGCAAGCCCGGCACATCGACGCCGGAAAGGTTGGGGTCCGCGGCAGTGGGCAATACGCCGGCCTGGGTGTTGTAGCCGGGCTTTTGCATGAGTTGGGGCTCTTCTATTTTTTCGAAGTTTTCGTATTTTAAGGAGACACTCAGGCGGTCGCTGGGTTGCCAAAGCAAAGAAGGCGAGATATTCCAGGAATGGGCATCGTAGGGCTCCCAGTAATGCATATCCTGATCATAAGAAGCCGCCAGCCGGTAGAGCAGGTTTTTTGTAGCAGGTCCCGTCACGTCAACATCGAAACGATACTCGCCGTAGGAGCCGTAACGCCCATCCGCAGCAGCGGCAAACCGGCGCTGCGGGTTTTTGGTGATGACATTGACGATACCGCCCGGCGCGACCTGACCGTACAGAAACGATGCCGGCCCCTTGACCACTTCAAGCCGCGAGATATTGGTGAAATCCAAAATGGACGGACCGTGGACGCCGTCGCGCAACGTGTGAATATTGCCGCCGGCCAAAGAACCCACCGCAAAGCCGCGAATGGCCAAGTTGGCGTTGCCTTCGTTGAAGTCGTTGCTGCGGTAAGTGACTCCCGGCGAATAGCGGGCTATGTCGAAAATATCGCGGGGTTTTTGATCCTTGATGAACGACTCGGTAAAGGCTTGGAGCGCAAACGGCAAGTCGCTGATCGGTGCGTCGAAACGGGAGCCGGACACCGAATTCGAAGCAAGGTATCCGCTATCAAGCTGGGAAGACACATCGAACGGCGACACCTTGACATTCACCAACTCCAGCAGATCCATATCCGCCACATCCCTGCCGGCCTCATCGGCCTGTTCGGAAAGACGGGTGTCGATAACAGCATCGTCAGCCGCTTTCAAATCAGTCGAAAACGTCCGGCCAGCCTGGGAATCGGCTTCGAAGTCGCCGCCGGGTTCCGCAGCCAACGTTAATGGCTGGCGCAGCACACTAAACACAAAAACCAGTCCGATAGACCAGCCGACGCCAAATTGAGACCCACAGTCTTTCATTTTGCATCCCCCCAGTGAGATTTATTAACCCGGCCCTTAAACATCGCCCACACCAGCCTGGACTTCGACGAGCTCAGCCCGGACGGCATACCCGCGACCAATAGGGCCGGGTTAATAACGCGAAGATCTAGTTATTTTTATGAAACCGCGGGACAACACCCGCCGTTCACTAAACAGCTTAGTTCAGTTGGTAACGGAGGGCAATTTCTACGAACGTGGGGATGGGGTTTCTCGCCAGCACCCGGCGAGAAGGAAGAAACGACGGCTGGATAGACTTGCCGCCGTCTATTTAGCCTGACTCAACACAGAGGCCAGATTGACGCCCTTGGGACTGGAAATACACAAAATGATAGGCCCGACGCTGAGCATTGCCAGCTTGTTGACGGCACCGACAATGACGATCTGTTCGATCTCGCCCAAACCCAGCGAGGTTTCACCGTGCTGTGCAGCACGAATGGTTTCCTGAATAATCGCCCCGAACGCATCCATATTGGACGCTTCCGCGGATTGGGCCAGAATCAGGCCGTCGTGGTAGGCTGCGCAAGCGCTTACACCATTGATCTTGACCACTTTATCCACCACAGACTGCACGGCGTCGATGAATGCCGCACGCTTTAAGCGGGTGGCTTCACTGACATTGACGATGTCGGCCGCAGGCTGCCGGCGCGCGGCGAGATAATCGTCGGCGAGCGTATCCAACTGCGCCAACTGCGATTCAAACCAATGCATATTTAAGCTCTAGACAGCGGTTAATTGGCCAGATAACTGGTAAACAATTTTTTCAATACCGGAATGGTTTCTTTTAATTCAAACCGCACCCGTCCTAACAACGCTTCCCGCTGAGTGACCAGAGCCAGAATAAAGCCCGCGTCTATCGGCGTCGATAAAATGTAGCCGTCGTTGTTTTCGCAGATCACCATATTGGTTAAATGATGGCCGACATGTTGCGCCGCTTTGGCCGCCGCGCCGAACACCACCTGCACCGAAGCGCCGATGGCGTCGGTGTTGATTTCAAAATCGCGGTGAATATGCGTGACAAAGCCGTCGCTATCGACAATGGCCGCTGCCGATACGCCCTGGATGTTCATCAGATTGCGCAAGATGGAATCGATTTCGTTGTTCTGAGATTTGCGCGGATCGAGAAATTGGACATTACTACTCATGTTGCTCTCCTGATGCTTTTAATAATTATCAACCTACAGTAAGTCGACGCGGATTAAACACGTCTTGTCACCCAGCGCGTTGCACTTGGTTTCGGTGGCCTTTACATTACGATTGAAAAAAGTTTTGACGATGCCGCCGACCATGCCGGCTTCGAAATGACAAATAGGCGCCGACACATGATGAATACCGGCGCAGGACACGCATTCATCCACCCTTAACTCCAGCACGCCCGCGGACAAGTCCACTTTATCCGGCACCACCAGGCCGATACTCAGCTGCCGGCACAGCAATTTGATTTTGCCGACATAGGTTTCCAGGTCTTTATCGATATTGGCGGCGGCAATTTGGCCCATCGCCAAACCCAAACTCTGGCCGGAATGATAAACCAGCGAAGGAGCACCCTGGCCTAATATGTCTTCTACGTTGGAACCCAAAGCCACCATGCGCAAGGCTTGAAACAATCGAATGGGAATCAGCGGGCCCAGATCGTTGCGATTTTCGATATCGAACTCGCCGGAAATAATACCGTCGAGAATTTGCTGCTGGGCTATCTGATAGTCTGATTTACTGTTTTGTATCATAGCGTCTACCCTCTTCAATTCGGTTAATTATCCACACACTGCAATTCGACCCGACGATTTAAGGCCTGGCCCTCTTTGGTATCGTTCGGCGCCGCCGGATTTCTCATACCTTCCGATGCGGTGAAGATGGCTGTTGAGCCGATACCTTTGCCGACCAACAGTTTTTTAACGGCATTAGCCCGCGTCAAGCCCAACTGCACGTTGGCGGCATCACTACCCAAATTGCAGGTATGCCCGGTCAGTTTGATCCGGTTTTGGCAGCTTCTGGCCGCGCTCAATAGTTCGTTGCTGCTGTTCGCAGATTCCGGCGTTAATTTGCTGGAATCGAATTTGAAATACACGGTAAAAGACGACGTACCAGAGGTTTGCGCCGCAGTATCCGGCGAGACTTTGGGAATACCCGCCGCGGTCGGCTCAGTAGGTAACTCAGGCATCGGGTCCGATGTTTGCGGATTGTCATTTCCGGATGCCGACTGTTGCGCCTCTTGCTTCGCAGCAATCGCTTGATCCGGTTTAGCCTCGGCAAGCAAGGTTGGAGCGACTTCTGTTGAGGGCTGCGGTGCTTGGGTATCGGGGGTTGCCGGCTCAGGAACGGTGGCTGGTGTTGCCGGTTTACTCAAGCCTGCAGTCTGGCTAATGGCTGGCGGCTTTTGCGCTAACTCAGGCACTAAAACCGCCACCACGGCCAGCAAACCAATCACACCAAGCAACCACGGCACATTGCGGCGCAAGGGTTTTTTAAAGGTTTTGTCTGATTTGCCCTGCGGATTGGCAGAACTCAGCCGCGCTTTGTCCGTAGACGGAATAATGCCATCCAGGCCGTCGTGATCGAGTGATCGAGGTTTTTTCATGGAATTCCCTTAAGTTCCGTTTGCCAGAAGCCTGCTGAATATTTGCAGGGACAGTGTGAGCAGGCACCGACTTAAATTTGTTGGGCTATCATATGCAAGTTTCCCTGCAGAATCAAAATTGATGCTGGTTCAAATAATTAAATCTTAGAATTTGACACTGAACTAATTCAGTGAATCCTGAAACCAACTCGACCCAGTAATCGAAAACTTGCGAAGTTAATGATGATTCGCATCAAGTTCGCTACACTTGATAATGACGATTACCAGGGAAGCAAGCCTGCTCAAGCAAGGATGATCAACATCCTGACATCGATTTAGAGAATCCGTTATGCCAGAAAATACCGCGCCAAATTCGCCACAGACCAGCACCAATACCGACCTGCCCAGTTGCAACCGTTGCCGAGATCTGGAGGAACTGGATTTCGATTTTAGTTTTGCCTATCAGCCCATCGTCAATTTTTTTGCCCGCACCGTTTTTGCCCACGAAGCGCTGGTGCGCGGCGTTAACGGTGAATCGGCCGCATCGATACTCGCCAAAGTCACCGATGCCAACCGCTATCGCTTCGACCAAAACTGCCGGATTAAAGCCGTGGAAGGCGCAGCAAGGTTGGGTATCCAGGAGTTTGTATCGATTAACTTTATGCCGAATGCGGTTTACCAACCCGAAGCCTGTATCCGCTCGACTTTTGAAGCCGCGCAACGCTACAACTTTTCCAAAGACCGCATCATTTTCGAAGTGATTGAAGGCGAGGATGTGTCCGACCGTCCGCATTTAATCAATATATTCACCGAATACCGGCGCTTTGGTTTTAAAACCGCTATCGACGACTTCGGCGCGGGCTACGCCGGCCTGAACCTACTCGCCGAATTCCAGCCGGATGTGCTGAAACTGGATATGGATTTGGTGCGCGACATCAATCTCAGCAAACCCAAACAGGCGATAGTGGGAGGGGTTGTGCAAATCTGCCGCGAACTCGGCATCGAAGTGCTGGCGGAAGGCATCGAAACCAAGGCCGAACGGGATTTTCTGCTGGGCTGCGGCGTCACGCTGTTTCAAGGCTATCTATTCTGCAAACCCACATTTCAGGCTATCGGCCAAATCAATCCGGATGCCTGGTCTTAAACCTTAAAACTTGACTGCCTGGCGCTTGGCGCCCCAATCGCCGGGTAAAGGATTAAACACCCCGGCACAAGAACATCCGCAAAACCGGCAGTTGCCGGCGGCATCCAAATTCCAATCCGACAGCTCGTACCAATCGCGGCCGATCAAAATTTTCCCGCAGCCGTGGCAATAGGTACTCTCCGCCGATTTGTCGTGAACATTGCCGACATAGGCGTAACGCACGCCGTTTTTCAAGGCAATGCTGCGCGCCAGCAACAATGTGGACCGCGGCGTGTGCGGGGTATCCGTCATTTTCCAATCCGGATGAAACGCGGTGAAATGCATGGGCACATCCGGACCAAGATGCTCGACCACCCATTGGGTCATGGCTTCCAATTCGGTCTCGGAATCGTTGGCGCCGGGAATCAGCAACGTGGTCAACTCCAACCAGACCGGGGTCTCGTGTTTTAAATATTGCAGCGTTTCCAGCACCGCCTGCAGATGGCCACCGGTGATCTTGTGGTAAAAACCCTCGGAGAAGGCTTTTAAATCGACATTGGCCGCGTCCATGTAGCGGTAAAACTCGGCGCGCGGCTCGGCGCAGACATAGCCGGCGGTCACAGCCACGGACTTCAAACCCAGCTCCCGGCAGGCTTGTGCCGTATCGATGGCGTATTCGTGGAAAATCACCGGATCGTTGTAGGTATAGGCGACGCTGCTGCAAGCGTGCTCCAGTGCGGCTCGGGCTATCGCTTCCGGCTCGGCCAGGCTCATCAGCGTATCCATCTCCCGCGACTTGCTGATGTCCCAATTCTGGCAAAACTTGCAGGCTAAATTGCAGCCCGCGGTGCCGAAAGAAAAAATCGGCGTGCCGGGTAGAAAATGGTTTAACGGCTTTTTCTCGATAGGATCGATGGCAAAACCGCTGGAGCGGCCGTAACTGGTCATCACGATTTGACCATGCAGATTCTGCCGCACAAAGCACAAGCCGCGCTGGCCTTCATGCAATTTGCAAAAGCGCGGACACAAGTCGCACTGCACCTTGCCGTCCGCCAACACATGCCAATAACGGGTGGCTGCTGTATCCGCGCTGAGTAAAGTAGTCATGGCGATGCTCCTTGAACCCCAAGCATAAAATCGGGTCGTTATCGGCGAGAGTTAGCAGTAGAATAAACCCAAGATGGGCGGGGTATTCAATTTTTTGATGCGCCGCTATCCGCCCGGCCTCTGATCGTATTAAAACTTTAAAAAAGGATCAGCGCATGAATAGAAAACCCGCCGTAGCAGGACGGTTTTATCCTGCCCACCCCCAACAACTTCATGACGCGGTGTCCGGCTATTTGCAGGACGTACGCCCCACCGGCAAAGCGCCCAAAGCCATGATCGTGCCGCATGCCGGATACATTTATTCCGGGCCGATAGCCGCTACCGCTTACGCCCGTTTAAAGCCCGCCGCAGCCAGCATTACCCGCGTGATATTGATCGGCCCTTCGCATCACGTGGCGTTTCGCGGCTTGGCAGTCAGCAGAACCCACGCTTACACCACCCCGCTCGGCGATGTTGAGGTAGACCAGGCCGCTATCGAAGCCTTATTGAGTTTGCCGTTTGTCGAATACATCGAACAAGCCCACACGCTGGAACACAGCCTGGAAGTACATCTGCCGTTTCTGCAATCGGTCTTACAGCAATTCACGCTGGTCCCCATCGTGGCCGGCGACGCCAGTCCCGAACAAGTCAGTCAGGCGCTGGAGCTGTTGTGGGGCGGCGATGAAACCTTACTGGTCATCAGCTCGGACCTAAGCCATTATCACGACTACGACACCGCCAAACGCCTGGACCAGGCGACCAGCCGAATGATAGAGCATTTGCAATACACCGAAATCTGCGGCGAGGCCGCCTGCGGCAAGGTGCCGGTCAACGGCTTGTTGAAACTACTGAAACAAAAAGGCCTGTCTATTAAAACCATAGATCTGCGCAATTCCGGCGACACGGCCAGCGACAAACAGCAAGTCGTGGGGTACGGTGCCTATGTCGTTGACTAAAACCTTGCAAACTCCGTTGCTGGAACTAGCCCGGCAATCCATAGCCCACGGCATGCAAACCGGTCGGCCGTTACCGGTCGATTTGGAGAGCTATCCAGCGGAATTACGCGAAATCTGCGCGACTTTCGTCACGCTGGAACGCCGTGGTCAATTGCGCGGTTGTATCGGCATGCTGGAAGCGGTAAGGCCTTTGGTGGAAGATGTAGCGGAAAACGCCTTTGCGGCGGCTTTCCGCGACCGGCGTTTTCCGCCGCTGGCGGCCAAGGAACTGGCCGATCTTGATCTGCATATTTCCGTACTTAGCCCCGCCGTAGCGATGAAATTCGCTTCGGAAGCGGATCTAATCGTGCAACTTCGCCCCGGCATCGACGGCATCATCTTGCAGGAAGGCGGCCGGCGCGGCACTTTCCTGCCCTCGGTATGGGATGATCTACCCGATCCCGCCCAGTTTTTACAACACCTAAAACAAAAGGCCGGCTTACCCGCCGCCTATTGGTCGGACACGATGCAAGCCTATCGTTATACCACCGAGATGTTCGGCTAACTGTCAACCGTTTCGTGCGCCACCAACCCAAGTAAATCCGGCCTTGGCGGCCTTTGATCTTGTTCCGAACCGGCAACGAACATTATAATAGCGGCATTTTCGACTGATCCGGGCCCAGAGTTTCCTGCAACGTGCGTTTATTTTGCGCGCTGAAATCGACATGCCAAAGCCGATCAACCCTCTTCTTCATTCCTGGTATCACTGATGAAAAATCAAAATTACAAACCTTGCGACCTGGTGATTTACGGCGCATTGGGTGATCTATCGAAACGAAAGTTACTGATTTCGTTGTATCGTCTCGAAAAATCCAATTTGCTGGAAACCGATACCCGCATTATCGGCGTTGATCGACTGGAGGAAACCAGCGAAGGCTTCGTCCAAATTGCTCATAACAGCCTGAAATCGTTCTTACACAAAGAGATAAACCCCGAAATCTGGGGCCGGCTGTCGCAAAGATTATCGTATCTGAAAATCGACCTGACTCAACCGGAGCAATATCTACAGTTGAATGCCGCAGTTGATCCGGAAAAGCGGGTGATGGTCAACTATTTTGCCGTGGCGCCGTTTCTATTCAAAAGTATCTGCCAGGGTTTGCAAAGCTGCGGCGTATTAACCGCCGAATCGCGGATGGTGATGGAAAAACCCATCGGCCACGACTTGAAGTCTTCCAAGGAGATCAACGACGTCGTCGAAGAAGTCTTCCAGGAAGATCAGGTCTACCGTATCGACCATTACCTGGGCAAAGAGACGGTACTGAATCTGCTGGCCCTGCGTTTTGCCAACTCGATTTTCACTACCAATTGGAACCACAACACCATTGATCATATCCAGATTACGGTGGGTGAAGACATCGGCATCGAAGGCCGCTGGGAATACTTTGATAAAACCGGCCAGTTGCGAGACATGTTGCAAAACCATTTGCTGCAGATTCTGACCTTTGTAGCGATGGAACCGCCGGCCGATCTGGAAGCGGAAAGCATCCACATGGAAAAAATCAAGGTGTTGAAAGCCTTGCGGCCGATTACCGCACGCAATGTCGAGGAAAAAACCGTGCGCGGCCAATATACCGCCGGTTTCATTAAAGGCGCGGCGGTGCCGGGTTATCTGGAAGAGGAAGGCGCCAACAAGGAAAGCACCACCGAAAGCTTCGTGGCGATTCGGGTGGACATCGACAACTGGCGTTGGGCCGGCGTACCTTTTTACATGCGCACCGGCAAACGCATGCCCAACAAGCGTACGGAAATCGTCGTCAACTTTAAACAATTGCCGCACAACATTTTCAAAGACAGCTTCCGCGACCTGCCGGCCAATAAACTGGTGATCCATTTGCAGCCCAACGAAGGCGTGGATGTGGTGATGTTGAACAAGGTGCCGGGCATAGACGGTAATATCAAATTGCAACAAACCAAGCTGGACTTGAGTTTTTCGGAAACCTTCAAGAAAAACAGTATTTTCGGCGGCTACGAAAAACTGATTCTGGAAGCCCTGCGCGGCAACACCACGCTGTTTTTAAGCCGCGAGGAAATCGAACAAGCCTGGGCCTGGGTCGATTCGATCCAAGACGCCTGGGCGCAAAACCACAGCGCTCCAAAATCTTACCCGGCTGGCAGCTGGGGGCCGATTGCCTCCGTGGCATTATTGGCCCGCGACGGCCGCGCCTGGGAAGAGTAATCAATCTGTATCCATCACGAGAACAACGAACATGGTTAGAGAATTTTTTTTCGAACAACGTAACCACCTGTTTACCGCCTTGGTGGCCGAATGCCAGGATGTGTTATCCGAAGCCGTCAGCAAACACGGTCAAGCCACTTTATTGGTGTCGGGCGGCAGCACCCCTGCCCCGCTTTATGAAGCTTTGTCCAAATCCGATTTGAATTGGAAAAAAATCAAGGTAGCGCTGGTGGACGAACGCTGGGTGGACAATCAACACAGCGCCAGCAACGAAGCTTTAATTCGCCGCAGCCTGCTGATCAACAACGCCAAAAACGTTGAGTTTATCGGCATGAAAACCCCGGCTGCCAAGGCCAAACAAGGTCAGGCAGAGGCTGAAGGCCGTTACGCCAAACTGCCGCAGCCTTTCACGCTGAGCATCGTCGGCATGGGCCCGGACGGTCATACCGCTTCGCTGTTTCCGCACGCAGAAGGTCTGGCCAACGCATTGAGTGAGGACAATCAAAATCTGACCGCGGCCATCACCGCCATTCAAAGCGAAGTGACCGGCGCCAATACAGAACGCCTGACCCTGACCCGCAACGCTTTATTAAAGTCGGAGCGCATCGTGATTTTGTTCACCGGCGAAGATAAGTTGGCAGTATTCAACAGCGCCCAAAAACCGGGCCCGGTAGAGGACATGCCGATTCGGGCCTTATTGAATCAGGAAGACGTGCCGGTGGAATTGTACTGGGCACCTTAGCCGCTTAAATTTAGGGTGGGTTAGACGCGCATAACCCAATCACTCTCGATTCCAAAACGCCGTTCGGCGCGTCGACACCACCCCATCTGCTGCCCTGGAGAGCTTATGCATCCTGTTTTAGAAAAAGTGACCGCCGACGTGGTGGAACGTAGCCGGGAAAGCCGCGCTGCTTATCTGGCCCGCATCGACGCCGCCATTGCCAACGGCCCGCAACGTACCAATCTGCCTTGCGCGAATCTGGCCCACGGTTTTGCCGTCTGTTCGGCGGCTGAAAAAGACGCTCTGTCGCATGCCGTGAAAGCCAACGTCGGCATTATCTCCGCTTACAACGACATGCTGTCGGCACACGAACCGTACCAACACTACCCGGAACTGATCAAACAAGCAGTGCGCGAAGCCGGCGGCGTCGCCCAGTTCGCCGGCGGCGTGCCGGCCATGTGCGACGGCGTGACGCAAGGCATGCCGGGCATGGAATTGTCGCTGTTCAGCCGCGACGTGATTGCGTTATCCACGGCGATTGGCTTGAGCCATAACATGTTCGACGCCGCCTTGTATTTGGGCGTCTGCGACAAAATCGTGCCCGGCTTGCTGATCGGCGCCTTGAGTTTCGGCCATTTGCCTGCGGTTTTTGTGCCCGCCGGGCCGATGACTACGGGTATCTCCAACAAGGAAAAATCCCGCACCCGGCAAAAATTCGCGGAAGGTAAAGTCGGCGAAAAGGAACTGCTGGAGTCGGAATCCAAGGCTTACCACAGCCCCGGCACCTGCACCTTCTACGGCACCGCCAACAGCAATCAGATGATGGTGGAAATCATGGGCCTGCACTTGCCGGGCAGTTCATTCGTCAACCCTTACACCCCGCTACGCGACGAATTAACCAAAGCTGCTGCCAAACAGGTATTGAAATTCACCGCGCTGGGTGACGACTTCCGGCCGATTGCCCATGTGGTCAACGAAAAAGCCATCATTAACGCCATCATCGGCTTACTGGCCACGGGCGGCTCGACCAATCACACCATCCATTTGATCGCTATCGCCCGCGCGGCCGGCATCATCATCAATTGGGACGATTTCGATAATCTATCCAAAGCCATTCCGTTATTGACCAAGATTTATCCGAACGGCCCGGCCGACGTCAACCAGTTCCAAGCGGCCGGCGGCATGGGCTTGTTGATCCAGGAATTGCTGGAACACGGCCTTCTGCACGGCGATATTCTGACCATCGGCGACCAACGCGGCATGGCCCAATACAGCCAAGTACCGACGTTGAACGACGGCAAGCTCAGCTGGGAAGCCGGGCCAGCGGTTTCGCTGGATCCGGAGGTGATTAGCAGTGTGGCACAACCCTTCGCTGCGGGCGGCGGCCTACACGTGATGCACGGCAACCTGGGCCGCGGTGTCTCGAAAATTTCCGCAGTCGCGGAAAAGCATCAGGTGGTTACCGCGCCGGCGATGGTATTCGACGACCAACTGGACGTGGTGGCTGCCTTCAAACGCGGCGAACTGGAAAAAGACGTGATTGTGGTGTTGCGCTTCCAGGGCCCCAAAGCCAACGGCATGCCGGAACTGCATAAATTGACGCCGGTGTTGGGCGTATTGCAAGACCGGGGCTTTCATGTCGCCTTGGTCACTGACGGCAGAATGTCCGGCGCGTCCGGCAAGGTACCGTCGGCGATCCACATGTGGCCGGAATGCATAGACGGCGGCCCACTGGCCAAAGTCCGCGACGGCGACATCATCGCGCTGAACACCCAAACCGGCGAAGTCAACGTCCAGGTGGATCAAACCGAATTCGATGCTAGAGTGCCAACGCCCAACAGCGCCACCGGCCATCATTTTGGTATGGGCCGCGAACTGTTTGGGGCGATGCGGGCAAACGCATCCACCTCGGAAACTGGAGCGACCAATCTGTTTTTCGTGGACTGATATTCACACGTTTTAAGCAATGCCGTCTTAGTTTCACTTTGCCAAATCCGTCCTTCCCGCGGAAGGACGACTTTCTTGAAACCAGAATTAAGCAACATTGTGTCATCACCCCACAACGACAACGTTTACAGTAGGCAAACACATGAAAGCAAATATCGGTTTAATCGGCTTGGCGGTCATGGGACAGAATTTGGTTCTGAACATGAACGACCACGGTTTCAAAGTGGCGGTGTATAACCGCACCGCCAGCAAAGTCGATGAGTTTCTCGACGGTCCCGCCCAAAACACACAAGTCATCGGTACGCATTCCTTGGAACAACTGGTCAACAGCCTGGAGTCGCCGCGCAAGGTGATGTTGATGGTCAAGGCCGGCACTGTCGTGGATCAATACATAGACGACTTGCTACCCTTGCTGTCTGCCGGCGACATTATTATTGACGGTGGTAATTCGCTGTTTACCGACACCAACCGCCGCACCCAATATTTGCAGGAAAAAGGCCTGCTCTACGTCGGCACCGGCGTCTCCGGCGGTGAAGAAGGTGCCCGGCACGGCCCATCGATCATGCCCGGCGGCAATCAAGCAGCCTGGCCGGCGGTTAAACCAATTTTTCAAGCCATCAGCGCTCATGTCGACGGCGACCCTTGCTGCGAATGGGTCGGTGATAACGGCGCCGGCCACTACGTAAAAATGGTGCATAACGGCATCGAATATGGCGATATGCAACTGATATGCGAAGCGTATCAATTGTTGGCTGAAGGGTTGAACTTGAGCACCGACGAGATGCAGGCGATTTTTGCCGAATGGAATCAAGGCGAATTAAGCTCGTATTTGATCGAAATCACTGCCAACATTCTGGCCTATAAGGAAGACAACGGCCAACCTTTACTGAACAGCATCCTGGATACCGCCGGCCAAAAAGGCACCGGCAAATGGACCGGCATCAATGCGCTGGACTTAGGTATCCCACTCACCTTGATCGGCGAGTCGGTCTTTGCCCGTTGCCTATCCGCACAAAAAGACGAGCGCATACGCGCGGCCCAAGCTTTGCCAAAAACCAGCACCCAATTTAGCGGCGACAAAGCGGCGATGATTCAAGCCATTCGCCAGGCCCTATACGCCTCTAAAATCATTTCCTACGCGCAAGGCTTTCGGTTGATGCGCGAAGCCGCCAAGGAATACCAGCTGGCACTGAATTACGGCGACATTGCCTTGATGTGGCGCGGCGGCTGTATTATTCGCAGCCAGTTTTTGAACGACATCAAACAGGCTTACCAGCAAAATCCCGATCTGGAAAATTTGCTGCTGGCCGATTTCTTCGTCGAAGCGATGAAGCAAGCCGAAGCGGGTTGGCGTCAAGCAGTGATCTTGGGCATACAACTAGGCATCCCAACACCGGCATTCTCGTCTGCCCTGGCCTATTTCGACGGTTATCGCACCGAACGTCTGCCAGCCAATTTGCTGCAAGCGCAAAGAGACTATTTCGGCGCCCATTCGTACGAACGCATCGACCGACCCCGAGGCGAGTTTTTTCATACCGACTGGACCGGACACGGCGGCAAAACTGCATCGACAACCTATACGGTTTAGGGCTTGCCCATCAGACCGTTGTTGTTTCGTCAAACACACACGCTTCACGGCGTGGGCTTTCCAAGCACACTCACATTAGGAAAATAACAAATGACCGTAACTATAAAAGAAGTCATGACCACCTCCCCGGTAATGCCGGTGATGGTAATCAATCAACTGGAACAAGCCGTGCCGCTGGCGCGCGCGTTGGTGGAAGGTGGATTGAAAGTATTGGAAATCACCTTGCGGACGCCCGTAGCACTGGACGCCATCCGCCGCATCAAAGCAGAAGTACCGGGCGCGATTGTCGGTGCCGGCACAATCATCAATACCCAAACGCTGAAAAACGCCATTGGCGCCGGCGCGGAATTCATCGTCAGCCCCGGCGTCACCGACAGCTTACTGGATGCGGCTCTGGCTTCCGGCGTGCCGATTTTGCCCGGCGTCATCACCCCCAGCGAAGTGATGCGTTTGATGGACAAAGGCATTACCGCGATGAAGTTTTTCCCGGCCGAAGCGGCGGGCGGTATCCCGATGCTGAAATCCATCGGCGGCCCGCTGCCGCAAGTGACCTTCTGCCCGACCGGCGGCGTGAATCCGAAAAACGCGGTGGAATATCTGGCGCTAAGCAATGTGGCCTGTGTCGGCGGCTCCTGGATGGCACCATCCGAACTGGTCGATGCCGGCGATTGGGCGGAAATCACCCGCCGCGCCGCGGAAGCCTCCGCTTTAAAAAAGTAAACCCATCGCTAGGGTTTTAAATCACCCAGTCGCGGGCATCGTTCGACAAACTGGCTTATTGCAAAATCGGCGTATTATCATTTTCTTGGCAAAAAGGAGTAATTAACGATGCAAAACCATACAAACGAACGCTATGGCACAATGACGATTGCCTTGCACTGGCTGACGTTTATCGTGATGGCAGCCGGTTATGCCTGTATCGAACTACGCGAGTTGTTCCCCAAAGGCAGCGACCCGCGTGAAACCATGAAAGCCCTGCATTTTATGCTGGGTTTATTGGTGTTAATGCTGCTGCTACCGAGACTGGGTTTCCGTCTGACCGGCCCCACACCGGCCATATCACCCGAACCGCCGACCTGGCAACGGCTAGCGGCACGTCTGGTGCATCTATTGCTTTATGGATTGATGTTGGGAATGCCGATAGCCGGCTGGCTGGCATTAAGCGCGGCCGGTAAAACAATTCCGTTTTTTGGCCTGGAGTTGCCGGCGCTGATCGCCGAAAACAAGGAACTGGCCAAAACGATCAAAGAAATACACGAAACCGGCGGAGTGATTGGCTATTACCTGATTGGCTTACACGTATCGGCGGTACTATTTCATCATTACGTGCAGCGCGACAACACCTTAAACCACATGCTGCCGGCATCGAAGAAGCCAGACTGATATTGTCCAGCCATTCCTGGCTACAAATCCGGGAAACGGCTGGTCACAACGTCATTACTCGATAAAATCGTAAATCTTATATTTATCCACCAAGGGCCGCAGCACCTGTTGAGCCACGCGCAGATATTCCGGATTCTGCAAAAACGCCTCGTAAGCCTGCTGGCTTTCGTAAACGCCGGATACGGCCACATCATAGCTTTCATCTAACGCAGCATTCGCTCGTCCACGATTAATCGCCGCCGGTGTACCGACATCGTAAGCCAGCACGCCCGGCAATTTAGCCAAGCCTGCACTGTCTTCTATATATTGTTGCCGCAGTTTTTCATCACCCGCCTGTTTCAGCCAGACTATCACCACGTGGTGTACTTTGCGATTTTGCGCCTGCTGCTCTGGTTTGGCAGTATAGGCACAACCGGTTCCGCCGGCTGCCAGCAGCCCCGCCAGCGCGAGGACATAAAGACGTTTCATGGTGTTTTGTTCTCCTGATACCTATAAATTGATGCCAAAATACTCCGGCTGCCGAGCATTTTAAAGCCCGCGCAAGCGTTTGATCCGTTCTTCGGTATTGGGATGGCTGGATAAATAATCCAGCGCTTCAAGCGATTCTACGGGTTGTTTGGGTACTGTGGTTTGATGGGCGGCCTCCAGTTTTTCCAATATATCGGCCAGCCGACTGACCGGAATAGCGTTGGCGCGCAACAGTTCTGCGGCAAAAGCGTCGGCACGGCGTTCAAAATCGCGCGAATAGCGGGTTTGTAATAATACGGTCGGCGCGACGGCCAGCAGACTGCTGACATCGCCAATGTACCAAGCCATCGCCAAACCCACCACAGAAGCCTGTAGCATTTGCCGCAGAGCATGTTTTTCGTGGACATGGCCCATTTCGTGGGCCAGCACCGCCAAAATTTCTTGGTCGTTACTCGCCAAACTCACCAAGTCGTCCAGCAGCAGAACGCTACCGCCAGGCAACGCAAAGGCGTTGGCGCCCAATGTCGAGCTAGCGCGAAATTCAATATGCGCGGGCCTATCCTCTCTCGGCGGCAAAGCCAAGCGCTGCCAGCCATCCTGAATAGTTTGCCGGCGTTCGTCGGATAATGTGCTGGGCTTCAATAAGGTTTGATCAAGGCTGGCGAAAAACTGCGTATCCATCCGTTCCAGCAAATAAACCGGCACTTGGTCCGCCGCCGCCCGCGCCGCATAAGGCAATCCAAACAAATACGCAACAACGAACAGGCTCAGAGTTAACAGCAGCGCCGCCAACGCATACCACCAACTATTTTCCATACCCGCTACCGCGCTACTACCTGCATCCTGCAACATCTCGGCAAAGCCTTGCCGATCAGCGACTTCACAACGGCCGCCATCGGCGAACAAAATCAGGCGCGGCGTGCTGCCGAGCGGCGGCGGAATTTTCAGACTGGCTAAATTTTCGCGGCGGACAATCTCCCGGCCCTGCAACAACAGCTTGTCGCCCTCAACACAGAGGGTAACGGGATGCGGCCGGGCTTGCCGCCCGTCGTAGTAAACGGCCGTAAGCAACATTTACAAGGCAATATCGAAATCAAACATCTCGGCCATTTCCTCGCCGGCGGCGGAAGTATTTGTCTGTAAACCAGCCACAAACTCGTCGATGCTGCCGCGCGGTAATAATGCGACGCGCTCGATGCGATAGCGCGCCAAACGAATATCAGCAAACGGCTTGTACAGCCCCAAGGTCAGCAAAGTCAACAGGACGTTGCTAAACATAATACCCAGCATCTCCCGCGCTTGAAGCTGGGCCTGAAACCCGTGCGGACCCAATTGCGTGCTATTCCAGACTAAGTTCTGCAGACGCGCCGCGACATAGGGATAAGCCAGTAAAAACAAGGCCAAATAGGTGCCTATCGCGGCTACCAATACACTCATCGCCACTAATTGCTCAGCCTCGACCGGAATCAGCTCCTTGCTACCCAGCAACATAACGCTGACCATCAGGCCGGCAAACACCAGCACACCTATGAATATCGTCATCAGATAGATGCGGTAATAAGCGCCAATTCCGGCAAAGAATTTAAAAAACTCATTACCGTACGTGCTGTTTTCCCGTGCGTAACGGGCCATGCGCTGTTGCGCCAGCGGCCACAGCAACCCCAGAGTCAACGCCGATAATACCGGCAATAGCAGAAAATTGAAGTACGCCTCTCCGGTGCTGCCATGAAACGCAAAACGTAAGCCTCGGTAACTGGTGTTATGCATTCTAAAGCGGAGCGAACGCATCAATAACCAGGGCATCACCGATACGATCACCAGCAAAATTGCCAAGCCTGCAACCCGATCGAATTCACCGACCAAGGTATAACCAGCAAACAACAGAAAAGCGACGATGCGTCCTTTCAAGATCGCCTTGGGATCGCCGTGGTAGTCAAAACCCGCACCGGCTAAAGTAGTGTGGCGGTAAAAATATTGGTTACGTTTGACTTTGGCCCAGGCTGAGTAAACGCCCAAGGTGACAATACTCAAGCAGACATTGACGATCCAAATCCGGAAATACTCGCCACCGCTGCCGCTGAATTGCAACTGCCGTGATTGATATTCTGCCATTTCCATCCTCATTTTAGGTTTTTCCGTTGCAAGCATAGTGCATCGCCGCTATCTAACAATAAAAACGGCCTGCACATAACACACGCTAGTCAGGGGCCGGCTTTTGCAATCGCCGTAAAGCCTTTTATACTTCCTCGACAAAAGCGGTGCAGACCAGTCAGCCAGCGCTTGCGTGGGAACTTACCTTTCTATCTCTGCCGACCCGGTACAAAAATGAGAAAAAACCTACCCGTTACCCAACGTGAATTGATTTACTCAGCTTCGGCTACCATCACATCCGGGACAGATCCCGCCGGCAAGATCAATTATGTCAACCAAGATTTTTTGAACACTAGCGGCTTTAGCGAGGCAGAGCTGTTAAACCAGAGCCATAACATCGTTCGCCATCCCGACATGCCTTCCGCCGCATTCGCCGATTTGTGGCAAACCGTGAAGAGCGGCCGGCCGTGGATGGGAATTGTCAAAAATCGCTGTAAAAACGGCGACCATTACTGGGTGGATGCTTTTGTCACCCCGCGCTTCGAAAATAGCAAGATTGTCGGTTACGAATCGGTGCGGGTTAAACCGGACGTGACCTGCGTGGCCCGCGCCAATACTGTCTACGAAAAGCTGAACCACGGCAAAAATATCGATTCGCCTTTGAGCCGCATCGGTTTGTCCGGCAAACTGACCGGCGGTTTTGTAGTGATTCAATTAATCACCGCCATCAGCCTTTATCTGAGCGAAACGTGCAGTTTTGGCGTAGCGACAGCAATCTTTGCCGGCCCCTTAGCGGTCGGTTATGCCTGGGTTTGGCTTGTATTACAACCTTTAAAAGACGCAGCGGCAGAAGCGCGCCGGGTGATCGACAATCCGGTGATGCAGCAGATTTACACCGCTGATGGCGGCGAAGTTGGACAATTACTGTTGGCGGTGAAGCTGTTAAAAGCCAAATCCCGAACCATCATACGCCGTCTAACTCAAGCCACAGAACCCTTGGCAGGTAAAGCCGATACGAGCTACCAGGCAGTCAGCCAAGTTAGCGCAGCGATGGATAGACAGCTGGCGGAAATTGAACAGATTGCCTCGGCGATACACCAAATGAGCGCCACCGTCAGCGAGGTCGCCCGCAGCGCCGCCAACGCCGCTCAAGCCGCCAATGATGTCAATCGGCAATCGCAAGAAACGCTTTCGCGGGTCAACAATACCATCCAAATGATAGACCGCTTAGTAGTTGCGGTCAGCCAAGCCGAAACAGTTATTAAAATTGTGGCCGATCACAGCAAGAAAATCGGCGGCGTGCTTGATGTGATTCAAGGGATTGCCGAGCAAACTAACCTGTTGGCACTGAATGCCGCCATCGAAGCAGCGCGCGCCGGCGAACAAGGCCGGGGATTTGCCGTCGTGGCCGACGAAGTCAGAACCTTGGCCGGACGCACGCAAAAATCCACGGAGGAAATCCATAAAATGATCGACGGCCTGCGCTCCGGCGTCAATAACGCCGTACAGGAAATGGCTAAAGTCAGGGAAATGGCGGCAACCGGCGCGGAACACGGAAAAAACTCCACCGAATCGCTGCAACAAACCACACTGTCGGTCAATATCATTAACGACATGATCGTGCAGATCGCCAGCGCCGCCGAACAGCAACATATTGTTTCCGAAGAAATTTCCAGAACGGTAGAAGCCGTCGGCAGCTTATCGCGACAAACTACAGAGCATGCGGTTCATGCCAGTACGGCCAGCGGCGGTGTCTCGGCACTCAGCAAAGAGCTGGATATGTTGGTTGAGCAATTCGACGACGTGCCACGCTAAAAACCCACCGTGCCGAAGACTGGGGGCAATAATTTGTCAGCCTGAATACACCCCTGCGCAAGCCGCCGCCAGGAAAGTTCAAAAACCTGAGCGGCGGTTTTTACAGGACTGGCAACATGTTCCGGATTAGCGTCCTTTACTCCGCAAGTTTCCATTTGATGTTACAGCCGATGCTGGGAATTTGTATCGTATCGACAGGCTTTCCCGCCAGTAAGTTATCCAGGGCATTGCGCAAATCTTCGCCGGTAACCGGCACATCATTCTTCGGTGTGGCGCCATCCAAACGGCCTCGATAAACGCAAGCCAAATCGGCATCGAACAGATACATATCCGGGGTGCAGGCTGCTTGGTAGGCTTTGGCCACCGCCTGCGATTCGTCGTACAAATACGCGGCAAAAGGATGTCCCCAGTCCGCCATCATCTGCTGCATTTTATCCGGCGCATCCTGCGGATAGTTTTCGATGTCATTGGCACTGATCGCCACCGTCGAAATGCCTGAGGCGGCGTATTGCCGGGCAATAGCAATCAACTGCTCTTTGACGTGCAACACATACGGGCAGTGGTTGCAGATAAACAAAATCAAAGTGCCGCGCTCGCCTTTCAAGTCCTGCAACGCATACTCGCGGCCGGTCACGGTATCCGGCAAACAAAAGTCCGGGGCGATACTGCCCAGAGGCAGCATAGTGGAGGCTGTCGCGGCCATGGCTAATCCTGTTGAGTGAAAACAAGACTAGAATTATAAAACAGCCCGCCCCCGGAACTGCCGCGAAAATCGCCTTAACTTTCCCTCTCGCCAGCGCATGATCGATATAAGCACCCGAACCGTTCCGCTTCAAAACGCTCCGCAACTGGACAGCTATGTGCTGACCGACAAACTCGGCGAAAGCCTGCAAGCCACGGTTTATAAGGGCTATCACAAACACGTGCCGGAATACCCGCTGGTCGTTAAGTGCTTGAAACTATTGTCCAGTTGGGACGACCAATCCCGGCATCTGCGGCAAAAAATCGAACGCCTGAAAGTATTGCACGACCCGCGCGTCTGCACGCCGTTGGCTTTGGAATCCAACGACGGCGATCAATTCATCGTCCAGCCTTGGTTCAACGGCCAACCGTTGAATGTATGGATCGCTCAACAACAGGCTGTGAATCTGAGCGATTTTTTTACATTGGCCTGCTCCTTGGCCGACACCCTGCAATCGGTGCACGATGCCGGCATTACCCATGGCGGCATCAAACCGCACAATATTCTGGTGCAATCCGGCAGCTTGAGTCTGCGCCTGACCGACTTCATCACGCCGCTGGACATCCGCGATGTCAGTCACTTTATCTACGATCCGGAATTTGTCCGCAACACCCTAGCCTATACCTCGCCGGAGCAAACCGGGCGCATCAACTACCGGGTCGATTTCTCCACCGATTTGTATTCACTGGGTATCGTGTTTTACGAACTGCTGACGGGCCGACTGCCATTTTTTTCAGACGATCCGCTGGAACTGATTCACTCGCATCTAGCTGAGGAAGCCATCAAAATCCACGACATCAGTCCGGGCATCCCCAACACCCTGAGCGAAATCATCGCCAAACTGATTTTGAAGCAACCGGAAAAACGCTATCAAAGTGCTTCCGGTTTGTTGGCCGATTTGCTGCGCTGCCAAAAAGAACACGAAACCACCGGCAGCGTATCGAATTTTGGCATAGGCCAACACGACCGCAGCCGCCGGGTGGTTTTCATTTCGAAAATGGTCGGCCGCCAAAGCGAAGCCGAGCTCATTCGCCAGGATTACAGCGAGGTGACCCAAGGCCGGTTTCGTTCGGTGCTTATTTCCGGCCTATCCGGCATCGGCAAAACCCGGCTGATTCAGGAACTCCAAAAACCACTGGTGAAAAATCGCGGTTATTTCAGCTCCGGCAAGTTCGATCAATACCAAAAAAATATTCCCTACAGCTCGCTGATTCAGGCCTTGCGCAATCTGATACGCACCTTTCTGACCGAAAGCGACGCCCAAGTGCATGATTGGTCCGCAAAAATTCTCGACGCGCTGGACAATGCCGGCGGAGCGATCATTGATGTGGTGCCGGAGCTGGAATTCATCATCGGCCCGCAAGCCGAAGTACAGCCCTTGCCGCCGGTGGAAGCGCGTAACCGTTTCAACAATTTGTTCGGCCGCTTCCTGGCTTGCCTGGCCAGCGAGGACAACCCCTTGGTGTTATTCATCGACGACCTGCAATGGTGCGACAGCGCCACCTTCGATTTTTTGCAAAACCTGTTCGCCAATCACCGCGAACACCCCTATCTATTTTTGCTGGGCGCGTATCGGCATAACGAGGTCGATAGTGGTCATCCTTTGACCAAATTGATCCGTAGCGTGCGAGAAAACGCCGGCCCACTGGCCGAGATCCATTTGACCGAACTCAGCGACGCCGATTGCCACGAAATGGTTGCTTACATTCTGGATTCGTCGCTGAACGCCACCGCCAATTTGGCCGACTTTATTGCCCACCTGACCGAAGGCAACCCCTTATTTGTCAGTGAAAGCCTGGCCTGGTTGTACAACGAAGGTTTACTCAGCATCGACGCCAATCAACACTGGCAATGGGATATGAACCGCATCCGCGACACACAAATGCCGGCCAGCGTGGTGGAACTGTTCAGCGCCAAAGTGCGTAAATTGCCCAGCCGGACTTTGGATATTCTTTATCATTGCGCCTGTATGGGTAATCGCTTTACAGCGGAGGATGTCGGGCTGGTGCTGGACAAGCCCATTGAGCGACTGTTCGAGGACTTAAAACCGGTATTAAGCATGGGCCTGATACTGGAAAATAAAGCCGACCTGCAATTTGTCCATGACCGGGTACAGGAAGCGGTATTGCAGCAAGTTGCCGCCGCGGCGCGCCCCGGCATCCATTGGCGGATCGGCAATCGCTTGCTGTCGGCGGTGCCACCGGGTGCCGAGTTGGTCAGCCTGGACAATTTATTCACCATCGCCGCTCATCTCAATCAAGGTTGCCCGAATGATCTGGACGAAGAAACCGCCTACTGGCTGGTGAATATCAACTTTAATGCCGGCAATAAAGCCCTGGATGCGCTCGCCGGCGATGCCGCCAACGAATTTTTCCTGAAGGCCCACCATTATTTGCCGCCCGATTGTTGGGAAACGGCTTACGCGCTGACGTTTCGGATTTATCAGCGCTTAGCAAAAACCGATTTGATGTGCGGCCGCTACGACAGCTCGGAAGCCTTGCTGAATCGGCTGATCGAGCATGCGGTCAGCGATCTGGACAAAGCCGAAGCGCTGGCAGATCAAACCACGTCGCTGTCTTCGTTCGGCAACTTCAAACAAGCCATCGCCACTGCCAATCGCGGCTTGACGTATTTCAACAAGTCCATTCCCGACGATCCCGAGCAAGCCCGACAACGCACGGAAAATCTGATGCTGATCATCGAACAGCAAGACGATGTCTGGCAAAAAATCCTGAACATGCCGTTTACCGAGCAGCGGCAAAGCAAAATCGAACTGGCTTTTTATAGCGAGTTGATTCCGGATTTGTACATGTGCGGTCTGGTGCCGCAGCTGTATTTATCCGCCGCCCAATCCACCCTGCACTGCCTGGAAGGCGGCATGGACGAATCGGTGATTTATTCGTTTTCCATCATGGGCCTCAATCTGGGCGAACAGGGCAAATTCGCGCAGGCGTTTCTCTATCAGGATTTGGCACACGATTTGTGCGCCAAATATCCCAATACCTTTGGCGCCACCCGCGGCATGAACGGCATCGTCTGGTGCAATATGCACTCGCGCAGCCACCCGGCCGATATTGTCGATTACGCGCACAAGGCCATTCAGTCCGGCAAGAACTGCGGCGATCTCTACAACGCCGGCCTGTCCTACGGCCCGCTGATGTGGAATCTATTGGCCCAGGGTAAAAACCTGCGCTGGGTCGAGGAAGCCGCCGATGAATGTCTGCAATTTTCCCGCAAAAACCAGTTGTCGTTTTCAATAGGTCTGGCCCAGGCGGTGCTGGCCGGCTGGGTATTACCGATGAAGCCCGATTACCGTCCGGTCGATATGCAAACCACGCTGGCGGAATGGCAGGCCAATAACTATGTGGCCGCTACCGGCAGTTACTTCGCATTACTGGGTTTTGCCCAATATTACCTGGGCGACTATGGTGCGGCGGCAGTATCGCTGAAAGCCGTGGAAAACTATTTGCACGGCTTAACCGACAATGTTTTGAAACGTCTTTGGTACGCCTTTCGGATCTTGAACTTGCTGCGCTCGGAAATGGATGCGGCGCGAATCGATGCCGAAATTGCGCCATTGCTTGCGCAACTGGAAGTGTGGGGGCAACTTGGTCCCTTGCTGAAACCCTACCTGATGTTTGTCCATGCCGAGCTTGCCAGACAGCAGGGCCAATACCGCGAAGCGCGCAATCTGTACATGGATGCCATTGCCTTGTCACTGGCGCAGAACTATGGCCTGCTGACCGGCCATATTTACGAAACGCTGGCTGATCTGTTGCTGAAGCAACACTTGGGCGACGCGGAACTGTATTTCGGCGAAGCGCGCCGCCATTACCGCTTATGCCGTGCCGATGCGAAAAGCAACCAGCTGCAGGAACGTCATCAATACGTCAGTCCGGAGACCGGCGCCAGAATAGCCAAACCTCAGCCCGCTCCCACCACCTTACCTAGTCTGGACATCAGCTATCTGATGAAATCGGCGCTGGCGTTATCGGCAGAAATCGATCTGACCCAATTGATGCAAAAAATCATGGCCGTGGTGTTGGAAAGCTCCGCAGCCCAGCACGGTTATCTGTTGATCAAACAACAAGACGAATTATTGGTGGCCGCCGAGCAGCACGTCGGCAAAAAGCGCACCATACACAAACACTATTACAGCTTGAACAAGGTGCGCGGCATCTGCCACGCCATCGTCAATTACGTGCAACGTACCCACGAAAAAGTCGTGCTGAGCGACGCCTGCAGCGACGGCGAGTTTCAAAATGCGCCCGAGGTTGTGGCGTTTGGCTTACGCTCGGTATTGTGTTTGCCGGTGATCAAGCAAAGCGAATTAATCGGCTTGCTTTACCTGGAAAACCGGCTATCCGAAGGCGTATTCACCCCGGAAAAAATCAGCATGACCGAGCTGTTGACCGCCCAAGCGGCCATTTCGTTGGAAAACGCCCGCTTGCTGGAACAAACCCGCCAAGCTTACAAACAATTACAAGAAAACCAGGATCATATGCTGCAAATGGAAAAGCTGTCGGCACTGGGCACGCTGGTCGGCGGCGTGGCCCATGAGATCAACAATCCGCTGATGGGCGTGATGAACTTCGTGGAATTTGTCTCGGACCGCACGGAAGATGCCAAATCCAAGCAAATACTGGCGCAAGCCTTGCAGCAAATTCAACGCATCAAAAACATTGTGTCGAATATGCTGGTGTTCATGCATCAAAAGACCACGCCAACCGGCAGTTGCTCGCTAGAGGAAGTTTTAGGCCAAACCTTGTTGTTGCTGGAAGGCGAATTGCGCAAAACCGCTATCCAAGTCCGTACCGAGATACCGGAAAACTTGCCCAAACTCGCCTGCACGGCGGAAAGCATGCAACAGATTCTGATCAATCTATTGATCAACGCCCGCGATGCGCTAAGCGGTATTGCCCAACCCGAAATAGAAATCAGCGTCCGTTGTGCGGAAAAAATGCTAGAGTTGAATATAAAAGACAATGGTCCCGGCATCCCCGACGAAGTACAAGGCCGCATGTTCGACCCTTTCTTTACCACCAAACCGCCCGGCCAAGGCACCGGCCTGGGTTTATCCGTCACCCGCCGCTTGATTCAAGATGCCGATGGCTCGATAGCCGTGGAAAGCCGCATTGGCGAAGGTTGCCGCATCCGGTTAAAATTCCCCCACTTTTAGTATTTGTTAACGAATAGAGACACAGGCGATGGTAAACAACATTCTGGTGATTGACGACGACCCGGCGGTACGCGGCGCCTTCAAGCTGATTCTGGAAGAAGAAGGCTATCGTGTGCGCGAAGCCGAGAACGGTCTACAAGGTATCGCCATGGTGGAAGCCGATCGTCCCGACTTGATATTTCTGGACTTACGCATGCCCGGCATAGACGGCGTGGAGACCTTACGCCGCCTGAAGGCATTGGACACCAGCTTGAATGTCTATATCGTCACGGCCTTTGCCGCCGAATTCATGGATCAACTGAAAGACGCCCATGAAGAAGGCTTGCAATTCGAACTGGCCAGCAAACCCTTGTCGGCATCGCAAATCCGCAATATCGCCCAAGTGGTACACATCGCCAAAGTTCACGAAGAACGCCGGGCCAACCACCATAAGCTGGTTTTGACCTTATACGTGGTGTCGCTGAATCCGGAAACCCGCAGGCTGGTGGAGCAAATCAGCGCGGTGCTGGCCGGCATATACGAGCCGGGCCATTGGGTATTCGACGTGGTCGAAGTATTGGGCATGCCGGAAAAGGCACTGGAAAAAGAAATCTTTGCCACGCCGATGCTGGTGCGCGACCTGCCGGAACCGGTGTTGAAACTGCTAGGCGATCTTTCGCGAATGTCGTCGGTGATGGCGGCCATCACTACCCAAAATGTTGGTACAGGTGTGCAGACAGTGATTGTTTGATGCCCGGTCGTAACCCCTAAATGCCACAAACACTCAAACAACTCAATCTGATCCTGGACACCATTACCGACGGCGTAATGGTGGTCGACCCGCAAGGCGTCGTTATTTATGCCAATCAAGCCGCAGAACAATTGCTGGAACGCGGCAGTCTGATCGGCCATTCCCTGGCAATTCCGATTTCCGCCGACAAAATTCAATTTCAAGACATCAACCTGATTCGCCCCAGCGGCATAGCCTGGGCGGAACTGCGCTCCACGCCGCTGGAATGGGAAGGCGCGCCGGCCTATGTCATCGGGCTGCGCGACATCACGGCCCGTAAGCAAGCGGAAATCGCGTTGCAGGAAAGCGAGCTACTTTTTCATACGCTATCGAAGATTGCCCCGGTCGGCATTTTTCGCACCAACGAAAAAGGTGAGTGCGATTACGTCAACCATCGCTGGTGCGAAATCACCGGCTTGCATTTTATTGATTCGCACGGTGACGGCTGGATAGCCGGTTTGCTTGCCGAAGACCGCGATGCGGTGATTGCCGAATGGCAGCGTTGCGTATCCGCCTTGCAGCCCTTCAATATGCAATACCGTTTTCAACTGGCGGACGGCAGTGTGCGCTGGGTGGTGGGGCGCGCCGAACCGGAACTGGACGAAACGGGCGGATTGTGCGGTTACGTCGGCACCATTACCGATATTTCCGACATCAAAGCCAACGAAGAGCGCTTGGGACAAGCCGCCGCCGTATTCGAAAGCACCCGAGAGGGAGTGATGATTACCGACGCCCAACGCCGAATTACGATGGTCAACAAGGCCTTTAGCAACATCACCGGTTACGATAATCGGGATGTGATCGGTCATAGCCCCAGCATCTTAAGTTCCGGCCGCCACAACGCCGATTTTTACCGGGAAATGTGGGCCAATATTGCCACTACGGATCATTGGCAAGGCGAAATCTGGAATCGCCGCAAGTCCGGCGAGGTGTATCCGGAATTGTTGAGCATCAGCACCGTGCGCGACGGCAAAGGCGAGATCAGCCACTACGTGGGTGTGTTTGCCGACATTTCCAAGCTGAAGGCTTCGGAAATGGAACTGGAATTCCTGGCCCACCACGACCCGCTGACCAAATTGCCCAACCGCATGCTGTTCCTGTCGCGCCTGCAACACAACATCGAAAAAGCCCGCCGTCAGGCCAACAACATGGCAGTGTTGATGCTGGACTTGGACCGCTTCAAGGACGTTAACGATAGCTTCGGCCATTTGGCCGGCGACGATTTGCTGCAAATGGTCGCCGAACGCCTGACTACCCGGCTGCGTACCAGCGACACCATTTGCCGACTGGGCGGCGACGAATTCGTGGTGTTGCTGGAAGAAGTCAGCCAACCTGAAACCGTCGCTCATGTCGCCACGCAAATCATCAATGCCTTGAACCAAACTTGGCAACTACCCAGCGGTCATGAGGTACGCATCGGCGTCAGCGTCGGCATCGCCATGTTTCCCGAACACGGCGCTTCGCCGGACGAGTTGATCCAACAAGCCGATACGGCCTTGTATCAAGCCAAAAATGAGGGCAGGAACCGCTTCAAATATTTCTCGGAAGATTTGACCCGCGCCGCGCGGGAACGTATCGATATAGAAATCCGCCTGCGGCAAGCTATCGAGCAAGGCGAATTGCGGGTGTTTTTCCAACCGCAAATTTGCATCGAGAATGGCGCGATTATCGGCGCCGAAGCCTTGGTCCGCTGGCAGACTGCCAGCGGCGAACTGATACCGCCGCTACGCTTCATCCCGATTGCCGAGGAAACCGGTCTGATTACCAGTATCGGCAATTGGGTGTTGAGAGAAACCTGTCACCACGGCCAGCGCTGGCGGCAAGCCGGTTTTCCAGCCTTGCGTCTGGCGGTTAACCTATCGCCGCAACAGTTTTTGCATAGTGATATTAGCGACGTGGTCGCCAGGATTTTGGCAGAGACCGGTTTTCCGGCCGAGTGCCTGGAACTCGAACTCACTGAAAGCGCGTTGATGAAACGGGAAAAAGAAGCCATCGAAATTTTACACAAGCTGCACGGGTTGGGCGTGCATCTGGCGATTGATGATTTCGGCACCGGTTATTCGTCGCTGGCTTATTTGAAACTCTTTCCGCTGGATGTCTTAAAGATCGATAAAAGTTTTATTGAAGACATCCCCAAACACACTGACGATATGGAAATCACCGCGACGATTATCGCCATGGCGAAGACGCTACGCATGCGCGTGGTAGCGGAAGGCGTGGAAACCGCCGAGCAACTGGCTTTTCTGAAAAGCCGGCAATGCGATCTTTACCAAGGTTATCTGGTCAGCAAACCGCTACCGATAGCGGAATTCGAAAAGTTTCTGACCGACTACGCTCTTAACAAAAATCTTGAGCCCGTGGTGTCGGCTTGAAACAAGCGCCGGCAGCCCTAAAGTGTGCAATCAATCCACTGTTTTAGCCAAACGCCGGAAAAAAGTTATAATGCCGGTTTTTTAACCTCACCAAAAGGATCAAAAGATGGCTGACAATCTGATTGCACCTTCCATACTCTCCGCAGACTTCGCACGCTTGGGCGAAGAAGTTGTTAATGTCTTAAATGCGGGCGCAGACATTGTGCATTTCGATGTGATGGACAACCATTTTGTGCCCAATCTGACTATCGGTCCCTTGGTTTGCGAAGCGCTACGCAAGCATGGCGTTACCGCCCCAATTGACGTCCATTTGATGGTGGAACCGGTCGACCGCATCATCCCGGATTTCGCTAAAGCCGGCGCCAGCTACATTACTTTCCACCCGGAAGCCTCCAGACACATTGACCGTTCACTGCAAATGATCAGAGACTTGGGTTGCAAATCCGGTCTGGTATTCAACCCAGGCACGCCGTTGCATTACCTGGAGCACGTACTCGACAAAGTCGATATGATTTTGCTGATGTCGGTCAACCCCGGATTCGGTGGTCAATCTTTCATTCCATCCGCGCTGGATAAATTGCGCCAAGCCAGAAAAATTATCGACGACAGCGGTTTGGATATCCGCCTGGAAATCGACGGCGGCGTAAACGTGGCTAATATTCGTGAAATCAAGGAAGCCGGTGCGGACACCTTCGTTGCAGGCTCGGCTATTTTCGGCAAACCGGATTATAAAAAAGTCATCGACGACATGCGCGCGGAATTAGCCGCAGCCAAATAAGTCTGAATTAAAGACGGCCGCTGCGGGATGTCCCGCAGCGGCCCCTTCCCCAAAGCATTCGCTAAATTCCTTAAAACGGAATTCTCGCTCCCAACTCGATAGTGTGATCGGTAATATAGGCCTGCCCTAAGCGGTATTCGTATCGTAAAAAGCCCGCCCGACCTTCCGGCAAACTCAATGCCAACGACGTACCGATATTAAAATAGTCGCGATCCGGCGTATCGGTTTTTACGCTGAATCTGCCGGCACCGGCAGCCGCCTGACTAAAGCGCGCCTGAATCAAACGGCTTTCGTCCAGATACTGATGCACCCATTCGAAACGCACGCCGGGTGACAACACACCCCAAGAGGTACTGATCGCGTTACTGGCTTGACCGCCGATAGTCGATGTCGCCGAATCGATAGATTGGCCGGCAAACTCCATGGCTAAACCGCCACCGCCGCTTTCCTGATAGCTATCCACTTCGGTTTTGCTGTAATCCAGCCTCACATAGGGATTAATCACAAAACTTTGCAGCGCAAAATCTTTACCAAACCCCAAACTAAAGCCGTACTGGTCGCCATTAGCGCTACTGGTAGCCGTATTATCGAATCCGGTATATTGGATGCGCCGATTGATATCGAAGGAATGCAGCGCATAGCTCATAATCCAGTCGATATAAAATGACTGCGGCAGGAAATAACTGCCATACGACGAAAACTCGTACGCATCGGTCGACATACTGCCGCTGTTTAAATTGTAATTGGTATCGGTAGAGCCGTAACCGAAGGCCGCACCCAACACCAATTCATCCATAAAACTGTAATCCAGACCGAAGGTAACCGCCTTTCTGTCGGCTTTGAAGCCCCGTTCGCTGCCGGTATTGGCTTTTTCGCCGACGTTGAATTGACCTTTCAGAAAGAAACCTAACGGGCTATCGCGAAACGGCTGTTCGTTTGGATCATCCCCAGCCGCCCCGCCCCGAGCCGCGCCTAGTGCTGTCATCAACGCCTTGCCGACCGGTATGGTTTCGCCGTTGACATTAATGGTGGAATAACCCAATAAGGAGGCGCTTTGCTGTTGGGAGTTGCGCAGATTAACGATGCGGCCATGCACCACGGAAAATTGCTTGTAACCAAAATCTACAGCCGCCGCACCTTGCGCCGCCACCGCATCCGGAATCACCGCATTCAGGTCGGCGTTGTTTATTTCATTGCAGCGGGCCAATAAATCACCACTCGCTCCCGAGCAAGCACTGGTTAAACCTTCGTAAATTGCTTGCTGATTAGGGGTAAAGGTCGGATCGGCGGTTAAGTTGGGCGTCGAGGTTATTGGCGTAGTGGGCGTAGTGGGCGTGGTGGGGGGCGGAGCGACGTCGTTGTCCGCAATGCTGGCAACTGCTGACGCGCCCGCCGACACCGAATCACCAGTACAGCTTGGCGTTACATTCTGAAGAGATAAGGTCACAGTTTCAGTGCTTTCTACCAATGCATCGTCGATAATATTGATGGATACCGGCGCACTATCGGTATGAGACCCGCCAAACAAAAAGGGAACGCTGAAAGAAAAGGTGCCGCTCGAAATATTGTAGTCACTGCCTGCGGTTGCACTGCCGCCGGCAGCGACGACGTCGCCGCTTATGGTGCAGCCGCCATAATCGCCGGAGCTGCTAGCCAGACTAACGTTAGCCTGGACAACACCATCCGCTTCGTTAAAGTTATAGGACCTGGAAGAAAAATCCAGAGTCCAAGCTTGTACTGAAAATGGCGCGAAAGATAAAGCGGCCGCCGCTGCCAGCAATACTTCCTTGGAACTCAATGCAAGGGGTCGAATTGCCCGGTTTAAGCACTGGCGCGAAGACATCGGCGGCATTGCCGTTAGTCCGCATAAACCTGATAACTTTTCTGAATGTAATATAGGTAGGATCATGAGAATTTAGCAGGTTAGATACAGCGTAATTAAAGAATAAAAACCTTGTATGCTAATTATGGCACTGAATACTATCGATGATTCCAAATCATTAGCAAACAGTCTGAATTCTATTATTGACTGCCATCATGAACATAGATAAATGCTAGCGCATAAATTCTTAAACCAGTTGTTTCAACAAAAGTTATTGCTAAACGCTGTAGACAAACTCCAACTTCAACCTTTTGTAAAGCAAATCCACTGCCATGGCTAGAGTCCTGTATTGCTGGGAATTAGGGGCCGGCTACGGTCACACTGCCGCATTTCTGCCCATAGCCCGACAACTTAAAAGTCTCGGGCACGAGGTTATATTCGCGCTTAAAGATTTGGAATACGCCGACACTTGGTTAGCTGCCGATCATTTTTGTTACCTACAAGCCCCGATACGCTGGCCTGACAGTCGTCCGCAAGCGCCAGCCTCCAGTTATCCGGGAATTCTACAAAACGCCGGCTTTACCGATGAAACTGCTCTGCTAACCCGAGCAAAAGCCTGGCAATCCCTTTATCGCCATGTAAGTCCTGACTTGATCGTATGCGACCACGCACCGACCGCGTTACTGGCTGCCCGCAAATTTGACACGCCTCGAGCGGGGTTCGGCACCGGCTTTTTTTCGCCGCCGCGCATCAGTCCGATGCCCAATATTCGCCCCTGGTTGCGCGTTAGCGATAAGGCCTTAAACATTATCGAAAGCCAAGTGTTAAACACGACTAACTCGGTTTTAGAGCGTTTGAATGCACCACCATTAAGGATTTTGGCGGACTTATTCGACTTTGCGGAAGACTTTATCTGCACGTTTCCGGAACTGGACCATTATCGGCAATACCGTAACGCAAATTATTGGGGACCCACCATTTTGCAGACTGACGGCATGGAGCCAATCTGGCCGAGCGTCGGAGCCGAAAAAATATTCGTCTATTTGCACCCGGAATATCCCGGCCTGGAAGTGTTGCTAAAACAGTTGCGCGCGTCACCATGGTCGATATTGGCGCACATACCCGGCACAACGCCCGCATTTATAGAAAAAAACAGCAGCGCCAATCTACACATTACTCCGCAACCGGTAATCATCTCGGCTGCTGCCAAACAATGCGATTTGGCTATTTGCCATGGCGGTATGGCGACATTGTCGGCATTTTTGCTGTCCGGCAAACCCTTGCTGGCATTGCCTTTTCAGCTGGAACAACTGATCAGCGCTCAAAACCTCGCTAATCTCGGCGCTGGCACTTACATCGCCGCGGAAAGCAAAAATCCCAACTACAAAACAGCCGTCACTGAGCTATTGCGCCATTCGAAACACACACAGACCGCCCAACAGTTTGCGGATAAATACGCCGGCTTCTCGTCAGCACAACAAGCTAGCGATATTGCCAAACGCTGCGAGATGTTAATGAAAGACGCTTACATCAAAGGCAACAACTGATCGAGAATCTTGCCGTTAGTCGCAAACACCTGCTTTGGAAATACACCGGGATTGCCTTTAAAATCGGTGATGGTTGCGCCGGCTTCTTTGGCTATCAACACGCCCGCGGCAATGTCATACAGATTGAGTTCTTGTTCCCAAAAAGCATCGACCTGGCCATCCGCAACCGTGCATAAATCCAATGCCGCCGAACCCAAGCGCCGTTGGCCGGTGGTAGCCTGAGCGATACGGTTGAAACGCGGCAGGTTGTTATCTTCCAAATACTGGCGCAGGCAGGCAAAACCGGTAGACACCATGCTGCTGGCCAGATTGGTTTCATCAGAGACCCGGATAGGTTTGCCGTTTTTCCAGGCGCCCTTGCCTTTTTCTGCGCAGTAATAATCGTCCAAGGCCGGGCCGTAAACCGCGCCCATCATCAATTCACCGTCGATTTCCAAGGCTACGCTGACGCCCCAAAAATATTGGCCTTTCGAAAATGAATGAGTGCCATCGATCGGATCGACGATCCAGCGGCTGGTTTGGTTGGCGGTTTGGCCGCTTTCCTCCCCCCAAAAACCGTACTCCGGACAATGCTCGCTGAGCGCTTGTTTCAGATAATTTTCCACTGCGACATCGGCATCGGTGACCAAGTCGCGAGCGCTTTTTTTGTTAATCGCCAGAGAGTCCAGATCGTTGAAATATCGCATCGCCACGTCGCCAGCCGCGCGGACGATGGTTTCTAAAGCTTCAAGAGTGATGGGCATGATTTTCCTGATTTTGTAGGGATGCGGGCAAGGCGGCGATCCGTCCTGCCCGCTATGAAAAGCGTAGATTCTAACCGCTAATGGTTACAGATTGTGATAGCCGGTTTCTTCGTGCAACACAATATCCAGACCTTGCTGTTCTTCGTCTTCGCTGACGCGCAAACCGATGAACACGCCGATGAGTTTCAATAAAACATAGCTGAATAAAGCGCTCCAGGCCGCCGTCACTAAAACCGCAAGCGTTTGCACGCCGACTTGCTGGGCAATAGTCACGCCGTTCAATCCCAAGCCGCCGAAACTTTCAGCAGCAAACACGCCGGTTAAAATCGAACCGACGCAGCCGCCGACGCCATGTACCGGAAACACGTCCAAGGAATCGTCGATTTTCAAACGGCGTTTGACGAATTGCGTGGCGTAAAAACACACGGCGCCAGCCACAATACCAATAACCAAACCACCCATGGGCCCGACAAAGCCAGAGGCCGGCGTAATGGTGCCCAAGCCGGCGACCATCCCGGTGACGATACCTAAAACACTGGGCTTACTAAAACGCAGCCATTCAATGGTCATCCAGGTTAAAGCACCGGCTGCCGCGGCGATATGCGTCACGGCAATCGCCATCCCGGCACTGCCGTCGGCTTTTAACGCGCTACCACCGTTGAAGCCGAACCAGCCGAACCAGAGCATCCCGGCACCCGTAACCACCATGGTCATATTGTGCGGCGGCATCGCCACCGTGGGAAAACCTTTACGGCGCCCCAACACTAATGCCGCCACCAGAGATGCCACCCCGGCGTTGACGTGAATCACAATCCCGCCGGCGAAGTCCTTCGCACCCATCGCCGCCAGCCAGCCGTTGCCCCATATCCAATGGCAAATCGGCATATACACCACAATCAGCCAAAGTCCGCTAAACCACAGCATGGCTGAAAACTTCATCCGTTCGGCAAACGCGCCAACGATCAAGGCCGGGGTAATAATCGCAAAAGTCATTTGAAACATGAAAAACACGGTTTCGGGAATATCGCCGATCAAAGTTTGCGTGTTCATGTCCGGCAGAAAGATCTTGCTGCCGCTCCCCAAAAACGGTTGCCAGCTGCCGCCATCGGCAAATACGAAGCTGTATACACCGGCCAGCCACAGTAGCGATACCAGACAGGTAATCGCAAAACATTGCATAAGCACCGACAGCACATTCTTGCTTCTGACCAAACCGCCGTAAAACAGCGATAGGCCCGGAATGGTCATGAATAAAACCAGTGCGGTGGAGGTTAAAACCCAAGCGGTATTGGCTTGGTTAATGCCTTCAGCCCAAGCCTGCTCGGGCAACATCAAGCTGTATGCCATTAGCATCAGCGTTCTTTTTATTGTTGTCATTGTCTTTCACTAGATGATGGTGTGTTGTTATTTTTAAGCAGTCTATAAACAACAAAATCGCCCTGGTCTGCGGATAACGCGCAGACCAGGGCGATTTTTGATGTTTCGCTGTTTTTTATATTTGTCTTGAAGACTTAAATAGCATCTTCTCCGGTCTCGCCGGTTCTAATACGAATGATCTGTTCCAAGTTGGTCACAAAAATTTTACCGTCGCCAATCTTGCCGGTGTTTGCGGCCTTGACGATGGTTTCCACGGCTTGGTCGACAACGTGTTCGGCCACTGCGATTTCCAGCTTGACCTTAGGCAGAAAATCCACCACGTACTCAGCGCCGCGATACAACTCGGTATGGCCCTTTTGCCTGCCAAAACCTTTAACTTCGGTTGCCGTCACACCGGCCACGCCGATCTCGGACAAGGCTTCCCTGACGTCGTCCAGCTTGAATGGTTTGATAATCGCTGTAATTAATTTCATGCTATCCCCAAATTCGAATGATTAAAAAGCTGTTTCGTCACTGTTGCCACCATAATAAATAATTCCGGTAGAACCTACAATTTACCCGAGCACAAGCACCAAAGTAGTGCCTCATGATAACAAAAACGGGCAGCCATCGCCGACCACCCGTTTCTTTTCGCGTTAACCGCAGCTTTCAACCCTAAACATGATAAGCGGTTTCGCCGTGTTCGGTGACATCCAGACCTTCACGCTCAGTCGCTTCGCTAACCCGCAGACCCAGAGCCACATCGGCAATTTTGAAGGCAATGAAGGACACCACTCCCGACCAAACGATGGCGATACCTACACCCCAAGCTTGGCTGGCAAGCTGGGTAAGCACGCTGTAGTCAGGCAAGGTCGCGTTGGTGACGTAATCCCATACTCCGGTACCGCCCAAGGCAGGGCTGGCAACCACAGCAGTACCCAAGGCGCCGATGATACCGCCTACCCCGTGCACACCAAACGCATCCAGCGAATCGTCATAGTTCATCGCGTGTTTCAAAAAGGTTACTGACCAGAAGCATACTGCGCCGACCACCAAGCCTAAACCGATAGCGCCCATCGGGCCTGACCAGCCGCAAGCAGGCGTAATCGCGACTAAACCGGCAACCGCGCCTGACGTGGCGCCCAACATGCTGGGTTTACCACGCACAGCCCATTCTGCGCCCATCCAGGCCAAGGTTGCCGCCGCTGCCGCCAACAATGTGTTGAGGAAAACCAATGCCGCCAGACCGTTGGCTTCCAGATTGGAGCCTGCATTAAAACCGAACCAACCTATCCACAACAAGGACGCGCCTATCATGTTCATCGTCACGCTGTGCGGCGCGATAAACTCTTTACCATAACCAATGCGCTTACCTATCATTAAGCAACCGACCAAACCAGCGATACCGGCATTGATATGTACCACGGTGCCGCCGGCAAAATCCAACGCGCCTTTTTGGAATAAAAAGCCCGCCGTCGCACCGGCTGTTTCCGCTGCGGCAGCATCGGTATACGCATCAGGGCCTGCCCAGTACCAAACCATATGCGCCATCGGTAAGTAGCAGAAGCTAAACCAGATCACGGTAAACAACAGCACCGCTGAAAATTTAACCCGCTCGGCAAATGCGCCGATAATCAAAGCCGGCGTGATAGCCGAGAATGTCAGCTGGAACGCTACATAAATAAATTCAGGTACATAAGCCCCTTTGCTGAAAGTGGCCGCCATCGAATCCGGGGTAATACCCTTCAAAAATGCCTTGCTGAAACCGCCGAAGAAAGCGTTACCCTCGGTAAACGCGACGCTGTAGCCGAACGTCGCCCACATAATCGCCGTCAACGAAAAGATCACAAAGACCTGCATCAAGATAGACAGCATGTTTTTAGCACGCACCATACCACCGTAGAACAAGGCCAAGCCAGGTATTACCATTAACGCAACCAGTACGGTTGCAACTATCATCCAGGCGGTATCGCCTTTGTTAACGGTGGCTTGCACGGCCGGTGCCGCCACTTCTTCCGCAAACGCCATGCCCGAGAGTCCAAACAGCGCAAACAGCGCCATGCCTGTTAAATATTTCATTGTTGGTTTCCCCATCTTCATATTAAAGAGCTTCTTCGCCGGATTCGCCGGTTCTGATCCGAACCACCTGCTCCAGATCGGTTACAAAAATTTTGCCATCGCCGATCTTCCCGGTATTGGCTACTTTCACAATCGCTTCGACGGCTTGCTCAAGCAAAGCATCCGCAACCGCTACCTCGATTTTTGCTTTGGGTAAAAAATCCACCACATATTCGGCACCACGATACAGTTCCGTATGGCCCTTTTGCCGACCAAAGCCTTTTACTTCAGTAACCGTCACGCCAGATACACCGATATCCGACAACGCCTCACGCACGTCGTCTAGCTTAAACGGCTTAACCACCGCTGTTATCAGTTTCATAGTTCAACACCTCTTTGCTTGAGTTAATAAATTCCCGAAACAAGCAAAGCATGATGCATGCCACTATTTATTCCCATGATTTTTAAAGCTTTATTAAACACATCCATTAAAAGCACAACAGAATCGCACCAAAGCAGTGCAACGCTTTTTGGATTGCACCATTGCAACTCAATACCACCCTACAGGCCTTGATCTGCCAGTTTCAGTGGTTTGCTTTAAGAATAAATAGGGCTTTGTCGCAACATAGCAACACTGCATTACTTTGGTGCAACAAAAAGAATTTGCACCATTGCGAATCATGAACTAGTCTACATATACCACCTATCTTATTGATTTTTAATAAACCGAATATGGCCTAAAAACTGCTATACAATCTTCAGTAGTCACTGAACCAAGGGGATAACCACCATGAGAAACAACACAACGTTAACAAAATCACACAGCCGCGCTTGCTTAGCCGGGTTAATGGTGATTTGCAGTGCCTCCGCTAGCGCGGACAGCTGGACAGAAGCATCCGGACTACTGGGTGCAGCGGGGATTGACCCAAACGCATCGAAATTCATGACCGATCATAATCTGAAGGTTGGCGGCTGGCTGAACAGTAGCGTCGGCGCCAACATGAATAGCAACGGTGACGGTTTTAACGGCCCAGTGACATTCAACGACCGTAGCGGTGAATTGCAACTCAACCAGTTGTATCTGTATTTGCAAAAAGCCATCAATGTGAACGGCGACTCTTTCGACATCGGCGGTCGCGTCGATGTGATGTACGGTACCGATGCCGCGTTTACACAAGCTTACGGTTCATTCGGATTCGACCCCGGCACCCTAGCGGACAGTGACCGTGGCAACTGGGATCTGAATTTGAGCGGACACGGGGAGCGCTTCTACGGCTTGGCATTACCACAAGCATACGCCGAGTTTAACCTCCCATTCGGTAATGGTATCGCAGTCAAAGCCGGACACTTTTATACTCCAATCGGTTACGAAGTAGTTACCGCTCCCGATAACTTCTTCATCACCAAACCCTACACTATGCAATATGGCGAACCATTTACCCATACTGGCATACTCGCAACCTACGCATTCAATCCGAATTGGACAGTAATGGGCGGTGCAGTTACCGGAAGCAACTCGGGCGGCTGGGACGGCAACTGGGACAGAGACCTGGGCAACTGGGCTTGGTTGGGCGGGGTAACCTGGACAAGCGACGACGCCGGCACATCTCTGGCTATTACATCAACGGCTGGCGAACGCTCCGAAAACAGCAAAGACACATGGGCCATGTACAGCATCGTCGGCAAGCACAATTTCACCGACAAGTTGCATTACATCATTCAACACGATCACGGTTTTGCCAATAATATCTGGACCGGGAACGCAAGCCTTGCAGGGCTTCCAGACGGCAGGGAAGACGCCGAATGGTATGGCGTCAACCAATATTTGATTTATGACGTCAACGACAAAGTCTCAGCCGGTCTGCGCGCAGAATGGTTCCGTGATCATAACGGCATCCGTGTACTCGGCCCTGGCCGTTGCTATGCTGCGGCAGGCACAGTCGGCGACAACTTCGCTTGTGGCAGCAACTACGGCGCTAACTATGTCCCGTTTCAAGAAGCCAGCGGATATTACGCCGTTACAGCCGGCTTGAGCTACAAACCGGCAAAATGGTTGAACTTGCGTCCAAACTTGCGTTACGACTTTACCGATAATGCTAAAGCGTTCGACAACGGTACACGCCACAACCAATTCTTGGTTACTGCGGACGTAGTCATCACTTTCTAAGTTGGTAGCCTAAGTAAATCATCGTTATAAAGCTGTACGCCTCCATTGCGTTGAAAGCCCTTTGGAGGCTCTGTTTGTTATAGCTCTTTACTACGTTTGATGATATTGTTAAATCGTTTAAGCTTCTCAACCAAAACAACTACAACCTACGGAGACCCTCACTAATGTCTGTTGATCACGTTCTGAAATTAATTCAAGAAAACGACGTTAAATTTGTCGACTTCCGCTTCTGCGACACTCGCGGTAAAGAACAACACGTTACTTTCCCAGCGCACACCATCGACGAAGACACCTTTGAAGAAGGTAACATGTTTGACGGTTCGTCCATCGCCGGCTGGAAACACATCAACGAATCGGACATGATTCTGATGCCGGACCCCAGCACCGCGGTTATCGATCCTTTCTTCGACGACAAAACCCTGATCTTGCGTTGCGATATTATCGAACCGAAAGACATGCAAGGTTACGCTCGTGACCCACGCTCTATCGCCAAACGCGCTGAAGCCTATTTGCAATCTACCGGTATCGCCGACACCGCGTTCTTCGGTCCTGAAAACGAATTCTTCATTTTTGACGACGTCCGCTGGAACACCAGCATGGGTGGCTGCTCCTACCAAATCGACTCAGAAGAAGCCGGCTGGAACTCAGAAAAAGTTTACGAAAACGGCAACATCGGTCACCGTCCAGGCGTTAAAGGTGGTTACTTCCCCGTACCGCCAGTCGATTCATTCCAAGACATGCGCTCTGCAATGTGCCTGGTTCTGGAAGAAATCGGCCAAACCGTTGAAGTACACCACCACGAAGTGGCAACTGCCGGTCAGTGCGAAATCGGTGTTAAATTCAATACTTTGGTTAAAAAAGCCGACGAAGTACTGGGCTTGAAATACGTGATTGCCAACATCGCGCACGCTTACGGCAAAACCGCAACCTTCATGCCTAAACCACTGGTTGGCGACAACGGCAGCGGCATGCACGTTCACCAATCTTTGGCTAAAGGCGGCGTCAACCTGTTCACCGGCAACCTGTATGGCGGTTTGTCAGAAACCGCGCTGTACTACATTGGCGGCATCATCAAACACGCCAAGGCATTGAACGCAATTACCAACCCTTCAACCAACAGCTACAAACGCCTGGTTCCTGGTTTTGAAGCGCCTGTGATGCTGGCTTACTCAGCACGTAACCGCTCTGCGTCTATCCGTATTCCTTACGTCACTAACCCTAAAGGCCGCCGTATCGAAGTACGTTTCCCAGACTCCACTGCTAACCCATACTTGGCGTTTTCTGCCATGTTGATGGCCGGTCTTGACGGTATCCAAAACAAAATTCACCCAGGTGAAGCGATGGATAAAGACTTGTACGACTTGCCGCCAGAAGAAGAAAAAGCGATTCCACAAGTGGCGTTCTCTTTGGACGAAGCCTTGGCAGCTCTGGATGCGGACCGCGAATTCTTGACTCGTGGCGGCGTATTCACCGACGACGTAATCGATGGCTACATCGCATTGAAACAAGAAGATGTGACTCGTCTGCGTATGAGCACTCACCCTGTTGAGCTGGATATGTACTACAGCCTATAAATAGTTAAGCCCGTTCTTAACGGGCCCGCACTATCCCAAAGCCCCGCAAGTCATCGGCTTCGCGGGGTTTTTTATGCCCTGGCGCGTACCTCACACACCTGCGCCGCTTTTTAGCTGCGTCGAAGAACAAGCTATTTGTCATCCTCCGGCAATTCAGGCGCCTTCCATGATCCGCGCTTATGGGCTTCCATCACGGTTTGCCACCCATTCTCCAGCTCCTTTTCCGTGATACCAAATTGCTGAAGAATGCCATTAAGGCCGGACGGCACGTCAAACGCTGGCTTGGCAATATTATTGGCACGCGGCACGCTCGTTGGAGAAGATGAAATTATTACGCTGCCATTAATAGGTTTGATGTCTCCTTTAGCACACCGCGCCTGATCGTCGGTATACAAGGTTTTTCCATCGACCACACATTTCATGGGTTCGGCCAACGCCTGACAAACCGGTAAAAATGCGAATATGCTAAAGCCCATTAAAAATAGTATTTTCACGGCCTAATTCCATTGGTTTAAAAGAAAGACATTCGCAGCTCGAACGCAAAGTGCGCCGGAAAAACCGACAGCCAATTTGTTTTCGCTCACAACCTTTACCGATAAGTCTAGCTTGGAATGCCCCTGCCCATTCGATTCGAGATGCTGTTTATAATCTCACAGCGGAGGCACATTAATTGCTTTTCAACTGAAGGGGGCATAGCTCCTTTATTCCCGACACCCTTACCTCAGCACTATTTAGGCGACAATTATGGCTATCAGCGTCTTCGATATTTTTAAAATCGGCATCGGACCTTCCAGTTCTCATACTGTGGGGCCGATGCGGGCAGCAATGACGTTTGTCAATAATCTGGAACAGCGAGGTTTTATTGATGAGGTACAACGCCTGCGCATCGAATTATTCGGTTCGCTTGGTGCGACAGGTAAAGGCCATGGCACCGACAAAGCGGTATTACTTGGCCTGGAAGGCGAAGCACCCGATTTGATTGACCCCGCCATCATTACACAACGGCTATCCGCAATCCGCGAATCCGGAGCAGTTAGGCTATTGCAGCGTTACCCGGTAGCGTTCAACGAGAAAGCCGATTTACTGTTTCAACGTAAAGTACTTCCTTATCACTCCAACGGCATGCGCTTTAGTGTATTCGGCGCAAACGGCTCCGAACTGCTGCAAAGCGATTACTATTCGGTAGGCGGCGGATTTGTCGTGACCGACGCTGCGGCTGCTGCGGACAGGCTGAGCAATGACGACACCTGCCTACCCTATCCTTTCAAAACTGGTGCAGCGATACTAAAACTGTGCGCGACACATAACAAATCAATCAGCGATTTGATGCTGAGCAATGAAAAAGCCTGGCTGGGTGAAGAGGAAATCCGCCAGAAATTATTGAACATTTGGCAGGTAATGCAAGCTTGCGTCGAACGCGGCTTGCACGAAGAAGGGGTTATGCCGGGCGGCATGAAAGTCAGGCGCAGAGCGGCCAATCTCTACCGGCAGTTGAGCGGCGAAATTCCTCGGCAAACTCCCAGCATGCCGGTGGGAACCATGGAATGGGTAAACTTATTTGCACTTGCCGTCAGCGAGGAAAATGCTTCCGGCGGACGGGTCGTAACTGCACCCACCAACGGCGCTGCCGGCATCATCCCGGCGGTATTACATTATTACTGGCGCTTTTGCGATGGTGCGAATGAAGAAGGGGTGATTCGCTTCTTGTTGACAGCCGCCGCAATAGCGATTCTGTATAAAGAAAACGCCTCGCTATCCGGCGCCGAAGTCGGCTGTCAGGGCGAAGTCGGGGTCGCTTGCTCTATGGCTGCCGGCGCACTGGCCGAAGTATTGGGCGGCACGCCCGAGCAGGTGGAAAATGCCGCCGAAATTGGCATGGAGCATAACTTGGGCTTGACCTGCGACCCTGTTGGCGGTTTGGTGCAGGTGCCCTGCATCGAGCGTAACGCGATGGGGTCGGTAAAAGCTATCAACGCGGCGCGCATTGCCCTGCGCGGCGACGGCAAACATTTTGTATCGCTGGACAAGGTAATCAAAACCATGCGCGAAACCGGCGCCGACATGAAAACCAAATACAAGGAAACCTCACGCGGCGGTTTGGCGGTGAATCTGATTGAATGCTGACAACGGCTTAAACGCAATCTCAAGCTGTTTTATATGACCTCTTTCGCAAGAATCTCCAGCGGAGCGTCGCCCCTGCATGGTAAGGGGTAGCCAATCACATAAATGGTACGCTGCGAATAAAATTTTCTGCACGGATCGGCTTTGAGAACCTCCTGCATGAGGGAATCACGAGCTTTTAGGCGCCCGTTTTAAACGCTATTCACGCTATCCTTACAAATTACAGTTCGCCTTAATGCCTTTAGTCTATTGAAGGCCACACAAGCCCCGGCGTCGACGAGCACAGCCTGAACGGCATAAGCGTAATAAACAAGACCGGGTAAACAATAAAACTAGCCATGCGTCCGGAAGTCGGTCGTTTTTTCACCATCATCATAAATAGCTTGGCCCCTGCCCAGAATACCGTCCCGGCCGGAAGCCGCGAATGCCATGATCTGCTCAGCCGTTTCCTGCGGAACTTGCAATTGATTGAGGCTGTTTTGCAACAGTTCCAACACCACATCGTAGTTATCGTCAATGGGCTGTAATCTTAAAAAATGGGAATGTCCGGGGCAGAGCAGGGTCAGATGGGGTTTCTCGTCGCTACCGACTAGATCGCCCGTAACGAACATCTCCAAAAACGCAAAGTCTCGATTATTGACCAAACTGGGCTTGGCGTTCCCTCTGGCAAAAGCCGCCGCAAAATAATCATCAGCCAACTCGGCAAGTTTTTTAGGCTTGACCGGCTCTGCGCTGAGCAAAGCATTAACAAGTTGCTTCAGCGGTTTGGTTTGTTCTTCTATGGGCCTGGAGTAAAAATACCGGTTGATACGATAGTCATCGAGCATGTCGGCATAAAAAATGTCCACGATTTTGGACACCAGGTTCTCGTCAATTTTTGGCAATAGTTTATCTTTCATCGTTTTATCCCCCGTTTTTGTAGTTAACCAGCTTATTTGCTTAAGTCAAATACCGCATGAGTAGGTCCCTTTTGCGTCTATTAACCGCAGCACCAGAGTATAAGTCCGATCCGATAATATCCGCTTAAACGTTTTTCAAAAATCAGCGTCCGCCAGCTAGAGTCATAGCCTCTGAAAAAAAATTTTTAGCAAACAACATTAAGGTCCAATGTTAAGTCTCTGAAGATACGTAACATTGAAAAATCGCGCGACAGATGTCGTTTAAAAACCACTTGAAATCCTTGTTTAACATAGGAAAATCGCGCCCGAAGCGGGATTTTTTTAGACGCTGTTCACACTTTATTCGATCAAATGAGGAGGCATTATGAAAATTGCACTTGTCGCTATGGCCGGAGTCACTATCGGGGCGCTGATAGCTATTTCAGCTTTTCAATTATTGAAAGTCATTTTTCAAGAAATGTACAAAATGGCAGCTGAAGCTTGGTATAGCCCCGAACAACATTAAAGCGGCCCGTATACATCCTTGCGGACGGGTTAAGTAACAGGCGGAAACCAGCCCTTCGCTCGCCCCCCAGCTTTAGCCCATACTCAAAAAAAATGCCCCGCCGGTTTCCCGACGGGGCATTTTCTTTATCAACGTTGCTCTAACAGCCCGCTTTGTCTAGCACGCAAAGTGATAAGGTATTTGACCGAATTATCAGTCGTTACCACCAAATACGCCCAACAGTTGCAGTAAGCTGGTGAACAGGTTGTAGATGGACACGTACAATGACACGGTAGCTAAAATGTAGTTGGTTTCGCCGCCGTGGATGATTTCACTGGTTTGATACAAAATCATACCGGACATCAACAATACGAACATCGCGGAAACCGCCAACGACAGCGCGGGTACCGAGAACAGTAACGCAGCCAAACCCGCGAAGAACGCTACCAGAACGCCCACCATCAGGAAGCCGGCCATAAAACTAAAATCCTTGCGGGTGGTCAAGGCATAGCCTGACAAGCCAAGGAAAATCACGCCGGTACCGCCCAGTGCGGTTAAAATCAGTTCATGGCCGTTGCTGAACGCATGTATATACATGTTTAAAATCGGCCCCAAGGTCATCCCCATGAAACCGGTCAATGCAAACACAAACACCAAGCCCAAAGCACTGTTACTGAAACGGGTGGTTAAAAACAGCAGGCCGAAATAGCCTACCATGGTGATAATCAAGCCCGGATGCGGCAAATCCAGCGTCATGGCTACCGCAGCCATAGCGGCGCTGAACAGCAAAGTCATCGATAGCAATAAATAAGTATTCTTTAAAACCTTATTGGTCGCCAGTATGCCGGCTTCCGAACGAGCAGTTGCAGTATTTAAACGCATGATCAGTTATCCTCTCAAAGTTACAAGTAATGCTATGACCGCGCAACGGCCCTGGAGTTTCAAGGCATTGTCGGTACCGTCTGCTAGTATACCTAAAGAAATTGCACATACGAGGTTAAATAGGACATGAGCCCCACCCCCTACGAGTTAATCGGCGGCGAGAATGCGTTGCGCAGCCTGGTCGACAGATTCTACTTTTACATGGATATTCTGCCGGAAGCCCAGGGCATCCGGGCCATGCATGCCCCCAGCTTGGCAAGCGCCAAAGACAAATTATTTAAGTTCTTCTCCGGCTGGCTGGGCGGCCCCAATTTGTTTATCGAAGAATTCGGCCATCCCATGCTGCGCGCCAGACACTTTCCGTTTCAAATTGGCGAATCGGAGCGCGATCAATGGATGCTATGCATGAACAAAGCCTTGGATGAAATTGAGACAGACCCACGCCTGCGCGAAAACATCCGTACCGCCTTACAACAACTCGCGACGCATATGATCAATCAAGAAGCCACGGGAAGCTGAAGCTCATGTCATTATCCAAACAATTGTTAATCCTGATATCCGCGCTGTTTTTGATGATTTTCAGCGTCAATTTCGCATTGAGCGTCAACAACATCAAGGACTATCTGGAAGGCGAATCAAAAAACCACGCCCAAGATACGGCCACCTCGCTGGGTCTATCGCTTAGCCCTTACATGGTTGATAACCGCGACCCGGTGATTAAAACCATGATGAGCGCCATTTTTGATATGGGTTATTACAAGGAGATCAGACTGGTCGACGCCGACAACAAAGAACTGGTAGCCCTCAGCAGCGACAAACGCATAGAAGGCGTGCCGGACTGGTTTACCGAACTGCTGCCCATGACATCGGCCACCGCCGAAAGCGAAATCAGCTCGGGCTGGAACATGAGCGGCGTGATCTACGTGACCGTCAACTCCGGCTATGCCTATTTAAAACTGTATGAACAAGCCAAATCCGGGTTTTATTATTCGCTGGCGGCATTTTTACTATCCATTGCCTTGTTAGCCTTGTTATTGCGCGTCACGCTGGCATCGCTAAGTAGAATCGATTTACTGGCTCAGCAGATCAGCGACGGCCATTTCGAAAGCATCGAAGCCTTGCCCTGGACCCGCGAAGTGCGCAACGTGGCGGCATCAATGAACACCATGTCGCATAAGATCAAAACTACGATAGCAGCGTTGCATGGCAAGCTGGATCAAATGGGCGCCAGCCTGTTACGCGATGACTTGACCGGGCTGTATAAAAAGTCCGTGTTCGAAACCGACATGAAGAATTTGGCATTGGAAGACGCCGATGCTTTTGTAGTTTTGATTAAAATCGATAGATTGGTCGATCTGGTCAAAGAGCGCGACAGCGACGTGATCGATCAATTCTTACAAGCGTTTGCCGCCATCCTGGGAAAAATCGCCGATCTGGCTGGAGCACAAGCCGGCAAAGCTTATCGATTCTACGGCGCCGAATTTGCACTCGTGCTGAAGCTTGGGAATTCGGAACAATTGGAAGGGTTGATGAAAACCTTGAGCAACGAAGTAAGCGAATTAGGCGAACGTTACCAAAAAACCGATTTGGCCCACATTGGCGTGGTTGCTTTCAATCCGCTGCTGACCACCGAAATTTTATTGGAAGCCGCCCACGAAGCTTATGAACAAGCGCATCTGATCGGCACTAACAGTTATTTCATCCGCACCGGCGATAATTTTGCGCGTGATATTGCCACCTGGAAGGACTTGGTCTTCGATTGCGTCGATAACGACGGTTACTCGGTTTGGTATATTGGCCAGATCGCCGCATTCAGTAGCGGCGAACTGTTGATGGAAGAGGCTTTCATTCAGGTACACGATAAACAAGGCGGCCTGGTGGCCATCGGTCCATTCATCTCGATTGCCGAAAAATTCGCCAAAATCGTCGACCTGGATAAAGGTGTGATACGCATCGCGCTAGATCATATTCAACACAATCACATCGAGCACGCCATCGCCGTCAACGTATCGACCCGTACCATCAAAAACAGCGATTTCCGGCTCTGGTTGGAAAAACTGATCAAACAAAATCCGGCGGAAGCCAAAAAACTGGTGTTCAGTTTGTCGGCTTATGCCGTCGTCAAGGATATAGACGCCTATCAGGCCTTCATCGAAACCGTGCATGCTTGGGGCGCCCGGGTGATGATAAAGCGCTTCGAAACCCAATCCATGTCGGCGGAATTGGTCAAACGCCTGAAACCGGACTTTATCCGCCTGGCCCGCGACATCGGCAACGGCATCGACAGTTCCTCGCAAAAACACGCTTTTGTGCAAACCATGCAAGAAATTTCCACATTGCTGGATATTTCCATCTTGGCGGAAAACGTGCAATCGGATCAGGATTATCGCCGCTTAAAGGCGATAGGAATCGTCGGTGCCAGCCGTTAACAAGGGCGCACTCAACGCTGCCAAAATCGCTATTATCGCCTTCAGCCTGTGTTTCGGCATTGCGCTGGCAGCCGGCCTGTTAATCGATCAGAGTCTGCTGGATAGAGTCGAAAAAAAATACGGTGCGGCCGCCAAGCAACGTTTTGTGGACTGGCAAAGTTTGATCGAGAACGGCAAGAGCTGGCCTGAAGCAGAGAAATTGGAGCGGGTGAATAATTTTTTCAACGGTAACGTCGAGTTTGTTGACGATATTATCCTGTGGCAAAAAACCGATTACTGGGCGGCACCTACCGAGTTTCTGGCTAAAGGCGCCGGCGATTGCGAAGATTACTCCATCGCCAAATATTTTACTTTGGTAGAAATGGGCGTCGATGAAAGTAAACTGCGGATTACCTACGTCAAGGCTTTGGCACTGAATCAGGCGCACATGGTATTAACCTATTTCGACTCGCCGCGCGCGGTACCCTTGGTGCTGGATAATCTGAAGCCGAGCATAGTCCCGGCTACGCAGCGCAGCGACTTGCAGCCCGTGTACAGCTTCAACGGTACCGGCTTATGGCTTGCCAAAAGCAAAGGCTCCGGGCAACATGTCGGCGGATCGGACCGCTTAAGCATGTGGACCGAGCTTAAATTAAGAATGTTGGAATCACCTTTTTGAACAAGCAAACCGCCCCCTTATCTTACAAACTGCGCCGCAGCAGCCGGGCTAAAAACACCCGCATCGTGGTCACCGCCGACAAAATAGAAGTGGTAGCCCCGCTCAAAGTGTCCGAACGGCGCATTCAGGATTTTGTACAAGCCCAAAAAGACTGGATAGAAGCCGCACTAAAGCGCGTCGCCGGCAGAGTGCAAACCGCCTCCCCCAAGCTAGCACCAAGCGAGTATCGGGATGGCGCGCATATACCCTACCAAGGCCGCCGCTTACCGCTAAAAATCACCACCGGCAAAGCCAAAACGGTCCGCATCGAGTTGCTGAACGACGAGATGTTTTGGGTGAAATTACCGGTTGGGATTGCCGATGAACAATACTCCGCACTGATCCAGCAAGCGTTGATCCGCTGGATGAAAAACCAGGCTAAGCAGCATGTCCAGCAATGGGTCGATCTGCACGCGCCGCGCTTTGCCCTGTTTCCGCGCAACATCCGCATCAAAACCCAAAAAAGCCGCTGGGGCAGCTGCGGTCCGCAAAACGACATCAATATGAATTGGCTACTGCTGCTGGCTCCGGCCGCCGTTTTGGAATACGTGGTAGTCCACGAACTTTGCCACATCAAACACAAAAATCACTCTCCGGCTTTTTGGCAATTGGTTGGCAAACACCTACCCGACTTTAAACAACGCCGGCTCTGGCTAAAACAGCACGGCGCCAGCGTGATGCAAGGTCTGTAATTTTGAAAAAATTGGGATTTTATATATTTGCGGCACTGTTTATCTTTGCGGGGCAATTTTTAGTCCATCAGGATTTGGTCAGCGGCACCCCGCCGCCCATAGTGCAAACCACGCTGACCGGCGAAAACCCTATGCCACGCATAAGTAAAGGGCCGGCTGTGTTGTATTTCTGGGCGGAATGGTGCGGGATATGCCGAAGTATGCAGGGCAGCGTCAGCAATGTATTGCGGGATTATCCGGGAGTGACTATAGCGGTGCGCTCGGGCGACGACGGCACCTTACAGAACTATCTGAACGACAAACAACTGAACTGGCCGGTTGTGAACGACAACAGCGGCAATCTCGGTCAACGCTATGGGATTAGAGGCGTGCCGGCTGTATTTTTTATTAACGCCACCGGCGAGATTGTCTTTACGACAGTAGGCTATACGTCGGAATGGGGTATGCGTTTTAGACTTTGGCTGGCAGGATTGAGCTGACTATATCGAGGTAACCATCCGGATTAATGATCGGCTTGTTCAGCCAAATCACCCAGGGCCGCCAATTCCCGCTCCAGCAACTCGCTATCGCCCAGGTTGAGTTCCACCAATCGGCGTAAGTTGGAAATGCTGTCTATGTCGATATGCACGCATTTAAAACCCACCCTGTTGGCATCGGCATGGGTTGCTGCCACTTCCATGCTGATACTGATTTCTTCGGATAAATCGAATTTCAAGTTATATAAAGTATCGGCCTGACCGGCTAAGGGCTGCTCACAATCCAACAGGCAACCGCGCAAGGACAGATCAATAATTTTGCAAGGATAGGTTTGACCCGAACCGGTTAACACAGCGCCCGTATGGTAAAAAATCCTATGAAAACGGCGTTTATCATCGCTTTTTTCAAATGTCATACGCTTAATCCAAGAAAAATTGCATTGAGGTACTATCAACGACAATCACATCGTTGCGTTGCAACTGTACGGTGCGGTCACCCAGGGGCTCGTCGTTAATCGCCAGACCCTCATGTCCTTGCAAGGCGGAAAGGAAATAGCCGTCCTTGCGTCTGGCTATCACAATAACCCCTGCACCTTCGTGGCCCAGGCGGGTCATGGCTTTCTTCAAGCGCAGAATTCGACCGATATGCATGCCGTTCAACACTTGCAAATTGGCTTCGGGAGATTTGACTGCATCTTCCAGCTTTTCATTTAAGGCTCGCACGTCCGCATCGCCAAAGTCGGCTGGCGTCGATACCAGGACTTTTTCCGAAAATTCATCGGTCGTGTTGTAGACGATATAGTGCTTGCCGATATTGATGATGTCGTTGTTTTGCAGACTCCATTCTTTGGTGTGCTGATCGTTGACCAACAGCGGAAATTTTTCGTTCAATTGCTTGAGAACGCAAGTGCCGTCTTTAATCACGGCAACGGCATGCGCGGGCGCGACGGCAAGACTATCAACCACTAGGTCATTGGTTTCATCACGACCAATATGCACTACACCAGAATCAAAAACACCTGTATGGATTGCATTGTCTTTAAAATAAACGGTAAATTTCGCCATCTCTGTTGTTCAAGTAATCCCTGCGCCCGGCTAGTAGTATAGCCATTAAAGCCAAGCTTGCAGATTAATCAATAATTATTTTGATATTACATTATTTTTTAAATCCAAACCTATGATAGCCAAAGACTATTTGCATGCGCCTAACCTCTGCGCGGTGCCCGAATAAATAAAATATACAGTCGCCAAGCGGCGCGCCATGTGGCAACATCCTCGGTTAGACTTTCCCATTAATACATAAGTCATCGATCATGAATCCGACTCAGTCCCATCCGCAAAGCGAACCCGTTATTTCGCAAGACATCTATATTGCCGGCGTCGACGAGGGTAACGGTAAATCCTTGATCATGCTGGCGATCATCGAAATGTTATCCGGCTACGCGGACAATATCGGTTTTTTTCGGCCCATTATTCAAAGCGATACCGACAAAGACGATTTGATTCAATTCATTAGCCACCGCTATCAGCTCTCCATGCCGTACGACGCCATGTATGGATGTACCAGCGCGGAAGCCAGGCAGCTCTTGGCAAACGAACAGTACGACGAACTGCTGAAAACCATTCTGGCTAAATACCGGGCCTTAAAGGCCCGTTGCGATCATGTGCTCTGCGTCGGCAGCGACTATCGACACGGCAACGCCATTTCCGAATTCGATTTCAACGCCGATGTCGCGAACAATTTGGGCTGCCTGATGATGCCGGTTATGCAGGGCGAAAACCGCAGCGACGAACAAATTTTAAACGGTTTGGCCAGCCTGAAACATTCCATGCACGAGCACGATTGCGAATCGCTGGCCACAGTCATCATCGGTGTCGCGCAAAATCAAATTGCCAGCCTACGCCACAGCTTGAATCATTCCAACGAATTTCCGGTGTACGTGGTGCCTGCCGAATCGTCCCTGGAAAAACCCACCATCGGCAACATTGCCAAGGTCATCGGCGCGAAAGTATTTTCCGGCGAAAACGCCACCATGAGCCGCGAGGTGTACCACTACAAAGTGGCGGCCATGTTGGTGCCGGACTTTCTGGACTATGTTGAAACCGGCGACTTGATCATCACGCCTGGCGATAGATCGGACATCATCATGGCCAGCCTGATGGCCTACAACTCCAGTAACTATCCGCAAATCGCCGGCTTGATATTAACCGGCCACCAACAGCCTGCCCCGCAAGTGCAAAAATTGATCGACGGTCTGGGCGGCACACCGTTTGCGGTACTCGGCGTCGATTCCGACACCTTCACCACGGCTATGCAGGTCAGCCAGGTCACCGCCCGCCTGCATTCGCAAGATGACCGGAAGATTGCCACCGCGCTGGGACTAATCGAAAGTAACATGAATATGGTGGAACTGCGGCTGCGGCTGTGCAGCAAGGTTTCGCATAAAACCACGCCGCTGATGTTCGAGTACGATTTGCTGCAGCGCGCCAAGGCCAAGAAGCAACATATCGTGCTACCGGAAGGTAATGAAGAACGGATTCTGCGGGCGGCGGAGATTTTGCTGCTACGCGATGTCGTGAAAATCACCCTGCTGGGTAACGAAGCTGAGATCCGCCAGAAAATTCAGGCGATGGCTTTGAAGATGGACAATGTCAACATCATCGACCCGATTAAATCGGATCTGCGGCCCTTATTCGCGGAAACCTATTACCAAGCCCGCAAGCATCGATGCATTGTTTACGATACTGCCTTCGACCTAATGGCCGATCCCAGCTATTTCGGCACCTTGATGATTCATCTTTCTTATGCCGACGGCATGGTCTCCGGCGCGGTGCATTCGACGCAACATACCATTCGTCCGGCCTTCGAAATCATCAAAACCAAACCGGGCGCATCCATTGTTTCCAGCGTGTTTTTCATGTGCCTGGAAGATCGCGTATTGGTCTATGGCGATTGTGCGGTGATTCCCAACCCCAACGCTGCGCAATTGGCCGACATCGCGATCAACGCCGCCGAAACGGCACGCATGTTCAACATCGAGCCGCGCGTTGCCATGCTGTCCTACTCCACCGGTGAATCCGGCAAGGGCGAAGCGGTGGACAAAGTCAGAGACGCCGTCAAAATCGCTCAAAGTCTGCGTCCGGACCTACAGCTGGAAGGCCCGATGCAATACGATGCCGCCGTGGACGCCAGCGTCGCTAAAACCAAACTACCCGACAGCCAGGTTGCCGGCCGCGCCACAGTATTGATTTTTCCTGACCTCAATACCGGCAACAACACTTATAAAGCGGTACAGCGTTCCTCCGGCGCAATCGCCGTCGGCCCCATCCTGCAAGGCTTGAACAAACCGGTCAACGACCTAAGCCGCGGCTGCACCGTGACAGACATCGTCAACACCGTCGTCATCACCGCGATTCAAGCCCAAGAAGCCGACAAAACATGATATATAAAACGCTATTAAGCAGTTTGCTGTTTTGCACACTGAGCTTTACTTCACTGGCGCAGACCCGCATCGCCATCCTGGATTTTGAATTGAGAGACCTGACACTGGCACCCGGCGTCCCCGCCGAATTGCAAAGAACCGCGTCGATCAAACCGCTGCTGGAGCAGGAATTAGCCCGCGCCGGCTATCTAATCGTAGCCATACCGCACCAGGCACAGCAAGCCGCCAATAGCGGCGTCGGCTATTTGTTCGACCATGCCGACGCCGCCGCGCAACTGGGCAAGCAATACCAAGCCGACTACATTTTGGTGGGGCGGCTACACAAACCCAGCTTTTTATTCGCTTATCTGATGGGGCGTTTGGTCAAGGTAGACAATGGTAGATTGGTCGGCGATTACATTGCCGAATCCAAAGGCCCCAACGCCAGCCTGACCATCAAAGCCGTGGAAAGCCTGACCACGAAAATCGATCATGATCTGGAGCGCCGCTACAGCCCACCGCCACCGGCAAAGCTTGCACATTAATCGCCAACTTCTTCGAGATATTCATGAAAATCCTGGTGCTCAACGCCGGCAGTTCATCGGTTAAATACAGCTTATTCGAGATGTCTGATCGCTCGGTGCTGATCGCCGGCATCATCGAACGTATCGGCGAAGATGCCGCTAGCCATAGTTATGCGCTGGCGAATAATGACCGGACACGCGACGAAATCAATTGCCGCAACCATCAACAAGCCTTGCAGTTGCTGTTCGAAACGCTGGCCGCCTGCCGCGTGTTGAACGACCGCCGCGAACTGGCCGGCATTGGTCATCGGGTGGTACATGGCGGCGAACATTTTCGTGAACCAGCCTTAGTCGATGCGAAAGTGATGCAGCGCATTGCCGAAGTGATCCCATTGGCGCCGCTGCATAACCCTGCCAATCTGTTGGGGATTGAGGAAGCCATCCGGCAAATGGGCGAGACACCGCAGGTGGCGGTATTCGACACGGCGTTTCATCTAACCCTGCCGGATTATGCCTACCGCTATGCCCTGCCCGAACATCTTTATACCGATCATGGCGTCAGACGTTACGGCTTCCACGGTACCTCGCACCGCTATGTTGCCGAGCAAGCCGCGCAGTATCTTGGCAAACCGTTGTCTGAGACCAATCTGATCACTTTACACCTGGGTAACGGTGCCAGCGTCACCGCCATCCAAAACGGTCGAAGTATCGATACATCGATGGGTATGACGCCGCTGGAAGGTTTGATGATGGGCAGCCGCTGCGGCGACATCGATCCGGCCATCCATTTTTATCTAAGCCGCACGCTGAATTTGTCCAATGAGGCCATAGAAACCTTGTTAAACAAAGAAAGCGGCTGCAAAGGCGTTTGCGGCGAAAACGATATGCGGGCGATACACCGGATGGCGGAAGCCGGCGACGATCATGCCCGGCTTGCATTAGCGATGTACGCCTATCGCATCAAAAAATACATCGGCGCTTATTTTGCGGTGCTGGGCCGGGTCGATGCCTTGGTATTTACCGGCGGCATCGGCGAGAACGACGCTTGGCTGCGCGAACACGTCTGTCTGGAAATGCAAATCTTCGGTATTGCCTTGGACCCGGAAAGAAACCAAAAACCGGTGAAACCATGCGACAACATCAGCCCAGCCAACGCCGGCGTGGCGATATTGGTGATTGCCACGAACGAGGAATTGGAAATTGCAATCCAGGCCCAGCAATGCCTGGAACAAAAGCACGCCTTAAATTAGCCGGCCGTAGGCGCAAACTACTAGGCGTTATCAACTCAGCCGGGAATAAGTATTTCATCCCGTAGCTCAAAGAAACATTTCCGTAACATTTCAACCCTATGATCTCGTAAGCGGTCCGCGTCGCCCTTCGGGATTGTTACTGTCAGTTCGTTGTTTTCACCACGCTTCAAACGCAAATCTTCAAATAGGCCGCAAAAAAAACCAATGTGATAATATTGCATTCATGTGTGTTACAATATAACATCTTTGCACATCTTTACTGACTGCTCTACTTCTCATGAAAAAAACCGCTGCCCTAATTTTAATGTTGCCATCGCCGGTTTTGTTGGCCGAAGAACTTGCGATTCAAGCACTAGACGAAATTATCGTCACGGCACCGCTGCAAGATAAAAAATCGGACAGTCCGGTACCGGTCACCGTGTTGAGCGACGACGATTTACGTATGAAGACCGGCCACAGCATCGGCGATACCTTAAAAAACGAATTGGGTATCAGCAGCCAATCTTTCGGCCCCGGCGTCGGCACCCCGGTGATACGCGGCCAGGCCGGCCCGAGGGTGAGAGTCTTGAGCAACGGCATCGGCAGCAATGATGTCTCGGCGATCAGCCCAGACCACGCCACCAGCGTCGAACCGCTGCTGGCGGAGCGCATCGAAGTCCTGCGCGGCCCGGCCACCCTACTCTACGGCAGCGGCGCGATGGGCGGCGTGGTTAACGTCATCGATAACCGCATCCCAGGCCGCCAGTTCGACAAGCTGGTAGGTGCGGCGCTCGAACAACGCTTCGATTCCACTTCCGATGAAACCAGCACCACGATGAAAGTCGAGGGCGGCAAGGACAACATCGCTTACCACCTGGACGGTTTTTACCGCCACCGCAACAATCTGGACATTGGCGGCAGCGGCATAGACACCGCTAAAGTGGCCATCACCGATCCCAGCTTGGCGATTGTCGACAACCCCAAAGGCTATCTAAACAACACCGGCGCCGAAGCCATCAGTGGCTCGGCCGGTTTATCTTGGATCGGCGCGCCCGGCTTTGCCGGCGTATCCATCAATAATATAAATAACAACTACGCCATCGCTCCGGACGGCACCGGCGACGAAACCGTCAGCATCGCGATGCGGCAAACCAAATACGATTTTAAGAGCGAACTGAACAATCCGTTCCGTTTCGCGAAAAGTCTACGCACCCGGCTGGGTTACACCGATTACCAACACACCGAAATTGCCAACGGCGAGCCCGGCGCTTATTACACCAACCAGTCTTACGAAGGCCGCATGGAAATGGCTCACCAGGACCTGGGACCGTTGCGCGGCGTGGTGGGTTTTCAAGCCCAAACCAGCGACTTTAATGCGATCGAAAAACTCACCGGCGAAAGCATCGTCCCGCGTTCGGACATCAGCAGTTACGGTGTGTTCGCCGTGGAATCGTTCGATATTGGCGCGGTGACCTATCAACTCGGCACGCGCGTCGAACAAACCGATATTCGCCCGGACGGTTTCGCCAATCTCAGCTACACGCCCGTCAGCGCGTCGGCTTCGGCCGTTTGGAAACTGGATAATCGCAACAGCCTGAACCTGGCGGTGACTCGTTCCTCGCGCGCGCCGCAGGTCCAAGAATTGCTGTCTGACGGCTATCACGACGCCACCCGCAGTTACGACAGAGGCGACCTGGGTTTAAGAGAAGAAACGGCCTACAACCTGGATCTGGGTTACCGCTTCAAAACCGACTGGTTACGCGCCGAATTTGACTTATTCCACAACTGGGCCAGCGATTATATTTTCCAGCAACGCAGTGGTGAATTCGTCGATCAAGACGGCAATCCCTGCGTGGCGGATTGCGTGCCTTTGGTTACCAGCGGACAACACGACGCCATCTTCAAAGGTTATGAAGCCAAACTGATCATGCCTATGATGGAGAACCAGGTCGGCTTATTGGAAATGACTTTATTCAGCGACTACACCCGCGGCGAATTTCTAAACGGCAGTGACGTACCACGTATGCCGCCCTTGCGCTACGGCCTGCAACTGGATTTCAACCGGGACAAATTATCCACCTATCTGCGCTTTACCCGAGCCGAATCTCAGCCCCATGCCGGCGATTTCGAAACCTCCACCGCGGGCTATTTCTTGCTGAATGTCGGCGCCAACTATCAGATCCAGGCCTATAAAGACGCCAAACTGATGGTGTTCGCCAAAGGTAACAACTTGCTGGATCAAAACATCCGCAACTCGACATCTTACTTGCGAAACTTTGCGCCGGAAGCCGGACGCGGCGCGGAAGTAGGCTTTAGAGTCAGTTATTAGAACGCTGAAACCGGCGCTGTTTTTTTCGACAGCGCCTTTTTTTGGCCAAGCAAACGCTACAATATATCATCCAAAACACCATGACCCTCGCATCCGCACCAGCCAAACAACTCCCTGTCACCGTACTGTCCGGCTTCCTGGGTGCGGGTAAAACCACCTTGTTGAACCACATCCTCAACAACCGGGAGAATTTAAGAGTGGCCGTAATTGTCAACGACATGAGCGAGGTGAATATCGATGCGGCAACGGTCAAAAACCAAGTACAACTGAATCGTGGCCAGGAAAAACTGGTCGAAATGAGCAACGGGTGCATTTGCTGCACGCTACGCGAGGACTTGCTGATCGAGGTCGGCAACTTGGCCAAGGATGGCCGCTTTGATTACTTGGTAATCGAATCCACCGGCATTGCCGAGCCTTTGCCGATTGCGGAAACCTTCACGTTTCGCGACGAACAGGGATTGAGTTTATCGGACATTGCCCGCCTGGATACGTTGGTGACCGTGGTGGACGCGGTCAACTTTATGCGCAATTACCTGGAAGCCTTGAGTTTAAAAGAAACCGGCGAATCACTCGGCGAAGACGACGCACGTAACGTCGCCGATTTGCTGGTCGATCAAATTGAATTTGCCAATGTCATTCTGATTTCCAAAATAGATCTGATCGCCAGCGACGAGCTTATCAACCTAAAAGCGGTGTTACACAGCCTCAACCCCAATGCGGAAATCCTCCCTATCGTGATGGGTCAGGTCGATTTACACAAAGTGCTCGACACTGGCCTGTTCGATTTCGAAAAAGCCGAGCAAGCCCCAGGCTGGTTAAAAGAATTGCGTGGCGAACATAAACCGGAGACAGAGGAATACGGCATAAGCAGCTTCGTTTACAGCGCCCGGCGCCCCTTTCATCCGCAGCGTTTCTATGATCATCTGCACCACGGCGATTGGGATAACGGCACCTTGTTGCGTTCCAAAGGTTTTTTTTGGTTGGCATCGCGCCCTGATCACGCCGGCAGCTGGTCACAAGCGGGCGGCGTGATGCACCATGGTTTGGCGGGTCGCTGGTGGGCGACAGTACCGCGCCAGGAATGGCCGCAAGACTATCTGCTGGACATCCAGTCACAATGGGCCGAACCCTACGGCGACTGCCGCCAAGAACTGGTGTTTATCGGTCAAAACCTCAATGCCGACCAAGTGCGCCGCGAATTGGACGAGTGCCTGTTAACCGACGCCGAACTGGCAGCCGGCCCGGCAGTTTGGCGGCACTATCAAGATGAATTTCCGCAGTGGTTTGCCGATGGCTAGCATCGACAGCTATCTGCATATCATCGGCATTGCATTGTTGCTTATTCTGGCCATTGTCTTGCCCTTGATTGACAGACCGCCCACCAAACGTGTGCTGTCAAAACTGTTTTTGACTGTGTTGGGGTTCATGCTGGCGCATTTTGCTACCCATGCCCTGCCGAACAAATTAGCCGGATTTATTTACAGTTCTCAGCACGAATACCACTCGCTCAAAGCCAAAACACCCCATCGCACATGACTATCGCTATCAGCACTATGGCCGGCGCCATCGCGGCCTGTCTCGCCGTCAGCCTTTGCTCGTTGTCCAGCTTATTTGCATTGTGGTTGAAACCCGACACCTTGCATCGGGTAGTACCGTATCTAGTCGCGCTGGCAGTCGGCGTACTCCTGGGCGATGCTTTTATTCATTTGATCCCCGATGCCATAGACCGCCACGGCAGTGTCAGCGATGTCTGCCTGACGGTATTAGTGGGTGTATTCGGTTTCTTTGTATTGGAAAAATTGGTGCGCTGGCGGCACGACCATAATGTCGACAGCACGCCAACCGGTGGTGAGGTCATGCCATTGGCTAAAATGAATCTGATCGGCGATGCCATGCACAACTTCGTCGACGGCATCTTGATTGCCGGCAGCTTTCTGGCCGATCCGGCACTGGGACTGACCACCACCTTGGCCATTATCGCCCACGAAGTCCCGCAGGAACTCGGGGATGTTGGCGCCCTGCTGCGCGGCGGCTATGCACCCAAGCAAGCCGTACTCTACAACTTTTATTGCTCGCTGACCGTTTTGCCGGGAGCGATTTTTACCTTGTTACTCAGCCAGTTAGCCGAATCTTCCTTGTCGCTGCTGTTACCCATCGCTGCCGGCGGCTTTATTTATATCGCCGCCTCCGATCTGATTCCGGTATTACACGAACCATGCAGTTTTTCCAGCCTGAGCGGACAAACCGCCGCGTTTGGTTTCGGCATCGTGTTTATGCAATTCATCGTATTTTTCGAACAGTTCCTGATCGCTAGTTAAGGAGTTTTTGTGTTTGCTCGCATACCCTTTCGTCAATCATCCCCGTCGCCGTTAACCGGCCCCACATCCTTCCAGCCCGTTTCGTATCGGCCATCGACCCGCACCGTCGTCTCCACAAACTTTGTGGATTTGACGCGCATCTACGAGGACGAGGTGAACTTTTGCTTAATAGAACGACCATTGCCGGCCACCATTGAAGGCTTTATCTATCAAGCCCTGAAGCTATTCGGCCCCTTGGAACTCAGTCAGCCCGTCAATCCATCCGAATTCAACTATACAAACCTGTGGCCCCAAGCCAGCCAACTCGATGGCTATGACACATGGCAGGCAGACATCGAACTATTGACGACGGCGTTCTGCGAACTATTCGAACTCAAGCAAGCCGGCTTGCGCCTAAGGACCTTGAAAACCGCCATGTGTCCGCGCTTTCACGTGGATAGAGTGCCCGCGCGGATGATTTGTAGTTACGGCGGCATCGGCACCGAATGGCTACCGGAATATGCGCTGGATCGACGAAAACTGGGCATGGGCAGTGGCGGCCAGGATGACGCGCAGTCCGGTTTGATCGCCGACCAAACGGCGATTCGGCGGATGCCCGCCTATGCCGTGGGTCTGATGAAAGGCGAAGCCTGGGAAGGTAACGAAGGCGAGGGTTTTGTGCACCGCTCCCCTACGCCAACGGCGGTGCAGCCGAGGCGCTTGGTACTGACGCTGGATATGCTGTGAGGGCGCGGCATTGCTGATCAAATTAGCAGGCGGACACCTCTACGATCCCGCACAAAACCGGCAAGGTGAATCGCACGATCTATTTATCCGTGATGGCGTAATCACAGCCGACCCGGGCCCCGACGCCAAGTTCGATCAGATATACGACGTATCCGGCCAGATTGTCATGGCCGGCGCGGTGGATATTCACAGCCATATTGCCGGCGGCAACGTCAACACCGCACGCCTGTTGTTGCCTGAACAACACCGTAATCACATGGAACGGCGCCTGCTTCATCCCTTCAGCACGGCGAAATGGTCGACCACCGACACCGGCTACCGCTACGCGCGCATGGGCTACACCACGGTGGTCGAACCGGCCATGTTACCGGTCAATGCCTTGGACGTGCATTTGCAGATGGCCGATATACCCATCCTGGATACGGCCGCGCTAGCCATTCTGGGTAACGACGACTTGTTGTTGCGACTGATACGAGCCAAAGCCAGCCAAAACCAAATCAACGACTACGTAGCCTGGACTTTACACGCTACCCGCGCGCTGGGCTTGAAAGTCATCAACGCCGGTGGTGCCAACGCCTTTAAAAGCAATGCCCGCCAATTCGCTTTGGATGACATTGTCCCCGACTACGGCGTCAGCTCCCGGCAAATTCTGCAAACCTTGCAAACTGCCGTATGCCAACTAGGCGTGCCACACCCGGTACATGTGCATTGCAACAACTTGGGTATTCCAGGAAATATCGAAACCATCATAGACACCATGGCAGCCGCGCAAGGACTGCCTATGCATCTAGCCCACGTCCAGTTCTACGCCTATGGCAAGGACGGCAGCAAGGGCTTTTCCTCTGCAGCCGCGCAACTTCTGGAAGCGTTCAACCGCCATCCGAATATCACCATGGATGTCGGCCAGGTGCTGTTCGGCCAGACCGTGACCATTTCCGGCGATGTCATCGCTCAATACAGCCGCCACGCGGATGCCAGCCCCAATAAATGGGTAATGTGGGACGCCGAGTGTGAAGGTTCCGGCGGCGTGGTGCCTTACCGATACCGGGAAGCCAGTTTCGTCAACACCTTACAATGGGCCATCGGCTTGGAGCTTTTTTTGCTTGCAGAAGCCCCGGAGCGTTTATTCTTTACCACCGACCATCCGAACGGCGCACCGTTTACTGCCTACCCCGAATTGATCCGACTGTTGATGGACGCCGATTACCGCCAGGCCTATATGGCAGGCTTAAATCAAGAAGCGCTGGCGATGACCTTGTTGCCCAACCTCAAGCGCGAATTTACCTTAAACGAAATTGCCAGCATGACCCGCAGTGCTGCCGCAAAGTTATTGGGCTTGCATGATCGCGGTCATCTGGCGCCTGGGGCAATAGCCGACATTGCCGTCTACGACCCGGCGGGTATTGGCAGGTGCGATCCGATCACCGGTGCATTTACTACCCATCCCCAAGCAAATATCGCTGCCATGTTCGCCAATGCTGCTCTAATGTTTAAACACGGTGAACTAGTGGTGCAAAACGGCGTGGTCGTGGCGCGGCCAAGCGGCCGAGCTCAAATGCTGCAACCCAATTACGATGCCCGCATCACGCGGACGGTGCAAGATCATTTCAACCGGTTCTACAGTTTGAAACTTAACAATTTCGCCATCAACGATGCCGACTTCGCAGAACGCCCCCGGTTTAGGGTGCACCGCTGATAAGCGGACGAACACAAAAATCCTGAATAATTCAGTTAAACTCATGCTCCCTATCGAAGACATTCAAGGCCGCCCTGACACACGGCGCATTGCCATCGACAAAGTCGGCATCAAAGACATTCTGCACCCGATCCGGGTCAAAGAGAAAAGTGGCGGCGAACAGCGCACCGTTGCGCACTTTGCGATGTACGTCAATTTGCCGCACGACTTCAAAGGCACCCATATGTCCCGTTTTGTGGAAATCTTGAACGATCACGACCGGGAAATCAGCATTGCCTCATTTCCGGCGATGCTGCAGGACATGCTCGCCAAATTGGAGGCCGAATCCGGGTATATCGAGATGCGTTTTCCCTACTTCATCGATAAAGCAGCGCCGGTCAGTGGCGTCCGCAGCTTAATGGACTATCAAGTCAGTTTTATTGGCGAAATCGATAACGCCGGCTGTCGCATCAAAGTGAAGGTGATTGTGCCGGTCACCAGTCTGTGCCCGTGCTCCAAGGAAATTTCCGAACGCGGCGCGCATAATCAACGCTCCCACGTCAGCGTGACGGTGGAGGCCCAGGCCTTTATCTGGCTGGAAGAACTCATCACCTTGGTCGAAGCGGAAGCCTCCTCGCAAATCTATGGCCTGTTGAAGCGCCCGGACGAAAAATACGTCACCGAATACGCCTACGACCACCCCAAATTTGTCGAAGACATGGTGCGCGATGTAGCCGCCCGCTTGAACGCAGAGCCACGGATCATCAGTTACAGCGTCGAATCGGAAAACTTCGAGTCTATCCATAATCACTCAGCTTATGCACTGATACAGCGTGTCAATTCCCCATCCTGACGGAGGCCCTATGAACGCCAACCTCAAAACTAACAGCGCCGTGCCCGTGACCATTCTCACCGGCTTTCTCGGCGCCGGCAAAACCACTTTGTTGAACCGGATTCTCAGTGAAGACCACGGCAAACGGATTGCGGTGATCGAAAACGAATTCGGCGAAGCCGGTATCGACAACGAACTTTTAGTGCAAGCCGACGAACAAATCGTCACCATGAATAACGGCTGTATTTGTTGCACCGTGCGCGGCGACTTGGTGCGTATTCTCGGCGAACTCAGCGACGGCCGCGAATCCGGAGAACTCCAATTTGAACGAGTCATCATCGAAACCACCGGTTTGGCCGACCCGGCTCCGGTTGCCCAAACCTTTTTCGTCGACGAAAACATTGCCGAAAACTACCAGCTGGACGCCATCATCACCGTCGTCGATGCCGTGCACGCCCACCACCAGCTAGCCGAACACCACGAAGCGCAAGAGCAAGTCGGCTTTGCTGATCGGATTCTCCTATCGAAAACCGACCTCCAGGAGCCGGAAATTGTTCTGGATCTGGAAACCCGCCTCCGAGCTATGAACCCCAGAGCGCCAATCAAACACGTGCATTTCGGCCAAACTGAACTCGGCGATATTCTGGATATCGACGGCTTTAATCTGGATGACATTTTGAAAATCGAACCGGATTTTCTGGAAGACATCAGCCATGAGCACGAGGACGACATCCGTGCCTTGGTCTACCAAACCGACCGGCCTCTGGATGCCGCGCGGATTCTGGCATTCCTGAACATCATGATCCGCGACTACGGCAACGACTTGCTCCGCTACAAGGGCATTCTTAACATCGCCGGCTGCGAACAAAAAGTGATTTATCAAGGTGTGCATATGCTGATGACCGAGACTTTCGGCAACCCTTGGCAAGCCGATGAAGCACGGGAATCGAGTATGGTGTTTATCGGTCGCAACTTACCCAAGGAGGATATGCTGGAGGCCTTGGCTTCTTGCCGGGTAGGCGTTTAAACAAAGTCGCTGAATGGGTTATTGGTCACTGGGCAGCAGGCCAGTCACCAGTTGTCGTTGACGTTCCGGTTCAAAAAACAGGCATAATTCGCCTTTACAGATAACCGGTCCGAATAGGTAAATTAAATTTGTATTCGCTTGGACCTCGTAATCACAGCTTTTCATGAAGAAAGCGGCGACCACTTGAAAATGCCCGATCCAGACAAAATCCCTGTTTTTGTGCTCACCGGCTTCCTCGGCAGCGGCAAAACCACCTTGTTGAATCGATTTTTGGCTGACGGGGTAAAGACCGCCGTGGTGATAAACGAGTTCGGCGAAATACCGGTCGATCAGGATTTGTTGGCAAACCAAAATCTGCCGCTGACCGTGCTGTCCGGCGGGTGTCTGTGCTGCAAGGTCAAAGGTGCGCTGGCGCCCACGTTAAAAAACCTGTGGATGGCTTGGGAACAAGCGACAAGCAAGCCCTTCGCACGCATGATTATCGAAGCCAGCGGCATCGCCAGCCCGGAACCGATTTTGGATACTCTGTTGCGCGAGCGCTGGCTGGCTGGCCGTTATCATTTGCAAAACGTCATCACTACCTTGGCTATACCCTCTGCTGCGGCACAGCTGGACAGTTTTGCCGAAGCGCGGGCGCAGGTGGCTTGGGCCGATACCTTATTGCTGACCCATGCCGACGTAAGCAATGCCGACCAGCAAGCCGCGTTGGCAACCCGCTTGCAAGTTCTAGCGCCGGCCACGCCCAGACTGACGGCAGAAGACTTTCATGCACTTAGCCTGCTGACTAAAGCAGGCCCAAGCTTGCGCCGCTTGCCTCCTGCCGGCCCGTTACCGGTACATAACTTTCGCAGTATCTCGCTGCACCTGGAACAAATTCTGCCTTGGCAGCACCTGCAAACCCTCCTCCAAGAGCTGCTTAACCGCCACCCACAAGACTTATTGCGCATCAAAGGCGTGGTTTATCTTGCCGAACAAACCGAACCGATGGTGATTCAGGCAGCCGGCACTCGACTGTACCCACCTACCCCATTAACCGCCAGAACAAGCGACGATGGCCGCAGCCGGCTGGTATTCATCGTTAATGGCGAGCCAACGGCACTTGCTACCGATCTAAACAAGGCTTTTGTTCCGCTGCTTAGCAGGAACGCTATCAAGCTGCATTGATTTATTAAGCCGAACGGTATTTAAGGACCGGGGTGACAATGGCCCAGCGGGAATCCACGCAAACCCAGTATCCGGCGGCATTTTGTATTACCATAGCAAAGGGCATTAGCAAATTTATCCGGGAGGCGGCATATGCAAGGCGACAAACAAGTCATAGCTCACTTAAACGAATTGCTGGCAGGCGAACTGACCGCAATAGACCAGTATTTTATTCATTCCAGGATGTATGAAAACTGGGGCTTCAGCAAATTATACGAACGCATCAATCACGAGGTTCAAGACGAAACCAACCATGCGGATGCCTTGATCAAGCGAATTTTGTTTCTGGAAGGCACGCCGGATTTATCCAAACGCGAACCGCTGGCGGTCGGCACCAACGTGCCGGAGATGTTGAAAAACGATCTGGCGGTGGAATACAAAGTGGTTGCGGATTTGCGCAAAGTCATCGCCTATTGCGAAACCGTGCGCGATTACCAAACCCGAGAAATTCTGGAAGTGATGCTGGACGACACCGAGGAAGATCATGCACACTGGCTGGAAAAACAATTGAGCTTGATCGACATGATTGGTTTGCCAAATTATCTGCAATCGCAAATGTCCTGACTCGGCACTTTGCACAGCAATAGCCGCGCTCGCTTTTAGTGACTGCGGCTTTTTTATGCCAGCCGCTACCGATTGACAGCCATAGTTTTAAAACCTCACTCAGCTTACAGCCTTATAAATCCGCAGCTTGTAAAAGCAATAAAGCGGCTTGATAGTCGAACGCTTCGATTTGCCTGGCAAAATCCGGATATGTAGCCCCCAATTTTGACCGCAGCAACACGGCGTATTCCCGCGCCAAACGGCTGGCTTGCGCATCGCCAATTGCCAAAAGACTTGCCAGTGCAGCTACGACTTGGCGCATATTTTCCGCATCGATAATTTCCTCATCTGCGTCGCTGCTTGCCGGTTGGGAAGGTAAATCCAGAATAGCGCGAACCAAATGCGTCAATTCGCTATCGCACAACGCCGCCAACTCCATGCAGACCGCCAAATCGCTGTTCTCGGCTATCGCCCGGTCCAATTTAGCCGCCAAATCGGCAACCTGTTTGGCACCCAGCGTGCCGGCAACGCCTTTTAAGCAGTGACTGATGCGTTTTGCTTCGGCGGATTTGCCATCAACCAAGTAGGCCTGAACTTGTTTCAAGTCTTCATTGTGGGCATCGGCAAACATACTCAACAATCGTTGATATTTATCCACGTCGCCCTTCACTACAGCCAGGCCTTGCTTGGTATCCAGGCCGCTGATGGCCAGCAAAGCCGGCGGCAGCGTATCGTCCGATGCCCCCGTTTTTGCCGAAAAGCGCCCTGCCTCCGCTTTATCGGGCCTCAGGGGACGCGGATCAGAACGCGGTGCCAACCAGCGCAACAAAGCTGCGTAAAGATCTTCCGGAATCACCGGTTTAGCGACAAAATCGTTCATACCCGCAGCGAGCGAAACATGCCGGTCTTCCTCAAATGCGGCGGCGGTCATGGCCAAAATCGGCAAGCCGGCAAAACTCGGCTGCGCACGTATCGCCCGCGTCGCCTCCAGACCGTCCATTTCCGGCATCTGTACATCCATCAACACCAGATCGTAGGCGTTCTCGCCGATTTTTTCGAGGGCGATTCGCCCGTTCTCGGCGGTATCCACTGCCAAACCCACGCCATGCAACAACTCCAGCGCCACTTCCCGATTGATCGGATTATCTTCCACTAAAAGCAAACGCGCGCCAGCGTAATCTCGGCGTAACGCCATTTCCGCGTCGACGGGCTTTTCACTGGGGTGTAAAGGCATGACGCCGTGCCCGCGTTGAACCAGGGCGGTAAACCAAAAGCAACTGCCTTCACCCAATACGCTATCGACGCCGGCATCGCCGCCCATCATATTCGCCAGGCGGCGGGTAATCGCCAATCCCAAGCCTGTCCCGCCATATTTGCGGGTGGTCGACACATCGGCCTGAGTGAAAGCCTGAAATAAACCGGCTTGTTGCTCCGCTTCTATACCGATTCCGGAATCGTTCACCTCGAAGCGCAGCAGCAAGCCCGCGGCGGTTTCCTCCTGCACCATCGCCCGCAACCGGATCGAACCGCGTTCGGTAAACTTCACTGCATTGGTGGCATAGTTGAGCATCGCTTGGCGCAGACGCATCGGATCCCCGCGCAGCCATTGCGGAACGCCCTGCCCATCCACCTCTATGCTCAAGGCCTTGGCCCGCGCCTGATCGGCGATAATGGAACGAATGTGGTCCAATACCGCCGCCAGGGAAAAATCGGTTTGCTCCAGCTCCAGCCGGCCGGCTTCGATCTTCGATAAATCCAGCACGTCGTTAATAATCGACAATAGATGTTGGGCGGCGCCATCGATTTTGTCCAAACGCTCGCTTTGTTCCGGATTGGGACTGCTTTGCCGCAGCAAATAAGTCAAGCCGATGATGGCATTCATGGGGGTACGAATCTCGTGACTCATATTGGCCAAAAAGGCGCTCTTGGCTTGATTGGCGGCATCGGCCAACAGTTTCGCCGCTTCCAGTTCAGCCGTGCGGCTGGCCACTAAATCTTCCAGGTGGTGCCGATACTGATCCAGCTCGAGCGCCACACGTTTCTTCTCGGTGATGTCTTCCTGTACCGCAACAAAATGGGTTACGCTGCCGTCGGCCTGACGGATTGGCACGATGATGGCAAATTCCACATACTCGCTACCGTCCTTGCGTTTATTGATAAATTCGCCTTTCCAGGTCTGACCACAGCCCAGTGCGGTCCACAACGCCCGATAATTTTCCGGCGGGGTTTTTTTCGATTGCAATATGCGCGGATTACGGCCGATGACCTCGTCGCGCCGGTAGCCGCTCACCTGCAAAAACGCCTCGTTAACGTATTCGATATCGCCGTTCAGGTTGGTGATGATAATACTGGCCGGGCTTTGTTCCACCGCCTGCGCCAACTTACGCAGTTGCTGTTCGGTTTGTTTGCGCTCGCTAATATCCAGATTGACCCCAAACAGCATGATCGGTTTACCCGCGGCGTCATATTGCGCACGGCCCTTGCTGCTCAGCCATCGCGTTTCGCCGGATGGCAAAATATAGCGAAACTCCACCTCGAACGCCTCGCCACGCAAAATGCGGCTTTCCCACTGCGCATCAATCAAATGCTGATCGTCCGGATGCACTCTTGCGCGCCAGTCAGCGTTGAACCGCACACTGCCGGGTTCCAAGCCATATAGCCGCTCGCATTCCGGCGACCAATAACCGCGATCATTGACAATATCCCAATCCCAAATCCCGACATGCGCCCCCTCCTGCGCCAGCATTAAACGCCGTTCGCTCGCGCGCAAGGCTTCCGCGGCAGCTTCCGCGCGCTGGCGGGCTGCGATGGCATCTTCCATCAAATTTAAGGCCGCCAGTTGCGCCTGATGCTGCTCTAACAGGGCTTGCTCCTGGCTTTGCCGCAAGGCCTGCTCCGCTTCACGTCTTAACCGGCGTTGATCGCGTTCCTCGACAGCCCGGCGTATGGAGGGCACCAAGCGGACCGGATTGTCCTTGTACACGAAATCGACCATCCCCAGCCGTAACAACTCCATCGCGACTTCTTCGCCGACGCTGGCGGAGACCAGAATAACCGGCAAATCTTTACTGTGCGTTTGAATGAATTGCAAGGTATCGCGAATATCTATTCCCGGTACCGCGTAATCCGACAGCACCAAATCCCAGTCGTCTTGCAAAGCCATCGCCAGCGCCGCGCGGCTATCTATCCGCCGGCATGCCACGCTTAGGCCGTTCTGCTGCAAGTGGTGCACCAGGGCCAGATAATCAGCCTGTAATTCTTCGATAATCAGTAATTTCAATTCAGGATTCATAGACCCATCACGATCATCATGGCGGCTAAGTAATACGCAAACCGGGCGCGTTTCATCCCGGAACATTCCCAACCGGGTTTGTGCCGGCTTGCTCTATAAACGCCAGCGGATAGGGGCGTTCCTGTCCCAGTTGCCCGGACAGCTCGTTGATGGTTTGTTTCAATGCGATCATGTCCATTTCCCTGCCGACCATGGCTCGGTTGAAACGCTGCAGGGCCTCAGTTTGCTCGCGCAGAGCAACCTCGGCGGCTTTGCGCTCGCTAATATCTAAGGCATAGGCCACACGCCTGATGGATTTGCCGTCGCCGGATTTGATAATAGTCACGTCTATCATCACCGGAAAACGACTGCCGTCCTTGCGTTGATGTTCCGCCTCAAATACCCCATGACAGGTCGAATCCAGAATATTGATCTGCTGTTTGATCTGTTCGACCCAATCGGCCGGATAAACCGTCATGACCGGTTTACCGATCAATTCTTCTCGGGCGTAACCACGCTCCTTAGCAAATACCGGATTCACAGCCAAGAACAAATTGCTCTGCGCGTCGGCAATCGCCAATCCGAATTCGGCGTTTTCGAATGCTTGCGCCCAGAGCTTGAGTTCGTTTTCAGTATTTTTACGTTCGGTAATATCGATACAAACCCCAAATACCCTTTGCGCCCGGCCCATATCATCGTAACTGGCTCCGCCCTTGCAATTTAGCCATCTGAAACGCCCCGGCTCCGCTTGCACCCGAAAATCAAAATCAAAAGTCCGATGCGCGGCAACCGCTGAATCTCGAAAATGCTCCAGCTCGACCAAATCGTCGGGATGCACGCGCTGGGAAAAAGCCGAGTAGTCCCCGGAAAAAGTGCCTGGCGCATAACCGAACATCGTCTCAAGTTCCGGAGTCCATTGCACTTTGTCGTTATCAATATGCCAATCCCAGATGCCGATATTGGCAGTACTTTGGGCCAGACGTAAGCGCTCCTCACTTTCGACCAAGGCCATTTCCGCCAACTTGCGCTCGGTGATATTGGTGTGAGAAACCACCGCGCCGCCTTCCCCAAATCCCAGAGGCGTGACGACCATGGCAAACCAACGCTGCTTCTGCGCGGAATGGCAGGCATATTCATACCTGAAGCGGGGAAGCCGGCCTTCCAGCACCGCCGACAATCCGTTGAATACGGCCTGCGACCCCTGCCGATAAGGACCCGATGCCTGCCGGCAAATCTGCAAATAATTGGTGCCTATGCTGCAAATATCAGCGGATTGCCCGCATGCCAGAGCATCATCCTCGGCAAACTGCTGCCAGGGTCGATTGACGGAGACAATCACACCATCGCGGTTCAGCACGGCGATGTTGGCGCTCACCGAATCCAAAATAGCCCGCTTAAATTCTTCGCTTTCGCGCAGCGAGGCATTCGCCGCTTCAAGCGCTTTGCGGGCCGCCAGCGCATCTTCCATCAAATTGAGTGCGGCTAGCCTGGCCTCGCGTTGCTTTTCCAGGGCCGCCCGCTGCGCCTCTTGCAGCGCAAGTTCGGCTTGTTTACGTGGGGTAACATCCTGCACGGTTCCATGCAAAGCCACGATGTTAGCCTGCTCATCGCGGACCGCTTCGCCGCGGGCCACTACCCAGCGATGCAGTTCGCCATCGTTCTGCATTTCCACCTCGCATTCATAAGGCAAGCCGTCGCTACAAGCCTGAGCTACGGCAGCTTGCAAGCGCTGCCAGCTATCGGGCTTAAAATATCGCCCAACCTCGTCATAGCCGGCTGGCGGTAAATGAGGGGCGCGGCCGAATAAACTGTATATCTGCTCCGACCACTTCGATTCGCCGGTGCGCAAGTCCCATTCCCAACTGCCCAAGGCGGCTAAACGCTGGGCGACTTTCAAAGCCATCTCGCTTTCATGTAGCGCCAGTAACGCTTGTTCACGCTGCTCTATGTTTTCCATGAGCAAGATAAAACACGCAGGGCTACCATCCGGCTTAAGCGCCACGGAAGCGCTTAATCTAATCCAGACAACACTGCCGTTCTTATGAATGAAACGCTTGTCTCCGGAAAAACTATTTATTTCTCCTTCACCTGTCGGCATCTGCAACAAATCGCCAAAATCCTCCCAATAGGTAATGTCCGAAAAATTGCTGCTTAGCAATTCTTCCAGGCTATAACCCACTATCTCGCAAAATTGGCGGTTAGCCTTCAGCCAACGCCCGTCCGGTGCCAATAAACAAATGCCTATCGCCGCTTGTTCGAACGTAGTCTGAAATAAGGTTTGGCTAACCTGCAGTTGGTCGCGCGCGTGCAGCAATTGTTGCCAGTGAGCATTCTCGCGTTGCCGGGTCCGCAGCAGGAATTCGCTAAGCAGGCTGATTAAAACACCATTGCCAATCAATAACGTCCATTGCACTACATCGTAAGGGCCGGCAATTGCCAAGCTGTAATAGGGAGGCAACAGTTGGAAATCGCTGACCATCGCCGCCATCAATGTCGCCAATAATCCAGGCCCCAAGCCGCCGAACAAGGCACTCACGATCACCGGAAACAAAAATAACAGCAACATCGGGCGCTCGCCAATGGATGCCGGCAAACACAAGCGAATTGCCAGCGCGGCCAATACCAGGACCACCGCCGACACGTAGGCGAGTCTTTGGCTGCTCCGGTAACGGGAACGCACCAACGCGGAAAATTCGCCTGATGGCGGCTCGGGGATACTCATAAACGGTCTTCTTCCGCAGCCGATGTATCGCCGCCCATTAATCCGTCCGCATTGCTTACTGATGTTCCGTGCGGTTTGAGAGGGTCCAAGCCGGATTCGGTGGGAACTTCAGCAAAATCATGACCAACAGCACTTTCGGGTTGGGTTGAGAGAAACGCCAATGTATAGGGGGGCTGGCGACCAAGCTGCGCAGACAGCTCATTGACCTGCTGCTTTAAATTAACCATGTCCAGCTCGCGGCCGACCATGGCCCGATTAAACCGCTCCAATTCATCATTCCGCGCTTTTAATTCCGCGGCCTGGAGATTAAGTTGGTCTTCGGCGGCTTTACGGGCGCTGACATCCAGAATAAAACCAATCACCGCCGGCCGGTTTTTGTAATCGAAGCTACGGCCATGTACCTCAACGTCAATGCTTTGGCCGTTGCGGTGTAAGCCTTCGAAACAGTAGTTAAGGTCTTCAATCTCGCCATCAAGGCGTCGACGCAAATTTTCCAACACCATCTGCCTGTCTTGCGGACAGACCAGATCAGCCACAGTTTTGCCGTCGATAATATCCTCGGTCCGCTGATAGCCGAAGATCCTGGCAAACCCTGGATTCACGTAAACAAATCGTGCGTCTTGAATAATATAAATGCCGGCCAGTGACTGTTCCACCAAACCGCGAAAGCGCGCCTCGCTCTCGCGCAGCTTCAGCTCGGCCTGTTTACGTTCGGTAATGTCCCGCGAGATACCGAACACCCCGATGGTTTTACCGTTTGCATCGCACAGCGGGCCTTTGGTGGTCAAGAAAGTTTTTGATCCGAATTGGGTGTCCAGCGTTTCTTCTTCCGTCAGCGTGATATTTTCCGCCATTACCCGGCGGCTAAACTCTTTCAAGTGCTCGGCCTGATATTGCGGAAATAGCGCGCTATCGTCCTGGCCGATGACTTCCTCGACCGGCTTGCCGACAAAATTAGCGGCGGCGGTATTAAACAAAATATACCGGCCGTCTAGGTCTTTAGCATAGATCGCGTCCACGGACAAATCGGAGATTGCCGCTAATAAATCAAGCGCCCGCAAACGCTCGGCTTGCGCCTTCTGCACCGCCGTGGCCAAGGCCAGGCTCTGACTTTGCCGCAACAGATAAAAACCGGCGCAGACGATAAAAATGGTCAAACTACCGACACAAACAATCCAGACGACTTCGCTTCTGGCTTTGCTGTAGATTTCGACCTTATCCAACTTAGTCAGTAACAGCCAGTCGGTACCGCTAATCGCCTGTACCAGACCGATGACGGAGACATTACGGTAATCCTTAGCTTCCAGGATGTTGTCGAGGCTCACCGGACTTTGCAGCGCCTTGCCGGCCAACAAGTTAGGCGTGTTGAGCGGCAAACGCAGCGAAGCTGCCGCATCCGGACGAAAACGCAGCGGATTCAGATAGAGAATCTCATCGCCGGCACGCCGAAACAACAAGGTTTCGCCGCTGCCGCTCGCCACAGGCCAACTCTCCAGAACCGGAAACAGCCACTCGCTGAGATCGATATGTAAAATAATCAGCGGCGCCGCTACCGGCTGCGCTGTCAGCGGCACCACCAAATCCAGCAGGACGCGCCCGCTATCATCTCTGTAGGGATTAACTAATTGGATTTGCCGCGATTTGGTCGACAACTCTGTAAGTTTTAGCAGCTCAGGCAACAGCGTGGCGGGAGCTTTCGCGGAACGCCATAAGCGTTCGCCATCGGGTCTAAGCAGACTGATAGCCGTGACTCCCCAGCTTTTGCGAAATTGTTCCAAACGGCTTTGCAGGCGTTCGGCACTTTGCAGATCCCCATCAATCTGCCAACGATGATACAAGTCGATGATAAATTCGCTGGTTTGGATAAAATCCGCGTCGCCGCGCCGTTCAGTCAGCCAGTCGCTGATTTGCCTGGACTTGAGGCCGGCGACCGCCTGAAGCCGGCCGAACTCTTCTTGGGTGTGTTGCTCGATCGTCAGCGCCGCGCTGGCAGCCATCAAAGCCAGGATGGCGACTATCAATAAGCCCAGCGACAACCAATGGCTACGCGGTGCCTGGGGAACGGTTTGCGGTTCGCTGTTTCGACCAAACCAGCGCCGCATCAAACCGTAGAGCAATAAAGAAGTCACCAATACATAAACCCAGCCTTTCAGCATGCTGGCTAGCGTCAGCTGGTCCGGATCTTTGAATACGTGGTGTACCAATTGATCCGATACCAAAATCCAGCTGGCGGCGAAGATGGCGTATACCAGTACGACGGCTAAGACGCTTTTGCGGCTGACCTGCGCTGAGTTTGATGGATCGTTATTCGACTGCATGAGCTTGCAAAGTCTAATTAATGGTCGAAGCCGTACAAAAAGGACACGCCGTTGACCACAGCTGTTACCGTGTTGCCGTTACCTTGATATTCCAGACGATCAAAGCTCATCAATCTGGCCATCGCGATACCGCGGCCATGCAAATCGAACACCCGTTCCGGGGAAAAATCCAGGAAGTCTTGCCAATCGAAACCGTCACCCTGGTCTTGAATGGTGAACACCAGCTTATCCGGCAGACGCTGGAAATGCACAGTAACAAAACGCCGGCTGAATTCCGGGAGTGTCAAACGTCTTTGAATTTCCTCCAGCCAGACTCCCGCCAGCATCAGTTCGCCTTTTTCCGCATAAGAAACCCCCAGATTACCGTGCTCGACCGCATTGACCATCAACTCCTGCAAACCCTGGATGACGCGCTCCGGCTCCGGACAAGATTGGGCTAAACAATGACTCAACACCTTGGCTTCATCGAGATCGCGAAAACGAAATACGGCGGATTGCACTAGTGACAAAGGACGCCCGGCGCGATTGGCTGTTTCGGACATTTCCTGCAACTCACGGCGTTGTTGCAGTGCGGCATTGATCACGGCGATCAAGATTTCCGGTTGAATCGGTTTGGTCAGATAGTAATAAGCCCCCTGACTAAGCCCTTCCTGGATGCTTCTTTTGTCGCTGCGGGCGGTCTGCAGAATCACTGGTATGGCAGCCAAGACCCGATCTCCCTTGATCAATCGCAGTAATTCCATACCGTTCATCCCCGGCAAGCCCCGGTCCAACAGCACCAGATCGTAGCCCATCCGGTCGTGCTGCAACGTTTCCCAGGCAATGCAGCCATTTGCGCAAACCGTCACCTGAAAGCCCTCGGCAGCGAGTAAATCCCGAATGATGATGGCGATGATTTCCTCGTCTTCAACCAACAATATACGAGCGTGTTGCGTCATGACTCATTTACTCCGGGATTGAATCGAGATGGCGTTGGGCAATAGCGCAGAATGAATCGAAATCGGCTAAAAATGCATCGGCTATGTCCGGATCAAAGTGGCGACCACGTCCCTCAGCAATAATAGTCTTGACTTCAGCAAAAGCCATGGGCTCTTTGTAAACGCGCCGGGAAATCAAGGCGTCGAATACATCCGCCAGCGCCATAATCCGCGCGGAAACCGGAATGGCATCGCCGGCCAACGCCTCCGGATAGCCGCTGCCATCCCACTTTTCATGGTGCCAATGCGCGATTTCCTTCGCCAAAATCAGAAACTCCACAGAGCGCGTCGCATCGCGTTCGGCCATTTCTATCGCATCGCTGCCCAATTTGGCATGGGTCTTCATCACCGCCCATTCTTCGGGAGTGAGTTTGCCTGGCTTTTGCAGGATCGCGTCCGGTATCCCGACTTTGCCAATATCATGTAAGGGCGCGGAGCGCGTCAGCAATTCGATGTAATGATCGGTCAATGTCGCAAAAAAGCGCGGATGGCTCTGCAAGGCCAGGGCCAAATGCTGGACGTAGCCTTGGGTGCGCAAGATGTGGTTGCCGGTTTCCGGATCGCGAATTTCCGCCAGATGCGCCAAGGCGCGAATGCTGACTTTTTGAATCAACTCGTTTTCGCTCATCCGTTTCGCTATTTCCATTTCCAAGTAGGTGTTTTCGTCGCGCAACCAATCTCTGGCCTGCTTTAACTCCAACTGGGTGCGGATCCGCGCTAAAACGATGGGCGGCAGAATGGGTTTGGTAATGTAATCGACCGCGCCGACATCCAATCCATGCAGCTCGGACTCCATGCTGTCCATCGCCGTGACGAATATCACCGGAATCGTGCGCGTGATAGGATCGGCGCGCAGATGCTCGAAGACTTGGTAACCGTCCATGCCCGGCATCATCACGTCAAGCAAAATCAAGTCCGGATAAGGCTGATTGGCGGCCATCTGCAAGGCTCTTTGCCCGGAGGTAGCGACGCGCACGCGGTATTGCGGTTGCAGTAATTCGCTGATGACGGTGAGATTTTCCGGAGAATCATCGACTACCAAAATGGTTTTGCTTTTAGTATCCAACATACTTCTCCCGATAACGGCCGATTATTGTTGTTATGGCCTGAAGAAAATTCATCAATTTTGCTAGTTTAAATAGTGAAATGAACAATATCCCGATAATAAACGGAATTACTAAACCTGAGGTATTTCGATAGAAAAGCTGCGGCAAGTGCCTCAAATTTATAACACAATCCGACACCAACAAGTTTTCTCAGGGGACAAAAGCCGCCACGCTCGCCTGTTGAACTCAAAACGACAACTCCACTGGCTTGCGGAACGAAAAGGACCGATAATTCCGCCTTTTTTCATTTGCCGGATTTGCATGGAATTCAAACTCAAAGCCACCGATGGTCACGCCCGCCGCGGTCAACTGACTTTTGCCCGCGGCGTGGTGGAAACCCCCATCTTCATGCCGGTCGGCACCTACGGCGCGGTAAAATCGCTAACCCCGGAAGATTTAAACGCACTAGGTGCACAAATCATTCTCGGCAATACCTTTCATTTGCTGCTGCGACCCGGTATGGAGGTGATGAAAGCCCACGGCGACCTGCACGACTTCATGCGCTGGCAAAAGCCTATTCTGACCGACTCGGGCGGTTTTCAGGTATTCAGCCTGGGCGCGTTGCGAAAAATCAGCGAACAAGGCGTGACATTCAAATCGCCGGTCAACGGCAGCAAAATCTTCATGGGCCCGGAAGAATCGATGCAGGTGCAGCGCGATCTAGGGTCGGATATCGTGATGATTTTTGATGAATGTACCCCATACCCGGCCACCTATCAAGAAGCCGCTGACTCCATGCGCTTGTCCTTGCGTTGGGCTGAACGCAGCAAGCGTGCGCATGAAGGTAACTCGTCTGCATTGTTTGGTATTGTGCAAGGCGGCATGTATCCGCAATTGCGCGAAGAATCGATAGCCGGGTTGACCGACATCGGCTTTGACGGCTATGCCATCGGCGGCTTGTCGGTCGGCGAGCCCAAGCACGAAATGCTGGCGACACTGGATGCGATCCACCAGAAAATGCCGGTGGACAAACCCCGTTACTTGATGGGCGTCGGCACCCCGGAAGATCTGGTGGAAGGTGTTAGGCGCGGTATCGATATGTTCGATTGCGTGATGCCGACCCGCAACGCCCGCAACGGCCATTTATTCACCCGCCACGGCGTGATCAAAATCCGCAACCAGCAATACCAATTTGATACCCGACCCTTGGACGAAGATTGCAGTTGCTACACCTGCCGAAACTACTCGCGCTCTTATCTAAAACACTTGGACAAGTGCAAAGAAATGCTGGGCTCCAGGCTCAACACCATCCACAATCTGCACTATTACCTGGAGTTGATGCAAGGTTTGCGGGACGCGATTGACGGGCAGACTTTCGATGAATTTGTTGCGGCGTTTTACGACCAACGCGGCAGCCGCGGATCGGTTTAAAAGCCGCCGTTACGTTTCAAAATACGGTGGTTTGCCGGCAAGCCGCCGGATGCTTTACCCGTGTTGAGCGGCTAAGCACCGCCCAACATCTCTAAGGCCAGTTGCGCCATATTTTTTGAGCCGCCGCCATCGCCGAGTTGGTGTTTGACGGCCTGCAACGCCGCTAGACAATTTTGCCGATAATCCCCGTCGTCCAACAGTTGCAGAATCTCGGCCGCCAAATTTTCCGGCGTCAGTTGTTCCTGGATCAATTCCTTGACGATGGTCTTGCCGGCAATGATATTCGGCAGCCCGATAAATGGAATTTTTACCAAGCGCTTACCCAGCCAATAGCTAAACGCCGCCAGCCGATACACAATCACCATCGGCACGCCGAGTAAGGCAATTTCCAGCGAGGCGGTGCCGGAAGTAGTCATCACCGCATCGCAGCATTGGATGACATCATAAGGCTGCTGTTTGATTACCTTAACGGCTAGCGAAGTGTTTACGAAATGCGCAGCCAATGCCGCATCGCTGATCGAATCGGCTTGCGGTAAGACAAACTGCAATTCCGGCCGCTGCGCGGCCAAACTAGCCGCCGCTGCCAACATCACCGGCAGGATACGTTTGATCTCGTTGCCGCGGCTGCCAGGGAGTATGCCGACGACAGGCCGATGGGGGTCCAGGCCGAACAACTCGAAATCCTCGGAGCGACTGCCCTGCGGATGGACTTTATCTACCGAGGGATGGCCCACATAACGGACCGGGACATTTTCGGCTTCGTAATAGCGGGTCTCGAACGGAAAAATCACCGCCATCATGTCGATGGCCTTGCCGTAGGTCACCACCCTGCCCGGCCGCCAAGCCCAAACTTGCGGACTGACGTAAAACAACACCTTCACGCCTTGGCTTTTTGCAAAGCGCGCCAGCTTGAGGTTGAACTCTTTGTAATCGACGCAAACCAGCAAATCCGGTTTTTCATCGCGAATGATCTGTTTCAGTAAATTCAATGCGCGGCGGATCTCGCCGTAGTGCTTCAAAATTTCCACCAAACCGATCACGCCGATGCCGGCCGAGTCGTAGCGCACGTCGATACCGGCCTGGCGCATTTTGCTGCCGCCCATGCCGATGCCGCGAATCGACGGACAACGCTGTTTCAGTTCCAGGAACATATTGGCGGCGTGTTGCTCGCCGGAGGATTCGCCGGCGCTAAACAGCACCGTGTAGGCAGATTGATTGGTCATTTGGGAATAGTTGGTGGGCTGCGCGGTGCTTAGCCCACCCTACATTAATGCGTTTTGGAATTTACGCTGGGAAAACGCCGCGAATCACTTCGACAATTTGCTTGACGGTATCGTCGCTCAGATTGGAACAAATCGGTAAAGAGAAGCAACGCGCCGCAACCGACTCGGTAACTGGCAGGGAAAGGCCTGCGCACTCTTCTTTAAACACATTCTGTTGATGCAGCGGTACCGGATAGTAAACGGCACAACCAATCTTCTGCTCTTGCAAGGCTTTCATGACCTCGTCGCGGCGGTCGGACAACAAGGTGTATTGATGATAGACATGCACACCAATGCCGTCTTCATAAGGCGTAGTCAAGGGCAAATCGGCCATCAGATCAGAATACAAATGCGCGGCATGGCGACGAGCGGCATTGTATTGATCGATGCGTTTTAACTTAGCGCGCAACACCACGGCCTGTAGCTCGTCCAGCCGGCTGTTGTAGCCTATCACGTCGTGGTAGTAGCGCACGTCCGACCCGTGATTGCGGTATTGCTTGATCTTGGCCGCCGTCGCGTCGGAATCGGTCGTCACCAAGCCGCCGTCGCCGAAGCAGCCCAGGTTCTTGCTGGGAAAGAAACTAAAACCGGCTGCATTGCCGAAACTACCGGTTTGCTTGTTGTAGACGGTCGCGCCGAAGGATTGCGCGCAATCCTCGATCAGTTTCAAATCATGTTTTTCGCAAATGGCTTTGATGGCCGGCAAATCGGCAGGTTGGCCGAACAGATGCACCGGCATCACCGCCTTAGTTTTGGCTGTGATGGCTTTTTCGATATTTTCCGGGGTGATATTGAACGTGCCCGGATCGATGTCGACAAACACCGGTTTGGCGCCGACGTATTTGATTGCTTCTGCGGTGGCAATAAAAGTAAATGCGCTAGTAATGACTTCGTCGCCCGCGCCTATGCCTTCCGCCAATAAGGCTAAATGCAATGCATCGGTACCGGACGCGCAACCGATGGCATGTTTAACGCCCAGATACGCAGCGGCTTCTTTTTCAAAAGCCTGCACATTCGGCCCCAGGATAAACGCGCAATTGTTAAGGGTTTCGGTGAAACCGCCGACGATTTCATCTTGAATTTCCGCATACTGCGCTTGCAGATTGACCATGGGGATCATAGTGTCAGCCCTTTATCGATGGGTTAAAAATTTGGTGATTTCTATTGCGGTAGCCAGGGCTTTGCGGCCCGCTTCGCCGGGAACCAGCGGATTTTCGCCGGTCTTGATGCAATTGACAAAATGTTTAATCTCATCAAGCAAGGCATCGCCGCTTTCGAATACCGATTCCTCAGTGACAATTTCTGGAATACCGGGAAACATTTCCTTCTCACCGGTTCTATGTTTAATCAAGACCCGATTCTGAAAGTCCACGGAAATGTAGGAACACGGCCGAAACATGCGCATTTTGCGTTCCATTTTCATGCTGATCCGGCTGGCGGTGACGTTGGCCACGCAACCATTTTTAAAGGTGATGCGGGCATTGGCGATGTCGGTGCCCTGGGTTAATACGGCGGTGCCGCTGGCGTCGATTTTTTCCACTTCCGAATCGACCAGCGCCATGATGATGTCGATGTCGTGAATCATTAAATCCAGCACCACGCTCACGTCATTAGCGCGCGGATTGAACGGCGACAAGCGGTGCGACTCGATAAACAGCGGTTTGTCTTCCATTTTCTCCAAACCGCGTACGGCCGGGTTGAAGCGTTCCAAATGCCCGACCTGCAGAATGACGTTTTTTTCCTTGGCAATCGCGATCAGTTCATCGGCTTCTTCTACGGTAACGGTGATCGGCTTTTCCACTAGTACATGCGCACCGGCATTCAGAAAGTCTTTGGAGACGCTGTGATGGTAGCTGGTGGGCACCACAACACTGACCGCATCAACCTTGCCGAGTAATTCATGGTAATCCGTTAAAGCTTGGGCGCCAGTTTTTTCGGCGACTTGTTGTGCCGCCTCGGGATTGATGTCAACCACCGCCACCAACTCGCAATCCTTTAACGATGCGTATTTTTCCGCATGAAATTTTCCTAAATATCCGGCACCTATCACGGCACATTTCAGTTTATTCATAAACGACCTAAGCTTGATTCGCGGTTTCCCAGCCTTTGACAGACGCGCGCCGGGCATAAAACCGTTCATTGTAACATTAGATTCTGTGTTGAATAAGCCGCACCATCATTCGCAAACAGATCGGCGAATGATTAACCCGGCCCTTAAATACCATCCGCCTTGATGCCATTGAGGGGACTGAGTCTATCGAAGGACAAACCACTCCAGGCTTTGACGAACTCAGCTCAAACGAGGCGCCAGGGATAAGCTGAGCCCGCTGGATAAGGCCAGCCCCATGCATCAACTTGTAATGCCAACAAAAGCAACTAACCTTGCCTCAATACGACGATTCTGAAACAAACGTAGTCCTAAGCCTACACCCAGAGACAGATATGCATCCAAGAAAACTGCGAATAGCTATCGCCCTGCTCAGCGTGGCAGCCCACGCCAACGCGCATGCAACCGCTGCGGAAGACGAACATATCCGCCAGATTGTGCAAGGCGTGCTGAAGGAAAAAGACCAGAAAATCGAACAACTGGAAGCTCGTATCAAACAACTGGAACAAGAAAGAAGCAGCGCTGTAGCGGCGACGCCAAGCCCGGCAGTCGCTAAGGCGGGCGAACCAGCCCCGGCACCGCTGAAAACGGCTGCGAACGGCAAACCTGAACCAACCGTGGACACCAAACTCCAGGCCCTGGACAAAAAAATTGCTGCCTTAAAAGAAGCGGCCGAAGCCAACGGCCTGCAAATGAGCGGTTTTTTCGACATCAACGCCAAAACCGGCAACTCTACTGACCAGACCTTTAGCGTCGGCTCGGTGGAGTTGGACCTGGACTATGTGCACGACGACCACTTCGGTGCCAGCTCGGCTTTAGTGTTATGCGGCAACTCATCCAACGCCGACTATGGTGCGCCCGGTGCGGTATTTTGCGGTAACAGCGGCCCCGGCGCGCTGAGTGGCGGCAGCACAATGGCCGGTATCGCCGTCGCGCTAGTCGACTACCATATGTTTAATGATCGTATTCCGCCGCGCGGCCGGATTTTCAATAACAAAGGTCTGCACATCCAGGCCGGCCGTTTCGACTTACCGTTCGGCAACGATTACCAAAACTTCGCTAACAAGGACCGCATCACTGTTACCGCCCCGTTGACCACCTCCCGCATGCAATTGGGCGGTTACAATGCCGACGGCATTCGTTCCTACGGTGCCTGGGATATATTCAACTATTCGGTATTCTGGACAGACGCGCTGTACGCCAATGACGGCCATACCGTCGGCGGCCGGGTGGGCCTGGCTATGGGGCAAAATACCTACAAAATCCACAACGCCAATCCGGAAGGTATCGAAATCGGTGTCTCCCATCTGAGCGAGTTCGATGGCGAAAACCGCATCCGCAATACCGTTTACGGCGCTGACTTGAGTATCGGCTACGGCATGTGGCGTTTACAAAACGAATTCATGCTGCTGAACGCGCATCAACAGGTGTTTTTGGAACAAGACGCGGATGGCACTGTCATCATCCCCGATCCAAACACCAGCCCGTTCGGCAAAGGCCACCAATTGGGCTACCACTCCACGCTGACCGTGGATTTGGAAAGCCTGAGCAAACAGCCCATCGTGGTGTTCGCCCGCTACAGCCGCTGGCAGCCTTCGCAAGACCTTGGCCTGGACTTTGATGGCAGCACAGTGGCGATCAACGATCTCTCCATGCTTAGCCTCGGGTTTAACTACAAATTCAGCGATCATTTACGGGTCAAATTTGAATACAACGATTCGCTGGGCACAGAAACCGCCGAGCGCTATTTCGACAGAAAACTGGGCATAGCCCAAATCGTCATGTCTTTTTAATCATGAACAAGCTCCTATACAAATGCTTATTGGCCGGCGGCACCGGCGCACTTTTGTTATTGTTCGTCAGTGGCGCGCATACCGCCGACGACAATCCGCACCTCATTTCCAAGCAATCGCCGCAAGCGGGGTGTAGTAATTGCCATACCACGACGCCGGAAATCAAAGAGGACGGCATTTTACACAGCAAAAATATATCAGCGGATCAAACCACCTTTAGCAAGGATGGCGTGGCCATGTGCTCCTCGTGCCATAATCCCAACCAAGGCCACAAAGTGGGCTTGAATATCGACTTTCCGGTACCCGCCGACTTGCCGCTTAACGAGGAAAACGACATTACCTGTCTGACCTGCCACTACACGCACGGCAAGCTGGATAGCGACCGGCCACAAGCCAGCCACAGCTTCATGGATAAACTGATGAACGCCGAAAGACTGAAAAAAAGCTTTTTGCTCCGCCGTAACAACAGCGACGGCGAGCTCTGTTTAACTTGTCACAACGTCAACTAAGGTTCCTGAAAATGAACAATACCGTTACCAAACGTCGCCAAATTTTTATCAAAAGGGATTTTCAAGGCCGTTTCATCCTCGGCGCTTTTGCACTGATATTGCTGGCCGGATTATGTTCGGCCTTACTGATTTATTGGATGACCGGCGGCGATCTGCAGGCCCAATCCCAGTCGGCGCACGCCAATATCGTTAATGCGGCGGAACGCCTGGGCGTATCGATTTTAATCGGCAACTTGGTGGCCATTTTGGTTGCCGGCGGCATTGCGGTGAGCACCGTTCTTTACGCCTCGCATAAAATCGCCGGGCCCTTATATCGCTTCGAAACACTCTGCCAAGAGGTCGGCGACGGCAAGCTTGATACCGTCACGCACTTGCGAGAAAACGATCAGCTACAGGATTTGGCGCTGTCGTTTTCGAATATGGTTGCCAAACTACGCAACCGCCGCGAGCATCGCGCACGCTTAATTGCCGAACTCAACCGGCAGATCGGTTTGTACGCCTTAAACAACGGCGACGCACTGTCAGAAGCCCAACACCATGCCGTTGCGGCAATGGCGGCGTTGGTGACCGATTTAGAAAAACTTGAAAAATAATTACCCAAAAACCTCATGTTTAAAAATATCTCAATCAAATCTTCGCTGATCTTAATTGCTTCCGCTTTGGCATTTGCCAATCTGCTGTTTGTGTTGTCGCTGTGGCATGCGTTTCAGTCCATAGACGACAACTTGCAGGCGGCAACTCAGAAACAAAACACCTCGGACTATTTGTCTCATGTGCGTTTTCATGTCGTGCAGATTCAACAATTTCTGACCGACGTCGGCGCGACGCATGATGATGGCGGCTTTGCCGAAGCCAAAGAAAACCTGGACGCCGCATTGTTAAATCTGGACAAAGCCGAACAATCTCACCCGGTACTACGCGCGCAAGTCGAAACATTGAAACGGGAAATTCAAGTAATGCACGATGCCGGCGTAAAGATGGGTTGGGATTACATTAAGTTGGGCACCGAAGCAGGCACCGTTACCATGAAGGCGCCGGGCTCAGGTCTTGACGACACAGCTGCCACGCTGACCGAAGAATTAATCAGAATTACCGAGCAACTTGATCGGGAGCTTGCCCTCGCCAAACAACAATTAAGTTCGTCTTTGCACGATTACAGCCTATCGCGTATTGCTTTTTCCATCGTGTTGCTACTGTTTGTGACGGTCTGTTTGAGCATGCTTTATTTCAAAATAGAACCGCCATTGACCGAGCTGCAAAAATCGCTGTATCTGCTTAGACAGGGCGGCGGCGATTTGACCCGGCGCATTCCGCACGAAGGCAGTGACGAAGTCGGCATTATCGTCACCCAGTTCAACGAATTTTTAAGCGTCTTACACAGCCTGATGCGGCAAGTGGCGACGGAATCCAACCAGTTGAACACCGCCTCGAACCGCTTGAGCCAAATGTCCGAGCGGGTACAAGAGGATATTTTGAAACAGCAGATGGGCACGGATCAGGTCGCGGCAACGGTAACGGAACTATCCGCGACAGTGACGGAAGTGTCCAACAACACGGCTAACGCCGCGCAAACGGCGCAGAAAAGCAGCGTGGCCGCCAACCACGGCAAGGCAGTGGTGACCAATACGGTGCAATCGATTCATGCGCTGTCTAACAATATCGACAGGGCCAGCACCGTAATCGGTAATGTCGAGCAAAACTGCGTGAATGTCAGCTCGGTGCTGGATGTGATTCAGAGCATCGCCGATCAGACCAATTTATTGGCGCTCAATGCGGCGATTGAGGCCGCCAGAGCCGGCGAACAAGGCCGTGGTTTTGCGGTAGTGGCGGACGAAGTGCGGACACTGGCCAGCCGAACCCAGGATTCCACGCATGAAATTCAAGCGATGATAGAACGCTTGCAGCAAGGCTCGCGGGAAGCGGTGAAAGCCATGTCGGAAAGCCGAAATCAGGCTAAGGAGACCGTTGAAGTCATCGAAAGTACCGGCGAGTTGCTGGACAACATTTCCAGCATGGTGGCGCAAATTTCCACCATGAATACGCATATTTCCGACGCGGTGAAGGAACAAAAAATCGTCGTCGAGCACATTAATCAAAACATCAATTCGATTAATGACGTCACCATCAACAACTCGAAGGACGCCGAGCAAACCGCGGAAGAAGCCCATCATTTGCAAAAAATCGCCGGTAATTTACATACCACGATTTCCCAATTCAAACTGTAAGCCACCCAGCGCGCTATTCGGTTTGCCTGCAAGCCAATAGCGCCTTACAACTCAAATACCTCCGCCAAGGGCAAAATCAACTCCGGCAAGCTCAACAGGGGCAAATCTTCCTCAACCCCAAAAACGTCGGCATTGGCATAGCGACCGTCTGCGCCCAGAAAAAAACGCTGAACATAATTTTCCAACGGGTCGATGACCACATATTCCCTCACGCCGGCACGCTCGTAGAGCGCTTTCTTTTCACGCATATCCTTCAGCGCCGTGCTGGGGGACAAAACCTCTACCACCAAATCCGGCGCACCGTGTATGGCTTTTTCGCCGATCTTTTCCGGGTTGCAGACCACTAACAAATCCGGTTGCACCACATCATGCTCGGAGAGAATGACGTCCACAGGGGCGATTAAAGGCTTGCAGGGCTTACCTTTTAAAAATTGTTCCATCCGGCTAAAAACACGTCCAGCAACCGTCTGATGTTTGATGCTGGCTGCGGGACTCATATTGTAAGGAACGCCGTCGATTAACTCCCAGCGCTCGTCGTCCGGCCATCCCGTATAGTCGGCGATACTGAAGGTTTGTACCGACGCTTTAGGCACGCTATTCATTCTTCGCCCCCAACTGAACATCCAGCTTAATCCAGCGCAAACGATTGGCGTTACTGACGACCGTGACCGATGACATGGCCATGGCCGCGCCGGCAATCATTGGGTTGAGTAACAAGCCAAATAACGGATACAGCAAACCGGCCGCGACCGGAATGCCGATAGTGTTGTAGAAAAATGCACCCAACAGGTTTTGCTTGATATTGGCAACCGTCAATGTCGACAGCGCCATTGCCTCGGACACCTTCAATAAGGAGCCTTGCAGCAACACAATGTCGGCGCTTTCGATAGCCACGTCGGTGCCGGTGCCAATCGCAAAACCGACATCCGCTTGCGCCAGGGCCGGCGCGTCGTTGATACCGTCACCGACCATGCCGACAATTTCGCCTTGCTGTTGCAAGGCTTTTACCACGGCGGCTTTGTCTTGTGGCAAGACTTGCGCTCGGACTTCGCTGATTCCGGCTTGCGCCGCTATCGCTTGCGCGGTGATCTCGTTGTCGCCCGTCACCATCAGCACGCGGATACCCTGCTTCCGTAATTGCCGTACCGCTGCGGCGGAATCGGGTTTAATCGGGTCTGCGACCGACACGATGCCAACCACCGAATTTTCGACGGCCAAAAACATTGGTGTCTGGCCTTTTGCCGCCAACTCGGCCATTTTATCGCGATGCTTGCTATCGTCGATGCCATGTTCCGCTAGCAACGCGGCATTGCCGAACAAACATTGCCGATCCGCGATGCGGCCGGCGATACCGTGCCCGGCCACGGCCTGAAATTTTCTGACCTTCTCCAACTTAAGCTGTTTTTGTTCGGCAGCCGCCAGTATCGCTGCGGCCAAGGGATGTTCGGACCCCGATTCCAGACTGGCGGCATACTGCAACACCTGGACTTCGTCGACATCGCCAAAAGCGATCACTTCAGCCAGACTGGGCTTACCGGCAGTGACGGTGCCGGTCTTATCCAGAATCAGGCAAGTCAACTTGCCGGCGCTTTGCAAGGCTTCGCCTTTGCGGATCAATATACCGATTTGCGCGGCACGACCGACCGCGACCATCACCGAAATCGGCGTAGCCAAACCCAATGCGCACGGGCAAGCAATTACCAACACCGTCATCGATGTGACAAACGCATAACCCAGAGCCGGGTCTGGGCCAATACTCAACCAGATTAAAAAAGTCAGTACCGATATGCCCACCACGGTGGGGACAAATACCGCGGAAATCTTGTCCGCCAGTTTGGCAATCGCCGGTTTGCTGTTCTGCGCTTGCCGCACGCTTTGAATAATCTGCGCCAAAGCGGTATCGCGGCCAATGCGGGTCGCGCTAAATAAAAAACTGCCTTGCTGATTGATGGTGCCGGCGGCGACACTGGCACCTTCCATTTTCTCAACCGGCATCGATTCGCCGGTCAGCATGGATTCGTCGATAGTGGAATGTCCTTCCAACACCACACCGTCCACGGCGATTTTTTCGCCGGGTCTAACCCGCAAGGTTTCACCAAGACCGACTTGCTCAATAGGAATATCGATCTCTTGTCCCTCTCGCACCACCCGAGCGGTACGGGGTTGCAAACCGATCAGCGCGCGTATCGCCGCCGAGGTTTTACCCCGCGCCCGAGTTTCCAGCGCACTGCCCAGATTGATGAACGCCAAGATCACCGCCGAGGCCTCGAAGTAGGCATGAGCGGACAGTGAAGGCAGCTGGCCGGAGTAATCAATGACGATACAGGAGTACAACCACGCCGAGCCGGTACCCAGCGCGATCAAGGTATCCATATTGGCCTGCTTGACCAGCAGCAATTTAAGCGCGCTATGAAAAAAATGTCCGCCGGAATAAAACATCACCGCCAGCGTCAGCAAGGCCATTTCGGACCAAAACACCGTGCCGGCGGCACTACCCATCGCCGGAAACAAGTCCAGATGCGCGCCCGCCATTAAGGGCAGGCCCAATACACCGGCCACGCCTGCCTTGCGCAGCAAATCGCGATAACGCTCTTCTTCCTGCTTTTCCTCTTCGCTCGGGTCTTCCAACCCTTCCATCACCGCCGCATCGTAGCCGGCGGATTTCAAGGCCTGCTTCATGGCTTGATGGTCCGGATTGCCGCCGACAGTGGCGGAGTGATCGGCAAAATTGACGGCAACGGACTCGACCCCCGGTACCGATTGCAAGGCTGTTTCCACCGCGCTGACGCAACCGGCGCAACGCATGCCGAGTATGGAAAGGCGTATTTCCTGTTGCTGATTAGTCGATTGCTCTAAAGTCATGATGAGGATTCCCGAGTAATACCGTTTTGATCTGCGCCCAAAAGCGGACGGCCGCCGATGCGGGCTTTATTCGACCTTGAAACCGGCGTCGGTGATAACGTCTTCGATTTCATCCAAGTCGGTTTGCGCCGGATCAAATTCGACTTCAACCCGCTTGTCTTTGTGCGAAGCCTGCACCGTTACCACACCGGCGATGGCCGACACTTTACTGACGATGCTGTTCTCGCAACCGCCGCATTTCATACCGCTTACTGTCAATGACGCTGATTCGGACATATAAATCTCCATATGATTGAAATTGAGACTGGCCGGCCATTCTCGACTTAAACTATTTGAACATGGTATAAGGCGCGACCTATTCTCATGATAGTGCAATGATCGGGAGCCCGTAAATAAATGACAGATTTTCTGATTGGCAGACAGCAAATCCTGGACCGCCATCTGGACACTTTCGCCTACGAGATTTTATTCAGAGGCAAGGATTTCGATCTCAGTTTGAAAGATGGTGCCGCCAACGCCACTAATCAAGTCATCACCGATACGCTGTTGGAAATCGGCCTGAACGAACTGGTCGGCCCGCACAAAGCCTTCATTAATTTCACCACGCAAAACATACTCGACAAAACGCCGCTGCATTTGCCCAAAGAGCGCATCGTCATTGAAGTGCTGGAAAGCGTGGCTATCGATGACAACATCGTCGCCAACCTGAAAGAATTATCGCAACTGGGCTACACCATCGCTCTGGACGACTTCGTCTTGTCACCGGAGTGGCTGCCCTTGCTGGAATTTGCCGACATTATCAAGCTGGATGTGATGGCCGACGGCCTGGAGGGCACCCGGCAACTGATCGAACAGCTAAAACCCTACAAACTCAAATTGCTGGCGGAAAAAGTCGAAACACATCAGGAATTTGAAACCTTGCGCGAATGGGGCTGCGAGCTGTTTCAAGGGTTTTTCTTCAGCAAACCGAATATCGTGGAGGGCAAGCGGTTAGGGGTCAGCCAAACGGCAGCCATCCAATTGTTGTCCACCGTGAATAAAGCGGATGCCAGTTTCGCGGAAATAGGCAAGATTATCTCGCAAGACGTCGGGATGAGTTTTAAGTTGCTGCATTATTTAAATTCCGCATTTTTTAGCCTCCCGCAAAAAATAGAATCCATTCAGCATGCCATTGCCTGCCTGGGGCTGGTCGAGATCAAGCGCTGGGTCAATATTCTGGCCTTATCGTCTATGTCCGGCAAACCGTCCTCGGTGCTGCAAAACGTGCTGATCCGCGCCAAAATGTGCGAATTGATAGCGCGAGAACTTAAAGACGATCAGGAGCATTATTTTTTAATTGGTATGCTGTCGGGTTTGGACAGCTTGCTGGACATGCCGGCGACCAAAGTATTGGAACAATTGCCGCTGGCGGAAGATGTCGACGATGCCATTTTGAAATATCGCGGCAACGCCGGCGAAGCGTTACAATTCTGCATCGCCTACGAGCGCTGGGAGCCGGGCCTTAGCACCTTTCGTGATATAAATCCCGAGCGTATCGCCAACATCTATCTGGAGAGCATAGATTGGTGGGCGACGCGCATTTTACCTTTCTTGGCAGCTTGAGCCATCTACCCTACCGACATCATCATGAAATTGAGACTGACTTTATTCTGGCTAGGCTGTCTGTTCGCGGCCCATCTTTACGCCACCGAACTAGGCGTGGTCACGGCGGAACAACTGCTAAGCATGCAGCAAAACCACAATGCGCTGGTCGTGGATGTACGTACCGCGCCGGAATGGCAAGCCACCGGCGTCATCGCCAACAGCCAGAAACTGGAATCGTTTGACAGCAACGGCCACTTCGACCAAGAGAAATGGTTAGCCAACCTGGAAAAACTGAAATCGTCGCCGGACCAACCCGTTATTTTGGTCTGTCGTTCCGGGAATCGTAGCGGCAAGATCGGCCAAATCCTCACCGAGCAACTGGGCATGAAAAATGTCTATCATTTATCCAATGGTATCCAGTCATGGATCAAAGACGGCCACCCGGTTAAAGCCGATTGTTTGACTACAGCTTGTAAGTAATATGTCCCTGAACACGCTCAGTAACCAAACCATCGCGCTGGCCGGCATCGCCCAGGCCTGCTCCTTGGTGCATCAGCTTGCCGGCACCGGCACTTGCCCAAACGCGGCGCTGGAAGCCAGCATCGCCAGTCTGCTGAAAATCGACGCAGACAGCGTGGTCGATGTCTACGGCGGCTTGATCGGTGTCGAACACGGCTTACAACAGCTTACGACGCAACTCGGCAGCCGGGTGCTGGCCAGCCCGGAGCAAGCCCGTTACGCCGCGCAGATCGTCTATTTGCAAAAACAACTGATCAAGCAGCCGGATATGCAAAACACCATACAGGCTGGTGTCAGTAAGGCCCAGGCTCAAGCCGAACATTTCGGCATACTGCATGAAAATGTGCTGGCCAATCTGGCCGACGTGTATCACAGCACGATCAGTACCCTGCAGCCACGAATCATGGTACAAGGCGACCAGCAATATCTGGGTAATCAAAGTACTGTAAACAAAATTCGCGCTTTGCTGTTGGCAGGCATTCGCGCCACTTTATTGTGGCGGCAATGCGGCGGCAGCCGTTGGAAGTTATTGTTCTTCCGCAAAAAAATCCAGGACGAAGCCAAGTTTCTACTCACCCAAATCTGAGCAATCATGCCGGAATTACCCGAGGTTGAAACCAGTCGGCGCGGCATCGCCCCGCATATTACCGGCAAAACCTTTAAAGCCGTGATTGTGCGTCACCCGCAGTTGCGTTGGCCGGTTCCCGAGTCCCTGACCATCGATTTGCCGGGCCAGCGTCTGGACGCTGTCGAACGGCGCGGCAAATATTTATTACTCGGTACGGGGCGCGGCACGCTGATCCTGCATCTGGGCATGTCGGGGAATCTGCGCATCACCACACCCGAGCAAACGCTGCGCAAGCACGACCACATCGACTTCATTTTTGCCGACGATACGGTACTGCGCTTTAACGATCAGCGGCGCTTCGGCGCGGCCTTGTGGACTGCCGAAGATCCGATGTTGCATCCCTTGCTGGCCACGCTGGGGCCTGAACCGCTCTCCGCGGCATTCGACGCTAACTATTTGCGGCAGCGGGCGGTAAACCGCGCGGTGCCGATCAAATCATTGATTATGGACAGCCATGTCGTGGTGGGCGTGGGGAATATTTATGCCAGCGAAGCCTTGTTCTTAGCAGGCGTACAGCCGATGCGCTGCGCCGGAGAACTGGATACGCCGGCGTGCGAAGCGTTGGTGGCGGCGATCAAAACCGTATTGCAACAAGCCATCGATAAAGGCGGCACCACGTTGCGCGACTTTAGCAATGCCGAGGGCAAACCCGGTTATTTCAAACAATCGTTAAATGTGTACGGTCGTGGCGGACAAGCCTGCCTGCGCTGCGAGGAACCAATTCAGCAACTCAAAATCGGCCAACGCGCCAGCTACTATTGCCGCAATTGCCAACACTAAGCCCGTTAATGCCGCCAATCGAAAACCGCGGTTACGCGATTGCCGCAACCGTGGTAGCTCAGGCTGCTGCATAAAGTCTCCAGCATGATAATGCCGCGGCCGCAGTAAGCCTCATCACTCTTCCGCAAACCGATGCGCCGTCGCCAATCGAAGCCGTTGCCGCTATCGACGACTTTAACGATCAAGCGGCCACCGTACTCGGTCGCATGATGGATAAACGATAAGCGGATTTTGCCGCGCTGGAGCTGTTGCAAGCGTTCGTCCTTCATCGCATAAAAGCGCATAAAGCCCTCCGGACTGCTCTTCAGAGCCGAATCCAAGCCCAGCACGCCATGGTCCAGCGCATTCGTGAACAATTCACTGACTATCATGAAAATATCCTGGCGATAATTCTGTAAACCCTGGATTTCCATGACGGTGTTGACCATGACCGGCACCGGATTGATCAGGCGCAAACTATCGATGTCAAATTCCAGTACCTGCTTCCAGGTCGTCGCGGCGACCCGCTGCCGGGGAAGCCGGATTTCTCGCCGCCCCCAGGGCACGCTATCGACCGCACAGCTCAAAATAACCAGGGTATTGTCATCTTTCTGAATCGCACCGCCGGTGTGTGCTTCAAGGCTGGCCTGCAAATTTTTGATGGCGTCGGATTTACTTTGCCGGATAGCATTAAGAATGCGTTCCCCGCCGAAAAGCTCACCTTCAGCATTTTCCGCCTCAAAAATACCATCCGTGAGCAGATATAAACACTGACTCTCGCTTACCCGATGCAGTTGCTCTTCGATGTCAATCGAAGGCTGAATACCCAGCGGAATATTCAAAGAGCGTATCGCCAAAAAACTGTTGTCGGCATGATTGACTAAAAAATGCTCGGGTAGCCCGCAGGTAATGCTTTTCATCGACGACGACTCGGGATACAGCGCCACCACCGTCGCCGCCAAAAAGCGGTTGGCCGGCAACACCCGATACAGTTTGGCGTTAATTTCGGTAACGATTTCGTTAATATCGAAACCTTTCCGCGTCATGCCATAGAAAATGTCCGCCAGCGGCGTAGCGGCTATCGATGCCGACAAACCGTGGCCGGTAAAATCGCCCAACAGCACATGCAAATGATTTTCCGGGGTTTTGGCAATCAACACCAAATCGCCGTTAAACAAGGCCATCGGCGACATCACCACTTCCACGGCTTCAGTTTCCAGAAAGTCGGCTTTTAACACGTCATTGAACAGTTTGGCCGCGACTTCATGTTCCAGGTCGGAAGTCTGCCAATAATCGAGCAGCAGCGTTTTTTGCGCGTGCTCGTGCTGATACAACATGCGCAGTTTTAACGACGACCGTATTTTTAACAGCAATAAATGCTGATTGACCGGTCGACAAATGACAGCGTCGATCTCAACAGCGGCGCAATGGTCCAGCAGCGTGTCGGTTAAATCATCGGCAATCAATATGATAGGCAGGTAGGAGTCGGCCGCATCGCGCATATCGGCAACCTGCCGCCAAGGCCAATCTCGACAGGCAATAATCAGTAAATCCACCGGCGCATTTGTCAGCAGCTCCATCACCTCTTCCGCACTCGACGCCACCGCACAGCGAAAATCCTGCGCGCGCAGCACGCCTTGCAAACTATCTGCACTTGGGTTTGCTCCAGCATCCTCCAGCAAAACAATAGAGGTCTGAGCGGGCAGTGGAAATGGGCTGGGATGATTCATTCTGAAGAGTTTGCCCGGCGCTCGATGCACGCTTATTGATTTATAATTTGCGCTTCTTACACCATGCGGCTGGCTATGACGATTTTATTTTTCTCGCTAAGAGGCGTACCCACGGACGAAGCGGACGATGTTCGGCAGTTACTGGCCGACAACGATATTGAATTTTACGAAACGTCAGCAGGCAACTGGGGCATTTCCATGCCGGCTATCTGGCTTTATCAACGCGATGACGTCGATAAAGCCAGACAATTATTCAACGAATACCAACAAGAACGCGCCCTAAACCAACGCGCACTGTACCGGCAATTGAAGGCGCAAGGCGAATACCAAGGCTTTTTCCGCCACAATCTGAACAAGCCCATCCGATTTCTCGGCTATAGCCTGCTCATAGTCCTGATTTTTTACGTCTCTTTGAAATGGTTGTTCGAGCTGGGCCTAGGCCTTTGAATCGTCGTTAGTTAGACTGCAATATCGTCAGCATCCGTTGGGCGTGTTCCGCCACTTCTATACCCAGGTCGGTCAAATACCCGCCGTCATGTTGTGTGACCAAACCTTTGTCGAATAGCCGTTGCGCCGCAGCAATCAACACCGGATCGGCATTGCCATGCACCTTGACACCTTCTTGTACGGACTCCAGATTGAACAAGGATAAAAATTTAATTTCCGCGACCAATTCGTCGGTTAAAAGCATGTGTTGCACCCTTTGTAATAATTATTAATCTTGGCTGACCGTCGTGGTCAGCCAACTGTATACGCGCTTTACAAGCAATTCGTAATCTTGTTGATAGCCGTGATCCTCGCCATCCATTCTTATTTGCCGATACACCGGATTATCTTTACCGGCCATACGCCGTTGCCGGGCGCTATCGAGCACTGCCGGTAAATCAAACTCGGCATAGACATCCAAAAAAGGCAATTGCACTTTTTTAATCAAATCCAGACTTTGCGCCTGTGTTGCAGTCGTTTGCGGCACCGGCAAACTAATCGATACCAGCGCCGCCACGTCATTGGGTTTATCGGCAAGGCGGGATGCGGCCATCAAAGCGCCCATGCCGTAGCCGACAATCGCGATATGTTTCGCACCGTTTTTCAGCAGATGTTCCACAGCCGCATCAATGCGTCCACGCGCCTCCTCAAACAGAGGGTAATACTCTTCAGCCTGGGCGCTGCTTTCCCTGATAGGCATTTGTAAGGCAAGCGTAGCCCAATTATGCATCGGCAACGTGGTTCGCAAGCGATGGATCAAGGGCTTGGCATCGGGATGTTCGCCCATATCGTGCAGTACGATTGCCACTTGGCTGTTGTCGGTCTTTTCGGCTTCCGTGAAGAGCGCCAGAAAAGTTTTGTCGGCGGATTTCAACCAAATCGCCTGCCCCATGGACAATTGTTGCTGAATAGCCGCAGCAAAGTCCTGCTCTCTGCGGCTATCGGTCGCAAACACCAATGTCGAAACTAGCAATAATGCCGTAAATAACGACGCATTGCGCATAGTGAACACTAACCTTTGCTGTAAAAACCGCTAAAGGTATAACGCTCATGGATATGCCGCAACAGCACCATAATCACCGACGCCACCGGCAAGGCCAACAAGACGCCTAAAAACCCGAACAGCTGACCACCCGCCAGTACAGCAAACATCACTGCTACGGGATGTAAACCGATTTTGTTTCCGACCAACCACGGCGTCAACAGCATGCCTTCCATACTCTGACCCACCGCAAAAACGATCAACACCGGCAATAAATGCATCGCATCCTGAAATTGTAGCAAGGCCGCGATGCAGGCAAAGACGATACCGGTGATGGCCCCCATATACGGTACGAAACTGACCAAACCAGCCAGCATACCGATCACCAGGGCCAGTTCCAGATCCACCAACCACAAGCCGACGCTGTAAATCACGCCAAGCGCCAGCATCACATAAAACTGGCCGCGCATGAAAGCACCCAACACCACGTCGGCCTCGCCGGCCAGTTTGGCGACAGTACCGGCAACGCGGCGTGGAAACAAATCGTGGATCCGCGCCACTAAGTCGTCCCAATCGCGCAGTAAATAGAAGGTAATCACCGGAATCAACACCAGATTCATCACCCAACCAACGATCACCGCACCGGAATGGGAGACCGATTGAATCAGGTTCTCGGCAACGCCGTCGCCGTCTTGCCAATGACTCTTGATCAGATTAATCAATTGATCTTCGCGCAACGGTCTAATCGTGCGTCCCAGATATTTTTGCAAAACCGGCACGACCGATTTGTTTATCCAGTTTAAATAAGACGGCAGTTTGTCGATGAATTCGCTGATTTGATATTCCAGGGCAGGAATGATGACGATCAGCAGCGCCGCTATTGAAAAAATGATACCGGAAAACACCACCATGACTGCCAGCGTCCGATTTAAACGCCAACCACGGAATTGCAAAGTTTCCAGCCTATCCACAACTGGATCGCCGAGGTAAGCGAGAATGGCCGCAAACGCAAAAGGCATCAGCACCGGCGCCAACACATACAATAGGCCGCCGAAAGCCAGTATAAAGGCCAGTACAAACCATTTTTGCGAATCGTTCATCTCTACCATCATGCGACCTTATTGCTTGGATTGTTTACGGGCTTTCCAAACTTCCAGCACTATCGGCAAGATCGAAATCAGCACGATGCCTAACACCACTAACTCAAAGTTTTTCTTCACCAGCGGAATATTGCCGAAGAAATAGCCGGCAAACACGCAAATTAACACCCATGCCACTCCGCCGATAATGTTATACAAAATGAAAGTGCTGTAAGGCATTTTCCCTATCCCGGCCACGAACGGCGCAAAGGTGCGCACGATAGGCACAAAGCGCGCCAGTACGATAGTTTTGCCGCCGTAGGTATCGTAGAACGCCTGGGCGCGGTCAAGATGTTCGCGGTTTACCCAACTGAGCGAATAGGCGCGTTGACCAATGCTGCGGCCTATCCAATAGTTGACGGTATCGCCCAGCACCGCCGCAGCTCCCAAGACGCCGAGCAATATCGGCAAATTGAAAGCATCCATTGCCACGAAGGCACCGGCGGCAAACAACAGGGAGTCACCGGGCAAAAACGGCATCACTACGAAACCGGTCTCGACAAAAATCACTAAAAACAAAATGGCATAGGTCAGCGTACCGTAGTCGCTGATGATATTGGCCAAATGTTTATCGATGTGCAGCAGAATGTCGGTCAAATAGTGTAGCCAGTCCATGTTTTACTCGTTTGGTTGAAAAATCTCGGTCAATAATATCTGCTACTAATGACAACTTTTCGGCGCGCTAGAAGAAATAAGCCGCTACTGCCCCGCTTATCAGAGCAAGTGCCGCCGCCAGCAACCATACCCACAGTTTAGGCTTACCGGATTTTTGCTCGTAAGGCACGCCTTCGATGCGCGCATTCACTGCTTTCAATTTACCGCCCGTATCACGGGCGACTTCATAAAACAACACATCGCCGCGCACCGGACGGCGGGCCATGCCTTTTAAAGAGGAAATATGTACAAAAATATCTTTGTCGCCGTTATCCGGCTGAATAAAGCCAAAACCTCTATCGTCTTTCCAGGTTTTTAAAACACCTTTCAGGATGGTCGTATCCGCCATCTTTTCACCTCTAGTTAATTATTATTTTTGTGTATTTTGTCTGAAAAATCCCGAAAACATAAAACCCGGCCTGGGCGCTTTTGATCGATTACGCCGCCTGACTTTGCGATTCCCGGTAAACCTGGCATCCGCTACTACGATGCGTTAGCTGTTTTACCAGCCAACGTGCCTGGCAAACGGCAGACGGTATTGCCGGTTCTGTTTGGATGGTTAATTTGCGAAGAAGACGACGACCACACCCGGCGTCGATATTCATAAAAGCACTGACAAATCGGCTAACGAAATCTTTCACCGCTAACCGATCAATGGGAGACAAGGCGACGTTTCCAGCTATCGCGCAAAACGCCGCCTTTGATTAAAATTTCTTGTCAATCAAAACCTTATCATCGATAACCAGCTTCGACACGCCTCCCAATGCCAAATGCAGGGTACAGGATGCGGTTTTGAAGTTAGAGTCTTTCTCGCCTACCCATTCCATCGTGACATAGGTCGTTTTATCGGTATCGGTTTTGGACGGGAAATACACTTGGGTACCGGTTTTGTTTTCGATCAACTTCGGACATTTTTGGTTAGCCATTTCCTGCATGGCTACCAACGTGCGGATTTGCGCAGCGGCCTCTTTTTCCTCGTTGGATTGATCCTTGCTGACACCCACCAAGATAAAACCGGCTACAAACACCCCCACCACAGCGATCATCAATTTCTGTGTTTCACCCATTGTTGCTCTCCTCTGTTTTGTAGTTATTTTTTCGGCGAATCCGAATTGTTACCCTTCGGATTCTATGCCAATCGACCGGTATCGGCAATGCGCCTGACAAAAGCCTTACTGCGGATCCACCTGCGCAATCCAATCGCCTAAATTATAGTAGTTGGTGATGCGCGCGACTTTACCGTCGCGAATATCGAAAAACGCGCCGGCCGGCAAGCGATAGGTTTGACCATTGGCTTCCGGTAGGCCCTCGTCGGTATTCAGATATTCGCCCAATACCACAAACTCCGCTGCGCCGCGGGTGCCGTCCTCGTTAGCCATGATCACCATATCCACCAACTGTTCTTTGTAGTGGTGATTCATTTTTTTCATGAACTCAGCGAAAGCAGCCTTGCCTTGCTCGCGGTCGCCCTGGTTGATGTCATGTACCACATCGTCGGTCAACAAGCTCAGAAAGGTATCCATGTCGCCGCTGTTGAATGCTTGATAGTACTGTTCGATAAGTTTTTTTGCTTGTTGCATAGTGGTATTGGTGCCTGGATTAAAAACCGGCAATTCTGCCAGAAGCCCGGTTTTTTTTCAGCTTAAAATTCCACGCCCTGCTCGGCTTTGATGCCGGCGGCAAAAGCGTGTTTGATTCGGGTCATTTCGGTAACCGTGTCGGCTGCTTCGATGACTTCCGGTGCCGCATTGCGGCCGGTCATCACCAAGTGTAGCCAGGTGGGTTTATCGTTTTTGATGAAATCGGCGATTTCCTGGCCGCTGATCCAACCATAGCCGCAGCAGTAATTGATTTCGTCGAGGATCACCAAATCAAACTCTTCGGAGAGAATTTTTTGTTTAGCAAACTCCCAAATTTCCCGGCTGGTTTTAATATCTTGTTCCGGATTCTTGGTATCCCAGGTAAAACCATCGCCCAAGGCATGCCACTCGATTTCTTCGAATCGAGTCGCCGCCCGTTGCTCGCCGGTTTGCCACTGGCCTTTGATGAATTGAATCACGCAGACCTTCATGCCCCAACCGGCGGCGCGGAATACCATGCCAAACGCACTTGAGGACTTACCCTTACCTTCGCCGGTGTGTACCAGTACGACACCGTGCCTTCTATCTCTGGTTTTCATTAATTATGCTTCTCTGGCCGATTTAGCAGCCGCTCGTTCAAGTTGGCCGGGCATTGTAACAACTTAGTAGCTGCTACGAGACAGAAGCAGGGATGCGGCACCGCAACCGGTCAGGCGAAGGGCAAAAGCCGCAGTGAAGAATACTTTTGCCGCGCCTGCTTAAAGGCAATGGCGTGTCGATCTAGCCCAGGCACTACTTGCGCCGTACGGAATAGCCCAACATATACAATCCGGCAACAAAAGTCCAAAACGCGGCAGGTAACGGTACGGGCGCATAGCTAAAACCGCTGCCGCTCAGCAACTGATAGCGGCTATCGGCAATACCGAGATATACCAAACCGGTGTTCCCGAAATTGGCGGATGACTCGGTTACGGTGGGTTTGAAATAGCTACTGGCACCCGCTCCGACTTCCAGAAAAGCATCCAGTGAAATCAAGGTATTGACCGGCACCGAAAATGTCGCCACGCCGGTACACGACGCCAGCCATGAACAACTGAAGCTGCGCGGTGTATAACCATTTTCCGTGAAAGAAATACTGTCACCCGTACTTAGTTGCACAGCACCGCTGGCGGCCGCGGTGCCGGACAGTGCTCCCGACACCAAATAAGTCAAAGTCAGATCGATATTTCGACCGCTGGGGCCCACCAACTTGAAGTTATCGGCAAATGACACTTTGCTGCTGGCGCTGGCGACATTCGCGGCATAGGCTGTCGCACTGGCACTGGCACTGGCTTTCATTACGCCGGGAGTGACAAAACCGCCGGCGGCGGAGCGGTACGTCTCAACGTAACTACCCGGCCCACCCGCATTGGGTACTTGATACAACGCATCGACCGCAGACGATGAAGGGCTATTGATGTTGTTTAACACCTTGGAATCCGCATCGTAGGACTGACTGCCATAAGCGGCGTTCGCACTAGCGATCACGGTCAAGGATGTGGTGTACGCAGCTGCTGTTGGTGCATAAGCCAACACTGCACAAAGCGCCAGCAAAGACGAGAAGCGATTCATAAATGTCCTCTAATTGATTAACGTTGTTAAAAATGGTGGATGTCACAACTACCGGCCAGACTCAAAACGTGTGCCGGTGCGCTTAAACGCTACTTTGGAAGTCAGAAACGTTTCAGATACCGGCAGCAGCGGCCCATTGCAGACGCATCGCTCCGATTAGCGCCAATAATACCGATCCGAATAGCCAAGCCGAGGCTGGCAACGGCACTTGAGAAATCCCTGAAACGTTTGCGTAAGCATGAGTGGTAACCCTAAAAAATATGCGCCCGGTGCTCGTGGTTGGCAAAGTGACCGATAAGGTACCTCCAGCGCTGTCCGGCAAACTGCCGACAAAATTGGCGTTAAGAAACAGATCTTTTCGGGCTAGCAGCGATTGGTTAGGGTCGCCGAAATCATTGACCACCAGCACTACGGACGCCGATGCCACATCACTCGGTTCGCTACCGGGTATCAAACTGATATTCATGCTGTAATCGACCGAGAAGGTCGTCACCCCGCTGCCGGAACCAGTAAAGCTACCGGTGCGGGACGACTCAGTAACGACAGCATCGCCAAACGCTGGATCGAGATCCTGGGAATAGCTATATAGGACGTTGGGATCAACATCAGCTCGCGAGGTAAGCGAGCGAATACCGCTACCAGTTTGCAGGCTGGTTAGCGGCGTCACCCAATCGGACGAATAGGTACCGGTGCCATACGGCGTGTCCAGGCGCGTGCCCACGCCCGAAGATTTGTCGTACCAAGCGATGCCGGCATTCACATTGGTTCCAGACGTCACTCGGAAACTCCCCCAGTCAACGCTAACCTCGGCAGTTGCGTTCGCACTCGCGACGGCATTTGTATTGAAGACCACCAGATCGAGGATGGACAGGGTTAGTAATGCAGTTTTGACTTTCATAATATTTCCTTTGGAAATACGAAGCTTGGCTTCACCGGTCAGTTCGAATTTCTAAACGAACTGAAACGGTAGCATAAATAAAGGGCTACTCACTTGGACCAATGGCCAGATAACTGCAAACTACATCGACATCGGTTTCCAAACCTGTTTCGGTATTCGCTGCCGAAATGGCTATCAGGTCTCGGCCACCAGCCGCACCACCCGGAACGTACTCGATAGACCAAGGAACAAACGTAGTACCGGCGTTTGGCATACCTTCGGCGGAGTAGATACTAACGGTTACATCAGGTCTGGCCGAAAAAGGCGGCACACTGGCCCAGAGCAATCGGGTATGCGCGCCGCCCTCGCCTGGTGTCATGTTTTCCGTACCGCTGACGATTTGGGTGTTATTGATATTCAGAACTTGCTGGGTCATAGCTAATACTCCATCTTTTTGGTATTTAATTAAGTAACCATATAGATACCATTTAGATTTTTTTGCGTCAATCGTAAATTATTGGTTTTATTTCGGTACTATTTCACAGACTTTTTTCTAAAACGGAGATGTCGTGTCCATCCTAGTATTAGCCAGCTATGTCCATGCTCATTGCCTGAACGTTGAGCGCTTGCCTTGTTCGGGCGAATCCTTGCAAGCAACCGGCATGATCGAGGAACACGGCGGCAAAGGCTTGAATGTTGGCATAGCCGCGCATAGGCTTGGCGCTGAGGTGGCAATGCTATTGCCGCTGGGAATGGACTCGGCGGCGGATGAAGTAATTGAGCTCATCAAGAACGCGGGCATGAACAGCCGCTGGCTGCTGAAAACAGGCCCGCAATCCGGTTTTGGCGTGGGCTTTATCAGCCCGACCGGCGAGAACTTCCTGGCAGTCTATCCGGGCGCCAACACGCTGCTGAAAGAGGAACACGTCGAACAAGCCCTGGCCTCCCTGCCCCATCTCAATCTGATTTACGCCCAATTCGAAATCCCGGAAGCGCCGATCCGCAGGGCCTTCCAGATCGCTGGTCAGCGTGGTATCCGCACTATGCTGAACCCCTCGCCCTGGCGGCAACCTGATCCCGGCTTGTTAAAGCTGACCGATATTTTGGTGGTAAACGAAACCGAAGCCGCTGCATTATTCGGCCTAAGCAACAATGTGATCAGCCTGGCGCAGTGGCTGAGTAACTTATCCAAGTGGGCGCAACAAATTGCCTGGTCCGGGGAACTACTGGTGGTCACACTGGGTGAGGCGGGATGCGTGGCGTTAACGAAAGACGTGGTTCTTCACCAACCGGCTTGGCCAATAGCCGCACTGGACGCCACCGGCGCCGGCGACGCATTCAGCGCCGGTCTGGCAACTGCCTTGCTGAATAACCTGAGTTTAACCGAGGCTTTGAGACTAGCTAGTGCCAGCGGTGCCTGGGTTGCCAAGCATCATGGCGTATTGGGGTGCTTGCCGACACCAGCCGAGATTAATCATTTTATAAAAACCAATCCAATACCAAAATTAGTCTAGTTCGGCCGGATCTTCAGATTGACCCGGTAGGTATAGGCGTCGCCGCGAAACGTGCCTTCGACATACTCCACAATCTGCCCGTTGTCGGCGTAGGTCTTGCGCTTCAACAACAAGCAGGGACCCGGCTGGTCAAACCCGAATACGGCCGCTTCCGCGTCATCGCTGAGTACCGCTTCGATGGATTGTTCAGCGTGCACCAAGCCCAAGCCACATTGGAGCTCAAGGTATTGATAAGCGGAGCCTTCGCCGTTCCAATCAGCCAAAGCCGGCGCTACCGTTAGATCGTACCAAGCCACTTCGCGCGATAGCGGCATACCGTCTCCCAAGCGCACCCTTACCAAACGTAGAAATCGCGTAGACGCCGGACGATTAAAAATAGACGCGATAGTTCTATCGACGACAATCTTGTGCTCGAGAATTTGCGTAGACGGGATAACTCCCAACTCGCGCATTTCCTCGGTAAAACCTTTCAGTTTACCCATCTCCGGATTAATCCGCGAAGGTGGCGCCTTAACCGTGACGCCGGCGCGACCATGAGTAGCAATACAATCCTGAGCCCGCAATTCTTCATAACAACGCCGCACCGTGGTGCGACTAAGATCCAGCGCTTCCGCCAAAGCTCGCTCGGATGGCAGACTAAAACCATCTCCGAGCTCGCCGGACTGGATCATATCGGTGATGCGTCTTTGCAGTTGCTTGTAGACAGGCTCGGAAATGCCGGTATTCGGGCGAATTTTCTCAATGAAAGCACTGCTGTCATTGGCGGCGAAACTATCGGCTCTTATTTCGATATGGCTGGAAGCACTGGAAGACATTGTGGTTGACCCGGCATATTCATTTACGCAGCAGATTATGGATTTTAAAGCCCAAGATAGCCGCTGCCAGCAAAAAGGTAATAGCGTTGGCTACTATGATAGCTATATTCACCAAATAGATACCATAAATCAACCACAGCAACACCCCCAAGGTAAACATGCTGTACATGCCTAGTGACAAGGATTCGGTGTCGCGGGTTTTGAAGGTCTTAATTGCTTGAGGCAGAAAAGAAGCGGTGGTCAAAGTCGCCGCCAGATAACCGATTAACTCGGGAATTAGGTTCATGTCAGAAAAATCAAGCCGAGAAATGTTTCCAGCCGAAGTAGCTTAAGGCGACCAGCAATAATTGCGCGAAAGCCAACAGCCAGAAATAACCCAAAAACATCATGATCTTAACCGGCGTTTCCTGGCTTTGTTTAGAGCTGACTAACCAGCCGCCGATGCCGGAAACGGCAGCGACGACCAGCAAGCCTATAATGATAATACTCATTGCAATCAGCGCGGCGGGGGTGCCAATACCTCACGGGAGCCGTTGGTTTCCGGCATGCTGACCACGCCGGCGTTTTCCATGTCTTCGATGATGCGCGCCGCGCGGTTGTAACCGATTTTGAAACGGCGCTGCACGCTGGAGATAGACGCTTTGCGCGATTCGGTAACGAACGCCACCGCTTCATCGTAAAGCGCATCGGATTCGCTGTCTTCGCTGTCCAAACCGGCCACTTCGCCGCTATCGGTGCGCTCTTGAGTGATTTCGTCCAAATAATTGGTCGGACCGGTTTTTTTCAGGAACTCCACCACCCGATGTACCTCGTGGTCATCCACAAACGCACCATGGGCGCGCAACGGGATACTAGTGCCGGACGGCAGGAACAGCATGTCGCCGTTACCCAGCAAGGCTTCCGCACCGCCTTGGTCAATAATGGTCCGGGAATCGATGCGCGACGATACCTGGAAAGAAATTCGGGTCGGCACATTGGCTTTGATCAAACCGGTCAACACATCCACTGATGGACGCTGGGTTGCCAACACCAAATGAATACCAGCGGCTCGTGCCTTTTGCGCCAAACGGGCGATCAGTTCCTCGACCTTTTTACCGACCACCATCATCATGTCGGCCAACTCGTCGATGACGATGACGATGCTGGGTAGTGTGTCCAGCAAAGGATAGTCTTCCAATGCCACCGGCGTTTCCGGCCGGAATAGCGGGTCGCGAATCGGCTGACCGGCCGCTTCCGCTTCCCTGACCGCCTGGTTATAACCGGCCAGATTTCGCACACCCAATTTGGACATCAATTTGTAACGACGCTCCATTTCCGCCACCGCCCAACGCAAGGCGTTTTGCGCGTCCTTCATGTCGGTAACGACCGGCGTCAGCAAATGCGGGATGCCTTCGTACACCGACAATTCCAGCATCTTCGGGTCTATCATGATCATTCGCACATCTTCCGGCTTGGCTTTGTACAGCAAACTCAGAATCATGGTGTTGATCGCTACCGATTTACCGGAACCCGTGGTGCCGGCCACCAGCGCATGCGGCATTTTGCCCAGATCGGCCACCACTGGCGTGCCTGAAATGTCCTTACCCATCGCGATGCTGAGCTTGGATTTAGCCCGCTCAAACTCATCCGATACCAGTAAGTCGCGTAGCGAAACCATTTCCCGCTCTTGATTCGGAATCTCCAAACCAATCACCGATTTACCTTCGATAATCTCGACGATACGCACGCTGGTTACTGACAAACCGCGCGCCAAGTCTTTGGCCAGGCTGCTGATGCGGCTGACTTTCACACCGGCCGCCAAGCGTAATTCGAACCGGGTAATCACCGGTCCAGGCAATACCGCTTCCACTTCGGCGGCGATACCGTAATCCTGCAATACATCCTCGACTTGGCGGGAAATTTCTTCCAGCTCGGTTTTGGAATAGCGCTTCACCTTGATTTCACGCTTGTCCAGCAAAGACAAGGTTGGCAAGGCGTTGATGTAGGCGCCGGGCTCCATATCGTCCACGGGTTTGCTGTCTTTTCTACGCAAGGGTCTAACCGCGACAGCGGCAGAAGGTTGCGCGGCTTCTAGCACTTGAATTTGCGACTTTTTCGCGCGCTCTTCGGTTTTAACTTCGGATTGCTGATTACGCGGTTTTTTGGTTTCTTTTACAGGTTCGAGTCGCGCGGGTCTATCCGCGCGATAACGCTCGGGCACCTCAACTGCCTGCCGGCCCACAACCGAACAGGCCGTCATCGCGCATTTGCCGATAAACGCCATCATCGTCAGCCAGGACAAGCCGGTAAACAAGGTCACGCCGGTCATGAAAATGGCCAGTAACAACAGGGTAGAACCGGAATTGCCTAACAGATGCACCAAGGCGTCGCCAATTTCCCGCCCCAGAATACCCCCCGGGCTCTCCGGCAAATCCATCTTGGTACGCAGAAAATGCAGGTGCAAAAACAGAATCGCCGAGCCGGACACTGTAGTAGCCAGGAAACCTGCCGAGCGCGACGCCAGCGCCCACTGCCCACCGGTCTGGCGGGAACCTTGAAACAGGATGTAGCCATACCAGAAAATCATCACCGGAATCAGGTAGGCCATCAAGCCCAGAAAACTCAGTACAAAATCCGCCAGCCAGGCACCAAACAAACCGCAGGCGTTACTGATGGATTGATACGATGTGCTATGACTCCAACCCGGATCGTTGGAATTAAAAGTGACCAGGGCAATTAAAAAAAACAACGCACAACTCGAAAATCCCAGTAATGCGATTTCGCGATAGCCTCGCGAGGCTCTTTCTTCCACAACAGCAACCATAGTTGTCGGCTCACAATAAAAGCGTCACAAAACATGATTATAGATGATGTAAATCGATTTCACATTAGCTTTACCGGCCACGCCATTAAAAACCAGTTGGTAAATCGGTTTTATCGCGGGGGGAATGCCCTTATAATTTTGCTACCCTAACCCGCATGGAGACTCGACATAATGGCTGCCGCAAAACATTGCAAACTCTTAATCCTAGGTTCCGGCCCGGCCGGTTACACCGCAGCCGTTTACGCCGCGCGCGCTAACTTGAATCCGGTGATGATTACCGGCATGCAACAAGGCGGCCAATTGACCACCACCACTGAAGTGGACAACTGGCCTGGCGACGTGGAAGGCTTGCAAGGCCCGGATTTGATGGAACGGATGCGCCTGCACGCCGAGCGCTTCAATACCGAAATCATTTTCGACCATATCCATACCGCCGATCTGTCGCAAAAACCGTTTACGCTAACCGGCGACGCCGGCGTGTATACCTGCGATGCGTTGATCATTGCCACCGGCGCTTCCGCGAAATATCTGGGTCTGCCGTCCGAGGAAGCGTTCAAGGGTAAAGGCGTTTCCGCCTGCGCCACTTGCGACGGTTTCTTTTACCGCAACAAACCGGTCGCAGTGATCGGCGGCGGTAATACTGCTGTGGAGGAAGCCCTGTATTTGTCCAACATCGCCTCCGAGGTGATCGTGGTGCACCGGCGCGATAAATTCCGCTCAGAAAAAATCTTGTCGGACAAGCTGATCGAGAAATCAAAATCCGGCAACGTGCGTATCGAATGGAATCACGAGTTGGACGAAGTACTGGGCGACGACATGGGCGTTACCGGTTTGCGTATCAAGAGCACGCAGGACGGTAGCACCAAAGATTTGGACGTGCACGGCGTGTTTATCGCCATCGGCCACACCCCCAACACCGACATTTTTGCCGGCCAGCTGGAGATGGAGCACGGCTATATCGTCGTTAAAAGCGGCATCCACGGCAATGCCACGGCCACCAGTGTGCCCGGCGTATTCGCGGCTGGCGACGTGATGGACTCACATTACAAACAAGCTATCACCTCAGCCGGCGCCGGCTGTATGGCGGCTTTGGATGTGGAAAAATATTTGGATGAATTGACCGGCTAGGTCTATCCGCTATTGGGGCGGTTAAAACCGCCCCAATACGCTTTCAATATATCCAAGGCAACAGCCGCCAGGTAGACCGGCAAAAATCGGCATAAACCGCACCGAACTCCGCCAGCAACATCCGCTCTTCAATCTCGATTCTGCGAATAAACGCCCAAACCGTCGGCCCTAGCAACATCGCCAACGCCAGAACATCGCCCATCGCCACTCCGGCGGCAAACAAGGCTATCAACAAGCCGGTGTAGGCCGGATGCCGTAGCCAACGGTAAGGCCCTTCTTTGATTAATCTGTGTTCTTGCTGTATCAGCACGTTAGTTGTGAAAAATCGGCCCAATTTCATCACCGCCACGTAACGCAAATAAAGCCCCGAAGCAAACAACAGCATGGCCAACATTTGCCTAGGCAGATAATCAATCCTTATAGGCGCCCACGCCAGATTTTTAAACCACAATGCCAGCGCCAGACTTGCCAAAATACTGATCCACAAAATGCGCTGCGAACGCCGCTCCGTATTCACGACCGGCCCGGCTTGCAGCGCAGTACGGCGGGCCAAAGCAATTTCCGCCGCTATCCAAACCATGCAAAGCATTAGCCACAAAATCCGTACCGATGTCATTGATCGCCCTCCGGCGCAGTGTGCGTGAGATGACGGGTATGCCAGGATCCCCGCGCCTCGTGTAACATACCGCAATTTGCCGGCTGTTATGAAAAAGATCATCGAACTGAAACAGGTTTATAAGGACTATCCGCAAGCCGGCACGCTGCAAACTGTCTTGCATGACATCAACCTGGATATTTATCCCGGCGAATTCGTCGCCATCGTCGGCCCGTCCGGCAACGGCAAATCCACCTTATTAAATCTGCTGACCGGCATCGACCATCCCAGCCAAGGCCAAGTCAGCGTCAACGGCACCGAGCTGCAAACACTCAGTAACGAAAAACTCAGCATCTGGCGCGGCGCCAATGTCGGCATCGTGTTTCAATTCTTCCAGTTATTGCCTACCTTGAATCTGCTGCAAAACATCGTGCTACCCATGGACTTTCTCGGCTCGTTAAACAAGCAACAGCGCCGCGACCGGGCCATGTATTTGCTGGAACTGGTCGGATTGGCCGATGCCGCGGAGCGCTTGCCCAGCCAGGTTTCCGGCGGCCAGCAACAACGGGCGGCGATTGCCCGCGCGCTGGCCAACGATCCCCCGCTGATCGTCGCCGACGAACCCACCGGCAATCTGGATGCGGCCACCGCCGATTCGGTGTTCGATTTGTTTGCGCATCTGCGCGATCAAGGCAAAACCCTGGTAATGGTCACCCACAACGAAACCCTGGCCGACGCCGCCAGCCGCAAACTGGAAATCCGCTCCGGACGGATCCACGCCGACAGCAAGCCGGTGAACCTGATTTGAATACGCTCTGGTATAAAGTGTGGGCCGACTTATGGCTGACTAAAAGCCGCACTGCCTTGGCGATTATCAGCATCGCCGTCGGCGTCTGCTGTGTCGGCACATTGTTCGGCATGATCGATTTGCTGCTGGGCAAAATGGATGCCGCGCATCGGCAATCGCAACCGTCACACATCAATCTGATTTTGAGACAGGATGCAGACATCGGTTTGCTGGAGCAAATCAAGGCCCTACCTGGCGTAGCCGGCGTCGATACGCTGACGCCGCTGAGCGTGCATTTCCGCCAACCTGGCGAGACCGACTGGCAATTGGGAACTCTGATCATCCGGCCAGACTACGACAAGCAACATTTCGACAAAACCGCATTACAATCCGGCGATTGGCCGGGCGTTAATCAAGTAGCGATAGAAAACCTCTCGGCCCAGTTTAGCGGCATGCAAAGCGGCGACATAGAATTCGAAACCGCCCAAGGCCCGCAGACCTGGCCTATAGGCGGTATCGTCCGCCATCCCTTCGTTAAACCGCCCAAATTCGGCGGCCAAATACATTTTTTTGCCGGCACCGCGCAAGCCACCCAATTCGGCATTCCGGCACACAGTTTCCGGCAGTTGCTGGTGCAAATCGCCGAACCTTACAGCAGTGAATCCGCCCGCAGCGTTGCCGGGCAAATTCGCAGCCTGCTGAGCGCGCAGCATATCGGCGTCAACGTCACCTTGTTACAAGACCCGGAACAACATTGGGGCCGGCCGTTTTTAGCCGGGATCAACGGCGTCCTGCAAATCATGGCCTTGGTCTCGTTAGCCCTAGCTAGCGTATTGATTTTAAACACAGTATCGGCCCACATTACCCAGGAAACCGACCAGATCGGCGTCATGAAAGCGCTGGGCGCCAAGACCATCACGATTGCCAAACTGTATCTGCTGGAAATCCTGTTTTTATCGTTGACGGCGATAGTTTTCGCCGTACCACCCGCCCTGGCTACCGCTTATTTCAGTGCCTGCCGACTGCTGGCTTTATTCAACATCGATTGCGGCGCATTTGCCATTTCCGTGCCAGCCGTTAATTACATGCTACTCGGCGGCCTGCTGGCGCCCTTGCTGGCGGGTTTACCGCCGATTCTGCGCGGCGCTGCGCTGACGGTGCGCGTAGCAATCGCCAGTTACGGCGTGGGCGCGGATTTTGGCTACAACCGTTTCGATCTACTAATTGAGAAGTTCGGTGCGCGCTTTCTGCCGACTTTATCCGCCGCAGCCTTAGGGAATTTGTTCCGCCGTAAAGCCAGGCTGGTCTTGACGCAAAGCGTATTGGTCTGCGCCGGCGTGATGTTTTTAGTGTTGACCAGCTTGATCGCCTCGCTGAATTTAACCCTGGACCGGGAAATGGCCCGCAGCCGTTATACCGTGCGCCTGGGTTTTACCAGCGACCAACCCGAGCAAAAAGTACGCGACATCGCCGTAGCGGTAGCCGGCACGGAACAAATTGAATGCTGGCAACGATCCAGCATACAAATTGCCAAGGACGGCCTAGCGTTGCCGCAAAAAGGCAGCCTGGGCCTGCAGATGCTGGCGTTGCCGGCCAACTCGACGATGTACCAACCGCTGATTGAATCCGGACGCTGGCTCCAAGCCAGCGACGCCGGCCAGCGCGTACTGGCGCTGAGTGCGGATACGGCCGCGCTCAACGGTATCCAAGCCGGCGACATGCTGGACGTCGCACTGGGCGCCGATCACAAGAAATGGCAAGTGATAGGTATCTATCGTTGGTTGGCCGGCAATAGCTATGCAGTGGAACCGGTCTATGCACCATTGGAAACTCTACGGCAGATCACTCAAAACCGGGAAATGGCGTCGTTTGCACTGCTGGATGCGCCGGTCGCCGACCTACATGAAGAGGCCGATTATTTACACAGTTTGAAACAACAGTTTCAGGACCATGACGTACAACTGGATGTTTACACCACTCTTGCCAAACTGGAACAACGCCAGTTTACCCGCAACCAGTTCAAATCAGTGCTCAACACCCTGCTGGGCCTGGCCTGCATGATTGCGGCGGTCGGCGGTATCGGTTTATCAGGCACATTAGCCATTAGCGTATTGCAGCGCATTCGCGAAATTGGCGTATTGCGCGCCATCGGCGCCCCGTCAAAAAAAGTGTTCCGCATGTTTTTACTGGAAGGCCTGCTGCATGGCGGCATGGCTTGGTTACTGAGTATTCCGCTCGCTTATCTGGCCGCCGAACCGCTAGCGAAACAACTCGGACGAACTATGCTTGGCATACAACTGGATTTCCGCTTCGACTGGTGGGCTGTTCTGTACTGGCTGATGATCATGTTAATCGTGGCCTGGATAGCCGCCTTCTGGCCGGCGCGCAAGGCAACCCGCCTGAACATTAGAGAATGTTTGGGACATTGAACAGCTGAGTATTGGGTTTTACCTAAATGAGCCGTGGCCATTTATTAATGATTACAAACGCTTTGCTTAACCGGATTAAATTTCTGTTACTGGGCTGTTGCGTGCTGGTCAGCTTTTCAGCGCTGGCCGACGCACCAGTGCGGATCGGTGTATTAGCCTATCGGCCCAAGCCGCAAACCCTGGAACAATGGCAAGCACTGAGTAAAGTCTTGCACCAGGCTATACCGGAGCGCGAATTCATCGTCGAAGCTTTGAACTACGACGAACTGGAGGCCGGTGTGGACAGTAGCCAATTGGACTTTGTGCTGACCAATCCCGGCCACTATGTCCATATCAGCTATCAACACGGCTTTTCAGCACCGCTGGCCACATTGCTCAGACACGAGGACGGCGGCTCTCAGGATAAGTTCGGCGGCGTCATCTTTGCGAAAGCCGAGCGTTTGGATCTCAACGCACTCGGCGACCTGCGCGGCAAAAAAATCGCCGCTACCAGTCAAGACTCCCTGGGCGGCTTTCAAATGCAAGCCTACGAAGCCGCCCAAGCCGGCATAGACATAGTCAAGGCATCCCAATTGGTCATCACAGGTATGCCGCACGATGCGGTAACGGAAGCGGTATTGTCCGGACATGCCGATATAGGCTTTGTCCGCACCGGAGTTCTGGAGGATTTGGCCAAAAATGGCAAGCTCGATCTGCGGCAAATCAAAATCCTCAACGCTCAACCCTCTACTGAATTCAAGCTGCTATCGACTGCGCTTTATCCCGAGTGGCCGTTTTTAGCCATGCCCAACGTAGACCGCGCGCTGGCCAAAAAAGTCGCCGGCTGTTTGCTGCTGATGAGCCCCGACCTCATTCCGGGGATTGAAGGCTTTACCATCCCGGCCGATTACAATTCGGTGGAACAACTACTGCGGAACGTGCGCGCCAAGCCGTTCGACGCTGTTCCGTCATTCACGTTGACGGATATTTGGCAACGCTACCCGACACCGATACTGGCACTCAGCGCCGGCGTATTCCTGGTGGTGTTGCTCAGTTTGAGTTTATTCTCGGTGAACCGCTATCTGGCGGCGGAACGGCGCCGAGTCCGCGAACAGAATATTCGGCTGGCGGATAGCGAATATCGCTGGAAATTTGCTCTGGAAGGCGCCGACGAAGGGGTATGGGATTGGGACATTGTCAGCGGCGAGGTGTTTTTCTCGCCGCGCTGGAAATCGATGGTGGGTTATCAACCGGAAGAATTCGCCAATAACTTCGATGCCTGGCGCGACAGCCTGCATCCTGACGATACCGACCGGGTGCTGCAAACCCTGTCCGACTACTTTGACGGCAGGAATAAATTGTATTGGGTGGAGTTTCGCATGCGCTGCAAGGATGGACGCTACAAGTGGATACTCGCCAAGGGCATGGTGGTGGCGCACACGCCGGAAGGCAAACCGCAACGGATGTTGGGTACACATGTCGATATCGACAAGCATAAACAGATAGAACAAGAATTAAGGCAAAGCCACGACGCCTTGTTGCGTTCCAATGTCGATCTGGAACAGTTCGCTTACAGCGTCTCCCACGACATGCGCCAGCCTTTGCGCATGGTCTCCGGCCATTTGCAATTTTTGGAACGCAATCTCAGGGAATCACTGGATGAAGACGCGCGGCAAAATCTGAATTTTGCCTTGGAAGGCGCCAAACGGATGGATGCGATGATCGTCTCGCTGCTCGAGTATTCGCGCGTCGGCCGCAAGACTCAACAAAAATCCTGGACTGCCAGCGACGCGGTCCGCGACGAAGTGTTGCAATTCGTCGAACCCCTGGCAACACAATGCCAAGCCAACATCCGTTGCCAAGGCGACTGGCCTATCCTGTATGCCAGCCGCGACGAGCTCAGCCGCCTGCTGCAAAACCTGTTGGTTAACGCCCTGCACTATCAGCAAGAATACCAAGCTCCCATTATCGATGTTAACTCCGAGGTCATTGACGGCTGTTGGCGGCTCAGCGTGCGCGACAACGGCATCGGTATAGACCCCGGACAATTTGATAGGCTGTTTCAGTTCTTTAGCCGCCTGCAAGCCCGCACGCGCTTCGAAGGCACCGGTATGGGCCTGGCTTTGTGCCGGCGCATAATAGAACATCACAACGGCAAAATATGGGTGGATTCCGCCGGCGAAGGCCTGGGCTCCTGTTTTACGTTTGAAATTCCCTTGGGCTATACCCCCGCAACCGACAGCCAGCCGACATGAATAAGCACCCTGAAACTTCGGTCGGCGCCCAGCCACGCTCAAGCCTGAGAAAACCGCGGTATTACAGCCACTGGCTGACGGTGGCAGTCCTGCTGATTACATTGCTCACCAGCTATCAGGCTTGGCGGATTGCGGTTGAAGACTTGGCACACGAACGCCAGCTCTATTTCGATTTCCGCGTCCGGCAATTGGTGCAAAGTATTGAGCAACGATTACAAACTTACGAGCAAATGTTATATGGCGCCCGGGGTTTGTTTGCCGCATCAGGATTGGTAGAACGCAGCGAATATAGGGAATACGTCTCCGCACTGAACCTCGACCAACGCTTTCCAGGCATCCAGGGCGTGGGCTTTTCGCTGTGGATACCGAAAACCGAGAAAGACCGGCATGTTGCCGAGATGCGCAAACAAGGCTTTGCCGATTACGACATCCATCCCGTCGGCGAGCGGGATTTTTACACATCGATAATTTATCTGGAACCATTTTTAGGTCGCAATCTACGCGCATTCAGTTTCGACATGTTCTCTGAGCCAACACGAAACCGCGCGATGAGCTATGCCCGCGACAACAATAGCCTGGGCATCAGCGGCAAAGTAATCTTATTGCAGGAAACCGAACAAGACGTGCAAGCCGGCTTTTTAATGTACCTGCCAGTGTATAAAAAGGACGTGCCGCACGACACGCTGGAGCAACGCCGCGCCGATCTGCTGGGTTGGGTTTACGCACCATTCCGCACCAAGGACTTAATGGCCGGAATTGGCGGCGAACTAGAAAGCGATTTGGGATTGGAAATATTCGACGGAGAAACATTAAACGAAGAAAGCCGCATGTACGGCTCCGCACCGCCGGCAAACATTCAACCACTATTGACTTCCAAACAACAGATTGTGTTGGCTTGCCACCCGTGGACCCTATTGATTCATGCCGAACCGAATTTCCAAGCGCGTGTCGATCAAGACAAGCCATTCATTATCGCCGGCAACAGCGTAAGCCTGAGCCTGCTATTAAGTCTGTTGACTTGGCAATTGGTGAATAGCCGCAGCCGAGCAATGGTCCTGGCAGAAAACATGACCGCCGAATTGCGCGAGAGCGAAAGCCGGTTCCGGGCCATGGCGGACTCGGCGCCAGTGATGATTTGGCTCTCGGACTCAGCCAAGCGCTGTTACTGGTTCAACAAAGTCTGGTTAGACTTTACCGGGCGCAGTATTGAACAAGAACTAGATAATGGCTGGACAGAAACAGTGCATCCGGATGATCTGGAGTATTGTCTAAACTACTACACCGGACACTTTGAAAAACGCCTGCCTTTCAGCATGGAATATCGTATGAGACGCCACGATGGTGAATATCGCTGGTTGTTCGACACCGGTATTCCCCGTTACGACGACCACGGCGAATTCGTCGGTTATATCGGCTCTTGCATCGATATTACCGAGCGTAGACGAATCAGCATGGCTCTGGAATCCAGCAACGCCGACCTGAGCCGTTTCGCAGAAATTTCCGCCCATCATTTGATGGAGCCGACTCGCCGCTTCAGCAGTTTTACTCAACGCTTACGCAACTCATTAAAGGCGTATCCGGAGGCCTTGGGCGACGAAGACATTAATAGTAGCCTGGATTATCTGGAACACGACGCACTGCGTTTAATCGGTCTGGTACGTGACATTCAACTTTACGTGACCGCCAATCAAGCCCGCGACAAAATGACTCATGTGGACGCCAAAACCGCTGCCCAAGCGGCTATCCACGCTTTAGCGGACGCGATAGCGATTGCAGGCGCAAGTGTCAGCGTCGGCGAACTACCGCATGCCTATATCGATCTCCCCCGCATGGCCGAGCTATTTAGATTGCTTTTGGACAATGCACTCAAACACGGCCGGCCAGCCAATTCTGAACAACCCTTACGGATCGAAATTGGCGGCGTATCCGATCTGGACGTAAATCGTTATTATGTGCGCGATAACGGCGATGGGATAGATGCGGAATACCGGCAACGGGTCTTCGAAATTTTTGAGCGCCTGCATTATCGCGACAACGAGGCCGGCACCGGCATTGGTCTGTCGATAGCCCGCCGCATCGTCAGCAGTTGTCGCGGCAAAATTTGGATTGAAAGTACAGCGCAGAACGGTACGGCAGTGGTGTTCGAGCTACCCAATATAGAAGGAAATAAGCATGACGGATAAATCAACGCCGCTGTTCGATGTGTTGCTGGTGGAAGACGAACCCGCCGACGCCCATCTGGTGAAAATGAGTTTCAAGGAAAACCGGGTGCGTTGCAATCTGCATCATGTCTGGGACGGTGTCGAAGCGCTGGCGTTTTTACGGCGGCAAGGCGCCGACTATGCCGACGTGCCGCGCCCGGATTTGATCTTACTGGATCTGAATATGCCGCGCATGAACGGCCGCGAGTTTCTGGCTAAAATCAAGTCGGAACCGGACTTTTCCAGCATTCCGGCTATTGTCCTGACCACTTCCGATATTGAGCGCGACGTGGTCGCAACCTATCAACTAGGCGCCAATAGCTACATTACCAAACCGGTGGATGTCGAACAATTTATCGCGGCGGTTCGGCAAATCGAAGGCTATTGGTTCAATGTAGTGCGCTTACCCAGCAAGCAATAATTATGACCGAAGCGACAAATTGCTGCGTTTTATTAATCGAAGACGAACCGGGCGATGCCAGCCTGGTTCGTCAATATTTGCGCGCCTCGCCTACTCTGCGTTTCGAATTGATCTGGCGCGAGAATTTGGCGGATGGCGAACAAATTATTGCCCAACAAAAAATCGACGTGGTGCTGGTGGATTTAAGCCTACCGGATTCGCGAGGCTTGGATACCGTCAGACGCATTCGCAAAGCGACCCGACTACTGCCGATTATCGTGCTGACCGGGCACGACGATACCGAGTTTTCTCTGAAGGCTCTGGACTGCGGCGCGCAGGATTATCTGATCAAATCCAGCATAGACACCGACAGCCTGGTCAGGGCCATACGCTACGCGTTGACGCGGATAAGCTTGGAAAAACGGCTTCACGAGTCCGAGCAACGGATGGGTATGGCCTTACAGAGCGCAAGCTTAGGCTTATGGGATTGGCATATTCCCAGCGGGAAAGTGATTTTCAACGACCTATGGGCCTCTATGCTGGGCTACACGCTTGACGAGGTGGGATCCGATATCGACATTTGGAAACGCTTGGTGCATCCGGATGATTGGCATTTAATCACAGCCTCTCTGGAGCCGCATTTGCGCGGCGAAACCGAGCTTTACTCTGCTGAACATCGCTTACTGCACAAGCAAGGCCATTGGGTTTGGGTACACGATACCGGCCGCGTGCTGGAGTGGGATTTTCAGGGCCAACCGATTCGCGCGGTCGGTATCCATCAGGATATCAGCTTGCGCAAGGCGTCGGAGTTGCGCGACCACTTGTTAATATCGGCCCTGGAAACGGTGGAACATGGTGTAGTGATTACCGACATAAATGCCAATATCGAATGGGCCAATAAAGCCTTTGAAACGCTGACCGGCTTTAGTCGCCAAGAAGCCACCGGCATGCGGCCCAACGAGCTGGTTAAATCCGGCAAGCAAGACCAGGCGTTTTATCAGGCTTTATGGGAGACCATACTAGCTGGAAATACCTGGCGCGGCGAAATCGTCAACCGGCGCAAAAATGGCGAACTGTATGACGAAGAACTGGTGATTTCCCCCGTCAAGGATCAGCAAGGCTGCATACGCCATTTCGTGGGCGTTAAACAGGATGTTAGCGAACGCAAAAGGATGCAAACCGAGCTGTGGGAATTGGCAACAACCGACGGTTTGACCGGTTTTTTAAATCGCCGGCACTTTATGGCCCGTCTGGAAAACGAATTTGCCAGAGTAAAGCGCAATAATCACCGGGTAGCGATATTAATGCTGGACCTGGATCATTTCAAGCAGATTAACGACGGTTACGGACACCCCACCGGCGACGCGATGTTGCAGCACTTTGCCGGCATTATGCGCGCGGAATTACGTCAGATTGATGTGGTGGGCCGGATTGGCGGCGAGGAGTTCGCGATATTCATGCCTGAGACCGATGCCGAACCCGCCATGATCATTGCCGAACGCTTACGTAAGGAGCTAGCCGATACACCGCTGATGATAGATAAGCATGTGATTCCAATAACCGTCAGCATCGGGATTGCCTTAATGCATGCCGATAGCGGTACGGCGGATTGCGTCTTGACCAAGGCCGATAAAGCTTTATACACCTCTAAGGAAAATGGCCGGAACTGCGTGCGCGTCTGGCTTTAGCAGCAGTCTAATAGCCAAACGGCATGGCGCCTTTAAAGCGTGATGGGATAGAACACATTGGAAAAATCGACATAAATTTCCACGCTAGCGCCGCGGCGCCGATCCTGAATGCGTTTCTCGATAATCTCTCTCGGCACCGGCACCCCATTGCGGCGCCGGTCATTTTTGACGTCGCGCTGTTTGTAAACTCGCACCAAAACCTCGCAACCGTTAAACAACAGGCCGTTCAGATTCTTAATAGCGCGAATACCGGCTTCATCGGAATTCACCGACACCAGGCCGTGATGCTCCAGCTGATTGCTGCGCTTGTCCCGAATCACCATCACATCGACGGTTATCACGTGCTTGGCCTGTTCTATTAAATCTTCACTGACCGCCATCGCCACGTAAGAATACAACTCGTTGGGCCGGGTCGATGCCGGGATATTCCGAAAAAAAAGCAGCATAAAATCTAGCTAACAGTAGGCATACGAAATAAGCCAAAGGCGCGTGAACACTGCACTCCGGCGCGAATGGGTTTATGCCGGGCTAACCCCAAGCCATACAAACGCCGCTTAAGTTTAGGCTTAAATTTAACCGGCTTATGCAAATCCGAATTTTTTGTCTGCCTGGGGCTAAGCCTGCCCCAAATCCGCCAAAATCTTATCCCGCACCAACTGTCCGGACAAGGTCACCATCGGCATACCGCCGCCCGGATTGACGCTGCCGCCGACGAAATACAGATTGCTTAATTGCTTGCTGCGTTGCGGGGCCTTGAAGCCGAGATTTTTCCAACGGTCCGCCACCACGCCGTAAATCGAACCCAGGTTGGAATAGTATTTGGCCTGAATATCCAGCGGTGTCCAGTATTCCTCGGTAACGATATGCTGGCGTAAATCGGTGAGCCCCATGCGCTCCAGTTTGGCCAATACCCGCTCGCGCAACGCCCAATAATCGTCGGCCGTCAGCGGTTTGTCCGGATTGATATGCGGGATGTGCGGCAGGATTTTGATGATTTCGTAACCGTCCGGCGCCTGGCTCGGATCGGTTTTGCACGGCGCCACCAAATAAATCGTCGGGTCGTCGGACAATTTGCCGCTATGAAACACCGCATCGAAATGCTCGCGCGGATGATCGGAATAAAAGAAATTGTGATGCGCCAATTGCGGATACAACCGGCTCACACCCAAATGCAACACCAGACCGGAACAGGTCGGCTCGAAGCGCTGCATTTTTTTCAGTTCCGCCGGTGAGTTATGCAGCAATTTGTCCATCGCCGGAATCACTTCCATATTCGACACTACGATGTCGGCCGCCAATACTTCGCCGCCTTGCAGTTTGATGCCGGTGGCTTTGCCGGCTTGGTATTGAATTTCCTCAACTTCGCTGTTCAAGCGAATGGATACGCCCAATTCGATCGCCAGCTTTTCCATGGCCTGCGCCAAGCCGTACATACCGCCCTTCACATACCACAAGCCGTATTCATATTGAATGTAAGGCATCAGATTCATCAAAGCCGGCGAATCGTAGGGCGACGAGCCGACGTATTTGATGAAGTAATTGAGGATGTCGATCAATTTGGGATGGGAAATAAAGCGTTTGACGCCCTGATCCATCGACCGAAATACGTCGAAATTCAAGGCGCGGATGGGGCCGTAAAACTTCAGCAATTCCCAGAAGGTATCCAAGCCCTTGGCAAAGTAACCGGCTTCGGTTTCCGTACCCAGCTTTCTGGAATAGGCCATAAAGTTGGCGAATTCGGCGGCAGTATTCGGGCCCAGTTTGTCCAGCTCGCGGCGCTGATTTTCCGGGTCTTCACACAAATCAATGGTCGTGCCGTCTTCAAAGAAATTGCGCCAATGCGGCTCGACTTTTTCGATGCCGACATAATCGGCCATGTTTTTACCGACTTTGGTAAACAGTGCTTCGAAGATGTGCGGCATGGTCAGGATCGACGGTCCCAAATCAAAGGTAAAACCGTCTTTAGTCATAATGTTCAGCTTGCCGCCGACCTTATCGTTCTTTTCGACCAACTCCACCGCGAAACCTTCACTAGCCAGCGAAATGGCCGCCGACAAACCGCCCAGACCGGCGCCGATCACGACGACACGTTTATTGTTATTGTTTTGCTTCATCAGTAGTCCCGTTTCCATGACAACAGTAATTTAAGATTTTGCCAGCGCTGGGTTAAATCGAACGCTGAATATTCCCGAAAAGCTTGTAGCGCCGGCCAGTTGCGTTTGATGCGTTGTATCAACGAACCTTCGCCGTAGACAAAGTCCATATAGCCTTTAAAGTCCTGGTAGCGCTGTTCCGAATACGGAAACCAGTTCGGTTCCTTGGGTAAATGGCTGCGGCTGGTCATGCCGGCCACGGGGTAGGTAAAACTGCGTAAACCTTCCGCGCCGTGATAACGACCGAAACCGCTTTTTTTCACGCCGCCAAACGGCAGGCCTGGATGACCGATATTTTTGATCACATCATTGATCGCCCAATTGCCGACCTGCAGCTGGTCGGCAACTCGCTCGGCTTTAGCAATATCCTGGCTCCACACGCTGGCATTCAAGCCAAATTCGCATTCGTTGGCCAAACGGATTGCTTCGGCTTCATCGCTAAAGACCATCACCGGCAGCAGTGGCCCGAAGCTTTCCTCACGCATCACCCGCATGCCGTGATGGACATTCCATAGCATGACGGGTTTAAGGTAATTACCCTGCCGTTCCAGCGGCCCGGAGGCTTGCGCGCCTTGGGCAATGGCGTCCTGGTAATGCGCCTCGACAACTGCAATTTGCCTTTCGCTGGTCATTGCACCCAAGTCGCCGTGCGGGCCGTGCCCGACCTGCAATTGCGAAACGCCCTGTTGCAACAAGCTTAAAAACTCATCGTGGCAGTCCTGCTGGACATATAAACGCTCGACCGACACGCACACCTGGCCGCTATTGCAAAACGCGCCGTACAAAGCCGCATCGGCCGCGCGTTGCAATGCCGCATCGTTGAATACCAGCATCGGGTCTTTGCCGCCCAGCTCCAGCAACACCGGAATCGGATACTGCGCGGCGCGTTGCATAACGGCTTTACCGCTATTCAGGCCACCGGTGAAAAACACCAAATCCGGGCCGGCATCGATCAGCTGCGCCCCGGTCACACCATCGCCGACCAGCCATTGCACCAGGCCTTCCGGCAAGTCCAGCTGCTTGAACAAATCGACAATCAGCTGTCCGACCGGCAAACTTAGTTCTGATGGTTTCAGAATCACCCCGTTGCCGGCAAACAAAGCGGTCAGCATCGGCCCGACCGACAGTTGAAACGGATAATTCCACGGCGAAATCACCGCAACCACACCGTAGGGCCGCCGCTCGATGCCGGCAGTGGCGCCGGGAAAAGCGAAGGGTGAAGTGGAAATGCCTTGATAGCTCAGGATATTGGCGGCGTACTTTTGGTAATAGCGAGCCAAATCCAAAACCGGGTAAATCTCGCCCAGCAGGGCTTCGGTGCGGACTTTGCCGGTAGTCAGGCTGATTTGCTCGCAAATCGCGTCCAATTCGGCCATCAATAAAGGCACCAGCTTGGCTAGAATTTTCGCCCTTTCGGCTACCGGCCGCTTGCCCCAGATTTGCGCCGCTGCACGCGCAGCCAGCATCTGCTGCTGAATCGCCTCTAAATCGCTAACCGGAAAGTCGCCCAACACCCGGCCATCGACCGGTGAAACGGCCTGCATCGTCGCCACCGCTTAGGCCTTGGCTTTTTTCAGCCAGGTACTTTGTTGAATTTCCTTGAAATGCACCCGGTGTTTGCGGGAAATCAGATTCGAGGAAATCCGCGCCGACTCGTATATGGTCGGCAAACCGCTACCCGGATGGGTGCCGCCGCCGACCAGATAGCAGTTATCCAGCTCTTCAAAGCGATTATGCGGCCGCCAGTACAGCATCTGGCTGAACTTGTGCGACAAGCTGAAGGTAGCGCCTTTGTATACGTGTTCGTCGCTTTCCCAGGTGCCGGGGGTGATGATCTTTTCGCATTCGATATGCTCTCGTAAATCGCTCAAACCCAGACGCGCACCCAGCGTATCCAGCACTTGCTCGCGCACATCGGCGCAATGGGTTTGCCAATCGACGCCGCTGTCGTTATTCGGCATCGGCACCAGCACGTATAGCGCCGACTTGCCGGCCGGCGCCAGGCTGGCATCGCTGACCGAAGCGTTTTGCACGTAAAACGAAAAGTCCTCGGTCAAAGTTTTATTGCTGAAGATATTGCGGATATTGGTACGGTAATCCTTGGCAAACACAATGGTGTGATGCGGCAGATCGTATTGTTTATCCAGGCCCAGATAGAGCATGAAGGTCGAGCAGGAATACTCGCGCTTTTGCAATTGCTGATGATCGTATTTGCGCAAGGTACCGGGCTCCAGCAAATGCGTCATAGCGTGGGCAAAATCGGCATTGACGATCACTTCGTCGCCGCGCACTTCCTCGCCGTTTTGCAGTCTCACACCCTTGGTCGCGCCGTCTTCAACGATCAGCGAGGCCACTTCGGCATTCAGATGAATATCGCCGCCGGACTCGGTCACCACTTGCGCCATCGCCGTCGCAATCTTATTTAAACCGCCGGCCACATGGTAAATTCCGTATTCATGCTCAAGGTACGGCAACATGGTAAACAGTGCCGGACACTCCCATGGCGACATGCCCAGATACTTGGATTGGAAACAAAACGCCAGGCGCATTTTTTCCTTATCAAAATACTGGCCCAGGTTGTTGAATACGCTTTTCGGAAAGGCCAGCCAGGGCAAGGCCTTGATCAAATCCAGCGAGAAGAACGAAGACCAATTGGAGTAATCGCGGGTAATGCACGGGTACAAACGATTGAAGCGGCTGCGCTCGTTATCCATGAAACGCTCGTAGCCGGCGCTGCCTTCATCGAAAACTCGCTCCAGTTCGGCGCGCATGTTTTCCCTGTCGGAAAACACATTGATCTCGCGGTCGTCATACAACAGCCGGTACATCGGACTGAGCGGCATGAACTGCATATAGTCCTCGCTGCGCCGGCCGCATAATTCAAACATTTCATCCAAAACACCCTTCATCAATAAAAAGGTCGGACCGGTATCGAAGGTAAACCCGTCCATCGTAATGGCCCGATTGCGGCCACCAACATGGGGATGTTTATCGAATATGGACACTTTAAAGCCGCGATGGCTGAGTAACATGCCGGCGCACAAGCCGCCAGGGCCGGCGCCAACGATGATGATATGTTTTGAATCTGCCATGATATGAGATGAGCGGTGCTTGCCGAGTCGTTTTATAAAAGCGCTAATGTAACAGCAAAATGTCAAAAAGCGACCTATTCACCAACACCAAAGTAAAACCAAGCGCACTAGCAGAGGCTACGCGAACCCGGCAAACCCGATTTTATCTAAGGTTGCGCCACCGAGAAATCAACGGCGATTCAGTGTATCGGCTTTACGCGCCGATTATTGATTTGAGCCTGCGCGAACCCTAAGGATTGTTCTCGCGGCTAAAAGTGCATCGATTGGCAGAAGTTTTGCGCGATATTCCTGCGAGCGCGGCATAATAGGCAGCATGAAAACACCGAAAAGACTTGAACCCCTAATCGATAGCGGCTTGATCGACGAGGTCATAGGCTCGCTGAAGAGCGGCAAGGAAGCCGCCGTGTATGTGGTGCGTTGCGGCGCGGAAATCTGCTGCGCCAAAGTTTACAAGGAGGCCGACCAGCGCAGCTTTAAAAAAAGTGTGCTTTACCAGGAAGGCCGCAAAGTGCGCAATAGCCGCCGCGCCCGCGCGATGGAAAAAGGCAGTAGCTATGGCCGTAAAGAACAGGAATCGGCTTGGCAAAACGCCGAGGTGACGGCTTTATACCGCTTGGCGGATGCCGGCGTGCGAGTACCGAAACCCTACAACTTCATCGACGGCGTGCTACTGATGGAATTGGTCGCAGATGCCGACGGCCACCCGGCGCCTAGACTCAACGACCTGGAAATGCCGGCCGAGCTGGCCCGCGAATACCATGCGTTTCTGATTGACCAGATCGTGCGCATGCTCTGCGATGGCTTGGTACATGGCGATTTGTCCGAATACAATGTGCTGGTCGGCAGCGACGGGCCAGTGATTATCGATTTACCGCAAGCGGTGGACGCTGCCGGCAATAACAACGCCCGCGCGATGTTGGAGCGCGACGTTGCTAATATGGCCGCCTACTTCGGCCAGTTCGCCCCGGAATTGTTGACGACACGCTTTGGTAAGGAAATGTGGAAGCTATACCAAAGCGGCGATTTGCACCCGGAAACTCAGCTGACCGGGCATTTCGCAGACAGTAATAAACCAGCCGATCTACGCAGTGTGATCCGCGAAATAGACGCCGCACGCGAAGACAACGAAGCCAAGCAGCGTTTTCTCCAAACTCCATAGCCCTGAGCCCTAAAAAAGAAAAAGCCGGTGTTACCCGGCTTTTTCTTACTGCTTGGCACCGCTGGCCTATCAGGCATAGGTGTCGATTTTGCTGCCTATTCTTGCATCATTATCGCCATCTGTGTCTTTCACAACCGCTTGCACGGGCGGCGTTGCTGCTTGCTGATTGGCTGCGGGCTGTTTCGCTTGGTTGGTGATAGGGAAATACGGTGTTGAACCTACTCCCGATACGGATGACATGATTTATCTCCTCTGGATTGAATAGTACCCGCCATGTTTCGGCTGGCATCCATTTATCGACCGGTTTTACCAAAGCTTTAAACGGGTGCGGCAAGCTAATTCAGCTCACCGCCATGCCCATAAATTCTCAGTCTTTCAGCAGCTGATCGCCTATCGGTAACTGCCGGATCCGCTGCCCGGTGGCGGCAAAAATCGCATTACACAGTGCCGGCGCAATCGGAGGCACGCCCGGTTCGCCAACCCCGCCCAGGGGCGTATCGAATTCGGCGGGCGGCAGCAGATGCACTTTGATTTCGCGTGGCGCGTCATCGATGCGCGTGAGTTGATAAGCATGAAAATTGTCTTGCTGCACGGCGCCGTTTTTAAAACTGATTTCACCGAGCGTCGCCAAGCTGACACCCATGACACAAGCCCCCTCGATCTGCGCACGAATCCGCTCCGGATTGACTTGCGGTCCGCAATCCACCGCCACATCGACTCTAGGGATGCTTAATTTGCCGGCCTCATCCACCGCCACTTCCACGACGACAGCCACATAAGTCACAAAGCTGTAATGCGCGGCCAACCCCAAGCCATGGCCTTTGGGCAACTGCCGGCCCCAGCCGGCTTCGCGAGTGGCCGTCTCGATCACGCGGCGCAGACGGCCGGTATCGACCGGGTAAAGCGCCGGCGATTCGCCGTGGTTCCAGGTGTCATTTAAACTGGTCGGATCGATCCGCCGGGCCGGACCGATTAAATCCAGCAGAAAATCCCGATGATCGCGGCCGGCCGCGGTCGCCATTTCCGCCACAAAGGACTGCACGGCAAACGCATGCGGAATATTGGATACCGAGCGAAACCAGCCGATACGGGTATGCGCGGCGGCCGGCGGATTTTCGATGCGCAGATTGTCGATGGCAAACGGCACGTTAATCACGCCCATCCCCAATTCCACCGGCATCTGTTGCTTGCTGTCCGGTCCGAAAGTAGATGAAATGCTCGGTGCCGCAGTTCTGTGCAGCCAGGCTATCGGTTTGCCTTGCGCATCCAAACCCGCTTCCAAGCGTTCCAAGGACACGGTATGGAAATAGGCATGATGCAGATCGTCCTCGCGGGTCCAGGTCACTTTCACCGGTTTGCCTTGCATCGCTTGCGATAACAAGGCCGCTTCGATGACGTAATCGGGCTTGGATTTACGGCCGAATCCACCACCCAGCAGCGTAACATTCACTGTCACCTTGTCTTCCGGCAGTTTTAGCCATTTCGCGACCTTATCCCGGGTTAACTGCGGCGCCTGGGTACAAGTCCAGATTTCGCAATGGCCCTTGACGATACGTGCCGTCGCTGCCGGCGGTTCCATCGGCGCTTGCGCCAGATGCGGTAAATAATATTCCGCTTCCAGGCGTTTGGCCGCGCCTTGCAAGGCAGCATCGACATCACCTTGTTGGCGCACCACTTTGCCTGGTTGACGGACTGCGGCTTCCAGTTCGGCTTTGTAAGCTAGAGAATCGTAGCTGGCGTGTTCGCCATTGTCCCACTCGATTTTTAAGGCGTTGCGGCCCTGAATAGCCGCCCAGGTGTTGCTGGCAATCACCGCGACGCCACCAAGCGGATTAAATTCGGCCGGTAGCGGACTGCTAGGTAGTTCCACGACCTTTACCACACCCGGCACCTTCAGTGCGGCGCTGGCATCAAATTTTAAAACTGTGCCGCCCAATACCGATGGCCGCGCCACGACGGCGTACAGCAGACCTTTCAGCTGGGTGTCTATGCCGTAAATGGCGCGTCCGGACACAATATCGCGGCCATCGTAAATGCCTTTCCGACCTTTACCGATGTAACGAAAATCCGCCGAATTCTTCAAACGCAAGCTGTCGCGGTCTGGCACCGGCAATTTTGCCGCCGCTTTGGCTAATTCACCGTAGCCCAAGGTTTTGCCGCTGGGGACGTGCAATATCCGGTGTTGCTCGGCGCGGACTTCTGTTACCGGCACGCGCCAACGCGCTGCCGCCGCAGCTTCCAGCATTTGTCTGGCAGCCGCGCCGACTCGGCGCATCGGCATGAAAAAGTGGCGCATGCTGCGTGAGCCGTCGGTGTCTTGATTACCAAAGCGCTTTTCGTCGCCGGGCGCCTGCACGACATGCACCCTGGACCAGTCGGCTTCCAGCTCGTCAGCCACCACCATCGGCAAGCTGGTGCGTATGCCCTGCCCCATCTCGGAACGGTGGCAGATGATATTGACCGCACCGTCGGCGGCAATGGCCACAAACACCAAAGGATTATCGACCCAACCGTGCGGCATCGCATCGGCGCCAAACTTGCCGGCGGCTGCGGGCGCTGCGGCTTCGTCCGCCTTAAGCAAAGTAGGCAGGCCAACGGCCAACACAAAGCCGCTCAGAGCAAACTGCTTGATAAAGGTCCGGCGGCTGACGTTGTCAATCAAATAACCGTCGTCGGTATCGCTTTGCTCGGCATTGGCTTGCAGAAATTCGGCTGAGTTTTTCATGATTGCACCTCTGGTAAACCGGCGGCCTGCTTGATCGCGGCGCGAATCCGCGGATAAGTGCCGCAACGGCATAGATTGCCGCTCATGGCTTTATCGATGTCGGCATCGCTGGGTTGCGGATGATTTTTGAGCAAAGCCGTAGCCGCCATCACTTGCCCGGCCTGGCAGTATCCGCATTGCGGCACGCCCAAATTCAACCAAGCGTCCTGGACTTTTTTACCGGTCTGATCCTGTTCTATCGCTTCGATAGTGACAATTTTTTTGCCCACCGCAGCCGAAATAGGCGTGACACAAGCGCGCGTTGGCTCACCGTCGATATGCACCGTACAGGCGCCGCAGACTGCCATGCCGCAACCGTACTTGGTGCCGGTCAACCCTAATTGGTCGCGCAGCGCCCAAAGCAGTGGTGTGTCAGCGGGCAGATTTATCTTGCGGCTTTTACCGTTGATATTGAGCGTTGTCATGAGTTTTCTCGCTTCGGTCGGCGGTTGATAACGGCGCCGGCACATCCATCAGCAATATCGGCGCGATAGTTCGCAGCATGGTACACGGGCGGGATTGGGCAGTAAAGGCACTTGGCGTTGGAACAAACTAAAACGCTGGTACATGGCGTTTTAGTCATTTGGGGATAAAGAAACTACCAGGAATGATACTGATGACGGGCCTCTAGCTATCTCCCGACCTAGAGGCTTGCGTCACCAGCACCACCCATGATTTGCACCAATCTCCGACAAGCTTGCGATACAAGAAGTCAGAAAATTAGCTTTTACTACATATGGAAAATATGAGGCTGCCGACTATCTTGTCTGATTGCTCTCACGGAAAAAATAAATTTTTCACTGCCCGCAACCTCATGAACTTAGGTTACCGCGGGTAATTTCATAGTCAAGGTGACTTGGAAACAGAATTTATCGAAGGTAAAAAATATTAGCGCTACTTGAAAAAACTCTTGTTTTACCGTCTTCAATAACAAGGTTTTCTGTCCTGAAGCGCCATCGCTCAAGTAACTTTCGATTTAGCAAATAAAGCCGCGCCGACAATACCGGCCTGGTTTAGAAATGCCGCCGGCTTCACCGGCGTTTTTATGCCTATCTGCTCTTTGAATTTATCGAATTTTTTACTCGCGCCGCCGCCCAAAATAATCAAATCGGGCCAGAACAGTTTTTCCATCGTGTTTAGATAAATGTTGAAACGGTTGCCCCAAGATTTCCAACCTAGGTCTTGCAGCTTTCGGGCAGCATCGGATGCGTAACGCTCGGCCTCCAGCCCATTTTCCAGATACACGTGACCCAGTTCCGTATTGGGTAGCAGATGGCCATCGGTAAACAGCGCGGTTCCCAAACCGGTGCCGATAGTGATCAACAAAACCACGCCTTTTTGGTCGGCACCCTCGCCGAAATGCATTTCCGCAATCCCTGCCGCGTCCGCATCGTTTAAGTTGTGACACTCGCAGTTAGTGGCTGCTGAAAACAATTTATCGATATTAGTGCCGATAAAGGCCTTGGAGATGTTGGCGGCCGTGCGCACCACGCCCTGTTGAATCGCGGCCGGAAAACCGCAGCCTATGGGTCCAGTCCAGCCAAAGTGCAATACCAATTGCGCCAGCACTGCGGCTACCGCCTCCGGGGTTGCCGGCTGCGGCGTATCGATCCGGTGCCGTTCGGAGACCAGTTCGCCCGTTAAGGTATCGACAATCGCACCTTTGATACCCGAACCGCCAATATCCACACCAAGAATTTGCATAAAATATCCTGAAAGTTTGCCATGCAGATTAGACATTCTAGGCGAAGAGCAGCTAAGAGCTTAGAAAATTTTCCGTCAAAATGATCGGCAAACAAAGGTTGCAGCTATCGATTTCCGGTGTTGAGTAATTGATGAATCAGGTAACCGTGGTCAATTATTAGCCAATTTACGAGCGCCTGCTTAAATACAGCAACTTGCGCTAACTTTTACCAGCCTACCAACAAGCTTATCCACAGTTTTTGTGGAAAACCCCGATCAGCGCCGACAACACTAACACGCAAAAGCTGTTGCCAAAGCAATTACCGGATTATGTACCCGGATTTCTGTTATAAATGCCGCACAACAATAAAGATAACCAGGAGTACAAAATGATTACAGTGACAATTTACCTCTTAACCATGTTTTTTGCCGGCTACGCGATTTACCACGTACGGAGCAAATAGCCCGTCATGTAGATAAAAAAAAGCCTCTACCGAATACCACGATAGAGGCTATAGAGTGTGCAGTGCCGGAGTCACTGCTTACGAGGGAGGTCACACATAAAACATAAAGCACTAGCGGGTCCAACAAAAATCAAAGTTCTGAAAATTCGCAGCAGCGAACGACAGCGTAGATATAACCAACTCATCCATCGAAAAGTTCCAAATACCCACAGTAAACTGAGGATAGGTAATACTGTTTTTCCTAAGCTTACCTGAAGCGTTTATCTACTCTGCATCAAGCGTTTGCAGTGGCTCTAAACTACGGCTTCACTATAATCCCCTGTCGAAAATTTACAATTAGCCATTTAAGTTATTCATAATTCCCTTTTCATAAACAATAAAACGGGAACTATCGCTGGAATAACCTATCAAGATCGTTTTTGTCCCTGCCGCCCAGAAAGCGGGAATGTGGCGAGATCACCCTACCTTTTTTAGCATTCGCCCCCTTGCTTCCGCCACATCCGCTGGTAGATTGCGGAGTGCTAAATTTGTTGATTCCTGAAACACGTTCCGTCCTCAGAGGGGTGCTTGATAGCCCGTAATCCCCTTCGATGCGAGTTTCTCGCCAACTGCGCGAGTCCCGCATCGCGAGGGGACTTTTTTGCGTAAGCGAATGTAAACTGCGCAAACATTGTGAAAATAAAAAACAAATCAATACAGACCTGCAGGGCTATTGAGTCGCCAGCCTGGATAAAACAAACTCGCTAACACCACTTCCCGGAACAGCCTCATGAATAGCCAACACGAATTCACGCTACTTTACGACGGTCGCTGCCCCATTTGCCGGAAGGAAGTGAACTGGTTACAGTCGCGAAACAAGCATAACAAGCTGGGTTTGCAAGATATTCATGCCGAGGGGTTTAATCCGGCGGACTATGGTAAATCGCTGGACGAATTGATGGCGGAAATCCATGGGGTGAACCCCGATGGCCGCGTAATTAAGGGCATGCCGGTGTTTTACTCTGCTTACAGCGCTGTCGGCCTGGGATGGCTGATTGCACCCACCCGCTGGCCTCTGCTAAAACCGCTGTTTGACCGTCTGTATGCAGGGTTTGCCCGGCACCGTTTACGTTTAGGTACTTTGTTTGGCGCCAAACCCTGCCAAGATGCCAGTTGCAGCATTCGCTCCGGTCATGGAAAAACATGACCCTATTTGACAAGACTCGTTTACATGAAAAACCCCTTAGCACTACTCGGCAGCCTGATTTTGACTGGATGTACGGTGATGGGCATTAGAAGCAGCGCGGAACCGCAATACCAATTGCTCTCGGAACAGGGAGACGTGCAAATCAGGCAATATCCTCCCTTATTGATTGCCGAAACCGTGATCGACGCCGATTACGCGCAAGCCGGCAATATCGGTTTCAATCGCTTGGCCGGCTATATTTTTGGTGGGAATCAGCAAAAGCAACAGATGGCCATGACCGCCCCGGTGTTTCGGGAAAATGCCGGCGAACACATCGCGATGACCGCGCCAGTGTTACAGCAGGCAGTCGATAATAAATGGACGATGGCTTTTGTGATGCCGGACGGTTACAGTCTCGAAACCTTACCAACGCCAATCGATCCCCAAGTGACTATCAAAGCTTTACCCGCGAAAAAAGTCGCGGTGTTGCGCTATTCCGGCAGTCTGACTTTGGAAAAAATTAACGAAAAAAGCCGCCTCTTGATGGCCTGGATCGAACAACAACAGCTCACTGCCTTATCTGCCGCGCGTTCGGCGGCCTATGATCCGCCTTGGACTTTACCTGCCTTACGCCGCAATGAAATTCATATCGACATCGAATAAGGCATTCCGGTGACACATTTGTTAGTGGTGGCACACGGCAGCCGTCGGGAGGATTCCAACCTTGAGATTCGCGAGCTGATAGAAAAACTGCGGCTGATGACTACTCGCTTCGCGGCAATAGACTGTGCTTTTCTGGAAATCGCCGAACTGACTGTCGCGCAAGGCTTACGCCAACAAATAGCCCAGGGCGCGCGGCAGATTGTCGTGATGCCTTATTTCCTGTCAGCGGGACGCCACGTCAGCATCGATATTCCCGAACAAGTGCAAAGGATACGCGACACACATCCGCAAATCGACATACGTATTGCCAACCATTTGGGCGCCACGGAAAAAATCGGCGGCATAGTACTCGATCTGGCCAGTTTGGCTATTTGAACACGGCATTTGCGCATCAATTTCACTGCCGCGAGCAGCCGTTCAATCAGGCTAGCGCCGGTTTCCTAACCTTAAACCAGTAACCGTGATAGACTGCCCGCTGAAAGTTCATCTTCAATATGTAATTCCCTTAGTCCCCGGGCGGACATCGCGACAGCAGTACTGCCGAACCCAGATTTCTCCCCTTATTTTCCCCATTGAGACCTTAATGCCATTTTCCAATCTCGGTTTATCCGAGGCTTTAATAAAAGCTATTGCCGATTCCGGCTACACCACCCCTACACCTATTCAAAGTAAAGCCATACCCGCCGTGTTAACAGGCCGAGACTTACTGGCCGCCGCGCAAACCGGCACCGGCAAGACCGCCGGCTTTACCTTACCGATCTTGCACCGTTTGGCGCAAACCGACTATGGCCGCAATCGGCCCGTGCGCGCCCTGATCTTGACGCCCACACGAGAGTTGGCCGCGCAAGTTGCCGAATCCGTTGCCAAATACGGAGCGCATCAACAACCGCGCTTAAAATCCGAAGTCGTATTCGGCGGCGTGAAGATCAATCCACAAATGATGCGCTTGCGCGGCGGCGTGGACATTCTGACCGCAACGCCGGGTCGTCTGCTGGATTTGGTCAGTCAAAACGCCGTAAAACTGGATAAAGTGGAAATGTTGGTGCTGGACGAAGCTGACCGCATGTTGGACATGGGCTTTATCAAAGACATTCGCAAAATCCTGGCCATGCTGCCGAAAAAACGCCAAAACCTGTTGTTTTCCGCGACTTTTTCCGCCGATATTCGCAAGTTAACCGGCGATTTGCTGGTTAATCCGGTCAAAATTGAAGTGGCCGTCGAAAACGCTGCTGCCGACCTGATCGATCAACGGGTTTATACCGTCAGTAAAACCGCGAAAACCGCCTTGTTGACCCATCTGGTGAAAACCAAAGACTGGCAGCAAGTATTAGTGTTCACCAGTACCAAGCACGGCGCGAATAAACTCACCGAAAAGCTCAACATCGCCAATATCAAAGCCGCGGCGATTCACGGTAATAAAAGCCAGGGCGCCAGAACCAGCGCTTTGGCCGGTTTCAAAGCCGGTGACATTCGCGTGTTGGTCGCGACCGACGTGGCAGCACGCGGCATCGATATTGCCCAATTGCCGCATGTGGTGAATTTTGAATTACCGCGCTCGTCCGCCGATTATGTACACCGCATCGGCAGAACCGGCCGCGCCGGACAAAACGGCCAGGCGGTTTCGCTGGTATCGCAAGACGAATATCAGGCCTTGCGTCTGGTGGAAAAACTGATAGGTCTGCAAATCCCCCGAGAGCAGGTAGACGGCTTCGCGGCCGCTTAACTTATGTCAATCCCCGCTCGCCCCCAGATCACGTTGGTGAGCGTGCAAAAACCTAGGATGCATCGCTGTTCCGTCAAGTGTTTTATCGACAGAACGGCGCGACATATTGGACTGCAATTCACCGCAGTAAAATCTTACCCGCACTTGCCTGTCGGCTTTTCGCTGGTAGATTCTTGCTCGCAGTGGATTAGTTTCAATATTTCCTAGTTAATGCTCCCGCCAGCTCGATCAAAGCAATACAGCGCATCGTTGCTGAGCCGGCGGGAGCACTTTTATCCCTAATCAATGCACCAACAGAGGTTTATCATGCCGTTCGCTCACCAACCACCTCCTCCTCGTCCCGGCTGGAATTATCAAAGCTATTTTTTAAATCAGTTGAACAAGCAAAAGCAGGCTAAGGAAGCTACGTCGGCTTAATAGCGATTTAAAATTTTACCGCGTGCCGGGTCAAAGGCATTTGGCCCCTGGCAAACTTGAGGCGAAAACTCAATGGAAAATTGCCGCCGGTCATGGTCAGCCTTCTTCTAGTGAAAACACGCCATGCAGGTTACAGGTATTTGAGCCAAGGCCAATCAGGCTTGCGGGCTTTTAAGGCTTCAAAACTTCGGCAAACCGGATACAGCGTTAGCACCACTAACACCCAAATGCCATAAACCACCGGCAAACCATAGCCGTAGCCTTGCGGCAGCTCCGGCACCCAAATACCGCCACCGATTATTGCTGACACAGGTCCGTCTGTGACCGCCGCCACCAATACTGCCAGACCATGAATCAGGTACAAGTGCAGTAGATAAAATAACAACGGATTCCTGCCGAATACTTGCAAAACACCGAAGCGTTCCGCGGACTTGCCCTCAGCCAGCCCCAAAATCAGCAGCGCCGGTCCCAAAGTCATTAACAGATACAATAAGGACGGCGGGTATTTATGACAGTTGATAAACGACAATACGCTAAATACCGGGTCTGGATAGCTTTGCCATGGTTTGGGGTCACCGTAAACATTGCTGAAACGCAAAACCAAAAACACCCATAGCAGGGTTAGACCTAAAGTAAACAGCCGGCGCCGTGTGCGCCAGGCATTGTCAATCAATAAATTGCCAAAACCGAAGCCAACCGCCATCACCCCTATCCACGGAATCAATGGATAGTAAGGATTCAATAGCCAGCCGTCACCGAACGGCACATCGTCACCGGTATGCAGCACGGCCCATAAGGGACCAAAACCACCCAAATCAGCTGGCTTGACTGCATCGAAGGCATTATGCCCGACGATCATGGCTGCACCGAAGGCTACACACCAAGCCAGCGGCAACTTCACCAGCCCGGCCAAGGCGATCATCGACCAAGCAATTGCCCATAACACACCGCCGTCAATATGCCGCAGATCGGCGCGAAAATTCCACGACCAGGCTTCCACGGTACAGGTTAAAACCAACAGCAATAGGCCACGTTCCAGCAAAAACCGGCTCAACGGTGCATCCGCTCCCCGGCGACTCTGCCATAGATACGCGCTGGTACCGGCCAAAAACACGAACACCGGCGCGCAGAAATGCGTGATCCAACGGGTCAGAAACAAGGCCACTGAGGTCTTATCCAGATCGGTGGGACTAAAACGGCTGTCGCTGAAAAAATCGCGAGTGTGATCCAACGTCATCAATACCACGACCAGGCCGCGCAAGATGTCGATAGACGCCAAGCGTGTTGAAGATGAATTGCTATCCAAAATAATTTGCCCCAGATGATTGGCTGTCGAAGACGTCGAGGGTAAGATCGATGAACAAAAAACTCAAGGGGAGATGCCATGAGCGAATCACGAATCGCTTGCGATTTACACGACTATATCGAAATTGCCTGTCTATACGGCTATCGGGTCAGATTGACATTAAAGGATCAAAGAATCGTCGAGGGCCGGGCACTGAATGTAGTGACTGAAGAAAGACACGAATTTCTATTGTTAGAAGATAGCCCTGCCGGAAAAATCGCGCTGGATCAACTGGCAAAACTGCAAGTACTGACATCGAACGCACGATTTACCGAGGTAATTTTCTAAAGATAAGCAACAGCACTGGTTATACTGGCCGCTTTTATCCGTAAAACCACACGCCGTTCCATGTTAGAAATTTATTTAGACAGCGCCGATGTCGCCGGCATCAAAAACCTTTGCCCAGCTTTGCCCTTGGCGGGCGTTACTACCAATCCGTCGATTATGGCCGCCAGCGGTATGGGCCTACAGGAACTACTACCTGCGCTGACAGACATCATCGGCCCACAGGCGCGGTTTCATGTGCAAGTACTTAGTAGCTCGGTTGACGGTATCATTGCGGAAGCACATAAACTTCATGAATTGCCGTTCGACATTATCGTCAAAATACCCGCGCATACCGCTGGTTTGAGTGCTATCAAACAGCTGAAAAAAGCTAATATCCCGCTGTTAGCCACTGCGATTTACAACGTGCAGCAAGGGATGCTTGCTGCGCTGCATGGCGCGGATTACCTGGCGCCTTATCTCAACCGGATCGACAATCAAGGCTTTGACGGCATTGCCGTCGTCAGCGATTTGCAGACCTTCATCGACCGCTACCAATTGCCCAGCAAACTTTTGGTTGCCAGCTTCAAGAATGTCAATCAGGTGTTGCAGGTGTTAAAACTTGGCGTTGGCGCAGTCACGTTGCCGCTGGACATTGCCCAGCAAATCTTGACCACTCCCGCTACCGACACCGCCGTTGAGAAATTCAGCCACGACTGGCAATCGGCATTTGCCGATAAACTGTCTTTTGAAAGCTAAAGTGGCTTGAGAAGATTTGGAGAACTCTGTAAACAACTGCGCCCTTCTCCGAATACCGCCACTACAAAGCTTTGGCAAGCTTTTCGCGTCAATTGTTGTCATAACAGGGTACAATTAGACCAACATTATATTGATTTGCTTTGCGGCTAAACTTAAGCGCAAAGCGCACAATAAACACCCAATTCGAACCCTATTCGTGTAACCATGACAACTCAATCGCACGCCCTGAAAAATTCGCGCCATAGGTATGCCAGGTTAGCGTTGGCGGCCTGTATTTATTATGCGGGAACGGAGCAGGCATGGAGCGCAGATATGCCGGCTACAGTGCCGGAAACCAGTCTGCCTTCGATAAACAGCGTTCCTGAAGTCGTTAATCCTATCCCTGCCGACAACCCGATTGGCGCCATTCTGCTTAGCAAACGACATCCGCTGTTGTTACGCGCCGACTTTAGCCGCGTTAGCGAACTTGTTAGCCAAATCTACCTGAGCACTCAATTTCAACCGATCTGGTTTACAGCAAATCGCTCGGAAAAAAACCTTAACGATTTATTGAGCATATTAAACAATGCATCCAATGATGCGTTGAATCCTGCCAATTATGATGTTGACCGCCTGAAACAGCTGATCAATGAACCAAATCCGGATAGTGCGGCCGTTGCGGGATACGATGTGGCTTTGACCGTATCTATGGCGCGTTATCTACACGATTTGCGGCACGGCCAAGTGGATCCACGCGATGTTGAGTATCCGGTACACATCGCCCCCAAACCCGCTTTGGACTTGGCTGGCTTGTTGAAACAACACTTGGCAGCGCAAACATTGACCGAGGTAGTCGGTCAGTTTGAGCCTAAAACCAAACAATACCAACAACTCAAACAAATTTTCACCCGCTTGCAGCAGTTGGGAAATCAAACGGGGGCTCAGGAATTCAAGCCCGGCAAAATGCTACGTCCCGGCGATAAACATCCGCATATCGTGCATTTGCGCCAACGGCTACGGGACATGGCCTTACTGGACAATAATAATGCCGCCGACAGTAAAACTTACGACAACGATTTGGTTGCCGCCGTCAAAAAGGTTCAGCAACAACAAGGTTTAACGGCCGATGGCGTGATTGGCTCGGCCACTGCGGCATTATTCAATCAATCTTCGAGCGAAAAAATCGCCCAGATCGCGCTAGCCATGGAGCGCGCGCGCTGGATTCCGGACACCACCGACGGGCCGATGATTGTGGTTAATATCCCGGCATTTGAGTTATGGGCGTTCAATTCAGTTGACGATCCCAACCCGCTGAACATGAAAGTGGTAGTAGGGAAATCCCCGAGCAACCAAACGCCGGTACTTTGGGAAGAAATGAAGTATTTGGAATTTATGCCTTACTGGAACATTCCAAAAACTATTTATGAAAAAGAAATTCTGCCAAAAGCAGCCAATAACCAAGGCTATTTAGCCAGCCAGGAAATAGAACTGGTAAGACACCAAAACAGTGAAGAGAAAGGCGGTGGCAGTTATTTACGCGCGCGCCAGCGGCCTGGCAAGAAAAATCCGTTAGGACGGGTTAAGTTCGTATTTCCCAATACCGCCGATGTGTATTTACACGACACCCCAGGCCATGCCGCATTTAACCGCCCTCGTCGGGATTTAAGCCATGGTTGCGTGCGGGTATCGGCGCCGGAACAATTAGCCGAATTTGTTTTGGGTGATCAGGCCGGCTGGGACAAAGAATCTATCAAGCAAGCAATGTCGGCCCCTAAAACCCGCCACGTGACGCTAAAACGTGCCGTACCGGTACTGTTTTATTACGGCACGACATTTGTCGACCATCAAAACCAGTTACGTTTCTACCCGGACGTTTACGGCCAGGACGAACAACTGAAAAAGGCCTTGGACAAAATCCATGCGCCGACAACGGCTAGTTCGACAGCGAATAATCAAATAGTGATGAGCAAAAGCACGGACGTCGGCACTAATCCATAAACAGGAAAATCGAGCAGACATAAAAAAAGCGCCGCAAATGGCGCTTTTTTTATGAGCGAACGACTCTATAACTTCCAGGTTCTGAAGGTTCCCGTGTCCAGATGGATAAAGTTTGACTCAGGGTAATATCCAACGCCGCCACGGTGCATAGCCAGTGCCGCGCCATGAATACGCCGAAGGTCAAAGCGCTCGATACGAATATCCACTGCCCGCCCCTGCATGTGGAAGCTATTGTTCGCAACACCGGAATTCTCGGCATGCAGTTTAGCGTTGGTCAATGGCGAACGATAACCGCAAATAACATCAAAAGGTTGATTTAAACCCAAAATTTGTTTCAAATCGTGTAACTGATCCAGTAACTCCGGATCAATAGGATGCACATCGTCGGTACGATAATCGCGCAACAAAAAGCTGATTTCATCCAGGGCATCGCTAAGGTAACGACCTCTTTCAAAATACGTCAGGCTCAATTTGTCCCCAGTATGCGGATTTTGAAAAGCCAAGGCCCGGTGAGTTGCAAAACGCCCGTGATCCGCTAAAAACAACGAATCTTGGCTAGGCTCCATGAATGATTCTCTTGGTGCCGGCTGAATAATAGAATGCACTCTACCGCCCTGATTACCATGTCGATTGGCATGGTAGGAAGCCGTGTTTACGTGTTGTTTTTTGCCTGTATAAATATCTCGTACACGAGACTCATGTAGGGAGTGGCGTTCTGCATGGGCTGTATGCAGCTGTCCATGCTGGCCGGCTACAGGCCTAAGGTTATTGCCGCCAGCGCTTTTGCTTAGTTTGGCAGGTTGACGAACAGCCTTAGTCGCTTGAATGGCTCCATGTTTAGGCAAGCGCACTGCACTCCTTGCCGACTTCTCCAGTCGATGGTTTTTATCCGCTTTTACCGCTACGCTTTTCGCAGCATGAACGACGCCGGGCATCGCAATAGATAAAACCGCACCAACAGCCAGACGCCCAAAGAAGCTGCGTCGAGACAGCTCTACGTCGTCTTGCTTATTGTCTTGATTTTCTAAATTATGTCTCAGCATCCATAATCTCCTGATTCAACATCATTCGGATAGTGATGATTCCGAAGGCTAATGCCTAACGGGCTTTTGCAATTATAGCACTCTGTCACATTTCAAATTCGCTTTTGCCGACATTTTGCCGCAAGGATTGCTTACAAAGGAGACACGTGCAAACGTTCAATCAGCATCAAATTGCCACTCAATACCGCTTGAAACCTCGCTTTCTCTGCTTACTATTCGCGCTGATAGCATTTTACCGACCGCTGTAAAAGCAACAGCAACAGCCTGACAAACGCGAACAATTTAACCCCTTTGATATGCCAATACAGTCAAGCCGCATCATATTGAAATACTCAATTCCTGCCAGTAAGGTAGCGTAAAAGCTGACTTGAAAATTAAGCCACCAAAACTTGCGGGGGACAAACTACCCCGTAAAACGAAAGCGCCAGCGTTGTGAATAGGCCTGTTTTCTTGCCATTTTTTTGATAAAAACACAAAATAATTTTAACTACGAACCGCTTATCACAGAAGCTTTTTGCTAGAAAGCGTATGGTATCTCGACTGCAAACCATTGGAGAACGACATGGAAAAACTAATTAAACCCCAAAATCAACTGACACTGTCTCAACAGCTCTGTCATTCCTTTTTTTCCCAAAAAGGCTACGATCCTTTTATAAACTTTCATTCGCACGATGGCAGCGCAATGTACGACTCTTACTTACATCATCAAAGGAGTTTTGCATCCGGGATAACAGGGCAAAATTGCCAAATCAGTTTTGTAAGCAAATTCACCAAATTGGAGTAATACACAACGGCGAACATAAAAGCCGCAACCGATTACTCAAACTAGTGAAGCGTCACGGATAAATAATCGGCCTGTGCCAACAGCAGTAGACTTAGCAATCTCGACACCTAACCCATATCAGTCATTAGCTTGGCACAAGCCGCTTTATCAACACATTAGGATATGAGCATCAACAGTTCTGATGCAGTTTTTTTATAGCCCATTGCCCGCATTCACTTAGGCAGTAGCAACCTAGCCCTCTCTACGTTATATTCATCGGTAAAAGCGATAGACGCTAACCTTTGATGCTACCCAATTTACTTGTGACTACTCTATTTCAAATCCCGGAAAATCATCCGCAACGGTTTATATTACATAACGAGGTTCATGCCAGAGCCTCGTCTATTCTCAGCTTGCCGGTCAGGGCCAGTTACCTGGCGCTGGCGTTATCAAGCGATGAAAAAATGCAGGAACGTCGGCATTTGAAAGCACTTTGCGAACGGTTTGGAACTGTACCACCCGACCTAGATGCAGACCACTTTAGCGCGAGCTTCGATGCGTTCCAGATGAGTTGGGAGCAACACGGCGAATTCAGTACCTACAGTTTTTATGCCTACGACATAGACACAGAGCCGTTTGCAGCTCCTGCTTTAAAAAAAGTCCCGGTCGATTGGTTATCGCAGATCAGCGGAAAAGTGATTGTTGCCGCACACGCCAGCATCGTTTCCGCCGAGGAGGTTAATTATCAGGATGAAATGGATTTATCCCCGTTAACCGCCTACTTTGCCGGCAACCCAATCGTTGGTTCAAAAGTAACCGGCGGCGCGGCAGCCGTATTTACCGATTTCCGGATTCATGTTGATGGCTTTAGCCGTTTCTTAGTGGTTAATCAAAACTTGAGAACCGCGCAGGCCGGACGCTTATTGCATCGTTTGTTCGATATTGAAGTTTACCGAGTGATGGCGCTGTTGGCGTTTCCTATCGCGCGCAAACTGTATCCGGAATTAAAAAAGGCTGATCGGCAGCTGTATACCATTACTAATTCGATGACCCAGCCGGATAACGACGACGCTAAACTATTGGATGAATTAACGGCATTAGCGGCTGAAGTTGAGAATCACATTTCCACTCATCAATTTCGTTTTGCCGCAGCCAGCGCATATTACCAATTGGTCGGCCAACGCCTGGAAGACTTGCGCGAAGTGCGGATTCAGGGCATTCAAACCTTGGGCGAATTCATGAAACGGCGTATGGAACCGGCGATGCATACCTGCAATTCCGTATCCCACCGCTTCACCCTGGTTTCCGAGCGCGTCAGCAATGCCAGCCAGTTGTTACGCACCAAAGTCGACATTATTATCGAGCGGCAAAACCAGGGCCTGTTATCCTCCATGGCCCTGCGTGCAAAAATGCAGTTGCGCATGCAACAAATGGTGGAAGGCATTTCGATGGTAGCTATCACCTATTATGCAGCGAGCCTAATCGGCAAAATCGCCGAAGCATTGCACAGTTTAGGATGGCACGTAGACGCCGAGTTGGTGGAAGGCGCATCGATTCCGTTTATTTTGGTCATCATCGGCATAAGTACTAAGCGAATTCACAAGATCATCGCCAGTACGACGGAATGAATACCATCCCATCATGGTGCGCGCCGTAAACCAGCCAAATATTGAACAGGACGAAGATGACATTTATTTATAAAAATCATGCCATTAGATGGTTTTAAGGATAGACTGATTAAGCCCGGCCGGACGACTTTCAGGCAGTCCGAACAATCCCCTCCAAATCTTCGTGGTTTTTTGTGCGCAGAGCTTCGGCTACAATCGCCGGGCTTTCTTTAAACCGTGATTACAATTCGAGGAATCTATCAATGGCAGAGTATAGAAAATACAAATGCAAAACCTGCGGCCACGTTTACGACGAGCAGTTGGGCGATCCCCGCAACGGCGTGGCCCCCGGCACTCGTTGGGAAGATGTTCCAGAAGATTGGGGCTGCCCTAAATGCGGGGCGGTAAAATCTATGTTTACGCTGGTACGTTAACAAGCGTCTAACGCAGTCAATAAAAAGGGCGCAATTTGCGCCCTTTTTCGTTTGATTAATCCGACGAAAGTTATGCGAGTTTGTTCTTAATAAAGTCGACGAGTTTATCAAATTCAACATTCTGGCTTTCTTTGTCCGTGCGGCCTTGATATTCGACGGTACCGCTATCCAGGCCACGGTCGCCGATGACGATCCGGTGCGGAATGCCGATCAGTTCCATATCCGAGAACATGAATCCGGCTCGAACCTTTCTGTCGTCCAACAACACTTCGATACCGGCATCCGTTAAATCTTTATAGATTTTCTCGACCGTATCAATCAAACGATCAGACTTATGCATATTCATTGGGCAAATCGCCACTTGAAATGGCGCCAGCTCATTGGGCCAGATAATGCCGCGCTCATCGTGGCCTTGTTCGATGGCCGCCGCAACCACCCGCGAGATACCAATCCCATAGCAGCCCATGATCATGATCTGGTTTTTACCGGCTTCGTTAATGATAGAGGCGTTCATCGCTTCACTGTATTTTGTACCCAGCTGGAAAATATGCCCCACCTCGATACCTCTAGCAATGGTAATTTGCCCTTTGCCGTCGGGACTCGGATCACCTTCGACCACCATGCGCAAATCCGCAATCTGCTCTGGCAATGCTAAATCGCGCTGCCAATTGACACCTTGATAATGTTTGCCGTCTTGGTTGGCTCCGCAAATAAAGTCGGACATCAGGATTACGCTGCGGTCAGCGATGATCTTTATGCTCAGGCCGATAGGACCTATCGAGCCGGGTTTGCAGTGACAGGCGCCGAGAATTTCTTCATCACTGGCAAATTGTAATGGCGACAGTACACCGTCGATTTTTTCGACTTTAATCGGGTTTAATTCGTGATCACCCCGCAGCAGCAAGGCAACCAAGCTGGCGTCCTCACCTCTGACAATCAAGGTTTTCAGGCACTGTTTGGCATCGATCTTAAAAAATCGGCTGACGTCTTCGATGCTATGCTGATTTGGTGTATCAACCAAAACCATAGTTTGAGTCGGCTCGGCGCGTATCCCTTCAGGCATTAGAGCTTCGGCTTTTTCGACATTCGCGGCATAATCGCTGGCGGTGGAAAAAGCTATCGCATCTTCGCCGGATTCGGCAAGTACGTGGAATTCGTGGGAAACCGCGCCGCCAATTGAGCCGGAATCGGCTATCACGGCCCGGAATTTCAAACCAAAGCGGTTAAAAATATTGGTGTAGGCTTGATACATTACGTCGTAAGTCGCCTGTAACGATTCCTGATCGAGATGGAAGGAGTAAGCGTCTTTCATGATAAATTCGCGTGAACGCATCACACCAAAACGAGGACGAATTTCATCGCGGAATTTACTCTGAATTTGATAATAAGTGATAGGCAGCTGTTTGTAGCTTTTCAACTCATGACGAGCGAGGTCAGTAATAATTTCTTCGTGCGTCGGACCCAGACAAAATTCGCGGTCGTGGCGATCTTTCAGCCGTGCTAATTCCGGCCCGTATTTTTCCCAACGCCCGGTTTCCTGCCATAGCTCTGCAGGTTGTAAGGCCGGCATCAGTACTTCCAGACCGCCCGCTTTATTCATTTCCGCACGTACAATGTGTTCAACTTTACGCAATACCCGCAAACCCAGTGGCAGCCAGGTGTAGACGCCCGCGGCAAGTTTACGGATCAAGCCGGCGCGTATCATGAGTTTGTGGCTGGCTATTTCGGCGTCGGCCGGTATTTCTTTGACGGTACTAAGAGGAAATTGGGAAGTGCGCATATTGGCCCTGAAGTTGTTTTATCAAAACCGCTATTTTAACGGCTAAACGCCAAAACCACGAATCAACGACACTATTTGAGTCTATCCTACTAACTTTTAGCATTGCTGTTGTTGATGAAATTTGGGAAACTTGACCTGATAGAAGCCCCAGAAAAAGGAAGTTATGATTAAAGTATTGCTGGTTGATGATCATGAGCTTGTCAGAAGCGGTATAGAAGCTTTGTTGGCAGCTGAAAAGGATATTGTGGTGGTCGCCGTCTGTAATTGTGGCGAGGAGGCTTTGCGGATTGTCGAACAAGAGCCGCCCGATGTCATTTTGATGGACATTAATATGCCCGGCATAGGCGGGTTTGAAGCGTGCCGGCGCATACTGCAATCGCAGCCATCGATTAAAATCATCGCCTTGTCGGTGCATAACGACGGCCCCATACCGCAACAACTGCTGAAATTGGGTGTGGTCGGCTTTGTATCCAAGGCTTCGCCGGTCAGCGAAATGGTGGCGGCAATTAAATCGGTAATTTCCGGTAAGCGCTATTTGTGCCAGGATGTGGCCAGTAATTTGGCTTTTCAGTTTTTGCCAGGCGCGGATGTCTCGCCTTTTTTACAGCTTTCCCAGCGTGAGGCTGAAGTAGTACGTCTGATTTTGCGCGGCAGGAGCATTCAGGAAATGTCGGAGGCTTTGCAACTGAGCGACAAGACTATCAATACCTATCGCTATCGCTTGTATCGCAAGTTGAATATAAAAAACGATGTGGAATTAACCAGGCTGGCGGTCAAATTTAATTATTTGGATGCCCTTTAAATAGCAGGGATGCGTGTTCGGCTAACGCACATCCCTGAAATACTTAGACCAAGGTGCGGGCTTTGGTAAAAGCTTCCCGAAAATCCAGAAATACCGGTTTCTCAGCTTCCAGCATCATTTTCAACAATTCGTGTTGTAACTGGTATTTAACATTCCCTATCGCCAGCGCGCCGACACCGACGGCATTAGTCGATTGATTTGCCAAGGTTAATGGTGCCGATAAATCGTTTAACTCTATGCCTTCTATACCTGATGGCGGTACGGCATTAACATCACCGGCTACTTTCAACTGCTTGGCTTGCGCCAGAACGGCCGCATTGATAACTCGAATACCGGCCTTTGCCGTGCAGAATACTAAGTCTGCATCGGCTATTAACGCGGCTTTTTCTTCGTCATTGCGGGCAACTCCGCCACTCATGGTGGCACCAAAACGCCGGTTGTATTGTTTGGCCGCGTCTTTTGCGGAATCTATTGATAGATGATCCACCAAGATTGTTTCCGCGCCTTGCAACGAGGCTATCACGCCGGTGGCGATGCCGACCGGACCGGTGCCGCCGAACACTACCGCTTTACTGCCCTTCAATTCCTTACCATGATGTTGTTTAAGCGCCTTTTCCACGCACGCCACCAAAGCTGCTGCGGTGGTGCAAGCGCCGCTCGGATCGGCAAATACTGAAACCTCAAACGGCGGCACCATGGCCGGCTTGGTGGCTTGCAACATATCGATCGCCATGCCCATATCCCTGCCGCCGATAAAGATTGCGGTTTTCTTACTGGCCGACGGACTACGCGAAAAAATCGCATCTTGGGTCAAATTGTGAATAGTCTCCAATTTAACGTTGGAATACGGCATCAGCACATCAAAGCCTGCGTCGAGTGCCATGTTAATGTCAAACGGACTGTTGTTTGGCATGGGGTCGAACATGTGAAGTATGCTGCGTTTTGCCATTTTTTACCTTACCCTCTGTGATAGGCAGACTTTGGGGAGCTTAGCTAATTACTTAGAAGATTTGATGAATTCGCGAGCGACTTCAAAAGCGTGTTCGAAATGTAAGAATAGCGGTTGATCGCTTTCCAGCATTCTTTTCAGCAAACGACTTTGCGCTTGGTATTTGATGTTGCCTATCGCTAGCGCGCCTATGCCTACCGCACCGCTGGTGGATCCGGCCAACGGTTTGCCGTTATCGAACGCATCCACACCGGCAATACCGGCCGGCGGCACCGCGTTGACATCAGCGGCTACTTTCAATTGCGCAGCTTGGGAGATTAATTCTGTGCTGAGCAATTCAATGCCGGCCGCACCCGTTGCAAAAACCACATCGGCGGTTTTCATGTATTCGGTCTTATCGGCGTCGGCGCCTGCCAGCACTGTAATTTTGCCATCGCCAAATTCTTCGCTGCATAGCTCTGCGGTGCGCTCGGCTTTATCGAGTTGCCTACCGATGATTCGGACTTTAGCGCCCGCTTGAGCGGCAATCACCGCAGCCGCTTGACCGACCGGACCAGTACCGCCCAAGGCGATCACGTTTTTACCTTCCAGCGTGGTGTCGAATTTTTCAGCCAGTTCTTTTTCAACTGCTGCGACCATGCCGGCTGCCGTGGTGAATGCGCCGCTAGGATCGGCGAATACCGATACTTCGAAAGGCGGGACCATGGAATTCTTGGCCATTTTCAACATATCCATTGCTTGCTTGGTCTCCCGGCCACCGATAAAGATGGCGGTGCGCAACAGACCTTTCGGGCTGCGCGAAAAAATAGCATCTTGGACCAAGCCCCTGACTTCGCTGGGTTCAACATTGATGTAGGGGATTGCTGAAATCCAGCCGGCGTCCATCGCCATATTGACGTCGAACGGGCTTAAGTTCTTGGCTGTAGTCAGCATGTGCAGGATAAAGGGTTTTTCCATGATGGCCTCTTATAATTTGATTAGCCGGTAAGTATAAAAGAAAAGGCAAGACGATAACAATTTTAGGCTAAATGCCGAATTGCGCATTATTTTAAGCGCGCCGGCACATGCGGCTCGATAGCGTGGTACATCAATTGATGCATCTTGGGGTTACCAACAATGATATTGCCGGATTGTAAGTATTTGTCGTTAAAGGAAAAATCTGTGGCGACACCACCAGCTTCCTGCACCAGCAACACGCCGGCAGCAATATCCCATTCCTTCACGCCGATTTCCCAGTACGCATCCAGACGACCGCAGGCCACGTAAGCCATGTCCAGTGCGGCGGCTCCGGCGCGGCGGATACCTGCTGAGTCGGCACAAACGGCTTTAAACATGCCCAAGTAGGGTTCGATATTTTCCATGGTTTTAAATGGAAAACCCGTGCCAATCAGGGCGCCGCGCATACTGCTTTGTTTGGTGACCCGGATTTTGCGATTGTTCAACATAGCGCCGCCGCCGCGTTCGGCAGTGAAAAGTTCGTCGCGGCTAGGGTCGTAAATCACACCCAACTCTAGTTTATTTTTGTTTTTTAGCGCTATAGACACGGCATATTGTGGAAAGCCGTGTAAAAAATTAGTGGTGCCATCCAAAGGGTCAATTATCCAGGTGTAGTCGTTACCTTTGTGTTCGCCGCTTTCTTCGGCCAGAATGCCATGGTCGGGAAATGCTGCGCGAATGACTTTGATAATTTCCTGCTCGGCGGCCCGATCAACCTCGGAGGCGTAGTCATTACGGCTTTTTTGATCGATAGTGAGTTTCTCGATATTTTGTGAAGAGCGTTGGATTAGGTCGCCGGCGTTCCGCGCTGCGCGGACGGCAATATTAAGCATCGGGTGCATAGATCGAATTGATAATGAGCAGTTAGAAAACTCGGATAGGATAGCAAATTTTGCTAGAATCGCTGCTTTTTTAGCCGCAGAGGCCGCGCATTGCTATCCCATTTTAAAGTGGTTTTAGTGGAGACTTCCCATCCCGGCAACATCGGTGCGGTGGCTAGAGCCATGAAAAATATGCAGATGGACCAACTGCGCTTGGTGTCTCCAAAAAGCTTTCCGCATGCCGATGCCACGGCCAGAGCGTCAGGGGCCGACGATGTACTTAGATCGGCAACTGTCTTCGATTCTTTACAAGATGCCATCGCCGATTGCCAGGTAGTATTGGGCTCCAGCGCACGCGATAGAACCATCAGCTGGCCAAGCTTGACTGCTAGGCAAACTGCCGAAAAATGGGTAGGTGTATCACCGGAGCAAAATATCGCCTTGGTGTTCGGCCGGGAAAATTCCGGCTTAAAAAACCATGAATTGGACTTATGTCATTATTTGTTGCGAATTCCGTGCAACACAGAATATAGCTCGCTGAACTTGGCGGCGGCAGTGCAAGTTGTGTGCTACGAGTTATTCGTCGCATCTGGCCAGGAGATGGTCAGCACGGTGGGCGATATTGGCGAAGAACCTCTGGCGACAGCCGAACAGATGGAAGCCTTTTATGTGCATCTCCAGCAGACCATGGCGGATATTGGTTTTCTGCACTCGGAGCGTTCTAAATCAATCATGCGTCGCTTGCGGCGCATCTTCAATCGGACCCAGCTTGATACCAAGGAGCTGGATATCCTGAGGGGCATACTGCGCTTCTCACAAAATCACAACGCCAAATAAACCCATGCTTGCCAAACTCAAAGAAGATATTAACTGCGTATTTGCCCGGGACCCGGCCGCGCAGTCGGCTTTTGAAGTGATAACCACCTACCCCGGCTTTCACGCCGTACTGATTCACCGTTGCAGCCACTGGTTATGGTTGCGTGGCTTTAGGTGGGCCGGTCGTTATGTATCGTTCTTGGGCCGGTGGCTAACCGGTATCGAAATTCATCCCGGCGCGCAAATCGGCCGGCGGTTCTTTATCGACCATGGCATGGGGGTGGTGATCGGTGAAACCGCAGTGATCGGCGACGATTGCACGCTATATCATGGCGTGACCTTGGGCGGCACCAGTTGGAATAAGGGTAAACGCCACCCGACCCTGGGCAATGGCGTGGTAATAGGGGCTGGGGCCAAGGTACTGGGACCGATTGAGGTCGGCGATGGCGCGAGAGTCGGTTCGAATTCGGTAGTAGTAAAATCGGTGCCCATGGGGGTGACGGTAGTTGGGATTCCCGCACATATCGTCGACCCAAAAGCCAAACAAGAAAAAGCCCGGCGCGATGCAATGGCACAGAAAATGGGTTTCGACGCATACGGCGCCACGGGTGATATGCCGGATCCTATCGCTAACGCTATCAATCTGATGCTTGACCATATCCATCAACTCGATAAACAAATAGCCGATATGCAACAGGTATTGAACGATGCCGGCATTAATTGCCATCGCCAGGCCATGTCGGCTTTGGATGATTGTGAAATTAAGGATAAGCAATAACGCTGTCAGGTATTTTCTGATAACAAACCCTCCAGCGCTTGTCATCTGAGTGACTCAAACTGAGTAGCGTTTGCTTTGAACTTCTTGCAGAGTCGCGAGATTTCAACCCCATCCCCAACGAGATCAAGCTGTAATCCGCTTGATCTGTCCTCAGAATTGAAAAATATGTGTTACAGATTGTCTGTGTTTAATACCTCAAGAACCACTTAAGATTGAATACTTGACCAAATTACTGGGTTTATTTATAGTCAGCATTATTTTCATTAGTTTGTAAGGGGTTTGAAATGCGGCTTACCACAAAAGGGCGTTACGCGGTCACCGCGATGCTGGATTTGGCTTTTCACAGTCAAGCTAACCCGGTTACTTTGACTGACATTGCGACTCGGCAAACCATCTCCTTGTCTTATCTTGAACAATTGTTTGCTCGTTTACGCAAGGCCGGCATGGTGAAAGGCGTTAGAGGACCCGGCGGCGGTTACACACTTAGTCGTAGCGCCCGGGAAATTAATATTGCCGACATTATCGAAGCAGTCGACGAACCTGTCGATTCAACCAAATGCGGTGGTAAAGCCAATTGCCACAACGACGAGCCTTGCCTGACCCACGATTTGTGGATGGGCTTGAGCGAGCAAATTCGCGCTTACTTAAAAGAAATTAGTCTTGGACAATTACTGGAGCGTGATTTTGTCAGCGATGTGGCGAAAAGACAGAGCAAACAAGTCGAGCATGTCATCGAAATGCAACCGCGGCAGGAAAAACGCATCGCGTAATGATCTATCTGGATCATAACGCCACCACCCGTTGTGACGAGCGAGTGGTGGAAGCGATGTTGCCTTATTTGCATGGCATGTACGGCAATCCATCCAGTTTGTATAAGCTTGGCCGCATAGCCCGCAGCGCCATCGACACCGCCAGGGAACAAATCTCCGGGCTGATAGATGCATCAGGAGCGCAGATTGTATTTACTAGCGGCGGCACTGAAGCAAATGCCTTGGCACTAGCCACCGCCCGTGAACGCGGGCTGGCAATTTCTGCAATCGAACACCCCTCCATTTTCGAAAACGCCGCATACTTCCGGCAGTGTTTTCGCGACTTGCAAACGCTTGAGGTGGATGGCGCTGGAAGAATGCCCTTACTCGCGCTGGACAAAGCAAATTGGCAAGCCGGCGACATGGCCTCGGTGATGTTGGCGAATAATGAAACCGGCGTTGTTCAAGACCTTGCAGCCATCGCCGAACGTTTGGCTGAACGCGGAGTCAACCTGCATACCGATGCCGTCCAGGCCTTGGGTAAAATCTCATTTTCGTTCAAAAAGCTGGGCGCTAAATTGATGAGTTTATCCAGCCACAAAATATACGGACCAAAAGGCTGCGGGGCATTGGTTGTCGCAGAAGAATTTGTTCTAAAGCCCTGGCTGCGTGGGGGCGATCAGCAGTATGGCTGGCGGGCCGGCACGGAAAATGTCGCGGCAATAGTGGGTTTTGGCAAAGCCGCCGAATTGGCGAAGGCGGAGATAGACGCAAGGCTGGCTCACATGCTGGCGCTGAGAAAGCGTTTGGAGCAAGCTCTACGCACCATTCCGGGCTTGGTGATCTTTGCCGAACACGTCCAAAGATTGCCGAATACCGTGCAGTTTGGTATTCCCGGTATTAACGGCGAAATGTTGTTAATGCAGCTGGATCAGCGCAATATCGCGGTTTCCAGCGGCTCCGCCTGTTCGGCGTCGTCCGGCGAAATTAGCCCGGTGTTGACGGCTATGGGAGTGGAAGCCTCTTTGGCTAAATCGGCTATCCGCGTCAGTTTGGGTAAAGACAACCAAGAAACCGAAATCGATCAATTCGTCGATGTGTTAAAAACATTGATAGCAAACTAATTAGGAGAATGAGCAATGGCTATTACCGTGACCGAAAGTGCCGCCCGGCAAATCCAAAAACAGTTACAAAAGCGCGGCACAGGCTTAGGCTTGAGATTGGGCGTAAAAACTTCCGGATGCTCCGGCTATGCCTACGTGTTGGATTATGCCGATCAGGCCGAAGCCGATGAGGTGGTATTCGATCAACACGATGTAAAAGTACTGGTGAAACAGGCTGATCTGGATAAATTGAGCGGCATTGAGCTGGATTATGCCAAGGAAGGTTTTAACGAGGCCTTTAAATTCAACAACCCCAATGTAAAGGGTACCTGCGGTTGCGGGGAGAGTTTTTCGGTTTAGCTTATAAAAACGCCGGCTTTGCAATCTCAATAAAGCCGGCGTCATCGGCACTTATTTCATGTTAGCGCCGCAGTTTCCTTCCATTTTTTTACCGTCAGCGGCTTTGTCGGCGGCTGGAGCAGCCGGTTTGTTACCAGCACACTTGCCTTCGGTAGCGGCTTTGCTATCAGTGCTTTTTTTCATCATAGCCGCGCCGCATTTGCCTTCACCGCAAGAACCGTCTTTCATTTTATCGGCGCCCGCATCAGGTTTCGCTTCGGCAGTCAGCATATAGCCTGAGCTCAACTCAGACAACGCAAACGGATTGCTGTCAGCTTGAGCAAAATTGCCCGCCAGCGTTGGCAGCAGAGATGCGCCGATTGCAATGGCGAACGGGGTTTTGTTGATTTTCTTCATACTATCTCCTGTGGAAAAAACGAATTGTTCTAATAAGCGGTTTGCAACCGGAGCCCTGCATTTCCGGCAACTGGCCTGTTGTTAATATCACAAAAAAGCCTTGTAAAGTAAAGGCAGGAAGATTACGCCAATCGGCAGTATACTCTCGCCCGAAACGACTTATTTCCGCAACCTGCCTATACGCTATCCGGCACAACCATGACTTCGAAAATACCTATATTACAACTCGGAGCCGAGGTATTGCGGCAGCAGGCGCATCCTGTTGACGACTTTGCCTGCCCGGAGTTCCATAAGCTGATTGAAACCCTGCATGAGACTATGCTGGAGGCTAATGGTGTCGGCATAGCCGCCCCGCAGTTGGGTGCTTCCCGGCAAATTTTGATCATCGCTTCCCGGCCGACAGCCCGTTATCCCCATGCTCCGGAAATGCCGCCGATTCTGATGGTCAATCCAAGTTTTAAGATTGTCGATAACTCATTACATAAAGACTGGGAAGGCTGTTTAAGCGTGCCGGGTATCCGGGCGCTGGTGCCGCGTTACCGGGCTATCGAAGTGCAATATCAAGATCAGCAAGGTGAACCCCACCGTTTGGCATTGCAGGATTTTCCAGCCCGCGTCTTCCAACACGAGTTCGATCATCTATTGGGATTGGTGTATCTGGATAGGGTGGAAAATAACCAAGATATTATCGCCGAAACCGAATTTTTCAAACGCATTGCCGCATAGGAGCCAACTGAATGAAGTTTGTGTTGTTGTTAATGGGCCTATTGACCAGTTACAGCAGTGTGGCTGCGCCGCCGTTGTCTTTCAGCCAAGTGGCGCCTGGCATCTATCTGCATACCTCCGCGCACCATTGGCCGGATCGAGGTAATCACGGCGAGATTGCCAATATCGGCTTTATTGTTGGTGAGCGCTGCGTAGCGGTGATCGATAGCGGCGGCAGTCCACAGCAGGGTGCCGCGTTGCGAAATACCATCAAGCAAGTGACCACCAAACCGGTTTGCTATGTGATCAACACCCATGTGCATCCCGACCATATCTACGGCAATATCGCTTTCAAGGAACCGGGCGTCCAGTTTGTCGGCCATTATAAGCTGGCGCGAGCCATGGCCACGCGCGGCGACCATTATCTCGGTCGCGCAGCGGAATTGCTGGATATTCAAGTCAATCACGACAACATCATTCCACCCGATATAGAGGTGAATGACAGCATGACCCTGAACATCGGTAATCGTGAACTGCTGCTGACCGCCCATCCCAGTGCGCATACCGATAACGATTTAAGCGTCTACGACAAGACCACCGATACTATGTGGCTAGCGGATCTGTTGTTTTTAGAGCATATCCCGGTGATAGACGGCAGCATCAAAGGCTGGTTGTCTGAGATGGAGCGCTTGGAGAAAAATCACTACAAACTGGTCGTCCCCGGTCACGGTCTTTTAGTTAAAGATTGGCCGGCAAGTCTGCAGCCGCAAAAAGCCTATTTGAACAGTCTGGCTACCGAAGTAAGGGCTATGATCAAACAGGGCAAAACCCTCGAGCAGGCTGTGAAAACCGTCGGCTTGCCTGCTAAAAAAAATTGGCAGCTATTTGAACAATTCCACCGCAAAAACGTGACCATCGCGTTTGCCGAGCTGGAATGGGAAGATTAAACAAAGGAGATTAAAAGCATGCACAAACCTTATAACGCTATTTTTCTGCTGGCTTTAATGATTTTGCCGGCCATCGCGGTTGCCGAAGGTGACGACATTACTTGGAACACGGTTTTGAAAAGCCAGTTTTTCGCCGGTAAAAATATCGACGAATCCAATGCGGTTATCGAATTGGATGCCCCTTATCGGGCGGAAGATCCGGCGATTGTACCGGTTAAAGTCACCAGCAAATTTGCGCAAAGCAAAGATAAATACATCAAAAAAATCTGGCTGTTCGTCGATAAAAACCCCTTCCCGTTTGTCGGTGAATTCGAGTTCTTTCCAGAGAGCGGCAAAGCCGATTTGGCTCTGCGTGTACGGGTCAATACCTACAGCGATATTCGCGCGGTTGCCGAAACCAATGACGGCAAGTTCAGCATGACCAAAAAATTTGTCAAAGCCAGTGGCGGCTGCTCGGCACCGATTGGTGCGGATCTGGATGAAGCCATGAAGCGGCTGGGCAAAGTTAAGTTTCGGCTTGACGACGGCATTCAAAGCGGCCAACCGGCCTTGACGCAATTGATGATCAGCCACCCCAACCTGACGGGCATGCAGATGGATCAAATGACCCGATTCATCCGAAAATCGCACTTTATCGATCAACTAAAAGTGACTTTTAACGACAAGCCCGTGCTTAACGCCAAAATCGATATTGCGATCAGCGCCGATCCTAATTTCCGCTTCTACTTTGTGCCGGATAAAGCCGGCGAGTTAAAAGCCGAATTTACCGATGTATCCTGTGAATCGCCCACCAGCCGAAACGTTTGCAATAAAGGCGGTAGCTACTCGCAAAGTTACACGGTAAGCCCTTAATGACCCGTTCGCCAATCAGAGGCATTTTGTTGGGATTGGGCATGCTGGTATTTGCCGGCGATGCGCTTGCGCTGCGCTGCGGACATAAACTGGTCCAGGTGGGTGATTATAAAGCCGAAGTCTTGGACAAATGCGGGGAACCGGATTCGGTCGAACAGCGCAGAGCAATCCGCGGCAGCCGCTTACGGCATCCCTACGGCGCCTTGGAGATAGATCAATTTGAAGAGGTACTCATCGAAGAATGGATTTACAACTTTGGGCCGCGCAAGTTTCAGCAGCTGCTGGAGTTTGAAGATGGGGAGTTGAAAAAAATCAGCAATTTGAGTTACGGATACTAAAGCGCAAGGTTTTCAGCCCTGACCCAACCTCAAAAAAAGCCCCCGCCGAGAAGGCGGGGTTAGCAGGATTGCCACAGGAGAGCACATTTCACCGGTTTTCGGTCAATCATCAAACTATCTTGCAGTCGTCGCACACTACATACCATGCTGGGCCGGCACACTGAAACTACCGAAATGCTGCGGTGCGCCAGGCATTAACGGATTCTCTTGCACGACCAGCTTTGGTTTTTGCCAGTGTCCGGCCGCAGCAGGCCGGCCCAGGAAATAACCTTGCAGCAATTTGCTGCCGGCATCCAAGGCAATATCCAGTTGCACCTCGTTTTCAATGCCTTCGATAATCGCTTGCGCGCCCAGGGCCTGGATGATTTCGATTAATTTCGGCAGCACCCGGCGAATCTTTGTATCGGTTTGCGCCTGATGGATGATGCTTAAATCCAGCTTCACAAAGCTGGGCGATAAGCGCCACAAGCGGTCCAGATTGGAATGCCGGCTGCCGAAGTTATCGATAGCCACCTGGAAGCCGCGGTCGCGGTAATTGTCCACCGCTTCCAGCAACTGTTGATCGGCTTCCACCGCGTTTTCCATGATCTCCAGCACCACCCTGGTGGTCGGCACCGAATGCAGATGCAAAATGTGCTCGAACACCTTGCCGTGCGTATTCACGCTAACCAGCAATTTGGGGTGCACGTTTAAAAACAGCAAGCCCTTGTCCGCCGGCAGATTCAGATAATTCAGCATGTGCAGGGTTCTAGCCACCCTATCCAGCTTCACCAATTTGCCTTGGTTATCCGCCCAACTAAACGCAAAATCCGGATCCACGGCTTCCAAGCCGGTGGAGGTGCGCAGCAAGGCTTCGTAGCCAAGCAATCCCTGGGATTTGCCGGCATCGAATATCGGTTGAAACTCGCTGCGCAATTTCAGGCCAATGAACCGGCTCAGTACTTCCTGTTGCTCGATTTCCAGTTTGAATTCGTCCAGATCGAGATACAAGGCCCGTTCCAGATCGTCACGGAGCAATTCGATGGTATTTTCCACCATGGCTACATCCTCCTCTGCCTAAACGTTCTTAGCGCCCGTAAATTTTGTCAAACACGCCGTTATCGTCGAAGTGTTCTTTTTGAATCAAGCCCCAGCCACCCAATTGACCTACGCTAACCAATTCCAAAGTCGGGAATTGTTTGGCGTATTTAGCTGCGATGTCTTTGTCGGTGGGCCGGTAGAAATTTTTGGCGATAATCTCTTGGGCTTCTTTGGTGTATAGATATTTCAGGTATTCGATCGCCAGATCCTGGTTACCATTCTTTTTCGCCACTGCTTCGATCACCGCGACCGGCGGTTCGGCCAGGATACTGAACGGCGGGGTGACGACTTCGAATTTATCGGCGCCGAATTCTTTGAGCACCAAATATGCTTCGTTTTCCCAGGTAATTAAAACATCGCCGATTTCGCGTTCGGCAAAAGTAGTGGTGGAGCCGCGCGCACCGGAGTCGAGTACCGGCACGTTTTTAAACAGCTTCTCCACGAAAGCCTTGGCGGCGTCCTTGCTGCCGTTTTTCTTTTCCGCGAACGCCCAAGCCGCCAGGTAGTTGTAGCGGGCACCGCCGGAGGTTTTCGGGTTGGGGGTGACGACGGACACGCCGTCCTTAATTAAATCGTCCCAGTTTTTGATAGCTTTGGGATTGCCCTTGCGCACCAAGAATACGATAGTCGAGGTGTACGGCAGGCTGTTGTTGGGCAGTTTGCTTTGCCAATCTTTGGGTAACAGATTGGCTTTCTCGTGAATTTGATCGATGTCGCCGGACAGAGCCAAGGTCACCACGTCGGCTTCCAGGCCGTCGATCACGGCGCGGGTTTGCTTGCCGCCGCCGCCGTGTGATTGCTGGACACTGACGTCTTCGCCGGTTTTGGTTTTCCAATATAGGGTAAACAGTTGGTTATATTCTTTATACAACTCGCGGGTCGGGTCGTAAGACACGTTCAGCAGGGTGCGTTCGGCCAGCGCATTGCCGCTGAGGGCCAGGGCGATGCCGAAGAGTAAGGGCTTGAAGGTATGGGTGAATCTCATGGGTACTCCTGAAAAAAAGTTATCGATCTGCTTGCGGCAAGCTGAATGTTGGTTGACCACGGGGCTTATGCTACGCAAAGCCGATAACCAACAAAAACGATATAATTAGAATTAAATATCTTATATTGCGATATTTAATTCCGGATACAGGCAACCCTGACGCATGGCCAGGTTCGCCGTAAACCAAGGTTTTCAGGAAAATTCCGGCAAAGCGGCGAGTAAGGCGTTCGCCGGCTTTGGTGCCATACCAGAACAAAAAAGCAGCGGGAAGCCCTAGCCTCCCGCCGATGAGCAAGGTCAAACCCCAGCTATCTTACGCCGCCCTACCGTCGCCAATCCGGCCAGCGCGCTGCCGAATAGCCATACAGCGCCGAGAATAGGCACTTGCGAGACAGTGATGGTATTGCCCACCAAGGAAAAATTCAGGGTATCGGAGCTCAAGGTGAGCCGATAGTCGCCGTGATCGCGGGCGGCAAGCCCGGTTGGTAAGGTCAAGTTATCGTTAGTATTGATACCGGCGACAGCTTCACTGGTCGATAAGGTGTAATCGGCCACCAGATATAAATAATTACCGGCCTGCAAGGTTACGTTAAATGCCGGATCGCGCAAGAAAAGGGAACCGTCCGCCGAACCGTCGGTGTTAGTCAAAATCGGCTGATTGCTGCTATCGGGGCAGTGATTGCCGTCGGAATCGTCGCAACGCGCCAACATATCGCCGGCATCCAGTAAGCCGTCATCGCGGTAGATATAAGTATCCGGATCCAGAAATGTAATTTCACCGTCGTTGTTCAGGTCGATTTCCTGGTAACCGGCGGTGGATGTTTGCTTTTGCGTAGCCTCATAAGCCAACACATCGACTTTGAAAGTACCTCCACTCAGCATATTGATTTTCCAAGTATCGTAAGTAGTGCCGCCGCTTACTTTATAAATGGTGCCTGACACTTGCAGTGTATTTGCTTGGGCCTCGGCAAAGAGCGCACACCCCGCCAATCCGGCGACACCGATTGATTTTATTAGTTTATTCACGATTACAACCTTTATGTTGATTGAAGTTAGAGCGCGTAGGGATCTTGATTTTAGGAGCCTCTAAAAATTCGCCGTTCCCACGTCTTTGAAAGCAGGTAGGCCGCGGCGTACTTAGTTTGCTAAGTCGCCTATAGAAACGAGTATGAATTATTGGAAGTCCTTCATCGTGTTAGCCGTTTCCACGCCTATGGCTAAGCACGGCGATCCCTATACAATATTCAGACCACAAAATATTTTTGTTTAAATACATAAAGATACGTAGATGACCAGTATTAATACGCGGTGAATTTTCCGTGAAATAACTTACGCACAAAGTTATTTGCCACAATTTATGCCCTTTGGGTATTTGCATAGGCATGACGGATATTCTGGTTTAGCTGAAGCCGCTTTTTAACCCGGCCCTCAAATATCGTCGCTACCGCCAACGCGGGAATAGCGGAACCCGGTATTTTAAGGGTCTACTGAATAAGGCAAAGAGAGGGAGCGCAGCCGCTGATGAAAACTGCTTGGGCAGAGGTTCATTCAATCAGAAAACTTCGGTATTACATCGTTTCCCGCGCACCAGCCAGCCAAACCCGCCGAGTACGGAAAGAAACAGGGAAAACGCCCCCGGCAAAGGCACAGGTGCCGATTGCAGCGGGCTCATATGCCAAGCCAACGCATAATCCCAACTGAACGGACTGGCTTCGCCGGATTTGACCCGCAATTCGTAGTCATGACCGGTGACCAATCTAAGCCACAGGTTCTCGCTGTTGTCGGCGCTGCTCGCCGAGAAAGCGGCGATATTTTGCGCCGTGGCGTCGAATAACTCCAGATTCAGATCGTATAAAGTGGTTGTTAGATTCAGATCGTTCGATACCCCAAGATTCCAAACCAAAGACGCCTGCAAATTCAAAGCCGTCGCGGCGGCGAATTTGTATGTCGCCAAACTATTACTAGCCAAGCCGCCGAACGCCGTATCGACATCGAATCCAGCCAAGCCGATGCCGTTTGCAGCACCGCCATCTTCCAGGCTATCTTGTTCGCCACCGGCGATGATTTGGTAACTATGCAAAATATTCAGTTGGCCGGCACCGAATCTATCGTCCAGGCCGTTCAGTGTTTGATGCCCGCTGCTACGATAGTCGACGATGTTGTCCGTGGTTGAAGTATTCTGCGTCGCTCTGTCGGCACCCGCCAGCAACGCAGCTTTAACGGTTTCGGCGCGTTCAGCGTTGTAAACGGTTCCCACGCCCTCGATATTAATCGATCCCTGCGATAAATTAGCCCCACCCTTATGGCCGGTCTCAACTAATAACGCGGCAGCAGCGGCTACTATGGGTGTGGCTCCGCTAGTGGTGGTTTGCGGCGCCACTAAATCGGGGCGCGTCCGCCCCGATATATATAACGAGTCGACCGCATCGGATCCTCTATCCTGCCTACCGTCCGTGCGCCCTACCGCAATTGCATTGTAAGCGCTGCCCAACAGCGGCGAGTCGCTGAGGCTATTGTGCATACCAACCACTTGGATGAATTGGTTGCGCTGCACCTGTCGATCAACCAAACGCAGAATCATCGCCGTTTCCGGCACGGTATCGCCTTTGCCGACCCAGCTATGGTTGGCAATCCGACTGGCGTTGAAGGGAGCCAAGGCCGTCGGACTAATCAGACTATCGATCCAGGCGTTGGCATCATAACTGGCAATGTTGCCGATGCCGTTGGCAATGGAATCCTTACCGTAAAATCTGGCACCGACGCTGTCAGCATGTCCCGATGGTGCGGTACTGGCTTTTTTTCCCGGAAAACTGAACGTCTTACCGGCGAATTGGGTGTTACGAATATTCGGCGCATAGATGGGGTAATCCGAGTGATCCCTCGATTCGACTAATGATGCTTCGGCGTGAACCACATTGACACCAGCGCCGGTCGGCGTGTTTGCACCTAATTGCGTGAGCAAGGCTTGATAGCCGATGTCGGCTTTGTAATCAGCGGCGGCAGCGGATGTGAAAAACAACATCGGAAACAGATAAAACCCAGGCTTTTTAGTCATTGTTATCACCCTTTTAATCGCTTGAACTGCGGTCAACGCTATCCGGTCGCTCCGAAAATTACCGCGCAGCAAGCGGGATAAAACTGGCCATCCGACTCGTGGCGATACCGGAATGAGGCGCCACACTGAGCGCATCTAACGTCCCAGCACTGGATATGCCGGTCAATCGCAACTATAGACCAGATACCAAGTCTTGCCGGATGCGCGTTGTTCGTTGATTTTGGTGATTACAGCATTCCGGAAGGGAAGGCTCTGAAAGCCCGGTGTAGATTATTCCTAACCGTGGAGTTTGCAGCGGCCGCATGAAGAATGGGACTCCCGCCTGCGCGGGAGCGACGATGTTTGACGGCCGAATTAATTAGCGATTAATGAATGCGAATCAGATAGCCGTCGGTTTTTTCACAACCAGGTTTGCTGTGGGCGGTAATACTCAAGCGCGCAAATCCACCTTCTATAGGTCTATCCACTTTGCCCTTTATCTCCAAGCGGCCGCTAGGTTGTTGGGTGATTTGCAGTTGCTTTGAGGTGAAATGGTATTTGGTTTCGCCGGCACTCACGTTAACCACCACCGATGTCAGTGTGGTGTTCGCGGAAGCCATCAACGAAAACTCGCTGAACGATTGCAAATATTTATTGGTTGCCGGCTGAAACTCCGAAAACACCGGTTTATCGCAGTGCTGAGAACTCTGGCTGCTGCCGTAGGCATGTGCCGCAGTGCCGCTCAAACTCAACAAAGTGGCAGCAGCAATTTTTAATACCATGATCATTATTTTCTCCGAGGCGTGGTTATAAGAATAGTTATACCCTTAGCTTACCAATAAAACCGCACATTGCTGGCGTTCAATTCAATCAAGCAAACGCCAGTGCCCCCTTTACGGCTGGCAAGCTTATGCATACTCAATTATAAACCCGGCCCTATTTCACACGGGTACACCGTTCAGACTGAGCGCGTCGAAGCCTTATGCCGAGCGTCCTTCGACACACTCAGCCCGAACAATATTTAAGGTCCGGGCCAATAAAAAGTGTGACGAAAAGCACACATATAGTTCTTATGAAAACAAATTAAGTTCTAATAAGAACCATAGTCTGATAAACTTTACCCACACTATCAATTGAAACGAAGCTTTCGAAACATAAGTTCGTTTTGATCCTGAAGTGCCGAGGCGCAAGCCGCTATCGATTTATTTTTTCTGGTTTACCGAGGCTAACATCATGATTTCATGCAAAAAATTCATAACTTTTTCTATCGCAATCTCACTTATCAGCGCGCTGAGTTTTCCGGTCTCCGCGGCGACTTTTAGCCACGAAGAAGTAAGAGCCGCTCTGGAAAGCACCATTTCCAAAGTCAAAGCGTCCATCTCCGCAGTAGAAAACGGCGCAGACAAAGAAACCGTAGCCGAGCTGGTCAGCCATGCCAAGCAACAGCAAAAAGACATCGAGAACAACGATCTCGAAGTCAAACGCCAGCATGCCGGCAAACGCCTGAATACCGCATGGAAAGCAGCCCGCGGCGGCGATTTGCAATTGGCCGGCGAATCCTTGAAAGACGCTTTAAGTCGCTACGAGGAAATGCACACGCTTTATATTTCCAGCCATTAAGCCGCGTAAAACCGCCGGTTGAGCCACGCCTCAAAGGGCCGAGCGGCGCACAAAATCGGGGCGTTTTGTGTACAAATTGGACACAGGCTAGAGCATTGTAGGGCTAAAGCTGTATGTAAAGACTGCCATTTACGACCCGCATTGCGGATAACGCCGGCGCATTTGATGCGCGTGCGTCGGCCTTGGACCTATGGACCAAGCGTTTTCTTACCTCCGAAAAGAAAAACGTGACAGTTAACTTGTTCGCCAACTGGCGAAGCGGTGATGCGGGTCTTTTTTATATCGAATTAATGGCGCAAAAGTTGCTGATTTTTTTATGTCGAACCAGGGTTCTCTATTCTCGCCTGGCTCGATGCGGCAAACGTCCGTGCACCAACCCAAGTCTTGCCGAAGCGTATCACTTGAACCTTGCATCCTAAACAGGAGATCGCAATCATGAAAAAGCTCTTCATCGCCCTGTCCATAACCGTTGGCATTGCTATCTTGATGTTCGCGGTATTCAATCCCAGACTGTCTTCCTACAATTCGCAAAACGACATTTCCTATTCCGATTTCATCAAGGATGTGCGCAGCAAATCCGTTGCCGAAGTAGTGATCGACGGCAGATCCATCGACGGCCGCCGCCATAACGGCACCCGCTTTGCCACTTACAACCCTGGTGATGCGCGGATCATAGACGATCTTTTGGAATATGACGTCAAGATCAAAGTCGAGCGGCCTGAGACGCAGTCCACCCTGACGCAACTGTTATTCTCTTGGGCCCCCACTTTGCTGCTGATCGGGGTATTGATCTATTTCATGCGTAAGCAGCAACAGGGTGCCGGCGCGCAAAACGGCTTTGGTAAAAGTCGGGCCAAATTGATGACTGAAGATCAAGTTAAGATACGTTTCAATGATGTGGCCGGCGCCGAGGAAGCCAAACAGGACGTGGCTGAAATGGTCGATTTCCTGAAAGATCCGGGCAAATACGAAGCTTTGGGCGGCAAAATTCCGCGCGGCGTGTTGATGGTGGGCCCTCCCGGTACCGGTAAAACCCTACTGGCTCGAGCGATTGCCGGCGAGGCTGGCGTACCGTTCTTTTCCATCTCGGGTTCCGACTTCGTGGAAATGTTCGTCGGTGTCGGCGCCTCCAGGGTGCGCGACATGTTTGAGCAAGCTAAAAAGCGCGCGCCCTGCATTATCTTTATCGATGAAATCGACGCCGTCGGTCGCCAGCGCAGTAGCGGCGGTAATATCGGCGGCGGCGAAGAACGCGAACAAACTCTTAACCAGTTATTAGTGGAAATGGACGGCTTCAGCGGCAACGAAGGGATTATCGTCATCGCCGCGACCAACCGGGTCGATGTGCTGGACAAAGCTTTGCTGAGGCCGGGCCGTTTTGATCGCCAAGTGCAAATCGGCTTGCCCGACATCAAAGGCCGCGAACAAATTCTCAAAGTCCACGCCACCCGCGTTCCCTTGGCGGACGATGTGAATATCACCGACCTGGCGCGCGGCACACCGGGTTTTTCTGGCGCCGAACTGGCCAATCTGATTAACGAAGGCGCCTTGTTCGCTGCCCGTAACAACCAACGGGAAGTGACGATGCACAACCTGGACAGCGCCCGCGACAAAGCCATCATGGGTGCCGAGAAACGCACCATGATCATGAGTCGCGAGGATTTGCTGATGACGGCCTACCATGAAGCCGGCCACGCCATCGTCGGCCGCTTGATGCCGGAACACGACCCGGTTTATAAGGTCAGTATCATGCCGCGCGGCGGCGCTTTGGGCATCACCATGTTCCTGCCGGAACACGACCAATACAGCGCCTGCAAAGATAAACTGGAGGGCCAGATTTCCAGCCTGTTCGGCGGCCGGATTGCCGAGGCTCTGATTTACGGCAAAAACAAAGTTACCACCGGCGCCTCAAACGACATTCAGCGTGCTACTCAATTGGCCCGGAATATGGTGACCAAGTGGGGCTTATCCGATCGCCTGGGCCCCATGGATTGCGGCGACAACGACAGCGGATTTATGGGTTCAACCAAACCGATGTCCGAGCAAATGGCCCGCCTGATCGATCATGAAATCAGACAAACCCTGGCGAATAACTACAGACGCGCCGAAGCCATCCTGAAATCGCATATGGATATTCTGCACAATATGGCGCAAGCCTTGCTGGATTGGGAGACGCTGGACAAATATCAGATCGACGAATTAATGCAGGGCCGCAAGATCGCACCGCCCAAGGCAGCCCAGCCGGCAAAACGGCACTCCGACAACGGCAAATTGCCCAGGCCGACGACTGAAACGGTAGCTCCTATCGGCAAAATAGCGGCTTTGTCGTGATCTCAAGATCTGACATACCCTTCGCACAGCAAATTTCGGCAGATTCTCTCCCTCCCCGCCGGCAGGGGGTGGGCGAGGGATTAAAAAGCCGAAATTTGACGTGCGACGACTTTATAAAACTTAACTAAACAAATGAACTGTTTCTCGCCGGCCCCCAATAAATGATAGAGTCGGGTTTAAAGAATACAGCAATGGCCAGGGGATTTTTTCCAAATTAGAGTGATTCGACAACCCAATAAACGCTTGAAAAAATTCGTTTCCAATTCGGCAATATTGGCGTACTTAGCGCCAAGCTATCGCAACGCGGCGATTGCAACATTGACAGTGTTGACAGCCTGCAGCGTGCCGACGCCGCTACCGCATGCAGAAAACACTCCGCCAGTCCCTGCCCAGTCGGCTGTATCTTGGCGCGCTTATCAAACCCAAAACCGGCCGCCAGCACCTGATACATCCAGTCCCAGCGCTGTGGACGCCGGAATCGATACCCAACAAACCTACGATTTACCGGCCTTGGTGGATTTGGCTTTACGCACCCATCCGGAAACCCGGATTAGCTGGGAGGAAGCAAAAGCCGCTGCCGCGCGCCTGGAAAGAAATCGCAGTACCTGGTATCCAACGCTAACGGCAATGGCCTTTGGTCAGCATTTTACCAGCAGCTTTCCCATCCCCGGCAGCGCGCTGGTCAGCAACGGCTACGCGGCTCTCGCCAGCCTGGATTTGGCATGGACCTTATTCGATTTCGGGCGCCGGGAGGCACTGGTCGATGCCGGTACGGAGCGTCTGAGCGCGGCGAATTTTGCCTTCGACCGTAAACACCAGGAAATTGCCTATCGGGTGGCCAGCAGTTTTTTTGCCTATCAGGCCGCCTTGGCCAAGGTGACGGCGGCGCAGCAAACGTTCGAGTCGGCCAAGACCAACGCCGATTCAGTGCAAGCCAAACTCAAACAAGGCCTGGCCACCAAACCCGATCTGTTGTTGGCCTTACAAGAGCAGGCAAAATCCAGTTATGACTTGCAAGATGCGCGCGGCTCGGTGACTCAGGCACGCGCCGATTTGACCAATAATTTGGGTATTTCGCCGGCATACAGCCTGCATCTGGTTGACCTGAGCCAGTTGCCCTTACCCGCCGAACTGGCGCAATCGGTGGAAAAAATCGTCGATCAGGCCTTGGAACAGCGTCCGGATTTGCTGGCGCGCCTCGCCGAATTGCGCGCTCGCGAAGCGGAAGTTAAAAAAGCCAGAGCGGAATTCTGGCCGAAAATATCGTTACGCGGCATGGTCGGTAATCAATATTGGGGCGACGTGCATACCAAGCCGAGCGGCGGAGAGAATTATTCCGCCAACGCCATGGTCGATACGGCCATGTTGAATGTGGAATGGACCTTGTTCGACGGTTTTGAACGCAGCAATGCGGTGCGGGAAGCCGAGGCCAAAAGGTCGGCATCCCAAGCCCAGTTGGAGGCCTTGCGTCTGGAAATCATGCGCGACATCTGGAAAGCCTACGCCGACACCAAAACCGCGCTGGAAAAGCGCGAGTTTGCGTTGGCGCTGTTGAAAGCCGCCAAAGAGTCCTATGCCGCCACCCAGGAATCCTATACACACGGCTTTTCGACGGTAATCGAACTGTTATCGGCGCAAAAAGATCTGGCGCGGGCCCGCTTTACCGAAATCGACAGTCGTGCGGGCTTATTGCGGTCCGCCGCGACACTGGTTTATGTGTCAGGCAAGCAAAACCAGGACGTGTCAAATGAGCCTTAAACGGCCGTCTTTCATGACCACACAGCCAGTAACCCCAAACCCATGCGCCGGGATGGTCTTGAGCATGAATGAGCTTACGGTTATCATCGAATCCTAATTAGAACAATTATTTTCACATTATGTCCTCCGACTCTACCTTTCCAACCGTTTTGCGCCAGTTACTCCGCACCCACCAGGCCTTTTTGTCTTATGCGGCCCGCCACGTTCACCGGCTCGAATTAACCTTGCCGCAATACGATGTCATCATCACGCTAGGCAAAACCGCCGGCATGCAGCCCAAGAAACTTGGCGAAGAAACCTTGATTACCAAAGGCACCCTCACCGGCGTGGTCAGCCGCTTAGAGGACAAGGGCCTGGTGGAAAGGTCGGCGTCAAAAAAAGACGGCCGCAGCCAGATCATCCGCCTGACCGATGCGGGCCGCGCCGTCTACGAACAGACTTTCCCCGAGCATCTGGCCCATATCGGTCGCCTGTTCGACGATTATGCGCCCGAGGAAATCTCGAAGCTGGAGGCGGATTTACATAGACTGCATGAAGCGGTCATCACCGCGCGCGGCAATCATATTGAACAAGTCGATGATGAATTCTAGCGAGTGCCGAAATATTCATACGTTTGAGGTGAAGCGCACAATGATCTCCGGGCGATTACTTAAGTGGGCCTCTAAAAATAAAAACACCTCCTTCTCCTCACGGGAGAAGGTTGGGATGAGGGAATTAAAATCAATTACTTACCCCCCTCACCCTAGCCCTCTCCCTGACGGCGAGGGAATGTTTAGAGGTTCCCTTAAAACGTTTTTCCCGGCGAGTCTTTCGATTTTCCTGACCGCGTGCGATCCGCTGCTCAGTCTGCAAGGTTCTTTCTGGCCGGCCTGGATCATCTGCATCCTCGGCGGGCTGGCAACCAGCATGCTGCTGATGTGGCAACTGGTGCGCTACCGGCTGGCGCCCCATTTGGGACCGCCGCTGTTGATCGCGCCCAGCCTTTGGGCCTTATGCACCTTTGTCATCTGGTTGGTGTTTTATGCAGCATGAAAACGGCGAAGCCTGATGGAAAACAGTCAAAACGATAGCCCAGGGTTAAGCCTGAAAAACCGGATATTGCTCGGCCGCATCATTGGCATAGCCATCGTGCTGGGTGCGGCGGCGACCGGCGCGCTGGTTTGGCATATCAATTATCAAAATCCGCGCACCAACGACGCGATGGTGCGGGCCAATATCGTCGGCATCGCCCCGGAAGTCAGCGGCCGTATAGTGGAATTGCATGTCGAGGATAACCAATACGTCAAACAGGGCGACTTGCTGTATGTGATCGACCCGCGCCCGTATCAGGCCAGACTGGACAAAGCCAAGGCCGAATTGCTGCTGGCGGAAAAAGACGTGGATTCCCGGCGCGCCTCCAGCGGTTCCGCGGAAATGGCTATCGAACGCCTGGAACACCAGCGCGCTGCCGCCAGTGCCGAAGTGAAAAAAATCGAGGCGGAAGACGAATATCTGCATAACTATCTGGAACGGCTGGAACCGTTGGCGGATAAGCAATACGTCACCGCCGACCAGCTCAAACAGGCGCGCTCGCGTTATGCGGCTTCGCGCGCCGAACTGGCGGATGCGAAAGCTAAAGAACTGTCGGCTCGCAGTGCCATCGAGGAAGCCAAGAGCGATAGCCGGCGAGCGGTATCGTTAGTCGCCCAGGTCGGCGACGTCAATGCCCGTATCGAAGCCGCCAGCGCCCTGGTCACCGCCGCCGAGCTCGATCTGGAATACTGTTACGTGCGAGCGCCTTTCAATGCCTACGTCACCAATTTGAATACCCGCGAAGGCGAATACGCCAAGGCCGGTACGCAAATGTTCGCTTTGGTCGATGACCGCCAGTGGTATGTGATCGCCGACTTCAAGGAAACTTATTTGCAGTCGATCAAACCCGGCCAGGAAGCCGAGGTGTTTCTGGTTGCTTATCCGGGCAAGCGCTTTCGCGGCGTGGTGACCGGGATCGGCTGGGCCAATTCGCCCGACAATATCAAACAGCATGGCGTGTTGCCGGAGATAGATCGCACGCTGAACTGGGTCATTCTGGCTTCGCGTTTTCCGGTAAGAATCGAGATTAAACAGCATGACCCCGCGCATCCGCTCCGTATGGGCATGACCGCGTTTGTGACGGTACGGAAAGTCACTGCCGACGCAACCGGTACAGCTCTGCCGCCGTCATGACCCGAGGCGACAGCCGGACTGGTTCAAGCACACAGTCAAAACCCAACCGGCTTTGGTTTGGCACCAGCCTGGGGCAATTCCTAACCGCCGAACTCAAAGATACACCGGCACGGCGCGTCGCCGCCCTGCGTTTATTCGTCGTCACCCTGACAATCGCACTCGTCAGCCAAACCTTGCATATCCCGCCGCTAGGGGCAATTTCCATCTTGATTTGCCTAAGCTACGACGCTTACGCCAACGCCGGCCAATCCCTGGCGTTTGGAATACGCCAGCTCGGTTACCTGATGGTCACGACCTTGGTATCGGTATTGACGCTGATGCTGGCCGGCAACGACCCTTGGTTACTGCTGCCGCTATCGTTCGTCATCTTGGCCTTGTCCCTGTTTCACGCCCGCCTGATCGCCTGGCCCACGGGCATTGCTTTATGGTATTCGGTGGCGGTGCTGTACAGCCCCAGCACGCCCGATGAAAACATTTACCATGCCTTATGGAACATCCCCATTATTGGCGTACTGGCGCTGGGAACATGGACGGTAGTGCATTTAACCATCAAACCGCAAGATCCGCTAAAACTGTTAAAAGCGGAGATCGCCATGCAATTGGCGACGGTGGAATACATTTTCAGCGCGCGTCTGGCCGATGCCGGTGCGTATAGCCCCAGACCTGAAGCAGCCATGCACGCCGCTGCCGGCAGCCTTGGCAAACTGCTGGGTTTACTGGCCAACGCCGAATTGATCCATCCTGCTTTACACGAACGCCACCTGACTTATCGGGCGCTGTTGCTGGAAATAGACGGTTTGCGCCAGTTGGCGGACTGGCTTAATCAAGTGTTGGCTGCGGAATATAGGGCCCAGCCGCTGACGCCGGAAAAACTGCATGTATATCGGGCTTTACAAAGCGCCTGTGCCAGATTACGGCAAGGCGTGGCGGAATCGCGCGACGTGTCCGTAGAAATCACCAGCTTGCTAAGCGATGAGGTATTGCAAAACTATGCGCGGGAAGCTAATCCCTCGCTGTTAACCGCCTTGTGGCGGGCTCTGCAACGCATTGCCGGCTTGATGCATGATTTGCATCAACCGATAGCCGCCAAAGACAGTAAAAACATCAACGCTGAATCCGACGACAACCCTGAACATGGCTGGCTGCCAGCCTGGTTTGCTTACGAGTTTTGGGCAAGCTATGCCGACAGTTTGCAATTCGGCATTAAATTTTCCCTGGGCGCGATCCTGTGCATGCTGATCGTGGAAAGCCTGGGCTGGCCGGACATCAACACCGCGATTCCCACCTGTCTGGTCGCGGCACAAACCAGTCTCGGCGCCGACTACCGGCTCTCGCTGTTACGGGTGTCGGGCGCCGCCGTCGGCGGGATCTGCGCTTATTTTTACGTATTGGTCTTTCAATCTCAGCTCGATACCATCGTCGGCTTTGCGTTTGCCACAGCGCCATTCTGGGCGCTGGCAGCCTGGATTACCGCCGGCAGCGAACGCATCGCTTATCTGGGCCGGCAACTTGGTTTTTCATTTGCGTTGTTTGTGCTGCATGATTTTGGTCAAGTCACCGACCTATATCTGCCGCGCGACCGGGTCATAGGTATTTTGCTCGGACTTATCGTGATGGGCGTTATCGATTACGCGCTGTGGCCGCGGCGCTCGATTGCACTGGCCCGCCACCACAGCGTAGCGGCGTTGCGCACACTCGCTAACTTCACTAGCCGCTTACCCGATGTCAGCCACTTGCTGACTTACACCTTACCGCTGCGTTTGTCGGCGGAAAAAGAGCTGGCCGCCGCTCAAGACTTGTTGGCACACGCGGTATTGGAACCCGATGCGCGCTTGGCCGAGAAAGTGCATGAACGAGCGGCGCTGCGGACGATTGTGAAGGACGCCGGCCATTTATCCGGCTTGTTACAAGTCCGCAAACGCTATCGCTTACTCAGCGGCCAGCGCTTCAGCCACTTTCCTGATGAATTGCAACAGCTCAGCCGGGCGTTCGATGCCGAGCTGGCAACCGCCCTGGAATATGCCGCCAGCCTCCTGCAAGGCAAACAAGCCGGCAACCGGATCGAGCTTGCCAATCATCAAGCGCGTCTAAAGCAAAGTTATATCGATCATCATCGTATCGACAATCTGGCCGACGATTTGGCCGTAGAGTGGGAGCTACGCTTTATGCTGGACCAACAAATTGTGGAGCTGATAGCCCACATCGAAAAAGCAGTGCTGGCTGCCAGGTCATATCCGCAACAATCCGGCCCGGACCTTGATCTGCAATAAGGCCGCGCAGTGCATCCAATATAGCCCCTGGGCTCCCGCCGGCGCGGGAGCGACGATATTTACTAATCCGGCCTGTTTATCACTGGCATTCCGTTGAGGTTGAGGTTGAGTGTGGCGAAGCCCAGGCTGGTGTGCCCTTAGACAGGCGAAGGGTAGTTAAGGGCCGGGTTAATAATCAGCAGCACCGATATACGCCAAGTTGCTCAAAATATGTTCATCTGAAAATCCAGACTTCGTTCCGCTAACCAGACTAAAGCCACGGCGACGATGGATGCTGAGCCGGTTTTCATCACGACTAGCGGATAATAGCGATAGCGGCTAAAGCCGACTATCAACGGTAAAACCGCACCGACAATCGCCAACTGCCCTGCTTCCACACCCAAATTAAAGCCCAATAGTGGTAACAGCCGCTGCGTGTCCGGCAAGCCCATGTCCAACAACACACTGGCGATGCCCATGCCGTGGATCAAGCCGAAAGCAAAGGCAAACCAGGTGCGGCGTTTTACCAACACCGGATAAATATTGTTCAACGCTGCCAACACCACGGACACGGCAATGGCCGATTCTACCCAGCGGGACGGCAGACAAATGTATTGCAGCACCGTAAGGCTCAGGGTGAATGAATGTGCCAACGTGAAGGCGGTAACCACACCTAGCACGTCGAAAAATACCGGTCTAAAGCCTGGTTTTGGCTGCCAAGCACCCCGCTCCCACGCCAAAGCCGCCGGCAGCAACAGACTTAACAAAAATAGAATATGGTCAAAGCCGATCCAGATATGCCATAGCCCGGCGTAGCCGAATCGCGCCACGGTCCGCCACCCGGAATAATCAGCGTCCCGCACAAATTCGCTACGTTGGTGGTCAGGACTAAAGATCGCGGTATCGGTTTTAGCGGCATGAATGACGCTTATCAGCCCGCGATGCTGCGGGTCGAGATCGAAAAGCAAGCGATAATCTATCGACAACGGCGCGGACGCGGACGGACAAATCGCCTGGAAATCTAATACGGCATAATGGCCATCGCTGTGTTCGTCCACCCGTAAATCTCCTGCTTGCAGCGAACAGACTTGCTTAGCCGTCGTCATTTGCAAACGGCTCAGCGCATAGGCATACACAACATCCCGACTATTTCGCAACTCGGCCCAGGTAATATTACCGTCGTCGTTGCCATCCAAACCCAAGGCATAATCCAGGTCGCGCAAGGCAATATCCCATTGCCCGGAGATTTGCTGCCCGTCAACCTGCACCGTCATGTAACTATCGCTGGCCTTATGGGCAAAAGCGCTAAAACTTGCTGTCAGCAGCAAGACCATGATCAAACCGGCCCAAATCATCACGTTCGAGCTTAATCTTTCAAAGCTTGGCGGGGCCGAACCGTCGACGGGCCTGCCTTGAGTGCAGCCTGGAGATTCAGGGCAAAAAGTATCTAAAAGGGCGATGAATTTCGCTGATCCGTTCATATTCTGCCCCCGCCAATTTGCGCGAGCAGCGTTTGCAGTCGCGCATCTTGCAATTTGGACTCACTTAAAAAAGTCAGCAGCGGTTGAGGATTTTTGCCGGCTGCCAGCGCCGATTCCAAGATAATGCGCGCATCGCGCGGCTCGCGCTGCACGTCCCAATTTTTTTGCGCCAGCGCCAGCGCCGATTCAGGCTGATTAAGCACATGCAATAAAAAGCGCGCCTCATCGCCTTGATGACTGGTATCGCCGCGCATGCGGCTGGCGGCAAAGCGAGCGGTCAGCGCATCTTTATGCACAGCGGCAGCCGGCAGCCGCAGTGCTATTTCGGCAAAAGTCAGGCGCAGTAATAAGCCATCGGCGCGCGTATCGTTGGCTAATAATTCCACCACGTCTTGGAAACGATTCCGGTCCAATAAATAATCGGCATAGGTAGCCAACAGATAACCATTTCGGCGCGGTATGTGTAGCGCCTGCCGGTAATAACGGTCGGCCGCATCGGTATTACCCATACGCTCGGCCATTTCCGCCAGCGTGGTCAAGGCCCATTGTTGATCTGCCGGTGCGGGACTGTGCGCAGTGCTTACTGCGCGCGCCAACTGGTGATAAGCAGCGTCGAGCTGGCCGGAAACACTCAGAATGGAATTGAGGCAAACTTGGCCAATCAGCGGCTCGGCTAATTTCAACAAAGGTAAACAACTATTCAGAGCATCGGCATACTGGCCTTGCACTTCCAAAATGGCCGCCCGCGTCAACCAGGCTTGCGCCAAGCGCGGCTGACGCGCCAAAGCCCGATGCAAATAGTCCAGGGCCGCCGGAAATTCGTGGCGATTTTGAAACAAGGTCGCCCGTAAGGTCAGGACCTCGGCACTCGGTTGCGCGACTGCCAGCCAAGGTGTTAGCGCCGCTTCGGCATAACCGAAATAGCGCGGATCCGATTCGGCACGGCCCAATTCGATATAACGCCGCACCAAAGCTAAGGCTGGTTCCAAATTATTCGGTTGGGCCGCGACTTGTTTGCGCAAATAACGAATTTCCAGCCAGCTTTCACCTCTGGCAGGCAATACTTCGACGATTTCGTCATCGGACTTGGGTAAATAAGCTTGCGCGCCAGCGTTACTGAACATAGCAACAGACATTACCAAACCTAATGTAAGCCAGTGCTTCATTGGCTCCTCCTGCGGATATTTATAGATCAGGGGGCAAGCGTCGCCGCCCCCTCCTGTCTTCTAATTGTTTGGACAACTCCCCACAGCCAGTGAAACTGCATCGAAGCAGCCAGCTTCACCAGGATCGACATGGCGGCTTTGCCGGCCACTATTGGCAAAGGCCACGTACGGAAATACTTCCTGATAGCTTCTGTCGTTGGTGTTGACACCGTCGGCGACCCGGTTATTCGGGAAGCTGTTGAATGCCGGATTCAACACCCCAACCACCGCTTGCGCGGCAATATCGGTCACATCATCGGACACGCGCCGCCCGTTCGGAAAGCCGGCGCTATCGCCCGCCAGAAATGCCATGCGTTTGCGGGCGCTGACAGGCGCGGGGCCGATGCCGGTATTCAAGCGCAGCAAATCCGCCACCGGTCCACGTTGCGTGAGCGAACAACCAGGGCAAATGGGCGCCGCATAAAACACCAAGGGGCCCAGGTCAAAACTGGGGTTGGCCGGATTTACCCTGGGCGGCGCCGGAATCGGCACCGCACCGCCGTATGCGGCGTTGACGACTCTGGCCAATAACGGATCCAACACATAACCGGCAAAACTAGCGTCGTCCTTGGGTTCGCTCATACTGAACCGGTCTTTGTCGCCGGTACCGATTAACACCTCATTGACCAAGGGATTACCCATGCGCTGAATCTGCACATAGGCATTGGCGAGTTTAGGCTTGCCGCCGGGTCTGTCGGCATAAGCTTTGGTGCGCGGCCGCGAAGTGGTGGCATAAGTGCCGATCACCGCCAAGGCTTCGCCGGCGCTATGTTGCTTGCCGTCCTGGGTGAGCATGGCGATAGGCAATTCGATAGCGATGGAATTGACGTTGTAACCGGCCACATCGTCGGACGCGAAGTTTTGGTTTTCCGCGTCATTTTGGTTCTCGGCAAACACGCCCGGCACACCGGCGCCGGACGCGCCGGACCGGAAATTAAAGGTATCGAAAGTCGCGCCCAAATCGATGTAAAACGGATCGTCGACGGTACCGGCAAACACGCTAACCCCGCCTCCTAAATCGTAAATCCCTTGGCTGGCCAGATTTTGGTAGTTAGGCATGGTGCGCGGTCCGACGTTGGATGGCACCGCAAAGAGCTTCTGCTGATTGGTTAGATCGATGACTTGGCGGTTGGCGCCCTTGCCCTTGATCAGCGTCACCGTGTAACTCTGCCGCAAACCCAATCCTTCCGAGCCAGGGCCATCCAACGCGGTAATCGCCGGCGGCACGATCAAACTGCCCGGCGCGACCGGAGTTGGCGAATTGGCTGGCGCGACAATGCCGTTGCCGGCACCGACAAAACCTGTAAACACGCTGGGCAAGCGGGTTTCGGTTTTAAACCTGAACTGCAAGGTAATGTCTTCATCTGCGTCGAAATTGTTATCCACCTTCATTTCATAAAGAACTTCCGGATCGAACGGAAAATAATTCGGGCCGTTGCTGGGTTCCAGCAAGGGATCGACATTCAGAATCATCGTCACCTTGCTGGGATCGTTATAACTGACAAAAGCGTACCAATCGGTGATGTCGGCCTTGGTATCCAATGCGGTTAACGGTGCTTCGCGGTGATTGGCAGCATCAACGGACGGTAGGCCGCCCATCAACAATAAAGCGCTGGCGAACATGGTCAGCGGCCAACGGCTGTAGTGGTGTAAGTCTTTCATAATCAAATTCCTCTTTAGTTAATGTCACAGCTTCAGCCAGCTGCGTTAGGGAATACGCGGAAAATCGGCAAACGGATGCCGGAAAATGGAATTTATGCCAAACGCACCGGACTGGCCGCTTCCGCGTCGGTTCGCGCTGTGGATCTAGCCTTGCCCAGCCGGCCTCCAAGCAAAAACAAGCCGGATAAACTCAGCAGCATCAGCGTGGGCGGTTCCGGCACACTGGCGATCTGGGCATTGGCGACGTTGAGAATGTGTAGATCCCAAGCCGCCGTGCGATTCGGTTCCACCGGATCGCCATGGCTATCGGTTAACGAACCTTCGCAAAACCGGCCATTGGAACAACCGAAGGCGGCGGTAAATTGCGGATCGGCATCCCGCAAGAAGCCGTCGGCCAGCGACGTGCTGACCGAAAAGTTGTCGTATTGGGTCAAGGTTGCCAGATAATTCCCGGCCACAAGATTGATAGCTAAATAACTGTCGAATTCGCCGTAATTGAAATTAACCCCGTTCGACAATTGGTTACCACCCAAGCCGCCGTCATCCTGCTCGGCCAGTTGGTTGCCTAAGCCGTCCCACAGCGTCAAAATCGGATCGAAACCGCCGCCCAGCCAGGATGAGGTAAACAAGGTTACCGTACCCGGCGAACCGAGTGAAAAGGCAAAGCTCAACTTATCGTTATCGTTGGCAAAGTTGCCGTTAAAATCAAAGTCAGCGGCCTCAACCGCCGTCGCTACGGTCAGGCAGGCGCCCAACAACGCAACCGGAAATAGCTTTTTCATCGTGGTTTCCTCTCAGTCTGTGGTTAGAAATGGCAAGCCGGCGACGGATTCCAGATGCGGATGGCGATACTCGGCATTCGCGCCGGCTTGCGATGACTGATACGCGGCCAATTCGGCAATGGATGCAAAATAGGTAAAAAATATTGGTGGCAGTGTTTGTACAACGGGCTTGGTTCGTACTTGGCACATCAGCATCTTTCGATAGCGAACCACACGGTTATTAACCCCGGACAAAATCGGCCGCTTGACTATTTGCCACGTGCAAAAGGCTGTTTTATAGTGGTTCAACCCCCAACTCTTAGTCTCTATCCTCTTGAATGCGGCTACCAAATCTCGGCAAACCAAGAAAAGTCACTATGCCTTATGTCGCTTGATTCACACTTTAAGCGTTATCCCCCACACCGCCGTGCATCCAAACCAGCCGATGCCGCGTATAGCTTTCTAAAGGGACACGAGAGCGATGGCGGATAGCGATTTGAACGACGACGAGAACCGACAACCAACAACACCTGCCGACGAAGCCTTATTGCGGGAATGGCTTGGCCGCGTCGTGGACCAGGATCAAGCCGCGTTGGGCAAGTTGTACGACACCTTGGTCGATCAGGTCTACGGTCTGGCGTTGCGGATCACCCGGCGGGCGCAGTGTGCTGAGGAAGTGGTACAAGATACGTTCTGGCAGATCTGGCGGCAGGCGCCGCGCTTCGATGCCGAACGCGGTTCGGTAAAAGCCTGGGTAATGACGATGGCTCGCAGCCGGGCACTGGACGCCTTGCGGCAGTTGGACGGCAATCTAAGCGAGCTTGAACCGGAGGCTCTGGTGTTGATTGAAGCCCCAGCCGACCAAATGCCGCCGGATTTACTATCAGCAATGCAGCAAGGCCATCGCTTGCAAACGGCCCTGGCGGCTTTGGACCCATTGCCCCGGCAATTGCTGTCGTTGGCGTTTTTCCGGGGTTTGAGCCACGACGAAATCGCCGTCTGCAGCGGTTTGCCCTTGGGTACCGTGAAGTCGCATATCCGTCGGGCCCTACAGACGATGCAGCAATTTTTGACAGCCGATACCGGCGAGGTTAACTAAGCAATATGACAGACAAATTCCCGCCTTTGGATAGCGCAGATGCCAACGATTTGCAGCAACTCGAAACGCTGCTGGCCGACGGTTTGGCACCGATTCCGGTTGCCGGCGCACGCCGCAATTCGTTACGCCAAGGCCTGATGAAGCAAGTCACGGCCAGCCTTGCCAAACAGGCCGGCTTACTCACCGTGCGCGCCGGACACGGCACCTGGCAAGCCCTGAAAACCGGCATCCGCGTCAAACCACTCTGGGACGGCGGCCTGCAAGGCCATTCGGTATTGATCGAATTCGCTCCCAGCGCCAGCCTGATAGCGCATCGGCACAACTGTCTGGAAGAAGGCATCGTCTTGCACGGCGATTTGCAAATGGGCGACTTGCGGCTAGGCCCCTTGGATTACCATGCAGCGCCGGCCGGCAGCCGGCACGGCGGGATAAGTTCGACGAATGGCGCCCTGGCCTATTTGCGCGGTACATCGCTGGGCGATAACCGTGAGGTATTGCGGGAAGTGTTGGGTGGTCTGCTGCCGTTTGGCAAGGCTGAGTCGTGTAGCGTGTTTACCAAGCAAATAGACGACTGGCAGGAAATAGCCCCCGGCGTTTGGAAAAAACCACTGTGGCAGGACGGGGAACGCGAATCCAGTTTTTATCGCCTGGAAGCCGGCGCCAAATGCCCGGCACACGGCCATCGCCTGGAAGAGGAATGCATGATGCTGGACGGCGATTTGTTTATCGACGACCTCTTGCTGCGCGCCGGCGACTACCAACTGGCGCCGGCCGGCAGCGCGCACCGCGAAGTCTATACCGACGTTGGTGCGACGCTGTTCGTGCGCGGCGGCAGAGATTACTGACCGGTTTATCCGCGCCGGAATACCCTGGCAGCTTAGCCTTAGTTGATGTCTTGACTGTTTAAATAGTCTTCGTAATTACCGCTGAAATCGACGATGCCGTTCGGGGTCAATTCGATGATGCGGGTCGCCAGTGAGGACACAAACTCGCGGTCGTGGCTGACGAAAATCAAGGTGCCGGGATAAGTTTCCAATGCCGCGTTCAACGACTCAATCGATTCCATATCCAAATGGTTGGTGGGTTCGTCCAACACCATCACGTTGTTTTTTTGCAGAATCAATTTACCGAACAACATCCGGCCTTGCTCGCCACCGGATATGACTTTGACGGATTTGTTAATTTCGTCATTGGAAAACAGCAACCGTCCCAGCGTGCCGCGAATGGTTTGGTCGTCGTCCGATTCTTTGCGCCATTGGCCCATCCATTCGATCAGCGACATGTCTTCGGCAAAATCCTCGGCGTGATCCTGGGCAAAATAGCCGACATCGGCATTCTCCGCCCATTTCACTTCGCCGCTGTCCGGCGTCAAATCGCCGACCAGGGTTTTTAATAAAGTCGATTTACCGATACCGTTAGGGCCGATCACCGCCACCCGCTCGCCGACCGCGATCATCATGTTCAAGTTCTTGAACAAGGGTTCCGCACCGTAGCCTTTGGCCAAATCTTTAGCTTCCACCGCCAAACGGTACAGTTTTTTAGCTTGGTCGAAACGAATAAACGGATTGACCCGGCTGGACGGCTTGACTTCGTCGAGCTTGATTTTCTCCAACTGCCGCGCCCTCGATGTAGCCTGTTTGGCCTTGGAAGCGTTAGCGGAAAAGCGCGCCACGAAGGTTTGCAATTCGGCAATCTGGGCTTTTTTCTTGGCGTTGCCGGCGAGTAACTGCTCGCGCACTTGGGTCACGGCGGTCATGTAATCGTCGTAATTGCCCGGATACACACGCAATTCGCCGTAATCCAGATCGGCCATGTGGGTGCAGACGCTGTTCAGGAAGTGCCGGTCATGCGAGATGATCACCATCGTCGAATTGCGCTCGTTAAGGACGTTTTCCAGCCAACGGATGGTGTTGATGTCCAGGTTGTTGGTGGGCTCGTCGAGCAGCATGATGTCGGGATTGGAAAACAAAGCCTGTGCAAGTAACACCCGCAGTTTCCAACCAGGAGCCACTGCGCTCATTGGCCCATTATGTTGTTCCAGCGGGATGTCCAAACCCAGCAATAATTCGCCAGCCCGGGCTTCCGCAGTGTAGCCGCCGAATTCAGCGAACACTGTTTCCAGATCGGCGGCGCGCATGTAATCGTCTTCGCTGGCTTCCATATTGGCGTAGATGGCGTCGCGTTCCGACATCGCCGCCCACATTTCGGCGTGGCCCATCATCACCACGTCCAGCACTCTTTGCTCTTCGTAGGCAAATTGGTTTTGGCGCAAGATACCCACGCGCTCGTTGGCGTCGATGCTGACATTGCCCGAGGTGGGCTCCAGGTCGCCGCTGAGGATTTTCATGAAGGTGGATTTGCCGCAGCCGTTAGCGCCGATCAGGCCGTAACGGTTGCCGTTGCCGAATTTGACGGAAACGTTTTCAAACAGGGGCTTAGCCCCGAATTGCATGGTGATATTGGCGGTAGAAATCAAGAGAGTGTCCGAAGATTAAGAGTAAAAAGAGCGTCGCCGCCGCTTGAAGCTTGTGACGAAATAAATGAGTTGGCGCGAAAATCGGTTATTTTACCAGACTTTAATCGACGATCATTTACAGTAATGTGTCACTGACTATCCCCACATGAACACACCGCCTGCCACCACAGAACAAATTTACCCGATCTTGTATAGTTTCCGCCGCTGTCCCTATGCGATGCGGGCACGTTTGGCCATTGCCGTATCGGGAGTAAGCGTCGCGCTCAGAGAAATCGAACTCAGCAATAAACCTGAAGCAATGTTAGCTATTTCGCCGAAAGGCACGGTGCCGCTGCTGTTGTTGCCCGACGGCCGAGTCATCGAACAAAGTCTGGATATTATGCTGTGGGCCTTGGCGCAACACGATCCGCAAAACTGGCTAAACCAAGCGCCGGAAGATACGCAGCGATTAATCGACTGGAACGACGGCGATTTCAAATACTATTTAGACCGTTACAAATACGCGGACCGCTATCCGGAACAAACACCAGCCGATTATCGTCAACAAGGCGAGGTGTTTTTAGCCGAGCTGGAAACCCGTTTGCAGCGGCACAAATTCTTATGCGGCGATAATTTCAGCCTGGCAGATGCCGCCACGCTACCATTTATCCGCCAGTTCGCCGCAGTGGATAATGCGTGGTTTGAAAATTCGCCGTATCCAGCCCTGCAACAATGGCTGAACACTTTTTTAAGGTCCAATCTGTTTGCAGCGGTTATGCAAAAATACCCGCCCTGGAACGTTGACGACCCGCTAGTCCTTTTCAGGTACGAGACCGGCCTCGTCCCATTTCAATAGGTGCCCGACATGTTAAAAATTTACAGAAAAACCATCCGCATCGACGGTTCCGGCGCACATCCCCGCCTCGAGTCACCGCCGCAGAGCAAGCTATACAATCTGCTGAGCATTCCGGCAATGATCGCCGGCGCGATATTGGGCACCGTGGTGTTTTCGGCGTTTTTTGCCTTACTGCTGATTCCGGTAGCGATAATCGGCATCAGAGGCTGGTGGTTGCTGCGAAAGCTGAAAAATGCCCAGGTTGACGGACAAAGTCTGGAAGCTGAATATACCGTGGTGTCAGACCCGGCAAAAACCTCCAAGTCGGACTGAGAAATCGCCTGCTTAGGTACAAAAAAAGCCCCCACCTTGAGCAGGGTGGAGGCTGTGGAATGTGTAGCTTTACAACGAGGAGGTACTACGAAAAAACTTAAAATCGGACCGGTTTAGCCGCTTCGATATTGCTAAACAGCGAAGCAGCGCCAAAAAACAGAGTGGAAAGAACAAACTGACCGGACAGGAAGCTGAACATACCGGTTGCAAAAAACAATCCGGTGACAATGTCTTTATACAGATTGCTTGACTTGTTCATTTTTTCCACCTTGACTGGGTTTCAGTCGATTCATTGAAGACGGTTTAACTATAAACCTCTGCTGTTTATTTACAATAAGGCATTTATTGCATGATTTGTTTCTTATTTTGAAACAAATTTAGTTACACACCACCCTTCACCAGCCAAATTGAACCTCAACTCGGTTCAAACTTAAGCTACCGATATTGATGCAGGAGGATGTAGTCATGAGCCACCATTTAAATCTACTGCGCGCCATATTCCAGGATCCGCTTAGCGGTAACATCCATTGGCGGGAAATAGAATCGCTGTTGCATCACCTGGGCGCCAACCTGCAACCCAGCCATGGTGTGCGCTTTCGCGTGATGCTGAATAATGTCGAAGGCGTGTTGCATCATCCAAACCACAGCGGCATATGCACTAAACAGGAAATCAAACATCTGCGCGAATATCTGGCAAGCGCCGGCGTCAGTCCTTCCGCGTATGAAGAACAGCGCAACAAACCACATTAGCCCAACGCCTGCCCTAAGGTTTTTAAGCATTTAACACGACCATGGTCCACAGCAAGGATTGAACAGAACGCCCGATGAAATGGATTACAAAAAGCGTATTGCTGGCGGTGTTGCTATTACCTGTATTGTCGGGAATGGCGCTATGGCTGGCAATTGATGACAAGCCAAAATTACAAACCCGAGCCGACCTGACACCGGAACAAATTGCCCGCGGCAAATTGATTTTTCGGCAAAACGATCCGCGCCGTCTAAAATCCGGCGCGATCGCCCGAGTGGCACTGGATCAACAGGAATTGGACCTGGCGATCAATTATCTTGCCAATCAATACGCTAACGGCGTAGCGGGTTTACGGCTCTATCAAGGCCGCGCCCACATCGACGCCAGCTTGCCTTTACCACGAAATCCTGTAGGCCAATATCTGAATTTGACGTTGGCGCTGAAGCAAACCAGCGACTTACCGGAAGTGGACCACCTGTCTTTGGGACAACTCCGGCTGCCCTGCATGCTAGCCAAACCCTTGGTAAAATGGGCACTCAACACTTTGCAACCGGCAGCGGATCGGCAAGCCTTCGCCGATATTGTCAAGCATGTGCTGTTTCAACCCCAGCGCCTGACGCTAACCTATCGTTGGCAAGCTGACTTGCCCGGCAAATTGCGCGGCGCCTTGCTAACGCCTGATGATCAGCAGCGTCTGCAGGCTTATCAGCGACATTTAGCGGAACTAAGCCGGACAGATAACAAAAGCCTCAGTCTCACTGATTTCAGCAAGCCGCTGTTTCAGCTGGCCGCACAACGAAGCGCCAGCAACGACCCGATTCAGGAAAACCGGGCATTGATTCTGATATTGACACTTTATGCCAATCAACAGCGCCTGACGAAAATTCTCCCGGAATCCAGACTTTGGCCCCGCCCGATTTGGCGCCAAATAACGCTGAACGGCCGCGACGACCTGACGAAACATTACCTGGTTTCGGCGATGCTGGCGGCCTATTCCGGCACCCCGTTGGCCGATGCGGTGGGTTTGTTTAAGGAAATAGAAGATTCGCGCGGCGGCAGCGGCTTTTCGTTTAACGACCTCGCCGCTGACCGGGCCGGCACGCGCATGGGCGAACAAGCTGTCGCCAGTCCGGCGCTGGCACGGAAAATCCAATCAATATTAGCCAACGCCGATGAAAATCAAATGATGCCGGCTACCGCCGATTTACCGGAATCACTAAGCGAAGCCGAGTTTATCCGCCGCTTTGGCGGTACCGACGGCGAAGCGTACAAACAACTGATGCAAGACATAGAACAGCGTATCGCGGCCTTGCCGGTGAATCGGGAATGATGGGTGAGCGAAAATCTGGCTGGCCGGCGAAGCCACCGCAAACGGTTGGTGACTAACCCACGGCCACTTTTGCTCGCGCCAACAAGGCCGTAAACTCGTCGGCGGCCATCGGCTTGCCAAACAGATAACCCTGCGCCTCATCGCAGTCGTTTCGCAACAAGTATTGCGCCTGCTGCTCGGTCTCCACGCCTTCGGCTATCACCTTGAATTTCAGAATCTTGGCGATGGAAATAATCACCATCACAATCGCGGCGGCGTCTGCGTCGTCGGGTATGTTCGCCACAAATGAGCGGTCGATTTTCAGCTTGTCGAAGGCAAACTGCTTGAGTTGGTTCAAACTGGAATAGCCGGTGCCGAAATCGTCTATCGAAATTTGCAAGCCGGCTTCCCTGAGCTTGGCCAATATAGCCCGCTTCCGTCCCGGATTGCGGATGAACAAACTTTCCGTCAGCTCCAACTCCAGGTATTCGGCGGGGAAGCCGGTTTCATTGACGATGTCGATAACCTGCGCGACAAAATCTTCCTGATCCAATTGCCGCGCCGACACGTTGACCGCCATCGTGAACGGCGGATAGCCGCTTTGCCGCCAAATTTGGCTCTGCCGGCACGCCTCGCCCAACACCCACGTACCTATCGCCTCGATCAGGCCGATTTCTTCGGCGACCGGGATGAACTGATCGGGCGGAATCAAGCCCAATTCGGGATGTCGCCAGCGAATCAGCGCCTCGGCGCCGACGATCCGCCCGGAATCCAGATCGATTTGCGGCTGGTAGTGAAGAAAAAATTCGTCGCGTTGCAGCGCCCGGCGTAAATCGCTTTCCAGGCGCAGCTTGGTCGACACGACAAATTCCATATTATCTTCATAAAAACAATAGGTATTGCCCTGCTCCTTGGCGCGGTACATCGCGGTATCGGCGTGTTTGATCAGCAAACCGCTGTCGGCGCCGTCGGCGGGATACAGCGAAATGCCGATACTGGAGCTGACGTAAAACTCTTGCTCCATTAACGCGAATGGCTGGGCGATAGCGATACGGATCTTGTCGGCGACGGCAGCGGCGACTTGCGGATTGCTGATATTTTCCAACAGCAGCGTAAATTCGTCGCCGCCAAACCGGGACACCATGTCTTCCCGCCGCACACAGCCTTGAATCCGCTCTGCCGCGGCTTTCAACAACTGGTCGCCGACATCATGCCCCAAGGTGTCGTTAGTCAGCTTGAACCTATCCAAATCCAGAAACAGCACGGCATGCAGCTGATTTTGATCAGCGCTGACGGCGATCACCGAGTTCAGCCGGTCGATGAATTGCGTGCGATTGGCCAGATTGGTCAAGGGATCGTGGTAAGCCAGGCGATTCAAGGTCCGCTGGGTCAGGCTGGCTTCCAACAAATGCGCGATACGTTTACGCAATACCGCGAAATGAATCGGTTTGGGAATGTAATCGTTAGCCCCTATCGAAAAAGCCAATTCCACCGAATGGTCGTTTTCCAAAGCGGTAATCATCAGTATCGGCACCTCCGCCCCATGGGGCAGCGCGCGAATTTTGCGGCAGGCCTCGAAACCGTCCATTTCCGGCATCATCGCGTCCATCAAGATCAAATCCGCCATTTGCCGCTGGCACAACGCCAGCGCCTGCCGGCCGGTGCCGGCCAAATCCACCCGGTAGCCGTCCTTCTCCAAAACATCTTGCAAGGCAAACCGCATGGCTCTGTCGTCGTCCGCCACCAGAATTCTGGGGCCGGCCTGCGGGAGCGGATCAGCAGCCGTTTCCGCGCCCATTTCCAAACTCAACAGTTGTTCGATGAACCGGTATTCGTCGCGCAATTGCTGCAGTAAGGCCTCGCCGTTTTCAATCTGCGCTTCAGCCGCCTGCTCTTCCAGTTGCCGGGCGATCAGCGCCAGCTTTTCTGCGCCCAGGTTGCGGCTGGCACCTTTCAGGCCATGGGCCGATTCGCGTAATTGCGCGTGATTGTCCGTCGCCAGCGCCTGGGCGATTTGCTCGATTTGCGCCGGCGCGTCTTCCAGATAATAGCCCACCATCTTCACAAAACCCTGGCCGATTTCCTCGCGCAATTGGCGTAAAACCGCGTGATCCAGCGCCTCCAGCGACGGCTCCGGCGAGAGCGGATCGGCGGTCAGGCACGGCCTGCCCTCGAACCAACTCAGCAGTTTTTCCCGCAACGGCTTCAGCTTGATCGGTTTGGCCAGATAATCGTCCATCCCGGCCGCCAGACACAAATCGCTATCGCCTTGCTGAGCGTTGGCGGTCATCGCCACGATGGGCAGACGGCCCACGGGCTCGGGCAGCAGCCTGATGCGTCGAGTCGCCTCAAAGCCGTCCATAGTCGGCATGTGGCAGTCCATCAGGATCAAATCGAAAGCCTGATGCGCCAGCCAGGACAAGGCCTCGACGCCGGAGCCGGCGATTTCGTAGCGGCAACCCAGCCGCTCCAGCATGCCCGCCGCCACCATTTGGCTGGCGCGGTTGTCTTCGACGATCAATATGCGCCGCCGGAGCACGACGCTTTGCTCGACCTCGGGCGCCAAGTCGGCCGCGGGTTCCTGATAATCCTGACCGGCGGTTAATATGAAATCGTACAGTTTGGAAACCTGTACCGGTTTCGCCAACTGCGCGGCCACGTTTGGCAAGCGCGGCAGATTGACGGCATTAACGGGGTCGGACAGCAACACGATTTTGACATCGGCCAGCGCCGGATCGTCAACGATCATATCCACCCAAGTGGCATCGCCGGCATCTTTCAGATCGATGATGACAAAATGATACGCCTGGTCCTGATCATTGGCGGAACGCAACATATCTACGGCTTTGATGCCGTAGCCGCTATGCCGGTAGTGAATTTTCCAACGCGCCAGACTTTGCGCCAAAAACTGGCGCATTTTGTCGTTCTCGGTCACGACCAATATCCGCAGATTGGCGAAATAGGCTTGCCGAGCCTCAGAGATGCCCTCGGTACCGCGCGGCGGATTGAAGGGTACGGTAAACCAGAACGAACTACCTTGCCCTTCCCGGCTTTGGACGCCGATTTGCCCCCCCATCAGTTGCACCAACTGCCGGCAAATCGCCAATCCCAGGCCGGCGCCTTCGTAATGACGGGTCCTGGAGCCGTCGGCCTGGACAAAGGCATCAAAAATACTGGTTTGCGCCGCCTCGGATATGCCCATCCCGGTGTCGGTCACGCAAAACCGCAACGGGATGGTATCGCTCTCCGCCGCTTCGGTGTGCACATCAATGGTGATGCCGCCTTGTTCGGTAAACTTCAGCGCGTTGCCTACCAGATTAATCAGCACCTGCCGCACCCTGGATGCTTCGCCGTTCAACACCAGCGGTATATCGTCGGCTAGCGAGTAGGTGAGCTGCAGATTTTTTCGGTGCGCCTGCGCAGACATCAATTCCACGACTTCGTCCAAGGTTTCGTAAAGCACGAAGTCGACCGGCTGCCGCTTCATCATGCCGGATTCAATGCGCGAGAAATCCAGAATATCTTCGATTAACTTCAACAGTGCTTCGCCGGCGTTGCGGGCTACCATCGAGTATTCCAGCTGCTTGGGCGTCAACCCCATGTCCTGCAGCAACTCCAGCATACCCAGTACCGCATTCAGCGGCGTGCGCAGTTCGTGGCTGACATTGGCGGCAAACTCGCCCTTCAGGCGCGCCGATTCCAGCGCGGTGTCACGAGCTCGCTCCAACTGCTTTTCCCGGGTTTCCAACACCGCCATCATGGTGTTGAAGGCTTCACCCATTTCGATGATGTCGCGCGACCCGCTCAAGCGGGCCCGCACGTTTTTCGCGCCCGCCGAGGCCTTGCGCATCCTCAGCGCCAGTTGTTGAATCGGCAAAGTCAAGCGCCGCGACATCGCCAATAAAAACAGCAGAAACACCGTGGCCGAGCCGCTGGACGCCATCAAAGTGGTCCAGCGAATTTTTTCTTTCATGACATTCAGCGATTGCTTGCCCATCACCAAGCGCACATAGCCGACCAATTCCGGCGTCGGCGTTTGCGCCTCGAACGGTGACGCCTCTTGCTCAGCGGTGTTACGCGCGTATACCGGCGCGGCAAAATACCAGGCTTGTTCGTTCTCATGCACCAAGGCCAGAGATTCCGGCCAGCGCGCCGCGTCGGCAGCGGGCATGGCAGGTTCGCCGCGTTCGAATAAGGGCTCCAGGGCGTTGTTATAAATGGCTACGCCGTGCACATCGGGAAACGCCAGGAAGCGTCGGGCCGGCTCCTCGGCGTTCTCCCGGCTGGCATACAGCAAAGCCAGCGTGCTCTGTGCCGCAAAGGCTTCCGTGGATTGGAGGCCTTGAGCGACCCATTTATCGCGGACGATGTAGTAAGACAGCGTGGAAATGCCGAATGCCGACAGTATCGAGATCACTACCAGACCGAAACAAAAGGTCACGGCCAGCTGTTGCAGGAAGCTCGCCCGCTTGAACCTGGGCCATCGCAAACGCTTCATTGCGTTTAAGGGACCGGGAAAACCATCGCGAATTCGCGGCGTGTCTGACTGGAAAAACGCAAACCCAGATGTTCCGCGGTTCGTAAATTGACAGCCACCAGCAAATCCCGCAGCAATTCGACCGATTCAAACTTGCCGCCCGCCTGTACTTGCTGGACGGCCAGACCGGCCAAACTGCGGCCCATGCTGAAATTGTCCGGGTATAAGGAAAATAATGCCCCTTTGCGCACATGGTCGAGATTGCTGGAAAACACCACGAAATTTTTCTCCCAGGCTTCGCGCAGTACTTCCGGTAACAAGGATTGCTCGTCCATGGCGGCGTTTTCGCGCGGCAGCCAGAGGGCAATGGAGTTGTCTTTAATCTCCAGCAAAATCTGCCGGAACTGATCCGAGGAATCGTGTAAATTGCCGGTCGGTTGCGCCACCAGCGTCAAGCCACGTTCCAGAGCCGCCCGTCCGGCACGCTCGATCTCCCAGGCGGTTTGCCGAGGATCGTAGATCACGGTAATTTTTTTCACCTCCGGCACCAATTTTTTCAAATGGTCGAACATCGCTTCCGGGGCCGGCGTCAGACTGATACCGGCCAAACCTTGCACCTCATCCGGCCGGATCATGGTCGCGCCGATCACCACCGGAAATTGGGAAGATACCGATTTGGCGACCGCCAAACCGGCGCGGCCCAAAGTCACGACCACATCGATCCTGTCGTTTTTCAGGTCCTGAATCAATTTTTCGACGGACTTGTCGCGCTCACTCAGCAGGTAATGCCCAACCGGCTTACCCAGCTCCTGTTCCATACCGCGCGCGATCTCCATGAACACCGAGCGGTAGGGCTCGCGCACATCGGGATAAACGATGGCAACGGTCGGCGCTTGCGCCCAGGCGCCGCCGCAAAAAGGCCACAGCAGACATAAGGCCAATCCGAGCTGAAAAAATAGTCTATAGAACAAAATGACTCCCGAACTACGGTGTAAACAAGACCCAAGCAACGGCGCCTCGGCTAAAAATGAAGACTGATTTCGCCGTAAAAACTGCGCGGCGCCAATGGTAAATCGTTAGGAATGGCGGCCGGATTGCCGGCCAGACTGGGTTCCCGGGCACTGACATCAAACAGATTACGCACCGAAAACGCCACTTCCAGATGCTTGGCCAAATTCTGCCGGCGTAGCGTCACATCCACCCAAGTATAATCCGCGACCGGTTTGCGCGTATCGCCGAAACTACGGTCGCGCCCCACTATCCATTTGGCTTGCGGACTGAGTTGCCAATCGGGCAAAAATTCCCAATTCAGACGCAGATAGATCTGATGATGCGGCGCATACCCGCTATCGCGGTCCAGAGCCTGGTCACGGCTACGTTGATAGGCGTAGTTGCCGATAATTTTCAAAGTGTCGGCGGCCTGCCATTCCGCCTCCAGTTCGGTGCCGTAACCTTGCTGGACACCGGTATTTTGCGCGGTCGAGGTGGTGGCATTGGCATCCGGTACAAAACGGATGATGTCCTTCCACCAAAAGTTAAAGAAATTCAAACCCAGGCGCAGGCTGTCCGTCGGCCGATAGTCGAAACCCAGTTCGACGTTTTCCATGGTTTCCGGGCGTAAGGCGGCATTACCGAGTTGCGCCGGGTTGTTGATGATATACATTTCCTGAAACGACGGCGCCCGAAACGCCGAACCGTACATCAGCTTTGCCGTTAAATCGTAGCGGGCTTCCCAGATCAAGGCCGCGCGCGGATTGAAGGTGTTGCCAAAGTCCGAATAGCGGTCGTAACGAGCACCGGCGGTCAAACTCCAGTCGTTGGCAAAATTCCATTGGTCTTGTAAAAACAGGTATGCCACTTTCCGGTCCACTTCCGGAATGAAGGTCGCGGAGGTGCCGGAAACGTCGGTCAGCGGAATCCCCGGCAGCGACGGTATCGGCGCGCCGGTGGCGGGATCGATACCAAAATTCTGACTGACCCGTGCCTTGAACAGGCTGTCGTAATTAAAACCGATGCCGCTGCGTAACTGATGCCCCTGAAAGCCGCCGTAAGCAAAGGTCTGGCTGATGCGGACATGGCGTTCCCACACCTCAGGGTTGCCGATGTAACCGTTCGGAAAGGTGACCGGCGCGCCGGCGCCGATCTGGCCGTTGGCACCGATAGGCAAGGTAGTGCCGGCCGGAAATAGCGTCAGATTGCGCTCGATTTCCTGACTGGTTTCGAAATAGCTGGCTTGCGTCGTCAAATCCCAGTTTTCGATGTCGGCGTTATGGTAAGTGACGTCGGCGTTCCAACGGTCGCTGGCATAACGGTTGACCGGGTCCAGGGCTTGCGCGATACCGGAGCCGTTGCCGAAATCGCTGCGGTGTTGCAGCCCGCCGCGAAACCGCCAATGGCCGCGCGACAAATCCAATCGGGCGTCGAGATTGTCGCGCGACATGTTCAACGGCCCCGGCGCCAGCGAAGCGCGGGTTCCCAACAAGCTATCAAACTGGCTTTGCAGATCGGCATCGACCATAGCGTTTTGTCCCGCAGTCTTGTGGTATTCAAAAGCCAAGGCAACGTCAAAGCCGGCCCATTCGCCGCCATGCAAGGCCCAGCCGTCGTAAGTATCGAAGCTGCCGACCCGGCCGCCGACCTCAGTACCTTCAATGTCCTGTTTAGTTTTGGTGATGACGTTGATTACCCCGGCGAAGGCATCGGCACCGTATACCGCCGATCCCGGCCCGCGCACAATTTCGATACGGGCGATGTCGCGGATCGGCATGCCGCCCCACACCTCGCTGCGGCTGCCGGTATAGGAGTTGCTGATCGGGATGCCGTTAATCATCATCAGCACTTGCTGATTGAACTGCGAATAAATGCCGCGAAACGTGTAAATCGGGTTATAGCCTATCGTGTTGCGTTCGACGTGTAGGCCGGGCACGCTTTCCAACGCTTCGTCTATGTCGGTGGCGCCTATTTGTTTGATGTCGTCGGCCGTGATAACGGTGGCAATCGACGGGGCTTTGGAAATCGGTTGTTTGTAACCGCTGGCGATACTGACCATATCCTCGGTGCCGTAGATTTGCGACAAAGCTCTTTCTTCCTCTTCCGTGGAAACCGGTTGCGCATGCGTGGACACACTGATCAGGCAAGCGCAACAAGTGACAAACAGCGGGCGGACCAACATGGCTAACTCCAGTTTGGAATTCTAGTTATTTCGGAAGTTATGCATTAACACTGGGGCTAATTTTGCCGAAGGATACCAAGGAGCGGGCGATGTTTGTTAATTTTCAGCCTATCGATTAACTCAGATCAATTCTTCCAGGTTTTCCGGCACAGCCGAAAGGATAGCAGAGACAATCAAATTCGGGCCGGCGATACCGATGGGCAGGCTAGCGATTGTGGGGTGACCCGGCCCTGTTTGCCGCAGGCGCGGGGGACCGACCACCCTCTTCCACCCGGCTGTTCCGGGCGCAGCTAACAGACGCGGGGTGATCGGTATTTGCGGATTGGCTGATTAACAAGGCCGCGATAATCCCCGCCAAAATGCCGGACACGCCCTTCCAGAACGCCGCCGGGTTACGTTCCAGCAATGCCGGACCGGTTTTGGTCAAAAACGCCGGATTGGGATGGCGTAAGTCAAAAATGAATTCGGATAAATCTTCGTAGCGCTTATACGGATCGGGATACGCGGCCTTGCGGATCGCATCATCCACCCAGCTCGGAATATCCCGGTTGCGATACAAAGTAGCGTCGTAATTGAGTTTGTTTTGGGCGGCCCTGGATTTGCATTTGGCCACTTCCACGCCATAAGGCAATTTGCCGGTCAGCATTTGATAGGTAATCACCGCCAGGGAAAACTGCTCCGAGCGCACCGTGCCCGGCTCGCCGAGGAAATACTCGGGTGCGGTATATTGCGCGGTACCGAGAATAGCATTGCCGCCGATGGGTGCGCCCATCTCCATGACGCCGGCTACCCTAGTTGAACCAAAGTCGATGATTTTCACGGTGCCGGTGCTGTCGATCATTATGTTGTCCGGCCGCAAATCCTGATGCAGCATTTCCAGCCTATGAAAGCCGCGCAAGCCCTTGGCGATCTGTTCGATGATGCCGCGCACGGTTTCCAGATCCGGTTGCGGATGATCGATCATCCATTGCTTCAGGGTCTGGCCGTCGATAAATTCCGTCGCCACATAAAGAAAATTGCGCTTGCGCGTTTGCGCACAGGGCTTCAATACATGGGCGTTTTTGATGCGCCGGGCAATCCAGTCTTCCATCAAAAAGCGCTCCAGATAAGCCGGATCGCCGCGCAAGTCGATAGACGGGGTTTTAATCACTACCGGTGCCTGAGTTTCGCCGTCCACCGCCAAATAAATATGGCTGCGGCTGCTGGCGTGCAACTGCCGGACGATGATGTAACCGTCGAATTCCATCCTGGCTTCCAAAGACGGCGGAAACGGCAAGTCGGTCAAGGATTGATAAAGCTCGTTGGCGCTGGGCAAAGGCAATTGATCGATCCGCACAATCTGCACGGTCAGATTGTCGCCGCTACCATTTGCGTAGGCTGCCTGGACGATGGCTTGGGCCGCAGCGTCCAAATCGTCACCTGCTTGGCCGATGGTTTGGGTAACGAAACGCGGGGCGACGTATTCGTAAACGCCGTCGGTCGCCAGCACAAATATATCGCCCAAACTGACGGTCAGCGTCTGATAGTCGATTTCCAAATGCGAATCCATGCCCATGGCCCGGCTCAGGTAACTTTTTTCCTGAGACAGCCACAAACGGTGGTCCTGGGTCAGCTGTTCCAGTTCGTCGCCGCTTACCCGATAAATCCGCGTGTCGCCCACAGAAAACAGATGCGCGGTGGTGGATTTGATCACCAGCGCGCTCAAGGTGCAGACATAGCCGCGATCCATGTCATAGCAATCGCGGCTTTGCCGGGTTTGCGCATACAGCCAGGAATTGGTGGCCGTCAGCACCCGTTGCACCGACTTCTTCACCGACCAAGCTTCCGAGGTGCAAAAATAATCCGCCAAAAACCCGGTCACCGCCGCCTGACTGGCGATGTGGCTAACCTCGCTGCTGCTGATGCCGTCAGCCAAGGCGATGGCAATGCCTTTGGCGCTTAACTGCGGTTCCTTGGCGATATACACGCCATGAAAATCCTGATTCAGCGGTTTACGGCCCTTGTCGGAAAATTGGCCGACGGTGATGCTTAATTTCCCAGACATGGCTTACAGCAAAACAGCCTCAATAACTCTTGTAAGGCAGAAATTTCCCGCTCATGACGATCTTGACCCGGTCGCCTTTCGGATCGGGTTCACGCTGCAAATCCATACTAAAGTCAATGGCGCTCATGATGCCGTCACCAAACTCTTCATGGATCAAAGCCTTAAACGTGGTGCCGTAGACATTCACCAGTTCGTAGAAACGGTAAATCAGCGGGTCGGTCGGCACCGCGCTGGGTAGCGAACCTTTGTAAGGCACCACTTGCAGCTGCGCAATAGCCTCCGACGGCAAATCCAGCAGCGCTCCGACAGTAGCGGCTTGTGCGGCGTTCAAGGTCATCTGCCCCAGCAATGCGGCGGTGGTCCATTCCTTACTTAAACCAATCGCTTCAGCCAGTTGCGTCCAGCTCAATTGCTTGGCCAGCTTTTGCGTGACGACCAATTCGGTCACTTCGTTGCGTGTCATGTTTAACTCCTTAGCTTGGTTAACAGCGAGAAAAAGCCCCGTGCTCAGCGGCATCGGGGCCGGATCGCTTGGCGCTTAGTTGAAAGAGCGCTTCGGCGCAGTTTTGACATGCGTGGAATACAGCGTCAAACCGGTAAACGCCAAACCGCCGACCAGATTACCCAACACGGTGGGGATCTCGTTCCAGACAAAATAATCCATGATCGAAAAATTGCCGCCCATGATCAAACCGGAGGGGAACAAAAACATGTTCACCACCGAGTGTTCGAAGGTCATACCAAAGAACAGCATGATAGGCATCCACATTGCGATCACCTTACCGCTGACCGAGGTGGAAATCATCGCCCCGACCACGCCGGTGGATACCATCCAGTTACACAGCATGCCGCGGATAAAAATGGTCAGCCAGCCGGCAATGCCGTATTTGGCATAGCCCAGGGTTCGCGCTTCGCCGATGCCGGCGAGTTTTTTACCGACGGCGTCCGGTTCCACGGAGAAGCCATAAGTAAAGACCACCGACATCATCACCGCCACTGTCAACGCGCCGAGAAAATTGCCTAAAAACACCAAGCCCCAGTTTCTGAGCACGCCGCTCAACGTCACCCCGGCGCGCTTGTCTAACCAGGCCAGCGGCGTTAATACGAACACGCCGGTCAGCAAATCGAAACCCAATAAATACAACATGCAAAAACCGACCGGGAACAAAATCGCCCCAAAGATCGGCGAGTTGGTTTGCACGGTAATCGACACGGCAAATACCGCCGCCAACGCCAGGATCGCCCCGGCCATGTAAGCGCGAATTAACGTGTCGCGGGTAGACATGAAGATTTTGGATTCACCGGCATCGACCATCTTTGTAACGAATTCCGAAGGGATCAGATAGGACATAACTCACCTTTAAATTGTGGGAACGACTTGAATGTCGGTGGTTATCAAGCACCGCCATTCGTTTGATTAAGCCTGTATGCGCAAGCTAAAGTTCCCTTGGAAACGGCGTGTTTGTGATCAGCGAAAGTCCTGAAGGGATAAAAGCAGGACAACGGCCGAGCAAACAGTATTGCGGGTTATAAAACCAGCAACGTTTCAACGCCGTTGTTGAAGGGAACCGAGGGTGCGCCATTGCACCGGGGAAATTGCAGCACGGATTGTGCCAGCGTTTTGAATCCAGCCCAACCAAGCTTTGCGCTGCCAACCTCAGCAAGCCAAACCCGCATCACGCACCAAAACGGACTGCCACCGCACCAAAACAGGAAAACACCAATCTGAGACAAGTCCGGAGACAGATACGAAGCCATTATCAGCAATCAGCTTCCGGCAACCGGCCCCTTGCGGCTATTTTCAGCAAAAACATCGAGTAGCGGCTATGCTTCGCCGACATTTATCCAGTAACCGTTTCTAATGCCACCGCCCTATGTAGCCGAGCCTATGCCATCGTCGTCGCTTAATAAAAAACTGGTTCTTACTTACAGTCTATGGAAAAAACTACTGGCCCTATTGGGATTAGCACTAGCCTTACGAATAGGTTGGGCGGGATTTCTGAGCAATTTCTTCATCCTCGAAGTTAGTTTTATTTTGTTGGGCATTTATTGGGCATGGGTGATTCTTGGCATCGTCTCGACTATATCGATTACTTTTTATCCAGATAAAATCGTCAAACGCATGTGGTTCGGTCAAATCACAATCCCTACTCACGCATTGATGGACGTTATATCCCGAAGCCCAAGTAGCGGCGAATCATTGCGATTTTTTCACGGATCGAGCAAAAACATCCGCGAGTCTATTCAGGTGGCGGGCTATTTTTTATCTCCAGAGCTGCGACTATGGCTGGACTCCTATCGCCGCAACATCTATCGACTAGGTGGCTTTTCCAGCCGCCCGTTGAGCAGCAACAGCGCTGTCTGCGTGGAGTTCGATAAAGCCGTGTCGTCTTTCCGTTTCATGGCCGTGCTGACCGGCGTCTATCTGCTGGTGTACGTGATTTATGCAACGATGCTGTACTGGCAATATCCGCTGTTTACCGGTTACGCGCCTCAATTGCCGGCCTGGCCGGTGCGCTTGTTGTTTGTTGCCATCGCCTTGGCGGCCTATCCGCTATTGCAAACGCTGGTCAAGCCACCCATCGGCGTTTCGAACTATACGGTGCGCGTGGCGCTGGCCCAGCAACGAGCCTTCCGCTCAACATTGATCGCCAATGGCGTGGCCTGGTTGGGCTTACCGCTGTTTCTGTTGTGCGGTAACAGGCTGGATTTTTATCTGCTGTTGTCGATAGGCGCGCTTTATCACTACGACTTCTATCCCCGGCTATCCACCTGGGAAAGCGTGTTGCAAGCCGCACCGGAAACCCGGCCGGTGCAAGCGGCAGTCCCTCGGCGTTCCATGCAGGTGTCACTGGCTTTGTTGGGCGGCTTATCGCTAGCCAATTATCACGGCAACCCCGACGATTTTCGGATCCGCCAACAAGATTGCGTCGACGACCAGGGCAACCCGATTGAATGCCGAAGCAGCGGTGGCCACGGCGGCGGCTCGAGCTCCCGTTATAGCGGCAATGGCAGCGCGGACAGCCATAGTTCGGTCAGGCGCGGCGGCTTTGGCTTCTTCGGCGGTTCGCATAGTTCTTTCGGCGGCTAAGTATGCAACGGATCGAACTAAGGCCCCGCGCCGATTGGCAGCAGCGGGTCGAAGCCGTGGGGATGAATTATCACACCCTGGACGGCGATGTTTATTGGGACGAATCAGCCTGCTATCGCTTCACGGCCAGCCAGATCGATATTCTCGACGATGCCACCGCCGAATTGCATGCATTGTGTCTAAAAGCCGTTCAGGCCATCATCGACCGCAAGTTGTTCAAGCAATTGTTGATTCCGGATTGGGCCGTGCCCTATATTGTCGACTCTTGGGAACGCCGCGAACCCAGCGTTTACGGCCGCTTCGATTTGGCCTGGGACGGCAGCGGCCAACCCAAACTGCTGGAATACAACGCCGACACACCCACCGCGTTGCTGGAAGCCGGCGTGGTGCAATGGTTCTGGTTGCGGGATTGCTATCCGGACGCCGATCAATTTAATTCGATACACGAAAAACTGCTGGTCTTTTGGCAAGATTACCGGCAACGCCAGCCCAGCCTGCATTTTGCCGGCGTCGACAGCAGCGACGAAGACAGCGGCAATCTGGAATATCTGCGCGACACTGCCGTGCAGGCCGGCCTGCAAACCCATCGTCTGGCTATCGACCAAATCGGCTGGGACGCCAACCGGCAACGCTTTGTCGATCTGCGCAATAACCCCATTGATGCGCTATTCAAACTGTATCCCTGGGAATGGCTGTTACAAGAAGAGTTTGGACCTTACTTGCCGCAAGCCCAACCGGCGATGCTGGAACCGCCCTGGAAACTACTGCTCAGCAACAAAGGCCTGTTGCCTATTTTGTGGGAGCTGTTTCCCGGCCACCCCAATCTGCTGGAGGCCAGTTTCGCCGACCGACCGCTACTGGGCGATTATGTACGCAAGCCGCTGTATTCCCGGGAAGGCGCCAATATCCAGATTCGCCGGGGCGCCAGCCTCGTCGAAACCGGCGGCAGTTACGGGGGCGAGTCCTGCATTTATCAACGCTATACCCCGCTGCCCGAGTTTGGCGGCAATTTCCCGGTGATCGGCTCCTGGATCATCGCCGATCAACCCGCCGGCATCGGCATCCGTGAAGACAAAACCGAAATCACCGGCAACAATAGCCGCTTCATCCCGCATTATTTCGTCGAGAATTGACTATGGAATCGCTAGACCTCTCTCACATCCTGGCCGGCGCCAACGGCTTTTTTCTGCATTTCATCGCGGCCGCCGCGCTAACCGGCGCGTTTGCTTTTTGTTATCTGTGGATTACGCCGTACGCGGAATTTAAACTAATCCGCGAGGGTAAAACCGCGCCGGCCGTGGCGTTTAGCGCCGCGCTGCTGGGCTTTGTGTTGGCGCTGTCCGGCGCCGTCGCCAACAGCGTGTCGTTTATCGATATGTTGATTTGGGCCGGTATTGCTTTATTTTTGCAAGTGCTGGTATTTGTTGGACTGCGGCTGGCTTTCGCGGACCTGTGCAAACGCATTGCCGACGACGAACTGGGACCCGCCATCGTCCTGGCCGGCTTCGCGCTCGCGGCGGGCTTATTAAGCGCGGCCTGCATGACTTATTAACGCCGTGACTGCCAGCAAACGCATCTTAATCGTCGAAGACGAACCGGCGATTGCCGACACCTTGATTTATGTGCTGAACAGCAGCGGTTACCGAACCGAGCACGTCGGATTACTGCAAACCGCCTTGGTCAGATTGCAATCCACCGAGTTCTCTTTGGTGATTCTCGATGTCGGCCTGCCGGACGGTAACGGCTTTGACTTGTGCCGGCAGTTGCGTCGATTTTCGGATATTCCGGTGATTTTTCTGACCGCGCACGGCGACGAAATCGACCGTATCGTCGGCTTGGAAATCGGTGCCGACGACTATGTGACCAAGCCGTTTAGTCCGCGCGAAGTGGCGGCCAGAGTTGGCGTAATTCTGCGCCGACTTGGTACAGCGGATACTAATAAGCCAGCAGCGCCGCCTAACGCCCAGTTTGATTTGGATAGCCAAGCCGGCCGCATCGGCTATTACGGGCAATTGCTGGATTTGACCCGTTACGAATTTTTGTTGCTGAAACTATTCATCGAACACCCCGAGCGGATTTTCTCCCGCGAACAACTGTTGGAAAGAATCTGGCAAGACCCCGGCGATGTGTTCGACCGCACCGTCGATACCCACATCAAAACCCTGCGTGCCAAACTGCGCTTGGCCGCCGCCAACCAAGATCCGATACGCACGCATCGCGGCCTGGGTTATAGCTTGCAAAGCCGATGAAGTTATCGGTACGGCTGTTTTTAGGTTATTTCCTGCTGGTGGCCGTGACCGGGCAACTGGTGCTGTTACTGGTGGTGAAGCAGATCGACCCCGGCGTGCGCACCGCGCTGGAAGCCAGTTTGGTCGATACCGCCAACCTGCTGGCCGAACTGGCCGCGCCGGATTTGCGGCAAGGCAGCATCGCCGACGGCCATTTCGCTCAAGCGGTCAAGCGCTACAGCAAGCGGCCGGTATCCGCGACCATCTTCGGCTTTCCGAAACAAACGCTGGATTACCGGGTTTACGTCACCGACGCGGCCGGCATCGTCCAATTTGATTCGGCGGGAACGGCAATCGGCGAAAACTACTCGCGCTGGAACGATGTGTATCTAACCCTGCAAGGCCAATACGGCGCGCGTTCCTCGCAGGCCAATCCCGGCGATAAGGCCAGCTCGACCATGCATGTCGCGGCGCCGGTGCGCTACGGCGATAAATTGATAGGTGTGGTTACCGTCGCCTACCCCACCGCCCTGCTGCAACCCATTGTCGACGCCAGCAAGCATGCCATACAACGCGGGGCCTTCTGGTTGTTCGGCGGCGCTTTACTATTCGGCGCGGTTTTCAACTGGCGCTTGACCCGCGCCATCGAGCTATTGGTCCGTTATGCGCGCAGCATCGCGTCCGGCGGCAAAGCCAGCCCGCCCAAATTGCGCAGCGTCGAATTGTCCACACTGGCACACGCCTTGGAAAGCATGCGCCAGGAACTGGAAGGCAAACAATACGTCGAACGATACGTACAAACCTTGACTCATGAAATGAAAAGCCCGCTGGCCGCCATTCGTGGCGCGGCCGAATTGCTGGAAGAACCGCTGCCGGATGCCAACCGCCGCCGCTTCGCCGCCAATGCCCGCGAACAAGCCGAGCGCCTGGACCAGTTAATCGAACGGCTATTGGGGCTGGCGGAGTTAGAGCAGCGCCAGCAATTATCCGATCCACAACTATTGGATTTAGGTGAGATGGTCAATAGTGTCCTGGCGGAAAAAGCCCCGCAATTGCTGCAACTGCATTTGCAAACCGCCGTGTCGCTAGACGAACCGCTACCAGTGCTGGCGGAAGAGTTTTTATTGCGGCAGGCCATCTCCAATCTTTTGGATAACGCCTTGGCCTTTGCCCCTGCCGAGTCCACAATCGAAATCGACGGCCGCCGCGACGGCAAACAAATCATCTTGCGCATCCGCGACCACGGCCCAGGCATTCCTGACTACGCGCTGGCGCGAGTGTTCGAACGCTTCTACTCCCTGCCCCGCCCCAACAATGGCCGTAAGAGCACCGGCCTGGGACTGGCTTTCGTTCGAGAAGTGGCTGCGCTACATGGCGGCGAGATCAAGGTCGGCAATGCAGAGGGCGGCGGGGCGATGGCAGCGTTGAATTTGCCGGAAAGTGATTGAGAAACAGTGCAATCGACGATCAATTTACCTTTGTCTGATCATCATTCCAAACTCCTGAATTCTGACTAGCCAAAGGAAGAAAAATGAAAACATCGATAATTGCAGTCGTCAATTTCAATGTCCGTATTCTCAAAACCAGCCAAGCGTGGCAAGCTGGCAAATATGATCTTTAAGGTCATAGTTTTCTGCTTGGCTGTATTGCCGATACAGGTATTTGCTTGCAGTTGTTGGGATCCAGAGCCGGAAGAGTATCTTCAAGCCAGCACATTGATTTTCAAAGGTATTGTTGAATCGGTTGAAAAAATTGTGCCGACATCCGTAGCGGACAAATATAGCATTGCCACAATACCCGATGAACTCGCATCAAGCCGCGCTAAATTTAAACTGACAACCTCCTATAAAGGACCGGAATCCAAAGAGATCGATATCGAATTTCATAACAATAGCGCGAGTTGCGGATGGGATTTTTCTGTTGGCAAGGAGGTAACCGTGTTTGCTGACGGCAATGCTCGGAATGGTTTCAAAACTAGCATGTGCATGATGTTCCCTTATGTATATTCTATTGAGCACGGCGATAATCGATATCAAAAAGCCATTGATGCTTACCGAAAAAAACGGAATTCCTTATTCTCCCTGTTACGAAACACACGTAAAAACCAAGTGTTATTACGAGAACCAGCCACCTTTTTCGTTCGAAATCAGGACTATGCTGCGGCAGAACTGGCGTTTAACCAAATACTTAAACTACGACTCAAAGACCTATCAGCCTTGGTAGGCCGGGCCGACGCCCGATACAAACAAGGCGCCTATGAACTTGCTTTGGCAGACTATCAGGCTATCCAAAAACTGGATATACAGAATAGTACTGCTCGACATGGAAAAACTTTTGCTTTGTTAAAACTTGGAAGAATTCAAGAACTTGGGGACGACAGAGACTTTAGCGGTTACGAAAATGATTTGGATCATTCGTCTTTCGCCGGCCTGAATTTGGCTGGTGCCAATTTCCGGGGCGCCAAACTTAGCAATACGGATTTCTCCGGAGCCGATTTGAGTAATGCCGATTTCTCTGAATCCGATATACATAGCTCTAATTTCAAGGGAGCGAAACTCAGTCATGCGAAATTTCGTAATCTAAAAAGCGCATCCGAAACACAATTCAATCACGCTGATCTTCGACACGCCGACTTTGGTGACACCGTTTTGTTTGCCACAAACTTCGACAACGCGATACTCGATGATGCCGATTTTTCTAGAGCCGACATGAGGCTCGCTTCCTTTGAGGGAGCTTCGATCAACAACACTAAATTGCACGGCAAACGTATGGTTTCAGCCAATCTACGCGGTTTGAAATTCGTTGATCAGGATTTATCTGGCGCGGACTTTCGAGGTGCCGATTTACGCGGCACGATCTTTCAATCCACGAATCTTAAGGGAGCTATTTTTGGCGTAGCAGAAGGGAAAATTACTAATCTACAAGACTCTGACTTGTCCAAGGCCAATCTCACCGATGTTGATTGGGGTCCCGTTATTGTCGACTGCCATACTAAGTTGCCGTATAACTTGGATATAGCAAAATTACTGGTCTTTCGTATATGGACTGGTTGCAAGGAAAATCCCCCGCGAACCGCTCCACCAACTACGTATCGCTTTCCATGGGGAATAGTACTGCAAGGTATAGATGCTTCGAATTCCTACTATGTTGACGGAGACTTGTCGAGATTTAGATTTCAGCACTCCAATTTCGACAACAGCGATTTTTCGCATGCCACGCTGATCGGTTTGGATATTCAAGGCGGAAGCTATCAAAAAGCTAACTTCGAATACGCCAATCTCACCAATGCTCATTTTACGGCAGTAAGCTTTAGCGAAGCTTCGTTTGCCCACGCCAATTTATCCAACGTCAAGTTAAGAGATGTGAATTTTTCCACAGCGAATCTGGAGGATGCGCAGCTTACAGGCCTGTGTTTCGACGTTAAGAGTAAATGGCCGGAAGGATTCGATCCGCTTGCCGCTGGCGCTAAGTTGTGCGAATAAGCTGCCGTGACCCACAACTGAGCAAAAGCCATCCGCAGTTAACGCCCCCAACGAATCCAATTCATCAAACAAACGCTCGATGCTCGCTTAGGTCCCCTCACAGCCTTTTAGGCTAGAGTGCGCGAAGTGTTCCCTAACAATTTAGCTTCTATTTGTCACGCAACCACTATCGCCAACCAGCCCTAAACATCACTTGTTTCCAGTCAGCAACAATCAAGTTTTTAACGTATATTTTCCGCATATTTGCAAAACCGGCGATCACTATCGATGGAAGACAATTACGCGATTTCCAGCCCAAAACACATGATCAATTACCTAACGGGAATCCCGCGGCGTCATTGCATTTTGTCCGCTCGCTATGCGGTTAATGATCAAGCGGTTTTAACCGTAATGTTACAAATTGACCTTAAGCAGAATGCTTTGGCGATAGACGCTCGAAAAATTAATAACACGATGGTTTGCGAGCTAATTCTCATAAGCCACAAATAAGCCGTGCAAAAAAATACCTAACAAAAAACCTGGTATATGCTTTCCTCGCTGAGTCTAACTAGCAAGACCATGCGGCCGCACTAAAAACACCCCCACAAAGTCGGCTGCAATTTTTTTAGTTCACGAGGAGAGTTTTTAATGTCATTGGATTTCGAAAAGCTGACCGTATACGGCAAATCGTTTAGCGGGTTTACCCCCGATAAGGAAGCTTTGTTGTTAGAGGTTGGGTCGCAAATTAAGCCGTATCTGGCGGCGGTAACCGACGAATTTTATCAACAGTTGAGCACCATACCGGAAACGGCTTCGTTTCTGGAAGGCCGAGTCGAGGGTTTGAAAAATACCCACCGCCTATGGATGGAAGGGCTATTCACAGGCCCCTATGATAAAGACTTTACCGCACAGATGTTCAAGGTCGGTGATGTGCATGTCAAGGTTAAGTTGCCTGTCGAATTCATGGCCGGAGCGATGACTTTGATCAATAACCGTCTTTTCACACTGATAGTTGAAACCTTTGGTGACGATAAGCAATATTGCGCTCGGACGATTGCCGCGGTTAACTCGGTAACCGGCTTTTCATTGCTGGTGATGCAGCAATCCTATCAAGCCTCGAGCCTGGCGGAAGAACTGGAAAAGTTTTTGAAAATTTCCGGCATGAGCCGCACGTTATTCACCAATCTGGCCTTGGCCTACAGAGACAAATAAGGAGATCACTATGCGCGCGGATTTATTAATATCTGTTTTGACGGAATTGAATGGTTCGTCGGCCGACATCGAAGCCAGTGGCGTGATATCGACTGATGGTTTAATGATGGCCTCGGTATTACCGGCTTCCATGGACGAAGACCGGGTAGGCGCGATGAGCGCCGCCATGTTGTCATTGGGTGACCGGACTGCGCAAGAGCTGGCGAGAGGCGAGTTGGAGCAAGTGCTGATCAAAGGCAAGGCCGGCTATGTGTTAATGACCTATGCCGGTTCTGAGGGTGTTCTCACCGTTTTAACCAAGTCATCGGCCAAATTGGGCTTGATATTTCTTGATGTTAAGCGAGCGGCGGTTCAGATCGCGGAGATGCTGTAAAGATTGAATTGGAGTGACGGGATTACGCCCGTCACCTCGATCTTACCACCGGTCAGACTGTTTTCCGCATCAGGCGGTCGATCCCCGCCTTCAAATACCTTTACCGCTCCCAGGGGGATGTCAATACCAAAGCTAGACAGATCAAGGTGCGCGCTATGCTTCCCTGACAACTTAGCCTGAATTTGTCACATCGGCACTCGCTCGTTGCTCCAGTGTCGCACCCACTAGACCTAAACGTCCCCGCCCTAAAAAGCTTAAGCCCCTACTTATTTCCAACAAGGCAACAATCCGGTTTTTAACGTATATTTTCCGCATATTTGCAAAACCGATGATCACTAGCAATGGAAAACGACTACGCGATTTTTAGCCCGAAACAGATTGTCAATTATTTAACGGAGATCCAGCAGCGTAATTGCATTTTGTCGGCTCGCTATGGCGCGGATAATCAGGCGTTTTTAACTGCGATTGTGCAAATCGACCCTAAACACAATACCTTGGCGATAGACATTGCGCCCACCCAGGAATTGACAGACCGTTTGTTACTGAGCAAGCGCGCGCATTTCTTCACACAGGTGGATGGGATTGATGCGGCTTTTCAAGGGGTGAACATCAAACTGGCGCAAAGCACGCATGGTGCGGTACTGACCATGCCCTTGCCCGATAGACTGTACTGGCGGCAACGGCGTAATTATTACCGGGTGAAAGTGCCGCAGTCGCATGCCGGCACGTATTGCCAATTCGGTTTTAAGCTAAGCGGTGCGGATGGCGAACAAATATCTGTCGTTAAAACCTTCAAACTGATCGATATTGGCTTGTGCGGACTGGCTTTATTGAATCCGGACCATGATTTGCAACAGGAATTGCTTAGTGTTGAAGTCGTCAGTTGCACCTTATTTCTGCAAGACCACGAACACCACCACGCCGACGTTGCGATGCGCGCCAAATACAGTATCGACGTCAAAACCAATACGATAAGCACTGCGCATCGCATAGGTTTTCAATTTACCGCCATTTCGCCGGCTTTTGAGAGTAGTGTGCAGATCTACATGCAATCTATCGAACGGATGCTGAAAAACATCGAGAGTCATTGAATCGGCGCTAACTCGCGCTGTTTCCGTTAATCTCCAAGTTTAGCTGGGCTCAAACTAAAAACGGCAATACCTTATTTACCAAAAGGTCCTAGGTTTGCCATTCCACCCGTTTAGACAATAGGCAATATATCGTGTCAGTCATCAGGTTATTGCTACCCGCGCAAGGGTTTGCAGAAATTAGCCTTAATCCGAAAGAATTGGAAAACCAAGGCATTGCCGTCATCACAATCGAGCCAAACACTACGGAACCGATGAATTTGTTGGCTTTAGACGTCGTCCTGATCGATGGTGACGCGGCGTTGCTAGACAATCTGGATCTGATCGATCAAATAAAAGGCATTACACCCACCTGTAAGTTTGTAGCCTTGCTTAGCCATTCCAGCGCCCATGCCCTGACGTATTTGCAGGTCGGAGTGACCGGGTTGCTGAGATGGTTTCCCGACGCGGCCAAGTTGGCTGAGATCATCCGCACGATTGTGCAGGGTGAATATTACCTGGACCAAGAGATTGCCCAATTGCTGGCCATGCGGCAAATCAAACAACAGTTAGAACCCTTTGTTTCTCTGAGCTCCCGCGAGTTTGATGTGTTTTGCCTATTAGCCGAAGGTTGTTCGTTGCAAACGGTAGCCGCGCAACTCGGTATCAGCAGTAAAACGGTCTCCAATTGCCAAACTCAAATCAAGCTGAAACTGGTTATCGACAGTCGGGACACACTGACAAAATTTGCCAATAGCCATGGCTTGATTATGCATAAAGGCGTATGATTCCCGATATTCGGGAATTTTTCCTATTTTTGCGAGGTGGTTTATGAAAAAGTCAGTGTTAGCATTATCTGTATTAGCCGGTTTTGGCATGTTGTCCGCTAATGCCTTAGCAGCCGATCAAGGCTTGGAAAATTGCATCCAAGCCGTCAAAAAAGAAAAAGCGGGTGAGCTGGTCAAACTGGAAAAGCTCAACGTAGCCGGTAAAGGCGCCTATGAACTGGAACTGCGCGACAACAACCGCCAGGAATGGGAATACATGTGCGATGCCGACAGCGGCAAGCTGACTGAAAAAGAAGCTGAAGTAGCCGACCCCAATAGCCAGGCATTCAAAAAGAATGTCAAAATCACCGAGGAAGATGCCGCGGCAATTGCGTTAAAAGCCAACCCCGGCAAGATTGAGGAAGTCGAATACGAAGTGGAGGAAAACGGCGGCTCGTCTTACGAATTCGACATCGTGAATGACAAAGGCTTAGAAACCAAAATCGAAGTGGATGCCGCCAGCGGCAAAATCATCGAAACCGCCACCGAGGAATGGGAAATCGGCGAAGAGGCTGACGAAAAACGTTAATTCCGGGGCCAGCAACTTCCACAACCCTGGCAGTTTTGGGGCTCTCACTATTAGAGCCCCAGCACCCGCCGCCGAATATACCAATTAACGCCGGGTATACCGGTGTTTTACCCCAACGGGGAAATAATCCGCATCCGCAAAGTTATGAAGGCTAATCATCGGCAGTTGTTTTTCGGCTGGGGTGTAATGGGCAAACTCGCTGTTCAGACGCAGTAGTTGTGCGCGGATAGAGGCGGCTATCGTCGGCGCCATCGCCGGTTCGGGCGCCACGCCAGGCAATAATTCCACGGCAATCTGCAGATACTTATCGCCCTCCGCATTTTCCTGAGTTTGCAATACAAACTTACCGGTCACCCAGGCCATGATCTCCGGCTGTTCCAGACCTACCGTGACGTTTTCCGGATAGATATTGGCGCCGTAGTAGGACACGGTAAAATCGGCGCGGCCGAACACATACACAAACGGCAAATTACGCGCTTGAAAACTGCTAGCCAAACCTAAATCCTCGACCGACTGCACGCCGTGCTGCCGCAAAAAATCCCACAGTTGCTCATAGCTCAGCACCCCGCCCTTGTCGGCGATGTGATAGCGCAGTAAAGGTACGCTGTTTTCGCCTGAAACCACCAGCGTTCCATCGTGTACTTCAAAGAATCGGCTATACGGATCGTATTGCACCAGGGTGGGCAGCCGCGATTCGCCGAACAAAGCTCGGGCCGCTTCCGGTCGTTGCGCCAGCCAACGGCGAATGGCAATGCTAAGCGGCGTTTCGTTACCCAGCACGCCGCCGTCGGCGGTACCGTATAACGATGCGGAATCGAAACAAACCGACTGCGAGCCGATACGCTCGGACAGTAAGCTGCGCCATTCTTCACTGAATACTTCACCGGCAAACACAAGTTTGGGCTTGAATTGCGCCCAATTTATACCCTCGGCGGCACCGGCATCGATCACGTCTTTGACAAACGGCGGATACCCCAACAGCACGGTTTGCTCAAAGTGCGGCGCCAACTCGCGGACCACCCTAAAAATCTCGGCTTTATTATTGCCCGGCGTTGCCACCAGCAAGGGATAGCCCTTCTGCGCCAGATGCCAGCAGCAGGATGTGGTAAACAAGCCGCCCACCCAATTGCCCAAGGCAAAACACACCACCGCCAGCGTACTGCGTTTATCGGCCTGAAAACTGTCCTTGAACACTTGCTCGAAGCGCACCGCCACATCCAACTCATATGCCGCCGAACGCGGCCAGAAGGTCGGCACGCCGGTGGAGCCGGACGACACCGCAACCCTATCCACACCGATTAAACTACCGCCGAAGCAACGCGCCGGCAACGGGTAGGCTTGCATGTAGTTAGCTTTGCTGATTAACGGTAGCTTTTGAAAATCCGCGTAAGTATTAATCTGCCCTGGATCGATTTGCTGGGCTTGTAAAAACTGCCGATAAGCGGGAACCTCTGCCGCACAACGCTGAAATAGAGCCAGCATTTTTTGCTGCGGATTAAGCGCTTGATGCTTGGTAAGCTTGGTAAGCTTGGTAAGCAAGGTATCCAATGGCGTGGCCAGAAAATGTTGAAATGCTGCCGCAGAAGACGTCGTCGGTAAATCGCTCATTGCAAACCACCTGAAAAATGCTGGAAAAACCCTAAAGATATATTCTTGGATTGAATGTTTGGTAAAACGTTAATTCTGCACAACACCATGCCCATACCGATGCAAGCATTGAGATTAGACAAATCATTATCCTACCGCAACGATATGCCGATACCCGAATTAGCTGCCGGCGAAGCTTTGATTGCACTGCGCCTGGCCGGCATCTGCGCCACCGACCTGGAACTGGTGAAGGGTTATGCCGGTTTTTCCGGCATCCTCGGCCATGAATTTGTCGGTACGGTCATCGCCGTTGCCGATGACAAACACAGAGATTGGCTGAACCGGCGCGTGGTTGGTTCCATCAATATCGGCTGCAACGCCTGCGAGGTGTGCCAGCGCGACGGCCCCGAGCATTGCCTGAATCGTAAAGTGCTGGGAATACGCGGCAAAGACGGGGTATTCGCCGATTATTTCAGCCTGTCGATTGCCAACTTGTACACCGTGCCCGACGCTGTGACTGACCAAGCCGCCGTGTTTACCGAGCCGCTGGCCGCTGCTTTGCGCGTAGTAAAACAAATAGCCGCACTGCCCATCACCGACATCGCGGTCGTCGGCCCCGGCCGCTTGGGTTTGTTGATCGCCAAGGTGTTAAGTCTGGCCGGCTACCAGATCACGGTGTTGGGCCGGTCGGCGGCATCCTTGGCATTACCTAAACAGTGGCAACTGGCGACCGGCTTGACTAACGAGATTCCAGACAACAGCTTCGACTGCGTCGTCGACGCCAGCGGTCAGACCTCAGGCTTTACGCAAGCCTTGCGCATCGTCAAACCGCGCGGCACCTTGGTGTTGAAAAGCACCTTCGCGGCCGACGCGGCACTGGATTTAAGCAAAGTGGTGGTTTACGAAATCAACATCATCGGCTCCCGCTGCGGCCCCTTCGCGGACGCATTAGCGCTTCTGGCGGAAAACAAGCTGCCCGTGGAAACCATGATAGACGGCCAATACCCACTGAGCGATGGACTTGCCGCGTTCAATCACGCCGCCCAAGCCGGCGTCAGAAAAATTCTGTTACAGCCCGCACTGAATTCAGATTATTAACCCGCTTGAACTCACCAACACCGCCAGCGAGCGCAAGCTTAGAAGGCGTTAAGACGCCAGCAGCATATTATCCAAAGTCTTTTTCGCCAGCGCCGCCTGCTCGGCAGGCACGGAGACTTGGTTGACCACATGCCCGGCCGCCAGATTTTCCAGCACCCAACACAGATGCTGCGGGTCAGTGCGGAACATCGTCGAGCACATGCTTAAAGTGGGCGCCATGAAATGCACGCTTTTGCCTTGGGCTTTGCATTCCTGGTTCAGGCGATTAACCAGATTCAGTTCTGTCGCTACCAACCAACGGGTATTGGCTTCGGCTTCGCGGACGATTTTCAAAATCATTTCAGTGGAACCGATGTAATCGGATTTTTCGCACACTTCAAAACAGGCTTCCGGGTGAGATATGACGATGGTTTCCGGGTGTTTTTCCTTGAAGGCGTCGATTTGCTCCGGCTGGAAAGCTTGATGTACGGAACAATGCCCCTTCCAAAGAATAATCTTGGCATCGCGGATTTGCTGCTCGGTCAAACCGCCCTGCGGTTTGTTGAAATCCCAGGTCACCATGTGTTCCAGCGGGATGCCCATCCGGTAGCCGGTATTGCGGCCCAAATGCTGATCGGGGAAGAACAATACTTTTTCGCGTTTGGCAAAGCTCCATTTCAGGATTTTTTCGGCATTGGAAGAGGTACAGACAATACCGTCATGCTGGCCGCAAAACGCTTTTAAGTCGGCGGCGGAATTGATGTAAGTCACCGGGGTGACGGTGTTTTCCACGTCAATCACTTTCGCCAATTCGTCCCAGCATTGTTGGACTTTGACCTTATTGGCCATGTCGGCCATGGAACAACCAGCCGCCAAATCCGGCAAAATCGCGATTTGCTCCGGCCGCGACAAAATATCCGCCACTTCCGCCATGAAATGCACGCCACAAAAGACGATGTATTCGGCTTCCGATTGCGCCGCTTCCCGCGATAATTTCAATGAGTCGCCGAATATATCCGCATGTTTGAATACTTCGTCGCGTTGGTAATGATGGCCCAGAATAATGCAGCGTTTGCCGAGTTTGGTTTTGGCGGCTTCTATGCGCGCGGCACATTCGGCATCATCGAGCAGGGCGTAATCATGGATAGGTAAGGCTGCAGTCATTTTTTAACCTGAAAACAAAAAGCGAGAATTTCGAAAACTTAGGCCCGGCTTTTACAGCCGGTTCCATGGGTCATGCCGACAAAGCATGATTGAGTAAAGTGAGGCCAATCCAGCCAAAACCAAGGGTGGTGACGACAAAACTCAAAGCGGAATAGATCCGCCATATCGGCTTGGTCCAAAAATCCGGATCGAATGCCGCCACCACAAACACACCGGGATTGGTCAAGCCACCGATCACGACCAACCAACAAGCGGTGACCGGCAGCGGAACTTTTGTGCCGTAAAAGCCCAGGCAAAACAGCGCCATCAACGCAAAGTCCACATGCGCCCGAATCAGGGTTTTGTAGTCTTTTAAAAACTCGCCGTCTATGCCTTTGATCGGAAACCATTTGGCAAAAGTCATCAGCCATGCGGATAACAATATGGCGAAGATCATCAAAACGGCGCCTATCAATAATATTTCCATGATTTTTTAGTCTGTGATTGTAAAAATTAGATTGAGGTCCACGCCATTTCATTCACCAGGCCCTTATATCTTCTGGTGTCGTCAATCCCGCCTGAGCGCAAACGACGATATTCGCGGGCGGAGAAGCGGGGCCCAAACCGAAAAGTGGGCGCGCAGTTCAATATAAAGCGTGCTGAAGCAAACTCATAGCCCCAGCACCGCTTTGGTTTTGTACATATTGTAAAACCACCGGCACAAACTGGCTGACCATGGACGGATTCATACCCAAAGATTGAAACGATCCGGCTAAATTCGCCAGACTGCCGAGTTGCCCGCCCATTAACCCGCCCGCAGCGCCCAGCAACGATTGCGAGCCGGAAGCAGAAACCTGTTGCGGTACCGAGGACAAATAGCGGTCCATATCCGGTACGGCATTGCTCAATTGCGAAAAGTCACCGGGATTCATGCGTTGCTGCGCCACTGAAAAAATAGAACCCACGCCACCCAGCGCTTGCTGCGGGCTGATGCCCAATTGCCCAACCAGAATATCGATTAACCCTAATTGGTTGGCCTGCCCCACCGCACCGGCGATAGAACCTGCTGCACCATAGACGGCTGGCGACCCGCCCAAGGCAAAAGTCTGATCTGAAACCTGCTGTTGCACCGGTGCGCAAGCGCTGATGACCGCGAGAACACCGACTGCTGTAAAACCTTGCAAAACCTTCATTCTGTCGAACTCCTGAAAAACGCCGAAATACCGGACCAAGCCACATCATGGCCGCCAAAACCGGCACTGTAAATCGAAACCTGCCCAGGATACAACCTGGGCTCTTTTATCGCCGCAGGCGGACAGCCGCGGCGTCCTGTGCAAAGACGGCGTGTTATCTACCGATAACCGAGAAACTCCCCGCAAACATTGTGGGTAAAAATCGGCAATTCGCATGAATTCAGTATAATCCTGGCTTTAGCCACAAGAACAATAAAGGTAAAAATATGCTGAATATTCAAAAAACGCTCGAAGACTATTATCTTCGCTTGCAAGCCCATCCTAAATACCTGCATGTGATGACCTTGCCGCTGATGCAACGCTGGGGCGTGTTTATCGGCTTGTTTTTGCTCTCGCAAATCCTGGTATTCGGCAGCCTGTACCTTATTTTTGACAAAGTGGTGGTGATCGGCTTTCTAGCCAGCGTCCTGGCTGGATTAGCTACCGGCATCGGCGCCTTGCCGGCCTTGTTCTTTAAAAATATTTCCGACCGGCTATTCAACGGCTTGCTGGGCGCCGCAGCGGGCGTAATGCTGGCGGCCACCGCGTTTTCGCTACTGGTGCCCGGCTTGGATTACGGCGAACAAATCTGGCCCGGCAAAGGCTTGTGGATCGTATCGGCCGGCATGCTGATCGGCGCGCTGTTTTTACATTTTGCCGACAGCCGATTGCCGCATCTGCATTTTGATTCAGTCAGCGATCATTCCCTGGATTCGCTGCAAAAAATCTCTTTATTCATCATCGCCATCACCATCCATAACTTCCCGGAAGGCATGTCGGTCGGCGTCAGCTTTGGCTCCGGCGATATGAACAATGGCTTGGTGTTGTCTATTGCCATTGCATTGCAAAATTTGCCGGAAGGCCTGGCAGTCGCCCTGCCCCTAGTCGGCCTGGGTTACAACAAATGGAAAGCCGTCGCCATCGCTACGTTGACAGGTTTGGTGGAACCGGTAGGCGGTCTGTTGGGCATTACCATGGTCACGGTATTTTCGTCGATATTGCCGATTGCAATGGGGTTTGCAGCCGGTGCGATGTTGTTCGTCATCAGCGAAGAAATCATCCCGGAGACGCACGCCAAAGGCCGCTCGCGCATCGCTACATTTTCATTAATGGCCGGTTTCATCATCATGATGATCCTGGACAAAATACTGACATAAACACCGCCTAAACCAAGCGCGCCACCCAAAAAGCAGCAGCTTTTTGGGTGTTTTATCTTCCGATCAAACTCCTCAGTGCCGAATGGAATACCTAATCGCATTCATCACCCAAATAAGCACCTTAAACTTTGCGGAATTGCTCGCGACCGGCGGCACCAGCTTTGCACTGATAGCCGCCGCAGAAATCGGCGATAAAAGCCAACTGGTATGCATGACTCTGGCCTCCAAGCACAGACCGACTCCGGTGTTATTAGGAGCGATTGCCGCGTTCGCGCTGCTGAACACTTTGGCGGTGGTTTTTGGTGCGGCGATTGCGACATGGTTACCGGAATATCTGGTCGCAGCCACCGTCGCCCTGCTGTTTGCCGCATTCGGTCTGCATGCTTTGCTCAACCACGACGAAGACGATGACAACGAAGAAATCGTCGAGAAAAGCGGGCACGGCATTTTCTTTACGACCTTTTTATTGATCACCGTCGCCGAATTTGGCGATAAAACTCAATTGGCTGTCGTTGCATTCAGCAGTACCGCGCAACCGATTGCAGTGTGGCTGGGCTCGACGTTGGCGCTGGCGTTTACGTCCGCGCTGGGCGTGCTGGCTGGCCGCACCGTGTTGCAAAAAATCCCCTTGTCCTTGCTGCATAAAGCCAGCGGCGTGTTTTTCCTGATTTTATCGGCAGTTGCGGCTTATAAAGCTTACGAAAGCTTGCTGGCTGCGGGTTTGCTCCCCCAACTTTAGCCAAACTCCAGACTCGCAGCGATTCATGGCATTTCCCAATTACCGCTGGCTAGACGTTGCGGCAATACTCGGCTTGGCGGGGCTGTATTGCCTATTAGCCAAAATTGTACTGTCTTATTTCTCAGAGACCGGTAACATCACATTGGTGTGGTTTTCCGGCGGATTGGGATTGGCCGCCTTATTGCTGAAAGGCCTTCGCTATTGGCCGGGCATATTTCTGGGCGCGTTCGCCGCCGGCTTCATGGTAGACGACTCGCTCCCACTGTCTTTTGCCATTGCAACGGGCAACACACTGGAATCGGTGACAGCCGCCTACCTACTAAAACACCAACAGCGTTTTTCTTTAGACTTAACCGAGCCAGGCCACTTTATCTGGCTAACCCTAACCGGCGCCGCTTGCTCGTTGATCAGTGCAGGCATTGGCCCTTTGGCTTTACATCAGGCCGGCTTCATACCGCTAGCGGCTATGCCGCAAGCGATTTTACATTGGTGGATGGCGGATGCTTTCGGTATTGTCACGACTACGCCGATATTATTGGTTTGGCGAAATTGGCCAAAGCAATGGTTTGCTGAAAAGCGCGGCCTGGAAGCGTTGCTGCTGATCATTGTTGCCCTGTTCGCCGGCCAAGTAGTATTCCTCGAAGCTTTCCAGCCTGTCTTTGGCAAAATCGCCCGCGGTTACTGGATGTTTCTGTTTGCCATTTGGGCCGCCCTCCGTTTCAATCGTCATGGCGTGACCCTGATTTCCGGCTTGATTACCATCCAAGCGCTATTCGGTGCCGCACATCATCTAGGCTTTTTCGGCGACGATTTTGAGAAAAGCGAATTGCTGAATCTTTGGTTTTATATATTGGTACTGTCCTGGACCGGCACCACTTTGGCACTTACTCTGCACAAGCAGCAGCTGATTACCTCAGGACTGAGCGATAGCGAAAAACGTTTGAAGGCTATCATCGACTACTCGCCAGTACCCCAGGCCATTTACAACGCCGAAGGCAAGTTCACATTGCTAAATCCGGCTTTCAGCAAAGCTTTCGGTTACACCTTGGAAGACATTGAAACGCTTGACGAATGGTGGCCCAAAGCCTATCCCGACCCAGCCTACCGCCAGAACATTATGGAAACCTGGCTGGAGTTGACTGATAAATCCCGTCGAGTGCAAAGTTTCGAAACCCTCCAAGCGGAAATTCATTGCAAACACGGCGAACGGTGCACGGTGCTCGCCGGTTCGGTATCCCTGGGCGAATCGTATGTCGGAGACAATCTGGCCATTTTGTTCGATATTACCGAGCAACTAAAATCCGAAAAAGCGCTGACCGAATCCCATTTACTGTTGCAGACCATCCTGGAAACCTTACCAATCCGTGTATTCTGGAAAGACCTGAATTCTCGCTATTTGGGCTGTAACGCGCTATTTGCGGGGGATGCCGGACAATCCAGTTCCAGCGATTTAATCGGCAAGGACGACAGTCAACTGAATTGGCGAGATCAAGCCGCAAGTTACCAAGCAGATGATCGCCAGGTGATAACATCGGGGGTAGGCAAACTGGCGTATGAAGAACCCCAAACCACACCTGCCGGCAATACCATTTGGCTACGCACCTCGAAAATACCTTTGCGCAATTCCGATCATGCAATGATCGGCATTTTGGGGATCTACGAAGACATTACCGAAAACAAAGTTCGCGAAGACGCTTTAGCCCAATCGGTTTCCTTGCTAAAGGCTACGCTGGAAGCCACGGCCGACGGCATTTTGGTGGTCAGCCTGCAAGGTCAGATCGTTACTTACAATCAGCGTTTTTTTGAACTGTGGCAGCTGCCCAGCACGGCTGTTGGAGAAGATAAAGACGATATAAAACTTTTGCATTTAGCCGTTAAGCAGCTAAAAAATCCCGATGCGTTTTTCGACAAAGTTCAGGCTCTTTACAATCACCCCGCGGCAGAAAGCTACGATCTGATCGAGTTTACCGATGGCCGGATTTTTGAACGCTATTCCAAGCCACAAAGTATCGCCGACAAAATTGTCGGCCGCGTCTGGAGTTTTCGCGACATCAGTAATCAACATCGTACGGAACAAGCGCTGCAAAAGAAAGAATACTATCAACGCGCATTGCTGGATAACATTCCGCATGCGATTTGGCTAAAAGATACCGATAGCCGCCTGCTGGCCGTCAACCAGGAGTTCGCCAACGTATTTTCCGCCGTCAACCCGGAGGCGCTGGCGGGCAAAAACGATTTCGACATTGCCCCGCCGCAACTGGCCGAAAGCTACGTCGCCGATGACCGGCGCGTGATGGCTTTGCGAGACAAATTGATTGTCGAAGAGGAAATTGTCGATCGCGGCGTGCGCAAATGGTTCGAGACCTATAAAGCGCCTGTAATGGATGAGCAAGGTCAGTTACTGGGTACGGTTGGTTTTGCCCGCGACATCAGCGAGTTGCGCAAAACCGAAGAGAACCTGCGGCTGGCGGCCCTGGTTTATCACAACAGCAGTGAAGCGATGATAGTGGTGGATAGCGATAACACCATCCTCAGCGTCAACCCCGCATTTACCAAGATGACTGGGTATACGGAGGCTGAAGTTGTCGGTAAAAATCCCCATATTCTCAGTTCCGGCGAACATGATACGGGGTTTTACCGAGAATTATGGACCACGCTGCAAACGACCGGTGCGTGGCGCGGAGAAATAAAAAATCGCTGTAAGGATGGTCACTTGTTTGTCGAAGAGCTAGCCATCAACACCATTTATGATGCGGAAGGCAAGCCGCTACGCCGGGTCGCCCTGTTTTCCGACATCACTCAGCGTAAACAGTCCGAGGAACAAATTTGGCGACAAGCCAACTTCGACCCGCTCACCGGTCTGCCTAATCGGCGGATGTTCCGCGACCGCCTGGAACTGGAAATCAAAAAAGCCCACCGCATGGGCCAATTGTTTGCACTGTTGTTTATCGACCTGGACCGCTTCAAGGAAATCAACGATACGCTGGGCCACGATATGGGCGACAACTTACTGAAGGAAACCGCGCGGCGTTTACAGACCTGCGTGCGGGAGTCCGATACCGTGGCGCGCTTGGGGGGCGACGAATTCACAATTATCTTGAGCGAGTTGGACTGTATCGAAGTGTCCGAACCGATAGCTAAAAACCTGCTGCAAAAACTCAGTGCACCGTTTAGCTTGGACGGCGAACTGGCTTATGTCTCTGCGAGTATCGGCATCACGTTTTATCCAAACGACAGCACCGACTTAAGCCAATTACAAAAGAATGCCGATCAGGCCATGTACGCTGCTAAAAACCAGGGCCGTAACAACTACCATTTCTTTACCCAAGCCTTACAGGACGCGCTGGAAGCCCGCGCCGCAATGCTCGGCGACTTACGTACCGCGCTGGCCAATACGCAATTTTTGCTGTGCTATCAACCCATCGTCGACTTGCTGAGCGGCGAAGTGCATAAAGCGGAAGCCTTGCTGCGCTGGCATCACCCAAAACGTGGCTTGATTAACCCGGCAGAATTTATACCGCTAGCGGAAGAAACCGGTCTAATCAGAGAAATTGGCGATTGGGTATTCGAAACCGCGGCACGGCAAGTACAAACCTGGCGTACCACTATCAATCCCGAATTTCAAATCAGCGTCAACAAATCGCCGGTACAATTTCAAAGCCCCGAGCATGCCCCTCAAGACTGGTTCAACTATTTGAATCGACTGGGATTGTCTGGCCAAAGTATTGTGGTGGAAATCACCGAAGGCTTGCTGTTGGACGCCAATCTGTCTGTACACAATCATTTGATGGCGTTCCGCGACGCCGGCATGCAAGTCGCTATAGATGACTTCGGCACCGGGTATTCCGCATTGTCTTATCTGAAAAAATTCGACATTGATTATTTGAAAATAGACCAGTCGTTCGTGCGCAATTTAACGGAGGATTCGAACGACTTCGTACTTTGCGAAGCCATCATCGTGATGGCGCATAAATTGGGCTTGAAAGTCATCGCGGAAGGGGTGGAAACCGAGCAGCAACGCGATTTGCTGACCGCTATCGGCTGCGATTACGGTCAGGGTTATCTGTTTGCCAAACCGCTGCCGGCGGCAACATTTGAACAACAATTCGGTAAATCAGCATAGCGGACTCTCCCGCGCCCCGCCGCCGATGCAGTTATCTTTGTTATCGCACTCGCTGCCGCACAGGCGGGAGCCCAGTCAATAAAAACGCCGCTATTCGATAGACCGGCTTATACGGAAAAGCCAGACACCGATACATTGGGGGATTAATAATTCAGCATTATGGCTATTGCAGGCCGCCGCATGCTAAACCGCACTAATCACCACACCATCCGGCTTCAAGCTCAAGGTTAAGTCACCGCGCAATAAGCCCTGCAACTCCCGGCCGGCCATGTTGTAACGCCAGCCGTGCAACAACAAGCAATCCTCATCGCCGGACAGTAATTGCTCCAAATCCTTGCGGGTAGCCAAGATGATGGGATTCAGCGAGTTTTCCTCAGCACGGATTCTGACCACCGCGCTGAGTACATCCAGTATCGCTTCGTGCTGTTGGGTTTTCTTGCCAGCTTGATCCTTTTCGGCCAAGGGTTTGGGCGGACGTTGTTTGGCACTGTCGATCAATTCGCAAATCGTTTTGCCGTAACGATTGACGGTACGGTCGTTGATGTTGCGGATCTTGGCTAGATCGGCCAATGTCACGGGTTGTAATTTGCCCAGTTCCAGCAGCAAATCATCCTGCAACAACCAACTGCGCGGTTTGTTTTCTTGCTGGGCGGTACGTTCGCGCCATTCGGTAAGGCTTTGCATGATAGACAATTGCTTACCGGTCAGCTTGTTTTTGCCACGAATCTTCAACCAGGCATTTTCCGGCGAGAGTTGGTACAGCTCCGGATCGTTCAACAGCGCAAAATCACTCTCCAGCCAATTTGCACGCCCTAACTTATCCAATTGCTCGCACATGATTTTGTAAATCTTGCACAGGTAAATCACATCGTCGGCGGCATACTGAATTTGGTCCTGGCTCAAGGGCCGCTCCGACCAGTCGGTACGAGTATGCGCCTTGCTGAGATTGACGTTTAAAAAGCTGGATACCAGCATCGCATAACCCGGATTTTCCTGAAAACCCAGCAGCGGCGCGGCAATCTGCGTATCGAAAATCGGGCCCGGAATTTTGCCGGTAATCTGGTAAAAAATTTCCAGATCCTGCCGGCAGGAATGCAACACTTTGACAATATTGGGATTGTAAATCGCCTCTAACAGCGGCGTTAAATTGGCAATCGCTAACGGATCGACACAAGCCACCCAGCCCGGCGCGGCTATTTGCAGTAAACAAAACTTGGGGTAATAGGTTTTCTCGCGAAGAAATTCGGTATCCAGGGCGATCCAGGGCTCCTGGCTGATCAGTTGGCAAAGGCTATCGAGTTGATCCGGGCGGTTGATATATTGAATAGTCATAGTCGCTATGGCAATTAACAGGGCTTGCCGAAAAACGGCGTGACTGCGTATTTTACCCCGTCGGGGCGTGATTGACTGAAATATTCCGGCATTGGCCGACCCGATGCAAATCAGGAATTTTTCCTTTTTATTGCCGACAATGGAACCCCCGGCCCTGCTTGTTTACCATGCCGCTTTTGTTTTGTATTCTCAGGTAAATTTATGAAAAAAGTTGCGCTCAGCATGCTGCCATTATTCAGCATGCTGCCTTTAGCCGAAGCCATAGCCGCGGAAGTTGCGACCAATCTGGAAGAAGTGGAAGTTGTGGCGGTAACGCCTTTACAATTCGGCGGCGTCGATATCAATAAAATTCCGGCGAATGTGCAAACAGTGTCAGCCGAGAAATTGCAGGAAGCCCAAGCCCTGTCTCTGGCGGACTACATGAACCGCTATCTCGGCAGCGTCAACATCAACGATGCGCAAAACAACCCCTTGCAACCTGATGTGCAATACCGTGGCTTCAGCGCCTCACCGCTGATGGGCTTACCGCAAGGCTTGGCAACGTACGTCAACGGTATTCGTTTCAATGAACCGTTCGGCGATATGATCAACTGGGACTTAATTCCCAATGGCGCCATCGATAATATGAGCCTGCAACCGGCATCGAACCCGGCGTTTGGTTTGAATGCGCTGGGCGGCTCGATCAACATCAACACCAAGACCGGTTTCTCGGCACCCGGCCACAGTTTCGAAGCCCAAGGCGGCTCCTGGGACCGCCATTCCGAAGAACTCACCAGCGGTTGGAACAACGGCACCTGGGGCTATTTCCTGGATGCCAAATATTTCAACGAAAAAGGCTGGCGCGCCCACTCCCCGAGCGAAGCCAAACAAGGCTTCGGCACCCTGAGTTGGCGCGGCGTCAAATCCGGCCTGGACTTAAGCATCGCCGGCAGCGACAACACCTTGCGCGGCAACGGCGCCCTTCCTCAGGAAATGCTGGCATTCGGCCGCGATCAGGTATTTACGCATCCCGACATTACCCGCAACCGGATGATGCTGGTGTCGCTAGCCGGCGATACCTGGCTGAACGACCACAATCAATTATCCGGTACGATGTACTACCGCCGGAACAAGATCGGCACCTATAACGGCGATGGTAGCGAGTTTGGCGAATGTATTGATGAAGGCGCTGGCGAGGACAACTTTTTGTGCGCCGAATCCGGTGGCGAGTTGGACGATGAGGGCTTGTTCGATCTAGGCGGCAGTAATATAGCTGCCTCACCAGCGGTCGAGGGCGGCACCATCAACACTTCCAGCACGCTACAGCAATCGTTCGGCTTTGCCTTGCAAAATGCTTTCGACCAGAAAATATTCGGCCGTAACAACCATCTGGTAGGCGGGGCCAGTTTCGACCACGGCAACGCCCGCTATCAAGCCGACACCCAGCTGGGTTCGTTAACCGCTGATCGCGGGGTGTCAGGGGGCGGGGTATTGCTGCAAGACGCCCATGTCCGCCTGACTACGGAGACCGATCATTACGGCGTATTTTTAACCGACACCTATTCCTTGACCGACAAACTGGATCTGACCGTCTCCGGCCGTTACAACCAATCCCATATTAAACTGCGCGACCATGTCGGCGACGACCTGAACGGCTCGCACTCATTCGATCGCTTCAATCCGGCGGCGGGTCTGACCTACGCCTTCATGCCGGAATTGACCTTTTTCGGTAACTACAGCGAATCGTCGCGGGTGCCGACACCGATGGAGTTAAGCTGCGCCAACCCGGACGACCCTTGCCGTTTGCCGAATGCTTTCGTATCCGATCCGCCTCTCAAGCAAGTAGTCGCCAATACCTTCGAAACCGGGGTGCGCGGACGGTTGAAAAACTTGCTGCCGGGCTACATGGACTGGAATTTGGCTTTATTCCGCACCATCAACAATAACGACATCATCTTCAAGAGCACCGGCGGTGTCGGCAGCAATGTCGGTTATTTCGACAATGTCGGCTCTACCTTACGCCAAGGTGTAGAGGTGGGATTGGCGGGTAATTTTTACGAGCGCTGGCGCTGGTCTAGCCATTACACCTATATCGATGCCAGCTTCGAAACGCCGTTTCTGGGCAGCAGCCCCAACAATCCGCTGGCGGATGGCGACGGCAATATTCAGGTACAGGCCGGCGACAAGCTACCCGGCATCCCAGCCCATCAGTTCAAGTTCAGCACCGACTTCGACATCGTCTCCGCCTGGACTCTGGGAATGGATATGAATTACAACAGCTCGCAATATCTGCGCGGCGACGAAGCCAATTTGACGGCCAAGCTGCCGGGATTCGTCGTATTTAATTTGCGTAGCGAATACCGCTTCAACAAAAACGTCGCGCTGTTCGGTAAAGTGAGCAACTTGTTCGACCGCCAATATGCCAATTTCGGCACCTGGGGCAATACCGGCGATGTCCTCGATGGCGTGGGATTGCCTGGTGATCAACAAAGCCGCTTCGTTGGGGTCGGCGCGCCGCGCGCCGCTTGGATAGGCATTCGCCTGACGATGTAGTCCAAGCCTGGGCGCAGGAAAACGGCTGAAATTAGCCGTTTTCCTCGTCCAGCTGATTGTTGTTACGGGTTTGTCTGAATTTATTCGGCTTGATGCGTTTGATATTGAGGCGATGCGGTCCTATGGACGCTTCGGTCAATAACTGAAAAATATCCGCCGGCATGCCGTCCGGTAACTCCACCAACGTATACGTATCGCGAATGTCGATCCTGCCAATGCGCTTTTTATCTACGCCAGACTCTTCGACCAATACCGCCTGAATATCGTCGCGACTGATTTGGTGCTGGCTGCCGACGGCCAGGCGATAACGCACCATTTTGCCGTTTGCATGCGGACCGCGACTGTGAGGTTGCGGTAGAGGAACCAACAATCTCGGCTGCTGAGTATGCGCGGGATACAGGTTGGGTTGGCTTAGGTAAACCAAGGCCGCGGCGCAAGTCAATAAGTCTATATCCAATTCGGCCGCTGTACGCTGAATCAGCTCCCGTTGCTGGGCCAGATCTTCTTCGCTGACTATGCGCTGCAAGCGCCTTTTAAACTTATCTTCCTTACGACTTTCGGCAGAGAAAGCGTTCATAGTGCCTTACAATCTATCCAGATCGATTTCCACAAAAGCCTCGTCACGCAAGCGCCGCAACCATAATTCGGTTTCTTCCTCGATTTTACGCTTACGGATTTCCTCGCGAATCTTGTCTTTTTTGAATTGCTCGCTGTTGTCCTGATTTTCGCGACCCAAGACCTGGATCATGTGCCAACCGAACTGGGTTTGCACCGGCTGGCTAATCTCGTTAATCGCCAACTTGTTCATCGCTTCCTCAAAAGGCGGCACTAATGCGCCCGGACCCACCCAATCCAGCGAACCACCGTTAATCGCCGACCCTTTGTCGTCGGAATGCGCACGCGCCAAATTGGCAAAATCGTCACCGTCATTGATCCGTTCTCTCAGCGCTATCAAACGCTTCTGCGCTTCGGCGTCGTCCACCAATTCATTGGTCTTGATCAGAATGTGCCTGACCTTGGTTTTGGTAACGATATGCTGTCCGGCACCCTCAGTTTCCAGCATTTTAATGATATGAAAACCGCTGGGACTGCGGATCGCTTCAGAGACATCGCCTTGATTCATCGTCGTCACGACTTCCGTAAACAGGGATGGAATCTGGCCGATGCTGCGCCAACCCAGATCGCCGCCCTTCAAGGCGTTATCGTCGTCGGAGACACTAACCGCAACTTGTTTGAAATCCTTGCCGCCGCGTAAATCGGCGATGACTTGATCGGCCTTGTCCTTGGCTTTTTGAATCGCGGTGGCCGAAGCAGCTTCCGACACCGCGATCAGAATATGCCCCAAATGATACTGGGAATTGCTCTGGCCGGCTTTGCTCTGCGTTTCCATGTAATGCAACACTTCCGCATCGGTAACTTTGACCCGCGAACCGATTTCCCGACCGCGCAGCTGATTGATGATGATTTCGTTGCGCAGATTATCTTCGAACGCTTTGTAGTCCATGCCTTGCTTGGCCAACTCGTTACGAAAACTTTCAACCGACAAGCCATTCCGGCTGGCTATATCAGCGACTGAAGCACTAAGCATTTCATCGCTGACCTGTACGCCCGATTTAGCCGCCAGTTGCCGTTGCAACTTGTCGACCACCATGCGTTCCAACACCTGTTTGCGCAGCACATATTCGGGTGGCATCGTTACGTTGTTACTCCGCAATTTACTGACGATAGCCCCGACTTCGTTATTCAGTTCGCGTTCCAGAATCACATCTTCTTCCACCACCGCCACTATCCGGTCCAACACCTGGGCCTGACCCGGAGCCATGAAAGCACACAGGAGCAAACAGAAAATCACTAACCATTTTTTTATCATGCGTTGCTTACTCAAAATAGCTGGCTTTGCGATAGCCTTTCAGGTTGGTTTGCAGGAAGGTATCGACATTGTCACCGAAGCTGGACAGACCTTTCAGTTCCAACTGTACGAAAAACGCCGTTTCCGGTTTGGTGCTAGGATCGATAAAGGCGATGGTATTGGCACCGTTGATAAAGCGCCTGCCCAGAATACGGAAGCGCCAGCAACAGTTTTCCCGCTCCACGCCAATGAAACTTTCCGTGGTTTTATCGAAATTCAAAGAGTATTGCCAACGACCGAAGCCGTACCATTCCCCAAACAAAGGCAAGCGGAACGATACGTCGGTTTGCGAGATGGTTTGTAAACTGTCCAAGGGATTACGGCGGTACCGATAGCCGAGATTCACAATCTGGTTCGGTTGCATATTGTATTTTAACGCCACCTGACCGCGCGCGAAGCCGTTGGCTTCGGGATCCCACTGGGTACCGGTCATATACGACCAATGTTTGCTGAATTGGCCGCTCAGTTCTCCAACGAAATTGGAGCTATTACTGGTCTCAATCGGCTGTCCTGGCATCGTCACGGTTCTGTCCTGGAAATACATAATCTGTCCCAGACTGACTTTTAAAGGCTCCAAACCGGTATTGGAATCGATAAACCGGGAAACGGTGGCCAGCGTGACCTGATTGGCGTCCTGAATCCTGTCCCCACCGGCGAAACGGTTTTCCCGGAACAAGCTGTAAAAATTGGTATCGTACAGAGCGGTATCGAAGACCGGAATATTGCTTTGATCCTTGCGTGGGATGTACAGGTAGAAGGCCTGCGGCTCCAAGGTGTGCAGATACTGCGAACCACCGAAATTAAGGTCTTTTTCGAAATTCATACCGCTGCTAACCGAGAAGATCGGCAAGGTCCGGCTGATAGTACTGGGCTGCCCGGCTAAGGTTTGGTTACTCAATTGATACTGCGTGTATTGGCCGGTGATTTTCGGGATGAAATACCCGGCGCTACTTTCCAATGGCAAGCTGAGTGACGGGGCAATATTAATCCGCTGACCGTTAACCAAATCGGTGTGGTAGAAATGGGTGAACTCGTTATTCATCGCCAGCGTAACCGGCAAACCTTCAAACGCATGCGCCACGTTGAAATTGACGCGAGGCAGCATATCGTAGGGCATCGCGGCATCGGGAATGGTTTTATCCACCGATTGGTAATGATATGCCCCTACCGACAAACCTAGAGCGGTGCCGGCAACAGCCCCGCCGTAACTCAGTAATGCGGTACTGGGCAAATAACTGGTATTTTGGAAACCCAAGGCATTGTTCAAGTCGTTGAAATAGGTTTTGTCGGACACATAATTCAAATCCAACAAGGAATTTAAACCCGGTAACAAGGTAGATTGATCCTTCCAGCTTGCCGAGTAACGGGCCTTGTTGACCAATTGATCGTTGGGCATATATTCCGCAGAAAACGTACCTCTGGATATATCGGTCAGATAGCGGAATTTATTGCGTAACTGCTCACCACGCTTACTCATGTAACGCGGCGTGACAATATCGTCGAAGTTGGGGGCGATATTCCAATAAAACGGCACGGAAACGTCAAAACCGTTCCGCTGCGTACTACCCCAAGTTGGCGCCAACAGGCCCGACAGGCGGCGATTGTCGGTAGGGAAGGAAATATAAGGCGTGTACAACACCGGTACGCCTTTAAATTCCAGCCAAGCGTTTTTCGCTGAGCCTTGTCCGCTGTCCCGGTTAATTTTCATCCGCGAAGCATGCACAATCCAGTCCTGATTACCCGGCGCACAACTGGTAAACGCGGCATCGTTATAACGCGACAAGCCTTTACTCTCGCGATAAACCACCCCGGCGTTGCCGCGAAACGGCGCCTCCGCGACGATAAATTGCGCCTTGCGCAAGCGTGCTTCGTCTTTACCCAGGCTCAACGAGGCGGTCTCGCTGGAAAAAGCCAGCTGGTCTTCGCTGTATAACACGCTACCTTGTGCGTCCAAGGTTTCGGCAACCGTATCGTAACTGGCCTTGTCGGCAACCAAATGCTGATCCGCGCGCACCATATCCACATTACCGGCAAAATTAAGCACTTCGCCGTCGAACACTTCCGAAAAATCGGCGTTAATATCGGTAGTTGCTGCATCGCGGACTTCGGCGGAGGTGGCTCTGATTTTGCGTTTTTTAGCACCCCACACTTCGCAGCTTTGCCAAGGATCTTTATCAAACTCGGCCCGTAAGGTTTGAAAATCCCGCTCTTGTTTGCGATCAAAGGTCGGCGTAAGCCAAGACGAACCGGACTCTTCACTGCTGCCGCCTTCGGCTACGACATGGGCCTCGCCTTTCGGATCGGCACCCACCAGATTACAGTTCCAACCACTCTTATCATCACCGGTTTTGCAAGTCCAACCGGGCACTTTGCCGGTATTGGCATTGGCTGTCTCGGTTTTGGGCTCGACTTTTTCCAGCACCGGTTTTTGATTTTCAGTCACTTTAACCCGTAACTTTTGCGGCTCGGCAATAGCTTTTTCCACCGCCTTTTCGACCACCTTAACTTTTTCCGGCTCGGGTTCCGGTTTGACCGCTTGTTGAACGGGCGCGGGCACGACAGGAACAGGCGGCTGCGCGACTGTTTCCGGCTGGGCAGGCTTGGTTTGGGCGGGCGGGGTGGGTTTAATCACTTGCGGCTGAGCAGTTGGCTCGTTGCCAGCAGGTGTTTGATTTAGACAAGTCCATTCGCCATTTTTGGTTTGCTCACAATTCCACGCCGCATTATTGGCAGCAGAGGCGACGCCCGTAAAAAACAATAATGCTGAAGAAATTGTATAAAACCGATAATTCATGTCTTGGCGAATGCGGCTAAATTGACTTAGCGGAATGGAAATCGAATAAAATGCTTGTCATCATTTTACCTTAGGTTGACCCGCAATTAATAAAAATGTACGTTTCCAGCTCAGACCGCCGCTTGGCGGAGCTTGTCGATTGGCTCAATAACGACGTCGCTCTTGATATACAACAAATCACCCCGGCTTCCAGCGACGCTAGCTTTAGGCGATATTTCCGAGTTGAGCACCGGGACGGCTGCCACATTGCCATGGATGCACCACCGGACAAGGAAAATACCGAACCGTTCGTACGCATCGCCGGATTGCTGAAACCGAGCGATATTCATATCCCGAATATCTATCAACAGAATAGCCGACAAGGTTTTCTGTTGCTGGAAGACTTAGGCTCCACAAGCTTTCTTGACCGCTTACAAACCGGCGATGCAGAACTGTTGTATCGACAAGCCATGGACAGCTTGTTCAAACTACAAACCGGCGTAAATCCGCTCGATTGCGGCTTGCCGGTTTACGACAGCGCTCTGCTACTGCGGGAACTCGGTATTTTTTACGAATGGTTTTTGGAAAAACTATTGGGCATTACGATTCCCCATACGCTCGCGACATCTCTCAACGCTATCTTGATCGATTCGGCGCTTGAACAGCCGCAAGTCTGCGTGCACCGCGACTTCCACTCGCGCAACCTGATGGTGCTGGAACACAACTCACCGGGCGTTATCGACTTCCAAGACGCCGTCGTCGGCCCTATCAGCTACGATTTGGTGTCGCTGCTGCGCGACTGTTACATCGCTTGGCCCGAACAGCAAGTCATCAGCTGGGCCCAGCAATATCATCAACGCCTGTTGTCAGCCGGACTGCTGAAAGCCGATTTCAATCAATTCAAACGCTGGTTCGATCTGATGGGCATGCAGCGTCACCTGAAAGCCGTCGGCATTTTCGCCAGACTGCATCTGCGCGATGGAAAATCCGACTATTTGGCCGACATTCCGCGCACCCTGGCTTATATTTCTAGGGTTTGCGAGCTCTATCCCGAGTTAACCGAGATGCAGCAGTTTCTGCAAGAACAGGTGCTGCCGCGTGTCGAGGCATCTGCATGAAGGCAATGATTTTAGCGGCCGGGCGCGGCGAAAGAATGCGGCCCTTGACCGACCATACCCCCAAACCCTTATTGAAAGCCGCCGGTAAGGCGCTGATTGAATACACCCTGGAAAACCTGGCACACGCCGGCTTTACCGAAATCGTCATCAACATCGCCCATCTAGGCGCGCAGATTAAAGACTATTGTGGAGATGGTAAGCGCTGGAATGTTTCGATTGATTATTCAGATGAAGGCGAAACCGCGCTGGAAACCGCCGGCGGCATTGCCAAGGCCCTGCCTTTGCTGGGCAATGAGCCGTTCCTGGTGCTTAACGCCGATATTGTTTGCGCTTATCCCTTGGCCAACTTGCGAACCCAAGCCATCGATCTGGCTCATCTGGTGATGATCAATAATCCGCCGCATCACCCGGAAGGTGACTTTTCGCTGAATGCCGACGGTGTATTGTCGGAACAAGGCTTGAACAAACTCACCTTCAGCGGTATCGGCGTTTATCACCCCAAGCTGTTTGCCAACATCCCGGTCGCGCCGTTAAAACTGAGACCGGTGTTAAACCAAGCCATGCAGCAACAGCGGATTAGCGGCGAGAAGTTTTCCGGCCTGTGGATGGACATAGGCACACCGGAACGCTTGGCTGAACTGAGTGAGCATCACGCCCGCCTCAGGGGTCTACATGCCGAGGATGGCATGCATTAGAATGGTTTGACGACGGCCAGCAAGACTATGGCGACTAAGAACAATACCGGAATCTCGTTGATCCAGCGGAAATACACATGCGAATGCCGGTTGCGATCATGCTTGAAATCCAGCAGCCACTTGCCACAAAACACATGGTAAACCACCAGCAAACCCAACAAACCCAACTTTAGATGTAGCCAACCGCTGCCGGAATATAGCATCCAGGCGTAATCACCCAACATCCACACGCCAAAGATAAAGGTACAAATCATGCCCGGCGTCATGATGCCATAGTACAGTTTGCGTTCCATGACTTTGAAGCGCTCGTTGCTGATACTGTCGTCGCTCATTGCGTGATAAACAAATAACCTGGGCAAATAAAACAAGCCGGCAAACCAGGTCACCATAAAAATCAAATGTAAGGCTTTTAACCAGAGCATGAGGTTCCCGAGACTGACTAACGTAAAATTTCGGTGGTCACCGGCGCGGGCATGCCCGGTAACGCGGTGGGAGGCGCGACAATCAGCACCCGATTACTGTTTTGTTGCGCTTGTCTTTCCAAGGCTGCCGCCTGGCGTTGTTCCGCTTCAACTTGCTGCTGCTGCGCAATCGCACTTTGCTTTAGGGCATTTGTCGATTCGGTTTGGTTTTTCAGTATCGCATCGCGTCTTTCAGCTTCCAGTTTGGCGGCTTTGGCAGCTTCCTGTTCGTTTTGCAGGGCTTCCAGCTTGGCTTTGGCCGCTGCCTCTTGTGCTTCATTGGCTTGAATATCCAACTGCACGGTCTTATCGCTGGTTTGGCAAGGTTTGGCCTGATAAATGGTTTTGCCGTCCTTGCCGATACATTTAAATACCTCCGCGCTTGCCGAGTGATAACTCAGAACCATCGCCAGCAAAATTACCACCCTCATCGCACACCTCGTCAAAACGCCATTTGCTCGGGCCATAGTTTAGGGTAAAAATTCAGTCTGTTTTCAATAGTTAGGAAAAATCCTTGCGCCAAAATAGCTTATGTCGTTTTCCGGCTAGTCAAATCGATTAGGTCCCCAGATCTTGCTCGGTCATCTCCGCCAACGCATCGCGATGTTCGCGGCGAATTAATATTAGGTTCCTGGCATACACAAAAGTACCGGGCAATTGACCCAGGATAATCACGGGATCCACTCGGTGAATACCGTAAGCCAATACGATGACCCCGCCCGACAAACTGAAATACCAAAAACTTACCGGAATCATGCTCTTCTGATGCCGCTCGCTGTGTATCCATTGCACGATAAAACGCATCATAAACAAGGTCTGGCCCACCAAACCGATGCTGAGCCAAATGATGTCATTCGAATCCATGATAGATAAATGGTGCTGCCATTTATCCGCCAAATGCGTAAAAAAATAAACGATTCCATTTTCCATGTTAACGACTCCTAAAATACGGCGGAACAAACGGGTTGAACCAGCAACTAGCCACGCTGAATCTCGCTGACAATCGGCAGGCTATGGCGTTTTTTCAACCAAACCACGCCTAGCAAATCGACGATACCAACCAGCGCCCGGTCCAAGGTTCCGTACTTCGACGTGCCAAAATTTCTCGGCCTATGATTCACTTTTACGGAAATGACATTTCCGCCCGCCATCCGGATTAACGCCGGCAAGAAACGGTGAATATGATCAAAATACGGCAAAGCCAAAAACTTATCGCGCAGGAATAACTTCAAGCCGCAACCGGTATCCGGCGTGGCGTCATGCAAAATTGACTGCCGCACCGCATTGGCAAATTTGGAGGAAAACTTGCGCCATCCGGTATCGTTGCGCTTATGCCGAAAGCCGGCCAGCATCCACAATTGGCTGTCGTTTTGCTCGCGCCAGGCCGCGACCAGATGGGGTATATCGGCCGGATCGTTCTGGCCGTCGCCGTCCAAGGTGGCAATCCATGGGTAGCGCGCTGCCGAAACGCCGGTATGCACGGCACGGCTTTGTCCGCAACTGCGTTGATGTGTCAGCACGCGCAGAGTCGGATATTGCTGCATTGCACCTTGCAGTTTTAGGCCGGTGTCATCGGTACTACCGTCGTCCACAAAAATCATTTCATAGGTTTCCCCATCGCCCAGCGCACGATGGATTTCCTCGATCAGCAATTCGACATTGTCCGTTTCATTGTGAACGGGGACTACTACAGAAATCTTCATATCTTGGTACAAGTTGAAAAAGTTGTGAATTGTATCAAACGCTTATACACGGATAAGAATTTTGTACAGGTTTGAGTTATAGGGGCTTGACGTCAGCAGCCTGCCCCGCGCGCCGAAATACCAGCCAATATTCCCGATGCGGCTGCAGGTATACGGCGTCGCTAGGCTGACTTTTTTCCAGGGAAATCAAATAACCGTCCGCATGCTGTGACGCCCAATCGGCAAGCCGTTCAGCAGGTAAAACCGGCAGCGACTGGGTTAATCGCCCCAAGAAATTGAATTGCCCTTGGTAATTGCCAACATAGACATAAGGAATATGCTGATCGTTAAAGCTTTTCACTTTTAACGCAGCGGGTTGCAGGTCGTATGCCGGGCCGGCATAACGAAAGAAAAATATAAATCCGACAAAAATTGCCGCCACCAGCGCTGTCGAGATTGCCGCAACCGACAACGTGCGCTTAATCCAAACCAATAGCGCCAACATCACGGCAATGGCCAACACACTCAAACCCCATGCCGGCTGCACAGTCTGGACCCAGTTCAATTTCGACAAACCCGGTACCTTGGGCAGATAAACTAAAAACACCCCGATTGCGCCGAACAGCACCGGCAGCAACCACTCGCCACCCAATCTCGGCTTTTGGGTATGCACCACCACCTTGGCTACCAACAACGCAAACGCAGGCAACATCGGAATCAAATAATGAATCTGCTTGCTAGGCAACAACGAGAACACCACAAAGGTTGATACCAGCCAAACCAGACAAAAGCGCAGACCGTTATCATTAAAAAATCGGCTGCCGCGCAAACTGCCCCAGAAATGCGGCCAGAACAACCAGGGGAACAAAAACATCGGTAAAAAAGGCAGATACCAAAACAGCGAACGGGTATGGATTTTGGTGCTGACTGCGCGATCAGCGGTCTGATGCCACAATATCGCGTTGGCGTATTGCTCGCCACCGGCAATGGCAGCCGGAATCGCCCAGACTAGGGCTATCGCGACTCCAATCAAGGCCGCGATCAACAAGCCAGCAAACCAGCGACTGAACACAATCGAACGCGGAGCCCAGACAGCAACCAAAATTGCGGTAGGGATTAGATGCAAAAAAACCACAGGCCCTTTACTTAGAATACCGAACCCCACTGCTGCCGCAACCAGTACCCAACCCTTGCGCTCATCGCCTTGCACAACCTCCAGCAAGCCGAGCATTCCCAACAGCACCCAGCTAGTCAGCAGAATATCAAACATGATAGACGTGGCGAATAAGGTCCACAGCAAGGTTGCAATCAAGACCCACGGCGCCGCCAATGCTACCGCTGCTTGCTCCGGCCAAAGCTTTTCCGCCAATTTCCGCGTCAGCAATAGATTTGCCAATGCAGCCAACGGCCCGACCAAACTCGGCCACCACTGATTAACGCCGAATATCCACCACCCGGCTTGAATCAGCCAAAATAATAAAGGCGGTTTATGGCTGTAGGTTTCGCCATTCAAATACGGCACCAGGAAGTCGCCGCGCAGCCACATCTCCCAAGCCACACTGAGATAGCGCGTTTCATCGATGGGAATGGTCGAGCGAAAATAAACGCTTGCGGACAACAGCAGCCAAAGCGGCACAATGCCCCAGCGGTAAATCAGTTTATCGGGTATGGTCATTTTTCGAGAAAATATCGATTCGAGGCATGGGACATCCAAGCGACCAGAATCACGCCAGCGTTATGACAAAAGCTTAAGCCAATTTCATGCCAACACTATTACAGCCGACAAAGCCCGAGACATCTCAAGCCGACATCAAAAGGCCGAGAGGATCGGTTGAAACAAACCGTTAAGCGGGTTGAATTGCCCCACTCATCACAAGGGATCAGGCGGCCACTAAGCGCCACGCCAAACTCTCTCCAGCCCGTAATGGGGTAATAGTGTCATCGGTATTGGCATAGGCTTCCGGCACGATCCAGGCTTGTTTTTCCAACGTAACGCTCGCACAGTTGCGCGGCAAACCGTAAAAATCCGCACCATAAAAACTGGCGAAGCCTTCCAGCTTGTCCAGTGCGCCAACCTGTTCGAAAGCTTCGGCATACAATTCCAATGCCGCATGCGCGCTGTAACAACCGGCGCAACCGCAGCTATTTTCTTTCAAGCCGGTCAAATGCGGCGCACTATCGGTACCAAGGAAAAATTTGGGATTACCGCTGGTAGCCGCTTTTATCAAGGCTTGGCGATGATGCTCGCGCTTTAAGATAGGCAAACAATAGAAATGCGGACGAATACCGCCCGCCAAAATGGCATTGCGGTTATAGAGCAAATGCTGCGGGGTAATAGTCGCGGCGATATTCTCGGATGCAGCTTCGACAAATTGCACAGCTTCCTGGGTCGTCAAATGCTCTAAAACGATGCGTAGTGCCGGAAATTGCCGGGTAAGCTTGCTTAGCTTGTTATCGATAAACAGTTTTTCGCGGTCAAAAATATCGTATTCCGCATCCGTCACTTCGCCGTGGAGTAACAGCGGTACGCCGTATTGCTCCATCGCCGCAAATAAAGGATAAGCCGCTTCAATGTCGGCGACTCCGGCATCGGAATTGGTGGTTGCTCCGGCCGGATATAGCTTGAAGGCACGAACATGCTCGGCATCGGCCACCTTTTTGATTTCCTCAACAGAGGTACTTGCCGTTAGATACAAAGTCATCAAAGGCTGAAACTTGGACTCTCGCGGCAAAGCAGCCAAAATCTCCTGCCTGTAAAGTAAAGCCTGGGCGACCGTGGTGACCGGGGGTTTCAGATTCGGCATGATAATAGCGCGACCGAACTGCTTGGCAGTATGCCCAATCACGGTTTTTAAAATACTGCCGGTTCTGACGTGCAAATGCCAATCATCAGGTTGGCGAATGGTCAATTTATCCATAATCTCCGGGCGTTTTCATTTAAAATAGCTAGTTATTCTAACATTAAGGGCCTTGAAAATTTAAAACCCCGCCCTTAGTAAGCCGATTTAAACACTTTCAACTGGAGAAGCAGATGCCTATTTACGAATACCAATGCAATGCTTGCGGACATGAACACGAAGCCCTGCAAAAACTGGGTGCAGAGCCCTTAATCGTTTGCCCGGCCTGTAATGAAGCGGAATTAAAAAAGAAAATTTCCGCAGCGGGATTTCGTTTGAAAGGCGGCGGCTGGTACGAAACCGATTTTAAAAGCGGCAACAAGAAAAACGTCGCCGGCGAAAGCAAAGCCCCGGAAAAAGCCAGCAGTTGCAGCGGCTGCCCGAACCATAACCATTAGGAATCTCATGGTAACTGCCAGTTTTCCGAAACGACTGGCACTTCCTAATTTTTACCTATCCCCGTATTTTGATTAACCCGAGAACAACTATGCGTAGCCACAAGTGTGGAGAATTGAACACCCAACATCTAGGTCAAACCGTTGCCCTGTGCGGCTGGGTACATCGTCGCCGTGACCACGGCGGCGTTATTTTTATCGACTTGAGAGACCGCGCCGGCTTGGTGCAAGTGGTGTTCGATCCCGATATGGCCGAAAGTTTTGCGATTGCCGAACACGTCCGCAGCGAATACGTGCTGCGTATCGAAGGCGTCGTCCGCGACCGGCCTGAAGGCACGCATAATCCCAATATGTCCACCGGCCAAATTGAAATATTAGGCAAGCACATAGAGGTACTCAACGAAGCGGAAACTCCGCCATTCCCGCTGGAAAGCGACATCGAAGTCAACGAAGAAACCCGCCTGCGTTTCCGTTACATCGACTTGCGCCGCACCGCGATGCAGCAAAAAATGAAAGTACGCCGCGATGTGACCCGCAACCTGCGTCAATATCTGGACGACCACGAATTTTTCGAAATCGAAACACCGTATCTGACCAAGGCTACGCCGGAAGGCGCGCGCGATTACATCGTACCCAGCCGTACCCACCAAAATTCGTTCTTTGCTTTACCGCAATCGCCGCAGCTCTACAAACAGTTGCTGATGATTGCCGGCATGGACCGTTATTATCAAGTCGTGCGTTGCTTCCGCGACGAGGATTTGCGAGCTGATCGCCAGCCGGAATTTACCCAGCTGGATATCGAAACCTCGTTCATGAATGAACAAGAGATCATGGCGGTGATGGAAGAAATGATCCGCCGCTTGTTCAAGGACATTATCGACGTGGATTTGGGCGACCAATTCCCGGTCATGAGTTATGCCGAAGCCATGAATCGTTACGGTTCGGACCGTCCGGATCTGCGTATCCCGCTGGAACTGGTAGACATTGCCGAGGAAATGAAAGGCGTGGATTTCAAAGTCTTCTCCGGCCCCGCCAACGATCCAAACGGCCGCGTCGTGGCCATGAAATTGCCGGAAGGCGGCGACTTGAGCCGCAGCGTGATCGACGAACTCACCAAATTTGTCGGCATTTACGGCGCAAAAGGCTTGGCTTATATCAAAGTCAACGACTTGGCGGCCGGCGTCGAAGGCTTGCAGTCGCCTATCGTCAAATTCGCTCCGGCTGATGTCTGGGCCAAAGTCATGGCGAAAGTGGGCGCTCAAAACGGCGACCTGATTTTCTTTGGTGCCGACAAAGCCGGCATCGTCAACGAAGCCATGGGCGCCTTGCGGGTTAAATTGGGCTTGGACCGCAACCTGTTGACCGGACCTTGGAAACCCTTGTGGGTCGTGGACTTCCCGATGTTCGCCTGGGACGAAAAAGCCCAACGTTACACGGCGATTCACCATCCGTTTACCGCACCCAGCTGCTCGGTAGAAGAACTGGTCGCCAACCCCGGCACCGCATTGTCGCGCGCTTACGATTTGGTTTTGAACGGCACTGAAGTCGGCGGCGGCTCGATCCGGATCAACCGCACTGCGATGCAACAAACCGTATTCGACATTCTGGGTATCGGCCACGAAGAAGCCCGCGAAAAATTCGGCTTCCTGTTGGATGCATTGAAATACGGCGCGCCACCGCACGGCGGCATCGCCTTTGGCTTGGACCGTCTGGTGATGTTAATGACTGGCGCCAGCTCGATCCGCGACGTCATAGCGTTCCCGAAAACCCAGACTGCCGCTTGCCCATTATTCAATGCGCCGGCATTGGTCAGCGAAGAACAATTGAAAGAATTGGGTATCAGACTGCGTACCCCTGCCGGCAAAACCGAAAAACAGGATTAAGGTAAATCTGAGGGCGGACTGTCCTTGTCCGCCCTTTGTTCTTGTTAAGCTTGCCACCGGATACCTTGGGAAGCAGTCATCCAAGGTATTGATATACGTCAAAAAAGCACCCCAAATAGTCGTTGACTTTTTTTGCCAAATTGATAAGTTAATCACGTTATTTTTATTAAATAACAGATCCCGGTCGCGGATCTTCGCATGGCATAAGGATTACCGCCCAACACTCCGAATGAGGAGGGGGATGCTATGAATAAAATAACTCCACATCTACTTCGCGATTTGAACTCTACTCTTCCTGAGGGCACGGAGTGCTATCTGTGCGGCGCAGTCAGAAGAGCGCTACACCATTACCGCAAGGGTCGCGAACCCGTGGCCTACCTAGACAAAGATCAAGCTCTGCCGGTGCTAGCCCATCGCCTTGGCCGCGGCCTTAGACGCTTTTTCGTAGACGACATACAAACAGCGCTAGATGCTGCAGACCATCCGGACCAGCAAAAAAGCTCGCTCAGCTGGCCCTACTAAATAAATCGATTAATCGTTTTTAGGTACACCTACCGACTACATCCCCCTTCGGCGAAGGGGGAGTTTTTTCAAGCCTTTCAACATTGAGCCTCAAACGCGGACCGGAAAAGCCAGCACATCACTGATAGACTCGCTACCCAGAGCAATCATCAGCAGCCGATCCAAACCAATTGCTACCCCGCTGCAATCCGGCAAACCGAATTTCAATGCCTGCAAAAATGCTTCATCTTTGCTAACTACCGGCAAGTCGTGGCTTAGCCGATAAGCAATTTCCTTATCAAAACGCGCCTCCTGCTCTTGCGGATCCGCAAGCTCATAAAAACCATTACCCAGTTCCACACCATTGATGAATACCTCAAAACGCTCACTGACCCTTGAATCATCAACATGCAGGCGCGCCAGCGAAGACTGTATCGCCGGATAGCTATGCAGCAAATAAATCGTATCTTTATCCATCGTCCGCTGGACACAATGGCTAAAAATAAAATCCAGCCACAAGGCATGATCGTCGCCGCATAGGTCGACAGCCTCCGGAAGCTCATTCGCAGCCGCATAAGCTTGATAATCGCTGTTGCAAAATACCAAGGGATCCAAGCCGGTGGCGTCCAAAAATAATTGTTGGTAGCTGATTTGTTTGGTTGGCAATGCGGCATGAAAAGGTTGCAACAACTGCAACAATAATTCGGCGACTTCCGCCATCAATTGCCGCAAATCGTAGCCGACCCGATACCATTCCAAAATCGTGAATTCCGGATTGTGATAGCGCCCGGCTTCGCCGTTCCTAAACGCCTTGCAGATCTGATAAATACTGCCGCTGCCGTCGGCCAACAACCGTTTCATCGCGAACTCAGGCGAGGTTTGCAGAAACAGAGTGGGTCGGGTGGGGGGGAAGTTAAACTGACTGCTGAAAAAATCCAGCTGCGGGTCGGTACCGGTGGCTGGGCACAATAGCGGCGTCTCGACTTCCAGCACATCCCGTGCCTCGAAAAAACGCCGTGTCGCCGCCAGCATTTGCGCGCGAGTGCGCAAATGCTCGAGTGGGCAGCTCGGCTGCCAGCTTACCGTCACTCTTTGACGCGAGAGACGTATTCGCCGGTGCGAGTATCGACTTTAATGACTTCGCCGATTTGTACAAACAAGGGTACGCGCACCACGGCACCGGATTCCAGCGTAGCCGGTTTGCCGCCACCGCCAGAAGTATCGCCTTTCAAACCAGGATCGGTTTCGGTAATTGCCAATTCCACGAAGTTGGGAGGTGTTACGGACAGTGGTGAGTCGTTCCACAAGGTCATCGTGCAGATGTCTTGCTCTTTCAGCCATTTGATCGCATCGGACACCGCATTTTTATCGGCTTGATACTGCTCAAATGTATCCGGCACCATGAAATGCCAGAATTCGCCATCGCTATACAGATACTGCATTTCTTTATCAACGACGTCCGCACCTTCGACGGTATCGCCGGATTTGAAGGTACGTTCGATGACGCGGCCGGTTTTCAGATTTCTGATCCTGACCCGATTGAACGCCTGCCCCTTACCCGGCTTAACAAACTCGTTTTCGATAATCGAACAAGGGTCGTTGTCCAGCATGATTTTCAAACCGCCCTTGAACTCGTTGGTGCTAAAAGTCGCCATTTTTTCCTCGTGAAACAAATAATAGTCGGACGATTATAATGGATAAGATTTTTAATCGGAAACCGGAGCAGCATTGAACACCCAAACCGCCGGCTGGCAACAGGCGCTGGCCGACGCATTTACCAGCGTCGAGGCCCTTTGTGACTATTTGAATATTTCAACAGGCAGCGTGGCAATGCTGCCGGATTTCAAAGCCTTTCCGCTCCGTGTGCCGCGCGGCTTTGCTGATTGCATGCGCCGCGGCGATCCAAATGACCCCTTGCTGAGACAAGTGCTGCCGACTCAGAACGAACTGATCGACTATCCCGGCTACAGCCATGATCCGGTAGGCGACCTCGGCGCGGTCGCCGAAGCAGGTATCATTCATAAGTATCATGGCCGGGTATTGTTGATCAGCACCGGCGCTTGCGCGGTGCACTGCCGGTACTGTTTTCGACGCAATTTCCCGTATACGGAGTTGCAGTTGTCGACGCAAAAAGTTCAACAAGCGCTTAGCTACATCATTAGCCATCCGGAAATCAGCGAAGTCATCCTCAGTGGCGGCGACCCCTTGCTGCTAAATGACGAAAAACTCGGCCAGCTGTTGGCACGGTTAGGTGAGATTGAACATATCAAACGTATTCGCATTCATAGCCGAGTGCCCATCGTGCTACCAATGCGCATCACCCAACCACTGCTCAACTCTTTCTCCAGCCTGTCGCAACAAGTTGTGATGGTATTTCACGCCAATCATGCGAATGAGCTGAGTGCTGCCGTTGGAGCTATTTGCGGCGATTTACGCCGCCACGGCATCACTTTATTGAACCAAAGCGTTCTGCTAAAGGGAGTTAACGATGCCGGCCGCACTCTCTGCGAACTGAGCGAAAAGCTGTTTGAACTAGGTATTTTGCCTTACTACCTGCATGTACTGGATCACGCCAGCGGCACCGGTCATTTTGAAGTCTCCGAAACCACCGCCCGGCAATTGCTCGAAGATATGCAAAGCCATCTACCCGGTTATCTGGTTCCCAAGCTGGTTAAAGAACAGGCCGGAGCAGCCTATAAAATCCCAATTTGCTGAGCACCGGACAGTTTTCCGGCGACATGGATTCACATTTACCGATACCCGGTCTAAGATTTTTCCCGTCCCTCCCGGCCAGATCCCCGACATCAGCAAACTATGACAGATAAACTTGCCAATACTGCCAATCAGATACGCCGGTTCGTGCTGGTCGCAGTGTGTTTACTGTTGATAGGTGAGATTACCGTTGTGCTCTATCAAAACATAAACGGCACGAGTGAGCTGACCAAAATATTGATAGTTTTGCTGCCCGGACTGGCTGTCTTGTTGATTTTTAGCGAACTGCTGTCAAATCGGCAAATTTTATCCTCCGGACTGACACCCATCGGCGACTTTTACGACCATCTCGCCCAATCCGCCATCGTGGTCGATAATCAGGGGATTATTCGCCATGCCAACCAGGCAGCCGCTTTGTCGGTGGGCAAGTCCCCGGCGGAATTAGTCGGACAAACCATACACGCCTGGTTTCACCCGACCCACCATGCCGAAACAGAGTGCCCCTTATGCCAACATATCATGGCCGGCAAGGCTATGCAGGCCAGCGACTTTGCCTTTCCAAATCAAACATGGCAGCAAATCTCGCTTACCCGCCTGTCCACGCAGAACACCAGCGAATTAATTCAGTTCCATATCGACATCACGCCGCGAAAACAAATTGAAGAACAATTGGCCCTGGTCATAGACGGCGCCCAGCTAGGCTACTGGGATTGGAATTATCTAAGCGGCGAACATTCCGTGAATCAACGTTGGCTGGACATGTTGGGACTCAGTCATGACGAATTGGATAACTATGTCAGCGACTGGGACAAACGCCTGCATCCGGACGACAGACAACGAGTGAAACAGTTCGTTGCCAAACATATAGCCTCCGACCGCCCCTATGTCGTGGAATTTCGCATGCGCCATAAACTCGGCCATTGGGTATGGATACAAGGTTCCGGCGCCGTTGTCGCGTACGATCCGGTCAGCGGTGGTCCAAGTCGGCTATGCGGCACGCACCAAGACATCAGCGTGCGGAAGCAGTCGGAGCATAATCTGCAACGCGCCTATCAAATTATCAGCCAGAGCGCGGCAGTGGTATTGAAATGGAATAATTCCGAAGGATTACCGATAGAATTCGCCACTGAGAACGCCCGCCAGCTATTCGGCTACAGCGTCGAACAATTGATTACCGGCAATCTGTTTTATCTCAACCTGATCCATCCCGACGATGTCGGGGTTTTCCTTCGCGAGATCGCCACCTGCCGCAACGATCCGGACTGTTCCGAAATAGCGCATCAACCCTATCGGATCGTCGCCCAAAACGGCGGCATAAAATGGGTGCAAGACCGCAAGATGGTGGTGCGCAACGAGCAAGGCAAGATTATCGACTATCAGGGTCTGGTGAGTGACATCACTCAGCAGCGTCAGCAATCCAGTGTGATTAGGAATATCGTCTCCAGCAACCTGCCGCAAAGTGCCACGTCGCTGCTGGATAATCTGACGCTATTGACCGTGGAAACCCTGGGAGCCGATTTTGCATTAATTGCCGAAACAACGGGCAATGGGCGTGCCCGTAGCCTATCGCTTTGCGTAAAAGGCAAAATTGTCGGTAACCGCGAATTCAGCCTGGATAACTCGCCTTGCCGCGAGGTGGCCGCGGGCTCTATTTGTTGTGTCGAACACGATGCAGCGGAACGATTCCCCGACGCCGACTGGCTGCGACGCCAACAAATTCAAGGTTATCTGGGCATTCCATTACACGACAAACAACAAAATAGTTTCGGATTTATCTCGGTATCCTACTGTCGGCCGATTCCCGATACTACCTTTGCCACAGACACCCTGAAATTATTCGCGTTGCAAATTACCGCCGAACTGGAACGCAGCCGTGCCATCAATGCACTGCAAGACCAAAAACAGCGCTTACTGGATGCGCAAAGCATTTCCCATATCGGCGATTGGCATTGGCATTTGCCGGGTAATCACTTTAGCTGGTCGGACGAAATGTATCGGATCACCGCAACCAGTAAAGCTGTTTTTACCCCCAACTTTTCCAGCATTTTAAGCACGCTGATTCATCCGGACGACCAAAGCTTTTTCAAAACATCGATGCAAAACGCGATCAGTAGCGGCAGTCTCGATTTCAGACATCGGATAGTGCTCGGTAACGACCAAATTCGTCATGTCCACCAACGCGGACAAGTTATTCGCGATGTTAATGACAAACCCACTGGCGTTCAAGGCACCATGCAAGACATCACCGACCGGCTGCAAACCGAGCAACGGCTTTTGGAAGCCAAGCAGCAGGCAGAACAGGCAACACGGGTAAAATCGGAATTTCTCGCCAATATGAGCCACGAAATCCGCACGCCGATGAATGCCATTATCGGCTTGGTTGAATTATGTCTGAACAGCAGTATCTCCGCCAAACAGCGCGACTACCTGGAAAGAGTGGAAACCGCGTCACGCTCGTTGATGACCATCATTGACGACATTCTGGACTTTTCCAAAATGGAAGCAGGAAAAATGCAACTGGAATCCGTGCCTTTTCTATTGGAAGAAATGCTGGATAAGGTGTTTTCGACGATGTCGGAACTTTGCGCCAGCAAAGGCATAGCCTTGATTCGCCCACCCAAGACGCTAACTTTTCTCCCGGTGATCGGCGACCCGCAACGGCTCAGGCAAATTTTTATCAATCTGATCGGGAACGCGATCAAATTTACCGAACATGGAGAGGTAAGAGTCACGCTCACCGAACTTAAGCGCTCTGCGCAACAGACTTGTTTGCAGTTTAGTATCAGCGATACCGGCATCGGCATGAATGCAGAAAAACAAGCCAAACTATTCCAGGCGTTCAGCCAAGGCGACAGTAGCGTCACACGTCATTACGGCGGCACGGGCTTGGGCCTGATCATTTCCAAACAATTGGTAGAACAAATGGGCGGAACGATAAGCGTCGCCAGCCAAGAAAACCTGGGCTCGACATTTACCTTTAGCGTCAAACTGGGCATCACCAGCGTTGCTTCGATACGCAACGCGCAATACCAACAAAAGCTCCCCCTCGATAGCGGGAAATTGCAAAATATCAGCGGCGCCCGAGTATTGCTGGTTGAAGACAACGAAGTGAATCGAATTGTGGCCATCGAGTTGCTGGAACAAGCACATTTGCAAGTCGACGTGGCCGAAAACGGCGAAATCGCCTTGGGCAAACTGCAACAAACCACTTACGACTGCGTGCTAATGGATGTGCAAATGCCGGTGATGGATGGCTATCAAACCACCAAACAACTACGAACACTCCCCGGCTGTCAAACCGTGCCGGTCATAGCGATGACCGCTAACGCGATGAGTAATGATCGCAACAAATGCTTTCAAGCCGATATGGACGATTTCATCAGCAAACCGATATTACCGGAAACGCTTTACGCCACGCTGGCAAAATGGATCAAACCGCGAGCCGACGGGATACCCCAGACCGATCCCAACAGCGAACAGTTGGAAAGCAATCCGCTTCCTTATCTGTATGGCATAGACACCTCCGCCGGCTTACAACATACGGCCGGGAATCTAGCCGTCTATCGAAAAGTGTTACTAAAATTTGCTGAAAACCATGCGGATACCATGAACGAAATCGGCCAAGCCTTCATACATAACCAGTACGACAAGGCCTATCAATTAGTCCATACTTTGAAAGGCTTAGTCGGCTCCCTCGGCGCGCTACAATTGCAAAGCCACTTAGTACGGCTGGAAGAGTCGCTAATCGATTTCCGCGCCAATATTGCCGAAGTCCCGTATATCGATAGTAATATTGCCGCCACAACACTGGAGATGAGCAAGGTTATCAGCAGCATCAACAGTAATTTGGCCAACAGCGAAAGCCACGGCGACGGTGAACTGCGCTACTCGACACTGGAAACTCGGCAACAGCTGGCCATATTGATTGATAAACTGCAAACCTTCGATTCCGACTCGGACCAGCAACTTGAGCGAATTATGCGCCATATCGATGAAAAAGCTCTGCTGCAAATCTTATTGCCCATCAAAAAACAAATTGCCAATTACCAGTTTGTAGATGCTGCGCAAGCTCTCAACCATATACTGGAACATCGGATGTAGGAAAATGGAAAGTAGAAACACGCATACCATTCTGGCCGTGGATGATAGCCCGGAAAATCTGGATCTTATCAAGAATATTCTCGAACCCCATTACACGGTAAAAGTAGCCGTGCATAGCGAACTGGCGTTACATATCGCCACCAGCCAGCTTCCCGATCTGATCCTACTGGACATCATGCTGGACGACATGGATGGTTATGAAATATGCCACCAGCTCAAGTCGTCGGATAAAACCCGCAATATTCCGATTATTTTTCTGACCGCTAAACACTCGGAAGAAGATGAGGTACACGGTTTTCGAATCGGCGGTAGCGACTACATCACCAAACCGTTTTCGCCGTCGATTGTTTTAGCAAGAGTACGCACCCAAATACAGCTAAAAACTAAATCCGATTTATTGGAAAAACTGGCATCGCTGGATGGACTGACCGAAATACCCAACCGCAGAGCGTTTGACGCCGCCCTGGAACGCCAATGGAACCAGTCCAAACGCACCGGCATGCCGCTCTCGTTGTTAATTGCCGATATTGACAATTTCAAACAATTTAACGACTACTTTGGCCACCCTATGGGCGACGAGTGCCTGAAACGGGTGGCGCGTGCCTTGCAAACAATTACCCACAGACCCGAAGACTTGGTAGCAAGATTGGGCGGTGAAGAGTTCGCCATCCTGCTTCCCAACACCGACAGCATAGGCGCCCTGATGCGTGCCGAGCAGTACCGCGAAGCCATAGAGAATCTGAAAATACGGCACACACAGAACAATCCCAACAATTTCGTGACCATATCCCTCGGGGTTGCGACGCTACAGGCCCACACATTCGACGACGTTGCCAGTTTATTGAAAGCAGCGGACGATGCGTTATATCAGGCCAAGCATCAAGGGCGGAATCGTATCTGCGCGAATAACTTGTCCAACGGCAGGTAGTTTAGAGATCTGCGCGTCGTTCCCGTTTCGGAAAGCGTCTATAATCCCAGCTAATCCACTCGATACCTTATTACCTCGGCTTTTTGTTTATGCATCTTTACCTCGACTTTAATGCTTCCTATCTTGCCGCGTTTGTAATGGGTTTATTCAGCAGCCTGCATTGCATAGGCATGTGCGGCTCCATTATCGGTACCCTGACTTACAGTCTGAAACCCGAACTTCGTAACGATAAGCGCCGTCTGTTCGGCATCGTGCTGAATTACAACATCGGCCGGGTTCTCAGCTACGCGATGGCCGGCGCCTTGGTTGGCGTGCTGGAGGCCTTCTTAACTTTACCTTTTGCTCAAGGTCAAGCGCACAGATTTTTGCAACTCCTCTCCGCCGTGGTGATGGCGGGTGCAGGGCTTTACCTTGGCGGCTGGTTTCCGTACTTTGCCTACATAGAAAAAATGGGCGCACGCTTCTGGAAACTGATCGAACCATTCGGCCGCCGATTGATTCCGGTACAAAACCGCACCCAAGCTTTGTTGTTTGGTATGGTGTGGGGCTGGCTACCCTGTGGCCTGATTTATACGGCATTGGCACTAGCAGTTACCACGGGGAGCATTACCCACAGCGCGCTCACGATGTTAGCATTTGGATTGGGCACTTTACCTGCCGTAATGGGTGTCGGTATAATGACCTCATTACTGGCGAGGCTTTCGAAAATCCGGCACTTTAAACACGCGGTGGCAGCCTTGTTTATTATCTTTGCGCTATTAGCAGCCTTCCCATGGCTCTATCCGATGCGCGTTGAACACATCATGACGTTTTGAGAGGTTTTACAGTGGATAACTTCGATCCTATTATTGGACAATCTCCCGCAATCGAAGCATTGATTCGCAGCGCTCGTATCGTTGCGGCGACCGACGTTACCGTGCTGATCAAAGGCGAAACCGGCACGGGAAAAGAAGTACTGGCAACGGCCATTCAAAAGGATAGCCCGCGCGCAAATAAACCTTTCATCGCCTTAAATTGCGCAGCACTCCCTGAGGGCCTGGTTGAATCAGAAATATTCGGCCATAAGAAAGGCGCTTTTACCGGCGCGGTATCGGACAAGCAAGGTTTGTTTCAGGCAGCCGATGGCGGCACTTTGTTTCTGGACGAAATCAATTCCTTACCCTTGGGAATCCAGGCAAAACTTTTGCGCTTTCTGGAGTCGGGAGAATGCTTACCCGTTGGCGGCACCAAACCCTACATGGTGAATGTGCGCGTGATTGCTGCCTCTAATGCCGACCTCACCAAACTGATAGAAAACGGTCAATTTCGTCAGGACTTGTATTTCCGCTTAAATGTAGTGCCGCTGGAATTGCCGGCATTACATCAGCGCACCGAAGATATAGAAATACTGGCGAAACACTTTTTCACACACTTCTCGGCCGCACATTCCCTGGAACCACCTACTTTCAGCAGACAAGCCATAAAAACGCTGCGCAGCTACAAATGGCCGGGCAATGTACGTGAATTGCGCAATCTTTGCGAAAGACTGAGCATTCTGCTGGCGGGCAAAGTAATCGAGCCGGAAAATCTGCCCCACGAATTCAACCGCAGCGCAATAACAGTCAGCTCGGACTTTACTTTGCCGGAGTTGGGTCTACAACTAGATGCGCTGGAAGCAGATATGATTCTGCAAGCTTTGAACAGAACCAAGGGCAATCGCAGCAAATCGGCGCGCTTATTGGGCATTTCCAGAGACACCTTGCTTTACCGGATTCAAAAGCACGGCTTGGCAACACATTAAGCCATACGGTTTAAAGGGGCTGCATGGTTCAGCCCCAGCCTCTACTTAAACAGCTAGCGCCGCCTGACCCACTGCACAGTAACGTTATCGCTTTTACCTTGAGCGCGTAATACCGCCATTTTTGCCATTTTCTGCAACTCCGGCTTTCCGCTGCGCTCTTGCGATAACGCCAACAATTCCTGTTCTTTTACGAACTCCCAAAAACCGTCGCTACAGAGCAGAAAGGTTTCGCCGCATTTCATCGGTGGGAAACAGGCAATATCCACCGCAGGCGTACTCAACACATTGATGCTTCGCGTGAGCTTATGCTGGTCGGGATGAACCCCCATCTCCCATTCGCTGATTTTTCCCTCGTTAAACAGTTGTTGGGGCACCGAATGATCTTTTGTACGCCATAGCACTTGCTCGGAATTGATCCGATAAACTCTCGAATCTCCGCAATGCGCCACTATCGCTCGCTCCTGGTCCAGATACAGAATTGCGCAGGTGGTGTGGGCATCGCTTGCAAACGGATCGTCGGCAAATAGTTCACTCATATTCCTAACAGCTTCCGCAATCCAAGCAGCCATGACCGTTTCTGCCTTCACTGAGGCTATATGAGCATGATATTTTTCCGCCAGAGCAATCAAGCTACGGCAAAAAAATTGTGACGCTTTTTCGCCGGAGTAATGTCCGCCTAATCCGTCAGCGACCACAAATAATGCGTAATCAGCGCACACCCGGTGCGCCATGCAATCCTGATTGACCTCGCGATTGCCTATCGAGGTTAATTGATAAAACTCTAGTTCGTTCTGCATTACATCAACCGTGTAAACGCGACTCCCGCATGACGCGCTTCATATCCCTGACCGCGCTACCCAAGCCGGAAAACAACGCTTGCGCAATCAAGGAATGACCAATGTTTAGCTCGACAATCTGCTCGATCCGGCAAATAGCTTCCACATTGGCGATATTCAAGCCGTGGCCGGCATTGACTTGCAATCCCGCTTGATGCGCATAAGCCGCAGCCGTGCGGATTCGTTGCAATTCTTGCTCCCGCTCTAGTTTACTTGCAGCATCGGCATAGCGGCCGGTATGTAACTCCACCACCGGCGCCCCCGCCTGGACCGCCGCATCGATTTGCCGACAATCCGGATCGATAAACAAGGAGACTTCTATATTCGCATCCGCCAATTGTTGGCAGGCAGAACGCATCTTATCCGCGGCGCCTGCCACATCCAGACCGCCTTCGGTCGTCAATTCTTCTCGGCGCTCCGGCACCAAACAACAAGCTTGCGGCTCAACTTTAACCGCCAACGCCAACATGGCATCGGTCACGGCCATTTCCAGATTCAACCGGGTGTGTAACATATCCTTTAACAAAAAAATATCTCTGTCCTGAATATGCCGTCTGTCTTCGCGCAAATGCGCGGTAATGCCGTCGGCACCGGCTTGCTCGGCGATCAGCGCAGCCTGCACCGGCTCGGGATAACGAGTACCTCTCGCCTGACGCAAGGTCGCAACATGGTCGATGTTGACACCTAATAAGATGATTTGTTTTTCCATTGAATATTGGTCCGCAAGCGGATGAGAAAGAGGGATGAAAGACGGTCAATCTATCCTGACCTTTGTCTTTCGCCTATAAATACTTAATAATTTTTGCCAGGACATCCCTACTTTTCAACTGTCTGCCTTGCAAATGTCCATCCAGGATTTTTCTGAGGAGTAGCTTGGCTTCAAGCAATGCGCAGCCTTCCAATGGAGCCCTTGCGGCCAATATTGACAAGGTTTCACCAGCGACCAAACCTTCGTTATCCGCGACCATGCCGAAATCAGCTAAAAAATTGTAGCGCTGACCTATCTTGATGGGATTACCGTTAGCTTCCGAATCCATCGCAACGGCGTAGCCAGCTTCTTGCAATAAATCCAGTTCAAAATAACGCAGAGTCTGCTCGATACATTCACCAAGCAATAAACCACTCAAGCAGCGCTCGTAGCAGCTAAATATCTCGGGCTGGGGATCGTCTTTGTGCACGAATAGTTGCACCAACTCGTTCACATAAAATCCGCAGTAAAGCGCCAAGCGCTCTAAAGGGTAGCTGTCGACGTATTCCACCTGAGACAGAATTTTTAGTTCGTTTTTATCGATAAATGACAGCCGCAAGGCACTGAAAGGCAATAACAACCCGGCTATTTTCGACTTTTCCTTACGCACACCCTTGGCAAGCATGGACATCACGCCAAAATCCCGCGTGAAAACCTCTAACAATACACTGGTTTCCCGGTATGGCCGATGCTGCAGAACAAACGCCGGCTGTAAATAAACGGCCAAGCCGCTCATTAATGGCCAAAATCGCTAAAACCTAAACTCTGTAAGGCGCGCTCGTTATCCGACCAACCCTTTTTCACTTTAACCCACAATTCCAGATAGACTTTTTGGCCGATCAATTTTTCAATATCAACCCGCGCCTCGCTACCGACTTTTTTCAGCATTTCGCCCTGTTTACCGATGACGATGCTTTTCTGGCTGTCCCGCTCTACTAAAATCGCCGCGTATATTTTGCAAAGCTCCGGAAACTCCTCGTAGCGTTCGATTTCGACAGTCAGCGCATAAGGTAATTCATCGCCTAAACGCCGAGTCAATTTTTCGCGAATAATTTCAGCGGCAAAAAAGCGCTCCGGCCTGTCGGTGATTTGATCTTCCGGATAAATGAGCTCGGCCTCGGGCAGCAACGCCATAATGTGCTGTTCCAGCACCTCAAGATTGGTATTTTTCAAGGCCGAAACCGGCACGATATGCTGAAACGGATATTTTTGCTGCGCCTCGGCGAAGAACTTCAGCACCGCATCCTTATCCTTGATTTTATCGACCTTGTTGATTGCCAAGATAACCGGCAGTCCGGCTTGCTCGAGTTTCTTGAAAATCTTCTCGTCGTAGTCGTGCCAATACAAGCCATCCAGCAACCAAATCACGACATCGACTCCCAGCAAGGTGCTGTCCGCAGTCTTATTCAGATAACGATTCAATACCTTTTTTTCGTCGCTGTGCATGCCCGGTGTGTCCATGAAGATGGCTTGACCAGCGGCTGTCGTCTTGATACCCAGAATTCGGTGCCGGGTAGTTTGCGGTTTTCTTGAGGTGATACTGAGTTTCTGACCCAGCAAATGATTCATCAGCGTCGATTTGCCGACATTGGGCCTACCGATTAAAGCAACATATCCGCAGTTCATTTATCCCTGGATTGTAAAAAATTTAACATATTTTCGGCAGCAGCCTGCTCGGCCTTCTTTCTGGAAATACCGACGCCATTGCGCGTTTCCGGTGTTAATGCGATGGTGCATTTCACTTCAAAGGTTTGGGCATGATCCGCGCCGGACATGCTGACCAATTCGTAAATCGGCAAGGGTTTACGGCTGGCTTGCATCAACTCCTGCAAACGGGTTTTCGGATCTTTGGTCCAATCGTCTACTTTCAGCGCGGCCAGCTTGTCATCGAATAATCGCAATATCCACTGCTGACAAACCTCAACGCCTTGGTCTTTCAGCAAGGCCCCCATGATGGCTTCCAACGCATCCGACAAAATCGAATCTCTACGGAAACCGCCGCTTTTCAGTTCGCCGGAACCGAGAATTAGATAATCACCGATATTGTGCTGCCTGGCCACTTCCGCCAGCGAATTCTGGTTGACCAAACTGGCCCGCAGCCGACTTAAGGCGCCCTCTCCCGCCTCGGGGAACAGTTCGTATAGTTTTTGGGCGATCACGAAGCCCAACACGGAATCGCCCAAATATTCAAGACGCTCGTTGTTTCTGGCCCCCATGCTGCGATGAGTCAAAGCCATCGTAAATAAGCTGGGATCGTTAAACCTTAAACCCAACTTGCCGGCAAGAATTTCAGGTTTCTTAATCACTTGTTGCCAGCTTCGAATCCCTCGTGGAACTCAACCAACACACTCAAATTCCCCATGATGGGTTCTACACGCTCATAGTCTATGTCAACCCGTACATAGCCGGGTTGCGCGACAATTTTGATATTGTCATTGGTGACGTGCTCTACATAATTCATATCAAAGCGTTTTTCCAAGCTACCCTTTATATCAGACTTAGTTTTAGTCACTATATCGGTAGTGTTTTCCACCGCTTTCAAGGCGTTTACCACCCGGCTATGATTGATGTAAATCGGCGCTATTTTTAGAATCAATAAGGTAAAAAAACCAATTAACGCCAAAATAAAGGCAATGGACAGAAAGGTTAAACCGCGTTGTTTTTTTAATGATGACGGCATAACACTACCCCCGAGAAAAATTAGAAATAAACCGACGACTGTTGAGAGTCCACCGCAATAAGCATTGTTTTTTCGGATTATCTTGCAGCGAACCGCTCAACGCAGCACTGTGCCTAGCCGGTCGAAAGCAATACCGTTATTTTGCCAGTCCCAATTCATCCAGATAAAAAAGGCTCTACCCACCAGATTAGCTTCCGGTACCGTACCCCAATAACGACTGTCATTACTGTTATCGCGGTTATCGCCCATGACGAAATACTGACCCTGCGGCACGACGAACACATCCTCTACAGACGAAGCCCCGTGACTTACCAGGATGGAATGCTCAACCCCCAACAAATCCTCTTCCAGCCGCTCGGCACCGCTCATATTGCTGCCCTGCCCGACGCCTTGATAACGTCCCAAAGACACTTGCTTGGCGGGTACGCCGTTGACGTAAAGCTTTTTATCAAAGTAAGCGACGCGGTCACCCGGCAAACCTATCACTCGTTTGATGTAATCGACTTCCGGCTGTTTCGGAAACCTGAACACCACGATATCGCCACGCTTGGGCTCACCCATTTCGATAACCTTGGTGTTCAGCACCGGTAAGCGCACTCCATAACTGAATTTATTCACCAAAATAAAATCACCGACCAACAATGTCGGCATCATCGATCCCGAGGGAATCCGGAAGGGTTCGAACAGAAACGAGCGCAGCAACAATACGATCAACACCACCGGGAAAAACGAACGGGCATATTCGACCAATAACGGCTCGTTCTCAGTAGGATAAGGTAGATTGGCCCGCTTCAGATATAAGCTATAGCCACCCCAGACAACGCCGGTGACAAAACTGGCTACCACCAGAAAAAATGAAAAATCGTAATCCATAATTGATCGTTATTACTCTTTATTGACCTGCAACACCGCCAGGAAGGCTTCCTGAGGAATCTCGATACTACCCACCTGCTTCATGCGTTTCTTACCGGCTTTCTGTTTTTCCAGCAGCTTTTTCTTACGGGTAATGTCGCCACCATAACATTTGGCTGTGACATTTTTGCGCATGGCTTTGACCGTAGAGCGGGCGATGACTTTTGCGCCAATGGCCGCCTGGATCGCCACTTCGTACATCTGCCGCGGAATCAGATCTTTCATCTTATCGACTAAATCTCGACCACGATTCTGACTCAGATCGCGATGGACGATAATCGACAAGGCATCAACTTTGTCACCATTGATCAAGACGTCCAATTTCACCAGCGGCGCCGGTTCAAAACGCAGGAATTCGTAATCGAATGAGGCATAGCCACGACTGACCGACTTCAAACGATCGAAAAAGTCCAATACCACTTCGCTCATCGGCAACTCATAGCTCAGCGAGACCTGACTACCAGCATACTGCATGTTTTTTTGGATGCCGCGCTTTTCGATACACAGATTGATCACATTACCCAAATAAGCCTGCGGCACCAGAATATTCGCCAAAATGATAGGTTCGCGAATCTCGACAATGGTGCCTACATCCGGCAGTTTAGCCGGATTGTCGACCATCACGATCTCGCCGCCATGGGTTTCCACTTCGTAAATAACAGTCGGCGCGGTGGTAATCAGATCGATGTTGTATTCGCGCTCCAGCCGTTCCTGGACGATCTCCATATGTAGCATGCCGAGGAAGCCGCAACGAAAGCCAAAACCCAGCGCTTGCGAGGTTTCCGGTTCGTAATTGAGTGCCGAGTCATTCAGACGCAATTTATCCAACGCTTCGCGCATGGCGCCGAAATCGTCGGAACTGACGGGATACAAACCAGCAAACACCCGCGGCTGGACTTTTTCAAACCCCGGCAGTACTTCACTGGCCGGATTGTCGGTAGCCGTAATGGTGTCGCCAACCGGTGCGCCGAAAATATCCTTGATGCCGGCGACGATGAACCCCACCTCACCGGTGTTGAGTTGCTGTTTCTCCAGTTGTTTGGGGGTATAAACGCCCAATTTATCAACCAGAAATGACTTTCCGGTCGACATGACGGTAATTTTTTGCTTTTTCCGCAAACTACCGTTGACGATGCGCACCAAGGACACCACGCCCAGATAGTTGTCGAACCAGGAATCGATGATTAAAGCCTGTAACGGCGCATTTTCATCACCCGCTGGCGGCGGAATCTTTTGAATCAGTTGATCCAGCACGGCTTCCACGCCGATGCCGGTCTTGGCACTGATCTTCAAAGCTTCATCGGCCGGAATGCCGATCACATTCTCAATCTCTTCCATCACCCGCTCGGGCTCAGCTGACGGCAAATCGATCTTATTCAGCACCGGCACCACTTCCAAACCTTGTTCGATGGCGGTGTAGCAGTTGGCGACGCTTTGCGCTTCCACGCCTTGAGCAGCATCGACGACCAGCAAGGCGCCTTCGCAAGCCGCCAGCGAACGCGAAACTTCATAGGAAAAATCCACGTGGCCCGGCGTGTCGATAAAGTTCAGCTGATAGGTGACGCCATCGCTGGCCTTGTAATCCAGGGTGACGCTTTGCGCCTTGATGGTAATGCCGCGTTCCCGCTCCAGATCCATGGAATCGAGTACCTGCGCCTCCATTTCCCGGTCGCTTAAGCCGCCACAAATTTGAATAAATCGGTCTGCCAATGTCGATTTCCCGTGATCGATATGGGCAATGATGGAGAAATTTCTGATATTTTTTTGATCCACTTAGCTTCTAGTTAATTCGTTAGGTTTACAGAATAAATGCGGTAGCTGCCCTGCCCCCGCGAGGTACTGCTTTAGGCGGCCTTGGCCAGTATTTGTCTGAATTGTGCGACGGTTTCGGCAGTCAGCGGCTGCCGCTGGTTGTCCCAGACCACGCCGTCAAGTTCGTCGGCCAACGTATCGATGGTTTCCATGAAATCATCGAATACTGCCAACGGTGCATCGACTTCGCGCGGTTGCATAAAAAACACGATGCCGGGGCAATAAAAATCTTGTAGCCCGGTGTCCGGGAAAGTACCGGGGTCAACCATGCTGGCGACCGCGAAATCGACCATGCGATTGGCATCCACCCGTTCGAATACCCGCACACTGCCATAGCGCAAGCCCACACGTTCGAAAGCCTCGAACAGATCTTCGCCATTAAAGCCTTGGTCGGCACGGGCAACGATGCTGAACTCGATCAAAGCCGGCAATTCCAAACGCCGCGAATTAGCCAAGGTCGCGGCTTGTTTTTTCTCGACATCCTTGCGCAAAGCATCGGCAGAAGGTTTTGGGCTGGGCTTGATGGCTTGATCGTCTAACAGAGCATCTCCATCAACCAACTCGTTGCCTAACGCAAATACATCCATTTCATCGTCGTCTTCCTCGACCGAAAACTCGTCAACCACTCGGTCGTCGTAAGAGTCCTCGTCGTAATAATCGTCAGGGGTGCGTCTTTCTCGCAACGACTTGACGAAATGCCACAACACCATGCCGATCATCACCAGCACGCCGATCAAAATAATCACGACTCTTAATAATTCTTTATCCATTAGCTTTCTGCCATGCTCACTGCTTCATCAATATCAACCGCCACCATTCTGGATACTCCAGGCTCCTTCATGGTAACACCTGCCAGATGTTTTGCAATTTCCATTGTGACTTTGTTGTGCGAAATATACAAAAACTGTACGGTTGCCGACATGTCTTCCACCATCTGCGAAAAGCGCACGACGTTGGCATCGTCGAGCGGCGCGTCCACTTCATCCAGCAAACAAAACGGCGCCGGATTTAATTCAAAAATAGAAAAAACCAAGGCCACAGCCGTCAAGGCCTTTTCGCCACCGGACAACAAATGAATCGAGCTGTTCCGCTTGCCGGGCGGCCGGGCGATGATGTTGACGCCAGCTTCCAATAAATCGTCTTCGGTTAACTCCAGATAAGCCTGGCCGCCACCGAACAAACGCGGAAATTTTTCTTTCAAACCACTATTGATCTTGTCGAAAGTCTCTTTAAAGCGTTGGCGGCTTTCCTTGTCGATCTTACTGATGGCCTGATCCAAAGTATTTAAGGCATCGACCAAATCGTCATGCTGCTCGTTTAAAAATTTCATCCGTTCGGATTGCGTTTTGAACTCTTCGATGGCAGTCAGATTGATGGATCCCAGCCGCTCGATTTGATCAGTCAGCTCGTCGACGGCATTTTTCCACTTAGTTTCGCTCGCGCCTTCGGTCAGATTGGCCAGAATCGCCTCTGGAGAGGCATCCACCTCAGTCAGCTGCTCGGCAATCGTTTGCTGACGCACTCGGCTGTCTTGCTGTTCGAAACGCACCTGATCCAGCGCTTCTTTTTGTTTTTCCAGGGACCGCTGTGTTTGCGAATATTGCTCGGCCAACTGACTGACCGTCTGCTCGCTAGCCTGCTGAGCCTGGCGCTCGGACTGCAGGTTGTCCTCGAATTCGGCTTTTCTCTCCAACAACTCTTCCAATTGCATTTTCTCATCGTCGAGCGGCGCTAATGAAAAATGCAACTTGTTTTCCAGTTCGGCGATACGATCAGCCGATTGCTGATGCTGCAATTGCAAACGCTCAATCTGTTTGGCGGTCAGCACTTCCGAAGACTTCAGCGATTCGATCTGCGCATGCAAGCGGTGCAAGTGCCGGCGCGCTTCATCGACCGAGGCATCGGTGTTTTGCTGTTGCGCTTGAATCTGTTGATTCAATTGCTCCAATTCGGTTTTCTTGTCGCCCAAATCGCCCAAGGCCTGCTCGGCGTCCTGCTTGATCATTTCCGCTTCGGAAATGCTTTCGGCATTTTCCGCCAGATGCTGGCTGATTTCTTCGATCTCGTGATCAAGCTGTTCCAGACGGCGCTTTTGCTGCTCGAAACGCGCCGACTGCGCGCTGTATTCGGCGCTCTTCGCGGAAAACTCGGCGCTGAGCAACTTTTCCTTTTGTTGATAGTGCTCGCGATTGCTTTCAGCGGCTTTCAATTCGTGTTCGGAATTCGCTAATTGCTCTTCGTCTTCAGCAATCATCATTTGCAATTCACTTTGCCGCTGTTTCAGTTCGCGCAGTTCTTTTTCCCGATGCAGTACTCCGGCCTTGCTGTCACTACCCCGGCTGATTTTGATCCAATCTTTGCCCAGCCAGGTGCCATCGGCTAATACAACCGATTCATGCGCCTGCAGATGCATTTGCCGGGCTTGCTGCATGGTCTCCGCGCAATAGATTCCGCTTAACAGACTAGATAAGTCCCAACGACTGCGCAGCTTGCTCGCCAAAGCCACTGGATTGGCACCCGCGCCAGCCAGATTTGCATGTGTCTCAAACACCACCAAAGATTGTTTGGTCAAATCCTGCAACTCGCCCAGTATAGAATCGGCGCTATCCACACAGATCGCTTCCAGGTAACTGCCCAACACCGTTTCCACCGCGGTTTCCCAACCTTCTTCAGCATCCAGGAACTCGGCCAATCGTGGCTGTTGCTCCAAACCCACCTGTTCCAGCCAGGCGCTCAGCTCTTTTTTATCCTTGCCCATCGCATGCTGCTGCAATAACTCCAAGGAACTGATCTTGCCGTTGACCTTCTGCAATTCGGCGCGGCTGGCGTGCAGGCTGTCGTGAAGTTGTTTGATGGCCGGCCGCAGCTCGGCGATGCGTTGCAGCACAACTTCCAGTTGCTGCTGTAATTGCTCGCGCTCGGCTTCAATCAATTCGATACTGCTATCCAGGGTTTCCAACTCCAGTTGCAACTGGGTGTCGGCCAAGCCGCCGCGTTCGCCGTTTAATTTGTCCAGTCGGGTATGCAACTGCCGGTTTTGATTTTCCAATTGCACCAGCTTAGTCCGCTGCACTTCGGCTTGTTCGCGATAACCGGCGTTTTCCGCCAGAAAGGCTTCCCACTGCTGTTGCCATTGCTGTTTTTGCAGATGGGCGTCTTGTTGAATACCGAGCAAGTCTTCCTCGCGCTCGCGAGCCACAATCATGGTTTCTTCGGCTTCCAGCAAGGTCTGGCGAATTTCCTCCAACTGCTGTCTGTCCTGTTCGCATTCGGATTGCGCCTGCTCGGCCTGCAATTTCAAACGATTGATTTCGACCAGGGTTTCTTCGTGGCTTTTTTGATTGTGCTTGATGGTCTGTTCCAACCGGCTGACTTCGGCGACCACGGCATAATATTCGGCTTGCGTGCTATCCAGATGCTGCTGCTGGGCTTTTTGTTCGCCGCGCTTCAGCTCCATGGCTTTTTCAGTATCACGCAGCAACACGAACAGTCGATTGTGCTCGGCGGCGATACTTTGCAGTTTTTCTTCCAGCTTCTGCGCAGAGCGTTGGAAATTTTGCCAGCGCATTGCCAGCAACTCTTGCTTGTATTGGCGTTCCTGCTTTTTCAGCTCGGTGTATTTCTCGGCCTTTTCCGCTTGCTTGGCCAAATTCTTGATTTGCTTTTCGACCTCGTCACGCAAATCGTTCAGCCGCTCCAGATTCTCGCGGGTATGGCGCATGCGGGTTTCGGTTTCCGAACGCCGTTCCTTATACTTGGAAACGCCAGCCGCTTCCTCGATATGGATACGCAAATCTTCCGGTTTGGCTTCCACCATCCGGGAAATCGTGCCCTGCTCGATAATCGCATAACTACGCGAACCAAGGCCCGTCCCCAAGAACAAATCGGTGATGTCTTTGCGCCGACATTTGGAGCCGTTCAGCATGAACAGCGACTGACCATCGCGGCTAACCTGGCGTTTAATGGAAATGGTGGCGTACTGCGAATATTCGCCGCCTGCCTTGCCTTCGCTGTTGTCGAATACCAGTTCCACAGAGGCCATACTGACCGGCTTGCGGCCCGACGAGCCGTTGAAAATCACGTCGGCCATATTGCCGCCGCGCAAATGCTTAGCCGAACTCTCCCCCATCACCCAACGCACCGCGTCGATGATATTGGATTTGCCGCAACCGTTGGGGCCGACAATCGCCGTCAGATTGCCGTTGATCGGTATCGTGGTGGGATCGACAAAGGATTTAAAACCCGAAAGTTTGATTTTTTCCAGCTTCATGCCTGGTTAGAGACGCTCAAGGACGTTTACAAAGCCGGCTATTATCTTCGAAATGCCATTTCGATTCGAATGGAATTTAAATCCGCTTAACACTACGCCTTAAACTGAACGAAGCATTTGGTCTCGAAAATCAATGTGTAAAAACATTGCTGTTGTCGCTTGACCAACCACAGCTGTGCGCCTGGCAGCAAACGCTAGCAGCCTTTAACAAAGTCGATCTCAAATTTTGCACATGTAGCGGCTTTGCTTGCAAACATTGCCTCTTTACGCTTTTTTTACACGGCTAAAAATACAATCCGTAGATCGTCCAAAGTCGCCGGAAACCAAGCAATTTTGAGGCATCTTCATTTATCTCGTTAACCGGAGAACGCATGCTGCGGGTTGTCTATCTATTTGGATTAGTGTCGCTGATATTTCCCGGCCCCGGATTTGCCGAGTCGGCGACGCCGCAGTCGTTTCATCTTGGTCTTACTCAGCATTGGGTTGGCTACTTTTCGCTGGTCGTGATGATCATCGCGTATATCTCCGCGATGCTCGAAGATGTGACCAATCTGCGCAAATCCAAACCAATGCTGCTGGCAGCGGCATTGATCTGGTTTGTCATCGTCCTGGCGTATCAACAACACGGCGACAGTTTACCGGCAACTACCGCTTTTAAGGCGAACTTGCAGACTTACATCGAATTGCTGCTATTCATCATGGTATCGATGACTTATCTGAACGCCATGGAGGATATGGGCATTTTCGATGCGCTGAAGATTTGGCTGGTCAGTAAAGACCTCAGCTATCGACGACTATTTTGGATAACGGGATTTTTAGTTTTTCTAATTTCCTGTATCGTCAACGGCTTAACCGCCGGCTTGTTGATGGGCGCTGTCGTGGTAGCCGTTGGCAAAAACAGTCCGCGTTTTATCTCACTGGGCTGTTTGAACATCGTGATTGCCACCAATGCCGGCGGCACATTTAGCCCGTTGGGCGGCATATCGACGCTGTTTGTTTGGCAACATGGCATGCTGGGTTTTACCGAGTTTTTTAAATTGTTCGTACCTTGTCTCGTCAACTTTTTGGTACCAGCCGCAGCTATGCATTTTGCACTACCCAAAGACAAACCCATTATCGAACCCCAGCAAATTTTGTTACCACGCGGGGCCAAACGCATCATATTCCTGTTCGGCGTCACCATCAGCTTGGCGGTTGGTTTTGATATGGCGTTGGGATTACCGGCGGCAGCCGGCATGATGGCAGGTCTATCCTTGTTACAATTCTTTTATTTCTATTTGCAAAAATCCGATAAGCCAAGTAATCCGCAACAGTCGGAGTTTTCGCTATTTTTCGGCGGTGGCGATTTGCATTCGCTGTCTATTGAAGCCAAGCGCCTGGATGTTTTCGATAAAGTGGGCCGACTGGAATGGGATACTTTACTGTTCTTCTACGGCGCGATGATGGGCATCGGTGGCCTAGGCTTCATAGGCTATCTTGATGCGATTTCACAGGTGCTATACGGGCAATTCAGCCCGACTCTGGCGAATGTCATGATCGGTTTATCGTCAGCATTCGTCGATAACGGCACTTTGATGTTCGCCGTGTTAACCATGCATCCCGATATTCCGCAAGGACAATGGCTGTTGCTGACCTTGACGTTGGGCGTTGGCGGCAGCCTGCTGGCAATTGGCTCCGCACCAGGCATCGGTTTAATGGGCCAAGCCAAAGGACAATATACGTTCGGCAGCCATATGAAATGGTGTCCGGTAATCCTGTTGGCATACTTTGCCAGTATCGGCACTCATATGCTGGTCAATGCAGGGTCTTTCTGACCAGCAGAAGCCTTAAACGGATTGATGAAATTATCTGGCGTTTTCGGCTCCAGCCCGAACTTAGCGAGAAACGAGCGTTTCATCGGCCATGCCTGGGGTTTAGCCGCGCCCTTCATTTGCACGCTGATCGATTGGCCTTTGCGCGACCTATTGGGACCGGCCAGCATCCTGATGACTTACTTGCTGGGCGTATTTCTGGTCGCCAGCCGCTATGGTCGCAGCGCGTCCATCGTCGCCTCGCTACTCAGCGCGCCAACCTTTGCCTTTTATTTTGCCCGGCCAATTTTCTCGTTTGCGATTAGCGACCTGGAAAATATCGTCGGCTTGGCGGTAATGATCATTGTCGCGAACGTCACCGGCAGCTTGCTTGAAAAATCACGCTTGCAAGCCGAGTTAGCCAAACAACGTGAATCGCATACTAATGCGCTCTATCGATTGAGTCGTGACCTGTCCGCGGCCCAGGATCACAACGCCGTTGCCCGTATCGCGGCCGAACATATCGACAATGAATTTGGTACGGATTCGGTGCTGCTGATTGCCGATACCGAAAACGGCCTGCAAATACAGACAAATCAGGTGTTACCCGTTTCACTGCACAACATCGATCTTGCTCTGGCACAAGGGGCCTTCGAGAAAGGCGAAGTCAGACAGCAGCACCCTTTAAGCTATTACCCGCTGCACGGATCTAGTGCCGTGCAAGGTGTGTTAACCATCCTACAAACTGAAGCATTGGTCAGACAATCGCCGGAAGTAAACACCTTCTGCCATTTAATCGCGCAAACCTTGGAGCGATTTCAGCTAGCCGCTCAAGCCCGCGAGGCCAATCTGCAAGCCGAAACTGAAGCCTTGCGCAATGCGTTGTTAAGCTCCATTTCCCATGACCTACGCACGCCTTTGACCCGCATCATTGGTGCGGTCGGCACCGCTATCGAGAATGATGCCGGTTTATCAGCCATGGAACGCCAAGAGTTGAATCAATCGGTATTGGAAGAAGCGCAACGCATGTCGGAGTTGACCGGCAAAATTCTGGATATGGCCCGCTTGAGCAGCGGTCAGATCATTTTGCACCGCAGTTGGAACGCCATTGAAGAAATCGTCGGCAGTGCCTTGAACCGCCTGGATAAACACTTACAGGACAGACCGGTACGCACGCTGCTGCCGGATAGCTTGCCGCTATTGTGGATCGACGCGGTACTGATGGAACAGGTACTGGTCAATCTGATCGAAAACGCGGTTAAGTATACGTCGCCGGGCAGCCCCATTGACATCGAAGCGATAGCGCTGCCGAAGCGCTTCCGCTTAAGCATAACGGATTACGGCCCTGGCATTGCCAAACATCAACAAACCCGGATTTTCGAGAAGTTTTATCGCGGCGCCACCGAAACCCAGCAAAACGGGGTTGGCCTGGGGCTGGCATTGTGCAAGGCTATCGTCGAGGCGCATGGCGGGCTTATTCAAGCCGATAACCGCGCCGGCAAAGGTGCGGAATTTAGCATCGAACTACCCCTGCATGCGCCGCCGCTGCTTGCAGAATCAGAAGCGCTTGGGAGCGTGGCATGACAGCAATCCCCCTGATTCTACTGATAGAAGACGACGCACAAACCCGACGCTTCCTAAAAACCAGCCTCACCCATCGCGGTTGGTCTACAATCAAAGCCGACTGCGGCAAATCGGGGCTGGCAATGCTGAATAGCGAACATCCCGACCTGGTGATCCTGGACCTGGGGTTACCTGACATGGACGGTATAGCGGTCACCCGTCGCCTGAGGCAATTGTCGGATTTGCCCATCCTGATCTTGTCGGCGCGCAGCCAGGAACAAAACAAGATCCTGGCACTAGATGCCGGTGCCGACGATTACTTGACCAAACCCTTCGGTAGCGGCGAATTGCACGCTCGTCTGCAAGCCTTGATGCGTCGGGTCGCTCGCAGCCGTAGCAACCTAGAGGTATTCGAAACCGGTCTATTGAAGGTGGATTTGACGCGTCGGAAAGTATTCGTTGCCGACAACGAAGTACGCATCACCCCTATCGAATATCGATTGCTCGGCATTCTGATACGCCATGCCGGCGTCGTGGTGACTCATCGACAACTCCTGCAGGAAGTGTGGGGCGCGGAACACATCCACGATCAACATTATCTGCGTATTTACATGGGACAATTGCGCCACAAACTAGAAGTCAATCCGGCGCGGCCACGTTATTTGCTGACCGAAGTCGGCGTGGGCTATCGCATGGCGATTGATGATACCGATATAGAGTAACCGTTCGAGAGAACCTGACGGCAAAGAACCTTGCCTCTTTGTAGGCCGAGAACGGTAGACGATAGAAACGGCTTCGTTTTTGTCGCCAGCGACTGTTCCGAGACTTCTGTCAATCGGGGGAGAGATGAGAATTGGTATTGAATTATCAGGATGTAAGGGAGCCAGCCAAAAGACTGGCCCCTGTTTGCAGAAACTGCTGCAAGAAACGTAGCGAGCCTAGTTCAATAATGCGCTTAAGTTGGCGCGCGATCTGTTGGCGACAGCGGATTGGGCTTGAACTGGATTGTTTTGAATGTCCGAGATTAACTTCCCAACCACCTCTTGCGCCTGCTCCGGACTGTTGATTCTGGCCTGACTGTCGCTATTTTGTCCGCTGGCAGCCTGCGCTAATTTCAAAGACTCCTGGGACAAACTGACTGTGTCGCTTGGGCTTGGCTCGGTTCTCTCGACCTGATTTTGCGAATTACTTGCCTTTCTGCGCTCAGCCAATTCTTCAATCGCGCCGGCTTTTTGCTCTCTGGATACGCCTTGGCTAGCCAAGGTACTTTGGTTTGGGTATGTAGTGTTGATTTCCATCGTCGACTCCCCTGCAAATTGAACTTACATCTTAACGGTTTTTACGATTCGCCTTAACGACTAGTTTACATCATTCGCCGTAAGTTGTTGACAATTCCACCCGTTAATTGTTTCGGCCGATTCAGGAGAACCAAACCCGAACCTATACACAACCGCCAACGCAAAAATAACAAGATAACTCCTTGAGTTTAAATGCTTAATACGTTACCGCATCTTAGCTGGTAAAATATTGCCAGACTTAACCGGCGGACATCCCATTCGCTACTCCGGAATCCCTAACAACGCAAATCAAGCAATGACTACAAAACCCAGCGCAGACCTCACCACATTCGAAAATCCCAGGCCGGCGCGCGACTTCACGATTCGCATCGACATCCCGGAATTTACCTGTTTGTGCCCGATGACCGGCCAACCCGACTTCGCCAAACTGGTTCTGGAATACGTACCCAACACATTGTGCGTCGAGCTCAAATCCTTAAAGCTGTACATGTGGACTTTTCGCGAGCGCGGCGCCTTTCATGAAGCGGTCACCAACGAGATTTTGGATCATATTGTCGCGGCAATTTCGCCCAATTTCATGCGCCTGCGCGCCGAATTCAACGTGCGCGGCGGCATTTACACCACGGTAATCGCCGAACATCGCGACCCAAGTTGGCAAGCGCCTGAACTGGTCAATCTGCCGTAAAGCAACGTGAGTGGCAGAACCTTCTATAACAGCGATATTGCCGTCGCCCTGCAATACGACGGCAAAAATGCGCCGAAAGTAACCGCCAAAGGCGAAGGGTTTACCGCTCAGCAAATTCTGGCCATCGCCGAAAAACACGGCGTACCGCTGCAAAACGAGCCGGAGCTGGCGCGAATTTTGGCGCAAGTCCCACTCGGTGAGGAAATCCCCCAACAACTCTATATTGCCGTTGCCGAAGTCATCGCCTTTGCGTATTTCATCAGCGGCAAAACCCCTGATTCCGAATCATGAATTTAAAAGAAGCGTTTACCGTGTTGCCGCAATACGCATTGCCGCATCACGCACTCTCCGGCGTGATGTCCAAACTGACTCACTGCCAAAACAAAATCTGGAAAAACCTGTTTATCAAATCCATCGTGCAGTTGTACGGGGTAAACATGCAGGAAGCCAAGTTTCAAGAGCTGGATCACTACGCCAGCTTCAATGATTTTTTTACCCGCGAATTAAAAGACGGCGCCAGACAGATTGACTCCGCCGCCGACGCCATAGCCTGTCCGGCGGACGGCGCGGTCAGCCAAGCCGGACCGATCAGCAACGGCCGAATTTTCCAAGCCAAGGGCCACGACTACAGCGCCTTGGAATTACTGGGCGGTGACGCCGAACGGGCGCAGGCCTTTGAAGATGGCTCTTTCGCCACTATTTATTTATCACCCAAGGATTACCACCGTCTGCATATGCCGCTGACCGGCACTTTGCAAGAAATGGTACATATTCCCGGTCGCCTGTTTAGCGTGAATAACACCACGGTTGGCGCCGTGCCGAATCTGTTCGCGCGCAACGAGCGCGTAGCCTGTATTTTTGACACGGCCGCAGGGCCGATGGCTTTGATTCTGGTCGGCGCAATTTTCGTGTCCAGCGTCGAAACCGTCTGGCACGGTGTCGTAACGCCACCGAGCATCAGCGCTCCCAGGACCTGGCGTTATGAAAAAGACGCGCCGATTATTGAAAAAGGCATGGAAATGGGCAGATTCAATATGGGCTCGACGATTATCGTCCTGTTCGGTAAAGAAAAAATAGCTTGGAACGACGACTTCTCCAGCGGCAGAGCGGTACAACTGGGCGAGGCGATTGGCCGAACGCTAGCATAAACCGGACAAATTGACAGCGTAATGTGATAAGCACTGCTAGTGTGGCATAATGCGCGCCTGTCCGCCCGGCCGGACCATTAAAACGACGATAACAATAAGAGGATTACCATGAGTTTCTTGATTTCCGATGCGCTGGCCCAAACAGCGCCCTCCGCCGTACAACCCGGCTTTGAAGGCATGCTGTTCCCATTGGGTATTCTGATATTTTTCTATTTCCTGTTCATCCGCCCACAATCCAAGCGCAACAAGGAACAAAAACAAATGCTGGCTGCGTTGGGTAAAGGCGCCGAAGTGGTCACCACCGGCGGCATTTTGGGCAAAGTGGCCGAATTGGACGACAACTTCGTCAAACTGGAAGTCTCTGACAACAGCTTTATTCAGGTCCAACGTCACGCCATCGCCAACATGATGCCGAAAGGTACTTACAAAACCTTGAACAGCAAAAAAACCAAAGAATAAGTTTGCTTTAACCCTGCGATATACCCCGCTTTTATTCGCAACAGCCTGGCTGTCACTGCTTTAATGGAATAACCATGCAAAATCATTTCCCTGTCTGGAAAAACATCCTAGTAATTTTCGTGCTGTTAGTCGGTACGATTTACGCGCTGCCTAATCTTTATGGCAACGACCCGGCAGTGCAATTGGCTTCGTCCAGCCCGGCGCCATTGCAGCAGTCTCAGGCTGACGCAGTCGCCGCCAGCATCAAAAACGCTGGTTTCACGTTGAAAAGCTTTGAATTTGCCGACGGCAAAATCCTGGCGCGGTTCAATAACACCGACGAACAAATGAAAGCGGCAGACCTATTGCGCGAGCAAATGGCCGGCAAAGCGACAGTCGCCTTGAATTTAGCGCCTGCCACCCCGGCTTGGCTACGCGCTTTCGGTGCAAATCCTATGCATCTGGGCTTAGACTTGCGCGGCGGGGTGCACTTCCTGTTGGAAGTTGACATGGACTCCGCGCTGAAACAAGCCGAAGAACGCTACACCAACGACATTCGCTCGGCCTTCCGCGATGCAAAAGTTCGGTATCAATCGGTTGCGAAGGAAGCGGGCGGCATCAAAGTCGTGCTGCCTAACGAAGAATCCAGAGTTGCCGCCACAGAAGTACTCAATAAAGACTTCCGCGGCCTGGATTTAGTGGAAAGCGGTCCGAATGAATTTACGTTAAACATCCCCGAACGCAACCTGCGCGAAATCAAGAAATCGGCGCTGGGCCAAAACATTACCACGCTGCGCAACCGGGTCAACGAACTGGGTGTCGCCGAGCCTATCATTCAGCAACAAGGCGATAGCCGCATTGTAGTGCAATTACCCGGCGTGCAAGACACTACCCGCGCCAAAGAATTGTTAGGCACCACCGCCACACTGGAATACCGTTTGGTTGACGTAGAGCATGATGTGCAGTCGGCCTTGGGCGGTCACGAACCTATCGGCAGCCGCTTATATAAAGACAAAAACGGCGCGCCGGTGCTGCTGAAGCGCGCGGTTATCGTTACGGGCGACCAAATCACCGATGCGTCATCAGGCTTGGATCAAGACGGTTCACCTGCCGTATTCATCACATTAGATGGCGTCGGTGCCAAAAAAATGGGCAAGATGACCCAGGAAAATATCGGCAAGCCGATGGCTGTGGTGTTCATCGAATACAAATCCGAGACCCGGGTTGTTAACGGCGAGAAAGTCCAACACAAGGAAAAAGTCGAAAAAGTCATCAGCGTCGCCACTATCCGCGACAGTTTCAGCAAACGCTTCCAAACCACCGGCCTTGACAGCCCTGAAGAAGCCCGCACCTTGGCCTTATTACTCAGAGCCGGTGCCTTGGCGGCTCCGGTTGAAATCGTCGAAGAACGCACCGTCGGCCCCAGCTTGGGCCAGGAAAATATCGATCAAGGCATGATGTCGATTACCGCCGGCTTCCTGCTGGTCGTGTTTTTCATGGTCGCTTATTACCGCGCGTTCGGCTTGATCGCCAACTTTGCTTTGTTGTTCAACGTCGTACTGCTGATCTCCATCATGTCCGTGTTGCAAGCCACCCTGACCTTGCCAGGCATGGCCGGTATCGTCTTGACTGTGGGTATGGCGGTGGACGCCAACGTATTGATCAACGAACGGATCCGCGAGGAACTGCGTAACGGCTTGAGCCGGCAGGCCAGCATATACGTCGGTTACGAAAAAGCCTTTGCCACCATTCTCGACTCCAACGTTACCCACTTCATCGTCGCCGTATTGTTGTTCGGCTTCGGCACCGGCCCGGTTAAGGGTTTCGCGCTGGTCTTGATGATTGGGATTGCCACTTCGGTATTTACCGCGGTCACCGGCACCCGGATGTTGGTCAACTGGTTCTACGGCAACGATCACCGCAGCGATAAAATTTCCATCTAGCCAAAACTAGGGTCTCGGCTCTGCTTAAACCGGGCCGCTTCCGCAATTTCGGAAACACACTATTCGGCAGGGCGTTTTTCAACACCCTGCCTGACAAGCTATAATGCGCAATTAATTTTTCAATCAACATCCTCACTGGAGTTACACAATGGCAATCGAACGTACTTTCTCAATCATCAAGCCTGATGCAGTCGCTAAAAATGTGATTGGGGAAATTGTCAGCCGCTTCGAAAAAAACGGCCTGCGCATCGTCGCATCCAAAATGCTGCAACTGACCCAAGAGCAAGCCGAAGGCTTTTATGCCGAGCACAAAGAACGCGGTTTTTTCAAAGACTTGGTTAGCTTCATGACTTCTGGTCCAGTCGTTGTCCAAGTATTGGAAGGCGAAAACGCAGTCCTGAAAAACCGCGAACTGATGGGCGCCACTAATCCTAAAGAAGCGGCGGCCGGCACTATTCGCGCCGACTTCGCAGTCAGCATCGACGAAAACGCTGTACACGGTTCCGATGCACCAGAATCTGCCGCGAGAGAAATCGCTTACTTCTTCTCTGCTAATGAACTCTGCGACCGTATCCGCTAAGCCAGCATTGATTAATCTGCTGGATTTCGACAGAAAAGGCTTGCAAGCCTTTTTTGTCGAGCTCGGCGAAAAACCGTTTCGCGCCACCCAGGTGCTGAAATGGATTTATCAGGAAGGCATCTCGGATTTTGACGAGATGACCAACCTGAGCAAATCGCTACGCAATCATTTAAAAGAACACTGCCAAATCAAAGTCCCGGAAATCGTCGCCGAACAATTGGCGTCCGACGGCACTTGCAAGTGGGCGGTGCAGATGCACTGCGGCAATCGGGTGGAGACCGTTTACATCCCGGAAGAACGCCGCGCCACGCTATGCGTGTCCTCGCAAGTCGGCTGCGCCCTGGCCTGCACCTTTTGCTCGACCGCCAAACAAGGTTTCAACCGCAACCTGTCCACCGCCGAAATCATCGGCCAGCTATATCTGGCTCAACAACGGCTGGGACCGGAACGTCGCATCACCAACGTGGTGATGATGGGCATGGGCGAGCCGCTATTGAATTTCGACAATGTCGTGGCAGCCATGAATTTAATGATGGATGATTTTTGTTACGGCCTATCCAAACGCCGCGTCACCATCAGCACCTCGGGGATTGTCCCGGCAATGAAGCGCCTGAACGAGGTCTGCGACGTCAGCGTGGCGGTCTCGCTGCACGCCCCCAACGACGCCTTGCGCGACCAAATCGTACCGATCAACGTCAAATATCCGCTGAAGGAATTGATGGAAGCCTGCCGCGAATACGCCAAGACCGGCCCGCGCAAGCATATTACGTTTGAATACGTGATGCTGGACGGCATCAACGACAGCCCTGAAGACGCGCGCACCTTAGTCAAACTGTTAAAAACCGTGCCGTCCAAGCTGAATTTGATTCCGTTCAATCCGTTTCCGCAATCGCATTACCGTTGCTCCAGTAACGCCGCCATCCTGAAATTTCGGGATATTCTGCATAATGCCGGCATCGTCACTACCGTTCGCAAGACCCGCGGCGACGACATCGATGCAGCCTGCGGGCAATTGGTCGGTCAAGTACAAGATAAAAGCCGCAGACATTTAAAACTGCAAGCACAAGGGCTCTCGCATGGCCAATAGGCAAGCCGCTCGCGGATTAGTGCTGATGAGCCTATTGCTAGGCGCTTGCGGCCTGCTGCCGGACACCCGCGAGACGATGAGCAATGCCGAAAAAGCCAAGCTCAATCTACAAATGGGCGCGCGTTATCTGGACATGGGCATGCTCGACGTCGCCAAGGAAAAGCTGGAAACTGCGGTGCGGCTGGATTCCAGCAACCCGGAAACTCATAACGCCTTGGCGGTCTTCTACGAGCGCATCAAACAAACCGAAGCAGCCAGCGACAGCTATCAAACTGCGCTAAATAAAGACTCGGATAACTTCAGCATCAAGAATAACTATGGCCGCTTCTTGTGCGAGCAAGGCAAATTCGATAAAGGCATAGCCTTGCTGCAAGATTCGATGGCATCGCCAATGAACAACCGGCCCTGGTTTGCATTAACCAATCTGGGCGTTTGTTACGTTAAGCAGAACGACATGCAGCGCGCCGAAGAGTATTTTCGCCAAGCCTTGCAATCTCAGCCCGATTACTCGCCGGCCTTGCAGGAGATGCAACGCATCAGTTATCAGAATGGCCAATTCATGTCGGCCAGGGCGTTTCTGGAGCGCTACCTGGGCGTTGCTAAACATACCCCGGAAACGCTGTGGATCGCGTTTCAAACCGAACGGGCGCTGGGTAACAGCAAAATATCCGAAGAATACCGCGAGCAATTGATTAGCTCTTTTCCGGCTTCCAAAGAAGCACAACAAGTCAAAACCGCGATCAGCAAATAATCCGGCAACAAACAAGATCATGGCAAAACAACAACAGGCTATCCAAGCCATCCGCGGCATGCACGACATCCTTCCTGAACAATCGCCTCTATGGCAATGGCTGGAAAGCCAGGCCAAACAGGTATTGAGCGCCTACGGCTATCATGAAATCAGATTGCCTATCGTCGAAAAGACCGAACTGTTCAAGCGTTCGATCGGTGAAGTCACTGACATCGTCGAAAAAGAAATGTATACCTTCGACGACCGCAACGGCGATTCGTTAACCCTCCGCCCCGAAGGCACCGCCGGCTGTTTGCGCGCCTGCCTGGAGCACGGTTTATTGCACAATCAAAGCCACCGTTTGTGGTATTACGGCCCCATGTTCCGCCACGAACGCCCACAGAAAGGCCGTTACCGGCAGTTCTACCAACTGGGTGTGGAAACCTACGGCATGCCCGGCCCGGACATCGACGCGGAAATCATCGCGCTGACCGACCGGCTCTGGAAGCAACTGGGCATCCGCGATAAAGTCGAGCTGCAAATCAATTCCCTGGGTACCAGCGAAGAACGTCTGGCTTATCGCGGCAAACTGGTCGAATATTTCCAACAACATCTGGCAGTTTTAGACGAAGACAGCTTGCGCCGCCTGGAAACCAATCCGCTACGCATCCTGGATAGTAAAAATCCGGATATGCAGGCTATGTTGCAACAGGCCCCGGTACTACTTGAGCATCTTGGAGAAGAAAGTCTGGCACATTTCAATAGCCTGAAAGCCACGCTGGACGATCTGGGTATTACCTACCAATTGAATACTCGCTTGGTGCGCGGCCTGGATTATTACGGCAAAACCGTATTCGAATGGGTCACCGAGCACTTAGGCTCGCAAGGCACCATCTGCGCTGGCGGCCGCTACGACGGCTTGATCGAGCAACTGGGCGGCAAAGCCAATCACGCCATCGGCTTTGCGATGGGCATGGAGCGCATTCTGGCCTTGCTTGAATTACTGGATAATGTCCCAGTCGCAGCTAGCACCGATGTTTACATGATTCGCGTCGGCACCAACGCCGAAGCAGCCGGCATGCGCTTGGCCGAACGCATCCGCGATGCGCTTCCGGGCTTGAAATTGCAAGTCAATTGCGGCGGCGGCAGCTTCAAGAGCCAGTTTAAAAAAGCCGATAAGTCCGGTGCCGAGTACGCCATCATCATCGGCGACGACGAAGCCCAACGCGGCGAAGTGGCTTTAAAACCCTTGCGCATCGACGCCGAACAAAGCACGTACAATCACGACCAACTCCTGCAAACCCTGCAAGACTGGCACCGCCGATAATCCCTTATAACCTGATAATAGAAGAGAACTACCGTGGCAATTTACGATACCGAAGAAGAACAGCTGGAACAGTTGAAAAAGTGGTGGGAAGCCAATCAGACTTCATTGATCGCCGGTGTTGTCACCGCAATAGTATTGGTGAGCGGCTGGAATCTCTGGCAAAACCACCAACTGGAAAAACGCGCCCAAGCCTCGCAAATGTACCAACAATTGTTGGATAGCGCGGCCAAGGACAACAGCGAATCCACCGAAAAACTGGCGGAACGCTTGCCTATCGAATTTCCGGGCACCGCTTACGCCCACTATGCCGGCCTGCAATTGGCCAAAAGCAAAGTGCAAAAAGGCGATCTGGAAGGCGCTAAAGCGATTCTGGAAAAGTCCATCAAGGAAGCCGACAGCGATGAGTTGAGACATGTTGCCCGTCTACGCCTGATTCAACTGATGCTGGCTACCGGCCAATACGAACAAGGTTTGCAACTGATCGCTGCGGTCGATCCGGCCAAATCCGAAGGCTTTTCTGCCAGTTACGACGAATTGCAGGGCGACCTGTACGTGGCGCTGGACCGCTTGGACGAAGCCCGTAGCGCGTACCAAAGCGCAATCAGAACCGGTCAAGCCACCCCGCTGACGCAGTTCAAGCTGGACGACGTCGCAACGCCTGGCAACGCTGCCACGGCGGCTGCCAATTAAGCCCACGCCAACGGATACACGCTTTAGCATGTTAATCAGGAACATCAGATACCGCTCACTTCTCCCGCTGCTTGCCTGCCTGCCGATGCTAGCCGGCTGCGCGGGCTTGGATGCCGGACGCGACTTTATCTCGGGCTTAACGGAATATATCACCGGCGACGACGACAACGCCGATCCGCCGGCCGCCTTGCAGGAATATACCCCGGAAGTGCAAGTCGAGGTGCTGTGGAAGGAATCAATCGGTAATGGCGCGGATGAAAAATATCTGAAACTGATACCGGCAGTCGCCGAAGGCACTGTATACGTCGGCGACAACAAAGGCCATTTGCAGGCGCGTGGCGCCGGCAACGGTAGTCTGAGCTGGGAAAACAACACCGATTACAGCTTCTCAGCCGGCCCCGGTCTGGGGGTGCATACCGTGGTAATGGGTACCAGCACCGGCGAAGTCATAGGTTTTGACAAAGCCAACGGCGAACAGCGCTGGAAAATCGATGTACCCAGCGAAGTATTGGCGGCTCCGGTGGTGAGTCACGGTATTGTCATCGTCCGGACCACCGACGGCAAAATCATCGGCCTCAAAGAAGATAATGGCGCGCAACTCTGGACCTTCGAACACAGCGTACCGGCCCTGAGCATCCGCGGCACCGGCGCGCCCATCATTGTCGACGACAACGTGATCGCCGGCTCGGCTAATGGCAAGCTGGAAGCCCTGCAATTGAAAGACGGCAAATCCATCTGGGAAGCCACTATCGCGATACCCAGCGGTCGGTCCGAAGTCGAACGCTTGGTCGATCTCGATGTCGATCCGGTCGCGGCACGCGGCGCCATTTATATTGCCGGCTTCACCGGCGGCGCGTCTTCGGTCTCCGAAGTGGACGGCGATGTGCTGTGGCGCAACGAAGCGGTGTCTTCCTACACCGGCCTGAGCCTGGATTACCGTTACCTTTATGTCAGCGATACCCAAAGCCATGTCTGGCAGCTCGATCAACGCAGCGGCGCCTCACTGTGGAAACAAAAAGACTTACACAACCGCCAATTGACGGCAGCGGTGGTTTATCAAAATTATGTCGTAGTCGGCGATTTCGAAGGTTATGTACATTGGCTGTCCAATAGCGACGGCCGCCAATTGGGCCGGATTCAGGTCAGTAAAGCGGCAATAGAAGCCAAGCCGGTAGTCGTGGACGATACGGTTTTCATTTACGCCAAAGACGGCACCCTGGCCGCTTTGAGAGCAAAATAAATTCATGTTACCTGTTATCGCCCTAGTGGGCCGCCCCAATGTGGGCAAATCTACGCTATTTAATTACTTGACGCGCAGTCGCGAAGCATTAGTTGCCGATTATCCCGGCCTGACCCGCGACCGCCAGTACGGTCGGGTCAAACGCGGCGAGCGCGACTGTCTGGTAGTCGATACCGGCGGTATCACTGACGAACAGGAAGGCATAGACGTCTTCGCCAAAAAGCAGGTGGAAATTGCGCTGCAGGAAGCCGACGTGGTGTTCTTCCTGGTCGACGCCCGCGACGGTTTGAACGCCACCGACGAAGCGATTGCCGATATGCTGCGCAAGCTGGGCAAACCGGTGGTGCTGGTGGTGAATAAAGTCGACGGCATCGACAGCAATACCGTGACCAACGATTTTTATGCTCTGGCGCTGGGCGAACCCATCGGGATTGCCGCTACCCACGGTCGCAATGTCCACGACTTACTGGATCGTATTGACGAGTTATTGCCGGTAGTCGAGGACGAATTCGAAGAGCAGGATCCGGGTATCGCCATTGCCATCGTCGGCCGTCCTAACGTCGGCAAATCGACTTTAGTGAATCGGCTGCTCGGCGAAGAGCGTGTAGTGGTGTTCGACGAAGCCGGCACGACCCGCGACAGTATCTATATTCCGTTCGAACGCAACGGCCAGAAATTTACCTTAATCGATACCGCCGGCATGCGCCGCCGCTCCCGGGTATCGCTGACCGTGGAAAAATTCAGCATCATCAAATCGCTACAAGCCATCGAGAAAGCCCATGTGGTGATTTATTTGATCGACGCCCGCGAAGGCGTCACCGATCAGGATGCGCACATTTTGGGCTTGGTGTTGGAAGCCGGCCGGGCTTTGATTATTGGTTTGAACAAATGGGACGGCCTGAACGCCGAACACCGCGATTTCGTGAAAAAGCAAATCGAGATCAAATTGTCGTTTTTGGATTTTGCCGAAAAGCATCCGATCTCAGCGCTGCACGGCAGCGGCGTCGGCAAGTTGTTCGACGTGGTGCATACCCTGTACGACTCGGCTATGACCGACATGTCAACGCCCTTGCTGACCCGGATTTTGACCGACGCGCTGGCCGCGCATCAGCCGCCGCTGGTCGGTGGTCGCCGCATCAAATTGAAGTACGCACATCAGGGCGGCCGAAATCCACCGGTTGTCGTGATCCACGGCACCCAGACCGATGCCCTGCCCGGTGCATACAAACGCTATTTGATGAATTATTTCCGCGATCAGTTGCGGCTGACAGGCACGCCGATACGCTTGGTATTCAAATCGCCGGAGAACCCGTTTCAGGGTCAGAAAAACCCGCTAAGCGACCGCCAGATGAAAAAACGCAAGCGCCTGATCGATTTCAGCAAACGCAAAAAATAAAAACACCCAGGGAGCAACACATGGCAACCATCACTTTCCAAGGCAAACCGATCAACACCATCGGCGATTTACCGACGATAGGTACGCAAGCGCCGGATTTCCAATTAACCAATCGTAAAATGCAGGACGTGGGTTTGGCTGAATTTGCCGGCAAACGTAAAGTGTTGAACATAGTCCCCAGCCTGGATACGCCGACCTGCGCTACCTCGACCCGCAAATTCAACGAAAAAGCCGCGCATTTGCATAATACCGTGGTGTTGGTGGTATCGGCTGACCTACCCTTCGCGCAAGTGCGGTTTTGCGAAGTCGAAGGCATCAAACACGTCGTGCCGCTCTCGACCTTCCGTTCCAGCTTCGCCCACGATTACGGCGTCGAGCTGTTGGACAGCATCCTGGCAGGCTTGACCGCCCGCGCTATCGTCATCATCGACGAAAACGACAAAGTGGTCTACACCCAGTTGGTTAGTGAAATTGCCGACGAGCCTGACTACGTCAGTGCCTTGGCCGCCCTGCATTAACCGTATCCATAGCGCCGAGTTCTGATATTCAACTCGGCGCGAAGCAACAAGCTAAAGTCTAAGATTTTTCTAAATCTCCGGAATCATGAAGCCGTCGCTTGGCGTTCAGCCTGATCGTACATCGCGCCAAATAGCTGAATAACGACATAAATCATGGTTCTGGCAGTACGAACCGCATCAGGATCCGCCGGGCTGTCGGCAACATAGGCGCTGATGGCATCATCCATGAATTTAACCAAGCCGGCTTGCGAATCGCTCTCGGTCAGGCGCTCGGTAAATCGATTCTGAAATTTGTCGCGAAACTTCGTATCCATCTTGTTGCCAGGCATGAATGCCTGCAACTCCGCATCGAGTAAGGCGGCCGTATTCTGTAACCATTCCATGTTCAATACCCTTTGGTCCGGCAAATCGCCGAAGGCATGCCCGAATACACAAATCACATCGAAACAAAGATCCATGAACAGATTTGCCAAATCTTTATCCTTGTCGGCAATCAAAGCCGAAAACACGCCAAAAATCGTTTGCGCCAACGCGCTCTGCTCGGTTTGGAATTGCTGAAGTATGCTGCGGCCGGCATTTTCATCCTGGCTTTTGGCGTATTGCAGGGCCTGATACAGCTCTCGGTCGGTTAATTCACGCATCGTCGGTTCTAACTAAGTTCGATAAATATCCAGGCGATATATTATCAAGCCCATGCCTGATAAAGGATATTTATAGTATATGGCCCATTGAACCGGCCTTTAAATATCCTCGCCTTCCATGGTGAAAATCAGGCATTTTCAGAAATTTTCTTCAGTTAACCAGGGTATGGCCGCGTTGACGCATGCAGGTTTTAAATGCCCGTTTAAAGCTTTCGTTCGCTTTATAGCCTTCCCACAACCCCGCGGGGATAGCCAATATTGCACCACCGGCTGCGCCGGTGGCGGCGCTGCCGGCTATCGCACCGACTGCCGCGCCGCCCGCGGCACCGGTAACCGCGCCGACACCGGCGCCCATGCCGATTTCCTTGGTAATATCCGAAGCTTGTTCCGCTAGCGACTTACACTCCACCATATCGCGTTGCGTGGTTTGCGGCTGTTGGTCCAAGCGCGGATCGATGATCGGATGCCAGCCACTCATGGATGCGCAGCCGCTGGTTAATGTGGCAAGTAGCAACATACTGCCGAAATATTTTTGTGTCATTTTTCCTCCAAAAGGCATGTTTAAATTGTTAGCTAAAATCTCATCATTGCTGTTTGAAATATTGAGTGACTGGTGCTGCGGAGGATTGCTCCGGCACGCATTAGAGTGGATAAAGTTGCGAGATATTGCTGCCTATGGGTATGTACCATTCCTTAAAATCTATCGGCAGCTCGAGTAGGGGCGCGGTGATGCAGTGTTTTAAAAGACCGTCAATGGCAACATAGATGCCGCCGCCGATGTGTTTTTCGCCAAGCTGTTGATTTATAGCAGTATTCGAGTCGCGCATATTCACTCCGTCAGTTGTTCACTTGCGAAAAATTCTAAGTTTGGCGACTTAAAATCTACTTAAGCTTTGATTAGAATCCGGTTAAAACGCCGCCGGCTGCTCAGCACACACGAATCGGCGTCATGTTCGGACAGGCTTTGCAAAACCCGCTTAAACAGGCAGTATGTTCCAATGAAAACCCTCACCCAACTCCATGCAGATATCGACACGCGGGTAAAAATCATCCGCGACAACCAACCCGATTGGCTATGCCGCCAGGGTTGCGACGGCTGTTGCCGCAGGCTTGCCGCAGTACCCAAGATCACCGCGAATGAATGGCATTGTCTGCAACAAGGCCTGATGGCCTTACCGCCGGAGCAATTTCGGAAAATCGGTGGGGAGATAGCCGCTCTGGCCGGCCAAATAGCGCGCCCGGTCATCTGCCCGCTGCTGGACAAAGCCAATGGCGCTTGCCTGGTCTATGCACACCGCCCTATCGCTTGCCGAACTTACGGTTTTTATGTTCAGCGCGATCAGGGGCTGTACTGTAAAGACATCGAAGCGCGCGTAAGTGATGGCGCGCTGAGCGAAGTGGTGTGGGGCAACCATGACGGCATTGATCATCGGTTACTTGCGCTAGGCGAGTCGCGCGAATTGCCGGAGTGGTTTGCGGATTGGCAGCGGGATGCTGATTGAATCGAGGCTATAGCCCCGACACGCAGAGGTTTGTTTTTGATAATAAAAAGACCTAACACGCCGCTCAAAGAGTAGCAGTCGCCAGTCCGCAGAGCGGAGGCTCCGCGACTCATACCGCTCAACGAACCGAGCCGACTCAGTAAGCCCTATAGCGCGCCTGGGATTGCCCGGAACAGACGCGCCTCCGCCATCATTCAGCAGCCGGCGAATGATGGCTATCGTGATCAGGTATGCCTGGATTGCCGTGGTCCTCGGCTTGGGCATCGAACCATTCATGCAGGGCCTGAACGAATTGGGGGTATTCGGTAGAAAAATGAATCTGTCCGCCGTTATCCAAAGCTTGATATTGAACTTTAATATCATCGACTTTTGCCTTTTTTAACTGCGCCAGCCCCGGCATTTCCGCACCATGCAAACGTTCCGTCGCCGCATAATTGCCCGCCTGGTATTGTTCCGCCCTTTTTTGCAAATGCCCCTGAATTAATTTGATTTGCGAGGCATTGTCCGCGGATTTGATCACCACATGCTGGACACCGCCGTGCACCGTTTTGGTAAAGGTTTGTACCGTCCCCTGCACCGCGTACGGCACTATTGTCTGTAACTGTTCTTGATTGATGGGTTTGGCAGGCGCATGCTCAATAGCTTGCACGACGATCAGGCATTGTAAAATACCCAGTGTTATCAATAGGTAGTGTTTCATGGCGATACTCCGAGTAGATTGACATTCATCCTGAACACTGAATTTTTTATCCGGTCGATTAATACCGTTCGGACCCGTTGGAGAAGATCCCTAATTGGCCCAGATAAACATAGCGGGAGCGGGATGCCGGTAATCAATAGAGCCGGATTTGCCACTCAGTGATTCGCTGGCTCCGTTCTTCATACACAAAATGCGTTTTAGCAAAATCCTCAAGCTTTCCATTGCAGGAATTGATCGAGGCGCTCGACGTTATCAGGTAAAAACACATGTACCTGGTTCCGGCCTTTTTCCTTGGCTCTGTAGCAAGCGCTATCGGCGTTACTTAAAAACTCCCCGACATCCCGAACGGTACACGTCACCGCAGCCACTCCAATGCTGGCGCTCACGGTAAATTCAGCATCACCCCAGTTAAATTTGAAATTGCGCAGGCTATTGCATAGTTCATGGGCGATATTGCGCGCTTGATCAAGTGTGGTGTGTTCCAGCAACAACGCAAACTCGTCGCCGCCCAATCGGGCCAGCGTGTCGCGTTGCCGCAGTTTGGAGGACAAAACGGTACTGATTCTGCGCAGTAATTCATCCCCTGCCGCTTGTCCACAGGTATCGTTGACCTGCTTAAAATGATCCAGATCGAGATAACAAAGCGCATGGTGAAAATAGCCGGGGCGGGCGCTAGCCAATACCCTTGCCACCCGTTGTTCAAAAGCTGTCCGATTAACCAGCCCGGTCAAGGGGTCGTGGCTGGCCTGATAGGCCAAACTCTGCCGTTTGGTTTGAGATGCCGACATATCCCAAAACACCAGCACCAAGCTATCGACAAATCCATCCAACGCGACCGGATAAAACGAATATTCGACCGGAAATGACCGGCCATCCTTGCGTTTAAAATTAGCGGTACTCCGCTGAGCGATGATGTCGCGGGCCATATCAGGCAACTTGAGCGCTTCCAGCGCTAAGATCAAATCCCCGGCTATCATGGCAACGATGTCCTGTCCCAGCACGTCTATCTCGGCGTAACCCAAAACCTGCAACGCGGCCCGGTTAACGAAGCTGCAACGGCCATCCACATCAAGACCGACAATTCCTTCGCCGGCCGAATCCAGCAGTAAGCGAAAGCGCCTCTCGCTGTTGCGCGCCTCGGTATTGGCGTGTTTGAGCTTCACCAAAGTGGTGTCAAGACTGGCATTGGCAGACTTGAGGATGGCGCATTGTTTTTCCAGTTGTTCCGTACGCCTAAACACCAACTCCTCCAAACGTTGCCGGTAATAGCTCAGCTCCTGTTCGGTTTCTTTGTCTTTGGTAATATCAATCAAGACACCTTGCAAAAACAAACTTTCGCCGGCTTCATTCCGCACTACATTGGCTTCGTCGAGAAACCAGCGATGGCTTCCATCCTGTTTACGTAATCGGTATTCGCACCGCAGCGGCGCATGATGTTTATAAGTATAGGCATAGGCCTCTACCGCCACTGCCAGATCGTCCGGGTGCACCCGCTTCAGTATGCCTTGCGGGTCATCAAGCCAATCTTGCTCGGGCAAGCCCAATTGAGCAATTTGCGGACTGACATATAACAGCTTTACCGGCGTTTCCAACGATGTGACATAAGTGATCACCGGCATTTGTTCCACCAAGGCCCGGTACTTAGCTTCCGCCTCACGCAATTGCGCCAGGGTTTCGGTTTTCTCCGCCAGCAGGTGCTGTCCCTGCAACTCTCGGCTGACTTCAGTGGGCGATGCGGCGTCCGCGTTGCTGGCGCAGTTGTTAGATTGGACCGTGACAAAGGCCGCATCATCGGATTCTATCGGCATCAGGATGGAGACATTAGCCTGTTTGACCGTTTCCACTTGATTGGCGATGTAGCCGGCATCTAGCATATCCGGTGATTGCCAATTCCCGCGCACTTGTTCGGGCTGGCGGTCTTCGGCGAGTTTAAGACCGTGATGACTGGGTTCTCCCTCGCAAAACGCCGCATCATGATCCCGAAACGCCGCCAGAGAGTGTTTGTTCGCCATCCGGCTGGCTGGATCGTGGTCTATAACAAGTGAGCAGCTATGGGCTTTGGCTGATGCAGTGTTCATAAAATCGCCCCCTATCGGTGACTGGGTTTCAATAGCCGGACTGACCAGATAAAACCACGGGGCGATATTTCAGCGCCGGTAGACTTGATCAGCCAAATGCGTAGCGTCTCCTGAGATCTTTGGCATGTCCATAAGTGGTAATGGCGGTAATAGGTTTGGACAGCGGCGACGGATTGGCACTGACAGCAAGCAGCCGAGCAAACTCGTTTTTGATGATCGGATAACACTCGCAACTTTGCGCTTCCAGGCCGGCGCGCTCCAGCACGCTGATTTGACCACGGCAATACCGAATTACCCCGGCTTGCTGTAATTTCCCGGCAACCTCGGTGATGCCTTCGCGGCGCACGCCCAACAGACTGGCGATGGATTGCTGCGTTATTGCTATCTCGCTCCCGCTCTGCCGGTCCAGGATCATCAACAGCCAACGCGAGAATTGTTGTTCAATGGAATGATGCCGCTTGCAAGCCGCTATTTGCGTCATATGCGTCAGTAGTGCCTGGGTATAGCGGAGTAACACACCTTGCAGCCCACTGTGCTGTCCGCCTATCCGCCCAATTTCCTCATCAACCAGACTCCTGCGCAAACGATAGGCGTAGCCCGGCATCACTACCAAGGCTTGATACGGTATGGATTCACCGCCCATGAACAGCGATATACCCAGCATGCCTTCGTTGCCAATCAAAGCCAGTTCGCGGGAGGCTCCATTCTCAGTAAAGTAAAGCTCCGCTATCACGCCGGTGACGGGGAAGTAGACATAACGCAAAGACTCATCCGGTTCACAAAGCGCGTCGCCACACTCCATTTCAACCCGTTCCAGTAAACTTGAAACACGGGCATACTCGGGTTCAGGCAGCATAGCGAGAAGCTGGTTTTGTCTTGGATGGTCCAATTCACTCATCAGTTATTTCCGGATTGTTTGGCGAGGGGTGCATCAAGTATTCATATTGCTGAAACGGTAAAGCCATACCAATATAGCGCGTTTTATCACAGCCGCTATCCGCTAAAAATACGTACTGCTACTTAGATTGAAGATAAGATTGACAGAGCTAATTTTTCGCCAGCATACTTCCGCGCGAACTGGGGTAAGAAGCCAACTCTAGGCATAGCTTTTCACAAACTAAGGCCGGCTATTTCGGCTTATGCCCGGGTAAGACCCGGTTGCCAACTCCCGCTGTTGCCGAAACAGGGCTTCTCGGCTAGCCACATCCGTATAACAGGGCTTGTGTTACAACCATCGAAAGAATGCCTGAAGCGGTCTAAATTCTGTCCAAAATAGAAGATGTCTCATGACTGACGAGCGCTGTAAGTCTGCACACCCTGACAATACTGTTCGACAAAAAGCTCAGAACAGACACCCAAACTCAAGCAAAACCAACTGTTCCCTGGATGCTCCGGAGAAAATTTTGCATGAGCTGCAAGTACGACTGCTTGAATTAGAAACCCAAAATCAATCGCTGATTCAGGCGCGAGACCGCTTCCAGCATCTTTACGATTTCGCCCCGCACGCCTGCCTCACACTCAGCCCGGACCAGCGAATATCTACCATCAACTTTGCGGCCGCCGCCTTATTGGGTGGTGAGCGTCAACACTTAATTGGCCGTCATTTTTCAAGCTTGATTGCCGATCAAAGCCGCGACTTTTGGCAACGGCATTTATCGCAGATTCAGCAACGTAGCGAAATTCAGCCTTGCGAATTGCCAATGCTGCGTGACGATAACGCTGCATTTCCTGCCAGACTCGACTGCCTGATGCTCACCGGTCTCGCCGACCAGCCGGAACTGCACATTACCCTCACCGACCTCACTCGACAAACACAAACAGAATCATCTGTGCAGGAGCAAAGCCCGGCGCTGTGCGCGGCACTTATACAAGCCGCGCGGGATGCCATTGTCTGCATCGACGCAAAACACCGTGTCGTATTATGCAATCCCGCAGCCGGCAAGCTGTTCGGCTGCCGCGCGGATCAAGCCATTGGCAACGTGATCGAACACTTTATTCCGGCTGGTTTTCCGGCCATTTATTCAGCGCCAAAGCCAGAAGGCGATAGCGATCATCAGTCTAAAGAACTTCGCACAGTGACCGGTTTGCGCGCTAACGGCGAAGAATTTCTAATGGAAGCCATCATTTCCGAGATAGACACTAACCAGCAAACCTTGTATTCCCTTGTCCTGCGCGATGCAGACGGACGCAGCCCACTACCAGCCGAACATCATTTACAGGATCAGCTGTCCAAAGTGGCGGCTTCCGTACCCGGCGTTATTTGTTCTTTTCGTTTGGCTGCGGATGGCTCAGCCAGCATGCCTTATGCCAGTCAGGCGCTTGAATCTTTGTACGGACTGCCTCCCGAAGCAGTGGCCGAGGACTTTAGTCCGGTATTTGCCAGGGTGCATCCCGACGACATCAAACTGATCAACGAAACCATCAGCGAATCGGCGCGCAGCCTGACGCCTTGGCGCGACACCTTTCGCTACCAACACCCTAGTAAAGGCGAAATCTGGATAGAAGGTCATTCCATGCCGATGCGGGAACAGGGCGGCAGCATTTTGTGGCATGGCTATCTCCAAGATATTACCGCGCGAAAACAGGCTGAATCGGTCTATCGCGACCAGGATAGGGAACTGCAACTGATCATGGATGCCACGCCGGCGCTGATCGCCTATTTGGATGTCGATTTTCGCTATGTACGGGTCAATGCGACATATGAACACTGGTTCGGCATCTCTCCGGAACAGGTTATCGGCCGCACCGTGCCGGAAATTCTGGGTGGCGCGGCCTGGGACATAGTCCGCCCGTATCTGGAGCGGGCTTTGGCGGGCGAGCCGGTTAGTTTTGACCAGCAAATTCCTTATGGCAACGGCAAACCCCGCTGGGTGCATGCGACCTATATTCCCAATGCCGATGAAGTCGGCAGGTTGAAAGGTATTGTGGTGCATGTGATCGACATCGAAGAGCGCAAACTGTCCGAGCAGAAAATTGCCCTATTGAACCAACGCTTGGAACGCCGTCTGGAGGAAATGCAGGTTATTTACAACACGGTACCCATTGGACTCGCCATCGCCAATGACAATAGCGGACAACATATCCGCGGAAATCGGGCGAATGAGCAGATGCTGGGCGTGCCCCCCACCTCGGAACTTTCACTATCGAGCCCAACCCCGCCGGCCATCACAGTATTGCAAAACGGCTATCCGCTGGCCGCTGAAGATCTGCCGATTCAGCGTGCTTGCCGGGGAGAAGTGGTGAGCGACGAGACGCTGGATATAGTCCGCCCGGACGGCAAAGTGATTACCGTGGTGTCCAATGCATCGCCCTTGCTGGACAATAAAGGGCAGCCGCGCGGGGCCGTTGGCGCATTTTTGGACATTACTCCGCTGAAAGTCGCTGATGACGCCCTGCGCCGTAACGAGGCTTTCGTACGCTGCGTTCTGAATTCGCTGCCCGCACATGTGGCAGTACTGGATAATAGCGGCTTGGTGACGACGGTCAACGCGCCCTGGGATTGCTTTGCTATCGAGAACGGCGGTTCGTCCAGTCAATTGTCGGAGGGCGCCAACTACCTTGAAGTTTGCCGCCGCTCGTCGGCGGCAGGCGACCGGGACGCACAGAAGGCTTTGACCGGCCTTGAAAGCCTGATAGCGGGCCATCAACAGGAATTTATGATGGAATATCCCTGTCGAACCGCGCTGGGTGAGCTTTGGTTTATGATGCATGCCAAACGCATTACCCAAGGTTTCCAGGGCATGATTATTACCCATGTAGACATTACCGAACTGAAACGCACCCACGCGGAATTGCGGCATACCGAGACCCGCCTGGCACTGATCATCGACGAAGTGAATGCCGGTTATTGGGACTGGGATTTGGTCTCGCAAACCTTATTTCTCTCGCCGGAATGGAAACGGCAAATCGGTTTTGACGACCATGAGATGCAAAACCGCTGGGAGGAATGGGAATCTCGATTGCATCCGGATGATCGGGCATGGGTCCTGGCAAGCACCAAAGACTACCTGTCCGGGCATGTATCCGCTTACGAACTGGAATTCCGCTTACGCCACAAGAATGGCTCCTACCGCTGGATCCATTCGCGCGGCAGCTTATTGAATGATAAAAATAATCGGCCTTATCGATTGCTGGGCATCAATTTCGACATCACCGACTATAAACTGACCCGGGAATTGAGCGAACGCCGAAATCGGATGGAACAGTCATTTCGAGTATCGTTGGCGACGCAGACGATAGCGGCGATTGCCCACGAATTAAACCAACCCCTGGCCGCTATTTCCTCTTATGCCGACGTGGCGTTGCGCCTCTACCAATCGGAAAAACCGGATTCCCAGAAACTCAACCACGTACTGGAAGCCTGTGTGCAACAAGCTCAGCGTGCCGGCGAAGTCATCAGACAATTATTTAGCCATTTGAATAAAACCGAGGCCGTCGGGGAACGGGTCGATATTAACTTTCTCGTGACAGAAGCCTGCGCGTTTATAAAAAACGACAAAACCCTAGACACTTTAAACATAGAACTGGACCTTGCCGCCGACTTACCGCAGACCACGGTCAATGCGCTGCAAATTCAAAAGGTGCTGGTCAATCTGATCATTAATGGTCTGGAAGCGATGCGAGAACACGGTAAGCTATCTGAGGTATTGCGCATTACCACCGGCCGATACGCCGACGATCCTGATATGGCGGTAGTCTGTGTTTGTGACAGCGGCAAAGGCTTGGCGGACGCCACTGCCCTGAAAATGCTGTTTCAACCCTTTTACTCGACTAAACCCGCCGGACTGGGAATGGGCTTGGCCATCAGCCGCGCCTTGATCCAAGCCCATGGCGGCCAACTGTGGGCGGAGCGGAATGTCGGCGACGGCCTTAGCCTGTTCTTTACCTTACCGTTTGCGAAATGAATACTCAGCCCTGCGTATTCGTGGTGGACGACGATGATGCAGTCCGCGACAGCTTGGGTTTGGTATTTGAAACCGCGGGCCTCCCGTATCAAACATTTGCCAGTGCCGAGTGCTTTCTGGAAAGCTATTCTCCGGAGCAGCCAGGCTGTCTAGTGCTGGATGTCAACATGCCGGGTCTGGATGGTCACGAGTTGCAAGCCGAACTTATCCGCCGCCACATCCACCTTCCCATTATTTTCCTGACCGCCTATGGCGACATACCGATGACAGTGCGCGCGATGAAGGCGGGAGCTGTTGATTTTCTGACCAAACCGGTCAGCACCGAACTATTGCTCGACAGGGTACAGGCCGCGCTACAGCTTGAAGTCAACACTCACGCACAGTCCATAAAAGGGCAAGCGCAGTGTAATCGGCTAAGCGGGCTGACGTCACGCGAACTTGAGATTATGGGGATGGTGGTGGCTGGTCTAACCAACAAAGAAATAGCCAGGCGTTTGGGGATTAGTCACCGCACTGTTGAAATCCACCGCGCCAAGGTGATGGAGAAAACCGGCGCGCCGAATCTGCTGGAACTCGCCCGCATCTATGCGGCCTGCCGGCTTTGAGTGTCTCTAGCTCGTTACCCCGCCCTTCACTACCCTTGTTTCTATGCCGGCGGAAGGCCGATAGCCCCAAATGCACGTTATTAATAGAGCTGATGAATATTACTAATTTAACAAATCCTGTTTTTTGACTTACCGTATGCCGGCGTCAAGTAAAACCCCATATACAAGACCCGTTAGCAATACCAAATCCGAAAATAGGTGTAACGATGGCTAGAGAAAAACTGACTACTGCTCAAATAAATCTGCTGAATAAATGCCCTAAGGAATGGGCTGTCGTACCGGTTGGATCCACTAATAAAACATTGATTGCGCTGATGAAAAAAGGCTTGGTCGATTCGCGGCTATTAATCAATACATTGTTCCCTGAGCTGTCCAGGTGCGAATGGCGCATAGCGCCCTAGCCGCCAAAACAATAAAAAGCGCTTGCAGGCCTGCGTTGTCCGGCGAATAAGACATAGCCAATAATGTCTCCCGGATTTTTGGATCGCCATCCAAATGCTGGTGATGACTGATCAACTTCCGCGGTTACCGGGAACTTTGTCCAGTAAAATGACATCCGAAAACTAAGTTTGATTGAGCATTTGGGCCGGTACATTTAAAATCCCTGCCTAGATACTCAGATTTTCTTGAGAAGCTTATTATTTTGGTCGAATGTTATTTAGGTCGTATTTTTTTTACATCAATTCGCCGGTTGTCCTCTACAGCATGCGTGTATGCGGCGGCATAGGTCAGTGGTAGCCACTATGATGACTAGCGATGATTCGGCACGCCGCCGAGGGGCGCGCCGTCAGCAAGAACGCCGGACTAATCCGTTCGCCTTCAACTCAGCGGAGTGGATCGCTTTCGTTCAGCAACAATATGTGCTGTGGCCAAAACAAGACCGGCGGGTTTTGGATCGCCGGCGGGCCGAGCGCCGCGAGATTGATCGTCGCGCCGGACTGCGCGACGCGGAGCGGGAAATCCCGTTTCAACGCACTCGCTGGTTTTCCGCAGAGCACATCCTCGACGACGAAGAAAAGCAAATGATCCAAGCGTTATTCGCCGAAGAAGAGTAAGCGGCCCGGCGGCCGGCATCAACGCAACACGATGTCCGCCGGATGCCGCACCTGCACGGCAAAACGCTGTTTCGAGCGCCTCACCCACCCCCGCACTTCCACATCCTTACCTACATAGGTTTCCAGCGGCGGAAACAAGCCGGCCGATATTGGCTCGACACTGATGGATACCGCATCGGAGAATTGCAGGTAGCTGTGTTTCGCTGTATTTTTGAGCGCGCGGATGCGTCCGGTTAAGCGCTTCCAACCCTGGTAATTGTTCTCGTCGAGCAGTTCCGCCGCCAGCGGCGCATAGGCCTGCTCACCCCAAATCCCTAGCCTGGCTTGCTCGGCACTGCGCTGAGCCGCCAACAAGCTGTCGAGATATTTGAAATTCGGCGGAAAAATGTTAACCGTGGCCAATCCGCGTTTTACCAATTCCAGGTTGATATGCTCCTTGTCCTCGGTAAACACGTAGGCCAAAGTGCGCTGATATTTGTCCTGTTTTTCCACATCGCGTTGCAGAAATACCTTCTGATGCTCCAACTTTTGCTTCAACCAGGCCTTGGCCTGCTCGCCGCCGGCTTCCGCTGACTTGTTACGGCCGGCAACCTCCGGGGTATTGATCCCCAAAAAACGGACTTTCTGGCCGTCGCTTAGTAAGATAGTATCGCCATCGAACACCTTTTCTACCCGATAAAAGGCGACGCCGGGATCGATGCTTAAGACTTTGGCGTTTTCATTGCCATGGTCGGCATAATGGCGACGACCTTGCGGATCGGTCCATTGATAGACTTCGGCAGATAGCAAAGCCGGCAATATCGCCAACAGCCAGAGACAGTGTTTAGTGCTTTTCTTCATTTTTTTCGATCACCATGACTAACCAACAGATTATCGCCGCTACGCAGGCTTGGCTAAAAACTTTTGTTATTGAATACAATATTTGCCCGTTTGCCCGCCGCGAGCAGGAGAAAGGCAGTATTCGCTATCAGGTCGTGTCGAGCAACAGCATTGAGGATAGCCTGGAAGCGGTCATTGCCGAGTGCGTGCATCTCGATTCCGAGCCCGATACAGAAACCACCTTGCTGATATTTAATGAGGCGTTTGCCGACTTCGAAGATTTCCTGGATTTGCTGGCTATCGCCGAGCAATTGCTGATTGATCAAGGCTACGAAGGCATCTACCAATTGGCTAGTTTTCACCCGGACTATTGCTTTGCGCAAACGCCGACAAACGACCCCAGCAATTACACCAACCGTTCCCCCTACCCCATGCTGCATCTGATTCGCGAAGACAGCATCGAAAAAGCCGTCGCCAGCCATCCCGACCCGGAGGGTATTCCAGACCGAAATATTGCGCTGACCCGCGAATTGGGTCTGGAAAAATTGCGGGCGATTGTCAATGCCTGCTACCAACAGTAGCGAAAACCTTTACCCGTATGCGTTCGGTTTTCTCGTTTCAAGATTAGCCGAGTTCTGATATGGCAAGGCGGCGCAAAATAAGTCTTTCGAATTGTTGTTACGTCAGGATTGCATAGAGCCGTTCACGAGGGAACTCGACTCGCGCCGGTTTATGCGCGGCCATCTCAGCGGCTCACTTTGAGTCCTCGGCTTTTTAGCAATTGCCGAATTTAGGTGATAATTTATAGCCGGGAGTGGGCACATGAAACAACGTTTTCCAAGAATATCGGCATTTGGGTTGGCAATCGCCGCTGGCTTGGTCGGTATCTTGGGATTTGTGGCGCTGATGGGCTTGAGCCTGCAGCAAGAGCGCGATAACCACATGGAGCACGCGCGTATCGAAACAGCAAATATCGCTCTGGTTCTGGAGGGGCATGCGCTGGCCACCCTACAAAAAATCGATCTGATTCTGAAAGATATTCAGGGGCATATTCGACCCGAGGACATGCGCAGCAGCCAATTCGATAACTCCGTTGAAAACCATGCTATGCAAGCCTTACTGCAGGAAAAGGCCGACGATATTCAGCAAGCGGCGGTGATCGAGATCGGCGGAATCCAGATATTCAATACCAACGGCGATTGTATCTACAGTTCTATCGATGCTCAGCCAGCCATCAATGTCGCCGACAAAGAAAGCTTTCAATTTCATAGGGATCATCGCCAGACTGGCTTACACATTTCCCCGCCGGAAATATCACGTACTCTGGGCATCTGGCATAGCTCCCTGACCCGGCGTATCGATTTTCCCGATGGCGGCTTTGCCGGATACGTTAACGTCATCGTGCAATTGAGTTCGTTCGAAAGTTTTTACGCGACGTTGAACCTTGGCGAACACGGCGCGGTGTTACTCCGCGACGAACAGATGAGGCTTTGGGCTCGCCATCCGCATCTGGAAGCCAATCTAGGCAAAACCATGCCTAACCACCCCCTGCACCAATACATCGCCCAGGGTATGACCCACGGCTCCTATCTACAGCCCGGCCCGGGCGATGGCGTCAAACGCCTCTATAGTTTTCGACGGGTCGGCGATTATCCTTTGTACGTGCTGGCCGCCATCGCCGAACAGGATTATCTGGCCGAGTGGTGGAAACATCTGGCCTGGTACCGTACGGCCGGACTCGTCATCTTGATTGCTTCGTTAGTGTTAGCCTTGGTTGCACGGCACAGCCGTTTGAAATGGCAGAACAACGAAAGAAATTACCGCTACATTATCGAGAATGCACCGGTCGGCATTTTTCAGAGAAATTTTGCAGGTCAGTTTAGCTTTCTGAATCTCACTTTGGCACGCCAATTGGATTGCGACTCCGTCGATACCTTTCTGCAACATTATGTGCCGGCCGAGAAGCTGTGGGCCGATCTCGATCAATTGAAGTTGTTTTATCAGTTGCTGCAGACAAATAAAGAGGTACGCGGCTTTGAAGCGCAAGCGGTGCTCGTAACCGGGCAAACTAAATGGTTCTCGATGTCCGCTTATCTGGATGAAGAAAACGGACAGATCAACGGTTTTACGCTTGACATTACCGAACGTAAGCAAGTCGAAGAGCAGCTAAAAACATCGGAAGAGCGTCTGCGCTTGACGATGGATGTGGCGCAAATCGGCATTTTCGATTGGGACGTCAAAAAGGACAGTTTCGAGATGTCACCGATTTATTTCACGATGCTAGGCTATCAAGCAAAACCCGGCCCCGGTGATCGTAACGAATGGCTGGAGCGCCTCCATCCCGACGACAGAGCCGGCATCGCCGAAAAAATTGCGGCCGTACTGTCGAAACGCGCCAATGCCTACAGTTACGAAGCCAGGATGCGCCATGCCAACGGCAGCTATCGCTGGATCAGTGTTAAAGCATTCTGCGTGCAGCGCGGCGAAGACGGCATGGTTAGCCGTATCCTGGGCATACGTATGGACATCACCGACAGCAAACGGTACGAAGTCGAATTGGAGCACTACAAAAATCATCTCGAACACCTAGTAAACGAGCGCACGACGGAGTTGTTGGACGCCAGGAAACAAGCCGAAAGTGCCAATCTGGCCAAATCCGATTTCTTAGCGAACATGAGCCACGAGATACGTACCCCGATGAACGCCATCATCGGCCTGACGCAACTGGCACTGGATACCGAGCTGAACCGGAAGCAACACGATTACCTCAGCAAGGTATTGAATTCATCGCGAGCCTTGCTGGGTATTCTGAATGACATTCTCGATTACTCAAAAATCGAAGCCGGGCGCATAGACATTGAGGCCATCGAATTCAGCTTGGAAGACATACTGCGGGCGACGGCAGACTTGTTCTCCATCCGTGCCGATGAAAAAGGCCTAGAGCTGTTCATCGATATAGCACAGGATGTGCCCGATCAGTTGCAGGGCGACCCGCTCCGCCTCAGCCAAATCATTAACAACCTGGTCGGCAACGCCATTAAATTCACCCATCAAGGCGAAGTCCACCTTCGCGTCGAGACGCAGGAAAGAACGGACAATGCCATACGTCTGCGTTTTGCGGTAAGAGATACCGGCATCGGCATCACGGCCGAACAAGCCGGCCAACTGTTTCAGCCTTTCGCGCAGGCCGACGCCGGCATCACCCGCAAATTCGGCGGCACCGGCTTGGGGCTAACGATCTCGAAACGCCTGGTGGAATTGATGGCGGGAGAAATCACCCTGGAGAGCGAACCCGAATCCGGCAGTACCTTTGCCTTTACGGTTAGACTAGGCCTGCCGGCCGGTATTTCGTCCAGCGAGCAGACACCGGGCTGGCGTTTGCAGGGTTTATGCCCCATGCGCACCCTGGTGGTCGACGATCAGGAAACCTCGCTGACGATACTGCGCTCGATTTTGGAAAGTTGGCAATTCGAAGTGGCGACGGCTGATTCGGGCGAAACAGGTTTACGCTTGTTCGCCGAAGCGGAGCGATGCGGAAAACCCTTTGAGCTGTTGTTATTGGATTGGAAAATGCCCGGCATGAACGGTCTGGAACTAGCCGAGACCATAGCCCATGACGAACATAACAGCCGGCCGCCAATATCCATCATGATCACGGCTTATGAGCGCGAGGCGCTGGCCAAGTCGGCGGGCAACATTCCAGTGGACGCGATCATCGCCAAGCCGGTCACACCCTCCAACCTGCTCAACACCCTGGTTCAACTGCAACGAAACGAAACCAGCCAGCCTGTTCCCGCCGCCGAAGTATTCAACGCCACCCGAACCACGCTGGCAGCTATCCGCGGCGCGCGGATTTTGCTGGTCGAGGATAATCAACTCAATCAACAGGTGGCACAGGAATTTCTGATTAAAGGCGGCTTGGCGGTCAAGACTGCCAACAATGGCCTGGAGGCCTTGGCATGCCTGGAGAAATCCCATTTCGATGCGGTGTTGATGGACCTGCATATGCCGGTGCTGGATGGCCTGGAGGCCGCCCGCAAGATTCGCCAATTGCCGGCGTTAAAGGAATTGCCCATCATTGCCATGACTGCTGCGGCGATGAATCAAGATAAAGAGGCCTGCGTAGCGGCCGGCATGAATGACCACATCGCCAAGCCGGTCGAACCGGAAGAACTCGCCAATGCGCTGGCGAGGTGGATCAAGCCCAAACCCGCTACGGCGCAGCAGGAAAAAGCTGCCGACATTCGCCCGGATACCAAGGCGATTGCCCAACTCGAGAGCAATCTGCCAGGCGTGGCGGTGCAAGCGGCTTTGGCCCGGCTGGGAGGCAACATCGCCCTTTACCGGCGCCTATTGCTGGCGTTTGCCGAGCAGTATCGGAACGCTGCAACGCTATTGCGCCAACGGCTTGCCGATGGCGATTCGGAGCAACTGTTTTTACTCGCTCACAGCCTGAAAGGCGAGGCCGGCAATTTAGGCCTCGGCGCGCTTCAAGCCTCGGCCGACCGACTGTGCCGGATGTTCAAAGGCGGAGAGGAGAGGAATTTGACGGCGCAAACGGAACTACTTGCACAGGAATGCGAGGCGGCCCTCCTGTTATTGAGTCAGTCGTTAGAAGATGCTGACGATAGGCGGCTTGCCTTATCGGTTAATTCAGAAAAACTGTTTAAACATGCCAATCTGCTGCCCGACCTACAGAAATTGCTTCGCCAATTGAAAACTAAGAATCTGGATGCCCGGTATTCGGTCACCGATCTTGCCCACAAGATAGGCGATCATGAACTCGCCTTGGAATTTGCGGAAATTGCGCAAGCGACACAAGAATTGCGCTACGATGCAGCATTGATTGCATTAGAGAAACTCTTAGAGCGCAATAGCTGGACAGACCATGAATAGCCAAGATAAACGACCGAAAATACTGATCGTAGACGACTCCTTAAATAACATCGAGGTGTTGAGCAACATCTTGGGCAAGGGATACAGCACCCGATTTGCCAGCGATGGCTCCGAGGCTTTGGCGCTGATCGGCCGCGACGCGCCGGACCTGATATTACTGGATGTCGTCATGCCGGGCATCGACGGCTTCGAGGTTTGTAAGCAACTTAAAGCGAACCTCGCGACTCGCGATATTCCGGTGATTTTTCTGACCAGCTTGGATAGCGCCGTGGACGAGGAGTGTGGTCTGTCACTGGGCGCCGAGGATTTTATTCACAAACCGGCATCCGCGCCGGTGGTGTTGGCCCGGGTCCGTAATCATCTGGCCCTGGCCACCACCAGGCGCGAGCTGAAACAGCATAACGACAATCTTGAGCAATTGGTGGCCGAGCGCACGGCAGAGTTGTTCCGCAAAGATCGGCAGCTGATCGCCGCGCAAAGCTCCATCATCGCCGCTTTTTGTGCCTTGGCAGAGGTCAGGGACAACGAGACCGGCAACCATATACGCCGTACCCAACGATACGTGCAGCTGTTGGCCGAACGGTTGCGCACCAATGCTCGCTATAGTCTCACCGATGGCGCCATCGAACTGTTGTTTAAATCCGCGCCTCTGCACGACATCGGCAAGGTTGCCATTCCCGATGCGATACTGCTTAAGCCGGGAAAACTATCGCCGGATGAATGGACGATTATGAAAACGCACTGCGCGGAGGGAAGGTCTGCCATCTTGTCGGCGGCGCGGGATTTTGGCGACAGCGACTGGTCATTTTTAAATTACGCGGTAGAGATCGCTTATTGCCACCATGAAAGATGGGATGGCGCCGGTTATCCGCAAGGGCTTTCCGGAGAGCAAATCCCGCTGAGCGCCCGTTTGATGGCAGTCGCCGACGTTTACGACGCTCTGATCAGCAAACGGGTTTATAAAGAAGCGTATCCCCACGAAGAAGCGGTGCGGCTGATCGCTAAAGGCCGGGGAACGCACTTCGATCCGGATGTCGCCGATGCCTTTTTGGCTATCGCCGAGGCATTCGATGAAACCGCTCAGCGCTACAGGGATGTCGGCGACGCCAAGCCTGCCATGGAAACCAAAGCGCATTCGCTATCAGCTAAATCCTGAAAGACCTAGCAAAGTTCATCTTGCCGGCACAACAAACAACCTGGATGGAAAAACCCGATTAATGCCAACGTGCATCAAATAGCTTGCTTTCATCCCCTATCCGCGGACAAAAACGGATTGGCTATATGGAAAACCGCGCAGATGGACAGTCTGACTCATTCAGACCTAAAACCCCGCTAAGCCTTGGTGCCCGCAGGGTATTAAAGTTTGGGCGGCCTAATAACTTATGAGTAGTAATCAAAGTCCTCTTTTTTCTCTATCTTAAAGCCCGGCTCCACATTAATTTCAACATCCTTGATTCTGGTTTTTTCCGGGGCCGGCGTGGCGCTTACCTCCTCCATAAACGCCTTGAACCAAGGGGCATTAATCACGCCGGCCATATCGTCGTCTTGCAATATATTTTGTTCGTCGGGCAAACTACCAAATTCCCTGGCGGTTTGCAGTGCGGCCAAGCAGGCGTCGTTATCGCCGCGCAACGCATAAACGCAGGCCAGATTGTAAGCCGCGCTGCCTTTTTGAATGGCGCAGGCCTTCTCGAAAAAATCTTCCGCCAAATCGTAAAGGTCGGGCTTCGCCGCCTCGGCACTGATGCGGGCCAATTCCATAAATGCTACGCCGCCGTCTATCGCCGCCCCCAAATAGTTAGGCGAAATCAATAAGCAAAATGAAAACTTGGAAATGGCATCTTCGTAAATTTCAATAGCGGCTTTCGGTTCTTGAGTCCGGGCTTCGTGTAATAGCCCAAATCCCCAGTGATACAGCGCTTCGGAGACGATCAAATGGTCGGCAATGACATTAGCAAAGCCTTGATACGCACCCTTGTATAGTTGCTCGGCTTTGCTGCCTTCGCTTTTACGGGCCTGGGCAACTTGCTTGATCGCCGCGTCCAGGGTGGAACGCTTTTTAAATGAACTCAATAGCGACATCGATGAATCCTCACTTCTGTTTTATAAACCGGGTTACGATAAAATAGCTGGGCATACTACAACATCCCAACCGGAAAATGTTAATGAACGACTCTCTCCCCGATCTGGAAAAAGCCAAGGTGAATTTGGAAACCTCGTCCATTCCCTGGGCCGAGTTGCAACGATTTTTCGCGGCCGGCCTGGCAATCTCGGTTGCAAAGGAACTGGATCTGGTAGAAGTGGCTTATCAGTTCTCGCGCGACAACAAGGCGCAAGTTGAGCAATGGCTGGAAGCCGGCCTAATCGGTCATGTTTCGGATCGACAGGCCGGCGAATGGATCAGTGCCAACAGTTCGGTGTGGGCTGTGGTGGTCAGGCCCTGGGTGTTAGTTCAGGCAAATACTTGCGCGCCAGCCAATAATCCACACTGACAAACCGGCCGCCGCCCAGGAAAAACAAAGCCAGCAACATGACGAAATAGGTGGCGGCAAACTCAACCCCGTTATTCAGTATCACCAAGGCGCCGTTCTCGGTCAGCCATTGATAGTCGCCCTGCACCTGTAAAATTTCCTTGGCCCGCTCCAGTCGCTCTATCGCACCTATCGTACGTTCGCTAGCAAAAATGCCGCTACCGGCCGCAATGGCCAACCAGCCGTTTTGGAGATGCGCGCTGACCGCTGCGACCACCATGATGATCATCAATGGCAAAGTGATAGGCCGGGTGGCAAAACCTAACAGTAAAAACAAGGCGCCGACAATTTCAAATAGCGCGACCAGAAACACCAACACATAGGGCGCCGGCAAACCCAAGCCCCATTCAGCATTACCAAACCACTCGGCCGTGTCGGAAAAATTGGCAAATTTTTTGGTACCCGCCATCCAAAATACCGGTGCCAAATACAGCCGCAGCAACAGCGGCGCCAAAAAATCCACGCATTTAGCAGTATCGCAACTGCGTTGCGACAGTTGCATAATCCCCGGTAGTTTATCGATAACCACCGCCATTAACGCAGTAAAAGACGTATTATTCATATTCATTCCCCTCCCCCAATTTTTTATTATGTACCCGCTTTTATGAACATCAGCAGTTCGTGCATTTTTACAGACATTCCAGCTCAGTTGCCAATAGAATTATGCCAAACCTTGTTTAGCAAGCCTACTATTCGCATTGAACGCATCGTTTCCAAGGGCCATTGCAGCGCGGAAAACGAGTGGTACAATCAAAATCAGGACGAGTGGGTAATATTGTTACAAGGCGCAGCACGGCTGACATTTGCCCAATCTGCGCCTGTGGACTTGAAGCCGGGCGACTATCTGCTGATTCCAGCGCATTGCCGGCATAGGGTGGATTGGACCCATCCGGATATTGAATCTATATGGCTGGCAGTCCATATGTACGCAGAGCCGGTTGCGGAATAAACCGGCATTCGGCGGGAGACGAATGCCGTGCCCATGACCGGGCACGACACGTCAAACGGATTAACGGGGCTTGGCAGTTTGCGGACGCGGTTTGCGCGAATTCGGCGCTCGTTTAGTCGACTCCCCAGGCCGGCCATTTTGCGGCCGCCTGGTTGCTGGCTTGTTCGGCTGAGCCGGTTTCGGCTGTGGCTTGCTATTGGTCACGGCCAATGACACGCTGGGATAGCCGGTATCGTCGACTCGCGGAATCTGCCTTTTCAACAGTTTCTCGACGGCGGCGAGCAAATAAGCCTCTTCCGGATCGACTAGCGAAATTGCCTGACCCTCGGCGCCGGCACGGCCAGTACGGCCGATGCGGTGTACGTAATCTTCAGCTACTTGCGGCAAATCGAAATTCACCACATGCGGTAATTGATCAATGTCCAGGCCGCGCGCGGCAATGTCGGTGGCAATCAATGCGGTAATCGAACCGTTTTTAAAATCTTCAAGCGCCCTCACCCTGGCCCCCTGGCTTTTATCACCGTGCAAGGCCGCGCAACGGATACCATCCTTGATCAACTGCTTGGCCAAACGATCCGCGCCGTGCTTGGTGCGAACGAACACCAATACCTGCTGCCAATGGCCGTTGCCTATCAGGTAGGACAGCAATTCGCGCTTGTATTCGCGGCTAATGCCATAAACCAATTGCGAGACGGTATCGGCGGCGGCATTGCGTTTGGCGACAGCGATTTCAACCGGATCGGTGAGAATTTGTTCCGCCAGCGCGCTGATTTCCGGAGCATAGGTCGCCGAAAACAGCAGGTTCTGGCGTTTACTCGGCAACAACGCGATGATTCGACGAATGTCGCGGATAAAACCCATATCCAGCATTCGGTCGGCTTCGTCGAGTACAAAATGCTCGACCTTCGACAAATCCAGATGTTGTTGCTGAATCAAATCCAGCAAACGGCCGGGCGTAGCAACGACAATATCGGTGCCGCGCTGGATCTTCTGAATCTGCGGATTAATACTAACGCCGCCAAATATCGCCTCGGCAAAAAAAGGTAAATGCTTGCCGTAGGTTCTGACGCTTTCATAGACTTGCATCGCCAATTCGCGGGTTGGCGTTAAAATCAATACCCGAACCGGACGCGGCTTTTGCGGAACCGGTTGTCCTTGCAGCAACTGTAGCAAAGGCAAGGTGAACCCGGCGGTTTTGCCGGTGCCGGTTTGCGCGCCGGCCAACACATCGCGGCCTTGCAAAATGACCGGAATGGCCTGCGCCTGAATCGGCGTCGGGGTTTCATAGCCTTGTTCGGCAACCGCCTTAAGTAGTTGCTCGGACAAACCCAATTCTGAAAATAACATGCAAAAACCTTATTTTATGCCCGCAATTAACGGGTGTATGAATAGAAAAGATATGGCATGATGGGCACGCCACAGTAGCAAAAACTGACTTTGCACCTACACTAAATCCTCAATAGCATTACCGCAATTCTTCAGCAGAGGCCACAACACATGAGTTTCGAAAAACGAATTCACCGTAGAGTAAAACCTAGAGGCCTGCAGGCCGGCATTATTTTCAATAGCAGAACACCCCGGGAAATTTCGCTGAATGCGGAAATTCTGGACATCAGCTATAGCGGCATCCGGGTTAAGCTTCAAGACCCCATCAGTCCCGATGTTGCCGGCAAAGTTAAAATCACCATGGTATTGCCTGAATCGGGAACGCCGTTCAGTGTACACGGCATTCTGAAACATCAACATGTCGATTCGGAATGCGGCTTACACTACGTAGACCACGTGGAAGGTTCTATCGACGATCTGATGTTTGAATGCGTGGAACTGGACGACACCACCGTGCTGATCAAAACCGCTTAATCGTCATCCCGGCACAAAACGGCACCTGCTCGCCGTAAATCGCTGTCGGCAAGTTAGCTGGTAATCACAAACCGCACCGCATCCAGCCGCAACTGAGTTTCCTGTATACTTTCGTGCGAGAGCATGGTCATCTCCTTGAGTTGCTCTATTTCCTGCTCCTTGATGCCGGGATTGATCTTTTTCAGCCGCACCAGTCGTTTGATTTCCCCGGTTAGCGTGGCTATCATCAGATTACTGCTTTCCGCTATCAACTTCTGCATTTGCGCACCCGCCAACTGCTCCGCGACTTTGATCATATCCTGAATATGCTGACGTTGGCTGTTCAAAAACTGGCTGATTTGCGCCTTATCGAAGCTATCGCCGGTCTCCACTAAGCTGTCGTGGCTAATAACAGCCGTTAGATCCTTTTTATTTTGATCGACCAAAACGCGCAGCGGCGTGTGCGGTAAAAATCGGCCGATTTGCAATTCGGCGGGCGCACTGCATTCGGCAACAAACAACAACTCCAACAGGAATTGGCCGGCTTTGAGTTGCGGATGTTTGACCACGCTGACCGCGGCATTGCCGGTCTCGCTGGATAACACCAAATCCATGGCCGACAATACCATGGGATGCTCGGCGGTCAAAAACTGCATGTCTTCCCTGGCCAGCGCGATGTCTCGGTTGATCGTTACCGTCAGGCCGTCGTCTTGCAGCATCGGAAAATGGGCGATGCGCAGATTTTCGCTGGGCCAGAGGATATGACAATCGCGCGAATGGTCTTCAACATCGACGCCATAACAGTCGAACATCGCTTCCATAAACGGCCACAAACTACCGTCGCGTTCGCCGGCACTGATCTCTTCCACGAGGCGCGCGGCTTCTTGCGGCCGGCAAGAATTTAGCTCCAACAGCAAATCGCGGCCTTTATGCAATTCCTCTTCAACCTGACTGTTCAAAGCCTTGGTATTGGCGATCAATGCTTCTACTGTCGCCGCATCGCGGCTGAGCAACGCGCTGTCACGAGCATCGCCGAGCAACTTCAAGACTTGCGCGGCACCTGAACAATTATGCCGGAATGCGTCCAGGCCCTCGTCGTACCAGCGGAATAACACGTGCTGGGCACTATCGAGCAAATAAGGGATATGAATTTGAATGACATGCTTCTGGCCTATCCTATCCAGACGACCGATGCGTTGTTGCAACAAATCCGGATTTTCCGGCAGATCGAACAAAAACAGATGGCGCACGAATTGAAAATTGCGGCCTTCGCTACCGATCTCCGAACAAATCAATACTTGCGCCCGGCTCTCTTCGTCTGCAAAAAACGCCGCAGCCCGATCCCGCTCGACGATACTCATGCCTTCATGAAACACCGCTGCGGTATGGCCAACGTGCTGCCGCAACAATTGCTCCAGTTGGATTGCCGTTTCCGCGCGTTTGCAGATTAACAGGGCTTTTTCGTCACCCAAGGCTTTCAACTGCTCAACCAACCAATGCAGATACGGGCTGTTAGCCAAATCCGCCGTGTCTTCACCTTGCAGCGGATAAGCATGGCGTTGCCGATCCGGAAAGCCCTGCACGGTTTGCCGAGAGTTTCTGAATAAAATCCGACCGGTACCATGATGATCTAACAGCAATTTGATCAATTCTTCCCGAGCAATGGCTTGGCTGTCGTTAACCTGTTGCAGCAGTTTGTCGACATTGTCCTGTCTTAATAAGTTTTTCAATTGCTCCTGCTGTTCGGCATCCAGCGCTGCGCCGGAAATCAGTAAATTGGCCAGTCTGGCTACCGGTTCAAACTGGCTTTCTTCGCGCAAGAACTGCTCAAACCGATAGAAACGGTCGGGATCGAGCAAGCGCAAACGCGCAAAATGGCTTTCCTTACCTAATTGCTCAGGGGTCGCGGTCAACAGAATCAGACCGGGAGACGCCAAGGCTAATTGCTCGACGAATAGATAGTCGGCGCTAGGTGCATCTTCGCTCCATTCCAGATGATGGGCTTCGTCGACCACCACCAAATCCCAGCCGGCATCCAAGGCTTGTTGCTGGCGATGCGGGGAATCGGCAAAAAAACGCTGGCTGCACAGCACCAATTGCTCGCTGAGAAACGGGTTCTCGTCGGGACAGGCAAAGCAGCGGCTCTCGTCGAAAATGCTGAAACGCAGATTGAAGCGGCGCAGCATCTCCACCAACCATTGATGCAGCAGGCTTTCCGGCACCAAAATCAACACCCGCTTGCTTAAACCGTTGATCAAGCGATGTTGAATGATCAAACCTGCTTCTATGGTTTTCCCCAGCCCCACTTCATCGGCCAGCATGATGCGCGGCAAGGCGCGGCTGGCGGCTTGATGGGCAATATAGAGCTGATGCGGAATCAGTGACGCTCGCGCGCCCTGTAGACCTTTGGTAGCCGCTTGCTGATGCTGTTGCTGACGTCGCCAGGTTTCGTAGCGCAGTAAAAACCAGACTGTCGGGTCGAATTGACCGGTAAATAAACGATCTTGCGGTTTGTTAAATTGAATATGATGGTTAAGCTCCATCTCATCGATTTGCTGCAACTGACCGTCTTCATCAACACCTATGTAGGTCAACAAACCGTTGTGCTGCTGCACCTGTTGCACGCTAATCTTCGCGAAATCCGCCGATTCGATCACATCGCCTTCGTTGAACTGCACCCGGGTCAAAGGCGCGTTATCTCTGGCGTAAACCCGCCGGTCGCCGGTCGCTAAAAACAGCACGGTGACGCGGTTAAATTCAGCATCCATCACCATACCTAAACCCAATTCGGATTCGGTATTACTAATCCAGCGTTGGCCGGGAATAAACTCATTCATGTTTTGATTCTTGGAAATTTGATTCGACTTTAAAAGCGCCGTGTAAAGCGGCTGGGATGATATGAAAAGCCGATTAATTCATGATTAATTGGTCGAGGAAAAAACATCGAGAATTTCAGCAACGCTTGAAAACATGGTTAAATTTAGCAGAACACGCCTATTTTCAATGCACTAAAACTCATCATTTTCAGGAATGCCATGGCAAAGCCCGTCACCCCCTTGTTAGCCGCCGATATTTTGATCGAACTGATCGACCACCCCCAGCGTCCTTTCGTGTTGATAGAGCGAAAATATCCACCCTACGGCTGGGCAGTACCCGGCGGGTTTGTCGATGTCGGCGAAACGATTGAGCACGCGGCCATCCGCGAAGCCAAGGAAGAAACCTGTCTGGATGTACAACTAACCGTACTGCTGGGCCTTTACTCCAATCCACAACGCGACCCACGCAACCACACTGTCACCGCCGTCTATCTCGCGCAAGCGCTTGGCACACCGATGGCGGCCGACGATGCTAAAAACTTTGGTTTATTCAACTTCGACAATCTGCCCAGCCTGTTGGCTTTCGACCACGCCCAGGTTATTGCGGATTACCGGCATTATAAACTGACTGGCGAGGTAACGCCTCTACGAATATAAGCCTTAGCTGATTCAGCGGCGTGCAGACAAGATTTAAGACCTCATCGGCCTTTCAGACCCAACACGTCTTGCATATCGAACAACCCCTTCGGTTTGTCCGCTAACCAAGCCGCGGCTCTTACCGCACCATTGGCAAAGGTCATACGGCTGCTGGCTTTGTGAGTGATTTCCACCCGCTCGCCCTCGTCGGCAAACATTACCGTATGCTCGCCGACTATATCGCCGGCCCGGATAGTGGAAAAGCCGATGGTTTTGCGGTCGCGCGCGCCGGTATCGCCTTCGCGGCCATAGATGGCGCAGTCTTTCAGATCGCGTCCCAAGGCTGCGGCAACTACCTCGCCCATCCTCAACGCGGTACCGGATGGCGCATCGACCTTGTGACGGTGATGCGCTTCAACCACTTCGATGTCGGTGTAATCACCCATCACCTTGGCGGTCATTTCCAGCAACTTTAAGGACAGATTGACGCCGACACTGAAATTTGGCGCGATGACTATTGCGACATCCTTGGCAGCCTCGGCAATCGCGGCTTTTTGCGCATCGCTGTAACCGGTAGTGCCGATTACTACTTTCTTGCCAGCTTGCCGACAGATTTCTATGTAATCCATCGACGCATCTGGCCGGGTAAAGTCGATCAATACGTCAAACCTATCAGTTAGCGCTGCCAAATCGTCGCTAACTTGAATGCCGGCCGCAGCCACACCGGCAAGTTCGCCGGCATCCTTACCGATTGCCAGACTGTCCGGCCGCGACACTGCCACCGTCAACTCGGCGTTTTCAGCCGCCAGCGCGGCTTTCAACAAACATAAACCCATGCGCCCGGAAGCACCCACTACCGCAATCCGCACCATGGTTTATCCCGTCAACTTGTCGAAGAAGTTTTTCACACCATCCATCCAGCCATGCTCTTGCGGACTGTGGTGTTTGCCGCCGCCGGATAAGGATTCGCCCAACTTCTCGATCATGGCTTTTTGATCTTTGGTCAGATGCACCGGTGTTTCCAGTTGCACCTTGCACAACAGGTCGCCGACCGCGCCGCCCCTGACCGGTTTCACGCCTTTACCGCGCAAACGGAACATGCGTCCGGTTTGGGTTTCCGGCGGAATTTTCAACATCACCTTGCCGTCGAGCGTAGGTACTTCCAACTCGCCACCCAAACAGGCCATCGGGAAACTGATTGGCACTTCGCAGTAAAGATTCGCACCATCGCGGGTGAAGATCGGATGATCCTTGACCTGCACCTGTACATACAAGTCCCCCGCTGGTCCGCCGTTCGCACCGGCTTCGCCCTCTCCAGCCAAACGAATCCGGTCACCGGTATCGACACCGGCCGGGACTTTGACGTTTAAAGTCTTGGTTTCCTGCACGCGGCCTTGGCCGTAACATTTCGGGCAAGGATCCTTGATTTGCTTGCCGGTACCCCGACAAGTCGGACAGGTTTGTTGTACCGAGAAAAAACCTTGTTGCATCCTGACTTGGCCGTGACCATGACAGGTATTACAGGTGACCGGGCTGCTGCCTTTTTTAGCGCCGCTGCCGTTACACTCAACGCAAGCCACCAATACCGGTACCTTGACGGTCGCTTCGGTCCCGCCAACCGCTTCTTCCAGGGTTAATTCCAGGTTGTAGCGTAAATCAGCGCCGCGTTGCACGCTGCTGCGTTGCTGCCGACCACCACCGAAAATATCGCCGAACACATCACCGAAAATATCGCTAAAATTCTCCGCCCCGCTAAAGCCGCCGCGACCGCCGCCCATCGACGAATCGACGCCGGCATGACCGAATTGATCGTAAGCCGCGCGTTTTTTGGGGTCGGACAAAATCTCGTATGCTTCCTTGACCAGCTTGAATTTCTTCTCCGCTTCTTCCGGATTATCCTTGTTTCTGTCGGGATGAAATTTCATCGCCATCTTGCGATAGCTCTTCTTGATTTCGGCTTCGCTCGCGTTGCGATCCAGTTCCAGCAGTTTGTAAAAGTCTTCTTTTGCGGCCATTTATATGTCTTGGGTATTATTATTCAGTGTGGATATATTCAGTTATAACCGGCCCAACCAATAATCGGGCCTTCTTTTCTTATGCGAAACCGCCAAAACTTGTACACCCTCGTGATTATCCCTAAAGATAATTCTATAAGGAAATTTAAGCAGGGAAACCACTCGAATATTTGGTTTTCGCTCAACTCGATAACGCCCCGGCATATTGGCAACGCCAATCATAAAACTCTCAAACTCCGCCAAATAAGCAGCACCTAAACCCGGCTGCCTTGATTCGTAAAATCCGATAATTTCTAAATGTTCATGCTGAGCGCCGGGGTGAAATCGATAATTCATTTCAACAATAACCGCGCTTTAGCGCTGACTTCCTCCGCTGAAATTAATTCGACCAAACCTTGATCTATTTCGTCGGCACGTCGTTGAGCTTCATCCAACCAAGCTTCATGCAATTCAGCATCGGAGAGGTTTTCTAAGCTTAACAATAAATTATGAGCAAGTTTAGCGCGTTCCGCCGCAGGAAGATGAAGGGCTTCGCGCTCGATTACTGTGCTATCCATTATTCTTACCTCAAAAAATACCTTGGAAGTTTGTACTCAAGCAAACACTCGATCGAATTGTTTTTCCACTTCCTCTTGGGAAACAGTCCCTTCGGTTTTTGCCCTGGTTATTCCCTGCTGGATTTTAGCGATGACATACAAATGATATTGAATATCTTCATAACTGCTTTCTTCAGGCAGCCTATTCAATAATTCTTTGACTTCCGTAACAGCAGTTTGCATATCTACCTCACAAAAACAAAAAAGTACGCGGTGCGTACCCTACGTCACTGAACATATTAATATTTCGATTCATCCAACCTCGTGTAAATGCGTTCTCACAGAATCGATTTATACCAACCAATATGGAATCAAGGCAGCTCCGTTTACCGATAGCGTAATCAGAGGAATGTATATTCGAAACCTGCGTCCGATTACGCTCCGCTAATCGGACCTACGCGGGCTTCACTTTCGATTGTCGAGACGTCACAAAACCCATCGTTGGCGACCGACAGTCAAAAAGGTACGCGGTGCGTACCCTACAAAACTAGTCTGTCGACTCCAAAACATAACCTAACATTCCATCAGGTATATCAGGTCGTACGGCCTCGAAAACCAAGCGCTTTCCGTTGTAATAAATAGTGTATTTCCCAGGAACTCTTACATCTGGCGAAATGACTCTCGCATCGTAATTATTCTGTTGCCAAGAATCCAGCCCACTCGGGCCAGTTATTGCATTGGGCGATTTCCTGGAAAAAATAAACTCACATTTTTCCAATCTTCCATTGATTTCAACTTCTGAATTCATTTCGTTAATATGCAGCTATGTTGGTACACACATAAAGCGGAAGCTACTAAGCATTCCGCCTTATGTACAACCGATGGCTTGACTGACAGCCATCCGCCCTAAGCTTTACTTCTTATCGTCCTTAACCTCTTCAAATTCCGCATCGACCACGTTGTGATCGTGCTCTGCAGCGGCTTCAGATGCACCAGCCGCATGTCCAGCCTCAGCACCGCCTTCCGCACCTTTCTGTGCGTAAACGCGCTCTGCCAACTTGCCGGATAACTCGGTCAAGGCATGGGTTTTGGCTTCAATCGCCTCTTTGTCGTCAGATTTCAGGACCGCCTGCAAGTCTTTGATCGCCGATTCGATGGCCGACTTTTCGTCGCCGGACACTTGGTCGCCCAGTTCCTTCAACGATTTTTCGGTGGCGTGAATCATGCCTTCCGCCGAGTTACGCGCCGACACCAGTTCTTTCAGTTTCCGGTCTTCGTCGGCGTGCGCTTCGGCGTCCTTGATCATGCGCTCGACTTCGTCATCCGACAAACCACTGGAGGCTTTAATCACAATGGATTGTTTCTTGCCGGTGGCTTTGTCTTTCGCCGATACGTTCAAGATACCGTTGGCGTCGATGTCAAACGACACTTCGATTTGCGGAATGCCGCGCGGTGCCGGTGGAATGTCCTGCAAGTCAAAACGACCCAAGGATTTATTACCGGCAGCCACTTCCCGTTCGCCCTGCAGCACGTGTACTGTAACCGCAGTTTGGTTATCGTCCGCAGTCGAGAAGGTTTGCGACGCATTGGTTGGGATCGTGGTGTTTTTCTCGATCAGTTTGGTCATCACGCCGCCCAGGGTTTCGATACCCAAAGACAGTGGTGTTACGTCCAACAACAGTACGTCTTTAACGTCGCCGCCCAATACGCCGGCTTGAATCGCCGCACCTAAAGCTACCGCCTCGTCAGGGTTAACGTCTTTACGTGGCTCTTTACCAAACAACTCTTTAACGAAGGCTTGGACTTTCGGCATCCGAGTTTGACCGCCAACCAGAATCACATCGTTGATTTTAGAGGTCGAAATACCGGCATCTTTAATCGCTTGCAAGCAAGGGCCTTTGGTTCTTTCGATCAACTCGTCAACCAGCGACTCCAGTTTGGCGCGCGTCAGTTTGACGTTCAAATGTTTCGGACCGGATGCGTCGGCGGTGATGTACGGCAGATTGATGTCGGTTTGCTCAGCTGACGACAATTCAATTTTGGCTTTTTCTGCCGCTTCTTTCAGACGTTGCAAGGCCAATGGATCGTTGTGCAGATCGATGCCACTGTCGCGTTTAAATTCGCCGGCCAAAAAGTCGATGATGCGCAAGTCAAAGTCTTCACCGCCCAGGAAGGTGTCGCCGTTGGTGGCCAATACTTCGAACTGGTGCTCGCCTTCGATTTCAGCGATTTCGATGATGGAAATATCGAAAGTACCGCCACCCAAGTCATAAACTGCGATGGTGGTGTCGCCTTTCGGTTTGTCCATGCCAAACGCCAAGGCCGCCGCGGTCGGCTCGTTGATGATGCGTTTGACGTCCAGACCGGCGATACGGCCGGCGTCTTTGGTCGCTTGACGTTGTGAATCGTTAAAGTAAGCCGGTACGGTGATGACCGCTTCGGTGACTTCTTCACCCAGGAACGCTTCGGCGTCTTTTTTCAGTTTCATCAACACGCGGGATGACACTTCCGGCGGCGCCATTTTCTTACCGTGGCATTCCACCCAAGCGTCGCCGTTGTTGGCTTCCATAATTTTGTAAGGCACCATTTTGATGTCTTTTTGTACCGCGTCTTCTTTAAAACGGCGGCCGATCAAACGTTTGATCGCGAACAAAGTGTTTTCAGGGTTGGTAACCGCCTGCCGTTTGGCGGACTGGCCGACCAATACTTCATTGTCGCCGGTAAAAGCGATGATGGAAGGCGTGGTGCGCGCGCCTTCGCTGTTTTCGATAACCCGCGCGGTGCCGTTTTCCAGGACTGCGACGCAGGAGTTGGTGGTTCCTAAATCGATGCCGATCATTTTGCCCATTGATATTCTCCAGACTTGAATTGGTAATAAATTAAAAAGTTGTTAGCGATATGCGGTTGATCGTCTTAATTTCAAGCCTGCTCATCGATTTTTGCGCTATCGGCAGGTTTGTCCTCGGCTTTCGCCACCACCACCATGGCAGGGCGCAATAAACGGCCGTTCAACACATAGCCTTTTTGGAAGACGTTTAACACGGTATTGGGTTGGGCGGTGGCACTTGGCTGCATGACCATCGCCTGGTGCAATTCCGGATTGAATGCTTGACCGATGGGGTCGACAGTTTCGATATTAAACTTGGCAAATACCGACTCGAATTGCTTGATGGTCAATTCACTGCCTTCGCGTAGTTTCACTATCTCCGGGCTATCGCCGGTTGCCGCTTGCAGGCCTAATTCCAAACTATCCAGAACACTCAGCAATTCTTTCGCAAATTTGGCCAGACCGTATTTGCGTTCGTCGTCCAAGTCTTTTTGCACGCGCTTTTTTAAATTTTCCATCTCGGCCATGGTGCGGATGGCTTTATCCAGGTTGGCAGCAGCCAGTTGCTGAGCTTGCTCCAATTGTTCCTGTAAGGCTTCCACAGTGACTGGGGCGGCGCCAGATGCTTCGGTTGGCTGTTCGTCGGCGTCGATTGGCTTGGTCTGTTCCAAAACTTCGGCGATCAAATCGCTATCCGATTGGGGTTCGTGGCTAGATTGCTGATGACTCATTACTTACTCCATGGTTCTAAATTTTTTAGTTGGCCTAACGATAGGGCCATTTATTTGGGATTCAAGGCCGCGCCCAATAATTTTGCCGTCACATCCACGAACGGAATCACTTTTTCATACGCCATGCGGGTGGGGCCGATCACGCCCAACACCCCCACCACTTCGTCATTCACCGAATAAGGCGCCGTCACCAGGCTGCAATGATCGAATGCGCTATAGCCGGACTCTTCACCGATAAAAATCTGCACGCCTTCGGCCTGTAGACACTGATCCAATAAATGAATGACGCCGCGCTTTTGGCTAAAAGCTTCGAACAACTGTTTGAGTCGTTCCATATCCGACAACTCGGAAAAGCCCATTAGATTGGTTTCGCCGCTCAACACATAGTCGTCGTTGGGTTGTTCGCTGAAGGTCAGCTGCGCCATGTTCACCGCGTCCATCATGCCTTGATTGACCTGCCGCTGATCGAGCTCCATCTCCCGCACCACCAAATCGCGAATTTTCGCCAAGCTGCGGCCGGAATAAACCGAATTCAAATAGTTGGCTGCCTGTTGTAATTCCGCAGGACTGAATTGCTTATGGGTATGAATGATTTTATTGTGCACTTCCTGGTCGTCGGTGACGAAAATCACCAACACCCGAGTATTGGACATAGGCAGAAATTCGATGTGCCGCAAGGTGACGCTTTCTCTGCGCGGCAAAGTCACCACGCCGGCCATCCGCGTTACGTCCGACAATAATTTGGAAGCCTTATTCAACACGTCACTGGCTTTATCGGCCTCCCCTTTCAGGCCATGTTGCAGTTGGTCCAATTCGCTGGATGCCAAAGGCTTGACGGTTAACAAACTGTCGACAAATAAACGATAGCCGCTCACGGTCGGGACTCGGCCGGCGGATGTGTGCGGGGAATGGATCAAACCCATCTCTTCCAGATCCGCCATCACATTGCGAATGCTGGCGGGGCTCAGCTTTAACTGCGGATCTTTAGATAACAAACGCGAACCAACAGGCTGACCGTCCTGAATATAACGCTCAACCAAGGTTTTTAATAAATACAGCGATCTTTCGTTTAAATCTTGTCCGCCAGCCACGTCATCCCCCAAATTCCGTTAGCACTCGATATTGGTGAGTGCCAGACAGCAAAGCTATCAGCTGGGTTCGGCCTTGTCAACGGCTTGAACAGGTTATGAATAAACTAAGCGCAGCCAGCACAATCAAGGGCTGGGATTGAATATCCGAAGCCCCCGTGTCGTGGAGAACGGATCGATGGGCAGTTTGTTCCAGAATTACGATTTTTAGATGTATCTTCGATATTGCCCAACAACCGGCAATAAAAAACCCTGCAAGTCTTACGACTTGGCAGGGTTCTGATTCGATCTAGCGTTTGCTTATCCGGACTGTATGGCAGGAACGCAAACAGACAATAAACCGCAACCGCCAGTGGTCTCAAGCCCCCATTTGGGAGAAAGACAACACATAGTAGCTATAGTAGGCAACGACAAAAAACAACAATACATTCAATAACTTTTCTACTCTGCTGTATTGCTCTTGTTGATATTTTTTACCATTTTTTATTCTCATTTTGTCCTCCTGTCGCATGAGTCATCCAAAAATTCAAAACCGGTTAATTGATTGGCGGTAGCTGATTAACGGCTCATACTGTTGCCGATCCAGGCGCCGGCGGCGGCACCGATGCCGGCTCCCAACGGGTCGCCTCTACTCATCTCGTAACCCGCCGCACTGCCTAACGCGCCGCCTACCAAGCCCTGAGTGGAGCGTTGGTCGTATCTGTCGTAGCGCGGCGCGGGCGGCGGTGCCGGGACGTACTGCGTAACCCGCCCCGGCACATACACCCGCTCGACCTCGACGTACCGGTCATGGTGGTGATGTTTGTGATGACCTCGTCCATGCCCATCTGCCATCGCTAACGGCGAAATCAACAGACTGATTACAACGACACTTGCCACTCTAAACATAAATCCCCTTTATCGAGAATAATTTATCTATGACTTGATTCTAGAGAGCAATGTTTAAGTCTTGATTAGGAAAAGATTAAGAACAGATGAAGACAACAAAGTCGGCGCTTACATTGCCAATTTTTGTGAACTGTGCACGCTAAGCGAGGGCTATAAACTACCAATAGCCATTACTCCGGATATTCGCAAACCGAATATCCGGAGCAGATTGCGCCGGAGGCGACAGTCAATCGCATTAGAAGCTGTAAGACACCTCCCCATAAACGGTGCGGCCGGCTTGTTGATAAAAAGAGGAATATTCCCGATCCAACAGATTATTCACAGAAAACGACAGATCGATATTTTTCGTCGCTTGATAAGCAATACGGGTATCGACCAGAAAATAAGGGTCGTAACTCCCTGGGACGCCGGCCCTTTGATCCAGGTTTTGGTCGTTCGTATACTGCTGGCTGACATAGCGCCCGATAATGCCACCGCTCCACTGCTCATATTTGACATCCAAGCCGCCACTGAACATGGTCTCCGGCAACAACACCATCTGCTTGCCAACCGACAGCGGATTCGCCTCGTTCTTGGTAATTATTGAGTCGTTTAAGGTGTAGGTTCCGGTAAAATGCAGCCAGTCCCAATACAATTTCTGCCTTAATTTGGCCTCCACGCCTTCAACCTCCGCTTCACCCGCATTTTGCCGCTCCTGAAGCCGATTGGTTGCGCTTAATGTCGTATCTTTACGGTAAATCAAATCAGAAATGTAATGGTGAAAATACGAGGCGGCAATCGTTGTACCTTCAATGGGGGTGGCCTCTCCGCCTACTTCCCATGAATACATGGTTTCCGGTTTCAGATTCGGCCCGGCTTGCGTCAAGGTAAAAACACTGCCGCTAGCCGTTTGTGATGTCGAATACAAATCCGAGTTGGTGGGTGGACGAAATGCCCAACCGGTTGAAGCAAACAGCTTGCAGCCATCCGCCGGCAACCAGGTCAAACTGAATTTGGGATTAAATTGCGACACGGAACGTTCGCTGTATGTTTGCGTCAGGTTAGTGGTGGTACCCGTGGAAGTGACAGTAGCCTTTTGTACGATGGAACCGGAAGTTGACCAGTCGTCATAACGCACGCCAAGATGAGCAATCAAGTTTTTACGCAGCCAAATTTCGTCCTGAATAAAGGCGGAGTAAATACTCGACTCGCCCTTGCCATCGTAAACAGTATTCGTCACTGAGGACCAATCTTGCCAATTACTCAAGGCCAAACGTTTTTGGCCTTCCAAATTGTTGTGGTTTGCGCCAAAACCGACCGTGACAAAGTTACGTTGATCCCACAAAAACGGGAAGCGCAATGCCACGTTACCGTCGATCCGCTGGCTAGGCGTGACGGTTAACTGGCCTCTGCCGCCGCTTAAGGTATCGTCGAACGCCGCACTGTTTGGGCTAGGCGAATAAGTCTCGTGATCCATGTATTGAAAATCGACATTCAATTTCACGTCATGCCCAAAATCATGTTTCAGGTGCGCAAAATAGCGCCGCGTATCTTCCACAGAGGGCAGGAAATGCAAGAACTGCTGTTCGTAGACGGAAAGACGTTGGCCATTCAAATTCAAGTTGTTGCTTTGTGCCAGGCCGGCCACGCCGGCGACTGAATTGACAGTGGGGTTTCCGTTAGCGATTGCAATTGGCGAGCCTCCGGCAGTGGTCAAATAACTGTTAAACGTCCCTGCGCTGGTTTCGCTGCGGCTCCAGCTCATACCGCCATCAATCTCGGTGCTATCAGTCAAATCGTAATAGAGATGCAAGGAAGCGGTGTTCTGCTCCCAAGGGCGATCCCCTTTGTCGCCTATGATGTAGGTCGAGCCACCTTGGGTGGTTGCGGTCGGAATGGCACCGAATACCGGTGTCGCGGCGTTTCTTAACGCGGTAGCCGTATTCGCTCTGACTACCGGATTCGGTATCACGCTAGCCGGTGGCGTAAAGCTAACCGGCGAAGCCGTCACGTAATCCGACACCGCCCAGTTATCGCTATCCATGTGGTTGAAGGTCACGGAAATCCCCACTCCGTTTTCGAAACGATCCCGGTAACGGCCTTTGATGCCCCATTGATCAACAGCCGCGCCACCGGCACCAAATGACAGACGTCCTTCGCGCTTAGTGGGGACTTTGGAGATCACATTCAGTACACCGCCCATCGCGCCACTACCGTACAGCGCTGAAAAGGGTCCAGGGACATATTCCACTTGCTGAGCGTCGTCCATATTCAGAATGTTCCAATCGACGCTGCCATTATTGGGCAGATTCACCGGCAAGCCGTCAACCAGGAACAGTGATCGATTGGTACCACTGACACCATGAAATGCTGAGGAACTTAAGCTGGAGCCTGGCATACTCGTACCATAAGCACTACCCCGCAAATATATCCCCGGCACGTCCTTCAACGCATCACCAATCCGTTGGGTCAGGCGGTTTTCGGTATTTTCGGTGGTGATGACACTGACATTGGCCGGCGCCATCGATGCACTGATTTCCGAGCGCGTGGCGGTCACCACCATCGTGCCCAGCGACTCATCGTTGCTGGCCGGATTGTCGGTGTTAGCGGTTTCGGCTGGCCCCACGACGCTTTGATCGCTATCTTCTGCCAGGATTTGATTGCTGTAAGCCAAATTGGTCAGGGCCAGCAGCGTTATTACGTGTAAACGAGACAAAGTCGATTCCTCCGGTAATGCACCTTATAAAAAAACGGCGCTTCATGGTCATGTTAGATTTATTTTTAATTCTTCTTACATCAAGAACAGGCCCCTACTTGAATTTCCCCCCTGAGGCGCCACGCTACTATTCATATCGAGCCTACGTGAGCCCCCTAAAATCCCTGTGGCCATCATCCCAACGAAAACGGGGATGATGGCTGCCGAATTTCCTGAGTTACCGCCCTCGCTGTAACAAGGAGGCCAGGGTTTTTCCAGCCAAGCGCTAGGCTTTGTCCTTCCGCTGTTCCCAACTGCCGTGCCAATAACCGGCAACAAACAACAGCAAGATCGCAAAACTCAACCACCAGCTCTGCGCCGAACTCAAGGTTTGTTGCTGTTCAGTGCTTTCGCTGGCGGCTTTTTTCTCTTCCATCTCATAACCTTCCAGAGGCTTGGCGGCATCCGGCGCGGCTTGTGCTTGAGCCTGCGGTTGCTGAGCGGCTGGCGGCTGTTGAGATTGAGTAGGCTGCGGTGGCGTTTGAGCCGCTACGGGTGCCGGTGGCTGCGCTTGCGCACCGGGCGCGGCGGCTTTGGCGGCTTTGGCCGCATCCTGTTGCTCGGCCAGCTTGGTGATCTCCGGGCTGCTGCAGGTGTCCTTGTTGCAGGCCACGCCGGCCTTGGCGATGACTTCCCGGTTAACCTGCTCCAGCTTGGCTTTCACCGCCGGATCGGCCTGCCAATAACCTTTGTTGATCGCTACCAGCATCCGATCCACCATGGCCTGATAAGCCAGCAAGTTGTCGGCTTGCTCGAACTTTTTCTGGATGTCGAGCTGGTATTTGTCCTCGACATAGGTCTCGTACATGGCTTGCCATTTTTCGGCGCCAACCGCTTCCGGCACCGTCACCTGCCAGCCCCACAGGTTTTCCGCGACCATATTGATGAAGCGGGCGCCGGCGTAACCTTCCTTCAACATCGACTCTATCCACTTCGGGTTCAGGTAGCGACTCTGCATCTCCCGCCCCTGATAACGCTCCAAACTCATGGTCTTGGCCGCAGTTGGGTCAGCCAGATCGGCGACCAACACTTCCGGGGTTTTGCCGTTCACTTGCCTTGCCGCCATCGCGGTACCGCCCAGATATTGGAAGAAGTCGTCACCGTCCAGTGTGGCGTAGACGTTGCTGGAGCGGCTGTGGATCACCGCATCGGTATCCTTCAACGACAATTTGAACAAGTCCACAGCCAGCGTCGCGTCCTTGCTGGCTGCTTCGCCCCAATGACCGCGGCCGTAGACGTGGTGCATGCGGTTAAAGAACACGTCGGCCAGTTGCTTTTCGTCGGTCCAGGTATTGGACAACGGAATCGCTCGGTCCAGATTGGTGCCGTAAGCGCCGGACGGCACGCTGAACAAGCGGGCCGAGGCCATGTCTAGCGCTTCCTCCGGCTTCAAGCCGCGCTTGACCAATTCGGCCTGGGTTTCCTGGATATGCCGGCGTAACGGATTATCCGGCTCGTCCTGTTCCTGCGCCTTGGTTTCGGCTTGATCCAGTAGTTTGATCACCGAGGCAAACAAATCCCGGTACAAGCCGGACGGGATGATGGTGACATCGACGCGAGGCCGGCCCAGTTTGTCGCGAGCAATCACGTCCACGCCCTGGGTACGGCCGCGTTCGTCCCAGTGCGGTTTGACGCCGAGAAGATGCATGATTTCGGCTTCCATCACGCCTTCATGGCGCGAGCTTTCCACGCCCCACAAATTGAACACCAAGCGCTCGGGATAGTGGCCGTGCTGCTTTTTAAAGTCGGCGACCACTTGCTCGGCTAGCCGCGCGCCTTCGTTGTAAACCGCTTCGCTGGGAATCCGCGACGGATCGAAACCGTACAAATCCTTACCGGTCGGCAAGGCGTCCGGGTTGCGCAACGGGTCGCCGCCACTGCCAGCGGGGATGTAGCGGCCGGCCAGCGCATCCACCAGCGCGTTCATTTCGGCGTTGGCGCTATCGGCAATCAGTTTGGCGGTAGCCTGGATTTTTTGCTTTAAAGCCTCGCCTTTCAATTTCGGATCGCGGGCGACGATGGCTTCGGCGAAACGCTGCCTGGCCGCTTCGTCCGGCGCTTTGCCAAAAGTATGCAAACCCATCGGCACTTTCTTTTCGCGGATTTCCTTTAAATAATGCTCCAGTTCTTCCAGTTGCTCCTCGTCTTCGGCTCGCTCCATTTTCAGGTCCTTCAACAAGCCGGCCTTGGCGGCGATTTGATTGATCTCGTCCAAACGAATCTTCGCCAGTTGCTCGCTTTTTTGCGCAGCGACATTGTAGTCGTCCAATAAGCCGGCCAGTTTGGCCAGCTCCGGATTCAAGTCGGCCTTGTCCAGCGGCGGCGTCATATGCGAAATGATGGTGGCCATCGCTCGGCGCTTGGCCTGCAAAGCTTCGCCGACGTCGTCCATGATGTAGGGGTAAATTTGCGGCACGTCGGCCATCAAAATTTCGCCGGGATCGGCGGCGGTGAAACCGACTTCCTTGCCGGACAGCCATTCGTGGGTGGCGTGAGTGCCCAGGTGGATCATCGCGTCGGCGCGGTAGCCTTTTTGCAACCACAGATAAAACGCTACGTATTGATGGTGCGGCGGCATGGTCACGTCGTGATACAGCTTTTTGACGTCCTGCTCCCAGCCGCGCGACGGTTGCGGTGCCAGCAGCAAGTTGCCGTATTGCAGCGCAGGCAGGATCAAAAAGTGTTTACCTTTAGTATCGGTCCAGGCGCCGATTTTGCTGTCTTCCGGTTTGCCCCAAGACTTGAGCATGGCGGCTTTAAAGGTTTCCGGCAACGTGGCGAACCATTTTTGGTAATCTTCGATCGGCAACAACACCGCGCGGCCGCTGGCGGCGGCTTCGGCAATCGCGCCCGGCTCCCAGTTACCCAGATTGATACCGTGGTTCTTCACGGCGGCTTTCAAGGCTGCGCCGTCTGTCGGCGCATCACCCAATTGGTGACCTTCCTGACGCATGCGCTGCATGATGTTCAACAGCGATTCAGGCAGCACGTTCAAATACGAGGCGCCGATGTTTTCCTTGCCGGGCGGGTAGTTGTAATACAGCAGCGCGACTTTTTTGTCGGCGTTGGCGGTATGCCGCAACTTCGCCCATTTATCCAGGCGGTCGGCATAACGGGAGATGCGTTCCGGAATCGGCGTTTCCCGGACGAAATCCTGGCCGGTGGCTTTATCGTGCACGCTTTCTTTGCTGGCGACTACGGTCGGGGCGATTTCGCCGGCAAATTCCGGCAAGGCCACTTGCCAAGCCCGTTCCATCACATCCAGGCCGGTGGCCGATTCGGTCCATTGCGTCTGGCTTTGGCTGTTCAAGGCGATGCCGTTCAATACCGGCACGCCCAAGCGGGTCAAGGTCGGCACGGTTTTGTCCGGGCTGGCACCGATTTTAAGAGCCAACGCGGCGATGGCTTCGACGCGGGATTTGCCGTTGCCGTCGACCAGCATTTTTTTCAGGGTTTTGTCGTAGGGATAACCGAACGCCGGCAACACGTTGTAGCCCTTGGCCTCCAGATTTTCGGCAAGAGTTTTTACCGTATCGGTCTGGCCGGACAGCGCCGAGGAACGGTAAAACAAAATGGCTATCCACGGTTGGCCTGCTTTGAAACCCGCGTAAGCTTTTTGATAGCTGTCGAAATCGGCAAACAGCTTATTACTGCGCACATCGAAGGCGCCGATCTCCGGTTGGGCTTGCGGCGGCGCAATGTCGGCCTGGACGTTTTTGAATTTGGCCAAGGCCAGCCGGATCATATTGGCGGCATTGTCGGCGCCGCCGGCCGACATATAGGCTTGCAGGTCCTTATCCAGTTGCAGGCCGTAATCGGCGAAATCGGCGTCGTAACTCAAACCCACCGCGTACAGCTTGCCGCCATGCGCGGCGATCTGTTTAAACACCTCGCCGCCCTCGCGCAGAATGCCGCGGCCGGTGATTTGCGCCAGCACCAGATTGGATTGTTGCAATTCGGCCTGATCGGCTTGCGCCAATTTGGAGCTGGAATACACCCGCAACTTGACGCCTTGCAACAGCGGATCATTTTGCAGTTTAGCGGTGGCGGCGACAGCGGTTTGTGAGTCCAGATCGCCGAGAATCAGGCTAAGGTTGAGCGGCGTTTCGGCGAAAGCGCTGCTTGCGGCCAGCCATAGCAGCAGAGCCGGCAGCCAAAGCCAGCACTTATTCCGGTACATAAACCACCTTACCGTCGTTCAAGCGGTACGCAGTACCTAATCGTTCGCCGGAACCGCTAAGTTTGCGGTCGGTGACTTTGGACACTTTGATTTGCGAGCCTTTCTTGCTGACGATTTCCATGGTGCCGTCGGCGTTTTCCTTGGTCATCGTCACGGTGGATTCCGGATTCATCAAATCCAGCATGTTGTAGGCCATGAATAAGGCCACCATCATGCTGACGATGAACACCACGCTGGCGTCGAACAGATTGGCGACGCCGGCAATCGGATCTTCCAGCGGCTCGCTGTTACGATGCAGACTAGAGCGTCTCAGATAGCGCATGGCCGTCCTCCTCGATTGTCAAATCCGGCGCGTCCAGAGTCCGGCTGGCGGCCAGCTCGGCTTGATGGCGCATAGCCGCGAAATCGGCGCGCAGCCATTGCTCGCGCACCAAAGCCACCAGATAGGTGATCACGCCGCAGCCCAAACCGGTGACGGTAGCGGTAAACGCGGTGACCATGCTACCGGCCATGCTGGGAATATTGCCTTGCGCCAAGGCCGCCAGCGAAATCCCCATCGGAATCAAAGTACCCATCAAGCCCAGCGCTGGCCCCAATTTAATGACGAAACGCACCTGATCCAGTTTGATTAATTGCCGATGTTCGTGGGTTTGCAACAGCAACTCCAATTCCACATCCAGCGGCGCGGCATTGGCGCGTTGCTGGCGCCCCAGCGCGACGGCCAGATCGAGATTAAATAAGCGCACGGTACGCGATCCGGCCTGGCGCCGCTCGAGCCATTCCTGGGCCAGACGACCACAGGTGTAGATCGAATACGCTGCCAGCAAGGTGACGATCAGCAATACCGGCAAGTAGAGCGACGACGAGATCATGTAAAGAATTTGTTCTAGCGTATGGGTGAGTTCCACGGCCTTCCTCCTCTATAAAATTGTTGTTGTTTTATTAAAAAATCTATTTTTCTCAAGCGCTTACCCAAAGCCCCATCACCGGTTTACCCAAACGACAGGCAATAGCAATCCGTGGCTCTTATGAACCGTTTTTTTGATAAGGATTGATCAGGCCAGCGGGAGCCGGCCTTGTGCCAGTTATTGCGGGTTAGCCTCCCGCCTTGGGCTTTCTTTACAGCATGGTTCTCTCCACCAACCAGAATGCGCCCATCAAACTGACCGCAATCGAACCGGCTTTCAAAAACTTCTCGGCCGTCTCTATCTTATTATTTAGCCACCAGATCATCGGCAACACGATAGCCGCGACGGCGATTTGCCCGGTTTCTATGCCCAAGTTGAACGACAATAAGGGCAACAAAATCCCGGTATCGCCGGACGAAATATCCATTTCCTGCAAAACCCCGGCAAACCCAAAACCGTGGATCAAGCCAAATCCGAAAGTCAGCCAATGCCGCCCTTTGGGATGGTCGCCGCGGATGATGTTTTCTACCCCCACATAGATAATCGTCGCGGCAATAAACGGCTCCACGAAACTGCTCGGCAGTTCAATCAGATTAAGCCCGGCGCAAGCCAGCGTGATGGAATGGGCAACGGTAAAAAACGTGATGATTTTTAAGGCCGGCCAAAAGCTGTGAGTGACCGCCAACAGTGCGAACAAAAACAGCAAATGATCGTAACCGGTGAGAATATGCTCGATACCCAGCTTAAAAAAATCGCCGAACGCCGCAAACGGAGCTTGGGGGGACTCCGCGGCCACGGCGTTGGCGATTGGTAAACTGATTTGATCGTCGTGTTTGCCCAGCATTTTTTCGCTGAGCGCTTTGCCGTTGGCGTCCCTGACCGTCAAATACTGCTGATGGCCGTCGGGCAGCAAAGCCAAAAACTTCGACTGTACCAACAAAGCGGTTTGCACAGCTCCCGGATAGTGCAGTTCCACCCGCGCATTATTTTGATCGTCAAAGCTGACCTGTCCTGGTTCGCTGGGCAGAGCATCATGGCTATCGATATTCACGCGCAGTTGCTCGGCCAATAGTTTGGCAATAGCCGGCTTGGCCGCTTCGCGCTCGGCTTCGGTCACCTCCGCGTCCAAATCGGCATCCATCGGCGCAAAGGCTTCGATGTCTTGTAAGGCAAAAGTCACCTTGGCATCGAGTTGCGCGGGGTTGATCGTTACATCCAGCGAACTTAGACCGGGTGGATGCGCATAAACCCCGGCGGATTGCAGCGTTAACAACACTGCAATCAAGCTGATAGCCCAGTGGGTTGAAGCAAATTTCATCAGGCTATCCTTAAAAATTGACCGTGATGGTGCCACGCACCATACGTGGCTCGACCGGATGTTTCATCAGGCCGGCGCCAGAAACGCCGTTTGGATAGTTATATTCATAGTTGTAGGCAATATCGTTGCTTTGTGAACCGAGAATATTGAAGATGTCGACCTCGAATTTGTATTGCTTTTGCTTATAACCCGCACCCAAGTTGACGATGTTGGTATCGCCGGCCCAAACCGCGCCGGATTCATCCAGCGGCACGCTGCCGAAGTGGCGGAAACGCAAGGTGCCGAACAGACCGTTGGGGGCTTCGATCAGGGCACCGGCACTAATGACCCGGCCCACGGAATTGGGGATGTACTTATTGGTCGCACCATCCGGTGCTTTGTTGAATTGCGCCGTGGTCAAGGCATAGTCGGCATCCAGCGTCAGCCATTCGGTGGGTTTGTAGTAATTGGTAAACTCGATACCGTAGCGTTGCGATTTACCATTCACTTCGGTCGTTCCGGCATCGCCGACGAACACCAGCTCCTCACTGGATTGCAACCACCACAAGGCAAAGGTGCTGTTCAAACCGGGGATGATATTGGTACGCGCACCCACTTCGCCGCCGCGCGACCAGGCCGCCGGGCGGATGCGCGGACTAACCGCATTGCCATCGGGGTCAAACTCGGTGCCGGTGACCGGATGCACTTGCAGCGTGGTGCCGCGCGCGTCGTTGGAGTGATAGCCGTAACCGATATTCGCGAAGTATTCGGTGTTGTACCAGGGACCGACCACCAGACTCAATTTCGGGCTGATCATGGCTTTGCCGCGACTGCCGGAGTTAGCGGCGTTGGTCTCAGCCGTGCCACTGCCGCTGGCCAGCACTTCGACGTCATTATTAATGAAATCGCCGCGCAAACCGGCGATGGTGCGGACTTTATCGTGCCAGTGGGTAGTATTTTTGAAATAAGTACCCACGGTGGTCACACCAACATTGCTCTTGCTGACGGTATTGACGATCTGCCGGGCTGTGGTTTCGTATAGACCCAAGTCCATGATCTGGTCATTACGAAATTGCAGGCCAATGCTGTTGTCCATTTCAAAGCCGAACAGCTTGTTATAGCGGGTGTGTTCGAAATGACCGCCAGTTTGCACGCGGCGTTCGGTTTGCAAAATCTGGTCGCCGTCGCCGCCGCGGGTAAAGCCACTGAAATTGGAGAACAAATTCAAATCGGTGTAGACCGCGTAGATATTCGCGTCGTTTTTCCAGTTGCCGCCCTGGTTCCAGAAGCTGGCCGAGGCGCTATAACGATTGCTCTCGCCGCCGTCGGTAGGATCCATGCTGCCGTACAGACCGATGGCACCGCTATCAATAGCCGCCTGCGGAATCTGATTGGTGGCGGTCCAGCTATTGGTGTAAGCCTTGCCGTTAATTGCCATCCCCCAATCGCCGCGATCCAATGTGTAGCGTAACTGGCCGTTGAATTTTTTCGAATTTTCCGGCACTTCCCAGACGCCGTTGTAGAGATTGAATTCGCCGGCATACAGCAAATCGCCGTCGCCAACTTTGCTGGAATTGGCCACCAGCGTTCGGTAGTAATCAAACGAACCGGCGGTAAATTTGGCGATACCTTTATCCAGCCTGTCCATACTGAACATTTTGGCGTAACCGGCCGCCGAGAAGTCCCCCACTTCCGCGTAATACGGGCCTTTGCCGTATTCCACTTTTTTCACCAGCTCCGGAATGATGCTGTTGATGTCCATATAACCTTGGCCGTGGGCGTGGGTAGTCATGTTCATCGGGATGCCGTCGACATAAGTCGTAAAATCGGTACCGTGGTCCAAGTTAAAGCCGCGCAGAAAGTATTGATTGGCCTTACCGGAGCCGCTGTGCTGGGTGGCGATGGCGCCGGGCACCACTTCGACCAATTCGCCGTTCCGCGAGAACGGCCGGTATTCGAATTGCTTCTGGCTGACTTCGCCTTGCGAGGCCGACGGTGCAATGCCGATCAGGTTTTTGCCGCGGCCGTCTTCTTCCACTTGCACCGCTTCCAGTTCTTCGGACTTTTCCACCTTTTTAGCGGTTTTGGCTTTCTTTGTGCTCTGTTGCGAGGTCTCTTGCGCCGTTTGTTCGACAGGTTCCGCGTCGGCATTTGGTGCGGCGTTCAGATCCGCACAGGCCAGACCTAAAATAATTTCCAGGCCGATGACCAGGTGCTTCTTTTTGAAATAGGTATTGCAGGATTTCATCTCAGCTCCGGGAGGTATTTAGTAAAGGCGATGGGTGACGCGAAGCGCCGGCAGGGTGTCGCATAAGGTCTTCCTCGATGTGCGTTATTGTTTTAGTTGTTATTGTTTTGGGGGTATTGCCTGGACCGAAATCGGTCGAATTTTCTAAACCGCGCGCTATGAGCCGTTGAACGCCGACAGCGCGAGAATGAACCGGGAGGAATAAACGTGCCGAGCAAAGCGCTGGCTCGGGGAGCGAAAACTGCTTGCTGGAAACCACAGCCGCTAAAGCGTCCGGCTGTAACTCGTTAAATGATTGGGTATTAAAATCGCCGAGGAGAGTGCTGGCGAAAATCGGTTGAAGACGGGGCGCTTCAACAGTGGAAACCGGGGACTTGCGAAGAGTAAAAGAGGTGCTTACAACAAAGAAATTCGAATAGGCAGGCGGCGATGTGCGACCGACGCCACTGCTGGACAAATGCGTACCCGGCGTATGATTGATGTCCGGAAACAGCTGCCTGAAGTGTAAGTTGCCCAGTGCTGCCAGACCATCGAAATCGACGATAGCCTTGAACAGCACCGACAGATTCTGCAAATAAGCGCTCAATGAAGCACTGAGCCCAAGGGTTTGACCGTCCGTAGCGCAAGCCTTTGTCGCCGAATATCCGGCCGGACTACCCAATGCTTGACCGCCCGAAACCGCATCATCCAGCCCCATCGCAGCTACTTGCCGCTCAAAATCAGGCCGCTCGGCCAACGCTCCGGTATTGAATAAGTCCGTCCAGTTGCTCAACGCTGTTGAACTGGTATTCTGATTTAGCGTTGTAATGTTGCCGGTGTCGCTGACCATGGCGTCAGCGGCTCTGGCCATCGCGGCTTGCGAGAATAACAAAGTCAGCAAGCAGGTAACGGTCAACACCACCAATTTAGCCACCAGTATCCCGGCGCCGTGCAGCAACAGCGTCGCCAGCATAAAGCCCAGCGTGTAAGACAACAAACTAGCCGACGTGGATATTTCCTGGCCATGGGCAAAGCCGTGGAAAAACGCGAAAAAGGCGACGATAAAGACGTTGACCTTAGCGCTGAAACGAATCTTGCGGGTAATCAGCACGGCAAACACCGCGCAGGACAATAGGATGATGCCTTCGACGCTGGGAATCGTCAGTCCTGCGGCGCCGGCCAATCCGCCCAAGCTCATCACGCCGACAAAGGCCAACGGCAACATCCAGATCGCTTGACCGCGTAATTGCGCAGCCCAGATCCCCACCGCCAACATGGTCAGCAGGTGATCCCAGCCCCCCAAGGGATGACTGAAGCCATTGTTCCAACCGATATTGTCCAAACCGCCAAAAATATTGAGCAACGGAAATAACAACCCAAACGCCAAAGCCAGGCACGACGCGAGCCATAAACGGCTGCGGGCTGACTTTGTTAGCTTGGTTTGAAACTGAAATTGCATGAGATTTATCTGGGTTTATCGGTCTTAAAGCTCGATCTATGCGCCACGTAGGACAAAACGGAAAACCATCATACGATAGAAGTCACATTTTTTAAAATTATGAAGATTTAATAAAATATCTTATTATCTTCACCAGCAAACTGCTCGTGCCGCCAACTCGGGCCTTCAAGTACGCGGATGAAAGTGGCTGTGAGTATGATCGTGGTGACCATGCTGGTGATGCGACATTGCCATTTTCACCGGCACCAAGTTTAGCGATGCGTGGCGCACACCGGTTTCGGCGGACATTTTGTCTGCCAGCGACCGAATTCGTTGAGTCATGCCGCGCAGAAACAAGGTTTCCATGCAGTCGTCGTGATCGAGATGCACATGCATGGACGACACGACTAGGTCGTGGGCGTCGTGTTGCAGGCTGGTTAGGCGTTCGGCCAAATTGCGTTCGTGATGATTGTAGACATAGGACAGCGTGGCGATGCTGTAGATGGCCTCATCCTTGCTGAGACGCTTGGTTTCGATTTCCTTGCGCAATAAATCGCGTACGGCTTCGGAACGGTTGGAGTAGCCGCGCGCTGCAATCCATTGATCGAATTCGGCGGCCAAATCGTCGTTGAGAGAGATGGTAAAACGTTCCAAAGTCGGCTCCTGTCGTTATTGTTATTGGATCGCCGATTATAACGCAAAGCCCTGATTCGCTGGCGTTTACGCCGATATAGATACCCGCCGCACTGCCGGCGCGATTAAAACAACAAGAGGCATTTTTCATGTCCGCCGGACATTACATACACGACAACTTCAGCAAACTCGTCATTCGCAGCCAAGTCGGTATTGCCTTAACACTGCTGTTGATATTAACAGCTTCCGACTTTTGGTATCCGAGCGACTATAGCCTGAAGGCCGGCGTGCATGGCGTGAGCGCTATCCTCGCTGTCGTGGTCGGCACCTATCTTACCCATCGTGCCATTCCGTTGATAAAAGGCATGCACGTCAGACTTGAATCGTTGCGCCACTGGCTGCTGGCCGCCACCCTGCTAAATCTGGCCGGCGCGATTAGCGGCAACTGGATCTATATGCGCTACCGCGGACAGGACGGTCCGCGCGACTGGATATTGGCTCATGTGCCGGCAATTCATAACGTGCTGATGGAATTCAAGGAATTCGTCTCGCTATTCCCGTTTCCGCTGATGCTATTGGCAACCGCGACACTGTACTACTACGGCCTATCGATCCAAATGCGCCGCGACCTGACCCGCTTCGTCGGCATCACAATCCTGGTGTCATGGAGTTTTCTGATGATCGGCTTCGTGGTTGGCTTGGTACTGGCCAAACTGCGCTTTGTTTGACGGTGACCCGCGTGATACATAATCAAAACCAAACCGATTCCAATAACGAGCCCCTCTATTCCGGGCCGGTGGTAGCGGCCAGCCTAGCCCTATTATTGGCATTTTTGACCTTGATGGTCAGCCACCATATTTCGCGATTGTCGCCCGGCCTGGACAAGTTAGTGCATAGCTTCGGCTATTGGATTCCGGGTTCGCAAGGCAAGGGTCCGGACGGCAGCATAGGCTCGTATACGGGCAAGGAAACCCTGGCTATCGGCGTCTGGTTATTAAGTTGGCTGGCATTTCATTTGCTCTGGCGCAAACAGGATTTGGATCTGACGACCTGGACCCGGGTTTTCGTCATTAGTCTGGCGGCGATAACCTTGGGCTTCTTTCACCCCTTATCCGATCCGCTGGTACTGTTCATCGCCGGTTTCTTCGGCCTGCCCTAAGGAAACTCCATGCGTAAGCTTTTAAATCCATTCATCCCGGTGTTGCTGGCATTGGCCAGCCCAATTAGCCTTGCCGAAGGCGTGCTGTTAAAGTCCGACCCCAAAAATAACGCCGAAGTGACCGGTTTCGACGGCACGGTGAAATTCTGGTTCAGTGGTAACGTCGGCGAGCGTTCACCTTCGGTCGTCGTCGTCGATGCCCAAGGCAAGCGGGTGGACAACGGCGATGCCCGCCTAGTCCTCGGCGAACGCCATCGGCTAACCGCCACCACCCAAACATTGCCGCCCGGCGATTACGCCACCCGCTACCGGGTGATTACCGAAGACGGGCTAATCGTCAGCGGGGTTTCCAAATTTTCCATCGTCGCCGAATCGGCGCCCGGGGAGGCCAAACCATGATTCGTATCAGCCGACTTTCCGCTGCTTTATTGTTGTTCACGACCGGCTTGCAACTGGCTATGGCATCGGTGCCGCTGGGCGGTAACCGCAAAGGCGCCAACGGCAGCTACGATCTTTACGGTTGCATGCTGACCAATGACTATTACGTGGTCAATTTTGCCGCCTACCAGATCGATCCTAATCGTGCCAAGGACGACAAATCCGTACCTCAGGCCGAATGCGTCGATCTGCCGCACGTCGGCAAAACTCAGATTGCGATCGATTTGCTGGATCTGGATGTACGCAAGAAGCCGGTGGCATTGAAAATACTACGCGAAGACGGCCAATCCATAGCCGAATTACCGATGGCCGTGGTTAAGCAAGGCGTATTGACGACGACAGTGGATTTTAAAACGCCGGGTAAATACCAAGCCGTGCTGTTCGTCAAGGACGACGACTTGCATACGCCACCGGAGATCAGCGCGCTTCACATGCCGCTGACCGTTGGCTTGCTTGTGGAACCAACGGCCACTAGCGGCAATAGCCTATGGATTTTGGTGGGGTTGCTGGGCGGATTGATAGCACTGGCGGCCTACTTAGTGCCGCGCTGGCTAAAGCCCAATCCAGCTCATACACCGCGTTAACCCCGATTTCGTCGCTCCGACCACAACGGGCCTGCCTGCCGTAACCACATGCTAGGGGCCGAACGAAAAGATGCCGGCGCGCCGCGTATGTCGCGACCGTCGGTAGTCAATACCCTGCTTTCACTCTGTCTTGCAAAGGAACCCCCTATGACACCAATCCGATTTAAATCGACCATACTGGCCGCTTGCGTGTTATCGCTAACCGCCTGTGCCTCCCATCACCACCACGATGAACAGCACGCCGACGCCGGTTTCGTACCAGGCCTGGGTGAAATCATGGCGCAAACCGCCACTCGCCACGCCAAATTATGGTTTGCCGGTCAGGCCGAAAACTGGGCACTGGCGGCCTATGAAATCGACGAACTGCACGAAGGGATGGAAGATGCCGGTAAGTACCACCCCACGCATAAGCAGATCAAACAAGCGATTCCGGAATTGATCGCCCAATATGTCGACCAGCCACTCACAGCGCTGGAACAAGCGATAAACGCCAAAAACAAAGCTGAGTTTATTGCCAATTACGATAAGCTCACCGCTGGTTGCAACGCCTGCCACCAAGCCACCGAATTTGGCTTTAACGTGGTTCAACGCCCCAGTCTCAACCCCTTTGCCAACCAGGCTTTCTAACCAACGGTAAAAGCCAACTTCTGCCGTCATCGAAGTTGGCACACTCGAATAACAGTGGGAGGTATCGGCGTTTTTTGACGTTCATTTTCTTGCCTATCCCTGTGTAAAACGACCCGTTATTTCTTCATCGCGCTATTTTTTCCGGCCTCTTAAATTGTCCACGCCGACCCAGTCGGCGGCGACTTCCGGTATTTTCTTCCGCGCAAAAAAAAAGGGCAGCCTAAGCTGCCCAAACTGCATACATGAAGTATTTGTGTTGTCAAAATGCCATTACTGGAATTTTGTCAGACCGGCAAAGCCTTCTCTGGCTTCTTTAAGTTCTTGTTCTGCCGCAGCAAAATCCGACTTTTTAGCCAATTCTCTGGCTTTTTTCAATTTCAAAACTACTTTGTCGCGTTCGAATTCGAATTTATAGTTGGCGCTAAGTTCGCTGGCGCTTTGTGACGCTTCCTTGATCAACGTGGCTATTTTTGTCGAATCAGCGGACGGAATCGCATCCAAAGCGGCTTGCATATGCGCATCCACTTCTTTCAACACCTCTGGCACGGTTTTGTGGACTTCTTTTGCGTATGTCACGCTGGAAAAGCCCAGAATCGAAACCAGCAGAGTTGATGCGATAAAAATTTTCTTTAATGTCATGTGTTTCCTCTTAGTTAAAATGAAATGTAACGGGTAAAGCAAATTGTCCTGATCTGAGATTAAACGCTACTGAGCGGGCGACTCCTGTGGTTGAAATTATTTTCGAGTGCTTGGCGTGGCTATTTATTGGGGCATCCGGCCGGCCAGCTTAGCCAGTGACATCAAGATACCCAGGTTTACGGCAACGCCGATTGCCAATAGACTTGAAGTCGCCAAAGCGAAGCCGGCCGTATAGCCCAGCGCTTCAACATCCAGCCAAATAGCCAAAGCGTGCACATAACCGTGAAACACCGCGACGGCAGCAATCAGCAGCAACGAAAAAACCCAGTGCAATTTGCGTCCCGACGCCAACAGCAAACCCAAAACCAGCACGCTCGCATACATCAGCGTTTCAGCGTGGGCAATCTCCAACGGGATCAGGGTCAAACCGCCGCCCAGCAACAACATGCACAAGAACAATAACACCTGCCAAACAAACGATTTGCCGCTACCTGTCCGGCAAATCCACATGCCTACCGCGAGCATCGTCAAGATGTGATCGGAACTGGAAAAAGGATGGAGCAAACCGCTGCCAAAACCGACCGATTCTTCGGCCCAATGCAACGGGTGCGCCTGCACAGCTGACACAGACGCCAGCATTACAACTAAAAACCGTCGTAATAATTGTTGCGTCATGCTTCTGTCTCCGATAGCGGCAAGGTTGAGGAATTTTTATAGAAACGCCGCCATCGTAGCAGAAATAAGACGAATTAAAAATATTTCATAACCAAATTAAAATAAAAAACCCTGCCTCTCAAAACTCGTACTTAAACCCTGCCTGCACCAGACGCGACATGCCCGACTGAATACCGCGCACCCGGTCGGTGATGTAGGTGTTGTCCAGCATGTTTTTCAGCGACACGAACAGGGTCAAGTCCTTGCGCACCTTGTAGGAGCTGGCGAAGTTGACCACCACATAGTCGTTGATCTTGCCGTAGCTGCCACCCAAAGCCGCGCTGCTGGTCGGGCCGTTGGGATGGTCGACGCCGCTGTCCAGATTCAGAAAATCGGCGTATTGCTCGCTGACGAAGGCTGCTTCCAAGTGGGCATCGAAACCGGTCGGATGCGAATAGCCCAAGGTCGCGGTCAACAGGCTTTCCGGCGCATACGGCGCGCGCTTGCCGGGCGCGGAACCGAACACATGGCCGCCGGGGCAACTCGCCGGATAGGCGCCGCTGGACAACGGCACGCAGCGGAAGGCCGCAGTGGTCTCGGCGGTCGGCAGCCACATGTAGGCAATCTGCGCATAAGGATTATGGGTCCAGTCGAACACATCGCCGAAGTCGGCCCGCGCCATAAGTTCAATGCCTTCATACAAGGCCTTGCCTTGCGCGACCGGTACGGTGCCGCCGCCGACCGTGCCCAGTACAGTTAAGGAATCGAAGTCGTTGTGGAAATAGGTCAGCTCGGTTTTGACGCCGCGCACCGGTCTGGCCCGGACGCCGAACTCGGTGTTCCAACTGATCTCGGCGCCGACTTCGGCCGAACCGCCGGTATCGTTGTAAACCGCGTCCTCCACTCGGGGCGGCGCGAAACCGCGGTGAATGCCGAAAAACAGCTCGGCGCTATCGATGGGCGCATACGTCATCGCGAACGACGGCAGGATTTCGGTCAGGCTGCTTTGGCCTTGCGTGCCGTTCAGCAAATTCTTGCGCTCATAGCTGACCGATTCGACGCGCACGCCCGGCGTGAAGGTCCAATCGTTCCAGATGAATTTGTTCTGCACAAAGCCGGAATAGGCGTCGACAAAGCGTTCGTTATTCTCGGTCAGTTGACCGTAATTGCCGCCGTTGGGATTGCTGGCGTCGCGTGCATCCGCGGTACTGCCGCGAATCATGCGCCGATATTGATTCTCGAAATGCGCTCGAAAACCGGCGTCCAATTGGCTTTCGATGCCGAACAAATCGTGTTTGGCATGCAAGGTCGGCGCCACGCCCCAGGTTTCGTAGTTACGCAACCGGCCGGAGTTGTAATTACACAAATCCATATCGACCGGAAAACCGTTCTCCCGGTCTTGCACATAAGTGGGGATGCCTCGCCCAACGCACTGGTTCTCGGTCGGAAATTCATTCTGCTGTCGCCACCAGTTGCGCTCGTACGCCGACCAGTAAAAACTGGTTTCCAACGTCACGTCGTTATTAAAACTGTGCTCGTAGGTGGCCGAGGTTGACCAGCGGTCGTTGGTAAAATTGGCGTTTTTGTCCGGATTGTAACGCGCGCCGAGATTGCGGTATTCGGCATCGGTCAAACCGAAGGCCGCACCTTGTTCGTCCTGGTGGTAGAAATCGCCGCGCAGCGTCAAGCGATTACGGGCGTCGAAGTCGATGATGCTTTTTAAGTTGGCGTCGTCCACCACGGCAAAGGTATTGTCGCGGTTTTCCATGCCTTCCTTGTGGATGTAATCGACTACACCGCCGATGGCATCCAGGCCCTGGACGTTCTTGGCCATGCCACCGTAACGGGCGTGACCGTTCAGGTAATCGCGGTTGCCACCGGTAAAGCTGACGAAACCGCCGGGAGTGGTCGGCACTTTGGGGGTCAGATAATTGACCGCACCGTTGATGGTTTGCGGGCCGAATTGAGTCAAATCGGCACCCTTGTAAATCTCGATGCCGTCGTAGCGCTCAATCGGCGGATGGTAGTAGATGTCGTTGTCGCCGTAGGGCGCGAAGTTGAACGGGATACCATCTTCCAGGAACAACACCTTGGTGGAACGGAACGGGTTTTGGCCGCGAAAGGCGATATTCGGCCGCAGGCCAAAGCCTTCCTCGTCGCGCACATACACCCCGGGCGCCTTGCGCAAGGCTTCATTGACGGTAAAGACTTGGTCGCGCTCCAAGGTTTGCTTGTCGATCACCGAGGTCGAACCGGAAAAGGTCGCGGCTTTCTCGACGCTTTCTTCGACTTCGACGCTAGTCAGCGTGTCGACGGCATTCTCGGCTGAAGGCGAATGGGCTTCGGGTTCGACCGCCGCCACGCTCCCGGCCATCAGACCCGCTAGCAAAGCCGGCAATAATCCATGTTGTTTGGGCATATGATTCACTTCGGATTGAATATTGATTAATTGCGCATCCAAACCCCGGCAGGCCGAAACTGAATGCCGGGGCGCAATGTAACCAAGCCTGCTGAATCGAAACTGAAAATCCCGGCGCTTTAAATCCGGTTTTAGCGATGCAACGGCAAACTCACCGTTACCAAAAAGCCGCCCAGAACCTTACTGCGGCCAAAATATATTGCGCCATGGTAGGTGTTGACGATGTCCGACACGATACCAAGACCCAGGCCATGGCCCTGCACCGACTCATCCAGGCGCCGGCCGCGTTGAGTCAGGTAGGCCAGATCTTCGCTTTGACAACCGGGGCCGTCGTCGGCGACCCGAATCACCACCCCGCCTTCCAGCGCCAATTCGACATCAATCCGCTGCTTCGCCCATTTGCAGGCGTTATCCAGCAGATTGCCGAGGACTTCCATCAAGTCTTCCCGGTCGAAATGCAGCAGTTGTTTGGGTGCGGTGACTTGAATGTCCAGCGGCTTGTCGGCGTAAATGGCGCGCAGGGTCTTTTTCAAGGCGATGATTTCGCCATGCGGGTTGAAGCCCGGCGCCGCCTGCTGGTCGCCGGCGATCCGCGCCCGTTTTAACTCGCGTTCGATGCAATGGCGGATGGCTTGGCTTTGCTCATCCAAGCGCGACCGCAAGTCAGGCCGGCTATCGAAATGCGGGTCTTCGCCGGTTCTTAACAATAGCGCCATCGGCGATTTCAGCGCGTGCGCCAAATTACCCATCGCGGTGCGCGACTGTTGCAAGCGGCGCACCACCAATTCCAGCAAATGGTTGATTTCCTCGACCAGCGGCTGGACTTCGGCCGGCACCTCGCTGCCGATATGTTGCCTGCCGCCGCCGGCCACCTGCTCCAGTTCGGCGCGTACCATGGCCAGCGGACGTAGCGCGCGCTGGATGTCCCAGCGCAGCAAGCCGATGGCGCTGAACAATATCAGCAAGGTCAAACTCAAATAGGCAACGCGAATGGCGGTAATGTCGTGGTCGACCGCCGACAGGTCTTCGGCCACGCTGATGTTGATGCGATGCCCGAAACGGACCGCGCCCAAGGTCAAGACCAACAGCGGCGTTTGCTCGGGCCCGGCCGCATGGTACAGCATCGATTGCTCCGGCCCGACGGCCTCGACCGCCAACGGAAAATCCAGCAAGGAAGGCGACGGGTAAGCCTGGGCATCGACTTTGACCAGATAATAATGCCCGGACAGCCGGCGGTTGTAGACCGAACTGATATGGAAGCTATTGAAAGTGACTTGCTCGGCGTCGCTGTAGGCCAGGGAGTCCAGCAACGAGTAGCCGTCATCGGCCAGGCGGTTGGCCATTTGCTTTTCGGCGGCGCTGCGGATGATCCAGTCGGCAGCGATCCAGTGCAGAATGAATATCGCCCCCAGCACCGCGATCAGGCCGCGGCCCAGGCGCTTGCGTAAGGACATCACGGCTTGAGACCGAACAGATAGCCCTGGCCCCGCCGAGTATGAATCAAATCGGTGCCGACGATCTTGCGCAGACGTTTGACGTAGACTTCCAGCACGTTGCTGTCGGGTTCGGCCGATTCGCTGTAAACATGTTCGCCCAGTTGCGCCTTACTCAACACCTTGCCGGCATTCAACATGAAGTAGCGCAATAGCCTGAATTCGATGGCGGTTAGTGGTTGAGCTTCGCCGCCGTCAATCAGGGCGGTTTGTTCGTCTTCGTCCAGTTCGACGCCGAACAGTCTTAGTTTGGCTTGGTTGAAATGGTGCACTCGCTTCAACACCGCCTGCAAGCGGGCTAGCAATTCTTGAGGGTGGAAGGGCTTGCAGACATAGTCGTCGGCGCCGGCCTTGAAGCCGTCGACTTTTTCGTACCAGGCGTCGCGGGCGGTCAAGACAATCACCGGCATGTGGTTGCCGGCGGCGCGCCAGCATTTCAGTACTTCCAGTCCGGCCAGCTTGGGCAGGCCCAAGTCGAGAATCGCGGCATCGTAGGGCTCAGTCGCCCCCAGGAACTCGCCCTGCGCACCGTCGGTTGCGGTATCGACGACGTAGCCGGCGCCGCGCAAATCAGCCGCCAGCGGCAAAGCAAAGGCCGGATCGTCCTCGACCAGTAGCAGACGCATAAATGCGCGAGTTACATCGCGTGCATTTTGTAGTCGACGCGGGGGTAATCCTTTTTGTCGCGCGGATCGGCGCTGTCGGCGGTTTCTTGAGCGTTGCGTTGTTGCGCAGACTTAGCAATCATCTGCTCCCAATTCTCGTAACGAGCATATTCCTTGTCGCCGGCCGCTTTACGCTTCGTAAAATTTTCCTTGCCCAGATCGATCAACTCTTTTGAAGTCTTACCGTCGATGAGTTGCAAGAACTCATCGTTATTCTTGATTTGCTCGCGCAATAACCAATAGGAAACCTCAAACGGCATACGTTCGGCTTCCGGTAAATGTTCTTTGATGTAAAAAACCGACTTCTGCGCAGTCTGTAAACTCCGGGCATTGATCTGATTCGCCTTGCTGCAAGCACCCATCACGCATACCAGCGATGCAATTAACACAATAGCCAAAACTCTCACATTTCCTCCTAATGACTACGCTGTAGCCCGTTCCCGTTATCACGGATAAAAAATAAAGGACTCACTTTCGGACAAACCTAATCGGCCGCGAATTGTAGCATTATTAAGATAATTATTTTTTTAGTCTTACATCGAGTGAGAATAGCGGGGGGTTAAGGCGGTGTTTCTGTCGGAACTGCCCAGTCGGGCTTTACGGGATTGCCAACGACAAGCCCGCAGGATAGGTGAGCAGGATATTCGATACTCAGAACATCATAGGCAACTTTGCAAAAAATCCGCTCGGCGTTTGCCTATCTCAACAATAGCTTTTCGCCATCCGGCTTAATGGCACCACTTTAATCTTGCCGGCATGTCCAGCCGAACCAAATGCTTCGTAACGCGCCTGGCAAAGCGTCTGCATGGCGTCTCTGGCGGCTTGGTAAATCTTTCGGGCATCCAATTCCGCAGCATGTTCCGGTTGGGCGACAAAGCGGCGAATCGCGCCGGTGGACGCCATGCGCAAGTCGGTATCGATATTGACCTTGCGCACCCCGTATTTAATGCCTTCCACAATTTCCGCCACCGGCACACCATAGGTTTCCGGAATATCGCCGCCGTATTCGTTGATGACTTGCAGCCAGTCTTGCGGCACCGAACTGGAGCCGTGCATGACAAAATGCATATTCGGCAGACGTTGTTGCAAGGTTTTTAAACGGCTGATCACCAAAACTTCACCTGTCGGCGGCTTGCTAAATTTATACGCGCCATGACTGGTGCCGATGGCCACCGCCAAGGCATCGATTTGGGTGTGTTTGACAAATTCCACCGCCTCGTCGGGATCGGTCAGCAAACGGCTGTGATCTGCATCCTGCTGATTTTCCAGCGAACCCAGGCAACCGATTTCGCCTTCCACCGACACGCCGCAGGCATGCGCCATGTTCACTACGCGGCGGGTCACCTCGACGTTATAGGCAAAAGACGCCGGGGTTTTCATGTCCTCCAGTAAAGAGCCATCCATCATCACCGAGCTAAATCCTGATTGAATAGCCTGGGCGCAAATGTCCGGCGACGGCGCGTGATCGCGGTGCATCACCACCGGAATATGCGGATATTGCTCGACGGCAGCCTGTATCAAATGCCGCAGAAACACCTCGCCGGCATAGCGATTCGCGCCGGCCGAGCCCTGCATAATCACCGGACTATCGCAGGCATCGGCCGCCTGCATGATGGCCTGCACTTGCTCCATGTTGCTGATGTTGAAAGCCGGCACGGCAAAGCTGTGTTCGGCCGCGTAATCCAAAAGTTGTCGTAATGATATTAAAGCCACGCTTGGCTCTCCTTGGCGTTGTTTTATTAAATTCGATGACATCTGACGGTATCTACACCGCCCGAACAAAAAGCTTATCGGCTCAGAAGCTCTCCGCGTCGCGGCGAATAAGGCGCTTGTTTAAAGCCTGCCGGCTGATGCCCAGCAAACCGGCGGCGACCCCTTGATTGCCTTGGGCGCGTTGTAAAGCTTCGGCAATCAGTGACTCTTCGGCTTCTTTCAGCGTCGGCAAGCGCTCCGGAAAACTGCCGGACGAGGCAGACATCCCGTCCATGACACTAGCATCGCCGGGCATCGGCATTTGCTCGGCAATGGCCTCCTTGAAACTCTGCAAGGACAGTACCCCACCCTGGCTACGGGCGACCGCATCGAAGGCCATGCCTTCCAGCTCGCGGATATTGCCGGGGAACGGGTAATTATGCAACCACTGAAACAACGCCGGCGGCACGCTGGGCGCGGGCTTGCCCAGGCTGTCGGCGGCCTTCTCCACAAAATGCAGCGTCAGTTGCGGCAAGTCTTCCCGGCGTTCACGCAGCGGCGGCAGCTGGATATGATGGGTCCGCAAGCGAAAATATAAATCCTTGCGAAAACTGCCGAGTTCGACTTGCCGTCTGACATCGCAATGGGTCGCCACAATGATGCGCGCCCTGCTCTGCCGGGGCCGATCCGCACCTATCGGATAAAACGAACCATCCTGCAATAAACGCAACAGCTTGACCTGCGAAGCGATACTCAGGTCGCCGATTTCATCCAGAAACAGCGTGCCCTCGCCGGTGCTGGCCAGCAATCCGTCGCGCGCCCGTTCGGCACCGGTGAACGAGCCCTTGGCGTGGCCGAACAGCGTATCGGAAAACAGCGTGTCGTCCAGGCCGGCGACGTTGACTGCCACCAAATCACCCGCGCGCCCGGACAGCCGATGCAAGGCGCGGGCAATCAGCTCCTTGCCCGCCCCGGTTTCGCCGGTAATCAACACCGGTTGCGGCGAGGCGGCAATGGCTTCGATGTAGCGGAAGATGGCAAACATGGCCGGGCTTTGCGTGACGATGTCGGCAAATGCGCTGGGTTCATGCGGGCTGTTGGTTAGCATCCGCTCTTTCAGCGACAAAAATTCCGCGCGCAGCACCCGGCTTTGCACCGCCCGCCGCACAGCGGCCACCAGACAGCTATGCTCCACCGGCTTGAGTAAATAATCGCTGGCGCCGCTGCGCATGCACTCCACCGCAATCTGCAAATCGTTAGTGGCGGTCATCATGATCACCGGGATTTCCGGATACTCCGCGGCGATCTGCTCCAATAAGGCTTTGCCGGACAGATGCGGCATGGTCAAATCCAGCACGATTACGCCGATGGGCCGGCTCGCCAGCAACGGCAATACCGTACTGCTGTCGTCGAGCGTCAGCACCTCGGTAAAACCGGCGCTACGCAACACCAAACTGGCGCTGTGCAGCAATTGCGCTTCGTCGTCCACCAACAAAATAGGCAGATTGCCCAAGTCTTTACATTGCATGATTAACTTCCGTCGCCGGCCCCCGATTGACCGGAAAAATAACCCGAGCACAGGTGCCTTGCCCCGGCGCGGATGAAAAACTTAAACTACCACCTTGGGCGCGCAGTAATGAAGCGCTGATCGCCAAACCCAAGCCGGTGCCGCCATTGGCTTGTTTCGTGGTAAAGAAGGGGTCGCAGAGTTGTTGGATATTCTCGGCGGCTATGCCTACGCCTTCGTCTCGAACTTCCACACTCAACTGCCGGCCGTCATTCAGTAGCTTGGTGGTAACGCTGACCGATTTCTCCTGGTCCGGAAGTGCTTCCAAGGCATTGATCAACAGATTGACCAGCACCTGTTCCACTTGCTGCGGATTGCCGCGCAGCTCCGGCAAGCCCTCGGCCAAATCGGTTTTGAAATGCCGGGTTTTTTGTTCGATCAAATGCTTCAGTAAAGCCAGCGCCCGCTCCACAACGTCGTTAATTGCAAAAGATACCGGAGCCTCGCTGCTGGGCGGGCGGGCGTAATTTTTCAGTTCCGCGACAATGCGTTCGATGCGTTTGGCGCCATCCCTGACATCGCGGATCAACACCGCCGCGCTATTGCGCATTTCGCTGTAAGGCAAGCCGCCCAAGGAAAATTCGCCGGCCGCTTGATAATGCTCTTCCAACACCTCCAGCGCATCGCACCAAATATTGGCAAGTAAGCCTGAATTAAACAGAATCAGTTGATTGGGGTTATTGATTTCATGCGCGACGCCGGATACCAAAGTACCCAAAGCCGTCATCTTGTTGGCCTGAATCAGTTGCAGCTCTTGCTGGCGGGCGACCTGTTCCAGTTGCTTGCGGACACTAATGTCGCGAATGATCGCGGTCAAATAGCGCTCGGTCCCGCGCGTCCAACTAGATAGCGACAATTCGACCGGAAACGCACTGTTGTTCTGCCTTAAAGCTTTCAATTCCCGCATCGGGCTATTAAGTCGATTTGCGACTTCTGCTTCCTCGATTTTTGCGAAAAAGTCCGCCGCCGGGTTTGCCAGCAACTGCTGAAACGGCTGGCCTAGCATCTGCTTTGCCGGAAAGCCAAACATCAGCTGTGCGCCCTGATTCCAGGACACGATATTGCCTTGCATGTCCACGGAGACAATCGCTTCATGCGCCGAGTCGGTGATGGCGCGCAGCCGGGCTTCGCTTTCCCGCAACCAGGATTCGGCTTGCAAGCGCTCGTTGGTTTCTTGTTGCAAATTGGCGTGGGCCTTTCGTAACGCCAGCGTGTTCGCCCTGAGCAGGACAAATTGATACAGCAAATACGCCAGCAGGACGACGGCGACTAAATACAACGCCAATCGATAGGCTTCGGCTTGTTGCTCCACGCTGCCGCTGTACTGGCGCAGGGCTTGTTGCAAATCATCGACTCGGCTGACGATAGGCTGAGCGATGATCTGCCGCAATAGTGCATCCACTTTGGGCGAGACGTCTATGATCAGCCGGCCATGGGCGATCAGCACCCGATAGTCATCCGACTGCGCGGCCACTGCGGCCAGCCGATCAAGCTCTTGTTGAATTTCCACGGCCAATTCCGGCTGCGGACTGTCCTTGAAGCTGAACATCAAGCGCCATAAATTGCCCAGCTTGGCGGCATCACCGGGCTTCGCATTAGCGCGCAAGGTTTTACCGATTTCGTCGAAGGACATCACCGAATTGCGCAGCAAGGCGTTATCGGATTTTAAGTATTCGATCTGCCCCAAGCGTTCCTGCACCGTTGCGGTTAGCTGGTCCGCTAAATTGCCAAGCAATTGCTCCGCCGCCTCCACCGCTTGCAATTCGGTTTGCAAACTCTGCGACAAGCGCAGCAACTCCTGGCCGGCTTTGGTTAGCGCGTCGTAATTAGCCAGCAAACCGGCGCGGGCCAGCAAAATATCGCGCATCAATTCCGCATCGCGCAATTCGATGATGCGCAGCGTGCTTTGCAGGCGGTTACGCCGCTCCAGTTCCGGGCTGGCGCTTTGTAGCCAGAGATAGGTCAAGGCCAGCAACAGACCGGCGACGATCAGCCTGGGCCGCCAGGAAATCGCGGTCATGGCTTGGCTGCTTGGCTGGCGACCAAAGCCTTGCCGGCGTATTCCCCGGTCAATGTCTTTAGAAATTTAACGATAGCATCGCGCTGCTTCGCCGCCAGCCGCTTACCCAATTGATGCTCGGCCATCGTATCCACCGCCGCTTCCAGGGTAGCGGCGCGGCCGTCGTGAAAATAGGGCGCGGTGACAGCGACATTACGCAAGCTTGGCACGCGAAACACGCCGCGGTCTCTGTCGTTGCCGGTCACGCTGTAACGGCCCTCGTCCACCGGCTCTTGCTGGCCTTGAGGTGCGCCGAATACGCCGAACTTCTGAAATAGATTGCCGCCGATATTGACGCCCTGATGGCAGGCCACGCAACCCAGGGCATTGAATAATCGATAACCTTCTTGCTCGTCGCTATCGAGTACGTTGGTTTCACCGCGTAGAAAGCGGTCGAAGCGGGCATTGGGAGTGACTAAACTGCGCTCAAAATGGCTCAAGGCGTCGACAACGTTGGCTTTCGTCAATCCGTCGGGGTAGATTCGGCTAAACGCATCGACATAATCCGGCACCGCGCGCAAACGCTCGATCAACTCCGGCCATTTGGCGTTCATGATTTTCGGATTAAGCATGACTTTTTCGGTGTGGGCTTCCAGCGTGGTGACTACCCCATCCCAATTAAAAAAGTAGTTAAACGAGACATTGAACAAACTGGGGGTATTGCGCAGCCGCGACCCCCCGTCCGCCGCTGCGGCGCGGACTTTGCCGTCCATGCCGCCGCTGTCTAGCGGATGACAACTTGCGCAAGAGCGCAGGCCTTGGTCGGAGAGTTTGGGATCGTGAAATAAGCGTTGGCCCAACACCACGCGCGGGGCATCTAAAGCCACCGTGAGCGGCAAGGGCGCCAGCGGTTCCGGGGTTTGCGCCCGCGCGGCCATCGTTAAGGCCATCCCCATGCCAACCGCTAAAAAAAGCCCAAACATACTTTTCTGCGTCATGTTTACGTGTGTCAAAGCGTGGTTTACGAATCCGGTCTTCATTCTATCCTCGATTGAAATCGCGGTAAGCCTAAATTTCGCACTGGATCAACGGCCTTTTCTTTGGTTATCACGCTACATGTAAGCTTTCCGTTACTCCCCCTGAGACAAAAGTTGCTGAATAAGCCACTCTGTCAACCGCCCTCCACTGCTTAATGACCGGCATCGCCGCCCTTTCCAGCACCTTTGCTGCAACTTTCGTCGCACCCACTCGCCGGCACAAACACGGAAAAACCAAATCCTAAATAAATGATTTTAAACACCTATTTATAAAAAAACTTTCTTGGCACGCTACTCGCATTGTTAGAGACAGAAGCTCCCAGCAGTTTCTTTATCCGAGACCAATTCTCAGCACTTTAACCCTTTTAGGAGTACCGACATGCAAAGCAAATTAATTCCCCTTTTGGCTATTTCCACCTTGTTCGCCGCCAACGCCGACGCCGCAGCCTTCTCGTTCAGCACCGGCGGCCCGGATTACCGAATCGCCACCGGCGCGCAAGCCGGTGGCACCAGCCGGGAAATAGAATCAGCGGACGACTTTGTATTAACGCAACACACCCAATTAAACCAGGCCACGTTCACTGGTTTGCTCGCCAACGGCGCCACCCTGAGTGACATCGCCAATGTGAATGTGGAAATCTACCGGGTATTCGGTAAGGACTCCGTGAACCCGCCTTCCGGCCGGGTGCCTACCCGCGTCAACTCGCCTTCGGATGTAGCGTTTTTGGGCCGCGAATCGGCTGACAACTCCTTGAGCTACAGCGTCACATTAGTAAACAGCAACGCCTTGGCCGGCAACTCGGTAATCAACGGCATTCATCCGCTGCCCAACCAAACCACCGGCGGCGAAGGCGCTGTTTCCGGGCAGGAAGTCAGATTTGACATTAATTTTAACGACGCCATCTCCTTGGCGGCCGACCATTACTTTTTCGTGCCGCAGGTGGAATTGAAAAACGGGAATTTCCTCTGGTTGTCGGCCGCTAAACCGATAGTCGGCGGCAGCGGCCCGTTCACGCCGGATTTGCAATCCTGGATACGCGACGGCAACCTGGACCCGGACTGGCTGAGAATCGGCACCGACATCGTCGGCGGCACCACGTTTAACCAAGCCTTCTCGGTATCCGGCGTTGCCGCGGTACCGCTGCCCGCTGCCACCTGGCTGTTTCTAAGCGGCATCCTGGGCGTTATGGGCTTGGGTAAACGCAAAAAGGCCGGCGTGTAACTGTTCCAGCACTCCCCCTCCTACCTGCCATGCCGTTAGCAAGCAATTTGTTGGCGGCATGGATTTTTTCTAGGACACTAACTCAGCCTTTATTTACTTGCCACCACGTAAAAAAGCCGGCACGGGGCCGGCTCTTCTAAGCTTAAGCGCTTACTGCGCGAAAAAGCCGATTTCAGCGGGTGGCAACGGTTGCGGATTCAAACTGACCGTGGATAGCTTGCTGACCGCGCCACTAAACAAGTCGGGCAGCGGACCGGGTTTTGGCCCTTTCCAGAAACCGGGGTAAGTCGTACCGCACCAACCGCCAGCTACCTGTTGCAGTTCTTCTGTATTCAGAACCCTAAAATTTTGCGTTACTTGCGTGTTCATTTGACTGGCTCCTTTGAAATATCAATAAATTACCACCGCTAAAAGGTGGTTCCAAACCGCGACTTGAACCGATCCGTGTCTAAACCAAGCGTTCATCCGCATGCCGTTTTGGGCACACCCATTCAAATCGCAGATGCTCTTGGCCAGCGCCTCCGTTTGCCGGCCGGAGCCAAAAAGCAATGCCTATTGCTATCTGACCGGCGACGACCACTGATCGGTCGGGTCGCAAACCCTTGCTGTTTGCCGGCATAAGCACTTTACAAGCCGCCCGCCCTTACATCTGTGGCGAATTACCGGCAGCCGGACGCAATAATCCACAGCATCAGCAATGACGCGCGTTTAGGTTTTGTTGGGGAATACCGCAGGGTTCATGAGCAGCGAGCCGGCTGTCTTGTACACCGGCCACATCGGCTCCGCCCAGCACAGACCGGCTCAACGGACGATATAGCGACGGCCCATAGATATAAACGCTCGGAAAAATGGCTGAAGGCGGCTTTCTATTCAGGCGTTGAGCAATACATCACGACATGATGGCCCGCTCAACCATCCCATCCGCCAGCTTTTGCTGCAACTGATTGGCGGCGGCGAGGCGGGCTTTTAGTTGGTCGCAGAGGGCCATTAGTTCTTCGACTTTGGCGACTATGCGGTGTTGTTCGGCACCCGTAGGTAAAGCTATTGGCATTATCCTAAGCCCCGATAGTGGAACTGTTTTCTGTGCAATTCCTGTAGCAATCTCAGTTGCGTACTGAAATGCATACTTGGATTTAAGTAGAAAAGCTAGATAGTTAGTTGGTGTTGACTGAACCACTTTTAATATCGCAACGTGTCGCTGAACGCAGAAGCGATCAGAAACATTTACTTTGATTGGAATCCCATACGAACCTGTAACAGTGTACAAAAGGTCATTTCTGCTGGGCTTCTTTCCCCAATCCAATTTTTCGTAGTATTCCTCAGTTACGAATCTACAGCCTTCAAGTAAAACATCTCCCGTATTTAAGTTACCTATAACTAAAAATGGAACACCTGATTCTGATTTTGGAGGAGCCTGATGATCACCGTCAGTCACCAATGCTAATAAATCCGCCAGCCGCACCCACTGCCACCCCTGCGGCAAATCGAATGGCTTTTCATCGCCAGTTATCAGGGGCAGCGGTTTATCTTTTTTGATCTTGCCTTCCGCAATCAATTTGGCTTTTTCTACCTGGATGCGCTTGAGTAATTCGCTAGCCGGTTCGTCGTTTGGGTCTTGCGGCACTAGCTTGCCCATTACCGCCAGTTGCAACAAGGTTTGCTTGAGGGCATCGATGCTGGCTTCGGTGGTGAACAAGGTGTCGAAATGCGCGGCGATGCGCTGCCAATTTTCGGCAAAAGATTCCGTTCGTACCCTATAGGGCATAAATGCTGAGCTTGTCGAAGCATGAGCGGCATCTTTTGCTAATGGTCCTTCGACAAGCTCAGGACGAACGGTTGTGGAAGTGAGCGTGCCGAGCAAGTGGCTGACCAGTTTTTCGTGCGCTTCGGCGGCGTTGATATGCTGGGTTTCCAGTTGGTCACACAGCGCCATCAACTCATCAACTTTGGCGACGATGCGGTGTTGTTCAGCGAGGGGCGGCAATATAAGAGCCAAAGCCTCAAGCTTCCCTTTGGTGACGTGCTGTAAACCAACGCCTCCGTGAGCCTTGGCTATTAGCTCTTCCAGCCTTGCATTAATTGCCATCGCTAAAAATTTATCAAAGTACGGTTCACCAATCTGAAAGCAAGAAAATATATGTTGATTTAATGCTGCCTTACCACCATTCCAAATGAAAGCACCAAACGAAGTACCAGGAGTACCTGACCAACTAATCAAGAAACTTCCGTTATCTATAATGTGCCTATCAACAACAGACGTTTCATCACAATAATTAAATACAGCATCTGAATTGTTAAGGTTTTGAATTCTTACAATTGGCAAACCTTTCGCAATCCAATCAGTCGGCTTAAATGCTCGACCATTAACCATATCAAGCACTTCTCCAAGCCTAACCCACCTCCACCTTTGTGGAAGATTAAACGGCATCTCTTTTTCCGTTATGGGTGCTAGCGCCTTGTCTTTCTTAATCTTGCCCTCAGCAATCAACTTGGCCTTTTCGGCCTGTATGCGTTTCAGCAATTCACTGGCCGGTTCGTCGTTAGCATCTTGCGGCACCAGTTTGCCACGCACGGCCAGTTCCAAAATCAGCTCGCGCAGTTTCTTAATGCCATAAACACTGGCCGCCGTGCCGGCGCCACGGCCCCGACCTGATTTTTTCGCGGTGTCGGCAGCAGTCCAGAGATCCAGGTGTTCGGTCAACAGTTGCTGAATGGCGCTCATACCTTTAAATATCCGCAAATCAGCCTGCATAGCCCCATGCTTTGAATTGCAGTTGAAGGTGAGGGTCATCCTTAAAGGCCTGGAAGTAAACGAATTCCGGAGCCAGATCTAAGCCATTCGGCCAGCTAATGGTGTCCAGTTCTTCATCCACTCTGAGTTTGGCAAACTCGGTTTTGTCTTGCAGCACCTTAAATACGCCAGCAGTGAGCGCAGAGGAGAGATCGGCCACGCCGGATTTGCCGTCATTGAACGTGACAGCGACCTTGTATTCGTCGAGATATTTAGCTTCATTAATATGCAGGAACATGGCGTTACTCCAAGGGTTCTATGGGTTTAGGTAATTGCGATTTGCGGCATAGCTCCCAGTCTTCCAACAATTCCGCCTGATGCAATTCATACCAATCCAATACGTGGCGCAAAGCGCGGCGTGGGAATTGGCCTTCTACTACGCCAGTATGAATGTTGACGGTAATTTCGTAATCGCCATATTTGGCGTGAAAGTGCGGTGGAGCATGGTCATTCCAGAACATGGAGATGACGACCCCCAGAAATCGACTAATGATCGGCATGGCTAATCTCGCTTTCCTGTAAATGCGGCAGTATGCATACCGGCATTTTCCAATATAGCCCGGTCGCGTTGCAATTCGGGTTGTCATTCTCTCCATGCCGTGGAGAGAATTGGGAATTCAAGATAAAACTGACGGAAATTCCAAAGATTTTGCGGTGAAAACCCCTTGCCGTATTCGGCGCTGAGTTTCTCCGATAATTGTTTTAGCGTTTGCTTGCCATATTCCGCACGGTGCGCACCGCCTTGTTCGTCGTCGATAATCAAGCGACCGATGTGCCAATAACTTTGCACCATGAGATCGTTGACAGTATGGCGTAGTTGTTGATGGGCGTGGTCGATGACCTGCCGGACTTGATCAAATAAAGGCTGAATATTCACCGGTGTATTCATCATGCCCTCCTGTCCGCTAACGCTTCTGCCAGTATATTTTTCAATTGCCCGCGTAAGGCGGCAATGTCGGCTTGCATGGTCTGGTATTGCGCCAGCAGCAGTTCGGGATCGTGGATTTCCTGCTCGCCGACATGCGGGTTTTTGCAATCCAGGTTGTAGTTGCGGGCTTGGATGTCTGCCAGACTTACTCGCCAGGCCTGCGGGTTTTCGACGCGCTGACTGAAACCATCCGCTTCACTGCCCCACCAGGCCGTCTCCGCCGCAAACTCTTCGATCTTCATCGGCTTGGTTTTGTTGTAGCTTTTGACGCCGGGCGGATAGGGGTGTTCGTAAAACCAGATGTTTTGGGTGGGCGTGCCTTTGCTGAAAAACAGCAAATTGGTTTTGATGCCGGTGTACGGCGCAAACACGCCGTTGGGCAGGCGGACGATGGTGTGCAAGTTGCAATCTTCCAGCAGTTTTTCCTTGATGCGGGTTTTGATGCCTTCGCCAAACAGAAATCCGTCCGGCAATACCAGCGCGGCGCGGCCACCGGCTTTAAGCAGTTGCATGATCAACACTAAAAACAAGTCGGCGGTTTCGCGAGTGCGGAAGCTGGCCGGAAAATTGGTTTCGATACCGTCTTCTTCCATGCCGCCAAACGGCGGGTTGGTGACGATGACATCGACACGGTCCTTGGGCGTCCAGCTGATGAGCGGCCTAGCCAGGGTGTTGTCGTGGCGAATATTGCTGGGTACATCGATGCCGTGCAGGATCATATTGGTGGTGCAAAGCAAATGCGGCAGCGGCTTTTTCTCGATACCGAAGATGCTGGCTTGCAGTTGGGCTTCGTCATCGACGGTTTTCACGTCCTGTTTGCGGATGTGTTCGATGGCGCAGGACAGAAACCCGCCGGTGCCGCAGGCCGGGTCCATGACTTTTTCACCCAGGCGCGGGTTGACCATGCGCACCATGAACTCGGTGACGGCGCGCGGGGTGTAAAATTCGCCGGCATTGCCTGCGGACTGCAAATCGCGCAGCAATTGCTCGTACATATCGCCGAACAAATGCCGTTCCTGGGCTTTGTTGAAATCGACGCCTTCCTGAATTTTGTTGATGACTTGCCGGATCAGCTGGCCGGATTTCATGTAGTTGTAGGCGTCTTCAAACACCGAACGGATGACGTAGGCGCGCTGGTCGCCGCCCTTGGCCGGCAGTTGCTGCAAGGAGGGGAACAGCTCGTTATCCAGGAACGATTTCAGCGCATCGCCGGTCATGCCTTCGGCATTGGCCGCCCAGTTACGCCAGCGGTACGGCTCCGGCAACGGCGATTGATAGTTGTCTTGCAATATCTCCCATTCGGTTTCGCGGTCGTCAAAGATTTTTAAAAACAACATCCACACCAATTGACTGAGGCGCTGGGCGTCGCCATCGACACCCACATCTTTGCGCATGATGTCTTGGATGGATTTAATGGTGGCGGAAATGCTCATAAATGGGGGCTTATCATGTTTGTTAAGAGTGATATGCAAAGGGTGGGTGGGCAAGTTTTTCTGCCCACGAGAATCGACTACAAAAATTATAAAAACCGGCGTTTACGCATACAGATGGGCTTCTAATTCTTGCAGCGCGGCCAGGTAGGCGGGCTTGCCGCCAAAGGCCGAGACCAGTTCACTGGCGGAACCCATGTTTTTGAACGGGTCCAGGGTGAGGATTTTGATGTCTTCAATGTTTTCTATGCCGGTGTCGGCGTATTTTTCCAACAGGGTTTCCAGTATCTGGCGCGCCTGCTCGCCGTATTTGGCAAAGTAGTTGCGCTTTTTGACTTGCTCGGCGCGCTCGCGACGAGTGAGCGGCGGTTGGTCAAAGGCGACGTGGCAGATGAGATCGAAGGCGTCGAAATCCTTACCCACTTCATCAGCCAGCGGCTCCAGCAACAGGCCGTGCTGTTCCAGCTCTTGCAGGATGGCGGCTTTGCGTTCGGCTTTAGTCCAGCGGCGCAGGAAGTCATCGAGCGAGGCATAATCCTTGCGCACGGTGGAGCGCGTGTAGTCCTTGAGCGATTCTGTGATCAGTTTGCCTTCCGGGCCGTAATACTGCACACGTTCGGCAATCACATAGACGCTGACATCGCCGAGCACGTATTTTACTCGACCGCGTGGCTCATCGTCGCCCTCGTCTGCAGTGGCATCGCCGGTATTTCCGGTAGTTTCTGAATCGGGATGATCGGTTTCAGCGCCGGGATTGTCGTCAGGCGGCACGGGGGATGCTTCGCCTTCGGGCGCGTAAATCATCACCGGCTCGCCATCGAAATCCTGGTCGGCAAACAGCTCGGTGGCTTTTTTGAAGTCCATGATGGTGAACCAGTATTTGTCGTAATCCTCATTGATACGGGTGCCGCGACCGATGATCTGCTTGAACTCGGTCATCGATTTAATATGTTGATCCAGCACCACCAGTTTGCAGGTTTGCGCATCCACGCCGGTCGTCATCAGTTTGGAGGTGGTGGCGATGACCGGGTAACGCTGTTCGGGGTTGATGAAGTTATCCAGTTCGGCCTTGCCTTCGAGTTCATCGCCGGTAATGCGCATGACGTATTTGCGGCTTTCCTTGACCCGCTCCGGGTTCAGGTTAACCAAGGCTTGGCGCATGCGTTCGGCGTGGTCGATGTCATCGCAAAACACGATGGTTTTGGCGTAAGGATCGGTGGCAGTCAGAAATTCGGTGATTTTCTTGGCGACCAGTTCAGTGCGTTTTTCCAGTACCAGGATGCGATCCATATCGATCTGGTTATACACCCGATCTTCTATCAGTTGGCCATTTTTGTCGGTTTGACCTTTGCTGGGTCGCCAACCTTGCAGGTCTTTGTCGATGTCGATGCGCACCACTTTGTAGGGCGCTAAAAAGCCATCTTCAATACCTTGTTTAAGGCTGTAGGTATAGACCGGTTCGCCGAAGTAAACAATACTGGATACGTCTTTGGTTTCTTTGGGCGTGGCGGTTAAGCCGATATGGGTAGCGGAGGAAAAATAGGCCAGAATGTCGCGCCAGGCCGAGTCTTCTGCTGCGCTACCCCGATGGCATTCGTCGATGACAATCAAATCGAAAAAGTCGGGAGAGAATTGTTTGTAGATATTTTGCTCTTCTTCGCTGCCGGTGACGGCTTGATATAGAGACAGGTAAATCTCGTAACTTTTATCGACCTGCCGCTTGCTGATTTTGGTCATCGCCGCGGCAAACGGTTTGAAGTCGTTGTTTTTGGTTTGATCCACCAAGATATTACGGTCGGCTAAAAACAGGATGCGTTTTTTCGCGCCGGATTTCCATAAGCGCCAGATGATCTGGAATGCGGTGTAGGTTTTGCCGGTGCCGGTCGCCATCACCAGCAAGATGCGCTGCTGTTGTTTGGCTACCGCTTCCACCGTGCGGTTGATGGCATTGGCTTGATAATAACGCGGCGCGCGGCCGGTGCCGTCATCGTAGTACGGCATTTCTACAGTGTGACGAGCGGCGTCTGTCTCCAAGCCTTTCCATCGGCAATAACGCTGCCATAGTTCGGCCGGTGACGGGAAGGCGTCCAGCGCCAGCAGTTGCTCCGTCTTGTCGGACAAGCCGGTACGATCATGCATCAGAAAGCCGTCGCCATTGGAACTGAATACGAACGGCACGCTGAGAGTTTCGGCATAGTGCAGCGCTTGCTGCATACCCGCACCCACGCTGAGGCTGTTGACCTTGGCCTCGATGACGGCCAGCGGCATATTCGCTTGATGGTAGAGGATGTAATCCGCGCGTTTTTGTTCACCGCGCGTATGCAGTTTGCCGCGCACGATAATGCGGCCTTTGGTGAAAGCGACTTCTTCCCGAATCTGGCTGAGCAAATCCCAGCCGGCGGCCGTTAGGGCCGGCGTGATAAATTTGGTGCAGATGTCACGTTCGCTGAGGTTTTTTTTGTTATTCATTTCCGGGAAAAATCCTTGTAAACCTTGAATAAGTCCTGACTCGCCGCTGATGAAAACATCCCTGTACCTAAAAATGCAACCTCAAGTTTGGCTGAGTCTGAAGCGCTGAATATTATCTTAAAATCCCTACGACGTGCTGTGTGTGGCTGCGCGCTAGAGGCAGTGGCAAAGCATAGGCTATTCAAATGGAAACAATCAACGGTTTTGCCAAGCCACGCAATTGCCTTCATCGCTCGCTTGGACAACTCTAACTTCGGCATTCTAAATTCACGCTTTCACGAATTATGGGCTTTAGAGCAACTGCGAGGTGCGATTAGAGCATTATCCACTGCTAAAAAGCTCGCTGTGTAGTATGGCCTTTGTGAAAACCCGGCAGAAAGTCTTGGTGGCCGCAAATTGGAAGATGATTTCAATGTGCTGCACGATATCGATACGTTTGATCCGTTTCTTGAGTCAATATGCGATGACTTACAGCCCGCCATGTAATCCGGCGGCCCTTTGAAATCGAGTGACTTAGAAATCGATGATTAGTGATTCATTACATCCCAAGAAGATTCCAATACCAAAGGGAGCGCCGACTTGTCAGCCACCCCATGGTGGTTATAATACACACCATGAATAGCAGGCAACTAATCAAGCTACTTGAAGATGATGGGTGGACGCTGCGTAGCGTTAAAGGTAGTCATCACATCTTTGTTCACCCGGTTAAGCCGGGGCATTTGACGGTGCCGCATCCAAAGCGCGATTTAGGCAAAGGGTTGGTAAACAAGCTGTTAAAACAAGCGGAGTTGAAGGTATGAGATTTTTTGTTGCGATAGAACCAGGTGATGAGGATCATGCTTTTGGCGTAGTGGTGCCCGATTTGCCGGGTTGCTTTTCGGCAGGCGACACCCTGGACGAGGCATTCGAAAACGCGAAAGAAGCCATTGATCTATGGTGCGAAACAGTTATCGAAGATGGTGCAATGATTCCACCCGGCAAAACGCTAGCGGAACACCAAGCAAACCCAGAATTTGCCGGATGGGTGTGGTCTATCGTAGAAGTGCCGGTAGAACGGTATTTAGGCCCAGCCGAGAAGATCAATATTACATTGCCTAAGCTGTTGCTGACTCGTATTGACGAATACGCCAAAGCTCATGGCGCTACCCGTTCCGGGTTCTTGGCTCAAGCCGCGCGGCAGGCGATGCGCTAAGTCTTACCCTTGTTTTCTGAACAGTATTACTTGAGTGCCGGCCTTCAAGCCATCGAGGTAATCAGCCCAGCTCTGCATCATCCGCCGCCGCTCTTCGAGGTATTGCGCTCGATTATAGGGGGCCCTTACCTGGTCACGTGGAGCGTGAGCCAATTGTCGTTCAATAGCATCGGGTGACCAACCTTGTTCATTTAGCAGGGTTGATGCCGTGGTTCTGAAGCCGTGTGCTGTCATTACGTCTGAATCATAACCTAACGATTTATGTGCTGTTCTGATAGTGTTATCCGACATTCGCCGTCCATCGCCCCGACTTGACGGAAAGACATACTGGCCGCCACCCGTGAGCGGTTGGACGGCTTCCAGTATGTCAATAGCTTGGTTTGATAGCGGCACGATATGATGAAAGTCTGTTTTAGACACATAGGGCCGCCATTCCCGCGCCACTAGGTCAACATCAGCCCAAAGCATTTGTCGGATTTCGCCGGGCCGTTGAAACATTAGAGGCGAAAGCCTGAATGCCGATTGAACTACAAAGGTGCCCTGATAGTTGCTTATATCCCTGAGCAATTGCGCTACAAGTTTTGGGTCGATGATTGCAGCTCGGTGTTCAACCCTTTGCGCAGGCATCTGTTTGGCGACGGATTGCGCCGGGTCGTAGTCGGTAAAGTTGTGGACAATCGCATAAGCAAAGATCGAACTGATTTCAGCGTGGAACCGGTGGGCCGTTTCAAGCTGCCGTTTATCAACATCGGCTTTAGCACTGCCAATATTTCAGACGATTTGACTTCCTTGATTGGCTTATTCCTTAACCGCCATTTTGTTACCTTTTTTCAGGCACTATAGGCTCGGTAGCAAAAAAGTAATATTTTTAGTTGTATATGTCGCTGGACAATAAAAAACCCGCGAGCCCAGAAGATTCGCGGGTTTTTGCACTTCTTTGCACTTGCGTGCATCTTCAAATGGTACGACGGGCGGTCTTGAATATAAGGCCAACAAATTGATTTAACTACACTTAAAAACAAATAAAACCCAAAAGGTAACTATAAAGGTAACACTTTTGAGTTTTACCCCAAATTGAGGGAGGTCGGCCCTTGAATCTTGGCTAGACCCAACTCTTACTTAGTTTAAGCAGTGTAGCCACTGATCGCTCGACCTACAAACTTATCGTGTTCAGCCCAAAGTCGATGAAAGGTTTTCCAATGCATTCCCTTTGGCTTCAAGCCACGTCCATTCAGAAAGCCCGGTTCCCATTCCAATTTTTCCCTGATCTTATCCACTTTACGAATGGCTCTGTCCTCCAAAGTTTCTCGCTGGGATGAGTAGGCAAGTTGGCAACACTTCCGGCAGGCAAAATATTTATCGCCCATATACAACACAGCAACACGCTTTCCACAACCAAGAGCCGGGCAGGAAAACCAATATCGCCTGCCGCCAAAATGACAACCAGTAGTTTGCAAGCCTATGGAGTAATTCAGATATTGCCAGTCGCCTCGATCAATACGAACCGAGTACGACAACCTCACCTGATTGGCTTCGACTCTAACATTCATTTTCCCGTTCGGTTTGCCATTACGGAACCAGGAAACGGTGAAACATCCCGCTGACTCAATCAGCCTTTGGGGCAGCCATTCTCGAATATCGATAGTGCGGTAATAGTCGGTGCTTTTAATGTCCGAAAGCCTACCACTGCCAAATCCGCCCATCGTGTTTTTCCGAAATCAATTGTGAGTTTTTGCAGAGTGACTTTCGCAACTTTCGCGGTATAACTCTGCAAGCCTTATGTATCAATGGATTGAGCTCACCAAGGTTGGGTAACATTTTTTTTGCGCAAGCTTGGAGTGACTTTTTGAACTCACGATGTTCATGAATCAAAGTATTGCCACTGATATTTGTTGGGCTTTATGACAAGGTGATCAGCCAGTAAGCTTTCGATTTTCCGTCACTCCGGCAAGTCCACAAGCGGCTCAATCAAATCAGCGCTTCTATACACATGTTGCATTTCGTCCATCGTCTGCGGCGGGATGATGGTTATTTCTCGCTTTCTTCCTTGAGAGACAATTCGCCAGTGACTGAAGCGCATCTTGGCTTGATCAACGATCAACTCCGCGAGGATTTCTTCTCTATGAGTCTTGATGAAATTCCGTTGCTGTTCAGTTAGGCGGGATGAAGGCCTGATTTCGACCCCGCCCTCAGACAAGTTGACGACAAATCCAGCCTTGCGGATTTTGGTTAAAGCGCTCATCAAAACACCTCCACATCGTTTTCATCGGGTGCAATTGTTGCAGCAAAAAAAACACCATCATCTTCGTCAACATCATCACTATCAAGGGCTTGCTTCGTCACCGCTTGGTCATCATGGGTATTTTCTTCATCACCCAATATCCTACGAGTAACCGGGGTCGTATAGCTAAAGTGCAAATCAGTTCTGATCGCCAGCCCTTTTATCGGCTTGCCGTGCTTGTCCTTGTTCATCGCAGAAACCGCAATATGCAGTTGCTTGCACACATCAACGACATTCGCCGTGAACCGCTGTAGCGCAACCGGATTTACCGCAGCCTCATCACACCAAAGCTCATAGTTGGCATAGAGCTTGTGCAATCTCGCGTTAGCAACCTCATCCGGATTAGTTTTCTTCTTCATACTGCAACCCACATAAACAACCGCATCAGTATTGATTACGATATTGTCATCCAGCCAAGCGGCAATTTTATTGGTTTCGACCAAATGCTCCCGTTGCGATTGCGTCATCTGGCCATTAATGCCACCGACAACTGCTTTGACCTCATCATCCGTCATCGCCAGCACCCAGTTCAAAAGGCCGGGCAACTCATTGTGCATAACCGTTTCTATACCGCCCAAACCCGCCCACTTGGCTTTGTCGGCATCGGTCACTTTCCGGTTGAACGTTACCGGCATCCGCCGCCTGATTAAGCCGCTGGTATAGTCCGCCGTTTGGATCGCCTCATTGGATGCAACTACGACAACACCCTGAAATACAAAACTGCCGGATTGTTGCTGATTTTTCTTTTCCATGCGCACTGGATCGCCACCGGTCAAAGCCTTCAATACCGAAACTTCACCACCATAACGTGAAGAGTCGCTGATCAAAGCCAAGCGCTTGCCATACAATGCCGCCGCCTCGAAACGATTGCTTTCCAGGTTTTTTAAGTCGGTAGCCGCGTGATTTTTTTCACCGATAAAAGCCACCAACAAACGAACCAAGGTTGATTTTCCAGTGCCGCCCTCACCGATTAATTCAAGAAACTTTTGAACATCACCACCTACCAACGCCATTTTGAAAAATGCACGGATGATGTTGACCGATTCCTTATCCTGGCCGCAGGCGTCCCATAACCAACGCTTTATGACATCCAACTTGGCATTTGGCTCGAAACTGTAGGGCAACTGCCAATTGAATTTATGCTTGTCACAATAAGACGTTAGCGCCATTGCCCTGGTATCAAGTACGCCGTTAGCTAACGGCAGCAAATGGCGCTTGTTTTCCCATTCATCCAGTAACAAATAAATCATCAAAAACGACTTGATGTTATTCAGTTTTTGCATAGCATAACCCTGCGGCAATAACAAGTTCATCGTCTGCATGATGATCTTTAGTGCCCGTTTCTCTGGAATCGTACGCCACAATCCATTTTTCTGGCTGTACCAGTTGCCACCAATGTCGTCATAGCAAAGCCAGTTTCTTAGTTTATCCGCAATATGCTCTGCCAGCTTTGACTCCTTTTCGGAAGGATCGCCACCAGTTTGCATAAACCCGACCGATGGCTCTACATCATCATCGGTTACTATTTCCTTGTGGGTGATGCCATTGATGACTGCTGGAACCCGCACCAGTGATGATGGTGACGAAGGTGATGAAGGCTCTTCAACATCAGTTTTTTCAGCCTCACCAACCACGCCCAAAACTTTATCAAGGGCGTCAGTCAAATCGGTACTCGGTATTCGATAGGCAGTCATCGATAAACCTCGCAATGCAAACGCATAATTGCTTCATAGGCTTTTGTCGCCCGCTGATAATCGTCTTCACTGACATCCTTATTCTTTATGCCCTCGAAACAGATTGCCAATATTCCCGCCTCAATCACCAGCAAATCGAACAATTCTGATTTGTTAAATTTTGGCGCTGAACTTCGCGGAGCATATTGATTTGTCAACGTGTCCGGAAATAAATCGTTAGCATCAAGACCAATCGCGGACAGAACATCAGCGTAATGGCAACCCGCAAAACAGTGAATGATGATCTTGTCATCGACTTGCTTGATACCCAGCGACGGATGTTTATCCCCATGAGCCGGACAACAGGCCAACCATTTGTTTGAGCCGGTATTTTTCACTTTGTCCAACCGGCTCAGTAAACGTTCGGTTTTAGAGTCCAGTGCTTGAAAAGACTGTTTCATAAATCCACCTTGCGACTTAATTGAATGCGATGGATGGATTAATTGGCACAGTCCACAGCATCTAGCAGAGCCAGAATGTCGGCTTTGCGCCAAGCTGTGGTTCTCTCGCTCAGCTTGACCGGTTGCGGGTATTTACCGGATTTCACCCCGGCCAGAAAGGTTGAGCGGCCTATAGGCAAAATTGGCTCGATGCCCCGTTTACGGTCTCCGACGATTTGCCAAATACGCAAATAACCGAGCGCTAACATGGTGTTGGATGTTGCTGACATTGGATGCACCTCGTTGTGCTTGCTTAGATGTCCGTAGTCTGCGTTGGATTTTCGGGCCGATTTACGCCGTTTTCCTGTTTTGAATCACTCAAAGTCGGCACCCTGTAAGCCATTGATATTTAATAAATAGATTTTTAGGGTACACTCGATAAATTTACATAAACCCAGTAAATTCGCGTAAAGCGAGCTAAGATGGTTTTTGGCCTTTTTTAACGATTTGTTGAATTCGTTGACGAGTTAATTTGGTGCCATCCGCGAGTTTGCGAAAAGCCGTTTCCTGTTTTTTAAGATTGGGACCGCCGCATTCATGAATGAGAAAAGCGATAGCCTTTAGAGTTTCTGCCTTTTCGATAGGGCCGCCGGAAAGATAAAGGTAAGCACGGCAAATCTCTTTGTCGCGCTGCTCGGTTTTGGCTTTTCTATTCTTCGCGGCAACTTTGGCGGCTTTTCTAGCGCGTTTGATTCGGCCTTTGGCATCAAGTGGCATAAATAGATTTGTTGTCCTGTCTAGGGGTAGAAATAATGGGCAATATCTTGTTAGATTTTCCCCGCTGCCGGTTAAACTACACACTGCCGGCATCAGTTTGGACGTAGCCAGACATCCTTAAATAACACCACAATCGGCGCTGAATACAAAGTTTGCTTATTTCAAACCAGAATGGCCGGAAGGCTGTTCAAGAAATGGACTTTCATACAATGACCATGACACCTGAAAAATTTATTGCGCAGTGGACAAAAAACGACCTCACTGAGAAAGCGGGGGCACAGCCGTTTATTGAGGATTTATGCGAACTGTTACAAATCGATAAACCACGTAGTTCAGACGATTTTTGTTATGAAAAAGGCGCGATCAAGGATACAGGTGGGCAAGGCTGGGCCAATGTCTGGAAACGCGACTGTTTCGGTTGGGAAAACAAAAAACCAGGCCGCGATTTGAGTAAAGCGCTGGCGCAATTACGCGAATATTCAGGCAACCTTGGCAATCCGCCCTTGCTGGTGGTTTGCGACCGCGACCGCATCGAAATCCACACCGCCTTTCGCGGCTACCCGGACGAACCGCGCAGCATTCTGTTAAAAAACATCGGCGAGCCGGCCAATCTGCAAATCCTAAAGTGGGTATTTACCGATCCTGACAAACTTAAACCGCTCAAGTCCAACGCGGCCATCACCGCCGAAGCTGCCGGCCAATTCGCCAAACTGGCCAAAGATTTGCGCGAGCGGGGCATCGACCCGCAACACGTCGCCCATTTTCTAACCCAATGCATCTTCTGCATGTTCGCGGAAGACGAAGGCTTACTGCACAATAGCCCCACGGACAACGCCGAGATTTTTACCGGTATCCTGAAAGCCGCCCGTGCCGCGCCAGACAAAGCCGCCGACCGCATCAAATTGCTGTTCACCGCCATGCAGAAAAAAGGCGGCATCTATGGCAACGACGACATTGCCTGGTTTAACGGCGGCTTGTTCAAAACCATCCAGATCCCGCCGCTCACTGCCGGCGACGTGGCGATACTTTATGACGCCGCCGCCACTCTGGATTGGCGGGCCATCGATCCCACCATCTTCGGCACCCTGTTCGAACGCGGCCTGGACCCGACCTGCCGGGCGCAACTCGGCGCGCATTACACCGATGTCGCCACTATTAACAAACTGATAGAGCCGCTGATTACCCGCCCGCTCAGCGCGGAATGGCAAGAAGCCAAAGCCCAAATGGCAATGCTGATTGCCAAATCCGGCAAAACCACCACCGGCAAAAACTATAAAGCCGCCGCGAATCTTTATCACGGTTACCTGGAACGACTGCGCAACTTCCGGGTGCTGGATGCCGCCTGTGGCTCCGGCAACTTCCTGTACCTGGCCTTGCATGCGCTAAAGGATTTGGAGCACCGGGCGCAAATCGACGCCGAACAGATGGGCCTGCCCAAACAGTTGGACATCATGGCCGGCACCGACAACATTTTGGGTATCGAAACCAACGATTATGCCGCCGAACTGGCTCGACTGACGGTGTGGATCGGCGACATTCAATGGTGCCAGCGCAACGGCCGGCCGATCAACAAGAATCCCATCCTGCGCAGCCTGGACGGCATCCAGCATCGCGACGCTCTGCTCAACCCTGACGGCAGCGAAACCGACTGGCCGGACGCCGACGTTATCGTTGGTAATCCGCCGTTTTTGGGCGACAAAGTGATGCGTGGTGAATTGGGTGATGCTTATGTAACCACTTTGCGAAACTGCTACAAAGGTCGAGTTCCCGGCGGTGCAGATTTGGTGTGCTACTGGTTTGATAAGGCGCGGATGCAGATTGAGCAAGGTAAAACCCACGCCGCCGGTTTGGTTTCCACCAACTCAATACGCGGCGGCAGCAACCGCAAAGTGCTGGAAAGTATATGCGCCAGCCTGACAATATTTGACGCCTGGCCGGACGAAGACTGGTTCGATGCCGGTACGGCGGTGAGGGTGTCGCTGGTGTGTTTTGCTGGTGGCTTGCTTGATTCGGAAATCCCCCCTCGCCCCCCTTTTACAAAGGGGAGACCAAGGGGGATTTATCCAAACACCCCACGCTTAGCCGGCCAACCGGTGGCAGTGATCCATGCAGATTTGACGAGGGGGGATGGCGATATAAGTATGGATTTAACGAAAGCTAAGTCTCAGCAAGCAAACAAAAGCATAGCTTTCATGGGTATAACAAAAGTTGGCTCTTTCGATTTTTCGGGTGAAATTGCACGCTCTTGGACAAAACTGCCTAACCCAAACGGAAAATCAAATATTGAAGTCATTCGACCAAGCTGGAATGGATTAGATGTGACCAGACGCAATCGTGATACGTGGATCATCGATTTTGGCTACGAACTTTTAGAAGCTGATGCCGCATTATTCGAAACCCCATTTGAATACGCAAAAACCAATATTTATCCTGAGCGTCAGCGTAATAATCGAGAAGCATACCGATTATTGTGGTGGCGTCATGGTGAGCCCCGTCCTGGGCTCCGAAAACTCTTGGCTCCTCTGAACCGATTTATTGTTACTCCCGAAGTCTCAAAACATCGCGTTTTTGTTTGGGTTCCCTCAAAGGTTCTCCCAGATAAGAACTTACAGGTCATTACCCGTTCTGATGACACTACGTTCGGAATACTGCACTCCCGTTTTCATGAATTGTGGGCTTTGTCTTTGGGTACTTCGCTGGAAGACCGGCCTCGCTACACCCCAACCACCTGCTTCGAAACCTTCCCGTTCCCCACAGGCCTGACGCCCGCCGACACCGCGCCCAACACTCAGGAAGACGCAAAAAATGTAGGCCGGGTTAGCTCGTCAGAGCCTAACCCGACGTCAGCCGCTGCTCCTCAACCAGCCATCATCCCCAGCGAAACCCAACGCCCGTATGCCCAAACCATCGCTGAGGCCGCTTTTAAACTCAATCAACTCCGCGAAAACTGGCTGAACCCGCCGGAATGGGTGGACTGGGTCATTACCCCGGAAGAAGCAAAAGCTGGCTTTCCCCATCGCCCGGTCGCCAAGCCCGGCCATGAAGCCGATTTGAAAAAACGGACCCTCACCAACCTGTACAACGCTAAACCGGCCTGGCTGGTCAACGCCCATCAAGCCTTGGACCGCGCCGTCGCGCTAGCCTATGGCTGGAATGATTACACGCCTGAAATGTCCGACGCAGAAATCCTGCAACGACTACTACAGCTCAATTTGGCACGAGCAGCGCATTCGCAAGATAGTGAGGCAGTGCAGCAAACAGATTCACCCGATACCCAAATCGAAACTAAACCCACGAACAAAGTCGCCGGGTAATCCGAAAATGCCTAATCATATTATCAACCCCGACGACTGGTATTACTTTCTGCAAGAGCAGCTTAATAGGCCTGTAGCGGAAAGCTTTGAACTGTTACCTATCTTACGTTTTCGCTTTGGCAACCTGTTGAGAGAAGCGATAATTTCGGTCAGATTGGAATATGCCAGCGGGTCTTATTTAATTGCGATCACATGCGTGGGCAATGAATTAATTCGATTACCAATCGATGCCTTTGTGCCGGAAAGGTTGCTGGCGTTTGATCTGTTTGACCCACCCAGATTAGATCGATTATTAACGATTATCACAGCATGGATAGAGTCGCTAGATACACTTGCAGCGGCACGCGAGTTTGAGCTGTTTACCCCGCATGCTCTGGCGCTCATGGAACGGGTTACCACAGATTTAAAAGAGTCTGCTTATGAATCTGAAGAAAAATCCATGCAGTTTTACCTGTCATTGAGTCAGGTAATGGGGCGGGAATTTTCCCCCGCCATCCGGAAAAAAATCGAGGCGACAGTTCGCGCGCAATACAAGGCCAACCCGGCTAATGATATGGCGGGTGAATATCCTGAGAATGAATGGCAGGCGTTGGGAGCCATGCTGTTCGACGGCTCGCATATTCTCTTGCAAATGGGAATCGACCAATTGCGAAGGGCGGTTTACAGCAAGATTAAGGCATTATCCACTGCTGAAAAACTCGCTTTATGGTTTGACCTTTGTGAAAACCCGGAAGAAAGTCTTGGTGGCAGCACATTGGAAAATGATTTCAATGTGCTGCACGATACCGATACGTTTGATCCGTTTCTTGAGTCGATATGCGATGACTTGCAATCCGCCATGCAATCAGACTGGGAAAAGCGGCTCCGTGAAATCGAAGCGAGAGACTTAGAAATCGATGAATAGTCATTCATTACATCCTAAGAAGATTCCAATACCAAAGGGAGCGCCTACTTGTCAGCCACCCAATGGTGGTTATAATACACACCATGAATAGCAGGCAACTGATCAAGCTACTTGAAGATGACGGGTGGACGCTGCGTAGCGTTAAAGGCAGTCATCATGTCTTTGTTCACCCGGTTAAGCCGGGACATTTGACAGTGCCGCATCCCAAAAGTGATTTAGGCAAAGGATTGGTGAGTAAGCTGTTAAAACAAGCGGGGTTGAAGGTATGAGATTTTTTGTTGCGATTGAGCCAGGTGATAAGGATCATGCTTTTGGCGTAGTGGTGCCCGATTTGCCAGGTTGCTTTTCGGCAGGCGACACCCTGGACGAGGCATTCGAAAACGCAAAAGAAGCCATTGATTTATGGTGCGAAACAGTTATCGAAGATGGTGCAATGATTCCACCCGGCAAAACGCTAGCGGAACATCAAGCAGACCCAGAATTTGCTGGTTGGGTGTGGTCTATCGTAGAGGTGCCGGTAGAACGGTATTTAGGCCCCGCCGAGAAGGTCAATATTACATTGCCTAAGCTGTTGCTGACTCGTATTGACGAATACGCCAAAGCTCACGGCTCTACCCGTTCCGGGTTCTTGGCTCAAGCCGCCCGGCAGGCGATGCGTTAAGCCTTATCCTTGCTTTCGGAACGGTATCACTTGGGCCCCGGCCTTCAAGCTATCGAGGTAATCAGCCCAGCTCTGCATCATCCGCCGCCGCTCTTCGAGGTATTGCGCTCGATTATAGGCAGCCCTTACCTGGTCACGGGGAGCGTGAGCCAATTGTCGTTCAATAGCATCCGGTGACCAACCTTGTTCATTTAGCAGGGTTGATGCCGTAGTTCTGAAGCCGTGAGCTGTCATCACGTCCGAATCATAACCTAACGATTTAAGTGCCGTTCTGATAGTGTTATCCGACATTGGCCGTCCATCGCCCCGACTTGACGGAAAGACATAGTGGCCGCCACCTGTGAGCGGTTGAACCATCTCAAGAATGGCGACCGCTTGCGTTGATAATGGCACAATGTGATGAAAATCTGTTTTCGATACATAAGGCCGCCACTCCCTCGCCACTAAGTCAACATCAGACCAAAGCATTTGCCGGATTTCGCCGGGTCGTTGAAACAGTAGAGGCGAAAGCCTGAACGCCGATTGCACAACAAAGGTACCCTGATAGTTGCTTATATCTCTGAGCAATTGCGCCACAAGTTTTGGGTCGATGATTGCAGCTCGGTGTTTAACCTTTTGGGCCGGTATCTGTTTGGCGACAGGTTGCGCTGGGTCGTATTCAGCAAAGTTATGGACAATGGCATAGGCAAATATCGAACTGATTTCAGCGTGGAGCCGGTGGGCCGTTTCAAGCTGCTGTTTATCAATCATCGGCTTTAGCACTGCCAATATTTCAGACGATTTGACTTCCTTGATTGGCTTATCCCCTAGCAACGGAAAGGCTAAGCGTTCAATCCTACTGTTTTTTTTGGTGTGGGTTTTTTCGCTGGTAAGGTGGGCGATAGAAGCCAGCCATTGCCGAGCAACATCAGCGAAACTGTTCAGGATCGGCAAACCTTCCCTAACCCGTTCGTCATTTGCCTTGGCAAGTTGCTTGGCTGCCTTGGCGTCTTTTCTGATTTCGCCTGGGTCTATACCGTTGGCTATTTGTTCACGTGCTTCTTCCGCCTTACGTCTGGCATTCTCAAGCGATGTATCTGGGTAAGCGCCGAAAGCGATTTTTCTCCGCTTGCCGTCGAAAGCGTAAACGAAACGCCAAAGCTTGCTTCCTGTTACTCCGACAAATAAGAACAATCCGCCACCGTCGTTGATGGTGTAATCCTTGTCTTTGGACTTAGCAGCCCTGTAGACCGTGTCTTTATTGAGATTAACCGCCATTTTGTTACCTTCGCCCCTTCAAATTGTTACCTTTTTCGCAGGCATTATAGGCACGGTAACAAAAAAGGTAACACTTTTAGGTGTATGTCCCTGTATCTAGCTGCATGTCGCTGGACAATAAAAAACCCGCTAAGTCAGATAACTTGCGGGTTTTTGTACTTCGTTGGGTTTCTTAAAACCCTTGTTTGGTACCGACGGGCGGACTTGAACCGCCACGACTTGCGTCACCACCCCCTCAAGATGGCGTGTCTACCAATTTCACCACGTCGGCTTTAATTGTTGCTAACTTATTTTGCCGCTGGCTTTTCGACTTCTTTGATAGCCGGCGCTGCAGGCAAAGTCGCATCCTGGATCGGCAAGCTGCCGTCTGCCGGCATGCCTTGCGTTAATGGTACATCAGACTTAACGGGTTCAGCAGCAGGTGTCGAATCCAATATGACGTCGGTTTTTTTACCTTGATAGCCACTTAACACGGCCAGGCCTAAGCTGGTAATAAAAAACAAGGTGGCGAAAATAGCGGTGGTTCTGGACAAAAATGAGGCAGAACCTTGCGCGCCGAATACCGAACCGGATGCGCCGCCGCCAAAAGTCGCGCCGGCATCCGCGCCTTTTCCTTGTTGCATCAGGACCAAGCCAACGATGCCTATACCCAGGAAGATGTGAATAATTATTATAATTTGGTACAACATAAAGACCTTAATCGGATGAGACTAAACCGAATGGCAAATCTGCAGGAAGCCTTTTGCATCCAGCGATGCGCCACCCACCAAACCACCATCAATGTCAGGCATCGCAAACAAGCCTTTTGCGTTATCTGGCTTGACGCTTCCGCCGTATAAAATTTGTACTTTTTCCGCGATTACCGGATTTCTATCGGCAATCCGTTGGCGAATGTACTTGTGTACTTCTTGCGCTTGCTCGTCGGTCGCCACTTTACCGGTGCCGATAGCCCAAACAGGTTCGTAAGCAATCACGGCGGTTTCGAACGCTTCGATGCCTGCGGCGGCAATCACGGCGTCCAGTTGCTCGTCAACAACTCGGAAGGTTCTGTCTTGTTCACGCTCTTCCAGTGTTTCGCCCACGCAAAGTACCGGGACGACACCTTTGCTCAAGGCTTGGCAAAAACGTCTGGCAACCGACTCGTTGGTGTCGCCGTAGTAGCTGCGACGCTCGGAGTGACCAACCAATGCATATTTGCAGCCGACTTCGCTCAGCATTGCTGCTGATACTTCGCCGGTATAAGCACCGGATGCTTGGTCGGCAACATTTTGCGCGCCCAATGCGATGGGGGATGCCGCCAATACGCTACGAATATCTGACAAATAGACGAATGGAACACAAACCGCTACTTCTTGCTGAACATTACCAAGACCGTCAGCTAAAGCTTGAGCAAGTTTTTGCCCATCTTCCCGAGAGCCGTTCATTTTCCAGTTACCCATAATCAAAGACCGACGCATTACATCCTCCGAGCTAAATAAGACCGCATATAATATCGAGTTAAGCCTTTTAGTTCAAGCCGGAATAGCTTTCTTGACATCGGCGGCCAGTTGGTTGGCAAACTTGACCACCTCGTCTTGATCTACACCTTCCACCATCACTCGGATCAATGGCTCGGTGCCGGAGGATCGCAGCAACACTCTACCTCGTTCACCCAGTTTTTTCTCTACTGCGTCCACGGCTTTTTTGATGCTGTCGATCTCTTCGATTTTGACTTTTTTATCGGTTTTGACGTTAATCAGCACTTGCGGGTATTTGCTCATACCGGATTTAAGCTCATTCAGGCTTTTGCCAGTACGTTGCATTTCCGCCAACACTTGCAAGGCGGAAACAATACCGTCGCCCGTGGTGGTTTTATCCAGACAGATAATATGTCCGGAGCCTTCGCCACCGAGCATACCTTTGTGCTCAGATAACATTTCCATCACATAGCGGTCGCCTACTTTGGCGCGCAGCAGAGGCACGCCGACGGCTTTCAGCGCATGCTCCATGCCAAGGTTTGACATCAGTGTACCAATCACGGGCCCGAACAATTTGCCTTCTTCCAAGCGCGATTTAGCAATGATGTAAATCAACTCGTCGCCATCGACAATTTCACCTTTGTGATCGACCATGATAATCCGGTCGCCGTCGCCATCCAGCGCTATTCCCAGATCGGCGCGGAATTCCAGCACTTTGGCAGCCAGATTTTCCGGCTTGGTAGCACCGCATTCGTCGTTAATGTTCAAACCATCCGGGTCGGCGCCGATGGTGACAACTTCGGCTCCCACTTCGCTAAAAACATGCGGTGCGATGTGATAGGTCGCACCGTTGGCACAATCGATAACAATCCGCATGCCTTTAAAATCCAAATGCGGCGGTACCGTTGCCTTGCAAAACTCAATATAACGCCCGGCCGCATCGCTGACCCGTTTGGCTTTACCCAGTTTTGCCGATTCCACCGTAGTCATCGGCGCATCCAGATACTGTTCGATCTGGTGCTCCACGTCATCCGGCAATTTGGCGCCATCCACCGAGAAAAACTTGATACCGTTGTCATAGTACGGATTGTGAGAAGCACTGATGACAATGCCGGCTTTTGCTCTCAAAGTACGAGTCAAGTAGGCAATACCAGGCGTGGGCATAGGCCCCAATAAACGGGTATCCACACCCGCCGCCGACAACCCAGCTTCCAACGCTGATTCGAACATATAGCCGGAAATGCGCGTGTCCTTGCCCACCAACACGAAACCACTGCCTTCCTTGGCAAAGACTCTGCCTGTCGCCCAGCCCAGTTTCAGCATGAAGTCGGCAGTAATGGGGTACTCACCGACTTTGCCGCGGATACCGTCAGTGCCAAAATATTTTTTTGCCATACTCAAATTCTCTTAACTAAATCCCAAAAAAAAGAGAGGCCGGAGCCTCTCTCGCTTTTGCCGTTACAGCATCAGCCTTGCTCGGCTGCGCCTCCGATTGATGGGTCGGTATCTTTTTGATCCCAATGATCATTTTTGATGCCACCACTGGAAGACGGCGTATCGTCCTCCCAACCTTTCGGCTCTCTCACCGGTTTTCTTTCCATTAAATCATCGATCTGATATTTATCGATGGTTTCGTACTTCATCAAGGCATCTGCCATTGCATGCAGAATATCTTCGTTTTCTTTCAGAATCGTTTCCGCTCTTTCGTAATTTCTATCAATGATAGACCGGATTTCTTCATCAATGGTGTGTGAAGTCTCTTCCGCAACCGATTTATGCTGGGTGACTGAGCGGCCCAAGAAAATTTCGCCTTCTTCTTCGCTGTACGCCAAAGGACCAAGACGTTGCGACAAACCCCATTTGGTCACCATGTTTCTGGCCAGCTCGGTGGCACGTTCGATGTCGTTGGAAGCACCGGTGGACACTTGTTCCCAGCCAAAAATCAATTCCTCGGCAATCCGGCCACCGTACAAGCTGGAAATCATGCTATCGAGTTTACGTTTGCTAGCGCTATATTGATCGCGCTCAGGCAAGAACATGGTTACACCCAACGCACGGCCACGCGGCATGATGCTGACTTTGTAAACAGGATCGTGCTCAGGCACCAAGCGGCCGACGATAGCGTGACCGGCTTCGTGATACGCAGTCATTTTCTTTTCTTTCTCGTCCATCACCATGGAACGTCTTTCCGCCCCCATGATCAGTTTATCCTTGGCTTTTTCCAAGTCCACCATGCTGACTAAACGCTTGTTGTAGCGCGCGGCGAACAAGGCCGCTTCGTTAACCAAGTTGGCTAAGTCAGCACCGGAAAATCCTGGCGTACCTTGGGCGATATATTTGATTTTGACATCGTCCGCCGCAGGCACTTTTTTCAGGTGCACGTTAAGAATTTGTTCGCGGCCTCTGACGTCAGGCAATCCGACCACCACTTGACGGTCGAAACGGCCTGGACGCAACAAGGCTTTATCCAGCACATCGGAACGGTTGGTTGCGGCGATAACGATAATACCTTCGTGACCTTCGAAACCGTCCATTTCGACCAGCAATTGGTTCAAGGTTTGTTCGCGCTCGTCATTACCGCCGCCTAAGCCGGCACCACGTGAACGACCAACCGCATCGATCTCATCAATGAAGATAATGCAAGGTGCGTGCTTTTTGGCTTGTTCAAACATGTCACGCACCCTGGAGGCACCGACACCGACGAACATTTCCACGAAGTCCGAACCGGAAATAGTGAAGAACGGCACTTTAGCTTCGCCGGCAATCGCTCTGGCCAACAAAGTTTTACCGGTACCCGGAGGGCCAACCATCAAAGCACCTCGCGGCACTTTACCACCTAATTTTTGGTATTTTGCCGGGTCTTTAAGGAAGTCGACCATTTCCTCGACCTCTTCCTTGGCTTCATCGCAACCGGCTACATCAGCGAATGTGACCTTGTTTTGATCCTGATCCAGCATCCGTGCCTTGCTTTTACCAAAGCCCATCGCACCGCCGCGACCACCGACCCCGCCACCTTGCATTTGGCGCATGAAGAATACCCAGACGGCAATCAGCAATAAAATCGGCCCGAACGACACGAATATTTGCATCAGCATCGAAGGTTCTTCGGGAGGCTGAACGGATATTTCCACACCGTTAGCCAACAGATCGTCGATCAAATGCGGATCGTTAGGCATATAAGTCTTGAACTTATCGCCGGAGACCATTTTGCCTTTCACAGTATTATCGGAGATCGCAACCTGCTGAACTTGTCCAGCTTTCACAGCGTCGATCAATTGCGAGTATGAAAACGTCGCGTCGCTACGAATCGCCCGCGACCCGAAACTGTTGAATACAGCCATCAACACTACGGCGATGACCACCCACAAAATTAAATTTTTAATCATATCGCTCAAGTTACGCGCTCCGGCCTGGAATGGCCTCAAAATTTAAAAACCGAGTAATTGTATCAGGACTACTCGCATCCCACCGCCATCATAGCCCTATGAAAGGCGACTTTCGCAGTTTTATTTAAAACCTTTCGCCAAAATATACACTTCATTACTTCTGGCCCGTGAAGCTTTCGGCTTTCTAATCACCACACTGCTGAACTGCTGACGCACTTGATTATAGTATTCATCAAATCCGGCGCCCTGAAACATCTTGATCAAAAAGGTGCCACCCTTAGCCAAAATGTGTTGCGCGGCGTCCAGGGCCAATTCGCCCAGGTAAATGGCCCGTGGCTGATCCATTTCCCGGCTACCACTCATATTGGGGGCCATGTCCGACAATAACAAGTGCACCGGTTCGCCATCAAGCACTTTATAGAGTTGTTCAAGCACTTCGTCTTCCCGGAAGTCGCCTTGAATAAAATCCACGCCGTCGATAGGATCGATAGCCAACAAATCCAGCGCAATCACCTTATTTTTTTTACCGACGATTTTGCTGACATATTCCGACCACCCGCCCGGTGCGGAGCCTAGGTCGACTATATTAATACCAGGTTTTATGATTTTGTCTTTTTCTTGGATTTCTATCAGTTTGAATACGGCACGAGAGCGATAACCCATTGCCTGCGCTTTCTTGACATACTCGTCTTGGAAATGTTCCTGCATCCATTGCTGGCTACTTTTGCTGCGTGCCATATTTTCTATTCGTGTAAAATTGCCGGGTTTTTAAAGTTTAAGGAAACAGAGTGAATCCTATCCAAAAGAAAAAGCTGAAGGCCCTAGCTCACCCACTAAATCCCGTGGTGATTATCGGCCAGGCCGGCTTGACCGACGCAGTTATCAAGGAAATTAACGTGGCGCTGAACGCCCACGAACTGATTAAAATCAAAATTCGCGCCGAAAGAGACGAACGCGCAACCATCAGAGAACAAATCTGCGAGCAGACCAAGGCCGAATTAGTGCAATCGATTGGCCAAATTGCAGTTATTTATCGCTTGAACCCAAAAAAATAACGCCAATGGGGAGGCGTTTCCTCCCCATCAACCAATCAGCTTAAATATATTGAACCGAGATTATCTCGTACTCGATATCGCCGCCCGGCGCTTTTACCGTCACGACATCCTCCACTTCCTTGCCAATTAATGCCCTGGCAATCGGCGATCCCACGGAAATACGGCCTTCCTTGATATTAGCTTCATCTTCGCCGACGATTTGATAAGTCACCGTCTTGCCGGAATCAAGATCTTCGATTTCCACCGTGGCACCGAATACCACTTTGCCGTTGGCTTCGGTTTTTGTGACATCAATGATGTTGGCGTTGGATAATTTGCCTTCAATTTCAGCGATGCGGCCTTCGGCAAAACTTTGCTGTTCGCGCGCCGCGTGGTACTCAGCATTTTCCTTTAAATCACCGTGCGCGCGCGCCTCGGAAATAGCCTGAATGATACGCGGCCTGGTCACGGTTTTAAGCTCTTCCAGTTCGGCCCGTAATTTATTGGCCCCGACCACTGTCAGTGGAAATTTTTGCATTTACTGCTCCCCTTTTGAATTCAAATTCATCCGTTAAAATGTTTTATGCAAGTCCTGCAAGCAATTGACATCGCCGGCATCCAGCTCGCCCAAGGCATAGCAAGCAGCGCGCGCGCCAGCCATCGTCGTGTAATAGGTGACCTTGCGCTGCAACGCTTCACGGCGCATCGTAAACGAATCGGCTACCGCTTTGACCCCTTCGGTCGTGTTGACGATCAACTGCACCTCGCCGTTTTTGATCATATCTACAGTATTGGGCCGGCCCTCGTTAACTTTGAAAATTTCCTTGCAAGCAATGCCGGCTTCCTTCAAAACTCTAGCCGTACCACGGGTTGCGACGATTTCATAGTTTTTCGCGATTAACATATTCGCCAATTCGGGCAGCTTGGGTTTATCGGCATCACGAATACTGATTAAGACCTTGCCGCTGTGGCTCAAATCCACACCGCACGCACGTTGCGACTTGGCGAATGCCTCCCCAAAAGTCTTACCGACCCCCATCACTTCACCGGTGGACTTCATTTCCGGTCCCAACAACGGATCGACGCCAGGGAACTTAATGAATGGGAACACAGCTTCTTTCACCGAAAAATACTCGGGAATACGCTCTTCGGTAATGCCCTGCTCTTTCAGGGATTTGCCCACCATCACCCGCGCGGCGATTTTCGCCAGCGGATAACCGGTAGCCTTGGACACAAACGGCGCAGTCCGCGAGGCGCGCGGATTCACCTCTAAAACATAAACCGTCTCCCCCTGAATCGCAAACTGCGTATTCATCAAACCGCGCACACCCAACGCTTCAGCCATTTTTGCGACTTGCGCCCGCAACTGGTCTTGAATAGGTAACGGCAAATCGTAAGGCGGAATAGAACACGCGGAGTCGCCGGAATGCACGCCAGCCTGTTCGATATGCTCCATCAAACCACCGATCAACACGGTTTCGCCGTCGTAAATCGCGTCGACATCCATTTCCACGGCATCGTCCAAAAATCTATCCAGCAATACCGGCGAATCATTGGAAACGCTGACCGCTTCTTTCATATAGCGGCGCAAGCCTTCCTCGTTGAACACGATCTCCATCGCCCGCCCGCCCAATACATACGACGGACGCACTACCAGCGGATAGCCAATTTCCTTCGCGGAATTCACGGCTTGTTCAACCGAACGCGCGGTGGCATTGGGCGGTTGCAGCAAATTCAAACGCTCCAGCAATTTCTGGAACCGTTCGCGGTCTTCCGCCAAGTCTATCGAATCCGGCGAAGTGCCAATGATCGGCGCACCGGCCGCTTCCAAGGCCCGGGCCAGTTTCAACGGTGTTTGGCCGCCGTATTGGACGATAACGCCTTTGGGCTTTTCCAGTTCGATGATTTCCAGTACGTCTTCCAGCGTCAAAGGCTCGAAATACAGACGGTCGGAGGTATCGAAGTCGGTGGAAACGGTTTCCGGGTTACAGTTGACCATAATGGTCTCGTAACCGTCTTCGCGCAGCGCCAACGCGGCATGCACGCAACAGTAATCGAACTCGATACCTTGGCCAATGCGGTTCGGGCCACCGCCAAGAATGATGATTTTTTCCTTATCGGACGGATTGGCCTCGCATTCCTGTTCGTAAGTCGAATACAGATATGCGGTATCGGAAGCAAACTCCGCCGCGCAAGAATCGATGCGCTTGTATACCGGACGCACGCCTTTTTTGTGACGGACGCTGCGCACTTCGGATTCCTTGGTTTCCAGTAATTTGGCCAGACGTCTGTCGGAAAAACCTTTGCGCTTCAGCCGCAATAACTCGCCCGGCTCCAAAGTTGCCAGGGTTTTGGTGGACAAGGTTTTTTCGGTATTAATCAAATCCTCGACTTGCGCCAGAAACCACGGATCAATTTTCGACGCCTGATGAATCTCAGCAAAACTCAAACCACTACGGAATGCATCCGCCAAATACCAAAGGCGTTGCGGGCCAGGATAACGTAGTTCTTTGAGAATGGTGTCTTCGCTATTAGCGTCGTTCAAATCGGCAATTTCATCCAGACCATCGACACCCACTTCCAAGCCACGCAAAGCTTTTTGCAACGATTCCTGGAAGGTGCGGCCAATCGCCATCACCTCGCCGACCGACTTCATTTGCGTGGTCAGCCTGTCATTAGCTTGCGGGAATTTTTCGAAGGCAAAGCGCGGCACCTTGGTAACCACGTAATCGATGGACGGCTCGAACGACGCAGGCGTAGCACCGCCGGTGATTTCGTTACGCAATTCATCCAGCGTATAGCCCACCGCCAATTTGGCCGCGACTTTGGCAATCGGGAAACCGGTGGCCTTGGAGGCCAAGGCCGACGAACGCGAGACACGAGGATTCATTTCGATGACAATCAAGCGGCCGGTGTCGGGATTGATAGCAAACTGTACGTTGGAACCGCCGGTATCGACACCAATTTCCCGCAATACGGCCAATGAGGCATTACGCAGGATTTGATATTCCTTGTCGGTGAGGGTTTGCGCCGGTGCGACGGTAATCGAGTCGCCGGTATGTACGCCCATCGGATCGAAGTTTTCGATGGAGCAGATGATGATGCAGTTGTCTTTCGAGTCGCGCACCACCTCCATTTCGAACTCTTTCCAGCCCAAAATGGATTCTTCGATCAATAGCTCGCTGGTCGGCGACAAATACAGGCCGCGCTCGCAAATCTCGATGAACTCTTCGCGGTTATAGGCAATACCGCCGCCGCTGCCGCCCATCGTGAACGAGGGGCGAATCACGGTGGGATAACCCACTTCTTCCTGTGCGGCAAAGGCTTCTTCCATGCTGTGTGCGACTTTGGCTCTGGACACTTCCAAACCAATGCGCGCCATCGCTTCATTGAACAGCGCGCGATCCTCGGCCATATTAATCGCTTCCTTGGTCGCGCCTATCATCTCCACGCCGTATTTTGCCAATACGCCGTGTTTATCCAGCGCCAACGCGCAGTTCAACGCGGTCTGGCCGCCCATCGTCGGCAGGATGGCGTCGGGACGTTCTTTTTCGATGATTTTCTCAACGGTCTGCCAGTCGATAGGCTCGATGTAAATCGCATCGGCCATATCCGGGTCGGTCATGATGGTCGCCGGATTGGAGTTGACCAGAATCACCCGGTATCCCTCTTCCCGTAGCGCTTTGCAAGCCTGGGTGCCGGAATAATCAAACTCGCAAGCCTGACCGATGACAATCGGTCCTGCGCCCAGTAATAAAATCGATTTTATGTCGGTTCTTTTTGGCATATCACTCTGTATAAAACTTAAGCGGAACGAGGCTGGTTCATCAAATCGATGAAATCGTCGAACAAGGACTCGACATCTTGCGGGCCGGGACTGGCTTCCGGATGCCCCTGAAAGCTGAAGGCCGGCACGTCGGTGCGGGCGATGCCCTGCAAACTGCCGTCGAACAGCGATACGTAGGTGGCTTTCAGGTTGGCGGGCAAAGAGTCGGCGCTAGCGGCAAAACCGTGGTTTTGGCTGCTGATCATCACCCGGCCGGTTGCCAGTTCTTGCACCGGATGGTTGGCACCGTGATGGCCGAATTTCATTTTCTCGGTTTTCGCGCCGCTGGCTAAAGCCAATAACTGATGGCCCAAACAAATACCGAATACCGGCACTTTTTTGTCCAGGATGGTTTTGATCGCTTCGATGGCATAGGTGCAAGGCTCCGGATCGCCAGGACCGTTGGATAAAAACACGCCGTCGGGATTCATTGCTAACACTTCGGCGGCGGGCGTTTTGGCCGGAACGACCGTGACCTTGCAACCGCGGTTGGCCAACAAACGCAGGATATTGCGCTTGATACCGAAATCGTAAGCCACTACATGCTTGGTCAAATCAGGCGCTTGTTGATGACCTTCACCCAGCTTCCAGACGTTTTCGGTCCAGACATAGGCTTGGGCGGTAGTCACTTCCTTCGCCAGATCCATACCTTTCAAGCCTGGAAAGCCTTCGATGGCCTGTTTCGCAGCGTCTAAATCAACCGACTCACCGGCCATGATGCAACCGCGTTGTGCGCCTTTGTCGCGCAGCAAGCGGGTTAATTTGCGGGTGTCGATGTCGGCAATTGCCACCACGTTGTGCTCGCGCAGATATTCGGGCAGGGTTTTCGCGTTACGCCAGCTGCTGGCCAGCAAAGGCAAATCCCGTATCACCAGGCCGCTAGCAAACACTTTGACAGATTCGTCGTCTTCAGGATTAGTACCGACATTACCGATGTGCGGATACGTCAATGTGACGATTTGCCGTGCGTACGACGGATCGCTGAGAATTTCCTGATAGCCGGTCAATGCCGTGTTAAAAACCACTTCTCCCACGGAACAGCCGTCGGCACCTATCGAAATGCCGTGAAACACCGTCCCGTCTTCTAGTACCAGTAATGCAGGTTTGTTCAAGATTGGCCACCTTAGATGTAGAAAACGGGATAAATCTTGCGATTCATCCCGTTCCTGATAGATAAAAACTTAGGTGATTTTACGAAATTATGGCTGTTTGGTCATTAACAATTTTCTAACTTGGTGCGTCACCGAGATTCCACTGTTTCACAAAGACACTGTATTTATTGCCAATTCCGCCTTATCCGAGCTGCCCGGGCGCCAGCAGCCACTGCACCGGGCTGTGTAAGGACAACAGGTTCAGTCAATGTTCGAATTTGCCGATTTCGGCTTGCAGTTTTTCTTGCTGCGCCGCCGTCAACAGCATAAACACGTCATGATCAAGCTTGGATTTTTCCAAGGCCATCTGCTGATGCATCGCCGCAGATTTCTCAAGCAACGCTTTGGCCTGTTCCTCATTGTAATCAGCGGAAAAACTCAAAGCGTGCAATTCGGCTCGCAGCGCATGCTCTTGTTTAAATCGACCCTGTCCGTCACCGAATCGGGTTTTCATTAAATTCTTGATATCGGCTTCCTGTTTTTCGCTGAGATCAAGATTTTTTAAAAATCTCGGCAAATGTTGCTCGCCGTCCGCCTCGCCAAACCTATGCATCGGCGGTTTGCCGCCGCCGTGGTGCCCGCCGTGCGGCGGCTCAGCCATTGCAGTTAGGGGTAACAAGCCAAGCACTAACACTAATTTTTTCATAACACTCTCCACAAAACGATGATAAATCCAAGGACAAAACTTGTTCAATTTCGTCGTAGCCAGTATTTCAAATCAGAGGTTAAGTGCTGTTAGTGCTGTGTAAAATCAGGTAAACCGCGCTGGTTGTCTGCAGAAGCCGCGGCTATGATGATGAACACACAGCCAACGAGCGAGAACCATGCACAAAGTGTTAATTATCGATGACGACGTCGAACTGGCGGGATTATTCCGAGAGTATCTGACGCAGGAAGGTTTTAATGTGGACGTCAGCCATACCGGCGCCTCCGGACTGCAACATGCCCTATCCGGCGAATATCAACTGGTCATTTTGGACATCATGCTGCCGGATATCAAAGGCACCGAGATATTGACGCGCATCCGCCTGGAAAGCCGGGTGCCGATACTGATGTTCACCGCCAAGGGCGATGACGTGGACCGCATCATTGGCTTGGAATCCGGCGCCGACGATTACGTCCCCAAGCCTTGCACGCCCAGAGAACTGGTCGCCAGAATCCGGGCAATTTTGCGTCGAACCCAGCCCGCCGCCAGTCTGTCATCAGGACCGATTGTCGCCGGGCCGTTAAAACTGTGGCCGGAAAAACGCAAAGCTGCCTGGTTTGAACAAGACCTGGACCTAACCAGCACCGAGTTCAATTTGCTGGAAACCTTAGCCAGTCAAGTGGGCCGGGTGGTCAGCAAAAACGAACTCTCCGAAAAAGCTCTGGGCAGGCCTCTGGCGCGTTTCGACCGTAGCATTGACGTCCATATGAGCAGCATCCGCCAGAAACTTGGCAGCCAGCCGGACGGCCGCTCTTACATTCAGACCGTGCGCGGCCAAGGCTACCAGATGATCAAGGCATAAGATGGGCAGATTGTTTTGGAAGTTTTTCTTTGCTTTCTGGCTGGCTCTATTAACCGCAGGCATCGGTGTGGGTACCGCCGTCTGGCTAAGACACTCCGCGCAGCAAAACCTGTCGGCCAAGCCAGCCGATGTCGTCGATGTCAGACGCGCTTCGCTAGTCAAGCTGGCCGCCAGCACCCTGCCGCATGGCGGCGTCAAGGGCTTGCACGATTTTATTCAGACCTTGCAAAACACCCGTTTTCCACCGATATACGCGGTAGACGATACGGATCGGGAATTACTGGGCAGACCCTTAGCGACAGAGGTATTGCAGCAGGCCAGAGCCTTACAGCGAAAAAACGCCTACCCGGATGCCATCCAAATGATTGCGGCCGACGACGGCCATCGTTATCTACTTTTCGTACCCTTGCCGGAACACGGTTTTGGCAGCCTGTTCAGGCCGTCATTTCCGGGCAATCCCGAACTGCCTGCATTTGGCTTCGACGGCCCCCTTTTTGGAGACCGGCCGCCCCCGTCGAGCGGTAACCCGGAAGAGCACGGCCCTCGCCCGCGCCGCGAGCCGCCCACGCCGATTTTACCGATAATCTCCGGCAGCTTGGCTAGCCTGCTGTTCAGCGGACTGTTGGCCTGGTATTTCGCCAAACCCATTCGCAGCCTGCGCGACGCTTTAAGCGCTGTAGCTCAAGGCCGGCTAAATACCCGCATCGGCAATGCAATGGGTAGACGGAGCGACGAATTGGCGGACCTGGGTCGTGACTTTGACCATATGGCGCAACAAATCTGCTCGCTAATCAACGCCCAGCAACATCTGCTGCACGATGTGTCTCACGAACTTCGCTCGCCGTTGGCGCGTATCCAGGCGGCTATCGGCCTGGCTCAACAACAACCGGAAAAATTGCCGGCCACGCTGGAACGCATCGAACGGGAATCGCAACGCATCAGCGATTTGGTCGGCGAACTATTGATGCTATCCAAGCTGGAAGCGGGCGTTGCGCCAGGAAAACTGGATGCACTCAATCTCGACGACCTACTGGCCGACATTGTCGCCGACGTGCGTTTCGAGGCGGAACCGAAGCGTATCGAACTGAGGTATCTCAGCGATGTTGACGTGGAGGTCGAATGCCAAAGCGAACTATTACATCGCGCTATCGAAAACGTGCTGCGTAACGCCGTGCAGCACTGCAAAGCCGACGGCACGGTATGCATTGCCGCCGATTTTGATAGCGCTAATCGTCACTTAAGAATACGGGTGGACGATGACGGCCCTGGGGTACCCGATCAGGATTTGACGGCCATTTTTCAGCCGTTTTTCCGCAGTGGTCAAGCGCAAAAACCGCACAGCACCGGCCTGGGACTCACCATCGCCCATCGAGCCGTCGATGCGCATGGCGGGAGCATCAGCGCTGGCAACCGACCGGAAGGTGGTTTAAGTGTTCTGATTGAAATCCCGTTTCCAATACGGCACGCAAACGAGAGGTAAGTATGTTTAAACTCAAAAAGTGGCTGTCAGCCACGCTGATAGCTTTACTGTCGGCATGGACGCTAAGCGCGAGCGCCGACCCGTTTCATCATTACGGCGGCCGGCATTTTGGCGGACACTTCCGTCCGGGTTTTGGCTTCTACTTTGGTGCGCCACTGTATCCCCGACCGTTTTACCCGTCCTATCCTTACTACCCGGCTTATCCGTATTACCCGCGGGAAATCATCACCGTACCGGTGCAACCCCCGGTCTACATCGAGCGCGAGCGCAGCCAGCCTCAGAACGCCCCTTTAGCAGAAGGCTATTGGTATTACTGTAACGACCCGGCTGGCTACTATCCCTATGTAAAGGACTGTGCGAATGGCTGGCAACAAGTTGAGCCGACGCCGCAAAATTAGCAGGAGACCGCAAACATGAACAGTAAAAACCCAATAACAGGAATCTGCGTAGCACTGGCCTTGAGCGGCTGCGCCCATATGCCTTCAGGCCCGAGTGTGATGGCGCTGCCCGGCACCGGCTTATCATTCGAACAATTTCGCCAAGACGACTACCAATGCCAGCAATACGCGGCCGGACAAGTGGGGGCCACACCGAATCAAGCCAGCACCGATAGCCAAATCGGCAGTGCCGCAGTCGGCACGGCAGTGGGAGCGGCCGCCGGCGCCGCTATTGGAGGCGGCGGCGGAGCGGCAATCGGCGCGGGCACGGGATTAGTGGCCGGGACTATCGTCGGCAGTGGCGAATCAAGACGCTCCGGCTATGCCACCCAACAAGGTTACGACAATGCCTATGTGCAATGTATGTATGCCAAGGGGCACAGAGTACCGGTATCCGGGCAGTTTTCTTACCAATCGCCGGCGCCCAAAGCCTCACAACCCAGCATTCCGCCACCACCACCCGGCTTGCCACCACCACCTCCTTACCAATAACCAGCAGGAAGGGCTTGCGTAACTAGAAAGTCATCCGCAAGCCCGCTTCGAGAATGTGGTCGGAAATATTGGTTTGGCCCAAGCGGGTCTCATAACGCACGAACCCTGAGCCGCCATTGGGCAATGTAGCGCTGAGCGAACCGCCGAGGTTGACATAATCGCGGTCGGGCTCGCCGGTTTGAATCGTAAAATTACCCTGCCCCGGCTCGGCCTGAGCCAAGCGCATGTGAATCAGCCGATTGTCGTTGAGGTATTGATGCTCCCATTCCACGCGCACGGCCGGCGTGAATACGCCCCATGAGGTGCTGAGCGCATAACTGATTTGGGTACCGAGATTGCTGACGAAAGAATGATTGATTTGCTCGCCGGTGATGATGTCGAAACCGTTGCCGCTGTGCTCCTGGTATTGGGCGATGTTCATGCCCAGGTACTCTAAACGCAGATAAGGGCCGATGGCCCACTCGTCCCAATTGAAGTCTTTGCCGCTGCTTAATGCAAAACCGTATTGATTGCCGGTGGTTGTGGATGCGGATTGGCCGGCGAATCCGGAAAAGGCGTATTGGCGGTTAAAGGCATAGTCATTACCGCCGTAGTTTCCCACCCAATCCAGATAAATATCCTCGGGCAGATAATAGCTGCCGTATAGCGCGCCCAGATAAGTATCGCTGCTCATATTGCCGGCCGAATCGGCATATTGGGTGGAAGAATGCGTGTAGTTAAATGCCGCACCAACCACCAATTTGTCGCTTAGCCGATAATCCGCGCCGCCCGTTACGGTGCGCGCTTGCGAATCAAAGCCGCGATCCCACGCATCACCGCGCAGATTGGCAAAATTAAAGCGGGTTTGTAAAAACACACCCAGCGGTGAATCACGGAACAGCTCGTCATCGCCCGCCGCGCCGCCTAGCCCCTGAGAGCCCACAGGGTTGGCGGATAATTGGATCCCGTTAAAATTCACCGACAAAGGCGCACCGCCGCCGCCAGCGCGTAAGCTCGCCAATCGGGTCAACGGGCCATCCATGCGCGTTGCGCCCAATTTCACCGGCCCGGCCATCTGGCTCGGCACCTGATCCGGCGTTAATGCTGCAACAGCGGTGGTTTGCTGTTCCGGACTGAGTGCTTGCAGTTGCAGGCACCGGGTCGCCAAAATCCCGCTTGGGGTCGCGCAAGCCTCGTTCAAGGCGGGCGCGAAAGTCTGCTGGTTAAAGGTTAATTCCGGTGAGGTGCTGGTTTCGGTCGTAAAAGGTTGCAGACTCCAGGGTGCCAATTGGCCTCGACCGCCACCGAAACTGCGTATCGCTCCCAATAAGTATTGGTTTTCAGGCAGATTGGGATCGATGTAAATGTTGTAGTCGCTGCTAATGCTGCTTAATTGGTTCACGCCATCCGCCAATACCAGTCGACTGGCATACAATGCGGCGCCCGGCGTGCTATTGCCATCGACCAAGCTCAAACCGTTGCCGCTCGCTACCGTTACAGAACCCCAGGCAAAATTATTGACCGCACCAGCAGTGGTCTGCCCCTGATCGCTACCCACCAAGCTCATCGCATGCTGCGTCGCGCTCGGGCCGCTGAAAACCAGATCGGCATTTGCGGTATTCCACAGGGTATTTTGCGTGCTGGCATTAATAAAATCGCCGGTTACGATGAAAACATCGCCGGCACCGCCCACCAAATAACCGCTGGCACCTATGGACAGATTGTTGAATTGGTTGATCGACGGGTCGCTCTCATAGCGGCCGTTATTCGTGAAGTTACCGGTAAACGCTACCGAGGTATTTACCGTTCTGAAAACACCGTCGTTACTGACATTGCCATCAAACCGATGCGTGTTGTTACCGGAAATATCGACGCGCCCTTGCCCGCTGTTATAGAAATCGCCGGTCCCGGTAATTAGACCGGTTTGCGCCAGATTGAATTGGCCGGTATTGCTTATAGTGCCGGTATTGTTCAGCACGCCGTGATTGCTGAAAGTACCTTGGTTACTCAGTTGCCCGGCGTTGCCGAAATTTCCCTGATTGACCAGTGCGCCGGCGTTTGTCAGCGTATTTCCCGTTACATTGTCGATGCTGCCGCTATTGACCATCTGTCCGGCGTTCTCGATTACACCTTGGTTGTTGATGGCGCCGAAATTGGCGAAAACGCCTGAGCCATGACTGAACGTGGCGCTGTTATTGACTAATGTGCCATAGTTGTTGAAATCGCCGCCGGTGTTGTAATAGTAACCGGGCAAAGTGCTGAAACTGTCATTCGCGCTAATAGAACTAACGGCTATAGGTATGACAGTTACCTGAAAAGGCGCGAAACCGGATATGCCATTCTGGTCTTTCCCAAACCCGCCGGCAGTATTCGGTTGGTAAACATAGTCCAGCGTTGCGCCAAGACCGATAAAGTAAGTCCCCGGCGTTTTAGGGGCCGTGAGTTGACCGGAAAACGATCCGCTCAGGCTACCGAAACCGGGACCGATTCCACCGGAGTAAAACCCGGCCGAGCCAGCCTGTGCCGGGGCAATCCAAGCGGTATAAAGCTGGATAATGCAGCCTGGGCAGTAACTGGTGTCGCCTTCCTGGATGCTGTAACCACCCGCCAAATTAACGGTGGCCCCCGAACCTACCGTTGCCGAATTTCCGGCAAAACTCCCCCTGTCTGCGCCGGCAAAGAACGGCTGAGTAATCGTGACATTACGCCCAATCACCGACCAGGACACATCGGATGACAACGCATCGGCTAGCGCAGACCCGGAGGCGCAAGCCAACAAGCCAATCCGTATCGGACCCTTTAATTTCATCACACTGTTAATTTGCTATGCGCTTGGATTGCGGGATTTGAAGAACTATGTACATAAGGTTAGCCGAATCATTCAACAAAACAACCGCATCGTTAGGTACTCTCAACGATGCGGAATATCAAATAATTTACAAGGACCCCAAATAAGCGGCCACCGCCTTGATGTCGTCTTCGCTAAGCGATTGTGCCAGAGCATTCATTTGCGGGGCCTTGCGCGCGCCTTTTTTGAAATCGGTTAGCTGTTTGGCTAAATATTGCGGATGCTGTCCGGCCAGTTTCGGCACCATACCCATACCTTGCGCATTGTTGCCGTGGCAACCCAGACACATAGCGGCTTTGTCTTTACCCTGCTTAACCAAATTGGCGTCGCTGCTACCGGCCGATTTGCCGTGCAAGCTGGCGTAATACGCAGAAATATTTTGAATGTCGGTGTCGCTCAAGCCTGAAGCCAACGGCTTCATCACCTCGTTATCACGCTGACCGTTGCGGAATTTATTCAGCTGACTCTCGATATACACCGCGCTCTGCCCCGCCAGACTGGGCCATAACGGGCTGCTACTGACGCCGGCCGCACCGTGGCAACCTTGGCAGGCCGCCGCTTTCGCCTTGCCTGCTTCGATATCCGCTGCATTGACGCCTGCGGCAAACAGCCCCAGCATGACGATATATTTCATTTTATGATATTTATTATTCATCGGAATCACCCTTGGTTGGCTTGTTGTACAATCCTGACCACATAATGCGCTATCAGGCTTCTGCATCATAGTCAGGCGACATTGACTAAGCAAACCTAAATCCCTTCAACCCACTCGAACCAAAGGAATAGGCCATGTCGTGGTTGCTATCGCTTTTTAATCAAGATTCCGTGCCGCACACACTACTAATTATCAGCCTGGTAGTGGCAAGCGGCCTGGTGTTGGGCAGAGTAGCGCTGGCCGGTATTCAACTGGGCATCGCCGGCGTGCTGTTTTCCGGACTGCTATTCGGGCATTTCCAACTGAGCATTAATCCGGAAGTGATGCATTTCTTGCGAGAATTCGGCTTGGTACTCTTCGTTTACGCGATTGGTTTGCAAGTCGGCCCCAGCTTTGTCAGCTCGTTTTTTCGTTACGGCTTGCGGCTGAACGGCATGGCCGCCGCGATTGTGCTATTGGGCGCATTGATCACGGTCTTGATCAGCATTGTCGGCGAGATTCCGATGCCGGTAGCGGTGGGCCTGTTTTCCGGCGCCACCACCAATACCCCATCGCTGGCCGCCGCCCAGCAAGTACTGGGCGGGATTGCCGGCATCGACAGCGAAACCTTGAAAATGCCGGGCTTGGGCTATGCGGTGGCCTACCCATTCGGTATCGCCGGCATCATTCTGGCCATGCTACTAAACAAACGCTTGTTTAAAGTCGATATAGCCGACGAAGCCAAAAGCTTTGCCGACCAACAACAGCAAGACACCCATGTACCGATCTGGAAGGATTTGCGGGTGGAAAACCCTAATCTGAACGGTTTAACGCTGAGCCAAATTCCGTTTTTCGAAGGCATGAACGTCGTTATGACCCGGATTCTGCATAACGGTGCCGTCGATGTTGCTGGCCAGGAAAGCCGCCTGGCAATTGGCGACACCATCCGCCTAGTCGGCGAACGTGAACCTTTGGAACAACTGAAAATTCTGATCGGTCCGGAGTCGGATATCGATCTAAAACAAATTGCCACCAATTTGCAAAGCAGACGATTGGTAGTCACCAACAAATCCGCGATCAATCAAACCGTCGGCAATCTGTGCATGCTTTACGGCGTCACCATTTCCCGAATTCATCGGCCTGATGTCGAGTTCTCGCCTACCAGCAATGTGCATGTCCACTTCGGTGACGAGCTGAATGTGGTGGGTCATCAGGAAGCGTTAAACAGTATCGAAAAAGCCCTGGGTAACTCGCTGGAAGAACTCAACCATCCTCAGATCATGCCGATTTTTATCGGCATCTCGCTGGGAGTTTTGCTGGGCAGTCTGCCGATGTATTTACCCGGCATTCCTTCCGCGGTAAAGCTGGGTATGGCCGGCGGGCCGCTCTTGGTGGCGATTATGCTCAGCCGGGTGGGTAATTGGGGCACGATGACCTGGCATTTACCGAAAAGCTCCAACATCATTTTAAAAGACATCGGCATTGTGTTGTTCCTGGCCTGCGTCGGTTTACACTCCGGCGATCAATTCGTCGAGACGTTGGTAAAAGGCGACGGTTTTTACTGGATGGCCTGCGCGGCGATGATCACCTTACTTCCGCTCCTGATCATCGCCGCCGTGGGCCGGATAGTCTATAAACTCAACTTCCTGACGCTTTGCGGCTTGCTGGCCGGCAGCATGACCGACCCCCCCGCGTTGGCGTTCGCCAATAACCTCAGCCCGGCAGCGGCTGTGTCGATGGCCTATGCGACCGTATACCCGTTGGTCATGATTCTGCGGATCATTGCCGCGCAGTTGATTATATTGTTGGTGCATTAAATCCGACTCATTTACCGGATTATCTGGTTCGGCGGCTAAAATCCCCGAGCCAGCGAAGACGGGTACTGCGATGACATCGAGCTTAAACATCAACTACCAAAATCTGGCGACCCGTGATGGCGAGTTATATCTACTGCCTGCTTTCTACCCAACCGGCATTGCAGACAGTTATTTGCACAGCTTATTGCAAAACCTGGCCTGGCAAACCGAGCAAATCCAACTTTTCGGGCGTTGGGTGCCGGTACCGCGATTGATGGCCTGGTACGGCGACCCAGGTGCCGACTACCGCTATTCCGGGGTTGATCACCAACCGTTGCCCTGGACCAGCGAGCTACAATCCATACGAAGCGACGTCGAAACCGTTTGCCAGCAGTCTTTCAATAGCGTCCTCGCGAATCTGTATCGCGACGGCCGGGACTCGATGGGCTGCCATGCCGATAATGAAAAAGAGCTGGGAGCGAACCCGCTGATTGCTTCACTGAGTTTCGGCGAGACGCGATTGCTGCGCTTTCGACACGCCCGCAGCTGCACGGTGCTGGATATCGAGCTAAGGCACGGCGATTTGCTGATCATGGCCGGCGAGTTGCAGCACCATTGGCGCCACGAACTTCCCAAAACTCGCCAAGCCAAGCAAGCCCGGATCAATCTGACTTTTCGGCGGATTGTGTCAACGCCCACTTCGCCCGCGCTATCCGCAGCGCGTTAACCTTATCGACCACCAACTGTCTGAAATCCTGTTCCGCCGGTAGCTTGCTGATTACGCGAGTATTGTCACCATCCAGTTTCACCAGATAGTCTTGGTTTTCGGCAAATACACTAACCATATCCCGGTTGTCGCCGCGCCGATGAATGATGTATTTGGGCGAGGTTTTTGCTGCGCCGAACAATATCCCGTTCCAATCCGAATAACATTGTTTGCCCGCCGCCAAGCCCTGCAAAGTATTAAAAACATCTATTTGTTGATATTGATTGTTTTCCACGCTTGCCGACTGATCACCATGGGCAATCACTAAAGGCACTTTGGCCGACGCTTTATACTGGCCATATAACTCAACTTCGGCTTTTTTTAAGGGCGTCATCGAATGATGGTCGCCGACAATAACCAAGAGACCATTCTTGAAAAAACCGTTATTTTGTAGCTCTCGATAAAACCGGCCTATTTGCTTATCGGTATAGGTAATGGCTGCCGATTCGGATTTTTCCTTAGTCTCGGGATTAATATAGGGATGATGGCTGCTAACCGTTTTGATAAACAGCAAAAAATTATTTCTCTTATTTTTCTCTATCCTGTCCAAGGCTCTTAAATATAAGGCCTCATCCGGCGCGGCCTCAAAATGAAACCGTTCCCACTTATCGTACTCCGGCTGGTCGTGGCCTTCGACATAATCAAACCCCACACTTTTTGCCCAGACTCCGGTATTACCAAACTCCAAATCTGCAGTCGTTAAAAATTCGGTTTTATAACCGTGCTTTTTAAGGATATTGGGCAGGGAATTTTTTATATTATAAAAACTATAAAACGACGTACCGCCGTCGTCGGTGTAACTGGAGGGCGGATAGAGCGGCTGCAAGCCCGTCAGCAGCGCGACTTCGCCATCTTCGGTGATAAAACCGTTGGCGTAAAAATTCTTGAACGCTTGATGTTGGCGAGCAATTTCATCCAGATTGGGCGTCCAATCGTGGATGCCGGAGAAAAACCGGCTTTGATAAGCGGAAAGGGACTCCACCATCAAAATAATAATATTCTTAGTGTCTACCGGCTGAGTTTGGCAGTCTATATGCTCTTGAAAACTGAAGTTATCGACATAGGCGGCGCTATACGGCGCAGCCTCGGATAATATGGTTAAGTTATAATCAATGACATTTTTATAAATCCAGGCATGGGCGTATTTTTCATTATCGGCAAACGCCGCGGCCAACGGTAAACCGAGAATTAAGCAGAAGGGCCACTTTTTGATATAGGGATTTATGGATTTAAACCTTACCCACGAAAAATATAACGGTACAGCCAAGACTAATGCGCTAAGCCCAAGCATACCAAAATCGCTTAATCCATAAATTTGCTGAATATATTTATACGAATAATCCGCATATTTTATTGCGTCACCCAAAGCCAAATGGGTATTAAAATTAACGATAATGGCGTAATCGATAATATAAAGCGCAAACAACAACAAAGCCGCCAAACGTAATATTGCTGCCAGCCCACGCATGATAGTCGGCAGAAACGAAAAATACAGCAATATAAAAATACCGCCATAAATCAGCGCGTCATTACATAAAACCTGAGTAAATCCCAGAAAACGGGTGCCGGTATAGTGATAAATAAAATTATCGACATACCACCCTTTCAGCAGCAAGGGCACAACCAAAATAAGCCATAAAACCGTTTTGCCCATGCCGAGGAAGCAGTTGAAAATGCGGTTAATCGCGAGTTAACTTCAGGAAGTGAAAGATATCAACTTCAATTACACCGAATGCAGTGATCCACAGCAACGCATCGTAAGCATCCAGCCATTCTGACTGCATCAGCCAAGCCACAACCATACCGATCAAGCCGATAAATACCAGCACGGTGACCAACCAAAACGCCTGCCGGTGCCGCTCCACCAAAGCCGGCCAGCGCACTTCCAACTCGAGCAACACGATCAATCCAAACCAAAGCAAGGAGTTGACCACATCCAGCCATTCGTTATCGCGGACGTAGCTGCCGAACACCAGCGCAATCACCACAATCAATACATTCCGCACTGCGTGCAAGGTACGCTCGTTGAATGGCGAGGCCTCGACGGTTTCCAGCTCGAACATCACCAACAATATCACCCAGGTCAGCGCATCAACCGCCGTCGTCAGCGTATCGACCGCTGCGTATATGCCGATATTCAACGTCAACAAGGCCAGTATCGCCAGTTTGTATTTGGGGTAGGTAAGAAAAAACTCGGCGTTGGGCATAACGGTAAGATCAATTGAGTCGAACGCCAAACTACTCATGGCAAAGGTTTTACGGAAAAGACATGAACCATGACGACACCTGGCTGGCGCCGTCATGACCAACAGGGATTATTTAACGAAACAGGCTTTTTCCGCCTCGGCATCAGCGTCTTTCAGCTTGGTGCGCAAATCCTTCGATTGTTTGGGATCGCGAAACGCCGCGCCGGCTTCGCCTGGGGTTTTTTGCATCTGGGTAAAGGTTTTGGCCGATTCGTATTCCTCGAAGCTGAGTTTTTCGGCGATTTTGTCGATTTTGCAACCGCAAGCGTATTGGCTGATATAGGTTAGGCCGCCGTGCTTAGCCACACATTCCAGCACGTATTCGACGCGGTCGCGGGTGGGATAATCATTGACCAAAACCGCAGGCTCGCCGGCAGCGGCGTCCGGTTTTGAATGTTCCTGGGTAGCGGCGCAACCACTTAACAGCGTTACAACAGCGAGAGTAGCGAAGAATGATTTTGTCATGGTGCTCGTTTTTTCGTTATAGGGATATTAAATTATTGCTCGGCGGCGAAGTCGACAATCTGTCGTAATTGCGGGTTCATTTCCTTGGCAAATTTATTCAAGGCGGGGTTGCCCGTATCTTCCGGTAACAAATGCGTCCTGACGATGGTTTTACCTTCGAATTGATAGGTCACCACATTGCAGGGCATATAGCCTATCGCGTGCGGGGTGATTTCCAGCACTACTTTTGCCAACGTCAGATTGCAAAACTGTACCGTATCGTATTCCGGAAAGTTCGTGGCCCCTCTGTCGCGGATGACCTTCCCCACCCGACTGTGGCCGGTAATGCGAAAGTTATGTTCGGCAATCGCTACTTCCAGTTCGGTCAATACTTCGTCGTAGGGTTTGCTGGTTTCCACCTGGTAATACGTCACTTCTTCGGTATGCACAGACTGCGCGGCACAACTTGCAATCAACGGCAGGCTTGCGAAAATGACGACTCTTTTAAACATCGGCAAAGCTTACCATCATGAACGGGCAAAACAAAGTGAGCGGCGTAGTGCTGGCGGGCGGTATGGCTCGGCGCATGCAGGGCCAGGACAAGGGCTTGTTGATATGCCATAACCGGCCCTTGGTGAGTTATGCGCTGGCCGCCATGAACCCATTAGTCAACGAGTTATTCGTCAGTGCTAATCGCCATCAAGACCAATACCGGCAATTCAATTATCCGGTCATCAGCGATGCCGAACTCAGCTTTGACGGACCGCTGGCCGGCGTATTGGCGGCGATGCAGACCGCTCAGCATCCGATATTACTGGTAGCGCCGTGCGACTCACCGTTGGTTGCAAGCATGCATTTGCAACGCTTGCTCGACGCATTAATAAGCCAGGATGCTGACATCGCCGTGGCATTTGACGGCGAACGCTTACACCCGGTTTTCGCCGCGCTGAAAACCAACTTGCAAACAGATTTACAGAGCTATCTCGGTAGCGGTGAGCGCAAGTTACAGACATGGTTTCATCGGCATGCAGTGGTCAAGGTCGATTTCCGCGACTCACCGCACATCTTCGTCAACATCAACACCCCGGCTGAATTATCGGCTGTGGAGCAATCCCTCGCTGAAATCTCGCCTTGACCGCAACACGGCATAGCGCACTCGCTCAATGCACCGCCTTTTCGCTGCTGACAATCAACAAGGCTTCGCCTGAACGATTTCCCAGCACCGTGGCATGCATGCGCACCGGAATAATTTTCTGATCTTTCGTAATGCGCTTGGTCTTGATACTTTTAACTCCGCCAGCAACTATCAATTCCTGAATCAGTTGTTGGGTAATGCCCCTTTCATCGTCAGAGACGATCTCGGCAAACGTCATACTGGCGGCGTCCAAGCTATCCCAGCCGTATAAGATTTCGGCACCTTTATTCCAAGCGGTAATCTTACCTGACACTTCAAACAGAATGATCGCTTCGTCGGTATCCATCACTATCGTGGCCAGCTTTTGCAAACAATTTAAACATTCCTGTTTTTCGACTTGGTGCTGGTGAACGTAATCGCGCTCGGTTAACGCGATTAACTCCCTGGCCGAGTTCTCGGCCTGGAACATACAAGCCGACGCCGAAACGTGCACCACCTTACCGGATTTGCTCAGCCGCTTGGCCTGAAACGACGGCAAGGTGTTACCCACTTTCAGATTGCTTAAACCTTGCTTGGCAAAATGCTTTTCGTCGTCCGGAATCAGATTGTAAAAATTCATTCCCAGCGCTTCATGCGCCGACCAGCCATACAGTTTCTCGGCGGCATGATTCCACGTCACGATGGTACCGTCCGGTTCGAGCAAGGTAATCGCATCGTTGGAAAACTGCACAAACTTGGCCAATCTCAGTGTTTCCTGCTCTTCACGCTTATGCAACTCCAATTGCGCGCTTTTCAGCTGATTGATGTCCACAAAAGTCAAAATAACGCCGGCATTGACTTTCGCAGAAACCACGTAGGGAATTACCCGCAATAGATACCAGGTGCCGTTTTCAAGTTGAATTTCCTGATCGAAACAGTTGTGTTGATCGTTGACACCTTTAACGACAGCGATAACATCCAGGTCTTTGATGGTATGCGTCAAGTGATAAAACGGCCGCCCGAGATCGGTTTCCAAAATATGGAATATCGACTGTAGTTTCGGGGTAAAACGCCTAATATCCAGATTCTCGTCTAAAAACAGTGTAGCGATATTGGTACTATTGAATAAGTTATCCAAATCGTTATTCAGTAAGGTCAACTCGACTATCTTGCCCTGGTGTTCGGCATTGACGGTATAAAGCTCTTCGTTGACCGATTGCAACTCCTCGTTGGTGCTCTGCAATTCCTCATTACTTGCCAATAATTCTTCGTTGGTGGCTTGCAATTCCTCGTTGGAGGTTTCTAACTCTTCCACCGTAGCTTGCAGGTTTTCGCGGGTAAACTGTAATTCTTGCTCTAAATCGATAATGCGTTGTTTGGCGTCTAAATTGACATCGTAGATCAGGGTTTCCGTCTCGCTAAAACAAGAAGGATCCACCGTCTCAGTAATCATCGCCGCCACTAAGATTTCTTGGCCCTTCTTGCCCGGCAGGGGTTTAAATTGCAGTCTAAACGTCCGCAAACTGTCCTGCTCTCTGACCCGAATATTGGACAACACAATTTCGTTATTCGCTTTTAAGGCTTTTTGGATACCTGTGGAAATGGGTATGGATAAATCTTTTTTAACAATTTTACTGACATTACTCACCAGTTTGCCGCTGGGATAACTCAAATAATCTTTAGAATCGCCGAAAATATGGGATATTTCCATATTTTCATTAATTATCATCGTAAACGGCAAGACATCATTCGATATTGCCCTGATGAACCGGTCCAATACTCTTTCTTCCTGACCACTAAGCGCATTCGAGGAGCGCACCGAACTCGGATACGGCGCGTAAGTCATTAAAGCACTGGGGGACGCAGTAAAACCCAAGGATTTATATTTGCCTTTGGAGCGATATAGTTTTGATTTGGCACTTGCCACATCGAAATACTCACCCATATCGCCTATCGTTTCACTGGTACCAAGCACCAACAAGCCTTCCTTTACCAGAGAAAAGTTGAATAACTCCAATATTTTCTTCTGTAAAACAGGTTGCAAGTAAATCAACACGTTTCGACAACTGAGAATATGAATATTGGTAAACGGCGGATCTTTAATCAGGTTATGCTGGGCAAACACCACCATTTCCCGAATTTTTTGACTGACCTGAAAATAATCTTCCCGGCGAATAAAGTATTTCGACAGGAGCTTGGGCGGAATATCCGCAATAATACTTTCCGGATATTTGCCGTTACTGGCTTTCTCAATGGCTGTTAGATCGACATCGGTCGCAAAAATCTTCACGCGAAAATAATGTCCTGAATACTCCCGATATTCCGATAACAACATCGCCAAGGAATAAGCTTCCTCCCCGGTGGAACATGCGGTCACCCAAACTCGTAACTCATCTTCTTGCAATAGCTTGACAACTTTTTTTAACCAATGCTCACGAATATCGTCAAATACGTGCTCGTCGCGAAAAAAACTGGTAACCCCTATCAACAACTCCTGAAATAACACTAAAACTTCATGAGGATTTGTTTGCAATAAGTTTAAATACTCGGATATATCTTTTAAGTGATTGATCGATATACGCCGTTCAATGCGTCTAACTACCGTATTGGGTTTATAAAAGGTAAAATCGATTTTGCACTTTTCTCTAAGGATTGAAAAAATCCGCGTGATGTCACTGTCGTCAGACGAGACGATATTTTTTTCCTGTAAGGTGGCATAGGGATGCTTAACAAACGCCAACAACTGACCGGGCATCTTCTCCGGCGGCAAACTAAAATCCGCCAAACCCGTAGCAAAAGCATTCTTGGGCATGCCGTCGAATTTGGCGGAATTTTCGTCTTGCACCATCACCATGCCGCCGAATTCTTTGATGGCACGAATACCGCGTGTGCCATCACTGCCGGTGCCGGACAAAATGATACCTACCGCCAGCTCTCTGGCGTCCTCGCTCAAGGAGCGCAAAAATATATCGATCGGCAGATTAATCCCTTTGCTGGGATCTTGCTCGGCCAGCAATAGCTGGTTGTGAAACACCGTGACGTTTTTCCGGGGCGGAATCAAGTAGACGGTGTTGCGCTCGATTTTCATACCGTCCTCAATGCGCTTTACCGGCATGGCGGTATGTTTGGACAATAGTTCAGCCATCAAACTTTTATACTGTGGTGACAAATGCTGAATCACCACAAACGACAAACCGCTATTCGCAGGCATATTCTTGAAAAATGCCTCAATCGCTTCCAAGCCTCCGGCCGAAGCACCGATCCCGACAATATACTGCGGCGGCACTTTTACAGTGTTTTGATTATCCATAAAACCATGTTATTTAATATCAATCGTTTAAATCAATAAAGCCTCTGGACAACATTACCCTTCACGCGGCGATAAAAAAAATCAAGCCTTATTTGCGTCGGTGATCACGTCGCTAATATTTGTGATAGTCACGACTAATTTACGCGCTTTCAAATCAAACGATTCGCCTGCTGTATCGCTACCGTCATCCGCATTACCTTTAATCAAAGCAGGAAAAGCCAAATTCTTATCGCCTTGCAAACGCAACTGCAAACTTTTATGGGCTGGCGCTTTGAAAAAAGCATCAAAACGGTGAATAAATATATTTTTATCTTCTTCGAAGATTAGCTTGGAAAAATGGGTTTTCTGCAATTTACTGGCTTTATAACCCAACATATCTGCAAACGTATGATTTGCTTGCTCTATAAAACCTTGATAATCTAGGGTGATAATACCCACCGGAACGCAATGGTAAGTAAAATTTAACTTATTATTTAGGCGGGATAACTCAAATTGCGCTTTTTGCAGCTCTTCATTCTGCATTTGCAATTCAATTTGGTAAACTTGTAAATCATAAAATAAGCGCTGAATTTCTTCCGGCGTAATACTACTGATTTCTTGCGGCGTGAAATCTATAATTTTCTCCGCCATTTCTTTTAATTTAGCAGCATGAGAATCTAATGTCATAACAGTATTTCCTTATTAATTTATATTTATTTTTTGAAAAACTTAGTGGAAAACTCAAGTTCCCACTATTTCTACTCCCTATCGATTCGTCCACTTGTATCCTCTTCGGATTTTACCGATACCTTACCTGCAACTTATTGAATTAAAACCTGACGCAGCGCCCAGCACTGGGATTGTAATACAGAACAGATACTCGAGCGTTTGCTGCGTAGTGTTTGCCTGCCTTAATATCCCTAGTTTTTACTTGAACATTTATTTCAAGCGGTGAATTTTTTTGTTCCCGAATAAACAGATATCCGCGCAAATAAACCACCGCCTTTTCTGGTCAAACACAAGCAAGCTCAGCCTAGTTTTCCGCAAAATATCAGCACTGGCAAACACTACAATTAGTGGCGTTAATATCCGTCCGATCAAAGGTTGTGTCATTTACGCCGCATTATGCTAACGTAAATTTTTTTTTGCTTGGAACCACGATGAAACGATCCACTCTTGCCATCATTCTGACATGCTGTTCGTCGGGTATTTTTGTCCCATCAGCCTTTGCAATCACTACGCCGGCAGATCAGGATAAATTGCGCATTCATACCAGCATGCCTCGAAGAACCAGCGATTCGCTGTTTTCATACACGGCGGAATGGCGTATCGACGATGGGGAGCTATATCGTTCTACCGGCTTGAGCTTTCTGAATGCGCATAAGTTTGATGATCCGACACAGGCTCACGCGGTCACCAAAAAACTACTTACATCAATGAAAGACGGCATGATTCAGCTCGATCCGAATTGGCGCGGCATCACTATTACCCAACCGCCGGAACAAGCAGAATTAATCATCGCCAACAAAACCGGCTATTCGTTGACCACGGTAACGGTTAGAGATTACAGCAACCAAGGCTTGCGTTTCGATCTTGCCGATAAAAATTTCAACGCCGACGGCGTGCAAGTGGCTTTTGATCTGGTGTTCAGCGCGGATGTGGAATATCTGGACGGCTTTTCCTCGAAAAAAGCCCTCACCGCCTCACAAGGCGAAATCGAAATTAAGATAGACGACCAAAAACCGATTCATATCAAAACCGACGGTAAAACCACTCGCGAACTCGAGCAAGAAATCGCCAAACAGTTGAGTGTCTCTCACCTTGCTGAAACACCGCTTTATCCTGGCATGGTCAGCAACGATACCCGCAACAACAAACCGTTCGATGGCAGCGAAGTGCAATTTTTAAATCTTGCCGCCAAATCGATTGCCATTGACATTACCGACCCCGCCTTGGGCGTACTCGCCAAGTTCAAATTCAAAGACGACAATCATTCGGTGAAGGTCGTGGAACCGCGTTTCATGCTTGGCGCGTTGGCCTTGACGGTACTTTTAGCCATTATCTATTTTCGGCGCAAAAACCAGCAGAAATCGATATAACAGTTCTAATCTCCGGGTGGCCGCCAGGGCGCGCGGCCACCCGGCTTAAGGTTTAAATCAATGCCCGGAATGTTCAGGCTGCTTATCGGTGACGCTGGTTCTACGCAAAATATAGCGATCAGCAAGTTTGCCGGTGAACCGGTTGCCGCTAGTATCCAACTGAATCAACGCATCTTTTTCAACCAGATATTGCTGGGAAGTTGCGCCATTCTTTGGCGTCAAAACCAGAGTATTGGCTTTTTCGCCAGGGGCAAATTTGCCCTTTTCAGTAAACTCCCTTTCCGATTTCCCCAAAAACTGGGTCATCAGCAGATAACTGCCGTTTTTGTTCAAGGCCAACGTGGTTTTCACGCCGATACAGTCGGCACAAGGGGTTAAGCCAGTATAAATCCCTGGCCAATCCATACTCTTGTGTTCGTGATGAGCATCCTTATCGTCAGTCCCCGCCGTTTCGGCAAGCACTAGATTAAAAGCAGAAAAAGCAGCCATCACCAGAAAAATGACCAGATTTTTTTTTAATTTTGATCTAACTGTTCGCATATTTGCTCCTGAGCAAACCGTCGCTAATAATAATTTTTTGAGTACGTACCACGCTGGAAATCCTTTGTACACCGGAGTTCATTCACGAAAAGCCTGGCTAAGGAAAAATCTGCAGTAGACACCCCATGCCCACCGTTTGATTTCTATTCATTGCCCTAAGCACATACAGTTGCTTTTTTAAAGCTCCGCTTACAAAACCTCAGGATTCCAACTGCCTATTGTGGCATAGCTGCAAAGGATTGACTGATTTCAATCAACAAACATATTTAACGAAAGCAACAAAGCTTTAAAACGGAAATACCGATAGATTCAAACCGATCATCGCGACATTCATTACAAATCCATAGTTAGCCATGGTTTTGCGGAGTTTCGACTTAAACATCGCCACGGCAGCCAACGCTAAGCCAACCAGATCCATCACGATAAAAGCCACCACTAAGAAGCGTAAGCCATCGCTGTTGGAGACGCCATCCGTAGCGGCATAGATAGGAAATAAAATAAATAACCATATAACAAAGTTACAAGCTGCCAGCAACAACGCCGCATTAGAAAACCCAAGTAATCGAAATTTCACATGGCGGGGCGGCGTTTCTTGAAATTCGTTGATCGGTTGATTCATTGTGGCTACCGCGGGTTAGTAATTCGACACGGACGCTTGCAAGCAGTGTTTCGAAGTTTCATGCCAGCGGGTCCCGTTAATTGTTTTGGAGCAAACTATCGGTTCGCACCAAATAGTGACACGACGAGTTCGCCATTACCAGTTTTTTGGCTTTTTGACACGAATCGGAGATTTCCAAGCGCGCAGGGTTTGTATATCTCCCGCTCTCCATCGTATTCCCCGCGCCGTTAAATGCCGAGGCCTTTCTTGGCACGCTTTCAGCCCACCCTCCTCTAACAATTAGTACCCCTGATTTATTGCTTTCGGTTAGCCCGGCGCTAAAGGTATGATTACCCTAGCAATCAGATGGTAAAGTCATCAGTAAGAATGACAAAGCCCCTGCTGTTCATGCCGTTGGTTGCCAACCTAATTCCTATCAAAACGCATACAAGAAGGAAGGATATGAACAATCTCTCTGAAGAAGAACGTCAAAAAATTTTGCAAAGCTCACCGGTCGGCACCTGGGCATTGATGTTGATAGTCGGCGGCGGCATGGTCGTAGCCTGGCTGTTGATGTATTACGGCATCTTTTTGCCTCGCGGCCATATTGGTTAAGGGGGAGACATGCATATCGATAAACTGGAAAAAAACTGGGCCGGTATCTCCTTGGGGATAGCCGGTCTGTTTGTGACCGTCATTTTGGGGTCAGCGTTTTTTCACGGCATTCACGCGCCGAGTAACGTCGAAACCATAGACTCCGCCAAATTGCATCTCTCGGCCGAATTTGCCGAGGATAAACTCGGCGTACAACATAACGCTAACGGTAGCGTCACCGTGCGCATGGTAGCCGGCCGCTACGGCTTTTATCCGAAAGAACTCACCCTGCCCGCCGAAACCGAAATCACTTTTCGCTGGGTGAGTCTGGATGTAATTCACGGCGTGCATATGCCGATGACCAATATGAGCACGATGATCGTGCCCGGCTACGTTGCTCAGGTAAGCACCGCCTTTCATCATGCCGGCGAGTATCCAGTGCTTTGCAACGAATATTGCGGCATGGGCCACGCGCATATGTGGAGCAACATCAAAGTGGTGAGCAAGGCGCAATGGGAAGCGCTCAATAAACAAGGGGGAGCAAATCATGGATAACGCAGCGGAAAAAAAATTGGCGCTAACCCATTTCTGGGTGGCGTTTGGCTCGTTCGGGCTGGCGGCAGTGATGGGCCTGTATCAGGTCATCGAGCGTAGCGGCTTCTTCGGCTTTCTGGAATCGCGGGAAGTTTACTACGCCTCGGTCAGCACCCACGGGGTGTTGATGGGCTTTGTCCTCACCACATTTTTCATCATGGGCTTTGGCTATTATGTGGCCAACACCACCTTGAAACTGCCGGTGTGGAATAAGACTTTTGCCTGGACCGGCTTCGGCGTGGCATTGACCGGCGTAGTCTTGGCGGCATTACCGTTGCTGCTGGGCCAAGCTTCGGTGCTGTTCACCTTTTATCCGCCATTGATGGCGCATCCGCTGTTTTACATCGGGGCAACCTTATTGGTGGTTGGCTCGTGGTTCTGGTGCGTGTCGATGATTGTCATGTACATGCAATGGAAAAAGGCTAATCCGGAGCAACCGGTGCCGCTGGCTATGTTTGCCACCACCGCTAATGCTATCCTCTGGCTGTGGACCAGCGCCGGCGTCGCCGCCGAAGTCTTGTTCCAGCTGATACCCTGGGCCTTGGGCTGGATCGATACCATTGACGCCGGTTTGGCGCGCACGCTGTTCGCCTGGACCCTGCATCCTATCGTCTACTTCTGGCTGATCCCGACCTACACCGCGTTTTATACCTTGGTACCCAAGCAAGCCGGCGGCTTTTTGTTTAGCGACGAAATGGCCAGAGCGGCGTTCATTCTATTAGTGGTATTCAGCTTGCCTATCGGCTTTCACCATTTGTACATGGACCCGGAACAAGGCCACGGCTGGAAAATCCTGCACGCGGTCGGTACCTTTGTCGTCACCCTGCCAACCTTCATCACCGGTTTTACTGTGATTGCCTCTCTGGAAATCGCCGGCCGTTTGAACGGCGGCAAGGGCTTGTTCGGCTGGATTGCTGCCCTGCCCTGGAATAATCCCATGGTATTGGCCATCATTCTGGGCTTGTTGATGCTGATCTTCGGCGGCTTCGGCGGCTTGGTTAATGCCAGCTACGCGATGAACGCGATGGTGCACAACACCGCCTGGATTTCCGGACACTTCCATCTGATCTTCGGCGGCACCACTATCATCATGTACTTTGGCATTGCCTATTACTTCTGGCCGATTTTGACTGGCAAACCGCTGTTCTGCCCTTCCATGGCCATCGCCCAGCTGTGGAGCTGGTTCATCGGCATGATCATCATGACCACCCCTTGGCATATTCTGGGCTTGCTAGGCCAGCCACGCCGCATCGATAGCGTCAATTACAACAATCTGTTGACGATTTCCTGGGAACCCTACGAGGTAACGATGATTTTCGGCGGTTTGATCCTGGTCGTTTCGGCCGGCCTGCTGGTTTACAACCTGTATAAAACCCATTTCGGCAGCGAAAGCTTCCAGGGCGAAGTGGAATACGCCGAGCCGATTCACGCGGTCAGTAATCTGCCCGGCTATCTAAACAACTTCACCTTATGGAATATCGTGATCGGCGTGTTCATGCTGATCGCGTTCGGCTATCCGATCCTGCAATTCTTCTTGATGGAAACCTTTGGTTCAGGCAGATGGGGGGTCTGATCATGAAAAAACTCATTCTAAGCGCAGCATTAGTGTTGCCCAGCGCGGCTTTTGCCCAGCCTTCCTCACAAGTCGCCTGGACTGCCGAACAGTTAAATTTCGTGAAAGCCGGCAATCCGCAAAAAGGCGAAGAACTGGCCAAGGCTTGCAGCGCCTGTCACGGCGAAAAAGGCATCAGTATCTCGGCGGCGTTCCCGTCGCTAGCCGGGCAATTGCCGACCTATTTGTACAAGCAATTGCAGGATTATGCCGACGGTAGCCGGGATAACGCGATGATGTCGGGCTTGGCCAAAACCCTGAGTAAACAGGACGCCGCCGATTTGGCGGCATGGTTCGGCTCGCAACCGCCAGCCTTCCAATCGAAAACAGTAATGGTCTATGAAAAAGCCGAAGCCTTGGTTAAAAACGGCAGCCGTGAGCGGGTGTTACCACCTTGCGAAGTCTGCCATGGTGGCGACGGCAAGGGCCAAGCCGTCGATATTCCGGCCATCTCCGGCCAAAATGCCGATTACATCTCGGCCACATTGCATGCGTTTAAGGAAGGCTCTCGTCACAACGACATCTACAGCCGGATGCGCATCATCGCGCAAACCCTGACTGATGAAGAAATCAGCGAACTGGGTTATTACTACCAAAATATCAAAAACTAGTAACATGCTTGGCACGGGAGGCAAGGCTTTTGCCTCCCGTTTGAAACCTTGCGCTAAGCGATACCCTGCTCAATAACCCGGAAAACATCTATGTCTGATCGCAACCAAACACCTGTTAAATATGCGTACAAAGGCGCCAATCTGATCAGCTTCGGCCTCTCGATCAAATTGCTGTTCACCGGTTATCTAACGACGATAGCCGCCGGTTATTTGATGGCCTTAATCCAGATTTTGTTTACCCACGGCATGGCCGACGGCAAATTCGGTTTGTCGATGGACGATATTGTTTACAGCTACTATGGCGACCGCTCCGGTTCGGTGTTGGAATCCAAATTAAATGGATCGATGAAATATAACGCACCGGAACAGGAGCGTTTCAAAATCATTCAATGGGTCAGGGATGGCGGTGAGGAAGCGGTTTATAACAAGGACATCAAACCCATCGTCGAGCAATTTTGCATAGGCTGTCATAGCGCCAATGCCGGTTCGTTGCCGGATTTCACCAAGTTTGAAAACTTAAAAAAGCTGACCGAATCAAACGAAGGCGCTACCTTTCAATCACTGACCCGGCTGTCGCATATCCATTTGTTTGGGATCAGTTTTATTTTTATGTTTGTCGGCATCATTTTCAGCTTTAGTACCGGTGTGCCTTGCAAATACAAATACCCCGCCATCGTGATGCCTTATTTGTTTCTACTGATAGACATCGCCTCGTGGTGGCTGACTAAACTCAATCCCCACTTCGCCTTATTGGTGATTGTCGCCGGGGCCGGCTTGGGCGTTTCCTTTGCCTTTATGTGGACCGTGTCCATGTATCAAATGTGGGTACTGGGCGGCATTCTGAAGCAATCCGACCGCCGCAATGCAATATTGCGCGATTAACTGCTGCGTTGCTTGATAGGGGCACCGGATAATTTGTAGGCGCCCCCTTTGCGATAACAAGCGGCGAATTTAATCGGTAAGTTGTTCCGCAGTGGCTAGAATTTTCGCTAAATCGTCATTCTGGCTGTCGAGTATTTCCAGACAAACCGCCTCATCCAAGCCCAGCAAGTCCGGCACTTCCTCCGGACACACCTGGTTCGATGCGTCGCCTATGCCTAAACGTCCCAACAGGCAATCGCTGTAAAACGTCAGCAGATTCAGTTGGTGGTTTTCGCCGCGATAGAAGGGGTTGTGATGGTGATAGACAATATCGGTAATCATGCGCGGCATCGACCACACATTCATCAGCCAGGCCCCAATTTCGGCATGATTCAGCCCGAAGGCAAAAGTTTCCAGATTGAAAATCGCCAGACTGGGATTGGCGGTGATCAAGCCACTCAAATAACTGAATTCGTCAGGAAAACGATGCCCCAGTAACGGGAAACCGATATTGTGCATCAAGCCTGATAAAAACAAGGCTTGCGGCTCAGGTCGCGTAGCGGCCGGCATAACGGCGGCCAACTGCGCCATCAAGCGGGTGCTGGCCAAGGCATGGGTCCAGAACATCCGCGTACCTATCTGCCCCTCCTTCGGCGATTTCAACGGTGCCAGCACCGCCAAACCCAAAGCCAAATCCAATACAAAATCAAACCCCAAAACACGAGTAATCGCATCATGCACGGTCGTGATCTGGCCGCGATAACCGTAGAGCGCAGAGCTGGCCCAACGGGTAATTTGCGCTGTCAATAAAGGGTCGAGTTCGATGATGTCGGCTAATTTGCGCGCATCCGCGCTGGGATCGGCGATCAGGTTCAATATGCGCAGCGCGCTGCCGGGCAAAGGCGGCAGCGCTTTAATCTGGGCGATAGTCTCGCGCATGTCGCGCGGAGGGGTCAAACCGTTGCGTTGCCGGCTGCCAACGTTATCAAGCGTCCAGTTTATCAGGTTGGATTCCATCATTGCCCCGCCACTTAATTTAGATTGAGTCGGTTAAGTTTACGGTACAGCGTTCGTTCACTGATATTCATTTCCGCCGCTATCAACTTGCGATTCCCCTGATACTTGCTGATCAAACTATTGATAAACTCCGCCTCGAATTGCGCCATGCTGTTAATTGGCGGGGAATATGCATCGCCACTTGCCTCACTGGCGGCGGCCGGCTCCCCTACTGCTTGGCGCTGCATAAAATGTATGTCGGCTTCTTGAATGCTTTTATCCTGACACAAGCCGGCCGCCAATTGCAGACAGTTTCTCAGCTCGCGAATATTGCCGGGCCAAGCGTATTGGATAAGCTTGATTAAGGCCGATTGCGTCATTGTATAGCCGCTATCGGCCTCGGTGTTTAACTGCGCTAAAAAATGATCGATCAATAAGGGCAAGTCCTGTCTACGCTGCCTCAGTGGCGGCACTTCGACCGGAAACACCGATAAACGGTAGAACAAATCTTCGCGAAACCGACCGGCTTTGACCATGTCCGCTAAATTTCTATGCGTAGCACATACCACTCTGACATTGGCTTTTTGCATCGCCGTGCCGCCTACCCGCCGAAATTGGCCGCTTTCCAGGGCGCGCAGCAGTTTGGGCTGTTGCGACAGCGGCAAATCGCCAATCTCGTCGAAGAACAGGGTGCCATTGTTAGCTAATTCGAATAAACCTTTTTTTGCAGATGTCGCACCGGTAAACGCACCCTTTTCATGCCCGAACAATTCGCTTTCAAATAACTCTTCGCCCAGAATCGTACAATCGACAATCACAAAATTGCCATCCGCCTGCCGGGAATGGCTATGCACAAATTCCGCCGCCAATTCCTTACCGGTGCCGGTCTCACCCAGCAACAATACCGGTGCTTGCGTATCCGCCGCCTGTTGCAGCCGAGTTTTATATTGTGCAAACGCCGTCGACTTACCGATCATGGCCGGTGCCTCGTTGCCTTTTGCCGCGGATCTTTTCAACACGGTTAGCGTTTCGCCTAAATACAATGTGGCATCGGCATCCAGCAACGGAAAACCGCGCGCACTAAAAGAACGCTGGGAACTGGCATCGTTGGTGTCGGCAAAAATACCGGCGTAGGCTTCCAGAGTTTGAAACAAGCGCTGATGGCGGCAATTGCGGTTTTCGACGCAGCAGGGTTGGCCGACCAAATTCTGCCGCATGACGCCAAAACTCTGTTCCCAAGCGCGATTCACTGCCACGATGCGTAAATCGGCGCCGATGATGATCAGCGGCAGATCATGAGTTTCCAGCAACGATTCCAGCGTAAAGGCACTGTGCGGCATAAATTCCTATCAATGTTTTCGGTGTTGTTAGCGCGTTAAAGGCCATTTAAACCCTTCAGCCCTTGGCATCAATGTTGCGCAATACCGCTAAGGATAACTCATTCATCACCAGGGAACATCTATCAAAGTTGATCAACTGCCGTTATGAATACGCCTATGTTTTAACCCTAGGGCAAGCGAAGCAGCATAACTATAGACTCAGATGCGCCTACTGGGTGGGTCATCAAAACCGCGATGGCGAGAATAAGTGTCTCATTCATCCCACAACGATCAGGTGTGCCGGTATGCGAGCCACTGCTAATGACCGCAATCCAGTGAAAAAAGGGAAGTTAAGAATTTCAGGAAAATGCAAAATATGATGGGCAACAACGATATGACAATCGTTGGCATACTGCAGCGTCGGGGCTTACTAACCAAACGGGGCCGGCAATCGGCCCCGTAAAGTTTTTTTTGACTGGAGCGCCTATTTACATCTGCGATTGCAGATAGTTTTGAATGCCGACTTTTTCGATCAGGTCCATCTGGGTTTCCAACCAATCGACATGCTCTTCTTCGCTTTCCAGAATGTGTTCGAACAATTCCCTGCTGACGTAGTCGTTGATGCTTTCACAATAAGCTATCGCCTCTTTCAACAAAGGCAAGGCCAGATGTTCCAATTTAAGGTCGCATTCCAGCATTTCTTTGGGGTTCTCGCCTATCATCAAACGGCCGAGACTTTGTAGATTGGGCAATCCTTCCAGAAACAAAATCCTTTCGATCAACTTATCGGCGTGTTTCATTTCGTCGATCGATTCGTGATATTCCTTTTCATTCAGCTTTTGAAAGCCCCAATTTTTGAACATCCGGGCATGCAAAAAATATTGATTGATGGCAGTTAATTCGTTTTCCAGTGCCTTATTTAAAAATTCGATTACTTTTTTATCGCCTTGCATGTCAAATCTCCTGGGTTTTTATGATTAGTTGGGCGTCATTCGCAGCCTGCAATAGCCGACATGCATTTTTTCTATCCAAAATTTGCGCAATGTCCTTGTTACATTTACCGCAATCGCCCCCGACGCCGAAACATTGCACCAACTGTTTCCGCGAGCATAAACCGCTGTCTATGGCAGCATCGAGCTGACTGTCGGTGACGGCTTTGCAAAGACACACGTACATGGGCTACGCTACTCGCCTGCGCTGAACTTGCGCGGGATCGGCGGTGATTTTACGATAAATCTCCACGCGGTCCCCTTCCTTAACCGACGCATCCAATTTAGCCAGTTTACCGAAAATCCCGACCTTTTGGTTCTCCAAATCGATCTCGGGATATTGCGTCAACACGCCGGACAATTCAATCACTTCGGCGATGGTACTGCCCTCCGGCACTTCCAGCCGCAACCAGAGTTGCCTGTCCGCCTGCGCATAACATACACCCACATTCATAGTTTACGCCCCTTCTTCCAAGACAACCGGATCAATAATGGTCGGTTCTGTAATTTTGGCCGCCGCTTTCCGGTCCAACAAGCGTTTCAATGCCACCATGAAACCCAGCATGATGAAGCCACCCGGCGGCAAAGCCATCAGCAAAAAACCTTTGTATTCCGGAATCAAAGTGGTTTCCAAAAACCGGAAACTTTCCCCCAACAGCACAGAGGCGTTGGCGAATAAAGTGCCGGCGGAACTAATCTCTCGCATCGCCCCCAGTACCACCATCGCCGCAGTAAAACCCACCCCCATCATCAAACCATCCCACATCGACGGCATCACCGGTTGCTTGGAAGCAAACGCTTCAGCTCGACCGAGAATGACGCAGTTGGTGACAATCAACGGGATAAACAGGCCCAGTACCTTATGCAACTCATGCATCCAGGCGTTTAGAAAAATATCCACCAAGGTCACCAACGCAGCAATCAGCAGCACGAAAATCGGGATGCGAATTTCAGATGGAATCAGATGCCGGCTAACCGATACGGCGGCATTGGATGCCACCATTACCACCATGGTCGCCAAGCCCATGCCCAAGCCGTTGGTTGCCGTCCCGGTCACTGCCAGCAACGGACACAGCGCCAGATTTTGGGTCAGCACGACGTTGTTGTCCCATAGGCCGTCGCGAGCGATTTTTCTGTATTGTTCTGAAAACAGAATCGAAAGATTCATATTGGTTTCTCCAAAAATCGTGAGCAAGTGTTAATACCTGAGAAGATCGCGACGATTTTCTTCCCGTATGCCGCGCCGAGCACCGAAGCGTTTGGCGAGACCAGCCCGATAGGGGAGCGGCATGGATGCCGCTCGTTTTCGGAGGGGCTGGGAAGCCCCTTTCGAAAACCCTCGCCAAACGCTTCGGAGCGCAGGAACAAAGCGGCGTTCGGGCCGCCTTTCTTTTGGATACTTTTCTTTGGCGGAGCAAAGAAAAGTATCGCGGCTGTCGGTCCGCGAACCGACATGCAAACTAAGCGTCGCGATAGCGACACCAAAAACACTATCAACTAGGCTGCAACAACTCCGCCTGATGCACCTTGTAAAACTCCAACCCCCGCTTGATGGCCTGTACGACCTTGCGCGGCGTAATCGTCGCCCCGCTAAACTGATCGAACACCCCGCCGTCTTTCTTTACCGCCCATTGCTCGACGGTCAGGTTATTTAAGGATTTGCCGTTGAAAGACAGCACCCACTTGGACTTGGTCACTTCAATCTTATCGCCCAATCCCGGTGTTTCGACATGAGCGATAACCCGCACTCCTAGGATTTCGCCTTTGCTGTCAATACCCATCACCAAACTGATCGGCCCGGCGTAGCCATCAGGTGCGACGAATTTAAAACAGACTGCGTTAACCAAACCGGCCTTTTTAGCCAGATACACTTCGGTTTGCTCCGCGCCCAGATTAGCATCGGCGGAAGACAGCAATACACTGTCTTTCAGCAAGTTGTTATCGTACAGCTCAGCCGGAACCACTTGCTCCAGGTTAGCTTGCAAATCTTCCTGCAAGCGCAACTCGATCACACCACGGGTCGCCAGATCGGCAACACCCAATAAAATCGCCGCCAGCAATGCAAATCCCCCCAACACGCCAGCCTGATACTGTAATAGCGGCCGCAGTTGTTCCAAATTTCCTGGCTCCAGCCACACGGCCAGTTTTTGCCTAAAGTTACTCAAGATACGCAAGGCGTACTCTACATATCGGTTGGCTTTAGGAGGTAATTTAACGGGTTCGGAATTCATGACCAGTCTCAGGAATTGGAAATATCGAGCGGCTTGCCGTTTCGGTAGCGGCCATAAATTCTGGGACGAATGTAATGATCGATCAGCGGCGTAACCGAGTTCATCAATAAAATCGCAAAACCGGTGCCTTCCGGATAGCCGCCCCAAGAGCGGATCACGAAAATCAATAAACCACAGCCCGCACCGAAAATCACTTGGCCTAAAGGTGTGTTAGGCGACGTGACATAATCGGTGGCGATAAAGAACGCTACCAACATCACCGCGCCGGAATTCAAATGCACCCAGGGTCCAAGGTAATGCTGACTATCCCAAGCATGAAAAATCGTCGACAACAGAAGGATACTGAACAGCAACGAGACAGGGATGTGCCATTTGATGACCCCTTGGCGCATCAGCCAAATGCCGCCGGCCAGTAATAATAAAGACGAGGTTTCCCCCAAACTGCCGCGCTCCCAACCGAGAAACGCTAAAAATCCCGAATATTCGATCAAACTGCCGGGCAACAGCCGGTTTTGCGAAAACTCAGTCTTGACCCAACCCAACGTCGTGGCGCCGGTCACCGCATCCGGGTTTTCCAAACCGCTAAAGGTGATCGCTAAGCTATCGATCACACCGGGCCCGGTGAACAAAGGCGATACGTTGGCCCAGGTAGTCATCTCGATGGGAAAGGAAATCAGCAACGCCACCCTGGCCAGCATGGCCGGATTGAACAGGTTTTGCCCCAAGCCGCCGTAGACATGCTTGCCCAACACAATGGCCAGCGCCGAGCCAACCACGCCTATCCACCAAGGCGCCCAAGGCGGCAGAGTCATAGCCACCAGCAGACCGGTGACGATCGCCGAACCGTCGCGCAAATAAGGCATTGCCGCCACACCTTTCATCTTCAGGCACAAGCCTTCGAAAGCCATGGCAGACAGCACGGTCACCGCCAGCAAATACAAAGCCGGCCAGCCGAACAACAACACGCCACAGGCCGTAGCCGGTGCCAGGGCAATAATCACCAAACGCATGATTTGATCGACGCGGCGGGTGGCCGCCACGTGAGGCCCGCTAATCGGTTTATTACTCATACGGTTTCCTCTGCTGGCGCTGCTTGCGCCTGTTGTGCGGCAGCCAAACGGGCAGCTCTGGCTTCCTGAGCACGCAAAGCTTCCGCTTCGGCTTCCAATCTGGCTCGCTCCATCCGATTATTTCTATCTTCGACTAAACGCTTGGTTTGTTCAGCCTTGTGCTCGGCTTGTTGGCGTTTAACTAACTCGCCGGAAGCGAATTTAAAGTAATGCACCAAGGGTATATTCGACGGGCAGACATAAGAACAACTGCCACAGCTAATGCAATCTTTTAGGCCCAAATCAACCGCAGAGTCTAATTGATTGGCTTTGATCCGGCTGGCCATTTCCAAGGGCAACAAACCTACCGGGCAAGCGGTCACGCAACTGGAACAACGAATGCAAGGCTGTATAGCCGGCTCGTCGATGTCGGCATGCGACAAGGCCAGGATGCCGTTGCAGGCTTTCACCACCGGCACTTCGGCAATTGGCAAAGCGTCACCCATCATCGGTCCGCCCATCACTAAGCGGGCCATTTTCGACTTTTCCAATCCGCAAAACGCTAATACTTCCGACATCAAGGTGCCGATGGGCACTTCCACATTTCTGGGTTTGGCAACGGCCGCGCCGGAGACCGTAACCACCCGGCTAATCAAGGGTTGTCCCAAGCAAATGGCTTGATAGACGGCAAAGGCAGTAGCGACGTTGTGCACCACCACCCCAATGTCCGTGGCGCGCCCGTCGGCGGGAATTTCCTGGCCGGTTAAATAACGCAACATTTGCCTATCCCAACCCATCGGATAGCGGGTCGGCACTTGCGCCACCACGATATTGGGAAAATCCCGGGCGGCCGTTTGCATGGCCGCGAAAGCTTCGGGTTTATTATCTTCGATACCCACCATAGCCTTCGGGGCATCCATGCCGCGCAACATCAGCCGGATACCGGCAACGATTTGCTCCGCGCGCTCCTGCATCAAGCGGTCATCACAAGTCAGATAAGGCTCACATTCGCCTGCGTTGATCAAAAGCGTATGAATCTTGTTTTTGCGGCCTAAACTGAGTTTGACCGCCGACGGGAATACCGCACCACCTAAACCCACCACACCGGCGGCGCCGACTCGTTGGCATATTTCTTCCGGTTCGAGTTGAAACGGGTCTGCCGGAACGATTAACTCGGCCCATTGTTCCTTACCGTCGCTTTCAATCACCACGGTGCGAATCGGCAAGGCTGACGGATGCGGTGCCGGAAAATCTTTGACGTCGGCAATAACGCCCGATGTTGGTGCATGCACAGGCGCCGAAATGGTGCCTTGGCTATAGGCCAGCAATTGGCCCTTCAGTACTTTCTCGCCGACCTTCACCACCGGCTCGGCAGGCTTGCCGACATGCTGTTGCACCGGAATGTACAATTTCTTAGGTATTGGAAAATCGGTAACAATGCTAAGCGGAGAGGTTTCGGATTTGTGCTCTTCGGCATGGATACCGCCGCGCAAACGGGGATTTTCGAACAAGGCGAACATAGGTGTCTCCGTCTCAAGCGGCCAGCGGTTTGGGCCAGCGCCAGTTGCGCAAGGTCACTTCCACAGGGTGCATTTGCAGACATTCGGTGGGACAGACTTCCACACATTTCTTGCAACCGATACAGGCATCCGCCACCACCGCGTGGATTTGTTTGGGTGCGCCGACGATGGCGTCTGTAGGACAAACCTTGAAGCAGCGGGTGCAACCGGTGCAGGTTTCTTCACTGACTCTGGCCACCATCGCTTCCTGGTCTTGGGTTTGGCTCAAATCGACATCAACACCCAGTAATTTGGCCAGTTGTTCCACCAGCGACGTACCGCCCGGCGGGCATAATGTTACCGGCGCGGCGCCGGACACCACAGCCTCGGCAGCCGGCCGGCAACCTGGGAAGCCGCATTGGCCGCATTGCGAACCGGGCATTAAGGCTTCAACTTTCTCGATTAACGGATCGGACTCCACCTTCAGATATTTGGCGGCAATCCCCAAAGCCACGCCCAGCAACAATCCCAGCGATGTCAAAATAACGATGGCAGATAAAACGTACATGATGTGCCTCTTATTTGCTGTAAAGCCCCGCGAATCCCATGAATGCCAGCGACAGGATGCCGGCGGTGATAAATGCGATGGGGGTGCCGGAAAAAAGCGCCGGCACTGCCATGAGCGCTAAGCGTTCACGTAGGCCGGCGAAGAGCACCATCACCAGGGTAAAACCCATTGCCGAACCAAAGCCGAACAGCAGGCTTTGCACGAAATTGTATTTCTCTTGGATGTTAAGCAGCGCCACACCCAAAACCGCGCAATTAGTCGTAATCAGCGGTAAAAAAATCCCCAACACCTGGTACATCACCGGGCTGGTTTTATGTATCACCATCTCGGTAAACTGCACTACCGCGGCGATCACCAAGATAAAACCCAGCACGCGCAGAAAACCGATATCGAACGGTATCAATAAACGATGCTCCAGCACCCAGCTGGCCGCGGACGCCAGCGTCAAGACAAACGTTGTCGCCAAACCCATGCCCAATGCGGTGTCCAGCTTGTTGGAAACGCCCATGAATGGGCATAACCCCAAGAACTTGACCAACACGACATTGTTGACCAAGGCTGTACCCAATATCAGAAGTAAGTATTCGCTCATCGTTTTCGACCCGGTGTTTTGCAACAAGACAGCATCATTTATGCCAACGCCTTAAAAACGCCGTAACTCCCCATTTCAGTGCAAAGCCGCAAGATTTGCCACCAACATCTCTGTCCTAAAAAACACAGAGCCGGAACAAGTACAGTTAAATTTGTCGTAAACCATACAAATCACCGGGATTTTCCAATAGCTGCTAAGCGAAAACGCATTTGGCTCTCTAATTGCATGTATTTTTCCAACTTAAGCCCAGAAAAAAACACGCGAGAACCATTTGCCATGACCAAATCCACCCCTGACTACCTGCAAGGCCAGATTGAGATTGAAACGGCCGATATACTATCGCCAGCCATCGGCCCTAGCGGGCAATCGCCAAGAAGCGGCAAAACCTCTAAAACACTGCCTTTCTCTTTGTTTGTTAAGGCGGTGGAGCAAGCGCCGGTGGCCATTTCGATCACCGATAAAAAAGCCAATATCCTTTACATCAACCAGGCCTTCACCGATGTAACCGGCTACAACGCCGCTGAAATTTTGGGCCAAAACGAATCAGCGCTGTCCGACAAGTCCACACCCAGACAGATTTATTATGATTTGTGGCACACCATTTCCCGTAAGCAGGTTTGGCACGGCCAATTGGTCAATCGGCAAAAAATGGGGCAACGCTACCTGGCTGATCTGACCATCGCGCCGATGCTGGACGACCGCGGCGCCATCAGTCATTACATTGGTATGCACCGCGATGTCACCCAGGCACACTACGCGGAACAACAAGTTAACAACCAAAAGCAATTGATCGAATCGGTACTGAACGCTTCGCCGGTGGCGATGGTGGTGCTCGATTCCGACAAACGGGTCGTGCTCGATAATCAGATGTACAAAATGCTGATCAGCGAACTCGACAAAAAAGAGCCCGCGCTGTTCTTTCTGGAAGCGCTGGAGCAAGACATGGGCGACTTGTGGGGCGACAACATAGACAGACAGCAAGGCTTCGCCAATCGCGAGGTACGGATTGAAAGCGCGGGGCTTAAAGGCACGCGCTGGTTTTCCTGCTCCGGCAATTGGTTTATCGAAAACGACGTCTGCGCCGACAGCTTCTTCGCCAGACAATCCAAGGATTACTTGTTGCTGACCATTAACGACATCAGTCCCTTGCGTCGGCAGCAGGAAAAGCTACAGATACAGACTTTGCGCACCATGTTGGCGGAAGAAGAACACATCCGCAGCATCCGCGAAACCTTGCTCGGCGCAATGCACCAGATTCGCCAGCCCTTGAACCAAATTCACGCGGCGATTCAAATCATGACGCAACGCAACGACGCCAACAATAGTCCAATCCGCGATCTATTGGGCCAAGTGCAAAAAATGGGCGAAGAAACGCTCGCCACTCTGCAACGCTGCGTACCGGAAATTCCGGAGTCTGCGGTGGTGCCGGTGAACTTGAATCAGCTGCTGCACGAAGTGATGCTGCTGTATAGCACCAAGTTTTTGGCAAACGGCATCGTAGTGGATTGGCTGCCCAACCCGGTGTTACCCAATATCCTCGGCTCCGAAAACAAGTTACGCATGTTGTTCAAGCAATTGATCGACAATGCGGTCAACGCAATGAATCGTGCGGGCAGCCAGGAACGCATCATCAAAATCAGCACGGCTATCGAGCATGATTGGGTTTGCGTGTCGATAGCCGATTCCGGCCCCGGCATACCTGCCAACCAACGGAGCAAAGTATTCGAACCGTTTTTTACCACCAATCAAAGCACCGCCGGCGTCCAGGCCGGCATGGGACTGGTCATGAGCAAGGAAATCGTCAATCAGCATAACGGCATGATAGAAATCGACCCGCAATACAAAAACGGCTGTAGTTTTAAAATTAGCTTTCCCTGTCAAAAAAACCTAGCGATGGTGAACATCCATGAGTGATCGTTTATTGCTGGTTGAATCCGAACTGGATACGCTATTTCTGGTCAGTCAATTGCTGAATAGCACGCATGACTTGCGCACCAAGCTTAAAGGCATCCTGGAGATTTTGCACAAGCGTAACGGCCTGCATTTCGGCATGATTACCCTACGCGATGTCGATGACGACAGCATGAGCATTTGCGAGATCTACGGCGACGGCATAGACCGCTCGGTGCGTTACCAACCGGGCGAGGGACTGGTAGGCGCTATCCTCGACGAAGGCAGCACGATTGTGGTGGAACGCATCGCCGACGAGCCGCGTTTTTTAAGCCGCTTGGGCGTGTATAACCCGGATTTACCGTTTATCGGCTCCCCGCTAGCCATCGAACAAGGCGAAGTGGTCGGCATTTTGGCTGCGCAGCCTTGTACTTCGACGTTTTTGGGCGAGCGCGCCCGCTTCATGGAAATGGTCGCCAACCTGATCGCCCAAAGCGTGAACATGCTGCGTGTAATGGAACGCAAGCAAAACGAACTAGCTAGCGAACGCGACTATTTAAAACAAACACTGGTCAAAAACTACCGCTTCGAAAACATCATCGGCCATTCCGAGCCGATGCTGAAAGTGTTCGACATCATCCGCCAGGTGGCGAAATGGCATACCACTGTGTTGATTCGCGGCGAATCCGGCACCGGTAAGGAAGTGGTGGCCAGCTCGATACACTTTAACTCAGCCTGCGCCAACGGCCCGTTTCTAAAATTGAACTGTGCAGCCTTGCCCGACACCTTGCTCGAATCGGAATTATTCGGCCATGAGAAAGGTGCATTCAGCGGCGCAATCGGCCAACGCAAGGGCCGCTTCGAACTGGCAGACAACGGCACGCTGTTTCTCGACGAAATCGGCGAGATCTCCGCGTCGTTTCAGGCCAAATTATTGCGCGTGCTGCAAGAAGGCGAATTCGAGCGAGTGGGCGGCGTTCGCACCCTGAAAGTCAATGTCCGCATCATTGCCGCCACTAACCGCAATCTGGAGCAGGAAGTCGCCGAAGGCAATTTCCGCGAGGATTTGTATTACCGCTTGAATGTGATGCCCATCAATATGCCGCCGCTGCGCGAACGTATCGAGGACATTCCGGAACTGGCCAGCTTTCTGTTAAACCGTATCTCCCGTCAACAAGGCGGCCGGCCATTGGAAATCAAGGAAAGCGCGATCCGAATTTTGATGAAACACGATTGGCCGGGTAACGTTCGCGAATTGGAAAACCGTTTGGAGCGCGCCGCCATCATGAGCCAGGAAGGCATTATCGACCGCGACGTGATTGCCAGCACCGGCCTGGAAAACGAAATAGGCATCAGCCGCACCCCGCAATCGATCAAACATATCGATCTGCACGACGAAAACATGGACGAACGGGAGCGAGTAATAGCGGCGCTGGAGCAAAGCGGCTGGGTGCAAGCCAAAGCCGCGCGCTTGCTGGATATGACGCCTAGGCAGATTGCTTATCGGATTCAGACCTTGAACATCAATGTTAAGCAGATTTAGAAAACCTGCCGCTCAAGTTAAGCAGAGAGGGGGCGATTGAAATTGCCCCGTCCTAAGGAAAGATTTAAAGCTTTTCCCTGACGATACGGTAAATCTGCTCGGCGGCCTGTTCGCCGGTTTGCAACAAAATATCCAATTCTGCAAGTTGGGCTTCGGCAAACGGCCTGTCTTTCAAACTCGCGGCATTGATCTGCACATTCAGTGCCGCGCTTTTCAAGCCGGCGTAGCCTGCCATTACCGCCACGCCGGCATCGCTGATCACCCCCAGATTACCGTGTTCGGCAGCCACCCGGCCCAACTCGATAGCCTTGGCGCAAGCTTTCGCGCATTCCAGCGGCACCAGGGTGGCTTCTCTGAGCACCGTTTGAATCTGTTCGGCGCGCACGGCTTTCTCGTCGTCAGTGCTTTTAGGTAAGCCATAACAGGCCATCAGTTTGTCAAATACATCGACATCGGCTTTGATCATACCAATTAAGGTTTGCCGCAAGGCTTCCGACTCGATCAGCAAAGCCTGCATCTGTTCTTCCACCGCCGCGTATTTGGGTTTGCCGATGGTCAAATTACAGACCATGCTGGTCAAGGCGGCGGCTTGCGCACCCATCACTGCCGCCGCGCTACCGCCGCCGGGCGTGGCTTGCTTGCCAGCTAGTTCGTCCAGGAATGTTTCTACCGATTTATCTTTGATTTCGTTCATTGACAGTCCTTAACTTTCGCGGCGCCAAATGGTGTTGCCGCCAGCCACATCCTCCAGCACAATGCCCTTCGCTTTCAATTGATCGCGAATTTGGTCGGCTTGCGCCCAGTCTTTGCTGGCTTTCGCGGTTTTTCTGGCGTCGATCAATTGCTCTATTTCCGTTTCACTCAGACCATCAGGCGCTGCTCCACCCTTCAAAAAACTGTCCGGATCGTCCTGCAATATGCCCAAAATGGCCGCCAGTCGCTTTAATGTTGCCGCCAGCACGCTTTTTTCCTCGGCTTTGTTTAATTCGCGCGCTAAATCAAATAGAACAGCCAAAGCCACTGGTGTATTAAAGTCGTCATCCATCGCCTGTTCGAAACGCTGGCAGTAATCTGCATCGATAGCCACATCGATAATTTCGACACCTCTCAAGGCTGTATACAAACGAGTCAAAGCCACACCCGCCTCGTCGAGCTGTTCGTCGGAATAATTCAGCGGGCTGCGATAATGGCTGGAAAGGATGAAGAAGCGAATCACTTCCGGGCGATATTGTTTCAACACCTCGCGCACGGTGAAAAAATTGCCCAGCGATTTGGACATTTTTTCTTCGTTGACCCGCACGAACCCGTTATGCATCCAGTAATTGACAAAAGGCTCGCCAGTGGCGCCTTCCGACTGGGCGATCTCGTTTTCGTGGTGCGGGAATTGCAAGTCCATGCCGCCGCCATGAATATCAAAATGATTGCCCAGGCAGCAGGTGGACATTGCCGAGCATTCGATATGCCAACCCGGCCTACCCTGCCCCCACGGTGAATCCCAATAAGGTTCGCCGGGCTTGGCCATTTTCCACAGTACAAAATCCAGCGGATCGCGTTTGGCGGTATCGACATTCACCCGCTCGCCGGCTTGTAAGTCTTCGATATTTTTACCGGACAGCTTGCCGTAGCCGTCAAAGCGGTTTACCGCGTAAAACACATCACCGTTGCTGCCGACGTAGGCAAACTCACGCTCGATTAATGTCGAAATCATCTTCACGATGTCGGCGATGGATTGCGTGGCTTTGGGTTCGATATCCGGCTGCAACACCGACAAAGCCCGCTCGTCTTCATGCATGGCTTCGATAAAACGTTCAGTCAATGCGGTAAACGCCTCGCCATTCTCATTGGCGCGCTGAATAATTTTGTCGTCTATGTCGGTAATATTTCTGACGTAGGTAAGCTGATACCCGGCATGCCGCAAATAACGGGCGACTGTATCGAACACCACCATGACCCGCGCATGGCCGATGTGACAGTAGTCATAAACCGTCATGCCACAGACATACATGCCGACTTTGCCAGGCTGTTTGGGAATGAATTCTTGCTTACTTCGGGTTAGCGTGTTGTAGATTTTCAGCATGACAATAATAGGTGAATGCAGCAAAACATCTGGCAATCTATCAAGATTTCGGCTTCTCTTTCAAGATAAAAACACATAGAATTCGCGGCTTGCAGCGAGATTAAGGAGCTTTTAATGCGCACCACCCTGGTTTACCTGATGCTGTTTTTATTCTCAACCCTTTCATTTGCAACAGAAATTAAAATGTCCAATACACATAGCAAAGTCAAATTAACCACTTCCCTGGGCGACGTAGTCATTCAATTGGAAGACGAAAAAGCACCGGTTTCCGCCGCCAACTTTCTGGCCTACGTGAAACAGGGCTTTTATGCGAGCACCATTTTCCACCGAGTAATCCCGGGCTTTATGGCGCAAGGCGGCGGTTTTGACAGCTCTTTTAAGCAAAAAGAAACCAATGCCCCCATCAAAAACGAAGCAGATAACGGCCTGAAAAACAAACGCGGCACCTTGGCAATGGCTCGTACTAACGATCCGCATTCAGCAACCGCGCAATTTTTTATCAATTATAAAGACAATTCCTTTCTGGATCACACGAGCCCAAGCCCCAGCGGTTGGGGTTATGCAGTATTCGGAGAAGTGATCGAAGGCATGGATGTCGTCGATGCCATGGCCAAACAAGCCACCGGCAATCGCGGTCCGCATCAGGATGTACCGAAAACCGACATCGTTATCGAAAAAGCCGAAGTTATCGAATAATAATTAGCGGTTTCCGCCGATAAGTGGGCGGAAACCGCTGTTGCTTAACGTGAAACAAGACGTACTCTTCATCTCCGACCTGCATCTGGCTTTGGAAAAACCGGAGATCACCCGGCGTTTCTTAGGCTTTTTGCAGCAGCGCGCCATCAAGGCAAAATCGCTGTATATCCTTGGCGATTTGTTCGACGCCTGGATCGGCGACGACGACAATACCCGGCCTATCCCGGCCATCAAAAACGCTCTCAAACAACTTAGCGACGCCGGCACCGAGATTTTTCTGTTGCAGGGCAACCGCGATTTTTTGCTGGGTCAAGATTTCTGCCGGGAAACCGGTATCCGTTTGTTGGATGAATATGCGACTATCGAATTGAATGGTCAGAGGATCTTGCTGACCCACGGCGATTTACTCTGCAGCGACGACCTAGCTTATCAAGCCTTTCGCATTAAATCGCACGGCCAGACATGGCAACAAAATGTGTTGTCCAAACCTTTGTGGCTGCGGCTGATAGCGGCACGTTGGTATCGGTTGCGCAGCTATTATCATAAACGCGGCAAAACCCTGGATATTATGGATGTCAACCAGGATACGGTGGCCGAAAGCCTGCGCAAGTATGGTTGCTGCACATTGATTCATGGACACACGCATCGACCGAAATTACACGAATTTATGCTGGATGGCCGGCCGGCCAGACGCTACGTGTTGGCGGATTGGAAGCCGGATGGCGCGGAGGTGTTGTGTTGGAAGAACAACGATTTTCAAACAGAATCGGTCTGATATAAGCATAAAAAAACCGGTAGCGATTTAACAGAAGGCCAGCGACCTGCGTTTTTTAATCTCAAACCCGCTGATACACCACTGCCAGACACTACCGGGAATTGTCTTACTATCTCCGAAAAATAAGACTCAAAAGAAACCAACTAGTTCACTGGGTATATAATTTTACCGGGTCAATGCCCACGCTCGTTGTTCCCGGTGGACATTAAGCGCTATCTAAGCCGGTGCCTGTCTATTACCAAAGTGTAAACAACTGTTAATTCACGACGACGCCCGCATTCATGCTAAGTTAGACTAAACTTTCCAAGCTCTACCAATTAAGGCCCCTTAACTCCTCCAGCCATGAAAAACCAAATACTTTATCTCTTGGCGCTATTTATCGGACTATCCGCCATCGCCACCAGCCATGCCGATGAAGTTAACCTCCCCGAGATTCTTGCCCGAGTCAAACCCGGAATAGTAGCTATCGGCACTTATATGCCAACACGAAACCCGCGTGCGGTATTCCTGGGCACCGGCTTCGCCGTTGCCGACGGCAGAAAAGTGGTTACCAACGCTCACGTAACCGCAAAAAAACTAGACGAAGAGCACCTCGAACGTTATGCGGTTTTTTATCGCCACGAGCAAAAAGAACAAATGCAAATTGCAGAACTGACCGTAACCGATGAAGATCACGATCTGGCATTGCTAAAGGTAGACGGCGGAGTTTTACCCGCACTGGAAATCGGTGACTCATTAATAGTGCGGGAGGGCGAGCAATATGCATTCACCGGTTACCCAATAGGCATGGTGCTGGGTTTGTATCCGGTCACGCACCGAAGCATTATTTCGGCTATTTCACCCAACGCCATACCGGCAATCGCCACTCGGCAGTTAAACGTCAATATGCTGAAACGACTACAGACGCCCTTCAATGTGTTCCAATTAGACGCCACCGCCTACCCCGGCAACAGCGGCAGCCCCTTGTACGACATCAATTCCGGAAAAGTTGTTGGTATCATTAACAAAGTCTTTGTACAGGGCAGCAAAGAAAATGCCATATCCAATCCCAGCGGCATCACCTATGCTATTCCCGCTGAACATATCAAGACGCTTCTAAAACAGAATATCGTCAAATAGTTATTATCCAGGAGTTAGCGGTAGCCTTCACATGATAAGAATTTTTCGACATTACATTTCCACCGCCTACCTTTGGTTGCTTATAGTGGAATCTTTGGTGTTTTATCTGGCTATGTATTGCGGCGCTGGCCTCAGATTTTTATATATAGCATCCTGGTATTCCCAATCCGAACTCGCTGCTTCAGCAGCGGTTTACGCAGTGGTGTTTATCGCCAGCTGTTCCGGTTTGGGCTTGTACCGCAAAACACTGGATAAAGAAGAATACAATATTCTCCAGCGCATCAGCTTCAGCTTTGCCGTTGCGGTATTTATACTGGCGTTCATCTACTACATCATTCCCGATTTGATGCTGGCACGCAGCGTCTTGATTTCCGCAATTATTTTTTCTTTTGTGGGCTTGCTGTTAACACGATATTTATTTTATCGCTTCGTCAATCTGGATAATTTAAAACGCAGGGTGTTAGTGGTGGGTTGTGGGCAAAGAGCGGGAGAACTCAGCGTCGTTAATTCCAGCTATATTTATAGAGGATTTGAAATAGTCGGTTACATCACGCTGGAGGACGAACCAATAAGCGTACCCCATGCGATTGCGCTCAACGAAAAAATCAGGCTAACCGATATTGTCGAAGCCGCTAACGTCGATGAAATAGTCATCGCTGTCGATGATCGTAGAAAAAAACTACCCGTAGAGGAACTGCTGGACATCAAAATGTCCGGCGTGCAAATCATGGACTTGCAAACTTTCTATGAGAGAGAGCAACGGCTGGTTTTTCTGGAGGCGCTGAGTCCAAGCTGGCTGATGTTTTCCGATGGTTTTGTGAGTGGCGGTTTACGCCCCATCGTCAAACGCAGCTTCGATATTTTAGCCAGTCTACTACTACTCTCCGTCAGTTGGTGGCTAATGATCCTCACCATGTTGGCGATCTATATCGAAAGCGGCTTTGGTGCACCGGTTTTCTATCGGCAAAAACGTGTCGGCTATCGGGACATTCCGTTCGATGTCATTAAATTTCGCAGTATGCGTATCGACGCTGAAAAAAATGGCGCGCAATGGGCTAGCCAAACCGATGACCGCGTAACTCGCGTCGGCAAAGTGATTCGTAAATATCGGATAGACGAGCTGCCACAACTACTAAACGTGCTAAAAGGCGATATGAGCTTTGTCGGCCCGCGCCCGGAGAGACCGGAATTCGTAAAAGGCTTCGAAGAGAATATTCCTTATTATAAAGAACGGCATAGGGTTAAACCCGGCATCACCGGATGGGCGCAACTATGTTACCCCTATGGCGCCAGCGAATACGATACCCGACAAAAACTGCAATTTGATTTGTATTACGTCAAAAACTACAGCCTGTTTCTGGACTTGACGATAATGCTGAGCACGGTAGAGGTTATTTTGTGGGGTAAGGGAGCGAGATAATTTCTTGGCTCTATAGCAAGAGAAACTAGCAATCAACTTTACAACCCAAAACTGCATTTTTTATCTGGCTTAACTAGTTTAATTCCTGGCAAAACTAAATTCATTCGAGACCTGCAAAAACCTCTTAACCTTAAAAATTTACCCATTTCCGGCGAGGTGAACATGGCCAGCTGTAAGCAATGCTTGATTTCCGATGCAGTACCCGAGATAACCCTGGACGCGAATCGCGTTTGTAATCTTTGCCGAGATTTTAATCCTCAACACCAAAGACAAGAGGAAGAAAGCCGCAAGGAGCGAGAGCTCGATCTGGAAAAGGCGCTAAAAGACTGCAAGGGGCAAGCGGAATATGACTGCCTAGTGCCGGTCAGCGGCGGCAAAGATAGCCTTAACTTGCTCTACAAGCTAAAGGTGGAGTACGGTTTAAAAGTCCTGGCATTTACCACCGATATTAATATTCCCCCGATTGCCTGGGATAACATCCGTCGCACACTCGGCAAACTCGACATTGACCACCTGGTATACCGCCCATCCGATAACTTCTACCAAAAAGCTTTTCGTTATCTCTTAAAACATCAAGAACCGAGAGGTGCTGTCTACACAGTATCTTATGTCTATGCCCCGCTATTCGAAGGCGATGCAATCAAACTGGCCCTTCAAAAAAATATACCGCTAGTCCTCGCAGGATACTCGCCGGGGCAGCCTGAACCGGAAAGAATGCTCTACGAATTCTCCAGAAAATTAATCTGCGAAGTCGACTGGACGCCGCCGGCACTGAAAACGTGCGGAGAATTCGATGAACAAGAATTATCGCGCTTTTTCAATCCCAACAATTACCCTAAAGGCACTCAATTTCCACGCTATTTAGCCCCTTACCATGCCTGGGAATATAATCAGGAAGAAGTGATGCAAAAAGTCGTCGAATTGGGCCTGGTTAAGTCAAGTAAGCATGCCAGTCCGATCTTCAGTAACTACCCAATCAACTGGCTGCTGATGTATTCCGACTTAAAGCACTTTGGCTACAATCCCTATCTTCCCGAATTCGCGGCTTTAATTCGTGAGGGTAAAGCCAATCTAAAAGAGTGGAAAATTTTGATCCCACTGGTCGACTTCATGATCAAAAACAAAGTCTTCTTGGGCAAGGATGTCAGAACTAGTCTAAATTGGTTGGGAATGTCGGAACACGAGCTAGCTATTACCGAGCCTAAAGGTGCTTACGACCCGCCTGTATGACTTAAAAGGAGAACGTATGAGTCGATATAAGACACTTCCCGATTTATTAAAACTTAGAGCACACGAACATCCGGATGACGTAGCTCACTGGATTCTGGATACTGACGATACTTGGCATCCGATAAGCAATATAGAGTTTTATCGGAAAGTGATGGGTTTATCCGGGAAATTACAGGCTCTTGGCATAAATACAGGGCAGGTTGTCGCAATTATGGCTACAACCTCGCACGTATGGGAATCTCTACATCACGCCTTTTTATCATTAGGCGGAATTGTGGTTGGTATCGATCCCAACGAAAACTCCGAGCAATTAAACGCGATCATAAAAATTGCTAACGTTAAAATCCTGGCTATAGACCAAATCAAATACCTGGATAAATTTAACGATCTCAGCCAATTTGACAATATTGTTGCATTTAATAGCGATCCATCGAGATATCAACAAGATAAAATCAAATATCTAGATATACCCGAGACAGCAAATGGCGAACTCAACGATACTCCGCAGCCTGAAATTCTAAAACCTTCCGATATTGCCACTATTGTATTCACGTCGGGTACTACCGGCACGCCCAAAGGTATCGCCTATCGACATGATCAAATTATTGCTGCTATAGACTCTATACTACTCACCTACCCGGAACTAAACGATAAACCGTGCCATTTAGTCTGCTGGTTACCGCTTTCCAACTTATTTCAACGCATTGTGAATTTATGTGCATTAGCCGGAGGAGCCGAAGTATACTTTGTAGAGCAGCCGCATAAAATCATCGAATATCTGCCAGCAATAAATCCCCACATATTCATTGCTGTACCTCGATTTTATGAAAAACTTTACCAAGGATTTGAAGCCAAACTAAATCTGCAGCCGCGGCTTATCTCTCTATGCCTGAAATATAGCCTTAAAATGGGTGAAAGCCCGTCAACTATCGGCTCATTATTCAGAGCTGCCAATCGCCAAGTTTTTAAATCATTTACCTCTCTTTTTGGCGAAAATATACGGTATATGGTGAGCGGATCGGCAGCCATGCCGGTATGGTTGTTACATCGTTACCAATCTCTGGGATTGTTGATTTTAGAGGCATATGGACTAAGCGAAAACGTGGTGCCTATTGCCGCAAATAGATCGTCAGAATACCGTTTTGGCACGGTAGGCAAGGCTTTACCAGGCAACACCATAAACTTGGCCGATGATGACGAACTACTAGTTAAAGGCATAGGCGTTTTTAACGGATACCTTGACGACCAACCCACTAAGCAGAGCACCAACGAATCAGAATTCCTTCCTACAGGAGATTACGCGAAAATCGACGCCCAGGGCTTTATAAGCTTGACCGGACGAAAATCTGAAGTTTTTAAAACGTCAACTGGTAGAAAAATTGCCCCCGTTGCAATCGAGTCGGTACTCCAAAGCAATGTAGCGATAGAGCATGCTGTTGTTTTCGGCGAGAATAGAAAATTCTTGGTTGCCTTGGTAACAGTTGGCAATTCAAATACCATTGAAGACCAATCTAGAACTACTTACGCGAAAAAAATCGCTATAGATCTGACAGCAACCACTTTGGGTTTACCCGAATATAAGCGCCCAGTTGGCATCATTTTTTCATATAAGCCCCTATCGGTTGCGGAGCAAGAATTAACGACAAATCTGAAGCTTCGCCGTAAAAATATCCGACACAAATACGAAAAATGGATAGAGGAACTTTATAACTTGTTGGAAGAGCCAGAATCGACTATCCATTCCCAACCAATTTCAGCTAGCCGCGATATCGTGCTATTGAAGCTTTAGTTTTAATTACAATACAAAGCAGCTAAAGATTCTCCGCTAATGCGAAAGCGTTGATTCTGGATTTTTAGACTTCGACAATATTCAATCCATCATGGAGCGCTCTCATATGGCAAAAAGAATTTTTGTTACCGGTGCCACGGGTGCAGTCGGCAGTACCTTGGTGCCCTTACTTTTGGAAGAAGCTGATAACTTTGTATGGCTGCTGATCCGCGCCGAATCCTCTGAGCACTTAAAAATTCGTCTCGAAGCTCTATTCCTCTTTTGGAACCTGGATAAGGAACAAGAAGTAAGCGCCAGAAACCGTGTCATCGCTTTGCAAGGCGATGCCGATCTTGAAAAATTTGGAGTATCTGAAAGTGTTTACGCCGAAGTCTCTAGCCAATGTACCCACATTATTCATTGTGCCGGCGTTGTCAGAATGAATTTACCCCTGGAAGTAGCCAGACAACATGCGTTGGGATCCGCAAAAAACGTAATCGAGCTTGCGCTAGCGTGTCAAGCGTCAGGAAATTTACAAAAAGTCGAATATGTCAGCACAGTTGGCGTTGCCGGCAGAATGTCAGGTATCGTCCCTGAAACTTGGATCACCCAACCGAGGAGCTTTCACAACACCTATGAGCAATCCAAAGCGGAGGCCGAAGATTATCTTCACCAACAAATTGAACTTTACAATTTGCCGATAACCGTTCACAGGCCCAGCATGGTTGTGGGTGACTCAAAAACCGGCAAGATTATTCACTTTCAAATTTTTTATTACTTGTGCGAATTCATATCAGGTGCCAAAACTCATGGCTTGCTACCGCATTTAAAAGATGCCACGCTTGATACAGTGCCGGTAGATTATGTCGCACGCGCTATCCAATGGAGTGCCAATCAGCCAACTCTCACCACCAACAAGATTCTACATCTTTGTTCGGGTCCGCACTTATCCATGCAATTGACCCATTTGCAAACTCTGGTGCGCGACAAAATGCGTGAGTTTGATACGCCTTTGCCAGCTGTGATTGCCGTACCGTCAGTATTTTTTACATTCCTTTTACGGGCGATGATGCCAATTGTTAGTCACACTACTTTACGCCAACTAAAAGCCGTTCCGATTTTTCTTGATTATTTGGCTGACAGGCAGATTTTTGGCAACGACAAAACAGCCGATCTATTCCTGGTAAATACTGGCCCGAGCTTACCGCCTGTTAAAAACTCCTTGGAAGTTGCTATAGCCTGTTATTTGCAATCTAAATCGAATAAAAACTAAACACTAGCAAAGCCAGACGACAAAATCACTCTGGATTAGGAAACAAGAGCAGACCTGTCGATAAATTTTACACATGAAATTATCAAAAAATTAAGTTATTGTTTTATATTGTGTTTTTATTTGGCATGCTTTCTGCTTTTCATCAAACGTAAACAAACACCCTTACAATCCATTAAACAGGAAATTTTATGAAACACTCTATTGCAAAGCTCACATTGGTGGGCGCACTAATCGCACCAAGCGTATCTTTTGCTGCCAGCGTCGGCGGAGTAACCTGGAACGAGGCTAGCGGCTTTGATTTAACAATGAACGGCACAATATGGGAAACAGAAGCTAATAACGTAGGAGATGTTGTAACTTTCTTCGGAACGGTTTCAAACGTCAACGGCACAACAACTTTCGTCGCTCCAGGCGCGGAATTGAGCTACTTTGGAACATTCACACTGTCCAATGCTGGAAATTTTGACGGCGACGTAAACGGCGAAGCAATATTTAACCTAGCATCCATGACGTTTTATTATGATGCAACCGCTGACTTCGATGCTTCAAATTCAGCCACTGCAAACGACGGCAATATCTGGCTGACATTGACCGGACACGATTACGATGCGTACGGCTTAGGCCCGACAGGATTGGGCGCTATCTACGCCGAATTGAACGGTGCCTCTATTTCAAGTCTGGGTGATACTGGTGGTGGCTACGGAGCATGGGACGTGTTGGGCGGACAAGCAGCGCTATTCTTTGACACTAACACTGTTTCTACAATTAACGGCGTTTCAGTTGGCGCAAACAATGCAGACTTCACATTCTCCGACAGCTTTCAGCCATCTGGCGTTCCTGGCCTGCTGACCGGTACCGGCGAACTAAAAGGCAAAACAGGCTCAGTTCCTGAGCCGGGCTCGCTGCTTTTGCTGTCTGTTGGCTTGTTGGGCATGGGCTTACGTAAAAGCTACCGCTAATACATTTGGCGAGACACATTTGCTATAACGCAATCAATCCCGCTTCTTGTTAAAACTTAAAGAGCCACTTAAGTCTTTAAAAACTTAGGTGGCTTTTTTATTGGCTTGTTACATGTACATGTCCTAGCCACTCTCATAAACACCAAAGCTACTATCAAATCTGGTGTTCAGTAGTTAATTGATCTTGCCCACGATTCACAGCCCCCCACTAAGAGAGTAATCTCTGAACATGAGGAGTCTTATGAAAACCAACGAACAGCCATCAGTCGTTGCCGGAAAACCGAAACGCACCCAATATTCACCGCAGTTTAAGAAGCGAGCCAAGCAAGACGGTGTTCCAAAGGTCGCCAAGCATTTGGGCATTGCTCAGGCCATGCTGTACAACTGGCAAGCCAAAAGCCGTCAAACCGGCCAACCGTTTGAAGAGCAAAAACTCCAGCAAGCCGAAATCGCGCGGCTGAAACGGGAAAATGCTCGTCTGGAAGAAGAAGTGGAGAAATAGTCAAATCTGGTGTACAGACGAACTGAATCAGGCGGCGATGTAATGGTCAACAAAACCCGGACACCAAATCAGGCAGATTTTTTATAGAATTCCCGCTCAAATTCGATTGGGGATTGGTAACCCAATGTTGAGTGCGATCGCCGGCCATTGTAAAAAGCCAAATAATCGATCACGCTCAGTTTCGCCGCTTCTTGGGTTTTGAATTTTTCGTAGTTGAGCTGTTCGTGCTTTAAACTGCGAAAAAAGCGTTCGGTTGGGGAATTATCCCAGCAATTGCCTTTTCGGCTCATACTCTGCTCCATCTTCATGACGGCCAAATGGTGACGATATTCTCGGCTCGCATCTTGGCTACCTTGATCGGAATGATGCAATAAGCCGGGCGGAGGCTTACGCCGCCACTTGTGCCCTGTGGGTAGAAGGCCATTTGCAAGGCATTGGAGCAAAGCGATGTGCGCATGTGATCGTCAATCGCCCAGCCAACGACTTGGCGGGAAAAGAGATCAATGATCACCGCAACGTAAAGCCAGCCCTGCAGCGTCTACACATAGGTGATATCGGTCGTCCACACCTGATTAGGCTTGGCTACTTGAAATTGCCGATCCAATCGATTGGGTGAAATAGCCTCATTGTGGTTGCTGTCGGTCGTCGCTTTAAATCGCTTGGGATAACGTACCTGCAATCTCAAGTCTCGCATGAGTCGCCGGGTTTTAAAACGACCCGCAGCAAATCCCTGTTTTTGCAAGCGATCGGCTAGGCGACGCGAACCAAAGCACTGCTTATTGTCGACAAAAATCTGCCTGGCTGTTTCGGCCATTTTTCGATCTTGTTGCTCTTTTTCAACGTCTTTCGGGGCTTTTAACCAATCGTAATAGGCGCTGGTACTCACCTGCATCACTCGACACAGTACGGTCACTGGATACGTCTTCTCTTGCTCTCGAATAAACCCGTACTTTACTTGTGCCCTGTGGGTATTCGGCTTCTTTCGCAAAGAAGACGGCCGCCTTTTTTAATATTTCGCGCTCCATCCGTAACTGTTCATTTTCCTTGCGCAAGCGAATCAATTCGTCATGCTCTCCCAAGTTTACGCTGTTTTTTTCATCGTCGCGTCAGTCGCCGAGGGCTTGCGTTCCGCCCGAACCCAGCGTCCCATCGCACTTAACGATACGCCCAAATGATCGGCTGCTTGTTGCTGACTATAGCCTTTCTCCAAAACTAGCTTGGCGGCATCTTGCCTGAATTCCAAACTATATTTGGGTCGGTTGTGTTGTTTTTCGTTTGTCATGCTTACCTCTAATAACAGTATAAAGTCTGCTTTTAGAAGTGTCCGGCTTCATTAAACCATTTCAGTGTCCCGCTAGTCAGCGACGTTTGATGATGACAGGTCGTACATTGATAGAGATGACGGGTCTTGACCGCGCTATAACGACCGCCACCACAACGTAGACATTGAAAACCCGAGGGCCATCGCGCCTGAAATAGGGCTTCGGCGCATTGGCTTTCGGTACCGTAGCGCTTCAGGAAATCCATCAAACTGAAGCCCTTTTGAAATTGGACCGGGTTCTTTTTCATGGCACGATCTCCAGTCAGGTTGGGGCTTTCATTGGACTTGCAGGAGGCCTCAAAGTTGCTGAGGTTTATGGGTAATCAGGATGTTTTTTAGGAGCAGTTATCTTAAATCTTGTTTAACAAAAAACCTAAACATCCGCCAAACCGAACCAAACCCCATTAATGCCAATAAGCTGTATACAAAATTCTTTATCGTCAAGTATTTTAAAATATATTGAAGTCGCCCAGTATCAACCTCTTCTTTTCTGGCGAAATTACGTTGAGAGAAGTCAAGTATAACCTTAGAATTTCTGCCAGAATCTTGATTTATCCTATCACCAGCACCCTCAGGTTTAGGAGTTATTCCAATACTGCTCTTGAAAACTATCATAGCATTCAAATTCTCATCCACCCCGATAAACTGTTGTAACTTTCCCAACAAATTACTGCCACTTAAATCATACCCCACCATGCTCGCATATATTCTGCTGTCAAGGTCTTTAAGATCGTAATAGGTCCAAACTAATTTGCTATATATTCCTTCCCCAAGACTATCCCGTAGTTCGTCCAGGAGTTTTTTAGAGGAAAATACATCATCGGAGTAATTATAGCCACCCCTCCCCCTAACCAAATCGGCATCAGAAAAATCTGGAACAAAGAAGGAAAACTGCGCAGGTTTATTAATGTTTTCCTGCTGTCGAAATATAGGTCGTGAGATCGAAGAATCATCAACAGCCAATTCGTCTGGAGAAACCTTGGCTCTGATATTTTGCACAGCTATTTCATGACTATGAATTTTAGCAATATCTTTTTTAAGATCAACCGAACTTAGAATGTCTTTAACGCCATCTGGAGCTGTTTGAGTCTTCTCTTTGTCGTCTTTCACGTTAACGCCATCTACGACAAGCTCAGCCTGAATACCCATCGCAACTACATTCGTAAAGAATATGCTCAATAATGCCATCAGAATAAGTGCGAATGGAAAACTTCTAAATATCATGCAAGACTACCCAAGCACATAAATACGTATCAATTTAAAAAAAATAATAAAAACTAAAATAGCCATCTGAAAAACTAAAACACCACTAAGCACTTCGTTACATGGGCTTCGCTGAATATTTCGACGTAACCACATTACGAAAAATCATACACAGCGGGGCTTGAGCCGTAAAAACCAATAAAACCAGTCCAAAGTGCGCCACAAAAAAACGCGCCATTAATATATCGCCTGAAACTAAATGACTTCTATCAGCACTTAACAAAAATTGCATAGCCGAAAAAACAGCATCATACTTTAGAATAAACTGCTCCGTTCCCCAACTTAACAACTGATAGCCTAATGGAAAAGAAATTATAAATAAAAATCCGATAACAATAATGTGCCGATTATTATTAAAAACTGTTAAAAATAAAATTGACGAACCTAGCCAGCCGACCAGAAAAAAATAAATACCAATACAGATGACCGCGAAAGAATAGCCACTATTGATCATTAACTCTGTTAGATTGTCCGTCGCAGCTTCAATAACCACGACCCAATACCCAAACGGCAGTAACGATAATATCCAAAAGAAGCCTAAAACGAAAAGCCGCACCAACTGCCGAGTTGAAACCACCCAAAAAAGCGCCGCATGAGTGGCTGTCAATGCGATTAATGAATATACACCAAACAAACCTAAAAACCGAAACGCTAGCTCTAGCTCTGCGGGGATACTCAAAATTGGAGAGCCCAACACATCATGTATACTTTCAAGGGGAACAATAACCCTTACCAACATCCACGCTATCAGAGTATGTACCGCTAAAAAACGAGCATAAAAAAAAACTTCTCCCCTACCGTTTTTCAAAATATTCATCAAAGAGAATAGCGGATATGCAAAGCACCAATAAATCAATACAGCTATGCCTAAAGCACTGATGATTCGGTATTCTTTCGAAAATAACTCCCTCACATTGTAAGGCATAGCCTCAGAGCCACTGACAAATATCAGCACACCCAAAGTCACAAATACAGACCCCACTGCCAGCAAAAATAGGGGTATCCCACTTGTATAGCTCGTAATATTTCTTGGACGACTCACGGAAGCCGAGCCTTCAGCAAAATTAGCCTGCCCCCTTGAAATCGCAAACAAAACCTCATTTCCCAGCTTGTTTTTAGGCTCCGGCAAAGCAGGTCTATTAAGTTGCAGCAGCTTGACCACCGAATAACCGAGATACCCTCCAAAAGATTCTAAAATAACATCTGTTATATCAACATTTTTATTTGGCAAAAACAATTGTGCAAATTCAATACTCAGAGCCGTCATCACTATTACAGCCAAAATAATGATACTTGCTTGATTACGGCTATTAAAATACTGAAAAGAATACCCTATCAAACCAAAAGGCATAAAAAATAAAATTTTATGAAAAACCTCTGTAATAGCCCTATATTCGGTACCATAATAATATGCATAAAAAGGCACTCTAAGAAACTTATCACTCCAAGTTGAAAGTCTTATATAACCCCACTCAAAATCATAAGGGTACAAAAATACAAATCCTACAACCAATACCCATAAAAAATACGCTAAACACACATACAAAACAGTGAACCTATGATAACTTTTCAACTCACTAGCACTTCCGACCAAAGCAAGCCTATTTGAACCTAACTTTATTAATTGCACGCCAATAAAACCGCCCACCAACGCAAGCAAAATATCCGTAACATCGGTAACCCTGCTATATACAAACAGCTGAAAAAACTCAATTATAGTTGCCGAGAAAAAAACTCTTTTTAATAGATCAACTTTACTCAAAGGTTTCAGCTTATACCATAGCCAAGGAATTGGTATCCATAATATGACGTCAGACAAGCAGTCATATATATCTCGAAAAGCTTCTCCCTTTAACCCATAAAATGGCAGTAGAATAACGCGCCCTTCATGCCATTTATGATAAAACTCAACAGGACTTAGGGTTAAATCCAGCGGGATGACACTGTAAAAAAACATACACCCCAAATAGATTTGCAAATAGGGAACTGAATTGTTTTTATTTATTTGCCAATTTTCAAACCAATTGGCAAATCTTCCACCAAAAACCCACCACGCAAAAACACCAATGGCGGCTCCCAAAGTTTCGGCTATTATGTCGTTTAACGACACCGTTCTGGGAGGAAAAAATAACTGAGTAAATTCGATAGTCGAACAAAGCAAAAAACTGACTATCAATACAAAAACTGACGATACACACCTACCAACAAATTGTTGCTTTAGGGAAAGCGTGCCCAGCCAAAGAAAGGCAAGCGGTATAAATAGCAGAATATTGGCAACCCAATCTGCTCTTGACGCAATACCTAGGGTCAAATATTCAATATTCTGAAAACGAAACCAAGCATCGCTTAACGAAATACTATTAAATTGCCATGGCACCAAACTGCCGTAAACGACAAAAATCGTATAAACAACACAAGCAATTAATAAGCTATTTTTCACAAAAAACTTGGCTCATTGATATTGGCTTTGAAAAGCCGCTACAAAATTGGTCAACTGCTGGTATGGAATATGATTAATACCTGCCGCAGCCTTACGGCCGCCACCCGAAAATAAGGCACATAACACATCGGCACCAACTTTATTATTTATCGGGGCTCTAACGCTAATTTGATAGCCTCCTCTTTGATTGTTGCTAACGATTGCATGAGCCCTATTCGGATATTGATTAGCCAGTTGATTTCCCCATACACCAGATACCCGCCTTGCCCACTTTTCATCAGGCAAAATAACTACCGAGATACTGTCGGTCTGATATTCAGCATCAACTTGCGCCGCTAGACTCATATCCTCGTTATAACCATTAAATAATTGCTGACAAATTTCCGCCTTATCCCGGATAAAGTCAAACGGCGATATAAAACCTTCCAGCTGCCTATAGAGCTCATCCGGAGCAAAATATAGATCATCGATACTCGCACCGTAAGCGTTGTAATTGATAGCGATTCCCAGTTGCTGTAGCTTAAGCAATTCTTGGGCCGTTAAATTAAGTAACTTAGCGGCTTCTCTTGCCGAAGCATCCAAATTATCGCCAAAAGCCCCTGTCACAGCCCATTCGGCAAAGCGTTGCTTCAAATAAATATTCATCAATAAACTTGTGCAAACGTTGGCATCAGTGCTTATTAAAGAGGCCAGACCTTGGTGAACGGGAATTTCACCTGAATAATGGTGATCCATGTAAAAAACACTGACACCTTTATTAAGAAACTCGCATAGATGTAAGCGATTCTTGTCAAGAGAGATGTCGAGCACAACTATCTGATCCCCTGCCTCGGCGGAAACTCGACTTAATAAACCAATGTCGCGCTTGACCCCGGTAATAAGTTTAGACGCCATGGGAAAAGCCAATCGCAACTGTAGCAGTGCACAAATACCATCCGCATCGCCATTAAATACGTCGATATTCACTTTACATTTCTCCTTTAACAGGAGAGATAACGCCGCGCAACTCGAGCATGCTCATCACTTGGTCGACACAGGTTTCCAATTCATACAGCCCGGTATCTACTATCATGTCGGGGTTTTCCGGCACTTCATAAGGCGAAGATATACCGGTGAATTGTTTGATATCGCCTTGTCGCGCTTTTTTATAAAGACCTTTTACATCCCGCTGTTCGCACACAGACAACTCGCAGTTGCAGTAAATTTCAATAAAATCGCCGTGCGGTACCAAATTTCGCGCATATTGCCGTTCGGCCCGGAAGGGCGAAATAAAGGCAGTTAAGGTTATGTTACCGGCTTCCAGCATCAATTTGGCAACTTCGGCAATTCTACGAATATTCTCCTGCCGGTCTTGATGACTAAACCCTAGGTCACCACATAAGCCCTGGCGCACATTATCGCCATCCAATACAAATGTCCGACATTTTAATTGATGCAAACGCTCTTCCACGGCGTGGGCCAATGTTGACTTACCCGCTCCGGACAAACCGGTAAACCATAGAATGGCAGATTTGTGCCCGTTTAAAATCTCTCGGCGGCTACGCGTTACCGTGGCGTGATGCCAAACAGTATTTGAGCTTTGTTTATCCATTTAATCTGACTCCAAAATTGTTCAACCAAGACTACTTCATCGCGGACAAAGGATGCAATCCTCTTCCACAAATCCTTAAATCTCGAGGATTGCGCAAGCTTATTCTTCATCCCCCGATTTCGCGGCAAGGATATTCACAGAAGATCTAAAAGCCAAATTAATACTCAGGACTTGCTCCCAAATCAACGCCATCAACAATTTTCAAGAACTTTCTTGCAGCCATCGTTAATCAGCGCTTTTTCAGGTATCATTTGCCGCCTTTTTCGACTAGCTTGGCTTTTCATGCGAATTGGCCCTTACGAACTTCCCAACCCAGTATTACTAGCGCCTATGGCGGGCATTACAGACGCGCCGTTTCGGCAAATCTGCAGCGAATTTGGAGCGGGCCTCACGGTGTCGGAAATGGTGATTTCAAATCGCAGCTTGCAGCACCACCCGCGCACCCTGAAAAAGCTCGATTACAACGGCGACATTAGCCTGCGCTCGGTGCAAATTTTGGGTACCGACCCTCGGCAAATGGCTGAAGCGGCCAAATTGAATCAGGACCGAGGCGCCCAGATTATCGACATTAACATGGGCTGCCCGGCAAAAAAAGTGTGCTCGGTGGCGGCGGGTTCAGCGCTAATGAAAAATGAGTCATTAGTGGCTAAAATTTTAGACGCGGTAATCAATGCCGTGGAAATCCCGGTAACCCTCAAGATTCGTACGGGCTGGGACTTAGCTAATAGAAACGCGCCAAGCATCGCCAAAATTGCTGAGAACTGCGGCATTCAAGCGCTCACCATCCACGGGCGCAGCCGAGCCTGTAAATTTTCCGGACATGCTGAGTACGACACCATCAAACAGGTCAAACAAAGTATCAGTATTCCGATTATCGCAAACGGCGATATCGATAGCCCCGCTAAAGCCAGTGAGGTATTGGCATATACGGGAGCCGACGCGGTGATGATAGGGCGAGCGGCGCAAGGCAAACCCTGGATATTTAATGACCTAGTCGCCCATCTAAGCAACACGACATATTCACCACTTAGCTTGACCGACATCAAAGCCGTTATCAACCGGCACCTGGAAAATTTATACAGTTTTTATGGCAACGACAGTGGTGTTAGAATCGCCCGCAAGCACATCGGCTGGTATTTCGATCATCTCGGCACTCTGCCTGCCGACCAAAAGACTGCAATTAACCAAGCCCAACACGCTGCGCGGCAACTCGCGCTCGTCAACGCCTCTTTCAATTTGCTGACACCACGAGCCGCCTAGATGGGAAAACATCTTACTCATAAAGTCACCGGCAGCGAGCAAACGCTGTCTGACCATGTCCGTCATTGCGTCGAAGACTATTTCGCCCACCTAAACGGGCACGATTCCAGCGGTTTATACCATTTGGTTTTAGCAGAAGTGGAAAGACCCCTACTGGAAACCACGCTGAAACACTGCGATTACAATCAAAGCAAAGCCGCGATTATCCTCGGCCTCAGCCGCAGCACCTTACGCAAAAAGCTTGAACATTACGGCATAGGTTAATTTCCAACCCTTCTTTTTACCCTTTCTTGAGGTTTGCATGAATCCCACTTTGGGCATAAATAAAAAAGTGACCCGCGCCTTGGTCAGCGTTTCCGACAAAACCGGTATTCTGGAGTTTTGCCGAGAACTCAGCCACCTGGGCGTCGAACTACTATCCACCGGCGGCACGGCTAAACTGCTGGCCGACAATGATATTGCCGTTACCGAAGTCTCCGACTACACCGGCTTCCCGGAAATGATGGACGGCCGCGTTAAAACCCTACATCCCAAAGTTCACGGAGGCATTCTGGGTCGACGCGGCATTGATGACACCGTGATGGCCGAGAACGGCATCAAAGCTATCGATATGGTGGTGGTCAACCTGTATCCGTTCGAACAAACCGTGGCGAAACCCGATTGCGATCTGGAAACCGCGATAGAAAATATCGATATTGGCGGCCCAAGCATGATCCGGGGCGCAGCCAAGAACCATAATGACGTGGCTATCGTTGTCGATCCGGTCGATTACCCGAAAATTTTGGCCGAGTTACAAGCTAATGCCGGCGCCCTAAGCCACGACACCCGTTTTAAATTGGCACTAAAGAGCTTCGAGCATACTGCGCGTTACGACACGATGATTGCCGCTTATCTCAGTAAAGTCGTCGATAGCGGCGATTTTCCAGAAACCCTAAATCTACAATTCCACCGCCTGCAGAGCATGCGTTACGGTGAAAATCCCCATCAAAACGCGGCTTTTTATGGTGAAAAAAATCCACCCGCCGGCAGCATAGCCGCTGCCAAACAGTTACAAGGCAAGGAATTGTCTTACAACAATATTGCCGACGCCGATGCGGCATTGGAATGTGTCAAAGCGTTTAACGACCAACCGGCCTGCGTGATCGTCAAACACGCCAATCCTTGCGGCGTTGCGGTAAGCGGTGACATTTTCGACGCATACAATCTGGCGTACGCGACCGACCCGACTTCCGCTTTTGGCGGCATCATCGCTTTCAACCGCGAACTGGACGAAAAGACTGCGGCGGAAATCGCAGGACGCCAGTTCGTCGAAGTGATCATCGCACCGGCCGTATCAGCGGGTGCGCAAGCGGCGTTGGCAAAAAAGCAGAACGTCCGGGTGCTGGAAACCGGCTATTGGACAAATACCCATGAATCAGCCTTAGATTTTAAACGCATCACAGGCGGCTTATTAGTTCAGGACAAGGATACCGGGAAGATCAGCGCTGCCGATTTGAAAGTAGTCAGCAAACGCGCACCGACCGAACAAGAATTGGCGGACTTACTGTTTGTCTGGAAAGTTGCCAAATTCGTCAAATCCAATGCGATTGTCTACGGCAAAGATGGCCAAACCATCGGCATTGGTGCCGGACAAATGAGTCGAGTCTATTCGGCAAAAATCGCCAGCATCAAGGCAGCCGACGAAGGCTTAACCGTGCCCGGCTCGGTCATGGCCTCCGACGCCTTTTTTCCGTTCCGCGACGGCATCGACGCAGCAGCGGCGGCCGGCATAACCGCAGTTATTCATCCCGGCGGCTCGATGCGCGATGCAGAAGTGATTGCCGCCGCCGACGAACACAATATCGCAATGGTATTGACCGGCATGCGGCATTTCAGACATTAATACGGGACAACCTTATATGAACATTTTGATCGTAGGTAGTGGCGGCCGAGAACACGCCTTGGCCTGGAAAGTCAGGCAATCCGCAAAAGCCGGCAACGTCTACGTTGCGCCTGGTAACGCTGGCACTGCCCTGGAAAACGGCATAAACAATGTAGATATTCAGGCCGACGATATCGAAGGTTTATTGAGTTTCGCTCAAGCCCGAGACATAGAGCTCACCATTATTGGACCGGAGGTACCCTTAGTCAAAGGCATAGTCGACCGATTTTCCGCCGCAGGTTTAAAGTGCTTCGGACCGACAGCTCAAGCCGCGCAGTTGGAAGGCTCCAAATCCTTCTGTAAGGATTTTATGATCCGCCACGGCATCCCCACAGCCGCGTACAACAGTTTTACAGAAGTTGAACCGGCAACCGCGTATATCCGAGAAAATGGCGCACCCATCGTTGTTAAAGCCGATGGTTTGGCAGCCGGTAAAGGTGTAGTCGTCGCCCAATCCGAACAAGAGGCAATTGCCGCGGTTCAAGACATGTTAGCCGGCAATACGTTTGGCACAGCCGGACACCGGGTGGTAATTGAAGAATTTTTGGATGGCGAAGAAGCCAGTTTTATCGTTATCGCCGACGGCTTGCATGCCTTGGCCATGGCTACCTCTCAAGATCACAAGGCCCGCGACAACGGCGATCAAGGCCCCAACACCGGCGGCATGGGGGCCTATTCTCCCGCACCTGTGGTGACGCCGGAGATTCACCAACGTGTCATGAATGAGGTAATTTTGCCCACTCTGCAAGGTATGCGTGAAGACGGTAACGAATATACCGGCTTTCTCTACGCCGGCCTAATGATAGGCAAGAACGGTAGTATCAAAGTGTTGGAATACAACTGCCGCTTTGGCGATCCGGAAACCCAACCGATCATGATGCGTTTAAAAAGCGATTTGGTTGAACTTTGTCTGGCGGCCATAGATAAACAACTTGATCATACGACTACGGAGTGGGACGAACGCCCTTCATTGGGTGTCGTACTCGCAGCCGGCGGCTATCCCGACGACTATGCCAAAGGCCATCCAATCAGCGGATTACCGGGCAGCAATATTGGTGAAGATTTTAAGGTGTTTCACGCCGGCACCAAACAAGTTGCAGGCCAAGTAGTCACAGCTGGAGGCCGAGTATTATGCGCGTGCGCATTGGGCGACAGCATCGCCCAAGCCCAAGAAAAAGCCTACGAGCTATGCCGACAAATCAACTGGCAGGACGTGTATTTCCGAACAGACATCGGCTTTAAAGCGATTAAAGAAACCGCTTAACAAGTAAGTTTGAGAGATTTCAGAATAAGCGAGGACGATGTAATCCGGCCCGTAGACCGAATTACATCACTACAGGCAACTTAGGCGTCGCCTACACGCAGAACTTCAAGTTTGACTTTCGCCAAGCCTGCTTGGATAAAACCAAGCTCGCTGGCAGCCCTTTTGGACACATCAAGCAGCCGCTTATTGGCTTTATGAGCGCGGCTATTTATCCGCAACTCGACACTACGATTATTACTAAGATTAACGACACGCACCAAAGAACCAAACGGCAAGCTCGCGTGAGCCGCAGTTAATGCGTTTTTATCATAAAATTCACCGTTTGCTGTCCGCTGACCATGCAATTTGTCGCTGTAATACGATGCGACGCCGCTTTGTTCAAGGGAAAGAAAACCGTTCCTTTCTGTTTTCGCTAAACCTACAGAGCTAAAAGACGCTAGACTCGCTGAAAGCAATAATATTGCCGTCAATTTCGTTTTTCGCATCCTACCCTCCTTACGTTGAGTATTGACAGGAGGTTTGAGGTTATCCGAATAAAAACGCTTTGACAAGCTTTTTTCGTTAGTATACAAATTTCACCATCTGTCAATAACTATTTTTCGCAAGCCAAATTTATCTACTCTCTAAGAAACACAAGGCCTCGCGGGCAAACTCCAACGCATAGAACAACACTTAAAAAAAGAAAAAAACCTGCTTAGTCACAGCAACCTTGGAGATGTAATACAAACAAATCAATGCGCCACCAAAAGCCAACCATCGCGAACGTCCCGATTGGCGAATCGCCACAATCCCCAAGCCAATGTAAACTAACAACATCAATAGCTTGGCTACGATCCAAGCAAATTCTGCTGATAACCAACCTCCTTGAAAAACCAAGACAAATCCGGTCAACAAGACCAAACTCGCAATAACATGCGGACCAATTTTTAGCCATTTCTGCTCCAACAGGGCTGGCTTTAGCTCGGCAAGCACCACTCGCCCAATAAAGCTGACCACCAAAACTACCACGAAAAGAAGATGTATGTGTTTAAGCATGAGTACCCCAAATTTAGCTAAAGATTATTTTCGAGCCGCCTCCATTCGAACAACACAACGCCGTAAGAACAAACAGACTGCCAGATTCAAATTCCAATCCTATCATGCAACCTGCACGATGACCGAGGTTAACCATACCTCCTTTCCCTTCATCGCCCCTTAGAACACTCGACAAACGATAGGAATTTCCCGCAATATTTCTCGACTTGCCGCCGTAATGCAGGCTTCGGGCTACGGCATAAATGCATAGCAAACCACGCCGAAACAGATACGCAGCAACAGCATCGCATCAAAACCGGGTACTTTTCAGCCCAAAGAAAAGCCCATAATAAGTTGATTTTATTAGAAAAATAAAATACCTATCAGTCAAAACGAATAATCGCAAAAATATTGTTTTGACACAAAACAGTTTTGAGTGTAAAAAATGCACCGTCGACCAACAATAATACTAATTTCGACATACAACTCGAGTTGCCCCGTTTAGGGCTAATTATTACAACAACAAGATGAGGATTATAAAAATGGCTGAACAAGAAAAAGACAATACCTTTACTGTAGTTGCTGTTGTTACTGCAATTGCTATTGCTGGCGTCGTTTTGCTGAAAGCGGATGAAACCAAACATCTCAAATACAGCGGCGAAACTTCTGCCCAAGCTGAAGCCCAAGTTTTGGCAAAGCATAAAGATTTTAATAACGACGTTTTAAGCCAAGCAAAATAATTTTTGCTTAGCAATTTAGGCGCCAGCTGAAAATTCAGCTGGCGCCTTTTTTGTGCCCGCAAGTTTCTCACTCCATTTCTGATAGTTCGCTTTTTCAAGAACCCACGCTAATGTAGAATTGGGCCTTTATACCAATTTCATTTTAGCTACAGATGGACGTTATCCAACGCATTGCCGAAGAACTTTCAGTTAAGCCGCAACAAGTCGCCGCCGCAGCCGCCCTATTGGACGATGGCGCCACGGTGCCCTTCATAGCCCGCTATCGCAAAGAAGTAACCGGTGGCCTGGACGATACGCAACTGCGAAATCTTGAGGAAAGATTGATTTATTTGCGGGAACTTAACAGCCGCCGCGACTCAATTCTCGACACCATTCGCTCGCAAGGAAAGCTCACCCCGGAACTGGAACTAGCAATACTCGACGCCGACACCAAAACGCTTCTGGAAGACCTATACCTACCCTACAAGCCTAAACGCCGCACCAAAGCGCAAATTGCTCGAGAAGCCGGTCTTGAACCATTAGCCGACGCCATCCTGGATAATCACGACCTAATCCCCGAACAAATCGCAGCTAGCTATATCGACGCTGAAAAAGATATCGCGGATGTCGCGGCAGCCCTGGAGGGCGCCCGTCAGATCATCATGGAGCGTATTTCCGAAGATGCCGAACTACTTGCTGAATTGCGCGAACGTGTTTGGAACAAGGGCATCCTGCACGCCAGCGTCGTGACCGGCAAGGAAGCAGAGGCAGCAAAATTCAAGGATTATTTCGACTACAGTGAAGCGATCAATAAGATTCCGTCGCACCGTGCCTTGGCCTTGTTCCGCGGTCGTAACGAGGATTTACTATCCTTAACCCTAAAACCGGCGGAACTGGATCAAGAAGAACATCAGCTATGTTCACAATTCGTTAGTCAACGCCTGCAAGTTAAAGACACAGAAAAACCCGCCGATGCCTGGTTGGCCGAAACCGCCCGCTTTGCCTGGAAAATCAAACTATTTACCCGTATCGATATGGATCTAAAGCTAAGACTGCGCGAGGCCGCCGAGCAAGAAGCCATTAGAGTGTTTGCCAGCAATTTGCGCGACTTGATGCTGGCGGCGCCAGCCGGTCCCAAAGCGACCATGGGCCTGGACCCCGGCATTCGCACAGGCGTCAAAGTTGCTGTGGTTGACGCAACCGGCAAGCTGTTGACCACAGAAACCATTTACCCGCATCAACCTAAGAACCAATGGGATCAATCGATAGCAGTTCTGGCTAAATTGATCAAGCAGCACCAAGTACAACTGGTGAGTATCGGTAACGGCACCGCTTCTCGGGAAACTGATCAATTGGTTGCAGACTTGATGAAGCAACATAAAGACCTTAATTTTCAAAAAATCACAGTTTCCGAAGCCGGCGCGTCGGTATATTCGGCATCGGAACTGGCTGCCAAGGAGTTTCCAGACCTCGACGTCTCATTACGCGGCGCAGTATCGATAGCCCGCCGACTACAAGACCCACTGGCGGAACTAGTGAAAATCGATCCAAAATCGATAGGCGTTGGTCAATATCAACATGACGTCAACCAAGTGCAATTGGCTCGTATGCTCGATACCGTGGTAGAGGATTGCGTGAACGCGGTCGGCGTAGACGTAAACACAGCTTCGGTAGCTTTGCTGAAACAGGTATCCGGACTAAGCAGCAGCATCAGCGAAAACATCGTTGCGTTTCGCGATGCGAATGGCCCCTTTGCAAACCGCAATCAGCTGAAAAAAGTGCCGCGCCTAGGCGATAAAGCGTTCGAACAAGCAGCCGGCTTTCTCAGGGTCATGAACGGCGACAACCCGCTAGACGCATCTGCCGTACATCCAGAAGCCTACCCCGTGGTCAATGCAATCCTAGATGATACGGGCAAATCAATCCGCGACTTGATCGGCCAAAGCCAGTTTTTACGAGGCCTGAATCCGGCAAACTATGCCAACGCCAATTTTGGCGTTCCCACCGTTTCGGATATTTTGCAGGAACTGGAAAAACCAGGCCGCGACCCGCGTCCGGAGTTTAAAAGCGTACAATTCAAGGATGGCGTGGAGAAAATTACCGATCTTGAACCCGGTATGACTTTAGACGGCGTCGTGACCAACGTCGCCAATTTCGGTGCTTTTGTTGATATTGGCGTACATCAAGACGGTTTGGTGCATATTTCACACCTGGCGGACGACTTTGTTAAAGATCCACGTAGCATCGTAAAAACCGGTGATATGGTAAAAGTGCGCATACTGGAAGTGGATGTGGCACGCCAACGTATCTCTCTAAGCATGAGAAAAAACGTGGATGCCGGTGAGATTATTCCAAAAGAAAAACCGCAAAGAACCGCTCACAAACCTAAACAGCAGCCCGCGCTACAGAACAGCATGAGCAGCGCATTTGCCAAGGCGTTGAAAAAGTAAACAGTTCACGGCTCTGCTATACTTTCGAGCGATTGTCGGTCGAAGCGGTAAATCCGACTCGACCAACAGATACTCAAATCCGTTTTAATATACAGGATCAGTTATGAATCGAAATACTCGCGCCCTGACCACTGTTTTATTCGCAGCTTTTCTAATGACCAGCTTGCCCAGCCTAGCGGAAGAGGCCGAAACCTATGGCGAAACCTTCGGGCGAAAACTGACTACCGGCCTCGCCAACATCACCACATCTTCCCTGGAAATACCGAAAAACATTATTTTAATCAATAATCAAAGCAATGTTATTTACGGCTTTATCGGCGGTACTTTTAAAGGGTTATTGAATATGGGAGGAAGAATCGGCGTCGGCGTGCTGGATTTGGTTTCCTCGCCAATCCCTACGCAGCCCATCGTCTATCCTTTATATGTTTGGGACAATTTCAACGCGGAAACCACCTACGGCAAAGCCTTCCGCCCCAGCAATTAATTACTTAATTTTGTGGTGGAGCGTTCACCTACTCCACCGTCAGATCAAGCAACCATCTTCAACTCGCTCATACCGTTGGCTTTTTTTACCAATTCAATCTGCGTTTTGATGCGCTTTTTTACCCCTTCGACGTGGGAAATTACACCGACCGTTTTCCCTTGAGTCTTCAAGCCTTCTAAGGCACTCATTGCCAAATACAGGGCTTCCGCATCTAAATTACCAAAGCCCTCATCCAGAAACAGTGAATCGATCGCCTTACCGTTGTTGGCAATCTCGGCTAGCGCCAAAGCCAAGGCCAAACTCACCACAAAGCTCTCGCCACCAGACAAGGTTTTCGGCAATCGCCGTAGATTTTTTTGTTTGGTATCTTCAACCTCTAGCGCCAAGCCATTATCACTGGCCAAACTGCGGATATAGTAACGTCCGCTTAGTTTTTCCAAAATCCGGTTGGCTTGCGACAACAAATTATCCACCAACAACTGTTGAATACGCCGCCGGAAACCACCCTGCTCGTCGTTAATCAACTTCATTTCCGCTTCGGCTTGTGCATGTATCACCCTTTGCTCAGCCAAAAGCGCCTGAAGGCTCTGATATTTTTCTTGATAAGCTGACTGTTTATCCAGCTTAGTTTCCAACGTAGCCACTTCTTGTTCGGCAATATCGATTTTCTGGGATAGCTGGCGTTGGATTGCCAAAAGGTCGGCTTCGTTTAAATCGGACGGCATAACCGCCAATTCCTTTTGTAAATCGGCTGACAGTTTAGCCAGTTCTTCGTCGATTGCTGCCAATTGCGTATTTTGCTGTTCCAGCTTTTGCTCAATTTCAGCCCGCCTATCGATCAGCTCTAAAGCCGACCGCAAACTATCGACATCAGTAAAAACGCCACCCGCAATTTTATAAGCTAATACTCGCCGCATTGCATCTAGTTCAAGTTGCTGGGTGGCTATTTGCCGCTCCAATTCGACGATGAGTTTTTGCTTCTCCAGGATAACTAGATGCAAACCCAGCGATTCTTCCGTTTGCAAGCTAGTCAAAGCGTCTGCCATCTGCTCCTGATAACTGGCTATTTTTGCCTGACTAGCGTACAGTCTATCTTGCAAGCTAGCAACTTCCTCCAGCAAGCCCTTCTGACGTAACTCGCGGATTTGGTAATCCTGGCGTCGAGTATTGAGCTTATCGAAGACTATATTTTCTTTGCCTTTTCCTGGTAACTTCTCACCCAATAAAGCCAACTGCTTTTCCAGTTTATCAACAAGCGCCTTTTGCTCCGCCGTACGACTAGCGAAAAGCTGTTCGGATTCGATGTATTCCTGAGGCCGATTACGCCAAGTGGCATCAAGTTGCTCCACCGACGCCGTTAATTTTTCTACCAAAGCCTGCTTGGCTTCTAGCTCGGCCGTCCACTTAGCCACATTACGCTGTAACTGCGCGTGATCATTGACCAGGTTTTTGATTTTCTCCAACTCCTGGGCTTCTGTGTCCCACAAGCGTTTTTGCAAAGACAAATTATTGATGTCCAGCTCCGCACTGACGACATTTAAACGGTTGCTCAAAACCAACCATTGCGAGCGCATTTGCTGCAATCTTTGCTGCCGAGCAGACAATTGAGTACCTTGCTTTTTTGCCACTGCCAACTGCCCGGAGACACTATCGATAGCTGCTTTTAAGGCCTGCATCTTGCCGCGCTGATCGATTAAGGCTTTTTTAGAGTTGGTTTGGATTGGCGGTTTAGAAACATAGGGATGATCTAAGGAGCCACATAAAAAACACGGTTTACCATCAACCAACTTGCCGCGATCACCGCTAAATTTTTTCAGCAATGCCTCATTCAGCACAGCTTGCTCCAAGGCTTTGCCGATATTTTCTTCACGGTCCATCTCGTCTCGCAGGGCATCCAGCCTGGCTTGCAAGCGGGTCTCATCGGGCAGTTCCGGCGCTTTATTACGAGAGAACCAACTAAAAAAACTTTTTTTGGTAAATTTGGCATTAACCGCAGCCAGCGAGTGCAGCTCCTGAAAATCATTGACCCGTGTTTGCTGCTCTACCAGTAACTCCTTCAACTCCTCGAAACTTTTACCTTGCGCCAACTCCAGTAGGGTTTTACGTGCAGCTTCAATACGCTCATTCAAATCGGCAACCGCCGTTTTAGTATCGCGCAAAGCAGTTTGGTTTTTTTTCAGCGCCGCAGTCGTGTTTTTAGTCCAATTGGCTTGTGTCTTCTGCTTACCGGCCAACTCCGCCAATTCTGTCCGGAGATTACGTAACTGCACGACATCGGGAAAGTCAGACTGCAAACTAGCATCCACCTGATGATCTTGTAACCAGCCGTCTATTTCCGCAAGACTTGCCTTTCTTTCCTCCAATTGCTGTTGCAGCGTCTGCACCAGTTCGGCTTCACGCGGCAACTCCAGCTTCAGATCACCCACTTTCAATTTCAGCGCATCAATAGCCTGTTTTTGCTCCTCTACGCTTTTACCATTCAGGCTTGGGACGATTGCGTTACTGACATCTTCACCAAGTTGGCGCTGTAGCGCATTCAGCTCCTGACGATAAGCATCCAAGGTCGCCTGACTTTGGACAATCTGTCCCTGCTTACCGTCCAATAAAATTACTTCTTCGCGAAACTGTGTCGCTTGCTGACAATCGGCAATTTTCTGTAAATCGTCTTGTAAAAGCTTAATTTGCGCTTCAACTTTCTCTGACTGTTCGAGAAGTTGTCTTTGGCGTCCTTCTAATGAATGAATGTTTTTTATTGTCAGTAGTTGCTGTTGCAACTGTTTTTGTTGGTTTTTTAACTCCGCAACTTGGTCCTTGAAATCCTGTAAGTCTTGCTCACCGGCTTGCAAGGCTTCCGGACTGAGTAAAGGAATCAGATCAATATCCTGTTGTAGTTGCGTTAAACGACTGAGCGATGTATGAAAGTTACCTTCAGTCCGCTGCCGATACTCAACATAGATCTGGGTACCGCTGATTTTTTCCAGAATGTCCATGCGCTCGCTATCCAGCGCATTTAGAAAAGCCGCAAAGTCGCCCTGCGGCAAAACCATGGATTTGCTGAATTTATGAAAGTCCATGCCCGTCAACTCGGCAATTTTGGTCCGTACTGTATTTGGTGTCCTGGCGAGTAACTCCGAATCATCGTTTAACTTAGTCAAGCTCATTTCCGGCTGTAAAACCTGATCTTGATTTGCGTCAGCAGGCCGTTTTACCTGCCATGAGGAACGAAACCTCTCGCCATCTAAAGCAAATTCAACCTGTGCGAAGCTATCGTTTGCCTGCTTGGTGATTACATGCTCGGCAGGCTTGTCGAAACGAAAAGTCTCACCGTATAGGCCTAGCGTGATGACATCAAGGATACTGGTCTTGCCGGAACCGTTGGGACCAGTGATAGCAAACACACCGCTGTCGGCGATAGGTCCTTGCTCGAAATCGACTCGGCCTTCGCCTTCCAGTGAATTGATATTTTTGAAGACTATATTGAGTATCCGCATAATCCCAGGCTTTGAGGGCTGTTGGTGGCAATTTGCTCAAACTCGAATAGCATTAAGCTAATGCAAGCAAATCAGATTGAAAATCTATGCGTGTATTTTAGTGAATTTGACCTAGGGATGCTGAATAATATCGGAGGGCGAAATTATGGCTTTTGGAGTCTGAGCGATAGCTTTTTTATAAACAATCGCATCTCTGAGTTTTTGAAATTCCTTCGCATCAAAACCATTTGCCACACCCAGCAATTCAGCTTCACGGATTACATCCTCCGCCTTGTCGTATTCCTTTAACTCGATAAACAAGTAGGCTTTTTCGGCACGGAAATACATTCTATTTGGATCCAGCGCAATAGCTCTATCCATTTCCTCAAATGTGCTTTCTGTTTGCCCCTGAGTGAAATAGACCTTTGCTTTGATAAGATGCATCATCGGTTTATCGGTGAAGTTTGGCTGCATCAACGCAGCGTCTGACCATTCCAAAACATTTGCTGCAATCGTTTTGCATTCATAATCCCCATTGATCAAACAAGTAGCAGCAGTCCGTATCGAATCCATGGTACGCAACGGATGAGACTTATCCGATATTCTATGCAGGACTTCCTTGTGCACCAAATCTCTCAACGTTTCCATATACTTAACATCAAGAACCAAGGGTTCATCGTATCGCACAGGTAACGCAGCGTATTTTTGATCTTTAGCTACACCTTGAAAATTTATCAATCTGTTGAGTTCCATAAACATCTCAATCAAGGTTGACACTTCAAAAATGTTTAGTTTGGAGGCTGTCAGATAATACTGATAGGTTTCTGCGTTGGGACCGCGTTTGAGTTCGAGATTGTTGGCATAAGCGCTATTGGCCCGCACGGAGCCGGGATGATTACGCACCTCAAAGTAACTAAAACTGTCGAGATTTGACCAGATTGCGGCACGGGTATGCGTAGCCAAAGCCAGACTGCCAATGATACAGACATACAATCCATTGAGTAGCCTACTGCTGATTTGCTTCGTTAGTAGCTCGTACAACAAAGCCACTAGCGCTAAAACAATCCCGATACTGGGCAGATAATTGCGATGCTCGTATATCAATTCCAAAGGAAATATAGTGGACTCCATAGCGTGTCCGACAAAAAACCAAAGAACCGCAAAATTCAAAAAACGAGTTTTGTTTTGACAAGTGCTATAGATTGCTACCACTATCAACACTACAATACCGGCAATCGACAGCACTGTACCAAAAGGCTGAAACGGGCCCTTGCTCAAAACAAAATCATCGTGCGCCAAACTGAGCTGGGTATTATCCGGATAGAACAGCAATCCCAGATAGTAAAACAGTATTCTGGCTTCGGACATTAAACGCTCTGCCAGCGTAAATTCGCGCGTCAAATAACCGCCCAGCACATATTCCGGATGAGTCAGCAAGTACGCCAAGCCAAACAATACCGGCAATATGACGGTGACAAGGTAATAGCTGTACACTTTAAAGCGGGACGCTATTGGGATCGGCGGTAACAAGGTTACTTCACTGACAAAAATCAATAGCGGCAAAAGCAACGCATTTTCCTTGGATAAAACCCCTAAGCCTGTACCAAGCACACAGCCCAGCACCATAAACAGCAGGCCAGCAGGCTTTTCTAGCTGTAACCTACCTTTTAAAAACACTAAAAATCCGCTCAACATAAACATGCAGGCCATGCTGTTCATACGCTGGACGACATACAGCACAGAAGTCAGTTGTAACGGGTGTACCGCCCAAATTAGCGCGGAAAGAAAAGCTAGTTTTCGAACAGGAGAATTAGGTGAGGCAATCTGAAACAGTTGGCAACTTAGCAAGAAAACTAAAAAGCTATTGATGACGTGGATCCCAATATTGGCCAACTTGAATGGGACTGGGTCAAATTGCTGTCCCGCGTAAAAATAATTTAGCGCAAAACTTAGACTGGCAAGAGGTCGCTTGGCTGGACCGCTTGTATTGGCACTCCAAGCCGCCGCCAGCTCCTGGACAGAGAGTGTGTTAAGCGAAACACCAGCGTTGTCAACGATGTTAGGGTAATCGTCAGCTAAGAAAGGCCCGTGGCTCCCAGGGAAATAAACAATAAATATTGCTATCGCTAGAAGTCCTATAGAAAGGTACAAATGCCAAGATGTTTCCTTCGGGCTTCTCATCAAAATCATAGGAGTAGTTAAGACACATAAAGACGCTTAAAAACAAAAGGGGCCTAAGCCCCTTTTGCAATCCATTTGAATAAAGTTTCTACTGTTTAGGCAGATATTTTTGGGGTAATGAGCTTCCTGCGCCACTAGCCAATACAGCCCACTTCATACCCACACCAACGGTGCAGGTACCCTGAAACGTCATGGTTTGATCAGCATTAACCGATGTACCAATGGTTTTATAGGCAATGGTCACCCTGGCAGTTGAGGGACTAGCTGAGGTAATCTCAACGGACTTAACATAGTTACCGACGATTTGAGCTTTTGGGAGGATGCCAAAATACCCATTCGTTAGTGTTGCCCCACTGACCCACAAACTCTGCTCACTGCAAGATACGCCACCAGCGGTCATAGCAGGAGAGGCCAAACTTGGACCTTCCGATACTTTGGATTTAACGGTGTAATCTTGATATGCCGGAATCGCGATGGCAGCCAAGATACCGATAATGGCTACCACAATCATTAACTCGATCAAGGTAAAACCTTGTTGTACTTTTTGCATTTGCTTATTCATAACCACCTTCTTTTTTATGATGAACGGAACTTAAAACTCTCAGGCTTATTAGCAATTAGAATGCCAATTATCTTTCGAACAAAATAAAACGATAAAATTAAGCTTGTTCCACATACATTTCAAAGCCTTACACAACGCTCTTACAAATAAAATTAGGCAATATTCCTGTAGCCACAACCTTATCAAAAAAGTAGTTTTTGTTCATAACTGACGTTTTTTGTCACCCCTATAAATCGCTAAATAATTCAGGGATGGTTGACTACAAACTCTTACCGACAAACCAAAGCTCCAGCATCATCAACATCCACACTAAATCACCGTAATAGGCGGCATGCACACTTTGATGCATCTCGATAGCATGATCCAAAAAATCCGGTTTAAAAAACTCGCGCCGCTTCAAATCATTTATTGCTCCATAAGCCAGTTGCTTAAGCGGCTGATGGTCCTTCAGCCAAACGCCGAAAGGCAACCCAAAGCCATGCTTGGGCTTGTTGATAATCCGCTCCGGAAGGAAATCCGTCATAGCCTGCTTGTAAAACCAGCGCAGCTTTTGCCCTCGCAACTTGTCATTCGAAGGAATTCGGCAAGACAAGTCGAGAATGCGTCTATCCAACAAGGGGTAGCTGACTTCAACGCCTGCCATTTCGCACATTCTATTGACTTTGACCAAATCGTTATCGTGGAGCGTATTTTTCCAATCCAGATACAACATACGGTTCAAGGTACTAGCAGACTCCGGCCGCCAATAGTCTTCCCTAAACTGGCGTAAGGGCGCAGAAGCATCAATTTCCACTAAAAAATCAGCTTGAAAAATGTCTGCCGCAGCATGCCTATGCAAAAAATTGTAATCCTGGAGGCGGTCTGGCATCGCTGCGTTCGCTTGATCGATATAGCGTTTTGCCTTAAACGGTAGTTTCTGTTTGGCTATTACATCCGGCAAGTTATTTAATGTTGCTTCGAGGCCAGCGCTTAGGAATTTTGGCAGGCGATGATAACTCTCGAATAACATTTGCTTGGCATAGCGCTCGTTACCCGCAAAAATCTCGTCCCCCCCATCTCCCGCGAGCAAACGGTCAACACCATGATCCTTAGCCAACTTGGCGCAATAATACGCTGCCAAGGCCGACGCATTCCCAAACGGCTCATCGTAGTAAGCCGCTATTGCCGGCACGGCATTAACAGTATCCTCGGGAGTGACGTAATACTGGTGTTGCCGCGTATTGAAACGTTGCACTGCAATATTGGCGTACTCGATTTCATCATAGCCGTCAGCGTCAAAACCCATCGAAAAGGTTTTCGCCTTACCTGGAAATACCCTAGCTAAGGCTCCCGCCACACTGGAACTATCCAGCCCACCGCTCAGAAACGCGCCGGTATTATCTTCGGTATCGGCCATACTTCTGACCGCTTCGATCAACTGTTGCTGCAATTCCAAGCCGGCTTGCTGCAGATCGCAGGATTGCTCACGAAATACCGGTAGCCAATAGCGTTTTAAGCTGATTCGTCCGTTGTGATAAACCAAGCACTGCCCACCTTCCAGCTTTTTAACTTGCCGATAAATCGTTGTAGGGCTGGGACAATGGTTGAGATAGATGTAATCAAATACCGCTTGCGGCGCAATGCCGTTACTGACCTGAGGATGGCGCACTATAAAATCGGCACTTGAACCGAATATTAGGCCACCGGCAACTTCTGCGTAATAGATGTTACTGAGACCAATCGGATCGGTAGCCAACATCAGCAGCTGCTGATTGGTATCGATAAGCAGCAAGGTATCAGCTTCCGGCAAACCGACTAAAAAATCGACACCGCGACTTAAATAGGCATCCCACAAACTCTGTGAGCGACCTGATCGCGAACCGGACTGCGGGACGAGCAACAACACCCCATTACTGTCCGTCATATCGGTCGCAGCGGTTGAAAAAGCGAAGTTCTGACCATGCCGAACATTAAATATTGAATCTGCCGCCGTCATTTGCCCCAGCAAAGCGATAGATTCATCTTTCTGGAGACCGCTCCCCATCCATCCTGCAAATTTTGTCATAGTGATCGATATAGTTATGCCTTGACGTGACTGATCACATAACGGAACTTTCCTGAACGCTCCTTGGGAATGTAATCGGTGTATTCGATATTGATAGTAACGGCTTGTCCTAAACGTTTTTTAAATTCGTCGACGATTTTTTGTTCGTAAGCCGCTTGATATTTTAGGGTTTTAACAATTTGCACAGTGGTTTTATCCAAACTGTCTTGGGTAATTTTAAAGGAATCAACGCCTTCTAAATCTCGCAAGACATAAATCAATGCCAAGCCATGCAATACTGTTCCATCCTGAGCAACTACAAAATCGGTGGTTCGACCTTGAATCTCCTCCAGCACGGGTAATCCTCGCCCGCAGGCACAGACTTTATCCGACAATATTCCCATATCGCCGGTACGATACCGAATAAACGGAAAATCTCTGGTTGCCATATGCGTAACCACAATTTCACCGAGCTCTCCGTTAGGTAAAGGCTGGCCTTGTTTGTCTACAATCTCGACGACAATGTCCTCAGCGGTAATATGCATACTGCCTTCGGGACACTGATGCGCGATAAAACCGGCATCACGCCCGCCGTAACCATTCGCAACCGGACAAGCAAACACGTTTTCTATTTTTGTCCGCTGGTGATCGTAAAGCCGTTCCGATGTCACGAAAGCCACTTTAATCCCCAAATTATGCAATGCTACGCCCCGCTTCTCAGCATGACTGGCAATGTGGGCCAACGCAGAAGGATAACCAAATAACATTTTCGGGCGAATCTGCTGGATTTGTCGAACAAAGCCATCCAACTTTTCCGACGACATTTCGAACGCCGGAATCAAATGTGTACGCAACAATTTATCGCGCAACAGCCGAATTTTATCCTGCGCCCCTAGTTCGATTGGAGACCCCCAGATTACTGCTTCTGGATCGCCTATATCCACACCCCACCAACGGGTAGCCCGCCACTTTGCCGCGACATCATGGCTAACTCGGCGGCTACCGATGTAAAAAATCAATGGTTCTCCACTGGAACCGCCAGTGTTGAAACGTGCGAGTCTTTTAGCATCGTCCGCTTTCATTTCATCAAGATGCTGCCTGATTTCCGGCTTACTTAACAACGGTAGCTCGGCTAATTTTTTCACACTATCAAGGTCCGCCGGCTCAAATCCCAAAGTAGCGAACAACTGCCTGTAGTAAGGCACATGAATTTGTACGTCTTGCAGAAACGCGCGTAAATGTTGCAATTGCAACTGCCTAATCTCGTCGGGTTTTAGCCACTGACTGCGCTCCATGCCGCGTCTAACTTTGACGGTACTATGCTTTTTTAAGGCTTCGTGAAGCGGAAAGATTACCGTTGAACAAAAAGACGTATAAAAGCTCATGACTCCACCAGTTTTTTAAATTCCGCCAACAAAATATCCACCCGCTTATCCCAAGAGTTATCAGCTGCATAATTTACAAGCGCTTGCCGGTCCCACTGCCGTTGCAAAGCATGATCAAGCGCCATTAACAATGCGTCAGCATCCCCAAACGGCACGATAGTACCCAATGTTTCATCAGCAACCACCTCGCGATTGCCGCCAACATCGGTGCTAATCACCGGCAAGCCGCAAGCCATAGCCTCCAAAAACACGTTAGCCCAGCCCTCGTTGGCAGTAGCCAGCACAAACAAATCGGCTGCCGATAATGGGCCGTGCAATTGTTCTGCAGGCAAAGCCCCAAGAAAACGCACATGTTGGCCAATATTCAGCGTTTCAACTTGTTGCTCCAAGCGACTGCGAATATTGCCTTCCGGACTAGCGCCTCCGACGATCAAGTATAGCAATCGCGGGTATTTTTCGATTAATGCCGGCAAAACTTCGATCACCCGGTGAAAGCCTTTTCTATCGACCAATCCGCCGACCGAAATCAGTACTTGGGCGTCTTCAGGAATTTGCCGATGTTGCCTTGCCTGTTTTTTATCAATAGGAAAAAATTTCGCGGTATCGATGCCGTTGCCCACCACCTGGATTTTCTGAGGGTCGGCGCCTAAATCCACTACGTGCCGCCTTAAAGAATCCGATACCGAAAATACTCGGGAGGCATCATTAAGAGCCTTTAATAATCGTTGGCGGCGACTGGGAGTTTTAGACAACGGCACTTCTGTGCCGCGTAAAGTGATGGTGACCGGCACCTTAAACCATTTCCCGAGTAACGTGGCCGCATAACCGTCAGGGTATGCGAAGTGCGCATCGATCACATTAAAAACGAAGCTCTTTTTTAATTGACGACAAATCAAAAAACTACAGATTGCCATAAAAAAGCCGTCCCAAGAACGTCCGATTCCGGGTATCGATAAAAAGCGCGGGAAATAGACAGAAATACCGTCTTGATTTTCGTATTTATCCGGTTGCGGCCGGTAATTCGGTTTAAACCATTGAATTAGGCTTTGCAGTGGGAACCAAGGCACCGGGGAAATGACAACTAAAGAACAATGACCGGCCACTTTGGACATACGCTCGCGAATAAAAACGCCAGCGTTAGGTCTGACACGACTGGGATACAAAGAACTGAAAACAATCAGCCTTGGCGAGTTATCGGCCATCATTACCCGCCATTATCCTGCCGTAAACAGCCTGATAATGACTGACACTGCGCTGCCAATTACGCTCTTCTTCGACATAGCGCCTACCGGCTCGCCGCACTTGCTCCCATTGATCTTGCTGATCGAGGACCGCCAACACCGTTTGCGCCAACGCTGTCTTATCCCCAGCTTTGAAGATATAGCCAGTTTCCCTGTCTCGAATTAACTCATGATGCCCACCGACATCCGAAGCCACCAACAAGCGGCCTTGCGCCATGGCTTCCAGCGGTTTTAAAGGTGTCACCAAATCGGTTAAGCGCATCGCCAAGCGCGGATAAACAAAGATATCGACCAGATTGTAATAGCGCTGCACTTGATCGTGAGCGACACGTCCGGGCAGAATGACGCAATCCTGTAAGCTCAGCGCCTCAATTTTCTGCAGGATTTGTTGCTGTTGCGGCCCACCGCCCACTAACAACAAACGCACATCAGGCTGCTGCTGGATAATCGCCGGCAATGCATCCAGCAATAGCAATAACCCCTCATAAGCATAAAAAGACCCGATAAAACCGAGCACAATTTTGCCGCTCAATCCCAGCTCTGCTTGCAAGTTTGGCTCGGCGGCCTCGCCGTAGGTAAATTTATCGATATCGACGGCGTTGGGAATCACGGTAATTTTTTCCGCCGCGACTCCGCGGCCTATGATATCCCGGCGCAGACCTTCGCAAATAGTCGTCACCGCATCGGCACGCTTAAAAACATGTGTTTCCAATGCCTTAGTCAATCGGTAACGTAAACTACCTTCATGGGTGGTGCCGTGATCGACGGCCGCATCTTCCCAAAATGCCCGGCATTCGTAGACCAACGGCAATCCGTATTTTTTTGCTACTTTTAAGGCCGCAAGCCCGTTCAACGCGGGCGAATGGGCGTGCAGAATGTCCGGTTTGATCTGCGGAATAATTTCATCCAGCCGTTCCGCCAACGACTGTACGATGGCCCATTGATTTAAAACCGGCAATTTCGCCGCCAAACCTCGCGGAATAACAGATCGATAAAAGGTCAGCCCGTCAACGGTTTCAATGGGAGCTTCCGCGACTTGATGTTTGGCGGATGTGACATGAAACGTCTCCCAACCCAGTTTGCGTTGTTGCTCGAGAATCGCACGAGTACGAAAGGTGTATCCGCTGTGCAACGGAATGGAGTGATCCAATATGTGTAATATCTTCATGTCAAGAACGGGTTAAGGAATATTCCTATTGGCAACTTGCCGGGTTCGACATGATTGCCATGATTTATGTGGTTTTAGTATTGTCAGTCAGCCGAAACCAGGCCTTTCTGATTAAATGCGGCACTAGTATATGCAAGGGCATTTTTAACCAATGCGAGCGAAGAAACAACAGCCAACGAGCAAAGCCGGTCAGGCTATCCATGCAGCTAGAATGGTGTGGTTTTAGGGCTTGCGAGAAAAGATAGTCCATAACTCGGTTTTTTCCGCCTCCCGCGTAGACGGTAGAAGCCTCAATGACACTATCAGGAACCGGTGTTGCCAATATTTTGGTGGTATAACGGAGAGCGTAAAACAAGGGCTTACCCAATCCCAACATTTCCGCTCGATGATGCAGGTTTTCCCAAAAACTTGGATCGTTACCACTAAATTCGCGTAGGAGCAAATCGATGTCGCTCAAATCGCGCAAACCATTTTCAAACTCTCCACCCCAGAACAAATGGCTGGCACTATGGAGAACCATATCCTCGGGGGCCAAAACCCAATAATCGGTATCTGTTATCTTGACAGCGGCTTTTAGCAACAACTCGGCATCAGGGTATAAATTGCAGGTTTGCGGAAGTATATTGTGGTGAATATCCAGCGAAGTCCCACGCTTGATATGCCTAAGCGGCGGCAATTCATGCATCCACTGCTCATAATAGCGCTGATCGTAATTATCCATCGGTTCAGGAAGCCATCCATGCCATTTCAACGCATCTTTGACCTGCTTCAACTGAGTCTTCGGCACCAGTATATCAATATCGCTGAATACGCGCCCCAAACCAGCATTCAATCCGGATGCCGAATAAGCGGTGCCTTTCAACAAAATCAACCGAATATTCAAAAGCTCAAAGACCTGCAACAGGTTATGCAGCTCCCACTTGACGATGCGCTTTTGAGACAACCAATAAGTCTCGGCTGAATCGAGGTGATATGCAAAATGCTGTGGCGGGTTGAATAGTAGAAATTTTTTCTGGAAAAATGTCAGTCTGGCCAATACTCCGGCGCTCCTTGCTTGCCTTAACAACAGCTCCCAATCGGAATTCGAGTCAATACTATCTTTCGCCTTGAGCATCAAGTATTCATTCAACAAATCAGGCATCATGCGACTCTCTAGCGTACATCATCCAATAATTGCACAAATAAATCAGACGCATGGTTAAAATCGCCATCGTAAATGAAATCATACGCCTGACAGCTGTTTACCAGACCCAACATGGTCTCAAAACCCTGCGCACCTAGTACACTGTAATTGAATGAAAGGTCCGCCAGCCGCATGAACGCCTCAGCCTTTGGCACCGCAGATAAACTCAAGGATGATTCCGCTCGATACTTCGGAAATACAACCAAGCATGGCAGGGCGGTTTGGTCAGCTTTTGACACCGATTCGGAGGGCGGCTTCATCAGACAAACCGATCCTTTCAAAGTATCGTGAACAACTGGACTGAATTGGCAAAATGGAAAAGTATCCGCGATCACCGATATTGATTCGTTTTTCAAACTAACTGGACGCGGTACCGGAACAACATGCCCAGTTGCTCGATCCATCAAAGTTAATTCATCAGATAATAGTCGCCAACCGTTGTTGATTAATGCTGCGCACAATGTGCTCTTACCTGACCCCGGCGCACCAGGTAAAATTAACGCTTTACCGTTTCGTTCCACCACGGCGGCGTGAATAATTAGAAACCGGTGTGAGTAGCCGGATATACACCAGTTCAACCCCCACTCAAAGAATGGAAATGCCTGCACATAAGGCAAAGGCTTGAAAGGAATAAATTGATCAAAGGCAAATAGCACCTGTTTGCGAAAGAAACGTCTTACGCCCGCAGGCTGAATTAAGCGGACATAAAAGTCGCAAAAAGTATCTGGGGGTAATATCGGATAGGCAGAGTAAAGCTCAATGATACCCTGCTGAACTGACGGTATAGCAGAATGAATTCTAATTGAAAAAGGGCCAATCCTGATAACAAACTGCCCAGACGCTATCAAAGATGAAGTGGAATTAGGTCCGCGCAAAATAACTATATACTTTCAATAATCTTAAGCTTGCACAACTGGTCAAGTACGCTATTCAACGATTGCTTATCCAAATTACCCTCAGAATCGATAAAAATACTCAGTAATTCCGGCTCACTAATTGCGAATTCGGAACCGCTGATTATCGATAAAACCAAACTTGTATCTTTATCCAAATAATGAGTTTCACCGCTACCATGATGAAAAGCAACAGATTCATAACCAAAAGATACGAACTGAATAGGGAAGCTTCGATAAATTTTCCACTTCACAACATTAATGGCTATTGATGAAGATTAGCTAATAATTCAGCAGCACCGACTTCATTCGTTACCGCTAAGCTACCGTCATAGAAGGGCTCATGAAAAGCGCATAACCGATAAAGCTTTATCACCTCTGCGGGACTAACATCCTGAATGGACCCAGCACTGGCATTCAAATAGGCTACGCATGCATCCCGCTTGACTCCAGTTCCGGATAGGGCATCCCAAAAGGTAGTCGTATCTGATAGGCTAGTTGGATCAAATATCGACGCAAAAGTAGTTGCATTCTTGTAAGTATAGCTGCCGGAGATTCCACATTGGCTACCCGTGCTTGATGTCCCACCTGAAAAACTACTTTCAGCTAAAATGGCAGTACACATCGAAGCGGCCGGACTAGGTGGGACGGGATTTATGGGCGTATTTGTACCTTTTTTATAATATAGCGCCCCGTTGGATTTTCTCTCCACCCTGAAAGGACAGACGCGCGCCGCAATCCACTTCAAGTAATTTGGGTCCGTAGCAGTATCTACATTGCTTAGCCAGACGCTAGGAGACGTTCCTGCCCTACAAACCGACATATCCTCGGAATGACTCGACACATTGCCTGATTGCACTCCTGAGATGGTACATTGATAAACACTGCCTAAAGCGGTCTTACTGGTGAGTGTCATTAAAACCGGCGCGATCACACCTGCTTTCGCAAAAGACCTTCTGGATTTATCAAGTGACCTACCAACGTTCTGGGATTCTTCTGCAGTACGTTTCTGTTCATCTATTCTGTTCATCTGGAACCCTCTTAAATTAAACTTTGAATTGGTTCGCACTCTAGCAAAATACCTTGTATCTGTCTATTGCACACAGGTACAGATCCAGAATTTGAAAGTCGATCATTTAACTATTTCGAAGAAACGCTTCAAACATCAGCAATGACCAAATCGACGCGCTGTAATCGCGCAACCCGGACTGGTGTTGACTAACCAAATGATGCAAATAAGCGTCATCGAACCACCCAGTGCTTTTCAGAGTTTCCCCCAGTAAGGCCTGCTGAACACGCAGCTTTAACGGCCCTCTAAACCAACTACTCAATGGCACTGCAAACCCCATTTTGGGCCTGTAAAGAATATCACTGGGCAAATAAGGTTCCAACGCTTTCTTAAAAAGATATTTACCTTCTCGCCCATGTAGCTTTAAATCGGGCGGCAAGGTCGCCATCCATTCGACTAGTTTATGATCCAACAGAGGTACTCGCACTTCCAGGGCATGAGCCATACTTGCCCGATCAACTTTAGTCAGAATATCGCCAGCCAGATAAGTTTTTAAATCCAAATATTGCACCATTGACAATGGATGATCAGGGGCTTGCTGACTATACCGACGGAATACTTCAATAGCTTGATAACCCTGCAACTCGCTCTTTAGACTATCGCTAAATAATTGGCTGCGCATGCCGTTGGAGAGTACCGACACACTATGAAAATAACCCGCCATCGAGTCTCTACCGATAGACTCGAGCGTGGTCTTCGCCCTCAATACCTTTGGCGCCCAATCCAGCTTCGGATATACCTTGCCTAAGGTAGAGAACAAAGGCATCCGCAACGCATCAGGCAATAATGCCCTCATCCTCTCTTCATAGGTATGCCAGCGATAGCGCCGGTAGCCAGCCAGATTTTCGTCGCCGCCATCGCCGGACAACACCACCGTCACCTGTTTCTTGGCCAATTCGCAAACCCGGTAAGTAGGTAACGCAGAACTGTCGGCATATGGCTCGTCATACAAACCGGACAATTGATCAATCAAACTAAAGTCTTCGGGATCGACTTGTTCGACTCGGTGTGCGGTGTGGTAACGGTCCGCAATCTGAGCAGCAAATTGCGCTTCGTTAAATTTAGGATCACCGAAGGAAATAGAACACGTATTGACCGGATCTTTGGATAGTCCCGCCATCAATGCCACTACGCCACTGGAGTCAACGCCGCCAGACAGAAAGGCCCCCAACGGCACGTCAGCGACCATTCGAATTTTCACGGCTTCTCGCAAGCGCTCGATTAACTCTTCACCGGCTTCGGCTACGTTGCCCGCAGAAGCTGTCTGAAATTTAACGTCCCAATATTGTTTAGGTCGAAAGCCTTTCTGCCCTCGTTTAATCGTTAGACAATATCCGGGCTCAAGCTTATAAACACCTTTATATATGGTTTTTGGATCGGGAATATACCCAAAGCCGAAATAGTCTTCTACCGCAGTAGGGTCAACATTTTTAGGCAGTAAAGGGTGTTGTTTCAATGCTTTCAGTTCGGAACCGAAAATGAACTGACCGTTACTTAATTCGGCATAAAACAGCGGTTTTACACCGAGACGATCTCTGGCCAAAAATAATGTTTGCCGCGGCCTATCCCAAATCCCAAATGCAAACATGCCGCGCAAGCGTTCCACGCAAGACTCACCCCAAGCTTGCCAAGCATAGAGAATGACTTCTGTATCGCAATGAGTCCTGAAGCTAAAGCCCAATGCCTCCAATTCTTCTCGCAATTCCGGAAAATTATAGACTTCGCCGTTATAGGTCAGCACCACATTGCCATCCTGACTATGCATGGGTTGCTGACCGCTGGACAAGTCAATAATGGACAGTCTGCGATGCCCAAACCCCAAACCAGGCTCAGTATGCAAACCGCCTTCGTCTGGCCCCCGGTGAAACTGGGATTCGTTCATCCGCGACAACAAATTGCGGTCTATTTCACTAGCACCTGTAATATCGAAAATACCGACTATGCCGCACATATGAGTTCTCTCTGAATCATTTACTGCTTGTCATAAACTTGCCGATAGCGGTTCACCATGCTATCGATTGAAAATTCCGCCTGAATCCGCTGAAGCGAAGCTTCGCCTAAATGTCGCCGTTTGCCGTCATCCAGCACCAACTCGCGCATTGCAGATGACATGCCCTTTACATCCTCTTTTTCTACCAGACACCCGGTTTTTCCGTCCAGCACCAGCTCGGGGTTGCCGCCGACTCGAGTGGCGATAACCGGCAAACCGCTAGCCATCGCCTCCAATATAGTATTGGAAATACCTTCCGCCTTTGAAGGCAATACGAAAATATCAAGGCTGCGCAAAATTTGGGGAATGTCGTCACGCTCGCCGGGTAACCAGGCTTTATCGATCAGGCTGGCGGCACTCAATAGGTCAAGCGCTTCGGCTCGCAAAGGCCCGTCACCAATCAAAAGCAATCGGGCAATTTGGGCAAATTCCGGGGATTGTTGACAAGCATCGATAAACGCCCTAACCAGCGTCAATTGATCTTTCACGCCGTGCATGCGCCCGACCGTACCGATCACCAGCTTTTCATGCAAATTCAGTGAGCAACCGTCCGGTATTGGTCTACTTCCGGCACGAGGATAAAACGTTTTGGTATCGACACCGTTACAGATTCGCGTGATTTTATCTGAAGAAATGCCCACTCGATTCAGCAGATAATTCTGTAAATGCTGCGACAAAGGAATGAAGCGATGGATGATTAAACCTAAACCCCGCCTTAGCCATTGATATTTGACATTACTGCCATCCGGATCGAAGACATCCCAACCATGCTCGCCATGCACCCGATAAGGCACGCCGGCTAACAATGCGCAAATCTGATATTCGATAGCCGCTAAATTACGGGTATGCACGATAGCCGGCTGCCATTGTTTCAACAAGCGATAGACTGCATAAAACGAAGCCCAGTCCTGACCTGGCCGTTTATGCAACTGGTGAACGATCACATCTTGCCGTTTGATACGTTGGCTGAATTCGGTACTATCCGCCAAACAGATAATGGCATGCCGGTAACTGTCTTCCGGTAGATTGTTGATGATATTGACCAGGCCGTTCTCCAGACCGCCAATTCCTAACCGATAAATGATGTGCACGATTAACGGCGGTAACGGCTTGGACATTTATGCAGACTCGCCCGCTATCAATCGGCACAAGCGTTGGCCGTTCTGCTCCCAACTGAAATCGCTTTCCACATAGCGGCGATTGATGTTAGCCGATTCGACCGGCTGACTCAAAAACCGTAAAACTTGGCAGGCAAAGTCTTCGGGAGCGTCGGTTATCGCCACCTGCAGATCCGCCCCACCAGATATACCTTCCATAGCCGCCGTAGTAGCCACTATCGGCTTCGCCATCGCCATCGCTTCCAACACCTTGTTTTGAATCCCTCTGGCAATTCGCAAGGGTGCGACGACAACGTCAGCAAAAGCTACATAGGGCCTGACATCGTCAACCCGACCGGTCACAATGACGCCTGAGTCTTTATCCGCCAGTTGCAACACCTCTTTGGCAGGCTTGGAACCCACTATATAAAAATGTACTTTAGGCAGGCGGCTTTTAATAACTGGCAATACCTGCTCGGCAAACCATTTGACCGCATCAACATTGGCCCAATAATCCATCGCTCCCGTGAAAACTATAGCGTGCTGCTTGGCCGGAAAGGGCGTTTGCCAAGACAAATCCGGATCGAAACTATCCGTATCCACACCGTTGTTCACAAAACCAATTTTGCTTGCCCATTCAGGCGCCAAAGCTTTGAACAAACCTGCTTCTTGTTCGGATACGAATATTGTCGCATCAGCCCATGCTGCGATACGTCGCTCATAGGCCAAAAGCTTTTCGGCTTCACGCCGGTAAACCCAATTGGCTGGCCAGCGCTTGCTGAAGGCATATTGCTGCCATTTGTCGGAATCGACATCGACAAAATCGGCTACACAATACAAGTTGGTATATTTCTCCACGTATTGCGCCATCGGCGATGAAAAAATCATCGCCCGCTCAATACCCTGTTCGTTAATAGTCTTATCCACCCACTCTTGCAACCCACGGTTTCGGTAATAAGGCAAACTCAAGGCTTCGCCACTCAACAAGCCTGCCAAACTTTTGATTTTGCCGATCTTGGGATTTAATTCGATACAGCAAGTATCCGCACAGAAAGACTTTAAGGCGTCGAGATGCCGCTTGTCATCAGGATCATCAATAAAGGTACCGAGGAATATCCGGTATTCGGCGGCTAACGCCTGCAAAAAATGAAATGAACGAATCTTATCGCCCTTGTTGGGCGGATAAGGAATACGATGGACCAAGTAAAGTAATTTAGGCTTTTCCATTAGCCTAAGTCCTTGGCAAGCCAAGGGCCAATTAGCTGACTAAGCGGCAAAGGCAAACGCTTCCAAGCCGCAATAAACAAGCGGTATTTAGGATTTAGCGGATTGATTTCGGGTATTTGTTTGGCTTTAACCAGATCAACCTCGTAATAGAGCGGTTCCGGTTCAAAACCCCAGTGCTTTTTAAAGCGATAAGAGCCCGTGCCAACTTTACTGCGACCATAATCGAAAATCTTGCAGCCCTTTTCCACCGCACGCCGCATCACTTCCCAATACATGAAATCGTTGCCTTTCAAATCACGGGCTGCGTCGGTGCCGCCGCCGTAATACGGCAAAACCTCGTCCTTGAAATAAAAACTCATTACGCTGGCCACTAATTGACCTTCGTGCTCTATCGTGAGCACCTCGCAACTCTCACCAAATACATCCTGCAAAATTTGAAAATATCTTTTCGGAAATACCGGGGTGCCTAAATTCCGGACACTTTCGGAATAGGCGCGATACAAACGTTCGACATTATCGTCTATGACACTGGTAAGACCGGCTTTAATGCCGGCCCGCACCATTGCCCGCTGTTTACGCGGAATCGCATTCAGATTTTTTTCGACATCTGGATCGAGTTCTTTTCTAAACGTGACATAGAGTTCTTTGTGCGGCCAATCCGGGTGATGCTGTTGTCGACTTCTCATCTCCAGACTATCCACGCCCAATTCCCTAGCAAGTTGTTGTGCTTTGCTTTGTAAGCCTGCGAAGGCTTCATCATTGCTTGCGACAATTCCCCCATAAACACAAAATGCGTTTGAAACCAAAGAATTACCAAACAACAAGCTATTGACATGAGTCAAGGGCAAAATACCGGTAATTTCGCCATCTTGCTCTGTGTAGTAATAATAGGTGTTATGTCCGAAAGCCTGCTTTATCACTTGCTGCCAAGCCGATAAATGAAAAAAGCTGCCATCGGCCGAAGCCATGACATAGTGATCCCAACGCTCTCTTTGGGAAGGCTCAAGTAATTTGATCATGACTGACTATGATGATGTGTCTGTTTGTTTGCTTAGAAACACGCTCTGCATGGTATCCCAAGCAAAATCAGCAAGTAAGCTGTTAAGGCGATTTTCCATTCGACCCAGATTCAGATAATGTCTAAAGCGGGTTTTAAATGACAGGTCATGCTGCCGCGGTTGCTCTGGATCTATTTCCCAAGGGTGAAAATAAAAAATACCTGACTGGTTTTCGCATTTGTTGAGGTGGCGATAAGCCCATTTCGAAAATTGGTACGGATACAATCTAAAAAATCCGCCGCCGCCACAGGGAACATTACGATTCAGAATTTTCAATGTAGTAATCGGAATTTCCAACAGTTTCGGCGCGTTGCCCGGCCGATAGGCGAAGCGAGGAGCTCCCGGCATACCGTATAAATCATGCTTGACCGGGTAAATACTGGAACTGTACTGAAAGCCTTCATCCTCAAGGACTTCTAAGGCCCAAAGATTTTTGGCGCCAATTGAATAACTAGCCGCCCGATAACCCACAATTGGCTGATCACCAATATCTTCAAGAATCTGCCGGCTAATTCTAATGTCTTCCCGGAACTGATCCGGTGTTTGTTCGGTTACGCGGGTGTGTTGATAACCATGCGACGCGAGTTCATGCCCTTCATCGACAATCCGCTTAACCAACTGCGGGTAACGCTCAGCCACCCAGCCCAAGGTAAAAAACGTTGCTTTTACTTGATGTTGAGCAAACAAATCCAAAATCTTCTGGGTGTTCCGCTCTACCCGGTGAGGTAAAGCATCCCACTGATTACGCTGAATATTCGTCTCAAAAGCCGAGACCTGAAAATAATCCTCGACATCGACCGTCATGGCATTAACCCGCACAGGCAAATTCATACAGTTTTACCTTGCCAACTCATAACGACGCACAATTTCATCGACGATGCGATCAGCCGCTTTACCGTCCCAATATTCCGGGACTCGACCACTCTTACCGCCAGTGTGCAAAATATCATCAACACATTGCATGATTTTGGCCGGATCGGTTCCCACAATAGTATTCGTTCCCTCGGTGATCGTGATCGGCCTTTCGGTATTTTCCCGCAAAGTCACACAAGGTACACCCAATGCGGTGGTTTCTTCCTGTAAACCACCGGAATCAGTCAAAACCAATTGGGCTGATTGCATCAAACCGAGCATTTCCAAATATGCCACCGGCGGCAACATAATCACTCGCTGTTGCGGCAATAATTGCAGCAAACCCGCTTCCGCAATTTTTTGCTGAGTGCGAGGGTGAACCGGGAATATCACAGGGAGTTTTTCACTAATATCACCCACTACCCGAACCAAGCGCTCCAGTGTTTCGGGGTCGTCAACATTAGAAGGTCGGTGTAATGTTAATAAGGCGTAAGCTTTTTCCGAAACAACCTGCTTAGAACCGTATCGCTGCAATGTTTCCGCCAAAGAAGAGGCTTGCTGGCAGTTAGCCAAAAGCGTGTCGATCATCACGTTCCCAGTAAAGTATATCCGCTGTTCTGCAATCCCCTCCCTTGTCAAATTATCCGCCGCCGCACGTTCCGTAGTGAATAGCAAGTCAGATAGCTGGTCGGTCAAAATCCGGTTAATCTCTTCCGGCATTTGCCGATCATAACTTCTTAAACCGGCTTCAACATGAATCAGTGGAATGTTCTTTTTCACTGCGACCAACCCGCAGGCGATGGTGGAATTGACGTCGCCGACAACCAATACCGCAAAAGGCTTAACATCATCCAAAACCGGCTCAAAGCGCAACATGACATTTGCAGTCTGCACGGCGTGACTGCCAGATCCGACCCCCAAATCTTTGTCCGGCTCCGGAATACCGAGCTGTTGGAAAAAAGTATCTTTCATGGCCTGGTCGTAATGCTGCCCGGTATGCACCAAATAAGGAGTGATCAAATGGCTAACAGCTTGCAACTGTCTAATAATGGGCGCCATTTTCATGAAATTAGGTCGCGCGCCAACCACGCAAACCAAGACTTTAGGGAACATTTTTTAATCCAGGGAGGTTGTTGTATCGCTATATACGGCATCCATATCCAATTGCAGCAGAATAGCTTTTCTAAGTAACGCTTTTTCTTTATTCAGACTGTTTCGAAGATTGGTGACAACTTCTTCTAGTCTGGCAATCCGATGCTCAAGAGATTCTGAGTCAACACCACTGAAACGATGTAAAGGCGGCATGGAATTCTCATACTCCTCGTCAGCGGCTTCGAGTAACATTTCTTCCTTAACCTCGACAATCACTTTGGTGACCGCCTGCTCATCCAGCAGCTTCAACTCCTCCAAATAACCGAACAATAGCAGACGATCACACAAGGAATTAATGCGCCTAGGAATACCGCCGCTAAACTCATGAATCACCTCGAAAACACTGGGCGTAAACTCGGGAGTTCCCGTCCAGCCGGCAGTTTGCAACCTAAAAAGTATATATTCTTTAGTCTCTTCCAAATCCAATGGATCAAGTTGAAATGTGGATACAATCCGTTGTTTCAGCTGCTCCATATCCGCGGAGTATATAGTACGTTTCAATTCGGTTTGCCCAACCAGAAACACCTGAAAAACGGGATTGCCGTTAACATCCAAATTGGTAAGCATGCGCAACTCTTCCAAGGACTGTTTAGGCAAATTTTGTGCTTCATCTACGATTAACAATAATCGCCTTCCCTCTCTGGCTTTTTCAGCGATAAATTTTTCGAATCCCGATAATAAACTAGCTTTATCCGTTAGGGAAAATGAAAAACCAAATGTCGATGCAGCCATCCGCAAGGTGTCTTCGGGACCCACTTGAGAAGTCATCATCACACCAATTAACAATTTCTCCTTATTCAAATTTTTTATCAAACTCTTTACCAGCATAGTTTTACCTGTGCCAGGTGAGCCGATAACGAGCACAAAGCCTTCACCTTGCGTCAAGCCGTAATGCATATAAGCTAAAGCACGCTTATGCACGGAGCTCTGGAAAAAGAAATCTGGGTCTGCGCTTAACTGAAAAGGCTTTTGGGTGAGATTATAAAATCCGTCGTACATGTAGTTTCTATTTAGAATCGTACGTTAAAATTGGCTGTCGCCCTGTTTTCAACATAACCGTTAAATTGAGACGAATCAGATATTTGATTGATATGTCGAAACTCGAGCCGAGTATCCATTAATAAGGGCCTCCCAAGATTAATCGGAATCCCCCTACTAACCCCCAAAGCAACATCATATCGAGAATTGCTGGTCAACTCTCCGTCGGTGTGCTGCCAAGACGGCCGCAAATAAAGATCCATTCTAGAAGCAAATTGCCATTGCCAACTACCCGTAACACCATATGACATGTCTTCTCCAGAACGAACCTCATATGTTCTACGTTCGTTAAATACCGAAGCGGTATAACTGCTCTTGCCCGTTTGGTACGAGAAAGAAAGATTTCCACGTTTTCTAATAATCACGTCGTTGACCAAATCAAACGGATTGAAAACTAATTGAGTATTGTTAAAATTGGGGCCTCGAATTAAAGATGATCTTCCAGTCACGGGATCAGTAGGGCCCGGCGTGAGAAATCCCTGAGCAATTAAATCTTGAGTATTAACCACCTGAGTCAAACTACCCGATGCATCCCGAAGAAAAAAACCCTGCTCGGCAAACAATTGCTGCTGTGTAGTTGTCTCCTGGGAATAATTGAATGCAATAGTGGCCTGCTTAGCTCGATAATTAAAGTTTGCATCCCAGGAATCGCCAGTATTTAACCCAACATCTTTATTACGATACGTAATAGTCGAACTGAGATTTTCCGATGGATTAAATTGCAACGTAGCATGCTTGTTATTACCAATACCGACCTCAAGCGAATACCACTTGCTTGGCGTCCATTGACCACCTACAGTATAAAAAAAACCATTACTTATGCTGTTGGCCGAGGTCTGAAAATCGTTATTTTCAAACCCTGCTTGCCCGAAAAGGTTAAATTTGTTATTGATATAATACCGAGCATTACCTTGATATTGTTCAAATCGAACATCTTGACCGACAACCCTACTCTGTTCTTGCGACGAATAATTTAATCCCCAATTAATTCTATTAAAATAACTGCCGCTGGACAATCTAGCCTGGCGCGTAATAGTATCTGAATCAGACACTAAACTTGACAACTGCGGAGTGACCGCAGATCCATTTAAATTCTCAAAGGAAGACTTACTATAACCGACTTTAGCTAAACCCGTTGCAAACTGGCCAAAACGAGGCGTCCAATAGGGTGAAATACTAAATGTCTTTACTTCAGTCCGCCCTCCGTTCCCAGAAATATTATCAGTCGTAACAAACGAATTACTAATATTTTGCTGACTAATTGAGCTTGCAGTTTCCAGAAAAAGGGTGTTACGAACAGCTTGATACAAAGAATTCATATTAAGCTGATGATTTATATCTATAGCATCTCTACCACCCGCATTATAGAGACCTTGCATACGATAATTTAAATTGAAATTACTCCACGGAGAATTCCCATACAACGAAACTCCAGGACTAATCTCGGTTACAAAACCGCTCTTTTTGTTATTTTCAGAAAGCGCCAAATTATCAGAAAATATTTCACTCGCCGATAAACTCGGACTAAATCTCCAATCTAGCGCCATTGCGACGCTAGAATGTAAAACCATGCCAACACTTAAACCAGAAAGCAAGGTAGCTAGAGATAAACCGGAAAGACGATTACTGTCACAAATGTCCATATTTCCCATAACTATAATTGTGACCGTATATATCTATCTCTTTTCTTGTTTTGTTCAGAAGAGTCATAACAACATCGCAATTACTAAGCTTCGCAACCGACTCATTAACCACGCTCTGAGGGGTTACTTCCGCCGCAATCACCAGCACTACTTGCCCTACAAGTTCCGCAAGTATTTGGGCTTGAGTAGCAACTAACAACGGAGGTGAATCAAAAATCACAATTCGATCTTTGTATCGCCGACTCACTTCTTCCGCGAACAAATACATCCGTTGACTTGATAACAACTCTGTTGAGTATTTATGTCTTTTACCCGCTGTAATTAAACTAAGATTTGGAAGATCTGTTTTTAACAAAATATCTGAAAAAGTTACTTTATCATCTTCTAAATACTCTATTAAGCCTCGAGGGCTATTAATCCCTAATTGTTTTGATATACTTGGCTTTTCCACATCAGCATCTATAAGCAAAACTTTTTTATCTCTTTCGTTAGCAATACTCAAAGCCAAATTAATTGAAACAAATGTCTTACCTTCCCCAGGCAAACTACTGCAAATAAGAATTAAATTAGAACGATTAATTCCATTATTTTCTGCGCCCTGTATATTGTTTACCAAAGGCCTCTTAATAACTCTAAATTCTTCAGCTAGCTGAGATTTTGCGTTATTATTATCTATAAAACCGTTTTCCGCCAAACTAGCCCAATCAACAACAACCTGTTGTTCGGGCGAAAATGCCCCGGAAGATTCCCGCAACCCAGTCGATTCTAAATTGGCTTCACTGAAACCCCTATCAGGTTTAGCTGTGGTAGCCGACTCTTGACTATTATTTTCCACAACTAACCCTTGGCTCCCTGCCTTTTTCAGCGCATTCTCTATAATGCTCATATGTTTACCTGTTTAATACGACTTTACTTGAGTATCTCAAATATCATGATACCGATATAACCACTTAGCAATATTGCAAAAGTCGAAATAAGTAACCAGTCAATATTATTAGTCTGACTTATGCCTTGTGAGGTAAGAGACACACTACCTAAGGATGGTAGGCCGGTCACAATCCTTACTTGTCTCGTTGACATGAACACTGGACGTATAAAATAAACCAAAAACGCGACACCAAATCCCAAAATAACCCCAACCAAAAGCGCGAAAGAATAAAATAATTTTCTATTAGGTGAGCTAGGCTTGTTGGGCTTACTAGGGGGATCAGCAATTTTAAATTTCAAACGAGATGTCTGGTCATCAACGCGTTCGGTAATATGAGCCTGTTCACGCCGATCCAGCAACTCGGCGTACTTGCCGCTTATCGTTTCATAGTCCCGGTTAAGATTTTTCATTTCCGTTTCTATGGTCAATCTTTCATTCAAACCTTCTTCAAGCTTTGCTATCCTGTTTCGAATTGACTCAACCAAAGTTTGACTAGAAGCAACTTCAGCCTGAGCATTGTCAAACCCCATTTTTAACGCCTGAACATAGGGATTTGCCATTTTCTCTGCACCAATACTTTCGGAAAGCCCTGCCTGTATATCTCCATTGACTTGCGACTGACTCGTCTTAGCTTGGTTCTCTTGAGTTTTCAGCGTGTCAATCAACTTATCGATTTCAATTATTTCCGGATGGCGTTCGGTATATTTAAGCAACAATTCAGTGCGCTTATCTTTCAGAGATTCTATCCTTGCATTATCCGCAGATACTTCCTGAGTGGATGTCGGTAGACCCCAGTCTTCCTCAGACTCTTGGATTTCAGCAACCTGCTCCGCTAAAACATTTCGTCGAGAAATAGCTTGCTCTAGAGCCGTGTTGGCATCTAGATACTGCTCCTTCATTTTCTGCAAACTCTGAAATTGATCTGAGCCGTTAAGTAAATCAATGTTTGCGCGTTTAAATTCTTCTTTCGCTTTTTCAGCATCTTGCAGCCTAATCTCGTATTCTCGTATCTGCTGTTCGATGAAACGTTGCGCATCACTCGCGTCAGCCAATGCTTTGCCCTCTGTTTGTTCAGAAAACACTGTAAGAACAGCCTGGACCACACTCTTCGCAACTTCAGGATCTTGTGAGGTATAAGCAATATCGAATATATCTCCTCTGCCTCCTGCAATTGTTATGTCCTTCTTAAGTTTCTCAATCAATTCCGTAGCAGATCCTGAGCTATCCTGCGATCTACTTAGCTGAGATAGCGAAATAATTTTTTCAAGATTAGGTCTCGTAAACATTAGCTGCTGGATTATTCTGATCAGCGCAGATATATCAGGCTCTATAACCATACCTCTCATGAGAGGCCTAATCACTGTAGCTGAATCAATATGAACTTTGGCTTTCGATTCAAATTTATCAGGCATCATAAAAATGTACGCCCAAGCAGCTGAACAAACAACCAAAGCGAAAACGATGGCAAGGCGCTTGTACTTTAAAGTACCTTTCAAATAAAAATAAACTTCGGAAAGATCTTGCTGCATATTAACTAGCCGTTGTTTTCAATCTAGAATTAATGGACATACTACCTACAGAAAAAGTCTACCTTCTTACAAACACTTAAAAATACGCATCGGGAATAATCAAAATGTCCCCAGGCATCATCAAGACATTAGCTGACAAATCTGTATCATCAATAAGGTCGTCAATCCTTACGCCAAACGGCTTCAATTCTCCATTCACATCCCTGATAACACTGGCTCTATTACCATCAGCATATTGGTTCAGACCAATTTGAATAATAACATCCAATAGCGTCATTCCCCTCTCGTATGGAATGGATTTACCCTGGTAACGTCCTACGCCACCACCACCAGTTCCACCACTGACTCCACCACCGCCACCGCCACCGCCAATTCTCCCAATGACCCTGATTTGCTGAGTGCTAATCCCTTTGAATCCGCTAACCATAACAACTACCTGTGGACTTTTTATATAAGTCGAAAGCACCTTCTCAATGTCCCGAGCAAGTTCAAATGGCGTTTTACCACTGGCCAACAATTCTTCTACTAAAGGAACAGTTATCTTTCCATCCGGACGCACTGGCGCTGATGTAGATAACTCTGGGTTGCCCCAAACAAAAATATTGACACTATCGCCAGGCCCTATCTGATAAGTATAGTCAGCAGTCTGTTGCATATCCTCAAGTAAAGGCTGGGAACACCCAACAATACTAGAAATAAGGGCAAATGCTATCAAACAATACAACAACTTTTTTTTAAATATCCGCATAATCATAATCTAAGTAGTTACCCAATTACCTGCTCAATTCTCTATTTCTTCAAGGATCTTTTTTGCGTTATCTTTACCGGAAAAATTTCGCTTCTGTTTTTCAGACAAACTAATAGATTGTTTAAGCTCACTTATCGCAGTCGCTTTATTACCAGCATTCATGTGCGCAACTCCTAAGTGATATCTAAACTCAGGCAGTTTAGGCTCTTTTAGAATCAAGGACTGTAATAACTTCAGCCCCTCCTCATTACTACCAGCTTTAATTAATGCCCAAGCGTATGTGTCTTGAAAATACGAATTCTCGGAATCTTTAAATACTTTTGCTAACTCCATTCCTTGACTAATCTCATCGTGACTGTTTGACTCTATCAATAACGAGGCCAAATTGTTAATAGCTAAGTTATTATCGGGATTCTTATCGAGTACTGCTTTATACACCCTGATTGCATTTTCCTTTTCGTTTAATTGTTCATACAAAGCAGCTAGAGCCATAGCTAACTGAGGATCATTTGGATTGACTTCCAATCCTCGCAAATACACATCTTTGGCTGAAGAAATATTTTTATTCATCATTGCCTCAACCCTTGCTAGAGCGAGATAAATCGATGCTGCTTTTGGAGTATGTTTAACCTGATCCGTCAGCAGCTTTTTGGTTTTTACATAATCATTATTTGCAATGTATATATCACTCAGCACGCCAACAGTATTTAATTGATCAGGATACTTTACATGGTGCTTTTCCAAATACGCAACAGCATTCTCTCTTTGCCCAAGAGCCTCGTAAGATCTGACTAAATTAATCAAAGAATTTAAATGATTAGGATACTGTTGTATCAACTTGTCATACAAGCTAATTGCCTCAGCATACTTACCTTTACCCTGTAAAACATTGGCTTGAAGATATATAGGCATCGCCTTATCTTTAGAAAAAAGTGCTAGCCGTTGAATAGACTCTTGGGCGCCATCCCACTTTTTCTCTAAAATATCCAACTCAGCCTTACTAGTAAGTAATAAAATGTCGTTTTGTTTTAGCGATAACGCCTTTTCAAGATATTGCCTAGCATTTTCATTTTGCCCGGCCTGTACGTAGTTACTATATACACGAGAAAAGGCAGCCAAATTTGCTGGATTAACTTCTAACGCCTGTTTAAAACTTTTCTCAGCCTGTTTCCGATCCTGTTTTATTAAATAAGCATCACCTAGCAAAGAATAAACGTCGTCTGCATTAGTTTTGTTCCATACAAGTTTATTAAGGAACTCAATAGCTTCATCCGTTTTATTTTGAGCCAGCAAAAAACGACCTTTAAGCAAATTTGCCTGAATCAATTCCGAATTAATACTAAAAATATCTTTTAAAGAGCTTTCTACAGCACTAAACTGCTTTTCCGTTAGCGCAATTTCCGCAAGAATGACTTGGGCTGACAAGCCTGCTTCGTTATTCTTTTCTAGCTGAACAACTTGTTCTAACCCTTCCTTACCAGTTTCAGCATATCCTGACGCAACCATCCATTTCGAGAGCTCTAACAACACCTTAGGTTGCCCTTGATGGCGGTTAAGCATAGCCTTGTACTCCGAAATCACTCGATCTTTAGCACGAGCATTTAAAAATTCGATCAAAACTATTTCAGGCTCGACTTTATCATTTGATTTTTCGACCATTTCCCTCAATAGTCTCTCCGCCTCCTCAAGCTTATCAGTCATCGAGTAAATGGAAGCCAAGCTCAGCTTAAAGTTACCGGCATCTGGGTATAACTGAATAAGCTCCTGATAACCCTTTATTACGCTATCTATGTTATTCAGCCCTGCATCCAGTTTTATCTTAAATAAGCGCAAAGGAAGGTTTGCGGGCTGTACTCCCAATGCCTTATTTACTGCCCCCAAAGCTTGATCTATTTCATTTTTTTCAGCAAATAAAGCAGCTTGCAATGACAAAGCCTCAACATTATCCGGGCTATCTTTTAAAACAAAATCAACTATTTCTGCTGCTTGATCTTTTTTCAACTGCTTAATATAAACCGATGCCTTGATCATTTTTGCATCAATATTGCTTGAGTCACTTGTCAAAACTGACTCCGCTTGCTCCAATGCTTTCTCCAGATCTCCAAAAACAATATCGAGCTTGCCTAGTTTTATTTTTGCGGAAGTCAAACTTGGCTCTAATTCTAAGGCCCTAATCAGGTTTTGCCGCATCGACTTGAAATTATTATTTTTTTCGTCCAATAGGGCCATATAGAAATAGGTCTCACCAAACTTATCGCTGCTTTGACTGGCTGTCTTCAACTCAAGCAATGCCTTATCAAATTCCCCTTTTTCAAAAAGCTCCTTACCTTTTTGCAAATGACTCCGAGCAGATTCCTCCGGCGAGGAACATGCCGCTGTTTGCAATAAAAACGTACATGCGAGAACTACGGAACTGATTATTTTTCTTTTCATCCTATTACCAAAACCCCAATATTTTATTTGACTACTTACTAATCGCCTAGAAATATATAATTACATTCGATCCCGCCATATTAATTAACAATATTTTCTTTTATCCAGGAATATAACTCTAGCAAATCGGGATGCATATTTTCTAAAACAGCCTGAGTAGTAATGAAATAAGGTGCTCGTATACCATGATAGTCAATATCCTTACCAACTCGTTGAAAATCTATACCTGACCGATGCATCAGCCGCGGCAAGAACGGCTCCATCATCGCAAACACATTTGTACGTCCATCAACCTCTGTTAGGACTGTGGCGGCAAAAAAACAAGCAACTGCTATTGACGAAAAAGTCCTCTGCTCTTGAGGCGAAAACTGTAAGCCGTTAATTTCACCGAAGCGGGTTAGAGTCTCGCCGGTACGTCTACGAAACGCCCCATCCACAGCTAATCTTGATATTTCGCATACTGTATTTCTTTGTAGCTTTAAATCATCTATAAGCTTGCTGTCTAAACTAGCTCCACAGTATTTTTCTAACGGCAATGGCTTATTCTGTCGTTCCCCGATAGCAGGAACCATTCTCACACAACCAGCAGGGATACCAGTTTGCAAATGCGTAATCAAACAGTGGCGTGAATATTGATCGTATTCGTCTACTTCAAGGCGATTAGCAAAATGTTCAACAGGTTCATATTTAAACTCTTCACAATAAACACGGTACCTTACTTGAAAAACAAATTCCTTCTGAGCGTCACTTTCAGCGAGCCCCACCTTGAAGTAACGGCTAAAACTTTCTGCCAGTGATAACTTAGGCCCCACATCCATCTTGCCCTCTCATTTTCACAAGCATCATCCAGCTACAAATATTTATCGATGTCATGCGCTTTAATTCCCCACGCCAGTAAATGCTCTATTCGATCATTTGCCAATCCCAAACGATTAGACATAGCTTGAAACAAGCCCTTCAAAAATAAATAACCCTGCACCGGATGATCGTCCAAATAAACACTCAACATATCACTACGAACTTCAAGTAGACACACATCAGTCAATGAAACAACAGAGGCCGTTCTCTCCCTGGGTTCGTACAAACAGACATCCCCAAATACCGCCCCAGCATCTAAATCACAGAGACCTGGACTTATTCTACGATTCCCATCCAGCTCTGCACCGCCCAACACTCTAACAACACCTTCTTCTATGAGAAATAATGTATTTCCTTGCTGGCCTTTTTTTACGATGGTCTCACCCGCATTTAGGCGATATCGTTTCCAGCCGGAACCGTCCGAGAATTGCGCATTAGCTAGTACGTCACTAAATAATTCTTTCATGTCAGCCTGAATCTGCAAAGTAATGATCCTGCCTACTGCTTATAAGGTCGTATAATGATTATACGTATTGAAAAAACACTTAAACATCGACGCTAAATGCAAAGCTACATTTATTACAGCTACTTGAGCGCAGCCATCGCTTATGGTTTTTTACTTTTATACGCTTGCTTTAGGAAAAACTGGCATCTGCCTTTCATAATAGCAGTTTTGTGCTCGTTAGCATGGTGCACAAGCGTGATAATCGCCACAAAAAATAGCCATTTCTTCTTCGCTGACACGCTACCGTACGAAACTCTCCGGAATGCATCTTGGTTTCTTCAACTTGGAACACTGCTGTCCAAACAGATATACAACGATCACAAGCAAATATTTAAGTCGAATGTTAGCGTGGCCGCTACCCTAACTATCGCGCTAGTTTTAGGTATTGAGATCTTTCCCGCCTACCTAACCCTAATCCGAGAACATCTAAACGTCGATCCTCGTTTCGCATCGCACGTTGTATCCGCTGTATTTGGCCTCATCCTGGTTGAGCAGCTTTATCGCAGCACCCCCCTGAAGCAAAGGTGGAATCTCAAATTTCTGTGTATAAGCCTTGGCTCGCTATTCGCATTCGATTTGCTCGTTTACAGCAAATCACTGCTATTCAGCAGCCTGGACTTCGAGCTCTGGCAGTCACGCGGCGTAATTAACGCACTCATGACACCACTTTTAGCAGTCACATTGACCCGACTAAAGCTTAACAGCCAAAGTACGGAACTGACAACACCTCGCAAAACTATTTTTTACTCAACGATTCTCCTCGGTTGCGGCATCTATTTAATCCTTATGTCGTTTGCCGGTTTTTATATCAAACGCGCAAATACCGAATGGGGTGAGGCTGCACAAACTCTGTTTATTTTCCTCGCCATTCTCCTGCTGATTATCCCGTTTACATCTGGAAAAATACGAGCGATCTCCAAGGTGTATTTTAGTAAGCACTTTTTCCACTACAGCTACGATTACCGCGAAGAGTGGCTCAAAATCAGCAAATCATTGGCAAAACTTGAGTCGCTTGAGGAACTGAAAGGATTCATCATAACTACTTTAACGGACCTAGTAGAAAGCGCAGGAGGCGGTTTGTGGTTAAAAAACGATCAAGGCCAATTTTTTCTAGCTGCAGAACAAAACCTCAAACTCACTCCACAAGAAATTGAATATCTCCACAACATCGGCGACCTGCCTCAATATTTAGCGAACAAGCAATGGGTCATCGATTTTTTCGAACTAGCTCATGCTCCGGAAGTATACGACGACATAGATCTATCGCCGTGGTGCTACGAAGATAGCCAAGTGTGGCTGATAGTGCCGCTATTTCACCTAAACAAACTTGAAGCTTTTGTGGTGTTAACGCAGGCGCGCGCACCACGAAAACTTGACTGGGAAGACCACGATCTTTTAAAAACAGTGGGAATGCAACTTGCCAACGCCCTCGCTTTGAACCGGACAAGTGAAGAACTCGCCAATAATCGTCAATTTGAAACTTATCACCGCCTTTCAGCATATTTGGTACATGACCTCAAAAATCTGGTAGCCCAGATCTCCTTGATAGTAAAAAACGCGGAAAAGCACAAACATAACCCGGACTTCTTCGACGATACCATAGACACGCTAAATAATGTGGTCAAAAAAATGCACCATATTGTCGAACAGTTAAAACAAGGTGAGACCAACACAACTACAGCCAATACCTTCATCAATCTGGTGGAATTGGTTAAAAACATCGAGCAACAACATCTCGGCACTCCGCCGTTGCAGATGGACACAACACTCAGCGAGTGCTTCGTGACGGCCGACAAAATCAAACTGACCAATATCTTGACGAATTTAGTGCAAAACGCCCAAGACGCCATAGCGACAAGCGATGGATGGGTTAAGCTTGAATTAACAAAAAACCAAGACTATGCTGTCATCAGAATTATCGATAACGGTATAGGTATGGACCAACAGTTCATTGCGGAACGCCTATTCAAGCCGTTCGATACGACAAAAGGCAATGCCGGAATGGGCATCGGCGCCTACGAAGCCCGCGATTACATTCTAAAGCAGTCTGGAAATATCCGGGTCGATAGCAATCCAGGCCGCGGCACTGCTTTCACCATCCAATTACCATTAGCTCAGCGAGTTTCCGCAAATCAAGGAAATAATGATCACTTCTAAAGTACTGTTAGTTATCGAGGACGACCTAGGCTTACAAAAACAACTGAAATGGGCCTTCGAGCAATACGAAGTAGTAATAGCAAGTAATAGAGACGAAGCAATAGCTGCACTTAGACGATATACGCCAAGCGTCGTTACCTTGGATCTTGGTTTACCGCCCGACCCCACCAACGCCACTGAAGGACTCGCCACTCTCAAGGAAATTCTCGCATTAGCACCTGCCACCAAGATAATCGTGGTAACCGGCAATGATGATCGCGCAAATGCGATTCATGCAGTAGCCTTAGGTGCTTATGACTTTTATCAAAAGCCGGTAGACCCGGACGTCTTGGGCCTGATTATAGAAAGAGCGTTTCAACTTGACGCATTGGAGCGCGACTACCAAATATTGCAGCAACAAAAGCCCCTGACCGGCGTGATCGCCACCAGTCCGCAAATGCAGGCGGTCATGCGGATGATTGAAAAAATTGCACCGACTCAAGCAACCGTTTTACTAATCGGCGAAAGCGGCACCGGTAAAGAGCTATTGGCAAAAGCCTTACATCGCCTGAGCACACGCGCCTCACAACCGTTTGTAGCGGTAAACTGCGCGGCCATACCAGAAACATTGTTAGAGAGTGAATTATTTGGCTACGAGAAAGGTGCATTCACCGGCGCAGTCGCGCAAACCAAAGGCAAAATCGAATATGCGCAGGGCGGCACATTCTTTTTAGACGAAATCGGCGACCTCCCTTTTGCCTTGCAAGCAAAATTGCTGCGATTTATCCAGGAACGGGTCATAGAACGGTTAGGGGGTAGAAAGGAAATTGCCGTGGATGTGCGCATTATATGTGCAACACATCGCCATTTACCCGACCTCATTGCGCAAGGTAATTTCCGGGGCGACTTATATTACAGGCTCAGTGAGATTGTCGTTGACATTCCCCCACTACGCGAACGCGAAGGCGATATTATTACGATAGCTAATGCTTTGCTACAGCGCTATTGCCGCGAAAACAACTCCAAAGAAAAACATTTTTCCCACGACGCCGCTCGTGCTCTTGAAGCTTATAACTGGCCTGGCAACATTCGGGAGATGGAGAACAAAATCAAACGTGCGGTCATTTTATCCGACAACAATTTCGTCACCGCCGAAGAGCTGGAAATTGGTACCGATAGCGACAAGTCCATGCCGCTGAATCTCAAGTCGGTACGAGAAGCGGCAGAAACCATCGCCATCAAACGCGCACTGACCTACGCAGACAATAACATATCAGAAGCAGCTAAATTATTGGGTGTTACCAGGCCAACCTTGTACGGTTTATTTGAAAAATACGGACTGCAAGCTTTGCTGCGTAATCATACTGATGAACACCAGAATTGACATAGAAGGCCTACCAGCGAGAACGGTTGATAATTGCAGGCTAGGGTTTTACGCGGCGGATTTAAACAGATAAATCAGATTCTCGACACATAAGAAATAACGCCGATTTGCTTTACCTGGCGCCCCCTCATATCGACAGGAACGTCAGTTGCAATATCCGAATATAAGCGAAAATCGTGTCGGTAACCCTCAAACCATAAAGAGTTTTCCAGCACTTGCTTTGTATTCAAATAATACAGCAGACGTGCACTTTGACGACTAGCATCGCCCAGTTGCTGTATATCTAAGCCTTGTTTCTTAATACTGTACGCCAGTGCCGGATCGGCTAACATATACCAATGTTTAATGCCCTGCTGGACGGAATAAACCGCCGCGGCTCGATACAGCCCCCACATTATGTCTCTATTGATATTGCGGTAATCGTGCAGAAAACTAATTTTGCGATTTTCTTCAGCTACCTCTACAGCCGAGTTTCTAAAAGCAAAGCGCCTTGCTTCCTTAATAACGCATAGCCTGGAAATTTCAACGGAATTTTTGTATCTGCCGTTTGGTAGCCGTTGATGTGAACTACTGCTTTCTTGAAACGGAAAAACGTGACCTTTGGGCATGACCATCCTCAGCCCGCCCAACCACTGCTGAGTATATTTATGCCTGACTAAAAAATGAACTGCGCTTTTATCCCATTCATCGATTTCTTGCTGCGCCGGAAACTGCTCCGTATCGTCAAAGCCCATTTCATCGCAATAAACCCGGTATCTGAGTTGATAATGAATTTTTTTACTTTCCGGCGTATCAGCTAAAAATACCTCGAAACAATGATCGAAAGACTGCTTCTGTCGATTCAAGATACACCCCACCCTATAAACAAATATTCATAACAAGTTCAAATAGCTATAGCCACTTTGTCTCGTTCCGCAGGTAAGGATGGTATAGCAAATCGAGTCAATTTCAAGCTAAATTGTAAAAAAAACCGACACTCGCTGATTAGGTTTTTTAATTTCCTCGTTCTATCTAGCTCGCATTCCAACGTAAATCCAGCGTAAACGGATAATCTTTATTGAACTCCTCACTCGGTAATTCCAACACGGTTTCGGTCGGCGTATGCCCGTGCTGCCAAAAACGACTAACCCTGCGTCCTTCAGCCTCGTAAGCATTAACTGGCAGCGTGTCGTAGTTGCGGCCGCCGGGGTGAGAAACATGATACGTACAACCGCCGATAGACCGACCGTTCCAGGTATCAACCAAATCGAATACCAGCGGCGCCTGGACACCGATAGAGGGATGCAAAGCCGACGGCGGGTTCCAAGCCCGATAACGGATACCCGCCACCAGCTCTCCTTGCTTGCCGGTGGCCTTTAACGGCACCCTGCGACCATTACAGGTTAAGGCATAGCGTTCACCCATCGCTCCAGTCAGCGACACCTGCAAGCGCTCCACCGAGGAGTCGACATAACGGGCGGTGCCGCTGCTGGTGATTTCTTCGCCTAACACGTGCCACGGCTCAATAGCCTGATACAGATCCAATTGCAGATCGTTAACCCGCAGACTACCGATTCTAGGAAACCGGAATTCCAAAAACGGCGCGAACCATTCCGTCTTGAATTCATAACCCGCAGCTTGCAGATCGCGCGCCACATCGTAAATATCGCTGGCAATGAAATGCGGCAACATAAACCGGTCATGCAATTGCGTCCCCCAGCGCACCAAAGGCTTCTTGTAGGGCTCGCGCCAAAACCAAGCTACCAGGGTTCGCAGCAACAGCATTTGCATCAAACTCATTCGTGCGTGCGGCGGCATTTCGAACGCACGCAACTCCAGGAGCCCAAGCCGTCCAGCATCGGTACCCGGCGCATACAGTTTGTCGATACAAAACTCGCTACGATGCGTATTGCCGGTCATATCCACCAACAAATTGCGGAACAGCCTATCGACCAGCCACGGCGCGGCCACTTCGCCCTCCGGCATCTGTTGAAAGGCAATTTCCAGCTCGTACAGGCTGTCATTGCGCGCTTCATCGACGCGCGGCGCCTGGCTGGTTGGACCAATAAACAAGCCGGAAAACAAATAGGACAAGGCTGGGTGATGCTGCCAATACGTGACCAAGCTGCGCAACAAATCCGGTCGCCGCAAAATCGGACTATCGGCGGGCGTAATGCCGCCCAAGGTCACATGATTACCGCCACCGGTCCCGGTATGCCGGCCATCCAGCATGAATTTCTCGGTGCCGAGCCGGGTCAACCGGGCCAGCTCGTACAAAGTGGTGGTGTTGTGCACCAGCTCTTTCCAACTGGCGGCAGGATGAATATTCACCTCTATCACGCCAGGATCGGGCGTCACCGGCAAACGGGTCAGACGCAAATCGTGGGGCGGCTGATACCCCTCTATTACCACCGGCATTTTCAAAGCCGCTGCCGTAGCTTCCACCGACGCGATAATGTCCAGGTAGTGTTCCAACTCGGTCGTGGGCGGCACAAATACAAATAAACGACCTTCACGGGCCTGAACCGACAAAGCGGTATGCGGCACCCATTCCGGATCGTGCGGCCTCTCATCATCGGCTGCGTCCATTTCGGTCGGATGTAGTCCCTGCTTGGCCATTTGACTGTAACGACGGCTAACTTCCGAATCAATATCGCCCAGAGGCTCCACCGGTTCATACAGGCTACGTTCATGGGGGTGATCGCGCTTTTCGAACGGCACCCAAGGCAAACAGTTCAGAGGTAAACGCAAACCCATCGCCGAATCGCCCGGCACCAGGAACATCGCCCCGCGGCGGAATTCCCAAGCACTGCTGTTCCAAGAACCGGCCTGATAGCTCCAATGCAGCGGCAACACATAGCCGACCGGCGCGCCGAGATCCGCGCTGAGCAATTTGGCCAAGCGCTGACGCTCTAAGTCGTCTTTCAAATCGACTTGCAAAGGATCCAGGTTTTTCGGTACCAATCCCTCCTGTAACAGGTAGTAAAGAGGATCCTCGAAACCAGGCAGAATGAACTCGCCAGCCACGCCCAGCCGTTTCACCAAATCACGGATAAATGCATCCGCATGCTTGAGATCGAATCCATAATCACGGGTCTCATCCGCCAATAGGGCCGGATTTTTCCAAATCGGTTTGCCGTCCTTGCGCCAGAAACACGCCAACTGCCAGCGCGGCAACGGCTCGCCCGGATACCATTTGCCCTGCCCGAAATACAACAGCCCGCCCGGCGCAAAGCTGTCGCGCAAACGTCTGACCAATTTTCCGGCCAACTTGCGCTTTTCCTCGCCGTCAGCATCGGTGTTCCATTCCGGCGCATCCATGTTATCGATGGACACAAAAGTGGGCTCGCCGCCCATGGTTAAGCGCACATCCCCGGCTTTCAGCTCGGCATCGACCTTTTCGCCCAGACGCTCAATGTCGGTCCATTGCTTATCGGTGTATGGTTTGGTAACCCGTGGGTCTTCATGGATACGGCTGACACGATTGGAAAAATCGAAGGTAGTCTCGGCCTTACCGATAAAGCCGCCGCTGACCGGCGCCGCACTGACATAATCCGCGGTACAGGCTAAGGGAATATGGCCCTCTCCGGCAAACAGTCCGGACGTCGGATCCATACCTATCCAGCCAGCGCCGGGAATATACACCTCGGCCCAGGCGTGCAGATCGGTGAAATCGTGGTCGGTGCCCGACGGGCCGTCCAGCGATTTCACATCCGCCACCAACTGCACCAAATACCCCGATACAAAGCGCGCGGCCAAACCCATGTGCCGCAATACCTGCACCAGTAACCAACCGGAATCTCGACAGGAACCCAACTTTTTTTCCAGGGTTTCCTCGCAACTTTGCACGCCCGGTTCCATCCGGATCGCATAGTTGACGACCTGATTCACGGCTTGATTGATACTCACCAGAAAATCGACGATGCCTTGCTTATCCCGCTTCAAGCCGGCCAGAAAACCTTTGAGCAAAGGCCCCTGCTCGCGAATTTCCAGGTAAGGCGCCAGCTCCTTGGCCAATTGCTCCGGATAGGAAAACGGATAATGTTCGGCGTACTCTTCCAGAAAAAAATCGAAGGGGTTGATCACCGTCATATCGGCAATCAGATCCACTTCTATCGAAAATTCGGTGGTTTTTTCCGGAAACACCAAGCGCGCCAGATAATTGCCAAACGGGTCCTGCTGCCAGTTAATGAAGTGCTTATCCGGCTTAATGGTCAATGAATAGGCACTGACCGCCGTCCGCGAGTGCGAAGCCGGCCTTAGCCGCAATACGTGCGGACCCAATTGGACCGGATGATCGTAGTGGTAACTGGTTTTGTGATTAATCGCTACTCTGATACTCATGCTGACACCGGACTGGCTGCTTCACTCTCTGCCTGTAACAAACGTAGATTTTCCTCTACCCCAGCGGCATGCGTTAATTCAGCAACATTCTGCTTTGTAAAGAAACCATCAAAATTACCAAAACGCTGCACGTACTCCACAATCAACGACGAATGCTCGGAAGCGCTGGAAAATATTTGCTTCAAGCCTTCTTCGCGTGAACCGATGACATCCAGCAGAAAGTCCTTACCTCTGGCCCGGATAGCCTGCACTACATAATCGATATTGGCCTGGCCGTTGATCTCACCGTCCGCTACTTCCAAAGCCACATGATGCAAGCGCGGTCCATAGTTGCGCACGAAACTCTCGGTCGGTGACGGCAAGCCCACCAGATGATTGACAAAATACGGATGATTGGCAGCGGTAAACACTTTGGCCGGACTAATGCGTTCCTCGGGATAATGAATGCTTTTGGTGACGTTGGTCGAAGAATTCTGATTGGCAATATCGTAGGACCCCCAATAGTAATAACTGGAGAGCGTCAAATATTCCAAAATCGCCACTTCCCGATTCTGGCTGTAAACCCGGGTAGCTAAATGATCGATGGGGCGGATCAGTTTATCCAGCCCTAATTCTTCCTGAATCTCCTTGGCTTGCAGGTAGCCGCGATTCACTTCGTCAAGGATAATGCTATTTCCCAAGGCATATACTCTGATGTCCTCCGGCGGCCTTTCCCAGTAAGCCACGATGTTGTGAGTATACGGCGACGGTTTGACGATGGCCATATTGCCGGGCAATTCCAGTTTGCGAATTTGATCCTGGTTAAAAAAGCGGATTTCCCTGGCTTTTTGCTGCTCGACCACTTCGTGCAAATTGCTGACCCGGAAAATTTCGCCCATATAGCGCGAGTTAGGCTTGTGGGCACCAATCGGATACACCTCGTTCAGACTGCGGAAAATGTCAGCCCGACCGGGTGCACGCACTTCCCGCACCAACAAGTCCGGCGAATTCATATCAATCCGCAGCACGTGAGTCCAATGGCTCTCGGACTGTAAAGTGACCAGATAGTGGTAAGGCGTCATCAAGGCCAATTCGCTGACATAGGCCGCCGAACAGCCTGGCTCCACCGTCAACATTAACGCATCGATTTCGCGGATCATTTCGGTCAGGCCGGTTCGATCCCGGTTTTCCAGCAACTTGACCAGAAACTCGTCAAACCAGGGCGAATTGGCCTTGTCGCCCTGCTTGGGGTGGATCAGTGAATTTATCATCCGTTTTCCTCTAACTCTATTTGTCCGCTAGGCTGAATCGCCAAAATTTTGCTTAAACAGTCGGTGCAGCAATACACTGTTTACACAAGGACTTATTCCGGTCCATTAAGAAAGGCCCGCTGAATTTCAACGCCGAGCGCGTTGTTACGCAAAATGAAATCCTGCAAAAACTGATGCAAGCCCGTCTTAAAAATGTCGGCCATCCGCCCGTAATGCAGCCGCGCATGATTTTCGCCGGCCAAGCGCAGACACTCCCGGCCCCGCTGCCGACACAGTTGCTCCAGGATAGGCGCTAGTTCGTCGTAGCAGGCATGCAAAGAGCGCGGCATGTCGTCGCGTAACACCAATAGCTCGGCCACTTTCCAGGGCTCGATGGTATCTCGAAATACTTTTTGATAGGCCTCGAATGCCGATACCGAACGCAGCAAGGAACTCCATTCGTAATAATCGACCTGACCCTCGGGAGCTTCCACGGCCGGCAACAGCAATTGATACTTGGCATCCAGCAGCCGGGCGGTATTGTCGGCCCGTTCGACAAAGCTGCCCAAACGCACAAACTTGTAACTGTCATCGCGCAACATGGTGCCGAAGGTAACACCGCGAAACAGGTGCGAACGCGATTTCACCCAATCGCAAAATTCGCTGATCTCTGCTTCTCGTAAACCTTGTCGAATCCGTTGCCTAAGTTCCAACCATAAGGCATTGACGGTCTCCCACATTTCCGAAGACATCGCCACTCGGACGGCACGCGCGTTTTCGCGCGCCGAGTTAAGAGCACTGACGATGCTGGAAGGGTTACGCTCATCCAAAGCCATGAACTGAATCACATTGACAGCAGTGTAGCCGGAGTAGTTTTTCTCGAAAGCCTCGATATCGTCGGCAATCTGCACCGGGGGTTTCCAGCGTGCGGCTTCGTCGTAGGCGCTATTGGCGACCAGTGACATCCGATAAGTCACGTCCAGCACCCGCGCCATATTCTCGGCGCGCTCGATATAACGGGCCATCCAGTAAAGATGGTCGGCGGTGCGGCTTAGCATGTTGAGTCTCCGTGCAATACCCAAGTGTCCTTAGTGCCGCCGCCCTGCGAGGAGTTCACCACCAGTGAACCTTCCCGCATCGCTACTCGGCATAAGCCTCCCGGCACCAGCGTGGTGGTTTTGCCGGACAACACAAACGGTCGCAAGTCCACATGGCGCGGCGCCACCCCTTGTTCAACCAAAGTCGGACAAGTCGACAAAGCCAGAGTCGGTTGGGCGATGTAATTGTCAGGTTCGGCCAAAATCCGCGCCCGAAAATCCTCGATCTGCTGTTTGGAGGACGTTGGTCCCACCAACATGCCATAACCGCCGGAACCCTGCACTTCCTTGACCACCAGTTCCTCCAGATGCGCCAACACATATTTCAAATCGTCGGGATTTTCCAGTTTATACGTGGGCACATTGGACAAAATAGGCTCCTCGCCCAGATAAAAACGCACCATCTCCGGTACATAGGTGTAGGTAGCTTTGTCGTCTGCCACTCCCGTGCCAATCGCGTTAGCCAGCGTGACGCCCCCATTGCGATACACCGAGACCAAGCCCGGCACACCGAGCATCGAATCTTCGCGAAACGCCAGCGGATCGAGAAAATCGTCGTCGATGCGCCGATAAATCACGTCAATGCGCTTTGGGCCTTCCGTGGTGCGCATGAACACTCCATTGTCCTTGCAAAACAAGTCCTGGCCCTCTACCAGCTCTATACCCATTTGCTGCGCCAGAAACGCATGTTCGAAATACGCACTGTTATAGGCGCCAGGAGTCAACAACACCACAGTCGGATCGTAAACACCGGGCTGCGCCACCGCCCGCAAATTGTTCAATAGCACCTGCGGATAATGCTCGACCGGCGCTACCGCATAACGGCGAAACAGTTCCGGGAACAGACGCATCATCATCTTGCGGTCTTCCAGCATGTAGGAAACCCCGGACGGTGTGCGCAGATTGTCTTCCAGCACATAAAATTCGTTCTCGGCGGTACGTACGATGTCGACGCCGGCGATATGTGCATAAATCCCACCGGGCACGTCCACGCCCTGCATTTCCGGCCGATACATCTCGTTTTCCAGAATGCTGGCGGGGACGATACCGGCTTTGATGATTTCCTGATCGTGATACAGATCGTTCAAAAACGCATTCAGCGCCGTGACTCGCTGAATCACGCCCGCCGACAACACCCGCCATTCCGTCGCGGCCAGAATCCGCGGCACCACATCAAATGGAATTAAGCGCTCAGCGCCGGCCTCGTCGCCGTAGACATTAAAAGTAATACCCACCCGCCGAAACAGCATTTCCGCTTCGCGGGACTTTTGCATCAACTGGGCATGATCGGTACTGCTCAACCACTCCGCGAAGGGTTGATACAGCCGCCGGACGCTACCGGTTGAGGTACGCATTTCATCGAAAAAAGTATTTATATTCATGATCATCTTTCAGCAATCCACATGCCAATCTTATTAATGTCTATTTATCAAAAAGTTAAATCGCCGCCACATCACCCAAACCGCTTTACGCACCACATCAGTGCAGCACACATCGGTAAGCGCCCTGAAAACGACCATAGCCGTTCACACGCCATTGTCATTTCCGCAGGCGTTGATTATTGTGATCGCTCTAAACCAGCAATTGCGGCGAGGCGAGACAGATGCAGACAGCTTTTTTCACGATATTCGGTGAAGTACTATTCGACAATTTTCCGGACGGCAGCCGAATCCTCGGTGGCGCGCCATTTAATGTCGCCTGGCATCTGCAAGCTTTGGGCCGGCCAGCCCTGTTTATCAGCCGTGTGGGGGAAGATGACGCCGGCCGCGAGATCCTCGCGGCCATGCAAAGTACCGGTATGACGCGATCTGCCATGCAGATAGACGCTGCTCACCCAACAGGCAGCGTAGCGGTCAGCATAACAGACGGGCAACCCAGCTACCGGATTCTGGACCGGCAAGCTTACGACTACATTGATGCCGAGGCGTTCCATCATTCCCCCAAACAGGGCTTGCTCTATCATGGCAGTCTGGCTTTACGAAACCCGGTTTCCAGACAAACATTGCTTAATATGCAACAGAACTGGAGTGGCCCGGTGTTTCTGGATGTCAATCTGCGCGCGCCCTGGTGGCAAGCGAATGAGGTCTTGGAATGGATAGCCGGCGCGGATTGGTTAAAACTGAACGATGAAGAATTGGAATTATTGCTGCCTGACCAGCAGAGCATAGACACCAAGATGCGCCTATTGCAGCAGACGTATCATTTACAAGGCGTGGTGCTTACGCGCGGCAGCCAAGGTGCTCTGGCGCTGAATTCATCGGGGAAGTTGTTCGGTATCGCCCCCGAAAGCCATATTGAAATAGTCGATACGGTCGGTGCCGGCGATGCGTTTGCAGCAGTTTTGTTATTGGGGATTGCCGAACACTGGCCTATGCCCGTGATGCTAAAACGGGCGCAGGAGTTTGCGTCGGCGTTGGTAGGTCAGCGCGGCGCTACCGTCGCCGACCCAGCGTTTTATCAAGGGTTTATTGAAGCCTGGCAATAGCAGAGGCGTAATGTCTTGTGCCTCTGCCACACTGATCAAGATTGTTGTCTGGCGGGCACGCCGTCTGACCAATCGTCAGACTGGGCGGAGAAAAACTTTTTAAATGTCGGCATGAAGCTGGCGGTGATCGGGATCGAATAAAAACAATACATCGCCGCCGCCTCGCCGGTACTGACGCCAAACAGCCATTGCGGCATGAACAAGGTCATCAACGCGCCGAAGCAATGGTAGATGCCGATTCGCCAATTGTTTTTCCAGACAAACGCGCTGAAGGCCAGGGCAAACAAAGAGCCATGGGTCACCAGCAAACCAAAGGCGCTGGAGATCGCATAACCGATGTGGTAGATGCCCATGAACAGACAGGAGTTCATCCGGCCGATGAAATTAGGGTCAATATCAAACAGCTGCCAGTCGTTCGGCAAGCGGGTCAAAATCAAAAACAAACCGCTCAAAGAGCTGCCGACAATAAAAGCTTTCTTCAAGGCCTTAGGGTCCGACGAATACGTCGCCAAAGCCGGCATGATCGCAAAGGCTTGCAGGCTGATATGCACCGACGACAATTCGCTTAGAAAAAGATTGCTGCCGTAGCCGCACTGATCGGCTACCGGATACGCAAAATACTGAATAAATTCCATCAACGAGAAGTGAAAAATGGCGTAAGCCCTCGCCAGTTTCACCCAAAAGGTTTCGTCCTTATCCAGGAAGGTTACCGTGGAGGCAACGAGCCCCGCCACTCCCAGGCCCAAAGACATATTGGCACTAAAACACATGGTTAATCCGTCATTTAAATTTTTAGAAGCGGCGCGTACCTTGTCGCAGTCGCCGGTTTGATTTATGAGTGCCGGCCATTTTTGCCGGAAGGCAAAGATACACGTAGCGGCGTTTTATTGCAGCAATTTTGTGGGAATTAATCGCTAGCCGCCTGAATACGGCCGAACTAGTGCGGCCGATTGGCCAACTCAATCTGTTCTATCAACTGTTCGGCACCCTCCAACTCTCGATCATAAACATCGGTGCGATAAGCCTCGCCATTCAGCGTAACCGCGGATGCCGATACCAAACCGTCGGCTTTTTCTATGTTGATACGGGTTAATGTAGACAAGCCTGGCTGCAAGGGATTGGCCTTGAGTTCCGCGGCATCCAGCGCGATACGCACCTGCAAACGCTCGGCGATATGAATGAAATTACCGGTAGCATTATCGGTCGGCAACACTGCAAAGATGCTGCCGGTACCTGGATTGATGCCTTGCACCCGGCCGTGATACATCCGTTCGTCGCCATACGCCGCCACGCGCACTTCGGCCGCTTGCCCCGGCCTGACCCCGGCGATCTGACTTTCCAGAAAGTTGGCTTCTATCCATAGATCGTCGAGCGGCACGATAGCCAGTAAGGGCGCACCAGCCTTCAGCGTATCGCCGACTTGCACCTTGCGTTTGGCCACGCAACCGGACACCGGCGCCACCAGATTTCGGCGCTGAAAATCCAGAAACGCTTGGCGCAAGCGGCTCTTAGCTTTTTCCACCGCAGGATGATTATCGATACCCGAATCCAGCAATTGCGCCTCAATACTGCTTTGTTCGGCGCGAATTTCTTTAATCGCCGCCTGCAGTTCGTGGCTTTTATCTTGGGCATTTTGTAGCTGTTGATCGGAAACCGCCCCATCCTTAGCCGCTGCGTTAAAGCGCGCCAAGTCATGATCAACCTGTGCCAGCAAAGCTTGTTTCACCAAGGCCCGCTGCTTCAGCGTCTCGGCTTTGGCCTGCAAACTGACGATATTCCGCACCGCTTCCGCCAATTCGGCTTGCGTCTGCTGCAAGGCAATGCCGGCATGCACACCATCCAGCCGAACCAAGACCTGGCCTTTTTCCACGCACTGGGTGTTTTCCGCCAATACTTCGATCACGGTACCGTCAGTCTGGGTTTTCAACGTAATTAAATGCCCGGCCACGAAGGCGTCGTCGGTGGCGATCCAGTCGCGATGCTCCAGCCACCAATAAGCCAGATAAGCCAAACCGGCCAGCAGCAAAGCCAAGGTGACGCCTTGCAAGCGGCGCCGGCGTTGGCGCAGAATTTCTCGAGGACGAATTTTTTTTGGCATGTTTGCGGTCATGGCTTTGCGGGTTTAGTGTCGCTGTAGCCGCCGCCCAGCGCTTTGATGATATTAATCTCGGCTTTGTGTCGCTCGCCCACCAGAGCCGCCAAGCGAAACTGTTGTTGATAGACCTCCAATTTAGCCAAACTCGGCGCGGCGCGATCAGACAAGCCATGAATGCGTAAACTGTCGGCCAGCTTGTCAGCGGCTAATGCGTCGGCCAAGCTTTGCCTCTGTGCCGCCAGGCGCTCATCCAGCTCGCGCCAACGGCTCAGCGCATCGGCCACTTCCTGCACCGCATGCACCAAGCTGCGGTTATAGCGCTCGACAGCGGCTTCGTAAGCAGACTCTTGATACGCCAAATTGGCGCGCAGGCGGCCGCCTTCGAAGATCGGAAACTCGATGGACGGCCCGACCGCGTAAGCCAGACTGGAACCTTGCAACAACACGTCGCTCAAGCTGACGCTGTGCAAGCCGGTGAAGGCCACCAGATTGACGTCCGGATAAAACGCCGTCTCGGCCACCTTGATTTCCTCGGCCGCCGCCTCGGCATGCAGCCGCGCCGCGCTAATATCGGGACGATGCGCCAGTAAATGCAGCGGCAAATCCACCGGCAGGGTTAACGCTTGCTCAAACTGATCGGATTCGATAACGATGCCAGCCCCCCAATCAGGCCCCTTCCCAGCCAGCGCCGCTAACAAATTTTTACTTAACGCCACGTCGGCGCGCGCCGCAGCCAAACCTTGTTCGGCGTTAGCAAGGGCTATTCTGGCCTGCAATAGCGGTGCGTCGGGGGCCAAACCGGTCGCCAAACGTGTCTGTTCAAATTGCAACAAGGCCCGCCGCTCGGCGACGATGTTCTCGGCGATGCCTTGCTTTTCGCTGACAGCCAGCAGCTCGAAATATGCCTTGGCCACGGCAGACGCCAGTAACAGCCGCGCATCGGCCAACTCCGCCGCGGCCGCCAGCGAGCGGCCAACCGCGCCTTGCAGGGCCGCCGCGTCGCGTCCCCAAAAGTCCAGGTGATAACGCAAGATCAAGGGGTTAATCAGCATCTGCCGAAAGTTCTCGCCGGCCAGTTTGGCTTGCACGCTGTTCGCCGAGAAGCGCTGCGCCGAGAAGCTAACATTGGCATCTACCGTCGGATAAAGCTCGGCCGCCTGCGCATCGACCATCGCCTGTGACTGCCGCAACCGGGCCGCTGTGGCCTTCAAATCCGGATTATCGGCCAGCACCGCGCTTATCAAGCGCTGCAATTCCGGGCTGGCGAAACCAGTCCACCAATCCGGCGCCGGCCAGGCATCGCTGCTTGCGAAACTGCCGCGCGCATCAGCAACGGTGTTGGTCATGTCAGGCATGGGTAACAGACTGGCGCGCGTAGTTTCTTCTCCACCGAACCGGGCGCAACTTGACGAAATACCCAACATTAACGCCAGTGCAATGAATCGGCGTACAGACATTAGGCCTCCTCCGCGAGTAATTCCTGAGTTTCCCGGCGCAGTTCCTGCTCGACACTGACTTTCACCGGGGTGCGAGTCGGGTGCGCAAACCAGACCAACGCCGCCATGCCGACAAACACGCAACCGGCCATCCAGAACGCATCGTTCATGGCGTGTAACACCGCATCACGTCCGGCCAGCTTGGCATATTTGGTCAACGCCGCCGGCTCTGCAAATCCCAAGGCATTTAGCGTTGCCAAGGCAGGATGATCTGACAATTCAAACGCGCCGTGATTTTCGGCAAAGCGGGTCAGATGCTGCGGCGCCCGCCGGTACAGCACGATGCCTTGCACGGCAATGCCGATTGCCCCGGCCGCTATCCGCAACAGATTAGCCAATTCCAGCGCCCGCCATTGCCGTTCGGCTGGCAAGCCGTGCAGCAGCAAAGCGGTCATCGGCACGAAAAAGCTGCCCAGGCAGGCGCCCTCCAGCAACTTCGGCCAGAACAATTGGGCAAACGAGTCCGGATCGTCGAAGCGACTCAGCCAAAAATAGGTGGCGGCGAATCCGAGCAAATTCGCACTCGCCAACAGCCGGGCATCACAGCGTTTGACGATCTCGTGCAAGACGCTGGCCATCGGCTTGGCGCAGATAGCCATCGGCAGAAATACCAAACCGGCTTCCCACGACGAATAGCCGAACGCCAGTTGTAACTGTACGATGAGCAAGGACAGCAAGCCTTGAAAATACAGAAAGCCGGTGAATAAAATGAATACGCCAATGCTGAAATTGCGGTGGGCAAACAGGCGAATATCCAAAAATGGCCGGCGCACGTGCAATTCCCACACCACCCAATACATCAGCAAAGCGCCTATCAACGCGATTAAGCCTTTGATGTAAGCCGAATTGGTCCAGTCCCAATCGTTGCCCTGGTTCAACAAAGTCTGCAAAGCAAACACCAGCATTACCGATAAGATAAAACCCACGCTATCGAAGCGCTGCCAGGATCGCCGGTGACCGCGCCGATACAACAGCGCGCCGACGATACCGGCAATCGCCAATGCCGCCGGGATGTTGAGCCAAAACAGCCAGCGCCAACCCAAGTTATCGGCTATCCAACCACCCAAAGGCGGGCCAAAAGTGAACGGCGTCAACGTGAATAGGCTCCAGATACCGATACCTAGCGATTTGCGTCTATCGGGATATTCCTTCAACAACAAGGCCTGACCCAAGGGCAGCGTCAAGCCGCCGGCAAATCCCAGCACAATGCGGCCAGCCAGATAGCCGTAAAAGGCAGTGCAATAGGCGCAGAGGAAAGAGGCCAAGGCAAACGCCAGGAAAGCCGCAACGAAGGGCCGGTATTCACCGAAGCGCCGCGCCAACCAGCCGCCCACCGGAAACGCCATCGCCAGCGCTATCATGTAATCAGTCTGGGTCCAGGTCGCAAAACTGGGCGGCACACCCAAGCCGCCGGCCACTCTGGGCAGCATGGCGATGTACGCGCCGGCATTGAAGATCACCAGCGCATGCCCAAAACCCAGGCACAGATTAAACAGCTTAAAACGCCAGCCGCGCAGACGCTTTTGATAGACGAGGCTCATCCGCTTATCGGCCCGGTCAACACGCTAAGATTCGTCGGCTTGAGGGGGTAGGCGCAGACCAATGTCACCCAAACTTTGCCGCAACAGTGGCACCGCCATATCGCTGATCAATCGTTTAAACGCGCCACCGCCATTATCCAGAGAGGCGAACGCCTGATCGTCAACCCTGAAACTTTCCGATAGTGTCCGAGCGATGACGTGGCGCGAGACGGGATCAATGAGCTTGATCATTAGCTGCAAAGACGTTTGCCCTTCAAAAATCCGATACCTGCCGATCCCAACCTCTATCACCGCGTCGTAGCGGCCCATCGCCGCATAATCGACCGGCGTGGTGTTCTGGCCGTACCAGGCTTGAATGGCCTGATGCCAATGTTGCAAACTGGCATCACCCGCCGCCGGTAATTGATAATACTCGCGGCTCAATTCCCCTTTGCGATTTTCCGCAGCTAGTAGACCAGGCAGCTTCTGCGCCGCCGCCTTGGCGGGCGTCCAACCCAAATCGGTATTTACAGGACTACCGGCAGCGCTTGGCGCTGCCTTGGTCATCGCTTCCACATCAGCCGTTCGGCTGTCACTAACCATGCCCGCAATTTCGATACCGCCAGGGATTTGATAAAGCTCAGTAGGCAGCGCATAACCCAAGGCCATGTTTTCGAAATGTCGATAAGCCGGATCGCGCCGCTCGATCAAATCCGGTATCACTTCCAGCGGCGGCGCTTGCACCGGCACAATCAAAAAACTGTGCAATCGGTCGATCTGCGACGCGGAGGGCTTAATGCTCTGCGCCGTGCATGCCGCCAGCAAACACGGCAAAGCCAATCCCAGCAGCATGTTTTTGTGGTTACCCCAAAGCCTGGTAAATAAACATATTGAAGTTTTCATGATTTCCTCCGCACCCAACAATGCCATCGAATCGATACATTACTCAGGAGGTACTATAAAAACCACGTTGATATAAGACAAGCGATATTTATTGGACTTTAATATCGATAAATGCAATATTAAACTGATGGACATCGACCAAATCAGAACCTTTTTAAGCGTCGCGGCCAACGGCAGTTTCCTGGAAGCGGCCAATCGTTTGTATGTAACGCAATCGACCGTTAGCACCCGTATCCAGCGCCTGGAAGCTTATTTGGGCGTGACGCTGTTTGTCCGCAATCGCTCCGGCGCCAGCCTGACTTTGCCGGGCCGGCGTTTTTTACCGCACGCCAAATCCTTGCTATTAACCCTGGAACAAGCCCGGCACGATATTGGTTTGCCCAGCCGGTTTCGCGGCAGCATCAGCATTGGCGCGCGGATTGCCTTGTGCGAAACCTTGTTGCCGGAATGGATCAGTGAGATACGGCAGGCTATGCCCGATATTTCCATCCGTAGCGACATCGGCTTTGAGGAAGACTTGATGCGCAGCTTGGTGGCGGGCGCACTGGATATAGGCTTGATGTACACCCCCCAACACAGCCCCAGCCTGCAAATAGAACCTTTGTTCGATGAAACCCTGGTGCTGCTGACCACCGACCCCAGCCAGCCCTGGCCGAACGACGATTACATTTATGTCGATTGGGCGCCCGGATTTTATGCTCAGCACAGTAATAGCTACCCCAACCTGGAACGGCCGGCGCAGGTGGTCAATATCGGCTGGATGGCGGTACAACTGATTCTGGCGCAAGGCCGCGGCTCCAGCTTCCTGCCGGTACGCCTGGCCGAACCATTGCTACAAGCCGGCAAACTATTTCCGGTCGCCGACAGCCCGCAATTCAAATTACCGGCCTACATGGTGTCGCAGCGCGATAACGATTCGGCGGTTTTACAGCAGGTGCTGGCGCAGATCCGCATCTTGGCGGCGCTGGAGCGGCAAAAGGTTTATGTGCTGCCCGATCAATCCAAGGTGGCCGACGCGACATGAAATGCATCGGCATGGATGTCCTGCAAGGCCGCGCCATGCAAAAACGCTTGGCGTTTGGTCTGATGCACCATGTCCGGATGGCCGCATAAATACAGCCGCCAACCTTTCAGACTAGGCAAACTCGCCATCGCCACGTCGTTGGCCCGGCCCCTGGCCACGCCATCAGGCGCATCGCCGCGCGAGATACAGGCGGTGTAATGGAAATTTGAGTATTGGTCGGCAAGCGCCTGCATTTCCTCGATCCAATACAAACCATCCATCTCGCGGCTGCCATGGAATAGATGAATATCGCCACTGTGGCCGTGGTGCAAAGCCTCACTGACTATGCCCGCCAACGGCGCCAAACCACTGCCGGTGCCAATCAGCAACAGATTTTTTTCCGGGGTAGTCGGCAGGTAATAACACAGCCCCTGCGGATCGGATACCTCGAGTTTGTCGCCTACCTGAAGTTCCCGGTGCGCCCATTCGCTGAAGCGGCCGCCGGCCAAGCGGCGGATATGAAAACTTAATTTGTTGGCATGCAAGCGATTGTTGGCAATCGAATAACTACGGGTCAATCCGTCGGCGCGTTTCAGATTCACGAACTGGCCGGCGTAATAATCCATGGTTTCCCGGCACCGCAAAGTGAGTTGCAGCGTCTCCGCATTCAACAAACTTTTTTCAATTACCGTCGCTTCGGTGAAAAAATCGGCGGGCGGATTAATGCTGATAGACATATCCTGCTGCGGATAACACAGGCAGGCCAGGAAATGATTTTGATGCCGCAACACTTCTTTTAAACCGTCTTGCGCCGCCGGCGGCGGCGGGCCCTGCAAGCTGCGCACCATACAGCTTTGACAAGCGCCCTGCCGACAACCGTAGGGGATGTCGATGTTTTCGCGCAGACAGGCGTCCAGCACGGTTTCGCCAGACTCGCAAACAATTTCGCGGTCGTTCACGCTGAGTTTATGCAAGCTCATCCCCTACTCCGGCGCCTAGCGGTCCAACACGTCGTTACGGGTGCTTTCAGCAATCGCCGCGACTTGATTGATCAGCTCTTGCGGCACGTTCAGCTCTTGCAAGGTAGCCGCCAGATTCTCGACCACCGCATCAAAATGTGAATCATCCAAACCCAGTTTTTTAACCAGATGCGCATGCGCTTGACGCATATCGGCGCCGGAATAGTTGTTCGGACCGCCGAAGGCCATGGTCAAAAAGGATTTTTGTTTGGCTGCCTGTTTGTCCATATCGGTGTTATCGAAAAAGCGGTTGATGCGGTGATCGCTCAAGACTTTGCGATAAAAAATATCGACAGCCGCGTTAACGGCCGCTTCGCCACCCAATTGTTCGTAAAGAGTTGCCTTGGTTTCGCTCATGTTGGTCTGCCTTTCGTTGCAAATAAAAAAATGCGGCTGTTTAAAGCCAGGCACAGAGTAAGCGAATAAAATTACTTTTGCAATATTTTTATTATAAAAGTAATTTATATGTCAAAAATAGACTTACAGCGCTTTGCGTGATAGCTGATCCGGCGTAGAATGCCGCATCACTTATTTCCGACCACCCCACACGCCATGGTCAAACTTACCGGCTCGCGCCAAGAGCAAATCTTAAAATTGCTGCTATCCACCACGTCCGGCATGAGCATCGACGAGCTGGCCGCACAGCTGGAGATTTCCAGAAACGCCGTCAAGCAACACCTCACCGGCCTGGAAAAAGATCAGCTGGTTCAGGAAGCGGCACTGAACAGCACCGGCGGCCGGCCTTCGCGCAATTACACGCTGACCGAACAAGGCCGCAACCGCCTGCCCAAGCAATATCCCTGGTTTTGTAATTTGTTGCTGGGCGAGCTAAAAACCGAACTGGGCGAAACGGCCTTAAGGCAAATGCTGTGGCGCATGGGCGTTAACCTGGCACAGTCGCTGGCCCCGCAGTTTAGCGGTAAGGACCCGGCACAAAAGCAAAGCGCGCTGCTGGAATTGATGCAATCGCTGGGTTATCACGCCGAAATGGACGCCGAACAAACACAGCCGACCATTAAAGCCGTTAACTGTGTTTATCACGATTTAGCTCAGCAACACCCGGAATTGTGCGAATTTGACCGCGCGCTGATTACCACCTTATTGGATAGGCCCGTCGAACAAACCGCGTGCATGGCCTTACAGGATTGCGCCTGCAAATTCAAAATCTGCAATACCAGCGCTTAGGCCAACTTTCCAACTATTCCAAACAGTTGCCAAAATTTCCAGCTTTGGGCTTAAGCGCCTTAGCACAATACGCGGGTTTTTCTACGCGGCGGCTCTCGGTGTTACAATGGCCCTTTCCAGAATGACTATTTTGAATTGCGATCATGAGCCAACCTTACCGTAGGACACTCAGCCTGTTTAGCGGGCTGCTGTTATTGTTAACCGCCTTCTCGCTGCAAGCCGCCAGCCCGATTTTCACCCCCGCCGCTCCCAGCGTCGCGGCCTCCAGTTACTTTTTGATGGACTTCGACAGCGGCCGGGTATTGGCCGAAAAAGACGCCGACAAGCGCGTATCTCCCGCCAGCTTGACCAAAATCATGACCGCCTACGTGGTGTTCCGCGAGCTGAAAGCTGGGCATTTGACGCTGGACGAGAAAGTCACGATCAGCCAGAACGCCTGGGAAACCGGCGGCTCAAAAATGTTCGTTGAGGTAAACAAACAAGTGGCAGTCGAAGACTTGTTGCAAGGCATGATCATTCAATCGGGCAACGATGCCAGCGTCGCCTTGGCTGAACACGTCGCCGGTAGCGAACAAACCTTCGCGACGATGATGAACGAACAAGCCAGCCGCTTGGGCATGGCCAACAGCAATTTCGAAAACGCCACCGGCCTGCCCAGCCCCAACCATTACAGCTCGGCACATGACCTGGCGACCTTAGCCCGCGCGGTGATCAAAGAGTTCCCGGAATACTATCGCTGGGACAAGCAAAAAGAATTTACCTACAACGGCATCACCCAACAAAACCGCAACCTGTTGCTGTGGCGCGATCCTTCCGTTGACGGTTTGAAAACCGGTTTTACCGACGATGCCGGCTATTGCATGGTGGCTTCCGCCAAACGCGAAGATATGCGTTTGATTTCGGTGGTCATGGGTACAGCCAGCGCCGGCGCGCGTTCCAACGAGAGCCAATCGCTGCTGAATTACGGTTTCCGCTTCTTCGAAACCCATCGTCTGTACGAAGGCAATAAACCCTTGGGCGACGCGCGGGTTAGAAAAGGCGTAACCTCCAAAGTCGCGGTTGGTTTGCCGGAAGACCTGTACGTCACCGCCCCACGTAAACACTTTAACGAGTTAAAAGCCGAAACGCAGATCGACAAAGGCGTATTCGCGCCGCTGAACAAGGGCGACACGGTCGGCAACCTGAACATTTCGTTGGCCGGCGAATCCATCCTCAGCAAACCGCTGGTGGCTTTGGATGCTGTCGCCGAGGGCGGCATTTTCCGCCGTCTCTACGACGCAGCCATTGGCTTACTGGAAAAAGAATGACCGAGCAAGTCTATCTGAACGGCGCTTATCTGCCATTAGCCGACGCCAAAGTGTCGGTGCTGGATCGCGGTTTTTTATTCGGCGATGGCGTCTACGAAGTGATTCCGGCTTATAACGGCCGGCTGTTCAGACTGGAAGACCATATCGCCCGGCTCAACAACAGCCTGAACGGCATCCGTTTACCGTTGCCTCACAGCGTCGCGGACTGGGAAGCGATTTTCCGGCCGCTGCTGGCAGATGACCGCGATCAATACATTTACCTGCAAGTCACCCGCGGCTATGCGCCGAAACGCGATCACGGTTTCCCCGAACAAATCGTACCGACCATATTTGCAATGTCTGCGGACATCAAGCCGTTCGCCGGCCGAGTCGACGGCATCAAGGCGATTACGCTGGACGACATCCGTTGGCAGCTCTGCAACATCAAAGCCATTACATTGCTGGGCAACATTCTGCTTAGGCAGGAGGCGCTGGATCAAGGCTGCGCGGAAGCGATACTGGTACGCAATGGTTACGTCGTGGAAGGCGCGGCCAGCAATCTGTTTGCGGTGCTGGACGGCGAATTGATCACGCCGCCGAAAAGCCATGAAATCCTGCCCGGCATTACCCGCGACGTGATTCTTGAATTGGCGGCCGCGCACAACATCCCTTATCAAGAAGACATCATTGCACTGGAAGCGCTAAACAACGCCAGCGAAATCTGGGTCGCCAGTTCCACCCGCGAGATCGTGCCGGTGATCGAACTGGACGGCCAGCAAGTCGGTGACGGCAAGCCCGGCCCCATCTGGAAACACATGGACGACTTATTGCAAGCCTACAAAAAATCACTGTCATGAGCGAAACCGAAAGCTTACTGGAATTTCCCTGCCAATTCCCTATCAAGGTGATGGGCAAGCATCGCGACGATTTTGACGCCATCGTCGTGGAAATCGTCCGCCGCCATGTCCCGGACATCCTGGAAGGCGCGGTCACCACCCGGCCCAGCAAAGGCGGCAATTATCTGGCGGTAACGGTCATGATCGAAGCCCATAGCCGCGAACAGCTGGACGCCATCTACCTGGGCTTGACGGCCTGCCCAGATGTATTGATGGCGCTGTAAGCCGGACTGATGCCCAGTAAGGCGACCACCGTCCTCCGCGATCTGGGGACGCAAGACTATCTCGGCGTCTGGCAGGCCATGCAGCAATTCACTACCGAACGCGATGACAACACTGCTAATCAAATCTGGATCGTCGAGCATCCGCCGGTTTATACGCTGGGTTTAAACGGCAAGCGCGAACATTTTCTTAAAGCCAACAACATCGAAATTGTCGAAAGCGACCGCGGCGGCCAAGTGACCTATCACGGCCCCGGCCAATTAGTGATTTATCTGTTGGCCGATTTACGCCGCCTGAACAAAGGCCCGCGGCAGATGGTGACCATCCTGGAAAACGCGGTGATAAACACCTTGCGGCAATACGGCATCGCCGCCCAAGCCGAGCCCAAGGCACCGGGCGTCTACGTCAATCAGCAAAAAATTGCTTCGCTGGGTCTGCGTATCAAGCGCGGTTGCTGTTACCATGGCCTGAGCATCAATAACGATATGGATTTGGCGCCGTTTGCAGACATCAATCCCTGCGGCTATGCCGGCTTGCAAGTCACGCAACTGGCCGATTTGGGGGTTAAGATCACTAATCAGGAACTCGCGGTGCCGGTTGTGCATCAGTTACTGCAAGCAATAGAAATCTGAAATAAGCAAACTCGACGAGCTTCGCTAAAAAGCAAAGCTTGCAGAGACTCAAAAATCAACCCAAGTGCCCGGTGGCAATATGACCCTCAACGCCCCTTCCCGCTCCACGCCAGAAACGCATCAACGTAATGCCGACAAGCTGTCGCGGATTCCAGTAAAAGTGGAAAAGCCCGAACAAATCTTGCGTAAGCCTGACTGGATCCGCATCAAATTGCCCAGCGGCGACCAAGTCAATCGCATCAAGCAATCATTACGCGAACACCGCCTGCACACCGTCTGCGAAGAAGCCGCCTGCCCCAACTTGAGCGAATGCTTCAGCCACGGCACCGCCACATTCATGATCATGGGAGACTTATGCACCCGCCGCTGCCCGTTCTGCGACGTCGCCCACGGCAAACCGCAGCCTTTGGATGCCGAAGAACCGGCCAATCTGGCCGCGACCATCGCCGCAATGGCCTTGAAATACGTGGTGATCACATCCGTGAACCGCGACGACTTACGAGACGGCGGCGCCAGCCATTTTGCCGCTTGTATCGCGGCAGTGCGCAGCGAGTCGCCGAATACCACCATCGAAGTGCTGGTGCCAGATTTTCGCGGCCGTATGGACACCGCACTGGATATTCTGCAACAGCAGCCTTGCGATGTGTTCAATCACAATCTGGAAACCGTGCCGCGCCTGTATCTGCAAGCCCGCCCCGGCGCCGATTATCACGTCTCGCTAAAACTGCTGCAACAACACGGCCAGCTTCTGCCTGAAGTACCGACCAAATCCGGCTTGATGCTAGGCATAGGCGAGACAGAAGCGGAAGTGATAGACGTGATGAAAGACTTGCTGGCCCACGGCGTCAGCATGCTAACTTTGGGCCAGTATTTGCAACCCAGCAAGGACCATTTGGCGGTACAGGAATACATTCATCCCGACCAATTTCAGCGCTATGCCGAGGTCGCTCGGGAATTGGGCTTTCACCAGGTCGCCAGCGCGCCCTTGGTACGGTCTTCCTATCACGCCGATTTGCAGGCAGCGGGTGTTGGCAAATAGCAACACATCCCAAGCTATACAAACATCCCGATAGCGTTTGAGCTTTGTCGCATCATAGCCGTCAATCGCGCATGGATAAAGAATACGCAAGCAAGCAAATCCGGCCCGTAACTGATTCGCGGAGTGGTATCAATTGCCAACCCGCAAGGGGCGACGTCGAACATTATATTTACTTCGGTACTCAGTGAAATCGGCTGAGCCGGTTCTTGATTTCCTCTAGCGCGTAAGCCGGCTGATTTAAGGTCATCGGTTTGTGGCTGAATAGCCGGCATCGAGCACATGGATATTAAGAGCCTAACTGCTTTTGCGTGAATAGAATACTATTTATAGGACTCTTCCCAGCCGATTACTAAAGACCGGATTAATAACAGTTGCTGCCGGACGCTGGTTTGTGCTGAACTACCGACGCGATTCGTGTGGATAAATTGCTTGGGGGGGTGGATGATCGACAAACCGGTGCGCGCGCAACTTCCCGCTAAATTGGTCGCGCCGACCTTACCCGCTGTGGTTTGCCGCCGACGCCTGTTCGAACAAATAGACCGCAGCTATTCCGACTACGGTTCGGCAGTCTGGCTGTTCGGGCCGGCCGGTTACGGTAAAACCACGTTAGCGGCTGATTATGCCGCCGCAAACACTCAACCCGTACTTTGGTACCGTTTCGACAGCGATGACCTGGACCCGGCCGTTTTTTTGGGGCATTTCCGCACTGCGGCAACCCGTTTGGGCCTGGTCTCCGCGACACCGGCGTTCGGCCCGGAATATTTGCCCGGCCTTGAAGCCTATGTCGGCGAGTTATTGCGCACGCTGTTGCCGCCCGAAGCCGCGCCAATGCTGCTGGTATTCGACGATTGCCACCAGGTGGTCGCTTCGCCGTTACTGGTGCGGATATTGGCCGCATTGGGCCGCATCGTCGGCGTGCAGCACCGAATACTGTGTCTGAGCCGCCACGAACCACCACCCGGACTGGCTATTGCATTGCAGCCGCTCGGCATGCTCACGCCGGCGCAATTGGCGTTTGACCGCGACGAAGCCGGCCGACTGGCCGATCTGGCCGGATTCGACGGCGGCAGCGACAGGCTCGACAAGTTGTTCGGCCAAAGCCGCGGCTGGCCAGCCGCTTTAGCCGTGGAATTACGGCAACGGCCACCCGAACATCCGACTCCGGCCAACGAGCAAGCAGATTTAGCGCAACGGGTGCAGGACGGTTTGGATGCCACCGTCTTGCAACAGTTGCTGGCCGTTGCCTGCGCAGAAACCGCAACCGAGCCGCTGGCGCACGATTTAGCAGACGACCCGGCCGTGTTGGCGACGTTGGCCCGACTGGCGGCCAACCATTATTTGGTCAACCGCATCGACACTGCCATCCCCAGTTACCAACTTCACCCTTTGCTGCGGGAATTTCTGCTGGCCCGCCACCGGGCCAACCTCGGACAGGACGGTTACGCGGCATTTTTAAAACGCAGTGCCGGAGTGCTGGAACGCCACGGCGAGATTGGCCAGGCCTTCGAACTGTACCGCCAAGCCGACGCCGGACTGGACCTGCAACGCCTGATTCTGGTCCATGCCAAAACCGAGTTGGGCGCCGGCAGAAGCCTGCAACTGCAGTCTTGGTTGCAGAGTTTACCGGACGACTTACCGGCTAACCCGTGGCTGGAGTTCTGGCGGGCCGCGGCCCAGTTGGCGTTAAATCCGCCGTTGGCCCAAACCTTGTTCGAACGGGCTCACGCCAGTTTCGGCGACGACCCCTTGGGCAAAGCGCTGAGCGCCGCCGGGGTACTGAGCGCGATGTTTTTCGTGATGGACGACTTTCGCGACGCGGCACGCTGGCTGAACGAACTGGCTGTGCTGGATTCAGTAATCGAAGCAGCCGACGATCCGGAGTTGGACGCCTGGATCCTGGGCTGCGGCAATATTCTGGTCCACTTCCCCGATTACCTAGAATTGGCCCGACGCTGGGCGCAGCGAGCATTAGCGCGCCTGCCGCACTGTCCACCGGGGCGCCAGGTGTTTTTGACCTCCTTCCTGTTGCAATACCACGTCTGGCGCGGCGATACGGAAGGTTCGCGCGCCTTTTTTGCCTTACTGGATCAGCAGATAGCCAACGACGAACCGCTGTACCGGATCAATCTATTGAATTGGCAAGCAGTGAACGCTTACCTATGCGCCGAGCACGGCGCCGCTTACGCAGCCACCGAGGCTGCTGCGCAATTGGCTACCGCTTACGGCTTGGCTTTTTATTTGCCGAACATTTACGGACAAGAAGCCTACACCGCGCTGTCGGCCCGTGATTGGGAGCGCTTTCGCTCGGCGTTGGCGCGCATGGAAGCGTGTTTGCCGGCGAATCGGCGGGTAGACCAATCGTTCATCTTGCATTTGCGCTCCGGCCTGTCGCTGGCGGAACAGCGTTTTAGTCAAGCGCGCCAGGAAGCGGAACTGGCGTTGTCGATTTGCCGCGAAATCAACTTACCGTCGGTGGCGGCCCTGGTTCAGCATGGGCTGGCGCAAGTGTTAGCGGCGTCCGGTGACCGGGCCGAAGCCGCCCGGCATTTACTGCAATTGCAAAGCTATGCCGTTCGCGCGGACAAGCCCTTCATTCTATTCATGGCCTTGCTGACCGAAGCCCAAGTCCTATTGGCCGGCGGCGACGAAGCCGGCGGCCTGGCCTCGCTGGCCCGGGCGTTGGCATTGGGCAAGCGCCAGCGCTATCTGAACGTGCACCCGTTCTGGCAGCCAGCGGTGATCGGCAGATTATGTACCGTGGCGCTGGAGCGCGGTATCGAAGCCGACTATGTGCGTTGGTGGATAGTGCAACGCCAACTGCAACCGGACGGTAACGCCTGCGAAGAATGGCCGTGGCCGGTGAAAATCCGAACGCTGGGCCAGTTCAGGATCGACAGCCTCGAACCGGCGGCCCGTCGCAGGCAAAAAGACAACAAGCCATTGCAGTTGCTGCAGTGGTTGCTGGCGACGAATCCGGACGGCGTGCCTCAACAAACCCTGGCCGATGCGCTGTGGCCGGACTCGGACGCCGATGCCGCCCAGCATGCGCTGGAAGTAGCCTTGCAGCGCCTGCGCAAACTGCTGGGACGGAATGAGGCGGTGTTGTTGCAGGGCGGCACCCTGTCTTTGAATCGGGAATTGTGCTGGCTGGACATTTGGGTTGTCGACGAAGTCGCCAGACGATTTGCCGCCGACCCGAATCAAGCCGCAACCTTGGCGGAGCGCCTGTTAAAAGTCTGGCGCGGCCCGTTTCTGCCCGGCCTGGAAGCGCCATTAGCGGCATCGAAACGGGAAAATCTCGCTGCCAAATTCATCCAAACTTTGGAAAAGCTTGGTTCCGAGCTGGAAGCCGCAGGCCGGAGAGCCGTGGCCATCGCCTGCTATACGCAAGCCGTCTCAATTGAACCGTTGGCGGAAAATCTGCAATACCGGCTGATCGATTGCCTGCTCGCCGAAGATAGGCGCGCCGAGGCCTTGCTAGCTTACCGCCGCTGTCGGCGCCACTATGCCGGCCACTATGGCATCGAACCCTCTCCCCGCTTAAAGTCCCTGGCCGCACGGATCACGGCACCAAACGTCGGTAAAGGCTAAACACTGTTCATAGCCTTAATGGACGGCATCGAGCTAATACTAAATAACTTCCGGTCACGCATTCGCCGATCATCCGCAAACAAATTCGGTCGATGTTGTGAGTTTTTTGTGAGGCCTGTTGCTTTAGGGTATCGACACGACCGTCGATAGGAGACCTAAACATGAACTTTCCCGCTAAGCCGATCACCTTGTTTTTATGCGTCAATCCGTTTTCGACGTTTGCCGCAGTAGTTTCGCCACCGCCTGTGCTGTCGTTGATCGCTTCCGACGTTTATGTCCAGTACGGCGGCCCCGGGGTCGCGAATACCTTGCAGCATCATCCCAGCGTATTGTCGATTGCAGTCGGCGGCTCTATGGCTTCCGCCGATTTCGGCAGCGGCGTCTTTAAGGCCAGTTCTGCAGCTGCGGATACAGGCTCACAAACCACTTATGCCTACACCGGCATGACTGCAACATTCAAAAATACCGGCGCCGTCAATATCAGTTTTGCTACCGGAGCGATTGATGCCGACATCGACGCGGTGTTCAGCCGCACAATCGGCAGCGAAGCGAGCGGCCAAGCCGCCACGGTACTGAGTTCCGCGTTGGCAGGAACTTACCCGGGCAATAATGTTCCCGGCGTTAGCGTGCTGTATCAATATGGTGCTTCCAATAGCCCGTCATCGCCGTTTTTCGACTTTCATTTCAACCCCAATGCCGGTTTCACCGGCAGCGGTACGGCAGATGCGGACAAGTTGTCGGCCAATCTGGCCTTCCCGGCTTTCACGCTGAAACCGAACGACATTCTAACCGTGAATTATTCGCTGAATACCTGGGTCGTGGCCGGCGTCGGCTTGGGCACTCCCGGCAGTGGCTGGAGCGCTACCAGCGATGCAACGCACACCGCGTCGATCAGCCTGCAATTGCCGGCGGGAACTTTACTGAACTCGCCGATTGCGCTCGATTGGGTGAAAACAGCGCCTGTCCCGCTCCCGCCAGCCATCGGCTTGATGCTTACCGGATTGGCGGGCATATTCGGCTTCACCCGCCAACGTTCGCACCAAGCCATGATTTTCCCGCTGGTCGAATCCATTAACCCAGGAATCCAATCATGAATCTAAACAAAGGTTATGCGCTATTCGGCATCGCGTTATTCGGCCTTACCACCGCTGTTCGCGCGGACCAGGCCATTTTGCAATATGGCGGCAACGATTACGGCAATCAGCGTCTTTTCGATCCCAATCCAGCTGCTTTCGACGACGCCAACATTTATGATGGCGTCATGTCGCCACGGCGGAATTCAGGGTTTCCGGTTATTCCGATTCGGTAACCAACTCGAACAACCGTTTCAGCCAAGGCTCCTTGCAATATCACTATCTAAGTTACTTAAGACCATTCAGATTAAACACCAGTCAGAGATACTTTAAAGCACGTCATAACATTTGGAGGATTATTATGTTGAAATTAGCACGATATATTGGCATATGCGCGCTTGCGACCAGCCAACTTTCAACAGCGGCGACAGTGTTCGTTCAATACCCTGACCCCAGCGGTTCTGGGATCACGTCTGATCCTGCATTTGCCACGCAGACCGGCGCCGGCTTCTTTGCAGAGGCGGATCTGCTGAGTGCCGTATTCAAGGCAAGATCGGAATCCCCGGACGCTTCCTTTGCTTATGCTGGACTACAAGGTTTGACCTTTACCAATCCGCTGGGCAACGCGCCAATACTGCTGCCGGCCGGAGCGCTTGGTGTCAACATTACCGGCCAGTATACACTTGGCCCGCTGGTACCAAACTCTGGCGCCAGCGCGGGCATAACCGGTGTCCTTAGCATCAATGACGGCAGCTTGCCAAGAGTAGCCAGAGGCGATCATTTCGTCAATGTTGGTCAGGCTAGTAATGGTTTCTCCTACCCTCCCACCAATACAACAACCCCAATTACGCAAAACGGGGGGACCGTCTTGTTTAATACGGCAACCTTGACCAACCTTGACATGACATTATTAATGCCAGCCATGACAATAGACCCTGGCGAAACCCTGGAAATCACGTTTTTGCTGCAAACGATACAAGGGGCCAATGGTGCCGGCGTCAAATCACTAGCCGATGCGTCGAACAGCGCAAAGTTGTTTTTCAATTTACCGGTTGGCGTCAGTTTGGTCGACAATGCTGGTGGTACTTTGACCTGGGTTAAGCCTGTGCCGTTACCGGGAGCTTTTTCGCTGTTCGGCATTGCACTGGCATCTGCGGCAGTACGTCTGCGGCGTGCCGCCCCCCATTCGCACTAGCAGATTTTTCGCTCGTTCCCACGCTAGCGCGTGGGACGGCACTTGTGTATAACGCTAAGCACCCGAGCTTGGAACTACCCATTAAAAACGTATAAACACGGGATGTAAGCCTCTTCATCCCTGACCTTCTTCTCCCTTTTTATCATGCGGCTTCGGAGGCCGCGAGCGTTGACAATTCGCCATCCTACCTCCCCCAAAACACTGTAGAGGCGTAAAACCTTGCGTCTTCACGCATAAGCAGTAACACTACTTGTTTTTTAAAGCCATCCAAGCATATGAACCGATTCAGAACCTTTACTTTGGCAACTACTATCGCGTTGGGAACTACACTGATAAGCGGCTGCTCGTTTTCCACCAGCTCCGAGAGCTCGTCCGACAGCATCGGCAGCTTATCTGACAGCTCCGGCGGCATCTTCAAAAGCGCCTCCAGTCCGTTTACTTCCAGCTCTGATTCGTCGCGTAACAAGCGCGATAAATACGAAACTGATGTGGCCGACTATACCGCTACCTTCGTGGTGTCCAGCAGCGGCACGCTGGATAGTTTTCGCGGACATCTCAGCGAATTGGCCGAAAGTCATGAGATCACCAATTGGGAAACCGACCGCAACACTTACGTCGGCATCGGCCGTGGACTTGCTAAAGCCAAGCTCGGTAAACCGCAAATCTCGGCATTTACTGAAAGTTTGAGCGATAACGAGCCCTGGAAGAAACAGGCCATTGAAGAAGGTTTGAAAAAATAATCCCGCAGGCAGTCGCCCACTTGGTCATGCCAGTTGCTGGCTTGAAATTCGCAAAGTGGGCGCTGACGCTGGGCTGTTTACTTTGGGTAGCCGTTGCCGAAGCAGACCAAAGTCATCATTTCGAATTCCTGTACATAGAAGCCAACGAAGGCAGCGCCAGCGGCGGCCATGCCGCCATTAAATTCGACCGGCAAGTCTTTCATTTTCAGCACATCGAACCTGGCCTGCTGCGCCTGTATCGCAACGATGCGGCCGCCTTTGAGTTTGCCTACGGCTTTCAGGAGAACCGTAACATATACGGTCACCGCATCGAAGTGTCTGAGGATTTTTTTCAAGCACTACGGGATACCTTTAGTCGCCGCCTGTTCATTCAACACCAGCAATTGTCGCTGTTACAAGCCCTGCACGACGACCAGACGCTGGTTTCAGGCTTGCAAAATCCTGGCTCTGCGCCGCCTTTAGCCATAAAGGGATTGGGTTATTTTTTGAGGCAATACCGAGCGACGGAAGCGTTCCCTGTCGAGGCAGACAAACCCAGCAACAACAGCCAAGCACTACAACAATTGCACGAAGCCATCGTTAACGAGTATGGCGAAGATTTTTTGCCGGCCAAGCGCCAGCAAGCTTGGCAAACCTTGCAAACTCTGAAACCTGAGTTAGCAGTTAACCCCGCTGAACCCACGGATACACGGTTTACCGCCACGAACAGCTCATTTGCCGAACGCTACCGCAATCAGTTGCTGAATCTGGCCGCGCTGGATGTGCTGCACGCCAGGCTATCCCCGCTTAGCGAAAGTTTGTTACAAATTCCCGAGGCGACATACAAACTCAACACGGCCCAACGTACCAAGCTGCAAGATTTTCGGCAGCGTTTGTTTGCCGATTTAATGACCCTGATGCGCAGCCAGCGCAGCGACTGGGGTTATCCGCTGTTGGTGGGAATGGCCCGTTTGCATGTGCTGGACCATGCCGTCGCCTCGGGCTATCTGAGCGTGCTGGACCGCAGTCGCCCCGACAGTGCGGATCCACAAGCCACTATTATCGACAATGACAACTTGCCGGCAGCGCTGCAATACAGTCAAGAGCTATTTGCCGCGGCGTCCAAACAACTCGACAGCCCCATAGCGCTGGATGAGCTTGCTTACTCGGAACTGGAGCTAAGCGCGACGGCGCTAATGCAGTTGCATAAGCCGCGCCATGATAAGCAGTCTTTGCAGCTGTTGCCGTTGACAGCCACTCCATCGCGACCGGCAGCGGCAGAATTGATTGGGTTACCGCTGCCTACCAGCGAACTGGCAGATTTCCAAAACAGCGTCACACAGCAACTCGAAACATATCAAAGCCAATTGCAATCCTTATATGGCTATAACTTGCTTAGCCGCAATTGCGCCACCGAAATCTTTCGGCTCCTTAACCAGACGGTTGCGGAAATCTCGTCTACAGCCGAGGAAAGCACAAGCCAGGCTTCCCAGCGACTGCTGGGCGGTTACGTTGACGAAGACGGCTTGAACATGATTCCGTTTATCGCGTATGAACAGATAGGAAGCACATATCGACTAAGCACCAGCTTCCAGCGCCAGCCCTACAGAGAACGACAGCGTCAACGGCATTACCGGCAGATGCCGCAATGGCTGGTGGATTTACAGGAATCCAATACCCTGAGTTCGAGGATTTATCAATGGAACGAGGATGACGCGGCGTTTTTATTCTTTACTCAAGATCAGCTATGGCCTCGGCCATTGCAGGGCGGCCTCAATCTGGCGGTAGCCGGCGGCCAGGGCCTTTATGGTTTGTTCAGTTGGCCTTGGGATGACGGCGACAATCTACGCAAAGGCTTGAAAGGTTTTGTGGTCAGCCTGCCTGAACTGTTGTTTTTTAACATCCGTAAAGGCTCGTTTCCAGGATTGCTGCCGGAAGCAGGTCTATATTGGCCTGAGGCTTTTTAACTAGGCTAGCTTGCGGGTATAGCGACGGTGAGAGGGGGAGAGGAATAATTCGTTGGCGCTTTACCGGACTGCCCTCAGACCCTAGGCAATTTGCGGTGAAATACTCGGGCATCAGGCTCGAACATCAATAAATCTGCCTTTACCACCTTCGTTATTTTGATCGGAGGCGTCTTTAGCAACCGGTTGGACTTGCTGAAACGCTTGTATGGGGCTGTTTGGCTGCGCCTTTTTGACTGTCGGAACATTGGCCCCGGCAGCACTATAAATTTGCGACGCGCCTGAATTAATTGACATGTATGACATTGGCTACCTCTTGTTCACGGATTTAATGGCTATAACTCTACTTGAGAGCAGCCAATTTTATTCCAAGCCCTTTGTATGAGTTGCCTGTTGCCTCGCAGTTTTCGAGATAATTGCTATACCAGCTTCGAAGCATATACCTGAATTGCGCTAATTTGCCCGATATGCCGCATCAAACCGTTCTCGCGAGGCTTCAGACAGGAAAAACACCGGTAGGCGTTCGCTTGTCAATCCACCCTATTTGTTAGTATCAATGCAGCGGGTAAGCGCTGTTGCTTGGCTCAACGCTTGATGACCGGACTCACCGGCGCCGCGTTCTGCGGTACAAAAGGCGGGGGAGTCGGCGTCGTGGTTGGGGCTGGCGTGGCAAAATCGAAGGTAGCGATACAGTTGACGCCGCCGATCAGTTCGTCGCTGGGATTAGGCAAGGTCATGCGCACCGTAAAGCTGCCACTGGCCGGATCGATCAATTGGTCCACTTTGGTGACAGTAGCTCTCACGACTTTTTTGGCCGGCAGTTCAGGGCGTACTTCCACTTCCATACCAGGCTGAATCAGACCAAAATATTCAGTCGGCGCGATCAGCTCAACGCGCAACGGATTGACTTGCGCCAGCTTCATAATCGCGCGATCACTAACGGACTCGCCGGGCATCGCATAGCGGTCTATCACAATACCGTCTATCGGACTTTTGATGGTTTTAACCTCCAGTTGCGCCTTGGCCATTTCCAATGCCAACATCGCCGACTTTTTGCGTTCCTCTGCCTTTCTCAACTCGATTCCAGCCAACACCACTTCGGTCTCGACTTTGTCTTTCTCTATTTGTGAAATAACACTGGTCGTGGCTAAGCTGCGATAGCGGGTGCGGTTGCGCGTGGCGTATTCCAGTTTCACTTTCTGATTGCATACCTCGCTATTGGTCTCGGCATCGGCCTTGGCCTGGTTAAACTTGGCCAATTCCACCGACGCTTCCAATTGGGCAAGCGGTTGGCCTTTGGCAACGTGATCACCCTTATCGACCAATAGCGCTGCGACAGTCCCCGCCACCGGGCTACTCAACTCGACGTACATTTCCGGCTTGACCATGCAATCCAGATTGGCGGCAAACACGGTGCCACTGAACAGGCCAGGACCGATTAATGCGCAAAAAAAATGGTGGCGTATGGGCATGTAAAAATCACTAATCGATTAGTTTGATTTGAAACGGTCTGATTTTTAACAAAATAGTAAATTTAAGGCCACAGCGTTTATTCAAACTTGCCGGAAAACGCCAAAATACGCGACAAATGCTTATCCTGTTTGCTGAGTTGCCTTCTGACGTTGCGCTGTTGCCGCTCGTTATAAATTTGCGGCAGACGTAATATCAGGTTTCCCAAAAAACCCGGCAAAGCTTGCTGATCTTTAGCCAGGCCGGCCATAGTCTTGAGAATAGCAGACGAATAAAACTCCCGTAGCGCCGTATCCTCCAGCGACAGTATCGCTTCGCAGCTACCCGGATCGCCTTGCCGGGCAGAGCGCCCGTATAGTTGCCGGTCAATACGGCGGGATTCGTTGCAGTTCAAAGCAATCACGTGCAAACCGCCCAACTCCGCCACGCCCAATCCCAGGGCTATATCGGTGCCACGGCCGGCCATATTGGTCGCTACCGTAATAGCGTGCAACTGCCCGGCTTGCGCGATGATCTCAGCCTCGTGTTGATCTTGTTCCGCATTCAACACCCGGTGAACCAAACCCGCCGCTTCCAGCCAGACACTGACCTCCAACGATTCGGCTACCGAACCGGTGCCTACCAAAATTGGCCGGCCTTGCGCATGTATTTCCGCGACCCGTTGTAAAAATGCCCGTTGCTTGGCGGCTTGCGTGGCATAAACCCGCTCGCTGAGCATTTTTCGTTTCGAAACTCTATGGGTAGGCACTTTTACACTATGCAAACCATAAACACGCTGCATTTCCATCGCCACTTCCCGTACCGTGCCCGAAGTACCGGCCAGTTTGAGATAGCGGCTGAAAAAGCGCTGGTAACTGATCCGGGCCAGCGGCTCGCGTTGTTCGGAAATCAAGCAACCTTCCTTAGCTTCTATCATTTGTTGCAAGCCCTGCTCCCAAGACCGATCCTCCATCACCCGGCCGGTAAACTCGTCGATGATTTGCACCTTGTTATCTTTCAGGATGTATTGCTTGTTGCGCTTGAAGCAATACTCGGCGATTAGCGCCTGTTTGACCATGGCTTCCCGCCAGCGCTTGTTTTTCCAACTCGGTCCCAAGCCGATAATCATATCCGCAATGGTATTTTCGCCTTGCGGGGTCAGTTCCACGTCGCGAGTTTTGGGATCCATGACAAAGTCGTCGTTGATGAACAATGACGAGGCCAGATACAAGGCGTCACCGTAGGTTTCCGGAGACGCCTCGCTCGGCCGGGCCTGGGTGATGATCAGCGGCGTTTTGGCTTCGTCGATCAATACACTATCGGCTTCATCGATGATGGCAAAGCATAAGCCACGCATGATCAGAGGGTTGCTTTGCGGCTGTTTGATTTGCTGTTGAATCTGCTTGAATTGAAATTTTAACAAGCCCACATCCTCGCCCATCTCGATGCGGTCACGCAGATAATCAAAGGCAATTTGTTTATTCGTCGTATGGACGATGGGTTGTTGATACAGTTTTCGGCGCAGTTCAAGGTCCATACCGTCAACCACCGCGCCGGACTTCAAGCCCAGACGCAGATAAAGCGGTTTCAGTATCTCCGCATCGCGAGCCGCCAAGTAATCGTTGGCAGTAATCACATGCACCGGGATGCCTGCCAAGGCGGCGGTGCAGGCCGGTAAGGTCGCTGTCAGCGTTTTGCCTTCGCCGGTTTCCATTTCCGCCAGCATGCCGTTAATCATTAACCAGCCGCCAAACAATTGCACGTCAAAATGCCGTTTATGCAGCGTCCGACCGGCGGTTTCGCGAATCAGCGCGAAGGCTCTGATCATCAGCTCTTCGGTCAGACCATACCGATATAGATTTTCCCGCAGTTCCAGAATGGCAATGGTCAACTGTTGCTCGTTGTAGTGGCTTAACGGGGCGGCAACTTTTTCAACTCGACTGACGATATAAGCCTGGCTGAAACGCTGGCGGTTCAGGCGTTTGTGGAGTTTGTCGAAAAATGCCGCGGCGCCTTGCTCGAAATCGCTTAGTCGACTTTCCGGCTTTTGCGGGTAGCTGCCGAAATGTACCCCTGGACGCAACACCAACTCAGACATTGAACTGCCTCAAAAATACCTGACGTACCCGGCGGTACAGCTGAGTCATAATCGATTCGCCGCCATGGTTGATCCTCACATAAGCGCGCATACCTATCGGCAGATTTTTCGGCGGCGAGAAGTCCAGATCAACCAAAAAGATTTTTTGCAGGGTTTGCATGTCTTGTTCGTTTTCCGTATTCACCCGGATTTTGCCACCGCCGGTGGTCGCCAGGGCCGGGCTGGGCAGCGTATTGGTCGCTTCCGGCGCCAGGCGGATGATGTTGGCCGGGTATTCGCGATACGGGTCGCTAACCAGACGTACGCTGATTTCCGGACTGCCTTGCCGCAGCAGGCCAATATTGTCTTGCGTTACCACCATGCGGATGGTCGGTGGCTGTTCATCCAGAATGTAACCAATCAACTCACCCTGGCGCAAATAGCTACCGGTTAGATCGTCGGCATCCGGCAACAGGATATAACCGGATTTGGCGGCGCTTATGATCATCGCGCTGGATTTATGATTCAAATGATCCAGTTCGGATTCCGCAACGCGCAGCGATTCTTTCAAAATTTCCGCCTTCACTAAATCAGACTCTTTCTCCGCCCGATATTGGCTTTGCAACTCGGCCACTTTGGCGCGGGCGATTTTGGCTTTGGCTTCCAATGCGTCGTCATGCATGGTCAGCAACACATCACCCTGATTCACGAATTGGTTCGATTTCACCAGCAATTCGCCGATGAAACCCTCTTGCTCCACCTTGATCAACGCCTCATCGGGCAGCCACACCACGCCTTCTGCCAGCGTGTAATTGGGAATCGGCAAAGCACCAAAAACCAGAACCACAAACAAGGTTACGCCTGCCGTGGTCAGCAGCGCCTTATCTCTTTTCCGACTCAGACTGGGGCTGGTAAACACAAAACGTATGGCTTTATACAGCGGAAACACGACCTGTAATGACACCATCAACAACGCAACGACGATGCCCAGTGAGAAAAATTTTTCGGTCAGATAAATACAGACAAACCACAACATCATCAGGCGGTAAGTCAGCGACGCCAAACTATAAATGACAAACCAAGCCGTTTCGCCCGGCGCAGAGGCCGGGGACACCGCCTGTTTCAAATCAAACAAATATCGCTGGGCCAAATAAGCCCAGATTTGGCTTGAACGCTGATACAAATTGGGAATGCTCAAGGCATCGGCCAGAATGTAATAGCCGTCGTACTTCAATAGCGGGTTGCCGTTAAAAAACAGCGACGAGACACCGCCGGTCAGCAGGATGTCGAAACCAATATCCTGAACAATCCCGGTTTCTGTGCTCAAAAACAGGAACAAGCCCAGGGCGGCCAGAAATCCCTCCACCAAAATGCCGGCGGCGCTGATCAACATCCGGTCGTACTTGTTACGCAGATGGTTGGCGGCGGAGACATTGACGTAAGGCACCGGCATGAACAATAAAAAATTGACGCCCATTTCATGCACTTCGCCGCCTTTCAACTTCATGGCAAAGCCATGCCCCAATTCATGCAGAATTTTGATCAAGGGGTACAACAAGAACACGATCAAAAAATTGTAGGGAGCCAAAGCGTTCAATTCGAAATGATGGCTGATTTCCGGCCAATTAGCCCCTGCTTGCAGCAAAGCAATTGCAATGACTAGCAGCCAGACCACGCCGAACTTGACGCTGAACAGACCCGCCACTTTAGGCGCATGTTTGCTGAGAAACTCATCCGGATCCCACAACGGCAATTTCAGCGAGAGCGGGTTCAACAATCGCTGATTGCTTTTCGCGCTGCTTAGCCGCGCCTGACGCTCGAACAATTCTTCGGTGTTGACCAAGGCTTCGGTTTGAATCAAATCGGCCTGATGTAATTGCCCCAGTAGTTGAATAAGGTCTTGTTGGCTGGGGGCATAGTCGCCCAACTGCCGATTCAGGATGTCGGCAATCTCTTGTACACTCAACTTGCCGTCCAACAGCCCGATGAACTGATAGGCCAGACTGTTAAAGCGCTGATGGCGGGCGGTATTGGGGTCTTCGAGGATGTACCAGATCAGGCCGCGGTACTCGTGGCGATGAATCTCGATATGGCTATGCAACTTGGGTTTGAGCTTGGCGACTCGGTACCAGTGCGGACTGAACAGTTCGTTAGCCATGAGCAAACCTCAGCATCCGATTCACCAGGACCAAATCCACAAACGCAGCCAAGCCAGCATGTCGTGGCTCCATATCCACAATAAACTGGCGCGCCCGGCCGCGATTTTGCCAACACCCTCCATGCCCGGCCGTAATAGTTCAGGCGCATTTTCCAGACTGGCTTCGACGCGGAAGATATTCTTGCCGCTATCGGTTTTGGCCACTGCGGTAATTTTTTGCACCTGTAGCGGAAAGGTCCGGCTGGGCATACTGGCCAACACCAAAGAGCCTTTTTGACCTGCCTGCACATAGGAAATCAGGCTTTCATCCACCTTCAGGATGATGCGGTAACCTTCCAAAGGGGCAATTTTGAACAGGATTTCACCGCGTTCGACCGGTGAACCGAGCTTCTGACTCAAATCGCCTTCAATCACCACTCCATCGAATGGCGCCGCCAGATTGATTTTCTGTAACTGCTGGCGGGTCAGCTCCATCTCCGCATCGGCCTGGTCGATTTGCGCGCTAATGACCCTGACTTTCACGAGATCACCACCAGACAGGGCTTCGCGGTATTCGCGACGGAATTTTTGCAACTGCCCGTCCAGCTTGCTTAATTCCAGTTGTAATTCCGCATCGTCCAGACTAGCCATCAGTTCGCCTTGCCGCACCGTATCACCGGCCCTTACCGCCGCGGATTGCAAAAATCCGGAAATGGGCGCAGCGACCACCCGCTGAATTTTGCCTTCCAACACCGCGTTGGCGGTCACCCGAAAATCACTGCGCCACACAGAGCTGATCAACAAGAACAACACCAAGCCCAGGGCGGTCAATTTCACTTTGAAGTGTTTGACGCCCATCAGTTCGGCCAGCCGCTGTTTAAGCTTGATGCCGATTTTTACCGACAACGCTTGTTCGTCGAGTTTTTTTAAAGTCAGATACGGGGAGATCAGTGCCAGGGCTTGTTGGCAAAGTAGTACGGTTTCCTTGGCAAAGGATTGTTCTTCGCTGCGTAACAGGGTAACCGCGCCGATAAACTTACCGGCATGCAGCATAGGTACGGTCAGCAATGAACCATAACCATACTTGCGGACGATTTCCTGATGGGCGCGCTGGATGCTGACCGATTTGACATCCGGAACCACCACCACACTATCCTGCTCGATGGCTTCGTCCATCGCATCGGCGATTTTTTGCAACAGATTGGCTTGCTGGTCGAATTGCGCGTTGTTGGAAATCGCCACTACCGTGCTGTAGTTGTCTTTGAATTCGCCGATGGCAACCCGATCGCAACTCAGCATGCGCGTCAATTCCGTACCCAGGCTAATCAAAACCTCGCGGTAACTATTTTGCTCGAAACAAGCCGCCAGCAAACCGACTACGGAGCTGTAAAAATCGTCGTTCTGCTGCAAACGGTCTTGCGCCAAACGCCACCACTCCACGCTCTGCTCCAGCGTGGCAAAAACAGCCGCGCGCCGATCAGCAACAGCATGCTCCAGTTTGAGCGCAATCACACCTAATAGTACCGAACCGTCAAATACCGGCAGACCGAAGAAGTCATATTGCCGTTGATCCAGCTTTGCCACATTAGGCATGTAACTGGGTTGATTTTTATCCAGTGCAAGTTTGCAAATAGCCGATAACTCGGCAGCATCGGCGAGGTTCTCCGGCCATTTCGCCAACAGCCGCAGCGTTTTGCCATCCGCATCGCTCACCATCAATGCCGCAGCCTCAGTTTGCGGCACAATGCGGCAGACTATCTCCAGCCATTGTTGGGCAAATCTAACGCTCATAGCGGAAAACCTCCCGGACAGGCATTACTCTGAACCACACTCTGCGGGCACAACATCAGAAATATGTCATCGAGATGGTTGGCTATTTCCTGACTGACCAGGTCTTTCAAATTACTGGGGATGGCGGCAAATTGTTGCTGGCTATCCTTTAAGCCACTGAGCGCCTGGTTAAATTGTTCCGGCTCCGCAAACACTTGCTGCGCCAGATAAACCAGATAGGTTTCGTTGCGATAATGCGGATCGGTAAGTTCAGGATGCAGTTGGTGACCAATGATGTGCGAATATACCTCGGGTAAATGCCATAAACGCATCAGTTCAGAGCCCAACTGACAATAATCAAAGCCAAACAACAGCCGTTCCTGCTCGTCAATCGGCAAGCCCTGCTCCCGGCTTGCCAGCAATGCGTCCAGCGCCTGTTCCGGGGCTTTGACAAACATCGCCGCGTGGCCGATTTCCAATAACAACCCCAGTGCAAAAAAACGATGTCCAGCGGGTAGTCCGGCCATTTTAGCCAGCGTGCGGCAGGCGATGCCGCATTCGATGCCATGCAACCAGAACTCTTTCAAGTCCATCACCGCGTCGGGAATATTGCAAAACGTCCGCATGCACAAACTGCTCAACAGCAAATCATGCAACTGAATGGTACCAATCAAGCTGATTGCATCGTAAAGGTCATACGCTTTGCGGTTAAAACCAAAGAAGCGGCTGTTGGCCATGCGGATTATGCGGACGGTCAACATAGAATCGGTTTGCAGCACCGCGACATAGTCGCGGATTCTGGCATCCGGCTTTTCTAATAACAGCCTGATTTTCAGATACACCTCAGGCATCGAAATTTTTTCGGCCAAATCGCAAAGGAATTGTTGTTCAGCTCTCATAGCGGCTTAATTGAACATGAGCTTTTCCATCTCAGTCGCGGCTTTTAAAGCTTGTTCGACAGCCTCTGCCAACTGTTCGGCATTGAGTTGCAAAATATCCCAAATGTCCGCGGATACGCTCTCCTCGATTGCGCGCATATGCCCGGATATGTATTTTTCGGCACAGGCCCGCACCAGATGCAGTAGTGCGGTTTCCCTGCGCTGATCCGGGGCAAGGTCAGGGGTGGGCTGATAATGCACAATGTCTTGAAAATGCGCCGGCAAACACCATTGCGCCATCAGTTTGGCACCGATCTCGCCATAATGCATACCCAACAGTTTTTGTTCAGCGATGTGCAGTAATTCCTGGTTATTCCGGGACAGTTCCATCGCGCGTTTCGCCAACTCAGGGTGCTTTGCGTAAAGCACCAGATGCCCTATTTCATACAACAAACCAATCACAAACAGGCGTTCGCTCTTGGGGAATTTTAGCTGGCTTGCCAACAACCGGGTCAACACCGCCGAGAACAAGCTGAACCGCCAAAAGGTTTTCAGCGGCATGATGTCATTGGGCAATTTTAACGAGGCAATCGCCGAGGTAGCCAGCACCAAGTCATGTAACTGCCCGATGCCCAGCATATTGACGGCGCGACTCAAGCTGTCGATCTTTCCCGGAAAACCAAAGAAAGCGCTGTTGGCAACTCTTAACACGGCGACGCTTAAGTTGGGATCGCTGGCCACAACTTCGACAAAGTGCTCGATATCCGAACGGGGATCGTCGATCAAATTTCTAACTTTCTGATATACCTCGGGCAAGGAAACCAAACCTTTGATTTCTTGCAAGGTATGTTCGATCAAATCAGCTTGCGAATTGATCTCGACAGGATCAAGCAAGGGCGTCCCTCCAAATTAGACAGTGTTTAAATCAAGCGGAAGTATAGAACGGAAACCGGAGCTGTAGTAGGGAAACTACCGGTATTCCGTTCGGGCTGAGGTCGTCGAAACTCAAGCTGGTTTGCTCTTTGAGGGGTGATCGGTATTTAAGAGTGGGGTTAATAAAAGCCACAAGCGCTCCATTTTTTCCATATACCCTCCGACACTTAACCACTGCACATTTTGAGCAGGCTTATCTGTGTTCTATTACGGATTATTTGCTGCAATCACAGAATAATTAAAACGAAGTCGCTAAACTCTAGCAGCATCTCTGGCATCCGATGCCAACGGCGTTCCATGCTCATCGGTCAAACTGCAACTTTCAACGCCCATGAATTCAAAGTCACATCTCAAGCACTACCACTCAAAACCGATTCTGGAAGAGTTGGAATCTCGACAGCTGTTCTCCGGCGGCATCGAGGGGCTTTTGACCGAACAGCTCATGGATCCCAACGCAACCTACACCAATGCCACGCCGCCCGCCGACACCCAACAGCCCCCCGCGCAAACCAGCACCAGCGAGACCAGCCGCAATGAAATCGTGTTTGTCGATACCCGCGTCCAGGGCTACGAATCGCTAATAAACGATATCAAAAGCAGCGACGTTTCCAACCGTAATCTGGAAATCATTACGCTGGACAGCAGCAACGACGGCATTCAACAAATCACGCAGATTCTGGCCGAGCGCGACAATCTGGACGCGGTGCATATCATCTCGCACGGCAGCGACGGCAGCCTGGATTTAGGCAACAGTCAACTCAATTTCGATACCTTGATTCAAAACCAGACCGACATCAGCGCCTGGGGAGATGCCTTCAATGCCAACGGCGATATTCTGATTTACGGCTGCAATGTCGCGGAAACGCAATTTGGGCAGAGTTTTGTCGAGTATCTGTCCGGGATCACCAATATCGACGTCGCGGCGTCGGAAGATACCACCGGCAGTGCGGATTTGGGAGGGGACTGGCTACTTGAATACCAAACCGGCGACGTCGAAACCGAAGTTGTAGTCAACGCGGCGGGTCAAAGCGAATGGACTGGCTTGATGGCGGTGACTGCCAATGGCACAGTGACATCCACCAGCAGCACCAGCACCAACCAACTGACGTGGTCGCATACGGTCAGTGCCGGCTTCGACCGGGTACTATTTGTCGAGATTGCCATTGATGACGGCAGCGCTGGGGTCAACAGCGTTAAATACGGTACCGCCGATCTCACCCGCGTAGGGCGCACAGCAGCCAATCACGCCGTCGAAATTTGGGCGTTGGTCAACCCCACAGCGGGAACCGATAACGTCGTTATATCATTTACCGGAAATACGGAAGCTGCTGCGGGTGCATCGACCTTTAACGGTGTTAACCAATCGATGCCCTACGGTACTTATGCTGGCAACACCGGCACCACCGGTTTGTTGGGGGGATCAGGCACGGTGAATGTCGCCAGTGCGACTGGCGATTTAGTTATCGACGTGCAGTATTGGAAAGCTATTTCAGCTGATACTTCGGGTACCGGGCAAACTTCGCAATGGAGCAGTTCTCCCCTATTGTCTACGGCAAAGGCAGGCTCTTCCGTGGCGGAAGGCGCGAGCTCAGTAACGATGAGCGGTTCAGCGTTACTTGCTGCCGATTGGTCGATAGGTGCGGTATCTATCAAAGCAAGTATAAACACCGCGCCTGTGAATACAGTACCCGCAGCACAAACAACGAATGAGGACACGGCCAAAGTGTTCTCATCGGCCAATGGCAATGCGATTACGATAACCGACGCTGATGCCGGCGGCGCAAACAACGAAATCACTCTGACGGTCACCAACGGCACGCTGACCTTGGGCGGCACCACCGGCTTGACCTTTGTAGCCGGCGACGGCACCGCCGACAACACGATGAGGTTTCGTGGCACGGCCAGCGCCATCAACACGGCGCTGAATGGCTTGAGTTTCATGCCCACTGCCGAATACAGCGGCAGCGCGACGCTGACGTTAGCCACCAAAGACTCGGTACTCCTGAGTTTGGATATCGATACCGGCCTCTTGGGCCGTTACGCTTTCGATAACACTAGCGCACTGGAGACCGATAGCAGTCCGGCGGCCGGTTCCACGGCCTCGGTCGTCAACGGCACGTCCGTCAATGACACTACCCGCGGCAATGTGCTGAGCTTGGCTGGCGACGGTTATGTGCAAACTACTGGGGTTTATGGCCAGCCATCCAGTGTCACCCTGGCGGCCTGGGTAAACTTGGCGTCCGCCGACACGGGGGGTGCAGAAGTCATTTCGCTGGGCGACAACGTGATATTACGCCTGGATGCCGGCGGCAAAATCAAAGGTAGTTATGTCGATAGCGGCACGTTCAGATTTACCGAAACGGCTACGACATTGGCCGGTACCGGCTGGCACCACGTTGCATACACCATCGACAGCGTAGCCCATACCCAAGCGGTTTATATAGACGGCGTTGCCGTGGTCTCTACCGCTTACACCACATCCATCGCTTACAGTCAGGGAACCAATAGTTTTATCGGCAAGCACGGAAACGGTGGTACTACCTACGATTTCAATGGCAAGATCGACGAAGCACGGATTTATAACCGCGCTTTAACTGGGGCGGAAATTGCCGCACTCGCCGGAGACCTGACCTTAACAGACACCGATACGGTGGCTATCACAGTAACGGCAAACAACGATGCGCCGCTCATTTCCGCCATCGAAGCCACGACCCTGGCTTACACCGAGAACGGCGCTGCGACAGCGATTACCTCAGGCCTGGTACTTACTGACGTCGATAACGCTAATCTGAGCAGCGCCACGGTGCAGATCACCGGCAACTACGCCAGCGGGCAGGACGTACTGGCGTTTACCGATCAAAACGGCATCACCGGCAGTTGGAATGCGAGCACCGGCACACTGACCTTAACCGGCACGGCCAGCGTCGCCCAGTATCAAACTGCGCTGCGTTCTGTTACCTATCAAAACACCAGCGATGCGCCGTCCACCGCCAGCCGCACCGTGAGTTTCAGCGTGACCGACGGCACGACGGCAAGTAACATTGGAACGCGCAGCATCTCGGTCGCGGCGGTCAATGACGCGCCGGTCAACAGTCTACCCGCCAACAGTTACACCGCCGTCAATACCAGCAAAACCTTCTCCAGCGCGAATGGCAATGCCCTACAAATTGCCGACGCCGATGCAGCCTCCAGCAGTGTGCAAGTGACGCTAAGCATCAGCCACGGTAGCTTGACGCTGGCCAATACTGCGGGTCTGAACTTGGTCAGCGGCAGCAACGGCAGCAGTAGCATGACTTATTCCGGCACAGTGTCGGCAATCAACACCGCACTGAATAATGGCCTGACCTTTACGCCCGATAGCAATTACCGTGGCTTGGCGCAACTGACCATTACCACCAGCGATCAAGGCAATACCGGTTCCGGTGGCACTTTAACCGATACCGACATTCTGGATGTGCACGTCGGCGCCATCGTTGTCACCAACACCTCGGATACCATCAGCGCTTCGGCTGATACCAGTTCGATCAGCGCATTGATCGCCAGCGATGGCGGCGATGGCATCTCGCTGCGGGAGGCGATTGCCGCCGCCAACAATACCGCCGGCACGGATTACATTTACTTCGGCATCAGCGGTTCGTCGGTGCATACTATCAATCTGACGGCACCCTTGACGATTACGAGTCAAGTCGTGCTGGATGCGACCAGCGACGACAGCTTCAGCGCCAACAAACCCGCAATTGTTTTGAACGGCGCCGGTAGTATTCAAGATGGCATACAGCTCCACGGCGGCAGCGATGGCAGTATCATCCGCGGCCTGGTGATTCAAAACTTTACCGGCAGCGGTATCAATATCGCCGGCAGTAACGGCAACACCATTGCCGGTAACTGGATAGGCCTTAACGCTACAGGCACCGGCGCTGCCGGCAACGCAGTGGGTATCAGCATCTGGAATTCCGCCAATAACATCATCGGCGGCAGCTCGGCAGCGGATCGCAACGTAATCTCCGGCAATACCAGTCTTGGTATCGGCTTGAATACCGACAACGGCTCGACCACAGGCAACGTAATCAAGGGTAACTACATCGGCACCGATGCCTCCGGTGCGAATGCAGTCGGCAATGCCAATCAGGGTGTTTGGGTTAGTGCCGCCGGTAACAGCATCGGCGGAACGGTCGCCGGCGAAGGCAACGTCATCAGTGGCACCACGGCCTGGGTGGGCATTCAGTTGGAAGCACCTGCCAGCAACACCCTTGTCGCTGGCAACCTGATCGGTCTCAACGCCACCGGCAACGCCGCGCTGGCCAATGCCGGCGGCGGTATTTATGTGCAGTCGGCTAACAACACCATCGGCGGCACAACAGTCGCAGCACGTAACGTCATTTCCGGTAATAGCAGTTCGGGTATTACCTTGACCGGCGGCTCGGCAACCGGCAACGTCATTTCCGGTAACTATATTGGTACCGATATTTCCGGCATGATCGACTTGGGCAATGCCAATTCCGGTATTACTATCGAATCGTCCGGAAACACCATTGGCGGCACGGCAACCGGCGCCGGCAACCTGATCTCGGGCAACAATTACTCCGGCGTTTTTATCAATGGCGAAAGCGCCGACAACAATATTGTCCAAGGCAACACCATCGGTACCGACGTATCCGGCAATGCCAGTTTGGCAAACAGCTGGGACGGTGTTTCAGTAATCGACGGTGCAGACAATACCCTAATCGGCGGTACCACGGCAGCGACCCGCAACATCATCGCCGGAAATACCGAGGCGGGCGTCTATATCAGCGATAGCGGCACCACCGGCACTGTCGTCCAAGGCAACTACATTGGGGTTGGCACGGATGGCGTCACGGCGTTGGGCAACGGTATGCAAGGGGTTGCTATTGAAAATTCCGCCACCAGCAGTTTGATCGGCAGCACAACGGCCGGCGCCGGCAATATCATCGCCAACAACGACGTGGGCATAACGGCTGTGGGCACTGGCTCCAGCAACGTGTTTTTAGAGAACAGCATTTACGGCAACACCCGCCTAGGAATTGATTTGGGCGACAACGGCGCGACCGCCAACGACGCCGGCGATGTCGATAGCGGTCCCAATAGTCTGTTAAACACGATGGTGTTGACCCGGGCGGTCGTGAATGGTACGAATCTGACGTTTAGCGGCACCTACAACGGCGCGACTAACAGTTATTACCGCATCGAAGTTTTTTCGGATGCCACGGCCAGCGGCGAGGGACGAACCTTTCTGAATGCGTTGAACATGGCGGTCGGCAGTTCAGGCAGCGTCAACATGTCATTTAATTTTTCCGACGTCCGCTTGGCAACTGGTCAGTACATCACCGTCACTGCGACCCGCACCGATTCCAGTTACTCGACCTTTTACGAAACCTCGGAATTTTCCAATACTATTGTCACGGCAACGCCGGATAGCGCGCCGGTGGGCCAAGACCACACCATCATGGTTACCGAGGATACGGCTTACACCTTTAGCACCGCCGATTTTCCGTTCACCGACGCCGATGGCAACAATCTCAGCCAAGTCTGGATCGAATCGCTGCCCGGCGCTGGCACCCTGTATTTAAACGGTGTTGCCGCGCAGGAGTTGGACGCCATCAGCGCCGCGGACATTCAATCCGGAAAATTGACCTACACACCGGCCGCCAATGGCACGGACGCAACCAGCTTTTTATTCAGTATCGTCGATAGCGGCAGTAACTATGGCGGCGGCCAAACCCTGGATAGTACGGCCAATACACTGACCATCAATATCAGCGCCGTTAATGATGCGCCGGTCCTGTCGGCCACTGAAGGCACGACGCTGGCTTACACCGAAAATGGCAGCGCCACGGCGATAACCGCGACGCTGGCATTGAGTGATGCCGACAACACCAACCTAAGCGGGGCAACAGTACAAATCACCGGCAACTACGCCAGCGGGCAGGACGTATTGGCGTTCACCAACCAAAACGGTATCACCGGCAGTTGGAATAGTAGCACCGGCACACTGACCTTAACCGGCACAGCCACCGTTTCTCAATACCAAACCGCGCTGCGTTCCGTTACCTATCAAAACACCAGCGATGCACCGTCCACCGCCAGCCGCGCTGTGAGTTTTAGTGTTACCGACGGCACGACGGCAAGTAACATTGGAACGCGCAGCATCTCGGTCGCGGCGGTCAATGATGCGCCGGTGTTGAGTTTTGCCACCGGCAGCGTCAGTTATCCGGAAAATGCCGGCGCCGTGATATTGGCACCCACTGCGACCGTGACCGATGCTGACTCGACAGATTTTAACGGCGGCCAGTTGGTAGTTTCGTTTAGCGCCAACGGCCAAGCAGAAGATCGTCTGGCGATCCGTAATCAAGGCACGGCCAGTGGACAAATCGGCGTGTCGGGTAGCAATGTCAGCTACGGTGGGGTCGTAATGGGTACTTTCACCGGCGGTACCAACGGCACGACACCTTTGGTCATCAGTTTTAACAGCAACGCCAGCGTGGCCGCTGCGCAGGCCTTGGGGCGTAACATTACTTATCAGAATGTCTCGGACGCCCCGTCAAATTTGGTGCGTACCTTACAAGGGTATCTGACTGATGGCGATGGCGGCACCAGCAATGTGGTGTCCGGCACACTCAGTATTATTGCCAGCAACGACGCGCCGGTTGTGACCAGTGCCAGTCTGACCTTGACCGAGGGCCAAACCGTCACCCTTTCGGCGGCGAACTTCGGCGTAACCGATCCGGATAACAACAGTTTCACCTACACGGTCAGCAATGTGTCCGGCGGTATTTTCCAGCTTACGACCAACCCCGGCTTCAACATCAACAGTTTTACCAGCACGCAACTGTCTAACAATCAAGTGCAATTTGTTGACGATGGCAATGAAGTCGCGCCTAGCTTTAGCGTTACCGTAAGTGATGGCTCGGCGAATTCGAATACTCTGGCAGCAACAATCAACTATACCGCCGCCAACGAAGCGCCAACGGACATTGCCGCGACCCGCTATCTGTCTGAGCAGAGCTATTTGACAAAATCGATGTATGACTTAACCCTCGATACCGGACATAGTGGCTACGGCATTGTCCTGGACGGGGTCAGCTACACCCGTGGCTTGGGAACTCATCCCGCCGCTAGCGGCAATGGCTACGGTTATGTCGACTATGCGGTCAATGGCGCCACATCGTTCAAGGCCACAATCGGCATCAACGATTACCAAACCGGCTCGTATGGCAAGGTGCAGTTTTATGTATATGTCGATGGTGTACAGACTTATAGCAGCCCTATTTTAAACTCCACCAGCACACCTATCGACCTGAACATCGACGTGACCGGAGCCAGTACGTTAAGGCTTGCTATCGACAACGCCAATAACGGCAACGCTTTTGATCATGGTGTTTGGGCCAATGCGCGCCTGGAAGGCGGCACTGTTGCCTTGGCAAGTATCGCCGAGAATACCGCCATTGGCACGGTCGTAGGCTCGGTTGTGGGGGTTGATAACGATCTGCGGGAAAATTGGAGTTATGCGCTGATCAATGATGCAGACGGACGTTTTGCGATAAACGCCAACACCGGCCAAATCACGGTCGCTAACGACAGTCTACTTAATTATGAAGCCGCGACCAGCCAAGACATCATCATTCGTGCGACCGACACTGGCGGGCTCAGCGTCGATAAAACATTTACCATCTCGCTGGCTGATGTTAACGAGGCGCCGGTCATCAGCAGTGCGTCGCTGACCTTGAATGAAGGTGATACCGTTACTTTGTCATCGGCCAACTTCGGCGTCAGCGATCCCGACAATACCAGCTTCACCTACACGGTCAGCAGCGTCAGCGGCGGTTACTTCCAATTGAGCAGCGCGGCGGGTAACTCGATCACGCAATTCACCAGTGCCGATTTGAGTGGCGGTCTGGTGCAGTTCGTCGATGACGGCAACGAAGTGGCGCCGAGTTTCAGTATGACTGTTAATGACGGTGCGTTGAATTCCAACACGTTGGCCGCGACGATCCATTATACGGCCGTCAACGACAACACCCCGGTGATCAGCTCCGGTAGCAGCGCCAGCGTCAATGAGAACAGTCCGATTAACACCGTGGTCTACACCGCCACCGGCAGCGATGCCGACGGCAACCCGCTGACCTGGAGTCTGAGCGGCGCCGATGCCGCCTTATTGAACATCGACGCCAACAGCGGTGCCGTCACCCTCAACGCCTTCGCCGATTACGAAAGCAAAGCCAGCTACAGTTTCAATGTCGTCGCCAGCGACGGCACGCTTAGCAGCAGCCAAGCCGTGACCTTGGCGGTCGTCAATCTCAACGACAATCCGGTCTCGGCGGTCAGTGACAACAATGCCACCGCCAACAGTGTCGCTGAGAATGCCGCCAACGGCAGCGTGGTGGGCATCACGGCGCTGGCGACCGACGCGGACACCGGCGCGACGATCAGCTACAGCCTGACGGACAACGCCAACGGCCGCTTCGCTATCGACAGCAGCACCGGTGTGGTCACCGTCGCCGACGGCAGCCTGCTCGATTACGAGGCCGCCACCAGCCACAGCATCACCGTGTTGGCGACCAGTTCGGACGGCTCGACTAACAGCCAAAGCTTTACAATCAATATAACCAACCTCAACGACAATGCCCCTGTGCTCAGTGCAACCAATTTGACCCAGAGCGAAGGCCAGACGGTGACTCTGAGCGCCACAGATTTTGTCGTCAGCGATGCGGACAGTAGTGATTTCACTTTTACCATCAGCGCGCTGACCGGGGGTTACTTTCAACTAACAACGACCCCCGGCATTGCTATTACCAGCTTCACCGGCGCACAACTCGTCGCCAATCAAGTGCAATTTGTCGACGACGCCAACGAGGCTCCGCCAAACTTCAACGCTACAGCCAGCGATGGCACACTTAATTCCAATACGCTGGCCGCGACCATCAACTACAGCTCGCTCAACGATGTGCCAGTCCTGACCAGTGCCAGCCTAACGTTGAATGAAGGCGAGACCGTCACCCTTTCGGCCGCCAACTTCGGCGTCACGGACCCCGACAACGCCAGCGTCACCTATGCGCTCAGCAGCGTGAGTGGCGGGTATTTCCAACTCACCACCAATCCCGGTGTCAGCGTCACCAGTTTCAACAGCACCCAGCTGGCCGCCGGCCAGGTGCAGTTTGTCGATGACAGCAATGAAGTGGCGCCGCGTTTTGATGTCACGGTCAGCGACGGTAGCCTCAGTTCCAATACCTTATCCGCGACGATCTACTACACCGGTATCAATGATGCACCGATCATCAATAATCTGGGCTTGACGGTAAGCGAGGGGGAAACGGTCACGCTTAGCGCGGCCCATTTTGGGATAACCGATCCGGATAGTGACAGTTTTACTTACACGGTCGGCGATGTAACGGGGGGGTATTTCCAATTGGCATCCCGTGCAGGATTACCGATCACCGGCTTTACCAGCGCCCAGCTGACCGCCAACCAAGTGCAATTCATCGACGACGGCAACAATGAATCGGCGCCGAGTTTTAGCCTCTCCGTCAACGACGGATTAGCGGGCTCCACCGCAATGGCCGCCAAGATTAACTATATTGCATCTAACGATACGACGAATACTTTGCACGACATCATTAGGTATAATCCAAAAAATGGTTTGAATGATAAAAATCAGGGAGACGACGCTCAAACACATATTTCAGCAAGTCAGCACGTATCCACCGATCAATTTGCGGTCATTGTTGATTTAACCCCCCATGCCGATCAATTAACGCATGAATCACCACCAGATAAGCAGGCAACTGACAATCGATTTATCTTAGAATCCAACGCATGGATTGATAATGGAAATAGCCCACGCTTATCCGGACTGATGGACACTAATAAGAACGAAGAACCACGCAGGAACGAAACTAGCCGAAAATACCACTTTGAATCCAGAATTCCATCTGTCGATGAATACAGAATTGATAGCCAGACGACTTTAAGCGAGCAAGAAGAAGTGGAGTTTTGGAACAGATTGGAAAACATTCACAAGCAAATGAGCGACCCTACGGTCGTAGAGGACGCCAATCCGGTAAACATTAAAATCATTCTGGGGACCAGCACCGGTCTGACGGCCGGATTTGTCAGCTGGATCTTGCGGGCTGGGTCGTTAATGGCCAGCTTTATGTCCACGGTACCCTTACTGAAACGCTTTGATCCATTGCCTATAATGCGATCAGTCAAAAAATCAAGGCTGGCAAAAGACCATGAAGCCAAAGAGCTTGACTCAGTATCCTCCTGCTCTGAAGACACCCCGTGATGATCAGAAACTGTTTGCTTGAGTTTCGGTTTAATATTCCGGCATCGCATCATTTAAGATCATGGACGCCCTAAAAAAAGCGGTTGGAGTTTTATTGCCGGCAATGCGCATCAGCCTGGCTTTAGTAATGCTGAGTATCTGCTTACTGTTTGCAGCGGAAATGTTGGGTTTCATGCCGGATAAATCCAGTTTTATGCTGGAGTCGCGCAAACAAATCAGCGAAGCGCTAGCCATTCAATTTTCCACCATCGCCTCCGATCAAGACCCACACCGCATTGAGCGAATGCTCAATGCCTTAATCAAGAGAAACCCGGACATTCTCTCCGCCGGCATCCGCTTGCAAAACAATCAATTAATTTTTCAAGTCAACGATCACGTTAAAGAATGGGCCGATTACGATAGCCAAAAATCCACGTCCACGCATTTGGTGGTGCCTATTTTTCGCGACTCGGAAAAATGGGGGGATATTGAATTTAAATTCGCGCCGATAGCCGGAGAATCGGCCTCAGATTTTCTTGAACACCCCAGTTTTAAAATGGCGATATTCTTTTTGGTTGTCGGCTTTTTTATTTACTTGGCGTTCATGCTCAGAACCTTGAAAGTACTCGACCCCAGCGCCGTGATTCCCGAACGGGTCAACGCGGCTTTCGATACGCTGGCCGAGGGTGTCATCATCATTGATGAGTACGAGCAAATTGTCTTGGCCAATAATGCCTTTCTGAAAAAGATCACCAGCCCTATGGCCGCTTTACTAGGGAAAAAGGCCTCGCAACTAAAATGGAAAAGCGCGGACGATTCAACCACCGACGTCTACCTGCCCTGGCAAACTGTTTTAAAAACCGGCAAAAGTTCGATTGGCGCGCATCTTAAACTGACTAGTCCTGACAATGACACATTTAAATTTGTGATCAACGCATCGCCCATTCTTGCTGGCAACGACGCCCCTCAAGGAGTGTTGATCACGCTGGATGACATCACCGAAATAGAAGAACGCAATACCAAGTTGCAAACCATGGTCAGCATGTTGGAGGAAAGTCAGGCGCAAGTTAAAGAACAAAACAAGGAATTGCACTTTCTGGCCACCAGGGACTCTCTGACCGGCTGTTTGAATCGGCGAGCATTTAACGAACTGTTTGAAAAGGCGTTTGCCGATGCCCTGCAAAACAATTTGGAGCTGTGCTGCATTATGGTCGACATCGACCATTTCAAACGGGTTAACGATAATTACGGTCATGCCACCGGTGACGTCATCATCAAATTGCTCGCCGAAATCTTAACCACCAACACTCGTAAAATTGATTTGGTTGGCCGCTACGGCGGCGAAGAATTTTGCCTCGTGCTACCGGGTTTAAGCGTAGACGAAGCCATTACAGTGGCGGAGCGTATTCGGTTACGCATCAAATCCGAATCAGTCGCCCGTTACGAAACCGGACCCTGGGTGACCGCGAGTTTGGGTGTCGCCAGCATCCTAGACAAACCGGAAGACCCGAGCGAATTGAACAAATTTGCCGATGAAGCGTTATATGTTGCCAAGGAATCGGGCCGAAACCGCGTCGTGCGCTGGCAACTGCAAAACGAATTTGCGGAAAAAGTTAAAACCGCTCCGGAGCCCGCCGAAAAAAATCTACCTGCACCTCAACCAGAGGCGGCTAAGGAAGACAGTAAAGTCTCAAAATTGCAGATGAGAGTTGATGAACTTGAACAAATAGCCTCGCAAATCTCTACAGAGCTGGAATCGCCGATGGTTCGATCATAACGGGCAATCATCGCCGCTTCTAATTCTGGTGCGTAGCGAACCTTGGCGACCTGCATGCCAATACGTTCGGCCAAGGTCATCACCAAGGCTTCGTTGATCGCGGTATGAGGAATATCCTGCCGATGTTGGATGGATGGCTTGATGATGTGGCTGGACGGCGCGGCACCCAGTGGAATCGACAGATTGCCTTGATCATCGATAAACACCGTCATTTTGTCCTGAGCGCCGGACAGCGACATGCGCGCCTGTTCGCCGGAAATATCCAGTGGAATACCTCTGGAACGCTCGAACCAAGCTTTGATGGCTTCCGGCGTAACGGGCAAATAATGTGGCTCACCCGTGGGCGCCATGCCTTCCGGCAAAATCGAAAAAGCGCCTGCCGTATCGCCACCAAATCGTTCCAGTAAGCCAAAGATATTACCCTGAGAAATCTGCGCAGCTCGGCTGATGAAATTCAGCACATCGCCTTCCGGTAACAGGTTTTCGAAAAAAGCGGTTACAGCATCGTCACTGAACGTTTGTTCGGTGAGTTGTAGACTGGGAGAAAGAGCGAAAGCATCGGATTTAGCTATCCAATCAGGTGTGTAGCTGAATTCCAATTCGTACTGTTTGCATTCCTGTAAAGAACCAACTAATTGGTCGCCTGCGAATACGGCCAAGCGTTTCATGATTGCCGATCCATGATCACAACATCCAAGCCCAGCAAATTCAGAATATGCATGACTTTATCGAACTGCAACGTGCCTTTGCCGTTTTCCAGATCACTAATGAAGCGTGTGCCGGTCTGAGCTAATCCGGCTAAATCCGATTGCCTTAATCCTTGAGCTTTACGTTGGCTGGCAACGATTTTCCCTAATTCCATGGCATTCTGAATATTACCGAGCGGTGGTTTTGGGTTTGTCATGGCATCGTGTTGTCGTTATATTACCGATCAGGAATTTTAGATTATGTGCCATCTCTTTGCCAAGCAAACGTTACCGAACGGTATTTTTCACGCATGAATAGCCTCGAACAAGAGATATCAGAGTTAGAGCAAAAGCTCCATGCCTTGGATGCCGAGCGCGTGACGGTAGCTCAAACTTTGGCAACACTTAGGCAACGGCGGCAGGAACAAATTGAAAGCTTTTCGCAACGTGTCGCCAATGCAACGGTTACACATCAGTCCTCTCGCCAAGACAAGATCAAACTGTTTCGCGACTTGTTCAAAGGTCGCGAGGATGTTTATCCCAAACGTTTCGAAAGCAGTAAAACCGGAAAAACGGGTTATTCGCCGGTATGTTTGAATGAATGGCATCCGACTCTCTGTCATAAACCGCGCATCAAATGCGGCGACTGCCAGTATCGCGCGTATCAGTCCTTAACCGATGCTGTGATTACCAATCATTTGATGGGTGCAGGCAATCCAGCTAAACCCCATGAAGATTATGTGATTGGCGTTTATCCCTTGTTGCAAGATGAACGCTGTTGGTTTTTGGCAGTGGATTTCGATAAAGCATCCTGGCAGCAGGATGTTTCGGCATTCAGCGCGGTTTGTAAGGTGGAAAAAGTTCACTTCAGTATCGAGCGTTCGCGCTCCGGCAAAGGTGCGCATGTTTGGGTATTTTTCAGCACGCCGGTTCCGGCCATCGAAGCCAGAAAATTAGGCTCCTATTTGTTAACACTAGCCATGGATCAATATCCTGAGTTGGGATTCGAGTCCTACGATCGGTTATTCCCCAACCAAGATACGATGCCCAAAGGCGGTCTTGGCAATCTAATTGCCTTACCGTTGCAGAAAAAGGCGCGTGAGCGTGGCAATAGCGAATTTATCGATGAACACTTTGTGACTTATCCCGATCAGTGGGCATATCTCTCCACTATCAAGCGCATTTCACTCTTCGAATTACGCTTCTGGCTCGACAAAGCCGAGCAGCAGAACAAAATTCTTGGCGTGAAACTACCGATGGAAGAGGACGATAGTCAACCCTGGAATTTGACTCCTTCGCGAAAATTAAAAGAGGTCGCTATCGATGCCAGTTTGCTCCCCAAACAACTGGAAATCGTATTGGGCAATCAGTTGTTCATCGATAAGCTAACGCTGCCTGCCGCCTTGCAAACGCGGCTACTACGATTGGCTGCGTTCCAGAATCCTGAGTTTTACAAAGCGCAGGCCATGCGTTTATCGACCCATGATAAGCCAAGAATCATTTCCTGCGCCGAACTGTTTTCCCAGCATATTGCCTTGCCGCGCGGCTGTCTGGAAGATTTGTTATCGCTGATGAAAGAACTGAATATCCAAGCGGTTCTGCGGGATGATCGTTATTCAGGGGAGCTATTACCGGATGTTCAATTCCAAGGCGCATTGACCGAAGAACAGATTCCTGCCACCATTCAGTTGCTCCAATACGATATCGGCACCTTGTCGGCGACGACGGCCTTTGGCAAAACCGTGGTGGCTTTGTACGTTTTGGCGCAACGCCAAGTTAATACGCTGATTATCGTCCACCGTCGGCAATTGCTGGACCAGTGGCTGGAGCGCATTGCGATGTTTCTGAATGTGCCGAAAAAACAGGTTGGCAAAATCGGCGGCGGTCGAAACAAACCCACCGGCGTGATTGATGTTGCCATCATGCAAAGCTTAACCAAAAATCATGAAGTCGATGATTTGGTGGCCAACTATGGACTGGTGATTTTTGACGAATGTCACCACTTATCCGCCAAAAGTTTTGAAAAGGTAGCGAATGCCTGCAAAGCCAAATGTGTGCTGGGTTTGTCGGCGACATTGACCCGAAAAGACGGTCACCATCCGATTGTGTTTATGCAATGCGGACCGATTCGCTACCAAGTCAGCGCCAAGCAACAAGCTTTGGCAAGACCGTTTGATCATGTCGTAATCCAGCGCTTTACGGAATTTACAGTGTCTAAAATACCAGAAAGCCAAGGTCAAATCGCCATCCACGCGATCTATCAGGCGCTGATGGAAGACGAGGCGCGCAATCAGTTAATTCTTGCCGATATTCAACAGGCGCTGTCCGGTGGCCGTTCGCCGATCGTATTAACCGAACGGAAAGAGCATGTGTCGTTATTGGTTGAGCGTATCAGAGCTTTTACACCCAACGTGTTTGAAATGCAGGGTGGCATGGGCGCCAAACTGCGGAAACAACTGTTGTCCGAAATAGATGCTGTACCCGATAACCAACCGCGTGTCATTGTGGCAACCGGTCGTTATCTCGGTGAAGGTTTCGATGATGCTCGACTGGACACCTTGTTTTTAGCGATACCGATTTCTTGGAAAGGCACATTAGCCCAATACGTTGGCAGGCTCCACCGGCTACATCACGCCAAAACGGAAGTCAGAATTTACGATTATGTCGATGCCCAAGTGCCGATGTTAAGCAAAATGAGTGAGCGACGAAAAGTGGGTTACCGCAGTTTGGGTTATAAAATGATCGATAGTTGATTGAAAAATCATCAACGGTGCGTGAGCTCAAGCTTCAGAATTAATTGAGAACCAAGTGAACTCAATCTATTGGACAGACTGCATCAGCTTTCGGCAAATAACTTGGGAAAGAGCAGGTCGATGGATTGACTGGTAAATCGTAGCGATATGGGGCCTTTGGGGGTCTGAGAATTGACGATGCCATCCTTGACCAAATCGGCTAACACCATGCGGGCGCTGCGTTCTTTCAGGCCGGTCACTCGCTCCGCTTCGCCGCGTGGCATTTCCCCTTGCAATAGAATCCGATGCAAAATGAAAAAGGCTTCGGGTCGCAGACCCTGCTTTTCGGTGTAGATTTTCAATCGGTTGGCAAACTGATCGAACTCAAACAATGAGGTCATGAATTTCGCCTGATCGATACACGCCGACAGGAACCATCTGACAAATTCGGTTAATGCTTTTTGCGACAGATTACCGCGACCATCCAGATCGCCTTGTCTTGGGCTGTCGGCGTAATCCATCATCTGCTTGTATTCTTGCCTGCTATTCAGCCCGCGCGCTAATCCCCTGGAAATAGACCATAACCCGAATGCGCCGATTCCGGCCTTAAGACCCATGGCGTGACTCATTAATCGGCTGACGCGGCCATTGCCATCGGGGAACGGATGAATATAGGCCAAACGGTGATGCGCGGCGGCCATCGCTAAAATACGGCTGCCTTTGCCCACGGATTCAAGCCGGTAACGTTGTTCGAAGTGCCGCATGAAATCCGTCACCGTTTCACTGCTGGGTGGCAGATGGCGGCCGACAGCCACATCATGAACGGCTAACGATCTAAATTCGCCTGGCACCATTTTGAAGTCTTGTTGACCTTGCTTGATAACCAGCATTTCATCACTGGCATCCCGATAAAATTCGGTATGTAGCCACTGTAAAAAATCGGAAGACGCCGGTTCCGGTAAAGCATGCTGGGTATGCATCTCGTCGATCAGCTTTTGTACGCGAATATGCGCTCTGGCTTCGATCTGCAAATTGCGTCTGGATTGATCATTATCGAGTTCGTTGGCTAATGCGCGTTCAATATCGCGGGGGATGGTGTTATGGCCTTCAATCAAATTCGAGTAATAGCAATTCATGATCCGCACCGTGTCGGCCAAGCTCGCGGCGGCATCGGGATGTAACCGGGCGCCTAACTGTTCGGTCAGCGAAGTTAATTCCGCTACCAAATCGACCACATCCAGCGGCGGATTTTCCAGCAAACATGGCTCGATGCGATAAGGCGTTTCGGTTGATATTGGCATGCCGATCTTTAATTAATCTAATAATCTGTTTTTATTAGACTAATTATACAGATAACAAAAATTGTTGCCGATTTTGTTGCCGATGCAATAAAAGCCGATAGTTGACTGATTTTATTGATATTTAATGATCTGTCGAAGGGCGCGAATGCCGATTTTGTAAGAGAACGAGGTTATTGGATGAATTGCGTGTCATTAGGCGTACAATCATAGTAATGCAGTTTCACGCATAAGATCGTCGGCTGTATCTTCCAATAGGATAGCGCCTGCCTCAAACGCCAATCTTAGAAATGCCAATCGCCGAATACCCAGCCATGCGGCAGCCATACCTGAAGACAATTTGCCCTCTTGAAAAAGGTTGATGGTCGCCTGTTTTTTTAAATAGTCTGCAAAGCTTTCGGCATTCATACCAAGACCAAGCAATATCATTTACAAACAAGGACGGTAGTACAGGCTGTTTGAATCTGGTGTGCAGTGATTTGACCTGCGATGGCGACACTGTCACGACAATCTACCAAAAACGGTGGCAAGTCGAAGTGTTTCATTTATGCCCTATGGGTACAAATCCTTGAAATCCAACGCCGCTTTGGCCAAATCGCGACTCGGGGCGTGACGACGCAAAACAACCATGTGTTTATGTCGATCTACGCCGTCTTCAAGTTGGAATGCCTGAAGCTAAAACACACCTGATTACCCATAAGCCTCAGCCAATTTGAGCAAACGCGCAGGCATGGGCGGAGTATTGGCCGCGACGAGAAACCTGGGCATCATGGCTTGCAGATCGAACTGGCGATTAAAGCGATAACAAAACTCGGCTAGATAACGTGGCAAGTGTTTGGGATTGATGGCATGGTACGTACCGTTAATCGAGCGCTTCACATTACCGATCATGGTGTTGACCCACGCGAACTCTTCTTTAGCGGGCTGGTGAAAAACCCGCCGATATTTCCCCTTACCCACGATGTTCGTGATTTTTTCGAGTTGAAATCGGTCATGACATCGAGTTTCAAGCGTTTTGCCCCGGTTTCAAGGGCTTTTTATTCGCCTGAAGCCGTCTGTGGACGGTTTTCAGGATCGACTCGGGGTGACGGGATTGCGCCCGCCACCTCTGCCACACCACCGGACGTGCGGTTTTCCGCATCCGGCGGTTGAATCCAACAGCCTAAGCTGTTGAGAGTTCTGACGGCACAACTAAACCATAACGCCGCAACGTGCCATTGCCCAGGACTTTGTGTAGGACTATGCTTTTCGCAATACCCCACGCTCCACCTGTACGATTTGCGAACCCTTGCTGCTTAACCGTCGCGCCTAATCGGCGCATGGCATTCAGTCGCCCCTTCTTGTTATGCCAGCGTAACCAGAAACATTTACGCATATGGCGGCGGGTCCACCCCTCCCATGTCAGAAGGTTCCGACGATCACCGGCTAGCTTAAAATAACTCCACCAGCCTATGATGTATCGCCGCCATTGCTCAACCAATTCCTGACTGGTTTTACTTTGCCGGGCATCCCAGAGTTCGCGCACTTTCGCTTTATAACGGTCGACACTTTTGGGGCTAATCGCGATTTCCTGTGCTTCGGTGATTCTAAAACCCAGAAACTGACTGTCCCACGGCCTCCCTGTGCCACTTTTGGCCTGATTGACGACCAGATTTAGATGCTTTTCTATCCATAACGTTAGACTATCCAAGACTCGTCGCGCACTGCGTTCGCTACTCACATAGATGGCAATATCGTCTGCGTAGCGGCAAAAACTCAGTTCTCGCTTTTCCAGCTCTTTGTCCAATTGATCCAGGTAAATATTTGAAAGCAAAGGGCCCAACGGGCTTCCCTGCGGCACCCCTTGATGCCGTCGCTCTACTTTTCCGTCTTTCACGACTCCCGCTTTCAGGTACGTTCTTATCAACCCCAACACTTGGCGGTCTGATATTTTCCGGCTGATTTGATGCAGTAATCTGTCGTGATTGACTTCGTCGAAGAACGCCTTAATGTCGATGTCCACTACCCAACTTTTACCCTGCCGGACAAAGTTTTGAGCTTGTTTCACGGCATCCTGCGCACTGCGATAAGGGCGATAAGGGCGATAGCCATAGCTAAACTGACTAAACCCGCTATCAAACTTTATCGTCAAGATTTGTTGCATCGCTTGCTGTATCACGCGGTCTTGCACCGTCGGTATCCCCAGCACACGTTCGCCTCCGTTCGGTTTCGGAATAGTCACCGCTTTCACGGGACTTGGGACATAACTTCCCGCTCTTAACTTGGCTTCAATGGTTTCCCAGTGCTGCTTTAAATGCTGCTCAGTCTCGGTAATTGCTCCTGCATTACCCTACCTCCTGCATCCATGCAGTCGTCTACAATGCTTTGTCCGTCTATTCCCGCCGCGCCTTTGTTGCGCTTTACCGCATCAAGCGCTTCTTGCAGGTTTAGCCAGTTGAACATGGCATCCATCAGTAACTCTTCCGTCATTTTCCTTTCGCCTTTTACCGCTAATCTTAGCTTGCATCTCCCGAGATTTCGTTCACAAAGCATCCACTTTGCTCTTTGATTTCCCGCCAAGGGGGTGGTGGCCGCAGTTGCCGCGCCCGCTTGTTTCGAAATACTCTGCGCGTCCGATTAACCTCGTTTGGTTTAATGAACTTGATTCTTCGGCCCTTTGCTCCATGCCCATTACAGGCACTTCTTCGCTACTACGGCCTCTGCTGACTTCTCCCGCATTCTCATGCCGGAGATCTCCCCAGGTAAGGTGCCAAAACTTTCCGCCCGTGCCGCCAAGCTCTACTTGATGTGTCTTTCGGTAACGGTTGGATTTTGTGTTACACGGCACACTCATCGCCCACATCCAGCCTCACTGCTTGTTCGTGTTCCTGCGGTCGTGCGTTTGCTACGCGCTTCTTTCAGGCTGGCCTCGCGGATTCCCCCTTGCGTTTCGCTACAGTTGTCGTTACTTCTTCCGATTACCTCTTTCCAGGTAATAAGTTTTGGCCCATGCTGGGCACACCGCACTTCACCCTAGGCGGGTGCACTCCACGCCGGTTTCGGCGTGAACACCAATAGGTTGAGCATGCGCGTCAGGTTGTATGCGGCAAAGCAAAACAAGGCCTGACCCGCGACTTTGGCTAAGCCGATGTGACGGGTTTTGCGCAGGCCGCCGACCGTTTTGACCCAGCCAAAGGCTTCTTCGACGATTTTGCGGCGCTTGAGGCTTTGGGCATAGCCTTTGCCGCGCGCGGTCCGGCCATCGACGGCACTGCCGGTCTTTTTGCGGGCCACATGGGCTTTGATGTCACGGGACTCGAGTCCGTTGACGAACGCCGCTTGGTCATAGCCTTTGTCGGCACCGACGCTGCCGCCTTTGGGCACGCGGCGTTTGATCATTTTTTGCGCGGCTTCGATTTCGGCGGTGCCGGTGGCTTGAGTGGTTTCGACATCGACAATCAGGCCGTTGCGATTCTCGGACAAGGCATGGGTGATGTAACGCAGTTTGGCCTCGGTGTATTCGCCTTTCTTGTAAAGCCGGGCTTCGGGATCGGTCGTACTGTGGTGGGTGGCGTTGCTGCGCTTTTCGCCGCTGAAGTCGACCTCGGGATTGCGGCCGGCGGGTTTGTCCGGGCCGCTGCCGTCTTTCTTGACGAAGCTTTTGTGCGAGGCCCAGGCTTCGATCAGGCTGCCATCGACACTGAAGTGTTCGTCGGACACCAGGTTTTGCCATTCGGCTATGGCCAGTACCCGCTCAAAAAATTCGCGACTCAGGGCTTCGGACAGCAGGCGTTCGCGGTTGGCGCTGAACACCGTGCGTTCCCATACGGCATCGTCGACGCCCAAACCGACAAACCAGCGAAACAGCAGGTTGTAGTCCAGTTGTTCCATCAAATGACGCTCACTGCGAACGGTGTACAGCACTTGCAACAGCAAGGCGCGCAGCAGTTTTTCGGGAGCAATCGACGGACGGCCAGTGTGCGAGTAACGCTCAGCAAAGACGGCATCCATAGAGCCCAATACGCTATCGGTGAGTAGCCGTAAACGACGCAACGGATGCTGTTTGGGAATTCGGTCTTCCAGGTTGATGTAGCTGAACCAGTTGTTTTGGATGGCATCGTGTCCGCGCATTGAAAGGCTCCAAATTTAGGTAGCCTATTTTAACAGTTGGCGGCTCATCTATGCCTTAGCTTACTTGGCTTTTCGAGTTTTTCACCAGCCTGATAACCCTCTTGACTTCTTCAGTTTCAACATACTCATATTCCTTACGAGACGAGATATTTAGCGGTGGATCATCAATAAGTGATTTAATTAAATTTCTGTAAATCTGCTTTGTTTTTTCTTCTAGTACCTTTTAAATAAGTGTTCATTTACACACTCCATTCAAGTGCAATTCATTAAAAATGGATAACCAGCCCGGCGGTTAATGACGCCGCTTTTCTCCCCGTCGGGATAGGCTGGTTAGTTCGGATATTCGTTATTTAGCCGACAATGCCCGCTTAACCATATTCTCGACGGCAGGGGTTAAGTTGATCGGCAATAATTGGGTATTGGGGTGGGCGTTGCCGAACACCCGGAAGACTTCGTCGGCAAACGCCTGGCCGATTTCCTCAACGCCGGCAAAATCCAATACAACCGACTGGAATCGCTCAAAGCGCATGGTCAAACGCTTGGCTTGCGACCGGGAAACCAGTTTTTCGCCTTCATGCTGTGCCAGTCGCACCGGGACAATGGTCTTGGCAAAGGTATATTCCCCTGGCGCTGCAAACTGATCGAACACGTCTTGCAAAATGCGCGGGCTATCGTTGGCCAGGCGCATCAATACCAAGGTGCCCGGCGCATTGGCGGGGCGCTCAAGCAGAATATCGGCGCCCCATTCGTCGTGCATGAAGTGCAATAGGCCGGATCGGATGTCGAAGGCGTCCATCACCTTGGACGAAAAGAAAATGCCTTCGCCGGTATGGTTGGCGGGATCGGTGGTCAGCTTGCCCTTGGCCAACTCCAGGATCGCTTCGCGCGGATCATACAAATTCATGGCCCGCTGAATTTTCAGAAATATTCCTTCCCCTTCGTCAGCAATGTAAACGGTGGTATTGAGTGCGTCTCGCACCAACTCCACGGCGACGTTTTCGGATCCGGAATGGTCGATGGCATTGTTTACCATCTCGGTGACGGCGTAATGCCAGATGTCGCGGACATTGCCGGGTAAATCGCTTAACAACGGCGACATGGTTTCAGCCCAGACAATATCCTCGCGCAAGCCTGCACGGGGATAAACCCGCTGTACCTGTGCCATTGTTGCCAATTGATAACGCACACCCCGGCCTATACCGGATGATGTGATGGCACCTTCTTTTTTCAGTTTGGTTAGCCAAGCGCTGGTGGCCTGTCGGGATACGCCATGTTGATTCGCGAGGCGGGCGGCAACATTGCTGCCGTCTTCGGCGATGGCGACTAGGATGGAATGACGTAGATCAATACTCATAGTGAATAAACGTAAAGTGATTTTAAAATAATTGTAAAGTCAAAATATGCTAAACGTAAAGTACCGATTTACTCGGCTATTCGATTCATGAACAGAAAAGCCAGCCAACCCAATCAAGGATTGGCCGGCGAATAGCCGCTACAGGTTAAAGGCCTGAGCCAGTTCGTTGACGATCTGCCGCTTTTGGTCGCGTCCCTGATGGATATAGCGCATGGTGGTTTGAATGCTCTTGTGGCCGGCCAGTTTGGCTATATGATTAATCTCCTTGCCTTGGTCGGACAGCGCCGAGCAGAAGCCATGCCGTAGGCAATGGAAGGTAAATTTCTCCAGTTTGACACTGCCATCCGGGTTCAGGATGTCCCGGTCGGCAATATTGGCCGCTTTCAATACGTTTCGCCAGGCTTTACGAAAGTCCATCGGTTGCCCGGGAAGTTCGACCGACGGGAAGATCAATCCGGTACCGACTTCCTGATGGCGTTTCAGCTCGGTCATGACGACCGGCGCTAAATACAGCTCCCGACTGGTACCGTTCTTGGTGTCACCCAGAAAGGTGCTGTTGTCCTTGAAGTTAACATCACTCCAGCGCAGGTTCATCAGCTCGCCTTTCCGGGCACCGGTTGTCATTGCCATCACAACCAACAAATACAACTTATCCCAATGCGATTCCCGGCAGGCTTTCAGTAGTCGTTTGCGTTCGGCCTCGCTTAATACCCGGTCCCGCCGCTTGGTGTCGTCGTCGACCACCACGCTCCGAACTAGGTTTTCATCGACATAGCCAAGGCTCAAGGCAAATTTGTAGACGCTGGACAAGACCGCCTTCTTGCGATTAATAGTCGTGGCGCGCAGGCCCTCGTCGATCAAGTCATCAACGTGTTCGCGCAAGTCGAAGATGTCGATGTCGGTCATGATCCGGTCCCCGAAGTATTGTAAGCAACTAGCCCTACCACATCGTCAGCCTGTTGCCGCTTTGATCTAATCCCTGTGACTAAACGGTAGTAACTCGTCGATGCGGCTGTTGGGCCAGGTGGGGAGTTTTCCCAGGGTGTCTTTTAGCCAGGCAGCCGGATCGAGACCATTGAGTTTGGCGGTGCCTAGCAGAGTCTGAATGACGGCGGCTCGTTGGCCTGCCCGCTCCGATCCGGCAAACAACCAGTTCTTCTTGCCCAAGGCAATGGGGCGAATGCTGTTTTCGACCGGATTATTGTCGATAGGCAGATCGCCGGTTTCGGCGTAACGGCTGAGCGCCGTCCAGCGTTTCAAGCTGTAGTCGATGGCTTTGGCGGTTGCCGTGCCGGGTGCGGTGCGCAAACGGGTTTGCTGTAGCCAGTCGTGTAGCTCGACCAGGAGCGGCAGACTGGTTTCGGCGCGCCACTGTTTGCGCTCAGCAATGCTTAAATCACGGGCTGCGGCTTCGACCGCATACAGCTTGGCGATACGATTCAGTGCGTCTTGCGCGATAAGGCTTTGACTGGCCTGGAACAGGTCGAAGAATTTGCGCCGCGCATGCGCTAGGCAGGCCAGTTCGATACACGGCTCTAGCGGGTGTTGCGATGCGGGATGGGCACGGGTCGTAGCAAACAGGGCCTTATACCCCGCATAGTCATCCACCACTAAATGGCCGTGCCAATCGCCCAGAAATTGTTGCACATGCCGGCCGCCGCGACCGGCTTGATAATCGAAGACGATAAGCTTCGGTCCCGGTTGCAGATCATTGCTGCGATAGGCCCACAGATAGGCTTTCTTGGTTTTACCACTGCCGGGATCCAGTTGCGGTACCGGCGTCTCGTCGGCATGTAAGCTATCCCTTTGCAACAAATGCCAAGCCATGCGGTCGGCTAAGGGCGCTAAAGCGACACCGAGTCGTCCGACCCAGTCCGCCAGCGTGGAGCGGGACAGGATCACCCCGTCACGGGCGGCGATTTGTTCCAACCGGTACAGCGGCAAATGATCGAGGTACTTGCCGATCAGCACCCAGGTGAGCAAACCGACGGCAGCCATACCGCCATCGATCACCGCCGGTGGAATCGGTGCTGCGGTGATGGTTTCGCAGGCCCGACAGGCGTATTGCGGACGAATGTGTCGATGCACAAAGAACTTGGCCGGTTCGACGTCCAGTTGCTCGCTGATGTCTTCGGCAACTGCTCCTGCGTTGCTCTATCTCCTGCATCCCTGCAGTCGTCGCCGACTTTGACCAGGTCTTTACCGCAGTGGCCACAAGCGCAGGATTCCGGTTCATGGCGATGCTCAATGCGCGGCAGATGCTCAGGCAACGGTTGGCGACCAGCACGTGGGCGTTTGGGACGGGCCACGGTATCGCAGGGCTGATCATCCCGGAGTTGTTCGACTTCCTCATCAATCGCCGAGATATCGGAATTCCAGGTTTCCTCGAACACATCCCGCTGCAACGGGGCCAGACTTTCGTTCTTGCGACTGAAGCGGATGCGTTTGTAATACGCCAGCTCATGGGTCAGCGCGCCGATTTTGAGGTCTTTGGCGTGAATCGTGGCGTCTTTGGTTTGGATGACTTGGGCATCCTGGGCTGCCTGATCCATCAGTGCCTGAAGCAGGGCCGCCACCTCGGTTTTGGCAGTCGGCTCCAGGTTCAATTGGTCGAGTTTGGCCAGCGGATTCATGGGTGAATTATACCGCAATGTCCCATCCAATGCCTTGATATTAGGACATTTTAGGACTTTTTTACCGCCGCGTTTTACCTCTGATTCACACCTGCCAGTCTGCTTGGGGCTGGGCGGATAAGCGTTGCCAATCGACTCCAGCAATTAACCAGTGCCATTGCGCCTGCGTCAGCGCAAACACCGCATCGCCCACCCTGGGCCAGACAAAACTGCCTTGGTGCAAACGGCGCTGACACAGCCAAACCCCATTGCCATCCCACACCAACAACCGTAGCCGGTTGCCCGCACGATTACGAAAGATAAACGCCGATCCGGCACACGGGGCATGCCCCAGACTCTGTTGAACAATCGCTGACAAGCCATCCAAACCACGCCGCATGTCCACCGGCGCCACCGCCAACCAAATCTGCGCGGGATAATCGATCAAGCCAGACATCGTAACAACTCGGCTACCCAGCCCGCCGATACTGAAGACGAAATCTCCAGCCTATAACCGTGGGCATCGGTCAAGACCATAGCCGCAGCTGCGGGTGTCACCACAGAAGCAGGCTCAGGCTGTTCAATCTGCACCGGCACCAAAGCGACCGACTCTACCGCAGGCCGTTTGCGATAGTCGCACAGTCTGGCAGTAAATGTCCGTACATTGATGCCTTCCTGCACGCAATACTCAACCTGCGACAAACCACTGCCTTGCCATTCTTCAATATGCTGACGCCATTTCGATGCAACGGTCATCGCTACTCCTGATCAAAAAGTCACAGGATGACAAAGACAACAGGATTATTAAATGTGGGCGGAATGGAGGCTTACGAAGTATTGGCACCAATAATCGATCCGTTGCATCTGGCCTTTGTAATCCTTCTTGTTCCAGCGAGACAGATATTCATCGCAGACGTCTCGAAAGGTTTTGTAGCGGATGCGTTTGCCGGCCTTGATGAATAGCTCAGCGCCACCCATGCGCTCGATTTCTTGCACGGTAAGCTGTAACAGTTCTTTTTTGGATAGGGCGTTAATCGCTTCCAGTTTGGCCTGATGGCGGATTGCAAACAGATCGATACCCAACTGCTTGAAAAGATCCTCGCCACCCAAGGCGCAAATTTCATCCTCTGAAAGCGCCATTAATTGCGCCTGATCCAGGTTCAAAATAGTCTTGATGCCTTTCTCGATGTTATCGGCCCAAGCTAGTGCGAGACTTTCCGTTGGGAAGGTTTTGTTTTTAACGATGCCTTTTAAGCGGACATCGGCGCGGAAGTTGCCGTTGGCTAGAGGTCGGATATATGCCATTACACGCCCTCGCCGTTTTGATTGAGTTGGATAGCGACGTCAGGCGCATTCCGTCGCCTTAGCAGCTCAAGCAGCTGGTCATATTCCGGGCCGGCACCCATGATTTCAGACAATAATTCTTGTCGGCCAGCATCTTGTTCAGATCGGAAATAGGATTTTCGGTGTTCGCCGTGGGCGTTCGGAAAGGTTTGGCAGATATGTAGTAAGACAACATCGTTTTGCGCCTTGGTGGCAAATAACGGGCTGTGATACTTGCTCTCGGGATCGAACACGCAAAAATATTCGACGTGATAATTCGCGGAAGTTTCTTTGGACTTTTGAGATTCTTGAAAATGTTGCTAGGACAAAACATCGTTTTGTGAGCTTTGAAGGGATAGATTTTGCTGGTTCATTACGCCACCTCATTGGAGCAAATAATGCAGAGTGCGCCTAAATTTGCGCCTTACTGCGGTTATGTTGCTTCAACTCGACGGCAATCCAGTTGATAAGCTATTGATTAGCTTAAATTATTCAGTGGTGGGTCGTGTGCGATTCGAACGCACGACCATCGCATTAAAAGTGCAATTACGGAATCATAACCAATTGATTTTATTGTAATTTCAATTATCAAATGTCGCGTAATATCCGTACAGCTCACAACGAGTCAGAACTAAGTCGCGTAAATCTCGCGTAAGATTTTTGCATATTCCTCTATCAAAATTGCAGCAGCACAGCCTGTAGTGCTCGTTCTCATCATGAAAATCGTGATATAATATCAATTTTAAAATATATATTTTGTCGACATGCAACTAACAGCCTCACAACTTCAGTCGAAGCATAAAGTGCTCATTGATGCGCTCAAACGTGGAGAAACCGTTGAGATCACTTACCACGGCCAAACCCTGGGTATCGTTCATCCCGCTACTCTTACTGTCAATTCACAAGAGCAAGAAGCGGCAATGAATGAGTTTTTTGGTATGCACCAAGGTTTAGGTATTGCCGATGTGGAAGATGAATTACGCCTTATTCGCAAAGGTCGGCGGAGCCTTTTGAGTGATCTTTGATACCAACATTTTGATTTATGCGGACCGAGGCGTGGCATCAGCCAAAGAGCTGATTATGAGCACACAGCATCGATCAATTTCAGCCGTCACCTACATGGAATATGTGCCGTTTTGCCGAAACAAAAAGGAATTGGCAACGTTTGAAAAAATGCTTCAGGCTCTACAGTTCACCATCCGTGAAATTGATCATGGAATTTCTTACCATGCTCGGCAATTGGTTCGACAATTTGCACTAAGCCATAGCATGGAGATGGGCGATGCTTTAATTGCCGCAACTGCTATGGCGCACAATGAATTGTTATGCACCGGCAACATTAAGCACTTCTCGCAAATCACTGGCTTGTTGCTTGACCACTTTCAACCAAACGAGCCCTAAATCGCTCATTTTCAGCTGTTTCTCTGCCTTTCCGATAGCTCCTTTGTTTTCCACGCATCAGCTATTGCTCATCATGCCGCAGGTCTAACCAGACGCGACGGCCAATTCCAAACAGGCATCCGGAGACTGGCCGATAAATCCTGCAGCACGTTAACAGCCAAAGATTCCTAATCCACTATCACCGGCCCAATAAGGTCATTAGTGTCAAGGACGTAAAATCAGGGGCTCTCATTGAGCCTGAAACTGATTGAGCCACCTAGAATCAGCAAAATTGCATCAAATTATGAGTAACTGCAAAAAAAGCATTCAGTCTTTTAATCGATCAGCCGATAACAACGGCTATATCGCTTTCATTACTTCATAGCCCATCAGAGAGAAACCAATGACCTTTGTACACGCTTTACATACCCTGCTGACGTTGACCTTGATTGGCTGTAGTTCCACCCACATGCTCCAGCCGAGCGCACCAATTGATTATCGCGCTGATGCCAGCGTGACAGCTGACCTTGATGTCGGAAGCAAAATTCAAGGTGAGGCGCAATCAACGCAAATTCTCTGGTTCATTACCTTGGGGCCCAATAAATTCGCAGATGGGGTCAATTTCACCGCTAATGGCACTGACCCAATCAGTCAGGTGTTCCGATTCGATCCATTTTTCGCCGTCAAATCTGCCGCAGCCTACGATGCTGTCTCACAAGCCAATGCCGATGTGATTGTGGGTCCACGCTATATTATTGAAATCGAGGATTACTTCATCTTCAGCAAGACCAAAGCCACGGTAAATGGATACAAAGGTACGATCAAAAAATTTAACAACTCATTTCATTTTGATCCATCTAAGCTCGTACGCTGAACGCTTTGAAAACAATTACGCAAGGCCTCTACCGGCTTCTTGGATACAGCGTTTCACAAAAGCCGACGTATCAAAAAAACACGCATGAACTTACCCGGTTATGCGTTTGACTCGCGCTCTTGCAGGATCAATTGGCTGACCACCACTCCATCCTGCACTAAAGGTTGAGCCTTTCGTCGTTTCCATGAAGGCACATCCACCATCACCGGAACGATGTCAGCGATGGGTTTGCCATTGCGAATAAGCCAGACCTTTAAATTCCACCGTTTTATCGTGCATCAGCAGAACAATGATCTTCCCTTCAGTCTCGTCAATTTGCTCGGCTTTAAAGGATTTAAGGAGGGCAATTGTCTTATCGATTCGGGCCAACAACTCAGCAAAGGTTGATTCATTATCGTCGTACTTGGGCGGTTCTAAACCGGCCAGACGCGACACCGCCCCCTTGGCTACATCGGTGGGTATTTGCACCTGCCGTGATAGTGGAAACATATCCGAGTAAAGCCTGGCATGGACCAACACGGACGGATCAATTTTCTTGGCTTCTGCATGGCTCGCCGCTTTTTCGAGGATGACTCGTAAATTGGTCAAGCTGTGAATAATGGGCGGAACAGTCACTGCATACATTGAGTTGGACATGATCATTTCTCCTGAAAGCATTGTTCCAACCAGAGTAACCGAAGAGACGACAGGCGATCTGGATTTGGCATTTTGCGAAGCGTTCAGCTGTTTTTTCAACAACCAATACATAGTGAATTACCGGAATGCAACAGAGCATGACGAAGCACCACCAAAACGCGTTAATTTCACGCAAGAACTCCAGGTCATACTGCCAAAAATGCCTGGTCAAATTCATGGCGTTGACAATAATTGGCAAATATTGTCATGATGTCCTGTCAGATTTTTATTGAGACCGCGTCATGGCAACTATGAATATTTCACTACCCGACCCTATGCGTGATTGGGTTCAAACTCAGATTCAAGACGGCAAATACTCTAGCAGCAGTGATTATGTGCGAGACCTGATACGCCGAGACCAAGAGACACGCCAACAACAACAAGTCCTACAAGCCGCCATCACCGAAGGCTTAAAAAGCGGTATCAGCAACCGCTCAATGGATGATGTATTGAGAGAGGCCCAAGCGAGACTGGCTGCTCTGAATGCAAATTAAAAAAACTGTTCTTGCCGATGAAGACCTCATCGACATCTACTTGTATGGCAGTCAAAACTTTGGACAATCTCAAGCAGAAAGTTACTTTGCTGAACTCAATCAAGCATTTTCATTCTTAGCTGACAATCCCTGGGTAGCAAACGAGCGTCCGGAATTCGTACCACCTGTTCGCATTCATCCTCATGGCAAACATCTAATTGTTTACACTGTCGAAGACGACTTTCTATTGATTGTTCGCGTTTTACACCAACGTATGGATATTAAACAGCACATCTAGCTGACTAGACTTGGTTAGCTCCCTCAGTTAATCTGGATTTCAGCCGAAATAACTGCTTCTTGATTACAGCGAATCGCACCGACATTGGCACCAACCCTGGATCGTTATATTGTCGTTATAGATTTCGCCCATAATCCATACGCTCGTGGAGCATGCGGGAAACGAGGATGGCATTTACAGCAATTCGGTAAATAATGATGTGCCGTCCAGCCGGAAATATTCGATGCTCTTGCGAAAGCTCAACCATGCTATGCCCATCTGCGGATTTTGTTGGAGGTCGGCAAGGCTTCATCGATTACAGCCCTATACGCGTACAGCATTTTCTCGATGAGTATCATTGATGATGAGTCGAAGGAAAAATAGCTCAGCCAATTTTATTTGAAAATGGAGGTTTGCTTTGATGGCTCAATTATATCCGAAAGCTTATAAACTTTATTTGTTCGCTTTTTAACACCGTCTTTGGACTGGATAATGACATCTTTTGAAGAATGTAACTGCCGTACAGCCTCCATTAAATGGTATTCTGCAGCTGTAGAATTTGTAACGCAGCTTTGAAACAACTCAGCTAACTGTATTGGCTTGTCTTGTTGAAATACAATTTGACCAAAATGCTCACTTACACCTTCAATGCAGGCTTCTTTTGATCCTGCCCCTGAAAATTCAAAAGTCTGTTGCCCAGTATAATTACTATCATTGTTCGCGTCATAACCTAGGACAAATACTCCAGGCTCTAATTCATGTCCGAATTCTGTAGCGTGTGCCCAGTGCAAGGATTTCATAACTGCATGAGCTCGATATGTATTTGAAAGATGGATTAGCCAATAACCCCAAGTATTTTCTCCAAACGGCTTTACGAAAAATAGCGTCATAAATTTCGCGCCAGTCTCGTGTTTGATTCCGTTAGCAAGATACTTCTGAAGAATCCTCCGCCATTCGCGACGATGAGTGGCTTTAAGCGATTTCAAATCTTCCCAAGGAATATATTTATCAAGACCAATATTCATCAGTGCTTTACGGTTGGATGAATGGTCTGACAAATACGTGGTCAAGTTATCGACATTAAAAGTCATGACAACTTCAGCCCCTTTAACACTAGTTAGGATGTTAGATACATCAGTTAAAGGAACGTCCTTATAACTATATTGATCTAGTATAAAGAGCGCCCGCTCTCCTCTTTTTTGTTCCTTAATATTTTGAACAATAGATGGAAGCGATTTTAGGAATTCATTTGTGATAATTTTAGTTTTTTGATAATCTTCCGAATCAATTTTATTTTCTTCGCACTTTGCCTTCAGCCAATGCTGCAAATGATTGGTTGTATCAGGCAAAATATCAACGAAGTAATAATTAACATTGACATGACGTGGATTCCGTCTTCCTAGATTAAGTTGCATACGAGCTTCACGAACTGCTCGCATCACCAATACTGGCGAACCATCTGCCAACATTTCGCCTTCAGTCCGGTAACATCCTCCACCACAAAAGCCATCAATAATGGATAGCCTCAATTCGGGTATATTTGCCTGAGCCATGAGTGTCAAAATATATTGTTTGACATACTCTTCGACAATTAAATGTTTTGTTTGGCTATGCCTATCAAGCAATGGTGGTGGAGAGCCAATTTGCCAAAAATATTTTTCGTCTGTCATTACACTGACTAGGGGCTGTTGCCGTTTTACATGGGTAACCAAATAAAAGCGCAGGCCAAAGCGACAACGCCTTCAAAATTGCGTTTCAATTTGTCATATCGCGTCGCGATGGCTCTGAAATGTTTCAATCGCGCAAAGACATTTTCAACGAGGTGGCGATATTGGTAGAGGCACCAATCCATTCCGTCATTCCCGACGATTGAATTTTGTTTTCTAGGAATGATAGGGACACTCCCTTTCTCTCGAATTTGAATCCGTAGAGGTTCACTGTCATAGCCTTTGTCAGCGACCGTGTAGTCAGCCAAAGGCAGTTTAGCCACTAATTCCGGCGCTTCTTTGCAGTCATGGACTTCACCACCGGTGATCGAGAAATGAATAGGCAGCCCACAGGCATCAACGGCCATATGGATTTTCGTGGTGTTACCCGCAACGGATTTCCCAATCGCGGCATCCTGTTCATGAGCCGCACCACTACTATGCTGATGCGCTTTCACGATACTGCCGTCAATAAAGGTCCATTCCAAATCCGGTGCCACAACCAGGCCTCGAAAGATGCCCATCAGTTTTTCTTGCAGTGACCACGCATTAAACCGTTTGTAGACTGCATTCCACTTACCAAACGTGGCAGGCAGGTCTCGCCAGGGGCAGCCGACTCGCATGCGATAAAAAATCCCTTCTACCGTTTGCCTGAGCGAAGGCTTGTCATAAATCCCCAGGCTTAACAGGATGGCTTTGAATTTATTCCAGTATGCGTCCGTAAACATTTGTCGCGGCATAGCTCACTTGTCTTCTGATTGAAAAATCAATCAATGAGGCAGAGCCGTTCGATTTCAAGGCTATCGTTTCAAAATGGCAACAGCCCCTATTGGATTACTGGCATAGCATCCCATGTGCGGCCATTTAGCTCTCGGCCATTCTCTTTTTTGGCTCTTTTTTTTCCATCGACGCCCCATCCACCCCATTGTTTAAAAAAGAAGGCAACATTTTCCGCTTCACATTTCACTCTGATTTCATCAACCCATTCTTTTTTCATAGGGCGAGCTTTCGGCCCGGATTCACCACCTACAATTACCCAATGAATCCCTCTAAGGTCAATATCACTTACACTTTCAAGTAATGGTTCGACGGATAAAAAACGTATATTAGCATCCACTTGGCGCAAACTATCAATTCTAGGGAGGCCAAAAGAGCGATCTTCAACGGAAACACCTAGCCATACATTTTCAGGACATAACCTGTCAGAAAAATATCTTGGTAGCCTGTCTGCTCTTTTGGTCAAGATTTGAAAAGTATGTTGAGGTGATTTACGTATGACCGAAAATACTTCATCGAGAAAATCATCTGAAATATCCTCGTGAAAAAGATCGCTCATAGAATTAACAAAGTAGACAGTTGGTTTTTTTCTTTTTAGTGGCTGCGATAATCTATAAGGGTGAGTTGTAAGCTGAAAGCCGTTCGCATACCCCTGAGCTCCCATTGCTTTTAATCTACCGGCCATAAGTTCTGCATAACAGTGCTTGCAACCGGGCGATATTTTTGTGCACCCGGAAGTTGGGTTCCAAGTTTGTTCTGTCCATTCTATGCGTGATTTAGCACTCATTCTCTTTGTCAAAAACCAATCAATGCGATAAAGTATAACAGCGTCAGGTACTGAGTTTAGCAATTGCCTTCTGCCAAGTCGAAATCGAACCAACGTTAACACCTAGTTTTCGGCTTTCAAAAAGCCAATACAACACATAACAGCTATCGACAGTCCACCAGATCGCCACCAGCATCAACGGGAACTATTTCCACCTACGTTCGACCATGAAATGCATCAACCAACTGGCGGTTAAATAAGCAAACAGCGCGATAATCAGGCTGATTGCAATCAGCCTAATCACTCTCTAACTGCTAAGGTATCCGTTGTTTTTCGTCTTATTGATTCAAGTTAACTTTTGTCGATTGAAATCTTTGAAAATCTACCAATCTTTTGGATTCCACAACTTCATCGTGTGGCAAAAGCAAGTAAGTCCAGGGCTTGGTACCGGTTTCAATTGCGTGTTCTGATGCGTTTTGACACCAACGCGCCGCTGCCGCTGCTTTTGCTTGCACTTCCTGAGAATCGATATCGCCGCGAGCTTTGGTCTCAACCATGTAAATTTGCCTATCGGTTTCCGCGACGAAATCCGGCACGTATTCGGGTTGCTCAGCACCTAGTTTGTAGTAAATCTGGAATTGGCCTTTAGCGGGTTTAAACCACTTTAGCGCATCTCTTTCCAAGATGATGGCAAAACGACGTTCGGTGTCGGAATCGAACTTTTGCAACGGATATAAACAGCGCGCAAACCCGCCAAACAACATTTGTTTGATTCGGCTGGTTTCGGTTACCGTTTCGCGATAATGTTGTGAAGTTTGACCAGCTGTCGCCGTATAGTTACACGGTTTCAATTCGGTAAAGCCACGACTGACCTTAACTTCATATTCTGTGGCTTCCTCCCAGAAATGTGCCATCATCTGGGCATGGATTTCGCGGGCAATCAGCCGTCGGTCACGATCCAATACACTCAGCACTTCCGCTTCCGATAAATAGCTGGAAAAGTGTCGCACCATCTGACCAGCAAGGTCATACAGTAACTCGGCGTGAGTAAAGTAATCGATGTCGTCAAAGTCCACCAACGCATGCACAATGTAATCCTCTAAACGCTGTTCAGTCAGTCCTATTTCCGCCGCCAGCGTGAACTGTTCGTTGGTGCGTAACATCTGTCCAACTATTTCACGTTCACCGGGTTGAAGGTGTAATTGATCGACATCAAGTTTGAAAGGATGAAAACCGGTAGTGACCTCGCCATTCGGCACCACAGTAATACGAGGTATGTCGATGGTTTGCTGGACAACTACTTCAGTTGTCTTTGCTACCACGTCGGCCAAGTTAAAGCTTTCGTCGGCAAATAATTCCGATTGCATAGGCTTCAGCCGCTCGGCCACTTCCCGCAAGATTTCTTGTTGCACGTCTGGCTTAAGCAACGCAGCAATATTCGGAACCAAATCGCGATTGACCTCATATTTCCCAATGACTTCCATCACCATGCGTGCAGCTTGCAGTTCGGGTTCACGGGTAAACAAAGGTGCTGGATTGGTAGTTTCAACATTACCACTGTTAGAACTTCCCCCAAGGCCAATTTGAGTTCTGATTGTCGACGTCGGACCCAAGCCCAGTCGAGACATTGCCCCCGAGAGCACTTGCACGCTGACCATTTTATCGTCGCTATTGGGCGCTTCCAGAATTAACTGCTTCAGCCTGATCGGCGAATCACCGCGATTGGCTTCATCGATTATCTCCTGAAACTTGTCGTGTGCGACGATGTTCAGGCGGTCCACCGCCGCCACGCCGGTACGTTTACCATACGGCAAGCGCAAACCACGCCCAATCGATTGTTCAATCAACGTTCTCGCATTGGCGGCGCGAAGCGGCACGATCGTATATAGGTTGGTTACGTCCCAGCCTTCTTTAAGCATATTGACGTGAATCACGATTTCCGTCGGCTCCTCCACGCTCTCGACCGCCAATAACCGAGTGATCATCGCTTCCTCTTCGGCGCCGGAACGGCTGGAATCGACCTGAATCACCTTGCCGTGATAACGCCCTTCGAAAAGCACTTCCTCAAGCATTGTCTTAAGGGATGCTGCATGTGTGGTATCCCTCGCAATCACCAACATAAACGGCTTAACTACTTTCACACCGTTCTCGCGGGCATAGGTCAATAGTTCCACTTTGGTCGATTCGTGTAAACGGACACCGTCTTCCAGCTTAATCTTTTCCAGCTCTTCGGGCGTGTGCGCTTTGGGGTCGAAATTGCGTTGTGTGACGACAGCAGGCTCCTTCACAAAGCCATCTTCCATCGCCCGTGCCAAAGGATAATCCATCACCACGTTCTTAAATGCCACTGGCCCGCGTGTCGATTCCACAAACGGCGTTGCAGTCAGTTCCAAGCCAAACAAGGGTTTTAACTCATTGATCGAACGTACCCCTGCACTGGCTCGGTAACGGTGCGACTCGTCCATCAACAACACCAAGTCGGGCAGATCAGCCAGATAGTTGAAATAACTGTCACCCAACACTTCACGCATACGCTTGATGCGCGGTTCCTTGCCGCCACGCACTTCAGAATTGATTTTCGAGATATTGAAAATGTTGATCCGAATTTCCGTGAATACGTCACTGGTCACATCAAACCCGGTCTGATCGTAGTTATCGCCGGTAATAATGCGTGGCGCATTGATAGCAAAATCGCCAATACCTTTAAACACATACTTCGATGTATTCGGTGTAAAGTCCGCGATCAGCTTGTTATAAATCGTTAGATTCGGTGCCAGTACAAAGAAATTATTGATGCCATGCGCTAAATGCAGATAGGCGATAAACGCCCCCATCAAACGGGTTTTACCTACGCCCGTTGCCAAGGCGAAACACAGGGAAGGGAAGTCGCGCTCGAAATCTTCCAGCGTCGGAAACAACGACTTCAAGCTGGACAATATCGCAGACACATCTTTTTCATGTTGCAGCATCTCAGGCGTAATTTCCAAAGCTCGTACTAAGCGCGCCAGTGATTCGGCTTGTGGTGGACGCAACGACAAACGTCCAGTGACGGCATTCAATACCCTTTGACTCATGAACAATGATCCTTCAATACAGTAAGCTGCTGAATTAAGCCCGGCACGTCATCATGGATAATGCTCCACAAGGTATCGTTATCAATACCCAGATAACCATGAATGAGCCGATTGCGGGTGGCGATCACTTGTCGCCAGGGAATGTGGGCATGCGCTTGCCTTACGGCCTCTGGAATATGCGTTGCTGCCTCGCCAATCAGCTCCAGATTACGCACCGTCGCATCATAATTAAGCCCGCTATCGATAAACGCCTGCTGGTCCAGACCGTCGGAATACACCATGACCTTTTCGGCAAAAACAATCATATCGTCCAGATAAAACCGCCATTCGCGTTGACCGGTTTCAGACATAGTAGGCCTCCTGCTCGATAAACGGCCGCAACTCAGCTCGAAGCGCCTTTTCGGTCACCAAATCAACCGAACAACCCAGCACATCCTCCAAATAAAACTGCACGCCAAAATAACGTGCCGAGGTAGCCGGGCCGTCGAACTCAACCAAAATATCGACATCGCTATCGTCTCTTGCCGCGTCACGTACCGTAGAGCCAAATAACGCCAAGCGGGTCACGCCGAAACGCTCCACCAGTGCCGATTTATTGCCAGCCAGTAATCGTAAAGCTTGATCGCGCTTCATACTGCTACCTCTCTTGCCTGAGCTGTTCCAACGCTTAATGAATTATTTGTTAATCGCGCAACACGACAGTAGTAGTTCCTATTTGAATTGCCTACGGACATACCAAGGCAACGACCAATACCAAAAGCTATGATGATCATGCTTCTTCATCCTCAGCAAACAAGCTTTGCTGAGCGGGATTGGACGCGCGGCTTTTGGCTCGGACAGGTTTAGTGTTGTCTGGTACCGGCTCGACCTCTGCCATCGGCAGATTCGCCACGTTTAAACTGTAATCGTCATGCCCCCATTCGCAACGTGCCAACACCATTTTGGGTATTTTCTTCAGCGTTAGATTCGGCCAGCGTTCGTTAGCTTGCGCCGCCGTAATGCCGTGGAATGCCGAACAGCACAGCAGCAGACTGAATTCAACACCTACTTCATTAGCCAACGCCTGCAACTGTTCAGAGGACAGGTTTTGCGTGGTGACGTAGATAAAATCGCGTTCGCTGGAGTGGCCGTGCTGCCACCAGCGACTTTCCGACGGTGCATAGACAAAGCCTTCCAGCTTGCACAAGGCTTCCGCCAGCATCGCTGCATTGTATTCGGGGTTGACCACCGGATTGCCCCAGCGGTCGTTGATGATCAAGCTGGGAGCCAGTTTGTAATAACGAAAACCGCCGCCGCCCTGCCAGTTGACGGCTTTGCTGATACCGCCCTGATCTTCACCTTCGATCACTTTTTGCAGGCGCGGGATAACGTGGGTCTGGCAGTGCTCGCCCAGCTCGATCATGATCCAGCGGCGGCCCAATTTATGAGCAACCGCGCCGGTGGTGCCAGAACCAGCGAAGGAATCGAGGACGAGGTCGTTGGGGTGGGTGGCGATTTCAATAACTCGTTGTATTAGACTTTCTGGTTTTGGCGTTGCAAAAGGATCGTTATTATTAAAAGCAATAACTTCTCTTTTGGCTGCTTGGTTGTTTCCAACATCTTCATGTCCCCAAACTGTTGTGGGAACGGTACCTTCTCTAACTTTATCAGCAAATTTTTTTAGTCTTGGAACTGGATTTTTTCCACTCTTTCCCCACCAGATTAGATTATTTGAAACATTTCTCTCATGCGATTGTTTATCAAAAGCCCAAACACGAATAGGATTTGGCCATACTTCTTCACCGGTATTAGGGTTTAATATCGGGTAATATAGATTAGGTCTTTCATCTTTAGATTTCGCGCATGTGTAATCTGCTGATGACCAAGGCCCACGAGGATCGTCATCAGGATTTTTAAAGTTCTTCTCTTGTTTCTGACTTCTGGCTAATAAATTTGGTCGCCATATATCCTTATTTCTCGCAAATACCAAAATATGGTCATGGTTTTGGCTGAGCCACTTTGCGTCATTTTGGGGAGAAAACTTTTTTTCCCACATAACATTTGCAACAAAATTTCCTCTGCCAAACACCTCATCACATAACACCTTCAAATAATGGCATTCGTTGTCGTCGATGGTGATCCACAACGAACCATCTTCCGCCAACAAGCGACGGATGATTTCCAGCCGGTCACGCATCAAACTCAGCCAAATCGAATGCTCCAGCCCGTCGTCATAATGGGTAAACGCGCTGCCGGTGTTGTACGGCGGATCGATAAACACGCATTTAACCTTGCCGCTAAACTCCTGCTCTAGCGCCTTCAATGCCAACAGGTTGTCGCCGAAAATCAGCCGATTATCAAAAATATCGCTGTCCGTCACCCGTTGCTTGGCGTGATACGACTTTTCCTCATCCTCCAACAAAATCCGCGGCTCCAACCGAGGCCGCTTGTCTTTACCAATCCAGGTTAGTTCTAGTTTTTGTTTATTTACCGGCATATCTTCAACTTGGCTTTTTCAACGGATGAAGACGACGAGTGTCTCCGCCATTCTTCCAATAACTGCCTGTATCCTTCGTAGGCCAGCCGTGATCAGGACACACCAGTGTGTCGGACAGCTGCTCGATAAGTCGGGCAAATCTAATACCATCGTTAGGATAGAGATCGAAAGCCAACGCATTGAAATGCGCACCCAAAACATTTCTAGCTTGGGCTATATCCTTGATGTCATCAATAATTTGTTTTATCACTATTGTCGTGACAGTCTCTAGTCCTGACGTATCTCTTTTTACCAACTCGACTTTCAAAGCATTTAATAACGATCCATTTACGGCGCTAAGCAAATCATTCAATACATACGTATTACTTGGCCGACGCGGCACTGCACAACCATATTTCAGGGTCAAAAAGTCTAGGAGAGCCTCCAAAATGACACCAGCTTTACCAGTGATTGCTTGCACATCAGGATCAGACTCCGCCAACAGTTTTTTTAATCGAACAATTTCCGGCGTAGACCCCGTCAAAGCCATGCCATCACTAAGTGACCATTGTTTCAATTCAACGAACTGACAAACCTGATCCGGTTTCAAGATTCCCCAGCGGAACTTCTCTCGCCATGGGCGGTAGTGTGTGGTAACGATGGCATGTTGGAAATTCTGGCTAATGTCATAAATCAACCCAATCACTCTCTCGACATGAGGCTCATCTACGCTGCCGAGTACGTCATCAAGCACAAGAATTTTTTGTTCTGGCGACTCTCGCTCCGCAAGAGCCAGGAATACACACAAGCCCAGTGTATCCAGATGTGAATCGCTGAAGTATGCCTGTGGAGGTGTGTCCTGCCTTCCTGCAAATTCGGTAGCAATTTCCAATGATCCACGTTTTGCGGCATCCAGTGCTAAGACAATCTTGTTTAAGCCTTCACCAGGGTGAATGGCTTCATAAAACTCCCCAATACGAGTAGAAATATCGCAAAGAATCGAATCCGTGTACTTTTTCCGCTCGCCTTCTACTACATGCAAGACCTTATCAAGTTTAGGGAGAACCGCCTCCAAGTCTTTCGCAGCAGCATCGCTATCTTCGTAATCACTCAATGAGTGACGCAGGGTTTCTACAAAGTTCTTGCTGTCAACACAAGCATCGGCTGCCTTTTTCCAGCCATCTCGCTTATCTTTGGTTTCCTCAATCCAATTGGCCCAATGCTCTGGCTCAATAGATATAGGAAACTCCGGAAGTTCTAACCCGATAAGCTCTTCGCAGTTATCGCAGTATGCTTTCAACGCTGAAAAATCATTTTTAGCTCTCGTTAGAAAATCATCCACTCGCTGATTTTCTCTCTGAACATTAGCTTCTTGGTTTGCGACAGAATTTTTAGCCGCGTCCAATTTTGCGTGAAGCCCATGGGCTTGAATACGCCGATTGACTTCCGCAACCAACCCTTCTGTCTTCTCGCTACTTTCACAAAGCGGGCAGAATGTTGGATGTGGATGCTTAATGAAATGCTGCTGCGCGGCCCTAAGAATTTCCAAGACTTCCAAATAGTCATCGGCAGCATCTTTGGTTATGGTTTCCAAATGTGTAGTGGCCCTTTCCAAGGCGTCTTCGGCTACCTTTAGTTCACTTACATGTTCATTCCACTTTTTGGGGTGCGGAACAATTTTGTCCCAATACGAAATCAGCTCGTCAATTATTGCTTTCCTTTGATCAAAGGCTTGCTGGTCCTTTTGGGTTTCTGCCTTTGCCCAAGAAAATGCATCCGATCCAGGACTTCCGGCTTGTTTCCAGAAATGTTCGATCGTGGTTCTGTTTGTACCGAGGCGAGTTACTGCTGTTTCGTATTCTCTTTTCTTGTCACTGATTAACCTCCGCAGGGCCGCCTCAGAAGTTTCGACACCAGAGACGTCAACGAATTTGCTGATCTCCTTATAGCGTTCTGCTGGTTGAGCCGCAATCATGTTTAATATCTGGCTGCGGCGCAAGATGGCGACCTGAGGTTTTAAATGCTCAAAATCAACCACTACATTTGTCTTATTCAACGACAAAGTGCATGTGCCTGCCGAGGTTTTAAGTGCGACGTTGACATCACCGTGTACTTTCCCGACAGACGGCCAAAAAGATCTAGTGACTCCACCAACTCCACGTTTTTCCAGAGAACCAACGTTGCCATTACCTAGAAGATCAAACGCATCTGAAATTGTAGACTTCCCGGTTCCATTTTCGCCGTAAACAATTGTTAGCTTTCGCCCCTTCTCGAATACCAGGTTAAATGGTGTCACTGCTCCCCTAAGATTCTCGATTTGCAAGCTCGTGAGTGGGGGTGCTGTCATTGACTTTCTCCTTTACCAAATGCTTTATCAGCTAAAACAGACCAATCTTCAGCCTTCATCGTGCCAGCAGCAATCTTGGCTTTGGACTTTTCTACATCCTCTGGTAACAGCAAACCATCCTTTACCAGCATGGGAGCAATCAATTCGACTAATTCTTCAGAAGGCGTTTTCATAAATGTTTCACCATTTCTTTGCATATCTATCCTTCACCTCTAAAGAAATGTAAGAGTTCAGACCGTATCCTTGAACCGCAAGAGATTTCATTCTCTCAACGACAGCAATACCGGGACGTACAGAGTTGTAGAGATAATTTCGATACTTCCCAGACTTAAAGATGACTTGAATCGAATCTTCATTAGCCTCATAAGCAACGACATTGGAATTGCCTCCTAGATTACGATACGGTGTCATTTCAGTTTCCACTCAATAACAAACAAAATACGATCTTGAACATGCTGTTGAAGCTGTTGTTCCAATTGCTCAATCAAGTCATTCCGTTCCAATTCGATTTCATCCTGCCGATCAAACAATTCTCGCCGCAGCTTATTGCGCTTGGTTTCCAGTTCGCGCTGGCGTTTTTGCCATTGCAGTTTTTCTTCCAGTGTTGCTGAGGTTGCGGCAGTCCGGCGAATCTCCTTAACTTCTCGGTCGATTTCTTTGATTTCCTGTTCCAGTCCAAGTTTTAGATCGTCTGCCCAGGCATCGAGCTTTTCGACTTCTTGTTGGAAGTAGCCGAGGTTGCGTTGGTTGATTTCGCGGAGTAGAGCCTGCTTGCGGCTTTCCAGGTCTTCGCTCAGTACTGTAGGCAAATGGCCTTGAGTTTCGGAGGTCTCTGGAGCGACGAGCGCAGGAAAACGCAATAACTTTTCAGGATCGTCTTCGATCAAAACTTGGCTATCCGCTGTGCTGGCCGCAACAATCAGATACTGCTCCAGACTACCCAAAGCCTCAACACTGAGCAGCTTGACCACCAAAAAGCCGCTCTGTCCTCGATAGGCTTTGAGTGTACTAACTTGGGTACCGTAGGCGTCGTAATCGAAGCTCAAGCGGGCAGTTGGCAATACCCGGCTTTTTGCCAGCGTGGTCACCCATTCGGCTAATGGATGGCCGACTCGATACAGATGAGCATCACCGCTGCGCCTGGGTAATTCGTAGCGCCCTAGTGAAATATGCCCATCTCCCCCGGCCCCTCTCCCTGATGGCGAGAGGAGTAGATCGGCGGGGATGCGTAGTAATTTAAAGCCGCCGTCATCGAATTCGGCGTAGTCGCTCAGTTCAGCCCGGCTAATATCGAGCAACATTTTTTCGTAGCGATTACGTGTTGCGACGCTGTCTTCAGCGCGAACTCGCAGCTTTTCCTGAACTTCTTCGTCAAAGTTTTCCAACAGCAGTTGTCGAGTCTTGACCATTGCTTCGTTGATCTCATTGGAGAGATCGTTTTGTAATTGCTGGAAACTGGCCTGAATGGTTTCCGTTTCACGGCAGTTTTGGTAAATGTCGGCAATACGGCGTTCAAAGTCTACACCGGAACCAATGGCGCCAAGCACTTCGTCGCTAGCGCCAAAGACACCTTCAAAGAGTTGAAATTTCTGCGCCAATAGTTCGTAAACGCGGGCGTCTGCTTCATTACTGCGATCCACAAAGTTAACCACCACGACATCGAATTTTTGACCGTAACGATGGCAGCGGCCAATGCGCTGTTCGATGCGTTGCGGGTTCCACGGCAGATCGTAGTTGATCACTAACGAACAGAACTGTAAATTGATACCTTCGGCCCCAGCTTCGGTAGCAATCATGATGGTGCCGTGCTCTTTGAACTGTTCAACCAAGGCAGCACGAGTATCGGCGGTTTTGGAGCCGGTAATTCGGTCGGTACCTTGGTGGCGGCTGAGCCATTCTTTATAAGTGGTTTGCGCGCGCGCATCTCTGTTGGTACCGTTAAATAACACGATGCCATGGCCGTAGTCAGTTTCGGTCAATAGCGAGAGTAGATAATCCTGGGTGCGTTTGGATTCGGTAAAAATGATGGCTTTTTTCGGCGCGCCTAGTCTGTCCAATTCAGCGAAAGCGCGTTCCAATGCGGTTAGCAAAGCCTTGCCTTTGGCGTTGTCACGAATGTTGGTTGCCAGCTTTTTGAAGTGGCGGAGCTCTTCGATTTCTCTAGCAATCGCAGTCTGCTCGTCAGTATGTGAATGCTCATTTACCGCTCCTGATTCGTCCCATTCGTCGGCGGTTTCTTCCAGCGACTCGTAATCGGCATCCAATTCGTCAGCCAGCTCAGTTAACTCTTGAGCGGGTTCTAGTAAGCGTTGAAGACGATTGGCCATGGTATCCAGCGCCCCGGCAATCGCATGTGTAGATGACGCAAGCAGTTTCCACAGAACTAGGGAAATCAACTGGCGTTGGCCGTCTGGCAGCGCTTTTAAATTGGGGCGGCGCAAATAATCTGCCACCAGTGCCGATAATTCGCGCTCTTCGGTTGAGGGGGTGAATTCCTGAACGATGGCCCGTCGAGCGGTGTACGAAACATAAGGCTGTACTTGCCGTCGCAGGGTGCGTTTGCAGATAGGAGCCAATCGAGCGCGTAAGCCAGCAAACGCGGTGTCACGGGCCTGGCTACTGAATTGCGCTCTAAAGCTATCCAGATCACCGAACACGCGGTCATCAATGATGCTGACCAAACCGTACAATTCCAGTAATGAATTCTGCAACGGCGTTGCGGTTAGTAATACCTTCGAGTGTACCCGCTCGAACGCTTCTTTCAGCGCCTTGCCGATTACGTTGCTGGGTTTGTAGACATTGCGTAAACGGTGCGCTTCGTCGAGCACCACCAAATCCCAATTGACCCGCCGCACATCATCTACCTTGGCTTTGGCAAATTGGTAAGAACAAAGTACTGGCCCTTGGTCGTATTCAAATGGATTGCGGGTGCCTTGTTTGCGTAATGCGTTGTAATTATTGGCCTCCAAGATAATTCCTTGTAAACCGAATTTGTCTTGTAACTCTTGATGCCATTGCTTACGCAGGTTTGCGGGAACGGTAATTAGAATGCGCCGGCGGCGTTCGGCCCAGTGCTGGGAAATCACCAAACCGGCTTCGATGGTTTTCCCCAAGCCAACTTCATCGGCCAGAATCACGCCACGAGAAAGTGGGTTCTTGCAAGCAAACAACGCAGCCTCGACCTGATGCGGATTGAGGTCTACTTGTGCATCTACCAATGTAGACGCTAACGACTCCACGCTGTCGCCCGCTGAGCGACGAGTCAGCAGCCATGCGTAGTATTGAGATTGATAGACAGTGAGGCCTTGGAACACAGCCGGTATTTCCTTATTTTTTAATGTGTACAGCTACTAATTATTGGCGTTGAGTCCGGTTAATTCACTGCGCCGCTGGTGATGAAGGCCGATTGTAACAGCAACGTTGAAATTAGTTTGCTATCGGAAAGGTTGTCAGCATTAGAGCTCCCGATCTGAAAATCCGATCAACATGGACACCGGAGTTATTCATGGTTGTTGGAGAAGTTTTATTTACGACCCTATTGCTGTTTGCAACAACAGGCCTTGCAGCCATAGGGGATGGTGACAAATTTGATTTTCTTCCGGTCCCAGGCGAATTCTGCAATTCAACGAGTGACCAAAAGCAGCGTGACCTTTTTAAACACTACCCCGATGACGAGGGTATCATCAACCTTTACGCGCATTATTTAGGCTTATGCCAATTGGTACATAACGGCAGCATTGCCGAACAGGCGGCAAGCGTTTTATGGTTAGAGCAACGTAACAGCCTGATTGAAAAGCGCAAGAAATAAGTGGTTACAAATCGTTAGCATCGATTAGGCGAAGCCCGATAGCAGACACCTACAGGCTAAATGCTTCACCTCGTCTGGCAGAGCAACTACGGCCAATAAGAGACGATCAGATAATTGACGTATATGGAAAGTGAAAGCCTCAGAGCAGACGATCACAGACAAGTTTAAACAATGAGAGAGCGGAGGGTGTCCTGAATTTTGTGTAAACGGGTTTTGGTTTAGTGGCTTGGCATCCTTTCTTGGAATTGAATGCTAAACCGATTTAAAGCGGCTTTCCAGTCATGCAAGGGCATGGTCCATTTTTTACTAATATTAATCAGTGCCAGATAAAACAGTTTCGATAGTGCCTCGTCATTGGGGAAAGAGCCGCGATTCTTGGTGATTTTCCTCAGGCTCATATTGACCGACTCGATGGCGTTGGTGGTGTAGATGATACGGCGTATTTCGGGCGGATAGTCGAAAAATGGGATGATGCGGCTCCAATTACGCCGCCATATTTGGGCAATCGAGGGATAATCGCCGTTCCATTGCGCCTCGAACGCAGCCAATTGTTGCTCAGCCTCCGCCACGGTAGCCGCTTGATAAATCCGCTTGAGGTCAGCGGCGATCTGTTTGCGCATTTTCCAACCGACATAGTTCAGACTGTTACGCACCAGGTGGACGATGCATAACTGAACGGTGGCTTGCGGAAACACGGCTTCGATGGCTTCCGGAAAGCCTTTCAGCCCATCGACACAGGCGATGAAAATATCCTGCACGCCGCGATTTTTCAGTTCGGTGACCACCTGTAGCCAAAACTTGGCCCCTTCGGTTTGGGCGATCCACAGCCCCAGGACTTCCTTTTCGCCATTCAGATTGATGCCAATCGCCAAATAGACGGCCTTGACCCGCACGGCGCCAGTGTCGCGCACTTTGACGTGTATACAATCGAGATAGACAATGGGATAAATCGGTTCCAGCGGCCGTGATTGCCAAGCTTTGACTTCATCGGCTACCGCATCGGTGACCGAGGAAATCAACGAAGGCGACACCTCGGCGCCATACATCTCTTCCAGATGGCTCTGGATTTCCCGTACCGTCATACCACGGGCATACAGCGAAATGATCTTGTCGTCGAAACCTGTCCACCGCGTTTGATGTTTTGCGACGATTTGCGGCTCGAAACTGCCGTGCCGGTCTCGCGGAATCTCAAGCTGCAATTCGCCGAAGTCACCTTTGAGATTTTTTCGGCTCTTGCCATTACGTGCATTGCCGCTGGGATTAGTGACGGCTTCATGCTTGGCGTGGCCCAGATGTTCAGTCATTTCTGCCTCTAAAGCACGCTCAACCAAAGCCTTGGTCAATTGCTTCAGCAGGCCATTTTCGCCAATCAGGTCTTCGGGTTTCTGATAACCGGACAACAAGGAATCGAGCAACTCGGTAGGGATGGATTTTGATACGGTCATTTTTTCTCCTCTAAGGAACGGCAGTTTCCTGCCTAATGGCCGTTTACACAAAAATTCTTACACCCTCGTGTTCGTGCGCCTGTCGTTTTGTGTGGGTTAGTCTGAGGTCCGGCGGGATTTGCTTGTTTATTGTTGTTTACTTCATAACAGGAGACATCTGATGTCAATTACCACCCTTGATAACGCCAGTCCGTCGCTACAGGTGTTAGCCGATGGTTTAAAAGCCGCTTGCCGCGATTACACGCAGACGGTGTAACAGCCCGCGTCTTATGCTCTCACCCTGGAACTGGGTCATACCGTGCGCTATTTAGCCCGCTGTGTCACGTTGGTGTTATACGCGGCACTGGGTGAGCACGATCCCGATTTAGACGAGTTGGACAATCTGAGTCTGACTGACCTCAGCGGTGAAGACGATGACGAACAGGAATAAGCGCAATCGCTTAGGTCTCGTTATTCTCTTGGCTTTAAGGCGGATTACTTTAAGAGCTAGTCCGTTTTTTCGCGTCGCCGAGGGAGGACACAACTATGTCCAGTGAGGCTGAGCGCGAAGGCACTGGCGTTCAATTGTGTCTGCCGCAGCCGCGATTCGAGTCTGGGGAGTTGGTCGCGACGCCGGGCGCTTTGGATGTACTGGAACGCTTAGGCCTAAGCCCGTTCGATTTACTGCACCGTCATATCCGCGGGGATTGGGGCGATGTCTGTGCCGAGGATGCCAAGGCCAATGAAGACGCCTTACGCAGTGGCTCACGACTCCTGTCAGCCTATTACATTCCCACCCCAGCAGCGGATAGCTCCGCAACAGGGTCAGTCAAGCTCTGGTTGATAACCGAGGCAGACCGTAGCGTGACCACCATTCTGTTGCCTGAGGACTATTGAACAGCATCTGCCTGTTCGTTATCTCGTGCCATTTTTTTTAACACTGATTGATTTCGTAAATACTTTGGAGAACTTCTCATGACACAAAAAACTACCCAACCCGCATTAGAGTCTAATACTCCCGCTAAAGCCGCTGCAGAGACTGGCACAACCGATAGTGCAACTACCGGCACGGCCACTGCTAAAGGCGCGACAACCACTGCTGGTAAAACCGTGTCGGTCAAACCTGCGAAAAATCAACCGCTGGCAGAGCAAGTCAAGGCATCGGCTATGACTTCCGATGACCTCACTAGCCAAGATAACGGCGCTGGCGGTGGTACTGGCACGGATGCTAATGGTGACGGTGATGGTGATACTGATCAGGCTGGAGTGGACGGTGTGGGTGTTAGTGCCCATGCAACGCTTACTACAGATGCTGATGCAGAAACCAACATTGGGCGCACACGTACACCGGGAGGCAAAAACACCGGCAAAGCCTCTGACACCAAAGGTGAACTCTCGCCGGAAATCGTGGAACTGGTGACGGAGTTGCGCGATACGGTCAAGCAACTTGCCCCCAACCGGCATACGCCTAAGACCTTGAAACGAGCGTTGTCTAATGTCGCCGCGATTCTGCAGGACATCGACAGCCTCTATCAACAAGCCGAATAATCGCTATTCGCCGTGACAAGCGCTTGTCAGTTTTACTAGTTCTGAACTGACACCTTTTTTTTAGATCCCGACGTGACTTTTCCGAATGGGCTTCACCGCTCAGGCTAAGTCACGTCTATTGATCGGAGAACACATCATGAATAACCCTTTTCAAGTACACGAACTGCCTGGCCATTTCCTGATAGTACGTCCCGTTACTGAAGCGGAAATAGTGGCGATGGCCAAGCATTTAATCGCGCAGCAGTTCATCCGTGGTCAGGCGTTAACCTCACCTGACGATGCGCGTGAGTTTCTGATGCTGGAATTAGCCCACTTAGAGCATGAGGTGTTCTATTGCATTTTCCTCGATAACCAATACCGCATTATTGAGGCTGAGGCCTGTTTCCAGGGCACGATAGATAGCGCCAATGTCTATCCGCGTGAACTGGTGAAACGAACCTTGCAATTGAATGCCCGCGCGGTGATTTTGGCGCATAACCATCCCTCGGGATTGGCGGAACCCAGCGAAGCAGACCGTGCGATTACGCGTAAATTAATCGACGCCCTCAATCTGGTCGAAGTAAGAGTGTTGGATCATTTCATTATTGCCGGCATCGAGCAATTTTCCTTCGCGGAACGGGGCTTGTTATGAGCGGGAATGCACTATTGGCCGACAGAAAGTTTCGCGTTGTGGTGTTGACCTGTTTGACGTTTATCCGCTTGCCATGGATCGGCGTGAACACCCGTGTTGGTAACAGCCGTGCCGGCAACCCTGAACCAGTCGCCAATTGGCGACAAACCTCACCCGTGTATCCACGATGGGGCTTACGGCGTCTATTGCCATCATACCTTCGGAACGCTGCACATCGTTTAGGCATGTTAATGCACATTAACATGCCTATGCGGGCATTTATGATCAGCGATGTAGCAATGAATGCGGACATTAGCGACGTGAGCGACATGGCTGTCGCGGACCGGATCGACTTCACTAGCATCGGTGTCCTTGATGTCCTTATCAACGTCTTTTGTGACGTCGATGTACTTGCTACCGTTGCGGCCTTTTTTGCCCCTGATGTCCTCAATGATGTTGATGTGATTGATGTCGTTAATGACATCAATGCGATTCATCGAGGCGCGGTAGATCACGAGGAGGCTGCGGTATGACCAACGACTCGTCATTACCCATGACACATGATCATGCAGTCCGCAGTCGTGTCGCGCTGATGGTGTATCTCGATAATCTGGCACCCAGCGGTCGCCGTTCGATGCGGTCCTTGTTACAACGCGCGGGTCGGTTGTTGGCTTGGTCAGGGACAGTGGAGGACATGCCCTGGCTGTCGTTACGTTATCAGCAGCTGATGCAGTTGCGGGCGGCGTTACGCCAAGCGGATTTGTCGATCAATACCGTGAATACCTGTCTCGCGGCGATACGCGGAGTGTTGAAAGCCGGCTTTTTGCTGGGTGACTATCCCGCAGAGGACTGGCAACGGATTCAGGCGCTAAACAGTGTGCGCGATAAAGTGCTGCCAGCCGGTCGCCAGTTGGCGACACGGGAAATCCACCGGCTGTTGGCGGTGTGCGAACAAGACCAAGCCGCCCTGATCGGCCAACGCGATGCTGCCATTCTAGCCTTGTTGGTGTTTGCCGGCCTGCGGCGCAGTGAAGTCGCTAGTCTCCGTGTCAACGATTATGCGCCCCGCAACGGCTTGCTGCTAATTTGTGAAGGTAAAGGGCAGAAGCCGCGTGAGTTGCAGTTGCCGGCCCAGGCCAGGCAGGCATTAAAGCGCTGGCTGCATCAACGCGGCTGTGTGCCGGGGCCGTTGTTTTGCCAATTGGCGAAAACCCAGCGCTGTTCTGATCAAGAGCATGTCGAGCGAAACCGAAGCAGTCAGGGTTGTTTACCGACCGAATCGATCAACGCCCACCAGGTGTATGCGCTGCTCAGGCGGCGTTGCCGACAGGCGAAGCTCAAGCCCTGTACACCGCACGATTTACGTCGCACGTTTATCAGCAAGCTGTTGGAACAAGGTGTGGACTTTAACACCACCCGGCAATTGGCCGGCCATGAGCACTTGCAAACCACGACCTTGTATGACCGCCGTACAGTGAAAACGCAACGACAAGCTATGGCGAATTTTCGCTTGTAACAAGCTAACAGCACGCTGCTGGTTGGCACAGCCCAACCGCGTTATTCACAAAACTGTCAATCAACGATGCCGGTATGCCGCTCCCAATTTGGGCGGGATGCTGTGCGTTTAAATCACCCCACCGAATTATCTCTGTTATCTGGAGGATTTTTTATGCCTGCACTAATTGAACACATCGATACCATTGCTCGCCAAAAACAACGGGCGGTGTTGTATCTGGAATTTCATCCGCAATCGGCCTCCGCAGACTCGTCCGCTTACGACTATGAAGCCGATAACAAACGCCAAGCATTTTTAGACTGGCTGCAACAACACGGCATCGCCTGGCAGCCTAGCGCGCCGATAGCCTCAGGCAGTGGTTTCGGCGCCTATCTCGGCCAGATCTATATCGATTTGCGGATGGACGATGACGATCCACTGTATTGCCGTTTACGTGATCACTTGGAATATCCCGATGGCTCGATGCGCGATCCTAACCAACGTTTTTTCTATCTGCCGTTGGAGATTGCTATGCGTAATGCTCATCACGACGAGCCGGGATTTTGGGAGAAATGGGCCGAGGATTTTTAGTCACGTTGCAAGTCATGCCTTCGCGATTTTTTCGGGAAGGTTCATGCACAAAACTATTTTGCAAAGATAACAAAGTCGGCAATACCGATGCCGTTTTTTCAAATTATTTTTTAACCAAAAAGGACACCCAAAACTAACGAATATCACGCAGTGAAAAATGCGCGAATTTTTGCGAAAAAAACACACTGCAAAAAACACCGCAAAAACGCGGGAAAAACCGCGATTTTCAAAACTGTAAATGAGTTGCACCTCAACAAACCGTGGTGCCAATCATGTCCGAAAAAAACCATTCACAACTGCCATTTGTACCGAGATTTATCCGCATTCGCGATGCGCCGTTTTATCTCGGTATGGACAAAAACCGCTTTAACGCAGAGGTCAGACCGGCGCTCACCGAAATCAAAATCGGTACGCAAGGTATTGCCTTTGATCGCAACGAACTTGATGCCTGGGCCGACGATTACGTGCGTCGTGTCGGTACGCCGGGTAACCAAAAACTGGAGAAAGAAACATGGCAAAAAAATCAACAGGGCTTACCAAAAGGAACGGTGTCTGGCACATCAATAAAGTTATCAAAGGAAAAAGACTTTATGAAAGCACTGGCACAAGTGACCTCGAAGAAGCGGAGCGCTACTTAACGCAACGCATCACTGAATATCGGGGACAACTGATCTATGGCGAAAGAAAGTCCTATACCTTTATTGAGGCGGCAACGAAATACCTGAAAGAAGTCGAGAAGAAAAGTCTGGATCGGGATGCCGTCACGTTGAAGGCGGCGATACCTTTTATCGGTGATACGCCATTGGAAAAACTCCACATGGGCACGCTGGATAAGTTTATCGCCGCGAGGAAAAAGTCCGGCCTGAAAAATGCCACCATAAATCGTGATTTGGCGATTATTCGCCGGATCTTAACCTTGGCGGCACGACTATGGCGGGATGAGTTCGGTAATTCATGGCTCAGTGAACCGCCGCTTCTTCAGCCTTTAAAATCCGATTTACGCAAACCGTATCCTATCGATAGCGAAGAAGAGCAGCGCTTATTGACTGAATTACCGGAACATCTACAAGCGATGGTGACATTCGCCTTACATACCGGGCTACGCGAACAAGAACTGACTCAACTGCAATGGTCTGAAGAAAATCGCAAACTGGGGGTGTTTGTGTTGCCTGGCGACAGGACTAAAAATAATGAGGATCGAATTGTGCCGTTAAATAGCAAGGCGCTGGCAATTATCAATGCACAACGCGGTAAGCATGATGACTATGTCTTTACCTTTAAAGGCGAGCCCGTGCAACGCATCAACGGTCACGCCTGGCGTAAAGCCAGAAAACGAGCAGGCCTGGAGCAATGCCGCGTACACGATCTGCGCCATACGTTTGGTCGACGGCTACGTGCAGCTGGCGTCAGCTTTGAAAATAGGCAAGATTTGTTGGGTCACAAGTCCAATCGAATTACGGATCACTATTGTAAGGCGGAACTGGAAGAGCTGCAGGCTGCCGTTGAACGATTATGTAGCCTTTAGACCGTTACGCCCATGAAGGATTGTCTGCATTCATGGGCACTACTCTCCCCATTCAATACAGAGCCAACCAGCCGCAGGCTCAAAGCTGTGAAATCGAATGACCCCATTTCAATCCCAAAACAAAACCATAGAGAGGAATACCCTAATGTTCAATGACCGCTTAATCCAAACCCTACGCGATGCCCGGCATCTGGTTATTTTGACCGGCGCCGGGGTGTCCGCTGAATCGGGCATTCCGACGTTTCGCGATGCCATGACCGGACTGTGAGCGCGATACGATCCCCAGCAATTAGCCAGTGAGGCCGGTTTTCGTGCTGATCCAGCCTTAGTCTGGGGTTGGTATGAATGGCGTCACGCCAAGGTCATGCACTCGTCACCGAATCCGGCACATCGGGCAATTGCACAGCTTCAGCAAATGGTCCCGAAGCTAACGCTGATTACCCAAAATGTCGATGACTTGCATGAACGCGCCGGTAGTAAGTTCGTCATCCATCTGCACGGCAGTTTACATACCGCGCAGTGTATTGCCTGTGCCACGCCGTTTGAGCTAATCGCAGTCCCAACAAGCTTATCTGAATCAAAGCGGGTTGAACCGCCTCGCTGTCCGGCTTGCGGTGATTACATTCGTCCCGGCGTGGTGTGGTTCGGTGAATCGTTGCCCTTAGACAGCTGGCATGCTGCCGAAGATGCCGCTCAGCATTGCGACGTATTGATGAGCATCGGCACATCGGCGTTGGTTTATCCCGCGGCCAGTTTGCCGCTCGTTGCCCTCAATGCAGGTGCCAAGGTGATTCAACTCAATCCAGATAAAACCAACCTGGATGCCAAAGCCCACTTTAATCTACACGGTAAGGCGGGTGATCTATTGCCCGCACTGCTGCAAGCCGCGTATACCCAGTAAAGCGATGGGTGCCGACAAAAACCCAGAGAACGGACAGGCGGAACGATGAACCTAAAACAACGCGAACAGCTTGCCAGTCTGCAACATTCAATTGACGAGTTGGAACAGCATCTGAATCAAATACAACGCAAGATGCGTCGACTGGCGAGATTGGCGTCTCCCTCCGATGTAAAAAACGACGCCGAGTATAGCGAAGCCGAAATCGAGGGCTTATTGCGCTTTAACCAGCGGTTGATGACTGTTGAAGACCATTTAAGGACTTTTGCGGAAACCCAAAACCAGTGGATGAGCGCACAAGTCGCCGATAGCCGCACGGTGTTGGACGATTACGAAATTGACGTTAAGCTGTGTTTTGTGCTGTGCTCGGACGATCCTGAATTTGACGAGGACTCGGATAATTTCTTAGCCACCCGCGAGATCAGTCTCAAGGGGCTGGATGTCGATAATCGGCATGCCGACGGCCAAGACCACCGTAATCCCCTGCGATCCTTTCCCGAGCCACTACGCCAAGTTATTCTGTGCCGGTTATTTTATGACTTGATCAGTTATAACTACAGTTTTGCACAACCCGAGCTGAGCCTGCGGGACTGCTTACGCATAGACAACATCTGGGTCAATGTGGCCGTAAGGCATCAGGCGACTTTGGATATTGAAACCGGTGAGTGGGAAAAGCCGACTGCTTGAGAGATTCATGAAGTGACGAGTTGAAGGGCAAAAACGGGGCTTGGGGGTTTGCCTCTGGATAACACAAAATCCAGTGGGCTTGCTCGCAGGCAAGTATCGACCGCGCCTGTGATACAAGTTGGATTTTTGGCTGGCAGCTAGTCCGCAGAAGATCGAACGTGCTCTATCAGAATTGAAGGGGCGACAATCCGTCACTACGAAGCTGGACGAAGCATAACGCCAAGTCGCGTAAATCTCGCGTACTCAAATTTCAGGCATAAAAAAAGCAGGTATCGAATTAACGATAACAGCTTGATTTTTATAGTCATTCGATGGTGGGTCGTGTGCGATTCGAACGCACGACCATCGCATTAAAAGTGCATCACCAACGAATTGAAACAACGTGAAACTGTAGTGTATTCCTTATATAGCGGTAGTTTCAAGTTGTTTCAATCTGAGTCGATTTTGTATCAGTTTGTTTGACCAGTGCGCCTAAATTTACGCCTTGCAGTGCAAGTGCGCTCGATAAAATCATATAGCCAAATTATTATCATGATTTTGCCTAACTTCTGAAAGCCACTCTGCAAAAATGGTAAACACAAAATTAAGACCTACGATCAAAACTGACGTGACGAAAAAAATTAAAGCAACCAGATCCGCGACATATTTCATAGGAGTTCCCCATTAATTTAATTTCCTTGAGTTCGATTATCCAGTTATCAGAGAATCATGCCGTGCAGGGCTTCGCAGTTTTGACCGCACCGACGCCGGTTAATTGCGGATATGTAGCGCAATTCACACTTCCTAAATTGCTAACAATAAACACCGAAAACCTGCCGGGTTATTAACGGAATTGCGTCCATCCATCGTATAAATTTGGTCGGCAAAATACATTACATGGAGAGGGAATATGCACGATCACCGGCCAAGCAAAACAAACATTAAACCCGCGATTGATCGCTGTGGTCACGATTCATTTTTGACAGAATTTAAGCATGGCGAGCCGACCGGCAATTATATTTGTGCGGGATGTGGGCGTCATCTTTCGGAGATTTTGCAAACGTCAGATTCACAAATGTCATATCCCCCCGTTCATTCGTTGAAATAAACCAGCGGTCGCGGAACACCTAAATACCAATCGGTAACAGTTACCGACTGCTCGTGATCGGTTGCACTTGAAAAGATAGACGAATCGCTAAGAACGAACTTCGGAAACCGCAACACTAATGCCATTTTCCCCTCGATATACTTACCTTGCGTTCAATGGCGATTGATCGCAGCCGGCCCGAGTTACCCAAATGCCCGGGTCGGCATCTTGTCAGTTCATGAGATTGCAAGGATGCATCAGCCGGCAAGCCTTATACGGGGGCTTTGCCGGCTTTTTTATGGGTGATGAATTTTTGATGGTACAATTTTTTCAAGTTGGCAACTGGCTAAACCGGAAGGATTAGTTCCCCGGTCGTTGGAAGTAGTTGCAAGAAAAGGCTGCGATTCGTCGTGGCCTTTTCTTTTTGTGGCCGATTGTATCGATTGGGCTTTTGGGCTATATTCAAACCGTCGGCAACCCCAGCTTTGGCTGCTGGGATCGATGTCGGCGCAAGCAAAGGATGCGATTATTATTCGTGTCCTTTGTTTTTTGCGCGACATTTCATTATCGACGCGGCCTAGATTCAATCTATGGTTATTTCCACCGATGCCGAGAAATTCCTAAGGCCTTGCAAAATAAAGGTAACGCAAAATTTGCGTTACTGATGTGGTGCAGCTTTTGCACCCCATCGGCAGTGATACTTTATCCGCTTAAAACGGTTTGCTTGCTCCCCGATATTGGGGAGCGATCACAATTCCGACTAATTATCGGAATTCATTGGCGCTGAACCATCTTTCAAGACCGATAGCGGATTTACGCTATCGCGTTCAGATGTGAAAGGATCGGATTTCAAATCCGACCCTTCCGACGTCTTCCAGGTCGGATTTGAATTTTCTAGCAAGCTTGATTGTACTCTCGTGTTTTACTTTGCACTGTTCAGCAATAATCAAGGTGGTAGTTGTCAATTTCTGTCCATGAACTTCGACCAGCTTCAATTTTGCATCGGTGCTCATGCTGCCTCCACGTCGATAGCTAAGTCGAAACTTTCAAGCAGAGCCAGAATGTCCGATTTTCGCCAGGCAGTTGTCCGCTTACCAAGCTTGATCGGTTGCGGGTATTCGCCCGATGCTACGCGGGCCAGGAACGTTGATCGACCAATCGGCAGCAATGGATCAATGCCGCGCTTTTCGTCGCCTGTGATATGCCAGACGCGCAAATAGCCTAACGCTACTGCCGCCATTCTGTGTGGGCTTGGTTTGCTTGCCATCGTGACCTCCTAAATAGGTCTAGTGAACGATGGTGATATGTTGATGGATGATTTCGGGCCTATTTGCGCCGTTTTCCGAATTTGAAATAGGGCCACACGAACCACTGCGCATTGACCGTCGCAGTGCTATCGGCTACTTTTGGGCTGACTTTTACTGTTGGAGGAAATGGGTATGTGTAAGGGAATGATGTTTTTGGTTTTCGTTTTGGCGGCTTTTCCGGTTGTTGTATTAGCGGATGATGTTAATTTATCTGATCAGTACAAAAAATGCGTGGCTGATTCTGGTGGCGTCACCAACGAATTACTCGGTTGCATTTCAACGGAAACCGAAATTCAAGATGCACGACTGAATAAAGCCTACAAGTCAGCAATGACCGGAATCGAAAAGCAGAGAGTTAAAGCGCTACAAGAAGCCCAAAGAGCATGGTTGAAATATCGGGACGCAAATTGCGGATTTTATGCAGATCCAGACGGCGGCACATCGGCGGCTATCAATTCTAACGAATGTATTGTTTCTGAAACAGGGAATAGAGCAAAAGAGCTTGAAATTATTGCGGGAAGCAGACCATGATCAGAAAAATTATATTTTACCCGATTCTATTTTTATCAACATGCGCAACTATTGATGATTCTGTTTATTCACCATTCTATTTTGGGCCAGACAATATTTCAATCGGAGACGCCAGATTAAAGGTAAGGCAATTCGTAAGAGAAAATCCAAATAATTTTTCAGTATCAAGAATGGCTTGCGATTCTTTGGGTATTTATGCTCAGAATTCTAAGCCTATCAATTATCCTTTGAGTACGTGTGAAAAAGAGGCTCAAGAATATTACGCCGAAATTAGGTCTGAAATTAAAGCAAAGTCCTATTCGGCAAACAAAGATAATTTAGCGCGTCAGCAAGAAAGAATTGATGAGGAAATACGCCAAATAGCGGCAAAAAAAACAGCGGAAGAAGAGGATAAAAAGCGAAAGAAAGATGAGTTAAAAATATTACTAAAAACAGGAAAAAAGCAACCAGAATCAGTCGAGGAAGCATCAATTTTTTATGATGCAAAGCAAGGAGAAGCATTAGCAAACTCGCCAAAAATAAAACCTGATAACCAATTTTATTCAATGGTTGGAATGATTAATCGTATGGATGGCGACAATATTTTTGTTGCGCAGCTACTAACTAGCAGAAGTTATTTTAAGGTTCGCATACCTGAAAAATTAAAAGATGAATTCGAGAAAACAGCAAAAGTAAATGGATGGTTTGGCATTGTTGGGAAATACACCGAAAACAGCGAAGTGCTATTGGTGCTACTTCAATCGGTGCCTGTTCCTATTTTTGATGCAGTTTATTTTCAATCTTTAAATTGAAATTGGAGAAAAAAGGGCAATACAAAACTAAGTCGTTCGCCTATCGTTTTCCGGTGGGTTAATAGGTCATTAACCGCTAATAACGTCCAATAAATAGCAAAAAGCCGCGACGGTGTGCGGCCTTCAAAAATGTCACCAGCAATGACTTAACGCCACTCGCCCGTTACCGGGTCTTGGATGAATAAATTAAGGACAAATGGCTCGTCTCGCTCAAAGCGACCGGATTCAACGTAATCGAAGGCCATATCAACGGTATAGTCGCCTTCCCAGCTTTCAATCCATTGGCATTCCAGGTCGGCTGAGCCTTCGGGTGGTAGTACCAAAAAACGATCTGTCGCATTCGCATGCCAAGCCAGCCAGTAACCGTTGCTGGTTTTAGCGTAAGTAGCGGTACCAAGCCACCTTGATAGCTCCTTGTCACCGTTTGCCATCTGCATCGCGATACGTGGGCGGTAGCCCTTGAATAACATTGCCATGACGTCAAACACCGCGTAATGATTGAGTTGATAAAAGGCCAGGATTGTTAGCGAGTGGTCAAGAGCCGCTCGAACCTGCTTAACCAGATTGAGAAACCAGCTAACCCGCTACCGTGGTCAAGAGCCACGGACGAATTAGCCGGTAAACTTCTTTTTTGGGATGCTGCGCTATCACATCTCGCTGATACTGGCATACAGCCTGCCTTGCAATCCGATCACCATAAAGCCAGTGATGAAAGAACGAGCGCCGATCAGAACTTCAATTTACCATAATCCAGAGACATATCAACACAAAGGGAGCCCTGGATTGGTCGATTGCTGGTTTCTTCTTTATGCATTCCGGCTGTAAAAAGCGGCTCAGTCAACAATCTCCTGGCTATCGCCCTGTTACAGCCTTAATGCGTCGTGGGTGCGACGGTGGTGTGAGCTGTATCTTGACTGTTGTATTCATTGGGGCCTATTCTTACGATGCCTTGATGCCAAGAATGGTTGTCTTGGGAACGTCAAGGCGTTAATAAGGCTCATCCTCGCCGAGCAGTCCACGCTCAACCAGGACTTTCCGCTGTCTCTCCCTCGCCATAGCCATTCGATCAACGAAATCGGTTTTTAGTCGCTCAATCAATTCTTTGTCCATTTTGCCGATCACCCTACCGACATCTCCATTCAAAAATCCTCACTCCACATCCGAAAACATATCCTCAGCCTCGGCTATCGCTTTAGCCACCGCTGAATTAACGCCGCTGCCGGCGTTATCCGACACCATATAAATCGCATCTTCCAGCCACGCGAACGACTTGGCATCAAATATGTCGGGCGACTTGATGCCGTTCTTACGCATGACCTCTTTCTTTTCCATCACGTACCGCAGTCCGCCCGCCTCGGCGAAGTGGTAAGGCAACCGCGCCCCCTGTAGCAGTATCTTTTCCTTCATCTTGCGGTCGATGTTCATTCGAAACGACACCCGGCCCGACTTGATGCCGTCACGCATCCGCACCATAGCGCATGCCCGCTGGTTGTAGAATCGGTCCTGGTATTCTTTCTTGAAACATGGCTTGCCCCAATTCACCTTGACGACCGGAACCCCCATGGCCTCGATCAGTTTGTTCACCGTCGCGCCAACGCCGCCGTTATCGACCATCAGCGTGGCGTTTGATAGCTTGCCAACCAGATTAGCCAGATCCCCGGCGAAAATGATTTCGTTTTTTCTATTGGTGCAGTACGGGATTTCGATGTACTCGACTCGCCGCGCATCCGGGCCAAAGTCACCATAGCCAATCACTTTGGCAATAATGGCGACCGATTCGTCGCGGTATTCGCCCAAGCCAACGTCCGACAGCACCAACAAACCATACGGTTCGTCATCGCGGATAATTTGCCCGCGCTCGAACGCTCTTTCCAGTTCGACCCGGGTAAGCAGGTTGCTGCCGGAATCCTCAGCGAACAGACCGAGAACCCGGATTCGGTACTCAATCGATTCTCGCCCGCCCGTTTCGTCGTCACGATCCTTGAGCCATTGCATCGTGACAAATGGCGACCGCTCCGAGCTGAAGCGTAACGAGATCCACGATCCACCACCGTTACGGGATAAATTGTGGTGCGACTCGTAAAACCTGCCGGCGTTGCGCACCCCCTGGGATGCCATCAACGTGCGGTTTCCAGGCTGGGTTTGGGTGCCGTCAATTACATCGAAATGCTCATCCGAGACACCAGCCGCTTCGTCAATGATGATCAGCTGCCAATACCTGTGTTTGCCGGCCACACCGATGGCTTGTCCTTGTTGCATGGCAACCTGGGTGATAAACCACTGGTCTTCAAAGCCCTTGACCGCTACTCGGGTTTTGGTAATCTCGTAGTAGTCATTGATCCAGCCATACGGCCCGTTGGCGATGGCAAGATAAACGTCGTTCATCTCTTTCCAAACACCGTCGGCTACCTGATTTATCCTTGGGGCTCCGATGTAGGTGTTCGAGCCGATTTCGACCTTGCCCTCATACACCGCGACCGGATGACAAAGCAGGTGCCACAAGGCTATCCGTCCGAATGCCGCCGTCTTGCCGGTTGACGTGCCGGACACCACCGACACCTTGGCATTGGGCGGGGAAATAGCGAAAAGCAGGTCTTCCTGGTCGAACGATGGCGACATGCCGCACACGCTGACCGCAAAACGTAGCGGGTCAGCGTGGAAGCGTTCAACGAATTCGAGGTACCTGGGATCTTGGAAGATCGAAGCCTTCGCCATAAGCCTTATTACTCCGCTTCGGGCCTTGCCTCACGTTCAGCCAACACCGCTTTTTGGCGTTCATGTGCGGCTGCCATTTTGGTGACAAACTGGGTTTCGATCATATCCAGTGTTTCTTTGTCCAGTTTCAACGATCCATTGACCTCGATCTTATCGCGCCATTTATCAGGCTGACGGTTTTTCATCCAGAATATCGCCGCAGTCGTTTCGGGCGGGTAGTGCTTGGTTACATCGGTCAAAATGACCTGACCATCTGCAATGTTTACTTTGGTTTCAGGGCAGCTGTAACCGGTCGCGCGCTGGAACAATGAATTGGCAACTTTAGCGTCGGCAAGCGTTTTGCCGCGCTTGAGGGAATCGGCAAACTCCGGGGCCTGCTTTTTCCATGTGTTGATCGTCTTCTCGCTCACACCGAAAAATCCGGCCAGCTGCGCATCGGTGGCGCCAAGCAGGCAATAGTTGTAAGCCTGGTCAATGAACTCCGGCTTTAACGCGGTGGGCCGACCACCAGCGTGTTTTTTGGTATTTGGCATAGGGTTTACCCTTTAGGGGCTGAAGAAACTACGTTTTGGATTGGGTTGATGCATGATACCCCGCCAATTTTCGCCCAATTGCCGCGACTTCCGAACTCGCTTCATCGACCACTCTGAGCAGTTTTGCCCCCAGTTTCAGCTCATCGAATTCCGGATTGATTTCGCGGAAGCGGTTGACGATCTTCTTGATTTCGCCGAATCGGTTGAAGGCGACCTCTGCCGCCTGTTCGACCACCGACAGCTGATCAAACAGATTCCGGATAGCGTTGTTCTCTTCGGCGCTGACTTGTTCGAGAGCCCTTTGAATTTGGCATTGTTGGGAAATTAGTGGGTCGCGCTGCCAGTCGTCCGACAAGGCAAAAAGAAAATCAAGGCTGACCTGATACACAATAGACGCTTTGTATGGTAGAAAAGCAGGAATTGCCAGCGGATCGCTGGCATGCTCTATCTTGCTCAACTTGGAGGAATTGGCGTATCCCAGCCGCTCAGCCGCTTCCAGACCGCTCAGTCCGCACATTTCGCGCGCAATTATCATGCGCTGACCGAATGTTTTAACGATTTTTTGCTTTTCTTCTGTGTCGATGATTACCGGCTGCATGTTTTCCCCGCGTCTTGGAAGTTGGGAAATTTAAGCACGTTGAAAAGTTGATTTTGATTGAGGTTTCCGAGTTGATATACGCTAGGTTTATTTGCAGCTGACGCAGACCAGCTCGCGCCAGTCGGTGGTGTAGCGCTGAGACATTTTCTCTGCTTTAGGTTTCCAGGTTTGATCGATACGAGCCGTGGCGATGGCAATGCCCTTAGGGAAACGTTGGTTGATGTGATCTACCGTTTTCATCAAGGCGCGGTTTTCTGCCGGTAAACCCGAGTTGTTAAAGTCGAATAGCTCAGTTTGTCCCGGTGCGGTTTCCGACTGAATATGACTGAGTTGTACGCCGCATTTGTAATACCCGTAGCCAGTTTGGTAAATGGCACGGAGTAAGCGATCCACAACAGCCAGAATCACCCGAGTATCTTGGCTGTGTTGATCCAGCTTAGCACTGGCACTGCGCTGGTATTGCGGTTCGCGTTCGGCAAAGCCATTGGTCCGAATGAAGATTGTCACGCTGCCGGCTACCGACTGTTGTTGCCTGAGTTTCTCGGTGGCTCGACTGGTGAACTCGGCCAGCGCAGCAGATAACTCGTGGTAGTGGGTTAAGCGTCGGCTGAAACTGCGGGAACAGACAATTTGCTGTTTATTCGGGGCAATTTCTTCCAGGTCCAAGCAGGCAATACCGTTCAATTCCATCACCGTCCGAGCTACCACGATACTGAATTGCTGCTGGATTTTCTCCGGCGGTTGGCAGGCCAACTCCCAGATGGTCTTAATCCCAAGTTGATCCAGTTTGCGCGAGATTTGCGGGCCAATACCCCAAACCTCGTTGACAGGGACGAGACGCATCAGCTTTTCCCGGCGTAGCGGGTCCGACAGATCCAATACGCCGTTGGTTTGTTTCCACTTCTTCGCGGCAAAGTTTGCCAGTTTAGCCAAGGTCTTGGTGGGCCCCATACCGACACAGACCGGAATACCCGTCGCGCGGAACACGGCATGCTTGATTTGCTGTCCGTAAGCAATCGGGTCGGATTGACACGGATAGACGCCGGTCAAATCAAGAAACGCCTCGTCAATCGAATACACCTCCATGCATGGGGAAAAGGCTTCCAAAGTCGCCATGACCCTGGCTGACATTTCGGCATAATGCGAATAATTGGATGAAAAAACGTGAATGTTGTGCTGCTCAACAAGGTGCCGAACCTGAAACAGTGGGACGCCCATTTTGATGCCAAACGCTTTCACTTCGGCACTTCTGGCCACCACACAGCCATCGTTGTTACTCAAGACAATCACCGGTTTGCCGTTCAGATCGGGTCTGAATACCCGCTCACAACTAACGTAAAAATTGTTGGCGTCCACCAAGGCGATGCGAGCCTGTTCCTGCATAATTAAACAGCATGAATAACATTGGTCACGACGCCCCACACCACCAGATCCAAATCATCAGTGAGAACAATGTCAGGATAATCCGGGTTTTCTGCTTTTAGTGTCCACTGTTCGTTTTCACACGTAAGGCGCTTAACCGTCAGTTCGCCGTTGAGTGCACAAATCACTACCTTACCCGCGACCGGCTCCAGGGATCTATCGACGACTAAGATGTCGTTGGGGTGAATGCCGGCCCCAAGCATCGATTCACCTTGTGCCCTAACAAAGTACGTCGCGGCAGGTTTTTGGATCAGCAATTCATTTAAGTCCAGGTTTTTTTCGATGTGGTCGGCTGCTGGCGAAGGGAAACCCGCAGAGACTTTGCCAGCGAACAACGGTAGGCGAAGTCGTTGTAGCCATTGAGACGGCTTGGACACGGCGAGTCGATCTGCCAAAATCACTACATCTTCGACGACATTACGTTTAAAAGGCATTACAGGCATGGCATGACAATTAGTCTGATGAACGGGTGGCATAGCCTACCATCGAAAAGGCCATTGTTCTATATTTGTTCTTAGTGACGGTATTGTGCAACTCCTGGACATTCGGGTTTAATGCATCCCAGTAATCAGCGTGAGGCAAGGGTATGTGTGGCCGCTACAGTTTGACGACAAAGCCGGACATCATCATTGAGCATTTTCAGTTACTTCGCCAGGTAAAGTTTCAACCGAGCTACAACATCACACCCGGCAGAAAAATACTGAACATCGTTGAACTCGATGACGGATCACTAAAGCCGGTAAATCTGTATTGGGGCTTGGTGCCATCCTGGGCCAAAGACACCAAAAACAGCGGGCACCTGATCAACGCCAGAGCAGAAACGGTGAAGGAAAAGCCGTCGTTCCGGTCTGCATTCAAACACCGCCGCTGCCTGATCCCGGCCACCGGTTTTTATGAGTGGGAGCGGAAAAACGGCAAACAGCCTTTTCACATTCACCGTCCGGACAACAGCCTGTTCGCCTTCGCCGGCCTTTGGGAACAATGGCAACATGAAACAGAAACTCTGTATTCCTGCACGATTATTACCACATCTGCATCTGAGCTAATGCAACCCATCCACGACCGAATGCCGGTCATCATAACGCCGGGCTACTACCGGCAATGGCTGAATAAAGCCGCTGGCGCCGACGAGGCCCTTGAATTACTGGATAACCACGCCTATGCCGAAATGACCGCTACACCAGTAGGCGATTGGGTGAACAATCCAAAGCACGATGATGAGCGTTGTGTTGCCCCTGTTTAAATAAATTGCAGTCGATTAAGGAACGTCGGAGGATAATCGTCTGCAACAGAGAAATCCAACAACAGGAGGATTTATGCGCGGACCAGTAACGATTTTGGTACTTAGCCTGTTTCTATCGGGTACGGCTTTCGGCGATCAGGATGATTGGGTCTACATGCCTCGTCAACAGCAACAGAAACAAAGGCAATACGAACAGCAGCAGCGTGCCCAACAACAGCAATTCCAGCGCCGGGATGATTACCGGGATGACTATAACCAGAGCGAGGGTAACCAAGGCTATCAAGGTTACCAGGGCTATCAAGGTTACCAGGGCTATCAGGGCTATCAGGGCTATCAAGGCGGCTATAGGGGATATAATCAGCAGCCTCCGACCGGTTATCAGGCCCCGGCCGATTATTACGGGTTGCCACCGGTTAGAGGCTTTGTTTATCCTCAGCAGCAGCAACCGCAACAAATGCCAAGGATCGAGCAACGTCACCGGGGGCGCTGGTAAGCATCAACAATACCGTGCCCGCGTATTACCGTCTTTGGCCTGAATTTACACCGATATTGTTATCCAGGTACCGACTCCAGTCTGCTCGGTCAATCGCAGCAAGCGTGGTCAATTTCATGGGAACTGTCAGCTCGACAAATTTGCCATGTTTATCAACCGGGGAATTTGTATCCTTGCTGATCGATTCGATGACCAGTGGCCAGTAGGTGGCATCCTTGTACTTCACTGCCAGAAGAACCGGAGCGATTGACGGGAAAGTTGTGGCGTACTTAAATCCGTCTTGTAATAGCCTGGCCGCGAGGCTACCTTCTTCGGATAGCTCGACTGGCAGCACCCACTTCATTAGCTGATCGAAGGGTTTATGCACCTCTTCGACCGGATTTTTCCAGGCGCGGAATAGTGCCGTGACATTAAACGTGGCCGGCGCAGCACCGACAAATACTTGGGTGCTATTGAGCTTTGTTATTGCGGTTCGGCCTTCAAGGCCGTGAGCGAGGCGCTGTAGGTCGCTTCCGAACACGCTGTCGGCTTTGCCAACTAAACCTTCAATGCTGCCGCTTTGTACCATTTGCTGGAGAGTGGGCGTGATGTTTTGCGCGCCCTGGTTTTCGAACGGGCTTGACCAGTTTAATGACATTTCCAGATTGGATTCCGTAATAGCCGCTTTAACCGTAATATCCTCAATGCGCTTGCCTTTGCGATCCACCGGCCAGAAAGATGCTATTAGGTGGGGGGACAAGTTGCCCCAGTCTGAGCTTAATACAACGGGTTTATCTGGTGCTGTTGCCATTTTTATTCCTGTTTTGGGCTATGATGCGAGTGCAGCCGGGGTTAATGAGGCGTGATTGCGTTGGCTGGTGGCGCGCGGATTACTTTCGGCTATCGGTAAGACTGGTTGCGGCAACTGCGCTGGTGCAGGTCTCTTCCAGACTTTCATCGTTGGCTTTGGCTGCGGTAACGCGGCTAGCGCGTGAATCGGCAAGATTTTTGCTCGAACAAGGCTTAACGTTGCGGCGCGCGCTGCGGCTTGTCCTTGGTCGATTCGGCCAAGGACGGATGAACCACCAGCCATGTCTGTGAACTCTTCGTTTTTTGCCCAGAACGCCATAAATGAATCATCAATCGCCTGGACAGCCTGTGAAAGCAAGGTGACAGCTTCCGACAGGGCGGCAAGCTTGTTGTCCTGTTCGACCTGCTTGGCGACTTGCTGGGCCCGGCTTTCAAGGTGCAATTTCTCCAAGGCGACGAGAAAGTCACGCTCTCGCCTTGTTTCTATATCCAGTTCCCAGTCATCAGCGACCAAACCTAGAATCCAACAGGCACTAATAGCAAAGGCTTCTGCCGCCTTTTTGATCAGGCTGAGAGGCACAAGCGAAAGCCCTTCCTCCATAGCCCGGAGTTGATCAGGATGTATGCCGAGCAATTCAGCAGCTTGTTGCTGCGACAATTTACAGAACTCTTTTCGGGCCTCAGCCAACCGCAACCCAACTTGCTTTGATAGCAAAACCTCGTCCTTATCGATCATTCTATGGCCCTCTTTGTCAAAAATTAGTTGCGGAATGGGGTTCAGCATAAGGCGGAACCCACTCGACTACTTACCTACCATTGCCTCCACCCAATGCCGCCCGTAGCCAGGTGCGACGACGCCCTGTCTGATAGGTTTTGGCCGACGTCGCTGTTATCTTCAATTCGAACCACTTGCACCTTGTCGTTCTGCGCATTTAGCGGCTCGATTACCGTTGGTGCGTCCGCTACCTTAGGCGTGGATGGCATAGGTGGTGTTTTTAATGATGGTGCGTTAACCGACACCGCCCGGACAGCCGCAGCGCCTTGTTTGGCATATGTTGACATGAAGGTATTGCCGTCCGATTTGTCGATGCCGCGCAAAAAATAATCACTGGCACCAGTGGCGCCGCCAAGGTGTGCGGCTTTCAAGTAGGCGGCGACTTGCTCTGGGCTTGCGGCCATGCTGATTGCCCCGGACTTCACACCTTGAGTGAAGTTGAGTTTTTGCATGTCGGAAAAGGATTTGTCTTGCAACGCTGAATCACTGAGATAGGCATCTTTGCCGCCGGCGATAGTCCAGTTTGCGGGATCGGCAAGGAACGATTTTTGATCGTATCGACCGGATTTCTGGGCTGATTTAAGTTTGGCGAGATTGACTAGACCTGTATCGGCCAGCGTTTCCGCGCCCATTTGGTACTTGCCGATGAATCCTTTCGGATTTTCGGCGCGCGGGTCTCCACCGGAGGATTCGGTCCGCATGACCTCCGCAGCATACGCAGCGGCCTGAGCATCAGACAGGCCCGGTATTGATCCACCGAACGAGCCGAACGCTTTTTTACCGGCCTTGCCGAAGGTGGTGTTATCGAGTAACCACGATGGTGTACCCTTAATCGTGTCCCATGCGCCAGAAAGGTTGTTTTGGGTACGATCAAGCCACAGACCGCCTAATTCTTTCAGGTTAACGCCGGTATTCTTGTCGACGAATGTGTTGAAATCGTTGAGCTGCTCACCAACAACATTGCCGGCTTGGGTGAAATTGTTTTTTGTGCGCTCAAGCCACAGCTCGAAACCTTTTTGGAAATCAAAGCCGCCGGTCCAGCTTTCAAACGCGCTTACGAGCTTGCCGGGCACATCGGCTTGTCTGAGATCGGCCACCCAGGTTCCGAACTTCTCCCCAATAATTTGCCCAGCCTGGTCGCCAACCACGCCGCCAACCACGCCGCCTACGATAGTGCCGACCGGGCCAGCCGCCGAACCTGCCAATGCGCCGGCACCGATACCGGCTAGACTGCCAGTCCATCCACCGATTGACTTTCCCGCCGCCGCATCTTTCTGCGCGCGGGACAGATTAGGATCTGACTCACTGCCAAACACATCAACAGCAGCGCCACCAGCGGCAAACAGTGTGCCCAGAATAGGGATGCGTCTCAGGAGGCCTTTAGCACCTCGGCCCACCTTAGAAAGCAATCCGCCGAGCATTCCGCCGCCCAACATCCCACGTAGCAAGCCACCAATACCACCGCCACCGGCGGCGATCGTAGTGTTGCTACCGCCATTAGTGCCGTTTGGCTTTTCCTCAATAGCCTTGAGACTTTTCTTTGCGGCCTTGTTGTAAACGCTTTCTTCGCGGTGGAAAACATCAAGTTTCCTGAAAATCTTGCGAAGTAATCCTTCCTGCTTGCTATCAGCGCGATTGAACAGGCTTAAACCTCGCCGCATGGGCTCAGCCACTTCCTGGAATGCTTTTGCAGCCGGATCGACATCGCCGGCAGCACTAAGACCACCTCGAGAGGCATTGGCAAGGCGCGCCGCTAAGGCTGCAATTTCCGCCGACGCCGCTTTGGTTTTGGGTGGCTCGGCAGCTTTGCCATTAAATGACGACGGCAAAAATTGTCCATTGGAACCGCGTAACGGGCTTGCCACCTGCCGGCGGTTGGCCACTGGCGCCAACTGAGCAGGCTTAGCTGCTTGCCGGGTACTGTTCGGTCCGGCGCCGATAGCTGCTTTCCTGATCGCTGCCACATCGTTTTTAATGTCGCGCAAATATCCCGGCATGCGGCCAAGGTCAATGGGGTCGCCGATTAGGAACCCCTGGCTATCACTTTGCAAAGCCATGGTTGCCGCCTATGGATAGCTGATGGCGGTATTTACCAGCCAGTCGACATCGTACATTCTCGGATAATCGGGGTATGGCCCTGATTTGAGAAAGCTGCGCAACTTATCGGCTTCTGTCTGAGCGGTGGCAATGGCAGCGGTTTCTATGTCGAAATTTGGCTCAGGGTACAGTGTGGAAAACTCCGCCTCAGTTAACGATCTTTCAGGCTTTGCGGCATTACGGAAATAGTTGTCAAGTTCCAGAAAATCGGCTGCAATTTCCGGGCTTTCGTTTGCTGGCGAAAGTTGGTCGGCACCGGTTTTTACTGCGTTATACAGCGTCAAATTTGTTCCTGAAACTGGCGGATTTGGAAATAATTCGACAAATTCTGCCGGCGTCATTCGATTTTTCATTGCCGCATTAAACCGATTTGCGAGCTGCATGCGCTCGTAACCTATTTTGTCATCTTGGTTGAACCGAACAATCTCTTGAAGCGCCTGGATTCTGGCTTTTACTTCGCCTAATTTTTCGCCGGTTACTATCTGCATATTCATGATTATTTATTCCCTATCTGTTTGAGTTTAATGTGAAACTGGCTCGGCTTGCTCGAACTCTGTGCCGACGAGCAGTCGCACGTCATAGCCGGGTGACGCCAAAAACGCCTCCAACTTTCCGCGCTCAGCAGCTAGGTCGGCGATATTTGCGGAAAAGGCGTCTACATTGGCTTGCGGAAATGGCATCAGGCTTACAGCCTCATCGCTGGTGTAACCTTGCCGGATAAGCTCGGTAACTTTTTCTGTGTGGGTGCTGATAAACAACTGACCGAGGCGTTGCTCGCGTTCGATCTCAGCACCGAGCGAGAAAGCCCGTAAGGCAACCCTCCCGACCAAGCCTTGATCCATCATGGCGATTTCGGCGGCGTTGACCGGCTTGGTAACACCGTTGACTTCATCCAGAATTGCTTCGGCCCAACACAACGATTGTGCAAAGTGCTCCACAGCGTCCCTATCGTATTCCAGGGCCTGGGCGGATAACCCGCGCAAGGCGGCGATTGTGGCTTCCAACTGCTGCCGTGCTTGCGGCTTATTGAACGGGGGCAACATTTAAGCGGCCTCGACTTGATTCAAGCCGCCGTCGAATTGGGTGCCAGCAAGGTGGTGCATCTCATAAACCGGCGCGCTTTCAAGGAATTGATTTAGTTTGCTCTGCTCGATTTTCAGTGCTTCGACGGCTTCTGCATGGCCGGCCAATTCTTCTGCGGGATATGGCTCGATAGTGGCTATCTGTTTCTCGCTAAAGCCGGAATGTTTCAGCTCGCCAACTCGGTAATCATGCGCTTGGCGCAAAAGCTCTGCCGTGCGCTGACGCAGGGTGATTTCGCCTGGAATTGCCAACGTGCGACCGGCCACTCGTTTAAGCAGTTCATTTCCCCCGGCCGCCTCAAAATCATCAGCAGCTTTTTTAAAAACTCGGTCAGCATCTTTGATGTGGGCCTCTAAACAACTAACGGCTCTACCAATTACCTTGGCGGTGTAGCTGTTGTTGGAGATCTCACGGTTTCCTATTCTCTTTAGCTCGCGTATGGCCGGCAGAATGGTTTGCTTGGCGTGAGCCGCCTCCAAGAAATCAGTTTTCGTGATGGTTTTGGTTTTCATGAAATTTTTCCTGTTTTGATGCAATGGCGATTTGGTGTAATAAGAGTAACGCCGCCCAGACAGGCGGAGCGGCGAACTTTCCGAATCCGGATTTTCTACTCGGCGGACTCAGGTACAGGGACGAAACGGGCTAATTTGGTGCCGGATGGCACGCCGAGATCATTTGAGTCGCGGCGATAAACCTCTCGATTTTTTCAAGCTCGGGCTTTAACACCCTTAACGCATCGAAATGGGGCGTGTACTGAATACCCTCGTCCGGCAAAATCCCTTCGATTTCGAATAAGGAGAATCCCTTGTGCATCAGCAGTTCAACGTTTGTGCCATGTATTTTCGCTAAATTTTCCAACGCCCAATCGTGTAAAAATATTTCGTTTTTCAGCTTTTCAATCTTAGCGACAGCGGCGGAAATGGCGTCGGGTTGATAGGTGTGTGGACGAGACACGCTGTCTAGAATGGATTGATGTCTTTCAACTTCAGACTCAAGCCATTTTTGGAACTCGTTAATTTTCAGCGTTGAGTCATCGTCGTCGAAGTCGAGCTCCAATTCTTCCGTAATGCCTTTCAAGGCAGAAATGACAGGACCAATGTGGCAAACAAAGCGTTGCGCCACATTCAAGTCATCACGATCTAGCGTTTTTTCTTCTTTCATGGTTTTTCCCCTTTTGGGTTTTAAAAAAATGGTTTTGAACTCGTTTATTCCGGAGCCGGGTTCCAACGCCCTAAGTTGGTGGCATGCTCCGCCGAGTTAGCCTTGACAAAAAAACTTTTGCCGAGCGGCGTCCAGACTTCAATTGATTGAGGATATTCATCGACTAACTGTCGAGGTGAATTTCCGGCGATGCAGGCCAATATCTCCGGCTTGTGTTGCCGGATGTAGTCACGCTCATCGCCGGAAAGCTGGGACGCGGGATTGATCACAAGCGAATCGCCTTGGGCGGCGAAAGTGAATCCCGATGACTGAAGGCTGGTAACGAAGTGCAAGACGCTCACTAGAACACCTCCGCGTCAATGCCAGCTAAGTCGGTGTTGGGTTGTTCAGCGGTCGAGTAGTGAACGTACTTGCGCGGTGCAATACCGGGGGCGCCGAGGAACTGGTGAGAGGGTTTGTGGAACCAGAGCGCAATTCGAGGCTCGTCTTCGCCGTTGCGTTGCTTTTCGCACAGGCAAAGTGCGTCTGGCTCTTTCTGGATTTGGGCGACTTCAATATCGTCAAGGTTTGGCTGTTTCAGTTTTTCCTCTTTCTTTCGGTTTCGCCACCAAATGAGCACAGTATCGGCCAGATTGGTAGTAGAGCCGCCGCCTAACACATCGAACTTGCCGCCGGGCTTTTCATCGTTGTCGCCTTTGCGCAAGTGCGCGACCAGGATAATGTGAACATCATGGTCCTTAGCAAAGTCAGTCAATTTGTCAACAAAATCCCGCTGCCTGTTGAAATCGTCAGGATTGATGTCGAGCTTTGACATATTATCGATGACGAATAAATTGATACCGTAGCGCTGGCGGGCGTAGCCGAACACCTCCAGCATCCGCTCTCCCTTGGCTGTTTTGGATATATCAAAAACCCACAGGCTATTGCCTAGCCACTCCATGATTTTACCGATGTACTGGTCGGCGGGTTGCTCAACACAGGAGGCTTGCCTGACCAATCGTTGCAGCCACCGCTGAGGTTTGAACTCCATGGATGCGACACAGGCGCGTCGGCCCTGAGCGATGGCGTCGAGGGTAATGTGTCCAACCCCTTCGCTTTTACCATGGCCGTTCACGCCCGCCACAATCGTGAGTTCGCCCGGACGGAACTGGAGGGTTTTGCACTTACCCCAAGGAGTGCTGAACCCGATTTCGGTCTGAGTGGGGTTGAATGCCGCGATAACGCCATCTACATATTCGGCGGCGTTGCGCAGTTCTGACGGGTCGAGGGTTTTAGCTTTGCTCAACAACTCTTGCATCTGGGCCAGCGACAAACCGGCCCGCAGGCAGTCATTGGCATCCTTGTGCGGCAACTCGACAACTCGACACCGGTGCCGCCCCAGTCTGTCGATAATCTCGGCTGCGGCTTGTCGGCCCACATCATCGTTATCCATCGCGATGTAGATGACATCGCACCGTTCCAGGTTGTCGAATTCGTGCTCGATCCAATCGTGCTTTGCGCCGGTGCCGCCGCCGAACGGTACCGACAAGGCCGGTATTTGATATTCGAACAGCGACATGGCGTCGATTTCACCCTCGGTGATGGCGACGAATCGCGCTTCCGGCGGGATCGCCTGCCAACCGAACAAGGCCGGACGCATGTCGGCTTCGGTCACACCGAATTTTTTGCCGGCGACATGGCGCCATTTAGTCATGACCAGTTCGCCAGTTGGGTTATAACAGGGAAACAATACCGATTTTGGCGTTTGGCCCACGCGGTACGCCTTGAGTGTGGCTTCGGAAAGCTTTCGCTCTTGCGTCAAGTATTGCCATACCGGCGAACCGGCAACAGCCTCAGCAGGCTTGATTGACGGTTTTTTGAAAGCCTTCTGCTGGCGAACGAATGTCGGTTTCTTGGCGCCAGGATTTAAGCCCAACCAAGTTGCGGCTTGGGCCATAGCTTCCGGCATGGAGATATTGCGCACCTCGCGCCATAAGTCCAGCAAGTCACCGGTTTGACCCGTTGCAAAATCAGACCAGATGCCGGCTTTATCCCCGTGGAGGCGAACACCAAGGCTTTTACCGGCTTCTCCCGAGATTGAACCGCAGCGCCACTCCCGACTATCCAACTTGCCATTGGGCAGCAGGTGTTTAGCAACTTCCCCGGCGCTACGGGATAACAAGTCCGCTATCTCGTTTGGCCTCATATCATCCCCGCGATGCCAAGGAAGCAGTTTGTGGTTGGTCCGCTGGCATCAGTTGCCGATGGCGACGAATTGATTTCGTCTTCCCAACAACGACCATTTAGCCAAGTTGCTGGATAGGGGATGTACTGGCCGTCATCTTTCAACCAATCCCGCGATTTTTTCGCTAGATCCAGGCCGGACATAATTTCCGCCAACAGCATTTCGTCTGGGTTGATCTTCTTCCAGGCAGATTCAGCCTTCTGGCGACTCTTCTTTCTCGGATATGCCGAATAAAACTCTGAAAACGCATTTGGCGCTGATGAAGATTTTTTGTCTTTGCGCTTAATGGTTTTATTTACTGGTTCTATTTCCTGGTTAGTGTCGGTGTTTACCGACTGGTTGGGGTCGGTAATTGTCGACTGGTTTGGGTCGGCGTTTACCGACTGGTCGATATTTGTCGACTGGTTTTCAGGGCTCAAGTGGTCGGCATCTGCCGACTGCTTCCTGTCGGTATCTATCGACTGGTCTGCATTATCCGACTGGTTTTTATAGTTAAATCCAATAAACTTGTACGATGACCCGGCGCCGCACTTTCGGGTAACAGAAATAATATTGCTCGCTTCAAGCTGCTTTATTGCCTCCATTACAGTTTCCCTGTGCATGCCGGTATCGTTACTGAGACAGGCGATACCTGGATTGCACCGTTTATAGTCATCGTTATAGCGGTCAGTTAGCGTCAGCAATACGAGCCTTGCTCGAAACGGCAAACTGCCGGCTCGAATTTGAGCCCATGCCCATTTGGTGGCATCAAAACTCATCTTGCTGCCTTATTCCTTCGGCCAACGCAAAATTGCTATGCGGTTGCCATTCTTATCTTTACAAACAGCAGTGCCATGTTTACGATTCGGGATTATTCGACCGATTATCGAGGCGGCAATATAATCACCGCTAATCGTTTGAAATAAACCATTTTCAAGTAAAATATCTTTGATTTTCTTTGGATCGCTCACAGTAACCTCCCAACAATACCGCCCAAAAAGACGGAATAAATCCACATCGCACGTTGGGCGCATTTCCGGTGTTTCTTCTATTGATTTGCCGTCGAGTTGAAGACTTTGATACCGGGAATTTGCGCCTTTTTCTGCGCCTAATTAAATGCAAGCCTCAAAACACAAGGCATTGCACCGCATTTAATATGCGGTTCAGGTTTCGACTTGTTCGTTAATGCACTCGGCCAAAACAGGGATAATCACAAAAAGTTTTTTGTTAACTTTGCGAAATGCTTTAGCCAGGCCGTTATGCTGGCGTTGCTTTACCGCCCAGTTCCAGCTTTTTTTGGAATATAAATGGGGGAATTTATCAGGGACGTCCTGATAAGGGATGATGTCGTCTAGTGACGTTGTTGATTGTTGTGTTTGCATTGCCTCACCTTTTTTCAGGTTGTTTGGAGTGGTGAGGCCACAATACAAGATGATGATGACTTATTTTGCCAATTGACAAATTGAATTGCCAATCGGCAAAAACTATTCAGATTCAGTTATGAGCTTGATTCCTTTGCTAATACTTTCTCTAATATTTGTTTTACCTAGCCCATATTTGTTTGCATTTGGAAGCAAATCAATTATTTCAATAACTGATTCAGCAACGGCGTTTGCACTCACTGAATCACCTTTTTTATAACGACTATTTTTTTCCGCTAATACTAAGGCTATTCCTGCGACTTGTTTTAGCAGGTTGTTACGTTCAGTTTCTGAGATAACGTTGTTATTTTTTGTTATGTCTTCATTAAGAATATTTTCAAATTCGAGCAAGGCTTGAGTACGAACAAGTAACTCGCTATCCTTTGGTAAGGTGCTAGCCAGTTTATATACTGGCAATATAGGCATTGACTCAAGCCTTTCTGATATTTCATTTCTTTTTAAAATTCCATCAATCATATGTTTTGCATTCCCAAGCACATAAACATGATCCTTAAAAAGTTTTTCAATGTCCATCAGGTCATTTCTTGATGGATTATCACCAAGCATTTCTGCGTTTTCTTTAACTTTACGATTACTTTCACTAATACTTTTTTGGATATTTATTATGTAATCATCTGGATAGGGAGTAAGGCTAGTTTTATCAACAATATCAACAAGCTTAAATAGAAATCCTTCATCATCTTTGACAAAAACGCCATCACAAGGCGGTAGAGTTACGTCAATTCCGTTTTCAAGCTTTTGATACCTGCGATCTATATCTACCCTTTCCCCATCGATCATTGGTAAATCATATATGCCTGGTAGCATTACAACCTTGTCATCAAATTCATAATAAGTGTCATTTTGAGTAAGAAGAGTATCATGACGAAAAGGAGGGTTTTTAGATTCATCAAGTAGATCTTTTATTCTTTCTAATGTTTCACTTTTTTCAGATTCTGAAGAATCCGGCAGCGGACATATCTCCATATCAAGCTTTTGTATTTCCCTCGCAAGAAAACCGTAAATCCTATCTCGATCATCCCCAAAATGTCCCTGCACAGCAGTGGCTACATTCACAAAGTTAACGGATAAAATCAAATGACCATCTAATGCAAATTTCAGAATATCTGTTTCTTTAACCTCTTCACCTAAACTAACGCTAAGGCGTTGAGCGGCTTCTGGCAAGGTCAGAAATTTTTTTAGTTTAAATAATTTTGATGACTTTAATTTTTCCACTACAACCACCCCATTAAGTGCAAATCATTAAAAATGGATAACCAGCCAGGCGGTTAATGACGCCGCTTTTCTCCCCGTCGGGATAGGCTGGTTAATTCGGATAATCGTTTATGCCGCGCGTGGCCGACCAATCGGTGTGACGTTGGGCTTGGGTTTCTGCCGGGCCTGCCATAAGTCGTATTCGGCTTGCATACGCACCCAGGTATCGGCGGTCGGGCCGTTCAGCCAGGCTTCGAGGCGAATTGCCATATCGGCGCTGATCGCCGCCCGGCCATTGACGACGCGCGATAATGCGACACGGGAGACGCCAAGCTGAGCAGCGGCTTCGGTGACGCCGATACCCAGCTCGGGTAACACGTCCTCTTTCAAAATGCTGCCGGGGTGTGGGGGATTGAACATAGTCATGGGTATTTACCTGTCAGTGATAATCTTGATAATCGACCAATACGACGTCTTCACCTTCGAACATGAAGGTAAGGCGCCAGTTTCCGCTGACTTTGACGGTCCAATGCTCAACCAAGTCGCCTTTTAGCGGATGGAGCTTCCAGCCGGCGACATCCATTTCTTGCGGCGTTTTGGCGGCGTTGAGCAATAGTAATTGCCTGGACAACTTCAGGGCATGTTCGGCATTGATGCCCGATTTGGATCCGGCTTCAAAAAATTGCTGAATACCTTTATGGCGGAAACTTTTGATCATGATTAAGTGTATCTCGACGCTTTACGCTTTACAATAAAAGACCCAAAAATATAGGAAGTAAGCCAACCCAGCAGCCAATAGCGCCGCCTGTCCCCGACCGGGTAAGGTTGGCTCAACGGATCTACAAGTTAAAGGCCTGAGCCAGTTCGTTGACGATCTGCCGCTTTTGGTCGCGTCCCTGATGTATATAGCGCATGGTGGTTTGAATACTCTTGTGGCCGGCCAGTTTGGCGATTTGATTGATCTCCTTGCCGGAGTCGGACAGCGCCGAGCAGAAGCCATGCCGTAGGCAATGGAAGGTAAATTTCTCCAGTTTGACACTGCCATCCGGGTTCAGGATGTCCCGGTCAGCGATATTGGCGGCTTTCAATACGTTTCGCCACGCCTTGCGAAAATCCATCGGTTGTTCGGGAAGTTCAACCGATGGGAAGATCAAACCGGTGCCGACTTCCTGATGGCGTTTCAGCTCGGTCATGACGACCGGCGCTAAATACAGCTCCCGACTGGTACCGTTCTTGGTGTCACCCAGAAAGGCACTGCTGTCCTTGAAGTTAACATCACTCCAGCGCAAGTTCATCAGCTCACCTTTACGGGCACCGGTAGTCATTGCCATCACAACCAACAAATACAGCTTATCCCAATGCGATTCCCGGCAGGCTTTCAGTAGTCGTTTGCGTTCGGCCTCGCTTAATACCCGGTCCCGGCGCTTAGTGTCATCATCGACCACCACGCTCCGAACTAGGTTTTCATCGACATAGCCGCGACTCAGGGCAAATTTGTAGACGCTGGACAAGACCGCCTTCTTGCGATTGATGGTCGTGGCGCGTTGACCCTCGTCGATCAAGTCGTCGATGTGTTCGCGAATGTCGAAAATATCGATGTCGGTCATGATGCGGTCACCGAAAAACTGGCACCAGTAATCAACCCGCTGCATCTGGCCTTGATAGTCCTTCTTACCCCAGCGAGACAGGTATTCGTCGCAGACGTCGCGAAAAGTTTTGTAGCGGATGCGTTTGCCTGCTTTGATGAATAGTTCGGCGCCACCCATGCGCTCGATTTCTTGCACGGAAAGCTGTAACAGTTCTTTTTTGGATAGGGCGTTAATCGCTTCCAGTTTGGCCTGATGGTGGATTGCAAACAGATCGATACCCAACTGCTTGAAAAGATCCTCGCCCCCCAAGGCGCAAATTTCATCCTCTGAAAGGGCTATCAATTGCGCCTGATCCAGGTTCAAAATAGTCTTGATGCCGTTCTCGATGTTATCGGCCCAAGCTTGTGCGAGGCTTTCCGTTGGGAAGGTTTTGTTTTTGACAATGCCTTTCAGGCGGACATCGGCGCGGAAGTTGCCGTTGGCTAAAGGTCGGATGTATGCCATTACACGCCCTCGCCGATTTGATTAGTTTGGATAGCGACATCAGGCGCAAACCGTTGCCTTAGCAGCTCAAGCAGCTGGTCATATTCCGGGCCGGCACCCATGATTTCAGACAATAATTCTTGTCGGCCAGCATCTTGTTCAGATCGGAAATAGGATTTTCGGTGTTCGCCGTGGGCGTTCGGAAAGGTTTGGCGGATATGTAGTAAGACAACATCGTTTTGCGCCTTGGTGGCAAATAACGGGCTGTGATACTTGCTCTCGGGATCGGACACGCAAAAATATTCGACGTGAAAATCTGTGAGCGTTTCTTGCGAGTTTTGAGGTTCTTGAAAAGATTGCTCGGACAAAACATCGTTTTGTGAGCTTTTAAGGGATAGATTTTGCTGGTTCATTACGCCACCTCATTGGAGCAAATAATGCAGAGTGCGCCTAAATTTGCGCCTTACTGCGGTTATGTTGCTTCAACTCGACGGCAATCCAGTTGATAAGCTATTGATTAGCTTAAAGTATTCAGTGGTGGGTCGTGTGCGATTCGAACGCACGACCATCGCATTAAAAGTGCGGTGCTCTACCGGCTGAGCTAACGACCCCCTGAATGAGCCGCCCATTATACTCAGAAATATTAGTTTTGCAACGATTAGTTGTAATAAATACGAAATAATATCTTCACTTCCTAAATAGTGCTGGTCGCCTACTCTTTTACCGGCCGTTTTTCCAGCTTTCTTTGCAAGGTCCTTCTGTGCATATTCAATGCTCTGGCGGCGGCTGAGATGTTACCGTCGTGCTGCATCAGCACCTTTTGCAAGTGCTCCCACTCCAAGCGCTTTACCGATAGCGGATTGTCACTGATGGCTACCGAGGCATCGCCTTCGTTCTTGTACAAAGCACTGACAATCTCATCAGCGTTGGCCGGCTTGGTCAGATAATGAATCGCGCCCAATTTGATAGCCTCCACAGCGGTGGCGATACTGGCGAAACCGGTCAGCATGACGATTTGGGTATTGTCATCTAAAGAAATCAATTTCTTGACCATTTCCAAACCGGAGTCAAAACCGATCCGCAAGTCGATTACCGCGTATTCAGGCTCGGTTTGTTCCGCCAGTTTCATCGCCGTATCAACATCATTGGCGACAGTCACTTGAAAATTGCGCTTTTCCAACGCCGGCTTCAACACCGAACAAAAGGTGACGTCATCATCGACCAGCAATAAATTGGGCTTATCCATAGGTAATTGGTTCATGCATACTCTCCTTAGCTAAAAGCGGCAAACTGATTTCAACGCAAGCACCGCCCGACTCTAAATTACTGAACTGTATTTTACCGCCGAGTCGCTTGATAGTGGTATAAGTCAAAAACAAGCCAACTCCCATACCTTGCTTATTGCTCTTGACCGGTTGGTGCCCGGCAAACTCGATAAATTCAGCCGGCAAGCCTGGACCGAAATCCCGGATTTTCAAGTTTAGCGTTGCTTCATCCCATTCCACATGAAACTCAATGCCCGCATCGACCGGCGATGCCTCGGCAGCGTTATTTAGGATATTAATGATGGAGTGAGTCACCGTACGTTCCGCAATCACACGCGCTTCCATATCCACATTCGGCGAAATAAATAGCTTGAGCCGGGTAGCGGCTTTATGCGTGCGCCACTGGCCTAATACTTCATCGATATATTCGCTCACCAGCATCACCTTGCCGGATTCCGCCCGCATCTCGCCGGCGGAGGCCGACATCACCGACAAAGCTTGTTTGCAGCGATCAATCTGCTGCTGCACAATCATCAGTTTCTGATGCAGATCCGGATAGCGATGCGCCGACAGCTCTTCCGCCATCTCATGCGTCAAAATGGCGATCGTGCCCAGCGGCGTACCCATATCATGCGCGGCGCTGGCCGCCAAGGTGCCTAGGGACACCACGCGCTCGTCGCGTAGCGCACTCTCGCGGGCATCCGCCAAATTGCGCTCCCGCTCTTTCAAGGTCTTGGACAGTTCGACCACAAAAAAAGCGACTAAGCCGGCGCTAAACACAAAACCAAACCACATACCGAATACATGCAGATTGAAATAACGCCGGTCGTTCATCAAATGCATTTGCAGGCTCATTTCCGGCGTCATCTCCGTCATCGCCGGATGGGCCATGTGCGGCTCGACAGCCGGCAAGGGTACGTTGTAGGCAATCAGCACTGTATAAACACAGGATGTAATAATCACCATATTCCAGGCATAAGCCTGCGGCAGCATGATGGCAGTTACAATCAAAGGCAGCAGAAACACCCAAATGATCGGGTTTGACGCGCCGCCGGTCAAATAAAGTAAATAGGCCAACGCCAGTACATCCATGCATATTTGCGAAAAAATCTCGTGCTCGGTAACTTCTTCCGGCGTCCTCAGCCGTAGCCAGGTGTAAAGATTAAGTATGGAAATCGCAAAAATCGCCAGCCACAGCTGGTTTTGCGGCAAATTAATACCCAGGCCGTTTACCGCAATAAACACCGCCACCGTAACGGCAAACAGCATCAAATTTCTAAGAATGTATAACCAACGCAGGTTTTCGCGAATGGATATTTCGGCTTTAGGCAGAATGTGTGAAAGCATAGAAACAACACTAAATTGAAGAAAGCATCGCCGCTAGATACTACCGCCGCTTGCTTAAGAAGGTGGAAAGCCGACCAAACCTGGAAGGCGGCCACCCAAGTATTTAATCGACTTTTGATAGCAACCTTCACTCCAACCACTAGGTGCCAGAGCAAATACGGAATCAAGCTCGCCGCTTACAAGATCGAAAGATAATCTACGAGCTGATCTTTTAGGAACAAGCGTCACGATCTGACAAATCATGCCCTCCCAAAAAATAGTGCGGCATATCACGCACCAGCCAAACGCCAGCCGCCGTTTTTATCCACCCATCTCATGCTCAGCCAGTACCAAAACGTCATAGGCAGCATCATCGCAAACCATTCCCAATCGTCGATCAAAAATAATTTGGCAACCCAGCCATTGCCATCGAAATAGAGCGGCCAAGGCACACAGTAAAGAGTAAAAACAATACTACTCCAGATCAACAGTAACGCGCCTTTGCGGGTTTCTATACTGGACAGGGCCAGGAACACCCACAGCGGGGTTTTATCGGTTTTTTGCATACATCTCTCCACTGAAAAATCTCGTGCCAACCCAATGAGCGGCGCAACAACCTAACAATAAACGACTAGAAAAGAAAGAAATTCCTGATCAAATCCACCAAAACAAACTTCACCACCAAGCGGGGATTATTTCCCAGCAATTGAACTGTGTTATTTAAAATAAGCGTATGAGCTATTTCGCTGAATTTCGCCCGCAGCTCACTCATGCCATCCCAGGAAAAATAAGCAGCAATACAATGATATTTATATATTTTATTAAGTTGGCCCACTATTCGCTGTAACTAGTGTACTTGCTTCGTGGTTTGCTTTCCGAAAGGCGGTTAGTAGGTCTCTATCCCTGCCATGTCTGCCGCCGGCGGAATGAGTAAATCTCTGAAAGCAAGCATTGCCACACCCGTCGTGAGGCGGGGCCGGAAAATCACGGTTCTTAAAAAACGATTTAAAGAAGGCCGGATTGCCCCCATGCGCGCCATGGGCGAGGGCAAAGTTTGGCTCGCTGCTGTTGGTCAAGTTTTGTCAGTTTCGCTGTTACCTTTAATTCCAATAACAAAAGAGGACGATCATGATCTTTCATAAAACGGCTATAGCAGCTATTTTGACAACTGGCCTGGCGGCTGTTTCCAGCCAAGCGTTCGCGCACTCTTACTACAACCTGACCGGCGCGGGCACAGTAGCCTCCGGTAACTCCGCTATCGGCTTCGGCATAGCCAACAGCATCAACGGCACAGACGGTGTATCTGCAAACTCCAACGGCACCAATAGAGTCGCTAACGGTACCAACGTTTATACGGTCGGCGACTTAAACGCTAACACCTTAATTCCGGGCACAGGTACCGCGGCTGAGACAGCCACAGAAGTAGCAGGCAACCTGCCCTATATGTGGTATTCAGGTCAGCATACAACAGCTACAGGTTTCACCAAACGCGAATTACATACGGGCTCCAGCGCTACAGACAACGATGGCGCACTGACAGCAAATCTTATTAACTCAAACCCTAGTTTCGGCACCAATACTATCGGTAGCTTGTGGAAAGCTTACTCGGACAAAAACGGCGGCACCAACGCCGCCACCTGGGGCACCATCATGGCCGATCTGCCAGCTGATGGCGACCATCCTTACTTAGCGGTAGCAGGCAATTCGGCATCAACCGGCCTGGGACTGGACTACGGCTTGATTCATATTAGCTGCGGCGCAAACACAGCAAGCGCTAACTGCGCCAGCGCGGGCAATATCAAAACCACCATTACCGTGAAAAACGACGCCGATTACAGCCAATTTAACGGCTTATTGGACGTGGCCCTGTATCGCAATGTGGACAGCAGTTCCACATCTGACCGTAACGCAGCTGCCACAATCGGCGAAACGGGCCTGCAAGGCTCAAGCTTGGGCGAAGCTATCTGGACAGCCAGCATGAGCAGCACTTCCGACACCTTGTTCTACTCGTTTGTGTTCGACCAAGCCGAGTGGAATGCCACAGGCACACCCGGGCTGCACACCAATGGCTTTTATACCTTGGTGGTCGGCGCGCACGGTGGCGGCGCGCTCGATGGCGTAACCTACGACGTACTGGTTACCACTTCGGCAGTGCCTGTTCCAGGCGCAGTCTGGCTGTTCGGCAGCGCGATGGCCGGCTTGATCGGTTTCGGCCGCCGCAAACAAGCACTAGCGGCTTAATTACCCAGCGGGGTTGCCGCCAAACAACGGCAATCCCCTCACCAAGCGCTGTTTAACAACAGGCTTTAGCTCATATATTTAATTCGATAGAGATCCAAAATGACTGCAAACTTAACCTTTAAGAAACTAGCATTAGCCGGCGCCATGGGCGCGTTAATGTCAATCAGCGGCATGGCTAGCGCTCACGTAACCTACAATTTAGCTTCCGGAGATCCCTTACCAGACGGTTCTGCCGCAGGCCCATGGTCGGCCGGCGATCCAGGCTATATTGGCAATTTGCCCGCCACCTGGGTAGCGATGATCCACAATGACGGCGGCGTTGCCAACTCGCAAACCGCCAGCGGCCACGGCATAGGCATGGGCGCCAAAGCTTATAAAGACGGCGCGACAAACTGGGGGCATACCGCCGATTACGGTTTGTTTGAACTGCATGCCGACGCAGAAGTGACTATCACCGTATCGTCGGACGGCTCCAATCTGCGCCCGGCTTTTGGTTTGTGGAGCGGCTGGGATACCGCGGGTAGCAGCAGTCGTCATCAAGAATACCTGAACAACGGTGCTCTGAATCCCATGGCTGCCAGCCCACTTGGCACAACGCTGGCTTTGGTTGACGCAAACGCCTGGGCCTTCGCAGCCACTCAAGGCACCACCGCCAGCGCGACGCTGACCCGTTTCCTGACTGCCGGTACTTACACACTGATTTTGGGTGGTTACGACGGCACGGTAGGCGGCGCCAATCTGGCCTATACCGCTACCATCTCCGCCGCCGCATCACCAGTACCCGTGCCGGGTGCGGTTTGGCTGTTCGGTAGCGCGATGGCGGGCTTAGTCGGTTTCGGCAAACGCAAAACCACAGAAAACGTCTGAGACGTATCTATGTCACTTAAAGCTGATTTTTAACCCGGCGCCCTTAATTACCAGTGTGATCAAGGGCCGGGTTAATCAGCAAGAAATTGGATCGGTTTCGGTCAAGGATGACCGGGGGCACGGAAGCTCCATTTTTACATCCGTTTGATCGTAGTCTACTTGATCAAAAAGCTTGAACAACCCTGCCCATTCGCTTCATTCGTAACCGAACGCATCGATATACGACGCTAAAATCGGTAATACGGGTTCGTAAAACTTTTCATAGTGCTGCCAACGCGCCACCGAGCGCGAATAAATCGGCTGAGCGACAGCGGCAAAACTCGGCGTGGCAATGTAACGGCCCTTAGCCTTCTCATGAAACGCGCTAACTTCGGCCACCCATTCCAAATCCAATAAGGTAAACACCCGGCGAAAACTGGTTTCGAAATCGTTGACCGTGTCCTCGTAACGCAATTCCATATAACGCGGCTGCATCATCGGTTTAATGTAAAGCCACAGATCCATTACGGCCGCATATTGCTTGGCCACACCTTCCCAGCTCAGTAGATTGACTGTCACGCTAGACGGCTTAAACGCCTGCTGGAAGCAACTCAAACACACATCGCGCGGATCGCGTAGCGCAAAGATAATCCTGGCCTCCGGAAATAGGCTGCTAATCAGGCCAATATCGATACTGTTCAGCGCTACTTTATCGATAAAACATTTATTCAAGGCACCCGCGCCATATTCTTCGCTAACCCGCCGCCAATAGTAAGCGCGCAACTTTCGGACATCATCCAGACCAAGCTGGCGGAGGGCGGCCGGGATGTCTTCTCGCACACCGCTCAACCTTTGCAGCTCTTGGATCAAACCATGAATCAGATCATTTTCATCGGAGGTAAACACCTCGGGATGCGCCGCCAGCACTTGCTCGGTCAACGTCGTGCCGGACCTCAAAAAGCCCAGCAGAAACGTCGGGGCCGGCAAGTTATCGGCAAAGTCGCTGAGAGCCCATCGATGCAGTAACGCCTGATCAAAGCCCTGCTTGTTACGTTGAATCGCACGAAATACCTGTCCGGCGTCAAGTGAGCTGAGTTCAGGTAATTGCTTATACAAAGCCTTAGCTTGCTGGCAAGCCGCAAACGATGCATCGTATTCTTCCAATTTATCCAGCACGCCAACCAACTCCTGCCAGGCGCGTGCGGTCTGCTGCATATTGCGATTGGCGGCTATCACAGCCTGAAAGCGCTGCTTGGCTGCCGGCAAACGGTTTAAATGCGCTTCCAGCACCGCCAGCATATTATTGCAGGCCGGATCATCCGGACGTAACTCGCAAACCTTGCTGGCAAAAGGCAAAGCCTCTTCGAATCGATTAACCCTTGTCAAATACAGGGCGCGATTATTCAGCGCGGCAGGGTTCTCAGGTTCCAGTTTGACCGCCAATTCGGTTAATTTCAGCGCGGTATCCAGATCGCCCCAGTGATGCAATTGCTCGGCCAGTTCCAGCATAAAACGGATATTGCAGGTTTGCTGAGCGTCGATTTCCAGTTGAAGAGCGGCCTGCTGTAGATAGGCTAAGCCTTCCCGGCGCTGCTGCTGCCAACACAAAGCCTGTCCCAATCCGGCCAGTGCTTCTGCATGATTGGGTTGGATCGCTAACACTTGCCGAAACCCATGCAACGTACCCGCCATATCGCGCCGCGCCACGGCTTGCCAGGCTTGTTTTAAGGCGTCGTCCACACTGGGTTGAACCGGCCTCGCCGCCGCCTCGGCTTGCTTTAAACAACAGGCTTTGTATTTCTTGCCGCTGCCGCATGGGCACGGATCGTTACGGCCAAATTTACCGTTGACGGCTGCTGTATTTTTCATATCGTTCCCTGACGAAGTTTGGCATTGATTATGGGCAGCAATTATAAATCCGCCAGCACGGCCAGCGCTTCTTGAATGTTACTGACTGCATGGATTTGCAAGTTTTTCACCGGATCCTTGGGTTTGTTGCTCTTAGGAATAATCGCCTTTTTGAAACCATGCTTGGCCGCCTCGTTGAGCCGAGCATGGCCGTTGGCGACCGGGCGTATCTCGCCGTTCAAGCCCACCTCGCCGAAAAACACCGTGTCGTAGGGAATGATCCGATCTCGTAAGCTGGACACCACCCCGACCAGAATCGCCAAATCGGTGCTGGTTTCGCTGACCTTGATGCCGCCGACCACGTTGGCGTAAATCTCGTCGTTGCCGGTGAAGATGCCGCCGTGGCGCGACAGCACCGCCAACAGCATTGCCAGCCGGTTTTGATCCAAACCCACCGCCAAGCGGCGCGGATTGCCGTACTGGCTTTCGGTGACCAAGGCCTGAATTTCCACCAGCAACGGCCGGGTGCCTTCCCACAGCACCGTCACCACGCTGCCCGGCGACGGCTTTTCGGCGCGCGACAAAAACATTGCCGACGGATTTTTCACTTCCTTCAAGCCGCTGCTTTCCATCGCGAAAAATCCCAGTTCGCCGACGCTGCCGAAGCGGTTTTTATCCGCGCGCAATACTCTAAAGCGCGAATCGTCGGTGGACGACAACACCACCTGAGCATCGACGATATGGCTCAAGGTCATCGGCCCGGCCAGAGACTGGTCCTTGGTCACGTGGCCGACCATGAAAAACGACACACCGCTGCGCTTGGCGTATTGGGTCAGATAGCTGGCGGATTCGCGCACCTGCGATACTGAGCCCGGCGCCGAATCGGAGTCGGCGGTGTACATGACTTGAATCGAATCGATGATGACCACCTTGGGCTGTTCCTCGTCCAAGACCTGGCAAATCTGCTGCACCGAGGTCTCCGCCAGCATCTTGATGCCGGCCGTGTTCAATTGCAGACGGTGGGCGCGCTCGGCGATCTGCTGCAACGATTCCTCGCCGGACACGTACAACACCGGTAAATGCCGGGCGATATGGGCGATGGCCTGCAGCAAAATCGTGCTCTTGCCGGCCCCCGGCGCACCGCCGATCAACACCACGCTACCGGTGACGATACCGCCGCCCAGCACCCGGTCGAACTCGGCCAGGCCGCTGGAAATCCGCTCGGCCTGCGCCAAATTGACCTCGGACAACAAACGCACCTCGCTACGCGCCCCGGCATAGCCGGATTTGTCGCGAGCGGTCTTGCCGCCACCCAACTGCACCTCCTTGATGCTGTTCCACGCCCCGCACTGATTGCACTGCCCGGACCAGCCGGGATAATCGGCGCCGCACTCGGTGCAGACGTAGGCGGATTTGGTTTTTTTAGCCATAGCGATAAAGGTTTAACGATTTAGCCACAAGCCAGCCAAATCATAGCTGAGTTGTTGGTAGTGTTTGATGGCGAGCAGATATACGGCGTCAGTCGGTAAGTACAACAGCAAATAGTCCTCTAAAACATATTCACGGACCGCCGGATAATGGTCGGCAATTCGCCCGGTCGCGCTCAGCGCTTCCACCGAGTCTGGGTTATGGCGAGCAAATAACCGACCCATTTCCGGATAACGCTCGAGATTAGGGATAACGGAGTCCTCCAAACTATCAAGCAGCCGATCATAAGCCTGCGGAAAATTGTTTACTTGCCAATAGCCTTCTATGTCTTGCAAATTGGCGAGAAAGTTATCGGTAAAACGTACCTGCATGGGTCAGGTGGATACGGATTTAGCCCGGTCTTGCTTGATTTGCTTTAACGCTTCGCGGGCATCCTGGTGACGCCCTGCATCGAGATCAGCCAATCCGCGTTCGATTTCATGCAATAACAGTAAGTGGATATGCGCACGCTCCAGGCGATGGTAGTGATCTAAGCGTTCCGCGCCGATCAACGCGGCTACGCCTTCACCGTTTTTGGTAATGATTTTTTCCTTACCGGTTTGCACCTCGCTCACCAAAGCGGATAACTGGGTCCTGGCCTCGGAAAACGGCACTATATCGGCCACGGCAATACTCATAACAACTCCTGAATAGTTTGCTCAAAATTTCGCTCAATATTATGAGCTTTTTGCTGATTTGCATAGCGATACCTCCCGGTTTATCTCATCTTCGGCTGCCTATCTTTGACGCGCCAGCTTGACCACACATTTGGCGCTGTAGTGATTGGTTATGTGCCGGAGCTTACGAGTGGTTAATTCTGCCTTGTCAGATTCTCGGTAGTGCTCGTCATTTCGGCAGGGATAGCCGAAATCCAGACACCACGGACGGATCGAAGCTTGCCATCCAGGCGGGCATGACGGCGTTGCTTAAATCTGACAAAGTAGAATTAATGGCCGGGCTTTTTGAATCTGTTTCTATCGAGCCGTTGCGGACTATGGCTCGATCTGATTCAATGGCAACAGTCTGGCCGTTACCGGTCATTATTTCTCCGCCGGATGATATACAGAAAGGAAGATCATATGCAGATCAATAAATTATCGTGCCAAAGATCATTTTTCGGTAGATATGCCGAGCCTCAGAACCACCTCCCAGACGCTCTACTGCACTCCTGATGACCTCAATACACATGCTATTTCTGGCCGCATTCACGGCGGCCGCATCCATTGGATTTGTCTACTACCAGTCCCCTCGCTGGAACTACGTTGACCTTGTGTACTACCCTCTAGCTGCGATCGGTGTGATCTTGCTATTCTCGTCAAACGAAGTTCAGCGCAAGCTCTTTGCCCTAAATTCAGTGGCAGAGAACAGTCGAACGGCGCTTGAGACAATGCAGCGTGAGCGGCCGAACATTGAGATAGGAGAAACGGAAGCCGCATTCGACTCAAGTTTGCAGAGCATAAAGGTCATTCGTGACTCTGCCTCCGTCTGCGCGCAGCCACCTTCGAGCGCAACCGGTCAGTGCCTAGCAGCCGTCAGATTCGCCGAGCCTACTGCTGCATTTCTGTCGACCGCGCAAGCGGCGTACCCAAACTTTGAGGACAGACTGCTGGCCTCCTGCGCAGCAGCCGACAAGTTGATTGAGAGCCTCACTAAGGGCGACAGGATGTCGTCACTTGTTGCGGGTCCTATGGCTTCCCTTTACCTGTCCGCTGTCTCTTCACGCACTTCGCTAGTATCCGACGCACTTTCGTTCAAGGAGAATATGCAGGTCGAGATCGACAAGTTGCATCAGCAAGCGTTCAAACCAACCCATCCCGGCAGCGCTCTACTTCACGAGATTCAATACGAAGAGGCGTCCCTGGCTCAATTGATTCTTTTCGGCATCTCCAAGTGCACGACTGCCCCCAGACAGCAACTAGAGCACCTCGGAAAATGGAAGGTTTCGACACGAACCAAACAGCAAGAACTTGTGGAGATTGAGAATCAGCGGTTGGCCTTGCGAGAGCAAACGGTCAGCGCCTCGACGTTTTCTTGGATCCAGTTGAACCTCTGGCCCTACGTGCTCATAGCAGCCCTGTCGCTGAAGTTTGGTAAGGGGGTAGCAGCAGTTCGCAAAGCAAGCTGAGGCCTAACATGTTGGTCAAACGGTCCCGCCACGGCCAGGGCGCCTCGCCTCCGCGGGTCAGTTACCTCTACGCTAATCGTTCATTCAAAAATCCACCACGATAGACAGCGTTAGGTCGAAAACGTTATTCAGGAAGATCTGAGTCGTCGTATACCTGAAATGTTTGTCAGTAAAACACCCTAAACAAACGCTGAATCTGCCCAAACTCGTAGAGATAGGGCTGGGCCACGTCGCGGTTGGCGGCGACGACGATCAAGTCGTGGGAGAACACCGAGGTGTTGTACCAGTTGAAACTACCATCAATGACGATGTAATCGTCAATCACGCAATATTTGCTATGGATGGGCGAATACGGCACCGGCAAGTCGTCTTGGCCATAGACCAATCCCACTCGAATCCCAGCATCGCGCAGACGTTGCACGGCCGGTAACAGTGGTCGTGCCAATTCGTCGGCCATACTGCGCTCGACGCCGATTTTGCCTTGACGGGCCAAGTGGCCGTTGAACAGCAGCTGCACATCAACACCACGGTCGCGGGCCTGGATCAAGGCGTTGACGACGCTATCGTGGTGATCGCCCAGCAAATCGCCGATCAAAAACAAACACAACTTCAAGGAGCGGCGCGCTCTATGAATTTCCGCCAATATCGCGTGATGCGGCCGGTAAACCCTGCCATTGGCCATGGTGTGGCGGCCAAAGGTGTATAGCAGATTGAACGGACTGAGCGGATCGACGCCATACTTTTGAATCACGCCGCCGCGCTGGCTCTGGAAGATGTTATCCAGCAAGCGGCACACACCCTTGGAATGAAAACTCATCCCGGATTCCCAATTGGCCCACCAACGATCAAAGGTGATGTTAAACGAGCCGATAATGCAATCCTCGTCGTTGAAGATCACGAACTTGGTGTGCATGTCCGGCTCGACTTCGATCAAGTGGTGTTTGGGCGTGCAAAACACCCCCACTAGTTCAATACCGGAGCGCTTCAAGCGCGCGTAATTCTGGCTATTGGTCAGCGTCATCTTCCGCCAATCGACAATGCATTGCACCCAAACACCCTGCTGGCTGGCATGAATCAAGTGATTAATAAAATCGCCGTCGTCTATGCAATCCACGCTGACTTTGATGGTGCATAAGCGGTCTGGCTGACTGTGTTTGGCCGCGATGACTTTATCGATATGATCGTGAATAAAACGCTTGGGGTGATACGGGTGAAATTGCTGGCCCTTGGTAAATTTGGGGGTCAGTTGCAGGGAATCGAAATGATGGTTGTACCAATCCACATCACTCTGCAATTGACCTGGGTCCAGCTCATAACTGCGGAAATGGTTGGGCGTGGCCCAATGCTCGTTGATATGGCGCTGCTGCGGGTGGTTATCCCTTAACTGGTCGCCGTCCATGAAAATATACTCATGGCGCGAGGCGATGGAATGCTCACCCAAATGCACGATAAACGAGAACTTGATGCAGCTGATCTTGCCGAACTGCCCGGAATACGGCATCACGTAAAAATCCCGCGTCGAGCGTTTGTGCTTGTCCCATTCCACGTCATAAGCATCGGTGTCGACGATATAGGTCTCGCAAATCGACTCCCGATACACCTTCAGCACCACCTTCAAGTTAGCGGCTATGCCGTGCGACAGATGAAAGTCTATCTTGCCCCAGCGAACGTCGAAGGTTTCCCTGAAATCGTTACCTCGTTGGAAACAACCGCCCAATTTGCCAAATACCGGTTTGGCGTAATGTTCTGCTACTTGCATATGGTGCTGCCTAATTAAACAAGCTTTATCTTAATTGTAAAATCGCCTACGGGGACCTCAAAACATTAAAAACCTCCTTCTCCCTCAGGGAGAAGCTTGGGATGAGGGGATTAAAATCCATTGTTTACATCCCTCACCCCAGCCCTCTCCCTGAGGGAAGGGGATTTTTAGAGGTTGCCCCTTTGCAATTCAGTTTATAGCGGCTCAAAGGTTAACAGATAGCCGCAATGATCCGATACCGGCCCGTAATCCTGCTCGGTGAACACGGTTCGCGCCGAGCTGGCCCGCAAGCCGCTATTCCTGTCCATGAAAATGTAATCGATTCGATAATCGTCGGCCAGATAATCCCGCCAATGCGCATCGTTAACCCGAAAAATTTGTTCGAACAACGCCGGGGCGTTGGCGGCGAGATATTGATCTTCGTATTGATGGCCGTCGACCACCAGTTGATAGCCCGTCGAACCGGCGGCGATATTGAAATCACCGCATAGCAAGGTGGCATCCACCTCGGCGCTGCGTTTATCGTTCGCCCACGCGGATAGTCGTTGAAATTGTTGCTGGAAACCGTCTTCCCACCAACTTAAATGCGCGGAAAACACATCGACGGTACCGACATACGGCACCTTGATCCGCGCCGATACCACTTTGCGGGAATGAATGCTATAGGCATCGTGGCTATCGGATACGTAGCGGGCTTCTTGCTCTATAAAGGGATAGCGGCTAAGAATGGCCACGCCCTCGCGGAATTTGTCGAACCCCAGGTGCGACCAATCCGTGTACAGATGAAACGGTTGCGGCAAGCGCTGGTTGATGATATTAGCAGAATTGGACGGCCAATCGCCGCGCCCGTCATTCCAATACTCGGCCACTTCCTGCAGGCAAACCACATCCGCGCCCAACTCGTCGATAGCGTTAGCAATTTGCCAAAATTTCCGGTCTTGGTCTTCCTCTTGGTAACAGTGCAGATTCAAAATCAACAGCCGTAGCGGCGTGCGGCTTAGCGCGTAATTTTGCCCGGCATTGTTATCCCACAGCCGTTGCTGCTTGTTTTCACAGCAGATGCTGTATTGCAAACGAAAAGCGTCCCCTACCCTGATCCGCCCGTTCCACACTTGCGCAAGATGCAAGCCGGCATAGAGGGCTTTATGGGCAGACTTCCTTTGCGCCTGGCGGCGGCAGCTGGTGGTGTGACTGTGTTGCCAATCGTCGATAGTCCAATGGATCGTGACATGGTCTATTTCCAGCGCAGCGTCCACCGCCAGTTTGACCGGCACGGAATGTTGCCCGTCCTGAAGTTGTTCGGCGTGGCTCAATTGCAGCATGGCCGCGGCACTGGTCAATCTAGCCCCACTACCCGCGCCGCTAAAATAGTCGCCACCTTCGTTGTTGTCCCAATATTCGCTGCCGGCTGCTTGCAGACGCAAAGCAAAACGAATATCGCCGGGTATGTCGGCATGCGGCTGCGGCGGAAATAGGATGTCGGCCTGCCAATACTCCTGCCTGTCTTCCGCCTTACGGTTGAATAAGGCCGGCAAAACATGCCAGACGCCATCTTCGCCGGCCCAGAGCACGTCAACTTGCTTGTGATAATCCAGGTCGGCCACCCGCATCAAAAACTGCAAGGATTGCTGACAGGCGGCGGCTTTGCCGGTGACGTTATTGGCTACATACAACAATTGGATGTTATCCATAGCTCCCCCTGGAGGTTGGGTTAAGCAGTGCCCAAAACGGGCCTTTGTCTAGGCGGCATAATGGCGAAAATCGATGTCAGGAAAAATATCGTCCATGATTTCCAGCGCGGTCAGGTAGCGTTCATCGATACGGTTTTTGCGAATCGCATCGTGCAGATAATTAAAACGAGCCAAATGGTCGGTGATGCGTTTGCGCGCATAATCGATAGTGGTACCGGCCTTCATGATAAACGGCCAATCCGAAGACTGCGCCAGCAACAATGACCGGGCAGCCTGATTTAACGCCCGTTGTTGTAAATCACTCACAGTAAAACCGCGTAAATCGTTGGCCAGCTTTTCCATTTCGGCGGCGGCCTTGTGTAACAGGGGATAAATCCAGTCATTGCTTTCGTTCAGCCAATAACTGGAATAACCGTGTTCGCCCCAACTGGAAGCGGCCGGCGTAGCCTGCACATGCTGCAACGGCAATTGCAAATAATCGCCGCAACTGACGGTCTGGATACCGTTTTCGCTGCTCGCCGCCAAGCGTAACACTTGTTCAAGCCATAAAGGCCCTTCGAACCACCAATGTCCGAATAGTTCAGCATCGTAAGGCGCGACGATAAGCGGCGCTTGCGGCATTTCCGCAGTCAGCGCGTCAATTTGCTGCTGACGGCGCACGATAAAATCCTCGGCATGTTGGCGCGCCTTCTGCTTGGCCCGCTCCGGTTGGTACACCTGCTTGGTTTGCTTGGCGCCGGTAATCCGGTAGTACTTGATGCCGGTGTTGATCCGGGTTTCGCCGTCCAGAATATAAGGCGCGATATATTCCAAGGGCAAGTCAAAGCCGATGTCGCGATAATACTCGCGATAATCCCCATCCCCCGGATAGCCTTCCTCGGCGCTCCACACCTGCCGCGACGAAGCCGGATCGCGGCCGAACGCCGCCACGCCATTGCCGCAATCCAACGGCGCATACACACCATGGCGCGGCGGTTGGTCGGCATCCATGACTGCATGGCTATCGACGAAAAAATAAGTGATGCCTTCGGCTTTTAGCGCCTGTTCCAGGCCCGGATAGTAACCGCATTCCGGCAACCAAAATCCGCTGGGTGCAAAGCCGAATTGGCTCTTAAAACTGGCGATACCCACGCCGATTTGATTACGCACCGACACCGGACTGACATTTAACAAGGGTAAAAAGCCATGGGTGGCTGCGGTGGTAATCAACTCCAGGCAGCCCGCGCTGTGATGCCGTTGAAACTCCGTCAGCAAATCGCATTCATAGCGGTGCTGGTAGCGATGCAAGGCGTCCTGAAACCACTGCATATACATCTGCGCCAGCGGCTCGAACTGCGGTAGCCCGCGCGTGCGCTCCAACTCCCGCTCCGCCAGTTCCAGCCGGCCTTGCAGATAATGCAGATAACGGTTTTGCAGCAAGGGATCGCGCAACATCGTCATCAACGTCGGCGACAAGGACAAGGTCAGCCGGTACGGCACTTGATCGACATGCAAACGTTCCAGCATCGCCAACAAGGGCAAATAGCATTCGGTAATGGCTTCGAACAACCAGTTTTCTTCAAAAAAACTGTCGTGTTCGGGATGATGCACATAGGGCAAATGGGCATGCAAAACGATGCTGAGATAGCCTTTGTTCATCGCGGAATTAGTTTTGTTGGCCGGACGCGGTTACGGCAAGCGCCGAAGACGCCTGGGAAGGCAGCATTATAAACTGCGCCATCGCCGGCGACAGCCTTTCCGTCATCGGCGACACTTGCGGCGCGACTGCGGCAGCCTGCGAATACGCCAAGGGATTGAATTCCTGCTGAGCATTGAGCCGACCAATCGCCACCTGATAAATCCCGGCGATGCAGGTGTCGCCGCTGGGCAGCGTAATCTGCTGTTGGCTGCGTTCGGCGGCAACCGGCACATCGAACCAGGTTTTGGCCGATTCAGCCGGCAACGGGACCGCTTCGGGCGGCGCAGGATGACTGTATACGCGCAAGGTCAAAGGCTGGACATCTGCCGGTGGCTCGGTAAGCGGCACAGACGCCTGAGCGGCTTCATCCAGCTGCCAATAGACATGAATATGTTCCGGATCGACCGGCAACGCCACCAGCTTGGCGCTTTCAGCTTGGGCGGCAGCGCGTTGCTGGGGTGGGGCAAATTCGCGATTAATCTGCTGACTAATGCTTAACAACTCTTGCGGCGAGAAGCCAGTACTCGTTAACCGCGCCGCGCCGGCTCTAAACCGGCGCGGGGCAAAACCCCGGCTAATCTCCAGACTGATAGCCCGCATTTCCTCCGCAGAAAGCGGCATGCGGACTTGAGACGGTGAGGAGGAAAAGGCCATCGGCAATGTTAACGGGTCGGGTGACTAGGTTTTATCCTGTGGGTAGCGGACACTCCGCGACGTATCGCCGCAGCGACCAGGCTTTATAGACTCTAACCGTTGTCGATTATTTACGCAAGGCGTAGGCCCGCAGCCCTTATATGCAGTAAAATCAGGACTAATTCACAGTTTCTCGGTAAAGGGCATGCACAAACCATACAGTTTAAAGTCAGGGAGTCCCTATCCTCACGGCGCCCGGGTCAGCGAGGGCGGCGTCAACTTCTCCATCTCCAGCCGCCACGCGACGGACGTGGAACTGCTGTTATTTGCCGAATCCGACAGCATAAAACCTTTACAAGTCATACCCTTACAAAAAGAGAAAAACCATACGTTTTTCTCCTGGCACGTGTTTGTCGAAGAACTGCCGGTCGGCACCTGGTATGCGTGGCGCATCGACGGCCCCGCCAACACGCGCGAATCGGGCTTGCGGTTTGATCGCGAAAAATTATTGCTGGACCCTTGGGCGCGCGCAATCAGCGACAAATTATGGAACCGCGCCGCCGCCTGCAAGCCCGGTGATAATAGCCAACATGCCATGCGCGCGGTGGTGGTAGATGACCGTTACGACTGGGAAGGCGACACACCGCTGGCTATTCGCAGCGAAAAAGCCATTATTTACGAATTGCATGTCGGCGGCTTTACCCGTCACACCTCCGCCAAGGTTAAACACCCCGGCACCTTTATCGGCCTGATCGAAAAAATCCCTTACCTGAAAAAGCTGGGCATTACCCATGTCGAACTGCTGCCTATCATGGCCTTCGACGAGCAAGACGTGCCGCCGCATACCGCCGATCTGGGCTTGAAAAACTATTGGGGCTACAGCACGCACAGCTTCTTTAGCCCGCATCCCGGATACTGCGTCACGCCGGAACAAGGCACGCATATCCGCGAATTCCGCGATCTGGTGAAAGCCTTGCACAAGGCCGGCATCGGCGTGATCATGGACGTGGTGTTCAATCACACCTCCGAAGCCGGCGCCGACGGTCCGGTGATCAATTTCAAAGGCATTACCGGCAACAGCTTTTATTTGACCGACAAGCACGACAAACGCATCTTTCACGACTATACCGGCTGCGGCAACACCGTGAACGCCAACCACCCGCTGGTCACCAACTTCATCATCAGCTGCCTGGAATACTGGGTGCGGGAAATGCATGTGGATGGCTTTAGATTCGACCTGGCCAGCGCGTTGGCGCGCGGCGAAGACGGCAGCGTACTGCAGGATCCGCCGCTGGTCTGGGGCATAGAACTATCCGAACAACTGGCCAAAACCAAGCTAATTGCGGAGGCCTGGGATGCCTCGGGACTATACCAAGTCGGCAACTTTCCCGGCTACCGCTGGGGCGAATGGAACGGCCGCTACCGCGACGTAATTCGCCGCTTCCTGCGCGGCGACACCGGCATCATCGCCGAAGTGGCCACCCGAATTTGCGGCAGTAGCGATCTCTATCAACATCAGCACCGCTTGCCGATCAGCGGCATTAACTTTGTCACCTGCCACGACGGTTTTACGTTAAAAGACTTGTTCAGCTACAACGAAAAACACAATACCGCCAACGGCGAAAACAATCGAGACGGTTGCAGTAATAATCTCAGCAGCAACTGCGGCGTGGAAGGCCCAACCCCCGACCCGGCCATAGTCAAACTGCGGCGGCAACAGGTGAAAAACGCCTTTACGGTTTTGCTGCTTAGCCATGGCGTACCGATGTTGCTGGCTGGCGACGAATTTCTGCACACCCAGCAAGGCAATAACAACTGTTATTGTCAGGATAACGAATTGAGCTGGCTGAATTGGGATAAAGCCAAGGACAATGCCGACGTGCTGCACTTTGTGCAGCAGATGATCCGTTTGCGCAAACGCCATCCGGCCTTGATGCGCCGAAACTTCCTCACCGGCCGAAAAATGGAAGATAAGGATATGGCCGACATCAGCTGGCATGGCCTGGAAGTAGATCAACCGCCGCGTTGGGACGACCCGAACACGCGGATTCTGGCCTTTACGCTGGCGGCATTAGGCAAAGATGAACCCGACCTGCACGCAATAATGAACATGTCCGACAGCAAACACAACCTGCAGCTACCGGAGGTTGAGGGCAAGAGCTGGTGTCTGGCCGTGGATACCGCGCAAACATCGCCCAAAGACATTATCGAGCCGGCCGAGCAAAAAGCACTGAGCAGACCCTGGTATACCGTGGAGCCGCACTCCATTGTGGTGTTTGAAAACACCCATCAAACCGGTATCGATGGAGGCGATAGCGTGGCCAAACGGTCCGCCAGTTTTTTCAGCAAATTGACCGGCATCAAGTTGCTCGACCAGCCGGCGACGGAAATACCGACAAGTTAATGAAACAGCCTGTTGTCAGGGTACGCTATGGTGCGCCCTGACAACAAGCTGCCAAAATCATCAATCAAACACATCCCCCCAATCCGGTGGTGGTGGAGCCTCTTCGGGAGGGGGTTCATCAGAGCTCTGCGACTTTGGCTGCTCGGAATCGGTGTCGGCAAATTGTTCTTCGGTCTCCGCAGGCGGCTCGTCGGCAACCGGTTTTTCAGCCACTTTGGGTAAGCCGTCCAGATAACTATCCAGCAAAAGGCACAGGTTTTCGTAAAAACCGGCCACGGTCTGCTGCTGCATTTGCTGCTCAACAAACCCATACAAAAACTGCTTTTCCGCCGCAATCAGGGTGTCGCTGACTGCTTGCGCGGCTTGTTCGTCTAAGTGATGCTTACCGGCCAAGGCCAAGGCCAACCTGTCGCCGCGCCGCTCCTGCCGGTCCTTAATGTCTTCCAGCAACTCTTCGATGCCGGCCAGCCGCCGACGTTTATGCCGCCGATTAACGACTAACACCGCGATCAAGCCGGTCAACAACACCAGCGATAGCTCTCCTAAGCCGATAAGCAGCAGAGATTGCATCATTTCCCCAGCTCCGTAATGCTTTCACGCACACCGCGTTCGGCATCATGAAAAATTTGCAGCATCTTTTTACTGCTGTTTTCCAACTCTAAGGCGGTCTGATTGCCGCTAAACACTCGGGTATATTCGGCGGACATTTCGTCTATGGTTTTCATCGCGTTATCCAGTTGCCGCACCAGTTGTTGGTTAATCCGCTCCAAGCCGGCCAATTGGTTCGCTTGGGGCGAATCCTGCGCCGCAGCAACCGGCGCAAGCGTGCCCCGATTCGCCAGCAAATTCTGATATGGCTCGGTTAGCCGACCGATACGTTGCTCAATCTCACTCAACAACACCAATTCGCGTTTTAAAAACAAGCGAATAACCCCTTCAAACACAGCGCGTTCTGATGCATTGACTTCTTGCAACAATGGCTCAATCTCCGCTGTAGCCAACCCGCAGTTTTCTTCCAGAAATTGCTCCAACCAGCGAGTCTTCACGATGGACTGCTCTTCAAGCTCGGTAATGAAATGTTCAATTTCGGCCATCTCCTTCCCTCGCCGGTTTCTCGAGATAAAAAACAGCACGATAACCAACAGCGTCAAAACCCCCAACGCCTCCGCCGCTAATATCACTACCACGGAATCGAATGGATTCATGACAATCTCTCCAGTAACTGCTGATGTTTATCTGCTTGGCTTTTTTTCAGGTATCGATAGGTAAAAAATCCACCCACACCCAATATCAGATTGATGGCCAACATGATGCCGCCAACCAACAACCAATTGGTTTCCGGGGCGTCCGGCGGCGGATGTAGCTCATGCTCAGCCTGCTCATGCTGCCCGGCATCGGCTTCGTGATCGGTTTTTTCAGGATCAGCTGATTCGTGATGCGCATCCGTATATGCCGCCGGTGCGGCAGCCTCGACTTTCTCGGCAGGAACGAACCAACTGTCATCGATACTCAGCGGTTTGATCGCCGGCGCCAACGGCTTGCCGGCATGATCTTTAGCCATCACATTAAAATTGACATGCGTGGTGGTCTGCGCCGGCAAACCGGCCAAATCCAGCAGCCAAACCCCGTCTTTATTTGTCAATGCGCGGGTTTCCGGCTCATGCCCGGTTTGGTTAATCACTGCATTGACCACCAAACCGGCGGGATCGATCAGTTTGGTATCCGGTAACAGTTTTAGGGTGACTTGGCGTTGTGCTGCATCGACGTGCTTCTCGACCGTAATCGGCGTGGCAACCACTTCGATCTCATGAATAATTTCCCGCTTGAAGGTCTTGCCGTCGGCAACGATTTTCAGCAAATGCTTGCCCAAACTTAAATGCTCAGTCTTGTGCTGGTAAAAACCGGGTTCTGCAACCACGACCAGCATTTTTGCCGGTGCTTGCTGATCCTGGATCACTTCCAGGGTCAGCATGCCCAGGAAATCGGCGCGGGTTATCAGCTTATCCTTGTCGGTGAAATGCGCCTTAATCGGCAAGGCTTCATTCTCGCCCAGAAAATTAGGTATCTCACTGAGTTGCAATTTCAGGTCGGTGACGATCATGACTTGGTTATCGGGATCGACTTCCGCCACCAAACGCCATTCGCCGATCAAGGGTTGCTTGACGGTGATCAGGTCGTAAGCCTGGCTTTCCAGCCAGGACACGTTGGCGACCATGCTTTGTTTACTGATACTTTTGCCGTCCGGCGCAACCAATTGGGTTGGCGCGGCATGCGGTTTTTTGAACACCAACACCGAAAACTCGTGGATGCCGCTATCGACCTGGAATTTATTATCGGTCAGCGGCAAAGTCTCTTTCGGCGCGGCTTTTTGGGCCATTTTCAAAAACACCCGTTGCAATTGCTCCGCCGATTGCGCGGTTTCCGCCCAGCCGCCGGTCTCGAAAGCCAGTTTTTCCAACAATTCTTTATCGGCTTGCTCGGACAATGCCACGGTTTGTACGTTGATGTTTTGCTGCTGGAGTTTGGGGATCCACTCGCTGAGGATGCGCTCGCGGGAATCCGCGCTTTGCATGATGTCCTTGGAAATGTCCACAAAACCGTCGGTCAATAAAATCAGATGTTTCTTGCCGCCGCCCTTAAAGCCCTGGCTCAGCACCGTCTGAATCGCGTCCTCGATGTGGGTATACAAACCGCGAGAATGAATATTGCCGATGGTTTTGCCGGCTTGCTGTTTCCAGGTTGCATTGACAGCATCGGTAGCGGACAGCGGCGCGGTTTTTTCGGCGAATAACCAAAACGCGGCCTTGGCACCGTCCGGCAACAAATTGACTAACAAACGGCTGGCCTCGACGCGCAGATTGTCCGGATCGTTCTGTTTCATGCTGCCGGATACGTCTATCAACACTTGAATTTCGTCGGCGCCGGCAGCGGCAGGCAAGGGTTGGCAGCGCGCAGAATCAACAGTAACCACCAACACACAGAACACCGTAAAAATAAACGCCTTGAACATAAGTCCGCCGGTAAAAGTTTAGGCAACGGATAGCAAATATAGTCCAAGCGCCTGACTATTCTGTTATTTTTTAATTCAGGCTGCGGCCGGCGTTACACTTTATAATGTTTTCACTATTTCAACCAAAGGAGAACTTATGTCTATCAAACGAATGGTCGATCTGGATTTGGCCGGCAAGCGCGTACTAATCCGCCAAGATTTGAATGTGCCGGTTAAAGACGGCAAAGTCACCAGCGACTTGCGTATCCAGGCCAGCGTCCCGACCGTGGAAGCCGCATTGGCCGGCGGCGCGGCAGTGATTTTGATGTCGCACTTGGGCCGTCCCACCGAAGGCGAGTACGACGAAGCATCAAGCCTTAAACCCGTCGCCGAGCGTTTTTCAAAATTGCTGGGTCAACCGGTACGTTTGGTGAAAGATTGGCTGGAAGGCGTGGAAGTTAGACGCGGCGAAGTAGTGCTTTGCGAGAACGTGCGTTTCAATAAGGGCGAAAAGAAAAACAGCGCCGAACTGGGCCAAAAAATGGCCGCGCTGTGCGACATATTCGTGATGGACGCCTTTGGTACCGCGCACCGCGCCGAAGCCTCGACTCATGCGGTAGCCGAACACGCCGCCGTCGCATGCGCCGGCCCACTATTGGCTGCCGAACTGGACGCGCTGGGCAAAGCCCTGGAAACCCCGGCCCGGCCGTTAGTTGCCATCGTTGGCGGCTCCAAAGTGTCTACCAAACTGACCGTGCTGGAGTCCTTGTCGTCAAAAGTCGATCAATTGATTGTCGGCGGCGGCATCGCCAACACCTTTATCGCGGCTGCCGGTTACTCTGTTGGTAAATCCTTATACGAAGCGGATTTAATTCCGGAAGCCAAACGCTTGATCGCGTCGGCAAAAGAACGCGGCGCGGATATTCCGGTACCTGTGGATGTGGTCTGCGCAAAAGAGTTTTCCGAAAGCGCTGCGGCTACCGTGAAAAACGTCGCCGACGTGGAAGCCGACGACCTGATCCTGGACATTGGACCGGAAACCAGCAAGCAATATGCCAAGATTCTGAAAACCGCCGGCACCATCGTCTGGAACGGCCCAGTCGGCGTATTCGAAATCGACCAATTCGGCGAAGGCACCAAATCTCTGTCGTTAGCGATTGCCGAAAGCCCTGCCTTCTCCATCGCGGGCGGCGGCGACACATTAGCGGCGATAGACAAATACGGCATCGCCGATAAAGTGTCTTACACCTCGACTGGCGGCGGCGCGTTCCTGGAGTTCCTGGAAGGTAAGGAATTGCCGGCGGTAGCGATATTGCAAACTCGCGGCTAAGCGCGCTGGTCTTGACGGGGCTTAAAGTCTCGTAATCTCTAAAATGTCGTACTAGTCGATCTACATGGAGAATTGTTGATCGACTGGTTGCGCCCCCTCAGCAACAACGGCCCTTTTATGTTCGGTTTCACCATGAATATTACGCTGCTAATGGCTCTGTCATTGTTGCCCAAACCTTTAGTTGCGAATTCCGAGAATCCTACCCTCCCAAAGACGGATATCGCCACACCTTCTTTAGGTGAAAATGATTCCTGCGTGTCAGGTCCCTTTGAGACAGATATCGAAAGACTGAAGAATGCAGCCCCCTTGCAAGACATTACGATTGCTGAGCGGAAGGCTGCAAACCTTAGAATCCCAATTGAGATTGAAAAAATTCGTGAGGGTGGCTACTCACTATTTGTTGGCAGTTATATCAACAATGGCCTCATAACGTGGTATGGGTTTGACGTAGAGCGTCGTCTCTTTATCGCTGTCCTTGGGCATATTGGACCGTTGCTAGATAAGGTGCCAAGCGAAGAAAAATTAAGTGACGCGCAATTGCTTCGCTACACAGACGCTGCTGGATATCGTCGAAGTGAATTTGTAACTGTGTCGGATGCGACTCCGGAGCAAGTAAGAGAGTTTTCGTGCTTGGCTAACGAATTATCAGCGACTCACAGGGATCCACAACCTACGTTTCGTAGGATGACGGATACTCTAAAGAAGGAGTTCGTGCTTATCCATAATGGGAATCGGCTGCCTAGCGGTGGAGGCGATGCAAGGCGGAAATCTGAAGGCATGCTTGAAAAATTTGTGGCCAAGCCACTCCGAGAACCAATTATGCAAACATACCGAAAATGACGCGAAACCTCGCGTTGAATGGTTGCCTTTGGGCACTTTCACCTCTCATTAGCAAGCAAGTAGCCTCGATGTAATCGAGGTTTCGAAGACCAACCCCCTTCAATTGCCGATGTGGGTTTGGTGGTCTGTAAGCCGACGCCCTCGATTCCGCTATCGCTGCATCGAGGCTACAATGGCCTGACTTCAATCGACGTAAGGAATGGCGATGGTCGCGTATCGGCGTAATTTCGTGGCGGGTGGCACTTATTTTTTTACGGTGACGTTGCGTGATCGTCGGGCGCGTTTCCTGGTCGAACATGTCGGCGATTTACGCCGAGCATTTGCGCAAACCCGCGCCCGAAAACCCTTCGTGATTGAGGCTATGGTGGTATTGCCCGATCATTTGCATGCCATCTGGCGTTTGCCGGAACACGATACCGATTATCCCGGACGCTGGAAGTCAATCAAGTCGCTGTTCACTCAAGCGCTGAACAGCCATGGTATCGATGTCGGCAAACGGCATGACGGCAGCGCATCCATCTGGCAACGCCGTTATTGGGAACACACCATTCGCGACGAACAGGATGGGTTGCATCACATCGATTACATTCACTTCAACCCGGTGAAGCACGGTTGGGCGCACCGCGTGCAAGATTGGCCGTTTTCATCGTTTCACCGTTATGTCCATCGCGGTTGGCTCCCTCTGAACTGGGCTGGCGAGAATGTTGCCGATCAGAGTTTCGGCGAACCGTAGCCTCGATGAAATCAATGCTCCGAACGCCAACACCCTTCAATTGCCGGTATAAGCTTGATGGCCGGCAGGATAGTTCGAACATCGCCTGACGCCCTACCCTAGCCCGACCGCTTCTGTTTCATCTTTCCGAATGCGCTATGGATGATGCCGTGTTTCGAAAATCACGATTCGACAGCAACAGCTTTGGGCCCCGTAAAGCGTTTCCAAACTGCCAAACCCAGATTTTTGAAATCGTCCAGATAGGTATAAGCCACCGGAATCACCAATAAACTCAGCAAGGTGGACGTCACCAAACCGCCGATTACGGCGACGGCCATCGGGCTGCGGAAGGAGGAATCGGCGTTGCCCATGCCTATCGCAATCGGCAACATACCGGCACCCATTGCAATCGTGGTCATCACAATCGGCCTGGCCCGTTTGTGGCACGCATCCAATAGTGCATCCACGCGGCTCAAGCCCTGTTCGCGGCGAGCAATGATGGCGTAATCAACCAACAATATCGAGTTTTTGGTGGCTATCCCCATCAGCATCACCAAACCAATCAAAGACGGCATCGAAAAGGCCTTGCCAGTCAACAGCAGCGCGACGAAGCCGCCGCCGAAGGACAAAGGTAGCGCCGCCAAAATGGTGATGGGTTGCAGGAAGTCTTTAAACAACAACACCAGCACGATGAAGATGCACAACACGCCGGTCAGCATGGCCAAACCAAAACTGGCGAACAGCTCCCCCATCATTTCCGCATCGCCAATGTTGATGCGTTTGACGCCGGCCGGCAGGTTTTTAATGCTGTCCAGATTTTCCACCGCAGCGGCAACGTCACCCAGCGGCTGGCCGGATAATTCGATTTCGAAATTGATATTCCGCGACCTGTCGTATCTATCGATCACGGCCGGTCCGCTGGACAGTTCCAGTTTCGCCACCTGGCCGACCATCACCGCGCCGATGCCCGGTTTGGCGGACGGCACGGCCAAGCGTTCCAATACGCTCAAATCTTGCCGGCCTTCATCGGCCAGTTTGACGACCATCGGCACCTGGCGTTGCGCCAGATTGAGCTTGGATAAAGACCAATCGTAATCGCCCAAAGTGGCGATGCGCAGGGTTTCCGCTAGTGCCGTGGTGGTCACGCCCAGATCGGCGGCGCGGGCGAAGTCCGGCCTTACCGCTATTTCCGGCCGCACCAGCGCGGCGCTGGAGGCGATGCTGCCCAGGCCGGGAATGGTTCTGAGGTCGCGTTCCAGATTGCGGGCGGCGGCGCTCAAGGCTTGCGGATCGTCGCCGCTCAATACCAACACGTATTTTTCGCCGGAAGCGCCCAATCCCACCTTGGTGCGCACGCCGGGTAGTTTTTGCAGGGCCAGGCGGATATTTTGTTCAATGGCCTGTTTACGCACCGGGCGATCCTGGCGATTGGCCAAGGTAATCGTCAGCGTGGCCTTGCGTACCTCGCCGGCGCCCTGGTTGCCGGCCATCGGATCGCTACCCGCCGAACCGCTGCCGATGGTGGTATAAATCGTTTTTACGTAGTCGATCCTGGCAATCAATTGTCTAGCCGCTTCGGCGGAAGCGCGGGTTTGTGCCAGACTGGAACCGGGCGGCAGTTCCACGAATACCTGGGTTTGCGGATTATCGTCCGCCGGGATAAAGCCGGTCGGCAACAGCGGAATCAAAAACAGCGAGCCGATAAAAAACGCTGCCGCGCCGCCCATCGTAGCCAGACGATGATGCAGACACCAGCCCGCCAACTTCATATACGTGCGCATCACCGCACCTTCCTTGGGCTCAGAATGGTCGAGATTTTTCAGCATATACGCCGCCATCATCGGCGTCAGCATCCTGGCGACCACCAAAGACGCCATTATCGCCAGCGCCGCCGTCCAGCCGAATTGCTTGAAAAACCGCCCAGCCACACCGCTCATAAACGCAGTCGGCAGAAATACCGCGACCAGCGCAAACGTGGTCGCCACCACGGCCAAGCCGATTTCATCGGCAGCCTGCATCGCGGCTTGGTAAGGCGTTTTGCCCATCCGCAGGTGGCGGACGATGTTTTCTACTTCGACGATGGCGTCGTCCACCAGAATGCCGATTACTAACGATAAGGCCAACAAGGTAATCACGTTGAGCGAAAAGCCCAAATAATCCATACCCAGGAAGGCCGGAATCACCGACAGCGGTAATGCGACAGCCGAAATAAAAGTGGCCCGCCAATCGCGCAAGAACAGCCAGACCACCAAAACCGCCAACAACGCACCTTCGTAAAGCATGGTCATTGAGCCTTGAAATTCTTCCTCGACCGGCGTGACAAAGTTAAACGCTTCGGTGAATTCGATATCCGGGTTGGCGACACGCAATTCGGCCAAGGCTTTTTGTACGCCGGCGCCGACCTCCACTTCACTGGCACCCCGGCTACGGGTCACTTCAAAGCCCACTACCGGTTTACCGTTCAGCAGCGCCAACGCGCGCGGTTCCGCTACCGAGTCGTCCACCTTGGCGACTTGATCGAGCCGAATATGGCGGCCATCGGCCAGTGAAAGCTGCAAGGGCCGTATTTCCTCGACCGAGGCCACGTTGGCCAAGGTCCGCACCGGTTGCTCGCCGCTACCCAAATCGATCCGGCCGCCGGCGCTCTCACGCTGGATTTGCCGCAATTGCCGGGAAATGTCCGACGCCGTGGCACCCAAGGCTTGCAGCTTGACCGGGTCCAGCGCAATAGTCACTTCGCGGCTGACGCCGCCCACCCGATTGACCGCACCGACGCCGCGTACCGCCAGCAGGCGTTTGGCGACCGTGTCTTCCACAAACCAGGACAGCGCTTCTTCGTCGCGCTGCGCGGAGCTGACGGTTAAGGCCAAAATCGGCGAACCGGCCAAATCCAGTTTGGTGACAACCGGATCGCGCAGGTCGCCCGGCAAATCGGCGCGGACTTTGGACACCGCTGAACGCACATCGTCCAAGGCTTCCTGCACCGGTTTTTCCAGACGAAATTCGGCGGTAATCGTGGCGCTGCCGTCCTGGACCTTGGAGGTGATGTGTTTCAAACCCTGCAAGGTGGCGATGGCGTTTTCGATTTTCCGTGCCACCTCAGTTTCCAGTTGCGACGGCGAAGCGCCGGGCAGCGAGGTCGAGACCGTGATGGTGGGCAAATCCAGATCGGGGAAGTTCTGGATTTTCATCGATTTAAAGCTGAGCAAACCGGCGAAGCTGAGCAGCACGAACAACATCATGGCCGGAATGGGGTTGCGGATACACCAGGCTGAAACGTTCATTGTGTCACCACCCGCACGCTGTCACCGTCGGCCAAAAACGAGGCACCGCCAGCCACCAACCGATCTTCGGCGGCCACGCCGGCTAAAATTTCCACCTGGTCGCCGTTTCTGCGGCCCAACTGCACTTTGACCTGCTTGACGCGGGCCCGGTCTTCGGTTTGTTCGGTCAACAAAAATACATAACTAAAGCCATCCCGCAGCGACAGCGCCTCTTGCGGCACCGTTAGCGCCGCGGAACTGCCCAATTCAAATTCGCCGCGGGCGAACATACCGGCACGCAAACCGGTCTGCGCGGCACGAGGTAAGTCAACATAAACCAGGCCATTGCGGTTTTGCACATCCAGGGTAGGCGCCAGGAAACGCACTTCACCGTCGATACTGCCAACATTCGGGACCTCTACCCTCACCTTATTGCCTGGTTTCAGTTGCGTCATTTCCGCGGCGGTAAGCTCGCCGCGCCACTCCAAGCGGTTTTGCCGAATCAAACGAAACAATTCCTGGCCTTTGGTGGCGACGGCGCCCAAAGTGGCGCTACGCGCGGAAATCACGCCGTCGTCGCTGGCCAATACTTTGGTGTATTTCAGGCGTAACAATTGCGCATCCAACTGCGCTTTGGCGGATTGCAGTTTGGCCTCTGCGGTTTTCGCGCCGGTCAGGTACTGGTCCACTTGTTGCGCGCTCAATGCGCCGGATACCGAGACCTTGCGCGCCCGCTCGGCGTTAAGCCGGGCTTCGGCCAGATTGGCTTCGGCTTCGGCCACTACACCTCGGGCTTGCGCGACATCGGCCAATACGCTTTCGTCGGAAAAGGTGGCCAACACCTGGCCTTTTTTAACGGCTTCGCCGATTTGCACGTTAACCGCGCTCAGACGCAGATCGCCGATTTCGGCGCCGATCACGGCTTCCTGCCAAGCCGCAATCGAACCGTTAGCCGTGAGACTGAGCGGAATATCATGCGTCTGCGGACGGATCGCGGACACGCTGAGCGCCGGATTGGCAGCCGGTGCTTCGCTAGATGGCGCGGGCTGGCTGACGCGGCCGATCGCTACGCCAATGCCGATTAATAACAGTAAGGCGGCGAATAGCACGCCTATTTTTCCCTTGGTCATGAGTTTCCTCCGTTGAGCATGTCGTTTTGATTCGGATATAAATGCGTGTTGCCGATGGCTCTGAGTTTGGCTGGGCCTGCCGCCGCCGTGTCCGGATTCGGCGACTCGCCAGCATCGGTCCAGCCTCCGCCCGCCGCGCGATACAGCGCGATCCAAGCCCCGACCTGTTCCTGCTCCAGCTCTTCGAGCGCCAGTTCAGAGGCCAGCACGTTGCGGCGGGCAGTTTCCACATCCAGCAAATTACCCAGTCCGCTTTGGTAGAGCGTTTGCAGCGCCTGAAAGTTTGCCCGGTAACCGCTGACCGCCTCGCGGCCTTGCGGCAAGCGTTGGCGGGTGCTATCCAAACGTACCAGGGCATCTTCGACTTCCTTGACCGCCGTGCGCACCTTGGCGCGGAAGCGGCTTTCCGCCGCTTGGTATTGCACCTTGGCGACTTCCACGTCGGCTGCGCGCTTGCCGGCGTCGAACAGCGGCAAGCTCAGCGTCGGCCCTATCGCCCAAGTCTGCGCCAGCATCAGCGCCGCGCCGTTGATGTTTTGCAGGGTCGGGGTGATGTTGCCCGACAGGCTCAATTTCGGAAATTGTTTGGCCCGTTGCACGCCGATATTGGCGCTGGCCTCGGCGAGGTCGCGTTCGGCGGCCGCCACATCGGGCCGTTGCAATAACACCTTGGCCGGTAAGGACGCGATTTCGAACGCTGGCGGAGTGGGCAGTTTCGCCGTCTGATCGGCCGAACCGTTCAGTAACGACCGCAAGTCGGCTTCCGCGAGGCCGGTCATCGCCACCAGGCTTTTGATGGAACGTTCGCACTGGGCTTGTTGTTGCAGCAAGGTTCTGTTGCCTTCGGCGGCGCTGGCGGTAGCCAAGGCTACATCGCCCGGTGAGCGGAACCCGCTCTGGCCGGCAACCGCCGCTACCCGCGCCGACTCGCGGCGCGAATCGCTGTCGGTACGCAATAGTTGCACTTGCGCTTCGCAATAGCGGTAAGACAGGTAGGCATCGGCCACTTCCACCGCTACCGCGACCCTGGCGTCGTGCCAGGAGGCGTTGCGCGATTCCAGTTGGCTTTGGGCCGCTTCCTGCTGCCGGGCCAAACCGCCGAACAAGTCTATTTCCCAGCTGGATTGCAGTCCGGCCGAGAATTGGTTCCAGATGAACGGCGTGCCGCCAAACGAAGACGAGGAGCGTTTGGAGGCGAACTCTGAATCCAGTTTCGGCAGGATGGCCGCATCGGCGCCCACGAGATTTGCTCTAGCTTCTTCGATGCGCGCTCTGGCGTCGGCGACCGAGGCGCTCACCTGTTCGGCGGCGCTTAACAGGCGAGTCAGAGCCGGGTCTTGAAAACGCTCCCACCAGCGCATCAGCTCGGCGGGGTCGCCTTGATGCGCCTGTTGGCGCTTGGCCGCATCGGCTTGCGGCGCTTGCCAGCTCGCAGGCGCCGGCAATGGTTCTGTTTGATAATCAGGGCCGACGGTCGTCAATAAACCGCCGGACCCGCAAGCCGAAAGCAGCAAGGGGATCAGACTCAAACCCAGCGGCCGCGAGATATTATTGTTCATGGTCGCCATCCCGAGCCCGGCGCGCGGCTTCGCCTTCGATCATGGCCAGTGCGTAGCCGGCCAGACGTTCCGCTAGTACGTCGATGTTTTGTGGAGAATTTAAAATTTGCGGGGAAATCATCGAGATGACGTCTTGTCCCACATAGAAATGCACCGCCATGCCTATCATCGCGAAAACCAGCCGATGCAAGTCGTCGTCGATGCCGCTCAATCCCAAATGTTCCTTGAGCAGCAACACCAGGGATTCATGCTGCGGTTTGATTTCCGCATCGATTTCCTGCTGCCAGGCGCCCGTCGGCTCGATCATCTCCCGGAAGTGCAGCTTCATCACAAGCCCAAAGTCCTCGCCTTCTTTCAGCGGCTCCAGGAATTCGCTGAAAAACCGGGTCAATACTTCGGGCAACGGTAAGTCGGCATAGGCCGCGACATCGGAACCGCAACGTGCGTCGCCCATCGGTTCGAAGAATGCGGCGCGATATAGACCGGCCTTATCGCCGAAGTAGTAGCGAATGGCCGAAATATTGGCGCCAGCCGCCTCGCAGATTTCCCGCGTGGAGGCCGCCTTGTAGCCTTTTTCGGCAAACAGCCGCAACGCTGCCATGACCAGCCGGCTGCGTGCGTCGTGAGTTTCGGTTTCGGAGTTTTCAGGTGCGACCATGCTGCCTCTGCGGAAGTGCTTGTTAGAAAAAATCAATCGATCGATTTAAACAATATCAATCAATCGATTGATTGTCAATTTTTGGATTGTGTTTAAAGGACAACTTTTCCTCGATTCCTACCGAAGAATGACTTCCATTGCAGCTGATTTGCACAGAAAAATCAGGTCATATGCCACAGGTAATTGCGTTAAATGACATAGTTTTAAACGTAAGTCTCCCCCTACACCTCCCCTCAACAACCTTACAGCCGAGCACTATTGGAATTGGACGGCTTTATGCGTTTATTGGCACACAGCTTGCGGCAGTTTCCGTCTTTCGTTCACAAAAATCCGGAGCTAGTCGCTTGTCCGTCATCGCCATTAAGCACGATCAGATAGCCGAATTATTTCTGACTCATAAAGAAGCCATCGTCGATTTTTTGCTGCGCAAGGTAAAGTGCCCCGATGCGGCACAAGATCTGAGTCAGGAAACTTATTTGCGTTTGCTGGGCAAGGACAGTCTGACACACACCGACAATCTACCCGGTTATCTGTTTCGTACCGCCGAACGCCTGTCGATAGACTTTATTCGCCACCATCAGCGCAGCGGTGCAAAAACCCAAGAATTGAACGACGAGCTGACTTGCCCGCTGATGCAACCGGAAGACTTTGCCATTCTTAGCCAACAATGCGAACGCCTGTTGCAGGCTATCGCCAGCCTGCCGCGGCAATGCCGGCATATTTTACTGCTGCGCAAGATCGACGAACTCACTTATGCCCAAATCGCCGGAAAACTGGGTATTTCCGAGAAAACGGTGCAACGCCAGTTGGTCAAGGCCATGTTGCACTGCCATCACATGCTAATCGGCACGCAGCACTAAACCGGCCAATCGATGACGGCGCCCAAGCTTTCGCAATCGCCAAAAATTCTTCAGCAAGCTGCGACGTGGTTCGTGGAGTTACAGTCTGAATCCTGTGATGAGCAGCGGCGTCAAGCATTCGCGCAATGGCTTCTGCAAAATCCAGCGCATCAGACCGCTTACGACGACATCGCCAGCCTTTGGGGCAATCTGGACGAGCTAAAAACCGCTGAGGTCGCCGGCTTGAATACCGCGCGCTCCGCAAGGCCCCGCGTCTGGCGAAACGGCAAAATGTTAACCGTTAGCCTGCTGCTTGCCACCGTGTTGACCGGCGCATGGCTGGACTTCAAGGCGCCTAGTAGAGTTTACCAAACAGGCATAGGCGAACGGCAAACCGTGCAACTGGCCGACGGTTCCCAACTGCAATTGAATACCGATACACAACTGCGCGTACGTCTGTCCTGGTGGCGCCGCGAGATCGAGTTGCAGCAAGGCGAAGCCATGTTCAACGTCGCCCATCAGGCCTGGCACCCGTTTACCGTTCATACCGGCAATCTACAAATTAAAGACATCGGCACCGTGTTTAACGTGCGGCATGATAATCACGGCACCGCCGTATCGGTCTTGGAAGGCGAAGTTGCCCTACATGCCGGCCGCAGCTGGTTTGGCGAAAATTTACCCGCCGGCTTCAGCCGCAAAATAGATGCGGGCGGCCACTGGCAAAAACCCGAAAAAACCAATACCAAGCAAGTGGCGGCATGGCTCAACGGCCAACTGTTGTTCGACCACACGCCGCTGACCGAAGTCGTCGCGGAATTGGAGCGTTATCACGCCGTGCGTTTTGCGTTTGCCGATCCTGCCTTGGCCAAGCAAACCCTGAGCGGCAGTTTCAATAGCGCCGATCTCAAGCCGTTTCTGCAGGCCCTGGAAAAAATCCTGCCTATCCGCGTGCAGCGCCAAAAACAAACCGTCGTGCTTTACAGCCGCTAACAAACAGGTGTTCGTGTTTGGGTTAAAAAAATATTCCCCAAACCTGTCCAGTTTGACCAGTCTGCTTCGTTAATGGGGTATGGCGAGTCAAAAAATATTGCCACCCACGACTAACAGGAGACGATCATGGATTGCAAACTTAACACCACACCCGCGAAAAAACCGCGCCGACAGGCGCCCCTGCTGGCGTTGGCCCTAGCCGCTTCAATCGACGCAAGCGCGGCAGGCAGCACCAGCGCAAGCATAGACCTTCCCGCGCAACCGCTGGCAGCGACGCTGGAAAACTTGGCAAAGTCCACCAATACCAAATTGATCTATGCCGACTCGATGGTGCAAGGCTTGCAAGCCCAGCCGTTGAAGGGCCAATACACCGTACAACAGGCGCTAGAAAAAGTGTTAAGTCAGAATGGCTTACAGTACGAGCAAGTAGGCGAAGGCGTCATTGCGGTTAAAAAAGTCCCCGCGCCAAAACCACCAGCCGTTAAGGACGATTCGACTTTCGAACTGGGTGCGGTCACAGTGAGTGATCAAACCGAGAGCATGAAATTAACCAGCAAGGACATTGCCACTTCGGTGGACATCATGTACGCCGATAAAATTGCCGACCAAAACGTATTAACGGCCTACGATTTGTTCCACCGCATGCCCGGCGTTCAAGTGACCCAATTCGGCCAAGGCATCACCACCGGCAAAATGTCGTTTCGCGGTTTCAATGGCGAAGGCCGGGTCAACGCGGTGAAATTGCTGATCGACGGCGTGCCTAGCAACACCAACAGCGGCGACACCTATTTTATCGACTCGCTGTTTCCGCTCGACATCGAGTCCATCGAAGTGGTGCGGGGTACCAACGACGCCCGCTACGGCCTGCACTCCTTCGCCGGCAACATCAGCATGAACACCACCACCGGCGGCAACTACGCTAAGGCCCGGGCCAGTTTTGGCAGTTTCAATACCCACGACATCCAATCCGGTCTGGGCTATGAAAAAGACGGTTTCTCGCAGAACTATCAAATTTCCTACCGCGCCAGCGACGGCTACCGCGACCATAGCGACACCGACAAAAACAGCTTTTCCGGCAAGTGGTTTTACACCCCGGACAACCAAAAATACAAAATAGGTTTGATCGCCCGCTGGAGCGAAGCCGGCGCCCAAGAACCCGGCTATATGACATACCAGGAACAGTTACTCAATCAAACCCAAACCTTCACCCGAAATGCCACTGACGGCGGCAAACGCACGGTTGGTCAGGTCAGCACCCACTTGGACGTCAACCTCAGCCCGACCTTATTCTGGTCGTCCAAGGTCTACGGCACTTTATTCGACGACCAGCGTTATGTCACCTATGGCCCTGGCGCAGCACAGCAAGAACGCGACCGCGACGAAATTCAGTACGGCGCGATGACCTCGCTGACCTACCATCCGGTGGTCAGTTGGCTGGACGACTTTTCGCTGGAAACCGGCTTCGACTTCCAGCAACAGGAAAACAAATATCTGCGTTATCTAACCGATAGCAGGGTTCGCCGAAGCAGCGGTTTGCGTAACGACGAGAAGTGGGACTTCCTGAACTACGGCGGCTACATCCAGGCGATCATCAAGCCTTTCAAATGGTTGAAACTGACACCGGGTTACCGCGCCGACATCGTCGACGGCAGCTTCTTCAGCTATCGCCCCGGCTCAGCGTTCGGCTCCTACCCCCTTAACGACTACGGCACGATTTCGCAACCCAAAATAGGCGCGGTGATTACGCCGATCGAAGGCTACAGCCTTTATGGCAACTGGGGCCGCACCTTCCAGGTCGGCCTGGGCCAAGCCACCTTCATCGGCCGCAACCAAGCGAATATCGGCCCCTCGTTGAACGATGGCTGGGAAGTGGGTGTCAAGCTGAAACCGGTCAATTGGGCCGAGGGCCGGGTCGCCTATTGGTCGCAAAAAGCCAGCAACGAAATTAGCCGCGACCTGGCCAGCGTGGAGTCGAGCCAAATAGGCCCCACACTGCGTCAAGGCGTGGACATTGAAGTCAAAGTTTATCCAACCGATAAAGTCGGGGTTTGGGCGGCGTACTCGTTGCAGGAAGCTAAAGTCACCAATCCGCCGGCGGTTTCGGCTGGCACTATGGAATACGTCTCGGGTAATCAGGTCGTCAATACCCCGAATTATTTGTTCTCGGCCGGCATCGACTACCAAATCCTGCCGCAATTGCGTTCTTCACTGTGGACCAGCGGCCAAGGCGACTACTTTGTCGATCAAGCCAATCAGCGCGGCCAATACGGCGAATACGCCCTGCTCAACCTGGATTTAGGCTACCAGGTGACCAAGGAAGTGGAATTGCAATTTCAAGCTAAAAACCTGACCGACGTTCGCCGGGAATACGTTTGGTACTCCGAATCATTCGGCGCCACCGCCCAACCTTTCTTCTCGCCGGGCGACGGCGTTGCCTTCTACGGCGCCGTCAACGTCAAGTTCGACTACTAAGCTCGTATCACCATGAAATCGACGGCCAACAAGAAGCAGGCTAGACGCCAATTCTGGCTGGCCGTACATTTATACCTCGGGCTGTCGTTGGGCTTGATCATCGCCCTGGTCGGCCTGACCGGCAGCCTTTTGGTGTTTTATATCGATCTGGACGAGTGGCTGAATCCACAGTTGATCATTTCCGAATCCAGCGCCCAGCGGCAAAGCTACGAGGATATTTTTCAAGCCCTACGTCGCGCGGAGCCTACGCGGCAACGCGGCTGGCGGCTGGAAATTCCCGACGATCCGCGGCGCGCCATCACCGCCCGCTACTATAAGCCGCAAGAAACCGAGCATCACGGCTTTGCCCCGCTGATGCTGTCGGTCGATCCTTATACCGGCACGGTCCTCGCCAATCGTTTCTGGGGCGAATTTGCGATGACCTGGCTTTACGATTTGCATTACAAGCTGCTACTGGATAATCCCGGCAAAATTTTGATGGCCATCGTCGGCGGCTTGTTGTTGATGTCCGTGATCAGCGGCGTCTATCTGTGGTGGCCTCCACTACACAAATTAAAGAGCGCTTTGAGCCTAAAGCGCCATGCCAGCCGCGAACGCCTAAATTACGATTTACATAAACTGGCGGGCGTCTACAGCCTGATTGTGATGCTGGTATTGGCAGTCACCGGAGTAGCCTTGGAGATTCCGCAATACGTCAATCCGATACTGGGCTATTTCTCGCCCTTGCAGGCATCGCCCGCGCCAAAATCCGCCATCACCGAAAACAAGCCGGCGCGCATCAGCCTGGATCAAGCCGTCGCGGTCGGCCAAGCCCGGTTTCCGCAGGCGCGCCTGTGTTGGATAGAGACACCGCACGATGCTAATGGCAGCTACCGCATCAATCTGCGCCAGGCTGGCGAGCCTAGTCAGCGCTTTCCCAAAACCAATGTCTGGGTCGATCAATATTCCGGCCAGGTGTTGGCGGTCAGCAGTCCCGACGAACTGGGCGGCTCGGACACCGTCATCAACTGGCTGCATCCGCTGCATACCGGAGAGGCGTTTGGCTTGACCGGGCAATTGCTGGTGTTGGTTGCCGGCTTGCTCTGCCCGCTGCTGTTCCTCACCGGCGTGATACGCTGGCTGCAAAAACGCCGCGGCCGGCAACTGCATCCTCGGCACCAGCAATCGGCAAAAAACCCACCTCTACCGCCCGCCTTACAGAATCGATAAGCTCTCTATTGCCTAGTTGACAGTCAATGACTCAAGTTGTCTGTCAACACCTAAGTATTTGCAGCAAATCCGCTCGACTCATCTAAAATCTGCATAATTACTTGATTTGTTTCGGTGCTGTCTGCTGCAAACAATCGCCGCCTAATTCTTAATTTTTTTGGCCCATAGCTCATGTCTCATAGCAATTCCGCCTCAGCCATCATTTATGCGTTCGCCGCTAATCTGGGTATCGCTTTGATCAAAACCGGCGCAGCAGTCTGGACCGGTTCCGGCTCGCTGCTGGCGGAAGCCATTCATTCCTTTGCCGATTGCGGCAATCAGGTCTTGCTGTTTATCGGCATGAAACGCTCCGCGCGGGCGGCAACCCAACACCACCCGATGGGCTATGGCCGGGAAGCGTATATCTGGTCGATGATGGTAGCGATTACGCTATTCTCGGTTGGCGGCTTGTTCTCTATCCACGAAGGCTGGTTGCGTTTTCAAGAATCGCACACCGTGGAAAACGCCAGCATGGCTCTGGCGATACTGGCTATCGCCGTGGTTTTGGAAGGCTTTTCATTGCGCGCGGCCTTGGGGGCCATGGCAAGCGAACGCGGCGAACGAGGCATGTGGCAATGGTTTAAAGAAACGCAATCCAGCGAATTGATGGTGGTCATCGGCGAGGACTTGGCGGCGCTGATTGGTCTGGTGATAGCCGCGGCGATGCTGGGCTTGACTATGCTTACCGGTAATTCAATGTACGACGCGGTGGGCTCGATGTTGATTGGCGCCTTATTGGTCGTCGTAGCGGTGTTAGTCGGCCGGGAAGTGCATTCTTTGCTGCTCGGTGAAGCCGATACTGAGATTCGCGATGCCGTTCGCGGCTATCTGGAAAAGCAAGGCTGCGTCAATCGCGTACTGAATATTTGGGCTATTAGCCACGGCAGCCAAGTGATGCTGGCCATTAAAGCCGAACTGCTGGCGGATTTAAGCGTGGGGGAAGCTGTTGAATTAATTAACGGAATGGAAAAACAGATCAAAACCGACCATCCCCGCATTAATTGGGTCTTTTTCGAAATCGATAATTCTGATTAAATAATATAGTCAAATGTTTAGGCCACATATCTGGAGCAAAGTAATAACTTGAGCACCCTACCCAAAACCCGTTTAGCGTTACTTTCTCTAGCTTGCCTAATGCTGCAAAGCGCTCCTGCGTCCGCCAGATATGCGGCGATTGTGATCGACGCCGACACCGGCCGCGTGGTTCACGAAACCGAATCCACTCAACGCTGGTATCCCGCGTCATTGACCAAAGTCATGACTATCTACTTAACGCTGTCGGCATTGGAAAATGGTCGCCTGCGACTGACCGACACCGTGTTCGCATCAAAACACGCCGCCTCGCAACCGCCTTCCAAACTAGGTTTGCGCACTGGCCAAAGTTTGACGGTGGAACAAGCCATCATGGCGGTCACCACCCGGTCCGCGAACGACGCGGCGGTCGTGCTGGCGGAAAAGCTGGGCGGTACGGAAAGCAATTTTGCGGCGATGATGACCCAGCAAGCGCGCACGCTGGGGATGTACAACAGCTCGTTCGAAAACGCCAGCGGCTTGCCGGACGACGGGCAAATCAGTAGCGCCCGCGACCTGGCCTTGTTATCTGCTGCTTTGATTCGCGATTTTCCGCAACATTATCATTATTTTTCGGCAACGGAATTTAACTACAAAGGCCGGGTAATGCCCAATACCAACCGCATCCTGAAAAGCTATCCGGATGCCGACGGGCTGAAAACCGGTTTTACCTGCGGCTCCGGCTACAACCTGATCGCCTCGGCCAAACGCAACGGCCACCGCTTGATTGGGGTGTTATTGGGCGCGCACAGTAGCGGCGAGCGTTTCGAGCAAATGGGCAACCTGTTGGACATGGGCTTTGCCAATAGCGAAAAAGGCCTGTTCGGCGAGCATATCTCGCAATTGAAGGATTACAGCGCCCTGCCGCCACCGTTTCAATTGTCGTCCAACCGTTGTGCCGGCAGTGCGGAACAAATGGGTGCCGACTCCGGCAGTAGCCGTTATGAGCCGATTCGCATTAATGCGCCATACAACAGCCGCCGCGAAAAGCTCACGCAATTAGCCCAAGCCAAACCGCAAAGCCGCGGCAATGTTTGGACCGTCAGCATGGGAAGTTTCCCCAGAAAAATCGACGCCGATGTGAATCTGCAGCGTGCGCGTAATGCTCTCGGCCCGTTAGCTAAAACCGGGCGGGCCGGCATTGTCAAAACCAAAGTCAAAAACGCCACATCTTGGCGGGCGCAATGGACCGGCTTACAGCAAGACGACAGTCAGGATTTTTGTCGGCGCTTGCGCGCCAAACATATGGATTGCAGCGCCTCGCCGCAACCTCGAACCAGCTTGGCAACAGCATCCAACCCGACGAAGCAGCTTCGCCGCGTTAGCCATCGCAAATCGTAATTGATAAGTCAGTAATGGGGCGGACGCTCATCGACCGCCCCCGCTTGGCGCTCATCCAGCGCCAGGCTTTTGATCTTGTCGTGCAGCAACTTACAGGTTTCTTCCAGTTTGCCGATTTGCTTTTGCTGGTCTGCCACCACTTGGTTCAACGCCTGAATCAAATCTTCCTGATACGCTTGTTTAATCTCCAATTCGATGAATCTTTCTTCGCTCATGGCTCCCGCCGCTGACTGTGTAAATTTGCCATTCTAATCGAAAATCCCGACAGTTTTGCCGCATGCACTCGCACAGCTTCTATAAACTCGCTATCATTGATAAGTCATCAACATAGCGAGGATGCAACTATGGCAACTATTACAGATCCGGTCATTGGCCGCTGGTATAAAGACCTGGAAAGTAATCTTACCTTCAAGGTCGTAGCGATTGAGGGTAACGACGAATCGGTGGAAGTTCAGTTCGCCAATGGCGATTTGGGCGAATACGACAACGAATCCTGGTACGGCTCCACTATCGATTACATCGAAGATCCGGAAGACTGGAGCGCGCCGTTCGACGAGTTGGAAGCCGACGATCTGGGCTACACAGACCCCGATAGACACGCCCGCCCGGATGCGGAAGATTTGGACATTAGCGATTTGTTGGATTGAGATAATTTATGAGAATGACCCCGCAACAATTTCTGGACTGGGAATCCAAGAGTATCACCCTGCTGGCCATGTCCGGCGCCGGCAAAACCACCCTCTCCGCCAAGTTACCCAGGGATAAATGGTTTCATTATTCCGGCGACTACCGCATCGGTACCAAATACCTGGAAGAGCCGATTCTGGATAACATCAAGCAGCAAGCGATGGGCGTGCCGTTTTTGCGCGATCTGCTCAAATCCGACTCGATCTATATTTGCAGCAATATCACTGTGGAAAACCTGGCCCCCGTATCCAGCTTTCTGGGCAAAATCGGCGACCCGGCCAAAGGTGGCCTGTCGCAAGCCGAATTCAAACGCAGGCAAGCGCTGCATCATCAAGCCGAAATCGCGGCGATGAACGACGTGCCGGACTTTATCCATAAGGCCGAAGACATCTACGGCTACAAGCATTTCATCAACGACGCCGGCGGTAGCGTTTGCGAACTGGATTGTCCGGAAGTCCTGGAAAATCTGGCTAAACACACGCTGATCGTCTACATCAAAATTCCGCCGGCTTTGGAACAGACCATCATCGACCGCGCCAAAAAAGATCCCAAACCCCTGTATTACCGCCCTGAATTCGTCGATGAAAAATTGGACCAATTCATGAGTGAGCGCGGTTACAGTTCGACCGACCAAATTCCACCGGACGAATTCGTCAGCTGGGTATTTCCGGAGCTGTTCAAAGCCAGGGTACCGCGCTACGAAGCGATTGCCGCCCAGTACGGCTACACCATCAGTGCCGACGAAACCGCTAAAGTCAATAACGAAGACGACTTTATCCGTCTGATTGCCGAGGCGATTGCCCGGCAACAATCTTGAGACCGTTCTTGTAATGCCGCTAGTTGCCCATACTGCTTTACCCACTTTTCAGCGTCTGCACGAAGAAGGCGAAGAAATTCTCAGCCCGGACCGCGCCAGCCATCAATCGATTAGAGAGTTGCACATCGGCTTGTTGAATATCATGCCGGACGCGGCGCTGGAAGCCACGGAACGCCAGTTTTTCCGCTTGGTCGGCGCTTGCAATCAGATTGCCCAGTTTCATGTGCATCCGTTTACGATTGCGGGCCTGGAAAGAAGCCCGCAAGCCCTGGCGCATATCCAGCAATATTACGAATCCTTCGAACAAATCAAGCAAGACGGGCTGGATGCCTTGATTATCAGCGGTGCCAATGTCACCCACGACCATTTGCAGGAGGAAGATTTTTGGCGGCCGTTAACCGAAGTGTTCGAATGGGCCACGCAAAACGTCACCTCGGTACTGTGTTCGTGCCTGGCCACCCATGCCTTTATTCAGCATTGTTACGGTGTGGAGCGCACGCGCCTGCCGGCCAAGCGTTGGGGCGTGTTTTCCCATAAAGTGGTCGATAGGCAGCATCCCCTGGTGGCGGAAATCAACACCCGCTTCGATGTGCCGCATTCGCGTTTTAACGAAGTGTTTCGGCGCGACATGGAAACACACGGACTGAAAGTCCTGGTGGCCAGCGAATCCGCCGGTGTGCATCTGGCCGTTAGTCCGGACGGATTTCGCGTCGTCTTCTTCCAGGGTCATCCGGAGTACGACGATATTAGCCTGCTCAAAGAATACAAGCGCGAAGTACTGCGTTATTACAACGGCGAGCGCGACGACTACCCACCCTACCCCGAGCATTATTTCGATAACGAAGTGCAACAGCTACTGGCCGAGTACACAGAACACGTGAAAGAAGCCAAGCTTGGTAACTGCCCACTGCAAGCCATGCCTGAGCAACAAATCATCGAGCACTTGGACATCACCTGGCGGGATTCCGCTAAAGCCGTGTTTAATAACTGGCTGGGGAAGGTTTATCAGATCACCAACGAAGACCGCCGATTGCCGTTCATGGACGGTATTAATCCTGATAATCCGCTGGATTTGTAATGCACGAAGGCTTTCTAAACCAAGCCATCGCACTAGCCTGCGATAACATCGACCAAGGTGGCGGGCCGTTCGGCGCGATTGTCGTTAGAGACGGCGAAATTATTGCCGCCAGCGGGAATCGGGTGACGCCGGATCTGGACCCGACTGCTCACGCCGAAATCGTCGCCATTCGGCTGGCTTGTCAAAAACTAGGCGATTTTCAATTAACCGATTGCACCCTCTACACGAGTTGCGAGCCTTGCCCGATGTGCTTGGGTGCCATCTATTGGGCAAGACTGCAAGCCGTTTACTTTGCTTGCGACCGTTTCGACGCCGCTAAAGCCGGGTTCGACGACGGTTTTATTTACACCGAAATCGACAAACCCGCCCTGCAACGCCGGATCGTCATGCAGCAACTCTCGCTCGACTCGGCCAATCGCCCCTTCCAAATGTGGCGGATCAAAACAGATAAAATTCGCTACTGAGCCGCCGCCGGCTGTTCCGCCGGTTTAGCGGTTGCCTCACCTTTAATTTTAAGCAACCAGCCATCCTGACCCAAACAGCCGCTCTCCAATTTGCTTTCTGCGGATTTAGCGGTGACATGCACACGGGCAAATCCCGGCGTCAATGGCGGCAATTTCGCGGTCACAAAGTAAAAGTTCTTTTTATCCACCACATTGACTTTCATTTTTTCGCCACGCGCTTCGGCGGTCACGGTCAATGGATCGGCATTGTGGGAGATATGAAAAGAGATTTCCGTGCCCGCATCGACCTCGGCTTTTTGCTCGGGCACAAAATCCCGGAATTTAGGCCTTTTACACTCTTTCAAGCGCTCTTCTTCTTCCGGCGATAAAGCCAGGGCTGCCGTTGAAAACACCATAGCACCCAGCAAGCACGCACCTCTCCAGCGATTTGACAATTTCATGACTAGCTACCCTCTTGTTGTTATTGTAATGTTGGAAACGCCGGTCAATGCGGCGCATCCTTAAAATACCAGCACTTTGAACTTTAATCAGTTTTCTTGCTTTGTTCAATCTTTGCGCCTTTTACCCACCGGGCTTACGGTTTTAAACTTCTACCCTATCGCCGTCGAGAACATGTAAAATCGCCGCCTTTCCCTTTCTCATTCACAGACATGACGAACTTCAGAGGCACCACCATTCTTTCCGTCAGACGCGGCGATAAAGTCGTGATCGGCGGCGATGGCCAAGTCACCCTGGGCAACACCGTGATGAAGGGCAATGCCCGTAAAGTCAGACGCCTGTACCACGACAAAGTGATTGCCGGTTTCGCCGGCGCGACGGCCGATGCGTTTACCTTATTCGAACATTTCGAAGGCAAGCTGGAAAAACATCGCGGCAATCTGACCCGTGCCGCCGTGGAAATGGCCAAAGACTGGCGCACCGACCGCGCCCTGCGCAAACTGGAAGCGTTATTGATCATTGCCGACAGTAAAACCTCGCTGGTCATTTCCGGCACCGGCGACGTCATCGAACCGGAATACGACTTTATCGCCATCGGCTCCGGCGGCGCGTTTGCGCAAAGTGCTGCGCGCGCCTTACTGGAAAACACCGAACTCAGCGCCCGCGAAATCGTCGAGAAATCGCTAGGCATTGCCGCCGATATTTGCATTTACACCAACCACAATCTGCGCATCGAAGAATTAGACGCCGAACCCCAACCGGCACAAGAGTAAAACCATGAGTCAAATGACCCCGAGAGAAATCGTCAGCGAACTGGACAAACACATCGTCGGCCAAGCCGCCGCCAAACGCTCCGTCGCAATAGCCCTGCGTAACCGCTGGCGCCGCAGCCAGGTTACCGCCGAGCTGCGCGATGAAATCACCCCGAAAAACATTCTAATGATAGGCCCCACCGGCGTCGGTAAAACCGAAATCGCCCGCCGTCTGGCTCGCTTAGCTAACGCGCCTTTCATCAAAATCGAAGCCACCAAATTTACCGAAGTGGGTTATGTCGGCCGCGACGTGGAATCGATTATTCGCGACTTGATCGATAGCGCCGTGAAAACCACCCGCATTTCGGCGATGGAACGTGTGCAAAACCGCGCCGCCGATGCCGCCGAAGAAAAAGTGCTGGATATATTACTGCCACGCGCCGAAGGCGGCATGCTCTCGGAATCCGAGGAATCCACCCGGCAGAAAATGCGCAAAAAACTGCGCGAAGGCGATTTGAACGATAAGGAAATTCAAGTAGACGTTGCCGCACCGGCAGTGGGTGTGGAAATCATGGCCCCACCGGGCATGGAAGAAATGACCAGCCAGTTGCAAGGCATGTTCCAAAATCTGGGCAGTGGCCGCACCAAAACCCGCAAACTAAAAATTAAAGATGCCTTGAAACAGTTGCAGGAAGAAGAAGCCGGCAAACTGGTCAACGAAGAAGAAATCAAGCAAGCCGCGCTGGAAGCGGTTGAGCAACATGGCATCGTGTTTCTGGACGAGATCGACAAGATCTGCAAACGCGCGGAAATGGGCGGCGGCGAAGTGTCCCGCGAAGGCGTGCAGCGCGATTTATTGCCGTTAGTGGAAGGCAGCACCGTCACCACCAAATACGGCATGATCAAGACCGATCATATTCTGTTTATCGCCTCCGGTGCGTTTCATTTGACCAAGCCGTCGGATTTGATTCCGGAATTGCAAGGCCGCTTTCCAATCAGGGTCGAGCTGAACGCCTTGAGCGCGGACGATTTCGTGCGGATTTTGACCGAGCCGGACGCCTCGCTGACCGAGCAATATCAGGCACTCTTGAAAACCGAAGGCGTAGACGTACAATTTACCGCCGACGGTATTCAGCGCATTGCCGAACTGGGCTGGCAAGTCAACGAAAAAACCGAAAACATTGGCGCGCGCAGATTACATACGATTCTGGAAAAATTGCTGGAAGACATTTCCTTCAACGCGCCGGACATGGCCGAAAAATCCATTACCATCGATGCCGCTTACGTGGATTCACATTTGATGGAACTGGCCGATGATGAAGACCTTAGCCGCTACATTTTGTAATTATGCGCGTCAAAATCACCCCCACTCAGCGTGTGCCGACCGAAATCAAGCTGCATAAGGTTTCGGCGATCCTGGAAATCCATTTCGACGACGAGAGCATTTACGAGCTGCCCAGCGAATATCTGCGCGTGTTCACCCAATCGGCAGAAGCGGTTGGCCACGGCCCCGGCCAGGAAACCCTGCAAATCGGCAAGGAAGACGTGACGATTACCGACATCCAGCCGGTGGGCAATTACGCCATCAAACTGGTGTTCAGCGACGGCCACGACACCGGCATTTACAGCTGGGATTTACTGTATAAATTGGGTTCGGAATTTCCGCTGCTTTGGTCGCAGTATCTTGAAACCCTGAAAGCCGCCGGCCTCAGCCGCCGCTCGCCCATCCATAATTAAACGACATCATGACAAACGACAATACCACCCATTTTGGTTTCAAACAGGTTCCTAAACAGGAAAAAGTGGCGCTGGTGCGCGGCGTGTTCGACTCGGTCGCCAGCCAGTACGACGTCATGAACGATCTCATGTCGATGGGTATCCACCGCATCTGGAAACGAGTGGCCGTGCAACTGGCGAATGTTCGTGAAGGCGACAGCGTGCTGGACCTGGCGGGCGGCACCGGCGATTTGACCAAACTCTACGAAAAGCGCGTCGGCAAATCCGGCCAGGTGATACTGGCGGACATCAACGCCGCCATGCTGCGCACCGGCCGCGACCGGCTGATCGACCACGGTTTGAGCGGCAATATCCGCTACGCCCAAGTCAACGCCGAATGCCTGCCTTTTGCCGACAACACTTTTGATTGCGTGACCATCGGCTTTGGCTTGCGCAACGTCACCGACAAGGACGCCGCCTTACGCTCCATGTACCGCGTGTTAAAACCCGGTGGCCGCGTCATCGTCCTGGAATTTTCCCACCCTATCGACCCGATCACCGAAAAAGTCTACGACTTTTATTCCTTCAAACTACTGCCCAAAATCGGCGCCGTAGTAGCGAAGGACGAAGACAGCTACCGTTATCTGGCCGAATCGATCCGCATGCATCCCAAGCAGGACGAACTCAAGCAAATGATGGAAAACGCCGGCCTGGAGCGTTGCGAGTATTTCAACATGACGCAAGGTATCGTTGCCGTACACCGGGGCTATAAATTTTAAGCTCCCGTTCGCCGGTCGTGAAAGCGGAGAATTGCCAATGGCACTAAAACCAGCTCAGCATTACATCAGTGAAGCCGAATACTTGGCCGGCGAAATGATCAGCGACACCAAGCATGAATTGATCGACGGCGAAGTTTACGCAATGGCGGGCGCCAGCCGTAACCATCAAAGATTAGCCGGGAATGTTTTCACGACTTTCGCCCAACATCTGCGAGGCACGCCGTGCGAGACGTTCATGGCTGACATAAAAGTCAAAGCCGAAAACAACTTTTTCTATCCCGATGTGATGGTAGTCTGCGCCGACGAAAACGGCGACGAGTACTACACCGAAAAGCCAACCATTATCGTCGAAGTGCTATCCAAAGCCACCCGACGCATGGACAAATCCACCAAACTGGCGGCCTATAAGGCCTTGCCGAGCTTGCAAGAATATGTACTGATCGAACAGGATTTTGTCGACGTCGAAATCTTACGCCGCTCGACCCACTGGCTATCGGAACATTACTTCCTTGGCGACAGCCTCACCCTGGAATCAATAGACTTAACCGTGACAGTCAGCGATTTATACCAACGAGTCAATAACGAAGACATGCAAGAGTTTCTGCAACAACAGCAAGCACAGGCGAGTGATGTCGAGCAGCGTTAAGTCCCTATTAATCTCCGCGCTGGAAACCGCACTGAATCGTTATTTAGCGCTGGACGATCACATCGAACAGTATTTAACGCCCATGACCGGCAAAGTCATCGCCCTGCATGTGACGTCTTTCGACAGCAGCCTGTATCTTTGCCCTACCGCGCAAAGCATACAAATTCTGGAGAGCTATCCGGGCAGCGTGGACGCCACGCTCAGCGGTTCATTGTCGGCTTTGGGCTTGATGGGTTTAAGCGCTACACCGATGCGCTCATTGTTCAAAGGCGAAGTCCGCATCGACGGCGACACCCAAGTCGCGCGCCGCCTGCAACGTCTGTTTGAAAAACTGGACATCAACCTGGAAAGCAAAATCGCCCGTTATACCGGCGACGCCTTTGCTCAACGCTTGGGCCAGTTGTTCCGCGGCAGCCGCGACTGGACGCAGCACACTCTGACCACCTTTCGCTTAAACCTAGAAGAATTCCTGCAAGAAGAAACTCGCGAGCTGCCGGCCAAATCGGAAGCCGAGTTATTTTTCCGCGACATCGACGCTTGCCGCAGCGACTGCGACCGCCTTGATGCCCGCCTCGCCCGCCTGGAAGCCGCAATCCAAACTACATCCGCGCCTCAATAACAAGGACCTGCCCCGTGATTCGCCCGAAAATTCTGATGCGCCTCATCCATATCAACTGGGTGATGATGTTCCATGGCTTGGATGAAATTGTTTTAAAAACCCATTTATTTCGCCCCATCCGTTATATCGCGTTTTTATCGCCCAACTATTGGACCAGCAACTCCCGCGAACCGCGCGGCGCCCGCATCCGTAAAACCCTGGAAGACCTGGGGCCGATTTACGTCAAATTCGGCCAAACCCTGTCCACCCGCAAGGATTTACTGCCGGAAGACATCGCCGAAGAACTGGTCAAACTGCAAGATAAGGTGCCGCCGTTTTCCGCTGACACGGCCCGCAAAATCATCGAACAACAACTGGGGCAATCGATAGAAGAGGCCTTCGCAGAGTTCGATCCGCAACCGCTAGCCTCGGCGTCGGTTGCGCAAGTACACACCGCCACGCTGCACACCGGCGAAAAAGTCATCGTTAAAGTCTTGCGGCCGGACATCGAAGACAAAATTCATTCCGACGTCGGCTTGCTCTACGAACTGGCGCGCCTAGCGGAACGCTTCTGGAGCGATGCCCGCCGCCTGCGGGCGATGGAAATCGTTGCCGAGTTCGAAAAAACCATTCTCGACGAACTGGATCTGGTGCGGGAAGCCTCCAACGCCAGCGCCATCCGCGCCAATTTCAAGAATTCCGAGATGCTCTACATCCCGGAAATTCACTGGCCGCTGACCCGCCGCAAAGTCTTGGTAATGGAACGCATCTACGGCATTCCGGTCGGCGACATCGACGCCCTGCGCAAAGGCAATGCCGATTTCAAAAAGCTGGCCGAGCGCGGCGTGGAAATCTTTTTCACCCAAGTCTTTCGGGATAATTTCTTCCACGCCGACATGCATCCGGGCAATATTTTCGTGCAATTGCCGGACAAATACCTGGCGGTAGACTTTGGCATCGTCGGTAGCCTTTCCAGCTCGGATCAACGCTATCTTGCCGAAAACTTCCTGGCCTTCTTCAATCACGACTACCGGAAAGTGGCGCAAATGCACATAGAATCCGGCTGGGTGCCCGCCACAACGCGGATCGAAGAGTTCGAAGCGGCAATCCGTAGCGTCTGCGAACCGATTTTTGAAAAACCGCTGAAAGACATTTCCTTCGGCTTGTTACTGCTAAGACTGTTCCAAACCGCCCGCCGCTTCGATATGGTGGTGCAACCGCAATTGGTCTTGCTGCAAAAAACCCTACTCAACATCGAAGGCCTGGGCCGTCAGCTTTACCCGGACCTGGACTTGTGGCAAACCGCCAAACCCTTCCTGGAAAACTGGTTCAAGGAACGAGTTGGTCCGGGTAAAAAGATCAAGGAGCTGTTCGCCAAATTCCCGGAAATCACCGAACAGATCCCGGAAGTCCCCGGCCTGGTATTCCAAGCCCTGCAAAGCGCCGCGCACATGCAGCAGCAACTTCAGCAGCAGCAAAAAGACATGCTGGAGCTACGTAAGCAACTTAAACGCAACAATACCCGGACTTTGCGGGCTATTCTCAGTGCGGCGGTGTTGATTGCGGCGGCGATAGTGTTGCGGTCGCCGTTGTTGGGGGGGTGAGTTGCCGCTTATCCCTGCGGAAGCATCTGATGGGTAATTTGCAAGACAGGGACGATAGACAAAAGGAAATATGCATTAATAAACATATATTTATCGGGAGAATATATGATATGTGGTAGATATACAGTTAACCATCAAATTACTTGTTAGAGGCTAAACATCTCGTGTCGCATATCCCTCTCCCTTTTCTGAGCTTCGCTGCTGATATCTTGGCCGATACCAGCCGAGGCTTGAGTGGAAACGAAGTTGTGAAATCCTTTAACGCTTACGCTGTCGAGTACAACATCAATATTCCTCATGCGGCGTATCCGTTTGAGGCCCCAAACAAGCGAACGGCGCTGCTAGAAAATCTGAAGTGTTTCCCTCCCCCTCTTCAGTTCAAAATTATTAGAGAGTTGTGTGATCACCGAATCTTCTCCAACAAGCAATACGACGAGCTGAAATCACTAAAGGTAAAGCTAGTCTCCCAATTCGCGCACCTCGCACCAAAAGACGAATTTTCTAAGCTTAACGAGACACTCACCGAAGAAACGCGCCACTGGCTCGACAGCTTCCCTAATGCACTAGAGTTGTACTTGCAGGCAATTCAAAAATACAAACACGGAATCTTTAGCAGAAACTTGCTTGATGATCTCCGACTCAGTTTGGAACTATTGCTGAAATGTGTTTTTAAAAACGATAAGTCTCTCGAAAATCAGCTCGGCAATGTCGGTAGTTTCGTCAATGAGGCCGGAGGTTCGAAAGAATTCTCGAATATGTTCTCGAAGCTGATCGACTACTACGCGAAATACCAAAACACATACATCAAACACGATGACGCTGTGGTGGAGGAAGAAATCGAGTTCGTGTTTGAAATTTCATCATCTTTTATGCGCCACATAATTCGGCTTCATGCAAAGTCACCAAGCCTATAACATAGCGATCAACCTCCCTCCATTCGGTCGCTGGACGCTAAGAGGTAAAGGCGCGCAGCCCTTAGGGCGCATTAGCGACAGCGCAATGCGCCGAATGAACATCACATGGCGCAATAACCGTTGGTTTTTATGCCCACCCGTTTAATAGGCTTTCGTGTTTGGTGTCGCTAACGCGACGGCTGATTTTAATGTCGGGTCTCGGCCCGACAACCGAGATACTTTTCTTTGCTTGTCCAAAGAAAAGTATCCAAAAGAAAAGACACCCGGATGCCGCTTAGCTCACTCGGCACATCCCTGTGCCTCGCCCTTCGGGTGCGATGCATGCAAATCGGCTATCCTGCCGATTTGTCCTGCGCTCCTCGCTTTTGAACGGGGTTGCCGAAAGGGGCTTCCTGCCCCTTCGGCAACGCGCCGCATCCCTGCGGCGCCCCTAACGGGCTGAACCGTTCAAAAGCTCCGGTGCTCGGCGCGGCATACGGGAGAAAACCATCCCGGTTTTCGGTGGGCTTTCGAGAGACCGTAGGGCGCATTAGCTTTAGCGTAATGCGCCGAATGAATCGACACACAGCGCAATGCCCGTTGGTTATTGCGCCCTACGAGCTGTTCGAACACATGTTGGCAATCCCTTAATCACTCTAGACGTGTGCTACCTCGCAAATGGTCCAAACGATGTTTCGCATACCCCTCGTTCCTCCGAATACGCTTCGCTATTCGCAGCTACGCCACTGATTTTTCACCGCGAGGAGAAACCCGGCTAGCCATTTTCGATGGCTTGGAAGACAGTCATAAGGAAATACATTCTATAAAGCATAGGCTTATTGCAGCCAGATCGGATTCGTGCTAGATGTGCAGTTAACTATCTAATTCTTTGTTGGGCATCAAAATGGAAAATGTTTCAATGCACTCACAAGTCACAGCAATCGGATTTGTCGAAGCCGTTCGGCCTCATGCGGAAGATGATTTTTGGGGAGGATAGGAAGCGTGTATTGCGCTGACGTCGGAATTTACTTTTGAGGCATTGCAAGGGATTTCTGATTTTTCCCATGTCGAAGTACTGTTTCTTTTCCATGAAGTCGAGCCATCAAAAATTGTCAAGGGCGCGCGCCACCCTCGGAACAATAGCGCGTGGCCAGCCGTAGGCATCTTCGCGCAACGTGGTAAGAATCGGCCAAACCGCATCGGCAGCACGATCTGCCGTGTGATTCGTGTGGAAGGGGCGAAGCTTTTCGTCGCTGAATTGGATGCCATCAATGGCACGCCAGTGCTCGACATCAAACCCGTCATGGTTGAGTTCCTGCCACGCCAGGAAGTTCATCAGCCCGTCTGGTCACATGAACTCATGCGTGACTATTGGCTGCACAAGTAGCCCGTAGGGCGCATTAGTTTCTGCGCAATGCGCCGAATGAATCGACACACGGCGCAATGCCCGTTGGTTATTGCGCCCTACGAGCTACGAGCAAAATCCAAAAGAAACGTCAAAGCCCTGAGCTCGCGACGGGGTTTCCCCGTATGCCGCGCCGAGCACCGGAGCTTTTGGTGGGAATAGCCCGAAGGGGTACGGCAGGGATGCCGCACGTTGGCGAAGGGGCAGGAAGCCCCTTTCGCCAACCCCCGCCAAAAGCTCTGGAGCGCAGGAAACAAGCGGCATCCGGGTGGCTTTTCTTTTGGTGACTTTTCTTTGGCCAAACAAAGAAAAGTTACTCGGCTGTCGGGCCGAGACCCGACATTAAAACAACCGTCGCGTTAGCGACACCAAAAGCCCTCCCAGACTTGCCTCGATACAGACTTTTAAGTGCAATTTCCCCCGGTTTGAATTAGCATCGTCCGACCATTTTCTTGAAGCCCCAGAACCTTGTATCAGCAATACTTCAATTTCAGCGAATTGCCATTTTCGATCTCGCCTGACCCGCATTTCATGTTCATGAGCGAGCGACATCAGGAAGGTTTGGCGCATTTGCTGTATGGCATTAATCAAGGAGGTGGGTTTGTCGCTTTGACGGGCGAGGTGGGCACCGGCAAGACCACGCTGTGCCATTGCTTGCTGCAACAATTGCCCGAAAATGTGGATATTGCCTTGATTTTGAACCCTAAATTAACGACACAGGAATTACTGGCGACGATCTGCGACGAGTTGGGCATCAGCCATGCCGGTTTCGCGGCCAAACAGCTGATCGACGCCATCAATCAATACCTGCTGGCCGCTTATTCGCAAGGCCGGCGCACGGTATTGTTGATCGACGAAGCGCAGAACCTTAGCTTGGACGTATTGGAGCAAATTCGCTTGCTGACCAATCTGGAAACCAGCAAAGCCAAGCTGTTACAGATCATCTTGGTCGGACAGCCGGAACTTAATGCGTTGCTGGCCCGCCAAGATTTGCGCCAGCTCAATCAGCGCATCACCGCCCGCTATCATTTGCTGCCTTTGTCATTGGACGAGACCCGAGCTTATATTCGCCATCGCTTGCGGGTCTGCAAGGGCAACCATCGGCTGTTCAATCCAGCGGCCATCCGCAAGATTTACCAGTATTCGCAAGGCGTGCCGCGCCTGATCAACATTCTGTGCGACCGGGCCTTGTTGGGCGCTTACGCCACCAATGCGCGGGAAATCAACCCCGCAATCATTCGCCGGGCGGCACAGGAAGTGTTGGGGTCGGTAAAAACCAAACGGCGCTGGTATAGCGCAACCGCCGCGATTTTGGTGATCGGCGCTTGGGCCGGGCTGCAGTTTTGGTCTCAGCCGATGCCCGTTGTTGAACCGGCCAAACCGGCTATTGCCCAACAACCCGTAGTCCCGGCAGCGCCCATCCCCGCCGCCAAGCCGGTCAGCTTTGCCGATCAGCTGGATCAGGCCGGCCTCAGCTTTGCCGAAGCCGTGACCGAGTCGTTGAATACTTGGCATCTATCCGCCCCTCCTGGCCGCACTGCGGATTGCGCTACGGTAGCGACGCTGGGTTTGCAGTGCTTATTCGGCAAGGGCAATTGGCAAGAGTTACTGACCTTAAACCGGCCGGCGATTCTGGCTTTTTCCGACCCGACCGGCGCCAAGCGCTATGTATTGTTGACCGGCGTTGAGCATGATTCGGCGATCATCCGTTTGAAGGACACCGTCAACATCCCGCTCGCGGAGTTGGTAACCCTCTGGGACGGCAATTATTTGTTGCTGTGGCGACCGCCGCATCCAGGGGTCACGGAAATCGCTCCCACGCAGCAATCCGCAGCAGTGCTCTGGCTGCGCGAACGGTTAAGTAAAATCACCGGCAAACCTGCTGGCGACATGGCTTCCCGAATTTTCGATGAAACGCTGAAAGCCGAGTTGTCTAGTTTCCAACGCCGGCACCATCTGACGCCCGACGGCATAGCCGGCGCCCGCACCCTGATCCATCTGGATAACCAAAGCGGCGCCTCTGCTGCGCCCCATTTGGCAATCACCACTCGCTAGGCTTGTTGATATGTCTTACATCTTGAATGCATTGCGCAAATCCGAACGAGAACGCCAAGCCATGCAGCCCGACTCGGTGACCAGCCGCATCGCTATCGAGCAAATGCCGGAACGACATGGCATGACTAAGATCATCGTTGCGCTGGTCCTGTTGAACTTGGCGATTTTGATTTATTTTCTGGGCATCGCGCCACAGACACCCGCAGAAAAACCACAGCCCCTCGTCAATATCGAAGAAGCGGCGCCGTTGATCGCGAAAGCAAATCCACAATTGCCGGCCGATAGTCCACCGAAACCGGCAAAGCTTGCCCCCACGCCCAAAACTGAGCCGCCTCGCAATCCGACGTCGGCAGCCGAAAAACTCGCCGCTAACACAAAACAAGCAGTTGAGCCGGTCGAGCGGGTTAAACCGGCCGTTGCGCCAGCGCAGCCGGTTAAGCCCTTACCGACGGTAACCACCGCAGCAGCGCCGGCTAGCAAGCCGACAGCCGAGATAGAACGACAATCTAAACTTGTTCCGCAACGCATCGAAGAACCCAGTGAACAAGCCGTAGCGAAAAAACCGGAGCCAGTCGCGCTAGCAAGTCCACAAAACGACTTGCCCACTTTACAAGACTTACCGCCGGAAGTGCGCCAGTCGTTGCCAAATCTACCGATTAATGTATTTAGCTATTCACCCACACCGGCGGAGCGTTTCGTGATGATAGACATGGTAAAATACGTACCCGGCCAGACGATCAAAGACCAGTTGGAACTGAAGGAAATAGTGGAGGACGGGATTGTCGTCCGCTATCAGGGCCGAGTGTTCAAGATCAAACGCTAATAGCGGCTGGCGGAATGCCTATCGCCTTCAGCCCAGCCCATTGGAATTTGTTGCAGCCAAATTCAAAAACTATATTTGGCTGAAAACTGCACCCGCTGTAACACGCCATCCCGCCCATCGATCAACTCGCGCGTCGCATAAGTATATTCCACGCCGAACATGGCCTGACTGACCGGGCTCCATAGCAAATTGGCATGCACGGATTGTACTTGGCGGCTCAGCACCGTATTTGCGTAACTGGGGTAATCCGCCTGCGCAAAACCATAGGTAACATTAGACCGCCATTGCTTATCCCACCAATGCTGATAAGACAACATGCCGCCGTAGGCATTGACCATCTCGATAGCGCCGTGTTGATCCAGCGCCGCATCGGCGAAGGTGTTATTGGTAGACACGTAGCGCCCGTCGCCTTTGCCGTAATGCGCCATAAAGCGCATATTATCCAGGCCAAACGTATTAATCCGTCCGGCCACGTTAACCCCGCCGCCCCACTCCGCTTGTCGATAACCGGTCGTGCCATGGGTATAGCGCAACTGCCTGCCGACCGCCGCCAAAGACACATTGCCCCAATCCGGATTCAGATTGAGCCTAGCGATTACATCCGGATAACGATCAGCGTTAGGCGTAGTGTAATACCCCGCATCCAAATTGGGATTGGTACTTTTACTGGAAGAAGTCTCCAGCGCACTATCGACCCACAAACGGCTGCGCGGCGCCTCCAACGCCACTTGCCACTCCATCGGCGTATCCAGCCAATTAAACGGCTCGCTCCAGCGCACCAAAGGATCGCGCAGGCTGGCGACAGCGCCAGCAGAGCCACCCACATCCAACGTATCCGGCAATGCGGCTACGTTAAGAAAGGTAGTCCAGGTTTGTCCAGCCAGAAAATGACCGATGGAGCCGTAGGCGTGGCGCAAACGCGGCGTGTATGTGTACGTTGCCGGATCGCCGTAAAAGTCAAACTCGATATAGGTGTTGATGTCGCCCCAGTCAGTCGTCGGGGTAAACGATTTGAACCACAAACGGCTTTCTTTGCCGTGAAACGTAATTTGCCCACGTTCACCGGCCGCACCCACCGGAATTTGCGCCATCGCCAGTTGCTGATCGCCCAGCCTGTCACGCCCGGCGCTGACGCTGTTAAACAAGGTGTCCATTTTCACGAACCCGCCCAAACCCACCGAAGTGTCGGTGCCGGGAATTTTAAACGTGCCTTTCACATCGCCAACCGTCACCGCCGGCTTCTCTTTGGCCTTATCGCTCACCAAAGCGGAAGCGGTGCCACCCGTCGCTACCGTTGTCGGAGACGCCACCGCAGCTTGCACCGTATTGCTGACCGGTGCCTTGCCGGCAGCAACTTGCTCGGCGCGGACATGCTGCAACTCCTGCTCCAGCTGTTCGATCCTGGCATTGGAACGCTCAACCTGACTCTGTAATTGAGTGACTTGCTGACTTAAGGCCTTCAGCAAAGCCTTGATGTCTTCGTCGGCCGCTTGCGCGGGATTAACCATCCAACAGCACAGCCACATGAGACATAGTTGTAAAAATTTGCTCATCCTCTAGCTCCCCAGTTTTCTGAATAAGGCATGACAAGAGGTACAGGTGGTGTTGATTTCATGCAAGCTATCCGGAATGGCGTCTATATGATTTTGCTCGGCAAGCAGCTGCAATTGGCGCATCTCTTCGCGCAGCTTGCCGGCCAAGGCCAGAAACGTGGTTTGTTCGGCTGCGTTTAACTGCAAACCGGGCATACGGGCAATCATGATCTCGACAGTAGCCGCCAAATCCCGCGCTGCTTCGCCGATTTGCCGTGAATATTTGCGGCGCTCCACGTCTAATTGCTGCTCGGTCATAAACCGCTCCTGCATCAGGCTATTCATCCGGTCCATCAATTCATGCAAGCGCTTGTCCCGCACCGCATGCAAGGCCGGCTGGCCGGTTTGGCTGCGCCCACCCTCCAAGTTCGCATACTGATTATTTTGGCTACAAGCGCCCAACATCAATAGTAGTGCGGCTAGATACAGGGTTTTCATGCGTTGCGCTCCGATTTGATCAATCTGCAAGATGCGGCGTTCAGCCGCATCCTGGCCTGGTTTAAGTTTACCCGATTCCTGTGTGGATATTTTTTCAGCCGCCATCTAGGGTAGCGTCTGCAGTTTAGGTATCATGCTGCTTCCGTTCTTCCGACAGGATCCCGCCTATGTCACTTTTCGATTCGCTGTCCCAGCACACGGTACTGTTGCCGGATGAACTGCGGACTTTGGCCTCCGACTTTTGCACCAAGCTCGACGAAAAGCTTAGCCAAGAGCAACGCCAGATTTTCGACAACGCCGTATTTTGCGCTTCGGTACTAAAAGTCTGTGTTTGCAGCCAATTTATCAGCGAAAGCTGGCTGCGCCATCCCGATCTGATTCCGGAGCTGGTGACATCCACCGATCTATTCGCCCCGCTGCGCCGCGCCGATTACGCCGCCGCACTGCAACAAAACGGCAATGCCGACGGTGAACCTGCCCTAGCCAGGCAATTACGCATATTCCGCCGCCGGGAGATGATCAGAATCGCCTGGCGCGATCTGGCCGGCTGGTCCGATCTGGACGAAACGCTGTCGGATTTAACCGCCTTGGCCGAGGTCTGCATTCAAACCGCGCTGGATTTTTTATACCGGCAGGCTTGCGCGCGCTGGGGCACACCCACGCTGGCCGACGGCACGCCGTTTAACATCGTGGTGCTGGGGATGGGCAAACTCGGGGCCTGGGAATTGAATTATTCCTCCGACATCGACCTGATTTTTGCTTACGCCGAAGACGGCGTCCTTACCGAGAAAAAGGAAATCAGCTACGGCGAATTCTTCACCCGTATCTGCCGCTCACTGGTGAAAATGCTGGATGAAATTACCGTGGACGGTTTTGTATTCCGTACCGATGTGCGCTTGCGCCCGTTTGGCGACAGCGGCCCGTTAATCATGAATTTCGACGGCATGGAGCAATACTACCTAACCCAAGCCCGGGAATGGGAACGCTATGCGATGATCAAGGCCCGACAAGTGGCTGGCGATTTGAATACCGGCAAGCAACTGGCGGGGCTGATCAAACCGTTTGTCTATCGCCGCTATCTGGATTACGGCGCTTTCGAGGAACTGCGCTCGTTAAAATTCCAAATCGCCCAGGAGCTAAAACGCCGCGACCGCGCCGACAACGTCAAACTCGGCCCCGGCGGCATCCGCGAGGTAGAGTTCATCGGCCAAGCCTTTCAATTGATCCGCGGCGGCCAGGACGTCGCCTTGCAGCAACGTGAAATCCAAACCATCCTCAGCGTACTGGAAGAGTTGGGGTTGATGATGGTCGAGGATGTGGCCACCTTAAAATTTGCCTACCGGTTTTTACGGCGCGTGGAAAACCACATCCAGCAATACCAGGACAGACAAACCCACGACCTCCCCGCTAACCCGCTGGTACAACAAATTCTGGCGTATTCGCTGGATTTTGAGGATTGGAGCGCGTTCAAAGCCGAACTGGACCAGGTGCGCGAATCGGTGCAGGACATTTTCGAGCAGGTGTTTTCACTCAGCGAACAGGACAATAAACAGCAAAGCGCGCGCTTGATCTGGGCCAGCCCCGCCGACAACGAACTGGCGCTGGAAGCACTGGCCGACTATGGCTTTGCCGATCCGATGAACATCCAAAAAGCCCTCGTCGATTTTAAAGAATCGCACGCGATTAAACGCATGACCAGCAAGGGGGCCGGGGTGTTGGACCGGTTAATGCCACAACTGATAGAACAAGTGGCAAACAGCGAAAAAAGCGATGCGAGCTTGCTGCGCATTCTGGATTTATTCGAAGCCGTAGCCGGCCGCAACGTCTATCTAGCCTTGCTGGCCGAAAATCCGGACGCGCTGAATCAGCTGATCAAACTGGCGGCTGCCAGTCCGTGGATTTGCGAATATCTGTCGCTGTATCCGATTCTGTTCGACGAACTGCTGGATACCCGTTCGCTCTACGACCCACTGCAAAAGCAGGCCTTGCGCGAGGACTTGCAGCGCGAACTGGCGCGCGTCGATACCCAGGACAGCGAACAACTGATGATTGCGCTGCGCCAATTTAAGCATCTGAACGTGTTGCGGGTGGCCGCCGCCGACATCATGGGCGTGATACCGGTCATGATCGTCAGCGATTACCTGACCTGGACCGCCGAAGCCATTCTGGAGCAGGTGTTGCAATGCGCCTGGCAAATGCTGGTCAGCAAGCACGGCCACCCGCCCGGCACCGGCCCCGATCCGCAAAACTTTGCGATCATTGCCTTCGGCAAATTCGGCGGCATCGAACTGGGCTACGGCTCGGATCTGGATTTGGTATTTTTATATGCCTGCGCCGACGGCGACGCGCAAACCAACGGCGAAAAACCGATTAACGCCGGCCAGTTTTATTTGCGCCTGGGCCAAAAAATCCGCCACATTCTGGATACCAAAATGCTGTCCGGCATCCTCTACGAAGCGGACTTACGCTTGCGGCCCAACGGCGATTCCGGCTTGCTGGTCACGCATATCGACCATTACGAAACGTATTTAAAAAACGAAGCCTGGACCTGGGAACATCAAGCCTTGGTGCGCGGCCGTTTCGTGGCCGGCGACGAAAGTTTGAAACACAGCTACAAAGCCATCCGCGGCCGGATTTTAGCCTTACCGCGGGATCGCGAAGAACTGAAAACCCAGGTGCGGGAGATGCGTGAAAAAATGCGCGACAACCTGGCCCCCAAAGACCCGTCGATATTCGATCTAAAGCAAAGCCAGGGCGGCATCGCCGACATCGAGTTTATCGTCCAGTTCGGCGTCCTCGCAGAAACCGCGCAGCAGCCGAGTCTAGCGACTTACACGGACAACGTCCGCCTATTGGAAGGTTTACAGCAGCACGGTTTTATCTCGCCAGCCGATGCCGCCTTGCTAAAACAAGCTTATTGCGCCTACCGCGATTACGGCCATCATCAGGTATTGCAAGGCCTCAGCGCCACCGCGCACGGCGACGAATTTCAAGAACTGCGCAAGGAAGTGGAGCGGATTTGGCAGCAGTTTATGCTCTGATACTGAGCTAAAAAATATAGACGGCGAATTCCTCGCCCTAAACTCTAAGACTTGGAGAAATTTATGAAAGCTTGGTTACTGCTGTGTTTGGCAGCGTTCTCGACCGCCCTGGCCGCCAACGGCAAGCCCGGCAAGTTTGATGGGTATGTGCTGGCCTTATCCTGGTCACCCACCTATTGCGAGGAACAGCCCAAAGACCGCGAACAATGCGGCAAAAAACTGGGTTTGGTACTGCATGGCCTTTGGCCGCAATACAACGTTGGTTATCCAAGCTTTTGCACCAAGGAAGCCTACGCACCTAGTCAAGCTCAAGCGTTTCCAGAGCTTTATCCGTCCGAATTTCTGTTCGAACACGAATGGGAAAAGCACGGCACCTGCTCCGGATTAACCCAAGCCGGTTATTTTCAATTATCGCAAGCACTGAAAAGCAAAGTCGCCATCCCGGAGGCCTACCAGCGGCCGCAAAAACCTTTCCGAACCACAGCCGAAGTTTTGAAAAACGCCTTTGCCGACGTCAACCCCTGGCTGAAAGAGCAAGCCATCGCCCCATTCTGCAGCGGCGGCGGACGGTTTTTCAAGGAAATGTTCGTGTGTTTGGATAAGAGCGGCGCGACAGCTAGTTGCAGCGCCGACGTGGTGAAAAGTGCGGCGAAATCTTGCGGGCAAAAGGATTTTTTGGTGCGGAATATTAAATAGCTGCGGGGGCTTTACAGCGATTTCTTGACGCTTGCCAGCCTCGCAACCGAGGGTTAACAGACCTAAACTTGTCATCCACTCTATCTAAACGGAGACGGCCATGCGTAGCGAAATTAATATCAGCCCCAAGGGCTTGCAAGTCAGAGCGATCGCCGGCACCTACGTGGTGCTGCTGGCATTTACCTGCCCGAAAGCCTATTGCAGCGGCTTGCTCGGCTTCGGCATCCAACGCACAGACCATGAAAACGGCGAAATCACTTGGCTGCGCGGCTTAAAGCGCTTCGAGCTACCCGGCGACGACGGCTCCAGCGTTAGCAGCCGTCATCACCCGATCCAGAAATTTCATTGGGGTGACTACACTACCAAGCCTGGGCGCAGTTATACCTACACCGTCCATGCGCTGACCGGCAAACCAGGCGCGTTAAAGACTTTCGATTCGGTAGCCGTGCAAGTCAATTGCGAACAACCCGCCGCCATCGGCAGCCAAGGTCATGCGGTGCATTTCAACCGCAGTGCGGCTGCCAGCCAAGCTTTTGCATCGCGCTTTCCACATTTGCCGGCCGGCGAGATTGTCGATGAAAATGCGCGCCGCTGGCTGTCGCGCGGCCTGGAGGAGGCCTTGATCGCCTATATAGACGCGGCCAAAGCCAAACAGGGCTTACATTTATTTTTATACGAATTTGCCAAGGACGCATTTTTCGAGGCACTTAAACGCGCGAAGCAACGCAAGGTCAGGCTGGAGATTTTGTACGACGGCTTGCTGGACGCCAAAGGCGACGGCCCTTCACTCGACGCGCTGCCGCAGATCAAAAAATACGGTTTGAAAAGCGTCTGCAAAGCCCGCACCGGTGCCGGTTTGAATATCTCGCATAACAAATTTATGGTGTTGAGCAACGGCAAAGGCAAACCGCTGTCGGTGTGGACCGGCTCGACCAATTTCACCGATAGCGCGATTTACGGGCAATCCAACGTCGGCCACGTCATCAGTGATGCCACAGCCGCCAAACAATATTTCGAGTGGCATCAAACCGTCTGGAAAAACCCCAGCTTGCCCGGCGCCGACTCGCGGAAAGTCGCGATGGGTTTAACCCAACCGCCGACCACGACCGCGACGGGTTCGCATCTGGTACTAAGCCCACGCAAATCCACCGAAGCCATCAACGAATGCGCGGAATGGGTAACGGCAAGCAAACGCCTGATTTGCTTTACCGCGCCGTTTGCCATGCACGACGACCTGGAAGCGGCCCTGGCCGCAGCGCCTGCTCACGTCTTGGGCTTGTTGAACACCCGCAGCGTAGTCGGTCAAGCCTTGCACGACGCGCCCAACACCCAATTGGCGGCCAGTGCCGCTATAGATGAAAAATCCATTTTGGAGCAATGGCAAGGCCGGCTGCTGGCCGAATCCAAACATCATTCCGGTGTGCATGTGCATACCAAAATCCTGCTGGTAGATCCGCTTTCCGACAAGCCCTTGGTCGTCACCGGCTCGGCCAACTTCAGCACCAATTCCTGCCGTTACAACGACGAGAACCAGCTATTCATCATCGGCGACACAGCGGTCGCCGACGTGTATTTGGGCGAGTTCATGCGTATGTTCGATCATTACTATTTTCGCGACTATGTCAGCTGGACCGCCAAACAAAAGAAAACCGATCCCAAAGCCGGCTTTCTGGACCCTACCGACCAATGGGCTTTGCGATTTTTCGACGGCGGCGAGCGCGAGGCGGCAAGGTTGGCGTTTTTTTAGTTGAGTTAGGCAAGTCTTTAGCGAACCAATTGTTTGGATTAAGTGGCATTCAATGGGCCTCTTTATCCTGAATACAGACGGGCGGTCAATTCCAGGGATTCGGCCTTTCTGATTGTGGGATAATGGAAACGCCGCCTTTGAGGCGGCTTTTAGACCAAGAATGAAGAGGAATCGCCGGTGGCGACAGAGAAAGAGTTGTTGAAGAAGTTTTTAGACCCGCTGAAGGTATGCAAGCGGTACAAACCAAAGTTTGGACAGGGAAATAAAGAAGAAGGCGTATCCCTTCCGCAGTTTCTTGACTTGTACGGGGCCGACCCGTTCTATGCGTGGTGCGGCCTGAATTCTGAACTGATGTATGCAGCCCACAAAGCCGCAGGCGGTATGACCTCGGTGTACCGGCAAATCGGCAAGGGGTGCGAGAACCTTTTTCGTGAAATCATCATCGATGCCACGGGCTACACGGACAGGAACAGCGCCACATGGTCCTACAAGACTAAGACGAGCGCAGGGAAAGACAAAACACTCTCGCTTGATGGTCGCCTCCAATTCGATGACATTACGAACGCTGCGGTGAAGGCACGGGTGAACGAGTGGGTTGCCGAATACTGCCGAATTCTTGGTGCGAAGATCCCCGACCACGGCGCGGTGTTCGAGGTTCGTCAGGGGTACAAGAGCAAGGATAGTAAACGGCAGAACGGCGATATCGACAACATCGCCGTAGCTTGGGCACAAGGCTACATGCCCGTGTTTGCCATCTTCTCCGGTCAGATTGACGGTGATTTGGTCCTTCGCTATCAAAACAGCCGAGGTGGAGTTTTGGTCGGTCGTGCAGACGACGCATCGACCGCATCCCTGTTCGCCTTCTGCAAGGAGGTCTTGGGCTTTGATCTTGCCGACTTTTTCAAGCGCAACTCCCCCGCAATCCAGAAGGAAGTCCAAGAAGCGCTGGAAGCCTTGTTGAATGCTTGAAGTCACGCGCCATTCCGTTAAGCAACGCTCGGACCTCACGTTTAAGCATAACAAGTCGCTCGGTCGCCACGGCTGGCTCCGGCTTACTCCGGCCTACTCTGTAAAGCTGGTGAAGGAGATAATCGCCAGATTCCCCCCCAATATTGCGATTCTTGATCCGTTCTCCGGGACTGCGACCACGACACTTACGGCGGCGGAGCATGGCAACTCTGCGCTTTCATTCGACATCAATCCGTTCTTGATCTGGCTTGGCAATGTGAAGTGTCGGTCATACTCGTCTGATCACTTGGCCTTAGTGCAAGACGGTGCGCAACAGGCTATCGCTCGGGTTCCCGCCTTGATGAAGAAGGACAATTGGACCCCCCGCCTGTTCAACATCGAGCGCTGGTGGTCAGCCGATACACTCCAAGCTCTAGCGGCACTTCGGACAGGGCTTGTCGAAGTGTTCGGAGAGCCGGCGAAAGATCGAGCGACCGGGCTGGCGTGGGTGGCCTTCTGTCGGTTGGTGATAGAGACTTCTGCAGCCGCCTTCAATCACGTGTCCATGTCATTCTCGTCGGAGACGATAGACCACGAAGTCGAGCATGTGACAGACCTGTATCTAGTCATTCTCGATGCCGTGCTTGCCTCTAGCGGTACCCAGCTACGCGGCCAGGGGGCGGTTGTTGCGGTGGATGCCCGCGCTATTCCAGAAATGGGGCGGCGCTTCAACCTTGTCGTCACCTCCCCCCCTTATCCGAATCGCATCAGCTATATTAGAGAACTTCGCCCATACATGTATTGGATGAAGTTTCTTGAAGAAGCCCGAGAAGCGGGTGAGATGGATTGGAAGGCGATAGGCGGCACTTGGGGGATCGCTACAAGTCGCCTAAATGAATGGGGACCAAATGGCAAAGTGCTCCCGGAGGTTCTAACTGATGCGGTTGGACGCATCGCAAAGAGCGACGGCAAGAATGCTCAGCTCATGGCGACCTATGTGCTCAAGTACTTCTATGACATGCACCTGCATTTATCGTCGCTACCAAACGTACTGGAGCCGGGTGCAGAGCTTCATTACATTGTCGGCAATTCCAGCTTCTTCGGAAACATGGTTGATACCCCAGCGATTCTGACTGCCTCCCTGCTGATGCTTGGGTACGAAAACACTGATTCGATGGTCATACGGAAGCGGAACTGCAACAAGGCGCTTTTCGAGTATGACGTTACTGCTCGTTGGCCGGGGTAATTACATTTAGGATCAATTTGGGAGTATTCCTCCAACTCAAATTGCCTATTCAATGACAGCAAGCTGCGAGATGCCGGCCACAATCACTCGATTGTATGACCGCGACCGGCGGCAAAGGCCGTGTAATTAGCTTACAGGCTCAGCACTATACGACTGGAAAGGTCACAAACCTACCCCAGGGCCGTAGGGTGGATAAGCGAAGCGTCATCCACCTATTTGCGTTCCCATGGTGGATGGCGCTTCGCTTATCCACCCTACAATTTTTATTATTTGAATGGCCGATTTAAATTTTAAACCGACATTCAAGATAAATACACGAACTTCCGCGTTGGGTCGACTGCGACTACTTCCCTGCTTGATTGACGCTAACCAAAATCCGATACCTCATCTTTACCAAGCTTTACCTTCCCAGTATTGCCAAGCCCGATACCAAAGCATAAACTCCCTGCAGACTTGGCGGGCGGCTTGAGCTAGCGTTCCTGCATCCCGCCAAGCCATATCCTGCTATCCGCTGTCGAAGCCATCGCCACTACTGCCGGTCGGGAAACTATCCGTCATCCTCAAGTAGACATACATTATTGCCATGCAGCAATCGCTCGTTTCCTCCCCAAACCGCCGGCGTCTGCGCTGGCTTGCTCTGTTTTTATTGGCTATCGCGGTCGCAGTTGGCGGCTGGTATTTTGCCAAGCAACCCAAACACGCAAACCAGGACAAAGCCGATAGCGTGGAAGTAACGCTGGGCGATCTGGAAGAAAACGTCACCGCCCAAGGCAAGCTGGAACCCAAGGAATACGTGGATGTCGGTGCGCAGGTGACCGGCCAGTTGCAAAAAATCTACGTTAAAATCGGCGACAACGTCCAGGCCGGCCAATTGCTGGCGCAGATTGACCCACGGATCTACGCCGCTCGCGTTGCGGCCGACGAAGCCAATATCAAAAATTTGCAGGCGCAACTGGCCGGCCAGCAGGCGCAAGTGGTGTTTGCCCAACAACAATACGACCGCAACCGCGAACTGCTGAAAAGCCAGGGCGTCAGCGTCCAGGACTTTCAGAACAGCGAATTCACCTTGAAAAACGCCAAAGCTACCGCCGAATCGCTGCAAGCCCAAATCGAACAGGTGCAATCGACTTTAAACGGCGACAAAACCAATCTGGGTTTCACCAAAATCTTTGCCTCGATGGACGGCACCATGGTCGATCAGAAAGCCCGCGAAGGTCAAACCCTGAACGCCAACCAAACCACTCCCACCATCCTGCAACTGGCCAAACTGGATACGATGACAGTGCGCGCTCAAGTGGCCGAGGCCGACGTGATGCGCCTGCGTTCGGACATGCCGGTGTATTTCACCACGCTGGGTTCCGGCGAACGCCGCTGGCAAGGCGCGGTGCGGCAGATTTTGCCGACACCGGAAGTGATCAATAACGTGGTGCTTTACAACGTGCTGGTGGATGTCGATAACCGCGACCGGCAACTGATGACCGGCATGAGCACCCAGATGTTTTTTGTGCTGGGCAAGGCCGAACAAGTGCCGCTGATTCCTGTGAACGCACTGGGCCCACGCCAACGCAAGGAAGATAAAGCCAGCGGTCATGCTTACCAAATCAAAGTCCTTACCGAACAAGGCGTGCAAGACAAAATCGTCCAAATCGGCTTGAGAACCCGGCGCTTTGCACAAGTGCTGGATGGCCTGACCGTCGGCGACAAACTACAAATCAACGCCGGCATGGACGACAAGGCTAAAAACCGCAAAAACAATCAAGGCTATCCCGGCGCCGGAGTGCCCAGACTATGAGCACCCTGCCCCTGCTGCAACTTGAGCATATTCAACGCTTTTACCCCAACGGCGATGCCATCGTCCGCGCGCTGGACGATGTCTCGCTAAGCATCTGGCCCGGCGAATTTGTGGCGATCATCGGCCAGTCCGGCTCGGGCAAATCCACATTAATGAACCTGATCGGCTGTCTGGATAAAGCCGATGTCGGCAGCTACCAAGTGCTGGGGCAAAATGTCGCGGATTTAGACCCTGACCAACTGGCAGAGCTGCGCCGGGAAAGCTTTGGCTTTGTCTTCCAACGCTACAACCTGTTGAACACAGCAACCGCCACCGAAAATGTGGAAATTCCGGCCTTGTACGCCGGTCTACCTAAAGCCGAACGCCAGCAACGCGCCTTGCAATTGCTCGGCAAACTCGGTTTGGCAGAACGCAGCGGTCACAAACCCATGCAACTGTCCGGCGGCCAACAGCAACGGGTTGCTATCGCCCGCGCCTTGATGAACGATCCGCCGGTCATCCTGGCCGACGAACCTACCGGCGCGCTGGACAGCCAAAGCGGTACGGAAGTGATGGCCTTGTTGAAAGCCTTGCATCAGGAAGGCCGCACCATTTTATTGATCACCCACGACGACAAAGTCGCCGCCCACGCCCAGCGTGTCATTCATATCGCCGACGGCAAAATCGTCAGCGACGGCACCGCCAATCAAAGCGGACAGCGATTGCCCCCTCCCCAGCACCGCGGCATCGGCGCGGCTGGTTTGCTGGCCGAACTGGGCGAAGCCGCCAAAACGGCATTGCGCTCCTTACGCGCCAATTTATTTCGTACCGCCCTCACCTTGCTGGGCATTGTGATCGGCGTCGCCGCGGTCGTCACGATGCTGGCCGTCGGCCAGGGCAGCCAGGAAAAAGTGTTGGAACAGATGCGGACGATGGGCACCAATATCCTGTCTATCCGTCCCGGCCTGACCGGCTTTCGCGGTGGCGGCGACGTGGCAACGCTAACGCTGGCCGATGCCGAGGCGGTTGCTGAACTGGACAATGTCGAATCGGCCTCACCGGAACGCAACAGTCGTTTGACGGTGCGTTATGGTTCGATTGATTATTCAACCAGTGTGCAAGGCGTTGCGCCGAGTATGCCCTCGGTGCGCGACTGGCCGGTCGGCAGCGGCGACTTCTTCGACGAACGCGACCAACGCCGCTATGCACCGGTGATGGTACTGGGCGAAACCGTGCGCAAACTGCTTTTTGTGGAAGGCGAAGACCCTATCGGCCGCTTTGTGATGATAGGCAATATTCCGTTTGAAGTGATCGGCGTGATGTCGCCCAAAGGCGCCGATGCGATGGGCAGCGACCGCGACGATGGTGTGTTTGTGCCGATCAGCACCGGTTTGATTCGGCTGTTTGGGCAGAAATATCTGGGTGGCATCACCGTCAAGGTCGGCGATTTAAGCCAAATCGACGCTACCCAACAAGCCATCAGCGACTTGTTGATCGCCCGCCACCAGACCGAGGATTTTCGGATACGCAACATGGCCTCCATCATCGAATCGGCCACCGAAACCCAGAACACCTTTACCCTGATGCTGGGCATCGTCGCGGCGATTTCCCTGCTGGTGGGCGGCATTGGCGTGATGAACATCATGCTGGTCAGCGTTACCGAACGCACCCGGGAGATTGGCATCCGCATCGCCACCGGCGCCCGCCGCCGCGACATCTTATTGCAGTTCAATACCGAAGCGGCAGTGGTCTGCACCCTGGGCGGGCTGATGGGCGTGTTGCTGGGCTTTGCCGCCGGTTATGTGCTGAAGTATTTTGACATGGCGGTATTGTTCTCGCCGTTGCCGGCGATATTGGCCTTCTCCTGCGCCTTCGGCACCGGCTTGCTGTTTGGTTATTTACCTGCCCGCAAAGCCGCCCATCTGGACCCGGTCGTGGCCTTGGCGGCGGAATGAATAGGTACTATCTCAAGAAAGGCCGAAATTCGTCCTTCGACAAGCTCAGGACGAACGGTAAACAGTTGAAGCCGTTCGTGGTGAGCTTGTCGAACCATGAGCGGAATCAAATTGTTCCAAATTTCCTAACCGTCGCCGCGTTAGCTGGTCTATTGACGTTGACGACCGGCTGCAATTTATTGACCGAATACCAGCGCCCCGTCGTGGAAACGCCTACGCAATGGCGGGAGGCCGAACAAGCCAACAGCGCCAACATCAATCCGCAATGGTGGCAGGCGTTTGCCAGCGAACAGTTAAACCGGTTGATGGCCGACGCACTGGCCTATAACAACGATTTGAACGCCGCCCGCCAGCGGATCGAACAAGCCCGCGCCCAGGCACGCATCGCCGGTGCCGGGCTATGGCCGGCCGCCAGCGTAAACGGCGATTTTACCGACACCCGCAACAACGCCAGCGACACGCAAAAAACCAGCGGCCAGCTGGACATTGCTTACGAAGTGGATTTGTGGGGCGCCAACCGGGCCCGGCGCGATGCCGGCAGCGCGCGCTTGCTCAGCCAGGTGTTTGCCCGCGATGCCTTGCAATTGGTAGTGATGGCCGATGTCGGCCAGGCCTACTTCAATTTGCTGGCTATCCAGGAGCGCCGGCAAATCGCCAGCGACTTTTTGGACACGGTCAGTGCGATTTTGACCATCATCGAAGCCCGGCAGCGGGCCGGTGCCGCTTACGAACTGGAAGTGGCGCAGCAGCGCACCGCCCAAGCCAACGCCCGCGCCAATCTGGATTTACTGACTCAACAGCAAACCCTGGCGGAAAACACGCTGGCCATTTTGCTGGGCCATCCGCCGCAACATCTGGTGCTGGAACCGGCCCAATTCGCCGCACTGAGCGTGCCGGCAATCGCCGCCGAGCAGCCGGCCACGCTGTTGCAACGTCGGCCCGACATCGGCCAGTTGGAAATGGAATTGATCGCCGCCAATGCCGACATCGCCGTGGCCCGCGCGGCGTTTTATCCCAAACTGCAGCTCAGCCTGAGCAGCGTATTATCCAACCCGCAACCGGCCGGCGTGGCGGCCAGTCTGGCGGCCGGCTTGACCCAGCCTTTGTTTCAGGGCGGCCGCCTGGAAGGCGCCCTGGGCAACGCCCTGGCAACGAATGCCGAATTGGTGGAAAACTACCGAAAAACCGTATTGACCGCCTTCAAGGAAGTCGAAGACGCGGCCACCACCTACGCCAACTCCAGCCGCCGCCTGCAAGCCCTGCAACACGCCGCCGCCCAAGCCAAACTGGCCTACGACATCTCGCAAAACCGCTACCGGCTCGGCGCGGTCGATTACCAAGCCCTGCTGAACGCGCAAAGCAGCTACCTGACCACCGAAAACAGCCGGGTGCAGGCCAGATTGGATGTGTTGGTCTCCCAGGTGCAGATGTATAAGGCGCTGGGTGGCGGTTGGGCGTTGAATGAGCAGAATACGGATTTGTCGGCTGTGGGGCCAGGGCCTTAGCGGCAGATGGATTGGGGAAGATGTTACAGCCTTGCTTAATATCGGAAAGGCAACTATTCTCCTGATCAAGAACAAGAAATTGAAAACGGCTTTTCTTGGGTACTTGGGTTGTGCAGATTCTTGGATAGCACCGGTGTCGTACTTGTTTTCACGGCATGTCCTTTTTCTCGAAGTTAATTACTTAATAAACAATAACTTGTCTAAATTGCAATCGAGTTATACGACATAATGTATTGGATTATTAGACAGACAATGTCTTATATACTACGTTAGGCATCACCGGAACATCTATCGCTCGCTCTGTACTTCGGATTGAGGACGGCGCGGACAATCAGCTGAGAGTTGAGAGCCAAGGTTCACACCTAAACAGGAGGAGATGAAAAATGGGACATCTTGGGATGCTTGCGCTCGGCGTATTTATCGGCAGTCTCATCTGCATTGCGGTACGCAAAACGACAAACTGGTCAGACGCAGCGAAAGTAGTTGTTGCACTCATAGGAGCAGCACTGTCCGGAACCGTCTTTACCTTCATCGAGAAAATTCTCGGCACTTCGCTAGGCGCGGCGATGTTTATGTACCCAGTTGGCCTAGCTTGGAGTCTAGTCTGGCTTTACGCCGACCAATCAATTGAACACATTAAGTCCACGGACTCCAACCAGAGAACCGCCGGTTGGCTGCATATCGCTGGAATCATTTTGGGGACCATCTTTGTTCTGTTACTTCTGCTTTCGGAGAGCTTCCGCGCACTACTCCCAAAGTGATGCCTAACCCCTCAATCAAGCCGAGCCCCAACAGCCGTGCACTTGGCCGTCGCGGCCGTGCGGTGCATCATCAGCTCGTAGGGCGCATTAGCGATAGCGTAATGCGCCGCATGCTTGAAGGCCAACATATGCCGCAATACGGCTGCGCCTATTGACGCCCTACAATTGGACTTGTAACACGAAAACCGTAAGGCACCATAGCCAAAGGGCATTGTGCCGTATTTTAAAGTTACTCAAAGTCATATAAATCTCCGTCAATTCCTGCCCAATCTAACGGATAGACGCCCTTTTCAACCCATCGGTGAAAAGTCGAGTATGGCCAGTGTTTTACTTGTGTTACCCAGCCATGTTTCACCGGGTTGTAATGTATATAATCCAAGTGGGCTTGAAAATCAGCTTCATCCCGTATCAGGTGCTCCCAATAACGCCGTTGCCATATTCCGCGTTCTCCGCGTCTAACTCTCACGTTCGATCTGCTTTCGGTTTTGGGTATTGCCTTGGAAAATCCAATTTTTATCAGCCGTATTCGCGTAGCGTAGTCGATGTCGTTTTCCGGTAACTCGATTAAACAATGCATGTGTTCGGGTAATACCACCCAACCGTGAATTTTGAACGGGTGATGTGTTTTTACCGTTTTGATCGCATCTTTTAACGGTTGAATATGTCGAATCAACAGATCGTTACCATTCCTTTGTAACAAATTGATGGTAAAAAAATAGGTACCGCCAGGGTGCCAAATTCTTCGGTAATCCATTTTTTTATTTTCAATAGCAAGTTGATTCAATGCGGCGCAATGCCCGTTGGTTATTGCGCCCTACGTTGGACGCCCCAACACTTGCAGCCAGGCCGCATGCGCCTGAATAGTTGCCAACGCCGCTTGCAGCAAACCGGCACCCGGCTCGGTGCGATGCCAGGTGGAGGCGCCGGAGGGGTGCGGCAGTGGGATGACGTCGGTGTCGTGGCCGTGAAAATTCAAGTGGTGCAAACCGCCGATGACATCGCTGAGTTTATCGACCGGTAGCATTTGTTGAATTGCCAGCTTGCCGACCGGGATGATTAACTTGGGCTGCAACAGCTCGACTTCCGCTTGCAGCCAGGACGCGCATTGCTGGATTTCCTGCGGATTGGGTACGCGGTCGCCGCCTTTGGGATTTTTACCGGGAAAGCAGCGGCAGACCGCCGCCATATAGACCCGCTCCCGAAAACTGGCTTCGTCCAGGCCGATCTGGGCAAACCATTTGAACATCGTCTTACCCGCCGTCCAGGCAAACGGCCTGCCCAACACCCCTTCTTTATCGCCGGGTGCCTGACCGATTAGCAACACCGGCGACAGCACCGGCTTGCCGCTGACCACCGGGCGGATCATGGCCGGGCAGCGAGTACAGGCCAGCAGCGCTTGACGGTGTTGTAGCAAATGCTGTTGGTCGCTCATGATTGTCGGAATAAAAAAATTAAAAACATCCCTCACCCTAACCCTCTCCTTTATGCCCTGCGGGTACGGAGGGAGAGGGGACTTTTCGATCATTTCGCTCAAAGCGCCAGCTCGATGCCGACCGGGCAATGATCTGAGCCGAATACGTCCGGCAGAATGAACGCATCGCTGATTTGCCCGAGCAGCGCCTGGCTGGTCAGCACGTAATCGATCCGCCAACCGATGTTCTTTTCACGGGCATTGGCGCGGTAGCTCCACCAGCTGTAAGCCACGGTATCCGGATGCAGGTGCCGAAAACTGTCGATCAAACCGGCCTCCACAAAATTGCTGAAACCATCGATCTCGACTTGGGTATAGCCGGCCGATTTGTTGTAATTGGCTTTGGGGCGGGCAATATCGATGGCTTGATGGGCGACGTTGAAATCGCCGCAGGCAATCAGCGGTTTTTGGCTTTGCAGCTTTTGCATGTAGGCTAAAAACTCTTTATCCCAAGTCTGCCGATAATCCAGTCTCGCCAAACCGTCGCCAGAGTTAGGCACGTAGACATTCAACAAATAAAATTTCTCGAATTCGGCGACGATGATCCGGCCTTCCTGGTCGTGTTCAGCGATGCCCATATCGTGCATCACTTGCAGCGGCTCCTGCCTACTTAATATCGCCACGCCGGAATAACCCTTGCGTTCCGCGGAGTTGGAGTACAGGTGATAGCCGTGTATATTTTCCAAAGCCTTGCTGACTTGCTCGTCTTGAGCCTTGGTTTCTTGCAGCAACACGCAGTCGGCATCGAGTTGGCTGAGCGTATCGGCAAAACCTTTATCTTGCACGGCGCGAATGCCGTTGACGTTCCAGGAGATGATTTTCATGTGGGGTTCCATTGGGATAGACCGAATTGACTGGGTATTTTACCGGCTTGCGCGCCGCAACGGGGACGCGATATGAACAATTGGCGCCAGCGTAAACCCTGGCCGGCTGCTGACAATGTGCCGACAGAACATAGATTAACCGCCACGTTAAGGTGGCCGCACCTGATGGCGCTGGGCGTGGGGGCGATTGTCGGCACTGGCATCTTAACCTTGATCGGGGTTGGCGCGGCCAAGGCCGGGCCGGGGGTGATATTGGCGTTTGTGATTGCCGGAGCGATTTGCGCCTGCGCGGCCTTGGCTTATGCGGAAATGGCCACGCTGATGCCGGCCGCCGGCGGCGCTTACACCTATGCCTATATCGTGATCGGCGAATGGGCCGCCTGGTTTGTGGGCTGGAGTTTGATTTTGGAATATTCGCTGGTGGTCAGTGCGGTGGCGGTGGGTTGGTCCGGTTATGCAGCGCCGCTGTTGCACGAAGGCTTGGGCGTACCGATGCAATGGATGCAAGGCCCGGAACTGGGTGGCTTGATTAACCTGCCGGCGATTTTCATCATCCTGGTAGTCACCGGCCTATTGCTGATCGGCACTAAAGAGAGCGCCAGCGTCAATGCCTTGTTAGTGGTGGTCAAGCTGACCGCATTGCTGGTATTTATCGCGGTGGTGTTGCCGCTGTTCCAAGCCGAACATTTCCAACCTTTTATGCCGTTTGGTTTCATTAAAACCTTCGGCGCGGACGGCGTCGAGCGTGGCGTAATGGCTGCGGCGGCGATCATCTTTTTTGCCTTCTACGGCTTCGATGCGATTGCCACCGCGGCTGAGGAAACCCGTAACCCCGACCGCGATTTGGCGCTAGGCATCGTCGGCTCGATGCTAATCTGCGTGGCCATTTACGTCGTGGTGGCAGTGGCGGCACTGGGCGCTTTGGATTATCGGCGCTTCGCCGACAGCCCCGAGCCCCTGGCGCTGATTTTGCGCGAGTTGGGCAAACCTAACGCGGCGCGCTGGCTGGCGGCATCGGCCGTCATCGCCCTGCCGACGGTAGTGCTGGCGTTTTTTTACGGACAGAGCCGGATTTTCTTTGCGATGGCCCGCGACGGCTTGCTGCCGCGCGGCTTGGCCAAGGTGTCGCCACGCGGTACGCCGGTTCGCACCAGTGTGTTTACCGCCGTGATCGTCAGTATCATCGCCGGCGTGTTTCCGCTGGCGGACATCGCTGCGCTGGCCAATGCCGGCACGCTGCTGGCATTCTGTGTCGTGGCGGTTTGCATGTTGTTGCTCAGGCATCAACAGCCGGAAATGCCGCGGAAATTCTCGGCACCGTTTGTCTGGATCACCGGACCGGTGGCGATACTGGGCTGCCTGTATCTGTTTATCAGCCTGCCGAGCACTACGCAGCTGTATTTTCTGATCTGGAACCTGATCGGCTTTGCGGTTTATGGCCTGTACCGTTTGCGGCAGCCCGCGCCCCACGGCTGACGGGCCGGATTTGGCTGCATTACATTTTCAGCTTACCGAGTTGCGCCTCAAATTCTTCCAACGACATCGCCCCGCTCTTACCCACCCGCTGATGGCCAGCGTCGAAGAAATAGGTTCTGGGTAATTCGCCATACCAGGCCGGGTCGATCTCGTAACGCAGTTTTTCCGGATTATCGGAGGCGAAAGCCCAATTCTCCAGCCCGCCGAGTTTATGGCTGTCGATGATACGTTTGATCTCCGGCAAGGCTTCCGCGTCGTCGGTGGCTAGCATGACGATTTTCAAAGCCGGATGTTTCTCGTGCAGCTTACCCAGTATGTCCATGTCCTTCAGGCAGGATGGGCAATCCACCGACCAGATTGCCAGCATTAGCGGCTTGTTGGCATTTACCGCCAAAATCTGTTGGTAGCTGCCGGGAGTGAAGGGTTTTATTTCGGGCTGTTCCGCCAAAACCACGCTACAGCCAATGAGATTTAAAGCTAGACCAACCAGAATGGTTCTTGTGTTCATAGTATCCTTATTAAATTAGCTGCCAGGGCCGAATTTGCCATCAAAAAGAGGAACACCTTAGCGCCAGTCCAGACGACATTCAAGCCCAAACGGAAGAGATGACAATAAAGTTGCTGTGGTCCATGTTCAACTCAGGCGATGTAGTCATTTAACATAGTTTATTACTTTGCTTTTACCTACCGGCTGCTTTAACGAATGGTTTAATCTTTTTAAGCCACGCAATCTTGTGCAAACCAATACGCCTATCAAATTATTGAACTATCCGACATTTTTTTAAAAATCTCGCTTGTTTAAAAGTTTATGTCTCAGACATAGCACCTTGGAATAGCAAGGCGTATCGCCCAAAAAAACCTAAAAAATCAGTTAAATAACACAGTTTATTAAAAATAAAACACGACTATTAATTATTTATCAATAAAATCAAAGACATTTAATCTTGGCCCCAATCTTGCCGGAGATTCGGAATATTTTTTATCCGGAAAACCTGTTAGCTATCAGCATGATCCAGCTCGGAAAATCGCTCAAATTGAGTAGATCAAAAGGCTAAAACAAACTTCGCAATAATCCAGAAATAATAATTACAACCGAGATCAAACGTGAAAAATCAATCCGAAACACTTGATAAATCAGCGTCTTATAGATTGCCGATGCGTTCTTTATTGTCTACTGCTGTTCTGCTGGCTATTACCAGCAATGTCGCCATCGCTGAAACACAGAAGAAAAGTACTGGCGACGCCACGAAACATACGGCAAAAAATGCAGAAGCTTCCAAGCCAACAGATCAGCCCACTGCTAACAATAGTCAAACAGCATCAAAACAAGTGCCCTCGGAAACGCCGGCTGTGGGCGGCAGCAACAAAGACGAAGTGATGGAAGAAATGGTGATCACCGGTGAAGTGGCGAAAGACTCGCATTTCACCTCGCCATCAACCCGCCTATCACGCGCCGAAATTGAACGGCAAAATGCCCAAACCACGGAAGAAGCCGTCAAGTATCAACCGAGCTTGCAGATACGCCAGCGTTATATCGGCGACCCGAACGGCGTGTTAGGCATCCGCGGGGCCGATATGTTCTCGACGGCCAGAAACATGGTGTATGCCGATGGCTTACCGCTGCACAATCAATTGCAGGCTTCTTTTAACGGTGCGCCGCGCTGGTCGATGGTGGGCCCAAACGAAATCGACGCGGTTGACGTAGTTTACGGTCCTTTCTCCGCGGAATACAGCGGCAACTCCATCGGCGGGGTAGTGAACCTTAAAACCCACATGCCAATGAAAGAAGAGTACTACGCGGAAACCAGCTACTTTGTGCAGCCTTGGGAGAATATTGGCGCGGATGGCGGCACCTTTGACGGCAACCGGCAATATTTTTCGTACGGCAATCGTTTGGATAAGTGGTCTGCGCTGCTTTCCTACAACCGCTTGGAAGCGGAAAGCCAGCCTATGAGTTACTTCATCGATAATACAGGTTTGCGCAATCCTACCGGCGTAACGACCGCAGTCAATGGCGCGGTGCCGATTCTGGACACCCGCGGCACGCCCAGTTATATCTACGGCGACACTGGCCCCGAATTAATCAATACCGATCTGGTTAAACTCAAAGTGGGATACGACATCACGCCGGATTTGCAGGCCATCTTTACCGGCGCGTTCGAGGAACGTACCCGCAAATCCGAAAAACCGCGCAATTATCTGACCTCTGCAAACGGCAATGCCTATTACGGCGATAACAATACCAATTCTCGCGATGCCGTTTACGCGGGAAGAGCATTCAACGTTTTGAACAGCGGCTTCGGGCCGTCCGATGACGAACGACAAACCATGCAAATCGGCATGCAGGTAAAAGGGGCGATTACCGACACCTGGGATATAGACACCACGTTCAGCTACTTGGATGTAATCAAAGACGAGCGCAGAACCGCTTTTTTTAATCCTGACGATCCGCGCAACCAAAACACCGGCCAACTGCAAGTGTTTGACGATTTCAATTGGAAAAACTACGACTTGAAACTGAGCACCCGAGAGTTTTTAGGCTGGAAACCCTTGGAGTTTTTAGGCGGTTACCACTTCGACAACTACAACATGAACTTCAAACAGTTCTCCTATAACAGCTATTCGGCCGATCAGATAGGCTCAGAAACCATAGGACGGCGTAACCAAGGTGAAGTCACTACCAATGCGATGTTCGGTCAGTTCGCCTATCACTTTGCGCCCGATTGGGATTTGACCTTGGGCGCACGTTACGAATGGTGGCTGGCGTCCAGTGGCGTGGGCTCTAACCGTGCATTGTCAGATCGTAGCGACGATGCCATCTCCCCGAAAGCATCGTTGGGATTTGAGCCGTCCAATTGGAAATTCCGTTATTCGTTTGGTCGCGCCTACCGCTTCCCGGTCATCGCAGAGCTGTATCAAAACCTCCAGTCGCCGACGAGCATAACCACGGCAAACGAGAATTTAAAGGCCGAGGACGGCTGGCATCATAACTTTATGATCGAATACGGACTGGACAACGGTTACGTGCGGGTCAATGTGTTCCGCGACGACATCCGCAACACTATCCAGCAAGTTAGGCGCGCCACCGGCATCTTGACTGAAAATGCCTTCCAAAACATTCCCGCTACCAGCACTACCGGCGTGGAACTGGTGTATGACCAAGCTCGCGTCCTCGACTCTGACCTTGATCTGAATTTCAACGCCACCTGGATGAACGCTATTGTGGAAGACGGCGGGCCGGACATTAACTTTCAAGAAGCGAACGGATCACTTACCCGCTTTAACCTGACCGGCAAAGAACGTATCCGTTTGCCGGAATGGCGTTTTAATGCGCTGGCGACCTATCATGTGAACGAAGCGCTGGATGTCTCGATGGCGGGCCGGTATACCAGCGACTCTTACAACGATATTGATAACAAAGACCACGTCAACAATGTGTTCGGCTCGCAGGACGGTTTTTTCTTCCTGGACTTTAAAACCAGCTACCGCTTTAAGTACGATTTGCTGGGTAAACCTGCAAAAAGCCGCATCTCATTCGGTATCAACAACCTGACGGACAAAACGGCTTATGTGTTCCATCCTTATCCGCAAAGAACGTTCTTCCTTGAGGGCGCAATAAGTTTCTAAGTTCTAAGAATTTTTTAACCCGGCCTCTACACATCGTTGCTCCCGCAAAAGCGGGAGCGCAGCAGCTGCACGAAACTCCTGAGCCGTCTAACGGCTTCCACCTTCCAGGAAATTTAAGAGCCGGGTTAATAATCACCCAATCTGCAAGGCCATGGCGCTAGCACCAAGCCAAGCAAAATCCGCCCCAACCTCTTTACAACCCATTTGATTTTGCGGATCCTATCCCCACAGTATCCGACCTAGAAAACACCCCATGACATCAAACCATCGCGTGCCCGCTACCAGTCGCGCCCGCCGCCGCTTTTTAAAACTGGCGGCTACCGGCTTGGCCACCGCCAGCATGCCGGCGTCTGCACTGTTTCGCTTAACTAATCCCTGTCTCGATCCGGCTGGGACGCCTGCTTCGGCCTTGGAAACCGCCGCTTGGCAAGGCATCGATCCGGCAGACTGGTGGGATTGTCACACGCACATCATCGGCTCCGGCGACGGCGGTAGCGGCATTACGCAAACGCCGGATATGCATGCCCCGCTCAAGCACCCGGTGCAAACCCTGCAACATTGGGCTTACGCCAACGCGGCTTGCATCCCTGACACCAACCAAGACACCGCCTTTGTCAAACGCTTACAAGCCTTGCTGGACAACATGCCCAAGGGCGCTAAGGCCATGTTGTATGCGTTTGACCGTGCGCATGGGGCCAGCGGCGACCCGGATCATGCGAATACCGCATTTTTTGTCCCCAACGAGTACGCTCAGCGTTTGGCGCAAGGCTATCCGCAGCGCTTCGAATGGGTAGCCAGCATTCATCCCTATCGCCCCGATTGCGCATCTGTACTGGAACAGGCCGCCGCCAACGGTGCCCGCGCCGTGAAATGGCTGCCGCCGGCAATGGGCATAGACCCGGCTTCGCCGCAATGCGACCGGTTTTATAAAGCGGCTGCAAAATTGAACATCCCGATCATCACCCACGGTGGCGAAGAGAACGCCTTACACGGTGCCGACCAGCCTTTGTTCGGCAATCCGCTACGTTTGCGGCGGGCGCTCGATGCCGGCGTTCGGGTGGTGATTGCCCATTGCGCGACATTGGGCCAGGATGTGGATGAAGACGGCCGGGAAGTGCGAAGTTTTGATTTGTTTGCCAAGTTGATGGCAGATAAACAGTGGCAGGACCGGCTATACGGTGACATTTCGGCGATTGTGTTACGCAACCGCGATATGGGCGTAATCAAAACCCTGCTGACGGAAACCAGCTGGCATAGCCGCTTGCTGTACGGCTCGGATTACCCGTTGACCGGCATTTTGCCGTTGATCTCGCCGTCGGCTTTCGCCGAAGCCGGCCTGCTGGCGGACGATGCCGTCGAACCGTTGCTGGCTCTGCAGGAATACCACCCGTTTCGCTTCGATTTTGTGTTGAAACGCAGTTTGTCGTGGCAAGGTAAGCGTTTTGCCGACGGTGTATTTGCGACTCGGCCGTTTTTTACGGGCCAACAACGTTAGAGTTAAAAGACTACCGCTACGCCAAAGCGCATGCTAGCATTGATAGCACCACCCCTTGGAGTTAGCTATGCCCAGCCTTGTTGTTAGAAATCTTGATGAATCGCTGGTTAAGGCTTTGAAAGCCAGAGCTGCCGCCCACCATCGTTCCACAGAAGCAGAACATCGCGCCATCCTGGCGGAGGTTTTGACCGGGCCGCAACGGAAATCTTTTACGGAAGTGCTGGCCGCCATGCCCAATGTCGGTTCGGATACTGACTTTCTGCGTGTGGATACCGAGAGCGATTTGGCTGATGTATTTGATTGACACGAATGTGATTAGCGAAATCCGCAAAGGCAGCAAGACAAATCCGGGCGTTAACCAGTTCTTTGCCGGCGTCGCCCAAAATGATCACAAGCTGTATATTTCTGTCGTCACCGTCGGTGAATTGCGGCGCGGCGTGGATCTGATTTATCACCGCGGCGATTTTAGCCAAGGCAAGTTACTCGAGAACTGGCTAAACCAGCTTATGCAGGAATATCGCCATCATGTCTTGCCTATCGACAACGAGATTGCGCTGGTTTGGGGGAAAATGCGCGTACCAAATCCTCAACACCCCTTGGATAAATTGATCGCTGCTACGGCGTTAATTTACGATCTTACCGTTGTCACGCGGAATGTTGGTGACTTTGCCGGCACAGGAATTCGGGTCCTCAATCCATTCGCGGATTAAGCCATGGCCCGCAGCAAATTTCCATAAAACAAAGCTTTGCCGGTTTGGCTCTGCATCCACAGTTGTTTGATTTCGAGTTGGCGTTTAGCAAAACAAGGGGCGGCGGCGCGGGCTAAATCCTGCAAGTCCACTTTGGGAGAATAGGTGTTCAGGACTAAAAACGCCCCCGGATTCATCAAGCCGCGCGCCGTTTCGATCAAGTCGGCCAGCTGATTTTCCAGTTTCCATTTTTCGCCCTTGGCGCCCAAACCCCAGGCCGGCGGGTCCATGATGATACCGTCGTAATGATTGCCGCGCTTGAGTTCGCGCTTGGCAAATTTCAAGGCATCTTCCAGTACCCATTGGATGTCGGTCAACCCGCTACGCACCATGTTATCGTGGGTCCAATCCAACATTTGCTTGACTGAATCCACATGCACCACTTGCGCGCCATTCGCCCTGGCCACCAGCGAGGCCGCGCCGGTGTAGGCGAACAAGTTTAGTATTTTGTCGCCCGGTTTGACCCGCTCGGCGATGAACCGCCAGTTGGCTTGTTGTTCCGGAAACAAGCCCAGGTGTTTGAATTTGGTCAGCTTCAAACCGAACTGCAATTGTTGATAAGCGATTTGCCAGTGTTCGCTAGCCTGCGGCTTCAATTTTTTCCAGGTGCCTTGCGTGGATGACAGCTCTACAAACTCCCAATCCGCCCTGGCCTGCCAATCCGCCCACGACCAACCCGGCTGGAAATGTGCTTGAATCTCCGGGCGTATCGTCGCCACGTCACCCCAGCGTTCCAGTTTCTTACCGTCACCGGCATCCAGCAATTCATAATCCGCCCAGCCAACGGCGTATTCGCGCTGCGTATTTCCAGGAACGGCAACACTATTGCTGGCTTTGTGTTCAGGTGACTTGCGGCGAATTTGATTGTTGGGCATATTGCTGGCGGCGCACAGAATGGTTAATCGGCGGATTTTATGCCCGAATGCGGAAACAGACCACCACAAACGGCGAATATTCAATGATCGGCGGGAAGTAAGCCAAACTACATGACGGCCGTTAACCTATTTGCACAGACAACATGGCAATGGCACCCAGCGTGGTTTTGTCAGTGAAAAAACCGACCTGTTCGCAGTCATCTTGCAAGCCCAGGATGTACAGGAGGGGCAGAAAATGTTCGTCTGTCGGGATGGCCAATGCCGCATCGCTTAATTCGCGGTATTTGACGACGGCGCTGTGATCGCCTGCGGCAATCAAGCGTTTAACCCGCTCGGCAAACGCGACGGCCCAGTCATGGGCAGTATCCCGCCAAATCGCTACTTGCAAGTTGTGCACGATATTGCCGCTGCCGACGATCAACACCCCCTCGTCTCGCAAGCAGCGTAAAGCTTTACCCAGTTGGTAATGCTGCTCAGGCGACTTTTTTATATCCAGACTGAGTTGTAAAACCGGGATGTGTGCATCGGGAAACAGATGGCACAAAATCGACCAACTGCCATGATCCAAACCCCAGTCCTGATCCAGCTCAATCCCAGGCATTGGCGCCTTGATCCTCGCCGCCAATGCTGGGCTACCCGGCGCAGGATAGACAAAATCGAATAAGGCTTGTGGAAAGCCGTAAAAATCGTGGATGGTCAGTGGCTGCGGCATCGCAGTAAGCCGTGTGCCATCGGTTTGCCAATGCGCCGAGATGCATAAAATCGCCTTGGGCCTGGGCAGATTTTCCCCCAGTTCCGCCCAGGCCCGACTGTATACGTTATCTTCAAGCGCATTCAACGGACTGCCGTGACCGATGAATAAGGCCGGCAGCCTCGGCAAGTTTTGGTTGTCGGGCTTGGCCGTATTCATCGTCTCTACTCCCATATGTTTTACTTCTAAGCCGCGACGTTAAAACGACCGGCTTGGTAATCGTCTATCGCTTGCTCGATCTGCTCGCGAGTGTTCATCACAAACGGCCCGTGCTGAGCGATTGGTTCATGCAAAGGCTTGCCGGCCACCAGGATTAAATGACTGTCTTGCTTGGCCTGCAAAATCACCCCATCCGACTCACCGCTGCTTAACACCGCCATGCGTTGTGCAGCTACCGACCGTTCTGCCACCGCCACCTCGCCGCGATACACATAAAAAAACGCATTGTGACCGACGGCTAAAGACTGACTGAAACTGGCGCCAGCGGGCAGATGCACATCCAGAAACAGCGGCTCGGTATCCGGCCGCTGAACAGCGCCCGCGACGCCATGGCTGCTACCGGCAATCACCCGCACCTTGACGCCATTCGTCTTAAGCAATTCCGGAATCTGCTCGCTTTGCACATCTTGATAACCGGCCGGCTGCATTTTCTCGGCAGCGGGCAGATTGATCCACAATTGAAAGCCTTCCAGCATGCCGTCTTTTTGCTCGGGCATTTCCGAATGAATAATCCCGCGCCCCGCGGTCATCCATTGAATGCCGCCGGTTTCCAGCAAGCCTTGGTGGCCGGCGTTATCACTATGCCGCATCCGCCCGGTAATCAAATAAGTCAGGGTTTCGAAGCCGCGGTGCGGATGATTGGGAAAGCCGGCGATGTAATCGTTGGGCTTATCGCTGCCGAAGGCATCCAGCATCAAAAATGGATCGAGGCGTAGCTGCAAGGATTGGCCCAGCACGCGGGTCAATTTCACGCCGGCGCCATCCGACGTAGCATGACCAACCACCAATTGCTCGATAGCGCGGGACCGCATTACTTCATCGTTTTTAACTGTGTCTGTGTTCATCGCGAATCTCCTATATTAAGGTTAGGTCAGGCCGCCAAGGCGGCGATTTGCGTAGCGGCAGCTTGCAAGGCCAGTTGTTCGGCATCGTTGCCCATCGCCAAGCCTTCCGCGTAGATAAAGGTGACATCGGCCATACCCAAAAATCCCAAGACGGTACGCAAATACGTGCTTTGGCTATCGGCCTCTGTACCGCTATGTTTACCGCCGGCAGTTTGGATCACATACACCTGTTTGTTTTTCAGCAAGCCTTCCACGCCGTTTTCGGTGTATTGAAACGTCACCCTGGCCCGAGCGATGGCATCTATCCAGGCTTTCAGTTGTGCCGGAATCCCAAAGTTATACATCGGCGCGGTTAACACTAGGATGTCGGCGTGCTGAATCTCGGCGATCAAGGCATCGTCCAGCGCCACCCGTTGCGCTTGCTCGGGGTTGCGCTCTTCCGCGGGCGTACTCAGCGCAATCAAAGCCGCTTCATCCAGCAAAGGATGCGGGGTTTTCGCCAAGTCGCGTACCGTTAATTCAGCGGTCGGCGTTTGCTGGCGTAAACCGGCCACCAAATTATCGGCCAGACGGCTGGAATAGGCATTTTCGGCACGGATGCTGGAATTGATTTGCAGAATGTTCATGTCAGTCTCCCAAAGGTGTTGAAGTTGGGTTGACTATACGCCGGGATAATATTGGGCAGAAGACCGGAAAATGGATAACATTGTTCCATTGGAGGAACAATCATGCAGATAGAACCTAACGACTTATGGCTATTCGCCAAAATCGCCGATGCCGGCAGTTTTTCCAAAGCCGGCGAATTGCTCGGGTTGCCTAAGTCAACCTTGTCGCGGCGCATCAGCAATCTGGAAAAACAACTGGGCGAGCGCTTGCTGCAACGCACCACCCGGCAACTGAATTTGACCGAATTTGGACTGCGCTTGTTACAACACGGCCGACAGGTCAGCGAGGAAATCGAAGCGGCGATGGCATTGGCACAACATCGGCAAATCCAGCCCAGCGGTGTACTGCGCATCTCGATGCCCAACGACTTCGCCAATCTGTTTTTGGCGCCACTGCTGGCAGAATTCAGCAACAGCTACCCGGCCATAACCCTGGAAATCGATCTATCTGCACGTCGGGTGGATTTGCTCAGCGAGAGTTTCGATCTGGCGATTCGGATGGGCGATTTGCCCGATGACGCGACGTTGACGGCCAAGCGCTTGAATCTGCAAACCTGGGGCTTGTATGCGTCTCAAGCTTATTTGCAAAAACGCGGCACACCGGCGCACCCCGAAGAATTGTTGGAACACGATGCCCTCAGCCTGTTGGCCGGCAATCGGGAAGCGCCGGCCTGGCTACTGACTAAGGGCGAACAACAATGGCTGGGCATGCCGCCGATACGCATCAAAGCCAACTCGCCGGAATTATTGGTCAAACTGGCAATGCAGGACCAAGGCATCGTCGCCGCGCCGGATTCTTACGCCAGCACTTACATGCCCAATCAAGAGCTGGTGCGCGTGCTGCCGGAATGGTGCTTGCCGCAAACCACGGCCTGGCTGGTATTCCCCGGCCGGCGTTTGATGCCGACCAAGACCCGGGTGTTTATCGATTTCTTGGAAACGCATTTAAAAGACTTTGCATGAGACGTAATCGGCAACTGGGGAAACGGCAAAAACACCTGGCCGCATAGCTTATTTGTTTGACTGAAATTACCTGTTGCCTATAGAATCGGCGCCGCCTAACGCATGGTTAGGAAGCCTGTCATTTCAACAATTTAAGGAAAATTCATGTTTAGATCTTTGGCTATTTCACGCGGTATCGTTCTGTTAGGCGGCGTGCTGGCGATCAGTTCCGCGCAAGCAACCGTGGTTGCCGGCTCGGATTTCATCAAGACTGCAACGACTCATTACGTTATTAACTCAGCGGAAAGCTTTGCTACCTACATCCCCTCTTTTATCGTAATCGGCGCAGACGGTTCGGAGCCAAGTGAGAATTTAGGACCGTTCAGTATTTCCGGGTCATTTGACGTCGAGCGCTATCAAAGCACGGCAAGTGCTTCTACAATGTCGGCAAGCGGTGAAATTACCGACAAGCTATTGTTTACCAACGCCAACGTCACACTGAACGGCGCAATCCATAGCTTCAATTTCCCAAGTTTGTTTAGTCTTATGACCAGCGACACGGCGTTTCAGTCGGAGTCGGCATCTCTCGGTTGTACTATCCCACAGGGCCTTATTCCTTCCTGTGTGACAATGCCCAACCCAAACCCATCGTCTTGGTTCGGAACCCTAAGCAATGAATCCATCAGTATGGACGGCTTCGCAGCAGTCGATAACATAAAAGCGGGTTACAGTTATCACATACAGGCGTCCGTGGTCCCGTTGCCAGCAAGTGTCTGGCTGTTTGCTTCAGCCCTGGGACTGGCCGGCATCACGCAAAGAAAACAGCGTGTCATAAAATAGTTCGTAAGGCATCGGATCCGCCGAGCGCAAGGCTTTGCATCTTGCTGGATTGATGCAAAGCCCGCGTGTCGCAGAGCCTATGAACGTGTTTCCCGCTAATGCCCAGCCGCAGCCAAGCGGGGTATGAAGACGGCTTCCTGCTCAAGCAATCGAGACTCCAAGGCCAAACCTTGTAATTCCACTTGGATATTGCGATCCGGCGCCGCTTGCAGGAAATCGCTCAGCGTTTCCAGAATATCGTGATCGATAAACAGGGCTTTGCCGCCGTCGATGATCAATTCGCTATCGTCAGCGATACTGGCAAGATAATTACGAAGCAAGGCTTTATTTAAAAAAGACACGTCCTTGTGCAGCCTCAGCAAGTAGTTGGGCCCATGCTGGGTTAAGGTGATAGCCGCATGGAAGTTGGCCCGCAAGACGAAAAAAATACCGCACACCATGCCGATCGCGATACCTTCCAACAAGTCGGTAAATAAAATTGCGAACACGGTAATCGCAAACGGCACAAATTGATTCAGACCTTTTTGGTAAAACTCCACAAACATGGCCGGCTTCGCCAGCTTGTAACCGGTTTGCAACAAGATTGCCGCCAGACAGGCTAATGGGATCATGTTCAGAAAATGCGCGAAAAACAATACGCTGATCAATAACAACACCCCATGGAAAAAGCTGGATACCCGGGTTTGACCGCCGGCATTGATGTTAGCCGAGCTGCGCACAATCACGGCCGTGATCGGCAAACCACCTATCAATCCGCTGAGCAGGTTACCCAGGCCTTGGGCTTTCAATTCGCGATTGGTCGGCGAAACGCGCTTATGCGGATCGAGCTTGTCTACCGCTTCGACGCTTAGCAGGGTCTCCAGGCTGGCGATGATGGCCAGGGTGAGCGCGATGCTGTATATCTTGGGATTGCCGAGATAGCTGAAATCCGGCAAGCGCAACTGGTTAACAAAATTGCTGGTGGAGCCAAGTTCCGGCAAGGACACCAGATACTTGACGCCGATGGACCATTCAGGTGCCGCAGCCAAGGCCCAGGCATTGAAAGACACGCCCCAAATCACCGCCAACAACGGCCCGGGAATCATCCGCAAGGCATTAAATTGTTTAATGAAAGCGCTTTCCCAAAAAATCAGGATCAATAAGGCCACGCCAGCCACTAGGGTCGCGCCGGGCGAAATGCCGTGCAGTGAGTGGGTAAACTCGATAAAGCTGGAACCGGCGGTATCCGGCATATAACTCTCGTCCGCCGCGTAGCCCTCATCGTAACCGGTGGCGTGCGGGGTTTGCTTGATGATCAGGATCATACCGATAGCCGCCAACATACCTTTGATCACCGCGGTAGGGAAAAACGCGGCAATCGCCCCGGCCCGAAGGAAACCGAACAGCATTTGGAAAATCCCGGCAAACATCAGGCTCAACAAAAAAGCCTTGTAATTGCCCAAGGTTTCGATGGCGTTGAAGACGATGACCGTCAGGCCAGCCGCGGGGCCGGAGACACTGAGCTGCGAACCGCTGCACAAGGACACAACGATACCGCCGATCATGCCGGCGATAACCCCGGCGAATAAGGGTGCGCCGGACGCCAACGCCACCCCCAAACACAAGGGTAAGGCCACCAGAAATACCACAATGCTGGCCGAAAAATCCTGACGAAAATATTTCAGGTAATCATTAAACTGCATTTTCATAGACGGTCTCCGTGGGGATAACTGGGAGCCTTAATGGGCGTATTGGTAGATGTTGTGAATCGGCGACGTGGCGTCGATGTGTATCAATTCATTCAACAAGCCGTCTTGCAAACCGTATACCCAGCCGCGCAAACTGACTTTTTGGCCGGACTTCCAGGCCGATTGCACGATAGAGGTGTGGGCCAGACGTTGCACTTGTTCGATGACATTCCACTCGATCAATTTGTTGAGTTTGCGTTCGGGCTGCAAATTGTCCAGTTCGTCTTGGTGCAAGCGATATACTTCCTTAATGTGCGTCAACCACTTGTTGGCAATGGCCAAATCGCCGCGTTGCTGGCGCAAGGCTGCTTCAACACCACCGCAGCCATAATGGCCGCAGACGATCACATGCTTGACCTTTAAGGCGTTAATCGCGTACTGCAGCACGCTTAAACCGTTAAAATCGGTGGTGATGACTTGGTTGGCGATATTGCGGTGGACAAATATTTCGCCGGGCTGGGCATGAACTATGGTATCCACCGGCACGCGGCTGTCGGAACAGCCTATCCATAAAAACTCCGGATGTTGCTCCTTGGCCATATTGATGAAGTAATCGGGCTGTTTACCGGTCATGGCTTCTGACCAGGCTTTGTTTTCCAGCAGCAATTTGTTGGGAGTCTGCATAAACCCCTCCTCTTGTGTCGTTGCAATGTAAACGATGCGATTCTTAGGCGTCGCACTTAAGCAACCGATGTATTGGAAGATCGTATCGGCGCCGAACAAATAATATCGAATCGAAATATTTATGCAAGCAATAACGTTTCGATTCGATATTTTTATCGCTAATGAGCATTAGCTTGAGGGGGTACACGCACCGCTTATGCAGACCTAAGCAGTGGTTCTGATACTGAATTATTTAAGACGCGAAAACTTAGAAGCCAAAAAGCTTACCAAGGCAATGCCGAGCCATCGTACTTAACAAAGCTGCCGCTATCGGCCAAGCTGAAATTGGCTATCACCTTACGCATGCCAGATACGCTTTCTTCAACGTCAATCAGGCCGTTCGGTCCGCCCATATCGGTTCTGACCCAACCCGGATGCAGAATCAATACGCCGATGGACGAAGGCCGCAAATCGATGGACAGGCTCTTCAATGCCGCATTCAAAGCGGCCTTGCTGGAGCGGTACAGGATGCTGCCGCCGCTGGTATTGTCGGTCATGCTCCCCATCAAGCTGCTCAAGGCCACGATCAAGCGTTTGTCGCCACGCTGCACCTGCGGCAGGAAGGCTTCGGCCAATTTAAGTGGCGCCATCACGTTGACCGCCAGCACGTTTTCCCAGGTTTGATAATCCAGTTGCCCCAAACCGCGACCGGCTTGATCGCCATAAACACCGGCATTATTCAGCAGCACGTCGATTTTGCAGTCGGCTAGTTTGCTTGCCAATGCATCGATTTGATTGAAATCCGCTACATCCAGTGTCTCGATTTGAATGTGCGAGTATTGTTTGGCAAGCGCCGCCAAATGTTCGGCCTGGTCCGGCTTGCGGCAGGCCGCGATGACCTGGTAATCGGCTGCGGCATATTGCCGGCAAAACTCCAGACCCAAGCCGCGATTGGCGCCGGTGATTAAAACAGTTTGCATCGTTATGTCTCCAAACGAGTGATTGAAAAATTAGGGAAGCTATAGTTTTACGCAGTCTTGATAAGTAATTGCCGATTGAACTATTCGTATTTAGCCATGCCTCACCGACACAGTTTTAGCATGAAATTCCCGGAGGCTACTATGCAAATGCAATCAGTTAAATCCAGCACCATCGACGTGATCGGCTACGACGAACAAACCCATAAACTGCGGGTGTCGTTCAAAGACCGGCAAGCTCAGGATTTTTGCCACGTGCCCGAACACCTGTTTGCCGCATTTTTGAAAGCCCGCTCCAAAAACCGATTTTATAAGCGCCACTTCCAGGATTTGTTTCCCTGCTGAAAAAGACCGAACCCACCATCAATACCCGATAGATTCAAAACCTTGCGTCTATCGGGCCTCATTCACTAGCAAGCCATAATACGGGCAACTTGTTCGCTTATCCCTGCCGTAACTGCTGGTAAAGCCCAATTATGCGTTCGACGACAGCCTGATCGGAACCATACAACACGCCGCAATGATTCATAAACGTCGAGCCGTTCGGATTTAATACCAGCACATTACCGCGTATATCGCTGACCGGCGCGCCGGCTTCCTGGAACAAACAGGCGGTGGCCGCGTAATCCCACACGCTACCGCCGCCGTTATCCGGCTTAGGAAATTTGAAATAACACGCCGGCGCCTCAGTCAGCGCTTGGCAGGCATTTAAGGCCGCGCCGCCTTGCAAACGCAGCTTGGCCCCGGCATAGCCCAACTCAACAGCTATGTGCTGCAATGCGGCCTGCGTAGCGTGATACAGCGGATCTTGGGCAAAGCTTTTATCGGTAATGAATGTCACGACTTGCGCAGGCGGTGCCGGCTTAAAAGCGTGTTGGTTTTGCCAAGCGCCTTGGCCTTTGATCGCCCGATAGAGCGTATGAGTTAAGGGATCGTAAACGACGCCAATCAGCGCCTCTCCGGCGCGCGATACCAAGGCGATGGACACCGAATAACCCGGCACGCCTTCGATAAACGGCAAGGTGCCGTCTAAAGGATCGATACACCAGAAATAGTCGTGTTGCAGACGCGCGCCGTCATCTGGACTTTCTTCCGACAATAAGGCCAAATCGTATCTGGCGCAGATCGGCCGCAAGGTTTGCAGAATAATCTCCTGACTCAAATGATCGATTTCCGTCACTACCCGAGCAGCCAGACTGGCGCCGCCGTCTTTGCTGTTTACAACAACCGCAGTATGCGCAGACTTGGCAATCAATTGTCCGGCCTGCATCGCCGCGGAGATGGCACACTGGCCGAGTAAATACAGATCGTCCGTTGACAAGCGCATCGGTTCTCCTGGTAATTTTATAATTGGGCGATGACTTGCCGCGCCAGCCGTTCACTATAGCTGTTGGGGGACCAATAGCCGGGACTCCAGCCTTTTAAAAAGCGGTGAAAATCGGTCCAAGCTACTGGATAAAGTGCCCGCCAATCACGTTCGACCGCATCGGCATCGACGGGTTTTTGTTGACGCCGCAACGCCTGTTGCAAAGCCTGAAAATAAATATCCAGCAATTCGCTCTCTCGGCGTTGACATTCTTCCTGGCCCAAACAGCTATCGATAAAATACGCGACATCCTTGATTCCGCAACCGCCGCCGACATATTGAAAATCCACTGCCGCGACCCGACTGCCGTCCGCCGAAAAACAAAAATTGGCCAATTTGGCATCGCCGTGCACAAAGGTTTGATAAGGCGTATCGCGCAGTTTTTGATCAATCATCGGCGCGGCATTTTTCAAGACAATATCCTGCAAGGCCTCCCATTCGTTGGGCCGGGTTTGCAGATGCCAATAAGTGCCGGTGGGCCACAAACCACTGGGTTTTTCACCGATAAACGTGGCATGGAAATTGGCCAGCCAATTTAAACATGTGCGTATCTCCCGTTCCCCGGCCCGCGAGCGGCGTTGCGGAAACCCCACCGGATGCAGATCTTCCAAGACCATGACTATATCCTCACCGAACATTTCGAAAGCTAAACACGCCGGGACTCGGCAATCCGCATCGCAACGTTTGGCCCAGCTTTGGTACCAGGCCGCCTCTATCTGATAAGAGCGGACTTTGCGCCGATGCGACAGGTCTTCATTGGAACCGGGCGTTTGCAGACTTTGTGCCGACAGTTTTACGTGTTTGACGATCACGCTAGCGCTGTCGCAGCCGCTTAAGCCATAGCGCAAGATATAGCCGTAGCCGCTCCACAGACTTTGAATGGTTTCAAGTTGAAATGCATCATCGGCACCGGTCGCCTGAAGCACGAGATCGCGAATGGTATTTTGCATGGGTGGAGAGTGCCTTAAAAGATTGCTATTTTCCGGGAATACGCCGAACGAAAGCCAGGCTCGCGTGTCGGATTGCGGTATCGTTGGTATAGTTCATACCGTCGTATAGCCCATACATTAAACATCACCGCCATGATAGCAACCATGAATTTTGCATCCGATAACTGGGCCGGCGCTCATCCGGCCATTTCCCAACGCTTGTTGGCAGCCTCCGCGGGCTTTTCGGCCCCCTATGGCGCCAGCGCGCTGGATCGCAAAATCGAGCAACAGTTTAACGAGCTATTCGAACGGGAAGTCGCAGTCTATTTCGTCAGCACCGGCACAGCCGCCAATTCGCTGGCGCTGGCGGCCGTCAACCGTCCGGGCGGCGTCTCGTTTTGCCATCGAGAAGCACACATGCTGGAAGACGAATGCGGCGCACCGGAGTTTTTCACGCATGGCGCACGATTAGCACCGGTGGACGGCGACAACGGCAAAATCGATCCGGAAAATCTGAAAGCGGAAATCGAGCGTTTCCCGCCTAATTTTGTGCATGCCGGCCAACCCATGGCCATTTCCATCACTCAGGCCACCGAGATCGGCACGCTTTATCAACCGGAGGAGATTGCCGCGATTGCCGACATTGCCCAAACTTACGGCTTACCCTTGCACATGGACGGCGCGCGCTTTGCCAATGCGCTAGTCTCGCTGGGGTTAACGCCTGCGGAAATGAGCTGGAAACTAGGGATAGATATTGTGTCTTTCGGCGCCACCAAAAACGGCTGCTGGTGCGCGGAAGCCTTGGTGTTTATGAATCCGGCACAGGCCAAAGATTTACCGTTTATCCGCAAGCGCGCCGCGCAGTTGGTATCTAAAAGCCGATTTATCGCCTGTCAGTTTGAAGCGTATTTAGACGACGGACTTTGGCTGAATCTCGCCTGCCACGCCAACGCGATGGCGGCGCGTTTGCAAAACGGCATTGCCCACTCAAAAAACGCCCGCCTGGCCTGGCATGCAGAAGCCAATGAGGTGTTTGCCGTGCTAAACCAAACGCACGCGGACCGCTTGCAACAACAAGGGGCGGTGTTTTACCCCTGGAATCCGCCGCGCGCAAACCCTGGCCTGGTGGCCGACCAGGAAGTATTGGTGCGTTTGGTCACCAGTTTTGCGACGCAGGCTGAGCAAGTCGATGCCTTTATCGAGCGTTTGGGCTGAGGGCAGCCGATTTTGCGCGTCTATCGCCCCAAACTCCCAGCTGCCATGTACTGGTTAGTCACGCAACAGACCGGCTACGGCAGGCTATGAACTTGCCTGCCACCACAAATAATTTGCAGCAGCGCGGCTCATGGCGGCGCAAGATGGCTATTACGCTGCTGATGCTTGGGTTATTTTGCCTGGCCCTATGGTGGCAGCGTTCAGTTATGCTGGAGTTACTACTGCAACAGGCGCTGAAACAAACCTCGCTAAGCTCACCCTCGCTGTCGGGGCTGTCGTTTGATTCCAAGCAAGCCAAGCTGGCTGAAATCAGCTTCGGCCTAGCCACACCGACTGGCAACTTATCGGTTGCGATGCAGAATGTTTCTACCGATTACGATCTGGAAAAACGAACTATCAGCAACGTCAGCATCGGTCACGCCGCGCTAAAATTCAACTACCACCCTACCGACCAAGCTGCGACGCAGACATCGGAAAACAATTCCATCAGCTTACCGCTGGACCGATTGAGCATCGCGAAACTGGAAGTTGATGTAGATACGCCTTGGGGCTTGAGCAGCTTTGCTGGTCAAGCGGACGTCACACGAGGTGCGGCCGATGCCATCGATGCAAGGTTTCAGGATGCCCAACAATCCATTCACCTAGATATCGAACCCGGTTTTAGCGCCGCCAAACTCAAGGTCCAACGGCTGCCAGCTGGCAATATATTCGAACTAAATGCCAGCCAACTGGATGGTCCGGCCAAGCAAATTAAGCTGGATGCCGGCGCGCTGTCGCTGATCGAGTGGCTTAACAACAGCCTATTGATACCACAAGCTTTGCGGGCAAAAACCCAGTCATACGACTTAGCCAAATTAAACCCGCTACTAAGCGCAACGCAGCTCAGTGCAAACGCCACTACGCCGGACAACTTTGCCACTCTGCAAGCTGAAGCCTTTCTGACAAAAGATAAACAGTCTCTGCTGGCTATGGATTTGTCGATGACGAACAAGCAAACAATCGATATGAACGGCCGCCTGGACATGGCCGCCAGCGAGGCATTCGATTTAATCAAGCCCTGGTTACCGGCCATGGCGGCTAGTTGGACGGTTGCCGACGGTGAAGTGCGGGGAAATCTGCAACTGCATAGGCCAAGCAATCAAAATGTTTCCGGAACGGCACAATTGATTATCGCCGATTTGGCCTTGACGGCCGGCGCGGCGAAAATCGAGAACGGCAAGGTGGAACTGAACATTCCGGAGCTGGCTGCTCGCGCCGTGGACTTGTCTGCCGAGATACCTACGCTGGGATTAGGTAAAGACTTAATAGCGCAAAATCTTAGTATCAAGGCCCGCTATCTCGATCAGGCACTGACACTAAGCCAAGCCAATCTGGCAATATTCGGCGGCATCATGGAATTGAAACCGGACAAAATACGACTGGAAGAAACGCCGATACTGCTGACTTTACGACTGCATGACATCGATCTGTCGCAACTTTTAATAAGCCTGCATTATCCGAATATTTCCGGAACCGGCTCAATAGACGGCGAACTACCGTTGCAGTTGTCCGCCGGGGCCATAGATGTGCAAGACGGCAGCCTCAGCGGCACACAGCCGGGTGTGTTACGCTATGTGGGACCGGCCGATAGTCAGAATATCGCCTTTAAGGCTCTCAAAAACCTGGTTTACCGGAATCTGCAAGCCAAGGTAAATTATCGCCCAAACGGCGACTATCACCTGGGCTTACGCCTGGAAGGCAATAACCCGGAAGTATTGTCCGGCCATCCGCTGGCGTTTAACCTAAATATCAGCGGCCAGCTACCCGAGTTGCTACAAAAAGGTATTTTAGCCGGAGATTTGGAACGGACCATTCTGGAACAGGCTATCGCCAAACCGGCCGATGCTGGAGCATCGCCCAAGCCCCCAAGCGGGGATCAATCACCCAAACCGCCGCCGGCGGACCGGAGGAATCAATGAACTGGAAAGCTGCAAATAGCGCGGCCATCTTGTGCGGCAGCATCTACCTGACGGGGTGTTCGCCCTCCGTCAGGTTGGAAGCGCCGGACAAACCGATTGAGATCAATATGAACGTCAAAATCGAACACGAAATCCGTCTGAAAGTGGAAAAAGACGTAGACGAATTGCTTTCCAGCCAAAAAGGCTTGTTTTAAAGGAGCGAGTGATGAAAAACAAAAATTTGCTATCAATTTTGGCGCCTTTGTTTCTGGGCTTATGTCTGACCGCCCTACCGGTCAACGCCACCGATCTAGCCCAGGCAAAATCGGCTGGGTTGGTGGGTGAACAAATGAACGGTTTCCTGGGCCTAGTCAAGCCCGATGCATCGGCCGAGATAAAAGCCCTGGTTGAAAGCATTAACGCCCAACGCCTGGCGGAATATCAACGCATAGCGGCTAAAAACGGCGTTGCTGTGGAGGAAGTAGGTCGACTGACCGCTCAGAAAGTGATAGGCCAAGCGGCACCGGGACAATTTGTAGAAACGGCTTCCGGCTGGACGCAGCGCTGACAGGCAAGAGCCTATAAGACAATACTGCACGGTATTCAAACGGCTCGAGATTTAGCCGGCAGCAAAGTAGAAATACCGTCATTTGTTCGCAGTGGCACTAATAAGTCAAATTTAGCTATCTCCCGACCTAAACCTGAACATCACCAGCACCACTCGGGAGAAGTTACCTTGCGATCCCACTTAGTCAAGGCGAGCACAACTCGTTAAAACCGCTGGCTGGACAAGCAATTAGCTCTCTAAAGCGTCAATAATCAGACGATTCGGTCATTCGCTCACGCCGAGGAGAAACCAGGCACAATGCCCACAAAATCAATGTGCGACAAATTGTCACACTTTTTTATGGACAGCTACATTTTAATCCAATAGAATGCGCCCACTTTCAGCGAAACGCAGATGATTCGAAAGGATCATGACCGTTAAATGAGGGGGGGGATAGGCGACCGTTAATCCGGTATAAGAACAACAATAAACGCAAGAAATTAACCTGCCGTACAACGGTAGGCGTCCAATCAATATAAAAAATAACACCGGACGAAGCCCACTTTATGTGGGCTTTTTTATGCCTGCCGTTCTAGCTCACATACCCGCCACTTTTTTATCGTCTTCTTCCTGAAAATTCCTGTAATTGATCGATATTTTTAAGCCGGCAAAGCGGCCGGACATCTTGATCAATTCGGAGGTGGTTTTATCGAACATCAACCTGACTTCGCTCAAAGCTCTGTCCTCGTAACCTTCTTCGATATCCTTGGCATCCAGCCGAAAATGGTAAAGATACACTTCCTGTTTTTCTTCATCGGTGATTTCCAGCGGCTCGCCCAGTTGTTTAATTACCGTGGCTTTTTTTGGCAGCAGCGCGGCGATTTTCTCCATTTGATCAGCCTTCGCTCTTAACTGTTTTTTCTCTTCGTTGATTTCCGCACCGCCCAGCGAACGAAATGAAGCCTCCAAAAACTCCGGCGGAGCGATTTGTAAGAATAGGTTGGAGAAAGTCCAGTCAGTGATTTTATCTTCCTTGTTAAAGGCCAGATCCAGATAAAAACTGATTTCCGGCGCAATCAGCTTGCTGTCTTTGTCGATCTTACGAAACCAATAGCGCCAGCGTTTGCCGTCCCCGGTATGCTCTTCGCTACTGGCATGCAACTTAGCCAGCGACACAAAATCTTCGCTGAGCAGTTTGGGTTGCTTAAAATGCACGGTGAAATCTTCTTTAGATGTCACCGCAAAATAACGATCAAACTCGTCCATTTGCAAATAAGTCTGGTAGGCGTGCAACCAGTGCAAACAACCTGTCATGCTGCTGAGTAATACAAAAGCCAGAGACAGGCGAAAAAAGCGGTTAATTTTAGTCATAGCCCCCTCAGTGCCGGGTAGGCGAGTGATTATCAGTTTCGGCTGCCGGATTGGTCAGCAGGTTCTCCACATCAACCTTGTCAAAGCGGTATTGCGCTCCGCAAAATTGGCAATCGACTTCGATGTCGTCGCGTTCCTGCAAAATTGCTTCCAACTCTGACCGCCCCAATGCCGCTAAAGTGCCGCCGATTTTTTGCCGTGAGCAATTGCATTTAAATTCCACCGGCTCCGGATCGTAAATCCTGACCTTTTCTTGATGAAATAAACGGTGCAATAAGTCCTCGCAATCCAGACTCAACAGTTCGTCGGCGGTAACGGTATTCGCCAATATTTCGATGCGTTCCCAGTCGGCTTTGTTCTGATTGCTACTCGGTAACTCCTGGATGAACAGGCCGGCCGCATGGGTTTGATTGGCAAACAGCCACAACCGGGTATCGAGTTGCTCGGACTGAGTGAAATAGGTCCTCAACACATCCGCCAGCGTTTCCGCCTCCACACCGACGATACCTTGATAAGGTTCGGCATTCTCCGATTCCACGGTCAATACCAATCGGCCGCCCTCACCTACCATGTCCAGCAAATTTGCGCCGGCGACAGTGGCCTCACTGCGCACCAAGCCCCTGATTTGCCGTTCGTTGCTGGATTGCGCTACCAGGGCTTTCAAATCGCCGCCGCCCTGAATCTGCATGATCATCGCGCCTTTAAACTTGATGGTTGCCGACAACAACACCACCGCCGCCAAGGCTTGTCCCATTTGCGCATCGACGGCATCATTGACTAAATGTTGATATTGTTTAGCTTGCTTCCAACTTTGTTCCAGCCGCACCCATTCGCCACGAACTCCGTGTTCCTCGAAAATAAAGCGGCGTAAGCAATCTTGTTGTTTCATGATTTAGTGGAATCCTCTTAAATAAGCGGAGATTATAATCCGCACACCCTCATCATTCGACCTCGGGATGCACTCATGTCTTTTCTATTCAAAAAAACCGCCATGCCCAGCGCCGACCAAGCCTTACCGGGACGTCAGCAAGCCATAGACAGCGGCCTATTTCACGCCGTCAACGGCCATCCTATCCATCCGCCGTTTCCGGCGCATCTGCGACAAGCCGTGTTCGGCATGGGCTGTTTCTGGGGTGCCGAGCGTAAATTCTGGCAACAAGCCGACGTATTCAGCACCGCAGTGGGCTATGCCGGCGGCTTTACACCCAACCCAACTTATCAGGAAATTTGCACCGGCATGACCGGCCACGCCGAAGTGGTGTTGGTGGTGTTCGACCCGAGCGTAGTGTCTTACCAGGGTTTATTGGCAATATTTTGGGAATCTCACAATCCCACCCAAGGCATGCGACAAGGCAACGATGTCGGCACCCAATACCGATCAGTCATCTATTGCCAGGACGACCAATATGAAACAGCCGTGGCAAGCCAACAACAATACCAAGCGAAATTAACAGCCGCCGGCTTTCCAGCAATAACCACCGAAATCCGCAATGCTCCGACTTTTTATTACGCCGAGGAAGATCATCAACAGTATCTGGCTAAAAACCCGTCCGGTTACTGCGGCTTGGGCGGCCTGGGTGTCTGTTTTTCCAGATAGCCGAATCGCCGAGAAATGCTAAGGCATTATAAGACTTGAGATTATTGTTTCCCCGCCATCCCGGGAGAGTTTTTCCGGTTGACTTTTAGGAAAAAATCCTTCAATTTACGCGCTTGGTGTGGCTCTCCCTCTGCGCTCGGTTATAGCCGAACAAGCCCTAAAGGGCAGTCATCCAAATAGAGCTTTAAAACTAATATTAGTCTTAACAACACAAAACCGTACTCTGTCTCATCAACAGATTACCAGGAGGAAACATATGAAGAAGCCTGTAAAAAACTGGCTGCTTGCTTCGACTGTAGCGACTTTACTTGCTGCACCAACTGTCTCTACCGCTAACAGCGATGTTGAAAAACTGACACAAGACCCAGCCAACTGGGCTACATGGGGCGGAGATTACGCCGGCACACGTTACAGCAAGCTGTCGCAAATCAACGCTCAAAACGTTAAAAACCTGCAACCAGCCTGGTCTTTTTCTACAGGTGTTTTGCGTGGTCATGAAGGCGGCCCTTTGGTTGTTAACGGCGTCATGTTCATCCACACTCCGTTCCCAAACACCGTTTACGCGATCGACCAAAAAACTAAAGCAGTCATCTGGGAATTTACCCCAACCATGGACGCTGACGTCACCATCCCAGTAATGTGCTGCGATACCGTTAACCGCGGTTTGGCTTACGGCGACGGCAAAATCTTCCTGCAACAATCAGACACCGTACTGACTGCGCTGGATGCCAAAACCGGTAAGCGCGTATGGAGTGTTCAAAACGGCGACCCAAAATTGGGTATGACCAACACCAACGCACCATTGGTTGTTAAAGATAAAGTCATTACCGGTATTTCCGGCGGCGAATTCGGCGTACGCGGCTTCTTGGCTGCTTACAACATCCGCACCGGCCAGCTGGAATGGAAAGGCTACAGTATGGGTCCGGATAAAGACACCCTGTTGAAACCAGGCAAATCCACCACTTGGCAAGACGGCAAAGTCACCCCTGTTGGCGCTGACTCTGGCACCAGCACCTGGAAAGGCGACCAATGGAAAATCGGCGGCGGCACTACCTGGGGCTGGTATTCTTACGATCCTAAACTGAACTTGGTTTACTACGGTTCAGGCAACCCATCTACCTGGAACCCTGTACAACGTCCAGGCGACAACAAATGGTCCATGTCTTTGTGGGCGCGTGACGCCGACACCGGTGAAGTTAAATGGGTTTACCAAATGACTCCACATGACGAATGGGACTATGACGGTATCAACGAAACCGTTCTGGTTGACCAAGAAGTAAAAGGCAAAATGCACAAAACTATCGTGCATTTCGACCGTAACGGCTTCGGTTATACCCTGGACCGCGAAACCGGCGAATTGTTGGTTGCTGAGAAATTCGACAAATCCGTCAACTGGGCGTCTCACGTCGATCTGAAATCAGGCCGTCCTGAAGTAGTGCCAGAGTTTTCTACCGAGCACAACGGTGAAGACGTCAACACTGTAGGTACTTGCCCTGCGGCGTTGGGTTCTAAAAACCAACAACCTGTTTCTTACTCTCCACAAACCGGCCTGTTCTACATTTCGGGCAACCATTTGTGCATGGAGTACGAACCGTTTGAAGTTTCATACACTGCTGGCCAACCTTATGTAGGTGCTACGCTGTCCATGATGCCTGCCGGCGCTGACGTGCTGACCGGTAAAAAAGACGGCACCACCAACTTGGGTCAGTTCACCGCTTATGACGCTAAAACCGGCAAAATCGCTTGGTCCAACAAAGAGCAATTCTCTGTATGGTCAGGTTCGGTTGCTACCGCTGGCGGCGTCGTATTCTACGGCACCCTGGAAGGCTACCTGAAAGCAGTTGATGCTAAAACCGGTAAAGAATTGTACAAATTCAAAACCCCATCAGGCATCATCGGCAACGTCAATACTTGGGAATTTGAAGGCAAACAATACGTTGGCGTTCTGTCAGGTATCGGCGGTTGGGCTGGTATCGGTATCGCTGCCGGTATCGACGACGGTACTTCTGCATCCAGCTCAGAAGGTTTGGGCGCGGTGGGTGCATACAGAAGCTTGAGCTCTTACACCAAATTGGGTGGTACACTGACTGTGTTCGCTCTGCCTAACTAAGATCTAAGTCATTAGATTTCAGTAAAGCAAGCCTTGGCCGAGTAATCGGCCAAGGCTTTTTTACGTATAGACCCCAGCTAAAAGGAAACTGCGATGAAAATGTTCTCAACCGCCTCAAGACTGTTCATGACGGCGACCTTGGCGTTAGCCACTATTTCCGTGAACGCCCAAGATAAATTCCGGGTTTGCGCCGACCCGTTAAACCCGCCCTATTCGACCAAAGAACAAACCGGCTACGAAAACAAAATTGCCGCCCTATTTGCCGAACAGTTAGGGCAGGAACTGGAATATACCTGGCTACCGGAACGAATCGGCTTCATCCGCAACACACTGAAAGCCGAGAACGATAACGGCGAAGGCTTTAAATGCGATGTAGTGATGGGCGTGCCAGCCGGCTACGATCTTACCGATACCAGCAAACCCTACTTCCACTCGACTTATGTGCTGCTGATTGCCAAAGGCCGCGGCTGGGACGATATTAAAGACAGTGCACAACTAGCCAATCTCCCATTGGACAGACAGGAAAAACTGAAAATAGCGATGTTCGACCGCGGCCCAGGTACCGACTGGCTGCAAAAAAGCGGCTTGCTGGAGCAAGGGATTCCCTACCAAAGCATGACCGGAGACAGCGAACACAACACCGCCATGCAAATCGAAAAAGACTTACGTGCCAAGAAAATAGACATGGTGATACTTTGGGGACCAATGGCGGGTTATGTGCAATCACAAGCCCCCAAAGGCAGTTATATTGCTATACCTATGCAATCTTCACCGGGCTTAAAGTTTGATTTTTCAATAGCCATGGGCCTGCGCCAAGGCGACAACAAACGTAAGCAACAACTGGATGATTTGATCGACAAAAACCTGGATAAAATCCAGGCCATCATCGCAAGTTACGACATCGCTGTATTGCCGATCCCCGCAGAAACCGGCAAAAAAGACGACGATTGAAATGCCCTTTAAGAGCTAACGTCCAAACAATCTAACCAGATGCGCAAAATGTCCGGCTTTATCATCGGTTAATTGCGACCAATCGAACCGCCAGCGCCAATTTCCTTCGGTTGTGCCTGGCGTGTTCATTCTATCGGGTGATCCCAACTTCAGAATATCCTGCATCGGTATCACCGCCAGATTGGCAACCGAGCCTAACGCGGCATGAATCAAGGCACTGGGCATGGGCAGGCTAGACCAGCCAAGATAATCGTATATACGCTGTTTCTCGCCGTCATTAAGCCCTTCGAACCAGCCCAGCGTGGTATCGTTATCGTGGGTACCGGTGTAAACCACGCTATTTTTCTGATAATTGCAGGGCAAATAAGGATTGCGACTATCGTCGCCGAAAGCAAACTGCAAAATTTTCATGCCCGGCAAATCGAAATCGTCGCGCAAAGCTTCTACGTCTTCGGTAATAATCCCAAGATCTTCTGCCACCAAGGATAGCGAGGCAAATTGCTCCTGAATAGCCGCCAGCAATTCCGCACCCGGCGCTTTAACCCAACGCCCGTTGATAGCGGTATGCTCGCTGGCCGGAATCTCCCATGCCGCCTCTAAGCCGCGAAAATGATCGATTCGCAAAATATCGAACATTTCGTACTGGGATTTGATTCTATCTAACCACCATTTAAAATCGGTTTTCTGCAAATATTTCCAGTCATAGTGCGGGTTCCCCCAACGCTGACCGTTCTCAGAGAAATAATCGGGCGGCACGCCGGCCACGACATCCATTTCGCCCAAATCGTTAAGTTTGAAGACCGCCCGGTTCGCCCAAACATCGGCACTGTCGTACGATACAAAGATCGGAATATCGCCAAACATCAGTACGCCATGTTTGGCGGCGTAATCTTTCAACTCGTGCCATTGCCGGAAAAACACATACTGCTCGAATTTGATCGTTTCGATCACAGCCTTCAGTAACTGCTTTGATTCATTCAGTGCGCCCGGCTCGCGTTGCTTCAGTGCGTCCGGCCATTGATTCCAGCTTTTATGTCCAAACACATTACGTAAGGCGATAAACAAGGCAAAGTCGTCCAGCCAATCGGCTTTTTCCACGCAGAACTGCTTAAAATCGTGCTGCTGCTCGGCATCAGCCAAGCTTTGAAAACCATAGAACGCTTTCGTTACCAAACAACTTTTGGTGTATTCGGCGTTGGTATGGCAATCGCCGCAACGGTCGGTAGTTTGCAGCCAACCCTTATCGGCTAGCCATTGAATGTTAATCAGGGCAGGATTGCCGGCATGTGCCGACAAGCACTGGTAAGGTGAACCGTCGCCATGCGTCATGCCCAGCGGCAAGGTCTGCCAGACGGTAGCACCTATATCGTGCAGAAAATTAACAAAATTGAAGGCTTCCTTACCCAAATCACCACACTCTCCACGGCCCGGGAGCGATGTTATATGTAACAAAACACCTGCGCGGCGTTTATCCAAGAGAGCACCCATGTTGTTTGTTCCATTTTATTATATTTGAATACCGCGCCGCATTGCGCCGCCCATCGCTGGACTGCCGCAGCCTTGTGTAAACGACAAGGCCAGATAGGGCGGCGGCTCTTCGCCCAGTAAACGATATAGATTGCTCAAATTAAGCCGATACTGTTTTTCAAAATCGCTGACCGCTTCGCCGGGATTATAATCACCGAACCACCAAAACCAATCCGACCCCTCGCAGACGCCCAATTGCACCTGTGCGGCAGCCAATTGTTGCTCGGAGAGTTTGCCGTTGGCGACCGCTTTGTCGAAAGCGTTTTTGACATCAGCCAACATCTCCCAGCCGCAGTTCTTATCGGCATCGCCGATCCAAGTCGAAAACGTACCATACACCCAACTACCGGCCACCAATTTCGGCAAGGACCCAGACTGGGGAGCGGCACTATCCAGATAGTCAGAAAAAGTGGTTAATTCGATACGCGGATGTTCGCTAAGCCGCTTATACAGCGCACTAAGAAAATGATACCCGTTATCCGGAAAATATTCCCAGGCATTTTCGCCATCCATGATTATCGAAACCAGGGGCGTCTGTGGCTCATAATCGGCGATATTTTCCAAGTGCTGAATCAGATCAGCCACCGCATCATCAGCATGCCATTTTGAATATTCAAATCCGATTAAATCCGACAAGCCGTCGTCCCGAAAAAAACAGGCGATCTCCGCAGAACCCAGCTTAAAGGGGCGATGCACAGTAACTGCTTCGCCAAGCGCGCTGGCGCGTATGCTGTTATGCAAGACATTACCGCCACTGGCGGCCCATTTGAAACCAAAATCAGCTAACACTTCCAGGGTCCGCTGACTGATACTGCCTTCAGACGGCCAGCACCCTTGCGGTTCGAAACCGAAAAAATGCCGAAAGGTCGCTAAGCCTTTTTGCAAATGCCAACGCACGCGCTCTTCACCACCGGGGTAATGACTAATACCCGGCAAGGTTACGCCAGGCATTGCCTCGCGGGCACTGTCTATCTCGAGCATCAACGGCATGATGGGGTGCGCATAAGGCGTCACCGACAGTTCGATGCGGCCTTTTCTAGCCAAAGCCTTATAGCGGTAGATAACTTTCGACAACAGATCGCGAATAATTTCAACAATCTCGATCCTGTCATGCAGACTAAAGCCGCTGCCTTTTTCGATTAAGCGTTTGACGCGGTTATCTTTGAGTTTGACCGTCTCGCCCATCCAGACCAAGTGATACCAGACCAAAATGTCGGAAATAAATTGCGCATTCAGGTAATTGACCGAGTCCTGGTGAGCTTCAATCCAGTCTGCCATATTGGTTAGCTTACGAAAAGCCGGATAGCGTTCGATCTGCCGCTCCCGGTTGGCTTTTCGGCAATCGCGTAACAACTTTAAGCGCTTTTCCGGATCGGCGGAAACCGAAGGTTCGACCAAAGCAGCCAACAGAGGGTCCTTGATGGCAATTCTATCGTGCAAATAGCCGTTGACTTGGTTGGAATAATCTTCGATCTGCTCCAATAGGATAGGAGCAAAATTCACCACCGCTTTAGCCCCCGGCACGGCTTCCAGATGCGCGACCATATCCACATAATCCTTGATCACATGCAGATAGGTCCACGGCAACTTGAATTCGCCGCTCTGCATGTCTCGGTACTCAGGCTGGTGCATGTGCCAGCAGAGCACCAGCTTAAGCTTTTTATCGGACATAATTCCGTCTTTGTCCCAGCATATCGGATGTCACCAACACCACGCCGCCCTCGCTGACATGAAAACGTTTTTCGTCTTCCGCCCGGTCCTCGCCGATCACGGTACCTTCCGGTATTTGACAACCCTTTTCGATGATGGCTTTGGTAATCCGGCAATGTCTACCGACATTCACTTCGGGCAAAATCACTGAATCCTGCACCGAGCTGTAGGAGTTAACACGCACCATAGAGAACAGTAAGGAATGGCGCACCGTGGCGCCGGAAATCACGCAACCGCCGGAGACCATAGAGTCGATCGCCTGGCCGCGTCTATCGTCATCGTCAAACACAAATTTAGCCGGTGGCGTTTGCGCTTGATAGGTCCAGATCGGCCAAGTATTGTCGTACAAATTCATATCGGGTTTGACACCGACCAATTCCATATTGGCCGCCCAATAGGCATCGATGGTTCCCACATCGCGCCAATAGCTTTGCTGGCCGCTTTGTAAATCGAGGAACGGATAGGCGTTGACCCGATATTTTTCGATCACCGACGGAATGATGTCCTTACCAAAATCACGGCTGGAGCCTTTGGTATCGGCATCTTTGATCAGTTGTTCGAACAAGAAACCGGCATTGAAAATATAAATACCCATGGAAGCCAACGCCGTGTTTTCCCGGCCGGGCATCACCGGCGGATTTTCGGGCTTTTCCACAAACGCCTTCACCCGGCGATTTTCATCGACGTGCATTACACCAAACGCCTTAGCGTCTTCCAGTGAGACTTCTATACAACCGATCGTCAGATCGGCCTTATTGGCAACGTGATCGGCCAGCATCACCGAATAGTCCATCTTGTAAATATGATCACCAGCCAATACCAATACAAACTCAGGATTACGGGCCCGCAAGATGTCGATGTTCTGATATATCGCATCGGCGGTGCCTTGGTACCAGGAATGTTCGTCATGCCGTTGTTGCGCCGGCATCAAGTCGACATATTCACCAAACTCGCCGCGCAAAAAACCCCAACCCTGCTGGATGTGGCGAATTAGCGAATCAGCTTTATACTGGGTAAGGATACCGATCTTGCGAATGTCGGAGTTAATACAGTTGGATAGAGGAAAGTCGATGATACGGAATTTACCGCCAAACGGCACCGCCGGCTTGGCCCGCCAGTCGGTCATATCCTTCAGCCGCGATCCGCGTCCGCCAGCCAGAATTAACGCAATGGTGTTGCGGGTTAAATCATTGACCCGTCTCTCCGTTTGATGTGTATCGACGACTGACATGTGTATCCTCTTTCAATTAAATAAGCTTTACCGCCCAAAACCGACTGCAACCGACATTTCACAGATTTCTCTACCTGCCACTTGCCGCGTAGAGCCATTATCGTTACTCTTCACGGAAAAGTAAAAACTCAAGCGATTTGATGCTGAAAAGTCGGTCATTACCAAAATTGCTATTCCTGCCAACCGATAACTAACTATAACTGAGGCATTGCAAAATGAACAAGCCAAGCAAAACCAACACGCTTGATTCAGAACTAATCAAACTCACCGAAGCAAAGCATCACGATCCTTTCGCCCTGCTAGGCCGTCATGGTCAAGGCCGCGATAACGTCATCAGAGTGTATTTGCCCTACGCGGAAACCGTAAGAATCAACAGTCCCAAAGGCCCAGAATTCTCTCGTATTCCCGACACCGATTTTTTCGAATACCATCCGGGCAACGAAGCCATCCCCGAGCATTACCCATTATTTTGGACGGACAAGGACGGCTACGACCATCAACACTACGACCCATACTGCTTCGGCCCGGTGCTGCCGGAATTCGACCAACATTTGTTTGCCGAGGGTCGGCATTGGCATATTTACAAAAAGCTTGGCTCGCATCTGCACAGCGTTGCCGATATTCCCGGCGTACATTTTGCGGTTTGGGCGCCGAACGCACAGCGGGTCAGCGTGATCGGCGACTTCAATCGCTGGGACGGCCGCTGCCATCCGATGCGCAGCTTGGGCAGTAGCGGTATCTGGGAAATTTTCATTCCCGGCCTGTCTGCCGGCTGCTTGTACAAGTTTGAAATTCTGAATCGCCATACCGGCCAACTGCTAGTCAAAACCGACCCTTACGGCCAGCAATTCGAATTCCGTCCGCAAACCGCCGCGATTGTCACAGTAGAAGACAGCTATACCTGGCAAGACGGCAGCTGGATGGACCACCGTCCGCAGCACGACTGGCTGCATCAGCCGATGTCGATTTACGAGGTACACTTGGGCTCCTGGCGGCGCGACCATCGCGGCAATTTCCTGAATTATCGCGAGCTTGCCGAGCAGTTGGTGGATTACGTCAAGGAACTGGGGTTTACTCATATCGAGTTATTGCCGGTCACCGAACACCCTCTGGACATTTCCTGGGGTTATCAAACCACCGGTTATTTTGCGCCGACCAGCCGCCACGGCACGCCGGACGATTTCCGTTATTTTGTCGACCACTGCCATCAAAACGGCATCGGCGTAATTTTGGATTGGGTGCCCGCCCACTTTCCAAAAGACAACTTCGCTCTGGGCCGCTTCGACGGCACGCCGCTTTACGAACACGAAGACCCACGTAAAGGCGAGCACCGCGACTGGGGCACCTTGATTTACAACTACAGCCGCAACGAAGTGAAAAACTTCCTGCTGTCCAGCGCCTTCTTCTGGCTGGAGGAATTCCACCTCGACGGCCTGCGGGTCGATGCGGTGGCGTCGATGCTGTATCTGGACTACTCGCGCGACGCCAACGACTGGATTCCGAACATGTACGGCGGTAACGAAAACCTGGAAGCCATCGACTTCCTGCGTCAAATGAATACCGTCACCCACGAGCAGCATCCCGGCACGGTGATCATGGCCGAGGAATCGACCTCGTGGCCGCAAGTGACTCGGCCCACCTGGACCGGTGGCTTGGGCTTCTCGATGAAGTGGAACATGGGCTGGATGCACGACATTCTGCATTACATGCAGGAACAACCGATCCACCGCTCATACCATCATGATTCGCTGACTTTCGGCCTGCTTTACGCATTCACAGAAAACTTTGTGCTGCCGTTCTCGCACGACGAAGTGGTGCACGGCAAAGGCTCGATGTTGAATAAGATGCCGGGCGATGAATGGCAACGCTTTGCCAATTTGCGTCTACTGTACACGATGATGTTTACTTATCCGGGCAAAAAATTGTTGTTCATGGGTTGCGAATTCGGCCAAGGCACCGAGTGGAGTTGCAACCGTACGCTTGATTGGTACGTATTGGACTATCCGCATCACAAAGGCCTGCAAACCCTGGTTAAAGACTTGAATAAACTCTATTCCAGCCATACCGCCCTGCACCGTTACGACTTCGACCATCACGGATTTGAATGGATCGATTGCCACGACTATCAACAATCTATCATTAGTTATCGCCGCAAATCGGCGCATGAAGATTTGATCGTGATCCTGAACTTCACCCCGGTCCCGCGCGAAAGTTACCGGATCGGCGTACCTAATCCCGGCACCTATTACGAGATTTTCAATTCCGATTCTCAATATTACGACGGCAGCAACCTTGGCAATGGCTCGGTGTTGTCAGAACCGCAACCCTGGATGAACCAAGACCACTCCATTTCCGTCACCTTGCCGCCCCTGGCCGGTATTATTTTGAAAATGTAGTTTTAGCGCCATGAAAAAAATTCTGTTCGCGAGCAGCGAAACCCACCCCTTGATCAAGACCGGCGGCCTGGCGGATGTCGCCGGCAGCCTGCCTCTGGCCCTGGCCGCGTTGGGCCAGGACGTGCGCATCATCATGCCCAATTACCAGGGCATCAAGAACTGCGAACCCGGCCGTTACCTATGCACGGTGCGAGTCAACAATTGCGACGTTAACCTACTGGAAACCCGCTTGCCGGACAGTGATGTCATCGTCTGGCTGGTGGATTATCCGCCGTTCTTTAATTTTCCGGGTAACCCATACCTTGATGAAGCCGGACGCCCCTGGCCGAACATTGGTGAGCGCTTTGCGCTGTTTTGCCGCATCATCGTCGAAGTGGCCACCAACCGGGCTTATTTAGACTGGCACGCCGACATTGTGCATTGCAACGATTGGCAAACCGGATTGGTACCGGCACTGCTGTCATTGGAACCCAACCCGCCGGCGACGATTTTTACCATTCACAATATGGCCTACCAAGGACTGTTTCCCGGCAGCACCTACGCCCAGTTAAATCTGCCAGGACAATTACTCCACCCGGACGGTCTGGAATTCCACGGCATGCTGTCCTTTATCAAGGGCGGGTTGAGCTATTCCGACCGTATTACCACGGTGAGCCCCACTTATGCCCAGGAAATCCAGACCCCTGAATTCGGTTACGGCTTGGAAGGCTTGTTGGCGCATAAACAAAGCCAGTTACGCGGCATTCTGAACGGCATTGATGTGTCGGTCTGGAATCCGGCGAACGACGCCTATATCGCAAAGCCTTTCAGCGTCGATACCCTAAAAGACAAGCAAATCAATAAAGCGGCACTCCAACAACAACTGGGCTTGCCGGTGGAATCGGAAACGCCCTTGTTTGGTTTGATTGGCCGCTTGGTCGAACAAAAAGGTATCGATCTGGTACTAAGCTGTTTACAAGAGATGACCACCCTACCCTTGCAATTTGCCTTACTGGGCAGCGGCGATAAAAGCATCGAATACCGCCTGCAGGAATTTGCCCGCTTATATCCGGAAAAAGTATCCATCACCATTGGCTACGACGAACGCTTGGCGCATCAAATCGAAGCCGGCGCCGACATCTTCCTGATGCCTTCGCGCTTCGAACCTTGCGGCTTAAACCAAATGTATAGCCAATGCTATGGCACGATACCTATCGTCAGAAAGACCGGCGGCTTGGCAGACACGGTAGTCGACGCACTTCCGGAAAGTATTGCCAACGGCACCGCCAGCGGCATCTCGTTCAACGATGCGTCGGCGGCCGCGCTGATAGAAGCCATCAAACGCAGCCTGGTGTTATTCCACAATCGACCAGTCTGGAAGAAAATTCAACGTAACGCGATGCTCAAGGATTTCTCCTGGCAAAACAGTGCGAATCAATATCTCGCGCTTTACAATGAAATTTAAACCCTGCTTGGCCGGCTTGATGTTGATAGCCGGCCAAGCACTTGCCGACGAATCGGTGATAGAAGTGATCCCCCTGATGAACCGTCCGGCCTCCGACGTACGCGCTTTACTGGCACCGCTGCTGGATGCCGATGATCGCGTCATCGAGAACGGTGCCAGTCTGATCGTTAAAACCAATCCCGCCAAACTCGGCGAAATCCGGGCCGTCATTCAAAAACTCGACGCCCGGCTCAGCAATTTAGTCATCAGCGTCTTGCAAACCAGTAGCAAAACCGCAGCCGAATTGAACGCAGAAGCGGCCATTGCCGCCACGCCGAATAGGATTCAGATGCACGGCATGATGGGCAACAGCGAAGACTTGCGAAACCGGCAACAACACCAACAATTACGCACCCTGGAAGGCCAGGCGGCCCATATCAAAACCGGACAGGTCCGGCCGGTGCAAAATTACAGCGTATACGACCCGGGCTATGGTTACGGCTCCGCGGTGAGCAGCAATACCCAGATGATTGAAGCCAGTACCGGCTTCGCTGTTACGCCGCGCTTGGCCGGCAACCAGGTCACTCTCGATATAGAACCGTGGTCGGATAGCTTTCAGCGCAACGGCCACATCGAAACCCAATCCGCTCACACCACTTTACGCGCCAATCTCGGCGAATGGGTGGAAATTGCCGGCAACACCGACACTGAACAATCCGACAATCACGGCTTCAACAGTTTCAACCACAGCACCCGGCAAAATGCTTTACGCATTCTGATCAAAGTCGATCAAGCCGATTAATCCGGACCCGCCCTAAACGACAATCCGACCAGATAGCCTCATGGCATTATTTTCGGAATCTGTGCGCGGCAACATAATATCAATATCGACATTGGCGGAAAGCGCATACTTATTGGTTATGATGGCCCGACAAATTCATGCCGATAGCCTTATGAGCATTACTGCCAAATGTTCCGCCACCGTTCTGACATATTTTCTTACGATTATATGTCTGGCAACATCCGGATGGGTATCCGCCCAGGAAACACTGCGGGTGCTCAGTTGGGACGGTTACGCCGATAGTGAAGTGGTTTCGGCATTCCAGCAGCGGTTCGACGTGGCGATAGAGTTAACCCTGGTAACGTCCGACGACGACCTTTGGCAGAAAATCAATGGTGGCAACTATGACGTATTTGCTGTCAATACTGCGGAATTGCAGCGTTATATCGATCAAGGCCTGAGCAGGCCGATCAGCATGACAAATATTCCCAACCATGCCCGGCAGTTGCCGCGTTTCCAAAACTTGCAAGCCATCCCCGGCCTGGTTCGCGGGAACGACACGTATGCTGTCCCTTACACCTACTCGGAAATGGGGCTGATCTATAACCGCAAACTCATTAACACTCCCCCCCAATCCATGTCGGCTATGTGGGACCCAGCCTATCGGGACCGAGTATTGGCTTTTAACGCCAGTAATCACAATTTCTCCATAGTCGGCTTATTAAGGGGCGTATCCAATCCGTTCCGGATGACAGATCCCGAGCTAAAACAGGCCGCTCGCGAATTGGCCAAGTTACGCCGTAATGTGCTGACCTTTTACGCGACCGCGGAGGAAGCGACCAGGCTTTTTGTCAAATATGACATAGCCTTGATTTTCGGTAATTACGGCACCCAGCAACTGAAAGCTCTGCGCGAAGCAGGTGCAGACATTGGTTATGTGATTCCCCGCGAAGGTGCGTTGGCCTGGCTGGATTGCTGGGCCATCACCCAAAATAGCCGGAACCCCGAGTTGGCAGAAAAATGGATTAATTACACCTTGGAAAAATCGGTCAGCGAACGACTCACCCAGCAACACGGCTTGGCAAACACCATTACAGCGCCGGAGAACGACAACACCCAAAACCAACCCATTATTTGGCTGGAACCGATACTCGATCCGCTGGCGCGCAAAACGCTATGGGATAGAATCATTTCCGGTGAAGCACCCGAGGCATTTTAAGTGCGCTCCAGCATAGGCATAAAACTGGGTTTCTGGCTGGCATTGCTGGGCACGCTATCGACAGGCCTGACCGGTTATTATGTCTACGACCGCAGCCGGGCCATGCTGGTGGGAATCGCCAAGGATAAACTGCTCAACGACACCCAAGCCGTGGGAAACCGATTTGCCGATGCGTTGGCAGCTACCGCCAGCAGCGTCAAGTTTCTAAGCAATTTGCCGGTCAGCGCCGACATTGTCTCGGCAACACCTGACGCAAAGTTGGGCATACGTAAAAATCAATTGGCAGAGATTTTTGTCAGCTTGCTGAATGCCCATCCCGAATACAGTCAAATCCGTTTGATCGACACGCAGCATTACGGCAAGGAATTAGTCAGAGTCGATAGAGATCAAGACAGCCTCAAAGTGATTGCCGACGCGCAGTTACAAGAGAAAAACCATTTTCCTTACGTATTCGAAACCGTGCCGCTGGCTGCGGAGCAATATTACGTTTCGGAAATCAATTTAAATCAGGAATTAGGCACTCACCTGGGATTTGGTAAACCCACACTGCGGATAGCGATGCCGATCAAGTCGGCCACTACTACCATCGCAGTAATCGTCATCAATGTCGATTTACAAGGGCTATTCGAGCAAGTACGCGGCAATATTCCCGACGATATTGAATTGCTGCTCAGCAACGACAGAGGAGACTATTTAATTCACCCCGACGCGGCAAAAACCTTTGGCTTTGAAAGCGGCCGCAGTTTCCTGATTCAGAATGACATCCCGAACGTAAAAGCGATTCTGGCTGGCAAACTAGCGCATTCGGTATTCGCGACCAGCGATACGCAAAGCTTGGCCACTTCTTCACTCGCCGCTTTCGTAAAACTGCCGTTGGGCTCGGAAAGCAGCGGACGCTTCGCCATGCTGGGTTTATATACGCCGCTGAAAAACGTTTTGCAGGAAAGTAAAGCTCTGGGAGTGAGCGTTATCGAAATAACCTTGTTGTTCAGCCTGCTGGCAAGTGCAATTTCGCTAATGTTGGCGCGCGTCCTGGCAAAACCGCTCAATTCAATGACCACCGCGATCGGTCAATTCAAGCTGGGCACGCCGCTGACCGGGTTACCGACGCACCGTAACGACGAAATCGGCTATCTGGCGAATAGTTTCATGTCGATGACCGAACAATTAAACTCGCAAATAGCCGAGTTACATGCCTCCGAAGCTAAGTTGCATGCCATTCTCGACAACGCCCCCGTCGGCATTTGGTTGGCCGACCTTGATACGCGCTTTTTATTTGTAAACCATACTTTTTGCGATGCCCTTGGCCTGCCGGAAACCCGTTTAATTGCCAACGAACCATTGGCCGAGTTGTTCGGCGCGGAGATCGCAGCCCGTTTTTTAAGTGCCGATCAAGCGTGTTTAGCGCAAGCAAATCAAGCACATCAATCCCTCGAGCAAATAAAATTTGCCGATGGCAAACGGCACACCATACAAATAACCCGCACGCCATTGCAAGACATCAACAAAGAGACGGTCGGCATCATCGGCATAGCCATGGATATTACTGACCGCCAACAAGCGGCCAATCGTGAGCGCGCCCATAACCATGTTCTGGAATTAGTATCCAAAGGCGCGGCACTGCCGGAGATCCTGCAAGCGGTGGTATTGGGTGTAGAGGCCCAAAATCCTGACTTAATTTGTTCGATATTGCTATTAAATAACGAAGGTAATCGCTTGTTCATAGGCTCTGCACCGCATCTACCCGACTTCTACAATTCTGCTGTAGACGGCCTTTACGTAGGCCCCGGTGTCGGCTCATGCGGTACGGCTGCGTATTTCGGCCAGCGAGTCATTGTCGAAGATATTCAAAACCATACTTATTGGGCGCCGTTTACCGAGCTTGCGGCTAGGGCCGGTTTAGGGTCGTGCTGGTCTGAGCCGATACGTGGCGCGTCCGGCCAATTGTTGGGTACTTTTGGTATTTACCAGCGCCATCCTGCGGAGCCAGGGGCAGACGACATTCAGATGATTGAACAGGCCTCGCATTTGGCCGGCATTGCAATCGACCGCAGCCGCAGCAATGAAGAACTGCAATTGGCGTCCTTAGTCTATCAAAACAGCAGCGAAGCGATGGCCGTGACCGACGCACAAGGCATGATTATCAATGTCAATCCGGCTTTCACCGCTTTGACCGGCTACACATTGGACGAAGTCATCGGTAAAAACCATAACATTCTGAACTCGGCGCGGCAGGGCGAACAGTTTTATCAAGCCATGTGGCAAGCCATCAACAGTAGTGGTCACTGGAAAGGCGAAATTTGGAATCGTCGGAAGAACGGCGAGATATTTGCTGAGCAACTGACCATCAATACCATATTTAGCGCGGATGGCCTGCCGCAGCGGCGAGTTGCGCTATTTTCCGACATCACCCAAAAGAAGCAGTCCGAAGAACTGATCTGGACCCAAGCCAATTTCGATCCGCTCACCGGCCTGCCCAACCGCCGCATGTTTCATGACAGGCTGGATCAAGAAATCAAAAAGGCACATCGCAGCGGCTTGCAGGTCGCTTTGATATTGCTTGATCTGGACCGTTTCAAGGAAGTTAACGATACGCTGGGTCACGATATGGGCGATTTATTGTTAAAAGATGCCTCGCAACGGCTGCTGCATTGCGTACGCGATTCCGATACTGTCGCCCGATTGGGCGGCGACGAATTCACAGTCATCCTCGGCGAACTTGATGATGCTGAGGATGCCGAACGGGTGGTCAAAAACATCCTGCAAAGACTCGCCGAACCTTTTCAGCTGAAAAGCAAAGTGGCCTACATCTCGGCCAGTATCGGCATCACCCTGTACCCGAAGGACGCGGAGAGAATCGATACCTTAATAAAAAACGCCGATCAGGCAATGTACGCAGCGAAACACCAGGGCCGTAATCGCTATTGTTATTTCACTCCATCAATGCAGGAAGCCGCTCTAGCGCGCATGCTGATTGCCGACGATTTGCGCCATGCTTTGGAGGCCAACCAATTTGAAGTATATTACCAGCCGGTCGTGGAACTGGGATCCAGCGCCATCCATAAAGCCGAAGCGCTGATCCGCTGGCAACACCCGACACGGGGCATGGTCAGCCCCAGCGAATTTGTGCATATTGCCGAAGATATAGGCCTGATTGCCGAAATCGGTACTTGGGTATTTAAACAAGCGGCAGGACAGGTCAAACAATGGCGTGCAAGATACCATCCGGACTTTCAGATCAGCGTCAACAAATCGCCGATGCAGTTTTACGACGACCAGTCCCACGGCACTTGGCTGGAATACTTACAAACACTTGAGCTGCCGGGACAAAGCATCGTCGCGGAAATTACCGAGGGCTTGCTGCTGGACGCCAGTAATGTGGTGAAAGATCAATTACTGGCTTTTCGAGACGCAGGGATACAAGTATCGCTGGACGATTTCGGCACCGGCTATTCGTCGCTGGCTTATCTGAAGAAATTCGATATCGACTATCTGAAAATCGATCAGTCTTTCGTCGGCAATTTGTCGCCGAATTCCAGCGACAAAATTCTCTGCGAAGCGATTATCGTCATGGCGCACAAGCTGGGGATGAAAGTCATCGCGGAAGGCATAGAAACCGAACAACAACGCCAGCTACTGCTGGAAGCGGAGTGCGACTATGGGCAGGGCTATTTATTCTCCAAAGCCCTGCCGGCCGATGCGTTCGAGGAACTACTAATGCTTAATGCCTCAGGCACCAGCGCGCAGAACACAGTTATTTGATCTTCAATTTCAGTAAATGCACTCGCCGATTGTCGGCCCGCAATACCTCGAAACAGAAATCGTCCAGCTCCACCTTCTCGCCTTTCTTCGGAAAATGTTCTAGACGCTGCACGATTAAACCGCCTAGCGTGTCGTATTCGTCGTCTTCCAATGCGGCGGAAAAATAATCGTTGAATTCTTCGATGGGTGTCAGCGCGCTGACGATAAATTCTTTCTCGCTACGCTGAGAAATAAATTCTTGTACTTCGTCGTCATCGTGTTCGTCTTCAATCTTGCCGACGATTTGCTCCAGGACGTCTTCAATCGTCACCAAGCCGGCGGCATTGCCGTATTCGTCGACGACGATGGCCATGTGGTTGCGCTCGGTGCGAAATTCTTTTAGTAACACGTTTAAGCGTTTGCTTTCGGGCACCACGTTGACCGGGCGCATCACATCCTCGACTTTCAGGGTTTTATCCTTTAAAGCATGAGCCAGTAAATCCTTGGCCAGCAAAACACCAACCACCTTGCTGCGGTCTTCTTCGATGACGGGAAAACGGGAATGAGCAAATTCGACCACTAACGGAAAGATGGTTTCCAGTTCCGCTTCCCTAGGAACGACGACCATTTGTGAACGCGGAATCATGATGTCTCTGACCCGCATCTCCGCCACATGCATCACGCCTTCCATCATGGCCAGTGCGTCGGAGTCTAACAGATGTTTTTCTTGCGATTCTCTCAATATTTCCAGCAAGTCTTCCTGATCTTGCGGCTCCCCACTCAGAAAATGACCGATGCGCTCGATCAAACTCTTATGGGGTTGACTACTCGGGGGGTTACCATCGCTCATTGCTTTCCATCCTCCATATAAGGGTTTGCTATACCTAATTTGCTCAAAATCTCAATCTCTAATGCTTCCATTTGTTCGGCATCCTGATCCTCTATGTGGTCATACCCTAGCAAATGCAATACGCCGTGTATAGTGATATGCGCCCAATGGTGCTCGGGCAATTTATTTTGCTGCGCAGCTTCCAGCCCTATCAGCGGTGCACAAATCACCAAATCGCCCAGCAAGTCCATGTCCATGCCCGCCGGGGCTTCAAAGGGAAAGCTCAGGATGTTAGTCGGTCCGTTTTTATGCCGATACTGCTGATTCAGCTCTGCGCTTTCCACATCGTCGACCAAACGAATCACCAACTCGCAGTCCGCATCATCCTCAAAGCTTGCTAGCCCGGCGTCCACCCATTGCTGAAACTGCTCGAGTTCGGGATGAGGTGCCGAAGTAGCAATTTGCATGTCGATATAATTCATAGACTACGCCGACGGCATGTGCTCTTTTTCGTAATGCTCGTAGGCGGCGACGATGCGCTGCACCAACGGATGCCGAACCACGTCGCGCACGCCGAAAAAGGTAAAACTGATACCGTCCACATCCTTCAACACTTTCAACACATGTTTCAGACCGGACATTTTTTCGTTGGGCAAATCGATTTGCGTAACATCGCCGGTAATGACGGCAGTGGAACCGAAACCGATCCGGGTCAAAAACATCTTGATTTGTTCCACCGTCGTGTTTTGCGCCTCATCCAGAATAATAAACGAGTCGTTCAAGGTTCTACCGCGCATGAAGGCTAAGGGCGCCACTTCGATGACATTTTTTTCCAGCAATTTTTCGACGCGCTCGAAACCCAACATGTCGTATAGCGCATCGTACAAGGGCCGCAAATAGGGGTCGACTTTCTGCGCCATATCGCCTGGGAGGAAACCTAACTTCTCGCCCGCTTCCACCGCCGGCCGTACCAAAATAATCCGCCGCACGGTCTCGTTTTGCAACGCATCAACCGCACACGCGACCGCCAGATAGGTTTTACCGGTACCCGCGGGACCGACACCGAAATTAATGTCATGCGAAATGATCTTGCGCAAATAGTCCTGCTGATTAAAACCGCGACCCTTGATTACACCGCGCTTGGTTTTAATCGCCACCGGCTCCGATTTCACGCTCGGCGCAGCCTGTAGTAACTGGTCGATACTGGCATCCTGCAAACTCAAATGCACTTGCTCCGGAGTGATTTCTTCCCGCTCGGTCAATTCGAACAATTTCTGAATCACCGCGCAAGCCGCTTTGACCGCAGCATCGACACCCGTGACCTTGAAATGATTGCTGCGATTGGCGATCTCCACCTGTAAGCGTTGCTCGATTTGGCGGATATGCGCATCCAACTGTCCGCAAAAATTGGACAGGCGTTGCGCATCGGCGGGTAACAGGGTAATTTCTTGCGAAAAAAGGCTGGCGTTCAACACTAGGCGGTCTGCTGGATTTTTTCGATGGACGATTCCACCAGGCGACCCCGTAACGAATTGGGCAAGGCTTCGGCAATATACACGTCGACGAACTGCCCGATCAAGCGCGGATGCCCGGCAAAATTGACGGCGCGGTTATTTTCGGTCCGCCCGGTTAGATGCAACGGGTTTTTCTTGGAGATGCCCTCCACCAACACACTTTGCACGCTACCGATCATCGACTCCGAAATAGCCATGAACATTTCGTTCAGGCGGTCTTTCAAGCGTTTCAAGCGTTGCTCCTTAACAGCCATGCTGACATCGTCGGCAAAGTTGGCCGCCGGCGTGCCCGGTCTGGCACTGAAGATAAAACTGTAAGACAGGTCGTAACCGACTTCCTCGATCAAGGCCATGGTATCTTCAAAATCTTCTTCGGTTTCACCGGGAAAGCCGACGATAAAATCCGACGACAAACTGATGCCTGGCCGCACCGCTTTCATCTTGCGCATGATTTCCAGATAATCTTCGCGCCTATGACCACGCTTCATTTCCGCCAAAATGCGGTTGCTGCCGCTCTGCACGGGCAAATGCAAGTGATTGACCAGCTGCGGAATCTCGGCAAACGCTTCGATAATATCGTCAGTGAATTCTAAAGGATGCGATGTAGTGAAACGAATACGGTCTATACCATCGACAGCGGCAACGCAATGCAACAACAGCGCAAAACTAGCCACATCGCCGTCTTCCATCGCGCCGCGATAAGCATTAACGTTTTGGCCGAGCAGATTGATCTCGCGCACACCTTGTCTAGCCAGCGTTTCGATTTCAGCAATCACATCGTTCAGCGGCCGGCTGACTTCTTCACCGCGAGTGTACGGCACGACACAATAGGTACAGTACTTACTGCAACCTTCCATCACCGATACATAGGCCTTGGGGCCTTCCGCACGCGGTTCCGGTAAATTATCGAATTTTTCGATTTCGGGAAAAGAAATGTCGACTACATGCTTACCGCCACTACGTGCTTGGTTTAACAACTCAGGCAAGCGGTGCAGGGTTTGCGGACCAAACACAATGTCTACATACGGCGCGCGCTTTTGCAGGGCCGCACCTTCCTGGCTGGCTACGCAGCCACCAACACCAATAATCACACCGGGACGTTTATCTTTGATTTTTTTCCAGCGCCCCACGGCGGAAAATACCTTTTCCTGAGCTTTTTCGCGGATCGAACAAGTGTTTAGTAACAACACATCGGCTTGTTCCGGAATGTCGGTCAATTCCATGCCGTGCGATGCGATCAATACGTCCCGCATCTTATCGGAATCGTATTCGTTCATTTGACAGCCGTTAGTCTGTATATAAAGTTTTTGCGCCATGCTTGATGAGATACCTCAACTACTCTCACTAACAAAAAACCCCCGTCTCGCGACGGGGGCTCGTAATGGCCGGATTATAAACCCAATTTTCGGCAAATGCTTGTTTTATACGGCAATCCCCACTTGTAGGGCCTCGAACCAATCCAGAAAACGCTTCACATCATCGCCTTTGAACATCCGACCATGTTGCGGAGCCAGTATGTCGATATCCAACTTCCTGACTCGGTCAATCCAGGCTCGTTTAGCTTGATTAGAGGGCATCCAACGCTGATGGAAAAAACGCATTTTATCGACGTGCATATCGAAGTTGTCCACAAATACTGGCGTTCCAGGCGGCTCCAAGGCTGCACCGACATCGCCGGACATCAGGATTTTGGCGTGTGGATCATAAATATGGAAATTAGCGGAGGCATGCAGATAGTGAGCTGGAACAATCTGCAATTCGGTAGTACCGAGATTGATGACTCCGCCATGGTCGGGAATCGGTACATATTCGATAGTTTCGCAGCCGAAGTGCCTTAAAAAACCTTCCCATAATGCTGAGGCATGCAGCTTGGCATTGGGCAGCGCTTGATCCCATAAACCCAAAGATGAAATGATGTCTGGATCTTGATGCGAGGCGAACAAATCAGTAATTTCCTCGACCGGCGCATGGTGTAATACCGCCGCCAGCATTGGCGCAAACAGCTCTATGCCGCCGGGATCGATCAAAAGGCAGCGATTGGCCGTCCTTACCATATATTGGTTGGTATCAATGATTTTCTCGGGCTTATGCGCATCGCGGCCAAACATTATCCATTGATAGGCGCCCTCATAAATTTTGGTCATTCTCATGCTAACTGTACCTCTTGGCCATACTGGGTTTGATGGGTGCGCTATTCGGCGACGTTTATAATCGTCAATGCACTCCGGCATTTATGTACTTTGTCGTTGATTATTTGCGCGGCGTTATCGACGCTTTCAGCGACCGCTTGCAGACTTTGCAGATACTCTCCCGCTTGCGAAGCTTCTATCCGGGAGTTGGCAGCAATCACCCGAGCCGCCCTAGCCGGATGCATCACATCCGCCAACTTAATCAGTAATTCCGAAACCTGGATAATAAACTCTCGATGACAAATCTGCGTTCTTAACCTGACTTCCTGCAATGGGGTGGCTAAGGAATCGGCATATCTAGCGCCGACAGCCAACTGCCCCACTTTCTCGAAGCGTCTGCATGCTTCGGTCATGCGCTGTTCATTGACTGTCAGACGATAAAGATGGAATGCGTATTCGTTGATGTTATTGACCAATTCGATCGTATCCTTAGCCAATTCGTTTATGAAGTCCGTGATGGGTTGGAAGCCCTTGGCCTTTTCACCGGCGCGGAAAGCAATCGCTTTGGCATTGGCTGCCGCGAGAGAAATTTCCTTGGCCACTTCCATCACCGCGCTCAATTCGGCGGCTATGGAAGCCACGGCGACAAATTGGGACTTGGTTTGATTGACTTGCATACTGAAAGACCCTCAGATCGACGATAAATTTATTTATAGCTTAGCCGACAAATAAATCCCCGTGCTATTTGAGTTTCCAATAAATGCGCGTCAACCCCGGTTATTTAGGTCGATAATGAGTTGGATCGGTCACACCCAGATTTTGGAAACCGGCCGCCCGCAATCTGCAGGCATCGCACACACCGCAGGCTCTGCCTTTGATATCCGCTGAATAACAGGAAACGGTATCGGCATAATCGACGCCAAGCGCCAGACCTTGTCGAATAATTTCGGCTTTACTCAGTGCTATCAGCGGCGTGTGAATTTGAATTTTATGGCCCTCCACCCCGGCTTTGGTGCCCAGGTTGGCCATATCTTGAAAAGCTTTGATAAATTCCGGCCGACAATCGGGGTAACCGGAATAATCGACGGCATTCACGCCGATGAATACGTCGTGAGCGTTCACCACTTCCGCCCAACCCAGGGCAAATGCCAGGAATATAGTATTTCTGGCAGGCACATACGTTACTGGAATACCGGCTTGCGGTGAAGTCGGCACATCGATCCGAGCGTCTGTCAACGCGGAACCGCCTATTGCGCTCAAGCCGAGATTGATAATCTTATGGTCGGCGACCTGGTAATGCTTGGCAATCCTCCTCGACGCTTCCAATTCAGCATTGTGGCGCTGGCCGTAATCGAAACTCAGGGCGTAGCAAGTAAACCCTTGTTGCTTGGCAAGTGCCAAGACCGTTATAGAATCCAGACCGCCGGACAATAAAATGATGGCCGGCCTGGAACTGCTGCTATTTTCCACGCGCGTCGTTCCAAAGAAATTTATGTAATTGAATTTGAAACCGAACCTGCAGTTGGTCGGCCAAAATACGCTCTGCCAGCTCGGTCGGCGACATCACATCCATCACCGGTGAAAATAGTACTTGGCAATGTTCAACTAAGCGATACAACTCAAGTTGCTGCTTGGCCCATTGGTAATCGGCAGCATCGGCAATCAGGAATTTGACTTGATCGTGGGACGTTAAATACTGGATATTGTCATATCGATTGCGCTCAAGCTCTCCGGAACTCGGCGTCTTCAGATCCATGACTTTACTGACCCGACTATCAACCATCGATACATCTAAGGCACCGCTGGTTTCCAGCGAAACCTGGTAACCAGTATCGAGCAGTCTAACCATTAAAGGGTTGCAGCCCGGTTGCGCTAGAGGTTCGCCGCCGGTCACCGTCACATAGCGGGTGTTGTAACGGCTAACTTGCAGGAGAATGTCGTCGATGCTGAGTTTTTCGCCGCCAGTAAACGCATATGCGGTATCGCAATAGGAACAGCGCAAGGGACAGCCGGTCAAGCGAATAAATACGGTGGGTAACCCCACCGTATTCGCTTCACCCTGTAGTGAATAGAATATTTCGGTAATACGTAGCGTTTGCTCCATCCCAACGCCAATTTATTGCGGCATTTGCGCCAGCTTTTTTTCCGCCAAATGAGCGGCAGTGGTGCCTGGATAGCTGGTCGTCACCCGCGTCAGATAATCGCGAGCTTTTGCGGCGTTTTGCAGATCGAATTCGATATAACCCAATTTCAGCAAGGCATCCGGCACTTTAGAACTATTGGGATATTGGCTGACCACCTTATTGAACGCGCCTCGCGCCGCATCGAATTCCCGATTGATCTTATACGCCTCCGCCAACCAATACTGAGAATTGTCGGCAAACTCGCCGGCCGGAAAATCTTTCAGCAAATCCTGAAACATTTTGATGGCTTGGGCATTGTGGCCGTTACGCAAAGTGTCGTAAGCCGATTGATACCTTTCCTTTTCGTTGCCTTGTGCCGCCGTCGCGGTCGGCTTATTGTCCACTACCGACGCAACCGGAGCTGGTGTCGCAGCTGCAACTGGCGCCGGAGCTGGTGCGACCGGGGCCGCTGGCGTAGCGGGTTGAGCCGCTGTAACCGGCGATTGTCCAGCCGCAGCAGTATCTGCAGGAATTGGCGCAGGCGTTTGACTCGGCGGCGTTTGCCCGCCCGCGGTAAGCGCCTGCATCCGATCATCCAGATCGGAGTACATATTGCTTTGTTTTCTTTGCAAATCGGCGATGGTCTGGGATTGCTCCTCGACCATGCCGCGCAATTGCTGCACTTCCGACTGTAACTGCTCCAATCTACCCAACACTTCAAAAATAGCATTGTCAGTGGCGGCCGGCTGTGCATAAGCATTCCCAGCCGGGTAACCCGCACCGTTAGGCGCAGCATCAGCTCCGGCAGTTAAGCCAAAACCGAGACTCAGTATCAGAAGCGCACGCTTACTCATTGATAGCCAACTTCCACGCGGCGATTTTGTTGCCACGCCGACTCGTCATGACCGGAAACAGCGGGCTTTTCTTCACCGTAGCTCACCACTTCCAATTGGCCGGCAGTAACGCCTTGCGAGCGCATCATTCTTTCCACCGATTTGGCCCGTTGCTCGCCCAGTGCGATGTTGTATTCACTGGAACCACGCTCGTCGGCATGACCGGATAGAATCACGTGCTGGTTTGGGTGTGAAGCCAAATAACGGGCATGCGCCGCAACAACAGGTACGTAGTCTTGTTTGACTTGGCTGCTATCCAATTCAAAATAAATCACCTGTTTGGACAATGGATTGTTAGGGTCGCTAAATTCAGGACCCAGGTTCGCGCCGGAACCGGAGCCAAAGCTGCTGCCATTGCCTGAACCGAATTGGCTGCCGGACATGGAACCGTCATTGTAACCGCTGGTAGACGCATCGGTACCTTGGGTAGAATCGGCCAAACCTTCTTCTTCGGTTGAGCTACAGCCTGTTGTTACCAAAATCGCAGTCATGGCCAAAGCCAAATAGGTTTTGTTAAATCTCATCAATTTTCTCCAAATATTAAGTAAAACTCAGGTAGCGATAGTGTGAGGGCTATCGCGCTTGCAATCAAGGTGCCCAGGCCGGTTCACGGACCTCGCCACTCTCGAAGGCCAATTTCTGTTGCATCGCGCCATCGGTAGACACCACCGATAAGGCCGAGCGCCCGCCGCGATTCGCGGCAAACAAGACCATGCTGCCATTAGGCGCAAAACTGGGCGATTCGTCAAGATTACCCTCGGTTAGCACGTTCACAGTGCGCGAGGCCATGTCCATAACCGCAATCTTATAGCCACCGCCACTACCCGTTACCATCGCCAGGCTTCTGCCATCGGCGGAAAAACGGCCTCTGGCGTTATAGTCGCCTTGGAATGTAACCCGGCTAGCTTTACCCCCCGAAGCTGGCATCAAATAAAGCTGCGGTTTGCCGCCTTGATCAGACGTAAACAAGATAGAGCTGCCATCCGGCGACCAGGTCGGCTCGGTATCGATAGATAAACTGTTGGTCAAGCGCGTCAAAGAGCGGCTACCCAAGTTCAAAACGTAAATATCGGGACTGCCGTCCTTTGAAAGCGTAACCGCCAGACGACTACCGTCCGGTGAAAAAGCCGGCGCACCGTTGATGCCCGGATAAGAGGAAACGCTTTCACGTTGTCCCGTCGCCAAAGTCTGCACCCAGATTTCCGAACGTTTGGTGTGGAAGGATACATAAGCGATTTTGCTGCCGTCAGGAGACCAAGCCGGTGCCATGATTGGTTCCGGGGATTCGGCGATAGTCCGAGGGTTATAACCATCGGCATCGGCCACTTGTAGCATGAACTGCTTGCCGTTACCGCGGCGCACGCTGGTGACATAAGCAATCCGGGTATTGAATGCGCCTTTGCGGCCGGTCAGTTTTTCGTAAATCAGATCACTGATGTGATGCGCGGCACGACGCAATTCGTTAGCGCCGGCCGTCAAACGGTAACCCATCAATAACTGGCCGTTATGCACATTAAACAAATGAAACTGGATGTTGTAGCTGCCACCATTACCGACCACTTGGCCTATCGCCATATAGTCTTGGCCCAGTACTTGCCAATCCTTGAAATTAACCCGCTCGGGTTCGCTGGGCTTGGTCAGCATATCGTCCTCGGACAAGGTTTTGAAAAACCCGCTGCCACCCAAATCAGAACTGATCACATCGGACAATTTAACATTGCCGATAGAACCTTGTTGAGCAAACGGCACGATGGCGATAGGCACCGCAGTTTGCGAACCTTTGGTAATTTCTATGGTTAAACCGGCAGCCTGCGCCACTGTAAACATCCCAGCCAAAATGCCGCCGACTAACATTCTTGTGATTAACATCATTCTCTCGTTTCCGTTTTACTGATTATTCCGGTTTAAACACGAAGGTAAAAACTCTAAATTCCTGATTAAATAAATTTCTATCTTGCGGTACCGGCAAAGGCGAGGCTTTTCTCACTGCATTCTCCGCCGAACGGTCAAAAATCGGATCGCCGCTGCTACCAATTACCACAGCGTCCATCACATCACCACTAGCCAACAATTTTACCTGAATTGTGCATCTCAAGCCTTGCGTTGCGTTGATCGGCCGCGTCCAGGCGCCTTCGACTTTGCGCGCAATCATCTGTTTGGCAGAATCAACAGCCTGTTTATCCGATGCCGCTTTTGCCGCAGCCGCCGCGGCTGCTTCCGCAGCCTGCCGTTCTTTTTCCGCTTTTTCAGCCGCCGCTATCGCAGCTTGGCGCTCTTGTTCTGCTTTGGCTTTTGCCGCCGCTTCTGCAGCAAGTCTTTCTTTCTCAGCCTTCTCTGCCTTTTCCGCAGCCAGTTTGGCCTGACGTTCTTTTTCAGCCTTGGCTTTGGCTTCCGCTTCGGCAGCCATGCGTTCTTTTTCGGCTTTTTCCGCCGCTATTTTGGCTTGGCGTTCTTTCTCCGCTTTCTCGGCAGCGAGTTGTTTATCTTTTTCCGCTTTGGCCCTGGCCTCAGCCTCGGCGGCTTGCTTGGCTTTTTCCGCATTAAGCGCAGCCTGTTTTTCTTTTTCGGCTTTAGCTTTTTCGTCAGCTAACTGCTTTTCCTTTTCCGCTTTGGCCTTGGCTTCCGCTTGTTTTGCTTGTTCTTGGCGCTTGGCCTCCTCGATCTTTTGCTCCTGCAGCTTTTTTTGCTGCTCCAGAGCTTTTTGTTCCTGCAACTTCTTTTCCTGCTCCAGCTTTTTGATTTCGGCTTCCTGCTGTTTCTCGCGCGCTTCCTCCGCCAGTTTTTGTTCCTTCAACTTGGCTTCGCGTTCCATTTCCTGTTGTTTTTGCTTTTCCAGCAATTTCTGTTTCTCTACTTCCCTTTGTTTTTCCGCCAACTCCTTCTGTTTTTCCAGTTCGGCTTGCTTCTGCTTTTCCGCTGCTTCCTTTTGTTTGTCCAGTTCGGCCTGTTTCTGCTTTTCCGCGGCTTCCTTGGCTTTTTTCTGTTCGAGAGCTTGCCGTTCCTTGGCCTCCTCTAACTTTTTTTCCTCTTCCTTACGCTTCGCAGCGAGCTGTTCCTGCATCTTCTTTTCTTCTAATGCTTCCTGCTTGCGCTTTTCGGCGGCTTCCTGAATTTTTTGCTCTTCAAGCACACGTTGCTTTTTAGCTTGCTGCAACAACCGCTCTTCGGCTTTTCTGGCGTTTTCCAGTTGCTCTTGATGCTGTTTCTCGGCTTGCTGCTTGTTTGTTTCGTTCTGCTTTAAGCGCTCGGCTTCCGCATCGATTTCCGCGCCGTCCAGTACAGTCGCTTCAATAATGTCCGCGGGCGGCGACATTTGCGCGTCGTCAGTCTCGGTGAGAAAACTGAAACTGAACAACAACACAATCAGAATATGTAGCGCTATCGCCTGCGCGAGCGAAGGTTTAAAACTTTTCATGGTGGTGATTATTTGCTGTCAGGCGGCGGCGCGGTCATCAAGCCCACTTTGGGGGCGCCGGTTTTCTTCAGTTCCACCATCACTTTGACGATGCTACCGTAATCCACTTCATGGTCGCCACGCACGTAGAGCTGGGCTTTGGGATTATTTCTGAAAACCGCCGCGACTCTGGTTTTAACCGTATCGACATCGACAGGCGTATCGGCTTCTTCATCGCCGTTGCCAATATCGACGTATAAACTGCCGTCCTTTTTGATGGAAACGATCACCGGCACCTGATCTTGTAAATCCACAGACTCAGCCTCGGCTTGCGGCAACTCGACATCGACACCGGTTTGCACCAGCGGCGCGGTAATCATGAATATCATCAACAGCACGAAGGTAACGTCGATATAGGGTACGACGTTGATTTCGGCCATTACCCCGCGTTTTTTTCGCGATCTGCGATTGCTGCCGCCCACATTCATTTGCTGTGCGCCTGTCTTTGTAGTAATACCACGAACTCGTCGACGAATAACTCGTAACGGCCGGCCAAGCGATCCAAACGGGTAGAGAAGCGGTTATAGGCAATTACCGCTGGAATCGCCGCGAACAAACCAATCGCGGTGGCAATTAACGCTTCTGAAATACCTGGAGCGACATTCGCCAAGGTAGCATTTTTAATTTCGCCCAAAGCGCGGAACGAGTTCATGATGCCCCAGACAGTGCCAAACAAACCGATATACGGACTGGTCGAACCGACTGTCGCCAAAAACGGCAAAGTCTCGTCCAACCTATCCAACTCGCGGGACAATTCGATACGCATGGCCCGTTGCGCACTTTCGACCTGGACAGAGGGTTCGACATCGCCTTTCTGGCGCATCCGTGCGAACTCGCGGTAGCCGGCTAGAAAGATTTTTTCGATACCTTCCGGCTCGAACCGGTCGCTGGACATCTTTTTATACAACTCGGCCAAACCGACGCCAGACCAAAACTCCTCTTCGAAATCGTCGGTAATGGCTATGGCCTGTTTCAATTCTTTCCGTTTGGAGAAGATGAAGGTCCAGGACGCAACCGATGCCGATAACAGAATGAACATAACAAACTGCACGACGATACTGGCTTCTTTGACCAGCGTCAGGATGGATAAATCGGTATTCATTAGTTTAAATGTTCCAAAATAGCAGAGGGAATAAGTTTGGGCTTCATGCTTTGCGCATCAAGACAGGCAATCCGGATTTCACCCGTGCATAAAGTATCTTGTTGCCGAGTGATCGCTTGTTCAAAGGTAAAATTAGTTTTTTTGTACTCTATAACTTTTGCACTAACGTCCAACAGTTCGTTGAAGCGGGCAGGTTTTAAATAGTCTACTTTCACGGAACGGACTACAAAAATCAGATTTTGTTCAGCTAGAAGATTATCCTGCTCAAAACCTACACTACGCAGCATTTCGGTTCTGGCCCGTTCAAAAAACTTCAAATAATTCGCGTAAAACACTACACCGCCCGCATCGGTATCTTCGTAATATACTCGTACCGGCCAGTTAAATTCTTTCATTCGTCTCTTAACGAATTATTAAATATCAAAGATGTCATCGCTACCGATTTGCTGCCTGGGTGCGGGCAAGCCAAAATGACTGTATGCCTTATGAGTGACCACTCGCCCCCTGGGGGTACGCATAATAAAACCCTGCTGCAGTAAATAAGGTTCCAACACGTCTTCGACCGTGCCACGTTCCTCGCTGATTACCGCAGCCAGCGTATCCAGGCCAACCGGACCGCCTTGAAAATGCTCTATCATGGCCGTCAACAGTTTACGGTCCAGCATATCGAAACCTTGCTGATCGATTTTCAGCATCTCCAATGCCCGCCTAGCAATATCGCGAGTCACGGTGCCGTTGCCTTTGACTTCGGCAAAGTCGCGAACCCTGCGCAACAACCGGTTGGCAATCCTCGGCGTACCGCGCGAGCGACAAGCAATCTCGTCCGCCCCGCCGCTATCCATGCCTATATTCAACAGTGTCGCCGACCGACTGACGATACTGGCCAGTTCCTCAACGGTGTAAAACTCAAGGCGTTGGACGATACCGAAACGGTCGCGTAAAGGCGATGTCAACAAACCGGCTCGGGTCGTCGCGCCTATCAGCGTAAATGGCGGCAAATCCAGCTTAATCGAGCGGGCTGCCGGGCCTTCGCCTATTATAATATCAATTTGGTAGTCTTCCATAGCCGGATACAGCACCTCTTCCACTGCCGGGCTGAGCCTATGGATTTCGTCGATGAATAACACATCATGGGCTTGTAGATTGGTCAGCAAAGCCGCCAAATCGCCGGCTTTATCCAGCACCGGACCCGAGGTTTGACGAATGTTGACATTCATCTCCGCAGCCACGATGTTGGCCAGCGTGGTTTTCCCCAAACCCGGCGGGCCGAAAATCAACACATGATCCAACGCTTCAGAGCGCGTTACCGCCGCCTGGATAAAGATTTCCATCTGCTCGCGCAGTTCTTTTTGCCCGACATAGTCTTTCAAGCGCTTGGGGCGAATAGCTCGGTCCACTCGCTCTTCGTCATGATTACCGTGCGCGGTAACCAATCTGTCGCTTTCGATCATTTAACCGCACCGCGCAGCGCCAGACGAATAATGTCCTCGCAGCTTTTATCGTCTGTAGCAACCGCTTGCACCATCCGCGCCGCGTCCGGTGGCTTATAACCCAGGGCACACAGCGCGCTAATCGCCTCCTGCTTAGGACTTGCTGCCAAACCGGGAAGCGAACTTGGGCTATCACTAGCTGCCGATAGTTTGTTTAGTTCCGGTAAACGACCACGCATTTCGATAATCAAGCGTTCGGCGGTTTTTTGGCCGACGCCCGGCAAGCGCACCAAACCTTTTACATCGTTATCATGGACGCAACGATAGAATTCTTCGGTACTTTGCCCGGACAGAACAGTCAACGCCAGCTTGGGGCCGACACCATTGACTTTGATCAGGGTTCTGAACAGCATGCGTTCGCTTTCTGTGGCAAAACCGAACAGGATATGCGCGTCCTCGCGAACCACGAGATGCGTATGTAGCTTAACTACTTCACCCAATGCCGGCAGGTCGTAAAAGGTATTCATCGGCGCTTCGATTTCGTAACCGACACCGTGTACGTCCAACAACAGTTGCGGAGGAGCTTTGTAAATCAATTTACCGCATAAAAAACCGATCATGAAATCGCCTTCTGCAAACGCATCGCGGTCTCCTGATAGTGGCTATGACACAGGCCAATCGCCAATGCATCGCTAGCATCGATCTGCATGTCACCTTGAATGCTCAACAAAATTTTCACCATATGCTGCACTTGCTGCTTATCGGCATTGCCCTTGCCTACCAAGGCCTGTTTAACTTGCCTAGCCGCATATTCGAAAACCGGCAGATCTCGATTTAAGGTGGCGCAAATCGCAGCGCCGCGCGCTTGCCCTAGCTTCAGGGCAGAATCGGCATTCTTGTGCATAAACACTTGCTCTATGGCCATTTGCTCAGGACGGTACAACTCAATCACCTGGCTAACACCATCAAAAATCTGCTTCAAGCGCTCGGGAAATTCGTCGGATTTGATACGAATGCAGCCGCTCGCTACGTAGCGAATACCGCGCGATGTCGACTCCACCACACCGTATCCGGTGATGCGCGAGCCGGGATCTATACCTAAAATTCTGGTCAACAGTGTATTGGTGCGAGTAATTTTGCGGTGTGATTAGGCATCGAGCGCAGCCATGATGTCATCGCTGATGTCGGCATTCGAGTAAACGTCCTGCACATCGTCCAGATCTTCCAAACGGTCGATCAACTTCAGCATTTTTTCGGCGGATTCGCTATCCAATTCAGTCTTAACGTCGGCATGCATCGTCACTTCGGCGTTTTCCGGCTCGAAGCCCGCAGCAAGCATAGCTTCCTTGACGGTCATATAGTCTTCAGGGGTGGTAAACACGTCGATAGAACCATCGTCGTTGGTGACCACGTCCTCGGCGCCGGCCTCCATCGCGGCTTCCATCACTGCGTCTTCATCGACGCCGTTGGCGTAGCTGATAATGCCGACCTTGCGAAACATATAAGCCACCGAACCGTCCGTGCCCAAGTTGCCGCCAGCCTTGGAGAATGCGTGCCTTACATCTGCAACGGTACGATTGCGATTATCGGTTAAGCAATTCACCATCACCGCCGTGCCGCCAGGACCGTAACCTTCGTATCGCACCTCTTCGTAAACCACGCCATCAACCGCGCCGATGGCCTTTTTGATGGTGTTGTCGATGGTATCGCGCTTCATGTTAGCGCCAAGCGCTTTATCGATAGCGGTACGCAAACTCGGGTTATTGGCAGGATCACCACCACCCGATCCTTTTGCGGCCACGGTAATCTCGCGAATCAGTTTGGTAAAAATCTTGCCGCGTTTTGCGTCCTGCGCGCCTTTACGATGCTTGATGTTAGCCCACTTACTATGCCCAGCCATTCTATCTCTCTGAATCTGCTAAAAATTTGGAAATTTTACCATCGTCCCGCCGGCTTATCGACCCTTGCTTACAATACTAGCGGCAATATAGCTGCTAACGAAGCATCCGAGACGTAGCTATCCGCTTGCTCTTCCACCAAGGGTCTGCGGACGACACCGCCGAAACCTATCATATAAGCACCGGCCAATTTAGCTTCCAGATCGGTCTTGCCGTCGCCTATCATAACCAAGGACGAATGATGCATCCTCAGTCGGCGACAAATCCTGGCTTTGCCGCCACTGACGGCCAACGGCGAGTGTCGGGCAAAATCCTGGTAATTACCGTCTTCGTCAAACAGCACATCAACCGCATGCACATGCGCTTCCGGTATGCCCAGTTGCTCCGCCAAAGGTAGTATCGCCTGCCGCAAGCCGCCGCTTATGATGTGGATCAGCTTATTATTGGCTTGCAGGGTTTTAATTGTGTCGCTGACACCGTCAACCATTTCGGCAATATACAACTCGGCCAACCAGTTTATCGCGGCTTGGTCGGGTTTGATCAAATCCAACCGGTTCGCGTAGACATCCTCAAGGGCCAATTCGCCGTTCATAGCTGCATCGGTTAACGCCGCAACCTGTTCGAATAAACCGTTACGCCTAGCCAATTCATCGATACCTTCGACCCGGCTCAGCGTACTGTCGCAATCGAAACAAACAACTTCAAAACTCATAACGCGATCTGCCTTGCTGTGTGCACCGCAGGCACCTCGCAAACCGATTTCAATACTTGCTCATTTAAGGGATCAGAGATGCTGATGACCATCATCGCCAATTGATGTTCGTCGGCGATACTGACTTGCATGCGGGTAATATTGATATTGGCAACGCCCAAGATCGAGCTAATCGCCGCAATCACGCCCGGCTTATCATCGTGGCGAGTGATCAGTAACGCGCCTTCCGGCACCACTTCAATTTCGAAATGATTGATACTGACCAAGCGTGGATGTTGATTTCCTAACAACGTTCCCGCCAGAGATACCGACTTATCGGTGCAGTGCCCGGTAATTTTGATTAGAGACTGATAGCCTTCCGATTCCTCGGTCTGGGACTCAATTAGCGTTATACCTTGGCGTTTGGCAATGTTCTCAACATTGACGCGGTTAACCGGCGTGGAAAGCTGCCCCCCCAACAAACCGACCATCGCCTCTGCGGAAATCGGCCGAATTTTTACCTCAGCAGCCTTTCCATAAACCGCAACTTCCAATTTTTGAATCGGTTGATCGATCAACCCTACTAAAACCTTACCGAGAATATTAGCAAGGTTCATAAATGGTTGAGCCTTGGATAGCTCTTCTGCCGACAACTTAGGGAGATTCAAAGCATTAACAGCTTCGCCGGTTTGCAAATATTTAACCGCCTGGCGGGCAATTTCGACACTCACCGCCACTTGCGCTTCTTTGGTCGAAGCGCCCAAATGCGGCGTAAATACCACATTATCCAGTGTAAGCAATGGCGAATCCTTGGGGGGCTCTTGCTCATAAACGTCCAGCGCGGCACCAGCGATCCGGCCGTCTTTCAAAGCATCATATAATGCCGATTCGTCAACCAAGCCGCCGCGCGCGCAATTGATCAACCGTGCAGATTTTTTCATCATCGCCAATTGTTCCCGGCCGATAATGTTTTTGGTTTTTTCCAGCAAAGGGCAATGCAGAGTCAAATAGTCGGCTTGTTTAACCAAAGCCTCCAAATCAACCATTTCCGCGCCATGTATGGCAAAAACATCCGGCGCTACAAACGGATCATAAGCGATCACGCGCATGCCCAAACCGTTGCCGCGTTGCGCGACTATCCGGCCGATAGTACCAAAACCCAGCACTGCCAGAGTTTTATGAGCAATTTCGGCGCCCATCAACTTAGAGCGCTCCCATTTGCCGTCTCTGACCGATTGATTGGCAAACGGTAGATTGCGACTCAAGGAAAACATATGCGCGATAGCGAGTTCCGCGGTCGTGGTGGCATTGGCATCAGGCGTATTCATTACGATAACGCCTTGTTCAGTAGCGGCATTTAAGTCAACATTATCGACCCCTATGCCGGCACGCCCAACCACCTTCAGGCGAGTCGCAGCTTTTAAAACTTTAGCTGTCACCTGAGTATCGCTGCGAATCAATAAGGCGTCGAACTCCGGAATAATCTCACACAACTCGTCTTCATTTAAGCCGGTTTGGATATGTATCTGTATACCGTCCTGGACATTCAAGAAATTAATGCCGTCTTCCGCAAGCTTGTCTGAAATCAGTATCTTTTTCATCGCCATGACTGGATTATTGGATAAAACCGGCATTTTAGCAGCTTTGCTATAATCGCCGTAATGCGCGTTCCCGACAAACAACCAAAGTCTATTACTTATGAGAATAAAATCGGCGCTTGGCGTCCTATCGGTGATCTGTTTACTTGGCGCAATCGCCTGGTGGCTGACTTACACTAAAAGTTTCGCCCCCAACGCCGTTTTTACAACATTGACAGGCGAACGACTGGCAATTGCCGAGCTGAAAGGCAAGCCCGTATTGATAACATTTTGGGCAACCGACTGCCCTAGCTGTCTTGAGGAAATTCCGGATTTGATTGCATTGCATCAGCAAGGCCTGAAAATCATTGCTGTGGCAATGCCATACGACCCGCCTAGCCGCGTGCAAACATTAGCCAAAGAACGTCAGCTTCCTTATCAAGTTGCTCTTGATATAGATGGTAGTCTTGTACATGCTTTTGGTGATGTGCAATTGACCCCAACGATGTTTTTAATAGACAAACAGGGCGTGATCATCATGCACAAAATCGGCGCTTTCGATTTAGCATCTTTAAAAACACTTCTGACGCAATTATAGAAAACTACTTTGTAATTTAGCTATAGAGGTGTTGTCTGGTAACAGTAAATCCGCAAAAGAGAAGAGAGCAGCAGCGGGGTGATTTTTAGTCAAAAAAAAGCCCCGCTATAGCTAGCGGGGCTTTTGGTTTAAGAGCTTGGCGATGACCTACTTTCACATGGCAACCTGCCACACTATCATCGGCGCTAAGCGGTTTCACTTCCGAGTTCGGGATGGGATCGGGTGGTTCACGCTTGCTATGTTCACCAAGCAAACTGGTTTGGCTGCTTTTAGTCAGCCTTCATAAACAGGTTATAAGCTTTTGCTTTTAGGAAAAACCTTTGGGTGATGCGTTCGCATTTAACTTAGGTTGTTCCCGGTCCTGTTTTTCATGGAAATCTGTATTGAGCTTATCGTTCTCAGTTGGTTATCAGCTTGTCATCTGACCTGACCCAAACGCATTGGGTGTTATATGGTCAAGCCTCACGGGCAATTAGTACACGTTAGCTACGCCCATTACTGGACTTCCACACCGTGCCTATCAACGTCGTAGTCTCCGACGGCCCTTCAGGGGACTTAAAGTCCCAGTGAGATCTCATCTTGGGAGGGGCTTCCCGCTTAGATGCTTTCAGCGGTTATCCTGTCCGAACGTGGCTACCCGGCAATGCCATTGGCATGACAACCGGAACACCAGAGGTTCGTCCACTTCGGTCCTCTCGTACTAGAAGCAGCTTCCCTCAAATCTCAAACGCCCACGGCAGATAGGGACCGAACTGTCTCACGACGTTCTGAACCCAGCTCGCGTACCACTTTAAATGGCGAACAGCCATACCCTTGGGACCTGCTTCAGCCCCAGGATGTGATGAGCCGACATCGAGGTGCCAAACACCGCCGTCGATATGAACTCTTGGGCGGTATCAGCCTGTTATCCCCGGCGTACCTTTTATCCGTTGAGCGATGGCCCTTCCATACAGAACCACCGGATCACTAAGACCTACTTTCGTACCTGCTCGACTTGTCCGTCTCGCAGTCAAGCACCCTTATGCCTTTGCACTCATTGCCTGATTTCCGACCAGGCTGAGGGTACCTTCGTGCTCCTCCGTTACTCTTTAGGAGGAGACCGCCCCAGTCAAACTACCCACCAGACACTGTCCCTAATCCAGATAATGGATCGAGGTTAGAACTCCAAACATACCAGGGTGGTATTTCAAGGTTGGCTCCACGAGAACTGGCGTTCCCGCTTCAAAGCCTCCCACCTATCCTACACAAGTAGGTTCAAAGTCCAGTGTCAAGCTATAGTAAAGGTGCACGGGGTCTTTCCGTCTAGCCGCGGGTACACTGCATCTTCACAGCGATTTCAATTTCACTGAGTCCCAGGTGGAGACAGTGTGGCCATCGTTACGCCATTCGTGCAGGTCGGAACTTACCCGACAAGGAATTTCGCTACCTTAGGACCGTTATAGTTACGGCCGCCGTTTACTGGGGCTTCGATCAAGAGCTTCTCCGAAGATAACCCCATCAATTAACCTTCCAGCACCGGGCAGGCGTCACACCCTATACGTCCACTTTCGTGTTTGCAGAGTGCTATGTTTTTGCTAAACAGTCGCAGCCACCGATTTTTTGCAACCCCCTTCCGCTCCAGTCGCGAGGACCTTCACGTAATGAGGGCATACCTTCTCCCGAAGTTACGGTATCATTTTGCCTAGTTCCTTCACCTGGGTTCTCTCAAGCGCCTTAGAATTTTCATCCCACCCACCTGTGTCGGTTTAGGGTACGGCCACTAGTAACCTGAAGCTTAGAGGTTTTTCCTGGAAGCAGGGCATCTATCACTTCGCTGTTCTTTCGAACCGCTCGTCATCACGTCTCGGCATAGAGCACCCCGGATTTGCCTAAGATGCATGCCTACCTGCTTAAACGGCCACTTCCAACCGACCGCTGATATAGCCTTCTCCGTCACCCCATCGCAGTTACTACTGGTACAGGAATATTAACCTGTTTTCCATCGACTACGCTTTTCAGCCTCGCCTTAGGTGCCGACTAACCCTGCGTCGATTAACGTTGCGCAGGAAACCTTGGGTTTTCGGCGAGGGGGTTTTTCACCCCCTTTATCGTTACTTATGTCAGCATTCGCACTTCCGATACCTCCAGCCGACTTCTCAATCGACCTTCGCAGGCGTACGGAACGCTCCTCTACCACTCACACTTACGTGTAAATCCGTAGCTTCGGTACTATGCTTAGCCCCGGTAAATCTTCCGCGCAGACCGACTCGACCAGTGAGCTATTACGCTTTCTTTAAAGGATGGCTGCTTCTAAGCCAACCTCCTGGCTGTCTGTGCCTTTCCACATCGTTTCCCACTGAGCATAGATTTGGGGACCTTAGCTGACGGTCTGGGCTGTTTCCCTTTTCACGACGGACCTTATCACCCGCCGTGTGTCTCCCGTGCTGGCACTTGCTGGTATTCGGAGTTTGCATCGGGTTGGTAAGTCGGGATGACCCCCTAGCCGAAACAGTGCTCTACCCCCAGCAGTGATACACGAGGCGCTACCTAAATAGCTTTCGAGGAGAACCAGCTATCTCCGAGCTTGATTAGCCTTTCACTCCGATCCACAGCTCATCCCCGTCTTTTTCAACAGACGTGGGTTCGGCCCTCCAGTTAGTATTACCCAACCTTCAGCCTGGCCATGGATAGATCGCCCGGTTTCGGGTCTACACCTTGCGACTAAACGCCCTATTAAGACTCGCTTTCGCTACGCCTCCCCTATTCGGTTAAGCTTGCCACAAAATGTAAGTCGCTGACCCATTATACAAAAGGTACGCAGTCACCCCACGAAGGGGCTCCCACTGCTTGTACGCATACGGTTTCAGGTTCTATTTCACTCCGCTCTCCGCGGTTCTTTTCGCCTTTCCCTCACGGTACTAGTTCACTATCGGTCAGTAAGGAGTATTTAGCCTTGGAGGATGGTCCCCCCATATTCAGTCAAAGTTTCACGTGCTCCGACCTACTCGATTTCACTAGAAAAAGGTTTTCGTGTACGGGGCTATCACCCTGTATCGCCGGACTTTCCAGACCGTTCCACTAACCTTATCCTAGCTTAAGGGCTAGTCCCCGTTCGCTCGCCACTACTTAGGGAATCTCGGTTGATTTCTTTTCCTCCGGGTACTTAGATGTTTCAGTTCTCCGGGTTCGCTTCAGTGAGCTATGTATTCACTCAAAGATGACGCGCTTATGCGCGCCGGGTTTCCCCATTCGGACATCTCTGGATCACAGCCGGTTTGCAGGCTCCCCAAAGCTTTTCGCATGCTACAACGTCCTTCATCGCCTCTTACTGCCTAGGCATTCACCGTATGCGCTTATTCACTTGACCATATAACCCGAATACGTCTGTACTTTGGTTATACTGTCAGCTGACATTTTCGCTGATTTTTTCTGCTTGAGAACGACATGCCGTTTGCTTTCAGCCTTTCTCTTTCGAGACTGACGTTATTCAAACCGCAACTCGTTTTAGTGTTGATCATTGCTGATCATTACTATAGTTACAGATTTCCATATTGTTAAAGAGCTATCGGTACGAATACCAATGCTATAAAGTCTTTATCTGTTGCCGCCGATAAAACCCTATAGCGTTGATGTTCATCCACTATTTTTCTTACGTTTGACGAACTGGTTGACCCTCAGCGTTCAGCATGATGGTGGAGCCAGGGAGGATCGAACTCCCGACCTCCTGCGTGCAAGGCAGGCGCTCTCCCAGCTGAGCTATGGCCCCTAAAGCAGACTAAAGCCAAGACTCAAGCCGAAACGTGACTAAGCACAGCGCCAGTTATTCTAACCAGGCGTGTGGTCTGATTGTGTTTCGCCTTATTGCTTTCGCCTTTTATGCGTTGGTGGGTCTGGGAGGAGTTGAACCTCCGACCTCACCCTTATCAGGGGTGCGCTCTAACCAACTGAGCTACAGACCCAGGTGCGTCTTTCAATCGAAATAATTTGTTGTGAGTACGTGTAACGGTGTGCCGTCTTTGTAAGGAGGTGATCCAGCCCCAGGTTCCCCTAGGGCTACCTTGTTACGACTTCACCCCAGTCATGAATCACAAAGTGGTAAGCGCCCTCCCGAAGGTTAAACTACCTACTTCTTTTGCAACCCACTCCCATGGTGTGACGGGCGGTGTGTACAAGGCCCGGGAACGTATTCACCGCGGCATTCTGATCCGCGATTACTAGCGATTCCGACTTCACGCAGTCGAGTTGCAGACTGCGATCCGGACTGGGACCGGCTTTTTGGGATTCGCTTACTCTCGCGAGTTCGCAGCCCTCTGTACCGGCCATTGTAGCACGTGTGTAGCCCTACCCATAAGGGCCATGATGACTTGACGTCGTCCCCACCTTCCTCCGGTTTATCACCGGCAGTCTCCCTAGAGTTCCCGGCATGACCCGCTGGCAACTAAGGATAAGGGTTGCGCTCGTTACGGGACTTAACCCAACATTTCACAACACGAGCTGACGACAGCCATGCAGCACCTGTCTCAGAGTTCCCGAAGGCACTCCGCTATCTCTAACAGATTCTCTGGATGTCAAGGGTAGGTAAGGTTCTTCGCGTTGCATCGAATTAAACCACATGCTCCACCGCTTGTGCGGGCCCCCGTCAATTCATTTGAGTTTTAGCCTTGCGGCCGTACTCCCCAGGCGGTCAACTTAATACGTTAGCTCCACTACTAAGTTCTTTAAGAACCCAACAGTTAGTTGACATCGTTTACGGCGTGGACTACCAGGGTATCTAATCCTGTTTGCTACCCACGCTTTCGTACCTCAGCGTCAGTTTTAGTCCAGGGAGCCGCCTTCGCCACTGGTGTTCCTTCAGATCTCTACGCATTTCACCGCTACACCTGAAATTCCACTCCCCTCTACTAAACTCTAGTTGCCCAGTATCAAATGCAGTTCCCAGGTTAAGCCCAGGGCTTTCACATCTGACTTAAACAACCGCCTACGCACGCTTTACGCCCAGTAATTCCGATTAACGCTTGCACCCTCCGTATTACCGCGGCTGCTGGCACGGAGTTAGCCGGTGCTTCTTGTATAGGTAATGTCAGTCTACCGGGTATTAACCGATAGGTATTCCTTCCTATTGAAAGTGCTTTACAACCCTCAGGCCTTCTTCACACACGCGGTATTGCTGGATCAGGCTTTCGCCCATTGTCCAATATTCCCCACTGCTGCCTCCCGTAGGAGTCTGGGCCGTGTCTCAGTCCCAGTGTGGCTGATCATCCTCTCAGACCAGCTACGGATCGTCGCCTTGGTAGGCCTTTACCCCACCAACTAGCTAATCCGACATAGGCTCATCTATTAGCGCCAGGCCCGAAGGTCCCCAGCTTTCCCCCGTAGGGCGTATGCGGTATTAGCGTGAGTTTCCCCACGTTGTCCCCCACTAATAGGCAGATTCCTATGCATTACTCACCCGTCCGCCACTCGTCAGCGCCCGAAGGCCTGCTACCGTTCGACTTGCATGTGTTAAGCATACCGCCAGCGTTCAATCTGAGCCATGATCAAACTCTTCAGTTTAATTTTAACTTGCCACTAAATAAGATTAGTGACCAATCTTGGCTCGACTACAGAACATCTTTTCTTGCGAATTGACGTGGTTTCTGTGTCGACTATTTCTAACGGCACATAGTCGCTACACATACCCACACAAATTATTTCGATTTCGTTTGTTAAAGAGCCAGAGCATTTCGCCCTGTTGAGCCGACATATTCTACAGCGTTTTCAGTGTTTGTCAAATTTATTTTTAAGTCATTTCAAAAACCGAAACCAAAAAAACAAACCCGCCAATCAACAACCTCAAACCCGCCGAACCAAGTCGACCGCTTCACCGCTAAAACTTAAAAGCCAGAGCAGTGAAGAGCCGCTCATTCTAATCACCCAACATCCTCGCGTCAAGAAATTATTTCTATTCGCGCAAACTTTCTTTTCCCTACTTGATAAACATGCCTCGCAGGCGCCGAAATTAAAGCTTTGGGATCCTCCAGTTTTTCACCATCAATCTTTACTGCACCTTGTTTGATCAAACGTAGCGCTTCAGAAGTACTTTCCACTAACCCAGCATTTTTCAACACATTAGCAATCGGCATTCCCTGTTCATCGACTTTAATTTGAACCTCCTCGATAACATCCGGTAGCGCCCCGCGCTGAAATCGGGCCTCAAAACTTTCCAGAGCCGTTTTTGCAGCCTGCAACCCATGAAATCTACCAACAATCTCCTGCGCAAGCGCAACTTTGTAATTTCTTGGGTTCTCACCACTCTCGCACGCAGCCCGCCAACTTTCTATTTCAGTCATTGGCTTAAAGCTCAGTAACTTAAAGTAACGCCACATGAGCTCATCTGAGATCGACATGATCTTGCCAAACATATCATCAGGAACGTCGGCTATACCTATATAGTTGTTAAGCGATTTGGACATTTTCTGGACACCATCAAGTCCTTCCAATATCGGCATAGTTAGAACGACTTGCGGCTTTTGCCCATAACCTTCCTGCAATTGCCTACCCATCAACAAGTTAAATTTCTGATCCGTACCACCCAACTCAACATCCGCTTTCATGACCACCGAGTCATAGCCTTGTATTAAGGGGTACAAGAATTCGTGAATTGCAATCGGTTGACCACCCTTATATCGCTTACTGAAATCATCACGCTCCAGCATTCTCGCCACGGTGTTTCTTGCCGCCAACTGGATTAGCTCAGCACTGGTCATCACCCCCATCCACGCCGAATTAAACTTCACCTCGGTTCTTTCGGGATCAAGAATCTTGAACACCTGTGCCTGATAGGTTTTCGCGTTTTCCGCCACTTCTTCACGACTCAACGGCTTACGGGTGACGTTTTTGCCAGTCGGATCACCTATCATCGCGGTAAAATCGCCGATCAAAAATTGCACGTTATGCCCGGCATCCTGAAATTGCTTCAGCTTATTAATCAGCACCGTGTGCCCCAGATGCAAATCAGGCGCGGTCGGGTCAAATCCGGCCTTGATTGTTAGCGGCCGATTTTCCTCCAATTTTTTGACCAAATCAGATTCCAGCAAAATTTCTTCAGCGCCGTAACGCAACTGAGCCAAGGTTTCTTGCAACAATTTATTCTCCAATTAGCCTTAAGTTTTGGCCGCGCATTATAAGTGATGGAATTGTAGGGAAGGATAAAAAATGGCCTTTTGTTGGCCTTATGCACCAAAATTCCCTACAATGAAACGCTCGACAAACAATGAAGTGTGATTACTGTGAAGAACAGAATACTCAAGTCGGTGCTTTTAGGCACCTGCACCGTTGTTGCCGCCAGCGCAAGTTACGGATTGATACCGCATAAAGGTTTTGAAGACGCAAAAACCTTGGAGCAAGACAGACTGATCTCGTCCAAGATCAACCAATACACCAAATACGTAGAACCTCCCGAAGCGCAACACCTCAACATCACCGAGGAACTTGAACACACCGTTAAATCCGGCGAGAACCTCTCCAGCATTTTTTCCGCACTCAATTTAAGCCGGGAAGATTTGCATAAAATCATCCACGCCAACCCTACCGGCAAACAATTCGCCGACGTCGAACCAGGTCAAGACGTCGTCGCTACGTTGAACGCTTCAGGCGAACTGGAACAGTTGACTTACAGCAAAAATCCGTTCGAAACATTGATAGCCACGCGGCATGACGACAATTTCGACGTGGAACTACTCAGTAAAAAAGTCGATTACCAAATTGCCAGCGCTAAAGGCTCTATCGATTCCTCACTGTTCGAAGACGGCAAGGAAGCTGGCCTGCCGGAAAAACTAATCCTGAAACTGGCTGACATCTTTGCCTGGGACATCGACTTCGCACTTAATTTAAGAGACGGCGACCAATTTACGGTCGTCTATGAAAAGCTATTTGTAGACGGCAAAGAATTCGACACCGGCGAGATCCTGTCGGTTGAATTCGTCAACCAGGGCAAGACCTATACCGCCGTGCGCTTCGAAGACAACCAAGGCAACACCGGTTATTACACCCCGGACGGCAATGGCCTGCGCAAAGCCTTTCTGCAAACGCCGATGGATTTTGCCAAAATCAGCTCGCACTTTGATTTGCACCGCAAGCATCCCATCCTGAATACCATACGCGCTCACAAAGGCGTCGATTATTCCGCAGCCATCGGCACACCAGTTAAAACCACCGGCGACGGCAAAATCGTCTTCCGCGGCGTGAAAAACGGCTACGGCAATGTAGTGGAAATCGAACACGGCCAAAAATACTCAACTTTGTACGCCCACCTGTCCGGTTTCAAATCCGGTCAAAAACTCGGCAGCGCCATTAAACAAGGCGACGTGATCGGTTATGTCGGCAAAACCGGCTTAGCTACCGGCCCGCATTTGCATTATGAATTCCGTATCGGTGGCATGCATGTCAACCCGGTTACCGCCAAAATACCTCACTCCATGCCTATGGACAAAGCCTTATTGGCCAAATTCAAAGCACAAACCCAGCCATTTTTGGCGCAACTGAAACAAGCCAAAGGCGACGCACTGGTTGCTCAAAACTAATACAGTGTCCGAGCTTTATATAGGCTTAATGTCAGGGACCAGCGTCGATGGTATCGATGCTGGTCTTGTGGATTTTAGCAACGGCAAAATACAACTTGTCGCATTCCATTACCAACCATTCCCCCCCGAACTCCGGCAAAAAATTCACAAGCTTAGTCAAGCGAATCAACCTGTTTTATTAACAGATTACGGCTCGCTGGATAGCCAGATCGGTCGTTTATTCGGCGAAACCGCGCTGACTTTATTAAGTAACGCTCAGATCCCAGCGAGCGCAATCAAAGCTGTCGGTAGCCACGGCCAAACCGTTTATCACGCCCCGGAGACTGCCAATGGCTTTTCTCTGCAAATCGGCGATCCGAATCGCATCGCCGAAATCACCGGCATCACCACGGTCGCCGATTTCCGCCGCCGCGACATTGCCGTCGGTGGCCAAGGCGCGCCGCTGGTTCCAGCCTTTCATCAAGCGGTTTTTAGCGACGCAGCACAAGCCAGAGTCATCGTCAATATTGGCGGCATCGCCAACATAACGGCGTTAAACGATAAACCGGTCATCGGCTTCGATACCGGCCCCGGCAATGGCTTAATGGACTGGTGGTGTCAGCAACATTACAACCTACCTTATGACCGTAACGGCAACTGGGCAGCCAAGGGCAAAGCCCACCTTGCCCTGCTCGCAGCTTTAAGTGACGACGATTACTTCCGGCTAGCGCCACCGAAAAGCACTGGAAAGGAATATTTTTCGCCTGCATGGTTACAGCAAAAGCTCAGCTTATTTCCAGACCTTGAGCCCGAAGATATTCAAGCCACACTCTGTCAATTCAGCGCCGACACTATCGCCGATGCCATTCGCCAATATGCACCAAATACCTTGCAAACCTTGATTTGCGGCGGCGGAGCACATAACGGCCAATTGATGAAGCTGTTACGGAAAAATCTGGATATGTCTGTAACGTCGACAGCGGAACGGGGAATCGACCCGGACCATGTCGAAGCGATTGCTTTTGCCTGGCTGGCACGGCAAACCCTGAACAATCTGCCGGGAAATCTATGCAGCGTCACGGGCGCAGCTACGCCCGTGGTATTAGGTGGGATTTATCCGGGTAAAAACGGCTTAAGCTGAGAAAGACGAGCCGCAACCGCAGGTAGTGGTCGCATTTGGATTGCGAATCACGAATTGCGCGCCGGATAAGTCCTCCTTGTAATCGATTTCGGCACCGCTAAGATACTGAATACTCATCGAATCAATCAGCACTGTCACACCGTCTTTGAGGATTTGCGTATCGTCGTCATTCACCTCTTCGTCAAAGGTAAAACCATACTGAAATCCGGAACAACCGCCGCCGCTAATATAGACTCTGAGCTTAAGATTATCGTTACCCTCTTCCTGAATTAAACCCGCTACTTTTTGCGCGGCGCTGTCGGTAAACACAATAGGATCGGACATATAAAACTCTATAAGCAATTGAAAGATTGAGCGATTATGACTATACCCAGTAATTCAGTCAAGAATTATCCACTATATTTCCCAGGCTAGCGGTTAAAGCCCTAAAGGCGTAACAACCAGGCAACTATTTGCGCTAAATTTAGCTGGAACTTAAACACACTCCGCTGCTTCGCCGAAAGCCCAAACGTGTCGATAGCTGAAGATTCCAGTTAAAACTGTCCGACAAGGAGACCAACCATGCTTATCACCTTCCTCAGACACGCTACCGCAGAAGTTGGCTGCTTATCGCTGCCCGACTCGGACAGAGCCTTAATCGATAAAGGCGAAAAGCAGGTAAAACGCATCGCTGCATTTTGTTTGGCCAACGGCTTAATTCCGGAATCAATTTATTGCAGCCCGCTGTTACGCGCCCAACAGACCGCAAGGATCCTCAACCAAAGCCTGCCTGGCAGCCCAGCCCCGCAAACCGTTAGTTGGTTGGCAATCGAAACAGCTACACCCACTATACTCACCGAACTTAGCAAACTCGCCCAGCGCGGCATAAGCGACGCATGGCTAGTCGGGCACGAACCGGACTTTTCGACTACCATTTCCCGGCTTCTGGGCACGACTCCCGACAACATTGTTATCAAAAAAGCCTCTCTGACTCGATTGGATACCAATTTTTCGGCTCAAGCTTCGGCTAAATTGCTGTGGAGCATCCCATGTGCATTGATGCACCAAGGTCAAACCTAATCAAACTCAAGCCCATCTAAGCAAAAATTTCTTCGTCCAACAGGTAACAGCCTGGATCCTCGGCCCAAAAATCGCCCGTCATTTGCTGCGCGCGAACCCGCGTATTACCGTTGCAGATGCTTTGATAATGGCATTCACCACAGCGTCCCTTCAGCGGCCGCGGCGACGCTTTCAATCCGGCCATCAACGGATCATTGACGTCCATCCAAATTTCGGAGAAAGGTCGTTTACGCACATTGCCCAAGCCGTAATGCCACCAAAACGTATCCGGATGGACATTACCGAGATTGTCAATATTGGCGACGTTGACGCCGGAGGCGTTACCGCCCCATTGCTGTAGTTTGGTTCGGATGTGCTCCGCGCGCTCAGGAAACCGCCGCTTGACCCAATGTAGAAAATACACGGCGTCAGCGTCGTTGTTACCGGTCACTACCTCGCGGTGCAAACCTTGCTGCTCCCAACTTAAAGACTTTTCGAACAAGCTGTCCATGACTTTGCGGGTCAACTGAAACTCGGCGTCGTCCTTGCGGTTTTTGTTACCGCGGCCGCCGTAATTCAAATGCGACAGGTAGAATTTATCTATGTCTTCGTCGTCCATCAATTGCAACAGACCTTCGAAATCGTGGGCGTTGTCTTGAGTTAGCGTAAACCTGACGCCGGCTTTAATCTCGTATTCACGGCATAAACGGATACCGGCCAGCGATGCCTCGAACGAGCCTTGCTTCTGGCGGAACGTGTCATGGGTCTGACCAATACCATCCAGGCTAACGCCGATATATTGGTAGTCAATGGCGGCAATTTGCTTGATGTTAGATGGATTGATCAAAGTGCCGTTACTCGACAAAGCCACATAAAAGCCCATGTCGCGGGCACGTTGCGAAATCGCAAAAATATCCGGATGCAGCAGCGGCTCACCGCCGGACAGAATCAGCACAGGGACTTTAAACGCCTTCAGGTCGTCCATCACCGTGTAAATTTCCGGCGTGCTCAATTCGCCGGGGAAATTGATGTCGGCGGAGGTGGTGTAGCAATGCTTGCAGGTTAAATTGCAACGGCGGATCAAATTCCAAATCACCACCGGCCCGGCGGGTTTGCGCGGCGCCGTCAGCGGGGTTGGATGCAGCAGTTCTCGCATGTATTGGCTCAGTCTGAACATGCTTTATCCTCCGATTCTTAAACCGGTTTTTTTTAGAATTTTAGTGCTGTACAACACCTCGTGGTTGCGTGCTTGCGCACCCAATAGTTCGGCAATGATAGCCACTTGCTCGCCGGCATCCTGTTCGGTCTTACCGTGCACCATGGCAAACAGGTTATAGGGCCACTCAGGCAAATGCCGGGGGCGCTGATAGCAATGACTGACAAACGGTAGCATGGCCACTTTTTGCCCCAGTTCGTCGACGTACCCATCTTCGACATCCCACACTGTCATACCGTTAAAACGATAACCCAGTTTGTAGTGATTGGGCACTGCAGCAATGCGGCGAACCACCCCAGTCTGTTGCATTTCGGCCAGGTGTAACATCACGGTTTGGGCGGACAAGCCCAATTGCTCGGAAACGGCTTGGTAGGGCTCGCTGACCAAGGGCAAACCGGCCTGGGTGGCTTGGATAATTTTCCGGTCTATCTCATCGATGGGCATCAGGCTTCCAATTGCAAACCAACATAGTATTCGCTGATCTTTGGCATGTTGAAGACTGGCAGACCGGTTCGCCGCTCGATTTCCGCGATCACCATCGCCACTTGCTCGGGTTGTTCGGTAGCCAGCACAAACCACATATTCAATAAATGATTGCGGGCATAGTTATGCGCCACTTCCGGGAAGCTATTGACGATTTCGGTTACTTCATCGAAGCGCGCCTCCGGTACTTTCAGGGCCGCCAAGGTCAAGGCGCCGCCCATTTGTTCGGCATGATACATAGGCCCAAAGCGTGACAAGACGCCTTCGGCCAGCATGTTTTGCAATCTTGAGAGTAACTCTGCTTCCACAAGCCCCAATTCCTCAGCAACTCGTTGATAGGGTGCTGCGCAAATCGGGAAGCCTTGTTGCAGGCGGTTGATAATGGCTTTGTCTATGGCGTCCATGTTTAGGCGAAGTGCATACCAAAAGACTGCTTGTTTTTAATCTCCTCAGTCCTGCTCTCTCCGGCAATAGAGGGAACGGCCCCATTGCCATTGGGGTGAGCATACAGAGCGCCACGCTGTTTAAAACAACGCCGGCTAAACAATACTTCGAATGGATATTCGCATAGATTACAGGCATGCCGCAGTTCGGCCCATTGTTCCAACACCACGTCCCGGGTCTTGCCATGAATCATGCAATACAGGCTATACGGCCAGATTTCGCCTTGGCGCGGGCGTTGGTAACACAGATTCACGCAAGCCTGCTGGCTGATCAACGCGCCCACCCGAGCCACCCGGTCGTCTGGCACATCCATCACAATCATCGCATTGGCCCGGTAGCCGAGTTGACGATGCTTGACGACTACGCCCCAACGCTTGATTAATCCCTGGGTCTTCAAGCGGGCCAAACGCTCAATCACGTCTTGCTCGGCTATCGCCAATTGCTCCGCTATTGCCGCATACGGCCTCGCCGCAATCGGTAATCCTGCTTGCACGGCGGCAATCAATTGATAGTCAATAGCGTCAATCATGCAGATTAAGCTCAAATCCCAGGTTGATGAAATAGTCGGCCAACATCGGCAACAGCATCGCCGGATAGCCGGTTTGAGTTTCGATATCCGCGATCACGCCTTTAAGGTGAGCCTCACTGTCCGCAATCAATACAAACCACAGATTGAAGCGATTTTCGCGCTCATAGTTGTGATTGACTTCCGGATAAGCGCTGACCAATTCGGCGACCCTTGGCAAATCAAATTCCGGCACCGCCATCGCCACCAGTGCGCTATTACCGATGCTATTGGGCGCGATAACCGGACCGATGCGGCTGATCATCTGCTGTTCGGATAAAGTTTGAAACGCATTTAACACCTCATCCTCGCTGACGCCAAGCTGTTCGGCAATGTCGCGGTAGGGGGTCGGGCTCAACGGAAAATCCTGTTGATAGTCGTTGAGCAAGCGTTTGTGCAAGGGTGCCAGCATGTTACCAACCTATGCGATTGGCGCGATCAGTGAAGAAAATCCCACTGGGTTTTTGCGCCGGCAGGCGGGCGGTTTCGGCAAAGGTCTCAGTGTCATAAACCATCACCCGGTCCTCGTCGCGCACCGCCAGCCATACCGATTCGCCGCGCGGACTGAATTCCATGTGCAGCACGGCCTTGCCGGGTTGCAGTGTTTTAAGCACATTAAAATCTTTCAAATCGATCACTTGCACGGTTTGATTGTCCGGAAAGGCGAAATTCACCCATACTTGCCGCCCGTCCGGCCGCGAGGTAACAAACACCGGCTGCCCAGCAACCGGAATACGCTTGACCAACTCCCATTCGCGGGTGTCGATCACCAACACCTCATGCAATCCCACTGCCGGCACCAGCAACCAGTCGCCGGCCACGGTCCAACCTTCCAGGTGCGGCATTTTATAGACCGGCATTTGTTCATCATCTTTGCCGTAATCTTCCAGAATATGTTCGACACCTTTTTCCGGCTGCCACAAATCCAGCAAAGCCAAACCTTTTTCACCAAACAATCCAGCGCCGTAGTAATGGCCATCCGGCGTCAATAAGGCGTCGTAAGGCTGTTTGCCGATGTCTTTAAATTTTTTCACAACGGGCTGACGCGGATTTTTAGCATCAATCAGCCAAATTTCGTTGCCTTCGAACAGACTGCAAACGAAGCGTTGACCCGGCGCGTCAACCAAGCCGACCACTTTGGATAATTTATTGTCTTCGCCGTAAATAGCGGGGATTTCGGCCAGTTGTTCCAGCGTCACCGCGTCGAACAGCTTAACGCCGCCGGGTGTGTAATTAGAAACCGCAATCACTTTGCCGTCCTGAGAAATCGCCCCGCCGATGCTGTTCCCGGCCTGGATGATGCGTTTATCGATTTTATCCTGGAGCAAATCAATCTTGGTCAAACCGCCATCGCGTCCAAATACATAGGCATAGCGCTGATCGCGGGAGAACACTATCGAAGCGTGAGACAAATCGCCCAAGCCTTCGATGCGACTCAGCGACACCGGTTTCGTGGTGTTAACAATCTGGATGCTGCCGGTTTCTCGTTCAATCACTACGCCGAGATCGCCGGTGGCTCTGAGCTCCGCATGACCGGGTAGCGCAGACGACAACAGGAAAATCAGGAGACTTCGGGAATAAGAAAGTTTCATAGGGCGCGTGTTATTTAGCGTCGATCATTCAAGAAGTAAATCTGCCCATTAGGCGATTAGGCCTAGCTACTGCGAAAACAGCCTTCAGTGCGTTCTTAGTTGTTGAATCAGCCAAGCAGTTTCATCGACAGTCAAAAAACTCTTCCACGGCGGCATAGCCGTGCCTGCTCGACCGTTTTGAATCGCATCCGCCAACAGAGCGTCGCTTTTGCCAGCCAGCGCTTCCGGCATCAACGATGGCCCCAAGCCGCCTTTCGGCGGCAGGCCGTGACAGGAGCCGCAATCATGCTTGAGCATATTCAACAGCTCCTGCTGCCGCACCGAGGTCAGTTCATTGGCGGAAATTTCAGTGCTAATGGTCATAACGAACACTAGCAATAAATTCCTCATGTCATAAACTCTAAACAAAATACATTTGAATGACACAAAATTACCAAATTAACTTAGATTTAAATTTTGTCCCCATAAATTTGAATAAATTCGTTTAGCCGGTTTTCAGTAATTCTTGCCTTGCATCTCATCAACGAAATTGAATATGCCCCACCAATTGCTTGGTCTTCAAAATCGCACACTTTATCCCGGTAACGAATCCAAGCGCGCTGCGCCTCTACTAGCAATTCATTTTCTTTTGGAAACCTATCTTTCGGATGAGAATCGAGAATTCTCCGGTATTCGACATTAAGTTCCGCATCTAATTCGCTAATTGTCTTGTAAAGGACACAAGCTTGATACAGAGTACTACCTATATCACCTTCACAATCCGTCTCAGCTTCTGCATGAGCAACTACCGTGAGCGCCACCAACAGAGTAATTAATACGACTCTCATCCGGCAACCATCAGGCTAAGGTTTAACGCTGCCGTAATACGCGGCGATGTCGTTGATTTCCGCGTCGGTCAGCGAACCGGCGATCGCATTCATAATGTCGGATTTCCGAGTTTTGTCGCGATATTGTTTGATCGCGGTTTTCAAATACTCGGGATCGCGGCCGCCCAACGGTGGAAACGGCGCATCGGCACTGGGCATTCGGATGCCGTGACATTGCGCACACACCGCGCCCGCTTTAGCTTGACCGACATACAAACTGGTAGCCTGTGCGCTACCGGCGGCAAGCAACCCCGCCAGCAACGACACGATAAAATGAGTCATCTTCATTTTGATTGCTCCATTTCGTCGGGCGACAAGCCGCGGGTCATGTATTTAACCCGGCCGCGCGAGAAGATACCTGCGGGGCTTTCCATCGGTACGCTGGCGACTTTTTGCAAGGTGTTGGAATCGTAAACCACCACTTCGTCGCCGTTGTAACCGGCACTGATATACAGGAATTTGCCATCGGCGCTATATTCCGGGAAGTAGGCGTGGCCGCCGACATCCAGGGTTCTAGCCACTTCCAGGGTTTTCTTGTCGATCAACTGTACAGTGCGGGCGCGTCTATCCTTGCTGATGATGTCAACCGCCACATAAGGGGCGTTGGCATGCGCAGCGGGCGATTCGGTGCCGCCGGAAACCGGTACTTGTTTGACGACTTCCATTTTGTCCAGATCCCAAACGCTGACCACGGTTTTGTCGCAATCGCCGAAGTTGGTGCCAAAGCCCAAAGTACGGCCATCCACTTTCACCGCCGAACCGCCGCCAACATGCGGCACGCACCCGGCTTCCAATTTTTTGATGATTTCGCGTTTTTCCAGATCGATGGCGGCGACGATGCTGTCGTCGTAAGACGCGATCATCAGTTTTTTGCCGCCGTGAGTCAGGAAGGCGTCATGCAAATGTCGGCCTACGTTCTCGATCCGGGTGACAGGGAAGCCTTCTTTGTTTAAATCGATGACCCAAACCTGGCCGGCATTTTCCAATGCAATCGCAAAAATGTCCGCGTATGGAGTACCGATGATCATGCCTGAGTCGGACGAAACGTGTTTACCATCCGGATCGGTGCCTTCCAGTTCGAAGGTTTTCAATGGTTCCAGGGTATCGGCATTCAGAATCACGGCGTTATGCGGTACGAAAGAACCGGCCATAATATATTTACCGTCGCGCGATACCCCCATGCCCGGGCCGTTCCAGCCGGTTTTGATGCTGCGTACCGCTTGCATGGAATACAAATCGACTTTAAAAATCTCGGCGGTATCGGTTTTTACATAAGCCCAGCGCGGATTGGCCGGGTTGAAATCGATGATATGCGCGGCGGTGCCGGTAGGTACTTCGCCGACTTTTTGATGGGTGGAGCTATTAATAAAGATGGCTTTGGAGCCTTCGCCACGACCGTATTTGCCGCGCGCCGCGACACCTATCAAGTTTTCAAATTTATCGTCGATTTGAAAAGTCGGCTTGGCCGGTAATGTACTTTCGTCTTTGACATAGACTTTCAACGACTTTTTCATATCGTCGATGGTCCAGGCCGGGTTGGGCTGTTTTGGCGTTTCTTGCAGATGTTTGATCACGCCGCGAATTTCGTCGTCGCTCAGTTTGCCGTAGAACGGAGGCATCAAGGTGTCGAAGCTGCCGGCCATGACGATGGTGCGCAAGGAGGTGGGACTGCGGCCTTTCAACGTCGCCGAGTTCAGCGCCGGCGCCAGATAACCGCCGTGATCGGAACCGTGGCAGCTGGCACAATTGTCTTGGTAGAGCTTATGAAAGTCGTCGGATTTTGCCACCGCCACTCCGGATGACAACAGCATGGCGATAGAACTCGCCAGTAGGGATTTATTCAGCATTTTTATAGTATTTTTCATTTAAAATTCCTGCCACCCGCAAGTTAAAAAAAAGAGCCAACTTGGTGCATTAAACCATAAAAGATCAGGACGAACAGACACCCGATTTAGCATGGTAAAATAACAGCTTGTTGACTCCAGGCCGATGTTATAAAGTAAAGTTTCGATTCGCTATCAATTTACCCCCTAAACTATCGCCTTGTCAACCTAGTGGGTCACGATGAGAATGCAATTTATGCAACAAACTGATATTTACGAACTTATTGAGTGCATGACTACGTTGATCCGCTCCGAAGAGCGGAAAAAATGTACGGAACTCGGCTTGCAGCCGGTACACTTCCAAGTGCTCAATTACCTCTCGCGCTGCAATAAATATAGCAACACCCCAGCAGCTGTCGCCAATTATCTGGGCATGACTCGCGGCACCGTATCACAATCGCTGATTATTCTGGAAAAGAAGGGCTATATCGGTAAAACGCCGGATGCCAACGACAAGCGCGTGGTGCATTTGCAGTTGCTGGCGGACGGCGCAGCCATACTCAAACAAGCGCGACCGTCTGATTTATTCCACGGCGCCACGGCCATCCTGCAAAGCAGCGATTCACCGCCTTCAGACGCTAATGTGTTTCAGCAAGCCCTTACCGCGCTGCAAAAAGCAAATCAGTCGCAATCGTTCGGCGTTTGCAAAACCTGCCGCAATTTCAGCGAAAAAGACGACGGCTTTTTCTGCCAGCTAACCCAGGAAAAGCTCAGCACAGCCGATAGCGAGCAAATTTGCCAGGAACACAACCCTGTTTAACTGTCCGGCCAGTGCACAGATAGACAATAAACAAGTCTTGGCTCGGTTTACGCTGCATCATTCACCGGTTCGATTTGGGAGTTAATATGTCTATACCTCGCATCGCTTTGACGCCAGGCGAACCGGCCGGCGTCGGCCCGGACTTATGCATACAACTGGCGCAGCAGGAACAGGTTTGTCAACTCGTTGCCATTGCCGATCCGGAACTATTGCAGCAAAGGGCGGAGCAGCTTGGTCTGCCACTGGCCATTCAACTTTTCGACATCGATCAAGCTGTTAACAAACAGCAAGCCGGCACCCTAACCGTGCTACCCATCAGCCTAAGCGAACCAGCCGTTTGCGGACGCCTGAATCCAAACAATAGCCCTTATGTTCTGGAAACCATCCGCCAAGCCACCTTGGGCTGCATGAGCGGTGCATTTGCCGCAATGGTGACCGGCCCGGTCCACAAAGGCGTGATCAACGACGCAAACATTCCCTTCAGCGGCCACACCGAATTTATCGCCGAACTGACCGGCGGCACCCCAGTCATGATGCTGGCGACACCCGACCTGCGCGTCGCTTTGGCGACCACGCATCTGCCGCTGTCAGAAGTAAGCGCCGCCATCACCTCGGATGCATTGGCGACCGTTATCCGGTTGCTGGACCTCGACCTGCGCCAACGCTTCAACATTACCGACCCGAAAATCTTGGTCTGCGGCCTTAACCCGCACGCGGGCGAAAGCGGCCATCTCGGCCGGGAAGAAATCGAGATTATCGAGCCGACGTTGGAGCGCCTGCGTTGCGAAGGCATTCACCTATACGGCCCGCTACCCGCCGACACCCTGTTTACACCCAAATACCTGGAAACCGCCGACGCCGTGTTAGCGATGTATCACGACCAAGGTCTACCGGTATTGAAATACAAAGGCTTCGGACAGGCCGTCAACATTACCCTCGGCCTGCCGATTATCCGCACTTCGGTCGACCACGGCACCGCGCTGGAACTGGCCGGCATCGGCAAAGCCAATCTCGGCAGTTTGCGATTTGCACTGCAGACTGCACTGGATATGATTCCCCACCTATAAAACTAAAAATGACCCACACCGCCCGCAAACGTTTCGGCCAGAATTTTCTGCACGATCACAGTATCATTTACAACATTCTAGCCAGTGCCCATCCGCAGGCTGGCCAACATTGGGTGGAAATCGGTCCCGGCCTGGGCGCACTAACGCTGCCTTTGCTGGAATCGGGCGCTAAACTCGATGTGGTCGAGCTGGACCGGGATTTAGTGAGCCGCCTGCAAAAACAGTTTGCCGACCACAGCAATTTGACCGTGCATAGTGCGGATGCCTTGAATTTCGATTTTGCCGCGCTGGCAAAAGCCGGCGAGAAACTGCGCATCATCGGCAACCTGCCCTACAACATCTCCACACCGCTGATGTTTCATCTGCTGGAATCCACCGATTGCGTGGAAGATATGCTGTTCATGCTGCAAAAAGAAGTGGTGGACCGCATTTGCGCCGAGCCCGGCAGCAAGACATACGGCCGGTTGAGCGTGATGATGCAGTATTACTGTGAAACCGAATTGCTGTTCGACGTGCCACCGGAAAGTTTCGATCCGATTCCGCAAGTGATGTCGGCCATCGTCCGCCTGACCCCACACAGCCAACCGCCGGTCGACATTCCAGACCTAAAAAGCTTTAGCCAATTGGTGACCCAGGCTTTTTCGCAGCGCCGAAAAACCATCCGCAATTCGCTGAAAAACTTCATCTCCGAGCAGCAGATTATCGAGCTTGGCATCGACGCCAATTTACGTGCGGAGTCGATTAGCCTGGCCGAGTTCGCCCTGCTCAGCACTCACAGCCAAGCAAGCACCGCCAGTTAAGCTCGCAACTCCTCGCGCCGCCAGTTCAACAAGATTTGACGGCATTTACAGGACAAGTGCGATAAAATGCAGGATTTTTCCGCCAGGCTCACGAACTGATGCGCTTGAGCCGGCTCTCTTTATATAAGGCAACCAACCTGATTCATACACTGGAGTGATTGATATGCGCATTATCCTGTTAGGCAGCCCCGGCTCGGGCAAAGGCACCCAAGCCCAGTTCATCACGGAGAAGTTCGCGATTCCGCAAATTTCCACCGGCGACATGCTGCGCGCCGCCGTCCGCGAAGGCACCCCGCTGGGTATTGAAGCCAAAAAAATCATGGATGCAGGCGGCCTGGTTTCCGATGACATCATCTTGGGTTTGATTAAAGACCGCATCACTCAGGACGATTGCAAAAATGGCTTTTTGCTCGATGGATTTCCGCGCACGATTGCACAAGCGGAAGGTCTGGCAAAAATGGGCGTAGAACTGGATTACGTCGTGGAAATTGCCGTCGATGACGAAGAGATCATCAAACGCATGAGCGGCAGGCGCGTGCATATGGCCTCGGGCCGTACCTATCACGTGGTGTTCAATCCACCGAAACAGGAGGGCTTGGACGATGTTACAAACGAGCCTTTGATCCAACGCGACGACGATAAAGAAGAAACCGTTCGCAAGCGCTTAAGCGTGTATCACGAGCAAACCAAACCGCTGGTCGGCTTTTATTCCGCCCCCGATCAAAGCGCCAAATTCGCGTCGATTGCTGGTGTCGGTTCGGTGAGCGAAATCACCGACAAAGTGTTAGCGGTGTTGGCATAAAAACTTCGTAGGGTACGCAACACGTACCTTTTAGCTTTCGGTACGCGATACCCCAAAGGGCATCAATGCGTACACCACCTAAAAAGAGAAATCCAAATGGCAGGTAAAACCTTATACGACAAACTCTGGGACGACCACGTCGTCCATACCGAAGACGACGGCTCGTGCCTGATCTATATCGACCGGCAGTTGCTGCACGAAGTGACTTCACCGCAAGCTTTCGACGGCATGCGCATGTCCGGCCGCCAACCGTGGCGGGTCGCCCGCAATCTGGCCGTCGCCGACCATAACGTGCCGACCTCCGGCCGCGCGCAAGGCATCGCCGACCCGGTTTCCCGTCTGCAAGTACAAACCCTGGAAAACAACTGCGCCGAGTTCGGCATCACCGAATTCGATATGGCCGACATCCGCCAAGGCATCGTCCACGTGGTCGGCCCGGAACAAGGCGCCACCCTGCCCGGCATGACCGTGGTCTGCGGCGACTCGCACACGTCAACCCACGGTGCCTCTGCCGCACTGGCCTTCGGTATCGGCACCTCGGAAGTGGAACACGCCCTGGCCACCCAAACGCTGGTGCAGAAAAAAGCTAAAAACATGCTGATTAAAGTCAACGGCAAAACCGGTCCGGGCGTCACCGCCAAAGACATCGTGTTGGCGATCATCGGCCAGATCGGTACTGCCGGCGGCACCGGTTACACCATCGAATTCGGTGGTGACGCGATTCGCGCGCTGAGCATGGAAGGCCGCATGACGGTCTGCAATATGGCTATCGAAGCCGGTGCCCGTGCCGGTTTGATTGGTTGCGACGAGAAAACCATCGAGTTTTACCAAGGCCGGCCTTATTCGCCCAAAGGCGAGGACTGGAATATGGCGGTCCGTTACTGGGAAAAACTGCATTCCGACGCCGACGCCAAATTCGACAAAGTCATCGAATTCGACGCGGCCGCGATCAAACCGCAAGTCAGCTGGGGCACGTCGCCGGAAATGGTATTACCGGTGGATGCATCCATCCCCGATCCTGTTCAGGAAGCCGATCCGGTCAAGAAGCAAAGCATCGAACGCGCCCTGCAATACATGGGCTTAACAGCCGGCCAAAAAATCACCGACATCAAGCTGGATAAGGTGTTTATCGGTTCCTGCACCAACTCGCGCATCGAAGATTTGCGCGCCGCGGCTGCGGCGATCAAAGGCCGCAAAAAAGCTGCGTCGGTCAAACAAGTGTTGGTAGTGCCCGGCTCGGGTTTGATCAAACAACAAGCCGAAGCGGAAGGCCTGGACAAAATCTTCACCGCCGCCGACTTTGAGTGGCGCGAACCGGGTTGCTCGATGTGCCTGGCGATGAACGCCGACCGTCTGGATGCCGGCGAACATTGCGCTTCGACCTCGAATCGTAACTTTGAAGGCCGTCAGGGCTACGGCGGCCGTACTCACTTGGTGAGTCCCGCCATGGCTGCCGCTGCTGCGATTGCCGGCCACTTTGTCAACGTCGCCGAGGAGGCTTAAATCATGCAGGCTTTTACCACTTTAACCGCCCTGGTGGTGCCGATGGACCGCGCCAATATCGACACCGACGCGATCATCCCCAAACAGTTTTTGAAATCGATCCGCCGCGCCGGCTTCGGTCCATATTTGTTCGACGAATGGCGTTATTTGGATCATGGCGAACCGGAAATGGATTGCACCAACCGTCCGTTGAACAAGGATTTTGTTTTGAACCAACCGCAATACAAAGGGGCGCAGATTCTGCTGACCCGGGAAAACTTCGGTTGCGGTTCATCGCGCGAACACGCACCGTGGGCACTGGAAGACTATGGGTTCCGGGTGATCATCGCCCCAAGCTTTGCCGACATTTTCTTCAACAACTGTTTTAAAAACGGCATTCTGCCGATTGTGTTGCCGGCGGAAACCGTGGACCTGTTGTTCAAGGAAGTTGTCGACGGTTACCAATTGACGGTCGATCTGCAAAGCCAAACCATTACCACGCCGAGCGGACAAAACATTGCCTTTACTGTCGATGAAAACCGCCGCTACCGCTTGCTGAACGGCCTGGACGACATCGCACTTACCCTGCAACATGCCGACAAAATCAAGAGTTACGAAGCCGAGCGCGCCAATCGCGCACCGTGGTTGTTCAAAGACGCATAAGCGCCACTGAAAGGTAAAAAAATGCCCAAAAAAATAGCAGTCCTGGCCGGCGACGGCATCGGACCGGAAATTGTCGCCGAAGCGATCAAGGTCTTGAGCTTTCTAAATACCGACATGAATCTGGGGTTGGTTTTCGAGAACGCCTTGATTGGTGGCGCGGCGTATGACGCTTTCGGCACTCCCCTGCCGCAAACCACGCTGAATCTGTGCAAAAACGCTGATGCGGTGCTGCTGGGTGCGGTCGGCGGCCCTAAGTGGGAGCCGCTGGCCCATGCGGTACGTCCGGAACGCGGCTTATTGGGCATTCGCTCCGAGTTGAATCTGTTCTCTAACCTGCGTCCGGCGATTTTGTATCCGCAATTGGTCGACGCATCGACCTTGAAACCGGAAGTGGTGTCGGGCCTGGACCTCATGATCGTCCGCGAATTGACCGGCGGCATTTATTTCGGCCAGCCGCGCGGTGTGCATGTGGCCGAAAACGGCGAGAAAGTCGGCATCAATACCAAGATTTACAGCGAATCGGAAATCCGCCGCATCGCCCATTCCGCATTCAAGATTGCGCAAAAACGTCACAAAAAACTGTGCTCGGTCGATAAAGCCAATGTGCTGGAAGTGACCGAACTATGGCGCAGCGTGATGACCGAAGTGGGTAAGGACTATCCGGACGTACAACTGAGTCATATGTATGTCGATAATGCTGCGATGCAACTGGTACGGGCGCCGAAACAATTTGATGTGATCGTCACCAGTAATATGTTCGGCGACATTCTGTCCGACATCGCCGCTATGCTGACCGGCTCCATCGGCATGCTGCCGTCGGCTTCCCTGGATGCCAATGCCAAGGGCATGTATGAACCGATTCACGGTTCCGCGCCTGACATTGCCGGCCAAGGTATCGCCAATCCGCTGGCGACCATTTTGTCGGTGGCGATGATGCTGCGTTATACATTTAACCAGCCGGAAGCCGCCGAGCGTATCGAACGCGCGGTGAACAGCGCATTGGATAGTAAAGTCAGAACCGCGGACATTTATTCGGAAGGCATGACCAAAGTCAGCACTTCCGGCATGGGCGATGCTGTTCTTAACGCCTTAAAAGGATAAGCAATATGTCTAAAACTTATGATGTAGCAGTCGTCGGCGCCACTGGCGCGGTCGGCGAAACCATGATTTCCATTTTGGAAGAACGCAATTTTCCGGTGGGCAAAGTCTATGCATTAGCCAGCGAGCGCTCGGCCGGCAAACGTATCCCGTTTAAAGACGGGTCGCTGGTGGTGGAAGATTTGGCGACCTTCGATTTCTCGAAAGTGCAGATCGGCTTATTTTCTCCCGGCGCGTCAGTGTCTGCGGAGTATGCGCCCAAAGCCGCCGCGGCCGGCTGTGTGGTGATCGACAACACCTCGCAATTTCGCTACGACGACGACATTCCGTTGGTGGTGCCGGAAGTCAATCCGGAAAAAGTTGCCGACTACAAAAATCGCGGCATTATCGCCAACCCCAATTGCTCGACCATCCAGATGTTGGTGGCCTTGAAACCGATCTACGATGCGGCAGGTATCAGCCGCATCAACGTTGCCACCTATCAAGCAGTGTCCGGCACGGGCAAGGAAGCGATTGAGGAATTAGCCACGCAAACCGCGAATTTGTTGAATGCCAAGCCGGTCGAGCCTAGCGTGTATCCAAAGCAAATTGCTTTCAACGTGTTGCCGCAAATCGATGTCTTCATGGATAACGGCTACACCAAGGAAGAGATGAAAATGGTCTGGGAAACTCGAAAAATCCTCGGTGATGCCGATATTCTGGTCAACCCCACAGCGGTGCGGGTGCCTGTGTTTTTTGGACATTCGGAAGCTGTGCATATCGAGACTAAAACCAAGATTTCCGCTGAGCAGGTTCGCGAGCTGTTGGCGTCTGCCCCCGGGGTAACGTTGTTGGACGAACGTGAGAACGGCGGTTATCCAACGGCGGTGACGGAATCATCCGGCAACGACGATGTATTTGTCGGCAGAATCCGCGAGGATATTTCCCATCCGACCGGCATAGATCTATGGGTAGTGAGTGATAACGTCAGAAAAGGTGCTGCGCTTAACAGTGTGCAAATAGCCGAAGTGCTGGTAAAAAGCTACATCTAGTCTACGCTTAGCTCTGTGTTTTATAGTGGGTCAGTAAGTACCGAGGTATTACAAGTGAAGGAAAGCAATGTGAGCAATTTAACTAAAGCCTTAGCGGTTGTATCGTTACTGGCACCAGTCAGTGCCCAACCCTTAGGTATCGGCGAAATTGAATTACATTCTGCCCTAAACCAAAAACTCAATGCCGAAATCAGACTCAGCGTCGCACCGGGCGAAAATCCGGCCGATGTCTCGGTAAAATTGGCCCCGCCGGAAAAATTTGACCAAGCCGGCGTAGTTTGGAATTATTTTCTGTCCAAGATCAAGTTGGAGCCGGTTGTGCAAGCAAACGGCTCCATCATCGTAAAAGTCTCCTCAAGGGAAGCGTTGACAGAGCCGTTTCTGGATTTCCTGTTGGAAGTCACTTGGCCGCAAGGCAGCATGATGCGCGAGTTCACATTGCTCATCGACCCACCGGCCGCTTATAACCAACCGGTCACGCCTGTCGTGGAAACCAGCGGTTACAGTGCCGAACCCATTGAGCCACTAGAGCGCCCGATCAAGAGAACTCGAACTGCACCAAAGCGAGCAGTGCGAGCCGCCCCTGCCGACAACATTACGCCAGAAACACCCACTAGCGGCGAATTCGGCCCTATCCAAAAATCGGATACTTTATGGAGTATCGCCACCCAAGTGGGCCAGGAAAAGAACATTCCGACCCAGAAAATGTTGACCGCTTTGTACAGAGCCAATCCGGACGCATTTAACAACGGCAATATCAATTCGCTGAAAGAAGGCGCCACCTTAAAGATTCCTGAGCCGGACGCAATTATGAATCCGGCACAAAGACAAGCGCAAAATGAGCGAAAAGCCGCCAATAAGCAGGTCAAGCCGGAAACCGCACAAGCAGAAACCACCAAGAAAGCGCTCGAATTGGTAGCACCTACCGAAGCGAAGGCCGCCGGCACGGGTTCAACAAAAACCGAACAAAATTCGGCTGCGACAGCCAATCCTGCTTTAAATAGCGCTGCTGATCAAGCCAGCGAAGGGAAAGACCTGGAATTACAAGCTCGCATCGAAAAGCTCGAGCAACAACTAGGCATGATGCAGCAATTGCTGGCCTTAAAAGATCAGCAACTAGCCACTTTACAAAACAATAAACCAGCAACGGCCGAGCCTAGCCCTCAGCCCGCGCAACCGGCACCTCAGCCACCCGTTGCCAGCCCCGAGGCCCCAGCTCCGGCAGTAATGCCGACTCCGACTCCGCAACCATCGGTTTCCGAACCTGCAGTGGTGACACCACCGGCGCCCAAGCCTATTGTTCCACCCGCACCCAAAGTTACTCCGCCGCCACCTCCATCGGTTGTTGCAGAAGACGAAGGCTTATTTAGCTCGGATGCTTACTACTGGGTTGCCGGCACCTTAGGTACTGGTATTTTGGGCTTGCTGGGCTGGTTGTTATGGCGCAAACGTAAAATCGACGAACGCACCAACACCGAAAGCATGTTCGCATCGGCCAGTCAAATTCGGCTGCCCGATTCTGAGAGCAGCCTTTCCGTACCGATTATGGACATTAGCAGTACCGATGAATACGACGTCGGTACTGTAGGCGAAAGTTCGTTTATCAGCGACTTTACTCCTAGCGATTTCGATGCCTTCGACACCGATCAAAATGAAGTTGATCCGATCTCGGAAGCCGACGTATACTTGGCGTATGGCCGCTATCAACAAGCGGAAGAACTGATCCGCCATGCAATAAGCGAACAGCCTAACCGCGACGAATGCAAACTGAAATTACTGGAAATCTATTACGCCAGTGAAAACAAAGACGGCTTTGCCGGTTATGCGCAAGAACTGGCCGATGCCGGCAAACAAGCCGATAAGCCATTCTGGAAAAAAGTCACGGATATGGCTAAAGAAATCGTCCCAGATTTAGCCTTGTTTGGCGGCAGTTTTGCCGCTACCACAGCGCCCATCAGCAAAGGCGATACTAGTGTTAGCGCAGCGAGTTCCACCGTGGCCGACACGGAAATTATCGATTTGGATAAGGGCTTTGCGCAGCTCGACGACGATTTGTCGGATCTGAATATCGATAAAGATTTGGCACTCGAAGACAACGGACTGGATTTTGATTTGGGAAGTTTCGGCGGCAGCGCCAGGTCACCGCTTGAAAACAAGCAAGCCGATGCAAATATCGAAAGTATTGATTTCGATCAGCCACCTGCTTCTAAATCTGCGGCGAAGACTATCGAAACCACGGAAAGTGCCGCAGTTTCCAGCAACGATGACATAGAATCGTTCGACTTCGACTTTGCGCTAGATTCTGACTCGGAAAAAACTGAAGCGGATTCGGCTGCTTTGGCGCTTGAATCTTTGGATTTTGCCAGTTTTGCCGAAATTGCTGCGGATACTGAATCCGAAACGACTGACAACAAAGAGGAGATGGAAACAAAATCTCCTAACTCGATCGATGCTTTGGAGAGTTTCGATTTTAACTTCGATGTCGACAATGCAACTCCGGAAGCAACTGCGGATAAATCTAACGAGGATGCCGCAAAAGCCGAGATATCAACAGATATAGAATCATTCGACTTTAGTGATTTCGATGGCATAAAAAAGACCGCTTCAGACCTTACGGACGGCAGCAAAGAAGCGTTAGCGGACGCAGACAGTTTCGATTTCGACTTCGACAGCATCACCTCCAAAGCGCAAACTGACGACAGCCTAAGCATCGAACCTGAACTGAATTTAGAATCGCAGTTGAAACTGGAAACATTCGATTTTTCCGATTTTGACAATATCACCCCGAAATCAGCCCAATCTTCAGATCAGGTTTTGGAAACATCTGCGCAACCGAGCGGCGAGTTCGATTTTAACTTCGACTTTGACACGCCAATCATCAGCACTACAGACACCGACGAGTTTGAGTTGGGGGTTTCCGATTTGACCGATATGGACGAATTCGAAACCAAAATCGATTTGGCGAAAGCCTATATCGATATGGGCGACACCGAGGCGGCAAAATTGATAGCCGAGGATGTCTTGTCCAAAGGCTCAAAACAACAACAACAAGCCGCACAGGCTTTACTTGACGAACTTAAATAAGCATCGATTGCAGCAGCCGATTCGTCTAAATTGTTAGATCCCGCTTTTTGGAAAAATCGGTAGCGGCTCAGTTATTTCATAGGCCGTTTAGCACAAGCGTTTTATTCCCAAACTATCGCCAGCCTAATCAGAACTCGGCAACATCACTCACCCAACCAAGCTGCTACAGCCGGGCATTTTCAGCACAATGCCAGTTTCCACAATAGTTTGCACTAGCGCGTAGCCTGCATTTGCAGACCAGCCGAGAGCAGCTTCCAACACCAAATTGATGCTATGCTGGCGCATTACCGCAATTTAGAAGCCATCCGCCACATCAGACATGCCCCGTATCGTTATATCTACCCTCAACGCCCGATACATTCACACTGCTTTTGGCTTACGCTATCTCTACGCCAACATGGGCACGTTGCAAACGGACACGGTCTTATTAGAATTCGGCATCCAGCAGCGCCCAATCGAAATTGTCGAAAAACTACTGCAACAACAAGCGCGGATTATCGGCCTTGGCGTTTATATCTGGAATGTGGCGGAAATCAGCGCCGTGATAGCCATCCTGAAACAAGTCGCACCGGAAATTATCATCGTACTTGGCGGGCCGGAAGTCAGTCATCCGCCCGATTTACCAAGCATTGCCGAATCGGCGGACTATGTCGTCACCGGTAACGGCGAATTAAGTTTTCCGCAATTATGCCGGCAGTTGCTGTCAGGATTTAAACCAACCGAAAAAATCGTGGCTGGCGAGATGGCCGCATTGGACACCCTGGCGTCGCCATATCCACACTATACGGAAACCGACATCCGTCAACGGATTATCTACGTGGAAGCATCGCGCGGCTGTCCGTTCAAATGCGAATTTTGCCTGTCGTCGCTGGACACTACCGCCAAACCGTTCAACTTAAACGGCTTTTTGCGCGAAATGGAAATTCTATACCGGCGCGGTGCACGACACTTTAAGTTCATCGACCGCACCTTCAATCTAAAAGTAGACAACAGCGTTGCTATCCTTGAGTTTTTTTTGGCTCGCTTGAGCGAAGATCTATATTTGCACTTTGAAGTGATTCCGGACAATTTGCCTGAACGTCTGAAGCAGGCCATCAGCCAATTTCCGCCCGGTGTACTGCAATTTGAAGTGGGTGTGCAAACCTTTGATCCTGCCATCCAACATCTGATCAGCCGCAAACAGGATAACCAGAAGACCGAAGCCAATTTAAGCTGGCTCCGGCAACATTCCAACGCCCATATTCATGCCGATTTAATTGCCGGCCTGCCTGGCGACACTCTTGCCGGCTTCGGTGCCAGTTTCGACAAACTGTTTGCACTCAACCCCCAAGAAATTCAGGTCGGGATTTTAAAACGCCTGCGCGGCGCACCAATCAACCGACACAATGAAGCGTACCAGCTACGTTATGACCCGCTGCCACCCTACGCCATTCTCAGCACGCGAGATATAAGTTTTACTGACTTGCAACGTATTACGCGATTCGCCCGCTTTTGGGATTTAATCGGCAACTCAGGCCGGTTTGCCGCGAGTTTGCCGCTCATTGTCGCCGAACAACCGTTTACCCGCTTTTTACAATTCAGCGATGCGCTATACGCCTTAACGGACAGTACCTGGCAAATTGCTTTGAAACGCTTATTCGAATTAACCTACTCGGTCATGACTGACACACTATTTGTACCACCAGCCGAAGCGATGGCAGCGTTAGACGAGGACTATCGAAGGAGCGGCGAAAAAAGTCAGCCGGCGTTCTTACAACAAGCCGCAACAGTGTTCGCGACGAAGCGCGGTGTGGCGAATAAACGGCAAACTCAACACCTATAAACTTGCTTGAGCTTGAATAACATGAAGAGGCTTAAAGGTATTGAGTTCACCCATCCGCGCCCGGCAACGGTCGCACGGTTGCATAACCATCCCGATAGCTAGGGTACAAAAAGCGGTAACCCAAGGCCTTGAGCCTGGTGTTGCGACAGCGTTTGTTTTGTGGGGCATCTGGAGCTAATAACAACGGTGGAGGCTGAGGACAAGCAAATTGTTCGGCCAACCAACTCATCACTTCCCAAAGCGGGGCCGGCTCATCGTCGGTCGCCAGATAGCAAGGCTCCAAGGCTACACCCGCGAGTTGTTTTTCCAGTAAAAATAACAACACCGCCACACAATCCTCCGAGTGAATGCGGTTGGTATAACTGGGCGGTTGCTGTTGGATGCCCTCCCCTCGCTCCACTCGGCGTAATAACCAATCACGACCCGGCCCATAAATTCCGGAAAAACGCACGACGCAACTGCGGTCACTCGCAATCCACAAGCGTTTCTCCGCCGCAGCCAGCCGGCGGCTCGTGGCGCTAGCCGGTTCAGTGACACTGGTTTCATCAACCCATTCGCCACGATTCTGTTCGTAAACACTGGTTGACGACACCATCAACCAAAAAGGTGATGTTTCAGCTGCCGCAAAATGCGCTAACAAATTGCGCAAACCAACATCATACAGCGCTTGATATTCCTCAGCCTGTCGGCTATCGGGAGCTACGATAAATATCACCGCATCAAAGCTGCTTGGTAAAGTAACCAATGACGAGGCCAATCTTATATCGGCAATAAAAATGGGAAACGGGGTCGAGGCAGCCGGCGCGCTGCGCTTCAACCCGGTTACCTGATGCCCCTGCTGGTGCAAGCGCAAAGCCACCGGATAGCCAATATCTCCACAACCGATCACTAGTATTTTCGCCATAGTATTTACCCAAGATAATCTGCACACCGCCTATTATGGCCTGCCGCAACAAGATAAACGCTATAAAAACCGTGTCTCGAACGCATTCGAAAATGAGTGCGCTGATTTTAGTGCGTTGCCGGATTTGCTCACAACTTTGTGTAAGCACTTATGAACAAACCGGCCTCTGTTCAATAGGCATAAAAAAACCGGGTGGAGTACTGGACTCCAACCGGCCTAAAAGCCCAATGATAGCTTGGGATTAAACGACCTGTTTACGACGACCTATATACAGAAAGCCCATCAACGCACTTGTCATAAACCATACAGAAGCGGGGAGAGGCACGCTAGTGACAGGATTTTGATTAGCGGCTGCTTTCAGATCAAATCCAAACAGAAAGCTTAAGTTGTTGGTAATCACGCCAGGTTTTACAAAGGACAACAAGAAGGTATTAGGAGCGCTCAGCTCGTAATTACCGGCTTCGCTAACCCAACCGCTTGCTGTCAACAGGCCCAATTTAAAAGGGCTAGCAGAGGCAAAGCTACCTACACCGTTAAAAGTGTACACAGGTGCATCAGCAGCCAGATCAGCGGTAGCAGCAAAGATACCGAAGGTGTCACTTGAAGTAAATGGGAATGCACTAGAACCGAAGGAGATAAAATTACTATCGCCGTCAGTAGCTTCCCAAATGATGCCTGCTGAGCTTGCAGTCGAAACTGCAAACAGGCAAACAGCAAGCCAAAGTTTTAAAGATAAAAGCATTTTCATGGATTGTTCCCCATTTTCACTTACGTTAACAAACGGCTATCCTTTAGCCACCTTATACTCCGAAGCCGATATTGCATAACAACATCAGCTTTAGCAGAGTTCTGTCTGCTTACTACGAGTCTTCAACTCTCGTAAGCCGCTACTGCCGAACATTCGTTGATCGCAAGGCAATAGCTCAAAATGGTTAATCCCTGAAACAGAGATCAAGTTCAATAGATGAATTGATATATTCAAACGACTTTACTTAAACGGCGCTTTTTACAAAGGCATGGCACCCACTTGAATAACCTGGCTACATTAGGGTGCATACCCCTTCGGCTTTCTCCCTAGACTTATCCCTATACAACGGCATAAACCACTGAATGCAAGCCCCGCTACCCACCACCAATCGCTCCCAACTCTACCGTGCAATATAATGCGCCACAATCCATTGCTAAGACAGAAACGCCTTCCATCTTTATGAATAGTCGTGCATCTGTCGGACAAATCGGTTGTTCAAAACTAAAAACCGCAATTAGAAATTGGGTATGCCGAGATTCTACAGCCGGCAACTTAATCCTTTATTAACAAAATATTAAGTTTTGATTAAAGCCTTTAACGAACGATGCTTTGCTGGCTGGGCTACCACCCTGTAAGACCAACTATTGAAGTTTATCAGCGAGCCAAACTGGCATGAATCATGGCCGCTACAAGACTCATAATGAAGATAGCGGATGCGCAGAAAAATAAGCTCGCACGGGAAAACTATTTCAAAACGCCATCAGCGTTGAGCGCACATGGGAGTTGGATTTGCAAAAAACTATGCCTCATACCCAGACTTTAAACTGGCGTTTGATGCAACGATTGCGAGAGCTTTGGTCAACCAAAAGCAGTCCGTAACGGCTGTTATGGCGTCCCGGAGACGATTCGAACGCCCGACCTGTCCCTTAGGAGTGCGCTTCAAATCAAAAGCCACCACAAAGCACAACAAAACATAACAATAAAAATCAGATACTTACTTGCAACCATCTTTGCCTAGCTTTTGTTATTTGTTATGGATTTTTGTGGCTTAGTGTGACGTGAGTGTGACGCCGTAGTATACTTAAACCCGCAAACAAAACGGGCCTGATGACGCTACCAACATCACCAAGCCCTGACCGACTCACTTAACGAACAGGGTTAAGCAATGGCTGAGGGCATCATACCAAAACGCCGATTGCTGTCCCATAGGCGGCAACATGGCAAACATACGCAAGCGCACCACCAAAACCGGCGAGACCTACTATACGGTGCAAATTAGGCTGAAAGGCTGCCCGCCACAAAACGAAAGTTTTAACCGCCTGACCGATGCACGCAAGTGGGCGCAATTAACGGAAGCGGCAATCAAGGAGGGCCGGCACTTCAAAACAGCCGAAGCTAAAAAGCACACGGTAGTGGAGATGATAGACCGATATGCAACCGATGTAGCCCCCAACAAATTCAAACCTAACGAACTACGCATACGCGGCCCGATTCTCGAATGGTGGAAATCTGAAATAGGCTACCTTCGACTGTCCGATTTGAGCATCACAGATTTTGTGACCTGTCGGGATAAGTTAGTAAACCATGGCGGCAACAAAGGTAAGCCGCTAGCCGCTGCGACCGTCAAACGCCACTTTGTCGCAATCGGCCACGTTTTGAAAATATGCCACTTAGAATGGCGATGGATTGAGAAAAACCCGCTCAAGGATGGCATCATTGAAATGCCAGAGTTGCCGCGCGGTATCGTTCGTTTTTTGGATGACGGCGAATTATCCAGACTAACGGCGGCATGCAAGGATTCGCCAAACGAATTGCTTTACCCCGCCTTTGTGTTGGCTATATCCACAGGCATGCGGCAATCGGAAACCATGAACCTGTATTGGCGGGAACCGGAAAGCCCGCCGACCGAAACCGCTTGGGGCGTGGTCAATCTGTCCGAGTCCTGCATCATTCTGCACGCAACCAAAAACGGCGACAGGCGGCGCGTACCGTTAGCCAATCAAGCGTTGGCCGAGCTGCAAAAACTGAGCAAGGTTAGACGATTAGACACGGCTTTAGTCTTTCCCTCTCCCACTCACCCACACAAGCCCATCGAGCTAAAAAAGGCGTGGTTGAATGCCTTACAATGCGCCGAAGTTAATAATTTTCGCTGGCACGACCTTAGACATTGCACGGCATCTTATTTAGCAATGGGCGGCGCGTCCATGGTCGATATTGCCGCCGTCCTTGGTCACCGCACCCTGGACATGGTGAAGCGTTACGCGCACTTGTCAGACGGCCATATTGCCGGCGTAGTAGAACGCATGAACAGCCGGATATTCGGCGCTAACCCTTAGCCCATAGGAACAACCATGAACGCCATCCCATTTGACACCCTGCAATTTGCCAACCGTCTAAAAGCTGCGGGCTTTAGTGACGACCAAGCGCAAGTATTAACCGAGCTACAGCGCAGCGCCACTGACAGCACCCTTGAACAGGCGCGCCATGATTACCATTTAGACGACGTGGCCACCAAGCGCGATTTGAAAGAGATTGAAACCGCGTTGCGCCATGATATTGAAATGCTCAGAGCTGAAACAGGACGGCAAATTGCCGAAACCGGCAGACAAATAGCGGAAACCAAGGCGGATTTAACACGCTGGATTATCGGCGCTGGGTTTCTGCAAACCAGTTTGATTATTGGCGTATTGCTAAAAATCGCCCACCTGATTTAGTCGCGCGAGAGCCCAACCATGATGACTTTAGAACTCGACGACGAAACCGCTGGCGTACTGGCCGAGCTGGCCGAGCAACAGCAACTAAGCCCTGCCCAGCTGGTTAAAACCGCACTACTCGACTACCTGGAAGATAGCCAAGACGCCAAGCGTGCAGAAGCCGCTTACCAGCGTTATCTGGACAGCGGAAAAATCTCCCATAGCCTAGATGATGTGGTGAAAGCCTTTGGCCTGGACAATTGAGCTATCGGACGACGCCAAGCGGGACTTGCAGAAATTGGACAAGCCTGTACAAAAGCGCATCGTTACCTTTCTGCAAGAGCGCATCCAATCCACAGACAACCCGCGCACCAGTGGCAAAGCCTTGCAAGGCAATTTGTCCGACCTCTGGAGGTATCGCGTCGGCGATTATCGATTGCTGTGCCAAATCCAAGATGATGAATTGGTGGTACTGATAATCGAGATAGGTCACCGTCGGGAGATTTATCGATGAATGCCACGATTTTCAGGGGAGAGTGATGTTTAACACAGACGATTTTTTTAAAGAAAACCCGATAGAGCCGGAAACAGTCTTTGAGCACAAAAAGCCTATCAACGCCGATAAGTTTTCGGTCGATGCTTTGCTTGAAAATAGCGTCAGTATGCTCTTTGTAAAAGCAAGAATCGAAAATGACTATTTCTCACAAGGTCTTTACAAGGTTGAATGGACAAAACAGCTAGAGAAGGAGCGCGACCGCTTGTCGAATCTGCCCGGTCGCTCTGAGTTCGATAATTCGAGACTAGAGCGAATCAATAAAAAAATTAGTGTCTTTCGGAAGTGGGCCAATTCAGTCGATAGTAAACCTACAGAAAAAGAATCTCACCCTTCGCACGACTGGCAAGACAACACAACTCTTACCAAACTAGAAAAGCAGCACAAAGCGATATTAGAGGTTATCAAGCAAAAAAGACTTTCACCAATGGCAATCCCAGACGGAGATAAAGGGATAATTCAGCAGCTTTGCGAGCATGATTACCCATCGCTGTTCGACAAGGAAAGTAGTTTTGAAACAGCATGGAAAAAAGGCCGCAAGCTGTTCATGATGGCAAACCACGCCAGTTTTGCAAGACGTAGTAAAAAATAGTCCCACGAATTACCACCTTTTACTACATCGTTTTACTACCCACCTAACCGGAAAAATTACCCCAAGCCGCAAACAACAACACCAAGCGGCGAAACATCAATCTTTATCAAAATTGAATGTAAGGGGTAATTCATGACCACTACAGCAACACAACCCGCCAACCGCTTAATTCCTGTTCCTGAATGGAACAAGCACCACTCGTGGCCACCACAAGGCGGATTACGTCACTTAATATTTAACGAGAAAACTAACGGTTTTGCGACTGCGTTTAAGCGTGTTGGCCGTCGAGTTTTAATTGATGAAGCCGAGTTTTTCGCTTGCGTCGAACGTCAAAATCAAAGGGGTAAAAAATGAAACTATCCCCGCGCGAAAAAAGAGTAGCAATCGCTCTATTAAATAATCCGATTATGCGCGAGAACCTGGACAACATCGCCGGATGCTCAAACGGTCCTGAGTTGGTGGCAGGGTTGCGTAGAAAGGGCTTGTCGGTTCCGTGTGACCGTGTAGAGCGTTTCGACAAGGACGGCAACTCATGCTATCCAGGCCAATACAGCTTTACTGCCGAAGATAAGCAGATTGTACGCAACTGGCTTTGAGGTGGAATTGATGTTGCAATCATTGCGCGACTCTATGCAAGCGGCGGGTTTCGACCCGCCCGATAACATCCAGCCCAGTAAAACAACGCGATTTTCCACCAATGGCAAACGCTCGGACTTGTCCGGCTGGGTTCATTTATTCGCAGACGGCCAAGGCGCGGCGTTTGGGTTCTGGCGCTCTGGTAATCAACACGTATGGCAAGCAAAGCGGGATAAACCCTTAAATTCAGCCGAGCAAGCCGCCTTTAACCGCAGCATTAAGGCGGCTACGAAAGCAGCCCAGGACGAACGGGAAGCCGGATATAAACAGGCCGCAGCAAAAGCCCTGATGGAATGGGAAGCGGCAACCCCAGCGGATGAAACGCACCCGTATTTAATGAGGAAAGTTATTAAGCCGCACATGGCGCGCGTGGATAGTAACGGCTCTTTGGTGCTGCCGGTTTATGGTTCTATTGGCGAATTGCAAAGCCTGCAACGTATCGCGCCAGACGGCCAAAAACGCTTTTATAGCGGCGGTCGTATGTGTCGTGGGCATGTGTGGCTAGGCACACCGGAAAACGGCGCTACGCTGTTATTATGCGAGGGTTTCGCCACTGCTGACACTCTGCATAGGGCAACAGGATATGCGGTCTGTGTGTGCTTTTCTGCCGGGAATTTACGCAGTGTGGCCGAAGATTTGCGGAATCGTTACCAATCCGCGCGCCTCTTAATTTGCGGCAATGATGACATACAAACCGAGGGCAACCCAGGACGCAGCAAGGCAACCGATGCGGCTCAAGCTGTAGCCGCTGCCGTGGTATTTCCACCCTATGGCGGGGACTTTAATGACTTGGCACAATCTGCCGGACTAGATGCGGTACGGCGGGAAATTGAGCAGGTATTTGAAGCGCTGCCCACCACAAAAACATGTTTTGCAGTTCCGGCGTTATCAGGTACGGATGTTCGCGACGGCACGGCAAGCACTAGACCACTATCTGAGCTTGGCAACGCCTCCCGATTGCTAGATGCTCACGGAGGAAATCTGCATTATGTCCACGATGCCAAAGCCTGGCTACATTGGCGTGATGGTGCTTGGATGTGGGACGTTGACGGCGCAACAGTAAGAGGCTTAGCCGCAAGATTACCTCAGCAGATTTACACCGAGGGCGGCTTACACTTGGCCGACGCCCAGCATTTTGCTAAATGGGCGCGCACATCGCAGAAAGAACGCACCATTGAAGCATCTGTGTCGTTATTGATGGACTTCGACACGGTACGCTTGCCGCTGGCGCTTATCGATGCTGACCCGTTCCGTTTAGCCTTAGATTGTGGTCGTGTATCACTAGACCTGAGAACCGGAACCACTAGGCCCGCACAACAAAACGACTTTATAACCAAGTCGCTGAACGTCAAGCAGTTGGGCAAATCTAAAGAGGCACGGCGCTGGCTGGCGTTTCTATCGCAAATCTTTGTTTTCTGCTTTGGCTTGGGTGCAAACGGTAAAAGCGTTTTGGCTGATACCATCCGATTTATCCTTGGTGATTATGCGCGCGCCATCGCTGCCGAAACATTAACCGAATCGAAACGGCAAGCCGGCGGGGCTACACCAGACCTAGCCGAGTTGATAGGTGCTAGGCTGGCTATGAGTTCCGAAACCGAAGATGGTGCAGCATTGGCCGAGTCATTTATAAAAAGCCTTGTGGCAGGCGACACCATGACCGCACGGAAGCTTTACGCCGCACCCTTCCAATTTACGCCACAATTTAAACTGATGATGCTAGGCAACCATAAGCCCATCATCAAAGGCAATGATTACGGCATATGGCGTCGAGTTAGGTTAGTCCCATTCAAAAGGACGTTTACACCGGAACAACGCGACCCTGCGCTATTAGACAAACTAAGAGCCGAATCCCCGCACATCTTAGCGTGGATGGTAGAAGGCTGTATTGAGTGGCAGCGGCGCGGTTTGGTTGATGTGCCTGCCACCATCAGGCAAGCAACAGGCGACTATCAGGACGAACAGGACTTGGTCGGGCGTTGGCTGGCTGAGTGCTGCCGACAGTCACCAAGTTTTGAAACATCATCGACCGATATTTACAGCAATTATAAGCAATGGTGCTTCGATAACGGTTTAAAGCCAGCCAGTAACATTTCACTTGGTCGGCGGCTTGGTGAACGGGGATTTAATAGCCGTAGGTCCAGTGGATTAACGCTTTGGGCAGGCCTTGCCGTTAAGGAAGCCAACTATTCCGGCAACTATAAAACCGCCCGCGGTTGGTAAACGAGTGCAGATAGTGCAGATAAATCCCATTTTCCCAAAGTTTTCTTATATTTTATTTCCGTGAGGACTTTACTAAAAAAGGCTTTTATCTGCTCTATCTGCACTTTCAGATTATTAAAAACTGTGAAACAAGCAGGATTTGAACAGATGGCAAATACCAAATTCAAACCCGGCCAAAGCGGAAGCCCGGCAGGCCGACCCAAGGACAAAACCCCGGAGACATTGATTAGAAAAACGATTTCTGACGATATGCCGGACGTTGTAGAAAACTAGTCGAATTCCAGGGAAGGCGATGTACAGGCCACAAATAGGTGAAAACATGCGAACGGCCTAATTTCCAAGCAAATCATCCATTTCGTTGAAGGCTTTGGTTTGCAACGGAAGAGTTATGTTGATAAATTAAACGCAGTTCAATTATGAATTATCAGAACTCTAACAGAGCGATAACAGAAGTTTGCGATGCCAACGCCTAAATTCAAACCCGGACAGTCGGGAAACCCTAACGGCAGGCCCAAAGGCAAATCAGCGGGCGGCATGGTGCGTAAAGCGATTGAGGAACGCCGCGAAGATATATTGAAAGTGGTGATGGATGCCGCGCTCAACGGCGACCTGCAAGCCTGTAAGACGCTGTTAGACCGCATTGCTCCAACGCTGAGACCGGTGGCGGCGAGCGTGGCAATTACCCTGAACAAGTCCGCAGGATTGGCCGAGCAAGGCGCGGAAGTTGTCAATGCGGCGTTATCCGGTAATGTCCCGCCTGACGTTGCCAATCAGCTAATTTCCGTTCTGACTCATCAAGGCAAGCTGATTGAAACCACCGAGCTAATTGCCAGAGTTGAAGCACTAGAGAGTAGACAATGAGTTTGCAAGCCCGACTCAGTCATTTGGAAAATCTGCATTCAATCAATCCACCGAAAATGCCGGAAGGATTAAGCCCGATGGAGCAGTATCTTTGGATGGTGCGCCAACCCGCAACCGCATCTGAAAAACCGGTTAACAAAACTAGTGGATTGTCACCGGAAGAAGCCTATACCTGGATGTTGGCAGCATGAACTTAGATAAGCGAATCTGTCAGATGGAACAGCGGCAGAATGCCCAACAATCCTGTATTCGAATTTCTCGATTTATCGTTGACCCTGGCGCTGAAATCTTTGGCTACGAATGCGAAGGGGAAACGATTCGACGCGAGCAAAACGAATCGGTAGTGGCCTTCTCGGGCCAGCGATGCCATTTTCTGGCCGACCTACACAACTATCAAAATCTTTTATCCCCTTGCGAGGTAAATTCAATGGCGTTGCAAAATAGACTGCACAAGCTTGAGCGAAAGAATTGCCAATCCGGCCCGGTCTTTATCATTCTTGAGCAGGGTAAAACTGAGCAGCAAGCCTTGCAGTGTCGTTACCCTGGAAAAAAGTCGAAGCACGTTTTCTATCTCGATGAATTCGATGTTCGAGCTTAGGGCTTGGTAAATCGGGTGATTGAGGCCGAAATTAAAATATTATGCGATTTGGCGCTCCTTCTTATTGTTAAATTGTCTGGGCCAGGAAAGATTACAATGACAGTTGCTAACGATTAATTAGGCAAACTACTCAGACGGGACGACATAAATGGGGGCATTCGAATGTGGATTACCTGCTCCGTATGGATTATTAATACTGTCTGGCGAATATTTACTTCCATATCTACCGTAGGGGTTCGAAGTGGAATCAGAATCGTAGGGATTATGCTCAGGCGTCCTCGGTAATTTCCTTCGCTATCGTAAAGTTTTGGTGCGTCTGTGGCATAAGGATTTGTGTGCGATTTATTGCTGTAGGGGCTACCGTATTCACTGTAGGGATTTTTTAACCCATCGGACTTGTACGGGCTACCAGCACCATATGGATTGTCTAAGCAGTTCGGGTCATATGGACATTCTGCCGATACCATTATTGGGAACCCTACAGCGGCAAAAACGGTGCTAATGAATATTTTCTTGATGTTCATAACGAACTCCTTTGTTTGTCCAACGTAAAAGTAAGGGTTTTAATCGTAGCCCCTCTAGTCAAAGGGCTTTAATATTTTGCAATACAGAATCACCTTCTAAATTTAAGCAAACGTATTGAAAAAACCCCAGTTAACAGGAACCAAAGGGCGCTAGGCAACGGAACTTCAGATAATTGTCCTGGTGCAACTACCCAACTGTACAAGTGATTCGTTTTATTATCGTTGGTTTGAGCGCCGTCATAGGTGTAGAACATGCTCGAATTAATTGGGTTTGGCAAATACTCAGAACCGTACCAATACGCAAATTTCACGCTGTGAAAATAATCATTTTCTGGGATAGCTTGGCTTGCAATACCTCCCAGTTCTTTATAAAAAAGCTGTCCTATTTCACCGTCTAATTGACTGTATCCTTGATTTGCATAATCGCTAATAGTTGGCAATCGCCATTGGTTAGCACCTGCATAGTTTGTTGTATTTAAGTAATTAACAAATGCTATGGCTCCGTACCAAGTCATTAATCCACCCGCAAGGAAATCGTAGCCCGTCACTTTGTACCTTCCAGAAGGATTAAGGTTTCCTTCGGGAAAAGAATATTCTCCATCAAAGTAATTTGGCGTATCGTAGATATAAGGTGTATCGGAAATTATTGAATTAATGAAAGATGGTGCAATCTGTCTGGTCTCCATTGTGTCAAATAAATTTGCATCAGCAAGCCAAGTCACATCACTAACGCTGCTATAAACCAAAGCCACGCCGTTGGAGGTGTACGGGATTAAAGTCGCATTGGCCCCTGTCGATGCTAAGCCGACCAAAACGCCTAGTATTTTCTTGATTTCCATAACGATTCCCTTGGCTTGTGGTTAATCATAGGGCAATCATGCCGTAACCCCACAACAAACGGCAAAACAAAGCAACTTGGTTCTAACGCCAATTTTTTCCTATCGAAGATGACAGAAAACAAAATCTTGAATGAAATTCGCAAGGCAAAACGCGTCGCTGTTTTGTCAGGAGCTGGCATGTCGGCAGAAAGCGGCATCGCCACCTTTCGAGACGCGCAGACCGGGCTTTGGGAACGCTACGACCCGCAACGTTTGGCAAGTCCTCGCGGTTACGAGGAAGATAAAGCTTTGGTCTGGGGTTGGTACGAATGGCGCAGAATGCACGCACTCAAGGCCCAGCCGCACGCCGGGCACTTGTCATTGGCGGAATTGGCAAGGCGGTTCGAGCAATTCTCTCTGATTACGCAAAACGTGGATGACTTACACGAACGCGCCGGCAGCAATGACGTTATCCACCTGCACGGCAGTTTGCATAAGCCACGATGCAGCTATTGCGGGAATCCCTATCAACACCCGGAGGGCATACCGAATGAACCCGAGGGCGGCAGGCGCGTTGAGCCACCAGTGTGCATAATTTGCGGCAATACCATTCGCCCTGGAGTAGTTTGGTTTGGCGAATCTTTACCGGAAAAAGCCTTAAAGCAAGCTGCGCAAGCAGTATCCAAATGTGAGGTGTTTATTTCCGTCGGAACATCTGCGCTTGTTTGGCCGGCAGCCGGTTTGTCCGATATAGCCAAGCAGCACGGCGCAAAGGTAATTCAAATCAACCCCGACGAAACCCCGCTGGACAGCAAAGCCGATTTCAATATGAAAGCGAAAGCCGGGGACGTTCTGCCCAAGTTATTGAACGGCCTAAAAGCCAAACCATCTAACCGAATTGGTTAGCGTTTATTAAGTAGAGAAATCAGGTAGGTTTTTGAGGCTTTTTATTTCTTAGCGTGACGTGAGTGTGACGCAGAGCGTTTTAAGTTTTTATTAATCAGCACAAGACATTGATTTATATGGCGTCCCGGAGACGATTCGAACGTCCGACCTGTCCCTTAGGAGGGGACCGCTCTATCCTGCTGAGCTACCGGGACCTTAGCGCGTGATTTTACCACAGGCCAAAAGACTAGGCTTTCTGTTTTCTAATCTCCACGCGCTCAAGTGAAGTGATGAAATAGGACAGCTTGGATTGGCTTTTTGCAGACAGATTTTCGAATAATCCGCCGATTTGCACTTTGGCTGATGCCGCCGATACCGGCTTTACAAAGCGTACGGACAGATCAAAATCCATAACATAATCTTCAAAGGTGATTTGGCAGTTTTTGACGGTATCGCCGCGCTGAACCCGCGCCCTATTAACGGGAACGGTAATCCCCGCTCCGCCTCTGGATAAATCGAACAGACTACCTCCAACCGAAATACCCGTGCGCTGCACAACGCCGGAAAACGGAATATCGATACTGCTAATTTCCAGACGCGGAGTGCGCCGCCGCTGGGGATAAAACACGCGATCAGGGAACGGGGCTTTGTAGTAATTGATTCCCCTTGAATGACCGACTTCGATTCCCGCCAGATTAAACGATAAATGGATACCCTTATGAAAGGTAGAGAGTTTCAGCGAGCGATTAAGCAACAGAAAATCGTTACCGTGTTTGGGCATCAGCTCGTCGAGGATAATGACCTTTTTATCCAGTTTGACTGCCAATATTGAAGAACTAAAGTCCTCGCCCTCAACCTGAACGGTACATAGCGGCGAACTATTTTCAATTTCCCCCAGTAATTTGGCAATCTTGTCAGATTCGGTAATAAAGTTGGGGTTCTCAAAACTCAATAGCTCGTCATCGTCATCGTGAGCGGGCTCCGTCGGCAACGGTTTTGAAAATAAATGCTTGAGTTTTCGCAGCATATGAGCGACCTATCTGGTTATTCGTCGCTCAGTCTACACCGAAATTAATGTATGCGAAAACAGCTCGTTGCGGGTGACGCCATCAGGCCCATAGGTAGCAGCTAACGGCGACTTGCCTCTTAAGATTTGCAGTGATCTTTGCGTATGTCGACTCAATAACGCAATGCTGGCACCGTTTTGTTCGTTAATTGTGCGACAGGTTTGAGAGAGCCTAACGATGTGATTCCAATAATTCCAGGATTCGGAAATATTGATACCGGCGGATTTAGCTTTGACCAGATAGGCTTTCATGCCATCGTTACTCACCACCAGTTGCTCGGTGGCGAGTACCTGCCCAAGTTGCTTGGTGAATTGCTCAAGCTGGGCAACCAGATCTTTTTTGTGGGTAGCGATTGCCGATATGGCATCCGCATCGGTTTTTTGTTTCAGGTTTGCGGCTTCGGCGTTCAGCAGCTCGTGCAAACTTTGCGTTGCTTTTAAACCGTTATTTAGTAGTTTTTCGGTGATTTGATAAGTTTTCTCTATCATGACGTCATGTGCTATTGGTTAGTTGACCTTCAAATTGCAACATTTTCTCGGCAACGCGCTCGGCGTTGACTTGATAGCTGCCGTCCTGCAAAGCGGCTTTTATGGCCGCCACACGGTCTTCGTTCACCACGGGGGCGGTAGCGCTTGCAGCAGTTGCCGATTTAATGTCCAGAGCGGTCGCTGTGATGTTGACTGTGTCCGTGGAGGCGCCGCTGACGGGCTTCTCTTTAAGTTCGGCCGAGTCCTTAACCGCTGGTTTTGCCGGTAGCGGTGTGCTAACAGATTTGCTGGTGATAGGGTCGATAGCCATGACGGTATTCCTAAATTAGTTTTATCTGTAGCATTTAGCGGCATCATCATAAATTCCTTTAACGCTTTATCAAAAATAAACCGATACCTGACCGGAATCCACCACGGTGGCCTGGATTACCCGTTGCGAAGACAAGTTTTTTACATTGATTTTCTGACCTTTTGCGCCATCCGCCATCGCCGTGCCGACCGCGCTAATCAGCACTCCGGCCTTGCCCGATTGAATATTCACCCGCTCGCCCCGCTTGACCAACGTCAACTCGGTAACGTGCAGCTTACTCAACACACTGCCGGCGGGAATATTACGTACCGCCTGCTTATCAACGACATCATCCAACTCAGTCAGATAACCCTGTTGCAACAAGCCAATATCGCGAGTTTCCGTAGTCAAATACTCGGCACGAATCACATCATTGCGCTGTAATGAACGATTCAGGACCAGTACGTCTTTAAACGACCTTACCGATACCATGCTGTAAATCGTCCAGCCTCTTTCGCCTTGGCATCGCACCCCCACCGTATTCCTGCCAGGCTTTATTTCGCCGGATTGGGTAAATACTTGTAATGGTTGTTCGCACTGCGGCAATTGCAAACGCGGATCAATTTGCGCTCCGCCTATTTCGTACTTGCCGCCTGGAGCAAGATTGGTGCTGATGTATTGGTTAACCGCATCCTGGATTAACGGCACCGACTGCATCGGCCCCGCTAACGCTGTTTCGCAGACCAACAGCCAAATCACTCTCAAATTTTTGATCTTCATTGCAGTCGCCATTTTTTTGACTTTTGCAAGAATACAGCACGAAACATACCAGTAATTTTATAAAGTAAAAAAAAGCAAAGTGTCTATAATTGCAAGCAATATATTTCAGGGGGTTTTATGGCCGGAGTCTTAGACGGAGTCGATCAGCGCACCAAACTAGCGGGGCACAACAGATTCGAACTCTTGTTGTTTAAACTTGTTAGTAAACAACGCTTTGGGATTAATGTTTTCAAAGTTCAGGAAGTGATTCAATGCCCGCCCTTAACGCAAATTCCCAATTCACATTCGGTGATTTGCGGCGTGGCCCACCTGCGCGGTAAAACCATTCCCGTACTCGATTTGTCGATGGCTATCGGCATGAGACCCTTGGTCCGCGACGCCGGCTGCTACGTCATCGTCACCGAATACAACCGTTCCATTCAAGGCTTTCTGGTCGGCTCGGTAGACCGGATCATTAATATCGGTTGGGAACAAGTAAAAGCCCCACCTACCGGCACCGGCAAAGAAAGCTATCTAACTGCAGTGACTGAAATCGACGGTGAGCTGATAGAGGTGATTGACGTCGAAAAAGTGATGAAAGAAGTCATCGGCGGCCGCGAAGAAGCTTCTGCAGAAATCATCGACATGGAAGTAACCAGCAAAAACGATCATATCTTGGTAGTGGACGATTCATCGGTGGCCAGGAACCAGGTTAAACGGGTCTGCCAGCAAATCGGCATCGAATGTACGCTGCTAAAAGACGGCCAAGAAGCCTGGGATCATTTAAACGCGCTGGTGGCCGACGGCATCGATATTCAGGACAAATACTCGATGATCATCTCCGATGTAGAAATGCCGCGCATGGACGGCTATACCCTAGCTACCAAAATCAAGGCCGACCCCAACATGAAAAAAATCTATTTGATTTTGCATACTTCATTAAGCGGCGTGTTTAACACATCAATGGTCCAAAAAGTCGGCGCTAACGAATTTCTGGCCAAATTTGACCCAGACTCGTTGATGAATTCCATTCAGCATCAGCTCAAACTTTATCATGCAGCCCATTCCTGACCGATACTCGAGACGCCGTCCAGCCGCAAAGCTTAGACATGTTGAACCAGGCTGAACCGGGTAGTCCGGCGGGTAAAATTATCGACATTTCCGCCGCGGAGTACCAAACCATACAACAATTCCTCAGCCAGAGCTGCGGCATCGAGTTGGGTGACAGCAAACAATACCTGGTAAAAAGCCGATTATTGCCCTTGATGGGCAAATTTGAATTCACAAGTTTCGCTGAACTAGCCAACAGCCTGCAATCCGCGTCATTTTCCGCGCAAAAAATCAAAAGCGCCGTCATCGACGCGATGACCACCAATGAAACGTTCTGGTTTCGCGACGAACGGCAATTCGTCGAACTCAAAGACAAGGTCTTACCCGGCTTGTTAAACAGCAAAAACGGCAACGTAAGAGTTTGGTCCGCCGCCTGCTCATCCGGCCAAGAACCCTACTCGATAGGCATCTGCGCCCTGGAAGCCATCAGAGCCTCCAGCAAATCCCGCTCCGTGCAAATTATCGGCACGGACATCTCGGAAGCTATCCTCGAAGAAGCCAAGCGAGCGGTTTATTCGGAAGCCGCACTATCTCGCGGCCTGGATAGCGCGGCAAAAGCCCGGTATTTCCACAAAAATTACGACGGCTACTTACTTAGCCCGGAAGTCAGCCAACTCGTGCGTTTTCAACAATTCAACCTGCTCAAATCGTTCACTGCCTTGGGCCGTTTTGACCTGATCTTCTGTCGCAACGTCCTGATCTATTTCTCCGATCAAGTTAAACGCGACATCCTCTCCCGCATGGCTGACAGCCTGGAACCCGGCGGCTATCTGTTCCTCAGCAGTACCGAAGCGATGCCGACAGGCTTAAACAGCTTTGAATTGGTTCGTTCCGGCTTAACCAGCTACTTCAAAAAAATCGGTTAAGTCGCTCGTCAGTTTATTGACGACTTAACACAGCGGCAGCATTTTGCCGCCCCGCCCGAAGCACTGTTTTTTGACACTCTCGCCATCCCTAAAATCCGCTACACAAATGAAATAACAGCACATTTATTTTATGGCACATATACTGCTTTAAAGTTTAAAAAACCCAAAGGTGGCAATTATGGCTATTAATTTCGACAGTGCCTTAGGCATTCATCCGCAAGCATTAGCGTTGCGCGAAAAGCGCAGCGAAATTCTGGCATCAAACCTGGCCAACGCCGACACGCCCGATTACAAAGCCCGCGATCTGGACTTCAAGTCGGTGTTTCAACAAACCCTGGCCGGGGCAGGATCAGAGCTGAAACGCAGCCAGCAAGGCCATCTGTCTAGCCAGAATAATGTACTCGGCGCAGACCTGCTGTACCGCAATCCGCAACAAGCCTCGCTGGACGGCAATACCGTCGAATCGCACATCGAACAAGCCAAATACGCAGAAAACGCCGTGCAGTACGAAGCCAGCTTACGGTTTATCAACAACAAGTTTTCCGGCCTGATGTCGGCCATTAAAGGAGAATAACCATGTCTGCATTTCGCATCTTCGATGTCGCCGGCAGCGGTATGAACGCGCAAAACCTGAGACTCAATCTGGTCGCCAGCAATATTTCCAACGCCAACAGCGTCAGCAGCAGCATCGACCAGGTCTACAAATCCCGTCAACCGGTGTTTGCCGCCGAACTGAAAAATGCAATGGACAAGAACAGCACCGCCAGCGGCGTCAACGTGCTGGGCGTCGTCGAAAACCAAGCGCCGCCGGTGATGGAATATGCCCCCAATCATCCGTTGGCGGACGCGACCGGCTACATCTATAAATCCAACGTCAACACCGTGGAAGAAATGGCCAATATGATGTCCGCTTCCCGCTCCTACGAAAACAATGTAGAGGTGTTGAATACGGCTAAAAACCTGATTTTGCAAACCCTGAAAATGGGACAGTGAGGCATTTATGACCAGCGCAATAGACACCTTTAAAAGTCTCGGCTTGGCCACTACCAGCTCCGACACATCAAGCGGCGTAAAAAAACAAAGCTTGGGGCAAGACCAGTTTCTGAAACTGCTGACCACGCAAATGACGCATCAAGACCCGATGAAGCCCATGGACAACGGCGAATTTCTTGGCCAGATGGCGCAATTCAGCACCGTATCGGGTATTCAAGATCTACAGGCTTCGTTCAAAGAGTTTGCCAGCTCGCTCAGCTCAGACCAAGCCCTGCAAGCAGCCGGCTTGGTTGGCCGCCATGTTTCGGCACCCTCCAAGGAAGCTTTGCTGGGTGCCGGCGGCAGCGTCTCGGGCGATTTCGAAATGCCCAGCAGTTCGCCGAATGTCAGCGTGAAAATCATAGACCCGCAAACCGGCGCCATCATCAGAGAAATCGATATGGGCGCACAGTCGGCGGGCACTACCACCTTCGAATGGGACGGCAAAGACAGCAATAAACAATTTGCCGACCCCGGCGTCTACAAAATTCAAGCGGAAGCCAAAATTGACGGCGTCAATACGGTATTAGCCACCAATATTAAATCGCTAGTGAAAAGCGTGACGATGGGCAGCGGCAGCAACGGCCTGCAAGTCAATCTGGACGGCGTCGGCACCGTAAAATTCAGTCAAATTAAACAAATCTTGTGAAGGAGAAGGCATCATGGCTTTTACAACAGCATTAAGCGGCTTAAACGCCGCATCCAACAATCTGGCGGTGACCGGCAACAACATTGCCAACGCCAACACCGTAGGCTTTAAAAAGTCGCGGTCGGAATTTGCCGACGTTTACGCCTCCAGTCTGGGGGGAGTCAGCAACACCACGGCCGGCGCCGGCGTCAGAGTTGCCAACGTCGCCCAACAATTCAACCAAGGCAGCTTGTCGTTCACCGACAACAACCTGGATTTGGCGATCAGCGGCGAAGGCTTCTTTACCATGGCCAAAAGCCCAACAGAAACCAATGACATCACTTATACCCGGTCCGGCGAATTCAAACTGGACAAGGACGGCTATCTAGTTAACAACCAAGGCAAATCACTGATGGTTTATAAACCCAACGGCACTGCAGTCTCCGACGGCTTCAGCACCGGGGTGACGCAACCGGTGCAGATCAATACCCTCACCGGCTTACCCAGCGCCACCGACACTGTCTCTCTGGCGGTAAATCTCAACGCCAACGAAACAGTTCCCAGCGTAACTCCGTTCGACCCAACCAACAATAACTCCTACAACTCGCAAACCTCGGTGACTGTTTACGATTCGCTGGGTTCGCCGCATATTCTCTCCACCTATTATGTAAAAGGCGCCTCGACAGCCTCCACTACGAATTGGAGTGTGTATCATTTTATGGCCGAGCCAGCCACCCCAAACGCCCGAACCTCCATCAATGCCGGCACCTATGGCACGGCGGTCGCCGCCCCGGCCACGACCACCACTTTGCCGACGCCGGCCGTGATGACTTTTGATTCCTCCGGCAAATTACAATCCCCGGTGTCCGGACGCTTCGCCTTGAGTGATTACACCATACTGCCGGCGACCGGCGCGGCCCCTGTGAAGGTAGGCACCATGGACTTCTTCGGTTCCACCCAGGTTCAGGAAAAGTTCAGCGTGAATACGATGACGCAAAACGGCTTACCGGCCGGACGCTTGACGGGCATTGATATTGACGATGAAGGGGTGATATTTGCCCGCTTCAGTAACGGCGGCTCACAGACCATGGGTAAAGTGGCATTGACCCGCTTCGCCAATACCAACGGCTTGGCCAAAATCGGCGACACCGCTTGGGGACAAAGCGCCAACTCCGGGGAACCGATTCCCGGTGAGGCCGGCGCGAATAACTTCGGCTTGATTCAGGCCGGCGCGTTGGAAAGCTCGAATGTCGAGCTATCCGCGCAACTGGTCAACCTGATCGTAGCCCAACAGCATTACCAGGCCAATGCGCAAACCATCACCACTGAAAACAGCATTATGCAAACCATACTGCAGATTCGGTAATTAATGGGGAATAACCATGGACCGTAGCCTATACATTGCGATGAACGGCGCCAAGCAGACCTTGCTGGCGCAAGGCGCCAACGCCAATAATCTGGCCAACGCCCAAACCACCGGCTTCAAGGCCGATTTCGAGCAATTTCGCGCGATGCCGGCTTTCGGTCCCGGTTATCCATCAAGGGTCTATTCGATGACCGAACGCCCGGGCACCAACATGGCCAGCGGCAGTATCCACACCACCGGCCGCGACCTGGATGTCGCCATCAACGGCCAAGGCTGGATCGCGGTGCGTAATGCCGAGGGCCAGGAGGCCTATACCCGCGCCGGTGATCTGCGCCTCACCCCGGAAGGCTTACTGCAAAACGGCGCAGGACTCTCGGTGCTTGGCGAAGGCGGCGAAGCGATCACGGTTCCGCCCGCCCAAAAACTGGAAATCGGTACCGACGGCACCATCTCCATCGTCCCGCAAGGCGTCAATGCCACCAATAGCGTGATTGTTGAACGGATCAAGCTGGTGAATCCCGATCCGGCCAATCTGGAAAAACGCGAAGATGGCTTGATGCACGCCAAGCAAGCCGGCGCCATACCGGCCGACGCCACTGTCACGCTGATTCAAGGCTCTCTGGAATCCAGTAACGTCAATGCTTTGGCGGCGATGGTGGAAATGATAGAGCTGTCTCGAAACTTCGAATTGCAATCCAAGGTCATGAAAAACATCGATGACACATCAGGCGCCAGCGCCAAGCTGATGCAAGTGGCATAGTTTCTGCTTTACTCCTGATAAGACAAAAAATTGTCAGATTAGGAGATTGTCATGACAGAACGAGCATTATGGGTCGCAAAATCCGGTTTGGATGCCCAACAAACCCGCATGGCGGTTATTTCCAATAACCTGGCCAACGTCAACACCACCGGCTTCAAGAAAGCCAGACCGATTTTCGCCGACTTGATGTATCAAAACGTCCGTCAAGCCGGCGCACAGTCCACCCAGAACACCCAATTACCCACCGGCTTACAGCTAGGCACCGGGGTGCGCACGGTAGCGACCGAAAAACTGCACACCCAAGGCAATATTCTACAAACCGGCAACTCGCTGGATATAGCGGTCAGCGGACGCGGGTTTATGCAGATTTTAATGCCCAACGGCGACATCAACTACACCCGTGACGGCTCGTTCAAAATGGATTCCACCGGCCAAGTGGTCACCTCCAACGGCATGCCGCTGGAACCGGCCATCACCATTCCTCAAGACGCGCTGAGCGTCACCATCGGCCAGGACGGCACGGTATCGGTAACCCAACCCGGCGCGGCGGCAGCCAATCAGGTGGGACAGATTCAGATCGCCGACTTCATCAACACCGCCGGCTTGGAGCCGATTGGCGACAACCTGTTCCGGGAAACTGTCGCCAGCGGTGCGCCGATTATCGGAGCGCCCGGCGAAAACGAACTTGGCACCATGATTCAAGGTTCCTTGGAAACCTCAAACGTCAACGTCGTGGAAGAGCTGGTCAACATGATAGAAACCCAGCGTGCTTATGAGATGAACTCCAAAGCCATTTCCACCACCGACCAGATGTTGTCCTTTGTCACGCAACAACTTTAATTCAGGACAAAGCTCATGAATACATTCATCACACGGCAAGCAGGCGGCAAAATTTTGCTGGTAGCGGCAATCGCCTTGCTGGCAGGCTGCGATACCTTGCCAAAACGCGACCCCGACTTCGCCCCGGTACAACCCGCCGATTTGCGGCCGCCCCAACAAAGCAACGGCGCGATTTACCAGGCCGGCTACGACATGCGCTTATTCGAAGATCATGCCGCGCGCCGGGTCGGCGATATTTTGACGGTAACCTTCGACGAAAACACCAACGCCACCAAGCAAGCCAATTCCAAGGCCAGTAAAAACTCTGACATCAATATCAAAGGCTCCGCCCCAACTCTATTCGGCGTCGCCAGCGAGGCTTTGCTTGGACATGACCTGGCCTCATCGCTCGAATACAGTACCGACCGCAGCAGCGAAGGCAAAGGCGACTCCCGGCAAAGTAACCGGTTGACCGGCAGCATGAGCGTGACCGTGGTCGACGTGTTGCCCAACGGCAATCTGCGCGTGCGCGGCGAAAAACGTGTGACGCTGAACGACGGCAGCGAATATATCCGCCTGTCCGGCATCGTAAGGCCTATCGACATCAACGTCGCCAACACCCTGGCCTCCAGCAAAGTGGCCGACGCCACAATTATGTACACCGGCGACGGCGCCTTGGCCGACAGCAGCAAGCCCGGCTGGATCTCGCGAATTCTTTCCAGCCCCTTGTTTCCTTTCTAGCCGAGGCTGACGGAGAAATCTGATGAACAAAATACTCTTTTCATTCGCCTTACTGCTCTTGGCAAATACCGCGCAAGCGGAACGTATCAAAGACATCGCCGCCATCGCCGGCGTGCGCACCAACCAATTGGTGGGCTATGGCCTGGTGACGGGGCTGGATAAAACCGGCGACAAAACCAAATTTACCGGCCAAAGCCTGCGCAGCATGATGGGCAAACTGGGCCTGACCTTGCCGCCCGATACCGATCCCAAAGCCAAAAACGTCGCATTGGTCAGTATTCACGCCGACCTGCCCGCTTTCGCCAAACCCGGTCAAAAAATTGACGTCACGGTGTCCTCGATAGGCGATGCCAAAAGTTTGCGCGGCGGCTCGCTGTTGATGAGTCCTTTACGCGGTGCCGACGGCAATGTGTATGCGGTGGCACAAGGGAATTTAGTGGTAGGCGGCCTTAGTGCCGGCGGCCAGGACGGCTCAAAAATTACCGTCAACAATCCACTGGTCGGCCGGGTACCCAACGGCGCCACGGTGGAACGCATCGTGCCCAGTTCATTCGATCAAAGCGCGGACCTGGTGTTTAACTTGAATTCCGCGGATTTCACCACCGCGCAGCGCATGGCGGACTCGATCAACAAGGCTTTAGGCGCCGACACCGCGCAAGCCGTCGACGCCACTTCGGTCAGCGTCAGAGCGCCGGTTAATCCCAATCAACGGGTCGGTTTTGCCTCAGTTATCGAAAACCTGGAATTGGCTCCCGACGACGCACCGGCCAAAGTGATCGTCAACTCGCGCACCGGCACCGTGATTATCAACAGCAAGGTCAGAGTACAACCGGCCGCGGTGTCTCATGGCAGCCTGACGGTGACGATCAGCGAAAACCAACAAGTCAGCCAGCCCAACCCCTTATCCGGCGGCAGTACCGTAGTCACACCGCAATCCAATGTCTCGGTTAAAGAAGATAAAAACCACATGTTTGTCTTCAACCCCGGCGTATCGCTGGACGAGATCGTCCAAGCGGTAAATGGCGTCGGCGCCGGCCCCAGCGACTTGGTGGCGATTTTGGAAGCATTGAAATCCGCCGGCGCGCTCAGAGCCGAGTTGATTGTGATTTAAACAACGTTACACAGCCGCCAATTGCATGATTCTTTGGAGATTCCCATGTTAAACGTAGACAGCGCTTCGGTTTATACCGACTTCAACGGCCTGGCGAAACTTAAACAAGGCGCCCGCGAGCAATCGCCCGAGGCGATCAAGGAAGTCGCCAAACAATTCGAGTCGGTGTTTTTAGGCATGATCATGAAAAACATGCGTCAGGCTAAATTGTCCGAAGGCATTTTGGATAGCCAACAAACCCAGTTTTATCAAGACATGTACGACCAGCAAATGTCCGTGCACCTGGCCGGCAAACCCGGCATCGGTTTTGCGGATTTGATTGCCCAACAACTGTCGCCCAAACAAAACAAAGACGAAGAACAAGACAAACAACTGTCCACTGGCGATTTCTTGAATCGCGCGGCCGGCACCGGCGCCAGCAATAAGCCCGACCATCATCAGTCGTTGCGAGCCGGCGAGGAAAGCGAAGAATCCCTGCCGCTGGATGCCTCCGGCTTAAGCAGCCTGGAACGCAGTTTGGCCCGTTTGGAACGTAGTCAAAATGCGCTAGCCGACCAATGGCAAACCCTGGACGACAAAGTCAGCAGCGAAAATGATCGGCCGCTAACCTCCAGAGACGAGTTCGTTAACCAATTGCGTCCGCATGCCGAACAAGCCGCGCGCAGCCTGGGAGTAGATCCCAATGTCTTGCTGGCTCAAGCGGCATTAGAAACCGGCTGGGGCCAAGGCATGGTGAAAAATCCCCAGGGCGATAACAGCTTTAACTTGTTCAATATCAAGGCCGACAGGTCCTGGCAAGGCAAACAAGCCAAAACCATGACGCTGGAATATGCCGGGGGTGTCGCCAAAAAAGAAATGGCCGGCTTCCGGGCTTACGATTCCTATAAAGAGAGCTTCGACGATTACGTGAACTTTATCAAAACCAATCCGCGTTACAGCGAAGCTTTGAAAAAAGCCGGCAACGCCGGACACTATTTACACGAGCTGCAACAAGCCGGTTATGCCACCGATCCGCGGTATGCCGAAAAAGTCATGACGATCTACCACAGCCAAACCGCGGCCCAGGTAGCAGCTCTAAAAAGCGCGGGATAGGAGGCGACCATGGCCATTGGCATTCTCGGAAACGCATTGTCGGGGCTGACGGCGTTCCAGCGCTCGCTGGAAACCACCAGCAACAACATCAGCAACGCCAACACCGAAGGCTACAGCCGGCAGCGCGTCGAACTGGCCACCCGCCCCGAGCAATTCACCGGCAACGGCTATATGGGCAACGGCGTCGAGGTTGCTAATATCACCCGCAGCTACGACCAGTTCATCAGCAATCAGGTCCGCTCCAGCACCGCGACGTTTCACGATATAGACAGTTTTTACACCTTGTCCTCGCAAATCGACAATATCACCGCCGACGAAACCACTGGTCTGGCACCGGCCATGAAAAGCTTTTTCGATGCGATCGACAGCGTTGCCAACGATCCCAGCTCGGTGGCCGCCCGCCAGGTGATGTTGACCGAAGCCGAATCGCTGACCCAGCAATTCAACACCATGAGCGCCCGCTTCGGCGATTTGCGTAAGCGCGTCAACGATAACATCACCAGCTCGGTGCAAGAGCTAAACGGCTTTGCCAAAACCCTGGCCGAATTGAATGTGAAAATCGTGTCGGACATCGGCCGCTCGTCCGGCAAGCAAATGCCCAACGAGTTGATGGATCAGCGCGATCTATTGCTGACTAAAATTGCCGAAAAAGCCGATGTTTCCTATGTCGCCCAAGCCGACGGCTCTTACAACGTGTTTATCGGCAAGGGCCAACCACTGGTGTTGGGCAGTGCGGCTTCGACGCTGTCCGTGGTCGGCGACAGTAACGACGTCAATCAAAAGCTGATCATGCTGAATGGCCAGGATATTTCAAAACAGTTATCCGGCGGCGAAATCTCCGGCAATTTGCGCTTTAGAGATCAAGTACTGGACCCTGCGCAACAACAGCTGGGTTTGCTGGCAACCGGTTTGGCTACGGAATTTAACAATATTCATAAAGCCGGCTACGACATCAACGGCAACACCAATGTGGCGTTTTTTGATTTGAATTCGCCTACTCCACAAGTGAAAGCCACCGTCAGCGACAGCACCTTGGTGGTTTCTAGCGCATTTGTTGCCCCAACATCAGCATCCGGCTTGGGCGCCGCTTACCGGCTTGATGTGACCGCAACGGTGCCGGCGGCCACTTTCAGCCTGACCAATTTAAGCGACAATACCACTACCACAGGCTTAAGCGCCGCTACTCTGGCGACCACCGCCGCCACTAACGGTTTTAGTATTAGTTTTAGCGGCGGCTCGTTGACCAGCGGCGATTCCTTCCAGATCAGCCCCAACTTTAATGCCGCCGCCAAAATCAAAGTGAACGCGGCCATCACCAATCCCAGACAAATTGCTGCCGCCAGCGCCACCGGCCTGCCCGGCGACAACAGCAATGCGCTGAAATTGGCTAACCTGGAAACCCAAGCAAAAATGTTCGGCGGTAAAGCCAGCTTTACCCAAGTGTATGGGCAAATGATCTCGGATGTGGGTTCGCAAACGCATGCCGCCTCGGTGGGTCGCACCGCGCAGGAAACCCTGCTAAAGCAAGCCACCAGCGCCAAGGAAAACGTATCCGGCGTCAACTTGGATGAAGAAGCGGCCAATCTCATCAATTTTCAAAATTCGTATCAGGCAGCAGCCAAAGCCGTGTCGGTGGCTAACTCACTGTTCGACACGCTGATCGGGGCATTTCGCTAGGAGATTATTATGCGCATTTCAACTTCATGGAATCATCAGCTCGGCCTTAACGCGATGTTGGATCAACAATCCAAACTCAGCGAGACTCAGCTAAAACTATCGTCCGGCAAGAAATACCTCAGCCCCGCGGAAAATGCGGTCGCCGCCACCAGTATGATCGACCTGAATCACAACATTAAGGAAAATGAGCAATACCAAGTCAACATCGGCGCGGCGCGGCAAAGGCTCGACCTGGAAGAATCCGGCCTGGATAATGCCGGCAGCGTGTTGCATAGAATCAGGGAATTGACCGTACAAGGTTTGAACGACAGTAACACCGCCACCAACCGCAAACAAATCGCGATGGAAATCGATGAGTTGAACAAGCAATTACTAAGCATCGCCAACACCAAAAATGCCAACGGCGAGTATATTTATTCCGGATACAAAACCGATCAGGCCGCATTTACCGACACCCCGGCTTACGCCTATCAGGGTGACGCCAACCAACGTAGTATCGCGATAGGCCCCACCCGGCAAGTGACCGACGGCGACCCCGGCGAGTCGGTGTTCGGCAGTATTCAAGTCGCGCCGCTGACAGCAGGCAGCATCAGCAACGTGTTTCAAGCAGTCGCGCAAATATCCGCCGATTTAAAAGCCAACACGCCCAATAAGAACTCGCTGAACGACATCGATACCGCTCTGGTGCGCTTCGATACGATACGCGCCTCGGCCGGCGCCCGTTTAAACGCCTTGGACGATCAGGAAAATTTAAACGCCGACTACATTCTGGACAACAAATCCACCGCCTCGGACATCGGCGACCTGGATTACGCCGAAGCTTTGAGCAAATTCAATCTGCAACAAATATCACTGCAAGCCGCGCAGCAAGCCTTTACCAAGGTACAAAATCTGTCGTTGTTTAATTACATTTCGTAATTTTTCTAGCACCGGGATTATCCATCCCGGTGGGCACCTGTATGGTCTGCATTGCCTTCCGATGTTAAGATTCTTGGGGCTGAGCAAAATCAAGCAGCAAGACGATTTAGGTCAATTAAGTTGATTTAGTGACGGAAGGCATGAAATGGCAAAAACCATGAGTTGGCACCGCATCACCCTCTCCCGCCAGGAATACGAATCCGGTGAAATCTACGTGCTGTTAGGCGCTTTCCGAGCCGCCTACGTGGCGCGAAACGGCCCCGAGGGCATGGCGATGTTCGGCGGCTGGTCCGACGACGAAACGGCCTTCCTGGTTTACACCACGCCCAGATCGGTACGCCACATCACCCCAATCCTGGACGCCTACTCGGCCAAACAAAGCAAAATACCCGATCCGTCCGGCCTGTCGTTGATATACGGCGACGAGTCCGGCTTCTCTTCCTTCGAGATGGGTTTTGAAGCCTGATGTAGCTTCGGATATTTGTGAATTGTCTTTAAACCTATCGCAAACCCGATTTTCCGGTAGGTGTTCTGGAGTGGGTTGATGGGCAAATTTCGGCCAAAAGCCGCCTAACAAAACAATAAAACCAATGACAAATGTCCAGCCAAAAGCAGACGTGGCATGATGAGTTTACGAACTGCATCAATCGCGAACGATGCGATTCACGTTGTTCAGTTCAGTATCCTACAACCCTGTCTATCGCTATCATCAAACGAATAGCAGGTAAGCATAGAAAAGCTGCCACTAACGGCAACTATAGCTCAACCATAAAAGCGGGAGAATTTTGTCTCAGCAAGATTTGTGGCAGTTTTATGAGTCAAGTTGATATACTAGTTAGCACATTTAGTACTACTCATAGTATAAATTAATGTAATTCTATTTTTGATTGCGCACCTCTACGAGCTGAACCTATCAAATGAGATCTTGCATGCCTATTTAACTCCTCCAATAGCCTATCTGTATAATCTTTCTCACAAAAAACTAAAAGAGGTCCGTTTGTTTCACCAGAATATAAAATTTCCTCCATTAAACTGCTAAGCTTTAGGCGTGTAACAACGTTACATGAAAAGTCACGGATATTGCATTTTTTAGATGTTAAAAAGCTATCTAAATATCTAGTATCTATGGGCAAAGAGATAGTTTCAATCATAGCAGTATTAATTTTACACTCTAAACTATATTTTTTAGCTAATGTTGATAAGTGGCCAATAAATCCAAAACCTGAAACATCCGTTATTAAAGGGCATTTAGTTGTAAGCAACGGAATTAAGTTAAATGGATCAGTTGTCAAGTAGCTCGTGGCCAACTCTTGTAAAGTAGTATCATTATTTATCAGTGAGTGAACCAAGTAATACGAACCACCAAGTGGCTTGGTTAATATAATATCTAGATCATCGCTTATATCTCTAACTCCACCATAATTTGACTCCCCAATGAATGTAAAAGTAAGGCTAGTCTTATCAGATAGATATGTGTGTTGATTTACAAGTTTTACACCTAAAGACAATGAAAGACTTGTAATCTCACTAAATATTGTTACCTGCTCTTCCTGAGTAATATCATTTCCTAATCCAGTGCTCAGTAAGCAGTCCGTTGGTGTAATCTTGGCGGCTATTAGGTCATTAGCACAATGGTAAAAAGCTGCTTTAGCATAGGTTTTAGCACATGGAGAGCAAGGAAAAACGGTATCAATAGTTGCGCTTATTTTATTATTAGCCTGTAAGGGCTGAGAGTCATCAGCAAAATCAGAGATACATCTAGAACCAGTAAGATTCAACAATTGATGTGCAGGAAGTTTAGCATTGCAGCCGAATCTAAAATAATCGCAATCAACCATGGAAAACCGCTCAATTATTGAACTATTGTTTGTTTATCATTGATATAAGCCTGTCCCGTATTTTCCACTCTTCTATTAACTCCGCAGCTATTTCAGGCATATAAGTTTTCCATATAGGATCATCATTTATAATATACTCCCTTATGGTTGATCCATCAAATGGTGATTTAACGCATTGTTCTAAAACGTGTGGCTTATATCCGTATTTTTCTAAACGGCGAATCTTTTCTTCATTCCATTGATAGAGTCTCGTTGTTGCACATACAATAGTTTTTGGAAGTATATATTCCAATTTTTCCGGCTCATCAATAGGGAATGGTATAAATTCCACATTATTGCTATTTACTCCTATTTCAGATAACGAACTTCTTATCAAAATCATTCTTTCTGTATAAGTAAGGGGATTGGCAAAGTCTGTCGCTCTATGTTCGACTCCTGCAATAGGATTTTTGACAGGCGTAGGGGCTGCAAGCCCTATTATCAATTTTGGCCAAATTTTTACGGCTTCTAAAAAATAATTTACATGGCCATAATGAAAGGGCTGAAAGCGGCCATGAATACAGCCTAACTTAGATATTTCTCGAAATCCCATACATCTCTCTTTGCTTGCTTCCATAATTGGTTAAAATATTCCTCCGTAGCACCGTAGAATTCTCGGTCAGGGGGAATATCCAACGGTTTTCTTACAATTAGTGTGGTGTGACTTTTATTTTCAAACTCGTTTTCTTGAGTGTTTACGACTGATTCACTATAATAACCAAACCAGCATTCATTATTATTTATCAAGAGAATTCTAAATAGTGGCTTTGATCTATAAAAGCGAACCTCAATTGGAGTCTGATATTCTTCTTTCAATTGCTTTATTTTTCTTAGTGAACGTATTAACAACTCCTTAAAATGGCTTTTTCCTAGACCCCTTCTTGTTGCACCTTCATGCACCCAGTCTACATCGGGAGCAACCAGTAAAAATCTTGCTGGATTATTATTGTTAGAGCAACGATTCATTGCTGATTTAAATACTTCAAAATCTCTAGTTAATTTTTCAGCACCTACTCCAAGCAACGAAAATCCATGAATAGTACCTTTTAGTAAGTTCGAATAGTCTTCTATGGTTGGGTCTATAACAGCGTCATGAACACCTGCGGCGTGTAAGCGAGCTAATAACTCAGCTGACCCTCTTAGATTTTTTTCAACCCGAAAAATATAACTAGACAACATAAAGAAAGGTATAAGTGAGCTAACAGCAATAAAAAGCACATGTATGCCAGTTATATTTGTAGAATATGCTGAAATAATTAGCAAAACAATAAATGGCACAGCAGTAACAGCAATATACAGCAGTGATCCAAAGTCATTTCTACCCGCTTTAATTCTTGATTTCCTAACCCAAGTTAGGATTGTCGCCCCAATCACCTGAATGATAAGGACAACCGATGAAGCAATCATTCCTTGCCATATTGGATCGCTCCAGGAATCAGGGGCAAAGGGAAATTTCATATATCGTTACCTAGTTTATTTTTATTATTATTTAAGTAATTAATTACCATCCGAGACCATGTTGTATAATTATCAATAGTACTATTAATATCAACCATACTCTCAAATCTTGCCTGAGTTAATAAACCTGGCTCCATTATTGTGAATGATCCGTCGCAAGGCACTATATACATTAGCCCTAAATGTTGTTTTCCCAAAGCGTCTGAAGGCTCCCAAATATAACCCACAAAACTAATTGGAAAATCGGGGTTTAGCTTTACCTTCACTTCTTCAGCTAGCTCTCTATTTATATATGGTGTTATTAACGATGGTTCAAACATATCGAAATTATATAGCTTGTCAGCATCAGACTCCATAATATGCCCACTGAAACCAACTGATTTTATATTTACAAGTCTTTTTTCAGGTTGCCGTTTGCTTCTCTTGTGAGTCAGTAACTTATTGTTATTTAGAACCACAAAATAGGAAACTAATTGAACAACATCAGTGTTTTCCTCGGCAATTCCCCTTTTCATGGGGAATGCATTAGAAATTTCTGCCCATAGCTCATTGCAAGACGGAATTACCCCGACTCCGTGGATTAAAAGTTCTAATTTTGCTCTTGAACATACAAGAACTGACTCTTCAGCATATTTTTTAGGCAAGTCAGCTTCTTTCAAAACAATACCCTGATGTTTTTATAAAATTGGTCTGTCAATCTAACAATCAAACTATTAGTACGTCAATCTCATTCTGAAAGCTTTGTAGCTCTAAACGGGATAACACGCATTCTTGACGTGATAGCCAAGTCTGGATAACTTCAACATGTTGCACGCTATTCGCGACAAGTGCTTGATTGTCACCTATTCCTGAACTTGCTGCCATTCGGAATATTTATCGACAGTCTGCTTAGGGTCGGTTTTACCCGGTCAATCCTTACTGAGAAAGCTCCGCCAATTTACACCTGCTATAGCGCTAACATTTCAAGTCGGATTGCGGTAGTTGATTAAGCGCAACTGCTGCCATTCAAACATCTGCGGTTCAACAGGGTCTTGTTTGTTACAAACGCAACAGATACTCACAGGATTTTCTACTTATTAATCAATAACTTATAAATTGGCGCGAAATATGAATTAAGCAAGCCGTGCACAAATCAATGCTATGTCCGGTTGTTCATCATTATCACGGCGCTTATGTCTGAGATCATCCCGTTTCCCGTTCCCAACCAACAACAAAAATCGGATCTTGATGCGGTTATCGATGCAGCGCTAAAGGCTATCCCGAGGCAAGACAGGGAAAAACTCAGGTTTGAGTTGATCAAAACGATAGACAGCTACGATGCCTTTTTTTCTGAATGGTCTTTGAGTCTGCCCGAGGATAGTAACGAAACTCTCAGAAAACAAATTTACGATATTGCACACCAGGAACATGACCGAAAAATACAAATGTTAAAAGACATTATGCGACTGAAGATTAAAGAGCTGGTTGCGGAATACCGACAACGAAAGTAGCGCGGTTTGTACCGAGCTCGTAAAAACCCACGGCTGGTGTGCCCTTCGACAGGCTCTGGTCGAACGGTATTTAAGCGCCGGATTTAAGTAAGGCACGGATTAACAACACCCAAGACCATCAGTTTTAAAACCTAGCCTTAGTCGTCCTTTGGCCCAAATATTCATTACGGAGTGTCATATGAATCAACTTGCCGATGTAAACAGTGTCGCGGAGCTTGAAGTCGATGCGAATAAGCTGATCGTGGCTTTTGCCAGTTCCGATGGGGAAATGATCAATCAGCATTTCGGTTCATCCTTGGGATTTCATGTCTACGCTATAGACGGCAGTTCCGCGACGCCTTTGGCGGCTAAGTCGTTTGGTAAGGAACAGCGTGACGGGAATGAAGAGAAATTAAAGCCTAAGCTGGCCTGGTTAACCGGCTGCGATATGGTTTATTGCGGCTCGGTTGGTGGCACAGCCACCAATGAATTAATCAAATTGGGCGCTCATCCGGTCATTGTTAAAGGCGGTTCCGACATTGAAGAAATCATTGCCGAGTTACAGCAAGACCTTACCGGTGCCATGTCACCGTTGCTGGAACGTATTTTTAAACAAAAATCCGGTAAAGATCAGAGCCGTTTTGCAGAGATGGCTGACGAAGAATGGGCTGAATAATCTGCCGGGCAATTTTGCCTTAATACCCTCCAACTCTACTACCCCTGTCCTTACATTTCCGGGTAGCGTCATCCCCGCAGCAGCGATGGTATGTGAAGGCCGGGCGAAAATAATCGCACGCTTGGGCCGGCGACCGACATTTGCGCCACCATCGCCAACGCTAAACCACCTTTTTCTAAACTCAGGGCATCCGGCCTGCGCCTCACGGTATTTGCCGCCGCCAGCCTTATGGCCGCTGGGCAATGCCGTTTGTGAAGGATTTAGGGCCAATTTTTAGGATACCGTTTCAACTATACTATGGAGTGATTTATTGCTTCTCGCACAAGGATGAAATTTAAAAATTTTTTATCGTTAAAGTCCCTGATCATTCTGGGCTTTGTCATTGCGGTGATTCCGCTGTTTCTGGCCGTGATGTACGCTGCTTTTGGCATGCGCGAGACCTCGGCGCTGGGCCGCACCGTCAACACGCATGTTTTCGAACAAACCAAAACCATCCGCCTGGTTTTACAAAAAGCCTCCGATATAGAGCGCAAGGCCAAACTGTTTGTGTTGCTGTCCGACCCGACGCTGCGCCAACCCTACGAACGGCAATCCTACGAAACCGTGCGGGCCTCGTTTAAACAGGCTTTGGGTGATTTACTAAAACTGCACGTCGATAACAAAATCGCACTGCTGGTCAATGAATTATCCGAAAAAGAAAACCTGATTTACCAGCAAATCATCGGCTCGGATGACGAGAATAATCTGGAATTACCGATAGACGAGGCTTTCCAGGGCTTGCGCGAATCTGCCGCCACCCTGTCGCGCGAGTTTGAAAACCACGTCGATCACGAATTCAACGAACTGCACCAATTGTCGGAATCGCTGGAGCATGGCCTGTTGGTCAAAGGCGCAGTATTACTGGCGATTTCGTTCGGTGTGATTGCCGTTCTGTTGATCGTATTATCGCGTTCGATGCGGCAACTTGATCTATCAATACGCCGTTTGGGCGCGGGCGAGCTGGCCGAACCGATTCTGGTGAACGGCCCGTCGGATTTACGTTACCTGGGCAACCGTTTGGAGTGGCTGCGCACTCGCTTACTGGAACTGGAAGTGTCCAAGCAACAATTTATGCAAAACGTCGCCCGCGAGATAGAACTGCCCTTGGCAAGCCTGCGTCAGGATGCCGAATTGCTGGCCGGCGAAACCGACTACGACCCCAACAGCAAGCGGCAAGCCACTGTTTTGCATTTATGCGCCAATATCGAAAAGTTAAGCGCCGTATCCGAGGAATTACTGCGCTACAGTCGGATCAATTCCCTGCCCGACATCAATCGCAAGGAAAGCGTAAACGTCAAAGATTTGCTGGAAACCGTCGTTGACGATTTTCAACCGGTTTTAAGCAGTAAAGCCATCGCTATCCGCATGCTGGCGCGGCCGGTGGAAATTGCCGGCATTCCCGAACAATTGCGGGCAATCATCGAACAATTGCTGACCAATGCCGTGAAATTTTCGCCGGAAGGTGGCGAAATTCGCGTCATATTACGCGACGCCGGCACGTTAATGGAGCTAGAAGTGGAAGACGAAGGCCCCGGTATCGCCATCGACGAACGCGATCATATCTTCGAGCCGTTTTATCGCGGCAAGACCGGCGATACCGGCGACGGCCCCGGCCTGGGCTTGGCCATCGTCAAGGAATACGTCGCCAATCATCAAGGCAAAGTGGAAGTCATCGATGCCCGTCAAGACCAACAAGGAGCCCGCATCAGGGTTCAAATTCCGTTAACCGGGGAGAATTAAGCAACATGCAGGCACTATTCATGCGCGTATTGGCACTGATCGCATCATTGTTGGCCATCAGCGGCTGCGCCGAGATGGATTCCAGCGTCAAGGAACATTTTCCAACCGTTTACAGCGCGCCGGTGGTGCATTCGGACATAGACGAGTTGCTGGATTTTGGCAACAATCTGGCCAACATGACCACGGCGAGCCGCACCGAGACATGCCGGTCTTTAATGAAACGCCAAAAAGACGAACCCGAGATTGGCGTGTTATTGCATTTGATGGTAGGCCGCCTATTGTCAGATGCCTGTGGTGACATTCCCAAAATTCTCGATGAAATTGCCGGCATTCCGCCCGCAGGCCTGAGCGACGAACGGATGCGCCATCTGGTTGCCATTCACACCGAAGCATTAAAACGCATCAACAGCGCATCAAGAAAACTCGGCTCATTGGAACGCAAACACAAAACCGTGCAAAACGTGCTGGAAACGAAAGACGCCGCCGGTTCCAAGAAAGAAGAATCAAGACTGCTACGCGAGAAACTGGAAGCCATCCGGTCGATGGAAAAGCAACTGGACGAGACTAGCGAAGGCAAATAAGGCCAATGTTTCGGTTTCGCTTGGCGATAGTCATTGTTGTTTCGTTCTGCTTTGTATTGAGTTTGGGTATTGCCTTGTATTGGGGCGCCGACGAAGTAGCGCGCTATTTTCAACACAGCCAAACCGCCTACGAAACCTTCGACGATTACGAACAGCTGTCGCAGGAAGCTTATCGCCATTTCAAGCAACGCATGGACCGGCTGATCACCGCCAACCCCAATTCGGAAACCGGCGTGGAATCTTCCAAACGCCGTCTTTACGAGGCCATGCAAACGCTGCGCGACACCGCCGTCAAAGCGCCGGACACAGACAGCGCCAGCGAAGAATGGACCAATAAGCCCGCGGAGTTGGAGAAAGTCGCCCATCTCACCGCTTTCCTGGAAGCCAGCGAATATCGTTTCGAAGAAGTGGAGCGGCTGCGCTTGCAAGGTAAGCTGACTACCGCGGTGCAGGCTTTAGCCAAGTTCACTGAAGAGGAAATCGACGGTAAATTCCAACCCCTAATCGACGCCGCTATCAACGCCGAACGGGAAAAAGCCCAAAAAGCCAAGCGCGAGTTGGAAATGTTGGTGGAAAAGTCGCGCTGGACGGCGATTTTAGCTTCGTTAACCGCGGCGCTATTCAGCTTGGTAGCCGGCATCATGTTGCTGCGCGCGTTTAAAAAACCTATCGAAGCGCTAATGAAAGGCACGGACGAAATCGCCTCCGGCAACCTGGATTACCGAATCGCTTTGGACAGCCGCGACGAATTTGCTTATTTGGCCAGCCACTTCAATCAAATGGCCAAGGAACTGGAAGTCCAACAAGATAAACTACGCGAAGGCCGCGCCGTATTGGAAGAGCGAGTGACCGAGCGGACCTTTGAGCTTAATCTATTGAACGAGGAATTAAAGCGCATGGATAATGCCCGCCGTGAGTTTTTGGCGGACATCAGCCACGAACTGCGCACGCCGATCACGGTGATTCGCGGCGAAGCGGAAGTGACGTTGCGCGGCCAGGACCGCGATGCCGAAGAATACAAAGACGCATTGCAACGCATCGTCGAGCTGTCGATGCAGTTGGGTAAATACGTGAACGATTTACTGTTTCTGGCCCGCGCCGACACGGCCAATCTGCAATTCGAATGGAATAAAGTGGATTTGGCGGATTTGGTAGCCAGCAGCGTCGAGGATTTTCAAGTGATGGCGCAAGAGTATTCGATTTCCGTCAGCCTGGACGCGCCTTCCGGGCCATTACTGGTGCGCGGCGACAAGCAACGGCTACGGCAAGTGCTGTTCATTCTGGGCGAGAATGCCTGCCGCTATTCCAAACCGCTCGGGCATATCGCTGTGGCGTTATGGCGCGACGGGAAACAGGCCTGTTTCAGCCTGACCGATCAGGGCATAGGCATACCCTCCGAGGATCTGGATCGAATTTTCGAACGCCACTTCCGCAGCAGCAATGCCCAGCATTCCCGAGACGACGGCTCCGGCCTGGGTTTGCCGATGGCCAAATCCATCCTGCAAGCCCACGGCGGGCAAATCGCGGTACGTAGCGTCGAAAACGCCGGATCGACATTTACGGTTACACTACCCCTGCTTACGGTAGCATAGGACGGATTTTCATATGAATGATAAATACATGACAACCAATACTCTGACGGGAATAGGCTATATGCGGGTACTGATGGTTGAAGACGACGAGCGTATCATCGATTTCGTGCAACGCGGCTTAAAAGCCGAGGGCTATGCCGTGGAGGTGGCCCGTAGCGGGCAAGAGGCCATTGCCTTGGGTACCGAAGGCAGCTTTCAGGTGATCATTCTGGACTTGGGCCTGCCGGACATGAACGGCCGGCAGATTTGCGAACGCTTGCGCAGCAACGGCATCGACACCCCGATTTTGATGCTGACCGCGCGCGATACCGTGCAAGACAAGGTAGCCGGCCTGCGCTCCGGTGCCGACGACTATATGACCAAGCCGTTCGCCTTTGAAGAATTGCTGGCCCGTATCGAAGTTTTACTCAGGCGGCGCGGCGGCGAAGTGAAGCAGGACGACAAAGAATTGCGTATCGAAGACCTGGTACTTAATGGCGAAACTCACGAAGTAAGACGCGGCGATAACGTCATCGAGTTAACCCCCAAGGAGTTTGCCTTGCTGGAATGCTTTATGCGCATGCCGGGTAAAGTATTGAGCCGCACACGCATTCTGGAACAAGTCTGGGGCTATAGCGCCGATCCGCTGACCAATGTGGTGGATGTTTATATTCGCCAGCTGCGGCGGAAGATCGACGACGATTACGAGCTGAAATTGCTGAAAACCGTGCGCGGCTTTGGATACAAAATGGATGCGTCTTGAGTTGGACGTGCGAAATTTTGTGTCTACGCACCGTTATCAACAGTCTGGTCGGCAGCCTACAAACCTTGGTAAGCTAGCTTACTGAACAAACCAGCGCCAACCCGGACATCACGCGCCTCCTATGCAACTCACCCTGCTCGACCCGGATCATCCGCACCAAGCCTTTCCGCCACTGCATAAGGCCTTGAAACAACCGAATGGCTTACTGGCCTTTGGCGGTTGCCTATCGCCGCAGCGCATCGTCAACGCCTACCGGCACGGCGTATTTCCTTGGTTCAATCCGGGTGAGCCTATTCTGTGGTGGTCGCCCGACCCGCGTTTGGTATTGTTTCCGGAACAGCTGAATATTTCTCGCAGCCTGGCGAAAACCCTGCGCAAACAATTGTTTGAGATTCGTTACGACAGCGCCTTTCGTCAAGTAATCGATGCGTGTGCGGCGCCGCGTCGCGACGAAGGTGGCACCTGGATTACCGACGACATCCGCCAAGCCTATACCACACTACACCACCTGGGTATCGCACACAGCTGCGAAGCTTGGCAGGACGGCCAGTTGGTAGGCGGCCTGTACGGCATTGCCATCGGCCAGGTCTTTTTCGGCGAATCGATGTTTCATCGTAAAACCGATGCCTCCAAAGTGGTGTTTGTGCATCTGGTGCAGCAGCTCAGCGCTTGGGGTTATCAAGTCATCGACTGTCAGGTCAGCAGCGAACACTTACTCAGCCTTGGCGCGGCGGAAATCCCTCGCAGCCGCTTTGTAGAACTGCTGGATAGGCTCTGCGATCAAACACCGACGCCCGACGCTTGGCAAGCATGAGCTCCATCCCGATTTGGCTGGACAGCGGCCACGCCTGCGGCTATCTGGACGACCGTCTGGCACGTTCCGGCTTCGTGCATCCGTCGGTGAATATCGACACCACGCTCTACTCGCAACTGATTGCTCAGGGCTTTCGGCGCAGCGGCGATCATGTTTATAAACCCTATTGCGAAGCCTGCCAGGCTTGCGTGCCGACGCGGCTGCCGGTGGCATTATTCCAACCCGACCGTAAACAAAAACGCTGCATCAAGCGCAATGCCCAAACCCAGGTAGTCGTCAAAAACGCCGAGTTCGACCCGCGTCATTTCCAACTGTATCAACGCTATCTAAGCACCCGCCACGACAAGCCCGGCGAAGATGCCGAAATCACGCCGGATGACTACATCAAATTCCTCGGCAGCAGCTGGTGCGACACGCTGTTTGTGGAGTTTTTAATCGGCGGCCAATTGGCGGCGGTCGCGGTGGTCGATGTGGTAGCCGACGGGCTATCGGCGGTGTATACCTTTTTCGACCCGTATTTTGCCGACCATAGCCCAGGCGTTTACGCGGTATTGTGGCAAATCGAAACGGCCAAGCAAATGGGACTGGAATATGTTTATCTGGGCTACTGGATCAAAGACTGTCGTAAAATGCGCTACAAAATCGATTATCAACCGCTGTCCGGCCTAATAAACGGCCAGTGGCAATTTATTTCAAATCAAACATTTAACGAGGATTAAGCCGTGCCGAAAGCCAACGAACTAAAACAGGGAACCGCCATCGAAATCAACGGCGAGCCGTATGTGGTCAAACACATCGACGTGCGCAACCCTACCTCGCGCGGCGCGACCACGCTTTACAAAGTCCGCTTTACACACATGAAAACCCGGCAGAAGCTGGACGAAACCTTCAAAAGCGACGACATGCTGAAAGCCGCCGATTGTTCACGGTGCAACGTGCAGTTTTCCTACCAGGACGGCGACACCTACTATTTCATGAACAGCGAAACTTACGATCAATACGCGCTGGCGGCTGACGACCTGGAAGGCCAAACCCTATATCTGACCGACGGCCTGGAAGGCATCATCATGCTGTTGATGGACGACGCCGCGCTAGGTATCCAGTTACCAACCACCATTACGCTGCAAATCGTCGAAACCCCGCCATCCATGAAAGGCTCCAGCGCCACCAAACGCACCAAAACCGCCAAACTCAGTACCGGCCTGGAAGTACAAGTCCCCGAATATATAGAATCCGGCGAGATGATCAAGGTCAACACCGAAACCGGCGAATTCTCGTCGCGGGCTTAACGCCGCCCTCTCCGCCAGCCGCCGACCGAATCAGCCATCGGCGGCAACGGCTTCACTACCCCGCCCTTTACCCAGTCAGCCCCCAAATCTCGATTGGAAGTATGTCCGAGTTCGTGTCTGAGCCGCAATGAATGACTCATGCTCGATTGATATTGAAGCGATTTTTGATTCTTTGTGGCACACACCGCAATCCCTTTGGCAGCATTGCTGAAAAAATTCTGAGTGCAACAGCTTTATTGGAATATTTCGCAGGCATTCAGTGCTGACTGAGCAAATTCGGCCAATTGCCGACTGTTGAGTATTTCGAGTCAATGGCAGGTTTACCCCCAAAATAGCTATTCAACATGAAACTCGGCAACAACAATTAGCACGACGTGATATCTCGGACGATCCAATGGAATTTTGAGTCAGGCAAATTCGCTCGTGTCATTGGCAATAATCCTCCGAAATATGATGGTTATTACAAACAAACTTAAATACGTTTTAGATTCAACAGATATGATAACGGGTTTCTTCGTACTTTTTTAGTTTCAGAAGCAGCATCTAAAAGGTCTGGAACAATGGAACCTAAACTTGCGGCCGCCCCTGTAAGAAGAGCGGAAAGAGTAAAACCTGCAAAGGCAGAAACTACTAGCGCAGGAGAACCGGCAGCAAATGCTTTCTTTGATATTTTTCCAAAAAGATTACACCAAATATCTCTGTAAGCATCCTCCGCTTTCCGGGCTTCAGGTATTATCTTTCCAAGTACTAACTTACGAATTTCACTTTCATACTTTTCATCCCAAGGTTGAGATCCAATCTGAGAGGTTAGATCAAGTATATATTCTCTAACAGGCTGTTGATTTTATCGCTCCCGCAAGCCGCATTGATTGGTTGAACCAGATGCGAGAGTAATTCATAAGACATTGTTCTGCATGATAAAATAGTACCATCTCCAATATACTGCATTGATCCCATGCGCGGCGCCGACATCACCCAAGAAGACCTGTTCAGCTACCGAACCCTGGAAGCGCGGATTCCGAAAAAACATCCGCTCCGCAATCTACGCAAAGTAGTCGATCTGTTGCTCGCCACACTGAACGACGAGTTCGACGCGCTCTACGCCCGTCGCGGCCGGGATTCGATTCCGCCGGAGCGCCTGCTGCGCGCCAGTCTGCTGCAAGTGCTGTTCTCCATTCGCTCGGAGCGGCAGTTGGTGGAGCATATCGATTTCAACCTGCTGTACCGCTGGTTCGTTGGCTTGACCATGGACGACGCCGTATGGGATCACTCCACCTTCAGCGCCAACCGCGACCGCTTGCTGAACGAGCGCACTTGTGCCCTTTGGGTATCAGCCGTTTGTTTTTCGAACGGGTACTGGCCTTGGCGGAGTGGAAAAAGCTACTCTCCGACGAACATTTCTCCGTGGACGGTACGTTGATCCAGGCCTGGGCTTCGCACAAGAGTTTCGTCAAAAAGGACGGTTCGACCCCGCCGCCGGAAGACGGTGGACGCAATCCCACCGTCAACTTCAAGGGCGAGAAACGCAGCAACGATACCCACGCCTCGACCACCGATCCCGATGCTCGGCTGTACAAAAAGAGCGAAGGTGACAAATCTCAGCTGGCTTTCCTCGGCCATGCCTTGATGGAGAACCGCAATGGCTTAGTCGTCGACGTTGAAGTCACCCAGGCCACCGGCACCGCGGAACGCGAGGCGGCCGAAACCATGGTCAAACGCACGATCAGTAAACCTGGCGCAACCTTGGGCGCCGACAAAAACTACGATACAGCGGATTTCGTGGGCAAGCTACGCGGACGCAAAGTCACCCCGCATGTCGCCAGAAAAGAAAAAGGCTCGGCCATTGATGGCCGTACCACGAGGCACGACGGTTACCGCAAAAGCCTCAAAACCCGCAAGCGGATCGAAGAAGTCTTCGGCTGGGCCAAGACCGTCGGTCCGCTACGGCAAACCAAGTTCCGGGGCTTGAAGAAAGTCGCCGCACAAACGTTTTTTACCTTTGCCGCCTATAACCTGACGCGAATGGGCGCCATTTTCGGTTGGCGTTACAGCACCGCCTAGGTGGTCGTGCGCCTAAAATCCGCCAAAAGGCGGAATTTAACCCCCTTAGGGGCGAATATAACCGGCCAAAACCGGTTTTTAAGGCCTAATCAGGCTTCCAGACCACCCGGCGCTTCGAGAAATGGCGCCGAAACCGAAGGTATATCGGTAAATTTCAACAGCCTGTTAAAGTGACCACGGACAGTAACCACAATGAGGCCATATCACCCAATAGGCTGGACCGCCAATTCAAAGTCGCTCAGCCGAATCAAGTGTGGACGACGGATATTACCTATGTCTGGACGCTACAGGGCTGGCTTTATGTCGCGGTCGTGATTGATCTGTTCTCCCGGCAAGTCGTGGGCTGGGCGATTGATGAGCACATGCAAACTTCGCTCTACGTCAAGGCCTTACAAATGGCCTTCTGGCGTCGTAAACCGCTACTTGGTCTGCTGCATCACTCGGATCGTGGTAGTCAGTTGCAAGTCGGGAATATCGCCAACATCTGGCCGTGATGCGCATGGAGCAAAGCATGAGCCGAAACGGAACGCTTTTTCCGTAGCTTGAAGCATGAACAGCTCAACTACGAAAAATTCAAAACCCAAGAGGCGGCAAAACTGAGCGTGATCGACTATTTGGCTTTTTCGATCGCAATCGACATTGGACTATCAATCTCCGATCGAATTCGAGCAGGAATTTTATTGAAACGCTGCCTGAACAGGTGTCCGGTTGTTGTTGACCATTACAAAGTAAAATGGATTTATGATGACGCAAAGGTCAGACTTGGCAAACAATTTACGAAACTTAGTTAGTCTGCTAGAGTTTCCCTCGAATTTGATTAGTTGTATTTGTTCTTTCTTCGATAAAAAGTGGCTGCCGTATCAATGTCTAACAGAAATCTAAATTATCAACTAGCTCTGTGGTCAGTAGTGAAGCTACCGCTTCAGATACTTTTCCTCGGCGGATCCATTTTGTTATTGGTTCTCCTGACCACTAAAATATTTTCTGGTTTAGGTTTAAGTGGCGCCCTAAACGGTTTGGCGGACAAATCGAGTCTACTCACGCTGATACTTGGACTAATTGCTTTGCTGGTTGGAATTTGCTTCGCCGCACTGTTATGGTGGTTGTCAGAACGTTTTTTCACTCTGATTAGCTCTGGCAAACTCACTCCAGAACAAGCGTCTTCGTTGAAAGACTTGCCGATGGGTTTACCCGAGGGATCTGTAAGGGCTATTCTCGCACTAATTGTCGCAGTGTTAGGAATACCCATTTTGATGTTTTCTGGATCCACAAGTCTCAAACCGGAAATTGCCGGGTACCTAAATGGAATCATCACCGGTGTATTTGGCTTCTATTTTGGTACACGTACGGGGGGAGCTCCCAGTCAAGCATTAAACCAGGTGGTAGATGCACAAACGCGTACGAAAGAAGCAGAAAAACAACGTGACGCTGCACAAGCAGATGCCGCAGCCAGTCAAGTAGCCGCAGCCGGTGCCACGCGAAAAGGTCAATTCAGTACCATACTCGAAAAATTGAATCGCCATCTCGCGCTTGCATCCACTGTATTGGATGTCATTGAGCCCCATCTACCGCCAAACTTATTACCAAAAGGATTTCGCGACACAGTCAAGAAAGCGAAAAATGCATTATCAGCCGTTGAAGGAATTTCAGGCGATACCGCGACAGACGATCATGTCAAATTATTGGAAGAAGCTACTAATGCTTTGATAGGCAACAAGCAGGATGACTCTTCCTGGCTGGGTGGATTGCTTCAAAAAGCGACTCCTATGTTATCGGGGTTGGAAATCGCGGGAGTCGGACTTGGTCCGCTCGCTGGCCTGGGTATATTGTTGTCGCTGGGCGTTAAATTGGGCGTTGCTCAGTACCAAAGGTGGCGCGCCAGGGTTCTTTCAGCGCCAATCGCAACCGGTCTAATTGAGTTTGGTACCGTGACTCCAGAGGAAGTGCGATCTGTTCTTATGGAAGCATCAATATTTAATAAGGTTTTAGCAAGTCAAAAAGACCAACCGGGGTTTGATGTTGATTTGGCAGACGCGGTTTTGCGCGACAATGCGTTGGATCGCTTGTGGGATCGATACGGTAACGACACACCCGCCAAGCTTGGCTTATTTGAAAGCCGTCAGCAATTAGTGGACGGCTTGAACCAGTTCCGCCAAATATTATTAGCTAGTCGCTCATTAAACGATGTACCGGAGAACGTACCAAGTCAAATTGCGAATGCTCTCAATCAATCCTCAATCGCAGAATTGCGAATTCCTGGTCCAATTACTCCAACGGTGGTCAACCAGCTAATTTCGACTGCCACGCGGGCTTCTGCTAAAGAATCCCTGCCCGAAGATGAAGATGCACAGGCCGCATTCGACGCTTTAGTTACGTTGGTCCACCACGCTCGCCAAGACGGTATCGACTTACCTGTGGTTCTTTCGGAGTTGAAGTAATGAAACTATTACTATTTGCTGTGATTACAATGGTTATGTCCGGGTGCTGTGGCCCAGTCTGGCAGCTCAGCGATTGGCAAGACCTCGAAAACGCTAAGCAATACGATGAAATAGAAGTCGAGGCTATCGATTCCGAATGCATTGCTCAAGACGGCAAAATGAACGAGGCTTGCCCGAAATTGTTTGCCATCCACGCCCGCGCGTGTTTGATACTAGCTCGGGCAGAAACGTCTGAGACAGCTGCTTGTCCACCATACACGGAATCAGCGCGGAAACGAATGGATTGTGCCGCTGCGGACTACGCCAAGGCACGGTCTGGAAACTTTTCAAATGACCAACTTATCGAGTTTTCCGAACACCAAGCTCGTGCACTTTATTGTGGTGCCAATTTCCGTACACGACCAGAAGGAGTACCATTGGCTCGAAAGGCAGTTGTTGAATTGTCAGGGCTCCCGCCCAATCCTCGCAGGGATCACCTAGCAGCCTCCGCCGAGCTTTTCCTAGCTGGGACTGATCAATTAAGCGCTGCAGACCGTTGTCAGTCAGCAAAGAAGGCGCTGCAGTTTACCAGCCGAGGCCTAGCAGATGGATCCGCATCGGTTGCGGTTACCGACGGCTTACGTGGTGCTCAGGCAGCCGCTAATCGAATTATTGACCAAATCAACAGCTGCCGGAGAGATTAAACATGGAGTTCACTCGCTATTTATCGTATCGCTTTCCGTTAATTCGCGGCGAGGATGTTCGTGCGGTGCAACAAGCATTGATTACGCTGCAAATTAAACCACCTTGTGGCGTTGCTGATGGTATTTTTGGCAGCGCTACAGAAGCGACGGTACTAGGCTTTCAAAAATATTTTAATAGTCAAATCATATCCGATGAGGACAATCTAACTGAAGACGGCATCGTTGGTCCCAAAACCTGGGCCGCACTTTTTCGGAGTACTGGCAATACAAATGTGATTGCGGCAAATATCCTGGCTGCGAGAAAAGCACTACCAGAAATACCTAAAAACTTTAGCTATACAGCAAAGACGCCACCTCCATTGAATCAAAACCAATGCCTTCGTGTGAAAACCTGGCTGATGAATAACTTCGGCCCTGAGATTACCAAAGCAATATCAGGAAAAGCGTATGATGTAGACATCGTATGCGCTATTGCGTGCAAAGAAACAGCAATAGAATGGCTAGCTTGGATCGATAAAATGCCGCCTGAACAAATACTTGCCCGTTGCGTATTTGACGCCAGTGGCGATTATCCCAATACCACCCGTAAAGCATTTCCGATCAACACTGCAGCCTTTTGTGCTCGTTATAACAAAGTTCTTACTGATCAACTAATCTTCGAGGCAAACCTTACACGTAGGCTGAAAAAATTTCAGGATAAAGAATGGGTTTACAAAGGATATGGAATTTTTCAATACGACTTACAGCACATTGTCGATGATTTAGAATTCTTTCGAGATAAGAAATGGTACAACTTTTCTGAATGTTTGAAACGATTGATCACAGAAATGGACAGTAAACTTCATGATGCTAAAGGCAATTTAGCTGAAGCGATTCGTCGTTATAATGGTTCCGGTCAAAAGGCTGAAGAATATGCAGTCCATGTATTGCAAATGACTGAATGGTGTCGTGTTACCTTAGCTGCTGCATAGATTATCTGAAAGCAGCGAAAAAGATTGATCTAGCCTACGCAGGTCGGTTGCCGAATAGACTTATCAATATCACTGTACTTAACCATCAATTCTTTCAATTTGAATATTGTGCAATGCTTTATGGAATGGTTCTGTAAAGCGTTCTCTATATTTCTCGTCTTTTGGCCCATGTAACATATCTGCTAGTTTTGGAAGATTTTTTAAATAGAGATGATCAATATGCCCCTCCTTCCGAGACACTTCTTCGTACTCAGTAATCATAGAGCTTAAAAAATCTCGCATTTTGGAAATCTCTTTACGTATTTCACTCCAAGCTTTAAACAAATCAGGTAGAGCATTGCCTTCTAGAATCAAAACCTCAAGCTCTAGTTGTAAGTCATTAATTACACCCATTTGTTCGATATAGTCTTCCCTTGGCACATAGGCGTCTATGACCGGAGCAGAAAACGCTGCGTTACGGCTCAATCCCGCTCTAAGCTCACGTCTCGCTTTTTTTACTCCTACATATGCTCTAACAAGGCTTTGTTGACATTTTGCGCGTAGTTCGCGCATAGCTTCGTGTTGTCGTTGTTGAGATATATAATTTTGAACTGCAATACCACCGGTTATACCGATAAGCGTAAGTTGGGCAACAAGCTTAGCAATCTCAAAACCCAATTCCTTTGCCTTATCTTCTCCATATGTTATCAACATCGTTGAAAGAAATATGGTGCTAATCAGTATTAGAGCAACCATCCATGTGGCATTCGATTTGATTTTTTTGGTCTTCACTAAAATAGCCTTATTCCGTATTTAAAATACAATCCGTCATTCAACAGGATTTTCATTTGCGGTCCATTAGATAGTTTAGGTATGTCAGCCAAAAAATGATCTGTGGCACGATAATTTTTTGACCTGGGTATGATCTTCTTTTCTGTATATCATTCGGCAGAGAAAATAATGTCCGCTAACAGCCAGGCTGCTGCCATTAAATCAGATCAAACGATAGTCCGCAACGGGTCGATAATGATCATTTACTATCGATTCATAAACAAATCAAATAGCGCACAATTGGCTATCACCAATACCCTGGCTCAGTATATCCAGGAAAATATCCCATTGGCACAACGCACCTATTACGTCAGTCTATCGTTAAAATACTAAACATGCCGGGCGCGGCGGCAGCCAATCCAGCTGACAGTCGCAGATCATTCACCTTAACCCAAATACCTTATATGAACGCAGAGCCCCCCGTATTGGCCGCCCGCAACCTGGTTGTCGAGTACCGACAACACCGTGCGGTCGATAATTTAAATTTACACATCCCCAAGGGCTGCGTTTACGCGCTGCTGGGTGGCAATGGCGCCGGCAAGTCGACAACCATCAGCACGTTTTTGACCTTCAACCAGCCCAGTAGCGGACAGGTGCTGATCGAAGGCGAATCGCCGCACGCCAATCCCGATCTGGTGCGGACGAAACTGGCCTATTTACCGGAAAACGTCGCGCTGTACGAGGTAATGAGCGGCTTGGAAAATCTGACTTATTTCTGCGCGCTGGCGAATATTCGTTTGCATGACGAGCAAGCCCGTCGTTTGTTACTGGACAGCGGCCTGCAAGCGGATGCTCACGGTAAACGGGTGGCGGCGTATTCCAAAGGCATGCGGCAAAAAGTGGGCTTGGCGATTGCCTCGGCGAAACAGGCCAAAGCCATGTTGCTGGACGAGCCGACCTCCGGCCTGGATCCCAGCGCGGCCAACGACTTTGCCCAACGCATCCGCGCCGCCGCCGATCAAGGCATGGCGGTGTTGATGGCCACCCATGATTTGTTCAACGCCAAGCAAGTCGCCGACCGCATCGGCATCATGAAAAGCGGCCGACTGGTGGAAGAATTCGACGCCCACACCGTGCAACACGACGAACTGGAGCAAAAATATCTGGCGCATGCCCGGGGGCTGGCATGATCAAAACCATCATTCGCAAGGAGTTTCTCGCCACACTGCGCGACGGCCGCTTGCTGACTTTGGGCATTGCCCTATTGCTATTGTTTGTCGGCTTTTTCCTGGCGTCAGCCTATGAATTGCAGCAATTGCGCGCGGAAAAACACCGCGTCGGCACCACCGCCAAGGAACAGTGGAATACTCAGAGCGTGAAAAACCCACACTCTGCCGCGCATTACGGCATCTACGTGTTTAAGCCGGACACGCCGGCGGCGGCTCTGGATCCGGGTTTGCGGCCGTATATCGGCCAGTCTTTATGGCTGGAGCCGCATAAGCGCAATCTGACCCGGTTCAGCCCGGCAGCGGACCAAGTGTTGGCCGGCCGCTTCGGCCAAGCCGCCACCAGCTTTGTGTTGACCGCGCTATTGCCGCTATTGATTGTGGCCTTGACTTTTAACTCGGTCAGCCAGGAACGCGAATCCGGCACGTTGCGGATGTTACACAGTTTGGGGGTTAACGCCGGCCAGTTGTTGTTCGGCAAATTGCTGGGCTTGCTGAGCGCGTTTGCCCTGGTCTTGGCACCGGCGCTGTTGGTAGCCGCCGTGATACTGCTGGGCCACTTCGCATTTACGCTGGACGACGTACTGCGCCTGCTGGTTTTGATGCTGCTGTTGAATCTGTACTACGGCGTCTTCGCCGCAGTCGCCATCGCCGCTTCCGCGTCTTTCAACACCAGCCGCACGACTTTGTTTTGCCTGCTGGGCTTTTGGTTGGCCAGCGTGTTTATCGCCCCGCGCCTGGGCGCCGTCACTGCGGAAATGCTGGCGCCCAATCCCAGCGCCAGCGAATTCTGGCGTGAGATCAAGGATGACATCGACCACGGTCTAGACCACGACGGCGACCATGAACAACGCGCCAAAGCCTTCGAAGCACAAGTGTTGGCGCAGTACGGGGTTTCCCGCAAGGAAGATTTGCCGGTCGGTTTCGTGTCCTTAAATCGCCAGCACAACGATGCCTATTCCGTTAAGGTGCACGCGCTGCATTTCGACGCCTTGCGCGACAATTTTATTAAACAACAACACTTGAGCCATCTGGCTTCCTGGCTAGGCCCCAGCCTGGCGCTGCGTTCATTGTCTATGACCTTAGCCGGCATGGATTTAGCACATCAACGGCATTTTGAGGACGCCGCCGAACAATATCGGCACTATTTTATCAACCTGACCGAAGACTGGGATCGCGAGCGTAGCCGCGGCACGGAGCGCAAGGCCACCGGCGCTGAGGCCGATTGGCGTAGCGTGGCGGACTTTAGCTATCAAGCCCCGGACATCGGCTTTGCCTTGCGCACCGCCGAGCTAGATCTACTAGTGCTATTGCTGTGGTTGGGTTTATCGGTGGGCTTATTGAGTCTTTCCGCTCGGAGGCTGGTGCCATGATGCAGTTAATCGCCATCGAATGGCTGCGTTTTAAACGCAACAGCTTAAATCTGTGGGTGACAGGTTTGTTTCTGCTGGTGATGCTGGCTAGCGCCGTTTGGTCGGGTTTGGCTGCGCGCGAATTCCGTCAACACGGCACCGCAGCCCCGCAGACCGTCAACGCGATGTCCAATCAAGCGGAGATGCATGACGCCCCGAAAGCGGCGGACCACACCCCCAAAGCCAATGCATTTGCCGCCAGCGCCGCCGCGCCGCCTTTGCGGCTGCCGGCCCTGAGCGGTTTGGCCTTGAGCGTGCGGCAACTGGATTTTTTAAGTACCGGCATCAAAATCTCCACTCGCAGCCGCCACACCGACGGCCGTAACAGCGATCAGTTGTTCAACCCGATGCTGCATGAGTTGGGCATGCTGGACTTTGCCACCGTGTTCGCGTTACTGACCCCGCTGATGGTGATTGCCTTGAGCTACGGCCTGGTGCAGGAAGACCGGGAGAGCGGCGTCTGGCGTTTGGTCTGCACGCAAATGTCGGCACCCTGGCGCTTGGTGTGTGCGGCGCTGAGCGTGCGGTATAGCGTGGTGGTATTGGCGGTTTTCAGCAGTTCGCTGTTGGCGCTATGGCTCGATCCGGCATTTAGCCTGGAAACGCTGGTTTATTGGCTGGCGTTCGCCGGCCTGTACACACTGGTGTGGTTTGGCATCGCCGGCTTGTTCCTGCTGCTGCCCTTCTCCTCTGGGGCGGCGGCCATCGGCATGCTGGGCGTCTGGTTGGTTTTGACCTTTGCCGGCCCGGCCTTGCTGACCTGGGCAGCCGACCAACATGCGCCGATGCCTTCCCGGCTGGATAGCATCATCGCCATCCGCCAGTTCCAGGAGCAAAACAATCAACAACGCCAAGCGCTGCTGACGCAGTGGTATAGCAATCATCCCGATCTGCAGCTGCCGCAAACCGGCAAAGAGTTACCGCGCGAAATCGCCGGTTTGCCGGCCGGTTTGGTTCTGGATCAACAGATCAGACCGGTGATGTACCGCTTCGACAGCACCCGCCAGGGGCAATTCGAGTTTTTGGAAGCGTGGTCCTGGCTGTCGCCGGCGCTGGCGGCCGTGCAAATGGCGGATAGGCTGGCCGGCATCGACGCGCCGCGCTATGCCGAATATATTCAGGCAGTCAATCACTTTGAAGATCAATGGCGCGACTATTTCGTCCCCAAGATCATGAGCGATAGCGCTTGGAGCGATGAACTGAGCCACGACCAACCGCGCTTTGCCTTTGCGTATCCGGCAAATCCGGCAGCCTGTCTAAGCTTGATTGCCGGACAAGCGGCGCTGGCCTTGCTGTTGTTGGCGGTGCTCTTCTTCTCACGCCGGCGCTTTGCCAAAGCCTAACGACGCTATTTGGCTAAAAGACGTCCTGGACGACGCTAGTCGTCCGGGTCGGCTACGCAACATTAAGCCACTATATTTCTGACGCATTGCCTGGCAAACACATTGATAGGCACGCTGCTGCTTAAATAGCGGTTGAACAATTCGTTAATCGTCAGCGGATTGAGGTATACATAAATGCCGCAACCGGTAATGGCGATAAACTGCCTGCTTAACGTTTCGATAAACACGATACGCAGGGTGCTAATTTCGTTGACTTCATTGCTTGTTTCCATGACGCTCTCCCGAATCTGCCGATTTGACTACTAAATGACCAGCATAAGTGACGCCAACTAACAAAAGCCTTTAAAAATCATAGCTGTAAGATTTTTCCAAATTTAGGCAACTTCTAAAAATTGACGCTGAGTTTAAGTTATCGCAAACAGCGCTTGCCGTCGGTAACCTATGCCACGTGGAATCAGTGAATTAATTCACCGGTGCCCACAATCCATCTTGGGCCTGCCAAACGCAGTCTCACGCCAAAATCAGGACTTCTGCGCAGCCGGTATTGCCGGAGAGCGCTTTATAGTACAATTTCCGTCACTTTTAAGCCGACGCGGCGCAGCAATAATCACTAAACAAAACAGGTTCAGATAATGGCAACGATGGATGATAGAGACGGGTTGATTTGGCTAGACGGAAAATGGGTTGATTGGCGCGATGCAAAAGTCCACGTCTTGACTCATACCCTGCATTACGGCTGTGGCGTCTTCGAGGGCTTACGCGCTTATAAAACCGATGCCGGCACCGCGATTTTCAAACTGGCCGAGCATACCGACCGTCTGTTCCGCTCCGCGCATATCATGAACATGAAAATGCCGTATTCCAAAGACGAGATCAACCAAGCCCACCGCGACGCGGTTGCCAAAAACAATCTGGACTCGGCCTACATTCGCAGCATGGTGTTCTTCGGTTCCGAAGGCATGGGTTTGCGCGCCGACAACCTGAAAGTACACGTCATGGTCGCGGCCTGGACCTGGGGCGCCTATCTGGGCGCGGAAAACATGGAAAAAGGCATCCGCATCCGCACCTCGTCCTACACCCGCAACCACGTCAACAGCACGATGTGCAAGGCCAAGGCCAACGGCAACTACATCAACTCGATCCTGGCCCTGCAAGAAGCCTTGTCCACCGGTTACGACGAAGCCTTGTTGCTGGACCACGAAGGTTTCTGCGCAGAAGGCAGCGGCGAAAACTTGTTCATCGTCCGTAATGGCAAAATTTACACGCCGGAAACTACCTCAGCCTTAGAAGGCATCACCCGCGATACCCTGATCACCATCGCCCGCGAACAAGGCTACGAAGTGATCGAAAAACGTATCACCCGCGACGAAGTCTATGTGGCTGACGAAGCCTTCTTCACCGGTTCCGCCGCCGAAGTCACGCCGATTCGCCAATACGACAACCGCGACATCGGTTCCGGCAGCCGCGGACCTATCACCGAAAAACTGCAAGCCCTGTATTTCGACTACGTGCAAGGTCGCCGCGCGGACCACAAGGAATGGCTGACGCTCGTTTCCTAAGTGGCGGAGCAAGCTTATAAAATCCTGGTCGTCGGCCCGTCCTGGGTCGGCGACATGGTGATGGCGCAAAGCCTGTTCATCACCCTCAAGCAACAACATCCCGACTGCCTGATCGACGTGCTGGCCCCGGCGTGGTCCTTGCCTCTATTGGAGCGCATGCCGGAAGTGCATAAAGGCCTGACGATGCCGTTGGGCCACGGACAGTTTGATTTGCGGGGGCGAATCCGCATAGGCCGGGAATTGCAAAGCCAGCATTACGATCAGGCGATTGTACTGCCCAATTCCTGGAAGTCGGCCGTTATTCCGTTCTTTGCGCATATTCCAAAACGCACCGGTTTTCTCGGCGAACTGCGCCGCGGCCTATTGAACGATGTGCGCACGTTGGATAAGACTGTACTGACCATGACCGTGCAACGTTTCGTGGCGCTGGGTTTACCGAAAGAGGCGCCGCAGCCACCAACTTACCCGGTTCCGAAGCTGGCGATCACAATCGAGCAACAATTAAGCGTCTGCAAAAAATTCGAGATCACCGGCGCGGATTTAATCGAAATCCCCCACCCCAGCGCTCTGCTTGAGGGCTCGGAAGAGTTGCGCCCTATTGTCAGCAAGATCCTGGCTCTGTGTCCCGGCGCGGAATACGGTCCGGCCAAGCGCTGGCCGAGCCAGCATTACGCCGCCATAGCAAGGCAAATGGAAGAACAAGGCTGGCAAGTCTGGTTATTCGGTTCCGACAAAGACAAAGCCGTTGCGGAACAAATTAATGACCTATCGGGCGGCATTTGCCGTAACTTCGCCGGCATTACCTCGCTGGCGGATGCGGTGGACTTGTTGTCCTTGGCTGACGCGGTCGTCAGCAACGATTCCGGCCTGATGCACGTCGCTGCGGCACTGGATAAAAAACTGATCGCAGTTTATGGCTCTTCCGACCCCGGCTTTACCCCGCCGCTACATCCCGAGGCGAAGATTCTGGATTTAAACCTGGATTGTTCGCCGTGCTTTAAGCGAGAGTGTCCGTTGGGCCATACTCGCTGCTTAACGGAAATTCGGCCGGAGCAGGTAATGGCGGCGTTGGAAGCCTGAGCGATGAAAATTGCCATCGTCAAATTGTCGGCTTTGGGCGACATCGTTCATGCGATGGCAGCCTTGCAATTCATCAAAGCCGCCTTACCGCTGGCGCAAATCGACTGGATAGTTGAAGAACGCTTCGTCGGCGTACTGGCCGACAATCCACACCTGGATAATATTTTGGGTGTGAATTTAAAAGCCCTGAAAACCGACAAATGGCGTGTCTTTGCCGAGATAAACAAAATACGTACTTATGCCGAGCAGGGTTACGACTTAGTGCTGGATGCCCAAGGTTTGATTAAGTCCGCAGTAGTCTCGCGCTTGCTGTCGGCCAATTGTGTGGGTTTCGATCAAGCCTCAATCCGGGAAAAATGGGCGGCGTTGTTCTATAGCCGGCATGTCGCCTACCCTTACGACGCCAACACCATCGATCGCAATGTCGCCGTGCTGACCCAGCCGCTGGGTCTGCATGTAACAACTGAGCAAATCCAGGCAAAGCAGCCGTTTTTGTTTTTTCAGCCGCCGCAAACGGCCTTGGATGAATATTTTCTAGCCGATCAACCCAACATCATTCTGGTCATCGGCTCAACTTGGCCCAGCCGTAACTACCCTTTAGAAAAATTTCTACAGGTCATCTTCGGTCTGGAAGCTAATTTTCTGATCAGTTGGGGCAACGAGAAGGAGCACTGGATGGCGCAATGGCTGGCAGAACGCAGCCTGGCGCGGGTATTACCGCAATTAAGCCTCAATGATTTGAAAGCGGCGCTGGCCAAGGCCGATTTAGTGATCGGTAACGATACCGGACCGACGCATATGGCCTGGGGTTTAAACCGGCCGTCGATTACCTTGTTCGGGCCAACGCCGATCAGTCGAATTTATCAAACCGCCATCAATAAAGCCTTGAAGTCGCCTTCACCGGTCAATCCGTTCAAGCTGGATAAAAACGATTTTTCCATTGCCGAAATCGACCCGCGTGCTGTCATTGCCCTGAGTAATGAGCTGTTAAGCAAGACCCAACAACTCGCCTGAGTGATTGGCCGGCTAAGTTTTTTCCAGTTCGACAAACATTTTCAGTAACTCGACAATCGGTTCGTCACTAGCCAACACCCTGATTATCTTGGTCTGATTTTGCCGCTCATCCGCCAGATCAAGCAGGCGCTCATGAAACAGCAGTTGTTTCTGCGGATTGGTGATCACCTTCACTAACGGTTGCAAGGGCGATTGTGAGTTTTCCTGGACCACCACCGCCAATTCATCGGTCTGCAATTCGACGATGCAATTCACTGGGTAAGCAGAATCGCTTTCCTCGGCGCAGCTGCGCATCTCCGCAGCCGCAGGGCTGCCGAAATCGATTATGTCGGTTTCAGCGGGCTTATCCACGTCGATACCTTTGCCGGTATCGATAGAAACGGTTTGGCAATACTCTTTTAAGGTATTAATTTGTTTATCAGATGAAAGCAGAAATTTAGTTCTGAAAAAAGGGGTATCTAGCCACTTCCGATCGGTGCCGCAAACAAACATACCTTTTCTGAGCTGGTTAATATTAATTTTTTTAACCATGTTGAAAAACAATATCCAAGGAAGATAATTTACAGAACTAAACCCTTAGCCAACTACCACATATTCTTTCGTAAACTTGCCGTCTTGATAATACTTGGCTAAATCGACACCACAATCCTGCGGCCTTATCACCTGTTTGACACCATAGCGCTTACCGCTTGCATCGGCAATATTCAAGGACAAATCGAGTATCTTCTCTTCAATAGGATTTTTATTGCCATCTTGAATCAGCAATATTTTTGGCTTAAGCCTATCGGCCTTATTTTGCTCGACTATTAAGCCGACTTCACCGCTGCTCAATTCCACTAAATTACCTTGCGGATAAAATCCGATGCAATTGATAAATTGCGTCACATAATTAGCTTCAAATTGCTGTCCCATCCCTTTTACCAAAATTCCCAACGCCATAAGATGCGGCTTACCACGCTGATACACCCGGTCACTGGTGATGGCATCGTAGGTATCGACCACCGCTACCAGCTTGGTAAATATCGATAGCGTGGTTTTGTTCAAACCTCTCGGATAACCGGTGCCGGCCAAATGCTCGTGATGATCGTAGGCAACGTCAACAGCGCCGGGATAGACATTACGAGCCGACATTAACACGTTGCGTCCGTAGAGCGTGTGCTTACGCATGATGTCCATTTCATAGTCTTCTAAAGAGCCCGGTTTATTAAGGATTTCCAGCGGCACTTTCATTTTACCGACATCGTGCATCAAGCCGCAAAAACCCACTTTATTCAGATCTTCCATCGAGAAATTCAACTCCCGACCCAACAGAATAGACAATATGCAAACATTCATACTATGTTGCGCAGTATATTGATCCTGATCTTTAATTTGGGTCAGCAACAGCATCGTATCGGGGTTTTCCAATACCTTATCGACGCACTCGGAAACAGCTTGTTTAACCTCACTGACACTAAATTGATTCCCAAAACGAATATCGTCCATCACCGTTTTAATTAAATTACCGGTGCGTTGAAAGGTATTGGCGGTTTGGTTAAAAGATCGCGCAAAGCTCAGATGTTTACGCGCTTCGGTATTTCTGGTGGGAATCGCCCCGGAGAAGGATTTTTGGTATTTGACATCGATATAGACATAATCACAAATCGCCTGGATGGCTTGAATATCCGCATGACTTTCAATCACAATTCTATCCAATAAAAAAGGTGAATCCGCCGTTGGCGCTTCCAGACGGCTTACGCACATACCCACTCTCAGCTCATATACATGAATTCTGAGTATTCCATCCTCTTTATCTGCCATACCAATCCAATCGGGGATTTGTAGAAATCCAAAAATTTGAAAAATAGCCGCCAAAACGGCATCAAGGAAAATTGTGTCCGACAGGCCTCGGACGCCAGTTAGCCAGCATACCTAGTTCACCCGATCTTGTCCGAACAAAAAGCCCGCAAACCGGCGGCGGATCACAAATCCAATAGGCTTTTTAGTATAGGCGAAGCAGATTTTATCGTGGCCTAATATCTTGGATTTGAGTGACACGCCTACAACCGATTTGCTAATCGCTTTCGGTTCAAGTCACCGCCTTTGGCGCCTTCGATTATTGACCCGACATAACCTCAAACTGAAGCCCAGCCTTTATAGCCGTTGGCAAATTAAGAATTGCTTGATTTTTGTATTGGTTTAAACTGGCAGCTCGCCGATATTGACTGTTTAGGCACCAGAGCAGACCAGCCAGCGCGGATCTTGAGCTCTAAAGCCTGAAAATGGGCTATCAATTAAGTCTTGAGCAATCAAAATTCCCACTGAAGTTAGCAGTCAGTAGCGACAACAACAAAACCAGACAGTCGTTTAATCGCCCTTGACCGAAGCCGACTTGCACAGACTCGGTCCGGGCGTTAAAAATTTTCTCGACAGGGATCGCTGAGAAAATTTTCCGCAAAGCGGATTACAACAAAAACTATAACCTGCGGACTTAGCGCCAGGGAGAGAATCGTGATGTTTCCTTATCGCCATGATTTCCAGATCGTCGGAGACGACTTTTACCGTTCCCATCCAACGCCTTGGCCACGCCGTTTACGGCGCCGGACCTTATTTTTGCTGGTACTTCTGCCCTTGCTACTGATTACCGAAACCTATGTCTTTCTCCAGCCGGCGGTTTTTGAAAGCCAAGCCTTGGTATTGACGACTGCGGCAACCGATATTGATCAAACGCATGCAGAGGCGGATCTGGAGCATGTCAACATTCAAAAGCAGGTCTTGCTGGGGCAACCGGTATTGGAAAAAACCGCCGAGACGCTAAAACAGCAGGATGGTATCGAGCATCCCAATATCAACCAGCTAAAAGAGCTGTTCCAGGTAAAACCGGTTGCGGACACCAATCTAGTGCAATTGGCAGCTGAAGGCAGTCATCCGCAATTCCTGCAAATGGCCTTAAATACCTGGATCAAAACCTACCAGCAAATTCGCGCGGAGTACATTGCCGAAATCACCGATAAAGCCAGTACCTCGATCAAATCGGAATTGACTCGCCTGGAACAACAAGTGCGCGACAAACGCCAGGACATTGAATCGTTCCGCTTGCAGCATGACATCCTCTCCCTGGAGAGCACCGATAACGAGGCCCACGCCCGCTTACAAGGTTTAAATAATTCCTTGAACGCCGCCTTGGAAGAAGAAGCGAAAGCCAAGGCCAAGCTGGACGCCATTCATGCCGCCGTCGCGGAAGGCAAAGCCGTGGTGCCGGAAGCCGATTCGCAAAGTCTGGCGGCGTTAACCCAGCAAGCCGAACGCCTGCGCGAACGCCTGGAAGCGCAAAGAAGCCAATACACCGACGAATACATCGAATTTCACCCCAGCTTGCGCAATTTAAAAACCCAATTGGCCGAGCTGGATGAAAAAATTGCCAGCAAAGAACAAGCCGGCTCGAACTATGCCACGCAAGAGGCCGAAAACGCCTACGGTGCAGCGCACCGCACCGTATTGACCCTTCAAAAGCAAATGGCCGAGCATAAACAAAAAGCCGCCGAATACACCAATCAATTCGCCAAACACAAAGCCATGCAGGAAGAACTGGTTAAGTTGGAGGAATTATTGCAACAAACCAAACAACGTCTAGTGGAAATCGACGTCAAACAACGGCAAAGCAATCCGCAACTGGACGTCGTGGATTGGGCCTCGCTGCCCGATAAGCCGGTGAAACCCGATTACGGCCGGGACGCCGGCATCGCTGGCGCGACCAGCCTGGCAATCGCGTTACTGGTGGTCTGGCTTAACGATTATTTGAACAAGGAGCCGACGCTGACCACGATAAATTCCGTCACCGAATTTCAAATCTACCAGCAAAGCGAACCCAAGTTGGAGAACAATGCCGACAACCTCACGGTCGGGACGGAACGGCGTAACAGGCTGCGCCGCGCGGACGATCTGAAGCAATTACCGGACGAAACCACCGATTCATAGCTGCGGCTCGGCAACAATGCTAAAATCCGCCGCTCGATCAACTTCATTCAAACAGGAAACCCATGAGCCAAATTACCGTTGAACATAACCCCAGCGAAGAACGTTTAAAAGAGCTGGGCGTATCGAGCTGGCCGATCTGGGAAAAAGAAATTTCCAAATTCACCATCGATTTCGACGAAACCGAAACCGCTTATGTGTTGGAAGGCGAAATCATCGTCACTCCAGTGGGCGGAGAGCCGGTGCGGATTTTACCTGGCGACCTGGTGATGTTTCATGAAGGCCTGGACAGCCATTGGGAAGTGGTCAAGCCTTTGCGCAAACACTACCATTACGATTGATCGTCACGACAGCGGCAGACAATCCGAAAAAGGCATCTTCAAGATGCCTTTTTTAGTTGTGCCGCTAGACTCGACTGGCCGGCATGACGCCGGCTCCCACTTATTGTTATTCGCATGGCTATGAACCAGGATCAGGATTTTTCCGCATTAAAGCCGAGGTCGCGCTGGCGCTGGGCGACTATTCTCCTATTAACGGTCGCGGCGGGCGGCTATTATTTGCACCATGCCGGCCAGCATCCGCGGGAAAACCAGGATGCGCACGCCAATCCCAACGAAAACATTCCCATCAGCGTCGCAGTCGCCTCAAGCTGGCAAGGCGATTTGCCGATTTACCTAAACGGCTTGGGCACCGTCACCCCACTGCACACCGTGACAGTGCGCTCGCGCGTCGATGGCGAACTGATCCGGGTGGCGTTTACCGAGGGCCAAGCGGTTAAACAAGGCGAACTGCTCGCCGAAATCGATCCCCGACCTTATCAAGTGGCCGTGCAACAAGCCGAAGGCCAATTGCTGCGCGACGAAGCGCTGCTAAAAAACGCCGAAATCGACCAAGCCCGCTATCAAACCTTGCTGGAGCAAGACTCCATCGCCGCCCAGCAAACCGCCACCCAAGCCGCGCTGGTCAAGCAATATCGCGGCAGCGTCGAAATCGACCGCGCCCAACTCGACAATGCCAAACTGCAACTGAGTTATTCCCGCATCACCGCGCCGGTATCCGGCCGAATCGGTTTGCGGCTGGTGGATCAAGGCAACATGGTCCGCGCCAGCGACGTCAGTGGCCTGGCGGTCATCACCCAAATTCAGCCGATCTCGGTGGTGTTCACGCTGCCGGAAGATGTAATACCCGAGGTGATGCGGCGCTGGCGTTCCGGCGAGACGCTGGTCATTGACGCCTACGACCGGGCCGGCCGGCAAAAACTGGCCAGCGGCAAGCTGCTGGCGGTGGACAATCAGATCGACGCCAGCACCGGCACACTGAAATTAAAAGCCCAATTCGATAACGAGGACCGCACCCTGTTCGCCAACCAGTTCGTCAATATCAAAATGCGTCTGGACACCTTGCGTGCCGCCACCTTAGTCCCTAGCTCCGCCATTCAGCACGGGGCCAATGGCGCATTCGTGTACGTGGTGAAGGACGACAACACCATCAGCGTAAAGCGGATAAAAGCCGGACCGGCTGACGGCGAAACGGTCGCGATTCCGGAAGGTCTGGGCGTGAACGAAAAACTGGTGATCGATGGCGCCGACAAACTGCGCGAAGGCAGCCAAGTCAAGGTAATCGATAAAACCCAACCAGCCGCCTCCGGCAAGACCGCCAACTAAACATGGCCGCCGCGCAAAACCCGCTTCCCGGTTTCAACCCATCGCGACACTTTATCCTGCGTCCGGTCGCCACCTCCTTGCTGATGCTGGCCCTGCTGCTGGCCGGGGTTTTGACTTACCGCTTATTGCCGATCTCGGCATTGCCGCAAGTCGATTACCCGACGATTCTGGTCACCACGCTCTATCCCGGCGCCAGCCCGGAAGTCACAACCTCGGCGATTACCGCGCCGCTGGAACGCCAGTTCGGGCAGATGCCCGGCCTGCGGCAGATGTCCTCGACCAGTTCCGGCGGCGCGTCCGTGGTGACGCTGCAATTCGATCTGGCATTGGATCTGGACATTGCCGAACAAACCGTGCAAGCCGCCATCAACGCCGCCAACAATTTCCTGCCCAAAGACCTGCCGCTGCCGCCGATTTACAACAAGGTCAACCCGGCTGACACACCGATTTTGACCTTAGCGATCACCTCATCCAGCCTGGCCTTGCCTAAAGTCCAGGATTTGGTCGACACCCGCTTGGCGCAGAAAATCGCCCAATTGCCCGGCGTCGGCTTGGTCAGCATCAGCGGCGGCCAACGGCCGGCAGTCAGAATCCAGGCCAACCACCAAGCGCTGGCCGCCTATGGCCTGAGCCTGGAAGACCTGCGCAACGCCATCGCAGCCGCCAATGTCAACCAACCCAAAGGCATGTTCGACGGCCCGCAGCGCTCGGCCATCATCGACAACAACGACCAACTGCGCTCGGCGGCTGAGTACCGCGACTTGGTGGTGGCCTATCGCAACGGCGCGCCGGTGCGGCTATCCGCGGTCGCCGACGCGGTCGACGCCGCCGAAAACGTCAAACTGGCGGCCTGGGCCAACGACAAAGCCGCCGTCATCGTCAATATCCAACGCCAACCCGGCGCCAATGTCATTGAAGTGGTGGATCGCATCAATAAGTTGCTGCCGCAACTGCGGGCGACCTTGCCGGCCGCGGTCGAAGTGCTGCCCTTGACCGACCGCACCGTCACTATCCGCGCCTCGGTACACGATGTGCAATTCGAGTTGCTGCTGGCCGTGGCACTGGTGGTGATGGTGATTTTTCTGTTTCTGCGCAATCTACCGGCCACCTTGATCCCGGCGGTCGCGGTGCCGCTGTCCTTGGTCGGCACCTTTGGGGTGATGCACCTGGCCGGCTTTAGTATCAATAATCTGACCTTGATGGCGCTGACCATCGCCAGCGGCTTTGTGGTGGACGACGCCATCGTCGTCATCGAAAACATCTCCCGCTACCGCGAACGCGGCGAGTCGCCCTTGCAAGCAGCCTTGAAAGGCTCGGAACAAATCGGCTTTACCATCATCTCCTTGACCATCTCGCTGGTGGCAGTGCTGATTCCGCTGCTGTTCATGGGCGACGTGGTGGGCCGACTGTTTCGCGAATTTGCCATCACCTTGGCGGTGGCGATTCTGATCTCGGCGGTGGTGTCGCTGACCTTGACACCTATGATGTGCGCTAGGCTGCTAAGGGCCAGCACAGCCGGCCATGACTCACACGCCGGCTTGCTCGACAAAGTCATCGCCGCTTACGGCCGCAGCCTGGAATGGGTGCTTAAGCGCCAAGGCCTGACGCTACTGGTGGCTATCGCCACGCTGGCGTTGACCGTGTTGTTATACGCAGCCATGCCCAAAGGCCTGTTCCCAATCCAGGACACCGGCTTGATTCAAGGCATTACCGAGGCACCGCCCAGCATTTCCTTCGCGGCAATGGCCGAACGCCAGCAAGCCATGGCTCAACAGATCCTGGCCGATCCGGCCGTGGCCAGCCTGTCGTCGTTTATAGGCGTGGACGGCAGTAACCCGACCCTGAACAGCGGCCGCTTTTTAATCAACCTGAAACCGCAAGCCCAACGCGACAACGCCAGTAAAGTGATCGAACGCTTACGGCCACGCCTGGCCGAGGTGCCGGGTATCTCGGTCTATCTGCAACCGGTGCAGGACATGACCTTGGAAAACCGGGTCAGCCGCACTCAATTTCAATTTACCTTGCAGACCGTGGATTTAACGGAATTAAACCGCTGGACCCAACGTCTGGTCGAGCGGATGCGCGCCCTGCCCGCTATCGCCGATGCCGCCAGCGACGTGCAGGACCAAGGCCTGCAAGCCTATATCGAAATCGACCGCGCCAGCGCCAGCCGGCTAGGCGTCAGCACCGCCGACATCGATAACGCCTTATACAACGCCTACGGCCAGCGCTTGGTGTCGACCATTTTCACCCAGTCCAATCAGTACCGGGTGGTGTTGGAAGTAGACCCCAAGCAGCAGAGCGGCCCGGAAGGCTTGCAAGAACTGCGGATTCCTTCCAGCAATGGCAGCCAGGTGCCGCTGTCGGCCCTGGCCAGCATTTCCGAACGGCAGACCGCGCTGGCTATCAACCATCTGGATCAGTTTCCCTCCGCGACCATTTCCTTCAACCTGCCCGCCGGCGCCGCCTTGGGCGACGCCATTGAAGCCATCGAGCAGGCCAAGCAGGACATCGGTTTACCTTTAGCGGTGCAAAGCGATTATCAGGGCGCGGCCTTGGCGTTTAACGCCTCGCTCAGCGGCACGCTGTGGTTGATCCTGGCCACCATCGTTACGGTGTATATCGTGCTCGGCGTGCTGTACGAGAGCTATATTCATCCCATCACCATTCTGTCCACGTTGCCCTCGGCCGGGGTCGGCGCGCTGCTGGCCTTGCAGTTGTCCGGCAACGATTTGGGCATCATCGCGGTAATCGGCATCGTGCTGCTGATCGGCATCGTCAAAAAGAACGCGATCATGATGATAGACTTTGCACTGGAAGCCGAGCGCAAGCAAGGCCTGCCGCCGCGCGAAGCGATTTTCCAGGCCTGCCTGCTGCGCTTTAGGCCGATTCTGATGACCACGCTGGCGGCTTTGCTGGGCGCCCTGCCCTTGATGCTGGGCAGCGGCGTTGGCTCGGAATTACGTCATCCCTTGGGCATCAGCATGGTCGGCGGTTTATTGCTCAGCCAATTACTGACCTTGTACACCACACCGGTGATTTACTTGAGCCTGGACCGACTGGCTCGCCGGTTGCGCGGCGCGGCCGAATCGCCTTTAGCCGACAACGGCGACCGCCGGCCATGAACATCTCGGCGCTGTTCATCTACCGCCCGGTTGCGACCACGCTGTTGACGCTGGGCGTGGCACTGGCCGGCATCATCGCCTTCCTGCAACTGCCGGTCGCACCCTTGCCGCAAGTGGATTTCCCGACCATTTCGGTGTCCGCCAACCTACCGGGCGCTAGTCCGGAAACCATGGCCGCCACCGTCGCGACGCCGCTGGAACGGGCGTTGGGCCGTATCGCCGGCATCAGCGAAATGACTTCGGCCAGTTCCCTAGGCTCGACTCGGATTACCTTGCAGTTTGATTTAAATCGCGACATCGACGGCGCGGCCCGCGACGTGCAAGCGGCGATCAATGCCGCCAGCAGTTTACTGCCCAGCAATCTGCCCAATCGGCCCAACTACCGCAAGGTCAACCCGGCCGATTCGCCGATTCTGATTCTGGCGCTCACCTCCACCACCCTTAGCCGCGGCCAAATGTACGACGCGGCCTCGACGATATTGGCGCAAAAAATCAGCCAGTTACCCGGCATAGGCCAGGTCAGTATCGGCGGCAGTTCCCTGCCAGCAGTGCGGGTGGAGTTGAATCCCACGGCATTGGCGCAATACGGCATCGGCCTGGATCAAGTCGCAAAAGCCATCACGGCCAGCAATGCCAATCGTCCCAAAGGCTCCCTTGAACACGGCGAGCGGCATTGGCAAATTCACGCCAACGATCAAGCCGAACACGCCGCTGATTACCTGCCGCTGATCGTCGCTTACCGCAACGGTGCGCCGGTACGCATCGCCGATCTAGGGACGGCAGTGGATTCGGTGGAAGATTTGCGCAGTACCGGCCTGAAAAACGGCCAACCGGCGGTGTTATTGATCGTTAATAAACAACCCGGCGCCAATATCATCGACACGGTCGAACACGTCAAAGCCATGCTGCCGCAATTGCGCGCGCTGACGCCAGCGACCATGGAATTATCGATTGTCTCGGACCGTTCGCAAACCATCCGCGCCTCGGTCGATGAAGTCGAACGCAGTTTGTTGATCGCGGTGGTGTTGGTAATCCTGGTGGTATTACTGTTTCTACGCCGGCTGCGCTCCACGCTGATCCCGGTCGTCGCGGTACCGGTATCGCTGATCGGTGCTTGCGCGGTGATGTATTTATGCGATTACAGCCTGGACAATCTGTCCTTGATGGCTTTGACCATCGCCACCGGCTTTGTCGTGGATGACGCGATCGTGGTCTTGGAAAACACCAGCCGGCATATCGAAAATGGCGTGCCGCCGTTCCAGGCCGCGCTGCGCGGCGCCGGCGAAGTGGGGTTTACCGTGCTGGCGATGAGTTTGTCGCTGATCGCCGTCTTCACGCCGATACTCTTGATGGGCGGCATCGTCGGCCGGCTGTTTCGGGAGTTTGCCGTGACGTTATCGGCGGCGGTACTGGTGTCGTTGGTGGTGTCCTTGACCGTGACGCCGATGCTGTGCGCCCGCTGGCTGGAACCGGAAGCACAACACCAGCCCAACCGGCTGTCGGCCTGGATCGAACGCCAGTTCCAGCGCCTGCATGACGGCTACCGCCGCAGTTTGAGCTGGGCTCTGCACCATCCCAAATTGATGCTGGCGGCGCTGCTGGCTTGCATCGGTTTGAATGTTTACTTGTATATCATCGTGCCGAAAGGTTTTTTCCCGGTGCAGGACAACGGCCGGCTCAGCGGCACCATTCAGGCCGATCAAAGCATCTCCTTCCAGGCCATGCAGAGCAAACTGCACGATTTTGTCGATATTTTGCGGCAAGATTCAGCCGTTTCTGCGGTGGTTGGCTTCGCCGGCGGCATGCAAAACACCAATTCCGGCCTGATGTTTGCTGTGCTGAAACCGCCCGAGCAGCGTGATGCACCAATGGGCGAGATCAGCCGCCGATTGCGGGAAAAGCTGGCCGACGAACCTGGGGCCAGCCTGTTTTTACAGCCGGTGCAGGATTTACGCATCGGCGGCCGCGGCTCGGCGGCAATGTACGAATTTGCCTTGCAAGCCGAGGATTTAAATCTTCTGCGCGAATGGACACCCAAAATCGTCGCGGCGCTGCGCAAGCGGCCGGAACTGACCGACGTCAACACCAATCAGCAAGACAAGGGCCAACAAATATCGCTGGTAGTGGACCGAGATAAGGCGTCCGGTCTAGGCGTCAGCCAGGCGGCCATCGATACCGCGTTGAATAATGCGTTTGGCCAACGCCAGGTCTCGGTGATTTACAAACCGCTAAACCAATACCGGGTGGTGCTGGAACTGGCGCCGGAATACTGGCAAAACCCGCGCACGCTGCAACAGCTTTACGTCAGCAACAACACCGGCACCCAAATTCCGCTGGCCACGCTGGCCAGCTTCCAGACCAGCAATGCGCCGCTGACCGTCAATCATCAAGGCCAGTTTGCCGCCGCCACCATATCCTTTAACTTGCTGCCCGGCACCTCGCTGTCGACAGCCACCCAATTCATCGAACAAACCCTGCACGATCTCGGCACGCCGGTGGCGGTGCGCGGCAGTTTTCAGGGCTCGGCCAGGGCTTTTCAGGAATCGCTACGCAACCAGCCCTGGCTGATCGCGGCGGCGCTGCTGAGTATTTACATCGTGCTCGGCATGCTCTATGAAAGCTATATCCATCCGCTGACGATCTTGTCCACCCTGCCCTCGGCCGGGGTCGGCGCCTTGCTGGCCTTGCTGGCTTGCGATACCGAGTTCAGCATCATCGCCTTGATCGGCGTGATTTTGCTGATCGGCATTGTGAAGAAGAACGCGATCATGATGATCGATTTTGCCTTGGACGCCGAACGCCACAAAGGGTTGAGCGCCGAGGAAGCCATCTTCCAAGCCTGTTTATTGCGCTTTAGGCCGATCATGATGACTACGTTGGCGGCGATGCTGGGTGCGTTGCCGTTGGCTTTGGGTTCGGGTTACGGCGCGGAGTTGCGCCAGCCCTTGGGAATTTCCATTGTCGGCGGTTTGATTTTCAGTCAATTGCTGACCTTGTACACCACGCCGGTGGTGTATCTGTATCTGGATGGTGTCAGTGCCTGGGGCCGCCGCTTGTTTAGCTGGAACTAATCGCCGGCAGTTCTGCGCCACGCTTGGCAGCGTCAGCCTGCAACAAGCTTAAAAATTCGTCGCTAGGCACGGGGCGGCTGAATAAATAGCCTTGAAATAAGCCACAGTGATGTTGTTTCAATAGTTCTAGTTGCGCTGCGGTTTCCACGCCCTCGGCGATAGTTTCCATACCCAAGCCGTCGGCAAGTGCCAGAATCGCGCGGACGATAGCAGCGCTACTGTCGTCGCTTTCCAGCTGCCGGACAAACGATTGATCGATCTTCAGCACATCCAGCGGCAATTCTTTTAGGTAGGACAACGAGGAGAAACCGGTCCCGAAATCGTCCATGGACAGCGTCAGTCCCAGCGCTTTCAAATGATGCATGCGTTCGATGCAAGCCTTGATGTTGCCTATAGCCACCGATTCGGTGAGTTCCAGTTCTATGAAACTTGGGTCGGTGCCGGTTTTGCTCAACACCGCCGCGATTTTCTCGACCAATTCCGGGTGCTTAAAATCGACCGCGGAAAGATTGACAGAAATCCGCAAGGGCCCCAGGCCTTGGGCATGGCAAGCGTTTACCCACAAACAGGTTTGCTCCAAGACCCAATCGCTGATCTCCACGATTAAACTGGTCTGTTCGGCCAACGGAATGAATTTAGCCGGCGAAATCATGCCCAGCTCGGTGTGCCGCCAGCGGATCAAGGCTTCGGCGCCGACGATGCGGCCATCCCAATCGACCTTGGGTTGATAAAACACCAATAGCTCGTCTCTGCTGATCGCACCGCGTAGTTCTTGTTCCAGCTTGATATTTTCCAATGCCGCCGCATTCAGCTCCGGCGAATAAAACCGGAAATTGGCGCGCCCCTCGCTCTTGGCGTGGTACATGGCGGCATCGGCGTTCTTCAGTAAATCCGGCACGTTGTCGGCATCGTCGGGAAACAGTGCAATCCCGATACTGGTCGTCACGGTCATGGGCAATCCGGCCACCGTCACGGGTTGCTTCAGCGCAGCCAGAACTTTCTCGGCAACCGCGCTGACGAAGGCCGCCGGGTTATGCTGAGTATGCAATTCACCGATCACGATGACGAACTCGTCGCCGCCCAGTCTGACAACCAGATCGGTCGCTCTAACGCAATTGAGAAAAATCCGCGCCGCTTGCCGCAGCAATTCGTCGCCGGCCGCGTGTCCCAGGGAGTCGTTGACGTTTTTGAAGCGATCCAAGTCCATAAAAAACACGGCCAGCTGCGCGTCATCGCGCCGGGCCCGCGCAATTTCCTGCCCCAGCCTGTCATGCAGTACCAAGCGATTGGGCAAGCCAGTTAAGGAATCGTAATGCGCATGCTGGTATAGCTTCTCTTCCCAGGCGGCATTGGACAACGCGACGGCGATGCGGTCGCCGAAGTTGATGGCCGCATTGCGCGATTCCGGCGGAATCTGTTTCGGCGCTTGATAACCCAAGCAAATAAGCGAAGCCAGTGCACCGTTGACATGAACGGGAACGACCAAATAGCGCCATGCGCCGGACACGCCGAGCACCTGCAAATACTCGGACATCCGCTCGTCATTGTTAGCAATCTCCAGGGCGCCATTGTGCATGGTGCGCAAATCCGCTACATCCTGTTGGCTCAGAATCACCGGTTCGGCTAATTTTTCGGCATCGTGCCCGCTGCGCCGAACCCGAATCTCGTCGGCGATACCGGTATCGGGATTGACCGCGGCGATGGAAATCAAATCGCAAAACAATATGCTGGGCAAGCGATTCAACGCCGTGTCGATAATGTCTTCGGCATTTAAGGCGGAGAGAATATGACGGTCGATTTCCGCCATGGTGGCGAGAATATCGAACTGGCTGCGCAGGCGGCGCGTCATTTCGTTGAACGAATCCGCCAACTCTTCAAATTCGTCATGGCTATCAATATCTACTCGACATTCCAGATTGCCGTCGGCAACCCGTTGCGTGCCTATTTTTAAGCGTTCGAGCGGCGTTAAATATTTAGCAATCAACCTGCTGCTCAAATACACGACAATCAGCGCGGCCAGCAGAATCACCGGTGGGTAAATCGCGCTAAATTGCCGAATTGCCGCAAACGCCAACGATTCAGGCAGGCTTTGCACGATAATCAGGTCCGGACCGAAAAATAGCGTGGCCACCGGCAGCTTCCAATACGCGCCGAGATAGGCTTCGCCGTCCCTTTGCCACGAGAAGCGGCCGCTATTGGCTTGCGCGACTTGCGCCCTAAGCTCCCGAGACGGATCGAAATCTTGCTCCAGCGCGAACAATATCTGTAGCGAGTCGGCAGCCATCACCCACAACAGATTGTTGGGATCGATAGTTTCGGAATTCCATAACAAGTCGGGTTTCAATTCGGCCATCAGGATACCGGCTTTCGGTGAGTTTTCGACCAGATTGATAGCCATCCACAAGCGATTGTCTTCAAGCCGCTGGCCACTCACCGGTTTAATCAACGTTTTCCCGATCTCAATCTGCGCTTGCTCTTCCGGCGTCAGCGTCGGTATTGCCTTGTTGTTTTGGGATAACGTGGCGGGTTGACCATCGGCACGTAGCAACGCCAACCCGGTGAATTGGCCTTGCAACCATTGTTCGCCGGCCAGCGCCACAGGTTTATCGTCCTTGTTGGACTTATGAATTTTCAAGGCCGCCAGCCGCAGAGAATTTTCGGCAAACAACAAGCGGCTGACCAGTCCGTAGGCGTACTCTTTACAGCCTCTCTGCAATGCCTTGGCAGTCTGTGCTTGCAACTGCTGCTTCACTTGCTGGAATGACAGGACGCCCAATATAGCGATTGGGATCAACGCGGCCAACACAAAAGAAAACAGAATGCGGCGGGCAACCTTGCTATGGCTAAAAGACAGCTTGCGCTCCATTGCTAAGGGGTTCTCTCAGAAATCCGCCGCCAAACCGACGAAACCGCCATCTCGGGCCAGGATAATATCGTCCAGACTGTCCTTCTGGCTGATCTGTTTCTTGGTGACGCCATTCTTACCCAGGCTGTACAAATCGTATTTGGTGTTGATGGGGTTAAGCGCATGATCTTTTCGGACTGAGCCCATGGTCCCTGGCCCCCCCTCTATGATATTGAGATAGACATAGTCTCTACCCCAGGGGTCCTTGCCGTTGTTGGGCAGAGCCGAGGTAATGTCGCTAAGCGCATTCGGGTAATGAAATTCGCGGGTGTAATACCGTTCGATTTCCGTCTGTATGGCTAGCAGATAGCTAATAGCCAGATCGTTCTTACTTTTATCGATATAACCGTTGTAGGCAGGTATCGCAATGGCCGTCAACACCGCCATAATAGCGACCGCCAACAGCATCTCCATCAGCGTAAAGCCTTGCCCTCCCCTGTTTTTTCTGTACATTTGATTCCAAAACGCCTCGAGAAATTTGCAGCCCTGGCTTGGCAAAGCTGAGCAAAAGCATACGGACGATAATCCCACGCACAAACCCTTTCGTGACCATCGCCAGGTTGCTTATTCTAGCAGAGTTGCTCTAAACGTCCGGTTTCGTAGGGTACCCTAGCGTTTTTCGTTCGCAAAGCCCTTTTGCAAAACGCCTTGTTGGTAATATTTTTTGATGTCTATGTTGTAATCCTGGGCTTTGACAATGCCTTTGATAGTCAACACCTTGCCGTGTTCATCCAACAGCATATCCGCTAGATTGACGATTCTTTCCGGAATCCGCTGTTTCTTGGCATCGAGCAACAGGATGACTTTCGGCCGCAGCTTCTGCAATTCATTCACCTCCACCACAATGGCGATGTAACCGTTGGTCATCATGACGATGCTGCCGGGCGGATAAACCCCCAGACATTCTATAAATTTGATCACCAAACGCTCATCCAGCTGAGAGCCGGCCATATTGGCCAAGATATTGGTCGCTTCCAGATGCGTCCGGCCTTTCTGATACACCCGGTCGCTGGTGATGGCATCGTACATATCTACGATGGTGACGATTCTGGTGAAGAGCGAAATCCCTCTTTCGCCGATACGCCGGGGATAACCTTTGCCGTCCAAGGTTTCGTGGTGAGAATAGGCCGTGTCTATCGCCCCTGGATACATTTGATCGCTGGATTTGAGCAGTTCGTAGCCCAGAGCGGCATGCGAGCGCATAATCGCCAGCTCCTCAGGTTCCAACTTACCGGGCTTATTCAGAATATCCAAAGGCACCAACATTTTACCCATGTCGTGCATCATCCCGCACAAGCCGACATTGTTGAGATTGGCTACGGAAAAATTCAGGTATCGGCCCAACACAATAGCCAAGGCGCAAACGTTCAAGCTATGTTGGGCGGTATATTTGTCTTTGTTCTTGAGCTGGTTCAGCCACAAAAAAGCATCCGGCGAATGCAAAATGCTGTTTACGCATTGCGAGACCGCTTCTTTGGCAGCCTTTGTGTCTATGCCTTCGCCATTGGCGATGCGCTCCATAAAGTTGGATACCAACTGACCCACTTCTTTATGAACATGTTCGGCACGTGCAAACTCTTTCTCGAAAACACTTAGCTTTGGCGGTGGCGGCGCACCAAAATCAATATTGCTCTCGCTGAGCAAACTGTCTTGAGTGGTTTTAGCCTGGACCGGGCGTTTTCTTTTGCGGGTGGCGTCGATATAGACGTACTGGCAAACGTCTTTTACCGCGCGAATATCGGCTTCCGTTTCCAGTTCAAATCCTTGAAATAAGAACGGGCTCTCCAACCAAGGCCGGTCCAGTTCGATGACATACATGCCGACGGTCAACTGGCTAACCGGCGTGTAGATGCGCTGATTGACATCGAAGGAATCATCCTTCTTCGCCTGACTTTTCAGCTTGCGGCGGAAAGGCCACCAATTCTTAAAGAACATACAAAGACAATATCATTATTAAATTCGAGAAATACCGCATGAGTAAGTAAAAATTTGGCTGCAAACCGCCACCTACAGGTCCCGTGATAAAACCGGATATACGCCTGCTTATGCCCGCGGCCCAAGATTGGCATCAATTATAGAGTGTGTAGGCGATTATTCACCGAAGTCGTCCGGGCAAAGCAGCAAACTCCCGTTATCGGCAAGCCAAATCAAGACACAGCGTGATCGCTAAAGGACCGGGGCCAAAATCCGCGGCGAATACGCACCTAGCCCCCGCTTCAAATAAAAACCCCGCGATTTATGTTGGTTAGATAACAGGCCTTACAAAGAATGTTGCTAATCCGACCATCGAAAAAGCTAGAAATATTATTTTTAATCCTTTATTTTCAATTACTTAAAACACATCAAAACTTTGGCACGGCCATTGCAATTATCTGGTTGTTATTAACAACACCTACTCAAGAGGAGAAGATCATGGCGAAATTACGTCAATGTGCTATTTACGGTAAAGGTGGTATCGGTAAATCTACCACCACGCAAAACCTGGTTGCCGGCTTGGCTGAGCTGGGCAAAAAAGTAATGATCGTCGGTTGCGACCCTAAAGCCGATTCTACTCGTTTGATCCTGCATGCGAAAGCGCAAAACTCTATCATGCAAATGGCAGCTGATGCCGGTAGCGTAGAAGATTTGGAACTGGAAGACGTATTGAAAGTGGGTTACCGCGACGTTAAATGCGTTGAATCAGGCGGTCCAGAGCCAGGTGTAGGTTGCGCCGGCCGTGGTGTTATCACCGCGATCAACTTCTTGGAAGAAGAAGGTGCTTATACCGACGACCTCGACTTCGTATTCTACGATGTATTGGGTGACGTTGTTTGCGGTGGTTTCGCGATGCCAATTCGTGAAAACAAAGCCCAAGAAATTTACATCGTATGCTCAGGCGAGATGATGGCTATGTATGCTGCCAACAACATCGCTAAAGGTATCGTGAAATATGCTAACTCAGGCGGCGTGCGTTTGGCCGGTTTGATCTGCAACAGCCGTAACACCGCTCGCGAAGACGAACTGATCATGCAATTGGCTGCCAGAATGGGCACACACATGATTCACTTCGTACCACGTGACAACGTTGTCCAACGTGCCGAAATCCGTCGTATGACAGTAATCGAGTACGAACCAACCGCGAAACAAGCACAAGAGTATCGCGACTTGGCGCAAAAAATCATCAACAACACCAACTTGGTGATCCCAACTCCAATCACTATGGACGAGTTGGAAGACTTGTTGATGGAATTCGGCGTCATGGAAGAAGTTGACGAAAGCGTTGTCGGTGTAACCGCAGCAGCCGAAGCTTAATCAGTATGTAGGTTGGGCCGGCTGTTAGCCTGTCCAACCTGCTTTCGCATAGTTCCTAACAAGTCTGTGGGGGATTACCCAGGACTACCAGGAGGATTTCATCATGGCAGCCATGACAAGAGAAGAGACCGAAGCGCTTATTCAAGAAGTGCTGGAAGTCTATCCCGAAAAAGCTAAAGCTGATCGCGCCAAACATTTGGCCATCAACGATCAAAGCTTGGAAAAATCAAACAAATGTATCACTTCCAACCGTAAATCCCTGCCCGGCGTGATGACCATTCGTGGTTGCGCCTACGCGGGTTCCAAAGGGGTAGTTTGGGGTCCTATTAAGGACATGATCCATATTTCACACGGCCCGGTTGGCTGTGGTCAATATTCCCGTGCCGGTCGCCGTAACTACTATGTAGGTACTACAGGCGTCAACACCTTCGGTACCATGAACTTTACTTCGGATTTTACCGAGAAAGACATCGTATTCGGCGGCGATAAAAAACTGGCCAAATGTATCGACGAAATCGAAACCTTGTTCCCGCTCAACAAAGGCATCTCCATTCAATCCGAGTGCCCAATCGGTTTGATCGGCGACGACATCGAAGCGGTTTCTAAAGTTAAAAACAAAGAGTACAACAAAACCATCGTGCCGGTGCGCTGCGAAGGTTTCCGTGGCGTCTCTCAATCTTTGGGTCACCATATCGCTAACGACGCGATTCGCGACTGGGTATTGGAAAACCGCGACGGCGATGAAAGCTTCCCAACTACCCCTTACGACGTAGCCGTGATCGGCGACTACAACATTGGTGGTGATGCTTGGGCTTCACGTACCTTGTTGGAAGAAATGGGTCTGCGCGTTGTGGCTCAATGGTCTGGCGACGGTACCATTGCCGAGATCGAAAAAACCCCAAAAGTGAAGCTGAACCTGATTCACTGCTACCGTTCGATGAACTACATCGCCCGGCACATGGAAGAAAAGTACAACATCCCTTGGATCGAGTACAACTTCTTTGGCCCGACTAAAATCGCCGAGTCTTTGCGCAGAATCGCCGCTCACTTCGATGACACTATCAAAGAAGGTGCTGAGCGCGTCATCGAACGCTACAAAGCCGAATACGATGCCGTCATCGCTAAATACAAACCACGCCTGGAAGGCAAACGGGTGATGTTGTACATCGGCGGTCTGCGTCCGCGCCACGTTATCGGCGCTTATGAAGATTTGGGCATGGAAGTGGTGGGTACCGGTTACGAGTTCGGTCACAACGACGACTACGACCGTACTATCAAAGAAATGGGCAACGCCACCTTGTTGTATGACGACGTCACCGGTTACGAATTCGAAGAGTTCGTGAAAAAAGTCCAACCTGACTTGGTCGGCTCAGGCATCAAGGAAAAATACATTTTCCAAAAAATGGGTGTGCCTTTCCGCCAAATGCACTCCTGGGATTACTCAGGCCCTTATCACGGCTACGACGGTTTCGCCATCTTCGCCCGCGATATGGACATGACCATCAACAACCCTTGCTGGAAAAGCTTCAAAGCGCCTTGGAAAACCGAAGCGACCGAGAGCGAACCTGTCAAAGCGGTTGCGTAATCCGTTGGGTGGGCATTGCCCATCTTAACTCCCGGAAAGGTGGGCAAACTGCCCACCCTACTAGGAGCCAAAATGTCGGTCGGGATTTCATTCCCGGCAAAATCCAATCAACGCCGGACCACAGATTAGTGGCGCGTTAGGAGATTATCATGAGCCAAAATGTCGATAAAATAGAACCCAGTTATCCTTTATTCAGAAATGACGAGTACAAGGAAAGCTTGGCCAACAAACGCGAACAGTACGAAGAACGTCATCCACAAGACACCATTGATGAAGTGTTCCAATGGACGACTACCAAGGAATATCAAGAACTGAACTTCCAACGTGAAGCGATCACGGTTAACCCTGCTAAAGCTTGCCAACCTTTGGGCGCGGTACTTTGCGCACTGGGTTTTGAAAAAACCATGCCTTATGTGCACGGTTCGCAAGGCTGCGTGGCTTATTTCCGTACTTACTTCAACCGTCATTTCAAAGAGCCTATCTCTTGCGTATCTGACTCGATGACAGAAGACGCGGCGGTATTCGGCGGTCAGAAAAACATGTTTGCCGGTTTGGAAAACGCGAAAGCCCTTTACAAACCCACCATGATCGCAGTATCAACCACCTGTATGGCGGAAGTTATCGGCGACGACTTGAACGCATTCATCAACAATGCCAAAAAAGAAGGTCACGTCGATCAAGACTACCCTGTGCCATTTGCGCATACGCCTAGCTTCGTCGGTAGCCATACCACGGGTTGGGACAACATGTTCGAAGGCATTGCCCGCTACTTCACCCTTGAAAAAGGTATGTTGCCTGAAGGTAAATACGAAGTTGGCAGTAACAACAAAATCAACTTAGTCCCCGGCTTTGAAACCTATTTGGGCAACTTCCGCGTCATTCACCGGATGTTGAACGAAATGGGCGTTGACCACACTTTGTTGAGCGATCCTACCGAAGTACTGGATACGCCTGCTGATGGCCACTTCAACATGTATGCCGGCGGCACCACGATCGCCGAAGTTGCAGATGCGCCTAACGCGATCACTACCGTGTTGCTGCAACCTTGGCAGTTGGAAAAAACCAAAAAATTCGTTGAAACTAGCTGGAAACACGACGCGCCGAAATTGAACATCCCGATGGGCTTGGAATGGACCGACCAGTTCCTGATGAAAATCTCTGAACTGACCGGCAAACCGATTCCAAAATCGCTGGAAGTGGAACGAGGCCGTTATGTGGACATGATGACCGACTCGCACGCTTGGTTACACGGCAAAAAATTTGCCCTGTACGGCGACGCAGACTTTGCTTTGGGTATGACCAAATTCCTGCTGGAAATGGGCGCCGAGGTAACAGACGTGTTAGTCAACCACGCCAACAAACGCTACAAAAAAGCGGTTGAAGAAGTGTTGAAAGCCTCGCCTTACGGCCAAGAAGCGACGGTACATATCGGCAAAGATTTGTGGCACTTCCGTTCATTGATGTTCACCAACAAACCGGACTTCATGATCGGTAACTCCTACGGCAAATTTATCCAACGTGACACCTTCTACAAAGGCGAAGAGTTCGAAGTACCGTTGATCCGTATCGGCTTCCCCATCTTTGATCGTCACCACTTGCACCGTATGACCACATTGGGCTACGAAGGCGGCATGTACATGTTGACCACCATCGTTAACGCCTTGTTGGAGCAGTTGGATAAAGAAACCAAAGGTATGGGAACCACCGACTACAACTACGACTTGATTCGTTAAGCGTAGGGTGGGCACCGATTCAGGCGCCCACCAGTCAATCATATCGTGTCGGGTTACAGCGCAGGCTTAACCCGACCTACACTTGTCTGGAGAATCCCAATGCCTAGCGTCATGCTCAGGAAACGCGAAGACGGCAAATTGCTGTTCTACATCGCTAAAAAAGACCTTGAAGAAACCATCGAATCCTTAGAATTTGACAGCGCCGATAAATGGGGCGGTGAAGTCACTCTGGGTGACGGATCCAAATATTACTTTGATCCGCTGTCACCTCCGCCTAAAATCCCTACAACTTTGCAAGCTAAACGGTTATCGGAGGAATAAAGCCATGTCTCTGTATATTGTTGCCGAAGAATGCATTTCCTGCGGCGATTGCCTGCCGGTGTGCCCTACCGACTCCATCAAGGAAGGGGCAATTGTTTTTGAAATCAACAAAAAAACTTGCACGGAATGCAATGGCGATTACGACGAACCGCAATGCGTCAAGGTTTGCCCAATCGACAACTGCATTCTGCCTTTAGTGGCTTGACGCCATGAGCCAGTCTACCTTAACCCGGGAACTGGCACTGCGCATCGGGCTGGCGGCTCGCGCCCTGCCCGATACCCCTCCCAAACTGTTTATCTCCGTGCTCCGTGCCTGTATAGGCACAGCATTAAACGACAAAAACCTGGCCGAACTCGGCAAAGCCCAGTTCCAACAAGCCTTAAACAATTTCGGCATTGTGGCCAACGCCGACAGTATCCGTGAATCGTTGCGCATTCTGCAAAACAGCGAGGAACCCGCGCCGATAGCCGATCCCTGCCAGACAATTGCATCCGCCAGCTCGATCCGAATTGCCATCGGCAGCGACGATCCGCAGTTAATTAGCGGTCATTTTGGCTCGTGCCGGCAGTTTTTGATTTATCAGATTGCCGCGGACGACGCCCGGCTCGTCGATGTGCGCAGCATCGATAGCGACGCGCAACGGCAGCATGACGACAAGAATGTGTATCGCGCAGAACTGATCGCCGATTGCCGAGTGTTGTATATTGCTTCTATCGGCGGCCCGGCGGCGGCAAAACTTATCAAATACGGCATTCATCCGGTTAAAGCCGACCAGGGCGAAGCCATCACTCAAATTATCAAACAACTGCAAATCGTTTTAGCGCATGCCCCGCCGCCGTGGCTGGCTAAATCGATGGGCATCCAGCCCGTGCAGCGCGTTTGTTTCGAACAGGAATCCTAGCGATGATTAGTCCAGAGCAACTGCAAACCATAGCCGAGAAAATTAACGGCCAAGCCTTGAACGAAACCGTCGTCAGTGGACTGCGCGGCGAATACCCCGGCGTCCATTTCACCTATTGCATGGACGACGACCTGCCCAACAATGAACCGTTATTGGAAGGTGCGGGATTCAATCTGTACTTGGTCGATGGCCGCGAACATTGCTTACGCATTACCGATAATTACGAAAATGCCTCGGGCATTGTGATCGCCGAAGTTATTCCCGAATAAGACGATAATATGGCGGAACAAGACAGCCCTGTTACTCTGCCCGTCGCCGATTGCAGCCTCTGCCCGTTCCGGGGGAAAACCCTGCTGATGGGCCGGTGCATGCCCGGCGATACTTGCGTGTTCATCAATAGCGGCCGGCAAATCGACCGTTTCTTTCGGGTCAATCCGGCCTACGCCACGCTTTATTTGCAAGACCCGTTCTGGGAACGCCGGGCCATCGCCGTGCGCTACGCACCGCTAAAAGCCTTGTCGGCGCTGATCACCGACGAAGACGAAGTGGTGCGCCGCGCTGTCGCGTTTCGTCTGCCGGCCCAGCAGCTACAAGCCTTGATCGACGACCCGGACCGCGAAGTACGCATGACGGTCGCGGACCGTATCGATCCGGAACACCTGGAGTTGCTGGCTGACGACCCCGACTATATCGTGCGCTTGATGGTCGCCAAACGCCTACCGCCGGGCCGCTTGTTTCGTTTCATCAAAGACGAAGACTTACAAGTACGCAAGCGCGTTGCCGAACGGCTGCCGGAAGTCAGCCTGGGGCTGATGGCTAACGACCGTTCGCCGGATGTGCGGCGCATCGTCGCGGAACGCATGGCGCCGGAAGACGCAACCATGCTGTTAAACGACGAAGATTGGGTTGTGCGCTACACAGCGGCACTAAAGGTCGATCCCGCGCAACTCGCCGCTCTCGCCGAGGATCCGGAACCGGATGTCCGCGAACTGGTAAGGCAACGCTTACATTCAAACTCCACACCTGAAGCCGATCATGACTGAATCAAGACTCAATCTTGCCGGACAAGACATTACCGATTGCTGTAAAAAAATCATCCCCGGCCAAACCGACGATTTGCTGCTCAGCAAACTACAGGCGCTGATTCCCGACCACCCCATCCGCCTGGCTTTGACCGGTGATGAATGGTACCGGCTGGGCGGCGTGGTGGATATGGACGGCAAACGCATCGCCAACGATTTAATCGAATGGGTGGAACGCACCTATCTGGAATGCGGGCAAAACCTGCAAACCCTGATCGATTACACGCTGGAACAAAAACTGATCGCCACCAAACAGACCGGCAAAACCCTGTATTTTGTGGTACAGACCGGCACCAAAGCCGAAGATTTTACGCTGATCGAAATTGACAAGACTCACGAAGTCTCTGATCGAATGCTTGTCGACGAAAACAATCCACCCGACGATCTGGAAGAATTCATCGACCCGCTGCAACCCTTTTGCATCGAGAGCTTCGGCTTTGGGCATTCTCGGTACACCTACCGGCGCAAGACCGATGTCAAGCTGTTCATGGAAGTGATTAACGAGCGACACCCCGGCGAACATCCGGTACAACGCTTCATGGAAGACTGGAACCGCAGCAGCGCCGGCCAGAAGCACAGCATGTCCGAAGACTGGATCATCCGCCCCTACCGGCACACCGGCCGCTTCGGCGAACAAATCGTCAACGTGGAAATCGTCAACACCCACAAAAACAACCTGCCGCATCTGGAAGACTTTGCCGGCAAGAAAGGCAGTGCGTTAAGTAATGTATTGAATCGCTTTGACCGGCAGGCAGGTTATCCGTTTGCCTGGTTTTTTTACATGGTCAAAGGCAAGCTGGTGTCTACTCACAGCGCTGACGCAGTCTACAAGGATATTTCCGGGGATTTTGCTTATTTGCCGGAGCGGGATGAGGCGGTGTTGAGGGATTGGATTTCTACGCCGTATAACGTTTGAGGTGTTGAATTGGCCGTCGTCCTTGCTGGGCGTAGGGTGGGCACGGCTTTTTGTGCCCACGCGGTGATGGGTTTAATGTGTCGCTAACGCGAAGGTTGTTTTGTATGTCGGGTCTCGGCCCGACAGCCGAGATACTTTCTTTTGTGTGGCCAAAAGAAAGTATCCAAAGAAAAGGCCACCCGAATGCCGCTTATTCCCTGCGCTCCGAAGCTTTTGAACGGGGTTGCCGAAAGGGGCTTCCTGCCCCTTCGGCAACGTGCGGCATCCCTGCCGCACCCCTTCGGGCTATTCCGTCCAAAAGCTCCGGTGCTCGGCGCGGCATACGGGAGTAAAGCCCTCTCGGGATCAGAATATCAATGCATGATTTGCGTGAGAGCCATAAGTTTTTACAATGGAATACGTTTGCGATCCCTTAGCCTACTTCCAATCCGGAAAGAACGGATCAATTTAGCAACTTCGTCCATTTCGGTAGTGCTCTCAATTTTTGCAGCAAACCCCATTCGCCCTACTACAGCAGGCAAGGAAAAAGTCCAATACAAACTCATCAGCGGATTTATAAATAATTCGCTACCGCTGGTTCGAGATGTCACTTGATGATCCCCAAATTCACCTTTTATCGCGCTAGCAACCGAATTTGTAACAATAGAATGCCTAACGCGCATATTTTTATTAAGGTAATCAACCAATTCCAGGTACCCTCTGCCCTCATACATATCCTTGGTTAAAGAAAAAGCGCCCAAATAGCCATCGTCCTTGATTAGTGTCGCAATATTTTCAAGACAGGCGTGGTGATTAACATCGTGGAAATGATCTATTCCAAAACCTACCATCGCCATTAAGCTTTGTTTTACGGCTACGCCGCTGGCAGCAATCATAGAACATGCATCTTCAACAACCGTGCCTATCCCCGGCTCATCCCCAAAAATCAGACTATCGGTGCCACCATCAACCAATACCAGCGTATCGATTTGATGACGCTCGACTATTTCGGCGTAAGCACTTCTCAACGGTAAGACGCCAATTTCATTCGAAAACGCATACATTGCCGACTCTTCTCCCCGAGACGACAACCACTCCAAAATGCACCTCTCTGGAAAATACGGCAAGTCGGCAGATTGTTTATTGACAAGAAAAGCGCCAGGGCAAATTTCTTCGCAATTCGTTAAGCCAAGCTCTGTAAAAGAGAGATTAGCCATCGTGACTTGCTTACCAAGGCGACGCAAATATAGGTAGATGGGGACACCACTGACAATATCAAATCCTCCGCCAACCCCAGCAATTAAAAAGCGTTGTCCATTTGCCAACGCATCGAAAAATGGAATGTTCACGTAAAACCTTTAGCTTAGTGATGTAAGGCCGTAAGTTGCAATGGGTAGGGCGTCAATAGGCGTAGCCGTATTGCGCCGTATGTTGGCTTTAAATCATTCGGCGCATTACGCTGTCGCTAATGCGCCCTACAAAATTTCATACAAAATAATCTGTCGAGTTCCGCGCGGGGTTTCTCCCGTATGCCGCGCCGAGCACCGGAGCTTTTATCGAGAATTGCCCGAAGGGGTGCGGCAGGGAGAGCCTGCCCCGCTTTTTCGGGCATGCCGCACGTCGGCGGAGGGGCTGGGAAGCCCCTTCTGCCGACCCTCGATAAAAGCTTCGGCGCGCAGGATCAAGCGGCATCCGGGTGGCTTTTCTTTGGATACTTTCTTTTGGCCAAGCAAAAGAAAGTATCTCGGCTGTCGGGCCGAGACCCGACATTAAATTAAGCCGTCGCGTTAGCGACACAAAAAACAAACCTCAATCACTAGCCGTCTTAAACCGAGCCGCCGCCCCCAACAAACCAGTAACAAAAAACGCCGTCCCCACCAACGTAAACCGCAAATTCAGCTTCTCAATCGCCAAATCGTCCGTCGCATACAGCATGAAAATCACCGCAATCCCACCCCAAGCCAGAAAACCCAACACCGCGGAAAGGATGGTTTTACTCAGGGCTTCGGCTTCGCTGGCCGGCGCGTCCATCCGGTAGGCGACGAAACCGCAAATCAGCGCCGGCATAATCCCCCAGCGGGCGTGATCGAGGAAACTGTCCAGGAAATTAAAATCATCCCGGCGATAAAAGGTTAACTCCAAGATAAACGTCGAGATGGTGGTACTGACCAGGAAGCAGACGAACATGATCGCCATGTAAAAGCCGTAATTCTGCTCAGCAGGTTCCTGTTGATGGCGGAATGCGATGCTCCGCAAAGCAAAAACCAGTGTAATGGGCACCACGTAAATGGCGATTGAATAGGCTATCCAGCGCAGGGTGGTATAGCTAAAGTGCGGTAACGGTTTGTCCGGAAACAGAAACACGTTGTGCAACGCCACCGACACTTCCCGCCCCAAAATCACGCCAAACGCCGTCGCTGCGGCGAATATCAGCAGGTATTTATAAGTGTGCTTCAAGCGCGCTTCGTGCACATTGCCGCCGAGTTTTCTGACCGTCTCCCACATGTCGTTTTCGCTGGGACTGCCGAATACCACCGCCGCCGCCAGCAATCGGCACAGCAGTCCGGTCAGTCGGTCCAAATCCTTCAGCAAGTTGACCGTCTTGGTGTAATGCGGCTCGGCTTCTTTCCAAATATTCACTTTTTCCGACATTGCATTATAGGAGATGCAAATCTCGCCCCATTTCAGCGAGGGTTCGCTAAACAGGCGACGATACGAAGATTGATCGGCATAGTGTTGGATTTGGTCGAACAGCAGGCTGTTATGCGCCCATTTGTATTCGACCGTGGCGCCGGATTTATCGAAATCGCCGGCGTCGATGCTTTGCACCAACAGACGATCAGCGATTTGGGCTTTTATCTTGTCGTCCGCCGCCGACAGCCGGGATTTGATCAGCGCGTTATACACTTCGACGGCTTTGGTCGGAATCGCAAAGGCGTCGTGAATGCTGTCCCGTAAAATCAACAACGGATTAAATGGGCTTTCCCAAGCGACGAAAAACAGCATGATGCCGGCAGCAATTAGCGGGAACAGTTTGTTACCATCCAGACCGTAGAGCAGATTCACCAGTTCACCGGCGCGTAAATGACTAACGATCAGCGTTACCAACGGCTCCAGCGGCAGCCATTGCCAAGTCAGCAATAAAAACAATCCAGCCATCAACGAGCAGTAAAGGACAATCCCGCTCCAGTATGTACTGCGCCGGATAAAGTACTGCGGCAAGGTCGGTTCCGCTCCGAGCTGGATCCGGCGCTTTTGAAACGAGCGATAAGCCAAAAACCCGGCGGCCAGAGTGCCGAGCAACAGAATCAGAAAATTGATCAAAAATTCGATGGTCATTGTTCCAACGTGATTATGCAAAGTTTGGGAAAGCGGCCATGCCGGCTGACGGCCATTCTAAAGCAAAGCCTCGCGTTTTAGCGAAGGCAATTAGTCGAGCCGGTTGGAATCGGTAGCAACAGGATTACCCTGCATCGCAGGTGTATGAACGGGGTTGGCGTGTCAGGCAGACAAGGCCAGCGAATCTTCCAGCGCGATTTCCAGCTCGGCCAGCATAATCTCCGACAGGCCGAGCCGACCGGCTTCCTCGCTGCTGGAGATCACCAGATCGGGCTGCGGCCGCGGCGCAATACCCAGTTTGTAGGCGACCATGTCGGCTACGCGCACCAACAGTTCCACTGTGCCGGTATGTTCGGTGGCTGGCTGATGATGATTGGCGGCAACCGTACGATAGGTTTCCGGTAAATTCCATTCTTGCAGCAACCATGCGCCTTTGCTCTCGTGCTGGCGGATGATCAGTTCTCGCTGCAAATCGGCAGGTAAATTTAGATTGAGGTCCTTGGCCGCCAGATCTTCCAAGCAGCGCAGCAGCAACAGTTCGCCAATGTCGTGAAACAGGCCGGCCATGAAAGCTTCTTCCGCTATCGTCTGGAACGACAAACGCTTGGCCAGCCATTCGGCGCCCAAGGCCACCGCAACGCTATGCTGCCAAAGTTTGACCATGTATTGCTGAGTGGCGGCATCTTTTGCCGCAAACAAGCCTTTCTGCGTGACCAAAGTGGCAATCTGGACGATGCGCGGCAAACCCAAACGGACCAGAGCATCCTTGACCGTGTTGATTGATCCCAAGCCGGCATAGAATGACGAGTTGGCAACGCGCAAAATTTGGCTGGCTAAACTGGCGTCCATCGCCAATTGTTTGGCAATCGCGTCCAGCGAGCGATTTTCGTCTTGCAAGGCCAAACGCAGCTCGGTTACCGCCCGCGGAAATACCGGTAAGGCACTGGCTCCCGAGGTAATGGCCTCGTCTATCAATTCGGAAAGCGATTTTTCACTCATAAGATTGGATTGTATTATTGGCTCATCGACTGCCCAACAAGCGGCGCAGTTCGTATAAAGGGCGGGGTTTTCCAAAACGCGGCAGATTGCGGATCACTTCCTGTAGCGAGGTAGCACCGGCGGCGGCTTTCACCAAACCATCCTCTAGCAGGGTAACCAAGCCCGCCGTCTCCAGGCTCACCCGCCGGATTTCGTAGGAGGTTTTGCGCTGCAATATCGCATCTTTGACCAATTCGTTCATCGACAAAAGCTCGAACACGCATACCCGGCCGGAGTATCCGGTAAAACGGCACTTTTCGCAGCCCTTGCCCAACAAAAATTGAGCGCCGGCAATGTCATCCGGCGTCACATTCAGCCGACGCAGCAAAGCCGGGTCAGGCTTGAACGGTTCGGCACAATGCCGGCACACTCGGCGCAACAGGCGCTGGGCGACTACCGAAACTACAGTCGAAGAAATCAGAAAAGCCTCGATTTCCATGTTCAGCAGCCGCAGCAAGCCGCCGATGCTGTCCTCGGTGTGAAATGTGGTCAACACCTTGTGGCCGGTCAGGGCCGCCTGAATTGCGGTATCCGCGGAAAACTTGTCGCGGATTTCACCGAGTACGATGATGTCCGGGTCCTGGCGCACGATGTGGCGCAGGGTTTCTTCGTAAGTCAGATTGATCTTCGGATTGATCGAACATTGTGCGACGCCGTCAATCACGTATTCGACCGGGTCTTCGGCGGTAACGATGCTGACTTCCGGAGCGTTCAGGTAATCCACTGCGCTATACAGCGTCGTGGTTTTACCCGAACCGGTCGGTCCGGTGATAATGACAACGCCGGTCGGCACGTCCAGCGAATCTTGAACAAAGCGTTCCAGCATCAAGGGCGCCATGCCCACTTCGTGTATGTCCAGCAATTCTGTCTTGCGGTTCAATAGCCGCAAGACGATTTTTTCGCCGTTGATGGTACTGAAAAACGAAGCGCGCATGTCGATCACGCGATTGCTGCTGGCCTGTTCGAACATGACCCGACCGTCTTGATGTCGGCGCTTTTCGGCAATATCGGCGCCGGCCATCACTTTAATCCTACTAATCAAGGCCTGGGCAATTTCAACCGGAAAGTCCCGGTAGTGCACCATTACGCCGTCGATCCGTTGCCGCACCCGGACCTTATGCTCCAGCGGTTCGATATGTATATCGCTGGCTCCCTGGCGTATCGCGTCTTCAAAGATCCGGTTGGCAACCGCGACGGCCGACTGCTCGCCGACGGCTACTTTTTCGGCGCCGGTATTACGCTCGTAATTGAGCAGAAAACGCATGATCTGCGAATACCGCCCCACCGCCGGAATGATCTCGGCGCCCAAGACGTGCCGGGCCATCTCGATGGCGTTTTGATCCAGCGGGTCGCCGAAAGCCACCAATACGCCGTCCATTTGTTTTTCGATAGGCAAAAAACAATGCTTGTTGGCGGACTTCAACATCGGCTTGGTCATCAGCGTCTGATCGATCACGGCAGTACTTAAATCGATAACCGAAATGCCCATCAGGTCCGCCAAAACCTCGAGCATTTTCATTTCCGATATCAGATTACGTTCCACCAGAATTTCGCCCAGGCGTTTGCGTCCTGCTTTTTGCCGTTGCTCGGCCAGCGCCAAATCCAGGTCGGTGTTGGTGATATACCCGAACTCCACCAGGAACAGGCCTAACTTGACTTTGACCGGGTGGTTACGAAACAACTCGACCAGTTGGTTGTGGGTGACATAACCCAGATCGCAAAGCACCAACAAAATCGGCTTTGGCGACTCCAGTTTGCCTTGCACCCGCAAGGCGTATTTCAGTTTTTCGGCATCGATCAGGCCCTGATCAACCAATAGGCCCAAGAAGTTTTCTGTGAAGCTTTTGCCGGAATCACCAGCGTTGCTGTTGCTTATGTTCATTGCCGCGTAATCGTCGTTGTCCAGCGGAGCGAAAAGAAAGGGGGCATGCTATCAACAGGTGTTGGAGGATGGATCATAGTCTATACAGCGCTAGCTAAACGAATTTTAAGCCGCGACTACAGTCGCCAGGCCTTACGCCACCCTGCGCGCCACCTACCAGCAGACTAACAACAAACACGAGGGGGGCTTCGAACGAAGACGAGAAACCGAGACAAGCAAAATCAAGAGATCTCCCGCCTGCGCCGTCTGATACTTTCGTCCTTGAACCGAAGGTTCAAGTGGAAACCAAATCCAGTCAATCAGGCTTCCTGAATAAACAGGCATGCGCACCATGAATGGCAAAAAGTTTCCGGGGTAAAAACAGGTTCAGGAAACACCCAGTACTGCTCGAACGCCGCAGGAGATTGGACTGATAGTCTACCGGATGATTTACGAATTTTCCAAAACGTTTTCTATTTTGCTGCGCAAATCGGCTAAGCGTTGACCAATATCCAAACTGCCGTTGGCTTCGTTCTTGCTGGATGCCGTCAAGTCGTGAGCCAAGTTCAATGCGGCCAGCACGGCGATGCGGTCGGTGCTGCTGACTTTGCCGGTGTCACGGATTTTGCGCATCTGCCTGTCAAGTTCCCGGGCAGAGTTGATCAACCCCTCTTTTTCATCGGCGGCACAGGCGATTTTATATTCCTTATCCAGGATATTCAGTGAAACGGGCTGGACGGCTTTACTCACGAATCATGCTCCATGGCTTTCAAGCGGGCAATCATCGCTTCCACCCGGGTTTTGGCCAACGTGGTTTTTTCCAGCAGCTTGGCTTTTTCCTTAACCAAGGCATCCTGTTTAACTTTCAAGGACTTATTCTCGCTTTTGACTTGATTGAACTGGGCAATGAGCGTATCCAGTTTCGCTTCCAATGCTTCCAGTTCGGTTGACGGATCTTTTTCTGTTTGAGACATAGCAAGAGTATGGGCCGATATGACGTTATAATCATCGTAGATGGTTAAGAATGTTAGCATAAGCCATGTTATTAAACAGCTTTATATAGGAAACGCAGCCCAGATGACCTACCGTTCGGTTGAAGAAATTTTAGAGCAACATGACGCCGACATCGGCGCTGCCGAGGCGCACGGTATCGCCACCGGCATGCTCTGCGTCGAAATCCGCGCCGATGCGGAAAACTGGCTACGGGAACTCATTGACGACGAGCAACAGTTGATCGACGAAGACAAAGCGCTGCTGCATGGTGTGTTCGAAAGAACCCGAGTATTGCTGGAAAATCAAAACGACGATTTCGCCTTCGATTTGCTGATGCCTGACGACGACGATCCGTTAGACGAACAAGTGGAAGCCCTTCGCTGTTGGTGCCAGGGCTTTTTGTTCGGCGTGGGTTATGCGCAAACCGGCGCCGACTGGCCGGGCGATACCGCTGAAGTGATGCGCGATATGATAGAGCTCACCAAAATCGACACCGACGTCGGCGATGAAGACGACGAAAATGCCTTGGTCGAACTGCGCGAATATGTGCGCGCCGCCGTGTTTACCGTGCGCGATCAATTTGCCGAACTCGGCCCATCGCAACCGCATTAATCTAAGTAGATCGACCATGAAACAAAGCGAATTCAAAAAACGCCGCGCCAGCCTGATGAAGCAAATCGGCAAGGGCAACATCGCCATTATTGCCAGCGCCCCGCAGCGCACCCGCAACCGCGACGTCCACTACCCGTTCCGTCAAGACAGCGACTTTTATTATCTGACCGGCTTTAACGAAGCCGAATCCATGGCCGTATTCATCCCCGGCCGTGAGCAAGGCGAATATATTTTGTTCTGCCGCGAATTCGACGAGAAAAAAGCCCAGTGGGAAGGTGCCCACGCCGGTCTGGAAGGCGCCACCAAACACTATGAAGCCGACGATTCGTTTCCGATTGACGATCTGGACGACATCCTGCCCGGCATGCTGGAAAACAAAAGCAAAGTGTTCTACCCGATGGGTAAGGACAGTGATCTGGACCACAAGCTGCTGGAGTGGATTAATCACATCCGCAAGCAGTCGCGTACCGGCGTCACCGCTCCGGGCGAACTGGTGTCGCTGGAACACATCGTCCACGAAATGCGCTTATTCAAAAGCGCGGAAGAACTAAAACTGATGCGCCGCGCCGGCGAAGTATCCGCCAAAGCCCATATTCGCGCCATGCAAGCCTGCAAACCCGGCTTGTACGAGTATCAAATCGAAGCCGAATTGATCCACGAATTTATTCAGGACGGCCTGCGTGCGGTGGCCTACCCGTCCATAGTCGCCGGCGGCAAAAACGCCTGCACGCTGCATTACGTGGAAAACAAGGACAAACTCAACAAAGGCGATTTGCTGCTGATCGACGCCGGCGTGGAATGCGACCATTACGCCGCAGACATCACCCGCACCTTTCCGGTGTCGGGCAAGTTCAGCGAACCGCAAAGGTTGTTATACCAATTGGTGCTGGATGCCCAAGCCGCGGCGCTGGCCGAAATCAAACCCGGCAATCCTTGGAATAAAGCTCATGACGCCTCGGTAGAAACCCTGACCAAAGGCCTAATCGAACTGGGCTTGTTAAAAGGCAAACCCAAAAAACTGATCAAAGACGAAAAATACAAACAGTTTTACATGCACCGCATCGGCCATTGGCTGGGCATGGACGTGCACGACGTCGGCGATTACAAGATCAAGGACGAATGGCGCTTGCTGGAACCGGGCATGGTGTTAACCGTGGAACCGGGCCTGTATGTGCCGGCCGACTGCGAAACGGTGGATAAACAATGGCGCGGCATCGGCATTCGCATCGAAGACGATGTGTTGGTGACGAAAGACGGCCATGAAATTCTCACCCACGGCGTACCGAAATCGATCGCCGACATCGAAGCGCTGATGGCGGGCTAAGCAATGCAACACGATTTCGACCTGATCATCGTCGGCGCCGGCCTGGCCGGTAACTGTCTGGCCCTGGCGCTGAAAAACAGCGGCTTGAAGATAGCCTTGGTCGAAGCCAATAGCCGCGAACAATTGCGCCACTCGCCGGCCGGCGACCGCGCGCTGGCCTTGGCCGCCGGCACGGTGGAGTTACTCAACGACTTGGGCGCCTGGCGCGGCGTGGCCGATAAAGCCACCGCCATCAAACACATCCACGTCTCGGATCGCGGTCATTTCGGCAAGACCCGCTTGGCAGCGGAAGATCAAGGTGTCGAAGCGTTGGGTTACGTCATCGTCGCCCGCGACATCGAACAGCATATGGCCGATCTGGTCGAGAAAACCGACACGGTTTGCTTATATCAAACTCGGGTAGCCGGCTTAATGTCCGGCCGCGATGCGGTCAACGTCAGTTTGAAACAGCATGACGGCAGCTCGCTAAATGTCAGCGCCCAATTGCTGATCGGTGCCGACGGCGGCAATTCCACGGTGCGCAAGCTGCTGGAAATTCCGCAGCAAGTCACCGAATACGGCCAGACCGCGCTGGTCACCACCGTACAATCGGCGCTGCCGCATCGCAATATTGCCTTCGAACGCTTCACCGAATTCGGCCCTTTGGCCTTGCTGCCGGTGGCCGGCAAACAATCGGCGGTGGTCTGGACGCGCACGCACGAGCAGGCCGAGACCCTGATTAACGTCAGCGACCGCGAATTTCTTGCCGAACTGCAAAACTGCTTCGGTTACCGCTTAGGCGAACTGAAATTAGCCGCGCCGCGCCGCGCCTTTCCGTTAAGCCTGATCCGCGCCGAAAGCATGGTCTCCGGCCGCACCGTCATTATCGGCAACGCCGTACATCAACTGCATCCGGTCGCCGGCCAAGGTTTTAATTTAGGGATACGCGATGTGGCCTTGCTGGCGGAAATGCTGATAGACCAACACGAACGCGATGGCGATTTGGGCGATGCCCGCCTGCTGAAAAACTACAGCCGGCAACGCCAACAAGACCACGGTAAAACCATCGGTTTTACCAATAGCTTGGTGAAACTGTTCTCCAACGACAACCTGCCGCTGGCCGCCGTCCGCAACGCCGGATTGACCATGCTGGACCACCTGCCGTTTGCGAAAAAACTACTGACGCGGCATGCGATGGGCTTGGCGGATAGGCTGCCAAAAATCGGCGAACGCAAATAAACCCAAACCACACCACCTCACGCAAAAAAACTTAGCCAAATCGCCGCCACAAGACTAGCTAAAGTCAAAGCAGCGGAGATAACTCGGGCAACGGGCCTAGGACGTGCAGCCGTCCATAGCAACAGCGTGCAATATGCAGAAGCCGGCAGTATGAAGCTCAGCAAAATCATCATTAACGCCCGCCCCGGCGCACACGCTTCGTTGCAGATTAATGTCCACTGCTTCCACAAGCCGACTCCCAAAGCGACTGCGAGAATGGCACCTGCCAGGTGCAACAACCATCTGAAACCGATTTGAACCTCCCGGAACAAAATGTCGCGCTTGATACCAACATGGAATGCGGCTTTCGCGTTTCGTGCGAATTGTAGCCGTAGGTCATATTGCCGCGGAAGCGGTTATGTGACATTCAATACTCGCTTCGGTGTATGTCAAGGAACGCTAACGCGCACCCTGACCTACGAGGCCCCATTTAACCCGGAGCCGCGTTTTCGCGGTGATCGGCTCGAACGGCTCGTTGGGCCGGTCTACCGACGATAAATTTGGATACTGTTGTGATTAGACTTTGCTGCAAGTCTGACCAACTATCTGGATCCGCAGACATATGGTGAAAATAGTAGGAGAACTCGCCATCTGTGAACAAATGCGTGCATTGAAGCTCGCTTCCCTCAAAGCAATGCACGAGCGTGTTCACTCTTCCGTCCGGGCCTAGACGGTAGTACTGAATTCGCGGCGAGTGCGATGATCGAGACAAGATCCGCTCTTTGATTAACCCCTTGTGTTGTCCGAGGGCTTCGATTTGGTTCACCCTCGAAGCCTTGTCGAGCCAGCCATCCAACTTGCTGTCGAAGCCAATGGTTATACCAACATAGTTGCACGGCGCCTCCCCGCATTGATATGACTTTTGCGGGGCAAACGTTGGCGAAAGCGCCGCGATAGCGATGTGCGTAGGAGATGTGAAACTAACCAGTGGCGCATACTCGCTTGGAATCGAAAACTGATACCCGCGAAATCGAAAATTCGATCCTGGCGCTCCTGGTGCTCCATACAGGCCCACTTTGCTCAAAAAGTGTCTGGCCGGCTCACAGTAAATCGGCGGCTCGCCGAAAACGCCTTCTATAAATTGGTTCTCCATATACGACCAATGATAAAGAACGGGCTGATCTGGGTTGCCGATGACCAGCACGGCGTGGTTTATAGTTCCGTTGCTTCTCATGTAGAGACCGGCCAGTTCGATCAAGCCTCTGATACTTTTGTACTCTGAGCCGCCAGTAGCGATCTGAATGCAGTAAGGAAATGTTGATGCCGTCTCCTCGGCGCTCGATTTCGCCGATTGCATCACATACAGGGAATAAGCGGCTAGTGCAGTAGCTGCCGCGGCAGCGATGATCAAAACGTTTCTGAACATCACTCTAGAATCCAATCTTCGAGCTAAGCCGCCCGCCGGGGCAGGGCTTAGGCATCACCGCAAGTCACCGGGTACGAGCGAATAAACCAAGGCATTGTGCGGCTTGCCTTGAAAGTAGAGACGGTTCCTCGCTTCGCATTCCAGTTTGGCACCAAGCGACTCAGCCACCCGTTGGCTTGCTTTGTTGTGAGTAAGCACGACAATTTCAAGGCGGGTCAGGCCCAGTTGACTGAATCCAAGTAGTGCCGAGTGGTGGGCTGCGAACCTAGCGACTCCCTGACCAGTATGCTGCGAGCTCACCCAGTACCCGATATTGCCAATCCGATAGGCTCGGTTGATGTGGTTGACGCCTGTCCCGCCAATCACTGCGCCTGAGACAGCATCGAAGATGCCCAAAGGATACTCGGCATCTGCTGCCCAGAGTTGCATGGTGGTCTTGATCCAGTTTTCCGCATCCAGCGGTGTATAGTCCTTAGAGCACCATGGCATCCAGTAAACGAGTTCATCAATAGACTCGCGGACGGCTGAATAGAAGGCCCCGGCATCTGAGAGCTCGAGCCTGCGAACGATGTATTTGGGAGCGTCGGACATTGTGATGCTTAACAAGTAATTCAAAGTTCCGTATATCACCCAAATACGTGCTTAGCAATAAGTCAGAATGAAGTGCAACGAAAACTGGATTATTTCCAAAGAGCGCCTGGATTACGCTCCGCTTCATCCAGGCTACTTTGACTAACTCCTACGCCACCTCAACACCACCCAAAACCCACCAACCATCGGCCAAACCATCCCCGGCAACGGCACAGCGGCGACCGTGTTGACAGAAATCGACGCTGTGTTTGCCGACAAGCCATCGCCGCCGGCATCCGCCAGACCGTTAATCAGTAAATCAAGCTGACTGCTACCGCTGCTCAGCACATTGAAACGGATGATCGCCAAAGTAAAGTTATCGGCTTGCAGGGCTTGTAAGTCCGCCGCGTCGTCCAAGGACGACTCGAATAGGTTCAGCACTCCCGGCCCCAGCACATCGACGGCGGTACTGTTTCCACCCAAGTTAAACACATCCAATTCGTCACCCAACACCGGATCACCGAAGGCCACGCCGGCAAAGGCCAAATGTGTTGGGTCAAACTGAATATTAAAATCATACGTTGCTAACGCAGCGTCGCCCAAACCGGAAATGTTCAAACCGATTTCAATGGCCTCGGCAGTTTGGCTACGGGGGGTGAAATGTAAATCTATGGCCGCATCGGCCGCACCGCCGGCGGCGAATAATGCTATACCGACCAGGCCGGCTTTGAATTGTTTCATCATCGTTGTTAGTCCTATATTCAGCATCCCGGATTCCCGCGTACGCGGGAATGACGGCGTAATTTCGGTGCGTGCGTCAGATTGGAGAAATCTGACTACCCGCCGCTTGAATCAAGCTCGTTTAAATCGCACAGCGTGAGCGCGTACACAGCAAAGTCAGCTTGCGCACATCCAACACATTAATCACGCCGTTTTTATCCAGATCGCGGGGATCGGCTATACCGGTAGCCGGTTGGTTGCGTGCCGCAATGACCAGGTTCAAATCCAGTTGATCGACATCGCGGTCGCCGTCCAGATCGCCTCTTACGCTGATGCTTTCGCAGCTGTCGGGTAAATGATTGAAGTTGGTATCGCCGCTGACCCGGTTTTGAATATCCAGCACGTCCGATTTGCCATTGTTATTGCAATCCGGAAACACGTTCAGGTAATACACATCCTGCTCGCCGTGGTAGGTGGCGGTGTAAGCAATGTGCGCGCCGTTGGCGTCGGAGACTAACTGGGTGTAATCGCCCATTTTGTCGCTTTGCCGTTCTTCGCCGTTCACGATGTTATACGGCAGATGCGTATTGAACACCGGCGTGACCGCCTGATTTTTGCTCCAGGTTACGCCACCGTCCCAGGAGTAGGCGTAGTAAAGCTGCGAATAGCGATACGGCGCGCTGCCGCTGCCGTTGCGGGTGTCGTACCACACCGCGTCGAGGCGGGAGTTGGCCGCCACGCCCAGCATCGGGAACCATTGGTAAGCGTTGGCGGCGGGTGGATCGTCATTCACCCGCACCGGCGCCGACCAGGTAGCGCCGCCGTCACTGCTGCGCACGAAATGAATATCCTGCGGATCGTCGCCAGTTTGCCAGGCATATGGGGAGACATGCGCCAGCAAGTAAATATTGCCGCGCAACGGCCCGGCCGATTGATCGGCGGCAATTTGCACATCGCCGTCGCCACCCAGTGGGTTGGGCAGCTGCAAGCTCGGCGACAGGAACATCATGCTGTTGCCGCCCATATCGACCTTTTGCGCGGTAAAGGTGGGTGAAGCGGCGGGATCTTTGGCATCAACCGATTTCAGGAAATAGTGCCCGCTACGCACTATGCCCAAGGCACTGACGGACAAAATCGTTTCATCGACGCCAAATAAATAAACCTCGCCTTCCGGACCGATGGCCAGCCGGCCGAAACCGAAGTTTGCCACCGGCAACGCCGCATCCGGCTCCTGGTAACTCAAACCACCATCCGTGGAACGGCTGAAATATTTGGGGACATAATTTGGATCGGGGTTACTGTCGGCCGGCCGCCGCCAGGTGCTGTACATATACCCGTCGCTGGGACCGCCGGTTTTATCGATGGCCAGCCAGTTCTTGTCGCCTTTAAACTGATACACCGGCTCCGACCAAGTCACCCCGCCGTCGCCGGATTTAAACACCGAAGTGCTATCCGATACCGCCAAAGACTGGTAATAGAAATTGCCCAAGGCATCGACCTCCAACACCGGATCGGTGCGAGTTTGCAGCGGTAAGGCCGGCAGCATGCCGGTAGTCCAACTCGCGCCGCCGTCAAAGCTATAGGCATAGCCGCCGTGTTTGACGGCAGTGGGCGGTGAATCGAACTTACGCCAGCCCACGACAATATTGGCGGGATTTAGCGGATTCAAGGCCAGCGTCGGTTCGTTGCCTTTGTCGCCGGCGATGTTTTGCCCCTCCGCATCGACGTTGACTTGATGGCTACGATACTGTCCAAAACTTATTACCGGGGAAGGCCCTGCCTGCGCGGCTGTCGTCAATGTCAAACCGATGCCTAAGCCTGCCGCGATTTTTACCAGCCTAACGTTACGGAAAAAGGGTGTACGCCATTCGCCAGGCTCGGGGTAAACGGCAGTTAGCGGCCGAGTCAATCCTGCAACTTCATCCCGTTTCATCACACGATCTCTCTTTTAGAACGACCATTCAGAACCAATCCCGCCAAGCCACTGGCAAACAGCCATACCGCCGTCGGCAAAGGCACCGCCGCCGGCGTTTCTCCCGACACCACGGTGGTTTGGAAGCTGAAAGTACCAATGCGCGTATCGCGCAAGCGGGCGTCGCGAGCGCCCAGATGATCGAAGCCCCACCCTAACCCAAGATTGCCGTTGAGGCTTAACGTATTCCCGACTATTGCGGTGGTGACATCAAACAACTCAAAACCGCCCGCATCGAAACCGATGTGATTGGTAATCACCCAACCGGAACGCCCCGGCGTTGCCGCTTCAAGAGCCGGATCGTATTCCAAGGTCATATCGCCCAACAACACTCTATTGGTCGGCGGATCGACGTCCACTCTAAAACGCATGACACCGCCTAACCCGATGCTACCGCTGGCAGTGCCGAACAAATTGCCGGGTTCGAACGCGAAAGTGGTATTTCTGTTCTGCCGCCCGCCCGGATTGACTATCGGACTCAGCCCGTTGACACTGAATTGCAACCCGGTTGCCGGAATTTCATCGGCCACCGTATCGTACAAATCCGGCGTATTGCCGTCCCGCAGCTCAACAAAGGTTTTTGATGCCGCCGAAGCGTCGTAAAACTCTTCCAGATAAATAGAAGGCCGGCAGCAAATCGGAAAGTCCGCGGTGGGCGTGTCCGGATAATCGTTCACATCAAGGCTGGCGATTAGCACATCGCGGTTTAGGTTAAGGACCAGCGCACCGCCGCTGACTGTGGCGGCTTGGGCTTGGCTAATCGACAATACACCGAAAACGGCTAATAGCCAGGTGGATGATCGATGATTATTGATTTTCATAATGTCACACTCCTTGAAAGATATGGCCTACGGCCTATGCCGATAAAGCCCAAAAAGCCGCTAGCGAATAACCAGACCGCAGCGGGTAGCGGCACCGCCGATACCTGTCCGCAACCGGCATAGGCACCCGTGCCCAAACAGAAACTGCCGACATCAACCAGTTGCGCGCCTTGCAACATGCCGGCGTTTTCCGGCGACATCAGTAAATCGCCACTCAACTGCCAGTTTTCGGCGTTGCTAAAGTTCAGGCTTAGATTGCTTAGGTCGTACACCGCCATCGTGAAATAAATGTTATTGGCTAGGTACCAACCGGTGCGGCCCAAAGTTTGCCGGTTGGCATCGTAAAGCAGCGAAAAATCGCCGTTGACCAAGCCGGCTCCAGTCGGCGGCCAGTTCGGCGCATAAAAACCCTGCACGCCGGTCATGCCGACTTGCGCCCCGGCCACACCGGCCAGTGTGCCGGTATCGATGGCAAACTCGGCTGACGTGGCTTTGACGTAACGCTGGCTGGCTTGCGGACTAGGATCGCTACCGATAGCCGTCAACTCGAACACCTGATTGAGCCCGGAAATCTCGGTGCTGTTGAGCTGGCTAAGCAAATGGTCGCCGGTGTTGGCCGGATTATCAGCATTGGACGTTGCCGTACTCCAAAACGTCGACAAGTAATAACCCCCGGCGTAAGGCGCCAGCGCATTGCGGTCCAGGTTCATCGTAAACGTACCGCCGGATGGCGCATTCAATGTCGCGGCGTCGGCGCATGGATATACCGTCCCCATGCCGATAGCCAGTATGGCCAAAACGGGATAGCTGCGGTTTCTATTGATCTTCATAAAGTCCCTATCAGCGGATGGTCAGAATAAGCCCTCTCCCTGCCTAAATACACAAGCGGCCGTAGTCGACGGCATGCGGGCACGAAGAGGGATTTATTGCCGAAAGTCCGGGCCCGAAGCGAATCTTGGCGACCGCCCCAAGCCCACTTTGTGAGTTAAGCTGCGACCAAGGCTTTTCTGCGACGTGCACCCAGCAAGCCCAGCAGCCCGCTGCCGAACATCCAGACCGCCGCCGGTACCGGTACCGCCGATGGCGCCGTGCTGGGCGCCAGGCTAAAAGTACCGACCACGGCATTGGTATTGGCGCCAACCAAACCGGCCCACAAACCGGTCCATTGCAAGTCGCCGCTCAGTAGTAATTCGCCATTGCTGCTTAGCGACTCGGAGACGTTGGTCAGCTTCAAGAAATTTTGGTAGCCAAAACCGGTATCGTAAGTTTTGATATTCCAGGTGCTCCCGGTTTTTACCAGGCTAAAGTCGTAGGGCGTCAAAATGCCGCTGCCGCCTTGGCTGGTCAATAACCAGGCGCCGCTCAGACCGATTTGACCGACCGAGGTATTGCCGGCGTCCATCGTCGTGGCTTGTTCGGTACGGCCATAGGGACCGGCAGCCGGATAGCTGTTGGTCGTGGTGTTGGCGTTAACCGCAAACGACATCGCTGTGTTGGCGGTTGCCGATAGCGTCGTTCCGCCGGTGGTTGCGCCGGTGATACCCAGCAAATTGTCGCTGGCACCCCAATGTTTCGCGACAATCCAGCCATTCGGATAGCCACTGCCGACATTCACCGATGCCGCCGCAAAAGCGGCATTGTTGATGGTAATGGTGGCATCGCCGCTGACTTGTGCAGCGCTGGCTGTAGCAGGCGCCAAAACGGCGGTCAATGCGCTGAAGGCGAGCAGGCCGGCGCTTACCCATTGAGTGCGGTTGTAGTGCAAGATTGTCATTTTTTATTCCTTAATAAATTACGGTTAAAGTTAATCTGCAAATCGCCAACCCGAATTTCGGGTCTTAAACTGGCAGGTAACCCGGCTGTCTTAATCTCCAAGACCCGTGGCTTTCCGGCTCCGTCTCGCGGCGGATGTGGCATGTTTGTCGCGGTCCTTACGACATCACTCTAAATCCCTGAGTGAGGTGCTCCTGAAAAACTCCTGTGGCAAATAGTTAACGACGGCATCAGTACTTGATTGAAAAACTTAGAAACCCGGCGCGGCCGGCTGCCGGCGCTACCCGGCCCTCGAAATAGCCGTAGGGCTGAAAATAATCCTCATCACTGAGATTTTTGACCGTGGCCGCCCATTGGAAACGCCCGGTTTCGTAAGCCAACGCCGCGTCGAAGCTGTGGTAGCCGGCGGTTTTAAAGCGATTGTTATTGGATAAATAAGCGCCGGCGCGGGCGTACACGCCGAAGCCCAAGCTAAAACCTTGCAACTCATCTTGCTGAAAGCGGTAATGCGCCCAGAGCCGCCCGGCATCTTCCGGAACTTGAGCCAAGCGATTGCCGGCAGCCACCCCGGCTTTGTCGTCCATGAAGCGGGCGTCGGTATGCGCATAGTTTGCCAGCACGCTGAAGCCCTCGACCGGTTGCCAGAGCAAATCCATTTCGATACCGCGCGAGCGTTGCTGCCCTGCGGCGACCGAACGCCGCAGGAAATCGCTGCTGTCGGTGACCGCGACCTGGCTGCGCTCGATTTGGTACAACGCCAGTTGGCCGCTGAATTGATTCGCAAAATTGAATTTCAGACCGGTTTCCAGATGATTCGACAATTCCGGGGCCGGCGTATCGACGAAATTGACAAACGGTTGGCCGCGCATGCCCTCGCTATAAGAAATAAACCAGGAAACCTCGTCGTTTAGGTCGATCACGCCGCCGAGGCGCGGCAACCATTTCAGCGTATCCGTGGTGACATTTACCCCGGTTTGCGCGTTATTAAAATCGATACCCACCTTGCCCAGCCTAAGACCGGACAGCCAATGCAAACGCCGGTACAGCGTGCTTTGCCACTGCAGGTAAGCGCCGTAAGTGAGGTTTTCGATGAACTGATTTTCCCGGCCCGGACCGGGTACGGCATAAGGGGAGTCAAATATCGGTGCGCGCAGATCGACCGTACCGACGCCGAATCCTAAGGCGCCGAAATCGCCCTCGATAAAGCCGGCATCTTGCAAACGGCTGTAGTCCGCGCCCAACAACAGATTGTTTTCGCTAGGACCCAACTTGAAATTGCCCTGTAAATTGCCCAATACGCTGCGTTCATGCTGTTGTTGAAACAATTCGGCGTTCACCAGGGCCCAGCGCGATGCCGACAGCAAGGGCCGATCCGCGACCAGGCCATCGCTGCCGAACAGGGTCTGAATTTTCTCGTCGAATTTAGCCTGCGCATAGCGCGCCTTCAGGTTTAAGCGCCAGCTCGCGGTGAGCTGCCGGTCCAGCGTAGCCCATACCGCATCGGCATCTGAATGGCTATCGGGCAGATTGGCCGGCCCCGGGAACAGATCGGGCCGGGTAGCAAAATCGCCAGCGATGCTGCCGGTGGCGGGCAAGCCCTGGTACTCCGGTTGCTGCCAACGCGACAGTTTGGCTTGGATCGTCAAACGGGTTTGGTCGTTATCGGTCAGCGTCAGGGCCGGGTTAAGGTTAAAACGCTGCGTTTCGATTATGTCGATGTTATCTCTGGCGTTGGTATATTCGCCCGTCATGCGCAACAAAATATTGGCGTTTAGCGGTTGATTGACATCGAAAAACGGCTGATAAAAGCTGTGGCTGCCGATTCTAAAACCCGCTTCGCCGAAGACTTTGGCCTGCGGCAATTTGGCAAGCAGATTCACCACCCCACCCACCGGCGAGCCCGAACCGCCGCTGTAAAGCAAAGCGTTGGAACCCTTCAGCACCTCGATTCTTTCGATATTAATAGTGCTTTCCCGGTCACCGGGGTTGTAGTACTGGGTAAAGCCATCCAGCAGTTGTTCGGAACGAAAACCGCGAATTAATGTGCCTTCGATAACCGGACTATAGAGCGTATTGCGCGCCACTATGCCGCTAACATTGACTAAGGATTCGCTGAGGTTGATCGTTTGCTGGTCGTCTAACAAGGGGCGGTTAAGCGCGTGCACCGACTGCGGGATTTGCTTGATTGGCGTGTCGGTTCCGGTAGCGCTGGCAATATGCCTGACGGCATAGGTCCGCGCCTCGTCAAGCATCGGCTCGGTGGCGATTTCCGCACCGGCCTCCGCTGTTTTCGAGCCCACGACAGTCATGGCATCCAAGGTAACAGGGGGCGGCAGGCTAGACACCTCTTTTGCCGCCGGACTGCGTTCCAAAGTCACCGTGTCGGTATCGATAAAACGGTAGGTAAAACCGCTGCCATGCAGCAAGTGTGTCAACGCCTGCTCTGCCGACATGTCCCCGCGCAGCTCCGGACTGGCAAGCTCACGCAACATGTCCGCTGAAAAAATCAATTCCAACTCGGCTTGCGCGGCAAATTGAATCAGCGCGTTGTTTAAGGACTGGCCGCCGATATTGAAGTGGCGAACCACTTCCGCAGCGACCGCCTGGCTGCTGCTCAATTGTCCGCCGGCCGCCACCAGCCCGATCAACACCCAGGTATCGACACCGACGCGGTTGCCTTTCAGCGCATAGCACAGATATACGGCTGGCCGATGCCATACGCCCACTGCCAGCGGGTAGCGAAAATCGTTAATCCGTGCTTTCAAGATCCGTCCTGTCCGAAAAATAATGTTTCTCAACATAGAAGTCGTTTCAGCACAAAAATCGATCACAAAAATTTCCTGATTGGCAAAAATTCGTCGCTATTCCGACAAAACCGCGTTGAAAAAATCGCAGCGCTGCGCGACTGAGGGAGTTTTCGGCGGAAGGACGACTTTTGCTTGAATGCGGGTAATGAGGGACAGCAGTTGAAGGCTTGAGCCGGTGGGCTGGATTTTTCGACCCATATGCGCCAAACCGTTTTGGACATGCGCGCGCTGCCCGGAGTGGCTTACAGCACCCAAAAAATCAGCGATGCAGTAACACCCAGGGACCGATACGGGTTTCTTGCAACGCCAGCGCTTTACGCACCGAGGACAGCGCCTCATCTGGCGCATCCAGAGAAAACACCCCGGTTACCCGCAGATTTTTAAGTGCGGCATCCGCCAGAAATATCCGTCCCAATCGATAGCGCTCCAACTCGCTGATCAAGTCAGCTAAAGGTCTATCGTTGATCACTAGGCGATGCTGCCGCCAAGCGGACTGTTCCGCGCCCACGGCCCGCGGATGCGGCAGCGGCAGTCCGGGTTGATAGACCAAGCCCTGCCCCTGGGCGACGGTAACGTCACTGTCCTGATCCGCCGTACTGACCGCTACGGCATGCTCCTGGACGCTCACCTCGGTAGGCCCGGTCGCGGTTTTATACACCTCAAACACCGTGCCCAAGGCGCGGACCGTCAAATCGTCGGCCACTACGTCGAAAGGCCGCCGGCTATCCTTTGCCACCGTAAATTGCACCTGGCCGTGGTGCAAGACGATACGTCTGGCCGCGGCGGTGAACGCTACCGAAACCGCGCTATTGGTGTTCAGCAGCAAACGGCTGCCGTCGCTGAGTTGAATCTCGCGAATTTCACCGGTTTGCGTGCGGTAGTCGCTAAAATAATCGCTAAATAAGCGCGCTTGTTGCGGCATGATCAGACTAATCGCCAACAGCCACATCGCCGCGACGGCCAGCCCGACCGCAAACCAGGGCCGGCGCGGCCTGGCCAACGGCCGGCGGCTGACTGGTTTATCGGCCTGGCTCTTGAATAACGTTCGCCCTGAGCCTGTCGGAGGGGTCACCAGCCTGGGCTTCGACGAGCTCGGCTGACACGTAATCCTTCTGATAGATAGGGCCGGGTCAATAATCTGGCCAGCGGCACGATTTTGTTCCGCCACCGCATGTCGAGACGCGGGTTGCAGCGATTCGCTCGCACTGGACAAACTGCCTGCCAGCACCATATCGCTGAACAAAGCCTCAGCCTCGGTAAATGCCTCGGCATGCAATGGGTCGCGGCTCAACCAATCGGCGAAGGCTTCTAGTTCCGCATCGCTCAATCTGTCGTCGCGCAGACAAACCAACCAGGCGATGGCCTGATCTTGCAGACTGGTGTGAGCGGATTTGTCGGACGGCGCTGGCATGCAATCTCCCATTATGCAAGGCTGTTATTGATAAAGACGTGCGAGGCGCGAAAGCGATCATACCAAGCAGGGCAAGCGGTGGCAGTCAACGGCATCGGGATGAAGTGGGTTGTGGAAAAATAATGCGGGCTTTTTGCTTAATCGGCCAGTTGCCGGGCGCAATGCGCCATGGCTTGGGCCAGCAGCTTATTGACTTGGGACTTAGAAACCCCTAAACGTTCGGCGATTTGGGTATAGGTCAGGCCATCGACCCCATGCAGTAAAAACACAGTGCGGCAGGCTTGCGGCAACTCGCCCAGCGCATGCTGCAACGCGGCCAGACGTTGTTGACCTATCAACACCTGTTCCGGCGGCGCGGCGTTACCGGGAAGAGTGTCAACCAGCGCATCAATATCTTCGTCGGCACCGTAACGGTCCCTGACCATGGTTTTGCGCTGATGATCGATGGTCAGATTAATCGCAATCCGAAACGCCATGGCCCGCGCATTATCCGGCGGCGTTTTCTCGGCTATTTGCCGCAGTCCCAGGTAGGTGTCATGGGTTAATTCGGCGGCAATGTCCGGGCATTTCAAGCGCCCGGTTAAAAAGCGCAATAACTCATCGGCCAAGGACTCGGTCCAGAACGCGGAAATATCGGTCATTGGCTGTGCACTCATGCGTATCGGAAATATCCAAAGCTTCAATCAAAAACAGCAGCCGGCCGGCACCCCGCCAAAGCCTTACCGCATAGCTGCGTCAGAGCGTGTGCAATTATCGAACCAAAGGCGAATATTGCCGGCAAGCCCCGCCCGGCGTCCTGCCCTGCTTTGCTCCTTAGTGGCGGGCCGCCCGCGAATGCGGCAAATAACCTGCGGCATAACCGGCAGATAACATAGTTTTATCGAGAATCGCCGCCAGACTCAGCGACTTTGATTTTTAGCGCGCGCCAAGACTGTATAATCCCGGCAATCCCACATATTTATTCACTCAGCTTAACCATCCCCCAGTCATGCGCACCACCCATCTGTTTTTCTGCCTCATTTTCATCCTTGCCGTTCACGGCGCTATCGCCTGGAGCCTGAATCGCCCCCAGGACGCCGGTGTCGATGTGCCTTCGGGTAAATTGCGCAGTTTGTCGTTCGCCCCTTATCGCGAGGGATTCAGTCCGATCGAAGAAAAGTTTCCATTGCCCGAACATATCGACGCCGACCTGGGTTTGATTGCCGATAAAACCCATACCATCCGCACTTACTCCATCCTCGGCGGCATGCAGCCGACGCCCGAATTTGCGCGCAAACACGGGGTGGAAATGATCCAAGGCGGCTGGCTGGGCGATGGGCATGCCAGCAATAAAAAGGAAATCGCCGCGCTGATCGAAGCGGTCAACGCCCATCCGGACGTGATCAAACGGGTGCTGGTCGGTAACGAAGTGCTGCTGCGTAAAGACATGGATGTAGACACGCTGATCGGCTATATCCGCCAGGTTAAACAGGCGGTGAAACAGCCGGTGTCGTATGCCGATGTCTGGTCTATCTACTTGAAATATCCGCAACTGATGCAGGAAGTCGACTTTATTACCGTACACATTCTGCCCTATTGGGAAGACGAGCCGGTGGCGATTGAGGAGGCGGCCGGACATGTGGAGAAGATCGTCCAACAAATCGAAGCCAAAGCCCACAGCATGGGCCTGAGCAAGCCGATTCTAATCGGCGAATCCGGCTGGCCGGCCGCTGGCCGCCAGCGCGGCCGAGCGGTGCCCAGCGTGGTCAACGAAACCCGCTTCATACGCAGCCTGATTGACGTAGTAAACCGGCACGGTTTGGATTACAACATCGTCGAAGCCTTCAACCAGCCCTGGAAAAGCCATAACGAAGGCGTGGTCGGCGCCAACTGGGGCTTGCTGACTATCGACCGCGAACCAGTGTTTCCGCTGACCGGCCCGGTTTACGAAAATCCGGACTGGCTAGGGCATTTTGCCTGGGCGACGGGTTTGTGGCTGGTAATGGTTGCGGCCTACTTTAAAAAATTGGCCCATTTGCCTTGGCCGCGCCAGATTGTGTTTTTGACGCTGACCCAAGTATTTAGCGTTTGTCTGGTCACGCTGGCAAGTTTTGCGTGGTTTACCAGCTATAGCCTCTGGCAACAGGCTTACACCCTCTTGATTATCGCCGCCAACGGCGTGTTGAGCGCTTTGCTGCTGCAACGCAGTTATGCGATTTTAGCCGAGCAATCCGTAGCGCCGACCCTGGCCCATCGTTTGAGAAATACCTATCTATTTTTCGGGATTTTAGCGCTGTACAAAACTTACAGCCTGGCGTTCAACGGTCGGTATCTAAGCTTTCCCGTCGAACAATTCGCGATTCCGGCCCTCGGCGTCTGCGGTTTGATCGTGTGCCTATGCCTGGCCCAGCGGCGCTTTTACCGGCAGATGCTGCGCTTTGACAGCCTATCCGGCGGGGATTCGCAAACGCCACGCGACCGCTTGCTGGCCTATTTTTTAAGCGCCGGCACCTTGGCGGTAGTGATCGGCGAGACCCACGAGTTTATGGCGGCCTACGATTTCATCCAAGCGCATCCCGGCTTTAGTGACGGTTTGCCGGTGGCGCTGGGGTATACGTTTTACAATCAGCAGCTCGTCGCGTGGTTGCTGTGTATACTGGTGCTGTCGATCCCGTTCTGGCCTCTCCGCTCAGGCAAAGCCAAGATTTAACCCGCAAGACCAAGTGGCTTAAGCGGTTGGTATCGGCATCTAACGGGCTGCGCTTGCCATCAACGCTGATTTTTCGATAATCAACACCAGGACCCTCATATGTGGCTGCGCACGAGTTGCGAAATAACCTTCGATGTCAGCATCGACACCCCTTTTATTTTGATGCTGCGGCCGCGTAGCGGCGCAAATCAATGGGTGGCGCGGGAGTCGTATACCTTGACACCGACGGTGCCGGTCTTCGAATTTACCGACTACTACGGCAATCTCTGCCAGCGCCTGATTGCCCCACCCGGCGAGTTTGCCGTGCGCACCAGCGCCGATATTCACACCCATGAGCACATCGACGTCTGCCCCGGCGCACCGTTCACCGAAGTGCAACATTTGCCGGATAGTGTGCTGACCTATTTGACACCCACCCGCTATTGCGAATCCGACCGGTTTATCGACCTGGCCCAGGACATCGTCGCCGACGCCATCCCGGGCTATGACCAAGTCGCCACCGTGCACCGCTGGCTGCGCGAGAATATCCGCTTCAATCCGGATTCGCCGCATTTCCAGCTCTCGGCGGTTGAAACCAATCTGGCCGGCGAAGGCGTCTGCCGCGAACTGGCGCATTTGGGCATCGCCCTGTGCCGGGCTTTATGCATTCCGGCGCGAATGGTGGTCGGTTATTTATACGGTTTGCAGCCCATGGATTTTCACGCCTGGTTCGAGGCTTATGTGGATGGGCGCTGGTACACCTTCGATCCCACTCAAGCCGAGCCTTGCGGCGGCCGGATCATCGTCGCTTACGGCCACGATGCTGCGGATGTGGCCATTTTTACCCAATTCGGCCCGGCGCTGTATCCGAGCCATATGGCCGCCAATGTCGAACGCCTGCCCGGTCCTCCCGATTAAGCGCGATCTGAGCTGAGCAGCATCACGTAACAAGCAAAGACCCGGATTACCGGTATAATGCTGTTTCCGCTGTAATCAATGCTTTATCTATGAGTAATCTTGTCCTGGTCGCCTGCGCCTTGCTGCTGGTATGTCTCAACGGCTTCTTTGTCGCAGTCGAGTTCAGTTTGGTTAAATTGCGACAAACCCGGATTAAAGCCATTGAACAAACCGAAGGTTGGCGCGGCAGGATACTCGCCAAAGTACACAGACAACTCGATGCCTACTTATCCGCTTGCCAGCTCGGCATTACCCTCGCCTCCCTGGGTTTGGGCTGGATCGGCGAACCGGCTTTTGCCGACCTGTTAGTTCCGCTGTTTGCCAAAGCCGAAATCACCTCTCCGGAAATTATCCACAACATCTCGTTTGGCTTTGCGTTTTGCACCATCTCCTTTCTGCATATCGTGGTGGGCGAACAAGCGCCCAAATCGCTGGCGATCCGTAATCCGGAAGGCATAGGTTTATGGAGCGCCGGACCGCTGTATGCGATGTATTGGTTGATGTATCCGGCGATTTGGTTGTTGAACGGCAGCGCCAATCTGGTGTTGCGCATAGCTGGCCTGAGCAACAGCCACAACCAAGACAGCCATTATTCCAACGAGGAATTGAAACTGATTTTGCGCTCCAGCCGGGCTGGTGAAAACCTGACCAGCGACGAATGCAATGTACTGGCCAAGGCCCTGGATTTCGGCAAGTTGGAAGTATCCGATTTAATGCGGCCTATCCACGAAATCACCGCGCTGTACCAAGGGCAATCTCAACAACAAATGCTGGATACGGTGTATAAAAGCTGCTTCAGCCGCTACCCGTATTTCGATGGCAACGGCATCGACGTGTTGGGTGTCATCCACTTGAAGGACTTATTCCTGGCGCAACAAAACGGCCAGCAAATCGACGATTTGGAACCCTATTTACGGCCGATTCAACATATCTCCGCGCATATGCCGGCACTGGAGTTATTCCGGCGCTTTACCCAAGGCTCACCGCACTTTGCCGTCATCGGTCAGAAAGGCCACAAGCCGCACGGCTTCATCACCTTGGACAATTTGCTGTCGGCCATGGTCGGCGAAATCCGCGACGAATTCCGAAAAACCGAAAGCGACTGGACCCGTCAAGATGATGGCAGCTTGCTGGGTAAAGGCAGCTTGCCGATTTTCTCGCTGGAACGGATTCTGGGTATTGATGTGGAAAACGAAGAACTGGATCTGGACGATGTCGACTCGGTGGGCGGCATGATTCTGGCGCAATTGCGCGACATCCCCGAAGCCGGCGAGCGCATCGCTTTCAACGATTTTGAAATCGTCGTCAAGGAAATGAACGGCCCACGCATCGAGTGGGTACAGGTGTATCCGAAGCAATAATGTAAAAAGATCACAGTGTAGCTAGCGACTCAGCCACCCCTTGTAGCCGCGATTAGCGAAGCGTAATCGAGGGAATGATCAGTTGTAGTTGTATTGCTACGCCCTTGGATTCTCCCCCTCTAAACTAATCAAAACTGAAAACTTGGTGAAACAATCCTAGACGCCGATTTCCCTAAGATTCAAGCCTGTATGCTACCTCTCAATTTGATTCTAATAGGAGCTTAGCTGTTGCTCTCACAGCCCATCCACCACGATAGCCCGTTCCCGTTTTTTTACGACAATTCCGCATTTTCTAGGGAGCAGTGCGCGGCGCTTGAGCGTTTATTTTTGCTGGATGCTGACTGGCAGCATCGGGATGGGGCATTTTACCGGTGCTCGCTTAGAGACGTAACCGAGCACATTCCAGCGGCATTTCAAACCGAAGTGCTGGCTAGAATGCGCGAGATTACCGGATTGCCGCTGACGCATCGTGTGTTAGTCACGGCGCAACGCATGCTGCCTGGACAAGTGATTGGCATACACAGTGACCGGCCGCTGGTGGGTTATGAGATTGCCCGGCTGGTTGTGCAACTGAATAAGCAATGGCAACCCGAGCATGGCGGGGTGCTGGAACTATTCGCCTCGCAGGAGAGTGACGCGGTTTTTCGTGTCAATCCGGAATACAACAAAGCCTTTGGCTTTTTGCTGCATGCCGATTCATACCATGGCGTCACAGAGGCTATTCAGCCGCGGCAAAGCGTGGTCTTCAATTTCTGGCATGCGGCAAATACCCCCGAGCTTGCCGCGCACGTGCAAACCTTGTTTGCCGACATGCATTTTTCCGAGCTGCCGGCGGCCCTCAATGCGGTGGCCTCGGCGGCGGAATCGCATCTGCCCGAGGAGACGACCTTTCATGCCGGCCTGGCGGCGCTGGCGTTGCATCGCTGGGGCTACGATGCGGTTAGCGTTATCATCGGCTACCAACACAGCGCCGGCCTTACCGCCTGCGACACCTACGATGCCGAGACCTATGCCGCCGTGCGACTAGCGGATTGGGTGGCGTGTTTGTATCGGGACTCATTTGATTTGGCCCGTTGGAAACTGTTGCGCTGCCAACTTGCAGGCATCGAAATGTTTACACGCCTGAAACCGACATGGCAGCTTTGCCTGCCGGCGTAGCGCAAGCAAACGGAAGCGGACTGACTTTACACAACCAGTGCGTCAACCAGCGAAAACTCAATCGCTGCCGAGTTTCTTGACGATTTGCGGCTTAAAACAAAGATGGAGCAGTAGCAGATTTTGACAGCGGTTTATCAACCAAAAGCCGGTCAGCAATGTGCTTAACGCCACTTCGGGCAAGTAACCCGTGTTATACGGTGCGGGTAGCCAAGCTTCGGCCAAACCCACACCGAGCAGCATAAAAATCAACGGCAGCAAGTAAAGTAATAGCGAAGTGAGCAGCAGTTGGCCGTCGTCTATCGCCACCATCACATGGTCGCCGGCTTGCAGGTTTATATCGCAATCGACTGGAAATTCGCGCTTGGGGAGGACTTTCGCCAGTGTCGCCGTGCCGCAGGATTGTTGTTGCAAACAGCCGCTGCAGGCATTGCTTTGCAGACTTTTGATCCAGGTACGGCCATCGCTAACGCGGGTAACGACGGCCGCTTCTTCGATCATAGCTAGCCTATCAAGCCCAGGCGGAGGAAATAGAATCCAGCCAAGCGCTGAGCCGGCCTTCGCTCAGTTCTTTCTGGTTGTCTTCGTCCAAGGCCAAACCGACAAATTGGTCGCCCAGCAAGGCTTTGGATTTTTTAAAAGTGTAACCTTCGCTGCTGGTCATGCCGACGATGGTGGCACCGGCGTCGGCAAAGGCGTCATATAAAAAGCCTAAGGCATCGACGAAATTGCCGGGATAACCTTCCTGGTCGCCCAAACCGTAGATCGCCACGGTTTTGCCGGAGAAATCGGCGCCCGCCAACGTGGGCAGAAATTCTTCCCAGCTCTCGTTATCGTGTCCGGCGCTCATGCCTGGCAGTTCACCTTCGCCGTAAGTTGGCGAACCGACGATCAAGACGTCGTAGGCCAACAAATCGTCCACGGAGGCTTTATTGATATTGACCGGCTTGTCGGCCGCATCGCCCAATTTCGTCGCAATGGTCTTGGCTACTTTGCGTGTGTTGCCGGTATCGGTACCGAAAAAAATGCCTACTTTTGCCATAGTGTTGTCTCCTTGTTAACTAGATCAGATTTGAATTTGCAGTAAGCCCGGATTTGCCGCCGGTTGCTGAGCGGCCCAAGCTTCAGGCGTATGTGTCTTTAGCGTGACGGCATGCAAACGGCCGGAAGCCAGCGGCGCACTCAATGTAGCCATGACGCCCTGATGTTGTTTGATCATGGGTTGATCGGCGAACAATTCGCTGACCACGGTGATGTTCAAATCGCAACCGGCGCCTTCGATGCCGATGGTCGCCCCCGGATAGGCCGCCAGAATCAAGGCTTCCACTTCGGAATGGGTAATGGTTTGACTGGCGTCCGCACTCTCGGCGGGCTGAACGGTCGCTTGCAACAGCGGCAACAAAGTCCCCTCCTTGTACATGGCCTCGACAATGTCGGCGCCACCGATCAGTTCACCTTTGATGAACACTTGCGGGAAAGTGGGCCATTTGGAAATGGACGGCAGCTTTTCGCGGATGAACGGCGATTGCAAGACGTTGACATAAGCGTAAGGGATCTTGGTTTCGTTCAAGATGCCGACAGTCTTCGCGGAAAACCCGCATTCCGGAGCGCTAGGCACGCCTTTCATGTAAATAATCACCGGATTTTCGGCAAGTTGTTGCAAGATTTTTTCTTTAACGCTCATAGTAGGTTTCTCGATTAACTAAAACTTTTCAATGCAACGACCGGGCTTCAGCTTGTGCAGCCCGGCCGCCAAATTCACTCTCCGCCCGACAAGCGTTTCAAACCGTCACCGTCTGTGGGTTTGTCACGCGGCACCACTTCAATTTCCGCTTCGCCGCGTATCACCTCGGCATTCACAATGCAGCGCTCGACGTCAGGCCTGGAAGGTAATTCGAACATGGTGCGGCGCAAAACGTGCTCCATGATACCGCGCAAACCGCGGGCGCCGGTGTTGCGGGCGATGGCTTTTTCGGCGATTTCCACCAAGGCATCCTGGGTGAATTCCAGCTCCACATCATCGAAGGCAAACAGATGTTGGTATTGTTTAACCAAAGCGTTCTTCGGTTCGGTCAAGACTTGGATCAAGGCATCCACATCCAAGGGCTCTAACGGCGCCAACACGGGGAAGCGGCCGATAAATTCCGGGATCAAGCCGAAGCGTTTCAAATCGTCCGGCTGTGTGGCATTCAACATCGCTTCCAGCGTCGGTTTGTCGTCCGGGTTGCTGACTTCGGCATGAAAACCGATAGCGGTTTTCGGCGGCAGCAAGCGTTTTTCCACGTGTTTTTCCAGACCCGGAAATGCGCCGCCGGCTATGAACAGAATATTGCTGGTATCCACCATGACCGAATCATTACCGCTGTGATCCTTGCGCCGGCCCTTGGAAGGAACCTTGACATGCGAGCCCTCGACCAGCCGCAACAAGGCTTGCTGCACGCCTTCGCCGGACACATCGCGGGTACCGAAAGCCTGTTCCGGGCTGCGGGCAATTTTGTCCACTTCGTCGATATACACCATACCCCATTCGGCTTTGCTGATCTGGCCGTCGGCCACATCCAGCAAGCGCACCAGAATATTTTCGACGTCGTCACCAACGTAACCGGCCTGAGTCAACGTGGTGGCATCAGCGACCGCGAACGGCACACCGACGATTTTTGCCAGCGTGCTAGCCAGCAAGGTTTTGCCGGTACCGGAAGGGCCTATCATCAGAATATTGGATTTACCGATTTCCACGCTGTCATCGGACTCGCCCAAACCGCCGACTTTACGGCTGACGTTTTTCAAGCGCTTGTAGTGGTTGTATACCGCGACCGACAGAATTTCCTTGGCCAAATCCTGGCCGATCACATACTGATCGAGCATGGCTTTCATCTCGGCGGGCTTGGGCAAAGGGCCTTGCATATCGGCTAATTCTTTCTTCTTGCCCCAGCTGGATACCACCTGGCTGGCCAACATCACGCAGGCTTCGCAGATGTAGCCTTCCGTGCCGGCAATCATCGGCACGGCCGCCGACGCTTCGATACCGCAAAACGAACAATGTTTGGGTTCTTTTAACATGTTAGGCACTCCTGTTGACTGCGGGCAGACTGGCCAGCCACGTGCGCTGGCAATTTCTGCGGTAACGATCCTGCATGATCTGCTGAATCTTCGGTGTCGCTTTTTTCAGCGACATGGTTTCGGCCGGGATGATTTTCAGGCATTGAATCACATGAAAACCCATCTCGGTTTCCACCACATCGCTAATGGCGTCTTCTTTCAAATTAAACAATACCGCATCCAGTTCCGGAAACAAGGTGCCTTTGGCCACTGTCCCCACTTCGCCGCCCTGCACTGCCGTGGGACATTCCGAATGCTTCAGCGCCAAATCGGCAAATTTATGCGGCTTACGTTTCAAGGTGCCGAGAATCTCGTTAATCCGCCGCCACGCCGCCTCGCGGGTATTGTCGGGGTAATCCGGATTGATACTGATCAAGATATGTCTGGCCTGGCGCGTCTCGGGTTTATGGAATTTTTCGGGGTGCGAGTGATAAAAGATGCCGATTTCCACCTCGTTAACCTTGGGTGCGCGGGCGGCCACTCTATCCATCACCGCATCGACTTTGCACTGCCGATACAAAGCCGCTTTCAGCATATCGACATCCAGGCTGTTGGCGTTCAATGCCGCTAAAAAAGCGTCTTCATCTTCAAAGCGGCCGCGCACTTCCTTGTAAGCGCGGTCCAGCTCTGTATCGGAAATCACCACGCCAGTCGCTTCGGCGGAGTTCAGGACTCGGCCTTCGATTTCGTATTCGTTTTTGGCTTGCACTTCCACCTGGCGCAATTGCAGTTGCTCCAATTCGGCCGGCGCTTTCTGGAACAGGCTCAAGGCGGCCCGCAACAGGGTGTAAGGCTCTATCGACGTCTGGCTCATCATTATGCCTCCGGTTCTTTGAAGGTGGCCGGATCCGCCGGCTCCAATACACTTTCCGGCACCTGCATGGTTTTACCCGGAAAACGCACGTGGTAGAGCAAGGGATCGCTGTCTCGCAACACTTTCAGGATTTCGCCTTGGGTGCCGGCGGGGTAATTACCGTCCTGGGTGGGGATGTCTATCGTACACACGACCTGGTCGCGAAACTCGAAGCGGCTTGGATTCCAGGGTGCATCAGCCGGGATCAATTCTTCGGCGCGGCAGCCAACCATCCGCCCGGCATCCAAAAAATGCACGGTGTAAATCACTTGGTCTTGCAGAAAGGTGCCGACTTCGATGACATTGCCGACACTGCCCCGGCGCAGCAAAAAGTCGCCGACATCCATACCCGGATAGGTGCCATCGTTGCGAACGTTGCGCGTCAGCCTAACCCGTTCGCCGAATTCGAAGCGCTCTTCGTCGTAACGTTCGTCTATCATGTTTTAATATCCGCTAGGGAAACAAACACGGTTTGCGGTTCCATCATCTTAAAGACCTTAAATACTTTTTCGGTCTGTGCGTCGGAGTCCACAAAATCGCTGTAAGCACGCTGCAACAGCTTTTTGTAGACTTCCCGTTGCGCATCTTCGTCTTCCGGCATGTTATCGCCGGCTTGGCTCAGATAATTGTGGAAGCGCTGCAAAATATGCAGCCGGTTGACGTGGACGACGGTGGTATCGTATTCCAGCTCGAAATAGCGCAGAAAGTCTTCCGCAGCTTCCAGCTCTTCCATATCTTCTTCTAAACTCATCGTCATTACCTCATCATCAGGTGATCGAGATTGGCAGGTTGTTCTCCCAATGCGTACACCACTAATAAAACCACCAGCATCACAGCTGTTTGGGCCAAAAATGGATCGGATTTTTGTTTTTTCATCATGGCGATCACCTTTAGGTTAATAGCGCGGAACAACAAACATCACTTATCGTGGGCATCCAATTGTTGGGCGATGCCTACCCGAAAGCTTGCGGCATGCGAAAAATCCCTTCCGCCGCCTCTTGCCGACGCACAACCAGCTCCAAAAGCCCCTGCGCGCCTATCCTGTCTTTGTCATCCAAGGACACCAACTTTTCGAAAATCGCCTTGCTCAGTTCCAGATTTTCCAAGCGCATATTCAAGAAGCCGATGGATTTCAACGTAAACAGATATAGCCTGATCCGAGTCAGCAAGTCCTTTGGCGCCTCGCTGATATGCGTTCTTTCCAGCTGCCGCCAATCTTCCGGAAAATCGATGCCGGGCCGGATCAAGTTCAAGGCCCGCTCGGAGATCAATAAGGCCTCCGGTAAACGATGCTGGTAGTAATAAAACCGATTCAAAGACACCAGCACATTCAAGGATTCCGGTGCCCGCAAATACGCCTGTAATAACGGCAGCTCCGCTTCACCGGTGGCGTACAGTTCGGAAGCGTATTGGATCAAGTCCTCCACTTCCTGGCTGTCGGCTTTCTCGTAGTACAAGTCCTTGGCGTCGAATTGCAACAGATCCATTTCCATCACTTGCCACCTGCTGCTTGCTTCAGTACCACCACGTCTTCGCCGTGGCAGACACCTTCCGCTTCGCAGCTGCCGCAAGTTTCTTCCGCGACTACAAAGCGTTTTTGATTGCTTTCTAACTCGTCCAGACGTTCCACCAAACAACTCAAGGCTTTGCCCACCGGGTCCGGCACTAAATGGTGATCGAGGTCGATACCGCGCGGGTCCTGAATTTTTATCCCTTTTTGCTGGATAATCCGACCGGGGATGCCGATGACGGTGCAGCATGGCGGCACGTCTTTGATCACCACCGAGTTGGCGCCGACCCGGACGTTATCGCCCAGATTGATCGCGCCGAGGATCTTGGCCCCGGCACCAATCAACACATTGTTACCTAGCGTCGGATGGCGTTTTTCCTTGTTCCAGGTGGTTCCACCCAGCGTCACGCCGTGATACATGGTCACGTCGTTGCCGATCTCAGCGGTTTCGCCGATCACCACGCCCGCTCCATGATCGATGAAAAAGCGTTTGCCTATCGTCGCGCCCGGATGAATATCGACGTTGGTCAACCAGCGGGCAAAGGCCGCCAATAACCGCGCCGTCAATTTCCAATCGGCGTGCCACAAGCGATGGGTGACTCGGTGCAGCAACACCGCATGCACGCCGGGGTAAGCCAACAATACTTCCGGTAAGCCGCGTGCTGCCGGATCCCGGGCAAACACGCAAGCCACATCGTCGCGCCAGTCTTGCCAGAGTCCTGATGCAACGCTGGGACGCGACGGCGACAAAAACATCATTTTGCCAAGCTCCAGGTGGTTTTGCCGGGCATCGGCACGCCAGGCACCCGGAAGAACGAACCGGGGTAACGGTCATCAGGCAGTTCGTGCTGCGCCGCAGTTTGCTGCGGTACGTCGACTTTGGCGGTGCTGGGCACGGCTGGTTTTTGACGATTGCTACTCATCTGACACCTCGCTATAGGCTGTGTAAAAATTGATTCAAATCGGTCGATTGCGGTGCGCGTTTGTGCAAACTGACAAACTCGCGAATCAGCGGCAGCAGGCGGCCGGCCTGCCAGCGGTTAATCTGGATGCCCAATTGTTTGTAGGCGTGCATCACGCCTTGACTGCCGGAATGCTTGCCTAGCACCAGTTGGTGGCTGCGACCGACCAAGGCAGGGTCAACGCCTTGATAATTGTTGGGGTCTTTCAGCAAACCGTCGACGTGAATGCCGGCTTCATGGCTGAACACATCGCGGCCTATCAAACTTTTACGGCTGCCTATCGTGTCGCCGGACGCAGTCGCCACCTGATGGGACAGAGCAGGAAAATTGCGCAAATCCACACCGGTTTCAAAACCGTACAGCTGCTTCAAGCCTACAACCACTTCTTCCAAAGCGGCATTGCCGGCCCGTTCGCCCAAACCGTTGACGGTGGTATTGACGTGGGTAGCGCCGGCATATGCGGCGGCCAAGGTATTGGCAGTTGCCAAGCCCAGATCGTCGTGGGCGTGCATCTCAATGTCCATGTCGGTGACGGCGCGCAGTTTGCGAATCGCTTCAAATACGCCGAACGGTTCCATGATGCCGACCGTATCGGCAAAGCGAATTCTTATCGCGCCGGCCCTTTGCGCAGCCTCGGCCATTTGCGCCAGAAACTCGCTGTCGGCGCGAGACGCATCTTCGGCCCCCACGCAAACCCGCATGCCGGCATCGACCGCGGTTTTCACACAGCGCTCGATGGTAGCCAACACCCAAGCCCGGCTTTGTTTGAGTTTGTGTTGGATATGTTGATCGGACGCGGAAATCGATAAATCCACGGTGCCGACGCCCAAGCCCAGGCAGTGTTGCAAATCTTCTTCACGCATCCTGGACCATACCAATAAATTGCTGGGCAATTTCAATTGAGCAATGGCTTTGATTTCGTCGCGTTCCTGTACACCCATGGCCGGGATACCAATCTCCAATTCCGGCACACCCAGCGCGGACAACTGCTTGGCAATCGCCAACTTTTCCTCCAACGAGAACACCACGCCGGCCGACTGCTCGCCATCGCGGAGCGTGGTGTCGTCGATAATGATGTCGGAGTTGCTGTTCATGGCTAAACCTTGAGTCGCAAAGTTAAAGATTTGAAAACCAGAGCGTGAATAACGCCTTCGATAGGACTAATGCAAAAGACTTGCCAACTGAAAAAGCTTGAAGAATCATGGATTGAGCGAAGGTATTGGCAGGATGGCGACAAGACAAGCTCGGGAGTGCAAGACGAATTGTCGCAAACACGACAATTTATCATCGTGACTGCAAACTAGGCTGTGAGCGTCAAAAAAATCGGCACCGCCGGCAAACTGTTAGCAGTTGCCGAGAATGTCCCGCCTGAGTTAGGCTGATAGGGTCTCAACTCGGTTGCGTCGATTGAGACCGCTCCCGATGTCTCGATCCGCACTATTCCGCCGGCATCCGGATCTTGCCGCCGCATGCTGACAATAGGCGCTTCGGCAATACTGTTGTTTATATATGAACGCTTTCATCTCACCGATTGACAGATCACTACTGGAGACAAACATGACAAAAAAGCCTTATTCAATTGCACTATTTTTCGCGTCGCTCCTGGCAAGCAGCCAAGTGGGTGCGACAGCTTTTTCAAATTTATTCGTATTCGGCGACAGCCTCTCCGATAGCGGAGCCAGCACCTCCTCGGTACTAAGCGCCTATAACCTGGGCGGACAATGCGATTCCGACCATCCCTGCCCACCTTACTACCAAGGCCGCATCAGCAACGGCCCGACAGCCGCGGAATATATAGCCAACTCCGTGCTTTCCGGTGGAGCTAATGCCGGCAATTTTTTTAATTTCGCGGTAGCCGGTTCGACGACGGGAATAGGCAATGAAGGCGATGGCGGCAGCCAAACCAGCCAAGGCGCATTACTTGCCCCAGGTATGGCGCAACAATTCGGTTTGTTTTCAGCGCAATTCACTGCGGCGGTAACCCCGGATTCGCTGTTTTTTGTCTGGGGTGGGGCCAACGACTTTTTGACGGGTAACTCCGCGACGTCAGCAGCAACAAATATTGCCAACTATGTCGGCGCGCTAATCGGCTTTGGCGCACAACATATCGTGGTGCCGAACTTGCCAGACTTGAGCATCACCCCATTCGCGCAATCTCTGCCGGCAAACGTGATAGTGGCTGCACAGGATTATTCATTGACATTCAACCAGGAACTAACCAACCGACTCGACGCACTGTCCTTGTTGTCGCCCAATACTCAAATAGTGGAATTCGATGCGTATAACTTTTTTACCGCTGTAGTCCAAAATCCAACGGCTTACGGCTTTACCAATAGCACGGAAGCCTGCGTCAGCTTGCCTGACGTTTGTTCCGACCCGGCCAGCCGGGTATTTTGGGACGATTTCCATCCAACTACGCAAGTGCATGCGCTTTTTGCCGGCGCCGTAGTCAGCCAAGTGCCGCTGCCTGGTTCCTTCGTATTCTTGGTTAGTGGGCTGATGGGATTACTTTTCGCCAAACGCCGTCCGGCTTAAGTCATTGCTCGGTGAAAGCGGCGAGTGCCTCGGCTGTTTTCACCTGCTTTACCGCTGTTGGATTCGGGCCGGTGTCACCCGATTGCTTATGCGGTGTTCGACTTGATTGACAGCGAAGCGCGCTATGTGCGCTTACAAATCAACTCTTATTACGAAGCCTATCTGGTTTCGGAAATTGGCGAGATCGCCTTTGACGTAGCCGCACCGGCGGCCGTACCGATTCCGGCAGGTATTTGGTTGTTTGTTTCCGGATTTGCCGGCTGGGTTGGCAGCAGTAAAAAGGCTGGCCTGGCTGCTGCGGTTGCGCGAAACATCCTCTAACAGACTAAGGTATATCGAATTTGATGTCTGCGCTTGCGCACTACCGATGTCGGCATTTTTTACATCACTCAACGTTTTAAATGGCATTATCCTAATACCGCTCAACACTTACCAACCTAACCTATTGAAATAACATAAAAAACAAAAAACCTATAAAATGGAACGTATTTTGCGTTTAACTTCAAAATCAGGAACAGCACCTACTGTTCTTGAGTTTCTGTCAATTGATAGGCGTATTTACACGCCGTTTGGAGGGTTTGCCTATGTTATCCAAAAGGTATATCGAATTTGATGTCTGCGCTTGCGCACTACCGATGTCGGCATTTTTTACATCACTCAACGTTTTAAATGGCATTATCCTAATACCGCTCAACACTTACCAACCTAACCTATTGAAATAACATAAAAAACAAAAAACCTATAAAATGGAACGTATTTTGCGTTTAACTTCAAAATCAGGAACAGCACCTACTGTTCTTGAGTTTCTGTCAATTGATAGGCGTATTTACACGCCGTTTGGAGGGTTTGCCTATGTTATCCAAAAAGCTTTATCCGTTAATTTTGATTACTGCCGCATTCAACGCGCAAGCCGCGACGATTAACTTCGATGCGCTACAACCCTTTACCAATTACGACCTGGTTCCCGCCGGTTATGGTTCTACCGCGGATGTGGCGGTATCGTATTCCAGCCTGAACCTCGACGGGACGCTGGCGTTTGACGATGTCAAGTTATGGAATACCGGTTACGCCACTTTAAACACGGCGGCTTTTGCTCACGCATCCGGTCTGCTTTTGAGCATTACGCTGACGGCAATCAATCCAAATCAGGGCGTCACCTTGGAAAGCTTCGACGTTGCTGCGTATCCAGGGCCGGGAAATTTCACTCGCAATGCGAGCGACTTGAGAGTGGTTGATGGCGACAATCCAGCCAACATCTTTGTCGATTATGCACCTTATGCAGTACCCGGCGACGCACCTCATACTTTCACCCCTGGCGTTACTGCTCATTCGATCAGAATCATCCTGGGCACCGATTGGAACAACGGTATTAACAATATCAACTTCAATGTCGCCGCTGTGCCTGTACCCGGTGCGGTGTGGCTTTTCGGCAGTGCGTTGGTTGGTTTGGGCCTTAACCGAAAAACCAGAAAGGTTTGAGCGAACTGCTCTGCCAAAATACAAAAAAGGCGGTTGAACAACCGCCTTTTTTGGCTCTGTGATCGGGGCTAAAGCCGGCATTGGATGCCCTTCAATGCAATAAACGGCTCAAAACTATCTCAATTTGCTGGGGGTTAAACAGGTCTTCGCTACCGATTTAATCCAAGTTGCTGGCTTACAGCGTTCAGCCTTCCGCCTCACAAACTGCTTTAAATTCTGCTATGCCGGCAGTCAAACGCGAGCGCAGAAAATTCAGTTGTCTTTGCAGTTCATCCTCGGCGTCGCCGACATTCTTGAAAACCTGGACGACTTTTTGATCGTTCAGCAAACTCGAATAGTGGACATCAACAAACTCAAGCACCTCGGCGTTAAATTCGGTGATGGAACTCAATGCGGCTTCCATCTTGGACAATACCGCGCGTAAATCAGCAAGCGTTTCAGCCATAACAATCCTCTGTGAAAATTTTTGGTGTCAACACCGGTTTATGCAGCGTCGACTCAAAACCAAACTGGTCGGATTGCCCGTGGCCTCAGGGGCACCGTTGCAAACCCGACCAATCAATACACTCAATCAAGCATAAGTGGGTTGGAAAGCCTGTTCCGGATCGGCAACCGGTTCGTTGTTGATGCTGTCCCAATACGGCGATAGTTTCCGCAAAGTAGCGACGATGCTGGGCATCACCTTCAACACTTCGTCCACTTCACTCATAGTGTTGTAGCGCGAGAACGAAAAGCGGATGGTGCCGTGCGCGGCGGTGTACGGAATATCCATGGCCCGCATCACGTGCGAAGGCTCCAATGAACCCGATGTACACGCCGAACCACTGGAAGCCGCGATACCGGCTTTATTCAACAGCATCAAAATCGCTTCGCCCTCGATATACTCGAACGCAATGTCTGTGGTATTGGGCAAGCGGTTGTTTAAATCACCGGTGATAAAGCAGTGCGGCACGGCGGCAACGATGCCTTGCTCCAGGCGATCACGCATCGCTTTGACCTGCACGTTTTCGTATTCCATGTGCTCCATCGCCAGTTCACAGGCTTTACCCAAGCCGACAATCGACGCGGTGTTTTCAGTACCGGCCCGACGCCCGCGCTCTTGATGTCCACCGCGCAGCAACGGACGAAAGCGTGTGCCACGCTTTAAATACAACACCCCAATACCTTTGGGGGCGTGCAATTTGTGACCGGAAATCGACAACATATCGATCTTGGTGTCTTGCAGCATCATCGGAATCTTGCCGACTGCCTGCACGGCATCGGTATGAAACATCACGCCGGCCGCATTGGCCATTTCGGCCATTTCCACCACCGGAAAGATGGTGCCGGTTTCGTTGTTCGCCCACATCACCGAGACAATTGCTACTTCATCGGATAACAGATTTTTGTACGCTTCCAAATTCAAACGGCCGCATTTGTCCACCGGCATACGATGGATGGTGTAGCCTTCTTTCTCCAGGTTCTCGCACAAAGCCAAAATCGCCGGATGTTCCACCGAGGTGGTGATGATTTCCTTACGATTGGGTTGAGCCTTGATCGCCGACAAGATCGCCGTGGAATCGGATTCCGTGCCGCAGGAGGTGAAAATAATCTCGGAGTCGTGCTCGGCACCGATCAACTCTTGCACCTGCGAGCGCGCTTTCTTGATAGCCTTGGCCACGCCGTCGGCGAAACGATGGATGGACGATGGATTACCAAAGTACTCGGTAAAATACGGGATCATCACATCGACCACCGCGCTGTCCACCTTGGTGGTCGCGTTGTTATCCAGATAAATATCAGGCATGACTGGCCTCCTCTATCGTGACCAGTTTCGGCATTTGCGAGGCCGGCACGACTTTAATGAACTCGCCCATCACTTCCATCAACCGTTGCTGAATACCGGCAATGGTCATGGCGGACATTTGGCAGCCGTTACAAGCGCCGGTCATATTGACGTAAGCGGTTTTATCCACCACTTCCACCAATTCCACATCGCCGCCATCGGCCATCAATTGCGGCCGGAAGGACATGATCACTTCTTCGATTTTCTTGATGCGTTGCAGATTGGTCAGCGGGCCTTTGGCAACCACAGGCTCGGGCTTGGCGACCGGCGCCGCATTTGGATCGAAGGTTTCGCCGCGCTCTTTCAAAACTTTTTCCAAGATGGCTTCGATGTCTTCGTGGCAAGCCGCGCAACCGCCACCGGCTTTGGTGTAGTTGGTCACGTCTTCAACGGTGCGCAGCTTGTTAGCCCAGACCATTTCTTCGATCATCACCGCATCAATCGCAAAGCATTTGCAGACCAACGCACCTTCTTCGTGGTCGTCTTTCCATTCTTCGCCGCGATAATTAGCCACTGCCGCTTGCAAGGCTTCCCGGCCCATCACAGAGCAGTGCATTTTTTCCGGCGGCAGGCCGTCCAATTCGGCGGCGATGTCCTGGTTAGTGACTTTCAACGCTTCGTCTAAAGTCAGGCCTTTAATGATTTCGGTCAGCACTGAAGAAGACGCAATCGCCGAGCCGCAACCAAAAGTTTGAAAGCCTGCATCTTCGATCACTTCGGTGTCGTCGTTGACTTTTAAAGTCAGCCGCAAAGCGTCGCCGCAGCTGATGGAACCCACTTCGCCAATCGCGTTGGCACCCGCCACCGCGCCGGCATTTTTAGGGTTAAAGAAGTGATCTTTTACTTTATCTGAATAATCCCACATAGCTATTTCCTCGAATGCTTAAGAACAGGTTTTTGGTGTGCCGCCGCTTTCGCCGGTGGTAAATGATGATCCGCAGGCACAGCTTTTCACCGCGTTGGGATTGGTAAATTTGAAGCCGGAACCTTCCAGGCTGTCGACGAAATCGATGGACATGCCATTCAGGCTGGGCAAGCTTAGCGGGTCCACAAATACTTTGACTGCGCCGCAGTCGATGACGGTATCGTCCGCATTTTCTTTTGCTTCCAGTTTCATGCCATAAGACAAACCGGAACAACCGCCATCGGTCACTTCGATGCGCAGCCCACCGGTCGGCTTGTCGGAACTGCTGATAAAACGACCCACGGCTTGGATGGCGCTTTCGGTTAATGTAATCATCTTTAAGTCTCCTGAACGGTTTGGCATTGATCTTGTAAACAGTTAAAGCAACCTGCATGCCATACGCGAAAATTTCGGCTAAGCCGCTGAAATTCCTAACCGAAAGGCAGCAGGCCAACCTTAATCGGCACGCCGTTTCACAACAAACCGAGAGCTTTTGTCGGCTTTACTACAAAACTCTCACAGGAGCACAGCATGAACGTAGAAGATTTGGATTTGGGCGACGTGGTATATGCCGCGCATACGATTATTGACGATGGCAGTATGCCGGACAGCGAAGAAGGCGAAGTGCTGGCACAAGAAGGCGCCCGCGGTGTGATCGTGATGAAAGGCCATGTCGAGGAGGATCCTGGGCTTACGGTCTTTTTAGTCCGCTTCGAAGACCAGGATCTAAATTTGGGCCGGCCAATTGGATGCTGGACCGAGGACTTGGTCGTTCCGGAAAAAGAGTTGCTTATCCATTAACCGCATTTCGCCCTTATAAAATCGCCCGACAACCTATTCGCGCCGGTTCAATTTTAAAACTTGGCGCTGATACCGCCGGTAATGGTGGCGCCCGGCGCGATATACCCGATACCTTCATACTTATCGTTACCGATATTCATGAAGGTCATCCGGGCGGTAACATCCTTGACTAAGGTCTTGGCCACCCCTAAATCGTAGGTTGCGTAGCTTTTATACACGGCAGAGCCGCCCGGTGCGGTAGGTAAATTGGTCTCGGTAGAGTATCGGTCGCCAACGTAATTAAAAGCACCGAAAACCGAAAAGCCGTAAGGCAGGCTAACATCAGCCCGCAAACTACCTTGATCTTGCGGCACATTGGTAAGTTGCTTGCCGATCAAATTAGGATTCCTATCGTGCTTGGTGACAATCGAATCGTTTTTGGTGTAACTCGCGTACAAAGTCAGGAAATCGCCTAGCTTCCACATCCCTTCGACCTCACCCCCCTCGGCCCGAATGGCGCCGATATTAATTTTGTCGGTGGTGCCGACCGTCGCGCCGCTTCGTTGCACTGTGGCGATAAAATCCTCCGCAGTCGTGTTATAGATCGTGGTTTTGATATATCCCTGCCGGCCAAAGTAGTAATCCAAGCCAATATCGCCGGAAACGGCTTTTTCGGGAGTCAAATACGGGTTACCGTAAGCCACGGTCGTCCCACCCCGCCTGCTATTGCCGTAGAGCTGAGAGACATCCGGGGTATTAAACGACTGACCTATCGAGCCGCGCAGCACTAAATCATCGGTGAGCTTGTACGAAAACCCACCCTTAGGCGAAAACGAGTCTTCCGCATGATTACCCCATTGGCCTTGCCCAGGGAAACTGGTTTTGGTATCTCTGAATTGGCCGTCTGTCTGCCACAGATCCCAACGCCCGGCCAAGCTTACGTTCAACGGTCCATAATTGATTTCGTCTTGCAAAAATATGCCGCTCAGTTGAATACCGCCCTCGACAAGCTGCTCTCTGCCGCGTTCCGCGGGAAACTGGTTAATCATGGTCATTTGACTGTCTGCATGTTGTCCGCCCACCGTCAATTTGTGATGGCTGCCTATGTAATGGCTATATTGCGCGCGAATACCGGCTTCCATATCGTCAAAATCGCCGCGATAGGAAATCAGACTGGCGGCCATCGTGCCGGGGCGGGCCACATCCGGACTGGTTGCATTGGCAGCATTTGCACTATCGGCATCCATTCGGCCAATACGGCTGTACAAGACTAACGTGGCTTCAGAACGCTCCCCCAAATAGCGATAACGTGCCGAACCCAGGTATTGCTCTCTATCTTGGGCTATATAATCAGGAATTCGATATAAGCCTGTTGCAACGTCGCTCAAATAGGAAAAACTCAGATCCAGCAGATTAGAGGCGTCAAATTCGTGCGTAAATTTGGCGCCTACATTGGTTTTACGTGTGCCGGTTTTATCGCGTTGCGATAAGGGAATGGAAGCCACACTCGTATCCGGACGCCACATGTTATAGCCGTCGCTTTCCAAATAACTGGTTGATACCGAACCGCCGCTGTGCTCGCCGCCGTAAGAGACGATACCTGCTTCACGGATAGTTTCCATGCTGCCGTATTCGCTATCCACTTTGCCTTTCACGCCGGGCGTAATCGCTTTAGAAATAACGTTTATTACACCACCCATCGCATGGTTGCCGTAAAGGGCCGAACCGGCGCCTCTGACAATTTCCACTCGATCCACGTCAATAGTGCCCAGTTGCGACCAATCCACCTGACTGTCGTAGGACACATTCATAGGCACATCGTCGATCAATACCAAGGTGCGGCCATTGCCCGGCAGGCCTCGGGTATAGGTCTGGGCAATCCGATTGGGAGACGAGGCATCCATGCGGCTGGCATACACACCCGGCACGCCCTTGAGTAGTTGATCGACGGTTGTCGCGTTGGATTTTTCGATACGCTCCCTATCGATCACTGTCACCGTAGCCGATACATCGCGAATACTGCGTTCGGTTTTGGTTGCGGTAATCACCATTTCATCCAGCTCATCAGGCGCTTTTTCCACAGCGGCCAAATTCAACGGCATGATCAAAGGTAATACCACAGCAATGTTTTTGGTGGTGGCACGAATAGGTAACATTGATAGCCTCAAAGTCCTTTAAAGTTTACGGAAGGGTCGGGATTGAGCACAAAAGCTCCTCAACGGCGCGCAGGCACGCGCCGGAGTTTGTTAGTTGGTCATCGTGGGAAAAACGTTAGATAGCGGCGGCTTTCAAACCGGCTCGACGCGCACGATTAGCTTTACGCTTTTTCAACCAATGGATCAGGCCGGTTACCATCATCACTAACGGCGCAAACCCCGCCACTAGTACCGCGATGCGCCCTGGAGTACCGAGAATCTCGCCGTTATGCAAAGGCAGTTGCAAATTGATAAAAGCGTTACCGGCGTTGAATTTTTTCGGGTCGCGCACCGCCAAAATCGCGCCGTCGTATTGATCGACCCAAAAGCTGGTAGAGCCTTTGCTGCGCAGTTCGTCGGACTGCCGAGCAGAGACCATGTAACTGCCGTTTTCACCGACCGGCAGGAAAATCCGTTGAATCTGAATCCCTGGATACGCGGCTTGAATATTGGCCTTGACTATCTCCGGTTGAATTACCGTGCCGCCATTTGCTGTTGATTTGATACCGCGCGGCATGTCTTCGAGAGGTGAGAAAAAATTAACCGCCGGTTTAAACAACTGCGGCAGATTGAAATACACCCCGGAGAAGGCCACTGCCAACATGACTATAGCCGTATAGATACCGGTGGTTTTGTGTAGATCGAAATTAAAGCGCGTGGAGCTGGCGTTACGTTTAATCAGAAAAGCCTGCTTGATTTTGCCGAGTTTCGGCCACCACAAATAAATGCCGGTAACCGTCAATACCAAGGTCAACAAGGAGGTAATTCCCATGACCAGCTTACCGAAATCACCCGCCAAAAGGCTGAAATGCAGGCGCAAAATAAATGTCATCAAGGCGTCGTTTCTATCTCGGTCGCCAAGCACCTGACCGGTGTACGGATTCACCATAACTTCGTGAAAGTGATGATTGTGGCCCTTGTGGCCCGGCATCGCCGCCGCTTGATAACGCACGATGAGCGCTTCACTCGGGTCCTCAGGCATCTGTAGATGGGAGGGTGGCTCTGAAATGGGCGAGACGCGGTTCGCGATTGCCACTAAATCCGCAATGGGTAACCAGCGTTCGCCAACGGCCACGCTCATCATGTCGGGATTGAGCCACTTATCCAAAGTATGCTCGTAAACCAAGAGGCTGCCGGTAACCCCGGCAATCACCAGTAGCGTACCCAACCACAAGGAAATATACAGATGCAATTTCAACAGACACTTGCGCAGAGTGATTTTCTTGAAAGCGGTTTTGAAATTGTCTAAAAAGGACCCCGAAACTAATTTGTCGGACAATTTTTGTTCCGACACAAAAGGATAACTTGTGGACATTACGACGCTCCCGAACCTTTTAACTACGCTGAATAAAGCAGTGATTTATAAAATTTTCCAGCGACAACAGCCATCCCTTTCTATCGAAACTATGTTAATTAGCCGAGCGTCAGACAGCCATACAGTGGTTATCCACCAACACTTGCTCACCTTGAAGAATGCGAATATTTCTGTTGCGTGACTAAGACTTTAAACCTCCGGAAGGCAGCCTAGTTAATCGCGGGAGATCAGGCACGAAACATGCTGAACCTTGTTAATCTTCAGAAAATACTCCGCTCCATCCACACAGCATTGAATGTATAGAGAGAACCCAATGAACAACCTTGCAGACGCTGTCATTAGCTACCACAACCGCACCAAACACCAATTAAATGCCTACGCCAAAGGCCCGGAGTCTTTGGATTGGGACGATCAGCCCAATCCGTTTCGGCGTTTTAGCGGTTGTGAAGCGGTAAAACTGCCGCCACCTGGTGCCGAGCTAAGTTGTTTGTTCGCGGACTTGGATAAACCGGACCGGATAGCGCCGCAGCCGTTAAACCGGACCAATCTTGGCCTGTTATTGGAATTATCGTTCGGCTTGTCGGCCTGGAAGCAGTTTGGTCCGGACCGCTGGGCTTTGCGCTGCAATCCGTCCAGCGGCAATTTGCATCCCACCGAAGCTTATGTGCTTTGTACCGATGAGGAGTTATTACAAGCCGGTGTCTATCACTACGTCAGTCACGATCATCATCTGGAGCGGCGCAGCCGGTTTACTGCGGAAACGGCGGGTAAAGAAGTCTATATTGGCCTGTCCTCAATTCATTGGCGAGAAGCCTGGAAATACGGCGAACGAGCCTTTCGCTACTGCCAACACGACATCGGTCATGCACTGGCCGCGCTGAGTTATGCCGCCGCCTGCTTGGGTTGGTCGATAGAATTGCTGAGCGAGACTGCCGATGCCGACATCGCCGCCTGGCTGGGGCTGGATCGCAGCGAGGATTTTGTCGCCACCGAGCACGAAGCGCCGGATTTAATCTGCCGGCTGCTTGCCAGCCAAACGGCGGACGTTGAGTTTTCCACCGCACATTTAGCAGCCCTTAGCCAAAGCGCCGAATGGTTCGGGAAGGCCGAGCGCTTGAGCGGCAGGCATTTTTACCGTTGGCCGATTATCGATGAAGTCTCCGCCCAAGCCGTCAAGCCGACGACAGTTGCCGAACGTTTAACCCTGCCGAACCTGGATTTACCTGCGCCCAGCCACAACCTGCCTGCCAGCGTGTTGATTCGCCAACGCCGTAGCGCGCAGCACTTTAACGGCAAATCCCCGGAGCTGCCCTTGGCCGATTTTCACAGAATACTGGCCGCGCTGCTGCCCAACGCCAAACCGCCTTTTACTGCCTGGAATTGGCCGGCGCAAGTCAATATCGTCTTATTTGTGCATCGGGTGGCCGGCCTGGAACCGGGCTTATATGTGCTGCCGCGCACAGCGGATGCGGCGGCGGAATTAAAACCGCTTTGTTCTGCCGATTACGAATGGCAGGCCGTCGAGGCACCGTTCGAATTTTATCGGCTGACGGCCGGCAGCGTCAGGCAAGCAGCGAAAACCCTGTCCTGCCACCAACCCATCGCCAGCGACAGCGCGTTCAGCTTAGGGATGTTGGCGCGTTTTGCCGACAATGTGGACACCGAAGCCTGGCGCTATCGGCGGCTGTTCTGGGAAAGCGGCCTACTGGGGCAGATTTTATACCTGGAAGCGGAAGCCGCCGGCGTGCGCGGCACCGGCATCGGCTGTTTTTTTGACGATGCGGTACACGGTGTGTTGGGTTTAAAAGATAACGACTGGCAAAGCCTATATCACTTTACCATCGGCGAACCGCTGGACGACAGCCGGCTGCAAACCTTTCCGGCCTATGCGCATTTGAGCGAGTCGGCCGCCAGCACCTGATTCGCTTGAGGTTTGGCACCTGAGTGACAATCGTTGAAATATTTACGCAACAATCCCGCCGACAATGTTTAGAATCATGGTTTTACCCAGCCAACCACTAAAGGCCCGCCATGAGTTTTAAATCCAGCTTAATCCGTTTCGTCATCAAATTAACCCCCAACGCGCTGATCATTTGGGGGGCGAACATCATCATGAAAGGCATCGCCGAGTTGACCCAGTTCAACTTCGATCTCGATGCCCGCAAAGTGTATGTGCAGACCCGGCTATATGGCGAGGAACACACCATCGAAGTGACCCTGGAAGATTTTGCGGTATTCAACGACGGCGAGTCCTACCGTTTCATCATTCACCACGCCAGCTCCGACCGGCCTTGGCTGAACAACATCCTGGCCAAATTCACCGGCAAAGCCTGGAAAATTCCGACCCTGCCGCTGTTTGCCGCGCAATTGGAATTGGTTGCCGAAGTCTTTAGCGCCAAGCCGGTGGTATTGGAGCAAATCGATTGATAAGTCCGCGTTAGTCGCTTACTTACCAATGCAAAAACTGGAGAAAATCTCACCTAATAGATCGTCGGAGGTAAATTCGCCGGTGATGGCGGATAAGCTGGTTTGCGCCTGGCGCAATTCTTCCGCGACCAGTTCGTGCGCTTGATGCAGCAATTGCTCGGCGGCGCGGTCCACGGCTTGCGCGGCAAGTTGCAAGGCCTGGATGTGGCGGGTTCTGGCGACAAATACGTTATCCGCACTTTCCGTAAAACCCATGCTTTGTTTCAGGTGTTGGCGCAGCAAATCCAAGCCCAGCCGGTGTTTGATGGAGAGGTGGATTTCCGTGCCTTGCGGGGTTTCCAAGACTTGGGCTTGGCCGCCGACCAAATCGATTTTATTAAACACTCTGGTGACGGCGATATTGGCCGGCAGGCTGGCATCGAGACTGGCGCTGTCCGGGTCGGTGCTGTCTATCAACAATAAAATCCGGTCGGCCTTGGCGATTTCCTGGCGGGCACGGCGGATGCCTTCCTGCTCGACCGGGTTATCGCTGTCGTGCAAGCCTGCGGTGTCGATGACGTGCAAGGGCATGCCATCCAGCTGAATGCGTTCGCGTAATACGTCGCGGGTGGTGCCGGCGATGTCTGTGACAATCGCCGCGTCGTGACCGGCTAAGGCGTTTAGCAAACTGGATTTGCCGGCGTTGGGTTTGCCGGCCAATACCACGGTCATACCGTCGTGTAACAGCCGGCCTTGCTGGGCGGTTTTGCCGATGCCGGCAAGTTTGCTTTGCAAGCGTGCTATGCGCCCCGCCACCACGCCGTCGCCCAGGAAGTCGATTTCTTCATCGACAAAATCGATGGCCGCTTCGATAAATACCCGCAGTTCGATCAACTCGTCGATCAGTTCGTTGATCTGTTCGGAAAACACGCCCTGCATCGACTGCTGGGCGGAACGAACGGCCTGTTCGGTGCCGCTACTGATCAGGTCGGCAATTGCTTCGGCTTGCGCCAGATCGATTTTGTTGTTTAGAAAAGCTCTTTGACTAAATTCACCGGGGTTAGCCAAGCGCGCTCCCAATTCCAGCACCCGCCGCAACAGCATATCCAGCACCACACTGCCGCCATGGCCTTGCAGTTCGATAACCTGTTCACCGGTAAACGAAGCCGGCGCGGCAAAATACAGCAGCAAGCCGCTGTCGATTACCCGGCCATCGGCATCAAGGAAGTGAACAAACTGGGCGTAGCGGGGTTTGGGAAGAGTTTTGCCGGTGAGGCTTTGGGCGATGCCGGACGCGGATGGCCCGGAGATGCGAATGACGCCGACGCCGCCGTTACCGGGCGGCGTGGCAATAGCGGCTATGGTGTCGCCGCCTAGCATTAAGGTACTACGCTATGCTTGTGCGCATCCTCTTCAAGCACGTGTTTAGTGATATACCACTGCTGGATGATCGACAAGCTGTTGTTGCAAATCCAGTACAGTACCAAACCGGACGGAAAGAACAGGAAGAACACGGTGAACACGATAGGGAACATTTTCATCACCTGGGCTTGCAACGGGTCGATAGGCGCCGGATTCAAGCTTTGTTGAATCTTCATGGTGATGCCGTACAAAATCGGCAGCAGATAGAACGGGTCTTGCGCCGACAAGTCCTGAATCCACAAGGCGAAATCGGCCTGACGCACTTCGACGGTCTCAATCAATACCCAGTACAAGGAGATGAATACCGGAATCTGCACCATAATCGGCAAGCAACCGCCCAAAGGGTTGACCTTTTCTTTTTTGTACATCGCCATCATTTCGGTGTTGAATTTCTGGCGGTCTTCACCATAACGCTCTTGCAGTTCTTTCAAGCGCGGCTGAATCTTGCGCATTTTGGCCATCGACTGAAAGCTGGCTTTCGACAGTTTAAAGAACAAGGCCTTGATGACAAAGGTGACGCCCAGAATCGCCACGCCCCAATTTTCGACATAACCGTAGATTTGGTTAAGTAGCCAATAAATACCTTTGGCAATCGGCGTCAACCAGCTGTAATCGACGGTGAGTTCCAGACCTGGCGCCAAAGCTTCCATGATTGGCTGAATTTTCGGACCTGCAAACAACTGACTGCTAAACACGGCTTCGCCATTGGCTGGAACCGTCAAATCGGGGGATAAGGAACCGACCTGGAAACGGGCATCCTTAAGATCGTTGGTGTAAAACTGGGCGTCCTGATCGGCAGGTGGAATCCACGCCGCTGCAAAATAATGTTGGATCATGCCACTCCAACCGCCTTTGCTGTGCACATTTTCCTTGGCTTTGACGTCGTACTTGTCATCCGCCATATCTTCAAATTTGATTTTTTGGAATTTGTCTTTTTCGGTGTAAACCACGCCGCCGGAGAATGTCCGAATAAAGCTGTTGTTGCTTTTGTCGCTGTACTGGGTTCTCACCAGTTGGTTGTACTGCTTGCCTGACCAGTCCTGTGCGGAATGGTTGCTGACCTTTTGCTCCAGACCAACGGCATAATTGCCGCGTTTGAAGGTGTATGTTTTGGTAACCGTCAATCCCTGTGGATTAGTCCAGGTCAGGGGGATTCTCAGCTCGTCCTGCCCATCAAGCAACTGATATTCGGTTTTTTCGGCGGTGAACAGGCTTTTATGATCGGGGGCAGCCAAGGAATTGGCATTGGCAATCAGGCCGCTTTGGGCAAGGTACAGGCTGTCGGGATTGCTGTCGAACAACCGAATCGGATTTAGGTTTTTCTCCGGAGGCGTCATGCCGATCAGTGCATAAGCTTTGTCGACTACGGTGTTGATTTTCTCGTGCGGATATTTCAACAAATCCAGATTGCGTAGTGTGCCGCCCTGAGGATCAATTTCCAGCTCGAAAACATCGGTTTTGACTTTGATAACATTTTCAGCAGCTACTTGGGCGACAGTCGGCACCGCAGCAGCCCGGGCATCTCCCGCCGTTTGTCCGGGGGACACTGTTGCTGCATCACCAGCCAATACGGGTTTATCAGAAACCAGGGCCTGCGGCTTGGGGCCGTAATCGATCTGCCACGATTCCCACAGCATGTAGGAGATCATCAACATCGCCATGACCAGTACAAATCTTATGTTATCCATTGTTATTTACTCAATTTTTCCGGAACAGGATCAATGCCACCCTCATGAAACGGGTGGCATTTTAATAAGCGTCGAAGCGTGAGGTAAGAGCCTTTGAAAGCACCATGAATCTGGATTGCCTCTAAGCCATAACTTGAACAGCTGGGATAAAAACGACATCTGGGTCCCAGCAAAGGACTTATGAAGTATTTGTAAAGCTTGATCAGGGTTATGAGAAGGAATCGCATCGATCTACCAGTTTAAGCCAATGCCTTTCCAATGACTTCCTCAATATCGGCGAGGCCGCATTTGCTGCATCGCCTCGTGCCAAAACAACAATATCAATGCCGACGATATGTTGACGCTGTAATCTAAAACTTTCCCTGACAGCCCTTTTAATGCGGTTCCTTGCGACTGCTTTTTTTATAGTTTTTTTTGCGATGGCCAAACCCAACCGCGGATGCGGCAGGATATTGCTCGTCGCCAACACCGTAAAATATTTATCTGTGGACTTTACGGGATTGGTAAATACTTTTTTATACTCAGCGGGCGTCCCTAGCCGATACTGATCGGGAAAGCCGAAATCTTCCGCCGACAATTAAACCGTCAGCGATGCGCGGCCTTTCGCTCTGCGCGCATTGATCACTTTGCGACCGCCCACAGTAGCCATTCTGGCACGAAAGCCGTGAGTTCTAGCGCGTTTGATTTTGCTGGGTTGATAAGTTCTTTTCATGTGCTACTGCCTTTGGTGATAAAAACGGATAAAAAAGGCTGCGAATCATACGTGACAGGCTTGCCAGTGTCAATTTGACTTGTAAATTTCCAAAACAGTGCAAAATGGACTACTCTCTGGAACACTAACAATGCATTCAGCATTAATGAAGGAGACTTGTCATGCATAAATTACCGTTTAAATCGATTTTAGCAACCAGCCTGTTAGTCGCCGGTTGCGCCACCACCACCGGCTGGACTCCCACGGTGGACACCTATAACGATCCCAATGCGTTCCGCTTGAATCAGGATATGCAGGAATGCGAGCAACTGGCTTCGCAATCGTCCAGCACCGTTAAAGACACTGCCACCGGCGCAGCAGTTGGCGGCTTGATAGGCGCTGCGGGCGGCGCGGCCATTGGCGCGGTAGTCGGCAACCCCGGCACCGGTGCAGCCATTGGCGCAGCGGCCGGCGGCATTGGCGGCGGCGCTCAGCAAGGCATACAAGCCAACGACCGCTACAAAAATGCCTATCGCAACTGCCTGAGACAGCGCGGCCATAACGTCGTCAATTAATCTGCATTAAGCCGTCACTATTTTGGAGGCATTGGTTTCGTTTATCGGTGTTGCGATCATCATTGTGCTGGTATTCGATTACACCAACGGTTTTCATGATGCCTCCAATATCATTGCCAGCGTCATCGCATCCCGCGCTATGACGCCGGTGCAGGCGGTTTTAGTGGTGGCAATCTTCGAATTCCTGGGGCCGCTGCTAGGCGGAACCGCCGTCGCCAACACAGTCGGCACCCTGCTGGATCTATCCTCCATTCCCAAAGCGGATGCGCTGTTAATCGTAGCCTCCGGACTTTTCGCCGCAGTATTCTGGAATTTGGTTACTTGGTGGCACGGCTTACCATCGTCGTCATCACACGCGCTGATGGGCGGCTTGATCGGCGCCACGCTAATCGGCATAGGCAGCAAACCCATAGATTGGGGATTCAACGCTTTAAGTGAAGGCCGCATACATGGCTTCAGTAAAATTCTACTGGCTTTATTGCTCTCGCCCGTCCTGGGCTTTCTGGTGGGCTTTATCATTCAGCGACTGACGATGTTCTTATTGCGGTCCGCATCGCCAAGCGTTAATCGGCAGCTGCGTAACGCCCAATGGCTGACCGCCGCCGCGCTGGCCTTTTCACACGGCGCCAACGACGCGCAAAAAAGCATGGGCGTGTTGACCTTGATTTTGTTACTTAGCGGGGAAATCGACAGCTTTAAAGTGCCAGGCTGGGTGATGTTGTTTTGCGCCAGCGCAATGACAGCAGGCGTATTGACCGGCGGCTGGCGTATCGTGCGGACCTTAGGTTTTGCCATTTATAAAATCCGCCCAATCCACGCGCTAAACGCACAGCTGAGCGCATGCCTGACTATTTTCGGCAGCTCACTACTCGGCGCCCCGGTGTCCACGACGCACGTTGTAGCATCGGCCATCATGGGTATTGGTGCATCTGATCGCCCCAGAGCGGTACGCTGGGGAAAAGCCTTGGAAATTTTGCGAACCTGGCTGATCACCATCCCCGGCGCGGCCATGATCGCCTGCATCAGTTTTCTGATATTCGACTACTCTCTCAAATAGCCGCTGTAATCTTCATGTCATCTCCCAAGCTTTCACTGGCCTCCCGGCTGTTTCAGCGAATATTCCCGAAAACCGCCGACTTCTATCTATTGCTGCACCAACAGTGCCAGCAGGTCTGCGTCACCGTCGATAATCTCGTCCGTTTCATGGCCAGCGAATCAGTCGAAGCCGGCAAGATGTTGAAAGAAGACGAACACGAAGCCGACCGGATCCGCATGCACAACCTACACGAACTAAACAGCTCGTTTGCCACACCGATTGATCGCGAAGACATTTATCGCGCCATCGCCTCTATGGACAGCATCGTTACCTATTGCAAAAGCACGTATAACGAGATGGAAGCCCTGGAACTGAACCCCGACAGCCATTCGCAAGCGATGGTCATTGAGTTGCAAGTGGGCATCAAAGCACTGGAGCGCGGCTTCGCCGTATTAGGCAAAGCCCCCGCCGAGGCCGAGCAACAGGCCTTTGCCGCCCGCCACTCGGAGCGCCGCATCGAGAAGATGTACCGCAAGGCCATCGCCGATTTATTCCAAGGCGATGACTACTTGAATATGTTTAAACAACGCGAACTTTATCGGCATTTGTCCAATGCCGCCGACAAGGTTCATGCCACCGCGAATGTACTGGAAGACATCATCGTCAAACTGGGCTGAATAGTGCGGCAAGCCGTTTAAAATAGCCGGGTGCAGCCCGTTATTTTCAAGGGCAGAATGCGTCCGGCATCGCCCCCAAAAGCCCCAACATCCATGCTACAATCTGCCCCGGTTTAAATCCTGTTACTCAAAGAGGTTCACTTCGTGGCAAACATCACCAGCCGAAAATCCGCAATGACTCTTTTTTCATCACCAGCCTGCATAATGAGCCACTGCGCCAGGCTAGTTGTATACGAAAAAGGCGTGCCAGCGGAAGTTGAGTTTTTCGACCCGAATGACCCGCCGGAAGATCTGCTGGAACTGAACCCCAACGGTAATGCCCCGACTTTCGTGGAACGCGACTTAGTGCTGTACGACGCCCGCATCATCATGGAATATCTGGATGAACGCTTCCCCCACCCCGCCTTGCACCAAATGGACCCGGTTTCCCGCGCCAACGCCCGGATGCTGATCAAACGCATCGATCAGGAGTGGTATCCGCTGCTGGATGACGTTCTGGTCAACGGTGACAAAAAAGCCGCGAAGGCTAAAAAACAACTCCGGGAAAGCTTACTGGCTGCCGCGCCGGTATTTGAAGCGACACCGTATTTTATGAGCGACGAGTACTCTCTGATTGATTGTGCGATGGCGCCATTCTTGTGGCGACTTCCCAGCATCGGCATTGACATTGCCGGCCTAGGCAAAGGCATCACCGCCTACGCCAACCGACTTTTCTCCAGACGGGCTTTTCAAGAAAGCCTGAGCCGCGAAGAAAAAGACATGATGCAAGCCCCAAGCAAATGACCCCACTTAAACCCTATCTGATTCGCTCCATCTACGAATGGATCGTCGACAACAGCCTGACCCCCCATCTGTTAGTCAACGCCGACTACCCCGGCGTAACGCTGCCGGGCGACTTCGTGGAAGATGGCCGAATCGTACTGAATATGCGCCCGGAAGCCATTCAAGGTTTGGTGCTCGGCAATGAAGAAATCCAATTCAACGCGCGGTTTGCCGGCAAACCCATGCGCATTATCGCGCCGTGCAAAGCGGTGTTGGCCATCTATGCCAAGGAAAATGGCAAAGGTATGATTTTCGACCCGGAAGAGAATGAGGACGAAACCCCGCCGACACCGACAGAGCCCAAACCTCCGCAAAAACCACAACTAAGAGTGGTCAAATAACAAACGCGTGCCGAAAAGAATGCCTCTGCGCCGAGGCATTCCCTCAACCCGCCTAAACAAGCCAGTTAAAAAAAGCCCCCTCCAGTTGCCGACAATTGGCACTGAAATCCAGCCAAACACCTGTACACCGTAAAGACACCGACTAAACTGTGCGATAGAATGCCGAGTCACTTCAATCCGTGGGGATAATCGATGTCGCACGATACTGCCAAGGTCTATAGCGAGACCGAAATCGCCGAACGTTTAGCACAGGAACTGCCGCACTGGTATTACGAAAACGGCTGGATCCGCCGCAAAATCAAGACCAGCGGCTGGAAAGCGACTTTAATGGTGGTCAACACCGTCGGCCACTTGGCGGAAAAAGCCTGGCACCACCCGGATTTAACTGTTTCCTACGCATTCGTGATCGTCAAGTTGGTCACGCATTCGGCAAAAGGCATCACCGATAAAGATTTTCTGCTGGCCAAAAAAATTGAAGAAGTGTTGTTGTGGGATGCAGCGGAAACCTCCGCCGGCATCTTTGAAGGCACACCCGACGATCCACGATTCAAATATATTAAAAAAGATTGAGGACTTTCCATGACTGAAATAACCGAGGTACCCAGCCCTTTTTGCGGCATGGGTACCGACGACCTGAGCATACAGGTGGACGGCACAACCTTGAAAGTGACCGCAAACGGTTGCTCGGTTAATACACCGGCATTCGAACAAGCCATAGCGGACACCGTGCCGCGCATTGCCGGACAGGCAGCGAGTTTGGAAGCGGCGACCACTAAAGCTGCGGAATTGCTACGAAACACCCATCAACCTGTGATCGGCGGCTGCGCCACCGACGTCAACGGCATGCGCGCATTGCTGGCTTTAGCCGACAAAAGCGGCGCGGTGGTCGATAACCTCAATTTTAATAACGCACGCCGCAATTTACTGGCTTTGCAAGACTCCGGCTGGATGAATACCACATTAGCCGAACTTAAAAACCGTTGCGATTTATTGCTGATAGTCGGCACCGATCTGGAAGCTTTTGCCCCGCGCTTTTTCGAGAAGTATTTGTGGAATGAGGAAGCCATGTTCCTCGACAACACGGCAAACCGGGAAATTATTTATCTGGGCAAAGCACCGTCGGAAAACGCCTCAACCTCTCCTACCGGCCAAAATGCCCGCGTACTACCTTGTGCCGACGCCGACTTACCGGATGTGGCTGCCACATTGTCGGCCCTGGTTAAAGGCCACTTGTTACACGCACAAAGTGTCGCCGGCATCGCCATTAGCGAGCTACAGCTTATCGCCGACAAACTGAAGGCCGCGCAGTATGGCGTCATTCTGTGGGGCGCGGCGGCATTGGCATTTGATCAAGCTGAGCTAACCGTGCAAACGCTATGCAATATTGTCAAAGACCTCAACCGACTGGGCACCCGTTGCTCCGGCTTTCCGTTGGGCGGCAAGGAAGGCGACCAAACCGCCAACCAAGTCTGCGGCTGGACCACCGGCTACCCGGCGCGCGTCAACTTTGCCAGAGGTTACCCCGAGTACGATCCTTATCTGTACGACTGTCAAACACTGCTAAATAACGGCGAAGCCGATGCCTTGCTGTGGGTTCAGGCCTTTAACAGCAGCGCACTGCCCCCAAAAACCCACTTACCGACTATCGTTATCGCTCGCTCCGGCATGAAGTTCGAGAAAGAGCCGGATGTGTTCATCCCGGTCGGCACGCCCGGCATCGACCATGCCGGCCACGCTTACCGCCTAGACAATGTGGTGGCGATCCGCCTGAAAAAATTGCGCGACTCCGGCCTGCCCAGTACCGCCGAAGTCCTGTCCGCTATCGAACAAGCCCTTTAGGACCAAACACATGTTGATAAAACTTACAGGTGGAACCGTTTACGATCCGGCCAGCGGCATCGACGGACAACAGCAAGACATTTACGTGCAGGACGGCCGCATTATCGATGCGCCTAAAGACGGCAGACCGGTTGACAAAGAATACGATTTGCGCGGCAAAGTAGTGATGTCGGGCGCCATCGACATGCACACCCACATCGGCGGCGGCAAAGGCAACATCGCCCGCACTCTATTGCCGGAAGACCATCGCCAGGACCCGGTGCACCGCACGCCGATTACCCGCTCCGGTAACGGTCACGCGATGCCCAGCACTTACGTGGCCGGCTACCGCTACGCGGAAATGGGTTACACCGCCTGTTTCGAACCTGCGGTATTACCAATCAACGCCCGCCAGGCGCATATGGAAATGGGCGATACGCCGATTGTGGATAAAGGCGGCTATGTCATGTTGGGTAGCGACGACTTCCTATTACGCATGCTGACCGCCAACAAAGATCAAAAAGCCATCAATGATTATGTCGCCTGGACGCTGAACGCCGCCAAAGGCATCGGCATTAAGGTGGTCAACGCCGGCGGCATCAATGCGTTTAAATTCAACCAGCGCAAACTGGATTTGGACGAGAAGAACAGCCATTACGACGTCACGCCCCGACAAATCTTGCAAACCTTAGCTAAAGCGGTGCAAGAACTCGGCATCACTCATCCTTTACATGTGCATGGCTGCAATTTAGGCGTACCGGGCAATCTGGAAACCACCTTAAATACCATCGAAGGCATCGACGGCTTGCCGATGCACTTGACCCATATTCAGTTCCATAGCTACGGTAAAGAAGGCGATTTCAAATTCTCCTCCGGTGCCGCGCAGATCGCCGAGGCAATCAATAGCAATCCGAACATAACCGCCGACGTCGGCCAAATCCTGTTCGGCCAGACCGTCACCGCCTCCGGCGATAACATGCGCCAACACGCCAACCACCGTTTCGCCAGCCCCAATAAATGGGTGTGCATGGACATCGAATGCGATGCCGGCTGCGGCGTGGTGCCGTTTAAATACAAGGACCAAAACTTCGTCAATGCCTTACAGTGGGCCATCGGTTTAGAAATATTCCTGTTGGTCGAAGATCCTTGGCGGATCTTCCTGACCACAGACCACCCCAACGGCGCGCCGTTCACCAGCTATCCACATCTGATCCGCCTGCTGATGGACCGCAGCTTCCGCAACGACATGCTGGCGACCATCCATCCGGAAGCGCAAAAAATGACCACGCTAGCCTCGATCGAGCGCGAATACACACTAAACGAAATCGCCATCATGACCCGCGCCGGCGCAGCCCGCATCATCGGCCTGAAAGACCGTGGTGCTTTGAGTGCAGGCAACTTCGCAGACATCACTGTTTACACCGAAAACGCGGACCGCCAGACCATGTTTACCAAACCGGATTATGTTTTTAAGGACGGCGAACTGGTCGTCAAAGACGGCGAAGTGGTGAAAGTTACCTGGGGCACGACCCATATCGTCAAACCGGACTACGATCTATCCATCGAAAAAGACCTCAAACCTTATTTCGACAAATACCTGACCATGAAACTCGGCAACTTTAAAATCAGCGACGACGAAATTAGCGAAGACGGACGCGGCAGCTTGACGGCGCATCCGTTGCGAGGTGCAGCATGATCATAAATGGCGTAACCATAGACAAAACCTTCGCCGAAGCCTTTCCGATGAAGGCGACGCGCGCCATCATCACCGCGCAAAACGAAAAATGGGCGATGATTTCCGCGCAAGCGATGACCGGCTTCGCGACCTCTGTAATTGCTTGCGGCTGCGAGGCGGGCATCGAACGAGTGTTGAGCCCGAACGAAACGCCCGACGGACGGCCCGGTGTCGCCATCATGATTTACGCGATGGGCGGCAAAGGTTTGGCCAAGCAATTGGAAACCCGTGCCGGGCAATGCGTATTGACCTCGCCAACCTCGGCACTATTTGCCGGCATCGAAGGCGGCAAGCCAATTCCGTTGGGCAAAAACCTGCGTTACTTCGGCGATGGCTTTCAAATTGCAAAAAAGATCGGCGGCAAGCGCTACTGGCGAGTGCCGGTAATGGACGGCGAGTTTCTGACCGAAGCGACGACCGGCATGGTGGACGCGGTCGGCGGCGGCAACTTCCTGGTGCTGGCAGAATCGCAACCACAAGCTTTGGCAGCCTGCGAGGCGGCGATTGAGGAAATGCGCAAAATTCCGAATGTGATTATGCCCTTCCCTGGCGGCGTGGTGCGTTCCGGCTCCAAGGTTGGCTCCAAGTATGCGTCATTAGGCGCATCGACTAACGATGCCTTCTGCCCGACGTTAAAAGGCGTCACCAAAACAGATCTGTCGCCGGAAATCGAATCGGTGATGGAAATCGTCATCGACGGCTTGTGCAAGGAAGACATCGACAAAGCCATGCGCGTCGGCATCCAAGCAGTTTGCGATCTAGGCGCGGCTAACGGTATCAAGCGCATCAGCGCCGGCAACTACGGCGGTAAATTGGGACCGTTCCACTTTCATTTGCAGGAGATCATGGCATGAGCGCGTTAACCTTTACCCTGAAACAGCCAACCGACCAGCGTATCGACATGTCGCCGCTGGTTTGTCAAAAGCTGCAAGGTTTGGACGTCGATGCGATTGCCGCCATCGAACTACAGAATGGCAAAAGCCGCCGCCGGGTCGACGAGCTGTTCTACATCACCGGCATGAACACCCAAGAAATCATTATCGCCTATAGCAATAACAAGCTGGACTTCATTGGCAAGGAGTTGGACGGCGGCAGCATCAGCGTACAAGGCGATACCGGCGCTTATCTGGGCATGCAACTGAAATCCGGCACGATCAACGTCAGTGGCGATGCAGGCCTGTATGCTGCATGTGAAATGAAAAACGGCTTGATTCAAATCGAAGGCGATGCCGGCGATTTTCTGGGCGGGGCCCTACCCGGTAACAAGCAAGGCATGAAAGGCGGTACGGTGTTAGTGAAAGGTAATGTCGGCCAGCGTGCCGGTGACCATATGCGCCGAGGCCAGATTTTGATCGAAGGCAATGCCGGCGATTATTGCGGCTCGCGCATGCTGGCAGGCACTATCGCGGTGATGGGTAACACCGGCCGCTATCTGGGCTATGCGATGCGGCGCGGCACTTTGTTGCTATGGAATCAGCCGCAATTATCCGCGACCTTTAACGACTGCGGCTCCCACACACTGGCCTTCCTGCCCATACTGTTCGCATCGTTCAAATCCTTCAACTCCCGTTTTGCCGACAGTGGTGCGGCGTTTAACCGCGTGCAGCGTTACGGCGGCGATATGGCGGAAACCGGACGCGGCGAAGTGCTAGTCCGAATCTAACTCATGGCCGCGCAAACCCGTTACGGTTTGCGCGGCGCATCTCAAGTGAAACCGATACTCACCACCACCAATCACAACCGTAATGTCGCTGGCCTGAAATATGTTTACCCGGTCATCTCCCGCCGTGCGGGTGGTTTATCGATAGGTGTCAATTTCAATCCGAACAATACCTGCAACTGGCGCTGTATTTACTGCCAAGTACCGCAGTTACAGCGCGGTAATGCGCCGGAAATGGATTTTGCCTTACTGGAGCAGGAACTGCGCTTCTTTTTAAATTACGTGCAACACGGCGATTTTTTTGAGCAATTTAACGTCGAAATCGATCACCGCGTTATCAAGGATATCGCCATTTCCGGCAACGGCGAACCGACCAGCTTGATAGATTTTGATAAAGCCGTGCATCTGATCGGCAAGATCGCCACGGAATCCGGAGTGTTTCCAGCCAGCAAATTTGTATTGATCAGCAATGGCAGCTTGATACACCAATCGACAGTGCAAGCGGGCTTGGCGGAATTGAGCAGACACAACGGCGAATTATGGTTCAAGCTGGATAGCGCGACCGAACAGGGCCGCAAGTTGATCAACAGCACGGGCCAAAGTCAGCAAAAGTTATTGGAACGTCTAGAAATTGCCACCAGACTTTGTCCAACCAAACTACAAACCTGCATGTTGCATTATCGGCAAGCGTGGTCTGACAGCGAAAAACAGGCCTATTTAGGGCTTTTGCAGGAATTACGGTTTGGCCAGATTAAACTGCAAGAAATTATGCTTTACAGCGTGGCCAGGCAATCGTTCCAAATGGAAGCGGACGAACTGGAAAGAATGAGTGTTGAAGAAATGAATGCGTTTGCCGCTGACATCAAAGCGCTGGGCTATGATGTCAGCGTTAGCCATTAAGCCTTCACGTCGAGAAGAGATCCGAGCGTTTTTTCATGAACCTTGATCATTTTGGCACCAGCCGAGGTTTCCAACTCAGCCTCTTTCAAGCTCAGCACCGGCTTGAATAAGTCAGCCGAACCGACATCTTTTGAGCCGCCGACTTCCTGAGCTTGCACCGGCAAATTTGCAATCGTTTGCGCGGCGGTACTGGCTTTTTGCTGAGCATTACTGATCAGACTGGTTGCGCTATTCATTACATTGCTAATCATGGTACACCTCCTGCAAATCGAGATTGCATCATACCGCTCCGGTTATCGGCTTGCCAAGCACGGAACTTTAACTTCCCGACAGTGTTTTGCATACCCAGTCACACTTACGTAACTATTTGTCTTTCTTGACTATTTTTACGTAGATATCTTTCAGAAATGGCAGGCCTTGGCTCTGAAATTTCGACCAGCCGTAAACACCGACTTGCTTCAGTAACTCAGCTAATTTTTTCGCCGCCGCCTCTCCGCCAACCTGCTTAAACTTGGCTTCTACTATTGTGCTCCACTGCACTCTAGGCTGACCGTCAGCATCCAGAAACACCCTATCAAACAACCACATTTCCGCGACGGAAACCGTCCACATAAACGCAAACGACACCGCCATACCGCCGCCCGCCACAATCACCAGCCAGGCGAACATCGGGTTCAGCTTCGTCAACCACCACGACAAAATATCCACCAGCAAAAACATATAGGGCATACCGATCGCAATACATTTGTACTTGATGGTACTGGTTTCCGAAAAGCTGAAAATCAAGCCGACAAACATGAAAATAAAACTGATGCCGAACAAGTGAATATGTGACACCCGCGTCAGCGAACTGAAGGTCGCGCCTTCGTCTTCCTTGGTCAATTCCTTCAACACTTTAAAATCGCTCAAATCCGGGACCGGTGCGTCTTTGTTGTGACACATCACACACCGTTCCTGAATGATTTTTTCGATACCATCGTCGATAAAATCGTCCTTGTCGGCACCATCGCGTACCCATTGGATAATGGCGAACCGTTCCTGTTCGGATGCATTCTCCTTCATGGACCCGTTCAGCTTGGTTTCCAGCACGGTTCCCGAACGATTGCCGTAATAACTGTAAACAATGTCGTCTATCGACAGACCAAACTTGCCGTCAGCCATACCATGAGTAAACAGAATTTGGATCAAAGCCATCAGATAGCCAACCGCCACGGTAGTCAAATAGCCGGTAAACAGCACTTTGACCGGGGTATCCATTTGTTTTAAAGAAGAAAATTCGCGTGCCATAGTCAGTTACGCCGGTTTGGAAGGGATGGCTGCATTATAGCTTGGTTATATTGTCCTCGACCGAAAAATCCATTTTGTAACAGGCATAAAAAAGGCCCTTGCAAGCAAGAGCCTTTTTACCCGTAACCGTTAACGCTTATCTGGGCAGGACGTTCGCGGCAGTCAAACCTTTAGGACCGGATTCGATATCGAACTGAACCGACTGGCCTGGAGACAAGGTTTTAAAACCTTCGCCCTTAATTACGGAATGATGCACAAACACATCTTCCTTGCCTTCGGAAGGCTCGATAAATCCAAACCCTTTGGTGTTGTTGAACCACTTTACAGTGCCTGTTGCCATTTCTAAAACTCCTACAAAATAAAACTAATGGTTACGCAGACCGACAATATTGACAACCGGACCTGCTGACTAGCAAAGGCCATAATCCCTCAACATCTGTTATCTGAGCGCGAGCATTGTACTTTGAATCATTTATCAAGGCTACCAACGATGTCCATCTCAAGCCACCAATCAGTAGCAATAATTTCACCCGAAAAATAGTGGAATTATCCACCAGCCCTCGCTTGAAAAGCGTTACGTAGCGCCCCATCTCTGCGGCAACACAATTTATATCCCAAATGAGGTACGCAGCATGCGAATGGATAAATTAACCAGTAAATTTCAACAGGCGCTCAGCGACGCGCAAAGCATGGCCCTAGGCAAGGACCACCAGTTCATCGAGCCGGTGCACGTAATGTTGGCGTTGATCGATCAGGAAGGCGGCAGTATCAAACCTTTACTGATGCAGGTTGGCATCCAGGTCAACGCCTTGCGCAATGAGCTAAGCAAGGAAATTGATCGTCTGGCCAGCGTCTCCGGCGCCGGCGGCGATGTGCAGATTTCCAACGAATTGTCGCGGATGTTGAATCTGACCGACAAACTGGCGCAGAAACGTAAAGATGCGTTCATCTCCAGCGAATTATTTTTGCTGGCAGCCCTGGAAGCCAGCGGCTCCTTACAAAAAATCCTCAAGCAAGCAGGCGTCACCGCTTCGGCCGTGGAAAAAGCCATCGAAAACATGCGCGGCGGCCAGAACGTCAACGATGCCAACGCCGAAGATCAACGCCAGGCCTTGAAAAAATACACCATCAACCTGACCGAACGTGCCGAACAAGGCAAGCTGGACCCGGTGATCGGTCGTGACGACGAAATCCGCCGCACCATCCAGGTCTTGCAACGCCGCACCAAAAACAACCCGGTGCTGATCGGCGAGCCGGGCGTCGGCAAAACTGCCATTGTCGAGGGTCTGGCGCAACGTATCGTTAACGGCGAAGTGCCGGAAGGTATCAAAGGTAAGCAACTATTGTCGCTAGACATGGCGGCATTAATCGCCGGCGCCAAGTTTCGCGGCGAGTTTGAGGAGCGTCTGAAAGCCGTACTTAATGACGTTGCCAAACAGGAAGGCCAGATCATCCTGTTCATCGACGAGCTGCACACCATGGTCGGCGCCGGCAAGGCCGAAGGCGCGATGGACGCCGGCAATATGCTGAAACCCGCTCTAGCTCGCGGCGAACTGCATTGCGTCGGCGCCACAACGCTGGACGAATATCGGCAATACATAGAAAAAGACGCCGCATTGGAACGCCGTTTTCAAAAAGTACTGGTCGACGAACCGAGCGTCGAAGACACCATCGCCATCTTGCGTGGCTTGAAAGAACGTTACGAAATCCACCACAGCGTCGACATCACCGACCCGGCCATCGTTGCCGCCGCCATGCTGTCGCACCGCTACATTTCCGATCGGCAATTGCCGGACAAAGCCATCGACTTGATCGACGAAGCCGCCAGCCGGATCCGGATGGAAATGGACTCCAAACCGGAATCGATGGATAAACTTGACAGGCGTTTGATTCAATTGAAAATCGAACGCGAGGCCATGAAAAACGAAAGCGACGCGGCCTCAAAAAAACGCCTGGAAATCCTGCAAGTGGAAATCGCCGACTTGGAAAAAGAATATTCCGATTTGGAAGAAATCTGGAAAGCCGAGAAAGCGGCATTGCAAGGCACTGCAACGATCAAGGAACGCCTGGAACATGCCCGCCTGGAACTGGAAGCGGCCCGCCGCAGCCAGGATTACGCGCGGATGTCCGAGCTGCAATACGGCGACATACCCAAACTGGAGAAAGAACTGGACTTGGCTTCGCAAGCAGAAATGCAGGAAACCACCCTGCTGCGCAGCAAGGTCACGGAAGAAGAAATCGCCGAAGTGGTTTCGAAATGGACCGGCATTCCGGTCTCGAAAATGATGGAAGGTGAGCGCGAAAAATTGCTGCGCATGGAAGAAGAGCTGGGCAAACGGGTGATCGGCCAAACCGAGGCCTTGAAAGCCGTCAGCAACGCGATCCGCCGCTCCCGCGCCGGCCTGTCGGACCCGAACCGGCCCAACGGCTCGTTCCTATTCTTGGGGCCGACAGGAGTCGGTAAGACCGAGCTTTGCAAGGCTTTGGCCGAATTCATGTTCGATACCGAGGAAGCAATGGTGCGCATCGACATGTCGGAGTTCATGGAGAAACATTCCGTGGCCCGTTTGATCGGCGCACCTCCCGGCTATGTCGGTTATGAAGAAGGCGGCTATCTAACTGAGGCCGTGCGCCGGAAACCCTACTCGGTCATCCTGCTTGACGAAATCGAGAAAGCCCATAACGATGTGTTTAACGTATTGCTGCAAGTGCTTGACGACGGCCGTTTGACGGATGGACAGGGTCGCACCGTCGACTTTAAAAACACGGTGGTGGTAATGACGTCGAACCTGGGCTCCAGCGTGATCCAGGAACTGGCGGGCGAAGACAACTATGTCGAAATGAAAGATGCGGTGATGGAGATTGTAGCTCAGCATTTCCGACCGGAATTCATCAATCGGGTCGATGAAGCAGTGGTCTTCCATCCGCTCGGCCAGGGCCAAATCCGCGCCATCTGTAAAATTCAGATCGAATTGTTGCGCCGTCGTCTCCAGGAAAAAGACATTGGTCTGGAAGTCAGCGAAACCGCACTGGATCTACTCGGCGAAGCCGGTTTCGATCCGGTTTACGGCGCACGGCCTTTGAAACGGGCGATACAACGGCAATTGGAAAATCCGCTGGCTAATGAGATTTTGTCAGGACGCTTCATCCCTGGGGACTCGATCAAAATCGATGTCGCAAATGACGGATTGACATTTAGCCAATAAAAACGGCTTCGAATAAGCTGCCGGGTTAGCAGTTTGCTAACCCGGTAGTCACCTGTACCAACGGCCGTATCGCCCGAAATTCAAATCAGATAGAATGGACGCCGGAAGTGCATGGTTTATCGCCGCAATCCGGGATAACCGACTATTAACGGCTCGTCACTTAATATAGGTCTCGAATCGGTAAAAGCCAACTTCTCCGGTCGACCAACGGCGTGGTCAAGTATTTGTCATCACGCTCTTATTTGAACCGTCGGTTTTGCTTACGACATTTCCGCATGGGAACGGATATTGTCGACACATTATCAATTTAAGGCATCCCGCCATCATACTTATTCAAGGTTAAAGGAAAATGCGTTTGTCACACACTATAGCAACTACCAGTTTATTATTGGCTGCCGCCATCTCTCCAGCCCATGCAGCCTTGGTAGGGCCGGCCAGCGACTACAATGTTTTCGTATTCGGCAACTTCATCAGCTCAAATTCCGATACCGAGGGCAACTTGGCTGCCGGCGGCAATATTACATTGACCAACTATTCGGTGGCCTCGCAAATCAGTGGCAACGCAGCCCGTTTGGTCGTAAACGGCACGCTAACCGCCAACAACGGTGGCGTAGGCAATGGTCAGAACGGCAGCATCTATGCAGGCGGCACCCTGCTAAGCAGCTTTACCGCCAATGGCGGCGTCTTCGCGCAAACATTGGTGGATTTTTCCGGTGCGCAAACCCAATATCAAAACATCTCGAACGCCTGGAACGCTTTGACCGCCAACGGCAGTGTCGGCAACAATTACGGCACGCTGAATTTGACCGGCAACAATAGCGAACTCAACGTGTTTGACATAGACGGCGCCGAACTGACCGCCAGCAATACGATCAACATCAGCGCTCCCAGCAACTCCACCGTGTTGATCAATGTCAGCGGCACCGGCCAGATATTTCAAAACGGCCAAGTCAATCTTAACGGTATCGACGCCACACACGTCATCTACAATTTCTATGACGCAATGTCGTTAACGTTAGCGGGCAGCAAGAACCCTCAGGGCTCGATTCTAGCGCCCTGGGCCAACGTATTTGGCGGTTACGGACAATTGAACGGCCAATTGGTTGCTCAGTCGTTTAACGGCAATATCGAATTCCACAACCAGCTGTTCGCCAGCAATATTGCCGCAGTGCCCGTACCAGCGGCGATTTGGTTGTTCGGCTCAGCCTTAGGTATTTTGGGAATCAACGGCCAAAAAAACTCGCGCGTTAAGTCTCATCGTGACTCCCTCTAGCTATTTCGAGGGAGTCGCACCTTTCCGTTCTTGTCGAAAAATCGTGGCATGCCCATCAATCGCTCAAATCTGAGCGTACATGGCCGCTATTCCTTCGCCCCGGCTCGAAGCAGCATATTCGCAATTTCCCGATGACCTCGGGTTCTCGCAAACTGTAGCGCATTGGCTGTCGGCTTGGCGCCGTTCGCCAATAGCAGTTCCACCATTTCCGTCCGCCCTCTACCGGCCGCCAACCCCAAAGCGGCACTATCGCCAGCGTTGATATCCATTCCCGCATCCAGAAATAATCGCACCGCCGCCATATCGCCCGCTCCAGCGGAGGTCGCGAATTGCTGTTCCGTGTATTCAACACCCATTTGCTGCAAATCTTTCCGGGCTTGTACCACGTCAGCAGCGCATGCAGAACCCACCTGAAGAATACTCAATGTCGCTAACATCGCAACGATGCGCAAGGCATCGCTCCGAACAATTTTGGATAATATTTTCTCGTTCATCGACAAGCTCCTGAGGCCGCAAACTCATATGAATTAAACGCGAACGAGGCTCAAAGACATGGCCTTTTTGCAGAGTTTGACAGCACTCGCTCAGACGTCCTCGCGTTGTTGCCATTAAATTTCGACGACCCGACCTTCCGCCGCCGATTGCAATGCGGCCACTATCGTTCTGCAATTGTCGCGGGCGTCGGCTAGGGACAACTGCGCCCCCTGACCACTCAACACGCAATTGCTGAAATGTTCAATCTCCAGACGGAAGTGATTGGAAGCCGGCAAACGCTCTTCGGACTGGCGACCGTCCTCGGTCCACCAAGAAATCACCGGCACATCGCCAGGCAATTGCCAAACCACATGACATTTTATACCCCCTTGGGTACCGATGATTTCGTATTCGCAGCGCCGAGCCCGTTCAAAGCTGAAATCGAAATGTGCGAATTTGCCTTCGCCGAAATCCAGCACGCCGCTAGTGGCGATGTCGGCGCCGCTTTCCACGTATTTGGACAACGCCATTACCCGGCAAGGGGATTGCTGAAAAAACATTCGCAGCGAATGAATTGCATAGCAGCCAATATCCCACATCGCACCACCACCATGCGAAACATCGTCGGCTAAACGATACATCCGGGCCGGACGCATCATGAACGAATAGCTGGCACGTACCGATCGAATTTCGCCTATCAGTCCGGAGCCGATCAACTCCAATACACGGGCATGTTGCGGATGGAAACGATACATAAAGCCTTCCATCACGGTCACCCCGTAACGGCGAGCCGCTGTTTCTATCGCATCAATATCGGCAACCGTCAGCGCCATCGGTTTTTCGCATAACACATGCTTGCGATGCTCGATGGCACGTAAAGTCCATTCAGCGTGTTCATGATTCGCCATTGGCAAATAAATGGCTTGTACGTCATCGTCGTTGAGCAGAGAATCCAAATTGTCGTAACTCTGTATCTCAGGATGGCAGGGGGCATATTTAGCCAACGTTTGCGCCGCAGCCCCGGGACGGCGGCTGGCGATACCAATCAGTTCGGCATTAGATGCTTCGACTATTGCCGGCAATAAGCGTTCGTTGATGCGGGCCGCGCCGAGAATGCCCCAACGCAGTTTGGCTTGGTCTTGGTTATTCATGACAGTACCTTAGACTGATGAGCTGAAAGCTATCAGATTAGCAGCATGTCCACGCGCCGCAAGCAACTTATTCCAAATAAGTTGCTTGAAAGCTAACAACCTTTGATTATCGGAAAGATTAGGAGCCAGAGCATCTGGTATCTGCGCGAGATAAAACCGCCGCGCATAAAAAAGGCCCAAGCAACATCTGTTGCATAGGCCTTGTTGATCTATCGACTTTGCGTCGAGATCAAGCCATTGCGCGCAGTCTGTCGTTTAGTCTGCTTTTGCTGCGAGCCGCTTTATTTTTGTGGATAAGGCCTTTGTTAACAGCCGAATCGATTACAGGAACAGCGGTTTTAAACGCGGCTTGAGCTTGCTCTTTATCGCCTGCTCTAACAGCGGCGATCACTTTTTTAACGAAAGTGCGTAAGTTGCTGCGCTGTCCGGCATTGCGAATACGGCTTTTCTCAGCCTGACGCGCTCTTTTTCTAGCTTGTGGTGAATTAGCCATAGTCTATCAGTTCTTTTGAGTTAATCTGGAACCGCGTATTATCATTTTGGATGCTATGATTGTCAAATTTTTAGTGTTCCCAAACTCAATCTGAGGCCTGCAGTGAGTAAGCAGCTGTTTAAATCCACCGCAATCGTTAGCAGTATGACCATGATTTCGCGGATCATGGGTTTTGTAAGAGACATGCTATTTGCCAACATTTTTGGCGTTAACGCGGCAACCGATGCGTTTTTCGTGGCCTTCAGGATTCCGAACTTCCTGCGCCGCTTGTTCATGGAAGGCGCGTTCGCCCAAGCTTTTGTACCAGCTCTGTCCGATTATAACGAAAAAGACAGCGAGGAAGGTTTGCGACTGTTTATCGACCGCACCGCCGGCACCTTGGCAGTCTTGTTGGTGTTATTCACAGTGGCGGGCGTCATTGCAGCGCCGTTGCTGATCCTGCTTTTTGCGCCCGGTTTTCTGTGGGAAGGCGACCAGTACGAACTGGCTGTGCAAATGCTGCGCATCACCTTCCCATATTTGTTCTTCGTTACGCTGGTTGCATTCTCCGGCGCGATTTTGAACGCACGCGGCAAATTCGCCATTCCGGCACTGACTCCGGTATTTCTGAATATTTGCATGATAGGCGCTGCAATCTGGATTTCGCCGTTAATGGCCAAACCCATTATGGCTTTAGCGTGGGGCGTATTTGGCGCCGGCGTAGTGCAACTGTTATTTCAAATCCCTGCACTGATAAGGCTCGGCTTGCTGCCCAGGCCGCGCTGGGGCTACCAAGACCCAGCGGTGCAACGCATGCTCAAGCAGATGCTCCCCGCCATTTTTGGAGTCTCCGTGGTGCAAGTCAATTTACTGTTCGGCACTTTGGTAGCTTCATTTTTAACGTCGGGCAGCGTTTCTTGGCTTTACTACTCCGATAGGCTGGTGGAGTTTCCGCTCGGAATTTTGGGTGTAGCGCTGGCGACAGTCATTTTGCCGAGATTGTCCGAGAACCATGCCGCTGAAGATGCCCTGGCCTTTTCCAAAGCGTTGGACTGGGGCTTGAAACTGGTGTTACTGATCGGCCTGCCTGCTACCCTGGGTTTAACACTGCTGGCTGAGCCCTTGTTATCAACGCTGTTTCAATATAATGAATTCGGCAGCGACGATGTGCGGATGGCAGGCAAGAGCCTGATGGCTTATGCGCTAGGCTTACTGGCCTTTATGTTGATCAAGATATTGGTTCCAGGCTTCACTTCCCGCCAGGATACACAAACGCCAATGCGTTTTGGTATGCATTCCATCGTCGCGAATATCATATTGAGTGTGCTGCTGGCATTTCCCTTCGCTCATCTTGGCATCGCCCTGGCAACTACCTTGTCTGCATACCTAAACGCGCTCCTTCTTTTGTTGACGTTGTTAAAAACCCGAATTTACCAGCCTTGCGAGCAATGGCTAATATTCATAATGCGGGTTGTGGTGGCCAACGCAGTGATGTCGGCGTTTTTATATTATTTTGTCGACGTGACGCTTTGGCTCGATTGGAGCGCGTCGCAACGAGGCCTGCACCTGGGGATAACAATCGGCTCGGCAATCTTGATTTATAGTTCGGCGCTGATACTGTTAGGTATCCGCCCCCGGCATATCGGCTTGCAAAAATCCGTAACGACTTGAGATTCTCTGCGACGCCACCATTGTCATGTAGAATGCATCGCGAAAAGCGGTTTCCGTAACAATTCAACAGACTAATCAGTAAGCTATGAAAACAAAAACAATCGGTTTTATTGGTGGCGGTAATATGGCGACCAGTCTAATCAGCGGCTTGATTGCCAGCGGCCATTCACCGCAGCAGATCTGGGTGTCGGATACCGCGCCCGCCACGTTGCAGGCTCACACCGATCAACTTCATGTCAATACTACCGCCAACAACGAGACAGTCATTAACGAAGTCGAAGTCGTGGTGCTGGCAGTTAAACCGCAAATATTGCGCGATGTTGCTTTGCAAATCGCTCCCAGCCTGAAACAAAAGAATGTGCTGGTCGTATCGATTGCCGCCGGCATTTCCCAACAAAGCCTGTCTAAGTGGCTAGGTAGCGAGGCCGCTATCGTGCGCTGCATGCCAAACACACCGGCACTGGTGCAAACCGGTGCAACCGCATTGCACGCCAACGCCAATGTTGATGACGAACAAAAAGATCTGGCCGAAAATATTTTACGCGCTGTCGGTTTGGCCCTGTGGGTCAACGACGAAAACCAACTTGACGCGGTAACCGCCGTCTCCGGCAGCGGACCAGCCTATTTCTTCCTGCTGATGGAAGCGATGGAAAAAGCCGCCCTGGAATTGGGCCTGGACGAACGTTCCGCCAGACTGCTGATACAACAAACCGCGCTGGGCGCCGCCAAAATTGCTTTGGAATCGGCCGAATCGCCCGCACAATTGCGCGCCAGAGTTACCTCGCCGGGCGGCACCACTCAGCAAGCCATAGAGACATTTATGCAAAACGGTTTTGTCGAACTGGTTGCCAAAGCCTTGCATGCCGCCAATGACCGTTCCATTGAAATGTCAAAACAACTAGGAGCCGACTAATGGGCAGCAATTACATGACCGACCCGATAGTGTTCCTGATAGACACCCTGTTTTCTTTATACATTTTAGCGGTGGCATTGCGCTTCTTATTGCAGTGGACCCAGGCCGATTTTTACAACCCGGTATCGCAATTTCTGGTGAAAATCACCCATCCGCCGCTAAGGATCATGCGCCGTTTCATCCCGTCTATCGGCCGCATCGATAGCTCTTCTCTGGTATTGGCCTTGTTGCTGCAAATAGTAGCCAACTTCTCGATACTGGCTATTAAAGGCTTGTCCGTGAGTTTTGTGGCATTGACGTTATTGTCGTTTACCGACTTGCTGAAAATGCTGATCGATATTTTCGTTTACGCCATTTTTGCCGGCGCCATCCTCAGTTGGTTCGCCCCCGGCAGCTACGGCTCCGCCTCATCGATTTTGTACAGTTTGACTGATCCGCTGCTGAACGTGTGTCGCAAGGTTTTACCCGACCTGGGCGGGATAGATTTATCGCCGCTGGTGGCGCTGGTATTGTTGCAACTGGCAAAAATGATGATTTTGCCGCCCTTGCATCAATTGGTCAGCCTACTGGGCTAGGCCTCTAGCCAGTATTGCCATGCGACATGCCCCCTTCAAACGAACCTCATTTGTCGCTCTAGCTTTGCTATGTGCATTGGGTCAGCCGGCATATGCCAAAAAAATGTATCGTTGGGTGGATGAAAACGGTAACGTCTATTTCTCCGACCAAGTACCGCCGGATCAGGTAAAGCACAAACGGGAAACATTAAGCGAGAAAGCCCGCGTGCTCGATGTGCTTGAAAAAGCCAAAACCGCCGAACAAATAGCCCAGCAAAAGCGGCTGGATGCGCTACGCAAGGAACAGGAAAAGATCATTGCCAGGCAAAACGCCAACGACAAAGTCCTGCTGAGCACTTTTCGTAACATTGATGATATGAATAAAGCCTTGAGCAATAAAATGGCATCCTTCGATGCCGGGCAAAAAGTGATTGAAGGCAATATCGAACGCATTCAACTGCAATTGCAGCAGCAACAGCAACAAGCCGCCAATCTTGAGCGCGGCGGCAGCAAGATACCGCCGAAATTACTGGCGGATATTGCCGCCAGCAAACAACAGATAGAAGCGGGCAAACAAGAGCTTTTGCGTCACCAACAAGACAGACAAAACAGCGAAAAAGAATTCAAAGCCGACATAGCCCGCTTTCAATTCCTCACCCAAGCCAACAACAACGACGGAAAACCGGTCAACGGCGATAGTTTAGCGGCCAGTAACGCTAGCAACGAGTTAGGCCTGTTTGTTTGCCAGGACGCCGGGCAATGCGAAAAAGCCTGGAAAGTCGCCGGCGAGTTTGTCGCGACTCACTCCACCACCGGCCAAGACGTGGAAAGCGAGAAACTGATCATGCGCGCAGCCCCGCAGAAAGACGACGATTTAAGCTTGTCGGTATCACTGCTGGAGCGCAACAATACTTTGCAGATATTTCTGGACATCCGCTGCCGCCAATCCAGTATCGGCAACGAATTATGCTCAGGCGCCAAGGCTCAGAGCATTCGCCAAGCCTTTGCGCCTTTTATTCAATCCAGCTTAGCGGCGCAACAATAAGGTACCGACACCCTGATCGGTGAACAGCTCCAGCAACACCGCGTGCTCGACCCGCCCGTCGATGATATGCACACTGGTCACACCGCCCTTCAACGCATCAGTGCCGCAGCGGGTTTTCGGAATCATCCCCCCGGAAATCGTGCCATCGGCAATCAGATTATCAATATCAGTCAAGGTCAGGCCGGTCAGCAAATTGCCCTGTCTGTCCATAATGCCGGGGATGTTGGTCAATAGCATCAGCTTTTCGGCTTTTAACACTTCGGCTACTTTGCCAGCCACCAAATCCGCATTGATATTATAGGAATGTCCGTCCTTACCCACGCCAATCGGCGCGATCACCGGAATAAAATCACTGTTACCCAACATTTCCACCACCGCCGGATCGATACTGCTGACTTCGCCGACATGGCCCAGATCAATGATCTCCGGTGCGTCGTCCAGCGTCGCGCCGGCCTTGGTCATGTTGATTTTGCGGGCGTGGATGAAATTGCCGTCCTTACCGGTCAGACCTACCGCCTTGCCGCCCTGCATATTGATCATATTCACGATCTCTTTATTCACCAAGCCGCCCAGCACCATTTCCACCACATCCATGGTTTCGCTGTCGGTCACGCGCATACCGTCGATAAACTCGGAGGTTTTACCCAGGCGTTTTAACAAGTCGCCGATTTGCGGCCCGCCGCCATGCACGACGATAGGATTAATACCTACCAGCTTCATCAACACGATGTCGCGGGCGAAGCTGTGTTTCAACGCATCATCGACCATCGCGTTGCCGCCGAATTTAATGACAACGGTTTTGCCCTTGAATTTTTGAATATACGGCAAGGCTTCGATAAGAACGTGGGCAATCTGGTGCGCGGTTTTTTCTTTCATAATCACTAACAATTAAAAAGGTAGTTTGATATCGGGTTTGATTTGCAGCATCAGCTGCCTGAATTGAGCTTGAATACGTTGCATCGCATCCTGGCTATCCGCTTCAAAACGCAGAGTTAGAACCGGTGTGGTATTAGAGGCTCTGACCAGGCCCCAGCCGTCAGCAAATTCGACGCGCATGCCGTCGATATTGATGATCTTGCCGTCTTTAAACTTGGCCTGGCTGAATAGCTGTTCCACGAAGCGGACGCCTTCGCCTTCAGCCAGAGGCACATGCAGCTCCGGTGTATTGATACTATCCGGCAGTTCGGCAAATACGTCGCTACTGCTACGCATATCAGCAGACAGAATTTCAATCAGCCGCGCCGCCGCATATAAGGCGTCGTCGAAACCAAACCAACGGTCGTTAAAGAAAATATGTCCACTCATCTCACCGGCCAGCGCCGCCGTGGTTTCCTTGAGTTTGGCTTTCATCAGCGAATGGCCACTTTTCCACATCAACGGCCGACCGCCGCGTTTGACGATTTGATCGTGCAAATGCCGGGAGCATTTCACGTCGTAAATAATTTCCGCACCCGGTTTATTGGCCAAGACATCGCGGGCATACAGCATCATTTGCCGATCCGGCCAAATAATTTTGCCGCCGGAATCGACCACGCCAATTCGGTCGCCGTCGCCGTCGAACGCTACGCCTATATCGGCCTCGTAATGCTTCACAGCCTTAATCAGATCGCCCAGATTTTCCGGCTTGCTGGGATCGGGATGATGATTGGGAAAATTGCCGTCAATCTCGCAATACAACTCGATCACTTCGCAACCCATCGTGCGCAACAGAATCGGTGCCAGTTGTCCGGCCGCACCGTTGCCGCAATCGACAGCCACTTTCATCGGTCTAACCAAATGCACATCGTCAGAAATCATGCCGATATATTCGTTGCTGAATAGACTATTCAGCTCGATGGAACCCGGCGTGCCTTCGCTGAAATCACCGGCCTCAATGCGTTTTTTTAATTGTTGAATCTTGTCGCCGGATAAAGTTTCACCGTTCAAAACCAGTTTCAGGCCGTTATAGTCAGCCGGATTGTGGCTACCGGTGATCATCACACCGCTACGGCCTTCGCTGTGCTGGGTGACAAAATACAGCAGCGGCGTCGGTACCAAGCCAATGTTTAATACATCGCAACCTGCTTCGGTAATGCCTTTTGCCAACGCATCCGCCAAGCCGGGGCTGGATAGCCGGCCGTCCCTGCCCATCACAATAGTCTTGATATTTAGCTGCCTGGCTTCGCTGCCCAAAGCCCGGCCGATCTTGTGCACCGTTTCCGGCGTCAAGCCGCGCCCGACAATGCCGCGAATATCATAAGTACGGAAAATATCGGCAAAAGACTCGCCTGCCGTCGGCGCAACGTTTGGCATCGCCACGGGTGCCGATTTCTCGGCGGGAGCAACCGCACTCAGCGGCGCCTGCTCGGCCACGCTGATAGGCGCCGTGCCCAAGCTGACCGGCACACTGGCATAGTGTTCGGCGGTTTTAGGCGACTCTTCGATAAAATCAATATCGAACGACTCGTCGAAAAAATCGTACTCGCCCAATTCGTCAGGGACTTTACTCGGGCTTTTTTCTTGCTCCAGGATGCGTTTAAACTGCGCCAAAGTCGAAATAATCGGCCGCATTTCATCGAGTTGCACCGGATAGTGGCCAACTTGCTTGCCGGTCATCATGTCCTTGGCGGCCTTTAAAATACTGCTTTGGTCATGATGCAGATAATCGGCCAATTTACGATAACCGATAAAAAACGCCAAACAACCCAACAAAGCGGGGATCAAGATAATGCAGGAAAATAAAATGATGTCGTCGGTACTGGTGCCGCCACCTATGGAAAGCTCCAACGACCAGCGGCTGTTAGTCAGCGGCATCACTTGCGGCTCCTCCGCCTTCAATTCCTGCATGCCGACACTAGCCAATACCGCCTGCTCTTGCTTGATCTCCACATAACCGTTGCCGACAGCAGTCTTGCTAATCAGCTGTTGCAATAAATCCGGCTTTAAACTAACCAAAATCACGCCGATTACCTGCTGGTTTTGACTGACCGCAGCCGTCATTGCCAAATGCCGATGCTCGCCCTCGCCTTGCACGAAGGGCTTTTGCTTGGCGGTCAGCGTGGCGCGCACCATTTCCAAATCGGCAAAGCCCATATTCGGCACTTGGCTAAGATCCGGCTCGCTGACCGTCGCCGGCAACAAGCGCACACGCAGCGCTTGTGGAATCGTATTCTGTAGCCTGGCAGCGACATTATCCAAGGTCGCTGGATTATGGCTATCGCTGGCAAGTGCCGCCACCACATCCGGCGCCTGCGCCAGACCGTCGATGACCCGCTGCAAGGTCTCAATCTGGCTGACAATGCTGACTGTCATGCCGCTGGCGATTGCAGTGGTACTGGTTTGCTGGGTTTCGCTAACCTGGGCCGCCGAAAACCAATAGGCGCCGCCACCGGCCAATAACACCATCAGCGCCGCGATGCCCGCTACTATGCTAAATATGCGTCCCATCCGTCGCGACTCCGCTTAGTGCCGGCCGCTGTGTCCAAAACCGCCGCTGCCGCGATGGCTTTCGTCGAAATCAGCGACGCACTCAAACTCGGCCTGTGCCACCGGCACAAACACCATTTGCGCGATGCGTTCACCTATTTCGACGGTAAATGCGCTATTGCCGCGATTCCAGCAGGAGATAAACACCTGCCCCTGGTAATCAGAGTCGATCAAACCCACCAAATTACCCAGCACGATGCCGTGCTTATGCCCCAGTCCCGAGCGCGGCAGCAACACCGCCGCCAAATGCGGATCGTCGATATGAATGGCTAGGCCGGTAGGTATCAGGGCCGTTTCGCCCGGCTGCAAGGTCAAGGCCTGATCCAGACAGGCGCGCAAATCCAGCCCCGCAGAGCCGTGGGTAGCGTAGGCGGGCAAAGCAATCTCCCGGCCCAGACGCGGATCAAGAATTTTTAACTGGATTTTTTTCATGCAATTTCTCGGCTATCAGTTTAAGCAGCTGTGCGGCTAAGGTATGTTTATCGGTCATCGGCAGGATTTGTTGACCACCCGGCCAAAATACTTGCAAGGCGTTGCGATCACTCTCGAAACCGCCTTCAGCCTGCCCAACCCAATTCGCGGCGATCAGGTCCAGGTGTTTGCTTTGCAGCTTGTGTTTGGCGTAATTTTCCAGATCGTCGGTTTCCGCGGCAAATCCCACAACCAAGGGTTTTGGTTGCAGTGCAGCCACCGCGGCAATGATGTCCGGATTTTTTATCAAGGCTATCTTGCTGGTGTCGCCAGCCTTTTTTATCTTGCTATCAGCCAGCTGTTGCGGCCGGTAATCCGCTACCGCCGCCGCACCGATGTAAATATCTGCAATCCGGCTATGCATCATCACTGCATCATACATTTGCAAGGCGGTTTCCACTGGAATAAGTTTGGCGCCGGCCGGCACGGCTAAGCTGACCGGGCCACTGACCAGTGTCACGTTGGCACCGGCTGAGAGGGCGGCGACGGCCAAGGCATACCCCATTTTGCCCGAACTGCGGTTAGTGATGTACCGCACCGGATCAAGCGGCTCTCGCGTCGGTCCGGCACTGATGACTATATTAATGCCCGACAGAAAACCGGGCTGCTCAGGCGCCAGCAGTTGCCGACAAATCTCGGCCGGCTCGACCATGCGTCCCAAGCCTTGCTCGCCGCAAGCCTGCTCTCCAGCCGCCGGGCCGATGCATTGCACACCATGGCTTTGCAGCCTGGCAACATTCTCTTGGGTTACCGGTTTACGCCACATTGCCTGGTTCATCGCCGGCGCGACCCATACTGGGCACTCGGCCGCAAGATACAAGGTAGATAGCAAATCATCCGCCAAACCATGCGCCATTTTCGCCAAGGTATCGGCGGTCGCCGGCGCAATCAGCAATAGGTCTGCCCAGCGTGCCAAATGGATATGGCTCATGGCCTGTTCCTGCTCGACATCCAGCAAATCGCTATGCACGGCATGGCCGCTCAAGGCCTGAAAGGTCAGCGGCGTAACAAACTGGCGGGCGGCTGCGGTCATCACTACGCGAACTTCATGGCCTTGCTTCCGCAACAAGCGCACCAGTTCTGCCGCTTTATACGCCGCGATACCGCCGCAAACCCCCAACAAAATTCGCTTGTTAATGTCCATACCCCCAGAAGATCAGTTCTTGGAATTATGGCAAACTCGACCTTTGATGTATAGGAACAGCTCATTTTGCACTCAGTCCGCACCGCCACACCTTAAACCTTAGATTTTACAGTTGCCTTGCTGAAAACCGGCCTACTGTATTGAACCTTTTTGCCGCCACACGGAATACACCGCGAAATAAGTTTCGTCGATTAACCAGGCAAACAGCACGATCTAATGAGATTGGTGCGGCTTATTCATAAAAACCCTGAGCCTTATCCATAGACAGATTAAAAAGGTAAAACCATGAAAATTACGCGCACTCCCCTCATCGCCCTCAGTTTAAGCGGAGCGCTTGTGCTACCTACCGCGCAAGCTGCCAATATTTCCTTAAGCAGTAACATCTGGACGACAAGCGGCGCAGCAGGACTGATTTACGGGGACAATACGGTCAATAACTCACCGACTGGAAACGCTCAGTTCGGTTACCTGTCGACATCCGGTGGCGTCTATGGTGTTTCGTCTTTGGTTCTGAGGGATGAAGGGCGCGGCACCGAGAACCAAACCAATGGCTCGAAAATTCAATCGAATGCTTTCAGTGCTAATGCGAATGACACGCTGACTTTGCAATTCAATTACATTTCAACCGATGGCCGTGGTTATGACGACTACGCCTGGGCGCGCTTGGTCAATGCGGATACCCACAACACTGCCGCTTGGTTGTTTACAGCCCGCAGCACCAATTCCGCCACCGGTAATGTCGTGCCCGGTAACGTGTTGGATCGTCAGGTAGATAACAACTTACCGGATGAGCTCGATGCGGTATTGAATGACGGTAACACCATTGGCTTTGCTGCGGCTGGCACAAGCTGGATACCGTTGGGTGGTTCAAGCGGCATTTGCTGGGATAACGCCAACACCTGTGGCCCGACCGGCTGGATTAAGTCCGCTTACTCATTCACCGCAACCGGATCGTATTTTCTCGAGTTTGGGGTGATCAACTGGGGCGACGAAGCGTTTGATACCGCACTTGCTTTTGATTTTGGCGGGCTACAGCAAGTGAATTTCAGCGGTGTCACAATAGTGCCGCCACCCGCGACGGTGCCTCTACCTGGCGGCTTCCTGCTGATGTCTTTGGGCATGGGCTTAGTCAGCGCAATTTCTCGTAGGAGCAAATTTGCCGGCCAATCCTGAAAACTCTGCGGCAAGTCATCTTGATAATAAATCAGGGGATGATTTTGTCTGTTCTGTACTAATGAAAACCGCGAGCCAAACCAGGCTCCGCGCCGGCAGATCCGCCACAACCACATCAAAAACAACAGTTTAAATCGCCGTAAAATTAACCCTGTGATATATTCGCGCCAGACTTACCTGCCCATATGGGCAATATAGCCTCAGCAAAACAGGCGGTATAGTGCGGACAACCTTGAAGCAGTTCCGGTAAAGCTAACACCCTCAGCGGCCCCGGAACTATTTCAAGGTTTGCCAACATCCTGCGGGATGCAATCAAGCGCAATTGCACGGAAACTCGGCCATATGGGCGATCAAGCACTTGCAATGTATACGGTAGCTGGAAGCTTGGAGGATTGACGCTTCAATCCTTTTCCGGCCGGGTTTAGAAGAGCCTAGTCTCAGCAATACAGAACGAGAATTTTATGAACTTGAAACGCCAATCGCTAATTGCCGTATGTTTAGGTCTCGCCGCCCAAATCGGCAACGCCCAGGACGTAGCGCCGGTTAATCTGGAACAAATCCGCAAGACCGCTGCCGATTTCGAACACGGCCGGATGGTCAAACAAGATTATCGCCAGGCGTTTGATATGTACTGCAAGGCCGCGCTGCAAGGCGATGCCGAATCGGCTTACAGCATCGGATTTATGTATTTCAACGGCCGCGGCGTGGCTCGTAGCATACCGCTGGCCAGTCACTGGTTTAAACAAGCGGCGGAACACGGCGATAGTCACGCCAAGCAAATGCTGACCCGTTTCGGCGATGTCGCACCCAGTGACGACCCAGCCTGCCAACCACCGACTCCGGAACCCGAAGTGAAGCTGGTCGCTGATCCCAATCCTAACCGCGAACGGGTAGAGGCTTGGGTAAAAGAAATTGCCCCCATTTACAGCATCGATCCGCAACTGATCATGGCGGTGATTCAGGCCGAATCGGCTTTCAACCCCAGTGCACTGTCCGGTAAAAATGCCCAAGGTCTGATGCAACTCATTCCGGAAACCGCCGAGCGCTTTGGGGTAAAAGACAGCTGGAATCCCATTCAAAATATCAAAGGCGGCACCGCTTATCTACACTGGCTGCTAAGACATTTCGAAGGTAAAGTCGATTTGGTGCTGGCCGCTTATAACGCCGGCGAAGGTGCAGTAGAACGCTATCAGGGCATCCCGCCTTATCAGGAAACTCGCAATTACGTTAAGCAAATTCTCGCAGCCTATCAGAAGCCAACCCATCCGGTACCGCCGCAAGAATTGCAAAAAAACTTGGTTATCGAACAAAAAACCTAAGTTACCGCCCCCCCTCTCCAGCTATCCAAACCTGGGAATACGGTATTTCGTAATATTGACGAAATACCGTCTGCACTTAGCATCCATATCCCGCATTATCCAGCCCCTCTTCCATTTTTTCATTCCTGCCAAACTCCTTCAACAACAGGCAGTTACCCAACAACAGCTTTAAAGACCGCACGTCTGGCACAAGAATTGATCCAGTTGAGCCAACAAACCTCGGTTAACGAGATTTCCGGCCACTCAATTCAAATGGGTTATTGTCATGAACGTTGATAATTCGATCTTCTCTAGCGCAGTGTTGACTGCCATCGATTCAGCCACTGACTTAATGGAGGCGCTGTGATGGATAACCGAATCAAAGTCCAGCAACATAAATACACTGTTGTTTCACCCATCGTCGCCCAGCGCTGGCTTAGCCAAACACCGGCATGCGAAACCGACAGCGAATGCTGTCAATTGAATCAATCCCGAGCCGAGCTTGCGGCATTGGAACGCGCCCTGGCGATTAGTCAGCAACAGCTGGCCGACGCCCGCCGACAAATCGAGTCGCTGAACGCCACTCGCAAAACCTTGGAACAGCAACTACTGGAAAGTAACGAGAATTACAGGCAAGCGCTGCATTGCGCACATCATGACGAGTTAACCGGCTTACCTAATCGAGTTTTATTGCTGGATAGACTGCAACAGGCCATGGCCCAAGCGGATCGCCAGCAACGGCCGGTCGCCCTATTGTTTATCGATCTGGACGAATTCAAAAACATCAACGACGAACTCGGCCACGCGGCCGGCGACCAATTACTGAAAGAAGTGGCGGAACGCTTGTCGGCTTGTCTGCGCTGCGGCGACACCGCTTGCCGTTACGGCGGCGACGAGTTCTTGGTGTTGTTGGGTGAAGTCGATGCTGATCGCAGCGTGGCGGCGGTGATAGAAAAAATTCAGTCCCAGCTGGCCGAAACTTGCAGCATTAAGGGCAAGCCGGTTGCGATCAGTGCCAGCATAGGCGCGGCCATCTATCACCACGACGGCCAAAGTAGCCTTGACTTGCTGAACCGGGCCGATAGCGCGATGTACCGCGCGAAAAAACTGAAATTATCCCAAACGATCAACTAACCACAGAGCAACAGATTAGCGACGGCTGCTATGCGAGGTTTTATAGCGGCCGACACTATCTAAAATTTCCTGCCGCGCATCTTCAAGGCCACCCCAACCTTCCACACAGACCCATTTGCCTTCCTCCAGGTCTTTGTAATGTTGGAAAAAATGGGTGATCTTGGCCAACTTGTCTGGTTGCAAATCCTTGTAATCGTTGACGTGATTGTAAAACGGCGTCAAGCGCGGCACAGGTACCGCCAACAGCTTGGGATCAGGGCCGGCTTCGTCTATCATTTTCAACACACCTACCGGCCGGCAATTGATCACGCAGCCACTCAGCAACGGTGCCGGCGTGATGATCATTACGTCCACCGGATCGCCGTCTTCGGACAAAGTTTGCGGGATGTACCCGTAATTGCAGGGATATTGCATGGCGGTGCCCATGAAGCGGTCCACTGTCAGAGCGCCGGTATGTTTATCCACCTCGTATTTGACCGGATCGCTGAATGCGGGAATCTCGACCACCACATTTATTTCAAACGGAATGTTGCCACCCGCAGCAACTTGCATGAATGACATCGAATCCTCTTTGAGTACGCTGGAAACGCTGTCATTATAGCCGCCGTTATTCAGCTATCGGGATTAAATCAAGTGTTAGGCAGTCTGCAGAAAATGACCAGCGCGTTGGCCGCGCCAGTGCAATACCGCTTGCCGGTCGGCGAGCAGGCAATCGAATTGAACCCGCTGTTGGGCAAAAAACTCACGCTACGTTACACCGGCCAAATCTTTTGCGTGCATTGCGCAAAAAAAACCAATAAAAGCTTCAATCAAGGCTACTGCTACCCCTGTTTCATCAAGCTGGCGCAATGCGATATGTGCATCATGAAACCGGAAACCTGCCACTACGCCGCCGGCACCTGCCGCGAACCGAGCTGGGGCGAGGAGTTTTGCTTTCAACCGCATATTGTCTATCTAGCCAACTCTTCCGGCATCAAAGTGGGCATCACCCGCCAATCGCAAACCCCAACCCGCTGGATCGATCAAGGCGCGGTGCAAGCCTTACCCATTTTTAAGGTCGTTTCTCGCCATCTGTCGGGTTTGATCGAAGTCACCCTGGCGCAACACGTCAGCGACAAAACCAGCTGGCAGCAAATGTTGAAAAACAACACCGCACCTTTGGACTTAACGACCATTCGCGATGGCTTGCTCACCGAATGTGCCGAGCAGTTGCAAACCATCGCCGCGCAATTTCCCGACAGTCCGCTACAGTTGCTCAGCGATGCCGAACCACTCACCCTGGACTATCCGGTACTGCAATACCCCAGCAAGGTGAAATCGTTTAATTTCGATAAAGAGCCATTAGTGTCCGGCATTTTAGAAGGTATCAAAGGCCAGTATTTGATCTTCGACAACGGCGTGATCAACATCCGCAAATACTCGGGGTACGAAGTGGAGGTGGTGGTTTGATCGGAATAGTCCGGCTGCTGCTAATCTCGCACATTCTTCTGATGCCACGATAATGCAAGGATGGGTTTCGGCTATCGCCTCTACCCATCCTACGGCCCTTTACGGTCCTTATTTTTTGCGCTATCAGTTAATTTGGTGTCACACCATTGATTAGGATCGTACCTATCCGAAACATCTATACCCTTTTCTTGCGCCTGCTGTATCAGCCAATCTAAATTCGACCGTTCAGTCAAAGTTGCGCCAGTATCAGCCTGTTCCGCCAACGAAAACCAGCATTTAGCTTTTCCTATATTCAGTGGATATCCTCGACTACCGTGAGCATATGAATTCATCAAATAAATCTGGGCTTCTTGGACCCCTTTTTTTGCGGCTAACAACATAAATTCGGCTCCTTTATGCTCATCTAAAACTGTTTTCTGGCCGGGAAAGTCAGGCGGCATCAATAAACCACCCATCTTGTATACACAAAACGGTTGCCCATTCTCGGCGGCACGAACAACATAAATTTCGTAATCCGTCATGCTTAGCTGCCAGCGACGAATCACCAAGGCCGCGAGACATTGTGCAGACGAGTCACCTCGGTCTGCTAAATCCCGCAAATGCCGGTAAGCGCCCCACTCCCACGGCGTTAACCAGTGACGCCCGGACATACCGTACTTCACGTCCAACAATTGATAGGCTAAGTCGGCAACTTCAAAGCCTTGTTTAGCCATATTCAGAATCAGCTCCTGCCGCCTTTCGTTCGTATAATGCGGCGGCCAGGAACCTTTCACCGAAAGTTCGTTGAATAACTTCACATCCATACTTTGCTGCTCTGCATCCGCCAGTGGCGGATAATTTCGTGGTGGTTTATAAGGCGGTGCGAAATAGAACCAAGCGACTGCGATCAAGGCGACGGAGCCAAAGGCTAAAAGTAATTTTTTGCTGTTCATGTAACCATTAACCAGTTGACTATTTGCGACCGTACAGTCTCTGTTCGGGAGAATGTCTAAAAAACCCGCATTGCCAGGAAAATCGCTTGATCGTTAAGACTTGGCGCTCAATGCATCAGACCAATGGCACATCGCTCAAAAGCCTCTGCTCAATCACCTGCACCCGCTGCGTGATCCCGCACAGCAAGGTGTAGGGGATGGTTTCCGCGTAACGGGCTATTTCTTCCACCGGCAAGCCGTCGCCCCATAAGGTCACCGGATCGCCGGGTTGCGCATCCGATTGTTCGTTGAGATCAACGGTGATCATGTCCATGGATACCCGGCCGATTAACGGAGCCCGTTGGCCGTTCACCAATACCGGCGCGCCGCTCTTGGTGTGGCGGTGGTAGCCGTCGCCGTAACCGATGGAAATCACGCCCAGCCGAGTTGCGGTTTTGCATTGCCAGGTACCGCTGTAACCGACCGTTTCGCCTGCGGAGACATCCTTGACCGCGATCAGCCGTGAATGCAAACTCATCACCGGCTTTAAACCAAAATCCGCACCGGTTTTACCGGCAAACGGCGAGCAGCCATAGAGCATCAATCCCGGTCTCACCCAATCGCTACTGCGGTCCTGAGCGGTGCCGAAACGGACATTCGGCCAGCCGATAATCCCTGCGGAATTGGCGATGCTGCACGCGCCGGGATAGTCTTTGACCGCGTCGTTGAACAAATCGATTTGCCGGCGGGTTTTATCGTCCAGCAAATCGTCGGCATTGGCAAAATGGGTGATCAGATTGATCGGTTGCTCGACCCGCGCGCAGCCCAACAGTTGCTGGTAAGCATCATTGAAATCGGCGCCTTTAAAGCCCAAGCGATTCATGCCGGTGTCCATTTTCAGCCAGACAGCAAGTTTGCCTTCGGCGTCGGCTTGCTGCTGCAGAATGGCAATTTGCTGCGGGGTATGGATCACCGCCGCCAATTGATACTTCAACAACTGCAACAACTCATCGACGCAGACAAAGCCCTGCAATACGGTGATGGCTTGTTTAAATCCAGCTTGCCGCAGCCTGACGCCCTCGTCCACCCGCGCGACCGCAAAACCATTCGCCGCTTCCAAAGCGGTGGCTACCCGCGTCATGCCGTGGCCGTAGCCGTTGGCTTTGATCACCGCCATGATTTTTTTGTCCGGCGCGTAACGCTTCACTTGGGCCAAGTTGTGCCGCACGGCTTCCAAATCCAGATGCACAAAAGCCGCAGGCGTCATTCGTAATCCTCGGGGCCGTTATAAACGCCGGCAAAGTTTTCGAAACGGGTGTATTGGCCCAGGAAAGTCAACCGCACCGTCCCCAAAGGTCCGTTCCGCTGCTTGCCGATAATCACTTCGGCGATGCCTTTGTCCGGGCTGTCTTCGTGGTAGACCTCATCGCGATAAACGAAGATGATCAAGTCGGCATCCTGCTCAATCGCCCCGGACTCGCGCAAGTCCGACATCACCGGCCGCTTGTTGGGGCGCTGCTCCAGATTCCGATTCAACTGCGACAGCGCGATCACCGGTACATTGAGCTCCTTGGCCAGCGCCTTCAAGCCCCTGGAAATATCGGAAATCTGCTGCACCCGGTTATCGCCGCTTGCAGGCGATTGCATCAACTGCAAATAGTCCAACACGATCAGGCCCAACTGACCGTGTTCGCGGGTCAAACGCCGGGCGCGCGAGCGGACTTCAGTCGGCGTCAAGGCCGGCGTGTCGTCGATGAACATCTTGGTTTCCGCGAGCAGATTGATCGCCGAAGTCAAACGCGGCCAATCGTCGTCGTCCAATTTGCCGGTACGGACTTTATGCTGGTCAATGCGGCCCAGCGACGACATCATCCGCATCGCCAAGGATTCGCCCGGCATCTCCATACTGAACACCGCAACCGGCATGCCGCTTTTCAGCGCCACGTTTTCAGCCATATTCATCGCAATCGTGGTTTTACCCATCGATGGCCGGCCAGCCACGATAATCAAATCGGCGGGCTGCAAACCGGAGGTTTTTTCGTCCAGATCGGTGAAGCCGGTGCTGGCGCCGGTGATGTCGCCATCGAGTTCGTAGAGAGTTTCGATTTTATCCACGGCCTTGGCCAGCAAGGATTTGATCGAGCTAAACCCGCCCTGCCCACGTTGGCGCTGCTCGGCGATTTCGAAGACCTTGCGTTCGGCATTTTCGAGCAAATCGGCAGTTTCCCGGCCCTCAGTGGTAAATGCCGAATCGGAAATCTCGGTACCGACATGAATCAATTGCCGCAAAACCGAACGATCCCGGACGATGTTGGCGTAGGCGACAATATTCGCGGCGCTGGGCGTATCGCGCGCCAGCGTACTTAAATAAGCCAAACCGCCCACATCCTGCAATTCGCCGGTCGTTTCCAGCACCTCGGACAAAGTCACCACGTCGAACGGGTCCTGCTTTTCGGCCAATTGGGCGATGGCACGGAAAATCAATCGATGGTCGCGGCGATAAAAGTCGGTCTCGACCACCTTGTCTGCCACCGAATCCCAGGTTTGGTTATCCAGCATTAAACCGCCCAGCACCGACTGCTCGGCTTGAATGGAATGCGGCGGCACTTTTAGGGATTCGACGGCTTGATCGGGGGTGAAATAGTAGTCTTCGGACATGGCGGAGAAGGGTTGTCAACAATAGCCGCGAATTATACCCGGCTATGCCCATAGCGGCAGCGCCGAGCGCTCTGCCGAATGCCGGTAAATCAAACAAATCAACCCTAAATGTCATCAAGCCACAGAATTAACTCACTAGTTATCGATTGCCTAATTACCTTATATTTCGTACCATAAATTTTGGCACCTATCCTGGCTTATATCGGCTTGTTGCCGGCCATGGCGCTTCGCTCCATCCTCTTTTCTTACAATAATTCTAACTATTCGCCTGCCCTACCCAGCTAACCGACACCATAAACGGGTTGCGGCATATTGTATTTCTTGACTCCCTAAAGGAGGATTCTATGAACGGAATTAAACGCAAAACCCTATCTGCCATCGCATGCCTGTTGGCTTTGCTCGGCTTGTTCAGCCCTGCAGCCCAAGCTGAAACCGGGAATGTGGTGTTATGGAACAAATTGGGCAGTGATGCTGAGATTGCGAATAGCGAAGTGGGGCCTGGAGGCCAAAAAACAGCTGGGCATTTCGCGCCAGGCCCTTTTGCTAATTTTGGTCAGTCTTTTGTGAATGACGTTGGGAACTCAAACGTGTTTGCCTTAACTTTTCCTGCCACATCCGTTGTGTCAAAAAGTAAGGGAACAATAGAATTCTGGGCAAAACTCAGTAATTTCCCAAGTAACTTTTTTGATGCAGTGACTATGATTTTTTACGTGCCTCCACCTAGTTTGCCGGTATTTCATTGGAGAATGGGGTTTGGGTCTAATAACGGCTGTGGTGGCTTCGGCTTTTACGGGACAGTAGGGGTCGCAACTAATAGCTTTTGTAGTGGGCTAGTGGATACTGCAACCCAATCCGGAACATTAGATAGCATTCTTGGTGACCGTTCAGCCTGGCACCATTATGCGATGGTATGGAATGAAACAGGTATTGCGCAATTTGGTGGACGTAAGCTTTATCTTTATCTTGATGGAAACCTTGTTACAACACAGCGCTACCATGATGCCTCACCATGGGGTGCCATACCTGATGGCTCACGCCTTGCTCTCGCCTACTTTTACAATATCTCAGGCGCTAGTGTTGCAATTGACAATTTAATTGTCTGGGACGATGTTAAAACGGACTTTTCTGACCGGTTTATAGAAAACCCAGTGGGTTGTGGAGTAGGTGATCTTCCTGAGTTGTTTGCATCTATCACCGCTAAATCGGGTACTCAAACTGAACGCCAATGGACTATCACCCTGTCAAACAAGAGCGGATGTATCGCCGAAAATACCCAGATCGACGGCTTAACCCTTACACAAACTTCCGGAGCCGCTTGTAACCCAGTCATTACAAGTCCCTTATCCTTTCCGTTAGGCGTCGGCAACATCCAGGCAGGGGCTAAAGTGAGCGGCACCACCACAATCAATTTTAGCGGTTGCCCAAATAGCGCCAGATTTAAAGCTGTCATCCCGTTTAGCAGCAATAACGGCGAAGTAACCGGATCGAAAACCTTAACCAATCAATTCCGCTAGACCTTAATAAGGAGATATTCTGATGATCAAACAACTTATCCTGTTAGCCAGTTTGCTGTGTATTCTTCCCTCTAGCCAAGCAGCGACCTCATTACAATTAGAGCCGACAAACGGCTTAATCGAAGGCGATGCGGGCGATACCGTGGGCTGGGGCTTCCTGCTCACCAACACGCAAAACTACCTCGTGGTGACCGGTGCGGAATTTCAGTCCTCTACCTCCCCAGGTATATTCACGGACTTTATCAGCGCACCCGAAAATTTCTTCGTTGTGGGACCGGGCTTTGGCGCCAGCACCGTCTGGGGGCAGACATTCGATGCCGCCAGCCAAACCGGCGTAGGTAGTTTTAAAATTGCTGACAACGCCGCGCAGGGCACCGTCTTTGGCCAAATTGTACTGACTTACGATTTATTCACCCGCAGCCCGTTTAATCCCTTGTTCGATCCTGACACCGACACGCTATCCAACGGCAATGTATTAACGGCAAATGCCTCGATCAATATCACGACCGTGCCGTTACCTGCAGCCGCATGGCTGTTTGGCGCGGCATTGGCGGGACTGGGATTTATCGGGCAACGCCGCATCTGAGAGGACTCAAAATAAACACCGCCTGCAAAATTGAGGCGGTGTTTTCGCAAAATATTCTCGGCCGCCTCTTTAAGCAAATGAGCGGGCAATTCGCGCTTTGTGATACCGCTTTCAGATCTGTGAGTTGTTCTTATTGCCCAACAGTCGACTCGGATGGGAGGTAATCCATACCGCACCTGAGCGATCCCGCTATCCAAGCACTCCGCCCAAACCGTCCGCCATGACAAAATTGTCATGGCACGAACGGACAATTAAACGACGTTACATACCCGGATAAACTGCTCACCAGATGATTTGCCGCACACATCCTGTTCTGCGTCCAATCACCTCCGATAAATTTCCATTCATTACTTCTGGGTACTTGCTATGAAAACGCTGTTTACTGCTTCCATCCTATTATCTTCGGCCCTATTCACTTCCTCCGCCTTTGCGTCGAATGGGTTTGAACACGAACATGAACACGACAATCAGTCAGAACACGGTAGCTGCGGCAACCAGGCATCTTGCGATTTGGAAAAACTGAGCCTGACGTTATCAGGCGGCAGCAACGGCACGCTAATTTCGAAAGCCGACAACATTAGCAGCAACGATAGCTACACCCTTAACTTCAACTATCAGCTGGACACCACCTTTATCAACAGCGCTCTGCTGAAAATATGGTTGCGTGACGACTCAACATCGGCCGACGACTCCATCATCTTAAATGGCCTGTTAAAAGACAAAAACGAATACGCTCGTATAACATCGATTAACGGCTCCAACGTTTCCACGAGCTGGACCGAAGTCGATGGCTACAAACAATATATCAGCTTGGATGTTAGCGATTTTCTTTCCAAAACCGGCTTCGCTTCATTGACGGCCGTATTGGGCGTGAAGGATTATGGTAGCAAAGATTATTTTTTCAAAGCGGCAGAGCTCTATGTTGAATATTGCCTGGACAACAATGGCGGAAGCGGTCCCATTACCGCGGTCCCGGTGCCGGCAGCAGCTTGGCTGATGGGTTCCGGCTTACTCGGTTTGATAGGTTTTAATACCAGAAAACAACGCCAAGCGTAATCAGCCATTTAGCTCGCTGTCGCTAAAAGCCGGAGGCCTAAAGATGCCTCCGGCTTTTGTGTTTTCGGCTTCGAGCGAATATTTTAAAAGGCCCAGGCCTGGATGTCGCGGACAAGCATAGCCCTTTGGCCGCCGGTTTAATCCATCGAGTAATTGCCTTGCGCCAATTCGTAATAAAAGTCCGCATTCTCGATCAACTTGGCAACCACCTCGCCATCCAAAACCCCTTCCGCCACGCGCTGCCTGAGGTGCTGGATAATGTCAGCCAGTAACATGCCCTCGCGATATGGGCGGGACTGGGCCAAAGCCTGAAAAATATCGGCCACACTGATAACCCTGCACTCCAACTCCAAAGACTTGCCGATGGTCTTGAACGGATATCCTTCGCCACGCAGATTTTCATGGTGCAAACCCGCCCATTGCGGAATTTTGGAGTCGGTAAACACCCGTTGCAAAATTCGGTAAGTATCGTAACTGTGACGCTGCATGCAGGCCCGCTCTTCGGCAGTTAAGCTGCCTGGTTTGTCTATGATGTCCTCGGAAACCCGCAATTTGCCGATGTCGTGCAATAAACCGGCAATTTCCACCTGTTCCAGATCGCAGCCGGTCACACCCAAATCCAATGCCAATTGTCTGGAGATCTGCGCAACCCGTTCAGAATGCTGCTCGGTGTACGGGCTTTTCGCATCCACCACTCGCGAAAACAGCCGCGCCATTTCCCGCAGCGAAGGATAAGTCAAGTCTACCGTCGGCAAATCACGCCCCAATTCGCGTAAATCCTCATCCAGATAATCCGGGTCCATCGCCAGCCAAAACGCCTGACTTTTCGCCAGTTCCGAAAATGCAGCCAACAGCTCAGGCGCAAACAGCGATCCCGAATAACTCAGTAAGCGCTCCACTATTTTGGGCGCGGCCACCAAAATTTGCTCGCTGGCCAAATACGGGGCTTGCAACACGTCAATCCGATCAGCCAGAAACAACAGATTCGCACGCAGCTTTATCCGGGGCACCAGCGGCAATTCAACCAATTGCTCCCAGCGCGTGTGATGATAGCGGATCTCCTCCGCCAGATAGGCCAGCGGCGGGCAGGCTTGCAAGTATTCCGCACCGCGTAAACAATGCGCCTCCGCACCGTCCCACTCCAGCGATTCGGTCAAATGCCTATGCTCGCGAACCTTTGCCACCCCGCAATCGTGCAGCATACCGGCGTATAGAATGCTTAATCTATCAACAGCCGACCAATCGAGCTTGCCGGCAATGTGCCAAGCCATCATCGCGACCCGCTTACCGTGCTTGACTTCGTCGATACCGACTAAATCCAGCGCACAACTCAGGGAGATAATGGAGCGGTGCAAATCGATATGTTGGCTATCCATGAGGCTGAACTCCAGATTGAAGGTGTTAGTACGATGCTATCGCACTTTGAAAGGATCGGCAAAGTATCGGAAACATTCCCACTCACTCACCAAGACCACAAGCAGCAACTGCGCTCATTATTAAATGCCACGCATGACAGCACCATGCCATCCTGCCAAATCTGTCGTAACCTCTGCCCCGGCTGTCAGCAGCTCAGCTGAAAAAGCGCTACCAAATCACATTTAAATAATTGATTGGATTAATCTAAATTAAGTTGGCATTACTAATGCTTAGTTAGAGTGACGCACTATGCAACCCAATGGCTTGCACGCGAATCACTTATCTCTCAGCCACTGACAAAAAGGAATCGACATGAATGCTGTAATGCCGAAAATGCCCTTATCCGGATTAATCCTGATTTTAGCCTTCTTCACTCAAGCCGCCGAGTCGGCAACAGTGATCGATAATTTTGCCACCCGTCAGTCCACTACAAACACAGTCAATGGCCCAGTTAATGTATCCGGATCTGATCTAAGCAATTTGCAACGAACCTTAAATTCCAGCCCCACCCCTAGCGGTACCACCAGAATTTTTGTAGAAGACGGCTTGTTAACGGTCGGTAACAGCAGCAATTCAGCCGGCACCGCTAGTATCTTTTACAACTTCGCTGCGGTCGATTTCACTACTTTCGCTAACGCGATATTGCTGACGACAGAATCTAGCGACGCCAGTTACCAAATTCAAATGATCGCCAACGGTACTTCGCTGCTAAGTTTTCAGAACTTGGCCAGCGTTGCAATCGGTTCACCCAGCACTATTAGATTTGATTTCTCACAATTTTCGAATCCTGCGGCTTTCAAGAACCTAAACAGTCTGGAGCTGAAATTACGAGGCACCCATGCCGCCTGGGACGCTGACTTCAGCCAGTTATCAACGGTCCCGGAACCTTCCGTCACCGCTTTATTGATCATAGGCGCTTTGGGCATTGTCGGCGGCAAACGCCAAAAACTAGTAGCGGTTTAACGCCTGCCGTCAAAATCTTCTGATTTCCAAACTTCAATTCTGCTCACGGATAACTCATATGAATGCTAAACATTTTCACAAAAACCTCGCGCCTTTGCTGCTAAGCCTGGGCTTAGTGCTATCCGGCCAAAGCCAAGCAGGCATACTGACGATTGATAATTTCAGCCATGCTCAAACCGCATTCGACGACGGCAGTAGCGCAGGCTCTACCAGCGATACAGTGTCTGCTCTTACCGGCACGGACCTGAGTAATGCCTCGAGGACCTTTATCGCTCAAGCCTCGGGAACCGCCTCAGCCAACACCACGGAAATCGTTTCCGGCGGCAACCAGCTGATCATATCGAATGATGGCCGTTCGGCCGGTGGCGCTTCCATTCTGTGGAATTTCGATCCGCTCGATTTAACCGCTCACGGCAACGCCATCCTGCTGGAGGTGTTGGCAATCGATCTGGGTGTCAACGTGGAAATGGTAGCCAACGGCAGCTCAAGTTCCGGTATCAAAACGTTTACCAGCAACAATAATTACTTGGTAAGTTTCAGCGACTTTACTAATCCTGCGGTATTTGCCAGCCTGCATAGTTTTCGCTTGAACTTCACCGGCCCGACAAAATGGGATGGACAGTTCAGACTATTAACCACCACAACCCCAGTTCCTGTGCCGACAGCCTTTGGCTTAATGGGTTCGGCATTATTGGGCTTCATCGCCTTGTCCCGCAAAAAATCGCTTTCCTGATTTTAAAAAATCTACAACGCTCACCTCCGCCACTAGCGCGGAGGCGATTTTTTAAGCACCATTCCGCTCGAAAATCACCACACAGCTTAGCCTTCTTTCTATCCGCATAGCCAGGAAAGCAGCGTATCAACATGGACCAATCCTGACCGACAAGGCACAATAGCCCGCTATTTCACCCCTTTCGTCGCTCATGCTTGCACTTCTGGTCCGTTTTTCCATTCGTTATTCCGGCATCGTCGTGGCCCTGGCGCTACTGCTGTTCGTTTACGGCGGTTACCGTCTGGCTAACGCCGGTCTGGATATTTTTCCGGAATTTTCGCCCAAACAAGTCATCATCCAGACCGAAGCCCCCGGCCTGGCTGCCGAGCAAGTGGAAGTGCTGGTGACTCAGCAAATCGAAAAAAGCGTTGGCGGCTTAATTGGGCTGCAAACCTTACGCTCGCAATCGATTCAAGGCCTCTCCATCGTCACCGCCACCTTCAACGAAACTAGCGACGTATACCGCAACCGGCAATTGATCAGCGAACGGCTAGACGGCCTTAGTCAGCAACTGCCGCCTGGCGTGGGAATGCCGATTGCCGTACCCTTATCTTCTTCGTCGGCAACAGTATTGACGATAGGCATCAGTTCGGACAGCAAGACCTTGATGGAACTGCGCGGCTTGGTGGATTGGAGCTTGGTGCCGCGCCTACTGGCGGTGCCGGGCGTGGCGGATGTGAACGTATTCGGCGGCGATATTCAGCAACTACAGGTGCAGTTACAACCGGCGGCCCTGCAACGCTTTAATCTCTCAATAGACGACATTGTCAACGCAGCAGCCGGGGCGGCGGAAATGAACGGCGCCGGTTTCATTGAAAACGCCAACCAGCGCTTTACGTTACAAATCAGCGGCCAGCCGGTCAATCCCGAGCAATTCAAGCAACTGATCGTTAAACGCCAGGACGGCATGAACGTGACCTTGGGCGATGTCGCGCAGATCGGTTATGGCGCCGAGCCGCCCATAGGCGCGGCGCAAATCATGGGTAAACCTGGCATCGTGATGATGGTGATTGGCCAGTACGGCGCCAATACCTTATCGGTGTCGCGGCAGGTCGAGGCCGTATTGGAAGAGTTTCAACCGATTTTCAAGCAGCAGGCCGTGGATTTCTACTCGCATTTATTCCGGCCGGCGGATTACATCGAAACCTCGGTGCATAACCTGTCCGGGCATTTACTGATCGGCGGTCTGTTCGTACTGGTAGTGCTATATGTGTTCTTGTTCAATCTGCGTAGCGCCTTCATCGCCGCTACAGCCATTCCGTTGTCGCTGCTGACCGCCGCGCTGGTACTGCTGGAATCTGGCGTCAATCTGAATATCATGGTGTTGGGCGGGCTGGCGATTGCGCTGGGCGAGGTGGTGGACGACGCCATTATAGACACCGAAAACATCTTTAGGCGCCTGCGCGAAAACCGCGTAAAAATCTTTCCGGATAGCGCGGAAACTGTAATTTATCAGGCTTCGCTGGAAGTTCGCAGTTCGGTGGTTTATGCCAGCTTCATCGTGGCTTTGGTGTTTGTGCCTCTGCTGACGCTGGACGGCGTCAGCGGCCGCTTGTTCGCTCCTCTGGGCGTGTCGTATATCCTGGCGATTTTGATGTCATTGTTGGTGGCGCTAACGCTGACACCGGCTCTATGCCATTTAATGTTTCGCAACAAGCTGCCGGACGATAGCGATCCACCCGTGTTGCGCCGGCTTAAACCACTGTATGCCAAGCAATTGCTCTGGGCTATCAGGCATTTCAAAACCGTGGCGATGCTAGGCGCGCTTGCCTGCTTGATCGGCGTTGCCGCCTTTCTGCGATTGGATCATAAATTCCTGCCGGAGCTACGCGAAGGCCATTTCATCGTCCACACCGCCAGCGTGCCGGGTACTTCGTTGCAAGAATCCATCCGCGTCGGCAGCTTACTCACCGAGCAAATCATGGCGATTAAAGGCGTCGAGTCGGTCTCGCAATGGGCCGGCCGTGCCGAACGCGGCGCCGACACTTACGGCAGCCACTACAGCGAATACGAAGTGCGCTTAAAACCATTATCCGGCCAAGAGCAACAGCGGGTGCTAGACCGCCTACGCGAAGTTTTGGAACAATTCCCCGGCATCAATTACGAAGCCAACACCTTTTTGACCGAACGGGTCGATGAAACTATTTCCGGCTACACCGCGCCGGTGGTCGTCAATATCTACGGTAACGATCTGGCCGAACTGGACCGCAAGGCCCAGCAACTGGCCGCGCTGGTCAAGACACTTCCCGGCGCTGAAGACGTGCAACTGCGCTCGCCGCCCGCCACCGCTTTACTGCAAGTCGAATTGAACTTGGAGCAATTGAAGTTTCGCGGCATCAGCCCCGCCCAAGTGATGACCGCCCTGCAAACCGCTTACGAAGGCCGTATCGTTGGTAAAAATCTGCAAGGCAACCGCATATTCAATGTCGCGGTGGCGCTGGCGCCGGAATGGCGCAGTCAGCCGGACTATCTGGCTCAGTTGCCGTTGAAAAACACTGAAGGCCAGCGGGTGCTACTGGGCGAAGTGGCCGAAATCCGCCACGGCGAAGGCCGCTACAACATCCTGCATCAAGGAGCACAACGCATCCAGACCGTCACCTGCAAGGTCGAAGATCGGGATATGGACGCCTTCATGATCGAATTGAAACAGCGCGTGCAAAACGAGCTCAGCTGGCGCGACGGCAGCTACCCGGAGTTCATCGGTGCGGCGCTGGAACAGGCCAAAGCCCGCGAGACGCTGATCATCCACGCTCTGCTGGCCGGCGCCGGCGTGCTGATTTTTGTGTTCATCGCCTTGGGTAGCCTGCGGCACATGCTGCTGACCTTGCTAAACCTGCCCTTTGCCCTATTGGGCGGCGTCGCGGCGGTAGTCATCACCGACGCCACGCTGTCGGTCGGCTCCTTCGTCGGCTTCATCACCTTGTTCGGCATCACCGTGCGCAACTGCATCATGCTGATCTCGCATTACCGGCATTTGATTGAACTGGAAGGCCAGATCTGGTCGACGGAGACCTTGATTCGCGGCGCCCAGGAACGCCTGCCGGCCATCCTGATGACCGCACTGGTCACCGCGCTGGCCATGCTGCCAATTGCGGTAGGCAGTGATAATCCGGGCCGGGAAATCATGGGGCCAATGGCTGCCATCATCATCGGCGGATTGGCCTCGTCGACCATACTGAACTTACTGCTGTTGCCGGCGATTTTGCAGCGTTATGGCCGGTTTGAGGTAGCGTTTGAGAAACAGGTTTGACGACGACAGACAGGGAGAGACATTGGTCTCGCCCTGTCTGATCAACTAGCGAACCCGCCTCGCCAGTTGAACGATAGCTAAACCTACAACCTAACCGCGCTTGCTTGGCCTCAGAGCCAGCAGTCCGAGCAAACCGCTACCAAACAACCAAGCAGCGGCCGGGAGGGGCACTTGACCAACATCACCCGGTTTATCGGATGCCGCGATCACAAAATTATCCAGCGCTGCATAACCGCCTTGTAACTCATCGATTTGCAATATCACGTTGCCGTTGGTGTTCCCTGTCGCATCAAGCGCTATGATGTGGTTAGTCCAATCGAAAGTGTTCTTAAGTGCCGTTGCGGTTCCAGTCACATCCGCAAAACTTAACAATGTTCCCCCAGTTACGCCTGTACCGCCGCCGGGATTGTCAAAAAGCGAGAAACGAAACACTGGCGCAACGCCTCCCGAAGCTACAAAAGGGCCACCCCATCTATCCAAATCTATCGAGGACACATCCATCTGAAAATTCAGATATTTGTGTGTTCCAATATTAAAGGACAGACCTAAAAGATCGTTCTGGACGCTCGAAAGCATACTGATCGCATAGTTTCCCCCCCGCGCTTGCGGGTCGAGAAACCCGGTCCCCCAAGCCTGTGTGCCGCCAATTCGCAATGTTTCCACGGTAAAGGTTTGAGCGAACTGGAAACCGGCCGGCTGCCCACCATAAAGGGCGTTGATAGGATTAAAAATATTGACATCACCGCTATCGTTCACAAATGCGCCGGCATTGGGATTTTCGAAGTCTTGGGTATAAAGCGTGGTTGCGGCATAACCCTCGGAATAAGGGATACAAGCGAAAAACAGGCCTGACATTAATAGCTTTTTCATTCGTCCTCTTGCTTTCATAATTGCCTCGTTGAGTAAGATTTACTGACAATGTGTTTCAAAGTGATGAGTATTGCTGCCATTTTATGGAACTACCTGACGCTTTTGCGTTGAAACGGAAACAGCAAAACATTCTAACGCAAATCATCAACCGACATCGATCGCCAATTGTCTCCCGCACAGATTAACTGCTAGACGACATGGTCCGCAATTCAACCTTATCAACACTGCATATCATCCATGTGCGGCCGCCGCGATCACCACCTGCCCCAAGGCCAATCCACCGTCGTTCATCGGATAGCGTTGCGGCGATAACACGGTTTTGCCGTGTTGGCGCAATTGCTCGCAGACCGATTCCAGCAACAAGCGGTTTTGAAACACGCCGCCGCTCAAGACAATACAATCTGCGCCGGTTTGACGACTCAATCGATTCAGCACTTCGACCGTCCCGGCAGCCAGGGTATGATGGATACGAGCGGCTATGAGAGCCTTATCGGTGCAGCATGTCAGGTCGTCCAATACCGCTTTCCAGAGGTCTCGCCAACTTAATACCAGAAGGTCGCCGTTCAGTTTCATAGACCAGGTCGCCGGGTAAGCCTGCTCCTCATTAAATACCGGCGTCGCCAACACTTCCATGGCAATCGCCGCTTGGCCTTCGAAATGCACTTGCTCGGGATGTAAGTCCAAAGCAGCGGCATAGGCGTCGAACCAACGCCCGCAGGAACTGCCGAGCGGCGAGTTGAGGTTTTTCGTCAGCATCGTATCCAACGTTGCCAAAGGCTTGCCGACCAACAGCCCCATGAAGTCCAAATCCGCGTAGTCACGCTGTAAAATCGGCCAATCGAAATAATGCCGCAGTTGCGCATAAGTATTCCGCCAGGGTTCGCGCATCGCCTGGGCACCACCGAGTAAGGCAATAGGCTGGAAATATCCAAGCCGCGTGTAACTCCGGTAATCGCCCAATAAAAATTCGCCACCCCATAATTCACCATCCTCACCCATGCCCAAACCATCGAAGATCGCCGCCAATACCGGCGGTGCGTTCAGATCAACACCATGTTCGGCCAGACAAGCCGCCAGATGGGCATGGTGGTGCTGGACGCCGACTAATTCGATGGATTCAGTGGCAGCCAAGGCCTGACCGTATTGGGTCGATAGATAGCCGGTGTGCTTATCGACTGCAATCTTTACCGGCCGAAAGTCGTTAAGCTTTTTGTACAAATCGATGGTGTGCCGGTAATTCAGTTGCACGGCGGCGTTTTCCAGATCGCCGATGTGCTGGCTGACCAGCGCTTGGCCGTTTTTCAGCAAACAAACACTGTTTTTCAACTCGGCGCCCATCGCCAGAATATTGCCGAATTCCGCAAAACCCGGAGGCAATACCAAAACCTCCGGACTATAGCCGCGCGCCCGACGCAGCATGCGCATGTTGCCATCCATCAAACGCACTACCGAATCGTCCAGGCGATTAACGATGTCACGGTCGTGCAGCAGCCAATAATCCGCGATGCCCGCTAATTTTTCCCGCGCCTCGGCGTTAGCTATGCATTGCGGCTCGTCGGAAATATTGCCCGAAGTCAACACGATGGGCGCCTGCAATTCTTGCATCAGCAAGCTATGCAAGGGCGTGTACGGCAGCATGAACCCCAGCTTGTCGTCGCCCGACGCAACGCCGCTCGCTAGATATTCGCCTTGCGCTGGTAACAGCACGATAGGCGCGGCGCGGTCCTCCAAGGCTGACAGTTCCCGAGAATTGATCAGCGCATAACGGCTTACCATCGCTGCATCCCGCGCCATCAACGCAAACGGCTTGGCGTAACGGCGCTTGCGTTGTCTGAGCTTGTCGACAGCCCCGGTATTACTCGCATCGCAAGCGAGGTGAAAACCACCCAGACCTTTGATGGCGAGGATGTAGCCTTGACGAATCAAGTCCGCGGCTTGGTGAATGACATCGTTCATCACGCCTGCGTTCATGATTCCCACGCTCCGCGTGGGAACCCCGTCTTGGACGCTCCGGCGTCCCGGACCGCGCGCCGGTTCCGGCTGCATTCCCACGCCGAGCGAGGGACCGATAGCCGCCTCCAACCAGAGCTGCGGCCCACAAACCGGACAGCAATTGGCCTGAGCATGGAAACGGCGATCGGCCGGGTCATCGTATTCGCGTTGGCATTCCGGGCACATCGCAAATACCGCCATACTGGTGTGGCAGCGGTCGTAAGGTACGCTGTGGACGATGGACAGGCGCGGCCCGCAGTGCGTGCAATTGGTGAACGGGTAGCGGTAGCGGCGGTTGCCGGGATCGGCTATGTCCGCCAAACAATCCGGGCAGGTGGCGGCGTCGGCGGCGATTGCCGTTTCGGCACGGCCGGATTGGCTGGCGACAATACGAAATTCGCTGTCCGCCGCCTCCCCGGCTAAATCAGTGATTTCCAAGGTGTCCAAGCGCGCCAGCGGCGGTAGCTGGTTGGGAATGGCGGCGGCGAAGCGTTCCAGAGCGGCCGCGTCGCCATGCACATGAATCATTACGCCTTCGGCGTCGTTCCACACCGCTCCCACCAAACCAAACTCGCGCGCCAAATGCCAGATCGCCGGCCGAAAGCCCACGCCTTGCACCACGCCGCGCGCGCGGATGGCCTTGCCGGGCATCAGCAGATGCGCGGCAGTTGTTCGCCGACCGGCCAATCGACGATGCGCCGGCCGCCGAACGCGGTGGTCATTTGCACGAAATGGTGCGGGTCAGCGATGGCTTGGCCGATGATGGCGGCATCGCGGCCCAAGGGATGCTGGCGCATCGCCGCCAGCAAGGTCTCGGCGGCAGCGGCGTCGCAAATACAGACCAGTTTGCCTTCGTTGGCGACATACAGCGGGTCGAGGCCGAGGATTTCGCAAGCGGCCTTGACCTCGGCCTTGACCGGAATCGCCGCCTCGTCGATGACCATGCCGACGCCGGATTGGCCGGCCAGTTCGTTCAAGGCCGCCGCCAAACCGCCGCGGGTTGGGTCGCGCAAACAGCGGATCGCCGCCGGTGCCGCAGACACCATCTCGGCCACCAAACCGTGCAACGCCGCCGAGTCGGAGACGATGCTGGTTTCGAATTGCAGGTTCTCGCGGTTAGCCATGATAGCCACGCCGTGGTCGCCGATGCTGCCGCTGAGCAAAATCGCGCAACCGGCCTCGGCGCGGTCGCTGGAAATATTCACCCCGTCCGGCACGATGCCGACGCCAGTAGTGGTAATGAACACCCCGTCGCCCTTGCCGCGCTCCACTACCTTGGTGTCGCCGGTGACAATCGGCGTGCCAGCAGCCTTGGCGGCGGCGGCCATGCTGATGACGATGCGCTCCAGGTCGGCCAGCGGCAAGCCTTCTTCCAAGATGAAGCCGGCGCTCAGGTAAAGCGGTTTGGCGCCGGACATCGCCACGTCGTTGACCGTGCCATGCACCGCCAACGAACCGATGTCGCCGCCCGGAAAAAACAACGGCGAAATCACGTGGCCGTCAGTGCTAATCGCCAATCGACCGGCCGGCACATCAAACAAGGCCTGATCGTTTTGCCGGCGCAACAAGTCGTTATCGAAATGCTTAACGAACAGTTCGGTAATCAATTGCGCCATCGCCCGGCCGCCACCGCCGTGGGTGAGATCGACTTGGCCGGATTTTAGATTGAGTGAATGGGAGTAGGACATGGGTTTGAATTATTGATGTTCTGGCGAATGGATTAGATGTAGGGTACGCACCGCGTACCCTGGGCTACATAAGCTTTAAGGCTGCACGTACTTTTTCCCAAGCTCCTAAATAACCATCAATGAGTAGCTTGCGCTGAATTGTCACGACACCCTTGGAAGAGAAATCCTTACCATGCTTTTCACGATATTTAGCGTTGTACGCTTCATGCTGCGGCAACAGCAATTTGCGAAGTTCTGCACTTGTTATTACAAAATATTCTGGAGACTCGAATTCGTTTTCAGGTAAATGAACTAGGATCCAGATACTTGAATTATCGGCTGGTAACTCGCTACCAAGCACCCATTTGGATTGTGCAGTTGATTTAACTTCCAGTGAAGCAGCTGTGGTCCCGTTAATCCCAATAACATCTGCCTTTTTGGCGTTCCCATAAGTTACTGCTGCCATAATTCCTCGACGGAGCAACTCGCCAGCAACTAGGAATTCTCCAGCTAGACCGATTGTATGTTTATGTAATTGTTTGGACATTGTTAATCTACTAATCCGGTAAATACCCTGCGATGGCTTCACGATGTTTATTTTGGTGGACACCATATCTTTCGTATCGTAGATCAAGATCCCTCTGAATAGACAGCGCAACCTGGGTCGCGCGTCTATCACCAAAATCAGCAAATATTCTTGCCAAGACGACTCGGCACTGCATTGCACTAAAGCTACGATTACATCGCTGGTCGTGGAAGATACATGCCAACCATCTCATGGTCATTTCCGCTGATGTCGCATTCATACCATGTGGATAAGGGCATGTAGCTCCACGTATGTGAGCGTCGTAGCATTCCAGGATATGTTCTTCAGTTATCGGCATATTTCTATTCGTTAATTTAAGGGCCATAGATGTGCTGAGCGAAGCGCATCTTTCGCGGACGGGCAGCATCAAACCGGCTCTGCGTGTAACTTAACACCCAATGCCCGAATAACCTTCAACACCGTGTCGAAGCGCGGTTTTGCACCGGGGGCCAACGCTTTGTACAAACTTTCGCGGCCCAGGCCTGATTCTTTGGCGATCATGGCCATGCCTTTGGCTTTGGCGATATAGCCCAAGGCTCTTATCAGTTCGTCGCTATCGCCTTCTTCCAGCACTTGGTTAAGGTATTCGCTGACTGCTTCGTCGCTATCCAATAGCGTGATCATGTCGAAGGGCAGTAGTTGTTCACTCATGTTTCAAACCTCTTTAGCCAGTTTAATCGCACGTTGAATATCAGACTGTTGGGTAGACTTATCGCCGCCGGCCAACAAAATAATCATCATGCCGTTACGTATTGTGTAATAAACGCGGTAACCCGCACCGAGATCGATGCGCATCTCGCAAACGCCTTCGCCCACCGCTTTGATGTCGCCAAGATTACCGGTCTGCGCCCGGTCAATGCGGCGGTAAATCGCGGTTTTGGAGCGCAGGTCTTTTAAAGACGCCAGCCATTTTGCAAACGATTCCGTTTGCTGCACGACATAATTCATGGGTCAATTGTATCCGTTTAGATACGCGCATTCAACCGCAACTCAAGCACGTTTGAAACATACCCAAAAGGTCCTTCGATGCCCAATGGTGTAAAGGCAATAGATGCTGAGCGACATATAGCCCTGATTTTTTGAGTATAAAAGATCGCTTGCTTAATCACACTATTAAGCACACCATTGACATCCTAAATTAACTGCCGGGAATAACCATGTCGCAAATTAGCGCCAACGATTTAAAAACCAAAGGTGTCGCTGCTATCGAAGCGGCGCTGGCCGAGGCACCGGAAGCAGTGGTGTCGGTGCGCGGCAAGGAGCGTTTTGTGGTGATGGACATCGCCCATTACCACTATTTGCGCGAATGCGAACTGGATGCGGCGCTGGCGCAAACCCGCGCGGATTTGGCGGCCGGCCGCTTCACCCAGGAGTCTCCGGAAGCGCATTTGGCCCGGCTGGACACGCTGTAATGGCGTATGCCTTGGTTTTTACCGAGCAATACAACAAAAAGGCCGCACGCTTTATCAAACGTCATCCGGCACTCCGGCAACCGTATCTAAAAACTTTGCAGCTACTGGAAGCCAATCCGTTTCACCCGTCGCTCCGTTTGCATCCACTGCAAGGCAAGTTGGCTGGACTGCATTCGGTTTCCATCAATTTGTCTTACCGCATTACCCTGGAATTATTGATCGAAGACGGCCGCATCATTCCCATCAATATTGGCAATCACGACGCGGTTTATTAAGCAAGCAGTTTGTTTGGTAAACAGTCGGCAAAGACTTTCCTCCATACCCCGCGACACTGCTTATCCCCACTCCAAAACCCTTAAGCGATTGCCTGGAATTTCCGGCTATGGTAGAAAACCCATGCCGATGCCTAAAATCATCCGCACCAGCGGTTAGGACGCTTGTCCGGACCGTAGTCTAAAAATAATAATTAACACGAGGTAACGTTCATGAAAACAAATCTACTCGCTATATTGACACTGGCAGCTGTTGCCATCACGCCTTCACTGGCCAGCGCCGATGCGGCGGCTACTTGCAAAGGTTGCCATAACGGCTCGGTCGCACCGGCCGTGGATGCCTTGAAAGCTAAATTCAAAACCGCCGACGAGTTGGTTGCTGGCGCCAAAGCGTCGACAAACCCCATGATGAAACCGATGCAGGGCGACGAAGCGAAACTGAAAGCGGCGGCAGCAGAAATCTATAAATAAGCCGCATCACTTAGTCCGCTAAACACGGGCCACCCAAGCGGGCGTTAAATAGCGCCCGCTTTTCCTAACGTTGCCTCACCCGCCCGTAACTCCAATACGCCGCACAAGCCCCTTCCGACGACACCATACACGAGCCCATCGGGTTTTCCGGGGTGCAGACCGTGCCCAGCAATTTACAATCTTGCGGTTTTTTGGCTCCGCGCAGGATGGCCGGACACTCGCAGCCCTTGACGTCGCTAGCTTGGATAGCCGGCATACGGAAGCGCTGTTCGGCGTCGAACTCAGCATATTCGGCTTTTAGTTTCAACGCGCTATGGGGGATCAACCCCAAACCGCGCCATTCAAAGTGCGGCCGTAACTCGAATATCTCGGCCATCAAGGCTTGGGCTTTGACATTGCCGTCGCGGGTCACTGCCCGGCTGTATTCGTTTTCCACTGTATGCTGACCGGCATTGAGTTGGCGGATCAACATCAAGGCCGATTGCATCACGTCCAGCGGCTCGAAACCGGCGATGACGATGGGCTTGGCGTAATCCTGAGCAAAGGCTTCATAGGGTTTGCTGCCGATCACGCTGCTGACGTGCGACGGGCCGAGAAAGGCGTCGATTTGTACCGGCTCCGGCGCATCCAAAATGGCTTGCATCGCGGCCGGCGTCAGCACATGGTTACAAAACACTGAGAAATTAGTCAGTCCTTCGGCCTGTGCCTGTTTAATGGCAACGGCAGTCGGCGGCGTAGTGGTCTCAAAACCAATCGCAAAAAACACCACTTGCCGGTCCGGGTTATCCCGGGCGATTTTCAAGGCGTCTTGGGTGGAATAAACCATGCGAATATCGCCGCCGGCCGCCTTGGCTTTGAGCAGACTTTGTCTGCCGCCGCCCGGCACCCGCATCAGATCGGCATAAGTGCAGAGGATTACGTTGTGCTGTTCGACCAATTGAATCGCGTTGTCGATGCGTCCCGTTGGCAACACACACACCGGGCAACCGGGGCCGTGAATGAACTCGACATTGCTCGGCATTAAATCCTGCACGCCATAACGAAAAATCGCGTGGGTATGGCCGCCGCAAAACTCCATCAGCCGGTAATGGCGGTCCGGATTGACGGTTTGCGCAATGCTGTTAGCCAGTTGCTGGGCCAGATCGTGCTGACGGAATTCGTCGATGTATTTCATGAGGCGGTTAGACCGGCTTCCGCAAACAAGGCCAAAGTTTTCAGGGCCTCGTCCTCGTCGATTTTATTCAGCGCATAACCGACGTGGACCAGCACATAGTCGCCGACTTTCACATCATCGACCAAGGCCAGCGACACTTCCACTTTGACGTTGTCCACTGACGCCGTCGCCATCTGTGTTGAAAAATCAATGTCGGTAATTTGGGCAGGGAGGGCTAGGCACATAAGCTGATTGTTGATGTTGTAGATTAATTCGGCGCTTGCTTTAGCATCACTTTTTGCATGAGGGCTTCAGGTTGAGACCTTATTACCCAATTCTTTCCATCCAATAATCAGGTTTTCGATGCAAATGCGCTACTGCAATTACGATAACTTTTCCTTCATCAAGGCCGTACAAAACACCATACGGAAAACGTTTTATCAGGCAGCGTCTTATCTCATTGCCAATCAAAGTATAGGATTTTGGATACGCGGTAATTGCATCGAACTCGTGTAAAAACTGTAGACCTAGATTATTTTGCTGTATTTCATACCATTCAAAGGCCAGTTCGAGCTCGGCTTGCGCGGCTTCGAGAAATTCAACCTTCATTTATATTTCTGCATAACCGCTTCATAACTGACTGTTTTTAGCTTGCCATCTTTATAGCCTTGCCAACGTTTTTGCGCCTCGTCGCGCCAGACAGCATCGATTTCCGGATTCGGCGCATCCAGATCGGCAAGCAACATCTCTGCTAAACGCAATTTCTCCAATGGCATTAAGTGCCTGATTTGTTGGTAAATTTCTTGGCTAGCCGGCATATCCTTTCCTCGAAAATGAAGGTAAACGGTCAGAAAAAATCTTACCGCATAGTGATTTAAGCATACTCAATCCGCTGCAAAGCCATCTCCGCCCTCAGCCAGGTCAGCCAGTTGTCCATGCCTTCGCCGGTCTTGGCCGATAGCGACAAGACCTTGATGCGCGGGTTAACTTGTTTCGCGTACTGGATACATTGCGCGCTGTCGAAATCCAGATACGGCAGCAAATCGGTTTTGTTTAAGATCATCAAATCGGCGGCATGGAACATGTCCGGATATTTGATTGGTTTGTCCTCGCCTTCGGTGACCGACAGGATCACCACCTTGTGCGCTTCGCCCAAGTCAAACGCTGACGGGCACACCAGATTGCCGACGTTTTCAATGAACAGCAGACTATGCTCAGGCAAATTGAGACTTTCCAAGCCATGACCGACCCGATGCGCGTCCAAATGACAGCCCTTGCCGGTGTTGATTTGCAGCGCCGGCACGCCGGTGGCGCGAATGCGGTCGGCATCTCGCGCGGTTTGTTGGTCGCCTTCAATAACCGCGATGCTCAACTCGTCTTTCAAACGCAGAATGGTTTCAGTCAACAGCGTGGTCTTGCCGGAGCCGGGACTGGACACCAGATTCAAAGCCAGCATGCCGCGCTCGCTGAAATAGCGGCGGTTTTCGTCGGCATAACGATTGTTCTTGGCCAGAATATCCTGCTCGATCTGCACCATCCGCGCTTGGGTTAAACCCGGCGCGTGCGCGTGTTCCGCGCTGTGTTCGTGATGATGATGGCCATGCTCATGACCGTGGTGGTGATCATGAGCATGCTCGTGATCGTTTGATTCGTCGTGCGAGTGGGTATGGCCCTCGCCGCAGCCGCATACGCCGCACATTACTCTACCTCCAGTTCTTTAATTCGCATTTGATCGCCGTCGACGATCTGTAATTGATGACTACCGCAGTGCGGACATTCGTCGTATAACTGTCTCACCAGCACCTCGCAGCCGCAGGGCATGCACCATGCCACACCCGGCACGTCGATAATTTCCAAGCGGGCCTGATCGGCCAACGAGCCTTGCATCACCACTTCAAAACTAAACTGCATCGCCTCCGGCTCCACGCCCGACAAGGCGCCAATCTCCAACCACACGGTTTTGACCTTGGCAAATTGCTGGGCCTTGGCCTGCTGTTCGATAATCTGTAACACGCTCTCGCAGAGCGACATTTCGTGCATGATGGTTACCAGTCAATATTTGCCAGCCGTAGGGTACGCACAGCGTACCTGTCAAACTGTCGGATGGTAAGCGGTGCGTCCCCTACTGTTTTACGATGTCACCCGATAGGCCACGCAAGGGTCCACCGCATGAATTAACCATTCCGCTTGCTGCCGCAAATCATCGGCATCGGCCGCCTGCAAAGCCATTAAACCCTGTGCCAAGACACCGTCCGGATGAAAATTCCATTCGGTCGGCGCGACGATGCGGTAATCGTACACCCGGCCCTGATGCAAGGCCAGACGATGAATCAATAAGCCGCGCGCCGCCGGCACTTGCGCCAAACCGACTCCGTCAGCGCCATACGCTTGCGACGTTTCAAGCGAAGCCGCCAGTCCCTGCGGGATTGCAGCCACTTCCAGTAACACCGCCACAAATCGCGGCAACAAACCGTTGCCGTAACGGCTACACAAATCCGCGAGCAAGGGCGAGGTTTGCCGACGACTCAACGGCGTCGACTCAAAACAACAGCCCTGCCACTGCGGCAAGCGGCAGAATGCCGAGCAATCGCTGTTTTGCATGTGTCTGTTCAACTCGGCTGGATCCAATGCCGGCAAACCCGCCACCAGGCTATGTCCCAACGCAGGCCAATGCCGCTGATACGAGACATTCAACAGACCGGCAGCCAAAGCCGGATTAGCGTTCAGCCAAGCGCCCAATTGCGCTTCATCGCTGATTGCCAAAAATCCGTGCAAACCGCCAGCGAAAATCGCTTGATCGATCAAGTCAGTCAATTCAGCCAGCAAACCCTGTAAGCGCACTTCGTCGATTTGCAAACGGCTGCTCAGCCTGAACGCCTCGCCCTCGCCGAACAAGCACGATTTGAACTGCCTATCCAGCTTCAACAACCCGGCAACGGCGGCTTTGTCCGCCGTCCGGCCCAACAAAACCGGCCAATCCAGCAATATCCGCCAGGCATGTTCGCGCACGGTTTCTAGTTGCAACAAACACTGCCTGGCGGTGTCGGCCTCCGGCTCGGCAGCCAATCCCAACGCGGCACGGCAAGCCAATAACGCGGCATAAGCCTGGGCAGTGCCGCACAAGGAAAACAGCAGCGGCACGGTGTCCAACACCTGCTCCGGTGTTTTGCCGACCAACACCCGCGCCGCTTCGGGCCGGGTCGAGCCTATCTTCACCGCTTCGACCTGCCCGGCGCGATGCGTCAGTTCGATAGCAATCTCGCCCGCCGGCGTCACTTAAGGTCTTACCAAATTGCCGCGCAACAAATCGCGGCGGCTGATGGCTCGCGGCGCGGGAACGGCTAGCAAAGCTTGCAAAGCACTTTCCGCCGCCGTTACAGCCGCCGCTTGGTCGGCAAATTGAAACATCGGTGAAAACAGCGAACATTGCGCATACCGACCCAATTGCCATTCGTCGGCGACGACGAACTCAAAACTGCCATAGGGAAAAGTCTGGTCAAACTTGCTTCCTGGCGCTTGCGTCGGCCATTGGCTATCCGCGCTTGGCAGGAGCAACAGGTTCATAAACCAAGGCGTAATCAACATCCCCACCCAATCGGCGTGGTAGCGGTCAAAACCCAGCGCCCGCACCGCCAATACCGGATTCAGCACCGGCATGTCGCGCATCCGTTGGGCCAGGATGTCGTTAAACACCGCTTCCAGCGTTTGCCGAATCTGCTCACTGTCCTGGCAGTGCATGCTTAGTCGTCCAGCACCAAAAAACCTTGTTTGGGCGCGCCGCATTGCGGGCAAGTCCAATGGTCAGGCAAATCGGCAAAGGCCGTGCCGGGCGGCACTTGCCAGATGGCGTCGCCTTCGGCCGGATCGTAAACATGCCAGCAAATCTTGCATTCCAGCTTGGCCTCCGCCGGCAAGCGCGAGGCATCGCCGCCATAAGCCCCGGCGAAAAAGCCTTCGTTCACAAATACACCTGCAAAATTTCCTGCAAACGCTGGTGGCTGTCGGCGATGTCTTCCGCCGACGCGCAAGCTACGTTCGGCACCTCGCTGACTTCCAGGGTATTCAGGATTAACGTGTCTTGCGAATTAAAATACCGCACCCACCAGACATTGCGGGTGGCGGTAGCGTCGATCCGGCAGTTACCGTAACCGCGCGACAAAATCGTCACCGCACCTTTCCCCAGACGCTGTTCCAGTAAGGTCAAATCCTGCTCGGTTTGTGGCAGCAAACTCAGGTTGATGATATGCGCTTCGGCACCGGGTTGATACTCGGCGATTTTGGCATTCAACTCCGCCAGCAGCGGCGGCGCGTTCATCACGCCGTCCGGTAAGGCGCTCATGTCGGCGTCGATGTGTTTAGCTGCATCGGCGAATGCGGTTTGCAAGATGTCTTGAGGGATGATGCCGACTTCCAAGGTGTCAGTAACGATCTGTTTTTGCCCATCCAGACGCTGCGAACGCCAGACGCCGGCCAGCACCGATTCCTGAATCCGCAGGATTTGCGCGCCGTTACACAGCATGCTGACTTCGCCTTCGCCGAGCAGTTCGTCGACGAACTGGCGATTGGTTTGGTCTAGGCTTATCAAGTCTATGGTTTGGCTGTTTGCCGGGTACGCGGCTAAATCCTGTTCCAGTTGCTGCAAGGCGGTTTTGGCCTGCGCCAGATCGGCCGCATTCAAGTCCACCGAAATCGTCGGCATCCGATAGGTCGTCATTTCTTCCGGCATCGCCAGATAGTCGAGTTCGACGCCGTCTTCCTCGGCGGGTTGGCTGCCTTGGCCGAAAATTGGGAGGGATATGCTGGTCATATTTCGGTGGTTTGTTGAATTAAGTTGTAAGCTGGATAAACGAAGTGCATCCGGCATTGGGTTGTTGGGTTATTTGGTGTCGCTATCGCGGTTTATTTGAAGTCGGGTCTCGGCCCGACAGCCGAAATACTTTCTTTTGCGTGGCCAAAAGAAAGTATTCAAAGAAAAGGCCACCCGATATTCCGCCTTAATCCTGCGCTTTACGAAAACCATCCATGGTTTTCGCCCTTCGGGCCAGCCTATCGGCTGTTCAAATTTGCTCCAGGCAAATTTGTCGCTTTTGGCAAGGGTTTTCGGAAGGGCCATCCCTGGCCCTCCGAAAACGAGCGGCATCCCTGCCGCTCCCCTATCGGGCTAATCTCACCAAAAGCTGCGATGCTCGGGGCTGAATAACGGGACCAAAACCATCCCTACACTCAAAGAAAGTCCTGAAAATCTTAAGATAATGAGTAAAACGCCCTACCCTAAAGTGGCTAACTTGAACCTTTTGACCACTGTGCATTTTTAAAATAGCCTAAGTCACTCTGAATTTTGATCACATCTACTTCGTTTTGTTCGGACCATTCAGGCATGAAGATATAGCCAAGATCAGAAGAGTATCCAACCTCCGAAGTTTCAGGCCTATCGGTTGCTATACCCACTACGGTTATGACATCAGGTAGCCTGCCTCTCACAACCAAACATCTGAGCGCTAATTCCCTAACTCTAAGTTCTCTATCGCTACTAGAGCCAGCTAAAAACACGAATGCCGTTCGGTCAAAGCCCAGTACTACCCTAGAGGCAATTTTCCGCTCAGACTCTTCGAGAAATTCAATCAGTGCTTCGGTTAGATTCGCGCGATGTCCTCGCGGTTGTAAAGCCATTGCAACCAAAGCCAGTTCGTTGCTTGTAACTGCCTTGCTATGCATATCGAACATCCCGTCCGTAAGAATGTCATTGGCATAGAATTCGATCAGGCTATCCCATCCATACGAACTGGCCAGATCGTTTTTTATTCTTTTAAAGTCATTCGATTTAGAGAATCCAGACCAAAGATCATCATGAAGAATCAACATGTCGGGCAAACTACCGCAATCACCAGTCACATTAAATGAACGTCCGTGAGATAAATAGAGGGCTAACAAATCTTCGATCCCCCCTCCCATAAATAAAGGTTTAGTTCCTCTGGAAACTAGCTCTTCACTCGCAGTAAGAAAATCAACAAAGTCAGTGACTGTATCGAGAATATCAAAAATAATTCCAACACTGTATTCGTCACAGATATGTATGAAACCATTGCCGAAATCACCCCATTTCAACGGCACTTCGCCTCGGCCACCTAGTGAAACAGATACCCGGTGATATTTGCGCTTTGATTTATGCGGCAGGGCAACTACTCTTCCATCGTGTCGAAGAACTTCATCAACTGTTTCAAGCCAACGTTCAGCCCCCCAGATCTGTGATGCAGATTTATCGATAGCGGCTTTAGTCCAGCGCTCCCATCCAACCTTGTCGCCGGTATTTCTATATTCATTTTCTTTAACCGAAATAATAATGATGTGCGGGCCGCACACAATCAAACAATCACAAAGTTCTTTTCCCTTCTTCCCTTTTGGATTTGGATGAGTCCAGAGCTTTAGAAAAGATTGAGCGCATATCTGGGTAACAAATTTTTCAGAAGGCGTCCGGCTGTGTGTCAATTGGTCGTTCATCGATAACTGTGTGCTAATCGGAGTAAAGCAGCGCGCAACCCAGCAATATAGGCCAAAGCTGGGTTTACACTGTCGTTCCAACCCAGCCTACCAAAAAACCTTTGCTACAAACAATAACCGCCGGAGTGGGCTGTTCCCGTTATGCCGCCCCGAGCATCGCAGCTTTTGGCGAGATCAGCCCGGTAGGGGAGCGGCAGGGATGCCGCTCGTTTTCGGAGGGCCAGGGATGGCCCTTCCGAAAACCCTTGCCAAAAGCGACAAATTTGCCTGGAGCAAATTTGAACAGCCGATAGGCTGGCCCGAAGGGCGAAAACCATGGATGGTTTTCGTAAAGCGCAGGATTAAGGCGGAATGTCGGGGGGCCTTTTCTTTGGATACTTTCTTTTGGCCAAGCAAAAGAAAGTATCTCGGCCGTCGGGCCGAGCCCCGACTTTAAAACAGCCGTCGCGATAGCGACACCTAAAACTCAAAACCCCTGAAACAAAAAATCCAACGCTGCCCCAATCTCAAACCGCTGCGCTTCCAACGACATAATCGGTGATTTCAAAATCCGAGCCGGAACAGCTGCCAATTTCGGCGTTTCCAACACACACTCAAGACCATCGACCACCACAATCGGGCTCAAATTAGTGGGTAACTTGACTGCCGGAAAGCGATCAAGCCGGCGCAGCGGTATGACGACTCGGCTGTCCAGAGAACTCAAGACATCGCTTTGCACATCTAGCAGATACGGTACGTCGTCAGACGTTGCACTGCTATTGCGGTAAACATCGAAACGCGCCATGTCAGAAAGACCGCCATTCGTCTAGCGGCAAACCGTCTTGCTCAATCGTTTGATTGTAGGCTGCGATAAACTCGGCATGCTCTTGCTGCCAACGCCTTTCTCTTTCGCCGCGCACTAACTCGCGCAGATGTCGGTCGCAGGCCTGCGAAATATTGATATTCAATGCCTTGGCCTCGGCCAGCACATCGGCAGACAAGGTGATATTGGTGGCTTTCTTTGAGGCGCTGTTCGTGACTGCCATGATGTTGTCTCCATGAATATGGCTTTAGCATGCGCATTGTACTCCAACATAAAGACTGTTGGAGTACTGCGCAATAGTGACACCAAATTGTTAAAGAGCCGGTGAGATTCCCTTCACCCTAGCGCTCTCCCAAGGGGAGAAGAAATCAGACCGCTGAATTACGCAACGCCTTAAAGCGCCGATAGCAAGCGACTTCAAAAACTAACTAAGCCTACCCAGCACCACAAACCTTACCCAGATCAAACCCCGGCGGCTGCCCCGGCTCGGAGGCCAAAATCCTGGCAAACTCCTGCCCGTATTCCGCCCAATCTTTGATCCCGGTAATCACGCCCAAATACTCGCCGCCGCGCAAAAACACCAAGGACGGCCAACTGGTAAATCTAAACCTAGCCTGTAACTCGCGTTCGATGGATTTATCGATCAGCGCACCGTGCAAGCGCCCGGCAAAGGCTTTTAACAGCTCCGGCAAAATCACGGCCAGATCGTGGCTTTCCGGGAACAGCAACGGATCGTTGGCAAAGAACAGCACCACGGTGTCGTGGCCGTAAATAAAGTTGTCGTAACTCTCGGCATCCAGCAGCGGCAGGCCGTGGCGGGTTTGCAATTGTTCCAGCAAGGGCGTGCTCATGTTCTTAAAAATTCCGGCAGTTCGGGTTCACGGTCGACTAGGTCGGCGAATAAATGATCGAAATTGGTTTCGCCTTGCATGGCTAAGCGCATGGCTTCTAAGGCATCGGCGATTTGTGCGGCGCGCTCTGCGGAGATGACTTCCCGGGCAGCATCTAGAAACACCAGCAACCAAGTGCCGGCGACTTGTTCGCCCACCAACATCATGTCAATCAGCGTGGTTTGGCCGCGATACTCGCAAAGTGCCGAATCGCCGCGCGGTTCTATGACTTGCATGGGGATGCCGATACACATCAGTATTTGCCCCGATAATCGACATCGACTTGCAGACTGGGCAGGTCAGAAGCCGGCGGCAGCTTCACCTCAAAAGCCGCGGATAACACGATACGTTCGTCACCCAACCGACAGGCTTGTTCGGGCGACGGCCGTTCTTGTTCGTAGCGTTGGATATTCAAGATCGGGTCGGCCAATGCTTGCGGTGTGTCCACGCACTCAGCAACGACGCCGAACCTTTGCAGATAAGACAGAGCCATCTCGATAGCCGGTTGAATTTGCGCTTTGACGGCGGGCCGCAGGCTGCCGCCGTAATCTTCTAGTTCTTCCGGCTGCACGCCAATCAGCAATAAATGCTGGGGATATTCACCCAGCATTTGCGCCAGCGCCAATACTTCCTGAAAACCGGTTTGATGCAGGCTCATTTTCTTGGCACCGAGGAAATTCGGCACCTCGTCATTTTCAACGCGCTTCATGGTGGCCGGTGGCAGACCATAATCGACCGCATCAAATACCACCAATACATCCGCCGCCTGGACATGCTCGATCAGATAGACGCCCTGCGTACCGCCGTCCACCACTTGCACGTTATCCGGAAAACGGTAGTGTTTTTGCAGATGTTCGATAACGCGCACGCCAAAGCCTTCGTCGGCCCAAAGCAGGTTGCCGATGCCGAGTAGCAGGATGTTGGCTGGAGTATTTGCCATAGCTCGCTCAGGCAAGCGTAGGGTGGGCACAATTAAGTGCCCACCGTTCTGTTCCGCGTGGGCACCAAAACAGTGCCCACCCTACGAATTTAATGCGCATCGTCCACCGGCTTGTCATCTTTAAAGGTCCGCCAGCCGGTCGCAATGGTGGACAGCATGCTCTGCCCGGATAATTTGTCCTCGCGCACCGCGACATAAATATGAATCAGCACGAAACAGACGATGAACCACATCACCAGATGGTGCCAGGTGTGCACGGTTTGACTGTCGCCGAACAGCGGCAGCAACCAACTACTGAACAGCGCATATTGCCAACTGCCCTGCCCCTCGCCTTCGCCATACAAGGCAAAGCCGGTGAAGATCATGAACAAGGAACCCCACACCAATACAAAATGCATCGCCAAGATTGCCAGCGGGTTGTGACCGATGTAGTGGCGCGGTGCTTTGGTCAAAAACGCATACCACAACAGTTCCTGCAAAACGCCGTCCCAAAAATGCGCTTGCAGCAAGGGCGGCAGAAAGATCTGCCGAGCATGTTCGTTGCCCGCATAGGCCCAGTACAAACGCCCCAGTAAACCGATCGCCAACACATAGCCCGCGGCAAAATGCGCGAAGCGAATATAGCCCATCAGAAAATGCTCGGAGGCTTCGCCGACCGTTGAAGATAATGGCGATGCGATCAAATAGCCGCTTACAGCCAGCACGGTGATCGCCAGCGCATTGATAGCATGCCAGAGTCGAACCGGCAGTTCGTAAACGTAAACCGGAGCGAGTGGTGCGCTCATTGCGGTCTCCGGCCCAATGCTTTGCTGCGAAGCCAAAGGCTACGCAGCAGTGCTGCCGCCGCTATCGATAAAACTGCTGTAAACAGATGCGGCAGCCAGGCCGAGTAAGCGGTCAGCATATGTTCCAGGCTGTGCGTCAAGGCATCGATGCCGGGGTGGCTGTGGGCTTCGGCTTGGCCGAAAACCAGTAACAAGGCGATGGATGGCAATATTTTGTTCATAAGCTCTCCCGGTAGGGTGGATAAGGCAAACGCATCCACCATGGAATTTGAAAAAGGCGGATGCGCTACGCTTATCCGCCCTACATTTTTATGGTTATCGGACTTTCACCCGTGTCAATTCCGTACCGTCCGGACTCATCACATGCGTTGAGCAAGCCAGACAAGGGTCGAAACTATGCAGCGTGCGCAAAATTTCCACCGGTTCGTCCGGCACCTCGACTTTAGTGTTCATCAACGAAGCCTCGAACGCACCGATATTGCCTTGCTCGTCGCGCGGCGAACCGTTCCAGGTGGTCGGCACCACGCATTGATAGTTGGCGATTTTGGTATCTTCGATTTTCAACCAATGACCCAAGGCGCCACGCGGGGCCTCGGTGAAACCGACGCCTTTGACGCTGCTCGGCCAGGTTTCCGGGTCCCAACGCTCGACATTAGCCGTGCTGAGATCGCCGGTTTTCAGATTGGTGATTAGTTTGTCCATGAAATAACGCATCTTGCCGGCAGCCCATTGCGCTTCCAGGCCACGCGCAGCGGTTCTGCCCAAGGTCGAGAACAAGGCGCTGACCGGCACGTCCAGAGTTTTCAGGACAAAGTTGATCTGCTCAGTCATTTCTTTGTTGCCTTGCGCATAGCCGATGACATAGCGCGCCAACGGCCCCACTTCCATAGCATGGCCGCGCCAGCGTGGAGCTTTGATCCAGGAATATTTGGCGCTTTCGTCCAGCTCCTGAATATTGGTGCGGTCGCCCTTGGTTTTGGCGCCGATTTTATAGTTCGGTTCGGTGATGCCCTCCCAAGGATGCAAGCCTAGCGCTTCGTCCGGGTATTTATACCAGGAGTGCGGTACGTATTCCTTAATTTGCTCGGGATCGGTCAAGTCCACTTCGTGGACTTTCGTCAGATCGCCGTTGATGATCGCGCCGCGCGGCATCAACAAGTTAGCGGCAGAATAGTCGTTGGCTTTGTCCGGGATGTCGCCGTAAGACAGCATGCTGGCCCCGGCCAAACCACCGCCGTACATCCAGCCTTTGTAGAACTCCGCAATCGCCAGTAAATCCGGAATATAGACCTGGTCGATAAAGGTGATGGTGCGGTCAATAATCGACGAAATCAGGTTCAAGCGCTCCATGTTCACCGCACCGACCGCGCCGACGCCGTCCAGATTGATCGCACAAGGCACGCCACCCACCAGCCAATTCGGATGCGGATCTTTGCCGCCGAAGATGGTGCGGATTTTCATGATGTCTTTTTGAAAATCCAGCGCTTCCAGATAATGCGTGACCGCCAACAAATCGGCTTCCGGCGGCAGCAAATAGGCCGGATTGGTCCAGTAGCCGTTCTTGAACGGACCCAGTTGACCGGATTCAACGAACTTTTTCAGACGGTTTTGGGTGTCGCGAAAATAGCCTGGCGAAGACTTGGGATTGCTCGGCGAAATCTGTTGCTGCAAAGCCGAGGTTGCGACCGGATCAGCCTTCAGAGCATTGACGGGATTCACCCAATCCAAGGCATGCAAATGATAAAAATGCACCAAGTGATCGTGTGCTTGCAGACTGAGCTGCATGATGTTGCGGATCGAGTTGGCATTTTCCGGGATCTTGATTTTCAAGGCATCCTCGACCGCGCGCACCGAGGTCAGCGCGTGAGTACCGGTGCAAACACCGCAGATACGTTGTACGAAGGCCCAGGCGTCGCGCGGATCGCGGCCTTTTAAAATCACTTCCAGCCCGCGCCACATGGTGCCGCTGGAGATAGCGTTACGGATGATGTTGTCGTCGTCGATATTGACTTCGCAGCGCATGTGGCCTTCGATGCGAGTGACCGGATCGACCACCACACGGCGGCCGGCATCGTTTAAATTAAAACCGTTGGGGGTGTTTCGGACTGTCATTATTGCTGCGCTCCTGATTGTTTATCCCCGGCTTGTTTGGCATTGTTTAAAGCGGTCAAACCGGCATGCGCGGCAACACCGGCCCCGACAATCGCGGCGGCGGTGCCGCCGACCACATCGGCGTTGGCTTCGATACCGAATTGATTGATGCCGGTGAGGCGGTCGTAAAAGCTGCCTTTATCCCAGAAACCGTCTTCGGAACAACCGATACAGCCATGACCGGACTGAATCGGAAACGAGGTGCCTTCGTTCCATTTCACTGTGGAGCAGGCGTTATACGTGGTTGGCCCCTTGCAACCCATTTTGTACAGGCAGTGACCCTGGCGAGCGGCTTCGTCGTCCCATTGCTCGACGAATTGACCGGCGTCGAAATGTGGCCGTCTGTAGCATTTGTCGTGAATGCGCTGGCTATAGAACATCTGCGGCCGGCCTTGTTTGTCCAGCGTCGGCAGTTTATCGAACGTTAATAGATAAGCCACCACGGCGGTCATCACTTCAGCAATCGGTGGGCAACCAGGCACCTTAATAATAGGTTTGTCGGCCAAGCCGGGGACTTTATGGACCGGCGTGGCGCGGGTTGGATTAGGCTTGGCGGCTTGTACGCAACCCCAGGAGGCACAAGAACCCCAGGAAATGATGGCCTTGCAACTCTCGGCGGCATATTTGAGTTGCTCAACAAATGGCTTGCCGCCAATAATGCAATACATGCCGTCTTCGGCCAGCGGCGGATTGCCTTCCACGGCCAGGATGTAGTTGCCTTTGTATTTTTCGACGATCTCGGTGACGATGGCTTCGGCGTTATGACCAGCTGCAGCCATGATGGTGTCGTCGTAATCCAGCGACAACATCGACAAAATCACGTCTTTGGCTAAGGGGTGACCGGAACGGATGAAGGATTCTGAGCAGCAGGTGCATTCCAGGCCGTGTAACCACAACACTGGGATGCGCGGCTTGGTTTCCATCGCATGGGCGATTTTCGGCGCGAAAGCCGGCGACAAGCCCAGCGAGGCAGCCGTTAAACTGCAGAATTTCAGAAAACTGCGGCGGGTGATGCCTTGCCTGCGCATCACATCGTAAAAGGTTTCGATCATGGATACTCCAGTCGTCGTTATGGCTAATCAAAGTGACTGGCTTGACGACGGCACGCGAGCTGAGGCGTTGCTTGTTGTTATCCAGACCTTCAACAGCAAGTTTTCAAAACCGCCCGTGCAGCTATGCCGTCCACCATTTGCGCAAACGGTTGAAAACCTTTGATTGTTATTATTTGGACGACAACATCCTGCTCGTTTAAGACCGGCGTTGCCCCGCCATCCATCAGCAACATCCATGCCGATCAGCGGATAGCGCTAAAACCTTTAAGATCGTGTGACAATTAGCATTTAACCTTGCTCTACTCCTGTCTGCTAAGCAACAAAGCCCACAAAACCACGCGAAATTGGCGGAAATACGACATTGAGGTTGAGTTAAGAATGGCGGCGAAAAACCTCTCCGCACTTGGTTGACAGGTCTGAGGAGGGGCGGCTACAGTGAATAAACGTCCGCAAAGCCTTTGAGACTGGACCAACCCAAAATAATTAAGCTGAAACAACACCAGGAGCCCCCTATGAACCGCTTTATCATGCTCATGTTACTGACTTTATGTAACACCCATGTCTTGGCCGATTGGGACCCAGAACTGGAAGCGCAAGAACAAGCACAGCGGGAAGCCACGCAACGCGCCGAACAAGCCAAGCAACGGGAGGCGCAAAAAATGATCGACGCCGCGAATGCCAAAGCCAACCAGGAAATGATGGACAGCAAACGCAAAAACCTGGGGGCGGCAGCCAAGGGCAAATCGGATGCGGAAGTGAATCGTTTGTACGACGCCAAGATCAAGCAAACCACAGACGAGGCCAATCGCTTGGCTCAGGAAGCTCGCAGTGCGCTTAGCCAAGGCCAAGGCGCAGCGGCGGTAAAACAAGTAACCGGCAAAAGCCTGCAGGAATTGGAAAATATGTCCGATGAAGAAGCCGACGCCCTGTCTCGGGAATTGGAAAAGAAATACGGGCAATGAGGAATAGGGCCTCGCGCCCGCCGTTCGGATAAATAATCCCTAGCCCAGAGATTCATCCGCTCACACTCCCGGCAAAGGAACTGCCGGCCCAGGCTTATTCGCCGTCTATTTCTTGTTCCAGCAAAGTCCGCAGACCGGCCGGCATTTCCAGGGTTTCCGGATCCCAGCCTTCCAGCTCCAGCACATCTTTCAGGCATTCTTCCATGATCAAATGGGCTTGTTGCGTGGCCTCGGCAATGCGTTGATGCACTCTGGTTTGCACCTCGCTGCCACTGCGCTCTGAACAATGGGCTTGGTAATCGAACAGTTTACGCAAGCTATCGATCTGTCCGCCCACTTGCGACGGGCAGGAACACATGTACAAAATCCCCTGAACGTTGATACGTTTGAGTTGTTGATTGCTAAATTGGGTTTCCAGTTTCATGATGCGAGCTCTCGATTTTCTCGTTTATTATAATTATCGGGTTGGCGCCAACCCTGGCTCTAATTCTTTTCCGCCGCATACGCCGCTAAGCTTCGACCGGCGGCATAGGCTATCAAGGCCAAGGCCAGTTATCAACTTTAGGCAGATTCGTTAGCGCCAAGAAGCTAATTTTAACAATCAATCCAAGATCAAGCCGGCGCTAAACCACCGCTGATCAATTGCCGGGTACGGGCATAGGTTTCCTGAATGATTAAGGCATCGGTGCTGGCCCGATGCCGCAACAAGGCCATATCCTGCATCACTTGCCGTTTGGTTTGGCTCCAGATGTCCATTTGCGCTTCTTTTAATATCATTTCCAACGCGCTGAGATAAAAACCCGGCTGTACGCCGCAGCGGAAGAACAAGCGAGATAACCATGGCTTATCGACCACCCAGCCATCGCTATACACCGTTTTACCGGCTAAAAAATCATTCAATTCGCTGGCCACCAGGGCGACGGGTTTTCCATAATTGATTAAGATCTCCCGACTGAGGCCATGCACGCACTCAGCCTGCGCATCCCAGTGAGTCCAATCGCTGGCAGGCTTGATCAGCGCGCAATATTTTTGCCCGTTTCCCAATACCACGCCTACTTCGATGGGATAACTATCGAAGCCAAACCCGGAGGCTTCAAAATCGATGACATTCGGTCTGATGGTTTGCAACTGAGCATCCCTTTGCAAATCGTAAAACGTGTAAGCCTAGCCTAAATCGACGAATAAGATCGACGTAAACGGGCCGATTTAATTTTATAAAACCAGCGCAAAGCCAGTAACAAAACCAGTATGCCGCCGAACAGCAACGGCCGGCTCAGATCTTTTTTGACCAGCCAAGCAAAATGCACCACGCCGGCCGCGGCAATCGGGTAAACCAAACGGTGCAAGCGTTTCCAGTTTTTGCCGCCGAGCCGGCGCTGCATGGCGTTGGTAGAGGTTACCGCCAGCAGAATCAGTAGCACAAACGCCGCAAAGCCCACGGTAATGTATGGGCGCTTCAGGATGTCCTTGGCTATAGCCGACCAATCGAAAAACTGGTCCAACACCAAATACGTCGAAAAATGCAGGCAAGCATAAAAAAATGCAAACAAGCCCAGCATACGCCTGAGCCGGACCAGCCAATTTGCGCCACTCAGCTGCCGGAGGGGCGTGACGCCGAGACTGATCAGCAAAAACGTCAAGGTCCAATAACCGGTATTGTGGGTGATTTTTTCGATGGGATTAGCACCCAATTGATCTTGCCAGGCCGCCGTCAGCAATAACCCCAGGGGCAGTAAAGCCGCCAAAAACACCAGCGGTTTTAGACGCCGCAGGCGAGTATCGTCAAGCGCTTTCCAATTCACAGTCAAAAGTTTTTAGCCAAATCCATCCCGGCATACAAACCGGCCACTTGCTCGGCATAGCCATTGAATGGCAAGGTCGGCCGTTTTAGAAACTCGCCCAAGCGGCGCTCCTTGGCTTGGCTCCAGCGTGGGTGATCGACTTCCGGGTTGACGTTGGCGTAAAAGCCGTATTCGCTGGGGCCGGCTTGCATCCAACTGGTCGTGGGCTGCTGCTTGAGCAAGCGAATCTTGACGATGGATTTGGCGCTTTTGAAACCGTATTTCCACGGCACCACCATTCTGACCGGTGCGCCGTTTTGATTTGGCAACACTTCGCCGTACAAACCAAAGGTCAGTAGAGCCAGCGGATGCATGGCTTCATCAATCCGCAGACCTTCCCGGTACGGCCACTCCAATACCGCCCGCCTTTGGCCGGGCAGTTGCTCGGGGTCGTGCAGGCTGACGAATTCCACATAACGCGCCTCGCTGGTTGGCTCCACTTGTTTCAGCAGCTCCGCTAACGGATAACCCAGCCAGGGAATGACCATCGACCAAGCCTCCACGCAACGCAGGCGATAAATGCGCTCCTGCATCGGCGCCAATTTCAGCAAATCTTCGATGGCAAATTGTTTGGGTTTCCGGACTTCGCCTTCGACACTCACCGTCCAGGGCCGGGTTTTCAGACGGCCGGCCATTTTGGCCGGACCTTCCTTGCCGGTATCGAATTCGTAGAAATTATTGTATTGGCTGACGTCTTCCAGAGGCGTCAATTTATCGGTCAGGCCGTAAGCTTCGGAGAGACTGCTTGCCAGCTTTTCGCCGCCAAAAGCAGCGCCGGCAATTAAGGCGGTAGAGCCGCCAAGTGCCAACTGCATGAAATGCCGGCGTTGGTAAAACAGCTCGCGCGGCGTGATTTCGGAAGCAGGAATTGCGGGGATGCCGGGAAGTTTCATGGGGACGCCTCTTGAAAAGTTTAGAACCACTCGACCGTAAACCGGGCCGGCAGTTCCGCTTGCGGCAAAATCAGGCCACGGGCTTTGTTATGGCCATCCGCTCTATTTATGTGGCTTTTTCTTGCTGTCCGACTTTTTGGCTGCCGCCTTTTTTGTGGCCGTCTTTTTTGCGAACTTACCGGGCTTGGCGACTTTTTTATGCGCGGATTTCCGTGGATTTTCCTCCGCTGTCACTTTCGCGGCGTCAGTTTGCGCAGACTGCTCTGCCAGATCCGCGCTATCCGGCGGCAAATCCGGCATCGGCAATATGGCAGCGTCGCTGCCGTCATCAACGGCTGCCCGGTCGCAGTCCGGCAAGTCTTGATCTTCAGGTGAGCAAATGACTCGATAGATAATTTTCCGGTCTTCGTTTTTACCGGTTTTAGGTTCTAGCGGCCTAACAATAGGCGCGGTGTCGTCTGAGATTGTGCCCAATAATTCGGCCGCGGCTGTTTCACTGTATGCCCAAACGCTAAAAAGCAAACTCAAATAACACGCCAGGTATATCGGGCGACTGGAATCACTACTACGCCGACTAGCCATGGGGCTGCAATTGCTTTAAGTGACGTTTGGCTTCATCCCATAAGCCGTCCAGTTCCGCCAATTCGCAATCGCGCAGCTCGCGACCGGAGGCTTCCACTTGCTTTTCGATGTAATTGAAGCGGCGGGTGAATTTTTTAGTGGCTTCGCGCAAGGCGATTTCCGGATTGACTTTCAGGTGCCGAGCCAGATTGACGACCACCAACAACAAATCGCCGATTTCCTCCTGGATATGGGCTTGATCGCCGGACTGCCAAGCTTCGTGGACTTCCTGCAACTCCTCGCGCACTTTGTCGAATACCGGCTCGGTTTCCGGCCAATCGAAACCGTGGCTGGCCGCGCGATTTTGAATTTTCTCGCACTGCACCAGCGCCGGCAGGCTTTGCGCGACGCCGGCCAACACACTTTCGGTGTGCTGCGCAGGCTGTTTCAAGCGGCGTTCTTGCGCCTTGGCTGCGTCCCAAGCTTGTTGGCGCTGTTCGTCAGTCTCAAACTTCGCATCGGCGAAGACATGCGGATGCCGACTCACCAACTTATTGCTAATCGCCGCCGCGACTTGCTCGAAATCGAACAAACCGCGCTCATCGGCAATTTGCGAGTGAAACACTACTTGCAGCAACAGGTCGCCCAATTCGCCACGTAAATCGTCGAAATCGTTACGTTCGATGGCGTCGGCCACCTCATAGGCTTCTTCGATGGTGTAGGGAATCAGGCTATGGAAATCCTGCTTGACGTCCCAGGCGCAACCCCTCTCAGGGTCGCGCAAGCGGGCCATCAACGCCAGCAATTCCTGGGTTTTCGTCAAACTCAAAATGTCGAACCGAAGGTATCCTGATAGCGTTTTTTGAACTCCGCCATCGTGAAGGTGTGGTTCTGGGTGCCATTGTGCTCAATTTTGATCGCGCCCAACAGTGAAGCAATCCGCCCGGTAACATCCCAATCGTAATCGTTGATCAGACCATACAGCAGACCAGCCCGATAAGCGTCTCCGCAGCCGGTGGGGTCCAGCAGTTGTTTGGGCTTGGCGGGCGGAATATCGATCACTTCGCCGCGCGTGTATACCTTGGAACCGTTACCGCCCAAGGTGATGATCAAGGCGTCGACTTTTTCGGCAATTTGCTCCAACGTCAGGCCTGTGCGCTGCTGCATCAACTCCGACTCATAGTCGTTAAAGGTGGCGTAATTAGCCAGTTCCAGGAACGCCAACAATTCTTCGCCATCAAACATCGGCATGCCTTGGCCGGGATCGAAAATAAACGGAATGCCTTGCTCGGCGAATTGCTGGGCGTGCTCTTGCATGCCTTGCTTACCGTCCGGGGAGACGATACCAATGGTAATGCCCGAGTCAGACGGCACGGTATTTAAATGCGAAAAACTCATGGCACCGGGATGGAAAGCGGTAATTTGGTTATCGTCTACATCGGTGGTGATATAGGCTTGACCGGTGTAATGATCGTCCAGCACCTTGATATAACGGCTGGAAATGCCGCATTGGCTCAGCCATTGGGCGTAGGGTTCGAAATCGTGGCCGACGGTCGCCATGATAGACGGCTCTTCCTGCAACAATTTCAGGTTATAAGCAATGTTACCGGCGCAACCGCCGTATTCGCGGCGCAAGGCCGGCACCAGGAAAGACACGTTAAGCATGTGTACTTTCTCGGGGAGGATGTGATGTTTAAATTTGTCGTGAAACACCATGATGGTGTCGTAGGCCATGGAGCCACAGATCAATGCACTCATTATTATCCTTGTTTGACGATTTTAGCCGCCTTAAGGTAACGGATGTTTGAAACAGGCACAAGACGAAAGCGACAAAATCAGCCGCTCTCCTTGCCTTTATCCCTTACAAAAGAATCAACGCCCAGGTCACGCCGGCCCAAATCAAGGACAACATGACTGCCGCCGAGCCTATGTCCTTGGCGCGTCCGGATAACTCGTGATGCTCGAAACCGACCCTGTCCACGACCGCTTCTACCGCGGAATTCAGCAACTCCACCAGCAACACCAAAACCACGCTGCCGATTAACAAGACTTTTTCGATAGCGGTTTGCCCCAGCCAGATCGCCAGCGGCGTTGTGACCACGAACAAGGCCACTTCCTGACGAAACGCTTCCTCGTGCTGCCAGGTAGCCTTAAAGCCGGCGACCGAAAAAAAGCAGGCGTTAATCAGCCGCTTAAGTCCCTTTGCATTTTGATTTGCCATTACTTATTCCTACTCCTCGATCAGGGTCCGATAACCATCGGCATCCATTAATTGTTCCAGTTCCGCCGGGTTATCGGCTTTGATGCAAAACAGCCAGGTTTGATACGCGCCGTCGTTTACCAACTCCGGCTCGTCTGTCACCGCTTCGTTAACTTCAACCACGCTGCCGCTGACCGGGCTGAACAAATCGGAAGCTGTTTTGACCGATTCCACCACCGCCAGTTGTTCGCCCGCTTTTACGACCCGGCCGACATCCGGCAAGCCGATAAAAACGATGTCGCCCAATTCGGACTGCGCGAAGTCGGTGATACCGACGCGCACCAGATTGCCGTCTTCCAGCTTGGCCCATTCATGGGTTTGCGCATATTTCAAATTTTCAGGTGTTTCACTCATTTGCATTTCCCTCAAGCCGTCACAGTAATCCGAAAGGATAACCGGCTATTTTTTTAACACAACAAAAAATTACAGACGCCAGCCCAAACTTTATAATCCCGACTCTATGGGAAGCACTTACAACAAGTTCGGCCATTAAGACGTCAAACTACATTCAACAAAATTCATGCGCATAGCACTTTTCCTAGCAGGCTGGCTTGGCTTTGTTAGCCTGACTCCGACCGCCGCCAGGGCGGACGATGACGACGCCCCCGCAAGCACCGACCGAACTAAACCGGCCGACGGCAACGCCGCCGGCGACGTGTTACAGCTGAACAGCGCCGCGCAAAAGCGGGCCGGCATTCAAACCCAAACACTGGTAGTGGTTAAACAAACGCCCGAATTTGCCGCTTACGGCACGGTGGTCAATCCGGAACCACTGCTGAGCATCCGCCAGCAATTCCTGGCCGCCAGCGCCCAGCAAGACAGCGCCCAAGCCCGTTACAGCGAAGCGGCGCAAAACCTGAACCGCACCCGCGACCTGCATCAACAGGACATCGTTTCCACCCGCCGCTTGCAGGAACAGCAAGCTATCTGGCAGGCGGACAAAGCCAATCTGGCTGCCAACAGCTATCAGCAGCAACTCATAGCAGCCAACAGCCGCCTAGTGTGGGGCGACACCCTGAGCAACTGGTTTACCCATGCTCAGGATAAAAACGCCATGCAACTGCTGGAACATCGCGCCCAGTTACTGCAAATCACCCTGCCCGCGAATAGCCGGCTCGATCCCGGCGTCAAACTTATTCATATCCACGAACGCGGCCAGCGCCAAGCCGCCTTGCCCGCCGCGCTGATTTCCGCCTCGCCGCAAGTCGACCCTGTGTCGCAAGGCCCGCGTTATTTTTTCAAATGCGCGGACTGCCGCCTGCCCTTCGGCACCCATATTACCGCCTGGATTCCAGAGGGCGGCCAAGCCAGTAGCGGCGTCAATATCCCGCAACCGGCCTTGGTCTGGCATCTGGGTCAGGCTTTTGTGTTTATCAAAACCGATGCGGAGCATTTCAGCCGCCGAGCGCTCAAGCAATACAGCAGCAATAGCCAAGGTTATTTCGTCGCCGGCGATTTGCGGCCCGGCGAAGAAATAGTGACCACCGGCGCGCAAACGCTGTTATCGCAACAATTGAAAGGCCTGATACCGGACGAGGACAAGGATTAGAGCCGGCTTAGTGTTTTATCTGCAACACCTGGACCGATTCCCAAACCCGCTCTGTAAACTCCGCATCCATCGCCGGCATGCCATCCTGGAGCCACTGCACGATCACTTTAGCGATATTGGGATAGGTGACATGCACCGCATGGGGATTGTGCAGCCAGTCCTCGATCACCGCGTCATCCAAATCAAACATCGTATGGCCGTAGCCCAGTTGCTTTAATGCTTCGGCGTTGGAAATCTGCTCCATTTGCGCGTGCAATGGCTTGACCAGGATCTTCTTGCCCAATTGCAAGGACTCGCTGGCCAATTCGAAGCCCGCATTGCTGATGATGCCGGCGCAATCGTACAAATCCCTCTGGAAACCTGCTCTGGACAGTTGCTTGCAAACGATGTGCGGATATTTCGACACCGCCGGTTCCGGCGAGTACACATGAAACTCAAAATTTTCGAATGGGCACAGCAGCTTAACCACTACTTGCGGATCTTCGAAAGGCAAATACACCAATATTTTATTGGCCTGGGTGTTTTGCGGAAACGCCGGGGTTTCGATAATCGGCGGCAAAATCGGTTGGCCGAAATGGTGCCAGTGCAGACCTATGCCGATGTCCGCCGGGGCAAAATACTTCATCACCTGCTCGGCAATCGGATCGCCGCCGGCCCGGGGAATTTTGTGTCCAAAGGCGTATTGATGGCCGACACCCAAGACTTTTTTCTTTTGCCGCCTTGCCGCCCAGGCTGTGACCGGCTCGAAATCACTGATCACCAAATCGTAAGCGCTTAAGTCCAGGCTGCTGATGTCTCTGATAAAGCGGATAGGACTGGCCTCCAACGCGGTTTTTACGTAACTGACCTGGCCGTTATGGGTGTTAAAGGTCAAGCCGGTTTTGACTTGATAGCCGTTGAATACTTCCATATCGAAGTATTTGTCCGCCCGCCGGCCGGTAAATTGGAAGGTCACATCAAAACCCGCCGCATACAGTTCTTTCGCCATCACTCGGGCGCGGGTGATGTGACCATTGCCCGTGCCTTGCACACCATAAAAAATTTTCATCATAAAATGTAATTGAGACTAAAAATTGCCGCGCCAACCCCCAAGACCACGCCCATCAGCGTGTCGGTGGGAAAATGCACGCCCAAAACCACTCTGGAAAAACCGACCAGCGCGGCCCAAACATAAAGAGCCGGCAGCAACGACGGCGCAAAATACCCTAGCAAGGTGGCTACCATGAACGCGGCCGAGGTATGTCCGGAGGGGAAACTGAATTGATCCGATGGCGTAATCACGCTCTTGAAATCCTGCAGCGCTTGTTGCGGACGGTTGCGTTTAAAGCCTTTTTTTAGCAGCGTATAGACCGGTCTTTCGATTAGAAACGCTAATATCATGGCGCGTAACAACGCATCGTTGCTGCCTTGATCCCAATACAGCCAAGCCGCGAGAAGCACATACAGCAAACCGTCAGCGGTGCGGGAAATCATGCGGCAAAAGCGTACTAGGTAGGCATGGATGGCAACGCTGTTCAACCAGGTAAACATCGTCACGTCGTACTTATGAATGGAGTAAATCAGCTTCATGGTCTGGCCCTCGTTGTTTGCCGCGCGCGTCGACCGCGATCTTCACGCAGCAGTTGGAAATCGTCGATTTTCCGTTTCACGTTTATCCCTGATGACGAGGCCAGCTTAGAGATGCTTTGTGACAACAATATGAAGCTTTGTTTAAGCTTATGTGACAGGCCCATTTCGGCGATTGTTTGTTACAATTGCCGGCTGCGACGCACTCGGCTGTTTGGCGCGTTCGAGACCGGCGATCTATAACAACACGGCAAAACCTTTTCGGTTTTAATCAGGGCACTATGCAACGTTTTTGCACTATAGGTTTTGTACTCGGCCTGATCTTGATGGTCTTCGGCGTGACCTACGCGCTACCCATAGCCACTTCGCTGTATTTCGAGGATGGCATGGTCGATCACTTTGTAAACGGCATGTCGCTGAATATAGGGATTGGCAGCCTGCTTTCGGGCGTGACGATGCGCTTTCGCGGCGATGTGAAAACCCGAGACGGCTACTTGCTGGTAGCTTCGTTCTGGGTATTGATGTCTTCCGCGGCCACATTGCCGCTGATTTGGGGCATACCCGGCCTGTCGTTCACGGACGCTTTTTTTGAATGCGTTTCCGGCTTTACCACCACCGGCGCCACAGTATTAGTCGGTCTGGACAATTTGGCACCGTCACTGAACCTCTGGCGACACGAGCTAAACTGGATAGGTGGATTGGGCATCATCGTCCTGGCCGTGGCAATTTTGCCGTTGTTGGGTGTTGGTGGTATGCAGTTGTATAAAGCCGAGATCGCTGGCCCGGTCAAGGACAGCAAAATCACCCCGCGCATCACCGAAACCGCCCGCTTGCTCTGGCTAGTCTACGCCGGCGCCACCTTAGCCTGTATCCTGGCATTGAATTTGGCCGGCATGGGTTGGTTTGATGCCATTTGCCACTCCTTTGCCACGCTCGGCTTGGGCGGGTTTTCGACGCATGACGCCAGCATCAGCTTTTACGATTCGGCAGCCATCGAACTGGTACTGACTATTTTCATGTTGATCGCCGCGATGAATTTCGCCACGCACTACACCGTACTGCACAATCGCAGCCTTAAGCCTTATCTCTCCGACCCCGAAGCAATACCAATGTTGGGTGTGTTAGCCGGCAGCATTTTGCTTTGCAGCGGCTATCTATGGCATTTCAATACCTATCCTGATTTCTTTATCAGTTTGCGCCACGTGACCTTCAACCTGGTATCAATAGCCACCGACTGCGGGTTGATGAGCGCGGATTTTGACGCATGGCCGCCGTTTGTGCCGTGGTGGATGCTTTACCTGAGCTGCATTACCGCCTGCACCGGCTCAACCGGCGGCGGCATCAAGATGTTCAGAACCCTACTGCTTTGGAAACAGGCGGGACGGGAAATGTTCAGCCTGCTGCATCCCCGCGCGGTCAATCCCATTCGGATTGGCGACACGCCGATTGCCAACAAAATCATCTTCGCCGTTCTGGCGTTTATTTTTCTGTACTTCATTTCTATTGTGGTGATGACTTTCACCCTGATCTTTACCGGACTGGACCCGATTTCCGCCCTTAGCGCCGTAATCGCCTGTATTAATAACGCCGGCCCCGGCCTAAACCAGCTAGGCCCATCACATAGTTACGCCAGCCTCAGTGATTTCCAAACCTGGATTTGCGCAATAACCATGTTACTCGGCCGCCTGGAAGTCTTTACGCTAATCGTGCTTTTTACACCCACTTTCTGGAGAAAATAGTACAATTCGTCGCCTTATCGTCCGCAAGCCCTCTATAAAAACAACATAGATTTAGCGTGCCCGGATCGCAACACTTACCACTTATCAGGAACATTGGCATGACTTCCGCTACACATATTGATTTTCTTAGTAAAAGAAAGCTGGCCTTTTACTTTTCCGGCACGCTGCTGTTAATTTCCATTGTTTCATTTTTCGTCAAGGGTCTGGATCTGGGCATAGACTTTACCGGCGGCAGCGTCTACGAATTGCATTACAACCAAGCCGCCGATCTGGACAAAATGCGCAGCACTCTGGAACAACAAGGCTTCGCCGATGCCAATCTGCAACATTTCGGCAGCGCGGCTGACGTGTTAATCCGCTTGAAGCCGGTAGAAAACATCAGCCAAAAAGAGCTTAGCGAAAAAGTGCTAAATGTCGCTAACAGCAGCCAAAGCCAACCCGGCGAACTGCGCCGCGTGGAATTCGTCGGCCCGCAAGTGGGCGATGACTTGGTCAACGATGGCGGCCTGGCCCTGTTCTTCGCTTTTGTCGGCATCATGTTTTACGTCAGCATTCGCTTTGAGTGGAAATTATCCTTGAGCGCGATCGCTGCCTTATTCCACGACAGTATCATCACGATGGGTTTTTTCTCGGTATTTGGCTGGGAATTCGACATGACCGTGTTGTCGGCGATTTTGGCGTTGATCGGTTATTCCATCAACGACACCATCGTGGTCTACGACCGGATTCGTGAAACCGTCCGCACCAGTCGCATCAAGGAATCGATTAACGACATCGTCAATACCGCGCTGAACGACACGCTGAGCCGGACCATTCTGACCTCGTTAACCGTCTTCTTAACACTGTTGGCCCTAGCTTTCCTCGGCGGCAAAACCATCCACGGCTTTGCGATTGCTATGCTGATCGGCGTCGTTAAAGGCACCTACTCGTCGATTTACATCGCCAGCTCGCTCGCTTTGAGCCTGGGCTTGAGCCGCGACGACCTGATGCCGCCCGCCAAAGACAGCGTCGTCGACGACATGCCTTAACCCGAATTTTCATTTATCACTTCAAGCGAACGCTCACGGAATAACTTGATGACACAAAAGCTTAATACTCGCGACCTTACCCAACTCACCCTCGGCATTCCCGGATTTGCCTATAAAGACTTGTACGATGCCAAACGCCTGTCTGATTTGTTGACGGTATTCGATCAGTCGGTACAGCAACACGATGCCGCCTTGTTTGCGGAAATTACTGCTTACCGCGCCTGCGGCAGCGAAGGCATGAAGCCCGAGGAAGTTTCCGAATTATTGGTAAGAATGGCACCGCTAGTCGGTACCTTCGTCGCGCGTTTATTCAATGTCAGCGATGTGCGCGACCAACAAATCGGCCATATTCGTGGCGAATTCGACGCAATATTTGTTTATCGCACAGAAATCGTTGGCAATTTGAGCAAGTTGTTCAAAGGGCAAACCATTGAAGATTGGGATATTGCCGCACTGCGCAGCCAACTGAATGGCTTATTGACCGCTGCTGACAAACAGGATTTATTCCAGGCCGATCCGGAATTGGCGATTAGCCAAATCGGCGCCGATTTATGGCGCTTGTCGCAACAGGCGGACATTACGGATGCCGAGCTTGCCGCGTTCAAAGACCAATTGAGCGGCTACGACAGCCCTGCTGCGCTGGTAGCCGGCCTGCTGGACATCGTCCGTCGCTGGAGTTTTGCCGCCCAGCACGACCCGGAATTAAAAGCCTATGTCGCCAAATGGGTGAGTTTCAAGGTGCCGGAAAAAACCAATCTGGACAATCTGGTTGACCACGAAACCGTTGCACAAAACGGTTATGACGTATGGGCTTGCGACGATCACCATCACCGTCGCCGCGACGGCTTTGCCTTGACCGACAAGCGCTTCAAACAACGTCAGGTGCTGTATGAAGTGGATCATTGCATTTACTGCCACGACCGCGATAACGATTCCTGCTCCAAAGGCATCAAGAACAAAAAAGACGGTACGTTCAAAACCAATCATTTGAGCGCACTGATGACCGGCTGCCCGCTGGAAGAAAAAATCTCCGAGATGCACGTGGTCAAACGCCAAGGCGACAATATCGGCGCGCTGGCGATGATCATCATCGACAATCCGATGTGCCCCGGCACCGGCCACCGGATATGCAACGATTGCATGCGCGGCTGTATTTACCAAAAAACCGAGTCGGTGAATATTCCGCAAATCGAAACCAATGTGCTGACAGACGTATTGTTCATGCCTTGGGGTTTTGAAATTTACAGCCTGTTGACCCGCTGGAATCCTCTGAATGTCAAGCGCTCCACCGCCCTACCGTATAACGGCAAAAACGTGCTGGTGGCCGGCATGGGTCCGGCCGGTTATACCTTGTCGCACTATTTGCTGAATGAAGGCTTTGGCGTGGTGGGTATCGATGCCTTGAAAATCGAGCCGCTCCCCCTGCATCTAACCGGCGACCGCGATAACGTGCCGATGCCCATCATGGACTTCCAAGACCTTTACGAAGACCTGGATAAACGTGTGTTGCTAGGTTTTGGCGGCGTGGCCGAATACGGCATTACCGTGCGTTGGGACAAAAACTTTTTGAAAGTCATTTACCTGACTTTGCTACGCCGCAACGCTTTCAAATGCTACGGCGGCGTGCGTTTCGGCGGCACCATCACCATCGACGAAGCCTGGGAGATGGGTTTCGACCACATCGCCATTGCCAGTGGCGCCGGCAAACCAACGGTGATCGATCTGAAAAACAACATGACCCGTGGTATCCGCAAAGCGTCAGACTTCTTGATGGGCCTGCAATTGACCGGCGCGGCTAAAGAATCCTCGCTGGCTAATCTACAAGTTCGGCTACCGGCCGGCGTCATCGGCGGCGGCTTGACAGCCATCGATACCACCACCGAATTACTGGCTTACTATCCTGGTCAAGTCAGCAAGATTTTGCATCGTTACGAAAAACTGGTGGCCAAATACGGCGAAGCGACGGTGCGCAGCCGTTACGATGGTGAAGAACTGGAAATTCTGGAAGAGTTCCTGGCGCATGGCCGCGTCATCGAACAGGAGCGCGAACGCGCCGCCGCCTCTGGTGAAACACCTAACTTCCTGCCTTTCCTGAAACAATGGGGCGGCGTGACGCTGTTCTACCGTAAAGGCATCAAAGACTCGCCAGCATATCGGCAAAACCACGAAGAGATCCACGAAGCGCTCTCGGAAGGCATTTATCTGGCCGAAGGCATGAGCCCATTGGAAGCGATCGAAGATCAATACGGTCATTTGCAAGCCGTACGCTTTGAGAGGCTGACCGAGCAAGACGGTAAATGGCGCAAAGCCGATGAAGTGAAAGTGAAGCTGCGCGGCCTGTTCATCGCCGCCGGCACAGCGCCCAACACGATCTACCAGTCCGAACATCCGCGCACTTTCGCGATGGAAGGCAAATTTTACAAACGTCACGAACCCGACTGGTTGGACGGCAAAGCGCAACTGGCGCCGATGGCCGATGAAGCGCAAGTCAAAGTGGGCAAACCGGCACCGTTTACGTCTTATGTTAGCGACGGCCGCTACATCACTTTCTATGGCGATAACCATCCGGTTTATGCCGGCAACGTGGTAAAAGCCATGGCCAGCGCGAAAGACGGTTATCCGTATATCGTTCAACTGTTTGCCAACGAGCTTGCTGGATTGGACGCCTCACAGCAAGCACAACGGGATGCCCAATTACGCGACTTGCAGGACAGACTGGATGCGACTTTCCTGGCGCATGTCGTCGAAGTGAATCGTCTGACACCCACCATCATCGAAGTGGTCATCAAAGCGCCCGCCGCTGCGAAACATTTCGAACCCGGCCAGTTCTACCGGGTGCAAAATTACGAATCACTGGCCCCTGTAGTCGAAGGCACCACACTGGCCGCCGAAGGCTTGGCTCTAACCGGCGCCTGGGTAGACAAAGAAAAAGGCTTGGTATCATTGATTGCCCTGGAAATGGGCAGCTCCAGCCGCTTATGCGCCACCTGGAAAGTCGGCGATCCGCTGGTATTGATGGGCGTAACCGGCGCCCCAACCGAAATTCCAACCGGTAAAACCGTGCTGTTGCTGGGCGGCGGTTTGGGTAACGCGGTATTGTTCTCAATCGGTAAAGCCATGCGCAATGCGGGAAACAAGGTGCTGTATTTCGCCGGCTACCGTAACAGCGAAGACTTGTTCAAGGTGCCGGAAATTGAAGAAGCGTCCGACGTGATTGTTTGGGCGGTAGACGACAGACCCGGCAACGAAGCGATCCCGGTCACTCGGCCACAGGATAAAACCTTCGTCGGCAACATCGTCGAAGCCATGGTGTCTTACGCCACCGGAAAATTAGGTGACACCAGCATTCGTCTGCAAGACGTGGATCACCTGATCGTTATCGGCTCGGATCGAATGATGGCAGCGGTAAAAGCCGCACGCTTTGCCGCTTTAAAACCGTACTTGAAGGAAGGCCACGAGGCGGTCGGCTCAATCAACTCGCCGATGCAATGCATGATGAAAGGCGTCTGCGCCCAATGCTTATGCAAACACGTGGATCCGGAAAGCGGCGAAGAGAGCTTTATGTATTCTTGTTACAACCAGGATCAGGCGCTGGATTATGTGGATTTCCCGAATCTGGCAGCCCGCCTGCGGCAAAACACGGTACAGGAAAAACTGTCCTCACTCTGGCTGACGTATTTACTCGAAGCCCAATGATAACAAGATAGGCAGACATTAAGCCTATCCCCGGTAGACTACAGACCCGATCCGTATCGTCGCTCCCGCAAAGGCCGGAGACAAAAGGCTTTAACGAATTCCCGCCTGCACGGGAGTGACGAATATATTGGATTAATGGCAGGGTTAAGCATATAAAACCGAAGCATTCCTAGCGGAATATCCGGGCTTTAGCGATGCTAAACTACACTCGCTGTAAAGTTACAAACTTTGTAATATCGTGATAGCCAAACCCGTAGTTAAGCGGGCACGGCAAAAGCAGTCACGGTCGAGGAACTCACTCCCTACCGTGGCTGTCCAGCACCCAGTTATTGAAAGGAGTTCACCCGTGTTTTCGCGCATCCTTCTACTCATTTTACTCACCTGCTCACCACTAATAGCTTGGGCAGACGCAGAACAAGCAGCACAAGCCCTTAATCTGACTAAGCATTGGGTGGGTTATTTGGCTATCGGCATATTTGCCGTTGCCTATCTGCTGGCAATGACCGAAGAGGTCACCGAATTAAACAAATCCAAACCCATGGTATTAGCCGCGAGCTTGATCTGGGCCTTTATCGCGGGCATTTACGTGAATAATGGCATGAGCGAGCAGGCCGGACACGCATTCCGTGCTTGTCTGGAAGGCTATGCGGAACTGTTTTTGTTCATCATGGTGTCGATGGCTTATCTGAATGCGATGGAAGATCGCGGCGTTTTCGATAATCTGAGGGTTTGGTTGCTCAGTAAAGGTTTTAGCTACAGAAAGTTATTCTGGATTACCGGCATCATGTCGTTTTTCATGTCCTCGGTTTGCAACAACCTGACCACTGCACTGCTGATGGGCGCAGTGATCGCAGCCATGGGCAAAGACAATCGCAAGTTCGTTACGTTGGCTTGCATCAACGTCGTGGTAGCCACGAATGCCGGCGGTTCGTTCAGCCCATTCGGCGACATCACCACACTATTGGTTTGGCAAAGCGGGGTTGTACCGTTCAAAGATTTCTACTCGCTTTTCATCCCGGCCATAGTCAATTTCGCACTGCCCGCGATAATCATGCATTTCTGGATACCCAAACAGCAACCTGCCGCAGTCGGTAAAGCCCCAAAAATGAAACGCGGCGCAATGACCATGATCGTGCTGTTTTTACTGACGATTATTACTGCGGTCTGCTTCGAAAACATGTTGAAACTACCACCCGCGGCCGGCATGCTGGCCGGCCTGACTTATCTAAAATTCCTGGGCTTTTATTTGCAAAAAACCGCTGATAAAGACAACGGCAAAATTAGCGATTTCGCCCACGTGTATAAATTATTTAACGTTGCGGTTCCCGACGCCAGGCCAAGCCAAAAATTCGATGTATTTAAAAGCGTCGCCACACTGGAATGGGACACCCTGCTGTTTTTTTACGGCGTCATGATCAGCGTCGGCGGCCTGAGTTTCATTGGTTATCTGACCATGGCCTCGGATGTGTTATACGTCGGCATGGACCCCACCATCGCCAACATTGTGGTCGGCATCCTGTCGGCTTTCATTGATAACGGTACCATCATGTTTGCGGTACTCACCATGCATCCCGACATCTCGCAAGGCCAATGGCTGTTAGTCACATTAACCGCAGGCGTGGGCGGCAGCTTATTGGCAATCGGCTCGGCAGCAGGCGTAGGCTTGATGGGACAAATGAAAGGCGTTTACTCCTTTAGCGCACACTTGAAATGGATGCCGGTCATTTTGATCGGTTTTTTCGGTAGCATTGCCACGCATTTCCTGATTAACGGTAGCTATTTTTGACGCGACAAGCTCTATTGGGCAGTCTTTTTCATGGCCTGCCCAATAGGCCAATTGCAAAATTCAGTATTTTTTTTGTTTTTTGCGGCAATCAAATTTGCATTTGCAAGCGGCCAAAAGCGGATTTCAGTCAAGCCGACTCTCCATAAAAGCCTAAAAAAAATCACTTCATTTCAATATCTTAGCCCGCCAATAGCCACCCGCAACCTACGTTAGCCTGACATTTGCACCGTCCAAAGACAGCCGACAACCTATTGTCACAATCATTTAACAAGCAAAATCTAGCTAGTTTTTGTGGATACCCGCCAATTGCGATGTATAATGGAGGCGATTTAGCTCGGTATCGTTGTCGCTTTTCAAGTCTGCAATCGGATCAACAAACATTGTTTTCCACTACCTGCTTTATTCACCAACCCTAGTTACAAACCAGCGAATAGCACTTTATTAGCAAGAGAGATTTATGTCAGTTCAAGTAGAAGGCAAAGTAAAATGGTTCAATGACGAAAAAGGCTTCGGCTTCATTGAGCAAGAAGGCGGCAAAGATGTATTCGTACACTTCAGCGCCATCAACGGCAACGGCCGCAAAACCTTGAAAGAAGGCCAAAAAGTCACGATGGAAGTGACCAATGGTCAAAAAGGCCCACAAGCGGAAAACGTAACACCGCTGTAAATTGAACTGAAAAAGCCGCCTAACCAGCGGCTTTTTCGTTAGATCAGTTTACCCCACAAGTCATACTCGTCGGCTTCCTCGATTTCGACATCGACGAAATCGCCGACTTGTAAATGACTTGCGCCATCGATAAACACCTGGCCGTCAATTTCGGGTGCATCGCTTTTGCTGCGCGCCACCGCACCCTCCTCGACCACCTCATCGACCAACACCGTTTCGATTCGGCCAACTCGGCGTTGTAAGCGCTCTGCGCTGATAGCCGCTTGATGTTCCATAAAACGCGCCAAGCGTTCCTGTTTAAGCGCTTCCGGCACCGCATCGGGCAAATCGTTAGCCACCGCCCCCTTCACCGGCGAATAAGCAAAACAGCCCACCCTATCCATTTGCGCTTCGCTTAAGAATTGCAGCAACTCGTCAAAGTCTTGCTCGGTTTCGCCGGGAAAACCGACGATAAACGTGCTGCGAATAGTCAAATCCGGACAAATCTTCCGCCAAGCTTTGATGCGTTCCAGATTATTTTCCGCCGCAGCCGGACGTTTCATCAGTTTTAAAATTCGGCTGTTGGCGTGCTGAAACGGAATATCCAAATACGGCAGAATCTTGCCTTCAGCCATCAGCGGCACGACGTCATCAACATGCGGATACGGGTAGACATAATGCATCCGTGCCCAGATACCCAACTCACCCAAGGCTTCGGCCAAATCGTAAAACCGGGTTTGCATTTCCCGGCCGCGCCAACGCCGGCTTTGATATTTCAAATCCAAACCATAAGCACTGGTATCTTGCGAAACGATTAGCAGCTCCTTAACGCCGGCATCGGCCAGCCGTTCGGCTTCCCGCATCACATCGTCAATGGGACGGCTCACCAAATCGCCGCGCATCGACGGAATGATGCAAAACGTGCAGCGATGATTGCAGCCTTCGGAGATTTTTAGATAAGCGTAATGTTTAGGCGTCAGCTTGATGCCTTGCGGCGGCACTAAGTCGGTAAACGGATTATGCGCAGGCGGCAGATGCTCGTGCACCGCAGACACCACTTCATCAGTGGCGTGCGCGCCGGTGATTTTTAAAACCTGCGGATGCCGAGCCAAAATCTCGTCTTGCCGCGCTCCCAAACACCCGGTGACGATGACCTTGCCGTTTTCCGCCAAAGCCTCGCCGATACTGTCCAGCGATTCTTCGACCGCCGCATCGATAAAGCCGCAGGTATTGACGATCACCAGATCGGAATCTTTGTAATTCGGCGACACCTGATAGCCCTCGCTACGCAGCTTGGTCAAAATTTGCTCGCTATCGACCAGGGCTTTTGGGCAACCTAAACTGATAAATCCAACACGGGGGTTACTCATGAAACTCTCTTGAAAACATTTTTATAAACAGGTGGGCGGCTTGGGCAAGCCGGCGATTTTACAGGCGTATTTCAGCGGCCCTTGTGGAAACAATTTTTGCAGATAGCGGCTATTGCCTTTGTCTTCACCAAATTGTTTGCGGATAGCCGCCACAAACATCCGGGCATTGGGCAGGTGTTGGAATTTTTGATAGTAGTCGCGAATGTACAACAGGATTTCCCAATGCGCATCGCTGATCGCGATACCTTCTAGCCGCGCCAACTCGTCAGCCACCGCTCGATTCCATTGCCCGGCATCGCGCAAAAAGCCATCGTCGCTGGTTGGCAACGCAACACCGCCGACCATCAATTCCACGAATGAATTACCGGATTCCGCACGGTCAGTTCGACCAAGCCCGCATAATCAACCACTTCCAAACCTGACAACACAAATTGCGGCTGGACACCGTGAACCGATAACATCTCTTGCAAGGCATAAACCCGACACGACCGACTCAACAATTGCCGCAACAACGCATTACCGCTATGCCCGATCCGCGCGGCACACACCGCACCATCCATCAAGACAACATCGTCACCGCTGCCAATGCGCTCGATAAGCGCCGCTTGCAACGGCAATTGCGATAACAAATGCAGCATTATTCCACATGCGTCAGCTTCAAACCGACGATGCCGACGATGATTAACAGGATAGACGCTAAGCGGAACCAGTCCGCCGATTCCTTAAACAGAAAAATCCCGACTATCGCGACACCCACTGCCCCCATACCGGTCCACACCGCATAAGCCGTACCCAGCGGTAAAGTTCTGATCGCCAGCATTAACAGGTAAAAACTGCCCGCCCCCGATACGCCGGTCACTACGCTCGGCCATAGCTTGGTAAACCCGTCATTGTATTTAAGACTTATCGCAAACACGATTTCCGAGCAACCCGCGGCGAACAATAGCAACCAACCCATCAAAACTCCTTTCCTATGCACTATAATCTGCGGTATTTTACAGCAGTGCTCTTACCTATCCGCAATATTTAGTAATTTAATGGAAAAAGAATCCGACTATCTTGTTAGAAGCGCGAGGCTGATTTTTGGTCACTTAAGCGATCTAGTCAAAAAGAAATGCATTATCTCTGCGCATTTTGGCGAACATAACCAATCATTTTTGACCACCATTATCGATCTCGATCAAAAAGCCAATCTGATTACACTGGATGTTGCGCCTACGGAATTACTGAATAAGCAGTTGCTAGGCTCAGCCAAAGTGCTGTTCCGCACCGAATACGAAGGCATCAAAGTTTCATTCCGCGGCAAAGCAATCAAAAAGTCGCAAAGCGACGGTCACCCGGTGTTTGCGATGCCTATCCCGGACGCCATTTTTTGGATGCAACGCCGCCAGTATTATCGCGTTAAAGTGCCTCTTTCTCATAAAAACAGCACCTGCGAACTCAACCTTGCCACAAAAAATGAAGCCGGCGAAGTCGATACGCAAGCCAAAGTGTTCAGCGTGGCAGACATCAGCATTTCCGGATTTTCGTTTTTAAATCCCGACACAAAAATTGCCGACCTTTTAGTGCCTGATACCGTCATAGACGAATGCGCCTTGTATTTGCACGATGGCAGCAGGGCCCACGTGGGTTTTGTCATTAAAAGCGTGAACAATGTTCGAGCCAGCGCCACAACCTATCAACATCGCATAGGCTGCAAATTCACCCATATTCCGCAGGTGTTCGAAAACAACCTCCAACGCTACATGCAGGAAATCGAATTACAGCAAAAGAATCTAAGCATTTAAATCCCAAACAGCTGAGCATAGGTTTTAGGCCGCATAGTCGCAGCATATACTCACCAAGGCAGTTTTCCATTGCCGGCCATTGACAAAGTGCGGACGCTTAGTCCAAGTGTGACCTTACTGGTTATAATTGCGCGCTTCAAAAATCTGATTTAACGCCATGTCCTTACCAACAATCCCCGCAACTGCATTGCCACAACAAGGCACCACGATATACTGGAGTGGTCTGAGCGGCTGCGGCGACTCGCTGACGCTGGCGCAAACGATTGCTCAGGAAAAGCGCCTGCTGGTGATTGTCACGCCGGATACGCAAACCGCGTTGCGTCTGGAACACGAGCTGGCATTTTTCTTAGACAACAGCCTGCCGATTCTGCATTTTCCGGATTGGGAAACCCTGCCTTACGACGTATTCTCGCCGTTACCGGAGATCATCTCGGAACGCTTGCGCACCTTGGCGCTGCTACCCGACACCAAACGCGGTGCACTGATTTTGTCAGTCGCTACCTTGATGCACCGCCTAGCGCCGCGTGAACATATTCTGGCGCACAGTTTTGCCATCGAAGTCGGCGGCACTTTGAGCCTGGAAGTCACACGAGCCAAACTGGAAGCGGTGGGCTATCAATGCGTCTCACAAGTCTATCAACACGGCGAATTTGCGGTGCGCGGCTCGATATTGGATTTGTTTCCGATGGGTTCCAAGCAGCCCTATCGCATCGAATTGTTCGACGATGATGTGGAATCGATCCGCAGCTTCGATCCCGACACACAAATGTCGCAGGACAAAATGCCAAAAGTCGAGCTATTCCCGGCCCGCGAGTTTCCGTTTACCGACGAAGCCATCAAACGCTTTCGCCAGGCCTTCCGCGAGCAATTCCCGGACGCTTCGCCCAAGAACAATCTGTATCTGGATGTTTCCAAACAAATAGCCCCGGCCGGCATCGAATACTACTTGCCGCTATTCGTCGAAAGCACCGAATCGCTGTTTGCCTATTTACCCAAGACTGCATTGTTCGTGCTGCCGGCCCACTTTGCCAAAAACGCCCAGCGCTTTTACAGCGAAGCCGACGAGCGCTATCAGCAACGCAAATACGATACCAACCGGCCCTTGTTGCCGCCGACGCGCCTATTTTTGTCAGCCGAGGAAATCCAGCAACACACCGATAGCTTTATTCGCGTAGTGCTGGACAACCAAGCAGAAACCGCCCACTCCTTCGACTGCAAGTTACTGCCGGATGTGGCGATAGACAGTCGTTTAAAAGAACCTGCACAACGTCTGCGCCAATTCATCGAAGGCTTTGATGGCAAAATCTTGTTCGTCGCCGAAACCGCCGGCCACCGCGAAGGCCTGATCGACAAATTAAAAAGCGTCAAACTGGCCGCCAAGCAAGTACAAAGCTGGCCGGAGTTTCTAAAAGCCGATCATTCGCCGTGTATTGTCGTGGCGCCGATGGACCATGGCCTTTGGCTGGATAAGGCAACGACCGCCATGGATGGTGGAAGTGCGGCAAATTGTCTGGAACAATTGCCGCCGCTGGCGATCATCACCGAAAGCCAGCTCAGCGGCGAGAAAGTCCAGCAACGCCGGCGCCGGGCCAAATCCGCTGCCCGCGCGCTGGAAAACATTTTCAATAATCTCGACGAGCTGACCATCGGTTCGCCGGTGGTGCATCAGGAACACGGCGTCGGCCGTTATCTAGGCTTGCAGATTCTCAACGTCGGCGGCATCGACGCGGAGTTTTTAATGCTGGAATACGCCAATAACGACAAGATTTATGTGCCGGTATCGTCCTTGCACATGATTGGTCGTTACAGCGGCGTCAGCGCCGAAAATGCGCCGTTGCATCGTTTAGGCACCGACCAATGGAGCAAGGCCAAGAAAAAAGCCATGGAGCGCGCCCGCGACGTGGCCGCCGAGTTGCTGGACATTCATGCCAAACGCGCCGCCCGCGAAGGCTTTGCCTTTAACATCGATAACAGCGACTACAACGCCTTCGCCGCCGCCTTCCCGTTCGAGGAAACCCCGGACCAGCTCAGCGCCATCGACGCCATCTTGCAAGACATGGCCGCCACCCAGCCGATGGATCGCGTGGTTTGCGGCGATGTCGGTTTCGGCAAAACCGAAGTGGCGATGCGCGCGGCCTTTGTGGCGGTGCAAAGCGGCAAACAAGTCGCGGTGCTGGTGCCCACCACCCTGCTCGCCCAGCAGCATTATCAAAACTTTCGCGACCGCTTCGCCGACTCGCCGGTGCGCATCGAAGTCACCTCGCGCTTCGTCACCCCCAAACAGCAAAAAGCCATCGCCGACGACTTGGCCGACGGCAAGGTCGACATCGTCATCGGCACCCACAAATTGCTGTCCAAGGAAATGAAATACAAGGCCTTGGGCCTGGTGATCATCGACGAAGAACACCGCTTTGGCGTGACGCAAAAAGAACATTTCAAAAAGCTGCGCCACGAGCTGGATTTGTTAACCCTGACCGCGACACCGATTCCGCGCACCTTGAACATGGCCATGGCCGGCCTGCGCGATATTTCCATCATCGCCACCCCGCCGCCGAACCGCCACGCGATTAAAACTTTTGTGACCGAATGGATAGACTCGCAAGTACAGGAAGCCTGCCAACGGGAAATCAAGCGCGGCGGCCAAGTGTTTTTCCTGCACAATGACGTCAAAACCATGGAAAAAATGATGCGCGAACTGGGCGAACTGGTGCCGGAAGCGCGAATTCAGATCGCCCACGGCCAGATGGCCGAGCGCGAACTGGAGCAGATCATGCTGGATTTTTACCACCAGCGCTTCAACCTTCTGATCGCGACGACGATCATCGAGAGCGGCATCGACATCCCCAGTGCCAACACCATCGTCATCAACCGCGCCGACAAGCTGGGTCTAGCGCAGTTGCACCAGTTACGCGGCCGGGTCGGCCGTTCGCATCACCGCGCCTATGCTTATTGCATCGTGCCACCCAAGTCGTTGATGACCAAGGACGCCATCAAGCGCCTGGAAGCCTTCGAAACCTCTGGCGAGCTGGGCGCCGGCTTCATGCTGTCCTCGCATGACATGGAAATCCGCGGTGCCGGCGAGTTGCTGGGCGACGAACAAAGCGGGCAGATTCAGGAAATCGGTTTTACGCTGTATACCGAATTGCTGGAACGCGCGGTCAAAGCCTTGAAATCCGGCAAGCAACCCGAGCTGGACGCACCGTTCGAAACGGGCCCGGAAGTGGATTTGCAAATCGCCGCGCTGATTCCGGAAGACTATCTGCCGGACATCCACGCCCGCCTTGTACTGTACAAACGCATCGCCAGCGCCGAAACCGAAGACGACTTGCGCAAATTAAAAATCGAAATGATAGACCGCTTCGGTTTGTTGCCGGATCAGGTCAAAGCCTTGTTCGCCATCACCGAACTGAAACAACAAGCCGCACATCTGGGCATCCGCAAAATCGAAGCCCACGCCACCGGCGGCCGCATCGTCTTTACCGCGTCACCGCAGATCGATACCGGCGAGTTGATCCTGATGATTCAAAGCCAGTCGCAAGTTTATAAATTCGATGGCGCGGACAAATTACGCTTTACCCAGGCCTTTAAGGATATGGAGGATAAGGTGGTGTTTTTGGAGAAGTTGTTGGTACGATTGGTACCTAAATCTTGATATTAATTTTTGGAGGGAATATGCCGCGCTGCCAAACCGCCAAGCAAGAAGCCATCGCCGCCATCAATCTATTGCCAGACACGGTGAATTTTGAAGAAATCGTGTACCGGCTCTACGTTATGAACAAAATATATCAGGGGCTAGAAGATGTAGAGCAAGGCAAGGGCATTAGCAGCGAGACCTTGCTACGCGAAATCGAGCAATGGTAATTTGGACGCCTCGCGCCAGAACAGACCTCAAAGCCATTCATGATTACATCGCGCGGGATTCACCGCTTACTGCCAAACGCATCATCCGGGAATTGATACAAAAAACCGACAGCCTGCTGGTGTCTCCTTACCTCGGTAAAAAAGTGCCCGAGTTTGAACAACAGGAATTAAGGGAAATCGGCGTGCATTCTTGGAGAATCATTTACCAAATTAAGTTTAATCAAGCCTATGTTGTCACAGTGGTTCATAAACGCCGCGATTTCAAAAATTCGGACTTATCGATAGACCAATAAACACGCAAATCCAAGGGAGAGACAATTTTTGAAACGCTAAGCAGCGATTTGCGATCAAAACCTGTTGACGCTGCAAGAGATGCTCAAACATTACAAATTGGAATTCCAGAAATGTAAATAACGTTAGTTAAACGTAATAGAACAAATCTAACACCTTAATCCCTCCGAATACTCTTCGCTATCCAGAGCTACGAGGACTATGACCAACCGGCGTTCGTCCACGGACTCGATACTCAAGATAGCAAGACCCGTTTGGCCCGCAAAAAGGCCGGTAGCGCCGTCGACGACCTTACCGCTCGCGGCAAAACGTTTGCTCCCCCAAACACCGCAAAATCATCCAGGCCTTGCTCTTCTTTGCTGCGTATTTGTTCCCTTGGGTATAACCTCACGCGCTTTCTGAACCTATGTGTGTTTACGCCGAAACTGGTGTGGAGTTCGCCCACCTACGCCCAATGACGGCTTCCGGCGAATAAAAAATCACGGACTCTGTGGGCTATGGATATATCAGCGTTTTATCACCGGTCTGCTGGATGCTACTAATTCAGCACACGACAAATTGCGAAATATCGTAGATCTACGGTATTTCGTCCGAATTTGATATTGGTATAAGCATTTCCACCCTTCGAAGATAAATTTATCTATTTTAATTCATAGAGTTATCTACTCTAAGTAAATTGGCGTGGCGATTGCTTATTTGTTACCGAGTGGGGCGAAAACGGCTCAACCAACTACTTCAACAGCGGCTGGCGGTGAATAAACGATACTATCGTCTTGATCTCCTTAAAAGTCGCAGTTAACCGATCAATCAACCAAATTATGGGGTTCTGCTTATGCCAATCACCTTATTGAAATCACTCGCCCAAGCTAAATTTCTCGGTGAATTCGGCTATTCGTCGGAAGGGATTTGCTATTACATCTGCGAATATGTCGAAGAGAAAATCTGGGCCAAACCCGGTGTAGGTGCTTTTAAAGATGCGGTCAAAGCCGCCGAAAGCGTCATACCTTCCACAATAATTAAGGCAGGTAAAGCTAAAAATCTTGCGCAAAAGGGCGGTGGGGTCCATGGCACACCACAGGACAATTACCCATCGCTAAACACACCATTGAAGATCAATTCGCTTTACCGGATCGGCTTATGGTTCGGCGCACTAAATGACAAGGCACCGGCCTCCGCGACCGAGAATAATCACGAAGCGATTGTCATTACAGGCGCCGGCTCCGACATTGTGTTTCTAGAACCAAATTTTGGCTTCTACCGGGGACAAGGGGGAGCGATGTTTCCAACCAACAAAGACGTGTTGGAAGGCGAGATCAAAGCTCTTTATACAGCCGTTAATTACTTTGCAACGAATTTCACTTATTCTCGCGTCAGGGGCCTTTAACCGCTTAAACCGTGAACTTGAACTGACGGCCGGGCTAGAAACATTGAAAAATCCGCCTTGCCGTCAGCACGAGGATGCGCTAAACAACGTACACCGCATCGTTCGCAAACCTTGCGGTTTCTAAACTCACCCCGAAACACTCCCATCCGGCAACACAAACTTAATATCCAAACTGCGCAAATAGGTCTGCAAGCCGGCGTCCTGTAGCGGAAGCAAATGCGCCTCTTTGCCGGACTCGTTGTAATGCGCATGCCAATAGCCAGGCGGGGTGATAAAAGCGGAATAGGGTTGCCAATCGACACGGGTGGGATTGACGATCTGACCGTTCGCCGAAATCTGCGGTCCTACCAGGGTGTAACAACCCGGCGCGCAATCCAGAATTAAATCCAAGGCCACCGATTGGTGCCTATGCGGCAATTGCACCGCGCCTTTGGGCAGCACGCCCAGCATCGCCCACAGCGTATGCGTCACGGTCAGGGTTTGGTCCATGGCTTTGTTAGCCAGCAAGACGCTGATGCGGTTGCGATTTATCCCCTCGGCGGCTTTTTGCGCTGCCGCCAACTCGCGCAGCGAATCCTCTGCGGTATAAAGCGTCGGTTTAAAGCATGGCCTGTCGGCTGTCACCCCCAGGTAAGTCAACAGCGGCTGGTCGTGCACCAGATAAAAGGCCGAATCGCTGTCGGCAAAATGTCGAATATCCTTGCCCACCGGTAGCACCACAAAATCGCCGGCTTGCCAGGGGATGGTCAGGTCATCGAATTCAGTGCGGCCACCGCCGTACATCACGTAAAACAACAGCGAGGTAGCATTGAAATTAGTCGCCAGCGACTCGCCAGCCAGAATTCTGACAAAATTCGCGCACAAGGCCGGGCTGGTGGCTGGACCAGGGCAACGCAATTGCTCGCTGACATCCAGCGGGATAATCCGGGTGCCGCCGGTTCGATGCAACTCGCTGCCGAAATTGGCGAACGGCAATTTAGTGATAGCGCCGGAGCCAATTGGGTCAGCGGCTTGGGTATATTCAAAATAGCGGCCATTTTCCAGCAAGGGCTCAAGCGGGTTTTGCGGTTTGACAATGGTCATGGCGGCACCTTTCTAATGTATGCAATCTAGGTAAATAGCGTGATGGTTTAATTTGTACGCTCGCTGGTTTGACAAAGTGGATTTGTGTCAAACCCAAAATGCACAGACGTTTTTTCAATCCGTAGTTCGGACGAAATACTTGGCACAAGGGTTCCACATTGCATCGGCAACCGTTAGAATCGTTTTGTATATCCAAGGCAAATTCAAGATGGCTCTGGCAGAAAAAATTATCATTAAGCGCGGAAGATTATTTGCACGGCGAGGCGTCCGCGCAGATCAATCGCTAAATGACACGCCTTGCCGCACTTACATATGCTACATGAAGTCACCATCGCCAACGCCTTCTTTTATCCTGACGCGCTGCTGGACGTCGCTGATCAGGTATGATGTCGGCCATTTTGACCGCTCAGCCGTCACACAAATCTAAATCGCTAAACCCTGTTTCTTTTAACTTCTGACGTACCACTCACTGACATAACACCATGAAATTAACAAAATCTTCCCGTTTTCCCACCTGCCCCGGCCCTGTCGTTACCATCGTTCTGGATGGCGTCGGCATTTCGCCGCGCGAAGACGGCGACGCGGTTAAAGCCGCGCGCACCCCAAATCTGGACCGTTACATGGCCAGCTATCCGATGACCACGCTGCTGGCGCACGGCACCGCAGTGGGCATGCCCAGCGACGAAGACATGGGTAATAGCGAAGTCGGCCACAATGCCTTCGGTGCCGGCCGGGTGTTTGCCCAAGGCGCGAAACTGGTCGCCGAATCGATCAGCAGCGGCCATCTCTGGCAAGGCCATGCCTGGCATGAGGTGGTCGCTACCGCCAAACAAGGCGGCACTTTGCATTTCTTAGGTCTGTTCTCCGATGGGAACGTGCATTCGCATATCGACCATTTGAAAGCGATGATCGAGCAAGCGAAGCAAGAAGGCGTGGCTAAAGTGCGTATCCACATTTTGCTGGATGGCCGCGACGTCGGCGAAACGTCAGCTTTGGAGTACGTCGATCCGTTCGAAGCCTATCTGGACGGCTTGCGCGGCGCGGATTTTGATGTGGCGATTGCTTCCGGCGGCGGCCGCATGCAAATCACCATGGACCGTTACGAAGCGGACTGGTCGATGGTCAAACGCGGCTGGGACATCCACGTGCTGGGTTTGGGCCGGCAATTTGCCAGCGCCCACGAAGCAATTGAAACCTTCCGCAACGAAGCCAATGTTATCGACCAGGATTTGCCCGGCTTCGTGATTGCCAAAGACGGCAAGCCTCTCGGTACTATAGTCGACGGCGACGCGGTGGTTTTTTTCAACTTCCGCGGCGACCGCGCTATCGAAATTTCCCGCGCCTTTACCGAAGAACAATTCAGCCCCTTCGAGCGTGGCCCGCTGCCGAAAGTGACTTACGCCGGCATGATGCAATACGACGGCGATACCAAACTGCCGCCACGCTTTCTGGTCGAGCCACCTACCATAGACCGCACACTGGGCGAATACCTAGCTAAAAACGACATCAGCCAATACGCCATCAGCGAAACCCAAAAATTCGGCCACGTGACCTATTTCTGGAACGGCAACCGCTCCGGCAAATTCGACGAGGCCTCCGAAACGTATGTGGAAATCCCCAGCGACGTAGTGCCTTTCGAACAGCGGCCTTGGATGAAATGCGCCGAGATCACCGATACTCTGATCGACGCGGTGCGTAGCGGTAACTACAAATACCTGCGGGTTAATTACGCCAACGGCGATATGGTCGGCCATACCGGCAATTTCGAAGCGGCGGTCACTGCGATGCAAGGCCTGGATCTGCAACTGGCACGTCTGATTCCGGTGATTTTGGAGATGAACGGCACGGCGATCATCACTGCCGACCACGGCAATGCCGACGAAATGTACGAGCTGGATAAAAAAGGCAATGTCACCCGCAACGCCGAAGGCCGCACCAAAGCCAAAACCTCGCACACCTTGAACCCGGTGCCGTTTGTGCTGGTGTCCGGGGAGAACCCTGGCTACACACTCCGCGACGATTTACCAAAAGCCGGGTTGTCGAATGTGGCTGCGACTATTTTGAATCTGCTGGGCTTTGAAGCACCGGAAGATTACGATCCTAGCTTGATCAAAGCCAGCTAAGCCGTAAAGCATTCTCAGCTGATGACACCGCCTTTCGGCTATACGCTGTTAGGCGGTTTTTATTGGCCGCTGGAAATTCGTTAAAAACCCCTGATGACCTAATTTGGAAAACTAATGGACTACCCCGAACGCATCGTCTGTTTAACCGACGAAACCACCGAGACCTTGTATTTGCTGGGCCAGCAAGCTCGTATCGTCGGCATCTCCGGCTATACGGTCAGACCGGCGCAGGCTCGCCAGGAAAAACCCAAGGTCTCGGCGTTTACCAGCGCCAAAATCGATAAAATCCTAGCGCTAGAGCCTGATCTGGTGCTGGGCTTTTCGAATTTGCAAGCTGAGATTGCGGCGGAGTTAATCCGTAACGGTATTGCTGTGCATGTGTTCAATCAACGCTCAGTCAACGGTATTTTGCAGATGATAGGCTTGCTGGGCGCGATGGTCGGCGTCCCGGAAAAAGCTGCTACGCTGGTGGCGCAGTACCGGCAACAACTGGAAACCACCCGCCTGCGCAGCCTAAGTTTTGCCAGACGTCCCAAGGTGTATTTTGAAGAATGGGATGAGCCGATGATTTCCGGTATCCGCTGGGTATCGGAGTTGATTGGCATCGCCGGCGGTGAGGACTGCTTTGCCGAATTGGCCACGGAACATTCCGCCAAACAGCGCATCATCGCCGATCCTCAGGAAGTGGTAAGGCGCGCGCCTGACATCATCATCGGCTCCTGGTGCGGTAAAAAATTCCGCCCGGATCACCTGGCTGCCCGCCCCGGTTGGGACAGCATTCCGGCCGTACAACAACAACGAGTCTACGAAATTAAATCTTGCGATATTTTACAGCCAGGACCGGCGGCACTTAGCGATGGTTTGGCCCAAATATGTCAGATCATCAATGATTGGCAGCAAGATTGTGCTTAGCCTAATAGGTGCTCAAATAAATCCAATAGCGCAGGCTATAGCTGTGAATTAATCCCGCCGGGCCGGATGGAATAGTTCATATCAAAACCCGCGCCTAAATCTTAATCTCCTCTTCGAAAGGGATTCTTCATGCCACCCCCCCAGGGAGCTTGATCAATGATCATCATCGAAGAGGTATCACATGAAAACGCCAAAATTATTTTTCCTAAGCACTGTTTTGTTCGGCGCCAGCGCCATTGCCCATGCCCAGCCGACCGGTGGCGGCACCACACCTAAACCGGTATGTAAAACCTTCGATATTCCCACGATTATTTGTCCCGATGGCTGGACCATTGCCGACGATCTGAGCAACGGCACCAATAAATGTACGACCGGCTTTATCAAAAGAACCTTTTGCAAAAATGTTGCTGCGCGCAGTGGTTTTCAGGGTAACGTCGAAGTGATCAATACCGGCTCCAAGTTGTTTGAATTTGTGCAGCCAGTCGATGAATCAGGCGCACCTATAGCCATAGAAGCTGAATAGCTGATTGCCAGCCAAAACATGCATAAACCTGTATTGGGCTGCGTAGGTAGCCCAATACAGCGTCATAAAATCAGACGGCAACTTCACTGTGACTATAAATAGCGCTGAGGATCGACCCCACACTTCGCGGGCACCTCAAACGAGGTAATCCGATCATTACAACCGGGTTTGGACAGATCGAAATCTGCGGGAGGTGTGTAGCAGCGCGTCCGGGCATTGAATACCACTCTCACCCGTGGATGCAGCAGGTTTTCATGATGTTGCTCAACTACGACGGCCAAATAACCGCTCTCCAGTCGTACTAAGGTGCCGACCGGATAGATGCCGATGCTGCGAATAAATTGATGCACCAGCGTCAGATTGAAATGATGGTCGCTCCATTCCAATAACTTTCTTAGCACTTCGGTGGGTTCGATGCCGGTGTGATAAACCCGCGTGGATGTCAATGCATCGTATACGTCCACTACCGCAGCCATCTGCCCGTAAAGGCTGATTTCATCGCCCTTCAGGCCTAGTGGATAACCACTGCCGTTGTAGCATTCGTGGTGTTCGGCTGCGACATTGAGCGTGATGGGTGAAATACCCGGCGTTTTCTCCAACACCTGACAGCCGTAGCGCACATGATTTTTCATAATCTCAAATTCGCTTTCCGTCAGTTTTCCAGGTTTGTTCAGAATGTTATTCGGCACCTGCATTTTGCCGATGTCGTGCAATAAACCACCCAGGCCGACCTGTTCGATAAGCTTGCGGTCTATATCCAAAGCTCTGCAAAAACTAATCAGCAAGGTGCCGACCGCCACGGAATGCTGAAAAGTATATTTATCAGCCTGCTTGATTCTGAGCAGACTGACTATGGCGTCCGGGTTACGGAAAATCGAATCGATGATATTGGAAACCACCGGCTCTACCTGCTCCAATTCGACCTGCTTACCCAAGCGGCAATCCTGAAGGACGTTGTGTACGATGCGGTTGGCTTCGCGGCAGACTTGCTTGGCTTTTACCCGTTCTTTTTCGACGCTAACCGGCGGCGGCACGCGCTTGAGCGTGCGCCCCAAGTGCTGCATATGTTCGTCAAGCTGCCGGTTTATGTCATGAACGGTTGGGGCTTCCGGCATATCCGGGCCGAGCGTGGTGTCTATGTAGACCTGGCAAATGCCGTAGGCGGCGATTTTTTCGATGTCTTGAGCGGATTCGATCAAAAAGCTGTTGCGCAAGAACGGGTGGTTTATCCACGGGCAGTTGATGTCGTGGATAAACATCTTGGGCTTCAGGTCGGCTACATCGATTTTTTTTATCATTGCGCATTTGCCCGGCGGATTGCGACTATGGCGGCATACCCGTTATGAATAGGACCGGGTTCGCTGTAAGTGTATCAGCAGTAGTCATGAACGGAGCAGTAACCAATAAAGCCACCAAAACAACCCCTAATCCTAGTGCGGGGATCATCAAAAAACACGCAAAAATTGGCAATCGCCAGCCGCTGAGCTAACCTAGGCGATCCGGTTAACTGCAAATTTAGGGAATAGATAGAACCATGCTGCGTTACGACCGTTCTCGATACATCGCTTTAGGCCTGCCGGCTTTGCTGAATGCTTTGGCGCTACCCCTGTATGCGCATCAGATAACGACCAGCGGGTCGTCCGACGAATATGCCGTGCCGTTCTATTTGATTATCGCCCTGGCATGCGGCTTATTCGGGGTATCCGCCATGATAAAACGCTGCCGCGACATCGGCTCTTCGGCCTGGGGAATATTGCTCGGATTTTTGTTCGCGCCGCCGCTGATGCTGTTGGTGGCTTTGGTATTAATATTCGCCCCCAGCAATCCGGCCGCCGACCAACTGGAAGCTCCGGCGTTGCGCCCTACCTTCGATATCTGGTTTACCGGCTTTCTGTTATTGGTGAGCCCGTGGATGCCTGTGCTATTAGTACGGGCTTTGTAAGCGCTTATTCCAATCAGCTGGTTTGAACCTGTTCAAGATTATCAACCACGCCCTTAGACGCGCCTAAAACCTTGGTTTCCGGGAAGATAAAATTCTTTTAGCCCGGCCCTTAATTATCTTCGCTCAATGGTAATCTTGGATTCCCGCTTTCGCGAGCATTACAGCGAAGTGACTATTTGGGCAATACTGGCGGAACGCCCGAAGGCGTCCGCCGTGAGTTGAGCTCATTTGGTATTTCTGGGATAGCTGTAAATAGCTTGACCATGGGCTTTATCAACATAAATCATATCTTTTTCCGCTACCACAACCGGCGCAAGCGGATTGGGATAACTATGTATGCCGCGATTGTGCGCGGGATTGTCGTAAACCACTTCAGCAACCCAACTATTTAAAAAGCCGCCGGAGGCGATGCGATCACCCTGTGCTTGAACACTTGTCGAGACAAGAGCGGCAGTAAGGACGATAGCCAATTGGATGGTATTTAAGGTTTTCATGATAGGTCTCCTGGTAATAATGGTTATGAACCCGGCCCTATCTGTTTCTGCATCTCGTTCGATAAGAACGGTATGTCGGCCTGGGTTAATAAATCACTGGAATTCTGATTGGAAATTCAACCGATCCAGCTTGGAGACCATTGTGAACAAACTCCTGGAGTAAATAAAATTGATTGTTTTTATAGCTTCAATAGATTTTACATATAGTGAATTCCTTGCCGGCTTGTCGAATAAAGCGACAGTCTGAATATCACCAGCAAGAACGATGGACTTAGTTAATAAGCGCGGCAAAACGTGTCGATTACTTTACATTTCAGCGGCAAAACTGCGGATTTAGTGGGGAACGAACCAGGTTGACCAAGTTAAACCCATCGGCATATTGCCGATTTTTCATCTATTTCCAACGCATAATCAGTGAGTTGGCAGGATCATCTTCCGCTGAAATCCGGCGCCAAGATTAATGGCATCAAAATTGATAGGGTTCAGGCAATATGCCGGCTTTGCGCTGACCTTCCGGTCATGGCCGGGCATTTGTTCAAACATGGCTTTGGAATTTAAATACCTATGACTACCTATGCCATCGGCAGCGTAAACGGCGATTACCGAGCACTGATGCAACGGCTGACCACCATCGGCTTTGACCCATTGGAAGATCGACTGTGGTTTGCCGGCAATCTTATCAATCACGGGCCGGAATCTTTACAAGTACTGCGTTACGTGAAAAGCCTGGGCAAAGCCGCTGTTGTGGTATTGGGCAAACAAGAACTCCATCTCTTGAGCGTTGCGCTGGGCTATACGCCATTGGCCCCGGAAGATACCTTGGATGAAATTCTTAACGCCCCGGACCGGGACGAATTATTGAAATGGCTGCGGCTGCGCAGCCTGATTCATCACGATGCCAAGCTTAATTTTACGTTGGTAAATGCCGGTCTTCCTGGCGAATGGACTTTCAGCCAGGCGCTGACTTTTGCGTATGAAGTGGAATCGGTTTTATCGGGAAGCAATTACGCGGCGTTTCTGGAAAACCGCAAGCAAGACCAGTCGCGCTGGCATGCCAAACTGCGCGGCTGGAAACGGCTGAATTTTATTGCCAATGCCTATACGCAAATGGCCTATTGCAATGAACAAGGCAAGCTGGATTTCAACGCAACGGGCCCAGTCGATGCTCAACCGAGCGGTTTAATGCCTTGGTATCGTGTCCCCAACCGGCTAACATCGCAATTGAACCTAGTTTTTGCCGATGACGCGCATTTTGCCGATAGTAATTGCGCCGGCTTCTATCCGCTGCCCGCGTTGTCGGCTTTGCGATTATCCACATCCGGCGCAATGATTGCAGCAATGTCTTAATGCGCTGTTGCTTGAACTCAGCCTAGCCGGCGAATTTAAGCTCATTTTTTAAAGCCCAGGGCTGTATCGGCCCCTGTCACATTAGTCAAATTTGCATCATCAAACTTGGCACTTCTAAAATCCGCGCCGGAAATAGTCGCGCCGTCTAAATTGGCGCCGGACAAGTCCGCCCAGATAAACTGGCCGCCGCTCAAATTGGCATGGCGGAGCGATGTATTGCTCATCAGCGCGTAATTAAAATTCGCGTCGCTCAAATCCGCATTGTTCAGTATCGCATTGTTCATTTCCAACTTATCGCGCAGTTGCCGCGGACTCGCCGAATTAGGACCTAAATTGGCCTGTTTTAATTTGGCGCCGGCGAAATTAACATTGTTCAGCGATCCGGTGACGCGGCTGCGGCTCAGGTCCGCGCCGGATAAGTCGGCATAATCCATCAGTACGCCATATAGGCTGGCATAGGATAAATCGGCATTCTGCAAATTCGCATTACGCATCTGCGCAAGATTGAGATTGACACCTACCATTTTAGCTGCCGTTAGCTTTGCCCCGTCAAGATTGCTGGAAAACAGGTCGGCTTTATTGAAATCGATTCCGGATAAATCCAAACCCGACAGGTCTTTCTTGATCAAGTTCGGCTGCTGACTGCCGGCCTCGGCTATAATCGCGATAACGCCTTCTCGAGTGAGTTCCGCCGCAGCGCATGGCAATAGCCAAAAACCCAAACTGAAAGCTACCAATGTTCGGCAAACACCGGAATCGTATTGCATAACCACTCCTCAAAGCGGGTTAGACGGTCAAAAAATAACCGCCATCTTGCGAGTTTCAGTGCATCATAATCCAATAAATCAGGCTTTAGGCAAATTTTCCCGCCCTATAGAAGCGCTACTTCAGGCCAGCCATGATCAAGGGTTTTCGACAAGTTATATACTTTTGGCAACACAACCACTAAAGGCTGTTTAGCGTGAACGCTTTCTATCATAAATTATTGATTTTGGGGCTGATACTAGCGCTGCCCGGTTTAGGCTGCTTCAGCTATTACACGCTTGAAGAAGCCGGCCCAAACACCGCGCTACCGGCGTTGGCGATTATGATAGCGTATCCGGCCTTACTGATTTCCCTGACAACCCTCATCATGTTGCGAGTTTCGAAGAAGCCGTCCCGTCCAGGGGCTTGGCTGGCGGGAAGCTGTTTAATCGTTTCGGCGGCGATCCTGCTGATTGCCCGCCTATAGAACATAAAACTGCTTAACAAACACGCCGCCGATTAAATTTACTAGATACTTTCCAAAAAACATAAAGCAACTATAGTTGCCCAGACACGCGCCCCCACAACATCGCCAGGATCTTAACTATGGATTTTGTCATTTCGCCCGCAATCGCCTTGATGGATAGGCTGCGCTATCCCGCAAAATTTGCGCTGCTATTCAGCATCGTGCTGATCCCGATGCTGTTCATGGCCGGCACCTTGATCAGACAATTTCAACAGGAAATCGACTCCTTGGCGCAAGAACGCCATGGCCTAAGTTACATCGCCGCCCTCAGAAAACCAATCGAACACATTCAGCAGCATCGGGGCATGACCAGCGCGTTTCGCAACGGCGCAACCCAATTTAAGGAACGCATCACGAGTAAACGCGAAGAAATCGATGGCTATTTTGCGGAACTGGAAAAAACCGACCGCGAACTGCATGAGGCCTTGCAAACCGACGACATGCTCGCCAAGCTCCGCCAACAGTGGAACGACATCAAAACACACTCCCAGGATCAAGAGTTAAGTGCAGTGATAACCGCTCATAACGTGTTGATTGCCGATGGCTTGAAGCTACTAACCCATATTTCGAACACGTCCGGCATCATCCTCGACCCCAAGCTGGATAGCTTTCATATGGGCTTCGTACTGACGGCCGATTTGCCCGAATTAATCGAAGTGATGGGGCAAACGCGGGCGCTGGCGTCCGGCATCGCCGCCAAAGGTAGTCACACACCGCAATCCTTGACCAAGCTGTTGATCTTAATCGCTAATATAGAAACCTATGCCCGCAAGGTGGATGAAGGCTTGGCCGTGGCGTTTGCGGAAAACCCCGAGGTGTCGCGAAACTTGCGCGGCACCAATGAAAACTACCGAACAGCCTTGCAAACCATGCTCGGTTTATTACGCCAGCAATTGGTCGAAAGCGAAACCATTTCTGTTGGTAGCGATACGGTATTCGAAACCTCCACCCAAGCCATCACCCAGTCTTACCAGCTTTACACCGGACTGATAGCCGAACTCGACCTGCTTTTTCGCACCCGCAGCGCGGCAGCCGAACAGTTTTTACAATTTACGCTGGCCGGGTTAATCGGGGTGTTGTTGGTGGTCATTGTGCTATTGCTGGGCTTAACCAAGTCGGTCAATCGCAACATAACCGCAATTAACCTCGCAACTAAGCGCGTTGCCCAAAACGACCTGAGCGCGAGAATACATATTGATGCCAACGATGAAATGCGGGAGATTGCCGAAAACTTTAACGCCATGATAGACACTAGTTCGGCTTTGCTGAAAGAAATCATTCATACCAGTGCCGAATTGCATACGTCGGCGCAAAAAGTCTACACAGTTGCCAACCAAAGTGCGACTCATCTCGACCGGCAACGCGAAGAAATCACCTCGGTTGCGACCGCGGTGAACCAGATGAGCGCGACCATCCAGGACGTTGCCTCCACCACCAATACGGCGGCCCAAGCGGCCAGCACCGCTAACGAGCAAACAAAAAACGGTCAAAGTGTCGTGGCAAGCGCCACACTATCGATCAGCCAATTGGCTAAAGACATCGAAGGTGCTGCCAATGTGATTCAAAGTCTGGAAAAAAGCAGCGAATCCATAGGCTCTTTGGTGGATGTGATTAAAAGTATCGCCGAACAAACCAACTTATTGGCATTGAATGCCGCCATTGAAGCCGCCCGCGCCGGCGAACACGGCCGCGGTTTTGCGGTAGTGGCGGATGAAGTTCGCAGCCTGGCAAGCCGTACCCAAGAATCGACTGCCGTAATCGAAAATATGATAGGCGAATTACAGGCCGGATCGCGCAAAGCGGTCACCGTGATGCAGCAAAGCCGTACGCAAGCTAATGTGGGTGTGGAGAAATCTCGGGAGGCCATGCAATCCCTGGAAGCGATCAGCCAATCGGTGGAAACCATCGACGCGATGAACCTGCAAATTGCCAGCGCGGCCGAAGAGCAAACGGCTGTGACGGAGGAAATCAATCGGAATATCGTCCACATTACCAATTTGTCGGAACACACCAGTAGCGGGGCTAATCAGACTACCGCCGAAGCCCGCCAGCTGAATCAGCTAGCGGAAAACTTACAAAAACTAACCACGCAATTCAAACTGAATATCTAGCAAGAGAAGCCGCTACCCGATTTGTGCAGGCACCCAGGTAGCGGAACCCATTCTATTTACCCAGCACTTCGCCTCTAACGCTTTCCACCAGTGCCGCGGCTTCCGCGATGAGTTCGGCAGGCACATTCAGCTCTTGCATAGTCGCGCCTAGATGCTCCATGACCGCGTCGAAATGGGAGTCGTTCAAACCCATTTTTACCAAGCGAGCGTGGCCGTCGCGCAAGGAACGTCCGGTGTAGTTGTTGGGACCGCCGAAAGCCACCGTCATAAAGGTTTTTAAATGCTCGGCTTGTTTAGCCATGTCGGTTCTTTCAAAAAAGCGGTTGATCCGAAAATCCCCCATCACTTTGCCGTAAAACACATCTACTGCGGCATTCACCGCCGCTTCGCCGCCGATGCGTTCATACAAAGTTGGTCCTTGCACTTCATTTGCTTCACTCATAATACCCCCTCGTTATAGTTTTTAATTTACGAGGCGTCTGTTAAATCGGCAAACTATTGATTTTTGACTGATTTAACGGCCTCGGCGGCGATAATACCCGATGATAGTTTCGTATCCAAACTATTTCACTGCCGCCAAAGACCTGACTGATTGTAAGTTATTGAATCTTTTCGATACCGCCCAAATAAGGCCGTAAAGCCTCCGGCACGGTGATGGAGCCGTCTTCGTTTTGATAATTTTCCATCACCGCTATTAAGGTGCGGCCGGCTGCCAAACCGGAACCGTTCAAGGTATGCACCAACTCCGGCTTGCCGGTTTCCGGATTGCGCCAGCGCGCTTGCAGACGCCGCGCCTGGAAATCCTTGAAGTTGCTGCAAGACGAAATCTCGCGGTATTTCTGCTGGCCCGGCAACCAGACTTCCAAATCGTAAGTTTTGGACGATGAAAAGCCAGTGTCGCCCGCGCACAGCAACACTTTGCGATACGGCAAATTCAACTTTTGCAAAATAGCTTCGGCGTGCGCAGTGAGTTCTTCATGAGCCTGCGCGGAGGTTTCCGGGGTGACGATTTGCACCAGCTCGACTTTTTCGAATTGATGCTGGCGTATCATGCCGCGCACGTCGCTGCCGTAGGCACCGGCTTCACTGCGAAAACACGGCGAATGGCAAACAAATTTCAGCGGCATTTGTTTGGCTTCGACGATCACATCGCGGACGATATTGGTGACCGGCACTTCGGCGGTCGGGATCAGGTAAAACGTCGGATCGTTTTTGACCGTGAACAGATCGGCTTCAAACTTGGGCAATTGGCCGGTACCGCGCAGGCTATCGGCATTGGCCAGGAACGGCACGTAGGTTTCCTGATAGCCGTGCTCGTTGATATGCGTATTCAACATCAACTGAATGATAGCGCGCTGCAAGGTCGCAAGCTTGCCGGCCAATACCACGAAACGGGCACTGGCGATTTTCGCGCCCAGCTCGAAATTCATGCCCAGCGGCTCACCCAAGTCGACGTGGTCTTTTGGAGTAAATGTAAATTGGCGCGGCTCGCCCCAGCGGCTCACTTCCTGGTTATCCGCATCGCTTTTACCGGCAGGTACTGCTTCATCGAGAATATTGGGGATGCCTTCCAATAGCACGCTCAATTGGTTTTGAATGTTGTTTAACTCGGATTCCGCTGCTTTCAGTTGATCGCCCAAATCCGCCACCTGATCCAGCAAGGGTTGCACATCTTCGCCCTTGGCTTTGGCTTGGCCGATGGCTTTGGAGCGGGTATTACGTTCGTTTTGCAACTCCTGGGTTTTGACCTGAACCTCTTTGCGCCGGTCCTCCAGAGCTTGATAAGCGGCGGCATCGAATTGAAAGCCGCGTCTTTGCAGCTGTTGCATAACCAGTTCCAGGTCGCTTCTAAATAAACGGGGGTCTAGCATGATGTTAAAGATCCTGAATTGAAAAAAGAGATAAAACGACGGCTATACCTGCTTGCCCAGCCACAAGCCGGTCCACAGTGCGGCGGCGCAAAACACGATGTTGCTTAGAAAAACGGTCAGCATCGCACCCATGTGCGATTCGAAGGAATGACCACTTTCCAGCAGGTAGAGAATCAAATATAAGCCGGACAGCGTGATGAATAAACCAATCAGAACGGTCACTAAAATGGCCCGGTATTCTATTGAAATGGACAGTTTGTGCATCAACACCGTGGCGACGATGCCGATCAAAAACGCGCCGATGCCATTAACCAGCGTCAATGCATAGGGAAACGGCCAGTCGAACACACGAATTGTGCCCTGCGAATAGAAAAACAAGCCTTTGCCTAGCGCCAAACCGGCCCATACCGCTAACAGGCAACCGAACACGCTGGCTACAATATTCAGACCGGCCTTGCTGAGTTGTCCCTGTTCCAGCAAATAAAAGGTTTCCAGAGAAAAGCTGGAAAAAGTGGTAAATCCACCCATCACGCCGACCAGAATCGCGGTGCGGTATTCCAAGGCAATCGTCAGACGTTGCAGAATCAACGCTTCGGTCATCAGCCCGATCAAAAATGAGCCGAGCAAATTGACCGTCAAGGTACCGTAAGGAAAGCCCCGGCCCAGCCACAGATATACGCCGCTGGAGGCCAGATAGCGCAACATGGAGCCTATGGCGCCGCCAAGAGCGACCGCGAACAATTGCAACATCAGAATTTAAAGAACGTTTCCCGGTAGTACCGTAATTCTTCGATGGACTCGATGATGTCGTCCAGCGCTTTGTGCGAGGCTTGTTTGTTAAAGCCATCCTTTAACTGCGGCGCCCAGCGCGCGGCTAGTTCCTTAACGGTGGAGACGTCCAGGTTGCGGTAATGGAAATAGGCTTCCAATTTGGGCATGTAGCGATAGAGAAAGCGCCTGTCCTGACAAATGCTGTTTCCACAGATCGGTGACGTTCTGGCCGGCACCCATTCTTGCAAAAACGCGATGGTTAGCGCTTCCGCTTCGGCCGCGTCGATTTTTGATTCCTTCACCCGCTGAATCAATCCGGACTGCCCATGGTGCTTCTGGTTCCAGTCGTCCATTGCCGCCAGCGCCGCGTCAGACTGATGCACCGCCATCACCGGCCCTTCGGCCAGGATTTGCAGATTTTTGTCGGTCACTACCGTGGCGATTTCGATGATCAGATCGTTATCAGGATCTAAGCCTGTCATTTCCAGATCGATCCAGATAAGATTGTCGGCATCTTGAGCCATTTTCATTCCATGGTATTAATAATGTTGCGGCAAATTGTAGCATTAGCTAATCTGTACCGCTAATTGTTAACCCCACCTACATAGGCTTGATGAACACGTTTACCGGCATTTTTTTAGCGGCTTTAGTCCTTTCCTACGGCATCCAATTTTGGCTGGCAATGCGCCAGAAATCCTACGTTTTACAGCATCGCGAGCAGGTGCCGACCGCCTTTCAAGACCGAGTGTCACTCAGCGCGCACCAAAAGGCTGCCGATTACACCATAGAGAAAAGCAAACTGGGCGACATCGACAGCGTGGTCGGCATGGTATTTCTGCTGGCGCTGACCTTGGGTGGCGGCATCAGCCTGGTGTTCGATTTCTGGTCAACCTTCGATTTGTCGCCACTGATGGCCAGCTTGTTGTCAATGGCCAGCATTTTTCTGCTGATGACTGTAATTGAAATCCCGTTTAGCCTTTACCAAACCTTTGTCATTGAGGAAAAATACGGCTTCAACAAAAGCAAACTGCCGCAGTTCGTGAAAGACCAACTAATGTCCATGGGCTTGACGCTGGCGATAGGTTTGCCGATTCTGGCTCTGATTCTATGGGTCATGGACAGTATCGGTAGCCTATGGTGGTTATATGCTTGGGCGATCATCATGAGTTTCTCTCTGTTGATGAGCTGGCTGTTTCCGACCTTGATCGCACCGCTGTTCAACAAATTCGAGCCGATGCAGGAAGGCTCTTTGAAGCAACGTATTCAAGGCCTATTGGAACGCTGCGGCTTCAGCAGCAACGGCATTTTCATTATGGACGGTTCACGCCGTTCCGGCCATGGCAACGCTTATTTCACCGGCCTGGGCAATAACAAGCGCATCGTGTTCTTCGATACGCTGGTCAATTCGCTGGACGAGGAAGAATTGGAAGCGGTTTTGGCACACGAGTTGGGCCATTTCAAATGCAAGCACACCATCAAGATGCTGGTGGCTTCGTCGGTGATGACCTTGATCAGCTTTGCGGTGCTAGGCTGGTTGATTACCCAGGACTGGTTTTTCGACGGTTTGGGGGTCACTACCCATTCCAACGCTGCCGCATTATTGCTATTTATGCTGGTATCGCCGGTCTTCACCACGTTTATGCAACCGATCAGCGCCTATTTTCAACGTAAATTCGAGTTCGAAGCCGACGACTTTGCGACCCGAAATGCCCAAGGCAGCAAAATGATCAGCGGTTTGGTGAAACTTTACGAAGAAAACGCCAGCACGCTGACCCCCGACCCCTTGTACTCCGCATTTCATTACAGCCATCCGCCCGCCGCGATCCGCATAGCGCATATCGAACAAAAGATGCAGTCCGCCTGATGGCAGACTTGCACCAAGGCTTGGTCGTCGCCCATCTCGGCAAGGGGATTGCTGTCGAGGTGAGCGACGATGCCGGTGTAACCGTCGAGCAGCTCGTGCTTTGCCAAACACTACGTAAACTGGACACTGTGGTGGTCGGCGACAGGGTGATGCTATCGATGTCCTCACCCGAGCAAGGCCGCATCGAGCAAATAATGCCCAGGCGCTCGGTGTTGCAACGCCCGAGCCGCGGCAACGACACCCGGCCGGTAGCGGCCAATCTGGATACCATTTTCATCGTCTTAGCCGCCGAACCGGAATGCGATTTTCTGCTGCTGGATCAATATCTGGCGATTTGCGAAAACTGCAATATCGATGCGGCGCTAGTACTCAATAAAATCGACTTGCCGCTATCACCCGCCGTCGAGGCAGAACTGGCTTATTATCAAAACTTGGGCTATAGCCTACATAGAGTCAGCGCCAAACAAGCGGTTGGTATTCAGGGTTTACAACAGGTTTTGGCACAGCAGACCAGCATGTTCGCCGGCCAATCCGGGGTTGGAAAATCGTCTTTGACGAATGCACTATTGCCGGACCGGAACCTAAGAACCAACACTGTATCGGAAATCACCCGCCACGGCCGCCATACCACCACGGCCGCGACGCTTTACCATTTACCGGGCGGCGGCGATTTAATCGACAGCCCCGGCGTGGCCATATTTGGCTTGGCCGGTTTGTCGGAAGGGCAACTGGCTTGGGGTTATAGAGAATTTCAGCCGCAGATCGGCAAATGTCGCTTCAACGACTGCCGGCATGTCAATGACAAGGATTGTGCGGTGCGGCTGGCGGTAGAAGCGGGCCAAATTGCCGCAGAGCGCTACCAGCGCTTCTTAAAACTTAGAGAAAAGATGCCGCCGGGCAATCGCAACTAGTCCCTTCCAACACATGATTCTGCATTCCGGACCAGCTCAATCCCATCTTGCGTGCTACAGTAGGTTCGCGTAAATTATATTCTTTCGACTAAAGCACTAGCCAAGACCGCCGGAACCAATACATGGATACACACACAGTAGCTCGCCTTCCGGACGATAAAACTTGGCAAGTGCCGGGCTTCACGCGCGACCAGCACGGCAAGCCGCAAATCGAGCTCGACCCGGCAAGTCTTTATGCATATGGCCACCTGATACGCCTGACCGAAGAATTGGTGCTGGATCAATTTTCCCGCGGCCTCGTTTCAGGCACCACCCACACCTGCATCGGCCAGGAGCTCACCGCATTATCGGTGGTGCGCGCCTTGGACCATCCCGATGACGCCGTGCTTTCCAATCATCGCAATCACGGCCATTTCCTGTCGTATTCCGGAGACTTTGTCGGACTGGTTGGCGAAATTATGGGCCGGGAGGCCGGCGCTTGCGGCGGTTGGGGCGGCAGTCAACACCTGGTCCATCGTAATTTTCACAGTAACGGTGTGCAGGGCGGCATGCTGGGCATCGGCGCCGGCTTAGCGTTAGCGCGCAAGCTGCAGGACAGTTCCGGAATCGTGGCGGCCATCATTGGCGACGGCACGCTTGGCCAGGGCCTGGTCTACGAGGCAATGAATCTGGCGTCGGTCTGGAACGCACCGTTGCTGGTCGTGGTCGAGAACAATGGCATTTCTCAAACTACCGTCAGTCGCGACAACCTGGGCGGCGATATCGAAGCCCGCGGCGCGGCATTCGGACTACCCACTTGGCGCCTTGCCGACAATGACCCCGAGTTCTGCAGCAAAGTGGCGGACGTAGTCAGCGCAGTCCGCGCGAGTCGCGGCCCCGGCTTCCTAGTGATCGACACCCGGCGGATGGGCCCTCACAGCAAAGGCGACGACCTCCGCGATCCAAACGAACTTGAAGAAATTCGCGCCCGCGACCCGTTGTCGGCGTTGGCCAGGCAGTTGCCAGCCGATACGCTGGCAATCATCGAGACCCGCAATCGCGAATTTGTAGAAACGGTACGCCAAACCGCCAATGCCTCGCCGGAAGCCACGCTCGCCGAGACACCAACACATATCTTCACAGCTCAACCAGAACACCCAGTGCCCAGTTATCCGCCCATCGCGGCGGGCAGCAACGTACGGCAGGTGTTGAACACTGCCTTGCAATTCCTGCTCAAGTCCGATCAGCGCACACTGTTAATCGGCGAAGACCTGCACGACCCCTACGGCGGCGCCTTCAAAGTCACACAAGGTCTGTCCAGCGAATTTCCCGGTCGCGTCATCTCCACACCGATCAGCGAGGCAGGCATCACCGGCTCGTCTATCGGCTTGTCGCTTGATGGCTACTTGCCCATCGTGGAAATCATGTTCGCCGACTTCCTGTCGCTATGCCTGGATCAACTGCTCAACCATGCCGTAAAGTTTCCCGGCATGTTCGCAGACACCTCGGTGCCTATCGTCATCCGCACGCCTTGCGGCGGCCGGCGCGGTTACGGCCCCACACACAGCCAAAGCCCGGAACACCTGTTTACCTCGGTGCCGGGTCTGACCGTGGTTTACGGCAGCCACAGACACAATGTCGCCGAACTCCTGATCGACGCGGTACTGCGCTGGCACTATCCGGTGCTGTTTCTTGAACACAAACTGCTGTACGGCGAAAAGATGGATCAGGCGGATTATGTCGCGCTGGCGGCAACGGATGATGTCGCTACCCACCTGTTCCCTACATTACGTCGCGGTGCGAACGAACCTGATGTAACCTTAGTAAGCTACGGTGGCATGCTGACGATGACGGAAGCCGTGGCAAACAGGCTGGAAAACGAAGAAGAGCTGGAAGTTGAAATCGTCTCGCCGTCGCTGCTTTCGCCACTGCCGCGCGAATCGTTGATCAAGCATCTGGCAACGCGGGAGTGCGTGGTCGTGATCGAGGAATCTCACCACGACTTTGGCGTCAGCGCCGAAATCGCCGCCGCTTTGCTCGAATCCGGATTCAAAGGCCAGTTTCTGCGCATCGGTACGCCGCCCGTACCCATCGCCTCCGCCCGCAGTCTGGAGCGCAGCATTATTCCCGACGAACAATCGATTATCGACCAAATTCTCGACCTTTTTTAAAGGACAGCCATGCCCAGTTTCCAAACCGTCCCCTGCGTGAACATCAACGACGAGTTCGTGGACGTCGTCAGCATCGACGTCAAGCAAGGCGAGTTCGTCAATAGCGGTGACGTAGTCGCCACCGTCGAAACCGACAAATCCATGATAGACGTGGTCGCGGAACAGGACGGCTACGTGCTGAGGGTCGACTGCGAACCGGGACAAAAAATTCGCGTCGGTGCAGTGATGTTCTGGCTGGGTGAGACGCGCGACGAAGCGATCCCGGAAGAAACCAAGGACACTTCGTCAACAGCAAGCGCCGTGCGCCAACCCACGGCAAAAGCCAGAGCCATGCTAAAGGAACTGGACATCGACCCGTCCCGCGTCCCCGTCAGCGGCGAACGTCTGTCGGTAGCCGACATCGAGACTTGGTTGAGCAAGGGCGGTAAGCCCGGTAAAGCCGCCGCGACTACTCAAACGGTAAACCGCCGGGAAGATACACCTGCGGTTGCAGGAGACTTGCAGGAATTGTCGCCGGAATCGGCAGGCATGCTGCATACAGTTGCCTGGCATCGAGATTTTGCGGCCTCGGCCTATCTGGAAGTCGAATACGACCCCAAACCCTGGGAAGAACGCGCCGCCGCCTATGCGGCGGAACATAAGCTGATGCTCTCGCCCTTGCTGCCATTGATGGCCTTTCGTTTGGCGGAATTGGGCCGCGAACGCCCTATAATAAACTCCACGATAGTCAACGGTCAGCGCTTTCAATACACACCCGTCAATATCGGCTTTACCGTGCAGGCTGGCGCGATGCTTTACCTAACCGTGGTGCGCGACACGCAAGACATGGACGCAGCACAATTCATCAGCGCCCTCGGCGAGGTACAACGCCACGCCATGGCACACAAGCTGCCGCCGCAGGAAGCCACCGGCGCTACCCTATCGTTTTCGAGCATGGCACGTTGGAATGTCAGCCGCCACACCCCTATTCTACCGCCGCAAACAGCGCTGATTATTGCTCACGCCGCGCCGAAAAATTCCGATAAGGCCGTACTGGGTGCCACTTACGATCACCGCGTTCTCACGGGTTTCGACGTCGCACAGGTGTTGCTGGCGTTATCCCGTCCGGCATAACCACTCACATAAACCAGAGGCCACCGATAGATGAACCTAAATCCCGACGAGATTAAAGCCGCGATACGCGCCAAGGTAATAGAACTAGCCAAAGCGCTGGACATGGACGCCTCAGGCGTTACTGACGACGACATCCTGCCGGCCACCGGTGTGCTGGATTCCGGCGCCATTCTGGAACTTGTGGTCTGGTTTGAGGCCAGCTACGACTTTCGGATCAAACAGGAAGACATGAACATCGACAATCTCGGCTCGATTAATGCGATGACCGACTTTCTGCTGTCCAGCAAACAAGCGTAAGCCAAACAATCTACCGCAGCCTATTTGATGCAACCGCGCTGAAGGAATAATCATGGCCATGCCGACGCTGGAACCGATTCAAGACGGCGACCTGCTCGCTTTCTGCCAATTTCTCACGGAACACCTGAGCTCTGAGCGCAGTGCCGAGCAATGGGCGCAAGCTTTCCAGCAGAACTGGGGCGTAACCAAGCCCAACAACGGTTTTCTGATCCGCGACGAAGGCAAAATTGTCGCTGGCATCGGCGCGATTTATGCGGAGCGAATTATTCACGGTAAACCGGAACAATTCTGCAACATCACCAGCTGGTGCGTGCTGGAGGCCTTCCGCTCGCAAAGCATGCGGCTGGCGATGGCGGTGGTCTCCCAGCCCGGCTATCATTTCACAGATCTAACGCCGACCGAAGTGGTATCGAAGACGCTACAGTTCCTGAAGTTCAAGCCCATGAACGAACGCCACGCACTGTGGCCCAATCTTCCCTGGCCATTTGCCAGCCTTGGCGGCGTACGTGTAATTACCGATCACGATGCTATTGAACAGGCGCTTGCGCCCGCCGATGCCAAGGTATTCCATGACCACCGCCACCTGCCCTGGCTTAGACACTTGGCAGTTGGAAAACCAGGCGCGTATTGTCTCGTGACCTGGAAACCGAACAGATTAAAAGGCGTCCCCGGCGCGCTGGTGTTGGGATTCAGCGATCCCGAGCTGTTTTTGATTTACCGCAATAGCATCGGCTCACACCTGTTACAGAAAGGTTGTTTTTACACCCGAGTCGAGTCGCGCCTGCTGCCCCGGCTACCACTGCTCTGCCACGAACTGGCCGGCTACCGCAACAAAGTCTTTCGCAGCGACACCCTGGCTGAAGCCGACATCAGCAACTTTTATTCCGAGATCGTGGGGCTAAACCAGTGAGCGAACGAAAACTGATTCGTGTAGACAGCGAAACCCGCCCCATCTTGTCGGTAGTCATCCATACCGAGGAGGAGTTCGATTGGAACAAGCCGCACGACAGGCAGGCCACCGGCGTTAAGCATATGCGCCACATCGACCGGGCACAGAAGGTTTTCGATAGTTTTGGGATTGTGCCGAACTATGTGGTCGACTATCCGATTGCTTCGCAAGAAGAAGCTTTCGGTCCGCTGAAAGCCTACGCAGATTCGGGACGAGCACTGATTGGAGCGCATTTGCATCCCTGGGTGTCGCCACCGCACGATGAAGAACTGAACGCCCGCAACTCCTATCCCGGCAATTTGCCGCGCGCGCTGGAATATGAAAAACTCAGGATACTCACCGAGCAAATCAAAAGCTCGTTCGGCACCTCGCCGTTAACCTATCTCGCGGGCCGTTACGGCTTCGGTCCCAATACCGGCGAGATTCTCGAAGAACTGGGCTACGAGGTCGACATCAGCGTGGCCGCGTCTATTGATTACAGCGCCGACGGCGGCCCGGACTACTCCAGCTATACCAGTGACCCGTTTTGGTTTGGCAATCAGCGCCGCCTGCTTAGCTTGCCCGGCTCGGGCGGTTACGTGGGAACATTGCGGGCGGGTGGCACGCCTCTTTACCGGCAGCTGATGCATCCCTGGCTGCGCAAAGCCAAGATTTCGGGAGCAGTCGCCAGGCTGCGACTCCTAGAACGCATTAGGCTTTCCCCTGAAGATTACAGCGAGCCGGAGATGCGCCGCTTAACCAAATCCTTACTGGCCGACGGTGTGCGAATCTTTGTGTTCAGCTTTCATTCGCCGTCGGTGATGCCGGGCGGCACACCTTACGTGAACAGCGATGCGGACCTTGAACGGTTTCTGGAAAAATGCCGGCGCTACTTCGACTTTTTTATGCGGGAATTGGGTGGCGCGACCATGACCCCGCTGGAGATCAAGGACTGGCTGGAACGACATTGATGGAGCAGTTGCCCAAGCATAAAAAAGCCGCGAATTTCGCGGCTTTTTTATGCTTTTTATATCCGCGTTAACCCGGCGGCCAATGCATTTGCCTGCCGGCCAGTAGATGCATATGTAAGTGGTGCACAGTCTGTCCGCCGTCATCGTTACAGTTGAACACAGTTCGGTAACCGCTTTCCGCATAGCCTAGCTGACCGGCAATTTTAGCAGCAGTCTGTAACATCAATCCGCCCAGCAAGGCATCGTCCAGATCATTTAAATTAGCGACGTGGCGCTTAGGGATGATTAACACATGCATGGGCGCTTGCGGGTGTATATCCCTGAACGCCAGTAGTTGCTCGTCTTCGTAAACCACATCCGGCTTGATTTCACCGCTGCCCATCTTGCAAAACAAACAATCACTCATATGTCCTCCTAAAATTCGCGGCGGCCGTTAAAGGCGTGCGCCAAGGTGCCGCTGTCGATAAATTCCAGCTCGCCGCCCATCGGCACGCCGTGCGCGATGCGCGTGGCGCGGATATTGAGTTTGCCGGCGACTTCGCCGATGAAATGCGCGGTAGCCTGCCCTTCGACGGTAGAATTGGTCGCCAGGATGATTTCCTTGATCTGGCCGCTCGCCATGCGTTGCTCGAGCAACTCAAAGCCAAGCTGATCGGGACCGATACCGTCCAACGGCGACAAGCGGCCATGCAATACAAAGTATTTGCCCTTGAAGGTAGTGGCTTGATCGATCACCCAAACGTCGGCAGGACTTTCGACCACGCAGATCGTCTCCGCATCGCGCAGCGGATTAGCGCAAACTTCGCACAACTCGGCTTCGGTCAAAGTCCGGCATTCGCGGCAATGGCCGATTTCGTTGACGGCTTTTGCGAGCATTTTGCTTAATTGCATGCCGCCGTCACGGTTGCGCTGCAATAGATGGAAAGCCATGCGTTGCGCCGATTTAGGGCCCACGCCGGGCAGGCAGCACAGGCTTTGGATCAACTCTTTCAGCAGACCTTGGTTTTGCATGCTTAGAATGGCATTTGGAAACCGGGTGGGATCGGGATGCCGGCAGTAACATCGGCCATTTTTTCTTTTTTCATTTTACCGACTTTATGCACCGCGTCGTTGATCGCCGCCGCCACCAAGTCTTCCAACATATCCTTGTCGTCACCCACCAAAGACGGGTCGATACTGACCTTGCGGACCTCGCGTTTGCCGGTCATCACTATCGTCACCAAGCCTCCGCCGGACTCGCCTTGCACTTCCATCGCGCCCAATTCTTCCTGGGCTTTTTTAAGGTTGTCTTGCATTTTTTGGGCTTGTTGCATGATGCCCGCTAGCGCATTTTTCATCATTGTCTCTCCAATATTAATTCAGTGGCTCGATACTGCCAGGCATGATTCTAGCGCCAAACGTGTCTTTCAAAGCCTGCACATTTTCATCGCTATTAATGCTATCGACTGCCGCTTGCTGCCGATCTTCGCGCGCTTTTTGCATTTCCAGCGCCGGTGTCATTTGCTGCTCTACTTGCTTGCTTATCAACAGTTTTAAGGGTTTACCGTAATAATTTTGCAATGCTACCCTTAGGTTGTCCTCGGCTTTAGTCCCGACTTGCTGGAAGCTCGGATCGAGCAGCAAGCGGCAACTGCTGTCGTCGATCCCGTCCAACACGCAGTTATTCGCCAGTTCGCGGGTACGCCCGCTGATATTCAACGCGGCTATAATCTCGGTCCAATTGCTCGGTTTGACGACTTGTGAGACTGATAACGGACGCGGCTCTTCGATGGATTTGGCGCTGCTCTCCACAACCGCAACCGGCGCCGGCGTACTGGCAACCGACTTAACGACCGGCGATTTGGCCGGCTCAAGCGTTTGGGCTTCCGCAGTTTGCGGCCGGAAAGTCAGCATCCGCAGCATGACCATTTCAAAACCGCTACGCGGATCGGGCGCCAGCGGCAAATCGCGTTGGCCAAGCAAGCCAATCTGATAATACAGTTGCACGTCTTCGGGCAATAAAGTCTTGGCTAGAGTGTCCAATAATTGCTTATCAAATTCCTGATCGACGAAATCCGGCATTTGCTGTAACAGCGCGACCCGATGCAACACCCGCAACATCTGCTGCAGAATATCGGCAAAATCCGGCGTCAACTCCGCGACATCGGCGATTTCTGCCAGCAAAGCCCGCGCATCGCCTGCCGCCAAGGCCTGCAACATATCGTCGATAGGCTGCTGAGCCACGGTGCCGAGCATGCCGATCACCGCATCCGTCGTGACGCTGCCGCTACCGTACACGATGGCCTGATCCAGCAAGCTCAAGCCATCGCGCAAGCTGCCGTCAGCGGCTCTGCCCAACATTTTTAGCGCAGCAGGCTCGAAGGCAATTTGTTCCTGGCCCAAGATGAACTGCATTTGCGCGTCGATTTGCTCCGGCAGCAATCGTTTTAGATTAAATTGCAAACAGCGCGACAATACCGTGACCGGAATTTTATGCGGATCGGTGGTAGCCAGCAGAAATTTGACGTGCGGCGGCGGCTCTTCCAGGGTCTTTAACAAGGCGTTAAAGCTATGCCCGGACAGCATATGCACTTCGTCGATTAAGTAGACTTTGTAGCGGCCTTGATTGGGTGCGTACTGGGCATTGTCGAGGAGATCGCGGGTATCTTCGACTTTCGTGCGGGAGGCGGCATCGACTTCGATCAAGTCCATGAACCGGCCTTGCTCGAAATCTCGGCAAACCCGGCATTCGCCGCAAGGGTTGAAATCTTTTAGACTTTCGCAGTTGATGGCTTTGGCGAGAATCCGCGCCACCGTGGTTTTGCCGACGCCGCGGGTGCCGGTGAACAGATAGGCATGATGCAATCTATCATGTTGCAAGGCGTGCATTAGCGATTGGCTGACGTGCTCCTGACCGACAAGCTGCTTGAAGTTGCTGGGACGCCATTTTCTGGCAAGAACCTGATAAGCCATTAGCAACGCGGAAAGGCAAGAGTTGGGCGGCTACTGCGCCAGCCACATCCCGGCACACGAGTCCGCTGCTACCGTTGCTTCCTTCCGGACCTGGCGGGGTTTACAGCGTATCGTTGCGAGAGGACCGACACAGTAACCATAAAACATCAGCAAGACGCTGAAGAGTGGCGCATTATCCATAAAAGCTGATCGATAAGCAACTGTCTTGCCAAAAATTAAGTAAATAACTTGGATAATGCCCGCCGGACTACTGCATCGCCGGCACAGGCAAACGGCTGGCGATAGCATGACCGAACGAAGCGCCGAACTTGCCGGCCAAGCGGTCGATCAGGCGTTCTTGCGGCGTAAAGTTTACTTTCTCTTCGGTGCCGAACTGGTCGCGGGCCACGCTATCAACGCTACCGAAATCATCCGCCAATCCCAGCCTGACGCCTTCGGTGCCGGTCCAAATCAGCCCGGAGAACATCTCGGGCGCTTCGGTTTCCTTCAAACGCTTGCCGCGTCCTTCCCGCACCGCACCGATGAATTGTTGGTGTACTTGGTCCAGCAATGACTGCATATGCTTGCTTTCTTGCTGATTGACCGGCGAGAACGGATCGAGCATGGCTTTGTGTGCGCCGGCGGTTAACAAACGCCGCTCCACGCCCAGTTTGTCCAATACATTAGTAAAGCCAAAGCCGTTCATGATGACGCCAATAGAGCCGATGATGCTGGCCTGATTGACGAATATTTTGTCGGTAGCCGAGGCCACATAATAACCGCCGGATGCGCACATATCGCCCACTACCGAATAAATCGGTAATTGCGGATGCTTGGCTTTCAAGCGCCTGATTTCATCGTAAATGTACGCAGATTGCACCGGACTGCCGCCGGGTGAGTTGATATTGAGGATGATACCCTTGACATTTTTATCCTTGGCCGCATCACGTAAGCCCTCGATCACCACATCCGCACTGGCGGCCTCACCTTCGACAATCTGCCCCAATACATCGATGATAGCCACGTGCTCGGAGGTGCCGGACTCGATATCCTCCTTGAATTTCGGATAAATCGCTATACCCAGCACAACGGCCAAATAAGCAAACGTCAGCAACTTGAAAAATATTCCCCAACGGCGCGCCGCTTTCTGTTCGTCGATTGCGGCAAACGCCAATTTCTCCAGCACCGACTTTTCCCAACCGGGGCTGTTTTCAGCAATATCTTCGGGAAGATCTTGTTTATTCTCCACCATTTTTCTCCTATATGATTCCGATTAAATCGGTGGGATAGTTCACACACAACAAGGGATTGTATTTTTGCAAGGTTGCCGCGGAATGCGCCCCGCAAGTGACACCGATTGACGCGACTTGGGCATTTAGAGCCATTTGCAAATCATGCACCGAATCGCCGACCATCAAGGTGCGCTGTTTATCCACACCCAGTTCAGCCATGATTTCATCCAGCATCAGCGGATTGGGCTTGGAAGCCGTTTGGTCCGCACAGCGCGTAGTACAAAACAAATCCGCTGCACCGGTCGCATTCATTGCTGCATGCAAACCCGCGTTTTTCTTGCCGGTCGCCACAGCCAGACGATACCCTTGGTCACGAAACTGCTTCAACATTTCATGCACACCGGGAAACAAGTCGTCAGGGCCGATTTGTTTGCTAAAAAAAGTTTTCGTGTAATCGGCAGCGATCTTTTGCCGGATCTCGGACTCTTCATTCGGAAACAGTTGCTTCATCGCATTTTCGATGCTCAAGCCGACGATGTCTCTGACCGCCTGCGCTTCCGGCACTGCACATTCACAACTCATCGCCGCTTGTTGGATGCAATGCACGATCCAGTCCACCGAATCCATTAAAGTACCGTCCCAATCAAAAATGATTAAATCAAAGCGGTTTTTCATGATTCAGCAATTCTTGTAAATCCTCGGGCAATGGCGCGGTAAAGTGCAGCAAGTCGCCACTGACCGGATGCGCAAACTGCAGTTGCTCGGCGTGTAAAAACAAACGCTTGTATCCGCGCTTTTTAAAGGCTTTATTCGTATCGTCATCGCCATACCGATCATCAGCCACAATCGGATGCCCCAGCCAAGCAGCATGTACCCTAATCTGATGGGTACGGCCTGTTTTAGGCGCGGCATGTACCAAGGTGACATCCTGAAACTGCTTCAGCCGCGTGAACAAGGTTTCGGCGGATTTGCCTGCCTGGCTGACCACTACCATCCGCTCGCCGCCCTGGGCGACGTTTTTCAATAAGGGCACCTCGACTAATTGTTTCTTGCGTTGGAACTGCCCAACCAATAAAGCCAAATAGGTCTTCTGGATACCATCGCCGCGAAAAAGTTCATGCAATAGCTTCAATACTGAACGCTTCTTGGCAATCAACAAGCAACCGGAGGTTTCCTTGTCCAGCCTATGCACCAATTCCAAAAACTTCTGTTGCGGCCGAATCTGTCTTAGTCCTTCGATCACGCCGGAACTGACGCCGCTGCCGCCATGCACGGCAAAGCCGGCCGGCTTGTTCAACACGATAAAGCCCTCGTCTTCGTAAAGAATGTGGTTTTCCAGGCTGAACTTCAAGGTGGGTTGGACGATGATTTCGTCTTTTTTTTCCGCAACTCTGACCGGCGGGATTCGCACAATATCACCCAACTGCAACTTGTAACTGACGTCGATCCGGCCTTTATTGACCCGCACTTCGCCCTTTCTGACCATGCGATAGATGCGGGTTTTGGGAACGCCTTTGAGATAAGTGATCAGAAAATTATCGAGCCTTTGTTCGCTGTTTGCCTCGGTAATCTCCAGCCATTGGACTTGCGGATTGGTCTGATTTTCTGCGGTATTCATGCGGCAAATAATAACAACATATCCGCCAGCCATGTTTAAAATTGCTGCTGTCAATAAACATTGCTATATTAGGCTAGTTTATCTTTGGATAGACTTTAGCTATAAAAATTTAAAGACCGGGGTTTCAGCGTTGTGTCTTCGCGCTGACCTAAAAGAATTTTTTCGGGTTTTATCGCTCAACCCATGATGAGCGAGCTGCATCCTTAGAATAGAGTTCGGTATAACAGACCTCCCACTTTTCAAGCGCCACCCTCGGCAATGCCGATAACCCGCTGCGACAATTACTACAACTAATTGCAGTTTTCCGTCAGTCTGGCCGCTCACTTAAGTACATATGGGGAAACACGCCGCCTTTATCCGCGACAACCAAACCTGTTTAAGCTCTAAGTAGGATACAAATTACAATAAGGATAATTTAATGAAAAGAATGCTTATCAACGCCACGCAGCCCGAAGAGCTGCGAGTGGCATTGGTAGATGGTCAGAAACTCTATGATTTCGACATCGAAGTTCCTTCAAAAGAACAAAAAAAATCCAACATTTATAAAGGTATCATCACTCGGGTAGAACCCAGCCTAGAAGCCGCCTTCGTTAATTACGGCGCCGAGAAACACGGTTTTCTACCGTTCAAGGAAATCGCCCCCGAGTACCGGACCGGCGACAGCGAAGAGGGTAAATCCTCCAAATCCAATATTCGCGAAGGCCAGGAAATCGTCGTTCAGATTGAAAAAGAAGAACGCGGCAACAAAGGCGCGGCGCTAACGACTTACATCAGTTTGGCCGGCACCTATTTGGTACTGATGCCGAATAACCCCAAAGCGGGCGGCATTTCCCGCCGTATCGAAGGCGATAACCGCAGCGAATTGCGCGAAACCATGGCCGCGCTGGAAATTCCGGACAGCATGGGCTTGATCATCCGCACCGCCGGCTCCGACAAAAACGTCGAAGAACTGCAATGGGACTTGAACTACCTGCTGCAACTGTGGGAAGCCATCGACCGCTCCAGCACCGAGCAAACCGCGCCCTTCCTGATATTCCAGGAAAGCAACGTGATCATCCGCGCCCTGCGCGATCACTTGCGCGGCGACATCGACGAAATTCTGATCGACCAGGAAGGCGCTTTCAAACTGGTGCATAACTTCTTGAAGCAGGTGATGCCGCACAATCTGCACAAGGCCAAACTGTATCAGGACAGCGTACCGCTGTTCAGCCGCTACCAGATTGAAACCCAAATCGAGATGGCTTATCGCCGTGAGGTGTCCTTACCATCCGGCGGATCGATTGTTATCGACCACACCGAAGCTTTGACCTCGGTGGACATCAACTCGGCGCGCGCCACCAAAGGCAGCGACATCGAAGAGACTGCATTAAACACCAATCTGGAAGCCGCCGACGAAATCGCCCGCCAATTGCGCTTGCGCGACTTGGGCGGCTTGTTCGTCATCGACTTCATCGACATGATGTCTAACAAAAACCAGCGCGAAGTGGAAAACCGTCTGCGCGATGCCTTGAAAATCGACCGCGCCCGCATCCAGACCGGCCGCATCTCGCGCTTCGGCTTGATGGAGATGTCCAGACAGCGCTTGCGCCCCTCGCTGGGCGACTCCACACAACTAACCTGCCCGCGCTGCAAAGGCCAAGGCACCATCCGTAACGTGGAATCGGTCACGCTGGCGGTATTGCGTTTGATCGAGGAAGAAGCGATGAAAAAAGGCACCGAGCGTGTCATCGCGCATCTGCCTATCGATTGCGCCACCTTCCTGCTCAACGAAAAACGCGCGGCGATTCAGGAAATCGAAACCAGACTGCAAGTCGGCATTATCGTTCTGCCGAGCAAACACCTGGAAACCCCGTCTTACGATATCGAACGCATCAAATCCGCAGGCGAAAGCAGCGAAGAAAAAGCCAGCCATTTGCATATCAAGGAAGAAGACATCACGGTACCGGAATTTGCCAAGCAGGCCGGCCCTAAAGCCGAAAAAGCCGCGATTAAGGAGTTTTTACCGGACTCCCCGGCCCCCGTACAAAACAAAAAGACCTCTGCCGGTCTGATTCAACGTTTCTGGCAGCGTCTAATCGGGAATAGCAAAGCCGCCGAAAACGGCGAAGCCTCTGAAAAAAGCAACGAAGACAAACCCAGATCCGGCAGAAACAATCGCCGGGACCGTGGTGATCGCGGCGACAGAGGAGAGAGAGGCGAGCGCTCAGCATCAGGCCGTAACAACAACCGCCGTAACAACAATCGCCGTCCGCCCAACAACCCGGCAAATACCGAAGCTACGGGCAGCGCTCCAGTCGAGCCAAAGCAAGCCGTGGTGATTGACCAGGAAAATACCGACGACGCGACTACAACCGCAAAAAGAGAAAACGGCAACGGTGGCCAAGAACGCAGCCGCCGCAGCCGCAGCCGCAGACGGGGCCCGCGCAACGGCGGCGAGAGACGCCCCGAGCAAAGCGCCGCTGGCGAAGCGGGCGAAAATAGCTCAACAGGCAATCAAGGCGGCGAACGTCCAGCCCCAGCTCCAAGCTATTCCGAAAGCGGCGAAGCCAGTAGCCAACCGCGCTCTTATGACAGAGAGTTCGCCGAGCGCAGCAACAATCGCCACAGCGAAACACCTCAAGAACCTGTCAGCCGCAGCGCCAGCGAAGACTGATAAAAAAGCCGGACAACAGTTCTAGCTGTTGTCCGGCTTTCTCAAATCGCTGACATCATCAGCGTTTAATCGATAAACCGCCTCTTCAAATCCGCATACTCATCTATCCGCCGATCACGCAAAAACGGCCAGATGCGTCTGACATCCTCGCTGCGCTGCGCATCAAGCTCGGCGAATAACAACACATCTTGGCTTTCGTCGGCACTGGTTAAAATCTCACCTTGCGGGCCGGCGATAAAGCTATTTCCCCAAAACTGAATGCCCGGCGCTTGATCCGGCGCCGCTTCAAAACCGATACGATTGCAGGAAATCACCGGAATGCCGTTCGCCACCGCATGCGCACGTTGCACGGTAATCCAGGCATCGCATTGGCGTTGTTTCTCGGCCGCGTCGTCCTCGGGATTCCAACCTATAGCGGTGGGATAAATCAACAAATCAGCCCCGGCCAGCGCCATGAGCCGCGCCGCTTCCGGATACCATTGGTCCCAGCAGATCAACACCCCCAGCTTGCCTATCGTGGTTTTTATAGGCGTAAAACCCAGGTCGCCCGGCGTGAAATAAAACTTCTCGTAAAACCCCGGATCGTCGGGAATATGCATTTTCCGAAAGGTGCCGGCGATGCTGCCGTCCTTATCGAACACCACCGCTGTATTGTGGTACAAACCCGACGCACGCTTCTCGAAAATGGTCGAAACGATCACCACCTTATTGGCCTTCGCCACTTCGGCCAGCGTGTCGCAAGTTGGACCGGGAATCGGCTGCGCCAAATCAAAACACCCGGTGTCTTCGCTTTGGCAAAAATAATGGTCCAGATGCAGCTCCGGCAGGACCACTAAGTCGGCATTTTGTTGGGCGGCTGTTTCGATTTGACTAATCGAATAAGCCAGATTGGTTTCCCGGCCGCGATTGCAGGGCTGTTGCACGGCGCAGGCGATAATCGATTTTTTCATGAGTCGGACAGATGCTTAGAAATTCAATTTAACGAACGCCGGCACCTGCATGCTGGCGCAATGCAAACTACCGTATTGATGCACCAGCGACCGGCATGGCGTGGCGATGATTTCGTGATTGGGGAAGCAGCCTATCAAGCGCTCCAGCGCCACCGCATCCATCGCGTCGTCGTAAACCGGCACCAATACCGCGCCGTTGATAATCAGGAAATTCGAGTAATTGGCCGGTAATTGCTGGCTTTGTTCATCGAAAATCGGTTTTGGTAATGGCAGCGCCACCAACCGATAGGCATCGCCACCTTCTGTCTTAAAGGTTTTGAGTTGCGCTTCCATATTTTTCAGACTCTCGAAATGCGGGTCTGCGCTGTCGTCGCAACTGGTATAAGCGATAGTGTTGGCATCGCAAAACCGCGCCAGCGTATCGATGTGCGCATCGGTGTCGTCGCCGGCCAGATTGCTTTGCTCGACCCACAAAATCCGCTTCGCGCCCAAATAATTTTGCAGTTGACCGGCTATCGCCGCTTCCGACAAATCCGGATTACGGTTGGGGTTGAGCAAACAATTTTTGGTCGTCATCAAGGTGCCTTGCCCGTCCGACTCCACGCTGCCGCCTTCCAAGACCAAGTCCAAGGTCGCGGTGGGATGGCCTTTAAAAATCGGATGCGCAAACAAGGCCAAATTCAAGGCGTCGTCGGCCGCATGCGGATATTTCTTACCCCAGCCATTGAATCGAAAGTTAAGCAACTGCACGCTGGCTTTGGGGTGCTGCCACTCCATCGTCAAAAACACCGTATCCCGCAGCCAAATATCGTTGTAATCGGCCTGCACCATATGAATTTTTTCGTTGTGGCCCAGTTGCGTCTGAATATGCTGCTGATGCTCGCCATCCTTGCAAATAATCACCAGCGGCTGAAACCGGCTGATGGTAGTGGCGACAAAATGATAGGTGTCTTCGACGGCGGACAGATTGGTAAAGTCGCCGCTGTGGTGCGGCCAAGCGATGATAACGGCTGATTGTGTTTCCCATTCTGCTGGAAAGCGAATCATGAAGTACTCCCTGGATAATGTGGCTTTGAGAAATAATGCCTTATTGTATCAATGCTGACCGGTTAGGCCTATTCCACGGAATTTTAAATGTAATCGGTGCATGTTTGGATACGGAGGCAAGGTTCCAGAGGTTTGCCGCTAACACCGAAAAACAGTTGGGATGCGATTCGAGAAGCAGGAAGGGAGAAATAACCGGAGTTGGATGATGAGCCCGCCGGCGGGGGATTCCACAGCCTAAACTGTAGCCTCCAACCCGCCAGCCTACCGCCGATGCCGTTGACGAGGTCAGACTCGAGGTCTGTAGTCAGTCAGAAATCCCGAAATTTACCGTGAGGCCGCACTAACCAAGACATCTGCCATCATTTCAGCCAATTATGAACAAAATACGAAACCACGATTGCTCGAGGGATTCGACGCCACTATGCACCAATTTGAATCTTTCCGTACCCGCTCTTTACGTGGTAATTGCCTCTAACGTTCAATCCTCAGACAGGACACGCGTTGCCGCTCATTTGTTCCACTCGTCATCGACCGCTTGCGCGGTGTTAACACCGCAGTAGTGCTCTGTGTTTCATTCTGGCCTTACGGCCGATTTTTTCAAGCGGGAATATTGATTTTGCGGGCGGTTATTGGGGCAGTTTCAACAACTAAGGCATCAAGCTGGACTCGAATCCAGGATTTTTACTGGACTGCCGCCTGCGCGGGAGCCCAGATAACTTAGACTTACTAGCTATGACGGATGCGAATATTTGGAGGTTTTGTGATTACTATTCCTTTTTAAATCCATCCCTTCATCGCAGCTAAAACCGCCACCGGCCCAGATCTAAATCAGGCCGCCAGTACCGATAAGATTGCAGCCGTATTGAATAATGGCATTTGGAACTGGTGAACTGTAGCCATCGCCCCCAAGGCGACATTCGAAGCTTTGCACTCAATGTCGGGAGGGATTCAATTAGCTGACATTCAACGTAAAGCTAAGCCGACTGCTGGAGTGAAGCGGAAGCGGGTCGGCTTGAGCGCAATGTTAGCCCTGGCCGCTTGTCAGAAGCCGCTTGCATGTTCCTTCGTTATCTTTACCGAGAACGCTAATTGCAGTTGCGCAACTAACGCTTCAACCCTTCCAGCCATCCGAAACCATTCCTCGTGTGATTCGTCACATACGCCTTGGTAGGCCAATTCGCCAAGCTCTTCATGAACCAATTCAACTTGAGTGTCTTGGAACCGGCCAAATTTACGGTCCTCACGAACCTTGCTGATTAATTCAAAGATTGGCACAAGCGTTTGGACTCCCATACCGCTCCCGCCAGGATAGAAGTTGGAGCTCAAGCCCTGCAACATGGCTTCCAGTTCACTTAAGGTATTTGTGAATGCTTTTACAGCGAGTTGTTTATCGCGCTTACGCCACCAGATTCCCTTTGCCTCTTTTTCGATTGCCTGATGGCATGCGTACAGCCCGCGGATTGAATTCTCCAACTGAGGGCGAATATTATCCTCATGAAGGTAACGATCAAGTCGCGCCCAGAGAGCGTTTACCTGATCAAGTTCTCCGACGTCACATTTCCGCACATCTGTGAGAATGTGTTGGCGTTCGAGGCCTAAAGCGTTAACTGCTGCCCGCGCCGATTCCAAGTATAAAAGAACACGTTTCGTGACGTCTGGACTGTCCTGGGCTTTTTTAACAACCTCGGCTATGTCTTGCCCCAATTCCAGCAGGGATTTGCTCACTGTTATGGCGGTACCAACATCCATCGCTAACCTCCTAGAGGATTTTTGTCCGGATCATGGGCGCTAACTAGTTATTAGATAGTTTCTGAACATCTACCATGAAACCTGCGCCGCTACAATAAGTTTGTGATCAGCAAGGATTTTCCTTTCTGTATATCATCCAAACTACACCGATAGTTGTTTTAGAGGTTGTTATGTTTCCGTGTCCAGTCGGACGATCAATGAAGCGAAGCCATCGGGCAATGTGCCAATTTGCCGTCATTCCTCCAAGACTGCTCTGTGGCCGGTTCCCGCCTCTCAAATATTCCATTTCAACAAATCGCTTAAATACTTTAATGCTCGAAATCCTCCGATTCGAATTCAAAACCCTCCCACCTCACTAAACTCAACTCACCAACAACATCTTCCGCGCCTTAACCCCGTAGGCATCATCCGGCAAATCGGCCAGTTGCCGCAGCAATTGCGCGCCGGATTCCTGTTCGCCGTTTTGTTGCAAAGCCAAACCCAAATAAAACCGATATTTGCTGGATGCGCGCGCAGCCTCGTTTATCGACTCCAGCTGTTCCAAAGCCGCCGCCGTATGCTGGCCGGATAACAACACCACCGCCAAATCCAAGCGCGAGTCGTCATCGTCCGGGTTATGCGCTAGTAGATGCTCGAACTGGGCGATGGCGACATCGCGGTTACCCAGACTCAGATTCACCAAGGCAAGATGCCGCAAGGCATTGCTGTCGTCCGGATTCAGCGCCAGCGCGGTTTCCAACGCATCGCGGGCGCTGCCCAGATCGTTACGCAGGAAACAGGTAATACCCAGTTGCGCCCAGGCTTCTTGATGTTTGCTGTCTAATGCCAAAGCTTGTTGATAGTGCTGCAAGGCTTCCGGCAGCCGTTGCTGAGCGGCCACGGCGATGCCCAGACGAGTATGCAGCTGCGGCGCGTTGGGTTGCAGTTTCAAGGCTCGGATCGCCGCATATTCTCCGCCCTGAAAGTCGCCCAATAGCACTCTAATCCGTGCCAGATTATCCCATGCCATGACGCTATCCGGATCGCAAGCGGTAGCCTGCTCCAAATGCGCCAAACCCTCGCCGGCACGACCGGTATTCACCAACACCTGACCAAGATTGCAATGCGCCATCGCCATATTCGGCTTCAGGCGCAACGCGGTACGCAAATGCACCAAGGCCTCCGGCCACTCTTGCCGCTGCGCTAGCACGAACCCGAGATTGTTATGCGCGCTGGCATTGTCAGCGTCCAATTCCAGCGCCGCCCGATATAAGCGCGCTGCCTCGGTCAGGTTACCTGACTGATGGGCTATCACGCCTTCTCTGAGCAAATCGTTAAGCGCATTCATCAGGCTATCCTGGCAATCAAACCACTCAAAATGTCGCCCGGCGAAATGTCCGGCACCTCGAACTGCACGTCATCCAGCGATACATCGAAGGGTTGTCCTTCGTGATAATGCACCGGCAGGCTGATACCAAACTTGTAATCCGAACCAAATTGATACGAAGCCAGTTGCCAACGCTGATCGTACACGCTGAAGCCCAATGCAGTCACGGCTACGTAACCGGAAATATCAAAGGTAAAGCTGGGTTGCGCGGACACCGCCAGCTTGGCAGTCAAATCCAGACCGGTGGCCGGCGTCCAATCCACATGCACGCCAGCCTCGGCCGCACCCTCAATACCCAGTTTGCCGCCTATCTCCAGGCCGCCGGTGGCGCTGGCGCCGGTAATGCCCAGACCGATACCGGCCCGCACCGCCAAGCGCAACCCAGCATCCGCCGGAACTTTAAGATGCGCATCGCCGGTAATTTTGGTGTTTTCTTCATGCTCTGGATTGTAGGTCAAGCCGATTTTCAATTGATCCAGGCTGCCGGGGCCAATGCCTGCCGTCGCACTGAGATTGCCGCCCACTTCCGCGACGATACCCGGCACAATCGGCACTTGCGTGGCAACGGCAAACAGCGATTTGTTGATCTCCTTGCGCGGAAAGATCTCCAACGAACTGGGTAAACCCAATTCGCCGGACACGGTAATCTCGCCTTTCTCGTCCAATGTCAATCCAACAGTCGCTTTCAACCACGGCGCGGCGGTGACATCGACCGTGCCGCTGCCCCACACCTTGATCGGTTCGGCCTCGCCGCCACCTTCACCGACCACGGCTTTGGCATTCAAATCGATATTACCGGCCAGCATGCTGCGTTTGTAATTGGCCGTGAGTTTGCCATTCAATAAGCCATCTTTATAATCCAGTTTGATTTTGGCGCTGGCGTCCAATCCGCTCAAATCGGGCTCAAGCTCACCGCCGCCGCCCAAAGACCAGACATCGCCCTTCCGATCAGCAGCAATGTTCAGCTTGCCGCCCTTGATGCGTGGAACGGTGTCGGACAGCGTTGCCTCGCCGCCCAGGCTGATATTGCCGGTATCGTCGGCATGCGCGGACAGTTTGGCGCCTTTAAAGCCGGGCACGGAAACCTCGGCATCGCCGGCAAAATCGATGGCTTTTTTGGCATCGTCGTAAGCTAGGGTAAAACTGGCTTTTTTGATGCCTTTCAATGCGCCCGGCTTCAGGCCCAGCGTCCCGGAGGCTTTAATGCCTTTGGCGCTGTCATAGTCGATACGCCCCGCACCGGTGAACAGCTGTTTATCAAATTCCAGCTGGCCGGCCATCGCAAAGCCCCCGGCGGTGGCACTGCCCTCCAAAGAGCCTTTAGCTAGTTCGCCAATGTGAAACTCCACCAAGCCGGCGGCGGCAATCGGCGTGGCCGCGCCGGCACTCAGCGTCAGCGAACTGCTATCCAATTGGATAGGCCCTTTCATATCGAACTCGTCGGTAGAAAAGGTTTTTGAAAACACCAGATCGCCGCCCACCAACGCCACGTCAACCGTCGTGCCGGCCAACAAAGGAATACCGTCGATGGTTAAGACGCCGCCGCCGACGATATTGGCGCTGGCATCCATATCGGCGTTATTCAGCGCAATCGGGCTCAAAGTCTTGGCTTTAAAAGCGTTGCGATAAGCATCTGCTACCTGGCCGGGAGGAATATGGCATAGCGTCGGCGCACCGCTGCTGACAAAATTTAGTGTCGTGTTCTGCGCATCGACTTTTTTGGTTTTGGGCATGGTCAGCGTCACCGTACCGCTACCGGCGCTGCGGTTGAAGGTTCCGCCAACCACCGACATGCCGCCCCAATTACCGGCGTCGAAGGTTTCGCTGCCGGGGTCGCCCTTCAAGGCGCTAACAAACAACACCCCGGCACCGGGACGCGGCAGCAGCCGCAATTTATCGTTGGCAAACAGATCGGGCGCATTGGATTTGGTGGCTTTTTCCAGAGGCTTCATGTGTTCCATCTTCGTGACGCGGTCCGCCTGCCAACAGATGCCCGGATTGCCGCCGACGGCCCCCTCGAATTTCACTTCGTCGAAAATCAGCTTATCCTGATAGCTGGTTTTGATCGCGTCCAGTGCCGCTGAGGCCGGATCTTTGGCGGCGGTAGCCGGTGCTGCACCGCCTCCCGCGGCAGGGACCGGAGTAGGCGCCGCGGCATTCGCAGTCGGTGCCGGTGCAGCGCCAGGGGCTGCTTTGCCGCGTCCCGGCAGCGGTTTGGAGAGGTTTTCCGGCAAGTCGCCACCACCTTCCACTTCGGGTGGAATGGCCGCGCGTATCGCTTTATCGATGGCATTTTTAATCTTGCTGCCCGAACTGCGATTGGCGCTGGCATCCAGTAATTGGAAGTTTTCCAGCTTGTCCGCATCGCCGCCCAATTGCAGTTCCAGAATATGATCGACATCGAACAGATGTGGCGCGCCCTGGCTATTCCACCACGGCAGAATAGCCTGCTCGCGGATGTCGCTTTCGGAGCCGATCAGATAGCCTTGGCCGCCACCCCCGGCTTTCAGCTTCAAGGCATATTGCGTGCTGGCACCGTTGGTATCCGGCAAAGTGTTATCGCTGCCGAGGTAGGGTTTTAAATCCCAGCCGCCGGACGACGGTTTGATCTGCTTTTTCCAGTCGTCAATCTGGTTGGTGCGCTCGTCGGCTTGCGGTAATTTCCAATTGGTCAGCCTGCCGTATTTGGCGCTGAATTTCTCCTGCATGCCCGGTTTTTGCGGCAAAGTCAGCAGGGGCACATGCAATTCCCCACCCTTCAGCGTACCTTTACCGGCACTTTTGGCACCGCCCGCGGCCGGAGCGGCAGCAGGTGCCACCGGCGGCGCGCGCATCACGCGCTGCACCCCGCCGCTTTGTTGCACCACATGGCTCAACTCATGCGCCAGCAGTTCGCGTCCGGCGTCGGCTTCCGGCGCAAACTCGCCGGGCGCGAAGTAAACATCGTTACCAACGGTAAAGGCGCGAGCATTGAGTTGCTTGCACAGATCCGCCGCTTCGGCATCGTTATGAATGGTCACCCCGGCAAAATCCGCACCAAGCTGTTGCTCCATTTCGCGCCGGATACTTTCCGGCAACGGCGCTCCCTTACCCCGGCTTTCCTCGATTCGCGCCTCCACCGACTGCTCGACTGTGTTTGCCGACGCGGCTGATTCGGTATCGTCAGGCTGCTCTGCTTGTTCGGCGGCAGCCCTGTGCAGGCGGGTTTGGGCGACCGTTTGCTCCTCATCCGCCGGTTTGGATTTACGTAACAAACGGGCGGCAGTCGTTTGCTGTTCGTCTGTTTTTTCGGGTCCTGCGGCCTTACGAAATAGCCGGGCAGACTTGGGGTTTTCTTCTTCCTTGGTTTTACGACTCAGACGTTTGAGCTGATCTTCTTTTTTGTCCTCGGTTTCCACAGAGCGCTGCGCGGCTGGGTTTTTCTTTTCCTCATCCGGCTTTTTCGCCCGGCGCACCGGTTTTTGCTCCTCTTCCGGCTTGGCTGCATCCGCCACAGCCCGGTTCAGCCGCCGCAACAAGCGCTGAGCACTCGGCACCGGCTTGCTGGAAATCATCTCCTTGTCTTCCTTCACCCCCGGCTGATCGCCGGATTTTTTAGCGCGGCTGACTTCCTGCGCCACTTGGTCGGCTTCCTTTTCTTCGGGGTCATGCGGCTGGCTGACGGCCATCTTGCGTTGCAGATACGCCGGTTTGCGCTGTTTTTTCTCTTCATTGGGTTTGGGCGGCGCACTGGTTTTGCGCTGCGGCTGCTTTTTACGGAGTTTGGAGGCCAGGGTTGCCATAAGCTAACTCCTTAACTGTTTTAACTGCGCCGGCGGATTGCGGCCCAGTTTTTGATATTCGCGCTGTAAAGCCGACAATAAGGTCTCAATGCCGATAGGCTGATCCGCCGGACTGCAACCGGCAGCGGTCAACACCACATTCCGAATCTGGCCGCCGCTGATGTCGCAATAGCTAGCCAGCGTTTTGCATAAATCGTCGCTGGGGCTGCGTTGACCGAAATGGCTGCGCCATAAATCCAGGCGCTCCTGAAACCCCGGCATGGGAAAATCCACAATCGCATCCAACCGGCGAGTAAAAGCATTATCGATACGCTCGCGGCTGTTGGTGGTCAGAATCGTGATGCCGGGGTGGTTTTCGATGCGGGTTAATAAAAAGTTGGTGAGCATATTGGCGTAACGTTCGCCACTTTGCTGGGCCTCGGTGCGCCGACCAAATAAAGAATCGGCTTCGTCGAACAGTAGGATGGCATCGGCGGCGGCAGCCAGATCCAACAAAAGGCCCAGATTTTTCTCGGATTCGCCGACATATTTGTTCATGATCGCCGCCAAGTCCACACAGTACAGCGGCGCGCCCAGCGCGGTCGCGACATAACTGGCGGCCAGGGTTTTGCCGGTGCCGCTGTCGCCAACGAATAAGGCCCGCAGGCCGGCATTGCGCGAGGCTTGCAAGGTTACGCCCAAAGCTTCCCACAACGATTCGCGGCTGTGCGCGCGGGCGATGAAATCGTGCAGGTATTGCTCCACCAGCGGCGGAAATACCACCGCTTCGCGTTCGACGCGCCGCCGCACCGGCTCGGCTAGCAAGCGCAAGCGTTCCGCCCCCAAATCGCGGCGGGCTTGGGCAATGTGTTCGGCATTCAATACGCTGCGGCTTTGTTCTGCGCGCAGCACCGCATTGCGCGCCACTTTCTGGATCACCGGACCGCTCAGCAAGGCACTGGCGGCACGGCGGGCCAATTCCGGATCGGCGAGGTAACGCGCCCAAAGCTGGCGGCGCTCGGCTTCGTCGGGCACGCCCATTTCCAATTCCAACAAATCCTGGCCGGATACCGCATCGGTCATACCCAGCACAATCACATGGGCGATATTGGGTTGTATCGCCGGCAACTGCCAGCTTTCGCCGGCCGCGACCTGCACCTTGATGACCGGCAGCCAGCCGGCCAGTTGGCAGGCCAGCGGTAAGGCCAGCTGCTGTTGCCACAAATCACTCGGCACTTCGATGGCCGTTAATCCCAACAAACCGGCCAGCTCGGCGGCCAAGGCCCGCCGGCCGCAACCGCTGTTGCCGCGTATCGCCAAGCCGCGCACTTCGCCTTTCGCCAATAAGGTCGCCAAATGCGGCAATTGTTTGCGGATACGTTGCGGCAGCAATTCCCGGTCAGTCAACGCAACCACTCGGCATCCCGGCCAAATCGTCGGCCGGCCGCACAATACCGACCACAAGGCCGGCTCGATGCGCAATGGCCGGAGCGACAGCGGCCCCGATCCTTCCAGTAATAACACCTGCTGTTGCACCAACGGCGTAGCATGCAAATCCAGCGCATCCAGTGTGCCGGCACCGAATAATTCGTCCAGCATCGTTAGCGCCAGATGCGCGGCGAGGCGGTTGCCGGGATTGGGCGCTTGCAATTCGCTGAGCGTCAGGGTCACCAGATAGTCGGTCTCGGCGCTGCCAACTACGGCCAACAAAAAGGCTTGCGGCAGATCGATCTGTTGTTCGCGCAACCAATGCCCAAATGGGCCGGGCAATGCATGCAACTGGGCCACTGCGTGTTCGCGCATTTGTATCCAGCTCGGCAGCACTTCCACGTTTAACAGCCGGGCGGCTTGTTGCCGCAATTGCTCTGACAGTTCGGTGTCGCCCGGCATCATCCGCTCCCAGAACTCTGCCAAACCGACCCGCACCAAGGCCGCCAACGGTTGCTGCCGGTTAGGTGCTTGCAGATTTAGCGATTCGGCCAAGGGCTGCGGCGGCTTAGTCATAATGAAAACCCACGACTCGGCCCAGCCACGGCAGCCAGCCCGGATTGATGTCCAACCCGGCCAGGCGTACCGGCAATCGGATCGCAGACATCGGCGCGTACAAATCGATATGACTGGGGCTGTAGTGAATTTGCCCGGTGAGCGCCAACAACTCAGGCTGCCAAACCCCGGTCTTGCCATACCAGCGCTGGGCCAAATCCAACACCTGTTCGCGGGCTGGTAGCGGCGGCAATCGGCCCAGTTCGCCGCTATCGTCCAGGCCCAATTGCCGCGCGATGAAATCGACCAGCGCATCGTCCTCTTGCAATTGCAACTCTTGCCCAAGCCGGTACAACCAGCCCCAGCCGCTAGGCAAGGTTTCGGCATGCTCCAGCATCAAGCAGCGCATTTCAGGCCGGTTGAGGATATTCAATAAATACAGCAAGCCGCCTTGCCGGGTATGGAATCCCGCAAACTCCAGGTCTGCGCTGGCCGGCTCTGGAGAAGAGCCCTGGGCAAGCGCCTTGGCAGGAAAAGAAGAGTCGGCTAACGATAGGCTTTCAGCCATCGGCGTTTGCCGGGATTGCCGAATATAGTTGCCATCATGCTCGGCAAGGGGCTTTTGCGGTAATGGCGCCGGTATCTGCCGCTCGGTGTCGGCATCCAGTTTCGGATTGGCCTCGCCGTCTGTTTGCGCTCGGGCTTGATGGACTTGGTTAAGCGGCTGCGCTTGCAAAGGGGGTTTTACTTGCCGGGGATGGATCTGTTCCTTCGCGCATACCGGCTTGGGCTTGGGCTCACCACTCGTCTGCGCTTTTTTGGCGTTCAGCATAGCCGCAAAACAGGCGGATAGAACAGCCTGCAGCCTAGCCGGCTGTTGTTGCAACAACAATGGCGCCAAGTCTTGGCCGATCAGCAATAAGGCCAATTGATAACGGCCGTCGGCGACATCCAGTTCTTGCAATAGCGGTCGCCAATACGCCAGCAATCCGGGCCTAGGCGTCAGTTGCTCAGCCCAAGTCTGCTGACTGGCGGCTAAAGGGGTTTGCCGGTCTGCGTTATCGATTTCAGAACCAAGCACCTCGGCGATTTCCAAAACAGACGGCAAGCGAAAACCACTCATTCCGGCCAGTTCAACCGCCAATTGCCGGCCATCGCTGTCTGTCAGACTCAAGCAGACGGCAGCTAATTTTTCTCGTTGCGCTAAACGGGCACAAACCGACGGTAGCAAATCCAGATGTTCGGACACTATCCCGGATATGGCCCGCGACACCGGCAAATCAAACCAATGCGCCCAGCGTCGCCAATACCAATGCAAGCCGGCGCGGCCGCGCAGCAGATCCGTCAGCAAAGCCGCCAATAGCTCGGCCAGGCTGGCGAAGCGCATCAGCTGTTCGGGATGATTGCCGGAATTTAAGTGTTGCCGGGTTTGCTCGAGCAACTGCCTGGGCAGTTGCCGCGCCGTACCGCTGACTTGCAGGCGGCGGATAAACACCCAGTTATCCTGCCCGGCTTGCGGCCAATCCGCACTTTGCAAACTGTCGCGCACGCTTTCAGCCGCCCGTTGCTGCCCGGCCCGGACGGTCAGACGGTGTATCGCAACAGTATCGGCGGCCAGCTTGGTCATAACGGCAATTTACAAGCGCTGCTGCGTCAGCTTATTCGCCACTACGCTAAAGCGGGTGTTGATCTTCACGCCACTTTGCAGCATATCGACGATAGTGACCTGGGTGCTTTGCGGACTGTGGTCTTCCACCGCCAACACCGCCACGACGCGCTGCTCGGTATCCAGCAACTGCAGCCGGGTACCCGGCAACGGCGGCCGGTTCAACTTGACCTGCAAGCGTTCACCTATCGCTGCCAGGCGCGGCGGCACATGCACGTTGCCGCGAATGATTTCCTGCGGATCGCCCAAGGAAGCATGAATCAGCACGGCCCGAATCATATTGCGCATCGCGCTGCGGCTGGCAGCGGAGGCATCGCGGTCCAATTGCCGGAACCACCAGGCGATTAATTCCGATACGGTACGGGCAGCGTTGAAATCGTCGGCTTCCGCCCTGTCCATGCCCGGCCACCAGGATACGTCTTCGACGCGAATCTGATCGTCTTCGGCCAGTTGTCCCCACTGCAAACGTAAGGACGGCGGCAACAGATTGAGTTTTTCCAGCAAGCAAAACTGGCAGTGCTCCAACTGCTCACGCAATTCGTGGGCGGGCTTGCGTAGCGGTCCGGCTGCGCCGGCCAGGTCTGCCAAAGCCAACACTTTGGCGGCCGCCGCCTGGGTTTGCAAACTGCTGGCGGTAAAAGCCGGCAAGCTGAAGCTGGCCCACTGCTGCATGACAATCTGGGTTTGCAGATGCACGGTTTGCAGGCGGGCCTGCAAGGTATCGGTATTGGCCGGCGTCAACAGGCTGGCGGGTCTGGCTTTGAAGCGAGCCTGGCGCAATTGCTCCAAATAATCGAATTGCTGAAACGGCGGCAGCTTGGGCCGCAACGGTTTTAAGCCGGCCCAGTCGTCCATCGGTATCTCGCAGATTGCCGCAAAAAACGGGTCCAGCGCCGCCGGCAAATCCACCTCTTCTTCCCAATCGCAGCCGGGGACGATGTCATTGCGGCTGCCATATCGCAAAGCCAGCGGATCGGCCAAGGCAGCGCTGACCGGCGTACCGCGCACTCTGACGTAATACAAACCGCGCAAGGCCTTGGTCAAAATTCGGGTGCGTTCGTTATTCAAAGCCCAGACCTGCCGCCAATCTTCGTCCAGCAAGCGCTGCGCGACGCCGTAGTCGCCGAGTTGTTCGACGCGGAATCTATCCATACCTTCCAGGGTTTCCCGCGCCACCCGGATCAAACCGGCCAGTTTGTCGATCTGCGCCAGCTTGTTGGCTTGTTCGCGTAACTTGCCTTGCAGTTTGCGTTCGATATTGTTGTAACGCGCCTCAAAAATCGCGATCCATTGCGTCAAAATCCGTCCGGCCTTGAACAAGGCATGGTAGCGATATTGGGTTTTTAACAGACTGGAACGCTGCGGATTGTTCGGGGCGTTTTTGTCGGCCAGGTTGTCCAACACCGCCGGCGACTCCAGCTTGCCGCTGCGCTCGAATGGATTGCTGGCATTGGTGCCGGCCTGATCGTCTTCCACCACGCCGACTTTTTCCATCTGCTTACGCAAGGTGGCGGCATCGGTGGGGTCGAACAAATCGGTCAGCGTGGCCAGCAATTCCTTCATCCCGTAATAGGCTTTGGCATATTCGTTGATTTCCGGGCTGATATGATCGATCACCCCAAAGCGGTATTCCTTGGCCTCAAAAGCCGGCTTGCTGACCGCTTCCTTGGTAATCCGCGACAACATATCCAGGCGGTTTTTGTTTATGCCCAATTCAAACGCCGAATAGGTTTGCGGCTTGCTGGTCAACAAAAACGCCGCCTTGGACACTGACGATGTGGAAGCCAGCGCGTTACTCAATAAGTTGTTGCTCAAGGCACTGCTGGCGCTGATTTTCGGCGCAGCCATCTGACTGATCGCGCTGTTGAATAAGCCCGCTGACGCGGTGGCGAACACGGCTTTAGGCGCATTGCTGACCACGCTTTCCGTGCTGACCGCTTTGTCGACGTTATTGGGAATATCGGTGGCGTTGAGATTGGCGTAAGGCAGCCAGCGCGCCACCTGCAAGCCGGTGCCGTCGCCGGCTACACCGCCGGCCAGCGCGGCCAAGGCCACGGTTTGCGAATCCAGTTGTTGGCGCTGCAGCAGCAAAAAATCCCGGGTTTTCTCGACCCGGCTGCGGATGGCTCGAATCTGGTTTTCGATGGCTTCCAGTTCCACCAAGGCCACCGCGTACTGCACCACCAAGCCATCGTCGCTGGGCACGGCTATCGGCGGCGGATTGCCGTCTGCGCCCAGCCAGTTACTATAAAAATTGGGTAAGGCCGGCACACCTTTGCTATAGGGATAGGGCGTGCCGGGATTTTGCGGGTCTTGTTGTTCCGTGTTGGCGCGAGCGATGACTTTCTCGAAAATCGTCAAAGGCAAGGCCGGCGGCACTTCCGGTTTAGGTAAATCCAGATTTTTGAATTGCGCGGGATCGAGCACCGCATGCTCTATCACGCCTATGCCGCCAGCCAGAGGCGGCGTATTGGACGGCTCGACGAAATACAAGGCATCGAATTGTTGGCGCCATTTGCGCCAAGCCTCGTAAGCACGCATGTAAAACCGGAAAATATCGCTTTCCAGCACGCTGTCGGTTTGCGGAATGTCCAATAAATTAGGCCGATAATCCGGCTCGTTCACCGCCAACAGCAACCTAATTTTGTCGCCGGCCGGCTGGCGCAAATCAATGACCCGGCGGGCGATATGGCCGTTCAACAGCTCGATCACCGCTTCTTCCGGCACCGGCACCATGTCTATGCCCAGATGACTTGGCAGCCAAATTAGATTTGGTGTCGGCGTCGCGGGGTTTTGCAGCCAGTCCAACGGCAACTGACCGGCTGCCGGCAAAAAATCCAGATGCAGATTGTCGTGCAGGAACTGCGGCAACGGAATCCCGGCATTAGCCGGCAAACCAGCGGCCTGCATGACTCGCCGCATCGCCGCGCCGCTTTGATTCAGCAAAACCCGGTAACCACTATTTGCCACCGCTTCGTAGCGGCCGGCTTCTTGCGAGAGCCAGGCGACACGGTAGCTGGCATCTTCGTTAGTAACCACCGCCAGCAAGGCCAGCGGTACGGCATGGCCCAGCTTGGCCATGAAACCGGCATCGACCCGGTCGGCGGCTACCCAGTTTTCGATGCGGTCGCGCGGCCAAGTGTTGACAGCGTTGTCGCTTATGTTGATGCGCTGTAGAGCCAGGCTGCCGGCCAACACTCTTTGGGTGTCGCGGGTTGGATCCAATTCGGTACGTTGGCAGGCATCGACGCCCGGCCCGTCGATTTGCCGGTCGCCGCGGGTCAGCATTAAATAATAAACACCCACCGCGCTGACGACCTGGTTGCGGTTTAGGTAGGCGTCGATCAAATCCTGCCACTCGGCACGGAGCGGATAGTAAAGACCCAGTGCCTGGCCATTGGCCGCCAGAGCTAAGCCGGCGCTGACGCTAAAGCCGGGTTCAGCTAAGCCGTTCGGCCCCAGTTGTAAATCCAGGCCGTGCACGATGCCGGCGGTCTTGCCCTGCAATACGGTAGCCAGCCGCGCATCGGCATAGGCCTGTTCGCGGTCGAACTCTTCCTCGCCCAGATGCCGGCCGGGGAACATGTGCACCCGTTGCAAGCTGCGGGAGCTGGCGATGGGGTTATGCAGCAGGATCATGGACATGATGGCTACTCCTTACTCTTCTTTCCATATCTGTTGGGGAAATTTTGTTTGCATAAACCTTCCCCGACCTGGAACAGCTTTTATTGTGTCGCTATCGCGACGGATGTTGTTGATGTCGGTTCTCGGACCGACAGCCGAGATACTTTTCTTTGCTTGTCCAAAGAAAAGTATCCAAAAGAAAAGACACCCGAATGCCGCTTATCCCCTGTGCTCCTCGCTTTTGAACGGGGTTGCCGAAAGGGGCTTCCTGCCCCTTCGGCAACGTGCGGCATCCATGCCACACCCCTTCGGGCTGATCCGTTCAAAAGCTCCGGTGCTCGGCGCGGCATACGGGATAAAACTCGCCTCCAACTCGAAGCTATTGAGTACTCATAAAAAGTCGAAACAGTCCCCTCTCCCTCCGGGAGAGGGCTAGGGTGAGGGGATATAAAACCGCCAATTTCCCCATCCTCTGAAAGCATTGCAAAGCAGCTAAATCTTTCTTAATCCCCGTCACGGCACCAACGCAGCCCATTGCCCGATTAAACCATTCTCCAAACCCAATCCTGCACCGCTCTCTCCGACCCAGGCGCCGGTGGTTTGGTTGGCTGACTTGGCGCGCACTCCTGCCACAAATGCTTCGAGATTGTTAGCCGCGGCCAGTTGTTGCAGGGTTTGCCAGATCACGGCGTCGTATTGGCGTTCCACCAACAGCAATATGCGCTGGCTGGCGGCTACCAATGTTGATTCATTGAAGGACGCCACCAACGCCGCTAATGCCGCACGGCCAGCATCGTCGGTCGGAGCCCGCAGCTCGGCCAGCATCGGGTAATTCACCCGTTTCAAGAACACGTTGTCCTCGTCGTCGATCAAACCGCCACCATCGGCCGGACCACCCACCACTTCGGGCGGTGTCGGCAAGGACGTACCTAGCGCTAACACGATACCGCTGATCGAGGTTTCTGCGGCGCGGCTGGGCCGGCGCACGTACAACGGCGCGTTGCTGCCGAAGCGGTCCCAGATGGCTTGCCAAGCGGCCTGGTCGGTATCCAGTGCATGCACCGGCCTGACCGGATATAGCTTGAGGCGCAGCAAATCCAGTTGCGGCAGCAGGCGTTTATTCGGATCGAAGTTACGCTCCAGTTGCGCGGCGTAATGGCCGTAATCCAGATTGGACAAGGGCACTAACACGACGATGTCCACCGGCTCACCGTTGCTTAAATCAATGGGGGGCAAAGCCAGGGACTCGGCGCGAATCTGTTCCACGTCAGATTGCCGTAAAGGCGCGATAGCGACCTGATAGTTTTCCGGAAAATAACCTTGCCGGCCGTTGACCGGATCGACCGCTTCCTTGGGTAGGGTGCCGACCGGCGGCAATAGGGAAAAATAATCGCTGGCATGAAAATCGCCGGTCAGTCCGCCGCTGCGGCGGTTGCTTAATATGTCGGTTAATAAGGCCTCGTACTGCCGCGACAAATCGCTTTGCAATGCGTCTATGCCCGGCTCGGCGCGTAAGGGGTGGCGCAGCAATTGCGCATCCAGCCATTGCGGCGCGCCTTCTTGAATCGCCACCAAACCCAGTGCCACGGCATCTTCCGGCAATAAGCCGTGCAATTGATCATCGCCAAGCAACTCTCTCATCAAACGCGCCCGAATCTGCAAAGGGCTTTGTTGCGGCAACGGAATCGGCAAAGGCACTAGGCCCATTTGCACCGACTCGGTAATCATCGCGTATTGAAAGCCACGCTTGGCGCTCAAATCTTTCGGAAACACTTCGGCAATGTCGGTGCCCACATCGACATAACGCAACACGACCGCATACAAACCCCGGTTCAGATTCGAGAAATTGCCCTCGTTCAAGCCGCTAATTAAGGCCCGGTCGCGCAGATTGACGATGAGCCGGCTGCCCAGCTCCAGCACCCGGCCGGCCGGCGTCATTGCCAACCCCGGTTCCAGCGCCAGCAAGCCGGTGAAGCGGTCGAAGCTCAAGCCCAAACCGGCGACGATGCCGCTGCCCAGCACCCGGCCCAGCTCGCGCAAACGCTGATCCAGATAGATTTGATCGCGGGTCAGGTCTTCGGCGGTCAGCAAGCGGCCGTCGAAATAATGGCTGCGGGTCAGGCGCGGATCGATGTCGGCGACCTGATCCAGCGCCAGTCCGGCGGCAATCGGATTGCCGAGAGGTTGAAATAAAATTTCGCTCATAGTCCCTCCATGATCAGGGCTGGCGCGCCAGCCAGGCCAATTGGCTGGCGGTGGCCAGGAACGGCCGCACCAAGTTGTTGATCGAGATTAATTGCGGGTTGACCAGAATGGCGTTGATGTCGGCGACGCTGATGCTGATCCTGGCCAGCAACAAACGGGCACCCTCCTCCAGTTCGTCATTCAATTGCTGCGGATTAACCCCACTACTGTCCAGCGCATGCAGCAAACGGGCATGCAGTGCCAGTTGCGCGCCGGCTTCGGCATTATCGGTTTGCACTTGCTGCAACAAGGCTTGTTCGGCGACCGACAACGCCGGCATCGCCGCAGGCAAAGCTTGATGGCAAGCCCAGGGTTGGTAGGCATCCTCGCCCGCAGGTTCCGGTAATTCCGGAATCAATTCCAGACGCACGCTGTCAGCGGTACGGCTGGGTTGCACCGCATCGGTACTGAGATTGAGCTTGCGCGCCAGCACCGGCTGCATCGCCACAGGACAATCTTTTTGCCGCACGCAGATTTTCAGCCAAAGCAGATTATCGGCGTCGCTGTATCCTTCGCGCAGATGGCTCTCGGTTTGCGCCGCCAGCCAATCGCCGAGATTGATGCAGTAGGGTTCGTGAATCAGCACTTCGCGGCCCAGACCGTCGATGCCGATGCCGGGACTAACCAGCAAGCGCACGGTTAGATCGTCGGAGTTGTTGGGATGCGTGGCCGGCACCATGCTCACCGCCATGCCCGCTAGCGTGCCGTAGCCTTGCAGCCAATATTGATGCCGGGTCAGGCGGCGACGATGGTAGGCCTGCTCGTCGCGGGTCGCTTCCAGACCCAGCATCATTCCAGCCTCGTAAGCCACGCGGCGCAGGGGCTCGTCTAACGTGGCGTCCTGTTCCAGCGTAGTGAAATCGTCTAGGGTATCCATGCGGCCTCCGTGTGTGGTGCCCAATAGGAAATGCCAAAATCTCGGAATCCGGCAGCATAAATCCCATCGCCCTCCGGGAGAGGATAGGGTGAGGGGCTAAAAACAGTCGGATCACATTGATCGAGCCCCCTCACCCCAACCCTCTCCCGCGAGGAGAGGGAGCTTCTTCCCCAGCCTCTGACAGGAACCGGAATCCGCCAAGCCGGTTGCGCCGAACCAGTCGAAGGACTCAGCCCAAAGGAAATCAACGTGATAGACAGGACCGGGTTGTTAACCAACCCAGGAAAACCGCTAAGCCTGTGCATTGATGTCCTCCGGTGAAAAGGCCGCCGGGTTTTTCAAGATCCCCTCGCGGCCCAGATAAGTGTCGTCCAGCGTCACGCGGCGGAACGGCGGCGCGGTTTCTATAAAGGTATCCATGCCCAGCAGCGGCGCGATACCCAGCACGAAGGGATGTTCGGTTTCGATGATCCGGTATTGCAAATGCGCCGGTAGCTGTTCCGTCAAAATGTCTTCCACAGCAGTTCGCAAACTCACCGCCCGCCCGTGTAGCAAGATGCTGACTTGGTGCGCGTATTCTTCAAAAAACGCTTTGACCTGCGCCGCCTCGTCAACTGTCGCCAGCTCCGGGGCGAACAGTGCCAGAAATTGCCGGGCATCGCTTTCCGACAGAATCAGGCTGTCGCCGATGATGCTGTTACCGCTCATGCCGGTACCCAAGGTCAAGGGGTGATCGCCGTCGTCCATGTCTATGCCCAGTATCGTCGCCATGGTCCGCCGCAAACGGAAATTCTCTAACACCACAATTTCGCCACGCTGCACGCCACCGTCGCTGACGATGTCCAAAGCCAGATTCAAGGCCGCCAGCGTACCTTTGTATTGTTGCATCAAGGTCAGGTCCCGTAGCCAGCGCCGCTGCCGGGCTTCCGGCCAGTGGCTCGGCAGCTGACCACCTACGGCCTCGGCCAGCCAAGGCAGATTAGCGGCAGGCGTTGCTTCGGGCGCCAGCAATTGCTCGCTGGCGGCGATACGGCCTTCCAACGGCGTTAGAACGCCTTCGAAGGCCGCCAGCAAGCGCTCGCGGACATCGGCGCCATTGGCCGGACCGATGGCTTGCACCGGATCGTAACTGAGTTCCTGCCGGTAAAATTCCGGGAAATAAGCTTCCTGATAGGAAAACCGCGGGTAATACACCCTGATGGCGTGCAAAGCCGGGCTTTGCCGGCCGTCGCCGCGCAAAGTCACTTGAATTTGCAGATAGCGCCCGCGCAACTGCCGCACCCGACCGGAAGGCTGTTGCAACAAAATCTCGAACAAACCGCTAGTGCCGGCTTGCTGGCCGGCCAGGCTTGCCGCGAACGGCAGTTCCGACGGTAGCGGATTCCACAGTGGCGCGGGCTGGTCGATGGGCTTGGGCCGCACCGCCTGCCGGCTGGCAAACACCCGCACCGCAATCTGAATATCGCAGCCCGGCGGGATACAGGCGTCCAGATACAGTCGGTGCCATTGGGTATCGACTTGGCCGGAATCCAGCTCATGCAGTAAAGCCGTGCCTTCCAGAAAAAACTGCGGGCGGCGCAAGGCATGCAACTCTCTGGGGCGCGGAGCTATCGCCGGAAAATCGGCATCGGCATCGGCTTGATAACGCAACTGGCCGTCGGCGCTGCTGACAAAACGCGGCACGGCTTGCGACAACATTGGATAACGCTCGTACAGCAAGCGGGCCTGACCGGTATTGGTTTCACTATCCCAATGCAGCGTCAACACCGGGCAATCGCGTTGCGCAAAATTCAGATCATCCGCAGCGCGCGGCACCAAAGCCGCCAGCCGGCCGCTGTCGGGTAAAGCCGAATCGGCAGCCAGCGCCAGATCGACAGCAAACGGCAACTCGGCCGGGCAGACGAAGGTTTTGAATGGCGCATCGACCAATGCCGATAGAGGCCGCGTCAATATGGCCTGCGCGCCGGCGCCGTCGTGGCACAAGATATAAAGCTGCTGCAAATCGCAACACAGGGCCAGGGCCTGCAAGCCCTCGGGTAAGGCTTGCTGCCAGATGCGGGTTAACGGATGCGGATTGGCCTGTTCGGGTTCGAAGCGCACCGGTTGCGGCGTGTAGGGTAAAGGTAGCGGTTCGCCACTGCATAACATCAAGCCTGTCGCGGAGATTAGCCAAACCCGCTGCTCCGCGTCGACACATGCCCTTAGCGGCATTTGCGACGCCGCGTCCTCACCTTCCGCATTGCCCCATGTACAGGAGGTTTGCCAGCGGCGGGCGAGATGAAACAGCAGCAAACCATGCTGATTGATACCGTCACTGAACGGCAAAGCCAACCTGCCGTCGCCGGCCGGTTGCCCGAAGCCCGGCTTGCCGCCTGCCGCGACCGACGCGAACGCCATGTCGGTAAATCGGCCTTGCGGCGCGACGACATCCTGCAATTCATTGTCCTGCAAGCTTAGATAACCACGGCCGCTGTTAAATTCGACACGCGCACCGTCGGCACTCAAACGACCGATCTGATTAAAACTGTCCAAAGCCAGCGGCGCGCTGTTCTGCCACGCCAGCAAAGCCGCCGCCGGATCGGCGGCTGGCAAGCGCAAAACCTGATTTTGCGCCAGCGTCAGCGCCTGCAAACCGGCATTCCAGTTCAAATGACTGGAGCCCTGTTCGAAATCGGCCTGGCCTTTCAGTAAAAAATACGGGGTGTTGTTGACGTCCATCGCTAGGCCTCAACAAAGGTCCGGAATCACCGGCACTGCGACGCCCAGACTGTCGTCCGGGGTTTGGCCTTCCAGCAAACCAATACCGTCCGGCAAGGCCGGTGTGCCGGAACCACTGACGGCGCGCACACCCAGCAGCTCGGGCAACTGGAATTTAGTCAAGTTGACCGGCTCATCGGCGGGCAAACGTCGCCAACCCTGGCTACCGCGTTGAAACAGGCTCAAGGCATTCACGGCCTGCACCCCGGCCACCCGCGCCACCTGGGTCAATAATTCGTTGGCGCGCACCGCGCCGCCCAAAGGCCAACCCGCGCCGCGCGCGCCACCGGGCGCCAGCGGCCACAGGTATTCCAGCAGCGTCTGCTGCACGTCGCGCAGGGTTTGTTGCTCGGTTTCGATGTCGCGCACCTGCACTTTCACACTGACGGCAATCGGCACGAACTCCGGGCTTAACACATACAATTCGGTGCCGACCATGGTCCGCTGCAATAGATAGGCAAACACGTCTTTCAACAAGCCCTGGTTGGGCTTGGGCGTGTGACCCACAGCCGGTTCGGCCGGCGGCAGCACGAACACGCTGACCACGCCCGGTACGCCGTCGCGCGCCGCACGAATACTGGCGCCGGGCAAAAAACCGACCAACACTTCGGCGCGGGCCACCGGATTGACGGGATTGGCTTCGGTGATGATTTTGAAATCCTGTTGCGTAACGGCCCGGTTGCGATGGGTCAGAAATTGCGGGATGCGCTTTTCCGCCTGCTCGACCGTTTCCGCATCAATGCCGCCGCTTAACGGCCATTCGTGACGCAGCTTGTAACGCGAACTGCCGTTCACCACTTCCTTGATGCTACCGGCGGGCAGATTACCGGCGCTACCGCCGCCAAATAAATAAGCGGCGATACGAATCCGGCTGCCCAACGGCGGCCGTCGCCCGGTCGTACCGTCACCGAAGTACACGTAACCGGATTGCGGATTCAGCCGATACACTCTGGCATCGGCGGCTTGCCCAGCGAGAAAAGCCACTTGCTGCCAACGTACCCAAGCGCCATTTTCCTCAACATCCAGTTGCAAGGTCGCGGCCTCGATATTTTGATCCGGCAATACCACCACCTGATCGGGCTGGCCGGTCCCCATGCCCACTAGTAAATCCTGTTTCAAGCCTTGGGCCAGCACATCGACGGCATTCAGCGCCAGGTAGCCCAGTTGTAAGTTGGGATGTTCCGGGCAACGCAAGCGCAACCAAAACGCCACCCGACCGGCTTCGACTTGATCGGCCAATTCCGGCGGCCTATCGCCGACACCGCTGAACATCGGATCGGTCGGTACAAACGCCTGAAACAGCGTCGGATTTTTGGGTAAGCGCAAGCGGACCACACCGGTTTGCCGGCCGCCTTTGGAGCTGTCGGCCAGCACATCCAAGGGTAGATAAATCGTTTCGCCGGCCTCGCCGGTGGAAACCAGCTCCCAAATCAGCTTGCGCGGATTCAGTTCGTTGATCGCGTCGCCGTCCAAATTGTCGGCGGGCGCGATGCCGATATTGAAGGCCACGCCGGCCAGATGGCTGCGCAGCAAGGCAATCTGGCCTTCCAGCTGCCGGGGGGCGATGCAGGCCAGGTAAAAGCTGCGATCCAGACTACCGGTCAAATCCAGCACTTCCTTAACCGGCTGGAAGCGGCGCGGTTGAAACGGCTCGGGACGTTGGCCGTTGCGCAAACCGTACTGCTCCTGCAAGTCCTGTAAGGTCAAACCCAGTGCGGCCAGATCGGCAGCCTCCAACTTCTGTTTAATCAACACTTGTAAGCTCAGGCAGGTGGGTTGCAATTCGCCAACCGCCGTCAAAATCTGTTTGCCGGCCCGCAGCTGGCTGCCGTCCGCCAACAATGCCGCCGGCAACACGCTTGTCGGTCCGGCGTCTATGCACACTATGCCTTTGGCCGGCCGGGCGGCACGCACCGGAATTTGCAACAAATTCAAAAATACCCGGCGCTGGCGTTCCGGAATTAAGTTGGCGCGGTACAAAATGGTTTCGGTTAGCCAGGCGAATAAATCCACAAAGCTGTTGAGCGGGTCGCCGGGGGCAATCTGCGCCAGTTCTGGCAAATGGCTGGCCAGCCGGGCCTTGGCCTCGGCAACCAAATCCTCGAAGCGTCTGTCGTCTAAATTCGGTACCGGTAATGGCATAACGGCCTCTCTTGCAACCTCAAGCCGGCAGGCTCAGGTTTAGCGTGAATCCCAGTTCCGCCGGGCGCTGGCTGTTGCGCAGCCGGTAGCGGATATTGATATGCACATCGGCGACGCTGGCCGGACTGGCCTGCACTTGCACTTCGTCGATTTCCACTCTAGGCTCCCAGGTCTCCAGCGATTTGCGCACCACGCCGGCAATCAGATGGCGGGTGGTTTCGTTATTGGGTTGATGCACGAAGTTTAATAAACCGGCACCAAAAGTCGGGCGTTGCAAGCGTTCGCCGGGCCGAGTCAGCAGGATATTCAACATCACCTCGCGGATGCTTTGATCGTCGCGGGTCCAGCTCAAGCGGCCGTCGGCATCGATATTGCCCAGCGGCCAACTCAAAATCTCGGGTACCGGCGTGCGCATGCTTAATCTCCCTTGATTTTTGGAAACGGCAGGCAAATCCGTACCCACGGCAGCCAGAAAAACACGATATTCAGCAGCGAGATCATGATCATCAACAAGATCATCGCCACCAGCGTAATCACCGGCAGGCTGAACGAACAAATCCATTGAACGCCAAAATCCGGACCGGACGTGTCTTTGACCGTGTCCTCGCTGGCGCCCTTATTTAATTTCAGTTTGTTCATTAAATCGAAAGTATCAGCGGGCGTGATCATCGCCGCGCCCTTGGCCAGACCACGACGCAGATCGGCCAGCGACGGCATCTGAATCAACGCCGGCCGGCTGGCGTCCGGATCGAAGGGCGCGGCGACTCGAAACGGTATGCTGCGGGTGTCGGCATTGGCCCATTGAATCTGTTCCTGGCCAAGCTGGTTTTTGGCGCGCACGAATGCCACTACTTGATAAACATCGCCGGCATTTTGCGCGAATTTTGGCAGGGGGATTTCCTTGACCTTACTCAGTGCTTGGTCGCTGAGGCGTTGCCCCAACAGCACGCGGATTTCCTGGGCATCGGCGGCCAGCAGCAACAGCGTCAGATTGAGATTGCCGACGCCATTGGCATTCGGCAAGGCCGGTAATGCCGCCAGTTTGTCCAGCCCGCCGACCGCGTCTATCGCTTGTTCTTGTTGAATCAACCAGCGCACCAACGGGTTATCCCCGCCCAATGCAAAACAGGCTTGTAGATAGCTATAAAAGGTTTGCTGCCGATAAGGTGCGAACAAGCCCTGGCTGGTTTCGGTGTAGGCTTGGCCTTGCAAACCCGCCGGCAGTTTGGCTTCGTCGTACAGCCACAGTTGCTGCGCTTTATTTTCCAGCGCGGCATTCTCGGCAATGCCGGCTTCGCCGAGGTGATAGCGGTTAACCAGGATTCTCAGCAACTCGAAAAAAGCTTTGCTGGCTAGGCCTTGCGCCAACGGTTTGCTGTGTTCCGCCAACCAGGTTTGATTCAACGGCTGCCGATAACCGAAGGGCCAGGGCAACATCGCCGCGGCGACGCTGGCGGTTTGCGCTTGATCGGTACTATCGAACGCCTGGCTGACATCGCGCAGATAATAAAAACCACCCAGCGGCAAATAACCGAACAACAGCGTGTGGGTTTTACGGTTGGCGTCGCTGGTTTTTAACACATGCAAGGGATGCACTTCCTCGCCGCTATAGGCCGCCTGATCATCGCGTTTGTGCAGCACGCCGTTGGCGCACAGCCGGCGATGCAAATCAGGGTCACGCAGCTCGCTGGGTGCGTCCTGCCAACCCAAAGCTTCGCCGTCTTCCAGCATCCAGGCCTGCTCGCGGCCGCCGCTCAGTCGGCGAATCACGAAACCGGCCGAGCTGATTTTTTGCGGATCCAGCGCCGGCTCGCCGAAGCGGTCGCAAACCACTTCGCAACTGACGATATGAAAAGCCCGATGCAGCGGTAATCGCAGCACCGGCTGTTGGCCATGACGGCTGTGGCGCTCTTCCTGCTGCCAGGCGTTGAACTGCGGCAAATCGAACTGGCGGCGCTGCATGTCCTGCTTGAAGCGGTTGATGAACTCCGCATCCAGATAACGATGCAAGCCGCATTGTCCGCCCTCCTGATAAAACGGCGGTTTCAGTTTAATGGGATGCAGAACTTGTTCGGTTTTCATAATCCCTTACCAAATGTTGCCGGCGCCCGGCGTGTAGGAACTGCCCACCACTGAAGTGGCGATCACCGTATCGGCTTGCACCACGCCGCTGAACTTGGACATGCTGGCATTCACCGTCACCATGCTGGCGTTAATGGTGACTGTGCTGGCATCGACCGTGACGCTGCCGCTGCTGCGCACTGCAATGCCTGAGCTATTAAGGGTGACGCTTTGGTCGGCGCGCTCGATAACGATTTCCCCGCCACCTGCTTCGTCTATCGAAATCTTGTAACCGGAGCGGGTACGCAACTCCACTTTCGGGCCGCTACCGTCGTCGAAATCCAACACGGTTTCCTGCGGCGTACGGATCACGTAATGATCTTCCTGCGGGTCGGCCTCTGCCGGCACGCTACTGCTGCCGGCCCAGACGCTGCCCAGCACCAACGGCATTTCCGGGGTGATGAAAGCCAGCACCACAATTTCTTCCAGGCGCGGCACGAAACTCGCGCCGTAACCCTGACCGGCTGATGGTGCGACGACGCTGGCCCATAATTCCATCTGCGTCGCCAGCAAGCGCACCTTGATGCGGCCACGGCTGTCCGGGTCCGCGTTATCGGTGACTTGCCCAAGTTGCAAACTGTGCAGATTGCCTAAGGCGTGACTATTCATGACTGCCACCCGCCTTTGTTGACTTTCAGGTGTGTCTCGAAACCGCTGTTGTTATCGAAGCGATGCACGCAATGCACGATTTGGTAGCGGCCTTTCAGCCGAGGCGATACGCCGTCCAACTCGATCTCGCGGCCGGGTTTTAAAGTCGCTTCGCCTTGGCAAACAATTTCACCTTGAATAAAGCGTTTGGCTTGGCGTTTGAATGCGGCCTTGGCATAGGCTTCGGCTTCGCTGCTGGTGCCGGGAAAGGGCTGCGGGACGATTTCCGGGCCGGGCCAGCTCAGATTGCCTAAAGCCGCCGCCGCGCTGGTGCCGGTGGGCGCCGGCGTCATTGCGTCGGCCGTAAAATCCACCGGGTCGGCGCTAGCTAGGTTATAGCCATTGACTTGGCTGCTGAGCGGTTGATGATTCAAATCGGCGATTAAGCGCACTTTCAGGGCGCTGTCCTGGGCGCTGAGCTCGACCGGGTTGGGATCGGCTTCTTCGGCCTTGGCCCGTAGGGTATTCCCCTCCAAGCGTACGGCTATGTCAAAGCGATTGCCGATGCGCAGCAGAAAGGCCAAATCACTTTCGTTGAGTTGATGCCAGGTGGCGGTGATACTAGACAACGACGCATCGGTTTGCAGGCCCGCCTCGCCGGCGATGGCTTGCACTAGTTCGTCCGGGCTTTGATCTTCAAAGCTACGGTTATGCCGGCTGCGCGCCAGTCTATGCAATTTGTCTTGCAACAGCAGCGCGATGTTGGGCGCGCCATCGCCGTAGCTTTCTTCAATGGCGGTAATCTCGCCGCTAAACAGATGTTGCGGAGTGTCGCTGCCCATTTCGATTTCCACGCCGGCACCCAAGGCAATGTCGTTCAAAGTAAAGTCGGGGTCTTGCCCGCCTTCCGGCCTCCCCCAATTGGACAGCTGCAATTCGGCATGCGCGCAGCCGTGCAAGGGCAGATTAACCTGCATCGCCAGCAAGGCCTGTTGCAGATCTTCGCGTTTTTCGCCGTCGATCTTGATCGTTGGGCGGGAGCTGGTGAAGGCTGAATCGGGCATAGTGTTGTTAGTTTGTTTTCTTATTGTTTTAGTTGGTGTCGCTAACGCGACGGTTTTTTTTGGATGTCGGGTCTCGGCCCGACAGCCGAGGTACTTTTCTTTGCTTGTCCAAAGAAAAGTACCCAAAAGAAAAGACACCCGGATGCCGCTTATTCCCTGCGCTCCTCGCTTTTGAACGGGGTTGCCGAAAGGGGCTTCCTGCCCCTTCGGCAACGTGCGGCATCCATGCCGCACCCCTTCGGGCAAATCCGTTCAAAAGCTCCGGTGCTCGGTGCGGCATACGGGAAGGAAACCCTTCCGCCACACAAAGCCTCCTAAAACCCTTTTACAAATCCCCTCTCCCTCCGGGAGAGGGCTAGGGTGAGGGGATTAAAATCTATGTTCTCAACTTTCTCCTCTCAATCAATCCTCAACCGCTCCTGCCTCTGCCTGATCAACTCCAACATTTGCGCCAGCTCGATCTCAGCCGGCGCCAACGGTGTCTGCTGCGCGGTCGGTTGTTGTTCGGCCGTTTCGGTGACGCCGTCTTGCACCTCCAATATCACTTCGTCTATCAATACCGGCATGTCTGATTCCTGCTCAATCGAATCCAACGCCAGTGTCGGCGGAGGCTTTTAATAAACTGCTGACCGATACGCCGCTACTTTTGCGGCCCGCAGTTGCTGATCCTGCTTGGTTAGCTGCAGCGGTTGACAAAGGCCTATCGCCAGTCATCGCAGAGGCCGATGACCCGCTTTGACTGCCACTGGCGGTTTGCATTGCTGCTGGTCTTAACGACGCACTGCCGGTTTGCATATGGGCGGCATTCAGACTGCCCTTGTTTCCAGCCGGGTTAAACGCACCTTCGATGCCGGTGCCCAAGCTCGCCGAGTTGCCGAATTTGAACGCCGGACTTGGCGATGGCGCTGCTGGTGGTGCCGCTTTTGCCCCCCCTGCACTATTGACTGAACCAGCACCAACATTCACCGAGGCTGACAAGCTTGCCGAAACATTGGCGCTGATACCGCCGCTGATGTTGACACCGGCACTTACCCCAAATCCCACGCCGCCGCTAATCCCTACCGAAGCACTCAAGCTCAGGCTAGGCACCGCCACCACCGATAGCGACGGCATTCTGGGCGACTCTATGCCATTAAACAGCGAGGTATCGCGCCAATTGCCGGCATCTTCGCCGCTGCCGCCTGGCACCGGCGCGGCATTCTGTCCGGAACCGCCTTGCGGGCCGGCTCCGGTCGAACTCAGGCTGGGGGTATTGCGGGAGGCTTGTTCTACGGCCCGGTTACGGAATTGATAGCGGTCTTCGCTGAGCTTTAAGGACACGGTGGCGCGCAGCGGCCGGCCTTCCGGCGAGAAGAAATCCAGGGTTTCGTCGAAGCTTTGCACCAGCCCCAAAAACTCGAACGCGCCCCATTGAAATAAACAGCGCTTGGGTGCCTTCATTTTTTTGCCGTCTTCTACCGGCTTGATAAAAGTATCAGCGATTTTTTTGGTCTCCAAACGCACGTCCGAACCTTGCTCGATAGCTTTCTTGGCGCTGCTGTTGCTGCCGGCACTGCTGGCGGTTTGCCCGCTACCCTGGCCCGCGCCGCCGGGCGCTTCGATATACGTGGTATCAAAAATCAATTCTATGGTCAGATTGGACGAGCTTTTATCGACGAACTGCGCCGAGCGGCTGTTGCCGTTGCGGGCGTTTTCTTTCAAGGTGTTAGACAGGCTGACTTTCAGGCTGGACGGGTTGAATTGCACGTCAATGGCGTTATCCAAATCAGGACTATCGTTGTCACCGTTGACCGGAATCAGTTTGCCGCGTTCGATGGCTATCATGCCGCCCCCCTGCCTTGCGTGCTGGCCGGCGCCGGCCGCTGCAATTCCAGGCCTTGATGCACCAGCTGCAATTCTTCGATGGCTACCTGGCTGGCGGTGGCCGACAAATCCGGGCCTTTGAATTTGGTCGGCAACACCCCGTTAAGCTTCCAGACCAGCACCGCGTTATCGGTGACGTTGCCGCCGCTAACGCTGGGATTGCCGAACACGATAATCTCGCCGCTCAGGCGGTAGCCGTAATTGGCTTGGCTGGTAGTGATGTCGAACCAGGACCACAAATCGTTGATGTCGGTGACGCCGCGTTTCAAAATAATCGGCGCGAATTTAGTCGGCCCGGAGCGGTGATGTTCGCCCCAATTGTGGCCGCCCTCGTTGATGACCTTAGGTTCCATCGTCGCTTCGAAGCCGGTCACTTCGCTGAAATAGCCGCTGCACAACAGGCTGCTCTGATCGCTGTTGTACAGATTGACCTTGAAACGGAAGGCGACGAATTCGCTGATTTCAGCCATCGACCACCTCCGAGCGCCATTCGCCGTTCAGATTGGCGAAGGTCAGAAACAGCTTGTCGATCGGAAACGCCGGCGCCAGCATGATCTCGAAGAGCATCGCCCCTTCCTGCGGTATCGATTCGCTGATCGAAAAGGCTTGCTCGGCAGACGCGCCGCGCAAGGCGCCCTGGCTGTACAAGCGTCGAAAAAACTGCTCCAGCAGTAAACGTGGTCGCGGGTCGCGGTAATCCAGATTAAAGATCAATTGCTCGCCCAAAGCCTGCAATTGTCGGCGCAAAAAACCCAGGAAACGCATCACTTCCGCGGATCGAAAGCCGTCGTATCGCTGGCGGTCGAACGGATAATCGGCGACCGGTAAGGCCGGCACCACCAAGCGCTCGTCGTCGAGACTGAGTTGCGCGCCGCCGCTAAACGAATGGCGATAGTTGATCACACTGATGCCGGGCTTATCGCGTAACACCAAGGTTTGGGCGATGGACAAACGCGGGTAGGGCAAGGCGTCAGTGTTTAAGGGTTTGGCCGCCATCGAGCGCCAAGGGCCGTCGCGGCGCGCCGCTGCCGCCTGCTGGCCGGCGATCAAACCAACCGGGCTATGCAAGGCAAAGCGCGGCCCGCGCAAGTAGGGAAACAAAAACTGCACATGCCGCAGCGCTTGCGCCGTATCCCGATTTTCTTGATACCCGGCCAGTGCGCTCCACGCCGCCGGGTCGAGCACCGGGCTGTCCAACTCGCCGGAATAGGCCAGCGGCAAGGTAAACAGACATTGCAGATCGGGCCGATGGCTGCTAATAAATTGCAGCATGCCGCGCAACACCTGCGGCAATTGCCAAGGCGGCGGCATGTCGCTTAACTCGCTGCTGTACCGGCGTTCGCGGTGATCGTCATCGGTATTTTGCGTGCAAGGCAGAAACTGCGGGTCGTTGTTTTCCAGACGTACCCTGGGAATATCCGGCAGACGCGGCGGAATTTGCAGGCGTTCCAAATCGGGAAAACTCACCACGCCCAAAGCCGGAATGACCAGCACACAAGCCAAGCCCTGAAGAGTAGTAACATCGTGCAATTCCGTTTTGTCGGCAGGCAGGAAACCGGCTTGCCCCGAGCTTTCGGGTATCCGCACCACCCAGAGTTTTTCGCCGCCGTTGGCGAAAAAATCGTCAACCGCCAGGCCCAGCCAGGCTTTATTACCAGCCAGCAGGCTGACATATTGGGTGGTGGCGGTAAGCGCATCCGGGAAAATGTCGTGAAATTCGGCGCTGGACTGCAAGGGTATCGGTAGATGGTACAGTTCGCTGACCGCACCGGGCAGCAGCAAGTCATCGACTGTCTTACCGTATCCGACCGCGCGCATATCCTCCAGCGCTGCCGGCAATTGCAGCAGGCGCTCAAGCCTGACCCGGCCCGGGCAATGCCCAAGCATGGCCACTTCCAGCGCCGCGATCCGGCGTTCAACCGGCCGTGGCGTCAGGGCGATGCGCGCTCCGGCTAGCCATTCCATCCGCTGTCGCTCCGGCTAGCTTTGGATGATGGTTTCGACGGAGAGCACCAGCTCTTCCATCGCCACGTCGCTGCCGCCCTTGGCGGTTAAGGTCGGCCCGGTCCATTTGATAGGCATGGCCCTGACCAGTTTCCAGGTGACCACGGCGCTGGCGCTGGTGGGATCTTCGTTTTTAAGCTTGATCACCACATCGCGCTTGGCGGTCACATCGCCGCCGCGAATTTGCTCCAGCCAACTGTAAATGTTGTCCGCACCGATCACGCCACGCTTCAACGTCACGTCGCCGGCCTTGTTGATGGCCGGGATCTTGCGCACGTAATTGACCGCGTCGTTGCCGTTACGATATTCCGCCACCGTCACTTCCGCATTCAAACCCGACACTTCCGAAAAGCCGCCCTGCACTTCGCCTTCGCTGCCGTCGCCCAGGTTGACCAGATAATTGAACACCCCATAGGGTGTTTCGCGATATGTAGCCATGGTTTATCTCCAGTCCAGGGTTCAGGCGTCGGCGGTTTTTTGGCCGATACGGAAAATCACAAATTCGGCCGGCTTCAAGGCCGCCACGCCGATTTCGCAAACCAAGCGACCGTTGTCCAGATCGTTTTGGGTCATCGTGCTACGGTCGCAACGCACGAAATAAGCAGTTTTGGCGCTACCACCCAACAGTCGGCCGTTGACCCACTCGTTGTATAAAAAGCTTTCCACGGTCTGGCGAATGTTGTCCCACAAGCGCTCGCCGTTCGGTTCGAACACCGCCCATTGTGTGGATTTGTCGATGGAACGCTCCAGGTACAAAAAGTAGCGGCGGACGTTGACGTATTTCCATTCCGGATCGCTGGACAAAGTGCGGCCGCCCCAAACCCGATGCCCGCGCCCCGGAAACGAGCGCAGACAGTTGATGCCGTTGGGATTCAGCAATTCCTGCTGGAAGCGGTTGATTTCCTGGGCAAAACGCAAAGCGCCGATCACCGGTTCGTTAGCCGGCGGCTTGTGCACGCCGCGCTGCACGTCGGTATTGGCATAGACGCCGGCGACGAAGCCGGACGGCGGTACATTGATAGTGCTGAGCAGGCCGCGCGGATCGGCAATGACCACCCAAGGGTAGTACAGTGCCAGTCTGGAATCGTCGAAGTTGGAACGAAACTCGCGCACTTCCGACAGCGCCATGCCGTCGCGGCTATCGACGATGCCAACCCGGTAACGCATTTTTAGACAGTGTTTTTGCACCTCGGCGACGATGGCTTGATGATTGGTGGCGTCAGCCGCCGCAGCCGGGGTCATCACGATAGACACATCCTCGATATTTTCCAAGGCCACGAAACCGCTGCTGCCGTTGACCTCGTCTTCCACGCCGCCGTATTGCACGGCGCCGGGCACGTTGCCGTCGCTGCCGCCGGACAGATTAATCAAATAACGCGGACCTTGAACCGACATGGGGCCGGGATTTAAGCCATCCGACTCGAACAAGCTGTACAAGGCTGCCACCACGTCGGCGCCGCTGATACCGGGGCTGAGGGTGCAACTGACCGGACTGGTCAATTGGTCGTAACGCTTGTCCGGCGTCACGGGCATTACGGCGCCGAGACTGTTTTTTGCGTCGGGGGCGCTGGAAATATCGCCGTAACTGTAAATTACCGGGCCGTTGCGGCCGCCGGCATGCACGGCAATATCGAAATTGCGCTGCACCACTACCGCCCTTACCGTATTAGGTGCAGCAGCCAAAGCCGCCAACGGCAAGGTTATGTCGGCATTGACGCCCACATTCAAACCGCCGCCGTCCACCACAAACTCGCTGCCGGCCGCATTTAACGTACCGCGCAGCGCGGTCAGTGTGCCCCAATGCGCCGCGCCGGTATACACCGACAGATTGGTTTCCGCGCTCAGGGTCAAGACTGCTGACGTGCCGTTAGCCAAGGACCCGCTGCTGGGATTTTTCGCAAACACCCGGGTGTAGCTGACTGCAACGCCCGGACCGTTTACCAAACCGGCCGTCATCAATACGCCCTGACTGCCGTCGGCCTGGCCGTTGGGACGTAAGGCGGTACCGCCCGCTGCGACATCGTCGGCGGTGTCCAGTTCGCAGCGGTTATTGACGATGACGAAATGATCGCCTTCCCGGCGCACCAGGGCGCGGACATTTAAAGGAAAGCGTTCGTCGGGGAATTGCGCGGCGATACCGGCCGAGCGCACCGCATTGGTCAGGCCGGTGGCATTCAGAAACACCACCTCGCCTTCGGCGGGCGCCGAGGTAGCCTCGGTCTTTAACAGATTTTCGCTATCGCGCCACAGGAGTTCCAGCGTGAAATCGCCCATCGCTCCCGGAAAGCGGCTGCTGAAACTCAACACATTCGGCACGGACCGCGTTGATATGCCCGGCACGTTTTGCGGAAAATTGCCGACCCGCGACACATAGAGCTGTTTGCCGCCGCCGTCGAAAAAGGCTTTCGCGGCGATCGCAGTATGGTTAAGTACGGATACGCCGGCCAGCGTCAGATTTTGGATGTCGCCGTAGATGCGGGTGAATTCGCCAAAGCTAGTCACTACCTCGGGATTGCCCCGCAACGGCCCGAAACGGGTAGGACCGACCACCGCCGTGACGCTGGTCCCCACCCCTTCGATCGATTTGGCGCGAAAGCTAACTTCTTCTACAAACACACCCGGTGCAAGATATTCAGGCATGCTCCCCTCCTTAATTTTTATGTGGACCAGCGTTTAAAGGACGAACTCAACTCATGGATGACTCAATTGGGTTGAACGGCAAGATGATCCCGATTAAAGGACCGGATTAAACTCAAGTCGCCCGGCACCACGGTCAGGGCTAGTGCGGCGGCAAAACTGTTGGCGTTAATAGCGCCGAGCAGCATCGGCTGCAAGTCGGCCGGGTCGACCGGTAGCGCGGCGCTGGCCGCAGCCGAGGCCGCAATGCTCAGTGTCGCGTTGTATTCGGTTACGCCTTCCGGTAAGGGCGGCAGGCGGTGCATCGCGATAATGAAATCACCATTGGCGTCGGCTTGGGCACGGCAGATCAAATTGCCGCCGACGCCCAGATTGACCGTCAGCGTCAGCAATGCCCAGATAGCCGGCGCATTACTGCCGGTAAACCTCAGAGTGCCGCGCAAACCTCCGCCGCGGCCGAGCTTGGTACCGAAAGGGGTCGGATAAAGCACCAAGCTGTGTCCGGCGGCATTGCCGACTTGAACTGCAAAACGGCGCGGGATATAGCGGCTTTGACTATCCGCCACTGAGCCCGCGATGATGTATGCGGCTTCAGCCGGGCGCAGCTTATCCGCCTCGCTGGGCACGCCTTGCACCGTTTTACCGGCTGATCGCCGCCAAAAGGCCGTTTTACCTGGCGTGTGTAAAAATTGCAGATCCGCAGGGCGGGTATCGAGTTGCAACACAACGGCTTCGCTGAGCCGCCGCATATCGGCTTCCTGCGCGGCGCTGCTACCGTCCAGCCAATAGATCACATCGCTGGCGTAGAGGATATTGGTTTCCAGAACCTTGACGGCTTTCATACCTTGCCTCCCGGAAATACCCGAGTACTAACCGGCGGACCTTCCGTACGCGGCCGACGCAGCCGCAGGCGCACGGTGCGCGCCACATAGGGTACGGTACTGGTATAAGGCGATTTGAAGACATCCCAGATGCGCATCAAATCCTCGGTAGTCATCTCGTCCGGGGCGATATTCAGCACTTCCGCCTGGCCCCATTCGTCGTCGATGTCTTGAATATGCGAGATGTCGAGCTGACATTCGTTGGCGAGCTCGACCATGGCCCAACTCAAAAGATCGGCTTCGATGGTGGCGCTGGCAGCGTTGGCGATTAACAGGAAATGCAGATTGACCGGCAGTTCGGCTTGCGGGGCGTTTTGGTCGGAACCGCGCGACGCAAAGGTGCGCTGCCGGCCGTGCGGATCGATGGTGATGCGATGCAGGTAAATACCCAGCAAATTGCCGGTGAGGATATTGGCAATGTCGGCGCTGCCCAGCAGTTTTGCTTGGGCATTGGTGGGCTCGCTGCTCAGCTCGGCAGGTAATCTGCTGGTCAAGAACGATTCCAACGCCAACAGCGCGCCGGTCACTCCCCGGTACGAAGCCATTTCTCCTCCCCCACTTGAGCGGTAGCATAGCCTAGTACATAGGTCTACTGTACGCAAGTCGATTTTGTGAAGCTATCCGCCGATAAAAATCGAAAAAAGCGATCTACAGCAAACTGGCCGGCTAAATTCCGTGCCTCAATCAAATAATGGTATTAATTTTTAGCAGAGCTTTTGGAAATTGCTGGTGCAGAAGTCATTAAAATCGGATTAAAAATGGAACACCATTTGGAAAATGGTAAGAGCTGGAACCAAAAGTACACGACCAAAGCAGCAGGAATAAAACAACTATCCCGAGCACGGCAAACCGGGTGAAGATAATCCCCACTACAAACCATTAGCCCCAGCCGAACCATGATCTCAGTGAGCCTACAATTTTTACTGGCCATTCTGTACGCCAATCTCGGCGAATGGCTGATGCACAAATTCATCTTGCATCGCTTAGGCAAACAGCCGGGCAGCATTTGGGCCTACCATTGGTTTGAACACCATGCGATCTGCGCTAAACACCAGATGCTGGATCCCGGCTATCGCCATTTGGACTTATCGACCTGGAATGCGCAAACCAAGGAGTTGGCGGTATTGGCCGCCATTGTCATGGCGCATCTGCCGCTAATTTGGTATCGGCCGATTTTCGTGATGGGTTTATACGGCTCGTTGACGCTTTATTACATTCTGCACCGCAAAGCCCATCTCGACCCTGACTGGGCTAAACAGCATTTACCCTGGCATTACCAACATCACACCCAGCCAGACTCCGGCAACTGGTGCGTCACCTGGCCGGGGTTTGATTATCTGCTGGGCAGTAGAAATAAATGATGCGCGCATACGCGGAGAAAAAATTGCTTGCGGGTCTGAATGCTTGGACCTTTATTGGAGCGGCAAACGGCCATTAGCTGACCATCGCGCTTTGGCTTCATTGATCCTAGTGGAATGCATAGCTGCCTGATCCGGAGCTGGTCTTGCGTAGCCTCGATGCAGCGTTAGCGAAATCGAGGGTGTCGACCATCCGTCATTAGACTAACCTCGGCAAATTTTAAAGGTGTTGGCCTTCGAATCCTCGATTCCATCGAGGCTACTTGCTATTGGAATTACACATTAGGACTTTACCATTTGATGTTGGCTTACGAGGGAAGACAGACTTCGGCCATTACCTGTCGATCAAGTTGATAATATGAATGGCAAGTCGAAGCCTGAAAGCCGACATTTAAGAATTTTACCCCGATAGCGCAATGTTTCGACCACTAGTTGGAACGTGGAGGAAGATTGCGGGCGTCCGGATAATACAAGTGATGACCTGGGAACGATAGACACCAGTCTTGAAGTACAGACAAAAGTCTGCCTTAAACACATGCTGCGCAATCATATCCTCATGCAGACACGCCAAACCGAATCCAGCCACGGCTCTTAATATCGCGGTGTGCAGTACTTCTATTTTTAGCCATTCCACATCTTTACATATCTGCATTAGTAATCCGGCACGATATATCATCGAGCAATTTCTGATATAAAAGGGATGTGGAAGCAGTGATAACAAGGTTCCGTGTGGTCTTGCTTTCAAACGTGTAATAGAATGAGTGTCTAGTTTGTACTAATTCCATAGGCATGCGGATATTTCAGGCACGTCTGACAAGCACTGAAATATCTCGTGAAAGCTAGGCCTTGGAAATTTTACCTCGGGGCTGTCGGAGCAACACTAGACTCCTCCGAAAATTATTGCAGTGAATAGTGGAGATAACGGGGATCAGGCATGACCAACGCAACAACATCTAAGCTCGAAGAACTCCTCATGCAGCGTTCACTGACAGACGCGGAGCTTCTAGCTGCAGCGGAAGAGGCAGAGGAATTCAGGATTCTACCTGACGCGACAGTGATAAAGATCGGGGGGCAGAGCATCATCGACCGTGGCCGTTCGGCAGTCTACCCACTTGTGGACGAAATTGTCGAGGCCCGCAAAGCCCATAAACTGCTTATTGGCACTGGCGCGGGCACGCGGGCCAGACACCTCTATTCCATCGCTGCCGGGCTTAACCTGCCAGCAGGCGTGCTTTCGCAGTTGGGCTCTTCGGTTGCTGATCAGAATGCAATAATGCTGGGACAACTACTCGCCAAGCACGGAATCTCCGCAGTTGAGGGGGCGGGACTCTCGGCGGTGCCGCTTTATCTTGCCGAGGTGAATGCGGTCATCTTTAGCGGCATGCCCCCTTACAAACTTTGGACGCGCCCTCCCGTAGAAGGTGTTATCCCGCCGTATCGCACCGATGCAGGCTGCTTTCTGCTCGCCGAACAGTTCGGCTGTAAAGCTATGATTTTCGTCAAGGACGAAGACGGTCTCTACACCGCAAATCCCAAGACATCGAAAAACGCTACCTTCATTCCGAAGATCTCGGTTGACGAAATGAAAGCGAAGGGGCTTCACGATTCGATTCTTGAATTTCCTATGCTCGACTTGTTGAATACTGCTCGTCACATTCGTCAAGTACAAATTGTGAACGGTCTTGTCCCCGGCAATCTGACCCGCGCCCTCGCTGGCGAGCACGTCGGCACCATCATCACTGCGAGTTAGGGAGTTACTGTCATGTCTGAAACCACAAATACTATCAAGCACGTTGCCTCGCCACTAGCGCGCCAAACCCTACAGGACAACGAGCTTACCCGCCCTGTTGCCGGTGTGCGCCCGATTCGGCTCTTGCCTTGGCTGCAAGTCGTTAAGATTGGCGGCCGCGCCATTATGGATCGCGGTGCAGATGCGATTCTGCCTATCGTTGACGAGCTTCGCAAACTATTGCCCGAGCACCGTCTGTTAATCCTGACTGGCGCGGGTATCCGTGCACGACACCTCTATAGCGTCGGCCTTGATCTGGGTCTCCCGGTTGGATCGTTAGCCCCACTCGCGGCAAGTGAGGCCGGCCAAAACGGTCATATTCTTGCGTCTTTACTGGCACCTGAGGGGGTTTCTTACGTAGAACACCCCACTATCGAAAGCCAACTTGCTATTCACCTTTCTGCGGCTCGTGCGGTCGTCGGCAGTGCCTTTCCACCGTATCATCATCACGAGTTTCCCATCTCGCGAATTCCGACGCATAGGGCTGATACCGGCGCATTCTTGCTCGCCGACGCGCTAGGGGCGGCTGGTCTCACCATCGTGGAAGACGTCGATGGCTTATACTCCGGCGATCCCAAAGGCCCCGACGGAGAAAAAGTGCAATTTGTTCGAGAGACAACTGTCGCCGATCTGGTATCGCATCAGGGCACGTTGCCGTTTGACAGAGCGCTTCTTGAGGTGATGGCAACCGCACGCCACCTTGAGCACGTGCAAATTGTGAATGGGCTAGTACCGGGTCGGCTCACCGCTGCTTTGCGAGGCGAACACGTTGGGACAATCATTCACACTAGTGCTCACTCAGCCCAGGCCTCGCCGGCGTGAAAGGGTAGTCGGAGCTTGAGGAGCCATGAGACGTAGCACGTTCTGAATTACCGCGCCCCTTATGGCTCAAAACCTACCTGTTTTTCAACCGGATTTATCGAACCCATTTTATCGATAACCCGCAATTAGGCAGTCATCCTTTCTTGTTCAATAACATCCTAAGATAGCGATTTATTAATCTACGTTGTTTTCAGTTGTCTGCTTCGACATTAATCCTGAAAAAATAGGTAAATATGCCTGGGCAGCGTGGTTTACAGCGGTGACCATTTTAGTGTAGTGATCCAATACTTGGTGCCCCAAAGGTGTTAGCATCGTGCCACCACCATGCTTCCCCCCCCTGGCAGCCTGAACCAGCGGCTCCGAGAAACTCCGATTCATCACGTCCACAAGCATCCAGGCTCGCCGGTAACTCATATTCATGGATTTACCTGCCGCAGCGATAGAACCAGTCTTCTGAATCGCCTCCAGCAACTCGGCTTTGCCTGGCCCCATGGCAATTTCATCGAAATGTAGCAAACGCAGAGTTATTTTTAGGTGGGGAAGCGAGGCGTCCGATTCTATCTCTGTAGATTTCATACCTTTTCAACGAACGGTGACAACGATGACTAATCATAATACATCGTAGGACGCGCTAAATCGAAATTCTATCCAGTGCATTTTATTCTGCGAGTCGACAGAGGCGCTTAGGATTACGATTCTAGATATCAGTTTCTAGAACTCATAAACAAGCCTAAAATCAATCCGCTGATGGCCGGGTTCGATACTACCATGCCGGTAAAATGGATAGCTCCAGTCCAATTCACCAAGTAAATGTTTGAACCACTGCGTACGCAGACCGATGCCGGTTGCAGCCAGGTGCGCGGAGGCCGGAGTCGGCGCGATGGGATTATCGGTCCAGATATTGGCCCAATCAAAGAAAGTCAGCAGGCGCAGATTTTGGCTGTCTTCCCAGACAGTCGGCAATAAGTGCGGTGTTTGCAATTCCAGTGACAGATTTACGCCGTGATCACCCAGCAACTCGGTTTGATGGTAGCCACGCACACTAAGTGGGCCGCCCGCCGAGAACTGTTCGTTGCTGATCAAGGCCGACATGCTGGCCTGGCCGCCGGCTCGGGCTAACAGTCGAAAATCCAGCGGCAAACGCTGCTGGTGCTTCAGGTCGCCAGTTAAATAAAGAAAATTCGGTTCGGCATCGAGACGCTTGTTGGCAAACTGCTGCGCGTCGTTGCCCAGGCCACGCACCGAGAAATGCGCGGCGAGACTCAAGGCAGTGACGCTGCCTTCGTGGCGCAGACTGCCGTCATAGCCGGTCATGAACGAGGCATAGCTTATCGGCGCACTTTCGGTCAGACTGGCTATCTGCTGATCAAAGCTTTTGTAATCAAAGCCAAAACTCAGGCTATGCAGAATATTCTCGGATGAACCCGGCAGAGGCTTGACCAGCCTGGCGCCGTAAATCGAGCCGGCGCCGACCACGGACAGGCCGCCGACGCTGACGCCGAGCTGGGTATTGGAACTGATGCCGATGCCGTATAAAGCCAGACGAGTATCGGCCCAACCGGTCGGCAGCACGTAGGTGCCGGACCAGACCAGGACTTCGTCGCTGATTTCCGGCGACACTTGATATTGCATGGACACGCTATGAAACTTCTGCCACAGGTTGTCGTAACGCAGGGAACCTAACAATCGGGTGTAGCTGGTATGTTCGGAGTTACGGCTGTTCATTTCCAGATTGCCGTGCAATGGCAGCTCGTCCTTGACCTTTAACTCCACTTCCATTTTGCCCGGCGTCGAGCCGGCCCGGAAAACTGGTGTCACGTTACGATCAACCGATTGCTGCGCCAGGGTATTCATCTGTTCCTGAACCTTGGGCATGTGCGGCACTTGACCCTCGGCCAGGGCCGGTAGGCTGTCGCGGATCTTGCCCAGCGCGTAATAGCGCGAACCGCTGATGTGCAAAATCTCGATAGTGCCTTCCACCACGCTCAAGCGCACGGCCCCTCCTTCCACATTTTGTTCCGGGATTGCCACCACCACGCTCGGATAGCCGGCGTTGCGGTAGGCTTCTTCCAAGGAGGCCCGAGCTTTCTCTACGTCCTCGACAGTTTTGTCCGGCCCAAGATGCGGATACACTGCCCGTTCCAAGGCTTCGTCATCCAACACGCTGTTGCCTTCGATCTGGTAATCCAGCACGTCGAAACGCGGTTGTTGCTCGCCTGACCTTTGCGCCGCTGTTTCAGCCGAACCACCCGAATTTGCCGAATTTTGAGGTTGCGCGGCAGGATTTTGCACCACATCCGCAGCATGGACGACAGCTGTTCCGGTCAAGACCAGGCTTATCGCGGTCAGTAACGCTTCGCGTCTCAATGTGCGACCCCCGAGGCGTTCCGGTTTGCAGGGCTCTGGTCATCTTGAATTCCTCCAGCGTCCGGCACTAGTGTCGACGGCTCGACAGGCTCAGCCCCGCCATTCGCGCGAGTGTTGGACATAACGACAGGCTGAGTCGCTTCAAACGGGGTGATCTTCAACTGCTGCAATTTATAGCGATACTCTTCCGCTACCGTTTCGGTTTGCACCTGACCGATACCGGTCAAGGGGTCCAGCTCGGCCAACTGTTGCAGCAGGCTTTTGTCCTTATATTGCTTCAATACCTCCAGATTGATAGTGCGTAGCTGTTGATTGACACCCGTGCATTGCTCTATCCACTGTTCACGCTCTTTCACGGCTTGCACTAACAATCTGTTGTCTTCGCGAATGTCGCGGGCCTTGCCGACCACTTCGTTATGCTTTTGCAGCAAAGCCTGTTCGCGTTGGCGTTGTTGGCCCAATTGCGCTTCAAGATTGCTGCGCACCGTTTCCAGGCCGGATTTATAGCGTTCCACTTCGGCTTGCAAGGCTTGCAATCTGCTGACCGCTGCTTCCAGGTTTTTCAGTTTGGTATCCAGCGCGGCTTTCTCGGCGAGCCAAGCGGTTTTTTCGGCCTCCAGCGCATATTTTTCTTGGCTGAGTTGGCGAATCATGCCTTGGGCTTTTTTGATGGCTTCGCCACCTGGCGTTACGGGTTTAGGCTCCGTTCGACCGCTTTCAATACCCGCCAACATCATTACCAGTATCAAGCACGGCAAATAAATCAAGGTCGGCGTTTTTTGCTTGATCATGACTTATCTCCTTAGAACCGTGCATTCAGATCGACATTTAAAGTGTCGATACTGTATTTCGGTCCGTCGATGGCGTCCGAACTTAACCAGCGTAGATTCAGCCAAGTATTCCGCGCCAAACCGTATTGCACGCCGGCCACCCAACCCTTGGCGTTGGTACCGCCAAGGTGGAAAATAGAATCGGTAAACGCATCCAGCACCGCATCGCGTTGCACATAACGATAGGCCATATTGACACTCCAATCGCCCCAGCGCCTGACTTCCGGCTGGCCGACATCCACGCGGAGTTGATACGCCGTAGTGTGCGGTTTGTTGTCCGTGTAGTTGACGATGCCGTTCAGAAACTCGGCGGCTATCCGTTGTTTATCGAATCCCAGATTCCTGGCGTAATCGGCTGTCAACAACACGTGCACAGGGTCGAAGCCGGCATAATCGAACATCGCAGTGGCATTGAACACTTTGAATTCAGAAGCTAAGCCAAACAAACAGCCCACCGTATCGTCGCATGTGCCGTTCAAGGTATTGAAATCGGTGATAGCCACCATGGAGTTGCCTTTTTGCACAAACTGCGGTGCAGTCCAATCGTAAGTATGACTACCAAGCGGATTGGGACGGGCGTTGACGTTCTGGAATTCGTAATAGGACACCGCCAGATTCAAGCGCGAATCGTTGAATACCAACCAGTCCGCACCAACCTGACCGGCGTATAGCCATTTGTCGTTGACCGAGACATCAATGTCCTGCAACGGAAATACTCCCAACGTTAAAAACAGGGCGTCCGGCGTTTGCTGACCCTGGTTGATGCCGAAACGCGCTGTCGGGTTCGGCGCTTTGTAGCCGGCCAACTTATTGGCTCCGCGATTAAACGGCAAACGAAAACTGCCGGCCACCCCTTCGAAACTCAAGTCGGGATCGAAAACTATGTCGGTGGAGACAAATGGATTGATGATGCGCCCGGCGTACAGGCTAAACCAGTTGGTTTTGCGCGCGTCCAGGAAATCGTATTGCAGATAGGCGCGGTCGATAGCAAACTGATAGGACTGCCCGGTGTTGCCCAGAGTCTGATCATTGGATACCGGGTTGTTGATATTGCTGGTCGCAAAGCGGATGCCAGCTTTCAAGCCATCGGCAATATTGGCTTCAAATCCCAATCTAAACCGCTCGCGCAAGCGCAGGCGATCTTTTTGGGTATTTAGAATCGCTTCGTTGGGGTTTAAAGCGACCTGCCGGTTCAGGCCACCTTGCGGGGTATTGCCGGCTCTGTTAATAGACAACCAGTTATACGGGCCGAAGAAGTTACCGTTGGTATCGATTCCGACATTGTCGACGCCACCTTCGTTGGCCTTGCCATAAAAATCGTCGGCAAAACGGATGCGCATGTCAAAGCTGGGATGAATCGCCGCCACCCATTCCGGCAACGCGCCGGGAATACCCCAACCTTCGGTTTTAGCGTCCTGCTTGACGTCTTGCAACACGTCCGCTTTCAGTTCGGCGCGGACCTGGTCGCGGATTTCTTTTTTCACAAACTCCGGCACATAGCCGACATGCTTGATTTTGCCGGCTTTTCCCTTGATCATCTCAGCAGGCATCTCCACATCTGCTGCCGGCATGCTTTCAGCTGGCTGTTCGCCATGACTTAGCGTTTTGCCGTTTTTGGCTTGGACCGCGTTGACTTTGGCCGCTTCAGCCGCTTCCTGTTCGGCGGCACTAACCAGACCTTGCCCCTCCTCTTTGTTGATCACGCCCCGCTGCACCAACAAATCGACCAGATTGACCAATGTCGATTTCTTAACCGAAATCGTCTCATCGGCAGCTTGCGTGGCGCGAGTCATCACCGTAAGGCTGCCGAACAGCAGAACAACCAGGGATTTAGTTGGGATATTCATCGTGGTTTATTCGTTTATAAAGTGTCTTGAAATTTGCCGAAATTAAGCAAGGTTCTCGCAATGACGCAAAACCCTGCGCCTCTAAACCCTGGAGTTGAGTCTGATCCGAATCGGCTGCGGCATGTTTTCCGGCGGCGGCCTACCGATGCTCGCGCGCAGGCGCGGCAAGACGGCGCGAATTGCCAGGTCGACATCTGTCTTGCCGCTACCTCCGGACAGTTCGCTGCGGCTAATCCCGCCATCCGCACCGACCCAAACCTCCAAAATCACGCTATAACCGGCTCGGCTGGCGGCCGTGTCGGCCAACAAATCCTGTAAGCCATTCTCCACTTGGCGTTGAATCTGCCCGCCATACCAGAGGATGGCATTGCCACCACCCCCGTCTCCGCCCAAGATAGAGCGTCCGCCTTTGTGCGCGGCCAAGCCAAAGCCGTCGCTGCCGGCCGTGCCGTCGGCGTCCAGCCCCAGCTCTTCCGCGGACGGGGTCTGGTCCGATTCAGGCTCCGGCGAAGGCTCCGGTTCTGGTGCGGGCTCAGGGACATCAAGCACTTCTTCCTTTACCTCCTCCGTCTGCGCAGGCTGTTGCTCTGGCGGCAAAGGTGCCGGCGGTTGAATCATGGTAATTTGCTGCATCACCTTTTTGGTTTGCGGTGGTTTACGAAATTTATCCTGCAGCAGCCAAACCGCTAGCAATATCAGCAGGCTCAAACCCATTCCCAGCAACACCGGCAGTCGGCGTAGCCATGCGTATTTGTTATTCATAAATCTTTGATAGTTCTGTTGCCGCTACGAGATGTTCCGCCTGAGCAAGTACCGCCGCCCTACTTCACCAACTTCTGCGTCACCAAGCCCAACTGATTGATCTGCAACCGGGTCACCACATCCAGCACTTCAATTACTTTTTGATATTGCACACTGGCATCGGCCTTCACAATGACCGGTAAATCCGGAATTGCGGCCTTGTATTGCGCCAGCCGGGTTTCCAGTTCCTGAAGCGATACCGGGTAAGTATCGAGATAGATGCTGCCGTCCGGGGTAATCGAGATGGCCTTGGTTTTAGGTTTGGACAAGGACGGCGTGCTGCTGGCCTTGGGTAGGTTGACGGTGATGCCCTGCACGGTAGCAGTGGTCATGATGATGAAAATCAGCAATAGCACATAGGCCACGTCCAACATCGGAGTGATGTTAATGTCGTCATATATCTTGCCTTCTTCTTCTAATCTCATGACTTACGCTCCCAGCGGTTGTTGGGCGGCGCGCATAGACAACACGGCCAGAAATTCGTCACTGAACACCCGCATGTTGGCCGTGATGTCCTTAATTTTGGTTAACAGGTAGTTGTAGGCAAACAAGGCGGGAATCGCCACGGCCAGACCGGCCACGGTGGCCAGCAGCGCGGCGGCGATACCGGGGGCGATGGCGTTGATGTTGACATCGCCGCTGGCGGCAATCGCCGCGAAGGTAATCATCACCCCCACCACTGTACCCAGCAAACCCAGGAAAGGGCCGCCAGCGATGGCAATGGTCAGCAGCACCATATTGCTATTCAGGCGCTGGCTTTCGGTAACGATTTGCGAATCCAGCTTTACTCGCAGATAGTCCCACGCTTCGCGGGTCACCACTTGGCCGTCGCCGCCTTGCAGCTTGTTCAATTCATGGATTGCCGTGTGATACAGGTGATACAAAGTCGAACTTTGGAAGTGGTCATGTTTGCCGACCAAAGCCGTGAGCAAGTCGGAGTCTGCCAGTTCTTGGTCTTCGGCGGTTTCCTCCTGGTCCAGCGTGCTGAGTTTGTTGGGATCGAGCTGGCGATACTGGACTAGGAAGGCGCGGTTATCCTTGGCAATGCGGTTGATCACTAAGGTTTTGCTGACCATGACGATCACCGCTACCACCAGCATGATCAAGGTCAATCCGATCACCACCCAGCCGTCGACGGTGACGTTTTGCACGATGACCATGAAATGCCCGTCGCCGCTGCTGTTGGTTTCGTCCTGGCCGTAACTTAATACCGAGAAATCCGGGCTTTGGCTGCGAAAACTCAGTTTTAGCCAGTCGGCGCTGCGGGCTGTGGCGGCGATTTGCACTTCGTCGAGCAAACCGACCAGATTGCGGCCAATGGCGATAGCCGGGTTGACGGTAGTCAGCGTGATCGCGGCATTGCCGACCGGCATACCATCGACGTACAGTGCCAGTTTGTCAGCAATGGCGGTGACGGCGATGTGTTGCCATTTGCCCTGGGTTAGGTTGACCGGGGCGGTAGTCACAGCGCCGGCCGGGCCGGTCCAGCGCGCCGATAATGCGCTGCCTTTTATTACCAAGTCGATGCCATTGCCGCCTTCGCGGGCTTCCAATAGATTCGCGCCGTTCTGCGGCTGGTCGAGCTTTAGCCAGGTGGAAAAGGTCCAGCCTTTGTCTGGCGCGATGGCTAGCTGCGGCGCGGGATTGACCTGTAACGGGCCGGCACCGGTGAACTGGGCGGCGGCACCGATCCAGCCGGCGGGTTGAATCGTGGCTTTGGAATCGGCGGCATGGCTGGCGTAGGCGGTGGCGTCCTGCGGCAGGACTTCGCCGTCTTTAAAGTGATACACCAGGCCTTGAGCGACATCGTAGAGATTTTTAGGATCCGAAGCGTCCGGGGCGTTGGCGTTGCCGTAATACAACCAGAAGTCGTCGCTACTCACCCCGCCGCGCAATTGCAGCAACTTCACCCAGACCAGACCGATCTCGCTCAACACGTCGATTTGTTCGACGTCGTACACCAACGGGGTTTTGTCGTCTTTTAAAAATCGCAAATCACGGCCGTTTTCGGCCAGCTCGGCAAAGTAGCCGAAATTACCGGCGTGCAGCCGCACCAGTACCGGCACATCGCTCAGCGTCTCCTGAATATCGGCGCCGGTCGCTGCCGCATCCACCGCGACTTGGCGACGGGAATCCCAGTCATCATCCCACCAGGCTTGGCAGAGTGCTGGCAACAGGAGCAGGCATAAGCCCAGTTTTAAAGCATTACGCATAGGGGGATTCCTGGAAAGTTCGGCAACATTTTTCAAGACCTTATTGATGATGCGGACAGTGCATATCCATCGCATCGTGCCCATGGTCGTGCAGTTGCGCATCGAACCAGTCGTGAACGGCTTTGATCAATTGCGGGTCGCGGCTCTGGAAGGTCAGACTGGCGCCGGCGGCTTCCGCTGTATAGTCGATTTGCAGCAGACCGGGTTTGGCGCCGCGCATTCCGGCCAAGCCCGGCATATCGGCACCGTGGATAGACTCCGGCCCGGAAAAATCGCCCTGTTTAAAACTCGCTGCCAGTTGCTCAAGATGCTGCCTGATCAACCAGACTTGTTCCAGGTTTAAATCATCCCTGGCAATTACCCGCTGCATGCCGCCCGTTGCGGTTTTGCTGAATTGATGCTGGGTTTGCGCCAACGAGAACGGCATGACTTTAGCGCCGCGCTCGGCCACTTCCGTTTGTCGGTTGTTATCAGCGGCCGGCACCGGCTGGCTTAACAAGCCCATCACTAGAATAATCAACACCGCGCAGCACAACAGCTTGACATCCTCGTTGGATAATTTCATATGTCGACCGCCTCTATAGTTAAGACGGCTTACGGTGTCTACGAAGCCCAAATGCCAGCAAGCCGCTGAACATAAACAGAACACTGCCCGGTAACGGTACGGTGCTGACCACAGTTAAGCTTGTGAGATTGGAAACATAGCGTCCGCCCTTGGCTACATCGCCGGGTACTACCAATTCCGCAAAGCCTTTATTGCCCAAGGAATTGCCCGAACCATCGGCGTAAGCGACCAAGACCGAGATATTCCCAAAATTGGGGTTAAGCTCGCCCAGCGCAAATACCGCCTGATAACCGTCGCTACCGGTAGCGACAACATACTTGCCAAGAATGTCGTTTTTTACGCCAGGATTGGTCACGATGCCGGATAGATTCAGCAGATCCCATAAAGAAACGCCGGTAAACGACGATCCGGTTAATGGTGGCGTATTCACGTTAACGATCTTGGCAGGTAGCGCGGCAGCTAGGCTGGTGACATCGTAGCTAACGGCGTTGGCAACCTCACCGTTGACGGTGAATTGTCCAGACACGCCACCTACTGCAGGTGCGTAATCGATATGACCAACTTGCAGACTGTACAGATTCGATACCCATCGGCCCGCTTTGACATCATCCGGCGCCACAATGCGAGCAAAGCCAGTGCCGATTAGATTGGCCCCATTGAGTTTGTAAGCGATGATGTCGTTATGATTGCCGAACGCGGCATTCATTTCCGCCAGCGAAAATACCGCCTTGTAACCATCCGTGCCGCTAGCGACCACATAGTCGCGCAGGATGTCGTTTTTCGGCACCGTGGTATCAGTTTTCAGAAAGCTACCGAGAAAGGCACTCAGGGACACGCCGGTGTAGACATCGCCGTTGCTCAATGTCACGGTTTTTTGCGCGCCGGAGTGAGTGGCTGCGTAATTTTCCAAAGCCGCCAGATCGAAGCTGGCGGGACTTCCCGGATTGAGAAAGCCGCCTAGACCAAACTGACTGGAAGTAACAGCGGCCCAAGTCGGCTGTGTCAATGCCGACAAACAGAAAGTCAGACCAAAAATCAGCCAATGACGAGCGGAAATTTTGCGTTGATACATGCGTATTGCCTTGTGTAGGAATGACAACGTGCCGATTAGGCATAAGAAAACCTGGGCATCGGCGAATGAAGGTGCACATCCCTGTGCCGTCCAAGCCTATTCAGTCCTTTTGAAAATCAACTTGAATATCCTGATTTGTTAACGCTATCGTGTTTGGGTTGGGGAAAATCTTAACCATCCATCGCACTGATAGGCGGAGATACCGCAGCCAACTTCCGATTTGGCTGCGGCGTGGAATTATCTTTACCGCAGTTCGACGGTGCCATAATTTGGGTTGACTACAGGTATCGCGCAAGCATCGGGCGTACCAAATAGAGAACGTGTGAATGGCGTAACCGGATTAGCGGGATTCCAAGTATCGGGCGGTGTATGCCCGTTGGCGCTCAATGCTATGTAACCTGCTTGGCCCCAACTATGATTGCTCAAGGTGCCGTTGCGAGACGCAATCGTGCTGGGCAGGCTGCTGTAAGCAACCAAGGCATTTAGTGCGCTATCCTGGTTGCCACTGACACTGTTTTTCCAGGAAATCGCGTATTCGCCAACCAGCGGGTAATGGCCTAAGAAGACCTGCTCACCAGTAGGCAGCGCACCGTTAATTTTGATAAAGCGATAGTTGGCACTGCGGCTGGCATTACGCTCGGTAGTTTGTATACTAATCGCCCATTGGTTGCCGTGCGGAACACTGGTAGCCGGCGGATTGGGAAACGGCGCCGGATTGGTGGTGCCGAACCAGCCGTTGGTACCGTCGTTATAGTCACCCAGACATTTTTCTACCGCGCCTAAACTAGTGGCGTATTGCACATCGGCAAACCCGCCCGGTTGGGCCAAACTGGGCGAAGATGTGCCCAGGCAAGGGCTTTGCATCACGCTGGCCAACAAGGCCACCTGCTGACCGGCGCCGTTTTCACGGCGGCAAATATGCACGGTGGTATCCAACGGGTCGGACAAACCTGGCACCGCAGCTACTACGCCGTCGTGAACGATTTCTGGCAGAGTTTTATCTACACCGCCGACTTTCACTTTAAATGTGCTCCAGTCAGCAATCTGCCCGCTAAACAAGCTGACCAGCGATTCCTTGGACAAATTCGGTACGCAAGCGGGCGTTTCATTACCTACCGTACAACTGCCTGGCAAGGAGCCGTTCTGGATTTGCGCGTATTGCAATGCATTACGCAGCTTCAGCGTTACCGGAGTACCGATGATATGCCCGCCCAACGCATATTTGTTGTCGAGTGTTGCGGCATCTATATCCGCTTTGCCAGGCGTTACGTTATCGACACCGTGAAACACATCCGGCGTCACGTCCGACGTCGCTGCAGTCGCCGCTATGCCAGGGGTGGCAGTGGTGCAGGAATAGTTCCATTGAAAAGTCGCTCCCCCGGACGCATAGGAACCGTTGAAAGCGCTGCACACCGCCGTGGTGGGATCTTTCAGATAGGTCAGCAAGGTGCCGTTAGCCACCGCATCCAAACCAACAAATGACGCACCCAGCCGCCGCCGGGAGATCCACAACCTGGTGGTATGGTGCGCACCAGTCCCGCCGGTCAAACCGGGTATCTTGGTGTCGTCGGTATTACAATAGATCGCAGAGTAGTTGTCGTTGACGGCGGCCGACGCGGCGCCGGCGGTATGGAAATAGACATGCGTGGTGGTACCCGCGCCGGTGGTGGTTGGATTGTCCAAACACAAGGCATTGGTCGGCGTGGTACTGTTGATCATAAAGCCGAAAGCCGGATCGTTCGATTGGGAACCGGGAATGTACAAACTCAGTTGCGGGGCGCCGTCCGCCGGGGTCAGCGCCCAGACATCGCCTATAGCAGCTATCATCAAGCCGGCCGCAACAAGCTTGCGGGATAAGGAAGAAAACATAATCTGCTCCAATAGAAAAAGGAAGTAAAGGGTTCAAGCAATCGATGCGACGCCGGAGCGTTTTTGCACCCGCAACACGGCCAGTATGCCGCTCAAAAACAGCCACACAGCGCCGGGAACCGGAACAGGGGCGACATTAGAGGTCCAGGTCAGTTTGGCGCTGGCGATATCCAGGCTCAGAAAACCGTCCAGTTCGTTGAATACCACTGGGGTACCACTCGCAACCGTGCCGCCTGGGGAATGAATGAAGAAGAGGTTCAGGGTTTGGTCGGGATTACCGCCGTTTCTGACCGTCGCACTACCTACCCAGCCTGAAATATTCATGCTGGTACCCCAAGCTTTATCGAAATAAGAAGATGCATTGGTCGTGGTCACCTCGCTGAGATCGGCGGCGTAATCCGTTGCCGTAGCGCCACTGTTCTGCGCGACTTCGGCAATATTCAAGGCAGTGGCTCTAGCACTGATTCTGGTAGTCACGGTTGCAAGCGCGCTCATACTGAAACTGCCCGGCGCTGACGCACCCGTTCTCCGGCTTAACAGCACACCATAGTCCGCGCTGTTGAGACCGACATATGAATTATTGCCTGCCACATTAAATGTCAGCGGGTCGCTGGTCGCCGCCGCCCAATTCACAAAACGCTGATCCAGATTCCAATAGGAGGACACCTGGCTGCCGGCCAGAAAGTCGCCTACCGTGACGCCCAAGTCGATACTGTAAGACATTGCCGCTGCCTGATCCCACACGTTCAAGAACAACTCGCCGGCCACGCCGCTACCGCCTGGCTGAATCGTCGGCGCACCGTTACTGATAGCCGCTTGCGCCGAATTCATGCCGGCCACTAGACATATAGCCGCCGCCCATTGATAACCTTGCCGCTTCACCATTTTCATAAACTACCTCTAATAAATTTAATGAGACCCTTGTCCCGTTATGTGTCCATGGCGCAAAGGCTTGCCGGCATCAATCTATCCGCAGCGATTACAACCCGTGTTGATCGGGAACGAAGGTTTTTCGTTATACCCCGACGAACATAACGTAAGGCAAATATGTGAATCAGGTCAAATATTATTCGGGAATTTATTATTTCTTATAAGGAAATAAAAGGCTAAAACATAGCGTACTAGTGAGTTTATTGTGAGATCTCCTATTAAAATCCCCACAATTTGCCGCGTTGACAGCGTTTAGGTCTTGCACTGGCGATATAAACGAGTAAACATAGAAATACCTTTCTATATTTTCGATATAACCGTATGAATACGCCGATCACCCCATTTACCGGCAAGGAGCCACTGCTTAGACTAAGCATTCGGCGAATTTTAACCGGCGGCGTGTTGGCAATCTCCAGTGTCGCCGATAGCTGGGCCGACGGCGGCTTGCCCGTCTCGATCAATGCCGGCGGCGCCAATCCATCCGCGCTTGCCGATCTCACCAGTGCCGCGCGGCACCCTGGCATCAATGTCGGCCACGCCTCAGCCAATTACAGCGCCGACGGTCAAAAACTGACCATCCACCAAACCACCGATAAAACCGTTTTGGACTGGCAGAGCTTTAATATCGATGCCGGCAAGAGCGTGCAATTCGCGCAACCAACCAGTTCGTCGGTCGCTCTGAACAACATTCACCAGCTGGATGCTAGTAAGATTTCCGGCACCCTAAGCGCCAACGGCCAAGTGTATTTGGTCAATGCCAACGGCTTCGTGTTCGGCAACGGCGCGTCGGTCAACACCAACAGTTTGGTTGCCACCAATCTGAAAATCGCTGACGAGGTGTTTGCCCAAGGCATCAGCAAAGTAGTAGATGCCAACGCCAGTGCCAATAATAAGGATGCGCTGGCGGCACTTGCCGGCGACGGCACTGTGTATCGAAATACCGGCAACGGCAATCGCGAGAAAATCCGCATCTTGGTGGAAGCGGGCGCGCAAATCGGCACCGGCTCCGGCGGCCGGGTGATCATGGCCGCGCCGCAAGTGGAAAATCGCGGCACCATCTCGGCGCCGGACGGTCAGGTGATTTTGGCGGCGGCCACCGACAAGGTGTATTTGCAGGAAACCGACGACGACAATCTGCGCGGCCTGCTTGTGGAAGTTAAAACCGGCGGCGACGTGAAAAACCTCGGTAAGATCCTTACCGAGCGCGGCAATACCACGCTGATGGGTTTTGCGGTGACGCAACAAGGCGTAATCTCCGCCAGCACCTCGGTGGCATTGAACGGCAGCGTCCGCCTGCTGGCCCGGGAAGGCGCGCGCCTGGAAGCCGGCGACAATCGTTATCGGCTCAAGCCGCTCAGCACATCAAGAACCACGGCTGCGGACGACGGATTGGGCACTGAAGCCAGCGTGACGCTGGAATCGGGCAGTCTGACCACTGCGACGTTGGATGCCAGCGCCGGCGGCGCCGTTAGCGGCCAAGCCCAGCCAAAATCCAAAATAGACTTGCAAGCAGGGCAAATTCGCTTGAAATCCGCTGCGCAAATTGTGGCCCACGGCGGCGACGTGAGTCTAACAGCCAGCGCCACGCCAGCCAATCCGCTCAGCACCAGCTCTGCCGACAATACCAGCCGAATCGTATTGGCTGCCGGCAGCAAGATCGACGTATCCGGCGTGAAGAATATCGAATTGCCGATGTCGGCAAACATAGTGGATGTGGAACTGCGCAATAACGAGTTGCGCGACGCGCCGCTGCAAAAAACCGGCTTTTTGCACGGCAAAACCGTGCAGGTGGATAGCCGCACCGGCACCACTTTGGCGGACATCTCCGGCGCGCTGGAGAAAGTTCAACATAGCATTGAAGAGCGCAACCTAGACGCCGGTAGCGTTCATTTGCAATCCGAAGGCGATGTCATCGTCCAGCCAGGCGCGGACATCGAAATTTCCGGCGGTTCGATACATTATCTGGCCGGCAAGATAACCACCAGCAAACTGCGTTCCAATAGCAGCATCGTCGACATTGCCTCCGCCGATCCTAACCTCACCTATCAACAAATCCTCAACAGCAGCTATTACCAAAGCGACTATTACCAAGGCGGCGATGCCGGTAGCCTGATTATCAAAACCCGCGACCTGGGTTTATCCGGCAATATCCTGGCCGGCACCGTCAACAGCGCTTACCAGCGCACCGCCGATAAGTGGGTAAGCGGCGGCGCATTGCGCATAGACACCACCTGGTCGAATCAATATCAGCAAGATCTGGTGTTTAGCAACGGTGCCGGCTACGCCTATGGCGCCGAATTGGATACCGCTGTGCCGATTTACCTAAGCAGCGGCTTGTTCGCCCAAGGTGTGAACCGCTTGACCGTCAGCAGCGGCGGCAAACTGACCATACCGCAAAACACCCGCTTAAGCCTGGCAAAAGCGGGCAGTCTGTCGCTACAGGCCGGCGAAATAGAGGTATTGGGAAATATCCAGACTCCGACCGGCAACGTAGAACTGAAAACCCGGCGTGGCCTGGACCCCACCCGCGATTTGAGTGGCCGATTGCATCTGGCTGCCGGCAGCGTCATCGACAGCAGCGGCAGTTGGATCAACGACCTAGTCGATAGTAAAAACGCGCAAATACTTAAGCCCTTAACGATAGACGGCGGGAATATTCTGCTCCAAGCCCAGGGCGATCTGCTACTGGATGGCGGCTCTAAAATTAGTGCCAGCGCCGGCGCCGCATTGAATAACAACACCAAAACCAAAAATGGTCACGGCGGGAATATCGACTTGATCAGCGCCGGCCTGGACCCCAGCGTGTTAAGCCTTGGCGCAATAATGTCCGCCTATGCATTGCAACAAGGCGGCGTGCTGAGCATTACCGCCAACGGCATCCAGCTGGGTGGCGCCAGTGGCGATCCGCATGTACTGAACCTGTCGCCAGCGCTGTTGCAATCCGGAGGCTTCAGCGGCTACCGTCTGACCGCCAACGCCGGCGATTTAAATATTGCCGACGGCACCCAAATCCATTTACAACAAAGCAACTGGCAATTAAAAGCCACGGCCATCAAGGCCGCCAGCGGCAGCGACTTAAGTACCCTGGTGCAATTGGCGGTCTTGCCCGACGACATCCGCGACGCCGTCGATCTGAGTTTAAATCTAAGCCATAACGCCAGCATAGCCGGCGGTTACGTCGCCGAGCGGGCCATTCGCATCGGCAGCCATACCGCGATCATCGGCGATCCAGGCGCCGATTTTTCGCTAAAATCGGACGCCAATATCTACATCGACGGCTCTCTGCTTGCACCGGCAGGAAAAATAAGCTTACAACTGAGCAGTCCGCCCAGCGCGCTGGATAAGGGCTACAACCCTAATCAGGCAATCGCCTTGGGCCATAATGCCATCCTGAATACCGCCGGTGCCACGGTTTGGACGACCAACGCCCAGCGATTGGCCTTGGGCAATGTGCTGGCCGGCGGCAGGATAGACTTAAATGCCGAGCGCGGCTACATCCTGACAGCCGCCGGCAGCCGAATGGATGTATCGGGAACCCAGTCGGCGATAGACATCGTTAATGCCAAAGGTAAAAGTCGGCAAACCCTTGCTTCGGCAGGCGGCTCGATAAACCTGACCGCCGCCGAAGGCATGCTGTTACAAGGCCAATTGCAGGGCCGGGCCGGCCAGGGCACCACAGCGGCCGGCAGTGGTTCGGCAGCTGCCGGCGGCACACTGAAACTGGAATTGAACACCCAACACCGCGGCGAACCGGAAGAACAAATCTTCACGACTGGCGACCGGGTGATCCATTTTTCCGCTGAACTGCCCAACTTACCGGACGCCGCGCAACTGGCCGCCAACGGCATCCCCGATACATTTAACGGCCAGGCTTATATCTCTGCCCGGCAAATTCAGGAAGGCGGCTTTGGTTCACTGGGCTTGGCCGCATCGGTGATACAACCCGATCAATATTCCGCAACGCCCGTACGCCCCGAGCGCGGCGAGATCCGTTTCGAAGGCGACCTTAGTCTGACTCTGGCGCAAAACCTGAAACTGGATGCGCCATTGATCAGCCACGCCGGCTACGGCCAGGTGGCTTTAACCAGCAATACCTTCAGCCTGGGTTCCAGCTGGAACCGCGCCGCTCACGGCAATCTAGGCGCCGCAATCGGCAGCGTCGGATTGAGCATCAACGCCCAGCTGATAGATTTGTTCGGTTCCAGCGAAATTGCCGGCTTTGCGCAAACCAGCCTGAACAGTAGCGGCGACATCCGCTTAACCGGTATCAATCCCAACAGCGAAGCCGACCTGATCGGCGGCCTGAGCCTCAGCGGCAATCTTAGTTTGAGTGCCCGACAAATCTATCCCACCACGCTCAGCAAATACAGCTTGAAGCTGGATGCCGCACTAAACCCGAACGGTCTGATCGATATTCTGCCTGGCATCGGAAATTGGTATACGCCGTTGTCGGCAGTCGGACAATTAAATATCAACGCGCCAAACATTGTCAGTCATGGCGTTTTATTGGCACCATTCGGCAACATCGCCTTAAACGCCGGTAATTCGTTGACCCTGGCTGCCGGCAGCTTCACGTCGGTTAGCGACGACGACGGCATCGTGATTCCGTTCGGCCGCACCCAGGGCGGTCTGGACTGGATTTATCCGCTGGGCACTTACAACAATATCCAAAACGGCACACCGCAAAAAGCCATTACCTTATCCGCACCGGACATCAATCTGGCCGGCGACGCTGTGGTCAATTTAAACGGCGGCGGCGATTTGTCGGCTTTCGAGTTCATCGCCGGACCGGGCGGCAGTATCGATACTTTGGATCCCACATCACCCGGCTACCAACAAAATTACGCCGTATTACCCAATTATCAAGCCGATTTTGTCGCCTTCGACCCGCTGGAATTCGCCAAATCCGGTCTAAATCTGGGTGACAGTATTTTTCTCAGCGCAAACTCAGGCTTGGCGGCCGGCTATTACCTGTTGCTACCGGCACACTATGCCTTGCTACCCGGCGCCTATCTGATTACCCCGCAAGCCAATACCACCGATATGGCAGCCGGTACCAAGTCTTTACGTACCGATGGCTCGACCATCGTCGCCGGCTACCGTTATTCGGCCGGCACTAATATCGCCGACAGCCGCTGGTCGGGCTTTGCCGTCGAATCGGGCGCCATTTCCCGCACCCGCTCCGAATACCAGGAAACTACGACAAGTAATTTCTTCGCGGGCAACTCGCTACCGCAAGACGCCGGCAATCTCAGCCTGCTGGCCGGCAATAGCTTGCAAATGGCGGCGCAAATCAGCGCTACCGCAGCTCCAGGCGGGCTGGGCGGCATGTTGGACATCAGCGCGGATAGACTGGCCGTGGTTAGCAGCCGTAGCATCGGCGTCGATCCCGGCACGGTGTTGTTAGCCGACGAATTGAACCGCCTCGGCGTCGACAGCCTGTTACTGGGCGGTCGACGCAGTCGCGGCAACGGCCAAACTCAGCTAACAGTCGGCGCGCAAACAGTGACCGTAGCGGCTGGCAGCCGTTTGCAAGCCCCGGAAATTCTGCTGGCAGCGAGCGATACCGTCTCGTTAGCAGGCGACACAACGTTAAGCAACGCCGGCACAATCAGCCGCACCGATACCAACCTTAAGGTCATCAATACCGATGGCAGCAGCGACGGCGCCCTATTAAGGGTGTCGGCAGGTAGCCAGGCTAACGTGGTGCGCGCCGCCGATGCGTTAACCGGACTGCGCGGCACGCTGGACATCGCCGACGGGGCAACGCTGTCCAGTGCCGGCTCAATTCTGCTGGATGCCAGCAAAGACACCCGCTTCTCAGGCAATATCGCGATGAACCAGGGCGAATTGACCCTCAGTTCCAGCCGTATTTCACTAGGTGATACCGGCGGCAGCGATGGACTGCAATTATCCGCAGCCACCTTAAACGGCCTGCGCGTAGACAAGTTAACGCTAAACAGCTTTGGCGCGATAGACATCGCCGGCGCGATGAATCTGCAATTAAAGGATTTGGTATTAAATGCCGCAAGTCTTTACGGCTATGGCAGCAGTAATCAGATTGCCGCCATCAATGCCGAAACTATCACCCTTAAAAACAGCGGCAGCGCACCGACGGCATTTACCGCCGCCGGCAACGGCCAACTAAACTTGACCGCAAACACTATCACTTTGGGCGCCGGCGAATACGCCTGGTCGGGCTTCCAGCAAATCTCATTGCAAGGGCTCAACGCAGTCGTCAACAGCGGCACCGCTGATATCCGCGCCGATAGCGATGTCACCATCGCCACACCCATTTGGACAGCGACCGCCGGCGCCAATAGCTCATTGAATCTAGGCAGCCATGATCTGACTACCTTGGCCGCCGGAACCGCCCCGCAAAGTGACGCCCTCGGCGCCCGATTAAGCGTCGCGGCCGAACAAATAAACCATCAGGGCCACATTGAACTGGCTTCCGGCATCGTCAAACTGCAAGCCGCTCAGACTTTGTCGATCTCCGGCAGCATAGACACCAGTGGCCGCGACATCGATCTGGCCGGCCATCATGTCAATACCGGCGGCGGCAGTATTTTCTTGAAATCCGCCGGCGGCAGCCTGACCCTGAATGCCGGTTCGCTGCTCGATGTGTCCGGCAGCCAGCTGGGCGGCGACGCCGGCACCTTATCGCTGTCGTCAGGATTGGGGCATTTAACCCTGACCGGCGAGATACGCGGCCTGGGTTATCAAGGTGCGCGCGGCGGCAATATCAACATGGACGCCACAACTAGCTCCGGAGCTACCTTTTCCGTCTTGAATAACTATCTGACCAACGCCGGCTTTAATGGCGACTGGAGCATCCGCCAACGTAGCGGCGATCTAACAGTCGCTGCAAGCGATTACGTCAAAGCCCACAACCTTAATCTAAGCGTCGATACCGGGAAGCTGGATGTATTCGGCACCTTGGATGTGGGCGACCAGCAGGCCGGCAGCATCCGTTTATCCGCCGGCGACAGCATTAACATTCTAGCCTGCGCCAAACTCAATGCAGCATCTACCGCCGCCGGCAAGCCGGGCGGCTCGGTGGTTATAAGCTCTATGGATGCTGATAACGACGGCGATCACGGTGTCACTGTCGCCACTGGTGCCAACATCGATGTCTCCGGCGGTGCGGGCGGCAGCGTCGAGGCCGTCGTCAACCGGTTCGGCAACGGCGACGCGGCGGTATCGATAGCCAGCGGCAGCGTGCTGGGTGCCCATACACTGAACGTCTCCGCGACCGCACATTACCGAGACATCCCGCTAAGTAACAGTCAAATTGGGGCATGGCGCGGGGAAACCCAGCAATACCTGAACGCAGCAGCCGCAAATGCCGATCTGCAACAGCGCTTGGGCGGTTTTAGTTTGCAAGCGGGTGTGGATATAGTCAGCAGCGGCGATTTGACGCTGGATTTGACCGAATCGCTGACCGGCATGAACTGGACGCAACAGTCCAGCTCGATATGGAAAACCTCGCTCACCGATGCCGCCGGCGTGGTGAATGCCTTACAGCAAATCGGCAGCAACGGCGTGGTCCGCAACCTGACCGAAGCCGCCAGCAGTTCCCTAACTGCGGACGGCACTTATTATTTTGATGCCAACCCGCAATCGGCCACCTTCCGCACCCTATTTGTCAGGATATTTCCGAATGCCGGTGCCGCCAACATCAAGTACAAGCCCAGCAACATCAACGGCAGCCTGATTTCGCACAATGGCTGGGATCTGGCCTTTCCGGACTCGCAAGGCCGGAGCTGGCATTTCGATAACGGCAATAGTGTCGGCGCACTCAGCGTGAGGGCCGCCGGCAAGTTGCACATAAACCAAACCCTGAGCGATGGCTTTGCCTTGTACGATTCCAGCCAACTGGCCGGCATGCTGGGTGTAAACGGCAATTGGCTGCGAACCCTGGTTTTGCAGACCGGTCAATCCTGGAATTATAACTTGGTGGCCGGCGCCGATTTAACCAGTGCCGACCCGCTTGCGGTGCAGTCCTCGCTGAACGCTGGCTCACTAACCGTTGCAGCCAATACTAGCGTCCGCACCGGCACCGGCAACATCAACGTCGCCGCCGCCAGCGATATTACCCTTAGCGATGCTACATCCACCATTTACACCGCCGGCCGCGCCGCCGACACCGAGCGCTGGGGCAACTTCAGCAATGCTCTGGTCGCTGCGGCTTTTTTCGTCGAATATCCGTTCGACGGCGGCGACGTCAGCCTAAACGCCGGCGGCAATGTCATCGGTGCCGCCAGCCCGCAATTGATGTCCGACTGGCTGCAACGCACCGGTAACTGGGACGCCAGCGACGGCATTAGCGCCGCCGATAGAGCCACCGCGTGGGGCATCATGTTCGATGGCCTGGTTGTACAAAACAGCGCCAATGCCAGAATTCAAAACCTGAAGTTCGGCTTTAGAGAGAACATAGGCGCGTTGGGCGGTGGTGATGTGAGCATCAAGGCCGGCGCGGATATTCACGATTTGTCGGTGATGTTGCCGACTTCGGCAAAACCGGTCGGCGTGACGGACAACGGCCTAGTCGTCGAAAACCGTTGGCAACTACAAGGCGGCGGTAATTTGGAAGTACATGCCGGCGGCGACATAGCCGGCGGGGTGTTTTACGTTGACAAGGGTACTACCGATATTCGCGCGGATGGGGCGATCACCGGCGGCAGCCAATACACGGCCGGCCCGGTATTTGCGCTGGGCGACGCTCAATTCCAGGTTCAAGCCGCCAGCGGTATCGACGTCGGCACGGTGTTGAACCCGTTTTCGTTGACACCAGCCAAATTCCTGGACAAAACCTCATACTTCAGCAGTTATAGCGCCGACAGCGCGATTGAATTGCAAACCCTGGCCGGCAACTTGGTGCTGAATAACGATGTACAAGCTATCGTCCAAGCCTACAAAATCTTCGACCAAGCATCGCCCATGGGCCGGGCAATCTTGAAAAGCACCGACTATCCGCTGCTGACCTTATATCCAGGCAATCTCCACGCTCAGGCACTCAGCGGCGGTTTAGAAATCGTCAACTCGATGACGCTATACCCTGCCGCGGAAAGCAGCCTGAATTTACTGGCGAACGGCGACATTAGTATCGGTAACGACAGCAGCGGTACCCGTGTCAATCAGCTGGATGTCGATCCTGCTCGATTGCAGTCTGCTGCCCAACCAGCCACGACAGTCGCCGGCGCAACCAAATATCTATTTACCACGCCTTTCGGCGGCGATGCTTCTACCGTACATGCCCCGCAACCGATCCACCGTAACGATACCAGTCGCAACCGCATCGTTTCGGCCAACGGCAGCATTACCGGTATCGGCGATGCGTTAGTCGCGGCAGCCAAGTCTACCGATATTTGGGCCGGCCAGGATTTGTACAATCTGAGCCTGGCGATCCAGAATATTAATGCCGGCGATGTCACGAGTATCAGTATAGGCCGCGACCTGGTATTTCCGATCTTGCGCGACCCCACCACCGGCACGGTGCAAGGCTCGCCCGGCGGCATTCAGTTGGCGGGTCCGGGTTTGCTGAATATCTGGGCGGGACGCAATGTCGATCTGGGGAGCTCCGAGGGCATTACCACGGTCGGACCACTGTTGAATTCGGCCTTACCGCAAACCGGCGCCGATATTATTGTCATTGCCGGCAGTAGCTTGCAGCACGATACCCGGCCGCTGGAGGATTTTCTGAATGACTATGTCGCCAACGGCGCTTACCAGGACCGTCTGGCCGAGTTGAACCTGCAAACCACCACAGCCGGTCGTCTGGCGGTTGCTCTGGATATTTTGTTCACGGAAATTCGCGCCACAGCTGTCTCCGCCGCCAGCTTACCGGACAAGGAAAAAGCCGCCGCTTACCAACGCGGGTACGCTGCCATCGCCCGCTTATTTCCAAGCAGTCCGTCCGGGGGTATCCGGCTATTTTTCAGTCGCATCCAGACCCTATACGGCGGCGATATTGATCTGTTGGCACCCGGCGGCATGATCAACGTCGGCCTGGCGTCGGCATTTACCGGGCAGAAAAGCCAGGACCAGCTCGGCGTAGTGGCGCAACGCGAAGGCGACGTCAACATCCTGGTCAATGGCGACTTACAAGTCAATCGATCCAGGATATTTACGCTGGACGGCGGCGACATTACCGCTTGGTCTTCGGAGGGGAATATCGACGCCGGCCGTGGCGCAAAATCAGCTATCTCGACACCCAAACCCAAAGTCAGTCTGGACGCTAACGGCAATCTGGTCGTGGTGTTTCCGGCCACTGTATCGGGCAGCGGGATTCGCGCGCAATCGGGTTTTAACCGCAAACGCATCGGTAATGTTTATTTGCTAACCCCGCGCGGTTACGTCGATGCTGGCGAGGCGGGTATCGGCGGCGGCAAAGTCATTTTGCCCGGCCAGGTTAGAGGCGTTGACAACATTCAAATCGCCAATCCAGCGCCGGCCCCTGCGGCTCAGGTTAGCAATCCCATGATCGCCGGCGATGCCGCCGCTGCCGCAGCGGCGAAATCCGCAGCCGGGAAATCATTTGGCGACGAGGAGGAAACTATCGACAAACGCGCTAAAAAAGCCAGGAAAGTAGCGGTTCTTGACAGCCAGGTTGTCGGCTTTGGCAAATGCAGTATCACCGATGTGCGCAACGGCATACCCGGATGCGGCGGTTAAAGCGATATTCAACACCGGAAAACGCTATATTGAACTCAGATGTCAACCTGAGAGTGCATTACCGGACAAAAAGTATTGAAGAAATCGTGAATTTTGACCACATCAATCGTCACTCATTAAATGAGCCATCCACATAACAATCCGAGTAAACTCGTTCCTGTCGGACCTAGGCTGGATTTCTTATTGTCAAACCTAGATTAGTTAAATTCAATCCGATTTCAGCATGCTACAACAGACTAAATTATGAATAGATCAGTATATTCCTGTGGCCGTTGACCTTCCAATTGCTGACATTAGATTGGATGGAGTGATCGTCCGAAAAGGGTCGATTCCAGCCGATTAAAACCATACAAAATAATAATCAGCGTCCGCTTCGCCATATTTCATCGCCAGCACCTCGCTTGGAATTTCGAAACAGATACCCCCCCGAACTCGACCTCCGCCACCAATCCAAACACCACTCCATGCCACAAGCTTGGCTCGAAGCGCAGGAGCAACAAGAACACCGAGTGCGCTGTAAAGCGCCATGTCACTCGTCGCCATCGACTATTTTCTCGATGCCATCGGCAGCATGTCGTTCAATCGTCATTTATTAAGTTTAATTTAAGGACCTGAGGAGATAGTAGCCACCAACACAAACTGAAAGCCGGAGAAATAATCATGAGACAGGCCACATCATTCGATGCCAATAATGCCCTTGCTCAAGTTAAGTACGCCATAAAAGATTTGATACACTCGGATTATGACGATAACGAAGACGATGTGATTTACACCGCCAATAAATTGAATGCTGTATTGCGTATGGTGCATGACAACCATCAATCCTGGAACGATGAAGCGATTCGTGAATTTGTGATGCGCCAGCATGATCCATTGCGACACATCCCGGTTAAGTCGGAAAAGCTCCATCACCGGGTGCGCCATATTCAGCAAGATATTATCGTTAAATTTTCCTGACTGTAAGGGCTACCCAGTAGGGACCAAAATCAGGCGGCGAATCTACAACCCCGGAATCCCCATCTGTTGAATCCGCATGGCGTTATCGCCTTCTTCATAAGCCAGCAATTTGCCGTCGTGCTGATAAAGCTTAAACGCCAAGGCATACGACAACACCCGGATCGGGTAGTCGCGCGGTAGGGTTTGCAGGTAAGGCTGCAGCGTCGCAAAGTCGGTGGCGCCGTATTGCTGCATGATGAAACGCAAGCCGCCGTTGCGCGGCCCGATGTTATAGGCTAGCAAGCCTAAAAACAGATCGCCGTGCATTTGTTGCAGATAATGTTTAAAGGTGGCGGCGGCGACAAAGGCGTTGTGCCTGGGATCGTTGACTTGCAGCTCCTCCACATCCAGTTCGTCGGCGGCCTCGCGGGTAATGGCTTTGGGAACGACGGTAATCTGGAACAGGCCTTTGCCGCCATCGAAGCTGTCGCGCGGCATGAACGAAGACTCGGTGGCGGCGATACCTTGCAGCAAATTGACATCGACATCAAATGCCTTGGCCGCGTCCTCGATGGCCGGATTAAAAGCGTCGGCGCGCGCCATCATTTTTTGCAGGCCGCCGACGCCGTGGCGGCGGTAGGCGGCATAGACTTGATGAGCCAGCGTCACACGCTCGGCTTCCTGCTTGCCGCCCACCAAGGTGCGAAAATGCGTGAACACCGAGGTGTAGCCGTCGTGCATGACAAACCAGCCGGTCGACGCGGCAAGACTGACAGCCAAAGCCGCCGGCAGGTATTCCAGCCGCCCGTGCAACCAACTACGCACTCGCGACCAAGCAATCAATATGGCAACCACCGCCATCATCAAGATCAACACGCCCAATGCGAACGGCAGCAAACTGGTGAAAAACCCGGAACCTGACGCCCAATTGGCCGAATAACCCAACAGGAACATGGTCGCCAAAACCGCCGCCACCGCCAACGCCAGCGCTTCCAAGGCGATCAGCCACCAATTCGGCAGACGCGGCTTCGCCTTCCGCCGCGATTTGCCGGGAGATTTCCGGCGATTGGCGGATTTGGCGCGAACCGGTTGCGCCGGTCTTGGTTGAGATTTGGTTAGCGTGATTGGCCGAGTCATCGAAAGTAACAAAGCATGTAACATTAATCCGAAATATCGAGATTGGCGGCGGCGAAAAGCCGGCCGTAAAGACTCGCGCTGGCGTTTGCCGATACAGGCGGTATATTCCTGCCGACATCATCACCCTTAACTACTATAAAGCAGGTCCACAACCATGCACAACGCCTTCCGCCCGGCCTGGTGGCTGAACAGTCCGCATTTGCAGACTATCTATCCGGCTTTTTTGCGGCGTATCTCGCCACCGGCCGGCATCCGCCGCGAACGGCTGGACACGCCTGACGGCGACTTTCTGGACATCGACTGGGTGGATAACGGCGATAGGCCGCTGGTGATTCTGTTGCATGGCCTGGCCGGCAGCAGCCGTTCCGGTTACATCCAGGGCCTGCAACACAGTTTGCTGGCGGCCGGCTTTGCCAGCGTGGCGCTGAATTTTCGCGGTTGCAGCGGTGAGATGAACCGGCTGGCGCGTTGCTACCACTCCGGCGAAACCGAAGACATCGAGTTTTTGTATTGGACTTTACGCCAGCGTTTTCCGGAGCGGGCGATGGCGGCGATAGGTTTTTCCTTGGGCGGCAACGTCTTACTGAAATGGCTGGGTGAACAAGGCGATAAGCTTGAGTTATCGGCGGCGGTAGCGGTATCCGTACCGTTGTTGTTAAGCGAATGCGCCGACAAGCTGGATCGTGGCTTCTCGAAACTCTATCGCGACTATTTACTGCGCGAGCTGAAACAGTACATGCGCGTCAAACTCCGGCATTTGCAAGGCATCGGCCAACACGAACAAGCTGAGCGGATTTTAAAATTAGGCGACCTCTCGGGCATCAAGTCCTTCTGGCAATACGACGATAAAGTCGTGGCCGGCTTGCACGGCTTTACAGACGCCCACGATTACTACCGGCGCAGCAGTTCCCGGCAATTTCTGAAGCATATCCGCGTACCAACTTTAATTTTGCAAGCCAGGGACGATCCGTTCATGACCGAGCGAGTATTGCCGACCGCCACGGAATTATCCGATCAGGTGCAACTGGAAGTGTGCGCAGGCGGCGGACATGTGGGATTTGTGAGCGGAGGGTTGTTCAGGCCGGCGTATTGGCTGGAGGCGCGGATTGGTGGATTTCTGCGGCAACACCTACCATAGTCAACGGCAAGGTGAAATATTCTTGGCGAAGAAGCCTGAAGCCAGCTCCGCACCTACGATTGCTTTCGTCGCTTGTTCCGATGATAGGTCAAGGCCATAGCAATACAGATTGACAGGCTATCCATGTCGACGTCTTCAGTTTCTCGAAAGACAATCGCCCGATTGCCCTCGTATTTAAACTGGTGCGGAAATAGCGTCCGAAAGGTTTCTACCAAATTCGTTGTGCAGATGAAATACATGGCATATTGGTTAGGTTTCTCTTTCTTCCATGCCATTCTGATCGTACTGCCACATCCGGTTTCGGCGGTCATATAAGCAGGCTCGCCCCACTTTAGGGTTTCCTCTAGCTGTCCGACACCCTCGCTAGCCGCCACAGCAAAGATTGCTTCGCGAAGCACCAGCATTTTCCGACGAATTTCCAGCGGATAGTCGTCGAAGACTGCCTTGACGGCCGTATTTAGAAATTGCTTCATAAAGGGTAAAGACTCTCGGAATTGTTGGGTTAAATCAGCGCTAGACGAATGCCGTCAACTTAAGCTAAGTATAAAAGCTTAGTCATTCTGCAGATTTAAGTCATCGATCCAATCAATCAGCCCCAGCTCGTAGTATTTTCTACAGAAACAGCTATATCTGCCTATGCTGCCCGCCAACGCTAAAACTCATCCCCAGCCAAAGGCTCACGTTTGGGTACCTTGGCCAAAATGGTCTGGAAAGCGGCTTTGTCGGCTCGTTCGGCTCGAGCCTGCAGGTAGTCTTCGGTGGCGATAGCCGAGACTTTTTCGGCAACGGCGCTGGCAATAAATTGATTGATCGATACACCTTCTTTACTCGCCAGTTCCTTGATGTGACGGTGTATGGAATCGGGCAATCTCAGACTTAATGCACTCATGGTAGACGCTCCAGCAAAGTTTTTGGCGTAATGGCTTCGACGCCGAATTTTTCGATACGGGCAAAATCTTTTAAATTATGGGTAACAATGGTGTTTACTCGGGCAGCAACGGCCAACTCCAAAACTAAATCATCTTTCGGGTCCGGCAAATAAGGTCGCCATAAAAAATACACCTTTTGATGACGGCTAAACGCGCACAAGTTATCGAGTACTATGTCTACTTCAGCATCGGTCAGTTGCAGCATGGAACGGTTGAGTTTCAAAACGTCCTCATACTCGAACAAAAGCGGTGTCGATATGGCTGTTTGCAACTGCCCACCGGCTAAAAGCTCCAGCAATTTAAAGGATGCGCCGTTAGCGGAATACAAGCCGGCGAACAGAACATTAGTATCCAGTACAATCTCAAACATACCACATACGGTATCACCATTATAATGACTCAAACAAATTCTTTACTGCCTGCTCTCATGCAAACAGCCTCGCCAAAAGGAGTTTTATGACAAACACTCACTCCCAAGTCCTATTCCTCTGCACCGGCAACTACTACCGCAGCCGGTTTGCCGAGTATTTATTCAATCATCACGCGCCGGATTATGCCCTGCCTTGGCGGGCGTTTTCGCGCGGGCTGGCTATCGAGCTGCTGAAAGATGATGCCGGGCCGCTTTCGCCGCACACTCGGCATGGCTTGGCCTTGCGGGAGATCCCCATCGAGCCCGTCCGCGCGCCGCTTGCGCTGACCGAGCAGGACTTGACCACCGCCCACCGCATCATCGCCTTGAAGCAAACCGAGCATCAACCCTTGTTGCATAGCCGCTTTCCGGCCTGGGTGGATCGCGTGGAATACTGGCAGGTAGACGACATAGAAGACGCGCACCCGAGCGAGGCCTTGCCGCAGATAGAAGCGGCGGTATTGGCTTTGCTGCGGCGCTTGGGCAAGCAATAGTCAGGCAAAAAACCGTCAGAGGAACTTACCCGCTCAACGCCGATCTTTTAGCAAGCGGTAATAACACAGCGCGGTGCTGTGTTACTATTTTCTTCCTTTATTTTTTCTGTTCGAATGTAATGGCGCCTAGCAAACCGTTGCAACTGATAGACCGCTTTGGCAGAGTGGTCAACTACCTGCGGGTATCAATCACCGACCGCTGTGATTTTCGCTGCGTTTACTGTATGGCCGAGGACATGACGTTTCTGCCGCGCAGCCATATTCTCAGCCTGGAGGAAATCCGCTTTATCTGCGAAACCTTCGTCGAACTAGGTGTCGGCAAAATCAGGATCACCGGCGGCGAACCGCTAGTGCGTAAAGGTGCGTTAGGCTTAATGCAAGACTTGGGGCGCATACCGGGTTTGAATGAACTGGTATTGACCAGCAACGGTTCCCATCTGGCCGAAATGGCCGATGACTTGAAATCCGCCGGCGTGAAACGCATCAACATCAGCCTGGACACCCTGGACCCGGTCAAATTCAGGGAGCTAACCCGAACCGGCGATTTGCAGCAAGTGCTGAAAGGCATAGAAAAAGCCCGAACCGCCGGCTTTCAGCGCATCAAACTCAACGCGGTGATACTGAAAAACCGCAACCACCAGGAAGTCTGCGATCTGGTGCAATTTGCCGTCGAGCATGGCATCGACATCAGTTTTATCGAAGAAATGCCGCTGGGCGCGGTGGACAACCATCATCGCGGCGCCGCGTTTTATCCCAGCGATTTGATCCGACAGGATTTGCAACAACGCTTTACCCTGGAAGCCGTGACCGACTCGACCGGCGGACCTTCGGCTTATTACCGGATAGCCGACAGTAAAAGCAAAGTGGGTTTTATCTCGCCGCACAGCGCCAATTTCTGCGGCAGTTGCAACAGGGTGCGCCTGACCGCCGAGGGCCGTTTATTGCTCTGCTTGGGCAACGAACATTCGGTGGATCTGAAGCAGGTTGTGAGAGACCACCCAGGCGACAAAGCGATGTTGAAACAAGCCATCGTCGAGGCCATGCAAATCAAACCGGAAAAACACGAATTCAATATTCACGAACAGCCGGTTATTTTGCGGCACATGAACGCCACCGGCGGCTGACAAACGGAGGACCTCATGTCGGATAACAAAGCCTATCACATCGTCGCCGAAGCCCGGCGCTACAAGGAAGAGCGGGAAAAAGGCTACCGCGAGCAAGCCTTAAAACTCTATCCCTGGATTTGCGGACGCTGCTCAAGGGAATTCGATCATAAAAACCTGCGCGAATTGACGGTCCACCACATCAATCACGATCACGACCACAATCCGCCCGACGGCAGCAATTGGGAGTTGCTGTGCCTGTATTGCCACGACAACGAACATCAACGTTTTGAAGAGCACGTGCGTTACGGCGGCAAAGCCACCTCGGAAGGCAAAGCGCCTGCCGCTACCTTCAATCCCTTCGCCGATTTGAAAAACCTGATGAAAAAAGACTGATGCCAGGCAAATGCGTGTGGGCGCTGAATAGTACCAACGAAGAACATTATCACGATCACGAATGGGGCGTACCGCTGCACGACGAGCAAAAGCTGTTCGAGTTTCTGGTGCTGGAAGGCGCACAAGCCGGCCTCAGTTGGCGAACCATTCTCGATAAACGCGAGGCTTATCGCGCCGCTTTCGATCATTTTGATCCGCTTAAGGTCGCCGCTTATGATCACAAAAAACTGGCGTCATTGCTGCAAAATCCCGGCATCGTCAAGAACCGCCTGAAAATTGAATCCGCGGTAAGCAACGCCCAGGCTTTTTTACGGGTACAACAGGAATTCGGCGGTTTTGATCAGTACATTTGGCGCTTTGTGGATGGCAAAACCCGGCAAAATAGTTGGCTGAGCCATAGTCAAATACCGGCCTATTCCCCGGAATCGGCCAGCATGTGCAAAGACCTGCAAAAACGCGGCTTTAAATTCGTCGGCAAAACCATCTGCTATGCTTATATGCAGGCGGTGGGCATGGTCAACGATCACACCGTCGATTGCTTCCGCCACGCGCAACTGACTGCTATCACGACACCATGAGTTCCGAACCGCTAGCCGCCGATTACCGGACTTTAATTGCTAACAGCCAAAGCCTGATAATCGCCAGCAGTTCCGAGCTCGGGACAGCCGAAGTCAGCTATGCGCCGTTTCTGGATTACCAAAATACTTATTACATCTACGTCAGCCAATTGGCCCGGCATACCGGCAATATGCTGCGCCAACGTCAAGCATCCATCATGTTTATCGAACCCGAGGCCGAAGCGGTCAACCCGTTTGCCAGACGCCGGCTGGTAATCGAATGTGAGGTTGGTGAAATCGACAAAACCCACGCAGCATATACCCAGTTGTTAGATAAGCTGCAACAGCGGTTCGGCGAAACAGTCGCGGTTTTACGCTCCCTAGCGGATTTTCATTTACTGGCACTGACGCCTTTGCGCGGCCAATATGTCGCCGGCTTTGGCAAAGCATTTAGCATGGATGTCGAGAATGGCGTTCTGTTGCCCGCAACTCACTAAAGCGACTGCTTCGCCCAGCCTCGGTGAGAACCAGAGTCCGCCTGTTTAATCATGCCGACAGCTTTTAGATTTTTTCTGCTGAACAGCGCCTTGGCCCTGGCCTATTTTATCAGCGGCTATCTCGGGCATATGCTGGCGATGCAGCCCAGCCATGCCAGCCCAATCTGGCCGTCAGCGGGTATCGCTTTAGCCGCGCTGCTTGGTTATGGCCCCAAATTATTGCCGGGTCTGATCATCGGCAGCTTGGGCACGCAAATTTACGCTTTTGGCAATCTGGCCACCCCGGAAGATTGGTTTACACCGATTTGGGTAGGCGCCGCCGCCAGCGTCGGCGCCATCGCCCAGCCCTTGCTCGGAGCGTCCCTGATCAACCGCTGGATAGGTAGACACAATCCGTTGATGGAAGATCGGCATGTCGTCTGGTTTTTCTTGCTGGCAATTGCCAGTTGCTTAATATCGGCTAGCGTCGGCACCAGTTTTCTGTACATTTTCGACACCATTGATGCGGAAGAAATCGGCCTGAACTGGTGTACCTGGTGGATAGGCGATGCCATAGGTACGGTGATCTTCGCGCCCTTGCTACTGTTGTTTATCGGTACCCCGCGGCATATCTGGCGGCAACGGCAAAAATTCGTGGCCTATCCGTTATCGATTTCGCTATTGTTGGTGGTCATCGCCTTCGTCTACAGCCGCAATCTGGAAAATCAACGCCTCAATGGGCTATTCGACAACCAGATTAATCTGACCCATACCAACCTCCAGGAACATTTCAGCGACGATATTCTGAATAATCAGTTATTGAAAGCCTTATTCGACAGCTCGGAATCGGTCAATCCCAACGAGTTCAGGCTATTTGCCCATACCATTTTCAGCAAACATCCCGAGCTGGAGGCACTGGAATGGATACCCAGAGTCAATGCCGAAGACCGTAGCGCATTCGAACAACAGACAGAAACCACCATTCACGAGCACAACCGCAATCAGCAATTGATACCGGCTGGTAAGCGGAATGTTTATTTACCCATTGCTTACGCCTTCGGCAACCAGCAAAAGATTGGTTTCGACGTTGCCAGCAACCCACAACTATTAGCGGCAATCCAAAAAGCGATTAATTCCGGCGAAACGGTGGTGACGGACGGCATGGTCTGCGACGACAAACAGCCCTGCTTCGCCATCTACTCCCCGATTTATCTCAAAGGAAAATCGCTAAACACCAGCGCCCAGCGTCAACAGTTTTTTGTCGGATTGGTCTCGAATGTTTTTAAATTAAGCAACGAGATTCAGGAACTGTCCGGACGCTTACAAAGCACACGTTTGTCGGTAGCGATCTATGATCAAGACCAGCTGTTATACCGCAGCACTCCCGAAGGCATTGAATCGAAAACGCATTACTTCCTTCCAAGCAAGCGGCAAGCGCTGGCGGTCGCCGACCGGAATTGGACGCTCGAATATAAACCGCTGCCGGAGTTTTATACGCAACAAAATCCCTGGACGGTTTGGTGGCTGTTGTCCGGAAGCTTTTTGCTCTGCGGCCTGACCAGCTTCGGTTTAATGCTGATGAGCGGACGCACCGCCCGCATCGAAGATTTAGTGGCCCTAAAAACCCGCGATTTGCTGCGTAGCAACCAAGCGCTGAATACCGAGATCGAACGCCGTAAACAGCAGGAAAACGAACTCCGCATCGCGGCAACCACATTCCAGTCGCACGAGGCCATTATCGTCACCGATGCCAATGGGGCAATTTTGCGCGTCAACAATGCTTTCAACAAAATCACCGGTTACAGCGCGGAAGAAGTGATTGGCCGGCAACCGGATTTTCTGTCGTCGACCCATCAAGCTCCCGGATTTATTCAAACTTTGACCCAAGCCTTGGCCAAGGATAACCAATGGCAGGGCGAAATTTTTAATCGGCGCAAAAACGGCGACGTGTTTCCGGAATGGCTGACGGTGACCGGCGTGAGGGACGAACAGGATCGCCTGCTCAATTATGTGGCGATTTTTTCCGACATCAGCGAGAAAAAAGCCGCCGAGCGGGAAATCCATGAACTGGCATTTTACGACCCGCTGACCGGCTTGCCGAACCGACGTTTGCTGCTGGACCGCCTGAAACAGGAGATCGCTGCCGCCAAACGCCAAAGTTATTACGGTTCGCTGTTTTTTCTGGATTTGGACCACTTCAAAACCCTTAACGATTCGCGCGGCCACCAAGTAGGCGACGAATTGCTGATCCAGGTTGCCCAACGCCTCAAATCCATTATCCGCGACGAAGACACCGCTTGCCGGCTGGGTGGCGACGAATTTATCGTGATGGTGCCTGGCCGCTACTCGCAACTGTCGCAAGCGACCAGTCACGCGGCGATGCTGGCGGAAAAAATCCTGCACACCATCAATCAACCTTTCACGGTTCAGGGCAGCGAACATCACTTTTCCACCAGCATAGGCGTGACCCTGTTTCCCGAGGTGGCCGAACAGCCTGAAGCGGTCATCCAACAGGCGGATACTGCGATGTACCGGGCCAAGGAAAGCGGCCGTAACGGCATCAGTTTTTACCGTCCGTCGATGCAGGAAACGGCCGACCGCCGTTTAACCTTGGAAAAAGAGATTCGTCAGGCGCTGAAACAGCGGCAGTTTTTACTGCACTATCAGGCGCAGGTCGATCACCTCGGCAAAGTAATCAGCGCCGAAGCGCTAATCCGCTGGCAGCATCCGGAAAAGGGCATGATCTCCCCGGCGGAATTTATCCCCATTGCCGAAGATACCCAGCTGATTTTGCCGATAGGCGAATGGGTCATGCGCGAGGCCTGCCGGCAAATCAAGGTGTGGGACGCGCAGAACCTGCCTATTCATCATGTGGCGGTCAACGTCAGTTCCCGGCAATTCCGCCAGGCCGATTTTGTCGACCAAGTAAAACGCATTTTGATCGACGCCGAACTGCCGGCTGAGCGTCTGGTCATCGAACTGACCGAAGGCTGCGTGATCAGCGACATAGACGACACCGTGGAAAAAATGCGCGATTTGCAAACCCTGGGCGTAAAAACCTCCATCGACGATTTCGGTATCGGCTATTCCTCACTGTCTTATTTAAAAAAATTGCCCATCAGCCAATTAAAGATCGATCAGAGTTTCGTCCGCGACATCGCCAGCGACCCCAACGACGCGGTAATTGTGGAGACCATTATCAATATGGCTAAAAACTTAGGTCTACATGTGATTGCCGAAGGCGTGGAAACCCAGGAACAAATGATCTTCTTACGTGATAAAGGCTGCCTATCCTACCAAGGCTATTACACCGGCCGACCGGTGGCCGCCGCCAGATTTGAGCGAGAAGACAGATTACTTCCCACTGCATCCTAGGCCGTTAAGCCACGGGAAATGTCTACGCCACAGCTTTTAATATTCCCGAATCGGTAAGCCCTGCGCTATCCGCATGCCTTGCCGAAAGGCCGATTTTGCGGCTGTAGCGCAGCTTGCTAATCAGCTGTTTTAACCTAGGCACTAAATTCCTCCCAGCCCCGCCATGCCGGAACCCCTGGTTACTCGTGTGGTCTAGTGGCCTCGGGCTTTTGGGAATATCAGCCAAACGGTTTGCCCTTAAACCTTGGACAACGCATTCCGCTCCAAACAAATCCGACAAACATTCTCGTATTGGGGGCGGCTGCGTTAAAATCGTTGCGTTAACCATCCGACTAGGGACTTTGCAGATGAATATAAAAACTTGCCTGTTTGCCATTGCTGCTTTATTGCCGCAATTTGCCAACGCCGATGTAAAACCCACTATCCGCATAGGCGCTATGGCCGCCGGCACCTTAAACTGGGAACTCGCGGCGATGCGCAACCAAGGACTACTAGACAATGCGGAATTCAACGTGGAAAACATCGCGGTTGCCAATCAGCAAGCCGGTAAGGTTGCGCTGCAAGCTGGCTCAGTCGATGTGATCGTCTCCGACTGGATCTGGACGTCCAGCATGCGCAGCACCGGCACCAATTTGAGTTTTTACCCGTTTTCCGATACCTCCGGCGTATTGCTGGTATCTGCCGATAGCCCGATCAAGTCGCTGGCCGATTTAAAAGGTAAAAAACTGGGCATAGCCGGCGGCGAACTGGATAAGAACTGGATGCTGTTACAAGCGTTGGGACAGCAACAGCAAGTGGACCTGAATACCGGCGTGGAAAAAATCTACGGCGCGCCGCCATTACTGAGCCAGCAACTACTCGAAAAGCGCGTCGATGCCTTGCTGACCTTCTGGCAATTTGCCGCGCATCTTGAAGCGCAAGGTTACCGGGCGCTGTTGAGCGGCGAGGAGATCATCCGCCAACTCGGCATTAGCGAGACAGTGCCCAGCATCGGCTATGTGTTCAAACAGGACTGGGCCGATCAACATAAAGCGGCGTTCAAACAATTCTTGAGTCTCGGCAAGCAAGCTCACGACACCCTGTGCAGTTCCGATGCGGAATGGCAGAAAATTGTGCCGCTCACCGACGCGACCAGTCCGAAAGAACAACAAAAACTCCGGGAGCGTTACTGCCAAGGCCGCGTTGAACAATGGGGCGCCACTCAGCAAAGCGCCGCCGCAAAAATCTACGCCATGCTGCATCAACTCAGCAATAACAAGCTGACCGGCCAATCGGCGCAAATACAAGCGGGGACGTTCTGGTCGGCTGACTAATGTTGACGGGCACTTTTAAACTTAACCAGTCTGCCGTCACACTGCTATCGCTGTTAGCGCTGCTAGGCATCTGGCAGCTGGCGGCTGGCTTGGTCCACAGCCCAACATTACCCTATCCGCTCCAGGTCGCCCAGGTATTTTGGCAAGCAACTCAATCCGGCGAACTACCCTACCATTTAGGGGTAACTCTGCTGCGGCTGCTGGTCAGCTTCTCGATTGCGATGGTATTGGGCTGCGCGATAGGGGTGACGCTGGGTAACAACAAAACCCTGGATGCGTTCTTCGATCACTGGTTGGTAATCTTCCTGAACATTCCGGCGCTGGTCACCATCATCCTTTGCTACGTCTGGTTCGGATTGGCCGAATCGGCGGCGATTCTGGCGGTGGTGATCAATAAACTGCCGAATGTGATTGTCACCATCCGTGAAGGCGCGCGGGCACTGGACAAGGATTTATTGGAAATGGCTGCAAGCTACCGTTTCGACCGCAGAAAAACCTTGGCGCATGTGATCTGGCCGCAATTGCATCCGTTCGTGATGGCGGCCACGCGCTCCGGTCTGGCGCTGATCTGGAAAATCATTTTGGTCGTGGAGTTGCTCGGCCGCAGCAACGGTATGGGCTATCAGCTGCATCTGTTTTTTCAATTGTTCGATGTCGCCAGCCTGCTGGCTTATACCTTTGCCTTCGTTGCAGTCATCCAACTGATCGAATGGCTGTTGCTGCGGCCGCTGGACCGCAAGGCTTTACGGTGGCGGCGATGAACGATATTACCATCAGTATCCAGGATAAAACTTATCGCTCTAGGCATGCCGAAGACCGCCAACACCAAGCGATTGCCGATTTGCAGCTCGGCGTAGGCCGTAACGAATTCGTCTGCCTGCTCGGCCCGTCCGGCTGCGGTAAAACCACGTTGTTGAATATGATTGCCGGACTGGATAGTCACTATCAGGGCCAAATTCAAATAGGCCGCCAAGCTACAACTGCCAGAATTGGTTATGTGTTTCAGAATCCCAGATTACTGCCCTGGTATACCGTCCGGCAGAATATCGAAGTGGTATTCGAGGAAACGCCGCCCGCCGCCTTGATCGATTCCTTATTGGCAGACATGCAACTGAGCGACGTGCAGCAGGTTTATCCGGAGCGCTTGTCGCTGGGCATGCAGCGGCGAGTCGCCATCATCCGCGCCTTCGCCATTAATCCGGACATTCTGCTAATGGACGAACCCTTCGTCTCGCTGGATGCGCCCAGCGCCCGGCAGGTGAGAAATCTGTTGTATTCACTGTGGCAACAGCGGCCGCACACGGTATTGTTCGTCAGCCACGACCTGCGCGAGGCGATTGCGCTGGCAGACCGCCTGATTTTTCTATCGCCGCCGCCGATGCGGATTGTCAGCGATATTCCGGTCAACATTCCCCGCGAACGGCGTAACGACGAAGCGCAAATCGAAGCGTTTCGCGAGCATTTGCTGAACCAGCATCCGGCGATCAACGGACTGTTGTAAGGTGCAAATCGTCGTCAAGACTTGTGAAGTCGAGGAGATCATCAAGAAATCCCGCTTCATCGGTATCATCAGCCCCTGCCAGACCGAGCGCGAAGCTTTGTTGTTATTAAAGGATTTGCATCAACGCTTCCCCGACGCCAGCCATATCGTTTACGCCTACCGTATCCAGTCGCCGGACGGTCTGATTTGCCGCTTTCACGATGCCAGCGAACCCAGCGGCACCGCCGGCAAGCCGATCTTTCAGCATCTGGAAGGCAAGCAACTGATCAATCTGGTGGTGGCGGTGATTCGTTATTTCGGCGGGGTAAAACTGGGTGCGGGCGGCTTGACCCGCGCCTACGGCAATGTCGCCAGGCAAGTCATAGAAGCCGCCGACATTGTCGAATACATTGAATTCGCCGAGCTGACACTGAATCTGGATTACCACCGACTACAAGCGCTGGAATACCAGTTAAAAAAACTGGACGGCAGTATTATCGGTCAGGATTTTTCCGATTCGGTAAGACTGACCGTCAAACTCCCCAAGAGCAATCTGTCCGCGCTTAGCGCATTCCTCGATTAAAACAGCTTATAGCAAGCCTAGATGACAACTTTATTTCAATATTGTTTCCCAAAAAGAAACAAGCAATCCACTATAGCCGATATTGTAAATAAAAAAATAAAGCTTATATTGAAGTCGTCTTCATTGGTATCGGCTGTATTCAGTCTAGGAGCAAAAATGAACAAATCGAACAATCTGTATAAAGACGTACTCACCGGCCTGTTTTTCACCACCGGCGTGTTTGGCTTCATGTCTGGCGAGTTCATCATCTCCACCATGCTATTCGGCGCTGCAACCATCGCCAGCAATCTGGATTTTAGCGACTCGTTTCGCGCTTAAGTTTTGTTGTACCTCCCTCGTTGTTAAGCAGTTAATCTGTTTATTTCAAGCCCGTCAGCCGCCTCCGTGGCTGGCGGGCTCTTTTTAAAAACCTCTTGTTTCCCGTATCGTTTCGTAAGCTTTCCTGATTTGCTGAGTCTTTTGCTTGGCCATCTGCATCATTTCCTCGGGTAACCCCTTGGCCACCAATTTGTCCGGATGGTGCTGACTCATTAGACGGCGATAGGCTTTTTTCACTTCAGCATCGTCCGCTGTTCTGGAGACGCCTAACACCGCATAAGCATCTTCCAGTTTTGACGAGCCGGCTTTGGCCGCGTGAAACTGCTCGCCCGACTGCTGAAAACGATGTTGCGCCTGTACTTGCCCCTTGATGATCTGATATTCGAAACGCGATACACCCAGTTGCGCGCAAATATCCAGTAACAGCTTTTCTTCCTTGGCATCGTAAACACCGTCGGCAAACGCCGCTTGAATCTGGATTTCCACGAACATGCGCACTAGATTAGTCCGGCGATGACATTCCACGCGAAATTGCCGCAGTACTTCCGCCAATGGAAAATCGGTCTGCTTGCCTTGCTGAAACAGTTGAATCGCGGCTTCGCGCAGCTCGGCACTGAGTTCCATATTATCCATCACCCGTTTTGCCAGCCCGATTTCCTCGTTGGAAACCCGGCCATCCACCTTGGCGACATGGCCCATCACCGCGAACGTCGCAGTGAAAAACGCCATTTGCACGCGCTGCTGGTCGCCGGGATTAAATGACTCGCCGGCCATCCCGTCCAGTCCGGCATCGAACTGATGCCCTACCGACGCACCGAAAATCGCCCCCAACGGCCCGCCCAACATAAATCCAAACGCCCCACCTACCAACTTGCCCAGCCAACTCATGCGTTTCCTACCCTCAACAGGTTTAATGATAAAATTACAGCCATTTTCCACTGACTCCACAGACGTATTATGAATGCCCCCGCCGCACTTTACGAATCTTCCCTGCCGCATTTGAAATTGCTCGGCCGCGGCAAAGTCCGCGATATGTACGAAATCGACGCTAACCATTTGCTGATCGTCACCTCGGACCGGATGTCGGCGTTCGATGTGATCATGCCCGACCCGATTCCCGGTAAAGGCCGCGTATTGACCAGGGTAAGTAATTTTTGGTTCGAAAAAATGCGCGATATTATTCCCAACCATTTAAGCGACGACTTGACGCTGGCGGACGTGATTCCCGATTCCGAATTAAGAGCGCAAGTGGAAGGCCGGGCCATCATCGTCAAACGTCTGAAACCGCTGCCGGTGGAAGCCATCGTGCGCGGCTATTTGATAGGCTCGGGTTGGAAGGATTATCAAAACAGCGGCTCGGTGTGCGGTATCGAGCTGCCGGCCGGCTTGCAACAGGCGCAACAATTGCCGCAGCCGATTTACACGCCGTCCAGCAAGGCCGAAATGGGCACCCATGACGAAAACATCAGCTTCGCCGATACGGTGGCGTTGATGGGAGCGGAACTGGCCGGCAAGGTGCGCGACGCCAGCTTGCAGCTCTACACAACCGCGGCTGATTACGCTCGCGAACGCGGAATCATCATCGCCGATACCAAATTCGAATTTGGCCTGGACGAAGACGGCACCCTGTACTTGATCGACGAAGCGTTGACCCCCGATTCCTCGCGCTTTTGGCCGGTCGAGCAATATCAAGTCGGCATCAGCCCGCCTAGCTTCGACAAACAATATCTACGCGATTACCTGGAAACCTTGGATTGGAACAAGACCGCGCCTGGTCCGAAATTGCCGGAAGAAGTTAGCAGAAAATGCGCGGAAAAATATCGGGAAGCCGAGTTGAAACTGATCGGAAATTGAAGAGCCGTTCAGCCAAAGCCATACCGCGCGACTAGCGGGATGGCTTTGGATCACTAAAACCTAAATCGGCTTGAATTGATAGCCCTGCGCGGTTTGCCAGGATAGAAAAACACTCTCACCATCGCTCAACAGAAAAGCATCGTCCGCGCTTTCCGCCGTTTTACCGACGACTTCGGGTTGCGACCAGCTCAATCCGCCGTCATTAGACTTAATCAACTGCAACAGATTATGGCTGCCGTCGAATTCCGACCAGACCACCACTACCTGCTCGCCCTTGGCAAACACGTTGGGATGTTTGGCGCCTTGATTGCCGAAATGGTAGGCCTGCGAATAACTTAGGCCGCCATCCTTGGAGTGGCCGTAAAACAAGCCTTGTTTATCAGCGGCTCCGCTGAACCATACCGAATGGTAAACGCCATTGTCGGCAACTGATAAGGCCGGGCCATGATGCGGACAAGCATCGATTTTCCAGTTTTCTTGGCTGACGCGCTGCACCGCTCCAGGCGTGCGCCAATCCTTAAATTTAACCAGCGCATGATCGCGGATATTGCCTTCATAAACATGCCGCCACAACACCACCGGCAAATTGTCGGCATCTATTTCCACACCCAAACGGCAGCATTCACAGCTATGCGGCGCAACGGTTTTGTTGGGATAGAAGCTTTTACCACCATTGTCCGACCAGGCGTAATACACGGCAGTACCTGCAAACTCTTGCTTAGCGGCCTTGGCTTTTTCCTTGTCGCGCGCATCCAGCCAAGCCACAAAAATCTCGCCATTCTTCCCCACCGCCAGCGCATCGAAGCGGTGGCCGATCACGTCCAGATTGTCATTGACCGTCACCGGCTTAAAAAAACTCTTGCCGCCGTCCGTCGAGCGACTGAAGCGAATGTTGCCAGTATGCCGTTTTTCCAGATTTTGGGTCCAGGTCAGGTAGATATTGCCTTGCGCATCGAGTTTGATTTTTGGCCGGTATTCACCGCGCGCGGCAATAGCTTCCGGCTCGGCGTTTACCGCAACCGGTGCGGAAAAGCTCCGACCTTTATCGGTAGACGATTGCACATAGATATGATCGCGAACCACCCAAGCCAACCACAGCACACCGCTATTGTCGAAAGTCGCGGTCACCGTCTCGGAACATCCGATCGCCGGACTGGCTTGCAGATCGGCGCACAATGCTTTTTGGTCGGTACGCTGTTCAAGCTTAGCCGCCTCAGCGCCTTGCTTACTTGTGATCGGCTCGTTGGCACATGCAGTCAAAATCAACGAGGCAACCATTGCCAAAGGAAGTTGAAATTTCATCATCGTCTTTTAGTAAGTGTCCGGAAAGTTACGAACATTTTTACCCGTTTGACCGGGAAAAATTAAACTGTGTCATTTAATGCACAACCAGGATTAGATGAGCTCCGCCCTATCCTGGTTGAATACATGTAATAACCGCTTAATAGTTAAATTTCAATTCTGCGATATAGGTGCGCTGCGGAAACACATGGAACAGCCAATATTTTTCGTTGGTAATATTGTCGATACCCGCTGAAAGCGTCAGTTGCTTGGTCAGTTGATATTTGGCACGGGTATCCACAACGAAAAACGCGCTGCCGGTGCCGGTATACGTATCCGGATTGACGTCGCTGTTATCGATTTGCCCATATTGTTGACTGCTATAGCGTCCACTGATAGAGGACGTAAAATCTTTAGTCACATGATATGTGGCCGTGGCACTGGCGCGCCACTCCGGCACTCTGGGCTGATACTTGCCGACAGACGCAGGCAGAGCTACATTTTTATCGATGCGCGAATTCGCCCAGGTCACGTTACCCGACAAATCCAGGCCATCGATAACGACATTACTGTGCTCGCCGGAAAACTCCCATCCGTAGGTGCTGATCTGGTCGATGTTCTGCGCATACGATAATGTCGAGTTAGTGACAGGACTGAAAGTCGTTTGACTGTAGATGGCATCGTAGACTTTTTCGTGGAATAAGCTCAAACGCAACGAACCTTCGCTCAGAAAATATTGCGCGGAAAGCTCGGAAGACAATGCCTCTTCAGGCTTTAGCGTTGGATTGGGATTCACAATATTTGAGGTGCCGCTGACGGTGATATTGGTACCCTGGAACAGTTCCGTCACCGTTGGGAAACGGTAAGCCTGAGCAATAGAGCTGGTAAATTTCCAGCTATCAGTCGGCTTCCAGGCCAGCGAGGCTTTTGGCGAAAATCTTAAATCGCTACGGTTAGACTGATTGATCGTTCTGCCGTTTGAACCGGTGTTAGTGCCATCGAAGGCGTTCCAGTTCTCCAAACGTCCGCCCAAGGTCAACGTCCAATCCGGATCAAATGTCCATGCGTCTTGAATCCAGACCGCGTTGGTTTCGGTCTTGCCTTGCGAATTGGTATTTAAGCGGACTGGTGCACCGTAGATCCAATTGGAGGTTACATATTGTTGGTTGTTTAATTCGTAAAGATCATGATGAAACCCAAAGCTGACATGATGCGGTCCCCATGCAGAATCCGGACGCCATATACCTTTAGCATCCACAGTATGCCAACCGGTGTCGTTTAGGCTGGTAAGAGTTCCCGCACCGCCTGCTGCGGCGAGATTGGGCGCAACCGTGGGCGCGCGTTGCTCATCCTGACCATAATTGATCACACTGCCGGTCAGTTCCCAATCGAAAATACCGCCGGTGTTCGATTTTAGCGCCATACCGTGCGACCAATGCATCTGCTGGTAATCGTTCTCGGCAAACGTCGAACCCAGATTATAGTTTCGACCGTTCATATTGATTAGGCCGCTATTAACCGGCGCTCCGGTAGTGGCACTGCGCAAGTAGCTATTGAAGCCCCCGCTTTCGTCGTTTTGCCACAGACCCAATGTATACGAAGCTTTCAGCGTCGGCGTAATATCGTAAGCCAGCTTCCACTTAAAATTATCCTGAACGGTATGCCTGATATTGCCTTCGCCTATGGCAAAGATTCTTTGGGAGCCACTTCTATCGACATCACCGACGGCGCCTGAAATACCGTTAGTATTCGGGCAGGCATTCGCACCAGTCGCGGGGCAGGGAGTAGGCAAGTACGTAAATGATATAGGCTGACTGTGCGCATCCAAATGACTGACGTCAAAGCGCCAGGAAAAGTCGCCGTGTCGGCTACCCAGATTGGCCGTGTACTGCTGGGAGTCATAGACATCGGTATGGCCGTAAACATCATATTCTTGCCAAGTAGACTGCACGCCGCCGCCAGCCTCGAATTTCTCAGGCATCCGCGTCGTAATATCAACGACACCGCCTATCGAGTTTCCGCCGTAGGCTGCGGAAAACGGTCCGTACATCACATCAACCCGCTCAATTTCTGACGGTGAGACCATATTCCAGCGCGGCGAACCGGTCATGCTGTTGTTATTGCCCAGCAACGACGATAGCAAAATGCCGTCCGCATAAATCAAGCTGCGCGCACTGGAACCGGTCCCGGAGGTGCGCATAGCCACGGGCATTTCCTTGTCGCCGATATAACGTTTGCGCACCAGGATATTAGGCAAATACTTGATGGCATCCTCGGTATTCATTACGTTGATGGTATCTTCCATCTTCTCGCGGGTAACGCTTTCTGTCACAGCAGGCAATTTGTATTTTTCGGTAGCTGTTTGCGTAGCGGCTTTTCCGCTTTCGGCGGTAACCGTCATTTCCGGCAATACCGCGGTTTGATTACTACCGGTTTTGTTGTCTGTCTTGCCATCTTCGGTCGCCGAGACTCCCGGTAACACCGTGAGCAGCATCGCCCCCATTAAATAGGGCTTGGCGCCAAGTTTGATTTTTGCGTGTTTCATAGGTTTAAAAATTGCGAAGGTATGCGATTTGTTCTTGCTAAGGGCTAATTGTCGGCAAAAGCGCTATTTAAAACACCAACAGTTTCTGGTGATCTCACACACTTTAAAACAACCATTTGTAGATATAAGCAATTTATAACCCTAAATACAATTGTGCTTTTTTATCAATCAATTAATACAACACTTCATCAAATACGCCACTACAACCACCCATTTATACGGTAAATGACTCACTAAAAATAAGTCATATAACACAGTTTATTTTATTCACCGCCATATCCATTGTTTTGATGCTGACACTCAAAACAGCGACAACAGCTCAGGTAGCAACTGGAACCGGTCCTCGCCCGCTAAACAAAAAAACCCTTGCCAGCTTTTCAGCCGACAAGGGTTTTCAGAGACCAAGCAAGCGGTACTTATTCGTCCGCGTCTAACTCATCGGCAGAGAGCTTTTTGCCAGGAAAGTAGTTGGGCGCAACGCTGATCAGAATCGTCAGCAGCGTGGCGACATAAGGCACTGACTGCACCGCCAATACAGCCATCCACAACCTGCCGCTCAAGTTATCGAAATGTTCGATGGAGCGCATCGCCAGGATTCCGGCAAGCAACAAGGTCAGCAATAACAACTCCTGCCAAATAATCAATAACCCCGCCACCAACGGCCCTTGCTGCTCGTATTTTGGAGTGCGCATGAAGGGCTTGCCGGAAGTAAACAAACCTTGCAAGGTACCCCGTGCCACGGTATGCGTCAGCGATAACCCGGCCAGCGCCGCACCCAATGCATGCAGCATTGAACAAGCCACCCGCGCTTTGTATAACCACAAACCGCGCAAAATCTTGAATGCAAACAGGCCGATGGTCGGCAACAGGAAGGCGTTTACCGGCAGTTCGCTATGGATAGGATCCGACACGATCAGCGCGGTCAATATCAAGCTGGTGCCGGTAAACAACAGGGCCAAGGCATCTGAAAACCAAGGCAACCAACCTGCCACAAAATAGTAACGCTGTGCCGAAGTAAGCGAAGACTTTTTGTTGGGCAAGAAATGCCGCCAATGCTTTTTGATGATCTGCATCGCGCCGTATACCCAGCGGAAACGCTGCGTCATGTAACCCGAGAAGGTATCGGGCATCAGGCCGCGACCGAAAGACTCCTTGCAGTACACCGAGTCGTAACCCGCTTCATAAAGACGCAAGCCCAATTCGCTATCCTCGCAGATACACCATTCGCCCCACGGACCAACTTTGTCGAACGCCGACTTGCGGACCATCGTCATCGTGCCGTGTTGGATGATGGCGTTGAATTCGTTACGTTGCACCATGCCGATATTAAAAAAGCCGGCATACTCCCAGTAGCAAATATCCTTGAAAGTGCTTTGCCCAGAATCACGGTAATCCTGGGGCGACTGCACAAAGCCGACATTTTCCTGATCGAAATACGGCACCATCGCTTTCAGCCAATCGGGGTTCAGAATGTAGTCGCTGTCGATGACCGCGATGATTTCGGCATCTTCAGCGGTATTGGTCAATGCGTAGTTGATCGCACCGGCCTTGTAACCGGGCCAGTTATCCAGATGGAAGAAGCGGAACTTCGGGCCAAGGCGGTCGCAATCGTCACGCACCGGCTGCCAAACTGTCGGATCCTTGGTGTTGTTATCCATCACTAATACTTCGTAGTTCGGATAATCGACCTTAGCCAACGCATTCAGGGTCTTGCGCACCATTTCCGGTGGCTCGTTGTGGATCGGCAAATGGATCGAGACTTTCGGATAACGGAAACCGGCCGGCGGCGTCAACGGCTGGAAAGTACGGCGGCCCTTGCGGTGCCAGATGACTTCGGAAATCTCCAGACTCTCGGTCAGCAACACCAAGATAGCCATGGCCTGCATCATCAGCAAAATTGCCCAGAACACCACCGAAAAACTGGTTTGGTATTGAGCGGCGGCAATTGATGCCGACCAGAACAATACCGACGCCGCCAAGTTAGCGACGATGCCGAAGAAAAATTTACCCGGCAGCTTCAAGCTTTTGCGGGTAAACAAAAATGCCGCCATCAAGATAATGCTGAGTACCGCCGCGCCACTGGCCCAGTTACGCCAGGTCGGATTTGCCAACACATCACCTTCCATCGGGAATTTAGGCTGACGATCAGCATTGAATAAGCCCCAGTAAGCACCGGCCGTACCTTCCAGCTTGATCTTCCATGGCTGGTCAAACGCTTCGACCACATAGTAAATAATGTTTTCGGCAGTCGCGCGATTCAGGAACTCACGCAAAAACTTGGCTTGATTCGCCAACGAAGCAGTGGCGGCTTTTTGCGGAGGACCGTCGGATGGCCAACCCACCTCGGTAATCACGATGGTTTTGTTGGGGTACAACTGCTGCAATTCGTAATAACGCTTGAACACATATTCGACTGCGTTATCGCCTTCCGCACCTTTGGGTAAATCGACCGGCACACCTTCCCAATAGGGCAGAATGTGCACAGCTATGTAATCGACTTCCGCCGCCAAGGCCGGGTTTGCTACCCATATATCCCAGGTTTCAGCTGTACTAACCGGTTTCCAGGTGCGTTTTTTTACTTCGCGAACGTACTCGATCAGTTCGTTGGCTTTGCCGGCCACTTCCGCCTTAACATCCGCCTCGATTTTCAGCTGCAAATCTTGTTCGCTCATCGAACCGGAAAATTCTTGACGGACTTTCTGTGCGATAGGTCCACTAACTTTGTTTCTATACCGTAACAAGGATTCGTTACCCACCAGCGTGCGAACAATGGTTTTTGGATATTGATTGGTTAGGTTGATTAGGCTTTCGACTTCGCGCTGATTTTTATCCAGCCGTTTCTGCGTGTTCTCTAACTTTTTTTGCGGATCGTCCTCGGCGCTATCGTCATCAACCAAATCCACCCAACAGCCCATCGCCAGATTGATCGCATTCTTGGCTGTCAACTCAGGCACAACCTCCATGCCCTCCAACGCGGTATAGGTTCTTATCGAATGGGCTTTACCGGACAATAACTCCAGATCGGATTGAATTTGTTCTCTGGTGGGAAATACGCCGTCGGCAGGATTGAAATCGCGCCCCTTGGGGTTAAAGGTCACCCCCATCATGGTATCGCTCCAAGATGGCAGCTTTAACGGGTTATTGACGTAAGACCAGATACCCAGGTTGATGACAACCAGTAGCACCAAGGTGAAAAATGTGGCAATTTTGGCTTTCATTTCGACAGAAAGACTCCGCAATAGAGGGTTATTAGAATCAGTATTTTTTAATTTTCACGGCATTACGCAGCCATTCCGTCGGCAAATTTAAATGCGCTTGCTACGGTATCTGATTTCGACAGAGCGACTGGCGCGTGTCTAAGCGGGCCACGCATTCCTGTCAGGTAACAGATTTACCAACAAAACACAGCGGCATTTAGGAACCCGCCCAAGGGCAAACCCCGGCGACGCTCAAACCGGCAAAGAGCCGGTATTGAATGTCGCCACGCTTAGCTCAACCTTAAGCAGGTTGCGGGAAAACTTTTATTTCAATGAAAGGGTTTCTACGCGGCCTTTCATTTCAATATTCAGTTTGTCTTCTTTAGCCAGCCAACCGATCGCTCGCTGGACGTCGTTCTTACCCAAGCCGGTTTCGGTCGTGACTTTATTAACGCTAGCTTCGCCATGCGTATGCAAGTATTGCCAGACTGCTCCAGCTGCTTCGCCAATTGTATCCACCATTTCAACTCCTCATCATTTAAACAACAAAAAAAATCGGGGGGTTTTAGTCGTGCTATCCAGCCTTACGCAACACAAACCGCGGCAAAAGCTAGTCAGCAAAACTAACGCTCATCAGGCAGCACAATATTAAGTTCCAGGGTTTCCTGGTTTCCATCCTGTTCAAAATTAACGGTAATGGCATCCTGCCCGACATTGACATATTTACGGATCACCGCCAGCAATTCTTGCTGCAACTCGGGCAAATAGGACGGTTGATTTCTGGATGCACGCTCATGGGCGACCAGAATTTGCAATCTCTCCTTGGCCAGCGATGCCGTATTGGTTTTCGAGGATCTGAAATAATCTAAGAGACTCATCACTTGCTCCCGAATAGCTTACTGAATAAGCCTTTTTTCTCTTCCTCGATAAAACGATGTGGTTTGGTTTCGCCCAAATAACGCGCCACGATGTCTGCATAAGCCTGACCTGCATCGCTTTGCTCGTCGAGAATGACCGGTGTGCCTGAGTTTGACGCATTCAACACAGATTTGGACTCCGGGATAACGCCCAACAAATGTAGCGACAAAATTTCCTGTACATCGTCAACGCTGAGCATCTCGCCCAATTTCACCCGATCCGGCGAATAACGCGACAACAACAAATACTCCTTGATCGGCTCTTCGCCATTCTCGGCGCGGCGCGATTTGCTGGACAAGATACCCAGCATACGATCCGAATCCCTAACGGAGGAGACTTCCGGGTTGGTTACCACAAATGCATCATCAGCAAAGTACATGGCAAGTGTAGCACCGCGCTCTATTCCTGCCGGCGAGTCGCAAACGATGTATTTAAAGTCTTTGGACAACTCTTCCAGAATCTTTCCGACACCTTCCGTTGTTAAAGCATCTTTATCACGGGTTTGCGATGCCGGCAATATAAATAACTGGTCGCAACGCTTGTCCTTGATCAGGGCCTGATTTAGGGTGGCTTCGTTGTTGATCACATTGACCAAATCATAAACTACACGACGCTCGCATCCCATGATCAAGTCGAGATTACGCAGCCCCACATCGAAATCGATCACAGCGGTTTTATGTCCGCGCTTCGCTAAGCCCATCGCGATAGCGGCGCTGGTTGTGGTCTTGCCCACACCACCTTTTCCCGATGTTACTACGATAATTCTGGCCAATGTTGTTCCTCCAAGAAAAGCTTAAATATCTTTGATAATCAGCGTCTGGTTATCCAGACTGATCTGTACGGGCTTGTGTGCTGGATACTTGCTCAAATCGTCGCTGAACTGGTAAATGCCGGCTATCGAAATCAGTTCGGCTTGCAAATCCGAACAAAAAATACGGCTATTGACATTACCCAGCACGCCGGCAAGCGCTCGTCCGCGCAGGGATCCGTATATATGAATATTACCTTCCGCCATGATTTCCGCGCCGGCACTAACGGTTGCTGTGACGATCAAGTCGCCTTTGGCATAAACCCGCTGGCCCGAGCGTATCGGCTGTGTCACCAACTTATTTTCAATTGACTGATTAGCTTGCTTTTGCTCTTCCGCAGCAGGTGTCGGCAAGGTTTTTGCCGGTGCTTTGTTGACCAAGGGCACATTGCTGCCGTGCAGGGAATGCTGGGGCAAATTCATAGCCAAGGCGTCACCGTTCTGATGTTCGTTACCGCCGCGCACCCCTATCGGCATGAAGCCGTGCTGACGGACGATAGTGACTATTTCGGTGAAATCAATTGGCAGATTTTGCGCGTTAAGTTTTTGCAGATCGATCAGCAAGGGCGAGTTTTTAAAAAACTCGGGAGCTTGAACCACTTTTTCCTTGAGCTGCTGATCGATCAGAGAGATGTCGTTACTGGCTAGCAGCAACACCGGCACGGTCAGTGACGTGCTTTTAAACTCCAAAGCTATTTTTTGCGAAGTAGGTGCGCCGGTTGACATCGAGTTTGGAAAATCCGCTACTGAATGCCCGAAATACTATCATTTTCCGTGACAAAAAGCACAGTTCCTTACAGTAAAAACAAGGTTGCTAAGCCCAAAAAGGCCATGAATCCAACCACATCGGTCACTGTGGTCAACAACACACCGCCAGCCAGTGCTGGGTCTACGCCGATCTTGTCCAACAACACCGGAATTGCCACGCCGGACAAAGCCGCGCACACCAAATTGATCAACATTGCCACGCCGAGCAACATACCGATATGCGGATTGTGGAACCACAGCCCAGCCACTACCGCCACCACAGCAGCCCAAACCAAGCCGTTTAGCAGGCCGACCGAGACCTCTTTAAACAATAAACTCACGGCGTTACCGGTGGTGACTTGTCGCAAGGCCAAGCCCCTGACAACCAGTGTTAAAGTCTGACTGCCGGCGATACCCCCCATAGACGCTACAATCGGCATCAATACCGCCAATGCGACGATCTGTTGAATAGTAGCCTCAAACAAATCGATGACTGAAGCCGCCAAGAATGCGGTGAGCAAATTCACGCCCAACCAAAGCGCACGACGCTTGGCACTACTAAATACCGGCGCAAACATATCCTGCTCTTCGCTCAAGCCGGCCATGCTCATTAAGGAGTGATTGGCTTCTTCGCGAATCAAACCCACGACATCGTCGATAGTGACGCGCCCCAAAACCTTACCGTCATTGGCTAACACGGGCGCGGACAGCAATTTTCGGCGCTCGAACAAACCAGCCACATCCCGACTAGGCATACCGTAGGGAATACCTGAGCTACGGGTATCCATAATCGACTCAACTTTGGTATGCGGGTCGTGGGTCAACAATTGATTAATCGGCAACAAGCCCTGAAACTGCTCTTTGCGATCCACCACGATTAGACTGTCTGTTGCAGTCGGCATATTACCGCGCAAGCGTAAATATCGCGTCACGACATCCAGCGTTACATCGGCGCGAATGGTTAACACATCGTCAGACATCAAGCCGCCGGCGGTATGCTCGTCATAGCTAAGCGCCTTTTCGATGCGATTGCGGTTATGTACACCGATAGATTCCATCACTTGCGACAGCAAAGGCTCAGGCAATACATGCAGCAGATCGACCATACCGTCATGGCCCATGGATTCAGTCGCGGCAATCAAATCTTTCCTGTCGGTAATTTTCAGCAAGCTGCTACCCACTTCGACATTTATCTCGACCAGAATTTCGCCGATCACGCTGGGCGGAATCAACGCCCACAGCTTGGCTCGCAGTTCCGGCTCCAATGACTCGAGAATATGCGCCGCTTCCGCCGGGTATAAGGAACGCACTAGGTTCCTAATCTCGATCAGAGAGTCTTTTGTCAGCACTTCGATGGCGCGATCTAAAAGATGCTCGGTATTTTCAAGCTTTGCTGCTGATGTCATGGGTAAAAACCAAGAAATTGGGCTAGGGAATTGCGTTAACGCAATTCCCTATGCCTGACGATAACGTTAGGAGTAATAGTTTGAAAGTGCTTACTCAATGCCTCGACCAGATAAACCGAACGATGTTGCCCGCCGGTACAACCGATCGCTATGGTTAAATAACTGCGATTATCCGATTCGAAGCGCGGCGCCCAGCGACCGATGAAATAACCTATATCATGCAGAAACTCTTTGACGATCACTTCGTTCTGCAAAAAATCGATGACCTCGGCGTGTTTACCGGTCAATCCTCGCAGTTCCGGCGCCCAATAGGGATTGGGCAAACTGCGGGCATCGAACACGAAGTCGGCATCCAACGGGATACCGTATTTAAAACCGAAAGACTGAAACAAAATCGACAAAGAACTTTTGCCTTTTTCGCCCAAACGGTTTTTCAGCAAATCCCGTAACTGATGATAGTGGGTGAAACTGGTATCTATAAGTATATCGGCACGAGCTGCCAGGGGTCGCAGCATTTCCCGTTCGATTTCCAAAGCCTCGCGCAGCGGCCTACTTTCGGTGGTCAACGGATGGCGGCGGCGCGTTTCACTGTAGCGCTTCAGAATGATGTTCTCATCCGCTTCCATGAAAACCAGTTCGCAATCAATACCTTTGCTGCGAATAAAAGTCAGGCTATCCGGGAAATCGGCTAACTTCTGGTTACGGTTTCTGGCATCGATACCGATAGCGGTTTTACTATAGGTCGCCGGGTCTTTCAGCATCACATGATCGACAAAATCCTCAAGCAAGGTTACGGGAAGATTGTCGATACAGTAATAGCCGCAATCTTCCAACGTATCCAGGGCAATACTCTTACCCGATCCCGATAAGCCGCTAACAATGACTAGTTTCATATCCAAACCGATACAGAGCAAATTACCTCATCCACTCTGTACCGCTCGACCTCAACTTAACGATGGTTCTGATTTTTTTCTTTATGTTTGACGATTTGTCTATCGAGTTTGTCGACCATATTGTCGATAGCCGCGTACATATCTTCTTGTACATCTTCGGCATACAGTTTGGCGCCGCTGATTTGCACGGCTGCTTCGGCTTTTTGCTCAAGCTTCTCAACGGTCAAAATGACGTGAACATCAACGACATTGTCGAAATGACGTTTGATTTTGCTAATTTTTTCATCCACGTAGGCTTTTAATGCTTCGGTGACTTCTACGTGATGACCTGTGATACTGACTTGCATGGAATACTCCTGTTTTTAAAAATTATTCTTCCAGATTGATCAAATGTGCCTTTTCCGCTGGCTGGTTGAAGGAATGGACATCGCTTCCCGATATTTGGCAATGGTGCGGCGCGCGACATTAATGCCCTTCTCATTCAATAAGTCCGATATTTTACTATCGCTCAATGGCTTGGCCGGGTTTTCACTGCCGACCAACTCTTTTATCAGCGCCCGAATCGCGGTCGCCGAACACTCTCCCCCGCCATCGGTACTGACATGGCTGGAGAAAAAATATTTAAACTCGATCACACCGTGCGGGGTGTGCATGTATTTTTGCGTGGTGACCCGAGAGATCGTCGATTCGTGCAATTCCAATTCCTCGGCAATATCGCGCAAGACCATCGGCTTCATCGCAATCGCGCCGTGCTCGAAAAAATCGCCTTGTTTTTCGACAATGCTTCTCGCCACGCGCAACAAGGTGTCGTTACGACTATGCAGGCTTTTAATAAACCAGCGCGCTTCCTGCAGATGGTTTTTCATGCTGACATTGTCATGGCTATTGTCGGCACGTTTGATCATCCCGGAATAAAAAGGATTGACGCGCAATTTGGGCGCTATCTCCGGGTTCAGATTAACCTGCCACTGCCCATTCACTTTGGCAACAAACACATCCGGCACCACATACTCGACATCCGAATCCTGCAAGCGCGCACCGGGTTTTGGGTCCAGGGTTCTGATTAGCGCCAGCACCCCCTTTAATACATCCTCGGTCATCCCTATCCGCTTCATCAAGCGCGCTTGATCGCAACTGGCCAATAAATCCAAATGCCTGTGCACAAACTCCAAAGCTTCCGACCGATAAGGCGTCGTAGCCGGTAACTGTTGCAGTTGCAAACCCAGGCAGTCAGCCAAATCCAACGCTGCCACACCAACGGGATCAAAGTTTTGCACCCTATGCAACACGGCCAGGACTTCATCCATTTCCAAGCCTTCCAGTTGATCCTGGAGTCCCTGAAAAATATCCGCCAATTCGCTGGTCACATAACCGTCATCGTTAATCGCGTCGATGATAGCGGTAGCTATCGCATAATCGCGGTCAGAAATCGGAATCAGCTCCAGCTGCCAAACCAGATGGTCGCGTAAAGACTCGGATTTGCCGCGAAAGGCCTCGAATTCCGGACTATCGCCCTCATCGCCACCGCTGGGCAAAGAGCTTTCGTAGACATCGTCCCAACTGACATCGACCGGCAATTCGTCCGGCATATCGGTTTGCGAGCCTTCGCTGGTTTGCTGATCGGTGTTTTCGAGTTTTTTATCGCGAAACTCCAGATTAGGCAGCTCCTCTTCGTCGATCTCCAACATCATGTTGGATTCCAAGGCTTGCTGAATTTCCTGTTGTAAGTCCAAAGTCGACATTTGCAACAGCTTAATAGCCTGTTGCAATTGCGGCGTCATGGTCAGACTCTGACCGATACGGAGTTGTAGAGATTGCTTCATGACTATTCGAATTTCATAAACTAAATTTCTCGCCCAGATACACTCTACGCACCTCTTCGTTATCCACCAACTGGCGCGACTGGCCTTCGGCGATAACCTTCCCATTGTTCAAAATATAAGCGCGATCGCAAATCTCCAAAGTCTCCCGCACTTTGTGCTCGGTAATCAAAATCCCGATACCGCGATGCTTCAAGTGCGCAATGATTTTTTGCAACTCCAGCACCGAAATAGGATCGACGCCGGCAAACGGTTCGTCGAGCAGAATAAATTGCGGCTCACTGGCCAAAGCTCGCGCAATTTCCACCCTGCGCCGTTCGCCACCTGACAAACCAAGCGCCACCTGATTACGTAAGTGGTTGATATTAAACTCTGTCAATAACTCATCGATCAACAACTCGATTTGCCCATCGGTCAAATCGGCCCGAATCTGCAATACCGCGCGTAAATTATCGGCCACACTCAATTTACGAAAGACCGAAGCCTCTTGCGCTAGATAACCGATTCCCAAGCGCGCGCGCCGGTGCATCGGATGATGCGTGATGCGCTGCTCGTCAAAAAAAATCTCGCCGCTATCGGCTTTGACCAAGCCCACCATCATGTAAAAGCTGGTGGTTTTCCCGGCTCCGTTCGGGCCCAACAAACCTACGACTTCCCCGGTGTCCACCCTCAGGCTGACCCCATCGACCACATTTCGATTGTTGTAGCGTTTAAACAGCTGTTCCGCAACCAATCGCGCCATTATTGCGCCTGCTTAGGCTTGGGTTTAATCACCGAGTGCACGCGCTTGCCGTCGGATTGCGCTTCACCCGCCTTCAGCAAGGAGTTCTTGGTATCGTACTCGATATACTCACTGGATTGTTTAGCATCGCCCTGCCAGACCGAGGCATTTTTCATAAATTTCAGCAAATTCTGGTCGGGGTAAAATTCGTTGATCAAGCCCTCCCCGTGCATTTCTTCCTTGCCCACCGCCGGCAACTGCTTGAATCGCGACGGTTTACCGGTAGCAATCAATTTGATAATCGCACCATCTTTCAGATAAACCACCAATTTATCGCCATCGATTCTGATCGTTCCCTGCGTAGCGACCACATTGCCGGTATAGGTGCTGATTTGCGCCTTTTCGTCGTAAACCGCATTATCCGAGTCGATATAGATGGGTTGTTCGGAATCCGACTCCAGACCAAACGCCATCCGCGCCGAGAATATCAGGCCTACACCGACCATTTTACTTAATTTCATAGCGACCTTTCACTTTGGACAACAATTTCAGGTGAATCGGACTAACAAAAGTCGCTTCCATTCCTACTCCCGCCGTTTTGTTGGGTGGGCTGATGATCTCCGTCCACGCCTGTGTCTCCGCATAATGGCTGGCGAGTTTTACTCGCAGATCCGATGTATTGATGGTCAGCGCCGAATTGGTTTTCGAGGCCTCCCGATTGATATAAGCACTACCGTTAAGTTGCAAATTATCGCCGTCCGCAGCCATCACGCCGCTGTCGGCCTTGATTAGCCAAGGCATCTGGTTGGGGTTATACAAAGTCATTACCGGCTTTTCCAGATGCGTACTGCCGTCGGCTTTAAAGTGCTGCATTTTTTCCGCGGCCAATTCGCTTTTCGGCACACCGTCGATATTCATTTCCTTTTTGAAATAACCCAAGCTAAAAAAATCCGGGCTATTTTCGACAATTTTCATTTCGGCGTCACGCTGTTCATTCAGCTGAACCAGCCACCATGACAACAATGCTGCCAAGCCGACATAAATAAAAATCTGTAGATTTTTCAGTACGGTCATAAATAGGTTTGCAGCACGCTGTCAAAGTTACCTTGGACTTGCATGATTAAATCGCATACTTCCCGAACCGCGCCTAAACCACCAGCCGTCTGTGTTTGCCAATGAGCATAATTCTTTAGCACGAAATTGGCATCTTGCACTGCCACCGCAAAACCCACTTGACGCATCACCGGCAAATCCAGAATGTCATCGCCGATATACGCCACTTGTTCCGGCGTTAGGACCAGACGCTGCAAAATTTCCGCGAACGCAGCCCGCTTGTTCTCGTGACCTTGGTAGACAAGCTCAACTCCAAGACTCTGCATACGCAGCGCGACCGAATTGGATTTGCGCCCGGAAATCACCGCTACTTCCACTCCGGTCTGACGCAACAATTTAATGCCATGCCCGTCGCGCGCGTGAAAACATTTGTATTCTTTGCCGTTATCGTCGAAAAATAAACGGCCGTCGGTCAGCACGCCATCCACATCCAGAATCAACAGCTTTAGCCGCTTAACAGCACTCAGTAATTGGGGGCTTAAATCGAACATCACTCGTCACTCTCAGACTATGCCTGCCCGCAGCAAATCGTGCATATTCAACGCGCCCAACAATTTTTGTTGGCTGTCGACGACCAGCAGGGCATTGATTTTTTTACTTTCCATGATTTGCATGGCTTCCGCCGCCAACATATCCACATCGATCACTTTACAAGGCCCCGTCATGACTTCGGCGATACGTGTCGCATGCACATCCAGATTTTTTTCCAACATGCGCCGCAAATCACCGTCGGTAAATATCCCGGCGACCCGGCCTTCGCCATCGACCACTGCGGTCATGCCCAGCTTCTTGCCGGTCATTTCCAACAAGGCATCGCTCACTAAAACGCTATCCGTCACCACCGGCACTTCACTGCCGCGGTGCATAATGTCGTTAACCTGTAACAACAAGCGTTTGCCCAAGCTACCGCCTGGATGCGACAAAGCGAAGTCGTCGCGGGTAAAACCCTTGGTTTCCAATAGCGACACGGCTAACGCATCGCCCATGACCAATGCCGCCGTAGTGCTGGCAGTCGGCGCCAAACCCAACGGGCAAGCCTCATGCTCGACAGCTACATTGATGTGCACACTAGCAAACCTGGCCAAGGCCGATTCGGGATTACCCGTCAACGCAATCAACGGCACGCCGAGTCGCTTAATAATAGGCAATATCGTCAGGATTTCTTCGGTTTCGCCGGAATTGGACAATGCCAGCACCACGTCCTGCCGGGTAATCATGCCAAGATCACCGTGACTGGCTTCTCCGGGGTGCACAAAGAAAGCCGGGGTGCCGGTGCTAGCTAGCGTCGCGGCAATTTTACCGGCAATATGCCCGGACTTACCCATGCCGGTGACAACCACACGGCCTTTGCAAGCCAGCAGCAACCGGCAGGCGCTGACAAATTGTTCATCGATGCGTGCAGCCAAGCCGGCAACCGCCTGCATTTCGGTCTGAATCACCGCCAACGCCAACGCCTGTATGTCTTGATCACAACCCACGGAAATTAACTCCACGCACCCAAACAAAAAGGAACCATTATTGCATGTTATTAACCGACTTTTCACCCCAAGTCATTGACTTATTCTCGGCCAGTCATAGAAAATAGCCTGTTCCCAATCCAAAAACTCTTTTGATTCCGGTAAATGGCCAATAGCGCAAGTCCTGAAGACAATATCGTTTCGATTAGCAACTTGAGCTTTTCCAGAGGCCCCAGGAAAATTTTCGACGCTGTCAGCCTGGAGATTCAGCGCGGCAAAGTCACGGCCATCATGGGCCCCAGCGGCACCGGCAAAACCACGCTTTTGAAATTGATCGGCGGCCAGTTGGCCCCGGATCGCGGCCAAATCCACGTGGACGGGCAAAATGTTCACCGCCTGAAACCTCGGGAACTCTACGAATTGCGCAAACGCATGGGCATGTTGTTTCAAAGCGGCGCGCTGCTCACGGATATGAGCGTCTATGACAATGTGGCGTTTCCGATGCGCGAACATACCCACTTGCCGGAATCGATGATTCGCACCTTGGTATTGATGAAACTGCACGCCGTCGGTTTGCGCGGTGCCCGCCATTTGATGCCCAACGAGTTGTCCGGCGGCATGGCTCGACGGGTAGCTTTAGCACGTGCCATCGCCCTCGATCCGCTAATGATCATGTACGACGAACCGTTTACCGGCCAAGACCCCATTTCCAAGGGCGCGCTGGTACACTTGATCAAGGCGCTGAACACCACTCTAGGCCTGACCAGCATCATCGTTTCGCACGACGTACAAGAAACTGCCGCCATCGCCGATTACATCTATGTCTTGTCGGGAGGCAAAATCATCGGCCAAGGCACCCCGCAAGAATTACAACAATCCGATTCGGAGTGGGTGCAACAGTTTATGCACGGTGATGCCGACGGCCCTGTACACTTTCACTATTCGGCGCCTGATTACCTAGACGATCTGCTGGCGAGCAAATAACCACCTTGTATTCAACCATGTTTCAATTTCTGCAAAATCTGGGAAAAGCCACGCGCAGCAGCTTTGCCAAGCTCGGCCGCGCTTCGTTTTTTCTGAGCCACACGCTGACCGGCATCAGCGACGTGCTGCCACGCCCCAACCTACTGATCAAGCAGGTCTATTCGGTAGGCGTTTTGTCGTTTCTAATCATCACCATCTCCGGCCTGTTCGTCGGCATGGTTTTAGGTTTACAAGGTTTTAATATTCTGTCCGACTTCGGCGCAGAGGAATCGCTGGGCGTGATGGTGGCCGCCTCCTTGGTACGCGAATTAGGCCCTGTAGTGTCGGCACTATTGTTTGCCGGCCGGGCAGGCTCGGCATTGACCGCCGAAATCGGCTTGATGAAGGCCACCGAACAATTGTCAGGCATGGAAATGATGGCCGTTGACCCGATCAAACGCATCATTTCGCCACGTTTTTTGGCAGGCTTTCTGTCCATGCCCTTGCTTGCCGCCTTGTTTAGCGCCATTGGCATCATGGGCGGCCACCTGGTCGGCGTGGGCATGCTCGGCGTTGATGACGGCGCGTTTTGGGCGCAGATGCAGGCTAGTATCGATTTTCAAGAAGATATTGTTAATGGCGTAATCAAGAGCGTGGTGTTCGGCTTCGTAGTGTCCTGGATTGCCTTGTTCGAAGGCTACGATGCGATCCCCACTTCAGAAGGCGTCAGCCGCGCCACCACCCGCACCGTGGTCAATTCGGCCTTCTCGGTACTGGCACTCGATTTCATTTTAACCGCACTCATGTTTGGAGACATTTAACATGCAGCATTCCAAAACCCAGGATACTCTGGTCGGTTTTTTTGTCGCCAGCGGCATCGCCGCCTTGTTTTACATGGCGTTGCAAGTCAGCAATCTAGGCAGCTACAGCAGCGACGACAGCTACACGGTCATCGCCCATTTTCAAAACAGCGGCGGCCTAAAAGTCAAATCCCCGGTGTCGGTCGCCGGCGTGCGCATCGGCCGGGTATCTGCTATCCGACTGGACAAGGACAGCCACGAATCGGTCGTGGAAATGCGCATCGAATCGCAATACAACAATCTACCCAGCGATTCCGGCGTGAGCATTTATACCGCCGGTCTGCTGGGCGAACAGTACGTCAGCCTGGACCCCGGCTCGTCGGACGAATATTTAAAGGATAAAAGTACCATCGACATCACCAGTTCCGCCATCGTGCTGGAAGAAATGATAGGCAAATTCATGTTGAACAAAGCGGAAGGCAAATAATGTCCAAGCTGACATTAACCGAACAGTCGCCCGGCCACTTTACCGTGGAAGGCAGCCTGACTTTTGCCAGCATCGACAAACAAACCTTGCAATCCTTCAAGTTTCTGAAAGGCATGGACAGCATGTGCATCGATCTAGCTAAAGTCCAGACCACCGATAGCGCAGGCCTGGCCTTGATGATCGAATGGATCAGGCTCAGCCGGATGGGCCGGGTCAAGCTGTCCTTCAAGAACATTCCGGCTCAGCTGCTGGCATTGGCCAAACTCAGCGGCTTGGACGAAACCGAATATTTTGCAACCCACACGCATTAAGCTGCATTCCAATTTACAAACCAATAAAAATCCATGGATAAATTACTGATTACCGGCGGCCAACCGCTACACGGCGAACTGAGAATCTCCGGTGCCAAAAACGCCGCCCTGCCAATTCTGGCCGCTACTTTATTGTCCGATGTGCCGGTCAGCGTCGGCAACATTCCGCATTTGCACGACATTACTACTACCATGGAATTGTTGGGACAAATGGGTGTGGGCCTGACCGTCGACGAAAAAATGAACATCGAAGTCGATACCAGCACCATTCACAAATACGAAGCGCCTTATGAACTGGTGAAAACCATGCGCGCCTCGATTCTGGTATTGGGACCCTTGTTGGCGCGTTTCGGCAAAGCCTATGTCTCGTTGCCCGGCGGTTGCGCCATCGGCACACGGCCTGTAGATATTCACATCGACTCGCTGCTGAAAATGGGCGCCGACATTACCGTCGAAGCCGGCTATATACACGCCAAGGTTAAGCGCTTGCAAGGCTGCCATCTGGTGCTGGATAAAGTCACCGTGACCGGCACCGAAAACATTCTAATGGCCGCCACACTGGCCGAAGGCGTGACCATCATCGAAAACGCCGCGAAAGAACCGGAAGTCACCGACCTGGCGCATTTTCTAAATAAAATGGGCGCCAAAATCACCGGCGTCGGCACCGATATTCTCACCGTGGAAGGCGTGGAAAGACTGGGCGTCGAAGGCTTGCATTACGACATCCTGCCCGACCGTATCGAAACCGGCACGTATCTGGTGGCCGGCGCGATCAGCCGCGGCCATGTAAAACTGAAAAACACCGACCCCAACACGCTGGATGCGGTATTGGTTAAATTAAAAGAAGCTGGCGCCGACATCACCTGCGGCGAGAATTGGATTGAATTGAATATGCACGGCAAACGCCCTAAAGCCGTCACCGTGCGCACCGCCCCCTATCCGGCGTTCCCGACCGACATGCAGGCACAATTTACCGCGCTGAATTCCGTCGCCGAAGGCGTAGGCCTGATTACCGAAACCGTATTCGAAAACCGTTTCATGCACGTGCAAGAACTGCAACGGATGGGCGCGCAAATCAAGCTGGAATCCAACACCGCCATCTGCACCGGAAGCGGTCAACTAAAAGCCGCCCCGGTTATGGCTACCGACCTGCGGGCATCCGCCAGCTTGGTGCTGGCCGGTCTAGTTGCCGAAGGCGAAACTTTGGTAGATCGGATTTACCATATCGACCGTGGCTACGATCATATCGAAGAAAAATTGTCACAACTGGGCGCTACCATTCGCCGCGTTCCTAACTAAATCACTCGCAAAACCATGTTGACCATTGCCGTATCCAAAGGCCGTATTTACGAAGAAGCCCTGCCGTTTCTGGAACAAGCCGGCATCACGCCGATTGACGATCCGGACAAGAGCCGGAAACTGATTCTGCAAACCACCCGCCCCGACGTGCAGTTGGTGATCATCCGCGCTACAGACGTGCCGACCTTTGTGGAGTACGGTGCGGCGGACTTGGGCATCGCCGGCAAGGACGTGCTGATGGAACACGGTGCGGAGAGTCTTTACGAGCCGCTGGATTTAGGCATCGCCGGTTGCCGCTTGATGACCGCCGGCCCGGTTAATGCCCCGGAAGTGAAAGGCCGCTTGCGGGTCGCCACCAAATACGTCAAAACCGCACAGCGTTATTACGCCAACTTAGGCATTCAAGCCGAAATCATCAAGCTCTACGGTTCGATGGAGTTAGCGCCGCTTGTCGGATTGGCCGATTGCATCGTCGATTTGGTCGATACCGGCAACACCCTAAAAGCCAACGGCCTGGAGCCACGGGAACTAATCGCCAACATCACCTCTCGACTAGTGGTGAATAAAGCGGCGATGAAAATGAAACATCAAGCCATTCAAGCACTCATCGATCAGTTCGAAACCACGTTGGCCCAGAGGGTGTAATCATGACTGCGATCAAGATGCTGCGCCTAGATAGCGCGGCAATCGACTTTGACAAACAACTGCAAGCCCGTTTGGCCTGGGATGCCAGCGATGATTTAGAGATACACAAACGGGTATTGGACATCATCGCCGACGTAAAAAAGCGCGGCGACAAAGCCTTGCTGGAATACACCAACCGCTTCGACGGCACCGCGTTTAAAGCCGCCTCCGAACTGGAACTGGACCGAGCTGCATTACAACAGGCCTGGGATACTTTACCCAGCACCCAAGCCATCGCCCTACAAACCGCCGCCGACCGAGTTCGCGCCTACGCCGAGCATCAAAAGCTGCAATCCTGGCAGTACACCGAACTCGACGGCACCGTGTTGGGCCAAAAAGTCACCGCACTGGATAAAGCCGGCCTCTACGTACCGGGCGGCAAAGCCGCTTATCCGTCTTCGGTCTTGATGAACGCGATTCCGGCGAAAGTCGCCGGCGTCGGCGAACTAATCATGGTAGTACCGACACCGCGCGGCGAAACCAATGCACTGGTATTGGCTGCGGCGCAGGTCGCTGGCGTCGATAGGGTATTTACCATCGGCGGCGCCCAAGCGGTCGCAGCTTTGGCTTACGGCACAGAGTCGATCCCGGCGGTGGATAAAATCGTCGGCCCCGGCAACATTTACGTCGCCACCGCAAAGAAACTGGTATTCGGCCAAGTTGGCATCGACATGATCGCCGGTCCTTCCGAAATATTGATCATCTGCGACGGCGAGACCAACCCGGACTGGATCGCGATGGATATGTTCTCGCAAGCCGAACACGACGAAAACGCCCAGGCCATTTTAATCAGCGATGATGCCGCGTTTCTGCAGCAAGTGGAAGCCAGCATCAACAAATTACTGCCGGACATGGAGCGCGCCGACATCATCCGCGCCTCCTTGACCGGCCGCGGCGCGTTTATTAAAGTCGCTAACTTATCCGAAGCCGCAAAGGTAGCCAATCGCATCGCCCCGGAACATTTGGAGTTGTCCGTGGCGGAGCCGGAAGCCTTGTGCGAGCAAATCCATAACGCCGGCGCCATCTTCATGGGTCGCTTCACCGCCGAAGCGCTAGGCGATTATTGTGCCGGACCGAACCATGTGCTGCCGACTTCCAGCACCGCCCGCTACTCATCGCCTTTAGGGGTTTACGATTTCCAAAAGCGCAGCAGTTTGATCAATTGCTCAGCGGTTGGCGCGCAGAACTTGGGCAAGATTGCGTCAGTGTTGGCGCGGGGCGAGAGTCTTACTGCGCATGCTCGGTCGGCGGAATTTAGGATTTAATCAACAAACTCGCGGAGGCCGGATAAGCGAAAGTATTTCCGGCCTGCAAATTATGCTGGCGAATGATCCTTCAGCCATTCTTTCAAGGCATCGTTCATCCTAGTCTGCCAGCCTTTGCCGGTAGCACGAAACGCCTCCAGCACCTCTGCATCCAACCTAATCCCGGTAAATACTTTCGGTGAATCCTTACGTGGCCGGCCACCTTTAGGCCTAAGCATTTCAACCGCCTGCTCCGTCCCAAATAACTCGGCAAACACCTCGCCGGCGGGGCGCATTTGTTTAAAATCGGTTTCGGTCAATTCGCGGACTTCGCCGTCAGCATCAGTCAACGGTAATGGTTTTGCCATATTTACGGGCCTCTCTTAAATTTGCTTTTCGGAAACTAATCACGCGGACTCCACCGCTGATTGGCGTAAAGCACAGAATATGCAACCGATCATTCAGGAAACCCGCCGCAACAAAACGTCGCTCCGGATAATCCTGACGAACATCTTCTGTCGCAATGGCGCTAGACCAGTCAAAATCTGCCACTCGCTCGAAGCTCAAGCCACGTTCGATGATGTTTCTGGCGTTTTTTACAGGATCGAACTCGATGATCATGAGGCATTAATGTATAAACAAAAACTGGTTAGAGCAAGTTTTTGTTTATACGAAAAGTGATTTTGTGTCGCTAACGCGACGATTTTTGTATGTCGGGTCTCGGCCCGACAGCCGAGATACTTTCTTTTGCTTGGCAAACCACATGGATGTGGCGAATGCCGAAAATGCAGGAGCAATTTTCGGCCAAAAGAAAGTATCCAAAGAAAAAGCCACCCGACATTCCGCCTTTATCCTGCGCTTTTACGAAAACCATCCATGGTTTTCGCCCTGCGGGCCAGCCTATCGGCTGTTCAAATTTGCTCCAGGCAAATTTGTCGTTTTTGCCGAGGGTTTTCGGAAGGGGCTTCCCAGCCCCTCCGAAAACGAGCGACATCCTTGCCGCTCCCCTACGGGCTATTCTCGCCAAAAGCTGCAATGCTCGGGGCGGAATAACGGGAACAAAACCGTCCCTTACCTCAAAAGAAAACCAATACTATAGAATGTACCCACGCGAGGAGGCACATCAATCGCGAACGGCTATTCGTCTTGGTTTACACCTCGTGCCAAAATGCCATTCGGATTGTCTCGGCCCGCAAAGCCAATCAACGAGAGATCAAATTCTATGAAAATAGTACGCATGACAATTGAACCGGATTCAGAAGTTGGCCGCGTCGATCCGGCTCGTATCGATACCACCACGGATGCCGATATAGCCCAACAAATTGCCCAGGACGAAACCAATGCGATGCTGGATTCCGCCCGCTTCGCCCGTCGAGTCCGTAACCGCCTGGGTTTGAGCCAAGCCGAATTCTCCAAACGGATTGACGTATCGCTTGAGACGATTCGTAACTGGGAACAAGGCAAACGCTCACCCACCGGAGCGGCCAAGGCGTTGCTGAAAGTATTGGACAGGGCGCCGGAAGCGGCTTTGGCGGCGCTAGACTAATTTTTTGTGTCGTTTTCGCGATGGATTTTTATATGCCGACGCGAACCGATAGCCGCGATACTTTATTTTGCTAGGCTAAAAGTTACGATGCTCGGGGCGGGATAACGGGAACAAAACCGTCCCACAATTCCAATACTATAGAATGTACCCACGCAATGAGGCTCATCAATCGCGAACGATGCGCTTCACGTTGTTCAGCACATCCTACGGCCCTGTAGGCTGGGTTGAATGAACATCAAGACAATGTTTCCAGCTATAAACACCAGTATCTGCATGCTTTATCCGACGCGAAACCTTTCAAAATTCCTGATTTATAATCAACATATATCAAAATCGCCAATTATTTCATCAAGGACTTTATCAATACCAAATGCTTTTTCTTGAATTATTGTATATAGGTCTCTGAAAGTTTCTTCAGCTTCTTGAGATCCAATCGACAAACTAGAATATCTCATAACACTTACATCAGAAAAATCATAAGAAGCTAAGGCGGCCAAATAATCTGGTGACTCATTATTTGGAAAATACAATAAAACAATAGCACCACCATCCTTATAAATACCCCATGTATATTTTTTTCCATATAAAAAATAAAAAAATTCTTTATTTTCATTGCTTGGAATAACTGTGCTAATTTTTTCTGCATTTGCAATCATTGCATTCGCGGCTATTACTATTTTAGACATTATTTTTCACCCATAATTTCGCCAAAACTATCAACAGTAAGATTTTTTAATCTTTCACGAAACTCACTAACCAATGATCTCTTTATTGGCTCAGTAATTTTTCTTTTTCCAGAAACCGCTTTTTCGGCCTTAATTATAAACTCTGAAAAGTGGCTTTTTAGCTTAGGATGACCGTTGATCTGCCCTATAATTTCATGAAAAATATTCACAATTTCTTTAACACCTTCTTCATCGTTGGCGTTCAATCTATTTAGGCTTTCTAATTTTTCACGTAGCTCATTTAGCGTTGTTTGAAACGCATAATTTAATACTAACCGAAGTGCGATAGCGATCTCTTTTCCTTTGTATCGAAATAGGTAAATTGCAATCCCAGAAGCAATTATCGTTAATAGATCAGATGAAAAACTAACAAAATCTACTATTAGTCCAATAGCCTTTTTGGTGAAATTTACTACGGTATTCCAGTCAATTTCCATGCTTAACCCGGCAGATTCACGTCATTATTGAAGCTCAAAGGCAGCGTAAGGTGCAATCCATTAGGGTATCAAAGGAGTGCCGCATGTTGGCCTTTAATCATTCGGCGCATTACAATATCACTAATACCCTATGTTTCGAGCTTTGCAAATATTAAACGATTTCGGATTTCGCAGCGGGGTTTTCTCCCGTATGCCGCGCCGAGCGCCGGAGCTTTTGGTGGGAATAGCCCGAAGGGGTGCGGCAGGGATGCCGCACGTTGGCGAAGGGGCAGGAAGCCCCTTTCGCCAACCCCCGCCAAAAGCTTCGGAGCGCAGGGAACAAGCGGCATCCGGGCCGCCTTTTCTTTGGGTACTTTCTTTTGGCGGAGCAAAAGAAAGTATCTCGGCCGTCGGTCCGAGAACCGACATACAAAAAACCCGTCGCGCCAGCGACACAACAACATAACGAGTCAGCGCGTTACGATCGACGAATACGCGACCAAAACCCCGCAAACCCCACGCCAAATAACCAAAACGCCCCCGGCAACGGCACCGTTTGCAAAACCACATTATCCAGCCCTGCAGTTTCAAAAATGCCGTTGGTATATTCCCCATGAATATAAAGCCCGCTCAAGTCGGACAACACATTATGAAAATCACTTTGGCTGGCGAACACCCCGTCTGTGGTGTCCAGTCGCCATTCCGACGAGGGCGCGAAGTTCAGGACGATATGGGTCCAGCCACTGTTCGGCACAATATTCGGGTCACGCTTCCAGAGCAAGCGTTGGCCATTTCCTACCAACATGACGTCGGTGGTTTGCCAATTGACATCGCCATCGCGATACGTCAAATCGTAGGATAATCCGGTAGCACTGGTCTGCGCCCCCAGGAACGCAGCGGGAGCGGAGAAGGTAAAATCGCCACCGTCCGGATCATTGGCGGCGAGATAATTGCCGCGATTGCCACCACCTGACACGTAACTGGGTTGGTATTGACCAATGATCGAATAATTGTTCTGGCTGAAATCGGCAAAACTGACGATTTGCCAGTTCTCGCTGTCGACATCGAACGAACTGGACACGCTGGCGAGAATCGGCTGCGAAGTCAACAGGGCGATAGCAACAGGTAATAACTGTTTATTGTTCATGGTCGGTACTCCTAAGGTAAAAGCCCGGCATTGAGATCGGGCAACGTGCTTGCTTGGCCATAAGGCTCAAGGCATTGGTGGCAATAGTCGCAATTTTTGTCGCGCCTCTTATCTCCGTCTTCAAATAGTCCAAATATCAGGCTGTTATCAGGCGTAATAAGGGTTAAGGACTTTGCAAATATTAGACGATTTGTAACTTCACGTCGGGGATTACGCCAGTATGCCGCAGTAAGTACCTATCTCAGCTATTAAACGGACATACGAGACAAGGGCCGCCTTTTTTTCGGCTAAATACAAATTAACTTCTAGCGAATACCCGCAGCCGACAGGCTGCCATACAGAGCAAAAGACCATCAAAGGTTTTCGTGGAAAATGTCATTTGGCCGTCGGTTCACGAACTGCCATTAAAATAGTCGCCACGCCAGCGGTGTATACCTAAATGTCCTTAGCCGCATCCCGCACCAATCCGCTCAAGCGCCGAATCAGCTCCCCTCTGGCACTGGTTTTGCGCCAAACCATGCCTATGGTCCGGCTCGGCGCCGGCTCAGCGAATGGCAGATAACGTAGCCCCGGTTCGTCTCGCACTGCGATACGTGGCATGAAGGTGATGCCGGTACCGGCGCGAACCATTTGCCGCAAGGTTTCCAGACTGGTGGCGCGAAGATCCTGTTCTTCGTCGGCGCCGATTGTTTGGCAGATTTGCAAGGCATGCCCACGCAGGCAATGGCCTTCGTCAAGCAATAGTAAATGTTCGCCGTTTAGATCGTCTGGCTCGACTTGCGGCTTGGCCGCCAACGGATGACCGTCCGCCACCGCCAGTAAAAACTCATCGTCGAACAAGGCCTGGCTTTCCAGAAAATCCTCGTAAATCGGCAAGGCTAGCAAGGCGCAATCCATCTGTCCGCTGTGGAGTTGCTGTAACAATTGCTCGGTTTTTTCCTCGACCAGAATCAGGCGGATGCGTGGTAAATCCTGCTTGATTAAGGGTACCAATGGCGGAAACAAATAGGTCGCCAAGGTCGGAAACGCGCCAAAGCGCAGGTTACCGGCCAGCGGGTCCTGGGCTGTAGCGGCCAGTTCCTTGATATTGTCTTGCTCCTTCAAGATGCGCCTTGCCGACGCCACGATCTGCTCGCCCAACTCGGTAGGCAGCACTTTTTTATTGGTGCGCTCGAAAATCTGGATACCCAATTCGTCTTCCAACTTTTTTATCTGGGTACTCAAGGTCGGCTGGCTGATGCAGCAACGGTCTGCCGCCTGCACAAAGCTGCGCAAGTCGGCAACGGCGATTAAATAATGTAAATCCCGCAGATTCATAGCCACCCCGTAAATAGCCAATAGCTATCGTTTAAATGATAACAATCGATTATAAGTCGATCATCGCGCAGAAACGCGCCTCGGCAGCCAAAGCCGCGACTTAAAATAAAGTCTAAGCAGTCTTTGGTTACCCGCACAAGCGGCATATACTGGCTACAGTGGGCAGCCACATTTCCACAATAGCTATAACTTTCCCACAAAATCTGTGGATAACTCTGTTGGCAACCCGTTAAAAGCCACGCTAAGTTGTTGCTGTGCTTAGAGTGGCGTTAAATTGTCTAAAATTTATACAATATTCATTTCTTTACACAAACCGGCACTTCGACCGGCCCCAGCCAAGGATCACAGATGATAGATTGGAACCACACCTATGCGGCAATTTGGCGCCAGCGCCAGGCGTTTCTGCGTCCCGTTCGGCAAATCGATCCGATCCGGCTGGATCAACTGCTGGGCATAGAGCCGCAAAAGCAGCAAATGATAGACAACACGCTGCGCTTTCTGGCGGGACTGCCGGCGAATAATGCCTTGTTGTGGGGCGCGCGCGGCACTGGCAAGTCCTCGCTGGTGAAAGCCTTGTTGAACGAATATTTGCACGAAGGTTTACGAGTCATCGAAGTCGATAAGCAAGATTTGCTGTATCTGCCGGAAATCGTCGACGACATCCGAGAACACAATCAGCGTTTCATTATTTATTGCGACGATCTGTCTTTCGAGAACGGCGATGCCCTATACAAGCCGCTAAAGAGCGTGTTGGAAGGCTCTATTGAATTACCACCGGAGAATGTGTTGTTTTACGCCACGTCCAATCGCCGCCATCTGCTGCCGGAACATATGCGCGACAATCTGGACACCCTGCTGGTTGACAACGAGGTGCATTATTCCGACACCATAGAGGAAAAAATCTCGCTGTCCGACCGCTTCGGTTTGCGGCTGGCGTTTTACCCGCAACATACCCAGACTTACTTGGACATTGTCGACAGTTATTTCGTCGATTATCCCGGCAACCGTGAGGCTTTGCACAAGGCCGCGTTGGACTTTGCCCATCAGAATGCCGCCAAAAACGGCAGAACCGCGAAGCAATTTTTCAATGCCTTTAGTAATGACGAGCATACCGAACAGCTGTAACTCCGTTCTAAACAAAGCGGCTCTCGGACTGGCGGGAGCCCGCTTAATACTTTGGCCCCCGATTTCGCAGGATTAACGGTATCGCGGAAATAATTACCAATAGAGCCGGCAATACTGTCTATTTAAAATCTTCGTCATCGAGAATAATCGAGCCGTCCTGCGCCCAATTCACTTGGGTGATACCCGGCTCCTCGGCTTCCAGCGCTTTAATAATCGCTTCTTTTTCATTCAGGAGTATTTGCTGCGCCCGCACCTGATCGGCCAAGGCCCGGTTTTCCAACAACATCCGTTTGTGCGCCAGACCGTTCTCGACCACATTGACAATTTCCAGATTGCTCCAGGGCTTGTTGATAAAGCGAAACACTTCCGCCTCATTGATGGCGTGCTGGGCGCCTTCCAGATCGGCAAAGCCGGTCAACACAATGCGCACAGCATCCGGCTGCATGCGCTTGAATAAAATCAAAAAATCGATACCGTTAATACCCGGCATTCGGTAATCGGAAATCACCAAATCAAAGCTATGTTCCTCAGCTAACAACAGCGCTTCCTCGCCGCTGGTTGCGGTAACGGGTTCGTACTGTTTCAGCAACCGCGTCAGCGCTTTCAGCACGTTCGGCTCGTCGTCGACGATGAGTATTTTAATATCTGCCTGGTTCATGATTTTGCACTAACAGTGGTCTATTGATGACATAGTCTGGCAGGTAAAGCCCTGTCTGCAAGTTTAGTATTCAAAAACCGCCAGACGCACCGGACTATTCGGTAGACGCCGATTCCGGCGGCCGAATCGGCAGCCAGACTCGAAACCGGCTACCCTGCCCAAGCTGGCTGCTTACTTCGATTTTACCGCCATGTTTACGGACGATATTCTGCGAAACCGACAACCCTAGCCCGGTGCCCTTGCCGACCGGCTTGGTGGTGAAGAACGGCTCAAACAAACGCGGCAGGTTCTCCGGGGCAATACCTTTGCCGTTATCGCGGATTTCCACCCAGACATTCGGCTCCGTGCAACCGGTACTAATATGAATATCGCCTTTGGTATCAATTGCGTGCGCGGCGTTAATCAGTAAATTCATAAACACCTGATTCAATTGCGAAGGCAGGCAATAAATCTCCGGTATCTCGCCGTATTGCTTGTGCACGGTGCAATGGTACTTCAGCTCGTTGTTGATAATATTCAGCGTGGAATCCAACCCTTTATGCAAATCGGCCAATTCCCAATCGTTTTTATCGGCATGCGCAAAATCCTTCAAATCCTGAATAATGTCACGCACCCGCGATAAACCTTCCATGGACTCAGCAATCAATTCCGGAATATCGCCGCGCAAATAGTCAAGCTGCTTGGTTTGTTTCAGCGTGCGCAAATTTTGCAGCGCCTCCTCAGAAAAGTTTTTTTCGGCTAAAGCGGCGTTGTAAGCATCCATCACGCAAAAAACGTCGCACAAATAGCCGTTCAGCGTATTCAAATTAGAATTGACGAAACCAATGGGATTATTGATTTCGTGGGCAATGCCGGCAGCCAGTTGCCCTATCGCCGCCAATTTTTCCGATTGCAATAGTTGCAAATGTACAGACTGATTCTCCTGATGCCGGCGTTGCACTTCGGCTTCCAGATAGGTATTTTGGTTTTTTAGCCAATCACGGGCATGCTTCAGTTCCAGCTGGGTTTTGATTCTGGCCAATAGAATCGACAAATGACACGGCTTGTAAAGATAATCCACCGCACCCAGTGACAAACCTCGCTCTTCCTCCAAATCAGAGGTCAAGGCGGTCACGAATATCACGGGAATATCGCCGGTTTTGGGATCGGCTTTTAACTGGCCGATGACTTCATACCCATCCATATCGGGCATCATCACATCCAACAAAATCAAATCCGGCTTTGGCGCACCACCCGCCAATTGCAACGCACGCTGCCCGTTGGTCGCTACCAAAATCTGGTAATACGGGGCGAGAAACTGCCCGAAAACCGACAGGTTGATAGACTCGTCATCGACTAACAAAATGGTGGCTTGGCGCTCTGTCGATTGTTTATCGGATTCCATCTAAATTCCGTTGGCTTGGGTGAACCATGATCTGGATTGACTGCAAGCGTCTCAGGCAAGCCGATTCCGGTCACGAACCCGCTTTTTGGCGCATCGGCAAAGTTTACCCGATTGTTGATGACATTCCAGCATGAACAGTGTGCCGATAGCCTAAAGTGCCTTTTGGCACTGCTTATAACCGCATATCACGGAGTTTATGCCGTAAAAGCCAATCTGATAAAGACAAATCGCTTACGCCACAAGATTGGATCAGCGAAACCACCAATACACACTAAAATAAAAGGGGAAAACCACTGGCTGTTTTGCCCATGCCGAATAGATCAAACCCCATCATGCCAGGCCTCAACGAAAGCGAAAGCGCAATTGCTACTACTCCTACAGGTTTCCATCGCCTATGACCATCATCCCTCCCGATACCGGACTGCCGGCACACCCAGCTGGCGATATGCTGGCAACGGTCGGCAGTAACGATCAGACGTTACGCATACTGCTCAAATCCGATCTGTCGGTACGCCAAGTCCTCGACACCACCGATTTGCGCGTACGCGCTGCCTGCGGCGGTTTGGGCACCTGTGGCGCGTGTCTGATTCAAACCGTCGACGGCGAATTTAACCCACCGACGCTGGCGGAACGGCAAAAGCTGCTTCCTGAAGATTTGGCTGGCGGCATACGTTTAGCCTGCCAGTTGCGGGCACGCAGCGACTGCACGCTTTATCTGGACAATCCGGCGCCGCATTCCGCCTGGAAAAGTCTGGACCCCACCCCGCTTTATCAAGCCCACGCTAATCCTACCGTTTCCGAGTATGTCTACGGGGTGGCGGTAGACCTGGGGACAACACACATCCGCCTATCGTTGTGGAATCGGCAATCCGGCCGACGCATCGGCACCCGTTACAGCATCAATCCACAAGTCGCGCATGGCGCGGACATTCTGACCCGGCTGGATGCCGAGCGTCTGGACGATCAAGATTGCCGACGCATAGGCCGGGAAGCGCGCGCGGCCATCATCGACGGCATACGCGACATTCTCAGCCGCGATATGGGCGAAATAACGCCGATACTGGCGGAACTGGGCAAAGTATTAATAGTGGGCAATACCGCGATGTTGACGCTGATTTGCGGCAATAGCGGCGACAGCCTCTACCAGCCCGAGAACTGGCAAAGCCCTATCGCCTGTCTGCCCGTCGATGTCGATGCCTGGCGGCAGACATGGCGCACGCCGCATGCCGACATCGACATCGCCCAACCGCTGGCTGGTTTTATTGGTTCGGATTTACTGGCCGACCTGCTCGCTACCGGCATTACTGAACAATCGCAACCGATGCTGTTGGCCGACTTCGGCACTAATACCGAAATCGCCGTGTGGGACGGCAGCAACCTGTGGGTCAGTTCCGTGCCGGGCGGCCCCGCTTTCGAAGGCGTAGGTATGCGCAACGGTTTAACCGCAGAAGCCGGCGCGATTTGCAAAGTGTCGGCAAGCGGCTTACGGACGATAGGAGATGTCCAGGCGCGCGGCTACTGCGCCAGCGGCTTCATTGATGCCATTGCCTTGCTACTGGACCAAAAGCATCTGAAACCGTCCGGACGCTTCGCCGAACCGCTGTCCGAACAAGGCTTTTTATTGCAAACCAACATGCCCAAAAGTGCCATTTTTGCGAGCGACATCGATATTTTCCAGCGTGCCAAGGCATCGACAGCCGCTGCCATGTCACAATTGATGTCGTACGCAGGCTTGGCAATAAGCGATTTGAATCGTCTGTGGATTTGCGGAAGTTTTGGTCAACATTTGGACCTAAACAGCGGGTTTCGGGTTGGCTTACTGCCTCCTATACCCCCCGAACGGGTCAGCCTGCTGACCAATGCCAGTCTGGCCGGCTGCGAACAACTGCTGTTGAATCCGGCCGGGCCAAGTCTGTTAAACAATATTGTGCAACGGGCGCGCGTGGTCAATCTTGGCGGGGTTTTCGAATATGAAAACCGCTTTATCGACAATTTACGCTTGCAGCCCATGTCCATCGAGGAATTCGAATAATGCTCGACGCTTATATTCAATCCTATAACCAGGCGGTATTCGAAACCGATAAGCCGGCCGCCCTGGAGGTCGTCAATCACGCCTTAAACGACGGATTCAGCCCCGAGGATATCGTCTTCAAATTAGTCATCCCGGCCATCGAGTTGATGATGACCTTAATCGAAAAAGATCCGGACGCCAATCTGGCCCAGCATTTCATGACCGCGCAAATTGCGGCCGACGTCACCGAAAAAATGCTGGAGAAGTTCAGTAAACCCCCGGAAATGATAGGACGGGTCGTCATCGGCGCAGCTTACGGTGACCTGCATTCCCTGGGCAAACGGATCGTCAGCGGCTGCTTGAAATCACTGATGGTGGATGTGGTCGATCTGGGCACCAACGTCACAGCCGAAAAATTCGTCGATACCGCGGTATCCGAGAGCGCCCAAGTCATCGCGGTATCCGCAATGATGGTCCACACCGCCACCAGCGCAAAAGGCAGTCTGGGCGTGCGCAGTTTGTTACAGGAGCGTGGCCTGGAACAGCAAATCAAACTGGCGGTAGGCGGCGCTCCCTACCGTTTCGATCCTGAGTTGTACACCAAGGTCGGCGCGGATGCCTGGGCGCCGGATGGCGTCACCGCGGCCAAAGTCATTGTCGATCTGATTCGCGAGGTCAAGCCATGACACCTTTGGAAATCCTCACCGCAGCGATGACCGGCAGCCCCGCGCCGCGCGTTCCGGTTTTTTGCAATCTGCCCGATCACGGCGCACGGGAATTGGGCATGCCTGCCAAGCAATACTTCAGCAAGGGCGAATATGTGGCCGACGGCCAATTACGCCTGTTGCGGCGCTACGGCTACGACAACATCTGGAGCCTGCATTATGTCGGCAAAGAAGCGGAATTGCTGGGTTGCCGGGAAATCCTGTTTGCCGACGACGGTGCGCCGAATGTCGCTGACTTCGTCATCAAAAATCTGGACGACATTGCCAAACTCGAAATTCCCACCGACATTACACTTCACCCAGCCTGGCAATCGGTTTCCGACTGTCTAAAGATTTTGCAAAGTGAAGTCGGCACTACACATCCGACTTGCGCCTACGTCACGGCCTCGACCACGTTACCGGCCATCTTGATGGGTATGGATAAATGGATGGAGTTATTCCTGCTGGGTCCTTTTGATGTCCGCGACGAACTGCTGCGCAAATGCTCGGATTTCTGCCAGCAGGAATTCGCCGCCTTACGGGCCTTGGGCGCCAATGTATTGATTTACTCCACGCCATTTGGCTCGCCCTACTTCGTCAGCCGCAAGCAAATTGAGCAAACAGTACTGCCCTGGATGCGCCGCGACTTGCTGCCGGGCGGTAGTGAAGGCCTAGTTTATTACTGCGGCATGGCGGCTTTTAACGATGTGATCGATTTGGTTTTCGATGAACTTCACATCAAAATTCACCACATCAGCCCACTCGCCGACTTAGCCGAAGCCAAACGCCTGATCGGTAATCGCGGCCTGACCTGCGGGGTCATCGACGATATAAAAATGATTCACTGGAGCGTCGAGCAAACCCGCGCCGAAGTGCAGCGTATTGTCGAAATCGGCAAAACCGGCGGCCATTTTTTGTTCGGTAACGGCGTCATGCCAATGGCCGTGCCCGAGGCCAACATTCGGACCATGGTCGATGCAGCATTCGAATACGGGAGACTGCCATGAAAACCTTCGCGATACATCCGGAAAATCAAACTCCGCTGACCATGGTGGGCTGCGGCATTTTGCGTAAGGAAGTGGACGGACTAATCGCGAAAAATCACTGGAACGTGCATACCCATTATCTGGATTCAGCCTTGCACAATTACCTGAATCGTTTGTCGACCGAGCTGAATCAGGCGCTGGAAGAACGCGAGAAACTCGGTGAAAAAACCGTGGTGTTTTACGGCGGCTGCCACCCGTTGATGGAAAAATATCTGGAGGGCCACCACACTTGCCGCACCCACGGCCAAAACTGTATCGTCATGCTGCTCGGCTACGAGTTATTCATGCAGGAACTGGAAAAAGGCGCGTATTTTTTACTGGAAGACTGGGCCTTGACCTGGGAACCCATGATCACCGCCTGCTTCGGCGCAAACATGACGGTGATCAGGGAGATATTTCACAGTAGTCATAAATATATTCTGGCGCTGCGTACCCCGTGTAACGGCGATTTCAGCGCCGCCGCCGAAACCGCTGCGCGCTTCGTGGATTTGCCGCTGGCATGGATGGATGTCAGCCTGAAGCATTTGGAAACCGTTTTGGCGGATGCCATTCAACGCCGGCTTGCTGCGGAACAATGACCCAAGCGCCCTCCCATCAAGAGCTGCAGGACCAAATCAAGCAATTGGAAACCCGCGTCCGCAAACTTTCGGAAGAAAAAGCCAATCTGTATCTGATCCTGCACATGCTGGAGTTGTTAAACCCCATCGCCGGCGTCGAAGGATTGTTAGAGAGCTTAATGACTGCTTTGTGCGGCAGTTTGGGCGGCAGTAATGTCGAAATTTATTATCTGGACGCGGGGGCAATCCATTACGCCAATTTAGCCGGCGAACGCCAAATTATTGATCATATCGACGATCCCTTAATCAACGAAGTTTTTCAGCAGCGCCGCTTTGTCGAACAAGCCACGGATTCTGAGCACACGCTACTGCGCGGCATGACGCCGGCTATTGCCTGCACCTGGGTCATGCCCTTGCAGGTGGGCAAAGAATTAATCGGTGCCATCAAAATGACCGATATGTTGGGCTCCGCGCAAATGCGCGATTATCTATCGCCGTTTTTCTCGCACATGGCGCTGATATTGAGCAATGAAATCAAAACCCGCATCGCGGAAAGCGCGAACCAGGCCAAAAGTAATTTCCTGGCCACCATGTCGCACGAAATCCGCACCCCGTTGAACGGTATCTTGGGAATGGCGCAACTGCTGAGTCTACCTGACTGCGACCCAAGCAAGCATCAAGAATGCGCCCGCACTATCCTCGCATCCGGACAGACTCTATTAACCCTGTTAAACGATGTGTTGGATTTGTCCAAAATCGAAGCCAATCGGCTGGAGCTGGTTTACTCTGCCGCGCAGCCTCGGCAAATCATCACCGAAGTCCAGTCGCTGTTCGGGGAAAGCGCACATCAGAAAAACCTGCAAATCGAAACCGTCTGGCTCGGCCCAAGCGAGCAATGCTATCTACTGGATCAAATCAGAGTCAGGCAAATGCTGTCAAATCTGGTCAGCAATGCCATCAAATTTACTAATCAAGGCGCGATCAAAATCCAGGTAATAGAGTTGCATCGGCAAGGTTCGCAAGCACAACTGGAATTTTCCGTGTCCGATCAAGGCATCGGCATTGCCGCCGACCAACAGAGCCTGCTTTTCAAACCCTTTACCCAAATCGACGCCAGTTCGACGCGGCGTTACGCCGGCACCGGCTTGGGCTTATCCATCGTGCAACGCTTTGCCGGGCTGATGCAGGGCGAAGCCGGCGTGGAGAGTAGTCCGGGCAGGGGCGCCCGGTTCTGGTTCAGAATTCGCTGCGACCTGGTTGACTGTCAACTGCATAACCACAATTCCACTCAACAGCGCTTACCCGTCCCTTGCGCGGAGCTGTATTCCGCTGCAGTCAATGCCGAACATTATCGAGATGCGCCAGCCCATCCGGAACAACCCTTCTTTGCGGCAGCCGACCCGGCAATCAGTGCGGAAGACATCGCCTTGCTCCACCACAACCAAGAATTACGGCCGCTAATGGACGAACTCGATAACTTATTGGCCAAAAACATGTTCCATGCCATTAATCACGTTAAAGCATTGCAAAATTTACTGCGCGCTAGTGCGCTAGAACCACGGTTTTCCGAAATAGCTCAGTCGGTTAACGAAATGAAATTCGACCAGGCACGCCAGCAGTTGCGGCAGCTTTATTCAGCCTTGGGTTGGAATGGAGTACAAACCGAATGAACAGCAAACAATTGAAAATTCTCGCCATCGACGACACCCCCGCCAACCTGGCCTTGTTGGGTTTGGCATTGCAGGACGATTATCAAATTCAAATCGCCACCTCCGGCGCTAAAGGCTTGGAACTGGCGCTGGATGAGCCGCCTGATCTGATTCTGCTCGACATCATGATGCCGGATATGGACGGCTACGAAACCTGTCGGCGGATCAAGGCCAGTCCGCTGTTGAAAGACATTCCGATTGTGTTCGTGACCGCTTTGAACGAAATTCAAGCCGAGGCCTTGGGCTTTTCTTTGGGCGCCGCGGACTATTTGACCAAACCCATCAGCATCGAAATCGCCCGCTTGCGGATTCGCAATCTGTTGCAACGCGAACAATTTCGCCAAGAACTGCAACGCCGCGAGGCTGGGCAACGCCTGGCGGCCAGTGTATTTGCCCACACTCACGACAGCGTCGTCATTACCGACAGCGAGAACCGCATCATTGATGTCAATGCGGCTTTTAGTCGAATTACCGGCTACGCGCGCGAGGAAGTGCTGGGTAAAAATCCCAGTATTCTCAAATCCGGCCGGCAATCCGCGGAATTTTACAAAGCCATATGGCAAGCACTGAACGCACACGATCATTGGAGTGGCGAACTCTGGAACCGCAATAAAAAAGGCGAGGTTTTTGCTGCGCTGACCTCGATTTCGGTAGTGCGGGACGACGACGGCAAAATTCATCATTACATCGGTTTGTCGGCCGACATTACCCCGCTGAAGAACCATGAATACGATCTGGAACGCATCGCCCATTTTGATCCGCTGACCGGCATCCCCAACCGCGTATTACTGGCAGACCGCCTAGCCCAAGCGCTGGCCCACACACACCGCGCCGGCAACCATATGGCGGTATGCTATCTGGATCTCGACGGTTTTAAGCCGGTCAACGACCAATTCGGCCACGAAGCGGGGGATCAGTTACTGATAGAAATTTCCCTACGCATCCGCGACTGCCTCAGAGCCGGCGATACCGTCGCCCGCATCGGCGGCGACGAATTTGTGCTGCTCTTGCTGGACTTTAACGACACCCGCGAATGCGAGGCGGTATTGGAGCGCATGCTCTGCAAAGTCGCGGAACCGTTGAGCATAGATGATAACCAGGTCTGCGTATCGGCCAGCGTGGGCCTTACCCTATACCCTGATGACCTGACAAGCGCGGACACGCTGCTGCGGCATGCCGACCAAGCCATGTATGTCGCCAAACAGCGCGGCAAAAATCGCTACCACCTGTTTGATCAGGAACTGGACAGAATAGCGCTGGTCCGCGGCGAGACCTTAACGCAAATCGAATCCGCGCTGCTCAATAACCAGTTCGAATTGTATTTCCAACCCAAGGTCAATATGCGCCTGGGTAAAGTGCTGGGTGCGGAGGCTTTGATTCGCTGGCGGCATCCCGAGCGCGGCTTATTGTCGCCTGCGGCGTTTTTACCCGACATAGAAGGCACCGAACTGGTCATCGCCCTGGGCAATTGGGTATTGGCCCGCGCCCTGGACCACCTGCAAACGTGGCAAGACATGGGCTTGAACATTGCCATCAGCATCAATATCGCCCCGCGCCACTTACTGCACCAGGATTTCGTCGACACCTTGAAAACCGGCTTTGCCGCGCATCCGCAACTGCGCCCCCACTGCCTGGAACTGGAGATATTGGAAACAGCCGCACTGGAAGACATTGGCCGCGTCACCGCCGTAATGAAGGAATGCCAAAAACTGGGCGTCGGCTTTGCGTTGGACGATTTCGGCACCGGCTATTCGTCACTGACCTACCTTAAAGCCTTGCCGGCCGACACCTTAAAAATCGACCAATCCTTTATTCGCGACATTCTCGGCGACCCGGAAGATCTGGCCATCGTCGCCGGCATTATCAATCTCACCGCCGCCTTTCATCGGCAAGTAATAGCCGAAGGCGTCGAAACCGATGAACATGGCTTGCTATTGCTGAAACTGGGCTGCGATAACGCCCAGGGCTACGGCATTGCGCGGCCGATGCCTGCTGCAGATTTGCCCGCCTGGATCAGCCACTGGCATCCTAATCGAGAGTGGTTGGAAAAATCACGTCCCCAAGCCGGAGCCGCCGAAAAGTAACTATGGCTGATGACCACCATGATGCATAGCATGTCCACCGGGCACAGCATGGCGAGCGTGGTCGCTGAGTTGGGCATCGAAATAGCTGTGCACTGCCTCAATCAGCTGCTTATCTTCACTCCGATACTCTATCTCGGCACCGTTCGGCAATTCCCGATAGGCAAAACTGACTTTCCCGGCTGCCGACGCCAAGGCGTTTAGCCCCGGCATGTCATCCCCATGAATGCGCCGCGGCCCTGAAAAATCGCCAGCCGCAAAATGTGTAGCCAGTTGCGACAGATGACTGCGCACTAAGCCAATTTGTTGGCTGTCAGCGGCATCCTTAGCGATCACTTGTTGAATACCGCCGGTATCAGTCTTATTGAAAATATGCAGGGTTTTTTCCAGTGCAAACGGCATGACATGGCTGCCGCGCTCTTGCACTTCGTCCAAGCGCGATGGATCGACAGGTGGGATGGCCTGGACAGTAGGAACCGTTAACACCAACGCCGTAATCAGTAATGATTTGTTCATCTTAATCTTCCTTTATCTGTAACTGCCGGTTCAGGTATCGTCACTTGGCTTGCGAATAATCACGGTCGACAAGGCCAACAACAAAATGCCGCCGGACACCAGCAAAATGCCCATATCGGCCTGATGATGGGCTTGAATATCCGCGATCAACAATCTAGCCAGCGCGGTGATGGCAATGTAAATCAGACAACGCACTGGCATTAAGTTAGTTTTGAAATAGATGCCGACCATCGCACCCAATTCCAAATAAATAAACAACAGCAAAATGTCACCAATGGTGGCGTGGCCTTGCAGCATCATGCCGCCGTATGCCACCACCGCCGACCAGACAATACTGGCACCAATGACAAACAAGGCCAAATAATGAAACACTTCTATCAGCAAATTGCCTATTTCGTCCGCCAGCAATTTGGCCTGCTCGTTCAATTGTCTGAAACGCTGAATATCCAACACTTTACCTCACTGAACAGGCTGAGTATGAGCCGGCATTGCTACGGGCATCTGGCCTGCCTGGATGATTTTGAAACCGCGCTGCGCCATCATCACGCCCATCGCGATCACCAATATTGCGGAAACCTTTACCAGCTGGCGCATGAAAACCTGCGACAACAAGCTGGCGAAGAACCCAAACCCCAATAACGGCGCTAAAGTACCGAGACCAAACCAGAACAGCATCGACGCGCCCTGTAGCGGGTCGCCGCTGCCGGCGGCCATCACATACATAGCCTGTAACGGCCCACAGCCCAGCAAAAAACCGGTCAACAAGCCGGTACGCAACGCACTGCGCGGTTTGCGCATTTCATCGGCAAGCTGGCGATTGACAGCCTTGGGCATACGCAAGGTAAAGCGGCGCAAGATGGCAAAGACGTTGAGCATCTTCAGACCGTACAGCAACAGAAACAAGCTTGCCACCAAAGCCAGTCCGCCGCGCATTGGCGGGGTAATCGCAATAGTGGCGCCCAACAAGCCAAAGCCGGCGCCGAGTGCGCTGTAAGACAAGGTCTTGCCGATGGCGTAACTAAAATGCGCCAGCAGCTGGCGGGACTTGGTTTGACGGGGATCGGTGTAACCCACCACAAAACCACCGCACATACCGATACAATGAAAACCGGTGAGAAAACCGATACCCAACAATACCGCTTGGTCCATGTGCGGTGATATTTGTTGCATCACGCCGGGCATCAGACTCTTACCCCAGAACGTCACGCCGCCGACCGCCAGCAATAACAACAGAAAAATCAACAGGCCTTTCAGCTTCCCTGCGGCAGGCCGCGGCGTCAGTGCCACACCGTAACCCTTGGCACGAATGGCTTGGTCTATCGCCGCTTCGTCGGCAAGCTGGTCGTCGAATTGCACATCCACCGTCGCGCGCGCATAGCTGACATCCAGCGTTATCACACCCGGCAAATCGGCCAGCGCTAGGCGAATGGTGTCTTCACAACCAGGGCAATGCATGCCTTCGACTGTTAAATGCCTGTTGATTATCGTCATATCCCGCTCCCCGACAATTGGCGCTTTCCGGTTAGACCACCAGGAAATCGCGCATCATGCCCATATCTTCATGTTCCAGGTTATGGCAGTGGTACATGAATAAACCTTTAAAATCCTGGAAGGGCTTGATGATTTTGACCCGCTCGCCCGGCATCACCAACACCGTGTCTTTCCAGCCGCCTTCGATAAAACCCTCTTTAACCGTGGCGTAATCTGCGCTTTCGTTATTGGCGATGGTTCGGCTGAGGATTTGAAAATATTGGCCGTGCAAATGAATCGGATGGGCCATGGACATCATCATACCCATTCCGCCTCCCATACCGCTCATACCGCCCATGCCGCCCATCTGATGCCCACCGGCTTCTGCGTTATCGCCGCCGTGGCGCATGCCCATCATACCCATGCGCCGGTGCTCACCTTCGCCCTGGTTGTTATCACCATGCCGCATACCACCCATCATGCCCATACCGCCCATTTTGTGGGAACCGGCATCGGCCTTCTCGGCACTGCTGTGCTCGCCACCGGCTTTATCGCCGTGTCCGCCACCGCCATGCGCATGAAAAATTTCCAGCAATTGCACGGTATTTACGGGAATGCGCTCGCTCGGCAAAATATCGTTATAAGCATAAGGCCGGCCATTTAAAACCATGCGCATCGGCCCTTCCGAAATAGCGATGGGCACCGGTTTACCGGGATTGGCTGTGTCGTTTACGCTGTAATGGTTAATTTTCGCCAGGCTGTTAGGTAATTTCGGACTATCACTTTGCTGCCGGGTGACTTTCACCGTAAAAATCGGATAGTCGCTACCCACCGGTATGGCGCTAGCATGCATACCCATGCCGCCACCCATACGGCCATGATCGCCTTGACCACCGCCCATCATCCGTTCGGCCATGCCCGGCAATACGCCGGAAAAAGAACGGCTGCGCAACACCAACTGAGAGCCAACTTTACGCCCGCTGAAATCCGCCCAAATATCCAAACGCTCGCCGGGGGCCAGCATCACGTAAGGTTTATTGACCGGTGCTTCCAACAAACCGCCATCGGTGCCGATGACGGTGATAGGCGATTTGTCGTCCCAAGCCAGTTTGTAGATGCGCGCCGTTGAGCCGTTGAGGACGCGGAAACGATACGCTCGACTGGCGACGTCGAGCTGAAAATTGGCCAGACCGTTCACTAAAATCCGGTCGCCGTAAAAACCCATCATTCTGTCGTGCATGGCATGCACATATTGCAATTGATTATTCGCGTCGAACTTGCGGTCCTGAATCACGATCGGCACTTCGTATTCGCCGCCGGGCAGTTCCAGGCGCCGTTCTTCCTCGTCGTTAACCAAAATCGCACCCGCCAAACCGTGATAAACCTGCTTGGCTGTGGTGTTGTGCGGATGCGGATGGTAAATATTCATGCTGGCACGATTAAGCATTTCAAATTCGTACACAAACACTTGGCCGCTGTCTATCGTGTACAGCGGATGCCCGTCCACTTCCGCAGGTACATGCAAACCATGCCAGTGGGTAATACTCGGTTCGTTAAGCTGATTATGCAGATTGATTCTGATCTTTTGGCCCTTTTCGAAGCGCAGTATCGGCCCCAAATAAGAGCCGGGAATTTCCGCTAAAGTCTGCGCCGGTCCCTTCACCAACTTGGCAAAATATTGCTGCACGCGCGTGGGCTGGCCGGGCAAAATAGCCACCGCGTTTGGTTTGCAGATCAAGTCCAATTCAACGTCCGGGTGAAAATTGGCCGAGGCTTTGCGCGGCGGCATCGTCGGCATCTCGGCCATGTTTTCCATCGCTCTCAGCCATGCGGGCGCCGCAGCCCACGCCATTAATCCCGCTCCACTTTGTGCAAAAAAGCGCCGACGTGACGTATTGATTGAATAAGACATATACCCTCCTCAAACGATTTTTTATAGTTATACGCCAGGCGGTTGGCACCGGATGGCGGAATCAACGGCGTAGCACAACCGTCAATATTAGTCTAGCCTAATTCAAAGGTGATGGCGGGGCGACATTGGCAACGCTTCTCTGCGCGGCGTAGTGCTATGAATGCGGTTGCCTATCAAACCGAGCGCCAACAAGGCGGCCAATCCTGCCAAGCCTCGTCGCCAGGCACGTTCGTCATCCTGCCACAGCTCTAACGATGCCCATAGTTGCCAGCTCAGCGCGTTAAACAATACATAAACCGCCACCAGTATCACGAACCAACCAAACCCGCGGCGTAACGCGGTCGCGCTGATGAAGTTGGATAACCAGCCACCCAGAAAACTGCCCATTACCGCACCCACCGTCACCAGCGCCATCAACGGAATATCCAGTTGGGCGTGATTCGCGTAGCCGCTCAAGCCGGCGCTAGCGTTCATGACAATAACCAGTAACGACGTACCGATAGCCGCCGGCATCGGCAAACCCACCAGCAAGGTCAATGCCGGCACAATCAAAAATCCGCCACCGACCCCCACCAAGCCGGTCAGCCCACCGACCAAAACCCCGTCGAACAACAATCGCAATACCGGTGTTTGTAAAGGACACATCGGTAACGTCTGCTCAACAGCCGGCTGGCTTGGCGTTTTCTTGAAAATCATCGCCAGACCCGTCAACAATGTAATCGCGCCAAAAAACACCATGAGCCAGTCCCCGGAAAAATGGCCGGCCAAGCGGCCACCGCCGAATGCGCCGAGCATCCCGGCCAAACCGAATACCAGCGCGCTTTTCCAGCAGACATGGCCGCGCCGCGCATGCGGGATCAACGCCATCAGGCTGGAGACACCCACCACCACAAATGAGGTGACGATCGCGGTCTTGGGCGGTACATGCAGCACGTAAACCAGCATCGGCACCGTCAAAATCGAACCGCCGCCGCCCAACAAGCCCAACAGCAGGCCGATACAGATTGCCAAGATTAGCGTCAGGATCATCGGCTAACTCCGCCTATTCGGCCGGCGTCCCACAGGACTGATTGGCCGGCAGCGCCTGATCAATGAACTTGGGATACGCCAGCTTCAACTCGCTCATGATGCCGATAAACTCGGCGCGAGTGCGCCCCTGGCCCAAGCGGGTGTTTTTTGCCATTTCCTGTTTGATGGTTGACACGGTATTACCCTGGTAATCATGCCCCGGATACACCAGCGTATCAGGCGGTAATGTGAATAACTTGCCGGTGATGCTGTCATACAGCTGGCCGGCATCGCCTTGCTGGAAATCGGTGCGCCCGCTACCGCCGATCAACAAGGCATCGCCGGTAAACACCCGATCAGCCATCACATAACTGACGCAACCGCCGGTATGGCCGGGGGTATGCCGCACCTGAATATCCAGATCGCCCACTTGCAATAACACCCCGTCGGTGACCAGCAAATCGGCACACAGCGCGCCGGCATCCCGATGCACCACGCTCTTGCTGCCAAGTTTTTCCCGCAACAAACCGGCGCCGGTGATGTGGTCGGCGTGCACATGGGTTTCGAATGTGTAAATCAGCTTGAGGTTCAGGCTTTGCAGCAAATCGATATAAATCGGCAGCTCCGACGCCACCGGATCAATCAGGCAGGCACGACGGCTGCGTTCGCATCCCAACAAATAACTGTAGGTGGAGGTTTCTTTTTCGAAGAGTTGTCTGAAAATCATGACCCGCCTCATTAAGCGCAAAGTAAAAAGAATATAAGTGCTGTATATCAATACTCGTGCCAGTTTACCGGGAGTATTTATATCCTCACCGCCTACAAAACCAGCTCTTCGCAACATGAGCCAAATAGAGATATACCCTTGTTTTAACTGATTATTTTAGTTTTCTTATCTTAAAGAATTAAGTCGATAGGTTTGATGAAGCGACCTCGCGATGGCCAAGCTTGGCGTTTCAATATGAAATATTGAAACGATGCTGATACACTTGAAACATCACTGAAACAAAACGAGCTTGAACGCATGGCATCTTCTTCCCCCCTATTCAAACGCTGGCTCGGCCAAATCGGCGCCGATCAAGTCGTAGAAGTGTTGACCGATTTATTCGAAAGCGGCGCAGCCTTTATCGTAGACAGCAATAGCGACATTTTGCTGTGGAGCAAAGGCGCCGAACAATTGTTCGGCCTGAACGCAACCGAGACCGTAGGCAAGCCTTGCAAAACCGCGCTGAATTGCGACAGCGGCAACGATCCCTGCAACCTGGCCGAACTCGGCATCGTCAAGTCGCAAGAGGTGCGGATACATCGCCCGGATGGCCGGACGCTGAATTGTTATCGAACCGCGCGCGCCTTCTACGACAACAACGGCGGCTTCGCCGGGGCGATTGAATTTCTGCAACCGCAAAGCGACACAGCGCCCGAGCAAAAACCGGACGACAGCGACAGCTTTCACGGCATTCTGTCGCGCGACCCGGCCATGAAAGAGGCCATCAAAATCATCCGCAACGTCGCCGAAACTGAGGCCACCGTGTTAATCCGCGGCGAATCCGGCACCGGTAAAGAGATGGTGGCGCATGCCTTGCACCTGGAAAGCCCTAGGCACTATCAGCCGTTTTTGGCGATCAACTGCGCGGCCTTGACCCCCAGCCTGTTGGAAAGCGAATTGTTCGGCCACGTCAAAGGCGCATTTACCGGCGCGGTGCGTAATCATGCCGGCTTGTTTCAACGTGCCAACGGCGGTACTTTATTTTTGGACGAAATAGCGGAGTTGCCGCTGGAGCTGCAAGCCAAGTTGCTGCGGGTGATACAGGAACGTAATTTCACCCCAGTGGGCGGCGATAGCGCGGTCAGCGTGGATGTGCGGATTATTGCCGCCACGCATAGATCGTTGCGCGAAGAGGTTAAGGCCGGGCGGTTTCGAGAAGATTTGATGTATCGCTTACGGGTAGTGCCGATCTTTCTGCCACCGCTACGCGAACGTCGCCAGGACATCAGCCTGTTGCTGCAACACCTGATAGACCGGCATAACACCCAAGGCCATCGCCATATCGACCGCATCGCGCCGGAAGCGATGCGCCTGTTGCTGGATTACCGCTGGCCGGGTAATGTCCGGGAACTGAATAATGTCGTCGAATACGCCTATGCGGTAGGCCGCGGCAGCGAACTCGGCATAGGCGATTTGCCACCCGAGTTTCGTGAGCCGCTTAGACCGGCAGCAACGCTTGACCAGCATCTTGCACCGCGCCCAAAAAGTCAAAACGAAGCGGAATTGATCCGCGAAGCCTTGGAAAATAACCCGGACAATCTGGAACAGGCCGCGCAATTTGCAGGGATGAGCCGGGCGACTTTTTGGCGAAAACGTAAGAAATATGGCTTATAAGCCGGCAGCGGTGCCATGCCGCCCCACCATCAACTCGATTTCCTCGACGATTTCTTCCTGGCGCAGCCGGTTGCGTTGCCGTTGTAATTCTTCGCCGCCTCGCTCCAGATGCCGCAACGCGGTTTCCATCTGCATCAGCCGCATGTGGTTTTCGACCCGAATAGAGCGTAACAATAAGGCCAGCAAGGTATGAAACAGATAATGTTCGGCAACGCCTTGAGCCACTTCCGCTGCCGGCGCGAAAGTCAGCGGCGGGTTTAGCCGGGCGTGGCTGGCCACATTCGCCAGAGGCCAAAGACGTTGGCTGCGCGCCCCTTGTTCGTCACGAATACAAGCTATCAGTCCAAATTCGACGCCGCGCAGCTCTGCCACCGCCGCCAGAATACTATCTATCGCTGCCGGCGCATCCAGACCACCTTCGGCACCGCGCAGCCGTTGCAATGCGGCGCGTTCCTCAACCATTGAGTGCAGGCGTTCGCCAAGCAGAATCAGAGGGCCCTGCTGATCAGCATTTTGCTGCCAGTAACGGATCACGTCTTCGTTAAAGCTGCCGCAAAAGCCGCGCACGGAACCGAATAACAGCCAGATGTCTTTCGCGGGCGCGCTTAAAGCCGGCTCCGGCAAGCTGTCGGCTAAATCGGCCAAGGCCGTTTCCAGCGACTGCACGACTTGTTGTTGCGCGGCTTCACGCTTACCCACTTTCCGCAGCTCGGCCAAGGCAAAACTGCGCATGGCGCCGAGAATGCCGGACAAATCGTCGAACAAGGCTAAGCGCGCCTCGACTTCCCGGCGCTGGCTCATGTTTTATCCGCCAAGAGTTGCCGCAACACTGACAACCATTGCTTTTTCGGCGAATCCAAACTCAACGTATCCGGCAATTTTGCCAGTAGCCCGGCCAATACGCCGGCCGCCTGTTCCGGTTTGAGGTTTTCCAGCAAACCCTCGCCATAGGCCAGCAACCAGGCCAGATGCGCGCGTTCGGACAAAGGTTGCAGCCGGTCCTGTTTCAATATTTCCCGAAGCAAACGGCCGCGTTGCAGCTTTTCCTCGACACCGGCTTCCAAACGGGTGCCGAAGCGGGCGAACAACTCTAGTTCCAAAAACTGCAAATAATCCAAGCGGATATGCGCGGAAGCGGTTTTGATGGCCGGATGCTGGGCCTTGCCGCCAATACGCGACACCGAACGGCCAATGTCGACGGCCGGCAGCATGCCCGCCGCGAACAGCTTGCTCTCCAGATAAATCTGGCCGTCGGTGATCGAAATCAAGTTGGTGGGGATATACGCCGACAGCTCGCCCTGGCGGGTTTCGATAATCGGCAAGGCGGTCATGCTGCCGCCGCCATAGGCCGAAGACAACACGGTGGAGCGCTCCAGCAGCCGGGAATGCAGATAAAAAATATCGCCCGGATAGGCTTCCCGGCCTGGCGGCCGTTGCAATAGCAGCGATAGCTCGCGATAGGACTGAGCGTGGCGCGTCAAATCGTCGTAGACCACCAAGGTGTCACGGCCCATGCGCATCCAGTGCTCGGCAATCGCGCAGCCGGCAAAGGGCGCCAGATAGCGAAAACCCGGTAAAGCGTTGGCCTCAGCGACCACCACCACGGTATAGGCCAGCGCGTCGGCCTGACGCAGCGCTTCTAGGGTACCGGCGACGGAAGAACGCGGCTGGCCGATCAACACCATCACGCACAATACGTTGCGACCGCGTTGGTTCAGCACAGCATCCAGGGCCAGCGCGCTTTTGCCGATGCCGTCGTCGCCGATGATCAACTGGCGCTGGCCCTTACCGATGGGAATCAGCGTATCGACGATCTTACAGCCGGTGTATAAAGGTTCGGAGACGAAATCGCGCTCGATGATGGGCGGCGCGGCAGCTTCCAATGAGCGAAACTGGCGCAATTCCGGCGGCGGTAAACCGTCCAGTGGACTGCCAAGCGGATCGACCACCCGTCCCAATAAAGCATCGCCCACACCCACTTCTAACTTACGGCCGATATGTTGCACCGCCATGCCGGCGGTGACGCCACGGTTTTGCGACAACAGAATCGCTCCCAACACTTCCCGGCCCAACTGAAACACCAAGCCGGTGCTGCCGTCGTCGAAACCGATTAGTTCGTCCAGCCGCGCCGTCGGCAAGCCGCGGATCCAGGCGATGCCATCGCCGATGCCGGCCACACAGCCGCGCTCGGATAAGCGCAAGCCGAATTGGTAGGGTTTAACCGACTCAACCATGATTGGCTTGGCGCCGGAAAAACGCCAATTCATCGGCCAGATTGGCGTGCAATTGGCATTCGCCGACTATGGCGCGCAGCCCGGCAATCAAGGCCGAGTCTTCCTTGAAGGTGATTTGCAAGGTTTGTCCAGCAGCAGTCGACAAGGCCTCCGTCACTCGCGCTTGATCGGCTTCGCTCAAGGGGTGCGCGCTAAGCACCTCGACCGCAGAAGCGGCAATCAGCATCGCCCCCGCTTTGCGCAGTGCAGTTTGTTCGCTATCCGGCATGTTAAGCAGATCCTGCAAAAATACCTCGACAATAGTCTGCGTCAATTGCGGCGAAGCCAATCGTTGCAATATAGCCGCGGCCTGCCCGTAAGCAGCGCCCGCCGCTTCCCTTACCAAAGCCGCTTCTCTTCCCGCAATCAGCGTCTGGTTGCGGACGCGCAATTTAGCTTCTTCGTCCGCCAGGTTTTGTTTCAAATTCTCTGTCGCGGTATTGCGCAACTGCGCTAATTCCTCCTCTAGTTGCCGGCGACTGGTCTCCTGTTCTTGATTCCAAGCGGCTAATCGTTGTTCGTATTGTTGACGCAGGGCTTCCGCTTGGTTGCGCAATTTTGCGGCCTGCTCGGTTTCGTCTTTGATGCGCTGCTGCCGGGCATCCAGCATGGCCAGTACCGGCCGGTACAGAAAGCGTTGCAGTATCCACACCAGGACCAGAAAGTTGAGGATTTCCAGGATGAAGGTTGTCCAGTCGAATTGCATCATGGATGGGTAACCCGTTTTGTTGGATATGAACTTGCGGCGTTGTTCCGAAAATACCGCCGATTTTTGGTTTCTCCGCTATCTTAAACCCCGCAATGGTTTCGATGCCTGAAAATTTAGCCTGCGTAGTTTGCCGTTTAGGCACGTCTTGAGGCTCGAATACTTACGGCTTAGAATACGGCCCGCCTTTCCAGGCTAGAGCCTGCCCGACCGCCTGGGCCAGAGCAGATAAGCCGGGAAACCCGAACCCACTTAGCTTTTTTTACCCTATGACCTCTTTGCAAGAACATCTGTCACACCCAAAGTATCGTCCGGATATTGACGGCTTGAGAGCCATTGCCGTGCTCTCGGTTATCGCCTTTCATGCCTTTCCCAGCAGTTTGCAAGGCGGTTTTATAGGTGTAGACATCTTCTTTGTGATTTCTGGTTATCTGATTTCGACCATCATTTTTCAGAACCTGGAAAAGGGTACTTTCAGCTTCACCGAGTTTTATGCCCGCCGGGTTAAGCGGATCTTCCCGGCACTGATTCTGGTGTTAGTCGCCTGTTACGTCTTCGGTTGGTTCGCGCTGTTTGCCGACGAGTACAAGCAGTTGAGCAAGCATATTGCCGCCGGCGCGGGATTCGTTTCCAACATTGTGTTGTGGAGCGAGGCCGGCTATTTCGACAACTCCGGCGAGACTAAACCCTTGCTGCATCTTTGGAGCTTGGGCATTGAGGAACAGTTTTACATCGTCTGGCCCTTGTTGCTTTGGTTTGCCTGGGAGCGGAACTTCAATCTGTTGACCATTACGGTTCTGATTGCCGTCGTCTCTTTCGGCCTGAATATCACAGGCGTCATCGCCCATCCTGTCGCGACGTTTTACTCGCCGCAAACCCGGTTTTGGGAACTGTTATGCGGTAGTTTGCTGGCCTGGATGACGCTCTACAAGAAGGACTCGTTCTCTGCTATCAAGCTCAAGCTCGACGGCTGGCTGGCTGGCGCGGTTTATCGAAACTCTCACGCCGCCGACGGCAAAACTCTGGCCAACGCGCTTTCCATTCTGGGCATACTGCTGCTGGCCTTCGGTTTTTTCATCATCAATAAAGATCTCAATTTCCCTGGCCGATGGGCGGTAATCCCGATGTTGGCTGCGGTCATGATCATATCGGCTGGACCAAATGCCTGGGTTAATCGCATCGTCTTATCCCACCCGCTGGCGGTCTGGTTCGGCTTGATCAGTTTTCCATTGTATTTGTGGCACTGGCCTTTGCTGTCTTTTGCGCAAATCATCGAGACCGACGTACCCAGTATGAATATTCGCGCCATTGCGGTGTTGCTGGCCGTGGCATTGGCTTGGCTGACCTACATACTGATTGAAAAACCGATACGTTTGGGCAGTCAAAGCAGAACCAAGACTGCGGTACTGCTGCTGCTGATGCTGGGTATCGGCTATGTCGGTTACGCCTCATATTCCCGGGATGGCCTGGAGTTTCGTAAAGCCGATGCGCAGACTAAAACCAAAATGTATGCCGACGTAAACGGCACAGTGCTCTACAACACACCGGAGGACTGGGTCGATGAGCGCTGTAAGACGGTATTGGAGGGGGCCAGTTACAATTATTTGATGTGCCGCTTTACCACCGCCACCCCAAAAATGCTGGTGGTCGGCGATAGTCACGCCGCGCAATTTGTCTACGACTCCATTTCCAAGGGCTCGAACGATCTGGCATTGGTCGGTGTCAATGGCTGCCTGCCATTCATCGATCTGGTGAGCATTAATCCGACGGAAGAATTTGCCGAAAAATCGACAAGATGCCGGGTAGTCGTTCCTATCGTGCTAAAGCTGCTGAAGGAATTCCCGTCAATTCAGCGCGTGGTGTTTGCGACCAGAGGCGCGATGTACATTGAAGGTTTTGGCTTCGGCAATACTGATTCTAAAAACCTCTATCGGATTATTAAAAGCCCGGATGATGTATTGACGGAAAATTACAATCAATTTGTTTCCGGCTATGTCGCAACCATCAATGAGATTTTAAAGCTGGGCAAAGCGGTGGTTTTTATTGAAGACGTACCGGAGATTGGTATAAGCGCTAAAAACTGTGTGGACGAGCGCCCACTGCGTATTACAGACAAAGCGCTGCCCGAGTGCGATGTGTCCAGAAAGTCTTTTGAAGAACGCAATATAAACTACAGACGCGCGGTCGATGCTATCAATGCCGCCACGCATAAGCGGATTAAGATTTTTCCCGCCTACGAATATTTATGCGATGAATCGACTTGCGGCGGCATGCACGATGACATGTCTTATTTTTACGATGACGATCATCTTTCCATGCGCGGCAGTAAATTTATTTTCGACAAATTTACCGAATGGTTGGACAAAGAGTCCAAGTAAACGATTGGAGCGTCATATAGCAATCTGCGTTGAGTTATTTTAAAAAATATTCAAGCAGCGGATTTCTAAACAACACAATCAGGGCCACCACCAAACAATAAATCGCCAAAGACTCTATCATCGCCAAACCAATAAATAAGGTTCGGGTGATGGTTTTCTCGGCTTCCGGCTGGCGGGCCAGGGCTTCCAGCGCGGCGGCGATGGCTTTACCCATTGCCAGAGCCGGCAGCATCGTGCCTAGGGCGATCACCAAACCGGCCACGCCGGTGGAAATCATGCTGAATAAATGGATGTCGTTCATGGCTATTCCTCGGGCATGGCGGATGTATCGGATTCGGCAGGTTCCAACGCACCGGCGATGTAAATCAGCGCCAGCATACCAAAGATATAGGCCTGTACCACCGCTTCGATTACATGCAGCATCAATAATGGCACCGGCACCAGAAAGCCGGCAATCAACAACACCAGCAAGGCCGCCATTTCCAGACTCATGATATTGCCGAATAGGCGGATTGCTAAAGCCAGGGTGCGGGTAAATTCGCTGATGATGTGAAACGGTAACAGGATGATACTGGGTTCGGCGTAATGGCGAAAATGTTTTCGCCAGCCGCGATCACGAATCCCGAACCAGTGAGTAGACCCAAACACCAGTACCGCCAAGGCGGCGGTAGCGGACAAGTCGCGGGTGGGCGCATGCAGTTCCGGAATTAAACCCACCAGATTAGCCACCAACACAAACAGCCACAAGCTGGCCACGAACGGCAGCACCCGCCGTACCGATGCCGCCGGTAACACTTCGGCAATCGCGCCTTCTATCGCCACGACCACGGCTTCGAGCAAATTTCGCAATGAAGATGGCTGACGGCTGAAGCGCAGCAACAAGACTAACACCACAAAACCCAGAATCACGCCCCAGGTAGTCACGACCGTGTTACTGATCGGCAGTGGGCCGAGTTGAAAAACAGTATCGGCTGCCGACTCGGCGTTATTCATGTCCGCACCTCGAATTAAACAAACAGAACAGCAATGTAGGTTGGGCTTCATTGCGTTCAGCCTAGCCTACCCTTTACGACAGCCTCGCTGGAATAAGCTTTAAGCGCTGATTTATTCAACGGCCAAGTATTGACCGGGAGCCAACGGACTTTCGTAGCGGACGCCTTCCCGGAAAAACTGCTCGGGGTTGGAAGCAATTTCGCGGGCGGCCAGGAATTGCGCATAGTAGTTGCGAGAGGCAAACCCGAAGGCTGGGCCGTCATAAGAGTCTACGATACGCACGAAGTCGCTGCCGACTTGGTTTTGTGCACGCTTCATCCCGCCGATGCCGTGGTTGTATGAAGTTACCGCCGCCGGCCAGTCGCCAAGCTTACCGTAAGCGTAACTCAGGTAACGGGCCGCGCCGTTGGCGGACACGAAAGGGTCGTAGCGCTGATCGACGCGATCACCGCCGGGCATGAAGGTTTTGGCGGCAGCCTTGGTAAATTGCCACATACCGACCGCGCCGGCGGAGGATTTGGCGGACGGTTGAAACGAGGATTCTACGTGCGGCAGATAAGCCAAGTCCTCAGGCAAACCGGCGTCGCGGAAGGTTTTTCTAAACTGCAAATCATAGCGGCCGCTGATCTCCAAGCCGCGTTTAAAACGCTCGCGAGTACCGCGTTGCGAACGCAATCTGTCGCTAAGTCCAGGCAACACGCTATTAAGCGATCTGCCGTTATTTTCCAGTTTGGCGATCAATTGCCGGTCGTTGGCATTCAACGCCGCGCCATAACGCACTTTACTTTCCAATTCCGCCAATTGTGCTTTCCAATACTCGCGGCGCTGGCTGATCATGTCTTTTTGCTCAGTTGTCAGGCCTTCCGCGACATAGCCTGGTAAGGTCATCACCTCGTAGACGACATCCAAATAACGGTCGTCATGAAACGCCACTTCGGAACGCTGCCAGACCGCATAGGTTTTTCGCCAGAAATCCACGGCCGGCTCCAACGCCGCCGGTTTTGGGAAAGTCCCTGTATAAAACGCCGGTTTATAGGGTGCCGGCTGGGGTTGATAATACGGTCGCTGTTGCACGATATTCGGCCTGACCGAAGCCATTTTCTCTCGCTTTACCGGCGAACTGCTGGTGCAAGCATTTAATAAAAATAAGGCTAATAAGGGAAGAGTTAAACGCAGCAAGGGTGGTTTCATTTTAGTCTGGTTATTGAGTGCAACGTTGATCGATGTAAAGTTTGCTACGCCGAAGAGCCGTAAAATATTCCTCGTGTATTTTCAATAAATAATAGCGCTCATTTCGAATTTTCGTGAAGAATAAATCCGAAAAAAATCAGCTTTTTTCCTGCAAAAATCGAAAAACATTATAAGCGCCAACCCCAATACCCAACACGATCAAACTGACAGTCCAGCGCACCGAATAACCAGTAGCCAATGTATCCAACCACCGTCCCAAATACGCACCGGCGACGATAGGCACTACAAACAGTAAACCCAATGTGCCGCCATAAAACAGCATGCCAACCCACGTCGCCGGGCGGCGAGTTTTATCTTCCAAGCGACGCAGATCGCGACGAGTGTGTTCGATTAATTTGTTGCGAAAACTCATGGCACTATTCCCGCTGATCCGCGACTACTCAATTCGGCTAGGCGCCGCACCAAAGAATGTTCAATTTCCGACAACGTCGCCCGTGCGGTATGTACTTCGGAATCGGCCTGGGCCATTTCCGCCGCGAGTCGTTCGCAGATGCTATCGCGGTCTTTGCCGAGAAAATAGCGCACCGTCGTCACGGTCAGTTGATTGTCGGCAAAGCGCAGCACACCGCTGGGCAAGGCCAAATAATGCCAGACATCGGCTTGATCGCAGAAACGGGCCAGCCCGTATCTCAACAAAGCCACACAGTGAATATGCCCCGCCAAAATCCCGAAACTGCCGTCGGCATCGGCGCCGATAAACTGGGTGACGGTATCGAAATGCTCGGCGCCACGACTATCCAGCAAAGTTAACGCAAACCCGTTCATGCCGACATTGCGCCTTTCATATAGCAATCGGCTTCGCTGAGCTGGTCATATTGGCCGTTCATAAATGCTTCGCAGTCGGTGATGGTTTGCGCCAGCGGCACGCGCACGCCCGGCATGCCGGTATGGTCGGCAACGGTGGTAAACGGTTGAGTCAGATAGCGTTGCAAGCGGCGCGCCCGTTCGACGATACGGCGATCCTCTTGTGAGAGCTCTTCGATACCGAGCATGGCGATAATATCTTCCAATTCTCGATAGCGCGACAAATGCTCGCGGACCGCACGCGCCACCTGGTAGTGCCGGTCGCCCAGGATATGGTGATCCATGATCCGGCTGCTGGAGCGTAAAGGATCGATGGCCGGATATATTCCTTTGGCGGCCTGTTGCCGCGATAAGATGACCACGCTATCCAGATGCCCAAGGATGGTCGCCACTGCCGGATCAGACATGTCATCGGCCGGCACATACACAGCCTGCACCGAGGTGATGGAGCCGGATTTGGTGGAGACGATACGTTCTTCCAGCGACGCAACTTCGGTCAGTAGAGTGGGTTGATAGCCGACCGTGGCGGGCATCCGCCCCAGTAAACCGGAAATCTCGCTACCGGCCTGGACGAAGCGAAAAATATTGTCCATCAAAAACAACACTTCGGTATCCAGCGTGTCGCGCAAATACTCGGCATACGCCAAAGCGGTGTAACCGACATGAAAGCGCACGCCGGGCGATTCGTCCATTTGCCCGTAGACCAGCAGAGCTTTGGGTAATACGCCGGCATCGGCCATTTCATGCCAGAGTTCGTGGCCTTCGCGCATGCGTTCGCCAACGCCGGCATAAACCGATACGCCTTGCATCGCCACGCTGACCGCGTGCATGAACTCCATCATCAGCACGGTCTTGCCGACTCCGGCACCGCCAAACAAGCCGGTTTTACCGCCACGCACGAACGGGCAAAGCAGATCAATGACCTTGATGCCGGTTTCCAAAATTTGCGAGGCAGGCAGCGTATCGGACAGTAAGGGCGGAGCGGCGAGAATATTGCGGAAATTAATGTTAGGTAAGGGCTGGCCGCCATCAAGCGGATCGCCGAACACATTGAGCATGCGCCCCAAACAACTGGGATCGACCGGCACATTTAAAGCGTCGCCACGATCAAACACCGGCATGCCGCGAAATAAGCCCGAAACCGAATGTAAAGCAATCGCCCGAATCAGCGTAGGCTCCAGATGCTGAAACACAACCAGAACATAGCGACCGGCACCGTTTACAACATCAAGCGCCTGACCGATTGGCGGCAGATATTCGCAACGCACATCGACCACCGGCCCGTGCGCGGCCTCAATCCGGCCCACCTGCTTCATCTCGCCTGTCATAGCAACTTGCTCCGACGCATAATCCCCCTAAAGCACTTGGAGTAGCATATTTTTAAAATTCTTGCGCCCCATAGCGAAAAAAGCTTGCTACGGAATCGTCAGTGCTTGGATAATCGCATTAGATATTTCGCATATTTGCACTATGTCGCAAGCACCGATTAGCGCTGGTACCCGGGGTTAGTTCAGGAACTTTGGACTTTATCACATTGCCCTAACAACGGAGTGTTGAGAAATGCCGGCGTTCCAACAGAAGGCAAGAAATATTCCGTTTATCCTCAGCAGCGATTTTTACGAGAAAGAGGGGGAAACATGAAACCAAAGGCAACGCAGTTAAGCTTTTGCTCAAGGTGCGGGGATGAAATTCCGCCAGACGAATTGCAATTTCTGCCAAATGCTTCGCTATGCGCTTTTTGCTACAACATGCAGCTGGAATATCGGGATATCCATCACTCAGGCATTAAAATACCCAAAACCGTCTTAACCTTAGTGCCGCAAAACCCAAAGACTCAAGACAGCAACGCGGCCTAACCGCTTCAATCCGGTAGCAAAACCCTTAAAGGCTGGTAGCCACCGGACTGAAACCCCTATCATCGCTAAACTTTATAAAAAGCATCCTGTAACGGTATACGGGTTGCCTACTGTTTTATGTTTTTATAACCCTCTTCACTTTCACGCATTATTTTTTGGCCTTCCTCAACCAGATTGCGGCCTTCGTCAATCTTTATCTGGCCCTCACGTTGCATCACTTGTCCGCGTTCGACCATTTGCTTACCTTCCTGCCAACGGCTACCCAACTGCGCAATGCCCTGACTATCCCGCAACATTTGTTCACCGGACAGAATTTTGTCCGCCTGCTTGGTCGGGGCGGCTGGCTCGCTAGCACAACCGGCGACCAGTAAAGTTAACAGAAGAACGGAAGTATTCGGTCTGACTCTGCGCATAAATATGTCCTCTTATGATGCACTGGAAATGATGGAGAGAAATATTGCAAAACACCATGGTATCTGGCAATCATTTTTTCAAGTTGGTATGGCGTTTTGATCTAATTGCCGCGTGCGGCTTTAGCTGGCCACTGGGTCCATACCCCATAAACAATTAGCGCGAATACCAACCAGCTACTAACCAAAGGGCCCACCACGCCGTCGTAATAGGTGTTGACCAGAAACAGTGAATCGGCTTGCAAATTAACGTTGAACAAATCTCTGCTCACCTTAATCTGCCAGACCCACGCGGCGTGACAACCGATACATAGACCCAGACTTTGCGGCACCCGACTTCTGAGGATTGCTAAAAATAAGCCAACCACAAATAAAGCCAGCAAGGCACTGATTATCTGCGGATTCAACCAATTGGCAAACGCTTCCGCCATTAATTTTAAACCACTGCCCGGCGTTAAATCGGCGTAAGCCAGTGGCGACTTACTTTTTAAAAAATGTAGCGCCGCATAATAGATTGAGCTAATTGTCACGGCTGCCATCATTGACATTTTCCGGCCTAAAGCCCCCAGCAGCAGGCCGCGAAATAGCATTTCTTCGCCGACCGCAATCAGCATCGCAAAAAACAAACCCAATCCGATTTTTTCAGCTATTTTGCCCACCGTCCAATGCCGGGTATCGTCCCAGATATGAACATCCAGCCAATACAGCGTCAACAGCACCGGCAGCAAGGTCAATAAGCCCAAGGCCAGACCTTGGCGCATTTGTTTGAAAAATATCGCTTTGGGCGCAAATCCCAAATCCGCCCAACTGAATTGCAGATAGTTCTTTAACGGAAAAATACTCAGCAGCAGCAACAGCACCAAGGTAATTTTGCTGATAACTTTTGCCAACGGCAAAATATCGCCGGCAAGCCACAGCAAACCGAAACCCAGCAGGCTCGCAATCGTGGCGGCAATGACCAATATAAGCAACGGCAGCAACGCATAGACAATCCAGCGGATCAACGAAAATCTCCCCATAAGGTTTGCACAGCGGTCAATGCCGATAACACCGCAGTCTCGGTACGCAAGATCCGGGCACCCATTCGCACCGGAACGAATCCTGCTGTCTTGGCAATTTGGCGTTCTTGCTCGCTGAAGCCGCCCTCGGGTCCGGACAGTAAGGTAACGCGGGAATTTACCGGCTTCAGGTCCGCTAGGGATTGCTCGGCATAGGGATCGAGAAACACGCTTAATCCTTGCTGTCCGATCACCCAATCTCTTAAGTGAGTAATCTCGCCAATTTCCGGACAATAAGTTCTTCCGGACTGTTCGGCCGCGTGCTGGACAATATGCTGCCAATGCTGTAAACGTTGCTGCTTTTTATCGTCGTTGAATTTGATCACGCAACGTTCGGTTACCAAGGGCGTTAAGCAGGTGACACCCAGTTCAACGGCTTTTTGTACCGCCCAATCCATCCGGTCGCCACGAGAAATACCCAAACCCAAATTGATCGCCAGCGGTGATTCGACATTGCGCTCAATAAACTGCTCGATTTCTACCCGCACGGTCTTCCGGCTGACTTCGCTGAAACGGCCCAGATATTCTCCGCCGTGGCCGTTAAACAGCACAATGCTTTGATCCTGCTTTAAGCGCAGCACACTGCGCACGTAATGGGCCGCATCGTCATCCAATTCGATACGGCCGCCCACATTGAGCGACTCAGCGACATATAAGCGCGACACTCGCATTAGTCCTGCACCGCCAGTTGGATACCGTGCCAGGCCACGTCTGCCATCAGTTGTATCTCCTGCTCGTTGATCACATAGGGCGGCATGAAATAAATCACATTCCCCAAGGGCCGCAGCAACACTCCCCGACTCAAAGCATAGCGATAAACGGCCAATCCGCGCCGTTGCTGCCAAGGATAGGCCTCGCGCGTATGCTTATTTTTGACCAATTCCATAGCGACGATCATGCCGGTTTGCCTTACTTCGGCGACGTTGGGATGCTCCTTAAATCGCTCTACGGCTTTAGTCAATAGCCCCGCCAAATAGCGATTGTTGGCAATCACATTTTGCTGCTCAAATATCTCCAGCGTCGCCAAAGCCGCCCGGCAGCCCAATGCGTTGCCGGTATAGCTATGCGAGTGTAAAAAGGCAGTGAGATTTTGATAGTCGTCGTAAAAAGCTTGATAGACCTGATTGCTGGTCAAGACTGCGGACAAGGGCAAATAACCGCCGGTCAGCCCTTTGGATAGGCAAATAAAATCCGGGCTGATTGTCGCTTGTTCGCAGGCAAATAAGGTGCCGGTACGGCCAAAGCCCACGGCAATTTCGTCGGCAATTAGATGTACCTGGTATTTATTGCAGGCTTCACGTAGCAATTTTAGGTACACCGGATGATACATGCGCATACTGCCGGCGCATTGCACCAAAGGCTCGATAATTACCGCACAAACTTCATCAGCGTGTCGCGCCAAGGCTTGCTCCATGTCCGCGAAACGGCGGGTGGAATAGGCTTCCCAACTTTCGCCATCTTCGCGATAGTAGCAATCGGGTCCAGCTACCGTGATCACATCCATCAACAACGGCGCGTAGGTGTCCTTGTATAAAGCCACGTTGCCAACCGCCAAAGCCCCCAGGGTTTCGCCGTGATAGCTGTTTTCCAGTGTGATGAATTTGGTTTTTTGCGTTTGTCCGAGATTGCGCCAATAATGAAAACTCATCTTTAACGCAATTTCGACTGCCGATGAACCGTTATCCGCGTAGAAGCACTTATCCAAACCCGGCGGCGTAATTTCCACCAACTTTTCCGCCAGTGTTAACGCCGCCTCATGGGTAAATCCACCGAGGATGACATGCTCAAGCGTTTCAAGCTGCTCTCGTAGCGCTTGATTGATAATGGGATTGGCGTGACCGAATAGATTTACCCACCAGGAACTGATTGCGTCCAGATAGCGGTTACCGTCGAAATCTTCCAGCCAGACGCCTTGGCCCGATTTAATCGGAATCAACGGCAACGCATCCGCCGCAGATGCCCGAGCATCGTGGTCTTTCATCTGACTACACGGGTGCCAGAGCACGGCAAGATCGCGCTGAACGATAGTTTGATTATTCATAGCTTGCATAAAAAAGGGGCTTGCGCCCCTTTCCGGTTAGATTGATCTAAGCCTTAATAACGATAATGATCCGGTTTGTAAGGACCCTCTACCGGTACATTAATGTACGCAGCCTGTTCTTTGGTCAATTCGGTTAGTTTTACGCCGATTTGCGCCAAATGCGAACGCGCGACTTTCTCATCAAGTTTCTTCGGCAATACGTAAACTTTGTTTTCATAGCTGGATGCGTTGGTCCAAAGCTCGATCTGCGCCAATACTTGGTTACAAAACGAGTTGGACATAACGAAGCTAGGATGGCCGGTGGCGCAGCCCAAATTCACCAGACGACCTTCTGCCAACACGATAATGCGCTTGCCGTCAGGGAAGATGACGTGATCGACCTGGGGCTTGATGTTTTCCCAGGTGTAGTGGCGTAAGGACGCAATATCAATTTCCGAATCGAAATGGCCGATATTGCAGACAATAGCTTGATCACGCATCGCTTTCATGTGATCGTGAGTAATGACCCCGACGTTGCCCGTAGCCGTAACAAAGATGTTGGCAATAGGCGCCGCTTCGTCCATTGTTACTACACGATAACCTTCCATTGCTGCCTGCAATGCGCAGATCGGATCAATTTCGGTAATCAGAACAGTGGCGCCCAAACCGCGTAGGGATTGCGCGCAACCTTTACCTACATCGCCATAACCGCAGACCACGGCAATTTTGCCGGCTACCATTACGTCGGTGGCACGTTTGATACCGTCGACCAAAGACTCGCGGCAACCGTAAAGGTTATCGAATTTGGATTTGGTGACCGAATCGTTAACGTTAAACGCCGGTACTTTCAGAGTGCCTTTCGCCACCATTTCGGTCAGACGCAACACACCAGTGGTGGTTTCTTCGGACAAGCCTTTCACATCCGCCATCAATTCGGGGAAGTTATTGTGCATCATCGTGGTCAGGTCCCCACCATCGTCCAGAATCATATTCGGACGCCAACCGTCAGGGCCAAGAATGGTTTGTTCGATACACCATTCCGCTTCCGCCTCGGTTTCGCCTTTCCAGGCAAAAACAGGAATACCGGCAGCAGCTATCGCAGCCGCTGCATGATCCTGAGTGGAGAAAATATTGCAGGAGGACCAGCGGACTTCCGCACCCAATGCCGTCAGCGTTTCTATCAATACCGCAGTTTGAATGGTCATATGCAAACAACCGGCGATACGCGCGCCTTTTAATGGCTGTTGCGCGCCGAACTCCGCACGCAAAGCCATCAAACCTGGCATTTCGGTTTCGGCGATATTAATTTCTTTACGACCCCATTCAGCCAGGGCTAAATCGGCAACTTTGTAATCGGCTTGGCTCATAATGTTTTCCTGATCCGGATTAAATGCCCGCAGCATCTTTCAATGCTTCGGCTTTGTCGGTTTTTTCCCAGCTGAAGCTGGCTTCGTTACGACCGAAATGGCCATAAGACGCGGTTGGACGATAAATGGGTTTTAACAAATCCAATTGGGCAATCAAGCCTTTGGGCCGCATGTCAAAGTGCTCACGTACGATTTGTACCAAGCGCGCTTCCTCGATCTTACCGGTACCGAAAGTTTCGATGCTGATGGAAGTAGGCTCAGCGACGCCAATCGCGTAAGACACTTGGATTTCGCAACGCTCTGCCAAGCCGGCGGCAACGATGTTTTTTGCCACATAGCGTCCCATATAGGCCGCGGATCTATCGACTTTTGACGGATCTTTACCGGAAAACGCGCCGCCGCCATGGCGGGCCATACCGCCGTAGGTATCGACGATGATTTTACGGCCGGTCAAGCCGCAGTCGCCTACAGGACCGCCGATGATGAACTGGCCGGTAGGGTTGATGAAATACTTGGTATCTTTGTGCAGCCACTCTTTCGGCAAGGTCGGCAGGATGATTTCATCCATTACCGCTTCTTCCAACTGTTTGCCGCCGATTTCTGGAGAATGTTGAGTAGACAGAACAACAGCATCAATAGCGACCGGCTTGTTATTTTCGTAACGGAAAGTCACCTGGCTTTTTGCATCCGGACGCAGCCATGTCAGGGTTTTATTCTTCCGCACCAAGGCTTGTCTCTCAACCAAACGATGCGCGTAGGTAATAGGGGCCGGCATTAACACGTCGGTTTCGTTGCTGGCATATCCAAACATTAAACCTTGGTCGCCGGCACCTTGTTCGTGATTTTCGGATTCATCAACACCCATAGCGATGTCGGCTGACTGTTTACCAATGGCATTCAATACCGCGCAGCTATTACCGTCAAAGCCGATTTCGCCGTTGTCGTAACCAATCTCGCAAACTACTTTTCTGACCAACTCTTCGGTATCCACCCAAGCATTGGTGGTAATTTCGCCGGCCAAAACCACCATACCGGTCTTGACCAGTGTTTCGCAGGCTACCCTGGAACGAGGGTCTTGAGCCAGCAAGGCATCAACAACAGCATCGGAAATTTGGTCAGCCACTTTATCCGGATGACCTTCCGAAACAGACTCTGAGGTAAAAAGGTAGTTTTTATTCACGGTTACACCCTCGCCAAAATTAAAACTTGCGCATATAAAAAAAGGCCGCGCAAACGGCCTGTTATCTGTGGTGGGCCCTGTAGGACTTGAACCTACGACCTGCCGATTATGAGTCGGAAGCTCTAACCAACTGAGCTAAGGGCCCTTAATTATCTAGCCTACGAACAATGAAAACGCCTTACTCGCCGTCAAGAAAACATCTCAACTGCTCTGATCTGGAAGGATGCCTTAATTTGCGCAGCGCTTTTGCTTCGATCTGACGAATCCGCTCACGGGTCACGTCAAACTGTTTACCAACCTCTTCCAGTGTATGGTCGGTGTTCATGTTGATACCGAAACGCATCCGGAGCACCTTGGCCTCTCTAGCTGTTAAGCCCGCCAATACATTTTGAGTGGACTCGCGAAGGCCGGCGATTGTAGCAGACTCTACCGGCGAAAGCATCTTGGAATCTTCAATAAAATCACCCAAATGCGAATCTTCATCGTCACCAATCGGTGTTTCCATTGAAATCGGCTCTTTGGCAATCTTCAACACTTTACGAATTTTGTCCTCGGGCATTTCCATGCGCTCAGCCAATTCTTCCGGCGTAGCCTCGCGACCCAGCTCCTGCAAAATCTGTCTGGAGACGCGATTCAGCTTGTTAATGGTTTCGATCATGTGTACCGGAATACGAATAGTTCTGGCCTGATCAGCGATGGAACGGGTAATCGCCTGACGGATCCACCATGTTGCGTAGGTAGAAAATTTGTAACCGCGTCGATATTCAAATTTATCGACAGCCTTCATCAGACCAATATTGCCTTCCTGAATCAAATCCAGAAACTGCAGGCCGCGATTGGTGTATTTTTTGGCAATAGAAATAACCAAGCGCAAATTGGCTTCGATCATTTCCTTTTTAGCACGTCTCGCCTTAGCTTCCCCTAGAGAGATACTACGACAAATACTTTTCAGAACCGCAATGCTCAGACCGTAGCGAGACTCGATATCGGCCAATCGCTGCTGTGCAGCCCTAATATTCTCACGGTGACTACTGAAAACCTCAGAAAAATTAGGCCTCGCAGCGATAAATTGATCCAACCACTCAAGGTTAGCCTCATTCTCGGCAAACGCATTGATAAAGTCCTTACGCGGCATTTTTGCTTTCTTGACGCAAACATCCAGTATGAAACGCTCTTCTTCGCGAATAGCTGAAATCAACTCTTCAGAAATGGATACCATTTTTTTCAAATACTGCGGCGTCCATTTAAACTCGCAAAATATTTCGTCTATCGCATCAAACAGTTTTTCGGTTTTTTCATGGCCGTAACCATGTTTTTTAACTGAGGTCGTCGCGGCTTTTAAAGCTTTTCTGAGCAACTCGACTTTTTGCTTAACCTCTTCGTAATCAACGGTTTTGCTCTCTTCTTCAGCATCCTCAGCAGGCTCTTCAATCTCGATACCGCTGACGTCAATATCCTCAACCTCAGTGAGATCGACAAAACCCAACACCAAATCGTTGAGTCGTACGCCGGAGTCTTCAACCTGAACGGAATCAAATGCTTCGATAAAAGTCTCGACAATAAACCCGGATCGGGCAATGGCCCCCACTACTTGGCGTTGCCCTTCCTCAATCCGTTTCGCAATTTTTAATTCTTCCTCGCGAGTCAATAACTCAACCGAACCCATTTCACGCATATATAAGCGCACGGGATCGGTGGTTCGGCCGAACTCGCTATCGACAGACGCCAAGGCTGCGACTTCAGCCACTTCCTCGTCGTCATCTGCAGTAACGACGGCATCTGAGGTTATCAGCGAGTCATCGTCATCCGGCGCCACCTCATAAACCTGAATCCCCATATCATTGATCATGCCGATAATATCGTCGATTTGCTCGGGATCGATAATATCGCTAGGCAAATGGTCGTTGACTTCCGCATAAGTCAAATAACCCTGCGCCTTACCTTTTGCTATCAGTTGTTTCAGTTGGGATTGCTGTTGTTCTTGATTCATTCTTTACTCACAATACGTTTTCAGCACCAAGCGCCGCAGAACAGGAAATTATAACGGCAAAAATTAATGCGGTCACCTAAGCCTTATCCCTTAAAAGCTTCCGCAGTATCTCTTTTTCTTCAATCATTAAGCCTTCTCGACCCTCCTTTTCGATCAATCGGGTTAGCATAGCTTCCTTGGCCTGTTTACAAAGTTGTTGCAACGCACCGCAAAACTCGGACTCTTCCCCGCCCACCGGTACATCGAGATCTAAACTAGCTAAAGCTTTTACAGCTTTTTCCTGGGATGTTCCTCGGAAAGACTCCAACAACATGGCGCTATTTTCCGGCTTTTCAAGGGCGATCCGTTGCAACACCTCTCTTAATAACTCCACTCCGGCAAAACTCAAATCATCGAGAATAACCCCCTCACGCTCAATCAAGCTTGCAAAATGCGGGTGTTGAAGCAACAACCCTAATACCTTGCGAGCCAAACTGATTCTTGGCGACGAGATGCCCTTTTTGCCAGCATAAAATTTAGACTTAAGTCTAGTCTGATTTTCGACAACATCCACGGCAATTCGGGAACCCGACAACTCTTGCAAACGGGCAAACATCATTTCCCTAAAAAACCCGGCAGGAACTTTTTCCAGCAAAGGCGTTGCTGTCGCTAGCAACTGAGACCGCCCCTCAACGGTTGTCAATTCCAATTGCCCGACAATATTCTCGAAAAAGTAATCAGACAAGACCTGCGCATTAGCAATTCGTTCCATAAATGCGGATAAATTTTCAGCACGCAACAGAGAATCCGGATCTTGCCCCTGTGGCAATAGCATTATTTTGATTTGCCTGCCATCACGCAAACAAGGCAAAGCAGCATCGGCAGCCTTCCAGGCCGCCTGCCTGCCGGCATTGTCACCATCGAAACAGAACACCAATTCAGAGGTAAATCGGAACAATAAATCGATTTGCGCTTTGGAAGTTGCAGTACCCAGCGCCGCGACCGCATTGGAAATGCCAAACTGAGCCAGGGCAATCACGTCCATATAACCCTCTACCACCAGTATCCGACCGGGCTTGCTATTCTTTTCTAAAAGCTCACAAAGCCCATAAAGCTCCTTACTTTTAGAAAAAACCGCAGTCTCAGGCGAATTCAGGTATTTGGGCAAAGCATCATCCAATACTCGACCACCAAACCCCACCACTCGCTTCCGTTTATCCCTGATCGGAAACATCAATCTACCGCGAAAGCGGTCGTAAACCTTGCCATCATCCCTGACCACCAGCATACCAGCCTCGATCAAATCCGCTTGATCGAAACGCGCCAACAGGGCGTCCCACTTATTTGGCGCATACCCCAAAGAAAAATCCCGCGCCACCTCACCACTGACACCCCGGGCTTTCAAATAATCTACAGCCATCCTACCCTCGGCATTTCCGCGCAATTGCTCGGCGTAAAACCCAGCAACTCCCGCCAACACCTCGTAAATGTGCGACACAGTTTTTTTATCCGGCCGCCCAGACTCGCCATCGATCAACTCCCTAGGCACATCCACGCCGGCAAAGGCTGCCAAATCCTCGACCGCCTCAACAAAGCCCAGATGGTTAAATTCCATCAAAAAGCCGATTGCATTACCGCTGGCTCCGCAACCGAAGCAATGATATATCTGCCGACCGCGATTAACTGAAAAGCTGGGAGTTTTTTCGGTATGGAACGGGCAGCGCGCCGTAAAATTGCTGCCGGACTTTTTAAGAGGGACGCGCGAATCGATTAGATCGACAATATCGACCCGCACCAAAAGATCATCTATGAACTGACGAGGTATCCTGCCGGACATCTTACCGACAAGATATTAAGCGATAAAACAGGCCTTGATTCTCGCACTGACATTCGCCATGTCAGCTCTACCTTGCATTTGCGGCTTAAGCAAAGCCATCACACCACCCATGTCTTTTACCGATGTGGCGCCCACTTTAGCGATAGCGTCGGCGACCATGCCATCGATTTCAGCATCGCTAAGCGGTTGTGGTAGAAAATCTTGAATAACCAACACTTCAGCTTCCTCGATTTCGGCCAAATCGTTGCGACTAGCGTCTCGGAACTGTTTGATGGACTCGCGCCGCTGCTTCAGCATTTTATCGAGCACAAGGATGATTCGCTCATCACTTAGCTCGATACGCTCGTCGACCTCAACCTGCTTGATAGCAGCCAAAATCATGCGGATTACACCCAGCCTGCCTTTTTCGCCGCCTTTCATCGCGGCTTTCATATCGTCCGTGATACGCTTTTTTAACGCATCCATTGTCTGCCTTAAATTTGTGGACGACCGCGACGCAGATTTTTCAGCGCATACCGTTCACGAGCCAGCTTTTTCAAATGACGCTTAACTGCCGCAGCACCTTTGCGTTTACGCTCGGTGGTTGGCTTCTCATAAAACTCGCGGCGGCGTACTTCAGCCAATACACCGGCTTTTTCGCACGCACGTTTGAAGCGACGAATCGCGATGTCAAAATGTTCGTTCTCTTTAACTTTAACTGATGGCATTATCAATAATCCGATTTATGTTAGTATCTTTTGACGCTATCGGCGATAGCAAGCCCGCCGAAAACGGCCGATTATACTCATAAAATTCTTTAATTCAAAAACTAATGTATGTTTTAGGCATAGAAAGCTCTTGCGACGAAACGGCTGTCGCCGTCTACCAGTCCAATAAGGGCTTAATTGCGCACACCTTATACAGCCAAATTGCCACGCACGCCGAGTATGGCGGCGTCGTTCCTGAACTAGCCTCAAGAGACCATATTCGCAAACTGGTTCCGCTAATCAAAGCGCTATTGAAAGAAGCCGAATTAACAGCCAATGACATTGAAGGCATTGCTTATACAGCAGGCCCCGGCTTGATGGGATCGTTGCTAGTCGGAGCCGCCACTGCTCAAAGTCTGGCTTGGACTTGGCAAATACCGGCTATTGCCGTGCACCACATGGAAGGACATTTATTGGCGCCGATGCTGGAGGATAATCCGCCCGCCTACCCTTTCGTCGCATTACTCATTTCAGGCGGCCATACCCTGCTTATTGAAGTCCGCGCGATTGGCGAATACCGCTTACTCGGAGAATCGCTGGACGATGCCGCGGGCGAAGCGTTCGACAAAACCGCAAAGCTATTAGGCCTGGACTATCCCGGCGGCCCGAAATTGGCTGAGTTAGCGCGCAATGGTCAAAATCGCTTCAAATTCCCCAGACCGATGACCGACAGACCAGGATTGGAATTTAGCTTTAGCGGCCTGAAAACCTTCACAATGAACGCATTGCACGCCACCGAGCAAACCGAGCAGGACAAAGCCGATATCGCTTTCGCATTTCAACAGGCCGTCGCGGAAACATTAAGCATCAAATGCAAACGGGCGTTACAACAGACGCAGTTGAAAACATTAATCGTAGCCGGTGGCGTGAGCGCCAACCACGAAATTCGGAGACAATTACAACAGATGGCCGCCAAAGAAGGGGCCGAAATACGCTTTCCTCGCCCGGAATTTTGCACTGACAACGGCGCGATGATTGCCTATGCAGGATGTCAGCGCTTAATGGCGGGGCAAACCCAAAACCTGGAAATTTTCGCCCGTCCGCGCTGGCCGATGGAGCAGCTAATCAGCCTTTGATCAAGACTCTTGCCCAGCCAATAAGCGCTGAATATTGCTTTTATGCCGCCACAGCAAAATCAGAGAAATAGTGGTAAAGGTAGTGGTCAATTTGACATCGCCAACAATCAGCCAAACATACAGAGGCGTTAATGTTGCCGCCACCAAAGCAGCTAACGACGAAATTTTGCCTATTTTGTAAACAACAAACCAGGTGGCAGCCACCACCAATCCCAATAGCCAAGCAACACCGAGCGTTACACCCAGCGACGTTGCCACACCTTTGCCACCTTTAAATTCAAAAAAAATCGGATAAAGGTGCCCCAAAAAAGCGGCAAACACGACCAAGGAAAGAACCAGAGTATCGACCGCCAACGCCTTCGCCAACAACACCGGTAATAGCCCTTTCAAAGCGTCACCGAGCAAAGTAATCGCCGCAGCCTTTTTACCGCCGATACGCATAACATTGGTTGCCCCCGGATTACCGGAACCGTTTTCCCGAGGATCCGCCAAACCCATCATCTTACAGACGATAATTGCACTAGACACCGACCCTGTTAAATAGGCCAAAGGCACCAACAACCAATCCATCATTTAATCAACCTCTCGTCAATACTTGTACAGCGGCGCTATTTACTCGATACTGCCGCCTCTTCAAGAAATATAATAACCGGAAAGCAACGATGGACATCATCTTTTTAGGCGGGCTTGAAATCGATACTGTGATAGGTATTTACGAATGGGAAAGGAAGATTAAACAAAAAATCATCCTGGACATTGAAATGGGCTTTGACATCCAAAAAGCCGCCGCCAGCGACGATATTGCCCACACACTGGACTATAAAGCCGTTTCGGATCGCGTTGTCAGCTTTGTCGAGCACAGCGAATTTTATTTAGTGGAAAAGCTGATAGAAGAAATTGCCGGCATTTTACGCAGCGAATTTGCGATTCCCTGGGTAAAAATCACCCTAAACAAGAAAGGCGCGATTAGCCGCGCTCGCGACGTCGGCATCATCATCGAACGCGGCGAAAGATAGTCATGCCTACCGGATATATCAGTATCGGCAGCAATATAGATAAGGAAATTCACATTCCAGCCAGCCTGCTCACGCTACGCGAATTGTTCGGAGAGCTGACCATTTCCAGCATCTTCGAAAGCGAGCCGGTAGGCTTTGTCGGCGACAGCTTTCATAACCTCGTCGTGCAATTCGAATCGGCATTATCCGCGAAAGAAGTCGCCAAATTGCTGAAGCAAATCGAACTGGACCACGGCCGTAGCAGGGAAAGTCAAAAATTCTCGGCCCGAACTCTGGATTTGGACTTGATTTTATACGGCGACCAAATCATCAGTGACGGCAGACTGCAAATTCCGCGCGATGAAATAGAACATTATGCCTTCGTACTGGAGCCTTTAGCGGAAATTGCGCCAAACGCTACACACCCGATAAGCAAGCGTTGTTACAAAGATCTGTGGCACGATTTCGACAAACACGATTTACGCCAAACCAAACTCGAGAAATAACGCTCTGTAAACTTCAGCGAAACAGTGTCCGTCCACCATCTACCGTCAGTACTTGGCCGGTAATATAATCGGCGCTGCCAACCAAAAACCTTACTGCTTTGGCAATATCGCCTGCTTCGCCGCGACGCTGCAAGGCCACTTTTTTTAAGATATCAACCCGCTCCGCTTCGGTCACATCTTGCTCGGGCCATAAAATGGCCCCCGGAGCCACTGCATTAACGCGAACTTCCGGCGCCATTTCCCTGGCCAATATCCGCGTCATCGCCACTAAGCCGGCTTTAGTCATGCTGTAAATCGGAAAGCCCGGCAAACCTGTCTCTGCGTGAATATCAGCGATATTAACCACACAGCCGTGCTTAGCCTTTAATGACGGCCATAACGCTTGCGTCAAAAAAAACGGCGCTTTCAGATTGCTAGCCATTGTCATATCCCAGTCCTGTTCCGTCACTTGCCCAAGCGGCACGGATTGAAACAACGACGCGTTATTCACCAAAACATCGACACCATCCCACTCAGCCACTGCATCTTCGACCAACTTCTGGACGCTGGTAAGCACCGATAAATCGGCGTTTAACACCCGTGCCGATTCGGCGCGCACGGCGTTCAACTCGGCAGCTAAACGTAAAGCGTCTGCATCGGAGCGGTTGTAATGCAAAATCACATTACAACCCTCGCCGTGCAGTAAGTGGGCACACGCCGCACCAATGCGTCTTGCCGCACCGGTTATCAGCACATTTTTGGGCATTTATTGCCCAGCGGCCGGCAAACTGGCGATCAATTTTTTCCTAATTAGATAGCAAGCTGCCAATGCGACGAATACGGGTAATTGGGTAAGTAAAAACTCAGTCACCGAATGCTTGGTTACCATGCCGGCCAATGGCACCACAATCAGCATTTTAGATAACCACCAAGTCAGCCAATACCCTATCAGACCGATCACAGACCAATTAATTAACGGGCCGCCATGATTTTTCGCCGCCATATAAAACCAAACCAAGGTCAAAATACCGCATAACTTAGCCAGAAATAACATCTTCTCCCCCATTTTATTGTTGTTAATATGCAAACTAAACCGTAACGCAATGTAAACCAATCCCGGCAGAAAGATCAAATCAATACCGTCAGACCCTTTATAGCTTGTGCTTCAAACTTGCAGGCTTAAAACATATAATCGCAGCCATCCTAAAACAAGAACATGAGGAACACCCATGCACGCACGTCTTTTTACCATCGCATTGCTGACTATCGGTTTCGGCAATTCTGCTTGGTCGCAATCCACACCCAGCCATGGCGGTCACGGCGGAACCAGCGGCGGCGCAGAGGGCAGCGGCTGCATCAACGCTAAAATTAGCCGCTACACGCCGGAACATTTAGCCACAGTCAAACCGGGTTCGGAGTTTTCATTTGCGGTTTCCGGCAGCAATGGGCCGGGCCACATTCATGTCAGCATTAAACAGCAACCTGTCGCGGTTCAAATTGAAGACAAGGACACGTTCTATTTGGTGAAAGGTAAACTGCCTGACGACCTTAAAAACACGGTCGTCAGAATCTCGGTGAAAGCCAAAGCAAAAGTCAGTAAATGCGATGCGGACGGCGGCTGGCTGCTAAAAATTGCCGAGTAATCTTAGGGCGTCATATTGGGAGGATACATTCAATAAGCTCAATTGAAATCCCACTCGAACAACGTCCACTTGTTGATATTGGTGTTTTCGTCCAAATCATTTTTTTTTACATCCATCTGCTCGTCGCCGTTGGTATCCAGCATGTAGTAAGCAGGGCCAACCTGGGGCTGAATTTTCACCATGTATAGTTTGCCGTTGCGGCGAAACTCCTGGATAGTATCTTTGCCTTTACGAATAATGGTAATGTCGGGCTCCATCTCTTCCCCGGACTGCACCGGAGCCGGTAAATCAGGCGGCTCCGGAACTGGCGCTAATTCGTTGGCATCAGGGCCTGCGGCAAAAGCAACGATCGGCAAAAACAGCATCAAGCTAAAACCCAATAAACGAGACATCAAGATCCCTGCAAAAAATTTGAATGTGGGTGGTCATGATAATACAGATTCGGTAAAGCCGCATAAATCCATGGCTTGCCGGCTCCCTTCGACACACTAAAACCAGCAGGTATAAAAAAACCGGCACTTCCAAAAGAAAGTGCCGGCTTCTTCAGGCAGGTACTAAGCCTGTTTACGTAAGTATTTCTCTACCCCAGTAGTTCTAGCCACGACCTCATCCTTGGACTGCAAGACTTGCTTTGCCATGTAACGCGCCACACCCGACACGCCAGGCGCATCCTTTGCTAGTGCGTCCTGTTTGGACATGTATCTGGCTACACCAGTGAGTTCTTTCGAATCCTTATCCAGCAACTCATGCTTAGTGACATATCGGCTAACCGAGCTCACTTCGGCAACAGGTTTTTGCGCTAATATTTGCTTGGCTAAATACTTGCTGACACCAGTAGGCGGCGGCAACTGTCTGGTCAATATTGCCTGCTTGGCAAGGTAACGGGCAACACCGGTTAAAGGCTCTGCCTGGCTTTGCAATTGCAACTGTTTAGCCAGATATTTGGCAACACCGGTTGGCTTTGGCGCTTGTTGGGCAGACGCAGCCTGCCTAGCCAGGTAACGCTCTACAGCGGAACCCTCAAATGCCAATTCCTCGGCCAATTCTTGCTGAGCATTTTGTTCTTGATTCAATTGGGCCTCCGCTTTTTCCTGTTGAGCTAGTGCTTCCGCTGCAACATATCGGGCAATCAAAGCCGCAGCTGCCGCTTTTCTATCCGCGGCCGCCTGCTCCGCCAAAAATTTAGCAACGCCGGTCAAAGGTGCCTGCTCTTTTAATAAGCGCTCCTGTTGAGCGACATACTTAGCCACACCGGTTACTAGTGGCGCATCTTTCGCCAACAAAGCTTGCTTGGTGACGTATTTGCTCACACCAGTTGCGATTGGCGCGTCTTTTGCCAAGACATCTTGCTTCAACACATACTTGGCAACGCCGGTAACCAATGGCGTCGAACCGCTCTGCATATTTTGCCGAATGACGTATTTAGCAACATTGGTCACCGCATGGTCTTCGCGATCATTTTTGGTAATGTATTTAGAAACCCCAGTCACCGGCGCTTCTTTAGACAAAATCGACTGCTTGATCAGGTATTTGGCAACTCGAGTAACCGGATTTTCCGCTTGTTGAGTCAGATATTTATCGACACCCGTCGCAACCGGCTCGCTTTCGATCACCTCTTCAACAAGCTCTTCTACTACTTCGGCAACTTCTTCAATTTCTTCTTCTACTGTTTCCTCGACAACCGGATCCACGACAGCCGCCTCTTCGACGGCTTGCCGAGCTTTTTCCAATTGCGCTTGCAAGGCTAGATATTTCGCCACCCCGGTCAACGGCTGACCGTTTTCGTCCAGCTCCGGCTTTGGCGGCTCAAGTTTTTGCAGATAACGGGCTACACCGGTCAATTGCGCGTCTTCGCTGTCGACACGAGAATAAGCTTCCGACCGACTATCACTACTGCTCGAATTGTCGAACAAAAAGCCGAATAAGCTATTCATCAAACTGTTTGTTGCCATTTGAGAATACTCCTGAATGTAATAATTGTTATGTGTCTAAACGACGAGTTCATCAAATTCACGGTATAGCCTAAAAATACTAGGAACCGGCCGCGCTGAATACTACTTTAGGCTGAAAACTGGCTGCCGGGTACTTGGCATCAACTTCTGACGTCGGCTCCTGCTTTGCTTCGGCGCAAGGCGCACTAGCATTACTGGTAGCGGCGACCGGAGAACTGGCCTTGGCTACCTCCGCAATAGCAGGATCTCTGTAGAGAACCTTAGGTTGAAAATCCGCGGCAGGATATTCCTGGGCACTGACAGCAGCCGATGCAGCAAACAGCAAGCCCGTTAAAAACTTCTTAATCAATTGCGTGTTTATCATGATTCCACCTTACTCTATTGATTAAAGACGGGCCTGCCGGCAAACTCGTCACCGACAGGCCTTTCACTTAGCGCCTATTAAAGCACAGCTTCCACATTAGCGACGACATTGTCCACGGTAAAGCCGAACTCTTTGAAGAGCTGACCTGCCGGGGCCGATTCGCCGAAACGGTCCAATCCTACGACTCTACCCGCGCTGCCGGCGTATTTCCACCAGCTGTCGGTTACTCCCGCTTCTACTACCACGCGCTGGGTCACGCTTGGCGGCAATACGCTGTCTTTGTAAGCTTGATCTTGCGCTTCGAAGACGTTGGTAGACGGTAGTGACACCACGCGGATTTTTTTGCCTTTCGCGCTCAATGCGTCAGCGGCTTTCAACGCCAATTCCACTTCGGAACCGGTGGCAATGATGATCGCGTCCGGCGCGCCGTCGCTGTCTTTCAGGATGTAGCCCCCTTTGCTGATCGCGTCAATTTGTGCGGCGGTGCGAGGCACGTGCGGCAGGTTTTGACGAGAGAAGATCAGGGTGCTCGGTCCATCTTGACGTTCGATAGCGGCTTTCCAGCAAACGGCCGACTCGACGGCGTCGCAAGGACGCCAGACGTGCATGTTGGGAATCATGCGCAGGGTGGCGGTTTGTTCGACCGGTTGGTGGGTCGGGCCGTCTTCGCCCAGACCAATGGAGTCGTGGGTGTAAACGAAGATGGTCGGGATTTTCATCAACGCGGCCATGCGCAGGGCGTTACGGGCGTATTCCGAGAACATCAGGAAGGTGGCGCCGTAGGGTTTGAAGCCGCCGTGCAGGGTGATGCCGTTCATGATGGCGGACATACCGAATTCACGCACACCGTAGTAGGCGTAGTTGCCGTCGAAGCCCGGTTGGTTGACGTCTTTGCAGCCGGACCACAGGGTCAGGTTGGAGCCCGCCAAGTCGGCAGAGCCGCCCAGCAGTTCGGGCAACAAGGGGCCAAAGCCGTTCAAGGTGTTTTGTGAGGCTTTGCGGCTGGCGATGGTTTCGCCTTTGGCATCCACCGCAGCGATAAACGCTTTGGATTTTTCAGCCCAATCGGCAGGCAGTTGGTTTTTGATCACGCGACGTTCAAATTCGGCCGCGAGTTCAGGATGTGCGGCTTTGTAAGCGGCAAATTTGGCGTTCCAGGCGCTTTCCAGCGTGGCTCCTTTGGCGTTGGCATCCCAACCGGCTTTGATGTCAGCAGGAATGTCGAACGGCGCATGCGGCCAACCCAGGTTTTCACGGGTCAAGGCAATTTCAGCTTCACCTAAGGCTGCACCATGGCATTCTTCTTTGCCTTGTTTGTTCGGCGAACCGAAGCCGATGGTGGTTTGGCAGCAGATGATAGAAGGCTTGTCGGTGACTTTTTTGGCTTCTTCAATCGCGGCTTTGACGGCGTCGGGGTTGTGGCCGTCGACTTTAGGAATGACATGCCAGCCGTAGGCTTCAAAGCGTTTCGGAGTGTCGTCGAGGAACCAGCCGGCAACGTTGCCATGACCACGGACTTCGCCGTCGATGGAGATGTTGTTGTCGTCGTAGAAGGCGATCAGTTTACCCAGTTTCATGGAGCCGGCCAGGGAGCAGGCTTCGTGGGAGATACCTTCCATCAAGCAACCGTCACCCAGGAATACGTAGGTGTGGTGGTCGACGATGTCGTGACCGGGACGGTTGAATTGGCCGGCCAGGGTGCGTTCGGCCAAGGCGAAACCGACGGCATTGGTGATGCCTTGTCCCAAGGGCCCTGTGGTGGTTTCCACACCTTCGGTGTAACCGTATTCAGGGTGTCCTGGGGTTTGCGAGTGCAGTTGGCGGAACTGTTTCAGTTCTTCGATCGGCAGGTTGTAGCCAGCCAAGTGCAGCAAGGAATAAATCAGCATGGAGCCGTGACCGTTGGACAGGATGAAGCGGTCGCGGTTGGGCCATTTGGGGTTGCTGGGGTTGTGTTGCAGAAAATCATTCCACAATACTTCTGCGATGTCGGCCATCCCCATCGGGGCTCCGGGGTGACCGGAGTTGGCTTTCTGTACGGCGTCCATGCTAAGTGCGCGGATGGCGTTCGCTAAGTCTCGGCGCGAAGGCATGTTTAATTCTCCTTTGAATCTGGTAGTGCGAGCCGGCTCGTGATCGGCCGTGCCCGGTAAAAACTGGGGGTTATAACGAACGAAAGGACGAGTGGCGCTAACCACCCGTCCTTATATTTCCTAACAAATAGGAATTGACAAAGCTGGTTTATGCAGCAGCAGCGTCAACCAGTTCGCGGATTTCGCGAGCAGCTGTTGCTGGGCATGGTGCGCCATAGATAGCAGCACCAACCACGATGATGTTAGCGCCAGCTTCAACGACTTGTTGAACAGTCGCTTGTTTGATACCGCCGGCAACAGAAATACGTACGCCCAAGCCCAAACGAGCGATGTCGTTCAAGTCGCCAAATGGGGTTTGGCCTGCCGCTTGTGCATCCAAACCGGTGTGAATACCGACGATTTGCGCGCCCAATTTAACAGACTCTCTCGCGCACTCTGCTTTGTCAGCCACGTTGATCAAGTCGATTTGGGTTTCGGCAGCGTGTTTTTTTGCTGCTTTGATAACGCCAGCGATAGTGGCCAAACCAGATACGCCCAGCACGGTGCAGATGTCTGCGCCTGCAGCGTAGAAAGCGCCTGCTTCGTATTCGCCTGCGTCCATAGTTTTCAAGTCAACCAACAACAATTTGTCTGGGTAACGTTGTCTCAGTTCTTTGACCAGGTTGATACCGTTATATTTAATGCAAGGAGTGCCGATTTCAAAAATATCGACATAAGGCGCTACTTTATCAGCCAATTCGACAGTTTGGTTGAAATCCAGTGAATCCAACGCCATTTGAATTAATGGTCTTGCCATATTTATGTGCTCCGATTGTTATAGTTACAGTTATTGTTTTAAGACCCACCCCCCAACCAAACACCATTTTCAGGTCTTTAAGTCGAGAGCGCCGCAAGCCTTTGTCGATGGGCATTTTTCGCGAGTGCGGCAACTCTAAATCAGAATAAGGCACCCTGTCAATTGAAGACCGACTATTTACCCGGCAAAAACCCCGTATTTAGTCGAGACCGATAAAAACTTAACCGCCCAGACCCGTCCAAGACTTGAATAGCCCCGTCGCGTCAACCCCAAACATATCCAGAATTCGCCCCACCCCCTCATCAACCATTGCCCGCACGGAATCGGTCTTGTTGTAAAAAGCCGGCATCGGCGGATAGATAATCCCGCCCATTTCCGTAACGCTGGCCATATTGCGGATATGCGCCAAATTTAACGGGGTCTCGCGGGGCACCAGTACCGTTTTGCGGCGCTCTTTCAACGCCACGTCCGCCGCTCTGGAAATCAAGTTATCGCCAAACCCATGCGCTACCGCCGCCAGCGTCTTCATCGAACACGGCGCAATCACCACGCCTTCGGTCTTGAAAGAGCCGCTGGCAATACAGGAAGCAATATCGTTTATGCCATGCGTAACATTCGCCAGCTCATACAAAGCAGCCCGATCCATATCCAGTTCGTATTTCAGGTTAACCAAGCCGGCGGACGATACCACCAGATGCGTTTCCCATTCGTCTTGCTCTCGCAATATTTGCAGCATCCTGACGCCGTAAATAGCCCCGGTAGCACCGGTCATGCCGATGACCAGTCGTTTTTTATTGCTCATAATGCCCTTGTCTACGCTAAAAGCCTGGCCATCTCATCAGTCGCGGATACTAACGCATCGATCATTTCGTCGCCCCGCGCAATGTGGCCGGCATTAGGCAGCACTACGTAACGAGATTGCGGTAAGGCCTGACGCAGGCGCCAACCGGCTTCTATAGGACAGGTCAAATCGTTTCTGCCGTGAATGATGATAGTTGGTATCGACTGTAACGCCGCACAGTTTTCCAGGATTTGATTTTCGCGGATGAAATAATCATGGATGGCATAAGACAATTCCATTTTTACTTGCCGTAGCATTTGCTCGCTAACCGACTCCATACTTTCCAGATAGTCATTCCCCAGCGCCACTTGCCCGCTCCAGGCTTGCCATTGTTGAGCAGCACGTTTAGCTACATCCTGATCGGCACCAAAAATCGCCTCCACCAATCGCTCCAGGACATTGGCATCCGGCAAATTGGGCAAAGCATCCAGCAAGATCTGCCAGCGTTCAGGGTAGATTTTATTGACGCCGTTTCCCAGAAACCACTCCATATCGGCCTGCCGCGCTAAAAACACGCCGCGCAAGATCATAGCCAGCACCTGTGTCGGATGCTGCTGAGCATAAAGCAAAGCCAACGTACCACCCCAGGAACCGCCGAATAACAACCAGCTATCAATCCGTAATTGCGTGCGGATACGCTCCATATCGGCCAGCAAATCCTGAGTGGTATTGCCTTGCAATTCACCAAACGGCTCGGATAACCCGCAGCCACGCTGGTCCATCAGGATAATGTGGTAGCGCTCGGGATCGAAAAACCGCCGATGATCCGGCTTGGTGCCGGAACACGGGCCGCCATGCAAAAAAATCGCCGGAATACCGGCCGGATTGCCGGATTGCTCGACATAGACGCGATGCTCGCTATCGGTTTCCAGAAAAAAGGTATGGAACGGCGAAATATCCGGATAGAGGGTTTTCATTGTTTTTCATCCATAAAAAAAGGGAAGGCTGTGACACCTTCCCTTTTGCATGCTAACTAAGTGTTAACTTAGAATTTGAAACCTAAGTAACCGCCAGCACTGAAACCGTCGGTAGGTGTACCGTCCAATTTGCTGGTGGAGTAGTGGTAACGCACGTCTGAACCCAATACGATGCCTCTGAAGATGTCATATTCGGCGCCAGCACCGAAGTTCATACCGGCATTCAACACGGAAACCGCGTTGGAAGGCACGCCCAGAATGTTGATATCCAGACCGACAGGAATCAACCAAGGACGGAATTTGCTGCCGTGCATGAATTTGATTTTTGGAGAAGCATTGATTCTCAAGCGAGCATCGGTTGCTTGAGTGTCATCAGTAATCGCCGTTGCATTGAGAGACGGTACATAGTAACCACTCGACACAGTGTTTGCACCAGTACCGTACTGAGCATATTCAATACCCAACTCAATAGCGAAAGAGGTGTCATCCACCAATCCGAACAAATCGTTGTTCACGTTAAAATCAAACGCACCACCGAAGTAAAAACCTTCGTTGTTTTGGTTGTTGGATAAGAATGCGCCATTATGGGTTGGAAAAACAGTACTTCCTCTAGCGTGATCCAAAGCTTGCCAACCGCCACGAACCGCCACCAAGTTATCTTTTGCAGACGCTTGTGCAGGAGTTGACTTAACAGACGCCATCCATTGATCCAACTCTTGAACTTTTGCATTCGCAGCAGTGGAGCTGGCAGATGAAGATTTAACGCGGCTCAATTCAGCTTGCATGGCTTGCATTTGCTCAGCCATTTGTTGCATTTGCGCTTCCAGAGCTTCGGTTTTTCTGGCGGCAGCGTCAGCGACGCGCTCGGCACTGGAACCGGCAGCTTGGGCTTGTGGGGCAATGAATGCTCCAGCCATTGTTAAAGACGCTGCGGCAACACCCAGCGCTAATTTGCTTTTAGTAAAACTCATTGTTGTTCCCCCCAAGGGTAATTATTGTTAAGACTGAATAGCTTTAAAGCAACACAGGATTTCTTCACGTGGGCAATAATAGCAGCAAAACACTAGCCTTACAAGTTTTAAGTCTATTTTTTTTACTCAAAAAATTTGTTTTATATCAATAAGATACAAATACTTTGTAAACTATAATCCATATTTGTCAAAAATTAACAACAGCCATTTGCTTTTTCACACACCCATAGACAATCGGCAAACCCTATCAAAATAAGCCGCCTTCGTGTTACCTTAAAAAAGCCTTCTTACACCCGTTTTCCTCGGCATTTGCATGACCACACACCTGGATATTCTGATCATCGGCGGCGGTATCAGCGGCCTATTAGCCGCTCGCGAACTGCGCCTGGCTGGCCGCGACGTCACCATCCTCGACAAATCCAAACCGGGCCAGGAATCCTCATGGGCCGGCGGCGGCATTTTGCTGCCGATTTATCCCTGGCGCCAAGCCGCAGCGATCTCTGATTTAGCGGTCAACAGCTTAAAAAAATACCCAGCCTTAAGCCGGGACCTGCTCGCCGCGACCGGTATCGACCCAGAATGGTATGACTGCGGCATGCTGATCTGCAAAAACCCGGACTACGCACAAGCCATAGAATGGTGTGAGCAGTACCGCATCGACTATCAGCCGGCCGCAATGGCCTTGACCGAGCCGTTTAACAGCGAACTCGACCAACCACTATGGCTGCCGGGAATTGCCCAAGCCCGCAATCCCAGATTATTAAAATCGCTCCACGCTTACTTAATACAAGCCGGCGTGAAATTTCTCGATAGTACCGAAATTCGCAAGACCGGCATCGCCAACCACCGAGTTGAGCGCATTGACACCAACAACGGTACCCACACCGCTCAACACCTGATCGTCAGCGCCGGGGCCTGGACCACCGATTTAATGCGGGATTTATTACCGGATTGGCCGGTAGACCTGCAAATCAAGCCGGTCAGAGGCCAGATGCTGCTGTTCGACGCCACGCCAACAACCTTGCCTTATATGGTATTGGACGGCGATCAATATTTGATCCCGCGCCGTGACGGCAAAATCCTGGCGGGCAGCACCGTGGAGCAAGCCGGCTTTCACAAAGTCACCACAGAAGACGCCAAGCAACAGCTTTACCAATTCGCTACCAAATTACTGCCGACCTTGAAAAACTATCCGGTTTGCCATCATTGGGCCGGTTTGCGTCCCGGCAGCCCGCAAGGCATCCCGACTATCGGCCAGCATCCGGACCTTGAAAATCTCAGCATCAATGCCGGCCATTTTAGAAATGGCTTGGTGATGGGCCCGGCATCCGCAAAACTGTTGACCGATCTGATATTGCAGCGCCCCACCGAAATTGACCCGACCCCGTATTCGCTAACTCGAGCAACCGCGCCATGAACCTTTATCCTTTGCTACGCCCCTTACTGTTCTCCCTGGACCCGGAAACCGCGCATCATGTCACGCTGGATTTGTTAAAACTGGCCCAGCGCAGCGGCTTGTCGGTTTTGAGCAAACCCAAAGTCAGCGACAAGCCGGTCGAAGTAATGGGCTTGAATTTCAAAAACCCGCTGGGACTGGCTGCCGGCCTGGATAAAAACGGCGATTACATTGATGCGTTGGCCGAGTTGGGTTTTGGCTTTATCGAAATCGGCACCGTTACCCCGCGCCCGCAACCCGGCAACCCCAAACCGCGGCTGTTCCGCCTGCCGGAACACCAGGCCATCATCAACCGGATGGGCTTTAACAACCAGGGTATCGATCATTTATTGGCGCAAGTCGGCACCTGCCGGTATCGCGGCATTTTGGGCATCAATATTGGTAAGAACGCCAATACGCCTTTGGAAAACGCGACTGAAGATTATTTGATCGGTCTAAGGAAAAGTTACGCAGCGGCGAGCTATATCACAATCAACATTTCCTCGCCCAACACCAAGAATTTGCGCCAGCTGCAGCAAGGCGACGAGATCAAGCAACTACTCAGCGCTTTGAAAGAAGAACAACTGAAACTTCAGACGGCGCAGGGCAAATACACGCCCATCGCGGTAAAAATCGCCCCGGATTTAACGGATGAAGAAATCAGCCACATCGCGGCATTGCTGGTGGAATTTGGCATGGACGGAGTGATTGCCACCAACACCACCATCGCCCGCGATAAAATCCAGGGGCATATCCACGCCAACGAAGCCGGTGGTTTGAGTGGTGCGCCGGTCAAAGATAGTTCGACTCGGGTAGTGAAAGGTTTGGCGACGGAATTGAACGGCAGACTACCGATTATCGCGGCCGGCGGCATTCTCAGCAGCGCGGACGCTCAGGAAAAACTCGCGGCCGGCGCCAGCCTGGTGCAGATCTATAGCGGCTTGATCTATAGAGGCCCGGCGTTGATCGAAGAGATACTGAGCGCCAGCTGATAAACCAAAGGGTACGCGGTGCGTACCCTAACAAGCTATTCCTTGGTGGAGTGATGAAGCGCCGTCTAGGTTGCTTCAGACTCAATTTCTGATCTTGTACCCGGTCTTAAATACCCACCAGACAAAAATCAAACACACGGCCAGAAAGCCAAACGTCATGCCTATGCTCATCGCCACATCCACGTCGGCCATGCCGTAAAAGCTCCAGCGAAAGCCGCTGATCAAATACACCACCGGGTTGAACAAGGTGACTTTCTGCCACAAGGGCGGCAGCATATTGATTGAATAGAACGCGCCGCCCAGGAAAGTCAGCGGCGTCACCACCAACATCGGCACCACTTGCAACTTCTGAAAACTGTCGGCCCACAGGCCGATAATGAAACCGAACAGACTGAAGGTCACGGCCGTCAGCAGTAAAAAGCCGATCATCCACAGCGGATGGGCGATCTCGTAAGGCACGAATAGTCGAGCTGTACCCAAAATCAGCAAGCCCAACAGCACCGACTTGGTCGCCGCCGCCCCCACATAACCCAGCAGCACTTCGATCCAGGACACCGGCGCCGACAGCAGTTCGTAAATCGTGCCGGCCCACTTGGGCATGTAAATACCAAACGAAGCGTTGGAGATACTTTCGTTGAGCAGATTCAGCATCACCAATCCGGGGATGATAAAGGCCCCGTAGCTCACGCTGTCAATGTCGCCCATCCGCGAACCGATGGCTTTGCCAAAGACAATGAAGTACAGCGAGGTGGTCAGCACCGGCGCCGCGATGCTTTGCGCCAGCGTGCGAAAGGTGCGGGCCATTTCGAAGCGGTAAATGGCGCGAATGCCGTAGATATTCATGATTGCGCCCCTTGTGATTGGTGAACCAGGCTGACGAAAATGTCTTCCAACGAGCTTTCGCTGGAGCTGAGGTCTTTGAAATCGATACCGTGTTCGCTCAGCCGGCGTAGCAGCTCGGCAATACCTGTCTCCTCTTCCTGGGTATCGAAGCTGTAGACCAAGCGTTCGCCGTCTGCTGTCAGCGTCAACGCCCAGGCGTCAAGTTCGGACGGAATCTCGGACATGGGCTGGCGCAAGGTCAGCGTCAATTGCTTCTTGCCGAGTTTGCGCATCAGCACCGCTTTGTCTTCCACGATGATCAGTTCGCCTTTATTGATGACGCCGATGCGGTCCGCCATGTCTTCGGCTTCTTCGATGTAATGCGTAGTCAGAATGATGGTGGTGCCGTTGGCGCGCAGCTCGCGCACCATCCGCCACATGTCGTGGCGCAACTCCACATCGACACCGGCGCTCGGCTCATCCAGAAACAATATTGTCGGCTCATGCGCCAGGGCTTTGGCGATCAGCACCCGGCGTTTCATACCACCGGAAAGCGACATGATTTTCGCGTCGCGCTTGTCCCATAACGATAAATCCCGCAGCACTTTTTCTACATAAACAGGATTGGGCGGCTTGCCGAATAATCCGCGACTGAAACTAACCGTGGCCCATACCGACTCGAAGGCGTCGGTATGCAATTCCTGCGGCACTAGGCCAATGGCGGCGCGCACGGCGCGGTAGTCTCGGACGGTGTCGTGGCCGTCGGCGATGATGGTGCCGGCACTGGCGTTGACGATGCCGCAAATGACGCCGATTAACGTGGTTTTGCCTGCGCCATTGGCACCGAGCAAAGCAAATATTTCACCGCGCCGGATGTCCAGGTTGATATTTTTCAATGCCTGAAAACCGCCGGCATAGGTCTTGTTGACCCCGCGTATGGAAATAATAGGGTCGTTATTCATGGACAATACGCGATTAAGGGTTGCCGATAAGATTTAGTCATGTGGTTTCCTGTGGGCAAAAATTGATATGACTTTCGTTGATGTTGCTATTGCTTGTCGCGGCTAGCGATCGATTCATTGTCGATCCCACTCACCAATGAATCAACTGTCCAGCCGCCGCCAAACGCCCGGTACAACGATACCATCGCCACGCCGACCGCCGTTTCGGCTTTGGCGCGTTCGTCGCTCACAGACAGTTTGCTGCGTTGGGCATCCAAAACGGCCAAATAATTCCCTGCGCCGCGACTATACAAGGTATCGACCAGCCGGTAGGCTTTTTCCGCAGAAGCTTCCGCTTCAGTCAATTTTCCCAAGCTATCGGTGGCGGAACGATGGGCGACGAAGGCGTTTTCGACGTCTTCCAAAGCCAGCAAAAAAGTCTTCTCGTAATTAGCCGCGACTTGCTCCAGCCGGGCATCGGCGGCGGTAATCTGGGCGCGGATGCGTCCGGCGTTGAATATGGGCGCCGAAAGCCCCGAGCCGAGCGCATAAACGCTATCGGCCAGACTCGGAAAACCGCCGACCGCAATCGCGCCTAGACCGCCACTCGCCGACAAAACGATCTTGGGATAAAGATCGGCCCGCGCCGAACCTAGGCTGGCCGCCGCCGCGCTGACTTCGGTTTGCGCCAAACGCAGATCCGGCCGTTGCGCGAGCAAATCGGCCGGCAGTAGCGTGGGCATGATCGGCGTTTGTTTCGGCAACGGGCCGACAGCGGCCAGCCGCGTTCCCAGGCTTTCCGGCGGCTCGCCCAGCAACACGCCCAAACGATGGATCAGGTTTTGCTCGGCGTTGACCAATGTCGGCAGAGTCGCTTCGGTACTCTGTAACAGCGTTTGCTGGCGGGCAAGGTCCGCCTCGTTAGCCAGTCCGGCTTTAACAAATACCTGTACCGTCCTCAACCGCTCGCGCTGCAAGGCGATATTGTTTTGCAGAATGCCGGTGCGTTGCTGCACGCCGCGCAGTTCCAGATAATTGGTCGCCACCTGGGCCAACAGGCCGACTTGCGCCGCATGCAAGCCTTCCTGGCTGCCTTCGGCTTGCGCGGCAGCGGCTTCCGCTTCCAAATGCCGGCCACCAAACACGTCGATTTCCCAACGCGCCGCCAGTCCGCCGCTGACGGCATCGGCGGTCGGCGTAATCAATTTGATGCCTTGCCCGTCCGGCACGCCGACGATGCGGTCGATGCGTTTTTCCCGGCCGCCGGACAGCGAGAAATCCAGACTGGGATACAGCGCCGCTTCGGCAACGGTGACCATGGCGTTGGCTTCGCGGACGCGAGCGGTGGCTATTTTCAGATCGTGGTTGGCGGCCAAAGCCTTGTCTATCAATTCGTCCAGCAAGGGATCTTTGAAACCTTGCCACCAAGTCTTTAGGTCCACCGTTTCGGCGGTTTGAGTATTGGGTGCGTGTTGCCAGGTTGCCGGGCTGTTGAGTGCTACTTGGTCGCCGACGCGGGTTGGTGTACAAGCGATTAGACCAACCAAGGATAGAATGGCTAGCGGTGTTAAATATCGGTTATTCATCGTAAAACTCCGTGGGCGCCGTAGGGTACGCAATGCGTACCCTACGGCTATTTTTTCTCCCCTCTTTGGAAAAGAGGGGCTGGAGGAGATTTTTCAAATAAATCCCCCTCGATCCCCCTTTGTCAAAGGGGGAAGTGTCGTTGATTCGATAGCGTTGCCATTAGCTGAGGGCTTTAACACCTCCGTCCTTGCGCTCTACCCTGAACCACGCCGCATACAGCGCCGGCAGGAAGAACACCGTCAACACAGTTGCCACCGTCAGCCCGCCCATGATGGCGATGGCCTGCGGGCCGAAGAAGTCGTTGCGCGACAATGGAATCATCGCCAGGATCGCCGCTGCCGCGGTCAGCATGATCGGCCGGAAACGCCGCACCGTCGATTCGACGATGGCCGACCAGGTGTCGAGCCCCGACTGTTCGTCCTGATCGATCTGATCCACTAAAATCACCGAGTTGCGCATGATCATGCCGGCCAGCGCCAGGATGCCGAGCAGCGCCATAAAGCCGAACGGTGCCCCGAACAGCAGTAAGGCGAAGGCGGCGCCGATCACGCCCAGCGGCGCGGTGCTGAACACCATGAAAGTCCTGGACAGGTTCTGCAACTGCATCATCAACAAGATCAGCGTGACGATCAGCACCAGCGGAATCCAGATCAGAATCGACTTCTGCGCGGTCCAGGCGTCTTCCTTGGTGCCGCCGGTCTCGATGAAATAACCGGCCGGCAGACTGTCTTGTATCGGTTTAAGTTTCGGGATGATTTGCGCCGACACGTCGGGAGCCAGCATGCCGTCGACCACGTCGGCGCGCACCGAAATGGTGGGGAAGCGGTTGCGCCGCCAGCGCACGCCGTCTTCGAACACGGTCTCGAATTTGACGAACTGCGACAGCGCTACCGACTTGCCATTAGCGGTGCGCACCGCGACGTCCGGCAATTCATCGGCAGCGGTGCGCAATTCGGGACTAGCCCGCCAGACGATGTCGATCAATTTATCCTGCTCGCGCAACTGCCCGACCGGGATGCCGGTGTAATGCGCCTGCAAGGCTTGCGACAGGCTAGCCGTCGACACGCCGAGGGCGCGGGCCTTGTCCTGATCCAACATCAGGCGGAACGACGGCATGCGGTCATGCCAGTCGTCGTTGACGTCCACGGTGCCGGGATGCTCGCGCACGACCTCGGCTACCTGGTCGGCAATGCCGCGCACGATGTTGGGGTTTTCGCCTAATACTCTGAACGCCACCGGATAATCCATCGGCGGACCGACATTCAGGCGCTTGACCCGGCCCCTGACATTCGGGAAATCCGTCTCCAAAATCCGCCGGACGCGCTGCATCACCCGCTCGCGGGCCTGGTTATCCTTGGTCATCACCACCAATTCGGCCAGATTGGTATTCGCCAATTGCTGCACGATCAGCAGGAAAAATCTCGGCGTGCCGCTGCCGATATAGCTGGCGACATGTACCACGTCTTCGTCCTTGGCTAACAGCACTTCCATGCGTTTGGCGGCGGCTTCGGTTTGCTCGAAGGCGCTACCCTCCGGCAGCCACAGGTTGACAATGACTTCCGGGCGGTTGGAAAGCGGGAAGAACTGTTCGGGGACGTGAACCAAGGTCACGATACCGAGGCCGAACAACGCCAATGTGGCGATGATGACTTTGTTACGGTGCGCCACGCAGGCATCCACCCAACGCCGCAGCCGTTTGTAGAACGGCGTATCGAACAAATCGTGGATAGGACCATCGGCGGCGGTATGGACTTTGAGGATCAAAAATCCCAAATAAGGAGTGAACACCACCGCGCCTATCCACGACAGTAGCATAGCGATGCCCACCACCTGAAAAATCGACACAGTGTATTCGCCGGCTTGCGACTTGGCCAAACTCACCGGCAAGAAACCGGCGGCGGTGATCAAAGTCCCGGTCAACATCGGAAAAGCGGTGGCAGTGTACGCATAAGTCGCGGCACGAATCCGGTCCCAACCTTCCTCCAGCTTGCGGGCCATCATCTCGACGGCAATCATCGCATCGTCCACCAACAGGCCCAGCGCCAGAATCAAAGCACCCAAGGAAATCCGTTGCAAATCGATGCCGCAGAGCAACATCACCAGCAAGGTCGCGGCCAGCACCAGCGGCACGGTCAGGGCCACCACGGAACCGGTGCGCCAGCCCAGGCTCAAGAAGCTGACCACCAACACGGTGGCCAGAGCTTCGAAAAAAGTGCCGCCGAATTCAGACATTTGCGTTTTTACGACATGCCCTTGATTGGCGACCGGCTCCACATCCATACCCAACGGTAACTCGCTTGCCATACCGGCAAGCGTGTCATCCAAGGCGTGCTCCAGGTCGATCACATTGCCTTTCTTGTTCATCGTCACGCCGAGACCAAGAGCTGGCTTGCCGTTGAAACGCATCTTGAATTCGGCGGGATCAATATAGCCGCGCGTCACCTGGGCAAAATCCTTGACCTTGAAGGTGCGATTGGCGATGCGTACCGCCATATTGGCGACGCTGTCTTCCGAGTCGAACGAGCCGGTCAGGCGTATCGGCAGATTGCGTTGCGCGGAATATACCGTGCCGGCCGGGGCCATGCCGTTCTGTGCCTGCAAAGCCTGAGCAACCGCCGCCGTGTCCAAGCCCAGTTCGGCCAGCTTCTTGTCGGAAAACTCGACGAAAATCTTTTCGTCCTGCACGCCGATCAGATCGACTTTCTCGACATCCTTGACCCGCAACAGCTGTTGGCGAACCGAATCGGCCGCCAGTTTGAGGTCGGCATAATTAAAGCCGTCGCCAGAGAAGGCATAGAGCAGACTATAGGTATCGCCGAACTCGTCGTTGAAAAACGGCCCGATGCTGCCGGGCGGCAGCGTCATGCGGATGTCATCGACTTTTTTGCGCACTTGATACCAAAGCTCGGGAATCTCCTTGGGTGGCGTATCTTCGCGCGGGGTGACGAAAATCACCGATTCGCCGGGTTTGGAGTAACTGCGCAGATAATCCAGGTTAGGCAATTCCTGAATTTTCTTTTCCAACCTATCGGTCAACTGCTGCTCGACTTCCAAAGCGGTAGCGCCGGGATAGAGGGTCTTGACCACCATGATACGGAAGGTGAACGGCGGATCTTCCTGCTGGCCCAGCGTGTAATAAGCAAATATCCCACCAAGCATCACCAATACCAGCATGAAGCCGGTGAAGGAACGGTGGTTTAGCACCCATTCGCTGAGGTTGAATGCTTTCATAGCTGTTCCTTGGATAGAGGTTCCTGGCCACCGTGATTGTTAGGCAATCCCGGTTGTTCCGGCAAGCGGACAGCCTGGCCCTCGGCCAGGCGCTGCACGCCGGCGCTGACCAGCAATTGGCCGGGAGTTACTCCATCGACGGCAATGCGTTCGCCGGGCTGCGTCTCGCCCAACTTAACTGGCACGGCTTTGACGGTGGCGGCCTGCTCATCGATCAACCACACGGCGGGATGATCGGGTTGGTTTTGCGGGGTATAGACGGCGGACAGCGGGATGGCGATACCGGAAGCGGTGTTCGCCGTTATATGAACGGTCGCCGTCATGCCCAATTGCGCGGCGTCCAGACCTTCTAGCAAGCTGGCCTTGACGCGATAGGTGCGGCTGGCCGGATCGGCGGCCGAGGCGATCTCGCGGATTCTGGCCTTGAGCGGCCGATCATCGTCTAACCACAACGACACATTAACTTCTTGTTGGCGCTGGATTTCCGCCAGTCTATGCTCGGGCACGTCGAAATGGATTTCCTTTTCGTCGAGCTGGGCCAACGTCACCACTGCCTGACCCGCCGCCAACACTTGCCCGGCCTCGACAGCCAAGGCCGTGACCACGCCGTCGCGGTCGGCATGCAATTCGGTATAGCTCTGTTGGTTATGCGCCTCGGCCAATTGCGCTGCCAGCGCCGCCGTCCGCTCCCGCGCCGTGGTATAGGCGGTTTCGTGCCGTTCGAACTCCGGCGGGCTGATGACTTGCTGGGCCAGCAGTTCGCGGTATCTCACCAGATCGTCGCGTAGAAAAGCGCTGTCGGCCTGAGCGGCAACCAGCTGAGCCTTAATGGCCTGCACGGCGAGGCGGTAATCGTTGCCATCCAGTATCGCCAGCAGTTGGCCTTTGTGCACTGGGTCGCCGACGTCGACTTTGCGCTCCAGCAGTTTACCGCCCACCCGGAAGGATAAGGGCGTCTCGAATCTTGCCCTGACTTCCCCGGCAAAGCTTCTGGCGGCGGCGACGGCGTTTTGCTCGATGCGAAACACCTTCACCGGGCGGACAACCGATTGTGTGGGTTTGTCCTGGTCGCTGCAGCTGGCATTCATCATAAGCGGCAACAGCCCAGCCAGCAGCCAGCCTTTGTTGGTGAAGCGGAATTGCGGCCGGTCAGGGGCAATCGGTGTAAACGGCGTATTTGGTTTCGGCATGTGGCTGCCTCCTTCGGTAAAAGGTTGAGTGATATTCGAAATAATCATTCGCTGCTGTTATTGATCAGGATCTCGGCGGCCAACTTGGCATCGACGGCTGCAGGGGAATTACGCTGCAATGGTTCGGCAAAGCAATGGCCATCAATTAGCCTCTCGCCCGAAAATCAATAATGTCGATGACGCCGAGGCATAGAGCTGGTCTTCTGCATCAATCAGACGGGCTTCGGCAAAAGCGACTCGCTTACCTAACGACAAAACCCTGCCTTCCGCTCTTACCAAGCCCGTGTGCTTGGTCATGGCCTGATGATAGGCAATTTTCAATTCCAAGGTGGTATAGGCCTGCTTTCCGGTTAGTCTGGAATGAACGGCACAGCCGCAGGCGGAATCCAGCAAAGTGGCCGCATAGCCGCCGTGAACGGTGCCCAGGGGGTTATAAGCATGTTCGCCAGGCTTGCCGGCAAACACGGCTTTGCCTAGATCGACTTCCAACAGCTCGAAATCCAGCGACATCAACATTCCCGGCTTACGCTCAGAGGCCATCAGGGCGCGCAACTGGTTTAAGCCATTGAGCCCGGCGCCGGTTTTGGTCACAAGACTCATATCGCTACCGTTCCTTCTCGGACATGCTTACCCAATGTCATGGCATTCTTAGATGAATAGATCATGTGCTTATCTTCCAATCATTCAGACTATCGGCAGCTGGTTAAACTGGCGCAAGCTCTTGTCCACCAAGGCTTCCGGCATGAAACGGCGCAGAAAACGCACCTGGCCGGCTTGTTTTCCGGCGGTATAGCGCCTTTTGGGAGCCACGGCAGTCGCGGCTTTCAAAACCGTGTCGGCGACCACCTGCGGAGCGTCGCCCGCATTCACGCCATTGCGCATGACCACTTCCATACCGGCACGCACCGAGTCGTAGACGGCCAGCGGTTGATCGGGCTTGGTTAGGCTGGCTTCGAACGCGGTGCGGGTATATCCCGGTTCAACCAATACCACCCGGATGCCGAAGCTGCGCAGTTCGTGGTCCAGCGATTCGGAATAGCCTTCGACCGCATGCTTGGTCGCGGCATACAGCGCGTTGTAAGGCGCTGGGATAAAACCAAGGGCGGAGCTGATATTGACGATTCTGCCTTTCCCTTGGTTGCGCATGGCCGGCAACACGGCATTGGTCACGCGAGTAATGCCGAACACGTTGACGTCGAACAAAGCCTGGGCTTGCGCGGTGGACGATTCTTCCGCGCCTCCTAGCAAGCCGACGCCGGCATTGTTGACCAGCAGATCGATGCGTCCGGCCTGTTTCAAGACCTCGGCTACCGTGTTGTTTACCGACGCTTCGTTGGTCACGTCGCAGCTCAGCATGGTGATGCCGTCGACGCTTGCAGTTGCCTTGCGGCTGGTGCCGAATACGCGGTAACCCGCGCGTTGCAGGGCCTTGGCCGTTACCAACCCAATGCCAGAGGATGCACCGGTGATCAAGGCTACGGCTTGGTCTTTATTATTCATATCAAGTCTCCCGTGAGGTGGATTGTCTATCGCTTAAGTGTTACTATCATTTTGAAATCAATGTTACTATCAATTTAATATTAAGTCACTACTAAAAACGTATGAACGATAAAAATATTTGTGCTGATCCTTGCCCTATCGCGCGCAGCCTGGCTTTTCTCGGCGACGCCTGGAGTCTATTGATTCTGCGGGACGCGCATTTTGGCCTGACGCGCTTCGACCAGTTTCGGAAAAGTCTTGGCATCGCGCCGACGATGTTGACCCGGCGCTTGGCGACGCTGACAGAGGAAGGTATCTTGGAAAAGCGGCTTTACTCGGAGCGTCCGCCGCGCGAGGAGTATGTGTTGACGGCCGCCGGCCGCGATTTTCTGCCGGTGTTGATCATGATAGGTGCATGGGGTAGCCAACACCGTAGTGGCGGCAAACTGGTGTATATCGAGGACGCCGAAACCGGGCAGGCAATTAAACCGGTGGCCATCGACGAGGTGACGGGTGCAAAGATCGGTTCACGACCGATTCGCTTTGTGTTGCCGGATGTGGGCTAATTTTTGGCCCATTTCTGCGTATAGACCAACCGCATGTCAAGAGCCGGATTCAGCCAAACACTGCATGGTACTATTCGATCACGACACCGTTTGTTTTATAGAGGATGCAATGGCCAGCTATTTCTAAGGAGCATGTCGCCAGTGTTTACAGAGACATAAACAAAGTTCCGCATGATTACGTTGTATCAATTTCCCAGAGCCTGGAACATCCCCAATCCAGGCCAGTTTTGCGTAAAGCTGGAAACCTATCTGCGCATGGCCGGCATCGAGTATCGGATCGCTGAAACCCTGCCGCTTTATGCCCCATTGGGCAAACTACCTTTTATAGAAGACAACGGCCAAAAGCTTGCCGATAGCCGGATGATTATTCGCTATCTGCAACACCATTACGGCGACAGCCTGGATGAGCATCTATCGACCGAGCAAAAGGCCATAGCTCTGGCTTGGCAACGCTTATTGGAAGAACATTTGTATTGGGTGTGCATGTATAGCCGTTGGCAATACGGATCGGAAAATTGGCAAATCAATAAGCAGGCGATCTTTCAAGGGTTGTCGCAACCCATGGCGGATGTGGTGGCCGCACTCTATCGGCTGCGGATTCGGGGGCAACTGCGCGGCCAGGGCATTGGCCGGCTAGCCGCCGCCGACATTTTCGAATTGGGCCGGCGCGATGTGGCGGCTATTTCCGCCGCGCTTCAAGGCAAGGCGTTTTTGTTGGGAGACCGGCCCAGCAGCGTCGATGCTTCGGCCTTTGGCTTATTGATCAATCTATTGGCCTGTCCAGTCAATTCGCCGGTTAAGGATTATGCCTTAACGCAATCCGTGTTAGTCGATTATTGTCGGCGCATCCAGGTCCGCTATTTTCCCGAGCTGGGCGAGCCGAAGTTTGGCGATTAATGGTTCAGCGTAGCGCAAGCGGCGCGAATTTCATCACGTAGCCAGCGGTTGGCGACATCCTGGTCTTGCAGCGGATGCCAGACCATGACCGTGTCGTAATGCGGTAAATCCAGCGGCAAGGGCACCCATTGCAATGGCAAGTTCCGGACGAATTGCTCGGCCGTTCGTTTGGGAAAAGCCATGACCATGTCCGTTTGTGCCACGATCAACGATGCGGACAGAAAATGCGACACGGTCAGCGCCACACGCCGCTCGCGACCGTGTTCCGCCAACCAGGCGTCTACTTGCCCCATACCGGCCCCGGTTCTGGATAGCAGAATATGCGGCAGGTCGATATAGTCTTCCAGCGTCAATGCCGCATTCACTCGCGGGTGGCCTATGCGGGCCACGCAGACCATGAAATCGTCGAACAGGCGTTCACGAAGTAGATGCTTGGGCGGATTCAACATCACTTCAAAACCCAGTATCAGGTCTATCTCGCTTTGCTCCAAGGCATTAATAGGAAAGCGGCTGCTGGTACGTTTGAAATGAATATCTACGCCGGGCGCCTGGCGGGCGATGCGCGGCGCCAGTATCGGCAACAGCAAGGCTTCCACGTAATCCGTTGCTGCAATGGTAAAAGCGCGCCGGCAGATGGCGGAATCGAACGGCGCCGGCGCGCGAATCAAGTTTTCCACCTCTTTAAGTACCGCCGCTACGGGAGCCACCAGGGACAAGGCGCGTAGCGTCGGTGTCATACCCTCCGGGGTTTTCACCAGCAACGGGTCTTCCAATTGTTGCCGCAAGCGTTGCAGCACGTGGCTCATTGCCGATTGGCTAATGAACATTTTTTCCGCCGCCCTCGATACATTGCGTTCCTTCATCAGCAGATCGAAGGCGATCAATAGATTCAAATCAAACGTTCTTAAGTCGGCCATGGCTGGGTTTCCGGAATGTAAACGCAGGCTATGTTACCGAAAATGCCTGGGGCGTTTGGCATCAATTATTTTCATAGGCGCATGAATACAAAGCATTTTACCGTTTGCCTCCTCAGGCATAGATTTACCGCCGACGCAGCCGCCGGCGCTTAGATCCCCCCAAGGAATTTGCAAGTCAACGCGGTGGCGTCGCCTCACTCTCAATCGTGCATCAAGCCTCAGTTTTTGGCGGGATGCTGATTAAGAACAACAAGGCGGTCAGTGGATCACCAAAACTTACTCAATTATCAGGAGAATCATCATGCCTTTGTGGAAAGTCTACCATCCCAGCGGAGCCTTCAGCGCAGAAGACAAACAGGAACTGGCTGAACAAATCACCAGCGTCTATGCGGCGGTGCCAATCCCAAGATTTTACGCCGTCGTTATTTTCGAAGAAGTGGTTAAAGGCAATTGTTTTGTCGGTGGCGTGCGGAATGACAAGTTTATTCGCTTTAAGGTTGACCAAATCGCCCGGACATTGCCGGGGCCAATCATACGAGAATGGTGGATGCGAACGCTTGACGACGTGATTGCGCCTTTTGTCAAAGAGCGTGGTTTCGATTGGGAGATTTCAATTGACGAAACTCCGTTCGATCTTTGGTCGCTGCAGGGCGAATTGCCGCCGCCTTTCGAGTCGATAGCGGAAAAACGCTGGGTCGAGGAAAACAAGGCTAGCCCTTACACATACCCAGAAAAACTCCCCGCAGGCCACTTTTTACTGACCCCTGGCGTAACGGGTTGATTGACTATTCACCCGGCCCTAATTATCACGGGTATTCCGTTCGGGCTGAGCGGAAGCCCTGGCTGGATTGCCTCTCGACAGTGCAAACAGGATTTAAGGGCCGGGTTAATAATGCCGAAGTCGTCTGAGACGCTTAGACTTATATAGCGGCTGAACAGACAACCCACCGGGCATTTACTCGCCCGCAATCGCCATCTGTTCCAGCAAAATCGAGCCCACCCGGATATTGCCGCGCAAATCCACATCGTTGCCGATGGCGACGATGTTGCGCAGCATGGACTTTAAATTTCCGGCAATCGTGATTTCCTGTACCGGGTATTGAATAACGCCGTTTTCCACCCAAAACCCCGAGGCGCCGCGCGAATAGTCGCCGGTCACCCGGTTCACGCCCTGCCCCATCAATTCGGTGACCAGCAAACCGGTATCCAGCAATTTCAGCATGCCGGCAAAATCGTTGCTGCCGGGTTCGACGGTCAAGTTGTGCACGCCGCCGGCATTGCCGGTGGTTTGCATGCCCAACTTGCGGGCCGAGTAGGTGCTGAGCACGTACGATCTTAAAATACCGTCGCTGACAATATCCCTGGCCTTAGTCGCGACACCTTCCGAGTCGTAACTGGCGCTGCCCAGCGCGCCGCGCAGGAAGGGTTGCTCATGAATGCGCACGAAATCCGGCAAAATTTGCGTATCCAGCGTATCCAGCAAAAACGAAGATTTGCGATATAAACTGCCGCCGCTGATCGCACCGATCAACGCCCCGATCAAACCGGACGCCATTTCCGATGCAAACAATACCGGACACTGCCTCGTACTCAGACTACGGGCGTTCAAGCGAGCTATGGTGCGTTGCGCGGTTTTTTCGCCGACTTGTCTAGCCGATTCCAGAGCTGCCGCATCACGCGCCACGCTGTACCAATAATCGCGCTGCATCGCGTCGCCGCTGCCGGCCAGCACCGAGCAACTTAGAGAATGCCGGCTGGATTGGTAACCTTGCAAAAAGCCCAGCGAATTACCGAATACCCGCGTGCCTTGATGCGTATTCACCGACGCGCCTTCGGAATTGCTAATCGCTTTATCGTAGCCGCGGGCGATGTTTTCGCATTCGATGGCGATATTGATGGCTTGCTCGGCGTTAATATCCCAGGGGTGGTTCAGCTCCAGATCCGGAAACTCGGTTGCCAATAACTCGGCATCCGGCAAGCCGGAATAGGCATCGTCGCTGGCGTAACGGGCGATACTACAGGCTGCCTTGACGGTTTCTTTTAGCGAATCACTGGAAATATCGTTGGTACTGGCCGAACCCTTTTTCTGGCCGAAATAAACGGTAACCCCGATGCCTTGATCGCAGTGATACTCGACGGTTTCCACTTCCCCTAGCCGCGCCGACACCGACAGCCCGTTGTCTACGCTGAACGCCGCTTCGGCGCCACTGGCGCCTTGTTGTTTGGCTTCGTCCAATAACTGTTGAACGACATTTTTTAAGCGATTAATTTCTTCCTGATTTTGCACGGTAAGTCTCTTAGAATTCGATTGCAGGTGTGGGCCGAGGCCGAGCGGCCCGAGGCATTAAACGCTGGTGCCGCCGACGGTTAGACCATCGATTTTCAAGGTGGGCTGACCGACGCCGACCGGTACGCTTTGCCCATCCTTGCCGCAAGTGCCTACGCCGCTATCCAGGGCCATGTCGTTGCCGACCATGGATACTTTGGTCAACACATCCGGACCATTACCAATTAGCGTGGCGCCTTTCACGGGGCGGGTAATTTTGCCGTCTTCGATCAAGTAGGCTTCGCTGGTGGAAAACACGAATTTGCCGGAGGTAATATCCACCTGCCCGCCGCCAAAGTTACGGGCGTACAAGCCTTTCTTAACGGAACGGATAATTTCTTCCGGATCGCTCTGCCCCGGCAGCATGTAGGTATTGGTCATGCGCGGCATCGGCAAGTGCGCATACGATTCCCGGCGGCCGTTGCCGGTGGGTTTTACGCCCATCAAGCGCGCATTGAGTTTGTCTTGCATATAGCCCTTTAAAATGCCTTTTTCGATGAGTACGGTATTTTCGGTGGGCGTGCCTTCGTCGTCGATATTCAAGGAGCCGCGCCGCCCAACCAGTGTACCGTCGTCGACCACGGTGCATAAATCCGACGCCACCCGTTCGCCGACTCGGCCGCTAAATGCTGAAGTACCTTTGCGGTTGAAGTCGCCTTCCAAACCGTGGCCGATGGCCTCGTGCAACAAAATCCCCGGCCAGCCCGGCCCCAACACCACGGTCATATTGCCGGCCGGTGCTTCCTGGGCCTGCAAATTAACCTGGGCCAAACGCACCGCTTCGCGGCCGTATTCGAAAGCCCGGTCATTTTCCAGAAAAAAGCTGTAATCGCTGCGCCCGCCGCCGCCCATGCCGCCCTGCTCGCGGCGACCGTTTTCGACCATAATCACCGTCACGTTCATCCGCACCAAGGGCCGCACATCGGCCGCCAACGAGCCATCCTGATTGGCAATCAGCACGCTGTCATAAGCGGCAATCAAACTGACCATCACCTCTTCGATGCGGCTGTCCAGTTTACGGGTTTCGCTATCGACACGTTTTAGTAAGTCGATTTTTGCCTGATCGTCCAGAGACTTTAACGGATTAACCGGTTGGTATAACTGCGGCCAACTCTTGGCGACTTCGATCTGGCGCCGCGCCTGCTGACCGTGTCTGACAATGGCTTTGACGTTATTGGCGGCCTCCAGCAGAATCGGCAATTCGATGCGGTCGCTGTAAGCAAAGCCGGTCTTATCGCCGCTCACCACGCGCACTCCGGCGCCGTGTTCTATGGAATGACTACCTTCCTTGATAATGCCGCCCTCCATGGACCAGGACTCGAAATGACTGGACTGAAAATAAATATCGGCCGCGTCGACCGGCGCACTGAGCAGCGCCGCCATCACTCGGTCTACGTCCTGGGTTTGCAGGCCGTTGCCGGCCAGAATGGATTGGGTAACTTGTTCTAGTAATGGCATAAGAAAATTAAAAATAAAACGGTTTCGTCAACGGTGCACGCCATCACATCACGAAAAATGACGCGATATAAGCAACAGCCACGGCAGTAAAAGCGATAGTCACCTTGTCCCTTATCGTCAGCGACAGCCAATACAACTCTAATTCGGTCTTCCGCCGTACCCAGGTATTCAAAAGCATTTGCTTAAAAGAGGCCCAAAGCCGGGGAACTAATTTCGAGAGTCGATAAAAACCGAACCACGCAATGGTGACCAAAATATAAAACGTTACCACCTGGCTACCGTGGCGGTCGGACTCGAATAGATACTCGATGATTTCACCAACATCCAAAACGTGGAATACCAATTCGACGGCTTCTTCAATACCTAATTCGACATACTCGAAGGCCACATGAAATCCTTCGAACACCAGATGCATCAATTCACCCAGCAGCTCCAACGTCACATCGTACATGACGATAGCAAGTACCACAAAACCGACGATGATCAAGTCGAGATTCTTTCTAATCATGGCTAATTCCTTACCGCGCTCGCCACTGTCGCTTCGGGCACCTGCCACTCTACCCGCCAATGCCCCCGGCCATCCGCCAACGCTTGATTCAAGCAAGGCAACAAGGCTTCGGCTTGACTATCCAGTTGCCACGGCGGATTGATGAATAACATGCCGGAACCGGTCATGCCGCGCCCCGGCCCGTCATCGGCTATACAATGCTCGATGCGCAGTTGGCGAGGAATACCGCTTTGCTCTAGTTGCCGCATGAAGTTTTCAGTGGCCGCGCGGTCGATGACCGGATACCACAGCGCATAAACACCGGTAGCGAAGTGTTTATATGCGGTCGCCAGCGCGGCAACGATTTTTTTGTATTCGTCGCGCATTTCGTAACTGGGATCGATCAGAATCAAGCCGCGCTTTTGGATGGGTGGTAATTTTTTGCTCAAGGTTTGCAAGCCGTCTTCCTTGGAGACGCTGACCTGCTTGTCGCCGGCGAACAATTGTTGAAGGGCTTCGACATCGCTGCTATGCAATTCGGACAATACCAAGCGGTCTTGTTGCCTGACCAAACGCTTGACCAATTGCGGTGAGCCGGGGTAACGCACCAGTTGCCGTCCGGTGTTTTCCGCACGTACCGCGGATAGATAATCTTTTAATTCCGGCGGCGTGTCCTGGCTGTCCCAAAGTTTGGCGATGCCTTGCTGGTATTCGCCGGTTTTTTGGGCAAACTCGGATTTAAAAGAATATTTACCGGCTCCGGCGTGGGTATCGATGTAAACAAACGGTTTGTCTTTCTGTTTCAAAGCGTTGATCGCCAGCGTCAGCAGACTGTGCTTTAAAACATCGGCAAAATTGCCGGCGTGGAAGCCGTGGCGGTAACTAAGCATGCTGTTCACCCATTATTATTGTTATTCCATTCCGTTCAATTTCAGCTTAATTTGGCTCTGAACATAAAAAACACCGCACCCAGCAAACATAGCCCGGCCCAGAGATAATCCAGTTTCAACGGTTCTTTCATGTAATACACCGAGAACGGTACAAAGACGCTCAGCGCTATCACTTCCTGCATAATTTTCAGTTGGGCAACACTGCACTGGGTGTAACCAATGCGATTGGCGGGCACTTGTAACAGATATTCGAATAGGGCGATGCCCCAACTGACGAATGCGGCCAGCAACCACGGTTTGTTATTCAATTCCTTTAGATGTGCGTACCAGGCAAAGGTCATAAAGACGTTGCTGCAAATCAATAAGCCGGCGGAGACCAGGATGGCATTCATGCTGATTCGATTGTTAGTTGCTGATAGCGTTGTTTGTAATCGTTGATGGCCTGAGTCCGCAATTTGCGGATGGCGAGTCCAATCTGTTCGCCTTGCAAGCCTTTCAGCAAAGCCGCCGAGGTATCGACAGCCGTGGCCGCCAGTGCCGCCGAGCGAATGTAGTCGGCTTGCGGGTAGGGCCGGTCTTCGAATCCGGTCCGGCCGCGCGCGTCGGCTTCGCACGCCTGGAGAAATTCAGCCAAATGGCTATCGGGCTTGAATGCGCCCAGGGTTTGCAACATATCGGTCAAGGTATCCGCCCGCAATTCCAAAGCCCGGTGGCAATGGGTGTGGTATTGCATGACCTGCGCACACAGCGATTTAAAATGATTCGGCACCCGCAATCTTTGGCACAGTTTGGCAAGCACCGGCAAACCTTTTTGCTCATGCCCATGATGGCTGGGCCAATGCTGGCTGGGGGTCAAGGCCTTACCTAGATCATGTAACAAGGCCGCCAGGCGTACCTCTGGCTTTTCGGAAAGCCGCGCCGCCTGCTCCAGCACCATCAAGGCATGCACGCCGGTATCGATTTCCGGATGATATTTCTCCGGTTGCGGTACGCCGAATAAAGCGTCGAGCTCGGGAAAAACCACTCGCAAAGCGCCACAGTCTTTCAATACCTGGAAAAACGCCGCCGGCGTTCGCTCCAATAAGGCTTTGTGCAATTCGGCCCACACCCGCTCGGCAACCAGAAAATCCGCTTCGCCGGCCACTACCATCTTGCGCATCAATTCCAGCGTTTCCTCGGCGACAATAAAGCCCAAATGGGCATAACGGGCAGCGAAACGGGCCACACGCAAGATCCGCACCGGGTCTTCACTAAAAGCGGGTGACACATGGCGCAAGATGCGGTTTTCCAAATCGCGCCGTCCATGAAACGGATCAATCAATTCGCCGTCATCCGTCATTGCCATTGCATTGACGGTTAAATCCCGTCGCAATAAATCCTCTTCCAGCGTCACATCCGGTGACGCATGCACCGCAAATCCCTTGTAACCCGGAGCCGTTTTACGCTCGGTACGCGCCAAGGCATATTCTTCGTGATCGATAGGATGCAAAAATACCGGAAAGTCTTTGCCCACCGGCCGAAAACCGGCGGCCAGCATACTGTCCGCAGTCTCACCTACCACCAGCCAGTCACGCTCCTTAACCGGAAAATCCAGCAAACGGTCGCGAACTGCGCCGCCGACCAGATACGTTTTCATGCCTTAGCCACTCGCCTACTTAATGGATCAAAAGACACAGTATAAATGAGTCGCTATCATAGTGCTTTGCTTATTCCCCAGCCATTAATCATCATGACGGAAATTTTTTTAGCCGGCCTTTTACTGGGCATTCTAGCCGGCGTCGCCGCCGGTTTGTTCGGTATAGGCGGCGGCGCATTGATTGTGCCGGTGCTGGTGTGGGCGTTCCAAGCTCAGCGCTTTGATCCCGAGCAAATCATGCTGATCGCCGTGGCCACATCTTTAGCAACCGCAATATTTACTTCGCTGGCCTCTGTGCGTACTCACCACAAACTTGGGAACATCGACTGGCATCGGGCAAAACATTTAGCCCCGAGCATGCTGCTGGGCGCCGTTGGCGGTGCCGTATTGGCCGAATATATCAGCGCCGACTCACTCCGTTGGTTTTTTGTTGCGTATCTAATATATACCAGCGTACAAATGGCTATACCCAAGCCCAACAAAGCGTCATCACACCCAGCCAAATTCTCCCTGGATTACCCGATGGGTCTGTTGATCGGCGTACTATCAGCCATTTTAGGCATCGGCGGCGGCACCATGACCGTACCTTATCTGGCGAGCAACGGCCTGCCGATGAAAAACGCGGTCGCCACCTCCAGCACCTGCGCAATCCCTATTGCCCTGGCGGCTGCGACCAGTTACGCGGTATTGGGTTGGCAAGATAGTCATTTACCTGTTGGCAGTTTCGGCTATCTGTACCTGCCCGCCTTCGCCGGCATAGTCTTAACCAGCATATTTACCGCACCGTTAGGCGCCAAATTGGCGCACAGTTTGCCGGCGCAAAAATTGAAGCGTTACTTTGCGATTGTGCTGTTGGCACTTGCGCTGAAAATGGCCTGGTAAGGCCGGGAACTTAAGCGCAGAGACATCGCTCCAAGTGCTGTTAGTTCCGGTTTGATTGCTCTGTTGCGCAAAGAAAAACTTCATCGTATACTTCGGCGCAGCTTTCTCGATCAAGCTATCGCACACAACAACAAAACCTCTGGAGGGTATATAAATGAAATGGGAAACACCAGCTTACAATGACATGCGTTTCGGTTTTGAAGTTACCATGTACATCTACAACCGTTAATCCTTAGGGATGACGATAAAAAAGGGGCATTTTCCTGCCCCTTTTTTTTGCCTGGCGTTTTTTAATCCCGTATCATGCGGCGCTCATTCATCATTCCCCTTAGGCAAACATGAAGATTAGAGTTCTCGGCGCCGGCGCCGGCGGCGGCTTTCCGCAATGGAACTGCAACTGCGACAATTGCCGACGCCTGCGTAATGGCCAATTCAACGGCAAAGCCCGCACCCAGTCATCAATCGCGATCAGTACCGACAACCGCAACTGGCTGCTGTTTAACACCTCGCCGGACATTCGCGCCCAATTGGAGGCGTTTCCCGCCATTCAGCCTAAAGAAGGCATCCGCGATACCGGTATCAAGGCCGTGCTCTTGATCGACAGCCAGATCGACCATACCACCGGCATGCTGATGCTGCGCGAAGGCAAACCGTTGAACGTGTATTGTACCGAGATGGTCAGGCAGGATTTGACTAGTGGTTTTCCGCTCTTCAACATGTTGAAAGACTATTGCACCGTCAATCACCATCCGATTGCCTGCGACGAAACCCCGTTCGAGATTCCCGGCATTGATGACATCCGCATTTATGCCCACGCCCTGAAAAGCAAGGCACCGCCCTATTCGCCGCACCGCCACGATCCGCACGACGGCGACAACATCGGCGTCATCGTCGAGCAAATTTCCACCGGTAAAAAACTGTATTACTCACCCGGCCTCGGTGAGATCGAGCCTCACGTCCTGCAAGCGATGCTGAACGTTGACTGTCTAATGGTAGACGGTACCTTCTGGACCGATGACGAAATGGTGACACGCGGCATTAGCCAAAAACGTGCTCGCGACATTGGCCACTTGCCGCAGTCCGGGCCTGGCGGCATGATTGAAGTATTGAATGGCGTGGCGAACGCTCGCAAGATTTTGATTCATATCAACAACACCAACCCGATTCTCGACGAAGATTCGCCGGAGCGTAAAACCCTGGATGCCAACGGCATCGAAGTGGCTTACGACGGACTGGAAATTGACTTATAAAAAGGTGTGACATGACTGCAGATAATCAACCGTGGAGCCGCGAAGAATTCGAAGCCAAATTGCGTGGGATGGAAAAGTTCTACCACATCCATCATCCGATGCACACGCTGATGAATGAAGGCAAACTGACCAAGCAACAATTGCAAGGCTGGGTAGCCAACCGCTTTTATTACCAGGTGATGATTCCGATCAAGGACGCCAATATCATGGCCAACTGTCCTGATCGAGAAACCCGCGCCAAATGGGTTCAACGCATACTCGACCACGACGGCCATCCCGGCGACCCGGGTGGCATCGAAGCCTGGATACGTTTAGGCATCGCGGTTGGCCTGAGCCGCGAAGAAATTACTTCGCTGGAACACGTGCTGCCCGGCGTACGTTTTGCCGTGGACGCTTACGTCAATTTCGCCCGCCGCGCCGAGTGGCATGAAGCCGCCAGTTCCTCTCTAACGGAACTATTCGCCCCCAAAATTCATCAACAGCGCTTGGACAACTGGCCCGACGTCTATCCTTGGGTAGAACAAGAGGGTTACACTTACTTCCGCAAACGCCTGACCGAAGCCCGCCGCGATGTGGAACACGGCTTGGAACTGACGCTAGACTGGTACAAAACCCGCGAACAGCAGGAACGCATGGTGCAAATTCTGAAATTTAAACTGGATGTATTGTGGAGCATGGCCGATGCGATGTATCTGGCTTATGTCGCCGACATGCCGCCGTATTTCAATATCGAAAAATAACCATGCAAACCGCCGAGCGACTTCATTTTAGTGCCGAGGATTATCTGGCTTGGGAAGCAACCCAGGCCGAGAAGCACGAGTTCGTCGCCGGCGAAGTGTTTGCGATGACGGGAGCTCGACAGGATCATGTCGTCGTCAGCCTGAATATCGCATCCGCCTTGAAACAACGCTTACGCGGCACGTTTTGCCGGCCTTATATCGCAGATTTGAAATTGAAAGTCGAAGCAGCCGAAGCGTTTTTCTATCCTGATGTGATGGTATCCTGCCATCCTGGCGATCTAGGCAACCAGCAATATATTTCCAACCCAACGCTGATCGTCGAAGTTCTATCCGACTCGACCGCTGCTTACGACCGCGGCGGCAAATTCGCCGCCTACCGCAAACTCGCGTCGCTACAGGAATACCTGATCGTCGACATCGACGCGCGCCGCGTCGAGTGCTTCCGCCGCACAGCCGAAAACGATTGGCTACTGCACGATTACATAGGCGACGTCGATTGCCAACTACACAGTTTGAGCCTCAGCCTGCCGCTCGCGGAAATTTTTGAAGACATCGAAACGACCTGATTCTCCAGGCGTTTGCTTAAACACCGGAACCCCATGACCATCGCCCCAGACCAACTTATCCAATTCTCGCCCCTGCACAGGCTGCAATGGGAAGAAGCCCAGCAAAAATATGTGATTCTCTATCCCGAAGGCATGGTCGAGTTAAACCAAAGTTCGGCAGAAATCCTCAAGCTATGCGACGGTAGCCGGCTGCTGGCACAAATCGTCAGCGAACTGGAGGAGAAATTCGCCACCTCCGGCCTGACCAACGACATCACTAATTTTTTGAACGTAGCATTGCAAAATGGCTGGATCAGACAAGCTTAATATCACCCCACCGCGCTGGCTGCTGGCGGAACTGAGCTACAAGTGCCCGCTGCAATGCCCTTATTGCTCCAACCCCTTGGATTACGCTAAATATCCGAACGAATTAAGTACCGAGGATTGGAAGCGCGTATTAAGCCAAGCGCGCAAAATGGGTGCGGTACAGCTAGGCTTTTCCGGCGGCGAACCGCTAACCCGCCAGGACTTGACAGAATTGGTAGCATACGCGCGCGAACTGGGTTATTACTCCAACCTGATCACTTCGGGTTATGGCTTGAGCGAAGAAAAAATCGTCGAATTGAAACAAGCCGGTTTGGACCATATCCAGATCAGTATTCAGGCCAGCACCCAGGAACTGAACGACCACATCGCCGGCACTTCGACTTATCAGCATAAGCAAGAAGTGGCAAAGCTGATCAAGAAACACGGCTATCCAATGGTGCTGTGTGTGGTGATCCACCGCGAAAATATTCACCAAATGCCGGAAATTTTGCAGATGGCCGAAAACCTCGGCGCCGATTATCTGGAACTGGCCAACACCCAATATTACGGCTGGGCGCATTTGAATCGAGACGCCTTGCTGCCCACCCGCGAGCAGTTTCAGGAAGCGGAAAAAATTGCCCAGGCTTATAAAGAAAAAGTAGCCGGCAAAATGAAAATTTATTACGTGGTGCCAGACTACTACGAAGACCGGCCAAAAGCCTGCATGAACGGTTGGGGCACGACGTTTTTGACCATCGCCCCGGACGGTACCGCGTTGCCCTGCCATTCGGCTCGCGAATTGCCCGGCCTAGATTGCCCGAACGTCAAGGATTTCAGCATCGAAGAAATCTGGAATGAGTCGAAAACCTTCAACTTCTTCCGCGGCACCGAGTGGATGCAGGAGCCTTGCCGCAGCTGCGACGAGAAGCTTAAAGACTTCGGCGGTTGCCGCTGCCAGGCCTTCTTGTTCAATGGCGACATGTACAGTACTGACCCGGTATGCAGCAAATCGCCGGAGCGACACAGAATTGACGCCGCGATTGATTCGGCGCGCGAACTCGCCTTGTCCGACCGGGAAAAGCCGCTGATATTCCGCAACAGCAAAAACTCCAAACAATTTTAAACGCCTATCCCAGCCGGCGGATCATCTGAGCCGCCGGCTGACTCTTCACTCCTGCCCGACAGCAGTCTCCGGCTGCTCTGTTTGACCGCCATCCTGAAACTGCATCTTATGCAATTTGGCATACGCCCCATCGCGAGCCAACAGTTCGCGATGCGAACCTTGTTCGACAATCCGGCCTTTGTCCATTACCAAGATCACGTCCGCACTCTCGATGGTGGACAAGCGATGCGCCACCACCAAAGTCGTGCGGCCTTGCATCACCCGATTTAATGCCGCCTGAATATAGCGCTCCGATTCGGTATCCAGCGCTGAGGTGGCTTCATCCAGAATCAAAATCGGCGCATCTTTTAACAAAGCTCGCGCCAAGGCCAAGCGCTGGCGTTGGCCGCCGGACAGTTTCACGCCGTTCTCACCGATTTCGGTTTCCAATCCTTGCGGCATTTTGCTGATAAAGTCCATCGCATAGGCATCGACCGCGGCCTGCTCTATCTGCTCTCTGGCCGCGCCTTGTAACGCGCCATAGGCGATATTATTCGCGACGGAAGCGTTGAACAAGGTAACATTCTGCGTGACCAAGGCAATCTGTCGGCGCAAACTGTCCAGACGGTAACGTTTTAACTCCACGCCGTCGATCAAAATCTCGCCCTGCTCGTAGTCGTAAAAACGTGGCAACAGGTTAATCATCGTGCTTTTGCCGCCGCCGGACGCCCCCACCAAAGCTACGGTCTGGCCGGGTTCAATTGTCACATTAATATTATTCAATGCCGGGGTTTCACTACCGGGATAGCTAAAACTGAGATTCTTGAATTCGATGCGACCCTGGCTGCGCTCAACCTGATAGTCGCCACCATCGATTTCCGCCGGCTCGTCCAATACTTCGAACAAAGACTCCGCCGCCGCGATACCGCGCAGGATCTCGGAATTGGCATCGCTCAATTGCCGAATCGGTTTGGGCAACAAGAACGCCGCGGTAAAAAAGCCGACAAATTCACCCGGACTAGATGATTTCATCATGATCAAGGCCAAATACATCATGCCGGCCAAAGCAAAAGAAATGACCAGTTGCATCAATGGGTTATTTAACGACACTGTCATGATCAGCTTGCGATGTTGACCACGATTTTCCAGACTGGCTTTCTTAAAGCGTTGCCGCTCGTAATCTTCCCCGCCGAAACTTTTTACGATACGGTTTCCGGAGACCATTTCCGAGGTGATATGCGTCAAATCGCCGACCGTATCCTGCATGTTGCGGCTTAAGCGTTTTAAACGTTTGCCGACATAACGCACCATGATCGCTACCACCGGTGCTATCGCCAAAAACACCAAGGAGAGCTGCCAGTTGGTATAAGCCAGATAACCCAGCAAGCCAACCGCAGTAAAACCTTCGCGCACGAAAGAACGAATCGAATCGGACGTCGCCCGCGTGACTTCGCCGATATTATTGGTAATCCGCGAAATCATGTAGCCGCTGTTATGCGCATCGAAATATTGCACCGACAAGCGGGTGTACTGATTAAAAATCTCGCAACGCAGCTTGTGAATCAAATTGCCGGAAATTCGCGCCAGGTAATAATTACCCAAAAACGAGCCTATGCCGCGTACCAGAAACAACACCACGAAGGCCAGCGGCAGATATTGAATATCTCCCCGATCCGGCGCCCCAAAGCTGTCGATGATGCGCTGAATAATCATCACCACCGCCGGCTCGGTTGCGGCATAGATCGCAAAACCGATGGCAGTTACCAAAAATAAACGCCAATACGGCAACACAAACGCTAACAAGCGTTTGTACACCTGCCCGTCCGTCATGGTTTTGCGCGAATTTTGTAACGTGTTCAATACTGTTTACCTTTAAAATGTACAGCCATGTTGATCAGCCAGCGTTCCATGCCCAACCAAAAACCGCTCAATATACAACCTAAACGCATTTTGGTGATAACCCTGCGATATCTGGGCGATACGCTGCTGGTTACCCCACTCATCTCGTCGCTGAAGCAAGCCTATCCAAACGCCGACATTGACGTTTTACTGCCGGCCAGCAACGCCGGTATGCTGGAAGGCAATCCCGACATCCGGCGCTTATTAACCGTAGCGGGCAAGCCCGGCGGTTTGGCATTCGGCAAATTGTTATTCAGCCTGTTTCGCCGTTACGATTTAGCCATTTCCACGCAAGCCGGCGACCGGCCAACTTTGTGCGCAGCGATAGCCGGCAAAACCAGCATCGGCTTTGTGCCTGGCGATGCTACTAAGGCTTGGTGGAAAAAAGCGCTACTCAAGCGCTGGCTGGTATTTAGCAGCGATTACGGTCACGCCGTCTTGGAAAACTTGCGCTTCTGCAAGTTACTGGGAATAGCGCCTTGCTATCGCCTGACTCCGCCGCAAAGCTCGACGCCGATACCCAGCATAACTGATCCCTACGTCGTTCTACATATTATGCCGCAATGGCGCTATAAACAGTGGCACGCCGAGGGCTGGTGCGAGCTCATCGCCTTTTTAGACCGGCAAGGTTTTAAAGTCGTATTAACCGGCAGCGGCAATCCCGCCGAGTTGGCAGCCTTGCGAGAAATACAGCAACAACTGCCAACAGATGTCATCAATCTTGCCGGTCATCTGTCGCTGGCGCAATTGTCCGCCTTGATTGGCAAAGCCGCATTCTTCGTCGGCCCAGACACCGGCATCACCCACTTGGCGGCGGCCACCGGCACACTGACTTTTGCCTTATTCGGACCCACCGATCCGGAAAAATGGGCACCCTGGCCGTGCGGATACGGCGAAGATAAAACGCCATTCGCGTCTCGTGGTGCAAGCCAAGTAAATAACGTGTATCTGCTGCAAGGCCAAACCGAACAAAACTGCCTACCCTGCCAACTGGAAGGTTGCGACCGGCACCGTGAGAGCTACAGCGCCTGCCTTGATCAGTTATCCAGTGGCCGGGTGATCGACGTGATCGCGCAAACATTGCAAGCCAAACGGCCATAACGATGATGTTATTTTCCACAAAACCGTCGATAATCGCCGCTTTTTTCAGCAGCCTAACTACAATTTCGCATGATGCAATCGCCTAGCCTTGACCGCATTTTGGTTTTGAATGTCAAAGCGTTCAGTCAACGCCGTATGTTCATGGAACAACAACTACGCGATTTCGGGATGTCGGCGGAATTTATTTTCGACTGGGATATAGGCGATTTGACAGACAGCGTGGTGGCCGAGTATTTCCGTGACGACCATCATCTGACTACGGCTCAGCAATCCTGCGCATTAAAGCATGTGGCAGCCTTACAGAGAATTGCGGACGGTAATGGCCAAGGATTCTGTTTGGTACTGGAAGACGATGCCGTGTTCAGTAAGGATATTCAGCTCGGTTTGCAACGCGCGCTCAGTCAGAGCGGGCAATTTCCCGACAACAAAGTCATCTACGTCGGCTCCGGCGGTAATTTTTTTACGCCCAAGAGTCAGCGCAAACCGGATCAATACCTGTATCTCGGGCATCGCGGTCGCTTTGCCGATTCCTATCTTATTGATTCCAGCACCGCCCGCCAGAGACTAGACTGGATTAAAACTAACAAAATAGCCGAACCGATTGACAATCAGTTCGAAAAAATCGACAAACAGCTCGGCATTCAAATGATTTGGCTGGAAGATCCTGTCATCGAACAAGGCAGTAAAAACGGCCTGTTCAAAAGTGCTTTGGAAGCCGATCCGCCCATCTGGCTGAAAGGACTGTTTTTCCGCTGGGAAAAACTCAAGCGTAAATACATTTATCAGTTATGGCGCTAAGGCTACAAAATATGCTTGCATCCCCCCTGACATCCGAGACATCGCTCAACATCTGTCGCTGCCTCACTATTGCCGCTGCTATCGCCGCCCCCGTTTCCACGGCGGTTGCCAGCATAGCCAGCGTGGCGTTGCTGATATTCTGGCTACTTTCCGGCCAGGCAGTGCAGACCCTTAAGTTATCCTGGCAACAGCCTGTCGGAAAAATGATCGTGCTTTTCTTTGCCTGGTTAATCATCGGCACGCTTTACGCCGAAACAGACTGGCACAGCAAATTGGAAACCTTATCCAGCTGGAAAAAACTACTTTACGTGTTTCTGCTACTCGGTGTTTTTCAGCAATCGCAGTGGCAAAAACGTTTTGTCTACAGCTATTTTGTCGCCATGGTGGTGGCTGGCATGATTGCGATGCCGCTTTGGGCGTTGGATCTTATCGTTAGAGACGGCCGGGAAGCCGGTATTTTCATGACCAATCACGCCACCCAGAGCACTGCTTTTGTGGCGGCCCTGCTATGCGCTATCTTCCTGGTGCAGGAACCGCTAACCCCTCGTTGGAAATGTGCCGTGTGGGCGGGAATTGCCATATTTTTATTCAATATTTTCTTCATCAGTACCGGTAGGAGTGGCTATTTGGCCGTACCCATCGCCGCGGTTTTTGCATTGGGCTCGATATATGGCTACAGCAAACTACCACAAATTATTGGGATAGCCGCCATCGTGCTGGTGGCCTTTGGCCTGAGCTCCAACACCTTGCAAGACCGATTCAGACTGGCCTGGGACGAACAATCAAGCTATCAAAGCAGCCAGGATTTAACATCGGTAGGCATTCGGGTGGTCTTTTACAAAAACACCGTGGAACTCATCGAGAAAGCGCCTTGGTTTGGCTATGGCACGTCATCGTTCAAGCCGACCTACAGTAATTATGCCTTGGCCAAAAGCCAGGGATGGCAAGGCACCAGCACTAGCGACCCGCATAATCAATACCTGTTTATTTGGCTGGAAAACGGCTTGGTCGGCTTGCTGTTGTTCTTTGCTTATATTGTCGTCGCATTGCGCCAGGGCATGAATAACAAGCCCTACGGGCCGATTGCCGCCAGTTTTTTGGTGGCAATTTGTGCTTCAAGCCTGTTCAACTCGCATTTCAAAACTTTTGCTGAAGGCTATTTGCTGGCGTTTTTTCTCGGTGCCTTACTCAGTCATCCTGCCGACTCCACCCTTCGTCAGGCCAATGCTTAGCGTTATCGTCATCACCAAAAACGAGGCGCAACATATCGGCCGCTGCCTGGCATCGGTTGCTTGGGCCGATGAAATCATTGTTCTCGACTCGGGTAGTAGCGATGAGACTGTCGCGATTTGCCGACAATTTACCAACAAAGTCTTCATCACCGACTGGCCCGGGTTTGGCCCGCAAAAACAGCGGGCCTTGGATAAGGCGCGCGGCGACTGGGTGCTATCTATCGACGCCGACGAAGAAATCGGGCCGGCGTTAAAAGCCGAAATCCTGCAAGCCATGCAGCAAAACGAGGTGCAGGGCTTCGAAATCCCCCGCTTATCCAGCTACTGCGGCAAGCCAATCAAGCATGGCGGCTGGTGGCCGGATTACGTGCTTAGGCTGTTTCGCCGCGATGTCGGACGCTTCAGCAGCGAAGTCGTGCATGAGCGTATTGAGGTTAAAGGGGTTATCGGTCGGCTCAAAAACCCGCTTTGGCACGAAGCCTTCGTCGATCCCGCCGAGGTGCTGCATAAGATCAACGCTTATTCTTCGCTGGGTGCCGAGAAAATGTTCAATCACGGTAAGCGGGCCAGCTTGGGCAAAGCCATCGGCAAGGGCCTGTGGACCTTCATCCGCACTTACTTCGTCCAGGCAGCCATTTTGGATGGTGCAGAAGGCCTGATGCTGGCCATATCCAACGCCGAGGGCAGTTACTATAAATATCTGAAACTGCGCGAGCTTTGCCGCAAAACGGCAAACAAATGAATGGGTTGATCTCAGTCATCGTCACCACCTACAACTGGCCGGAAGCGCTTTCCGCCTGTTTACGCGCACTGATGGCTCAACGGGATCGCCGGTTTGAAATTATTGTCGCCGACGACGGTTCCGGCATTGCAACGCAGGAATTGATCAAAGGCTTTATCGAAACCAGCGAAATTCCACTAGGGCACGTTTGGCATGAGGATAATGGATTTAGGGCCGGCACCATTCGTAATAAAGCGGTTGCAGCCAGTCGCGGCGATTATCTGCTGTTTATGGACGGCGATTGCGTCGCGCTACCGGATTTTATTAGAAATCATCGGCAATTGGCCGAAACCGGTTATTTCGTTCCGGGCAACCGGCTGTTATTGAACGAAGCTTACACATCACGGGTATTAGGGCAAAAAATACCCCTGCACAAACAGTCACTTGGCTTTTTTTTATGGCAACGGCTGCAAGGCCGCATCAATCGTTTGTTGCCGTTACTGTACTTACCGCTGCACAGCTGGCGTTATCGGCAACCGCAGAATTGGCAAAAAGCCATGACTTGCAATCTGGCGGTCTGGAAAGACGATTTTCTGGCAACAAATGGTTTTGATGAAGTCTTCGAAGGCTGGGGATATGAAGATTCGGACTTGGTGATCCGCCTGATTCATCAAGGCGTCAAACGGAAGGAAGGCCGCTTTGCGGTACCGGTTTTACATCTTTGGCACCGGCATAACGATAGAAGTCAACACGATGAAAATTACCGGCGTTTGTTACAGAGGGTAGCGGATATATCGATAACTCGCGCGGAACGGGGCGTGGACCAGTATCTGGAAACGACCAGCGCCTAACCCAAACCGGAACGTTTGCCGCCGCCATGCAAACGCATTAATAAAACCGCTTCATCACGGGTCAAGCCGCAATCCCGGACCAGCGCCTCAATGCCAACCCCACTACGGATTTTTTGGATGACATCTTCATAGCCGCCTGCGGGGATAGGTTCAGCGGGCGCCACGTCAGCAACGGTTTGCCGTTGCGTGTTGACTTGATCGACAATGCTATTCAATCGCGAGTCGTTCGCCGCCAGCCGCCGATCAACAGCCACAGCGGCAGAGCAAAGGCCGGCCACATCCTCGTTGCTACGCTGCACCCGCTCTTCAAGACGCTGAAATTGTTGTTTTAGTGTTTGCTGCTGGCGCAACAGCCGAACTAACACCGCTAGCATAAATACGACTACCCCCGCCAAAACCAGCACTAAATATTCGCTCATCACACTATTTCGTCAACATGCTCGGCAGGCTGTTTATCGTCTTTGTTTGGGTCGGGTTTGGTCTGCGGTTGTTTTTGCGGCTGGCGCTTTTCACGCTCTTCGCGCTCGACCTTGTATATCGTGTGTACTGGGGAAAAAGGCGTGATCGGTGTTATTTCGGTCATGTTGCACCTCGCATGCCTAGTCAGGCAATCAAAACATATCCAGCTCGGCTTTTTCGTCGTCGCTGAGGAATTTATTCAAATCCACCAGAATTAACAACTGATTGTCGCGACTGGTGACACCTTGAATGTATTTTGAGCTTTCTTCATTGCCGACGTTAGGCGCGGTTTCAATCTCGGAAGCGCGCATTTCCACGACTTCGGCGACGCTATCAACCAAAATGCCGATGATATGCCGGTCGGTTTCGATGATCACTACCCGTGACGCATCATCGGTGTCTTTGGAAGGTAAGCCGAAACGGTTACGGGTATCGATCACCGTCACCACATTACCGCGTAAATTGATAATCCCCAATACATAGGACGGCGCGCCGGGCACCGGGGCAATTTCGGTAATCCGCAATACCTCTTGTACTTGCATGACATTGATACCGTACTTTTCGTCGCCTAGACAAAAAGTCACCCATTGCATGATAGGGTCGCCTTGTTTTTTATCTTCGCTCATTTTGCTTTATCCAGATGCTGTTTAACTATTTTTTCTATGCGGTACCAACTGTTTAACATCGATAATCGCTGTCAACTCGTCTATTACCGTACCGATTAACCATGGTTTTTTTTGTCTGGCCGTTCGCCATCTGACCCCATCGGGCTTTACTTTACCGATGGAGAGAATTTCATCACACACCAAACCCCATTTTTTATCCTGGGTGATTAAAATGCGCTCGAACGGATATTCTTCACTATCAGGCTGCAAGCCTCGGCTTTTACCAAAAATCAGCTGCCGGGTATCAAGCACGCCGATACGGCTATCGTGCTCATCCAGCAACCCCAGAAACCAAGAGGGTTGTCCGGGAATTTTCGTGGGCTTGCGGTCGATTTTGATCGTTCTCGACAACTCGATCAGCGGCGTTGCCAATATCAGCTTATCAACCTTAAAAAACAAAGCCTGAAACTCGTACTGCGACCAATCCGGCATTATAGACAGTGCCTGTAGTTTAGCCGGGATTTCCGGCTCTACAAGCTTGGGTTGCCGGTTCCTGACCAGTGCTTTGGAGCTTGCTTTTGGACTGCCGGTCACGACCGGAGCAGGATCCGGCAATTTGATAGGCTCCTCAACAACAAGCTGTTCCAGCAATATTGCCGGTTTTACGCTAACAGCTTCCTCTGCCTCGGGCACCTCATCCAACAGAGTCTGCAAATAAACATCGAGCGCTAACTGTTGATGAACGATACTGGGGGGTGGTTTTGCCTGAGTCATTTATGCGGTGCCAAGTTTTTGTCTGGACTCTTATCAAGCAATAACAGTTCCAACAATTCGGCATAGGCTTCGGCCGCACGCGCGCTTTTGTCGTACAGGGGTAAGGGAATACCGGCCTGGCTGGCATCCCGCACTTTAGTATCCACCGGGACGACCGAACTCCAGGCATTGTCTGGATACTGTTGATGTAAGGCCGCTAAGCTGTCGCGAGCCGCCTTGGTGCGTTTATCAAACATGGTCGGTACGATAGTGAATTTAGGCGGTGTTTTCCGGGAATGAAAAACCATTTTTATGGTATGCACCATTCTATCCAGCCCTTTTAGGGCCAGGAATTCAGCTAAAACCGGAATCACTAAATGATCGCAGGCCGCCAGCGCATTGATCATTAACACCCCCAACATCGGCGGGCTGTCGATAATCACATAGTCGTATTGGTCGGCCATTTTGTGCAATGCGGTAGCAACCACCAAGCCCATGCCGCCGATTGCGGCGACCTGCCTATCCAAGGTGGCTATAGCAGTGGATGCTGGCAAGACATCAATACCGTCGAAGTCGGTTTTGGCGATATAGACCTGAGGATCGACGTTTTTCTTTTTCTCGCTGGCGTCGAGAAATAAATTGTAAACGCCAAGCTCGATCTCATCCGGATTCATCTTGAAATAGCTGGTCAACGAACCATGGGGATCCAAATCGACCAGCAAAGTCCTGAACCCCCAGGACGACAACAAGCCACCCAGCGTCACCACGGTAGTCGTTTTACCGACCCCGCCTTTTTGATTGGAAACTGACCATATTTTCATAACTGAGCCGGCGCTTCCGGCGTCTTTTCAACTGCGGTTTCAGGTGGCGAACTGGGCTGTGACGGCGCCAAATTCAGCACTTTCGCGCGTTCGTCGTCAGTCATGCCGTAACGAGCAAAGGCTTGCGACATCAGCACCAATACAACTCGCCGATTTTTAAAACGCCCCTCCTCGTCTTTGTTATCGGCGATCGGATGAAATTCTCCATAGCCCACCGCCGATAATCGTGTCGCCGGAATATTGTTTTTCACCAATTCTTTGACCACACTGGTTGCCCTGGCTGAGGACAAGTCCCAATTGGATGGATAAAAGCCGGTGGAAATCGGTACGTTGTCGGTATATCCCTCGACATTGATCACGTTGGGTACGTCGCGCACGGCCTCTGCAACTTTCTGCAACACCGGAACGGCCTTGCTGGAGAGCTCGGCCTTACCGCTGGCAAACAGTAACTCGCTATTCATTTCCAGTTCCACCCAGAAATCGTGCTGTTTGATACCCACCAACTGGCTTTCCACAAAAGGCTGCAAGGCTCGTTGAAACTCCTGCGACACTTCATCCAGCCGGCGTTTTTCCTGCATGATTTCTTCGCTCAGCTCTCTTTCCTCGGCCGTCATCAAATTTGGCAATTCAATCGGCTGGATCGTGGTGGGAATCGTGCCAACCTGAATCGGCTCTGCTTCTTTTTGAATCTTCTCGTTGTGAAACAGAGCCTGGTCCAGCGATTCGGAGAATGTTTCGTACTTACCCTTATTTACCGAGGAAATCGAATACATCACCACAAAAAACGCAAACAGCAAGGTCACAAAATCCGCGTAAGACACCATCCAGCGGTCGTGATTATCGGCCTGTTGCAATGGTCTACGTCTGCGCCGACTCATAAGGCCTCCCTTATTTTTCCAATAAAAAGCCGGATAATTTCAACTCGATATTGCGCGGGTTCTCGCCCTCTGCTATCGACGAAATGCCTTCTATCACCATTTCCCTGGCTTGCGATGCTTCGAAAATCAGACTCTTCAGCTTATTGGCGATAGGAATAAACAACAGATTGGCCAAGCCAACACCGTAAATAGTCGCCACGAAAGCTGTCGCGATACCGCTACCCAATAACTCCGGCTTGGCGAGGTTCTGCATCACATGAATCAAGCCTATTACCGCGCCGATAATGCCGATCGTCGGCGCATACCCACCCATCGCCTCGAAAACCCTGGCAGCTTGAGTATCCAAATGCTCCTTTGTCGTTAGCTCAACCTCAAGGCAATCGCGTATCACTTCCGGCTCGTTACCATCGACCAACAACTGCAAACCTTTTTTGGCAAAACTGTCTTTTTCGGTTTCGATAACCGATTCCAAGCCCAGCAAGCCTTCCTTGCGGGCCAGAGAGCTCCATCGCACGATTTTGTCGATTTGCTTTTTGAGCTGCAAATTTTGCGGCACAAAAATCCAACTCAAAATGCGTAAACTGCGCAGAAAAACCTTGGGCGGAAATTGCAACAGTGTCGCTCCCAGCGTACCGCCCACCACAATAATAAAGGCATGAAAATTGATCAGGGACCCGAGTTCTCCTCCCCCCATTAGGTTACCGCCGATAATCGCGGCAAAGCCTATCAACACACCCAAAATACTGAGAATATCCATCAATGTAATTTTTTAAATTGGTTGGCAATCTCTTCCAGAGAATAAATATGATCCGCCAGACCGGCTTCTGCGATGGCTTTCGGCATGCCGTAGATAGTACTTGTCGCCTCGTCCTGCGCCCAGATTTGCGCGCCGCGCTGCCTTAACTTCATAGCGCCAGCCTTGCCGTCTGCGCCCATGCCGGTCAACACCACTGCCAACACATGCCCGGCGAATACCTCGGCAAGCGAGTCAAAAGTAATATCAACACAGGGACTATAAATTTCCCCACTTTGCTTGGCCCGCAACACAATCCGCCGCTCACCGGCTACTTGCTTAACTTGCATCTGCATTGCACCTGGCCCCAATAACGCGGTCCCCGGCTGCAATACGTCACCATCCCGCGCCTCCCTGACATTAATATTGCAAAGCAAATTCAAGCGTTCGGCAAAGCTTTTGGTGAAATTAGGCGGCATATGTTGCACCAGCAATATGGGTATCGAACACTCAGCCGGAATTTTGCTCAGCACGTATTGCATGGCGACCGGCCCGCCAGTCGAGGCGGCAACCACCAAAAGCTCGATTTTGCTGCTGGTTGCAGTTTTGGGCCACGCGGACGCAGCGCGTATCGGCTTAACTACGGGGTTTTCGGCGGTTGAGCTCTGATGTTCTTCTTGATTCACGCGCGGCAGAGGTCGTGGGGAAGACATTCTAGTCGCCTGAGAAGCCACCATTCTCACTCTATATCTCAGTAAGTAGCGAGCCGTTTCACGATTAGCATCAATGTCTTCCAACTGCTTGGGCAAAAAGTCGATAGCGCCGGCATTCAACGCATCCAGAGTGGCTTGAGCGCCGACTTGCGTCATTGCCGAAAACATTAGTATCGGACAGGGCCGGGTGCCCATGATTTTTTTGACTGCCGTGATACCATCCATGATTGGCATCTCCACATCCATGGTGATAACGTCCGGTTGCAGACTTGCCGCAAGTTCTATAGCTTCGCGACCGTCGTGAGCGACGCCTATCACTTTAAACTCTTGATCCTCTTCTAAAATTTCCCGAATTCTTTTACAGATAAAACTGGAGTCGTCGACGATCAGCACCCGAATGGTCATATTGCCGCGTCACATCGCATACTTCTTCATCAGGCCAGGCACATCGAGTATCAGCGCTATCTTGCCGTCACCGGTGATGGTTGCTCCCGCCAATCCTTCCAATCCATGTAACTTGGCACCCAGCGCTTTAATCACCACTTCTTCCTGACCGATTAATTGATCCACCACGAATCCGACATGCCTGCCGCCAGCGTTGACGACCACCACATGATTGGTCGGCTGCGTTTCGCCTGTGAAATAAGAACCTCTAACCAGCCACTCACTTAAATAAAACAGCGGCAAGGCCTTGTTTCTGACCATTACCACCAATTGACCATCTACCTTATTGGTTTTGCTCAAATCCAGATCGAGTATTTCCAAGACGCTGGCCAAGGGTAACGCGAAAGCCTGCCCGCGCAACTTCACCATAAGGGTCGGCATAATAGCCAAAGTCAACGGCACCTTGATGATAATGGTGCTGCCCTTGCCTTCCACCGAATCAATTTCCACCACGCCGTTCATTTGCGCGATCCGTGTTTTCACCACGTCCATGCCGACACCGCGACCGGACACGTCGGAAATTTCAGTTTTGGTGGAAAATCCGGGCAGAAAAATCAGGTTGTAACACTCTTTATCGTCAAGACGGGCGGCGCTTTCTTCATCCATCAAGCCTTTTTCCACTACTTTGGCGCGCAGTATGTCGGGGTTCATGCCCTTGCCGTCGTCTTTGATGGACAACTGGATATGATCACCTTCCTGAGACGCTTTCAATATCACCACGCCTTCCCGAGGTTTGCCGTTGGCTTCGCGCTCATCCGGCGATTCGATTCCGTGATCTACCGCATTCCTGACCAAATGCACCAAAGGATCCGCCAGAGCCTCGACCAGATTTTTGTCGAGATCGGTTTCTTCACCCACCAACTCCAGCCTGATTTCTTTTTTCAGACTTCTAGCCAAATCGCGTACCACACGCGGAAAACGTCCAAAGACTTTTTTGATTGGCTGCATCCGGGTTTTCATGACCGCCAATTGCAAATCGGCGGTCACCACGTCCAGATTGGATATCGCCTTGGACAACTGCTCGCCTGCTTCAGCATTGGCTTTAAGCGTCTGGAAACGGTTACGCACCAGAACCAGCTCGCCGACCATGTTCATAATATCGTCCAAAATCTGAGTATCTACCCTGACGGTGGTATCGGCTTGGGGTGTGGCGGCTTTACTTTTGTCGGAAACGGAATCTACTACCGGCGCTACTTTGCCTAAGCTATTTTCCGGCTCTACATCGACGGACGGTTTTGCGACCGGCTCAGGTTTAGCCGCCACGAACGGTTTCTCGACAGGCAACTCTACATTTTTAATTGGTGGGTTTTTTTCACCCGCAGCCGGCTCATCAATCTTGCCCAAATTGGCAGCATCGAACTTACCTTTGCCGTGCAAAGCATCAAGTACCTTATCGAACTCCTCATCGGTAATATCGCCGGAATCGCTGGCGGGCGCAGACGGCTCGGTTTTTACCGAAAACTTGCCTTTGCCATGCAACTCGTCCAGCAGATTTTCAAACTCGTCTTCACTGATTTCGTCATCCGCCGCCGGCGCTGCCGATTGCGCCGCAATGTTCGCGGTCGGAGAACCGCCCTTACCATGCAGCGCATCCAGCAAATCTTCGAATTCCTGCTCGGTAATTTCATCGCCATCTTCCGAGGCGGATTCGCTGGCCAATAACTCCTCTGGATCGAGCATTGCATCATAGTCTTGCGCTGCGGATTCTTGAGGGGATAGCGGCGGGGTGGATTCGAAGGTTTCGTTGATGACAGCGGCTTCAACCGCTATCTCAGCAGGCGCGGCAGCTTCGGCCGGCCCCGCGTAAGATTTCAAGCGTTTTAATAGACCTTGATCGGCCGATTTTGGCGTATTACCGGAACGGACTTGCCCGAACATCTCGTTGACGATGTCCACGACTTGCAAAATCACGTCCATCAAATCCGGCGTGACTTGGCGATCACCCTGCCTGAGTACGTTAAAAACGTCTTCGGCGTTATGACAAACATCGACCAAAGCGCTGATAGCCAGAAAACCAGCGCCGCCCTTTATGGTGTGGAACCCACGAAATATCGAGTTGAGAAGATCAAGGTCGCCAGGTGATTGCTCCAGCTCCACAAGCTGCTCACCCAATGAATCAAGAATCTCCCCGGCCTCGACCAGGAAGTCTTGCAATATTTCGTCGTCCAGATCGATCGCCATGTTGTTTTCCTCAGAAACCTAGACTAGACAGTAAATCGTCAACATCGACCTGACTGGTGGCCACATCACCGGCTCTGTCATCTACTCCGGGGACAACCGGTCCGGGCACTTCGGGCTGCAACGCGGCACCGCTGCTTGACGTAATTTTACGACTGGAAATTTTGATCAGATTCACCATGCTGCCTTCAAGATCCTGCACCAAATCGATAACCCGGCGGATAATCTGCCCGGTAATATCTTGAAACCCTTGCGCCATCAATATATCGCTTAGGCCCGCCTGGATTTTCTCCAGAGACACTTGCGACTGCTCAAAATACTGACTGAGATCGGCGCTCATGGCCTTAAACTCGTCGAACGGCATTTCCCGATCCAAAAAGCGATTCCATTGCGCCGACAATTGTTTAACCTGCCCGTTTAGCTCATCTGATACCGGCAACAACTCTTCAACGGCGGTTAAGGTTTGATCTGCGGCTTGCTCCGTCATCGCGATCACATAATGCAGACGCTCCTTGGCATCCGGTATATCGTGCTCAGCCATGGCTGCTATTTTTGAGTCGACGGAAAAACTCACCATAGTGTCGTGCAATTGGCGAGTTAGGCGGCCAATTTCTTTAAACAATTGTGTTTCTCTTAATCCGGCTACTTGATCAAGAATTTCATCGGCAGCCGCTTCGTCGCACTTTTCTAATGCTGCGACCAAATCTCGGGCCAAACTCAGCAGGTCAGTATTCATGGTAATCTCCCTGTGCTTCAGCCGTCGATGCGTTCAAAAATCTTTTCGATTTTCTCTTTAAGCGTAGCAGCCGTAAAAGGCTTGATGACATAACCATTTACACCGGCCTGTGCAGCCATAATGATTTGCTCGCGCTTGGCTTCAGCTGTGACCATCAACACCGGCAGATTGGCCAAACTGGGAGTAGACCTGACGGCCTTCAATAAATCGATGCCGGTCATGCCCGGCATATTCCAGTCAGTAATCAAAAAATCGATACCGCCTTTTTCCAGAATAGGCAGTGCTGTTTTACCGTCGTCCGCTTCCACGGTGTTGGTAAAACCCAGATCTTTCAACAGGTTTTTTACTATTCTCCGCATTGTCGAAAAGTCATCGACAACCAGAATACGCATATTTTTATCCAAGGATAATCTCCACCCAGATTACTTTATTGTTAAGAAACCGCTAAATTGTGACCAATAATTGCGAAAAATTCCTGCAATAACCACACATTAGCTGCACTTTTCATTATCTTTCCCTTCCACCCAATCCGCAAGTCTAGCGCGTAAGCGCAACATCGCCTGACTACAAATTTGGCTAACCCGCGATTCGCTGACATCAAGCACCTTGCCTATCTCACGCAAATTCAGCTCTTCGTCGTAATACAGCGATATGACTAAGCGCTCCCGTTCCGGTAATTCCGAGATGGCCTTGGCTAGGGCTTTTTGAAAATTCTGTTGGATCAGCACATCTTCCGGCTGCTGATTGCCGTGCACATCATCTATAACACTGTCTTCGCCTTGCACCAATTCTTCGACGCTAAAGGTCTTACAAGACACCGCGTCCTGCAAAATATGATGGTATTCAGTCAGATCGATACCCATATGTCCGGCCACTTCGGTATCCTTGGCATCACGTCCCAGTTGATTCTCAACCTCGCGTATCGCCTCCGCCACCATCCGGGCTTTCTTATGCACCGAACGCGGCGTCCAATCCGAACGGCGCAGTTCGTCCAACATGGCCCCGCGAATCCGGATACCGGCATAGGTATCGAAACTGGCACCCTGCCCAGCATCATAATGTTTCAGCGCTTCCAGCAAGCCCAGCATGCCGGATTGAATCAAATCATCGAGCTGCACCGTATCGGGCAGTCGTCCCATTAAGTGGTAGGCAATGCGTTTTACCAGCGGCGCATGCTGAATGACTAAGGCATCAACATTTCCAGCCTGCACAGCAGCATACATTGCCGCTCCACTCATGCAACATCCTCTTTCGCGCTGTACTGAATCATCCGTTCGACAAAAAACTCCAGGTAGCCGCCCGCTTTGGGCTTGATCGGCCAGCTGTCGATTTTTCGCGCCAAATTCTTAATCGCCAGCGCCGCCTTACTTTGCGGGAATGCTTCCACCACTGGCGTTTGTTTTTGCACGGATTTTTTCAAATATTCGTCCTGCGGCACCGCGCCGACAAACTGCAAGGCCACATCCAAATAACGGTCGGTTACCTTACTCAGCTTATTGAACAAGGCCTGTCCATGCTCAGCCGACTGCACCATATTCGTAATGATATGAAAGCTATTCAACCCGTAATCTCTATTCAACAGCTTGATATACGCATAAGCATCAGCCAACGAGGTGGGTTCGTCGCAAACCACCACGATTATTTCTTGGCAAGCCCGGGCAAAATTCACCACGCTTGCCGAAATACCGGCAGCGGTATCGACGATCAACACATCCAACTCTCGGTCGATTTCGCTAAAAGCCCTTATCACGCCGGCTTGCTCGATACTCGACAAATCGGACATCCGCTGAATACCCGACGACGCCGGAATGATTTTCAGCCCCGAAGGTCCGGTCATCATGATTTCCTTCAAGCTTTTTTCGCCGCTCAATACATGCGACAAATTGAATTCGGGAAACATGCCCAGCAAAATATCGACATTAGCCAAGCCCATATCGGCATCGAGTATCGCCACCCGCCTACCCATTTTAGACAGCGCCACGCCGATATTGACGGAAAGATTGGTTTTGCCAACCCCGCCCTTGCCACTTGTTACCGCGATTACTCGCACCGGTTTCATATGTCTCATTTGTCTAATTCCAGCTGCCTGATCGAATGACTTATGCATGGCTTTCCGCCAGCCAGTCTTCAACATTCACATCGTCGCCATAGCCATGGTCCTGATCGACACTTTCCATACACTGCCGAATCAAAGCATCGGCATCGGGCAAGTAAATATCTTCCGGAACCTGCTGACCGTCAGTGATAAATGACAATGGCATACGCCGCTCGATAATCGCCGACAACGCGGTACCTTTGCTAACTGCCTCATCAAACTTGGTTAGTATAGTCGCTTGTGGTTCGAGTATTCGGAACGCATCCATAATTTCCAGCATTGCTTTGTATTGCGTGGTGGCGGACATCACCAGATAAGAGCGTATAGGCAAATCGCCGTGTTGCAAGGTTTTCAGCTGCTCGGCCAAACGCATATCGCGCTGACTCATGCCGGCGGTGTCGATCAAAATCAGGCGTTTATCGGAAAAACTATTGATATGCCTGCGCAATTCTTCCGCATCACCCGCTACTCTGACCGGCACATCCAAAATTCTGCCGTACGTATTGATTTGCTCGTGCGCGCCTATCCGATAATTATCGGTGGTAATCAGCGCGATCTGCCTGGAACCGTGTTTTAAAATAAATTGCGCAGCCAATTTAGCGACTGTCGTGGTTTTACCGACCCCGGTAGAGCCAACCAACGCGGCGATACCGCCTTGATCCAACAGGTTGTCGTCGGCTATCGGCACCAGTCTGGCCAACATTTCCTGGGCTTTGCCAATGGCCAAATCGAATTGCTTGTGGCTACCCAACCGGTTGGCTATCTTGCCTGCCAAGTTTTTCGAGAAGCCACACTCCAACATCCGGTCGCGCAAATCATCGTGTAAAGGTAGCCCGTGTTGCGGCATTTGCATGACGATATTCGACAGTTTGCTGTCCAACATCGTCCGCAGTTCTTTCATTTCCGCACGCATTTCGTCGATAAATTTATCGCCGTTGTGCGCTTGCACCGGCCGTGGCTCGGTCAACGGTTTGATTTTGGGATCGGCACTTGCCCAGGCTGGTTTTTCAATTTTTTCAACTTGGCGAACTTTTTCGGCGATTTTCTGTGCGTTGTTATGCCCAACCTGGAGTTTTTCGGCATAACCGACGTATTGATCCAGGTTGCGACGGATCGGATTTTCCGGAATGCTGCCTTCCGCGCCGCGTTTTCTGGCGCTGCTTAAAACATGCAGCGATTTCTTTTCGGCTTCGAGATCGGGCAAATCGACTTTTTTAACTTCATTGGGCGGCGATTTTTCGTCTTCGCGTTGCTTGAGATTTTTATGAATGACCTGTTCGTCAAAGTCGCGGGCCGCCACGATTTCCACGCCGCCATCCACCGAACGGTTGGACATAATCACTGCATCGGCGCCCAATTCTTCTTTGACCATGCGCATGGCCTGCCGTATGTCTGCTGCAAAAAAGCGTTTAATTTTCATCGCGCAACCTCTGTTTTATTGTCCCCGCTGTCCCACTGTGGAAACCACCCTGATCTGCCGATCTTGCGGGATTTCATTATAGGCCAGCACATGTAAGCCGGATATCGAATGACGAACGAAGCGAGCCAACCAAGGACGAATATAAGAAGACACCAACAACACTGCGGTTTGTCCTTCCATTTCCATCCTTTGCGCACTTTCCTCCAGGGATTTGTGCATCTGCTCGGCTAGACCCGGTTCTAAACCCGCACCACCTTCGCCCGCCGTCTGCAATGACCTATGCAATATCTGTTCCAATCCAGGATCGAGGGTAATAACCGGAATCTCTGTCTGTACACCATTGATTTCATGGACAATTGAGCGCCCCAAGGCCGCCCGCACCGCTGAGGTCAAGATGTCCGGATCTTGACTCTTCACCCCGTACTCCGCCAAAGTTTCGGCGATGGTTCGTAAATCGCGAATGGAAACCCGCTCTTGCAGCAGATTTTGCAGAACCTTGACCAAAATACCCAAGGGCAAGGTTTTCGGCACCAGATCCTCGACCAGCTTCGGCGCCACTTTGGACAAGTTATCCAGTAACTGCTGCGCCTCCTCGTAACCGAACAATTCATGCGCATTGCTTTGCAGAATATGACTGAGATGCGTGGCCACCACGGTGCTGGGATCGACGACCGTGTAACCCAGAGTTTGCGCTTGGTCTTTTTGATTGGCGTCGATCCAGATCGCATCCAAACCAAACGCCGGATCCTTACAAGGCGCGCCTTGCAAAGTACCGAACACCCGGCCGGGATTAATCGCCATTTCTTTCTCGGGCATGATATTGGCTTCGCCGACGCTCACGCCCATCAAGGAAATCCGGTATTCGGTAGGCGACAAATCCAGGTTGTCCCGAATATGCACCGACGGAATTAGAAAACCCAGCTCTTGCGACAATTTCTTGCGCACACCCTTGATACGCATCATCAATTGCCCGCCCTGATTTCTATCCACCAGCGGAATCAAGCGGTACCCCACTTCCAGGCCAATGGCATCGACCGGCATTACATCGTCCCAGCCCAATTCCTTGATCTCGGTTTTGGCCAGTTGCTGCGGCGAAACGATACGTTCCATTTCCAGGGCTTTTTCTTCCTCCAACTTACGGCGTCTGTCGATCAAATAAGCGCCACCGACCAATGTCAGAGCTAACAGGATAAACACCAGATTCGGCATGCCGGGAATGATACCCAGGATACCCATCACCGCCGCCGTCACCAGCAAGGTACGAGGATCTTCGAACAGCTGTGAACTTAACTGTTTACCAATATCCTGCTTGCTGCCGCGAACCCGCGTCACCACCATCGCCGCGGCCACCGACAACAACAGCGATGGAATCTGCGCCACCAAACCGTCACCGATGGTCAGCAACACATAAATATTGGCGGCGTCGGCAAAGCTCATGCCGTGTTGGCCCACGCCTATCGCCAAGCCGCCTATCATGTTCACGAACAAAATGATGATGCCGGCTACCGCGTCGCCACGCACGAATTTACTGGCGCCATCCATGGAGCCGTAAAAATCCGCTTCGGCAGCCACTTCTTCCCGGCGGGCACGCGCTTCATCCTGATTGATCAACCCGGAATTCAAATCGGCGTCGATGGCCATCTGCTTGCCAGGCATCGCATCCAAGGTAAACCGAGCACTCACCTCCGCTACCCGTCCGGCACCTTTGGTGACCACCATAAAATTGATGACCACCAAGATCGCAAACACCACGATACCGACCGCGAAATTGCCGCCGATGACGAACGAACCGAAGGCTTCAATGACTTTCCCGGCGGCATCCCCACCCTCATGCCCGCGAATCAACACGACCCGGGTGGAAGCCACGTTCAAGGACAGCCGCAACAAGGTTGCGACCAGAATGACGGTAGGAAATGAGGCAAACTCCAGCGGCTTGAGGGTGTAAATCACCACCAACAAGATGATCAGCGAAAACGCGATATTGAAGGTAAAAAACAGATCCAGCACAAACGGCGGCAGCGGCAAAATCAACAACGCCAGCAACATCACGATCAATAGTGGCGCGCCCAAGCCCAAGCCGGTCAGCGCCTTAAGTGAGTTGAGTATTTTCGTAAAATCCATAATTCAGCTCGATACCGGGCTATTGCTTAAAGTCGTCGGGTACTTGCACATCGGTAGGCGGAACCGGTTTGTTCCAGCCGTATTGCGTCGAAGCCCGTAATTGAAAAACATAGGCCAATACTTGAGCGACGGCTAAGAATAAGCCGCGAGGTATTTCCTGATTCAGGTCGGTGGAATAGTATAAAGCTCTTGCTAGCGAAGGCGCTGCGACCAAGGGTACTTGCGAGGCCATTGCCAGCTGGCGGATCTGTGCGGCAACTAAATCCGTGCCTTTGGCAACCAGCAAAGGTGCACCATTGCCGTTCTGATCGTATTTTAAGGCTACCGCGAAATGGGTAGGATTGGTGACGATGACGTCGGCACTAGGCACCGCATCCATCATCCGCCGCTGCGCGGCCTCCATCTGCATGCGGCGGATTTTGCCTTTAACTTCCGGATTACCCTCTTGATCCTTAGCCTCGTCCCGAACTTCCTGCTTGGTCATTTTCAGTTGGCGCTGGTGATTCCATAACTGATAAGGGGCATCCAGCATTACCAACAATAAAAAGGTAGCACTCAAAATCACTAAACAGAAGGAAATAATATCGCCGACATGATGGATGGCTTGATCGAGCGGCAAGCGGCTCAAGCCCATGAAATCGTCGAAATACAGTTTGAACAAATTCCAGGAGACAATCGCAACCAGTATGGTTTTGATGATGGCCTTGACCAATTCGACCAAGCCTTGAATTCCGATGATTTTTTTTATCCCGGTCAGCGGATTGAGCTTGGAAAACTTCATTTCGAAGGCTTCGCTGGTAAAGTTCCAGCCACCCAACATCATCGCCGCTGCCAAATCGGCAATCACCAACACCACCAAAAACGGCAGGATCACCCACAAACCTTCGGCAAACGCCGCCTTCAGATAAATCAGCGGAGTCGCCGGATCGAACACAGCCTCCCGCGACAACTGCAAGGGATGCTTCATCATCTCCAGCATACTGCGCCACATGCCTTGCCCGAAATAGAAAAACAGCGCCGAACTGGTAATCAACGTTACAAAAGTGTTGAGTTCCTTGGAACGGGGAATCTGGCCTTTTTTACGCGACTCGCTAAGTCGCTTGCCGGTGGGGTCTTCGGTTTTATCTTGACCGGAATCTTCCGCCATTTATTGCAACCTCAATAATGCATGGACCAGCGCGAAGCCGTTGTGCAGCATATCGCTAAAACCTTCCAGCATGGTCGGCAGGCCAATCCAGATTAAGCCCATACCGAGCATGATGGTGATAGGGAAGCCGACTCCGAATATCTGTAGCTGCGGCGCCGCTTTTGACGCCACACCGAAGCTGATGTTGACGAATAACAAGGTCGCCATCACCGGCATAGCCAGCAGCAGGCCATCAGCGACTATCAGACTGCTCCAACTGATTACTCGCCACACATCGCTCTTATCCATACCCATACTGCCGACCGGTAATGTATGGAAGCTTTGCGCCAACATCTCGATCAGCAATAAATGGCCATCCACCGCGAGAAATAACAAGCTGCCGCTAATCACAAATAGTTGGGCGATCACCGGCACCTGCACCCCAGTTGCCGGATCGACCATGGATGCAAAGCCCAAACCCATGCTGTAAGCGATAGTCTGTCCGGCAAACAACATGATGGAAAACACCATTTGCAGGATGAAGCCTGTGGTCAGCCCCAAGGCGACTTGCTGTACCGCCACCATAAACCCTTGGTAGCCAAATATTTCAATATCCGGCATCGCCGGCAAAGTTGGCATAATGACCCAGGTAATCAATAAGCTGGCGATCAATCTGACTTTGGCCGGCACCGCTTTCACGCTAAAAACCGGCACGGTGATGAACATGGAACTGATGCGAAAGAATGGCCAGACAAACGAAGCAAGATACCGCAGTAGCTCGTCTTCGCCGAAGTTCATCCTATTAGCGTAGGAATATCGCGCATCAAATCTTGGAAATAATCGATGAGCATTTGTAACATGCCGGGACCGGCTATCATCAACACGGCGATAATAGTCGCCAGCTTGGGGATAAAGGTCAGAGTCTGTTCTTGAATCGAAGTCGCCGCCTGAAACATGGACACCAGCAAACCGACAACCAAGGAGGCAATCAGGATAGGACCCATTAATTTCAGGGAAATCAATACGGTGTCCTGGGCTATTGCCGAGATGGTTTCCGGTGTCATCATCGGCTTGGCCTATACGTAAAAGCTGGCTGCCAGCATTTCCATCACCATGGTCCAACCGTCCGCCAGCACAAACAACATAATCTTGAACGGCAACGACACGATCATCGGTGACAGCATCATCATACCCATAGACATCAATACACTGGCAACCACCAGATCGATGACCAGGAACGGCAGAAAAATTAGAAAGCCTATCTGAAACGCGGTTTTCAATTCGCTAGTCACATAAGCCGGCACCAACAAGGAAAACGGCACATCTTCCGGCTTGTCAATTTGTTCACGGCCAGAGATACGTACAAAGGTATCCAAATCCGCCTCGCGGGTTTGCTTGAGCATGAACTGTTTAAACGGCTCGGAGGCATTTTGTAAGGCAGTCACTGCGTCAATTTTTTCTTCCATGTACGGCTGCACGGCGGTTTCATTCACTTTCTCCAGAACCGGCATCATAATGAAAATAGTTAGAAATAGAGATAGCCCCAATAACACTTGGTTACTTGGCGCTTGTGCGGCACCTATGGCTTGGCGTAGCAAGCCCAGTACGATCATGATGCGAGTAAACGAAGTCATCGATAACAACAATGCCGGCAATAAGGTCAGCATAGTCATCAACGCTAAAATCTGGATGGTAACCGTATAGGTTTCGCCACCTTTAGGGTTACTGGTAACGGTAATAGCATCTATGCCTACTGCGGCGTAAACAGCTTCCGGCAAAAACAGTAAGCCTATTATCAGGCAGGAAAAAATCAACTTAATCATGGTGCTTACCTTGCATGACCTGCAGCAATTTCTTGGCAAATACGCTGGTTTCCTGCCCGTCTGCGCTATTCATAAACAAGCGCTGGTCGCCTTCAAGCTCAAGCAGTTTATCGATACGCCCGCCACTAACGCCTAACAGTAGCTGTTTTTCACCGACTTTAACCAAAACCAATTTTTCACGCATACCCAATGACAATCCGGCCAGCACTGCCAACTGACTTTTACCGACAAAAGCCAAACTGCCGGTTTTACGTAATAGCCACACCGACAGAAAAAATAGCGCCAACACCAATAGCAACGCCAACAGCCATTGTGCGACATCCCCGGAAGTCACTACTTTCGCGGTCTGCCTGGGCAACGTAGCCGCTTCGTCAGCCCATGCAACAGGTGCAATCAATACCGAAATAATTTGGGTAGACAGGCGAGATACAGTCATCAGCCGAGCTTTCTGACTCGCTCCGACGGACTGATAATGTCGGTCAGCCGAATACCAAATTTGTCGTTAACCACCACGACTTCGCCGTGAGCGACTAAGGTTCCATTCACCAATACATCCATCGGTTCGCCGGCAAAACGATCCAGTTCCACAACAGAGCCCTGGTTTAGCTGCAATAAATTGCGGATATTAATTTTGGTTCGACCGATCTCCAGCGACACCGTCACCGGCACATCGAGAATGACGTCCAGCTTGACTTCATCACTGCTGGGACCGTTATTTCTGGATTTTTGCTCGCTAAACTCGGGAAACTCCGCTGCGGCAAAACCTTGTTGAGAGCTCTTGGCGGCGTTTGCTTGTTCCTTCAGCGCGTCACCCCAATCAGCTTCAGCATCGGCTTGCTCGTTCATCGCTGCGGCCCAGTCGTCGCCGATTTCGTCGTTTTCACTCATGCTTATCCTTCCCTGCTGTCAAATATTATCCAGCGTCATTTTTTCTGTAATTTCGATGGCGTAGTTACCATCGGAAAGCCCTAATTTGCCCCGAAAAACCGGCACATCCTCAACTTCGAGTAATACGGTTTCCGGCATTTCTATAGGAATCACATCGCCTTTTTTAAGCTCAATCACTTCGCTGATAGACATTTCTTTTTCTATCAGTTTACTGTTGACGACCACTTCGCTACGCATAATTTCAACTCTTAGCGAATCTTGCCAACGGCCATCCACCTCACCCCGGTCGCTGGTTACCGCATCCAGCAATTCTCTGATAGGTTCAATCATGGAGTAAGGCATTGCAATATTGATATCGCCACCGCCGCCCTCCAACTCCACATGGATAGTGGAAATCACCACGATTTCCGAAGGACTGACAATGTTGGCGAACTGCGGATTGACTTCTGAATTGATGTATTCAAAGTCAATATCCATCACGGGTTTCCAGGCTTCGGCTAAATCCTTGAAAATCATGTCGATGATCAGCCGAATAATGCGCATTTCGGTCGGCGTGAACTCCCTGCCTTCTACCTTGTTATAAAACTGACCGCCACCGCCGAAAAAGTTATCGACAGCGGTAAACACCAGTCGCGGCTCCATCACGATCAATGCCCGCCCGCGTAAAGGCGACATCCGAATCACATTCAAATTAGTCGGTACGAATAAACCCTGAATGAATTCGGAAAACTTCTGTACTTGAATCCCGGATACGGAGATTTCTGCGGCACGCCGCAAAAAGTTAAATAACGCTATCCGAAAATGGCGAGCGAAGCGCTCGTTGACCATTTCCAAGGTGGGCATCCGCCCCCGAACAATCCGTTCCTGACTGTTAAAATCATAGACTCTCGCTGTGCCTCGACTGTAGTCTTCATCAGCCCCTGTATCGACGTCGCCATCGTCCACGCCATGCAGTAGCGCATCGATTTCGTCTTGTGATAATAGATCGGCGGTTGACATTTATTGCATTACAAATTCAGTGAAGTACACATCTTTAACGGTGTTTTTACCGGCCATTTTTTCCAAAACTTTACCAATTTCGGCTTGCATCATGGTTTTTAACTCTTGTTTTCCTTCCAAGGTTTTCGCCTTTTCCGCACCCACTGCACTGATGGCCATCAACAAATTGTTGCGTATCATCGGCTCATGCTTTTTCATCGCATCCTTACTCGCCTCACCTTTCATCAGTATTGTCAGGGATATTCTGATCACTTTTGCGCCGGAGCCGGCGGGAAAATTAACCAATAAGGGGCTTGGTAAATCATAATAAACATCAGGCTCAGCGACTTTTTCGTGGCCGGCCTCTTCTTCATGCGCTGCTTCATCCTTGTGCTCCGCCTTGTCGTGCTTGGCATCGCCTTCTTCTTTATGCTCGGCGTCAGCCGGCTTATTCAGAAAGAAATAAGCCCCACCTCCCGCGCCAGCCAAAACCAAGACAACCGCGACGATTATTATGATTATTTTCTTGGAAGACTTCTTACCTTCTTCTTTCCCATGGGCTTCTGCCATTTTCCACCTTTTAAATTTTTACAGCACAATACGCGCCAAAATATTCAAGCTCAATCAGACCACTGTACGAAAATCAGCTGGATTTGATCATACAAGAAAAAACATCGTTTTAGAATAATAGTATAGCCGTCACTGGAAAGCAGTTAGGCAAAAAGCGGAGCTCAGGTATGCACAAAATACCTGGAGGAATTGTAGCTGTTAAGTCAAATTTTTGACTCAGCTTGTGGATGTTTTGCAGAAAGAACTGCAAAGACCTCACGGCCTTTGCAGCTTTATCAAGATATTACAGCGAATTAACTGCGTTTAATTCTTGGAAGGCTTGCTCTAAACGAGTCACCATGCCAACTTGCCCGGCACGTTGCCAAACACGTGGGTCATAGTATTTTTTGTTCGGTTTATCGGCACCTTCCGGGTTACCGATTTGACTTTGCAAATAGCCTTCGTTCTTTTTGTAAAACTCCATCACACCGGCCCAGCTAGCCCATTGAGTATCGGTATCGATGTTCATTTTGACAACACCGTAACTGATGGATTCTTTGATCTCTTCAGGAGAAGAACCTGAACCACCGTGGAAAACGAAGTTCAATGTGTTATGCGGCAAACCGAATTTCTCGGAAACAAATTTTTGAGAATTGTCCAGAATTTTCGGCGTCAATTTAACGTTACCTGGAGAGTAAACGCCATGAACGTTACCGAACGATGCGGCGATAGTGAATCTGTGACTGATTTTGCTCAGTTGCTCGTAAGCGTAAGCAACGTCTTCAGGTTGGGTATACAGCGCAGAATGATCCATACCGCTGTTGTCGACACCGTCTTCCTCACCACCGGTACAACCCAGTTCGATTTCCAGAGTCATACCCATTTTGGACATGCGCTCCAAATACTTACCGCAGATTTCAATGTTTTCTTGCAAACTTTCTTCGGAAAGATCCAGCATGTGCGAGCTGAACAAAGGCTTGCCGGTTGCAGCGAAGAATTTTTCACCTTCATCCAGCATGCCGTCTACCCATGGCAGCAATTTTTTTGCCGCGTGATCTGTATGCAAAATAACAGGTACGCCATACAGTTCCGCCATGCGGTGAACATGGTGAGCACCGGAAATGGCGCCAACGATAGAGCAACCTTGGCCTTCCAGTTTCAGACCTTTACCAGCAACGAATGCGGCGCCGCCATTAGAAAATTGAATGACGACAGGTGACTTGGCTTTTGCTGCCGCTTCCAATACCGAGTTAATGGTATCGGTGCTGATGACGTTTACAGCCGGCAACGCAAAATTATTTTCTTTGCAGATAGCAAAGATTTTTTGTACATCTTCACCGGTGACAACACCCGGCTTAACAACATCAAATATTTTTTGTGGCATAAATTTTATCCTGTTAATAACAAATCAAGGCCGCGTACTCGATTCGGCGGCCTTGCAAATCTTAAACAACCGAGTGCCTGCACTCGGCGGCTAGACCAAGATTAGGCTTCCAAGGCAGCCAAACGGTCCGACAACAATTTTTCCAGTGCTTCCAGCGCTTTGGCGAAACCATCGATACCTTCGGCCAATTTTTCTTTAGCCATCCGGTTTTCTTCATGCATGCGGTCAAAAGTGGCTTTGTCGACTGAAATTTTTTCGATTGAAGCTGTTGCTGCTTTGGCAGGATCCAGTTTGCGCGGCAAGTCACCCTCAACGGATTGCAACTCTGCCAATAAAGACGGCGCGATGGTCAACAAATCGCAGCCCGCCAATTCGGTGATCTCGCCGATGTTACGGAAGCTGGCGCCCATGACTTCGGTTTTGTAGCCGAATTTTTTGTAGTAGTTATAGACTTCGGTCACTGACAATACACCTGGATCTTCAGCAGGCGCATAAGAATCACGGCCTGTGTCTTTTTTATACCAGTCTAAGATACGGCCAACGAATGGTGAAATCAGTGTGATACCGTTTTCCGCACAAGCAATCGCTTGGTGCAAACCGAACAACAATGTCAGGTTGGTGTGAATACCTTCTTTTTCCAATACGGCGGCAGCTTGAATGCCTTCCCAGGTAGCAGCGATTTTAATTAAAACGCGCTCTTTGGAAATGCCTGCAGCTTCGTATTGAGCGATCAAGTCGCGACCTTTAGCGATGGTGGCTTCGGTATCGTAAGACAAACGCGCATCGACTTCAGTCGATACACGACCTTCGACGATTTCCAGAATTTTCAAGCCAAAAGACACGGCCAAACGATCAAATGCCAGGGTCACAACTTCTGCAGCCGAAGCAGCGGCACCCAATGTTGCTCTTGCACCTTTCAAAGTATCGTCAACAATTCCTTGATATTGCGGCATTTGTGCAGCAGCGGTGATCAAAGAGGGATTGGTGGTTGCATCGCGCGGTTTGAAAGTTTCGATCGCTTGAATATCACCGGTATCGGCGACAACCACAGTTATTTCACGGAGTTGTTCGAGTAAATTTTTTGCCATAGGATTATCCTCAGATGTGTTGTTAATTTTTCCCCCTCGTTTGAACCGAGCTTTACAAGCAAAAGATGTTCAGCAATTCTTGCAGGAGATTGATTTGCAAAAGAGTCCCTGGTGATGAAACTCTATTTTTAGCTATATTGATAAGACTGAATCGCCACTTGGCATATATTCAAAGCCGAAACACACGCTTTAAAACATACGAAGTGGCGATCATTTAAATCTACCGGTTCAGAGTTAACGCTTAACCCTTAAGTTCCAGCAATCAGCATCAGGAATCAGATGCTATTAAGCTTTATCACGTAAATACTTTTCCACGCCAGTCGCTTTCGCAGCGGCAGCTTCCCGATCTCTTACGATTTGCTTTGCCATGTATTTGGCAACACCGGTAGCAGGATTGGAATCTTGTTTTTCCAAGTATTTGGCAACGCCGGTTTTATTCGCACCCATTTTTTCCAGATACTTTTCAACGCCGGTTGCGCCAGATGCAACTTGGTAATCATCAGCTGAAGAACCTTTGGCACTTTTAGGCGATTTTTTGTTGTAGATAAAAAATCCGGCTACAGCCAACAAAATTAAACCAATGTAGGAAAAATCAGAGGACGCAGCCTTTTCTGTTTGTATCACATCTACCGCTGCTTCCGCAGAAGTTGTGGAGGCAGATGACGAGCTTGACGATTTAGCCGCAGTTGGTGCTGCAGAGCTGTGCTTGTAGTCAGCATCGCTGTATAACACTTTAGGTTGAAAATTCGTCGCTGGGAAAGCTGGATCCGCTTCAACTTCTTTTACAGCTGGTTTCGCTGCAGGTGCTGTGGCAGCCGCAGGGGCAGCTTTGCTGTCGTTATATTCAGGATTGGTATAAAGCACCTTTGGCTGATAATCAGCCGCCGGATAATCCGATCCCGCCATAGCTAAGGAACTGGTCAGCATTAGAGCTGCCATCACGCCTTTCGTTAATTCATTTCTTTTCACGTCTATCACCTATGCTGTTAGAAACGTGAGGCTTCGATCATTTAATCCAAACCTCACCTAAGTTTACAAAATTAAAGAACGGCTTCCACATTAGCGACGACATTGTCCACGGTAAAGCCGAACTCTTTGAAGAGCTGACCTGCCGGGGCCGATTCGCCGAAACGGTCCAATCCTACGACTCTACCCGCGCTGCCGGCGTATTTCCACCAGCTGTCGGTTACTCCCGCTTCTACTACCACGCGCTGGGTCACGCTTGGCGGCAATACGCTGTCTTTGTAAGCTTGATCTTGCGCTTCGAAGACGTTGGTAGACGGTAGTGACACCACGCGGATTTTTTTGCCTTTCGCGCTCAATGCGTCAGCGGCTTTCAACGCCAATTCCACTTCGGAACCGGTGGCAATGATGATCGCGTCCGGCGCGCCGTCGCTGTCTTTCAGGATGTAGCCCCCTTTGCTGATCGCGTCAATTTGTGCGGCGGTGCGAGGCACGTGCGGCAGGTTTTGACGAGAGAAGATCAGGGTGCTCGGTCCATCTTGACGTTCGATAGCGGCTTTCCAGCAAACGGCCGACTCGACGGCGTCGCAAGGACGCCAGACGTGCATGTTGGGAATCATGCGCAGGGTGGCGGTTTGTTCGACCGGTTGGTGGGTCGGGCCGTCTTCGCCCAGACCAATGGAGTCGTGGGTGTAAACGAAGATGGTCGGGATTTTCATCAACGCGGCCATGCGCAGGGCGTTACGGGCGTATTCCGAGAACATCAGGAAGGTGGCGCCGTAGGGTTTGAAGCCGCCGTGCAGGGTGATGCCGTTCATGATGGCGGACATACCGAATTCACGCACACCGTAGTAGGCGTAGTTGCCGTCGAAGCCCGGTTGGTTGACGTCTTTGCAGCCGGACCACAGGGTCAGGTTGGAGCCCGCCAAGTCGGCAGAGCCGCCCAGCAGTTCGGGCAACAAGGGGCCAAAGCCGTTCAAGGTGTTTTGTGAGGCTTTGCGGCTGGCGATGGTTTCGCCTTTGGCATCCACCGCAGCGATAAACGCTTTGGATTTTTCAGCCCAATCGGCAGGCAGTTGGTTTTTGATCACGCGACGTTCAAATTCGGCCGCGAGTTCAGGATGTGCGGCTTTGTAAGCGGCAAATTTGGCGTTCCAGGCGCTTTCCAGCGTGGCTCCTTTGGCGTTGGCATCCCAACCGGCTTTGATGTCAGCAGGAATGTCGAACGGCGCATGCGGCCAACCCAGGTTTTCACGGGTCAAGGCAATTTCAGCTTCACCTAAGGCTGCACCATGGCATTCTTCTTTGCCTTGTTTGTTCGGCGAACCGAAGCCGATGGTGGTTTGGCAGCAGATGATAGAAGGCTTGTCGGTGACTTTTTTGGCTTCTTCAATCGCGGCTTTGACGGCGTCGGGGTTGTGGCCGTCGACTTTAGGAATGACATGCCAGCCGTAGGCTTCAAAGCGTTTCGGAGTGTCGTCGAGGAACCAGCCGGCAACGTTGCCATGACCACGGACTTCGCCGTCGATGGAGATGTTGTTGTCGTCGTAGAAGGCGATCAGTTTACCCAGTTTCATGGAGCCGGCCAGGGAGCAGGCTTCGTGGGAGATACCTTCCATCAAGCAACCGTCACCCAGGAATACGTAGGTGTGGTGGTCGACGATGTCGTGACCGGGACGGTTGAATTGGCCGGCCAGGGTGCGTTCGGCCAAGGCGAAACCGACGGCATTGGTGATGCCTTGTCCCAAGGGCCCTGTGGTGGTTTCCACACCTTCGGTGTAACCGTATTCAGGGTGTCCTGGGGTTTGCGAGTGCAGTTGGCGGAACTGTTTCAGTTCTTCGATCGGCAGGTTGTAGCCAGCCAAGTGCAGCAAGGAATAAATCAGCATGGAGCCGTGACCGTTGGACAGGATGAAGCGGTCGCGGTTGGGCCATTTGGGGTTGCTGGGGTTGTGTTGCAGAAAATCATTCCACAATACTTCTGCGATGTCGGCCATCCCCATCGGGGCTCCGGGGTGACCGGAGTTGGCTTTCTGTACGGCGTCCATGCTAAGTGCGCGGATGGCGTTCGCTAAGTCTCGGCGCGAAGGCATGTTGGTCTCCTTTTTATTTTGTTATTTTAGTTGCGACATTCGATTACTCAAACATCACTCTGGCTGAGGCTGGTAAATACAAGGAAGACCAAAACCACACTCTCGTTCATTCAGACTGCTGGAATCGGTATCGCCTTGACACCCGAATGTAATGTAAAAAACCCGTGACCGAATTGCTCCGGCCACAGGTTTACACGCTAAGTTATTCCAAATTGGCGTGTCTTGATCTCATTTCTTCTTCTGCAATACCTTTGTCATGGATTACATGCGAAATTGTCGCTTCCAGGAAAAACAAGGTAGATAATTCAAACACAGTACCCATAGGCATGCCTTTGACTTTACCGTATTGTTCTGATCTGCCGATTTGCAAAGTGACATCAGCCATGTCGCCAATCGTTGAATCGTCCTTAGCCGAAATCAACACAATCTTTGCGCCGACTTCTTTGGCTTTTTTGGTAAAGGCAATCAACTGCTCGGTTTCACCGGAGCCGGAAATAATGATCAACAAATCGCCAGCTTTGATGCTTGGCGTAACAATTTCACCCACAACGCTAACGTCGTAGCCGCCATGCATCAAACGCATGGCAAAGAAATTGCCGACTAGCTTTGAACGGCCAGCGCCCGATATAAAAATGCGCTTAGCCTGATCCAGCATGTCCACCAAGGTTTTGTCATGCGAATCGGGTGTCGCTTCCAGAATCCCTGAGATTTTGTCAATAATTAACTGCTGATGCATGACTTATACCGCCGCCGCATCAACCAATTCACGGATTTCACGAGCTGCTTCAGCAGGTGAAGGAGCACCGTAGATAGCTGCACCAACAACGATGATATTAGCGCCAGCTTCAACGACTTGTTGTACAGTCGCTTGTTTGATACCGCCAGCAACAGAGATACGCACATTCAGACCCAAACGAGCGATATCGTTCAAATCGGTGAAAGGTGTATGACCGGCTGCTTGCGCGTCCAGACCAGTGTGAATACCAACGATTTGCGCGCCCAATTTGACAGACTCTCTTGCGCAGTCTGCTTTATCGGCCACGTTGATCAAGTCGATTTGAGTTTCAGCGCCGTGTTTTTTCGCAGCTTTGATAACGCCAGCGATAGTGGCCAAACCGGATACGCCCAATACGGTGCAGATGTCCGCGCCAGCAGCATAGAAAGCACCCGCTTCGTATTCGCCTGCGTCCATGGTTTTCAGGTCAACCAACAACAATTTGTCAGGGTAACGTTGTCTCAGTTCTTTAACCAGGTTGATACCGTTGTATTTAATGCAAGGAGTGCCGATTTCAAAAATATCGACATAGGGTGCTACTTGATCTGCCAACGCAACGGTTTGGTTGAAATCCAGTGAATCCAACGCCATTTGAATTAATGGTCTTGCCATGTGATGTGCTCCGAAAGTTTTAATTTTTAGTAATAGCCGATTCTTGCAAATTGCCACAACCCGCTAGGCTTGTCACGTACGTGTGATGCATTTGTAACTGTAAGGTAGAAATGGGATATATGTCAATGCTTAGCAACTGCGCGCAGCCTACAGGTTATGCGAACAAATTGTTACTAGACAAGTCCGCGGCGTAAGCTTAGGCTGAACAAAACCGCAGGCAAACCGAGCAAAATTCAATTTCAATTTTAGGATTCATCGCTTACGAACTGATAAATCTGGATATTTTTTTGGCTAATTGTCTATCCTCGCCGCAATAACACAGCATCCTTTAGCCTGATCACCAGCTCTCGACACCCAAATCGCCGCATTTTGCCTGCCATCGAAAAGATGAAAAAGTCATACCTCGATCTAATAACAACCGGAGAGGAACAGCTTGAAACGTCTCTTTTTTGCCTTATGGCCGGAACAAAACGCCAGGCAACAATGCGCGGCTTTAATCAGCCAACTAAACCGAACCGGAAAACCCGTTAAGGAAGCAAACTTACATGTCACCGTGTTGTTTTTAGGGAGAATTTCTGCAGAACAACAGGCCATAATCACCAGGGAGGCAGGAAAACTGCCAACACCGCTGATAACGTTAAATTTTGACCACCTGAGTTTCTGGAAAAAACCTGCCGTGCTATGCCTGACCGCCAGCCAATTCGATCAAAGCGTGTCGACATTAAACGAAAACTTGGCCCGCATAGCCAAACAACAAGGGATACCCATCGAAAACAGACTATTCAAGCCGCATGTCACTTTAGTTAAAAAGGCTAGTTCGGCAATCGATTTCGATTTCGCCCCCATACTTTGGCAATCAATAGGATTCTGCTTGGTAGAATCCTGCTCAGGTCCGGATGGCGTTGAATATCGAATTATCCAACGCTGGCCGGCAATTTAGCACCTCAAAACAGGAGACTGATCATGCCCTTTTTAAAATTGAACACCAACTCAGTGCTCGATACAGAACTGAAATCAAAATTGTTAGACGAACTATCACAACTGGTATCCAAAGAGACCGGCAAACCGGAGCGCTACGTCATGATTAGCATTGAGCAAAACGACGCCATGCTGTTTGCCGGCAGCACTACCCACTTGGCATATCTGGAATGCAAGAGCATTGGCCTGAGCAGTAGCCAAGCCAAAAACTTGTCTGCATCGATATGCCAATTGCTCAATACCCGGCTTTCAATCCCTCAGGATCGGATTTATATCGAATTCAGTAACTGTCCGGCTGATTTTTGGGGCTGGAACGGCTCGACATTTGGCTAAACTACCCGGACGTCGAATAAATACGATTCAGACAAAACAGACTCAATGAGTTGGCGCACCAAGCCCAAGCGCGCCAACTCAGTCGCCTTATTTTGATTTTTTAGGTTCTTGGGGCTTTTCCGGTTTCTCTGGCTTAGCAATTTTTTCAGCAGCAGCGGGAGCAGAATCCCCAAACAGAATATTCTTCTCATTCTGTTGGACGGTTTTCTCTCCAATTCCAGACACATTTTCCAGATCTTTCAATGTCTTAAAATCGCCATGCTCCTTACGGTATTGAACCACCGCCTCGGCCTTCTTCGGACCTATCCCGGTCAAAGCTTTGGAAATGGTTTCGGCATCGGCTTGGTTGATATTGATTGGCTCAGCAAATACGGCAAAAGAATACAGCATAAAAAGTACAAATAACTTTTTCATGGATTTTCTCCGATTGGATTTTAGGGCTGCCTGGACTAATCAGCACACACTAATCGGCTGACTTTTCAAGCTAGCCAATCTTAGCCTGTTCTTTAAATTTTACAATTCAAAAACAAAAATCCACTGATTAATCGGCGCTAGCCACAATCACAGCCCGAACCGGCGCCGGCAAGCCTTCACAAGTTAAATCCGGAGAATGCGGATCCAAAAATTCCGCCAAAGAATGAAACCGCATCCATTCGGTACTGCGCTGCTCCTCGACAGAAGTTTTGGAAACATCCGCTAGGCGAATATTTTTAAACCCGCAGCGGCGCATCCATAACATCAAAGCTGCGCAGCTCGGTAAAAACCACACATTGCGCATTTGCGCATAACGCCCCTCAGGCACCAAGACATGCTGCGCGTCCCCTTCAACAACCAGAGTCTCCAAAATCAATTCACCGCCAGCCCGCAAACAGCCCCTTAATTCCAGCAAATGATCGATGGGTGAGCGGCGGTGATACAACACCCCCATCGAAAACACCGTATCGAATAGCCCCATGTTGGGCGGCACATCTTCTATCCCCAGCGGCAACAGATAAATCGGCGCCTCACCGTGCAGCTTTCGGATAGCCTGGAACTGCATTACGCTGAGCAATGTCGGATCAATGCCAACCACCAATCGCGCTCCCGCACCGAGCATGCGCCAACAATGATAGCCGTTGCCGCAACCAACATCCAAAACCAAGCGATTTCGTAGCGGTGCGATCTGGTCTTTCACCCTGTCCCATTTCCAATCCGAACGCCATTCGGTATCGATGTCAATGTCGAAGATCCGATAAGGTCCTTTTCGCCAAGGATGCAACTGCATCAACTGTTCGCGCAAACCGGCCCGCATCTCATCGGAAATATCCTCTGCCTGACCTACTCTGACACTCTCCAACAAATCGACACTCGACGGCATCAAATCCGGCAAATCCTCTACCACCTGTTGCCAGCGCTTCAGATCGCCATGCGACGAATCCGCAAAAGCCGCCGCCAATTGCTCAGGCAAACGGTTTACCCAAACTTCGTCGCCGGCCGCCGCCAATGCTTGATAAAGACCTTGGTATAGCTTCATTTCAATGCAATCATCGAAGCGAAGTTGAAATACTGAAACCAAACTTCCGCGCTGGCGAAACCCGCCAACTTCAAGCGCTGTTGATGCGCGATAAAGGTTTCCGGAATCAGCACATTCTCCAAAGCGCTGCGCTTTTGGCTGATTTCCAGTTCGCTATAGCCTTGGGCTTTTTTAAATAAATGATGCATATCAATCTGCAAAGCCTGCTGTCTAACATCATCGAACGCCAGCTTTTCGGACAAAATCAAAATCCCGCCCGGTAACAAACCTTGATAGATCGTGGTCAAAAAAGCCTGCCGATCAGCCAGCGGAATAAACTGCAGCGTAAAATTCAGCACCACTACAGAGGCATTACTAATCGCAATATCGCGAACATCGGCACATAAAATTTCTATCTCGGCCCCACCGGATGCAACGGCCAGATTTTGCCGGCATTGCTCGACCATTGCAGCCGAACAATCCACGGCAACGATTCGGCAATTGTTAGTCGTGATTTGCTGATGCATAGCCAAGGTCGCCGCCCCCAACGAGCAGCCCAAGTCGTAGCAAACGCTATCTTGCTTGGCAAAACGCGCCGCCAATAGACCGATAGCCGAGATAATCGTGCTGTACCCGGGCACTGAGCGCTGGATCATGTCGGGAAAGACTTTGACGACAGTTTCGTCGAAAGCAAATGCGTTGATTTCGCCTAGCGGACTGGCGTACAGAGAGTCTTTAGCGGATTGCATACTGATGGTCATTCCCGGCTGCCCCTAAACGGCACACCCGGGAACACTAAGAGAGGGAAAAGCTTATGAATTATTTTTGCTGTTTAATGCTTCGGTATTGCGTTTAGCCAATTGGTTGATGACCTCTTGCAACGAACCGGTGCGCTCCACTTCGTTTTTGAAGCTAGTACGATAGTTGGTCACCAAACTGACGCCTTCGATCATGATGTCGTAAGCTTTCCATTGGCCTTTGACGTTCAGCATCCGATAGTTAACAGCGATAGGCTGCAAACCGGGTTGCAGCACTTCGGTTTTAATCAGGACTTTTCTTTCGTCTTCTTCCGGGGTGATCGGCAAAAACCGTACAGACCAGTCTTTAAACTCAAAGAAGGCTCGAGAGTAGGTTCTGATCAACAACACTTGAAACTCCTTTTTAAAGCTCTCCTTTTCCGCCGGCGAAGCATCTTTCCACATTTTTCCCAGCACCAGCGACGAAATCAGATCGAAATCCACATTCGGATAGATCACTTCCTGGACAAAGGCATTGATTTTTTGGAAATCATGCGGAAAGGCAGGATCCTGTAAGCGTTGCTTCAACTTGTTGGACGCATCCTCAATGGTGCGTTGCGGCTCGCTCAAATCGGCCGCGCTAGCGGGCAAGGACAAAAACATGCCGGCGAACAAGCTAAAAACCACAACAAATATAAAATGCATATGACGTTTGATATTCATAAAAACCATCTCAAAAAGGTATCGCCGGCTAATTTCAACCGCCTTCATTCGATACACTGCTAAAATAAAGGCCGAAGCGCTAACCCGGCTCCAGATTCCAGCCAGCCCATCGGGCCAGCGAGTACCCTATTATATTACTATGGAAGAGATGTCACACCCTAACGACTTTTTCCCGGCCACCCGGATGCGTCGCATGCGTTATCAGGCCTTTTCAAGGCGGCTGATGCGGGAAAATCGCTTAAGCAGCGACGACTTAATCTGCCCGCTATTTGTTATCGAGGGCAATAACAAACAAGAAGCCGTCACTTCCATGCCGGGCGTCAACCGATTATCCATCGACCTGGTGCTGCGCGAAGCCGAAACCTTATTAAATCTGGGCGTACCCGCCATTGCCCTATTCCCGGTAACGGATCCGAACAAAAAATCGTTAAGTGCGGAAGAAGCTTACAACCCTGACGGCTTGGCACAACGCTGCGTTCGGGCCTTGAAAGGCGCCCTACCGGAGCTCGGGATCATCACCGACGTCGCCTTAGACCCTTTTACCTCGCACGGTCAGGATGGATTGCTGAATGATCAAGGTTATGTCGTCAACGACGAAACCGTCGAAGTCCTTTGCAAACAGGCCTTGTCGCATGCCGAAGCCGGCGCCGACATCGTCGCCCCTTCCGACATGATGGACGGCCGCATCGGTGCGATCAGAGCCGTGTTGGAATCTCATGGCCATACCAACACCCGAATATTGGCCTATTCCGCCAAATACGCCTCCAGTTTCTACGGCCCGTTCCGCGATGCGGTCGGCTCGGCCGGTAATCTGGGCGGCGGGAATAAATACAGTTATCAAATGGACCCGGCCAATTCCGATGAAGCCTTGCGGGAAATTGCGCTGGATTTACGCGAAGGCGCCGATATGATCATGGTCAAACCCGGCATGCCCTATCTGGACATCATCCGCCGCGCCAAGGACCAATTCGGTGTACCGACCTTTGCTTATCAGGTCAGCGGCGAATATGCGATGCTGAAAGCCGCGTCGCAAAACGGCTGGCTGGACGAACAACAGGTGGTGATGGAATCCCTACTGGCATTTAAGAGAGCCGGCTGCGACGCGATACTGACTTATTACGCTAAATCCGCTGCCCAGTGGCTAAAACAACCATAACAACCAGACAAACGGACCCGGCATGAACGAAGACTTTGATTTTGATGACAGTCATTCGACTGACGATCCGCCCCAACAGCGCCGACGTTACTTCGGCCTGGAACAGGCGGTATTTATTCTGCTGGTCGTTTTATCGCTGACCGGCATCGCTATTACCGAATTCAACCCGCACGACGGCTATGGTTATTGGCTATTCATGGTGATCGTGTTTGGCATGCTGTCGATTTTCGTCTCCTGGCTACAAACCCGAACCAACGACAACGACTTTGGCGACATCGTCAAGGCCCAAGGGCTGCATTGGCTGCATACGCTGGTTGTGGTGATAGCCGCCGCATTGCTTAACAAATCCGAGCAGTTATCCGACAGAAGCGCCAGCCTGGTTATCTTGCTGATCCTGGCCTTAGCCACCCTGCTGGATGGCATCCGCATCGGCTGGCAATACAGCCTACTCGGTTTTTTCCTGGCAACCTGCGCGCTGATCGTGGCTTATTTCGAGAACTTTATGCCCATCAGTATAGGGCTGGGAGTGCTGGTGATAGCCTGCACTTTCCTCTGGGAATATTGGCGCAGCAAATACAGTACCGATGATGAAAATTGATAATTACGCGGTATTCGGCCAACCGATCAGCCACAGTAAATCACCGCGTATCCATAAATTATTTGCCGAACAAACCGGTCAACTGATGGACTATAGGGCCCAAGAGGTGCCTGCGGAAACTTTTGCCGCGGCTACCAGCCGTTTTTTTGCCGATGGCGGCAAAGGCCTGAATTGCACCGTCCCGCTCAAGGAACTGGCCTGGCAATATGCCGACCAACTGACGGAACGCGCTCGTCAAGCAAAAGCCGTCAACACCTTATTCCGCCAAGCGGACGACATCATTTTGGGCGACAACACCGACGGCATCGGCTTGCTTAACGACTTAACCATAAACCATGGCATCACACTGAAGGATGCCGAGATTTTGATTCTAGGGGCTGGAGGAGCCACACGCGGCATCGTCCCTCCCCTACTGGAACAGCAGCCGTCGGGATTGGTCATCGTCAATCGCAATGTGAGCAAAGCCCACGCAATTGCCGAGGATTTCGCGGCACTAGGCGCGGTGCATGCTTGCGATTACGCTAATCTTAAAGATCGCCAATTTGATTTGATCATCAACGCCACGTCGGCCAGCCTCAGCGGCGATTTACCACCTTTGCCGGCCGCACTATTGAAAGCCGGCGGCAGTTGCTACGACTTGGCTTACGCCAACCAAGCCACCGCATTTGTGACATGGGGCTTGGCGAATAAGGCCGCGCACAGCCTGGACGGCTTGGGCATGTTGGTAGAGCAGGCCGCCGAAGCGTTCTTTATTTGGCGAGGCGTGCGTCCACAAACCTCGCAGGTGATTGGCCTGCTAAACGCCGAAAGAGCATTAAACAACACGAACGGATGAAATTATTGACCGGGGCGATGTCCATGGTAACAATCTCCCCAAACCGCCCGCCATTAACGTTTACTGGAATACTATGAGTGGAATTAGAGCTTTTTTTGAAAAATCCCATGCTAAAGGCAAACCGCAGCGCGGAGGGCAACGCATTACGCCGGAAACTCTAAAACAGTTATTCCCCATCAGGAATTTAAGCGACGAGATATTACAAACTTTCGCCACTGAAAATCACGTCGAAACCCTGGCAGCCGGCAACACCTTGTTCAGCGTCAATCAACAGGCGACTTGCGCAATGTATTTGTTGCGCGGCACGGTGATTTTGGCCGATCACAACGGCAAAAGCTATGAAATATCGGCAGGCAGCGCACAAGCGAAATTCCCGATATGCAGCGGTATTAAGCACACCGCCACCGCCACCGCAAAAACCGAGATAGACCTGTTGCGGGTATCCCTGAAAATCATGCTGACGCCCAGCCGCCAAGACCACGGCAAATTATCTATTCCGGAAGAATTGCATCACAACCGGCTATTGAGCTTATTCGTCGAACATTTCGAAAATAACGACCACGAGATAGAAATCCCCTCATTACCCGAAGTGGCGATCAATTTGCGCAAAGCCATCCAAAGAGATGTCAACATCGACGAAGCCGTCAAGATTATCCAGCTTGACCCTGCCATCTCCGCAAAATTGATCGAAGTCGCCAATTGCCCGTTATACCTAACCAACGTGCCCGCGAAAAACTGCAAAGACGCGGTGGTGCGTATCGGCTTAAACGCCACACGCAACCTGGTAACGGCGCTGAGTATGAAGCAGATTTTCAAAAGCAAATCGCCGCTGATTAAAAATCATTTGGAAGATCTGTGGAAGCAAAGCCTTTATCTGTCCGGCCTCTGCCATGTACTGGCCAGCCACAGCATGCAGCAAAATCCGGAAAATGCCTTACTGGCCGGACTGGTCTGCGACATCGGCGTAATTCCCTTTCTAAGTTTTACCGCCAACTTACCACCCGAATACCATAATGACGCCGAAATCCTGGAAGCCATGCCCATCATCAAAGGCCCGGTCGGCGCCGTAGTGTTGAAGGAATGGGATTTTGCCGAAGAGTTCATCGACGTAGCCAAATCGTCCAGCGACTGGTTTCAAAACAGCGGCGATACCTTGACGGTGACCGATATAGTGGTCCTGTCCAGACTCCATGCCCTGATCGGCAAAACAGCGACCGCCGATTTGCCGGCGATTACCGCCATTCCGGCGGCGGCCAAATTGAAAAACTTCTCTTTGTCTCCGGAAAATACGCTGGCCATCCTGCACGATGCCAAAACTAAAATTCACGAAGCTTTGAGCATCTTTTCCTCCTAGCCGCATGATCTGGAAATTTTTAAAAAAATCCCCGGACAAAACGCCGACAGAGAGCAACCCCACTCCAGCAGCCGTCAACCAACTGCCCTTGAGCTATCTGCAAAAGCTCATCCCGCTGGGGGACTTACCGGCGGCGGACTTGCTGGCGATACCGGTGACCATGCGAAACTTTAACCCCGGCGACATCATATTTAACCGCGGCGCCGAGGCGGAACAATTAAGCTATCTCTACACTGGCAACGTCTATCTGGAAGCGAATAATGGCGCCGGTTATACGGTCGAAGCCGACACCTTTAAAGCCTGTTATCCTCTGGCAACATCCGGCGAACACGCCTTCAGCGCGATAGCCAAATCGCCTACCCAAGTCATCTACATGCCGCTGTCCAACTTGCAGCACAGCAGCAAACCCGTCAACAATCCGCTGATCAACCCGAAGAGCATTCCGCCCCAGCTGCGAAACAGCTTTTTTTTCGATAGCTTTTGCGATGCGTTCAGAGCCGACAACCTGCATGTTCCCAGCCTGCCGGATGTTGCCTTGCGCTTGCGTAGCGCCTTGCAAAAGGACATCAGCATCGCCGATGCGGTGAAGATTTTAAACCTGGACCCGGTTATATCCTCCAAACTGATTCAAGTCGCAAATAGCCCGATCTACCGCGGCAGCAACCCCATCACCAGCAGCCATGATGCCGTGAATCGGCTAGGATTTAAAACCACGCAAAACCTGGTTACCAGCATCAGCCTGCACCAGCTGTTCAGAAGCCGCAACCGGCAACTGAACAACATTATTCAGACACTTTGGAAACAAAGCATCCAGATTGCCAGCCTCAGCCACACGCTGGCCGGACTGACCCGAAAAGTAAACGCCGACGAAGCTTTACTAGCCGGGCTCATTCACAACATCGGCGCCTTACCGATTGTCACCTTTGCCGAAAGCATGGACATGTCGCGCTATACCGAAGAAGAATTACAGGCTAGCATCGCCTGCCTGCAAGGTTTGTTGGGCACCCATATTTTGAAAAAATGGCATTTCCCCGATAGTTTCCAGCAAATTCCCGTCAATACCACAAATTGGTACTTTGACGACGGCCAGGGCCTGCAACTCTATGACGTTGTGCTGTTAGCTAAATTTCACAGCCAACTCGGCGGCACCAATACCCAGAAACTGCCGCCACTCAACACCTTGCCTGCCTTTCAAAAACTGGACGATAGCGCACTGACGCCGGATATGTCTCTGAAGGCATTACAGGATGCAAAACAACAAATTGCCGAGGCCATCAACTTTTTCAGGACATAAGATGAATTGGTTTTCCAAGCTACTGGAAAAAAACACCACCGCCAACAAACCAAGCCGGAAAGCCTTGCCGTCTGGCGCAGAACCCCGGAGTAGCCTACCAACCGACAACTCAGTATCCAAACCCAGCAGCACTCATCAGCAAGCGCTTAGCGTCGCACAGCTGAAAAAATTCGCACCCTTACGCGATCTTGATGACGCCGCCTTAAGCTCATTACCGCATCTCAGCTTGGCCTACGCCAAAGGGGCAATTCTTTTTACCCTGGGGCAACCGACCAACAGCGTACTGTATTTGTTGGCAGGACAACTATCGATGCAACCGGATAGCGATAGCCGTTATCAAATCGACGCCGATTCCACGCTAGCCAATCTGCCGCTGAACAGCGGTAGCCGTTGCGGCGCTACCGCCACGGCGCTCAGCGATGTGCGTATTTTGGAAATCCCTATCCAACTCAACCGTTTATGGACAGATAAAAGTCAGGAAAGCGCCAATTGCGTGGAACTGCTCGATATTCAACTGCCGGAGCCGATCAACGGCAGCCGCTTTTTCAACAGCTTCGCCCAAGCCTATCGGGAAAACAAACTGCGCCTGCCTTCCTTACCGGATGTCGCCCTGAAACTAAAAGATGCGGTGCAAAAAGACATCGGCATCCGCGGGGCCGCAGAGATTATTCAGCTGGACCCGCCTATCGTGGCGAAATTAATCCAGGTGGCGAACAGCCCCTTATATGCCACGGAAATACCGATCAACAATTGCCATGACGCGGTAGCTCGCATCGGCCTGAATGCGACGCGGAATTTGGTGATGGGCATCAGCATGAAACAATTATTCAGTTGCACCGACCCGGAACTCATGAAAGGCATGCAGGCCTTATGGAAAAACAGCCTGTATGTCTCAAGTTTAAGCTTTGTCTTAGCCCAGGAGTGCAGCAACATCAACCCGGAAGACGCCCTGCTGGGCGGTTTGATTGCCGACATCGGCGCGATTCCCTTACTGCATTTTGCTGAACAATTTCCCGACGGCGGCCCCAGCTTTCAGGAACTAAAAACCGCGCTGCCCTATTTACGCGGCCCGGTCGGTGTGCTGATGCTGCACACGTTGGGTTTTCCCGAACAACTGGGCAACATTCCGCATCAAGCAGAAAACTGGCTGTACGACAGCGGCCCTGAACTAACGATGACCGACATCGTCATCCTCGCCAAATTGCACAGCTATTTCGGTTCCGGCAATGCCCGAGATCTGCCTTATATCAACTCGATTCCGTCTTACAGCAAACTAAATCACGGTAAACTCAACCCTGATTTTTCCTTGATGGTGTTGAAAAAAGCCCAAAATCGGGTCAACGCCGCCATGCATTTATTATCCTAATTTTCCCGATATTCATATCAGACTGGCTACCGACATGACCAATCCTTTGCTCGAAAACACCGAACTACCGCAATTTTCTAAAATCCTGCCCGAACACGTGGAGCCGGCCATCAGCCAGCTACTCACCGAAGCCCGGCAAACCATAGACCGGCAACTGCAAGCCGGCGGACCTTACACCTGGCAAAATCTGATCGAACCGATCGAAGCCGCCGAAGACCGCTTGAACAAGGCTTGGTCGCCGGTCAGCCACATGAATTCGGTAGTCAACAGTGAAGCGATGCGTGATGCCTACAATGCCTGCCTCGGCAAACTCAGCGAATACGCCACAGAAACCGGCCAAAACCGCGCCTTGTACGAGGCCTACCAAGCCATACGCGACAGCGCGGACTTTGCCAAGCTCGACCGCGCCCAACAAAAAATCGTCAACAACGCCCTGCGCGACTTTCATTTGTCCGGCGTGGATTTACCGCCCGAACAACAGGCGCGTTATAAAGAGATCAACCAGCAATTATCGAAACTAGCCAGTCAATACGAAGAACATTTACTGGACGCCACCAACGCCTGGCACAAACAGATTACCCATCTCGACGATTTGGCCGGCCTGCCGGAATCGGCTCTGGCCCAAGCCAAACAAGCCGCCGAAGCGGAAGGCAAGGATGGCTGGTTGATCAACCTGCAATTCCCGTCGTATCTGGCGGTGATGACCTACGCCGACAACCGCGAACTGCGCCGCGAACATTATGAGGCATTCTGCACCCGAGCCTCCGATCAAGGCCCGCATGCCGGGCAATGGGACAATTCCGAATTGATGGAACAAATCCTGGCGTTGCGCCACGAGAAAGCCCAATTGCTGGGCTTTAACAACTACGCCGAATATTCGCTGGCTACTAAAATGGCCAAATCCACCGACGACGTGGTGAAGTTTCTGGAAGATTTGGCCGACAAATCCTGGCGCCAAGCCCGCCGGGATTTGACTGAATTGAAAGAGTTTGCTGCCGCCGAGCACGGCCTAAACGACTTGCAAGCCTGGGACATCGGTTATTACTCGGAAAAAATGCGCCAGCACTTCTACCAATTGTCGCAAGAAGAAGTGAAAGCCTATTTCCCCGACAACAAAGTTGTGCCCGGCCTGTTTGCCATCGTCGAGAAACTCTATGGCCTGCAAATCAGCGAAATCAAAGACTTCGACACCTGGCACCCCGACGCCCGCTTTTATCAAATCCTGGATAAACACGGCCAATTGCGCGGCCGCTTCTTCCTGGACTTATACGCCCGCGCCAAAAAGCGCGGCGGCGCCTGGATGGACGACTGCGTCTGCCGTAAAAAAGTCGGCGATGCACTACAAACACCGGTGGCGTATTTAACCTGCAACTTTACCCCGCCGACTGGCAACGACCCGGCCTTGCTGACCCACGACGAAGTGGAAACGCTGTTTCACGAATTCGGCCACGGTCTGCATCACATGTTGACCCAGATCGATCACCTCGGTGTCTCGGGCATCAACGGCGTCGAGTGGGATGCGGTAGAACTGCCCAGCCAATTCATGGAAAACTGGTGCTGGGAAAAAGAAGCGCTGGGCTTAATCTCCGGTCATTATCAAACCGGTGAACCGCTGCCCGATACGTTGTACGACAAAATGTTGGCGGCAAAAAACTTCCAAGCCGGCATGATGATGGTGCGGCAACTGGAATTCAGTCTATTCGATTTCAAGATGCATCGGGATTACGCTCCGGCCAAGGGCGGACAAATTTATACCATCCTCAAACAGGTGCGTGACCAGGTAGCCGTGGTCAAGGTACCGGAATTCAACCGTTTCGCCCATAGCTTCTCGCATATTTTCGCTGGTGGTTACGCCGCCGGTTATTACAGTTACAAATGGGCGGAAGTGTTGTCGGCGGACGCATTTTCCTTGTTCGAAGAGAAAGGCATTTTCGACCGCGATACAGGTGAGTCTTTCCTGCACAACATCCTGGAGCAAGGCGGCAGCAGCGATGCGATGACCTTATTCAAAAACTTCCGCGGCCGAGAACCCAATATCGACGCCCTGCTCAGACATAACGGTATCGCCGCGTAAATGTTTCCTGGATTGCCTTGATGCTCGTCATCAAGGCAATCGAGTTTTTCAGGAGCGAAAATGAAAAACTGCCCGCAATGCGGCCAGCCCAGGTTGGGCGAGGCATTTAAATGTCCGAGTTGCGACGTGTTTTATTCCCAGCTCGACGAATTGCTGTACGCAGAACAGCAAAAGCAGGAAAGCCTGACGCTAAAAGGTACGCTTAAACGCATTCGCGCCGCCGAAGACCGCCCACAAGCCCTGAGAGCTGCGTTGAAAACCCTGTGGTTCAACACGCCCTTAAAAACCAAGATCGTGATTTGGACCTTAATCGCGTTCGTGTTTGTGCTGGTGGTGCCGGTTTTTTAATTGCTTAAACCGCTCAGGGACTAAAAGCTAACCCATAGCCCCTATCGTTATTCCCCACTTAATCTTCTTTAGGTGCTGCGGGTGCGGGTTCCGTTGGCGTATTGGTCACGGTTAGACTATTGGCATCCAGCTTCAGTAACACCGCATTGTTCTGATGAGCCTTCAACTCGGTCAAAGTGCGCCAGCCGGCATTATCCAATTTACGAAAAGCCGCAAAAAACCCTAATACCCGGGTATCCGCAGCCGGCTCGATCCGCAAGGATTTGTTCTCGCCGGGCTTTATCACCAACTCTTGTTTGCGTACCAGATCGGAGGCCAAAGTAGCCTGCTCTTTATCGAATATGGCAAAAAAATCGGCACCGTTAAAACCACTTTTCTCCCGCAATTCGTAAATTCTTAACACCACCGGCGAGGCTTTACCGTCGGCGTCGGGGTTAATTGAGGCGGTGCTGTTTAGCGTTAGCTCAACGACTGTTGGCGGTGGCGGAGCCGGTTGCTCAGGCACCTCTGCGCACGCAGCCAACAACGAGGCAAAAAAAACTGGCAGTAATCTGGCTAACAACATACGACTATCCCTTTAAAAATTAGTTAACGCCATTCTGCCATAGGCACACAGTCACAGTACAAGGATTCATTTCCGGTAATTACTCGCCCGGCGTCGGCTAGTTTTTCAACTTGGTTAGATGCGGTTGCGCTGGCTCAAGGGCGCCGTAGCGGTATTGCGTCGTGCCATTCGGCGTTTGGGCGCGAATCAGGCGGTTGTCGCTATCGTATTGGTAGCGGCTGACGCGCTATTCTTCGATCAGGTTGTCGGCCGTAGCGGGAGAAGCGTTTTGATTCAACACTTGGCAACACGTCACCGCGTAGGATTACGCTAACAGTATCTACACTGGATGTTCTGTCCCGTACCCAGGAAATACTTTTTTCTTTAAAAAATCGTCGTCCTTGCCGGTATCAAAAAAATGAAGCAGGCGATCTCTAACATCTACATCACCCCACATATTCGTCAATTGATATGTCTCTATAATTTCCTTATCGGCTGGAAGTGATAGGTCTTCTTGCACCACTCGCCCCGCCGTTGTGCTGATATTTCCTGCCGTACCAATATCGATAAGGTTCCCTCCCTTGAAGGGGTAACCTCCATCAAAATTAAGCTTGGGCTTTATCCAGTATGGTTCACAGGACGCGGCGCTCGGCTTAACATCTTTATCGGAAACTTTTTTGTCAACCAAATTATGTAACACGATATTTCCAATAAATAGCGTAAATATTGGATCGACTTCGTTTAAATCAATATTATGCCAATTGCCATCGCCACTAGTAATATTGAAAAACCGCATGGCAGCTCGACCCAACATTTGCCCCAACGTGTAAAGGTCCTCGCGAAGCTTAAGACTGACAACATTATTATGTTTCCACACGATTCTTTTAGCCATTTCTCGATCTCATTGTTTCCGGGTTGGGTGACGATGTGGCCGGCCTTAGCGCGTTTTTCTTCGCTCAGGTTGCCGCAAGGCTTTGCTGATTCAGAATTTCGTTATGAATCAGCTTCCCTGCATAGGATTACACTAAAACTAATAGAGCCTAAGCGGGCTAAGATTTTCGCAGAAATGTCTCTGGCTCATCTCTTACTGCCACAATAACGTTCCGCACAACATCTTCAACGCCAGAACTATCCGTTTTATATTTATTAATTACAAAAACCACACCTTTAGCAACGTATGGCAGCACATACGACACTTTATCTACAAAATCTACAATTTCTTTATATGGAATATAAATAACAAATTCAGCCGCCGGCTTTTTTCGCACCAAAGTCGGCCCTTTTACATTAAGCTCATCGGTCTTACGAGTTGCGGAAATAATAAATACTAATTTGAAATCAGAATTCTTAAATACTGTATTAAAGTGTAAAATTTCCTTTCCAAGAGTATCTAGTTCTTCTCGCAATCTTTTAAGCAACAAGCTCGGCAAATCAAAGTCCGCATTTAATTCCACATATATTTGACCAAACTCAATATTCATCATCACCCGCAATCTCCTTTGGGTTTAAAGCTTCTTTGATTACCTTTCGGCACCGAGCCGTATTTTCCAAGTGCTCTTCTAATTTTGCCGTCTCAGCCGCTTTTGATTCTGACGTTGAAGCATCCCCCTTCTCAATCACCTTGCTTTTCAGGTTTTCCCTTCCAAACTGATCGGCAAGTTTTCGGTCTTGCTGGTATAGGCGTATGGGCAAGCCACTGGATTATGTAACCTTATTAAAATCAGCTTTTTCTTACCAGAAAACTCTACTTTGAAATCCTACTTTTTTTCAGGGCTACTACCATACCTTACCGCGTTTTCTTCGATCAGGTAGCCGGCCATAAGCGAGCGAAGCTTTTTGATCCAGGATTTGGCGATATTTCCTGTGTACGATTACGCTAATTATACCTACCCGGGCTATTCGGGATATTCCGATTTACGGATACGGCGCCATTTCCAATATACGCTGCAAGACTTCATTTATACCAGAGCTATCCTCACTATATTTATCAAAAATACTTACTAATCCACATTGAAGGTTTTCGACAATATAAGAAAACTCATCATAAGAACTATCGAATTTTTTATAAGGAATATGTAATACAAAATCAACGCGCTTATATCGATTAAAAAATGTAGGCCCCATGACTAAAGGCTTATATTTTTCGCGCGTTGCCGAAATAACAATACCAAGCTCAAAATCTTGTCCTTTGAACTTTTCCTTAAAATAAGTTATTTCCTTATCCAACGAGTTTAATCCTTTACGCAACTCTTTCATAACAAAACCGGGTATTTTATAACTGACATCAACTTCAGGATAAACTTGACATGTAGATATATTCATTTCGTCAACAACCCTTGTTTTTTTTGGCTTAAAGCTTTTTATTACCTTCCGGTGCATTACCAGTCTGATCAAAATACTCTTGTAATTTCTTAGCCTCCACGGCTTTCGCCTCTTTTGTCGTAGACATACCTTTGTCAACACCCCTAACAGTATCTGCGCGCACTACAAACCCTTATCAAAAGACATATTATGCGCTTTTGCATAACCATATATTATCTTAAAAAAGGAATCAAAACTATCAGCTACCCTGTATAAGTTGCCACACTCGCTTACCTCTTCAAAAAAATAATTTTGTTTACTATCATCGCTATGCAAATGAGTTCTATCCCAATAATATACACCCGAAAATTCACCACAAACCACTAACACATAAAAGTTATCACCAGGATCGACCCCGATAATAATACTGTTTTTAATAAAAAATATTTCATCCAAAAAATTATCATTCTGCCCTTTGAGATCAAATATTTTGTTTTCAATCATGTAACCAAATAGAGCGTTAAACGCGACACTATCATCATCAACACCATGATATTCAATATTACAATAGTCTGGATATTTAATTAAAAAACCGTTGTAATCCGACAAAAATTTTTTGTAATCTACTGGTAACTTAATATCAAAATAATCTTCCAGACTGGCGATTTCAATATCGCTTAGCCCGGCACCATACAGTATAGGCATTTATTTACCTCTCTTTACACCCACTTTTACTCATAGATACACTGCCTCTATGAGTAAAACTCCTATGTATAATCTTCATATTCATCAGATTCGACAAGCTGGTTTACAAACCATTGAAAAGATACGCCTAACTTGTTTTTTGCCTTCTCATGATTTTGTTCGTTATTCAGCGCTTCATCCCATCCGTCAACCGCATAAAAGTAAACTTCGCCAGATGTATCGATGCAAAAGTAATTTCCCCCATGATCAATGGCAAACGGCATCAATCCATTGGGCATTACATTCTTTGCAACCATCAGTAAATAACTATCTTCCAAAGTCCGCTCGGTTCCAACCGGGAATTTTATAGGCAAAAATTTTTTAACCCATAAAGAACAGCCATCCTCCAAAATCCAAAAACTATTTGAAGGTATACCGCCATTATGTATTAAATAATGATTGACCAATTCTTCCGGCAAAACGAGATCCAACTGTTGCTGAATATCTCCAATATCTTCCAGAGATAAATTCGCTCCACAATTCGAAAAAATCATTCTTAGCACCCCCAATAATTCTCAAAATGCGATTCTGAGCATTTCTTTTACATCGCGATCTCCCTTAGGACTGTATTTTGGTAATTTATTGGCCTCATTCTCAGTGATCGATTCTTCATTACCAAAAACATCAATCTTTTTCCATGAATTAGTAGCGCCATAACAAAAATAGGCATTGTCAGACTTAGGCATCTGGAATCCATCTTGTTGAGCAACAATACGCCAGTCCCCCTCTAACTTCTTATCGAACAAACCATACGAATCAAGAATAATAGGTGAATTAACCCGCTTCAAGTGCCTAATTATTTCCTCGCTCAATTCTGTTGAATGCAGAATTTCATCAAAAACCTCCGCTAAATGACCAAAGTCTATCTTTATTAAAATCCGCCCAATCCCATACCGATTATCATCAACCTGAAACATAAATATGTCGCCAGACTTAATATATCGAAGCATCGTTCTTGGCTTCGCCCCCCACCCCCTAATTTTTATTTCGCTCACCTGCAATCTCCTTTCAGTGTTTTCATTTCTGCTTGATAATTGATTGTCGAGTTGCGATCACGACTAATTCTGTTATGGTCAAATGACTTTACTTTCTCCCCATATTCGTCGACGATGCCGGCCGTAAGTGGGCGAGACTTTTTGATTCAAGATTTGGTGACACGTTCAAGCATACGCTTAGGCTAACATACCTAAGCTCCCCGCCTTCGGCGTTCATTCCTGATTAAATACATTCAAAACTCTTTGAAAGCATCATTGTTAAAATAAAAAGTGAACGCTTCCACCAACTCATCTATCCTTGGCATTTCTATTTGTTGTGCAGCATTAAACACAATATCTTCTATCGTTGTTATATCCAACGTTTCGCACCACTCTTTGTCTTCAATCCGTGCGTGGATGAGCTCATCGCTTGGCTCCGCGTCTTTATCGAAAACAATCAAAACTCCCCGGCTTTTCGCTGTCCACGGCACTGGCTCTAGAAAAAGCCAACCTTTGAACCTACCTGGATCGGTCAACACTTCTTCAAGCGATACTGTTTCAACTTTCATATGGATTCTCCTTTACCATTTATTTTTAAGCCTTTTAAATCCATCTTATTGATTCGGGCTATTGATGGCTTCGACATCGGCCTGGGCCAGATTTCCGTAAGCGCGGTAGCGGGCGGACCAGCCGATTCTGCCATCAGTATCGGTCTGCTCCCTGGGCGTGCCGAGATGGTCCAGGTGGTAGGTGGTGCTGGGTTTGGGTGTTGTCTTGTTCCTGCGGAGCCAAGAGCCGGACACTGCCGGGTTCGAATAGATAGATGCGACTGCGCGGCTGTCGGTTTCCGTCAGCAGGCGCGGGCTGTCGTAGAGGTATTCGCTGATTCTTTGCGGCGTTTCGGCGCGAACCAGACCGTTGTCGCTATCTCATTAGTAGCGGGTGACAATGTGGCCGGCCTTGCCACGTTTTTCTTCGTTCCGCTTGCCTCTCAGGCGAGGAAGAAACTATCTGATTTAAGATTAGACGCTTCCCAGCGAACGATGACACTGACACTATCGTACCTACGCGAGCTACACTGTGTCGAATTTCGGCGATTCTCCAGAAAATACAGCGCAAACCAATCTGCCTGAAAGTAATTCAAATAAAAACTCACCGAATGTCAACGCAAACTCCTGCCATTCTGGTGATCGCGCATCGTTTATCACTATACCCCACTGCTCAGGATTAGCACCGGTGCGCCAAAATAATACATCTCCATTATCAGTCATCGCAAATGGGAATATTCCCCCATCCTCGGGAAACAGTTTATATGGCAAAACCTCTCCAAAAGATTCAAGATCAGAAAATACATCTCGCTGCCTATCGAGTTGAGCTACCAAGTTTAAATTTTCATTTCTTGAAAACGGATTAAAAATCCATAAAAAATTCGCGATCCTGCCTGTTCCATACTGCTTTATAAACGCCTTGTAATCACTCGGCAGTAAAGTTCCAATTCTAGCTTCAATCTCTCCCCAAACTTCGTTTTTAGGGACATCGGTAGGCCTTGAAGGCGGAGAAAGTATCGACTTAACTCTTTCAATTGTCATACTTAGGAACCAATTGGATTTAAAATGGAAACACCTAGACCATACCCTCCACAGCCTTTTCCGATTAGAGTGACAGTTTTAGGGATCAAATTATTGCCGTTATAGATTGGCGTTGCCAAATAACCAACTACTCGGTCACCTTCGACGCCGCTCTTACTTGCCCTTCAAATTCACGCATCGCTGGAGTATTGGTCCAATTCTGCTGCAATGTAACCAAATTTTTCGTTATATCACCAGAGCATCCTATGCTTGCCTAGCAAATATCCGCAAGCCTCATTAACAGCAGCTCCATTAATCATACATACTCAGGCTAAATCGCGTTAACCTATCAATGACTTTATCTCGGCTTTAGTATGACTGTAATGTTTTTTATCTGGATAGAAATCTACGCTTATCAAAGACTTCGTTTTTAGAACAGGGCTAATATCACCGTCCTTCAAATTCCAAAATCGTAGCGACTTGATCCGTTCCATACTTGCAACGAATGAAATAGAATCCAGGTCCGATAAAAATAAATTTTCAATAGATTTATTATTTGATAGAAAAGAAAAGTCATTCAAAAGCTTGCATTTTTCCACATGCAGTGTCGCCAAACTGTTTAATTTGCCCAAGGAGGAAATATCATTCAACTTGGAACAATGATCAATTTTCACATCAACTAGACTTGTAAGCTTCTCAATACCAGACATCGACTCGACGCTTCCTCCGCTTAATCGCAATTCTTTCAAAGAATCAAGCCCTTCGAGAAAAGAGCAATACTTGGCACTCAACGAGGTTATCAGCAGGTGTATTAAGTTCTTTAGGGAAGAAAATCCGGAAAGGTCCGCGTTATATTTCATGTACAGCACTATCAACTGGGATAATCTTGAGAAATCCGGCTTTATTTTCTTATCCTGAAACGACAACTTGCTCAAATTTTCCATAGTGTATATCGCATCAATATTCGCCTTTAAAACCTTAAAATTATCTGCTATCGATAATGAATATATGGATTTATTTCCTAAAAGTGGTGTTAAATCCAAATCGCAACCACCTCAATTTTGCTCGTTTAACTCCAGTATTCTAATGGCCGTGTAATTATTCTGCTCCGCAAAAGACACCCCTTCACTAATATATCGGGGATCAATTTCCAATTCATTTATGTTCTCGTTGAAACAAAACTTCTTCGCATTCATTATTAACAGTCTCCGGATTTTTTGTACTTGCACTCTAATGCATCTGCAGGCGCGAGCTGTCGTATTGAAAGCGGGTTTCGCCTTGATCGGTGTGCTTGGCGATGCGCCGCCCCAGGGCGTCGTGCGATATTCGCTGACGCCGTTTGGCGTTTCGGCGCGGACTAGGCGGTTGTCGCTATTTGCCGACTCGCGTTCATGCATACGATTACACTAACAGTATCTACGCGGGTTAATCACACCTTCATCGCTAGATTGCCTTTTCGAACATCTCTTTGACCTCGCCATCTCCTCTTGGACTGTATTTAGGTAATAAAGCCGCTTCCAAATCAGCCATAGACTCCTTGTTTCCAAAAACATCGACCCTTATCCATGAATTTGGATGCCCATATACAAAATATACGTTATCTGTATCATCCATGCAGAATTCACTATCATGGGCAACAATCTGCCAATCTCCTTCTAAGCGCTTATCGAATAAACTGTAAGTATCCAATACTACTGGAGTTCCCAGCCGACTGACGCTGCTAAGTAACTCGGGCGTAACGGTTGGTGACGTTAAAATAGAATCAAATATCTCCGCAACGTGCCCAAGACTTACCTTTGTCAAAATTCTACCAAACCCAAAATACTCATCATTAAGCTTAAAAACAAATATATCGCCTGGCTTAATAAAACGAAGCATAGTGCGTGGCTTTGAGTCCCAAGGCTTTATATTAACTATACTCATCAAAAATCTCCTACCTGCATAGCGAGATACTCGGCCTGTGTCTAGCAGTTATCGAGGCTCCCCCATAGATTTAAGCGGCATTACCCAGCCGCAACACGCTGATACTAATCGTACGTACTTAGGCTGAGCGCGTTGCCGAGCTTTTCTTCGATCCGCCTGCCCCTTGTGCGATGACTAATTCTTCTGAATTACGGCATTGCTCGCCACTAGTCAACACTTCCATTTATCATGAAAAATAAGGACAATATAAAGTTAGAAAAACGCCCAACAATACACTAAACCATTACCAAAACATACAATCATGGAATATGTTAACGACTTAACATCTGGCTCATCACCTAAAATAAAAAAAGCCGCACAAAATATAATAAAAAAAAGATTAACTGGGTACTGCTCCTATTTATTAGAAGCCCTAACCAAAGAAATTGAAAAACCAAAAGCGTGGCAAACGCAATGCCACCTGATCAGAGCCATTGGAATAGGTAGCTGTAGTGAAGCACTGCCTTTTCTTAAGGAACTAATAGAAAGGAATTATGAAAACACGATCCTATATCGCGATTTAGCGTTTTCTATATTTCTGTTAGAAAACACTCATTTGGACAAATTAGATTTGAGCTTTCTTTTTGAATCTATCGAGAAAGGAAATGATTTGCAAATAGGCGGCGCCTGCTCAGCCATTTTGTACAAGAAAATAGTTCCAAAAGAAACCGATATTCAAAATATCATTTCAGGAATTTCAAAATTTACGGAAGATGAAGGCAAAAAAATCACACCTCGCTGTTATATTGCGGCGATTGCGCATCTTTGGCCAAAAAATGAGGTTAAAGACTTTTTAGAGTCTTGCAAAGAATCAAATTGGCCTGGACTGGTCGAAATTGCTCAAGATGCATTAGAAGGAAAAGAGCCTAGAATACAGCTTGTTTGAGCAACCTATTAATTTTATCCAAATTTATCATCTAATCAGTAATTTGGATTAAATTGCTCTACCACCAATCCTTTCGGTAACTTTATCCACAAAAACGCTATACCCTAAAAATCAAGGGCAATCACCTCAAAAAATCACCTATCAATGCCGGATAGTGAAATCAGTTTTTAGCGATAGAAATTTTGAAAAAAATCTTTTATACAATCCTCGTATCGAGACGTTGTGAATCCTACTATATTAGGATTATTCAGACTATTTAGCGTTTCCAAGTTGAATACGAACAATACCGCCTACAGGTAACATATCAACACCTGATTGGAATAATCTCAGCGCGCCATCTGTATATCGATGACTATTCATTACCGACTTTTCTCCGCTTTGTGGATTTATTGCGACGGCACCACACTTGGTTTTTTTCTTAATGATTGTGGCAAATTCTTTCCATTTCGATAACGAATCTTCGTCGTCAGTTTTGCATGACAACCATGATCGTTTGAGCCCGTCTTTCGTCAACTGTCCAACATCGAGAACTAACGCATTTGGGTTCTGGATTAAAAAGTCGTAGCGACTTACACAATTTAAGTCGACTGGATAATGTGTAAAACCCAAGCTGATTTCGCCTGCATTTTCAAATGCGAGACTTCTACCATCCCAAGCGTCGACGCGAAAAGGCGTTCCCCCCATTGACGTTATATTTAAACCTTCCATAGACCTTATTGCCATAACCATGTCGTTAACTTCTTCCGGTAACGCATGGAACTGTATTGATAAGCTTCCCATATGCCACCTAATCGTATGGAACAAAATTGGTTGGAATCCCTGCTTTATCGGTTAAATCTTTCATCGCGTCTATCTTTCGAGAAACGAGGCTAACGCTACTCGCTGATACCTTGCTGCGTTTCGGCGCGAATCAGACAGGTGTCGCTATCGTATCGGTAGCGTGCGACAATTTAGCCGGCCTTACCGCGCTTTTCTTCGATCAGGTTGCCGGGCCAGAAGCAGGATACGCTTTTTGACTTAAAACTTGGCGACGAATCAAAAAACTTCCCTATGTATAATTACGCTGGCGCTAGCAGTATCTCCCCCGACTGGGGTCCATGCCGATTTATGCAACAAAACTGCCGGCACAGCTAAAAAAGCTCATTAACCCATTTTTTCTCGTGTGCAGAAAATATTTCTTTCTTGTCTATACGCCACTCTCCCCTTATCACTTTTATTCGGTAGCGACAATCAAATTTAAACCCAGCACCTTGTTTTGTATATATAAGAATGGTTTTATTATCAACGACATTGCATTTAATAATAGATTCAGTACTGGGATCGAACACAGGCGGACTTGAGGCATTAACTGCTGCTTCCCGGCCATACTTACGTTCTTTTTTAATTAAAAAAATGTCATAAATATGAGTTAAATCTTGTTTCGCTAAATACTTATGCTTTTCAAAATCTTGAGTCAATAATTCGTAATATTTTATATCCCAGCCACACATGGCTTCCATGAAATTAATTAAATGCTTAACCGCTTGTACACACAAATCATCATTCATTTCGTGCTTACCTATTATTTTATTACCACCAGAATAAAATATCTTACAGCCAATACGTGCTGACGCTGCCCCACTATTCGCATATCTATGCGCCCCAGAAAATGTCTACTGATTCCTTAAAGAAAAAACCACTCTAAAAAATCATTAAAATCTTTCCATTGAGGCATTAATTTACCTACTAAAAAATCCTCAATTTTTTTACCGAGCTCTAAATACAAAACCTCCCTTGTATTTCTATTATAAAAAAAACCACCTCCCCCTTCAAAACTATCTAGAGGTATATATTCCATCGGCAAACCAAGAGCATTGTGAGTTCTTTGTAAGCATATATCGTAACTTGAATTTGTTACGAACCAGCATATTTGATAAATTTCTCCATATTTTCTACTGAAAGTTGGCCCGTCCTCCACATGAAGATAAAATTCTGCAAACTCACTATCAAGATCAATGTCTAGTTCAATTAATGCCAACGAATATTCTTCAGCGATATCCTCATACCACCAGCCATTAGCTTTAAAATAATTTATTACTTTATTCGACAACATATTATCCACAGCGATTTAACATTTTTCTTCGCTCCCGCTCGGTTTTAGCTCTCTCGCGCCAAAAGGTTTGTCGATAGCGTCGACATCGGCCAGTGCCAGATTGCCATAGGGGTGGTAGCGGGCGGAACAGAGGATTCTGCCATCGGTATCGATCAGCTCCCTGGGCATGCCGAGATGATCCAGATGATAGTGACAGGTGCTACGGCTATTTAGCCAGCGGGAATCATTGTTCGAAATAAAACTCTTTCGGATTCAGAGTTCATACGAGTGATAACCACAATATTGTCATTTTCAATTAGCACATCTTTAAATTTGTATTGAAAGGCAATTTCATCAGGCGGAGTAGTCAAAATTAATTCACTGAAAAGCTCAATACCTTTTTTTGAAACATTAAGCCTCAATGTGAATTCATCCAGAGTTAAAGCGCAATCAAGACGACACTTTATATCATGATCTTTAAATGTTTTTTCCTTAAATATCCATTCGTTACGATAGCCGTCTTGCTTCATTTCTTCAAGCCAGGACAATAACGCATCAATTGGTATTTCGTATTTAGCGGCACATTTTTTCAAACCCTCTTTCAATAACTTACTGTAATAATCTCCCAATTCACTTCGTTTTATTGATCTACACTCATCCATATTGAAAGGAATATAAACTGCCAATACAGATGAAGAATTGATGTACATTTCTTGAGATTGGGATTTGCCAATTACACAAATTCTATTGAAAGCATCAACGTGAAATTTAAGCACAGCTAATCGTCGATCAAGATAATTACAAATGTGCCTGGTCTGATCTTTAACTATCAGCAAATCTTGCTCTCTGTTAGCAAACTCTACTAAATCAGGGTAAAGAAATATATTTTTTAAAATCATGGTATTTGGAAACTTTACGGATCAATTGCTCCACAATGGCTATGGGGCGTCGTAACGATATTGCGTCGTGCCATTCGGCATTTCGGCGCGGATCAAGCGGTTGTCGCTATCATTTGGTAGCGAGTGGCATTTGGTGGGCCTTGCCGCGCTTTTCTTCGATCAGGTTGCCGGCCGTAAGCGGGAGAAGCGTTTTGATTCAACACTTGGCAACACGTCACCGCGTAGGATTACGCTAACAGTATCTACACTGGATGTTCTGTCCCGTACCCAGGAAATACTTTTTTCTTTAAAAAATCGTCGTCCTTGCCGGTATCAAAAAAATGAAGCAGGCGATCTCTAACATGTACATCACCCCACATATTCGTCAATTGATATGTCTCTATAATTTCCTTATCGGCTGGAAGTGATAGGTCTTCTTGCACCACTCGCCCCTCAGTGGTGCAGATATTCCCTTCCGTACCAATATCGATAAGCTTCCCTCCCTTGAAGGGGTAACCTCCATCAAAATTAAGCTTGGCATCAATCCAGTAGGGTTCACAGGGTGCGACGCTCGGCTTTACATCTTTATCGGAAACTTTTTTGTCAGCCAAATTATGTAACACGATATTTCCAATAAATAGCGTAAATATTGGATCGACTTCGTTTAAATCAATATTATGCCAATTGCCATCGCCGCTAGTAATATTGAAAAACCGCATGGTAGCTCGACCCAACATTTGCCCCAACGAGTAAAGGTCCTCGCGAAGCTTAAGGCTGACCACATTATTGTGCTTCCACACTATTCTTTTAGCCATTTCTTGATCTTATTGTGTTTAATTCAGTTTAAAAGAGTTATTTATCCACAACTTCCGGCTTTGCTCGTGGTCGGATTGAGATGTTTATCTGCGGCATTTAGATATTCTCCTCGCCTAGGGTTATTAACACCGACAGGGTTTTGTGCATTAGCTGTACCGTCAAAGCCACCAAATTTTTCGAAATAGTGCTGCTCCAACCCTCTAGCAGTCGCCTTATCGCCGTAGGCCTCGAATACCACATCAGGTTTACTCGAAAACCGGCCAAAATCGTTTCCGTAACGATACTGAAGTACTTCCTCGCCTGCGTGTTGCCCCTGCATACTCGCGTAACCGACGTAAGGTTTACGGGTTGCCGCGTCTACGCCGACATACGTAATGTGTGTCGCCGTTGCAGGATCGCCGACCAACCCAAGCGGATCAACCCAGTTGAGCGGATTTTCGAGATACCGATATAGATTGTCACCCCCTCTCAACCCTATCGAATCCTGATGAATAAACCGCCCTGCATTAGGATCGTAATACCGGTTCAAGTTGTAGTGCAAACCGGTTTCGGCATCGTAATACTGGCCTTGAAAACGTAGCGGGTTGTCGATTTCCTCGACATCAGCCAGGGCCAGGTTGCCGTAGGCGCGGTAGCGGGCGGACCAGACGATTCTGCCATCGGTATCGGTCAACTCCCTGGGCGTGCCGAGATGATCCAGGTGGTAGTGGTAGACGGCGCCGCCGGCTTGGGTGTGGTCTTGTTCGTGCAGCACCAAGGGCCGGAAGCTGCCGGGTTCGAATAAGTAGGTACGGCTACGCTGGCTATCGGTTTCCGCCAACAGGCGTGGGCCGTCGTATTGAAAGCGGGTTTCGCCTTGCGCGGTGTGTTTGGCGATGCGCCGGCCCAGGGCGTCGTAGCGGTATTGGGCGGTGCCATTCGGCGTTTCGGCGCGAATCAGGCGGTTGTCGCTATCGTATTGGTAGCGGGTGACGATGTGACCGGCCTTGCCGCATTTTTCTTCGATCAGGTTGCCGGCCCAACGAGGACAAAGCTTTCTGATTCTGGACTTGGCGACGAATCAGTACGTCTCCCTGGATAAGACTAATATACGGCTAATTTTGCCTAAGCGGCCTAATCTTCAAATTCGTCAGTTTCGACAAGCTGGTTTACAAACAATTGAAAAGACACGCCTAACTTCTTTTTTGCCTTCTCATGATTTTGTTCGTCACTCAACGCTTCATCCCATCTGTCAACCGCATAAAAGTAAACTTCGCCAGATGTATCGATGCAAAAGTAATTTCCCCCATGATCAATGGCAAACGGGATCAATCCTTTGGGCATTACATTCTTTGCAACCATCAGTAAATAACTATCTTCCAAAGTCCGCTCGGTTCCAACCGGGAATTTCATAGGCAAAAATTTTTTAACCCATAGAGAACAGCCATCCTCCAAAATCCAAAAACTATTTGAAGGTATACCGCCATTATGTATTAAATAATGATTGACCAATTCTTCCGGCAAAACGAGATTCAAATGTTGCTGAATATCTCCAATATCTTCTGAAGATAAATTTACTCCCCCCTTTGAGAAAAGTATTCTTGACACCATATTCTGCACCTCCGATTTAACCACATTTAGGTTTGCGGCCCTTCAACCAGCCGTTTTTGTTGGCTATATCGACTGACTCTTTACTGTCATACTCAACACCATATTGCTTCTCAAACTGAGACACCGAGCCTCTATGCGGAAAACTAGCCTCGTGAGCCTCAGTTTTCACCAACTGCATAGTGGTTTTCCCTGTAGACGGATTAAAATCATCAACGTGATGCCAAGTATACCCTTCGGCATCTACAGGGCTTATTCCCGCAGCCTTATAGGCCTGGACAAAGTCTCTTGATCTCGAACCCTGCATCGTTATTTCCACAATGCTTTGCTGCCCAGTTCCCGATGGGAACAAATCCGGGCTACCGGAAAAATCTACACCGGTAAGCGGCGCTAATCCGAGAGGGTCCACTGACATTATCGGATTCACAAGATAACAATATATGTTTATCCCCCCTTTGATGCCAATCGGATCCTGATGAATAAACCGCCCTGCATTAGGATCGTAATATCGATTCAGGTTGTAGTGCAAACCAGTTTCTTGGTCGTAATACTGGCCTTGGAAACGCAGCGGGTTGTCGATGGCTTCGACGTCGGCGAGGGCCAGGTTGCCGTAGGCGCGGTAGCGGGCGGACCAGACGATTCTGCCATCGGTATCGGTCAGCTCCCTGGGCGTGCCGAGATGGTCCAGGTGGTAGTGGTAGGTGCTGCCACCGGCTTGGGTGTTGTGTTGTTCGTGCAGCGCCAAGGGCCGGAAGCTGCCGGGTTCGAACAGGTAGGTGCGGCTGCGCAGGCTATCGGTTTCCGCCAGCAGGCGCGGGCCATCGTATTGAAAACGGGTTTCGCCTTGCGCGGTGTGTTTGGCGATGCGCCGGCCCAGGGCGTCGTAGCGGTATTCGCTGATTCCTTGCGGCGTTTCGGCGCGGACCAGGCGGTTGTCGCTATCGTACTGGTAGCAGGTGACGATGTGGCCGGCCTTGCCGCGCTTTTCTTCGGTCAGGTTGCCGGCGGCGTCGTAGTTGTAGTGGCGGTCGCCCATCATCAGCAAGCGGTCGCCTTCGACGCGGCCGGTTTCGGCGCTGGCGCCCAGCAGGTTGCCGGCCGGATCGTGGACGAAGCTTTCCGGGCTAAGGCCTTCGCTACGGATCAGGCGGGCGGCGGGGTCGTAGTTGTATTGGCTGCGGCCCTGGCGCAGGTCGTCCAGTTCGCGGAGTTTTCCGGCCGTATCGTAGCTGTACTGGCGACCGATCAGCGGCGCCTGGCCTTTGCCGGCGACACGTTGCCGCAACAGGCGGCCCAGCGGATCGTAGTCGTAGTCGGTGTTGAGTGGGCCTTGGCTGCGGCCGATTTCCCGGCCCAGATCGTCGTAGCGGTGGCTGGTAAGGGTTTGGCCGTCGAATTCGATGCTGTCCAGGTAGCGCTCGCCGAAACGGTAGTCGATGCGGTGCCGGTCCGGGGTTTCGGTGTGGATGCGCCGGCCCAGCAGGTCGTATTTGTGGCGGACGATGGCGCCGTTCTGGTTTTCCTGGTTGATCTGGCCCAGGGCGTTGTAGCCGAGCAGCACCAAGCTGTCGGCATTTTTGGCTAGTTGCAAGCGGCCCAACGGATCGTAGCCGTATTGGCTCAGGCTGCCGTCGGCGGCGTGTTTTTTCAGCAAGCGGCCGAGACGGTCGCGTTCGAAGCGGGTGACACTCCAATCGCCGTCGGCGGCGGGTTGCAGGTAGGCTTCCAGCACGCCGGCGGCATTGTAGCGGTAGCGTTGGATGCGGCCGTCGAAGCCGATTTCTTCGATGAGGTTTTCGTCGCGGTCGTAGTTAAGACTGTAGGTTTCGCCTTTGGGGTTGATCAGGCCGATCAGGTTGCGTTCGCTGTCGTAGCGATAACGCATTTCGTGGCCCAGCGGATCGATGCGGGCGGTGGGTTGGGACAGGCCGTCGTCGTAGCGGTATTCGGTGGTGTGGCCCAGGCCATCGATGTAATGGGTCAATAAACCGGCGGCGTTGTAGCGCAGTTGCACGGTGTTGCCGTCCGCGTGTTGCACTGCGATAACGCGGCCGGCCACGTCGTAGCCGTAACGGGTGGTGCGTTTGTCTTGATCGACGATGGCGACGATACGATCATCATCGTCGTATTGGTAGCGGGTCTTGATGCCCTCAAAGCCGATCTCGCCGACCAGGCGCAACTGTTCGTCCCACAACAGCGAGCGGGTGCGGCCCAGTGCATCGGTGATACGCACCGGCACGCCTTGGGCGTTGTATTGATACTGGGTGACCGCGCCGTTGGCGGCGACGGTTTCTTCCAGACGACCGTTGGCGTCGTAGCGGCGCAGCCAGCGCTGATCCAGGGCATCGATCAGTTCGACCGGACGGCCTTGTTTGTCGTACTTGACGCGCTGACTAAAACCCAGCGCATCGGAGACGCCGATCAGGCGGCCTTCGCTATCGTAGTTAAAGCGGGTGACGCCGCCATCCGGTGCTACGGTTTGCGCCAGTTGATTGTCGGCGTTGTAGCTGTGGCGGGTTTCCCGGCCTTCCGGGCTGCGCTCCAGGAGCAACAAACCTTGCGGATCGTGATGATACACCGCGACGCCGCCGCGCGAATCGATGGCATGGCTGACGCCGTCCGGCAACCATTCGAAGCGGTAGTCGTAAACACCGTTATCACCCCAGTTGTGCAGGCATTTGCCTTGCGGCGTGTCTTGATCCCATTCGAAGTAAAAGTTAAAGCCGCTGGGCAGGGTGCGGCGGGCGATGACATGGTTGCGATAAGCATAGCTTTCGCCTTGCTCAAGCCGGTCGCGAGCACCGATTAAATCGCCTTCTTCGCTATAAAGATAATTTACCAGCGGCTCGCCGGCCGCTTCGAATCCGCTTCCGACACGTTTGCCGGGACGAATCGCGACGATGCGCCGGCCTTGGCGGTCCAACAGTAAATGCTTGTTCCAGCTGGCGGAGATGCGCTCGACGTCGCCGTTGGCGTCGCGGTGAAAATACAGGCTTTGGCCCTGGCTGTTGTGCCAGGCCCGTAGAGGGCAACGGCCAGACCGACCGGTGAAGGTTTTCGCCAAACCGGTAGGATCGACGATGCGATACTGGCCGTTTTCCCGGTACAAGCGAACCTGTTCCGGCAGATTAATGCTATGGGCTCCGGGCTTGGGCAAGGGCAAATCGATACGCTGACCATCGGCATTGCAAAACGTCACGCGCTCGCCGATTTCCAGCCACTCGTCCAACGGCGTCAGCCAGCCGTAGCCCAATTGATGATCGACATCGGATTGGCTGCTACGGTAATAACGCCGCCAAGCCAAGGGCAATGGGCCATCCCAAGTAAAGTCGATTTTTTCCAGCATTTCCTCGCCGGTGAGCATGCTGATCGGCTCGCCGGCGGTTTTGCAATCCTTACCCGGACATGCGGTTTGTTTAGAGGTGGAGGCCCCGCCGGCGGCTTCCCCCTCCGCCGCCGCACCCACGCGAGCCGGCGCTTTACCGGATGCCGATTTGCCGGTTGCTTGCGATGGCGTTACTGCTTCCGAGGCGGCTCCCGATTCGCGGGCCAAGCCTTTTTTTCCGCGTAAAGAACGCACTTTTGCCAACAGCGCGACAAAGGCCGCAACACCGATCACCGCGATGGCTTCCGCCAGATGCGTGGCAGCTTCGTCTAGATCTTGTTCGCTTCCGGCAGTGGCGGTGATCGCCAAAAATTCGCCCAGGTCGCGGGCGACGCCGAATACCGCGAGCCCGAACATCAGGATGCCGCCGACCAGCATCAGAATATCGACGATTTCGCCAACGCCAAACACGTGGGCGCCCGCCCAAATAACCAATGTTGCGGCCATGATCGCCAAGCTTTCCGGACTGAGCAGCGCTTCAAACTCGCGGCGCATACTGCCGGGCAGTTTGGGTGCGGTTAAACGCAAGGCTTCGGAGAATTTGCGCTCCAGCGTCCAGCTCCCCACCGTTTCCACCGGTATCGGCATATTAGGTGCGGGAGCCGATTGGACCGCGCTACTACTGGCAGTTGCGGGTGGCGGTGGAGGCATCGGCGCTACGACTTTCGCTTTATCCCCCTTCAGCAGATAAAACCAGGTGTCTTTACCGACGATACCGTCAGCGTTAATACCGACGCTTTGTTGATACTGGCGCACGGCATTCGCGGTAGCCTGAGCAAACCGCCCATCAAGGACCAAGTTTGGCGATGGACTAAGACAGGCGTTAAGTAAGCCTTGCAACTGCCGAACCTCAGCACCTTGCGAGCCCGGCTTTAATGTCGGTAAACCGCTACGAGTCGGTACTATGCGCGGCGCGGCCTTGGCCGGTTGGCCGGGTAATACGCCTATGGGCGTCGGCCGTGGCGTAGCATCGCGGATCGTTGTGCCGGCGTCGATGTTGCGCGGCCGGATCTCGGAGCCCGTTGGCCTGGGATCTTTCCATCCGGCCATCTATACCTCCATCCAGGCACACGCTGTAGTCTGGATGGACGCATTGTCGTCGCGACCCAGCTCGACGCCGGCCCGGCGTCCCTTATCCCTGTAGTATTCCAGCATTATCCTTACTCTATCCGGTTGGTTTCGCGCGGCGGAAAAATGATCATCAGTTGATCATCACCATCCCGCCTTTAAGGGTCAGCATGCCATCACCACTCACCGTGGTCTGCAAGCCCTTCAATTCGGCCTGGGTGTCTGCCTGGATTTTAACGGTCATGCCTTTGATCGTGACGCCACTATTGTCGATTTTGATGCTGTTGGAGCCCACTTTAAGCTCTATGGACTGCCCGGCTTCTTCGGAAATGCTGCCGGCGTTGACTTTGACGGTCCGGTTCCCTTGGGTGACGGTCAAACTGTCGTTGCCTTTGTCGATTTCCACGGTGTGATTGCCGGTCTTGACCGTCAATTTGTCGTTGCCTTGATCCAGCGTGATGGTGCGGTGATTGTAGATGTCCACGGTTTGGTCGCCGGCATCTTTTTTCTCGAAACCGATTTTTTGCACGTCGTTGTTTTCAACAATGCGCGTAAAGTTTTTCTCGGCGTGCATGTAGAGCTCTTCGTTACCTTTCTTGTCTTCGAAGCGAATTTCGTTGAAATTTTCAGCCGCCCCATTAGGCGTGCTGCGGGTTTTGATCCCGCTTTGGGTTTTGTTGGCATCCAAGCTATAAGGCGGCATTTGTTGGGCGTTATAGACCCGCCCGGTGATGATGGGGTTATCCGGATTGCCTTCCAGAAAATCGACAATCACTTCCTGGCCGACGCGCGGAATAAACATCGATCCCCAGTTATTGCCGGCCCAAATCTGCGCAACCCGCACCCAAAATGAGCTATTTTCATTTTTTGTGCCGAGCCGATCCCAGTGAAACTGCACCTTAACCCGGCCATATTGATCGGTCAGGATTTCGTCGCCGCTGCCGCCAACGACTATGGCGGTTTGCACACCCTGCACTACCGGCACTCGGGTACGCCGCGGCGGACGGTAGGCGTATTCGGTACTGATAACGGAATAGGTACATTGAAACTCGTCCATGCCGCCCGCTTCGGCGATACCGTAGTCGTTGTTTTGGATCTGGAATTGAGTGGATACCGTCAGATATTCACGGTTTTGATCGGCGCGCGGAAATTCCGACAAGGTGAATTTTTGCCCTACCGCCAGCGTGCGCAAATTGCCGAGCGCAACGGTTTGCTCGTGCTCCGCGCGTAGCTCTTCCATGCGCAGGCGCGAGTATCGCTCACCCTCGCTGTCTACTTTGAACTCCCCCGGATAGTCGTAGACGGTTTTGCTGGCTTGAGCATGTTCGCCAGGCAAATCTTTGACTTTGTCCAAAGGCGCGGTTGTCGCCTCGAAATCGAAATCCTTTAAGCGGTAACTGCCGGAACGAATTTGCCGTCCAAGCCGCCATTCATAAAAATGCTCCTCGTCGCGCCCGCCCTGGTTTGCGGCAGGGTAGTATTTGACCGTGGCCGGTGTCGCTGCCGCCAACTTGGTAATGTCGTCGCACAACACCAGCGAATGAATGCTGTCGGTATGCGTGAAGTAATAGTAGATACCTTCTTCTTCGAGCAGCCGACTAATAAAATTGAAGTCGGTCTCCCGGTACTGCACGCAAAAATCGCGGGGCTGGTAGGTGGTGGAAAACTTTGTCGTTACGTCGGTATAACCATGCTCGGCGAGGACAGCCTTGACCATGTCCGGTACATTTTTGGTCGCCGGCGCCGGGGATAAAACGCGACAGTTACTGGCTTGCGTCAGTAACCACACTTTCGGATGCACAATAGCTCGGTAGAAATACAGGTCGCCGAGCATACCGAATTGGTTAATCTGCGTGACAATGCCGTTGAACGGGCGTAGCGCACCGTTATCCAGTTGCAATTTGACGGTAATGCTGGTGCCCAACACCGTTTGCAGATCAATATCGCCGTTCTCGCTCAGCAATTCCAACTCGTACTCGAACAAACTGCTCAATTGTTCTTTACCAGTCATCCGATACAGCACAAAGGTATCCGCACCGGCGGCTGTCACCACCGAAGCGGTGCGAGATTCTTGAGAAAGTGGCATGGTGAAATCCTAACGCTAAAACGATAATTTTGAGATAAAGCCGGCGTCAGCCACCGATCAGTACCGTAGGGTAACCGAGGATAATGGTGCCGCCATGGGCGCACATATCACCCATCCTGGCGGCCGGCATGTTGGCTATCATCACGGTTGTCGACCCTTTTGCGATGGTATCTGGCGGCCCGACGCATGTCGCCATGTCGGTAGCGCGTGCGGCCGGCATTTTGCCTATCATTACCGTCGGCGCACCAGGAGGCAAAATCGGGCCACCGACATGCGGGACCGGTCCCGTAAACATTGGACAAACATGCATGTCAGTTATACGTGCAGCCGGCTGTCCCATCGTAATCTCCTTAAGCCGCCTGCCAAAGTCGGCCGTTACCGCCGTTGGCAATATCAATAGCCTGATCGATAAAAAATTGGTATTTCTCATAGGCCTTTTCCGGCTGAGTCAATACCGCCGCCAACATTACCGCACCGGCCACCGCCTTGGCCGTCAGATTATCCGCCGGCGGAACCGATGGTGCGTCTTCCGGCGCCATACTGCCATCACTCCAAAACGCGGCCATGGCTGCCCATGCGGCAGGGTTTTCGAAGGATGCGCTGTGAGCGGCAGCATTGGCGGCCCGGCGATTAGGCTCGGTTGGCTTAAATACCCACAACTCCGCGGCATCGAGCGCTTTAACGACTTCGGGGGGTGTTTGCGGGCTCACCACACTGCGCGCAGAAAGGCAGGCCCACCAGGTCGCTTCGCGCTTGGGTAACGCTCTGGCCATAAAACGCACGGCATCGGGATAAAGTTGCTGTTCGAGCAATTTATTCAAAAAATCAACCGGCGCAGGGTCGGCAAGTAGGCCTGCAGTTGCCTGCTGATCCAGTTGAATATCCTGGCAAATCGCCGAGGCTTTAGGTATCGATACTTTAGTTAATGACACTGCGCCAGCCATGTATTCCCCACTTTCCGTTCACCTTTCAAATATAAATCGAAAAACCGTTCAGCTTATTATGCCGTCTATCTCACTGCGCAGACTCATCTTCGTCACTCCATTCTTTTTCATATCCGGCGTTAAGCAGATAAGATCTTAGTGTGTTCATGATGTACTCATCATAGGCTTGAAGATCGCGATGACCCGCGGCATCCACACCTTGCTCAGCATCTTTAACCGACTCGTCGACCATCTGCCAGAAAAAAGCCGTCAGCAGTTTGGCCTCGTTGGCGTTTTTTACATATCCTTTGTCAATAATCTCGATGATGCCATTTGCTTGTAGTTTATGAGCATAGTGCATGAGTATTTCTTTTTCCTCAGGATACTTGTAGGCAATCATTTCAAGAACCTTTCCACATGCGGATATACTGCCATTCTATCGGCAATCATCAATAATTTTGCCACTAAGGCATCAATGGTCATGCGCTCGGTAACTGTTAGCAAATAGTGCTGACTATCTCGAGTATCTTGCACAAATTTTAACCCAGCCGGCAATTCAAAGCTCGCCAATAACCAGTTAATATCAATCGACTTATCTTTATTCCATTTACGCTTTAATTTGATCTGATCTTTTAACAGGCTGTTGAAATTTAAAAATCCTCTCCACTTTTGTCCCTAAAAACGCATTTCTGGCAAAATTGAAATTTGTAAGTCATTGATTGTTCGTTGCGACCAAATGACTTTTAACAGCAAATTGGAGAATTTTGAGGAATTTTTTCCACCGATTTTCTTTTTTCAACAACCTGTTAAATGATTCCATTCAGCCGAAAATAAAAGCCCCATTTGTTCATGCGGCTCCACCCAGTTTTTACAAGGCGAAAACAAATAATCCTTTTCCCGCATACCTTTAATCATAGCTCCTTGACTTTGACCCAAATACAAAGTCGGATGCTGCCCGGCAACAATAGGCCGAGCCCGAAACTCCCCCAGCCCTTTAATATATTCCCGCAAATCATTGACTGAATTTAATTGAGTCATCTTTATTCACAGGGAATATGCATAGGGAACTAATTGGCGTTTATCGCCAGGTTTTCAACGATACGACGCACCCACTCAAAATTCAATAAATCTAACCTTCGGTATTGCTAACTTGGCTACCCACCCAACTCCTAATAGCATTAGTGTATTCGGAAGAATGTAGACTTTAAATTAGTCCGAATACGTTTCACTATTCGGACCTACAGCCCTTCGAAAGGATCGATATTCGCCCAATCGGTCTGCAAGACCGCCTGCCAACAATTGGTTTTGCCGTGAGCACCGCCGCCGGTGGCATTGGGCAAATCGACCACCATGCCGACATGGTCGCCAGCCAAGCCTTCCACGCTAACCGGATCGCCGGCGATTCGAAAATTGACGCCGGGGCAATCAGAAGCGCTTTTCGATTGCCAAGTCCGAATCATCATTTGCGGTTTCAGAATATTCACATGCGCGGCCTTGATCGCGTGCGCCATCGCCGGCGCATTGAACGTCACGAACGGTACGCCTTCCCAGACGCCGACCACTTGCGCCAAACCGCCGCCCAACGAATGCCCGGTCAACGAGAGCCGCCGACCGTTGGCGAGTTGTTTGGCGGCCTTCAGCATCTGCCGCGCCGACGAACATTGGTTGGGCAGAATACGCAAACCGATTCTCAGATCCGCCCCTATATCCGAGAATAGTTTTCCCTTCTGCCCCGGATTGGTACCGCAACAACCCACCACGACATCCGTACTGCTACACCAGATGCCGCCTTGAAAGCCGTCTCCGTACCAAGTGCCGGACTCCCATTTCTGCACCTGCCAATCGTCCACCATATGACCTGGAGGCTCTGCGTAATATTGGTTAGCGCTTTTATAATAAGAGGCAATTGCGATTTTTGCGTAGTCAAGGCAGGTAGCCATTTAATCTCGTCTCGCTATCAATTGTTAAATTTAACCCTACGTTATTCATTAAAATACAACCAATCAGAATCAATGAACGAACTAAAGATATCAGTTGATCAATCGTCTTTTTGCACATGAACACCGCCGAAAGTTCGAGTAAAATTTACTAGATTGTCGGCAAACGAATTATATTAATCATGGCCAATCAATACCCATCTGTTCAGCAGCATCGGCAAGAGCTTGAGTTTGGGCTAGTGTAATATTCGCGCCCCATTCACCCTGCGCTTCACGGAGGAGAGATCTTCCATGACCTTCGGGACTACCCTTTCCTTGCGTGTGTTTATTGTGCGATTTAGCGGCAGTCACGCTCCCATTTGCCACTAATTTAGCTTTTGCCAAATTGTAATCTCTATCTTTAATCATAATATTTATCCTTTGCTAAAAAACAAATCAAATCACCTTGTAACGCGGGTATACCACTATTATTTTTAAACCAACCTAAAACAGTCTTGGCGGGTTTACAAACCCCGGCCCGCACCGGGTATGCCGTTTACTCCAAATGTTGAATTCATATATAAATTCGTTATTAAATATGATCTCGCGCAGCAAGCGTATCCACCATACTTTCCGTTGATCCAAAGTGAGACCCACGCCGACGACACTGCTCGCCTAGCATACGTTTGAAAATGGCGTTTGCACCCTCGTAATCCTGGTGTCGTATGGCTTCCACGGCAGGCTGGACCACTTGGCGAAAAATTCCCAGGTAAATGTCCGATGAATTCGTGCGCCGATTAATCTCGGCAACGATACTTGGCGCATCGCGATAATATGCTTCCACATCCTGCGTACCATCGACAGTCTTGAGCAAAACGTTGTCGCGAAACCATCGCAACGTCTTCAACTCTTCGCAATCGTCCGGTAATCCCAATGCCAAGCAGGTTGCGGTTGCGATGTAACATTTGCAGCAACTACTACCGTTTTGTTGCGCCAATGCGGTTGGAGGCTGATCGTTGGGTAAGACCCCAACCAGCCCGGTTGGCGAAATTGCTAGACTGGCATGTGGGCCGTATACCACAAAGATATTATTAGGCGGAATTTGGGCTTTCCCCGGCAAAGCGTCGATATATCTACCCACGTGTCGCTCCATGTCGTCGCCAAAATGGGTTCCGCTGTTGACTACAAATATCACATAGACGTTAGCCCAGTTTGTCGCTCCCTGAGTCAGGGTATCCGGTCGATTACTGCCAGTACAATGGGTTAACGAAATCCAGCGGACATTACGAGGAGGCCCCGGATCGACTTCCGCCGCCGCTACAGGTACGCAACCGCCAGTCGCCAAGTACGTCCAAAGTGCTCGGCCTGAGGTATCCGGAGAGCCCTTCCACACGTCATCGCCCTCCCCACTTTTCTTCAACTCCATCATTTTTTTTTCATGCCGTGGCCACGCGGTGGGTGATAGGTCCAAAACAGGGAAGCTATTTATGGTAGGCAGTTGATCGATGTAAACACCCGATTGCGCTACTAGCTCGCTGGTATAGATGATTCTCATAGACGTATTCCGAATTAGATTAGAGCAAGATAGATGACGACAATCTGCCTTTATTCAAACCCATACCCAAACTCGCCATCCTCGACCTTGACATGGACCCGCTCAATCGGCGTGCCCTCCATCATCCGAGTCAAAAACTCCTCGCTAATCTTCGGCAACACGGTATTGGTCAAGATCGCGTCTATCATCCGCCCGCCGCTTTCCAATTCAGTACAACGGCTGGCAATCAGTTTGATGACTTCGTCGTCGTAACTGAACGGGACTTTGTGCGATTCTTCGACGCGCTTTTTGATTCGGCCCAATTGCAACCGGGCGATTGCGCCTATCATTTCGTCGTTGAGAGGGTAGTAAGGAATAACGACTAAACGTCCAAGCAAGGCTGGCGGAAATACTTTTAACAACGGTTCCCGCAAAGCTTTGGCAATGCCTTCCGGCTCCGGCATTAAATCCGGGTCTTTGCACAAGTTGGCAATCAGGTCTGTGCCGGCGTTGGTGGTCAACAAAATCAAGGTATTTTTGAAATCGATAACCCGGCCTTCGCCGTCTTCCATCCAGCCTTTGTCGAACACCTGGAAGAATATCTCGTGCACATCGGGGTGGGCTTTTTCCACTTCGTCCAGCAATACCACGCTGTAGGGGCGGCGCCTTACCGCTTCAGTCAACACGCCGCCTTCGCCGTAACCGACATAGCCCGGAGGCGCGCCTTTCAGGGTGGAAACGGTATGCGCTTCCTGGTATTCGCTCATGTTGATGGTGATGACGTTTTGCTCGCCGCCATATAAGGTTTCGGCTAGCGCCAACGCGGTTTCTGTCTTACCCACACCGGAAGTACCGGCCAGCATGAATACGCCGATGGGCTTGTTCGGATTATCCAGGCCTGCGCGCGAGGTCTGGATGCGCTTGGCTATCATCTCCAGTGCGTGGCGTTGGCCGATGATGCGCTGCTCCAGCAAATCCGGCAGCTTCAGTACCGTTTCGATTTCATTTTTGACCATCCGGCCAACCGGAATGCCGGTCCAATCTTGCACAACAGCGCCTACAGCCTGCTGATCGACGGTTGGCAAAATTAGCGGCGACTCGCCTTGTTGTGCGTGGAGTTGAGCCTGCAAGGCTTTCAATTCGGTCAGCCAGGCGTCGCGATCGTTGGCTTCGCTACCAGTATCGCCTTCCGCCGGTTCGGCTGTATCGACAGCGTGTCCAGCCGATCTGAGTTTGCCGCGCAATTCCAAAATCTTGCCGACCAATTCCTTCTCGGCATTCCAACGCTCTTCCAAACCAGCCAGCCGCTCCTGTTCGGCAGCCAATTTTTCGTTAGCTACTTGCTCCCGCGCAGCCACTTCGACACCGACGGCTTTTTCCCGGCCGATAATCGCCAACTCAGTTTCCAAGGCTTCTATGCGTTTACGGCAGTCGTCCACTTCGGCGGGCACCGCGTGTTGGCTGATGCCGACCCGGGCACAGGCGGTGTCTAATAAGCTGACAGCCTTATCTGGTAATTGCCGGGCCGGGATATAGCGATGGGATAATTTGACGGCCGCTTCCAGCGCTTCATCCAGAATCAACACCTGGTGATGTTTTTCCTGCACCGAGACCACGCCGCGCATCATGCTGATCGCTTTGGCTTCACTAGGCTCCAACACTTGCACGACCTGAAAACGTCGGGTCAAAGCCGGGTCTTTTTCGATATGTTTTTTGTATTCCGCCCAGGTAGTGGCTGCCACGGTACGCAATTGCCCACGCGCCAGCGCCGGTTTTAACAAGTTGGCGGCGTCGCCGGTGCCGGCTGCACCACCGGCGCCGACCAAGGTATGGGCTTCGTCGATAAACAGAATGATGGGTTTTGGCGAGGCTTGCACTTCTTCGATGACTTGCCGCAGGCGGTTTTCGAATTCGCCTTTCATACTGGCACCGGCCTGTAACAAGCCAACATCCAAGGTCCGCAAGCTCACATCGCGTAATGAAGGGGGCACGTCGCCGGCGACAATTTTCAAAGCAAAACCCTCAACTACCGCCGTTTTGCCGACACCGGCCTCGCCGGTCAGAATCGGATTGTTCTGCCGGCGGCGCATCAGAATATCGATGACCTGCCGAATCTCTTCCTCACGGCCCACGATAGGATCTATTTTGCCGTTACGCGCCTGCTCGGTCAGGTCAACGGTAAATTGTTTCAGCGCCTCCTGCTTGCCCATCGCTGCCGGTGCAATCGCACCGCTGGCTTCGCCGGGCGTAGCGCCAACCAGCGAACCATCATTGGCAACCAATCCGTCTTCCGGTGAACCGGACACAATCTTCGGCAACTCGTCGGAAACCGTATCCGGTTTGAGTTTTTCGAACTCTTTGGAAATTCCCAGCAACTCGTTGCGCAAGGATTTGGTTTTCAACATACCGACCAATAAATGGCCGCTGCGCACCTGAGACTCACCGAACAACAATGTGCCGAAGACCCAGCCGCGTTCGACACTATCCTCGATATGCGGCGAAAAATCGGAAATAGCCGTAGAACCGCGCGGCAAGCGGTCCAGCGCGTTAGTCACGTCCTTGGCAATCACCGAGGCATCCAAACCGTAATGCTTCACCAAGCGGTGCAAATCGGAGTCTTGCAGTTGTAGCAGTTGGCTTAACCAATGCACCAACTCGACATAGGGGTTGCCTCTTAGTTTGCAAAACACCGTCGCACCCTCGACGGCTTTGTAACAAACCTTGTTCAATTTCCCAAACAACTTGACTCGGCTAATTTCCGCCATGGTGTTTATTCCTCGCTAAAGTTTAAGTGTGGTTCAGCAGGCAGCATCAGCCTGTATAAACGGATTAAGCGTTAAATCATCGGCATCGCCTGCACCGCGGCGCGGTCCCAACCAAGTACTCCAACCCAATTGCGCATCGCCGTTCATACTATTCGCGCCGGTCGTTTCGGGTTTTCCTAAGGCCAGCTCTTCCGGTACTTCGGCTTTTTCCAAAATCAATTGTGCGTCCCAGACCATTTCGTCGCCGACATAATTGCGGACGATGGCCACCAACTTGGGCAATAACGCCCCGCCCGGCAGCAAGGCCAAATATAGGCTACGGCGCAACGGCCCGATAACGACACGAAACTTATGTTGGCAACCCCAAACGCTAGCGCCGATCACAACAGAGCTCCCCAGAGAACAGGTGTCTTTGCTCCAGCCCAAACGAGTTTGCTCACGGGGTTGAATGTCCATCCATTCGCCAACAAATTCGGCGACGCGGACCGGCACTTTAAAAATATCCGAGACAATGGCCTGTAAACCCCCTGGATGTTTGGTCTGCGCGGCAAAATGCCCGGCATAAAACAATTTGCCTCGGTCGGTCAGTGCGTCCCGGTTCTGAAACGGCGCCCCGGAAATACCCAGCATGGCTCCCACGTAAAAACCAAAGCGGTCTGTATCCGGCCGGTCGTAATGCACTTCCGGGCGGGCATTGGCCCAGGCCCGGTAAAACAAACTAATCATGCGATGATGAAAAACATCGGCAAAACGAGCAAAGGTCGGATCGTGATGGTGGCGCTGCCGCTCTCGGGCATACTCGGTCAAATGCAGCGGCAGCGGGCCGTTGGGACCGAACAAACCCATAAAATTCACCGCCAATCTCGGTTTACCCAGCCCCGTCCCGCCCGGCGAATAGTAATCGACAGCGGTAGCAGGAAATTCCAGTTCCGGCTCCTGGGAAAAACGCACCGCATCGTCGGCCGCTTTTACACTGGTACCGAAACGCGGCTTATCGCTATTCAGGCATTCGATTAACCGCACCGCCTCGAAAAAATCGAAGCGCGACGCATCCTTCGTCAATTCACCGATTAAATCGTGTGCCGACATCCCATCCTCGCAGGCCAACGGGCCACTTCACCACGATCAGTAGTGCGTATTACGGTTTCTACGAAAGAATTGATCGATACATACCGAGCGAAAAACCGCTCCAATACCGTTGCCAGCAGAAAATAGCCGCCACCTTCAAACGCCGACTCGTCCAGCATGACGGTAATTTCCAAGCCGCGCCCAAACACCATCGGCCCCTTTGCATCGATGCGTCTGACCACATTTTTTGAAGCCACGGAAAGCACGCCCTCAACCTGTTTCTTGATGGCCGGTTCGCGCTGGTCGGCATACAGGCCCAACAATTCACGCAATGCCGCCGCACCGCTCTTGGCATCGGTATCCAGCAGCGACAGATAGTTCAGCGACAAATGATTGATCAGGCGCCACACGGTATCGGCCTCATACGCAGCCGGCAGCGGCCGGGTCGGGCCGGCGATACAACGCACCGATTTCACCGGCGCACTAACTTGCAAGGTAAAATCGGTATCACCTTGGCCTACCGGCATCACCAGCGGCAAATCACGATTGGTACATAAGGTATCCAGCCCCAATTGCGCCAACTTGCCGGAATACGGCGCCTGGGCCGCATCGACCAAGGACACAAAAACTTCGCTGCCGATATAACTGGAACGCACTCCCTTGCGACGTTGATTTGACGACAGCACGCGATTCACTCGCCGTAAGCTGAAAAACGCAGTTTCCCCGGCGTGCTGGTAGGACGCTTTAGAGCCGTAAAAAGGCAGAAAGGCCTGTTCGCTCTCCTGATCGGCACCGAAACCGGTGGCTTCATTGACGCTATGCACTTCATAATCCATTGGCCTACTGCGATCCACCACGATGTGATATTCAGACTGCCGCTGGTCGATATGGATCCGGTCGGCACGTTTAGGGAACAAATTGATAGCCGGCACGCAGAACAAGGCCAAATTGTTCTGATCCAACACATTAATCAGTTGCGGTTCGCTGCGGTCGAACAGCACGAACAACTCAATCTGTTCACTGTCACAGTTACTTGCTAGCTCTCCCAGTCCACCGAGTTCGACAAACAGGTAACGGTCCGGGAAGGCGAAATATTCCTGCAATATTCGATAACCGTCGAACGAGCGCGGCGTCTGTCTGAGTAAAGCCTCGTCCGGTTCGAACCCCAGACCGCGTACCCCCCCAGCAGACAGCGTGCGAATTTCCGTCGAGACCCCGTTATGGAAACTGCCGACAATGCCGCTTACATTTGCCAACAGTTGTTCGTACAAGCGATACGGGATATTGCCGACACCGCGCAGAAACAACGGCAGCCGGTCCAGGGCAATTTCGTTGAACTTTAAACCGCCCACACTATTCAAGACGATACGTAAGGCCGCTTTGACCGGTCCGCGAAAATGTTTGGCCGTCAAGCCGCGACTGGACACGGCAGCCAGACTCGGTAGATATTCAATTTGGCCTATCTGCAACGGTAACAGTTGCAAGTCTTGCGCAGTACGGTACTCGCAGGCCGTTTGTTCGCCTCTGGCGATCTGGCTGCGCAACACCGTATCCTTGGCTATCGTGATCCCGTCTGCCAGAGCCGCTTCGGCAAAATCGGGTTTCATCTCCACCACCGTCATTGATGGCGTAGCCGACAAATAGTGCGGATAGATAATCTGCAATAATTGCTGGGTAAAGTTGGGAAACTCGGAGTCGACTTTCAGTTGCACCCGAGCCGCCATAAAAGCGAAGCCTTCGAATAAGCGCTCTACATACGGGTCGGAACATTCGAAAGTATCCAAGCCCAAGCGATTGGCTATTTTCGGAAACTCTGCGGCAAACTCCGCGCCTACTTCACGGACGTATTGCAACTCGCGGTTATAGTATTTAAGCAGCCGGGGATCCATGGTTAACCGTCCAGTTCCTTGACGCTGATTTCGCCGGTTTCCAGATCCAGGTCGCTGCGAATGTATAAATGTATCGGCAGCGGCTGCGCCCACAAATCGCCTTCGATACGAAACGACAACGCCTTGTGATTCATTTGATCATCGGCTTTTGCCAATTCTACCGACAGCGAGTCCGCCAAGATTCTCGGCTCGAAATCGTTAATTGCCTGCCGGACTTTACGTTCGATCTTTTTAACGTCAATCCCGGTCAGCGATACGCCGGACAAGACCGGTGTCCCGTAATTCAATACGGAACGAGCCACAAACGGATAGTCGGTCAAATTGACCATGCTCTCGAACGCTGCGGTATTCAGAAGCCAGCTTAAATCGCGCAATACGCTTTGCCGCAACTGGCGCAGAGACATGACACGTTGCTCGCGGGTTTCCGCGCGTTTGTCGGGAGCTTCGTCGGTCAACCGATCCAGCAAGGACGGTTGGAGACGTTCCGCGTGCAGTAAATCGGCCATTATTCCAGCCCTGCCGGCGCATTGAATTCAATAGTACGGACATCTAACAGCGCGTAATCGTCGACGTCGGTAGCCAATAGGCGCTGTCCCTTGCCATGCATTAAACCGTCTGCGACTTCATTCCATTCGGTTAAACGGGACAGGCGGATGCGAGCGTCCGAGTCGGCTTCCGAACCCGGATAACGGCAAGGTATCAAGCCGCTGGCTTCGCCACCATTGATCCAGGTAAATTGCGCCGGTATCCATACCAAATCGCGTAAATCGGTGGGTTTTTCCAGCTGTATCTTGCTGATCTGCATAAACGGCACCCAGTAGTAGCGACCATTGACGACAGCCTCCAACACCGGTCCCAAACGGCTATCAGCGTCTGCTAACCATTCAAACGGTGTACCGTCCAACGCTCCAGCGGTAGCCGGCGCCTGCTGTAAGGCCTCAGTTCGTAATGCCACGGCCTGCTGAAAATCGCCGCTGTTTTCCCGTATTAGCGCTTCTAACAGTAAAGCCAGCCATGCTGGCGGCTCGCCAAAAATCAGCGGCGTTTTGCGTGCGGCAAACACGTCCTTACGTAAGGCTTCACAGAGTAAAACTTGTTCGTAGGTACTAACCATCAACAAGGTGGAGGCATCCAAGTCGCGCAACACATTAAGTTGATTTAGCGCCTTATCCCACAGGCCCTGCACGCAATACAGCTGAAACAGCAGGATCCGCGATTTAGGATCGGCCGGATTTTGCCTGATGTACTGCTGGGTTTGCTGCAATGCCGCATCCAGCTCGCCTTCGGCGATAAGACGTGAAACGTCCTGCATACGATTCTCCGATGAGTGCAAAAATAACCCCAGTGGTGTTGGTTCCACCGGGGTCGGCGATTACACGGTTTCGTTTTTCATCAAGTTCCAACCTTTGAATGCGCCGGCGGCTGGTGCTTCGCCTTCGCCGAAAGTGTTGTACTTCATTTTAACTTCGTTGAAGTTGATGGATATGCTCTCGTGAGGGCGGTCACCGCCGCTGGATTGGCTGTAGCCGCTGATGATAGCGTCGGCCAGTTCGATTTCCAGATACACTTGACCCTTGGCATCCGCGCCGCCGGTTTGGATGAAATGGAATGTTGCTGTACCCAAGCTTTTGCCGCAGATGGACTGCATCCACAGGTCGACGGACGCGATGTCCATGCTTTTAGTCAGGGTGACTTCGGAAAACGAAGGATTGCTGGTATCGCGGTCTTTGCCGACGCCGCTGGTCGAAATGGCACGACCTACGCCCATTTGCAAACTGTCTACGGTAATCCAGTCCGTATGGCTGGCTACGGTGCTATCGCCTTTAATTTCGGTCGCGAATTTTAATAAGATCATAGTGCTCTCCTTTCGAAGTTAGTGATAAAAATACAAACGGGCATCCACCCACAGATTTACAGCTCCGGCAAGCCGGGATATAAAACGACTAACCGCCACTGCCGGGAATTTCGTATTGCTGCCCCGGCAAATAGCGTACTTCCTAGCCTTATTCAACGAATAGGACTTAACCTTTTTGCGACGGTAATTTAGATGTCAGTCGCAAGGAAACCGTCAACCCTTCCAACTGATAGTGCGGTCTAAGGAAAAACTTAGATTGATAATATCCAGGATTACCCTCGACTTCCTCGACCACCACTTCCGCACCGGCCAATGGCCGACGCGCTTTGTCTTTTTCGGTGGCCACTGCTGGATTGGTCAACACGTATTGGCTGATCCAGGTGTTCAACCACGCCTGCATGTCTTGGCGCTCCTTGAACGATCCGATTTTGTCTCGAACGATGCATTTCAGATAGTGCGCAAACCGGCAGGTAGCAAACAAATACGGCAGGCGCGCAGCCAAGTTGGCGTTGGCGGTGGCATCCGGATCGGTGTATTCCGCAGGTTTTTGCAGCGATTGCGCGCCGATGAATGCGGCGAAATCGGTATTTTTTTTGTGCAACAAGGGCATGAAACCGCTTTTGGCCAATTCCGCTTCACGGCGGTCGGTAATGGCGATCTCGGTCGGGCACTTCATGTCGACGCCGCCTTCGTCGGTCGGAAACGAATGCACCGGTAATCCTTCCACTGCGCCACCGGATTCAATACCGCGAATCTGCGAACACCAACCGTAATATTTGAACGAGCGATTGATGTTGACTGCCATCGCGTAAGCAGCGTTAGACCACGTATATTTACTGCTATCAGCGCCCGAGGTGTCTTCCTCGAAATCAAACTCTTCGACCGGATCGGTTTTCGAGCCATAAGGTAAACGGCTCAGGAAGCGCGGCATAGCCAAACCGAGGTAACGGGAATCTTCGGACTCGCGCAACGAGCGCCAAGCCGCGTATTCCGGCGTTTGAAAAATTTTGGTCAAATCACGCGGATTGGCCAATTCGGACCAACTTTCCATTTGCAGCACCGATGGCGCCACGCCGGAAATGAACGGGGTATGCGCGGAGGCACTGATTTTTGCCATCTCGCCCAACAATTCCACATCTTGCGGACTGTGATCGAAATGGTAGTCGCCCACCAAGCAACCGAAGGGTTCGCCGCCAAAGGTGCCGTATTCTTCTTCGTACAGTTTTTTGAACAGCGGGCTTTGGTCCCAGGCGGTACCTTTGAATTTTTTCAGGGTTTTACCCAACTCGTTTTTGGTGATATTCAACACCCGAATTTTCAACATTTCGTCGGTTTCGGTGTTGTTGACCAAGTAATGCAAGCCGCGCCAGGCACCTTCCAGTTTTTGAAAATCGGGATGGTGTATGACGAGATTCAATTGTTCGGTGATTTTCTGATCCAGGCTGGCGATAATCGACTGGATCGTTTTTATGGCATCGTCGGATACTTTGGAAACATCCTGCAACGCATATTGCGCCAGCGTTGTTACTGCGGTATTGACCTGATTGGCTGCCTCGGTGCCTGGTTTGAACTCCTTGGACAATAATGCGGAAAAATCGTCCAACTCCAGGGTTTGGGTTGCGCCTTGTCCGCCTTGGGTTTCTAATTCGGCCATGGCTTACTCCCCTTTTCCTTCAGCGGCATCACCGCCTGCTTCCGCCGGTTTCGCTGACGCCGCCAAGGTTTGTAGCAACGCGGGGTCGTTAACTAACTTCGCGATTAATTCCTCCGCGCCGGTTTTACCGTCCATATAGGTAATCAAGTTGGACAACTGGGTTCTGGCTTCCAAGACTTTATCCAAGCCCGCCACTTTTTTGGCAACCGCTGCGGGAGAAAAGTCATCCATACTTTCAAAGGTGATATCGACATTCAAATTACCTTCGCCGGTCAAGGTATTGGGAACTTGGAATGCGACCCGTGGTTTCATCGATTTCAATCGATCATTGAAATTATCGACATCGATTTCCAACAATTTGCGATCCGCCACTGGTGCTAAAGGTTCGGCTGGCTTACCCGACAAATCTGACATGACGCCCATCACGAACGGCAACTGCACCTTTTTTTCGGAACCGTAGAGTTCAACATCGTATTCAATCTGTACCCGGGGTGCCCGGTTTCGTTGTATAAACTTCTGACTACTTTCAGCCATTGTATTCTCCGCTTGACATTAAGAAGGACTACCAAAAATCAGTTTCTAACTTGGGTCGGGACCCTTTATCGCACTTATTTGGGAAAGCGCATCCGGCATTAAGTTTTGGACGATTTCCAAGAAATCTGCAGTTGCCAGATGCTTGGCCCGACGCAACAAAATGGGCACGGGGCTAGACGGCTCGTAGTCCGCATAATATTTACAAAGCGCATCCAACGTTCTCACCACATCTTGGCGCGACTCAATGGCGCCGCTCACCGCTTTGGATTTAACGGGCTTTACCTCATCACCCGCCTCAGCGCTGCTGCCATCGTCGCTTGCCTCAGTCTCGGCGTCGTTGGACAACCGCGACCCCGCGTAATGATCGAAATCATCCCTGACTTCCTTCAGTAAAGCTTTCAACGGCGTCAATACCGCGCCTTGGCTGGCTCCGACTTTTTCGTTGACGAAAGCATCGATCCGCTCGACGATCTTGATACTGTCGACCAATGCCTGATAATTATCAGCTAACGCCGCGTCATCCATATCCAGAAAAGCCGCGTTGATAGCGCCGTTGTCTGGCTTTGTCATGCCCTTGGGCACTTCCAGCCGGTCGGTTGCGTACTGAATGTCACGCAAACAAAACCTGCCGATGGCTTTCGACTCGACCAGCACCGCCAAACTTAGAGGCCTGATTATCAGGTCGAAGCTGGCAAGCTCTTCCAAAATATTGATTCGCGACGTCGGATCCATGCCGTCGTCGGGATCGAGTTGAGGGTGTATGGAATCCCAATAACGGGTCAAGGACTCTTCCAGAAAGCTCAGTCCATCGCGAAAACCTCTCCAACCTTCAACATTGATCAGTGTCCGGATCAAGTACAAAATGACTTGCAAATCCTTGGAACGCTGCAATAACGCCAAAGCCTCCTTGTAGACCTCGCGCCAGTTAGGCGGCAACGCCTTCTCGCCAGAAAACTGATTTTCCGGGGTCCCTAAGATATTGGTGTCCAATGCCACCCTGGCATTGTCATACTCAAGGTTATCACCACAAGGCTGCTCCGCCGAAACGGGTTCTAGTAATCCGGACAAATCCGCCATTTTTAAGCCTCTATGGTAATCCAATTGTTAACATCAACCGATTGAAAAGCGGTAACGAAACCTTGTGCCTTGCGCCCCGTTTCTTACAATCGACCCAATTCTATAGTGCCCCGGACTTGTTACGCCTGTATTAAGCCCAAAACCAATTCGCATTAGTCTAGTCGGTTTTTCATGTCACGCTTTAAACTAAAAAACCCTAAATGTCGCGGAATCTTATACCTATCAAGTTGCATTTGCTCATCAATAGATAAGGCATCGGGATCATTTAACATGCCAACTCATGAACCCTACGCCTACAAAACCGTAAGACATTGATATAACATGATTTAAAATTCAACCGGCGTGCTAAATCACAACATGCACACACCATTGCAGCGCCAAATCGGCACGATATTTCGTAACGGATACGATATTCGGTACTTGCGGTGCCTGGCTACCGCGAGGGGAAATACCGTTTTCCATTGAAAAAATCCGTCCATTGTTTCGTGGTGCAAAAGCCTCTCGCGCTCTAGCGTCGCCGAATGCTCACATCGGCTGCTTCACATCTTGGGTCTATCTATACTAAGCTAAGCGCACGTTGACAGCCATTCCCCAAAGACACTACCAACCACAACCGTCCATCTGAGAATCTACGCGCTTATAAGATTGTTGAAGCGTATTTCTTCCTAAAGATACCGAGACCTAAGAATCCGGACGTAAGGGCAGCATCCTGATTTCGGCTTAACCACTAAATTCGGCGATTAATACGGTAATATTATCTCGACCGCTTCTGCTCAAAGCTTGGTTAATCAGGGCTTCGGCGGCCGACTGGCAACTGCCTGAGCCCATCAATTCCGCAATTTCGGCTTCCGATAATTCTTTATCCAAGCCGTCGCTACAGAGCAGATAACGATCACCGCCGGCAGCCTGAAAGCGCAGCACATCCAACGCCAGCGTCAATTGCCCACCCACCGCGCGGGTAATCACATTCGCTCCCACTTGCTGGGCCGCCACTTCCCGGGTCATAACACCAGAATCCATCAATTCGTCGATCAAGGTATGGTCGCGGGTAATCTGCGTAAACTCGCCTTGGCGTAATTGGTATAAACGGCTATCTCCCGCCCAAATGGCGGCGCACTGGTCACCCTTGGCCAGCAAGGCGACTACCGTGGTTCCGACAATACTGCCTTGCTGAATGCCCGAAGCAAAACGGCATAAATCGTCGTTAATCTTATGTAATTTGCGGGAAACGGCTTCGACCTGATTATCCAGGTTTTCGGTAAATTCCAACGTCGATAAAGAATCCACCACCAAGCGGCTGGCAACATCGCCGGATTGATGCCCCCCCATGCCATCAGCAACCACCCACAGCCCCAGTGACGGGCAATCGAGCAAAGCATCCTCATTGTGCTTACGCTTATTGCCGACCACCGTAACCCCGTAGGAAGCCCACTTTGTCGAGTTCGGAAGCGTTATGTCCTGGCTCGCCGTTGCGCCTACCGCAGAGGCGCTCGGCTCTCTCTCGATTTTTTTGACGCTTTGGTCTTGGCGATAGCTCTGCACATGCCAAGATCTACCAGCCTGCGGCATACCCTGCAAAAAACTCGCGTAAGCATCGATAGGCGGCAAGCCTTCGCAAATCAGCAGATTGGGGCGATTCGACTGGCCACCTTCACTTGCCCAAATACTGTAACCCGGCATAAAGCGATCCAACAAACGCTGACTCAAGTGCGGAAACACTACATCCGTCTGATCCTGCCCCTCCAAATCGAAACGAAATGCGAGCTTGCCGTTAGATACCCCGAATCCGCCGCTAGAATCAGCTTGAAAATACTGCGGTGTCAGGCTGTCAGCCGAACCGATTTCCATCAGCCCCTTATCAAACTGGTCCAGATCACAGGAGTCATTCAACACTGATAGCGCAGCGTCTTCCAATTGTGCAAACCATGCCGATTCCGGCGAAAACAATGACAACAAAGACTCCGCACTGACGGCTTGCGCCAACGTCAACGGATAATAGCGACCGACCCTATCCACACTGGGCATCATGACACCGGCCCAAGCACTCCCACCGCACACGCCAGGTCTCAAAGCAAAGCGCCAAAGCGGGCTAACCAAAAACAAGGATAACCAACTCTCTCCTAATGTTTCCTGACTGGAACGCATCGACGCCTGTAACCACTGGTCCCATGGCTCGATAAAGTGCCTGGGCAGCCGCCGACTGACAAAATCGCCAAGGCCCGGCACTTTTCCGAAAAAGCCGACGCTCAACCCATCCATAGAACTCATAGTGACTCCGGACAACGAAAGCTTTGATATTCGCTGATGCCAAATGGATTATTGACACTGGCCGCGCGCAACTCAAATTTCGCGGTATAACCTTCAAGTTGTACGGTCAAATTAAAGCGGTCCGGCAGGCCAGTGGGTTGGATGTTGAATTCGTCGAACATCCTGAACAATGCCCAGGCCCCTTCCTTAGATTTGCTGACTTGTTTGCCGTCCAAACCTTCGAACACCACTCTGACCCCGGCACTATTATTGGTGCCGGGCCACTGAAACTTGGTGAGTTGCTCAGGACCGTGGCGGTAAACCAACTCCTGGCCTTCGACATTTAATCTGAAGGTGCTGACTTTGTCGTCCAAGGCCAAGGGTTTTAACTCGAATTGCACTTGCGGCACCGCGCCGCCGCCGGGAAAAAATGCGTCACGAATTTTCGATGCAATCTGAAACTGGCGAATACTGGCTGCCGATAAGCCTAAAGCCTTATCAGAACTAAGCTCCTGCCACTGCACCGCTGCGGTATCGACAAATGCCTTGAGGTTAGCGTTAAAAAACTGATCGACAATCCCGTTAGCGGCAAACACTTTGCCGAAATCAGCCATCAACACGTCCTGCTGAGTATTTTTCGCAAACGGATAACGGCCAGCCAAAGCACTTTTGCAGGGCATCGTCACCGCTGTTTTCAACATTTCGTTGAGTTGCCCTTTCGCGCCGGTTTTGATTTGTTGCCCGCCCGTGCTGGTCAACGCATTCAGCGAGGCTGCAACCGGACCGGGCAAACGGGCAAATTCCATTTTGGCTGCTTGCAGAGGGTCAACACCGCCGCCGGCAAATCGCGCCGCTTCGGTAGACAAGGCTTGACCGCCACTATTAGGTGCCGACCCAATCTGCATCAGATAATCGTGCAGATTTTTGATACTCGCCATCGTCGCATTGATCGGAGCAGGCCTGTCGGCAGCGCCCCGCACTTGCATATTGTAAGGTTCGAAGTAAGTTTCCAATGCATTGACCGGATCGACGCCACCGTCGCTTTGTTTTGCCATCGCCAGCAGTTTTTGGGTAGCAGCCTCCGGAACCGCCAAGGCTCCGCCGGTGGATTTTGCCAACGCATCGGCCAATTCGGACGAGAGCTTGCTTAACGCGGTATTTTTTTCGACCAACTCCAACAAAAGCTTCAATGGCGAATCGGGGCGCGACAGCAGATCCAGCGTATCTACCAGCTGATTATTGCTGGGCTGCGGGCGGAACTTAACCGCCGTCAGCACGCTATCCCAGGTCTTTTGGTAATCTCCCAAATACAGGCGTTTGAAATCGCTATATAAACGATCAATTTCGATAGGGGTACTTGCGCCGTTTACGCCAAGTACCCAATTTTGTTCGCTGGCTTCCTTGACGTAAACCATGCCTTTTTTCAGAAATAGCTCCGTATAACCGTAACTGCTAAACAAACCGGGTACCACCAACGTATCCAATTCCTTGCCGTTCGCGGTAAACACTCGGCCGCCGTTCGGCGCTAATTGTCCGGCAACCGAAATGTCGTGACTGCGATCAAACAGCGCCTCACTTTTAAAACGGCTATAAAGTTGATTGACCAGAGGAATTTGCGTCAATTTATTACGCACTGCGTCGACAAAACTGTTATCGATAGCAGCTGGATCCAAATTCAAAGCCAACAAATTATCCAGATGTAACTGTAATTTGGCTTGGGTCTCCGGGTCGGTGGCGAACATTTGCTCCCAATCCAATTTCACCCAAGGCTGTGCAACCTTTGCGTCCATCCGTTGCGGCTCGCCGAACATCAGATAAACACGCAATAATTGGTAAAGTACATCCAGATTTTTGCCTTCATCGCTTTGCATACGCTCTTTCAAGCGTAGCGTAATCAAGGCTTGAAAATTTTCACGAAGCAAGCGCTGATAGGCAATATCGATGGCTGAATCGATTTTGTCGCCTTGGTATAAACCAAAACCGCTGCTCCAGCCGGTTTGTGCATACACGTCTTTGGCGGCTTGTAAGGCATTAAGCTTGGGCAACAAGGCCAAAAAACCGGAGCGCGAATCGGTGGGAACAAGATTACTGGCTCGGTAAATTTCTACCTGTTTTTCGACATCGGCAATCGCCGACTTATTCGTGGCAAAACTGACCATCCACACCACTACCGCTATCGCCACAAGCGCAAAGGTGGCGGCGAAGCCGGCGAGGTTCATCAAACGAAAACGCCGCTCGACCTTTGGATCCACGCCAACCAATTCGGCTTCGGGAAACACGACTTGCTTCAGAAGCTTAGTCAGAAAATAGCTTTTACCGCGCCCGGTCATTAACGGTGTTGCTTGCCTTTCCAATCTAAAGCTTGAGGCCAACGCCGCCATCACTCTATCTATCGGCGTACCCTCTTGGGTGCCGCTGCTGAAATAAACGCCGCGCAACAAGAAAGGCTCTTCGTAGCGATTGGTGGCAAATGCGGCATCCAGAAACCCGGTTGCCACCGATTTGAACAGCATCATTTGTTGCGGAAAATCGAAAATAGCCGTACGCCGCTGCACATCGCGCTCTTCCTGGATACGCTTCAAACGGCGTTGTACCAACCTCTCGGTCAATTCGTCATAGGCCTTTTCGAATTGCACCAAGTGAGCGGCCAGATCTTCTTTATCGTTGTCGGCACGAATAAACGTCTCACCCCACACCTGGCTACGCTCGTCTTCGGTTAAATTGGCGAAAAAATCGCTAAATCCCGCCACGAGGTCCACTTTCGTGAACAGCACGTAGACAGGCAATTGCACACCCAGTTGCGCATTAAGCTCCGTAATCCGCCGCCTGATTGCTGCGGCATGTTGGCGTAATTCTTCCTCGGTCTGCTGAATTAAATCACTGACACTCACCGCCACAAATACCCCGTTCAGAGGGCGGCGTGGTCGATATTTTTTTAACAGCTGCAAGAAACCGTGCCAGGCGGTAGCATCCACTTCTTGATGGCTATCTTGGGTGGTGTAGCGACCGGCAGTATCCAATAACACCGCTTCGTCGGCGAACCACCAATCACAATCTCGCGTGCCACTAACGCCTTTTACCGAATGCTTGCCCAAGCGTTCGGCCAAAGGAAAATGTAATCCGGAATTGATTAATGCTGTGGTTTTGCCGGAGCCCGGCGCACCGATAATGGCGTACCAAGGCAATTCGTAAAGATACTGCTTCCGACCGTGTTGTTTCGCACTGGTAGTTTTCAGTAAAGCCAAAGCCTCATCGAAACCGCGATTCAGCACATCCAGCTCGGCCGCCGAGGCCGATTGCGCATCGTTTGCATCATTGCCGCCAGCCAAATCGGCCATCAAACGTTGCTCGCGTTTGCGCGATAACAGCCACGCGACCAAGCGGTAAAGCAACCAACATCCGACTATGACGCTTATCGTTATAACCCGGCTTAAATCGGTCTCCAACGGCACACTGCCGGCAATTGCGATTAAAGGCCCGATAAACCAAATCAGTACCGACAAAATCACGATACCGATCAGTTCAAGCACCCACTTTGTTTTAAAAAAACTGATTATCCGTTCCACGCGGTATTCTCACTTAATCAAGATGTCGACGCGCCGATTTAGGGCTCGATGTTCAGGCGTATCATTGGGTTCCAAAGGCTCGCCGTCAGCCCGGCCTTCCGCTCTGGCCGAGCCTTTTAGTTGAGCGGATGCGGTCAAAATTGCCAGGACGTTTTTAGCGCGTGCCGCAGACAAATGCCAATTGGACGGAAAGCGGGCCGACACAATGGGCTTGTCGTCGGTATGCCCGGTTACCAAAATCGAGTCTTGTTCATTCTCGAGTTCTTTGGCGATTTTTTTCAACATCGGTAAAAACTCCGGTTTAACTTGATCGCTACCGGAGGGGAAGGAATTACGAACGCGAATGATGCTATCGTCGACCACTTCGACCATATTCTGGGCAATTTCATCGCGTAATAACGGTTTAAAGCGTTCCAATCTGTTGGCGATAACCGGTGCAGACGGAGTGATCGTAGCGGCCGTTGCCATTTGTACCGGCTCCTTGGCCAATTTCAGTAACTCCCGATAGGCAGGATCGGATGCCGAATTAATAAAAAACGCAAACCCCAGATAACAAAGCAGCAACAGGCCACCTGCTACGCTGGCGAACACCCATAAGGGCACTTGCGTTATCAACGAGCTATTTCCGCTTTTTTGCCCTTGCCAGCGTAGCGACAGCTCCGTTGGAAAATCCCCTCTTACTCGCTGGATTAATTGGTACAACTCAAGCCGTTGTTTTTCCAATTCGTTGGCGCCATTGGCCATGACCCGATATTTACCTTCGAATCCAAAACTTAACAACACATAGCAAAGCTCGATGAGCGGCAAATTTTGCGCGGGCTGTTTCACCAGATGTTCGAGTATTTGGAAGAAGCGTTCACCGCCCCAGGCTTCTTTATGAAATAGGATAAGCAGGCTTTGATGCCCCCAATTACTTTGTGAGCCCCAAGGCGTGTTTTGGATAATTTCATCCAGAAAAGTACACAAATCGTAGCTCGCCATACGCATGGTTTCTTGCTGAAACCCTGCATTCAAGCCACGGTTCTCGAATTCTCTGACTTCTTTAGCCAACTTTTGCTTTAGTTCATCAACTCCAGAATAGCTAACGGTTGTTCTGAGCCTAGCCGCCAAGGACAGAATGCCGGCTGATAAAGTCAATAATGAACCGCTATCCGCTCCGGAAAGCACACTGAGCGACGGAATGTTGATATTTGAGGTCTGCTGCTGGGGCGGCGGAGATGGCGGTATTTGTGTCACTGATGGCTGCTGCGGCATTCGTCCACCTGGCGAAGGCCGCAACACTGTTTTGTCGTCATCGCCGAAAGGTCCTTGTTGCACCATGTCATCACCCTTTTTTTATTGCCCAGAATTCCAACTCCAATCCCGGAAAATTACCACCAATATGAAAGGCAAAACCGCCGGAATCCATCATCTTCTTCCAGTATGGGCTTTGCTTATCCAATTCGAAATAAGAACATCCGGCGTGATACGGCAATTGCCTTGGGGCAACGGGCAAAGGATGAATTGAAATACCGGGCAGGGCAGCAGTGACCAATTGCGTGATCTCTTCCACCGGGCCAATTTTCACCTGCGGAGGGAAATGCGTGCGCAACATCTCCGAAGATACTTGCGCACTGGCAGCCAATACGTAGATTGCCTGCTCCAATAATTTCACATCGGGGCGACCCGAGTAATAAACCGACTGGCTATGTTTGGTTAACGGAATTTGAATCGCATTTTGTTCAAGCACCATGCTTAACAGGCGCCGTAGCTCATCAATTAACGGGATAAAGCAAATACGCAAGTCGTCATGCCTATATTCGGGCAACACTGCGGGTCGCTTATTTTGACGGTAGAAGGTTGCTAGATCTCCCATCAACTGCAGGCCCAAGGAAAACAAAGTTTCCGGATGTAGCAGCGCATCCCCCGCCAAATGTGCCAGCAAGGGTTCGTAACGATTGATGGTTTGCAGCAACATAAAGTCTGCAACCTCTGCGACGCCTGCACCTTGAGACGTTCCCGCCACGCGGGCTGCCAACGCCTCCCCTCTGGTATGCAGCAGACCTTGCAACTCCCGGACGAAGCCGTTCAAAATACTACTGGCTGAAGACTGCAGCACCACGGGAATGTATTTCTCATCCAGTACGACTGTTTTGTCGGCGCGCACCTCAACGATATTGGCGACCCCTAAGCACAGATAGCCTGATCTTTCTTGGTTGCCAAGCATAAGTCTCGGACGAATACTGCCTATTTGCACGGGATAACGAGCGTCGTACCCTGCATTGTTGTCTCTGACATCCCTATGAGTGATGCGGTATCTCGCCAATCCATCGGGGTTATTGTCGCTATCAACTTCAACAGAGTCAGGACGACTCAGCGGCAATGCTAAATACACTACTTCATTTGCAACGTCTTCAGAGACATCAAGTGGTAGCGGTAGTTCGTCCTCGTTTGGCAAATGGAATGGGGTACCATCCTGGAAAATCCCTCTAGCAGCTGCCAGAGTGATTTTTCCTATCGCCAATTGTCCTGCATCTAGTTTTAGCGACGAAAATCCCCAATCATAAGCCCTGATTCCATAGCAACGACCATCAATACGACTTTCAAGATAACGATCATGTTGTTGAAAGTGCTGAGGTCTAAGGAACATGCCTTCTGACCAAACAATCCGGTTATTGATTGACATACTCTATTCGGTACCGTTTATTATTTATTAACAATGACTTATGAAATTTTCGCTACCAATTCAATTGAGTTGCAAACTTTCACCGCCTCGCAAATAGACGCATCTGCTTTTCATAAGCTTCAGCGAACTCTTCCCCAAAAAATCCTTCAATTGCTTGTGTTTTCAGTTCCGGATATTTTTCGCAAAAAAGCTCCCAACACTTGGCTTTTCGCTGAAAAACAATCCCTTCGCCCAACACCTTTTCGAAGGTGTCTGGGTCGAAACGATGCAAAATCTCCCCTAGTGCAGCCTGAATACCTGCCGTCATCGCCAATTGATGAAACTTAACATCCCTGAACGCTTCAGTTACCGCATCATTTGAATTTATAAACGCGGGATTATTCGGTGCGAGCATCAGCTTCAGTACGCTTTCCACATCTGGGTTGAATTTTAGCGGGTTATTGTCAAATGAGCGGATTGTGGTGACGGAAACTCGAAATTCACTTTTCATTTCCGCGCGTGCGCGTAGAACGTCCATCAAGCCTTCGATCAAATTTCGGAATAACACACCAGTCGCTTTCATCGCCTCCGGCCACTGCTCTTCCGTCAAAAACGATTGATCTTTTATTCCCGCACCATCCAGAAACATCTTCATGAGCGTCGCATCACCCGATTTGGACCCAATAAATGGTTCCGTATTGGGTGCTAGCGTAATCTCTACACTGGCTCGCGAAGCCGCCTGCCCATCTTCACGCTCAATATTAGGCGTATTTTGGAATACGTCTTTAGAATCTAACGCTATGCTCGAAGGGATAGGCTCGGATAAATTTATTGCTTCCAAACTCGGGAACTCTAACCCGGAAGACTCGCCGAGGGGTGCATCCAACGCACCTAAGGAATCTAAGCCTTTTAAGAATTCGGCAATATCTTTACCATCTCTCTGGGGAGGTAGCACCTCGGGCGCGGTAAAGCTATCGTGAAAAGGGGAAGCAGGAGGACGCTCTCCAAAGGGAGAACTCGCTACGTTGTGCGGAATCGAGAAATTCAGAGGTTCGTTGACTATTGACTGTTGATCATTTTGAAACGATTGGGCAAATGGTGAAGGCGAAATACTCTCGACGCTAATGGGTGAAGCTGGTGATATTTCGGCAGATGGCAGTTCTACAATAATCTCATATTCTCCGATCCGCAAAATTTCACTATCTAATAACCTTGCTTGTGCATCGTTTATATTTAGTCCGGCATTTGATAAATATGTACCATTTTTACTTGTGTCTTTTATTAAGTAACCGCCGTCCTCATAAATGATTTCAGCATGGTGGCCTGATACAAAGTTTTCCGCATCAGGTAATACCAAGGTATTTCCTGCCTTTCTGCCTATTGTTCCGCCTAACTGACCGAATTCGGCACTCAATTCAGTAGGTAGTGGTAAACCTTTGTAAGAAAGTACTTTTAAGATAATTGGCACGATTGTCGTCCTACCGTTAGCATTAGTTAAATAGCTTAGCAACTTACGTCAGCTTTTATCTAAAAACTTAGTCATTTTATAGCAGTCTAATCTTATCAATTGTGCGATTCTCAATCAGAAGAACAGTCATCGCAGATTATTAGTTGTCGAAATTATAGTTATATGATGGACGGAAAACTCCTGCTTTAGTAGCTTCTAAAATATGTCGCCTTTCAAACGAGGAATGCAAACTGACTCCGCCGACTTTGCCTTTTTAATCTCATTGTAGGAACGCATTTTTATATAAAGAGATTCCTGTCGCTACTTAATATCCCGGCGAGTTGAGCCGGGATATTAAAGGATCAGATTATCTTATGAGCTTGAGAAGCTCCCAAACATCAAAGTAAGTAATTTACAGTTCTGTAAGATTAGGGATAACAACGGCGGTGTGCATTAAGCTAGCGGCAGTTTCGGTAACGTTTCGGGCCATTAGTTACCTTTCTGATGTCGTCGCTTTGGGAGTCTCTGATTAATTCGTAACATCGAATTTCAGCGTAATTTAAATCAATGATGGGCACCGAGTTGTCATGCAAAACCGAAGTAATCAGAGGTTCTTTGCAACATAAACTCCTTTTTATTTCATTTTTTCCTGAATATACCAACAACCCTCCTAAGACTCGCCTTGCTCATATTTGGGTTTGCATTTCACTTTTGAGTAATAACCAAAATAGCTTTCGTTAAAACGTCATCCTATTTTGTATTTTTTAACTTTTCCTCTCCGCCAGTCACTAAACCAGACATACATTCGACTACGCTTTCGACATAATTTGAATGTGCTTCTGCAAGCTCTTTGGCTGCACCGAAACTTTCTCGTAATTCGATTAATGTTTTTTGTGGATCCGTTGACTTATTAATATCCAACATTTTCGCGTAATTTTTATATGCTTTACGCCTTTCAGGATCTAATATGAATAACCCTGGCATAGCATTCGACGAAGTATCGACGACACATTTTGTCATTAATTCCGGCTCAATTCCGTAGTCCTTAATATCTTTATCTTGCTTCATCTGTTCCAATACTACGGACTGATATTCTTCTTTTTCCGAGCAACCGCTCAGCACTAAAACCCCCAAAATTACTAGCACTTTTTTCATTTTTAACATTTTCCTGCGGTTTCCGAGCATATTACCTAAAAAAAACCCCCGCTATCTTTCAATAGCGAGGGCTTTCAATTTCTTCCTAAGTATTTCGACTTAGAACACTTTCACTATTAGATGAAAGTTGGGATCAGAGGAGCATCAACTGTTACCAATTGACGGTTACCTTTTTCATCCCAGAAGAACAACAGACCTGCGAAACGGCTGTCTGGATCGTAGATCAAGTCAGCTAAACGATATACTTCCCATGCAGCGTCAGAAGCAGTAACTTCGATTGTGCGTGTTTCGCCTGGAGCCAGAGGGCTGTTATCGCTAACAGTTAAACCTTCTTCAGCCAGCAAATCGTCCGGGTAAGCTGTATCATCTTCATGAACAGCCGGATCCAAGAAACGTACACCTGCAGTGTTGAACTCGCCCAAACGTACAGCTGAGTCACCGTTGTTTGTGATGGTCAAGGTCATTTGCATTGCACGACCTGGTACACGGTATGTAGCGTCATCAACTTTAACTGAAACGTTAGCTTCAGGCATTTGATAAGTTTTCATGCCGCGCAACAAACCAGCTTGCAAAGGAGTTGTTACAGGGTATTTTTCGTTGGTTGCACCCATAGAGGCAGCAACGATTACCATCGTACCGACAGCGAAGATCATACCAACTTTTTTGTCGCCGGCTGAGATCAGAGAATCTGCTTTGCCTGTGCTAACAGCGATATGACGTGGAACAAACAATGGACGTTTGATCCAGAACAACAACCATGCGAACGCGATAGCAAACCATACTGCGTGCCAGAAATAAACGTTGTCCAGAGCATAGTTTTCCAAGTTGATTGTTTGACCAGTCAAAGTAGTAACTGGGTTAACAAACTCGCTCATAGAACCAGTAATGGTTACCCATTTACCTGGACCGATGATAGGACCACCGCCTTGTACGTTCATCATAGAGTGAACGTGCCAGTCACCTGGACGACGAGCTTTCAACAGAACTTTAAACTCATAAACTTCGCCCAATTCCAGAGACACTGAACGAGGAACCAATTGACCGCCGATCCAAGAACCTGCACGGATAAATACAGGACCAGGAATACCAACGTTCAAAAATGAAACTTCTGGTTTATCAACAGTTTCTGGCCATCCTGCGAATACCAGGAATTTACCGGAAATTGTCATAGTTTCATTAACAGGCACTTCTTCTTTTGACCAGTTCAGGTCAAACCAGTGAATCGTCCGCATACGCATAAACGCAGCCTGTGATTTTTCACCGTGAGCAGATGCTGTTGGAGCATAGAACATCGCTGCTGTCATTGCGACCAACAGTGCGACAAAGGACAGTTTTGCAACTTTGTCTTTTATTATTTTCATATTTCCTCCTCTATCACTAGAGAATTTTAATTAAGACTTTCTGGTAGCTATCTAGAACCACCAGGTTCATTTTCTTACTATTCTTCTAATTAAGACGCGTCGTCAGCGATGAAGTCGGTTTTAGCGAACCATCTGCCGAAGAAGTGCCACAAGAAGTAAATAATGATAGAAACGAATCCAGAGAAGAACGCTGATACTGGAGCAACGTCTTTACCGAAAGTTCTTAATGTACCTTTCTCTACCATACGGATGTACTCAGGTGTACCGGTACGAACATAGTGGTAACCTTGCAAGTCAGCCAAAGTCATCATCATGCCGTTGTACTCTACAGGCACGTGCAATGGAGCGATAACAGGCCAGTTACCTGGGTAGAACAACAAGCCGTAAGCCAAACCACCTAATACAGCAGTCAGAGTCATGCTGTTACCCAACATCAGGATAACATCAAGAACGATAGCGCCTGGCAGCAGGTTAGATGGGAAGCAGATGTTAACTGGGAAGTATGTCCAACCCCAGAAGTTCATGTAACGATTGATCCACTCACCAATCATCAGAGCAACCACAGACAGAGTTGCGCCAACTGGCAAACGGTATCTCCACCACAAGCAAGCTTGAACAGCTGCAGGGAACGTAATAGAAACGATAGGTGCCACAGTTACCCATAGACGTCTATCTTTCCAGTCGGTCCAGAAGTCCCAGTCACCACCGGTCAACATGTAGTGAATGTGATAACCGCCCAGAACCGCTGTGAACAGTGTAAAAAGAATCATCCAGTCAAACGTACGGGAAACTTGAACCGCTTCCGCACGTGAACGTACAGCTGATTGAGATGCGCTCATTAGCTTACCTCCTAAAGAATTAAAATTATATTTTTTTCACTTCTCTTTATCCTACCGCCACTTAAACAAAGCAGCGGCAGGAAAGGAGATAGTATTTTTACTTTTAAAGATAAGCTATTAAGCCAAATCTTTTTTCAGCAATTTTGCAATTGCCATTACTTCGGTGTTCACAACACCCATTATAGCCAGAGCAGCCCAACCAAAGAATACGAAACCGTAGTGCAATGGAGCAACGAACAACTCTTCCATAAACCAGAATGTGTGACCCCACTCATTCAAACCAACGTTTGGCAGAATCATGAAAGGACCGATAACCGCGATCAAATACATCAAATGCAGACCTTCATGGTAGGTAGGCAATCTGGTTTTTGCATACATGAAAGAAGCTGAACCAGTGATGATGTAGATTGGGTATGACAGGTAGAACTCGATAATGTGACTTGGAGTAAAGTCAGTATCGCGAACGATAGTTTGGTGCCATGTGCCGTCTTGCTCTGTGAAGTAAGAAGCGCCCCAATAGATCGCCCAACCGTAGCAAACCAACCATGTCCAGTGTGTGAAGTGACGACGCAATTCTTCACGTGGAGTGATTGACATGACTTTACGGTCACGAGTTTTCCAGATATAGCCATTGATACCAGCAAACAACAGTACTTCGATAACGATCTCGATATACAGCATGTTCATCCAGTATGTTTCAAACTCTGGAGCAAATGAGTCTAAGCCAGCTGACCAGCCGTAAACACCTTCGTACCAACGAATGAAAGAATAAAAAACCAAGTACAGGGTGATACCTGCCCACAGGTTTTTTTGATTTAAAAGCGGTGCTTCCGCAGCATCAGCCTTAACTGATTCAGTTGTAGCAGCCATTTCTACCTCCTAAAAGATTATCTAAATCCCCGATCAAATCGGGAGTTCTTTGTTTTTCCATGTTATTAGCCTTCATTTCGAAGACACCCCGGTCCCTTGAGGTGCGTGGCAGTCTACCACTTGCCAAATCCTTGTCAAGATAAATTAAGCTAATTTAGCTGGGTGCGCGCTGTCACCCATTTGCAATTTTACTGTTAACAAAACTCGAACACCTATTTAAGCGACGTTTCGATAAAATTCCCGTTCGAATTCAATTAGGATAGATAGGTTACCAAATACTGTGCATGTGATAAGTCGCAGCCTAATTGATTGGATCCAAACTCCGCCATCTATCGCCTCGCATTTTTTCTTACCCCCCCACTTGTGTTTCAGGCACCAAAAAAACATCTAGCTCAAAACGTAGCGATCCAGTAAAAATTCACACCCAAGTAGTTTAATAAACCTTCACTTTGCGAAATGGATGAAACAGAATGACGGCATTATGAAGCTGTATTCAAACTGCAATTAGGGAAAACGATTCAGGAGCAACGGCTGAACGGTGACCCAGATTTGCCTGGACCTCTAGCAGAATGAGAAGATAGGGGGCGATGGGGCAAGCAGGTGTAAGCCGAGCAATCGGACCAACCGCGAATCAGCAATTGCGGACGGATAATAAATTACTAAAATAGATCTCGGCTTCTTATGCATTGTAGCGGCCGCCGACAGCAAGAATAGCCTACCACTGTAAGATGTTGCACAGCGCGACAACTACCAATCACGCCGAGACTATCCGAGACGCAACCAACTATATCGTCAATTTCTAGAACAACCAGACTTGCATTCGTTATAGGATTAACTGCTCCCTTAGTGCCTCTAAGAAAAAAGGTGCCCGAAGGATCAAAGTTATATCCTCACATTAGATCTAACCTGAGCTTTTGAAAAAATCAGTTTCAAAAATTGCTCAAAGGCGAGCTAGTAACGGGATTGAGCTTGGCATGATGCTCCCAAAGAGTCTGTTGGATGGATTCCGGAATGTCGAGTTGATCGCGGATGCGCTTGTACGGTCGTTGCGGGGCGTAGTATTTTTATTGATTTTGGTGCCGTCGTGGCGTTTTTCTCTGGAGTGGTTGAAGACAGGGTGTCGAGGGTGATCGGTAATATAGCGAACCAAGTGATGATTGAGAAGTTCAGAACCGTTTCTCGAGTCCTGCGGGTATCGCAATCGAAGCCCATCAACGGGAACAGGTACAAACCGGATATACTCCTGAATGCCTTGAGAGCTCTTATTCCAAGTGCCCCTACTTCGGGTCCAGCCAGCTACAATTCCGGTCATGGCTAAGGCCCAGACGAAATCTCCGGTCAACAAATTGCCCGCAGTGAGCAAGCGTACCGACCTCTACTAAGCTTTTGAGCGGTTAGCAGCTAGCCAGGCATGGTTCCGGACAAACCCTTGGGATGTAGGACGCGCATAGGATTGAGTAAGCACCCAGGACCGCCGCCTTCAAGCACCTGCCGCACGGTTGATCGCTGTTGAACCCGATGCACTTCAACGGCCCAGGCAACACCTCGGCTTGAAATTTTCGCTTGGGTCCTGGCCGTTTGGCTGGCCGAGCGGCTAGTTTGGCATTTCGATTCAGCAAACGAACGCCGCGAAACCGTGGAAACGAAGCATTATCAATCGCAGGTTGAATAGCCCCCCCCCGGAAGCCGCGGGCCGGGCGGGTTTTCGCAGCAAAATGGAAAGCATTGCGACACCACTTCAAGTCATTCGAGAGTAAACTCCGACCTCGTGCTGGGTCGGAACGAGGTGACGTGGACGAATCTGAGCGCTGAAGACATAAACGGGCGCGTCATCTTTGCCGATTTTTTCAACAAGATGCTTGAAAAAATCTTTCGGCAAATAGCGACTCTCCTGTAGCGCTTCCTCTAATTGGCCCACAGAACCAAGGCTGCGGACCTATTGCTTTGCGATCACGCTTGCCAGCAAATTATTAAGCTCACCTTTATTAAACAGATCGATGACGATGTCGCAGCCGCCGATTAATTCGCCGTTGATATACAGTTGGGGATAGGTAGGCCAGTGTGAGTATTCTTTTAAGGCTTCACGCACTTCAGGGTCTTCGAAGATATTGATGTGGGCATAATCCGCATTGCAAGCCTGCAAGACCTGCACCACCCGGCTGGAAAACCCACACTGGGGAAAATCTGGCGTGCCTTTCATGTATAAGACCACAGGATGGCTGGCTAATTGGGCTTGGATTCTGTCTATTGCACTCATGCGTTTTCTCGCTAAACATTGATGAGAGGGGATTCTAACAACCCCGTCCGCAAAAGAGAAGAGAGCAGCAGTAGGGGTGGTTTGGGGGTCAAAAAAAAAGCCCTGCTATGGCTAGCGGGGCTTTTGGTTTAAGAGCTTGGCGATGACCTACTTTCACATGGCAACCTGCCACACTATCATCGGCGCTAAGCGGTTTCACTTCCGAGTTCGGGATGGGATCGGGTGGTTCACGCTTGCTATGTTCACCAAGCAAACTGGTTTGGCTGCTTTTAGTCAGCCTTCATAAACAGGTTATAAGCTTTTGCTTTTAGGAAAAACCTTTGGGTGATGCGTTCGCATTTAACTTAGGTTGTTCCCGGTCCTGTTTTTCATGGAAATCTGTATTGAGCTTATCGTTCTCAGTTGGTTATCAGCTTGTCATCTGACCTGACCCAAACGCATTGGGTGTTATATGGTCAAGCCTCACGGGCAATTAGTACACGTTAGCTACGCCCATTACTGGACTTCCACACCGTGCCTATCAACGTCGTAGTCTCCGACGGCCCTTCAGGGGACTTAAAGTCCCAGTGAGATCTCATCTTGGGAGGGGCTTCCCGCTTAGATGCTTTCAGCGGTTATCCTGTCCGAACGTGGCTACCCGGCAATGCCATTGGCATGACAACCGGAACACCAGAGGTTCGTCCACTTCGGTCCTCTCGTACTAGAAGCAGCTTCCCTCAAATCTCAAACGCCCACGGCAGATAGGGACCGAACTGTCTCACGACGTTCTGAACCCAGCTCGCGTACCACTTTAAATGGCGAACAGCCATACCCTTGGGACCTGCTTCAGCCCCAGGATGTGATGAGCCGACATCGAGGTGCCAAACACCGCCGTCGATATGAACTCTTGGGCGGTATCAGCCTGTTATCCCCGGCGTACCTTTTATCCGTTGAGCGATGGCCCTTCCATACAGAACCACCGGATCACTAAGACCTACTTTCGTACCTGCTCGACTTGTCCGTCTCGCAGTCAAGCACCCTTATGCCTTTGCACTCATTGCCTGATTTCCGACCAGGCTGAGGGTACCTTCGTGCTCCTCCGTTACTCTTTAGGAGGAGACCGCCCCAGTCAAACTACCCACCAGACACTGTCCCTAATCCAGATAATGGATCGAGGTTAGAACTCCAAACATACCAGGGTGGTATTTCAAGGTTGGCTCCACGAGAACTGGCGTTCCCGCTTCAAAGCCTCCCACCTATCCTACACAAGTAGGTTCAAAGTCCAGTGTCAAGCTATAGTAAAGGTGCACGGGGTCTTTCCGTCTAGCCGCGGGTACACTGCATCTTCACAGCGATTTCAATTTCACTGAGTCCCAGGTGGAGACAGTGTGGCCATCGTTACGCCATTCGTGCAGGTCGGAACTTACCCGACAAGGAATTTCGCTACCTTAGGACCGTTATAGTTACGGCCGCCGTTTACTGGGGCTTCGATCAAGAGCTTCTCCGAAGATAACCCCATCAATTAACCTTCCAGCACCGGGCAGGCGTCACACCCTATACGTCCACTTTCGTGTTTGCAGAGTGCTATGTTTTTGCTAAACAGTCGCAGCCACCGATTTTTTGCAACCCCCTTCCGCTCCAGTCGCGAGGACCTTCACGTAATGAGGGCATACCTTCTCCCGAAGTTACGGTATCATTTTGCCTAGTTCCTTCACCTGGGTTCTCTCAAGCGCCTTAGAATTTTCATCCCACCCACCTGTGTCGGTTTAGGGTACGGCCACTAGTAACCTGAAGCTTAGAGGTTTTTCCTGGAAGCAGGGCATCTATCACTTCGCTGTTCTTTCGAACCGCTCGTCATCACGTCTCGGCATAGAGCACCCCGGATTTGCCTAAGATGCATGCCTACCTGCTTAAACGGCCACTTCCAACCGACCGCTGATATAGCCTTCTCCGTCACCCCATCGCAGTTACTACTGGTACAGGAATATTAACCTGTTTTCCATCGACTACGCTTTTCAGCCTCGCCTTAGGTGCCGACTAACCCTGCGTCGATTAACGTTGCGCAGGAAACCTTGGGTTTTCGGCGAGGGGGTTTTTCACCCCCTTTATCGTTACTTATGTCAGCATTCGCACTTCCGATACCTCCAGCCGACTTCTCAATCGACCTTCGCAGGCGTACGGAACGCTCCTCTACCACTCACACTTACGTGTAAATCCGTAGCTTCGGTACTATGCTTAGCCCCGGTAAATCTTCCGCGCAGACCGACTCGACCAGTGAGCTATTACGCTTTCTTTAAAGGATGGCTGCTTCTAAGCCAACCTCCTGGCTGTCTGTGCCTTTCCACATCGTTTCCCACTGAGCATAGATTTGGGGACCTTAGCTGACGGTCTGGGCTGTTTCCCTTTTCACGACGGACCTTATCACCCGCCGTGTGTCTCCCGTGCTGGCACTTGCTGGTATTCGGAGTTTGCATCGGGTTGGTAAGTCGGGATGACCCCCTAGCCGAAACAGTGCTCTACCCCCAGCAGTGATACACGAGGCGCTACCTAAATAGCTTTCGAGGAGAACCAGCTATCTCCGAGCTTGATTAGCCTTTCACTCCGATCCACAGCTCATCCCCGTCTTTTTCAACAGACGTGGGTTCGGCCCTCCAGTTAGTATTACCCAACCTTCAGCCTGGCCATGGATAGATCGCCCGGTTTCGGGTCTACACCTTGCGACTAAACGCCCTATTAAGACTCGCTTTCGCTACGCCTCCCCTATTCGGTTAAGCTTGCCACAAAATGTAAGTCGCTGACCCATTATACAAAAGGTACGCAGTCACCCCACGAAGGGGCTCCCACTGCTTGTACGCATACGGTTTCAGGTTCTATTTCACTCCGCTCTCCGCGGTTCTTTTCGCCTTTCCCTCACGGTACTAGTTCACTATCGGTCAGTAAGGAGTATTTAGCCTTGGAGGATGGTCCCCCCATATTCAGTCAAAGTTTCACGTGCTCCGACCTACTCGATTTCACTAGAAAAAGGTTTTCGTGTACGGGGCTATCACCCTGTATCGCCGGACTTTCCAGACCGTTCCACTAACCTTATCCTAGCTTAAGGGCTAGTCCCCGTTCGCTCGCCACTACTTAGGGAATCTCGGTTGATTTCTTTTCCTCCGGGTACTTAGATGTTTCAGTTCTCCGGGTTCGCTTCAGTGAGCTATGTATTCACTCAAAGATGACGCGCTTATGCGCGCCGGGTTTCCCCATTCGGACATCTCTGGATCACAGCCGGTTTGCAGGCTCCCCAAAGCTTTTCGCATGCTACAACGTCCTTCATCGCCTCTTACTGCCTAGGCATTCACCGTATGCGCTTATTCACTTGACCATATAACCCGAATACGTCTGTACTTTGGTTATACTGTCAGCTGACATTTTCGCTGATTTTTTCTGCTTGAGAACGACATGCCGTTTGCTTTCAGCCTTTCTCTTTCGAGACTGACGTTATTCAAACCGCAACTCGTTTTAGTGTTGATCATTGCTGATCATTACTATAGTTACAGATTTCCATATTGTTAAAGAGCTATCGGTACGAATACCAATGCTATAAAGTCTTTATCTGTTGCCGCCGATAAAACCCTATAGCGTTGATGTTCATCCACTATTTTTCTTACGTTTGACGAACTGGTTGACCCTCAGCGTTCAGCATGATGGTGGAGCCAGGGAGGATCGAACTCCCGACCTCCTGCGTGCAAGGCAGGCGCTCTCCCAGCTGAGCTATGGCCCCTAAAGCAGACTAAAGCCAAGACTCAAGCCGAAACGTGACTAAGCACAGCGCCAGTTATTCTAACCAGGCGTGTGGTCTGATTGTGTTTCGCCTTATTGCTTTCGCCTTTTATGCGTTGGTGGGTCTGGGAGGAGTTGAACCTCCGACCTCACCCTTATCAGGGGTGCGCTCTAACCAACTGAGCTACAGACCCAGGTGCGTCTTTCAATCGAAATAATTTGTTGTGAGTACGTGTAACGGTGTGCCGTCTTTGTAAGGAGGTGATCCAGCCCCAGGTTCCCCTAGGGCTACCTTGTTACGACTTCACCCCAGTCATGAATCACAAAGTGGTAAGCGCCCTCCCGAAGGTTAAACTACCTACTTCTTTTGCAACCCACTCCCATGGTGTGACGGGCGGTGTGTACAAGGCCCGGGAACGTATTCACCGCGGCATTCTGATCCGCGATTACTAGCGATTCCGACTTCACGCAGTCGAGTTGCAGACTGCGATCCGGACTGGGACCGGCTTTTTGGGATTCGCTTACTCTCGCGAGTTCGCAGCCCTCTGTACCGGCCATTGTAGCACGTGTGTAGCCCTACCCATAAGGGCCATGATGACTTGACGTCGTCCCCACCTTCCTCCGGTTTATCACCGGCAGTCTCCCTAGAGTTCCCGGCATGACCCGCTGGCAACTAAGGATAAGGGTTGCGCTCGTTACGGGACTTAACCCAACATTTCACAACACGAGCTGACGACAGCCATGCAGCACCTGTCTCAGAGTTCCCGAAGGCACTCCGCTATCTCTAACAGATTCTCTGGATGTCAAGGGTAGGTAAGGTTCTTCGCGTTGCATCGAATTAAACCACATGCTCCACCGCTTGTGCGGGCCCCCGTCAATTCATTTGAGTTTTAGCCTTGCGGCCGTACTCCCCAGGCGGTCAACTTAATACGTTAGCTCCACTACTAAGTTCTTTAAGAACCCAACAGTTAGTTGACATCGTTTACGGCGTGGACTACCAGGGTATCTAATCCTGTTTGCTACCCACGCTTTCGTACCTCAGCGTCAGTTTTAGTCCAGGGAGCCGCCTTCGCCACTGGTGTTCCTTCAGATCTCTACGCATTTCACCGCTACACCTGAAATTCCACTCCCCTCTACTAAACTCTAGTTGCCCAGTATCAAATGCAGTTCCCAGGTTAAGCCCAGGGCTTTCACATCTGACTTAAACAACCGCCTACGCACGCTTTACGCCCAGTAATTCCGATTAACGCTTGCACCCTCCGTATTACCGCGGCTGCTGGCACGGAGTTAGCCGGTGCTTCTTGTATAGGTAATGTCAGTCTACCGGGTATTAACCGATAGGTATTCCTTCCTATTGAAAGTGCTTTACAACCCTCAGGCCTTCTTCACACACGCGGTATTGCTGGATCAGGCTTTCGCCCATTGTCCAATATTCCCCACTGCTGCCTCCCGTAGGAGTCTGGGCCGTGTCTCAGTCCCAGTGTGGCTGATCATCCTCTCAGACCAGCTACGGATCGTCGCCTTGGTAGGCCTTTACCCCACCAACTAGCTAATCCGACATAGGCTCATCTATTAGCGCCAGGCCCGAAGGTCCCCAGCTTTCCCCCGTAGGGCGTATGCGGTATTAGCGTGAGTTTCCCCACGTTGTCCCCCACTAATAGGCAGATTCCTATGCATTACTCACCCGTCCGCCACTCGTCAGCGCCCGAAGGCCTGCTACCGTTCGACTTGCATGTGTTAAGCATACCGCCAGCGTTCAATCTGAGCCATGATCAAACTCTTCAGTTTAATTTTAACTTGCCACTAAATAAGATTAGTGACCAATCTTGGCTCGACTACAGAACATCTTTTCTTGCGAATTGACGTGGTTTCTGTGTCGACTATTTCTAACGGCACATAGTCGCTACACATACCCACACAAATTATTTCGATTTCGTTTGTTAAAGAGCCAGAGCATTTCGCCCTGTTGAGCCGACATATTCTACAGCGTTTTCAGTGTTTGTCAAATTTATTTTTAAGTCATTTCAAAAACCGAAACCAAAAAAACAAACCCGCCAATCAACAACCTCAAACCCGCCGAACCAAGTCGACCGCTTCACCGCTAAAACTTAAAAGCCAGAGCAGTGAAGAGCCGCTCATTCTAATCACCCATCATCCTCGCGTCAAGAACTTTTTTATTCAACAGCCTTCAACCCTTGCGCGAGCGCGGATGTGCTTGATCATAAACAGCCGCTAAATGTTGAAAATCCAGGTGCGTGTATATCTGAGTAGTCGATATATTGCTATGCCCTAACAACTCTTGCACAGCCCTAATATCTTTACTGGCTTCAAGCAAATGGCTTGCGAACGAATGCCTCAACATATGAGGATGAAGGTGCTCGGCTATTCCTTTTTTTTTGCCCCAACGATCCAATCTAAGTTGCACGCTTCTTTGAGATAATCGAAGCCCCTTCAGGGAAACAAACACTGCCTGCCACTCCCCCTCAGGCCGACTTGCCAGCCAAACCTTAAGCGCATCAAGTGCTTTACTACCAACCGGCAATTGCCTTTGCTTGCCGCCTTTACCAAACCGCACCCTCAAAAAGCCTTCGCTAAGATTGATGTCTGACAAATCAAGCATTACCAACTCGCTCAGTCGCAACCCAGATGAGTAAAACAATTCAAACATCGCCAAATCGCGGATTTCCAAAATCGAATCCGGCGTCGCATTTAACATCCCCACAACCTGATCGACATCCAAAACATGTGGCAACCTTTTTGAAACTTTGGGCGCTTGCACATGCTGGGCAGGGTTATGCTCCACTTGCTTGGCTTTGAGTAAAAATCGATAAAAACTGCGTAAAGCAGCGAGTTCGCGCTGAATCGTCTTGCTACCGATACCGTTTTTATGACGCCCGGCAATATAATTCCGTACATCACGATCCTGAACTTGCTGCCAAAACATGAGCTCTTGCCTAGAGCAAAAACTTTGAAAACGTTTTAAATCCCTTTGGTAGTTTGTTGACGTATGATCTGCAACGCGCTTTTCCGAAACCAAATAGCGAAAATACTGCAGCAATGCCTCATCCGCTTCGGTATGCATGACAATCAATCCGTTTGGTGTAGCAATGATATAAAACGAGTCCCGATAATCTCACTCATTTGAGTGAGAAATATGCTGCCCATACTATAGTGAAAGCGCGACTCATCGCGACTGCCGATCGCCAACAGCCCATCAAGCTGCGTAAACACCATAGGAATGATCGCACACGAGCGAACTTCCGCGGCCACGTCGCCAAACAAAAACCTCGCTTGCGCTAAGGTCGGCCGACCGCATTTCGGCTGGTTTGTGGTTAATTCATTGGAAAAATGCTTCAAGTTAGCATCATCAGCCCCAACGAATAAATTACTGATAGGCGAGAGCGGTTGTTCTTTAATGATTTTAATGGATACGAAATCAGTGAAAAAACATTCAACCAACACCTCACTTAAATTTGCTACCGCGTCCTCCAGGGTATTTGCTTCCAACATGGCCAGAGTCAACTCATGCATGCGATTGAACGAAGCGTCATTTTCCCGGGCAATATCGATCAACGCGGTCAATTGATTTTCTTGCTCCTGATGCTTCGCCCGAAAAATTTCAAGTTGCTTGGATATTAGCGATATTGCATTACCACTGGGATGTGGGATATGCATCTTCTCCAGCAAATCCAAATGATTTTGGAAAAACTCGGGATGTTCTTGCAGATAGGCCTTAACGAGGGCTTCGGTCAATAAGACTTTTGGTTCACTGCTCATAACTTTATTTGTCCTTCGAATACCGTAGTCGCGGCCCCCGTCATCATGACAGGATGACCACTACCAAGCCAGCTAACGATTAATTCCCCGCCAGGCAGTTGAACCTGAACATCCTGCTCCAACAAACCTTGCTCGATACCGGCCACAACAGCAGCGCAAGCCCCGCTGCCACAAGCCAGCGTTTCGGCTGCGCCACGCTCGTAAACTCGCAACTTGATTTGTCGACGATTAACAATTTGCATGAAACCAATATTAGCTCGCTCCGGAAACAGCTCATGACTCTCCAACCTAGCGCCGATAGATGAAACTGGCGCGCTGATTACATCATCAACCTGGATAACCGCATGAGGATTCCCCATAGAAACAGCTGCGAATGCAACTTCTGTGTCCGCCAAAGTCACTTTATATAACGTGGACTGTTCGGAAACCTTTAGCGGTATTTGCTCAGGCTCCAGTGCGGGAACTCCCATGTCAACGGTGATCAAACCGCCCGCATCGAATCGAAGCGTCAGTTGTCTCGCGTCTGTATCAACAATAATTTCGTCTTTATTACTTAATCCTTTGTCGCGCACAAAGCGTGCGAAGCAACGCGCACCGTTTCCACATTGCGCAACCTCGCTACCGTCAGCATTGAAAATCCGGTATTTAAACTCGGCGTTATCGCTAACCGGCTTTTCCACCAATAACAATTGATCGCAGCCCACGCCAAAATGGCGATCCGCCAAAAATCGAATCTGTTCGGTCGTCAATTGTATTGGCTGGTTTATAGCGTCGATCACGACAAAATCATTGCCCAAGCCCTGCATTTTGGTGAAATTAATCATCATCGCTACTCAGGTAAAAGCTGCTCGCCAACCCATAGTTGCTCCAGAGTTTCTCGGGATCGAATAAGATGCGTTTTATCGCCATCCACCATTACCTCCGCCGCTCGTGGCCTCGAGTTATAGTTTGAACTCATCGTAAACCCGTAGGCTCCCGCTGAACGAACCGCCAATAAATCGCCTTGTTTCAACTTTAACGACCGCGCTTTACCCAGAAAGTCACCTGTCTCGCACACCGGCCCCACGATGTCCCAATCCAACTCGGACTGATCGCTTTCGGTATTCGCCGGAATGATTGCCTGCCACGCCCCGTATAAAGCCGGCCGGACTAGATCATTCATGGCCGCATCCACAATAGCAAAATTTTTATTCTCCGTTGGCTTGAGGTATTCCACTCTGGTTAACAATATTCCCGCATTGCCGACGATGGCGCGCCCCGGCTCCAATAGAATTTCAAAGCTCCGTCCCGCCAAACGCTGCAGCAGGGCTGAAATATATTCAGAAGGTTGCGGTGGGTGCTCATCGCGATAACAAATACCCAGCCCGCCTCCTAAATCGAGATGGTGCAATTCAATACCTTCCTCTTTCAGCTCATCGACTAACGCCAACACCCTATCCAATGCATCCAAAAACGGCACTGTTTCAGTTAATTGAGAGCCAATATGGCAATCGATACCGACTATTTGGATATTCGGCATCTGCGCGGCGCGCCGATATTCATGAATGGCTTGCTTGATATCGATCCCGAATTTATTTTCTTTCAAGCCGGTGGAAATATAGGGATGCGTCTTAGCATCAACATCCGGATTGACCCGGAAAGACACGGGAGCAATAACACCCAGCTCACCGGCTAATCGGTTGATCCGATCAAGTTCGCCACTGACTTCAACATTAAAACAGCGTATACCTATTTTCAGCGCAGCTAAGATTTCGTCCTCGCGTTTACCGACACCGGAAAACACAATTTTGTCAGGACTGCCGCCCGCAGCTAGCACGCGCTGCATTTCGCCAAGCGACACGATGTCGAACCCAGACCCAAGTCGCGCCAGCACGTTGAGAATCGCAATATTTGAATTGGCTTTTACGGCATAACAAATAAGGTGCGGGTGCCCGGCAAAGCCTTGATCGAAGGCTTGCCAATGCCTCTCCAAGGTCGCGCGCGAATAGACATAGCAGGGAGTACCGTAGTTTTCGGCAATTTTGTCAACAGGAATGCTTTCGGCAAACAGCTCGTGTTGCCGATAATTAAAAAAATCCATGGCTTATTTATCTTGTTTCGGTACGTAAATTGGCGGCGGGCTATCCGGCATATATAAGGGCCCGGTTTGACCGCAGGCTTGCAGCAACAGCGCCCAAAGAACTAGAGTTAAAATTTTGTTTGTCGTCATGTTCGTAACGATTATCGGGTGAATGCGGAATATAGCATAGCCGACAGCTTAAAAGAACGAACGCAAGACAGCCAACCAATCTCGGCAAGCCACAAAAAAAGGGGCATGAAGCCCCTTTTTGTCGCTAGGCCAGACGAAGACTCACTTTATCGTCATCGACTCTTTCACCACTTTAGGCGTAATAAACACCAACAACTCTTTTTTGGTATCGTTTTTTACACTTTTCTTGAACATCCAGCCAATCACCGGTAAATCCGACACCCAAGGCACAGTATTGTAAGATTCCTGAACAGTCGACTCATAGATGCCGCCCAACACTACCGTCTCGCCATCTTCAACTTGAACTTTGGTTTTCAACTGCCGGGTATCGATAGGTACCGTTGCGTTACCGCCTGTAGCCAAAGGTGTTCCCGGCGAATCTTTTTTGATGTCGAGCAGCATGATAACACTGCCGCTTGGCGTAATCTGCGGCGTGACATTCAGCTCCAACACCGCATCGACCAGCTCCGTCACCGGACCAGTCGCCTGGCTTTGGGTTTGATACGGAATCTGCACACCTTGTTTGATTGAAGCTTGCACCATGTCGCTAGTCATTACCCGCGGATTGGACACCAACTCGCCTTTACCATCGTCTTGCAATGCACTGATCTCAAGGTTCAAAAGATAATCCGCTCCGCGTGCCAAGGTCAAGGCCAAAGCACCTCCGCTAGAAGCTGCCAATGCAGATCCCAAATCCGACAGAATTTGCGAATTTTCGCTAGTTTCCGCACCACTGGCCGTCATTCCGTATTGCGTTCCGCTATTTACGTCGGCTTTATGAGCCACCCCAAATTTGGTACCCAAGTTCTGCGCAAACGAAGTATCCGCTATGACGATTCGCGATTCGATCAACACTTGGCGCACAGGCACGTCCAATAGTTTGATCATTCTGCGTACATCTTCCATAGCCTTTGCCGTATCCTTGACAATCAGCGTATTGGTTCTGGCATCGACAATCGCCGTACCGCGTGGCGATAGCAATCGCATACTTGCTGGACCGCCACCTTGGCTATTCTGGCCGGAACCGGCCTGTTGCGACGCGACGGAACTACCACTACCACCGCCGCAACCACCACCTCCGCCACTGCTTGCACCTGCACCGGACTGACCACCTTGCGAGCTATTCCCCACCCCCATTAATACACCGCAAATCTCCCCTGCTTTTGCATAATTGATCTGAATATTTTCGGTTTTTAACGGTTCCAACTCTTCGAATATTTTTTTCGAATCCAGCTCCTCCTGCTCGATTTTCATGATCTCAGCAACCGGCGCCACCATCACCACATTGCCGTTCTGTCTTTTTGCCAAGCCTTTGGATTTTAAAATCAACTCCAAAGCCTGATCCCAAGGTACATCGTTTAATCTAAGCGTGACATTGCCCGCGACCGAATCAGCAGCAATGATATTCAGCTCGGTAAAGTCGGCCAGAATTTGCAACACCGAACGCACTTCGATATCTTGAAAATTCAATGACAACTTATTGCCGATATACGGGAATTTTTCTTTTTGCTGCGCTTCTTTTTCCGCCGGTGTCAACGGCCGAAACTCAACCGTCAATAAATTATCGGACTGATAGGACGAGTAATCGTAATTACCATTGTTGGGTGTTATGACAATGTTGACGCTATCGCCTCTGGGAGAGGCTTCGATTTTTTGTACAGGTGTCGCAAAATCGGATACGTCAAAACTTTTAACTAAAGACTCCGGCAACTTGGTGTTTAGGAAACTTAAAACCACTTTACCGGCATTTTGTTTAGCGTCCACGACAGTATTTGCCGCAGATAAACCCAGTAGCAAACGTCCCTCACCGTTTGGCCCGCGTCGAAAATCAATACTTTTTATGTTTTGTTCCGGCAAAAATTTACTAATCACCGAATCCTTCGCGACAGGCGCTTGCTGTACGGCTCGGTTTACCGCAGCAACGGTCCCGCTGGACTTCAACACCACATAAAATTTATTGCCCTCGATTTTGGTTTCGTAAGGCACTTTTTCTACCAAATTGATAATAACCCGAGTCCGCCCCGAAGCCTCGACCACATATACCGTGCCTGCCGCACCTTGATTGATTGGAAAGCTTTTTTTTGCCAGATTACTTTTTACGCCGGCAAAGTCCAATGCGATTCTGGAAGGGTTATCGGTCTGGAAGATTTTCGGCTCCACTATCGGACCATCCATTTCCAGTTGCACTTGCACTTGGTTTCCGGCCAAGGTGGAAAACTCTAAGTTGTTTATCGCTCCGTCGTCGGCGTGCACCAGCGCAACATGCACAAAACAACTCAGCAACACTGAACACCAGAAACCGAAGCCGGCCACTTTCCATCCATTTTTATTTTGTTTAATACTCATTTCTATAACCCTTTTTCATCGGCCAATGCTAGTGAAGACTGTTGTTCGCGCCAAGTGCCCGGTTTATCAGGTACGATTTCCATTAGCTCTATTTTGTCGTCAAGAATACGCAGTATCTTGCCGTAATTTTGCCCCATGTGATGCCCAACCTGTACGCGGTGGATAGTCCCATCTCTAGCTCTTACCAAACCCCAATAGCCTTTGTCGTTACGTAGCGTTCCAACCATGCGCAGACTGTCCAGAGGGTAGGCTTCCAACTCTTCCTTCCGGCGTTCTATATCAGGTCTAATACCGTTGATACCGGAGACGTCGACATTGCTATCGTCATCTTTTCTTTCAATTGACCTAAACGGATCCCTCAATCCATCGGGCTTGAATATAAACGATTCAACCACTTTAATTTCAGGCAAGGGTTCGATAGCGGCCTTGGGACGAGCTTTTACCTCTTCAATATATTTGGTCAAATCGCTGACATCGTCGCCACCGCATCCGACCATCCCAACCAAAAGCAAACTCAACATCGGCAGGGTCGGAAACACTTTCACACCGACGCACCTCATTGCCCTCTCCTTTTCTTAGCAGCCGGTCCGCCAGCGGCTTGCGCTGTTTCGCCCTCGTTATAGGTTTTTATCGTTGCCGTCATGCTCATACCATCTTTGCCTTCTTTACCCATCGGCGTCATGACCACATCGTGCACCGTCACAATCCGGGGTAGGGAAGCTAAACCGCTGACAAATAATCCCAGCTCTTCATACTTCCCGACGACATGGATACCAATTGGTAATTCAGAATAAAACTCTCTGTTAATTTCAGTACTGGGTTGGAACAATTTAAACTCTAGGCCACTTGCCAATCCGGTTTGGGAAATATCAACCAACAAGCTGGCAACTTCAGCTTTGGTAGGCATCTGCTTCAACATCTCACCTAGCGACGCTTCGATTTGATCCAGCTGATCGCGGTAATCCTGGAGATTGACAGCCTTTTTTTGCTTAACTTCAAACGCACTTTTCAAACTCTCTTCTTGTTTTTCAAGCACATCCAATTCATCCAACTGCGGCACCGTCACAAAGTAAATGCCAGCCGCCGCTGTTAATACCGCAAACATAAGAATGACGATGATTTTTAGTGGCGTTGGCCAGCTGCCCGCCGAATTAATGTCCCAATTGATTTCAGACAAATTCATTTGACGGCTCCTGGTTGAGGCTTATCGACCTTCTTACCTTGCTTGGCAGTTAGGGTGAAGTCATTCATCTGCCCATCCTTCTTACCCTCGCCCTTGATAACAGTCAGTACCGAGGTATTCATCCACGGCGAGTTATCGATAGCTCGCATATAAGCGGACACCCGCGCATTCGATTCCGCCTTCCCATCCAGCGTCAAAACCGCTCCTGCCTGGGCAAACTTCGTCAGGTAAATACCATCCGGCGTGGTTTTGGCCAATTCATCGAATAAATGCACCACCTCGGGACGGCTTTCCTGCAACTTTTGGATGACTTCAATTTTGGTCAATAACCGGTTTTTCTTATCTTCGATTTCTTTGATTTCTTGAATTCGCTTATCCAAGATGGCTATTTCGTTTTGTAGTAGCGTGTTTCTGCGGGTCTGATACTCTTTGATCCCTTCGATATACATATAGACCACGACCAAAATCAGTGCTGTCACCAAAATACCGGCACCAATACCCGCCACAAAATCCTGCTGCTTTTTTTTACGCAGCTCTTCTCGCCAGGGGAGTAAATTAATTCTTGCCATTAATCGAAACTCCTTAGCGCTAAACCGCACGCTATCATCATCGCAGGCGTATCGTTGCTCAGACTTTGCGGTTTGACCCGATTAGAAAGCGCCATATTGATAAATGGATTGGCAATGTAAGACGGGATGCCGAGGTCGCGTTCCACCAATTTGTCCAAACCCGCGATTGACGCGCAACCACCGGCAAGTACCAAGGCATCGACGCCGCGATTGGCGCTAGAGGAAACAAAGAATTGCAACGATCTGGCGATTTGCTGCAACATGGCTTTTTTGAAGGGCTCCAGCACATCCGTGACGTAATTATCCGGCAAGCCGCCGTGCTTCTTGGCCAAACCGGCTTCTTCATACGACAGGCCATAGCGGCGCTGAATCTCTTCAGTTAGCTGTTTTCCGCCAAAGCCCTGCTCCCGGGTATAAACAGTTTTACCTTCATGCAGAATGTTCAGAGAGGTCATGGTTGCGCCAATGTCGGCAATCGCAACAGTCATATTGCCGGCACCTTCCGGTAACTGATCCGCCAACAAGGAAAACGCATTTTCCATCGCGAAAGCTTCCACATCGACGACGACAGCCTTCAGGCCGGCATAGGCCAGCGCAGCCACCCTGTCTTCAATGTTTTCCCGTCGAGAAGCCGCCAGCAACACATCAACCATATCCGGGTTATTTTTGGTGATGCCCTGGACTTCGAAATCGAGATTGACTTCGTCCAGCGAATAAGGAATGTACTGATCCGCTTCTACCATGATCTGCTCCTCCATGTCCCTATCAGACAAGGAGGCGGGCATCGAAATGATTTTGGTCATCACCGACGAACCCGCAACCGCAACGCTCGCCTGCTTTGCGCGAGTACCGGATTGCTTGACCGCCGCTTTTATTACCGCGCCGATTTGCTCTATATTGGTGATGTTCTTATCGACTATCGCATCTTGAGGTAAGGGCGCCACCGAGTAACTTTCTACCCGGTAACGAGCACCGACCCGGCTCAATTCCAACAATTTAACCGCAGCTGTACTAATATCCACACCCAGCACAGCCGACGGATTCCTGCTCAACCAGCTCATGAATGAACCCTTTTTAGATCGAATATGATTGAATTTGGCTCAAGCATGCTCAGACGAGGTGCAGAACCCACATGGGTCAGAAGTATAGTAGGTTTTTTTAATTTCATCCTCTTAGATAAACCACTTTATAAGTAACTTTAGGTTGTTCCTATTATCAAAAGGGTTTATTTTGACCGGCAATTTGTATTTTAGCAGTGCGTTTGAATTTCAGTGCCCATTAAGAAAGTTCCCAAACCCAAGTCTCTGATCAAGACACTTTTTAAGTGGCTGGCCTTCTTCTTTTTCGCTTTTATCGGCACATTTCTGATCGCCACTTATTTTTTCCTAATCGAACTCGATAAGGAACTGCCGGACATCGACCAGTTACAACATGTTCAATATCAAATGCCGTTGAACATCTACAGCCAAGACAAGCTATTGATAGCTCAGTTTGGCGAGAAGCGCCGAATCCCGATCAACATTGAGCAAGTTCCGCCGCAATTGATCAAGGCGTTTATCGCTGCGGAAGACGACCGCTTTTACAAACACAACGGCGTCGATTTCAAAGGTCTGCTGCGAGCCGTCGGCCAGCTAGCCCTTACCGGCAAAAAAAGACAAGGCGGCAGTACCATCACCATGCAAGTTGCCCGCAATTTTCTGCTGAGTAACGAAAGAACTTATTTGCGTAAGCTCAAAGAAATCATTCTTGCACTGAAAATAGAGCGGCAATATTCCAAAGATCAGATTATGGATCTTTATTTGAACAAAATTTATATGGGCCAACGCGCCTATGGCGTAGCAGCAGCCGCACAAACCTACTACGGTAAAGATATTTCCGAGTTAACTCTGCATCAACAAGCGATGATTGCCGGCCTGCCGAAAGCGCCGTCCATTTACAATCCCATAGCCAATCCTCAGCGCGCTATAGAGCGACGGAACTACGTGTTGCGCCGAATGCTGGATCTAAACTACATAAGCCAGCACGATTACGAAATTGCTGTGCAAGCAGTTGATAATGCGGAGATTCAGCCGATAAATGTCGAGCTACAATCGCCACACATCGCGGAAATGGTTAGGCAAGAAGTTATGTCCAAGTATGGCGAGACAGCCTATACCTTGGGTTTGAAAATTTTCACCACCGTCCCTAGCCAATTTCAGTTAGCCGCAGAAGACGCTTTGCAAAAAACCTTGCATGAATATGACGAGCGCCACGGCTATCGCGGTTTTCCACATAAAAATACACAAAAAGGCGGCGCTCAACTGACCGACAATGTTATCGGAGACACTCGGCAAGCCCTGATAACAGCAGTGGCCGATTCCGGGGTTACCGCAAGACTTTATGACAACACACAGATTGTCATCGCCTGGAAAAATATTGAATGGGCAAGACCTTATCCGGAAAAAAATATTGGCTCCGCCAAGGCTTTTCTTAAACCGAACGACATCATCTGGGTTAGAGAATTAGCAAAAGACGAATGGGCGCTGACGCAGATTCCGGGAGCTGAGGCTGCTTTCGTAGCACTCAATCCTAACAATGGCGCGATTCTGGCACTATGCGGCGGCTTTGATTTTTATCACAGCAAATATAACAGGGCTACACAGTCCAAACGCCAACCGGGCTCGGGATTCAAGCCTGTTATTTATACTGCCGCCCTGGAGAAAGGCTTCACCGCGGCCAGCATCATTAATGACGCGCCCATCGTAATCGAGGACCCTTCGCAAGAAAACGACTGGCGTCCGGAAAACTATAGCCGCCGCTTTCTGGGTCCGACATCATTGCGGGTTGCGCTCCGGGAATCGATCAATCTGGTCTCAGTGCGATTGCTGCAGGAAATCGGAATACCTCAGGCAATCGATACAGCCATGCGCTTTGGTTTCGATAAAGAACAATTACCCGGCACACTGTCTCTGGCCTTAGGTAGCGGCTACGCCTCACCGTTGCGCATGGCGTCGGCCTATGCCGTATTTGCCAATGGCGGCTTTTTGGTAAAACCCTACCTCATCGAACGCATCGAAGATCACAAAGGTAACCTGTTATTCCAGGCCAACCCACCCCTGGCGTGTGCCGATTGCCCCGACCAAGACCCGCCGCCACCAAACCGCGCGCCGCGCGCTATTTCAGCAAAAATCAATTTCCTGGCAAACAGCCTGCTAAGAGATGTTGTACAGCGCGGTACGGCAACTCAGGCCAAACAATTGGGCCGTAACGATTTGGCGGGTAAAACAGGCACCACGAACGAACAGAGAGACGCTTGGTTTAATGGTTTTGCTACCGATATAGTGGCCTCTGCATGGATAGGCTTCGATAATTCATTACCGCTTGGGCATGGCGAGACTGGCGGAAAAGCAGCCTTACCGATGTGGATTAAATTCATGAAGGCCGTACAACAAAACTTCCCGGAAAAACCATTAACGCAACCAGCTGGGATAGTCCAGGCTTACATCAACCCAGCAGACGGGTTATTGTTAGATCAAGAAGCGAGGGGAGGCATTTGGGAATATTTCAGCGAAGAAACCTTACCAACGGCAAAATCGGCACCGAAAACTGAAGAACCCGAAGAGGATGAATTATTTGCAGAAGAAGCGCTATTTTAAAACACTTCGTATAACTGGGAAGAATCTGGCCGCCAGTTAACCGACGGCCGAACAAGACTTCTCGAAAACTATTATTTTCCGAATTTTTTGCGGAATTTATCAACACGGCCCGATGTATCAACGACGCGTTGTTTACCGGTATAAAACGGATGGCAAGAAGAACACACCTCAATGTGTAAATCAGAAGCCAGCACAGAACCGGTTTGAAAAGTATTGCCGCACCCGCAAGTAACGGTAATTTGTTTATATTCTGGATGTATTTCTGGTTTCATAGCGCTCACATACCCGTTCCGGGCTACATACTTGATAGAGAACTGCTTATGATACGATCTCGGCAAGCAATCTGCAACACAAAAAACAGTATTAAACACTAACTTAGCGCCTCAGACCATCACCGCTAATCACCAGTCGGCATCAATAACATATTAAAACCCCAGCAGGCAGTGCCGGATTGAACCGGCATCACGAACAGACGCTAAGAACAAGATAGCGCTTCTAAAAGCCTACTAAACATTTCGTGTAATTTGCTATCAAATCAGGGGGCTATCAATACTTTAGTCACAAGGACTATCGCTTGATGTTCTGCATGCGCCAAAGCAGCAGCAATAGCAGCAGCGGCGGCACCGCGGTCAGGCCAGTAGCCACAAACGCAGTAGCATAGGCTCCGGGTAACCCGTATATGGGCGTGAGCGTTTCGACCGCAACCCCGGAGAATCCTTTCAGGAATTTGCCAAGCAAGGCGTAAGTTGACGACAGCATGGCGTACTGAGTGGCGGTGTAGCCCAAACTGGTCAGGCTCGACATATAAATTACCAAGGCGACGCCCGCGAAGGACTGGGCAAAAGCGTCGAGCGTCATGACTGCGGCGAAAATCGCTGTGTCTGCGTTGACGCTGAGTAAGGCGAATGCCGCCGTGCCAAATCCCTCGAACACAAGTCCCGCGATCAGGGTTGGTAACAGGCCGGATCGCACGGCACTGAGACCCGCCGAGGCAATACCGAAAAAGGTGGCAACCAGCCCGAACGAACCTCGCACCCAGGCCACCGTATCCTTGGAAAGCCCGAGATCATGATAATACGGGTTGTACATTGGCCCCATCACGAAATCAGGCAGGCGATAGAGCGCCACCATCAGCAGCATAAGCAGCCCTGCAACCTTGTGATTGACGAAAAAGTCGATGAACGGGCCGATGATCGCATCGGCGAGGCCGCGCAAGGTCCATAGCGGAGACTTCTGGCGCCGCACCACATCAGCGCGGGTTGGCTCAGAGGCACATAGGGTTGCTACGGTGCAAAGTGCCATCAACACCGCCATGACAACGTACGACATGCTCCACCCGACACGGGCCGCCGCAGCAATGATCAAGGCGTCGGTAATAATGAGAGCGACACGGTATCCGACCTGCGCCGCCGAAGTCATCAACCCCACGTCGGCGTCGTCGGACGCGGATTCGATTCGCCAAGCGTCGATGGCGATGTCCTGCGTGGCTGACGCGAAGGCCGTCAACAACGCGAAGGCACCAATAGCCGCCAGCCCGCCTGCCGTCCCGACAGCGGCCATACCCAGCAGACCGATGGCGATCAAAATTTGGCACAGCAGCATCCAACCGCGACGACGCCCCAGACGGCCCAGCAGCGGCACATCGATATGATCCACCAGCGGCGACCAGTAAACCTTAAAGGCGTACGCAAAGCCAACCCAGGACATGAAGCCGATGGCAATCAGGCTCGTGCCGTCATCCCGCAGCCAGTAGCCGAAGGTATTGGCTGTCAGCAGGAAGGGCAGGCCCGAGGCAAAGCCCAGCGCCAACATGACGGCCACCTTGGGCTGCTTGAGCTCATGCATCACTTCCAAAGCGGAGCGCTTGCTGCGCACAACGGGGGTTGATTGGGTTGCGGGCGACGGCTTCTGAGCCGAATTAGGGGGGACGTGCGTCGGCGTGCTCATGCAGGAATAGTACTTTAATCGAGTAAGGCCCTACACCCACCAGAGTAAAAAAGCCTATAACCAAAAGATAATCCTGTCCATCGGCCAGCCAAACCGATACAGGCGAAGAAACCGACTAGAAAGGAAGTCCGGCTGAAACCGAGAAATACCACACTCAGAACACGCCAATGCGTAAAAATAGAGAAAGCGCTACGCCAACTATTAATAGTCTTTGTCACGCGCCTTCCCTTACTTTATTGCAGTTCTATCAAAAATCGACGAATTAACCGTTTATCAGATAGTGGGTAACGATACTCGCCGCATAGCCTGCAGCGATAACCGGCGTCCATTTCAAGTGACTGAAGAAGGTGTATTTGTGATTGGATTGCCCCATCAACGCTACGCCTGCCGCAGAACCCACCGAGAACAATGAACCACCCACACCGGCAGTCAATGTCACCAACAACCATTGATACAAATCCATATCCAGATTCATATTCAGTACCGCGAACATCACCGGGATGTTATCAACTATTGCTGAAATTATACCGACCAGGATGTTGGCGGTGGTTTGACCCAAGCCGTCGTACATCGCGCCGGACAACAATTCCAGGTAACCGATATAACCCAAGCCGCCTACCGCGAAGACCACACCAAAGAAGAACAGCAACGTATCCCATTCAGCTTCCTTTACGCGATCAAATACATCAAGATGCACCGCATCAGCTGAGGCGAAGCGCATCTTTATGTAGTAGATGAATAACATCAATATGGACAACCCTGCCATCATGCCCATGAACGGTGGCAAATGCAGAAATTGTTTGAAGCTGACGGCCAAACCGATGGTAACGCCGAACAAACCACAAACCACCCAACCACCGGGCTTCAATTCAACAGCGGCCTCGTTGGTTGCTTTTGGCTGACCACTTGGAATCGCTTGCGCCATGAAGAAGGCGGGCACGACGAAATTGACGACAGAGGGAATGAACAACTTGAAGAAATCGAAAAACTCAGCATAACCAGCTTGCCATACCATCAAGGTCGTGATGTCACCGAATGGGCAAAACGCGCCACCGGCATTTGCCGCGATCACCAAGTTGACGAAACCGATAGAGACGAATTTTTCGTTATCCGCACCCACGGCCATCACCACGGCGCCGACCAACAGCGCAGAAGTCAGGTTGTCAGCAACCGAAGACAGGAAGAAGGTAATGATGCCGGTGATCCAGAACAATTGCTTGTAGCCAAATTGTTTACGAATCAACCAGGAGCGTAGCGCTTCAAACACATTACGTTCCGCCATGGTGTTGATATAGGTCATCGCCACCAGCAAGAACAACATCAACTCTGCGTACTCTTTCAAATCATGTTCGAAAGCTTTATGCAGTTCTTCACCGGAAACACCGGCCTCTTGAGCCAATATCGCCACATGCCCCCAAATCACGGCAGCGGCAAAGATAACCGGCTTGGATTTACGCAAATGCGTAAACTCTTCTGCCATCACAAATCCATAGGCCACCAAAAAGATCAGAACGGTATAAATGCCCCGCTCGGTTCCGGTTAAGCCCAGGTTATGAAACTCTTCAGCCATGGCGATTTCCGGCAAAAACAGCAAGCCGGCCAAAATTAACAGTAAGCGCAACAAGATAGCCCCCTTTATCCTCTATGTTTTAGTCATTATTGAAAGCGGAAAAAACTAACCGGGCATGTTATCACCATACAATATTCTTTGTCATTTAATCCCGGCCAGTATATTATTCAGATACCTAGCAAAATAGTATGTAAACCAAGCATCGCCTTTAAATGTATCAATATAACAAGCAAGATCAAACACTTATCGAAGAGCGCGTCAATGAGTTTCGCGGTCAAACCCAACGCTTTTTAAGCGGCGAACTCGGCCCCGACCAATTTAGAGCCTTGCGGCTGATGAACGGTTTGTACGTGCAAACCCATGCGCCGATGCTCCGTGTCGCAGTACCTTACGGACTGCTTTCGTCCAAGCAATTACGCAAACTGGCATCGGTAGCTCGCGACTATGATCGCGGCTATTGCCATTTTACGACCCGCCAAAACGTGCAATACAACTGGCCGGAACTTAGTCGAGTACCCGACCTGCTCGCCGAACTGGCGACCGTGCAAATGCACGCCATTCAAACCAGCGGCAATTGTCTGAGAAATACAACCTCCGACCCCTTAGCCGGCATTTGCAAGGACGAAATCGAAGATCCGCGTCCGTATTGCGAAATCATTCGCCAATGGACAACCCTTCATCCGGAATTTGCCTTTTTACCACGTAAATTCAAGATCGCCGTTAGCGGCGCTACGCATGATCGGGCCGCCGTGCAATTTCATGATATTGGCGTCTATTTGGTTAAAAACGAAGCTGGTGAAATCGGCTTCAGAATTTTGGCCGGCGGCGGTCTGGGTAGAACCCCCATCATTGGCCAAACCGTTAGACCTTTTCTGGAAAAACAACATCTGCTTTCTTATTTGGAAGCGATCCTGCGAGTCTACAACCTGTTCGGCAGACGCGACAACAAGTATAAAGCGCGCATCAAAATCCTGGTCAAAGAAACCGGATTGGAGAAGTTTACCGCCATGGTCGAAAAGGAATGGCTGCGCATTAAGGAAGATATGATCCTGAGCAACGAACGCATTGAGGAAATCAAAGCGCAGTTTTTACCACCCGCTTACGATCCCAGCGCTGCGGATGACAACGCCCTGACCGCGCAGTTGGCCGACAACACCGATTTTGCAAAATGGTTTAAATACAATACCGTCGAACACAAAATCGCCGGCTATCGCGGCGTCTACGTTTCACTAAAAGCCCCGGATTCTCCTCCTGGCGACATGACTGATAAACAGCTTGAAGCGGTAGCCGATTTGGCTGACCAATTCAGCTTTGGCGAAATTAGAAGCACTCATAGACAGAATTTGGTCTTGGCTGACGTGAAACAAGCCGACCTGTTTACAGTATGGCAGCAACTAAACGCCATCAAATTGGCTACACCCAACATCGGCACCGTCACCGACATGATCTGTTGCCCGGGCCTGGATTTTTGCTCGCTGGCCAATGCCGGCTCTATTGGCGTAGCAAAGGAACTCAACGAAGCATTGGATGATTTGGATTACATACACGACATCGGCGACATCAAAATTAATATGTCTGGCTGCATGAACGGCTGCGCCCATCAAAGTGTCGGCCACATCGGCATTCTGGGCGTCGATAAACATGGTGAGGAGTGGTATCAAATCACCTTGGGCGGCTCTTCTGAAAACGAAGCAGCGATAGGCGAACGCCTGGGACCATCAGTTCCCAAAGACCAAATCACCTCGACCATCACAACGATATTAGACGTTTACATCAAGCAACGCCTTGAAGACGAAGCATTTTTAGAGACCGTCAAGCGTGTTGGCCTGGAACCATTCAAAGAAAGAGTTTATGCAAATCATTAAAGATCGACAGTTGGTAGAAAACACCTGGACTTTTGTTGCCGACGACAATCCGTTACCAGAAAATGGTGACATTACAGTCACATTAGCGCGTTGGCTGACAGATAAAGAACAACTACTCAAACGCTCCAGCCAAACCGGCGTTCGGCTCATTCCCAGCGATCAAATTGAACCGCTGACTAACGACTTAAGCAAAATTGGCGTGATAGAACTTAATTTTCCGATATTCGGCGATGGTAGGCTTTTTTCGCAAGCACGCTTACTAAGGAGCCGCGACGGCTATCAAGGGGAAATTAGAGCCGTCGGCGATTATCTGCCTGATCAGGTATTTTATTTGGCGCGGGTGGGCGTGAATGCGTTTGAGTTTTCTGACCCAAACCATATTCAAGAGGCTCTGGCAGCCATGAACAATTTCTCAGTACGCTATCAGGCATCGACAAACTAAGCCAAAACCGGCGACTTGTCTTAAGTACCTGACAAGAAACAAAAGCCACACAATAAAAAACCCGCTTGACGAATATCGTCAAGCGGGTTTTTCTTTGCCCTATATCTGAGCTACTTTTTCATAATGCTGATACCTTTCAGCAGATTCAACGCTTCATGCAAAGGATAGTCGCGAATTTCCGCTTCTGAAGATTCGTTGGTATCGCCATCTTTTTCAGACGGGTCTTTCGCATCATCTTTATCCTCTTCTTCGGATTTTTTCTCCGGCTTCGCGTTACCGTTAGTCAAGTGGTGCGTCAGATCGGCTTCTTTAATCGACTCGATCTTAGCTTTTTCCAATGATTCCAGCTTAACTCTCGCCAAAGTCACATCAGGCTCGATGCCCTGCGCCTGAATTGAGCGACCGGAAGGCGTGAAGTAGCGGGCTGTAGTCAATTTCACCGCCGCGCCATTGCTGGTCGGCAGAATGGTTTGCACCGAACCCTTCCCGAAAGATTTTTCACCCATGATGATGGCTCGTTTGTGATCTTGCAACGCACCAGCAACAATTTCGGATGCCGATGCCGAACCGCCATTAATCAACACCACAATCGGCGCACCATTAATAATGTCATCCGGTGTTGCACTAAAACGCATTTCTGAGTTTTTGATTCTGCCTTCGGTGTAAACGATCAAACCGGACTCGATAAACGCATCACTGACATCAACAGCAGCATTCAATACACCGCCGGGGTTATTACGCAAATCCAGCACAATACCTTTCAGTGGGCCTTCGTTTTCTTTTTTCAGCTCGTCGACCGCATCCAACAAACCTTGACCGGTACCGGATTGAAAACTACTGATCCTCAAGTAACCGTAATTTTTTTCCAGCAGTTTGTTTTTAACACTTTTGACTTTGATGATGTCGCGGGTCAAGGTAAATTTCAGCGGCGCTTCTTCGCCTTCCCGAACAACAGTCAACACGATGTCGCTACCTGGCTCGCCACGCATAATTTTGACTGCGTCGGCCAGAGTCATGCCTTTAACCGGCTTGTCATCCAGACGCACGATCAAATCGCCCGCCTTGATGCCGGCGCGCTGAGCAGGTGTATCATCAATCGGCGAAACGACTTTAACAAAGCCATTTTCCATACCCACCTCAATCCCCAAACCGCCGAACTGACCAGTGGTGCCTTCTTGCAACTCTTTATATTCTTCGCTAGCCAAATAAGCCGAGTGCGGATCAAGGCCGGACAACATACCGCGAATCGCATCTTCCAACAGTTTTTTGTCGGATACGGGTTCGACATAGTCCTGTTTGATACGCCCGAATATCTCGGTAAATGTCCGCAACTCATCAAACGGCAAAGCCTGTAAATCATCTACCTTGGTCGAAACAGGTGCTTCCTTTTCCGCCAGGACACTGCTGCACAAACTCAGCGTCGCACCCAAAATAAACCCGACCAATAAAATCACTATATTTCTGTTTTTTAGCATGTGTTTTAAAACTCCAACAACCTGTTCCTGTAAATGATTAACCCTTGCCCGGCTTACGGCACCATTGCTCGGGATCTATGGGCCGACCTTGTTTCCTGATGCCGAAGTACAATGCCGCATCAGCACGCCCCCCGCTACGTCCAACCGAAGCCAATGTCTCACCGGCTCTAACATGCTCTCCCACGCTTTTATGCAAACTTTGATTGAATGCATACAAACTCATATAACCCTTACCGTGATCAACAATGATCATCAAACCATAACCCCGCAACCAATCGGCGTAAACAACTCTCCCGGCATTGACCGCATGAATATCGGCACCTTCGCGAGCGCTAATCACCACGCCGTCCCAGGTTGTTTCGTAGCGGCGACTGCCGAAACGATCCGTTATCGCCCCTTGCACCGGCCAAGGCAGCTTTCCTTGCAACTCGGAAAAAGAAAGACCCGTCGGTTCGCGAACAGGATTGACTTCGGATTTTTTTGGCGGCTCGGGTTGTTCGACAGGCTTTTCGTGCTTATCAAGCACGCGCTCCGGTGCAACCGCAGGTTCATTATCATCAGTTTTCTGCAATGATGCTACCAAGGCTTGCAATTTTTTCTCGTCACGCATCAAGCCAGCCAGCAGGGCGCTTTTTGACGCATAATCTTGCTGAATGTCGGCAAGCAAGGCTTCTCGCTGTTTTTTCAGCGTCTGCATCGCCTCGGTTTCTTGTTGTTTCTTGTCGAGAGACACTTGCAATAACTGAGTTTCCGTGTCTTTTTGCGCCTCCAACTGCCGCAAAACCTTGAAATCCTCAGCCATGGCCTGAAGCTTTTGTAAGCGGGCCTTACTAATGTAATCGTAGTAAACCAACATGCGACTCGATAACGCCGGATTACGTTGGTTAAGGATAACTTTCAGCCCTTCCTTATCGCCACCCATCGCATAAACCGACTTAATCAGCCCCTCAAGCTCCTTCTCCTGACTACGCATGTCTTTTTGCGTGGCAACGCTTTTATTACGCACTTCCTGCAATGCCTGTACTTGCTGCCTGATTTCAGCTTTGATAGCTCGCAGACTATTCGCAAGCTCCCCGTATTGCCGCTCCAGCTTTTGCAACTGCTCTAACAACCGAGACTTTTCAACCCCCAGGCTTTTGACGTCATCGCCAACTTGCTGGATTTGCGATTGCACTTCTACCAAGCTGCGGGCTTTTACGGGATCGCCCTTAGCCGGCACTGCGCAGACAATCGCAATCCAAGCGATCAAAAAATATTGGTAAACATGCATCGATTAGGCAACCGGCAATAACCATCCAATCATTGACGCGGAGAGCAGCAATAACGGCTTTGCTGGACTGACCATTTGTTACGGACTCCAAACATTAGTTTTGCGGACGTTAAGGCAGATAAAATTTGGCCTAGTCAAAAAACGAGCCAACCCAAGCAGCTCCGAGCTATTTTCCCAAGCCTCTAGCCGAGGGTATTGAACAATAAAGCCCACTCTGTTAGATTTGCTCACCTTTTATTGCGTTAGCGCAAGCGATTAAACCCACTTGCGCCGTAGCGACATTATACCAGCACAAGGATGTCGTCATAGCTCGAAAAGTGCCATTGCTCTCTCACTGCTCTTAACTTTTGCCACGATCATCGTTATTAAATGGAAGACAAAAACGATACCATCCTCTACGACGACAACGATATTAATCGGGCCGCGCGCTGCTTGAAAGCGATGTCTCATCCGTTGCGCCTGAAAATCCTTTGCGTACTCGGCAATAACTCGATTAGCGTACAAGAGATCGTTGAGCAAGTTGGCACGAGTCAAAGCAATATTTCCCAGCACTTGGCAATACTGCGAGACAAGGGCATTCTCGATTACAAAAAAGAAGCCAATCGGGTTTACTATTTTATCGACGATGAGCGTGTAACACACCTGATTCAAATGATGCGCAGCGTTTTTTGCGGCACGTAAACAGCATTCAATAACCACTAAAATAAACCCACGCGATGGACCAATATATAGAATTTGCCACCAATCACTATTTGCTAGCATTCTCGCTGGTATGCGTTATTTTTTTGCTAATCCAGGATTTGCTCGCGAACTCATTCAATAAGTACGAAAGCATTTCTCCGTTGATTGCAGTCACCAAAATGAACAGTGACGATGTCGTTGTGCTTGACGTGCGAGAAACCAACGAGTTCGCCAAAAGCCACATCGAAAACGCGATCAACATTCCCTTAGGCAAAGTAGAAGAACAACTGGGCTCTCTGGAAAAGCATAAAAATCATCCTATGATCGTGACCTGCCAGACTGGCGCCCGCTCGGTAGCCGCTTGCAAAACACTGACCAAAGCAGGATTTGAGCATGTATTCAATATGACGGGCGGAATGCAATCCTGGGAAGATAACAAGCTCCCCATCAAAGTCAGCAGTAAACACTAAAGATTAATCAACCAACCCTAACAAGTAATCATCATGGCCGAAATCAACGCATCCAGCGAAAAGCAGTTCGCGATTCAAAAGATCTATACCAAAGACATTTCTTTTGAAACCCCCAATGCTCCAAAAATATTCACGCAAAAGTGGGAACCCGCGCTGGATCTTAATCTCGGCACGCACGTTCAACCCATCGAAAACTCGATGTACGAAGTATCGCTGACATTAACTGTCACCGTGAAAATTGCCGACACAACGGCCTATTTAGTTGAAGTCAATCAATCCGGAATTTTTTCAATAGCCGGTTTCAGCGAACAAGAAATGGGACCAATGTTGGGTAGCTTTTGCCCCAACGTCTTGTTCCCTTATGCGAGAGAGGTCATTTCCGACCTAGTGAATAAAGGCGGTTTTCCACAGTTAATCTTGGCGCCGGTCAATTTCGACGCATTGTATATGCAGCACCTGCAACAAGCGCAAACCCAACAGGAAACTGAAGCTAAAACGCTAAATTAAGCGGAATGCCACCATCTATCAGTATCCTTGGTGCCGGCTCATGGGGAACCGCTTTAGCGGTACAGGCAGCCAGAAATGGCTGCAATACCCTGTTGTGGGGCCATAATCCCAAACACATAGCCGCATTAAAGCAAACCGGCGAAAATGCACGCTATTTACCCGGCATCCATTTTCCAGAAAAACTGCAATTCACCGACAATCTTGCGGAAGCCGTGGGGTTTAGCGCGGTATTGCTTATTTCGGTCCCCAGCCACGCCTTTAGGGACTTATTGACGCAAATCAAGCCCACGCTCAGTGAAAGCTCCCGCATCGCATGGGCCACCAAGGGTTTCGATTCCCAAAACGGCGCCTTGTTAAGCGAGGTGGCGACGCAAATACTGGGGGCGAATATCGAATGCGCCGCACTCTCCGGCCCCACATTTGCCCAAGAAGTAGCTGCCGACCTACCAACCGCACTCACCATCGCCTCTAACTCGGAAGGCTTCGCCACCCAACTTAGCGAACGATTGCACAACCAACGATTTAGGATCTACACCAGCAACGATATTATTGGCGTTCAGGTAGGCGGAGCCTGCAAAAATGTTTTGGCAATCGCGGCAGGCATAGCCGACGGCCTTGGCTTTGGCGCTAACACACGGGCAGCACTAATCACTCGCGGTCTAACGGAAATTATGAGACTAGGCATCAAGCTTGGCGGCCAAGCCGACACTTTTATGGGCCTAGCCGGTCTGGGCGACCTGATTTTGACTTGTACCGACAATCAATCCAGAAACCGCCGCTTTGGCTTGGCATTAGGCCAAGGCAAAGACCAAAGATACGCATTAAGCGAAATCAATCAGGAAGTCGAAGGCGTATCCGCAGCCCGAGAAGCGCACCGTTTATCGCAAAAATACGGTGTCGAAATGCCAATCACCGAACAAGTTTACAAAGTCTTATTCGAACAACTCTCCCCCAAACAAGCCGTCCAAAACCTGCTGACACGCGATCAAAAGCCGGAAAGTTTGTAAATTTCGTCTGAAATAGCCCAACGAACTCAATCTAAGGGCTCTACCACTATTTATTCCAAACCACAGCCGCCAATCTTTTGCTCAGAAAAACCAGCCTTACCGCTAACCGTCCAAACAGCTTGCTACAGCAAACCGCGTGCAAAAAGTGAGAATTAGCACCTAATAATTGCAATTCACATCAAAAACCATCATTAACTTTTTGATACAAATCATTTTTACTCGAAACCCTCGCATATACCGCCTAATACGCACCAATCCTGCGTAAGTCCTTGTAGAAAAAGAAAGAATTTAATTTAAATGCCTCTTGACTAAGCACCCGTTGAAAACTATAGTGGTGCAAAAGTGATGTAAAGTGGTCAGAAATGGATTTTTTTGGAATTTTTGAGGTTCATCTTGTTTCGAGGCATAAGTTCAATCAGTTTGGATGCGAAAGGGCGCATTGCAATTCCTACCCGCTATCGGGAGGAGTTACAGGAGTCCTGCGACCGCCAAATGGTTGTGACCGTTGCAGTTGACGACAAATGCGTCGGCGAACCGGGTTGCCTATGGCTATACCCGTTACCGGAATGGGAAAAGCTTGAACAAACCATCAGCAAACTACCAACATTAAACAAAATGGCCGGCAAGTTACGACGTTTTGTGATCGGCAATGCCTCGGAATGTGAAATGGATAACCAAGGGCGCCTGCTGCTTCCGGAAACCCTTCGGGAGTTTGCCGGTATGGAAAAACACATCATGCTAGTTGGTCAGCTCAACAAATTTGAAATATGGAATGAAGCGGCCTGGAAGGCCAAAGAACAGGAATGGATGGACGGTAACGACACAGAGGGCCTTGAAGAACTTGGCTCGCTGTCGTTTTGACGGAGATGACCGCCCATCAGACGGTTTTGTACGAAGAGGCCTTAGAGCAGCTCGACATAAAACCGAACGGTATTTATCTGGACTGCACCTTCGGGCGTGGCGGACACAGCAGCGGCATTCTGAAAGCACTGAATAGCTCCGGCAGATTGCTGGCGCTTGACAGAGACATGGATGCGATTGCTAGCAACGAAGCCAAGCGCTTGCTGGAAGACAGCCGTTTTAGTTTGCATCACGCCAGTTTTTTGGAACTGAGCGCCATTATTGAACAACAAGGCCATAAGGGTAAAGTCGACGGCATTCTGATGGACCTGGGCGTATCGTCCCCGCAACTAGACAATGCGGAACGCGGGTTCAGTTTTTTACGCGATGGTCCTTTAGACATGCGTATGGATAGCAATAAGGGCCTGTCGGCTGCAGAGTATTTGGCGCAAGTCGACGAAAAAGAATTGGTTCGCGTATTGTTTGAATATGGCGAAGAGCGTTTTGCCAGGCGAATTGCCAACGCGGTTATCTGCCAACGCCAACAGCAGCCTCTGCAGACCACTCTGCAATTGGCAAAATTGATCGAAAACAGTGTGCCGTTTCGCGACAAGCACAAACATCCTGCAACCCGCAGTTTTCAGGCGATCAGGATAGAGATTAACCAAGAACTCGAACAGATTAAAACCGGATTGAAACAAGCCGTGGACGTATTGGCACCGAGCGGACGTTTAGTCGTGATCGCCTTTCACTCATTGGAAGACCGCATCGTCAAACGCTTCATTCGCGACCAAGCCGGCCCGAAAACCAATCCCGGCAAACTGCCGATTAAAGAGCAAGACATAGAACAAGGTCAGTTACGCAAAATAGGCAAGTCTATAAGGGCACAACAACAGGAATTGCAACAAAACCCACGCGCACGTAGCGCGGTCATGCGAGTTGGGGAGAAACGTTGATGGCGATTGCAAGAAATATCCTGCTGACACTGTTGGTGGCGATGCTGATGATCTCTGGCATTGCCGTGATCTACAGCAAATACCAATCGCGCCTGCTGTTTATCGACATCCAGAAAAAAGAAAAAGAGCTCGACGATTACGAAGTGGAATGGGGCCGATTACAACTCGAATTGACCACGCTGACCGAAGAAAACCGGGTTGAAATCGAAGCAAGAACGCGGCTGATGCTGACTTTGCCGGCCCAAGACAAAATTATTTATATAAAGCCGTAAATGCGAATTGCCTCCGGCGCGGGCACGATACCGCGCCACAATACAGATTTTGTGATCCGCCGCAGAGTGCTGCTGTCGGCAATGTTGTTGGCCATGCTCGGATTGGTTGCGCGCGCGGTATACCTGCAAATTCTCGATAAAGAATTTCTGCAGGACAAAGGCGATATGCAGCACGTCGGCGTAGTGTCGGTTTCGGCTTATCGCGGGCAGATTAAGGATAGGAACGGCGAACCGCTGGCGATCAGCACTCCGGTGCAGTCAATTTGGGTCAACCCGCGGCAACTGCGAGATGCGGAACAGGACAAATTAACACCGATGGCGAAAATCCTCGGTTTTCCGGAAAAGGAACTGCGTTCGCTGTTAAAAAAGGAAAAAGACGCCAATAAGCGTTTCGTCTATTTGCGCAGGCAGATTAACCCGGATATAGCCGAAAAGGTCAAAGCGCTGGAAATTACCGGTGTGTATTTCGAGCGGGAGTTCAAGCGTTACTATCCAGCCGGCGCGGTATCGGGCCATTTATTGGGCTTTACCAATATCGACGACATCGGCCAGGAAGGCATAGAGCACGGCTACGAGCACATTCTACGCGGCCAGCCCGGCAAAAAGCGCGTGATCAAGGACGGCAAGGGGCAGATCATCAAGGACGTAGAAAATATTGAGGAAGCCATCCCGGGCCGCGACCTGGTGTTGACTATCGATGAACGCCTGCAATACCTGGCTTATCGGGAATTGCAGAACGCAATGATCCAGAACAAAGCGCATTCGGCATCCTTGGTGGTACTGGATGCCAAGAACGGTGATGTATTGGCGACGGTCAGCCAACCGGCTTTCAATCCCAACAACCGTAAGGAATTGAGCAGTAACCGCTATCGGAATCGGGCCATGGTGGATAGCTTCGAACCCGGCTCGACGGTCAAACCCTTCGTGGTAGCGGCGGCGCTGGATGGTGGCTATATCAAACCCAACGTGTTGATAGAAACCCATGGTGTCTATCACTTGGGCCGCAACGTGGTTAAGGATGTGCATAACTACGGCACGATGGATTTGACCCACGTACTGCAAAAATCCAGCAATATCGCGGTCACGCAAATCGCGATGAGCATGCCGCCGGAGTATTTTTGGGGCGTATACAGCAGGCTGGGGTTCGGCACCTCCGCCGGTGTTGGTTTTCCGGGAGAAGCCAGCGGCTCTTTGCTGGATTATCAGGGCTGGCACGAATTCGACCAGGCGATTTTATCGTTCGGTTACGGGGTTTCCACCTCGATTTTACAATTGGCCAGAGCGTATACCGCTTTGGCGGACGACGGCATCATTCATTCCGTGACTTTACTGAAGCGCGATGAAGATCCCGATGCCCAACGGATTTTCAAACCCGAAACCGCCAGAAAGGTCAGGGAAATGCTGGAGCACGTGATCAGCAAAGAAGGTACGGCATACCAGGCCAGAGTCGAAGGTTACCGGGTAGCAGGTAAAACCGGTACCGTGAAAAAGGCCGGGGCCGGCGGTTACAGCGAAGACAAATATTTATCGGTATTTGTGGGCATGGCGCCGGCCAGCAATCCGCGTTTCATTATCGCGATTGTGGTGGACGAACCTACCACCGGCCAATATTACGGCGGCCTGGTGGCGGCACCGGCTTTCTCGAAAGTGATGGCGGGCGCATTACGAGTATACGGCGTTGAGCCGGACGGCATGGACAACATGCATTTATTGTTGAGCAAACAATGAAGCTAGCCCAATTGCTACACGGAATGACCGTAAATCCGCCGGATTTGGCAATCAGCGGATTGTGTTTGGACAGCCGAAACATCCAAGCCGGCGACGCATTCATTGCGTTGAACGGTGCCGTCCAGCATGGTATTGCGCATGCGGAACAAGCTGTTGCCAACGGCGCGGTCGCGGTGATTTACGATCCAAGCGGCGTGGAGACGCAGATCGTCAGCAAAGTAACAGTACCAAGCGTGGCAATAACCGATTTAGCGCAAAAGTTGGGCGAGATCGCCGCAAGATTTTACGGCAACCCGTCGCAACTGTTGGATGTGATCGGTGTAACAGGCACCAACGGCAAGACCTCCTGCAGCCAATTAATTGCACAGGCTTTGCCGGCTTGCGGTGTGATAGGCACGCTTGGTTGGGGCGATGTCGGCAATTTGCAGCCGACCGCCAACACCACGCCGGATGCATTGGCCGTGCAGCGGATGCTGAACGAATTTGTAAAGCAGGATAAGCGTAACGCGGCCATGGAAGTGTCCTCGCACGGCTTACACCAAGGCCGGGTTAACGGGGTTAGCTTTAAAGGCGCAGTTTTTACCAATTTGAGCAGGGACCACTTGGATTATCACGGCAGTATGGCGGAATACCTGCAAGCCAAATTGACGTTATTTAAAACGCCGGGCCTGCAGTTTGCCGTGGTCAACCTGGACGACGCCAGTAGCGCCGAGGTATTGCAAAGCCTGCCGGACGCCGTGCAAAGCTGGACCTATAGCGCGACCGGCCAACGCGGAACTGCTAAGGAAGCCGTAAGTGCCGAGCAAGTAAAACATAGCGCTGCCGGCATCGAATTCGATGTGATATGGCGCGAGCAAAGACGCCGGGCAACGACAACGCTGGTTGGCGGCTTTAACCTGGATAACGTGCTAGCCGTGCTTTGTGTATTGCTGGCGACCGGCAGCGAATTCGACGCCGCCGTCGCGCAACTGGCCAAATTAAACGCCATTGCCGGCCGTATGGAAAAATTCGGCGGCAATGGCAAACCCACGGTATTCGTGGATTATGCCCATAGCCCGGATGCTTTGGAAAAAGTACTTAAAGCCGTAAAAGGCGCGCACCATCTGCGAGTGGTATTCGGTTGCGGCGGCGACCGCGATAAAGGCAAGCGTCCGGAAATGGGCCTGATTGCCGAAACTTGGGCGGATCAAGTTATCGTTACCGACGACAACCCGCGCAGCGAAGCATCGGCAGCGATTATTAAAGACATTTTGAGTGGCTGCCAAAGCCAAAAAATAACGGTCATTAACGATAGAACCACGGCCATAAACACAGTGATACGACAAGCAAACCCAGACGATTGCGTGGTGATAGCCGGCAAAGGCCACGAGGACTACCAAGAAATCGGCGGCGTAAAACAGCCGTTCAGCGATAGCGCTGTCGTCAAGCAAGCACTGGCGGGGTGGAGCAAGCCATGAAACTGCAACTTAGCGAGATCGCCCAAGCCGTCAACGGCAAGCTGATCGGCGAAGACAGAGAAATCCGCGCCACCGGTATCGACACTCGCACCTTACAATCAGGCGCTTTGTACATTGCAATAAACGGCAAAAATTTCGACGGCCACAGCTTTATCGATAAAGCCGAGCAAGCCGGTGCGGCAGCGCTGTTACTCGAGCGAGCCGCGCCATCCGCTTTAGCGCAAATCATCGTCGCAGACACCCATCTGGCACTGGCGGAACTGGCCGGATACTGGCGCAAAACCTTGTCGGTCAAAGTAGCCGGCGTCACCGGCAGCAACGGCAAAACCACCGTCAAGGAAATGATTGCGGCGATTTTCGCCACCCAAGGCCACACCCTATCGACCCAAGGCAATCTCAACAACGACATCGGCGTGCCGCTGACACTGCTCAAACTGGATGACTCTCATCGCTACGCTGTCATTGAAATGGGCGCCAATCATCCCGGTGAAATTGCCTATACCAGCCGCTATGCGCAAGCCGATGTCAGCGTCATCACCAATATTGGCGCCGCCCATATCGAAGGTTTCGGCAGCATCGAAGGCGTGGCTAAAACCAAAAGCGAAATCGTCAAAAGCCTCGGTGAGGGCGGCGTGGCGGTATTAAATCGCGATGACGCTTTTTTCGATTTCTTGCTGACCATGGCCGGCAACCATCGCAGCGTATCCTTCGGCTTGCACCCCGCAGCCGACGTCACGGCGTTAAATATTGCCACAGCTTTGGACGCACAAGGCTTTAACACCTATTTCGAATTAAAAACGGCGACCGACACCTTACCAATCCGCTTGCATCTGGCCGGCGCTCACAATGTGAAAAACGCTTTGGCCGCAGCGGCAGTAGCGTTGCAATTCGGTATCAGCCTGTCAGACATTAAACAAGGCCTGGAACAACTCCAGCCCGTCACCGGCCGCATGCAACCCTTAACAGGCCGTAAGGGCAATATCATCATCGACGATACCTATAACGCTAACCCCAACTCCTTGAAAGCCGCGCTGGACGTACTGACCGATTGCGGCAGCGAAGCGTGGGTAGCATTGGGCGCTTTCGGCGAGCTCGGCCCGGACAGCCCGGCGATACACCGGGAAATGGGCGAATTAATCAAAGCAAAATCAGTGAAGCGTTTGTTCGCGACCGGCGCATTGGCAAAACATGCCGTTGAAGCCTTTGGCGACGGCGGCCAGTTTTTCGACGATCAGGAACAATTAATAGACACACTGACAACAGCCGTCACAGGTAAGGAAACCCTATTGGTTAAAGGCTCGCGCGCCCAGAAAATGGAAAACGTGGTGGCGGCGATGGTCAACAATTTCAGAGCAGCCTAATGTTACTTTTACTCGCGGATTATTTAAGCAATATCGACAGCGGCTTCAGGGTGCTACATTACCTGACCTTTCGCGCCATCTTGGGCGTGCTGACCGCGCTCATTATTTCCCTGATGGTCGGCCCGGCCATGATCGAAAAATTGACTCGTAAAAAAATCGGCCAAAGCGTGCGCGACGACGGCCCGCAAAGCCATTTTTCCAAATCCGGCACACCAACCATGGGCGGCGCGATGATTCTGTTCGCCGTAGCGATCAGCACCCTGCTCTGCGCGGATTTGAGCAATCGTTATGTCTGGGTGGTGTTGCTGGTAACACTAGCACATGGCGTAATCGGCTTTATCGACGACTATAAAAAAGTCCTGCTCGGTAATAGCGACGGCCTATCCGCCCGCGCCAAATACTTCTGGCAATCGCTAGTGGCACTGAGCGCCGCCTTGTATTTGTACAACACCGCTCAAGTAGCGGCGGAAACCCAATTCATCGTGCCGTTTTTCAAGAACGTCACCGTGGACATCGGCTGGGGCTACGTCGTACTGACCTATTTCGTCATCGTCGGCTCCAGCAATGCCGTCAACTTGACTGACGGCCTGGATGGTCTGGCCATCATGCCGACCGTGATGATCGCCGCCGCCTTGGCGATTTTTGCGTATTTATCCGGCCACGTTAATTTCTCGCAATACCTGGCTATCCCGCACATCCCCAAAGCCGGCGAGTTGGTGGTGTTCTGCGCGGCCCTGGTCGGTTCCGGCTTGGGCTTTTTGTGGTTCAACACTTATCCTGCCATGGTGTTCATGGGCGACGTCGGGGCGCTAGCTTTAGGGGCGGCACTGGGCATCGTAGCGGTGTTGGTTAGACAAGAAATCGTGCTGGTGATTATGGGCGGGATTTTCGTGATGGAAACCATCTCGGTGATTATCCAGGTTGCCTCCTTCAAAACCCGTAAAAAGCGGGTGTTTCTGATGGCGCCGATTCACCATCATTACGAATTGAAAGGCTGGCCGGAGCCGCGCATCATCGTGCGTTTCTGGATTATCTCGGTCATCTTGGTGTTGATCGGTCTGGCCACTTTGAAACTGAGATAAGCATGAACACCACCGCCCTACTCAGCAATCTGGAAACCCATTTCAACTTAAATCCGGATAACGCTCGCCTATTGATCGTCGGTCTGGGCGCTACCGGGTATTCGGCTGCGCAATTTTTGCAAAAGACCCCGATTAAATTCGCCGTAATCGATAGCCGAAAAAATCCGCCGCTGATCGATAATTTGCGCGAACAAATGCCGGACGTACCGGTATTTTCCGGCGGTTTCGACCAGTCCGCACTGGATGTCGCCACTCATTTGCTGGTCAGTCCTGGCGTATCTTTACACGAAGCGGCCATCCAAAAGGCCGTGCAGGCGGGCGTCACCGTACTAAGCGACATCGACTTATTCGCTTGCGCCACCGACAAACCGGTTATCGCCATCACCGGCTCCAACGGTAAAAGCACGGTTACCACCATGCTGGGCGAAATGGCTAACGCCGCCGGCGTCAAAACCGCCATCGGCGGCAACCTCGGCACACCTGCACTGGATTTGCTGCAACAGGACGCCGAACTCTACGTATTGGAATTGTCCAGCTTCCAGCTGGAACGCACCACGGCTTTGAACGCAAAAGTCGCCACGGTGTTAAACGTCAGTCCGGATCATCTGGATCGCCACGACGGCATGGCCGGTTATGCGGCGGAAAAGCAACGGGTGTTCCGGGGCGACGGAGTGATGATCTTGAATGCCGACGACCCGATGGTCATGGCCATGCGCGATCCCACCCGGCAAACATTGACCTTTTCCACCCAAACTCAAGCCGATTTTTATCTGCGTCGCGGCGAAATCGATACTTTAATGCAAGGCGAACAAGCCTTGATGGCAGCCAGCAAATTGCGCCTGGAAGGTAGCCACAACATCGCCAATGCGTTGGCGGCGCTGGCCCTAGGCACGGCTGCCGGTCTAAGCATCACCAAAATGTGCGATGCGCTCAGAAAATTCAAAGGCCTGCCGCACCGCATGCAAAAAGTCGCGGAAAAAGGCGGCATCAATTGGGTTAACGATTCCAAAGCCACCAACATCGGTGCGTGTATCGCCGCGCTAAACGGCTACGAGCATAAAGTTGTTTTAATTGCCGGCGGCGAAACTAAAGGCGCAGACATGACTGAACTAGTGCCTGCCGTCACCGAAAAAACCAAGGCCGTGGTCCTGATAGGCAAAGATGCACCATTGATCGCACAAGCTTTGAATAACTGTGTGCCTGTCCATTTCGCCGGCAACATGAAAGAAGCGGTCACCATCGCCGCCAGTTTGGCCAGCGAAGGCGACAGCGTGCTGCTGTCACCGGCCTGCGCCAGCCTGGATCAATACCGCAGCTATGTTGACCGCGGCAATAAGTTCGCCGAAGCCGTGATGAGCCTGCCCTTATGTTGAAACCGACGCCCAAGCCCCGCGCGCAAAACCGCCTGCACGTCGACCCGGTGTTGATGTTGGCGTGCTTCAGCCTGCTGGGCATCGGTTTTATGCTGGTCACGTCGTCCTCTTTGCATTTGGGCGTCAAAATGGCCGACGACATTTCCCACTATCCCTTCAAGCAACTCATTCATATTGCTTTTGGCTTGGGCTTTTCCGCGATTATTTTGAACATACCGATGCAAAGCTGGGAAAGAATGGGACAAACCCTGTTCATCGCCGGCCTGGCCTTGCTGCTGGTGGTATTGATTCCCGGCGTCGGCATCAGGGTTAACGGCAGTATCCGCTGGCTATCGATTCTGGGTTTGCGGATCCAGGTATCGGAGGTCGTGAAATTCATCTCGGTGATTTATATGGCCGGTTACGTCACCCGTCATGCCGACCACGTCCGCCGCTCCGCGTTCGGCTTGGTCAAGCCGTTGATGCTGTTTTCGGTGGCTTGCGTACTGTTATTGCTCGAGCCTGACTTCGGCTCGGCGGTGGTGATTCTGATCATTGCCATGGGCATGATGTTTCTGGGCGGCGCCAGAATTTCTCAATTCATTATTTTATTGGGTTTGGTCGCCAGTTTAGCGGTGATCTTGGTCATTGAATCGCCCTATCGATTGGCGCGGGTCACCAGCTTCATGGACCCGTGGGCCGATGCCAGAGATACCGGCTTTCAGCTCACCCAGGCTTTGATTTCTTTCGGTCGCGGCGAATTTTTCGGCGTTGGCTTGGGCAACGGTCTGCAAAAACTGTTTTACCTGCCGGAAGCGCATACCGACTTTTTGTTCTCCGTACTGGGTGAAGAGTTGGGCCTACTCGGCGTGTTGCTGATCATCGGCCTATTCGCCGCCCTGGTCGTGCGCGCCTTTGCGATTGGCGAGCAAGCAGAGCAAGCCGGTCTAAAATTTTCCGCCTTGGCGGCTTACGGCTTAGGTATCTGGTTTGGCTTTCAATCCTTCGTGAACATGGGCGTCAACATGGGCATGCTGCCCACTAAAGGCTTAACCCTGCCGCTGATGAGTTACGGCGGCGGTAGTATGATCGTGATGTGCGGCGCGATGGCGGTATTGTTTCGGATTCACTACGAAGTCACCGAACACAATAAAAGCAATGTGAAGGGGAAACACGCATGAGCGGCCGCATCGTCATCATGGCAGGCGGCACCGGCGGACACGTGTTTCCGGCACTAGCGGTCGCCCAGGAAATGCGCGCCCGTGGCTGGCAAGTCAGCTGGCTGGGCACCGAGAAAGGCTTGGAGAGCTGGGTGGTGCCCGCCAACAACATAGACATCGATTGGCTGGCGGTAGCGGGTATGCGCGGTAAGGGATTGTTCTCCAAACTTGCAGCCGGTTTTAAATTGATTCAAGCCTGTCTGCAGGCGCGGCGCATACTGAAACAGCGACAACCCGACGTGGTTTTGGGCATGGGCGGCTTTGTGGCCGGGCCAGGCGGGCTGATGGCGAAATGGTTGGGCATTCCGTTGGTGATTCACGAACAAAACCGGGTTCCGGGCACCACTAACCGTTTACTGGTGAAACTGGCCGCCCGCAAAGTGCTGGAAGCATTCCCGGACAGCTTCGCCAAATCTGTAAAAGCGATCTGCACCGGCAACCCGTTAAGAGATGCATTCATCGGTCTGCCGGAAAAATCCGAATGGCATCCACAAGCCGGACGCAATTTAAGGATTTTGATCCTGGGTGGTAGCCAGGGCGCCAAGGTACTGAACGACACCGTCCCGGCGGCATTGGCGGGGCTGACCAATCTGGATGTGAAACACCAAACAGGTAGCGTTATGCAAGCCGAAGTCGCCGAACGCTATCGTGCTTTAGGCTTAAACGCCGAAGCCGTGGCTTTTATCGAGGATATGGCCGGCACCTACCAATGGGCCGATTTGATAATTTGCCGGGCCGGCGCGATGACAGTCAGCGAAGTAGCGGCCTGCGGTTTACCGGCGATTTTCGTGCCCTTGCTGCACGCCATCGACGATCATCAAACTGCCAACGCCAAATATTTAACCGAAGCTGGCGCCGCATTGTTGCTGCCGCAACCCGAATTAAACGCAGACAATCTGCGTAAAACCCTAGAACGAGCCATGACATCATTGACATCCATGAGCCGGGCCGCCAAAGCCAAGGCCAGACTCGCCGCCACTCAGACCGTGGCTGATATTTGCGTTGCGGAGGCTGCCGTATGAACCGCCCCCACATCGAAAACCAAGCACTGGGCGACATCGACAAAATCCATTTCGTGGGCATCGGCGGCACCGGCATGAGCGGTATCGCCGAAGTGCTATCCAACCTGGGCTATACCGTGTCCGGCTCCGATATTAAAGGCTCGGCGGTTACCGACCGCCTGCAAGCGATGGGCGTCAAGGTTTATTTTGGCCATCACGCCGACAACGTGACCGATGTCGATGTGGTCGTCACCTCCACCGCTGTCGATAGAACCAACCCGGAAATCGTCACCGCCTACGAAAACCGCATCCCGGTAATTCCGCGTGCGGAAATGTTGGCGGAATTGATGCGCTTCAGATTCGGCATCGCGGTGGCCGGCACGCACGGCAAAACCACTACCACCAGCCTGACCACGATGATGCTGGCCGAGGGCGGCTTGGATCCCACCTTCGTAATCGGCGGCCGTTTGAATAGCGCCGGCGCCAACGCCAAATTGGGTTTGGGTAAATATTTGGTGGCTGAGGCCGACGAAAGCGATGCGTCGTTCTTATTCCTGCAGCCAATGATGGCCATTGTCACCAACATCGACCAAGACCATATGGAGACCTATGGTGGCAGCTACAGCAAACTCAAGGACACTTTCCTGAAATTCCTGCATCAATTGCCGTTCTACGGTTTGGCGGTGATGTGCATCGACGATCCGGGCGTCTGCGACGTGCTGCCTAATGTATCCAAGCCGGTGAAGACCTACGGCGTCAGCAGTTACGCCGACGTACGCGCTGTGGATATTCGCCAGGACGGCTTACGCACTCATTTCACGGTATTGCGCTGGGGTGATTTACCGCCCTTGCAAGTCACGCTGAACCTACCCGGCTGGCACAACATGCTGAACGCCTTGGCGGCCACGACTATCGCCACCGCCCTGGGTGTGGACGATGCGGCTATTGTAAAGAGTCTGGCCGAATTCAAAGGTGTGGGCAGGCGTTTTCAAATCAACGGCGACGTGGATTTCCAAGGCGGCAAGCTGACCTTGGTCGACGATTACGGCCACCATCCGCGCGAACTAGCCGCCACACTGGAAGCCTTGCGTCAAGCCTGGCCAACCCGCCGCAAAGTCGTGGTGTTTCAACCACACCGCTACACCCGCACCCGCGACTTGTTCGAAGATTTCGTCGAAGTATTGTCTAGTGTCGATGTGCTGATTTTGTTGGATGTGTATTCGGCCGGCGAAGCGCCGATTACCGGTGCCGACGGCAAAGCCTTGAGCCGCTCGATCAGGGTGCGCGGCCAGGTTGACCCGGTGTTCGTGCAAAACCGCGAAGATTTGGCGACCATCCTGGCCGGCATCGTCGAAAAAGACGACGTGGTATTGACCATGGGCGCCGGCAACGTCGGCCAGATCGCCGCCGAATTGCCGCAACAATTGGCCGAGGCCCTAAAGTGATGGTGGCTAGAGGCACTTTATTAAATAACGAACCGCTGGCGAAATATACCAGCTGGCGGGTCGGCGGTCCGGCCCAGCACCTGTACATCCCGGAAAACAAGGCCGACCTGATCGAATTTATCGCCAGCCTGCCGGCCGGCGAACCGTTGTACTGGATGGGTTTGGGCAGCAATTTACTGGTGCGCGACGGCGGCATTCGCGGCACGGTGATCAACACTCGCGGTCGCCTGAAAGAAATGTATCTGGCCGATTCCGAACGGGTATACGTGGAAGCCGGCGTACCTTGCGCCCATGTCGCCCGTTTTTGCGCGGATTTGGGCCTGACCGGCGCCGAATTTCTGGCTGGCATCCCCGGCACGATGGGCGGCGCGCTGAAAATGAATGCCGGCGCGTTTGGCGGCGAGACCTGGAGCATTGTGGAACGGGTGGAAATGATCAACCCGCGTGGTGAAGTCATTCTGCGCGACCATCACGAATTTGAAGTGGCCTACCGCTCAGTCAAAGGACTGGCCGACGAATGGTTTTTGTCTGCTCAGTTGAAGTTGAGCAAAGGCAACAGCGAAGCCAGCCAACAACACATCAAAGCGCTGTTGGAAAAACGTAACGCCTCGCAACCGACCAATAAGCCGACTTGCGGCTCGGTATTCAAGAATCCGCCCGGCGATTACGCGGCGCGCTTGATCGAAGCCTGCGGCCTGAAAGGCTTTGCCATCGGCGGCGCGGTGGTGTCGGAAAAACACGCCAATTTTATCGAAAATCGTGGCAACGCCAGCTCGGAAGATATAGAAGCCTTGATCGAACATATTCAAACCCAAGTACAAACGCAGTTCGGCATCAGTCTGCAAACTGAAGTCTGCCGGGTAGGTGAAAAAGCATGAAGCCATTACGCATCAAAAATGCCGCCGATTTCGGCAAAGTCGCCGTGCTGTTGGGCGGCTCCGCTGCCGAGCGCGAAATATCCTTGAACAGCGGCAATGCGGTGTATCAAGCCTTGAAAGCACAAGGCATCGACGCCGTCGCGATAGACGTGACCGCCAGCCCCATTGATGCCTTGGCGAGTGTTAACGCCGACAGAGTGTTCAACGTCATCCACGGCCGCGGCGGCGAAGACGGTGTGTTGCAAGCAGTATTGCAAGTCATGGGCTTGCCCTACACCGGTTCCGGCGTCATGGCGTCAGCATTGAGCATGGACAAATTGCGCACCAAGCTGTGCTGGCAAGGTTTGGGCTTGAGCACACCGCTGTGGTTTGTGCTGAAAAGCGCTGCCGATATTGACGCCTGCATCACCAAACTGGGTTTTCCGGTGATCGTCAAGCCGGCTCAGGAAGGCTCCAGCATTGGCATGAGCAAAGCCACGAACCGCGATGAACTGGCGGCCGCATTAGAACTCGCCGGCCAATTCCATTGCGACGTTTATGCCGAGCAATGGGTACTAGGCCAGGAGTACACCGTCGGTGTGCTGGACGGCGAAGCGCTGCCGGCCATCCGCTTGGAAACGCCGAATACCTTTTACGATTTCGACGCCAAATATCGGGCCAACACCACGAAATACCATTGTCCCTGCGGCTTGAGCGCGGAGCGCGAACAACAATTGCAAGCGCTTGCGGTACAAGCCTGCCAGGCCTTGAACGTAAAAGGCTGGGCGCGGGTGGATGTGTTTATCGACAGCAATGGCCAATCGCAACTGATCGAAGTAAATACCGTACCTGGCATGACCGACCACAGTTTGGTGCCGATGGCGGCGAAAGCGGTCGGCATCAGTTTCGAGGAATTAGTCTGGCGGATTTTGGAAACCAGCATGGCGGGTGCAGGTGAGCCGGTTTAGTGTGATTTTAATGACCGCGCTGTTGATCGGCGGCGGCTGGTGGGCTTGGCAGCAATTCGGCGCCAGCGCACTGAGCAGCAAGCCGATCCGCTACGTCAAGATTGAAGGCGCGTTCCAATACACCAGCAAAGATCGGCTGAAAGAAGTATTGGCGCCGCAAATGAAACAGGGCTATTACCAGGCCGACATGAACGCGATTCATCAAGCGATCAAAGCGCTGCCCTTGGTGGATAAGGTTGACGTAAAGCGGGTGTGGCCGGATGCGGTGCATATCAAAATCAGCGAGCAAAAGCCGGTGGTGCGCTGGGGCAAATCGGCGCTGCTGAACAAGCAAGGCGATTTGTTGGTGCCGGACAATATCGACGAATTTAAAAATTTACCGCTGATTACCGGCCCGGACGGCCAGGAAAAGAAACTGCTGGAGATCATGAAAGGCGTCTACATCGTGCTGAAGGATAAATCGATGCAGCTTGCGGAATTTCATGTCAACGAACGGCGGGCCTGGCGGATTAAGTTAGCCAGCGGCATGGAAATGCAATTGGGGAGAAAAGCGCCGCTGGAAAATATGCAACGCTTTTTAAAAACCATGGATTTATTGGGCGAGGAACAGCTGGCGCAAATAGCCAGCGTGGATACCCGATACCCGAACGGCTTTGCAGTGACCTGGAAACCGGAAGTCACTAACATCGATTGGAAAGCAATCGTGGAAAAAAATAAAAACCTGATTTAAACGCTTACTGAGCATAAACAATGGCCAAAAAGACAGATCGAAATTTATTAGTGGGGCTGGATATAGGCACGTCGAAAGTCGCTGCTATCGTTGGTGAATACCGCGGTGGCGACGAGATCGAAGTGATCGGCATCGGCACCGCGCCGTCCAAGGGCTTGAAAAAAGGCATCGTGGTCAATCTGGAATCGACCGTGCATTCCATCCAGCGGGCGATTGAGGAAGCCGAATTGATGGCGGGTTGCCAGATCAAATCGGTATTTGCGGGTATCGCCGGCAGCCATATTAAAAGCCTGAATTCACATGGCATCGTGGCGATCAAGGAAAAGGAAGTGACCCAACACGACATCGATAGAGTGATCGATTCGGCGCGGGCGGTGGCGATTCCGGCGGATCAGAAAATCCTGCACATCCTGCCGCAGGAGTTTGTGATCGACCAGCAAGAAGGCATCAAGGAGCCCATCGGCATGTCCGGCATTCGTTTGGAAGCCAAGGTGCATATGGTCACCAGCAGCGTCAGTGCCGAACAAAACATCGTCAAATGTATCCGTAAATGCGGGCTGGACGTGGACGACATCGTGTTGGAGCAACTGGCCTCCTGCGCGGCGGTATTGACTGACGATGAAAAAGATCTGGGCGTCTGCCTGATCGACATCGGCGGCGGCACCACCGATATTGCGATTTTCTCGGAAGGCGCGATCAAGCACACGGCGGTGATTCCCATTGCCGGTGATCAGGTCACCAACGACATCGCCGTGGCGTTGCGCACACCGACCAAAAACGCGGAGGAAATCAAACGCCAATATGCTTGCGCGTTGACGCAATTGGCGGACCCGCAACAAACCATCGCGGTGCCCAGCATCGGCGACCGCGAGCCGCGCAAGATCTCGGCGCAGAATCTGGCTGAGATCGTCGAGCCGCGTTATGAAGAATTGATGTTGTTGGTGCAAGCAGAGTTAAGAAGAAGTGGCTATGAAGATTTAATTGCCGCCGGCATGGTGATCACCGGCGGCAGTTCGCAAGTGAGAGGGTTGGTCGAATTGGCGGAGGAAATCTTCCATATGCCGGTTCGCATGGGGGTGCCGCTGCATGTATCCGGATTGACCGATGTAGCGGAAAACCCGATTTATTCGACCGCGGTGGGTTTGTTGCTGTACGGCAAGGACCATCACGGCCGGGCGTTAGGCATGAACGATGATGGCGCGGATCTGTTGTCAAAAATCAAAAGCTGGTTTCAAGGAAATTTTTAATTTTTTGTCTGGAGGGTGTGAAAATGAAATATGAATTATTGGATAGTAGCGGCACCGCGGTTATCAAAGTCATCGGCGTCGGTGGCGGTGGCGGTAATGCGGTTAACCACATGGTGGAAGACGGTATCGACGGCGTGCAATTTATCTGCGCCAACACCGATGCCCAAGCCCTGCGGGAAATGAACGTAGAGTCCATCGTGCAATTGGGTGTTGAACTCACCAAAGGCCTGGGAGCGGGCACTCGCCCTGAAGTCGGTAGAGCCGCAGCGGAAGAAAATCGTGACCGCATCCGCGAAGTCATTGCCGGCGCCGACATGGTGTTTCTGACCGCAGGCATGGGTGGCGGTACCGGTACCGGTGCCATCGCGGTATTTGCCGAAGTGGCGAAAGAACTGGGTGTATTGACAGTCGCTGTCGTATCCAAACCTTTTGATTTTGAAGGTTCCAAGAAAAAAGGCGTGGCCGATGCCGGTTTACGCGAACTGGAAAAACTGGTCGATTCCTTGATCATCATTCCTAACCAAAAACTGCTGCCGACTTTGGGCAACAATAAATCGCTGGTAGAAGCATTCCGCGCCGCTAACGACGTGTTGCGCGACGCGGTACAAGGTATCACCGAGCTGATTACTCACCCTGGCTTGATGAACGTCGACTTTGCCGACGTCAAGACTGTGATGTCCAATATGGGCAGCGCCATCATGGGCACCGGCGTCGCCAGCGGAGAAAATCGCGCCCGTTTAGCGGCGGAAAAAGCCATTGCCTGCCCATTGTTGGACGACAACAATCTGCAAGGCGCGCGCGGCATTTTGGTGAACGTCACCTCCAACGGCGACTTGGGTTTGAACGAGTTCGACGAAATCGGCAGCATCATGCACGCCTTCGCTTCCGAAGACGCCGACATGAAAATCGGTATGGCAGTTAATCCAGCCATGGGCCAGGAAATTAAAGTCACCGTCGTCGCCACCGGTATGGGTGAAAAAGCCAAGCAAGCGGCTTCGCCTATCAGTCTGGTGAAAAAAGTCGCGGCCGGCGAGATCAATTACGATCAATTGGACAAACCGACCATCGTCCGCCAGCAAAAACAGGAATCGACTCGGGAATCCCGCTTCGGCGCGCAACCTAGAAACGACGTCGATTTGGATTACTTGGATGTACCGGCTTTCTTGAGACGTCAAGCAGACTGAGGTCCGCTTGCGACGAGTCCTTATGAGGCTGCACAACCAAGTTCGGGGGGAGCTATCGCATAATCTGTGATAGACTCCCCGGCTTTGTTTTACCTATTTGTCGGCATTTCATGATTAAACAGCGTACTTTAAAAAACACCATCAGAGCCACCGGCGTTGGTTTGCATACCGGCGATAAAGTGTATCTGACCCTGCACCCCTCCGAGCCCGATACCGGCATCCGTTTTCGCCGCGTGGATTTGGAAACCCCGGTGATGATAGCCGCGCGCCCTGAAAATGTCGGCGAAACCAAGCTGTCCACGACTTTGGTCCGCGACGGCGTTAAGGTGTCCACCGTCGAACATTTGCTGTCAGCTTTGGCCGGTTTGGGCATAGACAATGCGATTGTCGATGTCAGCGCCGCCGAAGTGCCTATCATGGACGGCAGTGCCGGACCGTTTGTGTTTCTGTTGCAATCGGCCGGCGTGGTCGAGCAGGACGTACCCAAACAATATATCCGTATCAAACGCGCAATCCGCGTCGAAGACGGCGACAAGTGGGCCGCGTTCGAACCGTTCGAGGGTTTTAAAGTGACCTTTACCATCGATTTCGAACATCCGGCGTTTTCCGAGCATTTGAAAACTGCGGTGATGGATTTCTCTTCGACGACCTTCGTTAAAGAAGTCAGCCGGGCCCGTACTTTCGGCTTTATGAAGGACATCGAGTTTTTACGCGAGAACAATCTGGCGCTGGGCGGCAGTCTGGATAACGCCATTGTGGTGGACGACGATAAAGTGTTGAACGAAGACGGTCTGCGTTATGCCGACGAATTCGTGAAACACAAAATTCTCGACGCCATCGGCGACTTGTATTTGTTGGGTTACAGCCTGATTGGCGAATACCAGGGTTTTAAATCCGGCCACGCGCTGAACAACAAGTTGCTGCTGAGCCTGATGAACGACAAAGACGCCTGGGAAATGGTGACTTTCGAAAATGCCGAGGACGCACCGATTTCCTTTATGCATTCCGCGCAAACATCAGCACGCGCGACAGGCTAATCCCGCATCACACAGACATTAAGCTGTGCCGTGGCCGGTCAACTTGATCGGCCACAATCCTGCCAAAACCTACTAATCTTCCCGCAAGCGTTTCGCCAACGTAGCACCCAAACGCGCCAAAGCCGCCGCCAAAACATCCTGCTCATCCGCCTGTTTAAACTGCTGTGCAATCAAACCGACATTTTCCGCTGACGGCAAGCGCGGTGTGCGTTTTGGCCGAATCGGCTCGCCTGTCGGCGGCACAATCCGTACTTGCAAGCGGACAATATAGGGATGCCCCGCATCATGCAATTTGTCTAAAATCGCTCGATTGAAAAACCGAATTTGCGATGCCCAGCTGGCCGAATCGCAGTACAAGAGTATCTGCGCACCTGACGCCACGCAATGTTGAGCATGCGGAGCAATCTCAGACGGTAACGCCGTCCTGACAATGGTCAGCAAGGCCTGTTGCGCGTTAATTTTGGCCATACACAGATTCAACTGCTTGTTGTCAAAATCCAGCGCGGTCTTAAGCACATTTTTGCGATAACGAGTCATTGCAAATTCATTTGCTCTGAGCCGGCTTTTGGATATTCCAGAATCAGGCCCTGTTGATCGTTTTTAATAATATGCCAGCCATTTGCCACTATTTGCCGTTCATCAACGGCTGACAAAGGCAAATTTTCAGATTCCACACCGAATCGGCCCGGAAATAAACCGACGCGAATTGGTCGGCTGCCGGCTTGCTGTTTTATGTCACTGACAGCTTCGAGCACTGACATATACCCATCACCTGCGGACATGAACGCTCGCATTTCACCACCCTTTGTCCCTGCGGCAATGGCTTCAATCTGGCGGACTCGTGCGCCGCACTCTATCCGAAACACATGCGCCCAGTTCGATACCAAGTAAGTATCTGCCTGATTGCCGCACAAATAGGCTTTTCCAATTGAAAATGCCTGCGCCAATTTCGGGTAGTCGTTATCGCTGTTGCGGAAACTCTCCGAATTGACCGCATAGCTAGCATGGAAAAACACCAAGCAAACAGAAATCGCCAATTTGGCCTGCTTCCAGGCAATAATAGCGGGCTGCCTGCCATGATCAGCCAACAGCGCAAACATTCCAGCCCATAAAAAAGGCGAATATTGCAGGGTGTGGCGAAGATTAATCACCTCGCCCCATTGATAGCGGGTACGGGCAGCAACGACCACACAGGACCCCATGACCAGATAAATAGTTGAAATAGCCAAGGTTTTTTTACCGAAAGTCGGTAGATTGGACCAGCGGTATTTATAATCCGCGTAGGCAGCGGCGATAATCAAAACCCCGAATCCCAGTAAACCAGGCAGCGACCAAGCCACATACCGGGCACATTCGCTACAAGCCGTTGCATCCTTTAGCAAAGCCTCGATATAGGTGCGTAAATTCTCGACAAAACCTATCGTGCTTGGCCCCATCACATAGGGATTCAGCGACCCAAACATCACTATATTTCTGAGCAGCAGCGGCGCTACGACCACGGCCATGCCAAACATCGCCGCAACAGCGCGCAGCAAAACAACGCGCCGTTCCCCAGCGGCACTGCTTAACCAGCAATAACAAAAATAACAAATAACACTAGCCAGCAGCGCTAAATGCGCATTTCTGATTGCGTAAGCCATACCGGCAAGCAAACCAGCGAAGATAAAGCCGACGATGGACCGCGAGTTAAGCGTCAACCCTATAACAACCACCGCTAACCATAAACCGAATACATCGGTCAGCCCCATCAGCGAATGCTTGAGCACACCGGGTGATAATGCTGCTAATCCGGCCAGCAGCAAAGCATAAAGTGGTCCAAGGCTCTGCCGAAAACTGAAAAATAATAACCACGGCAATGTAATGGCGGAAAAATGCGCCAAACCTATCGCGGCATCTTTCGCATCGATACCGAAACTGGAAACGGCCGCCAGAACGACAGCAAAACCCACGGGAAACAAACGATTCTCGACCTGATCCTGATCTCCCGGCGCCAAGCCATACGGAGTAATCAGCAAGCTGCCTGAATTGAGAAAATTTCTGGCTTGTTCGATATAGCTGGCGCTGTCAGGCGTAAACGGAAAACTCGGCGACCTATAGTGCAAATGCACCATCACCAGTAGCGATATCACAGACAGAATGAATAATTGATGTAACAGTGCTCTAAGTTGCCAAGTCATACTTGTTAGTTATCTCGGAACAGAATCAGGAATTGGCCACGAGCCAAACGCCCTCGCAAATCAGCAAAATGCCCAAGACGCGGAAAGCGGTGACCGTCTCGCCGAGCAGCATGCCGATCAGCACGGTTAACGCAAAGCCCAAGCCTACCAAGGGATAGGCTTTACTGACATCCCATGATGCCAACACCTTCAACCAAACTATCGCACCCACGCCGTACAAGGTAAAACCGGCAAACACAAATTTGTTGGTAAATACGATCCAAGGCAGGCGTGGTGTCAGCGGCCCGGCCATCGCCTGCTTGACATCCACACTGGACATGCCGAGTTTCAGCATAAACTGCGCGGCAACAGACAGGACGATGCTAAAAATAGCGATCAGTAGAATTTGCATGGCTTATTCCCAATGTGAAAAATGAGCGGCTAATGTGGCGAACAGCATCAAGAGCACTGTGATCCGGCTACCGAAGTCGCGAACCGCAAACACCAGCGGGTCATCGTGCATTTCCCCGCGAGCGGTTTTAATCCACAGGCGTGCTAACCAATAAATAAGGCCTATCGCCACAAACCATAACAGCTGCGGATTTAGGTAACGTATCTGAGTCTCCGCCGAGGTAATAAATAAACCAAACACCACCACCGCGCACAACGCGGAACTGACACCCAAGGGCCAGAGCACGACCAGATCCACCGCCCGGTAATCGCGGCCATGCGTGGTTTCCCGGCCTTTTTGTTGCAAAGCAACCAGTTCGGAACAACGCTTGACTAAAGCCAGACTGAAAAAGATAAACACCGAAAAAGCCAACAGCCAGGAACTGGTCGCTACCGACGCGGCCACGGAACCGGCAATAATCCTGAGCGTATACAGCAGAGATAGCACCATTACATCGATCAATACATAGGATTTCAATAGCCATGTATACGTAGTGGTGACGAATAAATACAACAGCAACATGCCCAAAAAGGCCTGCGACACGGCGAGCGCTAACATCAGGCCGCTCAGCAATAGCCCGCAAGCGGCTGCCAGACCTTTCAAAATGGGCAATTCAGCACTGGCAAACGGCCTAAATTTCTTACGCGGATGATTACGGTCGCTGTCCAGGTCCCACAAATCGTTACCCATATACGTGGCGGACGCGGCCAAGGAAAACCCGAAGAAGCCCAGTACAACGGTACCCAACTTATCCAAATCATCAAACGAAAAAGCCGTTAGCAGCGGCACGAATATCAACAGGTTTTTCAGCCATTGATGCACCCGCAGCGCGCGCAACCACAACCGGATTTGGTTCAGGTTGGCAGTAAATTCCTGTTCTATCGGTGTATGTTCCCGCACGAATTTCGCGACCGGCTTTGAGGTATTAACCAGGATTGCGGCCTGTGCGGCTCGCCAAATCGGCAAATCGGCCTTGCTGTCACCCGCATAGACAAAATTCGGCCCCACTGCCTCGCGGATGGCCTCCAGCTTGTTGACACCTTTAAGATTATGGTTCTCATCGCTGCCTAACACTTTATCGAACAAATCCAGATGTTTGGCAACCGCATCGGCTATATCGGTATGTGCTGCGGTGGCGAGCACCAACTGCCTGCCCTTCCGTTTTTCCGCGCGCAAATACTCCAGCAAATCAGTCCGATAAGGCAAACTCTCGACATCCAGGGCCGATGCTTGCGCCACGCGCGCTTTAAACGCCGCTCGCCCCTTCGCTAACCAAAACGGTAATTTGAATATAGCGTGCGGCTGCCGTTTACAGACCTGTAATACCGATTCGACCAAGGTGTCGGTGGGCGTCAGCGTGCCATCCAAATCAACGACAAGCGCGGCTAGCGAAGTTTCTGTCATGTTATGTTTCTTTTAGAGTGATTGGTGCAACGCTGAAAAAATCGAAAATATCTGGCTCATCGAAGGCATTGTAATGTAACAGCAATTCCGCAAGCTACGTTTAACTGGGGCCGCGCGGCCACCCACAAGCACCCTTGGCCGCGTCCCGCTTAATCCTCAGAAAAATCCAAGTACAATCCGGGCAGCATTTTTCTCGTTGAGTCTGTCTGTGACCCTGTTACTATCAACGACAATACGGTCCTGCCAAGCGGATTATCCGAATCAACAATGACAATATTGCGGAGGTTTTAATGACAAACTTATCGATCAAAACATTTCTAGCGCTATTTCTGGCGAGTCAAAGCATAGCCCATGCCGCCGATCTCACCCGCGCCCAAGTCGAGCAAATGCTGACCAAAGCGGACAAGCAACACCCCGCCGACCTGCGCCGTAAGGATCTAACCGACCTGGACTTGTCGAATCTGGATTTTCGTAATGCCGATTTATGGGGCGCCGATCTAAGACGCTCCAATCTGAATAAAAGCAATCTGCAAGGCCTGACGCTGGATTTAACGGTGATGACCAATATCAAGCTCAGCGCCGCTAATCTAGCCAATACCAGCATCTTCGGCGTCAGCCTGATGCACGCCGACCTGAGCAACGCCGACATGAGCGGCAGCCGGGTGGTGGCGATCATGGACGGCGCCAATTTAAGCCATGCCAATCTCAGCAATGTGCAATGGGCGGCGGACATGAAAAATCAATCCATGGGCTTGATGCGCGCCAGCTTGAAAGGCGCCAATTTGACCGGTGCCAATCTCAGCAACGCCCAGCTTGGCCGGGCCATGTTAAAACACGCCAAATTAAATAACGCCAACTTACAAAACGCCGATCTGTATTCCGCCGAAATGGACGGCGCCAATCTGACCGGTGCCAATCTGACCAACGCCAATTTCTCGCAAGCCAAATTGCACGACGCGATTTTTACCGAGGCCGTGACGACCGGCACCCGCTTCGACGGCGCCCAAAACCTGCCCGATTCCGTCAAGCCCACCTCTTCCAAATAATCGAGACCACTTCATGCAAATCCCCAAGCAATTACTGCAACGCAAATCCGTCGAGGCCTTGACCGATGTTCAGCACGGCTTAAAGCAAACACTGACGGCCAAAGACTTGACCATCCTGGGCATAGGCGCGGTGATCGGCGCCGGCATCTTCGTGTTGACCGGCATCGCCGCCGCTAAATATGCCGGTCCTGCCATCGTAGTATCGTTCATTCTGGCCGGCATCGCCTGCGGCCTGGCGGCCATGTGTTACAGCGAACTGGCGGCGATGATTCCGGTTTCCGGTAGCGCTTACAGTTACGCTTACGCGACGATGGGCGAATTAATGGCCTGGATCATAGGCTGGGATTTAATCCTGGAATACGCCCTGGCCAGCAGCACGGTGGCAATAGGCTGGGCCGGCTACCTCACCAGTTTTCTAGAAAACTTTGGCGTGCATTTACCCACCTATCTCACCACCGCCTATCTGGCCAACCCCGCGGCCGGCTTCATCAATCTGCCAGCAGTGGCAATTATTTTATTGCTGACCGGCCTGTTGGTGATCGGCATCCGCCAATCGGCAATCTTCAATTTCGTCATGGTACTGATCAAACTCTCGGTGATCGTCGTCTTCATCATCGCCGGCTCCCAACACATCGAAACCGGAGAGAATTGGTCCAACTTCATGCCATTCGGGTTTGGCGGCGTATTGACCGGGGCCGGGGTAATTTTCTTTGCCTATATCGGCTTCGACGCCGTTTCCACCGCCGCTCAGGAAGCCATCAACCCGCAACGCGACGTGCCGATCGGCATCATCGGCTCATTGGCGGTCTGCACCTTGCTATACATTCTGGTGGCAGGTGTATTGACCGGCATCATTTCCTACACCGAACTCAACGTCCCGGCACCCATTGCGCTGGCGGTCGATCATGTCGGCATGGGCTGGCTGTCACCGATCATTAAAATAGCCGCCATCGCCGGTTTGACTTCGGTGATGTTGGTGCTGTTGATGGGGCAGAGCCGGATTTTCTTCTCGATGGCCAAGGATCAATTGTTACCGCCGCTATTCGCGCAGGTGCATCCCAAATATCAAACACCACATTTATCGACCATACTGGTCGGCGTCGCAGTCTCCTTACTCGCCGGCTTCATGCCTATCGAGAAGCTTGGCGAGCTAGTGAGTATCGGCACCCTGTTCGCGTTCGTACTGGTCTGCGGCGGCGTCTGGATTTTACGTAACAGCCATCCGGAAATGGAACGCCACTTCAAATGCCCAGCCGTGCCTTACGTGCCGATTGGCGGGATTTTGGTGTGTTTGAGTTTGATGGCGGGCTTGCCGATTGATACGTGGATTCGGTTATTCGTTTGGCTGGTGATTGGGTTTTTGATTTATTTTGGGTATGGGGTAAAGCATAGTCAGCTTCGGTCTTCTTAACTTTTGAAGTTGACTGGCTTTCAACTAGTCCGTTCGCCCTGAATTTGTCGAAGGGCTACTAATGTGTCGCTAACACGACGGTTTAATTTAATGTCGGGTCTCGGCCCGACAGCCGCGATACTTTCTTTTGCGTGGCCAAAAGAAAGTATCCAAAGAAAAGGCCACCCGGATGCCGCTTATTCCCTGAGCTCCTCGCTTTTGAACGGGGTCGCCGAAAGGGGCTTCCTGCCCCTTCGGCAACGTGCGGCATCCATGCCGCACCCCTTCGGGCAAATCCGTTCAAAAGCTCCGGTGCTCGGTGCGGCATACAGGAGAAAACCCGCCGGGGATTTGAAATTCAATTAGTTACGATCAGATATATGCTGCTGACGTAAGGAGGTGCATCGTTCGCGATCAATGCGCTTCACGTCGTTCAATACATCTACGGTCCTGGATATAACCGGGGGTTATATGAAATTGAAAAATACAATTCTCACTGGAATACAGTGCAAAGCCCGCTGCTGCTTTCGCCTTACGGCTTTGCCAAAAGCCGAGACAAAAACATGGGTTGGGATCTTTTAAATTTGTTTATCGCTCCGGGGACCTTGCGCTTAATCGTCTGGGCAGTGGCGATAGGCGCTGTCGCGACTTTTCTGGTAGTGCTGTGGTTTAGCGTTTCCGCCGCCCGGCGCAATATCGATAATCCTAAACTCAGATATCTAGCCATGGGTTTAGTGTTGGCGATATTTCTGATGCCTGTGGCTTACAAGCTCCATCAAAACCACCTGAAACAACAAGCGCTGGACGCCAAGCTCGCCACCATGACCAAGGCCTTGGATCGCTATCACGAACTGTGTAAAGGCGCGGGTGAGAAGATTTATCGCACGGTTGACGATGTCGACGGGGTGTTTTTGATGAAGATCGATTTGGATAAATCTTCCGACATCAGTCAATACAGTAATGCGGCCAAGAGTCCTTATGAAAGTCTCGGCGATTTCGACACGAGCTCAAACGACCATGAGGTCCGTTATATGTGGTTCGATGGCTATATTAAATCGTTTTTGAACGATGGCGGTTTCGGGCTTCAGTGCTGGGTTGGTAATACAAATAGGTGCAAACAACAGCCCGCGTTCAAATACGTCGAGGCGATCGATCCCGGCGACGGTAAACGCTACCGCTATACCGGCAGTTGGCAAAGACACGACAAGGTTACAGGCAAGGAATGGAGCGAACTGCTTCGCAAAGTCGGTTACATCCCCCGCGAATTGCTCGAGCCTACCAAACACGATGACGGCACTTGGTACGATTTAGTGCTGACTCGCGAACCAGCTGGCGATCCGCCGCCGCGCTATGGCGTGACCTACGACGACCTGGAGACCCCGGAAGAGCGGAAGATGTGGATTGCCGGTAGCGCCTTGAAAGTCATCGATTTGCAGACCGGCGAATTGCTGGGCGAGCGCATCGGTTATTTACATGATCGAGGTGGCGGCAGTGTGGCTGGCGGCCGGCAGCCATGGTCATTTGCTAAAACCGGACTGGGCTGGTCGTGTCCTCCACAGAGAGTGGTAGGCCGTTCCAAGCGTGATTTCATAATGGATGTATTACATACCAATCAAGGAGTTAAACCATGAACGAATCGACGATCTCATCTCATTCCCACGCGCCGCGTGGGAATGCAAACCTGCCGCGCTGCGGTCAGCTAAAACCAATCCCGATAAACCGGCAATAATCCTTCCTGACCCGCATAATTCCGGGCGCTCGAATAGCGCCAATGCTCCGGTAGATCAACATAATCGCGTTTGACCTGATTCAGGTGGATATACTCCAATTTCTGCCTCAAGACGTCGGGGTTATCGATCATCTGCGGATGACTTCCTTCTTCCCACAACTGATATTCCCTGTCAGTTTTGTGCGCTTCGCGGAACCAGTTCAATTGCTTCAATAAGCGCTCGGCATTAACGGCTTGCAAATAATCGATCAGCTGGCGCGCGGTGTAAGATTTGAAGTGGGCCAATTGATGGGTTAAATCGTCAGCTTGTACCAGCAGGTGCAAATGGTTTTCCAGAATGACGTAGCCGTATATTCGCCAATTGTGTTGTTGTTGACGGTAAAGCAAGGCGTCCAGCACGATTTGCACGGTAGCCAGTCGGGAAAATAATGTATCCAGTTATCTCGTTCCCACGCGCCGCGTGGGAATGCAAACCAGCCGCGCTGCGGGCCAGCTAAAACCAATCCCGATAAACCGGCAACAGCCCTTCCCGCCCTGCATAATTCCGGGCACTCGAATAACGCCAATGCTCCGGGAAATCAACATAACCGCGTTTGACCGGATTCAGGTGGATATAGTCCGGTTTCTGCCGCAAGACCTCGGGGTTCTCGATCATCTGCGGATGACTTCCTTCTTCCTACAACTGATATTCCCTGTCAGTTTTGTGCGCTTTGCGGAACCAGCGTAACTGCTGCAACAAGCGTTCGGCATTGATAGATTCCAGATAATTGATCAACTGACGCGCCGTATATGACTTGAAGTGGGCTAATTGCTCACGTAAATCGTCAGCTTGTAGTAATAGGTGCAAATGATTTTCCAGAATGACGTAGCCGTATATTAGCCAATTGCGCTGTTGTTGACGGTAAAACAAGGCGTACAGAACGATTTGCACGGTAGCCGGTCGGGTAAATAACAGTATCCAGTTCAGTACAGTGCAGGTTAAGAAATACGGCTGTTGGGATTGGAGAATACGGTAACGACTGCCGCCCATGAGTTTGACCTCGTTTGCTTGCTTTGTCGCATGTTACCGCTGGCGCGGATAGACTGCGTTCCCACGCCGCGCGTGGGAACGAGTGATCCCTGCCGCACCCCTTCGGGCTAGTCCGCTCAAAAACTCCGGTGCTCGGCGCGGCATACGGGAGAAAAACCATCCTGTGTGGTGGGCAATTTTGCCCACCATTGGGCTTTCACCCCGCGTGGGCACTAAATCCCACGCTACTGGGCTACGCCTATTGACGCCCTACATGCACCCTATGCACGTGAAGAAAGCCGGAAAACAGTCATTCAGTGCTTGAATCGACGAATTAATTACTTGGTTTTCTTGAAGATGTAGCGAGCAGCGACCAAAACAACAATTACGACTATCGCTAAAGCTAGTCCAGCAAACAGAAGCGACTTTTGTGGACTGATGTCAAATTCAGAGATAGATAGCACAATAAGAGTCGTTGCCACTCCGAGTGCCATGGTGGACATAGCAATGCCAGACCATAATTCATGACGATCCGCACATTGCTCACAATAAATATACCTTCCGCCTCTGTGGTGACAAATGACTCGACATTTCGTCATCGAGACAGGGGTTCCGCATGAATAACATTCCTGTCGAATATTTCTAGCCTTTCCGCGTAAGTCGCGGAATATATGTATAAGCAATGCCAATATAACTGGCGAGATCAGAATGATAAAAAAGATAAAAAATCCCATAATGCAAGTAGTCTAGGTGAAACGCAAGGCCGTAAGGCGCAATTCGTAGGGCGTCAATAGGCTCAGCCATATTGCGCCGTATATCGGCCTTAAATCATTCGGCGCATTACGCTATCGCTAATGCGCCCTACAAAACTGATGTTACCGCTGGCGCGGATAGTCTGGACTCCCACGCGGCGCGTGGAAACGAGAGAAAACTTCGTAAACAATAAGCTGCGATTTGGGGCGGGGGTCTCCCGTATGCCGCGCCGAGCACAGGAGCTTTCGGCGGGAATAGCCCGAAGGGGTGCGGCAGGGATGCCGCACGTTGACTAAGGGGCAGGAAGCCCCTTTCGTCAACCCCCGGCGAAAGCTTCGGCGCGCAGGATCAAAGCGGCATCCGGGTGGCCTTTTCTTTGGATACTTTCTTTTGGCCAAGCAAAAGAAAGTATCGCGGTCGTCGGTCCGCGAACCGACATTAAATAAACCGTCGCGCTAGCGACACCTCAACTTCGATACCCCTTAGACAAGCTCAGGGCGAACGGAGTCAAATACCAAACTAATCAACGCCCAATCGCGTAATACTGCAACCCAAACTGTTTAACCAACCTCGGCTCATACATATTCCGCCCATCGAATATCACCTTGTCTTTCAACAAGCGACCCAAATCGTCGAAATCCGGGCTGCGGAACTGTTTCCATTCGGTGACGATGATCAACGCATCCACGTCGCTTAGAGTATCCGCCTGCTTGGCGCAGTACACCAATCCGGCTTTATCGCCGTAAATACGGTGCGCTTCTTCCATTGCTTCCGGGTCGTAGGCTCGCACTGTGGCACCGGCATCAATCAAGGCTTCCAGCAATACCCGGCTGGGTGCTTCGCGCATGTCGTCGGTGTTGGGTTTAAACGCCAGGCCCCACAACGCAAAGGTTTTGCCTTTAACTCCGTTCGGATAATGCGTGGAAATTTTCTCGAATAAACGGTGCTTTTGCCGGTCGTTGACGTTTTCCACCGCGCTGAGCAATTCGGCTTGATAGCCGTAATCGCGGGCGGTGCGTTCCAGCGCTTTCACGTCTTTCGGGAAGCAGGAACCACCATAGCCGCAGCCGGGATAAATAAAGCTATAACCGATACGGCTGTCGGAACCAATACCGTGGCGGACATTCTCGATGTCGGCGCCCAGTCTTTCCGCCAGATTGGCCAATTCGTTCATGAAGCTAATTTTGGTGGCCAGCATCGCGTTAGCGGCATATTTGGTCAATTCGGCGGAACGAATGTCCATGGTGATGACCCGCTCGCGGCTACGATTGAACGGCGCGTACAGCGCTTTCAACAATTCGGCGGTTCTGGGGTTGTCGGTACCGATGATAATGCGGTCCGGTTTCATGAAATCGTCCAGTGCCGAGCCTTCTTTCAAAAATTCCGGATTGGAGACGACGTCAAATTCCAATTCCTGGCTGCGCTCGGCCAATACGTCCTTGATGGCCTGTTTAACCTTGTCGGCGGTGCCGACCGGTACGGTGGATTTATCGACGACGATTTTATAATCGCTCATGTGTTCGGCGATGCTTTTCGCCACGGCCAACACATATTTCAAGTCGGCCGAACCATCCTCGTCCGGTGGCGTACCGACGGCGATGAATTGAAACAAGCCAAAATCCACAGCTTCTTTAACATCGGTGGTAAAGCTCAAACGTCCTGCGGCAACGTTGTCCTTGACCATCTCGTCCAGACCCGGCTCGTAAATCGGAATGATGCCTTGTTTGAGTTGGTCGATTTTGCGCTGGTCAACATCCATGCACAGCACTTGATTACCCACTTCGGCCAGACAGGCGCCCGTCACCAAACCCACATATCCACTACCAAACACCGTAATTTTCATCGTTACACCTTGTAAACTAATTGGAAGATCGTTTCTGTTTTAATCGATACAACGCGGAAATATCCTCGTCGCCATAACCCTTGGCCATCAGTTTGGCATAATCCGCCAGCGTGGCGATGGTTAGCGGACAACCCACGCCGGCATGCTGCGCCATATGCTGGGCTATTTTTAAGTCTTTATGATGAAGCGCCAGTTTAAATCCTGGCGGGAATTGGTGTTGCGTCATGGTCTTGCCGCGATGCTGTAAAAACCAGTTACCCGCCGCCCCGCCGCTGACGACCTTGATGACTTTGTCCATCGGCAAACCTTGCGCTTCCGCAAACGCCAAAGCTTCGGTCACCGCTTGGTTAATCCCCGCACACATAATCTGGTTCACTGCCTTGCAGGCTTGCCCGGCACCGACATCGCCCAGGTGTTCGATGCGTGCGGTCATGGCCGCCAACACGGGCCGAACCTGCTCCAAGGTTTGCGCGCTGCCGCCGACCATCATGGCCAACGTGCCTTTGTTGGCGCCTTCCACGCCGCCGGACACTGGCGCATCCAGAAATGCGGCATTCTTCTCCGCAAGTTTTTGCGCCGCGACAATCGCTGTTTCACTGCTGACCGTGGACATATCCACCACCACACTACCAGGGCGAACGGTTTTAGCGACTGCATCCACCACCATCAATACGTCTTTATCCGCCGACACACAAATCAACACGACATCGACTTGACCGGCCAGTTGTTCGATAGTCTCGCAAGCCTGGATTTGCAATTCCGCCGCCAATGCCTCGGCTTTACTAAAGGTCCGATTGTAAACCGCGGTCAAGTAGCCGGCCTTGGCAAGATTACGCGCCATGCCCTGGCCCATTGCCCCCAATCCGATCAAGCCTACCCGCATGTTATATCCCCCGTAATATTGTCTGGACCATTATAGCGTCTTAGTTGGGTCCTAACAGACCGCGCGGACGATTACAACGCTCCGTGTTTTTGCAATAACGCGACAACATTTTCCGCCAAAAGCCGATACCCCCTATCATTAGGATGGACCGTATCCGACTTAAGCTCGTTATTTGCCAGAATCTTAGGCAAACTATCCAGATCGCTCGGCACGCCTTCAGATGCAGCCAGCTCTTCATAAATTTTCGCGCTATGTAAAAACACGATCCCAAACGCCGGCACACCCAACATTACGACCGGAATATTGCGTTGCCGGGCTTCGGCTATCATGGCTTTAAGATTGTCCCGGGTCTGATCGGCGGCGAGTTGTTGCAGAATATCGTTGCCGCCGTGTATCAAAATTAATAGATCGGGCTTGTATTCATCCAGCAATGCCGGTAAGCGCTGCCGGCCTGCACTGCTGATCTCTCCAGGAACGCCTTCATTAATGACCTCGCGGCCGGTCAGTTGCGTGAGTATGCTGGGGTAATCATGCTGGGCCGAAGCACCGGTTCCATAAGTCAAGCTATCGCCAAAGGCCAGAATGACGGCGTTATCCGGCAGCTTGCTTAAGGCTGGCTTTGGTTTATTACAAGCCATACCACCGAATAGCAATGCCACAACCATCAGAACTATTTTCATGCTCGCCCTCGATCCTTTAAGCGCCTGGGGCGCAGCACCCTTATCTATCCTTCTATCGCCTTAGCTATTTTTCCAGGTAGGTATAAGCATTCAGTCCGGCCAACAGCTCCTGCTCGAAAGCCTGCTTTTGCGCAGCCGTTAATCCGCTGACACCCAACTTTTGCCGGTAGGCGGTTTTTAACGCTTCGGTATTGATATGCACATAATCCAGCAGTTCGCTGACATCCTCGCCTTCCATGAAGTCACCGAAACGATAGCTGTCTCCCTCCAGTTCGATATTGATCGAATGCGTGTCGCCGAATAGATTGTGCATATCACCCAAAATTTCCTGATACGCGCCGACCATGAAAAAGCCGATCAGATAGTCCTGATCTTCGGCAATGCTATGCAGCGGCATGGTGTTGGCGATGTTCTGATGATCGACGTATTGATCGATACGGCCATCGGAATCGCAGGTTAAGTCTTGCAGGACCGCACGCCGGTTGGGTTGCTGCTGCAGATTATGAATGGGCATAATCGGGAAAATCTGATCGATACCCCAAATGTCCGGCATCGATTGAAACAAGGAGAAATTGCAGAACACCTTGTCCGCCAGTTTTTCATCCAGCTCCTGCAAAATTTCGCGGTGATGGTGATTATCCAGGTTCAACTTGCGCTGAATTTGCTGACACAAACTGACATAGTGCTTTTCGGCTTCGGCCAGTTCGGTCAGCGACAAATCGCCTTGCACGAACTGGGCGCGGGCTTCGGCCATGTTGAATTGGGCATTGTGATAAGCCTCGGCGATATTTTGCCCGCTGATGGTCACCGCCGTCGCCGCACCTTGCAGGCTTTCAACTTCGGTAACATTAGTAATCAACACCGCATGATGCGCGGTGATGGCACGACCGGATTCGGTGATGATATTGGGCTGCGGCAGACCGTGCTGCTGAGCCACGTCCGCAAAGGCGCGGACGATGTTTTCCGCGTACTCGTTGACGCTGTAGTTGATCGAACATTCCCTCCGCGAACCGCTGCCGTCGTAGTCCACACCCAAACCGCCACCGGCATCGACCGTGGTAATGTTGGCACCCAATTGATGCAATTGCAGGTAAAACTGGCCGGCTTCTTTTAAGGCCAGTTTGATGTCGTGGATATTGGCGATTTGCGAGCCCATATGAAAGTGCATCAGTTGCAAACAATTCAACATATTCAATTGCTGCAAACGGGCAATCAGTTGCAACACTTCACTGGCATGCAAGCCAAACTTGGATTTCTCGCCGCCGCTGTTCTGCCATTTGCCGGCGCTGATGGTCGATAAACGCACCCGCAAACCGATCAACGGTGTGACTTGTAGCTTAGCGGCTTCTTCGATGATCATCTCCAGCTCGGAGGGCTTTTCGATGACGATGAATACCGACAAGCCCATTAACTGGCCCATCAAAGCCATGCGGATATAAGCCCGGTCCTTGTAACCGTTGCAGACGATGGTACCGCCAGGTTTGGCCAGTCCTAAAATCGCCAATAACTCCGGTTTGCTGCCGGCTTCCAGGCCGATATGCTCGGCGGCAACAATGCTTTCCACCACATTGCCTTGCTGATTAACCTTGATCGGATAGACCGGCGTGTAATGGCCGCTGTAATGGTTCGCGGCTCTGGCTTGGTCGAAGGCCTGCTGCAGCTGACGGATGCGGTCGCACAAAATATCGGTAAACCGCACCAGCACCGGGAAGTTCAAGCCCTTGCCCCGCAAGGCCTGGGCAATGTCGAACAGATCGATTTCGGTCGCGCAATCGGCTTGCGGCTTCACGCAGACATGGCCCTGGTCGTTAATTGAAAAATAACCGTTACCCCATTGCTGGATAGCGTAAAGCTGCTTGGATTGTTCAATCGACCAGGGTTGTGTCGGCACGCGCGGTATCCTAACTGTCATAAAGAGGTAGAAATTCTAAAGTATAATGATGAACGTTATATGACTTTTTACAGGACTTTCCCATGCTCGACGATCAATGGTTTAGCGAAGCCCAAGAGCCTTCCGGTTCGGCCTTCTCGTTAAAAATCAAACGCAAACTGCACGAGGAGCAATCCGAATTTCAGTTTCTGGAAATCTACGAAACCGAACAGTTCGGCAATCTGATGGTAATCGACGGCTGCACCATGGTCTCGACTCGGGATAATTTCTTTTATCACGAGATGATCAGCCACCCGGTGTTGTTCACCCATCCCAACCCGAAAAATGTGTTGATCATCGGCGGCGGCGACTGCGGTACTTTACGGGAAGTGCTGAAGCATCCTGGCGTCGAAAAAGCCGTGCAAATCGACATCGACGAGCGCGTCACCCGCTTGGCGGAAATCTATTTCCCGGAACTGTGCGAATCCAACAACGATCCGCGCGCCGACCTGAAATTCATCGACGGTATTAAATGGGTGAAAGAGGCCGCGCCGAATAGCGTGGACATCATCATCGTCGACAGCACCGATCCGGTCGGCCCGGCCGAGGGCTTGTTCTGCGCTGATTTTTACAAGGATTGCTATAAAGCTTTAAGCGAGAACGGCATCGTGGTGCAACAAAGCGAATCAGCCCTGCTGCATATGAAAATTCTCAAGGAAATGCGCGAGGAAATGAAAGCGGGGGGATTTGCAAACTTCCAAACGGTCTTCTTCCCGCAATGCATTTATCCATCAGGCTGGTGGAGCGCAACGATGGCCAGCAAAACCGATTTGTCGAAGTTCCGCGAGCAGGACGCGGTCAACAAGGGTTTTGAGACTGTTTATTACAACAGCGACATCCACAAAGCCAGTCTGGCAATGCCGGAGTTTTTCAAAAAAGCCTTCGCTTAACCATTGCTCGAGCCGAAGCCACGCGCTTCGGCTCTGCTGAGCAGTTCTTAGCGCGCCACGCTGAACATGGCCTCAAATCGTTTGGCCACGTGCTCACATCCCTTGCTAGCTATCCGGCTATCTGCGACACTGAGGCCTTGTAGGAGGTTTCTTACAGCGCGCCTGACTGGCAAGATAGTCTCGCAACTGCCCGAGTAACGCCCCAAAAGCATATTTCATTACCTAAGCCAGGAGATGATTAGGACTCGCCCGATGACCACGCCTCCCGACAAAACTCAGTTAATCTTGTCCAACACCTTGATCGGCAAATTATCCGAAAACAGTCGTGACACTTCGGAGCTTGAGCCGTATTTGGTGGTGTTATCCGGTAGCGATCAAGGCAAGCAATACAAATTGCACCATCATCAGCATGTGTTGGGCCGCGAACCGGCCGTGGATATTCTGATTCCCGATCCTAAGGTCTCCCGGCGCCACGGCCGGCTCTGGGTACAAAACCGGCATATCCTGCTGGAAGACTTAAACTCCACCAACGGCACCTACGTCAACGGCAAGCGGGTCGCAAAACATAAACTCGAATTACTCGACAGAATCCTATTGGGCGACACTTACTTAAAAATCGATTACAAACGCGCCAACGAAGCTAAATCCGAACAGGCGCTATACGCGGCGGCGAATCTGGATGCGATGACCAACATTCTGAACCGCAACGCCTTCATGCTGCGCGCGCAACAGGAATTGTCTTTTTGTAAACGCAACGAAACCCGATTAACGGTGATGATGTGCGACGCCGACCATTTCAAGCGCACCAACGACAATTTCGGCCATCTCGCCGGCGATCAGGTCCTTAAAGAACTGGCGAAAATCCTGAATGCGGAAATGCGCCAGGAGGATTTCCTGGCCCGCTACGGCGGCGAAGAATTCATCATGTTGTTGCGGGATATTTCCAGCGATGCCGCAACCAATTTGGCGGAGCGCATCAGACTAACAGTGATGCGGCATGCGTTTCAATACCAAAATCAGCCCATACCGACCACCCTGTCGATTGGCGTCTGCTCGTGCCGGATAATGGCCGACACCTCCCTGGACGCCATTATTCAAGCAGCCGACGACGCCCTTTACCGCGCCAAGAAAAACGGCCGAAATCGCGTAGAAATCGACGCCCGATAACTTTAGCTTGCCAGCCGGCCAATACAAACACCTGGCTTCATAAGGTATTTGCATTTATCCGCGCCGTGCGTTACTGTCCAACTTCCAGTGTTTTCGGCGTTCTGCTGCTATGCTTAGGCATGCTACGTAGAATTAAATTTGTAACACCACGGGAGTATCTAACATGAATAAAAATAAATTCCTCACCACCTGTTTGCTGTCAGGTGCATTATTGGCCAGCCAAATGGCAAATGCGGACGAAAACCATCCGGGTTATCTGGCAGGTTTCACTTCCAGAGTTAGCCAAGGCTTTGCTAACACCACCTTCAGTTTTATTGAAATCCCTAAAAACGTGGTCAACATCACTCACGACCAAAACATTCTGCTGGGTTCAAGTTGGGGTCTGCTGCGTGGCGTAGCTCACACCGTCAGCCGCACTGTAATAGGCGTAGCGGAGCTGATTGCCTCGCCGATTCCCACCGATGAATTTATCTCTCCGCCCTACGTCTGGGATCGTTTTAGCGAAGATACCCGTTACTTCGGTCTGCATTACCCCGGCTACTGGACTCATTTCGGCCCGCTGGATCACGGCTATACCGACACGCTGGATCATGGCAAGTAACGCGGACGATACCGCTCGATATTGAGGATAAGATCATGACAAAAAAATACGTATACATCCCGCTTGCCGTTATGGCTTTGTCGCTGGCCGCCTGTTCCACGCCGAAAAAGGATGTGGCCGGGCTCAGCGCTGAGATTGATGCTGCATCCAAAGGTCATTACGGCCAAGCTTTGCTCCATGCTTCAGCAGCTGAACAGGACTTGAAAACCGCCAATCATGTGTTGAAACATTGGCAAAACGATTATTACTGGAACATCGACGAGAGTCTGAAAGCGCAAGAGGCCGCAAAATCAGCTGCGGCACACGTTTTGGCCTCGGAAAAAGAGTATTGCCAATGGCTGACCGAAGCCCATTCGCAAAACCACCATCACGTGGAAACCATTCACGAAACCGTGGCCTACTTTAAAACCGGCAGCCATGTGCCGTTTAAAACCAAGGAAGACACCATCAGCCATATCGGTCACTTTTTACACGACCACCCGGATGCAACAGCGACTGTCACGGCTTCCACCGACACAGTGGGTAAACCTGCGGCTAACCAAGCCTTATCGGAAAGAAGGGCTAAATCCGTTACCGAACTGCTGATTAAAAACGGTGCCAGAGCTTCGCAACTGGTCTCCAAAGCAATCGGCGAAGCGGGTGGCCCCGATAACACGGCAGATCAGAATCACCGGGTTGCCGTGGTTATTTCCGCACATCCCGACTATCTCGACTGCCCTAAATTTAAGTAAGCCCAACCCACCCTGCTCGCACCAGCGGCAGGGTACTTGGCGGCAGAGATTCAATAACATCGGTTATCGAATCTCTGCCCCACCTTACATCTCGTCTGCCTGCTGTTTCTGCCGATCCGCGCTTTCAAAAATTTGCTTTTCCGCATCCCTGGCCTGATCCATGGGTTGCTTGATTGCATCCGCCAGCGGCTGCGGCACCACTGGCGGATTCGCCTTGTCTGGCGGCGAAGAATCGCAAGCCTGCAAACCGCCAGCTATTAGTAAAAAAATCAAAACGTTTTTCATGGCTTTACCGAATCGGCGACGTCAAAGGTTAATGACAAAAACTCAATCATTGCGGTGCTCGCGAGGACGGCGCAAAACCTGCTTTATCGCCTGCTCCACCGCCATATCGACAGCACCGGCCATCTCCTGATATTGCTGCTCGCTGACATTAATACCCTTATCGATGGTGTTCCGCACATAACACGGCGGTAATTGGTTCAGCGCCAGACAAGCCACGTCTTCCTGAAACGCTTGACTGAAAGGCTCGTCAGCCTGCTCAGCAAGCTTCCAAAGCCTGTCTATCACCAATCGCTCGTAATAATTACTAATATTCAGCATAAAGGCCTCTTGAAAAACATTGGCTGCAAATGCTAATAAGCATAGCCCAGAATCCAACTTGGCCGAATCCATTCGCCACGCTGACAGAGGCCCTGATTACCCTCATTTTTTACAGCGGGCATAGCTCATTCCGCCCGCAACGCTTCCAGCGGGTTCAATCTAGCGGCCTTGATGGCCGGCACCACACCGGCCGCAACGCCGATAAACAAGGAAATCGCAAAAGCGGCAACGATGTAATTCCAGGCCAATTGCACCGGTAATGCCGGCACGAAAGCAGCGGCGAGTTTTACCAGTGCCACGCCCAATAAAACGCCGCCGAAACCGCCGACCAGACTCAACAACATCGCTTCGCCGAGAAACAGCTTAAACACCATGCCACGCTCGGCACCAATAGCCCGCAACAAACCAATCTCCGATACCCGTTCCGACACGGCGATGGTCATGATGGTGAGAATACCGACCGAGCCCACCAGTAACGAGATACTACCCAGCGCCGCCACCGCCAAGGTCAATACACTCAATACCGAATCCATTTTCTCCAGCATCTGGTTTTGGGTAACTATCGTAAAATCCTCGGCACCGTGCCGCGCTATCAAGCGGCGTTTGATGGCTTGCTCCACCGTTTCCGCGCTGGTCTCACTGCTGTACAGCAAGTCGATTTCCATCAAACTCTGCCGATCAAACATCTCCATGGCCTTGCCGGCGGCAACGAACACCGTATCGTCCAGGTCAAAACCCAACATCTGGCCTTTAGCCTGCATCACCCCAATCACCCGAAACCGGTCGCTACCGATGCGAATCCGTTGCCCCAGGGGATGGGTATTGCCGAATAATTCCGTGCGCATCTTACTGCCCAACACCGCGAACGCGCGCGGATTATCCAGACCATCGTCGGGTAAAAAGCGGCCGCTATCGACTTTTAATTGCCATACTTGCGGCAAGGCGGCGCCGACGCCAAACACATTGGCCCGGCGCTGTTTGTTGCCGGCCTCGATCCGGGCATTGCCCTGTACCATGGGCATGGCGGCCAACACGTGATCGAGATTTTCCAGACTGGCCGCATCGGCCGTGGACAAAGGCCGCACCGTGCTGATGGTCGCACCGGACATGCCAAACGTGGTGGTTTTTCCGGGATAAACCGCGATCAGATGCGTGCCGAACTGGGTAAATTCCGCCAACACGAAACTATGAATGCCGCGGCCGATGGAGGTCAAAATCACCACGGCGGCGATACCGATGATCAGGCCCAGGGCGGTCAACAACGAGCGCTGCCTATGGCTGCTGATGCTGCGTAACGCCAGCTTGGCTAAATCCAGCCAGGTCATCTCAGCGCCTCGCCAAAGCCGCGACCGGGTCGAGTCGCGCAGCCTTGCGAGCCGGCAACACCCCAAAAACCAGCCCCGTTACTAAAGCGACGGCCAAGGCCGACACTCTGCCCCAAATCGGTAGAGCAACCGGAAAATTCGGATACAACCACTGTAAGATCAAAATACCGAACTGACCGAGTACGCTGCCGACCAGCGCGCCGGCCAGCGACAACAAGGCCGCTTCGCATAAAAACCAGCGTTGCAGTTGGCTTTGCGTGGCGCCCAAGGCTTTCAGCAAGCCAATTTCGGCAGTGCGTTGACTGACGCTGACCAGCATCACATTCATCACCAACACCCCGGCCACCGCCAGACTGACCGCGGCAATACCGGCCACGGTAAAAGTCAACGCGGTGAGGATTTTATCGAAGGTATTCACCACGCTATCCTGGGTAATCACCGTCACATCGTCCTCGCCTTCGTGGCGCAGCTTGATGATAGTGCGGACCTCGTCGACGGCCTTATACATGGCTGCTTCAGAGTAGGCTTCAATTAAAATCCGAAACAATGAATGGCTGTCGAACAAGGCTTGCGCGGAAGCCACCGGTACGATGACTAGTTCATCAAAGCCGGTGCCTATCGATTGACCTTCCTTGGCTAACACGCCAATCACTCGAAACCGCCGATCATTGATGCGCAGCCATTGCCCTACCGCTTGTTGATGGGCAAACAGTTCCTCGCTGATTTTTTTGCCGATCACGCACACCGAGATTTCCTTATCCGCGTCGGCCTCCGGCAAAAACTGGCCTTGGGCCATGGTGAGATGCCGCACGCGCAGCAAGGCATGCGTAGAGCCCATGATATTGGTTTCCCGCTCCAGACCGCCAACCGATACCGGCGCGGAGCCGATACTGACCGGGGCAATCGCCGCAACGTGCTTGCTGCGGAATAAGGTAGCGGCATCATCCAAGGTCAAATCTCGAGGGGTTTCGCCGAACAGGGGCGGGTGGCCGCCGGTGGTTTCGGTGCGGCCGGGCAAGACAATAAGCAGATGGGTGCCCAACGATTCGAATTCGTGGACCACATAATTGCGGGCGCTGTCGCCCAATGCAGTCAACACGTTCACGGCAGCCACGCCTATGCTCATCGCCAAAATAATCAGTGCGGCGCGCAGGGGTTGAGTCCGGATGGCTTTGCCGGCCTGAAGAAGTAAGTCTTTACTGAGCATGGCGATTGGGTAACAAGCTTAGCCGGCAGTTTAGCCGGAACCGCCAACAAATACCCAGCTAAAACGTGAGCGCTCCATAGACTTCGGAGTTAGAGCCTTGAGTTTTGGTTTTCCAGAGGCTGAGCAGAGCCCCTATAGAACCGGGACCGATCAATTTTCGAAGTAATTGATTATCAGCTTGCCGCCGGACATCACCAAATCAGGGTATTCCAACAACTTAAGCTTTTGCGTCGGATCACCTTTTACCGCGATCAGATCGGCCGGCGCGCCGGGTAATAAGGAGCCAAGCAAGGGCGTATTCAGGTATTGACCCGCTTTGGAGGTTGCGGTCCGCATCACATCCAACGGCGTCATTCCGGCCAGATGTTGCAGGTACAGCAATTCCTGCCCATCTATGCCCCAGGGAATGTCGGGATGAGCGATTTCCGCGCCATATAAAAACTCCGCGCCCAACTCGGCCAAGCGCCTGACATTGCTGCTCACGCCCGGACATTTCGACAAAGTATCGATGGTGCCGACGATTCTGACCTGTTGCGCCACGGCCCGCTGCAATTGCGCGTCCGGCAAACTGTCGCAGGGCGCGTGGGCCCATTCGTCGACACCGGCATCCAAGGCCAATTGCGCGCCTTTGGGCTCGGCAAGATGCGCCGCCACCCGGCGGCCGACTAGATGCGCTTCGTCGACAATGGCCGCCAACACCGCCGGCGCTAACATCGGCCAGCTATGTGGTTTATCGTGCGCTTTGCTGCGTGGGTCTTGGGAATGAGCGTGCGTGTGTCCGCCAGACCAAGGCGCGCCCGCTTCGCCGCCGGGCTCCAGCGCCACTTTAATCACTACCGCGCCGCCTGCCACCAGTTTACGCACCGCTTGCCGCGCCTGCTGCTCATCGGCTACCGGCATGGCAATGTCGGTTTCGCCAAGGTTAGGGATCGGGTAGCCTGCCGGCGCGGTTAGAATCGGCCCGGACGTCATCAGCCTTAAGCTGCCGTCGCCGCCGTAAGGCTGATGCAGCGGCCCGCCGACATCACGCACCGTGGTGATGCCATGGCGCAGCACGGTATCAGCCGGTACGTGTTGGTAGCTAAGATGCGCGTGCAATTCAATAAAGCCCGGCAATAAGGTGGCATCGCCTAGCTCAAGCCGAGGCGCATCGCTATCGTTAAACGCTTCCCGGCTGTCTATCCTGGCGACCTTCCCGTCGCTTATCAGCACCGCAGCATCGCTTCTGAGCGTATAGCCATCGAAAACCCGCGCTGCCGCGATGAGCAGCGGTTGGTCTTGGGCGAAGGCGATGCTGCCCGGCAAGGTCAGCACCAGCGCGGAAAGCAATTGGAGGCAGCGGTTGAAACTAGATTGAGATTTCATGGCTATTTCGCAAAAAGCAGTGCCGGCGAAAGCCGGCGCTGTCGAGTTGATGGGGATTAAATCGCCTAGAAGCTGGCGGCAATACCGATTTGCCCCCAAATACCCGGCATTTGATAACCAGGGCGATAGACATAGCGTTTATCAAACAAGTTTTCCACGCTGACAAACACTTCGCCTTTTTTGCCTAACTCGGCAATAGGATAGGCCAGCCGGGTATTCGCCACAGTAAAGGCTTCGACACGTTGGTTATTCACCTCGGCGACATTCCGGGCGCGATTCAACGCCCAAGTTCTTGATTGGTATTGCAGATCGAAAGAAAAGCGCAGCGGACCGATGGGGCCGTTGATGCCGGCGGTCACCGCTTGTTCCGGGGTGTAGGGCAAATTCGGGATGCTGGGGTTGAGTAGCGTCAATCCGGCAAATAGACTCCAGTCGGCGATCAAGTCTTGTTTTACCGACGCTTCCAAGCCACGCATCCAGTACGAGCCGTAATTGATATAAGCACCCTGGGTTAAGTCGAACACGTAGCGATTCTTGACGTTATCGATGAAAAAGCTCAGGTCGATTTGCGTACTTTTAAAGGGCGAAGCTTTCAAACCCACTTCAGCATGATCGACGTTTTCCGGCGACAAGTTTTGCCAGCCGTCGGCTGAAAAATTCGGCAAAAAGCCGCCGGAAAATAGATTTAACGGCACGTTCGACAAGGCGCCTGAGTTAGCCGCCGCGTCAATGCCGGGATAGTTGACGCCGTTTGAGACGTTGCCGAACACGGTTAAATCTTCGGAGACAAATGACAAACCGGCATGCGGGGAGGCTTTGGACTGGTAGTGGCTATGGTCGTAAAAACGCACTCCGACAGACGGGACCATCACCCACTCTTTGCTCAGCACCAGGTCGTGACTCAAGGCCAGGTAAGGACTGGTGAGTCTAAAAGTGGGGGTAGCGAATTGATAGACTTGGTTGCCGGTCTGGCTGCCCAGGTTAGTCACTTTACCGTTCAGCCACTCGTTATCTATCCCAGCCGTTAAGGTGCCGCCCTGCCAGGGCGAAAGCTGTTCCTTCCAGCGAAAACCGTCCATGCTGTATTGGCTGAGCAGATTCGAACGGTTGTCGGCAAAACCGGTGAAGTAAGTATTTTGACTCAACCAATTACCGTCGCCGCCGTTATGGTAGAGAGTAAATTTGCCCTGCCAATCGCCGTGCGCGTGGCTGAGGCTGGCGGCGACCATGCCGGCAACCGTATCGTACTCGCCGATAGGCAGTGTTACTCCGTATTGTCCGGGGTCGCCGGCCCTATTATCCGCGTACAGAAAAGTCACATCCGAGCGCCATTGCGGATTTAGCTGGTAGCCAGCCTTGCCCATCACGTTGCGTAATTCGCCGTAGCCGTTTTGGCGGTGGCCGTCTGATTTGGCGTAGCCTTGCGCCAGTGAGAAATCGAAATCGCCGTACTTGCCTTGCACATCCGCTTGTTCGGTAATCGTGCCGAAAAAGCCGCCGGACAATCGGCCGCTGCCGTGCAAACCGTCCTCCGCCGCAGCCTTGGTTTGCAGATTGATAGAACCGAAATTGTTGCCGTTGATAGCCGGCTGCGGGCCCTTGTAAACCGTAATCGATTGCATGCCGTTGACGGGCAACAAATCCAGCAAAGGATGGTTCCAGGTAGCCATATACAAAGGAATATCGTCGATATAGGTCTTGATCTCGCTACCCGGACGGCCAGAGCCCTGACCGCGAATCGAAACCGCGCCGCCCTGGTCGCCGCCGAAGGCGCCGACGGGGTTATAGCGGGAAATTTGTACGCCGGGTGTTCTTTTCAGGACGGACGCCAAGTCCAAGGCATTTTGGTCGCGGATTTGTTCTTCAGTGACGACCGCAGATACGCCGGAGAACTCGTCCACATGATTTTCTTCGATAACAGGGTTGGCGACTACCTCGGTGGAATCGAGCTGGTCAGTCTTTTCCTCTGCCAGGACGGCGGTACCGGCTTGCAGTAGCGCAAAAAAAACCAGCAAGGATTTGGGTAAATTCAGTAAGGGCAGCACGGCGTATTTCATGATCATTCCAGTCAACATTCGGCAAAAATAAAACCCTATCCACCGAACATTTATCGCTGAATGTTCGAATATGGAAAGCGTTTATCACAATGCTGATTTTAACGAATCACTCGCAACCGCCTGAGTTACTTTCATATGCTAAAAGTAATATTTTTTATGCTATAAGTAGCAGCCGGTAATATCCGAATTTTCGACTACCTCATCCAAAAAAACTCAGCGGCCTATTTAGCAACTATTAATTAAGCCAAATAACATAGTTTAAATAAAATTGCTTATTAGCACCAACACAGGGATTGCCATGACGAAGAAAACGGCGGGACGCTGGCGCATCAAAAACGACGAATTGCAATCCCGCCAGCAAGGCAACTGCCTGACTGAGTATCTGCCGGATGACATAGGCAAAGGCTACTCGACATTATTTCCGCTCGACCCAGACTTGAACTATATCGAAACCCATTATCAGCCCAGTCAGGATCTAGCTATTCTGACCCGAATGGATCAGCACAACCCTCGCCTGGTGGTGACTTTGGGCATGCAAGGGCAATCGAGATTCGTTGATGCGCAGGGCCAGGAAATTACTTTTAATGAAGGCTATACGTCGATAACCGCATTCAGCTCCAGTATTGGCGAACGCCAATATCAAGCCAATAATCCAATGGCCCAAGTGCGGTTTTCGATGAGTAAATCTTGGTTGAGTCGATACTTCGGCGAAAATACCGCAACGCGATTTTTTAATAAGAACGGCATTAGTTTAATAAGTTATAAACCCATTTCAAATAGGGCATTAATAGCCACGCGACAGCTATTAAATTGCGATCCGAATAATCCGGCAAGACATGTATTTATGCACGGCCAAGCCCTGTCGATATTAGCCGCGGAAATGACTCATCTATGGCAAGATAATCGGAAGACATCGCCGGTATTTTCAAAAAAAGACCAAGTCATTGCCCAAGCCGCGCATAACATTCTGTTAAATGAATATAAAAACCCGCCATCGGTTGCCGAATTATCCAGACGCGCCGGCACCAATCAATTTAAATTAAAACAATTGTTTCATCACTTTTTTAATACGACGCCGTATGGCTTATTATTAGAGATTCGCATGAAAACCGCCTATCAGTTATTAGAATCCAGCCGCTGTCAAATCGATATTGCCGCCGCCTATGTCGGCTACAATCACGCCAGCAATTTCAGCACTGCTTTTAGCAAATATTTCGGCATATCCCCCCGCAGTATCGCCAAAAACCACACATCCAAACCTTAAGAGGTTAATATACCTGCGACGCTGACCAAATCCGTGCGTCGGTAGCCGGCGCAATGATGTGCATTTTGGACTCGCAAGCCGTCAGGCCGAACCGATACGGCCCTATCCTCAACCTATTCGCCCTTACCGACGCTCTTAAGCCAAGCCACCAGTGCCCGCCGACACTAATCAGCCGCAAACCATCCAAACTCCCACGCCTATCTTGCCGCTGCCTAACAGCCGCCTCGGTCTGAGTTATATGCTGGTCGCTTGTGTCTTGTTTTCGGTGATGAACGCCGGCGCATACGCCATCGGCCTATTCGATACCGGCTTGCCGCCCAGCATGATCAGCTTTATCCGCATCCTGGCCAATTTCTTGATCCTGACAATTCCGGCGCTGATCGGCGGCCGACTGCTCGGCCTGTTCGGCGACGCCCGCCCCTCGCTGTGGTTGCGCGGCTTGTTCGGCAGCACGGCCTTGATGCTGTCGTTTGCGGCCATCGTCCGCATCGGCCCCGGCGAGAGCGCATTTTTGACCGCCAGCAGCGGTGTGTTCGTCATGTTGTTAGGGCCACTGGTTTTGGGCCAAAAAAACTCGCTATTGGTTTGGCTGGCCATTATCGGCTCGTTCAGTGGGGTATCGCTGCTATTTGATTTCGAAAATAGCCACAACTTATTCGGACAAGCCATGGCCTTGCTGGCCGGCCTGTTGTCGGCGCTGGCCTATTTGATGGTGGCGCGTGCCGGGCGCAGCAATACCCCGCAAACGGTAATTTTCTATTTTTGCCTGGTGGGCTTGGCGTTACACGGCATTTATTTTGCGCGGTTTGGCTATCGCCTGCCGGGCTCGGCGGAAAGCTGGGGCTTATTGCTCCTGGTAGGCGTGTCGGGCAGCGGCGCGCAACATTATATGACTCGGGCTTATCAAGCCGCGCCAGCAGCCTTGGTGAGCTCCATAGGGTATTTGGCCCCGGTATTAAGCTTAGCCTGGAGCGTCTTGCTATTCGAACAAATTCCCGGCCAAACGGCCCTGATCGGCACTACGCTGATTTTGGTGTTTGGGGTGATGTTGCCGTTTCTGCGTTAAGCCAAACTGGCTAAACGCCTGTTCTTCAGATACCGGGTTGCTTGCAACGCCTGACCATCGGCATGTCATTGCTGAATTGGCAGTCGCTTTCGAGACCAGATTTTAAGCGGCAACCTTGCAATAAGAAGGAACCCAACTGCGGGCGACCATGTAGTCCGGCAATTGATTAAAATCAAACGCTTCGCCGTGAGCGATCATTTGCTTGACATCGAATAATTCGCCCACTTCCGGAATGTCCTGATAAAACAGTATGTAAAACGGCTTAACCAGATAGCGGGCAATCTTAATGCCCACCGACCCGATGAAATTACGGCGTTGTCCGACGTGCGCGACTTCGTCGATGGTGATTTCGTCCAGCAAGGCTTTCAGACGATCTCTAACTTCCGGCTCGTCGGCCAATAACTCGTCGAATAAGGGATACAAATGGCAATAGAAGCTGACACCCATTAACTCGGTGACGAAGGCCGGCGTATCCATCAATACCCCCGGCAACTTCGGAAATTGTTCGTAGATCATTTCCTTAAACGGGGTCAACGGTTCCCATACCACCCGCTCTAATCCGCAGGTTTTCAGCATTTCATCAAACAAACGCCAATGGCAAAACTCTTCGGCCAGATGCACTCGGGAAATTTTGTCTTCCACGCTATGCGAATTAGCCATATCCGGCACCACATCCCAGGCGCCTTTGATACCTACCCACTCGTGGCGCGCGAATTTATAAATACCGCAGAGTAATAAGGTCAGCCTGTCCAAGGATTTTGGATCGTCCACCATCTTCACATAATTACGATAAAATGCTTCCGGGTCCGCTAAGGGCTTGTGCAAGCGCACCGGATTATTTTGAAAATAAGCCAATCGCTCGCGCTTTTTAGCCAAATCCCGGTCCGCTTCCAATAACTCACCGCCATGTTGTTGGGTAAACAGCCAATAATCAGCAAAATTTTCTTGCCGTTGCACGTCGCTGGCTGGCGTAAAAATAGAACGATATTTGAGCTGAGTCACAAAAAACTTCCCAATCTGTGGCTGAAAACACAGATTCTAACGAATTAATGACTTAGAGGTGGATTTTAAAGTTTTTCCGTCGTGATCGTTCGATTCCCGCTGCATTCCCAACCACATCAACGCATCGTCACGATTATTAAAAATCCGATAAACCCAATCGGCATCCCGCGGCATTGACAACATAACTTGGGTGGTTAGCTGACTAATATGGGTATACACCACAAATGCCGCCGCTTTAATACCAAGCAAAGTACCCATAGCAGTTTGCGAGGCAAAGTCATAGTGATAGGCGTTTACTTTGTGCACCAGCAGCAGATAGGGCCTCTGCAAATGCGCCACGATCCAAGCATGATATTCGTCGACAAGCGCCAAGTTGAGTTCCACTCCCTCATCGACAATAAACTCCGCCAAGTCCTCATCCAGCTTGATGGCATTACAAAAACTTAATCTATATCGCTCCATCATCCCTCCTCAGCCTACTGGCGTGTCAACTCTGTTGACAGTATCGCACAACCAGGAAAACTCTAACGACAAAGTTATCGCCGCCAAGCTTTTTTAGCACCGTTCTAAATGAAAAACTAAACCGCGCCGTCCGCCAAACGGCCGTCCACAATGCGCAACTGCCGCTTGGCTCTGCCGCCGATATTTTGATCGTGAGTGATGATGATTAAAGTCACGCCTTGCTGATTTAAATTCTCCAACAACTCGATGATGTCCTGTCCAGACTTGCTGTCCAGATTGCCGGTCGGCTCGTCGGCCAGCAAAATACCGGGTTGCATGATCATCGCCCTGGCAATGGCAATGCGCTGCAACTGGCCGCCGGACAATTGATTGGGCTTATGCTCGGCACGATCCAGTAAACTCACGGACGCTAGCGCCTGTAACACCCGCTGCTTGCGCTGCTTACTATCAACCCCGGCCAGAATCATCGGCATTTCGATGTTTTCCGCTGCGGTGAGCCTGGGGATCAAATGAAAAAATTGAAACACAAAGCCGATATTGTCGCGTCGAATCCGCGCCAGCTCGTCATCGCTTTGCCGGGTGACATCGGTGCCGTTTAATAAGTATTGGCCGGCCGAGGGCTGATCAAGCAGCGCGACAATGTTTAACAGCGTCGATTTGCCCGATCCTGACGGCCCCATCACCGACACATATTCGCCGGGCCCGATAGACAGGTCTATCCCGTTCAAAGCCTGTACGGTCTGCTCGCCGACCTGAAATACCCGGCGAATGCCACTGAGCTGAATCATGGCTTGACACTGACCGTTACGCCGGCCGCCACGCCTTCCTTGCCAACCGACGTCACTACTTGATCGCCCGCTTTCAGCCCGGACAGTACTTCCGTAAAACTCCAGTTGGATAAACCGGGCTGGAAGCTCTGTTCATGCAACACATGGTCTGCGTCTATCAACAATACGCGATGATTCTCCAGAATCGCCTCGGCCGGCAAACGCAGCGTGCGCTCTTTTTGACTGAGCAACACTTCAATGTCGGCGCTGTAACCCGGCAACAGCTCCGCCAGATCTTTGGGATCGCGCAAGGTCACTTCCACTTCCACCGTGCGCGCCTGTTTTTCCTTTTCCAACACGTAGGGCGCGACGCGGGTGACAATGCCGGAACAACGCTTATCCGGAAACGCATCCAGCGACACACAAGCACTCATGCCGGTCTTGATGCTGGCTGCGTCCACTTCATCGATAGGCGCGGAAACGGTCAAACAGCTGACATCCAGCAAGTCAATGGGCGGCAAGGTTGGAATCCCCGGCGGCGACGGTGTAACAAATTCGCCCAACTCGGCATTCACTTCCGCCACCGTGCCGTCAAACGGCGCTTTCACCAAGGTACGCAGCACCGCCGCTTCCGCCACGCCCAATTGCGCCTCTGCCACCTCAATGGCTTGCAGCGCGGCCCGGCATGCCGCGCGCTGCGACTTGCCGCCCGTCACTGATTTATCGACTTGCTCCACAGACACCACGTTTTTGTGTTTTTGCAATTGCGTCATCCTGGCCGCTTCCCGCTCCGCGCCACCGGCCAATTGGCAAGCTTGTTCTGCGCTGGCTCGGCTGGCATTGATCTGGGCTTTTTGCAGTTCAACCTGAGCTTTTAAGTCCTGGTTCCAAACCTCCAATAACACCTGACCCTGCTTGACTTTGTCGCCCTCCTTAACCCGCAGCTGCGCCACTTGCCCGCCGGTTGCCGGCGCCAGATAGGCCCGCCGACACGCTTTGACCGTACCCACCCGGGTATTCGCTACCGTCGCCCGCACCTCGCCTTCCACCACAGTGTAAGCCTCCACTGCCACCGGCTGCGGGCGGCGGCTATAGAGAAATAGTGCGGTGACAGCTATAAGCAAGGCGGCAACAATCAGCGTTTTACTTTTCATGGCGCGAGAGGGCGGATGCGTTGTACAAATTGGGATTCCACTTTTCTGAGCTTTGCTTTGGTTGGCGATAACCGGGGCGAAGTCCTCGTTGCATTTTCTAGTTCGCCACGTGACCACCCTACATTTTGTGGGTAGTAATCGCCAGTAGGGCTTGCTGGTAATGCCGGTAACGCTGGCGGCCGGCCTGTTTGCACGCTTCGCTGTTGTCCAATATTTCCAGGATACGCTCGGTCGGGGCGGTGGTCGGCGGGTACAAACTGGATAGGTTGACGACAATTTTCTGCCAGCCCTCAGGAATGTTTTCGCCACCAATTAGGATGGTGCCGGTAAATGCCGGGATTTCTCCGCGATAGGTTTGGTGCGGAATAAAACTGCCGGCCCGGAAGGTCCACAAGGCTTTATCGATTTGCTCGGCTTGCTCCGCCGAGTCGGTCAGCACATAGGGAAAATGGCCGCTACGGTAGATTTTCTCGATCAGCTTGCAGGCGAAATCCTGGCGTTGTTGCTGGTCATGGGTCGCCAGCACGTAGAAGCTGACTTCGGGGAGGGATGGCGAATGACTGGGGTCGGTCATGTCGTTTTAAGCCTGCGGAAAGTGCAGGGGCTTTCGCGACACCGGATCACCGCGAAAGCCTCTGTTACGCTCGGCCTTAAGCCGAGGCGCGGTTTAGCAAATACTGGCTTACCAGCGGGACCGGCCGGCCGGTTGCGCCTTTGTTGGCGCCGGTGCGCCAAGCGGTGCCGGCGATGTCGATATGCGCCCAGCGGTATTCTTCGGCAAATTTGGATAAAAATACCGCTGCCGTGATGCTGCCGCCGTCCGGGCCGCCGATGTTGGCCAGATCGGCGAAGTTGGATTTTAGTTGCTCCTGATATTCTTCCCAGATCGGCATGCGCCACACCAAGTCGCAGGCGGCATCGCCGGCGCTCAGCAAATCGTTGCAGAGTTTGTCGTCGTTGCCGAACAAGCCGCTCGGTACCCGGCCCAAGGCGACGATACAGGCGCCGGTCAAGGTCGCCATATCAATGACCACATCCGGGTTATATTTCTTTGCGTAGGTGAGCGTGTCGCACAAAATCAAGCGGCCTTCAGCGTCGGTGTTCAGGATTTCGATGGTTTTGCCGGACATGCTGGTCCAGATGTCGCCGGGTTTGTTGGCCGCGCCATCCGGCAGATTTTCCGAGGCCGGAATCAAGCCGACGATGTTCAGTTTCAGATTCAACAATGTCGCCATGCGCACCAGACCTAACACGCTGGCGCCACCGCACATGTCGTATTTCATTTCGTCCATGCCCAGGCCGGGTTTCAAGGAAATGCCGCCGGCATCGAAAGTTAGACCCTTACCGATCAAGACAATGGGTTTGGCGTTGCTGTCGCCGCCTTGGTAATCCAGACAAATCAATTTAGCAGGCTGACGGCTGCCGCGCGATACCGACAGAAAGGAGCCCATGCCCAGGGCTTCCATGTCGCTTTCTTCCAAAATCTCGCAGGTGAGTTTGTCGTGCTCGCCGGCCAGAGCCAGGGCTTGCTCGGCCAGATGCGTGGGCGTGCAGATATTGCCGGGCAGGTCGGCCAAGTGTTTGGCCAATTCCATGCCTCTGGCGATGGCGATGCCTTGTTGCAGGCCCGATTCGGCCAAAGCTTGTTGACTATCGTCGGCCACTACAGCCAGCTTTTGCAGCGGATTTTTGTCGTCGACTTTTTTGGTGGCGCTGTATTGGTACAGACCATCGTTGAATACTTCTACAACTTGGCGGGCTTTCCATTGGCTGTCCGCACCGTTGACGTCTATATCTAGCAGTGCGCAGCTGGCGGCGCTGACTTTACTGTCCTTGATGATTTTGATCGCAGCCGCCAAGGCTTTACGGTATTGCTTGCGCGTGACCTTGCCGCGCTCGCCAAACCCGAGCAATACGATGCGAGCGATATTGCCGTCGGGCAGGTTATTGATCAATAAGGTTTCGGCGTTTTTGCCCCTGATGTCGCCGCGGCCGATTAATTTGCTCAACAAACCGCCGAATTGGCTGTCCAGTTGGGTTGCCGCCGGGCTGAGTTGTTGATTTTCGTAGATTCCGACCAGCAGACAGTCGCTTTGCAGTTTGTCTAAGGGTGAGCTTTCTATAGAATAGTCCATGAGAGTAGTCTGTAAGTATCTGGGATTGAGGGGTTGCGCCGGATGCAGCGGTCTGTGGTTCGATTATACCTTAGAAATTAGGAGTGAGTTGTTGAGCATTGAGCGAGGATTACCCAGCGCGGGCCGGCCTTTCCGGCTGTTGACGGTGCTGGATAAAATGATAATCAAGGAGCTGTTTCACACCGTCACCGCCGTGTTGGTCGTGTTGGTGGTGATCATCGTCAGCCGCAAATTTATCAAGGTATTGGCGCAGGCCATCGAAGGCAATATCGCCAACGATACGGTGATGACCTTACTGGGTTTGAAAATCGTCGTCGCCACGACCACCTTCCTGCCCGCCGCGCTGTTCATGGCGGTATTGATGGTATTGGGCCGCATGTACCGCGAGCAGGAGATGGCGGCAATTTCCTCGGCCGGCGGCAGCGTGTTTACCATTTATCGGGCGATATTCATGCTGGTCATACCGTTAAGTCTGGCGGGTATGGCGCTATCGATGCTGGCTTCGCCGTGGGCGGAGGCCAAAACCGAGCAGTTGATGCATCAGGATAAACAAAATGCCGATATTCGCGGCATCGCTGCCGGCCGCTTCAGCGAGTACAGCGACGGCGAGTTGATTTTTTACACCGAAAACGTCGATGACGAAGGCCGCATGCACAAGGTGTTCGTGCAAAACAAACAAGGCGACAAAGCCGGCGTGGTAAACGCCGAATACGGTTGGTTGAAAAATTTGCCCGGCGGCTTGTATCTGGTGTTGGAAAATGGCGAACGGATTCAAGGCGTACCGGGTAACAAGAACTTCACCATTGAGACATTTAAAGAATATGCCGTGCTGATCGAAAAAAAGGTCACCATTTTGAATTTGGGCCGCGAGGCTACTACTACCGAGAATTTATGGCTGTCTCCGGAACTGCGCGATGTCGCCGAGTTACAGGATCGTTTCAGCACGCCGTTAGGGGTTATTTTATTGGCTTTTCTGGCAGTGCCCTTAGCTAAGCTGTCGCCGCGCGGCGGCATATACGGCAGTATGCTGGTGGCTTTTGGGATTTATTTCGTTTACGGCAATTTGCAGAGGGTCAATCACAGTTGGGTAATCAGCGGGGCGCTGCCCTCCTGGCTGGGCTATTTCTGGGTGGACGCCTTGTTACTGGTCTTGGGTTTGTTAATGTTGATGCGTTTGTACGGCTGGCAATGGTTGTCGCAAAGTCTTAAGGAGAAGCTGTCATGATCAACGTATTGACCATTTACATCGTCAAAGAAGTCGTCAAGGGCTCCTTAATTGCGGTGATATTGTTATTGACGCTGTTCAATCTGTTCAGCTTCAGCGACGAGTTAAAAGATTTGGGGCAAGGCGGTTACGGCTTGAAACAGATTTTATGGTTTTTGACCTTAACCTCACCACGGGTATTTTACGAATTGGTACCGTCGGCGGCGTTGCTGGGTAGCTTGTTCGTCGTGGGCTCGATGGCGAATAACCGCGAGATTGTAGCGATGCGCGGCGCCGGTTTATCCATCGCCTGGATTATCAGAACCATTATGCTGGCAGGCTTGCTGTTGGTAAGCGTTGCCGTACTGGTGGGCGAGTTCGTCGCGCCGTCTTGCGAACGCGCCGCGCAAGTGCTGAAAACCACGGCGCTGCACGACGGCGTGGTGATGCGCTCGCAATACGGGATGTGGCTGAGAGAAGGCAATAGCTTTATCAACGTCCGCAAAATTCTCGACGATGGCTCGCTGGCCGATGTACGCATTTACGATGTCGACGATGCACATAAACTCGCCCGCATCACTCAGGCCGAACATGCGCAGTTTTTAGGCGACAAACAATGGCGCTTGGAAAGCGTCAAACAATCCGAAATCAATCGGCAGCAAATTTATGCCGGCACTCAAGCAGAACAAAGCTGGAAATCCAGCATCGACTCGGATTTGTTGAAAGTGGCCGTCGTTAAATCCGACAACCTGTCGCTTTACGATTTGTTCATGTACATCGACTTCCTGAAGCAGAACAATCAAAAGTCGCAAAGTTACGAGTTGGCATTCTGGAGCCGTTTAATCAACCCGTTTGTAACCTTTGTGATGTTGATGGTGTCGGCGCCATTTGTGATTGGTATCGGTCGCGGCACCAGCACCGGCGCGCGGATTATGATGGGTATCGTGATCGGGATGACGTTTAACATTTTCGACAAGATTGCCGGCCATGTCGGTTTGGTTTACGACATGAATCCGATGTTGATGGCGATGTTGCCGAGTGCTTTGGTGTTTTTAGGCGCGCTGATCGCGGTTAAGCGGGTCAGCTAGGCGGCATAGTTGTCTCTCCACGGACCGGAAACCCCTTGCTTCCGTTCCGTGGAGCGTTATCACGGCAGTTATTTGCGCGTCATGAACAAATAAAGAAACTTACATTTCAAAATCGCATCTTTTTCGTCCATTTCCACCACCGCGCAATCTTCGTATTTTTCCCGGCCAGGTGTGACTTGCTTTTTTATCACGCCGTCGGCCACGCTATATTTGATTGGGATGGTCATTTCCCCGATGCCGCTACGCGCATCTTCACCGGTGGTTATCAAGGTGCCGTCTTTTTGAAATTCCCAAGTGACGTGCAAGGGCTTCTTTTCGCGGTCGAGAGCCAGGGCTTCGTGAGTGACCTGCCATTTACCCAGTAATTTGGAGTTATCCGCCAGTTTGACTTCGGCATTGGCGGTGCCGGCGGCAACGGCGGCAAACAGGGAGAAAAGTATTGTTATTGTTTTCATCGTATATTCCCGGCTGGTAGGTTGATCGAGCCTGGAATATAGCATATCCGCTTTTGCCGTCAGCGCTTTTCTTCCTGAAAAACCAGCCGGGTTTTTGACAGGTAATCGTGCCAGCATTGGCCGTTTTTATCGAATAGGCACCAGAAAAACCCTAGCCCCAAGCAAGCCCAGGATAATAAACCGCCAACGAAGCGGACGCTGGCTTGCTGCCAATTGGGAGAGCGACCATCCAAGGCGCTGACTTTAACTTTCCAGGCGCGCAAACCCAGGGTCTGGCCGCCGTGGGTCCAAAACCAGCCATAGAAAACAAAGCTGATGCCGAGCAGATAAAGTGGATAAAAAAACTGATCGCTGGCAAATGCTTGGCCGGCGTTAAAAGGCAGAGCGATGGCCGTGGCGAAAAACCATATCGCCAGCAGTAAGAAAGCATCGTAACCAGCAGCCGCCAGCCGACGCAAAAAACCCGGAGGGGACGGTAAATCCACGCCGGGTTTTGGGGTGCTTGCTTTAGCGGATTGTCGCAATTATTTGTCGAAAATCGCTAGTTTTTGCCCCATGTACATGCTCATGCCCACCAGCGCGCCGATCATGACAATTGAAAATAAAAAGGGCGGTCTATGGAAAACCAATAATGCGAAATCGGCGACGAATAGACTAGTAAATACAGGCTGGTCTACAAAACCCAGTAAAATTTTTTTAAACATACGCTCCACTCTCCGATATAAATTCCCCGTCACCGGCCTAAGGGCGACAAGTACAGCCAATTTTTATGTTATTACACCAAAATATTCGGCGAATGGCGAAATTCTACATTTAACCCAAGGGAATGTAAAAGAATGTGCTGGATTGAGCTTAAATCTGGCGAGGTGTTATGATAAGACCGCTAGGACGTTCGCGCCCGAAGCCTCGAAAAAGCTGGCACACGTCATTCTAAATTAAGGGATAAAGTCATTTTTAGTTTCTTCAAAAAAATCTTTTCACCGGATGAGCAAATTGCCGAACCGGTTAATGAATCGGCGGGGTCGAGTGCCGTGAAGATTTATCCGCGTTCAGAGCATTGCATTTCTCGTGCACAAATCAGCGAAAACGCCCTGAAAGTGCTGCAACGCTTGAAAAAGGCCGATTACGAGGCCTATTTGGTGGGCGGCTGCGTCAGGGATTTGCTGCTGGGGCGGGAGCCTAAGGATTTCGACGTGGCCACTAACGCCAGCCCGGAGCAAATCAAGCAAGTATTTCGTAATTGCCGAATTATTGGCCGGCGCTTTCGACTGGCGCATGTGTTTTTCGGCCGCGAAATTATCGAGGTGGCGACGTTTCGCGGTTCCGAATCCGAAGAATCTGACCAGCAAGTCGTTCATGAAGACGGCCGGTTATTGCGCGACAACGTGTTCGGCACGCTGGAACAGGATGTCTGGCGCCGAGATTTCACCGTCAACGCACTGTATTACAATATCCGCGATTTTTCCGTGGTGGATTATACCGGCGGCATGCAGGATCACGCAGCGGCTGTCATGCGTCTCATCGGCGACCCGGAAGTACGCTATAGAGAAGACCCGGTGCGGATGCTGCGCGCCATCCGTTTTGCCGTAAAGCTGGGTTTTACGTTGCATCCGGATACCGAAAAGCCGATTTACGCCCAAGCCGATTTATTGAAGAGCATCCCCTCGGCGCGTCTTTACGATGAAGTCATTAAATTGTTTTTGTCCGGTTACGGTCTGCAATCCTTCGAGATGCTCAGGCATTACGGTTTGTTTGCGATTTTGTTTCCGGAAACCGACCGCTGCCTCGCCAGCGAAGATCACGATTTTCCGCGCTTGTTCTTGATCCGAGCCTTGGAAAACTCCGACACCCGCTTCAACGACGGCAAAACACTGACGCCTTATTTTTTATTAGCTGCCTTGTTGTGGGAGCCGCTGCAATTGGCCGCGCAAAGACGCATCGCCCACGGCGAAAACGAAACGCTAGCCTATCAGAACGCCGCCAACGAAGTGCTGACCAGACAAATCAAGGTCACTGCGCTACCGCGCCACATCACCCAATCGATGCGCGAAGTTTGGTTCTTGCAAAACAAATTCTCCAGAACGGTTGGGCCAAGGCCTTATCGTTTGCTGGAGCAGCCTAAATTCAGAGCAGCGTACGACTTTTTGCGGCTACGCGCGGAAACCGGCGGCGCCGATCCGGAACTGGTCGAATGGTGGACACGTTTTCAGGAAGCCGACGATGCGGAGCGGGAAAGAATGACCGCGCCGCCAAAATCCGGCGGCGGTAAACCCCGTAACCGGAAAACCGGTCGTTACCGTTCTCGAGGCAAACCCGCCCCCGTCGGCAATGACGCTAGCTAAGTCAGCTGTCGAGGCCTATATAGGCTTGGGCAGCAATCTCGAAGACTCTGTCGATCATGTCAATCGGGCCAGACAGGAAATCGCGGCCTTGCCAGGTGTGGTCGAAATTGCCTTCTCGCCCTTGTACCGCAGCTTGCCGGTTGGGCCGCAAGATCAGCCCGATTACGTGAATGCGGTGCTGCGAATTTCGACCGAGCTGGGACCTTTGGTTTTGCTCAGACAATTACAGCAAATCGAAAACCAGCATGGCCGGCTGCGCAACGTGCGTTGGGGAGCCAGAACCCTGGATTTGGATGTATTGCTTTACGCACAACAGCGCATTAACGAACCGGACCTGATTGTGCCGCATCCGGAGCTGTCGAAGCGCGCCTTTGTGTTGTACCCCTTGGCCGATGTAGCAAGCAGCGATTTGACCATTCCGGGCTTGGATTCGTTGCCACAACTCTTGGCGGCTTGTCCTCCCGGCGGTTTGCGGAAAATAGCAGTATGAACTTATATGCCGATGCCTTAAAGGCGCTGACGATCAGCGATCTGGCGGCAATGAAACGAGCCGGCGAGAAAATCAGTTGTCTGACTGCTTACGATGCCAGCTTCGGCGCGCTGTTGGACAGAGCGGGTATCGACGTACTGCTGATCGGCGATTCGTTGGGCATGGTGATACAAGGACACGGCAGCACCTTGCCGGTCACACTGAGCGATATGGTGTATCACAGCCGTAGCGTGGCAATGGCCAGGAAGCGAGCTTTTGTGGTTACCGACTTGCCGTTTGCCAGTTACGCTACACCGGAGCAGGCATTGCTGAATGCGGCAAGCTTGATGCAGTTGGGTGGCGCGCAAATGGTCAAGCTGGAAGGCGCCAAGCTCGACGTCATTCGCTTTCTGGTGGATCAAGGCATTCCGGTCTGCGGCCATCTAGGTCTGTTACCGCAATCCGTAAATCGCTTAGGCGGTTATAAAGTGCAGGGTCGTGAAGAACAGCAAGCCAAACAAATTTTGGCGGATGCGGAAAAAATCGAACAAGCCGGCGCAAGCCTTTTAGTGCTGGAATGCGTGCCGGCGCGACTGGCCGCCGAAATAAGTCAGCGCCTAAGTATTCCGACCATAGGCATCGGCGCTGGTGTTGATTGCGATGGCCAGGTGTTGGTGCTGTACGACATGTTGAATATCAGCACCGGCAAGCGGCCGCGCTTTTCTAAAGACTTTATGGCCGACGCCTCCAGCATAGAAGAGGCGGTGCGCCACTATCATCAAGCGGTTAAATCCGCGCAATTTCCAGCGTCCGAACACAGTTATTAAGCGTATGCAGATAGTCACCAGCGTCGCCGCCTTGAGAGAAGTCATCCGCCAATGGCGGCAAGCCGGCCATAGCGTCGGTTTCGTGCCGACCATGGGCAATCTGCATGCCGGGCATATCAAACTGGTTAGCACGGCCAAGCAACAGACCGATAAAGTGGTGGTCAGTATTTTTGTCAATCCCACGCAGTTTGGGCCGAACGAAGATTTTGCCAGTTACCCGCGCACCGAGCAGCAGGATCAGGAAAAGCTGATAGCCAGCGACGCCGATTTACTGTTCTTGCCGGCGGTGACGGAAATGTATCCGCAAGCCACGCAAACCGGCATTTCAGTCAGCGGCTTGTCGGCCCTGCATTGCGGTTCCAGCCGGCCCGGACATTTTGACGGCGTAGCCTTGGTTGTTTGCAAGCTGTTGAACATGGTCCAGCCCGACCTGTTGTTGTTGGGCGAGAAGGATTTTCAACAACTGACGCTGATTCGGCAAATGGTCGCCGATTTGAATATACCCGTTGCAGTCCAGGGCGTGGCAACGGTTAGGGAGGACGATGGCTTGGCGATGAGTTCCCGCAACGGCTATCTGACCGACCAACAAAGACAGCACGCGCCCAAGCTCTATCAAGCCTTGATCGCTGCACGCGACGAGATTTTAGCAGGGCATGTCGATTATCCAGCTGTGGCGGAACGGCAGCGCCAAAATCTGCAGCAAGCCGGTTTTGCCGTCGACTATTTCAGCATTTGCCGTAGCAAGGATTTATTGCCCGCCAGCACCTGCGACGCTAATCTGCTGATTTTGGCTGCTGCCAAGCTGGGCACTACTCGCCTGATCGATAACTTGTATTTTTCTAAAATAAACAACTGACTGCGTTGGTTTTTACCTTTGAAAGCTAATGCTTAAATTTGATAGCAGAGTCAATTTCAGGCATAATCGCCGGCCCTAGTATTCGACCTTGTTTACCATGAACATAAACATGCTTAAAGCTAAGTTACACCGTGCGCGGGTAACGCATTCCGAGCTGGATTACGAAGGATCGTGTGCTATAGACGGTAAAATTTTGGATTTTTCCGGCATCAGGGAGTACGAGCAAATCCATATTTACAATATTAACAATGGTCAACGCTTTACCACCTATGCGATTCGCGCCGAAGAAGATTCCGGCGTATTTTCGATTAACGGTGCAGCTGCAAGGTTGGCGTGCCCTGGCGATTTGATTATCGTTTGTGCGTTCGCCAGCTTAGACGAGAAGGAACTGACGAACTACAAGCCGACTTTGGTGTATTTCGACGGCAACAATCGTATTAGCCATTCCAGTCATTCCATTCCTGTTCAGGCCGCCTGATTTAAACATCCGCCGGCAAACGCAATCGCCGGTGGATGTTTGCATTTTTTAAGCTTCAGATACATCTATCTCACTGACCTTCTCGGTCAGGGTGATGCTTTGTTCGATTGCCACCAATACTTTTTGCATGCCGATGCGTTTGTTGGCGTTGATTAAGATTGGCGATTTGATCGAGCCTTTAATGGTCGGCTTACCATTATCCTGCTCGTTGTCTTTGTGTAGCAGAATTAATATCACCAGTTCGTCGCCCGGCTCTAGTTGCAGCAGCGCTTCTTCGGGGTCGGTTACCGTAAAGTTATAATTGATGTTGAAGTGCGACGGATGAGCCGCGGAAAAAGTCAGCTCCGCGTTATCGACCGATTGCAGCCAATAGACAATCTCGCTGCCTTCCTGATGAAATAATTTAAAGCGGGTCTGATCTTCAAAACCGGGTAGGCCGCGCGGAAAATTGATGATAGTGTCCGGATTGATGTCTTGGTTGCCTAACAATTTCGATTGAATTTCCATGATCCCGCCCGTATTCGTTGAAGTCTAAGTTAACAGCATTAATCAATGCACCAATGTATAGCACGGAAAGGGGTATTTGCAATGCCGATTGTGGGCGACCCGCTCGGACACTCTTGCTTTATCATGCCCGACTCCCTAAAATTGCGCGTTTCTTTCAGGTGTTTGCGCCGCTTTCTCGGCCAAGCTTAAACAGGAAGTCGGTGCGGCGGTTTTAACCGCCCATGCCGGCGCTGCCCCCGCAACGGTAGATAAGTAAAGAGCTGCGTTTTTGCCACTGTGCGCTTTGCATGGGAAGGTCGCAGATCAGGCCTCAAGCCACTTATAAGCCCGGAGACTGGCCCGGAAGATCATTCGAGACAGCGGAGGGCTGTTGACGGAATGGTCTGAGTCCATGCCTAGCCTGCCTCCGTCTTTTTCGTTTTCCGTTTTTCCTCTGTCCTTTTTCACCCGGATGCGCGGCGGGCGCAGAGGATAATATGCAAACAATTCTATACAGATCTTTATTGCTGGCGAGTACGCCTTTTACAGTGTGGGCGGCGACTAGCGATGAGGCTATCAACCTTGCTGAAACAGTCGTGACGGCTACCCGAACCGAGACTCGGCAGAACGAATTAGCCACGGCGATGACGGTTTATAATCGTCAGGACATCGAGAAACTTCAGGTCAGAACCCTACCCGAATTACTAAAAGGCACGCCGGGTGTGGACATGGTGCAAAGCGGTGGTTACGGCAAGGACACCAATCTCTATCTGCGCGGCACTAACTCCGATCATGTACTAGTTTTAATCGACGGCATCAAGGCCGGCTCGGTGACCACCGGCACCAGCGCATTTCAGTTTATTCCTATAGATCAAATCGAACGTGTGGAAATCACTCGAGGCCCGCAGTCCAGCCTCTATGGCTCGGAAGCGATCGGCGGGGTGATTCAGATATTTACTCGCAAGGGCGGCACCAGTGAACGGCCGAACATTGCGCTGGAAGCCGGCGGCGGCTCATACGACACCTATAACGGCTCGGCGGCCGTCAACGGTAAATGGGGCAAGGCTTGGTATAGCTTGAGCGCCGCTCAACTCGGTAGCCAGGGCATCAATGCGCTGAGCGGTGTCAGCGTCGCGAGCGGCTATAATCCGGACCGCGACGGCTATAACAACACCAGTCTGAATGCCAAAGCCGGTTACCGCTTCGACAACGGCGCGGAACTGGAAGCATTTTTCCTGCGAGCCGAAGGCGAAACCGAGATCGACAACTCCATCAGTAGCACCACTGAGTTTGTCAATCAGACACTAGGAGCCACAGCCAGCGCAAATTTCAGCGATAGATGGAAATCCACTTTGCGGGTGGGACAAAGCATGGACGATGCCGATCAGTTTCGGCATAACGGTCGGTTTACCAGCCGTTTCAACACCACGCGCTGGAACGCCAGTTGGCTGAACGAACTGGCCTTGCATAAGGATCACCAATTGACAGTGGGCGCCGATTACCGCTTCGACGAAGTCGACAGCACCACACGCTATGTCGAAACCTCGCGTTACGATGTCGGAGTGTTCGCTGATTTGCACAGCCGGATTTTCGACAAGCATTTTTTGAACGCTTCCTTGCGGTGGGACGAAAACCAGGCTTTCGGCGATAGTGTCACCGGCAATTTCGGCTGGCGGTTTAATTGGGATTACGGTCTCAGCGCTTTTGCCAGTTTCGGCAATGCGTTTAAGGCGCCGACCTTTAACCAGTTATACTTCCCAGGCTTCGGCAACCCCGGCTTGCGTCCGGAAAAGTCCACCAGCTTCGAAGCCGGTTTTGCCGGCCATCACGATTGGGCCAACTGGGAACTGCGCGCTTATCACACCAATATCGAGGATTTGATTGTATTTAGCGGCACGCCGTCCACCGCCAGAAATATCGGCAAGGCGCAGATAGACGGCATAGAAGCCGAAGTGTCCGCGCCAATTTTCGGCTGGAACAACAAACTAAGCATGAACCTGATGACACCGAAGGACAGGCAGACTAATTTGCGCCTGCCGCGTCGAGTGACGGAAAGCTTGTCCTATGATGTCTCGCGCTCGTTCGGTGACATTGATATTGGTGCCTCCGTGCTGGCTCAGAGCGAACGATTCGACGACGCCGCGAACCGGGTCCGTCTGGGCAGCTTTATGACCGCCGATCTGCGTACCGCTTATCGCATCGACAAAAATTGGATGTTAAGCGCCAAACTGAATAATATGTTCGACAAACGCTATCAAACGGTTAACACCTATAACAGCTTCGGCAGAAATTTCTATTTTTCGATCCATTACAATTATTAAACCTTTTTTGGAGAACCCTATGAGTTTGAATCAAACCTTGGCTGTTAAACCCAGCGCGGTCGCGTTGATGGCCCTGATGGCCGCCACCCGCTTTCACCATTTCGGCACCCCATTCGCATTGCCGGACGCTTCATTGGCGGTGTTTTTTTTCGCCGGCTTATGGCTGGGCGGACGCTATTTGTTCGCCTTACTGCTGGCGGAAGCGGTGCTGATTGATTACTTGGCGATCACTAAACTCGGTGTCAGCGATTTTTGCGTGTCAAAAGCTTACGGGTTTCTGGTGTTTTCTTATGGCGCAATGTGGCTGGGTGGCAAATGGTGCCGACAATTCACTGGGTTGTCGATAGCCACCTCCGCGCAACGCCTGATGGCTCTAGTAGCGGCTACATCCATCGCGTTTCTGTTTTCCAACGGCAGTTTTTACTGGCTATCCGGACGCTATCCCAACGGCTCATTCGCGCAATATATTGAGCGCGTTGCGATGTATTATCCGCCTTATCTGACGTCCACCTTGATCTATGGTGTGGTCATTTTTGGCTTGGTAACTGTCGTAAAATCCTTACTGGCTGCCAAAGCCACTCGCGAAGCCCTCTAACAGCATTCCAGAATCCAGCGCGGCGATTTTCATCGCCGCGCTGGTCATGAATATGTCGGCCAATATGCCCCTTTCCGCTCTCCCAGATTTGCAATACCTGTTTATCCAACGTAAATCATGATTCTCACCCTCAGCATTTTGTTGGCTGTAGCCATCGATTTTTGGCTGGGCGAGCCGCGCAATACTTATCACCCGCTAGTGATGTTCGGCAAATGGGCTAGCGCTGTAGAAATGCGGCTGTTAAACAACGAGCAATCGGCTTTTCGTCAACGAGTCAGCGGCTTTTTGGCGGTGGCGATAGTCTTAATTCCCTGCCTGCTCTGGTTGCGGCTTGTACCGAGTTGGCCACCGCTGCAAACTACAATCGATGTACTGGTTTTGTATTTTTGTATCGCGGCCCGCAGTTTGCAGCAACATGCGCTGGCCGTTCATTCCGCCTTATCGGATAGCGATTTACCGTTAGCGCGGCAAAAGGTGGGTAAAATCGTCAGCCGTCAGACCGAAGCGATGACCGAGGCCGACGTGCGCCGTGCGACTATCGAATCGGTGCTGGAAAACGGTGCCGACGCGGTGTTTGCGCCCTTGTTCTGGTTCGTCGTATTGGGGCCGTTCGGCGCCTTGCTCTACCGCTTCAGCAATACCCTGGATGCCATGTGGGGCTATAAAAGTCAACGCTATTTGTACTTCGGCTGGGCGGCTGCCCGCTTCGACGATTTGTTGAATTGGCTGCCGGCACGCTTGACGGCCTTGAGCTATGCCCTGCTCGGCAACACTGCACAGGCTATCAAGTCCTGGCGGACGCAAGCCCATCTACTGGACAGCCCTAACGCCGGACCGGTGATGACAGCTGGCGGCGGCGCACTGCAGTTGCAGCTGGGCGGGCCGGCTTGTTATCACGGACAACTGAAACAAAAACCCTGGTTCGGCGGCCCACAACTACCGGAAAACGGCGATATTACGCGCGCCTGCAACCTGATGTACCGGACTCTACTGTTGTGGTTGATCGTGATCGCTGCGGGAGATGCCCTTGCTTGAACATGGCGGCCGCTTGCGACAAGCCGCGAGCCAATATGCCATTCCTTTGGCCGACTGGCTGGATTTGTCCACCGGCATCAATCCCAACGGCTGGCCGGTGCCTGCGATTCCAGCCGCATGCTGGCAACGCTTGCCGGAAGACGATGACGAGTTATTAGTGGTGGCACGCGCTTACTATCAGAACGACTCCTTGCTGGCGGTAGCCGGCTCGCAAGCGGCGATTCAAGCGTTACCTTTGTTACGGCCGAAATCACGAGTGGGCTTGCTGCACCCTGCCTATGCCGAGCATGCCGGCAGTTGGCAAAAAGCGGAGCATCAAGTTGTCAGAGTCGAAGCGGAGGCAATAGACGACCGGCTGGACGAGTTGGATGTGCTGATTCTGGTCAATCCCAATAATCCCACTGGCCGGCTATGGAACCGGCAACAGCTATTGAATTGGCATGAAAGTCTTAGCCGGCGTGGCGGCTGGCTACTAGTCGACGAAGCGTTTATCGATAGTTTGCCCGCCGAATACAGTCTGGCACCACTACCTGTGCGGCCGGGTTTGATAATATTACGGTCTGTCGGTAAGTTTTTTGGTTTGGCCGGCATCCGTTGCGGCTTCGTGATTACCCAGTCGGACTTATTAGCGAAACTTGCTGAGCGGCTTGGGCCCTGGGCTATCAGCCATCCAGGCCGTTATGTCGCTGCACTGGCCTTGGCTGATCGAAGCTGGCAATCCGCCGCTGCTGCATCGTTAGCGAAGCAGGGGCAACGACTACAGCAGCTATTGACCGACAGCGGTTGGCCACCCAGCGGTGGATGCGATTTATTTCAATGGGTGAAGTGCGAGCAGGCAGCTAAGCTGCACGATTTATTGGCTGGGCAGGGTATTCTGACCCGCTTGTTTCAGGAGCCGGCCAGTGTGCGTTTCGGCTTACCGAAGGACGAGTCAGCCTGGCAACGCTTGACCCAGGCAATGACTCATCCTGATATCAGGCAATTAAGCGTGTTTGCGCATCCGCAAACCTAATCCGGCGATAACGCTTGCAAATAACCACGCCGCGCCGGGTAGCGGCACAGGGGTAAACACGTGAGTGTCGACAATGTCACTGGCGGTAATGACACCAGCGCCACGAAAATCTTCGCTGTCACCTAATTTTCGGTTAACTTCAAAAACCAAAAACTTCAAATTATCGGCAAATGCTAAGCCAAACAGGCTGGGCAGTTTAGTCGGATCAAGGTCTACCCCGCCCAGTAATAGCTGATCAAAAAAACCTGTCACCGAAAATTCCGCACCGGATACCAAAAGACCACTGTCATCGTATTGGTTGCTAGCCGATTCCATATGAAGGGTCAGGATGTCATAAGTGCCCGGCATTACTTGAGTACTGGTAAACCCCTGACTGTTTATCTGAGCTTCGCTGACGGTGGCGTTGTCGACGATATTTAGCACAGCGTGGTCGTTATCGATCGCCAACGCTTGTCCATTAGCTAATATGGAAAGCGGAGCACTTAGCGAATAGCCCAAACGTAAACTGGCGGATTCGCTGCCTGACGCCGGAAAAACGTCGCTGGAGCTCGGTGACAAAGCATCGACCGTTACTTGTCCTGAAAAATTGCCGGTGCTGAAATTGACGAAATCGCCTGAAAAAGTAAATTCAAGAGCCGCAGTCGCGTTAGCCGAATACAAAAACGTCGCTAATAGGGCAGATAGTATTTTCATGGTTTGTCCTTAAAGTAAATTTAGTGATGCGACTTCTTAGACTTAGCAGCAAAACTAAGCGGAGACGCAGGGGATACCAATATTTTTGTGAGCGAGTTCAATCTCTGGACCGATTATCGCGGCAGCCGGTCGATACCGTCAACCCTTGATTTTCCTGGGCAAACGTTAGCTTGCTGCAAACCCGGTGCCGAAATGGGCCGCTGAGAGTTGGGCTAACTAAAAAAGCTTGTCCAAAATCGACATCACGATTTCCACGGCAATCAGCCAGATAATGATCCACTCCAAGGCTGAGGAATGCTGGTGTTTTTGTTCATCTGCCAGCATTTCCAGCAGCTCGTGTATCGTCTCAAGCTTTTTTGACAATACGTCGGTGCGTTGCTGAATTTCCAGATAATTGGCCGCCATTGAATAAATATGCTGGTATTCGGGATGTTCCCAAAAAAATTCCGGGGTATCCAGCAGATCATAATTGAGGATGATGTCGCTCTTGGTCAGAAACAGCTGGCCGCGGATCATCGCCATGGTTTTGCGATTCAGCTTGATTTTGCCTTCCCGCGCCAGCGATTGCGGTAAATGGCTGGTGGCGCGAATGGTGTCGATGGCGTGGCCTTCGAACGCCGCTAATTTGATCGATTGCGCCATCGCGTGCGAAAGCGCCAACAGCACTTTGAAGTCGGCAGATTGCAATTCGATATGATCGTGCTGAATCCGGTCCTGCTCGCAACCTATTTCATAGCTGAAATTGTCTTCCTGCGGTTCGGCGTCGGGTTTAATCGCGTAATCCAGCAATAAATCCTGCAAGGCGCGGCGGTCGTCGAGATTCAGGTTCCAGCACACCATCACGCCATAGGCAAACACAATCGCGCAGCCGGTTTTGTAATCGACCACCAAAGCGTTTCTAAATAGTTGCGCGCGGGTGGTATCCAGCAGTTTTTCCCGCAATTGCGCGAATTCGAACGATTGCGCCAGGCACACCGTCAAGCAGCGTTTAATGGGTCTGTCGTCTGTCATGTCCGTATTTTCTCAAGTCGGTTTCGGCATTAGTTTGTAACACCGACAGGCAAAACGGTTAAAATAGCCAATTAATTCCTCTACTGAAAGCGTATTGCTGAGTGTCATGCCAACTAACTATAACACCGATGATTTAAGAATTTGTGAAACCAAGGACGTGGTGGCGCCGATTCAGGTTCATGAAGAAATCCCGATGACCGAGCAAGCCGCAGCCACCATTCTGCATGCCAGGGAAGCGATTCACAACATTCTGACCGGTGCCGACGACAGATTGCTGGTGATTATCGGTCCTTGCTCCATCCACGATCCGGCAGCGGCAGTGGAATATGCAGGGCGCTTGAAACTGATCATGGACGAGTTGAAAGACGACCTGGTGATCGTGATGCGGGTTTACTTCGAAAAGCCGCGGACCACGGTAGGTTGGAAAGGCTTGATCAACGACCCGGATTTAAACTCCAGCTTCAACATCAACAAAGGCTTACGGATGGCCCGTCAAGTATTGTTGGATGTGAATAATCTCGGCGTGCCGGCCGCCACCGAGTATCTGGACTTGATCACGCCGCAATACGTCTCCGACTTGATTTCCTGGGGCGCCATCGGTGCCAGAACCACCGAAAGCCAGGTGCATCGCGAGTTGGCATCCGGCTTGTCTTGTCCGGTCGGCTTCAAAAACGCCACTGATGGCGGGATACAAATTGCGATTGACGCGATCAATGCGGCAATGAGTCCGCATCATTTCTTGTCGCTCACCAAAGAAGGTCGCTCGGCGATTTTCTCGACGCGCGGCAACGAAGATGCCCACATCATTCTGCGCGGCGGCAACAGCCGGCCGAACTATGACGAAGTCAGCGTCGATCAAGTCGCCGAAGGTCTGGAGAAAGCCGGGTTACGCCCAAACATCATGATTGATTTCAGTCACGCCAACAGCCTGAAAAAATACCAGCGGCAAATGTTGGTGTCCGAGGATGTGGCCAGCCAAATTCGCGGCGGCGACAACCGCATCATCGGCGCGATGGTGGAGAGCCACTTGGTGGGCGGCCGTCAGGATGTCGAAGAAGGTAAACCGCTGACTTACGGCCAAAGCATCACCGACGCCTGCCTGGGTTGGGACGATAGCGCCGAATTGTTACATCATCTGGCCGGCGCCGTGGAACGCCGCCGTGCCGCCAATACACACAAGGTTTAACGTATGAAAATACAGGTCAATGGCGATCATCGCGAGTATGGCGAAAACGCCACCGTTGCCGACGTAATTGCCGATTTGGGCTTGACCGGCAAACGCATCGCCGTGGAATTGAACAAGGAAATTTTGCCTTTTACCCAGCACGCCAGCCAACGCTTGCAAGCTGACGATAGATTGGAAATCGTACAGGCTATCGGCGGCGGCGAAGACGATTATTTCACGCTGGCCGGCAAACAATACCGCTCGCGTTTGTTGGTCGGTAGCGGCAAGTACAAGGATCTGGAAGAAACCCGCCTGGCCACCGAAGCCAGCGGCGCCGAGATTATCACTGTCGCGATTCGCCGCACCAATATCGGCCAGAATCCCGGTGAACCGAGCTTGCTGGACGTAATTTCGCCTGATAAATATACGATTCTACCCAACACCGCCGGCTGCTACACTGCCGAAGATGCTGTGCGGACTTGCCGGCTGGCCCGGGAGTTATTGGGTGGCCACAAACTGGTCAAATTGGAAGTATTGGCCGACCAACTGACCTTGTTTCCGGATGTAGCCGAAACCTATGTCGCCGCCGAATTGCTGGTCAAGGAAGGCTTCGACGTGATGGTCTACACCAATGACGACCCGATTGCCGCCAAGCGCCTGGAAGAAATCGGCTGCGTGGCGGTGATGCCGCTGGCCGCGCCGATTGGCTCCGGTCTTGGCATCCGTAACCCGTATAACATTCTGACCATCGTCGAAAACGCCAAGGTACCTATCTTGGTCGATGCCGGCGTCGGCACCGCCTCCGATGCAGCCATCGCCATGGAACTAGGCTGCGACGGTGTGTTGATGAACACCGCGATAGCCGCTGCGAAAAATCCTGTATTGATGGCTTCGGCGATGAAAAAAGGCATCGAAGCCGGCCGCGAAGCCTTCCTGGCTGGACGGATGCCGCGTAAACGTTTTGCTTCGGCCTCTTCGCCGATTGATGGGTTGTTTTTGTAATGGGGACTCTGTGGAACTATCAGAGCGGTTGGTAATAAAACTTCTGATTTTAGCGATTACTCTTGGGGTCTATTTTTTATTAAAAACTATAATCCCCAATTTGGAATTCGAGAGTTTGCACAAGAAAGTAATACTGATAGTTGCAGTAACTTCAATTGGATTTTTTATCTTTGTAACTTTTAAATACGGAATGTAGGTTGGGTTAGCCCAATAGGGCGTAACCCAACAAACCGAAGCCACTGCCTAAAGACATACTCTGTAGAATTTGAGTTGATACGCTTAAAATCCTTATCATGACCGCCACCAAACCCAATACTGAAAACGACGTGCTTTGCTATTGCAGCGGCACCACCGAGCAGCAAATCAAAACCCTGCTAGCCGAGGGTATCGTAGATCCCGAAAGAATCTCCCGCATCACCGGCGCGGCATCCGGCTGCGGTGGCTGCGAATTCGAATTTCAGCACCTCATATCCGAGTACGGTCAAAAAACGTAAGACAATGGCCTGCTGTGACGATCCTACCGAACCCAAAAAACTCGACCGCCGGGAGTTGATCCGACTCCAAGAGCAATATGGAGAATTGGTGAGGGATTTGTTTACCGAAGATCCGGAAAAGGTCGTTTTGAAGCTGTTAAACGACGCCAATGCTTATTTGACAGAGTTGGCGGCCTTGCATGCCCATCATCCTTCTGTGCGCTTAAAAGCTATTGAGTTGTTGGCAAAACCTAGCATTCCTGTGTTGCAACAAATTTTAGAAAAAGAGCCGTATTCCCCGTTCGGCATGGCTGCGCAAACCCGGTTGGCACAATTACGATAGATCATTCGCTTACAAGTGCGTTGAATAGCTTGATACTTGTATTATCTCAACTACATTAGTGAAGCACTCAACTTAGACTGGTCAAAATCTTGGTAGCATTCTATCAAGCAGTTCGCGCACGGCTTGTGGTGATACCGGCAAAAGATCAGTCGCTTCTCCCATCTTAAAGTCTTAAGGATTTCATCATGAAATTGTCGACAGTTACAATTGCGGTACTAGCGTCTCTAGTATCTGGAAATTTATATGCAGACCAATATATATGCAAAAATATCAGCGGAACAATACAGCCGTCCACCGCTGACCCGGATTGCAATATTCTAAAATTCAAGGATCGCCAGTTTCCCGATTTAACTTTTTTGGGACCACTACCGCCCGGCGCACCACCGGTGTGTTTTATCGGCACCTTAACCGCCACATTTGGTAAAAACCTGAAGCTGACCGGAACGGCGTTCTCCGGGCTGTTTGCAAATGGGCTTGGTCAATTAACCGGGGCGTCGGCAATTAAGCTGAGTGCCGGGGCAGTTGATCTGGGGCGGGTTTTTACTAAGGATCTGATTTTTAACCCTGAAGGTGCGACGACAGAATTATTAACGGTAGTTGGTGGCAGCAAAACTTTTAAAGACGGTAGGGGACAATTTGAAATTACCGGCAACATTCTTTACGAGAGCGCACCATTTACCGGCCAGTTGTGTATAGAGGACGACTGATTCGGTTTGTACAATTTAGATAAATGCGTTTTTAATCTGTGTTTTTCGGCGACTTATCGTTGACGAAAAACACTCTCTTTTGCTATCGGAATACCGCACTAATTTGATGGTCAAATTGAAATAGTTACAGGAAACCCTTCTCGCTTACATGGGCAGACTGATGTTTAAACTTCAGCTGATATACTCCGCTACCAATATTTAGCTTCACCTGATTAATCTTCGCTATTCCAATGATTGAACCCCAAAAAATCGACCCCGCCCGCATCAAAAGCTTCATCCGTCGCCAAGGCCGCGCGACTGCCGGCCAAAAGCAAGCACTGGAAAGCCATTGGGATAAATATTGCCTGTCGCCGCAAGCCAACTTCGATGCCGAGCAAGCCTTCGGCCGGCAAGCGCCGTTGATTGTCGAGATCGGTTTCGGCAACGGTGACAGCCTGGCGGCGATGGCTGAGGCCAATCCGGATTTGAATTATCTGGGGATTGAAGTGCACCGCCCCGGCGTCGGCCATTTGATGATGTTGCTGGAGCAGCGCGGGATTAACAACGTGCGGATTTACCACCACGATGCCATCGAGATTCTGGAGCAAAAAATTGCCGACCATAGCCTGGCCGGCGTGCATCTGTTTTTCCCCGACCCTTGGCAAAAGCGCCGCCATCACAAGCGTCGCATTGTCCGTCCTAGCTTCGTGGACTTGCTGAACAAGAAATTACTGGCCGGCGGCTATTTTCACGCCGCCACCGATTGGGAGCATTACGCCAAGGACATGCTGGGGATTTTGTCTGCCGGCACCGGCTTGAAAAACAGCAGCCCGAGCAACGATTTCTGCGAGCGGCCGATTTATCGGCCCTTAACCAAGTTCGAAAACCGTGGCCTGGGTTTAGGTCACGGGGTTTGGGATTTGATTTTTCGGAAGATTTGAGCGAATCGAGAGACTACGACACGTTCGCCGAGCGGAGCCGAAACAATTGCCGGCTCCGCTCAACTGGCTGTTTTCACCACATCAAATCGTCCGGAATCTGAAACTCGATATACGGGTCGTCGGCGGCAGAGACATCTTGCGTCGCTTCGTTCAACACCACAATACTACCCGCATCCCGAGCCTGCACTTTGCGGGCGACCTCCGCCGGCACGATCTCATAATGACTGTCTATTTTGGCGATGCCGGCCCGGCCGTTGATCAAGGCCTCCCGCACTTTTTCAGCCACGTATAGGGTTTTGACTTTGTTGTCGTCGGTGAAGTTGTAAGCCAAGCCGTTCGGATCCAGCGCGATACGGTTCATTTCGACGATTTGCTTGATTTGCGCCCCCAGGGCCTTTTGTTCATCGGCCAGCTTGCGCTGCCGATTCAGTTCTCGGTCGCGCTCCACCTGTTGCTGGCGCAATTGCTCCGCACTCAGCTTAACCTCATCGATGGTCTCGACGCCATTATTGCGTTCCAATTTGGTTTGTTTACGCTTCTCGGCTTTGACTTGTTTGAGCTTAGCGTCGTTGCTGAGGCCGGATTTAAGCAGTTGTTCTTGCAGGGATAGGTTTTGCGGTTTTTTCATGGCTAGACAACGGTTTAGCGAGATTAAAATTCAAGGTCAGCATAGTATAAAGCGTTACTGGCCCAGCATCTTGCCGGTAGCGTATTGCCACCAGCTTAGCGGCTTGGTCAGCGGCACCTCGCAGCGGTCGTAACCTTGGTATTCGATGCCGCGGAAGATGTCCTCACGTAGCCATTGATAAGCGGCCGGCGCGCTTTGTTGCAAGCGTTCCGGAATTAAAATGTATTGCGCCACCAACTCGGCCAACTTTTCCTGGGTGGTGCCATCGTAACGGCCTTCGTTGACTTCGCCCAAATACTCGAACGCCTCGAACCATTTCGAAGGCCACAATGCCAGCTTAGCCTCGGCGATGATTTTCATGATGTCTTCGTCGTTGGAAATCTTGTGGTACTTGTAGAAAAAATACAGATCGTCCTGGCCGTTCCAAAAATGAAAGTTGTCGATGGTGTGGGCGATTTCATGCACGACGATAGGCAGCCTAAAATCCACCAGATATTGCACGCCGATGTCGCGATAGGTGCCGCCTTCCTTGCCCTTGTCGAAGGCCTTGACGGTAAACACGATCAGGTTTTGACCGCTGAATACCTGAGCCACGGTCTGCGAGCGAAAGCCTATGCCCGGCACCAGCGTCAACGGATGAGTATGATCCTGCCAGATGCTGTTTTTGTAGTCTTCTTGAAACGCATCGCGAATCAGTTCCTGCATCACCGTGGGTTTATCGGCGATTTCCTGTTCCAAATTATCTACCGGCTTGGCTTTGCTGATGCTTTGTCTTAAAAAGGCCGGGATCTTACGAATCGCTTTTTCGAACAAACGCAGATGATCTAAGTTGAAGCGTCGCACTTCGTAGCGATAGTCGTCGCTGTGTTTGACCACGGTTTTGGTGTCGTAGAACAAGGCCAAGGCCCGCCAGGCGGCTTCGCGGTCGTCCCAATATTTTTCCAGTACGCAGAGTTCGCCGGCGATATTGTTGGCGCAGTCTTCGCGGTAATCGGCCAAGTCGTCGAGATGATCCTGGTTTTTATGATCGGTCAGCACCGCCACCGCTTGTTTGCGCAAACCGGGATGGTTTGTTTCGTAAAAACGGATGATGTCAGCTAGGGCCGCAGTAGGGGTAAAGTGTTGCTGGCTGGTAGCGCAGACCAGTTCAGTGTTCTGCGACAACGTGAAAAAGCGGTTTTGAAACAGCGGTACCGGCTCGGCTGCGTATCCAAAGCCGGCATTTAACAGCAGCCAGCCTAAGCAAGCAGGCCGCAACAAGGTCAAACGGCGCAAGTTTTATTTATCCAGGCCCATGGCGTCCCACACTTTTTGAATGGCGCCTTCATCCTTGTAATTGGCTTGCGGTGCGCCGGCGGGGTAATTCAAGGTATAGATTCGTTCGGCGTCGGCGGCCAACTCGTCCATGCCCAACTGCCGATAACCGTCCTGCATGATTTGCAAGGCAAACGGCACCGCCGGGGTGCGTTGATATTCCTTGATGATGTAATTAGCCCGGTTAACAGCGGCGACATAGGCTTTACGGCGCATGTAAAAGTCGGCGACATGGACTTCGTACATTGCCATATTGTTACGGAGTGCGATCATCCGCAGTTTGGCATCGGCAACATATTGGCTATTGGGATAGCGGCGGATCAATTCCTGGAAATTATCATAAGAATCTTTGGCCGGACCGGGATCGCGTTGCGAAGAGTCCGTGGGCAGAAAGCGGTCTATAAAGCCGATACCGCGGTTGTAATTGATCAGGCCTTTTAGATAATAGGCATAATCGACATTGGGGTTGCGTGGATGGATTTTAATGAAGCGGTCGGCGGCGGCTAAGCCCGCTTCCGGATCGTCGTTTTTATAGTAAGCGTAAGCAACATTTAATTGCGCCTGAGCCGCATAGTCGCCGAACGGATAACGCGATTCCAGCGCTTCGTAAAGAGTCACCGCTTTTTGATAGTTTTTATTGTCCAGCGCTTCCTTGGCTTTTTCATGAAACATCTTGTCGTCCCAGCCGGCGTATTCTTCGTCTTTGCTAGCGGAAGAATCCTTGCTCATAAAGGCATCCAGGGTCTCGCAGCCTTGCAGCGTCCAAGCCAGACAGGCGATAAAAACGGTTTTTACTAAAACTAATCGCATACGTTTATCAACACGTTGTAATATTGCGGGTTTTTTGCAGCTTTTGGCGGCATTCTGGCCGCGAGTATAACTTAAAAACGACTATGACGATATTGACGGCAAGGGTTCCCGAGGAACTGGCGGGTATGCGACTGGACCAGTGTCTGGCCGAAGTGTTTCCGGATTATTCGCGCAGCAAACTGCAAACCTGGATCAAAGCCGGCCGGGTATTGGTGGATGGTGAGGTTATGAAAGGCCGCGAGAAATTGGACGGCGGTGAGGAAATCGAGCTGGATGCCGAAGCTGAGCGCGTGATCGAATATGCGCCTCAGGAAATCCCGCTAGACATTGTTTATGAAGACCGCTCTTTACTCATCGTCAACAAACCGGCCGGTTTGGTCGTGCATCCGGCGGTCGGCAACTGGGACGGCACTTTAGTTAATGCCTTGCTCAATCACGCCCCCAATCTGGATACCCTGCCGCGTGCCGGCATCGTGCATCGCATCGACAAAGACACCAGCGGCTTGCTGATGATCGCCAAAACCTTGCAGGCTCATAACAGTCTGGTCGAGCAGCTACAGGCACGCAGCATCCATCGTGAATATCTGGCGCTGGTAAAGGGCTGGATGACCGCCGGCGGCACGGTCGACGAACCTATCGGCCGCCATCCTGTGGACCGTAAACGTAATGCCGTAGTAAAGCGCGGCGGTAAAGAAGCGATTACCCACTACCGGCTGGAACAACGCTTTAAGCGCCATACGCTGATTCGCGTCAAGCTGGAAACCGGCCGGACGCATCAAATTAGAGTACATATGTCGCATATCAATTATCCGCTGGTCGGCGATCAAGTCTACGGCGGCCGCTTCCAAATGCCGGCTGACTGTAATCCCGCGTTGGCAGAGGCCTTGCGCAATTTTAAGCGCCAAGCCTTGCATGCCGCGAAATTGGGTTTGGAGCATCCTGAGACCGGCGAGTATTGCGAATGGGAACAACCCATCCCCGAAGACATGCAAAATCTGTTGAAATTATTGGCCGAAAATGAATTGGATCAAGCCTGATTGGCCGCTGCCGGCGCATGTGCATGCCGCCGTCACCTTGCGCACCGGCGGTGTCAGTACCGGCCCTTACGCCAGTTTGAATCCGGCCAGCCACGTCAACGACGACCCGCAGCACGTCAAAACCAACCGCTACATCATCAAGGACATGCTGCAACTACCAACGGAGCCGGTCTGGCTGCAACAGGTACATGGAGTGCGGGTAGTGAATGCCGATGAAACCGACAGTTTGGCAGAAGCCGACGCCAGTTTCGCCGATCAGCCCGGCACGGTATGCGCGGTACTGACCGCCGATTGTCTGCCGGTATTGTTCTGTGGAGACGATGGCGAAGTGGTCGCCGCCGCCCACGCCGGCTGGCGCGGTTTGCAGGCCGGTATCATCGCCGAAACCCTGTATGCGATGAGTTGTCAGGATGTGCATGTTTGGCTGGGGCCGGCGATAGGCCCGGATAATTTCGAAGTGGGTGACGAGGTGCGGGACGCTTTTATTCAAGACAACCCGATTACCGCCGTCGCATTTCGCGCGCGACAGCCTGGCAAGTGGCTGGCGGATATTTACCGGCTGGCACGTATTAAACTGGCGGAACTGGGTGTGGAACACGTTTATGGCGGTGACCTATGCACCGTCGCCGATCCTCAACGTTTTTACTCGTATCGCCGTGACGGCGCGAATACTGGCCGCATGGCCAGTTTGATCTGGAGAGACTAATTTGACTGTATTGTTGTCGATTATCTTGTTTACCGCGCTGGGTGGAGTGCTTAGTGTTCTGGCTGCTGCGGTGTTTTTATTACTGCCAGAACACAAACAAAAGCATGTACTGCCGCACGGCATCAGTTTTGCAATTGGCGCGTTGTTGACCGGCGCGTTTTGCGGATTGATCCCGCATGCTTTCGAGGAAGTGCCGGTCGAGGATATGTCCACACTCTCGGCTACGATTTTAGCAGGCATCCTATTGTTTTTTGTATTGGAAAAACTCCTGGTCTGGCGCCATTGCCATTCTCACGCTTGCGAAGCCCACGGCGAAGAATCGCACGATGATCATCACCACGAACACGGCCATACGCATTCAATCCAAGCGGCCGGCCACCGCCCCGCCGGGATGTTTATCATTCTCGGCGACAGCATCCATAATTTTGTCGATGGCGTGTTGATCGGCGCGGCATTTTTAACCGATGTGCAACTGGGTATCGTCACCAGCTTGGCGGTGGCCGCGCATGAAATTCCGCAAGAAGTCGGCGACTTCGCGATATTGCTGCACAGTGGCTACAAGCGCGGTGAGGCCTTGTTTTACAATGTTCTTGCCAGCTTGAGCACGGTGGTTGGCGGCGTATTGGCGTATTTCAGTCTTGGCGACCTACATCACATCTTGCCCTACTTTTTAACCCTGGCGGCTTCCAGTTTTATTTATATCGCGGTTGCCGATTTAATCCCGTCTTTGCATCAGAAGACCGACATCAAAACCTCATTACAACAGATTGGTTTTATTTTGGCTGGGGTGGTGTTGATTTTGGTGATGCAAGGCATAGCGCATCGATTTGAAGGGAAAATTGACGGGGATAGAGTCGAGCAAACTGGTATCGTTTAATTCAGACTTTATAGGGTCACGATTCTGCTATCTCTTCGGCATACGGGCGAAACTTAGGTTGCCAGCACCGTGGCTTAGTAATCGTAAGCGTCGTCTCGTAATCGGCGGCTAATTTGATAGATGTTTTCGGTATCGAATACATTCGTGTAAGCGGCGGCTTGCCCTTCATGCTTGATATTGCAACGCCGTTCGCCTTTACGCTTTTCCAGTATGTCTGTCGATACCGGCTGCTGCGTTAAGCGTCTGTCGTTTTTGTGCGAACGTATAAAATATTCTCTGACTTCGACGACTTTATTTTTGAAACGCTTGCCATGCAGTTTTTTGATGGCAAGCTTACCGGCTTTGTCATCGTCAATAAAAATACGGCCATGAAACGACAGTACATTGGTCTTGATATTTTTAAGACAAAAGATGTCGGTTTTTAGAATATTGCCAAGCTTGAAGGGAAGTAACAGGCAAAACCTGAGAGCGGGGGCGACAAAGTCTCCCAACTCGCTTTCTTGCGTAATCGACGGGATATTTTTAATAATCAATATCATAAAGACACTCTGGTAGTACTTAGCTGTATCCCAAGGCTGGTTAATACGGTTTGGGCCAACGCTCACTACCCTCGATACGTAAACCATGAAAATCAAGCTACCGGACTGCCGGTAAGCTGATAGGCTTGGATTCTCTTGCTTACCCTATGTAGCGTCAACCAGTTGCTTTACTTTAGGTGTTGGAAACATAGTCCACGTTGCGGATAAATACAACTAACGCGACTTTTCCCTTTGGAAAGACCACTTACACCGTTTTGCGATGTCTTGCCGACTCTCCCCCCAGGCTGTTTGAAACGCGATGGTTTTGGTCACCGCACCGGAAAGCTTGACTAATCGGCCTCCCTTCTCCTCCGCCGAAGCCATCCTTTATCCCTTTGTTTAGAGCAAGAACGAAACTAATGGTTCCAAGCCCGCGTTCCGATCCCTCCGGCGAAATGTTTGAGATATTTCCGCTGGCGATTTGGGATTGTGTAGGCGAGGCGTGTTTCGGCAACACACTACCATTCAATCAATTCGTCCCGCAAAGCTGCACTGCCGCGAAAAATAAAATAAATTTTTTTGCTGCTTATAATCCTCGATAGTAGAAGCGACTTGAATAACTAATTGATTTTCCATAGAACGTATTCTGTTATTTGTCTCAGGGCTATACAGGCTTTCCGTTTCAAGTTATATACAAATTAGTAGGTATTTAATAAGTCTTGCAAAGCCCATTTTAATGGGTGTAAGGTTCGATACGACGGCATGAAAAAACAAATTTAAGACTACAAAATTGCAACGGCTTGTGTAAAAAAGCAGCGGTATTGTAGTTAATTAGCAACGAATATTTGCCGGGGCTAAATATTATCTTTGTTCTATGTCGCGTTTAAAAATGACAGCGTAACAACTAGCTGCGCGTCTATAAAAATAATGTCCTCACCATGAGATTAGTTATGTCCAAATTTCCAATCGATCTTGGCGCTTATCAGCGCATCAACTTAGATCCAAAAAACCCAACTTTAACCGATGCACAACGTGCCAGCCTGAAAGTCAACATTCAGTTGTGCCGTGATGCTATTGTCTATTTCACAGCCAACGGCGCAGCCCGTGGCGTGGGTGGTCATACCGGCGGTCCATACGATACCGTGCCGGAAGTCATGATCATGGATGCGCTGTTCCACAGCTCCAATGATTTTGTACCCATCTTTTTTGACGAAGCCGGCCACCGCGTCGCCACCCAGTATTTGATGTCCACCCTGAACGGCGATTTGCCGGCCGAACGCTTGATCGAATACCGCGCCGCGCATTCGCATTTGCCAGGCCATCCTGAATTGGATTTCACCCCCGGCGTGAAATTCAGCTCCGGCCGCTTGGGCCACATGTGGCCGTATGTCAACGGCGTAGCCATTGCCAACCCGGCCAAAACTGTGTTCTGCCTGGGCTCGGACGGCTCGCAGCAGGAAGGTAACGATGCCGAAGCGGCCCGTCTGGCTGTGGCGCAAGGCCTGAACGTTAAACTGATCATCGACGACAACAACGTCACCATCGCCGGCCACCCATCCGAGTACTTAAAAGGCTGCAGCACTGCCAAAACCTTGGCCGGTCAAGGCGTCACCGTATTGGAAGGCGACGGCGAAGATCTGGACGATTTGTACAAACGCATCATCACCGCCATTAACACCCCTGGCCCGGTTGCGGTTATCAACCACAGACCAATGTGTCCAGGCATTGTCGGTCTGGAAGGCTCGACCCACGGTCACGACGTTGTGTCGGTGAAAGTGGCGTTGGAATACTTGGAATCACATGGTCAACAAGCCGCTGCCGATGCACTGCGCGAAGTCAAAGCACCGAAGAACGACGCGGTATTTTTGGGTTCCAGCGACAAATGGGACGCCAACCGCAACGTCTTCGGCGATGCTTGCGTGGAAGTCTTGGGCCGTTTGAGCGAAGCGGAACGGGTTGCCAAAGTACGGGTTGTGGATAGTGACTTGGAAGGCTCTTGCGGTCTGTTCAAAATCCATAAAGCTTTCCCGGAAGTGTTTATCTCCTCCGGCATCATGGAACGTGGTAACTTCTCCGCGGCAGCCGGTTTTGGTATGGAAGCGGGCAAACAAGGTATTTTCGGCACCTTCAGCGCGTTCTTAGAAATGCTGATGTCCGAAATCACCATGGCCCGCTTGAACAAATCCAACGTGCTCAGCCACTTCTCGCATTCCGGTATCGACGACATGGCCGACAACACCTGCCATTTCGGTTTGAACAATATGTTCGCCGACAACGGTTTGAGCGACGGCTATGAGACCAAGCTGTATTTCCCGGCAGATCCTTTGCAAATGAAAGCGTGCGTGGAAAAAGTCTTCTTCGATCCGGGCTTGCGTTTCATCTTCTCCACTCGTTCCAAAGTGCCAACCATTCTGGACAGCAACGGCAACGAGTTTTTCGGTGGCGACTATAAATTCGTGCCCGGCAAAGACGAAGTCATTCGCGAAGGCACGGCCGGTTATATCGTCAGCTTCGGTGAAGCCTTGTACAGGGCGCTGGATGCAGTCGAGCGCCTGAAACAACAAGGCGTGGATGTAGGCTTGATCAACAAACCGACCTTGAACGTCATCGATGAAGACATGCTGGCCAAAATCGGTAAGTCACCGAAAGTGCTGGTGGTTGAGTCCTTCAACCGTAAAACCGGTTTGGGTAGCCGCATGGGCACATGGTTGTTGGAACGCGGTTACACACCAAAATACAACTATATTGCCACGCATAAAGAAGGTTGCGGCGGCCTGTGGGAGCAATTCCCGCATCAAGGTATTGACCCGGCTGGCATCATGGCCAGCTTTTTAAAGGGTTAAGCCTCCCTCTCGACCTGGGGCGCAGGGAAGCGCCCATATTTTTCGGCTGGGGTTTGGGAGCAACAGCCATTTGTAATCAGCAATTGCCATCAGGCAATTTCGCAGTAAAACACTCAGCTCTCACCGGGACCGAGCCATGCCTACATTCCTTGTTTCCAAACAGCCGGACGCTAGGCATGCGGTGCCTGCCTATCCAATTACGGAGCAATCGCACTCAAGTTAATCAATCCCGACAAACTAAAACCGGATTCAAACCATTTCGACCAATTAATACAGTCCTACGCCAGGTAAACCATGCAAAAACGAATTATCGGTGACAGTCGGCCCAACAAAGCCAGCTCAATGACAGAGCCGTTAAATCTGGAAGCGCTTGCTGACGTTGAAGTGTCATCCGAGGCTAAGGAGCACACTATCGAAGCCGCGCTACTGCCTGGCTTTAGCGGCGGGTGGCGAGCGGGCATGCCCGGCCCGCAAGTTATCCGCTTACTTTTTAAGCAGGCCCAGCCTGTGCAATCTATTCAACTGGATTTTTTGGAATCGGCTATAGCCAGAACACAAGAATACGTCCTTCGTATTTCTGCGGATAACGGACAGCCGTTTCGCGAAATCGTCCGCCAACAATGGCATTTTAATCCGCAAGGGTGCACAGCGGAGTCGGAACAACACGTCCTCGACTTGCCCGCGGTAAGTATTATCGAACTACATATCACTCCGGATATTAGCAACTCAAGTGCGTTTGCTTCGCTTGAAACAATGCGTGTATTTTGAGTTTTCGCCGTTAATTTTTAGGTTTGAAAAAGCCTTGGGAAAACTTGATATGCCCTATAAAACCTATTCGGCCAACAGTTTATTTTTCTAAAGATTTAACCATGTCAGCGCCCACACACAATATCCATCAATTAACCAAAAATACTATTGCTTTAATTCTTGCCGGCGGACGCGGTTCGCGCTTAATGAATATGACGGATTGGCGCGCCAAGCCCGCCGTGCCTTTTGGCGGCAAGTTTCGGATTATCGATTTTCCGTTATCCAATTGCGTGAATTCCGGTATCCGTAAAATCGGCGTGATGACGCAATACAAAGCCGATTCGTTGATCCGGCATATTCAGAAAGGCTGGGGATTCATGCGCGGCGAATTTGGCGAATACGTCGACATCATGCCGGCACAACAACGGATAGACGAGACTTCCTGGTACAAAGGTACCGCCGACGCCGTCTTGCAAAATATCGATATTCTGCGGGCTCGTAAACCGGATCATATTTTAATCCTGGCCGGCGACCATATTTATAAAATGGATTACGCGGCCATGTTAATCGACCACGTAGAAAAAAACGCCGACCTAACCATAGGTTGTTTGGAAGTATCCTTAAAAGACGCCTCCGCTTTTGGCGTAATGGACGTGGATAGCAATCGCCGCGTTCGGGCGTTTGTCGAAAAACCGGCCAACCCACCCGTGATGCCGGGTAGAACCAACACCGCGTTGGCCTCAATGGGTATTTATATCTTTAACGCCGATTTTTTATGGGAGCAATTAATTAAAGATTCTCTCACTGAAAATTCCACTAACGACTTTGGCAAAGATATTATTCCCGCCGTCATTGACGATCATATTGTTAATGCATATCCGTTTTTGGATTTACAAAGCGGCCAGCAAAGTTATTGGCGCGATGTCGGGACCATAGACGCCTATTGGGCTTCCAATTTGGAGTTAATCGGCGTCAAGCCGGATTTGAATTTATACGATGCGTCCTGGCCGATATGGACCTATCAGGAACAAACACCGCCGGCCAAATTTGTGTTCGACGACAACGGCCGGCGTGGTCTGGCCGTGGATTCGATGATTGCGGGCGGTTCCATTATTTCCGGCGCAACCATTCAACATTCCATGGTGTTTTCCAATGTCACCGTAAACGAATCAGCGCTTATCAAAGACAGCATTCTGTTGCCGCAAGTCTGCATAGGCCAAAATTGCCGAATTACCAAAGCCATCGTTGAAAAAGGTTGCGAGGTGCCGGCAGGCACGGTGATTGGCGAGAATCTTGACGACGACAAAAACAGGTTTTATGTCAGCGAGGGCGGGGTAGTGCTGGTAACTGCCGAAATGTTGGGGCAAAAACTACATTACGTCAGGTAATCAAGTATGCAAACGCCCGTTTATCCGATTGAGTGATAACGGGCGCCTGGGCCTTAGCCGCCAAATAATTGATGATCGATTAAATCGCATAGGCAATGCGAGATCAACAAATGCACTTCCTGAATGCGGGCGGTGGAATAAGACGGTACGCGGATTTCAATATCGGCTTCGTTCAACGCGCCGGCCAGCACACCGCCGTCTTTGCCACTTAGTGCGATGACCGTCATGTCGCGGTCATGCGCCACTTTCACGGCTTTAATGATATTGCCGGAGTTACCGCTGCTGGTGTAGACCAGCAAGATGTCGCCAGCCTGCCCCAGCGCGCGCAACTGCTTCGCAAAGATTTCGTCGTAATGGTAGTCGTTGGCGATAGAGGTGATGGTTGAGGTATCGGTGCTCAACGCAATCGCCGGCAACGCGGGACGTTCGCGTTCAAAACGGTTGAGCATTTCCGAAGAAAAATGCTGGGCATCGCCCGCCGAACCGCCGTTGCCGCAAGTCAGCACTTTTTTGTCATTCACCAAAGCCTCGACGATTTTTTGCGAGGCGAATTCGATCAGCTCGCACAAGCTGGCCATCGCATCCTGTTTGGTTTGAATGCTGTCGGAAAAGTGGGCGATGATGCGGTCTTGTAAACTCATAATACTCAGGTTTGAAAAGCGTTTTTAATCCAGTCCAGGCGGTTGTTGCCGGATACAGCAACTACGTCGAAACGAATCGAGAGCTGGCTCAGGTTGTTGATTATGACATAGTGTTGGGTAGCGGCGACGATGCGCGCCTGTTTTTGCCGGGTGATACTGGTCAGGGCGCCGCCAAATTGCTCCGATTTGCGAAAGCGTACTTCCACAATCACCAGCGCCGAACCGTCCTTCATCACCAGATCCAGCTCACCCATTTTGCAGCGAAAGTTGCTGCACACCCATTCCAAACCTTGCTTTTGCAAATAAGCCAAGGCTAATTGTTCGGCGCTATCGCCCTTTTGCAAATGAACCGGCTTGGCTTTACCGAATAGCATACTATTCGATAAAGCCGGAGGCGACCGGCACGCCTCCCTTAAACTGGGCGCAAACCAGTTTGCGGGTAATGCGGTTTTCACCGTTCACGGACAAGCGGCCGGTAGCGCCGGCGTAAGACGCCCCGGTCAGCTGCGGTAATTGGCCGATGATGTTGTAAGCATCTATGCCCAACGCGACCAGTTTAACCTGGCTGTCACTCAGGCCTTGCCAGGTATTCTGCACGGCTTGCTGGCTGAGTGCGCCGGTGTAGGCATCGCCGAACACCCAGGGCAGATCGCAGAAATTAATCTTGCCCAACTCGCTATCCCGCACCGGATTTTGCCGGCCGCTGTAGATATTCGGCATCGCATAAATCGACAACTCGCTGCTTTGCGAGTACTTGAGTTGCGGCGCCAACTCTCTGGCCAATTCCGGGCTGGCGCTAACGAATAAGGCCAAGGGTTGCTTCTGGCCATTCGAGCTGACGCTGGTGCTGAGCAAGGTTTTTACAATAGCTGCGAAATCGTGTTGTTTCGGGTCGTAGCTTTCCACACCCACCACGGCGCCGCCGACCGCTTGCCAAGCCGACATTAGATAATGGCGCACCCGCTCACCTTGCGTGGTATTCGGCGTCAGCAATACGGCATTCTGTTGGCCATCGCGCTTGGCTTTTTGTACCAATTGTTCCGCGTCGTCTATCGGGCTGAGGCCGAATTGATAGAGATTGGTTTTGCTGAGATTTTCCACATGATTCAGCGCCAACACCGGCACGCTTAATTCGGTGGATTGCGCCAAACTTTGGATTTGTTCTTTCACCAAGGGGCCTATCACCTGTTTGGCGCCGTCGCTGACGGCTTGCCGATAGACATTGGCTATATCGTCTTTTTCGCTGTCGTAATACTTTAGCGGCATTTGCGGCGCGGCGCTGGCGGCCAGACGATGGGCTACCGTCAGCCCTTCCCTGATGGCTTTAGCCGCGCTGGCGTAAGAGCCCGAGCCAGGCAGCAACACGGCAATGGTTGCACCCGGAGCAGGCGGTTGCGCCGCTTGTTCCGGTTCTTGGACTGCCGGCTGACTGACAGGCGGCGGATTCAAATAGGCTTGCAGATAATCGGCGTTGGCCGGATGACCGGGATAAATTTGCCGCCATTGCAGGATTTGACCGGCTGTGTCGAAACCCGCCACGTTACGTTGCTTCAGAATTTTAGCCAAGGCCATCCAACCGCTCAGTTCGTCAACGATGGGAGACGGACCGCTAAGGGTTTCCAACGGCAGCACGCTAAGCGCATCCAGAATGGCGATAATGTTTTGCTTTTGCTGCTCGGGTTTTTGCAACAGTCGGCCCAGTTTCAGGCGAGCCCTGACGCTGGGTACAACATCGCCCAACAAAGCATGCACAAAAGCCACGGATTGGTAATAAGCAATTTGATCGGCGTCGGTCAGTATGGCGGGCCGCACGCCCTCCAGCTTTTTCAAGGCTTGTTCGGCATCACCCATGCTCAACGCTACTTGAGCTTGAAGCAATTTGTATTTGCTGAACAATTCCGGCGGCAACTGTTCGGCGTTGATTTTATCCAGGGCTTTTTGCGCGGCCTGACTATCGCCGGCTTGCAGGCGGGTGTCGGCATCCAGCAGATGCAGGCTGTTTTGATTGTCGGCCATCCGGTAACTGCGCGGTGGCTCGGCCGGCTTGGCTTTGCGGGCACTGGTTTGCGGGCGCACTTCCAGCTGGGTCTTGTTTTTGACCGGTTGCTCACTGCACGCAGCCAGTAGCAACAGGCCGAAAAACCAGCGGTTTAAAACACGACGCGGCATAATGGCAGCAAATTTGCGATCAGACATAGCACGGGGACCGAAGAATAAATGTACGGAAAATTATACGTGGTTGCCACGCCAATCGGTAATCTGGCCGATTTCAGCTTTCGGGCGGTGGACATATTGAAGCAAGTGGACTTGATCGCCGCCGAAGATACCCGCCACGTCAAGATGTTGCTGCAACATTACGGCATCAATAAGCCGCTGCAATCGCTGCATCAACATAACGAAGAACATGCTTCGCAAGGCCTAGTCGATAAAATCCGCGAAGGATTATCGGTGGCACTGGTATCCGATGCCGGCACGCCGATGATCAGCGATCCCGGCTTTCCTCTGGTCAAATTGGCCAGACAGCAAGGCGTGGATGTGTGTCCGATACCTGGTGCCTGCGCGCTGATCGCCGCCTTGTCGGTGGCGGGTTTACCGACCAGCCGTTTCAGTTTCGAAGGCTTTTTGCCACGCACCGGCTCGGCGCGGCGCAGCTTCTTCGAACACAAGTTAGCTGACTGCTCGACTTGGGCCTTTTACGAATCCAGCCATCGCATCCAGGCCGCTTTGGAAGATATGCTGACGGCATTTCCGGCTGATCATCAAATCGTCGTCGCCCGCGAGATCACGAAATTGCATGAAACGATTGTCGGCGACGAACTGGCCAAGGTGTTGGAGAAAGTGCAGACCGACGAAAACATGCGCAAGGGCGAATTCGTGGTGTTGGTAGCTGGCCGCGAAGCTGGTGAGCAAGACGATGAATTAACCGACGAGCAGCGGCGGATTTTGGGCATCTTACTAACAGAATGCTCCACCAAGACCGCTGCAGCAATGGCTGCGGAAATTACCGGCCAGCGTAAAAAGACCTTGTATCAGGCGGCGCTGGCGATGCAGGACAAGCAAGGCCGCTAAGTTCCAGCAATCTTCCGCCGCTCAAACCCGGACATCGATACCGTTTGCCGATACGCTGGCCGACTCCAATAACTTTAAGGCGTTTTGGCCTTGTTGTTCCTGCATCTCCTTGGCTTTTACCAGCATCGCAACTTCGACTTGTTGCGCGGTTTTTTGGGTGGACATTTGTGTCGCCAGCGCGGCGACGGAAGAGACGGAATCAAGCATGGCGTGGCCTCGTCGGGTTGGTTTTGGAAAGCGGTTGCCGTAACGGCTAAAAAGGTTATCGAACCGCAAGCCGATAACTTTAGGCTATCGATAAAAATAACTGCTTACCTGCGTTCTGCCTACGCCTTGGGGCATACACTATAATGACCTACGGCATCAGCTATGCGGCCCCCTTCAAAATCGAACGGTGTCCGAATGGTTTCTAACGACCTAGCGCTCCGGCGCATCGCGACCGATATGAGCCAGCCCCGGAAAACCTTGGCATATTTTGCTGAAAACTGCGTTTGGCAGGGTATCCTGGCAGCATTCAGGCAAACCGATTAAAGAGTTTTATGACATATAAAGGCAACATTCTCGCCGTTGACGACACCCCTGCCTCCTTAAAGTTGTTAACGGATATTCTGAAGGACGAAGGCTACGAAGTCCGTTCTGCTATTAGCGGCGAATTAGCCTTAAATTCCGCTTTCAATCACCCACCGGAATTGGTGCTGTTGGATATTCGCATGCCGGAGATGGATGGCTTCGAAGTTTGCCGGCAACTCAAAGCTAACCCGAATACATGCGATGTGCCGGTGATATTCGTTAGCGCGATCATGGATACCGACGAAAAAGTGCGCGGCTTTGACTTGGGTGCAGTGGATTTCGTCACCAAGCCCTATCAGCGCGATGAATTGCTGGTTAGGGTGCGTACTCATTTGGAGTTTGACCGCCTGCGCAACCATCTGGAAGAACAGGTGGAAGAACGGACCCGTAAACTGATGGAAAGCGAGAGAAATTTGCGCGCCGGCATGCTGGATTTCGTGACTGCGATTGCGGCCACTATCGAAGCGCGCGATCCCTACACCGCCGGCCATCAACGCCGCGTCGCCCACCTCGCCACGGCTATCGCCCGCGGCTTGCAATTGCCGGAAGAGCGGATAGAGGGGCTGACGTTGGCGAGCGTGGTACACGATATAGGCAAAATTCGAATCCCCGCCGAAATACTGTGCAAGCCCGGTCGGCTGGACGATTTGGAGTTCAGCCTGATCAAGCGGCACGCCGAAACCGGCTACGACATCCTCAAATCCATCAACTTCCCTTGGCCTATCGCGCAAATCGTCTTGCAACATCACGAACGCCCCAACGGCAGTGGCTACCCGTGCGGCCTAAAGAAGGGTGAGATATTGCTGGAAGCGGAGATTCTGGCGGTTGCCGATGTGGTGGAAGCGATGAAGTCTCATCGTCCTTACCGCGCCGGTTTAGGGCTGGATGCAGCACTGCAGGAGATTTCCGACAATCGTGGTGTGCTGTATAACGCCGAAGTAGTCGAGATTTGTTTAAAGCTTTTTCGGGAACGGGATTATTGCTTGCCCGCTTGAGCGGCTCCTTAGAATTCCGCTAAAAATAACCTCCCGAAATGACTTTTCCCGGCAAAGCGTTCGTGCTCGACTGGCCTGGATGCCTGAGCAATTGCCGAGAGCGCAGTCGAAGCATGAACGGTTAAGGGCTATGAAGGCCCGGATTTCCCCTGCGATCCTTCGACAAGCACGGGAAAGTTCCACTAATCCGCGCTAGAAAAGTTACTTAACCCTATCCTTAGGTGTTTTGCAGCGCGTTTAAGGAATACGATGGGACCGTTTGCCCGCGCACACTTACGGGCCGCCAATACACCACAACAGTCTTGTGAGTTCAGCTATGCCAGGTCAGCTTGATTTTCCAAACAATGTCTCGAGGCGGCTGATTGCCGGGGCGGCAATCCTTAACCTGTTGGTTATCGCCACCGTGGGGTTTGCGCTGTATCGCAGCTTCGACAAATATCAACAGCGTGCCGAAATCACGACGCAGAACCTGACCAAGGTTATCGCGCAAAACTTAGATAGCCTTATCGAAAAGGTCGACTTAGGCGTGTTGGTGGCCGTGGAGGAAATCCAGCGGCAACAGGCTTTGGGGAGCGTTGACGCCGAGGCGCTGTCGGTTTTTATGCAGCGCTTACAAGCGCGTTTGCCATGGGTTATCGGACTTAGAGCTACCGACGCGCAAGGTTGGCTAGCCTATGGCGTGGATGTACCAAAAGATAAGCCGCTCAGCATGGCGGATCGGCTCTATTTTTCTAGTTTGCGGGATAATCCGGCGCTTGGGCTATTTATCAACAAACCGGTGATGTCTCATATCAATAAGGTTTGGGTGCTAAATTTTGCACGCCGCCTTAACCGCGCCGACGGCAGTTTTGCCGGCGTGGTTTTTGCCAATGTTTCACTGGATAATTTGAGTAAAGCGATTTCCAACGTTGATATTGGCAGTCGCGGGGCGATTAACCTGAGAGATGCCGACATGGGCTTGATCGTTCGCTATCCCGCCCATGCCGAGCCCGGCAACATGATTGGCGATAAAACCATTTCGCCGGAATTTCGCCGGATGCTCGCATCCGGACACACCTCGGGTGTGTTCCACACGCCTCTCAGCTTCGACAATACCGCCAGGGTGGTATCTTTTCGCAAACTGGACGCCTACCCGCTATGGGTGAGCGTCGGTCTGGCTAGGGACGATTTTCTGGCGGAGTGGTGGAATGAAGTCCTGGAAATGGCCGGACTGGTTCTTCTGTTTGCCTTGATTTCGGTTAGTAGCGCCCGGTTCATCGTCGGTGCGTGGCGAAAGCAATTGCAGGTTGCCACCAAGTTGGCGGCCGAAGAGGAAAAGTTCCATACCGTCGCGGACTACACCTACGACTGGGAATATTGGGAAGGCGACGATCAGCAGATTTTGTATATGACGCCTTCCAGCTTGCGGGTTACCGGCTATGCGGCCGAGGAGTTTATGGCCGATGCCGGGTTATTGCCGAGCATCATACATCCCGACGACCGGCACTTAATGACCGATCATCGCCACGATGTCGAGCATTTACGCCTCGCTGAAGTAGACTTTCGCATTGTCCGCCGCGACGGCGAAATTCGCTGGATCTCGCATTGTTGCCAGGCCGTGTTCGGGGCGGACAATAACTACCGAGGCCGGCGCATCACTAACCGCGACATTACAGAACGCCACCTATTCGCCACCGAAATCAATCGGCTGGCGCAAGCGGCGGATCAGAATCCGACCGGCATCCAGATTACCGACCTGCAGGGCGTATTGACCTATACCAACCACGCTTATACGCGGATTACCGGGTATACGTTCGGCGAGGCTTACAAAATGACGCCTCGCGCATTATTGTCCAGTGAAATAACTGCCGATACCTACCAAGCCTGCCAGGCACAATTGGCAGCAGGCAAACTATGGAAATCCTCGCTGACCAATCGCCACAAAAACGGCGAGTTGCGCTGGGAACAGATCACCGCCTCACCGATTTACGACGAAGCTTATCAGGTTTGCAATTATCTATATTTACGCACGGACATCACCGAAGCCAAGCAAACGGAAGCGGCCTTATATAAGCTCAATCGCGAATTGCGCGCGATCAGCAATTGCAATCAGGCCTTGCTGCGACATGACAACGAACCAAGCCTGCTTAAAGAAATTTGCCGTATCGTCTGCGATGAAGCCGAATATCGCATGGCTTGGGTCGGCTACTTGGAAAACGGCCCTCCCAAAACAATACGCCCGGTGGCCTGGGCCGGTTTTGAAGACGGCTATCTGGCCGTCACCGATCACAGTGGCGGGGATGCGGCGGGCGCGCAAAGTCCCGCTGCCGCCGCCATTTGCAGCGGCGAAAAAGTCTATGTTCAGGATGTCTGCACAGATGCGCTGATGGCTTTGGCACGAGACGCAGCGTTAGCGCGCGGCTATCGCTCGGTTATTGCCTTGCCTTTGGCCGATCAGAACGCGGATATTTTCGGTGCGCTGACGATTTATTCCGCAGAACCCAATGCGATCACGGCAGCGGAGATTCGCTTGTTAGAGGAACTGGCCGGAGATTTGGCCTTTGGCATTTCCGTGCTCCGCGATAAGGCGGAGCGCTTACGCACGGAAGAGCATTTACGCGACTCGGAGGAGCGCTTGCGGTTGACGTTGGAAGCCGCCCAGGTCGGCGTTTGGGACTGGGATGTAAAAAACGACCAATGGTACGCTTCGCCCACCTATTACACGATGCTCGGCTATCCTGTTCGGACCGGCATGGCTGATCGGCGCGAATGGTTCGAAAGCGTTCATCCGGACGATCAAGCGGAAGTCAGCGACAAAATGAGCGGCGTGTTAGCCCGTGATTTCACGGAATATCAATATCAAGCGCGCATGCGCCACGCCGACGGCAGTTATCGTTGGCAATATGTGCGCGGTTTCGGTATTCAGCGCGATTCGGACGGTAAGGTCATACGCATGTTGGGTATTCGTATGGACATCCATGATCGCAAGCAAAACGAGGAAGAATTACGGCGCTATAAAGAACACCTCGAAGATGAAATCCAGCAACGTACCGCCGACTTGATAATTGCGCGCGATGCGGCGGAAGCGGCCAATAGGGCCAAGAGCGTATTCCTGGCCAATATGAGCCACGAATTGCGTACCCCGCTGAACGCTATTCTTGGATTCTCGAAATTGATGCGGAAAAATCCCCAACTGTCGGACGAGCAAAGGCAAAACCTGGATATTATCAATCGCAGCGGCGAGCATCTGTTGATGTTGATTAACGATGTATTGGAAATGGCTAAAATCGAAGTAGGCCGGCTACACCTGGAAAACGCGCCTTTCGATTTGGGCAATATGGTGCGCGATATTACCGATATGATGAGTGTCCGCGCCGCCGAAAAAGGCCTGAGGTTGTTGGTCGATCAGGCATCGCAGTTTCCGCGTTTCATTGTCGGCGACGAAGCCCGCTTGCGGCAAGTGCTGATTAATCTGGTGGGCAATGCTATTAAATTTACGCAGCAAGGCGGTGTTACCTTGCGCCTAGGCACTCGCAAAAATCGCATTTCGCATCTACAGATTGAGGTCGAAGATTCCGGTGTGGGGATCCCGCTGGCCGATCAGCAACGTATATTCGAACCATTCGTACAGCTAGGCGAGCAAAGGGATAGCCAAGGCACCGGCTTGGGATTGACCATTACCCGCCAGTTTGTGGAATTGATGGGCGGTACGCTTACCTTGGAAAGCCACCCGAATCAAGGCGCTTTATTTAGAATAGATCTGCCGCTCGCGGAGGTGAATCAGGCGGATATTACCGGCCCCAGTGCTGATAAAGCGGAAGCCGGCGCCGTCATCGGCTTAGTGGAAGGGCAAAGCGACTACCGCATATTAATCGTTGAAGATCAGCTCGAAAATCAGTTATTGCTGGCAAAATTGATGGAATCGGTCGGATTCTCCTGCAAAGTGGCCGGCAACGGCGCGGAGGGCATAGCGCTATTTCAAACATGGCAACCGCAATTTATCTGGATGGATAGGCAAATGCCGGTAATGGATGGTTTGGAAGCCACGAAAAGAATCCGGGAGTTGCCTGGCGGGCGGGAGGTCGTCATTGTTGCCGTCACCGCCTCGGCATTCCTGGAGCAGCGTAGCGAGCTTCTGGAAGCCGGTATGAACGATTTTGTGCGCAAGCCTTATCGCTTCAACGAAATCTACGAATGTCTGGCCAAGCACTTGGGGGTGCGTTATGTTTACGAGGGTGTTCCAGAACAAACCCCGCCAATCGCGCCATTAACGCCGAACATGTTAGCCGGCTTGCCGGCATCGGCACGCGAGGAATTGAAAAATGCACTAGAAAGCCTGGAGCCGGAACGTATAGCAAATGCCATAGTTCTGGCAACGGCGCAGGATCCTCAATTGCGCAAAACCCTGGCCTATCTGGCTGATAACTTTGACTATCCTGCCATTCTGAGGGCTTTGCCTAGCTGATTTTATCGTTCGCCGTTTTGAGTTGCACTGTTCCGGCACGTACGATTTGGCGACCGCCAAACCGATACTACGTCCGGCGTGCTGACTGGTATTCGCTTGGATCGATGGCGATGCTGAATGCTTTTAATTGCAGGCTGTCGAACGGCCAATTAAGTTGCTTTTGGCTTGGGGCATGCCACAACACCGGAATCAACAAACCATACGCCCCCTGCCATTGCTCATTGTCCATAATGTCCCGGCTGGTAAAATCCAGCCCGGCGGCTACCAGTAACGCTTCCGCCTCTTCGCACAAATGGCAGCCTTCGGTGCCGAACAGGATAAAATCGGCCACGGTTGAATCGATCAATGATTCAAATGCGCCGCCAACCAACGTTCGGCCACTTCAATCTTCAAGCCTTTACGCCGCGCGTAGTCTTCTAACTGGTCCTGATCGATCTTACCGACATTGAAATACTGCGAATCCGGATGCGAGAAATACCAGCCGCTAACCGCCGCAGTCGGATACATAGCAAAGTTTTCGGTTAGTTCGATGGTGGTGTTTTCGGTGACGTTCAGCAACTCGAACAACTTGGCTTTTTCGGTGTGGTCTGGGCAAGCCGGATAGCCAGGCGCCGGACGGATACCTTGATACGCTTCCTCGATCAGCGCGTGGTTATCGTGTTGTTCATCTTCGGCATAGCCCCAGTATTCGCGGCGTACGGCTTGATGCATGTATTCCGCAAAGGCTTCGGCTAGACGGTCGGCCAGAGCTTTCAGCATGATGGCGCTGTAGTCGTCGTGATCTTTCTCGAATTCGGCTAACTTGGTTTCGATGCCGATACCGGACGTGACCGCAAAGCCGCCCAGATAATCGGCAATACCGCTACCTACCGGGGCGATGAAATCGGACAAACAGTAGTTGGGCCGGCCCGGCGCCTTGACATTTTGCTGACGCAAATGATGCAGCTTTTCGCGTGGCTGGCTGCGACTGTCGTCGGTGTACAACACGATGTCATCGCCATCGCTGTTGGCTGGGAAGAAACCTATGACGGCCTTGGCTGTCAGCCATTGTTCGCGAATCAAGTGTTTCAACATCTCTTGCGCATCTTCGAACAATTTAGTCGCTTCGATGCCAACCACATGGTCGCTAAGAATAGCCGGATAGCTGCCGGACAATTCCCACGTTTGGAAGAACGGCGTCCAGTCGATATACCAAACCAGCGTATCCAGCGGGAAATTATCGATGACTTTGGTGCCGAGAAATTTAGGCTTAACCGGCAGATGGCTGGCGTAATCGAATTTGTTAAGCCGGGCTTTTTCCAGGTTATGCTGCGGATTTTTAGCGTGCCGGCCTTTGTGGCGTTCGCGCACAATTTCATACTCGGCGCGAGTTTTTTCCACGAAATCGGCTTTCAAATCGTCGCTAAGCAGGGCGCTAACCACGCCGACACTGCGCGATGCATCCGTAACATAAACGGTCGGCGATTGATAGTGCGGTTCGATTTTCACTGCGGTATGGGCGCGCGAAGTCGTCGCACCGCCTATCATCAACGGGATCGTAAACCCTTGGCGTTGCATTTCCTTGGCGACATGCACCATTTCATCCAGCGACGGCGTGATCAAACCGCTGAGACCTATCACATCGACGTTTTGCTCGCGGGCGGTTTTCAAAATCGTCTCGGCCGGAACCATCACACCCAGATCGATGACCTCGTAGTTGTTGCATTGCAATACCACGCCGACGATATTTTTGCCGATGTCGTGCACGTCGCCCTTCACAGTGGCCATCAGCACTTTGCCGTTGGTTTGCCGCTCGCTGCCGTCTATTTCGGCATCCATGAACGGCATCAGATAGGCCACGGCTTTTTTCATGACCCGCGCCGATTTCACGACTTGCGGCAGGAACATTTTGCCTTCGCCGAACAAGTCGCCGACCACGTTCATGCCATCCATCAACGGCCCTTCGATGACGTGCAAAGGCTTTTCGGCTTCCAGCCTTGCCGTTTCGGTATCTTCTTCAATGTAATCGGCAATGCCTTTGACCAGCGCATGTTCCAGGCGCTTGCTGACCGGCCATTCACGCCATTCCAAGGTTTCCTGTTTCGCTGTCTGACCGCTACCACGATATTTCTCGGCGATTTCCAGCAGCTTTTCGGTGCCTTCCGGGGTGCGATTCAAAATCACGTCTTCGACGGAATTGCGCAGTTCTTCCGGAATATCGGCGTAAATCGCCAACTGCCCGGCGTTGACGATACCCATGTCCATGCCGGCATGTACGGCGTGGTACAGAAATACGGCGTGGATCGCTTCGCGCACCGGATTGTTGCCGCGGAACGAGAACGATACATTCGATACGCCGCCGGAAATCAAGGCATGCGGCAAGGTCTGCTTGATGATACGGGTGGCTTCGATGAAATCGACACCGTAGTTGTTGTGTTCCTCGATGCCAGTGGCGACCGCGAAAATGTTGGGGTCGAAGATGATGTCTTCTGGCGGGAAGCCGATTTGTTCGGTCAATATTTTGTAGGCGCGGGTGCAGATTTCCACCTTGCGCGCCATCGTGTCGGCCTGGCCTTGTTCGTCGAAGGCCATCACGATCACGGCAGCGCCATAACGGCGCACCAGCTTGGCGTGTTCGATGAACAGTTCTTCGCCTTCCTTGATCGAAATCGAGTTGACGACGCCCTTGCCTTGGATGCATTTCAGGCCGGCTTCCAGAATCTCCCATTTTGAGGAGTCCAGCATGATCGGTACTTTGGCAATATCCGGCTCGGCGGCCAGCAGATTCAAAAAGCGCACCATCGCCGCTTTCGAATCCAGCATGCCTTCGTCCATGTTGATGTCGATAATCTGCGCGCCGTTTTCGACCTGTTGCTTGGCCACTTCCAGGGCTTCTTCGTAACGTTCTTCGACGATCATTTTCTTGAAGATCGCCGAACCGGTAACGTTGGTACGTTCGCCGACGTTCACGAACAAAGTTTCCGGACCGATGCTCATCGCTTCCAGGCCGGCCAGGTGACAGCGTTTTTCCAACTCGGGTATCTTACGCGGCGGATATTTTTCCAGCGCGGCAACGATGGCGCGGATGGTGTCCGGTGAAGTGCCGCAGCAACCGCCGATGATATTCAAATAGCCGCTGGCGGCCCAGTCAGCCAATTCGGCGGCCATCATTTCCGGGGTTTCGTCGTATTCGCCGAATTCGTTGGGCAGGCCAGCGTTCGGGTGGGCGGAAACGTAGGTGTCGGCGATGTTGGATAATTCTTCAATGTATTGGCGCAGTTCCTGCGCACCGAGCGCGCAGTTGAAGCCGATCGAGACGGGTTGCACGTGTTTCAACGAATACCAGAACGCGGCGGCGGTTTGACCTGAAAGCGTGCGGCCGGAGGCGTCGGTAATGGTGCCGGAAATCATTACCGGCAGTTTGTAACCTAGTTTGTCGAAAGTCTGTTCGACCGCGAAAATCGCCGCTTTGGCGTTCAGCGTATCGAACACCGTTTCGATCAGGATGATGTCGGCGCCGCCGTCGATCAAGCCTTGAGTGGCTTCGCTGTAGGCGCTTACCAAATCGTCGAACGTGATGTTACGGAAGCCGGGATCGTTGACATCCGGCGACATTGATGACGTGCGATTGGTGGGGCCCAAGACGCCGGCGACGAAACGCGGCTTGTCCGGCGTTAACGCGCTGACTTCGTTGGCCGCCTGTTTAGCGACGCGAGCCGAAGCGACGTTGATCTCGTAAGCCAGGTCTTCCATCCGATAATCGGCCATCGCGATACGGGTGGAATTGAAGGTATTGGTTTCCAGAATATCCGAGCCGGCATCCAGATAGGCGCGATGAATCGCCTTGATTACCTCGGGCTGGGTAATCGATAATAAATCGTTGTTGCCCTTAAGATCGACAGGCCAGTCGGCAAAGCGTACGCCGCGATAATCCTTCTCCTCCAGTTTGTAGCTCTGAATCATGGTGCCCATCGCACCGTCCAGAAACAAAATCCGTTGAGATAATAACTGGTGTAATCTTTGTGTGCTGTTCATACTGCCTGAGGGTCGTAAGGGTGAATATCGGTGGGCTAGTCCGCTTTATTATCAAACCAAATTTTGAGGGAAATCATGTCTAAACCCAGTCTATTGCATGTCATAAAAAGCGTGTTTGCCGCCGTGATCGGCGTGCAAAGCAATAAGAATAGAGAGCTTGATTTTCAGCACGGCTCTTTGCCTGCCTATATTGTCGTCGGGCTGATTGCGACTGTGCTGTTTATTTTAACGATAGTCAGCATCGTATCCGCAGTTACCGGCGGCTGAGGAATTTCGACGGTAACGAAGCCCAAGCGGCCTTGGGCTTCGGAGCCAGCCAAGTTAGTTGCTGGAGGTTTTGAAGCTGTTTTTGATGCTGACAAACAACTCTTTGATGCCGCTGAACAGGTTGGCTGGTGTCAGCGCTTGTTTCAAAATAAACTGACAGCGAATCAGAGCGACAGCCAACACACCGGCAAACGGCGGTAGTAATTCGAAGAAAACCGGCATGAACCAGCCGCCGGCGCCTTCCTGGGTTTTTCTATCGCCGACGCTGGTCAGGTCGCGATCATATTCGCCGCCGACATCTTTACCGTCTAAGCCGTCGATGATCATAATGTTGATGTTGTAGAACAACACCTGAATGACCAAGAACACTATGGCACAGCCGGCAACCCACATCAGCACATTACCCGTTTTGGCTTTTATCAGGGTTTGATATACCCAGATTGCCGTCAAAATCATTATTACGCCACCAATCATCTCTATTCCCCTTGTTGAAACTGTTTTTATAATTCTCAAAATTCAGGTTGAGAAAGCATACTACCATAATCCACCTGGATGGCAATTGCGGTCGGATGTTTCCGCGATAGCCATGAATCGCTTGACTTTGAAGGTAGCTAAAGTAACATATGAAGCTCGACCGCCAAAGACATGGCAAATTTTATAACAACTAACTAAAGGTAGGAGGCACCCATGGGAGCGATCTTAGATTTAACAGAAATGCTGAAAGAACCGTCGGGCATGATTGGAGCGGTAGTTATCATCGCTGCAGGATACTTCTTTGTAAAATGGGTTTTTGCTGAGCCTAAAGACGAAGAGTAAGCTACACCCCCTCGCTTACAAAGCTTTTCTGGAAAAAGCGGCTACGGATAGATCCCGTAGCCGCTTTTTTTTTGCCTGACGCATACCATTTTCAAATCCCTTATAATCTGTGGACTTTTAGCCTGCCGACCCGCCATGTACAAACTGTTAGTTCAGAAAGTCAATGCTCTTTATTCTAAAAAAGTACCCGCTACCGGCGTAGGCCTTTTCAGGCTTTTGTTTGGGGTGGTGACACTGCAGGAAGTTTTTTTTCTGCTGTATTTCAACCACTTGATATTCGACCCCATCCCGTTCATGGATGTCGAATTTCCGATGATTCCGTTCTTCCTTTGGCTATGGGCCGCGGTGGCGTTTTGTCTGGCCATCGGTTACCGCTGCCAGGCGGCCAGTGTTGCTAACTACATTTTTTGGCTGCTATTCGTTAATTTCACACCTATGCAGCGCGATTTCGACGGCGGCTTCGATTTGTTCATGATCGGCGCCAATTTCTTTCTGATCTTCATGCCTATGGACCAAGCCTTTTCTATTGATGGCCTTAGGAAAAAATTGCTGCGCCCCTTCACGCATTATTCTCAATACCAAGCTCCGGAAGTGTCTGCACTGACTTATTATCTACCTGTCGCGATTTGTCTGGGCTTTTTGTATTTCGATTCCGCGATACACAAGATGTTTGCCGAGCATTGGCGCAACGGCTTGGGTGCTTGGTTGCCGTCTTCGATTCCGTATTACATGTCCGCGCTGGATTTGTCCTGGCTGCTGAATATCGAGATTTTGCAAAAAATCATCGGCTACACCATCATCGCATTCCAGTTTACTTTCCTGTTGTTTTTTCATCGCCGCCAGTTCAGATGGCTGTACTTTCTGATCGGGATTTCCTTGCATTTGGGCATTACCCTGTCCTTCAATATTTACCCGTTCGGAATGGGAATGCTGATTTTCTATGCCCTGGTAATGCCATTTGCCTGGTATAGAAAAATCGGGGGACTTCTACGGATCACACAACCACTATTGACGGTGTTTTACGACCAACAATGCCCATTGTGCAATCGCACAGTTTTAACACTGAATCATTTCGACGTTTTGCACGGCGTCGATTTCAAGCCCGCACAAGTGTTTGCAATCGATTATCCAGCTCTAGCCGAATTGGGCGAAAAGCAACTGCTGACCGATTTGTACGCGGTGGATGGTGATGGGCGGGTTTATGCCGGCGTTGATACTTACGCGCAAATTTTAATCTCGATGCGCTACACCGCGATGATAGGTTGGGCCATGAAACTGCCGCTGCTTTATCAATGGATATGCGGGCGCTATCGGGCGATTGCCGATTCGCGCACGCGATTGGCGTGCGATGTGAGCTGTCTGCCGGCATCAGCTGAAAACCTGCCGCCGAGTTTGTACGAGCGAATTTTCGAAGCGGAGCATGCCTTACCGGCCAGAAGTCGCGTACACAAAATCAGCAAAGTGTTGCTGGTGTTGATCTTGTTTCAGTTCAACAGCAGCTTTCACTATGGTTTGCTGTACCGCCTGCATGTCGATACCCGCCAGTCGCCGATAACCAGCATGCTGGCGGATATGAGCAATGCGGTCTTAATGATGTCTCACACATTTTTGGGCATCACCCCTCACGCGCTGTATCTTCACGACCATTTCGAAGGCTATGACCGCTTATTGGCTATTACCTATTTGGATGCCAACGGCAAAGAGCAATGGTTACCGTTTGTTAATCGGCAAGGCCGCCTGTTGGCGCCGAATTGGGGACGGGTGCATTCCATGTGGGCCAACATTGCGGTAACCCCAAATATCGACGAGCTCCGCTTGAAAAAATTCATCATGAAAGTCACGGCGTTCTGGGGAAAAAAGAGTGGTTTAGAGCTCGATAGCACGCAATTTATCGTCAAAATGAAGAGAATTCGAGCACCGTTTGTATGGGAAAAAGATCTCAGGAACAGCAACTTGGCAGGAGAATGGCAAGCAATAGGCTCCGCACAATGGACTGGAAAGGACATAAAGATCAACCTGCCGAAAGACATCGATATTTTGTAAACATCTAGGGTATTGCATACTCGGTTTTGTCATGCTATAAATTTTGCGTGCTTGAATTTGAGTACACACAAAAATAAAAACCTTTAAATCGGAGGATGTTATGAAAAAAGTATTTTCTGTCTTGGCTATGGTAATGATGATTGTAAGCTTGAGCGGTTGCATGGACGACCCAGACCAAGGCAACCCAAAACCAAAAGGCTATGGCTCACCTAACCAACAAGGTTCAGGGGTTAAATAATCCTAGCCCTGGCAGGATATTCCTTCCTGAGTAAGGCCCACCCTGTGGGCCTTATATCCCGATTTCTTTTCCTCCAAACAGATTTAGTTTGCGCCAAACTGGTTCGGCATGTTTAAATCTAGCTGTGCTTAATTTTTTGTTTAGATTCAGCACACGCAAAAATATAAAAAACTTTTATTTGGAGGATGTTATGAAAAAAGTATTATCTCTTTTAGCTATGACCCTGATGATTGCTGGCCTGAGCGGTTGCATGGACGATCCGGATGCATCAAAACAAAAAGTTTCTAGCTCTACTTCTGTAGCGCTTTAATCTTTAAGCTTGAAGAAAAAGGCCCGCTAATGCGGGCCTTTTTTTTGCAGCTTAAATTTTAGCCCTCTAATTCGAATTACCCTGCTATTCGTTCTGCATCGATTTGCAACATCGCTTTATTAATCCAGGCTTCGGCCTCTGCATTAATATCCTTCGATTTTTTATCAATGCTACTGATAACCGGCCCAATCTTGACCTTAATCACGCCCGGATATTTCAAAAAACTGTTGCGCGGCCAATACTCTCCTGCATTGTGCGCCAGCGGAATCACCGGAAAACCGGATTTTTGCGCCAGCATTGCGCCACCCGCATTAAATTTTTTATGCGCTCCCGGTGCCACTCGGGTTCCCTCCGGAAACACCACCACGAACAAGCCTTCCTGCAAACGCTGGATGCCCTGATCGATCAACATCTTTAGTGCTTCTTTCTGATTTTGCCGATCTATCGCGATGGGTTTTAATGTCGCCAGCGCCCAGCCGCCAAACGGGATTTGCAGCAACGATTTTTTCAAAACCGCGGTTTGCGGGAAAATAAATTGCCGCAAAGCCACCGTTTCCCAGGCCGACTGATGTTTGCTGAGAATAATCGCCGCGCTATCGCGAGGAATGTTTTCCAGCCCTTCCACTTCATAACTTAGCCCGCAACATAACTTCAGCATAAACAGCAGGCAATTGATCCAAACATCGGCGATTTTATAGCGCATCGGAAACGGCAGAAAATAACCGCCCAAGATGGCTACACCAACAATCAGCGTCGAGAATACTATGTAAATGAACAACAGTGTCGAGCCCAAATAGACTCTGAAATCAGCTTGTCGAGACGATGTGCGTGGCTGCGTCATAAAGATTATCGAAAATAGGAACGTTAAGTTGTGGATTATTAATAGCGGTTTTTTTGCCTTTGCCGGTTTTGACCAGAATAGGTTTGGCACCGGCCGATTCGGCGGCCTGAATATCGCGCAAGGAGTCGCCAATCGCATAAGTTCGGCTCAAATCAGCTTGCGTATCGGCGGCAAAGCGTCGAAACAGTCCGTCCAGAGGTTTGCGGCAGTCACAAGTGTCGTTTGGGCCGTGAGGGCAAAAATAAATGGCTTCTATGTGTCCGTCGGCCTGGGACGCCAATTGCCGCATTTTGGCATGTATCGCCGCCAGCGTTGCCAAATCGAATAAGCCCCTGGCAATCCCCGACTGATTCGTAATCACCACGACTTTGTAGCCATGTCGATTCAACAGCGCTATGGCTTCCAGGCTGCCGGCTAACGGCAGCCATTCCTCGGGAGATTTGATGAATGCGTCGGAATCAACATTGATAGTGCCGTCCCGATCCAGAATAACGTAACGCTCGGTCACGATTGCAATTTGGATATATCGGCAATTTTCAGGAATTGATTGGACAACTTGGCCAGCAATGCCAAACGGCTGTTGCGCAAAGCCTCGTCGTCAGTATTGACCATCACGTTATCGAAAAACGCATCGACGCTATCGCGCAACTGCGCCAAACGGCTCAAGGCCAGCGGATAATTCTGTTCTGCCAGCAAGGGCAAAATGTCGGTTTCCGATTGCTCGGCTGCCGCCAATAAGTTTTTCTCGGCCGCTTCGACCAGGGCCCCAATGCTCTCGGTAGGCGCTTGATCAGATTTTTTCAAAATATTGATGATGCGCTTGTTGGCCGCTGCCAGGCTTTCCGCTTCCGGCAAGGCTCTAAAGCTTTGCACGGCGCGAATACGCAGCATGAAATCCAAGGGGCTGGTCGGATTGACAGCCAATACCGCTTCGAATTCGTGGCTGGTGTAGCCCTGATCCAGACAATACCCTTTTAAGCGGTCGAACAGAAAGCCGATCACTTTCTGCCGGGTTTCGACTTTATTAAAGTCGTGACTGAATTGATCCAGCGCCGCATCCAGCAGCTCCACAACATCCAAGGCGATACCGTTTTCGATCAGCACCCGCAAGATGCCCAGCGTGGCTCGACGCAAGGCATAAGGATCTTTATCGCCGGTTGGGATCAAGCCGGCGCTGAAAATGCCGGCCAGGGTGTCTATTTTTTCCGCCAGCGCCAACACCTGGCCGATTTGGCCGCTCGGGGTCGCGCCGCCGGATTGCTTGGGATAATAATGTTCTTCCAAGGCCAACGCCACGTCGGCATGCTCACCGTCGGCCGCCGCGTAATAACGGCCCATCGTACCTTGCAGGTTAGCAAATTCGCCGACCATATTGGTCATCAAATCGGTTTTAGCCAACAGTGCAGCGCGCTTCGCTAATTCGACATCGGCGCCCAACTTCTCGGCGATCAAGGCCGCCAAGCTGGCGACGCGTTCGGTTTTATCGAACAAGGTGCCCAAATCCTTCTGAAAGACGATGCTTTTTAGGCTCTCAACCCGCTCGGCCAGCGATTGCTTTCTATCCTGTTTCCAGAAAAATTCAGCGTCGACCAGGCGTGGCAACACCACGCGCTCATTGCCTTGACGGATGGAATCGGGGTTGGAGCTTTCGATATTAGCGAAAGTAATGAAATGCGGCAACAATCGGCCTGCAGCATTTTTGACCGGAAAATATTTCTGGTTGGCCTGCATCGTGGTGATCAGGACTTCCTGCGGCAGCTCCAGAAAACGCGCATCGAAATTACCCACGACCGGCACCGGCCATTCGTTCAATGCCGCCACCTCTTCCAGCAAATCGTCTTCGATATGGGCAATACCGCCAACATTGCTGGCCGCTTGATTGGCAGCATCGCGAATAATGGTCATGCGTTCTTCAAAGTCGGCCAGTACCTTGCCATGCTGTTTGAGGATGTCCAGATATTCGTGTGGACTACCGATGCTCAAATCCAGTGGTGAATGAAAGCGGTGACCACGGGTGACGCGGCCGGTCGTGCGGCCGAGAATATCGGTAATCAGAATTTCAGAACCCAACAGCAAAACCGCCCAATGTACCGGCCGGGCAAATTCGGCATCGAAACTTCCCCAGCGCATACGTTTAGCAATCGGTAAATTGGCCAGACTTTTGCGGATAATGTCAGGGATCAACTCGGCAGTGGCTTGGCCTTTCACCGCTTGTTTGAAGATCAACCATGAACCCTTGTCGGTTTCCAGCTTCTCCAAATCCTCAAAAGACGCACCGCAACTGGCGGCAAAACCCAATGCCGCTTTGCTGGGTGTACCATCCGGGCCGTATGCTGCCTGGATGGCAGGGCCGCGCTTTTCCACGACTTTATCAGATTGAAAGGTTTGCAGATCGTCGATCAATACCGCCAAGCGGCGCGGCGTGGCATAAGCGCGGCCTTGGTCGTAGCTCAAACCGGCTTCCTGCAAGCCTGCCAGAATGTTGTCCAGCAAGGCCTGACTGAGTTTTTTTAAGAACTTCGGCGGTAACTCCTCGCAGCCCAGTTCGAACAATAAATGATTGGTCTCGGTCATGTCACGCTCCCTGTCTGGCGAGAATCGGAAAGCCCAGCGCTTCCCGACGGTTGTAATAGGCTTCGGCGACCGATTTGGCCATGTTGCGTACCCGTAAGATGTAGCGTTGGCGCTCGGTGACCGAAATGGCGTGGCGGGCATCGAGTAGATTAAAAGAGTGGGAGGCTTTTAAGACCATTTCGTAAGCCGGCAGCGGCAGGTTTTTCTCCAGCAGCATCAGGCATTCACGCTCATAGGTGTCGAAGCACTGGAATAGGAAGTCGACATTGGCGTGATCGAAATTGAACTCGGACATTTCCACTTCGTTTTGGTGGAACACATCGCCATAGGTGACCACGCCTTGCGGGCCGCGGGTCCAGACCAAATCGTAGACGCTTTCCACGCCTTGCAGATACATCGCAATCCGCTCCAGGCCGTAAGTAATTTCGCCGCTTACCGGCCGGCATTCCAGGCCGCCGACTTGTTGGAAATAGGTAAACTGGGTGACTTCCATGCCGTTCAACCACACTTCCCAGCCCAATCCCCAGGCACCCAGCGTTGGCGACTCCCAGTTGTCTTCCACAAAACGGATGTCGTGTTCCAGCAAATCCAGGCCCAGATGCCGCAATGATCCCAGGTACAACTCCTGAATATTGTCCGGCGACGGCTTCATGATTACCTGAAATTGGTAATAATGCTGCAAGCGGTTGGGATTTTCCCCGAAACGGCCGTCGGTCGGGCGCCGCGAAGGTTGTACGTAAGCGCTGTTCCAAGGCTCTGGACCAATGGCGCGCAAGAACGTGGCGGGGTGGAAAGTGCCGGCACCGACTTCCTGATCCAAAGGCTGCAACAACACACAACCTTGATTCGACCAGTATTCCTGCAAGGTCAGAATCAAGCCCTGAAAAGTAGAGACATCGTTTTTGCTAATCGACACGTCGGGAGCCACTTGATAGATAAAAAATGAGTTTATTGTACCTGAAAAGTACTCGCTAGACAGGCGCCAAGGGGGCTTTAAAGAATCCCGCTCAAGCCTGCTAACATCGCTCCAGGCAAGCGGAATCTGTGCGCTCTGGCTCCCCACTAGCGTCCTCACAAGCCGGAATGCCATACCGACTTACTCAACCGCCAATAATAGTAGTTTTCCGTTGCAAGACATTCAGCCAATATTCCTTCTCCGCCAATAACCGGTTAAGATCAGCCCCAGAAAATAATAACTATAAAAAATAAGAGGGTGGATTATGCAAAACCCCAGCCGGAATCTTCCGGGTTACAGGCCGCTAAAACGCCTACGCACCGCGCTGGCTATTGCCCAAGGCGCCGGACTGTTGTCGACCTTGTTGCAAGAGCTGGAAATCACCGTCTCGCACGACCAGACCAAGCGCGTCACTTATATGACCGGCTTGTACTCGCGCATTCATCGCGAAATGTTTAGCGATTGGAAGGAGCAGCCCACGGTCACCCACCGGCCCGGCACGATGCCGGATGCCGATAAGCGCAAACAATTTCGCGTCGCCATCGAGCGCTTGGTGCTGGATGGCGACAGCAATAGCGATACGGCGATTTTCGATAACAACGGCTTTGTGATCCACAGCGAGGACATCGCCGAGCGACTGGCCAACTTTTATCATTCCTTGCGGATCATTCGGCCTTATGGCTACGGCAATCGGATGACGCTGGATTTTTTCATTACCGCGCTGGGTAACCTGCCGGCCTTCAAGGCCGTCTACGAACAAGGCATCGATTTTCGCCGCCTAACTGCCGAAGACGCTTTGGTGCTGCACGATCATAATAGTCAACACCGGGCGCTGAGCCGCGCCTTTACGCACGCCCTCGATCCCAGTCGGATTAAAAGCCTTCACAACCAAGCCAACCGCTACGGCAAATGGCCGGAGAACAAGCGCTTTTTGCTGGGGATACCGTTTCTGTCGCATACCACCAGCGACGGCATCGAATGCCTGATCACCGTGACGGGCGGTCTGGTGCCGCTGAGTAGCATTACCGCCGAACAACTCATTGCCGGCCAGCATTTTGCCGATAATCCCTTGAGCGTGTCCGAGCACATCATCGGCTATTTGCCGGCTACCGAAGATTTGCGCGCCCCCGGCAAATTCGAGATTGACGCGATCCCGATTCGTGAAGACGGCGTTGCGCCGCTGTTTTGCCTGGACGTGAACATGCTCACCGGCTTGCGCTCCCCCAGCCAAGCTGAATTGATGGATTTGTTGAAGCAGTGCGCCGGCGAGCAAGCCAATCTATTTTTATTGGCGGACAACGAAGCCTTAAAACAAAAAATGCTGGTCGCCGCTCGTCACGAAGTGCGCTTGCGCCGTACCGTGGAAATTGCCTACGAGCGCTTAGCCAAGATTACCCGCATTTTAATCGCCGCCCGAGACGCGATTTTCGCCGGCAAAACCCCGGTCGATCAACCGCAGTTTTTGATGAGCATGGGCGGTGCCGGCGTCGGCAAAACCGCAGTTGAGGAAATCGCCACCGCGCTGTGCGGCGACAATTTCGTCATTGCCTCCTTGGACGAATTTAGAAAACTCAGCGATTTGTATCGCCTGCTGACTGCCGCTAATCACCACAGCGACGACTATGTTTACGTCGAGCCTTTTGCCAATCGACTGCGCGACTTGGTGGCGCAGCATGCCCGCGAGCTGCGCATCAATATTTTGTACGACGGCACAGGCATTCCCTACTCTCCGCGTTATTCCACAGCCATCAAACAGTTCCAGGCCGCCGGCTTTCGCACCCAGATTGCCGCCGTCGATGCGTTTCTGGTCAAGCCGGTGGGCCGTGAACAAGAGCTATCGCGCTCCGGCGTCATCGGCAGTGTCAAATCGCGCTTTGAAGCGACCGGTCGCGCCTTGCCATGGGTAGTGACCATCGATAAACATATCCGCTCCCCTCAAGAATTTCTCAATGCCTTGGAGGATGTCGCGCTGGCGAAAATCTCGCTGTTCGCCAATGACGGCGAACGCGACCGGCATTATTTAGTCGCGGAAAGTTTTTTGTGCAGCGACGCAGAGTTAGAGCAATTGCAACAGCAGCAACTGGCCGGCGATTTGGTCGAGCACCTAGTGAAATTGATACGCCAGCATCCGGATTCGGTATTGAAAAGCCTGGCCGGCGCTTGCGACACCCGCTTGACCGCGTTGATCGCTCGCAACCCGGACTTGAGCGAAGACAATGTCGGCTATTTAATCTACAAAGGCAGCGAGGGCAATCGGGTATTGCTGATTTATCATCTGCGGCGTTTGATTGATTTTGTGGAAAAACGCCAGCTCAACCCTAACGCCTCCGGCGAAGACGGCTTGTTGCATAAACCGGCGGCGCTGGCGTTTCATATCGACCCGCAAGCCAAAGACGCCTCGATCACCCGCTTGCAGGGTAGCGTGGAGACGTAAGACCTTGGTTCTTTATAAATGGGCATTTCATAAACCGTGCAGCAGATTTGCTGTTAGCCGATTTGCTTGCTACATTTCCAGCACTGATAAAATCCCCGCCCCATGGAGGCTTTGATGCGGATACCCCATTTCTTCGATGCCCGCTGGCTGAGCGGTATCGCCGCTTTGTTGCTGGTTTTATCGACTCAAAGCCTCGCAGCGCCTAGCGACGACCCCGACATTCTAGCCAGGCGCGGCCAACAACGGCCTTTGCCAACCGAAGCTGCCACCGCGCCCACACTGATACTGAGCAAACCAGCCGGCGGTTGGACCAGCGGTTTGCAAATCGCCGTGTCCGGTACCTGTTCCGACCCGACTGCCGATCCGATTGTGGTGAATATCAACGGCGTGCGCTATTACGTGCGCAATGTCAACGGCAGCTTTGCGCGCGCGTTTCCCGCCGCCAAAGGCAAAAACACCGTGATTGCCGAATGTGCCAACAGCGCCGGTGTTGCTAAAGCGTCGACTACGGTCGATGCGGTGATTGCATCGATAGGTTTAAAAGTAGTACTCACCAGCGATAGCGACGGCGTTTATACCGATTTGCACATTTACGAGCCGGATAACAGCCACGTCTATTGGGCCGACACCAATTCCAACAGCGGCGGCATCTTCTTTTTAAATCAAAACGGCGACAACTTCGATCAACCCGGTTACGGACCTTATCTATACGTACATCCGGCCCCACCGCTCGGCGTATTCCGCATAGATACCAATTATTGGCCAGGCGGCGCGGTGCAGCATACCTTGGCCAATCTGGATATTATTTTGGATGAAGGTTTACCCACGGAAAGTCGGCGTCGGGTGCAAAAACCCTTGGCCCGGCCCGGCGAAACCAAAACCCTGGCTTATGTCGTCATCCAAAGCAATCGCCAGCCGGCAAAAATCTATGTACCTGGTCAGGATGCCGAACGGGATATGCCGGCGGAAGTGAAGGAATTCATCAAACACGAGCCCAAGCGGGAAGGTGAGGCTGAGGACAGTGCGGCAGAATTAGGTTACCTGGAGCCGTCCGCATCGGGAAATAACGCAACTCCCTCTGCTGCTGCAGAAGGGCTTGCCGCACAAACTAAAATAGAACCCTCTCCCTCCGGGAGAGGGCAGGGTGAGGGTTTGCAAATAAAAGCCTTACCTCGTTTGATCTCCCTCACCCCAACCCTCTCCCAAGGGGAGAGGGGGCTGTCACAGCAGCCTATAGAGGGCGGTGGTGTGGCGCATGTAAACAGACAAACCTACTTGCTACCGCAAGACGCGGAAGCTTTGCGTCAAGTCGTCACCGACGTCGCCCTGTTGCAAGCCCGCAAACTCAGCCCGCTCTGGGAGCCCAAACAACGCGACTGCGCGGGCTTGGTACGTTTTGCCTATCGCACCGCTTTAGAGCCACGCGATGCCGCGCGCACCGCCAAACTCGGCGTGCCAGCCAAACTGATGTTGCCGCCCTTGTCCGAACAGGCCCGCAAAGTCGTCCCCGCCTACCCGCAACTCTGGCAAACCGGCTTGAACAACGGCCAGCCGCGCTACGGCCATTTTGCCGACGCGGAAACCCTGATCGGCTACAACTTCCGCTTGAAATCCCGCGACCTGGCGTCTGCGCAAAGCGGCGATCTGCTGGTGTACCAAAAACCCTTGATCAATGACGAACCCTATCACCTGATGCTGTTCGCTGCCGGCCATCCGGAAAATCTAGCGGTGTACCACAACGGCGCACAGGGTGCAGACGCTCAAGTGCGAGTGGTCAGCGTCGCCGAATTATTGCAATCGCCCGATCCGGTGTGGGTCCCCCGCGCTGAAAACCCCTATTTCCTTGGAGTGTACGAATGGAACCGCTTAGCCCCGCAAAACGCCTGACCGTGATTGCCTCGGCGGCGGTGCTGACCGCTACCGCCGGCATCGTTGCTTATCAGGATTATTCCCGGCAACCCTTGAGCCGCTTGATGCGCACCGGCCTGCCCTTGCTGGATTTGACCGTGAAATTGCGCGATTCGGCTAATAACGACGTGGATGCCAGCACCTCGCTGGTCGGCAGCAACGATGCAGTGCCAGCGGGCGACGACCATTGCCCAGCCCTGACCGGCGGCGATGTTGGCTCGGGCACCACCATGGATGTCACGGTACAGCGTCCCGCCGATTGTCCGAAACAGGCGACCTGGTATGTAAAAAAACATCCGGTGGCCTTTACCTTGAACTTCAATGAGGGCGAAGCGTTTTTAAACTGGTGGGATGCGCAGCCGCAAGTGCAAAGCTTGCTGGGCAATCGCTTCGTACAAGGTTTGTTTTTCGGTTTGTTACAAAGCCTGAAAGTCAAAGCCGAGCAACTCAATCTGCAAGGCCTACAAGGCGAGTTTCTGACGCAGTTGCTGCGCGATGCCATCGCCGCCAATGCCGAGCTGCATTACGACATGGCCCATGCCAGCCAGGGTTGGGTCATCAGCTACTCGCGTAGCGACAGCCAGTTTGCCGATCAAGCCATGCCGGCCTTGGCCGGGGTGTTGGCAACTAGTGGTTACCGCCTCAATAAACTGCCGGAACCCATCCTGGAAGCTCGCATCGGTTTGCAAAAGCTGTTTTTCACCCAATTCCGCGAGCGGATTTATCTGGCGCAAAGCCTGGAAGCGTTATTGAACGTGATCGACAGCATCGCCCCGCAAAGCCGTCGCAGCGCTGCGCCCTTGAGTTTGACGCTACGCAGCGAAGCCTTTATCGATAATTTGCTGCCGGCGCTGACCGGCGCACCAACCTATCCGCTGCAATGGGATTTTGCCTTAACAGACGGCCAACTGGGTACCTTGAATCTGCCGGCGGCGGCTTGGCAAAGCCAATTGCACGGACAATTGTTCGAAGGCGTTTTAGCCAGCATCCCGCATGATGCCTTTGCCGGCGTCGCTGCCAGCTTGGCCTTATCGCCCGATTTAACGACAGAAGACTGGCAAACACTGGCGGCAAACGGCCCGTCTACCCAGCCGCCCGGTGCGGAACCGGCAGGCGTCGGTTTGGTTTGGGATTTCACCGCCGACAGCCCGACCGGCGCGGTGGGCATCATCGTCGCCAATCCTCAACAGCCGCAAGCCAGCGCCGCGTATGCGCAATATTTAAAAAACCCGGACTTGGGCGCGGAATGCGCCGGCGGCAGTTTGTTCCTGGCGGCCAGCTCGGAAAGCCTGCTGACCCGGATGAAAGACGCCTGCAACAAACAGTCCTTAAGCCCCTTGGATTGGCAACGTGGCGTTGAAAAACCACGCTGGCAAGCCGCGCAACTGACCGCCTTCGTCAATCCCGGCGCGGCGGTGCGCGAACTATTCTTGGCTGGCGGTGCGGGTAACGCGCAGGAAGCCAATGAATTTGCCCCGCGCTGGCAGCAAGACTATGAAGCCGCCAAGGCCGCGATGCGGCAGGAGGGGGATAAGTTGTTTTATGGCTTACCGATTTTGAGTTATGCGGGAAGGGTTGAGGGGGATTCTGGTGCGCGGTTGGAAGGTAAGTTGATAGGTCAGGAAGGTGGGAAATGAGTCTGTTTTGGGTTTTGTTGTTGAATTGGGTCTGGTGTGCTTTTGAGTTGTTTGGAAGAGGTGTCGCTGTCGCGACGGATGTTTTAATGTCGGTTCTCGGACCGACAGCCGAGATACTTTCTTTTGCATCGCCAAAAGAAAGTATCCAAAGAAAAGGCGACCCGAATGCCGCTTATTCCCTACGCTCCTCGCTTTTGGCGGGGGTTGCCGAAAGGGGCTTCCTGCCCCTTCGGCAACGCGATGCATCCCTGCATCGCCCCTTCGGGCTATTCCCACCAAAAGCTCCGGTGCTCGGCGCGGCATACGGGGACAACAGATCCCAAAAAATGAAGTTTTAATCAGAAAATAAGGCAGTTTTAAATACTTAATTTTTAGCTAAAAATTATTATGAATAAAGCAACTAGAGTTTATTCGGCCGAGCAGGGTTATTTTTCCGAAATACTAGAGGCTACACATGTTAAAAGTTACTCCCACGCCAGAAAACTGGCGCCTTTTGTGGATGATAAAGGACAAATGGTTTATTGGGTTAACTGGGGAGCTTTAAAGAAAAACAATAGGCCTCGTGTTGCACACTTTAAGCATTACCCAAAAAATTCAAAAACAATAACTAAGTTAGTCGCTGAGGAAATTAAAGAAAGATTTACTGAATCATTGGAAAGCAAAGAGCATAAATTAGTTAAAGACGTAATCGTCGATTTCCTAAGAAAGAGGATTGCCGGCAGTAAAAGCTTGCCTTGGGCATTTAATGATCCGGCAATGTCATATTATTCATTATCAGGAGACATTCTTGCAGACGCTATTTCTGTGGAAAAGGAGTACCCAATACGGACTCCTTTTGGAGAACAATATAGACTTGATGTGGCAGTTCTCGGGAAAACAATAACTAAAAATCCTATTGTGCTGACTGGAATAGAAATAGAGTTTTCGCATAAATTCGACTTTAGTAAATCTCTTGTATTAAAAGCTCTCGGCTTTCCTCTGATGAGCATTGACATTGCGGGAGTGAATGTTAACGACATAGATGAAGAATGGGCAAAGCAAGCGATTATAGAAACAACAAAAAACAGCTTGGATGGCTTTAGAAGAAATTACATTTACATTCATAAAATGCTTTCTACAGTATATTTGGATATTGATAGAAAAGTTAGCCCAGAATCACGGCATCAGTACGTAATTTTTACGAAAGAACAAAATAGGTTTGAGAGGCATATAAAATTGCTTAAGGATAAGCTTGAAATAACCGATCAACAGTTAAACATTCAAATAGTTTCAGACATCAATAGGCAAACCCATATTCAAGTTGAAAATGCGGGGAATCTTGCAGGGGATTCTTGGCAAGATCATAATCCAAAATCTTTTATTCAGTTAACAATCGATAAGCCTTGTACAAAATCTGGAAATTTGTATCTTTTTCATTTGGTGTTATGTAGTTTATGCAATTCAATTTTTGATTGCCTTGTTGGATATAAATATGAGAAAGGTGAAAGGCATGAAGTCGGTGACTCTTTATTCTGGAATAGATATACAGGATTGGTAAACGGAGAAGCAATTTATCAAAAAATTGCTCCCAAAAGAGTTAGTGAGCCAGTAATGCAAATCATATCCCACGTAGAAAATAGAAGTGGTAGTGTCGAGGCTCTGACCAATTCGGCAGGAGAAAAATTAACATGAAATATAGTTTACTACGGGGATTGAATTTAAGATGCCACTTCAAAATACCGGGACATATATTCCCGTATGCCGCGCCGAGCACCGAAGCTTTTGGCGAGAATAGCCCTTTAGGGGAGCGGCAGGGATGCCGCTCGTTTTCGGAGGGGCTGGGAAGCCCCTTCCGAAAACCCTCGGCAAAAGCTTCGGCGCGCAGGAAACAAGCGGCGTCCGGGTCGCCTTTTCTTTGGATACTTTCTTTTGGCGACGCAAAAGAAAGTATCTCGGCTGTCGGTCCGAGAACCGACGTTAAAACACCCGTCGCGGTAGCGACACCAAATCTATTTGCTGTGATTGTTAGCTATCTACTTCTGCTAGCTTCATTGCTGAGTCCAACATGTGCCTGGGCTGGCAGCCCATTCTACCTAACCGCCGAACGCAGCTTCACCAACACCGAAGCCCCCAACGTCCGCCTGGATTACACCCTCACTGACCAGCCCATGCTGCTCCGGGTGCTGAAAGCCAACAACCTGGAGTTCTTCCTGGACGGCCAGTTCAACGTCAGCCGCAGTTACGAGCAGCCGGTCAGCGAACTGAATCCCGGCCATTACTTCGCCAAGGGGCTGAACAACGCGCAATCGCCGTTGAAGTTGTTGCGCGGCATGCTGGATGTCGAGTTTCGTAAGTCTTTAAAAGAATCCAATTTCAGCGGCTCGGTGCTGACCGTCACCGAAAAACCGTTGGTGTCGGTGCCGCAGCAGGTTTTAGTCGCACCGCCTAAAGGTTTTAGCGTGGTTAAAGAGAGCTATATCGATTTGCTACGCAACGGACAGCAAACCCATGATTTGGGTTGGTGGTTTAACGAAGACACCTGGAGCGAACATCGTTATAAAGTCCGCCAGATTGCACTCGATCCGCTGCCGGACGGCATTTATCTGCTGCAAGCGGTGCAAGGCAAGAACGAAGCGCAGTGCCTGATTCAAGTCAGCAGTCTGGCGGTGCAGGTCAAGCAATCCAGCGAGCAGTTGTTGGTGCGGGCGATGAACCGCGACTTGCAACCGCTGGCTGGCGCCAAAGTCAGTTATCGCGATGGCCGCGGCCGTTGGCAAACCTTGCCGGCCAGTACCAACGCCGCCGGCGAGCTGAGCTTTAATAATCCTGACGGCGTGCTGGATGGCAAATTGCTGGTGCGTGTTGATGCGCCGGCTGCTAAAACCGGCGAAGCGGCGCGCACCGCGTTGACCGCCACCGACTTTTTGCCGACGCAAGCCAAGGACGACGCGGTATTTGTGATGACCGATAGGCCGATTTTTAAGCCTGGCGAAACCTTTTATTACAAAGGCATCGTGCGCAATTTACAGGACGGCCAATTGCGGATTCCGGCTTTTCAATCCAAGCAAACCGATGTGTCGCTGATTCGCGCCGACGGCAACGCCACCGGTTTGCAAGGCCAAACCCAGCTTACCGATTTCGGTTCGTTTTCCGGCAGTTTCGATCTCGATCCCAGTCAGACGCCTGGTTTGTATCGCTTGCTGGCGGAAATCGACCATAAAGCTTATGGCGGCGAGTTCCGGGTGCGCGATTACATTAAACCCACGTTTTACCTGGAATGGCTGGATCGGAGTCCGGTGGTGCAAGCAGGTCAACCGTTTAAACTAAAATTCCGCGCCAAACGCTACAGCGGCGGCGTGCCGCAGAACGTCAAATTCGAAGTATTTCTATACCGGAAAAAATTCGAAGCCCCGCAATTCGTCACCGAAGCCGGCGCGGGCTTAGCCGCCGGCAACGATTATTTCGGCCAGGTTAAATCCGCCGCGCCGTTGACCCAGCCGCAACGGTTGTATAGCTCTATCGAAGAACGTCAGGCGGTCGATGCCAGCAACCCTTGGGAAACCGCCGCCAAGCTGGACGAAAGCGGCGACGGCAGTTTCGAGTTTACCGTGCCGGCAGCCGACCAGGAAAAGCCGGACCAGGAATGGATTTATTCCTTGATGGTCCGTGCTCAGGATGCCGCCGGCGGCAATGCGATTTTGACCGACAGCATTTACGCCACCTTGTCCGAGGCGCAACCGGCCGTGCGTTTTAATAAAACCGTCGCAGCTGTCGGCGATCAGGATTTGCAATTGCTGTTGCAATCCAGCTATGCCGACGGCAAGCCGGCCGCCAAAGCCGGCGGCGTGGTCGATGTGATGCTGGAACAGCCCGGTAGCGGCAAGCGTAGCCTGGTGAAACTGGATTTCGCGACCGACGAGCGCGGTCAGCAAAAACTCACCATTCCGGCCTTGAAAGAATTTGGTCGGCTGACCGCCGTTGCCCGTTTGGAAAGCCTGGATGGCAAAAATCTCAGCCATCCGGCCAACTCGCAACCCAGCACTTTAATCGTGGCCGGCAGCGGCGGCGAAGCGGTAGCCGACAATCCGGAATTGGAACTGTACACGCCCACCACCATCCTCAGCCCCGGCGAGCAAGCCAAGGTGTTTGCCTTATTGCCCAAGGCCTGGGGCAATAATGAGAGCGGCGCCATCTGGGAAACCGTGGCCGGCGCGCGTTTGTTTGATAGCCGCAGCGCACAGGCTCAAGGCCGCAGCCGCTGGTTTGAAGTCACCGCCAAACCCGAATACGGCACCGGCTTTTACCACACCGTCACGGTGCCGGTGGCCGGCGGCAAGTACAAGGAACAGACGCTGGGCTTTAGAATTGTGCCTTGGGAAAAGCGTTTGCAGATCGCTATCGAGCCGGCAAAAGCCGAAACCGAGCCGCTGAAACCCACCCAAATCAAGCTGCAAGTCAAACGCGCGGATGGCGGACCGGCGGCGAACACCGAAATCGCCGTGTCCATCGTCGATCGCGCCGTGTATGCGGTGCAAGCGGAATTCCGTCCCGGCATTTTCGATTTTTTCTATCCGTTGCAACGCAGCAATTTAGCGACTTTCTATTCCGACGATCTGCAAGGCTACGGTTATGCCGACTTGTTGCGTAAACCCAATTTCTCGCTCAGCGCCTTGAAGAGCCAAAGCAAGTTGGCGAAAAAAGCCATGCGCGATACCGCTGGTTGGTTTCCGCATGTTGTCACCGACGCGAAAGGCAATGCCACCATTGATGTGGACATGCCGGCTAACGTCACCGAATGGCTGGTCACGGCGGTCGCCAGCGACAAGGAAGGCCGTATCGGCGAAACCACCGGCCAATTCCGCAGCGTCACCGATGTGGCGGTGGACATGGTCGGCCCGCAATTCTTGCGGCAAGGCGACGAAGTGGACGTGGCGGTGAAACTGACCAATCACTTGGCCCAGCCGGTAAAACTGGCCGGCAGCATCAGCTTACCGGACAGCTTGCCTTTGCAAAGCGGCGAAACAGAGCCGCAAGCTGAGCTGGCAGCCAAAGCCGAGCAATTGTGGCCGTTACGCTTAAGCGCCAACGACCGGCAAGGGGCGCCTGCGCTTAAGGTGGCTTTAACCGCGCCGGCTGGTGTGCGCGTCGGCGGTGCCGAGGAATTTGAGATTCCGTTAAAAGCCGCCGCGCTGCCGCAGGTTTACAGCAGTAGTCAGCAGGACAATCTGCTACGTATCGATTTGCCTGTGCAATCTCAGCCTCGGCAAGTGACGGTGCGGGTCAATTCCGGCCTGCTGGGCGCCGCCCTGCAAGCGGCGTCCATGCTGGTGCAATATCCTTACGGTTGCACCGAGCAGCTGGCGCACAGCACCGTGCCGAATCTGGTGTTACTGGATTTAATCGAGCGCGCCGGTCTGAAGCCCGAGCAATTGGGACCGCTGGAAAAGACTTTGCAACGCGCCAAGCAGAATGCCGCATTGGGCATTCGTAAACTGATTCAAAACCAAAAATCGGACGGCGGGTTTGCCCTGTGGTCCAGCGACAGCGAAGCCACGGTGCCGGTGACTTTGATTGCGCTGCAGGCCCTGAAATACGCCAACGACCTGCAATTGGAAGGTGTGAATAATGCCTATTTCAAAGGCATGGATTGGCTGAACAATCACGCCGAGGGTGCTACGGTGGCGGATGGTTTTGTGTTGAGCGGCTTTGCGACGGTTGGTTATGCCTACAACGCGCCGTGGCAACAGCAGGCCGATTTTGTCGAAAAACTGCTTGCCAATGTCCATGCCGAGGCGGGTGATCTGATAGCCGCGCTGCGTATCGTCAAGGCTTATGAAAGTCAAAACTGGCACAGCTTTAATCAGCAGTTCAAAGACCGGCCGCAGTTGAAAAACGATTTGGTCAAACGCTTGCAAGTGGCGCTGGATGCGCTTGATCCTGCGAACTATCAGCAGCAACGCGGCGAGTTGTATAACAGCTTGGGCTTTGGATTTGGAGTACCCAGCCTGATTTCTGCCGGTTTGGGCGCGTTAAACGATTCCCAAGCCTTACCGCCAGCGCTGGAAGCCAAATTGAAGCGCTGGTTGTTGCAAGCCCAGCAAAACGGCTACTGGCAATCGACCTACGATACCGCGCAGGTGATCTTCAACAGCCGCGAATTGTTATCTAAGGAAGCGGCGGCAGCGGCCAAGCAGAACACCCGCAGCATTTCGGTCAGCAGCAAAGACGGTTTTGCGCTGGGCACATTGCAACGCATCCCCGGCGGCTATCTGGGCAGCTTCAACCGCTTTGGCGATAATCCCGACCTGAGTGAGCTTCATCTCACCGACTTGAATGCCGACGAAATCGCCAGCGCCACAGTCGCTGTTGAAGTGCCGTATCAAACCGTCGCCGCTCGTGCCGCCGGTCTGGAAGTGCAACGCAACTTTCGCCGCATCACCGCCAAGGGCAGCGAGTTGATCGACATGAGCCAAGCCTTGAAACCCGGCGATGTGGTGGTCAGCGAAGTGCGCGTCAAACGCAGCGCCGATGCCGGTCGGCCAGCGCCCGGTAGCGAGTATGTGGTCATCGAAGACGGCATCCCCAGCTTGGCGGAAGGCCAGGAAAACGATGAAACCTATTTAGCCGACGCCAAAATCCAGCCCAAGGACGACAGCTACTGGGCCAACATCAAGGAAACCCAACGCTACCCGGACCGTATCGTCCGCGTCGCCAAACTGCAAGCCAGCGGCGAATTGACCTTGTATCAGGTTTGGCGCGTCGCCAGAGCCGGTAGTGCGTCGATCCCTCCTGCTAGCGGGTTTGATATGTATAACGAGGCGGTGCAGGGGAATAGTTTGGCGGGGCGGGTGAGTGTTAAGTAGTCTCGTTCGGCGGAACGGCTTTGGTTTTGCGCGTTAAGGTTACGGGTTGGGCGCCCCCAAAGCTTAACTGCGTCCTCGTCGTTGCTGTACGCAAATATACCGGTACGGCACGGATAATCTGAAAAAGTGGAATTGCCTTAAAAAACTTAACTATATCACCCAAAGAAAATTGAAAATCTCTTTTCAGTTCTTCCTAAAAAAGGTAGATATTCATGAATTCCAAATACAAAAAAAGCGCCGCTTAGGCGCTGCCTTTGCCATTGCGAGCATCGCGTCAACAGGGCTGGCCTCTACTAGGGTTTAGGTCAGCGCCACCGGTATCAATCATGGCGGTAACGTGGTCGGTTATTAGACAATTCGCAACAATTACAGGTATGGCTTCAGACCATTCGCTTAATACTTACACCATACTCGACCATCCTAGCGCTTGCTTGCATTATTAAGCGCTAAATTTCGCCCTTCTCGACCACCGGCATGATCCAGTAATGGATACCGGACCCGGCAAATTCGGACTTCAATTTTTCCAGCAAGGCGGAAATAGCCATTTTCTCGGCGTAAATCTGAAAGCGCGCGGTTTGCTGATCGGCATCGTCGGCTTCGGTGAGAAATTTGGTGATCTTATGCTCACCGGTATCGCTATGAAGCAGCTCTTCCTCAAAGCTGGTCAGGCACTCCATCATCGGCCCCTCCATGATAGGCGGCACGATAAATGAAATGGAGAACTGTTGATGATGCACGGTTCGAAAAAAATCATCTTCACTGTTAAAACGATCAGACGCATTTTTGATCACTTGCAGATACTTACCGCGCCTGCGATCACCCTTGCGCTTTTCGATAATATCCGCAGACACAGGCGTCTGATTTTGGCGAGGGTCGTTGTACCAACTACGGTGGTAATAAGGCCTAACCACCACCATTCTGCCGTTAAACCGCCGATTTTTTAAACCTTTAACAACTCTTTGCACGGAAAGCTCAGAATCCAGCGTTACCACACCGTGATATTCGATAGTGCCTATGCGGGTATCCTGTAAGGCCAGAATCTGCACATCGACTATACGGCCGGATTTTCTGAACAAGCCGCGTTTCAAAGCAGGGGCCACAAATTCGGAAATTTCAGTATGCCTGGTATTAGCAGGAATGCGACGCAAAAAGATATTCATAGGGCTATGTGTGGCAAGGAAAATAGCTCATTCAAAAATGTTTAACCGCTGTTCGTCCGAACTGTAGCATCCCCAGTCGCTTTCTGCATGCTTTATGCTTAGATGATGCCTTGTTCGATAGCCGGTACCAGCCAATAATGCAGGCCGGAACCGGTAAAATCCGCCTTTAGCTTAGTCAATAATGCAGAAATGTTTTGTCTTTCGACATACATTTGAAAACGAATTTTGCGTTGATGTCCGGCAACCTGCTCTGCCAGCGACAAACCCTGCTGATTGTGATCGTGAACATTGGCCGGAAAACTGGTGAAACCCTGCGACCATTCCAATGACAGCAAACAATCGACCAGCGCTTCCTCCAGGCTGGGCGGCGCATTGACAGTTAATAAAAACGCTTCGTGACTCATCAGCAACGCTCCGGATGGCGACCGAATAATTGGTAAAGTATCGGCAACAAAATTAGTGTTAACAAGGTTGAGGACAACAGACCGCCGGTAACCACAATAGCCAATGGCCTCTGAATTTCCGAGCCGGGGCCCGACGCAAACAGTAACGGAATCAAGCCGAAGGCAGCGATGCTGGCTGTCATCAGTACCGGCCGCAACCGCCGCCCGGAACCGATAATCACCACCCGCGACAATTCCATACCGGTTGCGCACAGCTGATTAAAATAGCTGACCATCACCACCCCATTCAATACCGCAATACCGAGCAGGGCGATAAAACCCACTGAAGCCGGCACCGACAGATATTCACCGGACAACCACAGCGCGAACACCCCACCTATCATGGCCAGCGGGATATTGGACAGCACCAGCACCGCCTGCCGCACCGAGCCGAAGGTGGAAAACAGCAACAGAAATATCAAACCTAAAGATAATGGAATCACTAGGGAAAGACGCGCGGAAGCGCGTTGTTGATTTTCAAACTGACCGCCGAACGCCACATGAAAACCGCTGGGTAATTGAACACGCTCGGCCACCGCCTTGCGCGCCTCTTCAACAAAACCAACCAAATCGCGGCCCTCAACATTACAGCGGATCACCACGAAACGCTGGCCTTTTTCCCGGTCTATCGACACCACGCCTTCTACCGCTTGAATTTTCGCCACTGCGGTAATCGGCACATGCTCGCCATTCGGCAAACTGATTTGTAAATTCTCGAAGTTGGCGGTGTTACTGTCGCCGCGCAGCAGCAAAGGCGTGCGTTTCACCCCCTCTTGAACAATACCCAGTTGCACGCCTTCGATCTGCGCGCGCAACATATCTTCGATGCTATTACTATCCAACCCGAACCGGCCGGCAGCTTCTCGATCAATGCTCAACTGCAGAAACTGCATGCCTTCATTTTTACGGGTAAACACATCACTGGCGCCGGGGATGGTCTTCAGCACCGCTTCGATTTGTTCGGCTTTATGATTCAACGTATCCAGCTCGGCGCCGAATAATTTGATCGCCACGTCACCGCGCGTTCCCGTTAACATCTCCGAAACCCGCATCTCGATGGGCTGAGTAAAACCAAAGGCTATGCCCGGGGTGTGATCCATAATCTTGCGAATTTCTTCGATCAACTCTTCCTTGCTGTCCATACGCCATTCAGCTTTGGGCTTGAGGATCAAAAACGTGTCGGTATCGTTCAAGCTCATCGGGTCCAAACCCAGCTCGTCGGTACCGACTCTGGAAACCACGGTCTGCACTTCCGGGATATGCTCGAGGATGTTTTTCTGCACCCGGCCGTCCAAGGCCACCGAATCCAGCAAGGTAATGGACGGCAATTTTTCCAGCTGCACGATAATGTCGCCTTCGTCCATCGTAGGCATGAAAGTACTGCCGATCTGGGTGAAGACCAATACGCTGGCCGCCAACATCGCAGCAGCGCCGATAAAGACTTTTTTGCTGTTAGTCAGACACCAGGCCAGAATAGGCTGATACCACTGCAACAGTTTGCGCGGCAACCACGGTTCCTCATGAGACACCTGTTTCAGCAACAGCGATGCTAGTACCGGAATCACCGTCAATGACAAAATCAAGGAGCCCGTTAAGGCAAACACGATAGTCATCGCCACCGGCCCGAACAACTTGCCTTCCAGTCCCTGCAAGGTCAGCAGCGGTAAGAACACGATGACAATGATCAAGATCCCCGACGTCACCGGCACCGCTACTTCGCGGGTAGCGCGATAAATTAGATGCAGCCGCGGTAACCTCTCGGCCTTTTGATGATCGGCCAGTTGCGTAATCACGTTTTCCACGACCACCACCGCACCATCCACCAACATCCCGATAGCGATAGCCAGACCGCCCAGACTCATCAAGTTGGCGGACATACCGAAAGCGTGCATCAGGATGAAGGTCACCAGCGCCGCCAACGGCAAGGCCAATGCGACGGTCAAAGCCGCGCGCAAATCGCCTAAAAACAGAATCAGCAGCACCACTACCAAAACAATGGCTTCCAGCAGGGCTTTGGAAACAGTATTTACCGCCTTGCCCACCAACACCCCCCGGTTGTAGAACACATTCAGGCGCACGCCTTCCGGCAAGCTTGGTTGCAATTCCGCCATCTTACTTTCCAGTTGCTCGATAGTTTGCCGAGCATTGGCGCCGCGCAAACTGAGCACGACCGCTGTCACGGCTTCGCCGTCACCGTCCTTGCTGACTGCGCCATAACGTGTCAACGCGCCGATTCTGACCTCGGCAATATCGTCCACTCGCGTCGGCAGGCCCTCGTGCTGCGCCACCACAATGGCCTTCACATCCTGCTCGTTCTTGATACGGCCTTCGGCGCGCACAATCAACGCTTCCTCGCCTTCGCTCAACCGACCGGCACCATCGTTGCGGTTATTATTTTGCAAAGCGGCTTTTAATTGCTCGGTATCGATATTGCGAGACGCCATGCGGATATTGTCGGGCACCACTTCAAAGCTGCGCACCAGTCCACCCAGCGCATTCACATCCGCCACGCCGCTGACGGTACGCAGAGCAGGGCGGATGGTCCAATCCAGTAATTCTCGCCGTTGCATCAGCGTTAAATCGCCACCCTCGATGGCGAACATGAACATCTCCCCCAGCGGCGTGGTCATCGGCGCGATACCGCCCTGCACACCCTCCGGCAAATTACTCCACAAAGCGTTCAAGCGTTCCGCGACTTGTTGCCTGGCCCAATAAATATCGGTGCCTTCTTCAAAGTCCAGCGTAATATCGGTAATGGCATATTTAGCCAGCGAGCGCAGCATGGTTTGATGCGGAATGCCCAGTAACTCAACTTCAATCGGCGCGGTAATTCTGGCTTCCACTTCTTCCGGCGTCATGCCGTTGGCCTTGACGATGATCTTGACCTGCGTCGGCGACACCTCGGGAAAGGCGTCGATGGGAATGTGCTTAACCGCATAATAGCCGCCGCCCGTCAGCAGCAGTACGCCAAGTAAAACCAACAGCCGCTGGGTCAACGCAAAGCGAATTAACCCCGCCATTACTCGCCGCCTCCCAAACCTAACCAATTGGCTTTCAAGGCCACCGCGCCTTTTATGGCGATTTGCTCGTTGCCGGACAACGGTCCGCTAATCAAGGAATTAGCTTCTTGTTTACCGGTGATAGTCACTTCGGTCACCACAAAACCGTCTTGATTGCGCACAAACACATAGGCGCGCCCTTCGTTCTGCGCAATGGCGGTATTGGGTACGACGAAGCCGGTCTCTGCGCTATTTTGCATGATCTGCACATTGACGTTCTGTCCCACGCGCAAGCCCTCGGCTTTGCCGTCAATCACCGCCCTGGCCAATACCGTCTGATTGTCGTGGTTGACGCTTTGGCCCAGCAGACTAATTTTGGCGGTGATCTCGCTGCCTTTCAGCCGCACCGAATCGCCTAACCTGATGCCGCTCAAGCGCTCCTGCGGAATATTGATTTCCAGCCACAGTTCAGACAAATCGGCAATCCGATACAGCGGTGCCTGCATATCCAAGCGGGCGCCCAAATTGGCCACACGCTCCAATACCACCCCGTCGATGGGCGCGCGAATAGTCAAACGGTTGTCCAGCTTGCGGCTTTGGCCCAAACTTTTAATCTCGGCGGCCGACATGCCGGCCAACAATAACAACTGCCGGGCCTCGTCAGCCTTGGCCGATTTGCTGCTGTGCAGCATTTGGGTTTCCTGCCAGCGCCGCTGCGCAATCACACCTTCCTGCAATAATTTTTGATCGCGGCTGCGCTCTTGGCCGGATAAATTCAGTTCGCTGGTAGCGGTTAAAAATGCTTGCTGTAATCCGACCAGTTCCGGGCTATTCAACTGCGCCAATAGTTGGCCTTTATGGATCTTGTCGCCGATATTGACCGGCAATTGGGTAACCAGGCCGGGCTGGCTGCTACTGATCAACACCTCCCGATCAGCCGGCACCACCACTTTGCCCGGCGCGTAAAACAACGGAATCTGCTGGCTAGCGGTAAGCGGCGCGACTTTTATATCCAAATTGTCGATCTGCTGCTGGGTAATTTTAATCTGGGTATCTTGAGCAAACGCGCTTAAGGCCTGAGTCAAAAACAGGCCGAAGATTAACCGCCTCATGGCTGTACGCCTACTGCTTGGTTGTAGAAAGCGATGTTGCGCTGTAATTTAACCTCCTGCAATTTGGCGTTGCGAATTGCTTCCAGACTACGAGCCTGGATTTTTAAGAGGTCCAGCAGGTTGATTTCGCCGGCCGAGAAGCTGATTTCGGTCATTTTCAGATGGGTTTCGGCGATTTGTTTCAGCTCGTTGGCGATTGCCAGCTCGGCTCGCGTCACTTCCAGGGCATGCTCGGCTTCGTGCAGATTTTTCTCCAATTGCCGGTAAAGATGCTCACGTTGGGCTTTGGCATTGTTCAGCTCCAGATTGACTTTGGCGATTTCCGGCGCGTTATAGGCCTCGCCGCCGAATAGCATCACCACGCCGACGCCGACACTCTCGATGTCTTGCCCGCTGCGGCCATCCCGTTGGCTTTTCGCGCCTACACTAAGTTTGGGTTGATTGATGGGGTCAGTGGTTTTGGTCCATTCGATTTCCGCCTGTTTCCGGTCGATGATGGCATTGATAGCTTCCAGCATCGGATGGTTGCTGGTTACCGAGGTAAGATCGCTTAGTTTTTCCTGATAATTGCCCGGCACCCGCGACAAGGTAGTCAAGCTGGCATAGGCTTTACGGCTATGCATCACTTCCGCCTCGGCTTGGGTGACCAACCCCCGGTTTTGCAGATATTCACCTTTGGCCAGCAACAAATCCGCACGTGGCAAATCGCCCAATTCCACCCGGCGCTCGACTTTCTTCATCAATTGCTCGGAAATCGACAAGGCATTTTGCGCTTGTTGCAAACCGATATTGGCGATTTCCATATTCCACAAGGCGTCTCTGATCAAGCGCGTGACTTCCAGCTTAACCGCCGCCGATTGCTTTTGCGCGGCAACGCCGGCCCGTTCCGCTACCGCCTGACCGGCATCGCGTTGCCCCCATTTCCAGGTCGTGATTTCGACTTGAGCAGAGGCCTCACGCGAACCCAGATCGTCGGCAATTCGGTCATCCATGTAATTCAAACCAACTGCCGTAGAGCCGGCCACCCAAGCGTCACTGCGTTCAGCCAAGGCATTGGCTTCCTGGGCCAAGGCTTCGCCGACCAGGCGATCCGGGTATTTTTCCACGGTTATATCCACTAATTGCGACAAACTCAGCGATGGATCGGTTTCGATGGGATCCATGTGCTCGACAATCAAATTTTCCGAAAACATTTCGCCGCGAGTGGCCGCGTAGCTCTCTCCGACAGGATTTGTTTCGGCAAGGCAAGGCGCCGTAACCAGCAGTAATACAGGTAAACCGCATTTTAGATAACGGTATCCATTCATGGAGCACTCCAAAGCAGTAATTGAATAGAACTAGCAGCCAAACGCCTAACGGGCTGTTGGCCAATTTTTGGGACGAGGGGCCGCCAGGTGTTGACCAAGCCTGCTGCGACAGCGAAGCCAGCCCCTTTCAGAGCGGCGGCGCGCGGGATGGATTGTGACTAAGTACGGGGTCGGGCGCGAACAGCGGTATGTGCGGAGAAAACTTAATGGCTTCGATTTGCCGCGTAACCGCCAAATCGGCAACCACGCTGTCCAGCAGATAGAAAACCGGCGCCAGCCTGTCCAGCCATTGCTGCTGTTTAATCGCAGAGCCCAAATTGACAATACTGTTTTGGGTTTGCAGGTCGTGCTCGACAGCCATCAAGGCGGGGTCGCCATCATGATCGATATGCAGCACTTCGAATTCGTGCAAATGCAGGCCGCCCTTCATGGCATCTCTACCGATATGGGCATGCACCAGCGGCGCTGCCACTTGCAAAAGCAGCAAAAACATAACTAGAAATTGACGCAAATATGCAACCATTTATGTTTTCAGAATGTCTGTGGGGTGTCGTTAATCAGTAGACGGCGGTTGTATAGGACCATGCGAAAGGCTATTCTACTTGAATTACGCGATTTTACCCCGAATATCGGCATACATTTATTCACTTTAGGCAAACACCTATGAACAGAAAGATCGGTACCTTGGCAACATTATTCATTGCGCTGGCCTTACTGCTAGGCAGCGTCCAGGAAGCGCAGGCTAAACGCATGGGCGGCGGCAAGTCTTTCGGTAGCAAGCCGAGCTACAGCACACCGTTTCAACGCTCTACCTCTCCCAGCGGAGCCAGTAGCCAGCCGACCCGTTCGGCCAGCCAGCAACAAGCGGCTGCACAAAATCAAACAGCCAGACAAAACTGGGCTGGTCGCGGCGGCCTGATGGGCATGCTGGGCGGCTTGGCTTTAGGCGGATTATTGGGCTCATTGTTCTTCGGCGGCGCATTCGAAAACATCAATCTGATGGACATGCTGCTGTTTGCCGGCGTCGCTTATCTGCTGTATCGCTTGTTTGCGGCCAGATCACGTCAGCAACCCGCCGCGCCGGCCGGTTATGGGCCCGCGCACTCGCAACCAGCGGAATCGCAAAACTATTATCGCGAGAACCAGCAACCGGCAGCCGGCGGTTCCGGTTTCGATACCGATGTGCTGTTCAAAAAAGGCAGAACAGCAGGATCAAGCAACAATGACTATCAACAAGCCGCTAGTTTCGATGCAAACAAGTTGCCTGCGGGATTCGATCAGCGCGCGTTTTTAAGCGGTGCGGAAAGTGCCTACCGCTACCTGCAAGCAGCTTGGGATAGACGCGACTTGGCGGAAATCCGCGGCTTAACTACCGACAAGGTATTTGTAGAAATTCAAGAGCAGCTACGTACATCCAATGATATTAATAAAACCGATGTACTCAAACTGAGCGCCGAATTAATTGATGTCCGCGAAGCCGGCACGGAACTCGAAGCGGTGGTCTTATTCGACGCGCTGATCAGCGAAGACGGTGGTAAGGCAGAAGCTATTAAAGAAGTATGGCATTTCGTCAAACCCATCAACAGCAATCAAACCCGCTGGTTCCTGGACGGCATTCAGCAATTTGCAGAATAATCCGGCATGACGGCGGACAGCACTAAAGTCAGACAGCGCTACGATAGGCTTGCGCCTTATTTCGATGGCCTGGAAGGCTTTCTGGAAGGCTTGCTGTTTCGCCGTTTACGTAAAAAACTCTGGTCGCAGGCTAGCGGCGCCCACATTTTGGAAGTTGGGGTCGGAACGGGGAAAAACTTCCCGTTCTATCCTGATGACGCCCGAATTACCGCTATCGATTTCAGCCCGAACATGCTGGAAATGGCCCGCCGCAAACAACAGCGTAAACAGATTGCGGTTGATCTGGCTTTGATGGACGTGCAAGCGCTGGATTATGCCGATAACAGTTTCGACACGGTCATCGCCAGTTTTGTGTTTTGTTCGGTACCGAAACCCAGAAAGGGCCTGAAAGAGCTCTATCGCGTTTGCAAACCCGGCGGTCAAGTGCTGCTGTTGGAACACGTTTTAAGTTCCAACAAAGCTTTGGCGATGATGATGAATTTGTTCAACCCGCTGATTTTGAATACTTTTGGCGCCAATATTAACCGACAGACGTTAAAAAGCGTGCAAGCTTGCCCGTTCCAAAAACTATTCGTCGATCCCGCCAGCAGCGACATGATCAAACTGATCCGCGCCATCAAATAAACCCTTCGTCGCAGCGCCGTTAATTGGGGCTGTTTTTACTATTCAATCGCCGGCGTCTACAATGCGCGCGTGCTTAATCGGGCGTAATAGACGGAAGTTATGGCAAACAAGTTAAAATTGACGGGCAACACTCAGCGCTTGACGCTTTTGTGTATTGTCCTGCAAGCAGCCGCCCCAGCCGGGGCGGACAACACCCTATCCCATTTAAAGGCCTTATCTCTCCAAGAGCTGAGTGCGACCACCGTTTCCATCGCCTCGAAAAATCAACAACCTATCAGCGAAACCCCATCGGCGGTATTCGTCATCAGCCACGAAGAAATCAGGCGTTCCGGGATGCAGTCCATTCCGGAACTGCTGCGCAAAGTGCCCGGACTGGAAGTCGCGCGGGTGGATGGCAATCAATGGGCGATCAGTAGCCGCGGCTTTAACGGGATAAATGCCAACAAGCTGTTGGTGATGATGGACGGCCGCACCGTTTACGACCCACTGAACTCCGGCGTTTACTGGAACGAGCAAGACTACCCGCTGGAAGACATCGACCGTATCGAGGTGATTCGCGGCCCCGGTGCAACGTTGTGGGGCTCCAACGCCGTCAATGGCGTCATCAACATCGTTACTCGTTCCGCCCAGGAATCACAAGGCGTATTGCTGTCAGGCGGCACCAGCAAGGAAGAACCCGGATTCGGCACCTTTCGTTATGGCGGCCGACTCAGTCCGGATTTTAATTATCGCGTCTACGGCAAATACAATCATCGCGAGGACTTTCATTTCGGTAACGGCGAAAAAGCCAACGACAGCCTGGATATGGGCCGCGCCGGTTTTCGCAGCGATTGGACCCCCGACGCCCGCAAAAACCTGATCGTGCAGGGCGATTATTTCAATGGCGGCATGCAGCAGTCGCTGAATAGTCTCGACCCGGCATCGCCCATTAGCCCCGACAGCACCAAAAAATATGGCGGTAACCTGCTGTTACGTTGGCAACAAACCCTGGAAAACGATAGCCGCCTACAAATCCGCAGTTATTTCGATCATGCCGTCCGCAACCAAAGCCGACTGGATTATCGGCGCAGCACCTTCGACCTGGATCTGCAGCATGATTTCCGTTGGCAGGCTCATCACGTAACGTGGGGGGCCGGTTATCGCTTCAATAGCGATCAACTTCAGCAAAAACAGGTTCTACTTCACTTCGATCCCTCCGAACGCGATGTGCACTTGTTCAACGTCTTTGCTCAGGACGAATGGCGATTTCTGGCAGACGAACTGCGTTTGATATACGGCAGTAAAGTCGAGCATAACGATTTTACCGGTTTTGAGATCCAGCCTTCCGCGCGGCTGTTGTGGGTGCCCAATCAACAACACAGCCTGTGGGGCGCGGTATCCAGAGCAGTTCGCGTACCGGCCAGAGCCGACCACGACGTCAATGTCTTATTCAACGTAGGCCCCGGAACCACAGCCAACATCATGGGCGACGATAATTTTGACTCGGAGAGCGCAATCACTTACGAATTGGGCTACCGCTTTTTCCCCAACGACATCTTTAACCTGGATACAACGCTGTTTTATAGCGATTACGGCCGGCTGAGCACCACCGAACCGCAAGCGCCGATCATAAACGGCGAAAACACTACTGTCCCGTTTCTGATTGCCAACAAGGCAAAAGGTGAAGCCTACGGCTGGGAAACCGCATTGAATTGGCGGATGTCCGAACGCTGGCGCGTGCAAGGTAGTTACAGTCTGTTTGCAATTGCCTTGCACCAGCGCGACGGTAGCCTGGATAGCGCGGCGACAGTCGCTGAAGGCAATAGCGCCCGTAACCGTTTCAACCTCAGTTCCTACTTCAATCTGCCGTATCAATTGGAATTTGATGCGCATTGGTATTACACCGACCACCTAATCAATCAGGTGCCGGCCTATCATCGGCTGGATCTGCGCTTGGGCTGGCAGCCGAATCTGCATTTTGAATTGGCTGTCGGCGCGCAGAATTTGCTGGACAACCGGCATCTGGAATTCAGCCCAAATATAGATAACGCGGTAATCAGTAGCGAAGTTGAACGCAATTATTACCTTAAAGCCACGGTACGCTACTAGATGCGGCGTCCAAGCCTACGCAAAGTTGTGACACGCACCGGCGCGGTTGCGCGGCGGTGCCTGTTAATGCTGTTGTTGGCCTGTTTACCGCCGCTGCAATCATCGGGCACAGCGGGTGAACCGCGCTTTAACGAGACGGAACTTAAAGCGGCGTACTTATATAACTTTGCCTATTTCGTTACTTGGCCGACCACCCACAAGGAATTTTTGTTTTGCAGTTACGCCAATTCGCCGGTCACCGGCGTACTGGCCAAGCTGATCGAAGGTGAGCGGGTAAACGATCTACCGATGCAGATGGTTATCGACCCGATACCCGAACAATTGCACGAATGCCAGGTGATTTATATTCCGGCACAACAGGAAAGAATTCTCGCGGCGACCCTGGAGTTTGTCAGACCCTTTCCAGTGTTGACGGTCAGCGATATTGCCGATTTCGAACACCGCGGCGGCATGATCCGACTGGCTAACGACGGCCTCCGTGTTCAACCGGTCATACAACTGAAAAATGTAACGCGAATAGGTTTGACGATTAGTTCCAAGCTATTGCGCAGTTCGCGGCTAATTGAGTAGCTGCCGGCAGCAATTTTCCGGGCAATTTTGAACATGGCTTGATGAGTTACTGAACTCGCCACTGCACAAGGATCTGCATCGGCGCCGTCGAATGATTTTGAAACTGGTGAGCAGCACCCCCAAGTATCTAAATCAGTAAAGCAGGGTAAAGGATTAACCGTTACCCTGAATCAAATTGACCTTATCGCTAGCGAGCCGAATTAACAGTACGCTCCAATTCTTCGCGGCTGAGATGGCGCACATCCTTGCCTTTCACCATGTATATGACCTGCTCGCAGACATTGCAGGAGTGGTCGCCTATCCTTTCCAGCGCGCGCGCAGCCCATAGCATATCCAGAGCTCTGGTGATGTTACGCGGGTTTTCCATCATCTGCGTGATCAACTGCCGGGTGATACTGGTGTATTCCCGGTCAACCTTGGCGTCCTGCTCGGTGATGGCAATCACCTCTTCGACATCGTTCCTGGCATAGGCATCCAGCGCGCCGTTCAGCATATCCTTGACCAAGTTCAGCAGATGTTCGATTTCGTAGTACTTGTCTTGATAATAATCGGCACCTTCCAAACGCATGGTCATTTTGGCGATACGCGCCGCTTCGTCGCCAATCCGCTCCAGATCGGTGATGATTTTGATGGTGGCGATCAACATGCGTAAATCAAAAGCCGCCGGCTGACGTTTGGCCATGATTTCGGTGCATTCGTGGTCGATGTCTTTTTCCATCTCGTTGACATACTGATCCTGCAACACCACTTTTTCGGCATTTTCCATGTCGTTACCCATGAAAGCCTTAGTCGCCAGATCGACTTGCTGCTCGACCAGGCCGCCCATGGTCAGCACCTTGTTGCGAATATCTTCCATCTCCTCGTTGAATTGGCGGGAAATGTGCGATTTGATTTTGCTGTTATCCATTGTTTACCTCCTAGCCGTACCTGCCGGTAATGTAATCTTCAGTTTGTTTTTTTGCCGGATTGGTAAACAACTCGCTGGTTTCACCAAATTCGATTAATTCACCCATGTACATAAAAGCGGTGAAATCGGATACCCGCGCCGCCTGCTGCATGTTGTGAGTAACGATCACTATCGTATATTTTTCTTTCAATTCGTTAATCAATTCTTCAATTTTTAGCGTCGAGATCGGGTCTAGCGCCGAGGCCGGTTCGTCCAACAGAATCACTTCCGGCTCGATCGCGATGGCGCGGGCGATCACCAGCCGCTGTTGCTGACCACCCGACATACCCAAGGCATTATCGTTTAAACGGTCTTTCATCTCGTCCCATAACGCGGCGCCACGTAGGGATTTTTCCACGACTTCATCAAGGATGCGCCGGTCGTTAATCCCCTGAATCCGCAGCCCGTACGCCACGTTTTCGTAAATGGTTTTCGGAAACGGATTGGGTTTTTGAAACACCATGCCCACGCGCCGGCGCAAAGCCGCAACGTTGACCGATTTATCGTATATATCCTCGCCGTCCAGCAGAATCTTGCCTTTGATGCTGACGCCATCGACCAAATCGTTCATCCGGTTGATGCAGCGTAATAAGGTGGATTTACCGCAGCCGCTGGGACCGATATAGGCCGTCACTTTCTTACGCGGCATTTCCATGTTCACGCCATGCAAGGCCTGCTTCTGGCCGTAAAACAAATCCAGATTTTCAACTTTGATGCAGGTTTCCAATTGCTCAACGCTCTTTCTGTCTTCCCTTTTCAACGCGCTAATGTCAATGGCGTGGGTATTCTTTTGGGCTGTTGTCATGATATAGGGTCCAGTCTTCCGGATGGATATGCGAATTTAATTTTCCAGGGCGCGGTATTTTTCCCGCAAATTGTTACGTATCGAGATAGCGAACATGTTCAAGCCGATAATCACCATCACCAGTAGCAGTGACGTCGCGTAAACCAAAGGTCTGGCCGCTTCGACATTCGGGCTCTGGAAGCCGACGTCATAAATATGAAATCCCAAATGCATAAACTTTCTGTCCAGATGCAGATAAGGAAAGTTGCCGTCCAACGGTAAGGTCGGCGCCAATTTCACCACACCAACCAGCATCAACGGCGCCACTTCACCGGCGGCGCGCGCCACCGCTAGAATCAAGCCGGTCATGATCGCCGGACTAGCCATCGGCAATACCGTGCGCCACAGCGTTTCGGCTTTAGTCGCGCCCAGCGCCAAGCTGCCTTCACGTATCGATTTGGGAATCCGCGACAAACCTTCCTCGGTGGCGACGATCACCACCGGCAAGGTCATCAAAGCCAGCGTCAGCGAAGCCCATAATAAGCCCGGCGTACCGAACACCGGTGCCGGGGCCGCTTCCGGGAAAAACAGGCGGTCGATGTTGCCGCCGATGATATACACGAAAAAGCCCAAACCAAACACGCCGTAAACGATGGACGGCACGCCGGCCAAGTTATTAACGGCAATGCGGATCACGCGGGTGATAAAGCCTTGCTTGGCATATTCGCGCAGATAAACCGCAGCGATGACGCCGAACGGCGTCACCACAACCGCCATCAGCATCACCATCAACACGGTACCGAAAATAGCCGGAAAGATACCGCCCTCGGTGTTGGCTTCACGCGGCTCATCGCTAACAAACGTGGCGAAATTGCCGACATATTCGATACATTTGTCCAGCACGCTCATCGTGTTGGGGCGGGTCATTTTCACCACCCGATTCAAGGGCAGGCTAATTTCTTTTTGTCCGGCTTCCGCCACCACCAAGCTGTAGCGTTTGCTTTCCTTGCTCAACTTGCCGATTTGTTGCTGGATGGCTTGGTATTGTTTTTCGTATGTCTGCTTTTGCGCGGCAAATTCCTGCTTGGCCGCATCGTTCCAGGCACTTTTCAACTCCAGCGCGCGTTGCTTCAAACGCAAGCGCTCCAATTCATAGTTGATCGCCCCAACTTCGTGGTCTTGTAAACTATCGATTTCGTCGTGCTGCTCCAAGACTGTCGCCAGTTTTTGTTGCGCCACTTGCCAGGCCTGATCGCCTTGGGCAATCACCGCGCCGTCTTCCTTAACCGCTAACAAGCGGCCGTAGAAATTACCCCACTCGCGACGTTCGACCATGATCAAATCGTCCGGCGTGGATTGGCTGTGAATATATTGCTGCTGAATCCAGCGAAAATCGCTACCGAGAATATCGCGGTTACCGGTTTTTACCAGATGCTGCACCAGGTATTCGCCGTTATCCAGCAACTCATGGCCGGCAGCCTTGGCTTGCGCGGCCGGTAATAGCGAAGTAGCCACCGCTTCGCCAATGATAGAACTCTCCGGGCCATCGCGGTCTTGATAGCGATATTCGATAATGTCGGCCGGCCAAAAATGCCCCAAGCCCCGTACCGCAATAAGCAGTAGCAAACCCACCACCAGTATCAGATTTAAACTGACCGCGCCGGCGGTCATCCATATCCAGGGCGAACCGCTCTTAAACCATGCTTTAATCATAATGAGCTGTATTTTTGTCTTAGATTCTGCCGAATGACTTCAGCCAGCGTGTTGACTACAAACGTGAACATGAACAGTACCAAGGCCGCCAGAAACAGTACGCGATAGTGGGTACTGTTGACTTCCGATTCTGGCATTTCCACCGCGATGTTAGCCGACAGTGTGCGCAGCCCCTGGAAGATGCTCAAATCCATCACCGCAGTATTGCCAGTGGCCATCAGCACGATCATCGTCTCGCCGACCGCACGGCCGAAACCGATCATAATGGCCGAGAAAATACCCGGACTGGCAGTCAGCAACACCACCTTGGTCATGGTTTGCCAAGGCGTGGCACCCAGCGCCAACGAGCCGGTGGTTAAATGCTTGGGCACACTGAAAATCGCGTCTTCGGCGATGGAGAAAATCATCGGAATGACCGCAAAACCCATGGCCAAACCAACGACCAAGGTGTTGCGCTGGTCGTAACCGATTCCAAATTCCTCGCGCATCCAGGTGCGCAGATCGCCTTTAAAACACAAGGCTTCGATAGTCGGACTTAACTGAAAAGCCAGCCAGGCGCCGAATATCACCACTGGGATCAGCACTACCGCATCCCAGCCGTCGGGGATTTTGTGGCGGGTTTGTTCCGGTACGAATTGCCAGAAATAGGCAAAAATCATCACGGACAGCGGCACAACCATCAATAATGCAAAAATCCCGGTGAGATTGGCTTCCACGAAAGGTGCCAGCCACAAGCCGGCTAAAAAGCCCAAAATCACGGTCGGCAAGGCGCCCATGATTTCCACGCCCGGCTTTACGTACTGCCGCACGCTGGGCGCCATGAAATAGCCGGTATAAATCGCTCCAAATAAGGCCAACGGCACGCCCATCAGCATCGCGTAGAACGAGGCTTTTAAGGTGCCGAACACCAGCGGCGTCAAGCTCATTTTCGGTTCGAAATCGTTACTGGCCGCCGAGGATTGCCAAATGTAATCCGGTTTTGGATAGCTTTCGTACCAGACTTTGTTCCATAACGAACGCCACGATACTTCCGGATGTTCGTTTTCGATAGTCCAATGATTGATTTTGCCGTCTTCGGTTTGCAGTAACATGGCATTGGCGCGCGGCGATAAGGTGACGGCAACAGGTTTTCCGCCAGCAATTTTTTCCTTGATCAATTCCCGCTCGGCGGTGGAACTGTAAATGCCGATCTCGCCGTTGGCGTCGGCCGCCAGCATACCTTTGCGGCGCTGTTCCGGATTGATGGTAATAATCGGCGCGTCGGATACTTTAAACGCCCGTAGCTTCTCGATACTGAAATGGTTTTGCTGGTCGCGGACCATTGACCATTGCGCCATCACACCGCTGGTGTCGCCGATCAGCAGAGAAATATCGCCGTTCAGAAATTCCATGCTGCTGATTTGCACGCCTTGGTTTAGCACATTCAATTTATGTTTGATCTCGGGTTTGCTCTTGTCGAGAATATCAACGACAGTCAAATCCCCTGCGCGGCTGGCCAGGTAGAGGTTGCGCAACTCTTTATCCAACAGGATAAAATCCACGTCATCCGCGGCCATCTCAACCAGTGAATCGGTGGATTCCCAAGTGCCTTCGTCGTCGAACAGCGATTCTTTTTTACTAAGACTGCTCAGCACCATACGGTTATCAGCGGTTTTAGCCAGCAAAGTGCTGTTTTTATCGCCTAACTTCACCGCCAGCTTGGTGAGCGCCTGGCCTTGCTTATCCACCACTAGTGGTTCGGCCCCTAAGGGATATTGAATAGCGGGGGTAATGACCCGCTTGCCGCCGGGATAAGACAATTTGTAATCATGCTTGACGACCACGGCACGACCATCGGATAAACCAAAGGCAATCACGCCTTTATCGACACCGCCATGCGCGTAACTGGTAATTTGTACTTGCTCGGGGATAGGTAGGGTATCCACGCGAATCAGTTGACCCGTGGCAACGCTAAAAAATATCGCTTTGCCGGTGTCGGTAAACCGCACCGCCACTTCGTTCTGTTCTTCCATCGACAGGAAAACGGTATTGCCCAGCACCTGCTCGGGCACGTCATAACGGCCGACCACTTCCGCGTGGGAGGGCATCAGTATCGGGAAAACCACATACAGCAGATAGAAAAAGATTAACACCACCGCCAGGATAATGCTCAACCCGCCGGCTACGACGCCGCGAGCCACCATTTTGTCCTTTACTAGCCGCCAACGCTGATAGCGCTCACTGGTCGCCGTCTGAAACAGCGTGGCTTTCGCTTGAGTGGAATGGACTTCAGTCATAACTAGGTATCGTGAGTTAACAAAAAGCGGCGCCGAACAATCGCAACGCCTTCAGAGACAAAAAAGCCGATAAAACTACAGAATTATCGGCTTGATAGTATACAAGATCATCCACCATTACTTGGCGAGAGGGGCAATGACATTGTTGGTATTAGCCAATCCCTTGCTGCATCCATGCAGAATTGTCCCTTTATCAGGCATCCTTGGCTGATGTAATTACTGAATCAGAGTTAGAGCTTTTTCGACTGCCTTGGCTGGCAATGGAATGTAGCCGTCCTTGATCACGACTTGTTGACCGGTTTTAGACAACACCATTTTGATGAACTCTTTTTCCATGGGGGCCAGCGGCTCGTTAGGTTTTTTGTTCACGTAAACGTACAAGAAACGAGACAGCGGGTACGCGCCGGATGTGGCATTTTCCGGAGTGGCCTCAACAAACGGCTGGCCATCCTTCAATGCCAGTGGCACGGCTTTTACGCCCGAGGTGGAATAACCGATACCGGAATAACCGATGCCGTTTGCCGACGTCGTAACCGATTGCACGACCGACGCAGAACCAGGCTGTTCGTTGACGTTACTTTTGAAGTCACCTTTGCACAGTGCTTCGTCTTTGAAGAAACCGTATGTACCGGAAACCGAGTTACGGCCATACAGCTGAATAGGTTTGTTTGCCCAGCCGCCCGTCAGGCCGGCTTGGCCCCAGGTGGTGATGTCAGTGGCATAACCGCATTTACGGGTTGAAGACAAGATCGCATCCACTTGCGGAAGGCTCAAGCCTTTAACCGGATTGTCCTTGTTGACGAAAACCGCCAGCGCATCGATAGCAACCGGAATCGCAGTGGGTTTGTATCCGTATTTGCTTTCGAAATCGTCGATTTCGTTGTCTTTCATTTTCCGACTCATCGGACCCAGGTTAGCGGTGCCTTCGGTCAAAGCTGGCGGCGCGGTTGACGAACCGGCTGCTTGAATCTGAATGTTGACGTTGGGGTAAATCTTGCCGAATTCTTCGGCCCACAAGGTCATCAAGTTAGCTAAAGTATCCGAGCCAACGCTGGAGATATTGCCGGACACGCCGCTAGCTGCCGCGTATTCGGGCAAAGCGGGGTCCAAAGTCGCGGGAGCCGCCACAGCTTCGCCGCCGACTAAAGCGGCCGATGCAAAACCAAATCCTAAAACCAGCGATTTCAGCTTGAATGTATTTTTCATATATTTTCTCGAAATGTTTAAAACTTAAGATTCATATTGCCAACCTAGCGTGACAATAGTATGAAGCAAATGTGACAGTTTTATGACAACGCACCTAATCCTGAGCGGCCGCGCAAATCCAGCACGCCACTAAAGCCAGGCCGGACGTTTTCCAACTTTAAAAAACTGTAGCTAAAATCAACGGCTTGATCATTTTCAACATCCTCTCTGACAAGCTCCCGCCATTGCCTGGCATCAATCTCCGGAAAAAAGGTGTCACCCTCGAAGGTTTTATGGATTTCGGTCAGATACAAATAATCGGCATACGCCAGCATGGCTTCATATAAGGTGGCGCCGCCAATCACGAATAGCTCCGGGCTATCGGCATAGCATTGCAACACGCTATCGATGTCGCCAAACACCCGGCAACCGGGCTGTTGATAACTCGGGTCGCGGCTGATAATGATATTCTCCCGTCCCGGTAAGGGCCGACCGATGGCCTCAAACGTTTTACGCCCCATCAATATCGGCGCGCCCATGGTGATTTGTTTGAAGCGTTTCAAGTCGGCCGAGAGATGCCAGGGCATTTGGCCGTTCAGGCCAATGGCGCGATTACCGGCCATCGCCACGATCAGTGATATTTTCATGCGGAGTGTTTAAGATGGGCTTTGTGAGCAAAACATCATACTAGAAACCATCGTTTATGAAGAAAAACATCCTGCTGATATTTACCGGCGGCACCATCGGTTCGCAGCTCAGCGGCGACACCATCAATACCGACGGCAGCGCCGGTTTTAAGTTATTGCAACGCTTTGCGGAACACGACGCCAAGCCGGATTCGGTTAACTTCAAAACCTTGCAGCCCGTGCAGATTCTCAGCGAAAACCTGCATCCCAGCCACTGGCCCCAGATCATCGCTGCAGTTGAAACTGAGGACTTAAGCCAATTCGACGGCATCATCGTCACCCACGGCACCGACAGCCTGGCTTTTAGCGCCGCCGCACTAAGCCTGTATTTCAATGGATTGGCGATTCCGCTGCTGCTGGTTTCCAGCGATTTGCCGCTGGATAACCCGCAAGCCAACGGCGTGGCGAACTTTCTGTGTGCGGTGGAATTTATCCGCCAAATTGGTCTGGCCGGCGTGTTTGTGCCCTATCGCAATCCAGGCCAAGCGATGCTGATTCATCTCGGCAGTCGACTATCGTCCTGCCTGCCCTTAAGTAGCGATTTTATCAGCGTGCAGTCGCAGGCCTGGATGTGCTTCGAGAACGGATGCTTCCACTCTCTGCAAAATTTGGCGCCCGGCGCGCGCGCGCCGATTGCGCTTAAACCAGACTTTTCCAAACGAATATTGTTGATCAGACCTTACCCAGGCCTGGATTACGCTGCTTACAATCTCGACAAGGTCGATGCATTACTGCACGACCTCTACCACTCCGGGACGGCTTGCGCCTCTGCCGCAGCAGGAGAGCAATACAGCTTGGTGGAATTCGTCAAACACTGCACCAGGCAGGGCATCAAAACTTATCTGGCACCGGCGCTATATTCGGAAAGCGCATACGCCTCGACTCGCGAGCTACTGGATGTGGGCGCGGAAATGATCTGGAATACGTCGTTGGAAGCGGCTTACGCTAAATTGTTATTGGCTTACGGCAATTTCGATACGCCGCAGGCAATTTCTGGGTATTTGGCACAGAACTTGGCCCACGAGCAACTGGGTAATTAGAGGGGGACTTTAGTGCGTCGAGCCTGATGGCTAAACTATAGCGAGGAGCGGATTGCCTAAAGGCAATCCGCTTAATATCTGGGTGCTATGGCTTAGCTGGCGCGGGTGCTGGCGGCTTTTTAACCAAAACTTTGGCATCCGGCCCCATCGACACAGAATAGTCGGTGGAAGAAATCACGTTCTGACTGGCGATGTCCACAACCCTTAGCGACACATAGACATTGTTGTAGCCAGGAGCAAACGATCCTACAACGACCGCTTTAGCCCCGACGTTATTTAAAGCTTCCTTGGTTTTATCAGGCAGTTGCAGGATACCGGCTTCGTTTTTAGCAAAAATTTCGGTAGGCAGTTCCATACCCATCACCCGGTAACCGGAACGATGAAAGGCCGAGGAAATTTGATCGGAGACAATTCGGCCAAACGCCAGTGTTTGCTCCAGTTCTCCGAGATTAACCAGCGAATTGATAACCACCAGACTACCTCTGGGCAAAGGCTCGCGCAAATCGAGAAGGAGCTGATCGACAGCCTCGTAGCTTACCTCGACCAAATCGTCATCTTTGACTTCGCTAGCCCGAAAACCCCGGCTACAACCGCTCAGCATGATCAGCGCCAAAGCCATCAGCGCCATCGTCTTTTTGTTAACCATAAGACCTCTCCTCTCGTAATTGTTGAAGTTATCAGAGCTTAAAACAGCAAGCCAGTCAATCTAATTTACTACCGCAGTATACACAGCATTGCGCTGGAGAATTGCTTGAACAATGCCAGGCAAATCCCTGGATTTTTTTGAACGCTTATTGACCGCTTTCGGTAACAATCACACCGATGCCGTTTTTCTGCAGCAATTCCTTAATCGTGGAAACGCTGGCGGGATTATCGTAGGGACCGACCTTAACCCGATGCCAGATAACATTGCCGACTTTAGCCTTTTCGACCCGGGACTCTATGCCGAGCGATGCCAGCTTGGCCTTATGGCGATCAGCCTCCGCTGCCTCCCGGAAGGAACCTGCCTGCATAATGTATTTGGCCGCCTTGGTTTTACCAACTAGCTGCTCGCGCACCCGGGTTTTGATTTCGTAGTCGGGCACCACTACTTCCGCTTGTGGCAGTATGGTATAAAAATCGTAACGCGGTTCTTCCGGCTCCGCTGGTTGCGGCGGCTCCGCCGGTTTTTCCGGCTCAACGACCGCTTGAGTTTGCGGTTTGACCGGTAACTCTTGCTTTAACTTCTCCACTACTTGCGGGATCTCCGCCTCCGACTTGCCTGCCACCAACTCCGGTACCATTTTGCGGATCATGTTCAAAAACACCCCAAAAGCTACAATCAGCGCGATGACCAGCAACCAGCGCCAAGGTGCGACCGAGGACTTTTTCGGTTTTCTACGGCTGTTGGTGTAACTGGGACTTTGAACGCGGTGCTTATAGTCTCTGGCCATTACATCGCTTCGGGTGCATTGATTTTCAATAGGGATAGGGCATTGACCAATACCTGTTTCACGGCACAAATCAAATTGATGCGTGCGTTGCAGAGCTTATCGTCGTCCACCAGGAACTGGTGCGCGTTGTAATAACTGTGGAACTGATTGGCCAGTTCACGCAAGTAATGAATCAATTGATGAGGTTCGTAATTCACAGCAGCACGTTCCAAAGTTTCCGGGTACTTGGAAAGTGTAGTCAGTAACGCGGCTTCCTGCTCTTCGGTCAACAGATTCAGATGCTCCATACCTAACTGCGGATTGCGTTGCCGGCCTTTTTCGTCGAGCTGGCGCAACACGCTGCACACCCTGGCATGCGCATACTGCACATAATAAACCGGATTTTCGTTGCTTCTGGAAGTAGCCAATTTCAAGTCGAAATCCATATGTTGTTCGGATTTACGCATCACATAAAAAAAGCGGCACGCATCTCTACCCACTTCGCTGCGCAGTTGCCTTAGGGTGACAAATTCGCCGGAGCGGGTCGACATCTGTACTTTTTCGTCGCCGCGATACAAGATCGCAAATTGCACCAGCAATACTTTCAGTTTGGATTCGTCGGCGCCCAAGGCTTGCATCGCCGCTTTCACGCGCGGAATATAGCCATGGTGGTCGGCACCCCAGATGTTGACGATTTGATCGAAGCCCCGATCCAATTTGTGCATGTGATAGGCAATATCAGAAGCAAAATAGGTGGTCTGGCCGTTGTCGCGCACAACCACTCTGTCTTTTTCGTCGCCCAGGCGACTGGAGGCAAACCAAGTAGCACCTTCCTGCTGATAAAGATAGCCGGCCGCATCCAGACGCTGCAAAGCCTGCTCAACGGAATGATCGTCCATCAGCGAACGCTCGGAAAACCACTGTTGATAACTCACGCCGAATTCAGCCAAGTCGTCTTTGATGTCGTCCAGAATTTCGTCCAGACCGGCTTGAAATACCTCTTTATAAGCCTCGCCGAGCAAGGTTTTGGCTCGGTCGATCAACGCATCAATGTGTTTTTCCTTATCGCCGCCTTGCGGTTCGTCGGCGGGCAAATCCGCCATCACTAGCGCGGCAGCTCTGCGGTAGGCGTCGCCGGCTTTCTTATGCAAATTCGCGGAAATATCTCGGACATACTCGCCGCGATAGCCATTGCTAGGGAAAGGCAGAACTTCGCCACAGGCTTCCAGATACCGCAACCAGACGCTGGTGGCGAGAATATCCATCTGCCGGCCGGCATCGTTCACATAGTATTCGCGTTCGACTTCAAAACCGGCTGCCGCCAGCAAATCCGCCACCGCAGAACCATAAGCCGCGCCGCGGCCGTGGCCGACATGTAAAGGCCCGGTGGGATTGGCGGAAACGAATTCGACTTGCACTCGCTTGCCAACGCCGATCTTGCTCAAACCGTATTCCGACCCAGTATCGAGTATCTGTTTGACGACCTGAAATTGGCTATCGGGATTGATGAAGAAATTGATAAATCCGGGGCCGGCGATATCAACCTTGGTGATCAGCGCATCGCTCGGCAGCGCCGCGACGATTTTTTCGGCCAGCTGTCTAGGATTAAGTTTGGCCGGCTTGGCCAGCAACATCGCCAAATTGGTGGCGAAATCGCCGTGTTGCGCATCGCGGGTGCGCTCCAAATTGATTTGCGCAATAAAATCGTTTTCGAGAATACCTTGAGTTTTAAGGGCTGTAACGGCTTGTTGTAACAGGGATTCCAGCTTTTGTTTCATCGCGTTGAAAAATGGGGATTTATCGGAAAATACCCTGCATTATCCATGAAAAACAAATTATTGGCTAGGACGCTCGCCGAACAGCGCCGTGCCGATCCGCACCAGCGTTGAGCCTTCGGCAACCGCCGCCTGTAAATCGCCACTCATGCCAAACGAAAAAGTATCGAGATCGTGACGATCAAGTTGCCGCACTGCCTGATAGAGCCGCCGATACGGCAGGCATTGCGCCAGATAATCCTGCTGCGGCTCCGGAATCGCCATCACCCCGCGTAAACGCAAATTGGGCAGCTTACCGACTTGTTCGATCAGCACCGGCAAATCGGCCAATTCAATGCCGGATTTGCTCGCTTCATCGCTGATATTGACCTGCAAGCAGATATTCAGCGGCGGCAAAAAATCCGGACGCTGCTCGCTGAGGCGTTCGGCTATTTTTAGGCGGTCAACGCTGTGCACCCAGGCAAAGTGCTGGGCAATAGGCTTGGTTTTATTGGATTGAATCGGCCCAATGAAATGCCAGCTGATATTGAATGCCGCCAATTCCTGCTGTTTTTTCAGCGCTTCCTGTAAATAATTTTCGCCGAAATGGCGCTGACCGAAACGGTAGGCTGCGGCAATATCGGCGGCGGGCTTGGTCTTGCTGACCGCCAATAACTGCACACTCCCCGGTGAACGCTGCGAATTGATTTCGGCCTGACGGAGTTGCTTGCGTACCGTGGCGAAACGCTGAGCGATACTACTCACGATTCTCAGCTGCCGATTCTTTTTTGACAAATAAGCGTGAAAACAGCAATCCGGATTCAAACAACAACCACATTGGCACTGCCAATAGGGTTTGCGACAAAGCGTCGGGCGGCGTCAAAAACATCGCGATGACAAACACCCCAACGATGACATACGGCCTTTTTTCAGACAGCGTTTCCGGGGTGATGATGCCGGTCCAGACCAACACAATAGTGAAAATCGGAATTTCGAACGATAAGCCGAAGGCAAAAAACATCGCCAATACAAAATCCAGATAAGTGGCTATATCTGTCATCACCGCCACGCCGGCCGGCGCCGCCGACGTGAGATAGCCGAATACCAGAGGAAATACCAAAAAATAGGCGAAGGCCGCACCACTATAAAACAACAGCGTACTAGCCAATAACAGTGGCGCCACCATCAGTTTTTCATGGCGATATAAGCCGGGCGCCACAAAACCCCAGAACTGGTAAAGAATGAAGGGAATGGAAACGAACACCGCCACCACAAACGCAAGCTTGAACGGCGTGAAAAACGGCGAGGCCACATCAATGGCAATCATCGTGCTGTTTTTCGGCATGTGCACTAACAGCGGCTCGGCCAGATAGGCGTAAATCTCGTTGGCGTAGCTTGCGGTACCAACAAATACCAGCAGCACGCATAACACGACCCTTAACAAGCGGTCGCGCAGTTCGACTAAATGGCTAAAAAATGACTGCTCGTTATCCAGCGGCGCTTGGCTTGTCATCGTCCTGATTGATTTCTGTCGCTGCCTGAGCATTGAAGTTAATATCGTCGAGAGCCGACTGAGTATCCTGCACCACTTTCTGCAATTCGCCGGCTATGGACTGTTGCTGGATTAACTGGCGCATTTCCTCAGCGTGCAATTCCTGTTTAATTTCCGCCTTAGCAGTGGCCAACACAGTACGGGCTTTTCCTACCCAAAACCCAGCCAAGCGGGCCGCTTTCGGCAATTTTTCCGGGCCGAGCACCAATAGCGCCACCAACCCCACCATCAACAATTCTGAAAAACCGACGTCGAACATATCGCAGACTAAGCTCGGTCTTTTTCTTTATTAGTGACTTCGCCTTCCAAAGGCTCCTCTTCCTTGCTTGCAATAGCCTTATCTTCGCTACCTTCCTTAACGGCAGAACGAAAGCCCTTAATCGCTTCGCCAAGATCGGCGCCGATATTTTTCAGGCGCTTGGTGCCAAACACCAAGATCACGATAACTAACACTACTAATAAATGAGGGATGCTTAAACCCATTGTTCACTCCTTAATTTTTACTATCAGGAAATATCGCGCTGCGCTTTTTCCTGTAAACCGGACAATCCGAAGCGCCTTTGCAACTCACTGATCACATGTTCCGGGCCGAGTTCCTGATGCGCCAACATCACCATGCAATGAAACCAAAGATCGGCAGTTTCATACACAATTTTATCCTTATCGCCGTCTTTGGCGGCAATCACCGTCTCGGTAGCCTCTTCGCCGATTTTTTTCAAAATATGATCCAAGCCCTTGGCATATAAACTGGCTACGTAGGACTGATCGGCGGTTTGCAACTTGCGCTGCTCAAGAATCTCGGCCAATTGCTGTAAAACTTCGCTCATTAGCTTTTGTTTGGATTGAAAATTGCAAAATCATAGCACGTTGCCGAAGCAGCCAAAAAAAATCTATCGGCAAAAAAAAGCCTCCCTATGCTTGCGCAGAGGAAGGCAAAAAAACCAGCGGAGTGCTTAGAAGGAGGTTCCGCTCGTTATTACAACACCAGGAGGTAGTTACAAATTCTTGGATCAGCTATTCAGCAGCGCCTTAGTCGACATATTGCTAAATATGGAGGTGACAGCGAACAGCACAGTAGAGATGACGAACAAGCCGGAAATAAAGCTCCAAACACCGACAATAAAAAGAGCGCCGATTAAGATGTCTTTTTTAAAGTCGTTCATTGTGCTCAAATTCTCTATTTTTAAATCTTGCGCTTGACAAGACCTCATGTGTTTACTCTTCAGTTGCAGCGCACTATACAGGATAGAAAAAAGTTTACAATTAGGCTTTTACTAAATAAATTGTATACAATTTAGAAACAATAAAAATGTCAACGCTTTTTGGTGAATTTTTTACTTTCCAGGAGATACCATGGACAAACTAACCAGCATGAATGTCTTTGTCCGCGTCGCCAAAGCCGGCAGCTTTGCCGGAGCCGCCAAAGATCTCGATATTTCCAGAGCGATGGCTACCAAACATATTATGCAGCTGGAAAGCGAACTGAACACACGTTTATTCAATCGCACAACCCGCAGCTTGAGCCTGACGGAAGCCGGTGAGGCTTATCTGGAGCGTTGCCAGCAAGTTTTACTCGACGTGGCCGAGATGGAATCGGCGATCACTCACCTGCAAACAGAGCCGCGCGGCACCCTGAAAATTCTGGCACCGCCAGTCATCGGCGCCAGCCATATTTCGCCGGGCTTGACCGAATATCTAAAAAACTACCCTGACCTATCTGTGGAAATGGTGCTGAAAGGCGGACAAGTCGATTTAATTGATGAGGGCGTCGATCTGGCTATCTATTTGGGACAACTCAATGATACCAGCCTGGTGGCCCGAAAACTGGCCAGCTCGTCGCTGGTCGTATGCGCGTCCCCGGAATATCTGAAAGCACACGGTACGCCACAAGACCCCGAAGACCTGGAAGACCACAGCTGCTTGATCAACTGGGCGATTCCGCCCCGTAACAAGTGGCGATTCAAGGGCATACTCGGCGAACGCACCGTTACCGTCACGGGCAGGATGCAAGCCAACATGGCCGATCCGATCCGCAACGCTGCGGTGAATGGCTTAGGCCTGATCATGTTGCCGCGCTACATCGTCGGTCGCGACATCGAACAAGGCCGTTTACAAGTGGTCATGGAGCAATACGGCATCGCGCCGTTGGAGATTTATGCGGTTTACCCACACCGCAAATATTTGTCCGCCAAAGTCCGTTCGTTTCTGGAGTTTATTCAAGCCTGGCTACCGCATCGGATCGGCATGAACCCATGACCGAACTACAAAGTAAGTGGGACGCCATTTATCGAGATTCTGCCGCCTCACCTGCGCCAGCCGAGGTGTTGGTGCAGCATCGATATTTGCTACCCAAGCAAGGCAAAGCGCTGGATTTGGCCTGCGGCATCGGCGGCAACGCGATATTACTGGCCGGATCCGGGCTGGACGTCGATGCCTGGGATATTTCCTCAGTCGGCCTGGGAATATTGCAACAACAGGCTGCCGAAAAAGGCCTTTCCATCACCACTCAGCAATGCCATATCAGCGCCGAAACACTTACAGAGCAGACTTACGATGTGATTGTCATCAGTCGTTTTCTTGACCGAACCCTGTGTAATGCGATAATGGCAGCCTTGAAACCGGGCGGCCTGCTGTTTTATCAAACATTTACCCGCAACAAACTTGACCAACAAGGCCCCAGCAATCCCGAGTATTTACTGGCAAACAACGAGTTATTGCGGCTATTCAGCCCCTTAAGCATAGTTTTTTACCAAGAATACGCAAAACTCGGCGATGTGCGATTCGGTAATAGAAACGAAGCCTGTTTTATCGGGCAAAAATAAAGCGGTAAATTAATGATAGAAAATCTCGACCCCAAACAATCCTGGGCGGTATTACAACGCAACCCGGCAGCGGTACTGATCGATGTCAGGACAGCCATTGAGCACAGCTTTGTCGGCCACCCGCCGCAAGCCATTCATGTGGCCTGGAAAGAATTTCCCGGCATGCAGTTAAATACGGGTTTTGTGGAGCAAGTACAACAGCACGCCCCGGATAAAGCCGCGCCGATACTGCTCTTATGCCGCAGCGGACAACGCTCTGTAGACGCCGCCAAAGCCCTGGAAGCGGCAGGTTATCAGCATCTGATCAACATTCTGGAAGGCTTCGAAGGCCCGCTGGATGAAAACAAACACCGCGGCAATACCGGCGGCTGGCGTTTTCACGGCTTGCCTTGGCAACAAAGCTAATCCTTCTACCATCGGTTCGCGCCCGCGCATAAACCAAAACTAAATCCCGCTGGTCGGTTCTACCGTTCGGCCTATCTGTTCCTTAAAAATCATCTAGTAAATTATTGTGATAGAAAAACTCAGAAACATCGCGATCATCGCTCACGTTGACCACGGCAAAACCACCTTAGTCGACCAACTTTTACAGCAATCCGGTACCTTCGACGCGCACACCAAAGTCGACGAACGGGTGATGGACTCCAACGCGCTGGAAAAAGAACGCGGCATTACCATTCTGGCGAAAAACACTGCGATCGACTGGAACGGCTATCACATCAACATCGTCGACACCCCGGGTCACGCCGATTTCGGCGGCGAGGTTGAGCGGGTTTTATCGATGGTGGATTCGGTTTTGCTGCTGGTCGACGCCGTCGACGGCCCAATGCCACAAACCCGCTTTGTGACTAAAAAAGCCTTTGCTTTAGGTCTAAAGCCTATCGTCGTCATCAATAAAGTGGATCGTCCCGGTGCCCGTCCTGATTGGGTCGTCGATCAAACTTTTGATTTATTCGATAACCTCGGCGCCACCGATGAGCAATTGGATTTCCCGATTGTTTATGCCTCAGCGTTAAATGGTTTTGCCGGACTGGAAGCCGACGTATCCGGCGGCGATATGACACCGCTGTTCCAAACTATTGTCGATAAAGTAGCGCCGCCGCCGGTTGATGTGGACGCACCGTTCCAAATGCAAGTCATCAGTCTGGATTACAACTCCTACGTCGGCGTAATCGGCATCGGCCGTATCAAGCAAGGCAAAGTCTCGCGCAACATGCCATTGACCATTATCGATAACGACGGCAAAACCCGTAGTGGCCGCATGCTGAAACTGTATGGTTTCCATGGCTTGGAGCGCGTCGAAGTGGAAACCGCGCAAGCGGGCGACATCATTGCCTTCTGCGGTATCGAGAATCTGAAAATCTCGGAAACCTTGTGCGACCCTAACAATGTAGTTGCCTTGCCGCCGCTATCGGTCGACGAACCGACCGTGAGCATGACCTTTCAGGTCAACAATTCGCCGTTTGCCGGTAGAGAAGGTAAATTCATTACCACTCGCCAAATTTACGACCGCTTACAAAAAGAGTTGCAGCACAACGTGGCTCTGCGTGTTGAAACCACCGACGATCCGGATAAATTTAAAGTGTCCGGTCGTGGCGAGTTGCACTTGTCGGTATTGATCGAGAACATGCGCCGCGAAGGTTTCGAGCTGGGCGTTTCGCGCCCGCAAGTGATCATCAAAGAAATTGACGGCATCAAACAAGAACCGTTTGAAAATGTCACGATTGAGGTGGAAGAGCAGCACCAAGGCACCATCATGGAAAAATTGGGCGACCGTAAAGGCGACCTGAAAGACATGGTGCCGGACGGTAAAGGCCGCATCCGTTTGGAATATGTCGTGCCTTCCCGTGGTCTATTGGGCTTCCAGACCGAGTTCCTGACCGCAACCTCCGGATCGGGCCTGTTCTATCACGTATTCGACCATTATGGCCCTGTGAAAGAAGGCGCGGTCGGTAATCGTGTGCGTGGCGTGTTGATCTCCATGGCCAAAGGTAAAGCGGTCGATTATTCGCTGTATCCGCTGCAAGCTCGCGGCGAGTTGCTGGTGGTTAATGGCGATGAAATCTACGAAGGGCAATTAGTCGGTATCCATTCTCGCGGCAACGATTTAGTGGTTAACCCGACCAAGCCCAAACCTTTAACCAACATTCGCGCGGCGGGCTCTGACGACAGCTTGACCTGCGCCAAAATTCAAAAAATGACGCTGGAACAAGCTTTGGAATTTATCAGCGATGACGAGTTGGTCGAAGTGACACCTAAATCAATTCGTCTACGTAAAATCTTATTGACTGAAAACGAACGCAAACGCGCGCCGAAATAGGCAAACAAAAAAAGCCGTGCTCGTCGCAAAGACGAGCACGGCTTTTTTATTCAGAAAACCAGATTGGGCTTATTGCAATACGAATTTTAAGCCTATCACCAGCAGTAAAGTCGCTAACACCGGACGCAAAAAATATTCGGGAATCTTCGCACTTAGATGACTGCCGACCCAAATACCCGGCACCGACCCCAGCAGCAAGCTGATCAGTAAATCCAGATCGAAATTCCCCAGGCTCAAATGCCCCAAACCAGCTACCGCGGTTAAAGGAATCGCGTGCGCCAAATCGGTGCCGACAATTTTCAAGGTCGTCATTCTTGGATAAAGAAATAGCAAAGCAACGGTTCCCAAAGCTCCGGCACCAACCGACGACAATGTCACCAACACCCCCAGCACCGCACCAGTAAAAACCGTTGCAACTTTTTCCCACCGTGGTGAAAATCGGCCACTATTTCCCTGGTTGCTGTGTTCGTCATCAATCTCCGCACTCTTGGACGCTTTGCGCAACAGAATACTGCGAACCAGCAAGGCCAGAGCGGTCAGCAACAAAGCCACACCCAAGGTAAAGGTAATTGCACCGGTCACTTCCTTGCCAACCTCCATCAGATTTTTCAACACGTAAAGTGTTACACCTGCAAAAGGCAAACTACCCAACGCCAACCAGCCGACGATTTTCCAATCTACCGAACCGTGCTTACCATGATGAACAAACACCCCTGCGGTTTTCGTAATCGACGCATACAGTAAATCCGTGCCTACCGCGACGGCGGGTTTAAAGCCAAACAAAAACACCAGAAGCGGTGTCATCAACGAACCGCCGCCAACCCCGGTAACACCCACCAACATACCCACGGCAAAACCGGATGCCGTATACATTAAATTCATAGACAATCACCTTAAACTTCATAATATTCGATAAGTGACTTCATTATGCCAGCGCAGTCACTCAGCTTATTAATGATTAAATTGCATATGTATATTTAATTTTTAGATATTTATCGGTCTGAGCGCACAATCGCTCAACACCTAAATGACAGAGTCCGACGCCATCTTTTAGTAAACTGACGAGTATTCACTAAAATCCAACTTTAGGAGGATTTATGGTTAAGCAAGCGATAGTTTTGGTATTTGGCTGGCTTTTGTCAGGCACGGCCTTCGGCGATCAAGATGACTGGGTCTACACGCCACGTCAGCAACCGCAGCAACGACAATACCGGCAGCAACCCGAGCATCGGCAATACAATCGCCGAGACGATTACAGCAATGACTATGAACAGGATCGTGATCGTGATCGTGATCGTGATCGTGATCGTGATTTTCAAGACTATCAAAGAAATCAAGGCAATCAAGGTTTTCAGGGCTATCGAGGCGGCTATCGCGGCTACGTTCCTCAGCCTCCGACCGGCTATCAGGCTCCCTCCGACTATTATGGGTTACCGCCAGTAAGGGGTTTCGTCTACCCACCGCAACCTCAGCAAATGCCGGGATTCGAGAATCACCAACGCGGACGCTGGTAGCCGCAAAACGAATTATTGATCCTTAGCATGAAAAATGGCGGCAGGCTTTCGACATCTCTTCACTTAGATTGACCTTACGATACTGAGCGTTTTTGTCGGGAATTCGATAAATTGTCGGACAGTTGGCAAGCGTTCCCGAAGATTGAGCTTTTTGCGAGTTTTGAGATAGCGATGAAAGTGCTGGGGGTCTATTTACAAGGAAACCTTTAACACATTGATTGCACTGGCGTGCCCGACAAACTTACCACGAACGGAATCAATAACATATGCTTCGCCTTGAGCCTGCCGGAAGACTTACTCGAAGCGGCCTTAAGTTTTAAAAACAAACAGTTATTGCCGAATTTTGGCGCCGGCGGAAATTGGTCATGATTTTGCTTGGCGGTTAATGCCTGTCCAAATCAAATCGACTAAGGGGAATAAAATGTTTGAACACAAAAATCTTGACGGCACATGGAACCGCGTTGTTTCAACAAGCGATGCGTATCTGAGTGGTGATATTCTGGAAACGCGGGATATGGTCGGCACCGAACCCGAGAAAATCGCGCGTATGCAATTTGCTGTGATCGGCCAGCGACTGGTCGAACGTTGCCTGCCGCCGGAAGCCTTGAGTGAAACTTGGGCGCAGGATGCCGGCAAGCTGCCTTGGTGGGATTCGGTAAAAAACCCGCCGCATATGGGTATTATCGCCGACTTCAACAGCCACAACGGCGGTTTGCATCGTATTCCTTTCGACGCCAATCATAACGTCGTTGGCTTTGCCAACGATGGCGAGGAAATCGTTCTCGGTAAAGGTGTGTACACAGTCACCCGCAAAAGCGATGGCAAAGAGTTGAGCGCTGCATCGCAAAGTGAGCTGCGCGCGTTGTATTTCGCATAAGCGGTGGATTGATCGGCGCTGGACCCGGTTAACCCGGTTTTATTAACCCGGCCCTCAAACATCGTTGCTCCCGCTTAAGCGGGAGCCCCGTTTGCTCACTCCCGCTCACCGGTATGCTAAGTTTTAGGTAATAATCGGCGCTAGCTGAGAATGCTACGAGTTTTTTCGCTGAAAGCAGATTGTCGGAACGGAACATGGGCATACAGGATCGCGACTACTACCGGGAAAAATATCAACCAGGGTCTAAAGTTGCCGGCCCTGATGCGGTCGCTCATCGGACGACGCAGCGGGATCGCGGAAAATCCGGTCACAGCGGCATTCGCTATCTTTTGTTTCCGGTCTTAACCATTGCCGCCCTGTGGTACGGCGCCGATGCCTTTTTGAGGTTCCAACAGTCCAAAAGGCAGACGGAGATACCGCTTCCGGTGGCTATGGCTCCGCAAGCCCAACCACAATCTAATCTGATTACTCCCAAAGCCGGCGGCGTGGTTTTAAAAACCGACCCGCAAGGCCATTTTCGCGGTACGGTGTTAGTCAATAATGTGCCGATGCCTTTTCTAATCGACACCGGAGCGACCAAAACCGTGATTCCGAGCAGTATGGCAATCCAAGCCGGTTTGCCGTTTGGCGGCGTGGTGCAATCCAATACCGCCGGCGGCAAAGTAGCGGATCGCGCGACTCAAATCACAAGCTTGGTTCTGGGTAGTGCTGTCATTAAAAATCTTGATGCGCACATCAACGACCACCTGGATGAAGTGTTGATTGGCATGAATACTTTAAAATATTTCCAGATCACGCAAACCGGCAATACGCTGACTTTGTTAGCCAATAACCAAGCCGGCATCAGACCGGCGAGCCAATACGTGGACAGCCCGGAGAACTTGGCCGCCAATCAATCTGCCAAAAAGCCCACGACCATCAAAAAAACCGTGCATTGCGATGAACGCAAAGTCTGCACCACAACCTATAGCGATCATTAATGCCAGCCATTAGCAGCAGCTTCTATGCGTACCTATCGCGCTTGCGCTGGATCAAGCGCTGGGGTTTGAAGCGCAACGCCCATGAAGAAAATGTCATGGAGCATAGCTGGGAAGTGGCGGTGATTGCCCACACGCTGGCCTTAATCAAAAATCGCTATTTTGACGGCCAACTCGACGCCAATGCGGTTGCCACCGCCGCGCTGTATCATGATGTGACGGAAGTGATTACCGGCGATTTGCCGACACCGATCAAATACCACTCACCGGCGATACTCGGCGCTTACAAGCAAATCGAACAACAGGCCGAAACCGAGCTGTTGAACTTGTTGCCGGACGCATTGCGCGAGGATTTTCGCGCATTTATTCAACACGAAAGCCTGCCGGATGCTCATCAGCAAATCATCAAAGCGGCCGACAAGATTTCCGCTTATCTAAAATGCCAGGCCGAACTCAAAGCCGGCAACACCGAGTTTGAACTGGCCGCCGCGCAGTTGGCTCAGAATATTCATGAATTGCAGCAGCCGGAAGTAGTGTTTTTTATACAGGCGTTTGCGCCGAGTTGCGGCTTGACGCTGGATGGCTTAATGCAAAAAAGCGATGCCGAAACAGGTCGGCACTAAGCTACAAGATCGGGCGCTATAATCCGCGCACCAATAGTTTTAACTGATTTTTAAATTCGCTTTTCAACCGATAAAGCTGCGCGGGCCTATGCGCGCCGGCTGTTTCGGTTTGCCCTTCTACTGTTTCCAGCACCCCCAGTTCCTCCATTTTTCGTCGAAAACTGACTTTGTTCAGGGTTTCGCCTAAGCAAGCCTCGTAAATCTTCTGCAATCTTGGCAGGCTGAAGGTTTCACCGGCCAAGTAACAAGGCAAGGAGGAATATTGCGACTTGTTACGAATCCGCTCCACCGCCGCGGCAATGATGTCGTTATGGTCAAACGGTAAGCGCCGCAAGGCATCCACTGCACAAATAGTCAGGCCGGGATGGTTTGCGGACAAGATCAAATCGGCATCGACCAAAGCAAAATACGCCACCGAGATCGACCAGCCGCGTGGGTCCCGCGCTGCGCCGGCAAAGGTTTTCAGTTGCTCTAAATAGGGCGGCAGCAAACCGGTTTTTTGTTGCAGGATGCGTACCGCGGCGTCCAGGCAATCCCTATCGTCTTGCGCGTGAATATACCCGCCGGGCAAGGCTTCCTGGTTTGCGTAAGGTTCTTTGTCGCGCTTGGACAGCGTAACGCACAAGCGATCTTCTTGGATGATCAGCAAGACAATATCAACAGTTGAAATAATGGGTTCGAGCATAGCAATATTGAGTTGGGCTACTTGAGGTATCTTAGTTAGTAAAGAATTATAACTATACCTGCATACAAAATAGCGCACGATAAATTTTTGTTAGTTGCATTATGTAACTAACAAGGTTAAGCTAAGCCCATATCAACTATCGTCGCAGGTTAAAGCTCATGGCAAATACTCAGTTACTGATCATCGATGCGCAAAACGACTTTTGCGATCACGTCCCCGAAGGGTATGTTCCGGCCCTGCCCGTGCCGGGCGCCTGTCAGGATTGCCTGAGACTGGCGCAGTTGATTGAACAAGCCGGACTTGCCATTGCCGGCGTTATCGCCACGCTCGACACCCATCACATGATCGATCTGGCACACAACAGCTCTTGGCTAACTGAAGAGGGTGTAGCCCCACCCCCATTTTCCCGAGTGACCGCCGCTGACTTTTTAGCAGGCCGTTATCGCCTGTCCGTCACACCGGTGTCACCGGAGCAAAACGATTATGTTCTAAACTACCTGCAACAACTGGAACAGATGCAGCGGCCTTTTATCCTTTGGCCGCCGCATTGTTTAATCGGGACGCCGGGACACAAGCTTAACCCCGAGTTGGCGCAAGCCTTAAGCCATTGGGAAACGCGAACCTCCAAACCCGTTACGCTGGTGCAAAAAGGTGAAAACATTTGGACGGAAAGCTTTTCCGCACTAAAAGCCGTCATCCCGGACCCTGCCGATCAGGCCACGCAGTTGAATCAGGCCTTACTGGAAATGCTCGCTGAGTCGGATCGTTTGTTAATCGCCGGCCAAGCCAGCAGCCATTGCGTCAAGGAAACGATCAGCGACATTTTGCAGTTCGGCGCCGCCGAGCTAAAACGCAAACTGGTGATCCTGACTGACTGCATGAGTCCTGTCAGTGGATTCGAAGCGGCTGTCGAACAATTTTTTACCGAACTGCGCGCACAAGACATTCGTCTGGCAACCAGCGCCGAAATGGCTTTGGAACTGGTCCCCGAAAATAACCCATACTAAGGAATGCACATGACTCCCATCGTCAAAAGCCTGCTTGAAAACGATTTGTACAAATTTCCGATGTGGCAAACCATGCTGCATAAGCGCCCGGAAGCCAGCGCCGAATACGATTTTATCTGCCGGAGTACGCCGGAATACCCGCTGGCCGACTTGCTGATTGATGTCAAACAAGAACTGGATCACCTGTGTTCCCTGCAATTTGCCGATGACGAACTGGCCTATTTAGCCGGGCTGCGGTACTTAAAGCCGGATTTCATCGAGTTCCTGTCCTTGTTTCGGTTTAGAAGCAAATACATCAAGGCATTTGCCGAAGGCGACACCCTCAGAATTCAAGCCCAGGGTCCGCAAGTGCATGTGATGAATTTCGAGATATTTTGTTTGTACATCGTCTCGGAACTGTATTTTCGCCGCTTCGACCAAGCGGCGTTATTGGCGGAAGGCCGCCGCCGCTTGCAGACAAAATTAGCCACTCTTAAAGCCTTTGCCGAGCACCCCGCAAAAACCCATGCCTTCGAGATTTTCGATTTTGGTTTGCGCCGGCGCGCTTGGGGTAGCTGGCAAGAAGAAGTGGTGCGGACGTTTCAAGCCGAAGTGCCGAGCTTGTTCAAAGGCACGTCCAATGTGTATCTGGCCAAAAAATTCGGTTTAACGCCGATAGGCACCATGGCTCACGAGTATCTGCAATCCTACCAAGCCCACGTGGTGCGGCTGCGCGAATTTCAACGCATGGCTTTGGAAGATTGGGCGCAGGAGTTTCGCGGCGATTTGGGTGTGGCGTTGACCGACACCATTGGCATGGATGCCTTTCTGCGCGATTTTGATTTGTATTTTGCCAAATTGTTTGACGGCCTGCGGCATGACTCCGGCGACCCGGTGGTTTGGGGCGAAAAAGCCATCAGCCATTATCAAAAACTACGCATCAATCCGCATAGCAAACGCCTGGTGTTCTCCGATGGTTTGGATATTCCCAAGGCGATTAGCCTGTATGAACACTTTGCGGATCGCATTCAGCTGGGCTTTGGCATCGGCACCCATTTAACTAACGATCTTGGCGGCCCCAAACCCCTGAATATTGTGATGAAGCTGGTGTGCTGCAACGGCGACCCGGTGGCGAAATTGTCCGATGCCCCCGGCAAGACCTTATGCAACGACCAAACCTTTATTGCCTATCTGCGGCAGATTTTTAATCACTACGCCTAAATTCTGCATAGGAATTGTTATGTCTACTTGTCCCTTGACCGTCGCCATCGCCCAAATCAATCCCATGGTCGGCGATTTTGCCGGCAACTTGGCGATTGCCAAAGATGCTTATCGCCAAGCCGCCGCGCAGCAGGCGCAATTGTTAGTGTTCCCGGAGTTGTCCTTGTGCGGGTATTACCCTGGCGACCTGTTAAACGAATCGACCTTTATTCGCAAAGCCTACGAAGCGCTGGCAGAGCTGACTGCTTTTTCAACGCAGTTTCCGGACCTCGTTGCGATTGTCGGCACGCCGATAAAAGCAAACGGCCCCGGTAAGCCGCTGTATAACGCGCTGATTGCCATCCGTAACGGCGAGACTATTGCGGAATATCACAAGCAACTGTTGCCCACCTACAATATTTTCGATGAGCGCCGTCATTTCGAGCCGGGTCAACAGGGCGCGGTGAGTATCGACGTCGCCGGTTATAAAGTAGGGCTGATGATTTGCGAGGACGGTTGGAACGATAACGCCGACGATTATCCGGTTAATCCTTACGAAGCACTTGCCCGGATGCGCCCGGACTTGGTGGTCAGCATCAATGCCAGCCCGTCCAATATCGGTAAACGCACGCAACGCCAACAAGTGATTTGCGGCGCCGCCCGCCGACATGAGCTGCCGATACTTTATGTCAATCAAGTCGGCGGACAAGACAGTATTGTGTTCGACGGCGCTTCCTTTGCCGTGAATGCCGATGGCGAAATTGCCCGAGAATGGCCGGCTTTCCAAACGGTGATCGATACGCTGCGTTTTGCAGAAGGCGGATTTCAAATCAGTCCGCCACCAGCAGAACCTCAAGCAGATAATGATCAGGAATTCATTCTGCAACATATTCTGCTGGGTTTACGAGACTATGTGCGGCGCTGCGGCTTCAAAAAAGTCGTGGTGGGTTCGTCGGGCGGTATTGATTCGGCGTTGACGATTGCGATTGCCGCCGAGACCTTGGGGCCGGAAAATGTCATCGCCATCACGATGCCGTCGGCGTTTTCCAGTAGCGGTTCGGTGAGCGACTCGCAGTTACTGTGCGATGCCTTGGGCGTAACGCTTTTCAGCTATCCGATCAAGACGCTGGTCAATGATTTTGGGGGGCAATTTCAAAGCAGCTTTAACGATGAATTGCGTGGTTTGAGTTTGGAAAACTTGCAGGCTCGGCTACGCGGCACCATCCTGATGGCTTACTCCAACCACTCCGGCGCGATGGTCCTCACCACCGGTAACAAAAGCGAAATATCGGTGGGTTATTGCACGCTGTACGGTGACACTAATGGCGGCCTGGGCCTGATCGGCGACTTGTACAAAACCGAGGTGTACCGCCTGTCCGCGTATATCAACCAACGCGCCAATCGCGAGATTATTCCCGTAGCGATTTTAACTAAACCGCCTTCCGCAGAATTGGCGCCCGATCAGAAAGATACCGATAGCTTGCCGCCTTACGAGGTATTGGATGAAATTTTGAAACTGTTGATCGAAGGCAAACAGCTGGCTGACCACGAATATCAGCAAGCCCGCGAGTTTGTGGCTGGCTATCGAGCCACCGCTGCCGGTGAAGCGGTGTACCAACGCATCGTAGGCATGATAGCCCGCAACGAATACAAACGCCGGCAAGCACCGCCCATCATTCGGGTGCGACCCAGAGCGTTTGGCGCCGGCCGGCAAATGCCGATAGCGGCCAAACATTAAGGCTAGAGCGATGACTAAATACCAAAAAGCCATTGTGATTGGCCGTTACCAAATTTATCACAAGGGGCACGAGCAACTAACACGCCGAGCCTTGGAGATTGCTGACGAGGTGCTGGTAATTGTCGGCTCGTCCTTTCAGTCCAGAAACATCCGCAATCCGTTTAAATGGACCGAACGGGCTGCCATGATCGCCGCAACGCTGCCGGAGAGCGAGCAAGCCCGCCTGACATTTTTACCGGTGCGGGATTATTACGACGATACGCTGTGGAATGCCGATGTCAGGCGGCAAGTTGGTGCGTGTGTGGCCGACGGCGAACGGGTCGCGTTGGTCGGCTTTAACAAAGACGAGTCCACGTATTATCTGGATAATTTTCCCGATTGGGCGATGGAGGCGATAGAGTCCGAGCTGGATATTGATGCCACGGCGCTACGCCACCAATTGTTTGCGGCGGAAAGCGTGGAGACCGCGTTGGCAAATATCGCCAGCCGGATTTCCGTGCCGGTGAGGGATTTTTTAAACGATTGGGCAAAGAATCCTGAGTACGCGGTATTAAAAGCGGAATACGCCAAAATCCATGCAGAGAATCAAGTCTATGCCGGCATTCCCTGGGATATTATTGCCACCACTGTCGATGCGGTAGTCACCGTCAACGATCATGTATTGCTGGGTAAGCGCAAACATTATCCCGGCAAAGGCTTGTGGGCTATCCCCGGCGGCTTTCTGGAGAAACGCGAATCCTTGCTGCAAGGCGCGATCCGCGAATTGAAGGAAGAAACCAGCCTGAACCTGCCGGATGCCGCTTTGCGAGACTGCCTGCAACAGGTTAAAGTGTTTTCCCACCCCAGAAGATCGTGCCGTGGCCGCGTCATCACGCATGCGCATCACTTTGCGTTGGCAACACCTTGGCCGGATAAGACTTGGCCGGAGATAAAAGCAGCTGACGATCTTGAAAGCGTGGCCTGGATACCGATCACGCAGCTGCCGGCACTGGAAGAAGCGCTGTTTGAGGACCATTTCGCTATCTTGTGCAACTTCCTGTCATTTCAAACTAAGTAGGACGATGCACGTTATTTAAGCTTAACAGGGCAGAGGGAATAGCCAGGGAAACTTATCCATGAAACCCGAAGATTTACCAAAACTGGTCAGCGTTACTATGCCTTACGGCAAATACAAGGGCCGCGTTATCGCCGATTTGCCCGGCCACTACCTCAATTGGTTCGCGCGCGAGGGGTTTCCTGCCGGTGAATTAGGCAGACTATTGGCATTGATGCAGGAAATGGATCACAACGGCCTAAAACCTTTCCTCGAGCCGCTCAGACAAATAAAGTCCTGACTATTAAGCTGGTCCTTAATATGACTGGTCTTTATTTGCCCGATATCAGACGGCTGTTTTTTAGGCAAAAAAATTCCGACACGAGGCCGGATTAAGGGAGGAAGTTATTGCGCTGAACATCTCTGCAATGGTGAGCATAGTATCAGTGTTTCCTAATACCTGGAATGCGACATAATGTCACGCGCCACCTGGCTGAAACGCAGTTTAATGATGCCCGTGGTGACCAAAATGTCCGTGACCGTGATGCCCGCCATAGCCCCTATGGCCTCCGTATCCCCACCCGCCGCGAAACATTGGCACAGGGACCGGCACAACAGGCGCCGAATAGCCGTAACTATAGCTACCGTAACCATACGGCGTATACGTCGCTGGATAAGACTCGGCATAGGGTGCGTAAGCCACACAACCGCTCAACATAGTCAGACCCAAAAACATCAGGGCGAGGCGTATTCGCGTGTTCACGACTACCAACCTTGCCGTATATTCCGATCACACCGCGGTGCGGGGATGGGTTGTTGATAGACAAACCCTCTCACTGGCGGCAACCCGTAATAATCTGCCGGCGCCTGGTAATAGCCGACTGCGGGCGGTGGCACGTATGCGCGGTAATACGGATTGTTATAATGATACCCGTAGTGCTCGCGCTGGTAACTATGATGATGTCTACCGCCCCAGTTGCCGTCATGCGCAAATGTTGCGCTCGAAAATAGCAAGATGGTTGCCAATAGTGTGGTAAGCCTGAACATAAACCCTCCTTATCCGGGATCTTCAGTTGCGGCTCATTGTTCACCCGCAGGCTTAAACATCTCTTAACTGACGACAATTCTTAATAAGACTTTTCCGCGCACGGCATGAACGGTGCCGCCTGATTGCATATTTCCATAAAATACCTGGCTGGATGGTATGGTGTCAGGTAAAACAGCTAACAATTGCATTTAACATGGAGACGATATGAGCAACCTGTTTGAGCCCATCAAAGTGGGGGACATCAATTTACCTAACCGCATCGTGCTGGCACCTTTGACACGCTGCCGAGCCAGCGCCGGCCGGGTGCCTAACGAGTTGATGGCCGAATACTACGCACAGCGAGCGGATGCCGGGCTGATTTTAAGCGAAGCCACCAGCGTGTCCGCGCAAGGTGTGGGCTATCCGAACACGCCCGGCATTTGGTCGGATGAGCAAGTGGCGGGCTGGACTAAGGTAACCCAAGCAGTACATGCAGCGGGCGGACGAATTTTCCTGCAACTCTGGCACGTCGGCCGGGTGTCGCATCCGGACTACCTAAACGGCGAGTTGCCCGTCGCGCCCAGTGCGATTGCGCCCTTGGGGCATGTCAGCTTGCTCCGTCCGATGCGGGATTACGTGACACCCCGAGCCTTGGACATTAGCGAAATCCCCGGGATTGTCGAGACTTACCGTAAAGGCGCGGAAAACGCCAAACTTGCCGGTTTTGACGGGGTGGAAATTCACGGCGCCAATGGCTATCTGTTAGACCAATTTTTGCAGGACAGCACCAATAAAAGAACCGATGCTTACGGCGGTTCGGTGGAAAACCGCGCCCGTCTGATGCTGGAAGTGACGGATGCGGCTATTTCGGTATGGGGACCGGGTCGCGTGGGTGTGCATCTTGCGCCCAGAGGCGACTCGCATACGATGGGTGATTCCGATCCCTTAAATACCTTTGGCTATCTAGCCGAGCAATTGGGCAAACGCGGCATTGCGTTCATTTTTACCCGAGAATCGCTCGGAGAAAACCGTATCAGCCCGGCGTTGAAAAAGCGGTTCGGCGGGGTGTTGATTGCCAACGAAGGCTTTAATAGAGAAACCGCGCAGCAAGTCATTGCAGCCGGCGAAGCGGATGCCGTTTCGTTTGGCAAGGACTATATTGCCAATCCCGATTTAGTCCGGCGTCTGCAACTAAATGTGGCCCTTAACCCCTATCATGCTGAAACCTTTTATGGGGCCGCGGGGCAGGATCCGAGAATTGGCTATACCGATTACCCGCGTTTGGTCGCGGACGTGGGCTAAAAAAATAGTGTGGTTCCCGCGCAAACGGGAACCAAACATGTTACCCACCAGTGGCTTGCGCGGCTTGCAGAGAGATATTAATCGCCACCCGGAACTTCAGACAACGCCATATCCTGCAATAATTCCAGCCAAATCTGGCGATATTTTGGACATCCGGCTTGGTAAAAACAGTTGGCCAAGACGCGCCAACCGGCCATGCTGGGTTTCTTCAGTCAACACGTCGTAGCTGTTCGCGCTCAGCCGGAATGGTGCCTGGACTAACCAGGCTCAAACCCACTCCGGTTACACCGCCATGCAAGAGCTCACCCCACAATATTCGAACTTATCCGCGATTATTCCGGGTCGTCTTGAAAACCGGAACACAGCGGTATAGCGGGCATGCATGCTTGGGAAGAGCCGCGTTTGTATCCCGCTCTGTAGCCGCCCTTCCCATCGATAAACCCTATCAGCCATAGCGAAAGTTACCCCGGTAGTAATAACTCACACCCCACCAGGGATGGCGGATGCTGAAATCCAGATAGAACTCGTCTTCTGAAACAGCACGTTCGCTGATGCTGGCCGAACCTAGCAATAAGTAATCCGGAATATTCAGGCGTAGCGACCCGCATTGCCAGAAATGGCCGTTACTGCGATACAGCAACTCGCCGTTTTCGACGCTGACGTGCAAGCGTAAACCAAAACCAAAGCCTATGAGTTCGACCAACTCGTGGTCAGCCGCATAACTCATCCTGGAACTAAAGCAATCAGTTTTACCATCGGCGTAAGTCATCGTCCTATGCCACTGCAATAGTTCGCCGTCGGCGGTCTTGTCCACTTCGGCTTGTGCCGCCTGCCCGCGCCACAGTAACAAGCCGCCGAACAAATGAATCAGCCAAATCAAAGGAAACAGGTAAATTGGATAGCCTATTTCCATCGTTCCCGTTAGCCGGCTTTGTTGGCAGTCGCTGATTCGATAATGTCTTTGAATCACTTCCGGCAATTGTTGCCAGTCGTCGCCCAACACTTTTTGCATTAATGACACAGACATGGCTTAGCTCCAGAGTGAATTATGAAACACCATCAAGGTGGTGATGCCTATCATGCCGAAGAAGGCCGGCACGCCCAACCATAGCCAAATCTTGGAATAATAGTGGTAAAGGTACGGCAAAGCCCGGCCTTGGGCCAGTGACTCGGTGGCGATGTCGCGCATGCGGATCTGCAAAATCACCACCGGCAACCAGCACAGCCCGGTGATTAAATACAGCACCACTGTCCACCACAGCCATCCGTCGCCGAACGAAGCCGACAATTGATCGGCCAATAGCACGCCGGTTAGCGGTTGGATAATCACGGTCGGCGTGGTGAACCACCAATCGGCCAACACTACATGTTTACTGGTCGTGGCGATTGCCGCGTGATCGCCGCTTTTATCGGCCATCACTTTGTAAAACACCGTGCCGGAACCCAAGCCAAACAGGACGATGGCGCTGAGGATATGGATCAATTTTAACGATAAATACATCATGACTGCTCTCCTTCCATTACTCTAAACATCAACAAGCACATTAAAAACGGCAGGTTTTTCAGTAGCGGGCCGAACGGGTGGAATACAAATTCCGGTAAACATGCGGCCACTATCAGGCTATAGCCGAGGACGACCCAGAACTGCCAAAGCATGAGCTGACTAATCCTAAACTGCGCCAAGGTCGCCAATCCCAAGCCCATATCCATGGCTGCCAAGCCGTATAAGGCTATTGGCGCGCCCACGCCGGTGATGCCGAGTGGTGCCAATAGCTGATAACTCAGTTGATGCGGGTAGAAAAACAGCGAGGTGATGCCGCTCCATAGCCAGACGAAGGCAATCACGTATCGCAACAAAGGCTTGAGAAAATACAAACCCGCATGCCAACGCTCGGCTGGGCTGGCCGGTTGAACAAACCATTGCTCGTTCACGTTGATGGGCGCTCGTTCCAAAAACTGGGTGAGCGGCGCTGGATCCGCGCAATTGCCGCGATTCAGCATCGCCAGGTTGTCTTTACTGACAATCGGCTCGTTCAGCCATTTGCCCATACCCGCCATGCTCAGAGCAAATTGGTAAGATACGGAGCAAGTTCTGGCTGTTGGTTTGCCAAGTCGCCGCCTAAGCCCTTGCAGCCAGTCCGCATAACTTATCGGACTGGTGCCGACCAGAGCCAAGGTCTTACGACCGGAGACAGCCGGCTCGAGACAACGACAGACGGTGGCGGCCACATCGGCAATATGAATGGGTTGCAAAAGCTGGCGACCACCATCCGGCAGCAAATGCACGGGTAATGCCGCCAACGCATGAAACAAGCCGCTACTTTGCCCGCCGTGACCATAAACCAGCGACGGTTGCAGTACAAACCAGTCCAGGGCCAATTCACGTAAGGCATCGTCGGCGGCTTTTTTGCTGAGGTGGTAATTTGATTCGGCGCCCGCGTCGGCACCCAAAGCCGAAACTTGCACGATCTTTTTTACCCCGGCGCACGCACCGGCCTGAAACAAGGCTATCGGTGCTTGACTATGCAACTGGGCAAAGCTTTGGTTGTTGTTCTCGGCAATAATGCCCACGCAATTGACGATTGCGTCGATAGCTCGCAGATGGGGCAGCCAGGAGTCGATCATGCCGGCCTGGGCAAAATCCAATTTTAATCGGGTCAGGTTTGGATGATCGATGAGTAGGCGTTCGGGGTGGCGGCAACAGGCCGTGACCTGGTGACCCTGTCGCAGCAACTCGTGTAATACGGCGCTGCCGATAAAACCGGTCGCGCCGGTTAATAGGATGTTCATGGTTTTGCTCCAAATGTTGAGAGGCAGGAGCAGATTAACGACCACGAAACGGCCGAACTTCCGAATTGATAGGACAGGAATAGAAATAATTTACGCGAGATATAACCCCATAAACTTCAAAGTGTTACGGATTTACAAAATGATAAAACTGGAGTTTTTTGTTTAGCCGGCGTGTGTTTTTCGATACTGTCCGGGCGCGACGCCGACGATGTCGCGAAACGCCGCGTAGAAATTGGACTGGGTGCTAAAGCCCACCGTCAAGCCTATCGACAACACCGACGCATTGGGTTCCGCCAATAGCAGTTTTTTAGCAGCGGCGATGCGTTGTTCGCGAATGTAGCGGGAAAAACCTTGTTGAAATTCGGTATTGATCAGTTCGGATAATTGGTGCTGGCTCAAATTCAGTTGCTCGGCCAGCAAACCTAGGTTCAGGGTTTCCAGTGCATATAGTTTGTCCTGTGTCATCAATGCATCCAGTTTGGCCAGCACTGCCGGTTTATCGATATTTTTTAAGGTCGATTCCGCATAAGCCGCCTGCACCGCTTCCGACACGTCGGCGGCAATGCCGGGAAAACGCAATAAGGTCAACGCCACCGCGAAAAAGGCCAAACCGATCAAGATGCTGTAAGCAGCGATAAAGTCTGCTTCATCCAGTAGCGGCCAGATGAAGCCCAACACTAAAACCGCCACCGCAATGGCAAACAAAACCCCCAGCGCCAATAGCTCCCAATGAAAGCGCTGTCTTTGTCCGCGTAGCGCATAGACGGTTTTTGCCAGCCACAGCAAATAGCCGCCGCCAACCAAAAAAGCGCCGGGCAGGGCCAATCGATAAGGCAAAATCATGCACAGTGCAAACGGCAAGACATGCAATACATCGTGCCGGCTATAACCGGCGTCATTACGTAACAGTTGCCGGCTGTAAAAATAGAAGCTGGGAGCAATCCCGTACAGCAGAAATAGGTAGAGCGCGGAATGCACCAGATCGTATCGATTCAGCAAGTAGCCTAAATGCAGGCTCTGGATACCGGCCAAGCCGGCTATCAATAGAAATCCGGCCAATTTCGACGTAAAGCGTACGGGTTCCCTGGCTTGCAAGATATTGCCGGCCAGCAACAGCAAGGCCGCACCGAACGAGAAACCGATAAATAACAACGCAACGATAGACATGGACGACCAAGCAAAAAAAGAGTTTTGAGTTTAGCCCGTGTTTTTAGGCCGGCCAAGGTTTGGGCCGACACTATCTATTGGCGACTCTAGCCGTTAAAATCGCTGGCGGGTAAACACGAGGACATGCACATGGCTTTAGCGGAAAAATTATCGATCAGCGTCGCGGATTATCTGCAAGGCGAATTAGTCAGCGACATCAAGCATGAGTATATTAATGGCGAGGTGTATGCGATGGCGGGAGCGAAAAGGTCGCATAACGTCATCAGCATGAACCTGGCTGGTCTGGTTTTCACGCATCTACGCGGTACATCTTGCCGGGTTTTTAATTCCGATATGAAAGTGCACGTGCAAACCGCCCACGACTACTGTTTCTTCTACCCGGATTTACACGTCACCTGCTCGGCAGCCGACACCGCCGAGCACTACAACAGCCAGCCGAAACTGATTATTGAAGTGTTATCGGACGCTACTGAGCGCTATGACCGAGCCGAAAAGTTTCATCACTACCGCAAGTTGCCCAGTTTGGAAGAGTATGTGCTGATCGCTCAGGACACGCAGCGCGTGGAGTGTTACCGCCGCGCCGAGCAATGGGACTTACGGCTATATCAAGCCGGCGAGCGGGCGTTATTGCAATCCATCGGCTTGGAACTGCCGGTCGCCGAGATTTATGAAGGCATCGTGTTTGAAGGCGCGGCGTAAACTCCCTCTCGAGCTAAAGCCTAAGCCAGCACCACCGGAATCTTCCCAATTTTTGATTGCCATTCTTTCGGCGCGGTCGCATGAATCGACTCGCCGCGGCTATCCACCGCCACCGTCACCGGCATGTCTTCAACCACAAATTCGTGTATCGCTTCCATGCCCAATTCCGGAAAGGCCACGACGCGCGCTTGTTTGATGGCTTTGGACACCAAATAGGCCGCGCCGCCGACCGCGATCAAATAAACAGCTTGATGCTTGGCGATGGAGGCTATCGCTTGCGGGCCGCGTTCGGATTTGCCGATCATGCCCAGCAGGCCGGTTTTTTCCAGCACGGTGTCGGTAAAACTATCCATCCGGGTGGCGGTGGTGGGGCCGGCCGGGCCGACCACTTCGTCGCGCACCGCATCGACCGGTCCGACGTAATAGATGAATTTGTCTTTTAAGTCCACGCCATCCGGCAAGGGCTCGCCTTTGTTCAATAAATCGACGATACGCTTGTGCGCGGCGTCGCGGCCGGTCAATAAGGTGCCGCTCAGCAGCAAGGTTTCGCCGGGCTTCCAGTCGGCAACGTCTTGTTTGGTCAGACCATTGATATTGACTCGGCGAGCACTGCTGGCCGATTGGGTGATTGCCGGCCAGTCGCTTAGTTTGGGCGGCGTCAGCAGCGCTGGACCGGAACCGTCTAACACGAAATGCGCGTGGCGGGTGGCCGCGCAATTGGGAATCATCGCCACCGGTTTATTGGCGGCGTGAGTCGGGTAATCCAGGATTTTCACGTCCAACACCGTGGTCAAGCCGCCCAAGCCTTGCGCGCCTATGCCCAGCGCGTTGACTTTGTCGTATAGTTCCAGGCGCAACTCTTCAATAGCATTCGATGGCCCGCGAGCGATCAACTCCTGAATGTCGATAGAACCCATACACGCCTGTTTGGCCAACAACATCGCTTTTTCGGCAGTGCCGCCGATGCCGATACCCAAAATACCGGGCGGACACCAGCCGGCGCCCATGGTCGGCACGGTTTTCATCACCCAATCGACGATGTTATCGGCCGGATTCAGCATCACGAATTTGGACTTGGCTTCCGAACCCCCGCCCTTCGCGGCGACTTCCACGTCCACTTTGTCGCCAGGCACCAGTTCCATATGCACCACCGCCGGTGTGTTATCTTTGGTATTGATACGCTTGCCGGCCGGATCGGCCAGGATGGACGCCCGCAACACGTTGTCCGGATGCAGATAAGCCTGGCGCACACCTTCGTTAACCATCTCGGTCACGCTCAATGCCGCATCCCAGCGCACGTCCATACCAATTTTTAAAAAAACCGTAACAATGCCGGTGTCCTGGCAAATCGGCCGGCGGCCCTCGGCGCACATCCGCGAATTAATCAAAATCTGCGCCATCGCGTCCTTGGCCGCCGGACCTTGCTCCTTTTGGTAAGCTGCGTACAAGGCATCGATGAAATCCTTGGGATGGTAATAGGAAATGAACTGCAAGGCATCGGCGATGCTTTGGATGAAATCGGCTTGGCGAATGGTGGTCATGATGGTCGTCGGGCTACGAAGGAGAATGTATGGAAATTTATCACGAACCGCTGCCGTCCTGAATCAAAAACTGGTAGCCCAAGCCGTCGGTATTAAAATATAAAACCACAACTTGGAAGTCAGGATGATTTCATCATCCACCCAGCACTGCGGGCGCTAAATTACCGGATTATCTGATTTACCCGTCAACCCCGGCGCATTGTTGGCTAAGGATGCAAGATTAATAATCGGCACAGCTTGGCCATTCTCGAAAGAAACGAACTCAGAAAAATGCTCGGACCTTGTAATAGGGTTGTCACGACGCATCGACGCCTTCACTTTAACAATGTCAGACACCTCATCAATGCCGATAGCCAGGTAATTGGCATCATGTTTGGCAAGCAGGACTAGACGTCTTTGCAGGTCGACAACCAATTCAATCGTTGAGTCGAAAATATTCAAAAGCTCCATTAACGTGCCTTGTTTAGCCTGATTCAAAGCCGACAAAGCTTCATCGACACGGCCGGTTTCCGCCATATTCAGCAATTTATCGGCTAGTTCATGTATGGCGGCGTGCGGCCTTTCGAAACAAGACAACAGCAAATGCAGTCTTTTGTGCCGGGGTGTGTAAGCGTAATACCACTTACCGAATGCGCATTCTCTGGGGTTTCTGGCCTTGCTGAAGGTGCCGTGGTTGCGGACCGAATATTCCAGTTCGGCAATCCATTCCAGGTGATCCTTTCTGCGAATTTCCAAAAAAGACTTTAATTCCTCGTATTCAAAGTATTTCGACTTGATATCCAACAAATCCCAAAGCGACACATAAGGAAAAACCTCGCCGTCGATCCCGTAGAAGGGATCGGAGTTCTGCCCGCTGTAGGGATAAACCGGGGAAATGGGCACAATCCTTTTGACGCTGGATAGCGGTAGGCAAAAATATTTTTCACCTATAAGAAAAAGTAACAGTTCCATGCTTGCTCCTCCCACCCGATGAACCGGTGGGCTTCGTTAATTTCCCAATAATTTGCAGGTCCTCTGCTTTCGAACGACATTACGGCGAATGCCCTTATAGATGCTGAGTCTCCCTGTGGGTGAGACGGGCCGGCCCATCGCCTTGGCGTAGATAGCGGATGCGTCTTTTGTCGTGGCTTAACCGTCAGCATAAGCACATGCAACCAGAGTCTAACCTAATTCGCCATTGTCTAACATCCAAAGCAAGTATAGATTAGCACGCACTAATATTTTGTGGGGATCATTGCGTCGCGGAGAGCAATCCGCGTGGGCACAAAAACCGTACCCACCCTAAGAGACTACAGTGAAATCGGGATAGTTTTATTCCCGTATGCCGCGCCGAGCACCGGAACTTTTGAACGGAATAGCCCGAAGGGGTGCGGCATGGATGCCGCACGTTGACGAAGGGGCAGGAAGCCCCTTTCGGCAACCCCGTTCAAAAGCGAGGAGCACAGGGAATAAGCGGCATCCGGGTGTCTTTTCTTTTGGATACTTTTCTTTGGACAAGCAAAGAAAAGTATCTCGGCTGTCGGGCCGAGACCCGACATTAAAACCAGCCGTCGCGTTAGCGACACCAAACACAAAGGCCTATTGACAGCGTGGGTAAAAAACCGTGTCAACACTTCCCGGTTTCGTGGAAGCGAGACATTGTTTTCGCAGGACGACGCAGAGCGTCTAGGGATGCGTTACCACGCTGGAGCGTGGGAACGATAAATAGCGTAATGCGCCGAATGATTTAAGGCCAACATACGGCACAACACGGCAACGCCTATTGACGCCCTACCAATTGCGCCTTGGCCTTGGATTATATCCACCTGAATCCGGTAAATGCGGTTATGTTGATTTACCGGAGCATTGGCGTTATTCAAGTGCCTGGATTTATGCCGGGTAGGATGGAATCGGGATTGGTTTTAGCTCACCGCAGCGCGGTTGGTTTGCATTACCACGCGGCGCGTGGGAACGATGAAAAATCCGCAAAACCCTTCGACTCGGTTATTCATTTGGCTTGACTTGGATAACAGTGTCTACGGAACTAAGGCTTTGGCAAGCGTCGAGCAAGTAATAGAATGCTCGTAAATCCGTCCATGTCTGGTTCGTTACAACATACCGGCGTTTCAAAGTTTCGTTCCTTCAGATCGAGAATAATTTTGCCAGTATTATAAATGTGCAATTGCATGGCTGGCTCGAATAGTGGACGGCGTTTTGTTAAGTTCCTCAACCAATTTAGCGGGGGGAACACATATCGAAGACGAACTGCTGCTCTAATAAGCTTAGGGGCACTAGACGATGTTAAAAAGTGAACAGCTAAATAGCCGCCTGGCTCTACTCTATCTGCGAGTTGTTGTAATATTAGTCGACCACGTGCCCATGGGATATGTTGTAACACTATGCAAGAATGGACAAAACTGAATTCACCGACAACATTCGTAAGCGCGTCATCAGACAATACGAAACTGACATTGGTGATGCCGGCATACTTAGTATTATCGAGAGCCTCGGCAATCATGGAAGGCGAAATATCAATGCCGACAGTCCGTTCAGTGCGCTCAGCCAATGTTAAGACGAGCCGACCCACTCCACAGCCAAAATCAAGTGCTGTATTTGGAAAAAATGCGTGACCGAAGTTTTCGCTGATTAGTTGGAAGACACGTTCAATATGCCTCCTCCCTGAAGCAAAAAACTCGTCCTTTGCTCTGGCGTCGAGCCTGTCCTTACGAAATTCGTCGCTGCTAAGGACGCCAAAGTATGGGTCAGCCGCCCCCCATTGTTCCCAATCTTTATCAGTGCCCATGAATACTCCGAAAATTTGACATGCTACTAAACAACTTATTAGCTAGTCTGCACATAACTCTTAATTCGCAGGATATACAACATAAGTGCCTATAACTGCCACGGCACAAAAACCTCATCCTGCCCTCTCAATCATCCCCTCAGCCTGCTTGGCAAACGCCTTCAAATCGCCTTTCTTGACCGTAGCGCGCGGAATCACAATCGCCGCATCTATATCCACATAGATGTAAACGTAATCTTTATGTTTCTCCACCCGCAACATGTCTTTCCACGGAGTTTTGCTCTTACCGCCGGGGGCGCGTTCCTGCAAAAACTCCGGCTCAATGCTCAACCAGTGGATGCCAAATAACGCTTTTTTTTCCGCTTCGGTGTATTTGTTGAAAAACTGGCGGCGCATGTCCATCTTCATGATAAACGGCGACGCAATCGCCCAGGCCAGCGCCAATATCGTGATGTAGGCGGTGGTGGTCATGTCCACGTAATACACGTAATAAAACAAGGCGATAGCCATCATCACGCCGGGCGCGAAGATGCGGTTTTGGCGGATTTTCTTCTGCATTTCCGGGTCTTTTTTCAGCCTTTCCTCGTTAAAGTGGACCAGATCTTCTTCGCGGAATTCGTATTCGATTTCTAACATGTGTATCGCTCAATGGAGTTGTGGGTTAGTGCATTTTCATTTTGGCGTGGGTACTGCGCCGGAACAGGTTGGATAAGGTCAGCATCGCGGTGCGGAAGTAGCCGTGGATGGCCACTTGGTGCATTTTGTACAAGGACAAATACACGCCATAGGCAATCAAGCCGCCGACGCTGACCGTGCCCATCAAGCTACCCATCAAACTGCCGACGGTGCTGAATTTACCCAGCGACACCAGTGAGCCGTAATCGCGATAAACAAACTTCGCCGCCGGTTTGCCTTTCAAGCGGTTGATGATGGTTTTGGCCACGGTAGAGGCCATTTGGTGGGCGGACTGAGCGCGCGGTGGCACGTTGCCGCCGTGGCCGACCCATTCACAGGCGGCGCAATCGCCGATAGCAAAAATGTCCGGGTCGCTGGTTTGCAAAGTTTGATCGACCACTAATTGATTGATGTGATTGGACTCCAAACCATCCAGGTCTTTCATCCAATCCGGCGCTTTGATGCCGGCGGCCCAGACTTTTAAGTCCGCATCGAACACTTCGCCATCGTAAGTGTGTACTTCGGTTTCGGTCACTTCCGTGACCTTGCGACCCAGCTTTAACTGGATGCCCAGCTTGATCAATTGCTCCTGGGTGGCTTGCGACAGCCGTGGCGGCAGGGCTGGCAACAATTTAGTCGCGGCTTCAATGATGGTAATGTTGACGTCTATGGAACCTTCAAGCCCGTAGGTGGCCAGCAATTTGGTCACTTCGTGCAACTCGGCTGACAATTCCACGCCGGTGGCGCCGGCGCCGATGATCACAATCGACAACGGCTTGTCACGTTGATGGCTCTGGTTGGCGTAAGACTGGATGTAATAGGTTTCCACCAGTTGTTTTTGAAAGCGGAAGGCTTCCTTGGTGGTATCGATAAAGCGGCAATATTTATCGACACCCTTGATACCAAAGGTGTTGCTGACACTGCCGACTGCCATCACCAGCGTGTCGTACTTGAAGCGGCGTTGCGGAATGATTTCTTCGCCTTTCTTGTTGGTAATCGCGCTGACGATAATTTCTTTATTGGCCCGATCCAAACCTTCCATTCTGCCGAACAAGAAGCGGAAGTGATTGCTGTGTGCTTGGGCCAAGTATTCGATTTCCTCGGCTTCAGCTAGCGTGCCGGACGCCACTTCGTGCAACAACGGCTTCCAAATATGGGTGGACGCGGCATCCAGCAAGGTGATTTGCGCCTTGCCGGCTCTGCCAAGTTTTTGCCCCAATTCGGTGGCCAACTCCAACCCCGCCGCGCCGCCGCCAACAATCAAGATTTTATGTAATTCACCCGCCATGTATCTTTCCCCCTCAAGTGGCGTTTGCCGCGTCGGCAAACAAAGAAATCGCTATCCCGGCCCTAGTTGTCTATTTCCTGATGCCGGCATTATAACCAAACCTGTTCGGGCTGGCCGATTTTGACGGGATGAGCTCGCGCCGGCAACGGTCTGCCTGCGCGAAGACCGGAAAGGTGCGACCCAAGCGAACGGAGTTTAACGAGTGCTTTAAATTATGCTTAGATTATTGCCAGCGCATGCGCGCCAAATAAATTACGCCCTGTGGAGTTATCGAATGTCGCGAAACCAACTAATCCAGGCGCTTGCCAATCCAGGCTTTTTGCCAGTTTTTCTTGGTCTGCTAGCAGGTTGTGCGTCCGAGCCACCGCGATCTCCGGGGCCTGTCCAACTGCCGACCTATCAAAACAACGCCGCTTACAACAAGCCTTACACCGTTAAAGGCATCACGTATTACCCTTTGGCATCGGGAAATGGTTACCGGGAAACCGGCTTGGCTTCCTGGTACGGCGCGGAATCGGGCAATCGTACCGCCGACGGCAGCCGTTTCAATCCGCAAGGCTTTTCGGCGGCGCATAAAACTTTGCCGATTCCGTCGAGAGTGCGGGTTACCAATTTACGCAATGGCCGTTATGTGGATGTGCTGATTAATGATAGAGGTCCGTTCAGCCCGAATCGGTTGATCGATTTATCGCAAGGCGCGGCCAAGCAAATCGGCATCAGCGGCTTGACGGAGGTAGAGGTAAGTTATCTGGCAGCGCCGTCCGGCGAGGAATGAAGTCGCAAACCCGCTCAAGCCTCTATAAAACAACAGGAACGGGTTTGCCAGCTTTCAATGTGCTGCTATCAAATGGATTTTACTGTTACCGCAAAACGCTGCTTGCTGTTGCCGGCTAACTTGAACATAGCAAACACCGAACCAAACAGCCAAAACGCGCCAGGGAGCGGTACGACTTGCACGGGGGCGTTGATGGCATCGGGAGCGAAATCGGAAATTTGTCCAAAACCCGCCGGCAGAGCCCCGTCGCGCGGCCAGAGATTCCAGGTGTAACTCGATTTGGCAAGACCATTCGAGGGCAGCAAGCTCGCGGCAATGTCGGCAATCAACTGGTTGTCTTTAATTTTGGCGGTCCCCGCGGCGAAGGGGGTAGTGGAAGAAGTCGGTGTCAACAGGCTTACCACGCCGCTGCCGTCCATGTTGAAACGCACGACCGAATCGAACAGTACTTGCGGCAAGCCGTTTGCGGTAAACCGCCCGGTACCGGCGCCCCGATCGAAGCCCCAAATGTAGAAACCGGACGGCGAGCCGCCGAGGTTACCGGCAAAGGTACTTTCGAAATGAAAAAGATCGCTGGCCGGATTGTAAGTAACCGAGGCACTGATCACATCCAGATCGCCGGTCTTACTGCCGAAATAAGTTGCCAGATAATCGCCGGCGGCATCATGCACGGCACTGGCATTCGCTGGCGCAGCACCGATTAACAAAACGGCGGCAATTACTGTTTTAGCAATGTTTAATCTCATACTTCTATCCTCTGTCGATAAGATCATTAAGGTACAGCTAACCAGCGGCAAGCCTCAGGTTGGCTGCGATTTTTGTTCCATGGGAACCTTTGCTGTTGCGTCGGCATTTTGACCAACTGCCTAGCGCGAATGCGACCCTGCCTTGAGGCGACTTAGGGGACTTGCTCAAAGCGAACTGCATTCCGAGGTTAATTCCGCCAAGTAGTTGCCAAGTTCAATGCGGTTGAAATTTATTTTTAGGATAATTGGTAGAGGGATAATTTCAGCAATGCGCTGACAACAACTATCGAGTAGGTCAAAACGGGAATTTGCCGGGAGCGTTATTAACCCGGCCCTTAAATAGCATTCGCCTGAATGCCTTTGCCCGGTCAATAAACGCCGCCGATGCCGTAATCTCGTTTAGCGGTGCAGCACGATCAAATAATCCCCAAACCGCGTTGAGCGCAGTTGCAGAGAGTTTTCCAAGGCCGCCAGCACCGATAAGGCTTGGTCGGTACGAAACACACCATTGACGCGGCGTTGGGCCAGTTCAGGATCGTTGATCAGCAAAAAGCCGCGATGATAGCGATTCAGCTCGGCAAGCACTTCGCCCAAGGGCCGGTTTTCGAACACCAGTTTGCCGCGTTGCCAGGCGGTTACGGCCTGGCTATCGATGTGTTGCAAATTGCCCAGTCCCGATTCGGCGCTATAGGCTATTTGCTGACCTTCGGCAACCACGGTGTGCAGCGTTTTGCCGTCGGCTTGTTGCAAGTCCACCGCCACGCTGTGTTCCGTGACACTGACTTCGGTTTTACTGTCACGCAGCCGCACGTTAAATGCCGTACCCAGCGCGGTGACACTGCCGTGCTCAGTATTTACCCGGAAAGGCCTGGCTTTGTCGGGACTGACTTCAAACCAGGCTTCGCCTTGTAGCAGGGTCAATTGCCGCTGTGCGCCGTCGATATGTACTTCCAATGCGCTGTTGCTGTTCAGATGCACCGTCGAGCCGTCGCTAAGATGCACGTCGCGCCTCTCGCCAAAGCCGGTATGAAAATCGGCGCGCAATATAAGCCATAGCGGATTGAACAACCACAAGGCTAGGCAGCCGCCGGCTAAGGCAGGCAGCGCCCACTGCCATCGCCAAGCAAGCTGCTTGGGTTTGCTGGCGGCCGGAATCGCTATTCTCGGCGCGATAGCGTCCAGGGCTCCCCATAACTCGCGTAATTGCTCGTAAGCCTGACGATGCAAGGGATCGGCAGCCAACCAGCGGGTAAATTCGGCGTGCTCATTAGGGCTAAGTTTGCCGCTATCCAGCCTGACCCACCAGGCGCGGGCAGCGGCTTTAATCTCGGCAGAGATTTTCATTGCCTATGTCCATTTACAGCCGGCAGTCGGCAATGCATCCTGCTGCTTAGCGGTGAGCGATAAAGGCTGAAGTTTTTCATCGGGCGCAATTCAGGGTTGGTGGCTCGCCATTATAGGACGCATAACCCTGTGAAAACAGGATCGAATCAGCTAAAAATCGTCGTGTTCTTGCAAGGCGGCCAAGGCATTGCGTAGATGCTTTTCCACCATATTGCGGGATATGCCTAGGCGCTGGGCGATTTCGGCGTGGCTCAGTTCCTCGAACTTGCGCAGCACGAAAACCGTCCGGCATTTGGCGGGGAGTCTATCTATCGCCGCGACCAAGCGGTCCAAGCGCTCGCGCGCCAAACTGATTTGCTCCGGATCGATACCGTCGCTAACCTGCAAGGCCGCGTCGCCGGTATCGTCATGCTCTACATGTTGATTGCGAGTATTGCGGCGGCGTTCGTAATCGGTGGCCAGATTGGCGGCGATGCGATGCAGCAAGGCGCGCGGGTTGTCGGCCTGCTGCCACAAATTGCCGGTAAACATGCGCTGGTAGGTCTCCTGCACGATGTCGGCGGCGGTATCCAGGCAGCCGCAGCGTCTAAACATCACCCGGCGTAATTCCTCGTCGTAAGCCTCAATCAGGCGGGAGATGTGGAGAGCGTTGCTCATGGTTAGGATATGCGGATTTTGGTGTCGTTAATTGGGCGAACAACCAAGATTCATGCCAGAGCACTAAAATAGCGGTATTTAGGGCATTTGGCGGCAAATTGCCCGGGATTACCGGAGCAACACGCTACAAATAATGCGGGATATGACCTAATTGGAAAAGTTATTTAACATAGTTAATTTTTATCCAGCGCAGTTGGAGCCGATAGCTTATTAACCCGGCAGTATTTTATCTCGGGTAATCCGTCCGGGCTGAGCTCGTCTGAGCCCAGGTGAGTGCGTCCATCGACAGGCTGAGTTCGCTCAAGAGCATAAGGCGAACGGTTTTTAAGAGCCCTGTCATAACACTAGAAGCAGCACCACAACGAACTCCGCATTTAAAATACTGTAATCAAAAGCCTCCGCCAATGTAGCCATCCACTGACATTCCTTTGCAAAATCCCAGGCAGGCCAAGTTGCAACCGTGTCGGAAATAAGACAAAAACCTGCACGGGAATATAGCTTTTAGCGCTAACTGACTGACAGGCAACTAAGTTATGGTGTTATCCACAAAAGCTGTGGATAACCTTGGGGATAAAAAGTTTTTTCGCGCTCTAAATGCCTAATTTTTGGGGCCTTTGCTTAAATTGACTCAATTTTAGACAACAGTTTATACAATTTAAAATCAATAACTTACATGCAATATACGAACATTAGAGCCCAGGACCAGGCAGTCTTTGGCCGCCGACAGTGTCAAGTAGTTTTTTGTGCATAATTAAAATTAATCCCTTGCATTTTTGCCTAAATAATCTAACCGTTTTCCACCTGAAAACCATTCTAAATGTGCCTGGGAGCATTCATCTTATTGTCATTAAATACCCAACAATTGCCGTATCGGACACAGGCTGTTATTCGATGGCTTTGACCAACGTCAATGTCGTCAAAAATCGTGAATGGCTGGTTAATTTGGCGGACCTTTACCGGCCACCAAGGAAATGATATGGACAAACCCTCAGCTTAAGTTTTTTCGCAACGTGCAGCATAAACAGCCCAGTTACGAAACATCCAATACTCAAGAAAAGAAGCTGCCGGCATCGATATGACCCAGCCTATACCTGCTAAGACCGGGGTGCGCCAATGATGGGTTGTTAGACGAATTGACGGACGATTATCAGTAAGAACCGACGTAGGTTAAGCTGCGTTTTATTAACTTTAATTCGGCATGGCGACCAAGACTGCTCATTCATCGCAAAAAAAACCGGTAGTCAAAACAATTGACTACCGGCTTGGGAGAAACAATGAATAAGCTATTGCGCGGAGCAAATTTTCACACCCCGCACTTGCACTGACCGGAAGTCATTTTCAAAGTTCCATTTTAATTTGAAGCTATTACTCCCACTCTATCGTCGCGGGCGGCTTGCCGGAAATGTCATATGTCACGCGGGAAATGCCGGGCACTTCGTTGATGATGCGGCGTGAGATCAAATCCAGGAAATCGTAAGGCAGATGCGCCCAGCGCGCGGTCATGAAGTCTATGGTTTCGACAGCGCGGATCGCCACCACGTAATCGTATTTGCGGCCATCGCCCATCACACCCACCGATTTCACCGGCAGGAACACCGCGAAGGCTTGGCTGACTTTGTGGTAAAGATCGTGGCGATACAGTTCTTCGATAAAAATCGCATCGGCCTGGCGCAATAAGTCTGCATACTGCTTTTTGACTTCGCCGAGGATGCGTACGCCCAGACCGGGACCGGGGAACGGGTGGCGGTGGATCATGTCGGCCGGCAAGCCCAGCTCCAAGCCCAGTTTACGTACTTCGTCCTTGAACAATTCGCGCAAGGGTTCGACCAGTTTCAACTTCATGTTTTCCGGTAGGCCGCCGACATTGTGATGCGATTTGATCAAATGCGCCTTGCCGCTTTTGGCGCCGGCCGATTCGATGACGTCCGGGTAAATAGTGCCTTGTGCCAGCCATTTGGCGTCGGTGAGTTTGCCGGCTTCTTCGTCGAAGATTTCCACGAACAGGCCGCCGATGATTTTGCGCTTCTGTTCGGGGTCGCTAACGCCGGCTAGTGCCGCCATGTAACGGGCTTCGGCATCGACGCGAATTACTTTGATACCCATATGTTGGGCGAACATCGCCATCACCTGATCGCCTTCGTGCAAGCGTAGCAAGCCGGTGTCGACGAACACGCAGGTTAGTTGCTCGCCGATAGCGCGATGCAGCAAGGCGGCGACTACCGAAGAATCGACACCGCCCGATAGGCCCAGAATGACTTGATCGCCGCCGACTTTTTCGCGGACTGCGGATATGCTGTCTTCAATGATATTGCTGGCATTCCACAACGCTTGGCAGCCGCAAATTTCCAACACAAACCGACTCAATATCCGGCCACCCTGCTTGGTGTGCGTCACTTCCGGATGAAATTGCAGAGCATAGAAGTGTTTGTCTTCATCGGCGATGCCGGCAATTGGCGCGCCGTCGGAGCTGGCGATCAATTTGAAGCCGGTCGGCAATTCGACGACGCGGTCGCCGTGACTCATCCAAACATCCAATAAGCCGAAACCTTCGGGCGATGCGTGATCTTCGATGTTCAACAACAATTTGGAATGGCCGCGGGCACGAATCTGTGCGTAGCCGAATTCGCGGTGATCGGACGATTCTACTTTGCCGCCCAACTGCTCGGCCATGGTTTGCATGCCGTAGCAAATACCCAAGACCGGCACGCCCAACTCAAAAACAATTTGCGGCGCGCGCGGGGTGTCGCTGCTGGTGACGGTTTCCGGGCCGCCGGAGAGGATGATGCCGTTGGGTGCGAAGTTTTTGACTTCATCGGCGCTGCAATCGCAGGAATAGATTTCGCAATACACACCAATTTCACGGATGCGGCGGGCAATCAATTGCGTGTACTGCGAACCGAAATCGAGAATCAGGATTTTGTCGGAATGGATGTTGGTCGCGTGGGATGACATGACGGGAAACCTTTCAAAAATGTAGGGTGAGCCGACTACGAGCCCACCGGAAAATCTAAGTGACGAGCGTACTACAAGCCTCGATACAACTGATCGAGCAGGCTTTTATTGTTATCGAAACCTTTAACGTCCCGATTTTCGAACAGCGAACGACTCATGCGTTTGATAAACCGCAAATAAGGGGCCGCGCGCATGTAATGCCGTAAATTGGTATGGCCGCGTACAATCGTGGAGATTCGTTCGGCATTTTCTGGGATTCCCCAAGTCATGGCTTGGTCGGCCGGGTGTTCGGCTTTTTTGAAAAACAGCGTGACATTGCCGCCGTCTTCGGAAAACACATGTCTTTCCTCAATTAGGCCGGCTTTTTCGCCCATGCGCCGCAGCGTCGCTAAATTGAAATTGTACAGATGCGCCTCATGAAAAGTGCTGCTCGGCGATTGGCAAGTGGCCTCGATATTCGGTACTTCCACTACTAACACGCCGTCGGCTTTCAACAGGCTGCGCAACTTACCTAAAACAAAGAAAGGATCTTCGGTGTGCTCCAATACGTGCCAAATGGTGATCACATCAAAACTGCTTTCTTCGAACTGTGCATCTTGAATAAAGCCAAATTGCAAATTCAGATCGTATTGCGCGGCGGAATATTGGCCGTAACCCTTGTTTGGCTCGATGCCGTACAGATTGTGGCCCAGCGATTTGATTAAATAAGCAAACTCGCCGCCGCCGGTGCCCACATCCAGTAGGGATTGCGGTTTGTGCAGTAGGTGTTTGATTTTTTCATGCCTGGTCAGCGCAACTCGGCCGGCTCGCAAGATATGTTTGGCTTTGGGGGCGTAGGTATTTTTGTATGCCAGCCGATAATCTTCTTCGTAAAACTGCCGAGGATCGTGCGGAAACGGATCGCTCCAGACCAGTCCGCAGTCCTTGCAGATGACGCTGCGCAACTCGGCGCCGCTGCGGCTGCGCATGGATAACACGGCAACATGGTTGCCGCCGCAAAGATTGCATGGAGTTGAGGAGGTTTCGGACATTGAGCTATTTCTGTGATTTGTGTTCGATTAAAGCGGGTCGACGCGAAAGAGCAGACCCGAGAGCAACAGCCTGAGGGCCGGTTTTAATTCATATGGTAATTCGGCGCTTCCTTGGTAATCGTCACGTCATGCACATGGCTTTCGCGCATACCGGCACTGGTGACACGCACAAACTGGGCATTGTCATGCATCGCCGCAATCGTGCTGTTACCGGTGTAACCCATGCTGGAACGGATACCACCTAACAATTGATGCACAATCGCCAACACGCTGCCTTTATAGGGCACCCGGCCTTCAATACCTTCCGGCACCAATTTTTCGACTTGCTCGGTATCTTCCTGGAAATAGCGGTCACTGGAGCCCTGCTGCTGCGACATCGCACCCAAAGAGCCCATGCCGCGATAAGATTTGTAGGATCGGCCTTGGAACAATTCCACTTCACCCGGCGCCTCTTCAGTGCCGGCAAACAATCCGCCCAACATCACCGCATGCGCCCCGGCCGCCAAGGCTTTGGCAACGTCGCCGGAATAGCGGATGCCGCCGTCGGCAATCAGAGGTACGCCTGTTCCTCTTAACGCATCCGCGACATTGCTAACGGCAGTGATTTGCGGCACGCCGACACCGGCGACAATCCGCGTGGTACAAATAGAGCCCGGACCGATACCCACTTTGACGCCATCAGCGCCGGCTTCGACCAATGCCAAGGCGGCCGCAGCGGTGGCGATATTGCCGCCGATCACCTGAACTTGCGGGAAGTTTTGTTTTACCCAGCGCACTTTATCCAGCACGCCTTGCGAATGACCGTGAGCGGTATCGACGATGATGACATCGACGCCAGCTTCCACCAACGCGCCAACCCGTTCGCCGGTATCGGCACCGGTGCCAACCGCCGCACCGACGATCAGTCTTTCCTGTTCGTCCTTGCAGGCTTGCGGATTGTCTTTGGCTTTTTGAATGTCTTTTACAGTGATCATGCCGCGCAAATGAAAGGCATCGTTGACGACCAGCACTTTCTCGATGCGGTGCTTGTGCAGCAAGTCTATGACTTCCTTGTGCTTAAACGACTCATGGACCGTCACCAGCTTGTCTTTCGGCGTCATGATCGAACGAATCGATTCGTCCAGCCGGGTTTCGAAGCGCAAATCACGGCTGGTAACGATACCGACCAATTCTTCACCATCCACCACCGGAACACCGGAGATGTTTTTAGCGCGGGTTAATTCCATTACCTCGCGAACCGTCACGTTGGGAGAGACGGTAATCGGGTCTTTGATCACGCCGCTTTCGTATTTTTTAACCCTTCTGACTTCCGCTGCCTGTTGCTCGACAGTCATGTTTTTATGGATGATACCGATGCCGCCTTCCTGAGCAATCGCAATAGCCAGGCGGGCTTCGGTCACTGTATCCATTGCCGCGGACACCAGCGGGATGTTCAGCTTAATTTTTCGAGTCAGCTGGGTTTTTAGTTCGACTTCGCGCGGCAGTACGCTGGAGTGGGCGGGCACCAATAAAACATCGTCAAAGGTGAGAGCTTCTTGAATGATTTGCATAATCACACCGGGTGGCTAATCGTAAATAAGCCAGCCATTGTACAACTTAACCTGCAATCCGAAAAATCGGAAATAGTCAATGGTATTTAGGTCCGTGCTGGTTTTCGCTTGAGAGTGCCGCCACAATCGCTAAATATTCGCTGGTATTGGGCTTATGCAGGAAAACTCCCAGCACGCCCATCGCACTGAAAATATACAAGGTGTTAAATCCATCGCCGAGAAAGAACATCGCGAAGCCGAACAAACTTACGAGTTCGATCAGAAACTGCGTGACTATTATCGTAGACAAGTAGCGCTGCTTAGCGGTTTTCGGTCCCGGCATGGTTTGATTCAGACGCAGCAGGATGTGCCGCAGCAGTTTAGTAACAGGAAACAACAAAATCGCTAAGCCGTAGAGCACACTCCTGATCAGCACTCGCTGCGCTTCGTCAACGCCTAGTTGCAATTCGCTGGCCCAGAAATGGCAAGTCAGGTTGTAGCCCACTATCGCTAGCAACGCGCCTGCACAGATAAGCCAGTGCGGACGCAAATCTTCGGATGATGGCTGGGTTTGAACGGACATCAATAACTCCTAACGAGCGCGGTTACGGTAGTCGCGGAGGATAACAACAAACGCCACAAAGTCATAAACGGCATGAATCACCATGGGCACCAGCAGATTGCGTTCACCGCCATAATCCAGCATAACCCCCATATACAAGCCCATCAACATCGCTAAAACCGCGTAAAGCGGCGTGACCGCATGCACCAAGGCAAACAGCACATTGCTAACCCACAAACCTACACTCGCACCCCAGCCATTTTCCAGCCAAGGCTGTAAAAACCCGCGAAACAGCGCTTCTTCGGCAAAGCCGGCAATCGCAGCCAGTATCAGCAAATCGGTCCAATGCCGATATGCCAGCCTAGCACCCAAGGTTTCCAGCAGTAATTCGCGAATCTTTTGGATGGGCGGATAGCTAAGCTGTTGCATCGCAAAAAACAATACCAGTAGCGGCCCAGTTGCGAATAAGCCAATCCCTAATGCTGCCTCGGAAAACGCCAGACTGGCGAACGGGTCGAGGTCGGCAAGCCAGCCCAAAGCCAGCGCCAATACCGCTAAAGAACCCTCGAAATAACAGGCAATTCTGAAAAAAGCGTTTGAAGCGGCGGGCTGGTTTTCCATGATGTTGGGCATTAGGCAAACGGGGACTGAAAATTCTAAACAAAAACCATTAGAATTGGCAGCATTAGCGATCACAGGTCATCATCATGCAATGTTTCATCTATAAAAGCCTGAAAAAAGACGAACTCTATTTATATCTGGACAAAAAGGACGACTTTTCCGCCGTACCGGAAGCCTTGTTCAAAAGCCTTGGCCGCTTAACATTTGTGATGGAGTTGCAGTTGAGCCCGGATCGCAAATTAGCCCGGGAAAATCCGGAAAAAGTCATTGCCAGCCTGCAAAGCAAAGGCTTTTTCGTGCAATTACCACCGACATTGATCAGTGCCATGTCGGCGTCGCTGGACAAGCAACTGCACTGAAATCGGGCGCGCCATATTGGTATATCCGTGCTAACATGGTCACAAAAAATCTTTATCGGAAAGCACGGTTTTTGCTCACTTATTTAGTCAGACCAGGATACGCACCACATGTCAGATAATCCATTAGCTTACGAAGACGCAAAGTCTAAGGGCATACTTTGGGGTTTTGGTTCGCTGTTAGGCGTTGTTCTGATTGTCATGCTGGTGTTAGGCGAATGGTGGAGCCGCGAGCCCGAGCAATTCAGCGTTCAGGACGAAGCGATCGAACGGATGAATGTCACGCATACCGATCAAATGCCGATTGGCTACGTGTATGCCAACACGCTGGCGCATATCGCCGACGTGATTCTGTTCAAATCCGGCGGTTACCTGTCCAACGACGTGGCGCCTCCCGGTCTGTTTTGCGATAACATTCAAAACTTCGAATACGGTGCACTGGTCATGTTGCGCGACGGCACCACCGCATTACGTAACCATTTCGCCCGCGACCAATCGCAATCCGCGGAAGACCCTGATTTGGCAAAAGCCGAACCTTACTTTTACTACGAACGTAACTCCTGGGCCTTGCCGTCCACCGAATCGGAATACGTGAAAGGTATCGAAGCGCTGCACGCTTACATGGTTCGCCTGCAAAACCCGTCTTCCACGTCAAAAGCCGCGCAATTTCACTCCAGGGCCGATAACCTTTGGCAATATACCGAGGTTGTAATCAAGCGGCTGGGCGGTCTCTCGACCCGCTTGGCGGCCAGTACCGACAAATTTTCCGGCGCAACCCACGGCGATCCATCCAATCCGATCGACATCAACATGCCAACCATCGGCCAAACTCCCTGGATGGAAATCGATAACGTATTCTACGAAGCGCGCGGCTCCTGCTGGGCGTTATTACATATTCTGAAAGCCATCAAGCATGACTTTTCCGACATTTTGTTGGACAAGCGGGCGATGAACACTCTGGACAATATGATCCAAGCCCTGGAAAACGCCTTGTCGCCAACCCTGAGTCCGGTGGTATTGAACGGTGACGGCTTCGGTATCTTCGCTAACTACTCGCTGGCGATGGCCAACTATATAGCCCGCGCCAACGCGGCTGCGCTGGACTTGCGGGATGTGATGAACAGAGGTTAATGCCATCATGCAGGAACAAATTAACGAAAATCTGAAAAAAATCGAGACCTGGAAACGCATCATTTTCATGCTGGTGTTCGCCGCCATCGACAGCTTGGTTAAACTGTTGTTGTGGTTGGTAATCTTGCTGCAGGTCGGTTCCGTGCTGTTTACCGGCGATGCTAACGCGAATATCCTTAACTTCGGCCGTAGCCTGTCCACTTACCATTATCATATTCTTCTGTTTTTGACGTTCAACACCGAGCAACTGCCGTTCCCGTTTTCCGATTGGAACGAAACCGCCAAACTGGAATTGCTCGGCAAGCAGTAAACCTCAATGGAAGCAGCGCCGCGCAAAATCATCCACATCGACATGGATGCATTTTATGCGGCGGTTGAACAACGCGACCATCCCCACTATCGAAATAAACCCATCATTGTCGGCGGCAAGCCCGATTCACGCGGTGTAGTTGCCACCTGTAGTTACGAAGCCCGCCAATTTGGCGTGCGATCCGCCATGCCTTCCGCGCATGCTTACCGGCTTTGCCCGCAAGCCATTTTCGTTAAGCCGCGTTTTGATGTTTACCGGGAAGCCTCCGAGATTATCAGGGGTATTTTTGCTCGTTACTGTGAGCGTTTCGAACCCTTGTCGCTGGACGAAGCCTATCTGGATGTTAGTGATAGCGAACTATACCAAGGCTCGGCGACTTTGCTGGCCAAGCACATCAAGCAGGAGATACGCCGACAAACCGAGTTAGTGGCATCCGCCGGCATTTCCTACAATAAATTTCTCGCGAAAATCGCCTCCGACCTGGGCAAACCGGACGGCTTGTATCTGATTACGCCCGAACAAGGCCCGGCGTTTGTGGAAAATCTGGCTATCGGCAAGTTTCATGGCATCGGCCGCGCCACCGAACAGAAAATGTACGACTTGGGCATCGTCACCGGCAAGGATCTAAAGCAACTGCCATTGGCGGAATTGCAACGGCATTTCGGCAAAGCCGGCCAACATTATTACAATATCGCCCGGGGTATTGATCCGCGCCAGGTTAACTCCAATCGAGCCCGCAAATCGGTGGGTATCGAAACCACGTTTGATCACGACATCGCCGACCTGAGCACCATTCTGCGCTATTTGCAGGATTTGCTGGAAAAAGCCCTAATCAGATTGGCCGAAAAAGATATGACGGCCTATACGCTGACCGTGAAAATCAAATATCAAAACTTTGTGCAAATTACCCGTGGACGCACCTTGGCGGAACCGATCAGCAATAGCCCGAACACTAGACTGCTATTGACCGAATTACTGAAAAATACCGGCATCGGCACCGCCAAAGTTCGATTACTGGGTGTGACCTTATCCGGGTTGGAAAATGGCGATAAGCGCTTGGGTCAGTATAGGCAGATGGATTTGTTCGACCTGGGCTGAAGCGGATTTGCCATAATACGAGGCTATCATCGGGGCAGTTCCTTTCTTCAAGATAGTGGCTTTCACGACAGTCTTAATCGGGGTGGGGGATTTTGCGGCTCAACAAGCTTTGAACCCACCGGAAATACTTCGGTTTCAACATTGCGGTTTCAAATATTGTCAAACTTAATGTCATTGGCTCGAAAAATTAGCGCGGTGGCGGAAATGCGGCAGGCCGAATGGATTTTTATCTGCGGATTCCTTATCCATCTCGGCATCGTGTATCCGGGCTTCATGTGTTATGACGCGGTCAATCAAATCCTTGAGGCTCGCGAAGGCGTCTATTCCGACTGGCATCCGCCGTTAATGGCTATTATCTGGCGTTTCACCGATAGCATCCTGCCGGGCCCTGCGGGCATGCTGTTTCTGCAAATTAGCTTGGTGTGGACCGGCGCCTACCTGAGCTTTCAAGCCTTTTTTAAGCACTCTGGAAGCAAGGCCTTAGCGCCATTGCTTTGCGCAATATTATTTTTGCCGCCTTTGTTCGGTATCAGCGGCGCGATTTTGAAAGACATGCTGATGTGGGGCGCGCTATTCACCGCTTTCGGTATTGCCGGGCATATAAAAAATTATGACGAACAACTCCCGCGCATTGCGTTTCTAATGTTCGCACTGACAGCTTTGGTCTTATGGTTAGCCATCCTGATCAGACACAATGCCTTTTTCGCCACAATCCCCATACTCAGCTTTGCGATATATCGCCTATATCCCAAAAACAGCCTATTCGGCTTGGTACGCGCAGCCGTTCCCGGCGCGGCGTTTACGCTGGTGTTATTTGTAGCCACCGGAGCGATAAACAACCGGCTTGCCGACCGGCATACCTTCCCCTGGGTCGCCAACGCCTCATTTGATATAGCCGGCGTTATCAAACGGCTTGAAGATAAAAGCCGGCAACAAGCTATTTTCGATCAATTGGCTGGTAGCCTGAATTCAACGGGTTCCGTCGAACCTTTGCTAAAAGCCTATACGCCGATGTATTGGCGGGAGGTTTTCCGTACTAAGCCGCCCACTTTGCAGCTGCCAAAAAATTCGATGGAATCGCAGATCCATGGCTTTGAAAGCCTCTCCGACCTGCAACGGCAAACGCTGCATAAGTTGTGGATACACACCCTACTCGCAGAGCCGGTTTTATGGTTACGTCACCGATTGGCCGTATCGAAATATGTCTTGGGTTTGGTGCCGGACAACAGCTGGAGCCCGGTGATAATGGCTAAAGATTTTCCCAGTGACTTAGAACAAGTCTATGGTTCCCATCCGCAAGCGACCAAATTACAGGAGTGGCTGGAGGCGGGTATGTCGAAGTACGTCGAATACTGGTTTTTTCAACCCTGGCCTTATTTTATGCTGACAATTTGTCTATTTTTTGCCGCTGTGTTTCGCCAAGTAACAGCCAAAATCGAAGTCATTTGCCTAACTTCCAGCGCCATCTTACATGAGTTGGGTTTGATGTTGGCAGCCCCATCGCCGGATTTTCGTTACTCACACTACATGGTTTTTTGCAGCCTACTTAGTTTGCTGTTGCTGGCGCGTCCCTGGTTGGCAAAAGCCAAATAATAATTTGGCGTTTTGCAGTTTGAATATGCCAACCCAAACCATCTCTGTTCCAAATTTACAGTCAGCCGCCAATTTCTTTGAGATTATGCCAGTAGAGAATTGCGGTTTCTGGAAGTGATGAATTGTCACAATCGACCGTTGCGGTCTGTCGTCCGAAGTGATTCAATCTCAGAGACTTGACCGCTACCCGTGATTGATGGCTGTCGTCGATGATATACATAGAAGGAAAATAAATGCAGATCAATAAATTATCGTGTCGAAGATCATTTTTAGGTAGCTTTACAGTTAATTATCTAAATCCTTGTAGGGCACGTGGAAACAAAATAATCATGGTTGGAAAATTAATGTTTATTTTGGTGAGCTTATTTTCTTTATCGCTTGAAGTTCTTGCAACAGCGGTCGACTCTGAACAAATTTGTAAAAATCTCAACGGGACATGGGAGCCTACAAGAGGTCAAAGTTGGTATTACTATTGTTATGTTTCGTGGTTGCCGGAGGTTTGTGAAGGCGAAAATGGATTCTGGGACCCACATAAGCAACGATGTCGATTAGACCCTTCTGAAAAAAGCCAGAAGGATGAGTGTAAAGCACAAGGAGGAACTTGGGGTAAAGATCAGGCGTCTTTTGATCACTGTTTCTTTGAGAAAGATAGGATTCAATGTTTAGCTGAAAAGGGTGAATGGAGGCCAATGGGTAAATCTCTTGTTAGTGGGTGCGTTCGCGCCAGCCGTGATGGTGGAAAACCATGTAAAAAATACTCTGAATGTGAATTCGGGTGTCTGGCTGTACGGTCAAAATCCCCCACATCGGAATACGACACTGTTTCAGGGCAGTGCGCGAAAACTAACAATAAATTTGGTTGTAAAGACTATTTTGAAGATGGCCAAATTAAAGGAGCCTGTATAGATTGAAAGGCTATATCTTTCTCTGCTCAACAAGTCGGTCAAATGGACGCGCTCCTTCATCGGTGGTTTGGAAAGTTTTGGTTTTATCATGGGATTGGCGGCTTCGCCTAGGTGTGCGTACGCGGTGCGGCCTTTACCTTACATTGAATGACAGCTCATTGAACCCTCGCCGACACTGAGCGCAAAGCTTCGGATGTCAGCTAGTGGCCGATCCAAGGCGTTCAATATCTAGACAGGGCTTACAAATGCATAGCCGGTTAGCAAGTAGCCTCGATGGAATCGAGGATTCGAAGGCCAACACCCTTAAAATTTGCCGAGGTTAGTCTGGTGACGGATGGTCGACACCCTCGATTCCGCTAACGCTGCATCGAGGCTACGCAAGACCAGCGCCGGTCGTACAATCATAATCACTATCAGGCAGCTATGCATTCCACTGGGGTCAATGAAGCCAAAGTGCGATGGTCAGCTAATGGTCTATCCAAGGCTCTCAATCTCTGGATCGGGCTTACAAATGCATAGCCCGTTAGCAATATACAGTGAGCGGATGACGAATAGCCTGTCTATAATATGCAAATTGATGATTTTATTGCCGATAAATCCGATGTCCATCTGTCTATCTTACCCCCGCGCTTTATTACTGCTGGTTCAGATAGTGGCGGTTGCCATGCTCAGCCAGCTTACCGGTTGCGCCAGTAAGGAAAAAGCGCCGCTGACCGTATTGCCGGCCCCCGAAGGCGGCAACCGGATTGCAGCGAATGATGCGCTGCAATTGCAAGGTGCGCCTTATGTGTATGGCGGGGAGTCACCCAGCCAGGGCTTTGACTGCAGCGGTTTGGTGTATTACGTGTATAACCGCCAGGGGGTGCGTCTGCCGCGCGATACCCAATCCTTAGCCAGACAATTGCCGGCTGTGCAACCGGAACAAAGACAGCCGGGTGATTTGTTGTTTTTTACTACCGACCGGCCGTTTTCGCATGTGGGGATTTATATCGGCGATGAACGGTTCGTGCATGCACCGAGTAGCCGGACCGGCCAGGTGATGGTGTCTGACTTAAGGCAACCGTATTGGCGGGAACGCTTTATCGGGGTGCGCCGTCCTGTGGCGAGTTACTCGCTGTCGCTGAACGACAGCGATTTCATTAGCTGCCGTCTGAATTAAGCCAGCCAGCGTACCACCGCGTCGCGCGATTGCCGAGTCTTCGGCCGTGGTGGCGGGTTTTTCCGGTAACCGAAGGCCACCATATATGCCGCGGACCAGTGTTCCAAGTTCACGTCGGCATCTTCCGCCAAGATCCGCTCCACTTCCACACGCTCAAAACCTTCTATCGGACAGGAATCGATCCCGATCAGCGCCGCCGCGGTCATCATATTGGCCAACGGCAGATAGGTTTGCCGGGTGGCCCAATCGGTCAGCGTACGTTCGGAACCCAGCAAGTCAAAATCGCTACGCTGAAACTTCTCGATCAAGCCGCTGCGCAATTCGATGATGTCTTCCGGAAACTGCTGCACCTGGCGCATGATGTGTTGCAGATAGGCGCTGTCGTAGCGCATGAAATGGCTTTTCCGCACCAGCGTCAAAACCACATGGCTGGCGGTAGGCAACTGCTTTTGCCCACCCCAGGTAACAGTCCGCAGTTTTTCGCGTAAATCCGGGTTTTGCACGACCAAAAATTGCCAAGGCTCCAGCCCGAAAGAACTGGGCGAGAGTCTGGCAACTTCCAAAATAAAGTCGAAATCCGCGCCGGCGATCTTGCGCTCGGCGTCGAATTCCTTACAGGCGTGACGAAACTGGTAAGCGTCGAGAATATCCTGTTTATCGATAGTCATAAATTTACAGGCTGTCGCCTATTTCGCGGTGATAAAACGGCCATTTCTTCACATGCAAATGTTTTCTGATCGGGGTTTTGATTACCGATACGCACAACGCAATCGAGAACAAACACCATACCGCGCAATACTCGTTCGGATCGTTGGTGGTAACGTCAGAAATCCAGGGTCCGATCAAGTAGTGGAACCCTACAAAGCGCCACGAACCATAAATGATCGGCAAATAGAACGCCGCCAAAATATACGAAAACGCATGCAAGCCCCAATTAAACCCAAACAACCAAGTCACGGGTTGCGACATCAAGCCGTTCAAAGGCATTTGCCAGGCAATGTGCCACTCACCGGACACCGAGCAGGTTTGTACACCGCAAAAGCCTTCAGTACCGGGTACGCAGTCGCCGGCCCAGGCGAACGGATACATCTTGATTAGCATCGCCAGGGAACTGATCGCACATAAGGTGTAAACCGTGGTCCTAATCTTTAATTTGACGCTTTCCGGAATGAAGTACATCGCCACCATGTTCACGAAAAACGGTTGGAAAGCGATATGCAGATAACCGAGCAGGGTGAGCACCTGATTATTGGGGTTATCGCACAAGTTGATGTACACGTAGGTTGCGGCCTGCAACAGTTCCATCAAGGCGAAATAGGTTAATGGAATCCACAGTTCCTTGGATTCGCCTTTGTAAGCCACGTAAACGGCGGTCGTTAAACCTGCGGCAGCCAATACGCCTGACGCTTCTCCACTCCAACACATTGAAAAATACCTTCTTTATTTTAGTTATAGGCATAGACACCTAGCTTGTAAGCGTGCAATCCAACGGCGCTTAAGTTACTGATTTAGATGTCTATGGGTTTTGCTACGGTCCGTCGTAAAGGGCGGGAATTATTACATAAACCGGACTAAATCGCCGGATTTTGGCGGATCAGGCTAGTACAAATCCACCGGATCGACATCCAGCGACCAACGTACCTTTTTGGCTTCTTTCAACGCATAAATGGCGGGCAACAAATTGTCCAGCAAATGATGCAATTCTTTGCGCTGCGGACTCTGCAACAGCAACTGGTAACGGAATAAACCTGCGCGCCTAGCCATCGGTGCCGTCACCGGCCCCAGAACCTGCACTTCGCCGGGATTTAGCTCGCTGATTTTCTGACAAACCGCCTGTAAAAACTGTTGCGGCTCCTCGGCTTTGCCGGCTTGCACCCGCAGCAAGGCCTGATGGCCGAACGGTGGCAAACCAGCCTGCCGCCGCTCCTGCAGCGCACTTTGTGCGAAAGCCCGATAGCCTTTGCTTAGCAGGGTCTCCAGCAAGGGATGTTGCGGATGGCGGGTTTGCAATACCACCTTGCCGGGTTGATCGGCCCGCCCGGCCCGGCCGGCAACCTGCACGATCAATTGCGCCAGTCTTTCGCTACCGTGGTAATCGATACTGAACAGGCCGCTGTCTATATCCAAAATGGCAACCAGCGTCACGCCCGGAAAATGATGGCCCTTCGCGAGCATTTGCGTCCCGAGAATAATATCGACCCCGCCATCGTGAATCTGCTCCAGATACTGTTCCAACGAACCTTTACGTTGTGTGGTGTCCCGGTCCAAACGTACCACCACCTTGTCCGGGAACAAGCTTGCCAGGGTCTGTTCGATACGTTCGGTCCCCAAACCCAGCGCCTGTAATTCGCCGGTTTTACAGGCCGGGCACTGCTTGAGCAAAGCTTGTTCGCTGCCGCAGTGATGGCAGCGCAGCAAGCGGTCGGCAGCGTGAATCACCAAATTGGCATCGCAGCGCCGGCAGCGCGAGACCCAGCCGCAGCCATGGCAAATCTGCACCGGCGCATAGCCGCGGCGGTTGAGAAAAATCAGCGCTTGTTGTTTTTTGGCCAGCGTGGCTTGGATTTCCGCCAGCAGCGGTTCGGACAGGCCGGCTTGCATTCTTTTATTGCGAATATCCAATAACTGAAAGCTCGGTGCCGTGGCATTGCCGGCCCGATTGGGCAAATGCAGTAATTGGTAGCGATGCTGGGCAACGTTCGCCATGCTCTCCAGCGACGGCGTCGCCGAACCCAACAACACCGGGATACCCAATCCCTTGGCTCTGGCAATGGCAACGTCCCGCGCGGAAAAGCGAAAACCTTCCTGTTGTTTGAACGAGCTGTCGTGCTCTTCATCGAGAATGATCAGGCCGGGGCGCGGCATTGGTGTGAACAGCGCGGAACGGGTGCCGAGCATGATGGCGGCATGGCCTTGTTGCATGCTCAGCCAGGCATGCAAACGCTGGTTATCGGTTAACTTGGAATGCGTGGACACCAGGTTCACGGCAAAACGCTTTAGAAAACGTTGCTCCAATTGCGGCGTCAGGCTGATCTCCGGCAGTAAAACCAGCACCTGTTTGCCCTGCGCCAACACCTCGGCGATGATCTGCATATACACTTCGGTTTTGCCGCTACCGGTCACGCCTTCCAGCAAGGATACGGCAAAGTGGCCCAGATTGGCGATGACCGCATCGATAGCCGCCTGCTGGTCGGGGTTGGCCGGTAACGCGGTCTTAGTGACGGCTAATCCGCCGCCCGGAGCGGATTCGTGCGCCGTGACCAAGCCCTTGTCGAGCAAGGCTTTCAACGCCGGCTTGTAGGCGCTAAGCGCGGCAGCCGTCATCGCACTCCCGGTGGCCTGCAACAAAGCCAATAGTGCTTGTTGCTTGGGTGCGCGGCGTAATTGTTCCGGGGCAACCAGCCGACCCTGCGGGCTGAGGCCGAAACAGGGTTGGTGTTGCAGTAAAGCCGGCCGACCTTGGCGCAAGGCCACCGGAAACGCGGCTGCCAGCACTTCACCAATCGGGTGGTGATAATAGCGGCTGGCCCAGCGTAATAACTGGATGTCGGTGTCCGCCAATAGCGGCTGGGTATCCAGAACGGCGATAGCCGGTTTGAGTTTATCCATCCGGACACTGGAATTGTCCGCGACAGCCAGCAAAATCCCTACCTGCTGGCGCTTACCGAAAGGCACCAACACTCTGACACCTGCTTGCAATTCCGACACATTAACGCCGAGTGGCGGCAAATAATCGAATAAGCGGTCCAGCGGAACTGGCACGGCAACTTTCAAAATTAAATTGCCGGAAGTATCACAGTTAGGCATGTCTCGTGATGTTTTTTTGATATTAGATCGCTAAGTGGTTAACAGGATTGAGGAATCTGAGTTACCCACAAAAGCTGTGGATAACTCTGTGGATAGGCTTTTGAGAGAATCGCTTAGTGTCGGTTTTTATTACACATTTGTTAAATTGTGCAAATTTAAGCCAGCTGATTTGCCAATTATAAATCAATGACTTACGTAAAAAATTAATCTGTGTTAAATATCGCAGGCGCTATCGCAATGCCATGCAGGCTACGCGCCGTTTTTGTGCATAACCTGTTGCGAAGCTGTATCGATTCGACGCGGTAACTGCTGCAGTTGCAACAATTGGGTGCCGCGAAAAAATCAGGTCGCTAACACCGGCGACTTTTGACATGGCTGTACCAATTTGCGAATCCCGTAGCTAGACGGCATCGGCATCGTTAAAAAACTGTAGGCCCGCCCAACCCGCCAACAACAAAAACGCGAACAAGGTCCAGGCCGGAATACTCAGACCCAACAAGGTCCAATCGACTTTCGCGCATTCGCCGGTGCCGGTCAGCATCAGTTTAATGGTGTCGGCTAACGGGAAATGCTGAAACACGTATTCCAGCCCCGGACTGCATTCCGGCACCTCTTCGGGCGGCAGATGTTGCAACCAGACATGCCGGGCCGAGACGCTGGCGCCAATCAGCGCCGCGGCGGCACTGCACAGCGCGTAAATTTTGCGGCCGCGATTATGCAAACCAGCGATTAAAAAAATCACGCCTGTCGCCAAAATGGCCAAGCGCTGCGAAATACACAGCGGGCAAGGCTCCAATTCCTCGACGAACTGCAAATAGGCGCCAACCGCCAACAGCCCAGCGCAAGCGGCAAAGCCCAGGAAAAAACAAATACGCGGATTAAATTTTAAAAAATTCATTTTCTATGTCTTGGATTAATACGGAAGCTGCAAAACTTCGGTTTAGGGCAAAAGCTGGCTCAAACCCTGTTCATGCCAAAGGAGAAACAAAACCGTCCGGCTTGACTGCGAGCACTGAACATTGGATACCGTTAAGGATGACTTCGGCAGTGTTGCCGATGATCAAACCTTTGATGCCGGTACGCGCCACCGTTCCCATCACCAGTAAATTGACGTCCAATCTTGCCGCCAAAGCCGGAATATCGTCCCGCGCACTCCCTCTGACCAAGTGCAGCCTCGGCGATAAGTAATTGTAAGCCTCATCGCCTATCCAATGCCGTAATTTAGCAGCCAAGCCATCGAGCCCGGCCTGATAGCGGGCTCTTTCGGCTTCAATCTGCATTTCGACGGTTTTACTCGGAATTTCGCCTGCCCACGCGCTCAACATCGAGTCCCAAACGTGTACCAGATGCAGTTCGGCGAAATCGGCGAGCGCTACGGAACTGGCGAGCTCCAAAATTCTGCGGTTCAATCCTTCGTCCGCTCCGTCCGCGGACCACGGATCGAAATCGACGGCGGCCATGATTTTGGCATAATTGTTCGTTTCTTCAGACCGCATCAACCAGACCGGACGCGGGCATTTGCGTAACAAATGCATGTCCGTACTGCCGAACAAATGGTCATGGATACCATGGTCGCCGGCGGCCAATTTAATGACCAAATCATGGTCGCCATCCAGGGTCTGGCGCACAATTTCGATAAACGGGCTGCCAACCCGGATTTGCACATCAACGGGGTTCACGCTGCTGTAGCCAAGCAGTAAGGCTTCCAGCTTCTGGCGCTCCTGCTCGCGCAGCTGATTGTCGATTTGCTCCGGCGTATAAAGCTCAAGCAAAGCGCCCAGACGCGGTTGTTCGACGACCTGTAAAAACGTCAATCTGGCTTGATTGTTTGCCGCCAACGCGATCACCCGCTCGATAGCCTGCCGCTGGTCGACGGCAAATTCGGCGACATACAGGATGTTTTTGAATCGGTTCATAGCCATGGTGTTGAGATCGTATAAATAGCCGAAATGCTTAGATTCCGGCTATATTGTCCGGGCAATCGAAAGCCACTTTGGCGGCGGATGCGCGTCCAGTACCAAAAAACTCCGTTTTCAGCGGGGCCATGCGATTACACTCCGGCCTCAGACTTTACCGCGTCACGGCAAGTGAGGCAATCGCCGCTGTTTATCGGCACGGCACAAATCGACGTGGGAAGTAAGACACGATTTGCTTGGACCGAACATGCCGGCTCAAGCTTGCAAGACCGCTCATTTGCCCATACATCTTAACTACCGTAAATTCCTGATCACAGAGAATCGCCCATGCCCTCCATCGAATTGGTCAGTCTAGTTAGCGCCAGCCTGCTATTAATCAGCGTGTTTTCCAGCAAACTGGCCAGCAAAGTGGGCATTCCTTCGCTGCTGTTTTTTCTCTTGACCGGCTGGCTGATCGGCGAGTTCGGCGGACCGGAACTGCATAGCCCGGAAATTGCAAAATTTATCGGCGATTTTGCATTGATTTTTATTTTATTTACCGGCGGCCTGGACTCGCATTGGCCCAATATTCGCCCGGTGTTATGGCAGGGGTTATGCCTTTCCACACTGGGCGTGTTTATCACGATGCTGCTGTTAGGCAGCTTTGCTTGGTTTATCCTCGGCTCATTCAGCACCTTTTCGCTGGGCGTTCATGGCATTACGCTGACTCAAGGCCTGTTGCTGGCCGCTATTGTCTCTTCCACGGATGCTGCCGCGGTGTTTTCCGTGCTGCGCTCCAGTCACATTGTTTTGAAGGGCAAGTTGCAACCTTTGCTTGAGTTGGAATCCAGCAGCAACGATCCGATGGCCGTGCTACTGACTGTTACCTTGCTAAATTATGCGACCGGGGCCGAATCGGCTTTTCTGGAAGGCGGCATGTTTTTGGTTATGCAACTGTTGATCGGTGTGGCCGTGGGTTATGGCGGCGGGCGTTTCATGGTCTGGTTGCTGAATCACATGGGCTTAAGCTCGGCCGGCTTGTATGCCATAGCCTCCATAGCATTGGTGTTGCTGACGTATAGCGGCGCTACGTTTATGCATGGCAATGGCTTTTTGGCCGTTTACGTGGCCGGCATTGTGGCCGGAAACCGGGAAGTTACCCACCACCACTACATCAATGCCTTCCATGACAGCTTCGCCTGGCTGATGCAGATCATTATGTTTTTAACCTTGGGCATGCTGTCGGTACCCTATCGCGCCGAATTGTCGTCCTTGGCCAGTGTGGCCGTGGCGATTAGTTTGTTTCTGATGTTTGTAGCGCGCCCGGTCAGCGTCTTCATCAGTTTGTTGTGGGCCAAGATCAGTTTTAAGGAAAAGCTGCTGGTTTCCTGGGTGGGTTTGCGCGGTTCAGTACCTATCGTACTGGCGACTTTCCCGTTGGCGGCCGGCATCAAAGAAGCCGGGGAGATTTTTGTCCTGATCAGTTTTATTGTGGTGATGTCGGTGTTGATTCAGGGCTTTTCGCTAGCGGCTTTGGCGCGTTGGCTGGGATTGGCAGAGAAAAAATAAAATCGGCAGGGCGCAGTCCAAGTGCCGGCTAGATTTTACAAAACTCATTTTCGACGTCTTTTTTAAATGCTCTAATTTCCCGCGAGGGCCCCAAAATCACCAATATATCGCCAACACTCAAACGGCGATCAAATTCTTCCGCCACAAAATGCAGGCGTTCGCTGACTTGTTTATTGACGATGCCGATCAGTATCAAATTGTACTGCGAACTTAAATGCAGCTGGCTGACGTGGGCATTCTCCAGATAGCTGTTTTCCGGAATCGCCACCTCGGCCAGATGCAAATCGTGTCTGCCGAATACAGTGTGATCGAAAATATCATTGATATCCGGCCGCTTCAGCATATCGTGAATTTTGCGCCCGCAGATTTCATACGGGTCGATAATCTTGTTGGCGCCCGCCGCTATCAGTTTTTCCGCCGACTCCGGACTATCGACAATCGCCACGATATTCAACGCCTTATCCAGTGCCCGCGCTGATAGCGTCAGAAATACATTTTCCGAATCCGTGTCGAAAAAGCAAAACAGCGTATCGATATGCGCACCAATGCCGATCAGCTTCAAATCGTCGTCGCTACGGAAATCGATATTGGCGGTTTCGAAGCCGTTTTCCCGCGCCAGCGCCGCTTTGGCCGGATCGTGATCGATCACGGTGATTTGATAGAGCTCTTTGTCCAGCCGGCTAATGGCCTCGAACGACAGCCGGTTGTAACCGAATACGGCGATGTTTTTCATTTGGGCTGCCTGCTGAATAAACGGCGTTGTTCCACCTGATCGCGAAAATGATCGATACCGTACTTACGGCCCAATAACACCAGCATGTCGCCGTGCCGCAGGATAAAGTCCACTTCCGGATTGAAATAAAAATGTTGCTGATTCACCTGGTATTTATTCTTGTGTTTCAGATGAATCGGATTGTCGCTGATCACTCCCAACAAGGTGAGCTTACGCTGCTGCAAATCCAGTTGGCCGATTTTTTGATTATCCAGCGGCGACTTTTCGCTGACCAATACCGACTCCATCACCGTCTCGGTTTGATTATGCAAAATGCCGGAGATGGCCTCGAAAGCAACGGGCTGACCGACAAATTCCGCCGCCAGCAATCCGGCAATCTCAAACGGCCTGATGACGTTATCAGCACCGGCCTGGTAGAGCTTATTGACGTTGTCATGCCGATTGGCGCGGGAAATTATGCGCAGGTTTTTATTTAAATGCCGGCTGGTTAAGGTCACATAGACGTTAATCACATCGTCGCCGGTGATGCACAGAATGGCGCTGGCACCGCGGCAAATACCGGCGTTGATCAACACTTCATTGTTACTGGCATCGCTTTCTATCGCCAGATAACCGCGTTTCTTGGCCAAATCAATCCGCGCCGGCACTCTATCGATGATTAAAAATTTTTGTCTGTCGTTGTGTAAATGCCGGGCAATTTCCTGCCCTACCCGGCCAAAACCGCAAATGATGATGAAATTGTCATAGCGGTCCAGTTCGGCGTAGGTTCTGGATTCACGAACCGACAACATTTTCTCGCTGAAGGCGGCAATCAGGATGGACGTGAAGAACGACAACACGCCCAAGCTGGCCAGTATCAAAAAAATTGTCACCCAGCGGCCGCCTGTGGTTTGCGGGGTAATGTCGCCAAAACCCACCGTCGCCAAAGTCACGATGGTCCAATAAAAGGCGTCGAATAAATTATGGATGCCGCTATCGGTAGCTTGATACTCGAACATGTAAATCGACACGCTGGCGATAAACACCAAAAAGCAGGTGAATATCAACAAAGTCATCAATTCGAAGCGTTTGCTGGCCAAAGCGTCGGCGAACAATTTGGCGCTATTGGAGTATCGAAATAGTTTGAATAGCCGGAAAATGATGAAGATACGCAGGATTGCCAACGGCCGGTAGCTGGGCAAAATGGCCAGAATATCGATAATCGCAAACGGCGAGGTGATGTACTCAATATCCCTGACGAAGGCTTTGCGAAACACCCCGAGCAGATTGAAATCCAGATTCAAATACAGCGCTTTCTCGTATTCCTCAATGATGACTTTATAGGTGTCCGAATAAATCCAGCCCCTGATCAGATATTCGACGATGAATACCATCAAAATTGCCAGCTCGAAATAACCGCCCATCTTGCTGTCTTCGTGCTCTATATCGTAAATCAGAAAAATCACGCTCAAAATCAGCAAGCCGATCATTGTCGCGTCGAAATATTTCTTTTTGCGGCTATGGCTGTTTTCTAACAAATCGTAAAAAAACAGCTTAGCTCTGCGATACCCGTCGGCGGATTTGAGGTAATAAGCGCAATAAACGATGAGTTTGGCTAGCATGTGGGGTTATTTCTTAAATTCGATCACTTTGCTGGAGGGATTTAAATTGATTTCGTCGATGACGCAGTGCGGGCCGGCTTGCAGGATATAAGACACCGCGTCGGCAATATCCTCCGCCAGCAAGGCTTGGCCGGACTGTTTGCCGGGCGCGAACGACAATGCATCAAAAAACGCGGTGTCGACCATGCCCGGATTGACCAAAGACACCCGCACCGAGCTTTTACCGCATTCGTCGCGCAAGGCCTGGCTAAAGCCGCGTAAGGCAAATTTGCTGGCGCAATAGAGGCTTCCGTTGCGGCTGCCTTTTAACGCGGCTTCCGAACCGATATACACCAAGTTGGCGTGTGCTTTTTGCTTCAATTTCGGTAACAACGCCCGCGTCAGATAGGCTTGGGCGGTAAAGTTGACGGTCATCAGCGTCTCGATTTGCGCGTAGGAAAACTGCTCCAATCCGCCGAATTGGCCGTAACCGGCGGCAAATACCACCGCATCCAAGGCCGGGAAATCGCTTTGCAGCTGCTTGGCAAACGGCGGCAGGTCGGCCAATTGCGCTAAATCCAGCTCGCGGCCGATAAACTGGGGGTGATGTTTGGAAAACTTCCGGCAGTCGCGCGATGTGCCAATCACTTGATGACCTTGCGCCAGCAATTGCCGGGCAATCGCCCGACCGATGCCGGAACTGGCGCCGGTCACCAATACCGTGCGCTTTACAGTGTGCATGGAAAATAGGCGCTGTGCGGGATATATTCCAGCAGCATTTGCGCGCAATCGGCCATCATCGCCTGTTCCAGATCGGCGCGGTAAGACACCATGCCGGACGCGGTTTGCAGCGGGCTGGCGAACAATCTTTCATCCGGATATAGCTTATGCATTTTTTTGAAATATTGCTCCGGCAAACGAAACACCCCCAAGCTGACCGAATGCAAGGCTTGCGCGTCGATCACCGCGAATACCTGTTCGAACAAGGCCCGGTATTGCTGCCGATAATCGTGCTGATAAATCAACGGGTCGAAACGCAAACCGATTTGCCAGCCCTGTTGCTGCAACTTGGCAGCGGCTTCGATGCGCTTGGCTACGTTTGGCGCCTTGGCTTCCACTTTATCGGCCACCGCATCCGGCGACAGGCTGAAAGCCACCACGCAGCGCGGCACCACCTCACGGTTTAATAGGCTTCTGATCTGTGTGCTCTTGGTACGCAATTCCAGCCAGGCATTGGGCAGTTCGGCAAACACCGGCAGAAATTGTTCGGCAAAGTCGGTGACCGGTTCAAAAGCCAAGCTGTCGCAATCGTAACCCGAGAAAAAATACACATCCTGATCGGGCGTTTGCAGACAGGTCTGGCGAATCTGCTCCTGAAAGTCCTCGTAATTCACAAACAGCACATAGTTGGCCGACTGGTACATGCCCTGCAAAAAGCAATAGCGGCAGTCGTACAAGCAATTCAGCATGTGCGAAAAATAATAATTGCGCTGGCCGCCGATACCGTAACCGGCCGGCGCGGGCAACACGAACTTTTGGTACTTTTCCGCCAGAATCAGGGCCGGATGTTGCTTTTGTAAGCGAAAGTTTTGCGCCTTGGGATTGAACACCTCGCCGCATCGCTCGCAAACCACTGTCCGTGCTTGCGGAAAACGCCGCCGAATCGTCGCTACGCGCGGGTGCTGCTCGATAGCGGATTCGATGTATAGCGTGTCTATCATGATGGCTGAATGCGGCAAAAGGCGGGAGAGCATTATAAATGATTGCCAGCGACGGGGCGCCAGCTTGCGCCCGATAAATCTGCAAATCCGCGCGTTGCGGCCACTTGTCGCAACTACCCGGCGCAAATGGTCCGTTGCCGGCACGCTAAATCCGTTATGATGGCTCCTGAAAAGCAATAACGTTTTTCAATTGGACCCAGTAGGAAAAAAGATACTTCCCATCAGCATGGATTTGCTTCAAGCCTTTTGCCGGCTATATGGCAAAAGGTGCTGTACCGGTGCTACTTCACGACGAACTTAGACCTATAAGTTGCCGGTGCAAAAAATCTATTCTGTGATGACGTGTTTTTTAGGGCATTGGACCTATTAACCATCACACAAAATCTACTTAATGAAATCATTTACAAAAGCAGTTTTAACGCTGTCATTGGCAGCATCTTTGAGTCTGGTCAACGTTTGCGCCTTTGCTGCTGAAGAAGCGCCAGTTGCAGCAGCACAATCAGGCGCCGCAGGCATCATCGCTCACATCGAAAAAGCGCTGGTTGAAGTGAGCAAAAGCGATTTCTCCGCTGCGCAGATTCATCTGAAAGCCGCCAGAACCAGTTCCGAAGCGATTGCCGGCAACTCCGAAGCCGCGAAAAAAGCTCACGCCTCTTTGATGCAAGGACAAATCCAGTCTAAAGCCGGTAACGTAGCTAAAGCCACTGAAGAATTGACCAAGACTATCGAACTGTATAAAGCGCTGTAAGGCTTGAACAGGGCTGGGCTGTAATGTCGGTCCAGCCTAATTCAGGGGCAAACCATAGCCCCTACATCCCAAAATAGGCATAGCCGCTCACAGCTATAACGCCGATTCCGACAATCTTGATCTTATCCACCAGCGCTTGCTGGCTCCAAAAATAAAGACAACTGGCTTTTTTGCGGCACCAGAAGGCTATCAGGCTATTGCCGGCCCGCCGACAATTCCGGGGAATAACGCGCCAAAGGAAGTACAGGCCAACCAGGCCTAGCGTACACAGAATGTAAAAAACGATGACTTGGGTAGTATGCGTATCGGTATGGAATGCGTGTTCTATGACATGATCCAGATTATATTCGGCATACTCGAACATCAAGTGTGCCACATGCAAAACCACTTCGAGAACATGATGGATCAAGCCCATCAGCAGCCCGAATGCGGCATCCGGCATGGCCAGAATTAATAAGGCCAGGCTTAACAGCAGGCCGTTCACGGCCCGCTGTTGTGTTTTGGTTTTGTCGATATGCTTGTTTAACAGCGCCGTGTCTTCAGGCGTCAAATTGACGAATTGGGCGCCGATTAAATACGGATAACGGTCGCTTTCGTAAGGGTTGCTGGGCTTGCAATACACTACCTTACAGCAGGTCATGATTGCGGTCATGCTGGATAACAGCAATATTCGCAGCATTAGATAATCGCCGGTTTGCAGCGGCTCTTGCGCAGTAAAGGCGATACCGCTGGCGCTGATATTGACGTTGAGCGTGTCGTTTTCCTGGCTTTGCGAATCGGGTAGCGCTTGAGGCGAGACGGTATCGGGCGGATTGCTGTTGCCGAGTAAATCATGGAAATTTTCCGGCGCTTGCATTTGTCCATCGTGATCAAGCTTGCGATAGAACAGATTGGCTTGCTCATGGATGCGAAAAGCCACTCTGCGATTCAATTTCTTGCCGTTTACCTTAGCCATATTCATCAAACCCTAAAAATCGCCTGTTACGTAGTGTCGATGATAGTCCAAGACCGTAAACTCTCAATCTGCATAAAAAAAGCCCTGACGCAGACTGGCGCGATTGTTCAGGTGTCGTCTTTACTGACCCACTGTTTTACGGCGGGCGGCTGGTAATTGACATAGCGGTCCAATAACAAATTTGGATCGGACTCGACCATCAACATGTCGCGATGATGCGGTTTGACGAATTGTTCCGCCGCGACGTGGTCCAGGAAATTAATCAAGGCATCGTAATAGCCCGCCACATTTAATACGCCGCAGGGCTTTTGATGAAAACCCAGCTGCGCCCAAGTCCAAATCTCGAATAACTCTTCAAGCGTGCCGATGCCGCCGGGTAGCGCGATAAAGCCGTCCGCCAGTTCGGCCATCAGCATTTTTCGCTCGTGCATGGATTGGGTGACGTGCAATTCGGTGAGGTTGGGATGGGCGACCTCCTTGTGCGCCAAGGCTTTGGGTATAACGCCAATGGCTTGGCCGCCGAGCTTTAACACCTGATCCGCCACCGTGCCCATGATGCCGATGCCGGCGCCGCCATAAATCAAGCGGATGTTGCGGCTGACCAGGGCTTGGGCCAGCGCCTGCGCGGCCTCGCCATACGCATCAAGCCGGCCGGGACTGGAGCCGCAATAGATGCAAATGCTGTTTATCGTTGTCATGTCGGATATGCCGGAGAATTAGGGTGGCTTATATTCGGTGGAAAACCATGACGCGGCAAGACGAAATTTACTGCCGCCCCATGCACGGGCAACAGCCGGCATGGTCGCTCAGCGGTGGTTACTGATAGAATTAGGCTTTTTAGTCAGACAGCCATCATGCGCCTAATCAGGGGTTTAAATCATCTTGAGCCGTTACGCGACGGCTGCGTGTTGACCATAGGCAACTTCGACGGTCTGCATCTTGGGCACAAGTTGGTCATCGAAAAGCTGGCCGAGCATGGCCGGCGGTTGAATTTGCCAACGGTGGCAATGGTCTTTGAACCTCAACCGTTGGAGTATTTCCTCGGCGACCATGCGCCATCCAGACTGACCCGGTTGCGCGAAAAAACCATTCAGTTTGCTAAATTACCGGTCGACGAATTACTGGTTTTACCCTTTAACCGCAGCCTGGCCGATTGCGATGCGGAGCATTTCATTCGCGATATTTTGGTCGAGCGCTTGCGCGTCAAGCATTTGGTGGTTGGGGACGATTTTCACTTTGGCAAGGCGCGGCGCGGCAATTTTGCGCTGTTGCAGCATCGCGGCGAGGAGTATGGTTTTGCGGTAGAAGATAGCCATTCTTTCGAGCTGGCCGGTTTGCGAGTCAGCAGCACGCTGATTCGCGATGCCCTGGGCGAAGGCCAATTGGAGCAGGCCAAGCTGATGTTGGGCCGGGACTATTCGGTCTGCGGCCGGGTCGCACACGGCGACAAACGCGGCAGGGAGTTGGGCTTTCCTACGGCCAATGTCAGAATGTTTAGAAAGAATACCCCCGTCGTCGGCGTATTCGCGGTGACGATGACCGGCTTGAATGGCAACGAATACCAAGGGGTCGCCAATGTCGGCACCCGCCCCACCTTCGACGGTGGCGCTAAAGTGGTCTTGGAAACGCATTTATTCAACTTCAATCAAGACATTTATGGCCATTACGTGGAAGTGCATTTTAAAAAGAAGCTGCGCGACGAAATCCGTTTTGCCTCGCTGAGCGAATTGAAACTGCAAATCAGCCGGGATGTCGAACAGGCTCAGCAGTTTTTCAGTGAAACATTGGATATGAAATGATTAACTCCGCAAACTTCCCGGCATCGCCTTGTGTCCGTAACTGTTGCCTGAACGACGAGGATATTTGCTTGGGCTGTTACCGCTCCCTGGATGAAATCCGCCTGTGGTCTAGCGCGGATACGCAGACTCGCGAACTGTTTTTGCAGCAGGCTGCCGAGCGGCGTAGCAAGATTTTGCAGGCCGCTCGGTTGAGGTCTGCTTATGTCGAACAGTTGCCGAAAGCTTAAGCGCTACGCCGCCTTTGTAATATCGGCCTGACATCCAGCCAAGCCGCAATGCCTATGTAAGTAGCCAAGCCCAGGCTACCGGCCAGCCAGACATTCACCTGATAAATATCCAACACGTAGCGATTGGCAAAATATAGCGCCAGACCCAATGCAAAATAACCGGTGATCTTGAAGAGCGGATAGCTCACCGGATAATAGTGCCGGCCCAAAGCCCAAGATAAAACCACCATAAACAAATAACAAGCCAGCGTTGCCCACGCCGAGCCGACATAGCCCCAAACCGGTATCCAACAGATATTCAAAACAATCGTCAGGCCTGCTCCGGCCAGCGATACCCAGGCGCCCAAGCCGGTGCGGTCGCTCAGTTTGTACCAGACTGACAGATTGACATAGATCCCCAGCAGCAAATTAGCCATCAGTAATATCGGCACCACCTCCAGGCCCACTCGATACTCCTCGCCGATAAAATATTTGAACAGGTCGATGAACAGCATCACCACTAAAAAAATAAACACTCCGGCAATCACAAAATACTGCATCACTAGTGCATAAGCGCGTTTGGCGTCGGCACGACCGGCATAGGAAAAGAAAAACGGTTCGCCGGCGTAGCGAAAGGCCTGCACGAACAAACTCATCAAAATCGACAGCTTGTAGCAGGCGCCGTAAATGCCCAGCATCTTCAGGTTGGTGGGTAAATCGTAAGGCAGCAAGACTTTCAGAATCGCCCTATCCAGCATTTCGTTGACCATGCCGGCAAAGCCGATGATGACCATGGGCAGCGAGTAACGCAGCATGGGCCTGAGCACGCGCGGGTCGAGCTGGAAGCGCACCGCGCGAAATTGCGGCAGTAACAGCAGCAGCTTGCAAACACTGGCGGCCAGATTGGCTAAAAATATGTAACCCACGCCCAGTTTAGGGTCGTAATAAGCGGCCAGCTCGCTATCCGGCCATAAAGTATTCAGCTTCGGCCAGACCAGCAAAAACAAAAGATTCAAGCCGATGGCGATGAATATCTCGGTCATTTTGATGCCGGCGAAACGCCAGGCCCGGTTCTCGGCGCGCAATCGGGCAAACGGCAGTGCCGACAGGGCATCCAGCGCCAGAATCCAACCGAACCACAGCAAATACTCCGGATGTCGCGGATATTGCAGCCAGTCGGCCAATGGCTGTTGCCAATAGTAGATTGCCGCGATGAAGCCGAGATTGGCGATCAGCAAAAAGCTTAAAGCGCCGCGGTAAACCTCATCGCCGCTAAACTCCGGCCGCTGCCGAAAGCGGAAATAACCGGTCTCCAAACCTAGCACCAACAACACCGCAAAAAATCCGGCATAGGCGTAAAACTCGGAGACCACGCCGTATTCGCCGGCGCTGAAGGTGTAGGTGTACAGCGGCACCAGCAGATAATTCAAAAAACGGCCGACGATGCTGCTGAGACCGTAGATGGCGGTTTGGGAGACGAGTTGGCGTAGTGAGCTCAAATGCGCTTAAGTCCAAAGAATGATGGGACCTCCGGGTGAGGCCTAAGGTAGCCATATTGTAAGGTAGTTGCCGGCTTACCGCTCTATACGACACAGCCAGCTGCCCGGGCTACGTTTATTCTGCGCAGGCTAAACTTTGCTCGATCAGGACTTTCGCTGCGGCGGCGGCGGTGCGCATTGCCCCGGATTCTCGGCGTCTCTGTTCGCTAACCATGGCCCCGGAAATCAGCATTGCCAATTGTTGGGACAGTGCTTCCGGATCCCGCGCGCCGGCTTGTCGGGCTAAATCTGTCAATACTTGTTGAAAGGTGTCGGAAAACTCGGCGGCGGCCCGTTGAACAGGATTGGCGGCCTCGGCAAATTCGGCAGCGGCATTGATAAACGGGCAGCCACGAAACTCCGGGCTGGATGATAATTCATCGAATACCGCAAACACCGCCAGCAACTTTTGCTTGGGTTCGCTGGCGCGCTGTTCCATACCGATAAGGATACGATTCAGCATGGCCTCTCTGCTTTTGCTTAGATGTGCCAATACCAGATCGTCTTTTGACGGAAAGTACTTATACAGACTCATTTTGGTGGTGCCGGCGGCTTTTACTATTGCATCGACGCCGGTGGTCTTGATGCCTTGGCTGTAAAACAACGCAGAGGCAGTTTGCAAAATGTGATCTTGGAGATTACGGGCCATAATTTAAGTACCTGGAAAAAACAGCTTGCAACTATACAGACCGGTATGTATTATTTCAATAGACTGACCGGTCTGTTATAGCGCAGTCTTTAATTCAACTACTGGAGATTATTCGATGATTACTTTGTACGGCGTGGCAATCAGCAACTATTACAACAAAGTCAAATTTGCGTTGATGGAAAAGGATATAGCATTCATCGAAGAGTTTACCCCACCCAGCCAGAGCGAGGATTTGTTGCAACGATCCCCGCTGGGAAAAGTCCCGTTCATCAAAACCAGCGACGGTTATCTATCCGAATCGCAAGCGATACTGGAGTATCTGGAAGATGCATTTCCGGAACATCCGCTGTATCCGGCCGATGCTTATGAGCGCGGCAAATGCCGGGAGTTTATCCAACATCTTGAATTGAACGTCGAACTGATTGCGCGCCGCCTGTATGGGGAGTTTCTGTTCGGCAACACCGTATCGGCAGAAACCAAGGACGAAGTCAGAGCCAAGCTCGATACCGGATTAAAGGGCTTAGCCAAACTGCTGAAATTATCGCCCTATGCCCTGGGCGACCGTTTCAGTACGGCAGACATCGTAGCCTGGCCGCATCTGCAATTGGTGGGTTTTGCCACCCAAAAAATCTACGGCGAGAACTTGGTGAATACGCATATTCCGGGCATTGAAGCTTATATACAACTGATCGAAAGCCGGCCGCACGCGCAAATCGTCGGTGCCGACCGGGCAAAGGCCTTAGAAGCCTTTTTTCGGAATAAATAGGCCCCGCTCTGCTATTCCTCAGGTGATTTAGCACAAGACCCTCTTATCACTTTCTGGCATTAAGCCGTCGGCGTAATGATGCCGGCGGCCACTCCATAGTGATTTGCGTATTCCGATCAAATCAGTCAAGGCGGACCGACCGAGTGGAGTCCCTGCTGTGCTAGGGCTTCGGCGCCTGCTATTCAGGACATTTACGCATAGACCAATTCAGAACTAATTGTCTATACTTCGCTTCCTAACGGCTATCACAATTTGTTTTCGAACATTTAGCGGGAGCCAAGCTCCGCAACCTTCAATTTAGGAATTTACTCATGCGACTATTAGCCACTGAACCCGCCAGTATTGCGAAAATTTTGGATGCCAGTATCAAACTGTACTCGGCCTGCTTCAGCAGACTATGGGGCATTCTTTCAATACTTGCCGTGCTGTATATCGCCATGGGTTTGCTGACTGCAACTTTGCAGCCCGATCCGGCCGCACCACAGACTGCGGCGCTGGAATTATTGTCTGAGAACCTGTTACTGATATTAGCGTTTGTCATTGTTTTCTCCTTGGTGTCTTTCGTGCTCTATGCCGCCCTTATTTACCGCTTGGATAATGTGACCAATGAACGGGAAGACAGTTTTTCCGAAGCGATAACGGCTGGATTCAGAGCCTTTCCCTCAATGTTCCTCGCCGCGTTCCTGTACATGGTTGTGATAATCGTGGGCTATATCCTGCTGCTGATACCGGGCTTGATCGTGACCTTATCGCTGATGTTTTATCTCTATTTCATCGTCATCGACGGCCTTGGCGGCTATAGAGCTCTTAGAGCCAGCCACTCTTTGGTTTGGGGAAATTGGTGGCGGACTGCGACAATCTTTACCGTACCGATGATCATCTGGATGGCAGTGATGTTTGCGCTGGGGTTTTTGATGGCTTTTCTGGCGCCGGCAGACAATCAAGTCTTGATGCAGATTTTGATGAATTTATTGTCGGTGTTTTTCATGCCCTATTTTTTCGCGCTGGGTTACGTGCAGTTTCACGACTTGAAGTTGCGTAAATCGGGCAGCGACCTTGCCTCTCGCCTAGGCAGATAATGCGGTTTGCTGCTTTACTGCTGTTGTGTCTGGCCGGCTCATCCCAGGCGCAAGACAACAGCTTACAAGCCTGCCTGAACCTTGCCCGGCAACAATCCGGGCAACAGCTAGATATTAAAAAACACTGTCCGGCTCTGTTCAAGGAATTGGCAAACCAGGGCCTGCTGACCAGTTTCGATCCACCATTAACTGCCGACGTTAGTGCCACGCAACTGGCGCTTTTAGCCGACAGCCTGAATAATTCTGGGACCATCCGCCAGGAAGGCCTGACGCTATTGTTAGCTGAAATTTTGATCACGCCAACCGACGACTCGCAAGCGAATTGGTGGCAAGCCGTCCTGAACTGGCTGAATAGCCTCAAGCCGGCGGACCATGAAGACCAATACCAGCAGTTGCAGCGCTGGCTCGCGGCCTTGAAGCCATCGCAACAAGCGGCCGAGATTATCATCTACGTGTCGATTGCCTTATTGCTGGGGCTATCGGCCTGGCTGGTGATTAGCGAGTTGTATCAGGCCGGGGTTTTTCGCAAATTTTCCGGCAAGCGCCAGCCCGTCACTCCCGCCGATAAGCTCGCTGAAACGCAGTCATTAGCTTCGCATCCGACGATTAAGACCGTAACCCCGCAAGCTCAAATCGGCGCCTTGCTGGCGCAACTGATAAACGCACTAATCCAGCGCCAACTGCTTCCGGCCGACCCCAGCCTGACCCATCGGCAACTCGTTAGTCATTTTCAACAACAAGCCCGACAAGCGGATTCGGCATTTTCCCGTTTGGTCCGCCAAGCCGAACCCTTGCTTTACGGCCATCGCCCTGTTGATGCGGACTTGGTCGGCAATTACCGGCGCGAGGTGCAGGCGCTATTGGGCAATTTGCGCTCATGAAAGAACGCCTGATTACCCTTCTAACCGCACTGGCGGCATTGGCGCTGGTGATTTTGTTGTTGTCGCCGCGCCATCCCGATGCGCAGAAGCCGCTATCGCTACCGACTAGCGAAGACCGCGGAGCAGATGGTCTGAAAGGGCTTTTTACCTGGCTACACCGCGAAGGACTGAATGTCGTCAGTTTTCGCAAACGCTACAGCGATCTGCATAAGGACAAAACCCTTCCGGAGCGCGGCAATGTGCTGATTGCCAGCATGCCCGCTTCCAAAGAAATCCGAGAAACGGAGTGGCCGGCGCTGGCGGACTGGCTGGAGCAAGGCAACACGCTGATCGTTCTAGGCGCCGTGTATCAACACCCGGGCTGGGCCGCTGCCGAGGATTGCTTTTGCGATGTTAAGGAACTTTTGTCACGCTACGACTGGATCCTGGATTCCGCAGATCAACAAGACGAGCCAAACACCCCGGAAACACAGACGGATCAAACCCTGCAAAGCACCCTAAACACCCTACAAAACAGCCTCAAAGGCGCTCTCCCGCAAGACAGCCAGTTGCTTGCTCAATCCTCGCACCCCCTGCTGCAGGGCGTAACCATCCTACAGACCCAAACCTCGGCAGACTTGTTAAAAGCCGCATGGACGCTAACCGGCAGCGAACCTGAGAATCTCTCGCTGCGCTTGCTGTCCGAGCGCGATAGCCATCTCACCACCGCCTGGTGGATGAATGCCGGCGCCGGCCGGATCGTGTTGCTGCTGACCCCGGATTTGTTTAGTAACCAGCGGTTGGGGCAAGCAGACAACGCCCGGTTTATCGGCAATTTGCTCAAGCAATCCCTCGCGCCAGCAGGCCGATTGCTGTTCGACGATTACCATTTCGGCTTGTCCGAACTATACGATCCCGAGCACTTTTTTAAAGACCAACGGCTGCATCAAACCTTGTGGTGCTTTGGCATATTCTGGCTGCTTTACGTGGCCGGCTACACCAGCCGCCTGGCGCCGGTGCGCCAAGCCGGCAGTCAACTATCCACCCGGGATTTCATCAAGGTTACCGCCGAATTTTTCGCGCGCCGCCTGAACCAGCCTGTATTGGCCGAGGCCCTGGTTAAGCATCTGCTGGCGGATATTCATGCTCGGCGGGGCATGCGCAGCGAAGCGGAAGTCTGGCTTTGGCTGGAACAGCATAGCCGGGTAAGCAACGATCAGATCACACTATTAAAACGGGCGTTAGCCAAACAACGTCTTTCATTACTGCGTTTATCCAACACTATTACTTACATCAGGACAGTCACGCTATGAGCAACAACGCGGCGCAAAATTTGAATCTCCACCTGCGGCAACAAATAGGCAAGGTGGTATTCGGCATGGATGAGGTGCTGCATGGCTTGGTCATCGTCTGGATTGCCGACGGCCATGTGCTGCTGGAAGGTGCGCCGGGCCTGGGGAAAACCCTGTTGGCCAAATCACTGGCGCAATTGATGAGCGGCAGTTTCGGGCGCATCCAAGGCACCGCCGATCTGATGCCGTCCGATATTACCGGTCTGCATATCTTCAACACCGAGGCTAACAGTTTCGAATTCGTCCCCGGCCCCTTGTTCAACGAAGTGGTGCTGGTTGATGAAATCAACCGCGCCGGCCCCAAGACCCAATCGGCATTGTTGCAGGCAATGGAAGAAAAACTGGTGACGCTGGATAGAAAAACCTATCCGCTAGCAGAAAACTTTTTTCTGATTGCCGCTCAAAACCCCTTCGATTTCGAGGGCGTTTATCCCTTGCTGGAATCGCAACTGGATCGCTTTTTGGTGCGTCTGGACATTAACTATCCGCAACTGCCGGCGGAGGTGGCGGTGCTCAGGCACTACGATAAACCGGGCGGCGGGCACAGCACGGCGTTGCAACAAATCCAAGCCCTGCCCGATACGCTACTGCAGCAAGCGCGCCAAGAAGCCGCCGCTGTTCACGTTGAAGACTGTTTGTACCAATATGCCATCATGCTGGCGGAAGCCAGCCGTAACCATCCGCGTTTAAGCCTGGGCCTGTCGACCCGCGGCGCACTTGCCATCATTCGCTGCGCACGGGTTGAAGCGGTGCTGGACGGCCGCGATTTCCTGATCCCCGATGACATCAAAGCGGTCGCGCCGCTGGTAGTCGGGCATCGTTTACTGCTCAGTTCCGAAGCCATGCTGGAAGGTTACTCCGCCATTCAAATCTACCGGGAAATCGAAAATCAGGTCGCCGTTCCCCGCAGTGCGGAAGCGAAATAATGTCGATATCGCGTTTGACACTGCTGCTGGCCGGCTTGATTGTTCTGCTGGCCATCGCCGGTATCTGGAGCGGCGAGCCGCTGCAAGGTTTCTGGCGATGGCCGGCGGCCTTGCTGATAACGCTGATGGCTTGGGAACGCTTCAGGTTGATGGACAATATTGAGTTGCATAGACAAGTTCCGGCCACTTTGGCACTGGGCGAGTCAGTCGGCTACAGCATTCAAGTCTGCAATCGGGCCGGCGCCAAGGTCCGCTTCGAAACCCAAAGCGACTACCCTGCCGCGATTGTCGGCGACAACTCGCTGCAGCGTTGGCTACTGGGCGCACATGAAACCCAAAGCCGGCAGTTTTCGATTACGCCCACCCGCTTGGGCGGCACGTCCTTGGGCAGTTTGTATGTAAAACAGCTGGGCGCGTTCGGCTTGTGCTGGTGGACGCGGCGGATAGACGACGATATCGCCATGCGGATAGAACCCGCCCGGCTGAACAACTTTGTAGACCTATCCGGCATGCAGCAGCTTGGTAGCCGCGGCAGCGTCCAGGCTCGCAGTAGTGGCGTCGAGTTTTTGGATTTAAGCGAGTATCGGCGCGGCGATTCCTTGCGCAGCATAGACTGGAAGGCCACGGCCCGGCGCGGCAAGCCGATGGTGCGGCACTTCGAGCGCGAACATTTGCTGGAAATTGCGGTGCTGATCGATTGCGGTTTGAGCAGCCGCCTGCAAAGCGAACACATGGACCGCTTACATCATTACATCAATGTCGCCGCCAAATTGACGGAATTTGCCAGCTACCAAGGCGACCGGATCGCCTGTCTGGCCTACGCCCAACAAACTGTCGATAAAACGCCGATGGCCGGCGGCATGAACTCGGTCCGGGCCATACGTCAGCTGTTGAGCCGGCTCACAGTGTTTAACGAGAACGGCAATGCCCTGAATGCCGCACTGGAGGTCAAGCAACTGCTGAAACGGCGCGGTCTGGTGATTTTCCTGACCGAACTGGAACAGCCGGAAGCCGCTTTGCAGTTGGTTCAAGCCGGGAAATTACTTTCCACCAAACATCAAGTCCTGGTCGCCACAGTCGATGAGCCGGCGATTGGCGACGATCTGAAACAAAACGGGGTCTACTGGCAGGACCCTTATCGGAAATTCGCCATTCTCGAATACCTGCGCGGCCGCGAGTTGACCCGCAAGCGTTTACAGGGCAGTGGGGTAGCGGTAACCAGCGCCACCGCACAGAATCTGGACCGGCGGATACTGGCTTATTACCGGAACAAGCGCGACACCATCGCGGCAGCCTGATGTTAAATACCCGGTACCAACCTGTGTAAACAACTGACCTGTTTTTAATAAGATGATGAATAACCCCCTGAATAAACCCGGTTCGTTCCAGGATTATCTGCACATACAATCGGCAGACGGTATGGATTACCAGTTGGAAATTGCCGGAATGGGCGCACGTACCTATGCCTTCGTCATCGATTGGCATATACGGCTGTTGTTGGCGATCAGTTGGGTTGCGATCTGCGGCGTGGCGTTTTTTAACTGGGAAGAACTGCGCAACGTGTTTAAACCGGGACATCCCGGCTATACCGGCCTGATTTTAATCTTGCCGACCCTGCTGATATATTTTTTGTATCACCCGGTGCTGGAAATCCTGATGGCCGGACGAACGCCGGGCAAGCGCATGACCGGGGTTCGCCTGGTGGATTTACAAGGGCATACCCCCGGCATCGGCGCGCTGTTGTTGCGCAATGTGTTTCGCCTGATCGACTCGCTACCCGGCTTTTATTTTCTTGGCCTGGTGGCAGTCGCCTTCACCGGCAAACACCAGCGGATCGGCGATTTGGCGGCGGGCCTGGTACTGGTGTATGACAACGTCGACAAGACCCATTCCTTGCAGCAAATTTCCACGTTAACCCTGCATTCCCGTTTAAGTGGCGACGATCAGACCCTGCTGCTGGATCTGTTGAAGCGCTGGGACGAACTGGCCTCCGAACGCCGGATCTTGTTCGCCACACAATTTTTAAGCCGAATCGGCCGCGACATTCCTGAAGCAAGTGACAAACAGACGCAAGAACAGGCCTTAAAACGGGCTCTGAAAAGCTTGTTAGGCGAACCCTGAGCCGACGATGCAGCAGTTAAACAACCAATCTCAAGCATTGTCTCACTGGTTAAATGCCCGGAAAAGCCAATGGGAAAGCCTGGAAAACACCCTTAAACCGACGGCTAGCCGCCGCGCCCAGGAAATCAGTGATGCCCGCCAGCTGCTGTCAGGCTATCGCGCCCTGTTGAGCGATTTGTCCTTGTCGCGCCGGGTAAACGGCAAAGCCATGATTACCCGTTACCTGGAAAACCTGTTCTTAAAAGCCCACGAAGAAATCTACCGTCCCGCCAATCATCCTTTGGCGCGTTTGATCGATTTATATCATTGGGAAATACCGCGGCTGATGCGAGAATTGAAAACCGCAATTTTCAGCGCCTTTGCGCTGTTCGCACTGGGTATTGCCGCCGGCTGGTGGCTGATTGGCAGCTATCCCGATCTGATCGGTCTGCTGGCCTCGCCGAAGATGATAGACCACGTTCAGAAAGGCGAATTATGGACCGACGGCCTGCTCAACGTCGCGCCGTCCTCGGTATTGTCGCTTAGCATTGCCGCCAACAACATCACGGTGACACTCTTCGCTTTTGGCTTGGGGGCATTCTACGGCGTCGGCACCCTCTACATCATCGGCTTCAACGGTTTCATGCTGGGCGGAATCTTTGCCTTTACCGCCGCTTACCAGCTGGACGGGCGGTTGTTTGCCTTCATCATTGGCCATGGCGTGGTCGAATTAAGCGTCATCATCATCGCCGGCGCGATGGGCTTGCAACTCGGCGAAGCCCTGATACGGCCCGGCGCCCGCAATCGACTGCAAGCGTTTCAGGAAACCAGCATCAGTGCCGGCAAAGTACTGCTTGCGGTAACCCCGTTTCTGATTTTTGCCGGTTTGATCGAAGGCTTTGTCTCTCCCGATCAAGCCTTCAATTTGCCGCAAAGAGCGGTGATCGGCTGCTGCAGCGGCATGATATTCTGGCTGATTCTGTTGTTCGGCGTGCCGGGAAAATCCAGACAGCAGTGACAGTACTTCGCAGCTATTCGGTATAGGCTAATACTGCTTAAGGTATTGCCTTGCCGATAATAGCGATAGCTTGGTTGTCGAAACGATAGGTTGAATTGGAGAGGACGAGGTAGAGGCTTGCTGCTTTTTAAGCTCGGCTAGCGCCAGTCTTGTATTGAAAAGCCCGAGTAATAAGTCTGGCAAAAGTGGCGCGGACGGGCCTGTGAGGACGCCGGCCCGCGCCTTCTAAAGCTTAAGCTTCGTAGTTGGCGCTGGCAAATTCCCAGTTAACCAAGGCCCAGAACGCTTCCAGGTATTTTGGGCGCAGATTGCGGAAATCGATGTAATAAGCGTGTTCCCAAACATCGCAAGTCAACAACGGCGTTTGGCCGGCGGTCAACGGGCAACCGGCGTTACTGGTGCTAACCAGTTCCAAGCCGCCTTTATCGTTTTTCACCAACCACGCCCAGCCTGAGCCGAAAGTGGTGACCGCGCATTTGGTGAATTCTTCTTTGAATTTCTCGAAAGAACCGAAAGTTCTGTCAATGGCATTTGCCAGACCACCGGTAGGTTCGCCGCCGCCGTTGGGAGACAGGCTGTTCCAATAAAAGGTGTGGTTCCAGATTTGCGCTGCGTTGTTGAATACGCCGCCAGAGGATTTTTTCACGATCTCTTCCAGAGACAAGCCTTCAAACTCGGTGCCGGGAACCAGATTATTCAGGTTGGTAACATAAGTTTGGTGATGTTTGCCGTAGTGAAATTCGATCGTTTCTGCGGAAATGTGCGGCGCCAATGCGTCTTTTGCGTACGGTAATGCAGGTAATTCAAAAGCCATCTTTATTCTCCAGATTGATTGAACAGCAGCAGTGATTAGGCGCGGGCTTACCGCCCAAACCTAATTACCCAGCATTATAATAAAGAATTATTGCTTAACACTACCTAATCTAAGGAAAACAACGATGGCACTTGAGGTTGAACATAAGTTTTTGCTGGCGAACGACGACTGGCGCGGCGAAATCGATCATTCCGTACACTACAAACAGGGCTATTTGAGTAGCAGTCCGCTTAGCTCAGTAAGGGTGCGGATTTCCGATAGCCAGGCTTGGCTGAATATCAAGAGCGCCACTATCGGCACCCATCGTCAAGAATTTGAGTATGAAATCCCTTTGCCTGACGCCAACAGTATTCTCGACGAACTATGCCACAAGCCGTTGGTGGAAAAAACCCGTCATTTTGTTTATCGGGATCGGCACGTTTGGGAAATTGACGAGTTCATGGGCGATAACCAAGGTTTGATTGTCGCCGAAATCGAATTGTCGACAGTAGGCGAGGCCTTTGTTAAGCCGGACTGGGTCGGCATGGAAGTTACCGACGATATACGCTATTACAACAATAATCTCTGCAAGTATCCGTTCAAGGATTGGGATAAATAAGCGGCAACAAGCCAGATAGGCGATAAAAGTTGCCGTTTTCCGAGGTTTGCGGCGCTTGTTGCAAAACTGGGACAAGATATTCGCAGAATCGCTACAGCGCTACAAATGCATACCTAGCCTGCCTCACTAAAGCCTGGCGCTTAGCGAATTTTTGCGATAGGTAATACTTTGTTAAAACAATAATTTAAAGGACGTATTGAAATCCAAAATGCAATGCTCTATATTGAATGTATGAGCAAAGCTACTTTTGTTGTTTTATTGATACTTTTTGCCGGTCCGCTGCATGCATCGGAGCTGGCGACCGCTATTGCCCGTTTGGAAAGCGAGTGGGCCAACGTTTATTATCAAAGCGACGAAACCCGGCAAAGACAAACTTATCCGCAATTACTGGAAACAGCCGCGGAATTAACCAAACGCTACCCGAATGCCGCCGAGCCGAAAATCTGGCAAGCGACGATTATCGCCACCAATGCGGCGTTTCAATCTTCGTTGAGCGCCTTGTCCAGCCTGCAAACCGCCAAGACACTGTTGGAAGAAGCCATCGCCCAAAATCCCAATGCGCTGGATGGCGCGGCCTATGTCACGCTGGGCACACTGTATTACATGGTGCCTGGCTGGCCGGTATCTTTTGGGGATAATCAGCTTGCGGAGCAAATGTTGAAAGCCAGCTTGAAAATCAACCCCAACGGTATCGACGCCAATTACTTCTACGCCGATTATTTGCTGCAACAGGATCGCAGCGCGGAAGCTGAGGAATATTTGCACAAGGCCGTCCAGGCCCCGCTGCGCAAACAGCAAGTATTTGCCGATACCCAGTTGCAAAACGAAGCCAAAATGGCGCTCGCACACACCCAGCAACGTAAATCCAACGCCGGCAAAAATAAATTTCAATCGTTGTTCACTTCCGCGACAGCCGACTAAATACGCCTGGCCCGTTTGCCTTTGGCTGTAGAATAACCCTACTTTCAAAACAGGCCACGACTGGCATTTATGAAAAAAACCATTTTCGGACTGTCCGCGGTATTTTTTTTACTGTTTTGTACGTCCAGCGCCGCCGGCACACCCGCAGCAAACCGGCCGCTGGAACCAGTAGCGCTGCAATTGAAATGGTTTCACCAGTTCCAATTTGCCGGTTATTACGCGGCTATCGAGCAAGGCTATTATGCCGAGGAAGGCTTGCAGGTAGAGATACGTGAGCGCAATCCTGACCAGGACTACGTAGAACAGGTCGCATCCGGGGGAGCCGAATACGGCATCGGCGATTCCGGCATCATTGCCCAGTATGCCAACGGCAAGCCCATCGCGGCTCTAGCCGCCCTATTTCAGCACGATGCGCTGGTGCTGTTCAGCAAACAAGCTTCCGGCATCGTCAGCCCTTATGAAATGGCCGGCAAGCGCATCATGTACGATGTGGTCGGCGAGAATAATGCCCAGATTCGCGCCTTACTCGCCGAAGCCAATCTAAACGAAAGCCGCTATCAAAAAGTTGCCGAGACCTTTAACAACGCCGACTTTATTGCGGATAAAGTCGATGTGATGTCCGGCTATATCACCGACCAGCCATTCAGCTTTCGCGCCGCCGGCATCAAATTCAATATTATCAATCCGCAAAATTACGGTATCGACTTTTACGGCGACTTGCTTTTCACCAGCCGCAACGAACTAAAGCAACATCCCGGCCGCGCCGAGCGCTTCCTCCGGGCCAGCCTGAAAGGCTGGGAATATGCGCTGTCTCACCCCGATGTACTGATCGATCTGATCCAGCACAAATACCCAAGCAAACTTAGTCCGGAACAACTGCGCTACGAAGCCGAGGAAACCCGTAAGCTGATCATGCCGGACTACATCCCGCTGGGCCAGATAGAAGCTACCCGCTTACGCCGGGTAGCCGACATTTATGCCAACCTGAAATTAGCGCGTCCTTTAAGCGACGGCCAACTCAATGAGTTTGTCTATGGCAACAAACAATCCGCCGATTTGCCATTGAACGACGCGGAACGGCAGTGGCTGGCCGAGCATCCAGAAATTCGGGTGGGCATAGACAGGAATTTTCCGCCATACGAATGGCTGGATGCCGCCGGCATGCATCAAGGCATGATTGCCGAACATCTCAAGCTAATCGAACAGAAACTGGGGGTTAAGTTCGTCCTGATCATGGACAAATCCTGGCAGGAAGTGCTGGACATGGCCAAACGCGGCGAACTGGACATGCTCGCCGGGGTGACCAAAACCCCGGATCGCGAGCAATATTTAAGCTTTACCCAGCCTTATATCAGCACGCCGACGGTGATCATCGGCGACAAAAGCAGTGCTTATATCGATTCCCTGCCACTACTGACGGGGAGACGGGTCGCTATCGAACAAGGGTATTTTGTGCAGGAATTGCTGAGCAGAGACTACCCAGGAATACAGTTGCTGACAGCCCCCTCGGTGCAAGAAGCGCTGAATCTGCTGGCCGAAGGCAAGGTGGATGCTTATATCGGCGATGCGGCTTCGGCTAGTTATGTGATCAAACAACAAGGCTTATTGAATCTGCATATTGCCGGCCAACCTGGCTACGTCAACGAAACCCGGATGGCCGCACTCACATCTCAGCCGCACTTGCGGTCGCTACTGGAGAAAGCTCTGTCCAGTATCAGCCAAGCCGAACATGACGCCATTATTAACCGCTGGATGGCTTTGAAGGTCGAGCAAGGCATTCAACTGGACGCGCTATTGAGATCCGCCGCCGTTGCGCTGCTGGCCCTGTTGTTTTTCGTCTATTGGGTGTTCAGGCTGCGTAAGGAAATCAAGGCTCGCAAACGTAGCGAGGCCGACCTGGCGCGGCTTTACACCAATATGTCGCTGGGCTTTGCGCTACATCAGGTAATACGCGACGACAGCGGCAAAATCGTCGATTATCGCTATCTGGATATCAACCCGGCCTTTGAAAAAATGACCGGCATTGCCCGCGAGAACTGGATAGGCAAAACCGTGAAGCAGGTTTTGCCGAATACCGAGGGAGCCTGGATCGCCAGTTTTGACGGGCTGGATACCAGTGGCGAGCCGCAACATTTTGAAAACTGTGTGACCGATCTGGGCCGCTGGTATGCCATCGATAGCTATAAAGCCGGCCCCGACCGTTTCGTCGTGTTAGTCCAGGATATTACCGAGCGCAAACAGACCGAACTGGCACTAAAAGAGAGCGAAGAACGCTTTCGGATCAGCCAAATCTATGGCGGCGTCGGTATTTGGGAAGCAGATTTGTTGAAAAACCGCCAGTTCTGGTCGGAAATCGTCACAACTGAATTGGGTTTTCCGCATAAGCCACTCAATACCTGGAATGATTTCCTGGAAGTGGTTTGTCCGGAGGATAGGCCTTTAATTTTGGAAGCGACCCGCGAGCACCTTGAACGCGGCGCCAATTACGATGTGGAGTACCGCATCCAAACCCCTAACGGCGAAAAGCGCTGGATGCGCTCGGTGGGCCAGGTCGAGCGCGACGGTAACGGCAAACCGGTGCGGATGCGCGGGATTGTCCATGATGTTAGTAAACGCAAAGCGGCCGAGGAAAAACTGCGGCTGTCGGCGCGGGTCTTTTCGGACGCCCACGAAGGCATCATCATTACCGACCTCAACGCCTGTATCATCGATGTCAACGCCGCCTTCACGGACATCACCGGCTACAGCCGCGAGGAAGCATTGGGACAAAATCCCAGCTTTCTGAAATCCGGCCGGCAAGCGCCGGAGTTTTACGAAGCCATGTGGGCGATCATAAACCAGACAGGGCATTGGCAAGGCGAAGTCTGGAATCGGCGGAAAAATGGGGATTTGTATGCCGAACTGTTAACGGTTTCGGCTTTGCGCGATGACACCGGCAATATCATCAATTATCTGGGCTTGTTCTCGGACATCACCGAGAGTAAACAGCAGCAGCAGGCGCTGGAAGTGCTGGCGCATTTCGACCCGCTTACCCAATTGCCCAATCGCGCCCTATTTGCCGACCGCTTTGCCCAGGCTATCGCCCACAGCAAACGCGCCGAATCGCTGTTGGCGGTGTGTTATCTGGATTTGGACGGATTCAAGCAGGTTAACGATAACTTCGGCCACGAAACCGGCGACCAGTTATTGGTGGAAGTCGCCAAACGCATCAAGTTAAAGCTGCGCGAAGGCGATACGGTTTGCCGGCTGGGCGGCGACGAATTTGCGTTGTTATTTGAAAACTTGCAATCGGTGCAGCAATGCGAGGATGCCTTGACCCGCATTCATCAGGCCATGGCCGAACCGTTCGAGTTAGAAAACCGCCATGTGCGGATTGCCGCCAGTAGCGGCGTGACCATCTATCCGCTGGATTTGGAAGATCCGGATATTCTATTGCGCCACGCCGACCAAGCCATGTATCAGGCCAAATTGGATGGCCGCAACCGCTATCGGATTTACGATCATTTGCCGGGACAATCGAGCAGCATCAATCATCGCCCCAGCCGTTTGGAGCAAGCCTTGGCCGAAGTCGGCCAAGCGCTGATGGATAACCAGTTTTGCATGTACTACCAGCCCAGAGTCAATATCAAAACCGGCGAAGTGGTCGGCGCGGAAGCGCTGATCCGTTGGCATCATCCGCAACGCGGCGTATTGCCGCCGGCCGAATTTCTGCCCATAGTCGAAAACACTACCTTGGAAATTGACCTGAGCAACTGGGTGCTACGGCAAGCCTTTAAACAATTGCAGGTCTGGCACGATCTCGGCCTGAATCTACAAGTGAGCGTGAATATTTCCCCGCGCCATCTGCAATGGCCGGATTTCATCAAAACCCTGGAAACTTTACTAACGGAATACCCGCAAATTCCTTCCTGGCAATTGGAATTAGAAGTATTGGAGAGTAGCGTACTGGAGGATTTGATCTCGGTTGGGGAGACGCTGAAACAATGCTTTCACGACCTGGGCGTACCCTGTGCGCTCGACGATTTCGGCACCGGTTATTCGTCGCTGGCGCATTTGCGGCATTTGACCATCAATACGGTAAAGATCGATCAGAGTTTTGTCCGCAACATGATAGACGACCCGGATGACATGGCCATCGTCGAAAGTGTGATTGCGCTGGCTAAAGCCTTCAAACGCGAAGCGGTTGCCGAAGGCGTGGAAGATATAGAACACGGGATTTTTCTGATCGATTTAGGCTGCAGCATCGCCCAAGGTTCCGCCATCGCCGAAGCGATGCCGGCCGACGCGCTGTTGACTTGGGTCAACAGCTATCGCAACCCTCAGGCCTGGACCGATTGCGCCAGACTTTCGCTGACTAATTGGCAAAACCAATTGGAATTACTGAAACTTCAGCAGCAGTATTGGTTGCGCCGTCTGGAACAATGTCTGCATCCCCCAACCGGCAGCAGTCCGCGCTGGCCTATCCTGAACTCGAAAAAATCGCATCTGGGTAGATGGCTGGAACGGCTCAAACACGAACGCGGCATTGATGCGCGCTTACTGGAACAACTGGAGCGGGCCCAAGCCCGGCAACAAATCCTAGCGGAACAACTCCAACGTCATCGGCTGGACGGCAGAAACGGCGACAGCGCAGATTTCAGCCAATTACGCGAAGTCAATCTGCAAATAGTGCAGCTACTGGAGCGCCTAGAACCCGCGGCTTAAGCCTGTTCTGATCACCCCCAGCAAGCTGCCGATACAACGCCAGGCGGATTTTGAACCCGTTAGACCAGCCACAATCCGCCTGACGAAACAAACACTTGACGGGCCACCTCCACATGCTTAAGGGCAAAGCCACAAGGCTTGCGCGAATCGCTTATTAGCCTGCACACGAGGCTTTCAGGTTTGGGGTTGCGCCCATTTGGTTTAGCCGAATCGCTTTTTACCTGGCCCGCAACGTTATCGTGGCTTGCGGTTAAAGCAATTTGCTATCGGCGAACACTGTTTCTGCTTACGCGCTTGCCCAGACAGCTTTGCGATTGAAGCAATTTGCCTTGCACGAACGGCTAAATGGCTTGCGCGCAAGGTTGAGTAGGCTTGGGTTTGAACCAAATTGGCGAAGCCGAATAGCTTTTTGCCTCGCGCGCAAAGTTATATTGGCTGGCAATTAATGCGATTTGCTATGGGCGAGAACGGTATTTGCTTGCGCGCTTGCTTGAGCCAGTTTGCGATTGCAGCTATTCGCCTTGCGAGCATAGCATTTTGGCTTGCCGCCATTCCACATTGCTTATCGGTTAAGGCTAAAAGGCATTCGGGAAGGGCAAAAAGCCTGGCGTGAGTAGCGTTAAAGCTCAGCGGTATAGCACTGCGGTCGGCCGTCCCCCGCGGCCGGTTGCAAACTCCACCGTCAAGCTTAGCCGGCGGTTGGTTCGACTTTGCTCTTGGCGCCGCGATTGAAGCGCACCGCCATCGCTTGCCGTAGCGTTTCCAAAGCCGCGCCTTTGCCGGCGATTTTTAAAGAAGCGTAGGCGTCCAGGCAAAAGCTATAAATATCGCTGCCCAGCGCCATGTCGGTATCGTCGCCGCGCACCTGCAAATCCCGCAGCCGATGCAAGCGCGGCCGGAGTTGATCCAGACTGGTCATGTCGGCTTGCGCCTCAGGCATGTTCAGATTGGGCGGAATCGCCTGAGCATTTTGAGCCGCCAGCAGCATAGTCTGCCGGCAGAACGCTTCAGTCTTATCGCCCATCTTCAAAATATTGCGGCGCTGGTCGGGCGACAGCGATGCAAAGCCGGCGAAATGGGTTTCCAGGGTATTCAAAGCCGCGTCGATCTCCGCCAGCGCGGCGTCAGTGAACGTTAAAGATAATAAGTTCTGACTCATCTTAATCTCCTACATGGTTGCCGAATACGCGAACCGGCAAAACCAGTCCGCAGAGAAAAAGCGTAGGCTATTTTTCTAAAAAGGAGTGATTTTATATGTTAGATACGGGTGTTTTTATTTGGTAAGGTGCGTAGTCTGGATGAAGCGGAATCCGATTGAACTGCAAATTTCCATGGATTACTTTGATCCTGTCTGACCGGCCGCCCTCAGAAGGGGAAAGCACAAAGCAGCCATAAGCGCTGGACGAATTCAAGAGTGCCAATCGCAAATGCCTACAAAGGCAAGCGTAGGGTGTGGAGAGTTTACGAACCGCCACACATCGCGACCGATGCGCTTCACGCTGTTCAGCACATCTTGTATGCCATTGTCAGCGGCGGTAAGCGCTCTGGCGTACAAATCGGCCCTTAATCCGATTTTCTCGGCCAGCACGGCATTGTCAGGATGGCCGTCTTGCCACAGTTGATCGAAAGTCTGTATAACTTGGCTGAGACTCGCGCCATTGTTTAAGCCCCCTGTGCCTGCGGAGTTGAACAGATAGGCATGGTCGATTGTAATCGGCAAATTTCGTTCCTGGACCAGCATCGTAAACGCGGTGGCCAAGTGGCCGCCCAACGAATAGCCGGTGAGGGTGACATGCGCACCGGCAGGCAAATTTAAGCCTTGAAACCATTTCATCATGTCGCTGATCTGACCGAAGGCCCAGCCGTAATCGCTGATCGAGTTGTTGGTGCCGAAGCTGTCGCGAATGTTGTCGTCGACGAATTCGGTGCTGCGGAAGGAGATGACGTATTCGCCGTCCGTACTTTTGAACAGCGTGCCGCTGAAGCCAGTGTCGGTGTTGGCTTGTTGGGCGAGGACTGTCCAATCGGCTTTGAAAGCCTCTATTTCGGTTGTGGTGAGTTTGCTGGTGTGGGTGTTGCCGTTTATCAAGGCCTTCTCGTATTCGCCTTGAGGCATGCCCGGAGTTAAGAGGTTGCCGAATTCGTCGGTCAGAAATGCCTCCGCTACCACCTGCAGTCGCATGTATTTCAAATAGCTTGTGATTGGCGATTCAATCATGGATTATCTCCTTGCTTGGATGAAGTATTTTGAAAATAAAACCAGGTTTATTATTTGCCGGTGAAAACCAACTTGGGCACGACCAGCCTTTTCCTCTCATAGCGTGAGCCCATGGTTGCCGGGAGGAGCCACTAGCACCGCCGCCACCGTCATGCAGATAGCCGATGCGCTGTCCCAGCAACTCGCCGGTTCCGAGATCGATCACTTTCAGCGAGCTACCGGCGATCCACATCTTGCGTTCTTCCGGGGTTTCCAGATCATCGTAGGTCACGCCGTAGCGCGGCGGCGGATTGCCGGCCGGTTCTCGGCTCAATACGAATTCGACGCGGACGCCGTCTATCCAATCAACCGGCTCCAGCATCTCTCGCGGGATATATCCCCACTTACGGATCAGTTTTCGCCATCTATCCCAATCATTGGTATCGACCTTTTGCCAACTGCCGGTGTAGCGGTAACGTCGATGGTCCGAGGGGTCGATGGCTTCGACGTAGCGGAATGCCGGTAATGGTTTGATGTTTTTGACATCTTCAATTGGAAATCTGTCGGAAATCGCTTTGTCACGCAGGAAAGATGCTATATAGCCGTCGAAGCTCATATAACCGACCGCATGGTCGTTTTTATAAAGCCCGCTTTTGTCGAAATCCCCGAGACTTTCATACGGACTCTTGGCATCGATGCTGTACTGGCTGATGCCGGAACTTTCATCGAACTCAAGCTTCATCAAAAACACGCCGTCGACATCGTCAACCGAGCGATAAATCTTCTCGCCCGCGCCATTACACAGTTCGTGATAGCGATCCAAGGCCTTGGTCATGGTGGCGAGCTTGGTGTCGATTGCTTGTTGTTTCTGTGAGCGATGATTGGCGAAGTAACCGGTTGGCAAAACCAGCAACACCGTCAATTCCAACACCACGGCCAAGTAGCGGTATCTGCGCTCGCGCAGCCAGCGCCAAGTGGCGGACACGGTGAGCCAGACCACGATCAAATAAGCCGCCAGGGTGATCAACAACGCCACAAATTTGAACGGTCCACCCGCCCCCAACAAAACCAGCCAAGTCAATATCTCAACCATATTTAGAGTGCTCTGGAATGTGCTTGTAGCATTTGACGAAGGTCGGGATGCGTATGTGGCGAGTTATCCATTTCGTGCGTTCATCCCTGATTTGTAGATGGGTTAAATAAGACCGTAAGGCGCAATAGCCCACGGGGATTGCTGTTAGTATTGAAGTATTCAATTTATATTAATCTCAGTTATTCCCGTGATCATCCAGGGCCGTAGGGTGGATAAGCGAAGCGCCATCCACCTATTTAAAAATCTTCTATTCTTGGTGGATGGCGCCTCGCTTATCCACCCTACAACTTCCGAAATTTGAATGGTCAATTTAAATTTCAAACCGACATTCAAGAATAAATATACCAATTTCCGCTCGGAGTCGATCGACCTTCCCCCGTCATCATCTAACTAGATGTTCAACGACTAGACCGCAACTCGCAAAAAAGGGTTTGCCGAACCCGACAAACCCTTAAATTCAAACTGAACAAACACAGAATCCGTTCCGTCAAATCCTCCGCTATTCCACCGTCACCGACTTGGCTAAATTGCTCGGCTGGTCGACGTCGGTACCTTTGAGTACGGCGACGTGGTAGGACAGCAGGACCGTAGGGTGGATAAGCGCAGCGCCATCCACCTAATTTAAAATTCTTCTACTCTATGGCGGATGACGCTACGCTTATCCACCCTACAACTTTCGTTATTTGAATATCAAACCGGCGTGCCGGATTAAATACACCAATTTCCGCTTGGGTCCGATCTCTCCTCCCGGTCGTCGGAAAATTCAAAACACAACGAGCAAATCACAGCCAATAAAAAAGGATTTGCCGAGACTTAACCCGACAAACCCTTAAACCCAAACCCAACATATTCGGAATCCATTCCGTCGAATCTTCCGCTATTCCACTGTAACCGATTTTGCGAGGTTCCGTGGTTGGTCTACATCGGTACCTTTCAGTACGGCGACGTGGTAGGACAACAGTTGCAGCGGGATAGTGTAGATGATCGGCGAGATGGCGTTGGCGACGCTGGGCATTTTGACGATTTGTACGTTCTCGTCGGCGGCATCGCTTTCCGCCAAGTCCTCGTCCATGAACACGATCAACTGCCCGCCGCGGGCGCTGACTTCCTGGATATTGGATTTCAGCTTTTCCAGCAGATTGTTGTTAGGCGCCACCGTGACCACCGGCATTTCGGCGTCGATCAAGGCCAGCGGGCCGTGCTTCAATTCGCCGGCCGGATAGGCTTCGGCGTGGATGTAGGAAATCTCTTTCAGCTTCAACGCGCCTTCCATCGCGATCGGGTAATGAGTACCACGGCCGAGGAACAGCGCGTTGTGCTTGTCGGCGAAACGCTGCGACAACAGTTCGATGGCATTGTCCAGCTTCAACACTTTTTCGATGTTGCCGGGCAGGGCGAACAGTTGCGAGACGATGTGTTCCTCTTGGTCAGCGCTTAGCTCGAAGCGGCGGCCGACCGCGATGATCAGCATTAATAAGGCCACCAACTGGGTAGTGAAGGCCTTGGTCGAAGCAACGCCGATTTCCGGGCCGGCGCGGGTCATCAACACCAGATCGGATTCGCGTACCAACGAGCTTTCCGGAGCGTTGCAGATCACCAACGAGTGGCTGACGCCGAGCTTTTTGGCTTCCTGCAATGCGGCCAGCGTGTCAGCAGTTTCGCCGGACTGGGAAATGGTGACTACTAATGTATCCGGTGCCACCACCGGGTTGCGGTAGCGAAATTCGCTGGCAATTTCGATCGAGCAGGGCACTCGGGCGTATTTTTCGAACCAGTAGCGAGCGACCAGTCCGGCGTGGTAACTGGTACCGCAGGCCAGGATCAGCACCGATTTGATCTGGTCGAACACTTCGCCGGCGTTGTGGCCAAAGGCGTTGTCCTGCAAACGGTTGTCGATGAAGCGGCCTTCCAGGGTTTCGGAAACCGCCCAGGCTTGCTCGTAGATTTCCTTGAGCATGTAGTGGCGGTATTTGCCTTTGTCGACCGAGTCGGCTTTCAGCTGGCTTTCGATGACCGGGCGGACCACGCGGCGGCCTGCTTCGTCGAAAATGGTAACACCGTTGATGGTCAATTCGGCCACATCGCCGTCTTCCAGGAAGATGAAGCGCTGGGTAACCGGCAGCAAGGCGGCAATGTCGGAGGCGATGAAATATTCGCCGATGCCGATACCGATGACCAGCGGGCTGCCTTTACGGCAGGCAACCAATAAATCCGGTTGTTCGCTGTCGATGACGCCCAAGGCATAAGCGCCGCGTAGGCTTTTGACGGTTTTGGTGACGGCGTCGAGCAGGCTGTCGGCGTCTTTCAGTTCTTCAGCAACCTTATGCACGATGACTTCGGTGTCAGTCTCGGAGGTGAAGACGTAGCCGTTTTCCTGTAATGCAGTGCGTAAATGATCGTGGTTTTCAATGATGCCATTATGTACCACCGCGACACGGTCCTTGCTGACGTGGGGGTGGGCATTGCGAGTGCTGGGCTTGCCGTGAGTAGCCCAGCGGGTGTGGGCGATGCCGATGCGGCCTTCGATTGGGTCGGCGGAAATCAACGCTTCCAACCCTTTAACCTTACCCAACTCGCGCTTGCGGAATATTTCTCCGCTATTGACGACGGCCAAGCCGGCAGAGTCGTAGCCCCGGTATTCCAGACGCTTCAAACCCTCTATCAATATCGGTACCACATTGCGTTGGGCAACGCCCGCGACTATCCCACACATACTATTTCTCCGACTGACTAGGAGCTAACGAGTGCGGAGAATTGTCGGGAACAATCTCCGCCAGTTTGACCGGACGCTGCCAGCTAGGCACGCTAAGCTGCTTACTCCGGCTAAGGGTTAATTGATTTTCCGGCGTATCGCGGGTAATAGTGGAACCGGCGCCGATTGTCGCATTTTTTCCGACCGTTACCGGCGCCACCAATTGGGTATCGGAGCCGATAAACGCGCCGTCTTCGATGATGGTTTTAAATTTATTCACGCCGTCGTAATTGCAAGTAATGGTGCCGGCGCCGATATTGACCTTGCTACCCACTTCGCTATCGCCAATATAGCTTAAATGGTTAATTTTGCTGCCGGTGGCGACAGTGGATTTTTTGATTTCTACGAAATTGCCGATATGCACGTGGTCGGCCAGTTCGGTTTGCGGCCGCAGCCGGGCGAACGGACCGATGCGGCTGCCGGCGCCGACCGAGGCGTCCTCGATTACGCTGTTAGCCAGAATTTCAACATCGTTGGCGATGCTGGCGTTTTTAATCAGACAATTGGGACCGATTTTTACATTGGAGCCGATGCAATTAACGCCTTCGAAAATCACGTTGATGTCCACATCAATATCCTGACCCAGTTCGGCAAAACTGCCTCTGACATCCACCCGAGCCGGATCGCGCAGTGTGACGCCTTTTTCCATCAATGCTTGCGCCTGTTCCGCTTGATACACGCGCTCTAGATGCGCCAATTGGCTGCGATTGTTTACACCCAGCACTTCGTCCTGGCTACCGGCTTGAGTGGTTTCAACGGTTAAGCCATCTTCCACGGCCATTTCGATAATATCGGTCAAATAGTATTCATTTTGCGCGTTGTTATTGCTCAGCCTGGACAACCACTGCTTCAACTGGCTGCCTTTGCAGGCCAGGATGCCGGTATTGCCTTCGCTGATTTGTAATTCCACTTCGTTGGCGTCTTTTTGCTCGACTATTTTGACAACGGCATGATCTTTATCGCGGACTATGCGGCCGTAGCCGGTGGGGTCGTCCAGGTTGACCGTCAGCAATGCCAAGGACGTCAAGCTAACCTTGTGCAATAAGGTTTGGATGGTTTTTGCTTTTAATAAAGGTACATCGCCGTATAGAATCAATACGGTGTCCGGATCGTCGACGTGGTGAATGGCTTGCTGTACCGCGTGCCCAGTGCCTAGTTGCTGCTTTTGCTCTATCCAGGTAGCGTCCAAGCTACTCAACGCTTGTTTGACAGTCTCACCGCCGTGGCCGTAGATGATAAAAATCTGATTATTTTCCAGCGAAAGACTTGTTTCGTAGACATGCTGCAACAACGCTTTATTGGCGATTTCATGCAGTACTTTAGGCCGCGAAGAACGCATTCTGGTGCCTTGGCCGGCCGCCAAGATGATGGTTTTAATCGACATTGCTATTCCTTAAAACAAAAAAAGCCCGATAACGTTGCGTCATCGGGCTTATATTTTTACGCGATAAATGGTTTACGCACCACGTTTTCTTAATCTTTCCAAGGTTCTTAATTGGTTTACAGCTTGCGCCAATTCGGCTTGCGCAATCGCGTAATCGTATTTACCCGATTTATCGCTGAGCATTTCTTCCGCTCTGGCTTTGGCTTGTAACGCCGCCGCTTCGTCAATGTCTTTTGCTCTGATCGCGGTATCCGCCAAAACGGTCACCAAATGCGGCTGCACTTCCAGAAAGCCACCGGACACGTAAAACGCTTGATAATCCTTATCGCTCAGCTTAACCCGAACTTCACCGGGCTTAAGCTTGGTGATTAACGGCGCATGGCGCGGCGCAATGCCTACATCACCCATTTCCGCCGGTGCAAAGACCATTTCAGCCAAGCCGGAAAAAATTTCCTGCTCCGCGCTGACGATGTCCACATGAATTGTCATTGCCATGTTAAAACTCTCCTATGAGGTGGTTTACATGCCTTTGGCTTTTTCAATGGCTTCGTCGATTGTGCCGACCATGTAGAAAGCTTGCTCGGGAAGACTGTCGTATTCGCCGCTGATAATGCCTTTGAAACCGGCAATGGTATCTTTCAGGGACACGTATTTACCTGGTGAACCGGTGAAAACTTCGGCAACGAAGAACGGCTGAGACAAGAAGCGTTGGATTTTACGCGCTCTGGATACGGTCAGTTTGTCGTCTTCCGACAATTCGTCCATACCCAAGATGGCGATAATATCGCGCAGTTCTTTGTAGCGTTGCAAAATACCTTGTACCGAACGGGCTACTTCATAATGCTCTTGGCCGATAACCAAAGGATCCAGCTGACGACTGCTGGAATCCAGCGGATCAATAGCCGGATAAATACCCAGCTCGGCGATTTGGCGGGACAATACGACGGTCGCGTCCAAGTGAGCAAATGTTGTAGCAGGCGACGGGTCGGTCAAGTCGTCCGCTGGTACGTATACCGCTTGGATAGAAGTGATGGAACCGGTTTTGGTGGAAGTAATCCGCTCCTGCAGTACACCCATCTCTTCAGCCAGTGTAGGCTGATAACCTACCGCGGAAGGCATACGGCCCAGCAGCGCCGATACTTCGGTACCCGCCAAAGTGTAACGATAAATGTTGTCAACGAAGAACAGTACGTCACGACCTTCGTCACGGAAAAACTCCGCCATGGTCAAACCGGTCAGCGCGACGCGCAAACGGTTGCCAGGTGGCTCATTCATTTGACCGTAAACCAGTGATACTTTGTCGATAACGTTAGAGTCGGTCATTTCGTGATAGAAGTCGTTACCTTCACGAGTCCGCTCACCGACGCCAGCAAATACCGAGAAACCGCTATGCTCAATCGCGATGTTACGGATCAATTCCATCATGTTAACAGTCTTGCCTACGCCGGCACCGCCGAACAGACCAACTTTACCGCCTTTCGCGAACGGGCAAACCAAGTCGATTACTTTGATACCGGTTTCCAACAATTCGTTGGCTGGCGCTTGTTCGTCGTACGAAGGCGCGTCACGGTGGATAGTCCACTTCTCTTTCTCACCGATAGGCCCTTTTTCATCGATCGCTTCACCGAGGACATTCATTATGCGTCCCAGAGTTGCTTGACCGACCGGTACCTTGATCGCTTCGCCAGAGTTGCTGACTTCAACACCACGGCTCAAACCGTCGGTGGAACCCATCGCAATGGTCCGGACTACGCCGTCGCCCAATTGCTGCTGAACTTCCAAAACCAGACCGCCCTTAACATTTAACGCATCATATACTTTCGGCAGGTTATCGCGTGGAAACTCCACGTCTACGACCGCACCGATGATCTGAACGATTTTACCCAAACTCATTATGTCGTCCTCTTTTAAAATCTCTAAACTTGTCTTGATGCACTAAACAGCGGCAGCGCCGGCCACGATTTCGGAAATCTCTTGCGTAATTGCCGCCTGTCTGGCTTTGTTATAAACCAGTTGCAATTCTTTAATGATATTCCCGGCGTTATCGGATGCGCTTTTCATTGCCACCATTCGGGCAGCCTGCTCGCAGGCGTTGTTTTCCACTAAACCTTGGAAAACCGCGGATTCCACATATCGGATCAATAAACTGTCCAATACTTCTTTAGCATCAGGTTCGTATAAGTAATCCCAGCGACCTTTGGACTCATCAGCCAAGTCACTCACAGCAACCGGCAACAATTTTTGTACCACCGGTTTTTGTGTCATGGTGTTTACGAAGTCATTACTAATCAAAAACAACTCGTCAATTTCACCGGCGGCAAACGCATCCAGCATGATTTTGATCGTGCCGATAATTTCGCTCTGATGCGGTGTATCCCCCAATTTCGAGACTTGTCCGATCAGGTTAGCTTTGATCATGCTGAAAAAACCCGCCGCTTTGCTACCGATGGTGCAGACGTCTACTTCAATCTGGCGGCTTTGCCATTGCTGCATTTCGCCTAAAACTTTTCGAAACAAGTTGGCATTCAGACCACCGCACAAACCTCTATCGGAGCTCACTACGATGATGCCGATGCGCTTCACTTCGCGTTCGATCAAAAACGGATGCTTATATTCGGGATTGGCATAAGCCAGATGTTTGATGATCTGGCCTATCTTTTTCGCGTAAGGCCGGGTGGCCTGCATTCTGTCTTTGGTTTTACGCATCTTGCTCGCCGCCACCATTTCCATGGCCCGAGTAATCTTCTGAGTATTTTTAATACTCGCGATCTTGGTACGTATCTCTTTGCCAACAGCCATGTGCGGACCCTTTACCAGCTACCGGTTTTGACGAAACGTTCAATGGCGTTGTGGATGCCTTTTTGAATGTCGTCGTTGTAGTCGCCTTTCTCGTTGATTTTAGCCATCAAAGCAGATTCGTCGGCATGCATGAAGTCCAGCAAGGCCGCTTCGAAATCGCGGACTTTTTTAACTTCCAGACCATCCAGGAATCCAGCGTTAGCCGCGTACAAGGAAACACTCATGTCCGCAACCGACATCGGCGCGTATTGATTTTGTTTCATCAGCTCGGTAACCCGTTGGCCGCGTTCGATTTGCTTGCGTGTGCTTTCGTCCAAATCGGAAGCGAACTGCGCAAAAGCGGCCAATTCGCGGAACTGCGCCAAATCCAAACGAATACCGCCGCCCAGCTTTTTGATGATCTTGGTTTGTGCCGCGCCGCCAACCCGAGATACTGACAGACCGGCGTTAACCGCAGGACGAATACCCGAATTGAACAGACCGGTTTCCAAGAAGATCTGGCCGTCGGTGATGGAGATTACGTTGGTTGGTACGAAAGCCGATACGTCGCCGCCTTGGGTTTCGATAATCGGCAATGCAGTTAATGAACCGGTCTTGCCTTTTACTTTTCCGTTGGTCAGTTTTTCGACTTCAACCGCGTTAATACGCGCAGCGCGTTCCAGCAAACGTGAGTGGATGTAAAACACGTCACCAGGGTAGGCTTCACGACCTGGCGGACGACGCAACAGCAAGGAAATTTGGCGATACGCCCAAGCTTGCTTGGTCAAATCGTCATAAATGATCAGCGCATCTTCACCAATGTCGCGGAAATATTCGCCCATTGAGCAACCGGTGTAGGGTGCAATAAATTGCAGCGCTGCCGATTCAGAAGCCGAAGCCACCACGATGATAGTGTGCTCCATCGCACCATGCTCTTCCAGTTTGCGAACCACGTTGGCGATAGAAGAACGTTTTTGGCCGATAGCGACATAGATACATTTGATGCCGGTGCCTTTTTGATTGATGATCGCATCAATCGCAATGGCGGTTTTACCGGTTTGTCTGTCACCGATGATCAACTCACGTTGGCCGCGGCCAACCGGAATCATCGAGTCAATCGCTTTCAAACCGATTTGCACCGGTTGATCTACCGATTGTCTGGCAATAACGCCGGGGGCAATTTTTTCGATTGGGGAGCTTAACTTGGTTTCGATGGCGCCTTTACCGTCGATAGGGTTACCCAAGGCATCGACCACACGGCCCAACAATGCTTCACCCACCGGCACTTCTAAAATTCTACCGGTACATTTAACGGTATCGCCTTCGGTGATGTGTTGGTAAGCACCGAGCATTACCACACCGACCGAGTCTCTTTCCAGGTTCAAAGCCATGCCGTAAGAGCCGCCAGGGAATTCCAGCATTTCGCCTTGCATTGCTTCCGACAGACCGTGAACCCGAACAATACCGTCTGTGACACTGACTACGGTGCCTTCGGTATGTGCCTCAACATGGGCGTCGAAGTTCTCGATCTTCTTTTTGATCAGATCACTTATTTCTGATGGATTTAATTGCATTTTATTTTCCCGCTCTAACTCTTAAAGTCTTTTAGCTAATTGATGAAGCTGGCCTTTGATAGAACCGTCGATGACTTTGTCGCCCGCTTTAGCGAGGATGCCCCCAATTAACGATTTATCGACAGAAACGGATGCATTGACCTTTTTATGCAAAAGCTTTTCCAGCATGGCGACATACTTGCCTTGCTCGGCTTTTGTCAGAGAATACGCGCTGTATAAATCCACATTGGCGTAGCCTTCATCGTCCGCTTTGTACTGCTCGAACATCACCGAAATTTGCGGCAGTAAGGGCAGCTTGTCATTTTCTATCAACACTTTCAGAAGATTCTTGGCTTCGTCATGTATCTGATCCTGGCAAATATCCAGAATCAACTGTGCTGTATGCTGTTTGCCAACCCGAGGATTTTTGACAATGGCAGCCAATGCCTCATCCTGGATGACCAAAGACAAAAACGTCAACGAATCGGACCATTGTTTGGACGACCCCGTTTCCTTGGCACGCTTGAAAGCTGCTTCCGCGTAAGGTCTTGCTAATGTCGATAACTCAGCCATTGCTTAACCCAATTGATCCGCTGCTTTGCTGAGAATGTCTTGATGCTTGGCTTTGTCGATTTCTTCTTTCAAAATCTGTTCAGCGGCACGCAAAGCCAGTGAGGATACTTCCTTGCGCAAGCTCTCTTTGGCTTGCAGCATTTCCTGCTCTATCTGGGCTTTTGCTGCTTCAAGCAAACGCTCGCCTTCTTTTTTGGCTTGATCTTTCGACTCTTCAACCAGCTGATTGGCGCGTTTTTGCGCTGCACTGACGATTTCCGCCGATTGTTCTTTTGCTTCCTTCAGCAGGCTCTTGGCTTTTTTCTCGGCCAATTTAATTTCTTCCTGACCTTTCTCGGCCGCGGCCAAACCTTCGGAAATTTTGGTTTTGCGCTCTTCCAGAGCGGCAATGATCGGTGGCCAGACATACTTCATGGTAAACCAAACCAGAAGTGTGAAAGTTATCATCTGCCCGATCAGAGTAGCATTGATGCTCATTGATGCTTTCCTCGTAATGCCGTTGTCATTCTATCGGTATGCGAATAAGGCTTAGCTTATTCAAATGAATCCGATAATTGCTAATTAACCTGCAACAGATTGAACGGCTGAAAGGAATGGGTTTGCGAAGGTCAACATCAGAGCCAGACCAACACCGATCATGGTTACCGCGTCAAGCAAACCGGCAATGATGAACATTTTGACTTGCAACATTGGAACCAACTCAGGTTGACGAGCAGCGCCTTCCAGGAATTTACCGCCCAACAGACCGAAGCCGATAGCAGTACCGATTGCGCCCAAGCCCAAAATGATGCCAACTGCGATAACGGTGAAGCCTTGTACGTTGGCAATTAATGATGCGAGTTCCATAGTGTCTCCTAAATATTGATATGAAAGTTGAAAATAAAACTATTAATGATCTTCGTGCGCCAAGCTCAAATACACAATGGTTAACACCATGAATATGAAGGCTTGCAGGGTAATAACCAGGATGTGAAATACCGCCCAAGGAAAACCCAGCAATGGCTGAACGATAGGTGGCAGCAAAGCGATCAGGATAAATACCAGCTCACCGGCATATAAGTTACCGAATAACCGCAGGCCCAGCGAGATAGGTTTCGCCAATTCTTCAACTGTTTTCAGCAGCAGATTGAACGGCATCATTTTCGGGCCGAAAGGTGTGCAAGTCATTTCCTTAGCAAACCCCATCAAGCCTTTAACCTTTATGCTGTAAAAGAATATCAGGAAGAATACGCTGATAGACAATGCAAAGGTACCGTTCAAATCGGTACTCGGCACCACGCGCATGTATTCCATGCCCATCAAACTGCCTATCATCGGCAACAAATCCACCGGCAACATGTCCATGGCATTCCACATGAACACCCAGCAGAAAATCGTTAACGACAGCGGCGCTATTAAAGGACTACGGCCATGAAAACTGTCCTTAACTTGGGTATCAACGAATTCGACCAAGGTCTCCGCAATATTTTGCGCCAACCCCGGCACGCCGGATGTCGCTCTTTCCGCTACCGTTTTGAAAAACAGAATGAACAATCCGCCCAAAAACGCGGAGAAAAACAAGGTATCCAGATGCAATGTCCAAAATCCCTCACCCACCGACAACGGTGTCAAGTGATGGACTATATAACCGGTTGCGCCACCTTCAGTACTCATTTGTCCTCGCTAAAAAACTAATCACGCCACCAAAACAGCGCAAACCAAAAAACCGACAACACTGCGATGTAACCCACCATCAGCGTTAAGAAATCAACAGAGGGAATCTGTAAAACGATAGAAAACAGGGCTACCGTCAAAATTAACTTAACCGTTTCGCCTGCATAAAATGCATTAACGATGCCCTGCGCGCCCAAATCCTTGGCCAGATAGATTTTGTAGGCAAAATACAGATTGGGCAGTAAAGCCACAAACCCTCCGAATAATGGAGACACCGCACTTTTCCAACCGCCTATCAATAAAAATCCCGACGCCACTAATGCAGCCATCAGGACTTGTCCAAAAACTACTTTTCTGACAGTAGAAAAATCATTTCTAGCTGTCATGTACTTCCCCTTTCGTCTTGAGCTGGGCGATTATATCCAGCCAGCACGTCTAAAGCAAGGTAAGCACATTCAGCAAGAAGCAATCAGCGTCGCCACCTTGTTGATTTGGCAAGACTATCCCAACGAGCCCACTGTCCACACCTAGCCACTACAGACGTATTCCAAACGCTCAATTCCAACGCTTACAGCAATACACATGCCATTTCGTAACATATTGATTTTCTACAATGTTACCCAAAACGGCAATGTAGCAAATCCGACAAAGCACCGAACCATGACCGAAATACGACATTTGCCAGCCCCCGAAGCACTCAATTGATTTTCTTTATGATGCCCTCCAGCTCTTCCAAACTGGTGTAAGTAAAAATCAATTTACCTTTGCCACTGCTCTGATGATTAATTTCCACCTTGGCACCGGTTCGCTCACTCAGGTCACGCTGCAAACGCAAGGTATCCGGATCGACTTTTTTTACTACCGCAGGTTTATCTTCATGCTGTTCGCGCACCAGCTTTTCTACCGCTCTGACGGTCAAGCCTTGTTTCACAGCTTTATTGGCAATTTCGATTTGTTTGGCTTCGTCCAACCCCAGCAAGGCGCGGGCATGCCCCATTTCCAGTAAGCCCTTGCCCAACATGCCTTTCACTTCGCCGGCCAACTCCAGCAGACGCAATAAATTAGTGATCGTAGTGCGCGACTTGCCTACCGCCGTGGCGATCTGCTGATGGGTGAGTTCAAATTCGTCCTGCAAGCGGTGCAAGGCCTCGGCTTCTTCCAGCGCATTCAAATCCTCGCGCTGAATGTTTTCAATCAAGGCGATCGCCATCACCGAGCGATCATCCAAATCCTTGACCAACACCGGCACGTCCCGCAGTTCTGCCAATTGCGCGGCGCGCCAGCGGCGTTCGCCGGCGATGATTTCGTATTTCTCGCTATCTATTTTTCGAACAATGATAGGTTGGATGATGCCTTGCGCAGCAATCGAATCGGACAACTCCTTCAGCTTCTCCGGATCCATATCCTTGCGCGGCTGATACTTGCCGCGCTGCAAAAATTCAATAGGCAAATTTTGCGTGTCTTGAGATTTTTCCGCCACCGGCGCGCTCACATCGCCCAACAACTCGCTTAAACCCCGCCCTAAACCGCGTTTTTTTTGCATCATTTTTTTGCCGCTTTTTCTTTTCTGATCATTTCGCCGGCCAGCGCTATGTATGCCATCGCCCCGCGCGAAGCTTTATCGTAAGCCAGCACCGGCACACCATGACTTGGCGCCTCTGCCAGACGGATGTTTCTGGGAATAGTGGTCCGGAAGACTTTGTCGCCGAAATACTCAATCAGTTGATCCGAGACGTCTTTGCCCAACCGGCTGCGGCTATCGACCATGGTTCTGAGGATGCCTTCCAGATACAAACCGGGATTGACGCTATCGCGGATGCTGCGCAGGGTGGACATCAGTGAAGACAATCCCTCCAGCGAATAATACTCGCACTGCATCGGAATCAATACGCTGTTGGCGGCCACCATTGCATTCAAGGTCAACATATTTAACGACGGCGGACAGTCGATCAAAATGTAGTCGTATTGATCTTTAATGGTCAGCAAAGCATCGGCCAGACGCCGTTCTCGATGCTGCGCACTCATCAACTGCACTTCAGCGGCGGTTAAATCGGCGTTACCCGGAATCAAATCAAAACCCAGCTGCTTGTTTTTCACGACAATCTCGGAAACCGGCACTTCTTCCAGCAACAACTCGCAGCTGGAATATTCGATTTCTTCCTTATTCACGCCGCAGCCCATGGCCGCGTTGCCTTGCGGGTCCAGGTCGATTAACAACACCTTGCGCTTGGTAGCCGCCAATGCCGCCGCCAGATTGACGCTAGTGGTGGTTTTGCCGACGCCGCCTTTTTGGTTGGTAATCGCGATAATCTTAGCCATGCTTGGGTTTCTCCAGTCGAATCAGGCAGCGTTCGGCGTCTATGCCGGGCACCGTCAGCGGAATCACGCTGTATGTTGCGGCCAAGTCTATCAGCTCTTGCTCGGGCTGCTGACCTTTCATCGCCAGCAGCACACCATCCTCCGCCAGCAAATGACCGGTGAGCTGCAGAATGTCGGGCATGCTGGCAAACGCCCTGCACAGCACCGTGGAAAATAATTCCGCCGGTTGCAGCAGTTCAACGCGGCTATGCACGACCTCGACATTTTTCAGCTTTAACTCCAGCACAGCCTGCTGGACGAAGCGGGTTTTCTTGGAATTGGAATCGACCAAGGTGAAATGACAATCCGGCCGGCAAACCGCCAACGGAATCCCCGGCAAACCAGCACCGGTTCCGATGTCGGCAACACGCGAACCATGAAGATACGGCAGAATCGCCAAGCTATCCAGAATGTGTAGACTGACCATCTCCAGCGGATCGCGCACCGCCGTCAGGTTATAGGCTTTGTTCCATTTTTCAATTAGTTTTATGAAGGCTAGCAAGCAAGTGACTTGTGGCTCAGACAGCGCAAGATCGGCAAGGCCGGCATTTAAACGGGTGATAAGTGAATCCATGTCAATTCAAAATGAAATCCAGGCAAGCCTTTTCAAAGCGAACCCCGTCAGAACTCGCGTTATTTCGAACATTTAAAGCTTTAGCTCCAAAACAAACTCAACATACCGGCGCATTGCGGAACAGTAGTTGCGAATGGTTTTTGGCTCCCTTTGACTAGTGAATTTTTGCACGATGTTGTTTATATCTTCCTCTGATTTGAGTAACGACGGCGTTATCTCTTGCCCAATAAGCGTTGCTACTGAGCGAAGATAGGAGATATACGAATCTGGTGACGAAGCAACATGATCATTTGCGCCAACACCGCGTTTCTGAATAAACTCAAGATATTGCTTTTCATGCTGAATCATTAAATTGTTCCTAGCTCCCATATTTTACAGTGGACAATCCTTAGTTATAAACCGAGGAACGATGATCCAACCCTACCACCAGAATCAAAAGCCGGTCATCGACTATCCGTGCCAGAATTCGATAATCGCCAACGCGATAACGCCACAACCCCGCCAAAGGCCCTTGCAAGGCTTTGCCGTTAGCACGCGGGTCGTCGAGCACTTGCAATTTTAACCAGTAATCCTGCAGCCGCTTTTTGGTGGTGGCGTCCAGTTTGGCGAATTGCTTGGCGACTTTGGGGGTAAATTCGACCCTATACCCCATGCTCGGCAATTAATTTGTCCAAAGGTATCGAGGCTTCGCCACTGGCGATGAAATCGCGGTAGGCGGCTTCCGCAGTCTGCGCATCGGCCTTGTCTTCCAGATAACTTTCCAGCAAGCGGTCAACAAATTGCGCAAGACTTTGACCTTCGTCTTGCGCGGCATGAATCAGGCGGCTTTCGACATTCGCAGGTAATTCAATCATCGCATACGCTCCTAAAGTGGGCTAATGTCTTGGCAGATTATCAAGCGCTTTTCTTCTTCAAATGCACCAACAACAATGAAATCGCCGCCGGGGTAATTCCGGGAATCCGCGAGGCTTGGCCCAAGGTTTCCGGACGCTGCTTTTTCAATTTTTCGCTGACTTCGTTAGACAGGCCCGATACTAGGCTGTAATCGACGTTTTCGGGTAATTTCAAATGTTCGTAGCGCTGAGTCCGGTTAATTTCGGTTTGCTGCCTGTCGATATAACCGGCGTATTTGGCTTGGATCGCCACCTGCTCGGCCACTTGTTCATCCACCTCGGTTTCATCGCTGAAACGCAGCAGATTCTCGACATCCACTTCCGGCCGGCGCAGCATTTCCATCAGGCTGGCTTCTTTCAACAGCTTTTTGCCCCACAATTGCTCGGCCAGCGCGGCTTCATCCGATTCGGTGCGTATCCATTTTTTAGCCAACTTGCCTTGCAAATTGGCGATGGCCTCGCGCTTTTCTTCAAAGCGCTGCCAGCGGGCATCGTCAACCAAGCCCAGTTCTCGACCTTGTTCGGTCAAACGCAGATCTGCATTGTCTTCGCGCAGTTGCAAACGATATTCGGCGCGACTGGTAAACATCCGGTACGGCTCGGCGGTGCCGCGCGTGATCAAATCATCGATCATCACGCCGATGTAGGCTTCGTCACGGCCGGGACACCAACTTTCCAGGCCTTTGGCCAGACGCGCCGCATTCAAACCGGCGATCAAGCCTTGGGCAGCAGCTTCTTCGTAGCCAGTGGTGCCATTGATCTGGCCGGCGAAGAACAGTGCGTTCATATGCTTGGTTTCCAGCGAGGTTTTCAAATCGCGCGGATCGAAAAAATCGTACTCGATCGCATAACCGGGACGCACGATTTCCGCATTCTCGAAACCCAGCATGGTCCGGATGAATCGATACTGAATATCAAACGGCAGGCTGGTGGAAATGCCGTTGGGATAGACTTCGTTGGTGGTCAAACCTTCCGGTTCAACGAAAATCTGGTGTGAATCGCGGTCGGCAAAACGCACTACCTTATCTTCAATGGACGGACAGTAACGTGGCCCCACGCCTTCGATAATGCCGGAATACATTGGCGACCGATCCAGACCGGAGCGAATGATGTCGTGGGTTTCTTGATTGGTACGGGTGATATGGCAGCAAATTTGCCGTGGGTGCTGTTCGCGGCTACCCATGAACGAAAATACCGGCAACGGCGTGTCGCCGTGCTGTTCCTGCAACTTGCTGTAATCGATAGTGCGGCCGTCGATACGCGCCGGGGTACCGGTTTTCAAACGGCCAATACGAAACGGCAGCTCCCGCAAACGCTCGGCCAAGGCAATCGATGCAGCATCCCCGGCGCGGCCGCCGCTGTAATTTTCCAAGCCGATGTGGATACGGCCCGCCAAAAAGGTACCGGCGGTCAACACCACCGCTCTGGCGTTGAACTCCAGCCCCATTTGGGTTTTGACACCGGTCACGCGGTCGCCCTGCACGATCAGATCGGATACGGTTTGTTGAAACAGCGCCAGATTGGGCTGATTTTCCAGCGCTGTGCGCACCGCTTGCTTGTAAAGCATCCGGTCCGCCTGCGCCCGGGTCGCCCGTACCGCCGGGCCTTTGCTGGCATTCAAGATACGGAACTGGATGCCGCCTATATCGATGGCCTGCGCCATAATGCCGCCCAGCGCATCCACCTCCTTGACCAGATGACCCTTACCAATCCCGCCGATGGCCGGGTTGCAACTCATCTGCCCTAGGGTCTCAATGTTTTGCGATAACAACAGAGTTTGCGCACCAGAACGGGCAGCAGCCAAGGCTGCCTCGGTACCGGCATGGCCACCACCCACTACGATCACATCAAAGTCTTTCTGGAATTTCACAGGCAATCTATGTTCAAATAAAACGTTATTTTAATAGCTTGCGGAGAAAAAAGCATGAGAAAACAAAACCCCAACAAGGACTTGCAAGACAAGCCCAACAAAAACCCGGTGGCGAAATTCGCCCATCAGTTCAACAAAGCGCAGGTTTTCGCCGACAAAACTCGCTATAGCCGCAAAGCCAAACACGCTGGCCTGGAGCCTTTCGTAATCGTTGCCAACTCAGCAATTACGAAAGGCTCCAGGCATATGAACATCGCTTCTGCCGCTAAGCAGTCGCGGGCAATTGCCGCTTAATGCCGCAGATTGAGGACTCCCACAGCAGTGAAAGCAAGCATAGAAGATAAAGTTCAAACCCGAATTCCCACCAAGCACGGCGAATTCATCCTCCACTACTACAGCAACAGCCTCGACAAAAAAGAACACGTCGCCTTCGTGAAAGGCGAGGTAGCCGGCAAGGAAGACGTTCCGGTACGCATCCATTCCGAGTGTTTCACCGGCGATGTGCTGGGCTCACGGCGCTGCGACTGTGGCGAACAGCTGGATATGGCGCTGGATTTGATCAACACCGCCGGCTGCGGCGTTTTGATTTATTTACGCCAGGAAGGCCGCGGCATCGGTTTGCTGAAAAAGCTCCAGGCTTACAATCTGCAGGACCAAGGCCTGGATACCGTCGATGCCAACATCAAGCTAGGCCACCTCGCCGACGAGCGCCAATACGACATCGCCGCGCTGATTTTGAATAGCCTGCAAGTGCGCTCCATTGAGCTCATCACCAACAATCCATTGAAAATCGACGAACTCACCAAGCTGGGGATTCAGGTGAACAACCGTATCGCTATCGAAACCCGCATTCATCAAGACAATCTTGAATATCTGAAAACCAAAGCCGAACGCATGAGCCACATGCTGTCGATGCCTAACAGCAAATAACCCGCATCATGCTTGAACAATTGAAATTGCCGGTCTCGGCCCTGAAGCTGGCGATTGACCTGCCCAGTGCCGCGCCAAGCGCACAACACAACGTCATCCTCGGCCAAACTCGCGCCCAATCCGCTTTAGCGTTTGGCATTGCGATGAAGGCGCCGGGCTATAACATCTTTGTGATGGGCGACCCCGGCACCGGCCGCTTGTCCATGGTCAGCCATTATTTAAGCACCTATGCCGAACAGCAAGAATCGTCGCTGTCTTATGCCTACGTCGATAACTTCGAGAATCAGCGCGAGCCAGTGGCTATCGAATTGCCGTCCGGGGAAGGGCATAGTTTTGCCAAGGACATCGAAAAGCTGATTGATGACGTGCTGGCCACCTTTCCGGCCGCCTTCGAAAGCCCTAGTTACCAACAGAAAAAGACGGCGATAGAGCGCCGCTTTAACCAGCGTTACAACGCCGCCATCGATCTGGTCGACGCCAAAGCCCGCGAGATGAGCGTGGCGCTGTATCGTGACAGCGACACCATCACTTTTCTACCAATCCGCAACGACAAGGCGCTAGATGAAGACCAATTCACTCTACTGCCGCAAGCGGAGCGCGACGCCTTCCACCAACACACTGAAGAGTTGGAAGAATTTCTCGGCGACGTATTGCTGGAACTGCCGCAATGGCGGCGTACGCTGGTGGAAGAAACCCGCCAGCTCGACAACGACACCATCAAGCAAGCGTTGGAGCCGCTGCTGGCCGAGCTGAACGACAAATACCAAAATGTCGATGACGTCATTTCTTACTTGGCGGAAATCGAAAAAAGCCTGAGCAATACCATCGGCGAATTGCTGATGCCCAGCCGCAGCCAGGATAGCCGAGAGATCATCGCCAAGCGCTTGGCGCTAATCGAGCAATATCTGCCCAATATCCTGGTCGATTGCAAACACGACGGCAACGGCGCACCAGTCATTTACGAACCACATCCGATCTATCAAAATCTGTTCGGCCGCATTGAGTACATCAGCGACCAAGGCACGCTGTTGACCAGCTATCGGCGCATTTGCCCTGGCTCCTTGCATCGCGCCAACGGCGGTTATCTGATACTGGATGCGGAAAAAGTCCTGACTTATCCCTTCGTCTGGGAAGGCCTGAAACGGGCATTACAGGCCGGCCGCATCGAGATTGAATCACCGTATTCCGAGTTGGGCATCAATACCATCACCCTAAAGCCCGGCGTAATCCCGCTCAATGTCAAAGTGATTCTGGTCGGCTCCCGCGATATTTATTATTTGCTGGAAGAGCTGGATAGCGAATTTAACGAAATGTTTCGGGTGCTGGCCGACTTTGATGACCATATCAAACGCAGCCCGGACAACGTTAGCCAGTTTGTGACCTTGCTAAAACGCCACGCCGCCGACTCCGGCGCCAAAGCCTTGACCGATGGCGCTTTGCTGCGCTTGATCGAATACAGCTGCCGGCTGGCGGAAAACCAACAACGCCTGTCCGCGCACGTCAACAGCTGTCTGGAAATCATCGCCGAAGCCAACCTGCTAGCCGACCAAACCAACGCGATTAATATTGATAAGGCCGAGATCGAACTGGCACTATCGGCACGAGAACAACGCAACGGCCGCATCGCCGAAGCCATCCTGGAAGAAATGCTGGAAGGCACCATCCTGATCGACACCGACGGCGAAGCCATCGGCAAGGTCAACGGCCTGACGGTGATGGACATCGGCGGCAGCAGCTTCGGCGCGCCGGCGCGGATCACCGCCACCGTGCATCCCGGTTCCCGAGGCATCGTCGATATCGAGCGCGAAGTGGAACTGGGCCAACCCATCCATTCCAAAGGCGTAATGATTTTGAGCGGCTATCTCGGCCATTGCTATGCCCAGCAATTTCCGTTGGCCATCTCCGCCAGCATTGCCATGGAGCAGTCTTACGGCCACATAGACGGCGACAGCGCCTCCTTGGCCGAGCTGTGCTGTTTGATCTCGGCACTGACGCGCACGCCGATTCAACAAGGCTTTGCCATGACCGGCTCGATCAATCAGTACGGCGAAGTACAAGCCATCGGCGGCGTCAACGAAAAAATCGAAGGCTTTTTCGAACTCTGCGCGGCGCGCGGTTTGACCGGCAAACAAGCCGTGATCATTCCGGCATCCAACAAACGCAATTTGATGCTAAAGCAACAAGTGGTGGATGCCGTCGAGCAAGGCCTATTTGCCATTTACACCGTTTCCAGCGCCGATGAAGCGTTAAGCCTGCTAACCGGCCAGGAAGCCGGCAAGCTCAATGCGGAAGGCCAGTATCCGGAAGGCAGCGTCAACTTCAAGGCTGTGGCCCGTTTAAAGGAAATTTCCGATATGTCGGTGGACGAGGATAAGGAGACCGAGACCGGGGCATAACGCCGCGTCGCTCGGCTCATCAACCAAGATTGCAGCAAGATACAACCCGCGCAGTCGGTGGCAACCGATTGAAAATGCTCACTATAGCTGAGACATGCGTGAGGTCAAACCCTTAAAAGCGCGGGCTTCAATAAACCTGGTTAGCCTTAATCGAAGACATTCGGATAAGGCTAACCAAGCAGCTTAGAATACAAAAAAGTTATCGCAAGCTAGGCCATATCGCGCTTGCGATTCAGCCATGACAGGCCGAACAGGGCCGCGCCGAAAGACCAGACCGCTGCAGGTAATGGAACCGGAGCAGGCGCGCCGTAAAGGTATTGAATGCCGGCAATGTCGTCTGCATCCAACGTACGATTGATCTTGCCGAAACAGGAACCGCCCACTTCCATCACCGGGCAACTACTGTCAAAGGCGGCCGGGTGCGCCAAACCCAAGGCGTGTCCCAGTTCGTGCAGCAACAGACTTTCGAAGTCATTCGGTGTGGTAGAAGAGCCTCCCGGAAAAAAAGTATCGCCATCCTTGCCCGGTTGAAAGCCATAAAAAGAGTTAGCATCAAAAATTATATCGCCGCTACCGGTGCCGCCGTTGGGTGGTGGCGCATAGCCAACCGCACCGCCGCCGGAAGCAAAAGCAAATACGCCGATGCGTATATCCGGGTTGCCGGCCGCCGGGTTATTGATGGCTAATCCGGAATCTGTAAACGGTCCGACAAAGCTGATGTTGGCGACGCTGGCCCATTTATCCATCGCGGCTTCAATGGCGCCCTGTAAATCCGTCAGCAACACCGAGGTGTAACCGGTGCCCGGCGAATTTTCGATGTTGAGCATGGTTTGAGCGGTGCCCGGGCAGGCATCGCCGCAATAAGCCGACCCAGCGGTGCCGGCCGGGATAAAGCCCCAACTTATTGTACCGCCCGGCGTGCCCGGCGTATTGCTCCCGCCCCACTTCAACACCCCACCGCTGCCGTCATCAAAGGTGTTAAACGCCATCGCAGCATTGGCAACCAGCAAAAAGCCGATGCCGGCAAACACTCTACACAATCTGTTAACCATGGTAATTCCCCCAATTTCCGTCTTCAATCCAACCGAGACCGCAAACAATCGCGACCGCACCAAAAGCAAGCGGCATTTTTGCCCGTATGCTTTTGTGATTCGTTTAACATATACTTGAAAAATCGCAAAAATAAATTATCGATACTCACTGTGTGGGCAAAATGGGGATTGGCCGCTAAACTTTGTTTCGAAACGCTATTTTCTATCACAGCAGACTGTCTATGAGTCCAGGGCTACTAAAATGTTTGTATTATCCGTAGCCTCAAGGAGATTTGGCGTTGAAATCCAATTCCGACTATAAAGCCTGCATCCTCATCGCCGACGATGTGAAACTGATGCGGGACATCCTCCGCACATATCTGCAATCTGCCGGTTACGAAGTTCAATCCGCCGAGGACGGGCTCGAAGCCTGGCAGATGTTGAACAGCAGCGAAAAGCCGTTTGACATTGTGGTTACCGACCGCAACATGCCGCAGATGGATGGCATGGCCTTATTGGCCAAGATCAAAGCTGACCCGCGCTTTAGCGATCTGCCGGTTATTTTCCAGACCGGTGAGTCATCGCGGGAGTCGATCGTGGAAGGCATTCAAGCCGGGGTTTACCATTACCTTACCAAGCCCTACGACGAAAAAATTTTACTGGCTTTCGTAGCGGCAGCGCTGGAAGACAGCCGCCGCCACAAGACTTTGAGAACCCGGATTAGCAACAAAAAGGTGGCGCTGGGTTTATTGAGAAAAGCGGAGTTTTCTTTCCGGACCTTGAGCGAGGTCAATGGCTTGACCGCGCTGCTGACCGGGTTGTCATGCAACCCGGAAAAGGTCGCCACCGGGCTTTCCGAATTGCTGCTCAACGCCGTCGAGCATGGCAATTTGGGCATTAGTTATCAAGAAAAAACCGAAATGGTAGGTCAAGGTTGTTGGCGGGAAGAAATCGAGCGCCGACTGGGTTTGCCCGAATATAAAAACAAATTCGTGCAGGTTAAAATCGTTAGAACACCCACTCAGACCATCTTTACCATCAAAGACCAGGGCAAAGGCTTCGATCCATCTCCTTACCTGGATTTCTCCCCGGAACGCGCCTCCGATCTGCATGGCCGCGGCATAGCCTTGTCGCGAATGCTGAGTTTCGACTCACTGGAATACCTTGGAAACGGCAATCAAGTGATTGCCACCGTTAATTTACCGACCTAGGTTCTGCGCTTAAACAAGCTGGCTTACAGGCACTTTTCCAATAACTCCAAAGACAAATCCGCCACTTTTGGCGTCCACATCTCGGGATTTATCGGAAACGCTTTGCTGATGCCGGTACGCCGATAGCCGCGCCGTTCGTAAAACGCCATCAGCTCGGTCCGACAAGGGATCACCGCCATCACCAAATGATTAACTCCCCAAGTTTGTACGGCCTCTGCTTCCGCCGCCGCCAACAAACGCTTGCCAATCCCCAAACCTTGCATAGCCGGCGCGACCGCCAACATGCCGATATGCACCTGTTGATCGACTTTTTGTAAATGCACCGAACCTAACAAATCTCCCTGCCGCCGACACTGCAAAATCATAGACCCCGCACCGGCGATTAAGTCCAGAATATCCGCCGCATCGGTGCGCCGGCCATCCAGCAAATCGGCTTCGGTGGTCCAGCCCTGCCGGCTGGATTCGCCGCGATACGCCGCATTGATAAACTCCGCCAATTGCTCGGCATCGGCCGGTTCGGCTCTGGTAAATGTCAGTTCCAACATGATTAACCTCAAAAAACTCGCTGCTTCGGCAAGCTACCTTACGCACAAATAAAACCTTGCCGAAGCAGAAAAAATCCCCACCTTGCTGCTAAGGTTTATGGGCACTAAGCTGCGTTCATCTTCCCCCACCAAGCCTGGAGCCCCAACATGAAGCCATGCCCCAAGTGTCATCGGGATGTGCTGCCCGCGGAGGAATCCTGCCCGCACTGCGGCATCGTCTTTGCCAAATATTACAAATACCACGGCGATACAAACTCCCCGGCGGCGGAACATCAACAAGTTGTCATTAATCTTGAAGCCCCCGCAGACACCCTATTTGGCGACGACACCTACCGGGACAACGAAGCCGTTTTTCTGGGCCGCTGCCTATTATTACCAGGATTTTTGCTGTGGAGCTGGTTGCTGATTACGCCGGGCCTGGCGAGCAACGCGGTCGGCGCGTCGTTTCTGCATCTGGTCAACCTGCCGTTTCACGAAGCCGGCCATGTGATTTTCCGGCCGTTCGGGCAATTTATCACCTCACTGGGCGGCTCCCTCGGCCAAATTCTGATGCCGACGATTTGCATGTTGACCTTGCTGCTAAAAACCCGCGATCCGTTCGGCGCCGGCTTGTGTTTATGGTGGGTGGGTGAGAACTTCTTGGATATTGCCCCGTATATCAACGACGCCCGCGCCGGGCAACTGCCCTTGCTGGGCGGCAATTTCGGCCATTCCGCCCCTTACGGTTTTCACGATTGGGAATATTTACTGACCGAATCCGGCCTATTGGCCCAGGATCATGCGCTGGCTAAACTCGCGCAGCTACTCGGTGCAATGTTGATGATAGCGGCGCTGATCAGCTGCGGTTACGTGTTGTTCAAACAGCGGCAAAAACTGACTGGCTCAAAACCCGATTAGCCGCCAAGAATTTAGCCCAACCATGCTTTCACTTTTGCCTTCACCTGCGCTTTTACCTGCCGCGACCAACTGTAGATTTCAGTATCGACAATCTTGGCATGCGCCCATTGCAGCCAACCCATCACGGTGTGATAAACAAAAGCGATAAGCCCGAACGTCAGCAACTGCGGCTTGGTCAATTTAAACACCCGCGACACCAGCAAGGTACCGAGTAACTTAGCGAACACTTCCAATAGAATGCCTTGCAACAACAGGCCATGCACGATCAAAGACAGCGCAGCCAGATTCAGCGGAGTGACGATCAATACCGGAATCGCAAATGCCAGCAAAGCCATGGCCGGCGAAGTTTGCGCCAACCAACGCTCAACACTTTCCAGCCTGAGCAGCAGAGCCAGATAGTGCCCGCAAGCCGACAGAAAATCCCACAACCATTCCTCAATGATCAGCAGGATGGCCAGCAGCGTAAGCAGGAGTTTTTTCATGGTGATTTCCCGATAGTAGACGCAGACACTATACCCAAGCGCACTTGCGCTTGTCGCCAATTTAAGTCTTAAAGGATTTGAATTGCCGGGATGTGTAGCTTAGCGGCAATCCGCTAACAGCCTAATCAACACTATGATTTGATTCCGCTTGCGCCGACAACTGGGCAATCATCTCGGCAAATCGGCGCAAGGTTTCATTGTCAGCTTGCAACATTTGTAACAGACTGAGAATGCCACGCGCTTCTTGCCAATCCTGCCGGCCCAAATTTTCGTACAGCGCCCGATACAACTGTTGGATCAAGAAGCCATGTAACAGCTTAGCTGCCGGCGTTTGCTTGAAACTCAAGGAGCGCAGCACCGCCGGCACCGCGATAGCCAAGCGTCCGGCCCGCGCGGTTTGTAATGCGACGCCCAACCACTGTTCGGCCAAGCGTTCGCTACGGAAGATGTGCTGCAACTCCGCACCGCAACGTGGGCACGCCGTGGCCGCACCGAGCCGGGCGTTGCAAGCCGGGCAGCGCGGTATCACGATTCCAGGTAGTAGAGGATGTCGTTCAAGCGCTCGACCGGCTGTTTCAGACCGACCTCGTCACCGCTTTCCAGACACGTCGAGATAGCTTCGATCAGATCCACCATGTCTTCCTTGTCTTCGGCGGAAACGGTTTCGAATAAGGCTTCGGCCTTCTTGATGACTTGCCGCGCGGCAGCCACGGCCGGGCTTTCCGGAACCGAATCCGCCTCGCCACCGGCCGAATCGCCGAACAAGCCGTCGATACGCTGTTTGGCGCTGCTCAGTTCGCCGCTATCGAAGCGGGAAATCGCGTTGTTGATGGTAATGGCTTTTTCCTTGCCGGAGGCTTTTTCTCGCGCCGACACATGCAAGATGCCGTTCAAATCCAGGTCCAGCGTCAAGGTGATGATGTTGCCGGCCGGCACGTCCAACAAGCCTTCGACCAAAAATTCGCCGATTTCGACGTTGTTCAGCGCATCCGGGTCCTCGCCTTGAAAAATCCGCACGTTCACTTCGCGTTGATTGTCGTGAAAGGTTTCGAAAGCTTCGGACTTGCGCACCGGCAACACGCTGTTTTTATGCACGATGGGGATGTATTGATACGGATAAGGCATGCCGTCCAGGTAGCCGACCGCGCAGGTGCCGAAGGTATAGGGCGTCACATCGACCAAGACCGTGCCGATGTCCTCGCCATTAATCATCGCCGCCTGCATCGCCGCGCCCATCGCCACGCACAGATCGGGATCGACTTCGCCGTGCGGCTCGAAACCGAATTCCTCGAACAGCCGCTCGCGGATGCACGGCGTGCGCGTCGAGCCGCCGACCAGAATGATTTCGTCGATGTCCGAGGCGATCAGTTTCGCGCCCTTCAGCGCGATGTGGGTAGCGTCCAGCGTGGCGTTGATGTGGTCGGCGATCAGATCTTCGTATTCCGAACGCGCCAATTCCATTGTCAAATGCAGTGGCGTGCCTTGGCGTTCCAGCAAATATTCTTCCTCTATCGTCGCAAACGGCGCGTCGGACAGTACCAGTTTCGCCTGTTCCGCCGCCCGCACAATACGCGCCATCGCCTTGCCGTGCGGCTCGACTTCGATACCGAATTGCTGGCGAATATGCGCCAAAATCCGCTCGACGATCAGTTGATCGAAATCGTCACCGCCCAGGTGATTGTCGCCATGGCTGGCCAGCACTTCGACGACACCGCTCTGCACGTTGACCACCGATACATCGAAGGTGCCGCCGCCCAAGTCGTAAACCAGCATGCGCTTGGCTTCGAGCTGGCCGGCGCCGTAAACCAAGGCGGCGGCGGTCGGCTCGTTAATCATCCGCACCACCTCCAGCCCGGCGATTTCGCCGGCTTCGCGGGTCGCCTGGCGCTGAGCGTCCGAAAAATAGGCCGGCACGGTAATCACTGCCTTGGCTATCGGCCGACCAACATAGGCTTCGGCAATGCTTTTCAAGCGTTTCAGGATAATCGCTGAAATTTCCTGCGGCGTGTAAGCCTGGCCGGCCATCGTGACTCGCGTATCTTGGCCCATCAGGCGCTTGATCGACTTGACCGTGCGCTCCGGATAAATCAGGTATTGATTGCGGGCGCTGGCGCCGACCAGAATCTCGCCGTTATCGTCCAGCCCGACGAAAGACGGCAATATTTTTGTGCCGCTGTCGGCGATCACGGTGACTTTGCCGTTTTCGACGATGGCTACTTCGGAGTTGGTGGTCCCTAGATCGATGCCGATGATGATGTCGTTCATATGTGTTCCCTGAATGCTTAAAGTTTATTGACCTTGACTTCCGCCAAGCGTAGCACTTGGTCTTCCATTAAAAAGCCCTTGCGCAGTTCTTCCAGCACAATGGCGTTTGCCTGCGAGGGATCGTTGCCGATGGCGATGGTCGCCATGGTCCGTGCGTCGAAGGGCCGGCCGACGCAATCGATGGCAAACACCCGCCGGCGTTGCAGCATCTGTTCCAAGCGCTTCAGCGTGATTTCCTGGCCATCGCCAACGCTGGCGATGAAGCGCACGTCCTGCGGTTTGGAATGCCGGAACAAGCTATCCGCCGGCCGATACTGTTGCACGGCCCGATAGCCGGCATCGAGCCGGTCGTAAATATCCAGCCACTCCAGCAGCAGCGCCCGTTCGTGCTCGCGGCGTTGTTGCTGCAGGCGTTCGTTGGCTTTCGCCAGTTCGTCCGCCAAGGCTTGATTGTCGGCTTTCAAGGTTTCGACTGCCTCGCTCAAGCTATCCAGCGTGGCTTTGAATTGCCGCGACTCGGCTTTGACTTCGGTTTTCAAACCGGCTAGATCGCTGAATAAAGCGGTCAAATCCGGTTGGTCGATTGCGGTCAGATGGGCGAAGTCGGTTTCCTGTAGATAGTGCTGCAAGGCTGTCAGCAACTCGTCTTGCGGGGTGTCTGTCGTCATGATGGCGTTTTAGTCAATTGAGCGAGCGATTTTTCGATGGTCAGCGTGCTCGCCAGCTTTAGGAAATCGTCCGCAGGCATAGTCTCGCCAGTAGCCGATTGGCCGAAGGCTTGCGCCAGCAACGTGTCGAATTCGACACGCGGCATAGCAAACAATGCATGGCGCAGCCGACTGTCTTGGTCTTTGATCGCTTCGAAAGCCTCCTGGATTTCGCGAAAGCGCGCGGGATCGCGGTCGGGCGGATTGTCCTTGACCCGCTGCAAATAGGCTTGTTTGATGTCGGCGTCGCTAGTTTGTTCGGGCACGCCCAGAATACGGTACGGTGAAATCATCGGTACTCAATTGAAAGGCAGTGAATATTGTGGGGAGTTATTCTCAAATCGCGCGAGGATGTCGTCGAAACCGACGCCGATCTCGACCTTAAGTTCCTCCGCGCCGGCGAGTATAGCCACCGACCAGAGGAAATCCTGGTTCATAAACAAGATCGCCAGACGTTGCTGGCCGAGCTGGTCGCCGTATTGACGCATAATTTGGGCGGCGAAATAATCGGGACCGCGTTTGCGCATGATCTCCTCGATTTTCTTTTCGATGCGCTTGAACATGGCATCCGGAATGGGGCCGAACAAGTCCTCTATCGGATCGTCGCTGATTAACGGCTGATCGAAGTCTTCAGCTTCATCTTCGAGCGGCTCGGGAGTGCCGCTGACCCGTTCGAGCAAGCGCGCGATCAACCCGGCGGTCCTGTTGTCGTTATCCGCCCGCGCGTCTGCCAACCCAATTTTCAAGCGGTATAAGCTCATTAAATCCAAGTGGCTGGCATCGCCTTGGCATTCGGCCAGCGTCCGGTAATACATCAAAGCCGGCGTGTGTCTGCGGGCCTGAGCCATTTTGGCGCAGTGCTTCAATAGCTCGTAATGGCCGACGCTTTCCAAAGCTTGGCACCAGGCGAGCAGCAGCGCCTCATGGTCCAGCAGCCATTCCACCGACTTTTTCAGCGGCGCTTTGACTTTGTCCAGGGCTTTCAGCACCAAGCTGTTATCGTCCAATTGCTCGTCGTAATAATTAAGCAAGCCGATCAGCCGCTGCAATTGTGGGGCGGACAGCAGATAGTCCTTAAACGCCGGCAGCGCGCGGCTAAGCCCCTGTGTCGGCAGTTCCAGCAATCCGGCTTCGATCTGCGCTTGCACATGCATATTGACCGGATCGTCATACAGGCTTGCCAGCGTATCGGCGATGCGTTGCAAGCCCTGGGTTTTGTCCTCGGCCCGCCACAGATAAAAACCACGCAACAACTCGGCTTGGCGGCGCAGGCTTTTATCGATGGTCAATTGTTCGGCCGCTTGAATTTCCTTTTCGACCAAATGAAATTTCTCGGTTTTGATCAAACGACGGGCATGGGCCATATGATTGGCAAACAATAGCTGTTTAGCCAAAGTATTGACCGGGTCTATCTGCAACAAGGCTTTGGCATAGGCCGCCGCCTTTTTAAAGGCTTTTCTGGCGGCGGCCGATTTGGCTGCCCGCACCAGCAGATCGGTATCGTTGGGGAAATGTTGCAGGCCACGTTCCAACCAGTGTTCGTACTGAGCCGCATTCGGCCGCTGTTCCTGGTAAACCGTTAACAGTTTTAGATAGCTTTGCCGGTCGTCGGGGTCGTACTCCAGGCTGTCGGCTAACATCGCCGCCGCTTCGCCGGAATAGGCCTTGTCGGCCATGCGCCTGAGGATCAACGCAATTTTTCGGTCATTGGCCGGCCGGTCTTGTTTCAGAATATCGATGCAGCGTTGCCAAAAAAAACCGGCGTCGTAGGCGTTTTCGGCTTGCTCGTGCAATAAGGCTTGCAAGCGGTTTTCCTCGAACGGGTCCTTGCTGGCGAAGTGTTTGAAATAGTCTTTCTCGCCGCCCGGATACTCGGCCAACGCGCCCAGGCAATAGGCTTGCGCGGCGTCGTTGCCGAATACGTCGCGATATTGTAGGACCAGATTGAAGCGGGTCTTGGTGTCGGGCTGACCGTTGAGTTTGACCAGCGCTTCCAATAACTGGCTCTGACGGGCGTTGAGACCTTTGGCCTGAGCAACGATGCGGCGCTGATTGTGTTCCAGACTCGACAGGCTGGCAACGAAATCCACGCCGGATTGCCGATACGCCAAGCAGGCCTTAGCCAGCTGTTGATAGGGTGATTCGTCGGGGATTTTGGCTAACATGGCCGGGGCTTGTTCGATTTCCGCGCCAGCCAGCAGCTGCGCTTTCAGCAAGCTGCGCAAATCGCGAAACGCCGAACGAAACGGCAATGGTTTTAAGGCCTGCTCGCAAGGTTCCCGCTCGCCGTTGCGATAGGCCGCCAGCGCCGCGTTTATACACTCCCAATGCTTGAGCAATGCGGAATCCTGGGGCAAATGCGGCAACAATTCCGTGACCCCGGAGACCAGCAGCATCCCCAGATAAGCCGAAAGCACCGGAAACTCTTCGTCCAACTGCCGAGCATTCAACCCATCCAATAGGGCGTAAGCTTTGCGCTCGTTTTTGCCGGCCAACAGCCACAACAGGTAAGCGTCTTGCGCTTGCAGCGGTGGTTGCGCGTTAGCCGCGTAATTTTCCCAAAGTACGCAGGCTTCCTTGAACATGGCCTTGGCCGCCATTCCCCTGGCCCTTTGCAGATAACAATCGGCCAAGCAGCGTTTGGTTTCGGCGTCGGCCGATTGCTTTAACAGTTCCTTGAATAAATCGCTCGCTTCCTTATAGCGCCCGGCGGCATAGTGCGCCTGCGCTTTTTCCGGTAACGACGATTCCGAGAGCCCGGCGGAAATTTTCTGGATGATTTTTTTCATGGCTGTGCAGGCAATAGCCCATGCTTCAAAATGGCATTATAAAACAGCAACGGCATATGCCGCCTGCTATGCTTTCATATCAAGATGCTGATTCGATCCGAGTTCTCTTGATTGGCTCAGCGCTTGGGCCTGGGTGGCTTTCGACGCCACACCGAAGGCTTACTTCGGAAGATCAACAGGGTACTTGCGAAGCTGCCCTTAGACCTTCCGAGCGACCTCGTCCAGTTCCCGAAGTACCCCAGCGATATGCGGAAGTATCACCTCGATTTTTTGCTCGTCAAAGTGGATCTTTCAAGGAGCCAAGCCGACTTTCCGAGAATCCCGGCCGATGGTTTGAGAGTCCAAGCCAAAGCGAAACGGGAAACAAACTATCATTTGCTGTCGAAGCTTTGCTGGGTCGGCGGACTCGCCCCTAAGCCGACAAATAAGATTAAATTGCAGGGCAGCAAATGGGAAATAAGCCGTCCTTCAAAATGTAAGCACGATTAGCTCACGTAATCGCATATTTCAAGGCCAACATTTCTCCAATTCCTCTGCCTATAATTGGAGCAGACTATCAACAACGGGTCGTCATGCACAGAACTCAATCCGCAACAACCAACAAACAATTTTATGCATCTCCCAAGAGCCCCTTGGCCAAATATCGAAACAGCTTGTGGTGGTGGCTGGTTGCTTCCTGGGTATTTCTTATTGTCATCAGCAAGAAACACGAATACGGCAGTCTTTGGCTTCCGATTGTTTTCACATATGTGGTTGTGGCGATATTCGATAGCTTTCTTAAACGCCGTTTACCCTACGACCAACCAATTATCACATTGGATGACGATGGCATAGAATCGCTACTGTTTGCGGGCGCAATTAAACGGCATAGCTGGGGCGAGTTGGTGGAGGCGAATGTTTCCAAATTCAAGAACATGCCTTTCATTCAATTCAGATTGCAAGCTTTGGTAGGCGTTATTGATGACTCTATGACCTGGACTGGCATTAACCCCGCGCGACCAGTGCTACCTATATCGTCTTTGTCTGCAGAAGATCAAATCGAGTTGCTGGAAATAATCAATCAGCGTTTGGGTTTCGCTCAATCAACTAGCAAATCCACTGGTAATTCTAGCGCCAGTCAATCGGCCAACAATTTCGCCACTAATCCGCTTGCCGAGGAAAAAGCGTTTCATGATCAGTTGGAGGCTTATGCTCCCATAGCGTGGATCACCTGGTTGCTAATTGGTGTCAACGTATTGGTTTGGATTGCAATGTGGCATACCGGGGCGAAAATAGAGCAAACGCCACCCGAGCAGCTACTGAGTTGGGGCGGTAATACTGCATTTGATGTTCAACGTGGCGAATGGTGGCGAATGGCAACCGCCATGTTTCTCCATGGTAGCCTGATACATTTAGGCATCAATATGGCGGGGCTATATGTCGTTGGTGGGGTGGTGGAACGTATATACGGTCATCTGCCTTTTACACTGATTTATTTAGGTTCCGGTTTGATCGGCAATGGGCTCAGCCTCTATTTTGGTGCGCAATACGCAGTCTCCGCAGGTGCGTCCGGGGCTGTGTTAGGCGTTACTATTGCGCTAATGGTTGGTATGTATCAACACAGGGAGCGCTTACCAAAAATTTTTAGTAAACGAAGGTTGAGCGGCATAGTGTTGTTTGTTTTTTATGCTTTGCTGTATGGATTTATCAATCGCGGCATTGATAACGCGGCGCATATCGGCGGTATGCTAACTGGTTGCTTATTGGGTTTACTGTTACCGGAACGCTTGGACATGGAAAGTTTCAAACACCGCGTCAAAAAACACCTAATAATAGGCCTGTCGTCGACGGTTATCGCTACAACAGCTTTAGTCTCGATGTCGCCCCAGGCAACATTGAACATTAAATCAGAGCTAAAAAATCAAGCCTTATTGGTGCAGGGCGCTAATAGTATTTTTCATGAACTTGTTTTACTCGATCTCGACATAGTTACTTTTCGCAGAGGCCAAATGTCCGCAGCGGAGTTGAACTCAAAGATCAAAAACACTTACCTTTCAGGCTTAAAACAAGCGATACAACAATTATCAGAAGTCAGACTAGCGGAATCGGATCAGCGATTACAGATGTTACAAGAGATGAAACTATCAACAGCCCTGTTAGTATCGATCTTCGAACTCGCCCCCTTTCAAAAACCTGGAAGCGGTAAAACTCAGCCAACCGATCTTGAACGTGCGACCCTTATCAAAGACAAGTTAAAGGCAATAACAGCTCGCATATTGCATGAAGGCCATAAGGTGCGCAGATTATAGGGTGCTGCCGTCAGGCGCACCGTTCGTGATTGTTGCGCCTCGCATAGCTCTGCACAACCTATAGGTGGCCGCACCTTTTTGGGATTACGTCTGGCGGTTATAGATCTATCAGCAGACCTTCGTCAGAAAAACCATCTGTCTGCCTTTGGCCGAACTCAGCCGACAATATCAAGCACCCAACCCATCACCCCACGCTAAGCTCACTCAACAATCCCGGATTTTAGTAGCCTCAGTAATTGACGCCCAGGCCGCTATCACCGAAGATCAAGGCTTTTTCGGGAGCCGTGATGAGCAGCAACGACTTTATTCTCTCCGCCGGCGTGCGTATGCCGGGCATTATTTACGGCACGGCCTGGAAGCAGGAGCGTACCGCCGCGCTGGTGGAACAGGCGCTAACGCTGGGATTTCGCGGCATTGACACGGCTTGTCAGCCCAAGCATTATCACGAGGCAGGGGTTGGCGAAGGTGTACTGGCGGCTTGCCGGAAGTTGGGCTTGCAGCGTTCCGAGCTATATTTGCAAACCAAGTACACGCCGCTGAACGGCCACGATCCGTTACGCATCCCTTACGACCCCAAAGCCGGTCTGCCCGAGCAAGTCGCACAATCCTTCCAAGTGTCGTTAAAAAATCTGCAAACCGATTATCTGGATGGCCTGGTGCTACATTCGCCGTTGGCGGATCGCGGGCAGTTGTTGGAGGTTTGGCAAGCGCTGGAAGTTATCCAGCAAAGCGGCGGCGCCAAACAACTGGGTATCAGCAATTGCTATGATCCGAAATTATTCCAATTTTTGTACGACAACGCGACGGTTAAACCGGCCGTATTGCAGAACCGGTTTTATGCCGATACCGGCTACGACAAACAGCTGCGGGCGTTTTGCCGGCAGCGGCAGATCGTTTATCAAAGCTTCTGGACGCTGACGGCCAATCCTAAAATCCTGGCTGACGCGGCTGTGAAAACGCTGGCGGAAAAATACCTGCGCGGCCCGGCGCAGATATTCTTCCGCTATTTAACGCAGAACGGCATCGTGCCGTTAACCGGCACCACATCCGCCGAGCATATCCGCGAGGATTTGGCTATTTTCGAGTTTGAGTTGAGTAGCGCGGAATGCGCGGCGGTGGAGGCCTTGCTTTAAGCGTTTCGATGGCGCTAAGACTCAACAGCCAATTCCCAAAAAAAGCCTCTCCCCCGGCAGAGGCTTATAGAACGGCGGTAAGTCACTGTTTTATAACCCTCATCCTAACCTTCTCCCGAAGGGAGAAGGAACAAAACTCCTCTTTTACGATACCCCCTGGGGGAGAAGCTTTTATTAAATCCCACAAGCTGCCAAGTTTGTAATGGATCTCTATTGACCTGACCCATCATCAACTGATTTGCCCAGTTAACGGTTAAGGCTTTTATAATAACGGGAACCTTGCCTCTTCAAGCCCAAATGTCATGCTGATTAACCGTTATCTGCGTCAATTTGCCTACCTATGCAGCGGGCTTTGCCTGGTGCATGCCAACGTGCTTGCTCAAGGCAATCCAGCCGACATCGAAGCGACCAACGAATTGCTGCCGCTAAGTTGGGAGGAACTCACCGAACTGGAAGTATCCAGTCTGGCGCGGCAGGAACAAACGGTTAAAGACAGCCCAGCCGCAGCATTTGTAATCACTTCCGAAGACATCCGCCGCTCCGGCGCCACCAGCTTGCCGGAAGTTCTGCGCATGGTGCCTGGTATGAATGTGGCTAAAATCAACGCCTGGAATTGGGCGGTCAGCGCGCGCGGTTTTAACGATCTATATGCCAACAAGCTGCAAGTGATGATAGACGGCCGCAGCATTTATGATCCGCTGATCAGCGGGGTCTATTGGGGCCAGCAAAATCCGTCGCTGCCGGATATAGAACGCATCGAAGTGTTGCGCGGCCCCAGTGGCAGTTTGTGGGGCGCGAATGCCGTGAACGGCACCATCAACATCATCACCCGTTCGGCTCGCGATACTCAGGGCGGTTTGCTTAATGCCGGCGGTGGCACCGAGGAACGCGGCTTCGGCGGGATTCGTTACGGCCAGAAATTATCCGAATCCACCTTTCTGCGCGGCACGATCAGTACGATGGTGCGCGACGCCAGCATCGATCTGGCCGGCAGGCAAGACACCCACGACACCGGCGATACCGAAACCGCCAATTTTCGCCTGGACAGCCAACTCAGCGCCCAGGACAAACTGATGGTGGAAGCCAACGTCTCCCGCTACCGGTTGGGCGGCTACTATATCGGTAAAACCTCGACGACAGCACCGCTGTGGCAAAACGACGACTTTGGCAGGGACGGCGTGACCGGCAGTTTGCAGGGCAATTGGTCTCATCGCACCGACAGCGGCCACGACTGGCGACTGAATATGGCGTTTACCCAAACCGAATGGCAATTGGCGGTGAATCGGATGAGCCGCTCGCATTACGATTTGGACTTTCAACACACCCTGCCGGCCATCATCGACAACCACAAACTGATGTGGGGGGTGAACTATCAAAATATCTCCGATAGTTTCGATAACACGCTGACTCTGGGTTTCGAACCCGAGCAATTAACGCAGCACAATGTCGGGGTATTTTTACAGGATCAAATCGGCTTGACCGACGACCTGACCCTAACGCTGGGCAACCGGGTGGAGCATTTCACCTTCACCGGCTGGGAAACCGAGCCCAACGCCCGGCTACTGTGGACACCCAATAAGCAGCACAGCCTGTGGGCCGCGGTGTCGCGCGCCGTGGTCCTGCCGAATCGGGCCCAACACAGCATTCGTTTATTCAAACAAATCCCAGATACCAACCGATTTTTCGAAGCCAAAGCCAACCCGGACATGTTGACCGAAAATCTGTTGGCCTACGAATTGGGCTGGCGTTGGCAAGTTTCCACTAGTCTGGATATCGACAGCGCCTTGTTTTACAACATCTATGACCGGATGCAAGGCACTAAATTTACCAGTGTGACCTATAACAACCCAACGTACGGCAACATCAAGCAGGCCACCGTGGCCAATTACCGGCAAGTGGACAGTTACGGCCTGGAGTTGGCGGTCAATTACCGGGTAAACCACGATTGGCGGCTACAAGCCTCTTACAGCGCCAACCAATTCTCGGTCAATTACGATAAAAACCAGCCCTGGTTTCGCGATCCACTCACCGAAGAACATTTCAATCCGCAACACAATCTCTCACTGCGCTCTTTGTACAACCTGACCAGCGAAATCGAACTGGATGCCTGGGCGCGCTATGTCGATGAACTGTATATCGATAGACGCAGCATTCCGGCCTATATCTCCTTGGACTTACGCCTGGGCTGGCATCCGCACAAAAATCTGGAGTTATCGATAAGCGGGCAAAATCTGCTGGATGATCAACATCCTGAATTCAGCGACGTGCTGTACATACCGGTCGCCAGCCAGATTCAACGCGGCTATCTGGCGCAAATCTCCTGGCATTTTTAAGACGGTTGATTGCGCCAATGCGTCTGCACACCCTTTTGCTACTCAGTGTCTGCGTTTGGTTCGCCGGTTTCGCGCACGCGGAGGAAAATAGCCAAAGCCGCGAGTTTCAATTAAAGACTGCCTATTTGTTCCATTTTGCAGAATTGGCGCAATGGCCGACGACCAAGCCGGTGACGATTTGTTTGCAAGGCCGCAGCCTGTTACGCGCCTACTTGCCGGTTTTGGAAGGCCAGCAAATCAACGGTAATGCGGTGCATGTCAATTTGGCCGACGCCCCCGACATCACCCAATGCAGCATCTTGTTTCTAAGCGACTTGGCCGGCTTAACACCGGTATTAGCCGAGCAAGCCCGGCAGCATCACGTGTTGTTGGTCGGCGACGTGGAAAACTTTGCTAACCACGGGGGTATGGTGCAATTTACGTTGCGCGACAACAGGTTAAAACTGGTGGTAAATTTAGCGGCGGTGAAATCAGCCGATTTAAAGCTGAGTTCGAAATTACTGCGGATGGCCGAAATAATAGAATGACAGCGTCAACAGATCCTCGCATTTCCATCAGCCGCAAGCTGGGTAAAATCCTGCGAGTGATGGTGATGTTAAGCCTGATGGTGGCGACGGTATCGCTGTCGATTCGGGAATATTCGGCTTTGCAGCAGAACATTGGGCAAAAATTGACCTTGACCGCCAATATGATCGGCCAAAACGGCAGCTTTGCCTTGTTGTTCGACGACAATCAAACCGCCCAGGAAATATTGGATGCGCTGGCCCACGATCCGGACATCATCGCCGGGCAAATCCAAACCCCCAGCGGGGTCACGCTGGTCCGTTACGCAAAACCGGCAAGCAATTGGCACGGCTGGTGGCCGGCCTGGCTATCGAAAACCCGGCAGATCACGCAGCCGATTTTGCATAAAAATAAACAGATTGTCGGCCACATTACCCTGGTTGCCGACCTGAAACGCGCCTACCACTCCTTGCTGTTCAATACCCTGATTAACACCGGTATTATCTTGATCGCCTTGAGCGTGGTGGCCTTGTATGTGCAGCGCTTGCAACGTTCGTTTTTAGGCCCGCTGTTGAAATTGGCTAATACCGCGCGGCAAATCGAAAAAGACCACGATTACAGCCGGCGCTCGGATTATGCCGGTAACGACGAAATCAGCGATTTGGCCGAAGCCTTTAATAATATGCTGGCGCAAATCCAGGCGCACGAGACCGACTTGGAAAGCCAGGTGCGAAGCCGCACGCAGGAGCTTGAGCTCGCCAAGCGGGAGGCGGAATCCGCCAATCAGGCCAAAGGCCAGTTCCTGGCCAATATGAGCCATGAAATCCGCACGCCGATGAACGCGATTGTCGGCTTGGTGGAGCTGTGCCTGAATAGCGAACTGAGCTTTAAACAACGCGAATATCTGAAACGGGTGGAATCGTCCGCGCAGTCCTTGATGACACTGATAGGCGACATTCTGGATTTCTCCAAAATGGAAGCCGGCAAAATGCAGATGGAGACCATACCCTTTCTGCTGGAAGAGATGCTGGAGCATGTGTTTTCCACCATGCTGCAACTCAGCGCGAACAAGGGGATTCAACTGATCAGGCCGCCGGTCGGCGAGTATCACGCGGTAATCGGCGATCCGCAACGGCTGCGGCAGGTGTTAATCAATCTGATCGGCAACGCCATCAAGTTTACCGAGCACGGCGAGATAACCGTCAGTTTCAGCGAAATCAGCCGCGATGCGCACTCGGTGCGTCTGCAATTTGCCATCAGCGACACCGGCATCGGCATCACCGCCGAACAGCAAACCAAATTGTTCCAGGCTTTTAGCCAGGGCGACAGCAGCGTGACCCGCAACTACGGCGGTACCGGCCTGGGCTTGATTATCTCCAAGCAGCTGATCGAACAAATGGGAGGGACGATAGAGGTCAGCAGCGAACCCGGCGTCGGTTCCACCTTTACCTTTAATGTGCTGCTCGGCGCCACCGATTTGAATACCATCCGTAATTTCCAAATCCGCCGTCACCGTACCAGCATAGACATCGGAAAATTGGCGCGGCTGCAGGGGCGGCGGGTATTGCTGGTGGAAGATAACGAAATCAACCGCATCGTCGCCATCGAGCTGTTGGAACAAGCGCAATTACAGGTGGATATTGCCGAAAACGGCGAACTGGCCTTGGACAAGCTGCGGCATCACGACTACGACTGTGTGCTGATGGATGTACAAATGCCGGTGATGGACGGCTATCAAGCCACCCGGCTGTTACGGCAAATCCCGGCTTGCCGCGACCTACCCGTCATTGCGATGACCGCCAACGTGATGCACGGCGATCATCAGCACTGTCTGGCCGCCGGCATGAACGACTTCATCGGCAAACCGATTCTACCGGCCACGCTTTACGAAACCTTATTGAAATGGATTAAACCGGTTACCGACCAGCCTTTGGACCTGGGATAGCATTAATCAACGCCCTATTTACCCCAAGGCATCACCGGCACCGTCGACACACTGTTGGCCGGTGCACCTTCGATCACTTTCCGGCTAATCGCCAGATAAACCAGGGTGTTGTGCTTGGCATCCCATAAACGGGTAATGTTGGTGGACTTGAAAAACAGCGAGGTGCTCTCCGAAAATACGGTTTCTTCCGTGCTCAGTTTGGCCGGCAATGTGATCGGCCCGGTTTGCCGGCAAGCCAGCGAAAATTCCGACGGATCTTCCGACAGACCCAAGCCGCCGGAAATCCCCCCCGATCTGGCCTGACTGATATGGCAAATCACGTTAGGGATTTTCGGATCTTCAAAGGCGTCGACACAAACCTTGTGATTGGCACCGATTAGTTTCCAGGCCGTGGTCACGCAACCCACTTCATCGGCCTGCGCCGCGCCCGCCAGCATGAGCAACAAGCCACAGCATAAGCGGCCGCTATGTTTTAAGGATATTTTCAGCATAAATTTCTCGCAGACAGTGAGTAGATGGAAAGGGTCAGACTCAGGGTAACAAGCGCCAGTCGCTAAAACAAGCCGCCTGACCAACATAGCGTTGCGCGCTATCGTGGACATTCCACACCACCGCGCGCTCGATCAAAAAACGCTTGCCGGATTTGGCGATCCGCACGCCACTGTAATTGTCGATATAGCCCTGGCTGGTCACTTGATTCAATAGTCGCTCGCGCTCTTCACGATTGACCGGCTCCGCCGAAAAACGCGAAGGCATACCGATAAATTCCGGCCAACTTAGCTCGAATAAATCCTGTGCGGTGCGGTTGGCGTAATTGAATACAGGATCGGCAGCAGTGTTATGCGACAACAGGGCAAAATCGGCTTCATAGACTTGCCGGCCCAGCGCCATGTTTGCGGACTGTTCCAACAGCGGCTTGCCCAGCAATTGCTGATAGCTTTGGAGCAGCAATTGGATATGGGTTTCGTAAAAATCGTTTTCTTGGCTGGGTACTGGCAAATCGAGCATGGCTATCCGTTACACACCGGGCTGGTAAAGTTCTTTTTTATAAACCGCGCTGATTTGCCTGCCGTCCCACACATAGCAATAATGCGCGCCTTGCTTGACCGGCGCCAGCAAACGCGGTTTAAACACCGCCACACATTCTCCGCCCGCCGCCCGCACGCTGGAATAGACGATACCATCCGCACCGTCCGCGCGTAACTGCCTGGCCCAGGCCTGCGCGGCGGCGTAATTGCCGGTGTCGGCGTCGTAAATTTCCGGTAATTCGGTTTGCCGACCGCGAATGTCGTGCAGCTCGGCATTCAAATCCGAGGCATAGCTGCGCATGTCGATGTCAATCGGCGCTTGTCGGGTCGCGGCCAGAAACCGGCTGCGATGAAAACGGGTTTCGGCTATCGCGGTATCGATGTCTTTGGCGGCGTAATACACGCCGTAACTGCCGTCGCAAAACCGGCTGCCTTCCGGATTTAAATGCGTGAACGCGGCCATGATCGGCGTAGTCCCCGGCCCGGCAATTCGGTCCGCCACGGCGACCAAACTGATTTCGCCGGCTTCGTCGCGCAGCCTGTCGTTAGTCAGCGCTTCAATGGCGAACACTACTTCCAGATCAGCCGGGTCTGCCACCCTATCGAACAAACCCGTCGGCGGAAACCGGCTAGGCACCAGGCGCCAGCAAGGTCGCCAATCTATCCGACTGATTTTCGCTACCGCCATTAGGCCCAACCGCACTGCGCATCCAGATATTGGCGCACTACATACAAATCCGCCACCCGCCCGGACAACATGCGTTGCAAGGCGGTTTGCCCGGAAAACAGCGCGGCCTGATTGGCTTGATGCAGCCAGCCATCCGCCGCTGCCGGCTTGGGCAGTAAAATCTGCAAGGCTTTATAAATCCCAAAGATGTAAGACAACCTTTCCAATTTATCGGCGTTAAGACTGGCGCTTTCCGGATTTTTCTTCCACTTAAAATACGTGCTGCGCGAATCCAGCCCCAGTAAAACCATGGCCTGCTCGACATTCAAACCCCAGGCATCGGCGATATTAAAAAAAGTCCGTAAAGCCGCACCGGCCACCAGCGCGCTGTCGGCCGGTAATTGCACATGAGCTGTTGACAACATAAGCCCTCCAAAACAACTTATCTAAACTTTACGTTAAAATAAGTCTATTTATGGACTTTGTCAAAGGGGTTTTGGGTTTTATTCTTGGAAAAGGAGTTTTGTTTGGGCCGGGTTTTTATTTGGGCAAAACAGACCGCGTAGATACTGTTATCCAAGTCAAGCCAGATGAATAGCCGAGTCGAAGGGTTTTGCGGATTTCAAGACACCGAATGCCACATGAATCAATTTACGCATCATGGCACCGATAATCAGCTTATTGGGTTTACCAGCACCGGCTAATCGTCCACGGAATTGTTTACCCCAGGCTGTTTTATAAAGCGTCACCATGGCCGGCATATAGAGCGCTTTGCGCAGGAAGGCATGGCCTATTTTGGAGAGCCTGGGCTTGCCCTTGAGGCTGCTGCCCGATTCGTATTGCCGGGGATCGAGTCCGGCAAAAGCGGCGGCCTGCCGACTATTGGCAAAGCGCGAGGTATCGGCGTAGAACGCGAGGATGATGGCGCTGGTGCGCTCGCCAATGCCGGGAATGCTATCGAGCAGTTCGCGCTGTTGCTTGAGATCGGGATGGCGATCAATGTGATCGTTGATGGCGTCGATCAATTGTTGGATCGCAGTATCCAGCCAATTCAGATGCTGTTGAATGTCCTCACGCACGGCCTCGCGCGCCACTAGCAAGCGGTTGTTTTCCTGGGTGCGCATGGTTTGTAAGGCGTCCAGCCGTAATACTAGTGCGCGCAGTGTGACTTCCGCCTCGCTACGGGGCTGCCAAGCAGGCGGTTGGCGCTCGGCGCAGAAATCGGCGATGAGTTTAGCATCGACCGTATCGGTTTTGCTGCGGGTGAGCCGTGAAGCGCCATAGGCCTTAATTTGTGCTGGATTGACGACGCTCACGGTGAAACCAGCGGTTGCCAGATGCTGAGCAACGTCTTCCCAATAAATGCCGGTCGCTTCCATGCAGACATGAGGCGATTGGGCCTTTTGAGCGGCCAACCACGTCAACAACGTCGCGAAGCCGTCGAGAGAATTGGGAATGACTTTGGCGCGAAACTTGCCGCTGTGCAGACGCAATGCGCAATCCAACTTGGCTTTAGCAACATCGATACCGAGATAAAAATGGGACATGAAAACCTCAAATGATCTACCTTGTGAATGCAGGCTGCCGGAAACCGGGCCGAAGAGACTGTCCGATCGTTGATCGAGAGTGGGTCGCTGCTGCAAAGATCTACGCCGGGGATTTCGAAATCCAAGCTCCGATACGGCATCCAGCGACCCAAACCTGAGGTGCCCCTCAGGTGTGTTTTCACGAATTACTATCCTTTGAAAAGCACGCTTGGATAATACAAGCTCCGATTAGCGCAGCGTAATCGGAGGAACGACGTCAAACATGCGTCCGATTACGCTATCGCTAAGCGGGCCTAAGGCCTTTTTTGTCTAAGGGGGTTTGCTTAGCGGTTTTTAGGCCAGCTATTCGGATTTCTAGCATCATGCACTACAGCCAACACATGTACTAAATCGCCGCGCACTACATAAAACACGCCGAATGGAAAACGCGGGAGTAATGCGCCGAACGTTTGGAATTACCTCGGCATAGAGCAACGGTGCTTGTTCCAGCCTTTTTAGCTGCAGCTCTAAAGCGGCAATAAATTCATCTCCGAGACCGGAGCTTTGCGACTCGTACCATTCTTGGGCTTCGCCCGTTTCACGTAAAGCGCGTGCGGAAAATTTCAGGCGGTACGCCATGAGCCATCTTTAAGGCACGATTTTACTTGATCCCAGGAATAGCCGGACTCCGGATTCCGCTCAAACTCAATCATGCGCCGTTCCAGTTCGGCTTTAAGCGCCGGCGATACTTCCACAGCTTCAGGTACTGCGGCGACGCTGTCCCAAATAAGCTCAACGAGCTGAATGCGTTCCTGCAACGGAAGTTCCAGAATATCGGTAATCGAGATATTGTTCATGGCGGACAATGTATCCATTTTTGGTAAAAATCAAAAGCGACACTTATAAACGGCCCGACGATTTAAGTTTTTGCACGACTAACTCATCAACTTGATTATTCGGTGTGGCCGGAGATAAGCCCGCGTAGCTCCGATTAGCGAAGCGGAAGCGGGTTGGCTTGAGCGAAATGTGGGCATCACTGCGTTTCACTTATCAACTGCCCATGCTCATCAAAGCGGCGCTCGATGCGCTTCATACCCTGTACATCGTAACGCTCCTCAATGCGAGGTTGCCCGTTCGGATAGTAGTAAATCTTTCCGGCAAGCAACTGGCCGTCGTACATCTCAGCGTAAGTAGCAACCGCTTGCTCGTTGTGATGAAGGATGCCAATCAGAGCACCGTCCGGTCCATAGCGATTTATGCTCTTGATCGCTCCGGAATCATAGAATTCCTTAACGATTTTCTGTCCCCCAACAGCACTGAGCGTCTCTGGCTCTTTAGCGAATAAGACCGTAACGGTGGCAAGCAAAAGTACGGCAACAAGATTGATGTGCGTCATGTTCATTTGTTTGTTGCTCAACATAATATATACGACATTTTTTGCCTTATAATCCCAGCCATCTGTCGTATAACTCCTTATTCCTGAGTTTAAATAATTGATAAAACTGCGCTTTATTAAACAAAGAACCAGCCCTGGCCGGAAAATACGACAAATGTCCAAGGCTTATGAGCCACTTTTATTCAAGCCCCAGACTATCGAGTTCGCGGAAATAAACATTTTGGTTCCGTATTTCTTGCAAAGATACCCCAAGACCCAAACTAATCAAAGAACATTCCAACGCTCAACCTCTGTCAGTCTGTTTGCCTAGCGGCCCAAGCGCCTACAAACGATTTGGGTTAATCCTGTTCCGATCTCGACTTCCAGGCCGCTCGGGCCACTAGAATCGCCGCCGTTAGAAAACCGACCGTGGTCAGCGTAAAACTGATGCCAGCCTGAATCGGGAAGTGCGGTTCGACCGGTAAAGCGGAGGCCACCGGCTTGGCCGACAATCCCCTTAGTAAAAACGATAGCGGGTTGAAAAACGCCCCGAAGCAGCAGGCACTCACCACCCAGACCGGCGGCGTGACCGCATATTGCCGAAACAGCAAAAAGAAAATGAACAGAAATTGCGCCATCATCAGGTAATCGATGTGGGCGCGAATAATGTCGGCCCGTTCGACCAGGTGGCTGGCCAACGCGCCGTCGGGATAAAACAGCGTAAAGCCCAATACCCAGGCGATACTCAACGCTATCGCCAGACAGAATATCGCAAACACCAGCAAAAACACGTTTGCCAACGGTTCGGGTGGAAATTTTTGATTGCTCATGTGTATCCTCATTTTCAAGAGGCGCTTGGCCCCAGTTATCGAACGCCGCAAAGGGCAAACGCGCCGACCCCGTTGCCAAGCTCAAACGCTTTGACTAGACTGCCCGGCAAAAATGCCGGTTGGCCGAACGCAACGGGGAGCTTAAACAATGACCAATACACCACGCTTGTATGAACGTGCTACTGCCTCGGCGGTCCCTTTCGATGCGCTCTGGGACATCAGCGGCGGCCGCACGTTTTTTTGCGGTCCGCTGTATTACAACGCCAACCACCAACACGGCGCTCCGGTGTTTCTGGCCGGTCTGTATGGGAAGTTTCGTTTGAAAGTGGCGGGTAGCGATTGGCTGTCTTGCCGCACGGCGGTAATTCCGGCCGGCGTGTGGCACGAGCTGGATGTGGGCGGCGACCCGCTTGCGGTGTTTTACATCGAACCGACCATCGCCGGCGTCGAGGCGCTGTTACCTTTAATCCGCGATACCCGCTCAGTGAACGGTGCCTTGGTCGGTAACGGCGGCGAAATCGCCTTCATGCGCGATCTCTACGAAGATCGCTACAGCCCGAATTGGACCGCGCAGCCCCTGGCCGATTTGCTGGATTTTTCGAAACGCCGGTCTCAAGCCGACAGACTAGACCCACGCATCAGCCAAATCGTCGAATTTTTATTCGCGCAAGGCGACGACCTGACGTCGGTGATTACGCTGGCAGCGAATGTAGGACTATCCGCATCCCGGCTACAACATCTGTTCAGCCAGCAGATCGGCGTGCCGTTTCGCCGTTATCGCAGCTGGAACCGGATGCGGCAAGCGATAAAAGAAGTCATCAAGGGCCACAACTTCACGACTGCCGCGCACGCTACCGGGTTTTCCGATTCCGCCCATTTCAGCCATGAATTTCGCAAGACTTTCGGTGCCGCGCCCACAGTGGGTTTGCATAATCTGGCGCGGCTGCAACCCTAGCTTAAATCGACTCCCGCACCAAATCTGCCAAAATCCGCAAGCCTGATTCGGCATCCTCGCTACTGGAGTGGCTGAAATTCAACCGTAGCTGGCCGCAAGCGTCCACCGCCATCGGTAGGAAGGGTTCGCCGGGCATAAAAGCCACGCCGGCTTCGATAGCCTTAGGCAACAGCTGACGGGTATCGATGCGGCGATTCAGCGTCAGCCAAAAAAACAAACCACCGGGCGGGGTTTGCCAAACTGCCAAATCCACAAAATGCCGGCGCAGCGCAGCGTCGAATGCATCGCGGCGCTGGCGGTAATGGCCGGCCAAATCCGCCAATTGCCGGCTGCGGTCGGGATTGTTCAGTTGTTGTAGTACCAGCCATTGGCTAAGGCGATTGCTGTGCAAATCGGCCGCCTGCTTCAAGCGGGTCAAAAAAGGCATCAGTTCCGGCGACGCGACCAGGTAACCCAAGCGCAAGCCCGGCGCCAGGCTTTTGGAAAACGAGCCTTGATAAATCCATGGCGCTTGTTGCAACCTGGCACATACCGGCGTGCGTTCGCAATCGTCGTACACCAGATCACGGTAGGGATCGTCTTCGAATAGGGGAATATTGCCGGCATCGCAAGCGGCGGCCAGGGCACTGCGCTCCCCGGCATCCAGGCAGCGGCCGCTGGGATTCTGGAACGTGGGGATCGCATAGGCAAACGCTGGCTTTTCCCGCTGCCAGGTATCCAGATCGGGCGCCCCAGCATCGTAAGCCACGAAGCGGGCGCCGAAAAAGCGGAACACCTGCAAAGCCGCCAGATAAGTAGGCGCTTCCACGGCCACCGGCGTGCCGGGATCGATGAACAGTTTGGCGACCAGATCGATACCTTGCTGCGAACCGGACAGGATCAACACCTGTTCGGCCGAACATTTAACGCCCAGGCTTTGCATGTCGGCGGCGATACGCTCGCGCAACTCCGCTTCGCCTTCGCTGGCGCCGTATTGCAACATGTGCTGCGGCATGGCCTCTAGCGTGAATTGCGGGAAGCTGTCCAACGACGGTAATCCGCCGGCAAAGGAAATCATGCCGGGTCTGTCGACGACGGCCAGAATTTCGCGGATTGGTGACGGATGCAGGTCTTGGGTACGAGCGGAAAAGCGGATAGGGTGCTGCGGCGATAATGAGTTCATGGTGGGCATTGATAAATGTCAATAAAGTTGACCTATAGCCATGCTAACGGCTGCCTGCCTATAATGTCAACATGGTTGACCAAATAGCCGCTATCGATAATCCCCTGCTTGATGAAACGCCGAAGCCGGACAGGCGCGAAGCCGCGTTACGTCTGGCTATCGAACAATTTTACTTCGGCTATCGCGCCTTTACCGTACAGCCGGACCGCATCCTGGCCGAGCGCGGGCTTGGGCGGGTGCATCACCGGATCTTGTATTTCGTCGGCCGCAACCCGCGGATTTCCGTGAACGCGCTGCTGGGCATGCTAAGCGTCAGTAAACAAGCTCTGAACGCGCCATTGCGGCAGTTAATGGACATGCAGCTGGTCATGATAGACACGGCCGCGCATGACAAACGGGTACGCGAACTCAGCTTAACGCCGGACGGCGCGGAATTGGAAGCGCAACTGACCGGCACGCAAATGCAACAGCTGCAAACGGTATTCGCGCAAGTCGGCGCCGAAGCCGAAGCCGGCTGGCATGAAGTGATGCGTAGCTTGAGTGCACAGAGCTGAGCAGCCGTGCGCGAAAAAATCGACGCCATCTACCAAAGCGAATCCCGCCAGGTACTGGCCACCTTGATTCGGCTGCTCGGCGATTTCGATGTGGCCGAGGAAGCGCTGCACGATGCCTTTCGCGTTGCGCTCGAACAATGGCCGCGTGACGGCTTACCGGCCAATCCGCGCAGTTGGCTGGTGTCGGCCGGCCGCTTCAAGGCTATCGACGGCCTGCGCCGGCAAGCCCGCTTCGATGTGCTGGAGGATGCCGATACCTTGGCGGATCCAGCCAGCGAACCCGGCGACACGGATGACGAAGGCCTGGAAGACGACCGCCTGCGGCTGATCTTTACCTGTTGCCATCCAGCGCTATCCCCGGATGCCCAAGTCGCATTGACGCTACGCGAAGTTTGCGGCCTGGCCACCGAGGAAATCGCCCGCGCCTTCCTGACGCCGACACCGACGCTGGCCCAACGCATCGTCCGCGCCAAAACCAAGATCCGTGATGCCCTCATTCCCTATCAGGTACCGTCGCCTTCAGAACTCCCACAACGCCTCGATTCGGTGTTACGGGTAATTTATCTGGTGTTCAACGAAGGCTACTCCGCGTCGTCCGGCGACGCGCTAACCCGGCATGATTTGTCGGAAGAAGCGATACGCTTGGGACATTTGCTGGTCGAGTTACTGCCGGAGCCGGAAGCGCAAGGCTTATTGGCGTTGATGCTGCTGCACGAATCCCGCCGCGCCGCCAGAACCACAGCCGACGGTGAACTCATTTTGTTGGATGACCAAGACCGCAGCTTGTGGGATAAGGAACGCATCGTCGAGGGCTCTGCACTGGTACAGCGGGCCTTAGGGTCGCGGCGCTTCGGCCCTTATGCGTTGCAAGCCGCCATCGCTGGGCTGCACGCCAACGCCAGCCACGCCGCCGCCACAGACTGGCCGCAAATCGTCGCACTCTATGAAGTCTTATTGCGCATCGAAGCCTCGCCGGTAATCGAATTAAACCGGGCCGTCGCGGTAGCGATGCGCGATGGACCTTTAGCTGGACTGGAGTTGATCGATGCCATTTTACAAAACGGCGACCTTACCGATTATCACCTCGCGCATGCGGCACGAGCAGATTTGTTCCGGCGTCTGGGCAGAACCGACGAAGCGGTCGCAGCTTACGAACAAGCCCTGGCTTTGACGCGGCAGGAGCCGGAACGGCGCTTTTTGGCGCGCAGACTGCGCGAAATCCGCTTGGAGTGACGATATCAGTAAAAAATTGGCGATTGATTTTAAAGTGATATTTAATCATTTGCGTCGCGCACCAGACGCGCTTTTTGACACAACAAATGAAAAGTTTCGCGCCGCGCCATTCTGATAGAGCAAGTTCGGCCAAAGCCCCCTTACTTAAAAAGGTGCCATCCGCCATGAAATTGCGTCGATTGAAGTCGGGCCATTGTAGCCTCGATGCAGCGTTAGCGGAATCGAGGGCGTCGGCCTGCCGGCCATCAAACCCACATAGACAATTAAAAGAAGCTGGGCTTCGAAACCTCGATTCCATCGAGGCTACTTGCTAATTGCCCGTGGATCAAACAAGTAGAGCTCAGACAATCTCATTATGAAGAAATAATTACTATTTGTAATTCATGCGTTTAGGTTCAAAGTATTGCCTATAATGAGGCCTGCCAATCTCGCCGCGTTGGCACAGCGGCATCAATACAAAACGAATCGCAGCATTCGGTATCGACAAGTTGGTATAAATGCATTAATAATCGATTAGTTGGAAGAAAAAATAGACTTATGACCACCGCCAACATCAACACGACCATGCTGACCTGGGCGCGCGAACGCTCCGGCATCGCCGTGTCTGAATTTGCCCGGAAGTGCGGTGTCAGCCTAGACAAGCTCTGCGAATGGGAGTCCGGCCACCGCTCTTTGACCTTTAAGCAGGCTATGACCTACGCCGAAAAGGCACATATCCCATTCGGCTATTTGTTTCTTGCCCAGCCTCCAACCGACGAATTGCCTATTCCCGATTTAAGAACGATCGAAGGCCAAACCAACCGTAGACTCAGCGCGGAATTGCTTGATCTGATCAAGCTGATGCAACAGCGCCAGGAATGGTACAAAGACTATTTGCAACAGCATCTTGTCGGTCCAAATCCTATCGTTGGCCGCTTTGTCGTCAAAGATGGGGTAACCGCCATCGTGCGCGACATTCGCACCGCGCTCGGCGTCGGCAATCACCCGCAACGCGGCAGCTGGGAAGACTATTACCGCGATCTGGTCAACCGTATCGAGTCTGTAGGGGTGTTGGTGATGCGCCAAAGCGATGTGGGCCACTACACGCGACCATTGCGCGTCGAAGAGTTTCGAGGTTTTGCAATTGCTGACAATTACGCGCCGATCATTTTCGTCAACCATGCAGATGCCTTGGGTGCACGGCTGTTCACCCTGATCCACGAACTCTGCCATATCTGGATCGGCCAGTCTGGCATTTCCGACGCTAGCACGCAAACCCATCGGGCAGAAGAGATTCTTTGTAATGCGGTAGCCGCCGAGTTTTTAGTCCCGGCCACTGAATTTCAGACCATATGGAGGCATGATCTGGACAACTGGCAGTCCAATTTGCCGACTTTGGAATCGCATTTCCACGTCAGTACGTGGACCTTGGCGCGCCGCGCACTGGCTTTAAACTACATAACTCAGGACGAATACCAGCGTTATATCAACACCCAGCAAGCGACTTATAAGGATCGCGACGATAACGGCGGCCCCGGTTATTACCGTACCAAAAAAGCCCAGATTAGCCAGCGTTTTTCCCGCGCGGTCGTCAGTGAGGCTCTCAGCGGCCAACTTTTACTCCGTGAAGCCAGCCAGTTATTGGGTGGTATCAAACCCGACAAAATCGCCACCTTTGCCAAGGAGTTGGGCGTTTGAAATATCTTCTCGATGCCAATACCTACATACAAGCCAAGAATTTCTATTACGGCATGGACATCTGTCCTGCTTATTGGGATTGGCTGGATCGGCAATTTCAAGCGGGTTTGGTCGCCAGTGTTCAGATGATAGGCAAGGAACTTAAAGACGGTCACGACGAACTAGCCGCATGGGCCAAGGCGCGCTCAGAACACTTCATCAACAACGACGACACCGAAACCCAGTCGGTGTTTTCCGAAATTGTTCAAAGTGTCGCAGCCGGCGACTATAACCCCGGCAACCGCGACAACTTCTTAGCAAAAGCCGATCCCTGGCTCATCGCCAAAGCTAAAACCCTTGGGGCAACGGTGGTCACCCACGAAGCCTTTCTGGCGCCGAACACTAAGAAAGTCAAAGTTCCCAACATTTGCCTGCAATTCGGTGTGCCTTGCCTGGATACGTTTCAGTTTCTGCGGGAATTGGATGCGCGGTTTGTTTTGGAACACTAAAGCAAAATGCACTGAGTTGTGACAACCGGCAATCGTAGAATAGTTATCCGGCTAGCTGAGATAAATACTGCATTTCTTTGACCTCGGAAATGTGATGGCGATGAAATTCCGCCAGGCCCGGTTCCGATGCGATTTTTTCTACATAACCTTTCAAAACCGCTAGTTGCTGTTCGGCAATCTGTTGGGCATTAGGGTGGCGAACGCGGTCAGAAACGACGAAAGGCTGGTCACCACTTGTCCGCCTTTGGGTTTAAGCGACACTTTGACCAGACTATCGACCAGCTGTGGCGTGTACTTCAACATATAGTCCACATAGCGGCGAATCTGCGGGATCTGTTCCTCCAAGGCCTGCCTTTCTGCATCAAAATCCTCGCGAGACAGGATTTTCTTGTCGGCAAATACCGGCGCCGCCAATTCTTTCCGGTTGGCTAGTTTTATCGTGGCGCCCCGCTGGTGACATATAGCCATTCGCCATTTCCGTGGCGTTGCGGATTTCCAGGCTGCGCCACTCGCATTCCTCAGCCATCCGCTCGGCTTCAGCCCGATTAAAATCCTCTTTGATTTCCGGCGCATGGGTGCGTTCGACATGGTCCAGCTTGCGTTGTACGAAAGCCGTGTAACGCGAACGCATCAAAGCTTCGGTGGTGGGCGCCGGCGCACCGTCGATAATCGGGCCGCAGCATTCGGCATAATCCAGTTTGGAGCCGCCAGGGCAAAGCGTCATAGTTCATCTCCGGTTAGGTTGCGAAAAATTGAGGTCGATCTTTCAATGGTAAGCGACAGCCGGCTTCGGCTCAGGGCAAGCACTGGAAATTGTCGCCATGCATCGACACCACTTTCGGTAGCTCGTTTCAACGATAAAAACGTTCCAGTTGTCGAATATGCCCGGCGCCGAACGACTACTCAGTGCGAACATTATTTTTAACCCAGGAGTTGACCATGAAATACCTATGCCTGATTTGCGCCGAAACCGTGATGGAGGGAATGTCGAATGACGCGGCAGCCAAACACTTTGACGAATACGCCGAATTTACCCAAGCTATCCGCAACAGCGGCCATTACCTGAGCTGCAATCGGCTGCTGCCGGCCAATGCGGCCATCACGCTGCGGGTGCGCGGCGGTAAAGTCAGCATCACCGACGGCCCGTTCGCGGAAACCAAGGAACAACTCGGCGGCTATTATCTGATCGAGGCTAGCGATTTAAACGAGGCTATCCAGGTGGCCGCGCGGATTCCCGGCGCCAAGCTAGGCTGTGTGGAAGTGCGGCCGATAGCCGAAGACCGGCAAACGCTGCAAGCGTTGGGTTTTTTGGAACCGGACAATTTGCGTTAGCCGGCAAGTTTGCCAACTAGTGGAAAAAATTTCTGCGGCTTGTCGATTTCGGCATTCGCGGTTCGACAACAGGCGTAAGCAGTCTTTTTTCCACAACAAACCTAAAACCAGGAGCACAGTCATGAACAACATCAAACCGATCCCCGACGGTCACCACACCTTAACCCCTTACCTTGTAGTACGCGGCGCGGCGGCGGCACTGGAATTTTACGCAAAAGCCTTTGCCGCCACCGAGCTGTTGCGTCTGCACGCACCCGGCGGCGCGATTGCCCACGCCGAATTCAAAATCGGCGATTCGCATTTCATGCTGGCCGACGAAAGTCCCAATTGCGGCGACATATCGCCACAGGCGCTAGGCGATACGCCGGTAAAATTGCATCTCTACGTCACGGATACCGACGCGGTATTCGCGGCTGCCATACAAGCCGGCGCAACAGAAATCATGCCGCCCACCAACCAGTTCTGGGGCGACCGAATGGGCGCGCTGACCGACCCGTTCGGCCATAAATGGCTGATTGCCACGCATATCGAAGATGTCGATCCGAGCGAATTTCAGGGCAGAATGGAAGCTTTCTTCGCCGCTCAGACAACAGCCGGTAAACCTTAAATCGGCCGATTTCGGCATCCTCGCACCTTCAAAGAGAGCAATATGAACACGCAAATATTCGTCAATCTGCCGGTAAAAAACCTCGATCAATCCGTGGCGCTTTTTACCGCGCTGGGCTACAACTTCAACCCGCAATTTACCGATGAGACCGCGACCTGCATGATCGTCAGCGAGAACATCTTCGTCATGCTGTTGACGGAAGACAAGTTCCGCACGTTTACGCCCAACAGCATTTGCGACGCCACGAAAAGCACGGAAGTACTGATCTGCTTATCCTGCCAAAGTCGCGAGGCGGTGTACGACATGGTAAGTAAGGCGGTTGCAGCCGGCGGCAGCACTTATAACCAGCCGCAAGACCACGGCTTTATGTATGCGCACGGTTTTCAGGATTTGGATGGCCATATCTGGGAACTGGTCTACATGGCACCGGATGCGGTATCCCAGCACTAACGGAGAAAGCGATGAAATATATGCTACTGATTTATCTCGAAGAACACAGCCTGGACGAAGCCGACCGGCAAGCTTGTTATGCCGAATCCACCCAACTCGCGCACAAGCTCAAAGCCAACGGCCAATATCTGGCCGCCAGCCCGTTACACCCCACAGCCATGGCGACCAGCGTGCGGGTGCGCGACGGCAAACGCTTCATCACCGATGGCCCGTTCGCGGAAACCCGCGAACAACTGGGCGGCTACTATCTGGTCGACGTCCCGGATCTGGACGCGGCTCTCGCTATCGCCGAACAGATTCCGATGGCACGCAAAGGTACCGTCGAAGTGCGGCCGCTGATCGAGATTCCGGGTTTGCCCGGCGATTGAACTTACCATGCTTTAGGAGCAGACCATGATCAAAACCATCCTTATCGTTCTCGTCGTCATAGTCGTCGCGCTACTGATCTATGCGGCAAGCAAACCCGATACCTTCCGCGTACAACGCGCGATCACCATCAAAGCGGCCCCGGATAAGATTTTTCCGCTGATCAGCGATTTGCACAATATGCAAACCTGGTCGGCTTGGGAGAAAGTCGATCCGGGCATGAAGCGGACATATAGCGGTGCTGCCAGCGGGCCGGGTGCGGTCTATGAATGGGAAGGCAACCAGGAAATCGGCCAGGGGCGCATGGAGATTCTGGAAACCAATCCACCGGTAAAGCTGATGCTGCGGCTGACTTTCATTAAGCCATTTCCAGCCGAAAACACCGTGGAATTTACGCTACAAACCGAAGGCGTTGTTACTCATGTCACTCAGGCCATATACGGCCCCAGCCCCTTCCTATCGAAAGTGATGAGCCTGGTGTTCAGCATGGACAAAATGATAGGCGGCAAATTCGAGGAAGGTTTAGCCGAGCTAAAGACCATCGCCGAAAAGTCATCATCTATTTCAATTTCAGAGGACAAGCCATGAAGCCAACAGAACAAACAGCTGAATCGCGTGAATTAATGCTGACGCGCCTGATCGATGCGCCACCCGAGAAACTCTATAAAGCCTGGACCGAACCGGCACTGCTCAAGCAGTGGTTTTGTCCGAAGCCCTGGACCGTGGCTGAAGCCGAACTCGATGTCAGAGCCGGCGGCACCAGCATCATCGTGATGCGTGGCCCGGACGGCGAGGAGTTTCCAAACCAAGGAATCTATCTTGAAGTCGTGCCAAACGAGCGTTTGGTGTTTACCGACGCCTATACCAGCGCCTGGGAACCCTCCGCCAAACCCTTCATGACCGGCATCATCACGTTTACACCTGAAGCCGGAAAAACCCGCTACACCGCGCGCGTGTTGCATTGGACCGCGGCAGACCGGAAAGCCCACGAGGAAATGGGCTTTCATGAAGGCTGGGGCAAGGCCACCGACCAACTGGCCGAGCTGGTAGCCGGCTTTTAAGACGGGAAAACCGGTCATTACTTTTTAACACTAACCGAGTAAACACCATGCCCAAAATCACCCCATTTTTATGGTTCGACGACCAAGCCGAAGAGGCGATGAATTTTTACGTATCCATTTTTAAACATTCGAAAGTCTTGAGCGTTACTCGCTACGGCGACGCCGGGCCAGGACCGAAGGGCAGCGTGATGACTGCCAATTTCGAGCTGGACGGACAAGTATTTACCGCGCTCAACGGCGGCCCGACGTACCCGATGCAACCGTTTTCCCCAGCAATTTCGTTTGTCGTACACTGCGAAACTCAAGCAGAAGTGGACCACTATTGGGAAAAACTATCCGCGGGCGGCAAGCAGAATCAATGCGCCTGGCTGGAAGACAAATTCGGCGTAACCTGGCAGATCGTGCCGAATGTGCTGCTTGAATTGATCAGCGATCCCGACCCGGTAAAAGCCGGACGGGTGATGCAGGCCATGCTGAAAATGACCAAAATAGACATAGACACCTTAAAACTAGCCTACGCACAATCCTGATGAAACCGCTATTCGCCACTCTACTGTTACTACTTGCCGGCCGGGTTAACGCCATCGAATGGGTGGATAGTCCTGCGCTCGCCACACTGTTCAGCGAAGCCGGCGTGCATGGCACTTTCGTAGCCTACGATGTCGATGCGGATAGGCTAATCGGCCACGACCAAACTCGCGCGGAAACCCGCTTCATCCCGGCCTCGACCTTCAAGATTGCCAATAGTTTGATCGGCTTGTCGGTAGGCGCGGTCAGTAGCGTAGACGAGCCGTTGCCATACGGCGGCCAACCACAAATGATCAAAGACTGGGAACGGGATATGGGCTTACGCGAGGCGATCAAACTATCCAACGTGCCGATTTATCAAGCACTGGCGCGGCGCATCGGCCATGAGCGGATGCGCGAGGGAGTTGCCCACCTGGGCTACGGTAACGCCGATATAGGAGATACGGTTGATCGGTTTTGGCTGGATGGTCCGCTGCAAATCAGCGCGGTGGAACAGACGGCATTTTTGGCCCGCTTGGCGCGGGATCAATTGCCGCTGGCAGGCGATGTTCAGGCCAAAGTGCGGGAAATCCTGATGCTGGAGCAGCAGGGCGCACGAAGTTTATACGGCAAAACCGGCTGGTTAAACGCGCCCAATCCCGGTATCGGCTGGTGGGTGGGCTGGGTCATGCGCGGAAATCGTCTGTACAGCTTTGCATTGAACATCGACATCACTCAAGCCGCCGACGCACCCAAGCGGGTAGAGTTGGGCAAGGCCTGTCTCAAGGCCTTGGGAATATTGTAACCGTAAGGCCTTATTTGGCTCGCAACGCCAATGCGGTTTTCGCCAGACGTTCCCCCAGCACCCAGCACAGGCGTTTTTCATGCTCGGTGAGTTCGGCATCAGTATCGGCGACATGGCTGGGCCCGTAGGGCGTGCCGCCGCTGACCGTTTCGCGTAGAGCAATCTCGTTGCACGGCAGACTCATCAGCAACATGCCGTGATGCATCAAGGGCAGCATCATTGATAACAGCGTGGTTTCCTGACCGCCGTGCATGCTGCCGGTGGACGTAAACACGCCGGCCGGTTTGCCGGACAAGGCTCCGGAAAACCATAACGCGGTCGTGCCATCCAGAAAATGCTTTAACGAAGCCGCCATATTGCCGAAATGGGTGGGGCTGCCCAGTGCCAAGCCGTCGCAGGTTTCCAGATCCTGCAGGGTCGCATAGGGTGCGCCGGCATCGGGAATGCTATCGGCGATTTTCTCGCATACCGCCGAGACTTCCGGTACCGTGCGCAAAATCGCTTCCGCGCCGGCCACCGATTCCACGCCCCGACCGATCTGTTGCGCCATCCGCGTGGTGCTGCCGTCGCGGCTGTAATAAAGAATCAAGATTTTCGCCATCAAAGTATCGCCAACACGCTTTCCGGCGGCCGGCCGATGGCGGCTTTACCGTCTTTCAACACGATGGGCCGTTCGATCAATTTGGGAATTCTGATCATCGCTTCGATCAAATCCGCATCACTCAAGGACTTGTCGTCCAAACCGTTTTCTTTATATTCCGGCTCTTTGGTACGCATCAAGTCGCGCGGCTTGATATTTAACTTGGTCAGAATGTCCTGCAGTTCAGCGGCGGTAGGCGGTGATTTAAGATATTCCACAACTTCCGGCTTAACGCCTTGCGCTTCCAATAGTTTCAAGGTGTCGCGGGATTTGCCGCAACGCGGGTTATGGTAGATTTTGACGCTCATGGTTTGCACCTTAATCATGACGGGTTGCGGCTATAATAGCACCCTTCGAATCACGGATAAGCTCCCAAAGCCATGCAATTACCCAACTATTCAACCGCCCGCGTGCTGGTGGTCGGCGACCTGATGCTGGATCGTTACTGGCACGGCGCCACTTCACGGATTTCCCCGGAAGCGCCGGTGCCGGTGGTACACGTCAAACAAGACGAACAACGGGCGGGCGGCGCCGGTAACGTGGCTTTGAATATCGCCGCACTGGGTGCAAAAGTATCGCTGCTGGGTTTTACCGGCGAAGACGAAGCGGCGACGGCGTTGAAAGCTTTGCTGCAACAGGCCAAGGTTTTATGCCTGTTTCAAGCGGTGCCGGGTTATCCGACCATCACCAAATTGCGGGTAATGAGCCGCCATCAGCAATTGATCCGCCTGGATTTTGAAGACGGTTTTAATCATGTCGATAGCGACGCGTTATTGCATCTATACCATGCAGAGATGATGCAATCGCAGGTCATCGTGCTGTCTGATTACGGCAAAGGTACTCTAAACCAGGTACAACAATTTATTAAATTGGCAAAGCAGCTGAACAAACCGGTGTTGGTCGATCCGAAAGGCAGCGATTTTTCGATTTACCGGCAAGCCACGCTGATTACACCCAACCTCAGCGAGTTTGAAGCGGTGGTGGGCCGCTGCGCCGACCAACAGCAAATCGTCGAGCGCGGCGTAAATTTGCTGGCCGAACTGGAATTACAAGCGCTATTGGTCACCCGCGGCGAAAACGGCATGACCCTGCTCAGCAAGGACGAAGAACCCTTGCACCTGCCAACCCATGCCCGCGAGGTATTCGATGTCACTGGCGCCGGCGACACGGTGATTTCCGTGCTGGCAGCCAGCCTGGCCGCGAAAAAACCGCTGGCCGAAGCCACGCAACTCGCCAACATCGGCGCCGGCATCGTCGTCGGCAAAATGGGTACCGCCACCGTCAATACCGACGAATTGCATGCCGCCTTGCAAGGCCCGCGCGCCCATCACAAAGGCGTTTGCAGTTTGTCCGACCTGCTTGCAGAACGCGCCGACGCCAAACAAAACGGCGAAAAAATCGTCGCCACCAACGGCTGCTTCGACATCCTCCATCCCGGCCATGTCCGCTATCTGCAACAGGCCAAAACCCTGGGTGATCGATTAGTCGTGTTAGTCAACAGCGATGCCTCCGTGCAACGCTTAAAAGGCCCGGAGCGCCCGGTCAACAAACTGGATCACCGCATGGAAATGCTGGCCGCACTGGAATGCGTGGATTGGGTCGTGGAATTTGAGCAAGACACCCCGAAAGAAGTCATCGACCAATTACTGCCCGACATCCTGGTCAAAGGCGGCGACTATACCGACATCACCAGCATCGCCGGTCACGAAAGTGTATTGGCGAATGGCGGCGAGGTGAAGATCTTGTCGTTTATTGAGGGGCATTCGACGACTTCGATTATTCAGACGATTAGAGATAAATCCGTATAACTTCTAATGCAAAATTTATAAGGCAATTTATGCCAGAACAAAATAACACTCATCTTCATCAAATAACACTTAAAGGCTTCAAATCTATAAAGAGCCTTAATTTAAAGATGAACCCAATAAACATACTTATTGGCGCAAATGGTGCAGGCAAAACAAATTTCATTTCCCTGTTTACGTTTCTGAGAAATTTATCCGAAGGAAAACTGCAGTCTTATGTTGAAAAGCAAGGCTTTGCAAATACATTCTTCCATTTTGGCTCTAAAGCTACTCCACGAATTACCATAGATATTGAAATAGGAAATAACAGTTATCATACTGAATTTGTTCACAGCGACAGCAACGATGCTTTGGTATTCGATATAGAGTATTGCAAGGTTAACACTTCAAAATCCAACTGGTCAATAAGAGGTAAGCTGGGAGAAAGTGGACTACTACCTGGATCAGAGTCTGATAGCGAATACGTGAGAAAATATACTAGAGAATATTTACAAAAATGTAGAGTCTATCATTTTCATGATACTAGCCCCACTGCTGGCTTTAAACTGGCACAAAAGCTAAGTTCAAATGTATTTTTCAACTCCGATGCCAGCAATTTAGCACCATTCCTTCTCTATCTCAGGAATCTTCATCATACTAGTTACCAAGAGATAATTTCAGCCATCCAAACAGTAGCACCTTTTTTTCACGATTTTTACCTTGAGCCAAACGGCGAGAACGGAGATAAATCACTGCTATTAAGATGGATTCATCGCGATTATGAAGAGCCCTTTTCAGCGAACCAGCTTTCGGATGGTACCGCGCGATTTATATGCATGGCTGTGTTGTTTCTTCAGCCCGAACGATATAGACCTAGTACGATTATTCTCGATGAGCCTGAGCTTGGCTTACATCCCGCTGCATTGAACGTGTTATCTGAAATAATCAAAACCACATCTAAGACAAACCAAATTATATGTTCAACGCAATCGGTTGCTTTTGCCAACCAGTTTGAGCCTGAAGACTTTATTGTTGTTGATCAAGAAAAGGGTGTATCTACATTTAAAAGACCAGATAAACAAGCTCTTGAACTTTGGCTTGAAGATTATCGAATGGGAGATATTTGGACCAAAAATCTAATTGGAGGTCGTCCGGAATGGTAAGGGTGGGAATTTCGGTAGAAGGCACTACCGAAGAACGTTTTATTAAGATACTACTAGAACCCTACTTATCCCAGAAAGGCATATTTGTTACGCCGATTCCGATTAATGGAAATGTAAGTATTGACCGAATAAAGTATGAACTAGCAAAAATTTACTATAGCTTTGACTATGTCAGCACTTTTTATGATTTCTATGGATTTAAAAATAAATCTGACGGCGAAACTAAAACCAGTCTGGAATCCAAAATTAGGCAATCAGTCAAAGAGGAATTGAGATCGAAAATTTTACCCTATATTCAAATGTATGAATTTGAAGGATTACTGTTTTCCTCTCCTGAAGCTATATCATCGATACTTCAAAATAATTCGCTTACAGCATGGGCAAACGATGTGCTAGCGCAATTTGATAACAATCCCGAAAAAGTGAACGACTCTAAAGAAACAGCACCATCAAAGCGCTTAGAAAAGGCTGCGGATTATAGAAAGACTACTCATGGGCCAAATATTTCGAGGCAGATAGGCCTGGCGAAAATGAGGCAAATGTGCTCGGGGTTTAATGACTGGTTATCTGAATTGGAAAGCCTTGTTAATTAGGCGACCAGCCCGTAACCAAATAATATGCCAGCTCCAATAAAGCTCTTCCAAATTCTAAAAGCCTAACCAATGAATAAACTCTCGGACCGCCTCCACCAATACTGGCTTCTAGCCCGCTTCGATAAACCCATCGGCATTTTCATTTTGCTGTGGCCGACATTATGGGCCTTGTGGATTGCCGGTGACGGTAGACCGGACAGTTTGGTGCTGACCGTGTTCATTGCGGGCGTGGTGCTGATGCGGGCGGCGGGTTGCGTGATTAACGATTACGCCGACAAGGATTTCGATCCGCATGTTGATCGCTGCAAGCTAAGGCCTATCGCGGCGGGCAAAGTCAGCCCTAAGGAAGCGTTGATTGTATTTGCGGTGCTGTGTCTTACTGCCTTTGGTTTGGTGTTGCTGCTGAATGGGTACACCATCGGTTTGTCCTTCATCGGCGCGTTTCTGGCGGCCAGTTATCCGTTCATGAAGCGCTTTACCCATTTGCCGCAGGCTTATCTGGGCGCGGCGTTTGGGTTTGCTGTGCCGATGGCGTTTGCCGCGCAAACCAACGAAATCCCCTTGGTAGGCTGGATTCTGTATCTAGCGGTGCTGCTGTGGGCGCTGGTCTACGACACGATGTATGCGATGGTGGACATCGACGATGATTTGAAAATCGGCGTGAAATCCACGGCCATTTTGTTCGGTAAGCGGGTGCGGGAAATAACCGGCGGACTGCAAATCGTCATCCTAGTGTTGTTGATGACAGTCGGCCTGATGAAGCAATTGAGTTGGCCATATTACGCCGGTTTAACCGTGGCAGCCGGTCTGGCGGTTTACCAGCAAAAATTGATTTTTCATTTCGATAAACCCAAGTGTTTCAAGGCTTTTTTGAATAACAACTGGTTCGGTCTGGCGGTGTTTGTTGGCATTGTGTTCGCTTATTGGCAATAACGGATCGAGGCGCTTAGGTTTGGAAAATCTCCCCAGCCCCTTTTTAAAAGAGGTTTTTGGAGACCTAAAACTCGACTTAACCCCATACCCATCTACCCAGCCTTTGTAGAACGGATTTTCAAACATACCCAATTGATTTTAGGATTTGCGATGAACTATCACGAGATGCTCGCCGTGGCGTTTGCCGAAGCAAAAGCCGGTTTTGACGAAGGCGGCGTGCCGGTCGGCGCGGCCTTGTTCGATGCTGATGGCAGCTTGCTGGGCCGGGGCCGCAACCGCCGCGTGCAAGATAACGATCCGTCTGTGCACGGCGAAACCGATGCCTTCCGCAATGCCGGCCGGCAGACCAGCTACCGCGACAAAATTTTGGTCACCACCTTGGCACCGTGCTGGTATTGCTCGGGATTGATTCGGCAATTCAATATCGGCACGGTGGTTGTCGGCGAATCACGCAACTTTTCCGGGCATCTGGACTGGCTAAGAGAAGCCGGCGTCAAGATTGTGGAATTGAACGACCCCGTCTGCATCGAGTTGATGAGCCGTTTTATTGCTCAATCACCAAAGATTTGGTTTGAAGACATCGGTGAGGATTGTTGTTAAACCAAAATTGGCCGCTGATTCCACCCGTTCAATAACACAGCCGTTGAACCCAACTAAACGTCCGTTGCAAAATGGCATTGCCCTATGCGGTTAATTATTATAAAACGGCGGGAATGATGCGCTGACACCTAAAGGCGTTCTTCGCTGTCAAACCTTCGAGAGTGGAAGGACTTTTCATTTCCCTGGGTTCCCTCATTCTCCGGGACGGAGATATCCGATTAAATAAATTCTCGATCCATAATCTGCAAAGGAGTTTTCGTTTATGAGTCTGTCCTTAGTCATCGGTAACAAAAATTACTCATCTTGGTCGTTACGGCCTTGGTTGTTTTTGAAATATCACGACATCGATTTCACGGAAATCCGCATCCCGCTGTATAGAGAGGATTCAAAAGACAAACTGCTGCAATACTCGCCGACCGGTAAGGTACCGGTTTTGTTGGATGGCGAACTTAAGGTTTGGGATTCACTGGCAATATTGGAATATCTGGTGGAACGCTTTCCGCAAACCCAAGGCTGGCCGGAAGATTTTGCCGAACGCGCTGCGGCCCGCTCCTTAGCTGCCGAAATGCATTCCGGATTTACGGCGCTGCGTACCTATTGCGGGATGAATTGCAAGCGCAAACCCTCAGCCAAACCCTTGCCGGAAGCAGTACATCCCGACATCGAACGTATCGGTGAAATTTGGCAACACTACCGACAACTGCACCGCCACGACGGTCCGTGGTTATTTGGGCGTTTTACGATAGTCGATGCGATGTTCGCCCCCGTCGCCTTGCGATTTCACAGCTATCAACTGGCAACCAATAAAGAGGCGCAGGCCTATGTGGACTCAGTGCTGGCTTGCCCGGCTGTAAGCGCCTGGATGGAAGCCGGCAATTTGGAAAGCGAGGTAATCACCGCGTTTGAATAATCGGTTTACAACGTTGCTTATCACCAAAATAAAATGGTCGCTGCTTTACTGAAATGATCGATATTTTCAAAACTGAGTTTTGCCGATATGCCAGTGCAGATGTAAAAGGCAACTGGAAAGATCAACTCATTGACCAGCCATTAATCGGTCGTTCCCGTAATGCTTTTCTCCAGTTCATACCGGGGCATTCGAAACCTGAATTTCACCCACGCGAAAACACCGGTTTCTAAACCTTAAAAATTAAACAGTGATTCTGAACCAAGCTGCATATAAAGCCGGCAAAAACAGCAGCGTCAACGCAGTCGCGACGGTCAAACCTCCCATAATCGCCACTGCCATTGGGCCGAAAAAGGCGCTGTGGGTGAGGGGAATCATGGCCAATATTGCCGCCGCCGCCGTTAATACGATGGGGCGAAACCGGCGCACCGTCGAATCGACAATCGCATCAAAATCCGAACGCCCGGCCTGCTTATCCTGATCGATTTGATCGACCAGAATTACCGAGTTGCGCATGATCATGCCGGAAAGTGCGATGGTACCCAACATCGCCACAAAACCGAACGGTTGTTGAAAAATCAACAAAAACAAGGTCACGCCGATTAGTCCCAGCGGCGCTGTTAATAACACCAAGGCCATCCGCGAAAAGCTTTGCAACTGGATCATCAGCACAGTCAAGACCGTCAGAAAGAACAAAGGCATACCGGCAGCCACCGAATCGCCGCCCTTGGCCGATTCTTCCACCGCGCCGCCGGTCTCCAGGCGGTAACCGGGCGGTAATTGCCGCTTTATGTCGACCAGTTGTTCTTCTATCTGAGCCGACACCATCGGCGCCTGCATATTGCCATACAAATTCGCGCGCACCGTGACGGTAGGAATGCGATTACGCCGCCAAATCAAACCTTCCTCAAAACCGTATTCCAGTTCCGCGACTTGCGACAGGGGCACACTGCGTCCGCCGGGGATCGGTATCATCAAATTTTGCAGACGCGATAAATGCTTACGTTCGATTTCGGCGCCACGCACCAATAAGTCGATGCGCTCGATGCCTTCACGAAATTCGGTCACATACAAGCCTTGTAGCGCACCATTGACAATATTGGCAATATCACTGGAACTAATCCCCAGCAGTCTGGCTTTCGATTGGTCAACATTCACGCGCACGACTTTCACCGGCTCTTCCCAATCCAACTGCACGTTGGACGGGTAAGGGTTGGCGCGCATCACATCTGCCACTTGGCGGGCAATCGTGCGTAGCGTTGATAAATCGGGCCCGGAGACTCTGAATTGCACGGGAAAACCTACCGGCGGGCCGTTCTCCAAACGTAATACGCTGCCGCGCATATCCGGAAAATCCTGTTCAAACAAATGTATGAGTTTATCGCGCAGTTGTTCTCGTTCCGCTGGGCCATTGGTCAACACCACAAACTGCGCAAAGCTGCGTTGCGGTAGTTGCTGATCCAAAGGTAAATAAAAACGCGGACTGCCGTTGCCGACATAAGCCACGTAGTTATCGATGCCGCTTTGCTCATCCAGCCAGGCCTCCAGTTTTTTCACATCGGCTTCGGTGGCGGCATACGACACACCCTCAGCCAAACGCAAATCGACGATTAACTCCGGCCGAGTGGAATCCGGAAAAAACTGTTGCTGGACAAACTTAAAACCGAAGATCGCGGTAATAAACATGGCTATGGTTAAAACAATCACCAGCCAACGGTGGATAACGCAAGCGGCCACCAGTTTTCGGAAGCGCAGATAAAACGGCGTTTGATATAGCTCGTGGGCGTGGTTCTTGGGCTGTTCGGCATGTGGTTGTTTCCGCAACTTGGCCCAAATCCGCGCCCAGCTCGACGCTTGCTCTTGTCCCTTGCTCAAGTCAGGCAATAAGCGATGTCCCAAATACGGTACAAACACTACCGCCGCGAACCAGGAGACCAACAAGGCGATAACCACCACTTGAAAAATCGAGCGGGTGTATTCGCCGGTAGAAGACGCCGCCGTGGCAATCGGCAAAAAGCCGGCAGCGGTTACCAATGTGCCGCTCAGCATCGGCATCGCGGTGGATGTATAGGCAAATGCGGCAGCACGAGTTCTATCCCAACCCTGTTCCATCTTAGACGCCATCATTTCCACGGCGATAATGGCATCGTCCACCAACAAGCCCAAAGCCAAAATCAACGCACCCAGAGAAATTTTGTGCAAGCCAACGCCAAACAGATGCATCAGCCAAAAAGTGACTGCCAACACCACCGGAATCGTGATCGCGACCACGATGCCGGTGCGTAACCCCAACGACAGCAGGCTAACGCCCAACACTATGACGACCGCTTCGGTCAGCGATTTGGCAAACTCGTTAACCGAACGCTGCACCGCTTTCGGCTGCGAAGACACAGTATGCAATTCCAAACCCACCGGCAATTGGGCTTGGGTAGTTACCACGGCCTGGTCCAAATCGCGGCCCAGCTTGATGATATCGCCGCCAGCACGCATCGCCACGCCGATCAACAGCGCGTCATGACCTTTATAACGCACCCGGTCCTTGGGGGGATCTTCAAAGCCGCGGCTGACTTTGGCGACATCACCCAACCGAAATTCGTTGTTATTGGCGCGAAAACGTACATCCCGCAGTTCTTCCAATCTATCGTAACGACCGGTTACCGCAATCCGAATATGCTCGTTTTCAGAATCGAAACTACCGCTGCCCGTCACCAGATTCTGCGCTTGCAAGGTGCGGAGCAAGGTGGCAACGTCGATGCCGATGGTCGCTAATTTGGCATTGGACAATTCGACGTAAATGCGTTGTTTCTGCTCGCCGAAAAAGTCAACCTTGGCAACATCGTTCACTCTGAGCAGTTCGGCGCGCAACGTTTCCGCGTGACGCTTCAGTTCCGCATAGTCGTAGCCGTCGCCGGTCAAGGCATACAAGTTTCCGTATACATCCCCAAACTCGTCGTTGAATGTCGGCCCTTCAACGCCTGCCGGCAGGGTGTAAGCAATATCGCCGATTTTTTTGCGAACCTGATAAAAAATGTCCGGGACTTGCACCGCTGGTGTGGAGTCCTTGGCCGACAGAAAAATTAAGGATTCGCCCGGTCTGGAATAGCTGCGTAAATTGTCCAGCCAGGGTACTTCCTGGAGTTTTTTCTCCAGTTTATCGGTGACTTGTTGTTCCACTTCCTGCGCGCTGGCACCGGGCCAACCGGTGCGGATAACCATCACTTTGAAAGTGAACGGCGGATCTTCAGACTGGCCCAGCCTGGTATACGAAAGCATCCCCACCAAGGTCAGCATCAACATGGCATATAACACCAATGCCGGGTGCCGCAAAGCCCACTCGGAGAGATTGAAGCCCGATTTCATGGTTGGCTCCGCAGCGGCGTTGCCCTAACTTTCTGGCCGGGTATCAAAGTTTGCACCCCCGCCACTACTACTTGTTCGCCTTTTTGGATACCGCCGGCAATCAACACGCCATCTTCGCGAAACGCGCCGGCCTGAACGGTTCTAGGCTGAACTTCACCGTTCGCCGGATTCACCACCCAGACGACGGATTGACCGTCACGCTGAGTAAGCGCTGTGGTGGGTAATAAAAAATCCTTGGTGTCCTGATGATAAAAGCGAACGCCGGCCGTCATGCCCAAACGCACCGAATCGTCGGCATCCAGCAAAACCACACGTACTTGAAAAGTACGTGTGAGATTATCGGCCGCCGGTGCCACTTCCCGGACTTTACCGTGATATACGGTAGTGGGGTTGGCCCACAATCTGATTTCCGCCGGCACATCGGCAGCGATGCCCAGCATGCGCGACTCGGGAACGGCTATTTCGACTTCTTTATTTTCCGGCACGGCAATACGAACAATAGGCTCGCCGGCGGCAACCACTTGGCCCGGTTCGGCCTGAATGCGGGTAACCACGCCATCCCGCTCCGCCAGTAACTGCGTGTAGCGCGACTGATTGCCGGTTACCGCGGCTTGCGCGCGGGTTTGCTTTACCCTGGCCGCCGCCGCCTTGAATTGCGCTTCCTGAATATCCAAAGCCTGGTTGGAAATGAATTTGCTGGCGTGTAATTGGCGTTGTCTGTCCAGCTCGGCTTGGGCCAAGGCCAGATCGGCTTCCGCCGCCCGGACTTCCGCCTGCGCCGCTTGGGTGGATAAACCGGTATCCATACTATCCAGTTTGGCCAACAGCTGGCCTTTCGTCACCACTGCGCCTGTATCGACATTGCGTTCGATAATTTTGCCGTTGATGCGAAAACCTTGAGCACTTTCGTAGCGGGAGCGAATTTCGCCTATCAATATGATAGGAGCGGCTGTGGTTTGTTCGCCTACTGTCACCACTAAAGCCGGTCTGGGCGCTGATGCCGTGGGCGCTGGTTTTTCGCAAGCGGCCAGCAATAGCGGCAACGTCAACAACAAATATTTCATTTTATCCCCTAAAAAATGGCACTAGCTGCATCCAGAGTTATTTATGCCATGGCCTTGCGGATTAACTCCAGCGGCACCAGCGAAATCAATGCTCTAAACAACAAGGCGTTGTGATTGTTGACTAGGCCGTAACATTCGTAATCCAAGGGTGTGGCGTTCAAATCGCCGAAATCGTGCGCGGCACAATCCGCTGCGGGTTTGATCAAAATATGCACCGCGTCGTTACTTTTAAGCTGCGACAAACAACGTCTGTCGATGGAAATTTTGTGCGAAGTATAGACCATGGGGTTACGCTCGAAATCGTGCAGCCATTTCAAGGCCTTTTCCAGCAACGCACTGGAGAGCAATGCGCACGGAAACATCTCCGGGAAAATCACCTTATCCTGTAGCTCGTCGAAATACTGGGTTTGATCACGCAGTGATGCACACAAAAAATTCTTGGCATTGCTGGTCATCATGAACTTGCGTTTGAGAAAAAAACCATTGCTCAAAAAACAACGGTCAGGCTGGATTTTTAATTCGCCGACCCGAGACAAATCCGGCTGATCTAAAAACAGCGGTTCGGCGGTTTCTTTTTTATAGCCGGTCAAGGCCAGTTTGCCGTCGGCTTTGACGATAATCCGGTTGCTCAAGCTTGGCGACGGTTCGTTCTTAAATACCGATTCTTTAATATCCACTTCAATCGCCTGGTTCGGCTTAATGGCATTGGCAAAAGCAAACTGGTAATTGCTGAAGTTCAAGCCCTGTTCGGCTAGCAATTTTTCTTCGTCATGTTGCCGGCGATAATCCGCTATCTTGCCTTCGATCAAGGACTCCAGCTGAAACCCCAAGGTAATCGGGCCGTTAAACGGGTTGCCATTGATGTTCTGCCACTTCCGGCTATCGTGGAACAGATTGAAATCGTCGGTGGAATTGCGGGCGATGTCGATATGTAGCTGACTGAAAACATCAGCATTGTTTAGATTCATGTGGGAAGCCTCCGCTCAGCTATCGTCGAAACGACAAGTTTAATCCCATGCGAGCAACTTATCGAGGATAGAACTTACATCTACCGTTTACCCGTTTAGAAACAGAAATTTTTGATTCTGTTCATGATCGACAGCAATTGCCGCAAGCTTGTCGAACCCCACATACTCTTTGAGGAGTCATTAGCTAACTCAACTTATTCAATGTTTCTTAAAATCCAGGATAGCTATCTGATCAGAACTTCCCTACATAAATCGTAGGTATTGTCTGATTTTTTTACAGTTGAAAAAATACCTTGGTCCAATTGCTAATTAACATCTTAACTGATAAGAAAATTTGTCCTATCGGTATATTTATTGCTGTTCTCAATCCGAGCTGACCATTCTGGAACCGCTCAACATTCAATTTTTCAACTTCCTAACTAAATGATATGAATCAAAGCAATTGTACCCAGTTGCCGCTTGTCGACCAGCAATCGGAACCCCCGAGAACCAAAATAAATGCTCTTTCTGTTTTGGCGATAGTTTTATCGACGTGCTATTTCCCAGCCACTCAGGCCGTGGTGTTTTTTTCCGACGATTTCGAGCGCACCACACTTGAACAAAGTGCAGGTTCGCCGAACGGCTTCATTCAAGACCAAATGCCCAATAGCGCCTATCAGTATTTTCCCAAAACCCGAGTTTGGACTGCAGGCGACAATAATCTGGAATTGCTGACAAATGGTGCCTCCGGTGTCAACGCGCACAGCGGCAGACATTTTGTCGAATTGGATACGTGGGCCAATTCCAGCATGTCCACCAAAGTTAAATTGGTCAACGGCCAACATTATCGTCTGCGGTTTCACAGCCGCTCAAGAAGCCTTTTCCAGTTGGGAGGCGGTTTGCGTGCCGCAGTGACAGCACCCAACTTTAACAGCGGTTATTTTTCTGTTGTAGGAACTAGCAACTGGACGGAGTGGCAGTTCCTGTTTTTGTATAGCGGCCCAACCGGTGAAGCTACATTAAGTTTTGAAGCCACTGGCACGTCTGATGGCATAGGTACTTTCCTGGATGATGTTTCGCTGGAAACTACGATTTCAGGGGATCCCAACACCCCTGAAGCCTTGACCGGCATCTTACCGCCTGCCACACCCGGCCTATTTGGCAATGAAAAAACCCGAACCGACATTGTCACCCCTATTGTTGTCGATAAATCGGCCGCGATTGCTCTGGGTAAAGCGTTGTTCTGGGAGCAAGGTGTTGGTAGTGATCAAATGGCTTGCGCCAGTTGCCACTTTCACGCTGGCGGTGATAACCGGGTAAAAAACCAGCTTTCGCCCGGCTTAACCCATGCTGCAGCAACAGGCACTACCTTTGAACCCACTTTGTCTGGCGCGCTTGGTGGTCCAAATTACACCCTGACTAAAGCCGACTTTCCCTTTGACCCTGCCAATGACGACACGGTGACCTCCTCAGGTACCTTCTCGGGTCAATTCTTCTCGACAATTGCTGACAGCAATAACGAGGATTGCGACCGCGATGTGTCCCCCATCTTCCATGTCAATGGCGTGGGTACCCGGAATGTTGAGCCGCGAAACTCACCAACCGTGATCAATGCCGCTTATAACTACCGTAACTTCTGGGATGGTCGAGCCAACAATGAGTTCAACGGTGTGTCGCCCTTCGGCTCGCGCGACGTTGCGGCGGGCGTTTACATCAACGATAACCTAACCCGGAACGTGGATTTCCAACAGGGCACAAACAATTTCAGCGGCACTGTCGACACCTATCTCGACGCCAGCTTCAGGAATACAGCGTATGCGACCGCTACTTCCCTGTTAGTTGACGATGGCTCTCCCAATCAGAAAAACATTCTGATTCGTTTCGACGGCTTGTTTGGGAACGGTCCAGGACAAATTCCGCCCGGTTCGAAAATCGAAAGCGCGTCACTGAAGGTATTTGTGACCAAAACCGATGGTCTGGATTACGTCGGAATCAATCAAATGTTGGTGCCCTGGAGCGATACTTCGACCTGGAACTCTCTCACCAGCGGTATTTCGACCAACAATGTGGAAGCGAGCAGCACCCAATTGTTCCGCTTGTCCGCAGGCGGTTCAGGAAACCAAAGTTTCGACAACTTGGCTTCATCACTTCAAGCTTGGTCCAATGGTGCGCCCAATTACGGCTGGGTGATTAACACGGGCTCAACAGACGCCGATAACTGGACTATGGCCAGCGCCCAAGCAGCCACCACATCACAACGGCCAAGACTGGTCGTGACCTACACGCCACCGGCCAAAATCGTCAAAAAACCGCTCAAATTGAACAACGCCTCCTTGGCGTCTCAAGCGGTTGGTCCAGTCGGTAGTGATTTTGAAATGGCTTGTCGGGCGCGTAAATTTGCCGACGTCGGGCGTAAGCTTTTGAATAGAAAGCCCTTGCAGTTCCAATCGATAGCGGCTGATGACAGCGTGTTGTCTGCTTTACCTACGCTGCTGGGCGGCAACGGAACCTATAGCACCCTGATCCAAAAAGCCTTTGCACCCGCTTACTGGAACGGTGATTGCGGCAGCCAATGCGGTACGCCCAGTACAGGGGTGGCGCCTAACGCGGCTTACAATCAGATGGAAGCCAATTTCTCGATGTATTTTGGTATTGCCTTACAGCTCTATCAAGAAACATTGGTATCCGATGACAGTCGCTTCGACAAATGGAAACGCAGCTTGTACATCCCCACCACAGCCGAGCGTAACGGTGAAGCGATATTCAACGGTAAGGGGGAATGCAATGCCTGTCATAAAGGGCCAACGATGTCCAACGCCACCAACTTGCAAACCAGTGACAATGTCATCGAAGGCATGTTGATGAAAAACAACCAGGTGGCGATTTACGATAAAGGCTTTTACAACATCGGTGTCGTTCCAACCGATTACGATATTGGTGGCGGCGGTCTGGATCCATTCGGTAACACGCTGTCTTTGTCACGCCAGTATGTGCAAAGTCAGTTTGTCGACAGTTTTGGTGTTGAACCTTGTAAGTTTGACCAAGATAACGGCCTATGTGCGGATAACTCACCGGCGCGACGCGCTCAGAACACTGCTGTGGTAGATGGCAGCTTTAAAGTACCGACGTTGCGTAATGTGGAATTTACGGGACCGTACATGCATAACGGTAGCTTATCAACGCTGGAACAAGTGGTGTCCTTTTACAACCAAGGCGGCAACTTTGATAATCCGCAAAAACATCCGGATGTCAAACCGCTGGGTTTAACACCGCAAGAACAAGCGGATTTGGTGGCATTCATGAAAACTTTCACGGATCCCCGAGTCAGTTATGAACGCGCACCTTTCGACCACCCATCACTGACCATTCCGCATGGCCATGTCGGTAACGAGTTTTTCGTAACGGATGGTAATCAATTGGACCCAGCTCTGGGTGTGGATGAAAATCGCACTTTGCCGGCCGTTGGCCGCCTTGGCAAATCGGCTCCATTGCCTACCTTCGAAAGTGGCTTGAAATAAACGACCGCTTAAATCTCTTCACCCACCGATTAAGGCTGGTGGAGAGATCCCATTCAAAAAGACATGGGCACGGGCTGATAAGCCTGTGCCTTTTTTATGTAAGCCTGCAACACTAGGGCTGCCCAGGGATTTTCCCTTTTTTCCGAGTGTTAGTTCAATCTCCTACACAAGTCTGACGGCCCATCCCAATTGCATTTTTCCTATAGTTTGCAACAGCTGTTCAAAACCTGTTGTTTAAATAGCTATAAATTTGTGGATAAGTAGCCAAAGAAAACCTAATTTTTGGTTATCCCCAAGCTGTGAACAAGCACAATAGCCGATGCCTAACAGCCTTATTTTTTAATAAGTTATTGAGTTAAAAAATATAAATATGGTTTTCCACAGGTTTTTTACAGCTAATAGTAATAATAATTTTAAGATCTTTATAAAGTTATTACTATTATTGCGCCCAGATTCTGGCCATTAAGCCCCCCAAGAAACATCAATCTTCTGCGGATAGTTGTTCGGTTAGGCTTTTAGGTAGCTTCTTCTTAACTTTGACTCCCAATTCTTCTAAGGCGCTAGCTTGACGCAGCAAATTACCGCTGCCGCTACTGAGTTTGTTGACGATGCCTTCGTAGGTTTTTTGTACCGTGCTGAGTTGATTGCCCAGTTTTTCAATGTCTTCTACAAAACCTCGGATCTTGTCATACAGACTGCCGGCCTTATCGGCGATCAAGCGGGCGTTTTCGTTTTGTTGTTCGTATCGCCAGATGTTTTGCACGGTGCGCAAAGTCGCCAACAAGGTAGTCGGGGTGACGACGACGATTTTGTGTTCGAAAGCATCGTTGAATAATTTTTCGTCGGCCTGAAAAGCGGCCATGAAGGCGGCTTCGATAGGCATGAACAGCAATACAAAATCCAGTGAACGTAAACCTTTCAAACTGGAATAGTCTTTATTGCTTAAACCTTTGATGTGATTTCTGACCGCTTCGGTGTGTTGTTTCAGGGCTTCGATGCGTTGGTTATCGTCTTCCGCCGAGCAATAGCGCTCGTAAGCAAGCAGCGAGACTTTGGAATCGATGATCACATCTTTATTTTCCGGCAACCGCACGATCACATCAGGCTTGAACACGCGGTTGCCTTCATCGCGAAACGCGCCTTGGGTTTCGTATTCGATACCTTTGCGCAAGCCGGATTGTTCCAAGACTTTTTCCAGGATCATTTCGCCCCAGTTGCCTTGGGTTTTATGATCGCCTTTTAACGCGCGGGTCAGGTTCAGCGCTTCCTGATTCATCTTAGCCGTATCGCGGCGTAGCGAGACGATTTCCTCGCGTAAGGAAATGCGGTCTTTGGTTTCGTTATCGTAAACGCTTTCGACGCGGCTTTTGAATTCACCGAGTTGTTGCTTAAGTGGTGCAACCAAACTTTCGATACTGACTTTATTGTGTTCGGTAAATTGCTTGCCGCGTTCTTCGAAGATCTTATGCGCCAGATTCTCGAACTGAGTTTTTAATTGATTTTCCGCATCTTGCAGTAGGCGGATTTTCTCGGCGTTGCTTTTGTGTTGTTCTTGCTGACGCGCGTTGAGATCCGCGTTTTCGGTTTTCAATTCCAACAATTGTTGTTGCAGCAATTGCAACTCGGATTCTTTTTGCGCCAACAGCAAAACCCGCTCTTCGCCCACGGCCAATTTAACGGCCTGTTGTTGGACTTGCTGTTGCTGCTGCTCTAACTGATTTTGCAATTCGCGCTGTCGCTTACCGCTCAGCCAGGCGCAAGTCAGGTAACCCAGCAAAGCCGCCAACGGTATTGCCGCCAGCGCCATCCCTATTTCTGTTTCCATCGAAATCCTCTTAAAGAATCAAGCGAACTGCTTAACGCGGCTTGATCGACAAATCCCCAATCGTAAAACCAATGTCAAAGCCCTTGCCTTTACCCATCAACACCAGGGAGATTTCGCCACGGGTCAATACTTGCCTATCCACCGAGTTTTTAATACCAAAGTGATTACCCAGCGAAATGTAATCGCCAAAAATTTCGCTGATATATTTCACATCGGTGAAATGGCCTTCGCCTTCGATAACCGAATAACCAATCGTAAAGCCTATGCTTTTTGAGGACAGCTTGACCGCTGCCTTTTGGCCATTACGACAGGTGATTTCGCCGGTGCCGTCGTATTGCTTATAAGCCAGCGAAAAGCCCTCCATCTTGTAGGTCATGCTGCAAGTACCCAGTTTCTTTTCGCCAAACTGCTCGTTAAAGTCAATCTCGGCCTGATTAGGCTGGCCGGTATCAGTGGCTTCCGGAACGGCCGGCGCTGCCGGTTCCGATGGCTTTGGAGACGGTGCGTCGGTTAGCGGATGGGTAACAAAATCGGCGTGGCTTATATTGGAAAACCCGACAAGTAGACAAGTGGCGTAAAGCAGTTTCCGACCAGAAATCTTACGCTGGGCTAAATTACTCAGGTTTAGGCGATACCTCTGCTTTTTGGGGCAGGGGGCTGGCAAGTTAGTTGGCTGCTTATTCATCTATTTCGTCCAAATCAGTTAGACACGGAATATACGATTTGGCCAGAGAGCACAAATCGTTGGTTTTCAAAGCTGGGAAAGCGTGCTTTGAGTTATCAGGAGAGATTGTAGGCTTGGGATTAGCGGGTGGGAATGGCGAAAATCAAAATTGTACCGCTGGGCGATGGCGACGCTCAGATACTGACATTCAATGTTGCTCGTAATGTCCGCCGATAGCAAAAATATAAATGCAGTTATCGTCGAACTTATAAATCAGCCGGTCTTTATGCGAAATTCGCCTGGACCAAAGTCCGGCAAGATTGTGACGCAAGGGCTCCGGTTTGCCCAAACCGGTTGCGGGATCGCCGCGCAGCATTTCCTTGAGCAGTTTGCACAGCGCTTTGTGTAAAACTTTGTCTTTGTCTCTAAGCTCTTCGTAAACCGCCCAAGTGTTACCTTCAAATGCCAGCGATCTCATTGAATTGCTCTTCGCTTGGCCGGTAGCCTTGTTGTTGAGTATGTGTGGCGGCGGAAGCAGCGATTTGTGCCATCAGGCAGGCGTTTTGCAGCACATAAAGCGTTTCCTGCTCCCGTTCCCAATCGTCCGCGCTGATTACCACAAACGCCTCGCCAGCTCGTCGGGTAACTTTCAACGGCTCGTGATTATCGACCACTTGCTCGACGTAGCTTTTTAAATTGTCCCGAAATTGATTGACGCTGACAGTTTCCATAATCGCTTTCTCCTGTACGGAAGTTCCGTACCATTATAGGATGAAAGTCGTTATTGGGCTACGGCTATGAATGATGCTAGCCACTCAGCTATTCGCTATGTCAGAAAAAACAAGGTTTGGTAGGTGCGGTTAGCGGAGCGTAACCGCACAAAAATAATAGCTTTACATGCCTTCGGTTAGAACGATATTTCAGTGCTATCCCATTGAATTGACTTGATATACATAGCCTCAGAGCTTTCTAGTGCTATCTCAGTATACGGTAAGTGTAATTTTTGATTGTTGTCCAATGACCTAAAACAAAGCCAAGTTCCGTTATTGGTAACAGCTATGGAAATGCTTGGTAAAGGATCCTCTATACCTGAAGCATTCCTAACAAAGATTTTCGGTGAGAACGCCGCTCCATTGGGGCCGACAAATTTCGGCGGTACCACCCCATTTGGACCGAATACTGCGTCCGCAACCACATATGGCTCAACTGGAAGCACGCAAACAGAATCATAATCGTTCGGGGTTCTTATATGTTCTGGGTTTTTGATTGACACCCGTGTGTTCGCGGGGATCTGAAGTGGCCCACTTACCACGCCATATTCAAACTCACGAGAGCAGCCAATAAGAGTTAAGGTAACAATTACAGCGAAATAGATGTAGGGATTATAGTGATACATAAGCCTAACAAGTAATTTAAAGGTTTTCATACATTACTCGGACACCACAATCTCACAACGCTTTAAACACCTCCGCCGCCGCCTGCAAATCCTCCTTGGTATGCGTCGGTCCGTGGTGCTATTAGCAGCGTGTATACCGCACGAACGATGTTAGGCTATTCAAGCCAAAAGCTTGGCAAGCAGCGGCATGACTTCGGCGGCAAATACCAAGCCGAGCATCCATTTGACGATCAATAAATCCGATTTGACCGGCGCTAGCTCGATTTGCAAATCCTTTTTGGTGAGCGGATCGGCTTCGGTTTGGGCGTCGCGAAAAGCTTCCGATACAGCCTCCGCCTGTTTTTCGTCAAAACCGGCTTCTTTCAACTTACGCGCAAATTTGTGAGTATCAAAAGTCACACTAGCCATTGCATATCCCCTTTCAATTTGCCTGTCAGTGTACCAGAATTCAATGAGTTTTCAGGGGTTTGAACATACGCTACATTCAATCCAACAAGCACTTAAACACCTCCGCCGCCGCATCTACCGTTGCCTGCAAATCTTCATCCGAATGCGCGGCAGAAACAAACTCAGCCTCGAATGCCGACGGTGCCAGATATACGCCTTTGTCCAACATGCCATGAAAAAAGCGTTTGAAACGATCAACATCGCAAGCCATCACCTGAGAAAAACGGTTGACCGATTTTTCATTGCTGAAGAATAAACCAAACATGCCACCGACTTGGTTGGTGGTAAAAGCAATACCGGCCTGATCGGCGGCAGTTTGGAGGCCAGCCAACAGTTTTGTGGTTTTGGCGGTCAAGGCCTCGTAGAAACCCGGCTGGTTGATCAGTTCCAGGGTTTTCAAACCAGCAGCCATCGCCACCGGGCAGCCGGACAAGGTGCCGGCTTGATAAACAGGACCCAGCGGCGCCAGATATTCCATGATTTTGCGGCTGCCTCCGAAAGCGCCGACCGGCAGGCCGCCGCCGATGATTTTACCCAGTGTGGTCAAATCCGGTTTAACGCCGTACAGGCCTTGCGCGCCTTGCAAACTGACACGGAAACCGGTCATTACTTCATCAAAAATCAACACGCTGCCGTATTGGTCGCAGACATCGCGGAGAGTTTGCAAGAAGCCTGGTTCCGGCGGAATACAGTTCATATTGCCGGCCACCGGTTCGACGATGATGCAGGCAATCTTGTCACCCAATTCAGCAAAGGTGCTGCGGACTGCATCGCTGTCGTTATAAGTCAGCGTTAGGGTATCGGCGGCCACCGAGGCTGGCACGCCAGGCGAACTGGGGACGCCGAAAGTCAAGGCGCCGGAACCGGCCTTGACCAATAGGGAATCGGAATGGCCGTGGTAGCAGCCTTCGAATTTAACGATCTTGTCACGGCCGGTATAACCGCGTGCCAGGCGCAATGCGCTCATGGTGGCTTCAGTGCCGGAGCTGACCATGCGGACCATTTCTATGGATGGCAGCAGTTCGCAGACTGTTTGCGCCATCAGCGTTTCTATCTCGGTGGGCGCACCGAAGCTCAAGCCTTTTTCGGCGCAGTGTTTAACTGCGTCGATCACGGCCGGATGCGCATGCCCCAAAATCATTGGTCCCCAGGAACCGACATAATCGACATAACGTTTGCCTTCGCTATCGTAAACGTAAGCGCCTGCTGCGCGGTCGAAATATACCGGCGTACCGCCGACACCACTGAAGGAACGCACCGGCGAGTTAACGCCACCGGGAATGTATTGTTTGGCTTGAGAAAATAATTCGGAAGATTGGGTCATTGGGGGAATGAAAGATTGGGTAAATCGGTAGGTTGGGTTTACCCTGAATAAGCTCGATAGAGGGTAACCCAACATTTAAGGCCGACGTGTTGGGTTACGGCTAACGCCTTTTATGCCCTTTCGGGCAAACCCAACCTACATCGTTATTGCGGTTTGCCAAACAAATGCGGGCCTTTGGGCTGCGGTTTGTTTTGCAAACAGAAATACGCCGCAGCATCGAATTTGATCTGCAAGGTGTGGGTGTCTTCGTGGTCTTCCAGGTATTTCTCGGCATCGATTTCCGACAGGTCTTTCATGATGTGTTCGGCAATGCAGTCGCAACTTTCTTGGAAGCGTTTTTCATCGACATCTTTGTTATTCGAGTTTTTCAGTTCCCGCGCGACGCATTTGGCTGAAAACTCTTTTTCGAATTGACGTTTCTCGGGTTCGGTCGCTTCGCCGCTATCCACGCGGTGGACAGCTTTTTTACTTGCAGACGGGGCACTGGCTTTGGGTGTTTCCGCTTCATCGCTGGAGCAGCCGGCAAGGGTCAACGCCGAAACAATCAGCGTGGCAAACAGATAAGACGTTTTTCTAGTTTTCATAAGTATTGTTAGTTCTATTAGTTAAGTAAATCTTGCAGCAATGTTGCCAAGGTTTTTTGTTGTTGATTTTGGGTTAAGCGGTTTGCGGTCACAATGCTTTTTAATTGCTGCAACGCCAGATTGAAATCGTCGTTAACGATCAAATAATCGTACTCCGGATAATGGCTCATTTCCGTCACCGCATCGCGCATGCGCCGGGCAATCACCTCCGGATTATCCTGGCCGCGGTTTTGCAAACGCTGGCTCAATACCTCGATAGACGGCGGCAAGATGAAGATCGACAGGCTTTCCGGCAACATCCTTCTGACCTGCTGAGCGCCTTGCCAATCAATTTCCAAGATCACATCCAGCCCTTTGGCCAGATTATCTTCCACGGTCTGTTGCGCGGTGCCATAAAAGTTGTCGAACACTTGCGCATGCTCTAAAAAAGCTTGCTGCTCGATCATGGCTTTAAAAGTCTCTACCGAGACGAAAAAATAATCGACACCATCCTGTTCGCCGCTGCGCATCGCCCGCGTCGTATGTGATACCGACACTGCCAGATCGTCCATCTCGGCAATCAGTTGTTTAACAAGACTGGTTTTGCCTGCCCCGGATGGTGCGGAAATAATATAAAGTTTGCCCGAAATCATGTGTGTTTATGAGGGTAATCCATGCGGCCGTCATTCTTTTCTGATAACGTCCATAGAGTCAAGCCCTAAGCGGTCACTGTGGTATCATGCAAGGCCTTTCTAAGCCCCTTCTTGAATGCCG